>NZ_JBBOOC010000001.1:0-625000 GCF_038002905.1 Cytobacillus sp. FSL W8-0315
CTTTTGTTTAATAAGAAAAAGCTGCCTGGTACGGCAGCTGGATCTTAAAGTAATGCACCCTATTGTTGAATAAGCAATGTTTACTTCATAATCATAAAAAGCATATCTATTGTTTGTTATACCTTTCTTTACTGAGACCACATTCGACTATTAAAAGTAACTTGTAATATGAAAAGAATGTGCTCCAACAATTACTTAAAGAATCTTTGTTATATAAATCAAGCCGTTTTTCTTTATAGATATATTGACAGGAATTAATTTATATCATAAATTATACATATAAAAACTATGCATAGATTTACTATGCATTTGGAAGGTGGACTGTTTATGAAGATAAGCAAAGAATTGCTAAAGGGTAGTACCACTACTCTTATTTTGAGTTTGCTTAATTCTAAACCAATGTACGGCTATGAAATTATCAAAGAACTGGAATCGAAGTCTAATGGAATTTTTAGTTTTAAGGAAGGCACAATCTATCCCATCCTTCACAGCCTTGAGGAAAAAGAATTAATTGTATCTTACTGGGGCGAAGGGAACGGAAAGAGAAAGAGGAAATATTACAAGATTAATAACCAGGGCAAAGAATTTATTCAAGAAAAAAAAGAAGAATGGTCCGTTTTCAAGAATGCTGTTGACGAAGTTTTAAGTGGGGAGAAAATCGTATGGGATTAGATAATAAGTTTGAAATGTATATTAGAGATTTGTGTAAACGGATAAAAAATAAGGATGTACATGCCCATATAAAACTGGAAATTAACGATCACCTTCATACGCTCAAAGAGGAGGCCATGAGTACAGGACTTTCAGAAGAAGAGGCTATAGATCAAGCATTGGCACGTATGGGAGATGCAGTAGTTTTGGGAAAGCAGCTTAACAAAACACACAAAGCCCCTATGGATGTGAAAACCTTGTTGCCAGTGCTGACAGCTTCTCTATTTGGGCTACTGGTTATGTATTATTTGCAATTCCATTCGGCTTTTACAGAGCTTCAAGAACTGAAAGTTTTCAATAAAAGTCTTAGCTTCTACTCGTTGGGTGTCGTGCTCATGCTAAGCCTATTTATGTTTGATTACAGAAGATTGATGAAATACTCCAAGCACTTCTATGCGGCAACAATCCTCATACTTTTATTGACCGTTCTCATTGGTGTTAGAGTCGATGATGTGCCATTTTTAAATGTAGGCTTTGCCACTATTAATTTCACCGAAATCACTCCATTCCTTTTGGTCATTGCCTTTGCTGGAATGTTTCATTCCTGGGATTGGAATGATAATCGAAAGTCTTGGTTTGGATTAGGTATTATGTCAATACCAATTTTACTAATGGCGACTACAGGAGCCTTCGCAGCTACTATTATTAGCATCATTGTATGCGCTGTAATCATGCATACGTCAAGGTCCAGCCTTAAACAAACTATAACATTCGCAGTTGTTGCTTCTATATGGCCCATCTGGAATCTGCTGTCTCTTTCTCAGAGATACTCCATGGTAAACTCCTATGCAGATCTTAAAATAGGTGAGGCTTATTTTATAGGAAGTGCCCTTCAGGTGACCCCAAGTTTCATTTCTGAGGTCCATACAGATTTTATCTTGGCGTACATCATCTATTCGTTTGGGTGGCTAGCCGCAATCATGGCTTTAGCTCTGGTTATATTTTTTATTTGTAGAATATCGATTACCGCCAAAAGTGTGAATCCCCCTTATGGAAAATTGCTAATTACAGGATTGGCAGCAGTCTTTTCAGCTCAGTTTATACTAAGCCTACTGATGAATCTCGGTTTATCTCCACTGAGTGGTGTACCCGTACCATTCATGAGTTATGGAGGTTCACATTTATTGCTGGAGATGATATCCGCTGGACTGATTCTAAGCGTATATAGAAGACGAAAAACCAAGGAGACAGTTTCCTTGACTCACGGTCCGCAAAGTAATTAAAAGCAACCCATAATGGATTCAATGCTGCAAGAAGCCATTACTAAAAATCTCAGACTATTTGCCAGTCTGAGATTTTTTAATGGAGTACTTTATTAGTGATAAAAAAGTGCCAGATCCTTTATACTCAAATTGTTCTTACCGATGCGGTCTTTAATTACCTCTTCCACGAACTGCTACATCTTTTAATAAATTCATTATAAAATGTGTTTGTCCTTCTTGAATTAAACCAGCTAATAGGAGTCAAGAACTTCTTATTAAAAATTTTTCTCTTCCGTGTTATACTTTGGAAGGCACGCCAAATAACCCTCCAAATACCTTTTGGAAGGTTTTTCATTAGCTGCTTTTTCTTGTTGATTAAGCCATATCTAGGAACTGCTCATTCCTTTTTAGGATTGCATAAATCCAGTGTAAAAGCTTGTTTACACAAGCTATCATCGCTACTTTTGAAGGCTTTCCTTCATTTCGTTTCCGATCATAATACTCTTTTAGCTTCTTGTTCCTCGAGCTTCTTATACCGCATAATACGGCCATATATAAAGCGTGCCGTAATCGGCTTGAACCTCGTTTGGTAATATGATTTATCGTAGCGGTGAACTTACCTGATGAATGGACACTTGGATCAATTCCTGCGTAAGCCACAAGTTTTTTAGGGTGATTAAACCGGTCAATTTCCCCGATTTCAGAAATAATCGTTGCCGCGATTTTTTCTCCTATACCGGGAATTGATTGGATTATCTTACATTCTTCAATTTCTTCTGCCAGGACATCTATCTGCCTCTCCAAGCTTGATAGGTGTTCTTGGTATTGAAGAAGCATATTGATATACATATCCAAACTGAACAACTGGCTTTCATAAACACCTTGTTGGAATGGATTCCGCTTAGCTGAAGCCATTAATTTGTGTGCCTTCTCCCTCATCCAACTTGGGGATCGTTTAATACGCATTTCCTTAATTCGTGCCAAAATCTTTGCTTCTCCTGCCATCAGTACATCTTCGGATGTTGGAAACTCCTTTAATATTTTAAGAGAAACTTTCGAAAATAAATCCCCGAAGACTCCCCTGTATTCAGGAAATATCTGATCAAGAAGAGTATGAAACTGAAGTTTTGCCTGGATGTAAAGGTTCGTAACGGTTTCGTATTGCCTTGACAATGTTCTCAGGTTTAGAAGTCTCAGTCCTCTTTTCTTATATGGCTCAAATTCTTCCTTGTAGTAAAGAACACAAAGGTGATATGCATCAACTGCATCAGTCTTTACCTTTCTAAGGCTTGTTTTCTTAGCTTGATAAGAAATGATGGGATTTACCAAGATGTATAGATACTGACTTCCCTCAAGACATTGAATAATCGGTGTATGGTAATGTCCTGTAGATTCAAGAATAACTGCTGGCCTAGCCCCAGTATGTCCCTCTATCTCTCTCAAAAAAGAAATAAGCGAATCTAAATCCTCCTTGGTATGCTTTACACTGAAACTTTTCCCGAACGGCTTGTCTTTATCTAAAAAGGCTTGAACCTCACTTTCTCCTTTGGCTACATCTAGGCCAATGACTGGATTCATTAATATCTCTCCCTTAGTTTTACTCACCAGTAACCCCTATACCTTCCTGTAGTTCCATAGCTTCGCTTGTTATACGAGATCATTTGTCCCAACCAGCCTCAAACATCATTCTACAAGTAGGGGGCGAACAGTTTAGTTGACGAGATCTAACTCCCACGCACCCGTACGTTCTACCCTGGCTACTGAAATAATAGGTCCTATAAAAAAAAGAGCAACCAGTAAAAACTGGTTAACTCTATAATACGAACGCACCCGTTACTTGAAGTACGATAGTTCACATACTACGACTAAAAATCCTTATTCCTTAATGGACACCGCCAACATTTTGAAAATTTTGTATGTAAATCAAATATCAAAAAAAAGTCCACCTCTATTAACATAGAAGTGGATTTGTTTTTATATCGATTTTTTATACCTTTTCTTTTCATTCAAAAAATCCTTATAGACTAAAACAGCAACAAAAATAAAATTTAGACTAACAACCCGGAAGATTATCTCTAAACTAATCCATTCAGCTAGAATCCCTAATACAAATGCGCTAACTCCAACACCAACGTCAAAACTGGAAAGAAAGGTCGCATTGGCTGCGCCACTTTTTTCTTGACTTACCTTTTGAACCGTCCATGTTTGTAAACATGGCATAACAGTTCCATATCCTGCACCAAATAAAATCGCTGCAATAATAAGGGAAAGATTATTTGTCGTATAAGACAGCACTACAAGTGACAAAAATCCTAGCAATGCTGACACAACGATGATAGACCAAGGTCCTTTTTTATCATACCATTTTCCAGTAAACGGACGTAGTAAAGTTGAGACAGTCGCATTTATAAGGAAGAATAGAAAAATATGATCCAATCCCTTTTGTTTTCCAAAAAGAACTAAAAAAGTAATAATCGCTCCAAAACCAAGTGTTGTGATAACGGTCAGTAATGCTGGGAACCATGCGTCTTTTTCAAAAATCGCTTCAAAAAATTGAAATAGTTGCTTCTCATGTTTAACAGGAGTAGGTGAATATACAAATTGAAGCGCAATTACTGCCAATAGACTGAGTGCTACTGATGACCAGATTAAAATATTGAAGGAAAAAGCGTCATATATAAGGATACCTATACTCGGCGCAATGATAGCTCCGACCGTTGTTGAAATAGAAAAATACCCTATACCTTCTCCTAACCGTGTCTTAGGAATTAAATCAACTACAATTGTACTATTGGCTGTAGTTGATACTCCCCACGCTGCGCCATGGAAAAGGCGTAACAAGAGTAAAAGCCAAATAATATTTAGAAAAGGATACAGCATTGTAATAAACATTAAAGCTGCACTTGCAATAATGGCAAGGCTTTTCCGTTGGTTATCAATTAAATAGTACCCTATAAAAGGTCTGATTAGAACAGCACCTAGTGTAAATAATGTTGTCATAAGACCTACCTGAATGGAAGATGCATTCATGCTTAACAAATAGGCTGGTAAAATAGGGATCAACATTTCAAACCCTATAAATACTAAAAAGTTACTTATAAATAAAAATAGAAATGATTTATTAAAGAATTTTTGTTTTTTCATATTATTATTCCTCGCTTCTAATTATTTTTCTAAATTAGAAGCGGTTGGAACACTGAAACGTTCCTATATTGCCTAAGTTTTTTAAACAAATGTCTCACCCTTTCTGAAACTTTTTTATTGGGATTACACGAATTATGGTTTTTTCGGTATTTGGTAGTCCCTTAAGTGAACCTCACTTTTTCATAAATTTCATCCAACAAAGAGGCTGTATACACAAATTCATCTCAATTCTTCACCTGTAAAATGCAAAAAGACGCCATATAAAATCTGCGTCTAGTTTTTGCTTAGTATTTAAATCAAAATGCCAACCAATTCAAGGGTTTTCTACACATTCTAAAATAAAAAGACAAAAAGCTTCCGGTAGCTGGTCTCTATATGAAGTTTGCTTAAAAAAGGACAGACTGGTCCCATTGAACTTAAATCTCCTAGATGTAAATATGACTTTACTTCTGTTGCAATTCTACTGAAAACAGTTCCCATGACTTTTTGCCTCCTTTCTTAATACAAGTAAATAGATTTAGGTATTATAATATATGTTGATAAAAAAAGCAAATCCATCTGAGGATCTTTTATTCGCAGTACTATTCACCTTCAATTTTTACTAATCCTTCTTCAACTAACCTGCCGGCGTTTGTTAAACAAGAAAAAAGATCGCTCCAGCGATCCATTAACTTCTTGCATCTGTTAGCCTAATAAATACATACCTCTAATTTTGAAACTAACTCTTTGTATTTAGCAAAAAAATCTCTTGTCGGCAGAACAGCAAAATATGAAGAGACTTGAGCATCGGCTAGTAAACATTCATCATAAATTAAACTAATATTCAATTCCTTTTGTGGTTTTATTCTTTTTTGAACTAGCAAGTTTGCCAAATCCCAATATAGCTTTTGCCCCATTTCATCAATAGATCTTTCTATTGAAAAACGACCTGCAAAGCTGTTCCACCACACTTCGAATGTTTTATAAGTCTCATTAAAATCCATTAAAGTATCTGCATCAATTACAAATAACCTTTGATAAAATAAATCCTTTTCTTCATAAAATATTTTTACATCAATTTTATTATCATCAGAAATTCTTTGTGAAACCTCATTCCACAGTTCTTTATATTTTAATTCAAAGTCTTCTTTAAACATCATTTTTGTTGATAAATAAGGGAATTTTAAATCCTCTTGATTTCGATTTTGATTGAGAAAAATATTTTGTAGGTATATCAAAAAGTTCAAAGCAAAGGATGTATCTGTCTTCATAATTAATGAATTTTCCATAATTCACACTCCTTTTGATTAATGTCATTATTTCAACACTTAGGGAAATACTCAAACATTTCTTCTTTAACTAACCTGCCCCTTTTGTTCAATAAAGAAAAAGACTGGCAAACAGCAGCCAGTCCTTAAGCTCTTACACCCTTTAGATCAAGTAGTTACTTTCTGGCATTGTTATATACTTCTTTTATCAATGGATATATTGTTTTAAAATTGTATACTAAGTCATCTACTGTTTTTATTGGTCTAACGAACCCCACATTGTATACTCCCCATCTCTCGTTGTCAGGTTCAATACACGTAGATATATATGGCTTTTCAGCCAATTCCCATATAATACCTGCCCTGCTACCATTAGGTGCTTGAACAAAGCCATCAAACGTACAGCCTACTACTTCATCAAAATCAAAGTGATCAGTTATTTCACCATATATAAACCCATCTGTTTCTGTCTCCCAAATTAGGGGATGCCTGTAATACACCCTACTAGCAATCATTTGCCTTATTCGGTTCCAAATATTTATTTTCATCACAATTCCCCCATTCGGAACTTCCTTTTGATTTAATATTGTCTTAGCTAACCTGCCCCGTTTCTACAATGAGAAAATTCAAGATAGAAAGGCATTAATCGTTCCTATGTCAATGCCCCCGCTCTCGGTTGAAGCACCTTGAAATCAAATATCACAATTCTCTAAATCAATTTCGTACTCTTTAGGAATATGATTTAACAATTTTATTGTGCTATTGATTTTATTATCGTTTGTAATTACGGTGTATCCAACTTCACGTATTTCAATTAACGCTGCTACCTTATCCCAATAAAGATTAGGGAACTCAGTTGGATGATCCCAATGCACATCTGGATATAAGTCATCATAAAGGATGTTTTCACCTTGGAACATAAACGAACCAAAACCATTACAAGCAAACCACTCACAATATTCGGTTATTAGTTTTAATTGAGCATTAGAATCTACTTTAAGAATCACCCACTTACTTTTTTTATAAATATGATATTCGATTTGAAGCTGTTCCATCTTTCCTGTTTCTTCATCATCAATAAACACCGTTGGTAAAACAAAGAATAAAGGAAACTTGAAAGTACCTTTTATAAAGTTATAAGTAAACCCTTCAAAATCTCTTAACATAACTCCAATACTCAAAACTGCGATATCTTTCTCTCTATACTTAGTTGAGTTAATTATACTTTTATGACTATATTGAATGAATACCGACATTTACATCACTTCCTACCATTACGTTAATCACTCATGCTATTTTTTCATTTATTGAATTATACTGCACCGTATTATTCAATAACTACAAAAAAGACGTTAATCCCTCATGGATCAACGCACCTATTTTCAATAAGAGAATCCCTGAGAGGTTTTTATCTGCTCGGTATCCTCTTCCAATACTCGACATCACGCGAAAGCATATTTGAACAACCCGTAGTACAGAGGTCCGACCATGACAATAAATGTAACTAACATCCAGATTCTCCTCACCACAACCGGCATTTCCTCCAGGAGTTCTTCCCCTTCATAACCTTTTAGAAGCATCGTGAACGATAAATCCCAAACAAAGGCTGCCACGGATACAAACTTCCAGACAGTAGGACTCAGGATAGCTGTTTCCGTTACGTATCCGAAAAGACCAATCCAAGTTATGATGGATACGACGAAATCTATTTTGGAAAGCTTTGTCTTATATTGTCCTCTTATTAAAAAAGTGAGAGATGCTGTCGCTAGCAACCCCAAATAAATTGTCCATAAAACGTCAACCATATATACTCCTCATTTTTTCATATTATTTTGATATTTGTTTGCCTTGCTGTCACGTCCCTCCGCTATTATAGCTAATCAGGCTCATAAACAATATATTAAATTTTATCCATATTCTAAGCATGTCTAGAGAGGGAATGGATATCACAATAAGGATTATTGGGTTGTCCTTATTCAACTAAATGCCCTGTTAGTTTATAAAGAAAAAAAACTGCTCGATTAGCAGTTAATTTTGACAAAAGTACCCTTTAGCTTACGGTGAACCCTTCGCAACTTTCTTATATTTTACTAAAAAAGGCGAGAACAAAGAACCAATAATCGCAGTGGCGATACATATAACAATTGTAGTAAAAACATTACTGAAAGGAGATGCAAACAAACCATATATCCACATTGGTATTATTGTAAAAGAGACGCAAATAAACCTAGAAGGAAATGCTATCTTATATTCTGTGCCGCATCTGTCGCAGTTTATTGTGCTGTAAAACCAATTAGCTCTAAAAATTTTAATCCACTTAAATGGATTGTTGCAAGTATCGCATTTTTGTATTGTAATCACCCCTATATTTCTTTTTAAAAATATATATTCTCAAGTCTTATTCCAATGTCCTACCTTATTTCACTAACCTGCCCCTGTAGTTCAACAAAAAAATAGCCGCCTAGTTCGGCAGCAGTCCTTGTACATAGGGCATTCCATAGCTCAATAAAATCTCAGATTAACTTTGGTGTAGTAGATATTGGTGATTTTTGTTTTTGCCATTCGGTCGGTCCCTCATTAGGTTCTATTTCGAAAAATAGTCTCCACTTTGTTTATCAAAAATAATGATGTTACTATCATTTGGGGAAATTAATTCATACCGAAATTGTTCTTTCTGTGATGTTTTAAATTGATTGGATTGTATAGATTGTAAAATAAACCAAGAACCTACAAGAATACATAATCCTAAGAAGATAATAGAATAAGACATAAGATTTTTATTCCTATGCTGCCCCTTTAAAAAAATAATAAATTCATTATAACATTTTACTTTTATTCTTCTTGCACTAAACTGCCCCTTTTATGGAATAAGAAAAACTGACTGATAAAGAGCTGCTAATCCTAGCTGGATCTTCAACTCTTTCACCCGTTAGCTAAAACACATCGACTTTAAAATGATAAAAATGTTAACCTATGTACTTAGAGAATAAAATACGGTCTTGTCCTTTTCCAGCATAATCCGTTCCTAAAGTAAGAGAAAACCCATTGACTTGTGATATGCAACCGAACCTTCGTTAACTGGAGAAGTGATACATTTAACTGTATCGCACCCTAAATTACGAACTTTTAAAAAGAATAAATTATATAATTCTCTTGCTAATCCTTTATTTCTAAGTTCAGGATTAATACCAACAAAATGTATATAAGCTTCGTTAGGATGAGTTTGAGAGACAAATCCAATAAGGAAAGCCGACAAACTTTTGTCTTCATCTTCAACTATAAAACACGTCGATTGGAAATGTTCGAAGAATAATCGAGGCAACAAATGTTTCATTTCCCGACCTCCCCACCACTCATTTATAACATCTATTACTTTAATATAATCATTTTCAATAACATTCCGAGTAACCATTTTAAGACATCCTCTTTCATTAATATTTATATTATCTTCTCCAATTAAACTGCCCCTTTAGTACAAGAAGAATAAGAGGGCATCCCAACCTAATCTCTTTTCCACCAAGCTCCAGATAGTTGAGGATCTTTTATGTTTAATCTCTTTCTTCCTTGGCTTTATTTATTATTTTTTGGATAAATGGTGCTTTTGCTTTGGTATAAGAAATTCGGTCAAAACGATATTTAGCTGCTAGATTAACTTTTAACTGTTGATATTCTTTTAATGCATTGGGATAAGTTCTTAAATAATCTCTAAACAATATTTGATTGTTCAGTGTTCACCTTCAAACTCATAGAAATGTAAATGATGTGTACCTGCTCTCCATTCTCCCTTTCTAAAGAATCGTCTTTCAGCAAACTCTTTATGGTATACAAATTCATATCCAAGTTTCTCTAAAGGTTCAATAAATTCCATAACTGTCTTTAAATCCTTTAGTCCGATTGCAATATCTAAAATTGGCTTAGCCCCTAAACCCTTAATAGATGTGCTTCCTATGTGTTCAATAGATATTACTTTGTCATTCAAAATCTCCTTTAATTTAACTTTTTCCGCTTCAAATTCTTTTGCCCAATTTGAATTATAACCTTCTATCGATATTTCCTTTTCCATTCTTTTTCTCCTCGGTAATTAAGATATAACTCTTCAACAAACCTGCCCCTCGTATATTATGTTTAACTCCTTAAATACCATTCTCTTTTTCATCTTTTCTATCAATATAAGGTGGTCTGTTTGGACGTCTCGAGATATTTCTAGATAATGGTCTTAGGATCATTTGGGACAATTCTTCCTGCCCCTGTAGCTTGACTACATCTAAAGACTGTTTCTCAGTGTACGTGCGGCACTTCATACTCGCAGGCTGAGCGCACTGCCTCTCGAACTCAGGTGACAAGCAGCCCTGAGGCGGCTTTCGATGCAGATGCAGTTCTGATACACGAGGTTGATGATCGGCGTCCATACTAGAGATATCTCGAGGCGTCCAAGGAAATACCCAATGATTCCACAATGAAAGGAGGGTAACCCCCATGCGATTATTTGTTGGTTTAGACGTAAGTTCGTTTGACATGAAAGGCTGTATCCTTGATCAGGAAGGATCAAAAGTGGATACCTTCACGGTATCAAATGACCTTCCAGGAGCCACAGTTTTGAAGGAACGAATCCTCGGCCTTGCGAAAGGACGTAAAGTTGAAAGCGTTAAGATCGGTTTGGAGTCCACTTCGGTCTATAGCTTCCATCCTTCTATGTTCCTTCATTATGATGAAGACCTTAAGGTCTTTGACACTCAAGTGTTCGTCATTAATCCGAAACAGATTGCCAACTTCAAGAAAAGCTATTCGGATATGAATAAGACGGATGAAATTGATGCATTCGTGATTGCCGATTATGTCCGATTCGGCCGTAACCAGATGTCCATTGTCAAGGAGAGCCAGTATGTCGCACTCCAACAGTTGACCCGTTCACGTTATCACTTGGTTAAGATGATGACAAAGGAGAAACAGCACTTTCTCCAACATCTGAATTTCAAGTGCAGCAACTTTTCCCATGAGGTGGACTCTTCCGCCTTCGGAAATGCGATGATGGACCTCTTCCTCGAAAGATACAGCCTGGAAGAACTGGCCCAGATGCCTTTAGATGAATTGGCTGCGTTCCTTCAGGAACACGGGAAGAATCGTTTCTCTGATCCCGATAAAGTAGCTACTTCCATCCAACGGGCAGTCCGCTCTTCCTACCGCTTAGATAAAGTGGTAGAAGACTCAATGGATCTCCTTTTAGGTACTTCCATTGAGCTGATCCGTTCCTTTCAGAAACAGATCAAGGAAATCGACAAAGCCATTACCCGTCTAATGACAGGCCTTTCCCAGACCTTGGAGACTATACCGGGCATCGGACCTGTATATGCCGCAGGCATTATTGCCGAAATCGGCCAGATTGAACGTTTTGAAGATGAAAGCAAGATTGCCAAATATGCAGGTCTATACTGGCGGAAACACCAGTCTGGCCGCTTTACAGCTGAAGACACTTCTCTTTCGCGACAAGGAAACGAATATCTGCGCTACTACCTCGTTGAAGCCGCCAACTCGGTTAGGAGACAGATTCCCGAATATCGCGAGTTTTACCAAAAGAAATGTCTTGAAGTTCCAAAACATCAACACAAACGTGCCCTCGTCCTAACAGCAAGAAAACTCGTGCGATTGGTGGATGCGCTGCTTCGCAAACGCCAAGTCTTTGCGCAAGAAAGGTGCGTGAAGATCTGACAAATATACTTTGTCAGCGCAAGCCTTCCTGATTTCCAGTAAATTACATTTATTTACTGGTGTAGTTCCTTACGGTCTTTTTTAGTCACAAGTAAATTGAAAACTAAACATCTTTAAACTTTTGGAGTTGACATATTACCGCAGGTCTTTAGTTTAAAAGGGATTTAATATAAAATGCACCAATCCTTCTTATGGATATCAACGCACCGCTCTTTTAATAAAATGTATTTTTCTCGACAAAAATTGTTTCCTTGGTACTTTTAATAATAATGTCGAAATGCTTACTGTATGGATGCATAAATACTTCGTACTGAATACGTCGCTCATTGTGAGATTGATTTAAATAATCAATGTCTGTTCCTCTTTCCTCTATATCTCGACCCAATCGTCTTTCAAGTTCTGTATCGCCATCAGTATAAAAATAAATTAGTAAATCAAATAGCTTAGGATTAGCAAAAGCAACACTCATACCTTCTATAATGGTTAATTTATTTTGTGAAGAGAGTATTTTACTTTTTAAATAATGTGTATCAATCGTACGTAAATTCATATTTTCCTTTAGCATCAGTACATCTCTTTCTAAGGAAGGTACATGATGTGCCGCGGGATGGCATGCTGTCATTTTAAAATGATGTATTGTTTCTTTATATTTATAGTTAATTACTGCGAATTTCCGAATTGATGAACTCACTATGTATGGGTCCGTATTAAGATAGTTTACATCGTACTTTAACTCTTCCATTAATTTATGTGCAAAAGTCGTTTTTCCAGCAGCTCCATGGCCAGAAATTCCAATAATCAGCTTCTTCTCCGAGTTCTCGATCCAGTGTTTGATTTCTTGAATTAATTTAATCATCATTAACTCTCATTTCTCTATTTTAATTATGTCCATTTGAAGAGAGCGTCTTCTTCATCTCGCAAATACGCCCCCCTTTCCTGTTCCACAAACCTGCCCCGTTAGTTTAAAAAGAAAAGCTGCCCGGATTGGCAGCTGGTATTAAGGTCAGATTTCTGAAGGTAAAATTCTTTGGCACTACATTGCATTAAATCTCTTTTACCATTTTTAGAACTTCCGTTTCGTAGTTTAAATGCTTATAGAAATTTACCGCACGATCATTCTTGGCAAAGACATTCAGGATGATTTGATGGTACCCTTTTTGATGAGCCCATTCTTCTGCCTTCTCCATAAGTCTCTTACCGACCCCCTTGCCTTCACCTTTAGATGAAACTGCAATGGCTACAATGTTTCCTTGTTCTATACCACTTAGAAAATCTTTATGTGGCTTTACTTCTATGAAACCTAATAATTCACCTGTCTCTTCCTCTGCCACAAAGATCTCTGTACCAGGGGCAGGATCGTTTAGTGATTCTTTAGCTATTTTTAATTGTGTCTCTTCCATTTTTTCAGGATCACGCCAGCCCATTAGGTTGGATTCAGCAAATCGTGTTGAAAGACTTACAAGAAAATCTTTATCTGTCTCTTTATATGGTCTGATATTCATAGTATTCCCCTTTTATTATTGAAGTTTTTAACCGTCAAGGTTAATAATTCTTCTCTCTATAAAACAATCCCTTTTTTCACTAACCCGCTCGTTAGTCGAATAAGAAAAAGCGATCCTCCATTATTGAAGAATCGCACCGTTAGCTGAAGAACAATTCCTTTTAGGGATAATGTAAATGATTCGGCCCTGTTCCCAGAAATCCTTTCTTAACTAACCTGCCCCTTTAGTTGAACAAGAAATCATTCTTTAACCACTTTCCCTATTATTTCTTCTCGACTTTAAGAACCTTTATTTTGGCAGGATGTGATTCCAATACTTCACCGAACCAAACCTTCATTTTTTGACCTTCTTTATACGGGGAAAAAGAAAATGGAACACTATCTAATTTATAAATTCCTCCATAGCTTCGGATGAATTCTTGATTTGATTGTTCCTTAGCAGTTTTAACATCAAAATCTTCATCTGTAATCAAATACCATACTCCTTCTTTATTTAGGATGTATCCTTCTACTGTCATTTTTTCATTTGCACCGATTTTATTAACGAGGTCACCAAGGATAATAATTACAAATAGAATTACCAAAAGTATCACTAGTTTTTTCATAGCTAACCCATTTATTCACTCCCTTGATTTCAATTATATGAGTATTTCAACTCCTATCCTTAGATTCCTCTTTTACTAAACAGCCTCTTTATTTTAATACTTCATCTTCATTATTTTCATAACAACTTATTATAAAGGGGACCTTCAGTTCTGAAATTGGTTCAAAAGCCACGTTGCATTGTCCTTCGAAATATACGGCAATGTCTAAATAATTGTCTTCTGCACCACATTGTATTATGGTACTTATACCCGCACCAACTTTTTTCACTATCCACTTCAAACCTGCTTCTCCGTCATCACTACTAGACAAACTTTTCGGTGGACAAAAAATTGCACACTCAAAATCTTTTCAAGATAGTATCCAACCTGTTTTCTTGTCTAATAATGCAGGTGAGAAAATTTCCCCATGCATTACAAATTTATACGTCCATTCGAATTGTCATTTATTTTCCCCAAAGTATAATTCTGAGGTTAAAAATTCTATATTAGTTGAAGTAATCCTTTTTCAACTAAATGCCCCGTTTGTTTAACAAGAAAGGCTTTGTTAAATAGTATTGTTGTTTTTCAGGCAAAAAATATGGGAACGTCTGATTTGGACGTTCCCGTTTTTATTCCGTTAAAGGACCCGTTAATGAAATAAGGTAATTTATTGTAATCTTACCAGTGTACTTGAAGTTTATTACCATTTGGGTCATAAAAGTGGAAAAAGGCATGACCATTATCTTCTTTTATATCCTCGACCTTAACTTGATTATCAATTAAGTGTTGATGAAATTTAGGTAATTCTGGACTTGTAAAGCCAATGCTAAATTCTTGTTCATTATCAATTGTAAAATGTGCAAATGTTTCATCTTCAGTAGGAACTAAGATAAGTAAGAAAGGTCCTTCATTTACTTTTAAAATTGCAAGTTCCTCAGTATTGTTTAGTAACTGGAGCCCTAATATATCTCTATACCATTGTGCAGACAGTTCTATATCTTTTACGGGAATTCTAATATAATGTACTTGATCAATAAATGATTTACCCATAGCCTTCTCTCCTTTATTTAATCCGGTAAATCAAATAGTTCCCTTTCTATATACCTTTTTCCTTCCGCTTATTGAATTAACCTGCCCCTTTACCTGAATAAGAAAAAGCCACCTTACTTGGCAGCTGTTCTTGAAATAAAACTCACCATTAGATTAATAAAGTATCTAAATTGATTAAAACATTCTGTTTTAGATAATTATACTGTTTATCATTAGTATCTTTATATGCTTCTTCTCTATTTGAAGGAATATCCATATATAAGATGTCTTCTATAAATTGAGAAGCTGTAAAGTCCTGTCGTCTTCCATTAATCATATTATAAAAATGCCATCCATCAGGTAATTTAGTTTTCTTTATTTCTCCACCTAATAGATCATTTACTACTAATGTGGTTACACCACATTGCCCCTTTGCAGGATTATACTTACTCCATTTTGAACTTGATTCTAAAGACCAAGATTTAGACAAAGCATTCATTATTTTTTCTATTTTAAACGTGTTATTCTCCATAAAAGTCCCTTCTCTTACATCTAAATACTTATCTTAATTCTAATTAACCAGACCTGCCCCGTTAGTATAACAAGAACCAGAACTACCGTAGATAACCTCCATTATTAATATCGAACGTTGCGCCTGTATAATGTTTGGCATTATCTGATAATAAGAAGATAACAGTATCAGCCACATCTTCAGGCAGGACAGGCGTGTCGATGAGTTGATGACCTAAATACTCCTCTTTTCTCCAATTAGGTATCATACATCATTGGCATATTAACCATCGTAGGAGCAACAGCATTAACCCGGATGTATGGTGAGAAATTCATGGCACAGCTTTTAGTTAAACCTAGTATAGCAGCTTTTGATAACCCATAAATTGCATCTGAGCTGCCCTCCATGCCTGACACTGAAGACATATTTATGATGATTCCCTTACGATGGCTTTGGAACAATTTTTTGCCGAACATTTGTGAGAAATAAATAAATCCCTTAACGTTTATATCTAAGACTTTATCAATTTCATCTACTTGATAATCCAATATATTTTTCGCCAAATAAATCCCCGCATTATTAACTAAACCATCTACATCAGAATGTTCTGCTTCAACATATACAAAAAATTTAGCGACCTCTTCATAGTTACTTACATCTAATTGATATGTATGTAGATCAGAGCGATCATCCATTGACCGTTTCATGTCATATAAGGAATGTTCATTAATATCGCATGCAATAACTGAAGCACCCTCATGTAGGCATTGCTTGACAACTTCTTTTCCTATCCCAGAGGCCGCACCTGTTACGATTATTTTTCTATTTTTGAGCACTTATCAAAACTCCTCACTCTATTTATTACTCCAATTAACTAAGTTTTATCAAGAGCGTTACTCTTTTACCTTATTGTACTAACCTCCCCTTTTGTTAATTAAGAAAAAAGCCGCCTGATCAGCAGCTGAACTAATTATTCTCAATTAACTTTTTTATCGCACAGACTACCACTTCCGGTTCATCATTTTGTATATAGTGAGCACTGTTTTCAGCAATTACCAATTCTCCATCAGAGGATATTTCAAGAATTTCTTTCTGCATTTCATTCCATAAATTTTGCGATTCCACAGAATAATGAGCTTTCTTACCCGCTGAAAGAACAATTAATGGTACATTTAATTTTTGTCTAGTGTCTTTCAACTGCTTTAGGCTTTCCATAAATTCATCATAATTTCCTTCGTAAACGAATTGCTTGTTATATGCTTGTTGAAAATCTTGTGACATAGTAGGGAGAAATCGTTCTCTGTAATCTTCGGGAGTAGAGTCAATCAAGACTAGTCCACAAACTTCATTTGGATATTCTGTAGCAAACATCCGCATATTTACTCCACCAAATGAATGACCTGCTAATATGTAGGGAGGTTTAATCTTGGCTTCACTAAGCAGTTCCTTTAATTCTTTTACCATTTCACGGCTGGTTCTGGGATTAGAACTTGATTCACTTTTCCCAAGTCCAGCTCTATCATAAATTAGTACACTAGAGAGCATTGAAATCTCCCTTAATACTGAATTCCAGGCCTTAGAAAAGTCTCCATATCCAGCATCCATTATGACTGTTGGCTTTCCTTTATTTTCTCCCACCAATTTAGCATATAGTTTACATTTACTTATATGTATAAACATCTCCTTATCCATTGGTTCATTCCTCTCGTTTTGCCAACTATCCTTAGTTAAAATTTAACATTATTAAAAACTCTTATTCAAAAAACCTGCCCCGTTTGTTCAATTAAAAAAAGCCGCCAATTGGCAGCTGAATCTTAAAAGTAAGGCAACCGTTTGTTTAAGTACATTAATTCACAAACTCAAAAATATTTTCAGTTATTAAAGGAATACTAATTGATTGCCACTTTGCCAAATAAGTAACTAGATAATGAAGAAACCTCGCTAACTTTACTTTCTAACAGTATATTATGTTCTAATCAGAAGGAAATTCAATAAAAAATATATCGTGTCACTCGAAAACTTCTAATTCATCGAATAAACAGTAATATCTACCGTAACATAACAAAATCAAATTAAGTATTCCTCTAATTTACTGGTTACTGAACTATTAAGTGAAATGACATCTATATCTTCAGTGAGTAGCTTTAAGCAATTATTAAAGTTGTTATAATTACAATAGAATTCCTCATTCTTGGCGTCTTTTGCAAATGGATTGTCGTTCCTTGCTAATTACAGAAAGACAATATATAAGTAAAATGAAATAACTATCCCGTTAACAGAGCTGGCTGTAATGTGCTGATAGATAGAGAGGTGTAATAGGAATGACTATAAATTCTCGTATTAGAATACCGGATGGACTTTGGAGGGGGCTAAAAAAACTTGGAATTAATGCTCATGATTTGGTTCGGAAATCAAAATTGCCTCTTACTGTAATAACTGAACAAGTTGTCACTGTTGACCAATATTACGCATTATGGCAAGCATATTCCGATATCATCGGTGACATGGAAGTTGGAATGCTGCAACTTCCGACAGTATTTGAAACAACGCAGTATCCCCCGTCTGTACTGGCAGCTTACCATGCCCGCGATTATCGGGATGCTCTTGAAAGAATGGCTCGGTACAAAGAAATGTGTCCACCTGAAAAATTACGCATTATGGAGGAAGACACAAATTGTGTAATTGAACTGGAATGGTTTGATACGGAGCATGCGGGACCACCCCTACTTGTTGGGACCACTCTCGCGTTTTTATTGGAACTTGGACGACGAGGCACCGGTTATTCTATAAAAGCGGAATTAGTGGAATTTACACATTCATTTGGTCAAGTACAGGCGCTTGAAGAATACTTTGGCTGCCCTATCCACATTGGAGCAGAACGTAATAGTCTTACATTGCAAAGTGATGACCTTAATCGCCCTTTTACTTCCTACAACGCTGACTTACTGGAGATCTTAACACCAGTATTGGAGCAAACATTAGAGGAACAGCGACACAGTCACTCCATAACAGAGATAGTTAAGTGGATATTGAAACGCAATTTAACAGGAGAACGACTCGACATACAAGATATAGCAAGTGAGCTCGGCATGAGCGAACGAACCTTACAGCGCCAGCTTACTAATGAAGAGACCAGTTTTAAGGAGCTGCTAAAGGAAGCCCGTCATGAACAGTCAAGACAGTACTTGGCTAATCCTAATCTAGATATTAAAGAAGTGGCATTTCTTGTTGGATATAAAGATCAGAGCTCGTTTTATCGAGCCTTCCGTAGCTGGGAAGGTATGACCCCATTAAATTGGCGCGCTGAATATGCACTTATAAACGAACTAAGTTGATAACCAGCTTAAAGGAGAAATGTATCTTGGAAATGGAATTATTGAAAAAAACCGCTTTAGTAACAGGCTCTACAAAAGGCATAGGTAAAGCAATAGCGAAAGAATTGGCTAAAGAAGGAGTTAATATTCTCATAAATGGACGCAATTATGAGGAGGTAGAACGAACTGTACAGGAAATCAAATCAGAATTCCCGCTAACTTCTCCTCAAAATGCTGCAGCCGATATTGTGGATGTTCAACAAAGAGAGGAATTATTTAAAAAATTCCCGAATGTAGACATTTTAGTTAACAATATGGGTATTTACGAAATCATGCAATACGAGGATGTTACGGATGAACTATGGCAAAAATACTTCGAAACTAACGTATTAGCCGCAAATGGATTATGTAAACATTATCTGCCAAAAATGCTGGACAATAATGATGGCCGCATCATCTTTATTGCAAGTGAAGAAGCAGTAATGCCCTCCGGACAAATGCCTCAGTATTGTATGACAAAATCAATGCTGCTATCATTGGCAAAAAGCTTGTCTATACTAACAAAAGGAACAGAAGTTACCGTCAATACGATTATGCCGGGACCAACACTTTCTGAAAATGTCCAGGATATAATTGAGGGTATTTACAGAAATGAAAACATAACCTTTTCAGAAAAAGAAAAACAATTCATGGTCAATAATCTGCCACAATCTGAAATACAGCGATTTATCAGACCGTTTGAAATAGGAAGACTAGTTGCATTCTTATGCAGTCCCTATGCATCTGCATTTAAAGGCTCACCAATCCGTATGGATGGAGGAATGGTCCCGACCATTTTTTAATTTAAAAAGCTGCCAGGAGGAGAATTTTAATATTATAACATAGGTTACGAGTGGCCTATTTAATTTGTTATAACTCTCGTGCAGTACTTACCTTAGAAGTAAACTTCCGAATTTATATGAGCTTTCAAAGTTCACGGCAAAGTTCGGAGCGTTTACTTTTACTAACCCTTTACCTAAAAAAAGGCCTCGTATGGATTCTTTCAATGCCTTTATAATGGTTTCGCAGCGTACCTCCTAACGCAATTTCTCCCCAGTGATACTCATTTAATTTGTTATAACCATATCATTAGACGTTTTCTAAATATAAATATTATTCTATTTTCTTCTCGAGTGCTAAAATTCCCATAATTCGCTCTCCGTAATATTGAGGTATCTATTCCTACTTTCACTGGATATAACATTATCCTTCTTGTGCTAAACTGTCCGTTTTGTTGAATAAAAAAAGCTGCCCAATTCGGCAGCTGATCTCGAATATAAGCACCCTTAAGTTGAATCACCACCTTCTCCGTCTTTTGCCATTTCCAAATAAGCGGCGGTCATCATTTTAAGGCTATTTAACTTCTGACTCATCTAAGGCAATGATCTTTTCTTTTGTTTTTCTAAATCCAACATAAATTATCTCTTTAGTTCTAATTGAAAGTATAATAAGTTCGCTATAAAGGGTAGCGTCAGGAAAACAACGTTAAGGAATTTTCAATATTAAAAAACCTAATTTTTCAGCATTAAATGAGAAATTAGGTTTTTTTATTAATAGAAAAAGACTTATAAGTATTTATCACGAATCACTTTCATATGGTGTAACTCGTGCCCGGCAATGCCATATGCAATGGTACCTACCGAAACTGGGCTGTTCATTACAGTTCCATTACGAACCCACGCTGCATCATCAATGGTTGAAATAAGGCTTAAGGTGTTGGAGCGTATCGTGTCTAAACCAGCTAGTAACTGCTCCCAGGATAATTTGTTGAAGTTTGCCGCAGAAACGTATTGATCCTGATCCATTGCTGGGAGTGGTACACTTTCATTTCGTGCAATGGCAAGCATTCGATACGACATCACACGTTCCGAGTCGGTCATATGCCCAATCACTTCTTTTAAAGTCCATTTCCCTGATGCGTACGCCTTCCTTGCTGACACCTCTGATACGCTGCTTAAGAGGGTAATGGTCTTAGTTCGTTGCTTACTAAGTATTTCTTCAATATCTCCATCTGGCACAAGACTAACATACCTATCCTGCTCTGGATTTTCAATAAATAATGGTCGTGGACGCACAAGAATCCTCCCCATCGGAATAGTTATTTATGGTTCTAGGCTAATATTCGACTGTCAAAAAGATATGTCCTTTATTTTTGATATTTAATTTCATTACCGCAAAATAATTGCAAATTAAACAACTTTATTATCTCTGTACAAATGATTTATGCAGTTAACATAATAATAATAGATTAATTCACTTTTTATTCCACTAACCTGCCCGGTTAGTCGAATAAGAAAAAAGAGCTGCCGATCCAAATTGATCTTCAACTCTTGCACCCTTTAGTTGACCAAGGGCGATTCAAATTATTTGCTCATTATACACGCTAATTGGGTGTATTTTCTCTTGTAATAAGTTATTAATTATTTGCTTTATTACACTGGGTTCTCGCAGGTCTTTGTTTTGAAATGTTACAAGTTCATTTACTTTTATCCACTTGCTTTCAGAAATTACATTTTCTTCGAGATTTAGGGAGCCCCCTGTAACCTCACCAACAAAATGAAATAAAATAACTTGATCGTTTGTACTACTAACAAAATTATATACTCCAGTAGTTCCAATCAGTTTTACTTCAAACCCTGTTTCCTCTTTAACTTCCCTCTGAGCTGAATAAATAATGTCCTCACCGTTTTCGATATGACCACCTGGAAAGTTCCACTTATCAATAGCAGTAGGTTTATTCTCTTTTATAATCAAGACTTTATCGTCATTAAAAATTGACACACTTGCTACTAGAACAATTCCATCTTGCGACATTTGATTCTCCCCATTTCCCTTTTATAGTTACAGTGATTTCTTTACCTGTTTTGCTTTCTTTCACTAACCTGCTTCTATAGTTCAATAAAGCAACTATATCGAGTTAATAACCGAAGTCCATGCTGAAGAAGTTGGTTCAATAATTTTAAAGTGGTCTATATCTGGGAGAATAACTATCTTTACATTTTCCCCCTTTTCAACAGCACTTTTGTAATAATCCTTACTTAATTCTACTGGAACATGTTGATCCATTTCACCATGTATTAATACTTGTTCAACATTCATTGGCAATAATTCAGCTGGAGAAGATAATTTATAACGCTTAGGGACTTCTTCAGGGGACCCTCTAATAGTGCAGCTATGTGACTCTTTATTTTCCTTTGTTCATGTATATTCCACATCTTTACTAAGTCTGTAACTCCTGCTAAGCTAATCACTTTTTGAATAGAAACACTAAGTGGCAGCTGGATCTTAAGGTAATGTACCCGTTTTGTTTAAGTGCATTTTTCACAATCTATTCAACCTTGACTCGTTAGAAAATAGTAATTTTTACCGCCACTATATCTGTTTACTCAGTATTTATTGTGATTTAGTTGTTTATTATTGGAATCAATTTTTTATTTTCTATTGGTGAAGATAGTACTATTAATGTGGTTGAATCTCCGTAGGTACCCATCTCGTTAATTGCAACCTCTAGCGACTGAAGTGTTTCAGTAACTACTTTTACCAAAAAGTTATATTCACCGCTTATTCTATGTAATTCTACTACTTCATTTGATTTATTACAGAAGTCCACAAAGTTTTCACAGCTCTTAGTATGGAATAACAGAAAGGTTGTTATAGGTTTGTTTATTTTTTCTGGCCTTACAATAGCACGATAGTGATCAATAATTCCCTTTTCCTCCATTCTTCGTACTCTCTCGGTAACTGCCGGCTGAGAGAGAGCTACCTCTTTCCCCAGTTCCGTCATGGATATTCTTCCTTTCTCCTGTAATACCAAAAGAATTTCTTTATCCAGTTTATCCATAATGATCCCCACCTTTAATTTCTAAGTAAAATATTTAAAATAAAATTAATTTAAAACTAATTAAGACATTTTAACTGAAATTTTCTATATAACTTCTTTTTAAAATTATATAAGATTATTTACGAAGTTAATACTTCTATAAAGGAGTTAAGGCAAATTGGAAAACACTGAGTTATTAAAATCAATTAATATCGGTAACTGGTACTTGAAAACAAAAATTGTGATGGCTCCAATGACACGAAGTTTTGCAAATAACAATACAGGTACTGTTGGTAATGATATTGTCACCTACTATCGCAAAAGAGCTAAAGATGGTATTGGTCTCATTATTACAGAAGGTATTAACCCTTCCCCTAGAGGCAAAGGAACTTTTGGTGTTCCTGGCCTATACACAACAAGCCAAGTAGATGCTTGGAGGAAAGTAACTGAAGCTGTTCATGAGGAAGGAGGAAATATTGTGGCACAGCTTTGGCATGTAGGAAGATTAACACATCACGAACTGACTGGAGGACTCCCACCACAAGCACCTTCCGTTATAAAGGCTGATGGTTTAGTTCACCGATTGAGAAAACCTTATGAGACACCTGAAGAAATGTCTTTGAATGATATAAAAAATGTCATCCAAGAATATGCTATGGCTGCTAGAAACGCAATTAAGGCTGGATTTGATGGAGTTGAAATACATGGAGCTCATGGTTACTTAATTGATCAATTTAATTCTGAAGTTACCAATAAACGGACTGATGAGTATGGTGGGGATATATTGAACAGGTTATTATTTATGAAGGAAGTATTACATGCGGTTATTCAAGAGGTCGGCCAAGATAGAACTATTATTAGATTTTCTGAAATAAAAGATGATATCCCCGGTTATAAGTGGACCAATCCTGAAGTGAATATAAAGGCTTTAGTTCAAGTGTTTAAAGAAGTGGGAATTCAAATTATACACCCCTCAACAAATAATTTTACTGAAAAAATGGCTAGTGGCATGACTTTTCATCAACTAGTGAGGAAACATTGGGATGGTATTATTATTGGGGTGGGAAATCTAAATACAGAGATTGCTTCTAAGGCGATTAAGGATGGTACAATTGACCTTGCTGCCTTTGGACGCCCTCTACTAGCTAATCCTGATTTTGTTCATAAGATAAAAGAAGGACACCCTATTAAACCCTATCAAGCAGCAATAGATTTAAAATACTTGAAATAGGAAACCTTAATCATTTCGTTGGGCTACTATTATTGTTCAGCGAAATGGTTATTATACTATAAACAAATTTATTAAAATTTTTCTTGTTCAGTAAAAGGAACCGTTATGTAAAAGATTTGGTTAAATAAGAAAAAGCTGCCTTACTTGGCAGCTAATCTTGAGCATAAGCACCATTAGATTAAGTACAAGTATTGACAAAGTCGTTAAAGAGATAAAAAAAGGCAGCTTCTCTGCATCTATCTATATTCTCAAAAACCATTGCTGCAGTGGCCGGTTCTTTTTTAACGGGTTTTCTTTGTCTTAGGAATTAGGAGAGGAGTTTTCCGCTATAGAGTCAGAACTTCTATTTTTCAGAATTTCATTGATTTCGCCAACATCGCCTTTGGCATTTATTATTTCAAATACCTGATTCAGTCCTTCGCTAGTTTCCTGCTCATTGTCTTTCATTCGAATCCCTCCTTTTAGAATTCATTCATTATAGGTTTTCCAACTTTACCTTTTATATCCAGAGCGAATACTATTTTTCAACTCACTTCACAATAGAAACCCATAATTGCTTTGGAAGTTACCTGCCCATTTATAAATAGGAATGAAGATGTTTGTCTTTATTGCTGCACTCTTTGTATTTAATTATTAATAATGAAAATGCTCCTACTACTAAGGAAGATAAAAGCACCCTTATCATATCGGCTCTAGATGCAGATCATAATGAATTTGATTTATTTTTCTGTATTTTTATGGATGCAGGAGGGAAAATGCTATCAAAGCAAATTGCTAACAAAGATTTGGAACAATATAGATATGCCATAACTAAAAGAACTTTGGAGGAAATTGTGGCAGAGCTGTTCTATTTCAAAATATGATTAGCTTAAGAATACCTTTTCTATAAATAATTCCTGGCAATTCCCAAACATCTCCATTTCAATTTAAAATTGTTTTTCTCCATATGCTTTAATAATCCTGTAAAATCTCACCCATAAACTTTGGACCACCAAATAAATAACAAAAGAATAATAGCTGTTATATCCATTCTGATAGTGAAAGATCCCTATGTACTCAGAAAATAGCTCTATCCCAACACTTATAAACGCCCATCCCAAAATGAATAACAGAGATAAATTTGGCTTTATATTAAAGAAGTCATATATATAAAAGAATAGATAGCTGAATGGTGCATACATCACATGAGATAAAAAATCCATCAATTGAAAGGAAGAATTATCATTAATATCATAATAACTAACTGGCAGCACACTTAAAATGTGATCGAAAAAGAAACCAGTAAACACGCCACATAAAAGGTACACACAGGTTGTCTTATTTGTAAAACGTTTTGGCAGTTTTAACACCACTAAAGTTCCAACAATGAGCGAAATGACGATAAACCACTCATTAGCATTAAAATTATGATCATAATAACGAATTCCATTCATGTTTTTTTAAATTCTCCTTTTTCCAGGCAAACAAACCAGCGGGCTATCAACCATACTAAGGCAATAGATACCACATACATAAGAGCAGAGTACAATTGATTCCACCTTTGGAAAGTAATGAGGCCAGCCCACAAATATATCCGGTCTCCCAAGCATAGGGAGATTACGATTGTGGCTGATAAAACCCATCGCCATTTTGCTTTCATGTGCGAATTTAGTATGCATGCTGACAAAAGAATTTGAAAAGGTATCACAATAAAGCGGCAAATATAAATCGCGAAAGACCCTTCCACACTTCGGGTGACTGGAACCCAGTGCAGATTGACATCAAGTATGGTGAATTGGGTAATAGTTAATATTCCGATGATGAAGTACAAAAAAACCATCTCAGTAAGAGTAAATCCTTTGGGAACAATAGCGAATACAATCATTACTAACCAGGCAAACATTGCTAAAACAGCGATTGACATAGTGATCATCCTTTAAATAGCTGTCAGATACATGTATTATTCCCAAAAGCCATACCAACATTTACAAATATAAAAAAACAAGAGCGATACACTCTATTCCCTCCTTTACTAGCCTGCCCCTTTAATTAGACAAGAAAAATAGCCGCCTATTGGCAGCTTGATGTAAAAGTTTAATTCCATGTCTTGTAAGTTGTTATGATTTACGTTTGTGTTTTTCAATAATTATTTTTTTGTTAAGTATTCTAACTTCTCCAACCATAAGCAACCTCATATCCTCTACAATATAATTCGCTAACTCTTCATCAGTAATGTCGTTACCATCAATATCAAGACGAAAATCCTGTCCTTGTAATCCACCGCCATTAGTAAATTCGATTTCAAAGTCGAATATCACTCTTTTATCCATTTTTATCCACCTCGTCTTAGTCTCGGGTTATTATATATATTCTTGTTTAATGAAACCATTACCTTCTTGAACTGCCTGCACCATTTGTACAATAAAAAAAGCCGCCAATTGGCAGCTGGAACTCTATATTAATGCACCCGTTCGTAATATACGAGGCGAATAGGGGCCGTGGAGAGAAAGGATTTCTGACGGACTTTATTAGGAGAAGACCTTTTTAACTATACTGCACCATTTAATGCGAAGAAAGCCCCTCTCCGGCGAGGGGGCTCTCAAAATCATAGCAGTAATTAGGATAACTTGTCTCTATCAGCTGCAGCTGGAGGTTGTTCAAACCATCCTTTCTCAATCATAATTCTTGCAGCATTCTCAACAAAATATGAATTTTTCATAATGGCCTTCAAATAAACCATCCCGATATCATGCCGGCCATTTACAGCCACAGAATTTCCGAAGGATCTAACTTTTATTGAAAACATATCCATCTTATGAAAGAGCATTAACTTATCAGAAAAAGGTGAAAAAGTGGTATTAGTTATTAAGTCATCCAGATAAGGTGGGGAAGGCAAATCTTCATCATGCAGTTTTTGCTTATAATTCTCAATATTATTTGTGGTAAGATCTTTTCCTCGTTCGAACAATTTGCGTATCTTTTCATCCTTTGCTACTTGTGCGAATGCCATAATGAGTGCTTTACTTGTTACATTATTTTCTATGTTATCGTAAAGATGTGTGATTTCCATAGCATGCAAAGGGCGTTTATTTCCAAGATAGCCGTTTAAAAAATCCTTATGAACAAATTCCACTTTTTCTGGAACTGGAATCAATGGGGGTTTACTTATTAGCCCTTTATGCATTAATATTTCTTTGATTTGCTCCATCAAATCCATGGTGGAATCCATACAATGCCTAAAAAATTCTTTTACGTCCTCTCTAAACACAAGAGGTATTGCAATACTGTAAATACTCAATCCAGCTTTTGATGCATACTTCAAGTAGTGGACATAGAATTCATCCAAAAACAGTCTGGGAGCACCTAAATTCACATCCTCTTCCGTAAAACCCTTAGGGATGGGAAATCCATCTTTCTCGAAAATACCTTTAATGGTTTTCATGAATTCTTCTGATAGTTGTAAGGCATTTTCTAATAAGGTCTTAATATGTTTATCATCAACATGCTGCAGAAAGTATTTTAAAATAAATGATGCCATGCTATTTCCCATATAAGTAGCCCAAAGCTTTCCCATTTCTGCTGATGTTAGTTTTTCGGAGGTGTTTGTTTTGTAAGAACTTAATTTAATGGGTTTAATCTTTTTCATGTGAACACCTCCTTTTTTATTTAATATTTCCTCCCTTTAAATTCATATACTTACTAATATCCATTTCGTTTTTTTAGACATAAAAAGCCCTTCTCAAATGAGAAGGGCTTCCTCCTTTTATTTTTATAACAGTTATTAATTCACCTTACCTTTATTATCTGCTTCGTTTTTTTCAGTTTCCAATCGGCATACTTGCCTTTTATTAGTACCCCTTCAAAAAATCCACCCTATTAGGTATGGCATCATTATTTTCGATTCTCTTTAATGTATCCCAAAAGCATGAGATCGCTTCATTCAGCTCTGTCACAGCCGATATATGAGGAGTGATGATGATATCGTCTCTTCCCCATAACTCGGAAGTCCCTGGCAGCGGTTCTGTTTCAAGAACATCTAACACAGCATAACGGACTTTTTTGGAATTGAGCGCTTCAATAAGGGATTGCTCGTCCACTGTTTGGCCTCTGCCGACATTGATGAAGACCGCTCCGTTTAAATGACTGAAAAACTCACGATTAAATAGCTTACTTGTTTCTTTTGTCAAAGGCAATGTGCTGATAATCCAATCTGCCTCTGCAGCCAGCGTGCTTCCAGTGCTGGTTTTTGCCACCTTTTCGAAATACTCCTTTGGTTTCCCGCTTTGCGAGACACCATAGACGGCGGATCCAAAGCTTGAAAATACTCTGGCCGCCTCCTGCCCAATCTCCCCTGTACCATAGATAACAATCGTTTGATCCTTCATCATTTTCGGAGTTTTTGGAGCCCATTCCTTCTCCCTTTGTTTTCCTTCAAAGTAGTGGTGAGCTTGAAGATCTCTTAAAATATAGCTTAAACAATACTCGCTTATTCTTTGTCCAAACGAGCAAACAGTTCTGGTTAGAAGAATCTCATGTTCCTTCCATCCATCAATTTCCAAATAATTATTTACACCCGCATTAAAGGAATGTACCCATTTCATATCGGCCAAGCGGAAGCCACGACACGGCTTGGAACCGACATAGGCATCTGCCCATGATAAATCCTCTTCTGTAATATCAGCAACCTGCTTAAAACGAAAGCTCTGAGATGTATTAGCTGGCAGCTGTTCCTGGAATTCCTTTTCATAGCTTCCTGCAACCAATATATTATGTATGTTCATTCGACTTCCCCCACCCTCTATGATATTTGCCCCCTGCGATTTTAAGTCATTAGACATTATTTTTCACGCTATATAGTTAAAGACTTTCCCATGATTAACAGATAGTGCAGTGCAATTATAGTGTTCGGATTATCTAATACTTCCTTACTCGTTCTGTTGAAGGTAAATAGAAGAAGCCTGCAGGCTCATCCTCACTTAAAATGACAATCCGATGCTGGCCTTCTGTCACTTAAACGCAGCGTGGCCATGCAATGAACTGTTCTTTTAAACTTATGTAATCCTTTTTCATAAACATTGCTGCTCCTTGATTTTTTTATTTCATTTTAACACGAGAACTTACATCCGTTATCTTGTTCCGATTTGTTCCCTGCCTAATTTGGTACTAATAGCCAGTTCTAATCATATTCTTATAAAAGAAAAAAAATGAAGGGGTGCAAAGTCAATTGATAAAAGTTAAGGTTGGTTTACGGCCCATTGCCAGTAAGATAAATTTACCTACTGTTTTGAAAACAGCTATACTTCCTGGTGATTCCAAGGAAAGGCTATTTATTGCAACCCAGGTAGGAGAGGTCTTTTACATAAGAGACTCAAGCATAAGGACTTTTTTAGATATTCGCCCCCGAATCCTAAAACTAGGTGCTTCTGGTGGCGGATATGATGAACGGGGATTGCTGGGACTAGCCTTTCATCCCGAATTTTATTATAACGGTCTGTTTTATCTTCATTATTCAGCAGCCGGAGCACAAGGACCGGGTGCACTTTCTGAATCGTTTAATCCTGACCCTTGTGATCCTAAAACTTTAAACCTAAGGTGGATGAATAGGGAAACACAATATGACCATATTGATACAATCGAAGAATGGATTATACAATCCAATGGCGGGCCCCAAAAACGAAGGACTTTACTTAACTTAAGAAGGCCATTTTCAAATCATAATGGGGTCAATAGTTTAAATTTTTCACCAGAAACAGGCAGACTTGTTTTAACAACCGGAGATGGCGGATCAGGCTATGATCCATTTAACTTAAGCCAGGATGATCTGGAGATTGCCGGTAAAATAATTGAAATTGATGTAGATAAGAATACTTACATCATGAATCCCCCTATTGTCACACGCTTTAATGAACTTCCCGCAGCGATTCAGGAAACCCTCACGGTAATGGCCAAAGGGGTTCGCAATATTCCAGGTATTTCATTTCAAAGATTTTATAATCAGTATATTAAATATGCAGGAAATGTCGGCCAGGATTTGGCCGAGTCGATTTATTCATTTGTTCATTATAAACCCATACCGGTTACTCAGCTTATTCAAGCATCTTTGATGAATTCTGAACCTGACAAGGAAGGATTTATAAACTTTGGCTGGCGGGGCTGGGAAGGTGATTTTCCTGCTTCGATTATAAGAGACTGCACTAATAATCAGAATTTGGATGAGAAGACAATGGCTTTTTACAATGAAGCAGCAGCACTTTCAGCGAGTCGTCTTCAGCCTTTAACTAGTTATTTTCATAAAGATCCCAGACCCGATAAGTTTGGAGGAACTGCACTGACAGGAGTGCAAGTCTATATGGGGAAAAAATCCCTGCTTTAACAGGAAGCGTTGTGTTTACCGATCTTGCCCGGAAAGAATCACAGCCTCAGGTTAGAGGGGCTTTAGCTTATACCATCATTAGACCTAATGGTAAACAAAATGACTTTAGTGTGATACAAACCGATTATAATTTTGGGTCGCAATCAGCCTATTATGTTAATTTGGGGACGAATCTGAAACAGACCAGATTATATTTAGGGGTTTATGGCTCTATGAAAGTGACTGATTTACATCAAGGCACTGTTTTTGAAATAGTTCCATAAGTATAATGATAGAATTATGCTTAATCTGATAAATATCTTATATGGATTGCCATCTAAATGAAAACCACTACATGATCATCATTTTTAATCTTTTAATAATGATTAAAGCAATCTCAACCCATAACCAGCTATAAAGGAAAACAAATAAAAAGATACCTCCCGCTGAAAGAAATGAAAAGGAATCAGAGACGGCTGGACCTAAAACTGGAAAGTGAAAAATAAATAGTAAACCCATAATTCCTAGCATTAAAAGGATTGCACCAGCAGCAATAATACTTATTCTCATCCTGAAAAAGGAAAAAGATACTCCGATGCCAAGCCCTAACAATCCTGTAGTAAAAGGAAAAATAATTAGTTCAGATGGCTGCAGGATCAATAACAACATAATTGTCAGAGAATAGGACATTACTCCAAATGGAATGGAAAACATGGAACATAACAGAATAGGTGCAGTGGCAAGCGGACTTAAAAAATATCCTATACCTGGCAAGAGGCCTCCAGCAGCCTGCAGAATAGCAGCAATACAGGTAAAAATAGACACTAGAATGAGCTTCATTGTTTTTTTATATTTATTCAATATTTTTTGAAATAGATAAACCTCATCCGTGATAGGCTTTAAAAAATACACCTGTTCACCTCTTCTATAATGGTTATATGTTACCCTACATTATATTTGCATTTTATAGAGGCGGAACAACTTTTTATGATCCATTTGCAGAGGAAAGTTAGCTGTTATGGTGCTATCTGGATAATACTATGCAAATACCTGCAACCATAAAAAAACAAGGGCCTTATTGGCCCCGGTTATTATTTGACTATTACGTTTCCAACCATTCCTTCCTGGAAATGGTACCGGCATATCAGTTCATATGTACCGGGCTGTTTTGGCTTCACGGAGATACTCGTTTCTTTTCCTGGCTGAATCTCGGCGTCAATTCCGAGCTTTTCTACTGTAAAGGTGTGCTCCTTCTTACCTTTATTTTTCAATATTAATGTTGTGGATGTTCCATTCGGAATAGTGATGACCTTCGGATTAAAGTAATCATCGTTCAACTCGACCTCAATCGATTTCCCCTTAGTTGAAACATCGGATTCGGCAAATACGCCGAATGAGCCTGGAGTTGACAAAACCACAAGCATTGCAAACACAAAGGCCAATCCTGTTACCCGCTTTTTCACAGACATTCGCAATCCCTCCTTTCCTAAACCTATTTTTTTCTGATTCACAAAATTTTATCACCATAAATTATGTTCAAAAGTGCTTTCTAAAACTGTGAATAGACCAAGATCACTGCAGAAATCCACACTTTAAATAATTTGCTGCCGCTCCTCATAAACGGCTGGGCTCCCAAATCAGCTGGTTCTTTTACGTGCTGGGTGAAGGCTGCTCAAGAGTGTCCTGTGAATTCTCAGTTTGAACGAACATGTTCGCGGTTGGCATTTGTACTTGACTCTTATGAAATAAAGACATTAGTTCAAATCTTACCTGCCTGGACGTTTCAAAATACTCTTCAGGCTTAACCAGGCCAACAATACAAAATTCGTACCCGACATGTTTATGGTTTGGATTTAAGTCTGTAATCCCGATATATTGAAAGGGTTCAACAGCCTCGTCCCCTAGCCTATACAGGCTATGAACTAATTTTTCATTGCAGATCACACTTGCTTTCTCTAACAATTCCTTTATTCTTGCTGGATCTTCCTGATAACTTACCGTAATCCGTTCAATAACCCGCATCCAGCCTTTATTAAAATTTTGTATCGCTCTAATCTCTCCATGCGGGATCGTAAGGAGTTTTCCCGACCATTCCCGAATTTGCATAAAGCGAATACTTATCTCCTCAATGGTACCTGAACTTGTCCCGTTGAAAGTAACAAAATCACCGACACGAAACTCTTTATCCGTTAATCTTGCGAACCCCAAAATAACGTCTTTTAGCATCTGCTGTGCTGCAAAACCGATGACCACACCGGCAATCCCTGCACCTGCAAGAATGCCTTTTATATCAACAAATTGACTTATTAGATAAATAACAAGGCTAATCGCAATTCCATACCTAAAAATGGATCGGGTCACACCTTGTATCGTCTGTTCTACCTCTTCATCAAAGAAATTAGACTTCCTAAAGAACCAATCAATCATACGGTTTATGGCAAATGAAAAGGTGATGAGAACCAAAGCAAATAGAGTAAATCTTAAAAGTAAAAACTCCCTTATATAATTAAAAAATTCCTCTGTAAAAGTTAGCAGGTCCATCCCAGCCACTCCTTAAAAAGGAACATATCAAGGATCATCTGTTACCTTCTCCTTAAATATCGTTTCCTTAACATATATTTTCTTTATCATTCCCCATTCATCTTCAATAATTTGGCCCAAATAAAAAAGACACGTCCTGTGGAAACGTGACCGTAATGTCAATAATACAGTTAAGCTGCTTACTGTCAGCACAATAGAAAATCGGCCTAAGATGGCAGCTGGATCTGTTTTTTATAGTCATTGCAAATAATGTAGTAGTTAATATCTATATATAATACTGGCTCAAGAATTAATTATTGTTTCAGCCCTTCATTCAACAAAGACAGCTTAAGTATCCTAATAAACCTGCCCCTTTTAACAGGAAAACACCTTAAGACCTTTTTATGATTCATCTATGAATACCGCTCACCCTTGTTCATCTTATCTGCCCTGAAGCTTAATGGTGTCTCCACTCTTGCAGAAACGCCACTGTTTGATTAAGTGAGATACTCACTATATTGCCCTCCCGTAATAATAACTAAACTCTTAATGTATAGGGGACACCGAAATACGCCTTCTTTATAAGAAAGGCGCACTATATTAATTTCCCATATTAAATGCTTCACTATAGATTTTACGCAGCTTAATTGAGTTATCGTCCCACTTAATTGGTTCACCATTGACGATTTGGACCAATACATCCAGACACCTATGCCATCCTGCCGCTGTATTAACTGCCCATGAATCATCTTTAAAAGTATGGGTAAAGATCATTCGACATCCTTTCCCCTCTTCCTGCAATGAAATGTTTATCAGATCATCAACTTCACGGAAACCAAATAAATATGGCTTTTCTAATTCTGTAATGATACCCTCATATGTCGTTCCTTCCCCATCATCGAAGGCAATTTTTCCACCCAGTCTGAGATCCATCTCCCCTTTTGCAAAAGGGTACCATTGAGAGAAGGAATTGGGATTTGTAATGACAAGGAAAACATCTTCTGGATTATGGGAAAAAAATCGCTCAAATCTTAAAGCATAACTGCCATTTGACTCATGTAATGCACCAATTTCATTCATCCCTTCATCCTCCTTCTTCTAATCCTTGAGGTATTGCTAAAACAAATAAAATTAAAAATTTGTATAGGTTCAGAAAAAACATCACTATATTCAGAATTGTTTCTTTTACAAAACATTTTTTTAACTAAAAAAACAATAATCATAAAGTGTTCAACAATCTTGCCCTTTAGTATAAAAAGAACAAAACTGCCTGATCAGCAGCAGTTCTTGAAAAACCTGCCAGTGAAGCTTTTATTCTTTAAATGAAAGCCCTTCCTCTTTTAAGGAAGTTCTCATAATAGGTAAGGAAGCTGGTCCAATACCATGAATTTTTAATATTTCTTTTTCAGTGAACTTTGACAGTTTTTTCAAAGTGTCTATTCCTTCGTGAACCAATGCATTCCTTGCAGGAGCGCTGAGCTTCGAAAGGAAGCCACTTTTAGGCTTATTCTCTTTATCACAGATAGGACAGCTTTTACACTCACTGCTTTTGTAAAACTTATGTCCCTTTTCACAAACCCTTAAACTTTTATCTGCTGTCAAAATAATTCCTCCAAACAGTTTCTGATCCAGTATCATATATTATTAATTGTATATTAGATATATAAACTCGACAAAAACTATGAATGGCACTTTTCAACAAATCTGGCCAAGAAAATGAAGGATAACCTTTGTACCTTTACGGCCACTTCTTCGGGTCGTAAGCAAGACTGGAAAACCAGTAGAGAAATCTCCAATCATGGAGACGATGAATTTTACCCAAGTTTTACACCTGACCCAAAATAATAAACCAGAATAGCAGGACCTCCTATATGATCTCAGACAATGATGAGGTTTCCTTCATACGAGAGAAACTGGATGATCCGCCAATGGGTTAGCTAAATATTAAAATGATAGCCTCCTTATGTCTGTATGGAGGCTGTTTAATTAAAAACCAATTAAAGAGGAACGTTTTCAAAATGTTCAACTGCAGGAAACGGATCATAAAAATGATGCAGCTGTCTTTTCCATTCCTGATACTCTTTCGATTGTCTAAACCCAACTGTATGGGCCTCTAATGATTCCCACTTCACAAGTAATAGATATTTCCCCTTAATTTCCATACATCTCTGCAGCTCGTGAGATATGTACCCTTTCATGGAAGCAATAATTTTTGATGCCTCACGGAATGCTTGTTCATATTCTTCCTCCATCCCTTCTTTTACTTGTAGCATTACTGCTTCTAAAATCATGTAAATTATCCCCTTTCCCTGATTGTTCATTTACTGTATAGTTCCGATTTCTGATTAATGATTACAAGAGAATGTTCTAATTATTTTCCATACTTCATTTATTAAAGGAATGCAGCCCATTAGGATAATAATACAGGTGATTCCTCCATTATAGAAGACTCACCCCTTATGTTGATCAAAGTGAAAATTTCAACTTTCATTAAACCATTTGCGTAATTGATTTATATGAGCCTGATGATACCTGCTATGGTCTGCTATATGCCATATACCCCATTGGATTGTTGCTTGGTTTCCATTTTCATATTCAATTATTCGAGTTAATTGCAAATCTGTTAACTGCTGACATAACGTCTTAATCATATCCATAACGTCATCGTATTCTTTAAGCAGCACATCCAGGGGGATTCCATCAAACTGCGGTAATCGGTTGTCTTCATCCAATATTGGTCCATATTTATTCTCCAGATTTAACGGCATTATCTCACCCTTTATTCTAAACACCCAGTTCAGGTCGACCAAAGCTAGATGTCTAAGCAATTGGGCTGTGCTGTTATAATTCTGTTTAGGGCCTTTATAATCCAACTCCCTTTGGGACATACCTCCCACGATAGACTTCAGCCGTCGATAATTCCCATCCACCATAGAATAGAGCAGCCCTACAATAGGTTCCATTGTTAGCTCGCCTTTTAAATCTAAAATCATTCAATAATACACCTCTCGTTCTGTTTTTCATAATTTGTTAATATTGGAAATTAATAGACTCACATATTATATTAACCAACCTGTCCCGGTTGTACAAAAGAGAAGGCCATTTGGAAACAGATTACGATATACGATCAAATTATTGATTTACTAAAAAAAAGCAACATCCCAACCGAAGTTGACATGTTGCCAGTTTAATAAATATTGTTTATCCAGCTTCCTGAACATCCTCTTTGCTTTGCTTTTCCTTCCGATTCATTCTAATCTGACCTAGTCCGAGCTGTTTTGCTTCCTGTTTTAAAGATTTTAGCAAGCTGACTGTCATTAACACTAAAATGACTGAGAATGGAAGAGCTGCGATGATCATGGTGTTTTGAAGAGCCTGCAGGCCCCCAGAATAAAGGAGAGCAATCGCAATAATCGAGAGAAGAACTCCCCAAGTTACTTTTATGGGTGTACTTGGATTTTGCGATCCATTCGTTGTCATCATCCCTAGAACAAATGTACCAGAGTCAGCTGATGTCACAAAGAACGTAACAATGATCAAAATGGCTAACAGAGATATTGCCATGCTGAGCGGAAACCCTTCTAACACGCCAAAAAGAGATTCCTCGGGAGATAATGACGAAATCGAAAGCAGCCCTGTAGATTCAGTGAAAATGGCTGTCCCCCCAAAAGTTGTAAACCAAAGGAATCCTATTAGTGACGGAACGAGAAGGACACCTACAATAAACTCACGAATTGTTCGGCCCTTTGAGACTCTGGCAATAAACACACCAACAAATGGAGACCAGGCAATCCACCATGCCCAATAAAAAATCGTCCATCCATTAATCCAGCTGCGTCCCTCTTCATTCAGGGGTGCTATCCTAAAACTCATGTCAATGAAGTTTTGCATATAAGTCCCGATCGTATCGGTGAATAAATTAAGGATAAAAAGTGTCGGTCCAAAGCTAAAGACAATCAAGAAAAGGACAGCCGCAAGCCCCATATTCAAATTGCTTAGCACTTTAATTCCCTTACTTAGACCTGTTAAAGCCGAAATCATAAACAAGACTGTCACAATGAGGATAATAATGGTTTGGTTTGTTATCGTACTAGGTACATCAAAAAGGTAGGACAGTCCCCCGTTGATTTGCATGGCACCAAATCCCAAAGAGGTAGATACCCCTAAAACCGTAGCAATAACCGCAATGACATCAATTGCCTTCCCGACTGCCCCATCCGCATGTTTTCCAATCAGCGGCCGTAAGGTTCGGCTTATTAAACTCAGCTCCCCTTTTCTGAAAGTAAAATAAGCCAGAGCCATCGCAATCGAACCATAGATAGCCCATGCATGGACCCCATAATGAAAGAAGGTAAATCTCATTGCATCCTTAATTCCCTGATCAGTACCCTCTTGGCCTGTAGGAGAACTTATCATGTAATGGCTAATGGGTTCAAATGTTCCATAGAAAATTAACCCAATCCCGATACCTGCACTAAAAAGCATCGCAAGCCAAGTTGGACGGGAAAACTCAGGCTTATCCTCCTGCTTCCCGAGCTTTATCCGGCCAACTGGACTTACTAATAAATAGAAGCAGACGAACACAAATAGCGAAACAATCACTAGGTAATACCACCCAAACGAATCCGTAATCACGCCTTGTGTACTGCTCGTGACCTTTTCTAACGACGCTGGCATTGTAATTCCCATAAGAACAAGACCAGCCATTATTGCTAATGATACATAAAAAACAGTTGAAGCATTTTTCATATAAAGTTTTAACTCCCATCTTTGATATATTCGCAGTGGGTTACTTCGAATGGTGAACAAATAAAAATGCAAAACAAACAAAAATATTTTTTGTGAAGTATTACGAAACGCACCCTTAAAAAATTTGCGAAAATTCATTTATTATTATCTTCGTCATTCTTACTAACATAAAATCACCATTGTCCATCTTTTGGGTATTGGAAAAATAGATAGATAGATAAATACGGCAGAGGTATTTTGGTTGTGAATTATTTTACAGGCTTGTTGGGGAATATTTAAATTTTAACAAAATGCGCTAAACCAATCACATACAAAAAAGAGGCTTATTTGGGATTCTAGACTTTCATTCCCTGCTCAGAAAGATTCTATAGGACATAATCTTAATATAACTCCCGAATCCTCTAATAGAGTCCATATTTCAAGAGAGAACAGTTTTCAACGGTTTAAAATCCTGATTTCACACGGCTTAAAACCCTCCTGTCTCCTTCAATACTTTCAAAAGTGATTTTATTGGGAGCACTATAAATAATGTTTGAAGTATTTTTTGCAGATAAGGAAATAATGGATATCGGAATTTCACTATCATTTCCAACTGCCGCTTTTTAACTTAATTAAGAAAAGCCCGCTTTTATGAAAAAATTGGGCTCTTCTTTTCTTATCATTATTTAACAATATACCGGCACCTTACCTTTAATGATGGCCAGTTATTGGGTGAGGAAACTTATGGGTCTTCCGGGATTTTTTTACATTCCTCTTTCTTGCAGTGTCTATGCTGTATGAATGCACGTGTGAAAGATGGGCCTCTTTCTGATTGAGTATTCCCGCTCATCCAAATTTCAAACTCCATGATGTACCCCCGACTTTGTCGATATTGTTGAGGTTCAGATTGAATGCAGGAATGGAGTAGTTATTGAGGCTTACATACAATAAACTATACAGGATTGTGACACAGCATCTTGTTTCCGTCAGACTGTCAGCATTGAATCATTTGCTAATTCCCGATGCAATACATCTCCCATACGCTTCATCCCTTCAATGATTTTCTCTTTAGGCATATTAGAGTAATTTAAACGCAATGTATTTGTTTGTGTTCCATTTGGGAAAAAGGAAGCACCAGGTACACAAGCAACATTGTTTTTCAGGCACTCTGTAAATATATGTGCTGAATCAATGCCCTCTGGAAGCTCAACCCAAATAAATAATCCGCCTTCCGGCTTACTGTAAGATATATTATTGGGGAAAAATTCTTCAATGCAAGATAACATAGCTGTGCATCTTTCTTTATAAACAGCTTTTATTTTATGAATGTGCTCTTCGATATCGTAAAGCTCCATATACTTTGCCGTAATTCTTTGAGCAAAACTATCAGTGTGCAAGTCAGCTGTTTGCTTGAAAGCAACATACTTATCAATGAAAAATGGGTGTGCACAAATCCATCCAAGCCGAAGACCGGGAGTGAAAATCTTCGAGAAAGTGCTTAAATAAATGACTCTGCCTTCTGTGTCAAAATGTTTTACTGGAGGGAGTTCCTTTCCAGCAAATCTTACAGCACCGTAGGGATTATCCTCAACAATCAGCACATCATATTGATTAGCAAGCTCAATCATTCTTTTTCGCCTTTCGAGTTTTAAGGTCCGGCCAGTAGGGTTTTGGAAATCAGGAATCGTATAAATAAATTTTGCATTGGGATGCTCCTGCAGCCTTTTCTCCAGCTCTTCCATCAGCATTCCATCATCATCCATTGCCACTTCAATAAATTGGGCCTTATATGACTTGAATACATTAATGGCAGCTAGATAAGTCGGACTTTCGCAAATAATAGTATCTCCCTCATTGATAAATAATCTTCCAGTAAGGTCGATTGCCTGCTGGGATCCTGATGTAATAAGAACATTTTCAAGGCTAGAGTCAATCCCAGCCATTTTCATTCTCTGACAAATAGCATCTCTCAAAGGAATATATCCTTCAGTCGTACTATATTGAAGGGCAGCCGCACCTTCTTCGTTCAATACAGCACTGCAAGCATCCTTTAAAGGGTCTACAGGAAACAGCTCTGGAGCTGGCAGTCCTCCCGCAAAAGAGATTACTTCTGGTCTTTCTGTTACTTTTAATATTTCACGTGTCTCAGAAGATGTTACAAATCGAGCTCTCTCAGCAAATTTATGTTCCATTTATAAACATTCCTTTTATATTTTTTGGAGTTAATGATCATACTGAAAATTCAGTCACTTATACTTATACTTTTCTCTTTTTGATGGATACCTGCCCAAAAAACAATGGGAATCAACAGTAATGAAAGAATAGCACCAGAAATTGAAAGGGCTGCAAAGCTGGAATATGCTACAACTATTCCCGACACACCTCCTCCTAATGCTCCTGATAAAGCAATCCATACATCGATAGAACCCTGCGTCTTAGCCCGAGTAGAAGCGTGAGTTGAATCTACAAGAATGGCCGTTCCGCTAATTAAGCCAAAATTCCAGCCAAGTCCGAGTAAAACAAGGGCTAAATTGAGTGCGGCCATTGAATCAGCAGGTCCCGCTGCAGCCAGAATGCCAGAAGCAAGCAGCGTAATAGCAGAAGCAATAGCCATAGGAGCACGGCCAATTTTATCAACAAGGAAACCAGTAAGTAACGAAGGCAAAAACATCGCACCTATATGAAATCCAATGACAAGCCCAACTTCATTCAAAGCATGGCCATGGTGTCCCATATGAATGGGTGTCATCGTCATAATGGCCATCATCACAAATTGAGTTAAAACCATTACGCCAGCTCCTGCAAAAATGCCTCGCCTTTTTATCGATGCCAAATTAGAACTTTTCTCTAAATGATTCGTTTTATTTCGTGCATCTGATATTGCTTTTGCCACAATAAAGGGATCAGGACGGAGGAACATAAATAGAATGAAACCAGCAAGTATATACGCTGCAGCCGCTAATATAAAGGGACCGGCTAAAGCAGGAACTCCTATGGATATAGCAAAATCCCCCATTACATCCACCAGGTTTGGCCCGGCAACAGCTCCGAATGTGGTGGAGACCATGGCCATGCTAATAGCCTTTGCCCTTTGTGCCGGGTTTGCCATGTCAGTTCCAGCGTAGCGTGCTTGTAAGTTTGTAGCCGTTCCAGCTCCGTAGATGAGCAGTGAAATAAATAATAGCAGAATGCTGTTTGTTAATGATGAAACCACTACCCCAATGGCACCGATGCCTCCAGCCAAAAATCCGGCGGCAAGTCCAGGACGGCGGCCAAACCGCTGAGAAAGCCGTCCTACCAGCAGCGCAGCCCCTGCTGACCCTAAAGTAAATAACGCCGTTGGAATTCCAGTTACACTATCTGTCCCCATCATGTTTTGCGCCAAAAGTGCCCCTACTGTTATCCCGGCTGCAAGTCCTGCTCCACCAAAAATCTGGGATATGACAATGACAATTAATGTTCTTTTGTATAGTTGCTGCTGTTTTTCTGAAGAATTTATGCAGCTCTGCAGCCAAGCAGATTGGGGGGCTAAAACTTTTTCACTATTTTTAACCGGCAAAATCTAACCTCCCTTATTTTCATAATATTCCAACTAGATTTCAATCATCTTAACACGTGCAAAAAAGCCATACAATATTATAATTGTATGGCAAACAATATTAGATAAGACTGTCTAACAGTCGTTTAAGGATAATCAATCCTCTCTCAAGCTCTTCAAGCGTTTCCGGGGCACAAACAGAAACTCTTACTGCCCTCTCCGGACAACTGTTTCCTACTACAAACCGTTCTGCTGCAAATACCTGAATTCCTTGCTGTTTAGCTAACGCTTCAAATTCAGCCCCTGTAATCTTGCCTGGCAATAGCAGCCAGCGAAAGATGCCTGTTTCAGCACCTAAGCACGTAAAGTCTGCCAGGTACCTGTTTACAAGTTGATTTCTGCGAATCGTCTGCTCCTGATGGCCCTCAATCAAGGCTTCAAATTGATTTGATACAATTGTACGTGCTGCCAGTTCTGCCAATAATGGCGAAACGGAAACATTCAAATTATAAAGTGCCCTTGAAATTGGCTCCTTGAATTGACTCGGCACTGCAGCATAGGCCAGCCGCAGACCCGGTGCAAACGATTTGGATAAACTTGCAATATAGATGACCTGTTCAGGTGCAAATGATGCGACTGCCGGCAGTGGTTCTTTGCTGAGAAGATGGTATGAAGCATCTTCGATAATGAACTGATTATACTTTTTGGCAATGGCTGCGATCATTTTTCGAGTCTCAACCGACATAAAGGAAGCTGTTGGATTATGATAATCCGGAATCAAGTAAATGCCTTTAATATTTTCAGTTTTACACGCATATTCAAAAGACGCTGGACACATTTCATAGTTCTCTGTTTTTATTGGCACCAGCTGCACACTAAGCATTGCTGCAGCCGTTTTTAAGCCAGGGTATGTATGCTGGTCTACTCCAATGCGGTCTCCGGGCATACATAGACTTGCCAGTGCAGCAGCAATGGCATTTTGACCCCCATTCGCAAATAAAATGTGATCAGCGGTAGTTTCTAACCCGCCTCTGCGGATTAGCTTTACCGCTGCATCCTTTTGCCAATGGCTTTCTCCTCCCCTGCCATAACCAAACCATTTTTCATAATCTGTCTCCTGCAGCATACTTTTCAGCTGGAGCATCAGCGGCTCGAAAGAAGCATTATCCGGAAGTGTTGCCCCCATTTCAATTAAGTGCTTCGGCTTTGTATCTTCTAGTAAATACGCATTCGATAACGCACCATACGATACAAAAGTGCCGCTTCCGACCGTTGCACTTAATAAGCCCTTTAACTCACAAACTTTAAATGCTTTTGAAATAGTGCTCAAATTTAAATCTAAATAATCAGCCAATTCCCGCTGTGGAGGGAGCTTGGTTCCGGGCAATAGCACTCCGTTTAAAATATCCTGTTCCAATTGCCCTGCCAGCGCTTGATAAATGGGCTTTTCTGTTTTATCAATGGATGGCTTCCAGGTCATAGGATAGTTTTCAAAAGAATTAGTCGGCATGGTACGCACCCTTTTTTGTACAAGTTTTCAATGAGCTGTTTCTCCAATTATAACCCTTGTTCCACTCCACTGCCCATTTCATTTAAAAAAGAAAAATTTTAGTTTTTATTCTTCAAATACCTTTCCCAATCGCTTAGATACATCATAGATTTATCTTCAGGCTTAGATGGTAATTTACAGATAAACTCCAATGAGTTTCCATCTGGGTCATGAAAATAAACCATTGCATGTGTCTGGTCTGGCATTACAATGGGTTCAAGAGGTTTAAAGCCGAATTCTTCACGCATTTCAATGCCGCGCTTTTCCAGCCACGTTTTGGCATTCTTTAGATCTTCTAAATCTACTCTAAATGCAATATGTCTGATGGATGGATGATAAGAAAATTGTACTTGTTCACATTCCCATAACCCAAGCCAGCTTTCATTCTTAACGATCCAAAAAAATGCAGTTTTCTCATATTTTATGGCTAATTCCATTCCCAAGCCCCTGTAAAACTCAATTGACTTGCTGATATTACTTACCGGTAAATGTGCTTCGTACAGTCCTTTAATCATTTTTTCACTCCTGTCCTTCATTTTCTTAGCATTAATATACCAGTAACGGATCCATATTTCGTCCACAATATGGATGATATTTTCTACTGCTTTAAACGTATTGACCTCTTAAGGACTTTCCAAAACAAAAAAGCTGCCCCGCATGATTGTGCGGGACAGCCCATACCTATTCGATTACTTCCACACGCACGCTTTTTCGCCCCCATTGGAGGGCATCGCTGCGATTAGGAATAAACACATCTATTGAACTTCCATTTATGCCGCCGCCTATGTCCGCTGCTATCGCAACTCCATAGCCTTCAACTTTTACGATAGATCCTAGCGGAATGACACTGGGATCGACAGCAATCACTTTCGCATCAGGGTACTTATTTAAATCCAGACCCATCCGTGTCACACCTGAACAGCCCTCACAATCTGCCGTGTACGCTGTGCTTTCCACAGTCAATGTTTTACCGGCTGCTGAACCGCGCTTGGCCTTTCGGTCCAGCTCTGCTCTTGTTCTCGGGCCGGCAATTCCGTCTGCAGTTAGACCTCGCTGTTTTTGAAAACTCTTGACGGCGCTCACTGTGCCATTTCCATAAATTCCATCTAAATTAGATTCATAGTGACCTGTTTGTTTCAATTGATATTGAATTTGGATGACCTGCTTCCCAATGTCTCCATATCTCAGCACTTTTAACGCATGGCTTGTTTGCGATCCTGCAATTCCATCAACCTTCAGATGGCGCTTACGCTGAAAATCCTTGACGGCTTCCACTGTGATAGATCCATAGTATCCTGTCGATGTATGGTACGGGAAAACCCCTTTTGTCATCAGGTAATCCTGCAATTCGGCCACATCTGACCCTGATGATCCATTGGCAAGTGTCCGATCTCCAAGCGCCGCTTCTGTAAATGAAGGAGCGGCAAGCATGAGAACTCCAGCCGCAAAAACCATTAGCATGTTTCTACATCTCTTTAACATAAAAAATCCTCCCCAATTTCTTTTTACATAAAAGAATTCGGGAGGAGATGACATTATTCGTGTATAGAAAGCAGAATCACAACGTTCGGCCCTGTATAATCCATTAATTTGAAATAATGTGTTCTATTTTGTCTGAGTAAATATTACGCGACATAATGAGAAAAAAGATCATAAAAAGTGCCTTTTTTTCAAGCTAATTCTGCGCTATTTGAATAAGGTTGCCGCATGTATCATCGAAGACAGCCAATGTGACATCGCCCATTACTGTCGGCTCAATCGTAAACTTCACTCCCAGTTTTATTAATCGGTTATATTCTTCGTGAACATCAGCAACGCCAAACATTGTTGCCGGAATTCCTTCTGCAAATATCTTCTTTTGGTATTCTTTGGCGGCCGGATGTGCATTCGGTTCCAGCAATAGTTCCGTACCTTCTTGATCTTCTGGAGAAACAAGGGCGATCCACCTGTGTTCCCCGACTGGAATGTCATGCTTTTTTACAAACCCCAGCGTTTCTGTATAAAATTTTAATGCCTTATCCTGATCCTGGACGAAAATACTGGTAACAATTACTTTCATCATGTTTTTGCCTCCTTTGATATTTGTGACGGATGATTCTGTACTAACCATCTGAGCCCCAGCAAAACAAGCCCGCACATTAGTTAGAATACCTATTCCGCCTTTAGTAAATTACTCTAGCCATCCTTTCAGCAAATTTTTAAGTGGCTGGTTATTGAAAATAATTACGCGATATTTTCCCTTTCGTTCGGATTTTATAAGCTCTGCATCTTCCAATACAGAAAGATGTTTAGCTATTGCCTGCCGCGAAATGGAAAGATCGTGCTTCATAATGAGACGAGCCGTTAATTCATACAGCGTCATCTCTTTACGTTCGGACAGTTCGTCCAATATAAGCCGCCGAGTCGAATCACCAAGTGCTTTGAATATAGCGTCTTTGTCCCAATTCATATTTCGATTATAAGCAACCTTGTGGTTACTTGTCAACACAAGCAACTTAAGGGTTGCGTAATGGTGGTGCCGTATCAAACTCGACGGTAAGCACCAATGTTGTACCATATGGGTTTTCTGGCTCAAACGGCTCAAGGATATTACGGAACAGGCCTAGCCGAATCCAAGCGAACAGACTTGGCCTTAGCTTATGAAGAAGCCAATCTAAAGACATTGGGAATCACCAGAAAATGGTTCGGTATCATGGCGAAAAACAAGTGGTTTGAACAGCCGCCACTTGCTCCCAATAGAAAAGAGCTTGCTCAGGATAAATAAGTTATCCCCCTCATTTGTGTGAGCGATGTTCCCCCAGTCAATGTTTTACCGGCAGCTGAGCCGGGCTTGACCTTTCGACCAGCTCGGCTCTCTTTTTATTAATCTCCGCCCCCGCCGCAGCTTGAACAGGAACTGCAGGATGAGCAGGAACTGCAGGAGCTGCCCGACCCGCAGCTTGTACTGCTTGATAAAAGCTTGCTGCTGATTTTCATGTAACTGGAAAAATCATCATAATGAAAATAGGACACAGATAAAAAAGGAACAAGCATTGCGTTATAATTTTGCTGATTTTTTCTTTTTCTCATCATTTCTTGTATAGCGCTTTTTTCGTAATTTTTTACTTTCTTTGCTGTTTTTTTCATGGCAGAAATAAGTGAGATCACAGTAGCCATATACTTGCTATCACTTTTAAAATAGAGCTCTATTAGTTCATTTTCCGGCAAACGTTTAAACTCATCAATTATATTTGGAGGTACAGGGAATCTGTAAAATCCCTTATAAAGATGGATATTTTCATTTCTTATGAAAAAGAGCTCACCATACACCCAATCAAAAAATCCGCGTAAATCAGGTTCAGGCGACTTTTTTAGATTCGGACTATGATGAAGAGTGCTTCCTAAATATTCTTTTGAAAAATCATCATATTCACGGGTAAACATGAGCATCTGATGCCACAAATCATCAACCTTTTCGCTGAACATAGGGGACTCTTTTAAAAGAGAAGTCAAAATAAAGTAGCGTTTTAAATCCAGCAAACGCCAGCTGTACTCATTTTCTTTTAGTTTAATTTCTTTCATTACCCTCTCTTCTACGTTCCCCATATAAGTTTTACTAAGAGATCTCTCCAGGTGATCACTTAGCTTTTTTAACCCTTTAATCGGCTTTATATCTAATGATTTTGGAGATAAACCAAATTTAAATGAGACCTTTTTTCGCAAAAATAAAATAAACCAGATAACCACTGGAAGCATGAGTAACCAGACCATGTAATCCCCCCTTATACATTTCTTTATTACTATTACGAATTTCATTGTCGAGGGTTCCATATTTTTCAATTTTTATATTCATTAGTCCAAAAGAAAAGCCGCCTTCACGGCAGCGCCCAATATAAGAACTATTTAAGATAATATTACACCCGCATAATCCCCTCTTAGTACTTGTTTCTCATTCTGGTTCGAACAAAGGAAAGAGGCCGCAATGGCCATTCTGTTATGGACATTAAATCGCACCTTCAAGAGTATGTCGAACTCTCTGATTGCCAATGTAAAAGTTGTTCCTGGCGTATATGGATTTGTGAAGAAGGCAGGTCAAATGATACTTGAAGGGAAGGGACTAAGGGAAGTTGAATAAGTCCTGCCTTTTCTATCTTTCGTACAGGCCCGAAAACAACTATTGGTTCTCCATCGAATATTCAAATGATTTTGGTTCTATATCGTATAGGTTTTAAAAAAAATTAAAGGCTGTCCATAAAAGACCGTAACTTAACGATCTTCAGGGACAGCCTCCATCACTTTTGCTATATTCTTTCCTGTTTTGGAACAAAGACGGCAGGTGAAGCACTTATTGCAATGAATCTCTTTTACGGAAGTCTCCTTGCTTTCTTCTTTTAATTTGAGTGGACTAGTGGCAGTCATTAAAAGAACACCCTTTCTATTGGACACAGGTTGAAATTTTTCAATTCATTTGATAAACAGGGAGAGAAATTGTCTCTATCCCCCTCCCTGTTCTTTAAAAAAAGCGAGATTAATTCACAGTCTTACTTTCCTTTGTCTCTATTGCTTTAGATGGGCTTTCTCTTTCACATTTTTCGTTTCTTCATTCTCTTCAGCACCATTTGCTAAGTCACGGGTCGCTTTCTTGAATTCCTTCAACGTATTGCCAAAAGCTCGTCCAATTTCCGGAAGCTTTGAAGGTCCAAATATAATTAACGCAATCACCAGGATTAAAATGAGCCCGGGTATCCCGATATTCTGCAGCATCCTGCACCTCCGTAATCTGGATGGCTATTATCCTCCAGAGAATTCCCATTAAAACTCATATAAATTTAGCACTTATAGAATTGGCATTCCATGACGCTCTAATGCAGCTGCTTCCAGTATGCTCATTCCTTGCTCTTCGGCAAGTGATGCGACTTTGCCGGACACAATCGGGCCGAGGCCGGCAGGCGGAGCAGCATGTCCCATGGCCCTTTGGCGGGCAGAGTTTCGCCTCGCAAATGGTCCCCAAATCGCAAATGTGATACCTGGGGTTTGAATATTTACAAAGAACGTATTTCCATCAGGGGAGAATGCCGGTCCGGCAAATTCAGAGCCATTCATTGTGTTCTCAGCAAAGGTATAAACCTTTCCCTCAGGTGTCAGGCCAATGATTCTGTCATTCCCGCCGCCATCTTCAGCAATCCAAAGGTCACCCCAGGGACTCATACAAATATTGTCTGGCATTTCCAAATCATTTTTATCAGTGGATTCATAAAAAAGTTCTAATGTATTTGTGGCAGGAAAGTAGCGGTAAACACGGCCAAGGCTGCCATCCCCGGCACTCGTATCGTCAAACCAGAACACACCAGCAGAAAAGAACGCACCTTCTAAGCGGCTAAACTGAATACAGCCTTTGTCTTTGGCATCCTGCTGTGCGCGTTCTGGATTGATTTCCTTCCACACGACGCCAAATTTTTGTCCTTTTTCAAACGAACTTGCTTTAGATGCCGGAAGTTCATCGATTGCCAATGCCTCCAATTTCCCTCCTTTTTGAAGGGAGCCGAGAGTCTGGGTACGGTCATTTGGAGTAAACCGATAAAGGAAGCTTGGGCTCGCATCTTCTGTCAGATACCATATCCCTGTTGCAGGGTCGACTGCACAGGCTTCATGAGAGAAGTAACCCATATCACGGATTGGGGTTTTCGACATTTCGTTTTCCGGATCAAGCGGGTTGACTTCAAAAACAAAGCCATGTCCCAATTCCCGTGTCTCTTCACATGTTAACCAAGTCCCCCAGGTTGTGGAGCCACCGGCACAGTTGCGGATTGTACCAGAACTTGTCACATACTCCTGAATAACCTCTCGGTTCGAACCAACGACTAATGCGGTTGTACCTCCTGCAGCACCTTTGCTCCAAGGATTTTTTCCGTTTACAGGGTATTGAGAATTTGTGCTGTTTTCATGATTCCGTACAAGAATGGTCGTGTTTTTCTCTCCTCTATAAGCAGCCATTCCATCTAGCATGGCAGGCACGAGGTCCCCGTTTGACATTTTATCGCCCGTTTTGGATATAATTTTGTAATGGAACCCTCTAGGAAGATCTAATATTCCGTTTGGATCTTTTACTAATGGGCCATAGCCGCCAAAACCACTAGTTGGATTGTTGCCTGGTGCTGCAGCTAATGTCTTTGTGATGCCGCCTAAAGAATAGACACCCGACGCTCCTAACGCAACTGCTAACGTACCTGCTCCTCCAGCTTTTAAAAAGTCCCGTCTGTTCATGCCGCTATTGTTCAATCTCATCCGCCTCCTGATAAATAATTTGATGACTTATGATCCTTTGCTTCCGTGTCCACTATCATAAGTTATCAGACTATTCTTAAATGAATATTAAATATATGTAAGGCTTTAGTAAAAACCTATTAAAAATATCGATTAATTTTTCATTGATGAACTGGTTAGGATCTTGAAATAGGCGTTAAAAAGATTCTCATTTTCATAGATTTAGGATCTAATTTAAAAGACTTATAATTAAAAAAGGACAGCGAAACTTTGACCTGCTTTTGTCAGCACTTTATTCATATGGGATCTATCTGTAGTTTGGGGGATTATTGGAGAATGGCTTCAAAACTATAAGCTACTTTTTGTACGATCATTCGAAAAAAAAAGTGTCTTGAAAGCCAGCCTTTCAAGACACCTTACAATGATTAACTTATCATTCACACATCACATTGTACTGATATCAATTACAAATCGATACTTCACATCTGAAGCTAATACTCGTTCGTAAGCATCATCTATTTGATCAGCTGTAATGACTTCAATCTTTGGAACGATGTTATGTTTTGCACAGAAATTCAGCATTTCCTGAGTCTCACGGATGCCTCCAATCATTGAACCCGCAAAGGAACGGCGATGGCCGATGAGTGAGAACACATTGACTGACAATGGCTCTGCAGGAGCACCCACGTTAACCAATGTTCCGTCAAGCGTGAGCAGTGAGAAGTAAGCATCTATGTCGATTTTCGCACTTACCGTGTTAATAATTAAGTCAAACGTTCCGGCAAGTTTTTTGAAAGTTTCCGGGTCGCTTGTGGCAAAGTAATGATCTGCTCCGAATTTCAGGCCGTCTTCTTTTTTATTCAATGTTTGCGAAAGGACTGTCACTTCTGCACCCATGGCATGTGCAATTTTGACAGCCATATGGCCAAGGCCGCCCATACCGACAACCGCTACTTTCTTGCCCGGCCCAGCTTCCCAATGATTTAGCGGCGAATAAGTAGTAATACCCGCACAAAGCAGCGGGGCTGCAGCATCAAGCTCAATGCTATCAGGAATTCTGAGTACGAACTCTTCCTGTACTACAATATGCGTAGAATAGCCGCCTTGAGTAGGCTCGCCGTATTTGTCCACACCCGCATAGGTTTGGATATTTCCTTTGAGGCAGTATTGTTCTTCTCCTTTACGGCAGTTTTCACACTCACCGCAGGAGTCAACCATACATCCGACTCCTACCCGGTCTCCTGCCTTGTACTTTGTCACCTCAGCTCCTACTTCCGCAACAATTCCTGCAATCTCATGCCCGGGTACGAGCGGATAGTTCACAGGCCCCCACTCCCCGTGAGCAGTATGAATATCGGAGTGGCAAATGCCGGCATATTTAATTTCAATCAGAACATCATGCAAATCCAGATCACGCCTATTAATTTCAGCCGCTCTAAACGGCTTGTCGGGACCATCAACAGCCCGCGCTTTAGCAGTTATCATAAATAAGACCTCCTGTGTTTTTTAAGAGAATGATAGATTTAAAATAGTACTCAATTATGTCCCATCATTTATCTCTTTTCACAACCATGTTAAGGCTTATAGTTAACTCTAGGTCAAGCGATAAATTTAAAATTTTTTTCATGCTCATTAAAGTGACTTTGACATTTACAAAATACCATGGTAATCTCACATCATACCTTATAGTTAACTCTAGGTCTATATCTATAAGAATAGGAGATAAATAATGAAGACATACACGATCAGTGAAGTGGCAAAGGAATTGAATCTGACAGTATATACCCTCCGCTACTACGATAAGGAAGGTCTGATGCCTTTTGTAGAACGGACCCCCAGCGGAAACCGCTTGTTTAAAGAATCCGACCTTAGCGCTCTAAAAGTAATAGAATGCCTGAAAGCCACCGGGATGCCTATAAAGGAGATTAAAAATTTCATTGATTGGTGTTCTGAAGGGGATGCCACACTGCAGCAAAGATATGACATGTTTCTGGAGCGAAGAGCAAATGTAGAAGCACAAATGGAAGAACTAAGAAAAACAATGGAAGTCATCGAGCATAAATGCCTATACTACAAGACTGCACTGGAAGCCGGAACGGAAGATATTCATAAAGAAGATAAAATAGAGATTAATAGCTGACAGAAAGCCGCCTGTATTTAATACAGATGGCTTTCTTTTTAACTAAAAAAGGTCTAATAAAAATCACAGTACACACTCCAGTCATGTTTTTCTTGATTATAGAAAAAATAGAAACTGCCACTATCTGCAATGTTGAAATGGGCCTTTTCATCAGAACTTAATTGAAATACAAAGGGGTACTCTTCTCCAAAAGAAATTCCATCTTGAGCAAAAGCAGGATACTTTTAATCTTTCATCACTATAGAGATTGAATGAAAATTCCTGTTAGGTTAATTGGCAGCTATATTTCAGTTTTTATTAACTGATTAATTGACCTCTGCCAATCCGTTTCAAAAATTTATAGAATGTCTCCCGCTTTTTCCCCATTTGTGAGTAGACAGATATAATCTTTTCTACAACAGCGTACAGTTCTTCTGGCGTAAGATTCTCCACCAACAAGGAACCAACCTCAGCTTCTTTGCCTTTTGCTTTGCCTCCAACATATAAATTGTAATGCTCTCTAATTTTCATAATACCTATATCGCTTAACAGGGGCTCACCGCAGCCAATAGGGCAGCCAGTATACGCAACCTTTAAGGTAAAGGGAACAGGCTTGCCGGCTATACGGCGATTTATCTCTTTTGCTACTGGCATTCCCTCTTCCTCTTCCCCTTTGCAAAAATTACAGGTCCTCAAGCTTTTAACAAAGGATCCAACTGGATAACATGCTAACCCGACATGCTGGAATTCCGCTATAATCTCTTCCTTTTTATTTTCTGGTATTTCTATATAGAGTTGTTGAAAAGTTGTTAGCTCAAGTTCTTCATCTTCATCCATATACTTTGAAATCATCAATAGTTGTTTAGAGGAGAGTTTTGCACCAAATCCAATTCCTCCGTTTATAGCTAGTTTTATTTTTTTTGAATCATTCTCCATTTTTTTCTCCCCTTTACACTCCTTTATTTACCCTACCAATGGAGGGTATAATAAATGGTTAAAAGTATAACTTCCTCAGTATCTAGCTGCAGGAAATATCTAATTTTATATTTTTAGTATCTTCTTTATTTCACCTATATTTTGTTCAAACCCAATAAGGACCTTAGGCTTACTCATCCAACCTAATAAGGATTTATTTTTAAACACAAAAGCTGGAACAATTCTAGTACCCGTAATTTTAATTAGATCTTCCTCTTTATGCGGTTGTTTTGTTAAATTGTATTCAATATAGGATATTTTATTTTGGGAAAGAAACTCTTTCCCCGCCTGGCAGTCTGTTCATGTAGGTCTTGTATAAAGCTCAAGCTGAACTTTTGTCATAATAATCACTTCTCCTTTTTTGTTTATTTAACTTCTATAACGAATGGGTAGACATTCACTTGTCCTTCAAATTTGAATTCAGCCCAAATCTTATAAATGCCCGGCTTATCAAATTTCGTGTTAAATACTGTTTTATCATCTGCCACAGGGTGAACATGGATATATTTTTCTCCATCTTCATCCAAGACAACAACATGGCCTAAGGCGCCTAAATGAGGCTCAGGTTTTGCATCCTTCAAATCAAAATTAAGAGTTACCTCTTTGTTGACCTCAAAGGATTCAGCAGTTAATTCAACCGTTTTACCATTGATAGTCTTTGTAAAATCCCTATCGGCAGCGAGATCGTTATTACCGTGTTCATGATGCGCTTCACTAGCATGGAATTCAATAGGCATTACTGAATATTGAAGACCTTTTGGTTTTATATCAACGAACGCTTTATATGAATTACCCTCTAAACTTACTTTCTGTTTGTAGATTCCATCTCCCATTTTCTCTGGATGTAAATGATGGTACTCTTGTAAGTCTAAACCTACGACAATAAAGTGCATGTATTTTTCATGGGAAACTTCCAGTTCCGGAACATGGTTATTTTTATCTTTTAACTCAATGGTGATTTCTCCGTTAGCGTAGGATACTTTTGGTGTAACTTCGCTAATAGCATTTGTACTATGGTCCCCGTGGTCGTGGTTCATATTTTCTCCCTCCTGATTAGTAGTTTTTTGATTAGCGTGTTCCTCAGTTTTTGGATTTATACTTGCATACACATTGTAGCCTGCGATAACTGCCCCAAGGTACACGATAGCCGAAAGCGTCCAAATCAAAATACCTTTTTTCAAAGTAGGTCCCTCCTTCTTAAGCTTTTAACTTAATCCTTTGAAGCCTTAGTGCGTTAAGAACAACCGATACAGAACTAAACGCCATCGCTGCCCCCGCTAACCAAGGAGCTAAGAAACCAGCTGCTGCGATTGGAATTCCTATGACGTTATAGGCAAGTGCCCAGAATAGATTTTGTTTAATATTCGTGATTGTTTTCTTACTCATGAAAATCGCATCTGCAATACTCGATAAATCGCCTCGGATGAGGGTGATGTCGGCTGCTTCCATTGCCACATCGGTACCTGTACCAATCGCCATACCGATATCAGCTGTCGCAAGTGCAGGGGCATCGTTGATTCCATCCCCAACCATGGCCACTTTTTTACCAGCTTGCTGAAGCTTTTTTACTTCTTCAGCCTTGCCTTCTGGTAAAACCTCCGCAATGACTTTCTTAATTCCAACTTGGTCCGCAATAGCTTTTGCTGTTTGGGTATTATCCCCTGTGATCATTACTACTTCTAAGCCCATTTTGTGTAAGCGGGCAATGGCTTCTTTAGATGTATCCTTAATGGTATCAGCAACGGCAACCATACCTGCATAGCTGCCATCAATTGCTACTAACATAGCTGTCTTTCCTTGCTTCTCCAAGTTCTCCATTTTGGACAATACTTCTTGAACATTGACACTATATTTAGCCATGAGTCTTCGTGTCCCGATTAATAACTGCTTACCTTTCACCGTTGACTGGATACCGAAACCAGGGATAGCTTCAAATGCCTCCGATGACCCAAGATTAATTCCTTTTTCTTTGATCCCTTCCACAATGGCTTCTGCAAGTGGATGTTCAGAGTTTCTTTCCGCTGTGCCAACCAGCGTAAGAAATTCGTTTTCATCGATTCCTTCTGCTAAAATGACATCCGTTAAGGACGGCTTACCATTTGTAACTGTCCCTGTTTTATCCAGGATAATCGTATCTAAACGATGTGTTGTTTCAAGGTGTTCCCCACCTTTAAATAAAATCCCAAATTCAGCTGCACGGCCTGAACCGGCCATAATCGAAGTTGGTGTTGCAAGACCAAGGGCACAAGGGCAAGCAATAACTAGTACAGCAATGAATTTTTCAAGAGCATCTGCAAAATCTCCGGGATTGATATAGAAAAACCACACAAGGAAAGCAATAATCGCTATACCAACTACAATCGGTACAAAAATACCTGAAATTACGTCTGCCAAACGCTGGATTGGTGCTTTAGAGCCTTGGGCTTCTTCAACTACCTTAATGATTTGAGCTAAAGCTGTATCTTTTCCAACCTTTGTTGCTTTAATTTTCAAGAATCCATTTTTATTAATTGTTGAACCAATAACGCTATCTCCAATCGTTTTATCAATTGGAATACTTTCACCCGTTAACATTGATTCATCAAGGGCTGATCTTCCTTCCACAATCTCACCATCTACCGGTACCTTTTCACCAGGTTTCACATAAACAATATCCCCTTCTAAAACTTCTTGGATTGGGATAAACATTTCTTGGCCATCACGAACGACTGTTGCATTTTTCGCCTGAAGTCCCATTAACTTCTTAATCGCCTCAGATGAGCGGCCTTTCGCCTTCGCTTCAAACAGTTTACCTAATAGAATTAAGGTAATAAGAACAGCACTCGTTTCATAATAGAGCTCAACCATGTGGCCATCGGAGCCTATCGATGCAAAGCTTAGATACAAACTATAGAAATATGCAGCTGATGTACCAAGAGCAACTAGCACATCCATATTTGCACTCTTGTTTCTTAACGCCTTATAGGCCCCAACATAAAACTGTTTGCCAACCACAAATTGAACTGGTGTCGCCAGGGCTAGCTGTACCCAAGGATTCATAAACATGTCGGGCAGCCAAATGAATGACGTAAATTCAAAATGACTAACCATTGCCCACAATAGCGGGAATGATAAAATGGCAGAGAAAAGAAACTTTCCTTGCTGCTTTTCTATCTCTTTTTGTCGATGGTCAACCTGTTCCCCTGCATTTTCTTTCTTTTGTTCAAGGTTATAGCCTAACTTTTTAATTGCCTCTTTCATTTCAGGGATAGAGACTTGCTCAGGATTATATTCAACCAGAACAGTTTCTATTGCATAGTTAACCCCTGCTTTTTCAACTCCATCCAACTTATTTAAGCGTTTTTCAATTTTATTGGCACAGGCTGCACAGGTCATTCCTGTAATATCAAACTCCACTTTCTCGCTTACAACGTTATACCCTAAGGATTCGACTTTCTCCTTAAATTTTGCTAAGCCAGTTTTATCTGGATCATATTTGATGTTTGTTTTCTCAAGGGCAAAGTTCACGTTGGCGTCTTCGACTCCATCGATTTTTTTCAATCCTTTTTCAATTCTTGTTGCACAAGCAGCACATGTCATTCCAGCGATTTGAAGGGTTGCTTCCTTCTGGCTCATATTTTTCACTCCTATCGTCCTCATACTCCAGTGGGGTATGTTTTTTTCCGAAAACAGATCGCGCTGAAAAGGGCACGATCTGTTTCATTTTTATTTAACAACTACATAAACTTAGGCTGGTTGTTCGATATCATATCCTTGTTCTTCAATAACATCTGTAATTTCGTTCAAGCTTACTGTATTTGAATCAAATGTCACATCCACCTTACCTTCTGAAAGATGAACCTTGACAGACTCAACACCCTTTAACTTCCCTACATTACCTTCAATTGAATTGACACAATGCCCACAAGACATTCCTTGAACGTTAAGTGTTACTTGTTCCATAAAAAATTCCTCCTTAATCATTTTTTATACTATACCTCCGCTGGGTATAAAATAAACAAAAAATTTTATTTAGTAATTTTAGAAATGGTCGTTAAAAACTCCTTCACAATGTCTGGATCTTCTTCCTTCAACCTTGTAATGACACACGTGTTTATATGACTCTCTAACAAAACTCGGGAAACGGAATCTAATGCAGCCTGAGCAGCTGTGATTTGATGCAAAATATCATCACAATAAGTTTGCTTAATCATCATATTTTTTATTCCTTTAATTTGCCCTTCTATTCTGTTCATCCTTTTAATGAGCTTTTCCTGTAAAATATTCGGATAATTACCTGTGCCTTTTTCTTGACTGCTACAACAGGATTCCTTTGAAAACACCAGTAGTTCTGCCAATCATTCCACCCCTTTCATTTTTTTGTTTATGTGATTAATTTTTATTACGCTTTAAATTTACCATACCCATGATGGGTATGTCAATATATAAAAAATAAAACCAGCAATCGAGTGCTGGCTTTTGTTATTGTGACTTAGAAAATCGTTTAAATACATCCATTAATTCCTGAATCGCTTCTTCTCCATTACCATCTTTAATAGCATCTGAAACACAATGTCTTGTATGATTTTCCAGCAGATGAAGCCCAACATTATTCATGGCTGAATTAATTGCAGATATTTGAGTTAGGATATCTACACAATACCGGTCATTTTCAATCATATTTTGAATGCCGCGTACTTGCCCTTCAATCCTTTTTAATCGAGTGACTAACTTATCCTTTTCTTTTGTTGACCTATGGGTCAACTTTTCTTCTTCAGAATTATGCATAAACTCTCTCCTTCTTATACATTAAAGTATACTCGTCTGGGGTATGATATATTGTACCATATATTATTTAAAGTTCTATTTAAGAGAAATTTTAAGTCTGTGTTTTTCATTTGAAGATATCTCGACTGTCGGTGCAAAAGAATAATACCAGTAATAGGGAAGGGTTAACATTTTTTAAATAATTCGTTTTTGAACAAAAATTCCCAGTTAGTTGAAAAAGAAAAAAGCTGCTCGATTCGCAGCTAATTTTGTATATAAGCACCCATTAATTCAATACCTTTACCAATTCAATTTCATCTCTGATCGGAATACCATCATTTCCAATTAAGGGTATCTCGGGTTTTAACTTTCTTGCTCTCTCCACCGCATTATTAATAATTTTGGACAGGATAAATCCTCGTTTCTGATAAAACTTTAGTGCTAATAAATTATCGTTTGTTGTTATGAGTTTAAGGATTTTGCAATTATTCTTTATTGCAAGATTTTCTACTTCTTGAACTAACGATGTACCTATCCCCTTACCTTCTTCCATACTATCTAATGATATAATTTCGCATTCCTTATCTTTAATTATGTATGTGATTAAGCCAATGATATTGTCTTCTTCATTTACAACAGTAATACCATCTAATGCACTACAATCATAAATTCCACTGGATGTAACCATTTCTGGGCTTCCCCATTGCAACTTAAAAAACTCTGTTATTTTATTTCTCGGTAAATCCTCAACTGCGTAAGTGTTCATTATAAGCCACCTCAAATGTTATAAAATCTTTTTCCCCTCTTGTGTAAAATGAAAAAAACAACTGGCTGGCAGCTCTTGAATCTTTCACATAAAGTCATCATGTAGAGCCTGCCTATTATCTTTTAGAATAGAATATACATAGGTATCGTGTGCTTCCCCATTTTGCTGCATATAACCTCTTAGAATACCCTCTTTTTGAAACCCGGCTTTAGTCAGCAATTTATTAGATGCCTCATTATCCATAAATACAACTGCCCCAATACGAGTAAGATCCAATTCTTGAAATCCATATTGAATAACTTTCGACACAGCTTCGAAAGTATACCCTTTTCTCCAATGTTCAGGATGTATTTCATATCCTATTTCTGCACGCTTATGTTTATGGGACAATGCATTGAAGCCAACAGTCCCGATTATTCCTTTCTTTCCTTTTAATTCAATTCCCCAGCGCATTCCTTTTTTCTCCCTGTAGCTATTTGCAAAAAAGTCAACAAATGCTTCAGCTTGTTCCCTCTTTTCTAATGTTTCCTGCCCATAGTAACGAGTTACATTGTCATTAGAAAAACAAGCGTATATACTCTCGGCATCTTCTTTCACTATTTCTCTCAGCTTTAATCTTCTAGTCTCTAATGTCGGTATCACTTTTCTCTCCCCTTAACTCCTATAGCTATACTCTTTCTTGAAAATATCTGAAGAATATTTCCATCAGGATCTGATATAAAAATGGCATGGAAACCCTTCTCCCTATTGGTCATCACCTTGAAATTTTCTGTTTGCAGCAGTCGATAATAGTAAAATATCTTTAAAGGCTGATGGTTTTTAACTGCTGATGAAAATTCATTTATTATATTGTCATTGTATGGCTGTTTATTAGCATCTGGAGAAGTATTTTTCTTTAATGAAGTTCTTGCTCGGTGAAGGGCTGTTTTAATTGATTCATTACTGACTCTCAGCATTGCGGCGATTTCCTCAGAAGTATATTGGAACACATCTTTTAACGTTATTAGCATAGCCTGACGGAGTGGAAGTGTACTATATAAGATTTCTAATAGACTGTCCCACTCCGTAAAATCCCAACTTTTCTCAAATAACTCATGAGGATCGATCAGCATTTCACTTTTCTTGCGCTTTTCATCAATAAAAATATTTTTGGCAATGGTGTACAAAAAGGTTATGTTAATCACCCGGTCTGGCTCTTTTTCTTTTATTTTGAAAAATTTAATCAGTGTCTCCTGGGTTAAATCCTCGGCCAGCCATTCTGAGGATGATAAGGATAAACAATATTTATACAGCCTCAAAGAAATCTCCTCAATAGTTAAAGATTCTGTAATCATTATATCCCCCCAAAAATTTTCATTATTGTGTAACTTTTCTTTCATTATAATCGTTTGTATAGGAACAAAAAATAAGGAGTGTGATTTTGCATGTTTAAGGTAGGCAGTGTTTTTATTCCGGTAACAGATTTGGAAAGATCTAAAAAATGGTATGAAGTAAACCTTGGTCTAACGAAGGTAGATGAGTGGCAAGAAAATGGGGCTGATCATGGTGTGGGTTATGTTTTTGAGAATGACGTCACAGGTCTTGCTTTAATAAAAACAGAAAAACCTCAGCCAACAGAATTTACTGTCAAAGGAAAAAATAAAAACGTATATTATAATTTCGAAGTAGATAATATCCAGCAAGCTTACGATCGGTTGAAACAAAATGGAGTGGAAACAACAGACATCCATGATTATGGGATTATGAAAGGGTTTGATTTCTTTGACCCTGATGGGAATACCTTCAGTGTGGTAAGCGAAGAAATGAATTCGCCCTATCATAAAGACAATTTGTAAACTTAAATAGTGGAAGCAGCGAATGGTGTGCTTCCACTAACCTGGCCTTTTAGCATGCGAGGATACCTCCTGCTCCATTAACCATGAAGTCTTATACCTTCAGCTTTACATCGCAGTTGATAAAAGAACTGGACGATTTCTTTCTCGCAAAGAATAGACTGCTTCATTTTTTCTAAAGCCCTTTTCCCCACCCGCCTATCTACCAAGGCGAATATTTTAATCAGCATGTTGTTGGATTTTATTGATTCTTCAATAGGCAGCAGAAAGTATTCCTCTACGGCATCAAAGAAATCATACTGAGCAAAAATCCCTTCGTCTAATACCCATTCATGTGCTTCATCCCAAATCACTGATTCCTGGCTCCAATCGGTATAAGGGATATGTTTCTCTCTTTTTATTTCATAAGTTCTTCTGTTTATAGCGGTCTCAGAAGTAATGGTACACATATTGATGACTTCCTTTTTATCAACCGTAATAAAGGCTCTCCCCAATTGATCGTGAGCCCTCCTGTAATTGGTCACTGTAAACTGCAGCCTTTCTTTCAGAGAATCACATTTAAAACTGTCTAATCTTTTCTTTACCTTGCTCCATTGCTGATTCTGCAACATTTAATCCCCCTAAATATTTTCCATTACCAAAATCCCTTCAGATTAATTATCTTAAAGGGTCATTCAATTAACAACCTTTTTATTCCATCTCCAGTAAGCAAGACAAAACCAAAAAGAATTCCTAAATCCCCTTTAGCCAACAACAATTCTAATGTTACACTAGAATTAATGGAATAATTTTGAAATGAGGTTAAGGTGATGGAGGAAGTTATTTTAGAAATTAGTGATTTGAGAAAGAACTATGGTCCGAAGTCCGTGCTGAATGGTGTATCTTTTCAGGTGAAAAGCGGGGAAATCATCGGGTATATCGGCCCGAACGGCGCTGGGAAAAGCACCACTGTCAAAATCATGCTTGGCATTGAAGATGATTATTCAGGACAAGTCAAAATCTTTGGCCAGGATATTTCAGATGGGAATATTGAATATAAAAGAAAGATCGGATATGTGCCGGAAATCGCTGAAGTATACGATAATTTGACCGGCCAGGAATACTTAACCTTTGTTGGCGAATTGTATGGCCTTGATACGGACCTCGCCAGTGATAAGGCAAAAAGCCTGATGGAACTATTCGGCATAGGGGAAGTCTACCATTCCCGGATAGCCTCCTATTCAAAAGGAATGCGTCAAAAGCTCCTCATTATCTCGAGCTTACTGCATAATCCGGAACTTCTGTTCTTTGATGAACCCATCAATGGTCTGGATGCGAACAGTGTTATGATATTCAAAGAAATCATGGCGCAGCTTGCCGAACAGGGAAAAACGATCTTTTATTCTTCTCATATTATGGATGTGGTTGAAAAGATAAGCAGCCGCATTATTCTTCTGCATGACGGCAGAATTGCTGCTGATGGCACCTTTGAAGAGTTACGACAGCAAAATACGGAAGGTTCACTTGAACAGATCTTCAACCAGCTTACGGGATTCAGTGAACATAAGGAACTTGGTGCCAGATTTGTTTCAGTAGTAAGGGAGATGTAGGGATGCAGGACTATCGCACTCTTAAACTATTGGATTGTTTTGAGCGGATTTTCAGCGGCTTTGGCGTAGACTACAAGATAATGAGAAGACTCCTGCAAGTAAAGCTGACGATGGATGGACGGCGTGTGCCCACCATTTTCTCGCAGAATGCAAAAAAGGAAAACAAGGAAAAAAACAATCAGTACATAAAATCTTTATGGATTTATGTATTGTTTGGGCTGTTTTTGATTCCATTTGTGCTTATGGGGGACAATTACCTATTCCAGATGAGCCTCTTTTATGGGATTTTCACCTTTTTCGTTATGACCTCCATGATTTCCGATTTCTCTTCGGTTTTACTGGATATTCGTGATCGTAACATCCTGTTTCCAAAGCCAGTCGACCGAAAAACGATCAGCACGGCAAAAATGGTGCATGTTACGATTTATCTTTCTTTCCTTACCATTGCGCTTGCTGGAATCCCTTTGATAGTGGGACTTATCAAAAATGGGCTCTTATTTTTCCTTATTGCTGCGGTAAACATCATCCTGATTGACCTATTGGTTGTTGGTTTAACCGCACTGATCTATTTAACGATCCTGCGATTTTTTGATGGGGAAAAATTAAAAGATATCATCAACTATGTCCAAATTGGGCTTTCCCTTATGATCATGGTTGGCTATCAATTGCTTATTCGCTCTTTTGAGTTAATTGACTTAACGGTCTCGCTTCAGCCAAAGTGGTGGCAGGTGTTCATCTTTCCAATGTGGTTTGGGGCAAATATCGAAATGATGATGAAGGGCACCTTCCAGCCGTTTTATCTCATTTTTTCAGCATTAGGACTCATTGTTCCGATCCTGTCCATCTGGATTTATATGAAATTTTCCAGCACCTTCGAGCAAAACCTGCAAAAGCTTGCTTATCATGGAAAATCCAAAGAAAAGAAACGAAGTAAAGTAGGGCAATTCCTTCTCAACATCATTTGCCGCTCACCTGAAGAAAGAGCAGTTTTCAGATTTGCCGGCAGCATGATGAGAAATGAACGGGATTTTAAGCTAAAAGCCTATCCGTCTCTGGGTTTTTCTATCGTGATTCCGTTTATTATTATCATGAATACTCTTCGAGAAGATTTTGTACAGGTATCTGACAGCAAGTCCTATTTAACGATTTACTTTAGCTTAATCATCATTCCGACCATCATGATTCTTCTAAAGTATTCAGGGAAATATAAGGGTGCCTTTATTTACCGGGTTGCCCCCCTCAAACAGCTAAAGCCGGTTTTCAGCGGTACCATCAAGGCATTTCTCTTTAAGTTATATTTGCCAGTTTACTTGCTTCTAAGTGCACTATTCCTTTTCCTGTTCGGGGCAAAAATTCTGCCTGATCTTGTCGCTGTATTTATCAGTGCCTGTCTATATGCGGTCATTTGTTTTATGGTCCTAAAGAAAGCTCTTCCCTTTTCGGAGTCTTTTGATGAGTACAATCAAAACGGCAATAGTGCCATTATTTTCGGATTAATGCTGATTGTAGCCTTATTTGCCGGACTTCATTTCGCCAGCACATTATTGCCATATGGAATCTATCTGTATTTGGGGGTTTCGATTATTTGCCTGGGTATTTTTTGGAAGCTGTCTTTCAATATTAGTTGGGAACAGATTGTTGAATAACCCGATTGGCGTTTAACAAAGGATGGTCATTTTGATATCGGGATAACCGCATAAATTCTCCTTCGCAGATTTTAATCTGAATATGTTATATGCTTTAGCTGCCAATATTGGCAGCTCTTTTTTTGCCTCTTTTAGTAGTGTCACCTGATGTTTTACGAATTCCAGTCTTCTTGCAATAAAAATAGACATCCCGCAAAAGGATGCCTGCTAATATAAAAGCATTTTAAGATTTTATTATCTGGACCAAACTAACTTGATAAACGACATCCCAATCATTCTCGCCCCCATAACCAGGCCACCTCCATATTGCCTAAGTTAATAGCTACAACTATAGCTGTTGGGATCGTTTGTGTTTTTCCTGGGATATTTCCGGTAACATTCATAACAACTGGCCCAAAAATCAGCAGCCATTTAATTTATTTAAGGCCTTTAAACCCATACTCTTCAAAAATACTCATTGATTTTTCATTCTGAAGATAATCATAGAATAAATTGGCTTCCTTTGGATGACTTGTATCCTTAACCACTCCCAAAGGATAAATAATGGCATCGTGAGTGTTTTCATCTGCCGTGTCCACGATGTTAACTTTTTCAGATACTAATGCATCCGTTTTATAAACAATTCCAGCATCCACATTATTTGTCTCTACATATGTAAGTACTTGCCGAACATCTTTGGCATACACCACTTTTTCTTCTATGTTTTTCCAAATACCCGTATCTTCTAAAGACTCCTTCGCATATTTCCCTGCAGGAACAGATTCTGGAGTGCCGATAGACACTTTATCTGCTTCAGCAAGATCATTAAATGATTTAATTCCAAATGCTGAATCTTTCGGCACCACTAGTACAAGTTCATTCCCAACTAAATCGATTCCATTCTTTTCCTCGATGAGCCCGTCCTGTACTAATTTATCAAATTTATCCTCTGCTGCTGAAAAGAAAAGATCAACAGGTGCTCCCTGCGAAATTTGCTGCTGAAGAGAGCCTGATGCTCCAAAGTTAAAGTTTACAAGTACATTCGGATGTTCTTTTTCGAAGCTTGCTTCAATATCTATTAAGGCATCCTGGAGGCTTGCTGCTGCCGAAATAGTCAATTCCACTTTCTCTTCGGTTCCTTCCTGCTTCTCCTCTCCTGATTTTTTAGTTTGGTCATTATTTGAACATCCAGCCAATGATAAAAAAAGGACTATTAATGAAAAAAATAACAGGTACTGCTTTTTCATTATAAATCTCCCTTCCCAATTTGTTATTTCTGATTATAACTAATTATAACTGCTAATGCCCTGGTTATCGTCAGATACTCTGGGCAAATACAGTGAAAAAATCAGCCTGCAAGGCGATAAGATCTTTTTACCGGAAGCTTCAACAGCTATATTCTATAAACAGCTGAAAGAAACCGGCTAGTATCCATTATGAAAGAAATTCAATCTTCCACAGTTTCAGTCAGAAGTAAGTTATTAGGGGATTATAATACTTTCCAGACAGGAGTATGAAACATACTAAAAAGGAAGGCACAATGCCTTCCTTTTAATATTTTTGAACCAGCAGTGCTTGCTTAAATGAATCCCGCTAATACAGCTTATTACTGTCCTCTGCAGCTCCTATCGCCTCAGATAATTCCGTTAATGAATGGTATAAAACATTGCTGTTTTCCGTTAATATAATGAAATTCATATTATTATAGAATCGGAATCCAACACCCGTTAGCTAAATAAGAAAAAGCTGGCTCCTTCAGCCAAGATTTCATTTGCACAACAAGCTCATACATAACTTAATAATCGATGGTGATAATAACAAACGAGGTGAAATTTGTGGTTCATAAAATATTGCTTTCATTCATTCACATGTTTTTGCTAATGAATCTAATCGTAGTAAATGCACAAACCAGGCCGAATATTGAACTTCTTGATATTGAAAAAAATGAGATAACAAAGACAGTCCCAACAAATCCTAAGGTACAATTCGAAGCTGAAAAAATAATTAAAGAAATTGATAATGTTGTTAAAAAGTTAAAACCAATTCCAGACAAAGGCTACATGATTAAAATCCCCTTAGAGCCGTCTCATCGAGTAGAAAACAAATGGATATATGCTTTGATTGATGAAATGATCATTATCATTCCAAAAAACGAAAAGCCATATTTACTCTTATTTGATGATGAAAATAAATCTTACTTTTTCACCTTTGACTCAAAAATTGATCCGTTACTAAAAACATTAGATTTTTCTCTTTAACAACCCCTTATCGGTCTTTGTAACATTTTCAACAAATCTGCCTATTTAGTTAAAAAAAGCAGGTCGCAGAAATAGCTCTCTTTAACAAAATTAATAATTCATCTATTTTATTTAAAAATAAATGATTTCGATGTTAAAAATCCATCTAGAAGAACAGTTGTCCCAGAAACCCTGCAAATAGGACTGATATGATAAAAACAGGTATTGAAATGAATATTTTATTTCGTAATTTAATAACCTCGAATCGTCTATATAACTTACTTACAGCGGTAAAAAGAATAAACAGGATAGGCACACTTATACATATGGCGATTAAATCAACACGAGTAAATGGTTTACTGATATATTTATCAAAGTTGATGTTAATAACAAAGAGTGTGGAAAATAAAAAGAATTGATAAAAACAAAATCTAAAATAAATCATAGGTTATTACCTCTATTATGTATTTTTTAATCTGGATCCTTATTAACCTGTATATTAAGGCAGTTCCAAAAAAATAGCGTTAATCCCCTCCTGGATCAACGCCTCAATCATTAAGAGCGCACTACTGCCCCTTTATCTTTTCACTTAGATATTCACCGAAAGTGATTTTTCCCATTTTTCGAGCAGGATTGGTATTTTTCCCATCACAGAAAGATTTATATAGTTTACCAGTTAGAGATAAGCTTAAAACTTTATTTGGTTCATTATTTAGTTTGATTTTCAGTTCAGCCATTTCTCTTAATGTCATTACATCTGGTCCGCCAAAATCCTCCGCTCTTCCTTGTGGTTCTTTATCCACCAAACCTATTAGATGCTCAGCGAATTCACCCGCATCTACACTTTGGCACTTAAATTTATCCGGGACAATATATCTTTTAAGAAAGGATTTGGATAGAAATAAATGATCAATAAAATGGTGGAACTGAGTTGCGCGTACAATTGTATGAGAGATAGAGCTGTTTTTCAGCAATTCTTCTGCTTCTAATTTTAGCTTATAATAGTTAAATGGTATTTCATCAATCCCAACAATTGACGGATAAATAAAATGTTTTACGTGCTGTGCTTTTTTTAATAGCTCCTTAAAGCCTGAAACCTCAACACTTTTTGAATTCTTCATTGGACTTGTTGCTGCGTGAAGGATGACATCTGCATCTTTTACTGCTTCTTCTAACCCTTCACCTGACGATAAATCGCTATAAATCCACTTGAAATCTTCAATTCCATCAGGTTTTCTTCTAGAAGTTAATTTTACTTTATAACCAGACTCCTTTAGTTGATTAAGTAAAGCTGAACCTAGTTGGCCTGTGGAACCGGTGACCAGTATTTTCAAGTACAACACTCCCATTCTAATGGGTTTCCTTTATATTGTATTATTCAGATATTTGGTGCTATATTCAACTAAACTGCCAGTTTTTAAATAAAGAAAAAGCCGCCGTAATGGCAGCGAAATACAAAACCTGTTCATTAAACTGTAGTCTTCAGGAAGTCAGGCCCCCAAATTTCTGCAATGAATCTAAACCCTCAGCGAGCCCCGGAAACCCCTTGCCCCATAGTACGAATCGGCTCCATTGTGATACACAAAAACAGTGTCGTAGCGCCGGTCACAAAAGATCGCCCCGCCAAGTTTTCTGATATTCTCAGGCGTTTGCACCCAGCTAGAGGTTTTCTTATCGACATGTTCAAGCTCCTGAAGCTCCCGGTATTGCTCTTCGGTTAAAAGCTCAATGCCCATGGCAGCTGCCATATCCATAGCACTGTTTTCCGGCTTGTGTTTCTTCCGTGCCTCCAGCGCTTCACGATCGTAACAAACACTTCTCCTGCCTTTTGGACTTTCAGCTGAACAATCATAAAATACGTATTCGCCGGTCTCTTGATCATGGCGTACAACATCCGGTTCGCCTTCAGTTGCTTCCATTTCATTGAGTGACCACAATTTTTCAGGATTAGCCTCGAGCTTAGCTTGTACATCAGCCCACTCCACACCTTCATGACGGTGCATGTTTTTCTCAAAACGCGCTTTCAGAGTTTCCAGCAGTTCTTCACGCTGTTCTGGTGACAGCTCCATATTTCCCATTGTCAAATTAACTCCTCCTAGTTTTTACTCCATTATAATATAATTATGACCCTTAAGGGCGATTTGATAAAAGTGGAACAGCATTAACTTTTCATAAGCCACCTTCGGACTCGCTCAAGTTGATTTCCCGCTTCTCTGTCCGAACCTCCTTCACCTTCGGACTCGCTCACGTTGATTTCTCCCTTTTCTGTCCGAACCTGCTCCACCTTCGGACTCACTCACCGTTGATTTCTCCCCTTTCTGTCCGAACCTGCTCCACCTTCGGACTCCTTCACGTTGGTTTCCCGCTTCTCTGTCCGAACCTCCTTCACCTTCGGACTCGCTCACGTTGATTTCTCCCCTTTCTGTCCGAACCTGCTCCACCTTCGGACTCCTTCACGTTGGTTTCCCGCTTCTCTGTCCGAACCTGCTCCATCATCCTCTCTTTATGGAATAACACAAAGAAACAAAAAAAAACACTAACAAATATGCTGCCATTTGTTAGTGTTTTCCAATCTATTATGAAGCTTGTTGCTCAAATCTTTCTTCTGCTGGAGGGTTAAATTGCCCTTCCCACTTGGCAATAACAATAGCCGCAAGTGAGTTCCCCACCACGTTAACAGCTGTTCGGCCCATATCAAGGATACGGTCGATGCCGGCAATAAAGGCAAGGCCTTCTGCAGGTAATCCAATTGTGCTGAAAGTAGCCAGCAGCACGACAAAGGATACGCCTGGCACGCCCGCCATTCCTTTGGATGTCACCATCAGTACTAACATTAACGTAATTTGCTGTCCTATGCTTAATTCTATGCCAAACATCTGTGCAATAAATAAAGAGGCAATTGCCTGGTATAAAACGGATCCATCCAGGTTAAAAGAATAGCCTGTCGGAATAACGAATGACGAAATATGTTTCGGGCTTCCCGCTTTCTCCATTTTGTCCATGATTCTCGGAAGCACTGTTTCAGAACTTGCAGTTGAGAATGCCAAAATCAATTCTTCTTTAATCATCTTCAATAATTTAAAGATGCTGAACCCGACAACTTTGGCCATTATCCCCAACACAACAAGAACAAAGAAGATCATGGCTCCATATACAGTAAGTGCCAGCTTGCCCAATGGAATCAATGAGGCAAAACCATACTTGGAAATCGTTACACCAATTAAGGCAAATACTCCGATTGGTGCATACTTCATAAATAGGTTTGTCACATAGAACATGGCCTTTGCCGTGCCTTCGAAAAATCTCAGTACTGGCTTTCCCTTTTCCCCAATTGCTGCAATTCCAAGGCCAAATACAACAGCAAAGAAGATAATCGCCAGCATATCGCCTTCAACCATGGCTTGTACAGGATTAGTAGGTACGATATGCAAAAATGTATCTGCTATCGACTTGCCTTCCTGCTCTTTATTGGTTTCAACATAGCTCGAAATGTCACTTTGCTGCAGGCTGTCCATATTCAGGCCGGCACCAGGCTGAATAACATTACCTGCAATGAGGCCCACCACAATAGCAACCAAAGTCATGCCAATAAAGTAAGTCAATGATTTACCGCCAAGCTTCCCGACGGCTTTTAAATCACCCACACCAGCAATGGCAACAATAATTGTTGATAGTACAATAGGAACAACAATCATTTTAATTAAGCGGATAAAAAGATCGCCAAAGGGCTGCAGCACACTTTGCGCCGTTTCACTTCCATAGAAAATACCGCCAATAGCGATTCCTAAAATAAGACCGATGAAAATTTGAGTGGCTAAACTTAATTTAATTTTTTTCATCAATTACCCTACCTTCTTGTTTAGTTTTATACGTGCTGCGCAGGCAAGGGAAACAAAGATGAGATCCTGATAAAAAAGAAAATCGACAAAAATGCTGGGTTTTGTCAATTCACACTATTTCATATTCTCTTATGTTTCCTTAAACGCTGACGAGGTTAGCTTTCGGGTTAGGACTGCGGAAACAGTAAGCCCTTCCATAGTAGGATTCACCCCAAGCGGAAACTCCGCTGTAAATATTGGGTCCCCCGTTCTTAAAATAAGATTAAGCATAAATCACTATATCATTATATTATTTCAAGATATTTTTTGTAAATAGTTAAGTTTTCCCGGCAGTAAACTAAATGGCCTCTTTAATACACCAAAAAAAAGCTGAAATTCAATGAATTTTCAGCTCTATGACTTGTTATGGGAAATCAATATTAATAGCAATAATAAATATAAGGACTATCACGGATAATGCTGTATTTACTGACCACCACCTTATTTCTGCTTTTGTCAGTACACGGTCAATGATGAAAAAAAAGACAGCAGAAACAAGACTAAGTTCTTTTAATACTGAACCGAATAAACAATGGAATAAAAAGGAGGCAATTTCACGATTAGTGTTTGCAATGAAAATCTTCTGGCTCAACCAATCACTGAACATCGAAGTGATTACTCCATAGGCAGCGACAAACATAAGATTTAAATAATATAAATTAACAAATGCATTCATATCAAAGCCTGTTAGCACTGAGAAAATCAGTGCAAATAACACACTGCTAAGAATGGATGTTAAGATCTTTCTCCTCAAAATAATGGACATTTCCCACTTCATCCTTTATAGAGGCTAAATAATAGAAAGTAAATTTATAAATTGAATATAAGCAAAACAAAAAAAGGCATTTGGCTCCGCCTGCGCCAAATACAATGATAGCCACACATGCTATCCCCGCTAAATCTAAATTAGCACCCTTGTATTAAGAAAATTGAACGGGCTTGTAAACTTTTATTAAAATTCAAGGTGATAACACTCACGGTTAGCTTCATAATAATACCTCAATCAATATGCAATAAAAAATCCATGGCTTTGCTAAATGCTTCTTGTTCTGATTCTGCATCATATCTGGAGGAATATGGATCACTGAATCCATGTTTCCCTTTAAATTTATGTACTTTAATTTTCTTTTTTTCTAAAGCTAATAGTAACTCATCAACATTAAAAGACTGCTCTTCTTGTGGAAAGAATAGCATTATGGGACACTGGGGTGTTAACTCTAAATAGTCCCTGATCCTTGAGCCATAGTATCCCACTATACCATCAACACAATCTCCCTCACTGCACAGCCAGGCAACAGTTGCACCTATACTAAATCCAATGATATATATTTTTTCGTATTCATCTTTAACATCCAATAATAGATCTTTTATTTTTTGGGCAGCTCTGTCGAAACCTGCATGTTCCATAAAATGGCGATAAGCGGCTTCCTCATGAGAATATTCAAAAGGTATCTCTCGCTCTAATAAATGGGGGCATGTCACATCAAAACCCTGCTTTGATAATAATTCGCAAAAACTTTTTATATGTTGATTAATTCCATAGATTTCGTGGATTACGAGTATTAAAGAATTAGAATTACTCTGTCTTATCATGATTATGACCCTTTTTCTCCATATTTCTTCTCCCATTCACCGATCCATTTTTACACCTTATTCCATAAGAAAAAGTATTCTATATTTAAATGTTTTATTCCTTCAACATCTAACACCCTATAAATCAGAAAAGCCGCCTATACGGCAGCTAGACTTTAAAAATGCACCATTATGAAATTAAACAAAAGCTTCATATTCAGCTTTAAGGTTATTGATGATCGTCTGAACAGGCAGGATTTCTTTAATTTCATGGACTCTTGCCCCCGCAAATACAAGGCCATTCTCGCAGTCCCCATCCATGGAAGTAATCAAGGAATCCATTGTACAAAAGCGATAAGAGCAGTTTTTCAGGCAATCGATACAGTTCTTTATTTTCACCTTTTTATTGTCAGCTATCTGCTCTGTAAAGTGGTTCTTAATGGCACGGCCTTCCAGCCCTACGGTGGTTTTCACCATGACGATATCTTCCTGTTTGGCCCGGACATACTTTTCTTTAAAAGATAATGGTGCATCACATTCGCGGCTTGCGACAAATCTTGTTCCCATCTGAACACCCGAAGCACCGATACGAATGGCATGAGCGATATCTCTTCCTGTCATGATTCCTCCGGCAGCAATGACAGGAATCTTAACTGCTTCCACGACTTCCTGTAAAATATCGAATAGTGGTCTTTCGGTCCCTAAATGTCCTCCCGCTTCATTGCCCTCTACAACAACGGCAGAAGCACCAAGCCGTTCTGACATTTTGGCCAGCCTTGCAGATGACACAATCGAGATGACCGGTATACCAGATTCTCTGCCCCAGCTGTACATATCTCTTGATATTCCAGCACCTGAAATAATGAAATCAACCTTTTCCTCAATGGCTGTTTTCATTTTTTCAGCAAAATCATTCATGGCAAAAAGAACATTCACCCCAATATAGCCCTCACCCTTGATAGATGCCTTAGCCTTTCTTATATGCAATCTTAAATCTTCGATGCTAATTCCTGTTCCAGAAATAGTTCCAATCCCCCCGGCATTCGCAACAGCTGACGACAGACCACTTAAAGAAATACCTACGCCCATACCACCTTGCATGACTGGAAATTCAGGCTTCATATGACCAATTCTTAATTGCGGAAATCTCAAAAGAATACCCCATTTCATCGTCGAATTATTTCTTCTCCATTATTGTGTGAATGGGGTTAATTGAATAGTGATAAATATAATACCTGATACTAAAATCAAGTGGTAATTTAGCGATCGTCACACAAAGTTCAAGAAAGAACAAAGATGGGGGCTTAATTCTTTTTATCGTATAACTGATATACCAGAAAATCATCACAACTTATCTTTTTCTTTTGCAGTTACTATACTATAAGAAATATTGAGTTTATCCCAAACCCAAGCATGAAAGATTTCGTCTAATTCTTTTTCCAAGGCCATATCATCCAGACTCGCTTCAAGGCCTAATTTCTCAAAAGTGAATGTCTCTGTCGCCTTAGCCCCCTCATACCGGGCACTGCTAAATGAGAAAGTAACTGTTCTGCCCATCGTGTTTCCCCCTATATTAAATCATCAAGTATTCTTTTTATCAGCACTTACTCGCATGAAAAGCTTTTACCTGCGTTTTTGAAATATAAAATGCAATAGGTAAGCTGATCCTAAGAAAGTAATAATGAAAAATACTTTAACTATAGAAAATTGCTCTATTAAAAGGGCGTGCGTTGAACGATCCGATGAGAAGATAGACCACCAGCTTGGTTAGGGAAATAGAAAAGATACTATAACCCAGGTGCAAAATAACACTAGAAACCAATGGAATCTCATAAGTTCTCCCTCTTACACAGTTAATCCAAAAACTAATTCAAAATCCTTACACCATTAGGATCCACTAATGGGTTTGATGAGAAATCCTTTATAACAGCTTCCCTGATTGTAACTGTCTCACCAATTATTGACTTAATAGAATTGACAGGCTTTCCAAACAAAATGGAAAGGTCACCTTCTAACCCTTTTTTCATTATTTCTAATCTTAATTCCCCTATTTTTATGTTATCAGTCACCGAATCTACTAAATCTTTGTTTGTCTGAAGTTCAATCCTAAAAGAATAAGGGGTTGTAATAAACGTTCTTCGTTCCCCCCTATCAACATTCCAATTCAAATTAACTGCATTTTGACATATAAACTCTTGTTCTTTTTCATTTACCAAAAAGCCTATATGGTCAAATATACTCTTCTTTCCATATCCAAAAGTGACATTTATGCACCCTTTTCTTGCTTCAATTATCCGAAAAAGGATATCTTTTTCCCGAAAGTCATCCCATACCAATGGAGGATCAAAGTTCTGGAAATCCCCCTGGTATTTTCCGATACGCTGATATATCCGAAATCCATTATTTGTGTAAAACCTCTCTGTCTCTTCTACATGCGGAGTCCAAAAATGATAATGAAAAAGCACCGAAGTCACCTCTTTATTAAGTTCACTCCCTTACATATTCAATACAAAAGAAAATATTTCCTTTATAGGAGGTTCCCTGACTTTTCACGGCGTGCTGAAACAGGTTTTCCAAGATGGATAGTTAATGATTCAAAGGTGGTATGGATTCTGCTTGTTCATTTTTCATGGAAATATGAAGCTCTTTCTTAGAGTTGATGGAGGCAAAAAATATATCCCCGAACATAGAGACGCCCATTCTGGCCAATTCCCGTTCAAGCCAGGCTCTATCCAAGCCCAACTGATTAAGGACAGTGGTGTAAACTTCTCCTTCAACGACTACTGGAAAGGCAATTTGATCGGAGTGTTCAGTAATTTTTAAATCTCCCAGGGTGACAGGCATCATTGAAGGTTTCAATTGAACACTTAGCATACCGCTCCCTTCCAGTACTCCCAATTCTACATTTTGGACATCGAAGATATTTTTCTCCCTCAGCATTTGAAGAATGTTGTCGATTGAATAATTAGTCCGCTTTAAATTGGCACGAAGCAATTTACCCTTATTAATTACAATCACCGGTTCGAAAGTAATCATTTTTCCAATCTTTCTGTTCGATATTTTTACTTTCCCAATGATTCGCTGAAAGACGCCTATGGCAATAATGGCAAAGCCTGTTTCCAGATGCCTGATAGACGGATCTGCTATATCCGCCCCAGCCACTGCACCCAGTGTAAGAATCACCAGGTAGTCGAAGATTGGAAGCTCCCCAATCGAACGTCTCCCCATATAAAGAGTAATAAAAAGAAATAGAGGCAGAATGGTAATAATTCTTCCTAAAATAAGAAGACAATGATAAAAAAATTCTCCCATATTTTACTCCTCCCGTTGGTTGGTTGGTTGTTCTTATCTTTTCGGTCTCAGGTGGAGATTATACGGCAGATAGGCGCATTCGAAAGGAAGTTGACCACTGCAGCATAACTTTATAAAATGAAATCATCCCAAATTGGAGGTTTTTTGTTTGTTGAACTTATGTTTAGAGCTGGAGGAGTAACACGTTCTTCATGGCTGCATGCATGAGAAAGTGCCATTTATATCGAACTTTATAAATAAGAACGGGAGATTATAAATGGATATTTTAATTCGGCAGGAATTCCCTGCAGACTATCATTCGACGGAAGAAATGATCAGAGAAGCTTTTTTAAATGAAGAATACAGCGACAAGACAGAACATTTCCTTGTTAAAAGGATTAGAAATTCAGATGCTTTTATTCCGGAGCTTTCTTTAGTAGCTTTAACTCAGGCTAAGGAGGTTGTGGGTCACATACTTTTATCAAAAATCACCATAGCTGATGGCGAGAAGGCTGCAGATTCTCTGGCACTTGCCCCCGTTTCGGTTGCTCCCGGTTATCAAGGAAAAGGCATCGGCAGTCAATTGATTCGTTCTGCACTTAACAAGGCAAAAGAGGGCGGATTTCAATCCGTAATCGTTCTAGGTCATAAAGATTACTATCCAAAGTTCGGCTTTAAGCCAGCCAGCCTTTGGAATATCCAGGCCCCGTTTGAAGTGCCTGACGAAGTGTTCATGGCTCTGGAATTGACGGAGAATGCTCTTGAAAAAGCTGCCGGTGTTGTCCATTATTCAAAAGCTTTTTCAGAATAAGAGGCCTGGATGAAAAAAAGAGCAGCCGATCCACATACTGGATCTTCAGCTCTTGTACCTATTTGTTGATAAAGACATTGCAATGGACCTATTCTGTAAGTTCCCAAGCAGGATTCCAAACTACTTCCCACAAATGTCCATCTGGGTCTTGGAAGTATCCAGAATATCCACCCCAAAAGGTGTCGTGAGCTTGAACCGCAATAACAGCCCCTGCACTCTCAGCCTGTTTCATTACCGTATCTACCTCTTCTTTACTCCCAACATTATGCCCAATCGTAAATTCAGTTGGGCTAATCGCTGTCTGGTTCATGCTTGTATCATGAGCAATATCTTTACGTTTCCAAAGTGCCAGTTTTAACCCTGATTGCAAATCAAAAAACGCCACAGCACCATGCTCGAATTCTCTCCCTACTATCCCCTGTGTTGGAAGTCCAAGACCCTTTTCATAGAAATGTAAGGACCTTTCTAGATCATCTACACCTAATGTAATAACTGAAATCCGCGGTTTCATATAAGACCTCCAATAAACTCGTATAAAATAAAACTTTCAAATCTTTGCAAAGAAAAGATCATAAAGCATAATCATTCCTTTATATCGTAAATCAATTGATCGAATAACTCCCCATCCACATAAAGCAAAATGGCCCATTCTCCCTTTTTAGGAATTTTAACAGATGATGGTGTATGCGCATCTGCCCCGTTGTTTGGACCGTAAGCATGGATGGTCCATCCCATTCCATTCGTTAAAATTTGATGGACAGTTTGCGATTCTTTATGAAATCCAACAATCGTCAGATCTGCATCTTCAACTCCCCAAAGATGCCACATCCACTTTTGGCCGTTTAGACTTGGCATGCCAGCGCCTATCACACCGGACTTGTTTTCATTTCCGATAATGCCCCTGTCACCGAACTCCACAGCTTTTCTCTCCCAATCAATAGTGTCAAAATCGCTCTCTTGCACAAAATCTGGTATGTCCTCTGGGAAAGTAATAGGGGCGTCTTTTGCTTTTTCAGCCACACTGACAACTACATCCCCATAGGCTTTGCCATCCAGGTACACTTCATACTTCCACAAGCCTTCGTAAGGAACTGTAAATGTGGTTGTAAAACGCTGCAAACTTGGGTAGCCGGATGATGGTTCTGTTATTTCTTGATGAGGCAAAACTTGTATTCTTTCACCAGTTTCTTTATGAAGGGCAGAAATGGAAAGTTCTTTTCCTTTATAAGTATCAAAAGGCTCTGCGAAACTAAAAATATAGCCATAAGGCGTTCCTGCTTTCAGATTAGGATCGGGTAATATGCTAAATTTTATATTTTGATTCACCTTATATTCATGCCGTATTTCCCATTCATTATTCATGCCTCCATTTATCTTTTCGGGATCGTTCCTGACAAAAAACTCGGTTGAAACGAAGAAGGCCAAGAGACAGATGGCAAAAGTGGAAATAGTGAATATAACGAATTTATTGGGTTTGGCTGGCTTCACTATTCTATCTGTATGGACTGCTTTTCTAATATTCATTTTTTGAAATTCCGTAAAGTGGCCACCTTTGTGAGTCGTCGAGTCCATCGCCCTCCGCAGCTGCTTAAGCTTGCTCTCCATTATATCCCCACCTCTCCATCATTTTTTTCAGCTTCATCCTGCCTCTGCTCAATCTCGTTTTGATCGTATTGTGGTTCACGCCTAATATTCCTTGGATCTCTTCAATTGAGCATTCTTCATAGTAATAAAGCGTAACGACTTCCCGGTACTTCACAGGCAAAGACAATACACACAAGGAAAGAAATTCTTCCTCGCTGCGCTTCAGCAGATCTTTTTCCGGCGACATTTCCTTAGATGAAAAAAGAGCAAACATGCTTGAATTCATCAACACTTTTCGAAACGCATAACTCTTCAAGACATCCTTTGATTTATTAATAGCCAATCGATAAATCCATGATTTAAAGGAGATCACTTCATCGATTTTGTCATAATTTCTGTAGCACGCGATGAATACATCCTGAACAATATCTTCAGCCAGCTTCCAGTCCTTCACATAGTTATAAGCCAGCTTTGTGAGCCGTTCACCATACTCATCCATAATAAACTCCAGCCAAGCATCACGATTTTCTAATGGGCCTTCATCCCTGACCTTTCTCACACACTTCCCACCCCATTTTCACTTTAATGCTAAGACGAATGATTTAGATATAGGTTTCATTTTTTCCATATCTTTTAGAAAAAAGGCCCTTACCCTTTTGCGGATAAGTGCCGGTTTCGTTCCTGTCTATAATAACAATTGCCCGTATTTTTCCCGTCCTCATCTAATAACTTCCTTTCATTCTTCCTCCAAATTTCCATATGATAAAACCTTTTTGATTAACAAGGCCGAATAACATGGAGGACTATTCTTTAATGACTGATTTGTATCTTCTCACCTTACCCATCCAATCACTTGCATCCCGCCATTTAACCTTTTTAGCTGAAATCCAAGTAACTTCTCCATTATAGTCATTAGGTGTCCAATCAGAAGTGTCTGCCCAATATAAGGTACCGTCTTTCAGTATTAGGGTGGCATCATAGATGATTGAATCATAATTTTCCGGACTTGGTTTAAGTTGAAAATGTGTTACTTGTTCAAACAATATTTCTATTGCCGACGGATTATTAAATTGTCTATGAAAAAGCATTTGCATTTTGGTATCAAGCCCTAGTCCAACACTCATTGACCGGTTATGATCTACATAACTGTCAGTCCACATCATCAGCTCTTTCAAGCAGCTATCGTGGAAATAACCAAATAACTCTAGAAGTCCTTTGATATCATCATTTCCTTTTATTTCAACCCACTCCATATTTGCCTCCTCTTAGACAAATTCATAAATATAAGAAAGGTTCGTCATATTATTTTCAATTCCTTCTTTAGCTCACTGCCCTGTTTATTCAAAAAGAAAAAGCCACCTGGATTGGCAGCTTTCGTTTGCTACTCATTTTTCTTCATTGAAGCCAAATAAGCAATTGCAATGAGAACTGCAATGATTGAAGTGATTACAGAATATCGGAAAATAGTAAAAAAGAACTCAGGAAAAGGTGTTATAACACTTGAAGTCATACCATCAACATCAGTTGTGCTTTCTATCCGCTTCATAAAGGCCACTAATAAGAAAAAGGAGACAATAAATGAATATATCCCTGTTTTCACTATTATTTTCTCCATAAAATCCCTCCTAATTTTCCATGACTTACTTTTTCAATTACAGTTACCTGGAAGCAAGGAATCACGAGTTCATAAAATTATTGAAATCCTCCTGAGTCTTTATTTTCTCCCATCAAATAATTTGAGCTCTCTCCTGGTTTTGCATTAGGATTGAATGGGATATGAGGATTATTATTGTTTTTCTTGCGTTTCCAATCAATAAATAAAGCAAATAGTATAATTCCAACAATAAAAATCACTAACCACCACATGGAATCAATCCCCCTTGTTAGAAAGGCCGCCTTTATTGATATACACTTATTTAGCTAAGAAAAGATAAAGAAGCAGCGCAGTCATAATATTTGGCAGACCAATTAAAACGGAGCCGATGCTTGTTCTTTTTCGTTTCTGTCTTTCGTCTGGAGAATCAGGTGCTTCTAGGCCTGCCCTTATTCGGTGGGGGCCAGGTATTGAACCTGACATAAGAACAGACATGGCCAAAAAAAATAAGCCAATTGCTCCTGTCACTAAGTAAGCCTTACTTAATTCCCCAAAACCAAATGATAGTAAAACACCAGTTATTGACAAAACCATTCCGATAATTAGATACTTCAAACCAAACCTCCTTTTTCCTAACTATATACGGTTGAAGCCTTGGATTGTTTCAATTTTAATTTTATTCAGTCTTTTTTGCCGAGGACAATATAGACAGTTGCGAAATGATAAAACCTATGTAACATGCCAGATTCGGCTCCCTCTGAAAAAAAACTTGACCACAATTGATCAAGTTTATGTCAACACACACACCTAGACGATGTTTGTTTAACATTTTATTGGCTTATTCCAGCATACTACGCGACAGTCATCTTTGCATGGTATTTTCTCCTTATGCCAAACAATTTTGCGTCCATCGTTACAGCATTTTTCTTCTTTACGCCAAACTATTCGGTAGCCATTTTTGCAGTGTTCATTATGCTTATGCTGGCAAATGGTTTTGCAGTGCTTCTCGAAACATTCTTTCTTTTTGCAGCAGCAATCATGATGGCAAGTATGATGTTTACACTTGTCATATCTGCATCCACAATCATGATGGCAAGCATGATGATTGCATCTGTTCTGTTTATTTCTGCAATCATAATGGCAATCATGGGGTTTGCACTTATCCTGTCTACATCGATCATAATAGTAACCATGATGATCGTACTGGTCCTGCATATATCCATCATGATGATAGTAGTCATTCTGATTATAGCTATAACCACTATGATAAATTGTTCTTCCTTCAGAATGCCAAGATGAACTCAACATAATCCACTCCTTTCTTGATAGATTACTATATCTTTATTCAAATTTATTACCTTTGCTTGTGTAATTATCTATTAAACATATTTATTATTTAATGACCAAATACAAATCTGCCCCGTCTGGCCGAAGAAAAAAAAGGAGCTGCTATCCCTACTGGATTTGCAACTCTTTCACTCGTTTAAAATAAGTACAAAGGAGATGGAGGCAACCTGCTCGTTAGTGCCAAAAATTACTTCATATACTTTGCAACCAACAAATAACACCTTTCTCTTGTAAGACTTGCTTGTGTAGCCACATATTCCAATGGCTCCATCGAACCGCCTTTGTATTTCAGAGAAGACTTTTTCGCAGCTTCATCTCTTTGTTGGATCCAGATCCGCTGTTCTTCTCTTAACTGGTCCATCTGCCCTTTATCAAGCTGATCTTCTAGCAGACCATAAATTTTGTTTAATTCCTCATCCCAATTTCTATATCTTTCCGCCTCTTGCTCCACCAATTCTGCGGTGGTTGTCTTGGCTTCTTCATATCTGTCCGCTTCTTCCATTTTGTTTAGTTTCTTTAGATATTCATCCTTATTACTTTCATGATTTTCATTTTGATTACTGGACTCCACTGACTCTCCATCATTTGAGGCTGCAGATGAATTGTCTGTATTTTCTTGTTCATTGAGCTGTGTGTTGTCACTGCTGCCAGAAGAGTTTTCTTCCTCATTTTCCTCTGAATCTGCAGAATCCCTATCAGTTGAGCCGCCATCTTCATTTTGAGCCGAGCTGTTATTAGCTGGCTGGCTGCTCGATTCTTCAGATGAGTCTCCACAAGCAGCCAGTACACCTGATAATGCTACTGTTATCAGTACCGTCAAAAACTTCTTGTTTTTTTCCATATTCCAACTTCCTTTTTATATTTAGTAACGAAATTTATACTATTAAATTTTTGAACAAATCCTTCAGTATCGAGCATAATTAGATGATCTATGTCTTCGAAAATGATTATTTCTGCCCTCCCTCCTTCTAAATTAATCTTATCATTTTCTTCATAGAAAATTATCCCAATTCCATTATTTTCTGTTTTTCAGCGAAGAAAAAAGAGCTCCGGTTGGGAACTCCTTCTTAAATAGAATTAATATAATCCTCAATCACTTTACGATCTGGAGGGCTTATATTTGAGGGAATATCATGAACATGATAAAAGCGTAAATCATTAACCTCTTCGTTATCGATTGTAAGTTCTCCATCATAGTCGGTGCAGATATAGGAGGCAATGACATTATATACTTCATCACCGTGAGGATATTTATAGTAAAATTCATCTCCTGAATAGATATTAAACAACCGCAGATCATTTGCTGTTAACCCAGTTTCTTCAAGCAGCTCTCTCTTAGCCACCTCTTCCAATGTCTCTCCGGGCTCCAGAGAACCTCCCGCCAATCCCCAGCAGTTATTATCCTTCCTTAATTGTAATAACAGCCTATTATTCTTATCCAAAACGATTACACTCGCTCCAGTAATAACAAGAGGACGGCTTCCAACTATTTTTCTTAACTCCATGACATACCCCATAGTAATCTCCTAAATATAAGATTTCCCTATATAATTCGATATTTGGAAGATAAATCCTTTTGAAAGATATTAATGGGATTTTATGTTAATATGTAGATATATGTTATTTAACTAACAGACAGTTATTAAGATTAATCGAAAGGAGGATTTTATGAACACTCAAAATAAACACACCACAAAAGCAATAGGAATTTCATTGTTAATAACTATATTTGCCTTTTTCAATGTGGATATTCCTAAACCTTATACAGTAATTTATTTACTCTTCGTATCTGTTGCTTCATTCATAAGCATTTATTTAATTTCAATGATTACTGCAAAAGCATACCAAAAGTTTGTTAAGCACATTGGCTGTAATTAAAATCCTTTTAACCTAATGCCATAATTGTGAAGGAATGAGAGCATATTGCTATTCCTCTGCATTTAATTTCCTTGCTTCCCCAGACCAAACAAGTGCTTTTTTCTCCATTTCCTTCACAAATGCCTTTTTTGCTTGGCTATACTCACTTGTGTCATCAAACCTTTTTGCTAATTCTTCCTTGAATTTAGTGTACCTTGCTGCTTCAGCAGGATGGGACCGCAGATAATCTCTAAATATTAGGTGCCGTTCTATTTGGGGGTTATCAAATTGATAGAAATGCAAATGATGAGATCGGTTTTCCCCGCCTTTTCGAAATAATCGTCTTCCTGTAATTCCCCATTCGCCAGCAGCCTCATATCCTAGGTTTTTCATTTCTTCATTAAAACTGTCTATCTTTTCGATGTCCTTCACAATAAATATCATATCGATTACAGGCTTTGCCTTCATCCCCTGGACCGCAGTACTGCCAAAATGTTCACATTTTATGATGTCATCTTTAAAGATGGTTTTGAGAAACTGTGCCTCTACTTCATACATTAAAGCCCAATTATCGCTAAATTCCGTAAGCCGAATCTTCATTTGGAGACCTCCATTATAAAACTTACATTGGGTAATTCATCCACAATTAGTTGTTGCTCCAAACCCTTTCAACCACACCCATTCCTGCCCATTAAATTCCATTCTGCATCTACTCTAATTAATTGATTAACTTCAAACCTGCTTTCATATGTAAATCAGCCTCTGTATTTGTTGCTTCCTGGCAGTTTTTATAAAACATTCCAGGCTTTAATGGCCTCTTCTCGATTACTGCCTTTGTTTTTTGGGTCTGCAAAATAATCTCTGGTGAACTGATTATATTCGAATTGAGACCCTATTTGTTTTTTATAAGACGGATTCTTTTTTCTTTCTTCCTCTTCATACCAAGCATGAACCACATCACGATATGTTTTGCCTGCATTTTCTTTAAAATAATTTTGAATATAAGTCGAAAAATGAAATTTAGGGATAATTGATTTGAAGAAGGCTCTTACAGTCTGGCTGCAGCGGTGATTTTCTGTGATGACAGTATCTAAATTTAATTCTGACAAAACATCTTTAGAAGGGGACTTTTTTTTCTTTGCTGGCTTGTTTATTTCTCCTGTCTGAAGAAATGCTGCTATTCTATCCGTAATCTCCATTTTAGAGCCAGCAGCACTCATTCCATTCTCTCTGCAAAAAACTCGCAGCTCTTCTTTTAACCAATAATAGCTGAGGAAATCTTTTACTTCCAAATCCTTTCTTAGTTCCGGCCTCAAGTATTCTACCTCCATTTTAAGATAATAATATTATAAAACACATGTTCGTAAATGTAAATTTTACCAATATATTTTGGCTATTCCAATCTTTTTAGATATTCCTATTCTTGCCGCCCAAATGATTTGTGATATAACAAGATTAGAAGACTTTTAGAATGAAGGATGTGTTACAGGTTGAATGAACGTCATCATCTAATACTTTGGTTTATGATCATCCTGGTGCCGATTATTGTCTTTATGAATACGAACAATTGGGAAAATGCATTTCTGACTTTTTTGGGAGAGGTGATTTTCTATCTCGTTTACGGATTGTTTTGGTTTCGCCGTGATCAGAAAAGTCAGGCGGATTCCGAAATCTGGCTGATCAGCAAACTTTCAGATGAGCAATTAGAGGATTTCTCCATCTCTCTATTATCCAAACTTGGTTATATAGTTACAAAACCGATTGATGAGAATCCGGATATAAGTTTTTTACTTGCCTCTCCATCGGGGTATCAAGTGATTGTTAAAGTCAAAAGCCATAAAAGAGAAGTCGGAATACGCCTAGTCCAAAAAACTTTAAGGCAAATGGATATTTTTGATGCTGCTGAATGCTGGGTCATCACAAATGAGCGTTTCACCCGTCAAGCAATTGAATTTGCCGAAGCAAACAATATGCGTTTATATGACAGGCAACAGTTTATAAAATGGATTCTAAAAGCGAAAAAAGGGGAAAAAATACGGGGGCAGCATTCTTGATGTTCAGGAAATTCCTGTATACCTCTACTTTCATGAATGCCTATCTTTCACAAATTAAATATCCCAATTTCACAGTAAGAAATTGGGAATCTATTGTTAATAAGGAATATCTCTATACTATAAATTCAATTCACCTATATGAATCATGTATCGGATGAAACAAGTCTTCCGCTGCATTTCTGACAACTGAAAAATGTTCCACATTGTAATGGCCGTGAAGAGTATCATTATGATGCTTGATAATTTGTTCTGCACTTAAAGCATCGCTGTCCGTTGTTGAATGTCCATCACCTACTAATGTTACATCCAATCCACTAATAGTTGCGGTTCTAACTGCACTGTCTATACAGTGCTGGGTTTTACACCCCATTATAACAACATGCTTGACCTTTTGAGATTTAAGGTGATCCAGCAGTCCTGTTCCATGGAAGGAATTCGTCGCAGCTTTATCAAAGAACTTCGTTTCCGCAGGCACATTAATTTCTTCGTGAACCTGAAATCCTTTGCCTTTCCCTTCAGCAACATCTAAATCCCTAACAAAGACAACTGGAATACTGGATTGCTTTGCCTTTTCGATCACTAAATTGATATTCCCAATAAGCCGCTCTTTATTAAAAACTTTACTTTCTTTTATATTCCCATCAATTAACTCCTGTTGGGCATCAATAATTAATAATGTTTGATTCAAATGATTTTCCCCTTTCAATACCTATAAAGTTATTTGAGATCTGTTCCCCATAGTATTTTCATGCCAATATATTGATTGTCATAATAACATTGTCCGAAAATGTTATCTAAATTTTTAGACATTTTTGATTTTAACATATTAATCAGTTCAATAAAATATGTTTAAGTTCCTTATTCGAATGCTTTACTGTGAAACCTGGACGTTCATTCAATCATCTTTAAGAAAAAAGTCCGCCTGAGTGAGGCGGACCTAAATAATTGACCCTGAAAGATCACGTAATATTTCACATTCAAGCTTAATAAGCTCGCGCAAACCAAACCGTATGCTTCGCTTCTTTACCACAATGGATGCATGTGTCCTTAGTTGCCGGCGGATTGAACGGAATGTTCCTTGTTGTGAATTTTGTTTTTTCTTTGACACTTTCTTCACAGGCGTCTTCTCCGCACCAGCCAGCCAATATCCAGCCAGGAATGGTTTCATTTAATTCGGATTCTGCTATGTGCTGTTCTAACTGGTCCATTGTATCAATATGTGTGTGTGAATTCTCCGAGCGGAACGCTTTTGCATTTTCGAATAGACGATTCTGCATGGTTTCAAGCTCTTTTTTAATGCTGTCAATAATGGCTTCAAGCGGTACCGCAACTTTGTCTCCAAGATCACGGGCCTTCATTAAACATTGATTTTGGTCTAAATCACGTGGACCGAGTTCTATGCGGACAGGTACACCTTTCAGTTCCCACTCATTAAATTTATAGCCTGGTGATTGATCAGAATCATCTAGGCGGACGCGGATTCCTTCTGCCTTTAATGCTGCAAAGATTTCATCTAACTTCTCCATAATGGCCGGGTTCTTTTTCCATGGCCCGACTGGAATCAGTACAACTTGAGTCGGTGCTATTTTTGGAGGCAGCACAAGGCCTTGCTCATCTCCATGAACCATGATGACGGAGCCAATTAACCTTGTAGACGTACCCCAGGATGTTGTATGGACAAAGGTGTGTTTATTTTCTTTATTCAAATATTTGATATCGAAAGCTTCGGCAAATTTTGTACCTAAGTAATGGGAGGTACCTGCCTGCACCGCTTTTCCATCTTTCATCATCGCTTCAATGGAAAAAGTATCAACCGCACCGGCAAAGCGTTCTGATGGTGTTTTTTGGCCATCATAAACTGGAATCGCAAGTAATCCTTCTACAACCTCTTTATAAATGGAAAGCATTTGCATTGTTTCCTTACGCGCATCTTCTTCATCCACATGAGCCGTATGGCCTTCCTGCCATAAAAATTCAGAAGTGCGGATAAATGGAAGAGTCTTCTTCTCCCACCGGAATACATTTGCCCATTGATTTATTAATACAGGCAGATCCCGATAACTCTTAATCCAATCTGAATACAAATGTCCAATCATTGTTTCAGAAGTTGGGCGCAGTGCCAGACGTTCCTCCAGTTTCTCACCTGCCGCTTCTGTTATCCATGGAAGCTCTGGCGAGAATCCTTCAATATGATCCTTTTCCTTCTGAAAGAAGGATTCTGGAATTAACATGGGGAAATATGCATTGCGATGACCGGTTTCTTTAAAACGCTTATCCATCTCTTCCTGAATATGTTCCCATATTTCATAGCCATCCGGCTTAAAGGCAATACAGCCGCGAACTGGGGTGTAATCAAATAAATCGGCTTTTTGAATCGTATCAAGATACCATTTTGAAAAGTTGTTTGGCTTTTGTTGAGACATCTTCTTTTCCTCCTTGGAAAATGAAATTTGTTTAAAAAATAAAAAAGCATAAAGAGTCCTTCAAAAGGACGTCTTTACGCTAATAGACGTGGTACCACCTTAGTTCGACTTTAATTTAAAATCTAAAGTCCTCTAAACGTTTGTAACGAAACGACCCGGTTAGCTTTACTAACAATCTCCGTGGCAGGGTTCAATAAGGAGGGGTGATATAGCTTTCAGCCCAGGCTATATTTTCTGTTTCACAATCCTTATTTACTTGATCACATCATTGATTTCATATATATAAGTTAATATATCAACTTGTCACAGGCAATTCAATATTTACAGTAGTTTATTTTCCATTTTAAACAGCCTGCCCCAAAAGACTTTAAAAAAGACCCTCAGCTGATCAATTTTAAATGTTATGATAAACAAGTATGTTAACTATACATTTTTTAAGTTAACATTCAAACGTAAACGAACCATTTCAATTGGGGGGATTTTATGTATAAGCTGCGAGGCCATCATCTTTTTTGCCTTCTGGGATATCGGGGAATGGGCTACTCTCAGGAATACGTGGAAAATATGACACGTTTGCACCAAGCCTTGAGAGACAACCCCAGGACATGGATACAGCTTGTAAAAGGGCCAGATCAACTGTGTAAAAAGTATCCCAACTCAGGTGAATACCACTGTGAACACAACGATATTTATGAAAGAGATGCCGTTATTTTAGAAAAACTTGGACTTAAGATCGGGCAAATCCTGTATTGGAAGGACATTGAGTCGAACATTCAAAAATATGCCCTTCCCTCAGATATTCAAACTGTTTGCGAAACGTGTTCCTGGCGTTCATACGGCGTTTGTGAAGAAGGTATTCAAGATATTCTTGAAGGGAAGGGCTTAAGGGAAGTAAAGTGACCCTCCCCTGTTAAATACCCATTCTTAAACTTGCTTGAGAACTGTTTTAAATCTGCAACAACCATTAAATTATTATCCTGTTTATACAGGAATTAATCGAGTCCTTTCAGAATATATGTAAAAAAAAGGTAATGGAGGGATTAACATGGCATTTGTGGCTATTTTGACGGTTGGACGGCTGAAGCACTCAGAAGAACATCCTGCCTCCCGGGAGTTTTTTGAAGCGGGAATTGAAGTCATGCGAGAGGCTGCTAAAACAGGGCACCTCATAAAAGAATTCTCACCAACTAGAGCTAAGTTCCCTGAAGAAACGATTAAAGGAGAGGGTACCCCCATTCTCACCTTAACAGTATGGACAAACCTTCAATCTTTATATCAGTTTACCTATTCTGGCCTGCATAGGCAGGCATTGCAGGACAGGAATAAGTGGTTTGGGCCTCTTCCAGAGAGACAGCCAAATTATGTGGTGTGGTGGACGGATATGTTATCGGATGTATCCTGGAAGGAAGCTTTCAATAGATATGATTTTTATATCCAGCATGGACCTGATTCTTTTGCATTTGACTTTAGACATGCATTTGATCAATTTGGGAAACCGATCCTGCTTAAATAGCTGGGGTTAATTCTCCTGCACAGCGTTTTTCCTATCAGCACTTTACTGCGGCCTCACCTTATACATTAAATGAATTTCATTAGCCATATAATCGGAACTAAAATGAAGTCCCTTCTTTAGCCACCACATGATGATGCCTACCAATGAGGCTGTTTTAATATCTATAGAAACATATTCGCCGGGCAATTCCTTCTGTGTATTCTTTCTTCTTATTTCTACTAACTGTTTTAATAATACGAATAGTTTTTCCTCGAATTGATTCATCTTGAATAAGATCAGCAAATACTTTCTGTGGATATATAAATAATCAAGCAATTGGGTCAGCTGCTGCTTTTCTGATAGATCTTCCGATTGTATCAATGCTGCAATTTTATCAGATAGCCCGCTTAAAATTTCTCCGGTAATTTGCGTTAGAAAATCTTGAATATCCTGATAGTGCAAGTAAAATGTTGTCCGGTTTAATCCTGCTTCGGCCGCAACTTTCTGAACGGTCAGTTTTGAAATATCGGATTCCTCTGATAGCAGGGAAAAAGCTGCTGTTTTGAACATTTCCTTTGAACGGATTGTACGGGGATCTTCCTTTTTCGGCGCAGACATTCTAACCCTCCTTTATAGATTTTCATGGACTTTCTCAACAGCCCCTATTCATGCTGTCGATTAGTGAACACACACAAGAAAACTGTTCATGGTCAAGAATAGATGGTTTTGTTACTATGAATTTTATCGACAACATGTTGAGAATACAAGTTCAGAACGAAGGAGTTTATGAATGAGCAATGAAATAACAGAAAGCAATAAAAAAATATTATTAATCGTTCTGATTGCCGGCTGTTTCTTATCCACCTTGAATCAGACTTTATTAAATGTGGCATTGAGCAGTTTCATGGAGGAATTCAACGTAAAAGCAGCAACGGTCCAATGGTTATCAACCGGATTTATGCTTGTAAATGGGGTATTAGTCCCCATCACAGCATTTCTGATGCAGCGGTTTACAACAAGGCAGCTGTTCATTAGTTCAATGTTCTTTTTACTCATCGGATCTGTCATTAGCGCCTGTGCACTGAACTTTGGCATGCTGCTGGCAGGGAGGATGATTCAGGCAATCGGCGCCGGAATTATCATGCCCCTGATGATGACCGTCATTCTATATTTATACCCCGCCGAGCATCGCGGAAGTGTAATGGGGAAAATTGGCTTTGCAGTAATCTTTGCACCGGCCATTGCTCCTACCCTATCCGGTTTTATTATTGAATTTGTTTCATGGAGATGGCTGTTTATTGGGTTAATTCCCTTTTTAATCATCGTCATCGTTCTGGCTTTCAAATATTTGATGAATGTATCGGAAACATCAAAAGCGAGATTGGATCTCCCAAGTGTTATTTTGTCCACGATTGGCTTTGGATGCATTTTATTCGGATTTAGTGCCGCGGGAAGCAAAGGATGGCAAAATCCTATAGTCCTTACAACGATCATTGCAGGAATATTCTTTACAGCTCTATTCTGCTTGCGGCAGATGAAATCAAAGGAGCCTTTACTGAATTTATCTGTATTTAAGTACAAAATCTTCACTCTCACATCGCTTATCAATGTCCTAATTACGATGATTATGTATGCGGATTTAATCCTTCTGCCTATTTACCTGCAGGACGGGCGCGAGTTCACGGCTTTCGAAGCAGGATTGCTTTTATTGCCCGGAGCTATCATCAACGCGTTCTTATCTCCAGTTACTGGAAGAATGTATGATAAATACGGTGCAAAACCACTCTTTATTACAGGATTAGTATTTGTAAATATTTCCATGTGGGGAGTAATCGATTTGAACGAATCGACTACTTATATGTATTTAATGGTCCGCACCATTATTTTGAGAATAGGACTAAGCTTTATTACTATGCCTTTAAATACAGCAGGATTGAATGCTCTGCCAAGAGAGCTGGGATCTCACGGTTCAGCCGTTAACAACACCATTCGCCAATTGTCAGGTGCGATTGGAACTTCAGTTGTCATCACTTTATATACGATCCAGGCAACATCATATGCTTCGGAGTTGTCCAAAGAAAACATGACAGCAGGCAAACTGGAGAGCTTAGCTTCGATCTTTGGTTCAAGTTCTGCCTATGTCTTTATGTTAGTCCTATCCCTTGCAACACTGATTTTAGTTTTCTTTGTGCCTAAAAAATCGCCAAAAAACACCCATGATAAAGGATTGGCTCAACAAAGCCAGAGTTAATAACACGAGCATACCTAAGATTTCTTGGGTATGCTTTGCTATTTCTCGATTATAAAAAATGGGTGCTTAAGCGCAGTCTCTTGATTTTTAGTCTGTATAATTGGACCCTTCTTCCAAAAGTAAATCTGCCAGCCCCTCTTCTGATACTACGTTAATGCCATTCCTTTTAAGCAAGGCCGACGTGACTCCATCTCCAGGAATTTTGTTGCCCTTAAACTCGCCGTTATAAATCATTGAACTTCCACAGGAGGGACTATATTCTTTTAGCACGACTGCAGTAACTTGCAGCTCTTGGGCCTTTTTTAACGTGATATAGGCTCCTTCTATGTACAAATCGGTAACATCTCTGCCTGATTTTTCAATTACCTTAGCTTTGCCATCAAGAACATCTGCTCCGTCACCGTCTATTATCTCAGCAGGTTCTCTTGGTGTTGAAAAACCTCCAAGCAACTCAGGACAAACAGTAATTGCCTTCTTCTGCTCCAGCATTTGACGGATTTTTTGATTTAAGCAATGAGTGCCGTTATATCTTACTTCCAACCCTGCTAAACAAGAACTGACTAATATCATTAGTGACACCTCAATCTAATAGTTATTCTTCCACTAAGCGAAAATAAAAAAGAGTCCTTAATTGTCTAACCGGACTTTACTGCAATTATTGTTAGTAACTATACACATCGAATTGCCATAAAGGCAGGGAATTACCGGTTCTTCCTAAACAAATCTATTAAATAGTAAAGCTGTGAAATTATAAATGATAGCAGTAATACAATTATGGTTCCAAATATATAAACCGCTTCTTCTGCCGGATTGCCTCCACCCATAAATACGGATCCAAACATAAAAAAGAGTAAGACACTTACGATTGCAAATAAGAAAAAAATACTAATATACTTTGACATAGACTCCCCCATAAAATCCATTCTTTCTTTAATTTCATTCGTTTCTTCTTTAGTATTTCCTTCTTTCATTGCCTTGTTATGCTTTTTATTTGTTCTTAAACATACTATTCATTTCCAATAAGAAAAGTTTAAGTTAAAGAAAACAAAAAAGGAACGGAAAAAATCCATTCCTTCATGAAAAGATGCTGCTCTTATTTAATGTTTTTATTTAGTGAATTTCGGTTTAAAATCACCCTTATAAGGTTCATGTTCAACAAACACAGTTATATCTTTGCCATCTTTGTCTTTACCCGTTCTTTTATAAGTAAATTTATTCTTATTAAGTTCGGTAAGTTCAAGCGCTGCACCATACTTATTAGCCCCAATTGAAACATGGGCTCTTATTTTATTTTCGTTCACAATATCGAAGTAGCCAAAATCACCGCGGCTTTTCCCTGTTTCAAGATTGAAAAATTCGTATTGATTCGTTTTGTCATCAAACTTTGCCAGACTTATAAACATCGTATTATACTTTGTTACATCATTGCCGTCTTCATCTAATACCTTTGTTCCGTTCCAGAGGGTACTGCCTAAAATTTTATCTCCATCTATATCTTTAACGATATCCCCCGTAACAGCGTCCAGCTGCTTGTTGGGATCAGTAAAAGAAAGCTCATTTTCTTTATAGGGAATATGTTCAACAAATACCTCTACGTCGTTGCCTTTAGCATCTTTCCCTATTCTTTTATAAGTAAAAATATCTTTATTTAGTTTTGTCATTTCGACAACAGCTTGATAATTCATTGATTCTGAAATTAATATTCTTTTCTTCCCATCATTGGTAATAAAGAAGGTTCCCTTGTCGCCACGGCTTTCGCCTGTCTCCGCATCGAAAAATTCATATCTTCCTGATTTCACATCATATTTCGCAAGACCTATGAAGTTTGCATTCTCTTTTGTTAAGTCGTTCTTATTTTTGTCATACACTCTTGTACCTTGCCAATTTGTGCCGCTGAGAATGTTAGCCATTTCCTGTCCTTTGGTTAATTTATGATCCTTTTTAGTCTCTTTAACCACTTGTTCTTGCTTCTGCTTACTATGATTTTCCTGGGCATTTGCACCAGCGCTGCACCCCGTTGCTACTAATGTAAATCCAAGAAGTATGGATGTTATTGCTTTTGCTTTTTTGTTCATTTATATCGTCTCCTCATTCTCATTTTTGCCTATTTTGCTCCTGCTCTTAACAAAATCTGTTCAATCTCTTTAAACCCTTTCTCACGTGCATGCTGCAGAGGAGTAACATTCTTTCTATCCGGAGTATTCACATCCGCCCCGTGATCGATTAGTAATTGCACAGTTTGCTGCTGTTTTACATTTCCATTATTCAAAATAATTGCTTCTAATAAAGCTGTCCAGCCGAGATCATTTACATGACTTACATCAATATCAGTCTTGTTGAGAAGTTCCTTGATGGCATCTATATGGCCATGTTCTGCAGCAGGGATCAATGCAGTTCCACCATACCGGTTAATTATCACCGGATCCGCACCTGCTTCGATCGTAAGCTTAAGAATTTCAACGTATCCTTCTGCGCCTGCATATAAGAAAGGGTTGTTTTTCATGTTATCCTGAATATTGACGTCAGCCCCCGCTTTAATCAGGATTTTGGCGGTTTCGACATCATTATTGTAAGTTGCAATCATAGTAGCAGTTCGTCCGTCTGAGTCCTTTTTATTTAGATCAGCACCTTCCTCAATCAATCTCTTTATTGTTTCTGTTTCCCTGCGCTCTGCAGCTTGAAGCAATGGTTCACTCATATCCATATCTTCCCGTACCTCTTTTTCCTGTGTTTTTGTATCTGCATTATTATCTGAGACACAGCCTTGAAGGAGAATAACGCCTCCAATCACTATTGTTAGCCACCTCCTCATCTACTTCACCTGCCTATCTTCTTTAAATAAAATGACTCAGACTAGTTACTGCTTCTATTATGTTAGTATCAAAATGTGAACTCCCTCTAAAAAAATTCTTAAAGAAAGTTAAACTTAATCTTAAAATTTCTTCATATATAAAAAAAATAGCCGTCACCTTTGTGACGGATCAAATTAAACACAGATTAATTTAAACATTGAATCGATAACCGGCTCCCCAAACGGTTTCCAGGAATTTCGGCTGTGCAGGGTCTCCTTCAATTTTCCCTCGTATTTTTCTAATATGAACGGTGACTGTTGAAACATCTGCAGCTGACTCCAGCCCCCAAATCTTTTCATAAAGCTGTTCTTTGCTCAATACTTGATTTGGATGCATTAGAAGAAATACTAATAAATCAAATTCCTTTGTTGTAAACGGAGTTTCTTCTCCGTCAATATAAACTTTACGTGCTGACTTATCAATTGTGATCCCATGTACGAAAATTGTATTTGTTTGAGTCTGTTTTCCTGCTAAACGTTCATATCGCTCTAAATGTGCTTTCACTCTGGCTACCAGTTCACTCGGACTAAAAGGCTTGGTAATATAATCGTCTGCCCCTAAGCCGAGACCCCGAATTTTATCGATATCTTCCTTTTTGGCTGACACAAACAAGATAGGAATGTTTTTAACTGCGCGTATTTGTTTACATATTTCAAACCCATTTACTCCTGGAAGCATGATGTCCAAAATAATTAAATCATAGTGTTCTTGAAGAGCCTTTTGGAGTCCTTCCTCACCAGAATGTTGAATATCGACACGAAACTTATTTATTTCTAAATAATCTCTTTGCAATTCTGCAATACTAATGTCATCTTCAATAAGCAATATTTTTTTCATATTTTTTCACCTTTCTTTAGGGAAAAGAATACACTTGTACCTTTACCCATCTCGCTTGAAGCCCAGATTTCCCCTCTATGCTCCAAAATTATTTGTTTCGCGATCGCAAGTCCTAAGCCGCTTCCGCCTGTCTCGGAACTTCTTGATTGTTCTGCACGGTAAAAACGTTCAAAAATATTTGGCAAGGCAGAAGGTTCTATCCCTTGCCCATTGTCTTCGACTTTAACAATTACATCGCCTAATCGATCATGAAGAGAAATAGAAATCTTCTTCCTGTCTTTATTCATATATTTAACACAATTACTTATTAAGTTGGCCAATACTCGTTTCAATTTCTCTCTATCCACTTTCACGAAGATTGGTTTATTCAAAAGATGAAGCTCCAAATGGATTCCTTGCTGAAGTAAATCCAAATAAAGTTCTTCTGCATAGTCTTTCATATATTTATCCAGTTCGACAGTTTCGAAATGGAATGGTTCTTTTTTCAAATCCAGCTTGGAAAATAAGAAAAGCTCATCAATTAATGAATCCATGTCTTTTGCTTTAAAGTGAACAGTCGACAAATACTTTTCCATCTTCTGAGGGGTATTGGCTACACCATCTTTTATCCCCTCAACATATCCAATAATCGATGTGATAGGTGTCTTCAAATCATGCGAAATATTGGCCAGAAGCTCTTTTCGATTTTCTTCATACCGAAGCTGGAGGTCTATCGATTCTTTTAGTTTAATTCTCATTTCCTCAAATGCTCTATTTAATTGTCCGATTTCATCATTTGAAACAGCTCCGATTTCAAAATTTAAATCTCCTGATTTTATTCTTTCAGCACCTTCTTTAAGAACTGAGATAGGTTTAATAATGCTTCGTGAGACTAAATAATTTAATATACCAATAATCATAATAAACAGAAACAGTAAAAGTCCTGATAAAATAGGAAACAATTCTCTAATGACCTCAGCATAGGAACTGGCCTTCCTTAATACGAAAACACTTCCTTCACTTTTATCCGGAAAATAAAAATCAAACTTTACATAGGTAAAAAAATAGTCGTTGAGTTTAATCGTATCTCGAGTATTGATATTTGTTTCTTCAAAACCTGGAAGGGATTTAACCAATGCCTGTTTGTCAAGAGCATGGGAAGCGTACTCAACTTTTGTGCCTTTTCTAACAACAATGTCGATATCCTCTTTCTCAATCTTTTTAAGCTCCTTTTCATTTAGGAGCTGTTTCGGATTATTTTTAGCAAAAAGCTTTAAATCGAGAAACACACTTTCTTCAACTGTTGTCAAAGGTTTTTGTATATATGTTTTTTTGTAAAGATGCTCTATAGATCTTACATCACCTGTTATGGCAAAAATAATTAAAAAACCTGCTGCCAATAATAAAGTGATCGAAAAAAGAATCACTCCAATATAAGACAGCAGAAACCTCATTTTAATGGACATCTGTTTCACTCACTCTGTTATAAAAATTTTCATTAGATCATACCTTATTCTTAGCATTCAAGATAATTTTATAAACCCTATTATCCAGATTAAGAAATTAAAAGAACTATATCACATAAATCTTAAAACTTTCTAAAATATGTATGAAATATTTCTAAACAGCTTAGCAAAAGTGATTTCCATAGAATTATGCCCGAAATGTTTTCCCCAGATGTTCTCCTAGTCCATAGTAGTGCCTGAAATTATAAATGAGGGGACTCCATTCATGAGGGTTCACATGATGATCATCCTTAAGGATGGATGTATGCGCATGGACCTTTAATGCCGTTACTTCCACAATGGCAAAGTGAGAGTCATGTTCCGGAACTCGAATGTGCTCCACCCTGCTCTCGATCTGAAGTGGACATTCCAGGATTCTAAAGGGCTTTACAATTTCTGCTTCCTTCTTCGTAAGGGAGGCTGCAGAGAATTTATCTTTTTCAAAGCGGAATGAATTAACCCGTTTGTATTCCGGTACTGGGCACTTGCCAGTCAGTGGCGCTAATGCCTCTACATTCTCCCAAAGGCCAGGGCCAGGAACGTTTACGACACATTCGGGATGATTGCGAAGATTTTCCAAAGCCTTTCCCCCCTCCCCGATTCCAAGGACAATGCATTCCCCTAATGCCCATGACGAGGATAAGGGGCTGATGTTGGATGTCCCATCCTCATTAAGTGTTGTTAACGATATCACCGGAGTTCCATAGTATAAGATTTTAGGCTGAATCGACTTGGTGATTATTTGGTTTTCTTCCTTTTTCATTGCAGTTTCCTCCTGAACTTTTTTACAAATATCATTGTAAGGGGTAGATATTTCAATTATCATCGAAATATGGATTACATGGAGGAATAAGATATGAATATGAATTCAAATGTAGCAAAAGTCGCTTCTCTGGTCAGTGAACCAAGTCGGGCAGCCATACTGACCGCCTTATTGGATGGCCGGTATCACACTGTAAATGAACTGGCCCATATGGCACGGATTAAACCGCAAACGGCCAGCTTTCATCTCAAAAAAATGCTGGATGCTCAAGTGGTGTCAGCAGAAAAACAGGGAAGGCACCGGTATTATGGCATCATGAATCAAGAGGTTGCCCAAGTGATGGAATCCTTTCTATCCATTGCCCCTGCTGCAGAAATTAAATCTTTTAAACATGCCTCTGAAGATAAAGCGATCCGCTTTGCCAGGACGTGCTATGATCATCTCGCTGGAAATTTAGGAGTGCAAATAACTGAATCACTAAAAAGAAAAGGATTTATTGCTGAAGAAAATGACACATTCAGTGTTACGGAAGATGGAATAGCATTCTTTCACTCTATGCAAATCGACCTGACCTCTTTGAAAAAGAAGCGTCGTTCTTTTTCCCACAAATGTCTCGACTGGAGCGAAAGACGCCATCATCTTGCAGGCGCACTGGGGAATGCCATCCTGGAAAAATTCCTAGAGCGAAATTGGATACAGCGCATCCCCAAAACACGTGCCATCAAAATAACCCCTCAGGGAATGAAGGGCTTCAAGGAAAACTTTGCTATTGATTTGGATAGAAAATAAGAATGGTTCTCACACATTCTAGGTGTGAGAACCATTAGCAGTCCTATTGTCACACTTAATTTACAGCAGCAACGTTCTTTTTTAGCCGGACTATGATTTCAACCAAGCCACTGAAAATTGTAAGCAACAATTCGGAAGACCCTTTACTATTTGGATGGGAAATGGGCAGCTTTCCCACTGAAGCCAATAGCTTTTCAGATTCAATGAACAGATCTGACCAAGCGTTATATAAGGCAAAGAGGAGGGAAGAAACAGAGTGGTTATCGCAGATGAAGACTAACAACTTTACTAAAAAATAAAGAAGGCAAGCTTTGACATATCTCTCAAAACTCGCCCTCCATTTATGCTACATCTCTAAATCCGTAAATGCATACGGCAATAAATCCTTTAATGTCAATTCTAATATTTCTTTTTTCTCATTTGTTAAATAAACCGGCATTTCCGGCAAACAGAATTCGGCTAAAACTTGTCTGCAGATGCTGCAAGGCGGAAGAAAATCTGCCGTATCTCCTGCTACAGCTATAGCCTGGAAATCACCTTTTTTGTAACCATTCGCAATTGCAGTGAAAATAGCTGTTCTCTCGGCACAGTTCGTCGCACCAAACGATACATTCTCCACATTCACTCCATTAATGACAGTGCCGTCTTTCAGTAATAAAGCGGCTCCAACCGGAAATTTGGAATACGGAGCATAAGCTCTTTCCCTCATACTGCGTGCACTTTCCATCAATTGCTCTTTATTCATAGTTACCCATCCTTTTCAAAGAAGAATGAACTTTTCACAGTCCCCTTAGGCCAATGTAAAATTGGCAGGATTTTTAATATATATTTTTTGAAATGTTTGTCAATAAAGACTTGATATTTTCATACATGAATAGAGGAAGGGGCTCAATATATCATATTCCATAATGAATCATATATTTTCTGCCTTCATATGCCTCTTTAATCTTTTGTGCTAGTTCATAAAGTTCAAGGGAGTTTTCATACAAGTTCAATGAAATAACCACATCATAGAATAATGATAATGATTCTGGCGGAATGATCGTGATGCCGCTAAATGCCAATCCAAACTCTGGGCGGTCAAGTGAATGAAAATAGGTTTTTACAATAAGTAATCTCTCATATATAGTATCAATTATTTCATCATCAACAGAAATACAATCATATTTTACCGGTTCATACGCATTTCCAATTCTACTATTATTTATATCTTCAATTATGCCAAATTCGTGGACAGGCACTGTGTTTAACTCCTAAAGCAAAGGGTGCCCCATCTAATTCCTTGGATTCCCGCATGTAGCTTATTTTATTTTTACCAATTCCTTATCAACAGAAATAACCTCTTCTTCAGCATAAATCACATATGCACACCCGCTCTCATATTTCTGTGAACTGAATTCACCCAGTATCTGGACAGGGCCTTTTTTCAAATGGTAAATAAGCTGATGATCATTCTCTTCACTATCAAATGCTGTTAAATCATTTACCAAAAAGCCGTTAATGGCTTGTTTATATATGTTAATCATATTTATTCTCCTATGCATATAAATCTATTTGACAAGCACCAAGGGGGGGATGGATATGCACTGGAGAAAATACTTTATTCTGTTTATTCCAGCCCTTTTGATATTTATAACCTCCATTATTGTGGTTCCAGATTATAAATTTTATCTCGTATCAATAGTTCCCTTCGTTTTTGGATGAGCTACTACTCATGGGTTTATTTAGAGGAAAGGCAAAAGAAGCAGTAATTTCTTTTTCTTCCGCTTTACAGCCCATCATCAACATATTTCACTTCTATAATTCTTACATCTCTTTCCATGAACAGCGAGCCAGAATTAAATAAAAAAATGAAAATGATTAAAATGAAAATAAAAAAGATTCCACCCTTATATTCCTGGGATTCATTTATGCTGCTCATTTTTTCCCGATATTTTCGCTGGACTTTTCTTCTTTTCTCTTCAGCGTTCACTTTGAATCCCCTCACAAAGTTGTTCCAATCTAACACAAAACACGGACATCCTTTAATTTCCATTTTAACACAAAAAAGAAATACCTTTAATTGAGGATTCTGAATTTTCTTTGCATATAAAAAAAGCCGCCTGCACTGGCAGCTGATTTCATAATAGTAACTCCATCTCAGAATCCTTATCAATAAAACCCATTTTCTTATAAAGATGATAGCCATCCTGTGAAGAATGCAGCCAAATACGTCCTACCCCCAAACTCCTGCAATTATTAATACATTCGTTTAAAAGTGAACGACCTAGCCCATATCCTCTATATTCCGGTTTAGTATACATATTCATTATATATGCTTCTAATCCGCTTATATTTTCCCCATGCGGTGGTCTTTCAAAAAACACTAAGCCGCTTATGGCAACAACTGTCCCCCTAACATCAGCTACCCAAGCAGAATAACCGCCCTTAGACAGCTTTTCTTGAAAATATCTCCTGTTTGCATCAAATACTATTGCTCTGTTTCCTTCAATAACGTCTCCTACCGCCTTTAGGAGCTCTATTCTTAATCCAGTAATTGCATCAACATCCTTAAGTGCAGCTTTTCTGATATTCCAATCCATTTTACCCTCTCCCAGCTTTTTATTCTTCTCATCCAGAACAGTTTACCAAATCAATCCATAATGTCTTCTCCTCCTTTAGACCCAAAAGTAATTACTCACGCCTTTTTGGTTTTACACATTTTTTTTATAGGGGTAGAATTGTTGTGCACTGAGATTCTGAATATATTTAACCGATTATTCACAAAATCTATAGGAAGACAAGCAGATTGGACTGAACAGCATGTGGAAAATTTACAAAATGGATATTAGAAGTATTTTTACTAATTGGGTTGCGGCAGTATTAATCGGAGGCTTGACGTTACTGCCTTCTTTATATGCCTGGTTTAACATCGAGGCTTCTTGGGATCCCTATAGTCAAACGGATCAGCTTCCAGTAGGAATCGTGAATGAAGATGCCGGAGCAGTGGTTCGTGATAAGGACATACATATTGGAGATGACATCGTCAAGGAATTAAAGAAGAACGATGATATGGACTGGCACTTTGATAACCGTAAAGACGCGATGGATAAGGTGGAATACGGCGACTATTTTGCTGTCATTGTGATTCCGGATAATTTCTCCCAGAAGCTGGGAACCGTCATTGAAAACCAGCCCGAAAAAGCGAAAATCGAGTATTATGTGAATGAAAAAATCAATGCCATTGCACCTAAAATCACAGAAAAAGGTGCAGGCGGGATAGTCGATACGGTTACAAGCAATTTCATCTCAACCGTTAACGGCACTATTTTTGAGAAGTTTAATGAATTGGGTCTGGAGATTGAAAAAGACCTTCCGGATATAAAGCGGTTCGAAGAGTATGTTTTTCAAATGGAGGAAAAGCTTCCTGAAATCCATTCCTTATTAAGCAGCTCCCTGTCAGATGCAGAAAATGCCCAAAAAATGATTGATAAGGCACAAGCACTCGTTCCTGATGCCAAACGCGCAACAGGAAACGGTCTGCAGACCATTAATGAAACGATGAAATTTATAAATGAGGCTGAGAATCGCCTGAATGCAATGGAGCCCCAGATTCAGGAGAATCTGGAGAAGGTCCAGAATATGGCGGTAAAGGTGAACGATTTTATCTCCTCGGTTCAATCCTCTGATTTGAACCTGAACCAGGGAAAGGAAATAGGCAATCAAATCAATGAGCAGATAGCAGGTTCGCTTCAGAATATCGAGACTATCGAAACAGCGCTAAAGCAGCTGCAGGAATCCAATAAGGAACAAGGCACAAGCCAAAATCAGGAACAAATCAATCAGGCTCTGGAACAAATAGCCTTATTAAAACAGGAACTGCAGACTATCCAGGAAAACGGACAAAAGATCAATGCCTTTCTTTCAGACAAGCAGAAGGAAGCAGATGATTTAATCACCCGGCTTCAGGAAAATTCAGCTGTAACCGCAGGCAGGATCGACGCATTCGTTAAAGAATATAATGAAAACATCCGGCCAGCCATCAAACAGGAAGTGGCCAGCGCCAAGGAAACATTGAGTAATGCCCGGAATATCCTGACTGAAATACAATCCGCCATGCCTGAGATCGAAAAAATCCTTGCGAATACAGAGGGGAACTTAGGTGAAGGAGAAAAAACGCTTAAGCACATTATCGGAGAGTTTCCATATATAAGCGAAAAGATTAATCAATTAGCCGATCGGATTCGGGACATCAAGGGCGAGACAGACATCAACGAGATCATTGAGCTGCTGCAAAATGATCCCGAAGCAGAGAAGGGTTTCTTCGAGGAACCTGTTCAGCTTAATAAAAACAGCCTATTCCCAATCCAAAATTACGGAACAGGAATGACTCCCTTTTATACCGTACTTGCGATATGGGTAGGTGCCCTTCTATTAATTTCCCTTTTGGCTACAGATGTTCATCATCATGAAGAATTTACGGGAAAACAAATCTATTTCGGCAAACTGCTGACCTTCCTAAGCATTGGATTTGCACAGACCCTCGTAGTGACAATAGGGAATATCTTAATTCTCGGAGTGGATGCAGCTGAACCAGTATGGTTTATCCTGTTTGGACTGATAAGCAGTTTAGTGTTTATATTAATTGTTTATACATTAGTATCTGTATTTGGCGATGTAGGAAAAGCCATGGCGATTGTCTTGCTGGTGCTTCAGATTGCAGGTGCTGGCGGAACCTATCCGACCGCCTTGCTTCCTGAATTTTTCCAAACCATCCACCCCTTCCTGCCCTTCTCTTATGCCATTGATTTAATGAGAGAAGCTGTTGGAGGCATTGTTTGGGAAAGAGTTTACAGAGACCTTCTGGTCCTGACGCTATTCGGTTTCATTGCACTATTAATTGGAACCTTCCTGAAAGAGCCATTAAGCAGAAAAACAAAAGCGCTAATGAAAAAATCAAAGGAATCGGGGTTGTTTCATTAGGATTTAAAAGTTTTATTAACCCTCTTGACCTTTTCCAAAATGTGTAATAAAATCAGTAAAAATATAAATATGAGCTATGATAAGGATACGAATCTTTCTTTGTTTTCTTTCCAGAGATCAGGGCCATTTGGCTGCAAGCCCTGAAGAAAAGGGAATGATTTACCGCCTTGGAGCTATTATGGGGAATTGATCTATACCAGAGTATCCATAATCGGGGAATCCGTTATCTTTTTGAGCATAAAGCAGTCTTTCGGCATGCTTTATGGAATTAGGGTGGAACCACGGCCGCACTCGTCCCTTTTGCTGGGATGAGTGCGGCTTTTTATTTTAATTAAAACTATATAATTAGCGTTGATAAGGACATGAATCATTCTTTATTTTCTTTCCAGAGATCAGGGTCACCGGCTGCAAGCCCTGAAGAAAAGGGAATGATTTACCGCCTTGGAGCTATTATGGGGAAATGATCTATATCAGAGTATCCATAATCGGGGAATCCGTTATCTTTTTGAGCATAAAGCAGTCTTTCGGCATGCTTTATGGAATTAGGGTGGAACCACGGCCGCACTCGTCCCTTTTGCTGGGATGAGTGCGGCTTTTTATTTTAATTAAAACTATATAATTAGCGTTGATAAGGACATGAATCATTCTTTATTTTCTTTCCAGAGATCAGGGTCACCGGCTGCAAGCCCTGAAGAAAAGGGAATGATTTACCGCCTTGGAGCTATTATGGGGAAATGATCTATATCAGAGTATCCATAATCGGGGAATCCGTTATCTTTTTGAGCATAAAACAGTCTTTCGATTGCTTTATGGAATTAGGGTGGCACCACGACCACACTCGTCCCTATGTTTGGGAGGAGTGTGGTCTTTTTTTTATAACTAAAAATCAGGAGGAATTGAAATGGAAGCAGAAAAAATAAATCATAGAAAGTTAGGTCAAGAGCTGGAGCTTTTCACATCCATGGAGGAAGCCCCAGGAATGCCTTTTTTCCTGCCAAATGGAATGGTGATGCGAAATGAACTTGAAAGTTATTGGAGACGAAAACACCAGCGGGCAGGCTATCAGGAAATTAAGACACCGATTATGATGAAACAGGAACTTTGGGAACAATCCGGCCATTGGAATCATTATCATGAAAATATGTATTTCTCAAATGTGGATGAGCAAAATTATGCGATAAAGCCCATGAACTGCCCGGGTGCGATATTGGTTTTCAATAGCAAACGGAGAAGCTACCGGGAATTGCCTATCCGCTATGCGGAGCTGGGATTAGTCCACAGACACGAACTCTCGGGTTCTTTGAATGGACTGTTAAGAGTCCGGTCGTTCACTCAAGATGACGCCCATTTATTTGTGATGGCTGATCAGATTGAGGCCGAGATTGATAAAATACTTGTCCTAATTGATGAGTTCTACTCCCATTTCGGTTTTGACTATAAAGTTGAACTTTCAACACGCCCGGAGGAATACATGGGATCACAAGAAATGTGGGAACGTGCTGAAGGAGCTTTGGAATCTGTTTTGAAAAACAAAGGAGTAAACTATCAGATTAATCCTGGTGATGGGGCGTTTTACGGGCCGAAAATTGACTTTCATATATTGGATTCGCTCGGCAGAAGCTGGCAATGCGGTACTGTCCAGCTGGATTTTCAAATGCCGCAAAAGTTTAATTGTGCATATGTTGGTGAAGATAACAAACTTCACCTTCCCATTATGATTCACAGGGCAATTTTTGGTTCAGTTGAACGTTTCATGGCTATTCTAATTGAACATTTTGCAGGCGATTTCCCACTGTGGCTGTCACCCGTTCAAGCAAAGATCATTCCAATCTCTGACTCGCATGCTGAATATGCAGACTATGTGAAATCACAATTGGAAGAAGCAGGCATCCGTGCTGAAGCCGACTTTAGAACAGAGAAAATGGGACTCAAGATCAGGGAAGCCGCAAAACAGAAAGTTCCCTACATGCTGGTGATTGGTGATAAAGAAATGGAGCAGCAATCCCTGTCACTGAGAAAACGTAAAGAGGGAAATATCGGTGTGATGAGCATTGAGGAAGTAATTGAGCGGTTTATTAATGAAACAAACGGCGGCAGATAAATCTTTCAAGCTCAGAAGGAATTTATTCCTTTTGGGCTTTCCTCTTTTACAAATAATCTATCTCTCCGAATTTTCTCCAGTTAACAATATCTTAATTTTCAAAATAATGTTATTATTTAAATGTAATAATTTTACACTTAGGGGAGGATTATTTTGAAAACCACTGCAATTGAGAAAGCCATTATTAATGAGACAACAATCAATTCACCACTCAATCTGGTATGGCTCGCTTGGACAATCTCTGATAGGGTATCTGAATGGTTTGCACCTGAAGCGAAAGTAGAAGCTAAGGAAGGCGGAGCTTATGAGCTTTATTTTATTCCCGGAAATAGTACGGGCATGAATACGAAGGGATGTAAAATTACTAAGCTTATTACTGAAAATGAGCTTGAGTTCACATGGAAAGGCCCAGACCAATTTGAGGATTTAATGAATAATGAGGATGAATTAACAACTGTTCATGTAAGTTTCCAGGCAATCCATGAAAATTCATCAAAGGTGATTGTTGAACATAGAGGATTTAAGAATCATGAAGATTGGATTGAAGCAATAAACTGGCATCAAATGGCCTGGTCAGGTGTACTGGACAGTTTAAAATCAGCTCTTGAAAAGGGCGAAGGAAACCTCTGCTGCCAGCCTTGAAAGCAAATACCTGCGGACACTCTTTTTTAAAACCGCAGCCAATTTTCTTCCAATTAATCCCTCTTCGGTATCTTTACTTACATATGTATGTTACAATGAAAGGTGAATCAAACCCTTAGGGTCAACTTGACTTTTCTTAGTCACCCCTTCGAAAGGGGGATAAAATTGGAGAAAATAAGCGTATTCCTGGATGATTATCGGAAAGCGCCTGATGGTCATGTATTAGTTGAGACCATTGATGAGTGTATCCATTTGCTTCAGACCTTTGAAATTGACCACTTGTCTTTAGACCATGATTTAGTAAGTAAATCGAGAAATGGTCTTATGCTCGTTCATTTAATGGTTCAAAAACAGTTATTTGCGGATCGCATAACTGTTCACTCTGCCAATTCCGCAGGCGGGAAAGCTATGTATCATTATTTAAAACAAGCACAGCAGGATTTTGAAATGCCCACTGATATTAAAGTAATCTTAAGGCCACTGCCCCTAAACTTCATTCCGCCAAATCATCTGCAAAAATAGTAGAATTCACCATACCTATTCCCCTTGATCACAGGATATATATATGTCACCAGTATATGGGAAGCAGAGTTTATTAACTGCTTCCTTTTTTCATGACTTTAAAAATGATATGAATAACTGGAACCAGGCAAAAATAAATCCGCTTCTCCATATAGAGGAGCGGATTTAGCTTTAAGATTTTACTCCTATACGTTCAAATATGCCCAGGCATATTGTGCATATAGCTCTGCGCCTGTCGATAAGGCGTCTTCGTCAATATTGAATTTGCCGTGGTGATGAGCCCATTCGGTGTCTTTCTCTGGATTGCCGCTGCCGACTAGGGCGAAGCTGCCAGGTGCTTTGTCCAGGTAAAAACTGAAATCCTCCGCCCCCATTGTTGGATTTTCATTATATAGAAAATCTTCCCCGAAAGCTTCAGAAGCAACTTTTTGCACAAGGTTTGCACTGTATTCCTCATTAATTACCGCTTGGGAACCCCGAATGTATTCCACTTTTGCACCAGCACCATAGATCGATGCCGTCTTCTCAGCATAATTCTCAAGCTGTTTTTCAATATGATCCCTTGTTTCAGGATCGAAGCAGCGGACTGTTCCCTCGATGACTGCATTTTCAGCGATGATGTTAAACCTTGTGCCCACCATCATTTTTCCAATGGTGAGTACGGCAGGCTGCTGGGCATCAATGGTTCTGGACACAACACTCTGGACATTCATGACAAAGGATGAGGCCACTATAGCAGCATCAATGCAGTCATGCGGCATCGCCCCGTGCCCGCCTTTTCCTTTGAATGTCACCTTGAATATATCAGCTGATGCGAAGGATGGCCCAGGTGTACAGGACACTTTATGCGTCGGCATTTGCGACCAGATGTGGATGCCAAAGACATTGTCCACACCTTCCATCGCTCCCTGTTCCACCATCATCTTCGCCCCTTCCGCTACTTCTTCGGCTGGCTGGAACAGCAGGCGGACATTCCCCGGCAATTCTTCTTTTATCTCATTTAATGCCTTGGCGGCAATCAGCAGCATCGCGGTATGGGCATCATGTCCGCATGCATGCATTTTTCCATTTTCCAGGGAGGCATAAGGCAGATCCTTATTCAATTCCTCCACCTGCAGCGCATCCATGTCTCCCCTTAAAGCTACCGTCTTTCCGGGCTTCCCGCCTGCTATTTCAGCAATAACACCTGTTGGTTCCGTTCTTTTAAAGGGAATGCCCAGTCTATCAAGGTACTCACAAATAAATTGGGTGGTTTTAAACTCCTCCCATGACACCTCTGGTTCACGATGCAATTTTCTTCGCAGCTTCGTTAATTCATCACTATATGCTCCAATTAATTCTTTTAGCCCATTATGAATCATCTCTTACTCCGCCTCCGTTAACTCTATTGCTGCCTCAAACAGGATTTGAACAGCTTCGGCAATATGCCTGGAATCCGACCATTCTTCCGGACAATGGCTCAGGCCATTTTTACTTGGAATAAACAGCATCCCAGTACTTGTGTAATCAGCGAAAACCATTGCATCGTGCCCGGCGCCGCTATTCATGGGGCATGAAGTGAAACCCAGTTCACTGCTTTTCTTCTTTAACAGACTCACAATCTCTTTATTCATCTCTTTTGGCTGAATATATAAAAGCTGTTCAACCGTTATTTCTACTCCGCTATCACGATAGATCTCTGCTAATTCTTTCACTTTTTGAATAACATTCTGGACATGTTCTTCCTTGCCGGAGCGAATGTCTACAGAAAAGACCGTTTGATCCGGAATTACATTGGCTCCATTTGGATAGACCTGCAATTGCCCAGTGGTTACTACCGTTCCTTCTCCTTCAGCCGCCGCCAACTCGGGAAATTGGGCTATCATCCCGGCGGCCGCAACCAGCGCATCAGACCGCCTGTCCATTGGAGTGGTCCCGGCATGCCCGGCCTGTCCTTTTACGGTTACTTCCAATTGCGTTAAGCCGACAATCGCTTCGACTACCCCTATTGGGATATTCTTTTCTTCTAAGATAGGTCCCTGTTCAATGTGCAATTCCAGATAAGCCTTTACTGACTGCTGGTCTCTTGTTTTCGGAAGAGACGGATCGAGCCCGATTTTCTTCATGGCTTCAACGGTCGTAATGCCATCGTTATCCTTCAATGATTTAAAGTCTTCCTCAGCCAGCAAACCGACCATTCCGCGTGAACCCATTAAGCCGCCGCCAAATCTGGAGCCTTCCTCTTCGATAAGGGCGATAACCTCCAGAGGATATTTTGGCGTTAATCCGTTCTCAGTGAAAAGTGCAGCGACTTCAAGTCCTGCTACAACTCCGGCAGGCCCATCATAGGATCCCCCATTCGGGACGGAATCAAAGTGAGAACCGATTAGAACACTTGGTGCATCTTTTAGGGACCCTTCAAGCTTTCCAAAGATATTGCCCAATCCATCTTCACGGACAGCCAAGCCCGCTTCCTTCATTTTCCCCTTAATATACTGCCGTGCAAGAAAATCCTCCTGACTATACGTCAGCCGGGTTGTTCCTTTGCCTGGAGTCGCTGTATAAGTGCTTAATGTGTCAATATGGTTTTCGATTCGCCCCTGTACTTTTTCCAGATTCACATTTTTCCCTGTTTGAACTTCACTCATTTCGATCCAATCCCTTTCTTATAATAGTCCGACAAAAATTCCGGCTAATACCACCGACACAATCGTCACCGTGATGAATCCCCCGACAAGCATAGGCGGAAGCATGTTGCTGGTCAGCATTTCCCTCTCTTTTTCATCTTCTGTCAATGATTTAATCACTTCATTTGTAATAATGTAGTCAGCCGGGAAACCATATAGTGCCGTCAGCGAAACCGCGAAAGCCATTTCCTTGCTCACCTTTAAAATTTTCCCTGCGATGAATGAGAAGATATACATTCCTATTACGCCTAGAATAATGCTTCCTGCCAGCGGATAAATAATCTCAAGCATCATCCCGGGTGTAGCCTGCTTTAAGCCGTCAAAAATAAAGAGCATCAGGGCCATGATCGCAAAGCCAAAACCATTTGCTTTCTGCAGTACCTGCTTCTCAAGAAAGCCAATACTTGTGGCAATAACCCCGAACAATAGACAAAGTACAAATGGACTGACACTCGCAACTGGAGCCAGCAGTGTTGATGTCAGATAAGCAAGGTAGGATACTGCCGCCAATCTTAAAAATTTGAAGAAATCTGTATTATATTTCTCCGGCATATTTCTAAAAAGCTTAAGCTCAGGTTTTGGAGCTGCCTCTGCTGCTGCAGCCGTCTCTTCACTCGCCATGCCCTGTGTCTTATAAGCAAGCTTTCCGCTTCGGTACTGCTGTAAAAGCCGCTTTCCTTCTTTTTTCAGGACAATGGAGGTGAGCGGATATCCAGCAAATCCCTGCATAACATAAATCACGATTGCAAAGACAGATAAAGAAGCCAGTCCCGCTTCTTTCGCTCCTTCGGACATAATCAGGGCAGATACAACGCCTCCAACCAATGGCGGAATGGCGACAACCACCGTTTTAAATCCAAAGATAAAGGTACCGATTCCAAGTAATATCGCGATAATTCCCAAAATCCCTGACAAAGCAATCACAATCGTCTTCCACTGATTTTTCAATTCCTGAATCGATAGCAAAGTCCCCATATTGGTAATCAATAAGTACATCATCATCGTAGCCACAACCGGCGGAACTCCTGCCAAAGCTACGATGTCCTGCGGAAAAAAAGTCCAATAGCCGGCAAGGAACAGTACGGCACAGACGAAAATGGACGGCACCCATGCCTTCGTGCGAACCGCAACCAAATCTCCAATAAATAAAATAAACAAAAGAATTACTAACGCTAACAGCTGTGACATAAACCCTTCCCCCCTCTATGTTGAATACCTATTCATTCGTGTTGCGAAAAATATATATTGTTAGAATAATAATACAATTATACTTTTCAGTCAATTTAAATTATTGAAAATTTTATGTAAGCGATGTCATTCCAGTTTTTGTATGGAGCTTAATTCTTTATATAGTTTGGTAAAATAATATTATTATTTTATAAGTTCATGAGAGCTGGAGAAAAATAAAAACTCGTCAATATGACGAGTTTTCTGGATTAGAATTTAATTAATACATCCCCAATGTTATTCCATTCATATATAAGAAGATTCAATTCAGCACCTGCAATAGTAATCTTTTCTGTTTTATATAATTCTGCACCATAATACTCATAGAAATGGCGGGTTTTATTATCTTCAAGTACCTCAACAAAAATTCTATTAAAGCCAAGTTCTTCAAATTGCAGGAAAACCTTCCTTAATAGCCTCTTGCCAACTCCCTTACCTTGATATTCCTCTAGGAGGTAAATGGCAGTTAAGTCACCGGATTCCGGAACATGATTACTTTCTCTCTTGCCGCAATCAGCAAATCCGATGATTTTACCATTGCTATTTTCCGCAACAAATACATAATTTCCCTTTTTTATAATATTTTCATTCCATAATTCCGTACGCCTGTCATAGGATAGCTTCTTCAAAAATTCATCAGGAATGATATTTTTATAGGTTGTTCTCCAGCTATCAACATGTACCTTCGCAATACCCTTTGAATCAGCTAAAACAGCTTTTCTTATGTTCATGAGCTTCACCTCTGAAAAAGGATAAGGTTTATATTCCATAGAAACACAAATAATCCCTTTCCCAATTCAGCAAAAAAAAGGAGCAGCAGCTGCTCCCTTTCCTGATATTAGTTTCTAGGATCAACATAATCCGGATAATCGGTAATAATGGCGTCAACATCCATTTCGAACAGGAAGTCGGCGGCATCCTGGCTGCGCACTGTCCATGATCCAATTTGCATGCCAAGAGAGTGAACCTGATTCACTAATTCTTTTGTGACAATTCCATAGCTTGGATTAAACCAATCTGCATAGGCTGAAAATTCCTGTAAAGCTTCCGCTGTAGTATCCGCACGATTAGATGTCAGTACACCAATGGGAACATTAGGCAGAAGCTGATCCATTGTTTTCATGGATTCAAAGTTAAAAGATTGGATAATGATTTTTTCATTTTGCGGTTTATCAAGATTTCGTTCTTTTATTTTATCCGCCACTTGTTCTTCAATGCCAGGGTAAAGCTCTGGAGCCTTCAATTCTATTAATATTCCAACCTTACCATGGTAGCGATCCAGAATCTCTTCAAATGTCGGGATTGGTTCCCCGGCAAATTGTTCCCCTTTCCAGCTGCCGGCATCGAGACTTCTTAAATAGTCAAACGTTAAATCCCCCACTTTTCCGGTTCCATCTGTTGTACGATCCACAGATGTATCGTGAATTACCACTAATTCGCCATCCTTGCTTCTTTGAACATCAATTTCGATATAATCAGCTTTCATGTCTACAGCCAGATCAAAGCCGGCTACTGTATTCTCCGGTGCATACCCTGTGGCACCGCGATGCGCTATATTATCCACTTGTTTCCTTTCTCCTGTTGTCGGTTCTGCTGCGAACGCCTGGCTGATTGGGCTGAACAGCAGTGACAAAGCCACCCCTGTACCAATTAATAATTTTTTGTTCATGCTCTCCATCTCCTATCTAAATATGTATTCAACCATATTCTAAAAAAGAGATGTTGATCTAGTGTGTTGATGTCTTTATAGATAAATAAAGATAGTATGAAAAAAAACCAGCCTTTCTCCCTAGTTTTTTTTACAATTACACTTATACAATTTAGTGAAAATGCTTTATCAGTCAATTTTACCTGTATCCAGGAAATAGTATTTGATGTTTGGGGATGGTTGAAAACCAGCATGGCTATTATCAGCATCCAATGTTTAATACACAGCAAACTGCAAAAATGGAAAACATTTCTTCCAGAAAAGGAACGACGTGCATCATACATTATCCATATACAGGGCAGCCTGCAATATAGTCAAGGCGGAGGGGAAATGTCCTCCACTCACTTTTTGCTGCTTATTCCCCATAAAAATTAACAGTAACGATTCGAAAAAGAATACATAACATAATTTAGTTTTTAATATTAAATGGTTAAGACTCATCCATTCATAAAAATAGCCTGAAAATTATCAGTTAGGGTTTCAGTCTTGTTTTCCAAAAAATTTGGAGGTGATTAAAATACCTAAGACATTAGTCATTCCAAGAGGTGGATACAAACCTATACTTAATGTAATGAATACAGAAATTGCTGTTAATGAATTAAAAAAGCATTTTGAAGCCAGGCTTTCAGAGAACTTAAACCTGATAAAGGTATCACCACCTTTATTAGTAAGTGAAGGCAATGGAATAAACGATAACTTAAGCGGAAGCGAACGAGTTGTTTCATTTGATGCTTTAGATATTAAAGATCATCAAATTGAAATCGTTCAATCTTTAGCAAAGTGGAAAAGAGTCGCTTTAGGCAGATATGGGTTTACTATTGGTGAGGGACTTTACACAAATATGAATGCCGTTAGAAGAGATGAGGTATTAGACAACCTTCACTCAATGTATGTGGATCAATGGGACTGGGAAAAAATAATCTCAAAAGATCAGCGAAATCTGAAAACACTCAAAGCCGAGGTAAGGAATATCTATCAGGCAATGAAGTCGACGGAAAAACACATGTATGAGTTTCACCCCGCCCTTAAGCCGGTATTGCCAGAGGATATTTATTTTATCACAGCACAGGAGCTGGAGGACCTCTATCCCCACCTGACCCCAAAGGAGCGAGAGGATTCCGTTTCAAAGGAATACGGCGCTGTTTTTCTAATGCAAATCGGTGGAGCTCTGCGGTCTGGAACAAAGCACGACAGCCGTTCTCCAGACTATGATGACTGGTCATTTAACGGAGATATTTTATTTTGGAGCCCACTGCTGGAAAGGTCTATTGAAATCTCTTCTATGGGTATCCGGGTAGATGAAAATACGCTGCTAAAACAATTAAAGCTTGAAAATAATGAGGAACGAATCTTACTGGAGTTTCATAAATCTCTTCTTAATGGAGAACTTCCTTATACACTTGGAGGAGGTATAGGGCAGTCCAGATTATGCATGTTTTTATTAAAGAAAGCACATATTGGGGAAGTCCAGGCTTCAGTTTGGAATGTAGAAATACTAAGATACTGCCAAGAAAATAATATTAACCTGCTGTGAATTACCCCTTTTTGATTTATAAACAATACTGCTGATAGCTTCCTGCCAAGTTATCAGCTCTTTATTTTCCTCCAAATGTCTAGTGTAGGCTTGACTACACAGTATCCCATATTAAAAGATGAAAATTCCCTGCTTTTCATACGAAAAGTCAGGGAGTAGTTTTATGAAAGACTGGGAGGAATTTGATCCTGCCTCATAACTGAAGGCGGTGTATTATATATATATGGAGGAGCTGGCTTAAGCTTAGGTTTTTTTGCAAATGGCTGCGGATTTTTAACATATTGGAATGTTCCCTGGCCATCCATGCTTGGCCCGCTTGCCCAGCGCCCCTTGGCACTTTGATCGCCATCTGAAAAATTGAATAAAACATATGAGACTTCCTGTTTTTCTAAGTGTTTAGGGAATGTACTCGGAACCACGATATTTTCTTTTGATTCCAATTCCCGAATCGCTGCGATCCACTGATTTTGGTGCATAGTGTCCCTTGCAAGGAGCCAGGCCAGCATGTCTCTTACACCTGGATCAGTAGTTTCATTATAAAGTCTGGCTACCTGAAGACGCCCTTGGGATTCTGCTGTAAGATTCGCCCGGAAATCAGCTAATAGGTTTCCGCTCGCAATAATATAATCCGCTGTCCACCTATTGCCGACACTATCAGCAGGCATTGCCCCCAATCCAGAAACGATTACATGCTGAGGGTTCATCCCTCCTAAAATTGCTTCCAAAACAGGATCTTTGGCTGCCTCCTCCTGTGCCCCCACCGGTGCTCCATCAAGCAATCTTGCTATCATCGTTGAAAGCATTTCGATATGTGCCAATTCTTCTGTCCCTGTGTCCATTAAAAGATCGCGGTATTTCCCATCCCCCCGGGTATTCCAGCCTTGAAACAGATATTGCATCGCTACAGAAATTTCGCCGAATTGGCCACCAAGTACCTCTTGAAGTTTCTTCGCATAAACAGGATCAGGTCTTTCAGGTTTGGCATGATATTGTAATTCTTTGATGTGATAAAACATATAAGCCCTCCCTAATTTTTCTCATACCATATAACTTTATGAATGCCTGCTTTCGTTTATGCTCAGTACCTTGGATTAATGAAAAAGGAATATATAGAGACGCGCAGTGGTTACTACATGGTGATGCTTAACTTTAGAGCTAGTTATGAAAGCAGCGCTAAAGTGAACTCATAAATTGCTTGGCTGCCTATTTATATACAAAATAATGAAAATGCTTGGTAAGACTCAATTGAGTCAAATAGTACCTTTCGCTATAAACCGATGAAAATTCGGATTTAATATCCATCATCCTAACACCATGAAGATACTCCTCCCCCATAACTCTTTCCACTCAAGGACTTTCCATTCACCTAGTTTAAGTCCCGCTGTTGAAACAGTAGAACTCCTCCAATAGTGCCCCCATCATATTTATCAATTCGGATATGTTCTAAATCGAAACTATCAATTTCATGTCTATTTTTCTCAGATTTCGAATATAAAATCTGGCGGGAGGAGGAGGAAAACATAATCTTTGTCCTTCCCCAATCATTCAAGCTTCATCATCCAAAGCCTTTATTGCCATCTCCGCTGCCTCTGCAATCAGAGCGTTATCATATTCGGCATCCTTTGAATCCCGGCTGGAAAGGATCGTCATGATAATCGGCTCCCTGTTCGGCGGCCAGACAATCGCAATGTCATTACGTGTTCCGAAGCCTGCTGCACCGCTCTTATCAGCTACTTCCCAGCCGCTTGGCACACCAGCACGGATTAATGGATCCCCAGTAACGTTACCCCGCATCCACTCGGTTAAAATGTTCCGCTTTTCTTCAGTCAGAAAATCGCCAATTAAAACTTTCTGAAGGCTTGCTGCAAGTGCTTCAGGTGTACTTGTATCCCGAATGTCCCCTGGCTCTGCCTCGTTCAAATCCGTCTCGAACCGCTCAGGCTTTGTAACAGTATCCCCCATTTCTTTCAAAGCTGCTTCGAATCCTTCAGGCCCTCCTAATTCCTCTAAAATTAAGTTGCCTGCTGTATTGTCGCTAAACCGGATTGCCGCTTCACAGAGTTCCCTTAAAGTCATGCCAGTCTTTACATGCTTTTCTGTAACAGGAGAATATGTCACCAGGTCATCACTTGTGTATGTAATGATTTCATTCATTTCCTCCAGTGATTTTCTCTGCAGCAATATTGCAGCTGCCAGCGGCTTGAATGTAGATGCGTAGGCAAATCTCTCATTAGACCTGTAAGTAATTGTCTTTTTCGTTCCTGTGTCATATGCATACACACCAAGCCGTGCGTCAAATTCCTTCTCCAGCTTTTTGAATTTTTGTTTTGTATTTACAGAAGTTTCTTTGGAGTTTTCTGCCGCACTGACATCTGATTGATAACTGCCATTTGCACAGCCAGTCAGGGCAAGAAGCAGAACCAAACTGACTAGCCGGACTGCTTTTAACCTATTCTTACTAAAAACAGAATGATATTGTTTCCTCATATTATTACCTCTCTCCATAAAAATTTTAAGCTTTTTACTTTTAAACAACGCATATAGACTACAAGTGTAATACAATACTACATTTGTAGTCTTGTTTTGTCAACCGCTAGAAACCCATGATATTATGGTGTTTCACAAGATCACCATGATTTGATAAAGTAAAAATAGAATGCTAGCAGGATTGGTATTCATTTTATCCAGGGAATTAAAACTAGATGTAAAATTTTAGAAGGAAGGTCTGAGGATGATAACAAGCTCACAGTTCTTATCTGTTTTTTTGGAATGTCTGCTGGTGTCTTCTTTTGCAATCGGAGTCATTCTTCTGTTAAAAAGACTTTTAAAGAAACATTTAACAGCCCAAGCTCACTATAATCTTTGGTTTCTAGTATTGCTTGCTCTGCCACTGCCTCTTATTCCATTACAATTCATGCCATTTGCGGATTCATTATCCTTTTGGAATAGCAATAGCAGCCTTCAATCCCAAACTGCGCCATCTGCAGAGGTTCCATTAAGGCAAAATAATTGGATGGAGGACATAACCGTCTCGGTGGAACGCTATGATTTAACATTATTAAATAATGCTTTATTCTTTATTTGGATTTCAGGAGTGGCTATTTTAACTGTATTTACGCTGCTCGCAATGCTTAAGATCAGTAAAATAAAGAAACACACAAACAGCCTGAGAAATAACGGGCTTTTATCATTATTCGAGGACTGCAAACACAAACTGAAGATTACTGGATGTATTATTGTCGGAGAGTCATCTCTCGTTAAAACCCCAATGACGTTTGGCCTTTTAAAGACTTATGTGGTGCTTCCCCGCCATTTTGACGAGTGGCTTTCTGAAAAGGATATAGAATATATCTTTTTACATGAACTGAGCCACTATAAAAATAAAGATTTTTCAGTCAATTATTTTATGGTGATTCTTCAAGTTTTATATTGGTTTAATCCTCTAGTTTGGCTTGCGTTTAGGAGAATGAGGCTGGATCGCGAAATCGCCTGTGATGCTAAGGTTTTAAATTCTTTGGATGAGAAGGCTTATATGGAGTATGGAAACAGCATTATTCATTTTGCCCATAAAGCCTCAAGGGCAGTGACTGTCGATTTGGCAAACCATTTAAACGGGTCAAAGAAACAGATCAAAACGAGAATCGAAAAAATTGCCTGTTTTAAACCGGAATCAAAACTGCTGAGATGGAAAAGTGCGGCAGTACTCCTTTTTGCGGGGATATTTATTGCAGGCCAAGCTCCATTTATCTCTGTAATGGCTCATGAAAATAGCAGCTATAAATTTAAGGATGATAACATTATTTATGAGGATTTAGGCAATTATTTTGCAGGGTTTGATGGAAGCTTTGTGTTGTATGATAAAGAAGCAGACCAATATCTTATTCATAATCGGAATAAAAGCACATTAAGGGTTTCACCAAATTCCACTTATAAGATTTATAGTGCTCTGCTTGGTTTAGAATCAGGCACCATAACGGTTGAAAACTCGTCGGCCAAATGGAACGGACTTAAGTATCCTATTGATTCCTGGAATGCGGATCAGGATTTAACTTCTGCAATAAGAAATTCTGTTACATGGTATTTTCAATCGTTAGACCAGCAGGTGCAGCCCGGTACTATTCAAACCTTCTTAGACCGAATCAAGTACGGGAATCGTGATCTAACTGGTGGAATAGACGAATATTGGCTGGAATCTTCCCTTAAAATTTCTCCAGTGGAACAAGTTCAGCTGCTTAAAAAATTTTATGCAAATCAATTTGGATTTAAAGAAAAGAATATCCAAACAGTGAAGGATTCCATTAAACTAGAGAGAAAAGAGGGAGCCCTCCTTTCAGGAAAAACAGGTACAGGCACTGTAAATGGAGAAAACATCAATGGATGGTTCATTGGATATGTTGAGTCAGGGCAGGACACATACTTTTTTGCAACGAATATACAGAATGAAGATGACTCTAATGGAAGTAAAGCAGCTGAAATTACATTATCCATTTTGAAGCAGAAAGGCATTTATTAATTGCTTCATCTCATTAAAGAAGGAGGGCGGTAATATGACTGATAGGATTCCCAGCATCTCAGAATCCGAGTGGGAAGTCATGACTGTTCTTTGGCACGGCGCACCCAAAACGGCTAATGAAGTCATTCTATCCTTACAAGAGAGTACAGACTGGAAGCCCAAAACAATCCGTACTCTTCTGGATAGGCTTGTCCATAAGAATGTAGTCGGCGTAAATAAAAACCAGAGAATCTATACCTTTTTCCCGCTCTATTCACAGGATGAATGCCAGCGGGCTGAAGCTCAATCCTTTATCAAGCGAATCTATGGCGGAACGGTGAAATCCATGCTAGTCCAATTCATCCAGGAAGACTCCCTGTCTGATGAGGAAATTAACGAACTGCGGACGATTTTGGCAAAGAAACAAGAGAAGGATCAATAACCTACATGCGTGGCCCTCTACAATGGCTGGGGTTTTTAGCTTCTTCTATCCTTGCTGGAACCTAAATACCTGTTACCGGATTACCTTAACAATAATACTAAAAAAGAAGAAGAGCATTGTGCAAATCCATTGCTCTCCTTCTTCTTTATACTTTGTAATTCATGCTTACTATTTCATTCGGTCTTTACCTGTTCACTTTGTATGTTTATTGCTAAATCGCAGCCTTCCTTTTGAATGCCTGTTTCAGATCAATCCCAAACACTAGGCCATTACCCTATAACTCTCCACAATTGGGCGGTGTATCCTTTTCCCCCTCAGCGAAATCACAGCCTTCAGCAACTGATTCAAGTCCGTATTCAGTATTGCTTATTTCATATAAATCCTGAGCATTTTTTTGGATATTCTCGAGCTGCTTTTCTTTCTTTTCTCTCATGTCTTTCCTCCAATGTTTTTATTTAAAAGTTTTATCTTAGATGAGCAATATTATTCGTGTTGAGGAGATTCATGGGAGCAGCACTTCTAATGAGCAATAACGCCATATTCATGCAAAAACCACTGTAGTAACGGAAGCTTGAAAAATAAAGTCAGTTTCCCTGCACCTTGAAACATAAGAAAAGCCAATTCCGCAATGGGAATTGGCTTTTCTTTTTATTGATGCTTTAGGAGAATTCAAAGCTCAATTTGTTTAATTATCTTAGCTGGATTTCCGCCAACTACTACATTATCAGGCACATCTTTCGTAACAACTGCACCTGAAGCGATAACAACATTGTCCCCAATTGTTACACCTGGATTGATTACGGCACTTCCGCCAATCAATACATTGTTTCCAAACATGATCGGCTTTGCGTATTCTCTGCCTGAATTGCGATCAGCAGGATGAAGCGGGTGTGTTGCCGTATAAATTTGCACTCCGGGTGCAAGCATGCAATTATCTCCAAAACGAACTTCACTGACATCTAAAATAGTGCAGTCGAAGTTCGCGAAAAAGTTTTCTCCTACATGCGTATTATAACCGTAATCAAATCTGATATTTGGCTCCATATAAACGTTTTTCCCGGTTGAACCGAGCAGTTCCTTTAATAATTTTGTCCTTTTTTCTCCTTCAGTCTCCAGAGTTTGATTATAAATTCTGACCTTTCCCCTTGCTTCTTCGCGCTCCTTTAGTAATACCGGATCAGCAGGATCATACATTTCTCCAGCCAGCATTTTCTCTTTTTCTGTTTTCATTTTAATGGCCTACTTTCAAATTTATCTATTTGTGCTAAAGGTAACATCCTCAGAGCTATTAATCTCTTTCTTATTCAGCAGGCGGTTCAGTTTTTCAGAACTTAAGAACATTGCTGCAGCAAGAAGAACAATACATAACGGGAAAATCCCAATTGTTGAATGAGAGGCAATGAAGCCTAGAACAGGCGGCAGAAAGGTACTGCCTGTATATGCAACAGCCATTTGATAACCCATGATGGTCTGGGAATGCTTCTTCCCAAAACGCGCTGGCGTTTCGTGCAGCATACACGGAAAGATTGGTGCCAATCCTAATCCAACCAAAACAAAGCCTGCAAGCGCGAAAACGGATGTAAATGGCAGGAAAAGAAGGATGGCACCAGCAAGTGCAAGAATTTGCCCCATCCGAATGAGAGTACGATTATTCACTTTAAACGTAATGAAACCAGTAATAAATCTGCCAATTGTAATGCCTGCGAAATAAAAGGAAACCCATTGGGCAGCCTCCGCTGCCGGCAGGCCCTTCATGCTTACCAGAAAGCTGCTTCCCCAGAGCCCCATCGTGGCTTCTGCCCCGCAATAAAACAAGAAGGATAATAAAGCTAATTTAACTCCTTTGATTTGGAGCGGTTTTACAATTTCAGCATGATCCACTCTTTCTTCTGATTCCTCCGCCTCTCCAACTAAAGCTTTATTATTTTTCTTTCCTTTATTCCATAAAGGCAAAGTCAGCAAAAGGATGATTGCCAGCACAAATTGTATTCCTGCAATGGCAAAATACCCATTGCTCCAGGAGTTCCCCCCTGCTATATACTGGGCCATGATGATCGGGCCAATAGTGGCTCCGACTCCCCAGAAACTGTGCAGCCAGCTCATGTGATGTGCTTTATAATGCGCAGCAACATAATCGTTTAATCCTGCATCAATTGCACCTGCCCCCAATCCGAGAGGTATGGCACATAGAAACAGCCAATAAACCGATGGAGCAAAATAAAAGCCAAGTAACGCGGCAGCAGTCATTAACGTACTGAAAAAAGATACCTTCCCAGTTCCAAACCGTTTGAGTATTCTTCCGCTACCTAAGCTCGAGATGATTGTACCGCCAGCTATTGTCATAAAAAGCCATCCGGCAGTCTCCAGCGGGGCGCCTAAGTCTGCCTGCATGACAGGCCATACCGCCCCTAACACTGAATCCGGCAGACCCAGACTAATAAAAGCCAAATATATGATCACCAAAAGGATTGTTGCCATGCTTCAGCCTCACCTATTTTCTGATATATTTTTCAGGCGACTCAAGCATAAGCGCCAGCCCCAGACTCTGCAATCCGTATAAATAGTCCTGTTTCCAATCACTTATTGCCAGAATGGGCAGATGTTCTGCCGGGATGTATTCTGAGCTTGCTGCTGCAATTTTTTCTACCAGGGTCTCTTCCACTTCATCTTTGCAGAAGATGAACGTATGAGGATTAATGATAGCCGTAATTGAGGCTACTAATCTGCTGATAGCATCAACCTGATTATCTCTGGATATCAGCACCTCTTTATGACTGAATCCATTTTCCAAGGCTTCGCGGAAGTTTCGGTCATCATATTGAGGAACAAATGAAACTTCCCCGGCAAAAAAAGTGTTTCCCCGCACAACATCCCCGTTGATCATAAATCCCGCACCAGGACCATTTTGACCGGAATATAAATACACAAGGGATTGATGATCTTTTATCCCCTTAGAATGGTGATATCCAAGAACTGCAGCATTCATGTCGTTCTCTACAACAACTGGCATCGAAAAGAAATTCTCAAAATATCCTTTAATATCGAAGTCTTGAAACTGTTCATAGCCGGGTATATAAAAGATCCGCCCATTCTTAACGGAACCCGGCACCCCAATGGCAAGCGACCGGATTGCTTGTTTATCCGCCAATAATTTTTCAATCGAGCCCGTTAATAAATTCAGCCCGCCGTCAGTCAATACACTTTGAAGGGTTCCTTGTTCCTTCACTTCTCCCGCACAATTAAAAATGGCATAATTCGTCTCTGTCTTCTCTAAGAAAATTGCCAGGCCCAGCATATAGTCAGGATTGTATGTATATCTTTTCGCTCTTCTCCCGCCGCTGGATTCATCCAGTCCCGACGACAGAATTTCCCCATCCTTCTCCATCTGTGAAAGGAACTTGCTTATCGTCGGAAAACTGATTCCCAATTTATCACTTAGTTCAACTTTGGTTGCACTTCCCAGGTCTAAAAGTGATCTGCGAATACCAGAAAGGATGCCCAGGCTTAAAGCTTTTGGAGCAGTCTTCATTATTCTCACCACCTGCAAATCATACTTATTAAACAGATTTAAAAAGTATTCAATAATAAACTTATTAAAGGTCTTTAATAAGTTTATTATTGGAAATATATCATTAAAATTAACCGAAAACAACCTTCCCTTTATCAGAGATGTAATTTTTCAGCAGACTGTCTTTACAAGGTTCCTCGTTGAGCTTGAATACTAATTTTATTTACCTTTCTAGACGCCCCTGAGAGTCAAGGAGAAAGCTATTCCTTCCAATATATTACTCCCGACTATATAATAATACTAAGAACGAATCTATTAAAGGAGCAGATTCAGGCATGCAAAAACTTACCCTGGCTGAAGCAGTAAAATTAAAAAGTGTTCTGGCTAAACGAATTCACGAGTTAGAAGAAGAAATGGACCGTGTAGCATTTGCCGATATTGAAAAAGGCAGCAAGCTTCCTGAAATGCCAAGATCGCTTGGTATGGTGGAAAAAGAGATGGATGAAGTCCGTAAAGACATGAGACTGCTGGATAAGCTTGTATATAAAGCCAATATTGAAAATGACATCACCTTTAACAATGAATCATTGCCAATCGTAGAAGCAATTGAGCTTGCCACCCAATATCGGGCAAAGGCCCGCAAATTCAAGGAATATGGCACAGCAGCCAGAGAGGAATTCCTTTATACAGTGTCGGAAAACGTGTCGATGGTGAAAATGGCGCTATTTGATCCGGAGCAGTACCGATTAAAGGGCCTGGAAGCCGAACGCCAGGCGAATCGTCTGTCCAACTTAATCAATAACAAGAATTATTTGATAGAATTAGAGTTTGACAGCGAAAAGTATTTCTAGACCTTGAAGTGGTGAGACTCTGCTTCAAGGCATAGAAGGAACACCCTCCTATTGTGTACAAAGGTACCTTGTAATGGCAATGGCAAACCGATTATCCATGACCCATTACAACTTCATCCGTAACCAATAACCAACCATGGCTACTGGAGGCCGACGGCCATTCATCCGTAATCCCGGTTCCTTCTATGAGCCTCCATTCAATTTGAATGGAGGCTTTTTATTAATCCAATGACCTGAGGGGGACACAATTTCTCTGAAAGATCAGCAAAAGGGACAGTGTACCTGTCCCCGTGTCCCTTAAAGCAGCAGTTCCCACGTTTCTCCAACTAATTCGTGCCCAAAGCTATGATGTTCTTCCTCCTTAACAAGCTGAAATCCCTTTTTCTGATAGATATGCCGCGCTTCTTTAAGAACACTGTTTGTCCATAGAACGAGTTTCTTATATCCTGCTTGTTTGGAAAAGTTTATGCATTCTTCAACCAATTGTGAACCAAGGCCCATTCCTCTCGCCTTTGGGTCTACTATTAATAGACGAAGCTTAGCTGTATCCTCACTTCCTTCTACAACAAAAATAGAACCCACTATTTCTCCGTTCATTTCGGCAATCCAGCAGCGTTCCCGCTTAGGATTATAGTTGATTATAAAGTCCGCTGCAATTTGAGATACAAGAGCTTCAAATCTCTCATCCCATCCAAATTCTTGTGAATACAAAAGACCATGCTTGTGTACAACCCACCCCATATCACCAGGTTCATGCTGACGAAGAAAATACGGGCCTGAAAATTTTAGGCTTTCATTCTTGCTGATCAGTCCTTCAACGGTTTTCATAGCGTTAATTAATTGCTGCTGTTCACTTTCCGATAATTTCCCAAGAAGATCCGCTATTTCATTGTATGAACGTTCATTTAGTTTAGAAAAAGCTTTTTCTCCCTCTGGCGTAAGCTTTAAAATGCGCTGCCTGGCATCTTTAGCAGAACGTTCTTTCTTTATAAGGCCTTTCTCTTCAAATCGGGCTAATATTCGACTTAAATAGCCTGCATCTAAACCCAGCTCTTGAGTTAAATTTGATGCTGCAGGGTCCTCGTTAGTGGCGATTTCAAACAGGATTCTGGATTCTGTCAGTGAATAGGGGCTATGTAGTAACCCTTCCCGCAAAGCTCCTATTTGTCTGGTCATAAAACGGTTAAAATGGCGAACAGCACTGATTCTTTCCTCAAACGGGATCATGGACAAAGAAATCACTCCTCGGAATATAGTTGCCTTTGTCAAATATAATAATTAATTTACTTGCTTCAGTCAACTTCTTTCCGGAACAAAGAGGAAGCTTGTTAAAAGAAAAAGCGCCAATTTCTTTAAATTGAAATCGGCACTTCGTTTATTTCCTTATATTCGTTTAGCGTGATGCTTTAGGCGGCTGGCACACATCACATTTACGCTGGTGATTATTTTTAAATTTCGTAAATGTTTTTTCAAACTCACTGCCGCATGCACATTTAAAAAGCAGTTTTTGAGAAAAACCATGATATTCCGTCGATAACAGCTTACTATCTGAATTTTTCTCAACAAATTCATTAATTTTACTGATTGTCCATCGTTTATTCATACTACACACCTCCATATTTAATCACTAGACGGAGGCTTTTCTGGGCATCCGTTCCACCATGAGCACTACTCATAATTCCTAAGTTCCTCATTATAACATGGTCTGGGGACAAAGGAACAGGTTCATTGCCCCATCCATTCCAGTATCACTGATTGTTTAACATCTTACATATTTTCGTTTAAAGCCAAGCTTCCCTCTATCTACTTCCTTCTGGATATTTTCTGAGGCGTGCAGGAAACTGCTTTTTTTCTTGTCCCGCTTCATTTCTACCGGCCCGATGGCTTTCGCTGTCTCAACTGCTTTTTCATGGAGCGGCAAATAAGAAACACCCACTGTATAGACAAAATTATTCATGGCGGATTTTGTACGCTCCGGAGAATCGTGGATGGTGTCTTTCACTTTATCAAGCATTTTGGCCAGTTTCTCTTCGGAAAATTCAGCGTCCGGACGATTCCCCAAAAGCCAGCAGTAGCAGCTCCAGCCCCCTGACATCCGCAGCTCTTCCCCGCTTTCGATCCATTTATCGGCAACAGCCTGTGCAATATCTGCTTCAGCTAATGTAACGGCCACCACATAATCGGACAGCATATAAAAATATGCATCATCCATCCAGCGGTCAAAATCCGCTTCGGTCATGGCTTCTGGATCTGCAATGATGCCTGCAAAGTACATGGCATCGTAGTTCCCTGTAGCGTATAGCTCCTCTGCCAAAGGCTGATTTCTTTTAATTTTTTTGGCGATTGGCTTCATTGCACCTGTTGCCACTCCAAAAAGCGGCTCGCGCGCGCCGTTTGATATGTACATTTTCTTGGTCCGTTCCTTGCTGAGAGCTTCGAGCTCCTGCATAACCGTTTGTAAATCCATCTTTAAGCACTTCCTTCCATTTTAATAATGTTAACTTCACTTGTGCGCCTCAAGACCCCAAGTATTCTGTTTTCAGTTCAATCTCTTTTACTTCTTTATCGTAATAGACCTTATAGGCCCTGGCGTTGGGTCTTGAACTTACGATTCGGCTGACCTCTTCCTCAATAAAGTGGATAGCCACTCCATCATCCGCTGCAATTCCAGGCTTTATTTTATCAGAAGCCAAAAGCTCATGATAGGCAGGCCTTCTTTCCGCTTCCCCATCGTAATGAGGGCAATTGCTTCCTTTTAAGAAGCCCAGGCATGTTAAGGGCTCCAGTTTATCGCCATATGAATCCGTAACCCCTTCTTCAAACCAGCAAATGGATCCTGCGCTGATGCCGGCTAATACGATCCCTTGGCCCCATGCCTTTCTTAAAATCTTATCTAGTCCCCATTCTTTCCATAAAGCCAATAAATTCTTCGTATTTCCGCCTCCAACATAGATGATATCTTTATCCAGTATAAACCCCTCTATATCTCTTGTTGGCGGCTTAAATAAAGATAAGTGGGACGGCTGGCACTTCTGATTTTCAAAAAAGTCATAAAACCACTTGATGCAAATGTCGGAATCTCCTGTAGCCGTAGGAATATAACAGATTTTAGGATTTTCTTTTCCTGACTGCCGCAAAATATATTCATCTAATAATGGATTCTCCGGTTCCATAGAGAATCCCCCGCCTCCAAGAGCGATTATTTGTCTCATATTCCAGCTCCCCCCAAACATGTTTAGTATAAATATTCTCCTTCATGACTGACGTTCCTTGTTCAACTAACTAAAAAAATGGAGCTGCCCATATGACAGCTCCATTATAAAAGATATCTTACGATTCACTCAGCGCTGGCTTCCCCGCTTCAAGAAGCACCTGATCCCGCCCTAATATGAATGCTAATAGGATAATGAATGCCCCTGTTCCAGCAAGAAGCCATTCGACGGCAATGATATCTGCAATTGGTCCAAATATCAGCATGCCGATCGGCATCATGGAGGTGGAGATCATCCCCATGACTCCAAACACCCTGCCTAAATAGTTCTCTTCAATTTTTTCCTGCAGCATGACAGTAGTTGGCGTGTTGAATATTGGCATCGCCACACCGAACAAGGCCATGAACACTAAATAGATCCAGAAGACCGGGACAATGCCAAGCGCCAAAGTGCATATTCCCATGATGAGACTGGCGAGGGTCATCGTTTTAATTTTATTTGGATAGCCTCCCCAGGAAGCAATGATTCCTCCGCCAATCATCATGCCGACTGAAAAAGCAATTTCAATGGCTGTCAGCTTCCATACATCTCCGCCAAAGGTGCGGGTAACCTGCAGCGGCGTCAAAAAGGCGGCAGGCGCCATCAGCACGAAGAAGACAGCAAAGAACAGGAAGAACTTTTTCAGAAATGGATTGCTGTTTACATATTGCAGACCTTCTTTAAAGTCGCTGAAGTAGCTCGTAGTCTGTTTGGCCGTGGCCTTTTCGTGCACAGCAATTTTGACAAAAGTCATCAGTGTAACAATGGCAATCGCTGCTGTGATGACATCGATGAAAAAGATGATTTCAAGTGATGACATTGCCAGCAGAGCAGCACTGACCATTGGCGAGACAAACATGATAACGGCTTGAATGCTTCCGTTTGCTCCGTTTACCTTTGTGAGCTTATCCTTCGGGACAATCTGAGGCAGAATCGCCCCGACAGCAGGAGTCTGAATCCCTGTTCCAAGGGCACGGATCGCTGCCATGACAAATAGAAGCCAAATGGATTCATAACCCATAAAAAAGAGGATAGCGAGAATCAGTGTTGAAAAGGCAATAAGACCATCTGCTAAAATAATCAGCATTTTCCGGTTATACCGGTCTGCCCAGACACCCGCGACCGGTGATAAAAAGAAGGTCGGAATAAAACCGCATATGATGTAGAGCGTCATCATCAAACCAGATTCTGTCGTTAAGGTAATATGCCACATAATGGCGTATTGAACGAGGGACGATCCAAACAGCGAGATCGTCTGACTGCTTAAAAAGAGAATAATATTCTTAAGCCAATTCTCCTGCAGATTAGGATTTTTTGTACTCATTGTCTAATCACTCATTTCTATATTAGTTAATAAAAACAAGCTTTGCCTATATTCAGTTGATTAATCCGCTCTATACATTCTATTTCTAAAGACAGCAAAAAAGAGGAGAAATTCATCTCCTCTTTAAAAATAACCGTTAAATTTAGGTTTCCTTAAATAGACAGACCAATCCCGTTGCTCTGAACATAGGCAGAGCCTTCAAACGTATTCAATTAACGATTGAAAAGCGGGTTTCTTAATCTCATTGATGCTGTCAACAGGAAAACCTCCATTTCATTTTAATTATATTAATCATACCAGCGCAGACCCGTTCATGCAATAGGGACATTAGGACAGGTTCCTCGTCCCAGTTGGGGCCGGGAATGTGTACATGTCCTATCGTCCCTACTTATAAACTTCTTCTCTGGAATGAAACCCATCTGCAATAATGGTACGATCCATATTGTGTTTATCGACAGCAATTGGCGAAAGAAGGACCGAGGGCACCTCGATTTTTCCATTATTAATTTTTCGGCTTGCTTCTATATTTTCTCCCTTCGCCATCCTGACCGCTAGTTCAGCAGCTTCTTTGGTGAGCGTGCCGATAGGTTTGTATACCGTCATCGTCTGGGTACCTCTGATGATCCGCTGGGCAGCGGCAAGCTCAGCATCCTGTCCTGCTACAGGAATTTTCCCTGCCAGCCCTTGCACTGCCAGTGCCTGGATGGCTCCGCCTGCGGTAGCATCGTTGGCTGCGATCACGGCATCTATTTGATTTTGGTTGGCTTTAAGAGCCTCTTCCATATTTACAAATGCATTCGCAGGCGTCCAATCTCTGGACCACTGATCATATACAATCTGTATATCGCCTTTTTCAATTAAAGGCTGAAGCACGTTAAAGACTCCTCGTTTAAATAAATGGGCATTATGGTCAGTGATTGCTCCGCCAATGTACACATACTTCCCTTTAGGAACCAGTTTGGTGATGGCCCTTGCCTGCAGCTCTCCAACCTTTTCATTATCAAAGGATATATATAAGTCGATATCGGCATTTTTCACTAGCCGGTCATATGAGATGACTTTGATGCCTGCCTCGTGAGCTTTTTTGACGATCGAAGCGGTGGCTTCAGCATTATGTGGAACGACAACCAGCAGGTCGACCCCCTGTTTAATCAATGTTTCTGCCTGTGATATTTGGACCGCATCATCCCCATTCGCAGCCATGATCTCCACTTCGGCTCCGAGTTCTTCTACGGCCTCTTTGAACAAATCTCTATCCTTCAGCCAGCGCTCTTCCAATAAAGTATCCATTGAAAAGCCGATCTTAACGGCTTTCTCCCCATCCCCTCTTACTTGCACTTCGCCTGCAGAAGGAATTGCTTTCCTGGGATTTTTTTTGAGTGCTGTTTCCGTTTGGCAGGCTGACAGGAGGCAAACCAGAAACAGCGCAGCCAGAGTCAGCTTCCATTGAATCCTATCCATCTGTTTTGCCCCTTTTTCTTCCATCATTCTTTTTTTCCCAGAAGGGTTTTGCGGAATTCCGTCGGTGACTGGCCGCACATTTTTTTGAAAACCTTGCTGAAATAGTTCGGTTCATGATAGCCCACTTCAAAGGTGATTTCTTTCAGGCTTTTTCCGTGATCCGCCATCAGCTTCTTTGCTTTTTCAATACGGCATTCAGTCAGGAAATCGATATAATTTATCCCGAGTTTCTCCTTGAACATTTTACTGATATAGATCGGGCTTAGCTCCACTTTCCTACCCAATGCTTCAAGAGAAATATCCTCGTGGGAATGTTCGGTAATATATTGTTTCAGCTGGTGGATAGTATCCGCTTCCAGCCTGTCGTAATGCTCCATATACGCCTTCTTCATTTGCTTTACCAATTGACTCGTTTCAGCGCGCAGCTGCCGGAAATCCTGGGTTTGATACGCAAACAATGGCGCAGGAGCTTCAACCCCTATCTCACTCATTACACGTGAAGCAATCCAGAGCAGCTGCAGCACCCGCTGCTGCGCTTGAATCACCCCTTCCCTTTCTGTTTCACATCGCTGGATCATTTCCATTACACTTAAGCTGATTTGCTGCCATTTACCAAGCCTGACTTGATCGAAAAACTGTTTTTCCCGCTCTTTGGTCAGCTGCAGATCTTCCCCTGCGCTAAGCACTGGCACATCGGAATAAAATCGGTATTTAACAGGGAGGGTTGAATCCAGGGTGGCAATAAGAGATTCCTGATAGGACTGACGGATGGACTGCATTGATCCACAAGCGTTCCCAATCCCGACGAACCAGCCTTCTGATAAGCCTTTTTTCGCAAGAGACAGAATTTCTCCGGCTATAAATATGGCCTGTGAACGGAATGATTGCTGTTTTTTCCTAAAAACGATGATGGGAAGCTGGCGGCCATATAGTGCACCTACCCATGCACTGCCTGCTAGCCTGACCTTCTCTTTGACCGAGGTATAGAGGTGTTCTTGTCCATCAGGGAGCAGGATGCTCATGACAAACTGTTCATCTGTTGAGCGAATATCGAGCATTTCCACCAGCATATCCAGATGAACTTCATGGACATGATCGAACAGCAGCTGTGTCACTACATCCGTCTCAATGACCGGAAGAGCCTTTTGCAGCGCATCCTGCTGAAGCTTCGTCATTTCACGGAATCTCCGCTCTTCCTCAATCTGTTCAAGCACCTTCCCAACTGTTGCTTCAATTTCCGTTATCTTGCTTGGCTTCAGTAAATAATCCTTGACCCCAAGCTTTATCGCCTGCCGGGCATAATCGAATGTATCGAATGCTGTAATCATAATAAATTTAATATGCGGATCGGCTTCACTGATTTGCTTAATAGCTTCCAGGCCATTCAGCCCTGGCATCTGAATGTCCATCAGGATTAAATCAGGGTTAAACGCTTTAGCCAATTGAACGGCCATCTTTCCATTTTTGGCCTGGATGATTTCAACGCCAGGAAAGGCCTTTTGCAGAATCACTTCCAGTCCTTCCCGTTCAATTTGTTCATCATCCGCGATCAGGAGTCTTGTCATGCTGCCCCCCTCCTATCTTTCGGTATTGTTATTACTACTTTTGTGCCGGCAGCACTGCTCTCAATGTTCATGACATCTTCATTGCCGTAAAAAAGGCGCAAACGCCTGACAACATTGGTAAACCCTATGCCCGTAGAGTTTCCATCTTTTTGAATGAACTGCCCTTGAAGAATCTGTTTAATTTTAAATTCCTCAATACCTGGACCATCGTCTTCCACTTCTATAATCACACAGTCATTTCCGTCCTGAATGCGAAACCAGATAATTCCCCCATCTTCTCTTGGCTCGACTGCATAGTTGACGGCATTCTCGATGATCGGCTGCAGTGTGAGACCCGGAATGTCCACATTCAGACACGTTTCATCTATTGACATTTTCAAATGCAGGCGATCTGTAAATCTGGCTTTTTGAATATCCATGTATTGCTGCAGGACCATCACTTCTTCTCTAAGTGTTACTGGCCTATCAAGCCTTTTTAAGTTATAGCGCAGCAGGCCGGCAACACTAACAAGCAGGTCGCTGGTTTCATGAGAGCCTTCCAGATAGGCTTTCTTGGAAAGGGTATTTAATGTGTTAAATAAAAAATGAGGATTAATCTGGCTTTGCAGGTTCAAGAGCTGGCTTTCCTTCAGCAATAACTTGCTTTCCTGCAGCTCATGCTCCAGCTGCGCCTTATGCTGGATCTCTGAAATTAGGTTATTGATATTAATCCGCATCCGGTCAAAGGTCTGGGCAAGAAAAGCAATTTCATCATTCGAATCAACCTTTATCGGCAAGTGAAATCTGCCCCTCGATAACTCATTGGCTGCCTGGGTCAGCTTCTGTACAGGCTTCGTAATGCTTAAGGAAAAGCCATAGGTTAAGAACATTAAGAGGCAGGTGATCATCAGCATCAGCCAAATCCCCAGTTTTTTGATTTCTTCGGACTGGTCAATAATCCCCCGGTAAAGCCGTTCATACGTATTCAGTTCACTATCAATCAGCGTCAGCGTCATCTCGGAGATATACATCGAGATGCGCGTCGCTTTTGAGAATTCCTTTGCCGAATCCTCTGTCTCCTTTTCATTAAAATAAAGAAGGGAGCGGTCAGTTGTCTCAACCAGGCTGTCAATCAAATTCATATAATTTGTCAAAGCGAAATCATTTTCTGAATTTCGAAGATATGAAACTTCCCTTTTTGCATTTTCTATTTTTCTCCTACTTTTGTTCAGTTTGTCCAGATTTTCGGGAATAGGCGTGATGAAGTAGTTATTCAAGTCTGCAATCATCTGCTGGCTTGTTCTTGTAACTTCATTCATTCGAAGGTACCGCTGAAGAATTTCATTATATTGATTCTGAGTTTTCTGATTATAATAGGTGAGTGTGATCCATATGGCTGCCATAATCAATAGAATCACAGTCGTGAGTGTCCAGATTTTCTTATGAATTTTGTTCATTGCTTTTCCATCGCCTTTAATATCCTGATATCGGTAAGATAGCCTTCAGATTTCAGCGGCACTTCTTCATCCCTAAGCCATTTCAAAATCAGCTCTACACTGAGGCTTCCCATCTTTTCAGGAGACTGTTCAATGATTCCATCAAGTTTCCCCTGAGTAAGCAAAGATATTGAATCCGGACCATCGTCAAAAGAATAGATATAATAAGGTTCTACCTGTGATCGCCTTCCAATTTCCTGAATCATCGCTCCGGCTATATTTGCCTTAATAGCTATAAAACTATCAGTATCCGGATTTTGATTCAGCATGTTCTGAGTGGCAGCGATAATTTCCTCCCTAACATCAGTCGTTTCCGCATAGACTGTCTGGATATTTGGATAATCCTTCAGTACTTCATGAATGCCATCAAGGCGCTGCCGCTGATAAAACTCTTTATGCTTGTCACCCATGAGAATGACTTTTCCTTTATGGCCCATATCGTCAAGAAGCTGTTTCGCAATTAACTGCCCGGCCAGATATTGATCCGAGCCGACGTACGTTTTTCTCAAACTTTCAGATTTGGCCACGTCATTGGCCACCGTAATAATCGGGATTCCATAAAAAGCTGCTTTTATCTTTGTTAAATCTTTGAATTCCTGAGTGTCCAGACCCTGAACAATGATGCCGTCCACTTTTGATTGAATGGCTATCTCTAACTTTTTCAAAAATTCCTCTTGATTCTTTCCATAACTTCCCCAGACTTCCAGGCTTGCCCCATCCTTCCGTGCTTGTTCCTGTGCAGCAATACCTGCCTTATCCCAGAAAGGGGTCTCTAATTCCTGCGTTATCAGGACAAGCCGATATTTCGCTTCCTGGCCATCTGATGCAGCTGGGAGGTCCCACTCGGATGTAAACGCTTTCTTTGATAGCGTAAATGTAAAATAACCAAGGACGATACATGTAAGACAAAATACTAAAATACCCGTTTTACGCAAGGCTGTATCTCCGTTTCCTAAGTATGAACAGCTAAATAATTTTAATCATATCACCTTTTTAAGGCTTATAGAAGAGTTAGAAAGAGAGAGGATTTTCTGCTGTTAACAGGAGGATAATCGGTGCTTTAGGAAATGCTGCCCACCTGCATTTTAAGGGCATCCTTTTGCCGGATGCCCCATTTTCGAAACTGCTAATGCAGGAAACTGGTAATCTACCCTCTCTTCTTCCGGGTCATGACATCAAAAATCACAGCACCCGCCAATACGCCTCCGCGGATCATATACTGGAGGGAAACCCCTACCCCGAGCAGATTCATGCCGCTTGATAAAGAGGCCATGACTACAGCACCGATAATGGCACCAGTGATTTTGCCCACGCCCCCTGCAGAAGAAACCCCGCCGACATAAGCAGCTGCAATGGCATCGAGTTCAAATAATGTCCCAGCTGTTGTAGTCGCTGACTGAAGACGTGAGGTGAATAATATGCCGGAAAGAGCTGCCAGCATCCCCATTGAACCGAATACTATATACGTAATTTTATTTACATTGATTCCGCTCAGATGTGCCGCTTCCGGATTGCTTCCCACAGCATATATATGTCTGCCAAGAACGGTTTTCGTTGTCAGAAAGTGATAGATGACAACCACTAAAAGCATAATGACAACCGTCCAGGAAAATCCATTGTAGCCTGCCAGGATCCAGGTAATATAGGAAATGATTGCAGAAACAAAAACTAATTTGACAATAAAAATCCCTTTTGACACTACCTCGAATTGATAGTTGATCTTGTTTTTCCGCGTGGAAATTTCACTGTATATATACAGCAATATGGCCAGTACACCCAGAATCAGTGTCAGGAGATGCAGTCCATTCACTTGCATAATCGAAGGAATGAATCCGTTTCCGATTGCATTAAATCCATCATCCTTGACGATAATGGTCCCGGTCTTCTCTGTTACCTGAAGGAGTGCACCTCTAAAGATCAGCATTCCTGCAAGAGTAGCTACGAAGGATGGGATACCAAACTTTGCAACTAAAAGGCCATTGAATAGCCCGACAAAAATACCCATCACCAGGATAATCGGAATGGTGATATAAAACGCTACTCCCATTCCCGTCAGGAGAATCGCAGCAATCGCTCCCAAAAATCCAGCGACGAACCCGACTGAGAGGTCAATGTGCCGGATCACGATAACCAGCGTCATCCCCACTGCAAGGACAGCGATATATCCCGTTGAATCCAGCAGATTGCTTATATTTCGCGAAGACATAAACAGACCGTCAGTCATCATGGTGAAGGTGAGCATAATCACGAATAAGGCAATGTACATGCCATAGTCACGGATATTATCTTTAAATAGCGTTTTCGCTTCGTTAATAAATTCCATTAGTTTAACCTCCTATTGCGTAGCAAGCTGCATGATGCTTTCCTGATTTGCTTCTTCAATCGACAGCTCGCCTTTAATTTGGCCTTCCGCCATGACATAGACACGATCGCTCATCCCCAGAACCTCACCCAGTTCTGAAGAAATCATAATGATGCTCATACCTTCCTCGATCAATTGATTCATAATCGTATAAATCTCGAATTTAGCGCCAACGTCAATGCCCCGCGTCGGCTCGTCCAGGATCAGCAATTTCGGCCCGACAAATAGCCATTTGCCCAGGGACACTTTCTGCTGGTTCCCCCCGCTCAAATTGCCGACAACCTGTTCAAGGGAAGATGCTTTAATATACATGGACTTTTTATATTCCATTGTTTCCTTTACTTCTTCGTTATCATTAATCACTCCATTTACAGCAATCCGTTTGAGGTTTGCCGCAGAAATGTTGTTTTTAATATCCTGTATTAAAAACAGGCCGTCCCCTTTTCGGTCTTCCGTCACGTACGCAATCCCTGACCTGATGGCGTCACTCGGATGCTTCAGCGTTTTTGGAACGCCATCCACCAATAGTTCGCCGTGTAGTTTATAAGATTTTGGATTTCCGAAAATACTCAGGGCAAGTTCTGTCCTGCCTGACCCCATCAAGCCCGCAATCCCGACAATTTCTCCTTTCTTAACATGAAAATTAACATCTTTTACAACCTGCCTGCCCAAATGCACAGCATACGCGGACCAGCTGCGAAGCTCAAGAACAGGATCGCCAAATGTTTTGTTCGGCCTCTTTGGATAAATATCTTCAATCTCCCTGCCGACCATGTTTTTAATAATGACATTTTCAGAGATTTCTCCTTTTGAGGCGTCCAGGGTACAAATGGTTTGGCCGTCACGAAGCACAGTCGCTTTATCTGCAATCGAGATGACTTCTTTCAGCTTATGGGAGATCATGATGCAGGTAATTCCCTGCTCTTTCAGCTCCCCTAACAAATCTAGAAGATTTTCGCTGTCATCCTCATTAAGTGCTGCAGTCGGCTCATCCAGGATAAGCATTTTCACGTCCTTGCTTAAAGCTTTGGCAATTTCAACTAATTGCTGTTTTCCAACGCTCAGGTCTTTTACGAGCGTTTCTGGATTCACATCGAGCTTAACCTTATCCAGCATTTTATTAGCTTCAGCAATGGTCCGGTTCCAATCGACAATTCCACCTTGCTTAATTTCATTGCCCGCGAAGATATTTTCATAGACTGTGAGATCCGGAAACAATGCAAGTTCCTGGTAGATAATGACGATTCCTGCTTTTACACTGTCACTGATCTTGTTGAATTGCTGCACACTGCCCTCAAATACAATGTCACCCTCATATGTGCCATATGGATATACGCCGCTGAGCACCTTCATCAGTGTGGATTTACCTGCTCCGTTTTCACCAATCAAGCAGTGGATCTCACCTTTCTCCACTTTGAAATTGACATTGCTGAGCGCTTTGACACCTGTAAATTCCTTGGAAATCCCGTGCATTTCCAAAATATTATCGTTCATTATGATTCCCCCTAGCCAAACAGCTATCAGAAGGAGAAATAGTGATAGAAGCATCTATCACTATTTCTCCTCCTTTATTGATTAAAGTCCTGTAAATTCATCCGCTTTATAGTATTCAGAATCAATCAGTTCTTTTTTCACGTTATCTTTGTCGACAACGATTACATCTGTTTGCTTTGCTTTTACTTCAATCTTGCCGTTGTCGTAAGAACCAGTTGTCTCAGGGTCTTTGTCTTCAAGGATATCGATCGCCATGCCCATTGCATCTTTCACGAGAGTACGAACATCCTTGAATACTGTCATGGATTGCTTTTCATCAATAACGTATTGAATGGAAGCCTTCTCTGCATCCTGACCTGTTACAAGATAGCTGGATACTGCACTGTCAGTTCCAAAAACATCTGCAATGGAACGGGCCGTTCCGTCGTTCGGAGCAAGAATTGCCACATCGCCCTTCATATCGTCAGAAGCTGCAGTCAAATGCGTTTGTGCCTTGTTCTTCGCTTCGTTTGGATCCCAGTTCGTTGTCACCTGGCCAATGATTTTGCTTAGCTGGTCACGGGACAGATCAGCTGTCTCTTTCAAAGCTTCGGCTTCGCTTGAATTAGCAATCTTGAATGTGCCATCTGCAATCTTAGGCTGAAGCACACTCCATGCTCCCTGGAAGAATAGGAAAGCATTGTTATCAGAAGCAGCGCCTGCGTATAGATACAGAGGCACGTCCTTGCCCGTTGCGTTATCTGCCAGGTATTGTGCCTGTGCAGCTCCTACAGCAAGGCTGTCAAATGTTACATAATAATCAATTGCATCTGTATTGGTAATTAAACGGTCATAGGATATGACTTTTACCCCATCTTTCTTCGCAGCCTCAACCGCTGCAGCAGCTGCATCGCCATCTTGCGGACAGATAATCAGCACATCAATCCCTTTGTTCAGCAATGTCTCTACATTTTCTTTTTCCTTAGCCGAAGATCCCTGGCTAAACAAAATCTCAGTTGTATATTCCGTTCCTTTTAACGCATCTTTAAATCTTTGCTCATCCTGAACCCATCTGGGCTCATCTTTCGTTGGCAAAACGATTCCGACACTTACCTCACTGCTTCCGCCGCCAGTGCCCTGGCTGCATCCTGCTGCAATAAACGCAAACATCATAACCGTCAGCATAAGAGAAATGACTTTCCACTTTCTTTTCATTCTTTTTCCCCCTTTATAATGGATAAAAATTACCTGCCTACAGGAAAAATTATAACTTTATTACCAGCCCGTGAAAGCGTTATCACTAGCACTCTTTTAATATCACCTGTAATTTTTTATACTTAATTCAATCTCAAATTTTTTTCCACAATAAAAAAAAGACAGCTGCACTAGCTGCATTTTTTATGTCCATAAAAAAATGCGTTAATCCAAAGATCAACGCATTTCTCTTTATAAAGCTTCACCCTCAGTTTGCTTCTTACCCGGCGCAAACCAGCCAAACAGGGCAATGGCCACCAATACGCCATAAAAGACCAATGTCCAGCCTGTACTATGAGGAAAATGATGATCAAGGACACCGATATCCTCATGGGCAAGTGTAATAACAGCAAGCTTGACACCAACCCAGGCGACAATCGCATAAGCAGTTGTTTCTAATGCCGGCCGTTTAGCAAGGAGTTTAACAAACCAGGTAGCCGCGAACTTAATCAGGATCAGTCCGGCAATCCCGCCTAGAACCACTACAATAAACTGGCCGCCATCCATGCCGCCGAAATCGTCAAGCGGTGAATCCGGCAGACCTAGTGCCAGCGCAACAGCAGCAAGAATCGAATCGATGGCAAAGGCAAGATCGGCTAATGCAATCTTCCCTACAGTTGGCCAAAATCCTTTCCCTGCCGCTTCTTCCTTCACATCCTCACGAATATTTTCGTTTTCTTTTCCGAACTTGGCCTTAATTACATGTTTTAAGCCAAGGTACAATAGATAGGCTGCTCCAATCGCCTGGATCTGCCAGACGTTTGCAATAAATGAAATGGCAAAAAGCGCACCAAACCGGAAAACGAAAGCCATAATGATTCCATAATTAATTGCCTTTTTCTTCTGATCTTCCGGTAAATGCTTCGCTATGACGGCTAAGACAAGAGCATTGTCAGCCGACAGCAATCCTTCCAGACCAATTAATATCAATAATGCCCAGGCATACTCGAGCCAAATGGACTCCATCCGCGACACTCCTTTCTGCAGCAAAAATGTTCTTCATTGATTCGATAACTATAGATTCCCCAAAATTGCTGAAGGAAACCTTAAAAATATATAATAAAATGGCGTCCTATATTCAGGACGCCAGAAGAAAAAAACTAATTATTCAAATCAAAAAGACCCGGGGCATGCTCATTTGGCATATCAGGCATTTCAGGAACAGGATAGCCTTTTGGCGGTTCTACCACGGCAAGGTCTCCGCCATTTCTGCTTGGAGTGGTCCCCTGGAAAACCTCACCGATCCGGGTATCATCAAGCCTGAAATTAAACTGGGCATTGTGGAAGCCCATTTCCACATATTTTCGGCATTCAGGGTATTTATTTAAATCGTAATTAGGAATCGGGAATATTTTGCCCCAATCCACTCCTAACGTTTCCAGTGCTTTTGCGAATGCATTTTGATGGGCATTATCCCGGACAATCAGGAAGGCAATCGTCTCTCTTAGCGTCTTATTGCTGCTCATCTCGTAAATCCTTGATTTCTGGAGAACACCTGTCGATTCAAGAACGACATTATTCAGGAGGTTGGCCACCAGGTTGCCGTGGTCATATACCCAGGATCCGTTCCACGGGTTACCGCCAGCATCGACAGGAAGAGATGCCTTTGCCCCCATAATAAAATGATGAGGGTTAGCTCCTCCTTGAATCACATCGTCCAATGGAGCCCCATCTTCAGCCTGATTGCCTGGCATACTTCCGCCAGCATCATTTAGAAGCTGATTAATCGTAGTTTGAACGAGTTCAACATGACTTAGCTCTTCCAAAAACACACCTCTGATCAGATCACGATATTGCTTCGCTTTTCCTCTGAAATTTGCACTCTGGAATGAAAACTGCATCAGCGTCCTCATTTCGCCAAACTGCCCGCCCAACGCCTCCTGCAGCACTTTCGCCGCATGCGGATCCGGCTTATCCGGCACAATCATATTAATTAAATCTTCTTTATAAAAGTACATGTTCATCATTCTCCTTTTTCCAGCATTCTTAATTAGAATGCCTTGCCTAAAGGAGCCTATTCATAAAATAAGCAGGAGGCTTAACCTTTCTGCAAAACATGATGCCGTCATAGTGCTTTTGCGGATATATGGCAATAGGCAACAGCCCTATCATGCCAGCTTCGAGGAGCCGCCACCTCCGATTCAGCCAGTTCCGCTTTGGAAGCCCCTTTTCACATAAAGGCACAAAACTGTCATGCCTACAGGCTTCCAGAAGTAAACTTTCTAACTGTTTTTTAGACAAATTAATGGGAAAGTTCACTCTAAGCAGGGAGGCAAGCTCACCTTCTCCGGCATAATAACCTATGGAGTAAACTTGATCGCCATAGCATTTTGATAGCTGCTGTCCGACATTCGTGATACCAAACAGCTTAGAAGTGACTGTTTTGCTTTTTCTAATATGAAAATTATGAGCCCACACAATGACCTTTTCACCCTTGTAATACTCTTCCAATAACCACTGCAGATTTCTGAACATATACGTTCCCCGCATGACTCCTGAAGCAATCCAGCTTTTTGTATTGATTTCCAGCCACTTCAAACGGTTCTTGAGTCCCCGCCCTATAACCTTAAGGTTCCTTTCTTTTTCTATATCATCTTCCTTCAATCTGCTCTCAAAAAGCTCCAGACTGGACTGATATAGATCCATACACATTTGAATCTTTTCTTTAGCCTTCTTAGCTATTTTCGTTTGTCCCCTTATCTCCTCATCAATATTGAAAAATACTGTTTCTGCCTGATGAATGGAAGCATATACTTCTTCATCTGTATTAAACTTGAGCCATTCCAGCATATTTTGCGATATCAGCGGGTATGCGGGCTGTATATCCATACCGGCGATATGCAGGCGGTTCGCCCAGGATTCCTGAAATAAAGGGAGCATTTCTTCATTATGAAAAATATCCAGAAGGCCATGCTGAATTTTCTCCTCAGCAGGGAGGTCTTTCAAAAGCTTTCTGCAAAATACCGCTTCAAGCAGACCGCTCTCCATGACAACCACATTAAATCCATGGACACTATGCAAATACTTAATCATATTTATTTTGCCTGTGTAAAAATCCCCGACTCCATGGCTGCTCTCTCCCAGCATCACAACCCTTTTCCCCTCAACATATGGATCCATACAGGTAAAATCAGATGGAACCGTTATTTCACAGCTCTTGCTGGCTATTTGATCTATCCAAAGTGATCTTGTTTTTCTTGTTATGAAATTCATGAACAAACCTCCATCACAAAACCGGGGAGATCTCCCTATAAGATAACTATGATTACGAATTGGAAATTAATTGGTTTCACTTTTTCTTTCATTCATATACTTGGCAAAGAGAACCTTCGAAAAGGTAAAATAAATTGAATCCATTCGGAGAAGAATTGGGGAGATATTATGAATGCCTATTTACTTTTAGCATTAGCCATTGTAAGTGAAGTGTTTGGCAGTTCCATGCTTAAAGCAACAAACGGATTCAAAAAACTACTGCCATCCCTTGGTGTAATCATTGGATACGGTGTAGCTTTTTATTCGTTATCATTATCGTTAAAAACACTGCCGCTTGGTGTGGCTTATGCGATTTGGGCTGGCCTCGGGACCGTGCTGACAGCCTTGGTCGGAATCACCATCTATAAAGAGAATGTAAATGACAAAAAGATTCTGGGACTGGCTTTAATAGTTGGAGGAGTTATTTTATTAAATAGCGGTGGAGGCCATTAATATGAGAGGATACTTTTATTTAACAGTCTCAATCGCAGGAGAGATTTTTGCCACCACCATGCTTAAGCTGTCGGATGGCTTTACGGTGCCGCTGCCATCTGCAGGAGTCTTGTTTGGCTATGCACTTTCATTTTATTGCCTATCATTATGTCTTAAAACCATTCCATTAAGTCTGGCTTATGCCATTTGGTCAGGAGCAGGAACAGCGTTAACTGCGTTAATCGGTGCCGTACTATGGGGAGAAGCATTCAGCAGCCTCAAGATACTGGGAATCATACTGATTATCGGCGGAATAATCGCATTGAATTCTTCCAGTAATGAAGAGACTGCAAAAGAGCCTTCACGTTAGGGCTCTTTTATGTTTCCATGACTTATCTTCATTTATGCCTTTTCCCTTATTAGATATCCTTCAAGGCCCTTAATGTCTTATCCCGAATCTGAACACGATTGATATAGTCCTTCGCCACAAGTTCTGTGTAAAGCAAGTCAAAGAGCAGGAAGAGCGGCAGTGTTGGAGAGATGTTCTGGCCCATATGCATACTGTTTTTACTAGTAACCAGAAGGGATAGATCTGCCAGCCGGGAGAGTTCGGATGTTTTATCACTTGAGATAGCAAGGACTGACGCACCTTGTCTCTTGGAAATTTTGACAGCATCGATTATTTCTTTTGTTTTCCCTGAAACAGAAATGCCAATGACAAGGCTTCTGTCTGAGCTTAATGCTGCATCCATCACAGCTTGATGAGGGTCTGTAATCGACTCAACCTGGATTCCGATCCGAAAAAACTTCCATTTAAACTCCTGTGCTGCAATCCCTGAGTTGCCGATGCCGTATACATGCACTCTCTCCGCTTTCGTTAACAGGGTAATAGCTTGCTGAATATCAAAATAAGTCATGTTCCGGAAAGTCGTTTCGATGATCTCTAAATGGTTTTGATAGAGATTGGAAAAATAATCAATCTCTTTGATGTCACTGGACGCTGCCGGCTTATTTCTTAAGTCGATATATCTCTTTAATTCGTGCTTGAATTCATTAAACCCTGAAAAAGAGATTTTCTGACAGAATCGGGTAATCGTAGCAGGAGAAATATGAATTTTTTTCGCGATTTGATTGATTGACAATTGGCTGATTTCATCAGGATTTCCGATTATATATTTTGCTAATTCCGACTCCGAGCTTGTGAACTTTTCCATCGAGCAGGCTATGCCATGAAGAAGGTTCTCACCGAGATATTCCATATTCCATCTCCTTTTTATATCCTTAGGTTCATTATACAAGATGATAACCATATTTTTGTTCAAAGGGCAGAAAACTATGAAATATCTATAACTAGCCTCACTAAAGCAAAAAGCTGAAAACAACAGTCAGAAGACTGAGTTGTTTTCAGCTGATCCTTATTTTTTAATAGCCTCTACAAATCTTTTCGTGATGATCTGCGGTCTTGTTATTGCACCGCCTACCACAACCGAGTGAACATGAAAGTCCAGTACTGAACGGGCAATCTCCGGAGTGGAGACATTTCCTTCAGCTATAACCTTTGCATGCTTCACTTCTTTGACGATTTGTTTGATCACGGAGTAGTCATGATCATCGATTTTCAATCCTTTTGTCTCTTCTGTATATCCGTATAATGTTGGTGCGACAATATCAAATCCAAGCTCATCGGCCAAAATGGCTTCTTCTACTGAAGAGACATCGCCCATCAGCAGTATATGAGGATACTTTGATCTTACCTCCTGATAAAACGATTCCAGATCGTTTCCATCCGGCCGGATCCGGGTCGTTGCATCTGTTGCAATGATTTCGGCACCCGTCTCAGCTAAGGCATCGATCTCTTTCATCGTTGGTGTAATAAAGACAGGATGGTCCTTGTATACTTGTTTGATGATGCCAATCACAGGAAGATCAACTTGTTCTTTTATTTCCTTAATATCAGGGACAGAGTTGGCACGAATGCCAACAGCCCCTCCCTCCTTTGCAGCCAATGCCATACGTCCCATAATGAACGAGCTGTGAAGCGGTTCTCCTTCTAAAGCCTGGCAGGAAACAATTAGCCCATTTTTGATTTGTTCCAGCACTTGATGCATTTAAAAACACGTCCTTATTATTTATTACTGACCCAGATACTCTTCTATCTCGTTTTTAACAATGGTGACTTGAGGTCCATAAATAATTTGAACTCCCGTTCCCTTTTTCACAATCCCTTTTGATCCGGTCTGTTTAATGATTTCATCTTTTACCATGGATTCATCCTTTACGGTTACCCGCAGACGAGTCGCACAGCAATCAACAATATCAATATTATTTGTTCCGCCTAATCCTTCTACAATCGTTTTAGCACGATCTGTAGCTGCAACTTGCTCCGCAGCCTGTTCTTCATCTTCACGTCCCAGAACTTTGAAATTCTTTTTTCTGATTAAGAATTTAAATGTAAAGTAGTATAGGAAGAACCATGGAATACCTACCATCAATACATATGGCCAGTTTGTTTTATCTGTCCCTTGAAGAATTCCAAATAAAATAAAATCAATAAATCCGCCTGAGAAGGTTTGGCCGACAGTAATATTGAAAATGTCCGCCATCATAAAAGCAAAACCATCGAAAATGGCATGTACTAAATAAAGAAGAGGTGCCACGAACAAGAAACTAAATTCAAGCGGCTCTGTGATGCCTGTCAAAAATGAGGTTAATGCTGCGGATAACAAAATTCCAGCAACCACTTTTCTGTTTTTCTTTTTAGAGCAATGATAAATGGCCAATGCTGCACCCGGCAACCCAAACATCATCGTAATAAAACGGCCTGACATAAATCGTGATACCCCTTCGTAATATTGTTCAGTCGAAGGATCACCCAGCTGGGCAAAAAAGATATTTTGTGTACCGCTGATTAGCTTCCCGCCAATCTCCAGTGTTCCTCCAAGAGCCGTTTGCCAGAATGGAAGATAAAAAATATGGTGCAGACCAAGCGGTCCAAGCATACGTAAAATAAATCCGTAGAATAGAGTTCCGATTTCCCCGGTGCCAGTAACAACTGATCCAAGCCCATTGATTACTGCCTGGAAATATGGCCAGATCACAAATAGAATGGCTCCAACAAAAATCGAAGCAAATGAAACGACAATAGGAATAAAGCGGGATCCTCCAAAGAATCCTAACACTTGAGGCAGCTGAATTTTATTGTATTTATTATGCAGGGCAGCTGCCGCTATCCCGACGATAATCCCCCCAAAAACACCGGTTTCCAAAGTTTGAATCCCGACAGCCATCCCTTGGCCGGCTCCTGCCAGGTTATCCTTCGCCAGATCTCCGGTTAAAGAAAGCAGCGCACTAATGGTGCTGTTCATAACAAAATAACCAATCATGGCTGCTAAACCAGCCGTTGCTTTATCTGAACGGGCTAAACCGATCGCTACCCCTACCGCAAATATGATCGGCAAGTTGGCAAATACAATCGATCCAGCAGCACTCATGATCGTAAAAATGGCCTGAAGCCAGGTGATATCTAAAAATGGATAAGCTGAAACCGTATTCGGATTAGACAGCGCTCCGCCAATCCCTAATAACAAACCCGCTGCCGGCAAAACCGCAATAGGCAGCATGAACGATTTACCAAATTGCTGAGCTTTTTCAAAAGCTTTTTTCATTGAATAAACCCCCTTTATCTTGCTGAGTAACCTGATGCTTTAACCTTCTATCCGTATCATATATTCCCAGCTGCAGCAGTTCAATGGGATTGAAATCGTTTTCAATCCTTTTCATCATTCTGCCGGCAACGCTGAAAATACGTTCAGTTGCTAAGGTGCCTAAAAAACATAAAGCGACATTTGTATGCCGTTAAAAGGAAAAATAGTTAAAAATAAACTTACTTGATTAATATATTTACGTTAAATCTTCATTTACAATACTGGACCAGCCAGAAAATATCTGGCTGGTCTTTTGAAATTGGAATATCGCTAACAGAACCTTCCTTATTAAGGATAGAGTGACATTTAGCCATTAACCTGCAAAAGGAGATGTCAAATAAACAGCTAGGCAAGATTATTTAATAGAATTAACCTTGATTCGCCAAATCATATGATGAGACCCTTCTCCCCAATAATCCTTTAATAAATAATCCGGTTCTCCAAACTTCCTTCTCCAGATCTTTTGTGAATGTTTATATCCTGAATCTAAACAGAATTCTTCTACTCCTTTATTCCTTAAGGTCAAATACATAGCTGCTAATAATTGATTGCCTATGCCCTTTTTCTGATAATCAGGATGTACAAAGACTGTACCCACTTCATAAAAGCCATTAAGTGCCTGATCCGAACCTCTAATTATCAGCTCATTGGCTGCTCCGTATTCTATTGAACCAACGATTTTATCGCCAAGTAGAGCGATTAGAAAATACCGTTCTTTACCGCCGCTTTTCATATCCATATTCAAATAGTTTTTCTTGGCTATAATTTCTTCTTCCATGTCTTCCAGCAAATCACCAATGCCTTCTTTAAGAAACGTATCGGTTATAACCATTCGAAAGAAATGGTTTAGATCTTTTGCATCCTCAGCAGCTGGCCTTCTTATCATGACATTATTCACTATTAATCTGCCCCTTTTATAGTTACTCCTTTGGATACTTCCTTCCATTTTGTTTCTCTCATTCTACTATACCCAGGAAAAGACTTAGTAAAAAAATGTATCCTTAAGGTTTCCTGCTTATTCATCGATCAGGCCGCAGTCAGCCATTAAAAAAGTGCGTTAATCGAGGATTAACGCACTTCTGCTCACTTACTTCGATATTTCTTGAATAACTTAATAGTAAAAGCCGTTTTCCCTGGTGCACTCTCCACATCTATGTACCCGCTATGAAGATCGACGATGCTTTTGGAAATCGCCAGTCCCAAACCCGAACCACCTGTATACTGGGATCGTGACTTCTCAACGCGGTAGAAGCGATCAAAGATATGTGGAAGATCAATGCGAGGTATGGCCTGGCCATAGTTAGCAATTTCGATCTCAATCATGTCTTTTCTATCATGTAGCGCAGCATCCAGATACCTGCCATCACTTCCATAGCGGATTGCATTTTGTATAAGATTTTCGAATACACGGGCCAGCTTTACACCATCCCCCTCTACAACAGGATCATCAACAGATGAAAATAATCGGAACTCCATTCCTGCTGCTTCCAATTGCACCTTTGTCTGTACGGCTATCTGATTAAGCATTTCCTCGATATTAATAGCTTCCTTATGCAGCTTGATCTGCTGGTTCTGCATATAAGTGTATTCAAAGATATCATTAATTAACGCATATAAGCTTGATGTCTTTGCATGAATGATTTGAACATAGTGGCGAAGCTCGACCTCATTACTGTACCGGTCATTATTAATAAGATCCAGGTATCCTATAATGGACGTAAGCGGAGACCTTAAGTCGTGCGCTACACTCGTTACAAGCTCATTTTTCAGCTGCTCTGTCCTTTTGACTTCCTTAATTGCCTCCTCCGATTTTTCAATTATCTTTTGTATGCCATCTGCGAGTGCCTGAAATTCCGGCTGCACGTAAAAACCTTCTGAAGCATTCTCCTGCCTTACCCATCGCTGAACATCCTCTGTCACTTTAATAAGATTAAGTGCAAGATATCGTTTCCGCTCAAACTGATAAAATATCAGCAAAAATAACCCGGTGGCCAAAAGATAGAAAACAAGGAAGAAGAATTCACGAAAATAGGATAGGATGAAAAACAGGCTCTCAAAAAATCTGGAATTGTCCTCTAAAAACCATACTGCCGGCAGGAGAACAGCTCCCATAACCACCGCCAGGAAAAGTGACAGCAGGATATACATCATGACTTTCCACTTAGGCAGATATCGGAGCAGATTCATAATATTATTTTTCAATTTTATACCCCACTCCCCAGACGGTCTGAATGACCGATTCACCTGGCAGCGCCGCTTCCAGCTTTTCGCGAATATTGCTGATATGAACCATGACAGTCTTGTTTGACCCTTCACCAGGTTCATTCCAGACCTTTTCAAAAATCTCCTCCGATGCATACACACGGCCGCGATTCTTAGCCAGCAAATATAAAATCTCAAATTCCCGTGCTGTTAGCTTTATTTCGCTTCCCTCAGCGGTAACGCCATGGCTCCGCTTATCGATGGCGACAGATCCGATATATAATACATCATCAGCTTTTCCAGTTGTTTTATAATTTGCCCTGCGGAGCAATGCCTTTACTCTCGCAGCCAGCTCCAGGGGATTAAACGGCTTAATCATATAGTCATCGGCACCAGTCATTAAACCCATGATTTTGTCCATATCCTCTGCCTTGGCACTGACCATCAGGATCGGCACCTGATTGTTTTTTCTGACATATTTGCAAAACTCAAGTCCATCCATCTTCGGCATCATGATATCTAAAACAATCAGGTCAGGAGGATCCTGCTCCAGTTTCTTAAGTGCTTCCATTCCATCCCCGGCTTTATCAATGATATAGCCATCATTCTTCAGATATACTTCTATCAAATCAGCAATTTGCCGATCATCATCAACGATCAGGATTCTTGTCATTGCCTGTCTCCTCCCATCAGCTAAAGCTGAAACTGTTTGAGCATACTATTTAAAGGAGTTACCTTAAACATGCGCTTAACAATCAGATATCCAATAACTGCTCCCAGAGTATTCGCAAGCAAGTCATTGATATCTGTGCTTCTTCCGCTTCCCAGCGTCACTCGAATGATCAGCTGCAGAAGCTCAAAGGAAGCACTCAGCAGAAATCCAAGCTTTGCAGCTTTCTTAGAACTGTCTTTCGACTTCATTATAAACGGTAAATACATGCCAAAAGGAATCAGCATAATAATATTTAACAAAAACGTTTTCAGATCGATTGTCAAAATGGGAATAAAATTGATTGCCTTATACCAGGGCGTCCGATTTGCATACATCCCTATATTCACATCGATTGGGAAAAAGACCAGATGCAGGACGCAAAGCAAGTAGATCCCGAAGGAAATCAGAACGGCAAGTTGTAACGGCCTTATCTTTTCCTTACGGTGCCTCATCCAGATCCAGAGCCCTATTAATCCCAGTAAAGCAGCTGGCAGAAGTACATACCATGATGGAATGGAAAACATTATCGACATTGTTTCTTTCAATTTAACTTCCTCCTTATCTTTCAATAAACATAGTATAGGAAGAAGTTCTAAAGAGTTTTTAAAGAAGAGATTAAGAATCAGTAAAAAGTTAGTACATAAATAAAACCCGCCCTGATTGGCGGGTTTTGTATTATGGAATTTAACACAATCTTTAAATTTTGCATACAGATGTTAAAAAAAACAAATGACTAATCGCCTCCCCCGCAGCCTCCGCCATCTCCGCCAAAGCCCCCTCCAAAACTATCACAATTATGCGAACTGCTATAATCTCCTGTATGGTGATAGGAAGAATGATTTTTTCCGCTGCCATAAGAACGATTCGATGGTCTGGAATCACCAATAGCGATCATGATAATAAGAAGTAAACCAATAATAATGAATCCTGACATTTCCATCACCCCTTATTTTTATATACGGATGATGGTTTATTTAGTTTCAGAAAATTAAAACAAAACAACCGATCCATTTATAAAGTTAATAACAGGCAAGTTCTGCCGAAAAAACTATTAAGATGCCTTTGAATAAATAGAAAGAAAGAGGACTTTAAAATGAAAGAAATGCTGGTTTACAGGTATGAAGATGTAATTCATGCCCCAATAGATTTGGTTTTTAAGTACGTCGATGATGATGAAAAAATAAAGCTCTGGAATACCATGCTGATCGAAAACATCTATGACAATGAGGAAAATAAACCAGTCCCAGTGCCTGGCACTAAGTTTGTCACCGTTCAGAAACTTGATAAAAAAATCATCAAAATCGATTCCGAATTAATTGAATATAAAGCTCCCCATAAAGTTGTTATGCACTCTCATTCCAAAGAAGGCTTAAGTATTTCAAAGTATCTCTTATCAAGAGAACACAACGGCACGCGCCTGATCGTGGAAGCAAGCCTTGTACCAAGCAACTTCTTCTATAAACTGACAACCAGACTATTAGGATGGACGGCTAAATTTGTGTTTGAAGAGCAATATCAGAACTTGAAGAGATATGTGGAAAATGAAGCGGTTGATGATGAATAACAAAAGGTGTCCTGGAACGGGACACCTTTTACTGTAAAAGCATATTTACTCTTCCTTCTTCACCCATTTATCATCATCATTCTTCTCATATTTCTTCTTCACTGCACTCCAGGCAACCTTAAAGGCCGTTTCTTCCTCGCCATATTCTTCGCTTGCAGAATTAAACGCTTCCTTAAAGATCTCCTGTGCGTGATGCGGAAGATTATCTTTGACGGAATCAGGCAGATCGCTTAGTTTATCATAAGGCATTTTTGCTTCCTCCCCTGCACATGTTCTTTTATGTATTTTTCCTAATTATGTGTGTTTTAAACACATCCCAGGAAGTCCCCATGTCCAGGAATAGCCACTCAGCTGCCCGTCATCACTCGGAAGGATTATTAATTAGTTCATCATAATACGCCTTCGGATTATAAATATGGTTATCAATGAAAAACTTCGCCTGATCTTTGAACATATCAATGTAAGACTCTCTGCTAATGGCTAAATCCCCTAAATCAGCAGTGTCTCCTTGAACTTGTACTGTATCTGCCTTTACGTCAACAACAACAGTCATATATATTTTATCCTTGTAAAGAACAGTTCCCGTCACTTGTTGTTTCACCAAGTCGACAAGAGGAAATTCATGGCGTACACCTGTTGGTTTAAACAGTGTATACCCTGCATTAGGTTTATCTTTATGATCATTCATTCTTCCACCTCATCATGTCACAATTCCCTTTCCATCGAGCCAAACTTCAGCAGAGTCAATAAAGTCAGGTCTTTTCCATGCAGTGATGGCATGTCTTTCTTCCATCCGTTCAACAAGGCTTTGGAAAAACATATCCCCCAAAAAATATCCCAATCGGCTATATCCAAATCTTTCACCGCCACGGATGGAAAACCATTCAAGAAATATCGCATCCGCTGTTTTAGATACATAATCTTCAGCAAATTCCAGCTTGATATCATGCTGTTTGGATATTGCGAATTCCAGCCACTCGTCCCCTCCATCATCGAAGGAAAAATAGACAGACGTGTTTAAACCAGGCTCTGTCATTCTGGAAAAATGGGTAGCCGCTCCTTCCTGATAAAGCAGCTGCGCATAAAAAACGGAAATGTATCAATAATTTTCATCGATTAGATCCAATCTTTCACATAAGCCACTAATCCGATCACAGAACCAATTACAGCGCCAAAAAGCACATAATAACGTGTTTCGAGCTGCTCGAGCTTTTTTGTCAAACTAATCCCTCCTGACCTTTGTTCCTGCTTTCTACGATAATTATTGGAAAAGGTTTCAAGGCATTCGTTAAAGACTCTAATCCTGTATTGGCAGCACCGTCGAATCCTTAATCTCCCTCAATGCCAGGCTGGTCTGAATCTTCGTGATTCCCAATTCATTCAGCTTCCTGATAAACATCTCCAGCCCCTTGCGATCCTTGCAGGCTACTTTCAGCAGATAATCATACTCCCCTGTTAAACAATGACATTCTAAAACTTCCTTCATTGATTCCAGCGTTTTTTCAAGAGATTCCAGTTTTTCAGCCTGGTGCATATTGGTGCTCATGAACACGAAGCATAATAAATCAAAGCCCAGCTTCTCATGGCTTAAAATAGCCACATGCTTCTGGATATACCCTTCCGCTTCCAAACGCTTAATCCTTGCATGTACAGCTGGAGCAGAAAGATTCACCTTTTTCGACAGTTCCAGATTGCTAATCCGAGCATCCTTTTGAAGCAAATCCAGGATTTTTATATCCAGGTGATCTAATACCTTGCTTACAATTGATTCCACTATCCATCAGCCCTTTTCAATTATTCAAAATACGGATCAAATCACACACTCAAACTGAATATTCTACAATTATAATCTTATATACTTTTAATTATTTTGAATTAATTTCATTATACAAAATTATCTTTTGTTTTTTTAAATAAATGTTAAAATTATTCATATAAATAATGTCATTGTGCACAATGGCTCTGAAAAGGAGCTTAATGACGTGAACTATTATCTTCTCCTTCTTTTAACAAGTCTTCTCTGGGGCGGAAATTTCATTGTAGGAAAAACGCTTGTGGATCATGCATCTCCTATTACCTTAACCATTTTAAGATGGGCCATCGCCATTATCTGTCTCGTTCCTCTTGTCTGGCATAAAGAGAAACGGCTGCTGCCGCCGAAAAATGCAATCCTGCCATTACTGCTAATGGGCATCACGGGAGTAGCTTTGTTCCAGGCCCTGCAATTCATGGCACTGGAAAAAACATCGGCCACCAGCGTTGGCTTAATCTCTACATTAAATATGTTTTCCATTGCTGCCTTCTCTTTCATTTTTCTAAAAGAAAAAATAAACATACTGCAGCTCATGTCCATGTTCATTTCATTGTTTGGCGTACTGCTGGTCCTTTCAAAAGGTAGCCTGGAGTTACTGGTCTCTCTTCAGTTTAATAATGGGGACCTTTATATGATGGCCGCGGTGGGCATGTGGGGAATCTATTCGGTCTGCAGCAAATGGGCCATGTCTTTCGTTACACCTATGATGTCCATCTTATACTCAGGCATATTTGGCCTTCTCGTGCTTTTGCCGTTCAACACTGCTGGTTTCACCGTTACAGATGTCAGTGCTTCCTTTCTTTTATCCATTCTGTATACGGGTCTGATTTCAACAGTCCTATGCATGGTACTCTGGAACATCGGGGTCAACCAGCTGGGACCAAGCACTTCCGGCCTGTTCCTAAACTTTAATCCCATTTTCACAGCCATCTTAGCTTTTATCTTCTTAGGAGAGGTCTTGAACTGGATACAAGCGGTCGGAAGCATCATTGTCATTGCGGGGTGTTTCTTATTCTCTGCACTTAAAACCAGGACTGGAAAAACAACAATGGGGATTCCTGCACCAGTATTTATAAGTGAGCCGGTTAAGGAGAGATAAAAAGCAGTGCCTGCCCCTTTATATGGAGCAGGCACTTTAGACTGTCGACAAACTCGATGAAAATCGTGCTTGTCTGCAGTCTTTTTTATTTTAAAATAGAAGTAATACAAAGCTTGAGGTGATTTAAATGCTTTCAAAACATAATCCAATTCAACGGGATCAAATTGAAATGGTTGCTTTAGACGAACTTGTACCGGCGGACCATTTGGTCCGCAAAATTGAAGCGGCGATTAATTTCTCATTCATCTATGACTTGGTAAAAGATAAGTATTCAGAAAAAGGCCGCCCAAGTATTGACCCTGTAATATTAATTAAACTCACATTTATTCAATATACCTTCGGTATTCGCTCCATGCGTCAAACAATTGAAGAATTGAAAACGAATATGGCTTATCGATGGTTTTTAGGATATGGCTTTCACGATAAAGTTCCTCACTTCTCAACTTTCGGTAAAAATTATGAGCGCCGATTTAAAGACAGCGATCTCTTTGAACAAATATTTTACCGAATCTTAAAAACCGCAGCTGAAAAGAATTTAATTAGTGCTGAACACGTTTTTGTAGATTCTACTCATGTAAAAGCGAGTGCAAATAAACGCAAATTTGAAAAGAAAGTTGTTCGAAAAGAAACCCGTGCTTATCAAGAACGCCTTCAAGAGGAGATTAACCAAGACCGCGAGGATCATGGAAAAAAGCCGTTTCCACCTGATAAGTTTGATAAAGAAGAATACAAAGAAATCAAGGAAAGTACAACAGATCCAGAGAGTGGCTACTATGTAAAAGATGAGCGTACAAAACAGTTCGCTTATTCTTTCCATGCGGCTGCAGACCGCAACGGCTTCGTGTTAGGCGCAATTGTAACCCCTGGTAACACGCATGATAGTCATATTTTAGAGCCATTGGTAGAACAAGTCATTGAGAAAGTTAGTAAACCAAAAGCTGTTGCGGCAGACGCAGCCTATAAAACACCTGCTATCACGAGCTACTTATTGAAAAACGACATCACACCTGCTTTACCTTACACACGACCTCGCACAAAAGAGGGTTTCTTCAGAAAACATGAGTATGTTTATGATGAGCATTTTGACTGTTACATTTGCCCAACTGGTGAGATATTAAAATATACTACAACTACAAAGGAAGGCTATCGTCAATATAAATCAGATCCTCGAATTTGTGCTGGATGCCCTTTCTTGTCTCAATGCACACAGAGTCAAGCACATCAAAAACTGATTCAACGTCATGTGTGGGAGGAACATGTGGAAGAAGCAGATCATCTTCGCCACCATCAAGACGTCAAACCGATCTATGAAAAACGCAAAGAAACAATTGAACGAGTATTCGCAGATGCAAAAGAAAAGCATGGCATGCGTTGGACAACCCTCAGGGGACTTAAAAAAATGTCGATGCAGGCGATGCTTACTTTCGCTGCCATGAATTTGAAGAAAATGGCCAACTGGACTTGGCAAGGTCCAGAAATGGCCTAAATGATAACCTCGGAGAGGTCTGCAATTCTCTGTAATTACTTGAAGTCCTACAAAAAATCAAAAAAAGAGTTCGGAATGAGACTATTCCGAACTCTTTTTGTCTACAAACTGCAGTGCCTGCCCCTTTATAGGGAGCAGGCACTTTGATTCCTTCTAATCTTTTGAGTAATTAGGGACAGTGTACCTGTCCCATTGTCCCCGCTTATGCCTTTTTGGCAACAGCTTTCTTTCTTATACTTTTAACGATAGGCTCATCTTGATTCCGGCTTTCACTCATCGCTTTTAGCTCATCTTTTAAGCCCTTATAAGTGGAGTAACACATGAAAAGCATGAGAATGGCTAACGGGATGGATGTGGCAACCAGGGCTGACTGTAAGCCGGATAGGCCTCCTGTCATAATTAATACAGCAGAGACCCCAGCAATTACAATCCCCCATATAACTTTTGTTGAGTGAGATGGATTAGGGTTTCCATTTTCACTGATCATCCCTAATACAAAAACAGCAGAATTCGCAGAGGTTATAAAGAAAACAAGTACAAGTACCATAGCTAAAATACTTAAAAAGACACTCATTGGAAAATAATCGAAAAACTTAAATAAAGCAGAGGTTACATCGGTGGAAACCGCCGTTGCAATCGCTGTTTCGCCCATGTTCTGAATGAGATCAATGGCCGAACCGCCCATCACGGCAAACCAGAAGAATGCTCCTGCAACAGGGATAAAGATGGCCCCGATCATAAACTCTTTGATGGTTCTGCCCTTTGAAATTCTGGCTACGAAACTGCCGACAAGCGGAGCCCAGGCGATCCACCAGCCAAAATAAAACAGTGTCCAGCTTGCAATCCAGGTTCCATCACTATAGGGCTCAGTCCTAAACGACATCCCAATGAAATTCTGGGCGTAATCCCCTATCCCTTGAAAAAAGATCTTTAAGATGGATTGGGTTGGTCCAAGAAACAATACGAATGCCAATAGTGCAAATGCCAGCAGCATATTAAGGTTGGACAAATGCTTCATCGCTCCCTGAAGGCCTGAAACAGTGGAACCGACATAAATAAAACTTACAACGAGAATAATAGCAACTTGGGTATAAAAGCTTACCGGAAGACCCCACAGATAATTCATACCGCTATTCACTTGAAGCGTTCCAAATCCCAGCGATGTGGCTATGCCAATGACAATGGAAAGAATGACAACGACATCAATCAGTTTGCCAAAAGGGCCCCTAATTTTGTCTCCTATTAATGGATAAAAAACAGAACTCAGTGAGGCCGGCAGCTTTTTGCGGAATTGGAAAAATGCTAAGGAGACTCCTACAACTGCATAACACGCCCATGCAGAGACCCCCCAATGCAGGTAAACAAATTGCATTGCCAGCTTTGCGGATTCTTCTGAAGATCCTTTCCCAAAGGGAGGATCAATATAGTATGAAACTGGTTCTGCCACACCCCAAAATACAAGACTTATCCCAATAGAGGCACTGAACAGCATCCCTACCCATGTAGCTGTTTTGTATTCTGGCCGATCATGATCGTCCCCCAGCCTGATTTTCCCGAATCTTGAAAGCCCAATATACATACAAAAAGCAAAGAAGAAAAAGACACTGCCCAGAATAAACCAGCCCAAGTTATTATAGATAAATTCCAGTGAATGATTTGAAAAGCTTTCCATTTGCTTTGGGGCAAAGACCCCTATACTTATTAAAACCAAACTTATGGCTAACGAGGAAAAAAAGACAGTTTTTTTACCGTTCATGCCAACACTCCTCTTTCCAGAATATTGAATTTTCAGTATTTTAAATGTAAGCGGTTTCCTGTTATTCCAAAAAATAAATGAGAGAAAAGGTAAATCGGACTAGCGCATAAAAAATAGTACTCTTCCTTTTCACCTTCACAATTATTTTGATCGTTAGCAGATTCCCTGACCCATAACGGTCACTTTATCTATTTATCAGACTTTGCGGTGCATTAGTATTCTTCCCATCTAAAAAGTGGAAACAGGTTTATAACGACCGCCGCTAATAAAAGTTAAGTATAAAAGAAATGGAAGAAAAATCAACCTATACCATAGGAAGAATCAATTCTTCCTATGATATCCGCTGACTTTTAAACCTTTAGTTTACCAGATACAAGCCGGGTCTCCATGATGTCAATAATCCGATTACCCACTTCCGCGGTAGATGCGGTTCCTCCCATATCCGGTGTAAGTGTCTCATCCTCGATCAGCAAATCCTCAATGGCTCCAAGCACTTGTTTTCCATATTCCTCATAACCAAAAAAGTCAAGCATCTGACTGGCTGACCAAATGGAAGCAAGCGGATTGGCAATCCCCTTACCTGCAATATCAGGAGCAGAGCCATGAATAGGTTCAAACATGGAAGGATACTTTCTTTCAGGATTAATGTTGGCACCAGCGGCAAGCCCTATTCCTCCTGCAATAGCAGCACCCAGGTCTGTTAATATATCGCCAAATAAATTGGAAGTGACGACCACTTCAAACCTCTTTGGATCCTTAACCATCAGCATGGCAGCGGCATCTACAAGGTAGGAGGCTGTTTCCACATCAGGGTATTCAGAGCTTATTTCTTCAAAAACCTGATCCCAGAAAACCATTGAATAATTTAATGCGTTCGCCTTTGATATGCTTGTGAGAGACCTTCCTTCCTTACGAGCTGCTTCAAATGCATACCGAATGATTCTTTCCGTTCCTTTTCGGGAAAACACACTATTTTGCAGGACAACTTCATTTTGCTGCCCCTTAAACAGCCATTCACCAGCACCCGCATACTCTCCTTCGGTATTCTCACGGATAAAAAGCATATTTATCTCTTCCCGTTTTACATCCACTAAGGAAGTTTTTGCCCCTTTCAGTAAATGAACAGGCCGGATATTCACATATTGATCAAAATCTTTGCGGATTCTTAAAAGCAGATCCCATAAAGAGATATGGTCAGGGACGCCGGGAAACCCGACTGCCCCCAAATAAATGGCATCAAACTTCTTTAATTCTTCCATGCCATTTTCATCCATCATCTTTCCGTGTTTCGCATAAAATTCACAGCCCCAAGGGAAATAAGTAAAATCAAAGCGGAAACCTGAATCCATCGCCGCCACTTTATTTAGTACTTTGATCCCTTCGCCAATCACTTCAGGTCCAATTCCATCACCTGCTATAACCGCAACTTTATAAATTTTCACAAAAATCTCCCTTTACCTTTAGTTATTATTCCAGACAATTAATTTCATCTCGGTCATTTCTTCAACTGCATATTTGATGCCTTCCCGTCCGGTGCCGCTTTCCTTTACACCGCCATACGGCATCTGGTCAACACGGTAGGTTGGAACATCATTGATTATAACTCCGCCAACATGAAGTTCCTGCGAAGCAAAGAGGGCATGCTTCACATTATTTGTGTATATTCCCGCCTGCAGGCCAAACCGCGAGTTGTTGACATGCTTTATGGCATCCTCAATGGAACTGAATTTGTTTACGACGACAACGGGAGCAAAGGCTTCCTGGCAGGATACTTTTAAATCATGCTCCGCATTGATAATAATCGTAGGCTCAAGCACCCCATTTCGAAGGCTTCCTCCGGCTGCAATAGATGCATTCGTGCTTTTTGTTTCCTCAATCCATCCTAGTACTCTATCAGCCTCTCCTTTTGAAATTAGAGAAGAAATATACGTATCCGGTGCAAGCGGATCGCCAACTTTCAGCTGCTTTGCTGCCTGAATAAATTTTTCTGTGAATTCTTCATATACCTCTTCATGTGCATAGATGCGCTGAAGCGAAATACAAACCTGACCCTGATTCGAAAAAGCCCCCATTATGCAGCGGTCAATAATCTGGTCGACATCTGTATCTTTATCAATGATTAAGGCTGAATTCGATCCCAGCTCCAATGTTGTTTTCTTTAAGCCTGCTCTGCTGCGTATCCCAATCCCAACTTCCGGACTTCCTGTAAAGGTGACCATGCTGACCAGGTCATTTCTGACAATTTCTTCCCCTACTACACTTCCAGGACCGGTTATAACGTTTAACACACCCGGCGGCAGGCCTGCCTCTTCAAATAATTCGGCTATAAACAGTGCCGAGAGCGGTGTCTGTGAGGCTGGCTTCAAGACAACTGTATTCCCTGCGGCAATTGCCGGTCCTACCTTATGAGCTACAAGATTCATAGGGAAATTAAAAGGAGTTATGGCTCCTATGACCCCAATCGGCTCTCTCAATGTATATCCAATACGGCCAACCCCGCCTGAAGCAGCATCAAAAGGAATCGTTTCCCCATGAATGCGCTTAGCTTCCTCAGCCGAAAATTTATACGTTTCGACCGTTCTGGCAACTTCCGCTTTTGAGAACATAATAGGTTTGGACGACTCTCGGGTAATGATCTCTGCAGCCTGATCCGCTTTTTCAATCAAAAGCGAAACGACTTTTTCTAAAATCTCAGCTCTCTTGTAAGCTGGCATTTTTGCCATCAAATGCCTGGATTCGTAAGCAGCTTCAATGGCCATTTCAGTCTGTTCTTTATTCGCCATCGCGATTTGGGCAATTTCTTCCCCGGAATAAGGTGAAAAAAGAGATGCGTATCGATCTGTTTCTACTTTTTTTCCATTAATCATTAAATACTTTTTTGCTGGCTGAACTCCGGTTATTTTACTCATTTAGGGCCTCCAATACCATTTCATGAAATTGAACAATTGCTTTTTCTGAGGATGAATATCTGCCTTTGCTGAAAGCTCGGGAGCGAAAACCAATTTGTTCCAATTCTACCAATTCAATATCTTCCGAGCGGACTTGCTCCGCAAACGTCATTAAATCCTTTTCCGCCTGGGACAGGTTCTCATCACGGAAATAATATGTGTAGACAGCCATGGATGTTTCATGATCAATCGGAATAATTTGAATGGTCGCCATATTGCCTGGCCCCGGATAAATGGTCAGCATCAGATTTGGCCATAGCCAGTAGAATTGGCCGCCTTGCATTTCGGCATCATTTAAATCAACTGTTCCATATTTTTTATCTGGCTTGACAATTGTCCCTTGCATGGAATAATTCTCACACGTAATAATCTGATAATCATTCATATCAAGTGCAGCAACGAAGCTTGGATGTGCAACATGGCAGTGGTCACACTCCAGGTAGTTATCCATAAAAGCCTTCCAGTTCGCTTTAAATGTACGTGTTTTTTGGCTGGTTCTTTTTAGTTCGCTTAAAAAGGAATTCTTGCTCAACCTTTCAAAGAAATCTCCATATGACTCACTTAATGGCTTTGCATTGTCATCCAAATTTACAAAGATAAGTGATTCCAAAATTTCCATCCGCACCGAACGCAGACAGGCATCCTTTACACAAGCCTCGTCTTCCCCTCTAAAGTTAGGCGCTTTATTCAGCTGGCCATCAAGCTTAAATGTCCATCCATGATAAGAACATTGGAGAATCTTTTTATTCCCGGCTGCATTTTTTTCAAGCTTTGTTGCCCGATGTGGACAAACATTGTAAAAGGCACGGACTACTTCATCTTTACCGCGGTTTACGATAATAGGCTCGCCGGCCACTTCTGCAGTAAAGAAATCTCCAGCCTTTTCCACCTGACTAACATGTCCTACGAGCTGCCAGGACCTTGAAAACACAAGGTCCATCTCTTTTTCCAGAACTTTGGGATCTGTGTATTTGTCATAGGTTAAGGTTCTTTCAAATGTACGATTTGTTGCATTTTGCACTTTATTGTAAGCAGTCATGATTTGTCTCCTTCTTAAATGAATTTTTCCTTTAGATTGCTGAACCGGTTTTTTCCTTATCTGCCATAATGCTTGTACTATGGAGCGGCTGGACCTTTGAACCTGGATCAATATAAACCTTTGCATTGCTGACAGCTGTCGGCGCTTCCCCAAATCCGCTGGCTATAAGCTTTACTTTGCCTTCATAGGTACAGATGTCACCTGCCGCATAGATTCCTGGAATATTCGTTTCCATTTTGGAGTTTACCAGGATCGCATTTTTCTCTATTTCCAACCCCCACTCTTTAATGGGGCCTAATGAAGATACAAATCCAAAATTCACTAGTACATCATCTGCCGGGATGAGCATTGTCTCCCCGCTAGCCGTGTTTTCTACCATTACGTTTTCAATTTCTTCTGCACCTGCCAGCTCCACTGGAATATAAGGTGTCAGCATTTCCACACTGGAATGTCTCAATCGTTCCACACTATGCTCATGCGCCCGGAACTTATCTCTCCTATGAATGAGCGTTACCTTGCCGGCAATCGGCTCAAGCATCAGAGCCCAGTCAACCGCTGAATCCCCTCCACCAAAGATCACAACCTTTTTGCCGGCAAACTGATTTAAGTCTTGGACAAAATAATGAAGATTTTTATTTTCAAATTTGTCCTCGCTGCCGATATTTAATTTCCTTGGCTGGAAAGCACCGTTCCCTGCCGTAATAATCACTGCCTTCGTATAATGGGTCCCTTTATTCGTGTGAATCGCAAATGATTGATCAGACAGGCGGACGATGCCTTCCACTGATTCCCCTAAGCAGACAGATGGATTAAATTGATTCATTTGCTTTATCAAATTATCTATCAGTTCCTGAGCTCTTATCTTAGGAAAACCAGCTATGTCATAAATATATTTTTCCGGATATAGTGCTGATAATTGTCCGCCCAGCTGCGGAAGACTCTCAATAATTTTCACCGAAGCCTGGCGCATACCAGTGTAAAAAGCTGTAAAAAGACCAACTGGGCCTCCGCCTATAATGGTGATATCGAAAGCATCTGGATAATTGCCCATTCCTGAACCTCCTTTATATCGTTCTATACACCTTTTTAATGCAAGTACTGTGCCAATAGTGAAAACCCTTAATAATTAAACAAACAATTGAAAATTTACTGAAAAATATCAGATATTGAGTTAAAATATACTCAATATCTGGTATTCTTGAATCAAAAATGACTCAGGAGGGCTTCACCGAATGAAAATGCCAACAAATACAGGCAATGTAGAAATGACATTGGGAACCTTGTTAAAAATTCTTGATTATTCTTCTGATGAAATCTTCGTTTTAGATGGTGAAATGCGGATTCTATATGTGAATAAAGTATGTGAGAGGCACTATGGACTTAAGCCAAGGGATGTAATTGGAAAGTACAATGTGGAACTTTTTGAAAAGGGCTACTGGAAGCCTTCTATTGTTCCTGAGGTATATCGGCGGAAAGAGCCGTGCTACTTAAGACAGCAGACATATATCGGGGCAGAGCTCATGACTACGGCCATCCCGATCTTAAATAACAAAAACGAAATTGAACTGGTTGTCATCACCTCTACGGAAATACAAAAAATTAATATGGTGAATGCAAGGGAGGATAAAATCGAGTCAAAATCGACTCAGCATGAAGAAAAGGAAATAACAATTGTAACCAACAGCGGAGAGATTAAAGAAATATTGGAGTTTTGTAAAAAAGTAGCTCCAACAGATTCAAATATTCTTATTCTGGGAGAATCCGGAACCGGAAAGGGTGCCTTTTCTCAATATATTCACAAAGTCAGCAACCGGAATAAAGGGCCATTTCTTGCCATCAATTGCGCTGCCATTCCGGAAGAACTATTGGAGTCCGAACTATTTGGCTATTCAAAAGGCGCCTTCACCGGGGCAAATAAATTAGGAAAACAAGGATTAATTGAAGCAGCGGACGGCGGCACCCTCTTCCTGGACGAAATCGGAGAAATGCCCCTTTCCGTACAGGCAAAACTGCTTCAGCTCATACAGGAGAAACAGTTCATCCCTGTCGGAAGCAGCGAAATAAAGAAAGTGGATGTCCGCATCATAGCGGCAACTAATCAGAATCTGACCACTATGATTGAAAACAAATCATTTAGAGAAGACTTATTTTATCGTTTAAATGTAATTGATATTCATCTGCCGCCATTGCGGGAAAGAAGGGAAGATATCATTCCGCTCACCTATAATTTCCTGAATAAATTTAACCAAAAATATAAAGAGAATAAAGTCATTTCTGAAGAGTGCCTTAATGTTCTTACTCACTATTCCTGGCCGGGAAATGTGCGCCAGCTCGAAAACCTGATTGAAAGATTAGTCATTATCAGCAATTCCATTATTCAGGTCTCTGATCTCCCTGACATGATCAAGGAAAATACTCATCAAGCAGTATACCCATCTCATTCCACTAGCCTGGACAAAGCTCTGGATGAAACCAAAAGGATTCTGGTAAGAAGATCGTATCAGACCCATAAATCCTCCAGAAAAGTGGCAAACGACCTTGGCATCAGCCAAACGAAAGCAGCCAGGCTGATTAAAGAGTATTGCGGAGCAGAGGGACAGGTTCCTCATCCCTATTGAAAATTGGGGCAGTATTCCTGTCCCCTTCTCAAATTATAAAGGTTTTAATAACTCACTTTTATTCAGTTCTAAGTGATTAATAATCTCAGGAAGCTGAGAGTCATTGCGGTGAATTAATTCTTCATTTAGTACGGGTTTCTCTTGAACAAACTCTTTCCACTCATCCTCGAGCAGTTCTAATTTTTTCCCGTATACAGTATGTATTTCGTTGGTTAAATTCGGCTTATCATAGATTTTAAGGAAACTTTCAATACCATATTCATGAATAAGGAAGCTCGAAAATGAAGCAGATTCAATATAAGCCAGCCACCTTAAAGAATGAGAGTCTTTATTTGGGTTTAAATATGAAAAAATTTCATCCTTCTGCAGAAGTGTTTCCAGAGGCAGCATAACTTCTTGCATCATTAAATAGTTCATGATGCCATGGATATCTCCCTTATAATTAGGAAATACTTTTTCGTCCGAATAGGAATCCTGCATAAAAATCGCCAGACCTTCTTGTGTAACATGGTCATGATTATGGCCAAATAATACATGAGTAAGTTCGTGAACGAGAGGATAATCTCCATCTTTCACCCAATAAAGGTGTATAGTATTCCCGCTTGAATAACTTACCTTTTCCTCTTTATATAGATGTAAATATATTTTAGATGGGGAGAGAATTGAAATATTTTTCTTTTGCAGATGATTGTAGTAATCGAGGGTTTCTTCCTTAATTGCTTTTAATGCATCTTCGGAAAAATTTCCTTTATTAAAAGTAACAATTTCTATTTTTCCATCGTCTGTTTTAAAGTTTTTTAGATTACTCTGTTCAGTTGAAACTGCTTTTTCGGAAGTAACCGGATCTGAATCAGAGTGGCTGCAGCCAGTCATCAAAAACAGCAAAAATACAAAACAGCTGATTTTTATTGATCTGCTCAATTTATCTCCACCTTTCTAAATATTAGTGAGGTATTGAATGTGTTATCAAATAAAAAACCATTAATATACTAAACCCGCATAGCAAAATTAAAATCGCATAAAAAACTTTCCTCCATAATCCGCCTATGAAGTAGACACTTACTAAAAAATAATAGATTAGTACACACCCAAAAATAAACAAAAGAAATTCTTTGGTTGATTCCTTTAAGGCAGCGGCGCCGTCACATTTGTTAAAGCCAATCCCCCGAAAATAAATAGGCCTATACCATATAAAAATTTTTTCAGGCTTACTCCACTTTTATCTTTTTGAGTTTTCAAGATACCCACCCCTCATAAGTAATGGTACGAATTCCCATAGAAAAGGTTTCATTAAACTCCCTTTTTTTGCATATTTCAAACGGAGGCAGCATATAAATTAGGTAGCTTATTTAAATAGAGCTCGAAGCAGTTAAGCCACACTAACTGTTTATATATCCGTAATAAGGGGTGCTGAACACGCAATGCGGTTTGCACCCCCAATTAATATTTCTTCCTTTGAACCCGTTAGCATGTTTACAGGATTTCTTAATACAATTCTTTTAGAGGTGATAAAAAGTGCCAAGAGTACAATATACCGACAGTGACGTGGCTTTAATGGCAAGGATGATGAGGGCAGAAGCCGAAGGTGAAGGAAAACTGGGGATGCTTATGGTCGGAAATGTTATAGTCAATCGAAGAGCGGCTGATTGCCTCGATTTTGTAGGTCTCCGGACAATACCTCAAGTCATATTTCAAGTGCAGGGAGGAAATTACTCTTTTGAAGCCGTACAGAAAGGAAATGTTTTTTACAACAGGGCCAGAGGTGTAGAGAAACGATTGGCTAAACAAACCTTAGACTATTGGAGGCAGCATCCTTCCAAGTTTGCTCTCTGGTATTTCAATCCATATGCTCCATGTCCGCCAACATGGTACGATCAGCCTTTTTCAGGACAATTCAAACAGCATTGCTATTATGAACCCCAAGCTAATACATGTGAAAGTGTTTATAGGTGACCATACCCCCACGTTTAGTGGGGGATATTTGCCTTCCTTTAGTGTATGTAAGTCCCAAAAGAAAGCTCTTAGTTACTATCCACTTTCTCAAGGGCATCCGCATAATAATCATCTATTACCAGCATCGGTTCCTTTATAGATTCCAGGAGTCTTTCTACATTGACAGATTCCTTTTCCAGTTCTTCGCTAACACTGCTATAAACTGTAATAACCGCTTCTATTCTTTCTGTTTCTTCCTTACTCATACGATATGATTGATTTTCAAGAAACTTATCCGTCATGCCATTTATAAACCCATCAACACGAAATAAGCTATATTGAAGCAAGTTCCAATCAGGTGCATCCTCTCCCATATCAAAAACAGACATGGCAGACAAATAGGAATTGATACTTCTGCTCTCTCCGTTCACAACTCTCCATGAATTATATAACTCGTCTTTCCACTCATCCTCTTTCTCAATAGGTATCTGAACAAATTCCTCAAGCCAGTGAGCCGAATTATCGCCTACTGCAGCTATGGACCTCAAATGTGCATAATTCCTTTCCTGGCTTTGTTTTATAAAGTGCCTGTATCCGAGATTTATATAAATGCTATAAACAAAAGCTGACACCAATAATATAAATAACATTCTCTTAAAATACTTTTTCGCATTTGTCTTCTTCATCAAATCCCCCTTTGCATCCATCGTTCCAAAAATAAAAAGCCGCCCTTCTGGCAGCTGACTAACTAGCAAAATTGATTAACACTGCTCCCTAATAAAGAAAACTCATAGTAAGAAAAACGAATGCAAATGTGGACATCGCTTTTGGCAATTTACCGTATGTATAAATGAATATACACCCAATTACAATGTGGATAATAGCAAAAAGGATTAGGTTCATTTTTCCGCCTCTTTACTGAATGGTATTAATAAAAATGGAACGTAACCCCAGATCGAATAAAAATAGCCGCCTTTTTCTCGAAGAACTACTTATCAAAACAATCCATTATTCTTACTATTTCAGTAAGGAAGCAGCCATAACATACACGCCACCCATAAAGACAATCCAAACCAAAACAGGCAATCCTAAAGATTTCAAGGCATTTCTCCAGCTTCCGAATTGTTTACGGCGCAAAATATAATCCGTTATAAAAAATAACACAGCCGCTCCTAAACTTAAACCATACAGAATTGACCCAAAAAGCAAGTGCAGGATTAATGAAATATATAATTCCAGTTTCCTGTTTGTATGGTTCGAAATAAAAAAGGCTAATAAGTCACTAACGGCAGAAGTTAATGTGCCATAAATCAAAATGACCGGGAAGCTGTATAAAAGATAGAAGGGAATGGATATAATAGCTCCCCGAAAGTATTCACCAGCCGAACCAGCTTCTCCAACAAACGGATCCGTTGCAATCAGACCTAACACAACCGCGAACAGTGACCCTGAAATCGATGCAGCTATTACTTTTCTTGCAAACATTTGACTGATGCCCAACTTATTGCCGCTCCTTTTTCATACATACCATCCCTGCTCATTCTTCTTAACCAGACTGATCAACAAAATGTAAAACGGAAAAACAGCTAAAGCTCCAATTGCCATAAGGCCAGAAGCAGTGTTCGGAACATCCCCCTGGTAAGTAATTGGAAAAAGACTTGTTGTCATATATAAAAACAGCACAACATAAGGCAGCCAGAGTATGACATTACAATACCAGGCCTTTGTTTCAGACAGCCAGCGTTTTGTTAAATTAATAAGGAAAACAGAGCAAAGGATAAATCCGCTGATGATAATAACAGACGATACAATATTAACGGTATCAATAGTCCATTCTGTCAGTCTGCTGATTCTGCAGACATTCAGCATAAGCTGAATGGGAATTGCGATCATCACAGCATACAGCATACTTTCTATATTTACCTTTAAGAAAAACACTCCCCTTCTTTAATAGTCTTCAGTCCAATCGCATCGAAATATCAGCTATAATACGGATAACCTCTGGCACGTTGGGCAATTCTTTTTCTAAAGCCTTCGCAAATGTCGTTTTCCCGCTATGCGTTTTGCCGACAGTCATAATCGCTAACCTTTTCACACCTGCAGCTCCGTTCCAAAATCTGCTGTTAACATGAATTTATATTAATACCTTCCTGTACATATTCGAAACCAATATCCATCTTCCTTCAAATAAATTGGAAATTTTTATAGATTCATTATATCGTTTTATGATATATTACTTTTAGATATATCATAAAATGATACAAAGTTGGTGCTGGCATGAAATCTTTAGAACAATTAACAGATTCCGTCTTTTATATAATGGCGGCCTTTACAGAGCCCCGGCATGGCTATGCAGTGATGAGCCTGGTTGAAGAAATAACAAACGGCGAGGTGAATATTGGGCCGGCGTCCCTATATACCATTATCAAAAAGCTGATCAAACAGGAGTATGTTGAGCTATTCGAGGATGCAAACTCGAGGAGGAAGGTTTATGTACTGACAGAAAGAGGCCGTGAAATTCTTCAAGCTGATATTGAAAGGAGAAAAACGATGGTGCAATTTGCGGAAGATGGATTGAATAAAGGGAGAGTACAATGAAGAAAACATATAAAATCTCGAATGGACTCGCTTTTTTTGAACAAAAGGATTTACAGATGCTGCGGGAAAAAGCTGCAGAGGGGTGGATGGTCGAATCCTTTAAAGGCGGCCTGTATACATTTACAAAGTCCAGCCCAGAAGATGTAATATTCAGTATCGACTATCATGAAATGACACCAGAAGACGAAGAAGAATACTGCGATTTATTTGCAGCTGCCGGCTGGACACATGTTTACTCACATACAGGAATTCACCTGTTTAAAGCGGTTCCCGGCACACCGCCTATTTATAGTGATGCTGCGTCCAAAACAGATCAGGTAAAACGAACGGCTAAGCCAGTATACATAGTAACCATTGCTGCCCTCCTGTTCACAATTATTGCTCTAGCATTCATGAAATTAGCAGAGGGATTCCTTAATCAGGCAGGCAAAATAGGATTCTTCATCTCTATTGTTTTATTTATCCCGATGCTTATGACATCCATGGCGCTTTTCATACAGCTGTTAAAAGTAAATAAATCCAGCAAAAATTAAAGGAGATATCTCAATGAGTAAAATTTTTACCCCCTTCTATATATGCTTATTAGGCATTGCTCTCCTAATCGGCTTCTCTTTTACTTCCCATGCAGATAAAGCCTTCTCTATTGGGCTTGTGGCCGCATGTGCTTTCATCGTTCTCTTTATCCATGAACTCGGTCATGTCATCGGCGGAAAGCTTGCCGGCTACACGTTTTTATTTTTGACAGTCGGGCCTATCACAATCGAAAAGAGCCCTGCTTTAAAAATAGTGCCAAACCAAAGCTGGCTTGCCTTTGGCGGACTGGCCAGCTGCATGCCGGACGAAATAAACTTAACGAAGATGGTTAAGAAGCACAAATGGTTTGTGGCAGGCGGTCCTGTATTTACTTTAATTGCATTTGTAATCAGTCTATCCATTTGGGCTATGACAAAGGCCGAAATGGCTATGATGCTTACAGTACTGAACTTAGCCATTTTCTTTGCAACGGCTATTCCCTTTAAAGGAACCTTTAACTCAGATGGCAGTGTTTTTCTGCTTCTGCACAAAGGCGGCAAAGAAGCAGAGACATATCTCGCCGGGCTTATCCTATTAAAAGAAGTGATGTCACCGCGCACCCCAAGCGAGTGGGATGAACAGTTAATCCAGGAATCTTATAAAACAGAAGCTTCCCCAGAGGCCATGACTACCGCATTCCTGCTATTCTACTATCACCTCATGAATATCAATTATGAGCAAGCCTCGGAATCAATTGCAGCCTTCAAAAAACTTCCTATAACCAACAAAACGAAATTCCGTCTGCAGTTTGCTTCACATATCCGGCAAATCGACTCATTCCTGTCCTTAGAACCTGATCTGACTTTAATTAAAACCTTGCATAGCAATATGTATACAATAGATAAGGTCAGCTACAAAAGAAGCGAAGCCATTCTGGCTTATTTAAATAGAGATGCCGAAAAAGCATATTCCCTTCTTGATGAAGTGGAGAGGACCTGCAGAAAAGGAAGCACCCAATACGGTTATTTTCATGCAGAACTAAAGCTGACAGAAATAGTAAGGAATCGTATGGACAGCCAGAATGCACAAGACTGTAAAGCAATATAAAACAAAGTGCCTGCATCTGACTGCTTATAAGCAGACGGACACAGGCACTTCCCCGGTTTTTATTTAATATCCTTCACAAGCTCTCTCATCGAATTCAGCTTCGAGGTCAATTCAAAAAACCATTCTTCATCTCCAGTGGAAAGGGCAAGGTCGATCAGGAAATGGATCTGTTCTTTATTGGCTACCTTTGCCGCCGGCATTTTCTTAACCTGTTTGCTAAGCAGGGGAATGATTTTGCCTTCAATAGTTTTATTATCACTTGAAATAACTTTTGTCTTAATAAATCCTTCTTCAAGAGCTTCGATATAGCCAACGATTAGTTCCCCTTCACGGGATTTCCCCTTAATCCAATCTCCCGCTTTTAAAATGGCCTTATTGTTGGACATCATTTTTTTCACCTTCTTAAATGAGATTTTCAAACTGTAATAATTTTCATTACATTTTAATGAATGGAAAGCTTATTAGCTCCCAATTAATTTTCTTTATAGATCAAATCAACAATATTCTTTAATGTATAGTGCTTTAAATATTCACCTAAATGTTCCTCTGCACCTAAAAAGATGTTGATCAGAACTCTTTGCATATTAGCCCCCACTACACAGGCTTCATTTGAATCCGGACACTTCGGCTGCAGTGCGCCTTCAGAAGTAATCTTATAAATATCCCAAAGATTCACTTCGCTTAAATCCCGGGCAAAAATAAATCCGCCGCCCGTTCCCTCTTTTGATTTAATAAATCCATGTTTTTTTAATAAACTCAGGACTTTTCGGATGCGGACCGGATGGACACCTGCACTTTCAGAAATCGCATCGCTCGTTGACATGCGATCCAGCTGCAGGGCGAGATAAGTTAGACTGTGAATGGCAAGAGTAAAATCGCTATTCATGGCCGGCCTCCTATATTTTCTCATACTGTACTGTAATACTAAGTGTTACAGATCGACTTGTCAACAATTTACAGACTGGTTAGTTAGCCAATCTTTGCAGTTCATTGTATGAAAACGTACGAAACTTCCGTGGAAGGAAGCTGCGAATTTCGTCCTCGTTAAAGCCGACCTGGAGTCTTTTTTCATCGAGAATAATCGGTCTGCGCAGCATTTGAGGATTATCGATAATCAATTGATATAACTCTTTTAGCGGCATGGAATCAATATTCACGTTTAACTCCTGGTAAGCTTTTGATTTAGTTGAAATAATCTCCTCAGTCCCATTTTCTGTAAGGCGCAGAATCGATTTAATTTCATCCACTGTAAGCGGATCTGTTACAATGTTCCGTTCAACATAATCTATTTGATGCTCCTCAAGCCATGCACGGGCTTTCCGGCAGGAACCGCAGCTTGATGATAAGAATAAATTCACCATTTAAAAACACTCCCTCTATTGTTTAGATATTTTTTATAAATGTAATATAATTTCTTACAGTTAACATTCAAAAGTAAATCCTTCTTTCCCCAATCGGGTATACTGTAATGATAATCATTACAGTTAAAAAAGTCAATATTTTCTTTTACTACTCGAATAATCGCCATACAATTCAACACCATAATAAAAAAGGAGGGTTACTCTTGAACGTAAATTTCTTTAGAGTTGTTAACGCAATCCTTTTATGGACCATAACAGTCATTTTCCTCCCAAAGTCGTCCTTTAAAAGATTTCTGCCGGTTACCTTATTTTGCTCATGCATTTTGTTAGTGCAAACCCTTTTAAACCTTCTTTTTAAATGGTGGAAAGTAAAAGGCGGTACAAAATTTATTGTATTGGACGCATTAGCTTTTATTTTCGGTCCCTTTTTCGCAATAAATTTATGGGTATTTCATTTTACTTATGGTAAATACCTGCTATATTTTTTCTTTAATTTCGTGATGGACATCATTTTTGCTTTCCCGCTAAATGCACTATTCCAAAAGATTGGCCATTACAAGCTTAAAAAATTCAAACCCATTACTCTGTTCCTGATTTCCTTCGCACTTGCAAATGTTAATTACGGCTTTCAGAAGTTAATGGAAAAGAACAAACCTTAAAAGCCATATATCTGCTTTTTTTTACGCTTTTAAACCCTCTCCATCCATTATTTTAGAAAAAGGCTGTTATAATAATTTTAAAGTTTCACTTCGAAAAGGATGTTTCAATTGGATTGGAAACCTGATAGAAAATCAAAAACACCTATTTATAAGCAGCTGGCGATGTATATAGAAAACGGAATAGCAGATGGCACATTCCCTCCCGACAAACCGCTGCCTTCAGAAAGAGGGTTAGCAAAACAGTTTGATATCAATAGAAGCACGGTTGTTGCTGCATATGATGAACTGGAGTCAAACGGGATTGTTGAACGAAATCGGGGAAGCGGTACGATGGTCAGCAAAGATATTTGGGGAATGGCCAAAAGGCGCATTCCAAGCTGGAACCGGTATATAGAAGCAGGCTCCTTTTTGCCCAATTTGCCAGTCACACAAAGGATTCATAAAGAACTGGCAGAGACAAAACTGATCAACCTGGCCAGCGGGGAACTCTCTCAGGACCTCTTTCCTTTGGCTTCGCTAAGAGAGATTACTTCCAATCGCTCTTTTATCGGGACACTGGGGTACGATCACCCTCAGGGAAATGAAATCCTGAGAAAAACACTGACTGACCATGTAAAAAAGTTCCGGGACATCGAGACCAGCCCTTCTTCCATACTTATTACTTCCGGTGCCCAACAGGCCCTGCACCTTGTCGTCCAATGCCTCTTAAAGCCCGGGGACTCTGTTGCCATCGAGGATCCCTCTTACCACTACAGCCTGCCAATCTTTAAATCAGCCGGAGTCAAAACTTATTATTTAAAAACAGGCAAGGATGGAATAAATCCTGATGATATTATAGCTTTATATAAAAAGCATCGAATTAAGATGATCTTTTTAAATCCCATTTTTCAGAACCCAACAGGCACATTGCTTCCTGAAGACAGGCGCAGAAAAATCCTTGAATTGTCCTCTGAATACGGAATTCCGCTGGTGGAAGATGATCCTTACAGCCTGACACCCTTTACCTGCGGAAAAATGAAGACACTCAAATCCCTCGACCGTAACGGCATTGTTTTATATATAAGCTCCCTGACCAAAATTGTCGCTTCCGGCCTCAGAATCGGCTGGATCATCGGTCCGAGATCAGTAATTGAGCGGTTATCAGATGCTAAGCAGCAGGTGGATTTCGGTCATGGAAGCTTTTCGCAATGGATTGCGAATGATTTTATTGAGTCCGCAGGCTTTGAGTCACATTTAAAATTTCTAACCAGACATTTGGAACAGCGGAGAAACTCCATTGTTTCAAGCCTGAATCATTTCCTGAAAGACCAAGTGGAATTCAGCACTCCGCAAGGCGGAATCCATCTTTGGTGCAGAATCAAAAAAGAGCATAATGAAAATCAGCTGCTTGAAGAATCAATTAAACGGGGTGTCATCTACGTTCCCGGAACCACCATGGGCGCTGAGAAGGGATTCGTGCGTTTTACGTTTGGCAGGGAAAATGAAGAAAGAATCCATGAAGGTATTAAGCGGTTTGCTGAGGCTCTGAAAACTCTAGAATAATGAAAAAACGCCTGGTTTTCAGGCGTTTTTTCATTAAGGTAATGCAAAATTCTACAACAAATTGAATCTTCCATCATTGAAAAATCAGCATATCTGCTTATCTAATTCACATATCCACAGGGTTATACATTACGATGTCACAGATCTAAAGAACTCAAAGAGTCTGTGGTATTGGGCCCCCTGCAAAGAGAGAGCCTTCAGAACCTATTGCAAATTACTTAAATCCAGATAATACAAACAGAAAAATTTATAAAAAACCATAAATATTATTCATTTGATATTTAAATGGATCCAAGAGTACGGAAAATCCATTCCTTTTTAAAGAATCCATTAAATACTCAATTCATAATGGTAAAATTGCTCATCCCGCTTAAACCCGATTTTTTCATAGAGTCTTTGTGCAGAAAAATTATCAGGAGCCGTACTGAGGCTGATACTTACCGCACCTGTTTCAGCAGCGAGCTCTTTCGCTTTGTCTATGAGCTTTTCCCCTATTCCCTCTTTCCTTGCCTCTGCATCCACATACAAATCATTCAGGATCCAGGCTCTTTTCATAGATATAGATGAAAAAGTTGGATAAAGCTGAGTAAATCCAAGATACTTTCCTTCCTTCTTCACCACATATATGACAGAATCCTTCTTCTCTAATCGTTCTTTTACGTAATCGGCTGCTGCTTCCAAATCGGGTGCTTGTTTGTAAAATACGCGATATAAATTAAATAATGCAGAAACTCCTTCCAGATCCTCCATTGAAGCTTGATAGATTTCCATATTCATAACCACCTTTATAACATGAATTAAGTAATTATATAAATATTAACAAATATTTGTAAACTCAATATGTCTTTATGCAATGAAAAAGCCCCAATCTCTTAGGGCTTACTTTCCGCTCCACCGAAAGAATCGCACAGCAAGTACAACAGACACAATCGCAATCCCAATCAGAACAGCAGCTTCAAATCCATATTCCGTAATCGGCGCTTCAGTCCAGGTACCCCTCAGCAATTGAATCACATAATAAAGCGGAAGGATTTTAGCTGCGTATTGAAGGACTGATGGCATCATCTCAAGAGGAAAGGTCGCACCTGAGAGGAACAGCATCAGGTTCAGGAATAAGGAACTGATGGCTGCTGCAGACTGTGCATTTTTAGCTAAGGATGTCAGGAATAAAGCAAACGGGAAAAAGGCCAGGATGCTGATCAGCAGAGAAAGCAGCGTACTGCCAATATAAGCCGGCAGAGTCAGGTCATACAGAAGCATCCCAAAGATCATAAGCAGCAAGGCAGATATGGCAAAGATGACGGTCCCTTGAAAGGTATGGGCGGCGAGGATTTTCCATGGCTGAAGCGGAGTTGACTGATACCTCCTTAAAACACCCGTTTCCCGGTAATTGGTTAAAACGGTTCCCAGTGTAAAAAAGGAAGTGGTTACTATGTTGACGCCAATCCATGAAGGAACAAAGTATTCTGCAAAAACCTTTTGGCTCATGTTGTCTCCTACAAACATGGAACCGAACAGCCAAATCATGACAACTGGAAACAGGAACGTCCAGAACGTGCTTAACCGGTCCCTAAAAAACATTTTCGTTTCAAGGGCGGCGAGCTTTACAATAGCATTCATCCGATTTTCTCCTTTTCTAAGTACTGGACAAATAAATCATCGAGTGAGCCCTTCTCAAACTTAAAGTCTGCCAGACGTATCCCCTTTTCCTGGCAGTGAGCGAAAATGTGAAAAGCTGTTGTCTGCTGATCATCGCAGTACACTTTGAATTCGTCCAGGTTATTTTCCACTCGTTCAACACCAGGAAGGGAGAGTAAATATTCACGGCTAAGGCCGGCACTCGTAAAGGCCAGACAGTCAGCAGCCCCTTCATTCAACAATTCATGCGGTGTATTCAGTGCTTTCAATTGGCCGCTATAGATCATTGCCACCCGATCACAAAGCTGCTCAGCTTCTTCCATATAGTGCGTGGTCACGACAATGGTGCTGCCCCGGTCCCTTAACAGCCGTATTAATGACCACATTTCCCGCCTTGCAGAAGGATCCAGCCCCATACTCGGTTCATCGAGGAAAAGAATTTCAGGTTCATGCAGGGTGGCTAAGGCGAGCGTTACCCGCTGTTTCCAGCCCCCGGATAGGTCATCAAACGTTACGTTCAATTTTTCTTTTAAGCCCAGCAAGTCTATTAAATAATCTTTTTGCGCCGGGCCTTCGTAAAAGGAAGAAAAGAGGTCCAGCGCTTCTTTTACTTTCATTTTCTTCTGAATGGATGTGGCTTGAAACTGCACGCCGATTTTTTTGTTTAATTCACGCAGCTGCTTGCTTGGAACAGGGCAAGCACTTCAACCTCCCCTCCGCTCGGAACAGAGATCCCCTCAAGTATTTCAAGTGTTGTTGTTTTTCCTGCTCCGTTCGGCCCTATAATTCCGAAGATTTCCCCTTTATAAACAGTAAAGGAAAGATTGTTTACTGCCCGGGCGGCACCAAAATTTTTAGATAAATTTTTTACAGAAATGACACTTTCCATCCGAATCCTCCTTCAATTCTATTCGATACATTCCAGATCCTCATTCATCTTCTTCGATTCGTTTTTAAAGTAAAGATAAAAGCCGATCCAGGCAATCGCGTAAACCAATAGTGAGATTCCAAGGTAGATGAAAAAGTTCTTTACTCCGATCGGAATCCAGCCAATCCAAAGACCTAATGTGAAATAAACAATCGTGACGGTAAGATAGTGCAGGGCAGTCTGCATGGGCAGGCGAAGTGAGCGGATTTCAAAATAAAGCGGAGTAACCGTAAACAGCCAGCCGCTGATAATAAAGCCCAATGCATTTATGATAAATGTTTGCCCATCTAACGTGGGTTGACCGCCGAAATAAATTAAGGCTATAGTTGCCGCTGTAGAAATGAATCCCCCAAAGAATATGCCGATCATGCTTCTGTACAAAAATGTCCTCACTTCGTCTCCCTCCTGTTCATTCTCAAAATTTCCTTTATCCGTCCGACATAATGGCGTGAAGCATACTCCTTCTCCCCCGATTTAAAGTGCACACAGAGTGTCCCGTTAAAGGATGGCTCAAAATGGCTCATGGCGTAAAGGTTCGCTATGACTGATTTGGATATCCTGATAAACCGGTGGGGAGGGAGGGATTGTTCAAGTTCATAAAGTTTTTGCTTTACTTTAAAAATTCCTTCAGGGGTGGCGGCTGTCACTGTGTCGCCTTCTGAACGGAAAAATTGAACTTCATCAGGCTTTATTAAGTGCTGGTTCTCTCCATCCTTTCCGACAATCAGGCCGGTTTCATTCTTCCTAAGGTACTCTAGGATTTCCTGGATATCCGGGGTGATTTCTTTGCAATGAATTGTCACGGAGGTTTCCTCGTTGCGCGGGTCGATGTTAAGCAGGATTTTCATGAAGGGCGCCCCTCCTTTCCATCAGCTTTATAGATTCAGTATAGATGGCTAATTTCCAATTGTCACCAGAATTAAGGCAACACGCATGATCAGCAGGGTAAGCTGCAGTAATTCCCCTCCCTCCTGCAGACATAAAAAAGCCTAAATCACGAAGGATCTAGGCGTCTATTTGATGCTCTTAGTTTAACTGGCCTTGATTGCCAGTGAACTGCTTTGCAGGCTATCAGAAATCAAGCTGTATGCGATGACCTTTTTTCTGCACTGTTTGACCACATCAATTCGGTCCTTATAGCTATATACGAACAGCTTGTCATCTCTTTCCAGAAACTCAATAACTATAGGTGTTCCACTGATCTCCGGCCGTAAAAAAAGCTGTTCGTTGCCCGGGTGGATATAGTGTTTCTTAATAAATATTCCTTCATTGAACTGATTGATAAACTGAAATTTCTCCTCATCTTTCAGCCTAGTATCACCAATTGTGACTGTAACCTCTTTTTCATCAAGCTTGGAATGAGTTTCAAATTTCCGGATCAGCCAATTAACCGTGCCGGTCGGCATACAGGTCAGCACGATTTTCAGCAGACTAACGAGAATAATAGGAACCACTACTGCCCATGTCATCTTTTTTCATCTCCATTTGTATTTAGAACCGCCAAATATAAACTCCAAGAGAAGCTAATCCGATAAAAATAATTACCACATATATTAAGGTTAAATTGGTTGTGTTCCGTTTTGTTGAACTTCCATAGTTTTCATCAGCCTTGCCTGTCAGCAGCAAAGTCGAAACCACAGCAAAAATTAAGATAATTAGAACCAGCCCAAGCATTATTCCCATGCTGCGCACCTCTTCTTTTACATTTTAATAAACTTCTATAACTAAATAATACCGTAAACCAGTCAATAGATAACCATCCAATTCGATATAAAATTAACCATCCACTTTTCACCAAAAAAAATGCCGCTCCCATCTTAATAGGTACGGCAAATATTATTGAACTCTACATATCAGGCACAGAAAAGGCCGTTGAACCTCTTGCTTCACCCTCTAATTTTTTATGAATCTGTTTGACCACATCCATTGCTCTTTCATGAGAGTCATATTCACCCAGGACCCTGCTCCAATATACAAAGAAACTCCTGCTGATTATTCCTTCCACGGTTTTTCCTTTAACAGTTACCTCTTTCACATTGACTAAGCTTCTCTTATTTTGCGTCAGTACCCACAGCATTAATTTCCTCCTATCGGCTCCTCTTTAAATCTATAAAACCCGCCTTTTCACCTGCTTTTCCTCTTTCCTCCCATACAATGAAAAAAAGAAGTTCATCTTTCTGGTCATAATAACCACAGTCACTGCATGCCCAATAATAGTTTCCTTTATTATCAAAATCCGGATATCCCCCTTCATAATCATCCGGGAAAATTCTATAATCTGCACGCTCAACGGTACCTGACCCTTTATAGCGGATCTTTATGGAGTGACTTCCTTCAAGACCAGCCAGCTTAGCATTAATTTCAACTGACCAATCCCCGTTTTCGCCCGTATAACGAACCGTTTTGGTTTTTAACATTACTTCATAAAACGTAAAAATCAAGACTGTAACTACACACAGCCATATTAGTTTCTTTTTCAAAATAAACACCTCTGTATAAAAGATGTCCCTATCTACTAAAATATGACTATTAATCTATTGAGGCAATTTCATAAAACACTCCCTCAATTCATCTGGCAGTTCTTCCACGGCAAGTACTTTTAACTTTTCAGTGCCCGGGGATGTCATGATCACAAAGGTCTTGCCCTCATATTCCAATAGAGTAAAATGGCTTATTCGATCAGGCAATGTATTCAAAATCCTCTTCCTTGAAATTGCTTTCAAATTCCTCCAGAACAATTTTTCGAGCCTCTTTGTAGTTTTCTGCTAAGGCAATCTCCTGATACAGCTCAAGTGAATTCTTTGGACAAAAAAGAATTCATAATAGGTTATTGCACTTATAATAATGAATGCCATAGCCATCATTCTAATCCAATCCTTTTTCATAACATCCCCCTTATGCATTGCATTAGTTTTATTATAATAGCAGGCAGTTAAGTTTATTGGGTGAAAATTGGAAAAATTATGTTATTATTATCAAAGACTATTTTTAAGCGGGGATAATAATGAAAAAGATCATAAGATTGATCATGGGAATTAGCTTTCTTTCTTACCTAGGTGCCTTAACAGTATTACTCTTCTTTATATCGAGAGGATTTTGGTCAGACATGCCGTTAATGGAATATATGAAGCTTTCCTCAAACTTTGTGCCTTTTAAAACAATTAATGGGTATGTACTAGCTATTTCAAATGGAAGTATGAATTTAATCATTCCTATAAAAAACCTTGCCGGCAATGTGGCTGCATTTTTGCCAATGGGAATTTTTCTGCCCTATTTTATAAGAACGCTAAACAGAATTAAATCATTTGCAGTTACCATGACTGTTATGATTCTTAGTGTGGAAATTATACAGCTGGTCACAAGAAGAGGAAGTTTAGATATAGATGACTTTATTCTAAATATCATTGGAGCGTTAATAGGGTTTGGATTATGGAAAGCGATGACAGCCCGGAAAACAAGGAAAAATGCAGTGAACATATAAAAAATTGCCTGTCTAACGGATGTAGACAGGCATTTCCATTACCTTGCTTTATTAAAAATTAATCTAAATAGCAGCAGCCCATTTATTGCTAGTAGAATTACACCCAAAATCGTTAAAAGGGCAATATCAGGTGCAAAGACAGAGATGGAATGCCAAGGTGAAGATGTACTAGCTGTGAAAACAGGGATTAGTCCAGCTGACAGGCCAATAAAAATCAGCCCTAAGAAAAGTTCCATTCCCTTTTTTAGAAACTTCCGGGTTCTGAATCTTTTCCATAAATAGATTGAAAGTATTATTAGCAGCAGGACGCATCCCAGCAGAATGGATTGTATCACCAAACTATGATTAGGTACTTGTTCTGTCTCATCGCCATTTAAAAGGCTAATAATATGATTCTTAAGATAATAAAGCCCATCTTCCTCTAAAATATGATTCTTATTTGTCAGAATAACGCCGCCCCAGCCAGTTTCCGGGATATAAAAGACTTCTGCATGCGAATCAGGTGTAGAACCAGAATGCCAGATCATTTCTCTGGAAGTATCCGGGCCTGATATGCGTATTCCTAAACCATAATATCGGTTCTCACCTGTTTGAACCTGAGGAGTCATAAATAAATCCAATGTTTTGTCACTGATAAAATGATCTGGCCCTTTCCCGCTCAATAATTTTACAAATTGGACCATATCTGCAGAACTGGCCGCAATGTATCCGTATGGTGCCCCGGCATTATCGTAGGCTACAGAACTTTTCACCGGAAATCCAAACCAGGCTTGATAACCGCTAAGGTATCCTTTCTTATAAGCTCCCTCTTTATTGGCTGCAGCATTTTTCATTCCTAAAGGCTCAAAAATCTGCTGATCCCTATACTCTGCATAGGGCATTCCTGTTAGTTCTTCAATCATCGCACCCAGAATTAAGAAATTGGCATTGCTGTATTGATGTTTCTCACCAGGTTCAGCAGTCAGTTCAACTTCTGACATTTTCTTGACTTGATTCTTAATAGCCTTACTGCCTGTTAACTCTTTATCAGATAGTGCAAGCCCTTCGTAGGTACTCAACCCGCTTGTCTGCGTGAGCAATTGCTTTACTGTTATTTCGGCAGCTTTCCCATTTTTCAGTGTAAACCAGGGAAGATATTCCTGAATGCTGGCTTCCAGGCGGATGGTTCCATTATCAGCTAATTTCATTATGGCCATTCCCGTTAATGATTTGCTTATGGAGCCAATCGTGAAAGGAGTTTGTTCTGTAACCTCCTCCTCTGATTCTCCAGTAACGCCCCATGACCTTGAAAAAAACAGCTCATTATTATGAACGATGGCAACTGAAGCTCCTGGAACTTGATATTCTTCCAGGTAATCCTTAATTGCCTTCTCTATTTTTGCTTCGATGTCTTCCTCAGCTGAAGCAGAATTTTCAAGCAAATCATGACTAAATGAAGTGAGCAAGAAAAGAACCAATATTATCTTTAAAGAACTGGACGGCAATACTGCCATATAACCTCTCCCTTTACCAATGTTCTTAATCAACGGTTTGTCCCGTTGTCGGGATGCTAAAAAATATCTATAGGCACATTCCCTTTCTTGATCTCATCTTACCTGTATTTGGAAATATCTATAATGAGCCTCAGCTTTATTTTCAAATAGGACTTGAGACGCAGAAGAAGATCGGACTCTTTCATCAAGAAAGATAATTTGGAAAATAATGCAGGTTATATAGAAAGATAGAGGTACACATGGGGCCGGCAAACAAATAATGAATACTGTAGCGATTAGTTTTCTTAAGCCTATAGAACTTTTGGTCTCTTTTTAGTAATGGTGATTTTACCTTTCATACCAGTCGAGAACCTTATGCCTTTTTTCTTCATTTATTGCTCTCCTTCTTTTTCAAACACAACCACGTTATTTAGGTACATGCACCGATTGTAGGCATATGCATACTTTATCTGAGAAAATCATTTCCCAAAAGGACTGAGCAGAAATGGTTAAATATTTGGATTACAGCTCTCCGTCTTTAAATTACTTTTTTGATGTGAACAAAAGCAATCTAATGAAAAAAGATAACAGAAATTTAATAAATGTATTGGGCATTCAGCAATTAAACACGCTGGAAGATGTCTCACTTCTGGACATCTATCTAAGCAAAAATAATGTGATAGAACCTCATTATCACCAAAACGCTGCAGAATTGGTTTATTGTATTTCAGGTACAGCGACTGTTTCATTACTTAATCCATTTACAAAACAAATCCAGAACTATTACATTACACCTGGGCAAGTAGCCAATGTCCCTCAGGGCTGGTGGCATTATGAGATAGCCAATACCGACAGCACTCATCTGCTGGCCATCTTTAATGCTCCTACTCCGGAAGTCATCCTGGGATCAGACATTCTCAAATTAACGCCTTCAAATATAATGGCGCACACTTATTGTATGGATGAAAAGCAATGGCAGAAGACCGTATCACCTGTCCAACCTTCAACCTTTATCGGCCCGACAAAAGACTGCAGCAGAAATGTTCATAGGCCGGAACCAAACCAGCAATATCAATACACCCAACAATATTTCCCTCAACATATGTATTATTATTGAGGGTTTCACAGGCATGGATATTACCATGCCTGTCTTCTTAGATTCTCTTAGCATATGCATGTCTTCCGCTTAACCCCAACCCGTTCCTTCGATTCCACCTTTTCAATATTTTCCTTTGCCAAAGGCACTTTACAGGCAGAGTTTCCGACATCCACATGCACTTTTCCGATTTGTACAGCAACATTCTTCGCTTCCACATTCAGCTCCGGTACATATGACCCCACAGAGATGACAAAACCGTTCATCACATACCTTACTCGGTTTTTTTCTTCATGAATGGTATTTTTAACTTTAGTCAATAATGCTTTTATTTCATTGACATCCAGCTCATTATCAGATGTGATTGAAACATAATTGGAGTAAGTGCTCCAGCCGCAGACTGAAACCATTTCTTCCTCCGATTTAATCCACTCCCGGACCAATTCAAGAGCATAATCACTTTCAGCGGCCACCTGGGCAACTGTATATTCCGCAGGCATATACCAATAAGCCTTCTCAGCCCAATCCTGTAAAGTCTCCTTTGTCATTAGCTTCGGATTAACAGATAGTCCTGCCAAATACATCGCATCATGATTTCCTGATTCATATAATTGCAGTGCCAGCTCATGATTCTTCTTTACATGCTTCACCAGCTTTTTCAAATCTCCAACCTTCACGCCAAAAAAAGCTCCTTCGCCCCGTGATTCATAAAGATCCGCTTCGTCTGATCAGAGCCAAGCTCCTCAAGCCTTTTCATGATTTCTTCATAATTCAATCTCTCTCACCCCTTCAAACAACAGCCGCCATTACATTATCAGCCGTATTCATTTACTTTAAGTCAATTTCTCCTTAAAAAGCTCTTGTCACCAAGCTATATATTGTGGTTAAGCCGAGCTTTCCAGCAGCCGTCATCAATTTTCTTTTAACAAACGGATTAATTTCGTCACTTTCAAGAAGAGCAGGATGGTGAAGAACAGGGAAACCAATAGACTCCCGTATAAGTTATAAGAACAATACAACCGAAGAAGTGATGCTAATTAAGTTCATTAACGAGGAGACATCTCCTGATGCTTCATAAACGCATCCATATCTCCAGGTCTGTGGGCTTCTTCTTGAAAGGAGTTTTATACTCTTTGAAAAAAAACTCCAGCCCAGATATTTGTTCAGGCAGAGGCGGGGATACAACAAAATTGTGGTTAAGATGTCCGTCTGTTCCACTTCCACCCGTTATTCTTGTATCATATCCTTCACCAATCTCTAACTCCCAGAAACTATGCCGGTGAAGCCGATCTCTTCTATTTTCTTCGTCAGTTTCCCAATCGATATTAAAATTCACGACACTTGCATTTTCATATTGCCTAATAAAGTTCACTGAGTAAATAGCTTTTTCTTTCTCAACTGACTTCAAAATCGGTATATACTTTTGAAAATTAACGGGCTCGACCTGCGGGCGGAAATGCTCATCATTTTCCAGCAAGCCAAATAGTGACCTTAAATAATCCTCATAAAGGCCATTCACTTTTGCCCATTTCGAAATCACATCAAGGTGCGGATACCCTGGGTTATCAGATAATTCCTTCCGCCTCTTCAGCAAAGTGCATATCTGCTCATCAATGGATAACAGTCTTTCATCATAATGCTCTGCAGGTCTTTCAAACGGCATTCTTTTCACCATTACTCCTCCTCAGCGCTACTGATAATTTTTTAAATACTGCCCCTCTTGAAAAATCTCTTCCGCACTCAAGGCTGTCCACTCTTCCGGAGTAGTATCCGGATGCAGTTTGAGATAAGAATCTACCATTTTGTAGCCTTCACTGTAGCCATAATGACGTGGAAGGGCCTGACCGCCCATTAAAATCTCCAGAGAACGATTTAGATCATATGTATCTAAATCTCCTTCAACTTTTGCCCAGAAGGTTTTATTAAAACTTGGGTCCACTTGAGAAAAGGTGATATTTGGATAAATGAGCTTTTCAAACATCACAGCTTTACCTTCAAAAATGAGGTTATCCAGCACAGAAAAAGATATATACTTTTCTAAGTGTTGTTCAGTCCAAATACTGTGATGATATTCATGAGCTATGCCGGCCCTAATCATATCTTCTGTGTAAAATTCATTGTAAAAAACAATAATCTTTCCAGCTCCTGCTGCAACCATTGTATTCTCATTTCCGGGATGTGAAGGAAAAACGCAAACTGCTGTTTCTTCCTCCGAAGGTAAAAAATCTGAGGATTTTAGAAGTGCATCCTTAATGGCAACATTTGTTTTTTCTTCATCGATTTCGTTCAGAACTTTCTTAATTGAATCAGAGTTTTCAGGGGACCATTTCAGCAGGTTATCTACCATGTGGAGGTATTCCCCGCCCTCAAAGCATGTGTTGTAGACTTTTTTTATTATTTTATTCTGATAAACTTCACCGGCATCTTCTTGGTTTTTTTCGAGCTGATCAATCAGAGAAGTATATAGCTTATAAGCGTGTACGACTTTGTATTTTTGTTTTGTCTCCGGATGTTCAAATGAATAAGCAATCTTTTCTTCAACTTGTTTTTCTTTGCTCGACTTTTCCTCTTCAGAACAGGCAGCCAATGTGAACAGTATCGTCAGCATCAGCATAATTTTTGAAAACCGCAAAACTCTCTTCATACCAACCATCCCTTGCCCAAATATATCTTTTAAATTAACATTACCATAATTTGGACATTCGCTAGGTGACACCCATAAAAAATCCTGCCCTCATTTTTAAGAGGACAGGCAGTATAATCCCTAGATTTCTCTCATCTTTCTGCAAACATAAACCATCTCATAGCTATCAGATCTGACAGGTGTCTCCTGCCAATCACTAAATACATGGACAATCTCCATTCCGTTATTCAATAGAAGCCGGTCCATTTCTCTTGGAAAAACATACCGCAGGTTTATACTTGTTCTTTTTTCATTGGTCTGCATTCCTTCACTATCGTAAAATTTTCTTATAGTGATATAATGCTGAATCTGACTTAGTGAGTCGTACGTACTGATTGTATATACATCCACTTTGTTTTGACTGACAGGGTCTATATACGTTTTCCAATATTCTTCTTCTGCAGGCTGCAGCAGCTCTTCCACACTCGGAAACCTTGATCCAAAGACAAAGATGCCGCCGCGTTCCAGATGTTTATTAACAGATGATAAGAAATCATCCTGATCTTCATTCGTTAAAAAATGCTGAAAAGAATTTCCGACTGAGAACATGAACGGACTCTTCACATTCAGACTGAGACCTCGGCAATCCTGTTCCACCCATTCAATTTGCAGGCCCAGCCCAGCTGATTTCTCCCTTGCAAGGTTTAACATTCCGCTATGGGCATCTACTCCAATCAAACGATGCCCTTTACTTGCCAGCGGAATGGCCGCTCTCCCTGTCCCGCAGGCTAAATCAATAATTGGCCCACCCGTTTTTGAAGCCCATTTCAGCAGATAGGAAACATCCTCCTGGTAGGAGTCATTCTCTTTATCATATAAAATCGGATCATTGTATTCTTCTGTAAATTTCATAGTATCCAGATTTAATTCTCCTTTCTATCTTCAAATGAAGTTTCACTTCTAGCTTCAATTTTATGAGGTTCCTTGCTGCTTTTCCTGATCAGCCCATTATCCAAGTCATCAATTGGGGTAAAGTTATTGCCTGATACGTCTCTTCTGGACTTAAACATCCGAAAAAGAATATAAATCAGCAAACCTATTACTGCGATTAATAAAATATAGCGCACTTTGCCACCTCATATCGGTTATTTCTTAAACAGCCGGTAAACAAAAAATATTCCACTTGCTATCAGCAGTAAAAGTAAAACAGAATCAGTCCCGGAACACTATATTCGCTAACAAATCTTTACCTCCTTTCAGCCAATAAAAAAATACCAGCTTTAGATTCTCTCTTTATTTAAACCTTTTTACACAAACATATCTTCTAAATAGGTGAATTTTCAACGAAAATTAAAAACAGTAGAAAACTCACATGATTTTATGTTGCATTTTTTTACAAAAAAGGATAATTTTAAGTCATAAAGAATAAAATGTTACATCTGCTGTATTAGATGTAAACCTTACAGCACTGCAAGGGGAAACCGAGAAAATTTGTTATGGAAAAAGGGGATTGAAACACATGCAAAAGTATAGAAGGAGAAACACGCCAGCTTTTACATTTTTAGCATACTTTACACTGATCGCCGGCGTTGGCCTGTTTCTGATTGGGCTTTACAATGCTGATATGGAGCTTAATGAAAAAGGGTATTATATTGCGGTCATGCTCCTGGTGGCAGTTGGATCCATTCTGACTCAGAAAGTAACACGGGACAATGCCGAAGATGCGGAAATCATGGCAGAGCAGGAGCGCAGATCAGCTAAAATTGAACAATAATACACAAGCTCAGAAATGCTTCTGGGCTTTTTCTTTTTATTAAATAAAATGTGTTGACTTTAACACTTAAAAGCGTTTAAGATATAAAGCATCCTAATACTTAAATGCTTTGAAGGAATTGAAGTAGTGGTATCCTCCCTGTTACAGAGAGCTGGTGGTGCTGAAAACCAGTACAAAGGAGATCATGAATTACGTTTCTGGAGCTTCTTATTTCTTTTCTGAAATAAGACGGTTTAGCCGTTATTCTGTGAAGTGGTAAGTTATATACTTACAATCAGGGTGGTACCGCGAATAAATTCGTCCCTGCTGAATGAAAATTCAGCAGGGACTTTTTATATCCATTTACTTTCGCACTAAAAAGCGTTTAAGCATGAAAACTAATAAAAGGAGACATACCAAATGAAGAAATCGATTCCCCTGCACTTACGCCCTTTTACAGCCCAGCAGCATTACAATGCTTACAGTCCCATTGACCATGCGGTTTGGAGATATGTGATGAGGCAAAATCATCATTTCCTTGAGGACATAGCCCATGATGCATTCACTTCAGGTCTGAAGTCATCCGGCATTTCCATCGACAGCATTCCACGGGTAAGTGAAATGAACGATCATTTAGATAAAATCGGCTGGGGGGCTGTCATTGTCGACGGATTGATTCCGGGCACAGCGTTTTTTGATTTTCAAGCGCATGGCATCCTTCCTATCGCAACGGATATACGCCAGAAGACCAATATCGAATACACACCCGCTCCTGACATTCTCCATGAAGCGGCGGGGCATGCACCGATTTTATTTGATGAAACCTACTCAGAGTTTGTTAAATTAATAGGGAATATCGGCGCCAACGCTTTTGCGACAAAAGAAGAACATGAGGTGTTTGAAGCAATCAGGCATTTATCGATTGTCATGGAAAGTCCTGCTTCAACAGAAGAAGAAATTGAAGCAGCCAAACAGCGGTTAAAGGAAAAACAGCATCTCGTAAAAGGACTTTCTGAAGCTGAGCAAATCTCCCGGATTTTTTGGTGGACAGTTGAATTTGGACTGATTGGCGATCTGCAGAAGCCCAAGATCTTCGGTGCAGGACTGCTGTCATCTGTAGGAGAAAGTAAACATAGCCTGTCCGATCAGGTGAAGAAACGCCTGTTTACAATTGAAGATGCGATTAACACCAGCTATGACGTTACATCTATGCAGACTCAGCTATTTGTTTGCGAAAGCTTTGAACAATTGATTGAGGAAGTGACGAGGTTCGGCGAGTCGATGGCCTTCAGGCAAGGCGGTACAGTGGCTATCGAAAAAGCGATCGCTTCAAGCAAGGTTGCGCACATCGAGTTCAATTCCGGAATTCAGATTACTGGTCTTTTCACCGATATCATGAAGGATGCAGAAGGGGAAGCCATCTATGTCAAAACCTCAGGTCCAAGTGCCCTTTCGATTCAAAATGAACAAATTAATCATCATGGTCCTGATATTCACAATGACGGCTTTGGAGCGCCTATCGGAAAACTTGCTGGAGGCATTAAGCTGGAGAATCAATCTGAACAGAGCCTGAAAAAACTTGGCATCGAAATAAATAAAATGATGCAAATCACATTCGAAAGCGGAGTAGAAATTTCCGGCCATGTGACGAATCTATTATTTAATCATGATACCCTTGTTTTAATATCACTTGAAGAATGTCTCGTCAAAAAGGGAGAAGAAATCTTGTTCCATCCCACTTGGGGCACATATGATTTAGCTGTGGGCAGTCAGATTGTTTCTGCACGGCCCATCGCAGCAGATTACGCTGCATACCACGGGGAATCTGTTATAAACGAAGAAGAAAGTCCAAAAGAAGGAACAACCCTTACGCCTCTGGAAGAGCTATATGCGGAAGTAAGGCAAATCCGAGACACAAATTTCTCTCAGGATGTCCTTCTTCACAGTGTTATCGGAAAAATTCTCGACGAGTTCCCGGAAGAATGGCTGCTTCAGCTGGAAGTATTGGAACTGCTTGAAAAGCATGACAAAGAATCCCCTTTGAAAAAACTGCTCCTGGACCAGCTTGAAAAGTTAAGCAGGGAAGAACGCTATGTCCGGCTGATTCAAAACGGACTCGATGTCATTTTTGGCAGGAGGCATGCCACAGTATGAAAAGATTAAGTGAAGAAGAAATAGCCCGGCAACTATCCACGCTGTCGGACTGGAAAAGAAAAGACAGCAAATGGATTGAACGACGTTACCGTTTCAAAGAATACCTCGATGGAATCGCATTCGTAAATAAAATAGCATCGCTTGCCGAAAAAGAAAACCATCATCCTTTTATCACCATTCAATACAAAATGGTGATCATCTCCCTCACTTCCTGGAGTGAGAATGGGCTGACAGGTCTGGATTTTAAGCTAGCCAGGAAGATTGATGACCTTTATCTTGCAGACCATCATTAGGAAAATAAGTGCCTGTTGAGGTGACAGGCACTTATTTTTCCATTGTATCAAGCGGAATCTCATATTCCGGAAGCACTTCGTAAAACGCCCTTCTCTTTGCATACCAGTCTGAATGAAGATTCAGCAAAATTTTCTTGTCATCCTCTAATGCAATTTCAAGCTGAGCCGGCAGCCCCCTCTTGTTTAGCTGAGTGACCGATTTCACCTCTTCCCACTGATAGCTTTCAACTGCCTTTATAGTGGATGCGCAATTAATATGAATCCCGTTTTCATCCAAATAGGCATACACATCAAAAGACATATAGAATATGAAAAGAGACAGTCCGAACAAGAAAACAGCTGTTAAAGTCAGCCGTTTTGAAGAATTCATTTCCCTGGAATACAGAAAAGTCCCAGCCACAGCGAACAAAAGAAAAAATCCTGTACTAAAGATCACATAAGAAAGTTTATAGGTGCTAAATGCTAAGAAGAATTGAGGATAAAAGTAGAATTTATGAATGAAGTTAACGCAAATGATGCTGATGGGGATTACACTTAAAATGTAAATCAGACTTAGGCTGAATAACTTAGGTATTAAACCCTTTTCATGGGCAAGCTTGATGTGACATCACCTCCCCTTTATTTACCTTATATTACCACATTAACCATATATATAACTTAAAATTTGTACTAATATAAATGGGGCAGGACAATGAGTGGCTATTTGATCAGCCCAGCCTCATTTATGTGAATATCCAGGATGTTGATCATCCAATCAATTTTGCAAGGAAAGTCAGAAGAGCGTTAAGAAGTTAATCATTTTCAAATAAAAAAATACGCAAGCCCCATTTAGAATTTGAACTAAATGGGGCTTTTCCTTATAGCGCTGACTCCAAATCCTCAATCAAGTCTTCGGCATCTTCCAGACCAACCGATATGCGGATCAGGCCGTCTGTTATTCCCAATTCCAGACGGCGATCTCTCGGTATCGATGCATGTGTCATTTTGGCTGGAAGGGAAATTAGACTTTCCACCGCGCCTAAACTTTCTGCCAGGGTAAAGTATTTTACTTTTTTAAGGACCTCTTCTGCCTTTTCACCGGTTCCGGCATCAAAGGAAATCATTCCGCCAAAGCCCCGTGCCTGCTGCAAGTGAATGTCATGGCCTTTATGATCTTTAAATCCTGGATAATAAATCTTTGAAACCTGTGGATGATTGGCAAGAAAATGTGCCACCCTTTTCGCATTTTCTTCAATTTCCTCCATCCGAATGGCCAGTGTCCGAATTCCCCTGATTAATAGCCAGCTGTCCTGCGGTCCCAGAACAGCACCGGTTGAATTTTGGATGAAGTGCATATCTCTAGCAAGCTGTTCGGAATTCACCACAACCAGCCCAGCAACCACATCACTATGTCCGCCTATATATTTGGTGGCACTATGGAGGACTATATCAGCACCCAGTTCTATCGGATTTTGCCAATATGGTGTACTGAAGGTGTTATCTACAATCATTAGCAGATTCTTTGATTTTGCCAGTTTGGAGATACCGGCCAAGTCTGTAATCTTCAGCAATGGATTTGTTGGCGTTTCAACATAAATGGCTTTTGTATTTTCCTGGATCGCCGCTTCCACAGCAGCCAAATCACTTGTATCCACAAAGGTTACATCTACATTATATTTCGTCAGAACCTTTGTCACTAATCGATAGGACCCGCCATATACATCATCTGTGAAAATAACATGATCTCCTGTTGAAAATAAGTGCATTACAGAAGAGATAGCCGCCATGCCGGAACCGAAAGCAAACCCGCGGTATCCGCCTTCCAAATCCTTTATTAATTCCTCCAGTGCATGCCTTGTCGGATTTCCGGTTCTTGCATACTCATAAATGAAATTGCCCACACCATCTTGTTTAAAGGTACTGGCATGGTGGACAGGAATGGAGACGGCACCTGTATGTTCATCCCTGGAGATGCCGCCGTGAATCATTTGTGTTTTCTTTCTCATTGTTTATCCTCCTCATAAATAGATTTACTTAAATACCGCTCACTGCTGTCAGGAAAAATCGTGAGAATATTCGTGCCAGGCGCAGCGTTCTCAGCTTCTCTCAATACTGCTTCGAAAGCAGCTCCTGACGAACTTCCAACTAAGTATCCTTGCAATAATGCCAGCTCCTTAACTCGTTTAAAGGCATCTTTATCTGAAATGGTATGAATGGCGTCAAATAAACCTATTTCCATATACGGCGGCAAAAACTCCATCCCGATTCCCTCTGTTCGGTGCGGCCCTGCCTTTCCGCCATTTAAAATGGATCCTTCAGGTTCAACGATAACTGTCTTTATCTTTGGATTCTTTTCTTTAAAATATCTGGCGCAGCCCATGAATGTACCGCCAGTCCCTGCTCCTGCTGCAAAAATATCGATCTTCCCATCTAACGCTTGGAAAATCTCAGGTCCCAATGTTTCATAATACGTTTGCGGGTTATTTTCATTGCTGAATTGCTGAGGACTATAGGAATTAGGAATCTTTAGCAGCAGTTCCTCAGCCTTCTTAATAGCGCCTTCCATGCCCTCTTCAGTCGGCGTATTAATAACTTCTGCCCCTAACGCCTTCATTAGTTCCTGTTTTTCAACGCTGAATTTTTGAGGTACGACACAGATGATTTTGATCTTCGTTCCAATAGCAGCCAGCGCTAAGCCGATCCCGGTATTCCCTGCAGTCGGTTCAATTACAGCCCCATCTTCCGGAAGCAGCCCATCCTCAATCGCTGTCTGAATCAGCTTTTGTCCTAACCGATCCTTTACACTGCCGCCGGGGTTAAAATATTCAAGCTTAGCGAAAACATTTACTCCATGCGGAACAGCGTAGTGTTTGATTTTCACAAGAGGGGTATGCCCAATCAGTTCCTTCACACTGCTGTAATAATTCATCGTCAGCACCTCTGTTTTTCAGAAAGAATGGTTACTCTTCTCCATAGCGTTTTTTGGATTTTACTTATGTTTCCTTTAATTCTTATTATTCCTACTTGTATAGTATGTTTTAAATGTTTTTTTGTCAATTATCAGCTGAAAAATCAGCTGGCAACTGAGAAATAAGGCAAGTTGCAAAGTTGCCAAGTTAGATATTTATTCATACTATACCAATAAGTATTATAAGAATTAAAAGGAGTGATTTTTACAATGGGCCGTGAATTTGTAGATTTGTTTGACCACTGGGCAGAATCCTATGATCAGGCTGTAACGGGTAAAGACCTTGAATATCAAGAGGTGTTTTTGAATTATGAACATATCCTTCAAGAGGTTGCCAATCATGTGAACGGGAATGTAATTGAATTTGGTGTAGGCACTGGCAATTTAACACAGAAACTCTTGGAAAAAGGAGCTAATGTAACTGGAATTGAACCTTCTGCAGCCATGAGGGATATAGCAGGGAAAAAATTGCCAAATGTTCCGTTATTAAATGGTGATTTTCTGGACTTCCAAATAATTGGTCCCGTAGATGCCTTCGTTTGTACTTACGCTTTTCATCATTTAAAGGACACCGAAAAAGCTGAAGCCATCACAAAATACAGTTCTTTGCTTTCAACTGGCGGCAAAGTGATTTTTGCAGATACCGTCTTTAAAAGTAATGAGAATAAACAGGCTGTCATCGAAGAAGCAAAAAGGATGCATTTTCTCAGCCTAGCACAGGATCTGGAAACGGAATATTACACAACGATCCCAGTATTGGATGAAATCTTTCAATCCAATGGGTTTACTGTCGAGTTTAAGCAGCTCAATCGGTTTGTATGGCTCATACACGCAATTAAATTATAATCCTATCACCGCGCCAAAAATCCTACTTGACAAATAGGAAATATCAGAATTATGATTGAATTATCAAAAATATATTGCCGATCAGTCTGCTGAAGGCCCTGCGGAATAGCTGTTTGCTATTCCGCAGGGCCTTTGTTGTTTATCGGTGTAAAAAAGGGGGGTGAGATTAAACAAATCGGGTTTAAGACTTAAAACATTTAGGGGGATTGAAAAATGAATAGCTGGAAGTATGTAAAATCTTTTGTTGTTTTTGTATTCCTGATCGGATGGCTGGCCGGATGCCAGGAACAATCGGCAAGCACAAGAAGCGATTCTGATGGTAAAAAAAATGAAGACGGCCTAACCGTTACAATAGGAATCCAGCAAAGCATCTGGCCTATTCTATTAGCCAAGCACAAAGGCTGGTTTGAAGAAGAGTTTGAGAAAACAGGAGTAAAAATAAAATGGGCGGAATTCCAAAGCGGTCCTTCTTACTTTGAAGCAATTGCATCTAACCGCATAGACTTTGGCCGTGTTGGAAATATTCCGGTGCTTGCCGGACAAAGTGGCGGGATTGATTTTAAAGAGATTGCCGTTGCCAGCACCGGAGAAAGAGGGGATGCTCTTCTGGTTCCTAAAGACAGCCCTATTACATCTGTAAAGGATTTAAAAGGAAAAAAAGTGGCGGTTGCAAAAGGAAGCAGTGCATTTGGCCTACTCTACCGCCTTCTGGAAAAGGAAAACATCAGGCCGTCAGAATTGGAAATCATCCAGCTTCAGCCTGATGAAGCACAGCCTGCTTTTGAAACCGGGAAAGTGGATGCATGGGCAATCTGGGAACCTTATCAGTCCATTCAAGTGGTCAAAAACGGCGCAAAAGTCATCGCAAATGGTGAAACAGTCGGAACCTTCAGTCCCGGATTTCAAATTGTCCGCACACAATTCGCAAAAGAACATCCTGAACTAGTGGAACTTTATCTTAAGGTAACGGAAAAAGCAACAAGATGGCAGCTTGAGAACAAAGAGGAGGCAATCGAAATATATGCAGATCTGAAGAATACGGATAAAGAAGTTATTGCGAGAGTGCTGGAAAACTCCGTTCCGGCCAATACACCAATCAGTCCGGAAATTGTGGGGACCCAGCAGGAGTCTGCTGCACTTCTATTAGAATTGGGAGGAATCAACAAAGAAATCAATGTTTCTGAAGTTGTTGATAACTCCTATATTGAAAAAGTCTTAAAAGAATACAAATAACTATTCATTAAAACAAAGAAAAGAACCCCGCTTCATTTAATCTGAGCGGGATTCTTCTTTAGCTTATCCTGCTGGATCAACATTTTGAACTAAGTCAGGAAAGGGCAGCCCAAGATTGCCTCGCAGGGTATCACTTGTATATTCTGTTCTAAAAAGGCCTCTATTTTGAAGAAGCGGAATAACGTATTGAACAAAATCTGAAAAGCCTTCACTCATTAGCTGAGGCATGATGTTAAATCCATCAGCACCCCCATTTTCAAACCATAGCTGAAGTTCATCCGCTATCTGCTCAGCTGTCCCGGCAATCGTATAATGACCCCTGCCTCCAGCAAGCCTGAGAAGCAATTGTCTAATGGTCAGATTCTCTTTTTTAGCCAGATCCTGGATAAGTTTGGTTCGGCTCTGATGCCCTTGAATCTGCTGGATTTCAGGCAGTTCGGGCAGCGGTCCATCCAATGGATAGCCTGTTAAGTCAATGCCAATACGATTGGAAAGCTGCAATAGACTATACTCAGGATTGGTCAAATTATGAAGCTCTGTTTCTTTTTCTCTCGCTTCTTCTTCTGTTGCACCTATTATAGGGCAAATGCCCGGAAGGATGATGACATTCTCCGGATTTCGTCCAAACTCAGCAGCCCTCGTTTTTAATGCTTTGTAAAATGCTTGTGCTTCAGAAAGGGACTGCTGTGCTGTAAAAACCACTTCTGCGAATTGAGCGGCGAAATCAATGCCAGTTTTCGATGAGCCGGCCTGTACAATGACAGGTTGCCCCTGCGGAGATCTTGGGCTGTTTAACGGTCCCTTTACCGAATAATAGCTGCCCTTGTGGCCGATTTCATGCACTTTATCACTCAAGGAATAAATCCCCGCTTCTTTGTCCCTTACTAACGCCCCTTCTTCCCAGCTGTCCCATAATTTTTTAGTCACTTCCACAAATTCTTTGGCACGCTTATAGCGCTCCCTGTGTTCTGGTATTTTTTCGAGATTAAAGTTATTTGCTTCTGCATCCGTTCCTGACGTGATCACATTCCAGCCTGCACGGCCTTTGCTTAAATGATCCAGAGAAGAAAATCTTCTGGCCACATTGAAGGGCTCATTAAAAGTAGTCGAGACCGTTGCGATCAGTCCGATTTTTTTGGTTGCAGCGGACAAGGCGGATAATAGAGTGAGAGGCTCAAAACCTCCACCGCCCAACTCTCCGTACTTGACAGCACTTGTCGATACCGAATATCTGTCTGACAGAAAAATAGAATCCAGCTTTGCTTCTTCCGCTTTTTGAACAATCTCCAGATAATAAGAGATATCATATGCCCGCTCTGGATCTGATGAAGGGTGCCTCCATGCGGCCTCATGGTGTCCCATGCTTGTTAAAAATAAATTCAGGTTCATTTTACGATTTCCCATTCTATCCCGCCTCCATTTTTTAGCCTTTATAGCTCTCCCGCCATTTAAGCCATTTTCTTTCAAAGTATCTTACAAACGAATCCGAAGCCTTTCCAAATACAGCGAAAATAATAATTCCTGCAAATACAACCGTTGTCTGTGAAAATTGTCTGGCATCCGTAATTAAATATCCGATACCTTCACTTGACCCCATGAGTTCCGCAGCGACCAGCGCCAGCCATGCTGCACCTAATGCAAGGCGAAACCCCAGCAGGATATTAGGTAGGGCCGAAGGAAGGATCAAATTCGTGATTTGCTTCCATCTGCTGAATTCAAGCACCCTTGCAACATCAAACAATTTTGCATCCACACTGCGTATGCCAAGGAAAGCATTGACATAGAGCGGAAAGAAAGCTCCTTTTGCGATAAGAAGCACCTTGGAGACTTCACCAAAACCAAACCACAAGATAAACAGCGGAATGACTGCCAGAGTCGGAATGGTCCGAAGCATTTGCAGCGTCGGATCCAGCGTATGCTCCACCTTGCTGGAAAAGCCGACAGCTAAACCAGCAAGCAATCCAAGGGTTCCTCCAATGAGAAAGCCTCCCAATGCCCGCAGAAAGCTGACTTTAAAATGGTAAAGAAGATTGCCTGCAGTCAGCAGCTCAATAAATGAGCTGAAAATGCTGCTTGGCCTTGGCAGGAGTGCTTCCGAGATTAGATGATAATAGCCGGCAAATTCCCAGATGAGCAGTACAAGAAACGGAAATATCATCCCTCTTAAGAACACGCCCAATTTTTTATCACTACTTCCCTTTAATTCTTTTATTCTCAATTTCTCTTTGCCCTGTTCTAATGCCGTCGGGTGTGCCCAGTCTGCTTTATTATTCAATCCATACACCTCCGCTAGATTCCTGCTCGATCTATTAATTCAAGTTCATCTGTCTTTTCAAATTCATTTAAAATAAGCTGGCGAAATTCCTGAAACGATTTATTTGATTTTTTCCTTGGATGAGGCAAACCAATTTTTACCGCTTTTTGAATGGATCCCGGTCTTGCATTCATGATTACTACCCGGTCTGCAAGATAAATAGCTTCATCTATATCATGGGTAACAAAAAGCATGGTGGTTCTATTTTTTTGCCAAATATCCAGAAGAACATCCTGCATATGGGACCTGGTAAACGCATCAAGAGCACCAAACGGTTCATCCAGAAGCAATACCTTAGGGTTACGCAAAAGGGCACGGGCTATAGCAGCTCTTTGCGCCATTCCCCCGGAAAGCTCTCTTGGATAGGCCTTGGCGAACTCATCCAATTTAACCAGTTCAATTAATTCTTTTACCTTTTCCTTCACTTCCTTATTTCTTAATGTGAAATTAGATGCAATATTCTTCTCAACCGTATGCCAGGGAAACAGCCTTGGCTCCTGAAATATAAAGCCCTTATCAATACTGGGGCCCTTTACTTCCTTCCCGTCAATCTTCACAATACCTGCCACATCATTATCCAGACCGGCAATGATTTGCAGCAATGTGCTTTTCCCGCACCCGCTGGGCCCTATAATCGTAATCAATTCACCATTTTCAACATCTAAATGAATATCCTTTAATGCCTGAACTTCTCCTTTTTCTGAATGAAACGTCTTGTCTAAATGACTGATCTCTAAAAAAGCCATTTGAAATTTCCCTCCTTTAAAATTTCCACCTGCCAGTTTAAATAAAAAAAGACACGTTCTATGAAAATAGAAATCGTGTCTTCTCCGGGAGTCCGGTCGAATGACTGTTTGCTATAATACAGCTTTTTTATTTTGGGAGATGTTTACTAACTGCTTAAGCTGATCTGTAACTTTTTCAAGCACCTCCTCATTTTTTATCGGATTTTCGAAATCTTCTTTATCCACATATTGATCGGTGAGATACACCCCTTTTAAGATCGTCTGGGCGCTTAGGGCAGCCAATAAAGGCTTTAAGGAATAATCAATTGCCAGCAGATGGGCAGGACTTCCTCCAACCATTAATGGAAAAACAGGCTTATTTTTAAAAGAGTCTTGAGGAAGACTATCCAGCAATGCTTTCAGTGCACCTGTATAAGCAGCTTTATATACTGGAGATACAATAATGATGCCGCTTGCTTCCTTTATTTCTTCAGAAAGCTTTTTAATGGAAGAATGGTCATACCGTCCTTCAATCAGGACATTGGCAGGAAAATCAAGTACAGAGTATTCCTTTACAGAAATCCCTTGTTTAGCAGATTCTTTCAGCAAATAGTTTACAAGTATGGAAGACCTTGATACGGAAGATGGACTTCCCGATATGGCAATATAATAGCTCATAACCGCCGCCATCCTTTCTTTGATTTATTTCTACACAACAATATCCTACAATACCTATAAACAAACTAGGAATAAATCCAAAAATAAACATCATCTCTTCCCATTATTAGACTCTACACGTATTTTTTCAGTTATTTCCACTTGCGCCACTTTCCCTGCATGAAGGGTAATGACGACTGACCCATATTCAATATCCTTAATAGAAGATAAAATATACTTTTCATACTCAGGCGTGATTTTTGCCATTGTACATACTCCCTTCCTTAAATAAATTAAATGATAAATCTTCAGGTGTGAAGATTTTGAGCTGCTTTGGTTTAATGAATACTTCTTCTCCTGCATTCAATCCCAGCCTGCGATACTTTTCTTTTGGAATTTCGGCCTCCAGATAATCATTGGTGTCTTTCCTGATAAGTTCTATTTGCACAATTGGCCCAACGATATGCAAATGGGATATGGTAGCAAGCACTGCATCATCATTTGATCCTTCTCTGCTGATGCTGATATCATGCGGCCTTGCGTAGCCTACTGCCTCCAGGTTATCTAAGCCTTCCCAATCTGGAATTTCCAAAGCCACATCACCTTGGTTCAGCTTTCCATTTTTCAGCCTTCCCCTGAATAAATTGACGCTCCCTAAAAAGTCATATACGAAGGGAGTCTGAGGATTATCATATACTTCCTCCGGTGTCCCAATTTGCTCGATTTTCCCCTGATTCATCACGACAATCTTGTCAGCAACATCCAATGCCTCTTCCTGATCATGTGTAACAAATATGCTTGAAATCTGGAATTCATCATGGAGTCTTCTCAGCCACCTTCTCAACTCTTTTCTGACCTTTGCATCAAGAGCTCCAAACGGTTCATCCAATAAAAGCACCTTAGGTTCAACCGCCAAAGCTCTTGCAAGAGCAACCCTCTGTCGCTGTCCTCCTGACAGCTGGGCAGGATAACGATTTGCCAAGTCCTTCAGCTTTACAAGCTCCAGCAGCTCATGAATTTTAATCTCAATTTCTTTTTTGCCCGGCCGTTCTTTCCTTGGCCTTACTTTCAGCCCATAAGCGACATTATCAAATACCGTCATATGGCGAAACAGTGCATAATGCTGGAAGACAAATCCGACTTTTCGTTCTTTAGCATTAATGCCGGTAATGTTCTCACTATCAAAAAATATAGAACCCTTGTCAGCTGCCTCTAAACCGGCAATAACCCGCAGCAGGGAGGTCTTCCCTGAACCCGAGGGGCCTAATAAGGCAACCAGCTCTCCTGTATGGATTTCAAGATTGATTTTTTCCAATGCCTGAAAAGTCCCAAAAGCTTTGGAAACGGAATTTATAACGATACTCATTCTGAAATCCCCCTACCTTCTATGATTTCTATGCTCTTCTGTTTTTTCCATGCCATTCCAGAATGTTTTTTATAATAAGTGTGAATATGGCCATTATCGACATTAAAGAAGCAACAGCAAACGCAGCAGCGAATTGGTATTCGCCATATAGGATTTCGATATGCAGGGGCATTGAGTTGGTTAGCCCCCTTATATGGCCGGATACGACCGAAACCGCTCCAAACTCTCCAATGGCACGCGCATTGCAGAGAATCATGCCGTAAAGAAGAGCCCATTTGATATTAGGCAGGGTCACATGCCAAAATGTCTTCCACCCTCCTGCCCCAAGAGTGATCGATGCTTCCTCCTCTGCCGTTCCCTGCGCTTGCATAAGCGGGATCAATTCCCTGGCAATAAAGGGAATCGTTACAAAGATCGTCGCAAGTACAATACCAGGCACAGCAAAAATTATTTTGATATCCCTCTCAAAAAGCCATTCCCCGAAAATTCCCTGGGAGCCAAACAGCAAGACGAAAATTAAGCCGGCAATTACGGGAGAAACAGCGAACGGAAGATCAATTAGCGTGATAAGCAGGTTCTTTCCTTTAAAATGAAACTTGGTTATTGCCCAGGCTGCCATGATTCCAAAGACGGCATTCAGCGGAACAGCAATAATCGCTACCAAAAGGGTAAGCTTAATCGCGGATAATGCTTCCGGATTCGTAATTGCCTCCAGATAAACCGCAAATCCCTTTTCAAAAGCCTGAACAAAAACCGTGACCAGCGGCAAGATCAGAAACAACCCCAAAAATGTTAAGGCAAAGCTGATTAACAGCCATTGAACCCACCTGGGATCCTTTGCTTCTCTAGGACTCCCAAGCGGAGTACTCGGAAAATTCAATGGTATATTCCCGCCCATTTCACCACCCCTTTCTTTTAAAAAAATCAAAACGGCAGCAGCCGGAAAGTCACTTAAAACGGTCGTCTTCTATACCTAATGCGAAATAAACTTTCTGTTCGTCCACCATTGAATAAAGTTGATAATAAATAACAGCATAAACGACACGACCAGCATGACAGCAGCAATGGCTGTAGCACCTGCATAATCATATTGCTCAAGTTTCGTCATAATCAGCAGTGGCGTGATTTCGGTTTTCATGGGCATGTTTCCCGAAATAAAAACGACTGACCCATATTCCCCAAGAGACCTTGCAAAGGCAAGGGTGAACCCTGCAAGTGCAGCCGGCAGCAATTCCGGGAAAATGATTTTTCTGAAAGTCTGGAAGCGGCTTGCTCCAAGGGAGGCAGAAGCTTCCTCCACCTCTTTTTCAAGACTTTGCAGGACAGGCTGCACCATTCTTACTACGAATGGAAGCCCAATAAATGTCAGGGCAATTACCACCCCGACTGGCGTAAAAACCACCTTAAATCCCAGCAGACTTCCAATCCATCCATTAGGTGCATATACAGTTGTCAGGGCGATACCTGCAACTGCCGTCGGAAGAGCAAAGGGCAAATCTACAAGACCATCAATGATCTTTTTGCCTGGAAAAGAATATCTGACCAGAACCCAGGCCAGGAGAACACCAAATACCATATTAATTAAACCAGCTGCCAAAGACGCACCAAAACTCAGCTTGTAGGAGGCCACTACTCTTGGATCCAGCACCGTGTTCCAAAATTTAGTCCAGCCCATTTGCGAACTATAAAAGATGATCATGGACAGCGGCAATAAAACTAAAATACTAAGATAAAGCATGGTGTAGCCCATTGTTAAGCCGAAGCCCGGCAGTACGCTATATTTTTTGAAGTCTGTTCTTTTTGATATTCTCAACCCCATCACCTGAATCCTCTCATTCTCATGCTGTTTATTGGAGATAGATCTCATCAAATGTCCCGCCATCATTAAAGTGGGTTTCCTGTGCTTTTTGCCAGCCTCCAAATTCTTCATCTACGGTAACGAATTCAATATCAGCAAACTGATCGCCATATTTCTTCAGCACTTCAGTATTTCTCGGTCTGTAATAGTTCTTTGCTGCAATTTCCTGTCCGGTTTCACTGTATAAATACTTTAAATAAGCTTCGGCTGCTTCAGCCGTTCCTTTTTTCTCGGCTATTTTATCCACGATTGCTACTGGAGGCTCCGCAAGAATACTGATCGATGGATTCACAATTTCAAATTTGTCTTTTCCAAGCTCATTGATGGATAAATAGGCTTCATTTTCCCAAGCTATAAGAACATCTCCTATTTCCCGCTGAACAAATGTATTCGTTGAATCACGTGCCCCTGAATCAAGAACCTCAACATTCTGATATAAATTCTTCACAAAGTCTTTGATCTGCTTTTCGTCTCCATTAAACTGCTTGCTCGCATAGGCCCATGCCGCAAGATAATTCCATCTTGCTCCTCCTGATGTTTTCGGATTAGGTGTAATAACCGAAACATCTTCCCTAATCAGGTCATCCCAATCTTGAATATTTTTTGGATTCCCTTTTCTGACCAAAAAGACAATTGTGGATGTGTAAGGAGTAGAATTATCATTCAGCCTTTTCTGCCAGTCTTTTTCGATGATTCCCCGCTTATTGGCAATTTCATCAATATCATAGGCAAGCGCCAAAGTTACCACATCCGCTTCCAGCCCGTCAATGACCGATCTTGCCTGCTTTCCGGAACCGCCATGTGACTGTTGAATCGTCACGTCCTGCCCGGTTTCTTCCTTCCAATACTTGATAAACTCCTGATTGAATTCCTGATAAAGCTCTCGTGTCGGATCGTAGGAAACATTCAAAAGTTCTATCGGATCCTTGCCTGAGCTGCCTTCACTCTCTGCTTTTCCACCGCTTTCCTGACTGCATCCTGTAATAAAAGTCAAAACCAGCAAACCTGCTGCCAATAAACCTATAAAAGAATTCTTCATACCCATCCAGATCTCCCCTTTTGATTGTCCTTATAAAAAAAGACCGCATGCTTAGTTCACTAAGCACCGGCCTTCAGTTTATCTGATCAGCTCCATATTCTCTTCGGCATCACTCTTTCTCTCCCTGATTGGCCAGGTTATTGGCGTATTCCCGCTCAAGGTCAGTTAAGGTTAACGCAAACAATTGGTGCTCACCTTTCTTAAAGACTCCCGCACTTATCAGACTGTTAATTAAATATCTCTTTCTGCCTTCAACTGCCTTTCTTAAATGCTTTGACACCTGACTCCCTCCTGATTTACTCAATCAATAGCTGCTGCAAATGCTTTTGGTTGACCAATCAGCGAACAATCCTAATTCTTATTAAACATATAATTCCAATCATATTACTAGGTTTTTATTGCATATGTTACTCATAAAGTTCTTTTTTTCCATTCACCCCCAGAAAGAAAGTAATACCTATAATATACAGCGGATTACTCGGAATAAGGGTGTAAAAAAAGACCCTGCGGTTCCTATGGAACAGAAGGGCCTTTGGTTTTCCAATCGGCTATTGATTTGAAGTTCTTATTAGAAATGAATTTACAATGAATTTTTAGAAAAGTCAATCCTTTTTTTTGCTTTTTCTCAATTTAGCTTTTTTTACTTATAAGTAAGCAGAGGGCATCAGGTTAAAATCCCGAACAGCTAATATATTTGACTTTAAAAATATTTTACATTATAGTAATTGACGTATCAATCATTGACCTATCAATTATACAAAAGGCGGGGATGCTGTGTTCAAATGTTCAAAGGAAGAAGAATTAATTGCCGCCCGGCTGTTTGAGCTTAGTAAGCAGACAATGCCGAAGTTTGAACGCTGTACAGGCATCAGCCAGTCACGGCTTGAGATTCTTCGGGAGCTTTTTGAAGCGGAAGAAATTACGCAGCGGGAGCTTCAGAAAAAAGTGAATATTGATCATGCTGCTGTCACAAGACACCTTAAGCAGCTTGAAGAAAAAGGCATGGTAATCCGCAGGAAAAATCCTGAAGATAATCGCTTTACTTATGTCAGCCTCACAGAGGAAGGCAAAACGAAGATTGCTGCTTACTGCGAAGAAAAGCAGCGATTTATTTCCAAAATCCTGAACGGCTTTTCGGAACTTGAGCGAAGCACACTATTAAATATGCTCACACGCATCCAGGAAAATATTGATAAATTGTAATTTTCACATCCAGAAAAACATAAAGGAGAGTTCTTCATGAATAAAACCGTTATCAATGACTTTAAGGAAATCATCACAGGACGCCGTTCTATCCGTAATTATGACCAAACAGTCAAAATAAGCAGAGAAGAAATGGCAGAAATCCTGGAAGAAGCGTCTTTGGCTCCTTCATCCGTTAACCTGCAGCCATGGCGCTTTGTGGTGATCGATTCAAAAGAAGGCAAAGAAACACTGGCACCGCTTGCAAAATTCAACCAAAGGCAAGTAGAGACATCAGCAGCTGTCATTGCCGTCTTTGTTGATATGAAGAGTGAAATATTCATTGAAAAAATTTATGATACAGCTGTTGAAAAAGGATATATGCCTGCTGATGTAAGAGACAAACAGGTGCCATCCATCAAGGGCTTAGTGGAAAACATGACATTCGAACAAAAGAAAGAAATGAACCTTATTGATGCTGGTCTCGTATCCATGCAGCTAATGCTTGCAGCACGTGCCCACGGCTATGATACAAATCCAATTGGAGGCTATGAAAAAGACCGCATAGCTGATGCATTCCATCTTGACAAGGAACGCTACTATCCTGTCATGCTTATCTCAATCGGCAAAGCCGCTGATCAGGGCTATAAATCTGTCCGCCTGCCTGTTGAAGATATCACGGAGTGGAAATAACTCATAAAGGAGAAATCAAACATGATCATTATTCATGCTGGGTTCCAAATACAAATTGACAAAGAAAATGACTTTCTGACTGAAATCCGTCCGCTGATTGAGGCTTCCAGGGCAGAAGAAGGCAATATCTCTTATGACCTTTTAAAAGATACAGAAAAAGAGGGGTCCTATACGATGGTGGAATTATGGGAGGATATGGATGCTGTAAAGTTTCACAACCAGACAGAACATTTTACCTCCTTTACAGCGAAAGCCCCTCAATATTTTGCCGCACCTCCTCAGGTGAAATTGTTTAACGCACAGCCTGCAGATAAAAAGTAAATTATATGCAAGAAAACGCTTGAGATATAAAATCCCAAGCGTTTTTTAACGATTTTATTTACAATCCCTGCCTGGCTGGTTTGTCTGGCATGGATTTATTTCATTGCAAGTCTTGCAATAGGCCGGGCAATCAATAGCTCAATCCAGAATGCAACACCGAAATTCCGTAACCAGCTGTGGAAAAAATTTCGAAACGGCTCCAGGCTTATTTGTTTCGAACCAACCCAGGTGCCTAGTATGGTTAAAAAAATAGAAAGAATGGTCACATTCAATGAAGTATTCAATAAAATCCGGGCATTAAATCCGTCCGTTTGCCCTGAAAATCTTTGCATAATTCTGCCAGCTAATGGTCCCGCCACTAACCTTACAAGCAAGACCACGATCACCCACATAAACGGAATAATCTTTAAGGTTTCCAAATAGTTTCTTTTCTGAAGCCGCGTTCCACTTCCACAATAATCGGTGCAATCGCGTTTACCGAAATGACAGAAATGATCAACAAAAATAACATGCCTTCTTTTGCATTTTGAGGCAGCCAGTCCTCGTTAACCAATATCTCTACACACTGACTTAATTATTATATTAAATCAAATATGAGGATTTCTAATCTTTTTATTTATTGTTCTCTTTTTGATCATGATAAGCAATAAGAATGACTTCTTCTCCCTTTTCCTCACTTAACTGCTTTTCCAGGTTATGCACCTGCTGCAGATCTCCGTCGGACAATTTGGCAAAATGATATTGTTTATCCATTTTCATCACCTTTTCGTAATAGGATACCTAAAGTTTGTGTTTTCCAAGCATTTTTATACACAAAAGTACCCGGTTTCAATCACTATTTAATCCCCAAAATGGCAATGGAAATGACAGCTAACACCAGGCTCAGCAGCAATGAAATGCCCCAATGCTTCTTTTCAGTCATCTTAAATAAAACATTCATTACTGAACTGATTGCCAAAAAAATAAAGAAAACAAATAAAAAAATCATAAGTTCCATTATCTCTTAACCTGCCTTCTGCCCTGTTTTCGCAAGGAAATAAGAAGAGCTTCCCATTATCATCCCTCCGAAGATCCCCATGAAACTGCCGGCAGCTGCCCAATAGGCCGACAGAAAGATGCCGGACATTAGCAAAATCAGCCCTCCTATAAACAGGGCCATTCCCAATTTCATTCTGCTTCTTCCCTCCTCTTTCTTTAGCCTAAATCTTTCACAACCGCCATTTCCTTCCCAAAACGGTGGCCATGATCCGCAAACCCCAAACTTGCATAAAGCTTGTGTGCCCCAAGATTCTCAGGATGGTAGCCTACTGCAAGTTTTTTCGCATTCGGCAGTTTCGCCATCTCCGCTATCATCAGTTCAGTCGCTTTTTTGCCTATTCCCTTGCATTGGTGCGCCTTATCAACCATAATCCGATAAATCCAGTAAGCATCCAATTCCTCTATACATGCATTAAACATTAAGAAGCCGACAGCTTTATCCTCCAAGTAAATCACATACGGTTTCAGCGCTGTTTCAAATTTAGATTGCGCAATGGAAACAGCATTCGGCTCCATGTAAGCTTTTTGTTCCTCTGAAAGCTCCAATAAACAGCAATCATACCAATTGTCTGCTGTTACTTCTTCAATTCTCACTTTGCCGGTATTCATATAAATTTCCCCTTTTCACATTTTGGGGAAACGCGATTTTAATTAGGCGTTCTCCCCTTATTTTTATCCATGGTAACTAAAGTTTTATTTAGCATAATGAACGCCTCCTTTTACTAAATTGTCAGAAAAATAAACACCCACTCATTATACTATAATATTCCAGTAAATGCGCACTTGGGATTTCAGTTATTTTTTCTATGGAAAGGCCATATATAATATATTGATTCAGTAAAAAAAGGGGAGGATGCGATAATATGCCAGCGAAGCAAATTCGTTTACGAAGAATTCAAAGCCTTGCTCACGACATTATGGTAGAAATGAATTCAAAGGAAGACCATAAGAAGAATGAATCATACAGAACCGTGATTGATGACCTATCACGTGCGATTGGGGAGCTATCTGATCCATCGGGTGATTATTCATTGGATTATGTAGAAGAAAAAGTAGGCACTGCCCATTATAAAATCTTTAAGAACATGAAAAAACTGACGCCTCTTCGAAAAACAAAAGAATCAGCATGGTAAAATTTTTTTGAATGAAACTGATAATTATTATCAATAATAGATAAAGAAGGTAACCAAATCGGTTACCCCTTGCCTTAAACTTCTGGTTCGAACGTTTTACAGTCTGTCTCTTTGCTGTTGGACGCCTGCTTGCCTTTATGGCTGACAACGTAAATAGCTTCTGCACCACACTTATTTCCCTTTTCCCAATAAGTACAGTTATTTACTTCACAAAGAACATCTTTAGCCATGTATATCACCTCCTGGACATTATTTTCTTCCAATCAGGATGGTGATATACTTGCTTGTTCAGTTATCTATGTTCCACTCTTCTTTCAAAATCGCATAATAATATTCATCCCACCACTCATCGCCATGAGGAATGCACTTTTTGAAGCAGCCTTCCCGCCTCATGCCAATTTTCTCCATCACCCGATAAGAAGCCGGATTCTCAGGCTGGCAGGTTGCAATAATCCGGTGAAGCCCAAGTTCTTCAAAGCCATATTTCAGCACGGCATATGCTGCTTCTGATGCATAGCCTTTATTATAAAACTTCGGATTGAACACCCAGCCAATTTCATATGTATGATCGCCAAAATATTTATGGAAAGCTAGATAGCCAATTAGAACATCTCCATTTTTTAAAAGAACGGGAAAATGCTCTGCTTTTTCGGTATTCTCGCAGATAAACTCTTTAGCAGCTTCTTCTGTAAAAATACCTCCTGGAATGTATTTCATTACTTCAGGATTTGAAGTGTACTCATAGACTGCCTGCCAGTCTTCTGACTTGAACTTACGGATTATTAGCCTCTCTGTTTTAAGCTCCATTTCATAACCCCTATTCAGCTGTTTTCATCCTAATGTATGTTCGCTGATTTCAGCCAGATTTCCTTTAAAAATGCTGAACGCACATAAATTTTTTTATCCGCACAGAAATAACGTCTATCCGCACATAAAAAATCTTATGCGCACATATTTATCAGCTATCCGCACACAAATTGCCCGAGGCACCTTTATTTCGAAGAAAAGTGGTCCATTCCTACAAAATTCATTACGGAGACAGGACTTTTCTATCCTTTTCTGCAATTGGCGCAGGTTTTCCAAACAGATATCCCTAAAAAATCTGGTATCCCTTATCCCAGAGCAGATTCAAATGCGCCACATATCATATATCGCGCTAGCAAAGTGAATAAAAACATAACAAATATCATATTTAATTGAATCATTATGTTCACCTCAAACAAAAGACCACCCCCAGCCTCAGCCGAAGATAGCCTCTTTAATAATCACTCATACCGCAAAGATTCAATCGGACTCAGCCTCGAAGCTTTATTGGCCGGCAGCAGTCCAAAAATAATGCCGATCGCCATTGAGAAGAAAAGGGCTCCTGCGACGACCTGCCAGGAAATGAGCGATGGCCATCCGGCAAAGAAAGAAATCAGGGATGCCGAACCCCAGCCAAGCAGGATTCCCAGCACTCCTCCGATTAAGGTCAGCGTGACAGATTCGATTAAAAACTGTCCCATGATTTGCCCCCTGGTCGCTCCGAGTGCTTTACGGATGCCGATTTCCCTCGTTCTTTCCGTTACAGATACGAGCATGATATTCATGACGCCAATTCCGCCGACAAACAGCGAGATGCCGGCGATACTGCCGATGATTAAAGTCATGACCTTTGTAATCTGGCCGATTCCTTCTGCCATTTCTTCCATGTTGATGACCATATAAGATTCTTCTGTATTATGCATCTTGTTAAGTAAGTTGGCGGCCTTCTTTCCGGCCGTCTGAAGCTGATCAGCGGATTCTGCCTGAAGCGTCACTTGGGTATAGTCACTCTTTCCATAAATAGTCTGCCATGTTTTAGTAGGCACATAGATCTCCAGAGCACCGAATGAAAAGAGTCCTGTCGGCTTTTCCATGACGCCAATGATCTCAATCGGCTGGTTCCCAATCCGGATCACTTCGCCAACCGGCGACTTGCCATCAAAGAGCTCCTCCTGCATGGAATTGCTGACAAGCCCCACCCTGCGTCCGCCAAGGAAATCTGCAGCCGTAAAGGACCGCCCTTTCTCCATATCAACATTGTTCAGCTCAAAATAGGCTGGACTTACTCCTGTTGTCGATGTTTCTGCCTTCTTTTCTCCAAAAGAAGCCTGTGAAAACTGTGAGCTTGAAGCAACTACTCTCTTAATCTCTGGAATCTGCTCCAATGCATTGATATCTTCCCCATCAAAAGGAGCTTCATTAAATATGTTTGGGTTTGCCTGAATTTCCTCGTCAGAAGGCTGATAAAACAGCTCCACTGTATTGCCGGGACCTGTCAGCTGCGTCTTCAGCATCGCTTCTCCGCCCTGGCCGATTGCGACTACAATAATGACAGCCCCAACACCAATAATGATCCCAATCATCGTTAAAATCGATCTCATTTTATGCGCCTTCAATGAACTAAGCGCCATTTTGATATTTTCTACAAAACTCATGTAGGCGCCCCCCTGCGGGAAGGTTCTGCCGACACAATCAGCCCATCCCTCACCATAATCGTGTGATGGGCATACTCTGCAACCTCAGGTTCATGTGTAACCATTACAATCGTTGACCCTTCATGGTTCAGCTCACTGAACAGTTCCATAATGGAGGCGCTTGTTTTCGTATCAAGAGCACCTGTTGGTTCATCCGCCAATATGATTTTCGGTTCGTTCACAATCGCTCTGGCAATGGCAACCCGCTGCTTCTGCCCTCCTGATAGGGCATTTGGCAGATGCTCCATCCGATCAGCAAGACCCACTTTGACCAGCGCGGCTTCCGCCCTTTCCAATCGTTCCTTTTTGGCAAGGCCGCTATAAATCATTGGCAGCTCTACATTTTGAATAGCCGTCAGTCTCGGAAGCAGGTGAAACTGCTGAAACACAAACCCGATCGATTGATTTCTGACCTTTGCCAGCTCTGCTTCCGAGTAATGGGATATGTCCTCACCATCCAGTTCATATATTCCTTCTGTCGGCAAATCGAGGCATCCAATAATATTCATAAGCGTCGACTTTCCCGATCCGGATGGCCCCATAATCGCCACAGAATCACCTTGCTCAATGCTAAGATTAATCCCTTTTAAAACTTCAATTCTTTCTTTTCCCGCCTGATAAGACTTGATTATGCCAGTAAGATCAATCATTTCGCATCCACTTCCATGCCATCTTTCAGCTGATCTGATGGATTAGTAATAATCAAATCCTTCTCATTGAGGCCGCTTGTTATCTCGATTTTATTCCCGGAAGCGACACCTGTCTCCACTTCCTGTTTATAGCTTTTCTGATCCCTGACCACGAATACATATACGCTGCTGTCTCCAGTTATAACCGAGTTTGCCGGAACAGTCAGTGCCTTCTTCTTATCCGTTTCGATTTCCATTATGAGCTGAAAGCCTGATCTCAGGGACAATTCCTTCACTGTAACCTCCACCCGATACTGTGGCGCACTTTTTTCGGCAGGATTCATTCCCTGATTCTCTTCTGGCATATCAGCTACTTCGCTGACTTCGCCTTTCCATTCCTTTTCAGGAATTGCATCGGAACGGAGAGTCACCTTTTGTCCCTCCTTCACCTTTAATGAATCGAATTCTGAAAGTAAGCCTGATGCGCCGACTGCTTTTAAATCGCCAACATAAATGACAGGTTTTCCTGCCGTAGCCGGATCAGAGGTGGCTGCCTTGTTCACCTGAAGCACCACTCCATCTATTGTGCTTTTTACCTCTAATTCTCCAAGGCGTTTTTCAATATCTTTCTTCTGCAAAAGCACCTGGCTTAATTCCAGATTCGCCAATCGCTTTTCCAGTTTCAACTGATCCCTTTCAGGCTGTATCTGTTTATCTGCTTCCTTTTCACCAGCTTGTTTGCGCAGCTCTTTTTCCTTATCCCTCAGCTGGTCTTCCTCTTTTTCCAGCTGGTTGATTTTTATATAGCCTGATTCAGCCTGAAGCTTGACTTTTTCCAATTCAAGCTCCAATGCCTGGTCATCAAATTTGGCCAGCACCTCTCCTTTTTTAACAGAATCCCCTTCTTCCACCAGGAATTCCTTAATTTCGCCTTTTTCAGGAGATGCATATATTTTCTGCTCATTCACAAGCTTTGCCGTTCCCGGAATCATGATCTGCTCTTTAATTTCTTCCTGAACTGGATGGGAGGTTTTTACTTCCGGCCCTTTCGCAAACGCCTGCCTGTATACGCTAACGCCAGCCAGCAGCAAAAACACAGCCGTAACTCCGATTGCTATCCAAACTTTCTTTTTCATTTAGACACCAGTCATTCCTGAAAGGGTATTGCTGATTAAAGTGAAGACAACGCCGATGATGAAGAAGGCAATCGCAATGCCCCAAGCCCAGCCTTTTGATAATCCTCCAACCCGATGAAGGCCAATAGCCGTTACAACAGACTGCCAGATGCTGAATAACTCGATAGAACCCAGGACTCCTGGTTTCTCGCTGTTCATCAGTCCTGCTAAACTAGTAATAAATATTTCCGGATTTCCTCCAATAGCTGCTCTTAATGCCATATTGACCAAAAGGCCGATCCCGCCAATAACAAGAATATAAATATTCATGGAAAATATCTGTTTGAACGTTGCATCTGATCCAGCAATTTTAATGAAAATCATATAAATACCACCGGAAATGAGGGCAACCACTACAGGTGTGAAAATTCCTGTTATCGCCACACCCACCCTCGAAAACATCATTACCATCTCTGCCTCGGCCTCACTCATGCCCTCAAGCCCAAGGTAAGAAGCATCCATCGACACGGCCATCAAAAACATTCCTGCAGCATATAGAATACTGACCAAAATCAGCGGCACCCAAATCTTCGGGTTCTGGCGGATGCGGTCAAACTGCTCCCCAGGACTCCAAATCATCCCAAGCATACTTGGTTTTGCACTGCTTGTTTTTACTTCTTGTTCCATTAAGAACACTCCTATTCTATTTAAAATGATTCCACTATAGCTTTACGGAATAATATAGTAAAAGTTTCAAATAATTACATTTTAACCCATGCAAATACCAGGAGATCTCTCTCCTGGTATCCTGTCTACACAGCCTTCCGCTGAAAACAAAAATAGCCGCCCAGATAAAACAATAAAAAGAATCCGCCGATTACAGTCAAAAGCTGTCCCCATGGGATAAAGAAAATATCACCCGTACCTGCCGCAGGATACATCATTGCAAATGGCTGTGCCCATGGGTAATAGGGACCCACTTTCTCGGAATTCATCGCCAGAATGGATGGCAGGGTAAAAACGACGTTGACCGCAAAAGGTGCCGCAAAGCTTTTGAACCAGACGGACATCCACAGCTGCAGAGCGACTAAGGGGAAAGTCGCGACCCAGCCTCCCAATATGCTTTTCCAGATAATCGCTGCCGGAAACGGATCGGCCACACCTTTATACAATCCTGCTCCCAAAATGGCAGCTAAATAAAATAACTGGATAAGCAAAACCAATAGCAGGATTAGCGCATACTTAGCTGCAAACACTTTTCCCCTTGTGACAGGCAGTGCCAAAAGCTGCTTCCAGCCCCCGGCCTGATGCTCATACCGGCAGACAAGGCTTGCCAGAACCCCTGTGACTAACGGCAAAAAGAGGATCGAATAAGGCAAATTCATATAAATCAAAAGCATATACCATTCATTCATCACTCCCGCCGTTTCAGCTGTATTTGCCCCAATCCCGGCACCCAGCCCAATCAGCGGGCCCACTAAAAGAATGCCGAAGATCTTTGATTTTCGCAGTTTAAACCACTCCGACTTCAAAATAGACAGCATCTATTTCACATCCCTTCTCGCAAAATCAATCATGCCGGCTGTGTATAATAAAACGCCGGCTCCAATTCCAAGCAGGACGTTGATGAGCGGTTCATTCCACTCATTCAGCAGCAGCGGCCATTTCCAAATCAGCCAATCCGGCAAAGTAAAACCAGCATATGTCAGAATCACACCCAAAATCCCCATAGTTATGGGCACCCCCTGGTTTACACTCACAGTCGCTGCCCAAAGCTGCAGCGCCAAAACAGGTAATGCCGCAAAAAAAGGGTAAAAGCTATATTTCAGCAGACCGGAATACGGAATCTCCCCGCCCAAATCCAGAAACAATCCAAAAGCGATTGTAAACAGCATCAAAAGCACAGAAGAAACCAGGAGCAGAACCATTAGCACCGTGAACTTCGATAAATACACGCTCATCTTTGAAACTGGCAATGCAATCAGCTGTTTCCAGGCGTTCGTTTCATTTTCAATGCTCGACATAAAAGAGGTCAGGATTACAATGCCCAGTACAATCGCAAGCGGTGTAAACGAATGGATATTGTCCAAATAATATCCCCACCGGTCATCATTCTGCCCGAACAAATAATCCTTGCGCACCCCGTAATTGACCATCTGCATGGCTACTACCCCAACTGGACCCAATACGGTCAGGAACCAGATTCCTTTCCGCTTAATCTTCATAAATTCAGCTGCCAGCAATTTCCCCATCATCCGGCCTGCTCCTCCCTCGTCATCTGAAGGAAAATGTCTTCCAATGATCGCTTTTCTTCTTCAACCCGGTAAACGGAAAATCCATCTGCTACAAGTCCGCGAACAGCCTCAGCCACTTGCTCATCCGATTGCTGCGGCAGCGAAATGATACCACTATCCAAACCAGCTTTCATTCCTCTTCCCAGCAGGGAGCGCCAGGCTTTGTCGCTCTCGCTGACCTTTATTAAAACGGATTGCTGTGCATACATGCGCATCGCTTCAATTGAATCCTGAAAAATCATCTTCCCTTTCGTGACAATACCTACTGTTGTCGCCATCTGATCAATCTCTGAAAGTAAGTGACTGGAGATTAACACAGTCATCCCGCATTCAGATGGCAGGCTTTTTATCAGATTACGGATTTCAATAATCCCCGAAGGATCTAAACCGTTTGTCGGCTCATCCAGAATCAGCAATTCCGGGTTATTCAGCAGCGAAGCAGCGATTCCAAGCCGCTGCTTCATGCCGAGTGAGAAGCCCTTTACTTTCTTATCACCGGCATCTGTTAGCCGGACAATCTCCAGCACCTCAGCGATTCTCTGTTTCGGCACACCAAGTATTTTTCTCATTGCTTCCAGATTTTCTTTTGCCGTTAAATGCGGGTAATATGACGGTGATTCTACAAGCGAGCCTACCCGTCCTAATATATTTAGTCTTTCTTTCTTTAAATCTTTTTGAAAAATTTCAATTCTGCCGGAATCAGGCTTCATCAGCCCCAAAAGCATCCGGATCGTTGTCGTTTTCCCCGCACCATTCGGACCCAGAAATCCGTAGATTTCCCCTTTGGGTATTTTCATTTCCAGACCTGACACAGCTTTCTCCTGACCAAAATGCTTTGATAAATTTTCCGTTCTTACGATATACTCCATTCCTCTCACCTCACTTTCCATCTTAGCCAGTCAAGGTTAAAACAAAGGTAGGGGGAAGTTTAAAATTTGTTTAAATATCTAAACGCTTACTTATGTATTTTGATGTATTCCCACAGCTTTGTTCAAAATCTCAGATTGTGGTTCCACTTGTTCGAGAGGTCTAGTGCCTGTGCAGCCGATCTATTACGACCCAAAGATTATAGTAAGTAATATTAAAAAAGGGATCTTCGGCTGGAAGATCCCTAGGTATAAGGAAAAAAGTGACTCCTTTATTTACTTTTTGATGATACCGTTTTTTCAGTCAGCACTTCCAAAGCATCTCGTACATCATTGGCAAAGCGAATTGGTTTTTCCACTTTTTCAAAATGGATATACATCAGCCTTGGGTCATCAAAGAGCCAATGATTATGAAAAGCAGTCACAATAATATCATGTTTACGAAGCTCACTGATGAATGGGTTTATCTCTTCTTGCAGGATCACCGTTTCTCCACTGCAGAGAGCCCGGCCATCTGCTGTCAATGATTCAAATGCAAACATTTGAGGAATTAATAAAAAGGAATTTCCCCTCCTGCCAAGAACGCGCGGCCTAATATTTGTACGGGATTTCATTACAATACAAACACCATTTTCAAATGTATTCATGCTGCCTTCCAATATTCTGTTGAACTCTTCACAAAGTTCTTCCCCTCGTCTATTTGATGATCTTTGTACCCTGCCAGATCTTCCAACATTGCGGGTAGTTAATAAGTCTAGCGCATTTCTTACTTTTCTGGCAAAACTTAAAGGTTCATCAATGGATTCAAAATGCATATACATTAACCTTGGATTTTCAAAAAGCCAGTGATTATGAAGGGCAGTGACAATGATTCCATCTTCACGCAAACTGGTCATAAATGGGTTAACTTCCTCCTGCAGGAGGACTGTCTCACCAAGACATAATGCCCGGCCGTCCCGATCGAAATTTTCAAATGAATAGGCCTGAGGAACAAACATAAAGGATTCAGCTCTCCGGCCTAATACAACCGGGTGTATATTTGTACGGGAAGTAGTCGCAGTACAAACTCCATTTATGACAGATGGAACTGACCCCAGAATTTCGGCAAATTCCTGACAAAGGTCGTCTGGCTGTGTGTTGTTCATGTTATCCAATTGCAAATCATCTCCTGAACATTATATTCTAGATATAGTATTCTGGAGCGTAAATCGGGAGCCTGACTATTATTTAGGAACACAAGTACAGTATTTTTCTGCTAATACAGTTGGTTAACAAAGTCTTTTCTTAGTCATTTCGTTTAGCTAACCCCCTATATAATTTAAGTTTTAATGGACTAGTTCCAAATAATTAAATTTAGTAATATTTTTTTGATATGCCACTCCCAGTTTGAGTGACTCCCTATTAATTTACTTAATCTATATACTAACTGGCATCATAATTATTCTTAATGTCTTCACCTAATCACTTTCATTTGATTCTCCTGATTCTTATCGCTGTACCTTCATCACCAGATTCCATCTCCCAATCCAGCTTCATCCCCTTTACCATTAAATCGATAATGGATAAGCCAATTCCAGCTCCTTTTTCACCGGAACTGTTTTTCAGCCCCTTCCCATGGTCGATAAAAATAATCTCATCATACTCATCGGTGGATTCAGTCGCCACTTCAAGGTAAAGCCCATCCTTCGCATGCCGCAGCACATTTTGCAGGATGTTATCAAAAATACGGCTCAGCCACACCGGGTCTGCCTGCCATTTCTCTTGAAATGGCTCTAACTCGATGATCACTTCAAAACTTTCTTTCTCAAAAACTGGATACCATGATGCCATACTTTCACGAACAAACCGGACAGCATCCAGCTCGGTCAGCTCCTGCTTATGCTTGCTCGCCATCAAAAGCGTGTAGCTCATTAGGTTCTCAATCAATCTATCAATATTAACAATCGAGGTTTCCAGCGCTTTGACCGCCTGTTTTCCTTCTGGAGACAGCTTCTCCTTTGCAATCGAGTATGTTTGCGCATTGATTTTCGTCAAAGGCGTCCGCAGGTCATGGGACAGATTGGCGATCAGCTCCCTCCGCAGCTGTTCTTCCTCCTGCTCGCGCTGCTTGCTTTCCTTGAGCTCTAAGATCATCTCATTAAAGGTCTGTTCCAGCTGGCCGATTTCATCATTCTTTTGCACATCAATGCCAATCGGGAGATTATCCATATCCCGTCTTTCCATCGCCTCCTGGAGATGAAGCAGTCTTTTGCGGATCCCACGGAAAAATAAAAAGGAGACGATGATAAACAGGGTAATGATCAAAAGCAGACCGGCTCCTAAGAGAAGTCCATATTTCTCTGTTACCTCCACTATCGGTGGAAGAAATAAATTCCTCGGTATTTCAAGAACGATAAAACCGTTCTTTTCATCCCCGCCAATAAAACTTATAACTGTAAACGGGTCTCCGCCATACCGTTCTTTAATAAACTTCGCTGTAAAGGCAGGAGTCCAATTAGCAGGCAGATCCCCCTTCACATCCAGCTGTTCCATCAGGTTTCCATGTTCATCTACCCAAAACATCGAAGCATCAGGATATTTCTTTTTCCATTTGGAGAAATGACTAAGAATGGCTTCCTGTGATGCCCTCTCCAGTTTTTTTGCATCCGCATGCCATTTTTCTTCAATATGATTGGGATCGGATTCATTCTTGCTTTTTTCTCCTGAGATGTCCTCTTGGAGACCCATAGCCAGCATAGCAATGAGTAAGTAAGCTGCCTGAAACAGAAATAAGGCAACCAGAATAATCGTCATATACTTCGCCTGCAGCGATTGGAAAAACCTTTTCATATCTTCACCCTGTAGCCGATTCCGCGGATAGTCTCAATAATCTCAGGACGGGAAGGGTTCTTCTCGAGTTTTTCACGAAGATAGCGAATATGAACCATCAGGGTTTTGTCGCCCTCCATATATTGTTCTCCCCAAACGCCTTCATAAAGCTGCTCTTTTGTTAGTATCTGATTCAGATGGCGAATGAAGTGCTGAAACAGCTGATACTGCTTGCCTGTCAATTGAATTTCATTGTCTGTATCCCGATTGATAATCCGCAAATCCTTTGTATGTACCTGTAAGTGGTGAAGCTCCAGCACCTGATCATTCTTTTGAAATCGCCTTAACAGCACTTCAATCCTCGCAGCAAGCTCATCCGGCTGGAAAGGCTTTGTCAGATAATCATCAGCAAAGCTCAGGCCCTCCAGCTTATCCTCCACCGCCGTCCTTGCCGATAGCATAAGTACTGGCATGTCATTCTTTACTTTCTTAATCCGCTTCCCGATTGAAAACCCGTCAAGCCCCGGAAGCATCACATCCAAAATGGCAATATCGGCATCAGAAAGATAATTTTCCATACCTTCTCCAGACTGCAGCCAGATCACCTCATATCCTCTTTCCTCTAAATCATTTTTCAGCCAGCTGCCAATATCGCTTTCGTCTTCTATGTATAAAATTCGAACCATACTCTCCACCCTTTAATTTATCTTTTACGAATCTGCTTTTGAACATCATCTTATAAGTTCCCGAATCTAACAAATACTTCCTGCTATTCTACGATACTTACTATTGATTGGATTCATTTTTCCCGCCATGATTACTTCTTAATAAACAGGGTACATACTAACTAAGCTTTTCAATACCTTATTGCCTGCCACTAAGAATTCTTCCAGAAAGAGTTTTAGCGGGAGGTGATGAAGTGAGAAAAGTTTACCGAATTGAGGAATTGCTCGCTTATTTAGCATCTATTGGCTATCCTCTCACAGAGGAGAAAATCCATCATCTGATTCAGAATAAAGACATCCCGCATCTCAGACCTTACGGCAATTTGTATGTCTTCAACCTGGATCACATCGACTGGTGGGTCAGCCAGAGGAGATAAAGCATTACCTAGCCCCGCTTTTTAGCGGGGCTTTTACTATGTAAAAAAACATTCGCCATTATCAGCGAATGCTTTTTTCTAAGCTCTTAATTCAGCTTCTCCTTTACATAGTTCCGGAATTCGCTGTTTGTCAGAAATTGAAGCTGAAAACTGTTCATATTCCTTGAAAGCTCCTTAAACTCCGTATTGCTCAGATCATTTGCAAGGAAAGCCATTTCTGTACGATTGCCCTCTTTATCGGTTGCATACATGCTGATGGTAAAAACAAAGGCTGTTGATCCTCCCTTTTGCCCTGCATGCTGAAGCCACTCCCGATTGCGGGGATTTTTCAGCAGCTGCTCCATAACTGGGTCCAGATAAGAATGGACTTCCTTGGAAAAATAGCTTTTACTGTTTAATAGACTCATAAGCTCTGCATAATCACCAGCAGAAGCACGCGGAAGCCTGTCGGACCATACTCTTTGAAAATCCATATCGAGAACCTTTAATATTTCCTTCTTACCCTTTTCGAGTGGCGGATGGCTTTCCCATTTCTGATGGATGTCTATAGCTCTGTTTCGATACTCCTCAAGACTCATGCCCTTCAATTCCTTAAGCGCCTCTTCTTTTGTGAATCCCTTTCCCTCCATCAGCTCCATTGGGATAAAAAGGGCACTGACAATCGGATACATCTTTTCATGACTGGCGAGCTTCAAATCATCAGCAAGTCTATTCACCTTTTCAACTCCCAGGACATTCAGCAGGTAATCGGTGTTTGCATTCGAACTGTAAGCGATCATCCCATTTGCTACTTCGCTTAGAGGAACACCCTCCTCCTTTTCTGAAAGACCATTAATCCACGCCTGGTGGGCTCCGCCATCTGTATTAGGAACATAGTACGTTTCCAAAGTCTTTAAATCGACTTTTTCCTGGGGGTCAATTTCTCCCTCCGCCGCCTGACGCGCATATTCAATTGCCACCATAATTTTAACCGCGCTGGCTAAAGGAAGGGGCACATCCTCATTAATATTAACCCACTCCTCATCATTATGCCGAATAACCAAAGCCATACTGTCTGTGTGCCTGTGTTCCTGCACATACCCGATGACTGACTCAGGATCACCGCTGCTTTTCCCCTTTAGATACATGAATAAGGCCAAAGCTGCTGCTGCCAAAATAAGAACTATTCCAGTGATTACCCACATCATCTTCAAAAAGAAAACCTCCATGATTACGTTGTACTATTTAAATACGAAAGGTAATCACGGAGGTTTCATTGTAATGGTAAAAAGTTCTATTTAATTTGAACTTCCTCCCTGCGGCTCTTATACCAGGAATAGAAAGATGAAGCCACATCGGCTGGCACATTCTCCACACTGGCATACTGAACAGGCTTACCTCGATTCACTGTCTGTATGGAGGCAAGCCCAAACAGCTTTTGCCATCGTGTTGCCGTTACTTCTGCCTCAATAACCTTGCTTCTTTTAGAGATAAATAACCTCGTGCCAACAATGCCGGTTTTGAATTGAATAAAAGGGCCATTGATCAAATAACGGGCATTTGTATACCCAGCGATTCGTACAAAGACAATTAAGGAAAAGAGCAGGATAGAACCTGCCAGCCAGGTTTCTTCAATACCCAGAAATTCAGGCTTGAAATAAACCAGGGCAGCTGTTGATAAAATCCATAACAAGCTTGGCTTTAATAAGCTTGCCCATAGGGCATTTTTCGGAAGCGGATGCATCTTCTGTAAAATTTCATATGCCGGCAATATCTCCTCCGCTATCTTGCAGGCCCGATCAACTGGCAGAAAAGGAAATAGTGAATTTACGCCTTCCTTTTCATCTCCTTCGGCAACATCACCTGCTGTCACCAATTTCACTTCAGCTACCCCGGTCAAACGTTTCATCATATTCTGCTTGATCTCTATTGCCTGGACTCGATCTTTTGAAATAGAAAAGGAGGTCTCTTCTAAGAATCCCTTGCGGATATAAATGCGGGTTTCGTCAGAGAATATTTCATATTTCCCATACTTGATATAGGTCCGCAAGAAACCTGCCAATACTGATATAATCAGAAAAAAGATGATTGCAGCAGCCTGCACCTGCCAGGAGTCAAGGAACCCCTTCAAAAAGCCCATCCCTCTTTCTTCCAGATCAATAAAGTCAGATACTTTTGTATAAATAGAAGCTATTAAAGACAGCAGTACAAAAAAGCTTAGCGATGTAAAGGCCGCTTTTATAAGATCTTTCTTTCCGGGAGAAAAATGCAGTGTTTTTACACTCTCTTCCGGCATTTCCGCTTCCGTTTTCGCTGAAACCATCTCTTCCAGCCAGTTCGCTTCTTTTAAGGAAATTACCTTAAACTCCACCGCAGACTCACTTCCATCCATTCCTGTTTCAAAGGTAAGGGATGTGAATCCAAATAGCCGGTGAAGCAGAGACGCATGTCTCTGGATATTTTGGACTTTAGTAAATGGTACAGTTCTCTTGGAGCGGACAAAGATTCCCTTGGATAAATGGATATAAGCATCGTCCACTTCATACTTATTTGATAGCCAATCTATGAGAACATACAAAGCAGCCAAGGCAATAAAAGGAAGGAAAAGCTTCCGTCCCCATACAATCAGAAAGGATTGGGAGCCGGCTTTCATCACAAATAAAAAGAGGGCAATAAAGGCTGAATTTCTTAGTAATTGAATGAGTCCAAACAATATAAGAAGCGGATGATATCTTCTAGCTTGCTTCATTCGTCCTCTTCCTTTACTTTGGCAAGTTTGGCTATCTTATTTCTTAATGAGACAGCCTCCTCTTTTGGCAATGCCGGTATTACATGAGAGGACCCCATCGTCCCCATGCTTACAGAATATAGGCCGTATTTCCTCATAAGGGGACCTTGCACAGTTTCAACCGATTGTATTTTCGTCATGGGGATCAGCAGATGCTTTTCCTGCCACACCCCTGACTTCAGCTGGACATATTCTTCATCCACATCGTAACGCCAGCTTTTGTACCGAATGTATGGTGATATGAAAGACCAAATTGCCGCTGGTATCGATATAGCCAATAAAATGATCAGGATCCACCCGATCCATTCTTTCCAAGAAAATCGATCATCCAGATAAAACAACAAACCGAGAACCGCAAATCCGATGATATTTTGGATCGCCTCACTGATGATCCATACCCGGATGGCGTTCTGTGATACCATGTTTTGAGGTTCCTTTATATTTACTTGCATATAAATCTCCCATCTATTATTCATTTAAAAAGATTTCTTCGAGCGATGGCTCTTCAACTTCCACCCGCAGAACATCCGCCTTGCATTGTGTGAAAGCCCTTATTATTTCAGCAATCTTATTCTCATCGCTGATTGTGATCACTGTATAAGCATCCCCGTGTTCAAGCAGGCTGCCAGCTGACTCAAGCCATTGCTTCAGCTTAGCTTGTTCCTGCTTTGGCACGGTGGAATGTTTTATTTTGACTCTTATGGTTGACCGGTAAAAGGCCCGCAGCTCTTCCATCGTTCCAATCTTATCAATGACTCCATCCCGCATAATGGCAATCCTTGAGCAAATCTTCTCCACTTCATCCAGATTATGCGAAGTCATAAAAACCGTCTTCCCCTGTTTTTGAAGTTCTTTAATGAGACGGTGAATGAGAATAACAGATTCCGCATCCATGCCTGATGTAGGCTCGTCAAGAAATATCAGTTCCGGATCATGAATAATAGCCTGAGCAATCCCCAGTTTCTTTTTCATGCCAAAGGAGAGCTTGCCTGCTTTCTTATTGGCATGTAATAAAAGATCAACACTTCTCAGAACCTCCAGACATTTCTCTTTTGAAGCCCTGGCGCCCGATAGCTCTGAGAAAAAGCGCAAATGATCCAGAGCGGTCCATGACCCATAGAGAGATGAATAATCCGGCATAACCCCCACTCTTTTCATCACCTTGCTATCAGGACCCTCAACCCCAAGAAGTGAGTATGTTCCGCTGCTGGAGGAAATGATGCCTGTCAGCATATTAATAAAGGTGGATTTACCTGCACCGTTACGTCCGAGAAACCCAAATATCTCGCCTTTCCTTACGGTTAAATCCATTCCCATGACCACCTGATGGGCACCATAGGCTTTTGAAAGCTGTTTCGCTTCGATGGCATTCATCAGCATTCCCTCCTTCTAAAAACAGTATTTGCAGCCAGCAGCATAATACCTGCCAATCCCAGTATGACTAAAAAAGTAAAATCGTCCCGCTCCAAATAGTAAAAAGGAATAAAGTATTTCATCCAGTTTACCCAGCCATTTGGAGACAAAGCTGCCCAAAATCCAAAAGCAGGAAGCACCAGCCCCAGAATATTGCCTAAAAACATGGTATATCCAGGTCTGGGGATAAGCACGGATAATAGGACAGCTAAAGCTGTCTGGTAAGTCACCAGACTCATCGTCTGAGAAAAAATAAACAGATCAAACTTCTTGGAATAGATACTGATCAGCAAAAAAGACACCACAATGCAGAACAGCCAGAATAACCATATTCCAAGGAATTTACCGAATAATATAGTAGAGCGTGATGCCCTTGTCACCAGAAACCTCATTGTACGCTCATGGATTTCTCTGTTTATTGTGTCGTGGGACAAACCGAACACAAATAATTGTCCAAGCAGCAAAATGACACTTAAAAGACCGATCGTGTGGATATCCTCAGCCTCACCTGCCGTCAGTTCCACCCCAGATGATAGTACACTGGAAAACTTCGCTGCATAATACGATACTGCAAATAATATGGCAATCATAATAATGGATTTAATTCCTTTAAAAAGACTTATAAACTCTCTCTTGCACATCACAAACATTTTCCATGCTCCCTTCAGCGTGATTCTGAGTAAAGTATATACCGTCAATCTTAACCACTCTGAAATACTACCTTAATTTTTCCTTAATTCCTATATTTTTGGAAATGGAGTGATATGATAGGTTTGAACAAACTAGATTAGGAGAATAACCATGCAAGATTCAAGATTACTGCTTGTTGATGACGAACAAGCCATTTTGCACATGCTATGCACGATTTTGCAGCGTGAACAATTCAGAAATATCGATACAGCCTCTACTGCTGCACAAGCATTAGAGCGCTGCAGGTCCTATACCTATGATCTTATTCTATTGGATGTGATGCTCCCTGATCGCAGCGGTTTTGATATTTGCCCTTTAATAAGGGAAACGACTGATGCTCCCATCTTCTTTCTTACTGCACGATCCACCGACCTTGATAAACTTTCAGGATTTGCCTTAGGAGCAGATGATTATATTACCAAGCCCTTTAATCCGCTTGAAGTGGCTGCGCGAATTAAAGCACACTTGCGCCGACATAAAGGAAGTCAGCCTGTTCCCGTACAGACAATCTATGATTTTGGCAGAATTAAGATCAATACTTCAGCAGGGGAAGTTACTGTTTCTGGAAAAAGGATAGACCTGCCAGCGCAAGTCTACCAGCTTCTCCTATTCTTAAGCAAACATCCCAATCAGCTTTTCAGCAAAAGCCAGCTATATGAGCATGTATGGGGAGAAGAAGGATTCGGTGAGGATAACACGGTCATGGTGCACATCCGAAAGCTCCGGGAGAAAATTGAAAGCAATCCAAGCAGCCCCTTCCACATTATTACAGTAAGGGGACTTGGCTATAAATTTGTTCCGGAAGGCAGTATTCATGAACATCCATAGACGATTCATCTTTCAATTTTTTGTCCAATTAATTACCGTTTTTGTGCTCTTTTTTATCATTCTGATTTCTTTTTGGGCTTTTCTTGGTTTTTCAATGATGGATTTCGAATCCAAACAGGATCTCTCCAAAGCTGAAGATTATTTTGTATCTGACCATGTTAGCTTTAAAGACGGGAAGGCCTTTTTTAAAGAGGAATTGAAAAGCCTGGCAAAGGAACAGAATGGATGGCTCCTTGCCATTAATGAAACCGGGGATGTTCTGGGCACTTTCAATATGCCGGATAAAGCTCCTAAAAAGTTAAAGAAAAGTGAAATCGCCGCCATTACTTATGGGGAAAGCAGTGAAGCCCATTATACATATTGGAAGATCGGCACTAAACCGCATTTTGTCCTTTTTGGAAAAGCCAAGGCTGAGACTAAACTTCTGAATCAAATATCCCGGCGTGTGGATTGGAAACAACAGAAGCTGAACCTTTCTGAAAACGCAGAGGACGAAATATCCAGGAGAAATGCCTGGGTCCAGCTTATTGCTCCTGAAGGCAATGTATTGGATGAGTATGGAGCCAAAAATCAGCCGAACAAATACTCAGTCAGAAAGCTATTCGCAGAGCAGGATACGGAAGGCAGCACACCAGCAGTATACTTTGACCAAAACACAGAAAGTGCCATCCTGTTAGGGATTCCTGCTGACAATAAGGCATCCACTCTGGAAAAAAGTTTATTTGAAAGCCTAAATAGAAGTCTCATTATCATTTTTGTCATGGCATTTCTGCTGCTTCTGGGCGGAACTCTCTGGTATGCACGCAAATTCGGTGTACCTCTGCTGACATTAATGAAATGGATTCAAAACCTGGGGAGCGGGCTGTATCAGGAGCCGGCAGATGTCCATGGCAATCCGGTAACACTCAGCAGAAAAGGAAAATTGAAAAGAAAGTTCCGTATTTATAAAGAATTGATTACAACCTTAACACAGCTTACCGAAACTCTTCAGCAAAATGAGAAGCAGCAGCGGATGATGGCCAATACTAGAGAAGAATGGATCAGCGGTCTTTCCCATGATTTAAAAACTCCGCTATCCTCTATTTCCGGATATGCTCAAATGCTTGCCTCCAATGATTACACATGGTCCGAAAAGGAAACAAAGGAGTTCGCCCTCATTATGGCTGAAAAATCGGATTACATGATGGACCTGCTGGAGGACTTAACTTTAACTTACCGTCTCAAGAACAATGCTCTCCCAATTGCCAAAATGCGGACCGACTTAAACGAATTCATTCGCCGAATCATCATTCATTACATTAATGATCCAGTCTATCAGGACAGAACATTCCATTTCACTCCGCACCCTGAATCCATTACGGCTTCCATTGACCCCAAATGGTTTCAGCGGATTTTGGATAATATCATAGCCAACGCGATTAAATATAACCCGCCAGGCACAGCCATTTCCGTTAGCCTCTCTTCCATAGAAGAACATCTGATTGTCATTAACATTAAGGATGATGGCATCGGCATGGACAGCGTCACACTCGGAAAGCTCTTCAGCCGCTACTATAGAGGAACCCATACAGGAGAAACAGGAAGCGGATCGGGACTGGGCATGGCCATCACCAAACAGCTTGTCCACCTCCATGGAGGTACCATCAATGTTCAAAGCGAGCCGCAAAACGGCACCCTCATCCGGATTATGCTGCCAGTCAATTAACATAAGAAAAGCGGAAGCTCCTTGCCCATGAAGGAACGCAGACTAAGATCGGCACGTCCTTCCAAAAGCTTCCGCTTTCGGTCGTGCTATGTTTATGCTTTCGAAGCCTTTCCTGTCCTGCGGGCCTCAGGCATAAGACGGTCCTGCAGGAAGGCGTTCTCCCTTTTGAAAGGAAACGGCTTCTTACCCCGAGTCCCTAGGAGCCGCAACAAATTCATGCTTGTGACCTCGAGGGGGCAGGCACTGGAGCTAGACTGTTATCGATGTTCAAAATTATATAAAAAGAATGCCAAAGTGCACTCTTTTTTCTTTCTAATTCAATTCAATCAAACGTTTGATTGAACTAGATAATGTCTCATTTTAGTCCCAGGCTAATACTAATAAAAATCCCAGCGCAAGGCATAGCCTCATAAAAAGAATGCAAACTAAAAACGCAGATGCCTTAATGAATATAAAGGGGGTGAAACTCATGGCAAAGAATAAGAAAAACCAATCAGATCATAAGAATAATGCACTTCCTAAGGATACAGAATTTGCGGATGACAGAGAAAATGGTCTTGAAAGAGTCGCTTTAATAGCCCAAAGAGACAACACCAAGTAAGGACATATGGGACAGTTAAACTGTCCCTATTTATCCCTGTCATTACGGCCAAAATGCATGTGGTATACTTTTCGTGGTTTAGTTTCATCTTCAATATTGCTGATAAATCGTTCTTTAACCTCCTCCATAAGCAGACTCGCAAGCTTTTCAAGCCTTTTTGGCCCGAATCCGGTCAATTTTTCAGAGATTATTACCTTGAATTCACCAGATTGCTTATACACTCGAATACTTCCATGCCCAGTTCTTTTTGTTTTTCCTGCAGTAAAATCAAATTCATACTTTTGCTCAATAAAGGAAGAAACCTCGGGAAGACCCAAATTCTCATATAATGGCGGAAATTGATGATGGACAGGAGGATCGGTGAACCGTATGGAATCTATGTTCATAACCCCTCTCCTCTCAATGTTTACAGTAATTATCTCCAATTAGGGGTGAATTCACGCGAACCTTTCCAATACTGAAATTGTTTTTGCCGGCATGGACTGATAAAATCCTTATATAAGAATGGAAACAAAGGAGTTTTTTTTATGATCAATAAAATTGGAAAAATCACAGTATACGTTGAGGACCAGGAACAGGCAAAGGATTTTTGGCTGAGTAAAATGGGATTTGTTTTAAAGCTCGAGCAGCCTATGGGACCAAATGCTGCCTGGATTGAAGTTGGGCCAAGCAATGATGAATTTACAACTTTAGTTCTTTATTCTAAGGAAGCCATGGAACAGCAAAACCCTTCTGCAGTTGCCCACCCATCCATTCTTTTCAGCACATCTGATATTGAAGCTGCCTATAAACAAATGAAACAAAATGGCGTGGAAGTTGAAGATATGTTAAAAATGCCTTTTGGAACTATGTTTACGTTTAAAGACCAGGATGGAAATAACTACTTATTGAGAGAGGATAAGTAATTCTAAGACGACCTGTCCTTCAAGTGCGGAGTGGACAGGTCTTTTTTCTCTTAGCCTTCAAATGCCTTCTTCAAAGTATTCAAATCAATCTTTTTCTCCATTTGGAGCAATGCCTTCATTACCCGTTCGGTTTTTTCAGAATCATGGCTGCTGATCATTTCGCTTAACTCTGCAGGTACAATTTGCCAGGATACCCCAAACTGATCCTTAAGCCAGCCGCAAGCCTGTGCCTTTACATCCCCGCCTTCAGAAAGCTTTTCCCAATAGTAGTCTATTTCTTCTTGATTCTCACAATTGACTATAAATGAAATTGCCTCGTTAAACCTAAATTTTGGCCCGCCATTAAGAGCAGTAAACTCCTGTCCATCCAGCTGAAATTTCACAGTCATAACCTTTCCCTCTGTCATGCCGCTAAGTTCGTGCCTTTCATTTCCATAGCGGGTTATCTTGCTGATAGCTGAGTTCTTAAAAATAGAAGTATAAAAGTTTGCTGCCTCTTCGGCTTCTGTATTGAACCATAGGTTTGGTGTGATTTTTTGGATTTTATGCTTCATGCCATCAACTCCTGTTTAGATGCTCTTCACCTTCATTTTAGCTTAATTTTGAGTTTGATATTTAAAGTAATTACTATTTGCCTAATAGTCAATAAAGCCTGTCACTCTTAGCGACAGGCATAACTCATTATCCCAGGAAACGATGATACAGATTCTTCGCCCCGATAATGTCTCTTACCCCGTGAATCAGCACTCTTCCATCCTTAAATACAACCACTCTGGCCTGATCGATCGAAAATGAGAGCAAATAAGGATTGCTCTCTACATTGATACCTTGAGAGACCAGGGATTTTTCCAGATAAGCAACATCCATATCTTGAAGGGCTGAAGGCCGGATTTGAACGGTATCCCTCCCGCAAAGCAGGGCTGTTTTTGTCTGATTTCTGTAGTCCAGGAAGGGATAAACTGGATCAGTCCCGCACGATAAGCACTGCGGATTCTTTAATGTAGAAACATTAACAGAACTAAAATGATTTTTCCATACATCAAAAGAAACAAGTGTCCCGCGTAAGGATTCAAAGCCTTCTGCCAATATCTTTAATGCTTCAGCAGACTGGTGAGCCGCAGCCATTTGAATAGCAGGCTGAATAACACCAGCCGTATCGCAGGTAATTCCCCCCAATGGCAATTTGTCCATCAGGCAATTCAGGCACGGTGTCACCCCAGGCAAGATGGTATAGCTTAAACCATAGCTCCCCACACAGCCTCCATATATCCAGGGAATCCGGTGCTTTTGAGATATATCATTGATCAGAAAGCGAATGTCAAAATTATCTGTTGAGTCAATGATTAAATCAACACCCTTAACCAGCTCTTCAATTTCCTGTACTCCTACATCCATAACCCGGGGGATAACTTGCACCTCAGAATTGATGACTTTTAGGCGGTTAGCCGCCGCTATCGCCTTTGGCACTTTTCGTACAGCGTCCTCTTCACAATAAAGCTGCTGGCGCTGCAGGTTGCTCCACTCCACATAATCCCGGTCGGCAATGGTTAATTTGCCGACACCTGCCCTTGTGAGGGTTTCTGCATTCGCAGCCCCTAATGCACCAGCCCCTATGATTAAAACATGTTTTTCCCTAAGCCTTTTCTGGCCTTCTTTGCCAATGGGAGGGAATAACATCTGGCGGGAGTATCGCTCATTCAACTAAAAATCATTCCTTCCGCCGGGCTGCTTGCTGATGCATAACGTTTTTGGGGCATCCTGCCTGCTTCATAGCCCAATCGCCCTGCTTCAATGGCCAGTTTCATTGCTTGTGCCATTTTAACAGGGTCTTTTGCAGAGGAAACAGCCGTATTTAATAAGACTCCATCTGCTCCCAGCTCCATTGCCAATGCCGCATCTGCCGGGCTCCCAATTCCAGCATCCACAATAATCGGGACTGCAGCCTGCTGAATAATAAATTGGAGATTAACAGGGTTGATAATTCCCTGCCCGGAACCAATTGGCGAAGCACAAGGCATGACCGCGTGGCAGCCCAGTTCTTCCAGCTTTCTGGCAAGCACAACATCATCAGAAGTATACGGCAGGACAATAAATCCCTCGTATAATAGGATTTCCGCCGCTTTTAGTGTTTCTACCGGATCAGGCAAAAGTGTTTTTCTGCAGCCGATTACCTCAACCTTTATCATGTCGCACAGCCCGGAAGCTTTGGATAGCCTGGCAATCCGCACAGCTTCCTCGGCTGTCTTTGCTCCGGCCGTATTAGGCAGTAATTTATATTTCTTTAAATCCAGCTTTTCCAAAAAGTTGGGCTGGTTCGCTTCGAAAATGTTCATACGGCGTACAGCAAACGTAAGCACCTCTGTTTCAGAAGCTTCTACAGCTTCCTTTTGCACATCAAAGTTTGGATATTTTCCTGTTCCGAGCAGCAGCCTGGAGTTAAATTCATAAGGTCCAATTTTCAACAAATCATCCGCCTCCTACAAAGTGTACAATTTCGATTCGATCCCCATCTGTCAGAATGGTTTCAGCATGCGTGGATTTATCCAAAATACGCTGGTTTAGTTCGACAATGACTACCTTTTTCTCCAAATGAAAGTGCTCGAGCAGGCGTGAAACAGAATTAACTGTTTCCGGCAGCACCATAGCATCTCCGTTAATGACAATATTCATAAAAGCACCCCTTTTGACGAATGGACTAAACCTTCAAGACGGGACAGCCCAAATGGGTTAGGCTGCTCCGTTTTTCCTTCGAGGATGTCTGCCATCAGTACGCCTGTTGCCGGGGCAAGGAGGATTCCATTCCGAAAATGGCCGGCCGCAATATATAACCCTCTATAAACAGGATGTTCTCCTAAAAAAGGCTGGCCATCAGCCGATTGCGGACGAATTCCTGTCCAGGCCCGCTCCCATTCAGCCTTCGCTATATCCGGAACAAGGTTTTGCGCCTTTTCCATCAGCGAGGATATCCCCTCAAGGGTCACCTTCTCATCAAATGAATTGACCTTAACGGTCGCTCCAACTACTAATCTCCCAGATTGCTTCGGAACGATATAGCATCCATGTGAAAAGATCGTCCCTTGTACAAGCGGTTTTTCAGGTATCACCGAGAAGCACTCGCCTTTAACCGGGATAATGGGCAGCGAAAGGCCCGTTCTTTCAAGAATTCCCCTGCTCCATGCCCCGGAAGCAACAATAACGGAATCTGCCAAAAATTCTCCCTGGCTGGTTCTGACCCCATAAACCTTTTCATCTTTTAAAATAAAATCTGATACATGTGTATACTCATATATTTCTGCGCCAAGGGCTATTGAAGCTTTTGCAAAGGCAAGGGACAATTCATATGCCTGAACCTGTCCGTCATTCGGTATATACATGGCCCCCCTCAATTTATTTGATACGAATGGTTCACGTTTGATCAGGTCATCAATCGAAAACCATTCGGCCTGCTCACCCGCTTTTTGCTGGCTTTCTATCAATCTTTTTAATGTCTGCCCCTCCTCTTTATTAGCCGCCACTTTATATACACCCTTATTTTGATAGCCAATATGCACTTGTGATAAATCTTCCAGTTCAGGAATCAGGATCCGGTACATGGAGCGGCTTTTGCATGCCAGCTGAAATAGCGGGCCGTCTTCAGCCAGTTCCGTTTGGGCTCCTAAAATTCCAGCTGCCGCTCCGGAAGCCTTGCCGGCTATTTTACCCTTATCCAAAACGGCCACTTTATACCCTCTTTTAGCCAATTGAAAAGCAATGGAGCTTCCGTTAATGCCACCGCCAACTATAACGGCGTCATAAATTTTCCTCATTTTTTCCCCTCCTCATTTAACTTTTTTGAAAAGAGCTTCGCTGCCTCTGCAGGGTCCTTTGCCTGCAAAATCCCTGACATTACAGCAATGCCATCTGCCCCCGCCTCCAAGACCTCAGGGACTCTCTCTGGTTTAATGCCTCCAATTGCCATTACCGGAATTTCTACTGCCTTTTTAAGAGCCTCCAGTGACCCAGTGCCCCTTGGCGGGATTCCCTTCTTGGAGTCGGTTTCAAATATGTGCCCAAACAGGATATAATCAGCCCCCTGTTTTGCAGCCTCTTCTGCTTCTTCAGAAGAATGTACGGAACATCCGATGGGCATATCTAGAAAATGCGTTTTGACAACACGGACTGGAAGGCTGTGAAAAGCAAGATGGGCACCTGTTTTACATGCCCATGCAACATCCACCCGATCATTTATAACAATTTTATGAATGGGGATTCCCTCATTACAAAGCAGCTTAACTCCTTCATATAGCTCCCTTGAGGTTCGATGCTTTTCCCTCAAGTGGAACCTGTCTGCAAAGGGTTCCACTTCACCTGCTATCTCAGCAAAAGCCTCTAGAGATAGCTTTCCATCTGATATAACATGCAGCTGTTTCCTCATAGCGATAACTCCCCTGTTTTTTTATGCTTTTAGCAAATTAAAAACCACCTTCTAAATAGAAAGTGGCTGTACGGGGCTTATGAATATAGCCCCGATACTCCACTTCCCTACGCTGGTATGCCAGATCAGGTTCCAAGGGTTTTAAAGCTTTTGCTTTAATCTCAGCCTGCAAACGGCACCCCCAGCAGATATAATTACTATTAAATTTCTAAAATACTATTTTTACTGATAAATACTTCCCCCGGTTTTTTTAAATTCCTCAGCTTTTTCTTCCAAGCCCTTCTGTATCGCTTCGTCCGTGTCAAGCTTATTCTCTTTTGCATAATTCCGGATATCCTGCGAAATTCTCATGCTGCAGAATTTTGGCCCGCACATGGAACAGAAGTGAGCTGTTTTAGCCCCTTCAGCCGGCAATGTCTCATCATGGTATTCCAATGCGCGTTCAGGATCAAGCGACAGATTGAATTGATCCCTCCAGCGGAATTCAAACCGGGCTTTTGACAGGGCATCATCTCTTTTTTGTGCTCCCGGGTGGCCCTTTGCCAGATCTGCAGCATGCGCTGCAATTTTATAAGTAATGACACCCTCGCGTACATCATCTCTATTTGGCAAACCCAAATGTTCTTTAGGAGTAACATAGCAAAGCATTGCCGTACCATACCAGCCTATCATGGCAGCCCCGATTGCAGAGGTAATGTGGTCATATCCTGGAGCTATATCTGTTGTTAGGGGCCCAAGTGTATAAAATGGCGCTTCCTTGCAGATCTCCAATTGTTTATCCATATTCTCTTTAATTAAATGCATTGGAACATGGCCAGGTCCCTCCACCATTACCTGTACATCGTGTTCCCATGCAATTTTCGTCAACTCCCCAAGTGTCTCGAGCTCTGCAAATTGAGCCTCGTCATTGGCATCTGCAATCGATCCCGGGCGCAGCCCATCCCCGAGTGAGAAGGCCACATCATAGGCTTTCATGATCTCGCAGATTTCTTCAAAATGTGTATATAAAAAGTTTTCTTTATGATGATGCAAACACCATTGGGCCATAATGGATCCGCCCCTCGATACAATTCCGGTTAAGCGTTTTGCCGACAGCGGAACATACCTCAAAAGGACACCTGCATGAATGGTAAAGTAGTCAACCCCCTGCTCAGCTTGTTCGATTAAGGTATCTCTGTAAACTTCCCACGTAAGATCCTCGGCAATGCCATTAACTTTTTCAAGTGCCTGATAAATTGGCACGGTGCCGACCGGAACGGCAGAGTTCCTGATAATCCATTCACGTGTGGTATGAATATTTTTGCCTGTAGATAGATCCATGATCGTGTCTGCTCCCCATCGAGTAGCCCAGGTCATTTTTTCTACCTCTTCCTCAATAGAGGATGAAACAGCAGAATTTCCAATGTTCGCATTAATTTTTACGTGGAAATTCCTTCCGATGATCATCGGCTCTGTCTCAGGATGATTGATATTGGAAGGAATGATTGCCCGCCCTCTTGCTACTTCAGACCGCACAAATTCCGGATCCATATTTTCCCGAATGGCTATATACTCCATCTCAGGAGTAATGATCCCCTTTTTTGCATAGTGAAGCTGGGTAACATTCTTTCCTTTTTTTGCTCTCAATGGCTTGCGGGATAAGCCAGGAAAAACTTTATGATTAGCACGCGGATCATGTTCATCGCGGTACCCATTATCCTCGGGCTTTATTTTCCGCCCATCATACTCTTCAACATCCCCGCGTTCATGAATCCACCGGCTTCTCAGAGCAGGAAGCCCTTTTTTTAGATCTGCCGTATATTGAGGATCCGTATAAGGTCCGCTCGTATCATATACTCGAACCGGCTCATTGATTTCCTCTCCAAAAGTTCCGGAAGTAGGACTTAACTCTATCTCACGCATTGGAACCTTTATATCAGGCCTGGATCCCTCCACATAGACTTTTTTGCTGCCAGTAAAGCACGACATAATGGAAATGCTCTTTTGATTTAATGAACTTGCCGTCATTGATCATCTCTCCCTTATAAAAATATAAGGACGAGACCTGGAACCAAGGAAGTGCCAGATATGTAAAAAAGCCGGTCCACATAAAGATGGACCGGCTAACCGAAGATGTCTTTGCACAAAGAAACTTTTGCACATTCTAACTTCCCCACGCTGGTATGATCCAGATCAGGTCCAAAGAGTCAAGAAACTTTAGCGCGTTTCTTTCTCAGCCCAAGCTATTGGGCACCCCTAGTTATTGCTATTAAATTCAATTTTAGTATACAGAATTGCGGAAACAAATGAAAGGAATTATTTCAGAATTCTGTCAGATGAAAAATTTTGCCTTTATTCTGCTCCTTACCCCGTTTTCCTTAATTCAATTTTTTTACTTCTGAATGAATATCAAAAACGCCTGTCAGTGGCAGACGTTTTCCGTGAATTATGCGGGTTAGTTCCCGTCAGACTCCTCATCATTCATATCCATATCACTTTCATCCATACTCTCTTCATCCTGTGGTGATTCTTCATTCATGCCGGGCTCCTCCATATCAGATTCTTCTGATGTGCCAGGATCCTGCATTTCATTATCTTCATTATTGTTTTCTTCCATCTGATTATCTTCCAATTCCACATCTTCCGTTTCCGGCGGCGGATCTTGTTCATCCGTTCCGCATCCTGCCAACAATAATCCTGCACTCAATGGAACTGATAGCCATAGCTTCTTATAATTCATGTATTGTCATCTCCTTTTGCAGTATTATGTTTCTTTAAGACCTTACCCTTTTAGCAGGAGGCCAAACTTTTCTGATCCTTAATAGCCCACCATCCGATTAAATCCCTGATATCTGCAAATACTATCCCTGCCACAAATACTGGAGGATGAATGATGAGAGTACTTTTCACCCTTATTTTATTTAGCTTCCTGGGAATGCCTCTATTCAGCGGACAGCCCGCTGAAAAAGAACAAGGGGATCAGCAGGGTCTTTCGGAAGAATATCACGGCCATGTTGAAGAACGTACAGAAGCACCATACAAGCAAATTCAATTGCTGGGCATTAATGATTTCCATGGGCAGCTGAATGTCACTCGGCAGGTTAACGGCAGACCGGCAGGACGCGCTGATTACCTCGCTGCCTATTTGCGGCAGCGTGCTTCTGAAAATAAAAACACCCTTTTGCTGCATGCTGGCGACATGATTGGAGCTAGCCCGCCAGTATCCGCTCTTCTGCGGGATGAACCGACTATTGAATTTTTGAATAAGATGGGGTTTGATATCGGAACTATCGGTAATCATGAATTTGATCGAGGATCTGATGAACTGCTTCGCCTGCTAAGTGGCAGCAGCCCTTCAGCGGCAAAAGTTTATTCCGGTTCCCATTTCCCATGGATTGCAGCCAATGTCATCAGTCAAAAGTCAGGCAAGCCCTTTCTTCCTCCATATAAAATAGTAAACGTTAGCGGGATCCCAATTGGATTTATCGGAGTCATCACGAAAGAAACATCGGCTATTACCGCGCCAAACAGTGTGAAAGATCTGATCTTCACCGATGAAGCTGAAGCCATCAACAAGTATGCCCGAGAACTTAAAAAACAAGGAGTAAGAGCCATTGTGGTACTAGCGCATGTTCCTGGAAAATCAGAACCAAATGGTGAGCATGCAAGAGGCCCGTTAATAGAGTTGGCCCATCAGGCGGATGACGAAGTGGACATTATTTTCGGAGGCCATAGTCATGCCTATCTGAACAGTGTGGTAGATGGAAAGCTTCTTGTGCAGGCCTACTCATATGGCACTGCCTTTTCTGATGTAGATATAGAAATAGATCCCCAGACAAAGGATATTGTCCGCAAACACGCTGAAATTGTGAATGTTTTTCAAGAGAATATCCAGCCCGCAAGCGACATAACCAGGATGATCGAGAGCTATGAAAGAAAAGTTGAACCCTCGGTGAACAGATATATTGGCACTGCTGCCATTCCAATCACAGCCGAACAAAACAGAAGCGGTGAATCAGCCCTGGGCAATCTTATTGCCGATTCCCAGCGGGCAGTGATGAACACAGATTTCGCTTTCATCAATCCGGGAGGAATCCGGGCAAACATTGACGCCGGCAGAGTTACATGGGGAAACTTATATGTCGTCCTCCCCTTCAGCAATCACCTTGTCAAAATGAACCTAACAGGCAGCCAAATTCGTGATGTCCTTAATCAGCAATGGCAGCCAAATTCAACAAGAATTCTTCAGATTTCCGGCTTCTCTTATTCCTGGTATGACAGCCAGCCTTCCGGTGAAAAAGTAAAAGATATTTATCTTCCTGACGGAACAAAATTGGATTCGGACAAGATCTATTCGGTCACTGTAAATACCTATCTCGCTGATGGCGGAGACAATTTTACAGTATTCCGAAAAGGGACGAACAGAGTGACCGGACCAAGTGATATAGATGCACTAGTGGACTATATACAGAATTCAGCACAGCCATTCAGCTCCGCGATTGAGGGACGCATAAAAAGAATAGACTGAAAAAGGACAGCTCGGGGACTGTCCTTTTTTCTTGTTCATTTAATACTAACAGCAGGATCGACATCATATCCTTCTATTAGGATCAGAAAGAAAGGAATAGGATAATGAAAAAGTATATTTATTTTCTCATGCTGTTCGGCGTCTTTTTTCCATTTTTTCATAAGACAGCCATTGTTTTTGAAAACTGGAGATTGTGTACAAATACATCCAAATTGATAGGGATCCAGCTTTATGGACTGGATTCAATGAGAAACCTTCTAATATCATCACTGGCGGCCCTGGTTGCTTTCTTTTTCACCCAGCTATTTATTGTGTGGGACAAAAAACATAAAAGTTCTTAAACATATGAATTGAAGCCTATTCATAAACCGTAAATTGCGGTTTAGTCGGATGGTCAATGACAAGAGCATCATTTGGAAATTTTAAGAGCTTTTTATACAAAACAAGGTCTCCAAAACATCCAACTGTCAATATCGCCCCTAATATCGATAATCCAGGCATATTCAGTACAATTCCAAGAACAAGGGGCAATAAGCCAGTCGGAATGAATGGCAGCATTAAAACCTTTTTCATTTGCTGAACCGTCACTGGCTGTTTAGCATGAGCATAGGCCACACCCAATTTCAAATTGACTCCCCAGGACATTTCGCTCCATGGGACACCGCCAATATAGCGGAAACCTGCCAAATGGATGGCTTCATGCAAGATAACGATAACGGCCATACCAGCTAAAAATAATAGCATACCTATAAGATCAAAAGACATTTCTCCTCCGCCATATATTACGGCATGTAAAAAGAGCACCCCAAATACCAGCGCAATCGTTGCTATGAATAAATAAACCTGCAATTTCATCATTGAAATGGAAACAACCGTTTGTTTTTTATTTTCCAAATTTTCACCCCGCGAGGAATTGGTCGATTACCTATATTTACGGATCACAAACAGCAAAGTTTCAAAAAATGGCTATTGCCGGCAGCTCCCCATTGCCTTTAGCCCTCCGCTTCTAATGCATTACCTTTACCTTGAAGCTTCAGCTGAATAAAACCAAAAATGGACGAAATGATTAATAATATTCCTGATAAAATGTAAATAAGCCGAACACCGATTAGATCAGTTAAGACCCCTATGCCCAAAATGGAGAAAACGAAAATCAATTCGTTTAAGACAGATTTAGCAGCAAGAATTTTCGTGAGCATTGTTTCATCTGCACTATTTTGATACATAGTGGTTTGCGCAAGATCCCGCAGCTGATAGGCAGGTCCCATCAATATTACAAATAGCAGCGCTAAGAAAGGATTCGAAATAAAACCATACCCCAAGGTAAGAATCCCGAAAGCACTGGATCCAATCAGCATAAAAATAATCAAACGGCCTTGCAGTAAATAAGAAAGCCGATAAATGAGGATTCCTCCAGCAATAGTGCCTAAGTAATATCCTCCGTTGATATAACCCCACCAAGACTCCCCCTTTCCAAGGGCATCCTCCACATAGGTTAACGTAACTGCACCAATCCAAATCGTTCCTGCCCAAGCTTCTATTAAATCCATTATGATCAGGACTCGAAGCCCTTTATCCTGGAGGAGTATTTTCCAGCCAGCCGTTAGACTGGACAGCATCCGGAAGTTTGAGTTCACAGCAGGTGATTCGCTTTTTTTTATCAAAAACAAGCTTAGAATAGAAATAACAAGCAGAATGATCGTAATGATCAATGTGGATTGTTTGCCAAGGAAAGCTAACAGGATACCGCCAAAGGTCCACCCTGCAAACAAGAAAGTCTGGTCAACACTTGAGAGCAGGCTATTCGCTTTGACTCTTTGCTTTTTAGGAACAACAGCTTTTACCATGGACATTTTAATAGGCGAGAAAAAGCCATTGAAAAAGGATATAAGGGCCAACACTAAGAAAATAGCCATTAACATAAAATCCTTCATTTGCTGCAAGAATAATATCATTAATCCAGCAATCAGAACGATCTGGCTTATCTGGGAAAACTTCAATAGATTTACTGGCTGAAATCTATCCGAAATGGATGGAAGCAGTATATTACTGATCATTCTCGATATTACACTAATCAATGTGACGGCTGCAGAAAGTGCTGTGCTCCCTGTTTCATTATACAAATGCAGCACAACAGCCATCGTGTACAGGGCAAACCCAAGATTCGTTGCTGTCTGGCTTACTAGAAGAGCGTAAAATGAACGATTCATCACTATCCCCCTATCTAAAGTCGTTGCAAACCGGCATGATTTCTATAAAGTTAAGCTCTTAATCTAATATTGAAAATCTATCATTTAGCTTAACATATTGAAAAATGCCTGCAGCAGCCAGCTCGGTAATATGTTCTAACAATATAGATCATGGTAGCTTGTTCCTATTTTTCAGAAAAACATATCACGATTTTCATGAATGTCTGTATAATCAACTTAAACTATTAATAGAAAGGAGCTCAACAGAAAACGTGCTTTACATATGGGATATCGAAAAGATTATAAAAAACACCTTGGATGGGTTCCAATTGGATATTAACTATGAGTTCTGCAATACACTTACTGCACCCATGAGCTACAATGTCTCAACGAATACAATTAAATTTAACTACCTGAAAGTGAACGGCTACATTGCAAAAATTAATTTTAAAATTAAAGAAACAGATGAGAACCTGGTTAAATTAATGCTATTCCATGAAATCGGGTATTATCTGGACTTCAAGAAAAACAAACATGACATAAGAACGCTACTGTACGGAGAAGATGACGAAAAAGAACAGCTCATGTCTGAAATAGAAAAAAACTCATGGGATTATGGAAGAAAAATAGTACCTGAACAACTGGTAAATTCCTATGATCATTTACGGGAATTGGATAAAATGTTCAGCTAGAAAAAGAAATGCGCCTCATTAAGAGACGCATTTCTTTATTAATTCGGTTCCACATGGACGTGAACATCATAAACCCCATAATCCCTCATCATCACTTTCTCCACATGTGTCGCAATATCATGGGCTTCCTTAATATCAAGCTTGGAATTAACCAAAATGACCACATCGATCACTTCATTGTTTCCATAGCTTCTGCCTTTAATATCTTTAATGCCTTTTACCCCGTCTACATTTTTGATGACATCCTGATAATGCTTAATCTTTTTTTCATCAAATCCATCAGAAAGCTCATGGGAGGCTTGTACAAAAATATCCCAAGCCGTTTTGCATATTAAAAACCCGACAACTATGGCTGTTAATGGATCAAGCCAAGGCATGTTCAGCTGCGAACCAAAAATTCCGACGGCAGTGCCTATACTCACCCATGCGTCTGAAATATTGTCCTTTGCCGCTGCCATTACGGCCTTGCTGTTAATTTTAATAGCTAATTTTTTATTATATCGGTATACAAAGTACATTGCAGCTCCAGAAAAAACTCCCGTATATGCCGCAATTATATCAGGAGATTCATTAACCCCATCAAACATGGATGAAACAGCATTAAGCAGAACTTGAAGACCTACTGCAGCCATAATGAAGGATGCTACCATGGAAGCAATGGTTTCACTCTTCCAATGGCCATACCCATGATTTTTATCCGGCGGACGCTGAGAAATCCTCAGCCCTATAAGCACTGCAATTGAAGCAATTATATCTGTTGTATTATTCAATCCATCCGCTTTCAAAGCAGCAGAGTCACTCACATATCCAATTGTTAATTTTAGTACAGAAAGACATATATAAGCTGCAATACTAATAAAAGCAGCACGCTCGCCTAACTTAAGGTTATGATACTTTTCCTCTTCCATGCCCCAGCCTCCTACTTTACCCTTGATTATATTACCAAGCGGAATTCGGGTGGGTCTAGAGCAATCTTTTTGTCTTTTATTAAATAAATAAGCAAAGTGCAATTAAGTTGTACTAGTGAAAATTTAAGCCAGCCCCATAAAAGGCTGGCTTGATTTGAATCATCTTAATGTGCATAAAGAAGAAACAGAATTTGTACAGCATGAAAGAAACAGCCCATCTTCCAAGCAAAACTATGCCTTCTTAAGACTCGCCTCAAACAAATCGATAATTTCCAAAAATCTCTCAGCTTCTCTAAACGTATGGTCAGCCAGAAGAGGATGAATATTGCTTTTGATCCGGCATGCCTCTATTAATTCTCTGGCTGTTTTCTTAAAGTCCCTTAACGAAGCAACTGATATTTTATTCTCATTTAAAAAATGGCTAAGTATTGGTTTCGTTTCTGATTCAGGCTGCATAGAGTCAAGATCAACAGCTTGAAAGACCAATTGGTCAAAATCATGGCTAAACTCTCTTGCCTGTTCTACCAGCTTTCTTTCCGAAGGATCTAGTAAATGGCCAATAAACTTAGCATGGTCAGCCATGATCCTTAGAAAGAAGACATTTTCTTCTATAATGGCTTCCGGTTTTGGTGCGAGTATCCCTGAGTTGAGGTCTTTTAATCGATTTGCAAAGTATGCAGCTTCTCTGCTGATATGGTCAATTAATAAAGGAAAATTATTTGAACGGATTTCGCATCTTAATGTCAGCCCCAGCACTTTCCTCTTATAGCTCCAGATGGCAGCAGCTGCTTGATAAACCTCGTTATTAAATGCTTGAACCTGTCTAAGTTCTGAGTTGATTGTAAATCTGGCCAGCTTTTCCTCGATTCTTTCAAATAGAGCGATAAATTGCTGTGCTTCGGCAATTAATTGTTTCTGTTCATAGGTAAACCCCAAACTTAAAAATAGTGCATGTTCTTTCATAATCCTGGACCAAAATTTAATCTCATCCAGCGATCTAACGACTATTGGATCCGCCATGTCATCCCCTCCCCAATTACTCACTCCTTCTCATATATATTTATGATTTCCTGCCATTATTCTATTTTATTGAAGCTGATAAACAAGCTGATAAATGTAAAAACTGCTCCCAAGAACGGCAGCAGTCATTCTTTTACTCATATTTTGAAAAATCCATAACATAGCTATAAATCAAGTATACAACCATTGCAAACGCGGTTGAAATAAAGCCCCAGCCCAGCGTAATCTGCTCGATGACCAAATAGTTATTGCAAAGCTGTACAGGGGACCAGATATATAGCCATCCCAGAGCTAAAAATAAGATAGTAAAGAAAATAATGAGAGCATGCTTCCAAAATGAACTTAGCTTTGGCCAGCTGTCCCGCAATGGCACACCGGCCAAAAATGGAAGGGAGATAAATTTAAAGACTTCTACACTCGTAAGCGTCAATGCTTCATCCATTGTCCTTGGCAGAGACCAATACACCATAATGATTGAAAACAGCAATATACCCGGCACTCCGTTTTCATTCCATTTTGAGAAAAATCCCGTGAAGCGATTCTGAAAGAACTTTGCCATGAATATGCCAGAGATCACCAGTAAAGGCATTTGCATATGCATATGGGTAATCATGATGGACTCCAGAAAATCAGCTGCAGGCGGGAGCATCAATCCAAGAAGCAGGAGTAATCCGTAAACTGATGACTTCATCATTCTTTCCCTCCGCTCTCGAGAATCTCCGTCACCCTTTCAGCCGCTGCTTCTATTAAGGTGTAATCCATGACTTCAACTAAGTGTCCTTTTGGATTCACCAGATAAAAGGCAGAGTTATGGGCAAAATTTCCGTATTCATCAGGAATGACTATGACACCAAATCGATCAAGCAAAGATTTAAGCTCCTGCTGTTTCGGTATCCTCGCCATTCTCCACGTTTCCCCGTCACTGCCAAAAGCCTTGCGGTAAGTATCCAATGTTTCCGGAGTATCCCGCTTTGGATCAAAACTAATGCTCAGGAATTGAATATCATGGCCAATATACTCTTCTGGAATCCGTTTATATACTTCAGACATATTAACCTCCAGTTCAGGACAAACAGTACCGCATGAAGTATATAAAAAGGTAATAAACACATACTTCCCTTCAAATTCTGTGAAAGAATAGGTCCTCCCGTTATTATCTTCAAGTGTTACATCCGGGAACTGAGGCTTTTCATCCATTAACTGATTAACCCTGGCTTTTTCAGCAGTGAAAGCCTGAAAGCCATCTGTGCCAATGTAAAAAAGGAGCACGCCAAACACCAGTACAGCCAAGCTGGAAAAAGCCGTTTTATTTTTTGGAAACATGATTCATCACTTCCTTTTAAAAGAAAGAGACAGCCCTGCATCCGAGCTATCTCTCTTTCCTTACCAGGTTTTATAAGGAGGTGAACCTGGAGGAGCATTGACAATAAAATCGACCAATGGAATGACATAAGCCATGCCGACAAGGACAATCATACACACAATCCATAATCCCCAGCGCTCTGTCCATCTAGGTGTTGGCGCTTCATCCTCTTCCACTTCCGCAACAGGGAATTCTGTGTTTCCTTTTGGCGCAAAGAACATGAGGTAGAATACAGCATATACCTGCATAAGTACACCGATCATCAGAAGGGTACCACCGATAGCCAGGAAGAACAGATAAGGGTCCCAGCTTAAAGCAGTTGCATTGTCAAAGTATGTTGAATAGGAAGTTCTTCTTGGAGAACCCAGCAGACCCACCCAGTGCATCGCACCGGACATGATGATCATACCGAGCGTCCATATGATCGTTTGTATAACCCCAAGTTTATTAATCTGCGGTGTCAGCATTCTTTTTGATACATAAGGAATAAGCCAGTAGCTGATACCGAAGAACGTCATGACCACAGACATGCCAAGTGTTAAGTGGAAATGACCGACAATCCACATTGTGTTATGAACTACCTGGTTCAATTGGTTTGTGCTTTGTACTATTCCGCCGGCTCCGGCAGGAATAAAAGCAGCCATCGCGATAAATGGCGCGAGGAATCGAACATCTCCCCAAGGAAGTTTCTTATACCAGCCGACAAGACCTCTTCCGCCTTTTTTTCTCGCTGTACGCTCAAATACTGCAAACATAGCATAAGCAGTCATTAATGAAGGGAAGCCAATTGCCAAACTCATAAACACGTGCATGTATTTCACAGGTTCAGAAATACCAGGATCAATAATCTGATGATGGAAGCCGCCGGTAATATTCATAATTACAAGTGCAATAACCACAATTCTTGTTAAAAGGTCATTCCACCTACGGCCGCCAATAATCTTCGGCACTATGACATACCAGGCAGAGACCGCTGTTAAATACCAGATGTTTACCAGCGTATGGCCGAACGCCCAGAACAGCGTGCGTGCAACCATGACATTTATTGTCTCCACCCATCCAAAAGCCCAAGGGATAATGGTAAAAACTTCGATGGCTACAGGTATGCTTCCAAAGAATAAGAGAACAAATACACCGGTTGCAAAGAAAGAAAGAATAGGGATATGCTGGCCGGGATTCCTCTTTCGCCAGCTAGCCACATTAATAAAGGCACCAAAGGCGCACATCCATACACCCAATACAATGAAGACTAAACCGATATAGAAAATGGGTGAAGCAGCCATTGGCGGATAGAAGGTATACATAACAGATGCTTCATTCATTAAAATCGGAATCACAGCTAGGACAAATCCGAAAATCTTCATCCAGAAGCCGATCCAAGCCATCTTTCTTACCTTAGGAAGCAGGCCTCCCAGAGTATGAGATAATCCAGCATAAAAGTAACCAATTGTGAAGAAAGCCGACAGTACGACTACCAGCAGCAGACCGTGAGCTGTAAGAACCTGATAATAGTTCAGCCATGCCGGCAATTCCAGCATTCCAGCCCGATTCAGCCCTTGCAATAGTCCAAGTATTCCGCCAAGCAGGATGGCTAAGAAAGCAACAGATAAATATGATTTCGTTATTTTTGCATCCTCCAGGCTAATTCCCATAACTTTATTTGCTTTATCCTTAAATGCTTGTGTTTTTCCTGTTTGCTTAATAACTGTTTCCACTGTTTATCCCCCCCTTTATTTCACCGTAATGGTGGTGCTCATCATCTGATGACCCGCGCCGCAGTACTCATTGCAAAGAACCAAATATTCACCTGGCTTATCAAATTTCTGTGTGATCTTTTGTACATAGCCAGGCACAACCATTGCATTTAGGTTCGTGTCAGCGACTTGAAAGCCATGCACAACATCTTTAGATGTCATGATAAAATGAACTGTCGATCCTGCAGGCACTTCAATTTCATTTGGGGTAAAGCTGAATACCTGAAGAATCATAACTACTTCATACTCATTCTCGCCTATCTTCTTAATCCCAGGATTATCGAACGGCGCTGTTTCATCCACTTTTTGAGGATCAATTCGCTCTCCATAGCTTGGCGGCCCCATCTCCAGGGCGAATGTCTGATAGCCCGTAATCAGCATGAATCCAATAATCATTCCAAAGCTTAATATCAGCCATACCTTCTCCGACCGATGCATCATTTTATATCCCCCCTATAATCTGGCCATGTACAGGCCATACACAATTAAATAAGTAACAAAGATCCCAAGCCCCACAACTGTAACTGAAAAGAACGTACCCCTTAGAGAGTTATGTTCCTTTGAACTGCTCTGGACCACTTTTCGCGTTTCCACCTTCCATCAGCTCCTTAGCTTTGTTACCTACATCATAGTTGAGAAGGGTTTTCATAAAAGTGAAATGAATCACACTTTTTTCATATATCTTCGCAGGCAAAAATGCTGAAATACTAACAAGAACACAGTAATATCAAGGCTTTCTTCCAATGAATTCTGTACTGGCAAGCATAACGATTCACAAATAATTCACAAAAAGTTAATTCACCTGATTTGTAATGAATCTCAAGCTTTAAAAGATTAATGTAAAGAACATAAGGATTTGAAATTTTAAGTTAGAATTTTGATGAAGTATGTAAACTATCGTCTTAAACTAATCGGCAGGTTAATAAAATTTAAGGAAAACTGGGGGCTATTTTGGATGTTTTGTAATTTTGGCTTTTTCATTAACAGCTGGAGCGTTCTTGAAATATTTTCAGATGATAAAGTTAAGGAACTGAATAATAGAGGAAAAGAGTTGGAAGATAAAACAGAATGAAAATCAGGCGCCCGATACTAAACTAACGAGAGATTGAATTTCGTAGAGAAAAGGTGAAAAATCACGGTATGGATAAACTCCATATGTATTAGTATAATTACCAAATACCTCTAGGGATGGGATTTTAACACAGAAATATAAATCGGTCCAATAACCGTTTTATATTTCTCCAATACAAAAAAACTAACTCCTATTGGAATTAGTTTGAAAATGGTATGTATAATGGTGGGCCTAAATGGACTCGAACCATCGACCTCACGCTTATCAGGCGTGCGCTCTAACCAGCTGAGCTATAGGCCCATATGTTGGAGCGGGTGAAGGGAATCGAACCCTCATCATCAGCTTGGAAGGCTGAGGTTTTACCACTAAACTACACCCGCATATGATTATGGTTTGGAGGCAACACCCGGATTTGAACCGGGGATGGAGGTTTTGCAGACCTCTGCCTTACCACTTGGCTATGCTGCCTTAAAAATGGCTGGGCTAGCAGGATTCGAACCTGCGAGTGACGGAGTCAAAGTCCGGTGCCTTACCGCTTGGCTATAGCCCAATAATATTGCTGTCAAAAAGAATAATGGGGCGATTGATGGGAATCGAACCCACGAGTGTCGGAGCCACAATCCGATGCGTTAACCACTTCGCCACAACCGCCACTATCCTACTGGCAGGGGTAGCAGGAATCGAACCCACATCAAAGGTTTTGGAGACCTTCGTTTTACCATTAAACTATACCCCTATATAAATGGTGGAGGGGGGCAGATTCGAACTGCCGAACCCGAAGGAGCGGATTTACAGTCCGCCGCGTTTAGCCACTTCGCTACCCCTCCACGTCTGATAAGACTTAGGAAATGGTGGCTCAGGACGGAATCGAACCGCCGACACAAGGATTTTCAGTCCTTTGCTCTACCGACTGAGCTACTGAGCCACATATTATTTATTTTTTGTAAAAATGGCGGTCCGGACGGGACTCGAACCCGCGACCTCCTGCGTGACAGGCAGGCATTCTAACCAACTGAACTACCGGACCAGATTGCGGGGGCAGGATTTGAACCTGCGACCTTCGGGTTATGAGCCCGACGAGCTACCGGACTGCTCCACCCCGCGATAGTATTATTAATGTGATTATTCTATGCTCACATCTAGCATTTCATCTCGCAGCTTATTCAATGAAGTACCGCCCCGATTTCAGAAAGATTATCCAAGCAGCAACTCAATCGGTGCGCTGAAGTAATTCCTTCGAAGATTATTCGGTCGTGCTCCACCCCGCGATAGTATTATTAAATAAAATATGGAGGAGGAAAGGGGATTCGAACCCCTGCGCGGTTTGACCCGCCTGTCGGTTTTCAAGACCGATCCCTTCAGCCGGACTTGGGTATTCCTCCGATATGATACAAAATAAGCATATTGGTAGCGGCGGAGGGGATCGAACCCCCGACCTCACGGGTATGAACCGTACGCTCTAGCCAGCTGAGCTACACCGCCAATGTGACTAAATATATATGGTGGAGCCTAGCGGGATCGAACCGCTGACCTCCTGCGTGCAAAGCAGGCGCTCTCCCAGCTGAGCTAAGGCCCCATGTAATAAAAGAAGTGTCCCTGGTCGGGAAGACAGGATTCGAACCTGCGACCCCTTGGTCCCAAACCAAGTGCTCTACCAAGCTGAGCTACTCCCCGTAATATGGCGCGCCCGAGAGGAGTCGAACCCCTAACCTTTTGATCCGTAGTCAAACGCTCTATCCAATTGAGCTACGGGCGCAAAATAATGGAGCGGAAGACGGGATTCGAACCCGCGACCCCCACCTTGGCAAGGTGATGTTCTACCACTGAACTACTTCCGCTTAAAATGGTGCGGGTGAAGGGAGTCGAACCCCCACGCCTTGCGGCGCCAGATCCTAAGTCTGGTGCGTCTGCCAATTCCGCCACACCCGCAATATGAAATTAAAATGGTGAGCCATGAAGGACTCGAACCTTCGACCCTCTGATTAAAAGTCAGATGCTCTACCGACTGAGCTAATGGCTCATACTTTTATGAGACTTCCTAAATTCTGATAAGTACAGTCAGATGTTCCAAAGCTAAACCGCTTTGTCACAGATTGCTATTCGGGTGAAGAGTCTCACTGATGCTGCAATCTGCTCTACCGACTGAGCTAATGGCTCATACCTTAAGAGTAGCAAATAGCTTTTTCAAAAGTTATGGTGGAGGATGACGGGATCGAACCGCCGACCCTCTGCTTGTAAGGCAGATGCTCTCCCAGCTGAGCTAATCCTCCAAAATGGTGACCCCTACGGGATTCGAACCCGTGTTACCGCCGTGAAAGGGCGGTGTCTTAACCGCTTGACCAAGGGGCCATATATAATTACCCAATTAGGGTGCCCGGCAGCGTCCTACTCTCACAAGGGGACAGCCCCTAACTACCATCGGCGCTGAGAAGCTTAACTTCCGTGTTCGGTATGGGAACGGGTGTGACCTTCTCGCTATCGCCACCGGACTATTTGGTTGAAGAAACTTCGTTCCCTCAAAACTAGATAATGCATGAAGAAGCATTTGCCGAGTATTCACCAATGACTTGTCTAGCTTCGGCTCCTAACTTCTCGGCCGTTTCGATCCGTCCCTCCAAATCCCAAAACCAGGATTTGAATGGCCGGCTCTCCAACGTCTCTCGAAGTTGAACAGTCGCCTCCGCTTTTCGTTTTGGTTAAGTCCTCGATCGATTAGTATCAGTCAGCTCCACATGTCGCCACGCTTCCACCTCTGACCTATCAACCTGATCATCTTTCAGGGATCTTACTAGCTTGACGCTATGGGAAATCTCATCTCGAGGGGGGCTTCATGCTTAGATGCTTTCAGCACTTATCCCTTCCGCACATAGCTACCCAGCGATGCCTTTGGCAAGACAACTGGTACACCAGCGGTGCGTCCATCCCGGTCCTCTCGTACTAAGGACAGCTCCTCTCAAATTTCCTGCGCCCACGACGGATAGGGACCGAACTGTCTCACGACGTTCTGAACCCAGCTCGCGTACCGCTTTAATGGGCGAACAGCCCAACCCTTGGGACCGACTACAGCCCCAGGATGCGATGAGCCGACATCGAGGTGCCAAACCTCCCCGTCGATGTGGACTCTTGGGGGAGATAAGCCTGTTATCCCCGGGGTAGCTTTTATCCGTTGAGCGATGGCCCTTCCATGCGGAACCACCGGATCACTAAGCCCGACTTTCGTCCCTGCTCGACTTGTAGGTCTCGCAGTCAAGCTCCCTTGTGCCTTTACACTCTGCGAATGATTTCCAACCATTCTGAGGGAACCTTTGGGCGCCTCCGTTACTTTTTAGGAGGCGACCGCCCCAGTCAAACTGCCCACCTGACACTGTCTCCCGCCCCGATAAGGGGCGCGGGTTAGAATTTCAATACAGCCAGGGTAGTATCCCACCGACGCCTCCACCGAAGCTGGCGCTCCGGCTTCTCAGGCTCCTACCTATCCTGTACAAGCTGTACCAAAATTCAATATCAGGCTACAGTAAAGCTCCACGGGGTCTTTCCGTCCTGTCGCGGGTAACCTGCATCTTCACAGGTACTATAATTTCACCGAGTCTCTCGTTGAGACAGTGCCCAGATCGTTACGCCTTTCGTGCGGGTCGGAACTTACCCGACAAGGAATTTCGCTACCTTAGGACCGTTATAGTTACGGCCGCCGTTTACTGGGGCTTCGATTCAAAGCTTCGCTTGCGCTAACCTCTCCTCTTAACCTTCCAGCACCGGGCAGGCGTCAGCCCCTATACTTCGCCTTGCGGCTTCGCAGAGACCTGTGTTTTTGCTAAACAGTCGCCTGGGCCTATTCACTGCGGCTCATCAGGGCTATTCACCCTAATGAGCACCCCTTCTCCCGAAGTTACGGGGTCATTTTGCCGAGTTCCTTAACGAGAGTTCTCTCGCTCACCTTAGGATTCTCTCCTCGCCTACCTGTGTCGGTTTGCGGTACGGGCACCTTTTCCCTCGCTAGAGGCTTTTCTTGGCAGTGTGGAATCAGGAACTTCGGTACTAAATTTCCCTCGCCGTCACAGCTCAGCCTGTGTGGTAACGGGATTTGCCTCGTTACCGGCCTAACTGCTTGGACGCGCTAATCCAGCAGCGCGCTTACCCTATCCTCCTGCGTCCCCCCATTGCTCAAACGGTAAAGAGGTGGTACAGGAATATCAACCTGTTGTCCATCGCCTACGCTTTTCAGCCTCGGCTTAGGTCCCGACTAACCCTGAGCGGACGAGCCTTCCTCAGGAAACCTTAGGCATTCGGTGGATGGGATTCTCACCCATCTTTCGCTACTCATACCGGCATTCTCACTTCTAAGCGCTCCACGGGTCCTTGCGATCCCGCTTCAACGCCCTTAGAACGCTCTCCTACCACTGACATCGGAAGATGTCAATCCACAGCTTCGGTGATACGTTTAGCCCCGGTACATTTTCGGCGCGGAGTCACTCGACCAGTGAGCTATTACGCACTCTTTAAATGGTGGCTGCTTCTAAGCCAACATCCTGGTTGTCTAAGCAACTCCACATCCTTTTCCACTTAACGTATACTTTGGGACCTTAGCTGGTGGTCTGGGCTGTTTCCCTCTTGACTACGGATCTTATCACTCGCAGTCTGACTCCCATGGATAAGTCTTTGGCATTCGGAGTTTGTCTGAATTCGGTAACCCGATGGGGGCCCCTAGTCCAAACAGTGCTCTACCTCCAAGACTCTTACTACATGAGGCTAGCCCTAAAGCTATTTCGGAGAGAACCAGCTATCTCCAAGTTCGATTGGAATTTCTCCGCTACCCACACCTCATCCCCGCACTTTTCAACGTGCGTGGGTTCGGGCCTCCATCCAGTGTTACCTGGACTTCACCCTGGACATGGGTAGATCACCTGGTTTCGGGTCTACGACCACATACTCATTCGCCCTATTCAGACTCGCTTTCGCTGCGGCTCCGTCTCATCAACTTAACCTCGCATGTAATCGTAACTCGCCGGTTCATTCTACAAAAGGCACGCTATCACCCATTAACGGGCTCTAACTACTTGTAGGCACACGGTTTCAGGATCTCTTTCACTCCCCTTCCGGGGTGCTTTTCACCTTTCCCTCACGGTACTGGTTCACTATCGGTCACTAGGGAGTATTTAGCCTTGGGAGATGGTCCTCCCTGCTTCCGACGGGATTTCTCGTGTCCCGCCGTACTCAGGATCCACTCTGGAGGGAACGAAGTTTCAACTACAGGGCTTTTACCTTCTCTGGCCGGCCTTTCCAGACCTGTTCATTTACCTCGTTCCTTTGTAACTCCGTGTAGAGTGTCCTACAACCCCAAGAGGCAAGCCTCTTGGTTTGGGCTAATCCCGTTTCGCTCGCCGCTACTCAGGGAATCGCGTTTGCTTTCTCTTCCTCCGGGTACTTAGATGTTTCAGTTCCCCGGGTCTGCCTTCTATACCCTATGTATTCAGGTAAAGATCCTATCCCATTACGGATAGGGGGTTTCCCCATTCGGAAATCTCCGGATCAAAGCTTACTTACAGCTCCCCGAAGCATATCGGTGTTAGTACCGTCCTTCATCGGCTCCTAGTGCCAAGGCATTCACCGTGCGCCCTTTCTAACTTAACCTACTTCGGCCGCTGATCGACTGCGGATCTCTGCGTCAGCTCTCTCGCTCCGCTCCTCACGTACTGAAGTACGCTCCGGTGCTCACTCGGTCGCTTCCTTGATCTCCTTGCCGCTCATCGTCCTCATGGTTTGTGCTCTTACTTATTTTCAAAATAAGAGAAAAAAACTAAGATGGCGATCACTCGGTTATTGCTTCTTCATTTACATTATCTAGTTTTCAAAGAACGATATCTTGAGAGATTAGTTCCCTCAAAACTAAACAAAAACAGAAAGCGTCACGTTTCATGTAAATATCCTTAGAAAGGAGGTGATCCAGCCGCACCTTCCGATACGGCTACCTTGTTACGACTTCACCCCAATCATCTGTCCCACCTTAGGCGGCTGGCTCCAAAAGGTTACCCCACCGACTTCGGGTGTTACAAACTCTCGTGGTGTGACGGGCGGTGTGTACAAGGCCCGGGAACGTATTCACCGCGGCATGCTGATCCGCGATTACTAGCGATTCCGGCTTCATGCAGGCGAGTTGCAGCCTGCAATCCGAACTGAGAATGGTTTTATGGGATTCGCTTAACCTCGCGGTCTCGCAGCCCTTTGTACCATCCATTGTAGCACGTGTGTAGCCCAGGTCATAAGGGGCATGATGATTTGACGTCATCCCCACCTTCCTCCGGTTTGTCACCGGCAGTCACCTTAGAGTGCCCAACTGAATGCTGGCAACTAAGATCAAGGGTTGCGCTCGTTGCGGGACTTAACCCAACATCTCACGACACGAGCTGACGACAACCATGCACCACCTGTCATCCTGTCCCCCGAAGGGGAACGCCCTATCTCTAGGGTTGTCAGGAGATGTCAAGACCTGGTAAGGTTCTTCGCGTTGCTTCGAATTAAACCACATGCTCCACCGCTTGTGCGGGCCCCCGTCAATTCCTTTGAGTTTCAGCCTTGCGGCCGTACTCCCCAGGCGGAGTGCTTAATGCGTTTGCTGCAGCACTAAAGGGCGGAAACCCTCTAACACTTAGCACTCATCGTTTACGGCGTGGACTACCAGGGTATCTAATCCTGTTTGCTCCCCACGCTTTCGCGCCTCAGCGTCAGTTACAGACCAAAGAGTCGCCTTCGCCACTGGTGTTCCTCCACATCTCTACGCATTTCACCGCTACACGTGGAATTCCACTCTTCTCTTCTGCACTCAAGTTCCCCAGTTTCCAATGACCCTCCCCGGTTGAGCCGGGGGCTTTCACATCAGACTTAAGGAACCGCCTGCGCGCGCTTTACGCCCAATAATTCCGGACAACGCTTGCCACCTACGTATTACCGCGGCTGCTGGCACGTAGTTAGCCGTGGCTTTCTGGTTAGGTACCGTCAAGGTACCGGCAGTTACTCCGGTACTTGTTCTTCCCTAACAACAGAGTTTTACGATCCGAAAACCTTCATCACTCACGCGGCGTTGCTCCGTCAGACTTTCGTCCATTGCGGAAGATTCCCTACTGCTGCCTCCCGTAGGAGTCTGGGCCGTGTCTCAGTCCCAGTGTGGCCGATCACCCTCTCAGGTCGGCTACGCATCGTTGCCTTGGTGAGCCGTTACCTCACCAACTAGCTAATGCGCCGCGGGCCCATCTGTAAGTGATAGCCGAAACCATCTTTCAGCTTTCCCTCATGTGAGGGAAAGAATTATCCGGTATTAGCCCCGGTTTCCCGGAGTTATCCCAGTCTTACAGGCAGGTTGCCCACGTGTTACTCACCCGTCCGCCGCTGACTTCAGGGAGCAAGCTCCCATCTGTCCGCTCGACTTGCATGTATTAGGCACGCCGCCAGCGTTCGTCCTGAGCCAGGATCAAACTCTCCATATAAGAGTTGATTAAGCTCATAAGTTGTCTTTTCAAAAAAGACTAAAGAATTAACGTTGACGTTTCTGTTTTGTTTAGTTTTCAAAGAACTAATGTGCTAACTTCTTTCGAAGTGACAACGAAATTAATCTTACCATCTTCACTTTAAGAAGTCAACAATCTTTTTTATTTTTTTCTGTTTGATGTTCAAACAGTTTAAAAGCTTATATTTGCCGCCGATTTGTGAATACCTCTAAGCGACAAAAACTATCTTACAATAATATAGACGCCGAAGTCAATACTTTATAAAAAAATTTGCATGAACAATAAATTTCCCTACACTGCGCACATGCAGCTTCTCTTCTTTATAGAATATAGCTTTTAGCCCAATTTTCAATTATGTTCAGCATTTCAGCGCTCAATGGCTTTGAAAGACTCCCTTTATAAATTGACTTCAGCTTAACTATGGAAGCTTCTTCTTCCTGGTCCCTAAGGAGATGGTTCATCTTCGGCACATTATAGCTCTCAGCCCGGCCATTCACTTTTTCAGCAAAAAGATGCACATGATCAGGATTTACTTGAACATCTTTCTTCCCGGTAATTGCAAGAACTGGACATGTAATCGCGGCCAAATCTTCTTTTATATTATATTGAAAATGCTCTCGTGCCCATTTTGCATTAATCTTTGTAAATCCTTTTTTCATCACCGTCTTCTCCGATCCCATCAATTCATCGAAAACCTTCTTTTGTTTGGAGACAGCAGTTTTATGAACGTTTAAAGCACGAAGAAGAACACCATTAACTCCCTTCATCTCATTAACTTCCTCTTCCAGCAGTCTTGCTTGTAATTCAGAAGCCTTTCTGACATTATCCGCGTTACCGGCAAGCAGGATTATTCCCGCAGCATCTGCCTGCCTATTAATAGGAGGAATTAAGGAGCATCCTTCGCTATGACCCAGCAGGAAGATTCTTTCAGGATTGATTTCCGGCAGCTCTCGTGCCGCCTTCACGGCGGCTATCCCATCATTAACTAAATCCCACATTCCTGTTTCATAAAAATCACCGCCGCTTATTCCTGCTCCCCGCTTATCATATCTGAGAACTGCCACCCCAATGGAAGCAAAAAACTCAGCAAGCAACTTATAAGCATTCATCTGCATAACCTTTGCATTGCCATCCCGGTCAACTGGACCTGAGCCATGAAATATAACAACAAGAGGAAATTTCCCTTCTGACTTCTTCGGAAGGCTCACTGTTCCCTTGAGGTTTACATCTGTTTTAAAATCAATCTCACGTTCTTTCATTATCAGCACCCCTATGCAGCGACTTTACATATAAGACGCTTACTAATATATAACGTTCAGTTTTTTATTAAATTTTTTAAGGCAATACTAATTGCAAATCTTATTTGCAATAGAAAGGGGTGAATTCATGCCAAAGAAAGCAGCTGCAGAAGGCAGAGATGATGAGAGCAAAAAAGATACTGCAGAATCATCAAGTGCAAATGAAAAAAGTGAAAATGAGGTCAGCAAGCTGAATCGAATGTTAGCTGCTGTATTGAATTATCTGTCGGATGATGAGGTGGAAGAAATCGATATCGAGTATTTGCTTGCAAATACGGAAGGCCTTCGGGAATGGTGGGACCAATACAGGGAAACTAATAAGAAACAAATCGAGGAAGAAATAAAGAAATCACTTGGCTCATTATCGCTTGAGGAGCTTGAGAGCATCCGCGAACAAATAAAGAGTAAATAGCTCCGCCACATAAAAAAGACTCGTTTGCCTTAAGCATACGAGTCCTTGTTTTTTATTGTTCTACAAGCTCTCCGCCTGTTAATTCAATATGTCCTTCCCCCCAATTGCACATTGCATCCAGGATTGGGCGAAGTGACCATCCATAATCTGTTAATGAATAGACAACCTTAGGAGGAACTTGATCAAAAACAGCACGGTTTACAACGCCATCCGCTTCAAGTTCGCGCAGCTGCTGAGTCAGCATTTTTTGTGTAATCCCAGGCATAAGCCGCTTAAGCTCGCTAGTACGCTTTTCACCTTTAATTAAATGACACATGATTACAACTTTCCACTTCCCGCCAATCACATCTAATGTAGCTTCTACCGGAATATTGTAAGCCAACTTCCTTCCCCCTCTGTTTGGTAGGCACTAAAAAGTACCTACATTACTTTAAAGTGCGTACTATTCATTTCGAATCATGCCATCCATAATAGCATAGGGAAGCATAAAACAAAATGGTGAAATTGACCATAGGTTACTTTTTAGTACCTGCATTACTTTAAAGTACGTACTGTTCACCATGTTTGGCATGCTCCATAATATCTTTCATCAAGACTGTATGGCCAAGGCGCCTGGCTATAATGTCTTTGCTCCATCCCATACTTTAAATATAAGGAGGATTCATTGCCAATGAGTTCTATTGCTATAAATGCACAAAAAGAAAAAGGCGGCACTCCTGCCCTGCTTGCACTCGCAATCAGTGCATTCGGTATTGGCACCACAGAGTTTGTGCCTGTTGGGCTGCTGTCGACCATTTCAGGTGATTTAGGAATTTCCATTACATTAGCAGGTTTATTGATTTCGGGCTATGCCATGGGAGTTGCCATTGGAGCACCTGTACTAACTGCTTTGACAAGTAAAATGAACAGAAAGTTTCTTCTCATGTCATTAATGGTTTTGTTTATCATCGGAAATTCTGTCGCAGCCCTGTCTACCTCTTTTTCCCTTTTGCTGGCTGCACGTTTCATTACAGCATTTTCACACGGAATCTTTTTCTCAATAGGCTCGACCATAGCCGCTGATTTAGTTCCAGAGAACAAACGCGCCAGTGCGATAGCCTTTATGTTCACTGGTTTGACTGTTGCAACCGTGACAGGTGTACCGCTCGGAACGTTTATCGGGCAGACATTTGGCTGGAGAGCCACATTTTTGGGAGTTGCACTGCTTGGGGTAATTGGAATTATCGCCAGTGCCATACTTGTTCCCAAAAACCTTAAGCAAGCACCAGCTTCTAAGTTTAGTGAACAGCTGAAAATTCTAAGCAGCGGAAAACTGCTTTTAGCTTTTAGCATTACCGCATTGGGATACGGCGGAACATTCGTTGCTTTTACCTACCTGACTCCGCTTCTCGAAGATGTAACAGGGTTTAGCCCAAAATGGGTCAGTATCATTCTGCTCGCTTACGGAGTGGCCGTGGCAATAGGCAATGTTCTTGGCGGAAAAGCTTCAGACAGGGATCCATTAAAAGCATTGTTTTGGATGTTCGCTCTGCAAGCCTTTATTCTTGTCCTGCTTACCTTTGCAGCACCTTTTAAAATTCTTGGTCTTGCTGCTATTTTCCTAATGGGCTTATTTGCTTTCATGAATGTGCCCGGCCTTCAAATTCTCGTGGTGAACCTGGCAGAGAAATATGTTCCTTCTGCTGTCAATGTTGCTTCTGCATTAAATATCGCTGCCTTTAACATCGGAATTGCTATCGGCTCATTTGCAGGCGGACTGATCGTCGACTCGATTGGCTTAATTCACACACCGTGGATAGGCGGAGTAATGGTGCTTGGGGCCGTATTTCTGACGGGATGGCTAAAAAAACTTGAGAAACAAAACAAACAAACTAACTAATTAAGGAGTGTCTTATATGAATAATCTATCTTTATCAAGTACTGCAGCACTTGCAAACGGAGTTAAAATGCCCATGGTTGGCCTTGGCGTATTTAAAGTAGAAAAGGAAGAAGAACTAATAACCGCTGTAAAAGCGGCAATTGAAATTGGATATAGAAGCATCGACACAGCATCCATCTATGGCAACGAGGAATGGGTGGGAGAAGCCATCCGCCAGTCTGGCATTAATAGAGAGGAACTCTTTATCACTTCAAAAGTCTGGAATTCCGACCAGGGCTATGAAGCAACACTTAAGGCGTTTAACACCTCATTGGAGAAAATGGGACTTGAATATCTTGACCTTTATTTGATCCATTGGCCTGTTGAGGGGAAATACACAGAAACTTGGAGAGCATTGGAAGACTTATATAAAGAAGGTAAAATCAAAACGATTGGCGTCAGCAACTTTCAGATCCGCCATTTAGAAAATCTATTGAAAACAGCTGAGATCAAACCAATGATTAATCAAATTGAATTGCACCCTAAATTTGCTCAAACTGAACTCCGCGCCTTTGCCGCCAAACATGATATGCACATTGAAGCGTGGGCTCCACTAATGCAGGGCGGATTATTTGAAAATGAGATCCTTAAGGAACTGGCTGAAAAACATGGAAAATCCATTGCACAAATTGTCCTAAGGTGGCACCTGCAAAACAGCATTATTGTCATCCCTAAGTCAACAAAGCCTCATCGCATCAAAGAAAATGCAGATTTATTCGATTTTGAACTATCTCAGCAGGACATGGAATTGATTGATTCTTTAGATGAACATTTACGCGTTGGACCAGATCCTGACAACTTTGATTTCTAAATAAAAGAGGCGAGGAGCAGCAGACTCCTCGTCTTTTCTTATTTGTTTAACGAATTTTCTGCCTTAAAAGCGGCAATGTAATCTCTATTAAAGTACCTTCACCAATCTTGCTTTTATATACGATGCTGCCATGATGCTGCTTAATGATTTTATGGCAAATCATAAGTCCCAGACCAGTCCCTTTTTCTTTTAGTGTATAAAAAGGTTCTCCCAGTCTCGGCAGAAATTCGTCAGGTATTCCGCATCCCTGATCCTGAAAGGAGACAATACATTCCCCTTCATTATTATCCTTGAGGGAAATCTCAATATCCCCTCCTTTTTCCATAGCCTCCATGGCGTTTTTTAAGATATTCAAAAAAACCTGCTTGATTTGATTTTTTTCACATGATATCAAAAAGTCACCATCTGCAAAATTCAGCTTGAACTGGATACCGTTCATATTTGCCTGGGGGGATAATAACTCGACTGTATTCTCTATAATATCCGTTAACTTAGCCGTGTCCATTTGAATGGCCTGCGGTTTTCCAAGCGAAAGCATTTCAGTGGTGATATTTTCAATGCGCTCCAGTTCGCTAAGCAGCAATGCATTAATTTGGCTATTGCCGCTCTTATAAAGCTGCAGAAACCCTTTGATGGTTGTAAGCGGGTTTCTGATTTCATGGGCAACCCCGGCTGCAAGCTCCCCGACAATCGATAGTTTCTCAGACTGCAAAAGAAATTCCTCTGCTTTTTTTCGCTCAGAAATATCTCTGCTAATCATGACAACATGCTCGATAACACCATTTTCACCCTCAACCGGCATACACCGTGACTCAAATTCAATCCAATGGCCTCCTCTGTGTTTTAGGCGGAACTCCATTGCCATACGCTCATTATTTTCGAATATCCTTTGCATGCCTGCCTGAAAATACTCCGCTTCATCTGGATGAATAACAAAATCAACTTCCATATTTTGCAATTCTGCTACTTCATATCCTAATACAAGCTCATGAGACGGAGATAAATAACTTAAACTGCGATCCCTGTCCATAACTGCGATTAGGTCTGATGTATTTTCAGCGATTAGCCGGTATTTAGATTCACTTTCTTCCAGCGTCTTTTCCATCCGCTTTTTTTCTGTGATGATTCGAATCAATCGTTCATAGGATTCAATCAGCAAACTCCCAACAATGACACCAAGCCCCACAAACAGAATATATTGCAGGTGAAAAATCGGGCTGTCCCTAAAAACATTAAAAATTATCGGTACCGTTATAATATAAATGGCACAATACACACCATATAATATGGCCGTTTTTCTAACTGCCTTATGTTGGCGGCAATATTTATGTATGACTGTAAAAGCAATCAAAATAAGCAATAACCCTATTATGGCAGGCAGCCAATTCTCACTGATTGCAAGCCTTGTGACAAGAGCAATAATTGCGGTAATAATCCCTGCCCCTGGCCCTAAATAGGAAAATACCAAAATCAGAATGGCATAACGAATATCATAGGAATAACCCTGCTCGTTAAAAGATAACCCCACAAGAATGACAGAAATAATTCCTGCATAAATGCCGCCCAAAAGATGCAGGTCCTTGAGCGGTTTATGACTGATAAACGAGCGGAGAATTAAAGGCACACTGACCAATAATGAAAAAATAGAGAGATTGACAATGTAGTCTAATAGTATCAAGGAGGCTCCCACCTATTTTGAGAAATTCTTAATATTCTTTCTTTATCATAAACCAGAGATGGTGACCTTTCCACTACTATTTTAGTACCCCCAAAAGGATATTTTAAAAGGCCAATCCTGAAAGGATAGGCCTTTTTCGTTACACTTTCTTCACAAACTCCGACTTAAGCTTCATGGCGCCAAAGCCATCGATCTTACATTCAATATCATGATCCCCATCCACGATGCGAATGTTTTTAACCTTGGTTCCAATCTTAATAACAGAAGAAGTGCCTTTCACTTTAAGATCTTTAATGACTGATACCGTATCTCCATCAGTAAGTACATTTCCATTAGAATCCTTAATCAACTTTTCGTCCTCGAAACTATTGATTTCGGATTCAGCTGTCCACTCATGTGCACATACCGGACATACAAAGAGCATCCCGTCCTCGTACGTATACTCTGAACTGCATTTCGGGCAATTAGGCAAGCTAGACATTTCGTTTTCCTCCATTGTTCAGCATTTTTTTCCTTTTAGCCATGAATACGAATATCATGACAGCCGCTATAATAATGAATGCTATAACAGTATATAAGATATATGTTGAATCTTCATTCACGTCCTGAGGAATAAACCGATTGGCAATGGATCCCGCAGACAAAAAAACGGGTAATATAATCGTAAACCATGTTTTTGTATAAATAGCAGATACGATAAATATGACCGCACAAATTGCCACAATAACATTATTCTGATAGGGTGTTGCAGTAAAAATCGGTTCAAATCCCTGTTTCTGATTCCATAGTAAAATTAAGACCATTGAGCCTGTAACAGCCATGCTGGTTACTAAAAGAAGAACCGCTCCCCACTTGGAATGAAGAAATTTAGGAAGCACTCTGAAAATCAGAAGACCATAAGCTCCGACTGCAATTACTCCTGTGATAACAGCGATCCAAAGTGTACCTTTGGATAATGAGAATTTCCCTTCAATTGCAGGACCAATGCTGATATAAGCACCCAGCAAAAGGACCATCAGCGGCACCAGCCCCGCAATCTGACGGTAATCGGTACTCATTGATTCCCCGATGCTTTTCATATATTGCTTTGGGCTATCCCCGATAATATGAGACACATCTTTCCCATCGGCTTCAGCTTCCATTAAATGCACTTCAAGCTCTTCTGTTATTTCATTTATTTCATCATCGTTTTTTCCTTTTGACATCAGGTAAAAACGAAGCTCTGACAAAAACTGTTCAGACTCCTTTGAGACCATTCTTCATATCCCCCTTTTTATTTAATACATTGTCAACAGATGAACTTACCTGTTCCCAGCGCCCGATAAATAACTCCAGCTCCTGCTCGCCTTTTTCAGTTAATGTGTAATATTTTCGTTTAGGTCCAGCTGTTGACTTTCGCAAAGTAGCACTGATCAGTCCTTCTTTTTGCATACGCAGAAGCAGCGGATAAATAGTGCCTTCGCTCAATGAGTGAAATCCATATGACTCCAATTTCGCCGCCAATTCATACCCATAAATCTCCCCTTCTTTAATTATGGCTAATAAACAACCGTCCAGAATTCCTTTTAACATTTGCGTGGTATCTGACATTGACCTTACTCCCTCCACTACCTTGTATTACAAGATAATAACCTGCAGTTAACTACCTTGCAATACAAGATATACTCTTACTATACCTCTCACTATATTGTAATGCAAGGTATTCTTGTAAAAACCAGGTAATTTTTTACTCTAATCAATCAAACGTTTGATTGAACTATTTTTACTGCCATATCGATTGTTTTTACCCAAAGAGGGAATAATAAGTGAATGTGGACCAGCACCTGATCATCGGCCGCCGTTTTTAAACACATTCTCAATTATAAACTTAAATCTCATATTAGTTGAGATTGATTGAGGCAAAAAAAGGGTATTCAAAATAAGGAAGAGTTATACTGTAATTAAGGAGCTTAAGGCTGCTTTAAAAGTTCCATGCCGTACTGATTTCACCCTAAAAAAAGCGCAATTAAACATCGGAGTCTTATCTTGCCACTTAAAGTTTTCGCCCTTCAGCCGAAAAGGAGCAAATTTTCACAGCTTATCCCTTGACAAAAAATATATCGTATATGATAATTATTACCGAATTAGAATTATTATTAAATAGTTCGCTATTTAATTAATAATCATATCACTCAACCATTTAAGGAGGAATTTTATCATGGCATTAATCGGTTCAGAAGTACTACCATTTGCAGCAAAAGCTTACCATAACGGTGATTTCATCGATGTTACTGAAGAAAACTTCAAAGGAAAGTGGAGCGTAGTATGCTTCTACCCAGCAGACTTCACATTCGTATGTCCTACTGAATTAGAAGATCTTCAAAATGAATATGCAACTTTAAAAGATATGGGAGCAGAAGTTTATTCTGTATCAACTGATACTCACTTCACTCATAAAGCATGGCACGATAACTCAGAAACAATCAACAAGATTGAATACGTTATGATTGGTGACCCTAACCAAAGAATTTCCCGCAACTTCGAAGTTCTGAACGAAGAAGATGGATTGGCTGAACGCGGAACATTCATCATCGATCCAGATGGCATCATCCAAACTGTTGAAATCAACGCTGGCGGAATTGGCCGTGACGCAAGCCAGGTTGTAAGCAAGCTTAAAGCAGCTCAATATGTACGCAACAACCCAGGTGAAGTTTGCCCGGCTAAGTGGAAAGAAGGATCTGAAACACTTAAGCCAAGCCTTGATCTAGTAGGTAAAATCTAAGGAGCACGATAATCATGTTACTTGATGCAGATATAAAAGCACAATTAGCTCAATATCTTCAGATGATGGAGGGCGACATCCTTCTAAAAGTCAGCGCTGGATCAGATAAAGTATCCAGCGACATGCTGGCTTTAGTAGATGAGCTAGCCAATATGTCCTCCCGCATTAAAGTTGAGCGCACTGAATTACAAAGGACGCCAAGCTTTAGTGTAAATCGTCCAGGTGAAGATACTGGCATTACCTTTGCCGGCATTCCTCTTGGACATGAATTTACTTCCTTAGTGCTTGCTCTGCTTCAAGTTAGCGGTAGGGCACCTAAGGTTGACCAGAAAGTCATCGACCAGGTGAAGAAGATTGAGGGCGAATATCGTTTTGAAACTTATGTCAGCTTAAGCTGCCACAACTGCCCTGATGTAGTACAGGCTCTTAACGTCATGAGTGTTCTTAACCCTAATATTTCACACACAATGATCGATGGTGCTGCTTACAAAGAAGAAGTAGATGCTAAAGAAATCATGGCAGTGCCGACAGTTCTTCTAAATGGCGAACCATTCGGCAGCGGCCGTATGTCCCTTGAAGAAATTCTGGCGAAAATGGGAACAGGCCCTGACGCATCAGAGTTTGCAGATAAGGATCCTTATGATGTGCTTGTCATTGGCGGCGGCCCTGCGGGATCAAGCGCGGCAATCTATGCTGCACGCAAAGGCATCCGCACCGGCATCGTTGCTGAACGCTTTGGCGGCCAGGTAATGGATACTTTAGGCATCGAAAACTTTATTAGTGTGAAGCATACAGAAGGCCCTAAACTTGTTGCAAGCCTTGAGGAACATGTGAAAGATTATGGCATCGATGTCATGAATCTGCAGCGTGCAAAGAGACTTGAAAAGAAGGACCTTGTTGAAATTGAACTTGAAAATGGTGCTGTACTGAAAAGTAAATCAGTCATCCTTTCAACTGGTGCACGCTGGAGAAATGTCAACGTGCCAGGTGAAGCAGAGTTCAAAAACAAAGGGGTTGCTTACTGCCCTCACTGTGATGGCCCATTATTTGAAGGCAAAGACGTAGCTGTTATCGGCGGAGGCAACTCCGGTGTTGAAGCAGCCATTGACCTTGCAGGGATTGTTAACCATGTAACGGTTATCGAATTCAATCCTGAATTGAAAGCAGATGCCGTTCTGCAGGAACGTCTGAACAGCCTTCCAAACGTAACGGTTGTCACAAATGCTCAGACAACTGAAATTACCGGAACTGATAAAGTAAACGGTATTTCATACATGGATCGTGAGACAGAAAAACAACACCATGTTGAACTGCAAGGTGTATTCGTCCAAATCGGCCTGGTTCCTAACACAGATTGGTTAGGCGACCAGATCGAGCGTACTCGCTTCGGCGAAATCGTCGTGGACAAGCACGGTGCCACAAACATCCCTGGTGTATTTGCTGCAGGAGACTGTACAGACAGTGCCTACAAGCAAATCATCATCTCCATGGGATCTGGTGCAACGGCAGCTTTGGGTGCGTTTGACTATCTGATCCGTAATTAATTTTTAACCTAAAACCGCTTACTGCCTTTGGCAGGAAGCGGTTTTTTATTGAGCACCATGGAATTTGGTTCAGACTCATTCTTTCTTAGTTCCCCTTCCCCTGTCCGAATGAGCACTGAGTTCGGACTCACCAACTCGGTTTTCTTCTTCTCCTGTCCGAATAAGCACTGAGTTCGGACTCACTAGCACGGTTTTCTTCTTCTCCTGTCCGAATGAGCACTATGTTCGGACTCACTAGCTCGGTTTTCTTCTTCCCCTGTCCGAATAAGCACTGAGTTCGGACTCACCAACTCGGTTTTCTTCTTCTCCTGTCCGAATGAACAACACTAAGTTGAAAAGCACCGCCTATAACAACTTCCACCTTTTCAATCAAATGTTTGATTGAAATAGAAAAAGAGCACAGACATAGCCTGTGCCCTTCCATTCTATCAGTGTACCAATGAGCCTTCTTTATATTTCTTCTCAAGTGTTGGCCAATACTCCTTGTTGGCTTCAATCAGATCATCTAAAATCTTTTTAGCAACAATGGCAGATGGAATTGTCTTGTTAAGCGTGAATGCCTGTAATGCTTTTTCATAAGACCCCTCTGTTATGGCTTCCACCAAAATTTTTTCGGATGCCAATTGCTGTTCAATCATGGCTTTGTGGAAATATGGAATTTTCCCGACATACTCAGGAACAGGTCCTTTATTGGTAATAAGTGCAGGCACTTCGATCATGGCATCTGCCGGCAGGTTAGGAATTGTTCTATTGTTTTCTACCATTACAAGATATCGTTTTGCCAGATTCTGTGCAATGGATACAGTAACATCTACAATAAAAATTCCGTGTACACCAACATGAAACGCATCATCCAGGATGCCAGTCTCTTCAAATTTTCTAATTGTTTCAAACAAAGACTTTTCTCTTCCTTCCATAACCTCATTGGCACGGGTATGCTCTTTATTTGAATTCTCCACAATATAATCCGGCAACAGGTAATACTGCAGGTATGGATTAGGAATATAATCCGGGAAGAAATCCATGATCGGCTTAATATTTTTAAATGTCTTAATCCAGGAAGAATCAGCATGGCGATAATCAATTTTAGAGATGTCCTCTGTCAGCAGTCCCCATTTGCTGATATGCTCACGAAGCTCCGGAAGGCGGTCTTCTCCGTCCACTTCTACTTTGGTGAACCAGCCAAAGTGATTTAATCCAAAGTAATCTACCACAAGGTCTTCTCTCTCCACTCCAAGGATGCCCGCCATGTTGCGCATCGTTGCTACAGGCATATCGCAGATGTTAATAACCTTTGCATTAGGGCGCAGCTTCCGCACACCTTCTGCTACGATTGAAGCAGGATTTGAATAGTTGACAATCCAGCACGATTCCTTCGCATATTTTTCTACATAATCAATAAGTTCCACCATAGGGAAAATCGTTCTTAAACCATATGCCAATCCGCCAGGCCCGCACGTTTCCTGACCTACTACATTATGTGACAGAGGTATTTTCTCATCAAGCTCCCTCATCGCATATTTGCCGACACGCATTTGCGCAAATACAAAGTCTGCATCTTCAAATGCTGTTTCCGGATCAGTTGTCTCGGTTATTTTAATAGAATCTGTATATTCTGCAATAACCGCTTTAGCTGCGACTGCTACTTTCGATTGGCGCTCTCCATCAATATCGTAAAATCTAATCTCGGATAATGGCAAATCTTCTAATCTATCCATTAAGCTTCTCACAATTCCTGGTGTATACGTGCTTCCGCCGCCCGCAATCGCTAATTTATACATTTTCATAATTTAGTCCTCCCAGTTTTTGATCAACTTGATCTCGAACAGACTTTACGTTCAGACCATATACAACTTGAACATTGTTGCCTGACTTGATGACTCCTTTTGATCCAGTTTCTTTTAACAGCTGTTCATCTACTGCATTTGGATCCTTTAAAACAAGTCTTAATCTTGTATAACAATTATCTACATTTTCAATATTTCCGCTTCCGCCAAGTGCAGTTACAATCGTTTCACCTAGAGGAGACCCTGCTGCTGCATTCCCTTTTGTCTGAACTTCTGCTGGCTGGACAGTTTCCTCTGTACCTTCTTCACGGCCAGGTGTTTTCAGGTTTAATTTCAGGATCAGGAATCTGAAGATGATAAAATAGGCAGCAAACATAATCAGACCTACGACAATGAACATAGGCCAATTGGACTTTTCTGTACCAAGCGGCAAATTATAAAGCAGGAAATCAATAACGCCATTCGCGCCGATTGCATGAACACCAAAGACATTTAAGAGCATCATTCCTGTACCAGCCAGAACTGCATGGATAAAAAACAGGATTGGAGCAGTAAATAGGAACGCGAATTCAATTGGCTCCGTTACCCCAAGCAGGAATGAAGTGACGGCTGCCGGCAGGAGAATCGCTTTTGCCATCGCTTTTTTATTTTTATCAGCCGTAACGTACATAGCTAAAGCTGCACCAATTAATCCGAACATCTTTGCCAGGCCGCGTGCATCCCAGTTTACTGTGCTGCTTAATACAGCCACACTTGGGTCAGCCATTTCAGCAAAATAAATATTCCTTGCCCCATGGACAACTTCTCCTGCAACAGTTGTCATTCCGCCCAGTTCTGTATATAAGAACGGTGTATAAATAAGGTGATGTAGTCCTGTCGGAATCAGGATTCTTTCCAGGAAGCCATAGATAAGGAAACCAAAGTCCCCTAAGCTTCGGATACCATTAGCCAGCGCTGTAATTCCATTTTGAACAATCGGCCAAAACTCGGCTGCAAGCGCCCCTAGAACCATTGCACTTGGTATTGCTAAAATAGCTACAAAACGATGACCTGAATAGATGGAAAAAACACCTTTGAATTCTGTATCGCAATATTTATTATGAAGAACACCAACTAAAGCTCCGATTAAAATACCTGCAAACACACCCATCTCTAAAACTTGAACATTCAATACCATTGCCTGTCCGGAAATCTGCATCTCCTCTGCAGGAACTAAACGCTCTGAAAGATTCAGGACCTGATGCATCGCATTAATAAAAATGACAAAGGTTACTAGACCTGTTAATGCTGCATAACCTTTATCTTTCTTTGCTAACCCGATCGGAATGCCGACTGCAAAGATCAATGCGAGATTCTGAAGTATCGAAACTGCCGAAGAAGAGATAAACTTTCCGATATTTTGTATTATCGGATTTTCAAGAAGCGGGACGTACTGTGCCAGGTTCCCGTTTCCAAACACATTGCCAAACGCAATGAAAAGACCAATGATCGGCAATATTAAAATCGGGGCAAACAAGGATTTTCCAAATAGCTGGAGACCATTCACCACTTGTTTCATAGATGTCTTCCTTTCTAAATAAAAGTAAACGCTATCATTTCACATCCACAGTATAGCTTGGATTATTAGCGGAAGGAATGGGAATGAAGGAATCTGTACAATGTCACTAAATAAAGTAACATGTTACAGGGCTTAATACTCTTTGATAATCCCCTTTTTAATCGCTAAAATCAGGATAATATCAATGAACATAAACATATTAGACTCAAACGATGTGATCTCAAATTCACGCTGGGATTCAATTGTCGGATCGAGAATAGTAAACACAATATCGGCCAATTTCGCTGTCGTGCTTTTATCATTTCCTGTGAACAGGACGGTCTTTAACCCCTTTTCCTTAGCAATTTGGACTTTTTCAATTACCTTGCTTGTCTCTCCAGATCGCGAAAAGACAATCATCAGCCGATACTTCTGGATATTATTAAAGAAAATCGCCCTGCTGTCACTAGTCGATGTATTTGAAACATAATACCCGAAAAGCTCCAATTTCTTAGCAAGATAATTGGAGAACAGCGTAGAAAAGCCTGCTCCATAAAAATAAATCATCTTATGCTTTTCAATTTCATTTAAAAATTCCTGGATGCTTTCCTCATCTATGTAATCAAATGTAGTTCTGATATTTTTTATAAATTCATTGATGCTCGCTTCCAATGGACGATGGATCTCTTCTACTGATTCAGCATCTGAACTATGCACCTTCTTCACTTTCAGACCAAGATTATATACAAACTCACTGTATCCGCTAAACCCCAGCTTTTTACACAAACGAATGATGGATGTAGTTGAAACAAACAGCTCATCCGCTGCTTTCCGTATACTTAAATGCTGGTCATCTATCTTGCTTTTAATTAAAAAAGAAAGAATCTCTTTCTCTGACTGATTCAAGTCTTTATCAATTGTATAATCTAAATATATCTTCTCTGCATTATCCATTGATTCATCCTCTTTACATCTCATTTTTCTTATTATGACCGGCTGGTTCTATTTACATTGCTTCTATTATTAATATCCTACTATTATATAGGCGACATCAAAAGAATTTACCTTTCTACAGCAAAAAAGGAATGCCGCATTAAAGCAGCTTTCCTTTTAACTTTAATTCACCGCCATCCTCCCCAGCGGCCCATTTTCATCAATAATATCCTGCAGTGCATAAACGGAAATCGGAAACATCGGGAATCCATAAGCATAAGGCGTTATTTCATACAGCTGGAAATAGATGATCAGTGCTTTATCCGCTATATAAAAGTCCTGATCTGGCCTGATTGCTTTAAAGTCTACTAAGAGCGGTATATCACGCTCCTTGATTTGCACCTTAATCAGCTCGGATATTCTTTTTACATAGTCACTTCCCGGCTTGAATAAATCCTTAAGCTCCACCTGCCTTCTCTTCTGAAGGTCAAATGTCAGCGATTTTATAACTGTCATTCCATGGGCAGCATGATAGTGATATACATAATTGTTCAAGGACAAACTCAGTACATCACGCTGATTATTTTTAATCTCATAGTATCCATACAAATCAACCACGGTTGTATCCATATTGCCTGTCTGCTCGTTAATGATCTGCTGGTTTTGTCGGACAATTGTACTGTTAATAAATTGCTGCAGCTGCTTATTTTGCATTCCTTTCACACGGGGATAATAAACCACTTTAGTCGGCCCGCTGCTGATTGTCACCGTTTTGATGCCTACTGGAAAGTTGATTGCCACGGCTATCCATCCTTTTTGGGTTTTTAACATTCTATTCATCGGATAGGCGTTAAGGTGCATAACAGGTAATGGAAGTTTCAATGGTATATAATGATATCGATATATAAGAGACAGGAGCACACAAAGTGGATAAAAAGCAAACCAGCCTAAAACCATTCATTTCACTCATACTATCGACAAAAATACCAAAGGCTGCCCTCATCATTGGTTTAACAGCCAGCATTTTAACAACCTTGACTGGCCTTCTCGTACCGCTGCTGACCAAAAATCTGGTGGACGGTTTTTCTGTTGAATCTTTAAGCGTTCCGCTCATGATCGGAATTGGTGCAGCCTTTATCGTCCAGGCCATCATCAGCGGGATCTCCATCTACCTGCTCAGCTATGTCGGCCAAAAAGTGGTGGCCCGGCTTCGGGACCGGATGTGGATGAAGCTCATACGGCTGCCGGTCAGTTATTTTGACAAGCAATCCAGCGGCCAGACTGTCAGCCGTGTAGTTAATGATACCAGCATTGTCAGGGAGCTGATTACCAATCACTTTCCGCAATTTATTACCGGTATTATCAGTATTATCGGTGCAATTATTATCCTGCTTGTGATGGACTGGAAAATGACACTGCTGATGCTTACTTCTGTTCCTATTACACTGGCAATTATGATTCCACTTGGCCGAAAGATGGCCAAAATATCCCGTGGCCTTCAAGATGAAACTGCTATCTTTACCGGAAACATTACCCAAACACTCGGTGAAATCCGCTTAATGAAGTCTTCTACTGCAGAGCAAAATGAAGAAGAAAAGGGATTGGATGGGATCGACAAACTGCTTGGCTACGGCTTGCGGGAAGCCCGCATTTTTGCGATGATTGGTCCCACTATGTACCTGATCATGATGGTTGTTATTGTCATGATCATCGCCTATGGAGGCATGCGGGTGGCTAGCGGAACGATGTCAACGGGTTCTCTTGTAGCCTTTTTGCTGTATTTGTTCCAGATTATTATGCCAATTACCTCATTTGCGATGTTTTTTACTCAGCTGCAAAAAGCAATAGGCGCAACAGAACGGATCATTGATATTTTAGAGGAGCCTTTGGAAGACGGACAAGACGGCATCGAAATGGATATCAGCAGCAAGCCGATTACAATCAACAATGTCTCCTTCTCCTATAGCGCAGAAGAGAGTGTTCTGGAAAATATCTCTCTTGAAGCCCAGCCAGGTCAGATGATTGCACTGGCGGGTCCAAGCGGAAGCGGAAAAACAACCCTGTTTGGTTTGCTTGAACGATTTTACGAACCAGCTGCTGGTGAAATCAAAATTGGCGATACACCCATCCAGCAGATATCCCTTAAATCCTGGCGCAGCCAGATCGGCTATGTTTCACAGGAAAGCGCCATGATGGCAGGTACAATCCGTGAAAATTTATGCTATGGACTCGAAGATTCCAAAAGCATTGCGGATGAGAAGTTATGGGAAGTGGCGAAAATGGCATACGCCGATCAATTCATTGCCGACTTTCCGAAAGGGCTTGATACAGAAGTTGGTGAGCGGGGTGTGAAGCTATCCGGGGGACAAAGGCAGCGTATTGCTATAGCACGGGCTTTCCTGCGCGACCCTAAAATATTGATGATGGACGAAGCCACTGCCAGTCTGGACAGCCAATCTGAAGGTATCGTCCAGCAGGCCCTTACCCGCTTAATGGAAGGCCGGACAACTTTCGTCATCGCACACCGCCTTTCCACAATTGTCGACGCAGACCAAATTATTTTCATCGAAAAAGGCCAGGTCACAGGCATTGGCACACATTCCGAATTGACTCAATCACATGATCTATACCGTGAATTTGCCGAGCAGCAGCTTGCATAAGAAGTAGCCAGTCTATCAAAGACTGGCCATTTTACTGCAGATTTTGATTCCAGACCCCTCTTAAAACCGAAAACCTGTGATAAAATGTGACAAATTATCCATATAAACAAGAAGGTGAATTCCTTATAATGGAATTAAGATCTCAGTTAGTCATGCCAATCCAAAAGGAGGCTGAAGACTATGTCAATAGATCACACACTTAACATGCTTGAAACATTGAAATATTATTGTGACTCTGAAATCACTCAGACCTTTTCAAATGACAAGCAGCAGGTTTTATCTGTATGTTATTTGAAAAACAATCATTCTTTTGAAATTACCTACACAGAAACTAATATAAAGAAAAATTTCCGACACATAGAATCAGCAGCAGAAGCAATCGAAAAAGCTTTAAGGTGATTAAGACATCCTTAAAGCTTTTTTTGATTGTTCTCCTTCCATGTAATTTACGAGTACAGGATACTGCTCCCTGCATCTGTTCATTTAAGCAGAAATCATACTGCAGCTTAAATCAATCAAACGTTTGAATGACTTTTTTCTGGCTGTTATAAAGCTTTCTCAGCCTGAAGAACTCTCATAATTTCCTTGCTGTCTTTTGTCAGAATGTCTTTCACATTTGGTCCAAACCATTCCAAAGATGCATCCATTTCCATCAAATTCGAAGCCTCTCTTAAAAACATCCTGTAATCTACAGCTCCTTCAAATAATGAAACCATGCCTTCCCTGCTGCCCGCTGCTGCATAGACATTATTAGGAGCAAACACGCCAAGCTGGGAACGGGACTGGATATTTTTAAAATGAAAGTGCGATATATATGGACGCAGCTGTTTTAGCGCAAAGATCGGATCCACTCCTGATTCCCATATATGAAGCACATCAAAATTAACCCTTAACGCTGAATGGTCTGTTTCCTCAATGAGCTGAAGTGTGGAGGATGGGTTATCTGTCAGTGTATTAGGATGAGTTTCAACCAGAAGCATCTGTCCCTCGGCTTCAGCCATTTTGCAGAGCATTTTCATGCGCGAAACCAGTTCGATTCTTTCCAGCCTGCTGATATCCGCACTGCCTTTTGTCCCGGCAAACGTTCTTATTTTCTTCGTTCCCCACCTATGTGCCATTGCACATAATTTTTGCATTTCTGTCATTAAAACTGGAAGAGGAGCATCAAGAGGCAGATAGTCGCTCAGCATGGTCGTTTCAAGATTATAGGAGCTAAGCCACTCACTTCCATAATGAATATCTTCCGCCAGGTTTTTGGCATGTACACCCCATATTTCTATCCCCTGGAATCCATTTGTCTGGGCATAGTGTGCGATTTGGTCAATGGACTGAAGATGATGCCGGAATGAGATGGTGCAGAGAGATAGCTTCATAGAGTTGCCTCCTTCATATTTTGGGATTCCTGCAGTTTAATCCAGGCTTCAAAGCTTTTCTGCAATCCCTGCTTAATTTTAAATTCCAGGATATTTAGTTCATCCAGTTTTAAAGAGATTTCATTTTTCAAACCCAGGTTTCCTGTCATGGCAAGCTTCATCGCCCGATATTGGATAACCGTATATCCTTTTACGAGCTTCTCAATTTCATTACACCAGGCTTCAAAGCCTTCCTCTTCATACCCAAGTGAATCCCAGAAAAACGCAAAAGCATGTTCATAGGCGTATTTTCGGATGGCGAGGACAGGGAGTTCCCTTAATGCGAATGTCAATCCTGATAAAGGGTAGTTATCGCTTCCGGATGTATATAGACCGACAATCTTTCCAACTGCATCAGTCATTGGGTTGCAGTCAAGCTTAATGCATGTATTAAAATATGCCTCCACTGTTTCAGCAGATGGGGGAATGATATTGGCTGCATCAAAGAAATATCCCCCTTCAGCAGAGGGATCCTCAATAGCTGCCAAAATCCTCTCCTTCGGCAAAATTCCTTCCCAGCGGAAGTCCGGATCATACATAAACCATTCCTCTTCGTTTCCTGTCAATTCCAGCATCACATAATGCGGAAATGGACTTTGATGAAACTTATTCTCCCTTTCAGGCAGCTTGGACAAATCAAGCATCACCATTACATACTGGTGGTGCTTCTTGTTCTCAAGCAGGCCCAGAAGCTTGTTTATGTTTTCCTGTTTGCTGCGTTTTTCGTCATACCATCTATATAGCTTAATTCCATACAGCATTTCATACCATTGGTGGAAAAAATCATGGTCGATCCGTTTGGAATGATAGGTCAGAACTCCATTATCCAATACATCGAAATCAGCATCCCATACTCCGAAATAATAAGGTCTGTGATCGGCCCCTTGCGTCTTTTTGACTGCCTCACATACACAGCTCACAAAACAATGGACTTTAATCATAAGAAGCCTCCGCTGTGACAGGCTTCTGCAGGTGATTCAGAAAGTCGGCCAGGCTTCCTACAGTCCTGAAATCTTTAGGCACCAGCATTTCATCCGGGATATCAAAGCCAAGATCCACTTCCAAATGAAGGATAAGCTGCAGGATCATGATGGAATCCATATATAAATCTTCATTTAAACGGGCACCCTCATGAAAGGCCGCCATCGAAGGCAGTTCTATTTGATGCTGCATAATATCTTGTAAAGCCTGTAAAATTTCTTCTCTTGTCATGCCAGCACTCCTTCTCCCAGCCTTTTTCTGCTGATCTTGCCATTCGGGAGCTTTTCTATTTCTTCTGTCTGGATAAATTCCATCGGGATTTGGTAAGGAGCGAGATATTCCCTGCACCACTCCCGCAGTTCCTGCTCCTCTATAGGCTGGGTGCATACATACTGCGCACAGACTCTTTCTCCGGAAAGCGGGTGGATTTTTTTATAAACCACTGCTTCTGCAATTCTTGGTTCTGCCATCAGGACATCTTCCACCTCCTGCGGATATACGTTCAATCCCGCTACATTAATGGTGTCATCCATTCTTGCAAGAAATGACAGGACACCGTCTTCCATAAAGCCAAGGTCCTTAGTAAAGATGGTTTTCTCAGAATCACGGATGATAATTTCATCAGGGTTTTCCTTACTTCCAGCCTCCACTTTTACATGGGGAAGCGGATAGCCCATCTCACGGGGGTCACATACATCCGGGTGAATGGCCACACACCCTGCCTCCGAACATCCATACTGCTGAAGAACCCGGTTTGAAACACTTTTTAAAGATTCCAGCCAGCCCGATGGCATTAAAGTGCCCGATGTCATCACACAATCGAACTGTCCGCCATCACGAACCAGATGTGTTAATGTATGCAAAAGCGCAGGAGCCCCATAGAGAATATGCTTCGGATATTCCTTAATTTTGCTAAGCACATACTTCGGGTTCATATTTGTCAGAATGACCGGTTCCGAACCGCGCCTTAAGCTTGCAAATACGCCGCAGATCAACCCATATGAATGAGTAACCGGACAGGCAACAATAGATGTGGTCTGATGATCTGCCGGCAATACAGAAACATAGCTTTCCAGTTCAAGCTCGATGGAATCCCAGCTGCGTTCAATGCATTTTGGTGCACCAGTCGTACCCGAACTCATTTGGACCAGGACACCTTCACGGGCATTCTTTTGTTTTGACAGTTCGATCGGTGTATGAGTATTTCCGTAAAGCAAGCTATGACTTCCAGCCGATGAAGCTATTCGTATTGCCCCTTCTTTCGGCATGGAAGGATGGATCGGAACAATGGATCCCCCTTTTCTGCGTACAAATAAACAAAGAGCGAGCCACTGAAACACATCCGGAATACAAACAGCTAATCTTCTATTTCCGCAATCTCTTAAATGAGGAATGTTTTCAAATTCTGTATATTGCTGCTCAAGGTTATCTAATGTATAGTAATGATCATTTACAAAAAACATCTCAATTCTCCTTTTGATGGTTATCTTAAAGAGTTTTTGACATAATGGCGAAACCCGCCAGCCTCATCTTTTTGAACTTTTCTCTTCAGCAGTGATTCCGCATAAATTACCGGTGCAGTATGCTGCAGCAAATAATTTCGGAATATCAATTCCGGATAACAGCTCAGGTGCTCCGTTAAAGCTTCTCCTGTCAGCTTCCAAAATCGCTTCTCACTGAAGCCATATTGCTCTTCAAGTACATAGGACAGTTCAGACAGATGAAAAACAAATAATGTATCCATTGCCAGTTCTCTAAGCGATTCAATAGAAGACATCCAATAATACTGATCTTCCCTGCCTTTTTTAAATTGTTCATGAATGCCCGCAAACTCCGGAATACGGTTTGGCTCCTCCAAAAAGTCATGGCAATACTCAACACTGTCATGGAAATCCCTCAGTGCAACACGTGTTGGCCAGCCGTCCTTATGAAGAAGAATCATATTCTGGGCATGCGCCTCAACGGCAATTCCATGCGCGGCCAGCAAATGCCAGACAGGAACCACACATACTTCCACGAGCCTTTTCAGCCATTTTTCAATTCCATAGCGTTTCAGCCATTCGTCAATAAACGGAAATCCGTCCCTCTCCATTAATGGCAATGCCGTACAAGGCACCGCCGCTTCATCTTCTTCCATATAAAGCCGGATGCTCTCTCTCCATATAGCTCCGAACTTTGCGCAAGGTTCTTCCTCCTCGGGATGATAAGAAATCCCTGCGTATTCCTTAAGAATGACCAATGAAGCTTCATCTTTTAAAAATGGATCTCCTTCCACTGTATCTGCTATCCATTTGGAAATATGGGGTGCGGCACAAACCGCGTGTGTGTCCAGAGTTCTTAGCGATGATGTGTTCACCATATTCATCGATAGTTTCACATGAGCTTTTTCTGGATTTGTCATATTCCATAGCGTACGGACGGACTGTGTTGACCGATAAGAATCTCCGCTGCTCCCCAGAAGCACTATGTCTGCATCAGCATTTGCTAACTTCACCTGCCAGGGGTGAATGGGCAGAAATGTGTATTCTTCAAAGGTTTTGCCAATATGCTGCAAATCAGCAAGTAATTGTCCAAACATGGAAGGGCCAAGTTCCCGTTCCCAGAAACTTGTTTCATCCTCAAGCAGTTCGATTCTGGCATATTCACGTCTGACAGCTGCCCATTGCAGCTCGAATGACTGTCTTGCTTCCGGCCCATATGCCGCATGATCCCCAAGTGAAAATCCGCTTCTCGCCTTAAAGCAGGGATGGTAGGGGTGCCCTTCCCATATCTCTGATTCCAATTCTTCATAGCTGAAATTTCTCCTGGACATAGAATGCATTAGATGAGTTTCATTCCACTCACTCAGCAGAATGGTTTGTTCCAGCTCATTAATGAGCTGATTCCTTTTTTCCGGATCTGCAATAAGGTCTTCAGCCAATTCCTCAATCACGGTTTCTGTTCGTGAGCCATCAGGGTGGACTGAGCGAATGCTTCCTTCAATTAAACGCACACGGTCAAACGAAGTAATTTTCCCCTCACAGCAGTATGTTCGCCGATTTCCGAAAATCGTAAAATGTAAGAGCGGATCTTCTGGCCGTTCAGCCGATTTGGCATAATCCATTAATCCTTCAAAAATAATAGCCTCCATGAACTGTCTGAGTACTCTTCTTTCAATTGTTTTAGACAATTGCGGATGCAGCTTCAGCATAGTTTTCCTCCTTCTTCATGGCGGCGAATGGATTGGGCAAATAGGTGTATACCGCTTGTTCGTTCTTTGCCATCAGCTCATCAACATCATGAAATCGGGTTAAAAGATTGGCTTTATAAGATAATTTCTCAGATTGAAGAATATGCCGAATGAAACCTTTCCCCTGTCCAAACAATCCTTTTTCCAGAGAGCTCAGCTGGTTTCGGCACCATTTGATTAAACGGTCCTCACTGATAAGATCATCCTGCCCAAGTCTTGAAATGACTGAAAAAAGCTGATTCATGAACAGATAATACGTAAACCTTTCCTGAATGAGAGCATCCTCATAGAATAATTCCTGGCATTCTTCCAATTCAGGCAGCAGTTTGCAAAGTTTCTCTCTATGAAGATTTGATAGATAATATCCTTGATTATCCCTGTAAAAATAAGTTTCCGGGTAGCCGGAAGAAAGATCCAGAACGCTATTTTGCTGATGAGCCTCTAATGCCATCCCATGTTCATCATATAAACGAATGAGAGGCTCTATTGCACATTTCCAATATTTCCGGAACCATTCCATGCTGACATCTTGGATATTACGAGATTCTTCCAATGCTATTCTCTCAATGGTTCGGCGCAGCCTTGAACGCATGCCAGGCAAAGGATCCTGAACCAATGCAGCTATGGAAGTAATTCCTCTCTGTTTTTTTCCCTGAAATGGATTGGATCGCAGTATAACTTCAAAGCCTGATTCCTTCTGACCAGGGAATATGGCAGTAATATAGGCCGGATCATCAATCATCCTGAAAACCGGGTGTTCTTCTGTAAATCGGATTTTCTTGATTAACTCCGCCATAGCCGTGCCTGCCCTTAACTCATGGAAGCGATTTTTCCTTAGCGAATTTGTTATTTTTACCGGGACCGAAAACTTATACATCCACTCCTCTTCAGGATTGTAAACTGTCCTGATCGAAGAAGTAGCTGAATAATAAGGCCCCATACTGCCAAGGTCCTTTATAAGGCCCTTCTCTATTGCCTCTCTGACATAGTCCTGCTGCAGAAGCCATTGGGCCTGTAGAGGGTGCATTGGAATGAGGCATTCCTTTTCCGGAACAGTAAGGTGCGGCAGTGATTTTTTTATCGATTGAAGAATAATTTGACTTGCAGTTTCCTTGTCATTAGAGGATTCTTTTACCATCTCCCTTTCAAATTGGAAATAATGGAGCTGAAACTGTCCTTTTAATTCTGGCGCATAGCTTGGCTGCTGCCATCCAGTCATTCCTTGTCTGCTTTTCGGTGTAGGGTGAAGCCAGTGCCCAAACAGGAGCGATTGTTCTGCTTCAATGAAAGTACAATCCTCTGAATACAGGCTGTCCTCATCATTCATTCTCGCTTCAATATATGCCGCCATTGTCTGGTAGCTCTCAATCATCCTTAGCACAAGTTCATCAAAATGGGATGCAAGCTCATGACAGCCATTAGCTTTGGCCATCAAATGCATCTCATGGATTAGTGTAATCATCATCGGAAGTCTATCCTGGTGAATCCATTCCCGCCGATTTGAACAATATTTAAGTGCATGGCCGATTATATGTCTTCCTGTACGTGAACGATAAAGGACTTCGACAGCGAATTTAACGGACTGGCCAGATAATTCGATTTCTGCTACCGCCACCCCTGAAAGAGGGATGGATACCTGTTGTTCCTCAATCCACTCCCTGCTTTCCATCCAATGCCCGCTGTCCACTTCCCGCAAATAACTATTAATAAAAGCTTGAAACGTTGCATTTTCTGCAATTTGTTTGGCTGAATGATGCATAATTCCATCCTTTCACCGAGTCTTTAGACCTAGTAATTGATAACCATTCTCAATAACAGTTAAAAAATTTGATTCTTTTCCAATAAAAGAATCAAGATACTGGAGAGAACGGGTGCAAATGCGTCCCGGCCTCCCGCTGTAAGTTATTCGCTTAATAGAAGCGATTCAATTTCTTTCAAACCCTTTTGACGCTCAATCGGATCCCAGAACCCCCATGTAGTGGAAAGAGTATGTACCTTGTCATTTTGAACAGCCTTCAGGCTTTTCCAAACTTCACCCTGAGTCACTGAATCGTAAAATTCACCGCTGTTAAAGAAAGTAAGGTCAATAATATTGTCAGGATTATATTTTGCTAGCCCTTCAATTGAAATATTCTCGCCAAAATCCTCTGGAAGGTTCTCAGCAGGTGTTAATTTCAAATCATCAAATAATAATGAGTTGGTTGCATGGTTTGTCAGTCCAAAAACACGAATATCTTTTTTATTGATTGCCACTGCCATGAAAGTTTCTTCTCCTGTTTTCTCACGGACACGTGTTCCGATATCCTCTGCTTTCTTCTCCAGGTCTTCAATGACTTTCTTTCCTTCATCAAGCTTGCCTACAGCTTCTGCAACTTTCAGGTGATCTTCCTTCCAGTCACCGCCCACTTCAACAACAACTGTTGGGATAGTTTCAGAAAGCTGATCATAGAGCGGCTTATAGCGATCACTGATGATAAGAAGATCCGGATCAAGCTTCACGATTTCTTCTGAATTCATTTCATCAGCATAAGGGAGCGCCTTAACACCTTCAAGCTCCTTCGTTAAATGCGGCGGGAACTCATTATCATATGCCATTACCGCATAGGGCTTTACCCCTACTGATACAAGTGATCCTTCCCAGGAAACATGTGAAAGCAAAACTACTTTTTTCGGTTCTGCGGGCACTTCTGCTTTTCCTAAAAGATGTTCAACCGTTCTGGTTTCCTCTGTCTTTTCTTTCTCTTTCTTTTCAGATGCTTCTGTAGAGGCCTCTTCACCTTTACCGCATCCTGTTAAAATTATTAAAAATAACATGAAAACAATGCTCCATGGAGCACAAAACTTCTTCATGGATGATTCCTCCTAAGCAATAATGAAATTCATTCTCAATGATAATCATTATCACAGCGGCTTAACATGGACTTTTGCAACTTCTTGCATGGACAAAACATACAAAACCTGCAATCCACTAAAAATAGGGTCCAGCGGAAAAAACAGCTGGACCCTTGTTCGCATTAATTAAGCCTTAAGTTTTGCTTTCAGCAAATCGTCCAGAAACGCCTCCAGCATTTTCTTTCTCCCAAGCGGTCCCCAAGGATCCCACTCATGGCTGTCAGGATAATATACCTCACCTGTTTGGACAGCACGGATCTTATTCCATTCGGGAGAATGCGCAGTTCTCCAAACATCTCTTTCATGGCTCCATAAGATGAGTAGCTTATCGGGATTAAGATCAGCCACATCCTTCAGGCCAGCAGTCCGGTATCCTTCAAAATGCAAATCAGGATGAGGCTCGAAACCCAAATTCTGAAAGAACAGATTGAGCAGAGCATGCCCGCCCTGTCCATAAAGACGGATTTCCTCCGGGCGGATCCAAATGACTGCCCATCTGCCTTTTTTCGTTATTGGACATAGCTTATCTCTTACTTTACATTCAAGGCAGCGGATGTCTTTTTCTATGCATTCTGCCCGGCTTGTACATCCTATCATAGAAGCGATTTCGTAAAGATACTGCCGCCAATCCGGCTGCAGCTGAATATGATGGACCTTCTCCTGCTGTGAAAGAAGTACATTTTGGAGCTGATAATTATGCAGAGGCGTCTTTATGATTCGATCAGGCTGTGTTATGAGAATAGCCTCTGGCTGAAAGGGCTTTTCTGCATTAAGGAGCATGGTGCCCTCCAATTCTTTTTGAAGATAGCTCGGCACTCCATTGCTGGCAGGATAAACAGTTGGATAGGATGGCGCTGCAACAGGCTGTACACCCAGCGAAAGGAGATGGTCCTGCAAAAAGAGCTGACTGACTACCGCAATTCTTTCCTTAGCCCTTTTCATAAATACAGATGGCGGCAAGCCTGCTTTCATTTTAAAAAGACGGCTGAAATAAAACTCATCCTGCATACCGATTTGCTGCGCCACTTCTTTTGCCGTAATCCCTTTCTTCTGCAGCATAAGCTGTTTGGCTGCTCTCATTCTTTCTCCATTCAGGAATTCCTTCGGTGCCATCCCGGTTCGTTTTCGAAAGGCCCTGGTAAACGATACTGGGCTCATGTTTGCTTTAGATGCCAGCTCTGCCACCGTAACCGGCTGGGACAGATTATTTCTGATCAGGTCCACTGCCTCTTCAATCCCGTCTACTTCTGTCCTGTCTGTCAGAATTGACATCATATTCCACAGCTGGGACTGAAATCGGCACTCAGCCGATATCGATTTATCTTTGTTCCATTTCCTCAGCTCTTCCCACAAGGGCACCATCTTTGATGGCTCCTGATTAGCCAGTATCCCGGAAAGAAACCTGGAAAACACATCTTTATCCTTTGACCAGGTGAGTATATAAACCGTTAACAGGTCTGCAGATGCGGAAGTAATTATGCCGGTTTCCGAGAAAAAGCAGCTCTTCCCCGCCTCTATCTTCAGCTGGCGATTGCGAGTTTCGATTGTGCCTTTCCCTGCTGAAATATATATAAGTGTAAAATCATTGCTATTTTCATTGATGGTTTTCGACAATCCCCCTCTCAAGCTTGAAACTGCAATTTTATACGGTTCAAATTGTTTGCCGCTCAGCATATACAAAAAATACTCCCTTCTTTTTCCTTAAATAAGAATTGACAAAAGCTGTGAAAGGATAGTAGATTAATTACGATTATTTAGAACGATAACGATTATCATTTTCACTTAAAATTTACATAGAAAAGGACTGAATGTAATGGCCAGAACCGCAGCTGACATAACAGAGCACAGGCAGCCTGTACACCAAAAATCTATAAAATGGGGCCTGGCAGGAATTGTGCTGGTGCTTATCGGGCTGCTTGCATCGATTGGGCTGGGTGCAATCTGGATTCCCCCTTCCGTGGTGTGGGAGTCATTTGTCTCCTTTCAGGGAGGCCAAATTGAACATCAGCTTATCAGAGAAGTCAGGCTTCCCCGGGCATTGACCGGGGCACTTATTGGGGCAGCTCTTGCTGTAGCCGGCACCATTATGCAGGGAATTACACGCAACCCGCTGGCAGATCCCTCCATAATCGGCATTACACATGGAGCGGGCCTGGCCATCGCAATTGCACTTGCATTTCTTTCCGGCGGTTCATACTGGGTTCTGCTCATCTGGTCATTTGCAGGTTCCGCTGCTGGAGCCTTGCTTGTATTATCTTTCTCCATGCTGTCAAAAGAGCGGATATCACCTGTCACTTTGACACTGGCAGGAGCAGCATTAAGCACTTTGTTCAGCGCTCTTTCAACCGGCATCGCCCTTTATTTTCAGACTGCACAGGACCTGAGCTTCTGGTTTGCCGGAGGTCTTTCAGGAACACAATGGCGCCATGTGTATATTTTGCTTCCCGCCGTATTTTTAGGCTTGCTCCTGTCCCTTTGGATCAGCCGCTCCCTGACAATCCTGGCATTGGGAGAAGAAGTGGCTGCAGGGCTTGGTCAATCTCAGCAGAAAGTCCGCTGGATCGGGCTTGCAGCGGTTATATTATTATCTGGAGCGGCCGTTTCCATTGCTGGAGCTATAGGCTTTATCGGACTGGTGGTTCCCCATATGGTCAGGCTTTTGATTGGGTCTGACTACCGCTGGCTTATCCCGCTTAGTGCCATTGCAGGTGCACTGCTTCTAATAGCAGCAGATATCGGGGCACGGATGATCAACCCGCCGTTTGAGACTCCTGTCAGTGCTGTTACTGCACTAATCGGTGTTCCATTTTTCTTATATTTGTCCAGAAGGAAAAGGGGGTATATGTAATGGATTGGAAACAGGCTTTACTCCAATCGCGGGGCTGGATGGCAGCCTTTATATTCCTTATCCTGGTTACTTTTGTACTAAGTCTCTCGACTGGTGTGATGCCAGTAGGAATGAATGAAATTTTGGCTGTTCTTTCAGGCAGCGGCACTCCGAAACAGGAGCTCGTACTGCTTCATTTAAGATTGCCAAGAATGATCATTGCCCTTCTAATAGGAGCAGGCCTGGCTCTTTCCGGCAGCATCCTTCAGGGGCTATCCCGGAATTCACTGGCTGATCCCGGCATTCTCGGCATTAATGCCGGGGCCGGATTAGCAGTTGTTCTCTCAATCTACCTGTTCGGGCAATCGGGAGGAAGCCTTCTAGCAAAACCGTTCTTCCTTCCCGTATTTGCTTTCGCCGGAGCACTCGCCATAGCAGCTCTGATCTATCGATTTTCGTGGAAAGGCGGAATAGACCCGGAACGGCTTCTCCTCGTTGGCCTTGGATTTAATGCACTATGTGGTGCCTTGCTGCTGATCCTGCAGCTGAAAATGGATCCAAAGGATTTTCAGCAGGCAGCCATTTGGCTGACTGGCAGCATCTGGGGTATTCAGTGGCCATATGTGTGGGCACTCCTTCCCTGGATTCTTGTTCTGATGCCAGTCGCCTTTATAAAAGCAAGAACAATGAATATCCTTCAATTCAAACAGGAAGTTCCTGTTGCACTCGGCTTAAGAGTCGAATCCGAACGCCGGCTTCTTCTCTGTCTTTCAGCCGCTCTTGCCGGAGCATGTGTAGCAGCTGGCGGCGGAATTGCTTTCATTGGACTCCTGGCGCCACATCTGGCACGCCGCCTTTGCGGCCCCAACTATTTCAGCAACTTGCCTTTAGCTGCACTAATAGGCGCGGCACTTGTTCTCATTGCAGATATGATAGGAAAAAATCTCCTTGCACCTGCAGATATTCCGGTTGGGATCGTCATCTCCGTAATCGGAGCTCCCTATCTGATTTTCATGCTTCTCACCCGGAAAGGCACGGGACTGAAAGCTTAATAGATAACAATCACATAAAAAATGCCCATTCAAAAATCCCTTTATGAATGGGCATTGCACTTTATTTAATTTCAGCTGGCTCACGGTACTGCTTCTGGCCCAATGAATGATAGACATCCTGACGGCTATCAATAATATATTCTGGCTTCGGCTTGCCGCGGTTTGCCTTGTGCCCGGCAATATGGACATCACTTGTTTCCCACGCCTTCCAGGCTCCTTCCGATTCCCAGCGAATCATAATAGCCACTTCTTCGTCCCCGCTGCGCTGCTTCTTCTTTAAAACATTCAAATCAATGAAGCCCGGCTGCTCTTCGATTATTCCTTCCCCTGCAAAGCGCTCGACTAGCTTATTTGAATGGCCTTCTTTCACAGTAATCGTTTTTAATTGAATAAACATATCTGTTCCTCCCCTGCTTCTTTTCTGTTATTATAATTGATAACGATTTTCATTTTCAACTATTTTAAAAAATAGATTCATTATTTCCTTGGTTTATAGTATCTTTAGATTATCGAACTAATCAGAAAACGGGGCCTGAGTATGTGGAAAAATAAAAATGTTTGGATTTTATTAACCGGGGAGTTTATAGCAGGGCTGGGCTTGTGGCTCGGTATAATAGGGAATCTGGAATTTATGCAGGAAAAGGTTCCCTCAGATTTTCTAAAGTCGCTTATTTTGGCTGGCGGATTGCTGGCAGGGATTGCTGTTGGACCCTGGGCAGGAAGAATAACTGACCAAATCAGCAAGAAGACAGTCATGCTGGCATCTGGCTTCGCCCGGGCATTGAGCGTTGTTTTTATGTTAATTGCCATACAAACCGGGTCAGTCTGGTGGATGGTTATTTTTCTGGTATTCCTGCAAATCTCGGCAGCCTTCTATTTTCCAGCTCTGCAGGCTGCCATTCCTCTGGTTGTGGAAGATAAGGACCTGCTGCAGCTGAATGGAGTCCATATGAATGTGTCCACACTTTCCAGAATATTAGGTACTGCTTTAGCTGGCGTTTTGTTAGTTATCTTGCCATTATCAATGCTTTACATCGCTTCGCTTGTCGCTTATCTGATTCTCTTTATAATCACCTTTTTTATGGATTTTGAAGAATCCTTCTCAAAGGAAAGCAGGGGAAGAAACTCAAGCAGTGGCAGCGGAGGCTTCAAGGAAGTATTCCCGATTATTCAAGGTCTGCCCATTGTGTTTATGACATTGATCCTAACCTTGGTTCCGCTTCTGTTCCTTGGCGGATTTAACTTAATGGTCATTAATATCAGTGAGCTTCAGGAAAGCTCATCCATTAAAGGCTTGATCTATACGGCAGAAGGACTCGGCTTCATGCTTGGCGCATTCATTGTCAAACAAATCAGCCAAAAACGTTCGCCTTATGCGATCCTGTTTTTCTTCTCATTCATCATCGGACTATCCCAGCTGCTTCTGTACTTTGCAGATGTGCCTGTTCTATCCATACTGGCTTTTTTTATTTTTGGGTTTGCCGTCGGCTGTTTCTTCCCTACTGCCGCTACCATTTTCCAAACAAGAGTGCCAAAGGAATTTCACGGAAGATTCTTCTCCTTCCGAAACATGCTTGACCGTGTAACTTTTCAGATTGTCCTGCTCCTGACTGGATTCCTTCTGGACGCAGTCGGCCTTCAGATAATGGTCGTGATCTTTGGAATACTGTCGCTGATTATGACGGCAGCATTCTTTGCTAAATTCAGGCAGCTTAGGACAGAAGCTCAAGTAAAAGAAAAGATCAGTACGTAAGAAAAGCGGAAGCGCCTTGCCCACGAAGGAACGCAGACTAAGAACGCCACGTCCTGTGGCAACGTCTGCATGACCCCCATCCTGGGGGCCTCAAGCACAAGACGAGCCTCACGGAAAGGCGTTCTTTGCCTTTTTGGGAGGCTTGTCCGAAATGTGGAGGCGACTGCCCAGGGACGACAAGCATAATACGAGCCCTTCCAGAAGGTGTTCTTCCCTTCTGGAAGGGCTTGACTAGTCTTTCGTCCCTAGGAGCCGCAACTAGACAGGCTTGTGACCTCGAGAGGGTAGGCGCTGGAACTAGAAAGTTGTCAGACTTCAGATTGTATAAATCTTACCTTAAAAAACCGGTCCACATCGTGTGGGCCGGTTTTTCACTGCTAGTTCGCCTTAATTCCAGGCGTTTTTTCAATTTATGTGCGGATAGAATTTTTTCTGTGCGCATAACCAAGTTTTATGTGCGAATAAAAAAATTTATGTGCGTTTAGTTTTTATCCTAGTGGACCAGCTGCTTCACCAATTCCCGATTCCGTTTTTTAAAAACATCATTATGAGATGAAACCATCGCAGCTGCGGCAGCATCCGGTTCAATGTACTGCTTCGCTTTGTTTACTGCATTGGCAGCATCCTGGAATGCCCCGGCAATTAAGTGAAGTTTGCCGTCATGCTTTAGGATATCCCCTGCAGCATATAGCCCTTCAACCGATGTTTCGCTGTTTGCATTGCCTGCAATATAGAAATCTTCGAGCATTTCAATATTCAGATTGCTATTTTTTAAGAGTTCCGTATCCTGTTCATAGCCATGATTAATTACTACTTCATCAATCTGCAGATAAGAAACTTCGCCAGTTTCATTATTGGTCAATTCCACCTGTTCAATTTCCTCGTGATTTCCGCCGGCAATTAATTTTGTGATGGACGTATGGTTAATGCAGATAACCGAACTATTCATCAGCTGTGAAACCTGAGCTTCATGGCCAGTCAAAGCATCTCTCCTGCAAGTGATGTATACCTGCTTGGCAACGGGCTCCAATTCATTTGCCCAGTCTACTGCAGAATTTCCTCCGCCTGAAACAATTACAGTCTTATCTTTAAAGTGTTTAAGGGATTTGACTGTATAATTCAGATTGGAAACTTCAAAACGCTCTGCCCCTTCTATCTTCAGTTTCTGCGGCTTTAAAATTCCGCTGCCAACAGCCACAATGACGGTTTTCGTATAGTGCTCTTCTCCAGAAGAACCTTTTAAAACAAATAAACCATCTTCATTTTTGGCAATGGATTCTACCTTTTCATTGAGAACAACCGTTGGATTAAACGTTAGCCCCTGCTCCACCAGCTGTTCAATCAGTTTTGCCCCAGGAGTCGGAGTCAGGCCGCCCACATCCCAGATCATTTTCTCCGGATATACATGTATTTTACCGCCAAGCATCGGCTGAAACTCGATCAGCTTTGTTTTCATTTTCCTTAATCCGCTGTAGAAAGTGGAATAAAGACCAGCAGGTCCGCCTCCAATGACCGTCACATCAAACACTTCAGCATTTTTCATTTACCGTTCACTCCTATAACCAATTACTATTGATTATCATTCTCACTTCAACTATACGACCTTTCTTCTCCTTTGACAATGAAATTTTTTCTGAATACTTTTCCTTTAAATACTATTGACATAAAAATCAGATAGACTTATAGTAAAAAAGAACCGATACTGATAATCATTATCACTAAAATATATTCTCAACTAAACGGAGGTTACATAATGGTCCGCCTATATACAGATGGCTTGAACATTGGATATAGTGAACGCTTGATTGTGAAAGACCTTAGTGTCCAGATTCCCGATAAGAAGATCACGACTATAATCGGCCCGAATGGCTGCGGAAAATCAACCCTTTTAAAAGCGATTACACGAATCATTTCTCATCAATCAGGCACTGTCATTTTGGACGGCGAGAACATTTCAAAGGAAAATACAAAGATCCTTGCCAAGAAAATGGCAATTTTGCCGCAAACACCTGAAAGTGCAAGCGGTTTAACAGTTGGCGAACTGGTCTCATACGGTCGCTTTCCTTATCAGAAAGGATTTGGCAGATTAACGAAAAAGGACTATGAAGTCATTGATTGGGCTCTTGACGTTACTGGGATCAAGGATTTCAAATTTCGTCCGGTTGACGCCCTTTCCGGCGGCCAGCGTCAAAGGGTCTGGATTGCAATGGCTCTGGCACAGGAAACAGACATCATTTTCCTTGATGAACCGACCACTTACTTGGATATGGCCCATCAGCTTGAAGTTCTCGAGCTTCTCCAAAAGCTGAACCAGGAGCAGGAACGCACCATTGTAATGGTCCTTCATGATTTAAACCAGGCAGCCCGTTTTGCTGACCATATCGTTGCATTAAAAGATGGTGAAATTGTTAAATCAGGAAGCTATGAGGAAGTCATTACACAGGATGTCTTAAGGAAAGTGTTCAATATTGATGCAGTCATCGGGCGCGATCCCCGCACAAACAAGCCAATGTGTATTACTTATAATTTACTAAAAGGAGAAAATCAACATGAAGAAACTATTGATCCCGTTTACGATCTTGCTGCTTCTGCTTATTAGCGCCTGCGGCAATACAGAGCAAGGAGAATCAAAAGAAGGAGAACCAAAAGAAGATAAGAAATCAGGCACCTTTACTTATGAATCTGAAACCGGGCCGGTTGAAGTCCCGGCTGATCCTAAGAGAGTTGTTCTCCTTTCCGGGTTTACAGGAAATGTAATGCAATTAGGCGTAAATATCGTCGGTGTGGACACATGGTCCAAGAATAATCCTCGTTTTGAAGAAGAATTGAAAGATGCTGAAGAAGTATCTGAAGATAACCTGGAAAAAATAATTGAATTAGAACCAGACTTGATCATTGCATTATCTACTGTAAAAAACTACGATAAACTTAAGGAAATTGCACCAACTGTAACTTATACATGGGGTAAATTAGATTATCTGTCACAGCATGAAGAAATCGGCAAGCTTCTTAATAAAGAAGAAGAAGCAAAGAAATGGGTGGCAGACTTTAAACAGCGTGCTGAAACAGCTGGTGAAGACATCCGTGCAAAAATTGGAGAAGATGCAACCGTTTCTGTATTTGAAATCTTTGATAAACAGCTTTATGTGTTTGGCGATAACTGGGCACGCGGAACTGAAATCCTCTATCAGGCAATGGACTTAAAAATGCCTGAAAAGGTTAAGGAAATGGCTCTTAAAGATGGTTATTACGCTATTTCAACAGAAGTGCTTCCAGAATATTCCGGAGATTACATTATTCTGAGCAAATACTCTGATGCTGACCATTCTTTCCAGGAAACTGATACGTACAAAAACATCCCTGCTGTAAAAAATAACCGCGTCTTTGAAATGGAAGGCAATGGTGCTTCCTTCAGTGATCCTATCACACTTGATGCACAGCTGGAGTTCTTTAAAGAATCATTTTTAGGAAAGTAATACTGCAGGAGGGATTCTTATTTTGGGAATTCCTCTTTCCTATTTAGAAAAGCGGAAGCGCCTTATCTACGAAAAGAATCAATTCTGTTATTATAAGAACAGCGAAAAGTTCCCGCATGTCAGCTGGAACTAGACAGTTTTCGAAGTTTAAGGCAGTTCTGATCCCATAAAGAAAGATGAGAGTACAATGACAAAAGATGCTCAACCCTTTATTCCATTTATCTATAAACTCGCCGCAGGCTTTGTTATCTTTGCCGGCATGTTTGTGGCTGCATGTGTGTTTGGAGCTGCGGATGTAACGGTCAAAGATGTTTGGCTGGCGCTTACTTCCAATGCTTCTGGAGAAAAAATTTCGATTATTCGTGAAATCCGTCTTCCTCGTGAAATTGCTGCAGTCTTCGTTGGAGCTGCGCTTAGCATTTCCGGTGCCATTATGCAGGGAATGACAAGAAACCCTCTTGCTGATCCAGGCTTGCTCGGATTAACGGCTGGAGCAAATGCCGCACTTGCATTAACTCTTGTGGTCATTCCTTCAGCAAATTACATAGGGATTCTCTTCGCCTGTTTTATCGGTGCAGCGGTTGGAGCTTCGCTGGTTTTCGGCATTGGCGCCATGAAAAAAGGAGGTTTTTCTCCTATTCGGATCGTATTGGCCGGAGCCGCGGTGTCCGCCTTCCTTTTCGCAATAGCCGAAGGAGTCGGCATTTATTTTAAAATTTCAAAAGATGTCAGCATGTGGACTGCAGGCGGAATCATCGGCACATCCTGGAGCCAGCTGCAAGTGATTGTCCCGGTTATTTCCATTGGCATTCTTGTTTCTCTTTTTCTGTCCAAGCAGCTGACTATCTTAAGCTTAAATGAGGAAGTGGCAGTAGGTCTGGGGCAAAATACAACTCAGATTAAGACCATCCTTTTCATCTTAGTGACCCTGCTTGCTGGCGCATCAGTGGCACTGGTAGGCAATATGGCTTTTATCGGGCTGATGGTGCCTCATATTGTCCGTGCTATTGTAGGTACAGACTACCGTTTTATTCTTCCCATGTCTGCCCTGACAGGAGCTTCTTTTATGCTTCTGGCCGATACATTAGGGAGAACCATCAACGCTCCTTACGAAACACCGGCAGCTGCTATTATCGCCGTTATGGGGCTTCCTTTCTTCCTGTTTATTGTTCATAAAGGAGGTAAGGCGTTCTCATGATTCAGCCAGAGTTAGTAAAAAAACAGCGAATTTTAATGGCCGTGTTATCAGCACTCATTATTGTTACCATTGTGATTGGAATGGGATTAGGCTATGCCTCCCTTTCATATGACCGATTGCTCCCGACTATTATGGGACAGGGCACATTTAAAGAAGAATTTGTGTTATTTTCCATTCGGCTGCCGCGGGTATTTATCACTGTCTTGGCCGGCATGGCACTCGCATTATCCGGTGCCATTTTACAAGGGATTACACGCAATGACCTGGCAGATCCAGGCATCATTGGCATAAACTCCGGTGCCGGAGTTGCTATAGCGGTTTTCTTTCTGTTCTTTCCGATTGAAGCTGGCACTTTCATATACATGCTGCCTTTATGCGCATTTTTCGGCGCTTTACTTACTGCAATCCTTATCTATGCTTTTTCCTATAAAAAAAGCGAGGGGCTTCAGCCTGTAAAGATGGTGCTGGTCGGGGTCGGATTTTCCATGGCGCTTTCCGGTGTCATGATTGTCCTGATTTCTTCAGCGGAAAGAGAGAAAGTCGATTTTATAGCTAAATGGCTATCAGGGAATATCTGGGGAACGGATTGGCCGTTCATTTGGGCACTCCTCCCCTGGCTTCTTCTGCTGATTCCATTTACTTTATATAAAGCAAATCGCTTGAATCTATTAAGCTTAAGCGAGCCTGTCGCCATCGGGATAGGGGTATCCATTGAAAGAGAACGGATCGTCCTTCTGCTTACAGCCGTTGCATTGGCCGCTTCAGCTGTGTCGGTAACCGGCGGAATTGCTTTTATCGGCTTAATTGCACCGCACATGGCTAAAGCGCTTGTTGGACCGCGGAATCAGCTTTTCATTCCGATTGCTATCCTTTTAGGAGGATGGCTTCTCTTATTCGCCGATACGCTTGGCCGGAACCTGGTTGATCCTGACGGCCTGCCAGCCGGCATTATGGTTGCACTGATCGGTGCTCCTTATTTCATGTATTTACTGCTAAAAAAATAGCCGATTAAAAAGACGTGTTCGCACGTCTTTTTATCTTTTTGAAATGTATATTAATATATTAATTTCTTAAAAACATGTTTCTTCCTGCTTTTTTCAGGGCAATAGATACAGTGTATATTTGGAAATCTATAGCATAGGAGGAATTTAGATGTTTTTTCATGTAAAAGAATTGCAATTTGAAGCTAAGCCGGAACGTCCGGATCCCGTTTTTGCCAAAAAGCTTCAGGAATTGATTGGCGGCCAATATGGTGAAATGACGGTTGCCATGCAGTACATGTTTCAGGGTTGGGCAACTCGTGGGAATGAAAAATATCGCGACCTTCTGCTGGATATTGGGACTGAAGAAATTGGACATGTGGAAATGCTCGCAACAATGGTTGCCAGACTAATGGACGACGCCCCTGTTAATCAGCAGCAAGAAGCAGCAAAGGACCCAGTGGTTGGAGCGATTATGGGCGGAATGAATCCGCAGCATGCCATTGTCTCCGGACTTGGTGCACGTCCGACTGACAGTGTAGGGAACCCTTGGATGGGTACCTATATTACAGCCAGCGGAAACCTATTAGCAGACTTTCGTTCAAACTTGAATGCAGAGTCACAGGGCCGGCTGCAGGCTGCACGTCTCTATGAAATGACTGATGATAAGGGCATTAAAGAGCTGCTTTCAGTTCTGATTGCCAGAGATGCCTACCACCAAAACCAATGGGCTGCTGCGATTGCGGAGCTTGAAGAAAAAGAAGGCCTGCTCGTCCCTAGCACCTTCCCTCGTGAGAAAGAACGCACAGATATCTCTTACACTCTCTACAACCTATCAGCAGGCGAAGAAAGCAGCACAGGCAGATGGGCACAGGGCCCTGCTCTGGATGGCCAGGGAGAATACAAATATGTAGGCAATCCAAAGCCTGAAGGGGACAAGCCTATGCTCAAGCCTGCACCTCCAAACCTTCATAACACATTACCGATGGATTAATAATAGAACTAACAAAACAGGCTGAAGCATCAGCTTGTTTTGTTAGTTCAATCAAACGTTTGATTGAATTGGACATCGCTTTCCTCTTTAATATCCATCCTCTCCATTGACTTCCTTCAGATTTTTTATATGATAAAACCATCCCACCCTTTTGAGATGACTGGAATAATGAATCTAAATTCTATTTTCATTACATTCACTATGAACATTAAGGTTACCCTCACTATAAAAGGGGAATGAAAATAAGTGATACACCGCCGGAAAGGATCTAGTTTGCATGATTTATTTTTTTACCGCCGCACTGATTATATTTATTAGTTACGCAGTTCTGCCCACTGTACTCATACGATCGCTGAATTGGGGAATTGTAAAAGAAATAACCGAACCCAATTCCATTGCTTTAACCTTTGATGATGGCCCGGATCCACAATATACAGCGAGGCTTCTGGATGTCTTAAAAAAGCATGAAGCAAAGGCAGCCTTTTTTGTTGTCGGGGAAAAAGCAGCCAAGCATCCGCTGCTGCTTAAAAGAATGCAGGCGGATGGTCATACAATTGGCATCCATCATTATAGGCATGTCTCAAGCTGGATCCTTTCACCGGGATCTTTAAAAAAACAGCTGGAGCAAACAAAACAAGTTATTGAAGAAACGATTAATGAAGAAGTCTATTTTTATCGTCCGCCATGGGGACACTTCAATTTATTTACCCTCTGGATGGCAAGAAAGTATAAGATTATTATGTGGTCGGGCATTTTTAAGGATTGGAAGATCCAGCATATCAGGAACACCCTTTCAAAGTCGCTGGCAAAAGAAACCGTGCCTGGCCGGATTTTTCTTCTCCACGACAGCGGTGAAACTCTTGGCGCAGACTCCAATGCACCTGAATATATGATCGGCCATCTGGACCAGTATTTGCAGCAGTCAGCACTAAAAGGGATCCATTTTGTTTCTTTAAAAGAAGGATATCAGGGGCATCGCACATGAGTACTGAAACAATTATTGAATTTATTTCGTCCTACGGGTATTGGATTATCTTTTTATTTTTATTTTTCGGGATTGTCGGCATTCCTGCTCCGGAAGAATCGCTATTATTCCTGATTGGCGTGTTAATTGGAAATCATCAACTAAGCTTTGCCGAATCCGCTGTCTGTGCAGAAGCAGGTGTGCTGCTTGGGATGCTTTCAGCGTATTGGATCGGTAAAAAAGCAGGTACGCCCTTTCTCAAAAAATATGGCAGATATATTGGGATCACGGAACAGAGATGGAATACCGCCCAGAAAAAGTACATGGAGAATCATCGATTCATGATCTTTGCTGGTTTTTATATGCCGGGAATACGTCAGATAAGCCCTTACTTTGCCGGCATTTCAAAAGTTCCTTTTCATCAGTACCTTCTATATTCTGCTGCAGGCTCCCTTAGCTGGGTGCTCCCTATAATTGCCGCGGGATACTTTGCAGGAAGCCTATTTGATATAAATCCTGAATATGTTCCATATCTCGGGGTTTTATTATTAGTTATATTCGCAATCTACATGCTCTTTAAGTATGCAAAAAATAAATCCAAGTGACAGAGAGGAGGGTATTATGAAAGTTCTGCTGCTCCCATTATTTCAATTCCCCACGGGACATTCAAAAGTTGCCAAAACAATTCAGGATAATATTCAAAGCCAATATCCTGATGCTGAAATCAAAATAGTCGACTTTCTTTCCTATTGCAGTGATAAGCTTGAGAAGCTGGTATCAGGGATATATTTAAAAGGTTTCCTGGGTGCCCCTTTCCTTTACAGGGCATTATATTACACCATTATGTATAAGCAGCACCCTTTTAAATTGCAGCCTGATTTACAGGTTCTATCCTATTATTTTGAACGAAAAATGCAGAAGTTCCTTGATGAAGAAAATCCGGATTTAATATTTTGCACTCATTCTTTTCCATCTGGAATCATCAGTTCACTAAAGCAAAAGGGACGATACCGGGACGTCACGGCGGTGAATGTTTACACGGATTTTTTTATTAATGATATATGGGGAAAACGGGGAATTGATTTTCATTTCGTACCTCATCCCGAGGCGAAGGAAAAGCTTATTAAAAAGCACAATATTCCTGATGAGCAAATTTTTGTAACAGGCATACCGGTTCATTCTGCGTATCACCTTCAGGTTCCATTTAAGAAAGATAACCGGATACGCCATATTCTGGTTGCAGGAGGAAACAGCGGCTTAGTAAACTGTGATTTTATAGTCGCTATGCAGAAGGTTCCTCATATTCGATTTCTGATCCTTTGCGGAAATAATGACGAATTATATAGCTCACTCCAAGCACTCGATTCAAAGCATATCGAGCCCATTGGATATATTGAAGACCCTTTTGAAATGAACCAGCTATATAATAAAGCCGATGCTATTTTGACCAAACCAGGCGGAGTTACAATTAGTGAAGCACTGCAAAAGAAACTTCCGATTCTGGTCCATACCTCACTCCCCGGACAAGAGGAAATCAATTTGGACTATTTGCTTGAGAAAAATCTGGTGCTTGTCATTAATGACAAGCACATTGCTGAACAGCTTAATAATGAAGAAGCTATACTTAGTCTAAGAAAACACATTGATTCCTATCTGGCAAAAGTCAATTGCCCATTGGACTATGCCATGTTCATGTCAATTAAAAGCACCGGCAGAAAAACGCCTGAAACTGTACATTCCATAAGAGCTATCCCCACTTTAAAGTGAAACTTCGCTCAGCTGGGCTCTGGAAGTAAGACTGCGATAAATAATTAACAGCCTGGAATCTTCAGGCTGTTTTCCATTTCAATCAAACGTTTGATTAATCAAACCCTCTTCATAAAGAATATCCTCAATCCCAGGGCTAGTTCCTTGATCATCCATGTTCTCATCACAGCCAACCGAAAAATAGGTATACGAATATTCATAACCATCTCCCTGTACACCGCCTGATCCGCCATATGAAATACAGCTTTCTGATATCGCTTCACGCTTCCCCTTTTTATCCACATAATAGTACAAATCATCAATATATCCTTTACTTTGCGGTAAAGAGGTAATGGCATATCCTCTATCATTCACCCGTAATACATCGTACTTCCCTTCTGTCACAGGCACAGGGGCATTCTCTATTTCATGAACAATTCTCACCTGACCAGCATACCCTTTTGGAATCAGATAAAGATCATGAGTTTTTTCTTCCAAATCTGCCTGCTGAAGCATCCAAAAGCCCCCCATCGGCAGCAGGCAGGCGATGAGAAGACCAGCTGCATTCAAGGCAATCCTCCACCCCCCTGGCATCTCGCGGTCCCATTTCCGCCACTCGTCCACTAAAAAGAAAAGCACCGAAGCAATTAATATGTAAAAAGCAAACCCTTCCATAATAAAATAAGTGACAGCAGCCAAAATGGTATGTATAAATGCCGCCGCGGGAAACCGCCATATTGCTAGATTCTTAGTAAAAACCTCAGAAAGCAGCGACACTGGAACACCGTATATCACATTTCCGAAAAAGCAGTAAAAAAAAAATCATAATCAGGAAGAAAGAAAACAGTTCCCCTTCAGACAAGAAAAAGAGAAGCCAAAAACCAAATGTAAAAAGAATGGAAGCCTGCAGGGCCGTTTTTATTTTAAATCCCAGCATAAGAAATAAATGAACCTCCTCTCTCTGTTGTGATTAATTTCACATATAACTAAGCATACATACAAGGTATCATTAACCTTTTATTTTCAACGTGCACAAAATTAATGCCAGGCGGCCTGCTTCCTTAACTAACAGACCCTTCCTCAATCACCTCTATTGCCCACCCGATCCCTTCTTCTACCATTTTTTCCGGAGGGTTCGTGTGTGGAGTGTATTCCATGACAAAAAATACATCCTTGCATTCTTTAGCTAAAAAATCCATCAGCTTCTTAATTTTATGATGATTGCCATCATTCTCATGAGATGGATGCACAGGCACCCAAATATATTTATCACCCTGATATTCAACATTATGTAAATGGACCACTCTTACAAACTCGGACCATTTTTCTATATAATTTATGGCCTTCTCGCCTGCGGCCAATATATAATCCCCAATATCGACACAGAGGCTGAGTCCGTATTTCTTCCATGTCTCTACAGGAAAGCGGTCAAGATAATGAATCCCTGCTGGCGATTGCTGGAATCCCAATTTAGGTTCACACACAATCATAATCCCATACTTACTCTGAAAAAAACTGAGTTTCTTGAGTCCCTCCTCAATGATCTCTGCTGGATTCCCATTGGTTTCCTTTTTAAAGTAAGGAAAGTGCACCAATATGTATTCAGCTCCAAGCCGGGACATTCTTTCCACTTCCGTCTCAAACTGGATCCAGGCTTCCTTCGGATTTATACGGATCTTTTCCAGCAGATCGTATTTGCTTTGTCCCCGGAAAAGAGGCGAATGAAAACCAAAGCTTTTGTTTGTTTTACCCAGCATTTCAATAAAACAGCGGAAAGATTCTTCATCTTGAAATTCGCCTATCTCAATATGCGGCAAATGACGTTTAAAAAGTTCAGGAAACAGCTTGCTGTCTGACAAAATGACGCTTCCCGATATCCCTATATGATGAGCCATGATATCCCCTCTCTTATGTATTCTTATAGCAATCTTATCATACCTCATGTAACTTATTGGAAAATAGTGCCGTCTAATCATTAAAATACATGAGGAGACTTTTATGATAAAAAGAGTGTTTGGTTCCATTATCGCAGTACTGTTATTATTCATTCTTTTTTTCCGAAGCGGAATCATTCTGGATTCCATCGGCATTCATTTTGAAAATCCTTTGGCTAAGAAAATGGAAGTGCCTGCTGCTTATTCAAAGGCCGATTCTAATCAAAACGGCATTGCCGATCCGCTTGATATGGTCCTGACAGCCAGAAAAGAAGTGGAACAGCGCACGCCATATAAAAGTGCCTACTATGCGGGAGGATATCCGCCCGATGGTGAAGGTGTCTGTACAGATGTGGTTTGGAGGGGTTTCCAGGGGGCTGATGTAACCATAAAGGATCTTATTGATCAGGATATCGCCGAGAATACGGACTTGTATTCAAGAGTGAAGGGCAATCCTGATCCAAACATTGATTTCAGGAGGGTGCCAAACCAGAATGTCTTTTTCAGCCGCTTCGCAAAGTCATTAACAACAGAACTGATTCCAGGAGATATTAAGAACCTTCAGCAATGGCAGCCGGGTGACATTGTGGTTTTCCTTTCTCCTAAATTCGACCATGTTGCCATCATATCTGACAAACGGACGAAAGATGGCATTCCATATGTCATACATAACTCCACACCATTTGCAGCAGAAGTAAAACTCTCTTCTTTTAAGACTCCTATTACCGCTCATTACAGATGGGATTTTGAAAAAACGCCTGCACTGCCATAAAGCAGATGCAGGCGTTTTTCTTATTAAATACGAAAGTATAAAATTTTGAACTTCGATAACTGTCTAGCGCAAGCAGCCTCCCCCCTTGAGGTCACAAGCTTGTCTAGCTCCGGCTCCTAGGAACCCGGGGCCATAAGGAACCGTCTTATCCCTGAGGCCCGCAGGACAAGGAAGGCTTCGTCAGCATAATCATCGCACGACCAAAAGCGGCAGATTATGGGAGGATGTGGGTCATGCAGACGTTGCCACAGGACAAGGAAAGCTACGGCAGCGATACATCGCACGACCGAAAGCGGTAGCTTTTGGGAGGACGTTGCGCTCTTAGCCTGCGTTCCTTTTTGAGCGAGGCGCTTGCGCTTTTCTTATCTTACTGCTGAAGGATTGCCTGCCGGCCACTCTTCGCAGGTGTAAGCCATCTCCCAGAAGCCAAGCTCCAGCTGGCAGCTTTTTCGGAAAGCATCCTTCATTCGCTGCCTTTCTTCCGGTGATGCCGCATCAGCAAGCTCATCCAAACGGTTTCTCATATTCATGGTCACAGCTTCGACCCTTAAATTTGCGTAAAAAGAGATCCATGGATAAAACGGATGGTTCTCATCTGGCTCATATTGCTTCATGAGTTCAAGCCCAATCTCCCAATAAGTCCATGGACAAGGCAATAATGCAGCAAGGATTTCACCCATGCCGCCTGTGTGGGCATGATACATCATATGCTTAACATAATGATCAGCTGTTGGAGGGAGCGGATAGCCCTGCAATGCCTCGTAATCCACGCCAATCTGCTGGCAGAAATTATGGTGGGGATGTACTTCGCTGTTCAATACAAATTCTATTTGCTGATTAAAATATGCAATATCCTTACGCTCTGCTGACTTTGAAATGGCAATCCCATAAATATGCATGAACGCATTCAGATACTCAAAGTCCGCTTTAATGTAATGGGCCAGTGCCTCTTTCGGCACGTCCCCTCTCCCGATACCCTGGACAAATGGGTGCTCAAATATCAGCTGAAACAAATCTTCATTTTCCTTGCGCAGAATCTCTGAAAAAGTCATAAAAATAGCCTCCTTATTAATTACAGAAGCTGCCGGGGAAAAAGCATGAGGATATAAAACGAGGTCCTCACTGCTTCCCTGCGCTGGCATTATCCAGATCAGGTTCCAAGGGACAAAGGAAAAGCTCCTTATCTCAGCCGTAGCGCCCCTAGCAGTTTTCTAACATTTTAATTGTTTTTTACCGATTTTCTAACTTGACGTTTTTCTCTCATAAATTTGGGATTTCGCTTATAACTCTTGAAAATCGCTCATTAAGTCAGATTTCTTTACTATGCTGCTTACTCATCCAGCTTCGCCAGCTCAAAATCATCATATATTCTGAACCAGATTCTTCTCTTTAACCTTTGCCAAAACCATCCAGCCTATGGCCGCACCGGCAATGCTGCTGACCAGGAATGGCGGCACAAAGAAGAATGCCCCAGCTGCGCTTCCCATGAGAACCTTTGCAAAAGGGACTGCAAACAATGCACCGATTATGCCGGTACCTACCACTTCTCCTACAGCAGCCCATATTTTCCGGCCGAACTTCAAATAAAGCACACCTGCCAAAAACGCTCCGATCATGCCGCCTGGAAACGCAAGCAGCGTCCCGAATCCAAGCAAATTACGAAGCAGGCCAATCATAAATGCCACAGCTGCTGCAGGCAGGGGGCCAAGCGTCACCGCTGCCAATACATTCACCGCATGCTGCACCGGATAGGCCTTGGCTATGCCTGCCGGAAACCAGAGCAAATGGGATCCCAGTGTCCCAATTGCTACAAATAAAGCCATCGTAGTTAACAATCGGGTTCTGTTCATCTAAACCTCCTTTCTAAAGGGCCGCCTGATTGCTTATCAGGATGGGAAGTATGTATACAAAAAAGCCAGATTCCCTTAAGGACCTGGCTTGGTTTAAGTATATGAATTGACATATAGTCAAATCCTACTTCCCTCCGCTGGCATTAACCAGATCAGGTCCATAAGAGTCAGAAAGCTATAACGCGCTTTCCTCTCAGCCCGCACATTCGGGGCACCCCTAGTAGCTGCATAGATATTTAGTTTGATAAGCTATCTCAAGCTTAACAAATTATTCCGGCACTGTCATCAATCTTTTTGCTTATATACTTTTCTTGGTGCAATCAATGTATTAAGCGCTCTTCGATTTCTGCTGAGAAACTATCGAAGTAGCTTCAGACTTGCCATTTCCTTTAGACTCCCGACTCCTGCCAGAGAAAGTGACACTTTTGTTTCTTCAATAAAGTTGGCAAGTACTTTTTCAACTCCATTCTGCCCGCCAATGGCCAAACCGTACACATACGGCCTTCCCAGGCAAACTGCGTCGGCTCCTAATGCCAGTGCTTTGACCACATCGGAACCGCGGCGAATGCCGCTGTCAAACAATACTGGAATTCTTCCTTTGACTTCCTTCACAACCGGTCCAAGCGCATCAATCGCCGCAATCACTCCATCAAGCTGCCTGCCGCCATGATTGGAGACTATGATTCCGTCTATCCCTTTTTCAACGGCCAGCCTGGCATCTTCGGGATGGAGAATACCCTTTAATAGAATCGGCAGATTTGTTTTCTCTTTTAACCTAGCAATATGCTCCCAGCTCAAGGTTGGATGATGGATATTATCAAGGATTCCCTGAACTACATCACCGTCATGGAGAGTGGCCATAAAGACCGGGTCACTCTCATAGTTTGCTTTTCCATAGCCAAGCTTTAACGGTGAAAAATTGTTTCTTAGATCAGCTTCCCTCCACCCCATCATCACCGTATCTACTGTTAACACAATTGCTTCATAGCCTGATTCCTCCGCCCGGCGCACCATACTGAACGCAGCATCTTCATAATTGGACCAATATAATTGGAACCATTTTGGACTCGTGCCTGTTGCATTTGCGATTTCTTCAATGGAATAACTGGATACCGTGCTCTGGATAAAAGGAATTCCAAACGAAGCTGCCGCCCGGGCAGATGCAAGCTCTCCCTCACTGTGTTCAAGACGCTGCATTCCTATAGGTGCAAGGAATACTGGATAAGGATACGTTTTTCCAAATAAATTCACACTTATATCCGGCACTGATACATCTCTAAGCATCCTCGGTACAATTGAGTATTTTGCAAAGGATTCGATATTCTTTTTCAGCGTTTCTTCTCCCCCGGCTCCTGATTGGACATAGCCAAATCCGCCAGCTCCCATCACTTTCTCTGCTTCTTCTTCCAGTTCCTTAAATGAAATAGGAAAGTTTTCTGCGAAACTAATATTCTCTACTTTTGCCATATTCCAGCCCTGCCTTTTTTGAATTTATTGAAAATAATAACACTTTTTCAGATTTTATGAAACCATCTAATAAAATCATAAATTCGCAGTTACAGCCTTTCCTATACAAATTAGCCGCAATAAGCAGGGATTTCACAAAAAATCATGAATAAACATTTTAACCTTAATGAAATTGGAGTGTACAAAATGTTAATCAAACAGCCTTTTGATGAATTTCTGAAATTCCATTACGAAAGAGTCAGTGAAAGCAATATGAAAGTGACTTTGCCAATTCAGCCGCTCTTTATTAACAGCGCGGGGCTGGTTCATGGAGGCGTCATTTCCACTCTTGCGGATGTAGCGATGGGGAATATTTTCGAGCCGGATGAAAACCAGATGCAATCCGTGGTGACAGCTGATTTAAAGGTCACTTTCCTAAAGGGGGCGACAGGTGAATTTCTTATCGCCAATGCTCACCTTGTGAAGAGGGGGCGCACCCTCAACCACACAGACTGCCTGATTTATAACGACCAGGATCAGCTGGTCGCCAAAGCATCGGGAATCTTCGCATCTATCTAAAGTGATTAATCCTATCGTTGCCTGAATAGTTTCGCTGACAGCGATAGGAGGAACCATTAAAGGTTAAAGACAGTCCTAATAGTTTCTATCCTTCTTCTTTTTATACAAGTGGGATACACTGTAAAATACCCCTATCACAACCGAAACGACTAATAAAAGCTGTGAGCCAGATAAAGATAAGGCATTGGCCAATGAAAGCGAGTAAGCCAGCAGCAAGGAAGTTAACATTTTGGAAATAGACGCAATTCCCAGGAACTTTTTAAATGAAACACCACCCATTCCTGCTCCAACACAAATGATCTCATCCGGCAATATCGGAATAACAAACATCAGCATTAGTATGGTGTTTTCATTTTTCTCCATGTATTTTTGGTATTTGATCAGATGCCGCTCTTTTATAAACCGGGATACAAGCTTTAATCCTCCTATCCTTGCAGTCAAGAACATAACAATAATCCCCGAAAGTGTACCTGTAAATCCAAGAAAGGCAGCGGCTGCGGGACCGAATACGGCACTTCCGGCAGGCAGTGTTACGGCTTCAGGAAGCGGCAACAGAATAGGCTGTAAAAAGCAAACCAGGAAAAAGATGAGCTTGCCCTCCGCTTCATATTCCCTCAGCATTCTCTCGAGCCCATAGGCATCAGTCAAAACAAGTATTTTTGTTAAATAAAAGGTCATAAAAACTATTAACAGCAGACAGAACATATAAATAAGTGCCAGTCTGCTGTATTTCAATCGGGATAACTTGCCTGCAGCAAAAAAGTAAAAATCCATCACTAATATGGCAGCCATGCCTGCAATAATACCCCATTTATAAGCCGGCAAAAGTGTCGGCATATAATTAAACAATATATACAATGCTAATAAAATGATAAGTCCATGAAAACTAACTTCAATTTTTCCATTCATACATTTTCCCCTTCTTGCTTTTCTTAACTATAGTTTAGAAGAGAATACAAAGAGGATTAAGCTCCCTTAGCATTAAAATAAGCTAAGGCCAGAGACTTAAATATTAAAAAAGCAGGACTTATCCTGCTTTTTTAATACTCTATCTCATCATAATCCTTAGGCTGCGGAACCGGCTGATCCCCTTTATACTTTCCAAACTCATTGACAAGTTCCCTCTCTTCTTTTGGGCCTTGTGTCTGTTTCTTATTTTGCTCATCTTTTCCAGACAACTCATTTGCTCCTTCCTTATGGTTCTTTAAATTAATATGTACTCATTACTTTCATTTCACGCATAATTAGCAGGATTTTTCCTGCACTCTGTAAAATAGGTAAAAAACTCGATATAAAAGGAGGGTCCAAATGTTTATTTCACATATTGCTACTGTTGAGATACCAGTTTCAAACTTGGAGCGGTCAGTAGCATTTTATGTAGAGGTTCTTGGTGTTAAAGTTGAATTCAAAGGTGAGAAAAATGCTATGCTAAGCTTTCAAGCAAAGGGTGTTCCAACAATCTTCCTTGTAGAAACCGAAGACAGAAAGTCATTATCTTTTTCCAATTCCCATAATGGTGTCGAACACAGCATCATTGATTTCTATACACAATCCTTAGAAGAGTTCCATCATTGGCTGCAGGTGAAAAACATTGAAGTTGGTCCGCTTAATATTAATGAGGAACATGGCTTTGGAGGATTTGGCTTTAAGGATCCGGATGGCAATCTGCTTAGCGCATGCAACGTGCTGCATAAAGGCCAATAAAGAAAAAAAGCCTCAAGCCTCAATTTACAAACCAGGCTGGTAAAAGGGAAAAAGGTTGAAAAACTGCGAATTCAGATGATTAATAAGAAGGAGATTCCCATGGTAAGATTAGAACCTTTTACAGAAAAAGATTTCGATTTGCTCATCAGCTGGATCAGTACACCGGAATTAATGGTTCAGTGGAGCGGTGCCCATTTCAAATTCCCCCTTAATCATGAGCAGCTTGCTAAGTATATAAGCTCTGCAAATCTGGAAACCAGCTCGGAATATATCTGCAAAGTTTTGGCAAACGATGAAATCGTCGGTCATATTTCCCTTGGCAGAGTTGACCGTGTCAACGAAACTGCGAGGATTGGCAAGGTTTTCATCAGCCCCACAGCACGGGGGAAAGGGTATGCTTCAGAAATGATTCATCAAATCCTGAACTTTGCCTTCCAAGAGCTGAAATTAAATAGAATCAGCCTTGGGGTTTTTGATTTTAATTTGCCTGCTATTAAGATTTACGAGCAGGCAGGGTTCCAAAAAGAGGGACTTCTTAGGCAGACCAATAAAGTTAGAAATAAATATTGGAACTTGATAGAAATGAGCATCCTGAAAGCTGAATGGCAGGCCAGACCCGGGCTCATGGGTATTCAATCAAACATTTGATTGAATGATCCTCTACATAAAAAACAGGGCGGTATACTCCGCCCTGTTTGATTTAGCTTGCTTTTTCTTCAGCCGGCACTTCCTGTTTTTCCTTGGAAAGAAACCATCCAGCTAATGCTATTCCAATTAAGACTACATAGAAAGTAGTTTTCCATTCGGTCGATTTGGCAAATCCTTCAGGCAGGATCGCCAGCGCCGGATGGGACATTGTATAGACAGCCAGTTTGACACCAACCCAGCCGACAATACCAAATGCTGCAACCTCAAGTCCAGGTCTCCTGTGAAGCAGATCGACAAAGAGGTTTGCAGCAAAACGCATAATGATCAATCCGATCATACCCCCGGCAAAGATGACAAAGAACTTTCCGCCGTCAAGTCCGCCTATATGGCCAAGTCCTGAATCCGGAAGGGCCACGGCCAGAGCGACCGCTGCCAGAATGGAATCTACAGCGAATGCAATATCAGCCAGCTCAACCTTAAATACTGTCAGCCAAAAACCAGATTGTTTCTTTTCTTTCGTTACTCCTGCTTCTTCCTCGCCTTTTTTTACAAGGAATTTTCTTAATATATGATTAGCAGCGATAAACAGAAGGTATAGCGCTCCAATGGCTTGAACCTGCCATACATCTACTAGATATGAAATCGCAAATAACGATCCAAAGCGGAAAACAAACGCTCCAGCTAACCCGTAAAATAAAGCCTTCTTCCTCTGCTCCTCCGGAAGATGCTTAACCATAATCGCCAGCACCAGCGCGTTATCAGCAGCCAATAAACCCTCCAGCGCCACAAGCAGCAGCAATACCCATCCATACTCAAGTATTAGTGATAATTCCATCTAAACACCCTCCCTTATTTCACCTTTGTATATTTTTCGTCTACACGTTTTTCAATTTTAGCCAGCAATTCTTGATCTCTCAGCAGCTCTTCTTTGTTTTTCTTAATTAATTCTGCAAATGATACTCTAGCTTTTTTCATCTTGGTCTCCTTTCCTTCTATTTTTTAAGTATTGAAAGCTTCGCACTGTTTCCCTGCAGTTATGTCGATTGAGGATTTCCATTGCCAAGCTATATCAGGCAATAAAAAAACCTCTACCAGCAAGCGGTAAAGGTTTAAAAAAACAAAAAGACCTTTACCCGAAACAGGCAAAGGTCTTGCTAACAACGTTAAGGTTGCCAACAAAGCCGGGAGCTCTAAACTCCGAAATGACGACTCTGCTGTAAAAGCTACTCCCCTTTAGGAGAAACTATTCAACTATACGTTAATCATATTCTATTTTTCTTAAGGTGTCAACCCTTATGCAAATCGGTAATAAATCAGAATGAATGTCGCAAGGACGAAAATAAAGTTCAGGAAAACAAACACAAATTGATCTGCCCTGGTTTTATGAAGCTTAATAGGCGGGTTATAAAAAGACACCCCTTCAATGATGAAGATAATCAGGACAATATGGATCATAAAATGGCCGATTACTTCTGTCATTCCAAACAGCATCGTGGTTGTAATAAAAATAACCGTAACCACAAAGCCAACTACCCGGTTAAGGATCCCTACCACTAGAAGGTAACCGACAACAAACTCAATGAATGCAGCCATAACAACGAATGCAGCCGGGGCAAAGCCGAATGTGGGAACTCCGTGATTGGCTACAATATCAAGAGACATGCTTGGATATACCCATTTTTCAACAGCCACCCAGCATAAAGATAAACCTGTGCCTAAATAAAGGAATGGAAATCCAACCTGCTCAAGCTTTGTGCTGCCGACCAGCAAGACTCCAATAATGGCAACATAATATCCATAATCAAGCATATGGAAAATGCCATTCCAAAGGGTAACGTACACAAATAGCCCCAATAAAATAACGGCTCCGGCCTTTGTAGAGATGTGATGCGGAATAAGCAGAAAGCCAATTGCTGCCCAAGTTAGAATCATTGCAATCGTATTGGTTAAATAAAATTCAGGCGCAAATAATGTTCCATTCGTCACCTGTATTATTAATGCCGCGGCTGTACCATACTTAAGGATATACCTGCTATATTTGCGGAATCCTGAGAGCCAGTCATCCAGCTTTTTAACTTTGTCCCATTGCGCTGTCCTTGGGATAATCAATGTCAGCATCGCAAGGACAATCGCAGCTGTCAGTGCCAGTCCCAAAAATAAAGGTGATAATATATTTTCAATCGTTTCCTTTTGAGGTGTCACATTTGTGAACCATTTCACATGTGCGCTCGCAAAAAAAGGCGTCATAACCAATCCTGCTATTAATAAAAACTGGAATATTTTTTTCATGATGATCGTGCCTCCCTGATGGCATTTTAGGTAAACAATATAAGTACAGTATTAATATATAATACTTTTCATTCCAGTGGATGAATCAAAAATGAACAATATGTGAAATATTTCACATATTGTTCGCAATAAAAATACAGGCTAATTCGCTTGCCTGTATTTTTATTTCCTACTTTTCTTTTTTCAAGGCTGAAAGTACCGGCTTTTGCTCTTCCTTCTTTTCCTCATCTGATACCAAATCCTTTGCCGCACTTTTAAACTCCGTTAAGGTCCGCCCAAATGCCCGCCCGATTTCAGGAAGCTTGGATGGCCCAAATATGATCAACGCAATGACAAGAACGAGAATTAAGCCTGGAATGCCAATGTTGGAAATCATCTTCTCACCGTCCCGTTAATGTAATACCTTTTCTCGCTTTTTCTTAAGCTGCTTTTCATGTGCCCTTGAATGAGCGTGATGGCGATCTTCTTCCACCTCAGAAGAGATTCCAGCCCCCTGAGGTACAGCAGATGCCGATACCTGCTTCAAGCCAGCCTGATCTTTTTCAAAAATAAATGATGCTCTTGTTGAAATATCCGCTCCAGGCTCTGTTACGAAAGGAAGAACCCGATAATCTGCACGCCATTGCTCTGGTGTTACCCGGCAGCGGACATAGCCTCTATAATTATTAAAGAACTTAATATGCGGATTTTCTGCAAGCGTCTTTTCCGTATCCGCTCTCACATCTGATCCGTTTCCTCCTGATGTGATAGAGGTTCCGACAAATTCAGCCCCAATCAGCTTTGCATTTGGATCATTATAGTCTGTTAGAATATTCGAAGCCCAGCTTGCATGGACATCCCCAGTCAGAACGATTAGGTTTCCGATATTGTTTGAAACAGCAAAATCTGTCAGACGCTGCCGGGCAGCAGGGTAACCATCCCATGCATCCATGCTGAACTTCGGCGAAGCAATTGATCCAAAATTTCTCTGGGCAAAGAACACCTGCTGTGCAAGTACATTCCAATGCGCATTGGAGCTGGCTAGATTGCTTTCAACCCATTGTTCCTGTTCATTGCCAAGGAGAGTGCGGGTTGGATCAAGCGACTCCGGAGTATGCGGCTTGCTGCCATCACCATTTGCCTGGTCATCCCGATATTGCCGGGAGTCAAGCACAAGGAATGACGCTAGGCTGCCATAGCTGAATTCCCTATACAGCTGCATACCATCACCATTTGGCATGGAAGATAACCGGAGCGGCATGTGCTCATAGTAAGCCTGATAAGCAGCTGCACGGCGTTTAATAAATGCTTCTGCCGACTGGCCTTTTTCCGGAATCCCAGCTGCATAGTTATTTTCCACTTCGTGGTCATCCCAAGTGACTACCCAAGGGAAAGCAGCATGCGCTTCTCTCAGATGCGGATCCGTTTTGTACTGGGCATGGCGATTCCGGTAATCTTCGAGAGAGATAATTTCCTGTCCGCTATGATGACGGACATTTCCTGTTGGTGAAATATATTCATTTGGTCCATATTCATATATGTAGTCACCAAGGTGAATGACAAGATCCAGATTTTCCTTTGCCATATGCTGATAGGCTGTAAAAAATCCATGTTCATACTGCTGGCATGAAGCAAATGCAAATGATAGCCCTGATACTTTGGCACCCGCAGCCGGAAGCGTCTTTGTTTTCCCAATTGGGCTTAATTCATTGCCGCTTTTAAAACGATAATAATAGACAGTGTCCGGCATTAAGCCTTCTGCCTCCACATGCACAGAATGCGCCAAATCCGGCACTGCAATTTCTGTCCCGCGTTTAACAACTTTTCGGAAATGTTCATCTGCAGCAAGTTCCCATTTGACTGGGACAGCATGATGAGGCATCCCGCCTCCATTAAGCGGATCTGGTGCAAGCCTTGTCCATAAAACCACACTGTCCGAAAGAGGATCTCCTGATGCCACACCGAGGGTAAAAGGATATTTGCTGAACTTAGGAGCTGCATCAACCGTTAGATTACCCACCCCTAATGATTGCGCCATAGCCAGCGCAAGCGAAAAACCGGCAATTTTCCCTGCACCAGATAGAAAGCTCCGGCGGTCAATGTCCCTCTTTAAGTTCTCTTCATTAAACTTCCTGATTAAATCATCAATCGATCTCTCATGTCCCATTTTTCTTCACCTCTTAAATCAATCTGGATTCACAGTTGATTATAAGAGGCTATTTTTAAAGCAATATGAAGATGTGTAAAGGAGAATGACAATACCTCTGCCTATTTTATCAGGACTTTGTAAGCATTAGGTTATTCATTCAACCTATAATCCAGACTTGCAGCCAAAATCCCTTTGTGCCCCTGTAACATTTGTCCCAGCTATTTTTACAATATATACATAGAATATTAACGAATCCTGTCAAAATCTTTTAGTTTACTAATCTATAAATAGTGTTTATGATGATAGTTATAATCTTGAAAAGGGGTGAGGGAATGAAAAAAATGAAGTTACTGCCACTTTTAATGCTGTCTGTATTTTTATCCTTCCTCATCACCCAATACCCTGGTGTCCATTTTAATGATATTCCAATGGACCAAAGCAAAGCGGTAACGGTTTCGGACTTTACCGAGAGCTTTCTATTAAAAGATGATCCTAAAAAACATATCTTCACACAGGATATGCTTTCTATAGCCATCATAAACCTAACCATTATCCTTTTTGTATACAGTGCCCTTCACATCATCGCCCGCAGAAAAAAGATATTTTATACCCCCATCTTCTACGAGGCGAATTATGTAATCCACACTCCTTAATTGTCCAACAAAACAATTGAAGGAGGAAACGAATAATGTGGATTCGATTCTTAATGATTGGCTTATTTTCATTAACAGCTTCCAGCCTGTTCTTTTATCAGGGAATGGAAATGTATCATGCTTTCACAGACTTCTTTAGACAAAAATAAGAAGCTGGCGCCCAGGGACTCCCTGGGCGTTTTTAATGCTTTTATCAAGGGGAAACTACCTATCTGCATTAGTTTCCTTCGTCCCCTTTTCATCTTCTTCTGGGGCACTACCCATTCTTATTATCTCCCTTCACTCCCGCTTGCCTCTCCTTCAAAGGCAATGTTCATCCTTATCAGTTCTCCTCACCCCCGCTTATCTCTCCCCAAAGGCCCTATTCATCCTTATTAGTTCCCTTCACTCCTCTTGCCTCTCCTCAAAGACGCTATTCTCCCTCATTAGCTCCCTTCGTTCATTTCCTGCTCTTCCGCAGACACTAATCTCAATAAGTCTCGCGCCATTTTCACTTCTTAACCCAGCTCCATAAAAAAACACCCGGCCTGTTTTACTCCCAGACCGGGTGTACTCTCTTACTGCGCTCTTGCATATTTATCGTCTATTTTCTTTTCAATTTTTTCAAGCTCCCGGCTATCTTTTAAAAGCTCTTCTTTATTTGCCTTAATCATTTCAAGCATTGATAATTTTTTCTTTTTCATTTCTGCTCACCTTCTCTCATGATGTCTGTAATCTCCTGGATGCTGGATCTATTTTTTTTGACAGAGTATGGTGTCTGTCTATCACCTAAAAAACAATCGTCTTATTTCCATGCACAATGACTTTGTCTTCCACATGCCAGGCGACTGCCTGAGCGAGGACCTGTCTTTCTACATGCCGTCCTGCAATTTTGAGATCCTGTGCAGTGTGGCGGTGATTAACCCGCTGGACATCCTGTTCAATGATTGGGCCTTCATCCAAATCATTCGTTACATAATGAGCTGTTGCCCCAATCAGCTTTACTCCGCGGTTAAACGCCCGTGCATAAGGATTGGCTCCCACGAAGGCTGGCAGAAAGCTATGATGGATATTGATAATCCTGTTTGGATATTTAGAAATAAAGCTAGGCGAAAGGATCTGCATATATCTCGCGAGCACAATGAAATCCACTTTTCCTTCCAGAAGCTCCACCGACTTTTGCTCAGCTTCAGCTTTAGTGTCAGGTGTAATCGGAATATGATGATAAGGTATTCCGAAACCCTCCACCACTTCCCTCATGTCGGGATGATTGCTGATCACCAAGGGAATATCCACTTCAAGCTCCTTCGATTTCCAGCGCCATAGGAGCTCCAGCAGACAGTGATCCATCTTAGAAACAAAAATAGCCATCCGCTTGCGCTCGCCTTTGCCGCTCAGCTTCCACTCCATTGAGTATTCCCTGGCCATTTCAGGCAGATCCTCTTTCAGTTTTGAAAAGGACTCATCAAAATGATTCATATCGAATTCAATCCGCATAAAGAATATGCCTGCCAGCGGATCGGTTGTATGCTGGTCAAAATGGACAATATTAGCCTTATGCTCCAGCAGGAAATTGGAGACTGTGGAGATTATGCCCGGCCGCTCAGGACAAGATATCAGCAATGTCGCCCTGTTTGCATTGATATTTTTATTCATATAGATTCCTCCATCTGCATTTCCCGAAGCTGCCATCCATATAAAAAGGACAGAAAAAAAGGCGGCTTCTTCATCCCCCTTCTCTGTCCTTTTACCTGAGAGTTTAACCCCTTTGGTGTCGCAGGATTCCTGCGCGCTCTCCAGAGATGCGTCCGACTGCGGTTCTGTCTACCTGAGAGATTGGCTTCAAGGGTATTTTTGAAGCTTGCTCCTTCGGTGGCTACTAAATGCTCTCTCCCGCAGCCGTCATTCGCTCAATATTTTTGTTATTTTCAGAATAATACATTATTTAGGCTGTGTCAATCGAACTGCGTTTCTTTCACAAAATTGCCACAATTATAACCTGACTATTTTTCTTTCAATATCATTTGAGAATAAAGGGCAAATAAAAAAAGCCTGAAGACAATGTCTCCAAGCCGTTTTCTATACAGCCGCTTTCGGTTTTGGTTGCTTTTTTGGCCAGGCAATCGTGATACACAATGTAACGATCAATAGGGCCAGACCGAGAACAAACGGATAGGTTATCTGCACATCGTAAAGTACGCCGGCAATCGTTGGTCCAAGTACATTTCCAATGCTCATATAAGCATTATTCATCCCCATCGCAAATCCCTGCTCATTGCCAGCCATTTTTGAGATAAGCGTGGTTAAAACCGGACGCAGGATGGAAGTGGCCAGGAAAATGATCAGTGAAATGAAAAAGAATAGTGCATAACTTCCTGCAAACAGCGACACAAGGAAACCTGACGCCGCAACAGCCAAGAAGATATTCAATACCTTTCCTTCTCCGAATTTATTAACCACCCGATCGACTACAAATAACTGAACAATAACACTAATAACCCCCGTTGAAGTCACCATAATGGCGATTTCCTGCGGAGTAGCAGCAAACTCATTATCAAGATAAAGCCCCAGCACTGATTCATATGCCATTAGTCCAAAGCTCATCACCAATGTGATAACAAGCGGAATAAAATATGGCTTCTTAACAGACATTGCCAGCTTCTTGACCATTGGTTCCTCTTCAGGCATCTCTCCCGGCACCGTCTGCAATGTGCTGCTCTCTTCGAGGAGCATAATTGAAAAAATAACTGCAACTAGAGATACAAGCGCTGAAATCAGAAATGGCATTTTCAATCCGAAGTCAGCCAAAAATCCGCCAATTCCAGGTCCGACCACGATTCCAAGTGACATCGCAGCTGAGACAAGGCCATTCCCTTTTGCACGCTGCTCCATGGTTGTAATATCTGCAATGTAGGCAAAAATAGCTGGAATCAGCAATGCTGCTCCAACGCCTCCAATGACACGAGAAAAATATAGCAGCCATATGGAATCCACTGCATAAAAGACAAGCATGGATAAAGTCAAACCAGCTAACCCGTAAATAATCATCTTTCTGCGGCCGTATTGGTCAGCCCATTTCCCTGCAATGGGTGAAAAAATCAGCTGGGCACCCGCAAAAATGGCAATCATCAAGCCTGCTGCCGTTCCACCCTGATTAATGGATTCCAAATAAGCGGGCAAAATCGGAATAATAATCCCAAAGCTTCCGATCGCAATAAACATATTGATCATTAGTATGACCATCTTTTTCTTTTGATCCCCAGACATAGCGGATACCCCTCCTTCTATATGTGAAAAATTTACATTAAATTATTTAGCACGCTAAATAGCTTATAATGAGACAGGCTGCTTTGTCAAAGGAAAAATAATAGAAGCTCCAGCATGTACTGAAGCCTCTTGTATTCACCCTTTGAATTTGTCTGGGAATTGCTTCACAACTGCATCTGAAATGGCATCTGCCATCATGATAATATGCGACAATCCATCATCAATTGAAACAATTCTTGCATCCCAATCCTTAACCAGGCTCGCTGTTAAATCATCCGTCACCAATTCGAGGTGCGTGTACAGCAATTTTTTTACATCTTCATTTTGCAAATTAGGATTGGCTCCGCTTAGAAAAGCAGCAATCTCATCTGCATTGCGATGCCATATTTTGTTCAGCTGATTCACTTTTGCGCCTTGCCCGCTCTTGGCAGCTTCAACAATATCTCCGGCAATAACAATATGCTCCTTAAGCAGCTCTGTAAGCTTATTACCTGCAGCATCTCCATAATAAGGCTTTATCGAATTGCCGATATCCTCCTGGTTTTTCAAAAGCCTTGCCAGAACCTGCTTCTGATCCTCCGCTCCGGCAGTTGTGGCACTTGTAATGTAATTGCTTGTCCATAATACATGGTCGACCCATAACCTGCGGAATTCATTTCCAAATTTAACCTCTGATTGGGTGATACACGGTTTCTGTGCAGCCGCATTGCCTGGAGCTGTTAGCATATTCAGCGGCAGCAGCAGCATTATTCCCAATATCAATACTTTCTTCATATCCTTTTCTCCTTCCAGATTGAAAAAGTTTCCTTCTTATTTTGATTATCTTAAGATTTTTCATTCCAAAAAATAAAGCTCGAGGCTAATGCCCCAAGCTTTTTCAATCAAACGTTTGATTTATTTGCATATAAAGCCTATTTACTATCGGATAAAACATTTTACTTTCGTATAAACAGATTTACCTTCGGATAAACCATTTTACTTTCGTATGAGCAGATTTACCTTCGGATAATGATCACACAGCTGCCACCGCAGCAAAAAACTCATTATATAGAGCCTGTACCGCGCGTTTTTCATCCACTGCCTGTACGCCAAACATCATGCTCACTTCAGATGAGCCCTGATTGATCATTTCCATATTTACTTTCGCTTTAGCGAGGGCCTTGGAGGCGCGGGCCATTGTTCCGATGTTTTGGCGCATCCCCTCACCAACTACCATGATAAGCGACAGGCTATGCTGGATTTTCACCTCATCCGCGTGAAGCTCATATTGAATGCGGCTCAGAATTTCCTCCTCCACACCATCAGTAAATTGGTTTTCCCGAAGAATAATGGAGATGTCATCAATTCCTGACGGGGTATGCTCATAGCTGAGGCCATACTCTTCCAAAATGGTCAGCAGCTTCCTTCCGAAGCCGACTTCCCTGTTCATTAAGTATTTGCCGACGTATATGCTGCAGAATCCCTGATCACTGGCAATCCCGATCACAGGTCCGTTTGTGTTATCGCGCTCGTTCACAATCCTGGTGCCAGGAGCAGATGGATTATTCGTATTTTTAATCTGCACAGGAATTCCAGCCCTGAATGCCGGCACAAGTGCTTCATCATGCAGGACGGTAAAACCTGCATAGGAAAGCTCCCGCATTTCGCGGTATGTCAGTTCTTTGATTTCTTTAGGACTTTCCACAATAAATGGATTTACCGAATAAACAGCATCCACATCTGTAAAGTTTTCATACAAGTCCGCTTTGACTGCTCCAGCCAAAATGGAACCTGTCACATCCGATCCGCTCCTTGAAAATGTGAACACCTGCCCATCCCTGCTGTATCCAAAGAAACCTGGAAAAATGATAATCCCGTCCTTTTCCTTTAAGGAATATAGATTCTCATATGCCTCAGGAAGAACCTGTGCATTTCCGGGCTCCGGGCTTACAAGCAATCCCGCTTCCTTCGGGTTCACATACCTTGCTTCCACTCCCTGCTGCTGAAAATAAGCTGCAACAAGCTTAGCGTTATTATCCTCGCCGCTCGCTTTGATCAGATCCATAAAAACTTCAGGATCATCTGTATCGCTTGAAAGCCTTGTAAAAAGATCCTCCCTGATCATATCTTTAATGTCCAGACCCAGCTCCAATTCATCAGCTATTTGGCCATACCGATCCAATACAGCTTCAGCCAAGTCATCTGCTGATTCCCCCTGAATCCGTTTCTCCGCACATGCGATTAATAAATCAGTAACCTTATTATCTGCTGAAAATCGCTTTCCAGGAGCCGAGACGACGATTATCTTCCGCTCTGGATCAGCATTTACAATATTGAAAACTTTTTCGATTTGCTTTCCGGATGCTAAAGAAGATCCTCCGAACTTTACGACTTTCATCCTGACATCTCCTAATCTCTGAAAATTTAATCTTTATTTTACTCTTATCCGAAAAGAAATCAAGAGAAATTCTATCCTAAAAATACAGATGTTCACCATAAAAATACACAAAGTTATATAGATATATTTAATATAGCTAGTTTGTGTGATTATATCACTTTATAATATTATTTCAGAAAAACAAAAGAAAACGCTTACAATATAAAGTTTATTTTATGCCGTTCTGCCAAATTGCCCAAAGCAAATAAACTATTAATATTATGGTTTTCCCCTTGTCAAAACGGGGTATATGTTAAGGATATTTATATAAAGAATTAAATCGTAAAACACGGGAAGGGAAAAAGTCTATGGGAATCCTAATTGTGGACGATAATCAAGCCAATTTATTTGTCATTCAGCATATATTAAAACGCGCGGGTTATAAAGACCATTTAACGTTTTCTTCTGCAAAGGATATGTTTCAGCATCTTCAGGGATATTCACCTTTTTCAGCTGATATAAAAGCAGACATTATCTTAATGGATATTATGATGCCGGAGATGGATGGAATTGAGGCATGCCGGCGGCTTCAGCAGATTCCGCATTTAAAGGATATACCGGTGATTTTTGTAACTGCATTGGAAGATTCAAATAAGGTAGCTGAGGCTCTTGATGCGGGCGGAACTGATTATGTTATGAAGCCCATAAATAAAACGGAACTGCTTGCCCGGATTCGTGCTGCTTTAAGACTTAAATATGAAAAGGACTGGCATAAGGAGCAGGAAAATAAAATCAAGAATGAATTGGATTTATCCATGCAGGTTCAGACCAGCATGCTGAGCGAGCCGATTTATCATGAACATACACTGTTAAAAGCTTCCTACCTGCCAGCCAACAAACTTGCAGGGGATATGTATTACTGGCACCAAATAGATGAACACCGCTTTGCTGCCATCCAGCTGGACATGATGGGCCACGGGATTTCAGCATCCCTTGTATGCATGTTTATTTCTTCTGTTCTAAGGGATGCCATCAGAACATGCAGCGATCCTGAATACGTCATGAAGGAACTAAATCGGTGGATGAATTCCCTTAATCAGCGCAATCAGCGGATTCCATATTATTTTACAGCCATTTACCTCGTCCTTAATAAAAAAGACAAAACCGTTGAGTATGTGAATGCCGGACATCCAACCGGATATGCGCTCACAGATAAAAAGGAAATGTTCAGCTTATCAAGCAATATGTGTGCAGTAGGCTTTTTTGAAGATATTACGATACAAAAAGAAACAATTCCCTATATAGACTCCATCCAGCTGCTCCTGTTTACGGACGGAGTGGAGGAGGCAGTGGAGCAGAATAATCTTAACCCTTGTGAATATCTTCAGCGCTTCGCATCCTTCCATTGGAATGCAGCCAGAACAGCAGAGCCAATCGATATGATTCTGACTAAACAGCAGCAGGCAAGCGCTGATGATGATATGTGTGTTGTTTTGGTCCAGGCAGATTAGTGTGTATACATAATATTTTTGCAAAAAAACAGAGTGCAGTCCCTGAAATAGGGTCCGCACTCTGTCTTTATATAAAAGATAAAAATGTGATTCCTTTTGAACTTTGAGTATTGTCCAGCTCCTGCGCCTGCCCCTCGAGGGGGCGGGCAAGGCGTTTCCGCTTTTTTATGCTGGAGCGGTCTTCCTGAAAATCTTTTCCTGCAGGTTGATTTCTTCAAATACAGGCACTTCCATCCTCAGCGCTTCCTTGCTTCCAAGTCCCAGAAACCCTCCCATGCTGAGGCTTTCATTGAAAAGATTAAAAACATGGCTTTGCAGATCAGTATTAAAATAAATCATGACATTGCGGCATATAATCACATGAAATTCATTAAATGAGCCATCGGTCACCAGATTATGCTGCGCAAAAACCATTCGATTAAGCAGGGATGAATTCAAATAAGCTGCTTCACAATCTGTAGTATAGTATTCAGAAAATGATTTTTTTCCGCCTGCCATAATGTAGTTCTTTGTGTAGAGCTGCATTTTTTGCAAAGGGATCATTCCGCTCTCTGCTTTTTTTAGCACTTTTTCATTGATGTCTGTGGCATAAATTTTAGTTCGTTCTCCCAAACCCTCTTCTTCCATCAAAATAGACATGGAATAGGCTTCCTCTCCAGTCGAACAGCCTGCATGCCAGATTCTGATCTCAGGCAATTCTCTGAGCATCGGGACAACCTCATTTCGAAAAGCTTTAAAAAACGAAGGATCCCGGAACATTTCGGTAACATTGATTGAAAAATCGCTCAGGACCTTTTGCAGATACCCATCTTCATGTATAACCTTCTCTGTGAGGCTTGTTATGCTGGGCAGCCGATCCCTGCTAATGCGATTTTGAATCCTCCTTGTAATGGAAGAGCGCATATATTGCCGGAAATCATACCCGGATAAACCGTAAATGGCCTTTAAAAGTAAATCTATCTCTAATTCTTCCTTTTTCAATTCTAGTCATTCCTCAACTTTCGAGAATAAAATTATGGATACGGGGAATGCTCCTCTGTCTGTCCGTACATTAGAAATGGCGCTCCCCTGGTTCCTTCTATGAAAGCCACACCCTCATAACGGACAGCAGCTGGTCCAGTTTTAATGGCTTGCTGATATAATCTGTTGCACCGGCTTCCATGCACTTTTCCCTATCGCCTTTCATTGCCTTGGCAGTAAGGGCAATGATTGGAACATCCTGATGCCTGTCCAGCCCGCGAAGCCTCTTCATGGTTTCATAACCATCCATAACCGGCATCATAATATCCATCAGCACAATATCAATCTTTTCTGTCCCCATTATTAAATCCAGACATTGCATCCCGTTTTCTGCTGTAAGGACATTCATGCCTTCTTTATTCAAAGCATTTTTCAGCGCATAAATATTTCTGTGATCATCATCTACGACAATGACTGTTTTATCTTTAAGCTCGGTACCTGTATGCTGATGGTCTGCTTCACTATTTCCTTCAGCGGCTGGGGGGGATGCTGGCTCAGACACTTCCTCCAGAGGTTCTGCGGTTACAGCAGCTTCTTCAAAAGCAAGCGTTCCTGCCTCAATTTCAGGCATGCCGTTTGGCAGATTCGGAATGACCAGTGTAAAACGGCTTCCTTTTCCTTCTTCACTCTCCACTTTGCATATGCCGCCGAGCAGCTGGGCAAATTCCTTGGAGATGGACAATCCCAGGCCCGTTCCGCCATATTTTCTCATCGTGGCTCCATCAGCCTGCTGGAAGGCTTCAAAAATCAGCTGCTGCTTTTCTGCTGGAATGCCAATGCCTGTATCCAGCACTGTTATTTTAAGCCAATCATCTGTATAGGCGGATAACGGCAAACCAAAGAAATCGCTCTGTGCAGCTTTTTCAAAAGTGACTGCTACTGAACCTTCTTCCGTAAATTTAAATGCATTTGACAGGAGATTTTTCACAATTTGCTGCAGCCGCTGCTCATCTGTATGGAATACAGGCGGCACTTCTTCTGAAGAGCTTACAGTAAACTCAAGGTTTTTATGCTTTGCCACTTGTGTAAAATGCTGATTCATACGCTGCGACATTTCACCCATATTGACTTCCTCAAAGCTGATCTCCAGTTTTCCTACTTCCACTTTTGAAAGGTCCAGAATATCATTGATCAGGGTAAGCAAATCCTGTCCTGATGTATGAATAACTTTGGAAAACTCCTTCTGTTCTTCAGTTAGCATTTGATCCGGGTCTTCTGCCAGCATCTCTGATAAAAGCAATATGCTGTTAAGCGGCGTGCGCAGCTCATGCGACATATTTGCCAGGAATTCTGACTTGTATTTTGAGCTTAAACTCAGCTGCTTTGCTTTTTCCTCCAGCTCTTCCTTGGCAGCCTGAAGTTCTTCAGACTTCATTTCCGCATCTCTGGAGCGCTCTTCAAGCTGTTCATTAATCATACGCAGCTCTTCGGACTGACTCTGCATTTCTTCAGATTGCGCCTGCAGCTCCTCCGACTGGGACTGCAGCTCTTCAGCCTGTGCCTGCAGTTCCTCTGTCTGTGCCTGAGATTCTGCCAATAAGCGTTCGATCTCCATTCTTCCTGAAATATTCGTAATGGCTATTCCTAATGTTTCAATTACTTTTTCCAGGAGCTTGATCTGTGCATCAGTGAATGGCCGCAAACTTGCCAATTCCACAACTGCAACGGCCTCGTCTTTGAGCATGACGGGTGCCATCATGATGCTTTTCGGCCTGACATCTCCCAAACCGGTTGATAGGACCTTGTAATCCTCAGGAACATCATGAAGGAATATTGTTTTCTTATCCCTGACTGTTTGCCCTGCTATTCCTTCCCCAGCAAAGAAAAAGTCTCTTCCTGCATCTTCCGCCCCATCGGCATAAGCAGCTTGTTTTTTATATACAGGTTTGCTTCCGCTGTCATCTTTCACGTAAAAGACTCCGAGATTGGCTCCGGCGGCAGGTGCCAGCCTGGAAATAAAATCATCTGCCAAATTCGCTATGGTCACATGCTGGCTATAGATGCTTACTAATGCAGCAGACTGGCTTTGAATCCAGTTCTGCTCACTGATTTCAGCCGAATAGCGCTGTTCTTTTTCGTAATAGTTCTCGAGTGAATCAGCCATAGAGTTAAAGGCTATCGCGATTTCACCGATCTCATCTTTTGTTTCAATATTCAGCCTTGAGATGGAAGAAAGGTCTTGATAATCAATATCCTTAATCCCTTTTGTAATTAAGCTGATGCTTCTGCCTGTACTTCTAATCACCCAAACCGTAACTCCGACGATTAAAATAATGGCTATTGCAACCGCAGCAACCAAAGTCGCTACTAACTGGCTATATGTTTCATTTGCATTTTCCAGCGAATCAGCCATGATGGATTCCTGATATTCTTTAAATTCAGCCAGCTTTACTAGAAGAGAGTTCCGGTTTTCCCTTTCATCCCTGTACAGATCTTCCAAGGAATCCAGATCTCTGCTTCCCATTAATCCAATGAAGCTGTTTTGCATTTGGGCATATGATTCATATGCCTGTTCTACTTCCTTTAATAGCAGACTGGATTTCTGTCTATTTAATTCATTTTCCAATTTCAAAATCCGGGTTTGTATCCCTTCATGGTTTGCCTCGATCAATTCAGCCGTCATGGCGGGATCTGCCGATTCTATGTCGGTGAGCACACTCAGCAGCTGCTGATCTGTCTGATAAAAAAGCTGTCTGATCTCTGTAGCCTGGTTTACCTTATAATAGCGATCCTCCACAATTTCCAGCATGTTTGCCTTCATTCCGTTCACCATAGACAGAATGACAAACATTAGAATAAACATAAAAAATACAGTTAGGCCCAAACCCATTATTTGCTTTCTCTTAAAGCTCACCTGTTCTCTCCTTCTTTCCCCCAATTTTTCTTTATCTTTGTTTCCGTTTTCAAGTTCCTGTTCACGTTTATGAGCTTAAAAATTTTAATAGACTGGCTTCTTTACCCTTATTCGGTATAAATCAAACCTGTTTTTCTATTTTTTTTCATAAAAAAAAAGGAAGGAAAACTCCTTCCTAATGTTTAACGATATTCCTTAACTTTCTCCCCTGCTGAAGTCATCCATTCAAACTGGCGGAGCTTCAGGTCAAATAGTGTCAGAGGATCCTGGTAAATCTCAGGATTTTTGCGCATATCGCTTAAAGCCTCTTTATTATCTGCAATGTCCGTATAGGTCTCTTCAACCGTATGATTCAATACATCAAACGGATTTCTGAAGAACATTTTAATATCCCGTTCAAGCGATTTCTCGAAAAGCTCGAATTGCTGCATGAATTTATTGGTGATGGATTCTGCGATCTCGCTATAATCTTCGTGTTCAATGAACTGTTTATATTTATTATGGAGCATGGCTTTATTCTGCTGGATCGCACCAAGCAGCTTGCCTGCACTCTTCAGCAGGAACTGCGATGGCGAAAAGCGGTTTAGAATGTTGGCCTTTTCCAGCTGAACACTTCCCCGCGTCATTCGATCCGCGTCGCGGCGCCAGTCATCCAGCACCCTGAAGTCACAGGCCAGCGAGATTTTCTCCTCGCCATATAGCTCATTAAAGCTTTCGCTCATTTCATCCAGATATGCCTGGCTGCTTCTGAACTCTCCTTCACTTTCAGCAATCCACTCCTGAATGGAGACATGGAAATCCGGCAAAACCGTCTCTTCAATATATTCGTGTACCCGATTATTCATTTCGTCATTGAGTTCAGTGTGGATTTTTCCAAAATCACTGTCCTCTGTCACCATTTCTGAACAATTCCGAAGCAGTTCCGGAATCTTTTTCTCAAGATCCTGTCTCATTTTATCTTTAATTTGACTGTAGGACTTTTTAATTGTCCGGACCTTTTCTTCTTCCATATCACTCAGCTGATTGTTGGCACCCTTAAGTTTTGTTACCATTTCTTCGTTCCATTTAATAGTGTCAATCAAGCTGTTTTCCATTTCAACGCGTTTTTCAAGAAGGAATTTGATCGATTTTTTAACATAGTATAGAACCTTTGCTGTACGCTCTTCTTTCCGGTCCCGTCCATCCATCATCGACCTGATAAAGACTGCTAAATCTTTCAGCTGGCTTTCGCTTTCATAATAGGCGGAGAAAGCAAACACCTTTGCTTTTGGAAAGTAGGTATGAACACGGGACTGAGTTTCATCAAGAAGATCCATGGCATCCTGGCTGTCTGGAATCCGGTCCATTTTACTGAGAAGGAAATGAATAGGCAATTCCGGAGCCTGTTCTCTCATTCTCACAGCAAGATCCAGCTCTTTATCTGTCAGAGGCGAATCCGCATTCAGGACAAACAGCATGCTGTCTGCGAAATGGAGATATTGGAACACACCATTTCTGAATTTGCTTTGCCCCGCAAGACCTGGCGTATCAATAACAGCAAGTCTATTATTCTGTAAAAAGGCGAATGGCATTCTGCATCGTATAAGTGTCTGCTGGCTTTTTTCTGCGCTTTGCCTAAAGTCCTCCAGGTCAGAAATACTCCGGACTTCCTCGTCCGTAACGGCATGAATTTCCGCTACATCACTATCCTTGAACAGCACTGAGGCAGAAGTGGAATCTCCCATCAGCTCTTCACCGAGAAGAGTGTTGACAAACGAGGATTTCCCATTTGATGCCGTACCGGCAATCAGCAAATGCCCTGCATCCAAATCAAGGAGCTCACGGACCATCCATTCAAAGCGTTCACCCATCAGCACGCCCTTTTCCTTCGCCCATTTCATGACATTTTCAAATAGCTTGAAGCTTTCCTCCAAGCCGTCCTGATAGCGGACAGAGCGATTCACAAGGCCTTCTGCCTCGCTGACAGCTGAGGAATCAATATTAGACGGGAAAATTTCGCTCCACGCCAGCACTGCCGAGGCCGAAACAAGGGAATGCGAAGGTGCAGCTATTTTCAACCAGTTAGTTATATGATTCGGTATCAGGTGTGATAAGTCCCTGATTAGATGCTTACCGCTGATTAGTTCAAAATAAGTATCCTTGTAAAGCTCGGAAAGCTGGCCCCATGTATGTGAGCGCCCTGGCTCCATATTCAGGAGAAGATGGTTATATTCTTTCAGCCATGAGAAATAAAGACCTGATTTCTTGTAGCTACTCCATAGAGCGGCTGATAAACTTTCAAAATGAGCATGGTCCACACGGTATAACACCGAAAGCGCCTCGCTGAAATAGTTCGGCTCCATTTTAGCTGTCCGCCCCTGGTCCACATACGAATGAAGAACTTCAAACCAAGATAGGGATTCCGTCCTGATTGCTTCATTGACAGCCAGCTCCACCGCATTTCCCCAATCGCTGTGTTCCTCAAAGAATCCGCGTGCCAGATCAGTCACATCCGGATAATCCGGATTTAACCGGACCGCATCTTTAATGGATCCAACAGCCATTTCAAGCTTGCCGCGCTGTATGTAAAGTGAAAACAGCTGAAGGAGCACTTCGGTTTTCAGCACTTCTGAATCTGTCTCAATCGATTTGTAAAAGTCCTCTGCATTTGAAAGCAAATCCAATTCAAAATAGGCATCAGCCATATTTTTCTGTGCCCATGGCCCCAATTCATTCGGAATGCTCTCCCATTTAAAAATGGCCGCTTCGTAATCCTTGTTAAGGAAATACACCTCACCCTGGGCGAAACGGATATTGGTTAAATCGGGCACTTCGTTCTGCTGCTCAGCAACATACAGTTCACCCAAAACCCTGATCGGATGCACATTTTCATTAGATTCCATGAAGGTCTCATAAAAGGTTTTGCTGATTAGCTGCTTCTCTAAAGTCATCTTGATCCCCCGCAGTGCTATTTTTAAAAGTGCGCCTAAAGGCACCGGCTTTTAAAAGAGTTTTATTGAACAGCCTGCTGATTTCCTAATATCATAGGGCTTTATCAGCATGCTTTTATAAGAAAAGCGGAAGGCGCCCGCCTATCGGCTTATGACCTCGAGCCGATGGCGCCTGGAGCTAGACAGTTATCTAACTTCAGAGTTTACCTTCTTATCTTTTATAAAAAACGCATAATGCGCCAATTTTCATCCTTTATCCTTATATTGTAACAAAAATTTTTCTGCAAAAAATTTCATTTCTCTATCATTTTTGAAACATTGCTGTATTCCTGTGTAATATTCTTAATAGTTAGAACCAGCTTCTATATATTAATACCACCCCAATCAAAATAAAAACTGGCAGACAGAAATATATATTCCTGCCTGCCAGTTTATATTCTTCATCAAGAGGCTTGCTGCGGCCGGGCAGCTGAGCGCCGTCTGCCATAGAGGATTGTAACAGCCATGCCTAGAATCAGGAACACACTTGATATTTGGAATAGGGCTGCCGTTTCCACAAACTGTGCAAGCACACCAAACACAAGGCCGCTTAGCCCAATGCCAAGGTCGATAGATGAGAAGAACATTCCATTTGCCACACCCCTGCGGTTGGATGGTGTCATTGATAGTGTCCAAGACTGCAGAGTAGGTATCAATGATCCAAAGCCAATTCCGAACAAAATTCCGCTTATGATAATAAACAAATTCGAATGAGCGAAAGAAAGTACCCACATGCCGATAAAGGTCAGGAACGTGCAAAGCAGGACAAGTCCCTTTGGCCCCCGCTGGTCAAACCATTTTCCGGAAATCGGTCTCGAAAGCGATGCCATGATCGCATTGAACAGGTAAAAAAGGAAAATTTGATCAATACCGCGCTCTTCTCCAAAAATAACAATGAACGTTACGATGGAACCATACCCAAATGTCACAATTATCGTAATAAAGGCAGGAAACCAGCTGGTTTTTTCGATTAAAGAGTCTAAGTAAGAGAATTTCAGATCCTCTTTCCTTGTTTCCAGAACAGCTGCAGGCGTTTCGTAGCGAACAATGGATAGGAGCCCAATGGCAATTACGCCAAGTACACTCGAGATATAAATAAGATTGGTAAAAGAGGTAATCTGATATAGATAGATTCCAAGACTCGGAGCGATGATCATCCCGATTGTAACGCTAAGGCCATAGTAACCCATTCCCTCTCCAAGACGGGAATTAGGCACTACATCTACTGCTGCCGTACCATTCACAGTAGTTGACCAGCCCCAAGCGAGTCCGTGGATGAATCGGAACAGCAGAAAAATCATCACCACGCTTGACAGCGGATAAATAACCGTTATGGCCAGAAGCGCCGCTGCCCCTATCAGCACCAGCTGCTTCCTTGCTCTATATTCAAGCATAAATCCGATGAAAGGCCTGCTCAAAACGGCTCCAATCGAAAACAGCGCCGTAACCAGACCAATTTCAAGACCAGTTGCTCCTATGGACTTTATATATGGGGGCAGTGTCGGAATCAGCATCTGAAACGACATAAAGACAAATAAATTCCCGATCATCAGCATTATGAAAGACTTGGTCCATAAAGTCTCTTTTACAGCCCTTACCAACTGCATCCCCCGCTTTCCTTTTATCTCCAGAATAAATCAGTTAATTATTTCGCATCACTAAATACTACCATAACTGATTGGAAAAAGGAACGGGAATTTTGCATCATATCAAGGGGTAGAACTTTATTAAGACAATGAAAATCTTCTATAATAAAGTCCATAAAAAAAAGGAGCCAGATTAAGCTCCCCCATCACCCCTGCAGACTGCTTGTTTCCAGTACCCGCTGCAGAAAATGCAGTGTTCTTTCTATAATGATGTCCTGATCGTTATCCAGTGTTGCCACATGATAGCTGTTGTCCAGGGTGACCAATTCCTTTGCAGCCGATTTAATGCTGCTGTATATTTCCTGCGAATTGGAAGGCGGAACTACATGATCTTCTTTTGAGACAAAAATCAGCGCAGGACAATTCACTTTTTCTAAATCGCCTTTGACCTTCTTCATCAGTTCCGTTATTTCACCAATCGATTTAACCGGTGTCTTTTCATAGGCAAGCTCTTTTATATCAGGGTTTTTAATGTCTGAACCAATTGCATCAAGGAAGCGGACATCCTCCAGGCTGGCTGCTGCCTCCATATCAGAAATCTCAATTGCTGCATTAATCGGGATAATCCCCTTAATCTCCGGATATTTCTCGGCCATATACAATGTCAGGGTGCCGCCCATCGACAGACCTGTAACGAATATCGTACTGCAGCGCTCTTTCAGCCACTGATAGCCTTCTTCAACAGAATGAATCCAATCCTGATAGGTCGTTGTTTCCATTTCTTCATAATGAGTGCCATGTCCCCGCAAGCGTGGACCACAGACCGTATACCCTGCATTTGCATAAGCTTCCCCAAGCGGACGCATGCTTTGAGTTGAACCGGTAAAGCCATGTGAAACCAAAATCCCAATCTCATTTCCTTCATAATAAAAAGGTTCTGCGCCTTCTATAATCGGATACTTTTCAGACAAGGTTCATTCCTCCATTCAATAGATTAATTCCTAATAAGAGGTATTCTTCCCACCCCACTCTATCCCTCCTTATTTGAAAATATTTAACATTTTTGTAAAACTTCGCATCCAGTCTTCAGAAAAACTTTTTTTCCAGCATCGTCTTGTTTATAATAGATAGAATGAATAAAGAAATAAGCAGCATTGCCCTCTAAACAAAAAGCAAGCGGCAGGAGCGCAGCAAAGGGAAGTTTCGCTTTATTTTCCTTCCCGAACTTATTAAAATAAGTACTAACTACATAAACAGAAAGGCTGATACCGGTTTGGAAAACAATTCAAATTTTATACGAACGATTATTAAAGAGGATCTGGAATCGGGAAAGCGTAAAGAGGTTATTACCCGTTTCCCGCCTGAGCCGAACGGCTATCTTCATATCGGACATGCCAAATCGATTGTCATCAACTTCGGCCTGGCAGATGATTTTAATGGCAAGACGAACCTCCGTTTTGATGATACGAACCCGCTAAAGGAAGATCAGGAATTTGTGGATGCCATTAAAGAAGATGTTAAATGGCTTGGCTACGAGTGGGAGGAGCTTCACTTTGCTTCGAATTATTTCGAGGAAATGTATAACCGTGCAGTTCTTTTAATCAAGAAAGGAAAGGCATATGTGGATGACTTAAGCCAGGAAGAGATCCGCCAATACCGCGGAACGCTGACAGAACCTGGAAAAGAAAGCCCATACCGCAGCCGTTCAGTTGAAGAGAATCTTGATTTATTTGAACGTATGCGGGGCGGGGAATTCGAAAATGGAGCAAAAGTTCTTAGAGCAAAGATCGACATGTCATCACCGAACCTGAACTTGCGTGATCCGGTTATCTATCGTGTTTCACATACAACTCACCATAATACGGGTGATACGTGGTGCATCTATCCGATGTATGCTTTTGCCCATCCGCTTGAGGATGCAATCGAGGGGGTTACCCATTCCTTATGCACAACCGAGTTTGAAGACCAGCGTCCGCTATATAACTGGGTTGTCGCAGAGTGTGAAATGGAAAGCACACCGCAGCAAATCGAGTTTGGCCGCCTGAATATTTCTAATACAGTTATGAGCAAAAGAAAACTGAAGCAGCTTGTGGAAGAGAATTATGTTGACGGCTGGGATGACCCGCGCATGCCGACGATTTCCGGTCTAAGACGCAAGGGCTATACTCCGGAAGCAATCCGCGAGTTCGTAAAAGAAACGGGTGTTTCAAAAGGTTCCGGTGTGGTGGATGAAGCTATGCTTGAGCATTATGTCCGCGAAGACCTGAAATTAAAAGCCCCTCGTACAATGGGTGTGCTTCGCCCGTTAAAGGTTGTGATCACGAACTACCCGGAAGATCAGACTGAAATGCTTGATGCGGAAATCAATCCAGAAAACCCGGAGATGGGCATACGCCAAATTCCTTTCTCGAGAGAGATTTTTGTAGAACAGGACGATTTCATGGAAGATCCTCCGAAAAAATATTTCCGCCTCTTCCCTGGCAATGAAGTACGCTTAAAGCATGCTTACTTCATCAAGTGCAACGAAGTCATCAAGGACGAGGATGGCAATGTTGTTGAGCTGCATTGCACATATGACCCAGAAACAAAGAGCGGAACAGGCTTTACAGGACGAAAAGTGAAGGGTACCCTTCACTGGGTGGATGCAAAGAGTGCTATTCCGGCTGAATTCCGTTTATACGAGCCATTGATTCTTGACGAAGATGCCGATCAGAACGCTGAGGCAGACACAGATGATGCTGCTGAAAGCGATGCTGAAGGAAAAACGTTCCTTGACTACGTGAACCCGAACTCACTTGAAATTGTTAATGGTTTCATTGAACCTAACATGAAGGATGTAAAAGCCCAGGATAAATTCCAATTCTTCCGCCATGGGTATTTCAATGTCGACCCGAAACACACAACAGCAGAAAAACCTGTTTTTAACAGGATTGTATCACTGAAGAGTTCATTTAAGTTAAAGTAATTTTTAGGCTTGAGGAAGAATTTCCTCAAGCCTTTTTTATAAAAACTGCTCTTAAACACAGCTACCTTCCGGCTTGAAAATATGGTAAGGTTTAAAAGGTAAGCATTTACATAAGGAGGAATAGCATAATGTCAAATCAGCATGATCCAAATACATTACCGCCAAAAACCTGTTCCGTAGACAGAATGGTCACAGTTAAAGAGGACGTGGAGAAGGTTCTTGCAGGAAAAAAAACAGCCACACGCCGTAATGGCAGATATGCTGATGTCGGGGAAATCATGACACTTGAAGGCCAGGACTTTGTTGTAAATAAAGTTTATTCCCAATCCCTTGGTGAATTAACAGACGAGCATGCCCGCCAGGAAGGCTTCGAAAGCTTGGAAGACTACAAACAATCCATTCTTTCCATGCATCCGGGAATGCCATGGCTTCCGCAGATGCGTGTATGGGTTCATGAATTCAGCGCAGTGAAGAAGTAATCTGCCGGAATGGACATACTGTACCGAATACTGCTGTACATCCATGTCAGCAGTGCCATACTTTCTGTTGGCCCATTTTTTGTTCTGATTCCAATCGTCAATAAATTGGAATCGGCTGAGCCCGGGGTTCAGCAGGCATACATAAGCATCTTCAGGACATCCGTGCGCCTTGTCAAGCATGCAGGACATGTACTTGTAGGCTCGGGTGTCCTTCTTATCGTGAACAGCCATTGGGGCTGGACGACATCCTGGATCGTTGCGACCCTGGCGGTAATGGGAGGCTCTGTCTTTTTTCTCGCCCGAGCCTTTTCTCCCGTTCTGAAGAAATTTGATGCGCCTGGAGCAGATCAGCAGTTTCTTGTCAGGAAACTTACCCGCTCAGTCTGGATTTACCTTTTTCTATTAATGCTCATGCTCTGGTTCATGGTGGCCAAACCTGTACTTTGGTAGAGTTAACTAAAAACAAGCGCTGGAGATCCGCGCTTGTTTTTTTGATGGCATTCTGCTGCATGGCATTCGAATTCGTGTTTATATCCGAATGTCTGATAAATCCTAATTTTAGCGGAATTTTTGTTTACGTGAATATATTCTGAATTTCGCGAATATCTTGATATTTTCACGGATATATCAAATGTCTCGGAGATAAACGGAATTTACATAGGCAATAAACTCTTTATTACAAAAACCTTTCCGGAAAATCGGTCATAATCACTTCGACTCCGGCATTATTTAACAATCCGCTGCGGGTTTCATCATTTACGGTATATACCCGCAACGGAAACCCTGCTTCTTTTGCTTCCCTCCCAAACTCCGATAGAGCAAACCCCTCTTCACAATGAATGCTGTTTGCCCCTATTTTTTTTGCCATTTCGAGTGTGTTTTCAGGGATGCCTTCAATCAAATAGCCCGTCTGCAAAGTGGCATGCAAGTCCCGGACTCTTTTCAGACTCTCTGGATTGAAAGATGATATTATGACACGCTGTTCCAATTTATAATTTAGAATAAGATCAATAACCTTTTCTTCCATCCCGGGATATTCAATCAAATCATTTTTCAATTCAATATTAATCAGCAGTTCGTTGCCTTCCCTAACTGCCCATTGTAAAAGCTGCTCCAGATCCGGAATTGTTTCGCCGGTGTTAACATTCCCAAACCAGCTCCCTGCATCAAGCCGCAGGATTTCTTCAAAGGTCATGTCCTTTATATAACCGGTGCCGCCCGTTGTTCTATCCACAGTTTCATCGTGAATGATTACCAGCTTTCCATCCTTCGCCATCTGCACATCCAATTCAATTCCATCTGCCCCTGCCTCCAATGCGGCCTGGAAGGCGGCCATCGTGTTTTCTGGAAAATGTCCGCTGACGCCGCGGTGTGCAAAGACTTTTGCTCTTTTATTCAAATTATCTCCTCCTAAGTCAACAACATCATTATTAATATTCTATTCTACGGCCTGCCCCAAAACCATTTTTTTCATCCTCAGAATAGCCGCTCAAGTTTCCCTTCGCTTCCAATTCCCTTATAATGAAAACTATGAAACTTCTTTCTTCTCAGAACGTATAAAAAGAAAAGCGGAAGCGCCTTGCCCCCCCGGCAAGCACAAGACAAGCCTTCCGGAAAGGCGTTTTTTGCCCTTTTGGGAGGATTGTCCGAAATGTGGAGGGGACGACAAGCATAAGACGAGCCCTGCAAGAAGGTGTTCTTCCCTTCTGGAAGGGATTGGCTAGTCTTTCGTCCCTAGGAGCCGCAACTAGACAGGCTTGTGACCTCGAGGGGGTAGGCGCTGGAGCTAGACAGTTTTTAAAGTACAAAGTTTTTAATTCTAAGTATAAAAACAAATTAGGAGTGAAATCTGTGGGAGTTCGATTGAGCAAGGGACAAAAAGTAGATTTGACCAAAACCAATCCTGGTTTGCAGGTTGTGATGGCAGGATTGGGCTGGGATGTCAGCCATAATCAATCGCAATATGACCTGGACGCTTCAGCCTTTTTAACAGGTGCATCCGGCAAAGTGCAAAGTGATAGTGACTTTGTGTTTTATAATAATCCATCCGGCGGAAACGGATCCATCCTTTACAGCAGTGATAATAGAACTGGGGCAGGTGCCGGGGATGATGAGCAAATCCGCATCGAGTTACATAAGGTGCCGCAGCATATCCATCGAATTGCTTTTACTATTACCATTCATGATGCCCAGATGAAAGGACAGAGCTTTGGACAAGTTTCCAATGCTTATGTGAGAATTTTTAATGCCATGACAAATGAAGAGCTTCTCCGCTTCGACCTTGGGCGCGATTTTACTGTTGAAACAGCAATCGTCGCTGCAGAGCTTTACCGTCACAATGGCGAGTGGAAATTCAATGCCATTGCAAGTGGATTCCAGGGTGGATTAGCTGCCCTTTGCCGCAACTTCGGTGTTTCCGTAGATGATGAGCCTGCTCCAAGTCAGCAGCACTCATTCAGCCAGGGTCAATATCAGCAGCCAGCTCAAGGATTCAGTCCTCAACAAAACCAGCAGCAATATAGCCAGCAGGCACAATCAGGATACAACTCACCGTCCTTTGGCCAGCCTGCCTACAATCAGACTTCTTATAACACGCTACCTTCGCAGCCATCATTTGGCGGGCAGACAGGTATTGGGCAGCCGGTCCAGGCTCAATCCTATACAGATGGAAATATCGCCTGCACCCGCTGCGGATCCACTAACATCCGGACCGGCCAAAAAGGATTTGGCCTTGGAAAAGCGGCGATTGGAGGACTCATCCTTGGGCCTGTAGGACTTCTTGGCGGCTTTATTGGAAAAAACCAGCTGAAGCTCACCTGTAATTCCTGCGGTAATTCATGGTCACCTAATCAGAAGGATTACGCACAATGGGCCAATGACCAAAAGCGCCGTGCCCAGGAGCTGTTTACACGATTCAAGAGCCAGGATGTCCTGGACGCCGTTGTAGCTTCATGCGCCCTTGTCGGCATGGCAGATGGCAGGCTTGATCCAACTGAACGTCAAAAGATGGTCGAGTTTGTAAACAGCAGCCAGGAATTAAAAGTGTTTGATACACAAAAAGTGATACAGCAATTCAATATGTTCGTACAGCGGATTGAAATGGACCCGATCATCGGGCGGGCCGAAGCCTTTAAAGCAGTTGGCCGGGTAAGAAATAAGCCTGAGATCGCCCGCCTCGTAGCCCGTTATTGCATCGCGATCGGATATGCCGACGGGAACTTTGATCAAAATGAAAAACAGGCTGTTACAGAGATCTGCATGGAACTCGGTTTAAACCCGCATGAATTTCTATCTTAATATATAATGTACCCAAGCTCTGCCGAATTTCAGGCAGAGCTTTTTTGCATTTATTCCCTACTCCTCCTGAATATGCCGCATACAAAGTTCACATGCGGGTATACTCAAAAAGATAAATGCCCTGTTATTTCTAAAATTACTAAGGAGGTAATATCCTTGAAGGAAAGTTCATCTACTGAACGCTATATGCCCATGACTTCCTCCACGAGCGGAATGATTGTTAATGAAGCGGATGGAGTCTACTGCCTGACAGTTCAGATTGTGAATGTTTGTTTTGTGCGAATATCAGAAAAGCCCGGCGACTGGGTTCTGGTTGACGCAGGCATGCCAAAATCTGCAGAAAAAATTATGGATGCGGCGGAAGAACTCTTTGGAGAGAACGCAAGACCGAAAGCCATTATTCTTACACATGGCCACTTTGACCATGTTGGTGCAATTATTGATTTAGTTGAGCACTGGCAAGTTCCTGTATACGCTCATACACTCGAAATGCCATTCTTAACAGGACAGCAGGATTACCCAAAACCTGACGCGAGTGTTGAAGGCGGACTTGTCGCAAAGATGTCCCCCACTTTTCCGCATGAAGGCATTGATCTCGATACCCATATTCAGCCTTTCCCTGAAGACGGAAATGTTCCCCATATGGAAGGATGGATATGGATTCACACACCAGGTCATACTCCCGGCCATGTTTCCTTATTCAGGGAGTCGGATCGCGTGCTGATTGCAGGTGACGCTTTCGTAACAGTGAAGCAGGAGTCCTTATATAGTGTGCTCACCCAGGAACAGGAAATCAGCGGCCCGCCCCGCTACCTCACAACTGATTGGGATTCTGCCCGGACTTCCGTACAGAAACTCGAAGCCCTTCAGCCAGATGTCGCCATCACCGGTCATGGCATTCCAATGGCTGCTGCTGTATTAAGGGAAAGCCTCGCCAAGCTCGTAAATGATTTTGATGAAATTGCCGTTCCTGATCACGGAAAATATGTAGACGGGGAAGGCTAAAAACAAAAGTGTAAGCGCCTCGCTCACCCCTGACACCTCGAGGGGGCAGGCGCTGTGAGCCAGCCGTGAATAAACTTATCCTCAAACTTATTTACACGTTGCGATTTTTTAATTTTCTGGTAAACAATAAAAAAGCGAGGTTCACCAAATCGGGTGGATCTTGCTTTTTTGATGTTTAAAACAATCAAAAAAAGGAAGAGTATAATAAAACGAATTTTAATAGTTCAGGAGGTTCATATATGCATCTTGAAAACTTTACAGGACAAAAAATTCAAATAAAATTCAAGAACTTCCCAAATGATCTCGTCGGCTCCATCACAGGCATTTATCAGCCCGATGAATGGTACCTTGTTAAACTGATCAAAACAGAAAGCATGGGAATATGGGTTGAGAATCCTTGCTTCAAACGCACTATGGTCAAAGAGGAAGACGGTACCGACATCCCAGAAGAACAGCAGAAGGAAGAAGATTGCGTCACCCATTTTCTGATCCGCTGGGATTATATCAGTTCTGTCATTACCTTCCCGGATAAACAGACACTCGGCGTTGATAAGAAAGCAAAATTAATAGGGTTTCAGCCCTCTTAATAGATAATTAAGCCCCCGGGTCCATCGCCCGGGGGCTTTTTGTTTCCGTACCGCTCAACCTCAACAAACTTATTTATCTTATGATAGCTATTTTATTCGAAAAGTTCACATTTATAGTTTTATAGACTATGATATATTTACCGACTTTTCAAAAAATAAAATTTGGAGGAACACACATGTCAAATAGAACCTGTATCGTCACACATGATCTGGAACCCTCACAGATTGATAAAATTAAAGAAATCATCCCCGATTGGGAGCTCATATCCGGAAAAGATTCAGCAAACTGGCACAATGAGCTGAAAGAAGCCGAAGTGATCGCCGGCTGGAAAAAGGAACTAAAAGAGATGGTCCTTGAGGGAAACAGCAATCTTCGCTGGTTCCAGTCCTGGAGTGCCGGGGTCGATTCTCTGCCCCTGGCAGAAATGGAATCACAGGGCATCCAGATTACCAGCGCAAATGGCGTACATGCTAACCCCATTTCAGAAACGATTTTCGCATTAATGCTTGGGCTCACCCGCAAAATCCATACATATGTAAAAAATCAGCAAGCTAAGGTATGGCACCATTCTGGAATGAAGCTTGAAATTCACAATAAAACCATCGGCATGATTGGCACCGGAGCCATCGGGAAGGAAACTGCCAGGATTGCCAAAGCATTCGGTATGAAGGTTATTGGGGTTCGACACTCCGGAAAACCTGAAGAGTATATAGATGAAATGTATACTTCCAGCCAGTTGAACGATGTGCTGCCTCGATGTGACTATGTTGTCGTCACACTTCCGCTTACACAGGAAACACGGCAGCTATTCGGAGCCGAACAGTTTACCCGCATGAAGGACACTGCTTTCTTCATCAATATCGGCCGGGGTGAAATTGTAAAAGAAACAGATTTGATTGCCGCACTGCAGAACGGACAGATTGCCGGTGCAGGGCTGGATGTATTTGAAAAAGAACCGCTTTCTGAAGACAGCCCGCTATGGGAACAGGATAATGTCATCATTACCCCGCATACTGCCGGATCGACGGAATACTATACCAAGCGTGTGATTGAAGATATATTCATTCCTAATTTAAAAGAGTACATAAACAGCGGTAATCCCGGCATTAATCAGGTAGATTATAAAAAGGGATATTAATAAAGAGAGCCTTGCAGCATTCGCAAGGCTCATTTTTTATAAGATACGATATAAAACCCTTCTTCTTCCGACCACTCTGCACAGAAAATATCTTTGATATTATGGTAGCCTTCCGTTTTAATAGACTCCCTCAGCCAATCCCCATCTTTCCCCAGTAATTTAATGCCGTCTTCCACTACTTCTCCTTCATCAATCAGTAAAGTTGAAGGTTTCTTTTCCTTCACCTCAAGTTTCATCAATTCAGGAGTGACAGGCTCTTGTTTTTGGTATTTCATTACACTTAAGCCGCCATTGGTCTCAAGGTAAGCGTATTTAACTTCATTCATGCTGAATATTCCTTTTTGGCGCAGCATTGTTCTCAGCTGTTCCATTTCAAGATGGTTTTTCTCCATCTCCTTCACATTCAGCTTGCCATCCTTGACAAGGACCGACTCCCTTCCCTTTAAAATCGCCCTGAATATATTTTTCTTTTTTGCCAGAATTTCAATAATGTAAATAAATGCTCCCCACAATAAAGCCGAATAGATCACCTGCAGCGTTGTTATTTTTTCATCATAAATGGTTTCCTCAATAATCCCTCCAAGAACAACCGCATAAACAAAATCAAACGGAGTTACCTGTGAAAGCTCCTTCTTTCCAAGAATTCGGGTAACAGCTAACAAGGCAACTAGCCCAACAGCCATTTTTACTGTTATTGATAAATACATCAATGCTCCTCCTCTCTCTATATCCTCTCTATTCCCCTTACCAGACTTCGAATACACCTTTTCTCCTATTCCACTTTTTGCAAAAAAAAGTGATCCCTATGTCAAGAGACCACTTTACATATACTGGCTATTTTCTTTTCTCCGCTTCCTGAATACTAATTCCTCCAATGCTCCGGATCCTGAAATGACACCTCCCACAATAAGAACCAGCCCGAGCATATGGTTTATAGTAATTACTTCACCAAGAATGAACGCTGAGCCTGCCAATGAGAAAAAGGTATTCAGGTTCAAAAATATACTGGCTTCTGCAGGCCCAATATTACGGATGGCTGTGTTATAAACCATATGGCCGATAGCTGTTGCCAATACGGCAGATGCGGCAAATGCAGCCCAAACATAGGCTGGGGCTTCGGTTATACCCTTAAGTCCGCCGGGTTCCATTATGCTGGCCATTACAAAAAGGATCACCCCTCCAAAAATCAGCATATAGCCTGTCAGCAATCGCGGATCAAGCGTTTTCGAAGCCTTGCTGATTACAATGAAGCTAAGAGCCTGTGAAAGAATGGACAGGAACACAAAGAAATCTCCTGGAGTTAAGCTCGATATCCCTTTATTTCCTGAAAGGACAATAAAGGTCACGCCTGCACCCCCAAGCAGAAAACCCAGAACCTGGATGCCTGTAGGCTTATTGCGCAGCAGAATGGAAGACAGTATGGCTGTTAAGAGCGGACCTGCACCTAGAATAAGCCCCCCATTCACCGCACTTGTTCCCGTTAAGCCTATAGCCAGAAAAAGATGGTGGCTGACAACACTTAAAAGGCCGCCAAATACAATGTACGAGATTTCCTTCCGGCTCGGCTTTCTTACTTTCCCCATTATGCTTAATATCAAAAATACGGTTATACCCGCAGTTAGTATTCGCAAAGAAGTAATCGAAACCGGAGGAAAATAACTGACAAGAATTTTTATAATGCTCACATTCAATCCCCATAAAGCCATGATGGAAATGAGGAGAATGTATGTTTTTATGTTTTTCACATCGATCCTTCTTTCCAGAAAATCCAAGTTCATAATTTGTATCATTTTATCATATTTCAAATGGGAAGATGACTTTTTAAGGCTTTAAATATGAAAGTGATGGCATGAAAAACACCCATCTGGACTGTTGGCATACCAGGGTTTTTCGGTGGATGAACAACCGTGAAAAGCGCAAAGCAGCTGTATAATAGCAAGAGCAGCCTCCCATCAAAGGAACGGCTGCTCTTCTGCTTATTTTACATCTAACTCGTGAACCATTTCAGGTGCTGCTTTCATTTTATGCTGCTTTTTCGGTTTAGGGCCCATGTTATCAAAACGCGCCTTATCATAAATGGCAGCACCTACAACCTCCGCTACATCCTGAAGCTTTTCTTTGCTGATTTTATCAATTGTGTCTTCTGGAGAGTGGTACCATGGTTCAGTTGGGCTGTGAATGAATAACGCGGCTGCAATGCCTGCTTCGGCAAAAGGCACATGGTCACTTCTGCCTCCCTGGTATACTGGGGTCGGCTCACCGTTCAGCCTTTCACTGGATGCTTGAGAAAGTTCTGTTACAAGATTTTCTTCTCCATCCAAAGTCATCATTACTAAATCGCCTGCATCCTTGCTTCCCACCATATCAAGATTAAAGTTTGCAATGGTTCTGCTGATTTCGTCGTCAGAAAGACTGTCAACATAATGATAAGATCCAATCAATCCCAGCTCTTCTGCACCGAATGTTGCAAAGCGGATCTCCGTATCTGTCGGAATATCCTTGAATACGCGTGCCAGCTCTAATGTCATCGCTGTTCCGGAAGCATCATCATTCGCTCCAGGAGCCCCTGCTACAGAATCATGGTGTGACCCAACCACAATAATGTCATCGTTTGCTTTCTTATTGTTGGTTGGTTTCTTTGTGGCAATCACGTTGTGGGAAACCTTTTCTCCTGCATCCGCACCTTCAATGGATAGGGATGCTGATAAAGTTTCACCGCTCTCCAGCAATGCAAGAATTGCCTCACCTTCTGCTTTTGACAGGGCTAACGCCGGAACATATTCTTCATTATGAGCTCCAAGCGTACCGCTTAATGGACCCTCTGCATTATTAAAAATAACTACTCCGGCAGCCCCTTTTTCTGCTGCATTTAAAACTTTCTCGGCAAAAGAAATGGAACCGCGCTGGATAAGAGCAATTTTGCCTGTGAGATCAACGCGTTCCAGTTCTTCCTGTGTGCCTAGCCCAGCAAATGCCAGCTCCCCGCTCACATCCCCATTGACTGAATAGGTAAAGGATCTTGGCTGCAGTTCTCCTCCATAGCCATCAATAGTCACTTCCATACTGCTCGGAGGAGTATATCCATAAAAAGTGAATGGCTGAATCTCTGTTTCATAGCCATAGGATTCGAATTGGCTTTTAATATACTGAACAGCGTTATACTCCGATTCCGTACCGGCTACACGCGGGGTTTGTGAAAGATAATCAATATTATTATAGATATTCTCTGCATTAATTTGATTGACTACCTTCTTGTCGAATACATTTACAGGCTGAGTCTGTTTAACGTCTGACGGATGTGCAAAAACTGCCTGTGTCCCAATAGCTCCAAAGATAAGAGTCGAAGCTAATGCCACTTTTAAAATTGGTTTTCTCATCTAGTACCTCCAATAGAATAATAGATTCCGCTCATTAAATTTTATAATGTTTCGAAAACTCTTATAAGGGTACAAGATACTAGAGTACAGTAGGTACAATCATCTATATTTTGGGTATATTGTCAATATTAGTAAATATCTAATAGGAAAAATAGACAAAAAAAGAAGGCTGCCCCACCCCAGGTACGCCTTCTTTCCTTCTTTATTTCATTATATCGTGGTCCACATAGCGCTCGCCGTTCAATTCACTGATTACGTTAATTGCAACTTTTGCACCGTCTCCAGCTGTAATGATTGTATGGACGCTAACTCCTGCAACGGTTCCGGCTGCCCAAATGCCATCGACATTCGTCTTGCCGTCAGCATCTACATCCAGAACCGTTTTAATGCGCGGCTCGGTGCCTGCTTTAGTCTTCAAACCGGCTTTTTCTGCTAAATCAGTAGATACGCCAGCTGCTAAAATCACATGCTTCGCTGAGTACGATTTTTCTCCTGCTGTTATTGTAAAAATTCCTTCAGCTTTTTCAATGTTATCAACAGTTCCTTCTGCGATCTCTGCCCCAAACTTAGCTGCTTGCTTTTTGCCTGTTTCAATCAGTTCCGGTCCAGTAATTTCCATAAGGCCATAATGATTTTCTACCCAGGCACGTTTAGTCATGCTTTTATCATTGTCCACAACCACTACCTTCTTGCCCGCTTTTGCAGCAAATAGCGCAGCACTTGCACCAGCAGGGCCTGCACCTACAATTAAGATATCAAACATCCATACTTCCTCCTTCAACACATTATTTACTTATATGTTATCTAATTTAATAATAATTGTAAAATAATGTGATTTCAGGAAAATTGTCCAATTTAATCTTCATCTTTGATATCCCGATCCTCCGGTATCGGCTCATTTAGTATTTCTTCCACCAGCTCCCTGTATTTTTCCACCTGCTTTATATGGGCACTAAATTGTTCCTTATATATTAAATACTGTTCTCCATCATAAATGGCGCGTATTTTCTTTTGCTGAATCAAGCTTTCTACATATGACTCAGGGTAAGATAAATATTCTGCGGTTTCTTTAATGGTAAGATACATGCTTGTTCTTCCCTTTCTAATTCCCTTATAATATGGTTTTACTATTTTCTAGGCACTAGAAGACTCTACTAAAATCATATAGAATAGAAACTGTAAATAATTTGTATATGCAACTTATATTCTTTTATTATACAGCGAAAAAATACTATTTGACTGAATTCCAGCTCTTTTTTCAGCCAGATAGAGAACAGGAGAAATATAAGCTAATGAATAAAAAATGGTTATTGGGCTTATATGTGATCATCAGCCTTATTTGGGTATTCGGAACGAACTACCTTTTGCATATGCTGGAGCCCTCTTCTCTTGTCAGCTTCCTTTTTAGAGCAAAAGAGTTTCTGTACATTATCGTTACAGGCTGGCTGCTCTATTATTTTATTGGCAAAAGAGATGAGCTTATTGCCTCAAGGGAAGATGAAAAACGTCTTTCCACTTTAATTAACTCCATGGTGGATTTTGTCAATTTCAAAGACGGCCATGGCCGCTGGATCGAGTCCAATGAATTTGGACTCAAATTGTTCAATCTTGAAAATGTCGATTATAAAGGCAAAAGGGATTCTGAACTGGCCGAGTACACAGATTTTTATGCAGACGCACTGCGCTACTGTGAAACATCAGATGAGGAAGCCTGGAAAAACGGCAAAATTACCCGTCTGGAAGAAGTCATCCCATTGCAGGACGGAACAGAAAAAACGTTTGATACGATTAAGGTACCGCTCTTCCATGCAGATGGAAGCCGTCAGGGTCTCGTCATAATCGGCAGAGATATTACAGAAAGAAAGCATGTGGAAAAGCTTCTTGCCGAAAGCCAGCAGCAATATAAATCCTTGTTTGAATATAATACTGAAATTGTCTTTATGACAGACCTTCATGGCACCATCACGAAAGTAAATCCCCAATTCAAAGCGGTAACAGGATACAGTCCTGATGAGACATTGGGTAAGAGCATTAATGAAATCATACCAGCTCCTTATAAAATGAAGGCCATTAAAGGCTTTAAAGGCATCCTTAAGGATAAACAGCCCAAAACCTGCGAATTTGAGTTCAATCATAAAAATGGCAGCAAGCTCACTATCCAATGCACCGCACTTCCGCTCATTGTGAACGGTCAAATTGCCGGAATCATCGGCTATGGAAAAGATGTGACAAAGCTGCGGCAAGCTGAAGAAAGACTGCGCCGCACCGAAAAGCTTTCTGTGGTTGGAGAGCTGTCTGCCAGTGTGGCGCATGAAATCAGAAATCCGCTGACATCTTTAAAAGGCTTCGTGCAGCTCATGCAGCTGGAAGATGAAAAGCATCAATTCTATTATCAGATCATGCAGGAGGAGCTGGACCGGATCAACCATATTGTCGGCGAGCTGCTGCTCCTTGCCAAGCCTCAGGATATTTGTTTTACAAAAGCGGATGTTCAGAAAATCCTTTTTAATGTCATTTCGCTTTTAAAAACAGAAGCCAGCATGCACAATGTCCAGATCGAATTTCTATTAAAATCGGATGTGTATATGATTGAATGTGAACCAAATCAGCTAAAGCAGCTATTTATTAATATAATAAAAAATGCCATTGAAGCATCAAGTGATGGCGGTAAAGTAACGGTTACGCTGCAGGCGGAAGACCGGCAGCTGACTATCCTGGTTAAGGATAATGGCTGCGGCATGTCGGAAGAACGCCTTAACAGGATTGGTGAACCTTTCTATTCATCCAAGGAGAAAGGAACTGGCCTCGGACTTACAGTCAGTTTCAAAATTGTCCAATCCCATAATGGTTCCATTTATTTCAATAGTAAAAAAGGGAAAGGAACAGAAGCTGTCATCAAGCTGCCAGTAAGAAAAAATACATCTGCCCCTGAGGCTGGATTAACAGTTTAAACAGTAAAGAGCGATGTTCAATCAAACGTTTGATTGTACATCGCTCTTTTTTAACCCTGCTATTTCCCCTTAATCTCCAGCAGCTTCTGCCTCAAATCATTTTCCATATTGGCCAGGTCGTGTTCTGCCTGCCGGCGTTTATGGCGGCCCTCCTCCTGGATTCTAAGGGTTTCTTCAAGAGTGGAAATCAGGTTCTCCTGTGTTTTCTTTAACGTTTCAATGTCGACAAGGCCCCGCTCATTCTCACGTGCTGTTTCAATTGTATTCATTTTCAGCATTTCGGCATTTTTCAAAAGAAGATCATTAGTTGTTTTCGAGACCTTCTTCTGGGCTTCGACAGCATGGCGCTGGCGAAGCAGTGTCAAGGCGATGGCCACCTGGTTTTTCCAAAGCGGGATAGCCGTCATGATGGATGACTGAATTTTCTCAACCAATGCCTGATTGGTATTCTGTATAAGGCGGATCTGCGGTGCGCTTTGAATCGTTATTTCACGGCTAAGCTTCAAGTCATAAAGGCGCTTATCCAGGCGGTCGGCAAACTGCATCATATCGTTCACTTCCTGGAACTTCATCTGGTCATTCGACTCTTCTGCCTTCTTCTTCAGCTCGGGAATCGTCTTTTCATGAAGCTCTTCAAGCTTCAGTTCACCTGCTGCAATATATACATTTAAAGCATGAAAATACTCTTTATTATTTTCGTATAGCTTATCTAACATGACAATGTCGGAAAGAAGTGCATTCTTGCTTCTTTCCAGTTTGACGCTGATGCGGTCAATCTGAGCACCTGTTTTTTGGTATTTGGATAAGACCTCCTGAACAGAGCCGGATATCTTTCCAAACATACGCGCAAAAAAGGTTGATTTCTCCGGCTTCAGCTCATCCGGATTCACATCATTGAATTTCTTCATCAGATCATTGATGATTGTTCCCACTTCACCAACATCTTTTTTCTGAACATGCTCAAGCATTGTATGAGAAAACGTCAGCAGCTTTGATTGAGCCGGTGTTCCGTATGAGATCATCGCCTGGTGATTGGCAGGATCGATTTGCTTTGCAAGCTGATAGGCTTTTTCCCGGTTTTCTTCCGGAATCACATCGATCAGCCTTGTCCGCTTTTCCGATTGCAATGGCGAGGGAGCTGCATCCTGCTTTTCCCCAAAAGGATCTGCCATCAGATCATCCAATAAATTAGTGTTTTTTAACAGGGACGGTTTATCTTCAGTCATTTTAATCTCCTGCTTTCATCATGAATTCTTGAATCTTTTATCTTCTCAATCGAATTCTTGGCAACATCAATTTCAAGATGAAGCTGATCAATATCTTCAGCTATAACCCTGTGAAGATCTTCCTCCACATGATGGGTAAGTGCATCGAGTGTACGTCTGGTCTCCTGGAGGGACTGATCCAGTTCACGGGATTTTCTCGGCTGGGAAGACAGAAAGACATACTTTTCCGCCAGCTCCACTGCGGAATCCAGATGAGAAAAGTAAAACTTCTCGGCCTGGTAAAAACGTTTCGGCTCACTCCTGGTCAGTCTGTAAATCCTTCTCGTCACCCTCATGAACTCCATCCTCTGCTTCAGCGTCGGGAAATGCCGAATCGAGAACATCGCTTTATGCAAACGGGTTATCTTGCGGCGCGCCTCATCAAGATTTCGCTTAATGTATTGGTATTCCCTTTTCGTCAATCCATGCTTTTTCAAAAAGCGGCGGCGCTGAATCAATCCCCCTGCCCAATAAGTAAGAAGCCCGGCTCCGGCTCCATATATCCCTGACAAAATGAAAGTTTGCCCGAATGCAAAGTAACTAGCCAGCCAAACGCTGACAGACAAAGGAACAGCCGTCAGCAAACGAAAAGCAAATGCTAAAAAGGAATTCATATTTATCGACTCCTACTCATAGTCCTACTTATTTATACGTTATTTATAAACCTAAAGTTTCATCCACAGACATATTTCAGCAAGAAAATCGCGAGCACCTTCGGAACAAGTCAACTCCGCTTGTTCTTGCGAAGAACATCCAAGGAGGCTTTGACTTGGTTCCCACCACCGGACCCCTCAAGGGGGCAGGTGCGAGCTATAAAGCAAAAAATGGCGTACATCCTTAAATCTATTAAAACACTTTTAAAAAACTTCTCAAGTTATACGATACAAAATAACACGATTGCCCGCCATAGACCACAAAAGTAATCCTTGCTAAGACCTGAGACGTATATTTCCCTGCAAAAAAAGCACCTGCGGAAATTTCCCGCAGATGCTTTCTGGCTATTTTACAGCCAATGCACGCTTGCCCATGGCATCGTAGATCTTAATGAACTTCTCCTTAGGCATTTTCACATCTTTCTGAACTGCTTCACTGTCATTAAAGTAAACATAATCTGCATCCACACCGGTTACGACAATGCAGTGCAATGGTGTCGGTGCACTGATCGTTTTGCCGGCAGGCGTTTTCCAGCTTCTATTATTCGGCATTTCATGGCTGATTGTAAACCATGCCAAAACAGGATTACCCTCTGAAACAGCCTTTTCTATTTCTGAAAAATCTTTTCCGGTCAGATTTACACCGCCTCGACGATACTGATCAAGCAGCTTTTTCAGCGGTCCCGGGTTTATCGTATGGCCGTTGCCAAAAGGTGTTCCGACAAACCCGACATCAGGATCCCCCCAGGTTTTAATAGAACCATCCGCATTTCTTACCAGCTTGGTTGAGTCATATGGCATTTCTTTTGCAAGTGTTGTTTTGCTTACATTCACTCCATAAAATTTCAATGCCATGGCAAGAGAAGTTACTTCACATCCGCTTGGCAGCTCCGGCCGCTGGGCAATGAGCGGTACATTGATCCTTGCTTGACGGGGATCACCAGCTGTCACATAATCACCGCTTACATACCCTGTGCTGCCGTTGTAGGAAATTTTATACCAGCCGTTGCTTTCCTTATGTATGACAATTAATAATGATCCGTTTTTTAAAAGGCCGACACTGCTGTAATTTAATCCCGGACCTTTTCGGACATTTAATGATGTTGCATCCACCCGGTAAAGTTTTTCATTTGTTTTGACGTATTGGCCGCTGACATAGCCTGTTTTTCCATTATAGTTAATTTTATACCAGCCGCTGGCAAGGCGTTCAATTGCTTGTATACTGCTGCCTTGGGGAAGACTGCCGATCCGATCGTAATTTGTTCCGGGGCCTGAACGGACATTCAGACTGGTTGCATCCACTGTGTAAGTATAGGAAGCCGCTTCTGCCACTGCCTCGTTTGAAAAGCCTGGAATTATTGGTGACATGATTCCTCCTGCAAAAATAGCTGCAGCAGCAGTCCCTTTTAATAAAGCTCTTTTTCCATATGAACTTTTTATAATTGCCATATACTTTCCTCCATATCCTTAATTTATTTCTGTCGAATTTTGCAGACTACTCTAAAAATATCGATTCGGAAACTCCCAGTCTACCTTTTTGGGACTGGAAAAATATTATTGATTCTATTGAATCAGCTAATATGGGGGAGTCAGTATATTTGGCATCTGCATATCTTCCTTCTTCCTGCCATTCAATTAAGTGCCCCTAGCAGCAGAAAGACGATTTTTTGTTTATTTATAAGAAATACAGGGAATATGCTCTTGTACCAATTTACTTACACCTTGGAGGAAACATAATGAATAAGTACTATTTTTATATAATTATTTTTTTTATAGGAGCGATTGTATTTCCTTCCTCTGGATATGCAGAGGATCGGGTTGAACAGGAAAACAAGGTTGTGCTGATTTCATTTGATGGAATGAGAAATGACCTGACAAAAGAGTATGTAAAGAAAGGCAAGCTTCCCCACATTAAAGCACTCATGAAGAATGGAGTAGCCGCCAAGGACTCCAAAACCGTAACCCCATCGCTGACCGCCCCATCACATGCGGCAATTGCATCAGGAGCTGCCCCGTCGGAAACCGGCATGGTCAGCAATAAGTGGCAGGATCCCCAAAAAGAATTGGCAAATGGAGAAAGCGCCTTCCATCAGCCGCTCGATAAAAGCCCGCTTTGGGCAGAGGCAAAAAAAAATGGCAAAACAACTGCCACAGTGCTGTTTCCCGGATCAAACCCCAGTGCAGGAACACAGGCTGATTACGCAGTTTATTATGGCGAAACCTGGGCAGAGAGTTCCCTGGATAAGCTTCAGTTCAAAAAAGCAGAGAGCTGGAAGCACAAAGAAAGCAGCTTTAGCCCTTTAAAGGAAGCTATATTGAAGCTGCCATTAAAAAAAGCAAAGAATAAAGAAATTTATATACTGGCTTTAGACACTTCAGATGATGGAAAGACCAACTATAACCGCTTCATTTTTTCGGAAAATCGTTCGGCAGACCCCAAAGATGTCATTGTCAATGCCAACGAATGGGGGTCAATTCCTGTCGAAGCTGATGGCGAATCTGCAGGATTCTGGTTTAAGCTGAAAATTGACCCTGGCCTTGAGAAAGCAAGCATTTACCGGACGGCCGTTACGTCAGCCCTCATTGAAGGTCCCGACGGATTTGAAGAGGAGCTGCTTTCAAAATTCGGCTTTTTTCCCGTTCAGGATGATACAAAGGCCTTTGAAAAAAAGTGGATTACTAGAGAAGAGTACGAAGAAATCAGTTCACGTTTTGTCAGCTGGGCAACTGATGTGTCTCTTTATATTAAAGAAGAATACCAGCCGGATTTGCTGATGTTTTATACACCTCAAATAGATCATGAATCACATCACTTTCTGCTGACAGATCCACGGCAGCCTGGGTATTCAGAGGAAAATTCTCAAAAACATAAAAAATACATTGAATGGGCATACAAGCTTTCCGATAATGTCGTTGGACAGACGATGGATAGCCTTAGCGGAGAAGACCACCTTCTTGTTGTATCCGACCACGGCATGGAGCCAGTTCACACCATCCTTGCCCCAAACACTCTTTTGAAAGAAGCCGGCCTCTTAAAGACAGATAATAAAGGCAAAGTGGATGAGGAGTACTCCAAAGCAATGGCTGTGGCCAGCGGGTCAGCTGCACAAATTTATCTGAATGAGAACCTCACTAAGAAAGAGAAGGAAAAGGCAGCAGACCAAGTAGAGAAACTCTTTAGCGAGTATAAAATCAAGCCGAAATTCCAGACGAAAGTCCTTAAGGGGTATTTAGGTGAAGCAGGTGATTCCATTGTGCAAGGGCAGGTCAGCCATTTTAATCAAGCAGCGAAGCAATTTTTCCATTACCTTTTTAGAAAGGAAGAAAAACCTTATCAAATTGCCTATGGAAATAAAAAAGAGAATAAGCATCCTAACCAGGGAGACATTTTGCTGCTTGGCTCAAGGGGCTATATGATGGGCAGCAGCCTAACAAGCCCCCATATGCCGGCCATTGAACTCGGCAGCCACGGAGGCAATCCTGATCGGAAAGAACTCAGGGCCGTTTTCTTTGCACACGGCCCTTCTTTTAAAAAGGAACACCGGATTAGCTCGATTACCACACTGGATATTGCCCCAACTGTCTATAAGCTGCTGGACATACCAGCTCCGGACTTCTTGGAGGGTGAAGTTCTAAAAGATGCTTTAGATTAAAAATACTGCCTTGCATGTGCTGCAAGGCAGTATTTTATTTTTGAAAATAAAAAACCCACCCCTAAAGAGATGAGCTGTACACACTATATACAATCCAATTCCACCATCACCGTAGTGCCTTTGCCTATAACACTTTCAATGGCCATCAAACCTTGATGCTCCTGAATAATCTTATTGCTGACTGTGAGCCCCAAACCGATTCCTTTATCTTTTGTCGTATAAAAAGGGGTCCCAAGATACTTCAGCATTTCACCATCAATGCCTGCTCCTTCATCTTCAAAAGCAATCCTTACACGTCTGCTCTCTATTCTTTCAGCACTAATATATACATTTCCGCCATTTGGCATAGCTTCAATCGCATTTTTTAAAAAGTTGACAAACACTTGCTTCAGCTGGGGAGGTGAGCATAATAGCATGATATCATTCTCAAAATGATTGAGATGGATTTGAACATTGTGAAGCAGTGCCTGCGGATGAAGTACATTAATCGTACTTTCAAGAATGGACATTAAGCTCCCTTTCTCAAACTCAATTGCCTGGGGTTTTGCCAGGGACATGAACTCATTGACAATGATATCAATCCGATCAAGCTCTTCCATAATAATGGATAAATAATCATCCTGTTTTTCCTGATTAACGCTGGATTGGAGCAGTTTTGAGAAACCTTTTAAAGAGGTCAGCGGATTTCTGATCTCGTGTGCAACCCCTGCTGCAAGCTGTCCGATAATGGAAAGGCGGTCCAAATTACGCAAAGCCGCATCATTATTAACTCTGTCTGTTATGTTTCTGCCTACTGCCACAAATAATTCAATCTCTCCTTTATCGTTTAATATAGGAGAAATGCTTGCCTCAACGAAAACGATTTCGCCATTAATGGTATCCATCTTTGTTTCAAGCAGCTGAGGCTCACCCGTTTCCAGCAGCTTTTGACATACCTTGCTAAACTTTTCTCTCTCTTCCTCAGAGTTTATGACAGTGCCGCAGGTCTTCCCAACAAGCTGCACCGGCGAATAACCCAAAACTTTTCCATGAGATGGGGATGCATAGATCAACGTTTGATCCTTTGTGAATACTTTGATCATATCTGTCGTATTCATCGTAATCAAATCGTACAGTTCCCTGGTTTTTCTTAATTCCCTCTCCATGCTTTTAAACTCTGTCATATCCCGGAAGATAGCCAAAACGGCGATGATTTTGCCCTTGGAATTTCTGAAGGGAGAATACGAAACCGATATATCCAGAACCGAACCATCCTGATGATAGCGCTGTGTGATCACATTGCTGTATACTTTCCCAAGCTTGACCAGTTTTATAATCTCCTTCACTTCTTCAGGGTTCTGAAACTCGGTAAACTTTCTGCCAATAACTTGCGCTTCGGTATAGCCAAAAATCACCGTATACATATGATTTACCCTTATAAAACGGTTCTCCATATCAATGATGGCAACCCCATCTGCAGTGCAGTTCAGGAACAAATCGAGTAATTCATCAGGATTGGAATAAATCGACTCACCATCATTGCCAAGTATCGGGAAATCATTGACCAATTAGCTCACCCCATTTAATAACTCTATAAACTATATTTTACAGAATTATAAGAAAAAAAGCAGGGGAATTCTTGAGAGAACCTAAAAAAGCAGCTTCCCAATAGGTCAGCTGCCCTCTTTCCATTCTAATCCAGCGACTGCTTCACAATGCATAGTCTGAGGGAACATGTCCACCGGCTGCACTTCGATTGTCCTGTATCCGCCATCCTCCAGAATACGAAGATCCCTTGCAAGCGTTCCCGGGTTGCAGGATACATAGACGACTTTCTTTGGCTTCATGCTTAAAATGGTTTTCAGCAGAGCTTCATCACAGCCTTTTCGCGGCGGGTCAACGACAAGCACATCTGCGGTGTTCCCCTTTTTATACCAGTCAGGGATTACTTCTTCTGCTTTCCCGACTGCAAATGAAGCATTTGTCATGCCATTTAAATCAGCATTCCGCTTCGCATCCTCAATGGCTTCCGGCACGATTTCAACGCCGAACACTTCTTTTGCTTTCTGTGCCAGAAAAAGAGAAATGGTGCCAATTCCGCAGTACGCATCGATAACCTGTTCTTCTCCGCTCAAATTCGCATATTCCAGTGCTTTATCATATAAAACTTTCGTTTGCTCCGGGTTCACCTGATAAAAGGAGCGGGCGGAAATCGCAAATTTGATATCGCCAATAAAATCATAGATCACTTCTTCACCCCAGAGGACTCGTGTGACATCTCCCATGATCACATTCGTCTTCCTGGGATTCACATTATGGACGATGGATTTAACACCTTCAATGCTTGATGCAATCTCTTCCACAATCCTTTGCTTATGCGGGAGCTCGTTCGTCCTTGTGACAAGGACAATCATCACTTCGCCTGTCACAAGCCCATAGCGCGCCATCACGTGGCGGAGCTCGCCTTTATGCCTGCCTTCATCATAAGCACGGACACCATAGCGTCCGCAAATTTCCTTTACCTTTTGTACAACCTCATCATTTTTTTCCTGCTGGATGAGACATTCCTTCATATCGATGATCTGGTGGGTACGCTGCTGGTAAAATCCGCCGATCAGGCCGCCCTCCTGCTCGCCAATCGGAACCTGCGCTTTATTTCTGTAACGCCAAGGGTCCTTCATGCCGAGAACCGGATGCACCTTGACGCCCTCAAGTTTTCCGATTCTTTCCAGAACATCTCTGACCTGTTTTTCCTTGGCGAGAAGCTGGCCTTCATAGCTCAGGTGCTGCAGCTGACATCCGCCGCACTCCTTATAAATCGGGCAGGGAGCTTCTACTCGGTATGGGCTTCTTTCATATGTCTCGATCAGGCGCCCAAAGCCATATCCCTTATTCACCTTAATCACTTTTACCTTTGCTCTCTCACCGGGAAGCCCATCCGGAACAAATAGAGGATAACCATCCACCTTTGCAACTCCTGCCCCTTCATGGGTCAAATCCTCAAATATAACATCTATATAATCATTTTTTTGAACCGGTAATGTTCTGCTCATCATTTTCTTCCTTTTCAGCTTAATTCCGTGACCTATTTGACTAGACAGATTGTATCACAAAAAAGGGGTGAATACGAAATAGATATGGTGCGGATTTTGAACCTGTATACCCTTTATCATGCCTATTTGAAAAACCCTCCACTCTATTAGCATATTTTCCAGTCTATTTGTAAGCTTACCCTGTCTGTTTGCAGAATCACCCTTCTAATTGCAGTAATACTATTCTAATTGCATCGTTCACAAATTCATGTGTTTTGCAAAATAAAAGCCCGCCCTGTAAGAGAGCGGACTTCCTATTATTCGCGGGAACTTTCCCAATCGGTCGGGCGGTCTTCTTCACGAATCTGATCAATTGGGACAAATACTTCCAAATGCCTGTACAGGTTTACGAATTCAGCAGGAAGCAGCCCGCCAAATTCACCGTCCAGATTGAGCTGGACTTTTTCATTGGACTGTACTTTGATGCGGTTTGCCTGTGTATAGATGACGTTCGGATCTTTTACATGCTCACCCCGGACAGCCATTGTCGCGATCCGGATAAAATCAGCAAGATTGGTTTTCTTTAATATCAGCAGAGAGAATAGCCCGTCATTTATACAGGAATCCGGCGCCAGCTTTTCAAAACCGCCGACTGAATTTGTCAGGCCGACAAGGAAAAGCATAACTTCACCTTCAAAGATTTTCCCGTCAAACTCGATGCTTACTTCGGTTGAACGGATGGAAGGAAGCATTTCAATTCCCTTTAGATAATAGGCAAGCTGGCCAATCATGGTTTTCAGCTTGCTTGGCACCTCGTAAGTCAGCTCTGTCAGCCTTCCGCCACCAGCAATATTAATAAAATATTTATCATTTATGCGGCCAATATCGACAGGTATGGTATCTCCTTTTACAATGATTTCAGCAGCCGCATCCACATCTCTTGGAATATGGAGCGCACGGGCAAAATCATTGGTTGTGCCCGTTGGAATAATGCCGAGGCGAGGACGGTAATCCTGTTCAGCGAGTCCGTTTACCACCTCGTTAATCGTACCGTCGCCGCCTGCTGCAATAACCAGATCGAAGCGGCGTTCAACAGCTGCCCGTGCAGCTTTAATCGCATCTCCTTCACCTGTGGTGGCATGGCATGAGGTTTCATATCCTGCACTCTCCAGCTTTTGCAGAACCTCTGCTAAATGTCTTTTAAAAATTTCCCGGCCTGAAGTCGGATTATAAATAATTCTTGCTCTTTTCATAGCCATCATCCTATTATTGAAATATCTAAACTTAATCCTTATATATTATTCCATCTTTTTACATCATAGCGAATAGTCCACGGCTTAGCAATTATTCACTGCCATCCGTTTCTATTCTATTCACTTCCCGCTATTTTCACAAGTGGTCAGATGCACAAATGAATTATACCCTCATTAGGCAAAAAAGTATCGTAATTAAGTTATATTTCTTGGAGATGTAACTGAAATCACATTAAGCAGGATGCAATTGAGCATTATTCCTGTTTCAGGTCCTTCAAAACAAGGCTCTTAACATAGTCAATAATGGATTTATATGGATACTCTTCATTAATTACCCTATGAAGCATTGCCCCGTCCATAAAAGTCCAGAATAATCCCGATACATGGCTTGGATCTGCATCCGGACGGAATTCCCCGGCAGCCTGCCCTTCCTCCATAATGTCTGTTATCAATTTCAAAAAGAACTTCTTTCCTCGCTCGTTCAGAATTCGATTCAAGTTCTCATCTCTGGAGGAATGCAGCGTAAATTCCAGCTGTATAGTAATTCTATCTTTTCGTTCCTGGCTGAATGGGCTCATATCCCTATACAAATCAAAAAGATATTCCAGTTTCTCTTCCGCAGAAGAGAACATGGAAATGTTCTCTGCAAGTCTTGCATTAGCTGATTCTGTCTGATCATTCAAAAGCTCCAGATAGATTTCTTCCTTGCTTTTAAAATAATTATAGATAGCTCCCTTGCTGATTCCTGAATAAGCGACAATGTCATCAATGGTCGCTGCCTGAAATCCCTTTTTGGCAAAGCAGGCCAATGCACCCGCCAGGATCTCTTTCTTTTTCTTCCGCTTATATTCCTCTGATACGATAGGTGACAAGTCTGTCCCTCCATTGTATTTGTTTAGTCTCTGAGAAAATTATTCCAACGCATTAAACATCAGCAGCACTTTTGACTGATGTCACTTCTTTTCAGAACTTCTTCTATATAAAGGCTGGCATGTTCACTCGTGATTTCTGTATTTTTCTCCGCCAATCCGGCCATTACCAGGTCTTCTTTCACTTTAGCGAGAAATAAATCTCTGATAGCTGCTGAACGGCATGGCTGCATCTGCGCTGCCAAGTCCCAGATCCATTGCTCAAGATGGACGCTCTTGCTCTTTTTTTGCATCTCCTCCGGAACCCGCCTTCTTCCCATATTTCTCACTCCCCAAGCATATTCTTATCTTTTAAAATAAACTGATTAGTCTTTTTATTGTAAGGATTTTTAAATGAATTTTCAAACTTTTCGTACACAAAAAAACTCCTAACTGTCCGTTAAGAGTTAATCCTGATCTATTTGGTTTTTATCCCGGTACATTGTTACTAATCCCCCAATCAGCATAAAGCAGGCAAATGCAATGGGAAACCAGCGCTCAAACCAGGATTCTTTATTGGGAAGTTCTTTGTGTTCCTTGTCCGCTTCTTCCGAAAATCCTCCTGTAATTTGAGCCATAACAAGATTGGTAAATTCATCTTCCCCCGGCATTTCCGGCAGGGAATTTTCCTCCTCGTCCATTGCTTCGAGGTATACTTCCAGGCATTGATCACATATATAGAGATGATCTTCATAGAGTTCACGTTCTGGTTCTGACAGCACATTTTTCACATATTTCCGCCATTCTTCCAATGAAAAATGATCCATGAAAAATCATCTCCTTCCAATGTTCCTGACAGCGTAGCGTTCAGGAGCATGAGAATATCCTGCTGGGTATTGCCGATCGAATAAATCCTGGGTTATATCAGCTTCCCTTATATCTATTCGGATTACATTCTTTCTTTTTGAGTGCCGAAACAATCATAATCGAGAGAATTGAATAATTCAATACATTTTTTATAAAAATCTCCCCTAAAAAGCTTTTATTTCCATATTTTTTCATCGCTTAATATTAAAATAATGATTAATTTCCCGCTTCGAACAAAACCATTATATGGTAAACTGTAAGCGATGACTTCAAAGAGGAGGGCAGTGAACATATTTTTAAATAATGGACAACTCTAAACCATTATTGAATATATTGATTGAAAAAGGATGGTTACGATGACATTTCTTATTTACTTGGCAGCGTACCTGATAGGATCAATTCCTACAGCCTTATTGATCGGCAAATATGCCTTTGGGATCGACATCCGTGATCATGGCAGCAATAATCCTGGTGCGACTAACACACTAAGGGTACTGGGCAAAAAAGCAGCTATCGTGGTTCTGCTGGTGGATGTGGGCAAGGGAGCAGCAGCTGCAGCATTGCCTGTCATCCTGAACGCTGAGACCGATCCGTTAATGGCTGGGATGGTTGCAGTAGCAGGCCACTGCTTTCCGATCTTTGCAGGATTCCGCGGAGGAAAAGCCATTGCAACCACGGCAGGTGTATTGCTTTTAGCAAATATATGGATGTTTTTGATCGCCTACATTTGTTTTGTCGCAGTCATTTACAGAACGAAGTATGTATTTTTTGGCTCTTTATCGGTGGGTGCATCTTTACTTATCTATTCCTTATTTACCGAAGGCACTGAACATGAACTTATCTTTTCTATTTTCCTATTATTTTTGATTTTCCTTCACCGTTCGAATATTAAAAACTTCATTGATAAAAATGAGCCTAAAATCAATGATAAGCGCCTGAAAAATGACCGCATCCCTCCAAGAGACCAAAAAAAACGAGCCTAATCGAAGCCCGGATCCTGCATTCGGGCTTTTTTTATTATTTCTCACATGAAAGCCGTTCATTAAGCAAATCCTTTGAATAAAAGTGCAGTCAAAGGAGCTTCTATATGTTTTTGATCTTAAAAATATTAAGTCTTTACTTAATCACAATCATGATTATGAGACTGATGGGCAAGTCGACAATTATCCAGATGACTCCTTACGACCTCGTCGCCATCATTATTGTTGGTACAGTTGCCTCTGAGCCTCTTATTAGCACAGAATACTGGCCGACATTAGCAGCATTGGCGATTCTTGTAGGCCTTCATATTCTCTTTTCCTATTTGACTTTAAACCAAATTGGCAACCGATTTTTTCTTGGGGAACCGACAATGCTGATTAAAAACGGTGAAATCCTGGAAGACAATCTGGAAAAATCCCACCTTTCCATGACTCAGCTGCTGTCTATCCTAAGAAGCAAAGGCTATCCAAAAATTGCGGATGTGGATTACGCCATTCTTGAGCCTATCGGTGAAGTGAGCATCATACCGAAAGTGGCCAATACGCCTGTTACCGTCGAACATTTAAATATCTCCATTCAGGATGAGGGCCTCCCTATTGCGGTTATTGTGGATGGGAGGATTCAGGCGCGTAATCTCGAGCTGCTGGGACAGACTAAAGATTGGCTTTTAGAGCAGCTGCGGCAAAACAATTTGAATGAGAAAGATATTATGTACGCTTATGTAAATGAAAAGTCAAAAAAATTGAATATAAATAGACGCAGATAATATTCTAAAATAGGTTTAAGGTTTGAAGTTAAGGGTATATAACATTGGTTACTTACTAGACAAATAAAAAGTTACTTAACTATACATATCAATATCAGGGGGTAATGGTATGACAGAAAATAGCCTAGTGCTTGAAACAAAAATTGATGGTTTTGATTTTAATTGGGACCTTGAAAAAGGTCTGTTTAATTTTGAAGGCGATGATGCGGTCCTATTTTGGATAAAATCTGCCATGAAAAGCTTCTTCGATACGATTGAAGAGATCTCTGGAAAAGAAACATCCAGCCTTGTACTTGAGACCACCGGCTTCAGGCAGGGAATGGTAGTAGGGGAATTCTTCAAGGATTTAAAACTTCCGATAGAAGAAGTGGCTAATATCATACCCAGAATATATGCTTCTGCTGGCTGGGGGAAATTCATAATCACTGATTTAGATCCCGCTGCGAAAACCGCCAGGGTCAGAGCAATTGACAGCTGGGAATATAAGATTAACAAAGAACAAGGGAAAAACGAGTCTGGAACATTCCTGCCGGGACATTTTGCAGGAATCTTTTCCGCTGTGTTTGGCACAAGCCTTTGGTATAAAAAAGCAGCTGACCAGTTGGCCGGACAGGATTATACAGAGCTGGATTACTTCCCTTCAAGCGTTACTGTTGAGGAAAATATACACGCTTTGGCAAGGCGCGAGGAATCAAAAAAAATCAGCGAGCTTGAAAAATTAGTGGAGGACCGGACGATTGAATTAAAGCAGCTTGTTAAAGAAATCTCTTCACCGGTTATTCCAGTCCTGGATGGAATCGTTGTTGTCCCTCTATTGGGAAGATACGATGAATTCCGCTCTGAAGAACTCGTGGATAAAACTCTCCACAGTCTTCCGAAGCACCAGGCAGATTGTCTGATCCTGGACTTAACCGGGTTAAATCAGTCCATCAGCTCCTACACTGTCGAATTCTTAAGCAAGTTGGCCGCTGCAGCTAACCTGATTGGCACCGAAACCATTCTGGTTGGCATTTCACCAGAACTTGGCACAAAGATTACGGAAACTAATTTTAACCTTTCTAAATTTAACTGCTTCACAAACCTGCAGCACGGTATTTATTATGCACTGTCCAAAAAAGGCAGGAAAATCTTTTAATAACGGAAAAAGCTGACTCCTCATTGGGAAGTCAGCTTTTTTGAGTTAAATGTGTACAAATTATCTGTATCGTTAATTTCTGCGGATAAAAATTTTTATGTGCTCATAGCCTTGTTTTAAGTGCGGATAATTTTATTAATGTGCGTACAGGTTATTTTAGTCTTTTTTATCATTTGATTATACTTTCTTAGGAGCCCCCCTATATTTCGCTTCGCGCAGCTCAAGCGCATAGGCCTCAATATTAGGCATACCCATATCCTTGGCAATGCTTATTTCCTTTTCAATATCATAAGGAATCCGGACAATTTCGATTGAGAAAGGCCCAGCCTCTTTCGATAAGTATTCCCCATGCAAAATTGCATAGGTTGCCTGAGGAATATCCAGGGAATTCCCAACGCTTCCTGCATTGAAAAGCGTCCTATGCGGATGGACCGGTTCAATCAAAGCAGCATGAATATCACCATAGCCGACAACATCCGGAATTAGCCCGTCCTCTCCGGCATTAATATTTTCTGTATTCTCAAACATAGCCAGCTTTTCTTCATAAGAATCCCGCATCGGTACAACCCGATGATAAATGCTTTTAGCGGAAGCATGGTAGAGCCTGACATATTTGCCGCTCATATAAAAATCGTGATGGAATGGCAGAGTTCCCAAATAGGCTAACGCCTCTTCCCCAAGCTGTCTCTGATGCCATCTGCCCTCTTCAAAGTCCAGCGGCTTCTGCATGAAATCATCCCAGTTTCCAAGGAGGACCACTTCACAGGTTTCTTTTATCCGTTCAACGGCTTTAAGGGAGTTTGGCCCCTTTCCTATTAAATCACCTAGGCAGAAAATAATCTCTATTCCGCGTTCGCGGATATTGTCCAGCACCGCCTCCAGAGCTGTGATATTTCCATGAATATCAGAAATTATGGCTACTTTCCCCATGTATGTCTCCCCCTTACTATTCTTATTTAATTTCTCCAAAACATCCAAGCTTCCTCTAACAATTGAAAAAACAAAATTTGATTTTTCCCTGTACCGCCATTACATTAGAAATATGGTAAAATAACAGCATGCCAAAACCAACATTACATATAGAAGGAGTAGGATTTATGTCAAAAGTATTTGTATTCGGACACAAAAACCCAGACACTGACTCAATCTGTTCAGCACTTGCTTATGCAGAATTAAAAAACAAATTAGGCGTTGATGCTGAGCCAATCCGCCTGGGCCAGGTAAATGAGGAAACACAATATGCTTTAAATTATTTTAAAGCTGAAGCTCCCCGTCTTGTTGAGGCAGTTTCCAAAGAAGCAAGCGAAGTAATCCTTGTAGACCATAATGAGTTCCAGCAAAGTGCTGATGATATCAGAGATGTGAAAATCCTTGAGGTTATTGACCACCACCGCATAGCGAACTTTGAAACAAGCGATCCGCTTTACTACCGCGCAGAGCCTGTTGGCTGCACAGCAACTATTCTGAACAAAATGTACAAGGAAAACGGTGTAGAAATCAGCAAGGAAACAGCTGGTTTAATGCTTTCGGCAATCATTTCCGATTCTTTGCTGTTCAAATCTCCAACATGCACAGATCAGGACGTTTCAGCAGCACGCGAGCTTGCTGAAATCGCGGGAGTAAACGCTGAAGAGTATGGTCTGGAAATGCTTAAAGCAGGAGCAGATTTAAGCAAGAAGAGCGTGAAAGAGCTAATCTCCCTTGATGCTAAGGAATTCCAAATGGGCAGCTATAAAACAGAAATCGCACAGGTTAATGCCGTGGACCTAAATGACGTATTAAGCCGCCAGGAAGAATTGGAAGCTGCCATTACTGAAAATATCAATAATAAAGAGCTTGACCTTTTTGTTTTTGTTTTAACTGACATCCTTAACAACGACTCAGTTGCCATTTCTCTTGGCAAAGAAGCTGCAGCAGTTGAAAAAGCTTATGATGTAACACTTGAAAACAACAGTGCCGTATTAAAGGGCGTTGTGTCACGCAAAAAGCAGATTGTACCGCCGCTTACTAACGTATTGGCTGCCAAATAAGACAAAGCAGTGCCGCACTGGGCACTGCTTTTTACTTATCCAATAAAGTTTCTGTCCCCATAACAAGTTTTATCATTAGTTCCTTCACTGTTACTTCTTCAGCCAGTGTCACTCCCTGTCCGGCCCATAATGACATAAACTCCGGCTGCTCCAGCTTGGCTGCCTGTTTTCGGATAGGGGCTGTCATATCATTCTGTAATGGATAAGGCAATGTCTGCTGACCTTTCATCTCTTCCATGAACCTGTTGCGAATTCCTCTTGCAAGCTTTCCGGAAAATGCTTTCGTCACAGCTGTCTGATCTTCCCTTGCATTTAATAGTGCATGTTTGTACAGTGAGTGAGCTCCGCTTTCCCTGCATGTAAGAAAAGCAGTTCCCAGCTGGACTCCTGCTGCGCCAAGCATCATAGCAGCAGCAATGCCGCGGGAATCCATTATTCCCCCTGCAGCAGCCACGGGACAACTGACCGCATCTGCTACCTGTGGTATTAGAGCCATGGAACCAATAAGCCCGCTTTCTTCGCTGCCGAAAGTTCCACGGTGCCCCCCGGCTTCAACCCCCTGAGCAATAATCACATCTGCGCCAGCCTCTTCCCATTCCACTGCTTCTTTTACATTGGTTGCGGTTCCAATAATAATCGTACCCTGTTTCTTTAATTCAGAAATAATGGCAGATTCAGGAATGCCAAATGTAAAGCTGCAAACAGGCACCTGTTCCTCCATCAAAACATCAAGCTGTTTTCTGTATAAAGCAGCATAATTCTTTTCTGGCAGAGAAGGTTTTTCCTTCATACCAAGCTCACTGCTGTATCCGGCGAGTACATCCTCCATGCTGCTGATTTCCTCTGCATCCGCCGAAGCCTCACTATCCGGAACAAAGAGATTAACGCCAAATGGCTTATCTGTCAGATTCCGAATCCGTTTTATATCGTTCCTTATTTCATCTGAACTCATATAGCCTGCGCCCATATTTCCAAGTCCTCCACTATTGGATACCCCGCTGATTAATTGCGGCGTTGTCATCCCTCCAGCCATAGGAGCCTGGAAAATAGGGTATTTTATATCCAGCATCGCTGTTATGGAATTCTGGTTCCAGCCCATTTAAAACATCCTTCCGCCTTTATTTCCCCGAAACAATAGCATCTACTATACTATCAGCAACAAATTGCCAGATCTTAGAATCCTCCTGATAGGAAGCAGTTAGTCTACTGTACATGCTCATTTGTTTGTCCTTAAAGTCTTCCGCATTCTGTGCGGGGAGCTTACTTCTTCCATCATCAACCATTTCCTGAACCTGTTTGGCACGAGGTCCCCAAACAGCTTTTTCCTTCCCCGCCTCATCTATAAAAATATAAATGGGTATTGCTCTGGATGTTCCGTTAGTCAAATATTGATCCATGAGCTCAAGATTCTGATCCCTTAAAATAAAACGGACTTCCATCCCTGCTTCCTCTGCGATTTTCAGCAGAATCGGATTATTCAGCATCGCATCTCCGCACCAATCTTCAGTGAGTACAATCACTTTCATGCCAGTGTCCTTAAATTCTGCCAATCTTGCTTTCTCTTTATCTGATAAAGAAAAACGATCGTAAATGCCCATCATTTCATCTTTATTTACTTTCATTCCCCCTATGTATTCATGCAGACTCAGCCCTTTTTGGAACCAATCCAGTAATTCCATTAATCAACACTCCTTTTTTCTAAATGACTAATTACTAATTCTGTATGGCTCCCCAGCATTCCTTCTGATTACTGCTGGCGAATTTTGCAGAAAAACATCTTTTCCTGGGAAATTAGACAAAGAGGCTGTCGGCAAAAAACGAAGGCCGGCGAAAAGCGGCCGGCCTTGTCATCAATCCATCATTCGTTTTTTGTATACGGCGGCCACTAGAGCAAACACAGCAGCAGTCCATACAATTATTGCCGCCAGATGGGACCATACATCCGATAGGCCAGCCCCCGCTTCAACCTGATTAGCCAAGTCAATGAGCTGCAGATTTGGCAAGTACTCAATAAATATTAAAACTGGATATTTTTCTATAAAAGGGGTCAAGAACGAGCCAAAGGAAAAAATCATCATAATGGGCAAAATAACAACCGATGCTTCCATTACGGATTTTGTCAACAATCCAAGCAATGTGCCAATTCCAATATAAAAGACAGCAGACAGAATAATAGCCATACCAACTATTATTACATTATCAGGATTATAACCAGTTAAAAATGCAGCTATAATGATAACGGCAATGGTGCTAATAAAGCTCAATAAACTTTTCCCGAATAATATCTCCAGGGTACTTGCAGGAGACAGCATAAGTCCCCTTAATGTATTTTTTTCTTTTTCCTCTGCAATTAGTGAGCACTGCACATAGGCTGCTACTAAACTAAAAATCATATTGATGACCATATAATGTGCATCGATTGCCTCAATACCCATGCGTCCATAAATCGCGGCCATAACAAGGGGCAGGAAGACGGTAGTAGAAACATATAAATTTTTCGAAACATCTTTATAATCCTTATATAAGATGGCCATAGATCGTTTCATTGAAAAAGTCATGCTAATTTCCTCCCTGTTACTTCTACAAAAATATCCCCTAAAGTCGGTTCGTTCGAATAGATGGAAACAATTTTATTTCCAGACATGTAATCATACACAGTTTGTGCTCCGCCCGGTCCTTTATCGACAATTACTTTGCTCCCATCGGTCAGCTCAACAGTCAATGTATGATCGGCAAATTTTCGGCGAAGCGCTTTAGGTGAATCCAGCAATTGAATAGCCCCATTATTTAAGAACGCAACGCGGTCACATAGCGTTTCAGCCTCATTCATATCGTGTGTGGTCAAAAAGATCGTGGTTCCTTTTTCTTTTAAGTCTTTTAAGCCTTTATAAATATGTTTTGTATTTACTGGATCAAGTGCTGAAGTCGGTTCATCAAGAAACAGCAGCTCAGGTTGATGCAAGAATGCCCGTGCCAGTGTCACACGCTGAGTCATCCCTTTTGATAGTTTAGAAACAGCCTTCTTTTTATCATCTATTAAATTGACCATGCCCAGAACTTCATCAATCCTCTTATCCGGTACATCATAAAGATCACAGTACAGCTTTAAATTATCATAAATTGTTAAACGGCTGTATAAACCGCTATTATCAGTCAGGATTCCGATTTTCTTACGGTATTCTTCTTTCTTCAGATTGGAAGCATTTACCCCAAATACTAAAGCCTCCCCATCTGTCTGGGCTAATTGAGCGGTTAGAATTTTTATGGTAGTTGTTTTGCCGGATCCGCTTGGCCCTAAAAACCCGAAAGTCTCTCCCTTTTTTACATTAAATGATACATTTTCCAGTGCTGGCTGATCTGAAAAGTATTTGGCCAATGATTTGACTTCAATGATATTCTCCATTTTCATCCTCCATGCGGTTTGTTTTCTTATGCATTCATCTTAATTCATAAAGAAAACCCCCACATTATATTCCAGATAAAAAGAGCAATACAGAGGCTGAATGGAGCAATACAGAAGTGGAATGGAGCTTACTTTAACCCCAGCATTTCTTTTAACTCCGCCATTTTCCCTTTTGATAAAGGGATTGATGATTTAGAAGCATCATTGAGCACCAGTGTAAAACTATTCCTTGTCCACGTCACGACCTCCCGGACCTTCTGCAGATTAACAATATAAGAGCGGTGGCATCTGAAGAAGCCATAGGGGTGCAGTTTTCTTTCCAGCTCTGCCAGAGTAAATACACTTGGATACACTTCACCTTTAATAAAAATATTGGATTGGCCATCGTTGCTTTCAATGTAATCAATTTCAGGCGGGTCGAATAATACGATTTTATCGTTCACTTTTGTAGGGACTTTTTCGAAGCAAACAGGCTGTACCGCTGGCGTTTCTTCACTCAGCAGACCGGCATGCTGTTCCTGCGCCGCTGTATCCGGTTCATCCTGTAAAACGTCAAGCTCCAGCAGACCGGTTTCACCAAGCCTATAAACCTTGTTGGTCACTGCAAGCGCACTCTCCAAATTACCAGTTAGTATTAAAACACCTTTCCCATTTTGATTAAGTTTCCTTATCAATTTTATGAAGACACGCTTTGTTTCCAAATCAATATTTTGGTCTGGCTCTTCAAAAATAAACAATGCAGGGTTCTGAAAAAGCATACGGCCAAAATGGACTCGTCTTTTTTGTGAATAGGATAACTTTCTAACCTGCTGATTTCGCTCTGCATCCAGCTGAACAGCACGCAGCCCTTCTTCTATTGATATTTCCGATCCATATAGGTTCTTATAAAAAGAGAAGTTTTCCTTCGCCGTTAATCTTTCATATAGACCGTCATTTAAAGAGAAGATTCCAATGCCCGTCAAGAATTTGCGTTTGTCTATCGCCGCACTAATTTCATTAACCCTTATTTCTCCATTGGAAATCGGCATTGTCCCCATGAACATACTCAATAATACGTTCTTTACATTTGTATTTGTATGAACTGCTGCGGCCTCGCCCGCAGAGATCTCCAGACTAAATGGAGGAAATACAACTGTATGCTCATCATGCTCTTCTAAATTTGTTATTTTTAAAATGGCCATTTCTAATCACCTGGTTTTTTTAGATTTCATACCTGTAATTATAACGCTGAAGGACATGTAAAATATAGCTTTTCCTGGGAAATAATAGGGGTATTTGTCGAAAGACCGTTTTCTTCAAACAAAAAAGGGGCATGAAACCGAATGATTTCATACCCCGATAAATAGCTATCTTTTCTGAATTTCCTGCTGCAATAATTTGTTGACAAGCGGCGGGTTGGCCTGTCCTTTTGTGGCTTTCATGATTTGGCCGACAAGGAAGCCGATCGCTTTTTGTTTTCCATTTTTGAAATCCTCAATCGATTGCGGATTCGCATCAAGCGTTTCTCCGATAATCTTAAGAAGTGCACCTTCGTCCGAAATCTGAACCAGGCCTTTTTCTTTTACGATTGTTTCCGGATCTCCGCCATTTTCAACCAGTTCTTTGAAAACGGTTTTGGCAATTTTGGAAGAGATGGTGCCATTTTCTATCAGTTTAATCATGCCGGCAAGTCCCTCTGGTGTCAGAGCTATATCTGTCAGCTCTTTTTGTTCAGCATTCAGGTATGCTGACAGTTCACCCATCACCCAGTTGGAAGCCTGCTTTGCGTCAGCTCCTGCTTGGACAGCCGCTTCAAAGAAATCGGATGTTTCTTTCGTGACTGTCAGGACAGCTGCATCATAAGCAGGAAGCCCAAGTTCTTCAATATAGCGGTTCTTTCTTTGGTCCGGAAGCTCAGGGATCTCAGCACGAATGCGCTCTTTCCACTCTTCATCAATATGGATATCAAGCAAATCAGGCTCAGGGAAATAACGATAATCATCCGAACCCTCTTTTACCCTCATTAGAATGGTTGTATTGGTTGCTTCATCATAGCGCAATGTTTCCTGCTGGATTGTACCGCCTGAACTTAAAATCTCTTCCTGTCGTTTCTCCTCATACTCCAGTCCTTTGCGGACAAAGTTAAAGGAGTTCAGGTTCTTAAGCTCTGTCTTTGTGCCAAATTCCTCCTGGCCCACAGGACGAAGGGAGATATTCGCATCACAGCGAAGTGAACCCTCCTCCATTTTACAGTCAGAAACGCCTGTATACTGGATGATGGACTTTAACTTCTCGAGATATGCGTATGCTTCATTTGGCGTGCGGATATCCGGCTCAGACACAATCTCAATCAGCGGGGTACCCTGGCGGTTATAGTCTACAAGAGAATATCCTTTAGCATGAGAGAGTTTTCCTGCATCTTCTTCAAGATGGATTCGCGTAATGCCGATTTTTTTCTTATAGCCGTCGACTTCGATCTCAATCCAGCCATGCTCTCCAATTGGCTTATCGAATTGCGAAATCTGGTAGGCTTTTGGGTTATCCGGGTAAAAATAATTCTTCCGGTCAAATTTGGTGACAGGTGCAATTTCACAATTCAGTGCCATCGCAGCTTTCATTCCGAATTCAACTGCCTTTTTATTTATGACAGGAAGCACTCCAGGGTAGCCAAGATCGACGACCGTTGTGTTGGAGTTAGGCTCTGCCCCAAAATGGTTTGGGCTTGCCGAGAATATTTTTGAATCTGTTTTTAGCTCAACGTGTACTTCAAGTCCAATAACCGTTTCGTATTTCATGATTCCCCCCCCTTACAGTCCCGGTTTTTGCTTATGGAATTCTGTAGCCTGCTCAAAAGCATGCGCTACACGGTAAACAGTGCTTTCATCAAAATGCTTTCCGATAATCTGGAGGCCAAGCGGCAATCCATCCGCGAATCCGCAAGGTACGCTGATTCCAGGTACGCCGGCAAGGTTTACTGGAATTGTCAGAATATCATTTGCGTACATTGTCAGCGGATCAGATGTATTTTCACCAATCTTAAAGGCAGGAGTTGGTGCTGTCGGTCCAATAATGACATCATATTTTTCAAAAACATTTTCAAAGTCTTGTTTAATCAGTGTACGCACCTTTTGTGCCTTTTTATAGTAAGCATCATAATAGCCTGAACTTAAGGCGAATGTACCAAGCATGATGCGGCGTTTCACTTCATCACCAAAGCCTTCTGCACGGGTCTTTTTGTATAAATCGATTAAATTCTCAGGATTTGCTGTTCTATAGCCATAGCGTACGCCATCAAAGCGCGCCAGATTTGCCGATGCCTCAGAGGAGGACAGCAGATAATACGTTGCCAGTGCATATTTCGAATGCGGCAGGGAAACTTCCTCCCATGTTGCCCCAAGTTTTTCTAACACTTTCAGGGCGTCCAGTACTGACTGGCGCACCTCTTCATTCACACCTTCAGCCAAATACTCTTTCGGTACGGCAATTCTCAGCCCCTTTACATCCCCAGTCAAGCTTTCCGCATAGCTTGGGACCTCAACATTTGCTGAAGTAGAATCCATAGGATCCACACCTGAAATTGCCTGAAGCAGATATGCGTTATCTTCAACTGTCCGTGTAATTGGCCCGATTTGGTCCAGAGATGAGGCAAACGCGATCAGTCCGAATCTTGATACTCTTCCATATGTAGGCTTTAACCCAACAACTCCGCAATAAGAAGCAGGCTGTCTGATTGAGCCGCCTGTGTCTGATCCAAGAGAAAATAAAACCTCACCGGCTGCAACAGAAGCAGCAGAACCACCGGAAGATCCCCCGGGAACTCTTTCTAGATTCCATGGATTCCGGGTTACTTGAAAGCCTGAGTTTTCATTGGATGATCCCATTGCAAATTCATCCATATTCAGTTTACCGATTGTAATGGTTTCAGCATTATGTAATTTGGATGCAGCAGTCGCATCATAAATCGGATCAAAGTTTTCAAGGATTTTACTCGCACTGGTGGTGCGCAGCCCCTTCGTTACGATGTTATCCTTCACGCCGATTGGCATACCGAACAAAAGGCCTTTTGCCTCGTCTGTTCCAATTTTCCCATCCATTCTTTTAGCTGCTTCACGGGCTTTTTCTTCATCAAGCGTCAAGAAAGCCTGTACTTTATCTTCAACTTCACCGATTCGCTTGTACGATTCGCTGACAAGGTCGGTAACCGTGATTTCTTTCTTATGTAAAAGCTGATGAAGTTCCGATACCTTATGGTCAAATAAACTCACCATTTTCCCCTCCCTATTCAATAATAGACGGCACTTTTATATAGCCATCCTGATGTTCCGGCGCATTTTTCAGAACTTCTTCCTGTGGAAGCCCCTTATTTGCCTTATCTTCTCTCAATACATTCTTCATATCAAGAACATGGGATGTTGGTTCAACATGGTCTGTATCAAGCTCATTCAGCAGTTCGGCAAATGAAATCATCTTGTCCAGCTGTTCGGTGTATGCAACAGCTTCTTCCTCAGTCATTGCAAGTCGCGCCAGGTGTGCAACATGCTTAACCTGATCTATTGAAATTCTCGACATTAATGCCACCTCCAAAAATTGAATACTGTCAATGCACAATTATTATGATCATACCAAACTTTCGCGCGTTAAAGCAATACGCGCACGCCAGCTGGCTTAGCAATCTTCTGCTTATTTTACCATGAGTTCAGTGAATTGTGTGTTTGCTTCTCTTTTTAGAGGATAAATGAAAAGCGAAACCGAATAAATGGGGGTTGCGGTAATAAATACAGGAGGTGCGATTATGGAATTTTTCCGATTTGATTTGGATGTCAGCAGGGAAATTGCCCAATTCAGCAGCCACAATGCCAGCATCACCCCGATTATCCGAAACAAAACAGCTACAGTTGGGTGTATCCACCTGAAGGATAATAGTGTTTTAGGCATGCATCCGGCAGCTTGTCCCCAGCTATTTCTCATCGTTGACGGCGAAGGATGGGTTAAAACTGCTGGCGGTGAGCAAATTGCAGTCCAAAAAGGAACCGCTGTTTATTGGTCTGAAGGTGAGGAACATGAATCAGGCTCTTACCTTGGCATGACTGCAATTGTGATTGAAGGTCCTGATTTGGATCCCCATCTGTACCTGAAGGGCCTTCGAATAGATAGCGGAACACCTCGCATGGGCCGGTAAGTGCTGAATTTTGGCCGGTAAATCCCGTATTTCGGCCGGTATTGTGGTGCTTTCCTCTCAAAATAGAGCAGCGCTGAAGACGCTGCTCATTTCCGCTTGAATAGTTTGGCAAATAGGCCGCCCTTTTTTTCTTTTTTTGCTTCTGCTTTGACCGTTTTCCTCTCCACGAAAATTTCCGGTTTATCAATCGCATAGTCATAGGCTAGAACCAGCCCGATCTCTGAATTATGATCTTTATTGGTGACGATTGTATATTCGACCTTATAGGTTGAGGCAAGCTTTATATATTTTGATAAATAGGAGTAGCTCATATTCCCATTTAGATAAAGATGAGCCTTGCTGTTGGCTTTAAGGGCCTCTTCCACCTGCGGATAGATTCCATCTTCCCTTATCTGCGGCTGCTTCAAGGCAATGACCACCCTCTCCCGAAGCGAGCCAAGAAACTTGCGGCGTTCATCAGGCTTGGTCTGCTTTTGTCCATGAATCCCCTGTTGAAGATAATCATCTATATTTTCAGCCAATTGTACATCCTCCATCCTTATATGACTCAATGCTTCCATTGTATTCAGTATTACGTCCTATTTCAAATTTCGCCTATATAATATGTATGTTTTTGCAGCATGTACTGTGCTTGCCCCTTAAGCAAAAAAATACCCCCCTTCCAGGAAGAGAGGTTCAAAATAGGAGAATATGCAGGTAAGAAATCAAGTTTACATACGGGTAGAATTTAAGCTTCCTGCTTTTCAGTAAATTGTTCTTCCTCAGTGGATCCTTTCAAAGCAGTTGTCGAGGATGTTCCTCCAGTAATGACCATGGAAACCTGGTCAAAATAGCCGGTACCCACTTCACGCTGATGTCTTGTCGCCGTGTAGCCATGTGTTTCGCTGGCAAACTCGGCCTGCTGCAGTTCAGAGTACGCTGCCATTCCGCGGTCTTTATAGCCGCGAGCCAGTTCAAACATGCTATGGTTTAGCGCATGGAATCCTGCCAAAGTAACAAACTGGAACTTATAGCCCATTTTGCCGAGCTCAACCTGGAATTTTGCAATCGTTTCGTCATCGAGCTTTTTCTTCCAATTGAATGAAGGAGAGCAATTATACGCTAACAGCTTGCCAGGGAATTTTTCATGGATTGCTTCAGCAAAGCGTCTCGCTTCATCAAGATCCGGTTCTGATGTTTCACACCATACCAGGTCTGCATAAGGAGCATACGCCAATCCCCGAGCGATCGCTTGGTCAAGACCTGCCTTTGTACGGAAGAAACCTTCAGGTGTGCGTTCCCCAGTAATGAAAGGTGAATCACAAGGGTCCACATCGCTGGTTATTAAGTCTGCAGCGTTGGCATCAGTCCGTGCGACAATGACAGTCGGCACGCCCATAACATCCGCTGCCAATCTTGCAGAAATTAAATTCTTAACAGCAGTCTGGGTAGGCAGTAAAACCTTTCCGCCAAGGTGGCCGCATTTCTTCTCAGAAGATAGCTGGTCCTCAAAGTGTACTCCGCCGGCACCCGATTCAATCATGCCTTTCATAAGTTCAAATACATTAAGCTGGCCGCCGAATCCTGCTTCCGCATCTGCTACAATCGGAGCGAACCAGTCAATGGAATGATCCCCTTCCATATGATGAATCTGGTCAGCTCGCTGAAGGGCCTGATTAATTCGTTTTACAACACTCGGAACACTGTTGGCCGGATATAGACTTTGGTCCGGGTACATATTTCCGGACAGATTCGCATCTGCAGCAACCTGCCAGCCGCTTAAGTATATGGCCTTCAGCCCTGCCTTAACCTGCTGGACAGCCTGGTTTCCCGTTAACGCCCCTAATGCATTGACGAAGTCTTCTTCATTCACAAGCTTCCACAGCTTCTCTGCACCACGGCGCGCTAATGTATGTTCAATATCAATTGACCCTCTTAATTTAATGACTTCCTCAGCCGTATACGGTCTTTCTACTCCATTCCAGCGTTCATCCATTTCCCAGCTTTCCTGTAACTGACGCACTCTTTCATCTGCCATTTGATTAAATCCTCCTTTTAATTTAGAAAATCATCATTTGAGCAAAATCCCAGTTGCACTGCATTTCTGTATCACAACAGGTATTAAATTATTAGCTGTTATGATATAAGTCTAAGTTGTTATAAAACAATTGATAATCTATGTTTTGTATTATATAACAGAGATTTCTTAATGGGAACCCTTTTTTAAAAAAATTTTCAAAATTTACCGCTAATTCTCTAATCTATCCAATAAAATAGCTCTTTTCGCCAACTTAATTTTATAAATTTAGATGAATAGATATGTTGATATATGTGATATAACAGCAAATTAATGCGAAATAACGTATTTTTATACATTCTTATCTTTATAGCTTACAAGGTTTTTTGTCCCTCAACCTTTATTATGTTATGATAATAAACGTCTTTTCAAAGTGGACCATTCCCCAAACCGATTTTTCCACAAACACAAAACTGCATGTTACTGTATAAAAGGAACTTTTCCACGTATGTTTTAATGGGGACATAAATAGAAAAATGGGGGTGAACATATGGATTTCACTATGGCGACGTGGCTTTGGCTTCTTATTCCAATGCCATTATTGATCGTACTATCAGGCATCTCATATTTTGTTGAAAGGAGAGGATAAATAAGTATGGATATAAATATACCAACTTTAATTGCCATTATTGTTTATCTGGTCGGCATGCTGCTGATTGGCGTGCTTGCAGCCAGAATGACTAAAGATTTATCTGATTATGTTTTAGGCGGACGAGGGCTTGGAGCTGGAGTTGCAGCCTTGAGTGCCGGAGCTTCTGATATGAGCGGATGGTTAATGCTGGGATTGCCTGGAGCTGTTTACTTAGGCGGTATGGGTGAAATATGGCTTCCTATCGGTCTGGCAGCCGGTGCCTATCTGAATTGGCAGTTTGTTGCTAAGCCACTGCGTGTCTACACAGAAGTAGCCAACGATTCGATTACAGTTCCCGGGTATTTTGAAAACCGGTTCCATGATACTTCAAAATTGCTGCGGGTAGTTTCTGCAATCGTCATATTAGTCTTTTTCACTTTCTATACTTCTTCCAGCCTGGTCGGCGGTGCCATTCTATTAGAAAATTCATTCGGGATGGATTATACACTCGCTCTTTGGGTCGGAGCTGCTGTCATTTTGTCATACACATTATTTGGCGGCTTCCTTGCAGCCAGCTGGACAGACTTTATTCAAGGCATCTTAATGTTCTTAGCCTTGATTATCATTCCGATTACAGCGATTCAGGAGCTTGGCGGTTGGAATGAAACACTAGATCAGATCAGCGCGATAGATCCAACACATTTAGATGTTGCTTCAGGAGCCACTTTTGTTGGCGTAGTTTCCCTGCTGGCATGGGGGCTTGGCTACTTTGGACAGCCGCATATCCTTGTCCGCTTTATGGGATTAAAATCAACAAACGACGTTCCAAAAGCCCGCTTGATCGGTATGACGTGGATGGTTCTTTCGTTATTTGGAGCTCTGTTTGTAGGGTTTGCCGGCATCGCCTATTTTGCAGATGCACCGCTTGCCAATTCTGAAACAGTATTCATCATGTTTTCACAGGTACTATTTAATCCATGGGTAGCTGGATTCTTATTAGCAGCCATTCTCTCAGCAATCATGAGCACAGTTGACTCTCAATTGCTCGTTTCTTCAAGTGCACTGGCGCAGGATTTTTATAAATCCATCTTTAGAAGAAATGCTTCCAAAAAGGAAGAAATGATTGTTGGCAGAATTGCTGTACTGGGCATTGCCATTATTGCCATCTTCTTAGGGTATAACCCAGAAAGCAAGGTGTTGGAACTTGTCAGTTATGCTTGGGCCGGATTTGGTGCAGCCTTCGGGCCAGTTATCATCCTGAGCCTGTTCTGGAAGCGCATGACACGGAATGGCGCCCTTGCCGGCATTATTGTTGGTGCCGTAACAGTAATTGTTTGGGCACAGCTTACCGGCGGACTGTTTGATTTGTATGAATTGGCGCCCGGCTTCCTATTTGCAGGTCTAGCGATTATCATCGTCAGCCTTCTGGATAAAGCACCTTCAAAGGAAGTTCAGGAGCAGTACAATCAATATAAGTCTGTCCTTAAAAATTAATTGCAGCAACCCTCTTCCTTTGTGGAGAGGGTTTTTTGTATGTCTGTCGTTCATCCATACAATTACAGGCTTGAGCCGGGAATCAATATTTTGTGTTGCCGGCTTAATTACAAAGCAGGAATCATTAAATTACTTCTGCTCCAAGCGTATTTGCAAAATGCCTTAAGGCCCACTGATGACCCTCCTGATCAAATGAAGCAACAGCATCTTTATAAATCACTATTTTAAACCCTTTATTATAAGCATCGACTGCTGTATGAAGCACGCAAATGTCTGTGCATACACCGACCAGGTGCACCTCCTCAACACCGCGTTCCCTCAGTTTTATCTCGAGATCGGTTCCTGCAAATGCAGAATATCTTGTTTTGTCCATGAAATAAACATTTTCAGCGTCTTTGTTTGTTTCATAAATCTGCTGCAATAAACCGTACAGATTTCTTCCCTCCGTGTTCCTGATATTATGCGGCGGAAATAATTTTGTTTCTGGGTGATGGATGTCTCCTTCATCATGAACATCAATAGCAAAAACAGTGAAATGCCCACTCGCGATAAACTCTCCTGTAAGGTCCGCGATCTTCTTTTCCAGCAGCTGTCCAGGCTTACCGCATGTCAGGGCACCGCCTTCCGCTACAAAATCATTTGTGTAATCGATATTAATCAAAGCTTTGTTTGGCATTTTCGCATCACTCCAATCTATAGGCTTATTTTCATCATATACTTCAAAGTCCTGAATATCCAATAAAAAAGGAACAGCAACCAAGTTGCTGTTCCCGCCTCCAATCGGAGGTTTATTAATACATTTCAGAAGTAGTCTTCGCCTGCATATGCAGAAGAATGTAGTCAGGGCCGCCCGCCTTGGAGTCAGTTCCTGACATGTTGAATCCGCCGAATGGCTGGTATCCAACAATCGCGCCTGTACAGCCGCGGTTGAAGTATAAGTTTCCAACATGGAAGTCTTCGCGCGCTTTTTGGATGTGCTCACGGTTCTGTGTGATCACAGCACCTGTTAAGCCGTACTCGGTGTTGTTGGCGATTTCAAGCGCATGATCGAAATCTTTTGCCTTTGTGAAGCCAACGACAGGTCCAAAGATCTCTTCCTGCATTAAGCGTGCATCCGGGGCAAGGTCTGCGAATACTGTCGGCTTGATGAAGAAGCCTTTCGAGCTGTCTCCTTCTCCGCCAGTCATCAGCTTGCCTTCTTCTTTGCCGATTTCGATGTAGCTCATGATCTTGTCAAATGCGCCCTGGTCAATCACTGGACCCATGTAATTGCTCTGGTCTTCAGGATTGCCCTGCGTTAATTCGTTAGTCAGTTCCACCACACGGTTAAGAACCTGATCGTATACATCTTCTACTACAACCGCACGTGAACATGCAGAGCACTTCTGGCCGGAGAATCCGAAAGCAGAGGCAACGATTGAAGTAGCTGCCAATTCAAGGTCTGCTTCTTTGTCCACAACGATTGTGTCCTTACCGCCCATTTCAGCGATCACACGCTTTAGCCAGATTTGGCCTTCGTTTAGCTTGGAAGCACGCTCGTTGATGCGAAGACCAACGTCGCGTGAACCCGTGAAGGAGATGAAGCGAGTGTCTTTATGGTCAACCAAATAGTCGCCCACTTCTGCACCGCTGCCCGGCACGAAGTTCAGCACGCCCTTCGGAAGGCCTGCCTCTTCCATCACTTCAACAAATTTCGCAGCCACAACCGGTGTTGTAGAAGCTGGTTTTAATAGAACTGTATTTCCTGCCACGATCGCGGCAACAGTAGTGCCGGCCATGATTGCAAGCGGGAAGTTCCAAGGAGAGATGATGATGCCCACTCCCAATGGAATGTAGTCATAACGGTTATATTCGTTCGGACGGCTGTTGACTGGAACACCGTCTTTGATTTTTAAGATTTGGCGTGCATAGTACTCAAGGAAGTCAATGGCTTCCGCAGTATCAGCATCTGCCTCGTTCCAAGGCTTCCCTGCTTCCTTTGTTAAAAGGGCAGAAAACTCATGCTTACGGCGGCGGATGATCGCAGCAGCTTTGAATAAAACATCTGCGCGTGTTTCCGGCTTCACTTTTCTCCATGTTTTGAATGCTTCAACAGCAGCCTGCATTGCTTTTTCCGCAAGCTCGCGGTTTGCCTTTGAAACACGGCCAACTACTTCTTCTTTATTAGAAGGATTGATTGATACAATTTTATCTTCAGTAGAAATGCGCTCTCCGCCAATTAAAAGATCATAATCCTGGCCCAAATAGCTTTCTACAGTTTGTAAACCCTTTAAATATGCTTCACGATTTTCTTCTTCTTTAAAATTCGTGAATGGCTCATGCTTATAAGGTTGTACCATTTTTACCGCCTCCTGTGTGTACAAATATCAAACGCCAGATAGTAGCGCCCCGCCCCGTTTTAAAAACATGCTGGAGAAAGGTCTGCTATTCTCTTAAAACGTTTTCATCCAAACACTATATTAACACGAAAATAACATTATCTTCAAACATTCTCCGCTGATGTTATATATTAACATCCATCGAGAGAAATTGCAGTTTTACTTAGAAGGATAAGGGGTTGAAGATTCTTGTGGCAGGTTTTGGATAAAACTGTTATATAAAAAATTTTAGTGCTGTTATTTTTTAGCAGTGAATATCATTTTTGTTTACTTCTTATCATTTTTACAGCTATGAACTTTTATGGGGACCCTTATTCTTGCATCTCTCTATTGTGTCGCCATTGCCTTCTATGACGACCACTTTCCTCGTGCCTCTTCCTTTTTCGTCTTCATGAACCCTCTATGACTACCATTTTCCTGAGCCTCTTCCTTTTTCGTCGTCATGAAGCCTATGACGACCATTTTCCTCGTGCCTCTTCCTTTTTTGTCTTCATAAACCCTCTATGGTTTCCATTTCCCTCGAGCTTCTTCCTTTTTCGTCTTCATAAAGCCTCTATGGTTTCCATTTCCCTCGAGCTTCTTCCTTTTTCGTCTTCATAAAGCCTCTATGACACCAGATTTTCTCAAACTGCTTCCAATTTTCCACAATGCCCGTAACCCTCTTTCCTGAAATTAAAAAAACCCAGAAGATGCATCTTCTGCACTTCTGGGTACCCTGGTTCTATTGATAGATGTGGACAAAAGGTTCGCTTTGGTCTGCTTTCCGGACTACTAGTGCTTCCGGTCCGTTGACAGATGAGATATTTACCTGGACTGAGATGTATTCAGGGAAGTGTTTGACGACAAGCCCTGTTACATATTGCGTAAATCCAATCGCTTCTGCTTTTCCATAGAATTGGATTGGGATATCAATATTAACTTCCTGCAATTGGTCCTGAGCGTAGAAGGCTTTCCCGATAACTCCATTGAAGTTTGGGAAATAGGTTTCTACATCCTGTTTAAAGTTAAGAAAAGCCGTTAAATCATCTCGATGATTTTTTTCAGCCGTGTTTGAAGGGAAAAGGACATATTTCTCGTTGACGTCTTCCCATCCGCCAAGCTTGGTGCTTCCTTTATCCGCCGTAGCGTATGTAAAGAAGCTGCCTGGCACCACCGAAGTTCTTGATTGCTGTTCAAACAAAGCAATGGTTACCGGCACATCTTTCAGGCCTTTGATTTGCCGTACTCTCTGCAGTACTTCTTCAGCCAGCTTTTTACCTTCCCGTTCGATGACATCTTGGTCAATCTTTGTTTCGAAAGTGGCACCATATTGTTCCTTTTGATAATAATGGACAGAGTTCATGGCAAGGCCAATTACAACACCGCCGAGCCCCACTTTTCCATCATCATTTTTCAGCAAATAGTTGTGTTCAAGAATATGGGCAAGGTAGATCGGGCTTTTTTCATTGTTTTTATCAATATCTCCGCCATCTGCGATCATTGGATTTAAGCCGATATTGTCTTCTGCCTTCATTTCGCGTTCCTTCAGCTGAGCATCAGTGAATTTACGGTTTAGCCAAGCCTGGACTGTGCCTCTCTTTAGATACTGTCCTTCCTGGAATAAGTATTTATCAGGATCAAACGTGTTTTGCGCAACTCTCATAAGTCCTGTCTCAAATTCATTGATATCATATTTGGTGTTTACATTATTGACCACGAGACCTCTGGATTCACTTGGTTCAAAAGGCAGCAGTGTTCGATAATACTTTTCAGAAATTTTATAGTTCGGAATGATTGCCTTATCCTTTTCGTTCTTGTCTTCCTGAACAACTTCCTCCTGCTTATTAAAATTAGGCGCACAGCCTGCTAGCAGAAGGGTTAGAGATAAAGCAAGCATCATCAGTTTTTTCACGGAGCTTACACCCTCTTACTTATTTAATTCTTCAACCAGTCTCTCCTCGTTCCAAACCTCAACTCCAAGCTCCTGGGCCTTCGTCAGTTTGGATCCAGCCTCTTCTCCGGCGATTACAACATCTGTTTTCTTGCTGACGCTTCCGGATACTTTACCGCCTAGCGCCTCTATTTTTTCTTTTGCTTCATTCCGGCTCATTATTTCAAGCTTTCCTGTCAGAACCACTGTTTTTCCTGCAAAAAAGCTATCCGAGTTTTCGGCCAAAACAGGCTTTGGCCCATTATAAGCCATGTTGACCCCAGCTGCTTTCAGCTCCGCAATCAGTTCATGGGCTTCTTCCTGATCAAAGAAGGAAACGATGGAATCAGCCATTTTTTCACCAATTTCATTGATAGCTGTTAAATTGTCCCGGGATGCTTTTTCAAGTGCTTCCATATGGCCAAACTCCTGGGCCAGCGTTTTGGCTGCCTTTGCGCCAACATGGCGGATCCCCAGCCCAAATAAAAGCTTTTCCAATGAGTTGCCCTTGGAGTTTTCAATTGCCTGAATGAGGTTATTTACTGACTTTTCACCCATCCTCTCGAGCTGGATGAGCTGTTCATACGTTAATTTATAGATATCTGCCACATCTTTAATCAGATTTTCGGCAAATAATTGGCTGATCACCTTTTCACCAAGGCCATCAATGTTCATGGCGTTGCGGGATACAAAGTGAATTAGGCCTTCCCTGATCTGGGCCGGGCACTTTGGATTAATGCAGCGCAATGCCACTTCACCATCAAGGCGGACCAGTTCGCTTTCACACTCAGGGCAATGTGTCGGCATGTTAAAATCCTGCTCCTCACCCGTTCTCCTGTCAGCCAGTACATTTACAACTTCAGGGATAATATCTCCTGCTTTTTTCACAACGACCTGATCGCCAATCTTAATATCTTTTTCGCGAATTAAATCTTCGTTGTGCAGTGACGCCCTTTGAACAGTCGTTCCGGCAACACGGACAGGCTCCAGAAGTGCAGTTGGCGTAACTACGCCAGTTCGCCCCACGCTTAATTCAATATCCCTTAATGTGGTAACAACCTCTTCTGCAGGGAATTTATAAGCAATGGCCCAGCGTGGGCTTTTTGCCGTAGTGCCAAGCTGCTCCTGTGATTCAAGTGAATCGACTTTAATAACGATGCCATCAATATCATAAGACAGGTTTGGACGTTTGTCAGTCCATCCCTGTACATATTCAATGACTTCCTCGATGCTTTCACATCTTTTGCGTTCTTTATTCGTTTTAAATCCAAGGCTATCCAGATAATCCAGACCTTCGCTATGGGATACAACGCCTGTATCCCCTACATTCGCTATGCCGTAGACAAAAATATCGAGATTTCGCTTTGCCGCCAGACGCGGATCAAGCTGCCTTAATGAACCTGCTGCGGCATTCCTTGGGTTTGCGAAAGGCTCTTCCCCATTCTCCTCTTTCGCTTTATTCAATTTCTCAAAAGAACGCCTTGGCATGAATGCCTCACCGCGCACTTCCATCGTGACACTCTCTTTCAGCCGGAGAGGGATAGAGCGAATGGTCTTTAAATTTGCTGTGATATTTTCACCGATGGATCCGTCCCCGCGTGTGGCACCGAGAGTAAAAAGCCCATCCTCATAACGGAGGGAGACAGCCAGCCCATCGATTTTCAATTCGCATACATAAGAAACATTTTCACCTGCACCCTGGCGGACACGGCGGTCAAAGTCTCTTAGGTCCTGCTCACTGAAGGCATTGCCCAAACTGAGCATTTGTGACTGATGCTCCACCTTTTCGAACATATCAAGAATTTCCCCTCCAACCCGCTGTGTTGGAGAATCTTCTGTTTTCAGCTCGGGAAATTGCTCTTCAAGCTCAATGAGGTCCCTCATCAGTCTATCGTATTCAGCATCTGGAACAGACGGCTGATCAAGAACATGGTATTCATAATTATACTGATTCAAAAGGTTGTGCAGATCTTTCACCTTTTTTTCTGCCAATTGAAGGTCCATACATTCAACCCTTTCTATAATCCTTTAAAAAATGCCTGGCAGGCTGCTCTAAGTTTACGCCTTTGTAATCGGTGCAAATTTGGCCAGCAGACGTTTAATGCCAACTGGTCTTGGGAACGCAATATCCAGCTCTGTTCCTTCGCCGGAACCTTTTACACTGACAACTGTACCTGTACCCCATTTTCCGTGCTGGGCTTTGTCGCCGACTTTCCAGTCAATTTCATCTCCGCCTGTATTCGATGCAGATGGACGAACCACCGCTTTCCGCTGAGGCTGTGCTCCTCTTGAAGCTGAAGGAGATCCAAACGGGGATGATCCAAATGGAGACGGCTTTTTAGCAGGTTCAAGCCCATCCAGCAAATCAGCAGGAATTTCTTTGATAAATCGGGATGGCGGATTCATATTCGTGCGTCCAAATAAAGTACGCATTTGTGCATTCGTAATGTAAAGCTCTTCTTCTGCCCGCGTGATTCCCACATAAGCAAGACGGCGCTCCTCTTCCATTTCCGATTCTTCCATTAGAGAACGGCTGTGCGGGAATACACCTTCTTCAAGACCTAGTAAAAAGACAACAGGGAACTCTAGCCCTTTTGCTGAGTGAAGTGTCATAAGCACAACTGATTCAGCTTTTTCCCCATCATCATCCAATTTATCAATGTCAGCCACAAGAGCCAGATCAGTCAAAAATGCGATAAGCGATTTATCTTCGCTGGCTTCTTCAAAGTTTTTTGTAACAGATAGGAATTCATCAATGTTTTCCAGACGGCTCTGGGCTTCAATGGACTTCTCGGCAATGAGCATATCCCGGTAGCCTGATTTCTCCAGCAGCTCTTCCACAAGTTCTGTCACAGATAAGTATTCCTGCATTTGTGTATAGTTTTTAACCAAATCCCTGAATTCAATAGCCCCTTTTGTAATTTTCGGGCTCAGGCCAATCAGTTCAATGGACTCAAGAGCTTCAAACATGCTCATCTCGTGAAGCTGTGCAAAGTTGGCGATTTTATCAACGGAACCGGAGCCGATTCCGCGTTTTGGCACATTGATGACACGCTGAAGGCTGATATCATCATCCGGATTTGCAATCAGACGCAGGTAAGCAAGGATGTCCTTAATTTCTTTGCGGTCGTAGAACTTGATGCCGCCGACAATGGAATATTCAATGTTCGACTTTAACAGTACTTCCTCCATTACACGGGACTGTGCGTTTGTGCGGTACAAGATAGCAATATCCGAAAAGCTTCGCTTGCCGCTGCTGATGTATTCTTTAATTTTCCCTGCAACAAACTGCGCTTCTCCCTGCTCGCTGTCGGCACGATAGTAGAAGATCTTATTGCCTTCTGCGTTTTCAGTCCAAAGGTTTTTTGGCTTTCTGTTGAGGTTCTTGCTGATGACTTCGTTCGCAGCCAGCAGAATCCTTTTAGTTGATCGGTAATTTTGTTCGAGCATAATAGTCTGTGCATTTGGATAATCCTTTTCAAAAGAAAGGATGTTGGCTATGTCCGCACCGCGCCATTTATAGATGGACTGATCGGAATCACCGACCACACACAGATTCTTAAAACGGCTTGCCAAAAGCTTGACCAGCATATACTGCGCTCTGTTAGTATCCTGGTACTCATCCACATGAATGTACTGGAATTTGCGCTGATAATATTCAAGCACTTCCGGCACTCTCTGGAACAGCTGAATCGTGATCATAATAAGATCATCAAAATCAAGCGCCTGGTTGCGTCTTAGTCTCTTTTGGTACTCTGTATATACATCACTTGCAACCTGCTGAATATAATCTCCTGCTGTTTTCGCATACTCTTCAGGGGTAATCAATTCATTTTTTGCCGAGCTGATAGACCCCAGGATAGCACGCGGATCAAATTTCTTTGGATCCAGGTTTTTATCCTTGAGGATTGATTTAATCACCGATTGCTGATCTGTTGAATCAAGAATCGTGAAATTGCGGTTATAGCCAATACGGTCAATATCTCTTCTTAAGATTCGAACGCACATGGAGTGGAACGTCGAAATCCAGATTTCATCTGCAGCTCCGCCCATCATGTTATGAATACGGTCACGCATTTCACGGGCTGCTTTGTTTGTAAAAGTGATTGCCAGAATATTGTAGGGGTTCACACCCTTTTCTACCATCAAGTAAGCAATCCTGTGGGTAAGCACTCTTGTCTTTCCGCTTCCCGCTCCTGCCATTATAAGAAGTGGTCCGTCTGTTGTTTTTACCGCATTTTGCTGCTGCGGATTCAGTCCGTTCAATAATTTATCCGTTAAAAATTGCATTTCTTCTCTTCACCACCATAGAAACATATGTTCTTATATCTATTTTATCTTTTTTTATAATCATCAGCAACTGAATTAGGCACGAACAGCTTCGACAGTGGCCAATGCAGCCTGCAGATCATCGTAAATAATATTTCCGACCACAATTACGTCCGCATGCTCAGCCATTTGACTTGCCTGCTCGGCATTCATGATGCCGCCGCCGTAAAATAATACGGTTTCTTCAAGCGTATTTTTCACCTCTGCGACCACTTCAGCGTCTCCGTACTTTCCGCTGTATTCCAGATAGAAGATTGGCAGGCTGAACATCTTCTCAGCCATCATGGCATATGCCCTTACCTCATCCAATGATAAATCTGTCCTTGAATTGGTAACGTGTGCCGCTTTGCAATCTTCATTCAGGATGCAATAACCCTGAACCAGAATTTCTTCCCAATTCATGACATCCCCATATTCTTTTACAGCCTCCTGATGAAGGCCTGTAATCCACTTCACGTCCCGGCTGTTAAGGACTGTCGGGATAAAGTATAAGTCAAAGCCCGGGGTAATTGAATCAATGGTTGAAACCTCCAGCACACAAGGGACTGTGTATCGGCGGATGCGTGCCATTAAATCCAGCACCTTTTCCAGCGTTACTCCGTCCGTCCCGCCCACAATAATCGCGTCTGTTCCAGACTCACAAATCATTTCCAGGTTTTCATCTGATATATTTTTATCCGGATCGAGCTTAAAAACGTGGCTCCATTCGCGAACATCATACATGCAAAATTGCCTCCATTCTATCATTCCATTTCATCATTATATCATTTAAGATAGTGAATAAAAAATAAAAGCTGAAGCGCCTCGAACAGCCCGGACAAGCGCTGGCCGACGCTGCCACGTCCTGTGGCAACGTCGGCACTAGTAATCCTGTACGTCGGAAGGTCAGTGGATGAAGTCGTTTTTTTGACTTCATCAGCTTGCCTGAAGCGACCTCGAGGGGCTGGGCGCTGAAGCTAGATAAAAAAGTAAAGCAGGAAGTCTTTATGAGGTGGAAAAAATTATTAGGGGAAACAAAGAAAAAAACCGCGGGAACAGCCCCATCGGTTTAAGTAATACGAATATTTACGCTTTTTCAGGTTCTTCTTCTTTGATTCTTTCCAGTGCCATTTCATAGGCATCATTTCCATAGTTGAGGCATCGCTTCACGCGGGAAATGGTTGCCGTGCTTGCGCCCGTATCTGTTTCAATTTTATGATAGGTTTTGCCTTCACGAAGCATGCGTGCCACTTCCAGACGCTGAGCCAGGGACTGTATTTCATTAACTGTGCATAAGTCATCAAAGAAGCGATAGCACTCTTCCAGGTCATTTAAAGATAAAACAGATTTAAATAACTGATCCAGTTCTTTGCCTCTTAGCTTATCAATTTGCATATATTTGCATACCCCTTTATTGTAATAGTTTTTGACATAATTATTGTTTAGCTTCAAAGGAAACCGTTTGCTCATTGCCCATGCTTGATGGAACGATGTTGATCCAGGTCTTTCCTGGCACCAGGCCAGCCTGTTTCCCATTTAATACAGGAAGAATTCGCCCGTCAATATTTTCCCATTTTACTTCTGTCACTTTCCCTTTTTGCAGGAGGTATCCTTTTCCCCCAGAAGTTAAGTTAATATCACGGCGGCCCGCGCTGTCAACCACTTTATGGTCTGCTTCTGCAATGAAGATGTTATCAAGCAATACAGGTTCGCCGGATTTGTAATCAGCTGTAAGTTCGCCATTGGAATATCTTTTGTATTTCTCCAGTGCCGCATCATACTCATAGATGACATTGAATAATTCATTGTCCAAATAGGAGATCATGGCAGAGTCAGCATCCTCTCCCTGAATAGCCTTTGCATCTTCCTTCGACAGAAACGCCAGAGATTCCGGTTCGTTTTCCATCACATAATTTCTTTCCTTTGCACCCTTCAGCACATTTTCGAATGAAATATAGGAATTATGAGGAGCCTGGCGGAAGCTTTCCCGTTTAAACAGTGTACCGTCATACTGCATTCCATTCAGATTATCAATATAGCCCTGATCCAGCAATTCTTTGGCTTCCGGACTATAGCCGTGGGCAATGTAGAGGCTGTCATAGCCTTTCGCCAGCTCAATATAATAATCTCTTGAACTTCTTACCGGCCCTATCATTTCGGGCTGCTCACTTTGAAAAATAGCAAGAAAACGCGTCACGTCCCCTTCTGCCAGCAATTCGTAGACGATATCAGCCTGGTTAAGCCCGGATTGCGGACGGGCTTTCGGATGATTATTGATCATCACCGCTACAGCCCTTCCATCCACCTCAGCCTCCGACCCGAAGCCTGTGAGAGGATAGTGAAATGGAAGTTCTTTTTCAGAGCTTACCCCTTTTGCAGCCTCTTCCGCTTTTTCCGTATCTTGTTTTTCAGGCTCTTCAGTTTTTTCTTTGCTGCAGCCAGAGACTAAAAGCATTGCCGCTGCTGATACAGCTATCCATCTTTTTAGCATTTAGCACCCCTGTGTTTTTTGCTTTGATGCAGGTTCTATGTTAGCTCCACCACTGAGCAGTCTTTATCTCTATTATATAGTATACTTTTATATTTTAACGCATTATCGTTGGAAAGAGTACCGTTTTATTCATTACATCATACATCCCCTGCTGAGTAATCCTGATATAAGGCAGATGCGTTGAAGAGAAAAAGAGCAGCGTATACATTGGATCTTCATGTCTATAGCCTTGATCACGCAAATAATGAACAAGCTGTTTTTCTTCCTCCATTAATTCCTCCACATTTTTATGGGACATCACACCCTTTAAGCGGAGTTCCATCTCCTGGACAATTCTTCCCCCTTCTGATATGACAATGCCTCCGCCAATTTCTTTCAGCCGGTTAAAAGCATTCAGCATTTCCTGTTTTCTTTTTCCAATTAAGATAATGTCACCGGTATTGGAAAAAGAACTTGCCATTCCATCCAGGCTTTTCGAGAACCCTTTTAGTATCGTATTTATGCGCCAGTGTCCATTCCGGTCAACAAGCATGAAGAAACATTCATCATGGTCTTTCTCCAGTTCTTCGGATGAAACGTCAATCGTGATGGAGTAGGGCTTCGTAATAACTGCATTCTCCAGTTTTATCCCGAAAGGCATGGAGAATTGCATATCATCAGCAGTCAGCTCCCAATCAATATCCAGCGGTTCGAAGCCGTATTCTCCCCATTCTACAGGCTTATAGGCGTGCAGGTTTTCACCATCTCTTTTCACCCACTCCCCTTTGGCAATAACAGATAATGGAGTTGGTTCTTTTTCATCTGACAGAAAATTAATATTGGCCACCCTTCCTGTCGCAATGGAGCCATGTAAATAATCGATTCCATAATGACGGGCCACATTAATGGTAGCCATGTTATAAGCATCAATTACCGGCACTCCTTTATCTATGGCAATGCGGATCATATGGTCAATAATTCCCTGTTCATAGAAGGAGGAAAAGGAACCGTCTGTTGTGAAGATCATCCGATCATATTGATCAATGCCGATTTCATGCATCTCGTCCAATAAAACCGGCAAATCGGGACGGATGGAAGAATATCTGAGAGATACGGTATATCCCTGTAAAAGACGATTGTAAATATCCTTTCCCGTCATCGACTCATGGTCGCAATCAGCACCAAGCAGCATGAGCTTTGCCAGCGTTTTTTCGGATGCCCCAGGAAAATGGCCTTCAATCTTTTTCCTCATCCGCTTAGTCTCCTGAATCCAATGAAGCATCATATCATCGCCATCCAAAAGCTTCGGCCAGCCTGTAAGCTCTCCTCCCTGAAGCACGGCATCATGCTCAAGCCATGATTTAACGTTCCCATGCGAAAAAACGGATTCTTCATGCTGGATTTCCGTTTGTGCATCAAATCGGCACCACCAATAGGTTGTTGCAGGCATGTTTCTCATTTCCTTCAGGAAAGAAAACGCTTTCTTTTTATCCTGCTGTAAAGCAAGGACCATATTGTCATTAATCAGGGTTGTTGTACCAAACTGCGATGCATAGCTCGCCAGGGAATGGGGATTATATAATTGAAATGGATGGGCATGCGGTTCAATATATCCAGGAACCAGCGTGAGTCCCGTACAATCAACGACCTCACACTGTTCTATTTTTTCCGGCAGCTTTTCGCCCACATAAACAATACGGTCGCCATAAATCCATATATTTGCTGTTATCCATTTGCGAAGTGCCTGATTAAGATAACGGGCGTTCTTTAGTAATATCGTCGGTGACAGTTTTCCGTCCAATACGGAAACATGTTCACGCAAGTGTCTGTTTTTCCAACGGTAACGCTGTTCCAGCACCATACTCCCTCCCTTGTTGATATCTATATATAAAAGATTCTGTTTTTAGAATAAAATCAATGAGTGAAATGGCTATAAATCAATAAAGAAAGCCCTTTCATTTCTCTTGTTTTTTATAGTAACATATTTCACTGTTTAACGCATTAAAGAATCAGTAAAAGATTGTAAAATTTTTGTGAAAGTGGTGACACAACCATGAATGTAAAACCAAATATCGGCATAGTAAATGCCTTAATACGCATAACAGTCGGATTAACTGTCTTAGCCTGGAGCACTTCAAAGCTTGTGAAAAGACCTTGGCGGGACTCTTACCTCATGATGGCCATGCTGGGCGGCATGAAGGTGGCAGAGGGAATTGTCCGCTTTTGCCCTTTGACAGCTCTTTTTGAAAGAGGCCAGGACATGGTTCAGGAAAAGCGAAAGCAGGATGGCAATCACAATAATGATGATGCTGTTGAGGAAATTCTCCCGTATAATCCATCTTAAATTTCTTAAAAAATCCAGCTCCCTATATGGGGGCTGGAAAATTGAAAGGAGCTGACAATATGTTTTGGGAATACGTAATGGATATGACGTTCGTCCTGGCAGCAATAATTGGAAGCATTGTAGCACTCCTGTTTGTGTATATCCGGAAGACTAAGAAAGGACGTGCGCGATAGCTTTATCGGCAATATCTTTGCGGTAGAATACACCTTCACACTGAAGATTTTCGAGTTCGGAATATACCTTTTGCTGTGCTTCTTTCAGAGTAGGAGCTTTAGCGCCTGCCAGCAGCACGCGGCCTCCATTTGTCACATACTCACCTGAGCTGTTTCGATCAGTGCCGGCATGGAAGACGGAGACATTTGTAAGTGATTGAAGCCCATTCAGAACGGCTCCTTTTTCATAAGCTTCAGGGTAGCCTTTAGAAGCAGCAACCACTCCGACGATTGCTTCCTTATCCCACTCGATTTCAGGCTGTTCCCCTTTTAGGACTGCCAGCATTACTCCCGCCAGATCCGACTTCATGCGGGGTAAAATCACCTGTGTTTCAGGATCTCCAAAACGGGCATTAAATTCAATTACCTTCGGGCCTGCTGTTGTTTTGATCAGACCTGCATACAGGATACCGGTAAAACTTCGGCCTTCCTGAATCATTGCTTTTGCTGCCGGCTTCAAAACATGTTCAACAGCCGCTGCAACTGTTTCATCACCAATATGCGGTACCGGTGAATAAGCCCCCATTCCGCCAGTATTCGGTCCCTGGTCTCCATCATAGGCACGCTTGTGGTCCTGTGCAATTTCTAGCGGAATCACCGTTTCACCGTTCACAAAGGCCATTAAGGAAAATTCTTCGCCTTCAAGGAATTCTTCAATTACAACCGTTGAAGAAGCTTGGCCAAACTTTTCATTCAATAATAGTTCCTCAATCCCAGACAATGCTTCCTGCATAGTCATGGCCACTATTACGCCTTTTCCGGCTGCAAGGCCATCTGCTTTAAGAACAATGGGAGCGCCTTTTGCTTCAATATAGGCTTTCGCTTCTTCATAGTTGCTGAATACCCCATATTCGGCAGTGGGGATAGCATATTTCTTCATTAGCTCCTTGGCAAAGGACTTGCTGCCTTCAATTTCGGCTGCTGCTTTTCTCGGCCCAAATACCTTTAACCCGGCTTCTTCAAATCGGTCAGCCAGCCCCTCAAGCAGCGGCACTTCCGGCCCGATTACAGTCAATTCGATTTCATTATCCTGAGCAAACTGCACAAGTTTTTCCTGTTCATGTTCCTGGATGGCAACCGCTTGAGCTGAATCTTCCATTCCCGGATTTCCTGGAGCCGCAAAAACCTGTTTCACTGAAGGGCTTTGATTCATCTTCCAGCAAATTGCATGCTCTCGGCCGCCTCTTCCTATAACCAATACCTTCATTACGCCCACCTCCGTAAAAATGTCAGCTATAATAGCAAGGCCCCTGATCGAGGCGCTTCCGCTTTTCGTATTGTCCAGCTCCAGCGCCTAGGGGCTCGAGGTCATAAGCCAACCTGTCAAAAAGGTAAAGGGCCACCTTTCCGACAGCTCGTCTTATGCTTGTCGCCCCTGATCGAGGCGCTTCCGCTTTTCGATTAATGTTTAAAATGACGTACGCCTGTAAAGACCATTGCAATTCCGTACTCATCAGCCTTTTTGATGGAATCCTCATCACGGATTGAGCCTCCCGGCTGGATGATGGCTGTGATGCCTGCTTTGGCTGCCGTTTCAACTGTATCGTTCATTGGGAAAAAGGCATCGGATGCCAGTACAGCTCCGTTCGCTTTTTCACCGGCCTGCTCAAGCGCAATTTTGGCAGAGCCTACGCGGTTCATCTGCCCGGCACCGACCCCAAGTGTCATATTTGCATCATTTACGACAATGGCATTGGATTTTACATGCTTCACAACTTTCCAGCCCATCTTCAATGCTTTCCACTCTTCTTCTGTTGGCTCTCTCTTGGTCGGAACTTTTACTTCTGCATTATCAAGGGTGAATAGATCATATTCCTGCGTCAGCAAGCCGCCTTCAATGGCGGACAATCTCATCTCCGCTTTCTTTTTGCCTTCAAAAGGAATAGTCAGCAGGCGCAGATTCTTTTTCCCTTTTAAAATCTCAAGCGCTTCATTTGAGAAGGAAGGTGCAATGATGATTTCAAGGAAGATTTCATATAGCTTTTTCGCTGTCTCAGCGTCTACTTCCCTGTTCAGGGCAATAATGCCGCCAAAGATTGATACAGGGTCCGCCTCGAAAGCTTTTGAAAAAGCTTCGAATACATTTTCCCCAGTCCCCACTCCGCAAGGATTCATATGCTTAACTGCAACCGCTGCAGGCTCTGAGAATTCTTTTACTATTTGGAGAGCTGTATCTGCATCATTGATATTGTTGTAGGATAATTCCTTGCCGTGAAGCTGTTCAGCGTTAGCAATCGAAAATTCAGAACCAAGCGGCTTGCGGTAAAAGGCAGCCTTTTGATGCGGATTTTCCCCGTATCTCAATGTTTGCTTCAGTTCATACGTAACCGTTAATTTTTCAGGTGTTTCTTCATTTGCCAAATCTGTCATATATTCAGCGATCATCGCATCATAGGAAGCAGTATGGCGGAAAACCTTTGCAGCGAGTCTGCGGCGGGTTTCCTTTTGAACCTCTCCGGTTTCTTTTAGCTGTGAAAGAACTGTTTCATAATCGGCCGGATCCACCACAACCGTTACATAGTCATGGTTTTTGGCGGAGGCACGCAGCATGGCCGGGCCGCCGATATCAATATTCTCTATCGCATCCTCTACTGTCACATCTGGCTTAGCGATAGTTTGCTGGAACGGATACAAATTCACGCACACAACCTGGATAGGCTGGATTCCATGCTCCTCAAGCTGCTGTTTGTGGCCTGGTTCGCCATGCTTTGCCAGCAGCCCGCCATGAATCATTGGATTTAATGTTTTCACACGCCCTTCCAAAATTTCCGGAAAGCCTGTCACATCACTTACTCCGATAACGGGGACTCCACTCTCTTCCAGCGCTTTTTTTGTACCGCCTGTTGAGATAATTTCAAAACCCAGTTCGCTTAACTGCTTGGCAAATTCTGTTATGCCATTTTTATCGGAAACACTGATTAATGCACGTTTCTTCATGTTCGCTCCCCCTGTCTCTGTTGAATGATACACTTTAGTTCTCTACCATTTTAGCATAGAAAAGATTTTGCAAAACCTGCGGATAAAGTTTGTGCTCGACTTCATGTATCTTCTTTTGAAGGCTATCCAGCGTTTCACCCGCACTTATATCAACTACCGCTTGAGCAATAATCGGCCCAGTATCCATACCTTCATCGACAAAATGAACCGTTACACCGCTTACCTTCACATTGGCAGATAACGCTTGGCCAATTGCATCCTTACCAGGAAAAGCAGGAAGAAGAGAAGGATGGATATTAATAATCCTGCCTTCAAACTCTTTCAAAAGCGTCGGGCCGATCAGTCTCATGTAGCCTGCGAGAATAATATACTCGGCGCCGCTCTCCTTCAGCCTTTGCAAAATCGCTCTTTCATACTCTGCTTTGCCAGCATAGTCTTTAGCTGAAAAAACAAACTGCGGAACCTGTTCGTTTTGTGCACGCTGTGTGCTGTATGCACCTGGCCGATCACAGACAAACAAGACGATCTCAGCCTGCAAATCACCTTTTTTTACAGCATCGGCAATGGCCTGAAAGTTCGTTCCGCTTCCGGAAGCAAACACTGCGATTTTTTTCATGACTTCCTCCAAGTTACAGAATTTCAATTCCTTCCTGATCCGTCACTGTCCCCATTAGATAGGATTTTTCTCCGATATCATTAAAATAGGTGATTAGTTTATCAGCATTTTCTTTATCCGCTGCAATCACCATGCCTGTTCCCATATTAAAAATGTTGTACATTTCTTTGCGTTCCAGTCCGCCGATCTTCTCCATAAGCGTGAACACAGGCGGCACTTCCCAATTGCTTTCACTAAGCTGGGCGCCAAGACCTTCAGGCAGCATGCGGGGGATATTTTCAATAAATCCGCCTCCGGTAATATGCGCCATGCCCTTCAGCTTGAATTGCTTCATAGCTGATAGAAGCGGCTTTACATAAATTTTTGTAGGGCGAAGCAGCTCTTCCCCTAAAGTGCAGCCTAATTCTTCTACATGATCTGTCAAGGACAGATTCGCTTTTTCAAAAAACAGCTTTCTGACAAGTGAGTAGCCATTGCTGTGAATTCCGCTGGATGCAAGCCCAATCAGTACATCTCCAGCTTTAATATCGGAACCATTAATCAGGCTGGATTTTTCACAGGCACCGACCGCAAAGCCGGCAAGGTCATATTCTTCCTCACTGTACATGCCAGGCATCTCAGCTGTTTCACCGCCTACGAGTGCGCATCCTGCCTGTTCGCAGCCATCCGCAATTCCTTTCACAATCGCTTCAATCCGTTCAGGCGCCGCTTTTCCGCAGGCGATATAATCCAAGAAATAAAGAGGTTCCGCTCCCTGTACAACAATATCATTTACACACATTGCGACCGCATCAATCCCAATCGTGTCATGCTTATCCATCATAAAAGCGAGCATCAGCTTCGTGCCGACACCATCTGTACCTGATACTAAAACCGGTTCCTTCAGGTTAAGTTCAGATAGATCGAACATGCCGCCAAATCCGCCCAAACCGCCAAGCACACCAGGACGAATCGTCTTCTGTACGTGCTTTTTCATGCGGGAAACTGCTTCATAGCCAGCTTCAATATCTACTCCGGCCTGTTTATATGCATTTGCCATTCCTTTTCACCTCTTGGTTGGAAAAATAAAGGCCGATTTTGTATTTTATCGGCCAACATTGTGCTTTTACCGGTCAAAAATGATGATTTACCGGTTAATTCTTTATATTTACCGGCCAAAAAGAGCAAAATACCGGCCAAGTTTCATATTTATACCTTTTCATAAGGATGCAAAGTGCTTGGATAAATCTCCGTCGGATACTGGCCTGTAAAGCATGCCAGGCATTGTCCGTCTTTTCGGCCGATTGCTTTGACCATGCCCTCTGTACTTAAAAAGGTAAGTGTGTCCGCACCAATGATTTCTCTTATTTCCTCAACTGAATGATTGCCGGCAATCAATTCTTCCTTTGTTGATGTGTCGATTCCATAGAAACATGGATTTTTAATTGGCGGTGAACTGATAAGCACATGCACTTCTGTAGCTCCTGCTTCTTTCAGCATTGTGACGATCCGTCTGCTTGTTGTTCCTCGAACGATCGAGTCGTCCACCATGATGACTCTCTTGCCCTCTACAACTCCGCGTACCGGAGACAGCTTCATTTTTACACCCTGCTCACGCAGCGATTGGGATGGCTGGATAAAAGTCCGGCCAACATAGCGGTTTTTTATCAAGCCCATCTCATATGGAATGCCTGTAGCTTCAGCATAGCCAATCGCGACAGAGATGCTTGAGTCAGGTACGCCCGTAACGACGTCCCCTTCAACTGGCGCCTCAAAGGCAAGCTGCTTTCCAAGGTTTTTCCGGGCTGTATGAACGTTGATCCCGTTGATATTACTGTCCGGACGGGAAAAATAAACATATTCCATTGTGCACATTGCAATATTAGAGGCCATTGCAAACATTTCAGAACGGAATCCATTGTCGTCAATAATCAGCAGTTCTCCTGGCAGGATATCGCGGATATACTCTGCACCGACAACATCAAAAGCACATGTTTCAGATGCAACCGCATAAGCATCGCCGATTTTGCCAAGCGAGAGCGGCCTCATGCCGTTCGGATCCAGCGCAACCATCAGTTCTGTTTCGGTCATAATCAGAAAAGCATAAGCTCCTTTAATCATGGATAAAGCATTTTTGACACGGTCCTTAAGTGAAGAGAAGCCTGCACGCTTAATTAAGTGAGCCAGCACCTCTGTATCCGAGCTCGTTTGAAAAATGCTTCCCTGTCCTTCAAGCTGATGCTTCAATGCAGTCGCATTCACCAGGTTTCCATTATGGCAAAGTGCAAGACTTCCGCTTTGTGAGTTGAATAGCAGAGGCTGGACATTTTCATATCCGCCCCCGCCGGCAGTCGCATAGCGTACATGTCCGATTGCTGCTTTTCCTTCCAGTTCCTTCATGGCATCTGCAGTGAAAATTTCCGTTACTAGCCCCTCACCTTTTATGCCTTTCAGCTTTTTGCCATCGGTAACAACCATTCCCGTGCCTTCCTGGCCGCGGTGCTGCAGACTATGAAGCCCGTAATACGTGATCTGGGAAGCATCCTGATGCCCCCAGATTCCAAAAACACCGCACTCTTCATTCAGTCCTCTTATTTCAGCAAGCATGGGATAGCCCCTTTCCAGGCCTGCTTTAGAACGTCAACCTGTTCAGCAAGCAATAGGCCCTCTTCATTGGAGATATAAAGTATAGGTGCTTCTGTTACTTCACCGATTAATGTCGCGTCTACTAAACTTTCAAATACTTCCTGGTTTTCTTTTTTGACAGATAGCAAGAAACGGGATTGTGATTCACTGAATAAAGCTGAAGTCGCATTTCCTTTTACCTTGATATCCGCTCCCAGACCTGTTGAACCAATCAGGCTTTCCGCAGCTGCTACCGCTAAACCGCCTTCTGCCACATCATGGGCAGATGCAACAAGTCCCGAACGAATAGCTTTTAAAATTTGTTCCTGTGCCTTTTCTTCTTTTTCGAGATCAAGTTCAGGCGCTTTTCCAAAAATCTTGCCGTATGTCATCTTCTGCAGCTCACTGCCGCCGAACTCATCCTTTGTTTCGCCTACCAGATAAATAAGATCACCAGCTGCTTTAAATGATTGTGTTGTAACATGATCAATGTCATCAACAAGCCCGACCATTCCAATGACAGGTGTTGGGTAGATAGCTGTTCCATTTGTTTCGTTATATAAAGAGACGTTTCCGCCGATAACTGGCGTATTCAATGTGCGGCATGCTTCACTGATTCCATCTGCCGCTTTTTCGATTTGCCAGAAGATTTCAGGCTTCTCCGGGTTTCCGAAGTTAAGATTATCTGTTATCGCCAATGGCTGACCGCCGGAGCAAATGATATTTCTTGCTGCTTCAGCCACAGCAATTTTTCCGCCTGTTTCAGGATCAAGATACATATAACGTGAATTACAGTCTGTCGTCATGGCCAATCCTTTGCGGGTGCCGCGGATGCGAATGACTGCAGCATCTGATCCAGGTGCCACTACTGTATTCGTGCGGACCATATAGTCATACTGGTCATAAACCCATTCCTTGCTGGCGATTGTCGGCTGCTGAAGGAGCTTTACCAATGTTTCTTTATAATCTTCAACCGCAGGAACTTCATTTTCCATTGCCTGAAATTCGCGGAAATATTCCGGCTCGCTTGATGGCTTATGATAAACCGGCGCATCCTCTGCAAGCGCATCTACCGGCAGCTCTGCTACCACTTCTCCCTGATGAGTCAGGCGGAGCATTTTATCATCGGTTACCTTGCCGATAGATACTGCTTCAAGGCCATACTTGGAAAATAAATCAACGATCTCCTGCTCGCGTCCTTTTTTCACGACAATCAGCATTCTCTCCTGAGACTCGGAAAGCATCATTTCATATGCAGTCATGCCTGTTTCCCTTTGAGGAACAAGGTCAAGATTCATTTCAATTCCGGATCCCGCTTTGCTGGCCATCTCAGCAGAAGAGCTTGTCAGACCGGCAGCTCCCATATCCTGAATGCCGACAAGTGCGTCAGACTGGACCAGTTCAAGGCATGCCTCTAGCAGAAGCTTTTCCATGAATGGATCGCCAACCTGGACAGCCGGGCGTTTTGATTCTGATTGGTCTGTTAATTCTTCAGATGCAAAAGTAGCACCATGGATACCGTCACGGCCGGTTTTTGCTCCAACATACATGACTGTGTTGCCTACTCCATGGGCCTGGCCTTTTTTAATATCCTTATGGTCGATTAAGCCGACACACATAGCGTTTACAAGCGGATTTCCTTCATAGGAAGAATCAAACTGCACTTCTCCCCCAACTGTTGGAATGCCGATGCAGTTTCCGTAACCTGCAATGCCTGCGACTACTTCTTTAAAAAGGTACCGTACACGAGGAGTATCCAATTCTCCAAAGCGTAAAGAGTTGAGGAGCGCGACCGGTCTTGCTCCCATTGAAAATACATCGCGGATAATCCCGCCGACACCTGTTGCTGCCCCCTGGTAAGGCTCGATTGCAGACGGATGGTTGTGGCTTTCAATTTTAAAAACAACTGCTTGCCCATCGCCGATATCAACAATTCCAGCTCCTTCCCCTGGTCCCTGAAGTACTTTCTCTCCTGTTGTCGGAAATTTGCTTAAAACGGGCTTTGAGTTTTTATAGCTGCAATGCTCTGACCACATAACCGAAAACAAACCGATTTCTGTGTAATTTGGCAAACGCCCGATAATCTTTTCAATCATCGCAAATTCGTCATCAGACAAACCCATTTCTTTGTATACCTTCTGTGCCTTTAACTGTTCCGGACTTGGCTCAAGCATTAACGACATGTGCTTCCCTCCATTGTTTTACGATTGATTGAAAAAGTTTCAGGCCATCTGCTCCCCCTAAAAGCTCATCAACAGCTCTTTCAGGGTGCGGCATCATGCCGAGTACATTTCCTTTTTCATTGACAATGCCTGCGATGTTTTCCAGGCTGCCATTTGGATTCGTTCCATTGTAAGTAAAAACGATTTGGTTATTTTTCTTCAATTCAGCTAGAACAGCTTCATCACAATAATAGTTTCCTTCACCATGGGCGATCGGAATATTGATTACTTCATCCTTCTCATATGCAGATGAAAACATGGTCTCATTGTTTTCAACCCGTAACTCCACGGTGCGGCAGATGAATTTCAGGCTATCGTTTCTTCTCATTGCCCCAGGCAAAAGACCAGCTTCAAGAAGGATTTGAAATCCATTGCAGACGCCCAGGATCGGCTTTCCTGCTTCAGCCGCTTTAACAACTTCTTTCATGACATTACTGAAGCGTGCGACAGCACCCGAACGGAGATAATCTCCGTAAGAGAAACCGCCGGGAAGAAGAATCCCGTCATATTCGTCTAAACTTTCCGCGTCATGCCAGACATATTCGGCTTCCGCTCCAAGCTCATCCTTTACTGCATGGTACATGTCGATGTCACAATTAGACCCTGGAAATACGATCACAGCAAACTTCACTGAGCAACAGCCTCCTCAATTTCAAAGCGGTAATCTTCAATCACTACATTAGCTAATAAGCGCTCACACATTTCCTTCACAGCTTCTTCAACAGGACGGTCGCTTTTATCCACTATCAGTTCCATGTATTTTCCAATGCGCACATCAGACACTTCGCTGTAATTCATGGAATGCAGAGAATTTTTTACAACTGTTCCTTGAGGATCTAGAACACTTTCTCTTAATGTGACGAAAACTTTTACTTTGTACATACTGTTTGGCCTCCCAGTCGAGCTAAAATATTTTCATAAGCATCTGTTAAATTTCCAAGGTCTCTGCGGAAAACATCTTTATCCAGCTTTTCATTTGTTTCAATATCCCAAAGCCTGCAAGTATCTGGCGAAATCTCATCAGCCAGCAGAATTTGTCCTGATTCATCTTTACCAAACTCCAGCTTAAAATCTACTAATTTAATGCCGAGGTCTTTGAAAAAGTCTCTTAAAATGGCATTAACCTGAAGTGCCTTTTCCTGTAAAAGGGCTGCTTCCTTTTTATCAGCCAGCTGAAGAACTTCAATATGATCTTCTGTCAGCAGCGGATCACCGAGCTCGTCATCTTTGTAGTAGAATTCAACAATCGGCCTCGGTAACTCTTTCCCTTCTACAACTCCCAATCTCTTAGAAAAGCTCCCCGCTGCAACATTGCGGACCACTGTTTCGAGCGGAATGATATCCACCTTTTTAACAAGCTGCTCAGTCTCTGAAAGTCTTTCAATAAAGTGAGATTCAATTCCCAGGTCATGAAGCTTTGAAAAAAGCAAACTCGTAATCTCGTTATTCAAACGGCCCTTGCCGCTGATGCTTGCTTTTTTCTCACCATTAAAGGCTGTTGCAGAATCTTTGTATTCAATCCAGACGATATTTTCATCGTTTGTTTGATAAACCTTTTTGGCTTTGCCTTCGTATAACAATTCTCCTTTTTCCATAGCGGAGAGCCTCCCTTATTTGAATAGCACATGTCTGCTAGACATTATTATTAAGAAGATTGGGAATTTTCCCGATAATAAAGAGGTAAAGACTGCTCTTTACCTCTTTATTTTTTTATAAACCTAGACGGTCAAAAATGGTGTCCACATGCTTGATGTGGTAGTTATAGTCAAAGCAGTCATCTATTTCTGCTTCGGTTAGCTTTGATGTAATCGTCTCGTCCTGCTCGATCAGGCTGCGGAATTGCACCTGTTTTTCCCACGCTTCCATAGCCCGCGGCTGAACAGTATCATATGCCTCTTCACGAGTCATGCCTTTGTCAATTAAGGCCAGAAGAACACGCTGAGAGTAAATCAGCCCTAACGTACGGTCCATATTGCGCTTCATGTTTTCAGGGAAGACTGTTAAATTTTTCACGATATTTCCAAAGCGGTTCAGCATATAGTTCAGCGCAATCGTTGCGTCAGGCAGTATGATTCTTTCAGCTGATGAGTGGGAAATATCCCGCTCATGCCATAATGCCACATTTTCATACGCAGTCATCATATAGCCGCGGATCACTCTTGCCATTCCCGTCATATTTTCTGAACCAATCGGGTTGCGTTTGTGCGGCATTGCTGAAGATCCCTTTTGACCTTTCGCGAAGAACTCTTCCACTTCACGCGTTTCGCTTTTTTGCAGGCCGCGGATCTCTGTCGCAAATTTTTCAATTGAAGTGGCTACAAGCGCAAGCGCCCCCATATAATGTGCATGACGGTCACGCTGAAGTGTTTGCGTTGAAATGGGCGCTGGCTGGATGCCCAGCTTTTCACACACATATTTTTCAACAAACGGATCGATGTTTGCATATGTTCCAACTGCACCTGAGATTTTACCGAATTCCACTCCAGCAGCTGCTTCTTTAAAGCGGTCAAGATTACGCTTCATTTCTTCATACCATAGTGCAAGCTTTAATCCGAATGTAGTCGGCTCAGCATGTACCCCGTGCGTACGGCCCATCATTACTGTATGCTTGTGTTCCTGTGCTTTGTTTTTCAGGATTTCCACAAAGCGTTCGATATCTTTTAGAAGAATATCATTCGCCTGTTTGATTAAGTATGAAAGCGCCGTATCAACCACATCTGTGGAAGTAAGCCCGTAATGAACCCATTTGCGTTCCTCGCCAAGCGTTTCAGATACCGCACGAGTAAAAGCGACCACATCATGCCGTGTTTCCTCTTCGATTTCTTTAATACGGTCAATATTAAAAGAAGCATTCTCACGGATTTTCTGAACATCTTCTTTCGGAATATCCCCTAATTCAGCCCAAGCTTCACAAGCAAGAATTTCTACCTCAAGCCAAGCCTGAAAGCGGTTCTCTTCTGTCCAGATAGCTCCCATTTCCGGTCTCGTATAGCGTTCAATCATGTTTTATCCTCCGATCTTTTCCTTCACAGGGGTCCAAATGCCGCTTCTTTCTGCTTCTTCAAGTGCCTCTTCGGCTGATTTCCGCAAAAGCGTGACATGGCCCATCTTGCGTTTATATTTGGCATCCTTTTTTCCATACAAGTGAATCTTCCAGTCATCCAATTCAGGTATTTTCTTAATTAAAGGCTCCTGATGCTCTCCTAGTATGTTTACCATAACAGCCGGTTTTAATAGCTCCGTGCTGCCAAGCGGCCAATTGCAAACTGCACGGATGTGCTGTTCAAACTGGGAGGTTTCGCAAGCTTCTATCGAATAATGGCCTGAGTTATGCGGACGAGGCGCAAGCTCGTTAATGTAAATCTGTCCGTCTTTTGTCAGAAACATTTCGACTGCCAATGTACCGACAAGGCTTAAAGCTTCTGCCAGCTGGTTTGCTGCATTTATTGCCCTTTCCTCAGCATCGGCTGTGATCATGGCCGGCACAATTGTCTGGTGCAGAATGTTTTCTTTATGGACATTTTCCCCGACTGGAAATACCGCTTTTTCTCCCGAGATATTCCGGCAGATAATAACCGATATTTCCTTTTCGAATGGAATCCATTTTTCAAGGACGCACACGCCATTCTCAAGAAGCTGTGCAGCTTTCTTAATATCCTGCCCGCTCTTTATTACAACTTGCCCTTTTCCGTCATATCCGCCTCTGGATGTCTTTAATACTGCTGGATAGCCAAGCTTTTCTATATTATCATAAATATCTTTTTCAGTAGTAATGACCGCATATGGCGCTACCTCGCAGCCGGCTTTTTGGATGGCTGCTTTTTCCTTTGTCCGGTCCTGGGTGATTTCCAGCACCTCGCTCCCCTGTGGGACGTACGCATTTGCACATAGCCACTCAAGAGCTTCCGCACTGATATTTTCAAATTCATATGTCACAACGTCACTGACGTCAGCTAACTCTTTTATAGAATCTAAATGGCCATATTCTCCAATGATTTTAATATCCGCAACCTGGCCGCAAGGAGAGTCTTCTGCCGGATCTAAAACGGCAATCCTGAAGCCATTTGCTTTTGCTGCAAGTGCCATCATTCTCCCAAGCTGTCCCCCGCCAATAATTCCAATTGTTTGTCCAGGTAAAATTGTTTTATTAGACAAGTTCATCACTGCTTTCTAGTACTTCCTGTTTTGTTTTATCTCTTTTTGACTGAAGACGTTCTGCAATGGCTGTATCAAAAGCGCCAAGTATTTGTGCTGCCAGCAATCCGGCGTTAGTGGCTCCTGCTTTTCCAATCGCAACCGTTGCAACCGGGACGCCGCCGGGCATCTGAACAATGGACAGCAATGAATCCAGTCCGTTTAGAGCTTTTGATTGGACTGGCACTCCAATGACAGGAAGTGTCGTTTTCGCTGCAACCATTCCTGGAAGGTGTGCCGCTCCTCCTGCACCCGCAATAATTACCTTTATTCCTCTGTCTCTTGCCTGCTCAGCATATTCAAACATAAGATCTGGAGTCCGATGGGCTGAAACAACCTTTTTTTCATAAGGGATTTCAAGCTCTTCCAGAATTCCGCAAGCGTGCTTCATTGTCTCCCAATCTGATTTGCTTCCCATAATGACTGCTGCTTGTGCGCTCATTCTTTCTCCTCCAAATCTTCCAATATAAAAAACCCGCACAGACCCTTCTCTTAATATGAGAGAAAGTAATCTGTCCGGGCTAAAAAGAACCATAAGGAAGACACCTGCAAACGGCAGGAACCATTCCTTCTACATGCCGGGCATATCAGCTTTCCCTCATAGTCCAGCAATTTACGGTTGCCGGGTAGAAACTTATGGGCCCTATTCCCATTATTATACGAGGGGTTTATTCACGTTTTATTAACTACCATCATATTAACAACATACCTGATACTCTGTCAATCGAAAAATCGAACAATACTAAAAGTCAGACAATTAATGTTCGTGTTTTAATCTTCTAATCGTTTTGCTTCAAAAACTATCTGCCTTCCAGCCGGTTCATAATCGACTTTACCACCCGTCTTAACTTCTTTAAATATAGGCTTCTCAGTCCTTCTAACAGGTATATATCCTGCCTTTTGTATCCTGTCCAGGCACTGGTCAATCGTTTCGTTTTCCTGGACCTCAAACACCATTTTGTTTTTGGCTTTGCTCATTGGGATAACTTTCCTCTCTTAACAGATTTCACCCAGAAACCGCCATGAATCGTTTTTGGCTCATAAGCGATGATGAAGGCCTTAGGATCCAGCTCTTTAATCGTCTGATAAAGCTTTAATTCATATTTTCTTGGTGTCAGGATCTGAAGGGCCATCCTATCGCCTTCAAGTCCATTGGCAGCCCAGTTTGTGACACCATAGCCTTTATCCCTTAAAGCTTTTGGAAGATCCCTGTCATATTCCTTTGTAATTACATTTACCGTAATATAGCCAAGAGCAAGCTTCTCTTCAATTTTCATGCCGGCAATAACGCCAATTCCATAACCGACTGCATAAGCAATCAGATTTTGTATTTCATTTAGGTTATCCAGAACCAGCCCTAAACCTATGACATAGATAACAACTTCGATGGTGCTTATAAAAGCTGCAAGGTACCGCTGCCCCTTAAGCGTAAGAATCATCCTGATGGTAAAAAATGATACATATACAATATTAATGATCAAAATAATAGCGACCATAATAAAACTGTTTTCCAGCAAAGCAAGCGTCCTCCTTTATGGGGGATTTAAAGGCATATGGGCGCCCCTTCCCCATTAAGTCCCTATTGTACAAAAGAAATTGGCGTTTGATAACCTTTTTTTTGCAAATTGGATTCTTTATGAATAGGTTATCCTTTTTTGAGTGGGATGAAACGGCTGAATTATGCCTTCATTAGTTGAGGCTATATAAAGGAGAGAGTATCTAAAGGTTTTTATCTAATAGGTTTTGGAGATTATCCAGCATGTTTCTATCTCGATTAGAAGTTTATTTCACATTTGGCATAATATATCTTGGTAAAGAACAGATTTAACACATAAAACAGGCAGTGAAGTAAGGAGTGGCGAATATAAATGAATTCTGACACATATACGAGTAAAAGGGACGCATATAAATTCCAAAGTGAAGCATAACATGAAAAAGTGACGCATATATGTATTTTCCACCAAAAAGAAGAGTTCAAATATAATATTTGGATAAAGTAATACATCCAAACACACAAAAAAGAGCACCCATCAGGTGCTCTTTCATATGCCCGGCAGCGTCCTACTCTCACAAGGGGACAGCCCCTAACTACCATCGGCGCTGAGAAGCTTAACTTCCGTGTTCGGTATGGGAACGGGTGTGACCTTCTCGCTATCGCCACCGGACTATTTGGTTGAAGAAACTTCGTTCCCTCAAAACTAGATAATGCATGAAGAAGCATTTGCCGAGTATTCACCAATGACTTGTCTAGCTTCGGCTCCTAACTTCTCGGCCGTTTCGATCCGTCCCTCCAAATCCCAAAACCAGGATTTGAATGGCCGGCTCTCCAACGTCTCTCAAAGTTGAACAGTCGCCTCCGCTTTTCGTTTTGGTTAAGTCCTCGATCGATTAGTATCAGTCAGCTCCACATGTCGCCACGCTTCCACCTCTGACCTATCAACCTGATCATCTTTCAGGGATCTTACTAGCTTGACGCTATGGGAAATCTCATCTCGAGGGGGGCTTCATGCTTAGATGCTTTCAGCACTTATCCCTTCCGCACATAGCTACCCAGCGATGCCTTTGGCAAGACAACTGGTACACCAGCGGTGCGTCCATCCCGGTCCTCTCGTACTAAGGACAGCTCCTCTCAAATTTCCTGCGCCCACGACGGATAGGGACCGAACTGTCTCACGACGTTCTGAACCCAGCTCGCGTACCGCTTTAATGGGCGAACAGCCCAACCCTTGGGACCGACTACAGCCCCAGGATGCGATGAGCCGACATCGAGGTGCCAAACCTCCCCGTCGATGTGGACTCTTGGGGGAGATAAGCCTGTTATCCCCGGGGTAGCTTTTATCCGTTGAGCGATGGCCCTTCCATGCGGAACCACCGGATCACTAAGCCCGACTTTCGTCCCTGCTCGACTTGTAGGTCTCGCAGTCAAGCTCCCTTGTGCCTTTACACTCTGCGAATGATTTCCAACCATTCTGAGGGAACCTTTGGGCGCCTCCGTTACTTTTTAGGAGGCGACCGCCCCAGTCAAACTGCCCACCTGACACTGTCTCCCGCCCCGATAAGGGGCGCGGGTTAGAATTTCAATACAGCCAGGGTAGTATCCCACCGACGCCTCCACCGAAGCTGGCGCTCCGGCTTCTCAGGCTCCTACCTATCCTGTACAAGCTGTACCAAAATTCAATATCAGGCTACAGTAAAGCTCCACGGGGTCTTTCCGTCCTGTCGCGGGTAACCTGCATCTTCACAGGTACTATAATTTCACCGAGTCTCTCGTTGAGACAGTGCCCAGATCGTTACGCCTTTCGTGCGGGTCGGAACTTACCCGACAAGGAATTTCGCTACCTTAGGACCGTTATAGTTACGGCCGCCGTTTACTGGGGCTTCGATTCAAAGCTTCGCTTGCGCTAACCTCTCCTCTTAACCTTCCAGCACCGGGCAGGCGTCAGCCCCTATACTTCGCCTTGCGGCTTCGCAGAGACCTGTGTTTTTGCTAAACAGTCGCCTGGGCCTATTCACTGCGGCTCATCAGGGCTATTCACCCTAATGAGCACCCCTTCTCCCGAAGTTACGGGGTCATTTTGCCGAGTTCCTTAACGAGAGTTCTCTCGCTCACCTTAGGATTCTCTCCTCGCCTACCTGTGTCGGTTTGCGGTACGGGCACCTTTTCCCTCGCTAGAGGCTTTTCTTGGCAGTGTGGAATCAGGAACTTCGGTACTAAATTTCCCTCGCCGTCACAGCTCAGCCTATGTGGTAACGGGATTTGCCTCGTTACCGGCCTAACTGCTTGGACGCGCTAATCCAGCAGCGCGCTTACCCTATCCTCCTGCGTCCCCCCATTGCTCAAACGGTAAAGAGGTGGTACAGGAATATCAACCTGTTGTCCATCGCCTACGCTTTTCAGCCTCGGCTTAGGTCCCGACTAACCCTGAGCGGACGAGCCTTCCTCAGGAAACCTTAGGCATTCGGTGGATGGGATTCTCACCCATCTTTCGCTACTCATACCGGCATTCTCACTTCTAAGCGCTCCACGGGTCCTTGCGATCCCGCTTCAACGCCCTTAGAACGCTCTCCTACCACTGACATCGTAAGATGTCAATCCACAGCTTCGGTGATACGTTTAGCCCCGGTACATTTTCGGCGCGGAGTCACTCGACCAGTGAGCTATTACGCACTCTTTAAATGGTGGCTGCTTCTAAGCCAACATCCTGGTTGTCTAAGCAACTCCACATCCTTTTCCACTTAACGTATACTTTGGGACCTTAGCTGGTGGTCTGGGCTGTTTCCCTCTTGACTACGGATCTTATCACTCGCAGTCTGACTCCCATGGATAAGTCTTTGGCATTCGGAGTTTGTCTGAATTCGGTAACCCGATGGGGGCCCCTAGTCCAAACAGTGCTCTACCTCCAAGACTCTTACTACATGAGGCTAGCCCTAAAGCTATTTCGGAGAGAACCAGCTATCTCCAAGTTCGATTGGAATTTCTCCGCTACCCACACCTCATCCCCGCACTTTTCAACGTGCGTGGGTTCGGGCCTCCATCCAGTGTTACCTGGACTTCACCCTGGACATGGGTAGATCACCTGGTTTCGGGTCTACGACCACATACTCATTCGCCCTATTCAGACTCGCTTTCGCTGCGGCTCCGTCTCATCAACTTAACCTCGCATGTAATCGTAACTCGCCGGTTCATTCTACAAAAGGCACGCTATCACCCATTAACGGGCTCTAACTACTTGTAGGCACACGGTTTCAGGATCTCTTTCACTCCCCTTCCGGGGTGCTTTTCACCTTTCCCTCACGGTACTGGTTCACTATCGGTCACTAGGGAGTATTTAGCCTTGGGAGATGGTCCTCCCTGCTTCCGACGGGATTTCTCGTGTCCCGCCGTACTCAGGATCCACTCTGGAGGGAACGAAGTTTCAACTACAGGGCTTTTACCTTCTCTGGCCGGCCTTTCCAGACCTGTTCATTTACCTCGTTCCTTTGTAACTCCGTGTAGAGTGTCCTACAACCCCAAGAGGCAAGCCTCTTGGTTTGGGCTAATCCCGTTTCGCTCGCCGCTACTCAGGGAATCGCGTTTGCTTTCTCTTCCTCCGGGTACTTAGATGTTTCAGTTCCCCGGGTCTGCCTTCTATACCCTATGTATTCAGGTAAAGATCCTATCCCATTACGGATAGGGGGTTTCCCCATTCGGAAATCTCCGGATCAAAGCTTACTTACAGCTCCCCGAAGCATATCGGTGTTAGTACCGTCCTTCATCGGCTCCTAGTGCCAAGGCATTCACCGTGCGCCCTTTCTAACTTAACCTACTTCGGCCGCTGATCGACTGCGGATCTCTGCGTCAGCTCTCTCGCTCCGCTCCTCACGTACTGAAGTACGCTCCGGTGCTCACTCGGTCGCTTCCTTGATCTCCTTGCCGCTCATCGTCCTCATGGTTTGTGCTCTTACTTCGTTTTAAAACAAAAATAAGAGAAAAAAACTAAGATGGCGATTACTCGGTTATTGCTTCTTCATTAACATTATCTAGTTTTCAAAGAACGAATCTTTCATTGAGAGATTGAACTCTCAAAACTGAACGAACAAAACACGTCACGTTTCATGTAAATATCCTTAGAAAGGAGGTGATCCAGCCGCACCTTCCGATACGGCTACCTTGTTACGACTTCACCCCAATCATCTGTCCCACCTTAGGCGGCTGGCTCCAAAAGGTTACCCCACCGACTTCGGGTGTTACAAACTCTCGTGGTGTGACGGGCGGTGTGTACAAGGCCCGGGAACGTATTCACCGCGGCATGCTGATCCGCGATTACTAGCGATTCCGGCTTCATGCAGGCGAGTTGCAGCCTGCAATCCGAACTGAGAATGGTTTTATGGGATTCGCTTAACCTCGCGGTCTCGCAGCCCTTTGTACCATCCATTGTAGCACGTGTGTAGCCCAGGTCATAAGGGGCATGATGATTTGACGTCATCCCCACCTTCCTCCGGTTTGTCACCGGCAGTCACCTTAGAGTGCCCAACTGAATGCTGGCAACTAAGATCAAGGGTTGCGCTCGTTGCGGGACTTAACCCAACATCTCACGACACGAGCTGACGACAACCATGCACCACCTGTCATCCTGTCCCCCGAAGGGGAACGCCCTATCTCTAGGGTTGTCAGGAGATGTCAAGACCTGGTAAGGTTCTTCGCGTTGCTTCGAATTAAACCACATGCTCCACCGCTTGTGCGGGCCCCCGTCAATTCCTTTGAGTTTCAGCCTTGCGGCCGTACTCCCCAGGCGGAGTGCTTAATGCGTTTGCTGCAGCACTAAAGGGCGGAAACCCTCTAACACTTAGCACTCATCGTTTACGGCGTGGACTACCAGGGTATCTAATCCTGTTTGCTCCCCACGCTTTCGCGCCTCAGCGTCAGTTACAGACCAAAGAGTCGCCTTCGCCACTGGTGTTCCTCCACATCTCTACGCATTTCACCGCTACACGTGGAATTCCACTCTTCTCTTCTGCACTCAAGTTCCCCAGTTTCCAATGACCCTCCCCGGTTGAGCCGGGGGCTTTCACATCAGACTTAAGGAACCGCCTGCGCGCGCTTTACGCCCAATAATTCCGGACAACGCTTGCCACCTACGTATTACCGCGGCTGCTGGCACGTAGTTAGCCGTGGCTTTCTGGTTAGGTACCGTCAAGGTACCGGCAGTTACTCCGGTACTTGTTCTTCCCTAACAACAGAGTTTTACGATCCGAAAACCTTCATCACTCACGCGGCGTTGCTCCGTCAGACTTTCGTCCATTGCGGAAGATTCCCTACTGCTGCCTCCCGTAGGAGTCTGGGCCGTGTCTCAGTCCCAGTGTGGCCGATCACCCTCTCAGGTCGGCTACGCATCGTTGCCTTGGTGAGCCGTTACCTCACCAACTAGCTAATGCGCCGCGGGCCCATCTGTAAGTGATAGCCGAAACCATCTTTCAGCTTTCCCTCATGTGAGGGAAAGAATTATCCGGTATTAGCCCCGGTTTCCCGGAGTTATCCCAGTCTTACAGGCAGGTTGCCCACGTGTTACTCACCCGTCCGCCGCTGACTTCAGGGAGCAAGCTCCCATCTGTCCGCTCGACTTGCATGTATTAGGCACGCCGCCAGCGTTCGTCCTGAGCCAGGATCAAACTCTCCATATAAGAGTTGATTAAGCTCATAAGTTGTCTTTTTAAAAAAGACTAAAGAATTAACGTTGATGTTTTTGTTCGTTCAGTTTTCAAAGATCAATCCGCCGCTCAGAAGCGACTTTATTAATATATCATTTCTCAATCACTTCGTCAACAACTTTTTTTAAAACTATCAAATCTTGTTAACGTCTCAAGCGACTGTTTTTCTATAATAACACCTGTTGCTTATAAGGTCAATAAATTATTCGTAAAAACTAAAAAGATTTTATTTTGCATTTAAATCAAAAAAACCAGCTGGTTAAAACGCAGCTGGTTTCTTCTATATTATATATTACTATTTGGAGATGACAATGATTTCTTTTTCTTTTAGATCAACAGCGCCTGGCTTATTAATCTTGATCACTTCACCCTGCTGAAGGTTTGTAAATACAATTGGCGTGATGATAGAAGTTGCATTTTTCTCGATATAATCAAGATCCACTTTCAACAGCGGCTGCCCTGCTTCTACACGGTCATTTTCAGCAACTAACGCTTCAAATCCCTGACCTTTCAGATTTACTGTATCAATACCTACATGGATAAGTATTTCGCGGCCTGAATCTGAAAGAATGCCGATTGCATGCTTTGTCGGGAACATGTTAACGATCTTCCCGTCTACCGGTGATACAACAGTTCCTTCTGCAGGTACAATCGCAAAACCATCACCCATCATTTTACCTGAGAATACAGCGTCAGGTACTTCTGTGATTGGTTTGATTTCTCCTTTGATCGGTGAAATGAAAAGATCTTCCTTGTGCTCAGTCTGAAGAGCTTCAGGATTTACTTCTTCAATTTGCTGTTCAACTCCGCCTTCCGGAGCTTTTTCAACCGTGCGCGGTCTTTTGCCGCTCATGATATCTTTCATTTGTCCTTTGATTGTTTCAGATCTCGGGCCAAAGATAGCCTGGATGTTGTTTCCTACTTCCAGTACTCCAGATGCACCAAGTTTTTTTAAGCGTTCTTTATCTACATTTTTAATATCGTTTACCGATACACGCAGACGAGTAATACATGCATCAAGATGAGCGATGTTTTCTTGTCCGCCCATAGCATCAAGAACTTCATATGGAAGATCTCCGCCTTTACCTGAAGAAGCTGTTTCTTCATCTTCTACTTCTTCACGGCCCGGAGTCATTAAATTAAATTTGCGGATGGCAAATCGGAAGCCAAAGTAATAGATCACAGCAAATACTAATCCAACAGGAATGACAATCCAGGCATTTGTCTGAGGGTTGATTAAACCGAATAGAATATAGTCAATCAAACCGCCTGAGAAAGTCATGCCGATTTTTACATCTAAGAGATGCATGGTCATGAATGACAGACCTGCAAACACCGCGTGAACCGCAAATAGGATAGGAGCTACGAATAAGAATGAGAACTCCAGCGGCTCTGTAATACCTGTTAAGAAAGAAGTTAACGCCGCAGATGCCATAAGGCCTCCGACTACCACTTTCTTTTCCGGACGTGCTTCATGATAAATTGCTAATGCAGCGGCAGGAAGACCGAACATCATGAACGGGAATTTACCAGTCATGAATGTACCTGCAGTAAGGTTTTGTACATTGTCACTGATTTGTGCCATGAAAATGCGCTGGTCACCGCGAACCGTTTCCCCTGCATTCGTTACATACTGTCCGAATTCATACCAGAATGGAGAGTAGAAAATATGATGAAGACCAAAAGGAATCAATGAGCGTTCAATTAATCCAAAAATAAACGCTGATAGAGTCAAGTTCGCATGAACCATGTTTTGAGAGAAAGCATTCAGCCCTTCCTGGATTGGCGGCCAGATAACAAGCATCAGCAAACCAAGGACTACAGACGTTGCTGCCGTAATAATCGGAACGAAACGCTTTCCGGCAAAGAAACCTAAATAGGATGGAAGTTCGATTTCAAAAAACTTGTTATATAATGCAGCGGCGATAATACCAACAATGATACCGCCGAATACACCTGTCTGCAGAGTTGGGATTCCTAATATGTTTGCATAATTAAGCCCATTTACATCCTCAGCAGTAATTCCTGCAGCCGTCCCCATTGTCACATTCATAATTAGATAGCCGATAATGGCAGCAAGCGCAGCTACACCTTCACCGCCGGCCAAACCAACTGCTACACCAACTGCAAATAGAACAGGCAGGTTGGCAAAAACGATATCTCCTGCTTTTTGCATAACTTGAGCAACGATTTCAACTCCGCTGTTATCCAGGAATGGAGCCAGCTCAAGCAGCGCCGGATTTTGCAGAGCAGCACCGATAGCGAGCAGTATCCCCGCTGCCGGCAGTAATGCTACTGGAAGCATTAAGGCTTTTCCTACTTTTTGCAGGACGCCAAATACTTTTTTAAACATATGTTAACCCCCTATAGTTTTTTACTCATTAAGCGTTTTCATTTAAAGCGGCAAGCATTAAAAAAAAATAAAAAAGGCATGAGGAAAAAAGGATAGAATTCAGGTGTATACAAGGGTATCATACCCTATTTACCTAAATTCAATTACCTTTCTTCACTCATGCCTGATCGAATCAGTAACACGTAAAGACTTGCCTGTTTCGCAAGATAGTATTGTAATTAATTTATTTTCTTTTGAAGCCTCTGCAGATGCATTGTCAGATAAACAGCTTCTGCATTAAAGACTGGTTTTTTTAATGTTTGCTGCATTACTTTAATGAGCTTCCAAGAGAGATTGTAGCACACCGGATATTCTTCTTTCAAGAGGGAAGTTATTTTTTCCGGCTCTTCAACCACCTCGCCTTTGTTAACCCGTTCAATGGTGAATCGGATATGGCGGACAAGCCTCATATAATCGATGCTGTCTTTATCAATCTTAATGTCAAGCTGTTCTTCAATCATATTCACAAGATGGGTTACCAGTTGTGAATGCTGATTGACTTCGGATAAATCGCGGTTCATTACAGCACTATGAACATGGAGGGCAATGAACCCAATCTCCCCTTCAGGCAAATAAATACCGGTTCGCTGTCCTATAAGGTTCACAACTTCGTGGGCAATTTCGTATTCAAATGGGTAGAGAGTCTTAGTTTCGATAAGAAAAGGATTTTTCATTTCCATCCCTTTTTTCAGACGCGTTATTGCAAACATCAAGTGATCAGTTAACGCAACATGGATATGTTCATTAAGCATGGAATTTGCCCTTTGTTTAATCAATTGAATTGAGGAGATAATTGCTTCAAGCAATTCATTATCCACAAAAGGCATCAGTTTAATATAATTCTCCTGCTCTTTTTCATTTTTAAGCACAAAGAGCTTTTCAACCAAATTAGAGTCGATTGGCTGGCCCGGCCTCCGGCTGAAGCCAATCCCCTTACCGATAAGGACAACTTCCCCAAATGACTCGTGGCTACCAATAAGGACGTTATTATTAAGCACTTTTTTTACCTTATACTCACCCATTCTCTTCTCCCCGCCCATAAACAAATGTACTCTCATGGTATTAAAGCCTGTCCGGGAAGTCAACGGATTGAGAATAAAATAAAACAGACCCGCATTAAAGCGGGCCTAATTCATAATTATTACTTCAGGAAAATGAAATACAAAACAAATATGACGAACAGCCCGTACATGATTGGGTGAATCTCTTTGATTCTTCCTTTTACAATCATGGTGATTGGATAGAAAATAAATCCGATTGCAATTCCTGTTGCGATACTGTAAGTCAATGGCATTGCAATAATCGTAAGGAATGCCGGAACTGCAATTTCAAACTTAGTCCAATCAATGTTGCCTAATGATGCAACCATCAATACACCGACAATGATCAGTGCCGGAGCTGTCACCGCAGAAGTGATGACTTCTAATAACGGGAAGAAAAATAATGATAACAGGAAGAACCCTGCTGTGACAATCGATGCAAATCCCGTTCTCGCACCTGCCGCAACCCCTGATGAAGACTCAATGAAAGAAGTTGTCGTGGATGTTCCGAATATCGCACCAACGACAGTTGCTGTGGAGTCCGCCAGAAGCGCTTTACCTGCGCGGGGCAATTTATTTTCTTTCATTAAGCCCGCCTGGTTGGCAACACCCACTAACGTTCCTGCTGTATCAAAGAAGTCAACGAATAGGAATGTCAGAACAACCACCAGCATGCTTGTTGAGAAGAATGAAGGGTCACTGTATGCCCCGAATGCCGCTCCAAACGTTGGAGCTACACTTGGCACGGAATCAACAACCTTTCCTGGAACGTCAATCAGGCCGGCAATCATCCCAACAATCGTCGTGAGTACCATCCCTATAAAAATTCCGCCATTAACACCTTTTGTCATCAGAATTACTGTGATGATAATCCCGAAAATAGCCAGAAGCACATTCCCATCAGTAAAATCTCCTAATCCTACAAGAACTGCATCATTATTGACAATCAGCCCTGCGCTTTGAGCACCGACAAATGTAATAAACAATCCGATTCCGGCACTGACCGCATACTTTAATTCAGCAGGGATCGAGTTAATAATTTTTTCACGCAAACCAGAAAGGGATAAAAAGATAAAGATAATCCCTGAGATAAGAACCCCGCCTAATGCATGCTGCCAAGGAATTCCCATTGTTAAAACAACAGTATAAGCAAAAAATGCATTTAATCCCATTCCCGGGGCAAGTGCAATCGGATATCTGGCCAGCACCCCCATCAATAGGGATCCAATTGCGGCAGCCACTGCTGTTGCCACAAATACTGCCCCATAGTCCATTCTCATGGAATCCGGCAAATCAGGTATATCCATTAACGATAATGTAATCGGATTAACGACTAAGATATAAGCCATTGCTAAAAAAGTTGTAAGTCCGCCGATAAATTCACGGCGATAGTTAGTACCAAGTTCTTCAAACTGGAAGTACTTCTTCATTTCTCTTCCCCCTATTGGCTGTCTTTATTTTTTAAAATAAAAAAACTCCGGTTTGACTACCGGAGCATTGACAACTAGGCTCGTGCTTGCAATAGGGGAAAACAAAGAAAAATAATAGCAAAAACATCCCTATTTGCACTTACCTCGTAGTCAAGCTATTTACGGCAGCTCGGTAGAAACTTTTGGGCCATATCCCCAATATTATACGACGTAAAACGACATATTTAATTCTTCTTTATCATAGCACCTCAAAAAGTCCTAGTCAATAGAAAAAGCGAACATTTTCATGTCCGCTTTTTCTTAATGTTCGTATTTTATTCCCACTCGATTGTTGCAGGCGGCTTGCTCGTAATATCGTAAACCACTCTGTTGACATGCGAAACTTCATTAACGATTCTAGTTGAAATAATCTCCAGTACATCCCATGGGATACGTGCCCAGTCAGAAGTCATGCCGTCTATTGAAGTAACCGCACGGATTCCGATAGTATAATCATAAGTCCGGGCATCTCCCATTACACCGACACTGCGGATATCAGGCAGAACCGTGAAGTATTGCCAAATGTCGCGATCAAGCCCTGCCTTTTGGATTTCCTCACGCAGTATAGCATCAGACTCGCGCACAATTTCAAGCTTATCTTCTGAGATTTCCCCGAGAACGCGGATACCTAATCCCGGACCAGGGAATGGCTGTCTCCAAACGATTTCATCCGGAATGCCAAGCTCTGTTCCCAGCGCACGCACCTCATCTTTAAACAGAGTGTTAAGCGGCTCGATCAGCTTGAATTGCATATCTTCAGGAAGTCCGCCTACATTATGGTGAGATTTAATGGTTTGCGCAGTAGCTGTTCCGCTTTCAATAATATCTGTGTAGAGAGTCCCCTGTGCAAGGAAATCAATGCCTTGAAGCTTAGCAGCTTCATCATCGAATACATAGATGAATTCGTTGCCGATAATTTTTCGCTTTTGTTCAGGATCGCTAACACCTTTAAGCTTATTCATAAAGCGTTCCTGGGCATCCACTTTAATTACATTCATATTAAATCCATCAGCAAATGTCTTCATGACGCCTTCTGCTTCATCTTTTCTCAGCAGGCCGTGATCCACGAAAATACAAGTTAGCTGGTCACCGATTGCTTTATGAATAAGGACGGCAACAACAGATGAATCAACACCGCCGCTTAATGCGCAAAGAACCTTTTTATCTCCAACTTCCTGGCGTATCTTTTCCATTTCGATTTCAATGAAGTTTTCCATTGACCAATCGCCTGTACAGCCGCAAACGCCGAACACAAAGTTTTTCAGCATATCGTTTCCGTGAACTGAATGGCGTACCTCAGGGTGGAATTGAACAGCATATAAACCGCGTTCTTCATTGCTCATAGCCGCAATCGGGCATGATGGATTTATACCATCCACTGTAAAACCAGCTGGAGCCTCTACGACAAGATCGCCATGGCTCATCCAGACTGTCTGTTCTCTAGGCAGATCTGTAAACAATTTGGATTCATTTTCAATCTTCATGATTGCCTTACCGTATTCACGGTGCTTGGCAGGCTCTACTTTACCATCAAAATGCATCGTCATCAGCTGCATGCCATAGCAGATTCCGAAAATCGGCAAGCCCAGTTCAAAAATTTCTTCATCACAGCGGAAAGCATTTTCGCCGTAGACACTGTTAGGCCCGCCAGAGAAAATAATTCCTTTTGGATTCATTTCTTTGATTTCCGCAGCTGTAATCGTATGCGGATGAAGCTCACTGTATACACCCAGTTCACGGATTCTGCGAGTGATTAACTGATTGTACTGGCTTCCAAAGTCCAGCACTACGATCATTTCTTGATTTTGAAGTTCTGTTTTCCCCGTCACACTGTTCACCTCATTAAATTTGTAATATTTCTTTTAGTCTTCTCTCCTGCAGGTAAAATATCTAGTAAAAATATAATTTCTTTGCAATCTCATATATAACCGCCAGCCAGAAGCTGGCCAATAAAAAAACCGGAACTCTTTCTCCACAAAAAAAAGTGAAGGCAGAATTCCGGTTTTCACGTATAGCAAAAAGCTTCTTCTGCCTTCATAGTCAGATCATTTACGGCGATCCGGTAGAGACTTTCGAACCATATTATCGAGGATATATGAAGGTTGCATGATTTAATTGTAATACGCGGCAAAAACCGAACATTATGCCGCTGTCTTATTTGCCTATTGTAACAACAGCCCCAAATCCCGGTCAAGCTATTGTCTTTTTAATTAAATTTTCCCACAATTCCTTCGTGTCATTCCAGCTTCCTTCTTTTAGAACACCCCTGTAAACAAGTTCTTCATAACGGGCTGTCAGCCTGCTCATTTCCTTTGTTGAGAAAAAGCTGTCTATATATTTGGCATACTCCCTTAAGGTTTGGCCGTTTTTCCGTTTTAACCCGTACCGGTCCAATTCTTTTAAGAGAATCAGATAAGCCTTAGGAAAATGCTCATCATCCTTTGTCTTTTTAAATCTCCAGATAAAATAATGCGGCATCCATTTGCCCCTCTTCTGGAAAAGCACGAAAACAAGCACACCAGCTGCCAATATCGCTGCTGCGATTACTTTCCAATTATCTTTTAAGAAAGTTCCCAGATTGTCCCAAAGCTCTTTTATTGAAAACGGCGATTTTTCCGCCGCTGCTTCTTCAGGCATGTCTGGCTTAACAGGAGTCTCAGTCTCGCTTGGCTTAACTTCTTCTGGCTGGCTCGTATTTTGGCCAGCGTTGTCAAAGTTAAATTGTACGTTATTATTGAACCCCTGAGTTGGTTCAAATGGAACCCAGCCCATTTCAGGGAAATAGATTTCCACCCATGAATGGGCATTGTTATTTGTTATCTCAAACAAGCGAAGACCAGACCCTAATGACTGCTTGAATTCTCCTTCTGTATAACCCTTCACCCATCTTGCCGGCAATCCAATGGATCTGGCCATTACCACCATGGAGGAGGAGAAATTGTCGCAATATCCCTGTTTGGTATCAAATAAAAACTGATCCACATAATCCTCATTTTCATCTGGAACAGCTACGTCTGTCTGGCTGTAGGTATATTCTGCCCTTCGGAAATACCTCTCAAGCTCCCTTGCTTTTTCAAACCAGTCCGGTTTCTCTTGAGTAATTTCCAGAGCAAGTTCCCTGACTCTTTCAGGCAAGTCTTCAGGCAGCTGTGTATATCTCGCCACAAATTCCTCAGGCAGTGATTCCGCATTTGCCCAGGCTGCCTTCATTGCAGTCACACTGTATTCAGGCACCTCGAAGCCTAACTTATATTCTTCCAATGCAAATGGCCGTCCGCCCTCCAATGTCCGGATCTTTTCAGTGGCCGTTTCAAGCTCATAGGTAATGAACGGTGCAGCTTCAATATTATTTAACCCTAACGGATACACCACATGAGGGTAATTCATAAAAGTATAAACGGAGCTTACTTCTTCAGTGGTTTCAATTGCATCGTTATAGATGAACGATGTAACCGGGATTTCTTCTCCCATTCCAAACGGTTGATATTCTCCCTCTGCCTGGGATGTAACCCATCCTTTGCCTGTATAAGTATCTTTTGTTTCAACCTTCCAGTAATGGCGGGACTCTACTTCCGCCCTGAAGACCACAGCGTTATCTCCTATAAAAGGACCGCCAAGACGGGAATCATCTTCCCCATAGCCGATTTTCTGAATACCCGGGCCATCACTGCCGCTATTTTGTCCATACGACTTAATAAATGGAACAGGATCGGGCCAAATCGGTTCTGCCTTAGGTGCTGCAAACCCCAAGCCAGTACTCAGAGCGATCAGAGCAGTCAGCGGAATCATCCATTTGCGCGACAGGGAGGCTTCTTTTTTCAGCCCTTCCTGATCCAGAAGACGGTTGAAGGTTAAGATGCCCATAACCGCAAAGCCCGCAATAACTGTCCTGACAATCGCCGCATCTGCCTCGTAAGGCGTAAAGGTATCCAATACAGTTATATAAATGAGTGTCATGAAAAAGAAAATGAAAATCCGCCTGCGATTGATCAGCCAATACTGAATCAAATAAGTCATCAGCCACAGCAGAATGAAAAAGAGGAGGCTTCTGAATAAATTTGTCATGCCCGGCCAGTCTCTATCAGCTATTAAAGCAAAATTGTGCACCATGTCCGATGCAAATAATGATAACCATGAAAATTGGAAAAACGATCCCTCAAAGTACAAATAATGCAGTTCATAGAGAATATAAAGCACCTTTATAAACCCGCTTAATACAGGGCTGACACCGAAAAAAGCCAATAGAAGCGATAGTATAAGGAACATGAGAAAAACAATGACATTGGATGTGTCCGTCAGCTCCTCAACCGGACGAAGCCATTCCCATAATAAGAAAAATCCCAGAACATAAAGGAGAAAAGAGGTAAGATCTTTCTGTACCTTAAGAGAACTCATCACTTGCTCACCCCCGAAAACACATCTGCAAAGTGTCCGTTATGAACCAAAACTACCCGGATTCCCCTGGCATTGGCAGAGGTTTTGAGCAGCAGTTCATCTCTGGAAGGAGCTTCATCCTCATTTTTCATTAGAAATATAGTGACAATCCCTTTCTTGGACGTGAAAAAACTGGCTTTCTCTATAAGCGCTTTTGTTAATTTCGCTGTAATAACCATCAGCTGACTGTTCTGCTGTAAAAGAAAGTGCTCTGCTTCAAGAACCCGGTCCACTGCCGCTTGAGAATCATCCTTTATTTTTGCCAAATGATAAAACAGCTGAAGCTGGTGCGCTTCCCCGCCTCTGATTGGAAAAGCTGTCCGCGTTTCTGCTGAGGTCAAAAACCCAGTCTGTGCTCCTTTGCGGAGAATCGCCCTCGCAATGGAGGCTGTAAACGAAACGATCGCTTCAAACCGGCTATCCGGTGCACAATCCATGAGGATATAGACGTCATGGGATTGCCTTTGTTCAAATTCTTTGGTCATAATATCATTCCGCTTAGCAGTAGCTTTCCAGTTAATCCAGGAGAATCTGTCTCCCGGCTGATACTCCCTGATGCCGATGGCCATGGAAGTATCCCTTTGCACCCGCTCTTTTGAAGCAGTCATTCCCTGATCATAATGATGTGCCATAGGCTTATAAATGATTTCCTCATATGCCGGATAGACGATCATCCGGCTCTCAGCAGGTGCTTGCCTTTCTTTTTCTATTAAACCGAGCAGATCACCTGTTTTCACACGGATGGAGGCAAAAAAATGCTCCCCCCTCGGAAGGCTATTAATCCTGTATTGAAGGGACATTTCCTTCTGGAACCCAGGAAATAAAAAACGCTTTGCCTCGTTTGATTTCCTGGCATGCTGAAGCTGTTCACTCATCTCATCCTCAATGATCAGATACAATAGTGGAAAAGCTGTTCTTCTGGTTATCTTCAGGGTGATAACTGCCTGCTCGCCTGCATTGAATTCTGTTTTTGGCAGGATCCGCTCCACCTTAAAGTCGTTTAAAGAATAAAACGATAAGCCAAGTGCGTAAAGAGCAAAAGGAAGAAAGCTGTAAAATAAAAACCAGCTTACAAAGCCGCCCTGAAACATCGCATATGAAAAGGCGAACAGAATAAGCAAAAATAACACAATCAGCTTCCAGACATCTTTCATTGCTTTTAATAGCTGTTTCATTTTACTTGGCTAACCTTTGAACAGGAACCGAAACCCTGGCAATGACCCGTTCTACTACTTCTTCAGCGGTAATGCCCTCAAATTTTGCCTCAGACCTTAAGATAATCCGGTGGACAAAAACAGCAGGCGCTAAATACTGAATATCATCCGGAAGAACATAATCCCGGCCATACATGAATGCGTAAGCCTGGGCTGCTTTCATTAAAGCAATCGAGCCGCGGGGGCTTGCCCCTAAATACACACTGCTATGGCTTCTGGTCTGATTGGCAATTTCCACAATATAGCGTTTAAGCGTCTGATCGACATGCACTTCTTTAATTTCTTGCTGGAGTGAGCGCAATTCAGCTAAATCTATAACAGATTCCAGATCTTCTATCGGCGGAATCCGCTGCGCCCGATTCAGGACCTCCATCTCATCAGCGATATCAGGATAACCCATTTTCATTTTTAACAGGAATCGGTCCAACTGGGCTTCCGGAAGCGGATAAGTTCCTTCATACTCAATCGGATTTTGCGTTGCCATAACGAAGAAGGGTTTCTCAAGGCGATGTGTCACCCCGTCAATGGTTACGCTGCTTTCTTCCATCCCTTCAAGAAGAGCAGATTGCGTCTTGGGGGAGGTTCTGTTGATTTCGTCTGCTAATATAATATTGCCCATAATGGGGCCAGGCCTGAACTGAAATTCCATTTCCTTCGGATTATAGATGGATACGCCTGTCACATCCGAAGGCAGCAAATCAGGCGTGAACTGGATGCGTTTAAATGCGGCTCCGACTGATTTAGCCAGTGCACGCACCATCATTGTTTTCCCGACACCCGGCACATCCTCGAGCAAAACATGGCCTTCCGCTAAAAGTGCCACTAAGCTCAATTCTGCGACATCCCGTTTGCCGATCATGACTTTTTCGATATTTCCTAATACCCTCTCAATTGCAGGGTGCATATGATTTCTATCCATGTGAAATCTCTCCCCTTTATCTATATCTCGCATTCCATTAATTTACATTATCCTAAATTTAATTCTAACCTATTATATATTCGCTGTCGCGTTAGAAACTCCTGTGTTTTTCTTATGATGATTCTCCCTTATCCCTGGGTTTTCAATAAAAAAAGACTGCTTCACAGCAGCCAAACATACATTACTTATATCGTTTTCCACTTTGATCTACATAGAAAGATTCAATGATGGTTCTTTCAAACGGCTTTCCATTTTCAGTCTGGCCTTTCACTTCTGTTGTCACATTGTATACACCTTCATGTGTAAAATCGCTTTCGGTCATGAGGCCAGTCTTTTCTCCATTGGCTTTTTGCTGCAGTTTTTTCCCTGAGGAATCAAACCCGAAGAGGACCCATTTTGTATTAAAGGTTTTATGGCTTTTCGCAGACTTGCCCAGAATTTTATCATTTAACGGGCTGTCCAGCGCAACAGTGTACAGATACGCAGCATTTGCCGGAGCCTTTAACGCCCAGTTTCCCACTTTAGGATAATCTATTTCAAACTGATGAACCCATGCTCCTTTGAAAAACTCGGATTCTTCCTGATACGCTTTTTTCGTTTTATATTCCTTTCCGTCCGGACTGGTCAATTTTAAAGCAGACAAATTCTTTTCACTTAAAAAAGAAACGGTCATGGATTCTACATTTTCCTCCACGGAAAACTGTTCGCTTATTGCACTGACAGCTTTCCCGCCTTTTACAATGGAATGAGTGCCAGGCTGTCTGGCAGCGGATCCAGAGCTTGCTGGTGAGAAAACCGCAGCAGGCTGAGTGATAGTGGTATAGGGCCTGAACACCGGAAATGTATGGGATCCTTCCCGGATGGTTGTATGATTCCAGCTGCCCTCCTGAACAACGGATGCTCCTGGCAAGCGGGAATTAACCGCCGTAATGACGCCATCGCTTTTTCCATACTGGCTCAGATATAAGCCTCCCCAATAGGTTGCACTGCCAAATGAACCCCATTTAGTGCCGCCAAGTGTATAATATCGATTTTTTGCAGCATTCTGATGGGAATCTGTAAGGCTACGGAAGTATTGCATATTGCCTGTCTGCAGGGATTCAGTTGCTTCATTATTGTTGCCAAGGAGGGCAGCAAGCCACCAGGCCGCGCTGCTGTGGGCGAGATCTGCGAGTTGGGTTCCAAAATGAGGGGAAGATAGGGAGATGACATTTGAGACATATGGATGGGCATTGTAATGAACAAGAGCTGTCTGAATATCAACCCCGCCTTTGCTGTAGCCAATGACCACTAGCTTTTTTCCGCCGAAATGATGGTACATTTCTTGAAGCTTTTCAGCCAGAATCGTACCATTCGTCCACATATCACGGTCATGATGAAGGTCAATGAATGCTGTTTCATACCCATTTGCCAAAGCCACTTCATACATATCATTCCCTTCATGCCAGACAGCTGATGAATTATTATAGCCGTGCACAAACACAAGAGGTGATTTGGAAGGATCAATGCTTGAAGGTGCTTCTCCGGCATACCAATAACCCGGAGTTCCACTGTCATCACCGCCAAAACCGCCAGCCTTCACCATACCAGGGATAATCAGCATCATACAAAAGATCACTCCTGCCATTTGTTTTATCAAGCTTTTCCCCTCCTTAAAGGAGATCCGGACGGAAGCCCAGTCAATTTGATTTTATAATTTTCAGAATATTTATTGAAGGGTCTTTCGATATAATTTCCACACATTTGGAAAAAAGAGGCCAAATTATTGAAAAAAGCCACAGGAACAAGCCCCGTGACTTTATAGCAATTAATAGGATACACCTGTGCGGTTATGTGTTTTTTCAAACTCTTCTTTATTCGGGTCAAAGTATTTTTCATTGAAAGCTGCCACGAATTTATCATCTTTAATATATCCCGCTCCCCATGTAGGATCCATAGTAAGCCAGCTTCCATCCACTTTCACTTCCACCCATGCATGCTTCTGCGGCCAAAATCCGCCGAAAGCAGTCCCTTCGACAAAACGGGCTTCCATATTGCTTGCCCGGAGCAGGGCAATGGCAAGATACGAATAATCCTGGCATACGCCCGTTTTGGAATCCAGTGTCTTGAGTGCACTATCATCCCAGCTGAAGTCATCTGTTTCAAGTTTATTCACATCATATGAAACGTTTTTCGCGACAAAATCATATACAGCCTTCGCTTTTTCCCTTTCACCGCTTATGCCTTCTGTCAATTCTTTCGCCAGTTCAGTAATTTGCGGTGCATCTGACTGAACGCCTCTTGAAGGCAGAAGGTCCCGCTTATCCTCGCCTGTTGACTCTACCTCAAACTTGGCAAATCCATAATAACGGAAATAATCACTGTTTTCTTCTTTAATTTCAGGAACACTTAGTGTGACTTCATATGTGCCCTGGCCGAACCTTAAATAAAACGAATCATCAAATGTGAAGTCTTCTACTGGAATAACATCCAGTGCTTCGTCCTCACCCTTTTTAGTGGTAATGTAAATATGATCGGTTTCAGGGCCAAATTCTGCCTGCGGATCAATTTTTCCTTTTACAAAAAAGACACCGTCAGATTCCTCACCGCCATATTGCGGGTATTCAAGTGCCACTCCCCGCTCCTCATACGTTTTAGAATATTCGATAGGGCTCATCGTCCTATCAGATTCGTTGTCTATTAAGATAGTTGTAGCCGTCTGATAGTAATTTTCCCTTTCCCTGTCAGGGACAAGCACCTCAAGCTCGTGAAGCCCTTTTCCATAGAATAATGGCACATCATAGGAAAACTTTCCGTCCTTAAGCGGAATGACATGCTTCCACATATCCGATTCCTTATTCAGCTTAAGCATGATCGTATCGCTGTCTGATAGGCTTCCCGCTTCCCCTTTTAAATGGAATACTTCATTGCCATTTATATAGCTTGATTCAATATCCAGAGTCAGATCTGCCTCCTGGCCAAACGGAGTATACGTCAGATCCCGTTCCGCATTTGGATTCACATTGTGGACAGTGAACGAGGCAAGATCATAATAGTAATTCTCACTATCCGTACTCGGAAGCTGAACGGTTATCTTGTACTCGCCTTCCCCATTAAATAAACGGATATTCTGCTTGAACTTCCCTTCTTTGATGGGTGTGTAGTATTCAAGATCGTTCCCTGCCGGTCCATCCTCTGTGGAACGAACCTTAATCCAGGCATAGTCTGATTTTAGGTCCGAATACTTCTCGATCTCTCCCTGCACAGCCACCCTGCCATTAGCAGCAAACTCCTTATACTCCGGATTCTTCAAAGCCGCTCCCACTTCCTCGCTGTAAGAAGTCAGCTCCAGAGGTTCGAGCTCAAGTTCCTTGTTTTTCTCTTTAACCAGTTTTTCATATTTGTCTTCTTCCTTTTTCTCTGCTTTGGCCTCTGAACTGCTTTCTGAGCTGCAGGCTGAAAGGAAGAGAAAGCTGGCTAATACTAACATCAATAGGGTGATGGGGCTTTTCTTTGGCATGGTGTCCTCCTTTTTAATCTTTCTTAACTGTATTACGTGCGTTATGCCATTCGGTTTCAGAAATTACCAAACTCAAAACAAAAGCTCTTTATAGGGTTAACCTTTAAAGAGCTTCTCTGTAGTACTGTTTTAAAAAAATTCAATATCGATAGATATTAAAATATTTCTATTAATTTTACTCAATCCTATGTTCCTGCCTAACATAGTTATCTTCTTCCCTTAACTTATCCAGATCGATTTTCCGATCCCATACTTTTCTGGCATTGTCAGTCATATAAGGAAAAATGTATTGATCAACAATTACCTGAAAATCACCATCATCCAAGAGATTATAGGTGCAAATCTTTATTTTTTTATCATCGAAGGTTTCAATAACAATATCATTTATAAGGTTTAATGGATTTCTTATTAAATCAATTTTTTGAATGTTTTTTATTAAAACATGGCCTTTTGGTGCAATAACTGTACCTTTATCCCCTGGAACTATTTTCAGCAAAACCCTTCCTGGGATTAATCCAGGCAGACTCCAAAGAGTCAAATGAAGATAGAAGGGAGTTAAAACAATTCCTCCACCAAGATAGAGGAAAGAATACTTAGAGTTGAATTTCAATCCATGAATGATTAAGAAGATACACGCAAGCAAAAATCCAACTGTAGCCAAAAACATCCATACATACATGAACTTAGAACCTTTTATGATTACCGTTTCGCCTTTTTTCTGAATCATTGACAAACAATATTCACCCCTTTGAACCAAGCAAAGATACTAAAGAAGAGAGATTCCACACATAAAACCATTATTCAGCCTTTGGTCCTTGCCTCTCATAATTAGCTTGCTGCCGAAGATTCTCCAGATTTATTTTTCGATCCCAAACTTTTTTTGCATTTTCAGTCATATAAGGATATATATATTGGTCAACTATTATCTGATAGCGAAAATCACCAATCAGGTTATACGTGCGAATTTTAATTTTTTGATCATTGAATGTTTCAATAACAATATCATTAATTAAATTCAATGGATTCCTTACAAGATCAATGTTTCGTATGTCCTTAATTGGAACAATACCTTTTTTTGATTTAATCACACCATTTTCTCCGGGTGTAATGGACAGCAAGATTTTACCCGGGATTAAGCCTGGTAAATTCCAAAGTGTGATATAGAGATAAAAAGGAGTGAAAATTATCCCTCCGCCAAGATAGAATAAAGAATATTTAGAGTCAAACTTCAATCCGTGAACAATTAGAAAGATACAGGCTATTAAAAAACCTACAGTAGCAAGAGACACCAAAACATACATGATGTTTGAACTCTTTATTGTTATATGATCTTTGTCTTGAACCATCGATATATAATAATCCCCCTTTAGATTTGAGACAAATAAAAGGAGTCACTTTTTTCTCTCCCCTTGAGAAAGCCCTCTCTTATGAGAGGACTTGTTAGACAGATTCAATTTATCTTATTCAATTTTAGGTTCTTTTCTCTCGTATCTTGCCACTTTACGAAGACGTTCAAGATCTACCTTTCGATCCCAGACCTTTTTTGCATTTTCAGTCATATATGGATAAATGTATTGATCTACAATCATTTCATAATCTAAGTCACCAAGAAGATTATATGTTCTAATTTTTATCTTTTTATCATTGAATGTTTCAATAACAATGTCATTGATTAAATTTATAGGATTTCTAACTAAATTGATATTACGAATATTACTTATAGATACCGTACCTTTTTTAGCATTAACTGTTCCTTTTTCTCCCGGGAGTATTTTAAACAAAACCTTTCCTGGCATTAATCCAGGCAGACTCCAAATAGTCAAATAAAGATAGAAGGGAGTTAATACGATTCCTCCGCCAAGATAGAGGAAAGAATATTTAGAATTAAATTTCAGTCCATGTGTAATTAAGAAGATACAAGCAAGTAAAAATCCTACTGTAGCTAAAAACATCCATACATACATGAACTTAGAACTTTTTATTAATACAGCTTCTCCTTTTTTCTCAATCATGGACAAGAGGAATTCCTCCTTGGACAGAATTGTTAAATAATAGGTTTCTAATAGATGTCTCGTCTGCCCTTTGAATATTTAAATCTAAGTTATCGTCTCTTGTAATCATCCAGAAGTCCAATTTCCCAGGAACAATAAAAATTAGGTCAATTAAATCGGGATTTTTTGCAGAGTCATATTTAAGACTAAGTAAGCTATCCATTCTTCCTTTTCTATTGGAAATATCTTTTAAAAACTCAAATGAGAATGAACCATTAACCCTATTTTCCCACTTTTGAGCAGTAGATTCAGACAACGAATCCGATTCACTCATATCACCTAGGAATTCTTCAAATTCTTCATTCTTCAAACTAAAAAGCACTTCATCCTGTAAAGGCAGCTTGCTAATATTGAAGAAACCTTTAATACTTGTTATTATATTTTCTGGTGTGGATTTGGTAATATAATGTACTTGATGGTCATGCAATAACTTATGAAGATAAACTTCCCCATTTCCAAAATGAAAAGATATGTTTTCTTCCCCTCCGAACTTTAAATCAAATCTAGAAGCTTTAACCGTCTTCTCCGCATTACTCAGAATATTAATATAAGACTTGTAGTTCTCTTTTAATCTATATTGATTATTAACCTCTACGGCCATATCTTTTGCCAGCAAAGAGCGAGCCGCAAATTCCAGCATTAACTTCAATTCGGAATCTTGAAGTGAAGGAAAATACGTTTCTTTCATAGATATTCCTTCTTCATATAATCCTTCACTATAAAATGCAAAAATTAGTTCCTCAATACTTAATTGAATGGTACTCATATTGCCTCCTTAAAAAAACGATAATTTTTTATCTAAAAACCCTTTTGCTCCATCTAATAAAGATCCAGCTGTCTCCTTAGCCTTTGACAGCCCTTTTCCAATATCTTTAATTTTCCCTACCGGATCAGACATTGTTTCTTTAATTTGTTTATTGACAATATCAATACCCTTATTTGCTGCTTCAACAGCTTTTCCAGCTTTCTCAAACCCACCTTTAAAAAACTCGACTCCATGGTGTAAAGGTTCCTTAATAAGGATAGCACCCTTTTCAGCAATTCCAGCAGTTAATTTAGCAGCTTTCTCTCCAATAATTCCACCAACGAATGAACCTGCAGCTGCACCCACAACTGTTCCAACCGGTCCAACTAAACTACCTAAAGCTCCTCCTATTACTGCACCTGTAATTGCTCCTCCTGAGATAGCTACTGTATTATTTACAGCATTACCAATCGCTTTAGCATTTTCACGCTTCAAAACATCCGGGTTATTTCCGTACTTAGCATAGTTCTCTGAAATTTTAAGCCCCATTCCTCCGACTTCCATTGCACCGGTTAAAACAACTGTACTTAATGCATTTGTTTTAGCGAATTTGGCACCAGTACTAACAAAAGATTTAAACGTAGTTGGATTAAAAGTTTTATATTTAATTTCATCAAAAAAGGCTCTGGAGCTACCCGCAAACTTCGCCACATCATCCGGTAGATATTTAGCAATTTTTCTATGAATTAAATCCGCAAGTGGTACATCTTTATACTTACTTCTCAAATATAATGGACCCAGGAACGCTCTTGCCATCGTTCCCAACTTTTTAGATTCATCAATTTTATCTGTTACCTTCTGAAGGGCCGCCATATGTTTATAGGTAAATACACCATCAGCATCCTTTATAAATTGAGTAAAGCCCAACCCGTAAAAAGCAAGCTGTTTTGTCATCAATGCTCCGAGGGCTGTTACGGCACCATATTGCTCATATAGCTTATACAACTTACCGACCAGATTATCTGCGTCAGCAAATTTATTCGCGACCATTCTCAGGTCAATCTCCATTTCACTGAGCTGCCCAACCAGCTGATTACCAGTACCCCAAGGATCCCCTACATGATAGAAGCAATGCCTATATTCCGCCGGAGCGCTGTTAATCAAATCTGCAAGCTCCATATGGAGGTTTCTGTATTCGTCTTCAACTCTGGACAAACGAGTAACCAAGTCATTTGCCAGGTCTTCCAGGCGATCTGGATTGACAGATATTTCATTTCCCATTTCAATACCTCGTTTCTTTTCGGATTAGTTCTTCTAACTAAATTAAATTAATTATTTGATACCCAACTATTAATACTTGAATTGGCAATATAAAAAGGTCTGCACATCCCGGCACCGCTTCGCCATCATATCTTTTATTCTTGTCATAAGAACCTTTTTTCTTCTCTTCATTATTAGACATAAAAAACCCATCCAATCTTTACATTCTTCAATTATTATTTTTCCTTAAGCCTTGCCAATCTCTCTAATTCTCTTTGTCTTTCAATTTCTTCTCTGACTCTGTCAACTTCATTCGCAGCGCTTTCCAGTTCTCGGCTGATGTTATAAAGGTTATCAGAGTGCCTTTGGAAGAGGACACCTGCTTCTTCCAATGCGGAATCAAATTTGTCCCGGGCTTTGCCTTTCCATTCATCTGCATGGTTTTGGACACTTTGCTTTAGTTTGAATTCCTCTGTTTTAATATCATCTGAAGCTGTCTGAAATACCCTTGCCAGGGCTCTTACATGTGATGAGTTCATTTTGACACCTCATTTTAAAAGTTATTCTATCCAATAATTTAAAAGTCTCGTCAGCTGGCTATTTGGCCAGACTTTTTCATCCCTAATTCTTTATTCTATTTTTTAGAGGCCAATTATTTGAGGAGAGTTTGCTGAAGAATTTGGCTGCAGTATTTATGTACATGTCTCCAAACCGGAGACATGTACGGGAATTATTCAATTGTCGGCCTGCTTTGCCATCCTCGGTATGAGGAATCCCATAATCACACCTATGGCAATGATAAGCAGAATAATATAAAGATAGATTAATTTGTTATCTTGTTCAGTTGGAGTTTGCTCCTCCGCCTTCAAAAAGCTTTCCTGTTTAGAATCGGAAAAAAGCTGAAGCTGGTCTGCTTTTGCGGTGATGGTATTATTAGTGGTTTCACCGCCATCAAAAAGCTGATCCTTCACTTCCTTCAAAGGATCCAGGTTCTTTTTTGTAAAAGTAAGATCCTTTTGTTCTTCGGGGATCTCTTTTTTATTTTCATAAAGCGATTTTTCATGCAAGTAATCGGTATTCTCTTTGAATTCCTTTTTTTCATAGGTATTCGGAGTTAAGTTATCAAAATCAGGGGTCGCCCCGGCTGATTGGCCAGCTATCAGCCAAATCGCCGGGATCAACAGAATGATTTTAATAAATCTTTTAAGCTTCATAAGCCTGATCCTCATCCCTTTTTGTACGCAGGTCTTTTATCGACCGGACTGCAAATGGAATGATGGCAAGGAAGGCTATGATGCCAAGCAGTATGAGAATAGCCGGAACAAACAGTGATTGCGAATCATACTGGATGGACATATATACCTTGGACATTGGATCTTCATAGTTAATATTCGGTGCTGTAAGAGCCAGGAACGGACTAATGAAGAAGGCAATGAGACCAACGCTCAAAATCCATCCTGCCAGATTGCCGATCTTGAATCCTGCCAGCACAATGGCTGAAGCCGCAGTCAGCAGCAATATGGTGAATATCGTCCACTCAATAGCCCGATCCTGTTCCATTGAGTAAATATTAAGGCCAAATATGCTGATAATCAGACCAACAATAAGATTCAGCAGTACAAACATGGAAGCATGGACAAGCATCGGCGCATTTTTGAAATAATGGCTGAAGTATCCGATCATTAAGCTGCTGAGCAGAACAATGGCCAACACAACAACCGGCGGCAGCTTGCTTTCTTCTTTCTTTGCAGCTGTTTCTCCACTGATTTGAAGCGGATTGGATAATTGTTCGTATACCGGGCCATTCTTTTGGCCATTCACATAGGTATTACCAAGAAGGTTGTAAATATCATCCCGGAACATCTGAGTCGTCTCTACGTTCGAGCCCCACTTGGAATTCAGTGTATCTGCATCCTGCTGGACACTTTGCACCTTTTGCTCAAGCTCACTTGTATAGGACACGATATTGCTTTGGTTCTCCCCGATAGACCCAACAAGATCATTAATCATCAGCATTCTTTGGCTGATTCCTTCCTGTTTGACCATCACAGAAGTACCGTCGATGCTATCTACAGGAACTGGTGTATTCGTTGATGATGTTTGAATTTGCTCTCTTACTGAATTGGCATTCTCTTGGAGAGCGTTTAAATCTGTCTCGATTGCTGCTTGCTGTTCTTTAATTTTTTTATTGTAATCTGTGAAGAATGCAGTAAACTGACCTTCGAGGTCTGTCAGCTTTTGCTGAGATGATGGTATTGCTGTGTTCAGGTTATCCCACACCTTTTGTTCTTCCTCATTCACAGCTACTATAGAATTTAATTTCTGTACAAGCTCTTCCACCTTTTCAGGATTTTGACTGTACGAATTTTTTATTAAATCTTCATACTGAATAAGTGAGGCATAATACTCCATCATTTTTACAGGTTTAGTATTCGTAATTTCATTATTAAAAGCAGCTAAGTTAAAACCGAGTTCTATGATTTGCTGTTCTTTCTCCTCTATAAGATTGATCATAGAAGAGAAACTCATTGAAGCCCCAAGCTGATCTAAGAGGCTATTCTTTTCTTCCTCTAAACTTTTATAAGCTGCATCCAGGTTGGTAAGGTCTTCAATTAATTTGGCATTTACTTTCTGAAGTTCCTCAACTATTTTTTGCAGCGGGTTTTCTCCAGAATCCTTCGCTGCCAGTTTTTGCTCTACTGCTATTAGGCGCTGGGATAAAGCAGGTAACACAGTCAAAGCAGAAACAACTTGTTCCGGCTTGGTACCTTCTATCGTCTCTAAAGATGTTTTCAAATTTGTAATCTCTTTTTCAACGCTTAAAATTTCATTTCTTTCCTCTTCCATACCAAGTAAAGATGGGGCTTCTAAACTGGCCGCTGTTATAGAATTAGCTTTGGCTCCCCCAGGATTTTTGTTAGATGCTGTTCCTGATCCTGCACCTGGATTTCCCGGTTGTTGTCCATTGGATAGTTCCCCTTTCAATAACCCGATATTTTCAGCTGCTTTATTGAATGAAGCTGCTTCTTGTTCTTGAAAATATGTTTTTAAAGCATTCATTTGTCGACCTACCTGATCGTTACGGATAGCCGATAAATCACCAAACACTTCACTATTCTCCTCAAGCTGCTTTTCCACACTATCAATCCCGCCAGCCAATTCCTGATTCCCCTTATTCAATACACTAAGTGCCTCAGAATAAGTTGGCTGCTGTTTTCCCGCAACAGCTTGAATATTGACTACATTTTCATCCTGCATTTTTTGAAGGATATTTTGCTGATTATCCTGGTATTCTTTATACTGATCTACAAACTGTACAAACGAGCCAAGGTTCTCTTCAAATTGGCTGAGGTTGTTTTCACCCTCAGTAGTGCTTTCGGCAGTAGTCTTCACTGTCGATTGAATGCTCTCCAGCATATTGCGCTGCTGTTCAATTTCCTCTGCCAGGTTCTTTGAACTAGGCTTATAGAAAGCGAGCATTGCATTCTGGAAGTCTATTTCTTTTTGTAAAATGGTATCGAACTGGGATTTCACATTTTCAAGGTCCTGGGATACATAGGTCCAATACAATGTTGAAATCTTTCCATTAACACGGTTGGTGGCAGTCTGGATCTCACGCAGAACCTTTTCCCGGTTCAGTGAGTTCAGCTGGTTCTGCACCGTATATTCAAAACTTGCTTTTTCAGGCTGCTTGCTTTCATAGGACATGATGTTCTTTGAAAAGTTGGATGGAATATAAACGACTGCGTCATACTTGGTATTTTTCAACCCATTCTCTGCAGCACTCCTGCCAATGACGGTCCATTCATACTGTGAGCCGTCCTGCAGAATCGATGTAATTTCCTCTCCAAAATCAAGTGACTTCTCTTCCTTGTCAGCGCCTGTATCTTCATTAACAACAGCTATGGTTCTTGTGGCATTCTCCCTGACTAGCAGAGGATTATCGCCAATGGAGCCAAAAAAGATGGCTGGCGCGGCGATAATCAGAAGCATCACCAAAACCATTTTCACGATGTATTTTGTTTTGGCTGTCATGCTAAGACCTTCCTTTCAGTGGCACATAAAGGAATTTGAATTTTTAATTCCTTTCCGTTTATAACGTAATAACCATATCCCGGCTGGATCTCTGCCTCTTTCCGGTCGTATGGAAGGGTAAACAGCGTCTGCTCCGATTTCTTCATCAGAACGATCGCCTGGCGGATCTGTTTGATTTCTGCTGTTAAGGAATCGTATCCTTTTGTCAGTTCATTATTGCTGCCCGTAACGATGACACTAAAGCCCAGATGGCTGCCGTTTTTCATCAGCCTTGCCATTCTTTCCTGCAGACTGTTATCTAATGTCTGCGCAAAACGGGAGTATCCATCCACAGCCAGTACGATTGGCGAAAACTCTATATCGGTCTTGCCATGCTGGATTGCGTTTAGATATTCTTTTTCCCTGAGGGATAATTGTTCTTCCACCTGTGCTGCCCAATCGCTGATCTGTTCCTTTGTCTCGATATAAACCGACTTTTCCTCGCTGGCATAGGATGATAATCCTCTGTCAAAGGAATCGAAAATACCGACGGACTCTGCATCCTGAACAAGCATGTGATTGATCATGAGCTTAAGAACATTTGTCTTTCCTTTTTGGGCCTGCCCCAGGATGATGCAGTGTTTCGTTTTATTGAAGTTCGCATATACAGGTTTTACAGATTCCTCATCAAGGCCAACAGGCACAAGTCCCGGCTGAACAGCTCCATTAGTGTAGCGGGTAAAGTTAATCGTATTAAGCTCTGCTGGAAGCATCGGCACCTCTTCAGGCAGCCTGCAGTCCTTGTATTTCTCTTTCAGTTCCTGGATGTCTTCCCGGATGGCTTCTATAATCTCAAAATCATCCTTGCCATCTGCCGGCAAGAATACCTGTGAGAAATATGCCTCTTCCATTTTAATAATGGCTCTTCCCGGTATAGGCTCAGGTGCGAACGGAACCCTTCCCAGTACGGAGTATGCCTCGCTGCTGTCCATCAAATAATGGACAACCTTCGTTTTAAGGTTGTTCATAAGCGACTGTCTGATCGAATTGATCCGCGTCGCAGCAAAAATCATATAAATGCCGAGTGACTGTCCGTCCCTGGCAATCTGATTGATTTGTGTTTCAAGCTCCTGCATTTCTTCTTTTACTAAATCAAAGTTATCAAATGTGATATATACGAGCGGCAATTTCTCGCTGCTCATCGAATTGTACATCTTAATTCCGCTGACTTCCTGCTGCTGAAACAATAGCTTTCTGCGGGCAATTTCATCCTTGATCAGATTCATGAACTTTTCAATTTTACGTTCTTCATCCATCAGGAAGAAGTCGGCCGTATGCGGCAGCTGTCTTAGCGGAAGAAGTGAGCCATTTCCAAAATCAAAAATATAATAATGGGCTTCTTCCGGAGTTCGCTTTTCGGCAATGCTGAGAAGCATTGTCATAATCGTATGGGATTTTCCATAACCTGAGGAGCCAAATACCCCCACATTACCATCCTCTATGATTTGATAGCTCAATGGATACTGGCTCTGCTTCTCAGGCTCATCCACCATCCCTAAATGAATCTCATGATTCTCTTCAGCGCGGTGGAGCTTCCTGCTTAAACGCCCTTCAAGAGGCGGAAGCCACGGACTTCTAAGCTTTTTAATGCCCATCGAAGACTGTGCTGCTTCAATTTCCTCCACCACTGCTTCAATTTCTGTTTTTCCGCCTTTTTTCTTTCCTTGGCGTGAATTAACATCCGATAATGGCACAAGGCCCAAGTCGGTTACGATTGCAATTTCATCCTCTGTCTCTGAGGAGTCATCCAAATAAGGCGCCCCGCTCCATGCAGATTGGAAGAGCTCATAGACTTCATTATTGCCGACTTGCAGGTAGCCGCGTCCGGTTACGGTAATAGCTGCTGCATCTCCGTTTTTGATGATCTCCCGACTGTCATCTGTGTCCTGAACCTTTAAAGCTACCCGGAAACGGGCATTGCTCCAGATCTGTTCATCAATGACACCGCCTGGCTTTTGGGTTGCCAGAATTAAATGCACCCCCAGGCTTCGCCCAATTCGTGCAGCACTGACAAGCTCCCTGATGAATTCTGGCTCTTCACTCTTAAGCTCTGCAAACTCATCGGAAATTAAAAACAAATGCGGCAGCGGTTCCTTTGCCATCTTGTTTTTATAAAGGTCTGTGTAATCATTGATGTGATTCACCTGGTATTGATCAAAAAGCCTCTGCCGTCTTTTCAATTCACTTTTGATTGAGGCTAGCGCTCTTGAACTGAAGTTTTTGCTTCCTTCAATATTCGTAATGGTTCCAAGAAGATGCGGCATGTTCTTAAACGGCTGAGCCATTCCCCCGCCTTTGTAGTCAATCAGCAGGAAAGCGACCTCATGTGGATGGAAGTGAACTGCAAGTGAAAGAATATAGGTCTGCAGGAATTCACTCTTACCCGATCCCGTTGTCCCAGCCAGCAGTCCGTGCGGGCCATGCGCCTTTTCATGAAGATTCAAAAGCGACAGATCTTCCTTTCCTTTTAAGCCAATTGGTACCGCCAATGATCTGGAAGACTCTTTTGTAAGCCAATTCTGCTTGATTGGAAGTTTTCCCACTTCCTTTACTTTCATCATTTCCAGGAACGAAACGCTATTTGGAATGGAATTGGTCATTCCAACCTGATGATCAAGCGTTCTTAACAGACGGGAAAATTCCTCATTTCCCTTCTTCTGATGAGCATCGAGCCTAAATGGGATGCTCACGGCCTTTTTGTCCTGAATCAGAATGTCTCCTTCTTCCTGATTGACATATCTGACAAGTGTTTGAATATTATCATGCAGGCTTTCCTTTGAATCAGCTGCAGTAATAACGGAGATCCCCATGTTGGAGTGGTCGCCCTCCAAATACTCCAGAATCACATGATCTGCAATCAGCTGCTGGTTAGTAATGATAAACACCAGATGCGGAGAATACACCTGCTTTTCCTTATTTTCATCCAAATCCCTTTCCCGCAGGATTTCATAAATGGAAGATAACAGCTGATCCCTCGTTTGTTCGTTATATATCAGCCCTTTTGCATGTGCATGCGGCATCTGGAAATGCGGAAGCCATTTCAGCCATTCCCATTTCTTATATTCCTTTTCATTAAAAATAAATACAAACCGTACATCATGATAGCTGTGGAAAAACGCCAGCTGTCCAATGATCTGGTGTATCTCATTCTTAACAACCGACTCTTTTCCGATCAGTCCGATTGGCCCCTTAGCAAGGTCAGCCACGACTGGCACATTTCTAACTTCCTTATAAACTTTTTCCATCTGCTGTGACTGTTCAAGCAGGTCATCAATTTCACGGTTAGCCATATCCCCAGAGCTGACCTTAACTTCATAACTCGCTGGCACATTACCGGTTCCAAGCCTGAACTGCAGAAAATCAAAACTCGCAAGGGGTCTTTCCCAAATCCGGTCGGATATATGGCTTGTGAAGTATTTCATTTTCTCAAAAGAGGGAAAGTGGAATTCCAGAACATGCCTCTGCTGGTCAGACAGTGCCTGCAGCTCTTTCCTCTTCTCTTCCAGATAGGCAGTATACACTCGATGTCTGCGCTCTTTCCGCTTCTTTTGATTGCTTTTATCCTTAAAGTACTGAACGGTAGATGTGACTAACGTGGTCATGAACATGACCATTGAAATGATAATAAAAATTCCTCTTGGCTGAATCAGAGCCACGATGCCCATCACGATCAGCATAATCAGCGGCGGCATAATGATCATCCATAACCCCCGATTGGAATCATCAGGCTCCTGTGACGGGAAGGATAGAGAAACTTTCTCATCCGGCATCTCATAGATCATTCTGGGCGTTCGGCGATAGAGCGGATATTTCTTTGCCATCTCTGATTGCGGCCTGATGGTAATCGGAAGCTTAGATTCATAGCTTTCAATGCTGTCGATCTGGAATAGATCCTCTTCTTGTATTCGAATAGACATAAATGGGAAGAACAGCACATCCCCGATTTCAAGAAAAATTCTCTCTACGGCTCTTTTTCCGTTTACATAGAGCTGTCCTGACTGTGGTTCTGCCATCCAGCCGTTATTTGTTTTAATCAGTTCGAAGGAATGGCTTGCATCCATTAAAATGCCGTTCTTTTTATAAATCGATGCTTCTGGGTTTTCCGAGGAAAATTCTATTTGCTTTTGATAGCCAGAATAGTAGGTCTGGCTATTCATATTTTCAGAGGTTACGATTATCGTCAGGGTCTTCCCTTCATCATTTAGCTGGAAGGGTTCCCCGTCATTTAGCTTTCCGAGAACTGACTCATTTTGCCTCACTTCATAGGAGCTGTCGTGCCTTTCTATTGACACAGCCCCTTTTGTGAAAGGGAAATCCCTTATTGTCACCAGCTGTTCAAGCTCTGGGCCTATGGTGATCGTGCTGCTATTTTCAAATGGCATAGACAGCTGCTGGCAGTAATCGCTGTAAAACAACCATAACTGTTCCATCTCTCCACCTCCTGTCTATCTTAATTTGGTTTTGTCTTTGCTGCCTCTTCCTGCTTTTCGGCTGGCTTTTCAGCAGATGTTTCAGCTGCCTTTGAATCTGCAGGCTTTTGCTCTTCTGCAGCCTTCTGTTCAGGCTCTTGTTTTACAGCCTGCTCATTATCACTGCTGTTACTTTGCTCTTCCTGAAGACGCTTCTCCTCTTCCTCCTGAGCTTTCTGTTCCTCTATATACTCATCAATCTCAGCTTGAATTTCGTCAATTTTCTGCTGTTTTTCATCAGATTCAAGACTATCATCTACTTTGATAACTTCCCGGTATTTAATCAATGCAAATAGAATTAATTCTCTATCCTCAAGATCCCGTGAGATATCGAGAGCTTCCTTAGCATCTCCCCTCCCAATATGAATCCAGTAATGATAGTAAAGAGGATCTGTCTGCAGGGTGATGGTATTTTGGACATTCTCTTTCTGGTCTTCCGTCAATGCTTCATTTATTATGTAAGACTGCGCAAGTTCGTATTGCACGACTCGCGGCATCTGATCAATATCATAATTGGATAATTCAGAAACGACTTCACTATATTGGCTTTTCAAGAAGTGTTCCTGGCTATTAATAAATGCTGCCTGTTTAGGCTGTGTAAAGAAAAGGGAATATAGACTGAAAGCAAGGAAAGGCAATAAAGCAATCAGCAGACCCCAAGCAGAATACCTTGTGGCTTTCCATTTTTTCTGCGGAACCTTAACATATTCCTTATCTTTCTTTTCAAGCATTTCAATATTAGTCCGGATGACTTCTGACAATTCATTTTCATCCTTGGCTTTGATCACACTAGCCGCTGCAGGCGACAGTTCAATGGTTTCATGGAGTCTAAGGTAATCCCGGAAGGAATGCTTTCCATCTACAGCAGCTGCAACGGTCGCTTTCAATTCCATCCAGAGTTTTTCATGATTGGCTTCATAAGGCGGAAGGCTTTCTTTCACACCATAGTGAAGCAAATGCGGCGACAGGCTTTCATCAGCCACTAAATTTTCCGGACAAACAATGAGATGCAGTCTGGTATATGGATGACTTTTCACAAGCTTGAGGAGCTGTGAAGAAAAGATCCATCTGCTTCTTTGGTCTTTCTTTTTTAATTTGGAAAAGGTTAAATAATTTGAGGGAATTTGCAGGACGAGGCGCAGTTCATCCTCTGTTAAATGGACATCCCTTTTTATAGCTGAATCCATAGCTTTGAGCAATTCCAATTCCGCAGCAGCATCAGCTTTTATTTTCTCTCTTTGAAAAAGAATGGTAAGGGATTGATGATCTGTTTCGACAACCGCTTCAAGCTGCTCTTCAAGGTAGGTTTGACTCTTTTCTGACATTTTTTAATGCTCCTTTATAAAATTTCGAAACGGTCCCCAGTGGTAATCCCCTTTTCTGCCAGCTTATCGTTTCCTGACAGAATCATTTGCTTGTTAGGAATTCTGACCCAATAGCCTTCCCGGGGCGGCTGAGGAATCGACTTAGCTTGCCAAACAATATCAACTACTTTTTTAACAGAGTGATAGTTAGATAGACGGAGATCAAAAGGTTCAACTTCATAATTTTTCAGATCAATTGTTAATTCTATGTACATATTCAACACCCCACTAGAAAAGCGCAAGCGCCTCGATCACCCTCGACACCTCGAGGGGGTAGGCGCTGGAGCTAGACAAATTACCAAAGTGAAAATTTGCTAATTTAGTACAAAAAAAGAGCGCTTTTCATCTGATGAATGTAGCGCTCCTTCTCCACTTTATTGATTCAGATGAAATTAGCCGCGGATTTGGCCAGCAATCTGGTTATCAGCATCCTCAAGAGCTCTTGCAGTATTATTAAGCTGAACAGAGATATCCTCTAATAATTGCTGCATTTGAACAAATGAAGGTCTTAAAGATTGGTATTGTTCAGCAAACGCTCTGCTTGCTTCCCCTTCCCATGCACCTTCCAGTTCACGAATCATATTATCCAAACGGACAATCTGATCCCCAACCTGGCTGCTTTCTCCATTATAACGGTTAGACATGCCTACTAATTCTGCTGGTGTAACGCGAATAACTCCTGACATTCAAATCTCTCCTTTTCAATAGGTTACTATTATTGTAAAAATACACAATTAAAAGGTCAATTACTTACTTGCAAAAAATAACAAAACAGTTATTTATACCCACCAATACCCAATTTCGAGATACTTAAACCAAAATTGGTATTTTTTTCATAGGTTTTTTCTAATTTTTTGTTATTCACTCATTTTAAAATTCAAATTTTCTACCTTTTTATTACTATCATGGCAGTCAAAACTCGTCAAATCGCTTGAGTGGCCTTGTCGAATTATGTCTGTGGTTTTATTCCTATTAATCTATAAACCCCCAATTGTATTTTATAGGCAGAATTACCTTATTATTTATATTTTAATTAAACTTTGTTGAGCCCTTTTTTTTCCTAAAATCACCCTTCCGGCTTTTGTAGTTCTTTTGAATCATTTTCAAGAAAAAATTTCCGTGTTCTTAAAGCAAAAAAAAGATACAGCTGAATCGCTGTATCTTTTAACAACCTATTTATTCCTCAACCACCTTAGCATCCTTCAGCATTTCATCCGTTAAAGCGACTCCCTGCTCCTCAGCTGCTTTTTTGTTAATCACCAGCTCAAGACTTTCAGGGTAGCCAACAGGAATCTCACCAGGCTTTTTGCCTTCAAGGATATCAACGGCCATTTGGCCAGTAGAGTATCCAAGATCATGATACTCAAAACCATAGGAAGCAAATCCGCCCCGTTTAACCGAATCGCTTTCTCCAACAAATGCTGGAATGTCTTTCTCATTGGCTACGTTCAGCACAGATTCAAGGGCAGATACAACTGTATTGTCCTTAGGGATGTAGAACACGTCAGCACGGCCGACTAAGGATTCTGCAGCCTGCTTTACCTCGGAGCTTGTTGAAATAGTCGTTTCAACCGCTTCAAGTCCTGCTGCCTCGATGGCTTCTTTCGCATGCTTAACATTTACTACTGAGTTTGGCTCCCCATCATTGTAGATGATGCCGACCTTCTTGGCTTCCGGTACAAATGTATTAATGGAGTCAATCGTTTTTTTGATGGCATCCGGATGTGTATCAGATGTACCCGTTGCATTCCCGCCTGGCTTTTCCATGCTTTCCACAAGCTCAGCACCAACAGGATCAGTGATGGCTGTAAAAAGGATTGGAATATCCTTTGTGGATTGCACAACTGATTGTGCACTGGCAGTCGCGATAGCAAGAATCAAATCATTCTTGTCCGCTACCAGGTTCTGGGCAATGGACATATTATTGTTCATATCCCCCTGGGCGTTTTGGAAGTCGATTTTAAGATTTTTTCCTTCTTCATAACCAGCATCTTTCAATGCGGCAATAAATCCCTCTCTCGCAGAATCCAATGATGGGTGCTCCACAATTTGCGTGATCCCGATTTTTACGGTTTTCTTTTCTGACGATTCCCCGCTGGTTTCCTCATTTCCTGATCCACAGGCAGCCAGCATTAATAATGCGCTGCTTGCTAGGATGGCTAACATTTTCTTCATCCAAATATCCCCCCGACAGTCATTCAGTTTTTAAAATTTTTATAATATTTTGATATTAACACGTTTAATAAGTAGGTAACAATAGCTAATCCCACTTTTTGTTAGATAAATTGACATTAACAGTTTTAGAAGGCTCTATTTGCGAAAGACTATAATAAAATATAGGGAGGGATGAGATTGGAATTCGATTGGATTTGGAACTCAATCCTTGTCGTCATCGGGGGCACCCTGTTATTAAGGATCGCTGGCAGAAAGTCTATTTCACAGATGACATTAGCTCAGGTAGTAATCATGATTGGCATCGGTTCACTATTAATTGAACCGGTTTCAGGGGAAAGCATTTGGACTACTCTTGCAGTAGGACTCATCCTTGTACTCACCCTAGTTGTCATGGAATATGCACAAATGAAATCAGACAAATTTGAGAAGTTTATCACTGGGCAATCCAAAATTATCATAGAAGATGGAAAATTAAATGAACAGAATCTGAGAAAACTCCGGTTTACTGTGGACCAGCTTGAAATGAAGCTGCGTCAGCATAATGTTGCAGTTATCAGCGATGTAAGATGGGCAACCCTGGAGGCGAACGGACAAGTGGGCTATGAATTAAAAGAAGAAGCCCAGCCTGTAACGAAAAAGGAATTCCTTCAGCTGCAGGCTGATGTCCAGCAGCTGATTCATTTACTGGAACCCGCCTTTGCCAAGGGCTTCTCTGTCCATATGGTTCCTGAAAACGAAGAGGATATTTTTACAGAAGTCGCAGAAGAAACGACTGATAGTGTACCAGATCGACTGCAGTAAGAATGAAGCTGATTCCCATTGGGACTCAGCTTCTTTTGACTATGTTAACGAATTGGCACCCTGTTAGGGATTTCATTATATTCATCCGGATTCAAATCATACACACTGCCATCTGCCACACCATTGATAATCCCCATGACACCTGTTTCTACTGTCTTAACCAGCTGACCTTTCATCTTTTGTCCATAGTTATGTGTCTGCCCTTTTACCTCAAATAGGACAACCCCGCTGCCGTTCAAGGCAAAGGAGCCCAAGGCAGTTCCAGGCAAGTCTAACTCCTGGTCATATAAAGAAATATTGGTAAACACTGAATTTCCTTTTTCCTGAAGTGCATCATAAAGGGCGACGTTTAACTGGCGTGAAAAATCAAAGCGGTAATTCTCCGCATATTGGCTATATTTTGCACCCTCCGCAGAACTTGGATCCGGAACAAAGTCTGCTGAAATGGACATTGTTACATCTTCATCTGTTCCTTCAATCTTATAGAAATTCTGGTGATGAAGATCTAAAAAGACTTCAACATGACCAAATTCCTCTTGAAGACTCTTATAAACATCCCGGACTGTTTGCGATTCAGGCGTAATATACCAGCCTGGAGTGCTTGAATTGCCAGGGAAGTCCTCCGCCTTCGGAACATAATTTAAATCCGGGTTAAAGTCACGGTTTACATCGAATCCTGGTGCTGCAGAATAGTCGTCCCCCTGAAGGCTGCGTGTGTAATAATTCCAGGTGGGCTGTGCATTATGTAATTGAGGAAACTGTTCCTGAACCTCTTCCCAGGTCATTACATTGCCGCGCCTGTCCAATTCGGAACCATCGGCATTCATCATCGGGATTGAGACAATCGTTAATTCTTCTCTAATCCTTTTCGCATCTGCTGATTGACTTGACCCCAAATATTGAAGAATATTCAGCAACGCGACAGTGCCGGTCTTTTCATTGCCATGAATTTCGCTCTGCACTAGTACCACTTTATCTCCATGGCCTACACGTGCTGTAAAGATATCTCTCCCCTGATTCGTTTTTCCCGCAGATTCAACCTGAACCAGGCCGTTCGATGATTTTTCAATTTGAGTTAACTTTCTCTTTAATTCTTCATAATCAACAAAACCATTAATTGATACATTTTCTTCTGTCACAGGCTTTGCGCCCTCAGCAAAGCCGACTTGGGGTACGAGAATCGCTGCTGCCAGTGCTGCTGAACTAAGTACTTTCCATAATGATTTCTTCTTCATTTTTAAGCCTCCTCTGATCTATTAATTCGATATCCGAATTATTTCTATCATGCCTTTTTAATAGGAGGATGTAAATCTGCTAAAAGAATTAATATTCTGAATAATAAATATCCTACATTTTCCTTATTAGTTAAGACTTTCATCATATATGAAGAGTCACTCAAATATATTCTTAGGAAAATTCATTAGCCGTTACACAAACTTGTGTTATTAATCTGATTCATTTTCTGCCTTATCAAGCATCTCAGCCACGGCATGCCGCCGGCCATCCTCATTTTCATAATAAACCTATTATTCCTCCTGAATTCAGCAGGTAAATCATTGCCGAATTCAAAAAGGGAAAGCCCCTTTATGAGCTTCCCCTGATATTTATTAATAAGGGTATCCAAATCCTGGTCCACAGCAAGGTCGCGGGTAATAAAGCGGCGGCGGTGGAGGATACCAATAATATGGACGCGGGTAGAATAAAGCAGTGCCCAATAAACCTCCTGCTAACCCGCCTAAAAAGGGCAGACCAAAGAATCCAAAAAACCGCTGATCCTGCGGCTGATAGGGGCCTCTGTAAGGGTACATCCGTTCATACCTCCATTTCCTCTATATATGGCTTACACTATTTTTATATGCGTGAAAATGGGTTTGGCTTGGGCAAATTCATTACATATGGAGGGGGAATGTTTGGGACATATTAAACGAAAAACCTTGAAAGGCATAGCCGATTCAAGGTTCAAAAAAATATATTATATTTTTAGAAATCCCAACTACTTCACCTGGTGATTTATTAATAATGCTTCTTTATTGGATTGCCTACAATGCCTTACTGAATATATTCTTTTTCCGTATAATAAAGCATTACTTAAAGAATAGTAATATCTGTGTCTTATCCATCAACTTCGTCTATTCTTCATTCTTAATACTTATTAAGCTTTGTTTTACTCATAATTTGTAGCGGCAATAAAGTCAAAAGCATCAGTTGAAGTAATTTCATTGTTATACTCAAAATTATATATCAGGATTACGGCATTATATGAATTTTTAAGGTCTATACTTTTCTTGATTTTTGGGATAATAATTTCTTCATACGAACACCCATCTAATAATGTCGAAATATCACTACTGCTATTCTTATAAACTACTTTCTCTATAGTATCCTCATCTGTTTCATCCATATCAATATTAAAATCGATAAAAAATTTGGATGGGACAGACTCACCATCCTCATCATAGGTTAAATCTACATACTTTTCTATAGAGTCTTCTTCTTTAATATTACCTAACCAAATAGAAACCCATCCTTGTTTTTCCATTATAGTATCCTCCTATTTTAATCTCAGATCATCCGGTAAAGACGAAACCCCACCCTCAAGTCTATAATTAGCCCAATTATTAAGTCGTCAACAAATGAATTATAATCGTTAGATGTATCTATTATTGCCAATAATTCATTATGTGCTTTAGTTGAACCTAACCCTCCATGAACACCGTTTGGGATTGACAAACTTAACATCAGATATAGCTGTTCGTAAATCTTTAATCTCTTCAGCACTAATGTTCCAATGCTTAAATTGCGGAGCTCTTGAAACTAAGTGCCACTCGTGTAAACCTCCAGGCTCTCTAAGCTGACGTTCAATTTTCTTTCTAATCTTTTTATCTTTCCAAAGTTCATTTAGTTCACTACTTGTTAGGGAATTGAAGAATCTATTGAAGTTCCCACTCTTTGCAGTAGGTATATCATCGACAGTTAATTTGGTTCTGTCCTTTATATTTTCAGCATTATCAATTCTCTTTCCATCCTTCTTCCCCGGCAAAACCACATGGCCCTTTTCCTCTTTCAATATCCTGACAAGCGCATCAAAGTCTGCCTTATTGATGCTTTTCCGTATAACCTTGGTTCCTTGTTTTCGGACAACAGCCGCCAGCGACAGGTATTCGAGAATTTCAAGCGGGGTTCCATCAGCTATGGAGTCCAGTTCCCGTACTCCTCCCACGCGATCTTCTGGAATGGAATCAACGAACTCGTAAGCTTTTCCTTTTTCAGCATAGTACTCTCTGACGATCCGGCCATCATCATATAGATGGAACTTGCCGCCCTGGTTCTGACTGCCTATGCCGTGTTCATCTATAACTTCAACAGTCAGGATCTCTCTGCCGCTCAAAGAGGTGAATTCCTCTGGGCTGATTTCTTTATCGTTTAGCTTTGCCAAAGATTTCAAAGCTCTTAACTGATATTGGATGGTCTTGTTTTCGTAGTTACTCTGCCAGATAGCCCAAATGGAATAAGCACCAGGCGGCAGCATCTGACTCAGGGCAGTTATGCCCAGTTCTTTAAGGAATTCCGGTGAGCGCATGGAATTTCCTGCTTTATGCCTGATGCCTTCTAAAAGCTCTCCATAGATTGGGCTGGAGTGAAGCTGCTTAACGGAATAGCCGGATATACTAAGATTTCCACTCTGAAAGTGGCTGGAGATTTCATCGATGTAGGTCTGCATCAGGTGAAGATCCTGCTCAATTGGATCAAGTGCCAGTGTTTGCTGGCCGTCAAAGGTAATAAGGTCATCAACCGTATTTCGCCGGTGAAGTTCCGCTCTCCTTACATGTGCCGAAAACTCCCCATCCTGCAGGTGAGGGAGACTGACAATATCAGAAACTTTCTGCATCACCGCATTTGTCTCTTCTGTTAGGCTTGTGGTGATAGATTCTGTTTTTACCAGGCCCTGTGCCGCTTCTCCATCCAAAAAGCTCTGACGGATGAATCCATTGCTTGCCGGCTCGAGCATCTGAAGTGAAGTAGCTATTCTTTTTAAAGTATTTTGATAGTCTGCAAGAAAACCTTCAAAAAATAAGAGAAAAGGAGAATGACATTCACGAAAAAAAGCCTGAATAGCGGCTGCTCCCTCTCCCCGAAAGGAGTCCTCAAGCGAAGTGATACCTTCTACATCACGTGCAATGTTTCTTATCTGCTCTTCTAAGGAGTACAGACTGGAATGAAGCTCCTTCAATCCGCTATGCAACTCCCGTGCATCTAATACCTTCAGTATAAATCGCCTCCTGCCATTCGACAACTGCAATAGAGGTACTTCTAAGAGCCCCTCACTAGCATTTTCCATAATTTATACTTTACACCAAAAATAAGAGTAATTTTATCACGAATAGGATTATTTTTACACTTTTGTATAATACAGTAATAATTACCCATCGACACAATAATCAAAATGAGAAAATCGTATCATTATTACATTATTTCCCTGTGATATAGTAAAATGGATTCTATTTTATGGATGTATAATATGAAAATTGCAGTATATAGAGGTGATTTTTCATGTCTTTAGGATATTACTACAGTTTATTGGCGAAGAAACAAAACAAGCTTCAGCGACTGCTGGCCTGTAAGGGAGAGCTTCAAGGAAAACAGCAGGAGTTTAACCACTATCGGCATACCGTCACAAAGCCGGATCTTTCTCCTTTCACCTGGCAGGGAAAGCTGGCAGGTGAATTTGAGGACATCCGGTTTGAACAAATGCTTGCGAGTTACACTGACATCGAATCAAATCAGTTTCTTGAGGTGTTTTCAGCCATAGACCGGAAGCTGCAGCAGATCCAGCAGGAAATCTATTCTATCAAACAAACGATTGCTTCCCTGGAAGCGCAGCTTGCAGCGGAGAGGTCGAAGAAATAATAAGGAGGTACTGAGAATGGATACCGAGATTAAGCTAAGGATAAGTGATATAGAACAGGCACTCACCAACCTTCAAACCTCCGCTAACGGACTCCAGCCAACCCTTCCATCCACTATTGGGGAGAATAATGTCCTTGATTTCATCAATAAATTGAATGCTTTAAATAGGCAGCTTCAGCAGGTGACAGAGGCGTATAAATCTGTATTGCTGCAAAACGAAGAAACAACGCGACAATCCGTGCAATTCTTAGATGAATCGGATCGGCTGCTATCCAGGGGAATACATGGAGAAACTGGCAGAAGAATTCCGTAGCCATTACTATTAAACAAAGAAGAAGCTTCCCACAATCAGTTTATGGGAAGCCTCCATTAATATTTTCCAGCCTATTGCTGGATTTACTTCATTAGGAACCTATAATACTATACTTGTGATTTCTCATTTTCAGGAAAATCTCCAAGTGTTCTTTTAAGAATCCGACATAACGGTCGACCTCTTCTATCGTAGAGTAGGGAGAGATCGAGAAAAATTTATGTGCGTACACCGGCAGCTGCTTGTTTGAGTCTGCCGCTTCCACAAGTCGCTGCTTTTTTGTATTTCCAAAAAAGACAGTATTTCGTTCAGCACCAATTACCTCTGCAAACTCGTCATTAAATTGATTAATTTCCATTATTTCTTCCACAGGTAAATGTCCGTTCAATTCATTATCCCATTCAGTCTTTTCAGGGTAAAAGCGGAATGTTGTAATAGGAGAAATTTCATTCGTTACTGCCACATTCGAAACTTCTCTTGTTAACATCTCTCTAAATGCAATATTGACACGGATATAATTGGCCAAAAGCTCTTGATAGCCTTCCATTCCAAATGCTAATAACGATGCATAAATCGCCAAAGCACTTCCCATCCGCGAGCATTCCAGTGTGAAGCCTGTATGATAGCTGCCATACCCACGATTCCCAACATAAGGCGTTTCCGCTGCATCTAAGTCTACATACTTAAGATATTCTCTGTTTTTAATTAAAAATAAACTTGTGATATATGGGGTTTGTCCAAGCTTATGGAAATCAAAGACCATACTATCTGCAAGCTTTATCTGTTTGAACTTATGCTGATAGGATCTTAAAACCTTCTTAACATTGTCTTCAAATCTCAGAGGGTTGCTTTCAAAATCGTAATGGTTAAAGAAGGTATACATGCCGCCCATGGCCGAATCTGCATGGATATAGATCGGAAATACGCCATGGGTGCGTTCCAAGTCTTCTGCTATCCGCTTAATCCCCTCAATGTCATCAACCCCAAATGTATCAGTCGTTCCCATTGTGGCAAGTACATAAAGAGGAACACCGCCTTTGGCAATAACAAGCGCCATTTTCTCTTTTAAATCGTCGAGATTCATAGAATGATCAGCATTCGCTTTTATCCGAATCATGTTTTTCACGCCAATCCCTGCAGCTTCTACAGACTTATACAGACTATAGTGTGATAGCTCTGAACAGAAGCAATAGAGATTTTGCGGTACACCATTTTCATTTGAAGACGGAGCGTACCGTGCAATGGCAAGTCGCAAAGAATTAAAAACAGCGCCTTGTCCTCCCCAGGTTGTATACCCTGCACTAATGCTCTCATCGTATCCGATTAATTTGGATAGCATACTGGTTATTTCGATTTCTGCTGCAGCCGCAGCCGGTCCTTCCACATCCCAAAGATTGTTCCCATTGACCAGGACCATTACTAAGTTCCCGATCATACTGGCTATATTCGGAAGGGGCGCTGCGTTGGCTACATAATTTCGATTGACGTAGCGGTGTCCTTCTGCCAATTTAAGAAGCTCCTGAATCACTTGTTCTATCGGCACACCCTTTTTCGGAACATCGGCCTTTTCAATGATACGATTATAGTAATCCTCTGAGTACTCGGGCATTATTCCCAGTGTTAGTTTGTTGGGATCCTTTAACTCATCTATTTTCGTTAAGATCGTCTTAAAGTAAGACAATAATTCCTCTCTTTGGAGTTCATTCCCATCCATACTGGGAAATAACTTTTGTATTTCCTTCATCCTGTACCTCCTGGATGCTTTTTCTTGAAGCAGTTTTATCTAAAGATCCAATAAAAAAGTCCACACAGGTGGACAAATCAGTGCCTAATTAAGCCTTTTGGCAACCTTGCTGCCATAAAAATATTCCCTATTAAACAGAAGGAATACTGTAATATTTATTGATCCTTTCTTTTATAAGGACTAATTCGGGCATCAAAGGGAAGCTTCCCACAGGCTGCATTTACCTGAAAGAAGCACCTTTATATTAATCAGCCAGCAAAGCAACGATCTTTATACTGCTGCACTGAGCTTTTTATCAGCAATTTGACCATGAGCTGCCTCTGTTTCAGCACCATGATTCCATACAAATATTAACTTGTTTACATCATCTGTTAGCTCTACAAGATTCTTTGCTACCTGGACAAGTTTTTGCATTGCAGTCAGTTCATCATCACTAATTTCGATTAGCTCCTCAAACATTTCAACAGATTCCCGTGAGATTGAGGCAATCTCAACAATTGTTGCCATGATCTGCTGCGAAGCAGAAGATAATTCCTGTGTACTCGCAGAAGAGTTTTCATTATTTTCAGCAATAATTTTTGTAGTAGCCAGAATTTGTTTGAACATGGACCCAACTTCTACAAGGGTGGTATTTGTATCTTTCAATTCCTCTGTTCCCTGCTGCATGGAGTTCACGACTATCCCAGTTTCCTCCTGTATATTCTTTACAATGTTTGATACTTCAGAGGAAGACTGCCGTGATTGTTCGGCCAATTTTCGAACCTCATCAGCAACGACTGCAAATCCTTTGCCATGCTCTCCCGCACGGGCCGCTTCTATGGCCGCATTCAATGCCAATAAATTAATTTGTTCTGAAATCCCTGTAATCACTTTTACAATCGTGCCGATTTCATGAGATTTTTCTCCGAGTTTATTTATGGCATCAAATGTTATATTTACCGTTTGATTAAACTGATTCATTTTATCTAAGGAATCCTTTAGCTTCTCGTTTCCTTCCTGCGTCAGTTCTAAGGTAGTATTCGATTGTTCTGAAATCTGAAGGGATCTCACGGATAGATCTTCGATAGCCTGTGTCATTTCCTCCATAGATGCAGCACTTTCTTCTGTTGCTGCCAATTGTTTCGTCAACCCTCTGCCTACCTCATCAATTGCCGCTCTAACAATATCCGCTTTTTCAGAAGCATATTCACCGACTTCAGTAAGATTTTCACCTTTTTCATGAACATCTTTTGAATAGGAAAAAAACTTTTCCCTTACAAGGCCGAAATAGTCGATTAGCCCATTAAATACAGCATGTTTAGAGCTTCGTTCATCAACCTTCGCTGCAATTTTACCTGCTGATAATTCTTCCATTCCATTTATTATTTCCTTATGAATATGGAGATGGTGTTTTAATGAAAAGTATCGATAGGCAAAAAACACCGATACTCCCATTAAAATAATATTGATGCCTAGCATAATCGCTTCCATTATAATAAATCCCCTAACATCTATTTAATTAAATTAGACTTTATATGTAATTTAAAGCTCTTTTATTAGGATATATGTTCCATCTGCTACATTTGCAGGAATACCACTCAGCTTATTATTATCCTGATATTTATGGACAATATAATTTCCTTCAGTATCTTTATATTTTTTCATATTATGATATTTTTCCATGACCCGTATTGATTTAGGGTTGGTTGCTTCACCTAAAACAGCCTTTAATCCTTGGGATGATGCTTTTGCGATTAATCTATTTCCTAGCTGCTGAATAATTTCATGACGATTATGTTCAGCTATTACGCCTAACATGAAAAGGTGTAATAGTTCTCCATCCTTGATTTCATGTCCATTCTGTTTTTTATAATCTTCCATAAAACGTTTATCTACATCTTCCAAAACACGGAGAATTACATTCATATCATAAAAAGAACCTTCAAATATGTCTTCTCCGATTATCTCAGGTGCATTTGTATCTCCCGCAAGTACACCGACAACTTTATGATTAGCATCCTTTGCAACTGCGCAATATCCCTGTTCAATCGTAGAGTCTAAATAATCCTTGGTAAATTGATAGAAATCCTCATAGCCTATATTCAATTGTCCTACCATTGGCTCCTGAACCCATTTCCCTGCAACCTCCACTCCTATGAATGTTCGAGCCAGACAATCAGCTGCTTTCACAATTAATTCTGGCTGATCCTTCTTTATAATTTCGTATGTATATAGCTCTAGTGTTGTTTGCACTTCTTTACTCCCTTTCAAATGTAAAATAATGATCCCCTAATCATTGTCACGAACATTAGATGCCATGAGGCACTTTATCAACAAACGTACCTGAGAACTCAATTCTCTCAAGTGCATTCCTGATTTGCACCTGCGCAATTTTAGATGACGGTTTTACTACAAGAATATCCTTAAATCCCAATGAAGAATAAAATTGCATTGTCTGTTCAAGCTGTGGAACCACCTTTGATGGGACAGGTGTTTGATGGGTCCCGTCTACAACAAATGTATAACTTTGCCTTGATACCTTACTAATCGTATCCTGTAAATCTATCATATAACCTTCCGCATCCTCCTCTCTCATTAACCCATGAACCTGTACATGAACTTCCTTTGCGGCCTCATTAATGGCCATTTTGTATTTTTTCTTATCTACAACTATCATCGCTGATCTCCTTTGCCTGTATTCTCCATCATTTTTGCAGCTATTTAAAAGGTGTCCAAAAAAAAAGACTATCCCCAAATAGACAGGGATAGCCAAATAAACGTTCTTTATTATCCTTGGCAACCCGACTGTCATTACCCTGGAGGATTTTAGACTCGTAGCTTTGCGTCCTTACCTTTCGATAAGTTTGCCTTTTCAATTTTATTGAATATAGGACTAATTTCACGATTATATTTTACTATACTATTATAAAGAACTTGCCATTTTTTGTCGATACTTGTAATTTTTATTTCTGCATCCAATTTTATCTGGAAGAGTATGTCCCCATGTTAAAGAAATAAAAAAGGCTTCCCATAAGTTTAGTCAACTTATGAGAGGCCTCAATTAAATACCTTTATGTTAACAAAATATCAGCATTCTACATTCACCTCGCCAGCGCAAATTCGGCCGGTAAAAATCAACTTCATGCTTCTCAAATCTCCAGCCAAATTTAATTAACGTATCCCTTTTCAAAAAAGCGAAAATAAAAGAAATAATTTATAGAGCTGATGTATTTTGTTATTCTAGTAAATATGCATATTGGGCAGCTTAGGAGTGGATTTAACTGTGAACAAAAAAGACATCGCACAGATTCGGAAACAATTTAAATTAAATAATGACTTACTAAAGATCTCAGATATTTTTAATGTCTATATTATGAAGGAATCAAGTGAGATTTATCATTATGAAAGCCAGCCCTTTGAAATGCTGGACCAGGATCAGCAGGAGCTATTTATGGATAACTTCAAAAAGCTGCTTGGCGGCCAATTGGATGAAAAGCTCTTTGAATTAAAGTTTCAGAGGGATGCCGAAAACAGCAGTCAACTCATCCTGCATCAGGGATTGCTAAGCAGTGATGCTGAAGGCTGGATGGATCAAATGCTTCAGATAGTCGGCAAAATGCTGGGAATCCGGCAATATGAAAAGGATATTGTCGTTACATTCATTCGCGGGGAGTATCTTAAGCCAATGAAACGCCGCAACGCAGAAGCCGAGGAAAGTGAACGGGATGCCGTTTATTCTCATCCCTTTATTCTCTGCAGCATAAATAACACTCAAGAACCGAAGAAAGAATTGCTTTTTGACTATGTAGAAAAGGAATTTAAATATCATTTTACCGTTGATCCGATTATCAACCTCAAGGCTCCCATTTCAGGGTTTCTATTTCCTTGCTTTACCGATCATGCAGCTGATGTCAATCACGTCTTGTATTCAGCAGGCAAGGTACATGAGCCCGACTACCAGTTCATAGTGGACGTTTTAAACGGGGAAGAAACGATGACGGCGCAGGATGATAAAATCGTTTTTGAGGAAATTATTAAAGACGTAACAGGAGATCAGCTAAGCACAGCAACCCTTTCCAACGTATATGAAGAGATTAACCGTATGATCGTGGAAAACGAAGAGGATGAACCGCCGAAGCTGGATTCCAAAGACGTAGAACGCGTTTTAAAAGTGAGTGGTCTCGAAGATATTAATTCAGAAAAGGTCCAATCCGCTTATCAAAAAATCATCGATGATGACAAATATGAAATAAAGGCAACCAGCGTCCTGCCCAAATTTAATTCAAAATCAATAAAAATCAGCACGAAGGCAGCCAACATATCCATCTGCCCGCAAGATCTTCGATATGTAAAACAAGTCCATTTTGACGGCAAGCGCTATCTGATGATCGAAGTGGAAGAAGATACTGTGATTGAAGGCTTCACGATGATTCCCGAAACTTTTGGCGGGGGTTCGGACAAAGAATAAATAAAAAAAGGAATTCCCGAATAGGAATTCCTTTTTTGTTTGTTATAAACAGTTTTGGGAACAGCAGGACAAGAAAACCTGTACCTATGTCCTGGTGGATGATGCTTTAAAACGTTGGGTTCAACGCTTTAAATTACATCATGCCGCCCATTCCGCCCATGCCGCCCATATCAGGCATTGCAGGAGCAGCGTTTTCTTCCGGCTTGTCAGCAACTACTGCTTCAGTAGTTAAGAACATAGCTGCAACAGATCCAGCGTTTTGAAGAGCTGAACGAGTTACTTTAGTTGGGTCAACGATACCAGCTTCGATCATGTTTACCCACTCGCCAGTAGCAGCGTTGAAGCCAGTTCCAACTGCTTCGCGCTTTAAGCGGTCAACAATGATAGAACCTTCTAGACCGGCATTGTGAGCAATTGTGCGTACAGGCTCTTCCATCGCACGCAATACGATGTTAACACCAGTTGCTTCATCGCCTTCAGCCTGGATAGCAGCCACTTTATTGTATACGTTTAGAAGGGCAACACCACCACCGGAAACGATGCCTTCTTCTACAGCAGCACGTGTAGAGTTAAGGGCGTCTTCGATGCGAAGCTTGCGCTCTTTTAATTCAGTTTCAGTAGCAGCACCAACTTTAACAACTGCAACACCACCAGCAAGTTTAGCAAGGCGCTCTTGTAATTTTTCGCGGTCAAATTCAGAAGTTGTTTCTTCCATTTGAGTGCGGATCTGGTTCACACGTCCGCCGATTTGCGCGCTGTCTCCAGCACCCTCAACGATTGTAGTGTTTTCTTTTGTAACAACTACTTTAGTAGCGCGTCCTAAAGAGTCGATTGTAGCAGACTTAAGGTCACGGCCTAACTCTTCAGTGATTACTTCACCGCCAGTCAGGATCGCGATATCTTCAAGCATAGCTTTGCGGCGGTCACCGAAGCCAGGAGCTTTTACTGCTACCGCGTTGAAAGTTCCGCGAAGCTTATTCACAACTAGTGTAGCAAGTGCTTCACCTTCAACATCTTCAGCTACAAGCAATAAAGGCTTGCCTTGCTGTACAACTTGCTCAAGTACAGGAAGGATTTCCTGGATGCTTGTGATCTTCTTATCAGTGATTAAGATATAAGGGTTTTCAAGAACCGCTTCCATCTTATCAGAATCTGTAACCATGTATGGAGAAGCATATCCGCGGTCGAATTGCATACCTTCAACCACATCAAGCTCAGTTGTGAATCCTTTAGATTCTTCGATTGTGATAACACCATCGTTGCCAACGCGCTCCATTGCTTCAGCGATCAGCTGGCCAACTTCATTGTCAGCAGCAGAGATTGCAGCAACCTGAGCAATAGATTCCTTATTTTCGATTGGCTTAGAAATAGCTTTTAATTCTTCTACAGCTGTAACAACTGCTTTTTCGATTCCTTTGCGGATGCCCATTGGGTTAGCGCCTGCAGTTACGTTCTTAAGGCCTTCACGGATCATTGCCTGAGCAAGAACAGTTGCAGTTGTTGTACCGTCACCGGCAACATCATTTGTTTTACTTGCTACTTCAGCAACAAGCTTCGCACCCATGTTTTCGAATGCATCTTCAAGCTCGATTTCTTTCGCAATTGTCACACCATCATTGGTGATAAGTGGAGAACCGAATTTCTTCTCAAGAACCACGTTGCGTCCTTTAGGTCCAAGAGTTACTTTTACCGCATTTGCAAGGGAATCCACACCGCGAAGCATCGCGCGGCGAGCTTCTTCACTAAATTTAATCTCTTTAGCCATTGATAAAAACCTCCTCAAAAATTTTAGCTTTATTCTTTAATAATCTTCGTCTGATCGGCGATTAGCCAATTACAGCAAGAATGTCATTTTCGCGTAAAATTAAATACTCTTTGCCTTCGTACTTCACTTCAGTACCAGCATATTTTGAGAAGATGATACGATCGCCGTCAGCAACTTCAAGGGCAACACGCTCACCATTTTCAAGAACGCGGCCAGTTCCTACAGCTACAACTTTACCTTCTTGAGGCTTTTCTTTAGCAGTGTCCGGCAGTACGATGCCGCTTGCAGTTTTTTCTTCAGTTTCAACAAGCTCGATAATAATTCGATCACCTAGTGGCTTTAACAAGTGAAACAACCTCCTCAAATAATATGTAAATATTTTTATTTATTAGCACTCTCTCTGTATGAGTGCTAACACAATTATTATATTAATGAATCTCATTTCTATTTGCAAGGGTGAAGCTTAAATTTTTTAGAAAAAATTTCATTCGCCCATACACGCTATTTTTCGACACAGACAACCTCTTAAGTATGCTTCGGAACTCTTCACTTTACCCATAGTATTTTCCTGCTTTGATGCTGATATTTGAAACCCGCTCCTTATTAAGAGTACAATGGCTTTAGGACTTGTTTTCCAACACTCAGAATAAGGAGTATAACATTTTGAAGAAGGAATATTGGTTTATATTAATAGCTTATATTGCCATGCAGCTGTCCAGTTTGTTTGGCGTTCCGCTTGTGTTATTTATTGCAGATGCCCTTGGACAGAACCCCGAAAACATGCAGATCCTGGCTGTAGCCTACTGGCTTGTCATCAGTTTTACGGTTACACTGATCATTACGCTTCTATTATTAAGAAAAGAGATGAAAAAAGGCCTGGATAGGGATGCATCTTCCGCAGCAAGCTCAGCGGGCTGGGCAGTTGGGGGTATATTTTTGGCCCTGATCGCTCAAGCTACTGCTGCCAGCATTGAAAATATGATTGGGATTGAAATGGGATCTGAGAATACGCAGCAGATTATCCGGATTATTGAAGCATCGCCAATCGTTATCTTAATTAGTTCGGTCATTGGGCCAATACTTGAGGAGATTGTCTTTAGAAAAGTTATTTTCGGTTCTCTCCATAAGCGCTTCAACTTCTTCTTATCGGCCCTGATCAGCTCAGTCATTTTTGCACTTGCCCATTTCGAGCCTGAACATGTACTGCTGTACTCGGCAATGGGGTTCACCTTTGCTTTCTTATATGTCAAAACGAAGCGGATTATTGTGCCGATTTTTGCCCATGTGGCGATGAACACCTTTGTTGCGGTTATCCAGCTGAATCAGGATAATATGCAAAAATGGTTAGAAGAAATGGAAAAAATGCAGAGCTTTATCAGCTTTTTCTAGCATAGGGAAATGCTTTGCAGAGTTTTAAACTTACTGGGGGATTTTGATGAGAAGCACACCTTTGTTTTCAGGCTTTATTTACATCCTTCTCGGATGCCTTTTCACTTTTATAGCCATACAGAATATCCAGCATGAAGAAACCTGGGGATTCTTTACTTATTTTCTGATTATAATTGCCACATTCGATTTTGGCACCGGACTGCGGATGGTTGGCCTGCATTTTAAAATGAAAAATAAAATGAAAAAATGAGCCCCCAAAAGGCTCATTTTTTTACATTTCTTCCGGATAGTTTTTCAGAAAATAAACCAGTGACTGCAATTCTACTGCCAGATCGATATGGTGAATCCGAATCGAGGCTGGCACAGTGAGCCTCGCAGGTGTAAAATTAAGGATTCCTTTTATTTTCGCATTCACCATCCGATCGGTAATAGCCTGGGCAGGCGGTGCCGGCACCGTTAAAATCGCCACCTGAATATTATTATTTATAATAACTTCTTCAAGGTCATCCATATGATGGACCGGTACATCACCGATTTTCGTGCCAACCTTACTCTCATCAACATCAAAGGCTACTTCTATTTTGGTATTATTATTTTTAAGAAAATTATAGTTAAGAAAGGCTGTTCCTAAATTCCCTACCCCGATCAAAGCTACTTTAGTCAGCTCATCCTGGTCAAGAGTCTTCCGAAAGAAGCCCAGCAGGTAATTCACATTATATCCATATCCTTTTTTTCCTAACGCACCAAAGTACGAAAAATCGCGGCGGATTGTTGCAGAATCTACCTTTACCGCCTCACTCAATTCTGCTGAAGAGACTCTTTGTTTGCCTGATGAGTGAAGGTTTTTTAGAAAGCGGTAGTATAAAGGCAGCCGTTTAGCTGTTGCCTGCGGTATCTTAATTGGTTCATTGGCCATTCGTCCATCCCCATTTCTTATGATGAATTAATTTCTTTTAAAATCTCCGTTTTTTCCGCCTGTTTTCTCTATTAAAAAGGTTGGCCCAATCACCATTCCTTTATCTACAGCCTTGCACATGTCATAAACGGTCAGCGCACAGACAGAAGCGGCTGTTAACGCTTCCATTTCCACACCCGTATTTCCCTTCGTTTTTACAGAAGCAGTAATGATCAGGACATACTCTTCCTCTTCCGCCTTCCATGAAAATGAAATGTCCACGCCCTTAAGCGGCAGCGGATGGCACATCGGAATAATGTCCCATGTTTTCTTGCTCGCCATAATGCCTGCAGTTTGTGCAACAGCGAGTACATCCCCTTTTTTCATAGAGTTGGATGTTATCTTTTCGTATATCTCCTGATTAAGAGTAATACTTGATTGAGCAATGGCTGTTCTTGCCGTTTCAGGTTTATCGCTGACATCCACCATTTTTGCCCTGCCCTCTTGATTAAAATGAGTAAAATCCGCCATTCAAAACACCTCTCTTCAAAATCATACACTATTTTTCTGTTACTTTGTATGTGCTTTGTATTGTTCCTCACATATTTATTTGCCTTTTGTCTTGATTGAATGCCCTGCAGAAGGGATTATAGTCCTGTCTCCTTTATTGCCGAACATATATGAATGAGTTACACTTACTCTATACCCGAGGTGAAAGAACATGATACTATTACAAGTCAATCAGCTGGCGAAAAATTTTGGCGCTGATCCCATTTTAACCAATATAAAGCTTGAAGTACAAACCAGGGACAGGATTGCGCTAGTAGGGCGCAATGGTGCAGGAAAGTCCACCCTTTTGAAAATTATTGCCGGACAAATGACATATGACTCCGGTGAGATTATAAAGCCAAAGGAAGTAACAATTGGCTATCTTGCACAAAATACCGGCCTGGAATCAGAGTTATCCATTTGGGATGAAATGCTGACTGTTTTTAGTCATCTGCAGAAGCAGGAAAAACAGCTTCGCAGCCTTGAAGAACAAATGGCAGACCCTGATATCCTAAATAACTCTGATGCCTATGAACGCATCTTAAAAGAATACGACAAGCTTCAGGTTGATTTCAAAGAAAATGGCGGCTATCAATATGAGGCAGATATCCGTTCCATTCTCCACGGACTCAACTTCAGCTCAATGGGCTATGACACTAAAATTTCATCATTGAGCGGCGGACAGCGTACCAGATTGGCCCTTGGTAAACTTTTGCTGACAAAGCCTGATATCTTAATACTGGACGAGCCTACCAACCACCTGGATATTGAAACATTATCATGGCTCGAACAGTACCTGCAGGGATACAACGGTGCCATTCTAATCGTATCCCATGACCGATATTTCCTTGATAAGGTCGTTTCCCAGGTTTACGAGATTTCCCGCCGCCAAATAAGAAAGTACCCAGGAAACTACAGTTCCTATCTCGATCAAAAAGCGGCTAACTTTGAAAGAGAAATGAAGCAATTCGAGAAACAGCAGGAAGAGATCGCTAAGCTGCAGGATTTTATCCAGCGAAATCTTGCCCGTGCTTCCACAACCAAAAGGGCACAAAGCCGCAGAAAGCAGCTTGCCAGAATGGACGTGATGGACAGGCCGCTGGGAGACGAGAAATCAGCTTCTTTTGGCTTTGACATTGAACGGCAATCAGGCAATGAGGTTTTAAATATTCATTCTCTTGCTATTGGCTATGAAGAGATAGTGAGCGAGAATATTTCACTGCGACTGGCAAGAGGTGACAGCATTGCACTGGTGGGGCCCAATGGAATTGGCAAATCCACCTTGCTCAAAACCATCATCAAAAAGATCTCTTCTTTTTCCGGGGAGATACAGTACGGTTCCAATGTGACAATTGGCTACTATGACCAGGAACAGGCGGAACTCACCAGCAATAAAAGAGTCCTGAACGAATTATGGGATGAATACCCGCTAAAACCGGAAAAGGAAATCCGGACAATACTTGGGAACTTTCTTTTCTCTGGTGATGATGTTCTTAAAACTGTTTCAACACTGAGCGGCGGTGAAAAGGCACGTCTTGCGCTTGCGAAGCTTATGATGCAGAAAGCCAATTTCTTAATCCTCGACGAGCCTACAAACCATTTGGATCTGGATAGCAAAGAAATTCTTGAAAATGCATTGATCGATTATCCTGGAACGATTCTCTTTGTATCTCATGACCGATATTTTATCAACAGAATCACAACAAAGGTAGTTGAACTTTCCAGTATTGGGGCAACAGAGTATCTCGGCGATTATGATTATTATGTGGAAAAAAAGCAGGAACAAGAGGAACTGCTTGCACTTAATGAGCAAGATGAATCCACGGCATCACAGCCTGTTAAGCAGGACAAAAATAATTATCAGCAGGATAAAGAAGCCAAAAAGCTCGAACGCCAACGAAAAAGAAGAATGGAAGAAATTGAAGAGCAAATAGAAGGATTGGAGAAAGTAATCGATATGAATGACCAGCTTCTCTGTGATCCGAATGTTTATCAAGACCATGAAAAAGTGATGGGTATCACAAATGAAACTGATCAAGCAAAAGCTAAGCTGGAAGAATTGATGGAAGAATGGACACTTTTAGCTGATGATTAATAAAAGAAAATTCATAACTTTTAGACTGGTAGAATAGTCACTGCCAGTCTTTTCTATTATCCACAGAGATAATCACAAGAAAAACGCAGTTATATATACTCTCCACAGACTTTTCCACATTATCCACAATTTAAACTGTTTTTATCCACATTACCAACATAATATTCTGAAATAAATGATTTTATCCACAGAAAAAGCCCCCTATGCGGTCGGGGACTTTTTCCTAATTTATTTATCATTGTGGATAGTGATGTCCAAACCGGGATTGGCATTTAAATCAAGTCCGGCGAATTGTCCTTTTTCAAACAGCACACTTCCTGCTGCACCAATCATCGCTGCATTATCTGTGCATAATGTTAATGGCGGAATAATAAGCTTTATCTCCGCTTTGTCCCCAAACCTCTTTTCCAAAGAAGCTCGAAGTCCTTTATTCGCCGCAACTCCGCCTGCGAGCAGCAGCTGCTTCACCTGATATTCTTCAACAGCTCTTTCTGTTTTCGTTACTAAGACATCAATGACACTTTCCTGGAAGCTTGCAGCAAGATCTTCCGGCACAATGGTCTCACCACGCTGCTCAGCATTGTGAACAGTGTTGATAACGGCAGACTTTAAGCCGCTGAAGCTAAAATCGTATGAACCTTCTTCCAGCCATGCTCTCGGAAGCTGAATGGTCGGGTTCCCTTCATGAGCGAGTCTGTCAATGTGAGGACCGCCTGGATATGGCAGATTTAATGTCCGGGCAACTTTATCATATGCCTCTCCTGCAGCATCATCCCTTGTCTCTCCAATCACTTGGAAATGGCCATGCTCCTTCATATAGACAAGCTCTGTATGACCGCCTGAGACTACCAGGGACAGTAATGGAAATTCCATTTCTTCAACCAATCGATTGGCATAAATATGTCCAGCAATATGATGCACGCCTACAAGAGGGATACCATGAGCAAAAGCAACTGCTTTAGCGGCATTAACCCCGATCAGCAGCGCGCCTACAAGGCCAGGTCCTTCAGTCACAGCAATTGCTGAAAGATCTGAATATGTAATGCCTGCCTTATATAATGCTTCTTCCAACACTATAGTTATCTGTTCAACATGATGGCGGGAAGCGATTTCCGGAACTACTCCCCCAAAACGTTTATGGCTTTCTATTTGGGATGCAACTATATTGGCTGAGATTTCACGGCCATTCTTAATGATGGCAACAGCCGTCTCATCACAGCTTGTTTCAATCCCCATGATCCATTGATCTTTATTCATTATAAATTCACCCACATTACTAAAGCATCTTCTTGATTATCAGTGTAGTAGTTCTTCCTTATGGCTCCATTTTGAAAACCAAGCTTTCGGTACAAGGCCTGAGCTGTGAAGTTAGATACCCTTACTTCCAGAGTCATCGTGATGGCCCCCATTTCAGACGCAATCTCCATTAACTTTCGCATAAGAGCTTCTCCAAGCTTTCTCCCGCGATATTCAGGGAGCAGCGCAACATTTGTGATATGAGCTTCGTCCACTACGATCCATGCTCCACAGTAGCCTATAACTTTATTTTCTTCTTCTAAAACAACATACAATGCAAACTGATTTTGTGTTAATTCGTTAAAAAAGGCTTCCCTGCTCCAGGGTGTTGCAAAGGACTTATGTTCTATTTCCAAAACATCATCAATATCCTCTTCATTCATAAAACGGAAAGTTAAGGATTTATTCATACGTTCGCTTCCTCATCACTATAGCTTTTTTTCTTGGTTTGCTTTTATCCAATTGGCTTCAGCTTCCGCAATCCTAATATAATTAGGAACAAAAGAGTGAACTTCCTCAGGCTCTCTGTCTCTGCCTAACAAGGCAAGTTCTGCCGGCCTTGGATTATGTTCTGCAGGCGAAGCGTACACCGCCAGGTCTCTAAGGGATTCTGTAAATACCTCTTTATGTAAAGGCAGATCATTCCCTATAAAAAGGACCTTCTCTTGCTGCTCAGAAAGCATTGCTGCCCAATCTTTTGCAAGAAGGAGCTGGTCTTTCATAAGAGATGCTAACTGCCCTTCCTTATATTGATACAGGCCAGTATATATTTGTCCTCTCCGTGCATCAAACAAAGGAGATATGACGCCATTAAAGTATCTGCCTGCCGAAGCCGCATAAATTTCCAGGCTGGATACCCCAACCAGCGGCTTATTTAAAGTCCAGGCCAGAGTTTTTGCAATTGTAACCCCAATTCGGACGCCTGTATAGGAGCCAGGTCCTTTCGCAACAACAATTTTATCTAACTCAGCTGGCGTAACACCACAATCTTTCATTAAGATATCAATAGCCGGCATAACACGAACAGAGTGATTCTTTTTGACATTGGTAATGTACTCGCCTATAACCTGATCACCATCCAGAAGAGCTACTCCCAAAGGGTAATTGGATGTATCTATGGCTAAAACCTTCATAACATAATCTCCTTACACAATTCCTCATATCTTTTTCCCCGGGGTTCCAGGACAAGCTTTCTTGAGTCATTATCATCAAGATATAAATAAATCGTCAATAACTCTTCGGGAAGCTGTTCTTTAACTAGATGAGCCCATTCTACAACTGTGACCCCATTGCCTTCAAAGTATTCATCAAACCCCAAATCCTCAAAAGAATCTTCAACTCTATATACATCCATATGATACAGGGGCAATCTTCCTTGGTATTCTTTAATAATCGTAAAAGTGGGGCTATTTACATTACGGGTAATATTAAGTCCTTTTGCCAGCCCCTTGGTGAATGTCGTTTTTCCTGCGCCCAAATCTCCTTCCAGAGCAAGGACATCCCCCGGCTGGAGCAGACTGCCCAGCCTTTCCGAAAACGCCATCGTATCCTCTGGCTTCTTTGAGATAAACTCAAACTGACTCATATGTTTCATCACCTTTTATGGTTTAATCTATAAAGAAAAAAAACCTTAGGATAAATCCTAAGGAGAATAATCTATATGTAGTTTACCTTATTTTGCAGCAATGGGCAAAGTAAGCTATTTTCATTATTAATGGAATATAAGCTGAGGATAAAAAAGAATAAAAAAAAGACGAAACCAGGTTTCGTTTGACGTTTTTAATATTAGAAAATGGCGGTCCGGACGGGACTCGAACCCGCGACCTCCTGCGTGACAGGCAGGCATTCTAACCAACTGAACTACCGGACCAGATTGCGGGGGCAGGATTTGAACCTGCGACCTTCGGGTTATGAGCCCGACGAGCTACCGAACTGCTCCACCCCGCGATAATATTATTTGTGTGATTTTTCGTCACAATTTGTTTTTCCGCCCGGCAGCGTCCTACTCTCACAAGGGGACAGCCCCTAACTACCATCGGCGCTGAGAAGCTTAACTTCCGTGTTCGGTATGGGAACGGGTGTGACCTTCTCGCTATCGCCACCGGACTATGTAATTGAAGAAACTTCGTTCCCTCAAAACTAGATAATGCATGAAGAAGCATTTGCCGAGTATTCACCAATGACTTGTCTAGCTTCGGCTCCTAACTTCTCGGCCGTTTCGATCCGTCCCTCCAAATCCCAAAACCAGGATTTGAATGGCCGGCTCTCCAACGTCTCTCGAAGTTGAACAGTCGCCTCCGCTTTTCGTTTTGGTTAAGTCCTCGATCGATTAGTATCAGTCAGCTCCACATGTCGCCACGCTTCCACCTCTGACCTATCAACCTGATCATCTTTCAGGGATCTTACTAGCTTGACGCTATGGGAAATCTCATCTCGAGGGGGGCTTCATGCTTAGATGCTTTCAGCACTTATCCCTTCCGCACATAGCTACCCAGCGATGCCTTTGGCAAGACAACTGGTACACCAGCGGTGCGTCCATCCCGGTCCTCTCGTACTAAGGACAGCTCCTCTCAAATTTCCTGCGCCCACGACGGATAGGGACCGAACTGTCTCACGACGTTCTGAACCCAGCTCGCGTACCGCTTTAATGGGCGAACAGCCCAACCCTTGGGACCGACTACAGCCCCAGGATGCGATGAGCCGACATCGAGGTGCCAAACCTCCCCGTCGATGTGGACTCTTGGGGGAGATAAGCCTGTTATCCCCGGGGTAGCTTTTATCCGTTGAGCGATGGCCCTTCCATGCGGAACCACCGGATCACTAAGCCCGACTTTCGTCCCTGCTCGACTTGTAGGTCTCGCAGTCAAGCTCCCTTGTGCCTTTACACTCTGCGAATGATTTCCAACCATTCTGAGGGAACCTTTGGGCGCCTCCGTTACTTTTTAGGAGGCGACCGCCCCAGTCAAACTGCCCACCTGACACTGTCTCCCGCCCCGATAAGGGGCGCGGGTTAGAATTTCAATACAGCCAGGGTAGTATCCCACCGACGCCTCCACCGAAGCTGGCGCTCCGGCTTCTCAGGCTCCTACCTATCCTGTACAAGCTGTACCAAAATTCAATATCAGGCTACAGTAAAGCTCCACGGGGTCTTTCCGTCCTGTCGCGGGTAACCTGCATCTTCACAGGTACTATAATTTCACCGAGTCTCTCGTTGAGACAGTGCCCAGATCGTTACGCCTTTCGTGCGGGTCGGAACTTACCCGACAAGGAATTTCGCTACCTTAGGACCGTTATAGTTACGGCCGCCGTTTACTGGGGCTTCGATTCAAAGCTTCGCTTGCGCTAACCTCTCCTCTTAACCTTCCAGCACCGGGCAGGCGTCAGCCCCTATACTTCGCCTTGCGGCTTCGCAGAGACCTGTGTTTTTGCTAAACAGTCGCCTGGGCCTATTCACTGCGGCTCATCAGGGCTATTCACCCTAATGAGCACCCCTTCTCCCGAAGTTACGGGGTCATTTTGCCGAGTTCCTTAACGAGAGTTCTCTCGCTCACCTTAGGATTCTCTCCTCGCCTACCTGTGTCGGTTTGCGGTACGGGCACCTTTTCCCTCGCTAGAGGCTTTTCTTGGCAGTGTGGAATCAGGAACTTCGGTACTAAATTTCCCTCGCCGTCACAGCTCAGCCTATGTGGTAACGGGATTTGCCTCGTTACCGGCCTAACTGCTTGGACACGCTAATCCAGCAGCGTGCTTACCCTATCCTCCTGCGTCCCCCCATTGCTCAAACGGTAAAGAGGTGGTACAGGAATATCAACCTGTTGTCCATCGCCTACGCTTTTCAGCCTCGGCTTAGGTCCCGACTAACCCTGAGCGGACGAGCCTTCCTCAGGAAACCTTAGGCATTCGGTGGATGGGATTCTCACCCATCTTTCGCTACTCATACCGGCATTCTCACTTCTAAGCGCTCCACCAGTCCTTGCGGTCTGGCTTCAACGCCCTTAGAACGCTCTCCTACCACTGACATCGGAAGATGTCAATCCACAGCTTCGGTGACACGTTTAGCCCCGGTACATTTTCGGCGCGGAGTCACTCGACCAGTGAGCTATTACGCACTCTTTAAATGGTGGCTGCTTCTAAGCCAACATCCTGGTTGTCTAAGCAACTCCACATCCTTTTCCACTTAACGTATACTTTGGGACCTTAGCTGGTGGTCTGGGCTGTTTCCCTCTTGACTACGGATCTTATCACTCGCAGTCTGACTCCCATGGATAAGTCTTTGGCATTCGGAGTTTGTCTGAATTCGGTAACCCGATGGGGGCCCCTAGTCCAAACAGTGCTCTACCTCCAAGACTCTTACTACATGAGGCTAGCCCTAAAGCTATTTCGGAGAGAACCAGCTATCTCCAAGTTCGATTGGAATTTCTCCGCTACCCACACCTCATCCCCGCACTTTTCAACGTGCGTGGGTTCGGGCCTCCATCCAGTGTTACCTGGACTTCACCCTGGACATGGGTAGATCACCTGGTTTCGGGTCTACGACCACATACTCATTCGCCCTATTCAGACTCGCTTTCGCTGCGGCTCCGTCTCATCAACTTAACCTCGCATGTAATCGTAACTCGCCGGTTCATTCTACAAAAGGCACGCTATCACCCATTAACGGGCTCTAACTACTTGTAGGCACACGGTTTCAGGATCTCTTTCACTCCCCTTCCGGGGTGCTTTTCACCTTTCCCTCACGGTACTGGTTCACTATCGGTCACTAGGGAGTATTTAGCCTTGGGAGATGGTCCTCCCTGCTTCCGACGGGATTTCTCGTGTCCCGCCGTACTCAGGATCCACTCTGGAGGGAACGAAGTTTCAACTACAGGGCTTTTACCTTCTCTGGCCGGCCTTTCCAGACCTGTTCATTTACCTCGTTCCTTTGTAACTCCGTGTAGAGTGTCCTACAACCCCAAGAGGCAAGCCTCTTGGTTTGGGCTAATCCCGTTTCGCTCGCCGCTACTCAGGGAATCGCGTTTGCTTTCTCTTCCTCCGGGTACTTAGATGTTTCAGTTCCCCGGGTCTGCCTTCTATACCCTATGTATTCAGGTAAAGATCCTATCCCATTACGGATAGGGGGTTTCCCCATTCGGAAATCTCCGGATCAAAGCTTACTTACAGCTCCCCGAAGCATATCGGTGTTAGTACCGTCCTTCATCGGCTCCTAGTGCCAAGGCATTCACCGTGCGCCCTTTCTAACTTAACCTACTTCGGCCAATGATAAGCGGCGAATCTCTGCGTCAGCTCCGTCACTGTGCTCCTCACGTACTCTCGTACGCTCCGGTGCTCGTTCGGTCGCTTCCTTGATCTTCTTGCTTCTCATTGCCCTCATGGTTTGTGCTCTTACTTCGTTTTAAAACAAAAATAAGAGAAAAAAACTAAGATGGCGATTACTCGGTTATTGCTTCTTCATTAACATTATCTAGTTTTCAAAGAACGAATCTTTCATTGAGAGATTGAACTCTCAAAACTGAACGAACAAAACACGTCACGTTTCATGTAAATATCCTTAGAAAGGAGGTGATCCAGCCGCACCTTCCGATACGGCTACCTTGTTACGACTTCACCCCAATCATCTGTCCCACCTTAGGCGGCTGGCTCCAAAAGGTTACCCCACCGACTTCGGGTGTTACAAACTCTCGTGGTGTGACGGGCGGTGTGTACAAGGCCCGGGAACGTATTCACCGCGGCATGCTGATCCGCGATTACTAGCGATTCCGGCTTCATGCAGGCGAGTTGCAGCCTGCAATCCGAACTGAGAATGGTTTTATGGGATTCGCTTAACCTCGCGGTCTCGCAGCCCTTTGTACCATCCATTGTAGCACGTGTGTAGCCCAGGTCATAAGGGGCATGATGATTTGACGTCATCCCCACCTTCCTCCGGTTTGTCACCGGCAGTCACCTTAGAGTGCCCAACTGAATGCTGGCAACTAAGATCAAGGGTTGCGCTCGTTGCGGGACTTAACCCAACATCTCACGACACGAGCTGACGACAACCATGCACCACCTGTCATCCTGTCCCCCGAAGGGGAACGCCCTATCTCTAGGGTTGTCAGGAGATGTCAAGACCTGGTAAGGTTCTTCGCGTTGCTTCGAATTAAACCACATGCTCCACCGCTTGTGCGGGCCCCCGTCAATTCCTTTGAGTTTCAGCCTTGCGGCCGTACTCCCCAGGCGGAGTGCTTAATGCGTTTGCTGCAGCACTAAAGGGCGGAAACCCTCTAACACTTAGCACTCATCGTTTACGGCGTGGACTACCAGGGTATCTAATCCTGTTTGCTCCCCACGCTTTCGCGCCTCAGCGTCAGTTACAGACCAAAGAGTCGCCTTCGCCACTGGTGTTCCTCCACATCTCTACGCATTTCACCGCTACACGTGGAATTCCACTCTTCTCTTCTGCACTCAAGTTCCCCAGTTTCCAATGACCCTCCCCGGTTGAGCCGGGGGCTTTCACATCAGACTTAAGGAACCGCCTGCGCGCGCTTTACGCCCAATAATTCCGGACAACGCTTGCCACCTACGTATTACCGCGGCTGCTGGCACGTAGTTAGCCGTGGCTTTCTGGTTAGGTACCGTCAAGGTACCGGCAGTTACTCCGGTACTTGTTCTTCCCTAACAACAGAGTTTTACGATCCGAAAACCTTCATCACTCACGCGGCGTTGCTCCGTCAGACTTTCGTCCATTGCGGAAGATTCCCTACTGCTGCCTCCCGTAGGAGTCTGGGCCGTGTCTCAGTCCCAGTGTGGCCGATCACCCTCTCAGGTCGGCTACGCATCGTTGCCTTGGTGAGCCGTTACCTCACCAACTAGCTAATGCGCCGCGGGCCCATCTGTAAGTGATAGCCGAAACCATCTTTCAGCTTTCCCTCATGTGAGGGAAAGAATTATCCGGTATTAGCCCCGGTTTCCCGGAGTTATCCCAGTCTTACAGGCAGGTTGCCCACGTGTTACTCACCCGTCCGCCGCTGACTTCAGGGAGCAAGCTCCCATCTGTCCGCTCGACTTGCATGTATTAGGCACGCCGCCAGCGTTCGTCCTGAGCCAGGATCAAACTCTCCATATAAGAGTTGATTAAGCTCATAAATTGTCTTTTCAAAAAAGACTAAAGAATTAACGTTGACGTTTTTGTTCGTTCAGTTTTCAAAGATCAATCAAGCAACTATATTAGAATAACATCTTACAAATAATTCGTCAACACTTTTTTTAAGCTTTATTGAAGAAATTATTTGCTATATATATCTAATATTAAAATCCTACTGGGATAGTAATGAAAATTATTCCAGTATGTAAGGATTAAAAAAGACAAAGAGATAGACTCTCTGTCTTCGCCCGGCAGCGTCCTACTCTCACAAGGGGACAGCCCCTAACTACCATCGGCGCTGAGAAGCTTAACTTCCGTGTTCGGTATGGGAACGGGTGTGACCTTCTCGCTATCGCCACCGGACTATGTAATTGAAGAAACTTCGTTCCCTCAAAACTAGATAATGCATGAAGAAGCATTTGCCGAGTATTCACCAATGACTTGTCTAGCTTCGGCTCCTAACTTCTCGGCCGTTTCGATCCGTCCCTCCAAATCCCAAAACCAGGATTTGAATGGCCGGCTCTCCAACGTCTCTCGAAGTTGAACAGTCGCCTCCGCTTTTCGTTTTGGTTAAGTCCTCGATCGATTAGTATCAGTCAGCTCCACATGTCGCCACGCTTCCACCTCTGACCTATCAACCTGATCATCTTTCAGGGATCTTACTAGCTTGACGCTATGGGAAATCTCATCTCGAGGGGGGCTTCATGCTTAGATGCTTTCAGCACTTATCCCTTCCGCACATAGCTACCCAGCGATGCCTTTGGCAAGACAACTGGTACACCAGCGGTGCGTCCATCCCGGTCCTCTCGTACTAAGGACAGCTCCTCTCAAATTTCCTGCGCCCACGACGGATAGGGACCGAACTGTCTCACGACGTTCTGAACCCAGCTCGCGTACCGCTTTAATGGGCGAACAGCCCAACCCTTGGGACCGACTACAGCCCCAGGATGCGATGAGCCGACATCGAGGTGCCAAACCTCCCCGTCGATGTGGACTCTTGGGGGAGATAAGCCTGTTATCCCCGGGGTAGCTTTTATCCGTTGAGCGATGGCCCTTCCATGCGGAACCACCGGATCACTAAGCCCGACTTTCGTCCCTGCTCGACTTGTAGGTCTCGCAGTCAAGCTCCCTTGTGCCTTTACACTCTGCGAATGATTTCCAACCATTCTGAGGGAACCTTTGGGCGCCTCCGTTACTTTTTAGGAGGCGACCGCCCCAGTCAAACTGCCCACCTGACACTGTCTCCCGCCCCGATAAGGGGCGCGGGTTAGAATTTCAATACAGCCAGGGTAGTATCCCACCGACGCCTCCACCGAAGCTGGCGCTCCGGCTTCTCAGGCTCCTACCTATCCTGTACAAGCTGTACCAAAATTCAATATCAGGCTACAGTAAAGCTCCACGGGGTCTTTCCGTCCTGTCGCGGGTAACCTGCATCTTCACAGGTACTATAATTTCACCGAGTCTCTCGTTGAGACAGTGCCCAGATCGTTACGCCTTTCGTGCGGGTCGGAACTTACCCGACAAGGAATTTCGCTACCTTAGGACCGTTATAGTTACGGCCGCCGTTTACTGGGGCTTCGATTCAAAGCTTCGCTTGCGCTAACCTCTCCTCTTAACCTTCCAGCACCGGGCAGGCGTCAGCCCCTATACTTCGCCTTGCGGCTTCGCAGAGACCTGTGTTTTTGCTAAACAGTCGCCTGGGCCTATTCACTGCGGCTCATCAGGGCTATTCACCCTAATGAGCACCCCTTCTCCCGAAGTTACGGGGTCATTTTGCCGAGTTCCTTAACGAGAGTTCTCTCGCTCACCTTAGGATTCTCTCCTCGCCTACCTGTGTCGGTTTGCGGTACGGGCACCTTTTCCCTCGCTAGAGGCTTTTCTTGGCAGTGTGGAATCAGGAACTTCGGTACTAAATTTCCCTCGCCGTCACAGCTCAGCCTGTGTGGTAACGGGATTTGCCTCGTTACCGGCCTAACTGCTTGGACGCGCTAATCCAGCAGCGCGCTTACCCTATCCTCCTGCGTCCCCCCATTGCTCAAACGGTAAAGAGGTGGTACAGGAATATCAACCTGTTGTCCATCGCCTACGCTTTTCAGCCTCGGCTTAGGTCCCGACTAACCCTGAGCGGACGAGCCTTCCTCAGGAAACCTTAGGCATTCGGTGGATGGGATTCTCACCCATCTTTCGCTACTCATACCGGCATTCTCACTTCTAAGCGCTCCACCAGTCCTTGCGGTCTGGCTTCAACGCCCTTAGAACGCTCTCCTACCACTGACATCGGAAGATGTCAATCCACAGCTTCGGTGATACGTTTAGCCCCGGTACATTTTCGGCGCGGAGTCACTCGACCAGTGAGCTATTACGCACTCTTTAAATGGTGGCTGCTTCTAAGCCAACATCCTGGTTGTCTAAGCAACTCCACATCCTTTTCCACTTAACGTATACTTTGGGACCTTAGCTGGTGGTCTGGGCTGTTTCCCTCTTGACTACGGATCTTATCACTCGCAGTCTGACTCCCATGGATAAGTCTTTGGCATTCGGAGTTTGTCTGAATTCGGTAACCCGATGGGGGCCCCTAGTCCAAACAGTGCTCTACCTCCAAGACTCTTACTACATGAGGCTAGCCCTAAAGCTATTTCGGAGAGAACCAGCTATCTCCAAGTTCGATTGGAATTTCTCCGCTACCCACACCTCATCCCCGCACTTTTCAACGTGCGTGGGTTCGGGCCTCCATCCAGTGTTACCTGGACTTCACCCTGGACATGGGTAGATCACCTGGTTTCGGGTCTACGACCACATACTCATTCGCCCTATTCAGACTCGCTTTCGCTGCGGCTCCGTCTCATCAACTTAACCTCGCATGTAATCGTAACTCGCCGGTTCATTCTACAAAAGGCACGCTATCACCCATTAACGGGCTCTAACTACTTGTAGGCACACGGTTTCAGGATCTCTTTCACTCCCCTTCCGGGGTGCTTTTCACCTTTCCCTCACGGTACTGGTTCACTATCGGTCACTAGGGAGTATTTAGCCTTGGGAGATGGTCCTCCCTGCTTCCGACGGGATTTCTCGTGTCCCGCCGTACTCAGGATCCACTCTGGAGGGAACGAAGTTTCAACTACAGGGCTTTTACCTTCTCTGGCCGGCCTTTCCAGACCTGTTCATTTACCTCGTTCCTTTGTAACTCCGTGTAGAGTGTCCTACAACCCCAAGAGGCAAGCCTCTTGGTTTGGGCTAATCCCGTTTCGCTCGCCGCTACTCAGGGAATCGCGTTTGCTTTCTCTTCCTCCGGGTACTTAGATGTTTCAGTTCCCCGGGTCTGCCTTCTATACCCTATGTATTCAGGTAAAGATCCTATCCCATTACGGATAGGGGGTTTCCCCATTCGGAAATCTCCGGATCAAAGCTTACTTACAGCTCCCCGAAGCATATCGGTGTTAGTACCGTCCTTCATCGGCTCCTAGTGCCAAGGCATTCACCGTGCGCCCTTTCTAACTTAACCTACTTCGGCCAATGATAAGCGGCGAATCTCTGCGTCAGCTCCGTCACTGTGCTCCTCACGTACTCTCGTACGCTCCGGTGCTCGTTCGGTCGCTTCCTTGATCTTCTTGCTTCTCATTGCCCTCATGGTTTGTGCTCTTACTTCGTTTTAAAACAAAAATAAGAGAAAAAAACTAAGATGGCGATTACTCGGTTATTGCTTCTTCATTAACATTATCTAGTTTTCAAAGAACGAATCTTTCATTGAGAGATTGAACTCTCAAAACTGAACGAACAAAACACGTCACGTTTCATGTAAATATCCTTAGAAAGGAGGTGATCCAGCCGCACCTTCCGATACGGCTACCTTGTTACGACTTCACCCCAATCATCTGTCCCACCTTAGGCGGCTGGCTCCAAAAGGTTACCCCACCGACTTCGGGTGTTACAAACTCTCGTGGTGTGACGGGCGGTGTGTACAAGGCCCGGGAACGTATTCACCGCGGCATGCTGATCCGCGATTACTAGCGATTCCGGCTTCATGCAGGCGAGTTGCAGCCTGCAATCCGAACTGAGAATGGTTTTATGGGATTCGCTTAACCTCGCGGTCTCGCAGCCCTTTGTACCATCCATTGTAGCACGTGTGTAGCCCAGGTCATAAGGGGCATGATGATTTGACGTCATCCCCACCTTCCTCCGGTTTGTCACCGGCAGTCACCTTAGAGTGCCCAACTGAATGCTGGCAACTAAGATCAAGGGTTGCGCTCGTTGCGGGACTTAACCCAACATCTCACGACACGAGCTGACGACAACCATGCACCACCTGTCATCCTGTCCCCCGAAGGGGAACGCCCTATCTCTAGGGTTGTCAGGAGATGTCAAGACCTGGTAAGGTTCTTCGCGTTGCTTCGAATTAAACCACATGCTCCACCGCTTGTGCGGGCCCCCGTCAATTCCTTTGAGTTTCAGCCTTGCGGCCGTACTCCCCAGGCGGAGTGCTTAATGCGTTTGCTGCAGCACTAAAGGGCGGAAACCCTCTAACACTTAGCACTCATCGTTTACGGCGTGGACTACCAGGGTATCTAATCCTGTTTGCTCCCCACGCTTTCGCGCCTCAGCGTCAGTTACAGACCAAAGAGTCGCCTTCGCCACTGGTGTTCCTCCACATCTCTACGCATTTCACCGCTACACGTGGAATTCCACTCTTCTCTTCTGCACTCAAGTTCCCCAGTTTCCAATGACCCTCCCCGGTTGAGCCGGGGGCTTTCACATCAGACTTAAGGAACCGCCTGCGCGCGCTTTACGCCCAATAATTCCGGACAACGCTTGCCACCTACGTATTACCGCGGCTGCTGGCACGTAGTTAGCCGTGGCTTTCTGGTTAGGTACCGTCAAGGTACCGGCAGTTACTCCGGTACTTGTTCTTCCCTAACAACAGAGTTTTACGATCCGAAAACCTTCATCACTCACGCGGCGTTGCTCCGTCAGACTTTCGTCCATTGCGGAAGATTCCCTACTGCTGCCTCCCGTAGGAGTCTGGGCCGTGTCTCAGTCCCAGTGTGGCCGATCACCCTCTCAGGTCGGCTACGCATCGTTGCCTTGGTGAGCCGTTACCTCACCAACTAGCTAATGCGCCGCGGGCCCATCTGTAAGTGATAGCCGAAACCATCTTTCAGCTTTCCCTCATGTGAGGGAAAGAATTATCCGGTATTAGCCCCGGTTTCCCGGAGTTATCCCAGTCTTACAGGCAGGTTGCCCACGTGTTACTCACCCGTCCGCCGCTGACTTCAGGGAGCAAGCTCCCATCTGTCCGCTCGACTTGCATGTATTAGGCACGCCGCCAGCGTTCGTCCTGAGCCAGGATCAAACTCTCCATATAAGAGTTGATTAAGCTCATAAGTTGTCTTTTCAAAAAAGACTAAAGAATTAACGTTGACGTTTTTGTTCGTTCAGTTTTCAAAGATCAATCAGAAAGTTTGGAGCGGGTGAAGGGAATCGAACCCTCATCATCAGCTTGGAAGGCTGAGGTTTTACCACTAAACTACACCCGCATATAAAATTATTGTTTCCCGAATGGTCGGGAAGACAGGATTCGAACCTGCGACCCCTTGGTCCCAAACCAAGTGCTCTACCAAGCTGAGCTACTCCCCGTAATATGGCGCGCCCGAGAGGAGTCGAACCCCTAACCTTTTGATCCGTAGTCAAACGCTCTATCCAATTGAGCTACGGGCGCATCTTTTAAAGCAACTCTTATATTATATCAACCTAGATTTCAAAAGTCAACAACTTTTTTTGGTGCGGCCGAGAGGACTTGAACCTCCACGGGGTTGCCCCCACTAGGCCCTCAACCTAGCGCGTCTGCCATTCCGCCACGACCGCTTAATGAAGCGACAAGTAACATCATACCAAAACGTAGCACTTATCTCAATGGTAATTAATGGTGCGGGTGAAGGGAGTCGAACCCCCACGCCTTGCGGCGCCAGATCCTAAGTCTGGTGCGTCTGCCAATTCCGCCACACCCGCAATATGAAATTAAAATGGTGAGCCATGAAGGACTCGAACCTTCGACCCTCTGATTAAAAGTCAGATGCTCTACCGACTGAGCTAATGGCTCATACTTTTATGAGACTTCCTAAAGCCTGTTGTGTGCAGTCAGATGTTCCAAAGCTAAACGCTTTGTCACGGATTGCTATTCGGATGAAGAAATTCACTGATGCTGCAATCTGCTCTACCGACTGAGCTAATGGCTCATCAAAAATGGCTGGGCTAGCAGGATTCGAACCTGCGAGTGACGGAGTCAAAGTCCGGTGCCTTACCGCTTGGCTATAGCCCAATAACAAATGGCGGTCCCGACGGGAATCGAACCCGCGATCTCCTGCGTGACAGGCAGGCATGTTAACCGCTACACCACGGGACCATCCACATAAAACCGTCGGAAACAAAAAAAGTGACCCGTACGGGATTCGAACCCGTGTTACCGCCGTGAAAGGGCGGTGTCTTAACCGCTTGACCAACGGGCCATTGTGAGAATTTTCTGGCGGAGAAGGAGGGATTTGAACCCTCGCGCCGCTTACGCGACCTACACCCTTAGCAGGGGCGCCTCTTCAGCCACTTGAGTACTTCCCCAAATATGGCTCCGCAGGCAGGATTCGAACCTGCGACCGTTCGGTTAACAGCCGAATGCTCTACCACTGAGCTACTGCGGAATAATAATGAACTTTATCGATAAAACAGTTAACATCTTATCGACTCTTCATATTATAAGGACGGAGGCTATAAAAGTCAAGCTTGTTTTTAGAAGAATTTATTAGCCGTTTATCCTGTTTTGTCCTGCGACAATTATTAAATATAAAGTGTACTTAATCTAATGTCAATTCTTTTTTTAAACTAATTTCCCCTTGCATTTACCGCAAACATATTTCCTCGTATCAACCATTCTTTTTCTTTGATAAGTTTGACCGCATTCCTTACACATATAAACAAGAATCTTAGCAGATCTATTTGTTTTTGGATGATCAGGCAAGGCCGAACAAAATCGAGGTGCTCCCACTTTTTTCATTAGCATTCTGAAATCCTGATCACGATGTTTATATCCTTTTCCTTCTAAATGCAAATGATAATGACAAAGCTCGTGCTTAATAATTCCTTCTAATTCTCCGACCCCAAGCTGCTCATAATACTTTTTGTTTATTTCAACATGATGTGAACTCAGCATATATCTTCCGCCAGTCGACCTGAGGCGTGAATTAAAATAAGCCTGATGGCGAAAGGGCTTGCCGAAGCTTTCTAAGGATATCTTTTCAACAAGTGTCTGAAGCTCCTGGTCATTCATAACAATGTTTTTCCTCTCTTATCGTAAACATGACAACCTATTATAGCATACATTATATATACCTATTATAGCTCTGAACTCGCTTTGCTGCCCTAGGGAGCGATTATCAGATTCCAATACACGGGAGGTAAATCAGATGCCTGTATGGTTTCAAAACCAAATCCAGCGTGCTTTTTATGAAAAGGACCGGTATCAGATCAAGCTGCTGAATCAGTGCTGGTTTTTCTATAGAAAGAAACACTGCTCATAAAATATGGCGAGCCTGAGATATACCAGCTAAAAGCAGCTACAGCCCTTTGAAAACCTCACAAGCATAGGCCAAATCACGCTAGAAATATTGATTTCCGGCGTGATTTGGCTTATGACTCGAAGAACAAGCCATTTAAGCCAGCAAAACAAAGGAATGTTAATTAGTTTGGTCAAGCATAGTTAAGGCGACTCTTCCCTTGTGCTTATCAACAGAGTCAACCCAGACTGTTACTACATCCCCAACGGACACGACATCCAGCGGATGTTTGACAAATTGGCGGCTAAGTTTGGATATATGAACAAGGCCATCCTGTTTGACTCCGATATCAACGAATGCACCAAAGTCGACAACATTTCTCACTGTCCCTTGAAGCTCCATCCCTTCCTGCAGATCCTCAAGTTTCAGGACTTCTTTCTTTAGGAGTGGCTTTGGCAGCTCATCACGCGGATCCCTTTCAGGTCTCATTAAGGCATCAATAATATCTCTCAGTGTAAGTTCACCAATTTCAAGCTCCCGGGCTGTCTGGCTGATATTTATGCCTTTTAGTGCTTCCCTTAATGATTGTGTTCCAAGGTCACTGGATTTAAAGCCGAGATTAGCAAGCAATTTATTTACTACTGCATACGTTTCAGGGTGTATACCAGTCCGGTCCAGAGGTTCTTTCCCATCGATAATCCGCAGGAAGCCTATTGCCTGTTCATAGGTTTTGGCGCCAAGGCGCGGAATCTTTTTCAACTGCTTGCGGTCTGTAAATTTCCCTTCTTCTTCTCGTTTCTTGATTATATTCACAGCAACTGTTTTTGAAAGGCCAGCTACATGCTGCAGCAGCGAAGATGAAGCTGTATTTACATTGACACCCACTTGGTTTACCGCTGTCTCTACAACAAAAGAGAGTGATTCTGACAGCTTTTTCTGAGATACGTCATGCTGATATTGGCCAACCCCCACGGACTTGGGATCAATCTTAACCAATTCTGCAAGAGGATCCTGGAGGCGGCGGGCGATGGATACAGCACTCCTTTCTTCCACCTGAAAATCAGGAAACTCTTCTCTGGCAAGGTCTGAGGCAGAATATACGCTCGCCCCTGCTTCATTGACAATTAGGTAGAATATCTCCTCTTTCATGTCCTTTAAAATGTCAGCGATGAACTGCTCGGTTTCCCTTGAGGCGGTTCCATTGCCGATGGCAACCATTTCTACTTTGTAGGTGTTTAGAATATGAACTACTTTCTCTCGTGCTTGTTTCGTTTTGGAAACAGGAGGATGCGGATATATGACACCGATATCAAGTACTTTTCCAGTTTCATCTACAACTGCAAGCTTGCAGCCAGTTCTGTAGGCAGGGTCTACACCCAGTACTATCTTGCCTTTTAATGGGGGCTGAAGCAGCAGTTTTCTGAGATTTTCAGAAAAAATCATGATCGCCTGTTCTTCTGCTTTTTCAGTTAGTTCATTGCGGATTTCACGTTCAATCGAAGGCATAATCAGACGCTTGTATCCATCCTCAATAGCTTCCTTTACAATTGCCCCTGCAGGGGAGCGTTCATCCTTCACCCACTTTTTATACAAGTACTTTAAGATAAATTCGGTATTTGGCTTAATGTTAATCCTTAAAACTTCTTCTTTTTCACCCCGGTTTAATGCAAGTGTGCGGTGTGGAACAATCTTGCTCACTGGTTCCTCATACTCGTAGTACATTTCATAAACGCCTTTTTCGTCAATCTCTTTATTCTTCACAGAAGACTCAATTGTTCCCTTTTTGGCTGTTTCCATACGGATCCATTTTCTGCTTTCTGCTTCATCTGATACCCATTCTGCGATAATATCTTTCGCTCCGGCAATTGCCTCTTCCGTTGTGGTTACTTCCTTTTCATCTGATAAAAATTCTTTTGCCTTTGCAGCAGGGGGTTCATTAAGGGGGAAGGTGAGAAGCCATTCAGCAAACGGTTCAAGCCCTCTTTCCTTTGCCGCAGTTGCTTTTGTGCGGCGCTTTTGCTTATATGGCCGGTATAAGTCTTCTACCTCCTGTAGCTTCACCGCTTTTTCAATGTTGGATTTTAACTCTTTTGTCAGCTTGCCCTGCTCTTCAATTAAGCGGACTACCTCTTCTTTACGCTGATTGAGATTTTGTATGTATTGCCAGCGCTCCATGATATCCCGAATTTGAACTTCATCCAGTGCACCTGTCTGTTCCTTTCTGTATCGGGCAATGAACGGGACTGTGTTCCCTTCTTCCAATAAGCTGATTGTGTTTTTTACTTGTTTAATGGCTATTGATAATTCTCCAGCGATTAGGTTTAGTACTTGATTTTGTCTATCCAAAGTTTTTTCCAAGATCATTCCTCCATCATAGAGTCTCACTTTTCATTTTATCAAAAAGAAAAACAAAAAGCTTACCCTGTTCTAGAGTAAGCTTCCAAGTATGAAAGTAGCATCATCTGAGGTAGATGGATACTGCTTTTTTATATCTTCCGAGATAAGATCAATAGGGAGAAATGCTTTCAGCAAAGTTTTAACCCCTTGAATATTCAAGCCATCTGAGTATATCAAAAACTTAGATTCCGCTTCATACGTAAACCGCTGGGTATGAAACACCTGCGGCCTTCCTGACAGATATCCAGTTACAGGCAGAGGATATGTGAGTTTCCCAGTAGATGAATAAAGGAAAAACCGAATATTCCCTACACAGCTGTATACAAATTCCCTGGAGGCAAAATGGACTTTAAACAGTGCTACTGCTGCTCCTCTTTTCTGTAAAAGAACATCGTTGCAAAGCTTCATGAGCGTATCTACATCTTTCTCATGATGCTGCTCTACGACAGAAACAACAGCAGAAGAAGCTTCATACGCGAATTCCCCGCTTCCAAGGCCATCTGCCAGCACACATACAAAGTATTCATCAGTTGCGGTGAAGTAATATCCATCACCGCAAAAAGCTTTGCCATCTTTAGCTGTCTGGTGAGCAATCACTTCGATGTTATCTCCAACCAATTTGGTCATGAAAGGCACTCCGAGTTATTTGTTTCAGAGTGGATCGCTTCCTGAAGCTTTTTGATTGCACGGCGCTGAAGTCTCGAGACATGCATCTGGGAAATCCCCAGTTTATCTCCAGCTTCTTTTTGGCTCATATTCTCAAGATATGTGTATTGTATAATTAATTTCTCTCTCTCAGACAGGACATGCAGTACTTTATCAAGAACTAGCATTTGATTTACTTTTTCATAGCCCTCGTCTTCATTTCCGACGATATCCAGCAATGTAACTGTTCCGCCATCAGAATCAGCCTCGATTGAATGGTCAACAGAAAGCGCCTGATAGCTTTTTCCCATTTCCATTGCCTCGAGCACTTCTTCTTCTGATACACCCAGCACATCGGCTATTTCGTCCACTCTTGGAGACCTATGAAGTTCTGTTGTGAGCTCTTCAACGGTCGCTTTAATTTTTGGTCCCAATTCCTTTATGCGGCGCGGAACATGAACACTCCAAGTTTTATCCCTTAAGAAGCGCTTAATTTCGCCGATAATCGTAGGAACTGCAAAGGCCTCAAACGTTTTGCCAAAAGACTCATCATAGCGGCGGATAGCCCCTAATAAGCCGATAATGCCCACCTGGACAATATCCTCATGATAAGATCTTCCCTTTGAGTACTTGCGGGCAATGGCTTCAACTAAATTCTGATATTGGAATACCAGGGTGTTTTGAGCATCTTCATCCTGGTGAAGCTGGTAGGCTTTGATTAAAGCATTTGTTTCTTCTTTGGATTTTTGGTTAGGTTGAGATTGTTTTTGCATCCCTCTCCACCTGCTCTCCCTCTAGGTATTTGGTCATAAAGACCGTAACACCCTCTTTGTGATGAATTCTTACTTCATCCATCAATGTTTCAATCAGGTATAGACCCAAGCCTCCTTCACGCAGGAATTCCACAGAATCAGTCTGGTCGTATGGTCCAATGCCTTGTCTTGCAGATTGGAAGTCAAAACTTTTTCCGCTGTCTGCGACCATTACCTCAAGACGGTCAGTGTATAAACCGAACCCGATGACTACTTCTCCTTGCTCATTCTGCTTGTATGCGTGTTGGACTGCATTGGTGCAAGCTTCACTTGTAGCGATTTTAAGATCTTCAATTTCTTCATATGCAAATCCCATTCTGCTGGCAATCCCCGATAGCGTCAGGCGGATTACCCCAACAAATTCCGGCTTGGCCGGAATTTTCACCTCAATATAATCAAATGGCTCGTTCATTGTACTCCACCTTCAATCCCGCTGTTAATATCGATAATATCGGCTAGGCCTGTAATTTCGAAAAGTCTCTTTAAACGGTCTGATAAGCCAACAATCTGGAATTTGCCGTTATTGGCTCGGACATTTTTAAATACACCAACAAATACACCTAAGCCGGTACTATCCATATAAGAGACTTCAGATAGGTTGACCACCATTTCCACGCCTTCTTTTTCTGTTAAAGGAAAAAGCTCTTCGCGGAGTTTAGGTGCTGTATACGCATCAATTTCTCCGCTTACCATTGCTTCAATCAGCATATCATTTTCTTTTACATCTATTGTAATATTCATAACTGACCCACCTCTTTACATGTCAACTGCTTTTTACTAGTTACCCGTTTTTAAAACCCGTTAAACATTTCTTTTTAAAATAATTAAGGTAAAATCGTCCCGCAATTGAAAATGCTGAAGTTTTTCAAGTTCTTTATATACGCTATTAACAATTTCCTGTGCACTTAAATGAATGTATTTCTTGATTAATTCCAGCAATGATTCCTTTTCTATAAACCCTTCTTCTGTACGGCATTCAGTAACCCCATCTGACATTAATATAATCATATCTCCTGGATTTACTCCTTTTTCGTACTGGCGGTATTTAGTTTTTTTATCAATGCCGAGAAGCAGGCCTTTCGCTGTCAGTTCGGTAAATTCACCTGTCTCAGCCACAAAGAAAAGTCCTGGTTCATGTCCGGCAGAACCATAAGAGAACATATGGCTGTTCGTATCATATATTCCATAAAACATAGTAATGAACATTGTTAAATCTACGTTCTGTTCTACGACCCGGTTTAGATTTTCCAGGACCGTTTTAGGGTCATTGCGGTTTTCAGGCAAACTGTCCATGGCATATTTAATCATGGACATACACAAGGCTGCCGGAAGACCTTTACCAATGACATCAGCTATTGCAATGCTGATCGTGCTGTTTTCATCCTGAACAAAGTGGAAATAATCACCGTTCATATGTTTAGCAGGAACACTTATGGCACCGATATCTAAACCTTCAACAGAAGGTACCTGCGTCCCCAGCAGGGTTTGCTGGACGTTCGCAGCTATTTCCATTTCTGTCCTGAGTTCCTGCTGAATATGCTTTAAGTTCTGATGCTCCCGATAAGCAAAACCATAGCCTATCATGACTTCCAGAAGGATATCAAAAGAATGGTGAACATACTCAGGCAAGTCCGGATAAAGTTCACCCATCAGACTTTTATGAACGCTGATAATCTCTTCAGGAGAGATTTTGTGCTCGATCGACTTCCTGCTGAACTTCTGGCCTTGATACAAAGCCTGTTCAGATTGTTCTTTAATATAATTCTCAAGAATATCCCGATACTTTGATTCCATCATTTCTCGGAAATCCATACCGCTTCCCCCTAACGAAGCCACTTAGTTGCTCTTATATCTGTTCCGGTTCCAGGATTGGAGTCAATTAAGAACTCATCCATTAACCGCTTCACACCCGGCAGGCCGGCTCCTAATCCCCCTGATGTCGAGAATCCGTCTTCCATTACTTGGCGTAAATCATTGATTCCAGGGCCGCTGTCTACAGCAACTATACGCAATCCCGCTTTTCCGCCGTCGTATATTTTTTCAATACAGACTTGCCCCTGTCCGGCGTATAAATATATATTCCGGGCAAGTTCACTAATGGCTGTGGTGATTCTAGCCTGGTCAACTGTACCAAAACCAAGCTCTTTAGCAACATTCCGCCCAAGCTGGCGGGCTGCAACGATGTCCCATTCGTTTATGATTTTAACGCAGGATTGGTTTTCCATACAGTTACTCCCCCAATTCCTGTTGTAATTTCTCCAAACCTTTTTCTAGATCTAATGCAGTAAGGACATCATCTAACCCAATACCTAACTCAATAAGCGTAATTGCTACGGCAGGCTGTATCCCGGTTATGACTACTTTTGCACCCATCAGTTTGGACATATTTATTACGTCGCCGAGAACTTTTGCGATGAATGAATCAATAAAGTCAATGGATGTTAAATCAATCACGACTCCATTTGCGCTGGTCTCATGGATTTTATGGAGCAGATCCTCCTGAAACTGCAAAGCAGTCTGGTCATCCAATTCCCACTGGATGGAGACTAATAGGCAATCGTTCAGTTTTAAAATTGGGATTCTCACTCTCATTCCACTCCCTCCACATTCACAATTTTGCGGCTGGTTAACTCAAGCGCCGCTTCTACACCCTTTTTCAAGGTATTCTTTGTAGTAAACTGATTTAAATCAATTCCCAGATTTACAATGGTCTGGGCAATTTCCGGACGGATGCCTACAAGCATGCATTTCGCTCCGACAAGCCTTACAGCATCAGCAGCCTGTATGATATGATGGGCTACCATCGTATCAACAACCGGCACACCTGTTATATCAATAAGCACCACTTCTGAACGGTGTTTTACTACTCCATTTAAAAGGTTCTCCATAATCTGCTTCGCCCGCTCCGTATCAATTGTACCGACAAGAGGCATGACTGTAATTCCTTCGAATACAGGAATCAGCGGCGCAGATAGTTCCTGAAGCGCAATTTTTTGGAGGGACACAGTTCGTTCCCAAGTGGTTGAATACATATTTACCACTTCATTGACCATGGGAGTCATCCAGCTGTCAAACTCGTAAATGAATTTCATTTGATTTTCCTGGGTGACAATCCCCGTTTCCTGCATGTCCTCAAACACAATCTTTCCGAAGGTTTGGAGACCTTTTGTCACAAAACTGAGCGGCCAGCCCAACCGTACGATTTTCTCTGAGAAATCACTCAATTTTGAAGTGAATTCCTCATTTGAACTTTTTATATTTGAAATAATCAGGTCAATGAATTCCCGGCTTGTCCCGATAAATACCTGATCAGATACAACCTTCGTAACTCTTTCATCCGCATTTTCCTTTGTGGCCTCCAGCCACTCATTGAATATGGAATCTTTGTTGTTTTGTATATAATTCAATATTGTGGAATTCATTTGTTCCTCCCTATTTTAGCATATATCTATTATTAGCCTTCCAATTCCCCTTTATTGTACAGAAGATAAAAAAACCTTCCTGTTCCGTATATATCAATTAAATGATAACAGTGAATGCCAGTCAAATGATACCTATATGATGCCGAATCAATAAACTCCAATCTTTGGTTAATTCGACAATTTATTATTAAATCCCTTTTTTCCCTTCACAACTTGGCAGATTTCCATTGAATATCGAAGTGTATGCTTCATAAGAAACGGGTATATTTACAAAACCAGTCAATTTTATATAATAAACGACTTTCTGTTTTACCCTCTTTATAAGAAACTAAACCTTTTTGCTGTATAAAAAACAAAAAACGCCCTTCAAAAGAGCGTTTGTTAAAATTCGATGAGGCCTAAGCTGATTTGCACGGCTTCATCCACTTTTTCCATCATTTCGTCATCGAGATGGGTTATTTTATCGGTTAAGCGTTGTTTATCAATTGTACGAATCTGTTCTAATAAGATGACCGAATCCCTTTCAAAACCATAACGCTTCGCATCAATTTCAACGTGAGTAGGCAGCTTCGCTTTTTGAATCTGAGCTGTGATTGCTGCAACAATTACTGTGGGACTAAACCGATTCCCGATGTCGTTTTGGATGACAAGCACTGGACGGACGCCGCCTTGTTCTGAACCAACAACTGGGGATAGGTCTGCAAAATAAACGTCACCACGTTTGACAATCAAGGGATTATCCTCCGCTTACTAGACGTTCAACTGTGTGTTCTGCCTCGTATTCCGCTTGAAATGCTTCAGATGCAATCGTCAAATTTATTTTCGCCATCTCCATGTAGCCTCGTCTCATGGACTCGCGAATTTGTCTCTTTTTGCGTTCGCGCAAATACATTTTGGTTGCCTGATAAATGAATTCGCTCCGGTTAACGTTTTCCTGTTTTGCAAATCCGTCTAACTCGGTTAAAAGATGCTGCGGTAACTTTACCATTATCTCTGTTGTTGTGCTGGAATCAGACACAAACATACACCTCCACCATCACTACACACCATTTTTATATCTACCATTTTCAATATTACCATTTATAAAGCCCAATGCAAAGGGGATTCTTTAATTCTTCTGTATTATCGTCCAAAAAAATAGTATTTTATGCATGATTTCAGAAAAGCGGAAGCGCCTTGCTCACCCCCGACAAGCACAAGACGGGCCTCACGGAAAGGCGTTCTTTGCCTTTTTGGGAGGAATGGCTTGTGACCTCGAGGGGGTAGGCGCTGAAGCTAGACAGTTAACTAACTTCAGAGTTCATCATTCTTATCTTTTCAGAAAGCCGCCGCGCTTATTCCATACCTTTTTCCGGGCGATAGCTTAGCTGGGCAGCAAATAAAGTTTTTTACGATTATAGCAGATAATTAATTCCCCCGATAATTTTACCATCTCTTTTATATATGCGCGGAACCCGGGAAGATACCATGCAGGTTACTTCATAGTTGATGGTTTCAAGTTTTTCGGCGATTTCGTCAACCGGAATCTTTTCTTCCCCCTGCTCGCCGATCAGGGTTACTTTTGTACCGACAGGCATTTCATGCGGAAGCTTAATCATGCATTGATCCATACAAACTCTTCCAACAATTGGAACCCTCAATCCTTCAGCAAGAACCTCCTGCCCCTGAAGTTTTCGTATCCAGCCATCCGCATAGCCGATCGGCAAAGTTGCAATCCATTCATCTTCTTGTGCCTCATAAGTCGCCCCATAGCTGACCTTCTCGCCTTTATGAAGCTTTTTCACATGAACAATAGAGGTATGGAGAGAAAAAGCTTCTTTCAGAGGGAAAGGAAGATCAGACTTAATTTCCATGGAAGGAGCCAGGCCGTACATACTGATCCCCATTCTGACAGCATTGAAGTGGGCTTTGGGAAATCTAAGGCCCGCCGCGCTGTTGCTGGTATGGATATACTTTGGCAAAGTCTCCAGCCAGCTGGTCATTTCCTCAAATCTGCTCAGCTGCTTTTCAAAATAAGCATTCTCCAATGAATCCGCTGTGGCAAAATGCGTGAACACCCCTTCAAGCATAAAACGCTTGTCCTTTTTGATAACGCTCTCAATTCCCGCAAGCTCATCACGGCTTCGAATACCCAGGCGCCCCATGCCTGTATCAAACTTTAAATGGATATTCAGGACTTCTCCGTCTTCCACATATTCGTATGCTTGTGATAGCCACTCCTTTTGAAAAACGGTCAGGGCAATATTCTTTGCAGCTGCTTCGCCTGCATGCTCCGGGCGGCTCGCTCCCATTACTAAGATCGGCGCTGCAATCTTTTTATTTCTCAATGCCATCGCCTCATCCAGGGTGGCAACAGCCAGAGAGGATGCTCCCGCATCCAGGGCCGCTTCCGCCACAGCTGCATCTCCATGCCCATACCCATTTGCCTTCACAACCGCAATGACGTTTGTCCCTTCTTCTGCATGTTTTTTCATTGACTCTACATTATATGAAATATGATCCAGATTTATCTCTGCCCAAGTGTCCCGGTACATTTTTGTTTGTTCATTCATCGATGTATTCACGTCCTTTAGCCATTGCTTCTCTACATGTCGATTATCAAACTCTGGCAGAGGGTTTGTCAAATGCTTATTTTTATCAAAAGGCTTTGAAAGATGATTTCCCATGCCGGCAGCATAAAAAAACAGGCCCCCTTTGAGACCTGCTTTTTGCCGGTGATTTATTTCACCATTTCCCCCTGTACAGTGCGGGCAATTTCGGACATTTCTTCAGGTGATAAATCATTGGATGCAATCATATAATCCACACCCTGGTAGGTCCAGGAAATGGTGTTGTCAGAAAGTGCACCAATGGTGAAGCCAAGGTCAACAGGCTCGCCCTTCACTGAAGTAACGACGGATGATGTCGGCATGACAGCGGCCTTTTCCTGCACAAGAGTGAAGGATTTTTCTCCATCGTACGTCAATACAACGCGCTTGCCATCTTCTGTTTGAACTTCCTGCTCATCAACCAGCTTTACATCAGCCATATCCATCTGCGGATATTTAACCGCGAATTCCTGATCCTCCACTTCAGCCATCACCGGCACTTCGAGCTGTGCTCCTGTCATGTTCTTCTGCATGTCAAAATCTTTCTTATCGAAGCTGGCATTAAACTTTACATTTGAAAATTCTACTGTTACAAGTGCATTTTTATCAGGATCCATAACCTTCACACTGACTGGGGATAAATCGGACTTCTTGAGCTTGATTTCCTGGACAGGAAGCATCTGATTATTTTGATAGCGTGTTTTTGTTTCAAACACATAATGATCTTTTGTAGCGGAGAACTTAGCTTCTTTATCCTCCATAATGTCCTTGACTAATGATTCATATAAATAAGCCTGGCTGCTGTTCTGCGGCCAATCGCTCTGGAAACGGAAGCTCTTGTTCAGCGCAGGAGTGAGGACAAATACACCGTCATCGTTGCGCAGAATCATTTGGCTTTGTTCCTTTTGGGCGTTTTTCAGGTTCACCCGGTAAAAGTCAGGCTCCTTATGCCATACTTCAATATCGTAGGTTTGCGGGTCAGTCCCCATCTGCAGAGTCATCTTGGCCTCTGCCTTGTATCCTTTAATGTCTTCAAGCTTATTGTTAAGATCCTTTACGACGTCTTCCTGTGATTTAGTTCCACAGGCAGACAATGCAAGAACTACCAAAAGCCCGGCAAGCAGCATGAACCACTTTTTCTTCATTCCTTCAGCCCCTTTGTCTCATTTCAGTGAGATCGGCCCAACTTCCGGCCTGTCTCTCCTATCGCATTATGAATATATGAGACAACCTTAGGGAATATGCTAGGAGGAATGACAAGCTTTTGAAATTCTTCAGCCTGCCAAATATCAAGTTTTTTCTATAACCACCTGAGCCACCGCATATTCTCTGCTATGGGAAATCGACAAGTGTATCCCATCTTTAAATGGCTTCGAAATATATGGCTTTCCCTTTTCATCCTTTTCAATTTCAATATCCTGAAAGGAAAGTTCTTCCCCAATACCAGTGCCCCACGCCTTTGAAAAGGCTTCTTTTGCCGCGAACCTCCCGGCAAGAAATTCAGCCTGTCTCTTTTCCGGCAAGCGGCGATAGCCATCCTGCTCTTTTGGTGTCAAAATCCGTTCAGGAAACCGCTCCTGCCTGGCAATAATTTTTCGTATGCGCTCCAGATCTGCAATATCAATCCCAATACCGGAAATCATCTCTCATCTTCCTTCTATTTATATTATTCGCTGCATAAAGAATACAGTAGAAGCAGTATTATGTACACATTATCCAATGAATAAGTGTTATGGCATGCTGAAAAACTGCTTTTCAGGCTATGATGTAGATACACGGTCCAACAATTCAAGCACGGAGGAGAGCCATGTTTACAAGAACGGAAAGCTTTAAGGAATTTATCCGCTACTACCCTGTTGTTTCTGCTATCATTTGTATCCATATTATCATCTATCTATTAACAGTCGTTCCCCTATTTCCAAATACACTTATTTTCGAAAAGCTTGCAGGTGTCAATTTATATATTGTTCAAGGTGAATACTGGCGGCTGCTGAGCCCAATCATACTGCACAGCGGTTTCCCCCATGTTTTATTCAACAGCTTTTCTCTTGTTCTCTTCGGCCCTGTACTGGAACGAATGCTCGGGAAAACCAGATTCATCCTCCTTTACATCACAGCTGGTGCAGCAGCAAATATTGCAACACTGCTTCTTGAACCTTTGACATATATTCATGTGGGTGCCAGTGGTGCGATCTTTGGCCTGTTCGGATACTTTGCGGCAATCATTGTATTCCGAAAAGAACTTTTATCCAGGGAAAACTCACAAATCATACTGACCATTACGATAATCGGCGTAATCATGACCTTTCTGCAGCCAAACATTAATGTTACAGCCCATTTATTCGGCCTGCTTGCAGGTTTCCTGATTGGTGCGGCATCACTTGCCAAAGGACGTACATCTTCTTCATCCGGCATAATACGGCCCGGAGGTCTTGCCGGCATCAGGCCTTCATTAAAAGGGGTGCCCGCATCAAGGCTTGTTCTCTGGGGAATCATTATCATTTTGGCTGTCCTGGGGTTTTTATCCAGATAATCCTAGTCCAAAAGCTGGAGCGCCTTGATCAGATGAACTCCGTCTAAAAACCGCCACGTCCTGGCATACGCTGAAGCCAGCACATCCTGTGCAAGTCCGGCAGGCATAAGACGAATTATGCAGGAAACCTTCCAAAGCAAGCTTTTGTCGGGCGATACATCTCTGCCGAAGCGTTTCTGATTTCTGTTGGCTTATGACCCGAGGGGCTAGGAGCTGGATGCAGACAGCCTTTCCACAGAGTTTCACACTGATCCATTTTATAGTTTCCTATACAACAAAAAAAGCGCTCATAGGCGCTTTTCCTTTTTCAAATAACTTCTGTTTAATCCAGTATAAGAATACCACTTATAAATAGCATACACTTCTCCACGGTCAAGATCAGGAACCGTTCCGCCTGTCCCCCCAATCCCTGACATGGCCACAGCTTCTATGGTAGCCAGACTGCGCCTTTTCTGAAAATAACTTTCGCTCATGGTGAGGGACTGTATTCGATTTCTTTTCATAAAGACAGTCGTCCTTACAATCCCGCGATATCTGAGAGCAAGCTGCTGAGAACTGATATCCCAGCCTGCATCCCTGTATTTGAGATACGACCATCCCAAAGAAAGGATCAGCAGCACTAAAGAAAAGTATCCCCATGGCCTGAAAAAGAGGAGCGGCACAGCCACAAAAGGCAGTGCCCACAGAAACCCTCTCCATAAATAGCGGTTAAGCGCCCTTTTTGGAGATTTAAAAAATCCGGGCTGCAGTTCATAGTGGGACAAGTGGGGCTTTAATAAACCGGCAATCCGTGTTTTTTTCACAATCGGCAGGATCATAAGGCGCGCGCTTTCATTGTCCTCAATGGAACCTCCTGCACTTTCAATATAGACAGTCGCCAGGCCAAGTGGCTGCCTAAGCAGATTTTCCCTGATCTGAATTGCCTGAATGCGATTCAGCGGAATCGTCATCTGCCTCTTTTCCAGCAGACCTCTTGTGACAATCAACTCCTTATCAGTCTTTATTAAAGTAAAATCGGCATATTTTAGCATACCGCCAATAAGAGCAATAAGCCATGCAATAAAAAAGACGATGAAGACCAGGATACTCACAAATACAATTCCGTTGGCAATAAATCCTTCGAGGCCGGCAAACACCTTTTCATACGGAAGGATCTCTTCAAATTGAAAAACAAAGGCAAAGACAGCCGAAATAACGACACCTGCCCCACCTGAAGTTGATGCCAGAAGGAGCAGCTCGCCAGGAGAAATTTTATAAATCACTTCCCGGTTCTGTAAAGCTGTTTCCATTTCGGAAGGATTCTTTTTAGCAGCTGAAAATGCCTGCTGAATGAATTCTGCATCTTTTTTAGAAATAGCCGTCAATACCGCTTCTGCCTCACCAGCTCCGCTTGAACCGGCTGTCTCCACTTTCATCTTTACAAGGCCAAATGGCCTTTGCAGCAAACCTTCCGATAAGTCTAGACTTTGAATTCTTTCAAGCGGAATATATCTCTTCTTCCTTATCAGAACACCATACTCGATTCGAAGCTCGCCTTCTTCCAGTCTATAAGTATATCTCCACCAGGTAAGGATCCCTATCATAAAAACCGCAATTATGACCCCTAAAGACAGGACAAGCTGAACAATTTCACCATTTCCTCCTCTGCTTCCAAAGACGACAAAAACAAGAAAGGGCACCAGCATTTCCTTTAGGTGTTTCAGGAAATTGGCTACCGCTGATATTGGGTGCAGCCGTTTCGGATTAGACATCATCATCTGCAGCCCTTGCCAGCAAGGAAATGAAAAAGCGCAATTCCTCCGCTTCATCCACATCCAAGGCCGGTATTTCATGAACAGTTGCAGCCGTCGAGATGGTGACAGTAGCAAGACGATATTTACGCAATATCGGCCCTTGCTTGGTATCCACATGCTGCACCCGAATCATGGGAACAAGGGTCCTTTTAATCACAAATATCCCATGTTTGAGTTCTATTTCATTTTCCCGGACCTCATACCTCCATCTTTTCCACCTTAAGGAGGGGAAAATCATAATGACTAGGTAAGCATAAGCTGAATAAAACATTAAGGAAGCCCCAATAACCCAAATAGGCCACTTAAACAGGAAAGCAGCAGCAATTGCTCCCCCTGATAACACAAAAGGAAAAACAGAGTGGATTGTGCCGGAGATTCTCCATGCAAGCAGCCCCCTTGCCGGTATCCTTTTATGCGGCTCTGTAATCATGCAGTACCCCCCGCAATTCCATAAAATTAATAGTCATTCAAAAACGCCCAGAGTCAGTTCCTCGCTAAGAACCTCATCAGCACATTTCTTTGGATCAGCTCTTTCACTTCTATAAGTATACATGACAGAAAAAAGAAGTGTCTCCCTTTTATGAAAAAAGCGGGGGTACTACTTATATTTCAAAGCTGGATGAATCAATAAAAGTCAGATCGGGGTTCGTTCTTAAATCTTCAGAAAGCTTAAATAGTGCGCTATCCTTCATTTTCGCTTCGATCATGCAATGAATCTCAGGCACTGACCCCTTAATGTTCTGAAGAAACTCCATGAACATATCAGCATTAATATAATCGGCATGCGCTCTGAAATCTTTGTCTGATTTCGGACTGGAAATATGCATTTTCACAGGCAATTCTGAATGATCCCATGTCGCTGCGACCCTTTCCCATTGCTCCGTCCAGTTATCATTCTCAAAATTGGCAAGGTGATGGTGGTAATCAAATACAAGCGGAATCCCAAGCTTTTCACAAAGATAAAGCGTATCATCAAGGGTAAAGGTGGTATCGTCATTCTCGAGGATAATCATTTGCTGGATTCCTGAAGGTGTAAAGCCCCAATTATGGATAAATTGTTCGAGAGCCTTCTCTTTATCATCATATCCTCCGCCCACATGCAGAACACAGCGGTGAGCTGGATTCAGCCTCATGCCTTTCAGCAGGGCTTCATGCATTGCCAGTGTTTTAATGGACATATTCAATGTATCAACTTTCGGTGTATTAAGGAGCACAAAATGGTCTGGATGAAAATCCACCCGCATAGGGTGTCCATCCAGAAAGTCACCAATTTTGGATAGAGCTTCTTTAAGAGAGTGCATATACTTCCAATCAGAAAGTTCCTCATGATTGGCAAGAGGAATCAGCCGGGAGCTAAAGCGAAAAAAATGGATATCATGGGCCACATTGTGCTTTAGCAGCCTTAGGCAGTTTTCGAGATTTGATACGGCAATCCGCTCCAGTCTTGCTATAGCCGCCTCGCGGTCTTTAATGGCCGAGAATTGCTTAAACGTCATCGTTTGCGATGGTGACGCGTTTTTCAGATTCATACTCATCGCGACATACCCAAGGCGTACAATCGTCATGTCGATTCCTCCCGCATTGTTTTTCCCTTAGTATGTACGGCTGCCGCTGAGAAATTGCAGATGGATGGCCCTTATAATAGTGGGAGCAAATTAAAAAGAAAAGGAGAGCAGAATCTCTGCTCTCCTTTTTAAAGTAACCGTTTAACGATAGCTGCTGCTGCTATTTGAACGGTTATTGTGGCTTTGACGTTTTCCAGTGTGGCCTTGACGGGATTTATATGATCCTTTCTGGCCTCCTTGTCTGCCTTTTCCGTTATAGCCTCCGCGGCTGCGGTCATTCGGCTTTCTGTCGCGCTTAGATGGAAGCGGCTTTTCCTCTGTTAATTTAACAGGAGTTGTATCCGGTTCTTTTGTCAGCATCTTCAGCACGGCTTGAACCACTGTTGAAGCATCCTTTTGTGCAAGGAGCTCATCAGCTGCTTCTTTATAGCTCTCAAGATTGTTTTCCTCAATGGTTTGCATGATTTTTTCCATGACTGCTTTCTGCTGGCCTTCAAGGGCCTCATCCAGTGTTGGAGCATCCATGCGTTCCATTTTCCTCTTGGTTGTACGTTCTACGACATGCAGATACGATTTTTCGCGCGGATTAATGAATGTCATCGCAACACCTGTTTTTCCAGCACGTCCTGTACGGCCGATGCGGTGAACATAGCTTTCAGGATCCTGAGGAATATCAAAATTGTATACATGTGTGACACCGGAAATATCCAAGCCTCGTGCAGCAACATCTGTTGCAACGAGGACGTCAATGCTTCCCTCTTTGAACTTGCGAAGAACAGAAATCCTTTTAGCCTGGCTTAAGTCACCGTGGATTCCTTCAGCCATGTATCCGCGAAGATTCAAGGCTTCAGCCAGTTCATCGACACGGCGCTTTGTACGTCCGAATACGATTGCCAATTCCGGTGATTGAATATCCAGAAGTCTTGTCAGCACATCAAATTTATTCTTTTCATGCACTTCAATATAGTATTGTTCAATAGATGATACAGTCATTTCCTTTGCTTTTACGCGGACAATTTGGGGTTCCTTCATGAAGCGTTCTGCCATTCTGCGGATTGGCGCAGGCATTGTAGCAGAGAAAAGCAGGGTCTGGCGCTCTTCCGGAATTTGGGCAAGGATTGCTTCAATATCATCAATGAATCCCATGTTAAGCATTTCATCCGCTTCGTCAAGAATGGCTGTATGGACATGGTCAAGACGCATTGTTTTGCGGTTTATGTGGTCCAAAATACGTCCTGGCGTTCCAACAATGATATGCGGTTTGTTCTTCAAGGCGCGGATTTGGCGATTAATATCCTGCCCTCCATAAATGGATAGGACTTTCGTTCTTTTGCCGTAGCCGATTTTATACAGTTCTTCCGATACCTGAATTGCCAGCTCGCGAGTCGGAGCAATCACAATTCCCTGAATGAAATCCTTCGTGTTGTCGATTTTATCAATCATCGGGATTCCGAATGCAGCAGTTTTTCCTGTTCCTGTCTGCGCCTGACCGATCAGGTCTTTATTCTCTAAACTTAACGGAATGGTCTGGGCCTGAATAGGAGTCGCTTCTTCAAATCCCATTCGCTTCAGTGATTTCATTGTCGCCGGGCTGATGCCCAAGTCTTGAAACTTTGTCAATGTATTCATTCTCCTTCTAATCATAGAAAAATTTTGTCCCTGCAAACCTGCAGGCAGGAATTCTCCTGAAAATTGGCCTATGAGTCACTCTTCCGGACGATTATAAGAAAAGTTAGGGCACCCCGTAAGGAGCCTTTTAACCGGCAGTACCCGGTCTCTAGATGCTTTAACTTCTTATTTTTATAAAAAGTGCGGTTATGTTTCGTTAAGAAGAGTCCCACTCACTATGAAACCCGCTTGAGGAAAGGATGAGGGTAAATTCTATCCAAATTGTTCACGGACAATCAGGTCTCTAAAGATGAGTTCTAACAACGAGAAAGCACTCATCTATTTATGGCCATACTGAAGTATGACGTTCTCCGCAATACCTCTGTATTTAATGAAAAAAGACATTCTCCTGCTGGAGCATGTCCGGGTTCTCAAAAGAAGTTCCTGTTGGCACTTTGGTGTTTATATTACCATTTTCAAGTAAGCATTGCAAACTTGAAGGCTGGCTGAAAACCTTATCATTCCGGCTTTTTTTGAAGAAAACCAAGGATCTCCTGAAAGAGGCGTTCCCCTTCTCCGCAATGGCAGATAAGATGTTTGGAGTCCTTTATAAAAATTAATTTTTTGGCCGATGAACTTATATTATTGTATAAATATCTGGCACTTCGCGGAGGCACCACTCCATCACTTTCACCTTGCGCAATCAATGTCGGCACAGTGATCTGATTTAAGATAGGTTTGATAGAGGCCACAAGCCTGCGGAATTGAAGAGTTGCCGTAATCGGTGTCGCACTTATTTTCCGCTTATATCTGACGAACATCTCATTGTCGGCCAGGTTTCCCTTGAAGGCATCCCTTGCCATCTCTTTAATATCGAAGAAAAGCTGTTTTGGATTTACGTAATAAGCAGCTGCACTGAGCAGAACCAGCTTATCCACAGGGTAATGCACTGTTAAGTAGCTGGCGATCAGGCCGCCCATCGAAAAGCCGATTACATACACTTTCTCACAGCGGCTTATCAGCCTTTTCAGCTCTTCCTCTGCATGCTCAATCCATTTGTTATAGGCAATTCCTTTCAGCTTAAGTTCATCGCCATGACCCGGCAATGTCGGCACGGAAATCTCCCAGTCTGTATGTTCTTTCAAATATTCTGCCAAAGGCTCTACTTCAAATGGAGCTCCTGTAAAACCATGTATGCACATGCAGCCAATCATCCTCGAGTCACCGCCATTTTTTATAATCTAAGTCAATTCTATTTTACACTTTTTCCTTTTTGCCATACTAATCAAACCTGTTAGAAGATAAAAATTATAACAAAGGAACTATATAAAAATAATTTAAACCCCTGTTTCACGTGAAACAGGGGTTTATTTCCTATAATAACAGATATATACAATAACAAAATTAACAAGGTATGAGAATTACATGTTATTTTCCAGCTGTTTTAGTCTTACCATTCTATCTGTTAAAGTGTTGTTGTTATTTTTTTCTTAGCAATTATTGAAGGGCAGAGACAACTTCTTCCAGTTTCATGCCCCGGGATGCCTTAACCAGTATAATCGTTTCCGGATCCACATGTTTCTTCAGCTCTTCGATCAGCGGCTGTTTGTCAGTAAAGGCGGCCACCCGTTCGTGAGGAAGTACCTCCTTCGCTCCCTTGGCGATATATTCGCCAAGCTTGCCGAAAGTAAATACATAATCAACCTTTTCAGGATCCACAGATTTTCCTGTGGAGTAATGGAAATCCTCCTCCTGCGGACCAAGCTCCAGCATATCGCCCAGAACAAGAATTTTCTTTTTATACCCTGGCAGGTTGGCAATCAGTTCAATCGCCGCATTCATGGATGTTGGACTCGCATTATAAGCATCATTGATGATTTTTTCTCCACTTTGGCCCTCGAGAAGTTCCATCCTCATATTCGTCAGCTTTAAGCTTGCGAAGCCTTCGTTCATCTTTTCGTACGGAACGCCAAAATGGGCTGCTGCAATCATGGCTGCCAGGGCATTTAGAACATTATGGGTGCCTAACACAGGCAGATAAAACTTCCCGCTGGACACATTAATCCCAAACGTGCTGCCGCTGTCATTCTGCTTGATATCCATCGGGTACACATCATTTTTCCCGGTTCTTCCAAAAGTTCTTAAAGCTGCCGAACCATTGTAGGATTTCAGTTTTTCATCCAAGAGAGGCTCGTCGCCGTAATAAATAACCAGGCCATTTTCCTGGAGTCCATTTACGATCTCAAGCTTAGCTTCTGCAATCCCTTCTCTGGAACCTAAATCCTGAAGGTGGGATTCGCCTATATTCGTAATAATCACAGCGTCCGGGCGGGCAAGCTTCGTAAGGAAATCGATTTCTCCCCTGCCGCTCATCCCCATTTCCAGCACCGCGATTTCCGTATCTTCCTCAAGAGCCAGAATGGTTAAGGGCAAACCGATATGATTGTTAAAGTTACCTTCGGTTTTTTGAACTTTATATTGCACGGAAAGAAGGTTTGCGGTCATATCCTTGGTGGTTGTTTTGCCGTTGCTTCCTGTAATGCCTGCGACTTTTATCTTTAATTCATCACGATAGCTTCTAGCCAATTCCTGAAGAGCCGTTAGTGTATCTTCGACGATCAGGATTGGAAGATGAAGAGGGGGATTGGGAACATCCTTTTGCCAAAAGGCTGCGGCTGCCCCTTTTTCGATGGCATCTTCTACAAATCGATGGCCGTCTGAATTTTCCCCTTTGAATGGGACGAACAAATTACCCCGCCCGATTTTTCTGGAGTCAATGCTGACGCCCTGTATGGATGTATTATGAAAAGATGAAACATCATTCTCGATCTTTATCATTTGTTCAATTTCCTGAAGTGTTTTCTTTATCATATGGCGCCTCCTGTTTCGGCATTATGAAAGGCTCATATTGCCAGTTATGTATGAACAAAAGGAACACGACAGATATGCCGTGTTTCCTTCAACAATTATATCTTTTTACATTGTGTGTTTAATGCTTTGTTTCTCAGCATGGCGTTCGATGGCCAGATTAACAAGCCTTTCGATCAGCTGAGGGTATTCTACTCCCGTATGCTTCCACAGAAGCGGGAACATGCTGAAAGGTGTAAAGCCTGGCATTGTATTGACTTCATTAATGTATAGCTTACCCTCTCTTGTTAAAAAGAAATCAGCTCTGACCAGACCTGAGCAGTCAAGGGCTTTAAATGCTTTAATGGCCATGTCTCTCAGTTCACTGTACTCAATTTCTGAGATTTCAGCAGGAATGATTAATGCTGTGTCCCCATCTTCATATTTGGCTTTATAGTCATAGAATTCAACTTTCGGGACAATCTCACCGGCAACAGAACATTCCGGATAATCATTGCCCAATACGCCAGCTTCAATTTCTCTGGCTGTAACGCCTTCTTCGATGATAATTTTACGGTCAAATTGGAAAGCTTCTTTGAATGCTTCCTCAAGCTCTGAACGGTTCATGCACTTACTGATTCCTACACTCGAACCCAGGTTGGCCGGTTTTACAAAACACGGGTACCCGAGTTCCCTTTCCACCTGGTCATAGGCTGCCTCCGTCTCATTTTCCCACTCACTGCGGATAAACCAGACATACTTCACCTGCGGCAGACCAGCCTGTGCAAAGATATTCTTCATAATGACTTTATCCATCCCTGCAGATGAAGCCAATACTCCATTTCCCACATATGGCAGGTTAAGCAGCTCAAGCAAACCTTGAACCGTGCCGTCTTCCCCGTTTGGACCATGAAGCAGCGGGAAGATTACATCAAATGGACCTTTATCCTGGGCACCCTGGAAAAGAGTAGGTGCCAAAGCTGTTGGAGGTAGTGCTTCCCCCTGGGAAAATTCCAGCTCCTTCACACTGGAAACAGGCCCTTGCAATTGAGGGCCCTTTACCCATTGACCTTCTTCAGATATATAAATAGGATGAATTTCAAATTTCTCCAAATCCAATGCTTTAATCACAGCCATTGCAGTCTGCATCGATACTTTATGCTCTGCAGATTTTCCGCCGTACAAAAGGCCAACCTTCGTTTTCATAAAAGAACCTCCAATATTCGATCATGGACTAACCGGCTTCTCATGCCGCTTTATTCCTTCATTTTTTTTCCTTAGCTGATTTATATGTTCATTCAAGCTACTCTTTATTGTAACACTTTCACATTTAAGAAAGGGAGTGATTACATGTTCAATTCCACAGGAATTTTTTTCTCCACATACGCCCATATTCCTATATGTATGAAATGGCCCTGAAAAAGGAAACTTTTCTTATCTGAAACCAGTAAAATAATTTCCTTTTCTGGCATTAAATTAAACTCCCTTTTTCCTATTATTATCTTAAGAAAACGTTTAACCGCCTACTATAGAGCAATTAACGAGAAAAAACCTTAATCCTTGGTGAATAATCAGACTTATTTTATTATTATAACAAAACCTTTATCTATTAACTTTTAACGTAAAACAGGATATAATCCTCCTAACAAAAACAACTGTATTTTTTAGGAGGACATAAAAATGAAGTTCGGTTTGCTTCCCAGAATAATTGCAGCCATTGCACTGGGTATTTTATTAGGTTCTTTTTCTCCTGAATGGCTTATTCAGCTATTTGCTACTTTTAATGGATTGTTCGGAAACTTTCTTGGTTTTGCGATTCCATTAATTATTATCGGATTTATCGCGCCAGGTATTGGGAGCATGGGAAAAGGCGCAGGGAAACTGCTGGGGATTACAACTGGTTTTGCCTATGCTTCTACGATCACTGCTGGTTTAGTCGCCTATTTTTCTGCGACGGTGTTATATCCTGTTCTTTTAAAAAACCAAAGCTTCAAAGAGTTTGAGAATCCTGAGGATGCTTTGCTTTCACCCTTTTTCCAGGTGGACATGCCTCCTGTAATGGGGGTCATGACGGCACTGCTGATTTCATTCACTCTAGGCCTCGGATTGGCTGCGATCAAAGGAAACACTCTGCAAAATGCTATGAATGATTTCCGTGATATTATTGAAAAACTGATTGAAAAAGTCATCATTCCATTGCTTCCTGTCCATATTTTTGGGATTTTCGCCAATATGACGCAGGGCGGACAGGTTGGCGCCATTATTTCTGTATTTGCCAAAGTCTTTGTCATGATTATTGCTCTTCATCTTTTATTTTTACTGCTTCAATACTCAGCGGCCGGCAGTCTTATGAAAGCCAATCCGCTTAGACTCATGAAAAATATGATGCCTGCCTACTTTACGGCACTTGGTACTCAATCATCCGCATCCACCATTCCTGTTACACTTAAGCAGGTTAAAAAGCTTGGTGCACGTGAAAAAGTCGCGGATTTCTCCGTTCCATTACTGGCAACGATTCATCTCTCCGGAAGCACGATCACCATTGTGAGCTGTGCGATCGCCGTGATGATGCTGCAGGGTCAAACGGCATCATTTGCAGAAATCCTGCCTTTCATTTTAATGCTTGGCATCACAATGATTGCAGCTCCCGGTGTCCCAGGAGGGGCTGTCATGGCCGCATTGGGTCTGCTTGATAGCATGCTCGGATTCAATGAGACCATGCTTGCGCTTATGATCGCCCTATACCTTGCCCAGGACAGCTTTGGAACTGCATGTAATGTAACAGGTGATGGTGCTCTGACGTTGCTGTCTGATAAGGTAAGCGGCAAAGATAAGAAACTTCAGCCTCAATCTGCTGTGAAAGCCGGCTAATTGAAAAAAGATGTCCCTGCGGGGACATCTTTTTTGTGCGGTTTTTATGAATTTTGCAGCACTAAGCCGGCATATCGGTCACTTAGTCTAGTTTAGCAGCCTATTATATTTTATCGGTATATCGTTCACTTGGCGCAGCATCCGCTTTACATTACCAGGAAAGTGAAAAGTATATATCCGAACTTTACTTAACAATCAAAACAGGCGCTTTCACACGTTTGGCTATTTTATGGCTAACACTTCCGAGCACCATTTCCTGAAGAGTATTCAGACCCCGGCTGCCAACTACTGCAACATCAAAATCCATTTTGTTGGAAAATTCCACAATGGCTGGTCCAGGCTCTCCCTGCAGGATTTTTATTTCATATGAAATGCCCTTTTCTTTTAATAAGTTTTCTATTGGCTCTAAGCGTTTTTTTCTCACCTGGTCCACTATACTCTTATCAAAATGATGAAGGATATCTTCTTTTGAGGTCTGGCCATCAACAGCATAGACTACGGTAATTTCAGAATCAGGATTCTGTTCGGCCAGTTGAATGGCTTTAGCGGCTGCACGAATCGAATGATCGGATCCATCTGCAGCAATCAGTATTTTTTTAAACACAGAGCCTCACCCCTTACCTATTCTTATAAAAAAAATACCACAGTCGAAGCTGACTGTGGTATTCATTCCAGTTTTTTAATGGCCGGAAAATTTCGCACCAGGTTTGCGGTGAACGGCCAAACGCTCAATCAAGTTCGAGCTTGGCGCGTTTAATCCTGATAGGCGTACCAGCACACCGTTGTCACGAAGCTTTATTACAATCTTATCTATGGCAGCGACACCTGAGTCATCCCATACATGCGCCTGTGTAAAATCAATTTCAACTTCTTTTAATTCATCATTAAAGTCGAATGCTGCTACAAGTTCATCTACAGAAGCAAAGAAAACCTGGCCTGTTACAGCGTATATTTTCTTATCTCCTTCAATTCGTGATGCAACATGCACTTTCGAAATTTTAGCAACAAAGAAGATCGCACTTAGGATGATCCCCGCGAAAACTCCTTTGGATAAGTCATGAGTGAAAACAGTTGTAACAGTCGTTGTAACCATAACAATCGAATCTGTGACAGGCGTCTTAGCAAGTCCCTTAATGGATGACCAATCAAAAGTACCGATCGAAACCATGATCATAACACCGACTAATGCAGCCATCGGTATTTGAACGACAATATTCCCCAAAACTAAAATCAGAAACATAAGGAATGTGCCGGCTACCAAAGCGGACAGTCTGCCTCTTCCGCCAGATTTCACATTTATGACGGATTGTCCAATCATGGCACAGCCTGCCATTCCGCCGAATAGACCTGCCACGATATTCGCAATTCCCTGTCCGCGGCTTTCCATATTCTTATTACTGGCTGTATCGGTCATGTCATCAACTATGGATGCAGTCAGCAAGGATTCAAGCAAGCCTACGATCGCAAGGGCAATAGAGTATGGGAAAATAATCTTCAGAGTCTCAAGGTTAAATGGAACATCCGGTATAAAGAATGCCGGAAGGGCTGATGTGATAGTTCCCATGTCGCCAACTGTGCGCACATCACTCTTTGTCATGATGGCAATGATAGTAATAACAATAATAGCCACCAGAGGAGATGGCACTGCTTTAGTAAATCTCGGGAAAATATAAATAATCGCCAATGCACCGGCAACCATCGCATACATTACCCATGTAGCATCTACAAACTGTTCAAGCTGCGCCATGAAAATCAATATAGCCAGTGCGTTAACAAACCCAATCATAACCGCACGCGGAATGAATTTCATAAAGCGGGCCAGCTTAAGCACACCAAATAAGATCTGAAGAATTCCCGTCAAAATGGTCGCAGCAAATAAATACTGCAGTCCGTGATCGGCTACTAATGTAACCATTAATAACGCCATCGCACCAGTTGCAGCAGAAATCATTCCAGGCCTTCCGCCAACTATTGAAATGGTTACAGCAATACAGAAAGAAGCATACAATCCAACCATTGGATCGACACCAGCAATAATCGAGAATGCAATCGCTTCTGGAATTAGTGCCAATGCCACTACGATTCCAGCAAGAATGTCTCCCTTAACATTGCCAAACCATTGTTCTTTTTTTGATAAAACTTTCAAATAAACACCTCTTTATTAATAGATTTATAGTAATGACTTTGAACTCTCATCAAAGTCGGGCCGACAAAAACATATAGAATCATAACACATTTACTTATATTTACAAACCTTTATGTAAGCGCTAAAAACACTTAAAATCTATGTTTTTCTTTTGAAACCAACAGATTCCTATGCATATAAAAAATAATTTCCAACAAAAAAATGACCCTGGAGCAGAGTCAATTATTATCCTATAGGCGAACAAATCTCAATATAATGTCCATCCGGGTCTTGCACATATGCCACTTTCTGGCCCCAAGGCTTTTCAACAGGCTCGAGCAGGACAGGGACTCCGGCGGCCTTTAGCTTTTCAACTGCCGCTTCTACCTCTTCTGTGACAAAGCCCAGCTCAAATGTCTGCTCCTTTCTTAATCCATCCGGTATCGGAAGCCCGGTGACTTCCCGTCCTCCTTCTCTCGTATTAAAAGAAAGAATGGTGCTGCCTGTATCATACTCGATGTAAGTTCCAAATTCATTCCTAAGCTTCAGACCCAGCAATTCACCATAAAAATGCTTCGTTCTTTCCAGGCTTTCCGCATATAGAATGACATACCCCATCTTCAATTCCATTTATGGTCACCTCTTCAAATTTTCTAGTCATGATATGATTTCAATAAGGGAGGTATTTTCTCCTTTTAAAAGAATGTATAAACTTTGGAATCATTATTAATAGAGGTGCAGCAATGAACTGGAAAGAAATCGAACATCAGATGTACACGATGTGCATGGTTGCAGACGGAGATCAGATCCTCCTCATAAAACGCCCGGATTATAAAGGCTTCCCTGGCTATCTCGCACCAGGCGGAAAAGTAGAGTTTCCCGAGAGCATTACGGACGCAGCAAAACGCGAAGTGCTTGAGGAGACCGGGCTGCACGTCAAAAATATTATTTTTAAAGGCTGGGATGAGTACGTAAACCCCCAGATGAATGTCCGCTACATGGTATTTAATTATCTGGCAGACTCCTTTGAAGGAAGACTTCTTGCGGATCCTCCTGAAGGAGAATTGCAGTGGGTTTCGAGACAAGATGCAAGGGACCTTCCCATGCAGGATTGGTTCAAGAGAAAGCTGCCGCTTTTTTTCAAAGAAGGGACTTTTGAGATCCATTCAGTTTGGGATGAAGAGCACAACACAGAAGGAACAAGCAAGACAAGGGTTTTTACTAAGATTTAATGGAGGGGTACCCGCTATGATCGAAGATACAGCCCTAAAGGTGAAGATTCGTCCCATACAGGAAGAGGATTTGCCTATTTTATGGGACTATATTTACGGAACAGACAACCCTGAGTGGAAAAGATGGGATGCTCCCTATTTTCCTCTTGAGCATAAAGACTTTGAAACATATAAACAGGAATTCCTCCAAAAGGCAGAAGAATATCTGCCTAGCAGCATGGTAATTGCAGCGTCGGAAAAAGTAATCGGCATTGTGGGATACTACTGGGAGCATCGAGATTCTAATTGGCTTGAAGCAGGAATTGTAATTCACAATCCCGAGTATTGGAATGGGGGTTATGGAACAGAGGCTCTTACTCTGTGGGTGGACTTTCTATTTTCCTCTCTTCCGCTTGCCCGGGTAGGTATTACCACCTGGTCAGGCAACAAAAGAATGATGAAAGCCGCTGAAAAGATCGGCATGCAGCTTGAAGGTAAAATGCGGAAATGCCGGATTGTTAATGGGAAGTATTATGATAGCATCCGGATGGGCATTCTGAGGGAAGAATGGGAAGAAAAGGTCATCAATAAAAAATAGGCTCGTTCTTTAACGAGCCTAAACCTTATTCGCAGTGAGCCATGCATCCTTCTAAGAGGAATTCCTTTTTATCCTGATCGATCTGCAGGATGGTCAGGCTGGTTCCATGAATGAAGGGCGGATCCCAAATGCGTTCGACAGCAGCATTGCGGCAAAGCATATACAGAGCTTTGACAGCAACTGCATGGGTAATAATCAGCACACTGCCTTCTGATGAGGTCTTTTGCAAGTCTTCCAGAAAGGAAGCAACGCGGTTTGCCACATCATAAAAGCTTTCTCCTCCTGCACTTTCATAGGACTCCGGCCGGTTCCAATAGGCATCGAACGCAGCCGGATAAAGATCCCTTATTTCACTTTCCACTCTTCCCTGCCAATCACCAAGATCTATTTCCATAAGCCTTTCATCTGTTTCGACCGGAATCTGCCTTGTTCCTCTTACAAGCTGTGCTGTATGTAAAGTCCGTTTGCTCGGTGAAGATATCATACGCTTAAATTCTATATCCTTTATTCTTTCTCCAAGCAGCTTCGCATCACGTCTGCCTTTCTCCGTTAAATCAGAGTCCAGGCGACCCTGCATTCTTTTCGCTTTGTTCCATTCCGTTTCACCATGCCGGATGATATATAAAGTCAGCATCCCTCTTTTCATGCCTTTCTTTTCAGTATATGAAAATAACTTCCTGCCAATTTCCTGATTTCTTCCGATTTATCTTCGGAAAAAACGGCTATAAAACAAGTGGATGGGCCTGCTGATTTTTCCAAGTCCACTTCTGATTCAAGGTCCTTAACCTCAAACTCTCTATTGGAGAACATCCCGTTCAGCTCGTTCAGAATGCCTTTTGAACCTACTGGAAGCGTCTCAGTATCTTTAATGGAGTTAATGATTTTAAAAAGCTCCAGGGGTGCTGCCTCCGCCTCTCTCTCAATCAGCTCCTGGCCAACCAAAGGTGAACCAATAACCGCTATCCTTGTATCATCTGTATAAATTAGGGTCTCAGCAGGAAGCGCTCCCTGCCTTTTGCCAAGTACAGATAAACCTATTGCAGATTGAAGCAGGTTAAAATTGCTTTCTGTACTGCCGGTGATTTGCAGCTCCTTTAGACCCAATTCATCAGCCCCCTTCTTAATGCCCCGTATAAGCTGATCCCAGGCATCATTTCCGCAGAAATTCTGAAGGGCAGCAGCAAATGGCTGAGCACCTGCTGACAAACATTCCATGACAGCGACACGGAAGGAATAATACGAAACAGTCTCGTAAGGAACCTGGACAGCATCCTGTTCTTTCTCGCCGATTGCTCCGCTGTTATCACTGGCTACCACAATCATTTCTTCAGAATTAAAAGGAAGGCTTAAGACATCCCTCACTGCTCAGCACCCGCTTTGGTCATAGCCGGGCCCACAAGCTTGACAAGTCTCGGAATCGCTATATAAGCAATAACAGCATTTATCACAGAGCCTATAAAAAGAGAAGGCACAATTGCCAGGTAAAAGGCCTGGCCCATTAAAAAGATAAATGGAAGCGGGGCTGCAAAGGCATTGCCTAACACAAAAAGAATTCCCCCCAGCCAGTGCCGGCCTCTCTGATATAAAGAACTGAAAATAAAGGCTAACAGTGCCATTTCAACAGCAATCAGGAGATGAAGCGGCCCTAAAGGCATGCCGCCCAATAACGCCGACAGCAAATGTCCGATGGCAGCAACGGCCGCACCGCCATAGCCTCCAAGCAGCACGGCTGCAAGCAAAGCAGGAAATGCATCCAGTGCCACGCTTCCGATAATGGCCGGAACTTTAATCGCTGCGCCGACTGCTGTCAGTGCAACAAGCATGGCTGCCATGCCCAATCGCATGCTTTTCATTCTTTATCCTCCTTGCGCTTTCCTTCACGGAATACATTAGCACTGCGCACATACTCCACATCTTTCTGGTTAAGACGGAAATTAACCACTCTTGCCAGGGCAAAGAAGTAATCAGATAAACGATTCAGGAATTTCAGTGCCACTGCAGAGGTTTCCGGATCCGCTTTTTTTAGTGAAACCACAAGCCGCTCCGCTCTCCGGGTTACTGTCCTGGCAATATGAATGGATGCAGATGCAGGTGCTCCCCCAGGCAGAATAAACCTTTCAAGCTTTGGCGCTTCCTCAATCAATTGATCAATCTTAGTCTCCAAATAGTCTACAGATTCCTTCGTCAATTTCAGCTCCCGCTTTTTCGAAACATTTGCAAGGTCACCGCCACAGTCAAAAAGCTCATGCTGAATCTTCTCCAGATCCTCCAGGACATCCTGAAAAATGGACGGATCCAGCTGTGTCATAGCTTGCCCTACAAAACAGTTTACTTCATCCACTGTTCCGTATGCTTCAACCCTTACATCATCCTTTTCCACCCTGCCTCCGATAATGCTTGTTTTTCCCTCATCACCAGTTCGTGTATAAAGTTTCATCAGCAATTCCCCATTTCATTTTATATTTTGACTGATGCCATACCAAATCAAATCAACTCTATCTGCAGCGGCAGCGGCATCCTGAAAGGCCCAGCCTGACGCATCCCGCCACTTTCGGTCAGCTGCTTCCATTGGAACAATGCCTTTTGAAATATCAGATCCGATTAAAACGATCTTTCGATTGACAGCTGTTTTTTCCCACGCCTGCCATTTTGCCAGCATCTCCTGCCACTTGTCCCGAATCTCTTCAAACTCCAGCGCTTGGGACCATTCCTTAATCATCAGCTCGATTCCCTCATAGACGATTAGGTTTTGATCCAAATCGCCGGTCATCTCACCATGATAAGCTGAAAACCATTTATGAGGAGTATCATCCAATTGATATAATCTCTTTACCCATCGGGATTTCCCGTTAAAGGCGCCTCCTGTAATGAAGTGCATCTCTCTCCCCTCCTAAACTCTTCCCGTGTCCACCTTAGCTCATAGCCTCTTCCAAACGGAACTTGCCATTCCCAGAATTCTTTTTTCTCCGGTGCATACTTTCCAAGAAGGTATCTTATGACTCCGCCGTGTGTAATAACAGCAGCATCGCGCATATCCTTCCGGAGCAATTGATCGGTTAAATTTTGCCACCCTTTATCAACTCTTGCTGTAAATGCTGAAAAGGATTCCCCTCCGGGCACCACCCCTGAGAAAGGATCTTCCAGCCATTTTTGATAAGCCGGGGTATCTTTCAGCTCTTGATACGTCCGGCCATCCCACTCACCAAAATGCATTTCTCTCCATTCGGGACATGGTTCAATAGAATGATCCGGGAAAAGAATAGCTGCCGTCTTCATGCATCTGCCTAAATCACTTGCAAATATTCTTCTATAGTCTTGAGGCGCCGCGGCAAGCTTATCCCTATGTTCCGGACACAAAGGGGAGTCTGTCCAGCCCAGATAAGCATGGGACTTATTGGCTTCTGTCAGCCCATGACGAAGTAATGCAACAGCCACAGTATCATCCATAAAAACACCTCCGTCCCTTCCACACTGGCCCCAAGTACATCCCCTGTCATTCCGCCAAACCAGGCAATGACTTTCCTTGATAAAAATGCGAATAACAATATTGAAAAAAGAACCATGATAAGAAACCCAACAATGGCCGGGTAACCTGCCAGCCCGGCAGCTGCCGCGGCGGCCAGAAGGAAGATAGGGTAAATAGATAAGGTGGTTTTCGAAGCAGCCTGCTGAAATAATGAGCCCAGCCCCTCTGTTTTGGCTGCCTTAACTTTTATCAGCAATACCCCCATTACCATCTTGCTTAAAAATGGAATCACTGCGATTAAAAAAAAGGAATATAGATTTGATAAAAGTACAATTTCATAGATAAATAGAAAACGGGTACCCAGCAATACGATGATGGACAGCACACCGAACGCCCCCACCCGGGGATCACTCATGATTTCCAGCCGCCTCTTCTGATCGCGATAGGAGAAGAACGCATCGCTCGCATCCATCCACCCATCAAGATGAATCCCGCCGGTCAGCAAAATGCCGGCCAGCCAGACGGCAAAAGCCGCAGCCAAGAGTGAAAAAGGAGTCCATTCAAGAAAAGCATAGAGAATAAATGCGTATATGCTCCCCTGAATGAGGCCGGCTATGGGGAAGGTTCTGATTGCCTTCTCCAAATGAGGCTTATCCATCGGCAGAGACATTGGAATGGGAATGCTTGTGAAAAATTGAAGGTTGATCAATAACCCTTTAAGCCATTTCATTCTGTTTTCTCCAGCTAAAGACGATTTCCTTCAATTTTCCCCAATCAAGATGCTGAATCATATTTTCCGCCAGTTCGTTGTATTTCCTATCCTTCAAGGCTTTTATTCGGACAGGCTCCTTACTTGGAATGCCTTTTTGTTTGCGCAGGGAATTAAGCCACTCACCCCTCCATTCATCATTATGGAAGATGTGGTGCATATACGTCCCTACCAGACGGCCTTCATTTCCATAGAATCCATCTTCTTCGCCATTTTGAAGCAGAAGAAGGCGATTGCCATCAAAGTCTTCTTCAAGAACTGTTTCACCTAAATGGATTTCATATCCATCCAAGATTTCCTTTACGGGAAGGTTCGTGCTTGAATGCAAACTGCCCTTCACCTGCACCGTCTTCTTGCGTTCATGAAAAATGGTATCTGCCGGTATCAAATTCAAGCCTTTTTCCTTTTCATTAGGGTTCCCGGTATCAGAACCTGCCATATCGATTAATCTCCTGCCGAGCATCTGGTATCCTCCACAAATGCCGGCAATAGAACCTCCATCGGCAGCATAGCGCACAATCCAGTCCGCCAGACCTTTTTCCTTGAAATAGCGCAAATCGCGAATCGTGCTCTTTGTGCCGGGAATGATCACCGCATCAGGTGAGCCAGCTTCCGATAGATGCCTTACCCATCTAATGTTCACGTCATCTTCATAGTAAAACGGATCAATGTCACTGAAGTTTGAAATAAATGGCGGCCGAAGCACTGCAATGTCCAGAATGCCTCCTCCAGCCCTTGGAACAGCAGCCTGAATGGATAGGGAATCCTCTGCATCGATCATATGGTCATCCAAGTAAGGAAGAACCCCGAGGACAGGAATGCCCGTCCTTTCCTCGATCCAGCGGATGCCATCCTCAAACAGCGTGATATCTCCGCGGAATTTATTAATGATAATGCCCGCAACCCGCTGTCTTTCCTGTTTGGTGAAAAGCTCCAGGGTTCCGACAATGCTGGCAAAAACACCGCCCCTGTCAATATCGGCAACCAGGATGACAGGCACATCCGCCATTTCGGCTACTTTCATATTAACAAGCTCTTTATCTTTTAAATTAATTTCAACAGGGCTGCCAGCCCCCTCTATCACAAGCAGTTCGTATTGAGCATCAAGCAGACTCAGTGCCTCTCTGATGGTCTCCAGTCCCTTTTCATAAAAGGATTCCCGATAGCTTCTTCCTGATAGGGAATTGACTGCTTTTCCAAGGAGAATGACCTCCGCATTCTGAGCGGATTGAGGCTTAAGGAGAATAGGATTCATCCAGACAGCAGCTTCAGTTCTTGCCGCTTCAGCCTGAATGCCCTGTGCCCTGCCGATTTCATTTCCATCCTTTGTCACGTATGAATTATTGGACATATTCTGGGATTTAAAAGGAGCCGTACGGAAACCTTCATTGGAGAATGCCCGGCAAAGAGCCGTAGCAATCAGGCTTTTCCCGGCATCGGATGAAGTTCCCTGAATCATTATCCCTTTCATTCCGGTTCTCCTTTCATTTGTATGGGGATGCCAGCTTCAACAAGATAGGCTTCATCAGCCATATTTACTAAATTCCTGTGAAGCGTCCCAAGTATTTTTGAATATGTAATCACCAGTTCATTTTTGCCAATTGGCTCATTCAAGACTTCGTTGCTGACAACGATCAAGGCCCTGCATTTTTTGCGGATTTCTGTGATGGCCCTGAGAATATCAGATGATAGACTTTCCTGGAATTCTCTGTTCCGCCAAACATCTTCCGCTCTAAAAAGTTCATTATTCAAGAGAGTGGTCAAGCAATCGAAAAGAATAATGTCCTGATTGTTAAAGTTTCCCGAGATCTCTTCAAGTGCGGAAGGCTTCTCCCAGGTTGTCCAGCTCAAACCGCTCTTTTCCCGGTCATCCTGGTGCCTCTGAATCCGTACCTTCATCTCGGAATCGTACGCTTTTCCTGCAGCAATATACTGAAGCTTTCCTTCCGTCTTTATTGCCAGCCCGGCAGCAGTCCTCTCTGCAAAGGAGCTTTTTCCGCTCCGCACTCCACCGGAGATAAAAATCAGCGATCCTTCCGCCATTGCCGCATCGCCTCCATCAGCACATCGTTGTCTTTCGGCCCTTTAATCGCAAAGCGCAGCCATCTCCCTTCCAGACCTGGGAAATTCATTGTGTGCCTCGGGATAATTCCTTTCTCAAGCAAAAATCGAAAAAGAGGCAGCTGCACATCAAATCTCGGATCTCTCAACAAATAGAAATTAACTGAAGAAGGAGAAACCTCAAAATCCAATTGCTGATAAAATTGAACCAGCCTATCTCTCTCCTGCCGGATTAAATTCTTTGTCAGCCTGACATGCTCTTTGCTGTCCAGACACCATTCCCCTGCTTTTAAAGCGAGGGCATTTACACTCCAGTGCGGCTTTAGAGAAGCTGCTTCTTCAATTAACCTCTCACTTGCCATCATGTATCCAAGGCGCAGGCCCGGTATCGAAAACATCTTTGTCATGGAGCGCAGCACCACAACATTCGAATCCTTTTCTATGAAAGGAACGATTGATTGATAGTCGCAGGCAAAGTCATAAAAAGCTTCATCCATAATAAGCAGGCAGCTATGGGTATGACACTTCTCAATTAATTCCTTTACAATGGAAGATGGGTAAAAAATACCTGTCGGGTTATTTGGGTTGCAGAAGAAAACAACATCAGCGGCTTTCAGCCTTTCAGATAGCGCTTCCATATCGAGATCCCAGTCGCCAGGCTCCAGCTGATGATAGGAGACTGTACAATGATTAACCCGGCAGGCCTCTTCATATTCCGAAAAGGCCGGCTGAATAATCAGCACCCTTTTTCCGGCTATCATCCGGCCAATCAGGGTGATTAGCTCGGCGCCTCCATTTCCCACCAGAATCTGTGTTTCTTTTATTCCCTCTGCAGCCGCCAATTTGCTTTTTAATAGAGAAGATTGGGGATCCGGATAATCGCTAATAAATTGGAATAGACTGCCCCATCCTTCTTTTAACTCGCGGGGAGGACCAAGTGGATTGATATTGGCACTGAAATCAATTCGCTCCTCAGGCATTGGCTTATCAATTGCTTCATATAAATATTGCGGGTTAGATCCATGTGAAGGCCAAATCAAGGAACACCCCTCCTGTCCATAATAAAAGCAAGAATAAGAAAACCGTCTTGTTCATGATCGAAATGCTTTTTATGATATGTTCTTTTTCAAGCAGCACCATTGGCTTTCCCATCGTGGCTCGGTTAGAAATTACACCCTTATAAAAATTGATTCCTCCCAGCTGAACCCCCAGGAGGGCTGCAACAGCTGCTTCGCCCCAGCCGCTATTTGGGCTCGGGTGCTTTGGTGCATCTCTTAAAAGGATCCCCCATGCTTCCTCATATGGAGAATGCTCCGGCTTTTGTGTGAGCATGATGCAAACCGATGTCAGCCGGCTCGGGATCCAGTTTGCGATATCATCCACTTTGGCAGATGCCCACCCAAAATCTATATACCTTTCATTTCTATGGCCAACCATGGAATCGCAAGTATTAATGGCCCTGTAGATAAGGGCCATTGGAGCACCGCCAATCATGGCCCAAAATAATGGAGCTGTAATGCCATCACTGGTGTTTTCAGCCACTGTCTCCACGGCAGCCCTGACAATGCCTGGTTCATCCAATCGATCTGTATCCCTGCCGACAATGTATGAAAGCTTTAATCTTGCTTCTTCCATATCTCCTTCTGCCAGAGGCTCATAGACCTCCAGTGCTGCATCTTTTAAACTCTTTTGCGCAATGGCTGTGAAGATAAGAATGCCCTCTGCCAGAATGCCGGCAACCGGGTGAATTTCATAGAAGAGCTCTATGATTAAATAAGTTATACCTCCTGCTGCCAGCAGGACTATAAATAGCATGATGATCCCTTTTAATTTTCTATAGCGGCCTTTATTAAGAACTTGTTCAAGTTTATGTATCAGGGCACCCATCCATCTGACCGGATGCGGCCAGTTTGGCGGGTCTCCTATCAGCTTATCTATTATGCAGGCAAAGGTTAGAGCGATCAGGTGATTTAAAATCATCCCTTTATCCTTCTTTGCGATTTTTTTATTGCCTCAACAGTACATTCGTAGACACCTTTTCCGATTATTTTGCCAAGAGGTGTAATGGTGCCCGCATACTCCAGGTATTCTCCCTGCTGCGTGGCCGCAATCATAATACTGTCTGTCGATGTTCCGGTCGCTATCGTCCCTGTGACTGCATCCTTTACCTTCTGATCATATAAGGCTCTTGTCTTTGCCTCGGTTGCAGTCATAATGCATTGAATAAAGGCTTCCTCTGTCAGATTGCCATTAACGAAAACCCATGTATTGATTGTACCCGGAGTCAGATGATAAGAATGGGCTTCACTTTTCGAGGCATCAACAGCATTGCCGACACCTGCTGTCACGACCACATACACAGAAAAGGTTCCATCTTCATAAAATTTACTGCTATGATCTTCAACATATACAGCGGTCATCATCCCCACGGTTTCCCCGGGTTCTAAGCCGATCTCCCGGACAAAATCCGCCATCTCCGCTCTATGATCACTGCAATCATAATTCTTGCTCACATGCCGGTTTAGAAATATGCGATTCCAGCCGGTGCCCGATCCTGTTACACCTGATGACATGGTTTTCAGCGGAAATGGGGAGCGAAGGACAAGTAAGTCTTCCTTTACCTCAAGATAGGATCGATCAATTCGATTCACTGATTGGCTTTCTGCCTGAGAGCGTTTGGGCACCAAAACCATCTGAGGGGCCGGGACTCTTGGATGCGGCAGCTTCTCAATCTTCGTCCTATAGACCTCACGTATTCTGCCTTCTTTTAAAACCTCATTGGGAACGTGGTTAATATTGACTTCACCATTCTCAAGCAGCAGAAGGCGGTCACAGTACAGGCCGGCCAAATTCAAATCATGAAAAATGGAAATGACCGTCAGCCCGCAGTCTTTTGACCATACAGAAAGGAGATCAAGCAATTCTTTTTGATAGGACAAGTCCAGATGGTTAGTCGGTTCATCCAGCAATAATATTTCCGGCTCCTGGGCAAGGGCCTGGGCTAAAAACACCCTTTGTCTTTCGCCGCCGGATAATTGCTGAATATCATAATCCTGAAAATGGGAAATGCCTGTCTGCTCCATGACTCGATTGACCGCTTCTTCATCTTTGCCGGACCAGCTCTGGAACCACCCCTTTTGATGGGCATATCTGCCGAGGGAAACAGTTTCCTTTACCGTATAGGAAAAAGCCTGAGAGGAGTGCTGAGGCAGAACAGCAATAATTTTTGCAAGCTCTTTCGGTGTATACTGTGAAAGGTTCTTTCCTTTGATCAATATATCTCCTGACTTATGAGGCAGAATGCCGCTCAGCATCTTCAGTATCGTGGTTTTCCCGCTTCCGTTCGGACCCAGTATTCCGAAGAGCTCCCCTTTCTCCACTTCAAAGCTGATATTTTTCACAACCGGTGCACCGGCATATCCGCCAGTAACTTGCTGAACGCTTAGCATGATTAACCACTTCTTTCTGAACTAAGATATGCCTTCGGAACAGGCAAAAACCGCTTGTTCCTGCAAAGAAAATCCAGGGAATCCTTCCTCCTTGAATGGGTGGACGCTTGTGCCGGACAGTTATCGAGGTTCAAAGTTTATTCTTTCTTTTAATTAAAATAATAGCAAACGCAGGTGCACCGATTATCGCTGTAATCACACCGATTGGAAGTTCGGTAGGTGCAATGATCGTCCGTGAAACCAGATCGGCAATAATAAGAAAGCCTGCACCCATCAGAATAGATAGCGGCAATAGGTGCCTATGATCCGGTCCCCATAACAGCCTGGTCAGATGAGGGATCACAAGACCGACAAATCCTATCGTTCCAGATACAGCTACAGCCGCACCAGTCAAGATAGAGCCAGCTATCAGGACCATCATCTTTCTCTTCTGAACGTCCACCCCTATATGCTGGGCCTTTTCTTCTCCGAAGCTCATGGCATTAAGCTCTTTGCTGTTCACTAAAAGAAGGATGGCACCCAGTACAAAAAACGGAATGATAATTTTAATATACGCCCACCCTCTCATGGATACACTGCCAAGAAGCCAGCCAATAATCTGTCTAAGCTCCTCTCCAGTCAGGGCAATCATCAGAGAAATCAGAGCGCCAAGAAAAGAACTGAAGATAATGCCTGTTAAAATAATCGTTTCCACTTTCATGGATCTTTCAATTTTTCTGGCAAACAGCAAAACGGCAAAAATGGTTAAAAAGGAAAATAAAATGCTGAATAACGGCAGCGTAAACATTCCTGCAAACGGAATGGATAATCCTAAGAATAATGTTAAAACAGCACCTAGTGAAGCCCCGGATGAAACCCCAATTGTATATGGATCTGCCAGCGGATTTCTTAATAAACCTTGAAAGGCGGCTCCCGCAATTGCAAGAGACGCCCCTACTAAGCCAGCCAGCAAAACGCGCGGCAGGCGAATATTCAAAATGATATTTGAATGCATAGCATCCGTGTTTCCCAATGAAATAAAAGGAAATAGCTCAGCGCTTATTACTCTGATAATCGTCATGGGGTGAACAGACACTGTTCCAATTGAAATCCCCATCAGCATGGCTAAAAGCAGGAAAGCCGCTGCTGTTAGATAAGCTAAAAATTTATTATTTAAATACGTCCGGATATACTGCTTTTGCAAGTTCCTCGACTCCTTCAATAATACGAGGGCCAGAGCGGGTTACCATATCGGAATCAACATCGGCAACATGCTTATTTTTTACTGCGGTTATATCCTGCCAGCCATCCCTTTTCATTACATTGCCAGCAGCATCCTCAGTGTAATAGCCATGAGTTGTGATGATTACATCCGGATTCCGTTCGATAATCGCTTCCGGATCCATTTTCGGCCATCCTTCTTCGGAAATGATATTTTCTGCATTGATGGCACTTAGCATTTCATCCATAAATGTTTTTGTACCTGCTGTATAGATTTCAGGAGCAGGTGAAACTTCCACGAAAACCGATTTGCGGTCTTCTTCTTTTATGCCCTGAGCTTTTGTTTTGATTTCCTCGAGCTTGCTCTTCATATCTGAAACAAGCTGCTCTGCTTCATCCTTCTCTCCCGCTGCGGTTCCAACCATTTCAATGGATTCAAAAACCTGATCAAAGCTCTTTGCATCATTGACAACAAGGACGGTCACACCTGCATCCCTTAATTGCTGAAGGCCAGCTTCGGAATTATGTGCGCTTGACGCGTGAGCAAGGACAAGATCCGGTTTTAAAGAAATAATTTTCTCGACATTAAATTCCATGCCGCCAATCTTTTCTTTTTCTGTGGCTTCGGGCGGGTAGTTATCAAAATCGGAGACTCCGACAACTTCTTCGCCAAGCCCCAATTCAAAAACAATTTCGGTGTTGCTTGGAATCATGGAAACGATTCTTTCGGGCTTGGATTCGATGACGATTTCATTATCAAGAGCATCCTTTATCGTAACAGGAAAAGCAGCCTCTTCCCCGCCAGTATTCTGCCCTTCCTCAACCTTTTTCTCTTCTTTAGGCTGTTCAGCACTCTCGCCGCAGCCTGCTAGCACTCCTGCAGCCAGAAGCATCGTTAATAAAAATGCATAAAACTTTCTCATACTCAGCAATCCTCCTAGAACTTTCGACAAAATTCGGGTGGTGTCTAACACCATCTTAAAAAATAAAAGGCTGGTTCTCATAATATTTTTTAGCTTACAAACCTAGCGCGTTGATTTCCGCTGCAGGCACTTGCTTTCCGGGGGAGAGATGAGAGCCTCCTCGGCTTCGCCTGTGGGGTCTCTCACTTCCCTCACTTCCCGCAGGAGTCAAGTGCCCTCCGCTGCAATCAACTCAGTGGCAGAAACTAAGTTAGCCACCCATAGACTTTTAGAAACAACCAAATAAAAAACATCCCCTCGGACGGCAAGGAGATGTTGGCATGGTCATTTATCAATTAGTGCAGAAAGGATGGCCGGACCAAACACCTCCCTATCCTCGTAGGTTTATGGGTGCTTAAGAATCAGGCAGGTCTCCTGGCTCATGGTCAATGCGTTCTGCTCCTTCCCATACATTCCTGTACAGTGGATTTACAGACAGCTTCCATTTACAGTGGCGGGACCGCGCTGGAATTTCACCAGCTTCCCTATTAAGTCTTCAAAAGAGCCTGTTTTAAAACCCTTTTGAGAAGACACCTGTTCTATGCGGATATAAAATTTTCTATCTCCGATTATACACCATCACGCAGAAAAAGTAAGAGAATTTTGCTGAATGTTGTAAAAAAGTTCAGAATTCTAGCGCGAGTATATTTTCCATTCCCTTGTTTTCTTATCAAACACAATCTTCGCCTCACATGGCTCTTTCACAATGGCCTCATACTCGTCATACATATCATCCATATTCGCAAAGTCGCCAATAATCCAAATAGGAATTTCTATCCGGACCCGATTCTGTTCGATATCCTTAATGGAAAGTACCGCTCCCTCTTTCATAAGAGACTTTAAGGAAAGCAGGACATCTCTGGTGATAGGAGGATACGTCTTTTTCTTTTTTATGCCAAGGAGCGTTTTTTCGACTTTCATCTGTCCCATTTTACCGGGGATTACTTCCCCAAGCATGCGGTAAAAATCGTTCAGATCGCGATAATATGTACGGTTAAACCAGCCATCATCATGGGCCAGGTACACATAGCGATTGCTCAGATAATTGTAAAAAGGCGGCTTAAGATGTTCCTTGACATGGCCGAGATAAAGAAGCTCAGCAATTGTCTGGCCGGGAAGCTCATTCACCGCTTCCTCTTCCTCGAAATCAATCCAGCAAAAATCGCCATAGCCATATACATCATCCTCAACCAGCCTGCCCAGCTTGTCCCTTGACACATAATCGAACATCGTGTGGGTATTAAAGTCCCCATGTTCAAAACGATGCTTTAACAACAGCAGATTGTTAATAGAATCGGAAAGAGTTTGGGCAAACTCTGCAAACTCAATTCCATAAGTCATCACATACTGATCCTGTTCATTAAGATGGATGTAGATGAGATCACGAATAGCATGATTCCTTCTTTTCAATGACGAAACCTCCGAACCGTTACCCAAAGTGGTGTTTTCAAAGAAAAGCACTGAGCTAGACAGATAAGAATAGCGCAAGCGCCTTCACAAATTAGTAAAAAGACAGCTTCTTTTTGAAACTGCCTGTTAAACATCCAGTATTTTATTCTCTTATTGTAGCAAAAATAACTGAAAATATCTTTGCCGATGAGAAAAAATTTTAAATTGCAGCCTGCCCGGTTTTTTGAAAATACAGGAAACCATCATGCTGATTCATTCGTCTAACTACATGCAGAGAAAAAATGTATTCTGTTCTCCATTGTAAGGTTTATTTTTCTTTGTTAGGATAAAAATGTAAAAAGGTACAGAAACCAGGTGTATACAAATGAACAAGAATAATAGATTCTCAGACCGGTTCGATTGGACGTTATGCTTTCTTCTGCTGCTATTTTTCCTCATCAGCTGCATCGCTATTTACAGCGGACAATCCTCCAATCAATATGAAGGGAATTTTGTCGTCTCACAAATAAAAAATTATGTTGTCGGAGCTATCATTGTGGCAATTGTCATGTATTTTGACAGCGAGCAAATCAGAAGGCTTACTTGGCTGCTGTACGGTTTAGGCATCCTATTGCTTGTCGGGTTATTCATTGCACCGGAAAGCATTGCACCAGAGCGCAAAGGGGCTACATTGTGGTATATCATTCCTGGACTTGGTTCTGTGCAGCCCTCAGAGTTTGTTAAGGTATTCCTTATCATTGCCCTCAGCAAAGTCATCGCTGACCACCATCTGAAATATCAGGCAAAGACTGCAGGCACGGACTTTTTCCTTCTAATCAAATTAGGGGCAGCCACATTGCCTCCATTAGGATTGATTATTATTGAAGACCTGGGTACCGCCCTTGTCATCATCGCCATATTAACTGGAATCATCCTGGTTTCCGGGATCACCTGGAAAATCCTTGTTCCGATTTATGGAATCCTTGGCGCTTTCGCGGGAACGGTGCTCTATCTGGTCATCATAGCACCGGAGATTTTAGAGAAGTACCTTGGGATAGACCCCTATCAGTTCAGCCGAATTTATTCCTGGCTTGACCCGGTTAATCACAAGCAGGGAGCCGGAATGCAGCTGTACAACTCCATGCTCGCAATCGGCTCAGGATTAATATCCGGAAAAGGGTTTACTGACAGACAGGTGTATGTGCCTGATGCCCATACTGATTTTATTTTTAGCGTCATTGGCGAGGAGTACGGCTTTTTTGGTGCAAGTGTAGTAATCAGCCTTTTCTTTCTGCTCATCTATCACTTAACTAAAACCGGCTTGGAGACGACCGACCCTTTTAATACCTATATTTGCGTCGGGGTCATCAGTATGATCACCTTCCATGTATTTCAAAATATCGGTATGACTATTCAGGTACTGCCAATCACCGGCATTCCGCTGCCGTTTATCAGCTACGGCGGAAGCTCGCTTATGGGAAACATGATGGCGATGGGCCTGATTTTCAGCATCCGGTACCATCACAGAACTTATATGTTTTCAACGGATTCAAATTATGTTGCAAAATAATTCCAACAGCGTATAATAACATTAATATATCTAGTGTCTATGATGAAGAGAGTAGCAAAGGGCTCTTTCCTAAAAGCGAGACAGGGACGGTGCAAGCCTGTCGGGAAATCCTTTCGTGAAGCGCACTTCGGAGATGCATAGCTGAAAGAAAAGTAGGCTATGCCGGGTAAGGAGTCCCGTTACCAAACCCCTTTAGGAAATACGTTCAAGCATATTTTGAAACGTCCTTTCAAAAGAGGTCCTTTGGACAATCAGAGTGGTACCGCGGGTAGATTTCAGCTCGTCTCTATTTTTATATAGAGACGGGCTTTTTTATTTTCCAGGAGGTGTTAATATGATCAATTTCAAAGCTATTTTCACAGCTCAGCTGGCTTCAGTGCTGAATGGGCAGCTTTCTGACGAAGCAATTGCGGACTTAATCGAAACGCCAAAGAATCCGGCACATGGCGATCTTGCTTTTCCCTGTTTTACACTTGCAAAAGCATTCAGGAAGTCACCTGCCTCTATTGCTGGCGAGACAGCGTGCCTGATTCAGGGACCGCATATCGAAAAAGCAGAGGCTGCTGGTCCTTACATTAATATCTTCTTTTCCAAAGAGTCAGCCGGTGCAGTCATAATGGAAAAAATTTTGAACGAAGGAAAAGAATATGGACAGCTGAATGATGGCGCAGGCAAAACAGCCGTGCTTGATTTCTCTTCGCCAAACATCGCAAAGCCCTTCTCCATGGGCCATTTGCGGTCTACGGTCATTGGAAACGCCCTCGGCAGCCTGGCCGAAAAATGCGGTTATACAGCGGTCAGAATCAACCACTTAGGCGACTGGGGCACACAATTCGGCAAGCTGATCACCGCTTATACAAAGTGGGGCAGCCCGGATAAAGTGAAGGAAAATCCCATAAAGGAACTGCTTAGCCTATATATACGCTTCCATGAAGAAGCAGAAGCTAACCCAGCCCTTGAAGATGAAGCGCGTTCCTGGTTCAAAGAGCTTGAAAACGGAAATGAGCAAGCTCAGGCACTCTGGAGCTGGTTTAGAGAAGAATCATTGAAAGAATTCCAGCGGGTTTATGATATGCTTGGCATTCATTTCGACTCATACAATGGTGAAGCTTTTTATAATGATAAAATGGAACCCGTCATAGAGGAACTCATGGCAAAAGACCTGCTGGCTGAGTCTGATGGCGCAGAGGTGGTTCAACTGCCTGATGAAGACCTTCCTCCATGCCTGATAAAAAAATCCGACGGAGCGACTCTGTATGCAACACGGGATCTCGCTGCAGCTTTTTATAGAAAAGAAACCTATCAGTTTGATCATTCCCTATACATTGTCGGTCAGGAACAGAGCATCCATTTCAGGCAGGTTAAAAGCGTTATTAAAAAGATGGGTTATGAGTGGGCGGATAATATGACACATGTCCCTTTTGGCCTCTATTTAAAAGATGGGAAAAAGATGTCTACCCGAAAAGGCAGAGTCATCCTTCTTGAGGAGGTCCTGAATGAAGCAATCCTTCTGGCAAAGACCAATATCGAAGCTAAAAATCCCGGCTTGGAAAACAAAGATGAAGTCGCTGAAGCAGTCGGCATCGGGGCTATTCTGTTCCATGATCTGAAAAATGACCGCATGAATAATATTGAATTTTCACTTGAAGATATGCTGACATTTGAAGGAGAAACAGGACCCTATCTGCAATACACCAATGCCCGGGCCTATTCTCTTCTCCGCAAGGCAGACGATATTCCATCTGCCGAAAATGGGCTATCTGATTCTTACAGCTGGGAAATTATCAAGCTGCTCTATCAGTATCCTGAAAAAATCAGACAATCTTATATGCAGCTTTCCCCTTCTGTCCTGGCTAAATATTTGATTGATGTGGCTCAAGCCTTCAATAAATATTACGGACAGGTAAGAATATTAGAAAAGGATAACAGCATCAAATCAAGACTTGCCCTTGTCAAAGCAGTCACAATTGTTCTTTCCGACGGGATGCAGACACTCGGCATGAAGGTGCCCCGGCAAATGTAAAAGGAGAGGCCATTATGGTCTCTCCTTTTTTGCCTTTGTGCGGGCATTTGCTTTATGCATTTTCACAAGGCTTCTTACTAAAAAGCCGCCGACAAAAATGGCCATCAGCACTAAGCCGGTATAATTCAAATGTATTAATTTCAGAATCACACTTGCCACTGTAGCCATATATAAGGCTCCGAGCATATAGGTGATTTCTTCGTTTTCAAAATAGGAGGTAAGCTTCGCTCCAAATTGTGACCCTATCAGGCCTCCTGTTACGAGTGAAATGCCAATCCAATAATCAATGCTGACAGTGGAAGCGTAGGATAGAAAGCCTGCAGATACGATTAACATGATAGCAAACAAGCTGGTTCCTACTGCTTTCTTCGGCATCATCCCTAAATAGGCAACCGATAAAGGCACCATAATAAAGCCGCCGCCCACACCTAATGTCGTAGAAACAAATCCTGCAAAAAATCCAATCAGAACCATTTTCACAATGGATGGAGAATGTTCAGATGACGGAGCGGCATTGGCTGATTTTTTCCCTCTTTTTAACATGCCCAAAGCAAAATAAGACAGCAGAATGATATAAAACAAAGGAACTGCCCACGCATCCCAGCCCTTTTCCTCAAGAAACAGCACAAAGGGATGGGCGGCCTGAGTAGCTGCCATACCGCTTAGTCCAAGAATCAGCCCTTGCTTAAGCCATATATTCTTCATCCTGATATGAGCGAAGATGCCTGAAAGAGAGGTACCAATTGAAAAAAGCAAACTCGTTGTGATTGCTTCTACCGGAGAAAAGCCAAACAGCATGAGTGTCGGAGTAAGAATGAATCCCCCGCCTACCCCAAAAAAACCAGAGAGCACACTAATAAGCGCTCCGAGCGTAATAAATAAGAGATATTCCATTAAAAAATCCTCACTAACCTGTATGTCTTGCCTATTAAGCGGTACTATATCACTTTACCATAATCAGCCATGGTTATACTGTGGATTTTGAATTTGCTTATTTATAATTATTATAAATAAGCATTGATTTTAATTTGATATTTGTTATAATAAATATATAAATGACTTAGGGGGAATATAAAAATGGAAAAATTACATGCAGCATTAAATGTACAAATCGCAAACTGGAGTGTTCTTTATACTAAATTGCACCGCTACCACTGGTTTGTAAAAGGCCCGCTTTTCTTTACCCTTCATGAAAAGTTCGAAGAATTATATAATGAAGCAGCTGAAGTTGTGGATGAGGCAGCCGAACGCCTGCTAGCCATCGGCGGCTCACCGGCAGCGACACTTAAGGAGTTCTTAAGCATCACTACTCTTGAAGAGTCTAATGGGGAAAAGAAAGCAGAAGATATGGTTGCCGCTCTTGCTTCCGATTATAGACATATTAAAGAACAATTAATTTCTTTAGCACAGCTTGCTGAGGAGCAGGAAGATCAAGTGACAGGCGACTTTGCCATCGGTCTTATGGAAAAATTGGATACGCATATTTGGATGTTAAATGCCTACTTAGGAGAATAATCGATAATTAAGAAAGAGTCAGTGAGAAAAATCACTGGCTCTTATTTTTGTGCAGAAAAAATCTTCCCCTAAAGACTTACTGAGATGTTATGATTGACCTGATTGCCTGATATCATCTTCAGAAGGGAGTATCCATAATGGGAAACTTAAAATATTCATTATTCATTTTTCTTGGCGCATGCAGTTATGGCATTCTGGCATCCATTGTGAAACTCGGACTCCAGGCCGGCTACTCTGTTCCTGAATTGACCGGAAGCCAATATTTATTTGGGCTCCTTTTGCTGTTGCTTTCTTTCCCATTTATCAAAAAAACAAAAATCACCCTTCAACAAACAGCAGCTTTGTTATTGACCGGTGCTTCCCTAAGTTTAACAGGCATTCTGTATGGAATGAGCCTTGATCGGAATCCGGCCTCCATCGCTGTTGTCCTCTTATTTCAGTTCACCTGGATAGGAATTCTTTTAGAAGCTCTATATGAAAAAAAGATGCCCAGCAAAGCAAAAATCATTTCTTCGATTTTGCTAATTATAGGGACTGTATTTGCAAGCAACCTGATTAATTCCGGGTCACATCCTATTCAAGCTGAGGGACTGATCTATGGCTTATTATCTGCGGTAACATTTGCCGTATTCATTTTTGCAAGCGGCAAGGCAGGTAAAGGAATTCCAACCATCCAGAGGAGCATCTTCATCACGTTTGGCGGACTTCTTCTGGTTGCAGCTTTTTCAGGCCCCGTTTTAATAAGCGGTGGCATCCAGCTTGAGGGCCTATGGAAATTCGGGCTGCTGATGGCATTGTTCGGGGCTATTTTCCCAATTGTATGTTTTGCAATCGGCTCACCTCATTTAGATTCAGGTCTTGCCACAATTGTAGGTTCTGCCGAACTCCCGGCCGCTGTTGCTGCTGCCATGCTGATTCTTGGCGAAAGAATTTCAGAAGCACAGGCTTTCGGAATCGTGCTGATCCTGATCGGAATCAGTATTCCGCAGTTCACATTAAAAAAAGCAGCAAAGAATCGTTTTAGCACGTAACGTGTTTTTACGGATATTTTCAGGAGACTTTGGGATCCATTCCAAAGTCTTTTTTCTTTAAAGGCTGTTGCATGAGTTCGGACTCTTTCCTGCGGATCTTCTTCTCCTGTCTGAAGTTGCACCGGGTTCGGACTCTCTCCTGCGGATTTCTTCTTCTCCTGTCCGAAGTTGCACCGGGTTCGGACTCTCTCCTGCGGATTTCTTCTTCTCCTGTCCGAAGTTGCACCGGGTTCGGACTCTCTTGACCAGAATTCACCTCCTACTGTCCGAAGTAGCGCAGGGTTCTTTTCGATATTGTCCTTCATAACGGACTATTTTTATTTTCCCAAGCTTTTTCTCTTCACAAAAATTTGCAATTTAAGTAAACTATTAATACCTATAAAACCAATGAGAAAGGTCGGAATATAATTGGCAAATACACCTGTTTCTATTCCCCGCCCGCTCGTAAGAACTAATCAATGGTCGATCGTATTAAGTGTTTTAGCTTCGTGGCTAACCGGAGAAGCATGGATTCTTGCCATACCCCTCCTTGCAGGTATAATGGGCCTATTGTTCGGCTACAATCCCATTATGCGTGCAGCAAAACTTTTTCTAAGAAAAAATCCTGCTGATTACATTCCCGAAGACTGGGAGCAGCAGCAATTTAATCAAGTGATTGCCGTTGCATGCCTGGCGCTGGGCCTGATCAGCTTTCTTCTGGGCTGGACAGCTGCAGGATATGTTTTTACAGCTATGGTAGCTCTATCAGCATTAGTCGCCATTCTTGGATTTTGCATAGGCTGTTTTATCCGCTTTCAGCTCAATCAATATAAATACCGAAAATCTTATAAAGCTTAAGGCAGCCAACACGGCTGTCTTTTTCATTTCCTTTTCCACCCAGCTAGTTTCAAAGGACTTTTTAAGGGGTACATATTTCATAAGTAAAACATTCTGAGGTGAAAAAATGAAAACTGCCAGTAAGTTTCTTTTAACAAAAGAAGATATGACTAACCCCGAGATTGTGCCTGAGTGGGTTTGTCAGGAATATAAAACATTTCATGATACAGTTACAGATAAAACCTTCCCGTGCTATTTTGGAATGACTGCTGAAATGCGCGGCGAATTGAGATATGCCTATATTACACAGGAAGATTGGTCTAACCTGCCGGGAGCCCTCGAATCCTTTATCGAGCTTTTTGACGCACCAAAACTCATTCGCCATGGCCTGTTTGTATTTGTGGAGCCGGAGACAGATGAAAAACCGCTTGAACATTACAGAGAATATTTCTGGAATATTCTGCAGTATTTGCATAAGGTTGATACAAAGCCTTGGCCTAAGGATTATCCGACAGATCCTGACCACCACTTATGGGCGTTTTCTTTTGCTGAGGAACCATTCTTTGTGTTTGGAAATGCGCCTGCCTACAAGCAGAGAAAGACGAGGGATTTAGGCAATAGCCTTGTACTGGGCTTCCAGCCGCGCCGCATTTTTGAAGGCCTTGAAGGCACCTCTAAAGGCGGCATCATGTCCAGGGAAAAAGTAAGGGAACGGGTTGAAAAATGGGATGGCCTCCCTACCCATCCAAACATCAGCCATTATGGCGATCCCGAACACCGTGAGTGGAAACAATACTTTATCGGTGATGACATTAAACCAATCGAAGGGAAATGCCCTTTCCATCATAAATAATTTTGAAAGTGAAGCGCCTAGCGCACGAATTATCTTCGAGGACCGTCGATCCACTAATTCTTCCTGAAAAGCAAAAAACTGCATAAATAAATAAGGAACCGCTCTCAGTAAACGGTTCCTTATTTATGAGTTATATATTGATTAATGCGACTGCCAATTGCGGACAGTACTTCTCTTCCAGCTGCCTGACTTTGAAGCTGGTCGACAAGGACAGCGGCGTAAACGGTGTTTCCTTTATGGGTAAATATGGCGCAATCATGCTCTATTCCGGGTAGTTCTCCTGTTTTGCTGGCAACCTTGACTTTTTCCGTGTCCATTGTGTTTGCAAGTTTGTTCTTATACTGCTGTTTTTCCAATATATCCAGTGCTTTTTCTGTAAATTTCCCGGATAAAAGCGAATTCTCTGCCAATGCCTTCATGCCATACACCATATCCCTGGCAGTCGTGGTGTTGTCCATGCCGTTTTTCAATGCCTCAAAGTCCATCATCTTTCTGTTTAATTCCGTGCAATTAAACCCCAAACTTTTGATAAACTGATTGATTTTCTCTATTCCCAGCCTCTCAATGATGAGATTGGTCGCAGTATTATCAGATACAATGACCATGAGCGTCATTAAGTCTATAACCTTCATCTTCAGACCCTTGCTCATGGCCTGCAATACCCCGGCTCCGCCAACCCGGGCAGCATCCTTCACTTCTGCTTCCTCATCGAGATCAAGCAGGGCATTCTCCGCCTGTGAAAGCCCCGCGAGTAAAATGGGAACCTTAATTAAGCTTGCGGAAGAGATAACATCATCGGCATTTGTTTCGATAACACCATCCTCTGTATGGATGTATACGGCCACACGTCCTTCACAGCAGCTGGCCAAATCAAGAATTTCTGCTTTGATAGTAAGAAAGTTCATGTTATTTCGCAGCGGCTACTTGCGGCCGGTTATGGTCGCCCGTTACCTTTTCATTATATAAATGGCAGGCCACAAAATGATCCTTCTCAATCTCCTGCCACTCAGGCTTCATGGAAGCACAAGCCTCCATCGCATAAGGACAGCGCGTGCGGAATACGCAGCCGCTTGGAGGATTCATTGGACTTGGGAGTTCCCCTTCCAAAATGATTCTTTCCCGATGATCCTCAACATCAGGGTCAGGGATGGGAATCGCCGAAAGTAAGGCCTGCGTATAAGGGTGAAGCGGATTTTTATATAAGTTTTCGCTTGTGGTTAATTCCACTAAATTCCCCAAATACATAACGCCAATTCTGTCGCTGATATGTTTGACCATCGAGAGATCATGGGCGATAAATAAGTAGGTCAGGCCTTTTTTCTTTTGGAGCCCCTTAAGCAGGTTGACTACCTGGGCTTGTACCGATACATCCAGTGCGGAGATCGGCTCATCAGCAATAATGAATTCCGGATCCAGCGCTAATGCACGGGCAATCCCAATTCTTTGCCTTTGTCCGCCGCTGAATTCATGCGGGTAGCGGTTGGCATGATCGCGGTTAAGTCCCACATCCTCCAGAAGCTGATAGACCCGCTCAAGCCGTTCCTTCTTGTTCGGATATAACCCATGCACTTCCATGGGCTCCGAAATAATCTCCTGGACGGTTGACCGCGGATTCAACGAAGCATATGGATCCTGAAAGATCATCTGCATCTTCCTGTGAAAAGCAAACCTTTCTTTTTCAGTCATGGTATGGACATTCTTTCCGTCATAAAGGACATCGCCTTCTGTACGGTTATATAAACCAATAATTGTACGCCCTGCGGTTGACTTTCCGCAGCCGGATTCGCCGACAATCCCGAAGGTTTCTCCTTGTTTGATATGAAAGGAGACATCATCAACGGCCTTCAGAGTCTGTCCTTTCCCCATTGAAAAATGCTTCTTCAAATTATTGACCTTTAACAGTGCTTCTTTTGACATATTTATTCCCCCGTCTCTTGCCAGTAACGTCTAGCTGCACATAATTCCTTTTCATAGATGGTGTCTTTCAAGTCGATAATTTCGATGGTTTTACCGGTATTAGGAGAATGAAGCAGCTTCCCATCACCATAATAGATGCCAACATGATGGAGTTTGCCTTTTCCTTCTTCATAAGCAAAAAATAATAAGTCCCCGGGTTCAATGGCGTCAAGTTCAACCGGATCCCCTGCTTCCGCCTGATCATGGGCATCACGGGGGATGATAAATCCATTTGCTTTGCACATAGAATAGCTGAATCCTGAGCAGTCATACCCAAAGCTGCTCATGCCGCCCCATAGATATGGCAGGCCTATAAATTGTTCCCCCGCATCGATGATGTCTTTTCCGCTGCCTTTCCGTATAGCCCCGATTGTTTCATACACCTGCACATCTTCAGGTTTTAGATATCCTGCTCCCTCAGGTGTCTGCACCTGAATCCACTCAGCTTCTTCTCTTAACACCGGGAGTATGGTTTGATAGCTTAGTATAAGTTCCGGCTCTCTGTCATTAGAATAGAGGGTTGCCTTTTTCTTCTGAATGACCGCAGCCTTTCTGCTACCAAGCTTCCAATCTTCATTTTTAGTCAGCTGGGCTTTCGGCACCCATCCGGGATATCCTCTCTCGTCCTTAGAAGAAGGCTGGCCCGGGACAACAACATGAACCCACCCATCCTTCTCCTCCAATACAATCACTTCTTCTCCGTACAGAACTTGTGATTGAACAAGATTCCCTTCGCAAAGTTCAAGCCGGGGCTCATATGTGAGCTTTCCAAGCCAGGAATCCAGATTAACTGGATTGGTGATCGCTTCAAAGTCAATTTCTCTTGATGAATCGCTTGATGTCCACAAGGTTGCTACAGGAACCGATACCAGCCATTTTTGCTGAATTGCCAAAACAAATTCCTCCTTTTCATGATTTATCAGGAAGTCAGTTCCTGCTTGTTCACTATTAACGATACATTCCTGATGCCCAGACCATGTTCCGACGGCAGGGTGATTTTACGGCCGGAATAATGGATTCCGCCTTCCACAATTTCTTTTGCCATCATCAATGGAGCGTCAAAATCAAAACGGGTTATATTCTTTTTGCTTGCGGCAAAATGGGCTGCTGCCGTAATGCCGATCTTGGTCTCAATCATGCTGCCCACCATGCACTCCATCCCGCAGACTTCAGCGAGCTGATTGATGATCTGCGCCTGATAAATGCCGCCTGATTTCATCAGCTTAATATTGATTAAATCAGCACTTCGCGTTTTAATGACTTCAAAAGCCTGCTTCGGGGAAAAGACACTTTCGTCTGCCATAATCGGTGTATCAACCGCATCGGTAACCTGCTTAAGGCCCTCTATATCCCAGGCCTTCACAGGCTGTTCGACAAGCTCAATATTCAAGTCCAAAGCTTCCATTTTTCGGATGGCATAGATAGCATCCTTTGATTTCCAGCCCTGATTGGCATCCAGCCGGATTTTAATCTTTGATCCGACTCGTGTGCGGATTTCTCTAATTCTCTCAATATCTGTTAAAATATCATCCTTGCCAACCTTCACCTTAAGGACATTAAAGCCCTGCTGAACATAGGAAACAGCATCTTCTCCCATTTCCTCCGGGCCATTGACGCTTACCGTATAATCCGTTTCCACCTCATTTTTATGTCCGCCTAAAAACTGATATAGGGGCAGTTTGCACTGCTGTGCAAGACAATCATACAATGCCATATCCACTGCAGCCTTTGCACTTGAATTTCCTATTAAAGCAGACTGAATTCCCTGGAAGATATCCTCATAGTTTAGGAGACTCTTATTGACCAGCATCGGCTTTAATACCTGATGAATGGCGGATTCGATGCTTGATAGGCTGTCTCCTGTGATCACCACAGTTGGAGGGGCCTCCCCCCAGCCGGCAATACCGTTATCGCAAGTTACTTTTACAACAATCGTTTCTGCTGTCTCAACCGTTCTCAAAGCTGTTTTAAATGGTTTTTTCAGTGGTACCGCAGCTCTAAATGTTTCGATCGTGTTTATTTTCATCTATACCACCCTTTTACTTAACGCCGCTTTCGATTATCAGATTTTTACCGGCAGCATCCAATTCTGCCATTACACCTAAAGGCACAGAAATATGCGGAGAGCAATGGCCGATATTAAAGCCTTTTACAGCCGGCTTATTCACCCTTTTTATATAAGTATCCAGTACTTCATCCAGTTCTAAGGAAAGTTCTCTTTCAGGGACGCAATTATTAAAGTCCCCGATGATAAAGCCGGCGGCATCCTCAAACTTCCCGGCCATATGCAGCTGGTTTAGCATGCGGTCGACCGCACGGGGCTCTTCATTGATGTCTTCAATAAGAACAAGCTTATCTTTTGTATCTATTTCATAGGGTGTCCCTATCGTACTGGCCAGGAGAGACAAATTGCCGCCCGTTAAGACTCCCGAAGCCCTGCCGCTTACCATTGTCTCCAGATTTGAAATCCCTTCTGGATAGTCAAGCGTTACAGGCTCAAATAACTGGTTAAAATATTGCTTTGATAGCGGATCCGCATCCTCCTTGCCAATATCGGATGCCAGCATCGGGCCATGGAAGGTGACTAATCCCGTCTGCTGGCGGATTGCGGTGTGCAGGAATGTAATATCACTGTAGCCCCAGAAAATTTTCGGGTTTTCTTTAATCAGGCTGTATTCAATTTGGGACGCAATTCTCCCTGTGCCATAGCCGCCGCCTGCGCAAATGATGGCTTTGACTTCCTTATCCAAAAACATTTTATGTAAATCTGCCAGCCGGTCCTCGTCATTTCCGGCAAGGTATCCATATTGATCAGTCACATGATCGCCCATTTTTACTTTTACGCCAAGCTCATCCAAAAAGGCCAGGGATCGCTTCAGGTTTTCCTGATTGGGCGGACTTGCCGGTGCTATAATTCCAATCGCATCGCCTTTTTCCAGGCGCTGAGGTTTCATTGCCATGCTGCCACATCCTTTTAGTTGTTTATTAGCATTATATGCTCCTTCAGCAAAAGCATTGTTTGGGAAATGAATTAATTGTCGAGGATATAAGCTAAAATTCGAGAAAATGTATTATTTTTCGGGAAATAATTTGAAAAGCGCAGAGCGGCGACAAGCTTAAGACAAGCGCTAGGCAGAAAGCGTTTTTTGCCTTCAGAAGTGATTGCCCGAAAAATGAAGGCGACTGCTTAGGGAGCCGCATTTAGCCAAGCTTCAGACCTTGAGCCGATGGCGCTCGGAGCTAGACAGTTATCAAAGTTCAAAGATCCAAATTCTCAAAAGTTTATATTTCGAAAAAAAGGGATGTTCGCACGAACACCCCTTTTTTCAAATCAAGCAGAAGAAGCATTACTTCTTATCTGCCCATTTAAGCTCCATGTATCCAACCGGATGGCGGACGATTCCTGAAACAGCATCATTATAGAGATAAACCTGGTTGTAGAAATGGATAGGGATAATCGGCATTTCTCCAAATAAGATTTTTTCTGCTTCATACATTAGTTCAAAGCGTTTGGCTTCATCAGCTTCATTCTTTGCATCTTTAATCAGCTGATCGTATTTCTCATTGCTCCAGCCGGTGCGGTTCATGGAATGTCCTGTCTGGAAGTTTTCAAGGAAGTTGATAGGATCTGCGTAGTCAGCAAGGAACGAGCTTCGTGATAATTGGAATTTAAGCGCTTTTTGTTCTTCAGCGAATACATTCCATTCCATGTTGGCAAGCTTTACTTCCACGCCAAGGTTTTCTTTGAACATTTGCTGAAGTGCTTCAGCTATTTTCTTGTGTGTATCATCCGTGCTGTATGTTAAGGTAACTTCTGGAAGCTTATCATATCCTTCTTCTTCCATGCCTTTTTCAAGTAATGCCTTCGCTTCTTCTGCATTTGTTTTTACAAGATCTCCCGACACTTCACGGAAATCTTTTCCTGAAGGATCAGTAAAACCATATGAAACAAATCCATATGCTGGCTTTTCACCATTCTTTGTGACGAAATCAACAATTTGCTGCTGGTCCACTGCCATCGCAAATGCTTTACGGATGTTTAGATTTTGGAATGGCTCCATGTTTACATTAAATCGATAGAAATAATCTCCAGCCTGGTCTTCAACTTTTGCTTCTCCCAGCAGCTGCTCGCTTAGCTCAGAAGGTACATCCGATACATCCAGTTCTCCCGATTGATACATTTGATATTCAGTATTTGTATCATCAATGATTGCCCAGTGAATTTTATCAAGCTTTACAGTCTCAGCATCCCAATATTGATCGTTTTTCTCCATCACAAAATGGCTGTCATGCTCCCATTCCGTTAAGTTGAAAGGACCATTTCCGACAAAAGATTCAGCTTCAGCAAACCACTTCGGGTTTTCTGTTGCAACTTTTTCGTTAATTGGGAAAAATGCAGGGTTAGTGATTACACTTAAGAAGTAAGCTTGCGGACTAACTAAAGTAACTTCAAATGTTTTGTCATCAACTGCTTTTACTTTTACATCATCAGCTGATCCTTCCCCATTGTTATAAGCTTCTCCGCCTTCAATGAAGTAACCAAGGAAAGCGGCTGAAGAACCTGTATCAGGATTTAAAAGGCGCTTCCATGCAAATTCGAAGTCACCTGCAGTTACAGGATCACCATTTGACCATTTTGCATCCTCACGGATATGAAAGGTATAAACCTTTCCATCTTCTGAGATATCCCATTTTTCAGCAATTGCTGCTTCTGGTTCATGATCTTGCCCCAGACGGGTCAAACCTTCCATCAAGTTATTCAGTGCGCTCCAGGAAACAGAGTCAAAGCCGATAGGAGGATCAAACGAAGTCGGCTCCTGGCCATTGTTCAAATAAAGCACTTTTTCAGCACTTTCTTCTTCTTTCTTGCCATCATCCTTGCTGTCTGTTTCTTTGCCGGCATTTTCATTTGCCGTACAGGCTGCCATGACAAACAGCAATACACCTGCCAGCAGCAGTGATAAAAACTTTTTCATTCTTTTTCCCCCTCTTAAAATATATTTCTTTATCTATCAGCTGCCTGTTTGACAGCTGATAGAATCATAACTTTCACTGTGCTGATCCAGCACTGTGAAAGGAAAAACCTATTTTACGGATGCAAGCATTTTCTGTGCCTGTTCATCCTGGAGCCAGCAATCTACATGATGATCACGGCTTATATGAGTTTTATATGGATAAACCCGGTCACATACTTCCATTGCGAAGCCGCATCGGGCAGCAAACGGGCAGCCGGCCGGCGGAGCGAATAAATCCGGCGGGGATCCGCCAATGGGAACTAGATCGGCTCCGTCAAGATCAAGACGCGGAACTGAATTCAGCAGGCCTTTCGTATAGGGATGCTGTGGATTGTAGAAGATTTCCCTTCGTTCTCCGGCTTCCACTATTTTTCCTGCGTACATGACGGCAATGCGGTCCGCTACTTGAGCGACAACGCCAAGGTCATGGGTAATGATGATAATGGATACTCCAGTTTTCTTCTGGATATCTTTAAACAAATCCAATATTTGTGCTTGTATGGTCACATCAAGTGCGGTTGTAGGTTCATCGGCAATTAGTACTTCGGGCGCACAGACAAGGGCCATGGCAATCACAATCCGCTGCCTCATCCCTCCGCTGAACTGGTGGGGATAATGCTTCAATCTTTCGGACGGATTTGGAATCCCAACTAAATTAAGCATTTCCAGGGCCTTTTTACGGGCATCCTGCCGGGAAATGGGTTCATGCTGCATAATTCCTTCTATAATTTGCTCCCCAATGGTAATAGTAGGGTTCAAAGCCGTCATTGGATCCTGAAAGATCATCGAAATGTCTGCACCGCGAATATTCCGCATTTCAGACTCTTTTAATTTGGTCAGATCCTTCCCTTTAAAAAGGACAGCGCCATCAGCTATTCTCCCGGGCGGGGAGGGAATCAGCCGCATGATGCTCTGGGAAGTCACGCTTTTCCCGCAGCCGGATTCACCGACAATTGCAAGGGTTTCCCCCTTATACAGATCAAATGTTACTCCCCTTACAGCCTGGACTTCACCGCCATAAGTGGTAAATGTGACATGCAGGTCTTTTACTTCCAGTACTTTCTCCATGCTGCTACCTCCTTAACTTTGGATCAAGGGCATCCTGCAATCCGTCTCCCAGCACATTAAACGAAAACATGGTCAGGGAGATGAAAAAGGCAGGGAAGAACAGGCGCCACCAGTGACCTGATAGAATTGTAGACAGCCCATCATTGGCCATGGATCCCCAGCTGGCAAAAGGAGGCTGAATGCCTAATCCCAGAAAGCTCAGGAAAGCCTCTGCAAAGATGGCTGAAGGAACGGTAAGTGTCATCTGTACAATAATAGGGCCCATCGTATTCGGAAGCAGGTTTTTCTTAATAATCCTCGAAGTTTTTGTCCCAAAAGTCTTTGATGCCAGTACAAATTCATAGTTCTTAATCTGCAGAACCTGCCCGCGGACAATCCGGGCCATCCCAACCCAGCCCGTCACAGAAAGGGCAAATATAATAGTGAACAAACCAGGTCCCATTACGACGCTGATTAAAATAACAACAAGCAAATAAGGAAGTCCATAAAGAATTTCCACAACCCTCATCATGGCATTATCTGTTCTGCCGCCTTTATAGCCGGCAATCCCGCCATAGATGACTCCGATTGCAAAATCAATCATGGCAGCAACGATTCCCACGAATAAGGAAATTCTTGCACCATACCATGTTCTGGCGAATACATCTCTGCCCAGCTCGTCAGTGCCGAACCAATACTTCGATGATGGCGGAAGGTTCTGATTAGTCAGAGACTGCTCAGATACACTATGCGGGGAAAGCATGGGTCCAAAAATAGACATAAAGGCTAAAGCAATAAGAAAGAATAGCCCTGCCATTGCCAGCTTATTTTTCAAAAGCCGGCGCCATGCATCCTGCCAATAGGAAAGGCTCGGCCTTACAACTGCTTCCGCTGCATCCTGGTCCTTGGCCTTAGGCACAAACCAGTCATCCGGAATATCGGGTGCAAGGTTGCGGTTATCATGCTGTTTGCGCAGTTCCATTAGCTCGCCTCCTTTTTGTGAAGCTTAATTCTCGGGTCTAAAATTCCATATGCAATGTCCACAAGGAACAGCATAATAATCAATATTGAACTGTAAAAAACGGTGGTCCCCATTATGACGGGATAATCACGTGTATTGATGCTTTCTACAAAATACTTTCCCATTCCAGGAATGGCAAAGATTTTTTCAATGACAAACGTACCTGTCAAAATGCTTGCTGCCAAGGATCCCAATACAGTTACGACAGGCAGGAGGGCATTCCTCAGTGCATGCTTAAACACAATTTTCACTGGTGATAAGCCTTTTGCTTTGGCCGTTTTTATGTAATCCTGCGTCAGCACCTCCAGCATGCTTGAACGTGTCAGACGGGCGATAATCGCCATGGGCCCTGTCGCAAGCGCCAGAGTCGGCAGTATCATATGCTTCGGACTTGACCAGGTAGCCACCGGCAGGATTGCCAGGTTGACAGCAAGCTGCTGAATTAACAGTGTGGCAAGCACAAAGTTTGGCACCGATATTCCCAGAACAGCAATGGTCATCGCTAAATAATCAATAAAGCCATTGTGCCGGAGGGCAGCTATGATTCCGAGGGCAATTCCCGAAAAAACCGCCACGATCAATGTGACGATTCCCAGTTCGAAAGACACCGGAAAGCCCCGTCCGAGCATTTCATTAACCGTCTGGGAAGATTTTTTAATAGATGGCCCAAAGTCGAATGTCACAACGGACTTCAAGTACATCCCATATTGGACATAGAGCGGTTCATCCAAATGGTAGAATTTTTCCAGATTTCGCTGAACCGCTTCACTTGTATTTCTTTCTTCATTAAAAGGCGACCCCGGTATGGAATGCATTAAGAAAAAAGTCAGAGTGATAATGAACCAAAGTGTGACGACCATTGCGATAAGGCGTTTTATTATGTATCCAGTCATTCATTAACACTTCCTAACAGAATGTAGTTCTCATGGCCAGCTCAGTCATCACCAGCATTGCCTGGTATGCTTCAAGAATATCCTTAGCCTGATAGCGGACAATGGTTGTATTCTCTTCTATCTCTGCACCAGGCATTAAAGCAGCCCACTCAGCCTGGCCATAGTTGGCAAATTCAATTTTCAATACAGGGTTTTCTGGCGGAACAAGCGGTTCTACAAGTTCCTTCCTGCTAAGAGCCTCTGCTGCTTTTTCTCTTAAAAGCTGTCCGGCTTTTGCAGGTGTCAGCGATTTCACGCTTGAGCGAGAAATCGTTTCCTTTACAACCGCAGTGGTGACATTCGGGATTAATTTTTCTGCTTCCAGAGCCGCCTGGTCATCTCCGGCCACCATGAGAACAGGTACGCCATGATAACCTGCCACATAAGCATTAAAGCCCATTTCCCCAATGGCATGGTCATTGATGTACATATGCCTTACACCGAATATCATGGAGTGGGACATAACTCCTTTCATGGAAGCACGTGCATGATAACCAACAAACATGGCACCGCTAAAGGTTGAATCAAGCCCCTGAACCATTGAGTATGGCTTCACATCGCCAGTAATCAGCTGTGTTTCTGGATGCATCCTTTCAATGAGCAGGTTATTCATTTTCGAGTGGCTGTCATTTACGATAACCTCGCTGCAGCCCTCGTCAAAGGCAGCTGTTACCACATGATTTGCTTCATCAGTCATGATTATCCTGCTGCGTTCATAATTGTGCTTCGAAGAGTCAACATGTGTGTGATCAGCCAGACCCGTTATTCCTTCCATATCAACCGATAGATAAAGCTTCATTAAAAATCCCCCAAATATTATATTGTTATAGTTTTATATTATAGATTATTTGATATTTTCTGTAAAATTAGCCTGTAATCTACCTTTTATACAGGCAGAATGCAAAAAATCCAGCTATCGGAGAAAATAATGCTTTTCTCTGATAGCTGGATTTCATCTGCGGAAAACAGAAAAAGCAGCTCTACTTATTCATAATTTGTGTATATTTTATATGGGCATTTTTAAAGGCAACCATTAGTGCCTTTTGAGAGGAGCCGAAGTAGCGGCTTTCGATTTCTTCCGTTACCTTGTCAGCTTCCAGTATGGATTTGCCGACAAATATTGATTTAATAAATAATGAGGTTAAGTTAATGGTAGATGAACATTCTGCATCTACAATTTCATCTGTTTCCCTGTCAATTACAAGACCTATAAAGAAGCCATTGTATTTTTGCATAATCGGATTGTTCAATGATGTTTTGCTGTCCCCGATGATATAGACGGTATTTTGTCTGTACATGAACTTGCCTCCTGCAGAACCGGATATTATATGAGGCGTTTATGAGGTTATCATAAACATTCATTATAATGCATGGCCCGTACCAAAATTGTAATACAACAGAAGCTGTATTACAATCACTTTTCAATACTTTTCTAAATATTTTATCAATTAAGGCTGTTCCTTCTCATTATTACATTATCAGTTTTCAGAGCTGATTTGCCCTGCAAGTCTCAGTGCATACTGAAGCAGGTTCTCCCCGCTCATAAGTTTGTCTCCCCCACCCTGTGCAAATTGAGGATTCCCCCCGCCTTTTCCGTTAATCTTCTGCAAAAGTTCTGCAGCCAGGCCCTTCATATCAGACCCGGAATCTGCTCCACTGGCGCAAACAAATTGAAGTTTATCGGCGGTTTCATTGATTAGGATAACAACAGCATTTTCAGATTGGGATGCGATTAGGCGGGCCAGTTTCTGCAGCTCCTGGATGGATCGTCCCTCAAAGACCTTGCTGGTACACTCCCCGTTTCCTGCTATGAACAATTCTTTTGCTTCATAAGCTAACAGCGCTTCCTTTGCTGCTTCCAGCTGTTTCTCCAGGTTCTTCCCATTTTCAATCAAACGGCTGGCTGCTGAAGGCAAGTCCTCTTCTGATGCATTAAGAAGCTGACTAAGATTTTTTGTAATTTCATGTTTGCTCTGAAGCTGCGCAAGGATCCGATTCCCGCAGATAAACTGCACACGGATTTTCTTCTTTTGGCGTTCCCAGTCTAATACTTTAATGCCGGCAACCTGGCCGGTTGAAGATGGGTGGGTTCCGCCGCATCCGTTATAATCAAATTCCGGGATCATCACAAGCCGAATGTCTTCCCTGACAGACAGCTGCTTGCGGAGCGGAAATTGGGAAGCTTCTTCCGCACTCACCCACCTGGCTTCTATTGGCCGGTTCTCAAGAATGATGCGATTCGCCAGCCTCTCCGCTTCTTCTGCATGCCGGACCGGTAATTCACTGATATCCAGATCAATGGTTAATGTTTCTTTACCTAAATGAAAGCTGACCGTTTTATAGCCGTAAAGCTCTTCAAAGGCAGCCGATAAAATATGCTGTCCTGCATGCTGCTGCATATGGTCAAACCGTCTGTTCCAATCTATTTCTCCTGAGATACTGGAAATGGAGGGGTCCAATTCCCTTTCTAAATAATGACGGATTTCCCCTTCCGCTTCTTCAACATCCAACACTTTTACGCCATTAAGTGTTCCCTCATCATGAGGCTGTCCTCCGCCAGTTGGGTAAAAGGCCGTTTCTTTCAGGACGGCATATATCTTTTCCTTGTCATCTTCTCCCTGATAGACAAGTTCCGTTTCAAATGTTTGGATATATGGATCTTCATAATAAAGTTTATTCAAAGCGAACCAACCTTCCTTGTAACTATTCTATTTTTAAACTACCGATTATGCAGTTACAGGTCAAGCCACTTATTAGTCAAGGGGAAATTATTAGTAATTTTATCCACGCGGTTTATGGATGTGATGAAAAAGGTATGTACACCAATAGATAAGCAATAAATTATAAGGAGGATGATGAACATGGCAACAAACAAGCATATTGTAGGTGCATATGATACAGAGCAAGAAGCCATTCAAGCGGTTGAAAAGTTAAGAGCGGAGGGATACCGCCCTGAAGACATTTCCGTAATCAGCAAAAATAAAGATGATGTAGATGCCGTTACAGAAGAAACAGGCACAAAAACGGAAGAAGGATTAGCTGCCGGAGCGGCAACAGGCGGAATTCTTGGAGGACTAACAGGTCTTCTGGCCGGTGTAGGCGCATTGGCGATTCCCGGTATCGGGCCGATTGTGGCAGCCGGACCAATCGCTGCTACATTAACAGGAGCTGCTGTTGGCGCAGGTGCCGGCGGTATTGCAGGAGCACTTATCGGCATGGGTATTCCTGAAGAGGAAGCACATCGTTATGAAGCTGATGTCAAATCAGGGAAAATTCTTGTGTTAGTCGACCCTGAAACTAAATCCACCGATTTTACTGACGGCTATACAGATACAAATCGTTCTGTTCTGGAAGGAGACCGGACAACCTATACAAACGCTGATCCTTTAAACCCCGGGGAGCTTGACCGCGGAACGAATGCTTTTAAGGATAACGCCAGAAACAGCAGCAGTGTTTGGACAGATGAGAATCTGGACTCAAACCGTCCGCTAAGCGAAAAGCTTGACGACACGACAACAGATGACTATACAGACCGTACTGTTTCGGCCTACAACGATGATGTGGATACCCGCTACAGAGATGCTTATGATTTTAATAATGTAAGGGAGAACCGCAATAACCCTTATAAAGGATAAAGAAAAAGGAGCTTTTCCCAAGAATGGGATGAGCTCCTTTTTTGCGTTTATATAGATAGTGGCAGCAGCTTTCACATTTCAATACTGGATCTGAATTGAATAAATTCCAGATTTTTCAGGTTTGTCTGAATTATTTTTCAAAGTTATACTTAAATGTAATGGAATGGAAAAACAGAAACCTAGCGGGGGGAAATGATAATGAGAAGAGTGTTGCCAGCACAAATTATTTCTCATAGTCAATTTGGTTATAGGAAGATACCATCAAGTGTCCAATGCGAGTGCCCTAAATGCAGTAAACCGAGCCTTTTTACGATAAAGGCAAATTATAATCATACAAGCAAGTCCAGTATACTTTCACATGGAGGTTGTTCTGCCTGCAAAAAGGAATCGGTTTTTATCATGATTCTTAATCAAGCTGAACAATCGAGCGACGAGACTATTCTCTATATCTATGATCCCAATTCAGCGAAAGAGCTCCTGACTCAGCTTGAGAAAATAAAGGAAGTGCCGGGAGACCTGACAAGAGCCTACCGGTCGGCTTTAAATGTCAGCTATTCCAAAGATACGGTTGCTACTGCCGTGATGTCCAAACGGGTACTTGAAAGCATACTAAAGAACTTCCTCGGCGAAGAGGTCAAGGGGCAAAACCTTTCAAAGCAGTTTGAACAGCTGCCAGAGCATGTTGATTTAGCAAGGCCTCTGCAATCTTTAAGCCAGCTGGCACAGCCAGGCAGCGCCTTTTACCAGATGCTTGATCTCGAAAAAGATATTGATCAGGAAATGGCCTCTTTGCTGATGGAGCTCTTAGAGAGTTTAATAGAGTACTTATTTGTCCTGCCGAATAAAATTGAATTGCTGCAGCAAAAACTAAATCAAAAATTGCATTGACCCACAATTAACCCCCTTATCTTCTGATTAAGGGGGTAATTTTTATTCTTAATTACTCAACTGTCTTTTGATCTGGTCTTCTGCCTGCTTTAAAATTTCCTCGTCGCCGGCTTCTTTATTTGTAATGATATTCGTTTGATATTTTAAACCTTCATAGTCAACAGTTACGGTAATTTCTTTCATCTCTCTTGATCCTTTCCTGATGTTTTATTATATAAATACCAACAAAAGGACGTTTTAAAACTTTTTACGTTTCTTCCCCCAAATATTGCCCGTTGATTTCAGCACGAGGCACTCGCTTTCCGTGGGGCGGGCACTAAGCCTCGGTCGAGCTCCGCGTCTGTGGGGTCTCACCTGTCCCACTTCTCCCACAGGACGTTGAATATGCTTCCTCGAGAAAACACCGACGAAGAAAATGCGATAGCATTTTCGCTGGATTAGCACCTTCCGCTCCAATCAACTCAGTGAATAACTGTAGAACTCCTTATCCCTCTTTCACCTGCTCTTCGAAAATACACGCAAGCCTTTCTTTCATTTCCTTTTCCGTTACAACAAGGCTATGGCTGCCCATTTTTGTTTTAAGTATAAGTTCATAGCCTTCATTTACTTCTTGAGAATAACCATAGTATTTATGATTCAGATCGATTTTTTTGAAATGGAAGGATTGCAGCTTTTTCCATGGAACAAACTTGCTTCCGCTTATAAAGCCGTCATCATAGACAGCAAATACATTCAGCAGATCCTTGGCATTAATTAAAGGGATAAACAGAAGATAGAGATACGTCCAGCTGAATTTCATATTATATTTTCCGAATATAAACATAGCGATTAGAAAAGCCAGCATGACAGCATACATCGTTAGTCCCAGCTTGTTTTTTGAGATAACAGGGGCATCCGCAGATTTCTGGGGGAATTTCCTTACTGTTTTCAGGTCAGTCCTGTCAAAAGGAATAAGGGCAGGTTTCTTCATTTGTGCTATTAAAATAATGTAATGATAGCTGTAATAGATAACGATTAATAGAAATAGAACCTCGAAAATTAATTTCATCATACCCGCCTCCTTAATAATCTTTACGATTATCCAAAAGATAAAGTTTCATCGCTACAAAAAAACGTAAAATTATTGATTGTGCAAACAAACTAATTCGAATATAATCTAATTAGATATATATCGAATCAACATTCGCAGAGGTGCGGAAAAAATGACAAATTGGACTGTATGGAAACAGGAAGCAAATTATCAAAAGCTCTTTTGGGCTGGTGTCATTAATGGAATTGGAAATCGATTTACACAGGTTGCGCTGCTTGCACTTCTATACCACGTAACAGGTTCCGGAGTAGCAATTGGGCTGTTATTCGCCATTCGCATGGCACCTTTTTTCTTCATTGCTCCAATAGGCGGAATGCTGGCAGACCGTTTTTCCAAAAAGGCCATTCTCGTGGCAGTAGACTTGTTGAGAGTGCCTGCTGTCCTGGCGCTGCTTTTCGTAAGGGAGGCAGGGGATTTATGGATTGTTTACGCAAGTGCACTCCTAATCGCAACGGGAGAAGCCATCTACTCACCAGCCAGGATGTCTGCGATACCTGCCCTTGTAAAGTCAGATAGGCTCATATTTGTAAACGCGATTGAACAAGTCATGATCGGGGCCGTCCTCATTATTGGATCAAGCACAGGCGGAATTCTCGCCTACTTTCTAGGTAACAATGCCGCTTTCATGATTAACAGCCTTACCTTCCTGTTATCAGCATATCTAATCTCCAGGATGGTTTTCCCGGCTGTCTCTGAGGAAAATAGAGAAAGAACGAAAACATCCGCTGCCATTTCGCCAGCGAGACTTATACTTGGCTCTTCTGCACTGATTGCCTTTTTTATCATGATGCTGACCATGCCGCTCGCCAATGGTATTGACAATATTCTTGTAAGCATTTATGGTCTGGAGGTTTTTGATATGGGAGAATTGGGCGTTGGATTTATGTATGGAGCACTGGGGATTGGGCTTATTCTAAGTTCATTCTTTTCTCATATGATCAAGAAAGGCCTTCTTGTACTCGCAATCATCTTTATCGCTTTAGAAGGCACTGGCCATATTTTATTAAGCCTCGCACCAAGCTTTTATACAGCACTTTTCACTGTTGTGCTGATCACCTTTGCAGGCGGCCTTGGCAACATCTGCCTGGACACGGTCATGATGAAATTCATACCCCGATCAAGACAGGGAACCTTTTTTGGTTTAATGCAGATGGTTTCAAACCTTTCCCTGGCTATCTCCATGGGTGCAGCAGGATTCCTGCTGGAGATTTTTGACCCGAGGACTCTTAGCCTGATTATTGGCTTATCGTATCTTATTTTTACTTTTATGTATGCACTTCTGTTTGCAAGGGTGGATCTTGTAAAAGAAAAGAGGGATTTTATTAGGGGAATGTAAGATTTTGGTCAGAGTTTGAGTATTGTTTTCACTATGATCTGGCTGGAAAGCTGATTTGACGCGAAGTGACCGATATCTATGGTGGTGAGGTGACCGATAAAAGGGTATTTTGACTGATATCCTTGCACAGGCTCTAAAATATTTGATATTGGCAATGAAAGACACCGCAAATTCATAGAAAATTTAATTCCAGCTAAAATCGCAGAAGAAACGCAAAAGCCCTGCAGGCTTTTAAACCTGCAGGGCTTCTTTTTAGTTTTCTTCAATTTCTCTGCGATTTTTCTTAAACATTTTAGATAATACTTCGTACACGATTGGCACAATAATAAGGGTCAATAGCGTCGAACTTGTCAGACCGCCGATAACGGTAATCGCAAGGCCTTTGGAGATAAGCCCTCCGCCGCCAGATCCGATGGCCAATGGAATTAATGCACCAATTGTCGCAATGGCTGTCATCAGGATTGGGCGAAGTCGGGTTGCTCCTGCTTCCAGCACCGCTTCCCTCATGACCAGACCGTCACGTTCCATATGGATGATCCGGTCCACCAGAACGATGGCATTGGTTACGACAATACCAATTAGCATTAATAGTCCCATCATGACCGACACAGAAATGGTTTCGCCAGCAATCAATAAGCCAACGAAAGAACCAATCACGGCAAATGGAAGGGAGAAGAGAATCGCAAATGGCGCCACTCCTTCACGGAATGTAACAACCAGAATGAAGTACACAATCGCAATGGCTGCAAGCATCGCAGCGCCAAGCTGTGTGAACGTCTCAGTCATATCTGCCTGAACGCCCGCAACTCCGACTGTTACACCCTTAGGCAGATCCAATTCATCAATCGCTTCATCTGTTTTAGAAGTAGCCTTTGAAATATCATCGCCCTTCACCGTACCTGACACGGTTGCGTAGTACTCGCCTTTACTGCGGGCAAGCGTATTATGCGTTGTACCTTCTTTCACTGTAACCAGCTCGGAAAGAGGCATAGTTGTACCCATCGCTGTCGGCACCTGTGTTGCCAGGATATCATCAATGGATTTCGGCTGTTCCGCTTGCTCCTGCTGGACAATGACTTCAAGCGTCTCACCGTCTTTTTCAATCGTTGTCAGAACATCCTTGGTGTTTGACGGATTCAGCATCATGACAATTTGTCCGGCTGTCAGACCATACTGCAGCAGTTCATCCTGCTCAACATTGAAGGTATATTCAACATATGCGTCTTCTGCACTTGAAGAAACATCCTCTAATTCCTCATTTTCCTGCATTACGTCTTCTACCATTTTGACAGAATCATTCAGTTTATCTAAATCTTCACTGTAGAATGTGTAGCTGACTTCATTGGTTGAACCGGACATAGAAGAGAAGTTCTGGCTCTTCCATTCACCTGATTGTCCGATATTAAACACATAATCTTCTATTTCTTCACGGACTTCAGGGAAATTATCCATTTCAGGGTCAAAGATCAGGTACATTAGGGCTCCGCCTGCTCCTCCGCCCATCATGGCAGACATTTGATCCGCTTCTTCGGTTACAGATATTTGAACGATGTCAATATCATCACGCTTTAGCATCTCTTCTTCTACTGCTTCAACGTTCTTTAATGTTTCATCTTTAAGTTCTCCAGCTTCAGGTGTGTATGTTAGATACATCACTTTCTCTTCTTCACTGCCCATAAAGCTGAATCCGATCATTGGTGTCAGAGCTACGCTGCCCGCCAGCAATACTACCGCAATGATGGATGTAATAATCTTATGATTAAGAGATTTCTCAAGAATGCCTTTATACCATTTTGATAGTTTTCCAGCTTCTTTATGGCTGCCTTCCGTTTTTTCACTGTACAGTTTCTTCCTAAACAAGAAGTGAGACAGCGCTGGAACGATTGTAATAGCTACAAGGAGTGAAGCACCAAGCGCAAACGTCATCGTCAATGCGAATGGCATAAACAGCTCGCCGACCATACCTCCTACAAAAATGAGCGGTGCGAATACAGCAACCGTTACTAATGTCGAGGAAAGGATTGGCTTGAACATCTCGATCGTAGCTTCACGAATAAGTGCCCGCCCTGTTAGTTTTTCTTCTTTTAAATGCAGGCGGCGGTAAATATTTTCAACCACAACGATAGAGTCATCAATTACTCGGCCGATCGCAACCGTAATGGCTCCAAGCGTCATAATGTTCAAGGTAATATTCATCCAGTTCAACAGCAGCAAAGCCATGAAAATCGAAACTGGAATAGATACGATTGAAATAATCGTGGATTTAAAATCACGCAGGAACAGTAAAATAATCAAGACTGCGATCAGCCCGCCAAACACGGCTTTTTCAATCATGGTTGAAACAGATTCTTCAATTGGCTTACCCTGGTCAAGTGAAAGATCTATAACGAGACCCTCGACCTTTTCTTTTTCTTCCTTGATTAAATCTTTGACACTGTTGACCACTTCAACGGTGTTTGCCTGCTGTTCTTTTACAATTTGGATCGCAATGGCATCATTGCCATTTGTGCGGGAAACAGATTGCACTCTGCCGACGGTATCAATCTCGGCAATGTCACTCAGCTTCACAAAAGGTGACTGGTTTTGTGCGGTTGGTGTTACCGGGATGAGCATGTTCTTTAATTCATCCTCGGTCATGAACTTGCCGTCTACTGCGACAGCCTGTTCTCCTTCCTCAAACTCGTAAAGTCCTAATGATACAGCCATGTTGCTTGCCTGAATCATTTCCTTTACTTTATCTTCAGTCAGTTCCAGCTCAGCCAGTTTTTCTTCGTTGTATGTGAGCTGCACCTCTTCCACATGCTGACCAGTGATGGTCGCTGAGGCTACACCATCAATTTTTTCAATTTTTGGAAGTATAATATCTTCTACAGTTGAGGTTAACTCAACAATATCCTCTGATTTACTGCTTACACTCAGTGCAGCAACCGGCATCATATTCATGCTGATAGCCGTGATGGAAGGTTCCTGTGCTCCTTCCGGCAGCTCCACTGTATCAAGAGCTGATTGGAGAGCCCGCTTGGCCTCGTCCATATCAATACCATAGTCATATTCCACTTGGATATTTGACATGTTAGAATATGAATTTGAGTAAACTGATTTAACATCTTCAAGGCCTTCTACGGCCTTTTCAATTGGGATGGACACATCTTCCATCACTTTTTCAGGAGTCGCCCCCGGATATACGTCCATTACCATTAAGTAAGGGATTGAGACATCCGGAATGGTCTCCATATTCATCCGCGTACCTGAATAGATGCCAGATACCGTGATAATAATTGTTAACAGCCAGACTGCAAGTTTATTCTGCAGGACGAAATTCACTAAACCTTTCACTTGTGCACCTACCCTTAATTGACTTGTTAGACTCAATTACATATAATAATGACTGGTTGGTCATTTGTCAATCAAAAAGGAGTGACACCATTACATGAGCAAAAAGCAATTAATTATGGAAAGCGCTTTAGAACTCTTTGCGAAGCAAGGGTTTGAAGCTACATCTGTACAGCAGATCACAGAGCACTCCGGTATTTCCAAAGGAGCTTTCTACTTATCATTCAAATCAAAAGATGAACTGATCATGGCCTTGATTGATCATTTTATGGAGCAATTTGTTTCAGATATTGACCATATAGTCAAAGACTCGAATAACACGGGAAAAGAGCTTTTAAGAAAGTTTTTTTATACCACATTCCACTCCTTTCAAAAGCATTCAGACTTTGCCAAGATTTTTATTAAAGAACAGGCACATACATTTAACGAAGAGCTTATATCAAAAGGGCGGCACTTTGACCAATTAATCGATGATATCACCCTATCCATGCTTGATCAGTTATATGGAGAAAGTGTCCAGCATACCAAATACGATTTAATCTATTGCATCAAAGGCTTTATGCATGTGTACTCTCACTTATTTTTATTTTTCAATGTGCCTTTGGATTTGGACCTTCTGTGCAGATCACTTGCAGAGAAAACAGAACTTCTTGCAAACAATTCGACTATCCCGTTTATAACCGACGAGCTTTACGAGATGTTCAGGAAGACGGGACATGAAGAGATGACTCACGGGCAACTAATTGAAATTATGGAGCAAAAAATAGAGGAATTAGAAGACTCGATTGAAAAGGAATCCCTCATCCTGCTAAAGGAGGATATACAGGAGCGCAGCTTGAATCCTGCTATCGTAAAAGGGCTGATTACAAATATCAGAAACAACCCTCATTGCAGATGGATTGCTTATCTGCTTCTCCATTACTATGAGGTTTAAACAATAAAAGGCAGAATGCTTTAGCAAGCATCCTGCTTTTTGTGTATGGTGCATATTTACCTTATATAGATTGCGAATAATGTTTTTATTTTTTTACTTTTGAGATAGTCAGCCCATCACCAATAGGAATAAGCACAGATTCCAATTGAGGATGGTTAGCCACTGTTTCATTAAATTTTTTCATGAATTCAGTATGACGTTCAGGTTCAGCACTCTCGTCTGCTACAGTGCCTCTGGCCAATACATTATCACAAACAATTAATGCTCCATTTTCCGCTAGTCTGATGCAATAATTTAGATAGTTTTCGTAGTTTTCTTTATCTGCATCGATAAAGAAAAAATCAAATTGTCTATTATCGCTAACAAGCTGTTCGAGACTTTGCAGAGCTGGTCCGGTTAAATATGATACTTGACTGCCAAAACCGGCTTTAGACAGATTAGTATTCGCTAATTCTGCGTAGCTCTCCATAAGTTCAAGGGAAGTTAATGTTCCTGACCGATCGAGCCCTCTGGCTAAGCAAATCCCGCTATACCCCCCAAGGGCCCCGATCTCCAGGACATTTTTTGCCCCTGACATGGATACTAGCAGCGTAAGAAGCTTACCAGTAGAAGGAGATACTGAGATGGATCGCATACCGTTCTCTTTTATGGAATTAAGAACCTCCTCTAAAATATCATCTTGGCTGTAAAAAACTGAATCGATATATCTGTTAATTTGTTTCATTTTCCCCGCCCCTTTTTATTTTTTCTCTTCATTGGAATCTTCCTTGTCTTCCGTTTTGCTATTTACTGCTTCCCCTTCTTCAAATTCGTAAAGCTCAAATAACTGTACGAATTCGCTGATCACCATATCAATTGCTTTTAGTTCCCCGACTAGGATCGGATTAATTGATTGCAGCTCTGGTGTTTCTAATTGTTTCTTTAGTGCAGAGCGTTTAAGGCTCATTCTCTCTAAAAAGGTAAGGGCTCTTCCTCTGCGAAATGTTTTTGCACCGCGATCCCTTCGTTCATGACCATCTTTTTGATGTCTGTTTTCACCACGAACTCTATGTTTTTCGTTATTCATAGTAAGCCGCCTTTCTTCGTATACACATGTATACGATGCATCATTTTAAATTGTATACACATGTATACAACCAGTCAATAAAAAGGGACTGCCAGAGGGTCAGTTTTCACTGACATTCTGGACAGTCCCTTACATAGTTTATTTCAACTCAGCTAAAACTTCTTCAATTTTAGCAAGCTCGGATTGTAAACCGCCTCCGCTTAGGTACCATAGAGGTCCATCTAAGTAAACGATTCTTTTATTTTTAAAGGCATCAGTTTTCTTAATGATGTCGTTTTCCATATCAGCTTCAATATTAGAGTCGCCACCAGTAGCTGCTGTTCGGTCAATTACAAATAGCACTTGTGGGTTAAATTCCAGGACGGCTTCAAAACCGAAGTTAGAACCGTGAGAAGAAGACTCGATATCTTCTGTTACCGGCTTGAATCCATAAATGTCATAAATGTAGCCGAAACGGGAGTTTGTTGCAAAACCTGATAATTTACCTTCATTGTACATTGTAACTAGAGAGGTTTCGTAGTTTCCAGCTAAAGCTTTGATTTCTTCTAAAGCTGAATCATATTTTGCCATGTATTCTTCAGCTTCTGCTTCTTTATCAAACATTTTCGCCGCTAGATCTACAGAAGATTGGAATGTGTTCCAGTAATCAGTCTCAGAAGTACCAACAAACACGACAGGAGCGATTTCCTTTAATTCTTCATAGAATGCTGACTGACGCCCAGAGATAAAGATTACATCCGGATCCATTTCAGCGATATCTTCAAGTAAAGGTTCCTTTAATCCACCAACGCTTTTATACTCATCAGATGCGTATTTTTCAAGGTGAGCTGGCAGGGTAGAATCTTTTGCAACCCCAACAATTCCTTCAACACCTAGAGCATCTAATGTATCTAAGAAACCATAATCGAATACAGCAATTTTTTCTGGCATCTTTTCAAATTTCACATCTTCAAAATTAGTTGTACCACCCTCATTGCCTTCAGTTGAGGCAACTGTTGGAGATACCGTCATTGGATAAGCAGAGCTTCCTTCTGTTCCAGCTCCATTTGTTTCTTCCTCTGCACCTTTATCAGTTGATTCTTCTTTTGAAGCTTCTTCGTTAGAACCACATGCGGCAAGCAATAATACCATAGCTGCTAACAATGCATAAAATAGTTTTTTCATCTTTCTTAACTCTCCCTTTTCATTTATTATTTGATATTGATTATCATTATCAATCATGATGATAATTATTATTGAATAATCTTTATTAGTCAATAACTTTTTGATATTTTTTTAAATTATCTTCCAATTTTTCAATAATCTTACACAAAAAAGCTAATCCCTGAAGAAATCCAATAGATTTCTCCAGGTATATTTAATACTTCATTGTTTACGTATGTGAATTAAAATAGACACAAATTCTGCAGCCATTCTGTTCTTGAATTGGAATATCCATATCATAAATTTCACGAAGCACATCAGAATTTATGATTTCACTGGTCGGCCCATTTTTCATCAGCCGGCCATTTTTCAACGCTACGATACGATCAGAATAAACAGATGCAAAATTTATGTCATGCAAAACAATGACAACTGTCTTTCCAAGTTCATCAACCAGCTTGCGCAAAATTTTCATAATTTGAACTGAATGCTTCATATCCAGGTTATTTAAAGGCTCATCCAGCAGGATATAATCCGTATCCTGAGCAATGACCATTGCAATGAACGCCCGTTGCTTTTGACCACCTGATAATTCATCTAAATATTTGCCTTCCATATCAGCTAAATTCATATATTCAATGGCTTGATCAACAAACTTTTCGTCTTCAGCCGCTAAGCGACCTCTTGAATAGGGATAGCGCCCAAATGACACAAGCTCACGCACTGTCAATCTCACATTAAGGTAATTGGCTTGTTTCAAAATGGATACTCTCTTTGCAAAATCCGAAGACTTCCACTTTTTCACATTATTCTGATCGAGTAATACCTCACCTGTATCTGCTTCTAATAAACGGCTTACCATAGAAAGAAGTGTTGATTTACCAGCACCATTCGGTCCAATAAAAGAGGTGATGGTCCCCGGCTCGATTGTGACTGTAACATCCTCTACAACAGGCTTTTTACCAAATTGTTTTGTTAATCCTTTGATTTCAATCATCCTGCTGCCCTACTTTCCTTAAGTAATAGATAAATAAAGTAAATACCGCCGATAAAGTTAATAATGACACTTAATGTTGTACGCAACTCAAAAATATGTTCCACAAGGAAATTACCGCCGACCAATGCAATAATACTGATCAAGCTCGCCCCTAATATGTGGATGGAGTGTTTATATGTCACCAGATATTGATAGGAGAGATTGGCAACAATTAATCCAAAAAATGTAATTGGTCCGACAAGCGCTGTAGATGTGGCAATTAAAACAGACGATAAAATTAAAATTCTCATTACCATGCCGTCATAATTAATGCCAAGATTTATCGCATTTTCGCGGCCCAGTGACATAACATCCAGTTTATCCATAATAAGGTAGCCATAGAGAAATGCAAGAAATAGGATGCCAATTGAAATAAATAATAACTCAGCCTTTACGTTTGTAAAGGTCGCAAACAACCGGCTTTGAAGACTCAAATATTCGACTGGATCTATCAATACTTGCAGGAATGTGACAAAGCTTCCCAGAAGTGTCCCTATAATCATCCCTATTAATAGAAGAAAATAGATGGGATGCTTATCAGCCCTGAACAAAAATCGATATAAAATCAGGGCAAAAACGACCATGGCAAAAATGGCTGCGCCAAAGTTTAAGTATTTATTTAACACCCACACTGACATCGACCCTGCAAAGAAGTAGATTAATGTTTGTACTACTTGATACATAGAATCAAGGCCCATAACAGAAGGTGTCAAAATACGGTTATGTGTAATTGTCTGGAACACAACTGTAGAATAAGCAATTGCGATTCCTGTTATAACCATCGCTGTAACTCTGAGCATACGCTTAGGAAAGGCATAATCAAAGCCGCCTTTAATATCATAAAAGCCATATAACAAAATAAACACAAGAGCAATAGCTGCTAAAATCATCAGTTTTGTACTATTTCGCATATGCTCTCCCCCTAAGCAGCATCGTTAAGAAGATTGCACTGCCTATCACTGCCACTGTTACATTAACTGGAATTTCATAAGGATGAATGATGATGCGCCCTAGAATGTCACATATTAATAAGAAGACAATCCCTAACACCGCTGTATGCGGAATTGTTTTGCGCAGGTTGTCACCTAAATATAAGGAGACAATATTGGGAACTATGAGTCCTAGAAATGGAATTACCCCGACAGTAAGGACAACCGTTGTCGATATAACCGCAACAAGGACCAGACCAATATTTAGTACTAGCTTATAGCTTAAACCAAGATTTCTCGCAAAATCTTCACCCATTCCGGCAACTGTAAATTTATTCGCATAAAGATACGCTAGAATAATAGCTGGAATACTAACATATAAAAGCTCATAACGGCCAGCAATAATCAAAGTGAAACTTCCCATAAGCCAGGAAGATATATTTTGCAGCAGATCCGCTTCATATCCAAAGAACGTTGTAATAGAAGATAGTATATTTCCATACATAATTCCAATTAACGGAACAAAGATAACATCTTTAAATTTTATACGATCTAAAATCTGCATGAAGAGAAATGTACCTGCTAAAGCAAAGGCAAAACTAAAAATAACTTGCTGTGTATAGGTTACATTCGTAAAAAACAGCATGGAAATTAAAATACCCAGTTTTGCTGCATCCAAAGTTCCAGCAGTTGTTGGTGATACAAACTTATTTCGGCTTAAAGACTGCATAATTAAACCGGCAATACTCATCCCTGCCCCCGCTAATATTATCGCTAATAACCGTGGGATGCGGCTGATAAGGAAAATATGTGTTTCATCTGATTCCCAATTGAGCAGATCCTTTGGCGTTATATCTATTGCTCCGATAAATAGCGAGATAAAAGACAGAACGATGGCTGCAATTCCTAACATCCATAATCTCATTAATAACCCTCATAACATGTTTATTATCAATCAACAATTGAAAAAATCATTATTCCAAGTTAAGGAATAGGAGTAACTCTATAAAACTATTTTTAAAAGAATGATAATCATTATCATCTAATAGCAAAAAAAAGAACCTTGATATGTATAACTTTTTGGTTTATTGAAAATGATTATCAACTTGCCACCACAATTAATGTATCACAAAAAATAATAAAAGAAAAGAGGCAGATTGTAAATTCCGGCAATTGTCTAAATTTATTCTCACTTTAAGATATAGTAGGAAGCTCACATTAAAAGGAGATTCAAACAGAAAAGTTGAAACTCCCATTTGCTTGCCACTATAGTGTTTTAATTAGAACCCGAATAGCTTCCGATACGTCGATCTGATTCTCCTGGCAGTGATTCGTGAGCTGCCGATACGTTTCCTCATCCAGCCTTACATGAACAGTGTGTAAATATTTTTCAGAATCAAGTTTTTTTGGCCTTCCTCTCGTAACTTTTCTTTTGCCGCTGCCGTCTTTCCATACATTTATGATGACATATCCGTGTTTTTGAATCCAAAGATCACAATCATACTCTTTCCACATTGTTTTGGCTCTTTGCAGGAACTCAAGTTTGAATTTTACTAGCTCATCACCTTGAAGTCCTTTCATGATCGCTTTTTCCATCGCCTTATGCTCGTTAAATTGGAGAAATTGGTCGTAAGATTTGAATGTTAATTCTTTCATTATTCCGCTCCCATTATCTATTATCTATTATCTATCTATAAAAATCATACCCTTTAAGAAAACGGTTGTAAATCCTGACTAAATCCTTAACTTCCTTCATTTTATTTACATTAGACGGCAAAATTTTTACTGTTTATATGAATGCTGAATGATATGCAATTTCTTATTAAAAAAAGACCCAATCCTGTAGTTGGATTGGGTCTTTTTTGATCAGACAGTATGAATGTTGTGGAGCAGCAGTTTTCAATTCGGCATCCCCGACTTTACTGATCCAGCATTATTTTCAGTACAGACTTTCCTTACTCCACAGTAACCGACTTAGCCAGGTTACGCGGCTTATCTACGTCACACTCACGGTGCAGCGCAGCAAAGTAAGAGATTAATTGTAAAGGTATTACAGAGATAAGAGGTGTCAATAGCTCGTTCACTTCCGGAATGATAAAGCTGTCTTCTTCTGTTTCCAGCCCTTTCATGGAAATGATGCAAGGGTTTGCTCCTCGGGCAACAACCTCTTTGACGTTGCCGCGAATGCTTAAGTTAACACTTTCTTGAGTTGCCAGGGCAATGATTGGCGTACCATTCTCGATTAAAGCAATGGTTCCATGCTTTAATTCTCCGCCTGCAAAGCCTTCAGCTTGAATATATGAAATTTCCTTCAGCTTAAGTGCACCTTCAAGGCCAACATAGTAGTCGATCCCACGGCCAATAAAGAACGCATTGCGTGTAGTAGAAAGGAATTTGCGTGCTATATCCTCGAACTCTTCCTTTGCATCGCAAAGGACTTCCATTGCGTTAGCAACAATGCCTAGCTCCTGAACAAGGTTGAAGTCCAATTCCAATCCGCGGCTCTTCGCTGTAACTTCTGCAAGAATGGATAATACAGCAATCTGGGCTGTATATGCCTTTGTAGAAGCAACCGCAATTTCAGGACCGGCATGAAGCAATAATGTGTAATCTGCTTCACGTGATAGAGTTGAACCTGGAACGTTTGTAATGGTTAACGCCTTATGGCCCATTTTCTTCACATTTACAAGTACGGCACGGCTATCTGCTGTCTCGCCGCTTTGAGAAATAAAGATAAATAGCGGCTTCTCTGAAAGCAACGGAATATTATAGCCAAACTCACTTGAAATATGAACTTCTACTGGGATTTTTGCGATTTTTTCAATGAACTGCTTTCCAACAAGACCTGCATGATAAGAAGTCCCGGCAGCAATGATATAAATGCGGTCTGCATCGTTCATCGCTTCAACGATTTCCTGGTCGATTGTCAGCTCGCCATTTTCATTTTGATACTTCTGGATGATTTTGCGCATCACTAAAGGCTGCTCATCGATTTCTTTCAGCATGTAGTGAGGATATGTTCCTTTTTCGATATCGCTTGCATCCAATTCAGCCGTATACGGATCACGGCTAATTTCCTCGCCATTCAGCGTCTGAATTTTAACAGCATCTTTTGTGACAATAACGATTTCTTTGTCCATTAGTTCAACATATTGATCTGTAACTTGCAGCATCGCCATTGCATCAGAAGCGACTACATTGAATGTTTCACCTAATCCAACCAGAAGAGGACTCTTGTTTTTCGCAACAAAAATCGTTTCAGCGTTTTCTGCATCCAAAAGGGCGATTGCATAAGAGCCTTTTAAAAGTGTCAGCGTTTTGCGGAACGCTTCTTCAGTATTAGAACCTTCGTTCACGAATAATTCAATCAGCTGAACGATGATTTCTGTATCTGTATCACTTTTAAGGGCAACTCCCTGCAAATATTCGCGTTTTAAGATGTCATAGTTCTCAATTACGCCATTGTGAACAAGCGTAAAACGGCCGGAATTGCTTTGATGAGGGTGAGCATTTACTGTGCTTGGAACACCGTGTGTCGCCCAGCGGGTGTGTCCGATCCCTGTGTTTGCCATCACATCTTCATCAACAATATTGCGAAGGTCCGCAATACGGCCTTTTTCCTTGAAAACCTGAACGCCGTTATCATTCATAACCGCGATGCCAGCTGAATCATAGCCTCTATATTCAAGCTTTTCCAAGCCCTTTAATAAAATTTCCTTTGAATCTAAGTTTCCAATATATCCAACGATACCACACATACTTCTTTTCCTCCTAATAATGAAGGGGCAAGAAGCCTTTTCGGGGCAGTCCTGCCCCTTATCTCTGTTTTTTTATATACGCAGCTCCAGGGGCATTACAGCCTCTTGAATGAGCGTTTCTTAGTTTTAGCATTCCCTTCTCTTTGTGCATTCAGTTGCCAGAATGTTTTAAAGAAGAAATCATCGGTTGTGCTTTCAACCGGGAGGCATCCGCCGAACATTCGATAAACCTCCTCCTCGTCAACTGATCCTTACGTCCAGGATCAGTTCAGGCGCTTTATATTTAATTAATTTCTCACGATCCACCTTTCTCTTCTTGAATAAAGATGTCCTGTATTCCTAAATACAAAAACAGGATTATCATACATCAAAGTCAGACTTCCGTCAACAGATAAGTTAAGGCAGCTGCCAGCCTTCCATTTGGTTGGGGCTGTAAACTCCATATATAAAAATATGCATAAGGGAGTTCAGGAGTTCCCTTATGCATATGATTTGTGCTTTTATTCTTTTAATCCCATTTCACTTTCAACAACAGCAGCGATGCGCTCTACATAGGATGCGCAAAGTTCACCCGTTGGGGCTTCCGCCATTACGCGGACAAGCGGCTCTGTACCGGAAGGACGTACCAGAATCCGGCCGTTTCCGTTCATTTCTTCTTCAACCTGCGCAATGACTTCTTTCACTTTTTCATTGTCTGTCACATGATGCTTATCCGTTACACGAATGTTTACAAGCTTCTGCGGGAATTTCTGCATTTCATTCGCAAGCTCAGATAGCGGCTTCTTGGTTACTTTCATGATGTTAACAAGCTGAAGGCCTGTCAAAAGACCATCTCCAGTTGTGATGTAGTCCAGGAAAATGATATGACCTGACTGTTCTCCGCCAAGGTTGTAGCCGTTCTTCTTCATTTCCTCCACAACATAGCGGTCACCTACAGCTGTCTGAACACTTTCTACACCGTTGGCTTCAAGCCCTTTATAAAATCCAAGGTTGCTCATCACAGTGGAAACAACTGTGTTTTGCTTAAGTCTTCCCTGCTCCTTCATGTATTTTCCACAGATATACATGATTTGGTCGCCATCAACAATATCGCCATTTTCATCAATGGCAATTAAACGGTCGCCATCTCCATCAAAAGCCAAACCTACATCGGCTTCTTTTTCCTTAACAAAGGCAGACAATGCCTCAGGATGAGTAGAACCGACTCCTGCATTGATATTTAATCCGTTAGGAGATGCTCCCATCATGGAAAGATCAGCATCAAGATCAGCAAATAGATGTGTTGCCAGCGGAGAAGTGGCCCCATGTGCACAATCGAGCGCAATGTGGATGCCTGAGAAATCTTCATCAACCGTCTGCTTTAAGTATTGAAGATACTTCTGTCCGCCTTCAAAATAATCATTTACCTGTCCCAGGCTGCCTCCGACCGGTCTTGGAAGCTGGTCTTCTGCCATATCCATTAATCCCTCAATTTCAGCTTCCTGGTCATCGGACAATTTAAACCCATCCGGGCCAAAGAATTTGATTCCGTTATCTTCAACAGGATTATGGGATGCAGAAATCATTACGCCAGCTTCTGCACCCAGAGCTTTTGTTAAATAAGCGACGCCAGGCGTTGAAATGACACCGAGGCGCATAACTTCTGCTCCAATTGATAAAAGCCCCGCTACCAGTGCGCCTTCGAGCATATGGCCCGAAATACGGGTATCACGGCCGATTAATACTTTCGGACGATCATGGTCCTTCGTTAATACATAACCCCCAAAACGGCCCAGTTTAAAAGCCAGCTCTGGTGTCAATTCACTATTTGCAACTCCTCGTACTCCATCTGTACCGAAATATTTACCCATTTTATAATCGCTCCTTCTAACTTTAAAAACTATATTAAGCTTCTTCTTTTCGCGTAATTGTTATAGTCGCATTACCTGATGCAGGTTTTACATCCACCCCTGAAGGGCCATCGACATTGATTGGCACCTCATGATCACCTTCACCAAGGTCTGACAGGCTCAAATATAGATTAAAATCCTCCGCTTTGAGATCCTGAACCGTGCTGCTTTTTCCGGTAACCGTAATACTTGTCCGTCCGGAAGCTGGATTTCTTAGTACTGCTTCATATTCTTCAGCTAAGCCGGCTAAATTGATGGAAAGGCTTGAAAAGGTTTTGGTTTCCTCTTGTTCCTGTGCCTGTGTTTCTTCAGCAGGCTCTTCGGTGTTTTCCTCTTCTCTATCAGCATTCTCTGCATTCTCTGCATTCTCCTCAGTACTAACGTCAATAGACGCCTTCACTGTCTTAGGGTCCACTGCAGAAATGCCATCCGGGATAATAACCGGCAAGGTGAGCACGGTATCTTTTTCAATCTTGCTGACATCCACCTCTACCCTGACACTTTCAGTCTCATTTAATATTTCTTCCCGGCCCGTTATGGAAGCCTCGTTAACATCGAGTTCAATCGAATTAATGGTAACACCATCTTGAGGGTCCCCCTTCCGGACGATCGTAACGGGAACCGTCTTGCTTAACTGCTTAACCGGCACTGTTACTTGAATTACTTGGGGTTCCACAATAACATCAAGCTTATTCATCTCACGGTCCAATACCCTGACAGTTGCTTCATCAGTGATTGTCTCGGTTATTGGTCCCTTTACATCCAAGGTTGCTTTAACAAAGCTGATCCGCTCAATCACTTCTTTTGCTCCTGTGATTTTTACCGTCTTTGGTTCCGCAGATGCCGCATCGGCTGAATACCCCTCACCAAGCAGGCCATTATTAAATTCTGCATCCACTTTAAACTCCTGGGTCACTTTTTCGTGGACTGTCACATCAGCATATTGCGGATTGATCGTCACATCAAGTTTATCTGAGATATCGCGGATCTTAATTTCCACTCTTTGAGAGCCGATTTCTGCATTTGTCAAATCTACATATACTTCAAAGTTCTGCAGTTTTTTAGCTTGCTCCAGATGGCTTTTTGGCCCTTCTATACTTAAGTCCACTGTTTCCGGAATACCGGTAACGACCAGATTTTCCGTATCATAATAGCTTTTCACCGGGACATCTTCAACAATGCCTGAATCCTGCTGGCCAGGAACGTTTATATCCTTTAATTCCTTATCTGCATCATAAACAGAGTCAAATAGAAAAAGTGCCAGAATCAACGCAACAATTTTCATGAACCAGCGGGTATCTACCAATTTATCAATTAACTTATCCATTCTTTTTCCCCCTCCAGTTCCAAAGACCTGAAGAAGTCTGCTTTATTTTCTGTTGAACAAGCAATTCACTTGAAAGCATATCTTTAAAAGCTTCAGCTTTTAAATCACGGTGCAGCTCACCGTTTTTGGTTAGGGAAACACTTCCTGTTTCCTCCGAAACGATAATGGTAATACTGTCGGTTACTTCACTTATACCTAAAGCAGCCCTATGTCTGGTGCCGAGCTCTTTTGAGATGAATGGGCTTTCTGACAGAGGCAGATAACACGCTGCTGCTGCCACACAATTCTTTTGAATGATAACGGCTCCGTCATGCAGCGGTGTATTCGGTATAAATATATTAATCAGGAGCTCAGATGAAATTTTAGAATCCAGCTGAATACCGGTTTCAATATAATCGTTCAGCCCTGTTTCCCTCTCAACTGAAATAAGCGCCCCAATGCGGCGTTTAGCCATATAATCCACAGCCTTAGCAATGGATTCGACCAGTTTCTCCTGATTTTCCTCCTCCTGATTAGCTGTCCTTGAGAAGAATCTCCCTCTCCCCAATTGCTCCAATGCTCTTCGCAGCTCCGGCTGGAAAATGATAATGATGGCCAGAAATCCCCAAAGAAGCACTTGTTCCATCATCCAACCTAATGTTTGCAGGTGGAACTTGTCGCTTGCTACTTTGACCAGGATAATGACAAAAATCCCTTTTAGCAATTGGACAGCCTTTGTTCCTTTTACAATCATTATCAGTTTATAGATGACATACCAGACAAGGAGAATGTCTATTGTATTAGCCAACAATTTCAAAATAGAGAAATCTGCAAACGACATTATCCTTCCTCCAAATATATATTTCAAAAGCAATACATGCTTAAAGTTCCTTTATGTAACTTTCATATTATATCATATTTGACGCTAATTCCAATTTTGAGACAACAGACACTACCTGGAAAAATAAGTACACTAAGAATCCCTGCATTAAAGCAGGGATTCTTACTATGGTTATGTCTATTTCTCTTTATCTGTTTCTCCGCTTTCAAATACATTTACAGCATCCTTGGCTGCCTTTTTGATGTGGTACCACAGCCATTCGAAAATGGCATCAACCTCTTCGATTTCTCCGGTAACATTACCGGCTGAAGCCATATATTGCTGGCCATTGATGACCGTAACATTTCCGTCTATTTCGCCCTGGATTTCCAAGTCTCCGTTCTTAACTACTACATCGCCTTTTACCACTTCGCCTTCTGGTACAATCACCTTATCGTTCTCCACCACAAGGTTTGGCTGTTTGGAAACTGATAGTTGGTGATCCTGGTCCCAGGATGATACGACGCTTCCCATCATCAGAACAAGAAAGAGGGATGCAGCAGTTAAAAGCGGATGATGCCTGAACCAGCGCTGGACCCCGACTTTCCGCTTTTCTTTGGGCAATTTCGCCATAACGTTTGCCGTGAAATTTTCAGGTGCCTGTATATGTGAAGTGCTTTGGACTAAAGCGATCGTCTTCTTTAATTCATGGAAATGAATTTGGCATTCCTCACAGTTCTGCAGATGGGCCCTTAATTCCTTCTCATGTTCGGCTGAGATCTCTTCATCTAGGTACTCATGCATATAAACAACCATTTCTGCTGGACATTTCAAAGTTCTCACCCTCTTTTTTAAACGTATCTTAATTGATTCCTAAGTGCTTCCCTGCCCCGGTGAATCCTGGTTTTAACCGTTCCCAGAGGAAGATCGAGCGTTTCACTGATCTCGTTCAGCGATAATTCTTCAATATATTTTAGAACAATAACCGAACGGTATTTTTCCGGAAGCTTCGATATTTCCCTTTGGATTGTTTCCTGCAGTTCCAGACTTTCTACATCTTCCTCCGGCAGCCTCGCATCTGAAGCAATTTGAGAATACATGTTCAGTCCATCCGTTCCTGCGACCTCTGCATCCAGATAATAATCAGGCTTCTTTTTTCTGATTCTGTCTATACAAAGGTTAGTGGCAATCCGATAGAGCCACGTGGAAAATTTCAAGTCAATATTAAAGCTGGCAATGTTTATATAGGCTCTTAAGAAAGCCTCCTGAGCGATATCCTCTGCCTCATGCCTGTTTCCCAGCATTCTGTAGCAAATCTGAAAAACTTTATCTTTGTATATTTCAACAACTTCAGCATAAGCATCCTGGTCGCCTTTTAATACTTGCTTTATCCTCTTCTTTACGATTGTCTCCATTTTTTTACCTCCGCTCCAGTGCGGCTAATCGATAATACGAATCGATAGCGGAAAAGGTTTCATTTTAATTAAAAAACATTCAATTTCTATATTAGCAAATTTTTACTTATTCTGGTTTATTTTTTTCCTTTTAGGGTATAAAAGTACTAAATTAATCGAAAAGGGTTGATTACGGTGTGTGTTAAGGAATTATTGAGAGATATTGAGGAATGCCGGTCAAGAATGATCCAGTTAACAGCTTCCGCTTCTTTTACAGACCACTCGGTAGTTGATACGAGCACAAAACTCGATCAGCTTCTAAATAAATATTATACACTCACAGCAAAAAAATGAGCAGAACTTGTTTACGTTCTGCTCATTTTTAATTCAATTATTTATAGAAGCTTCTCGCCAAATAGTGAACCCATAAGCGCGACCGCCACAGTAGCTGTTTTGTTTTTGTCATCCAGGATTGGGTTAACCTCTACAAACTCAGCCGATGTAATGATCTGCGATTCTGCAAGCATCTCCATGGCCAAGTGGCTTTCACGGTAGCTGATGCCTCCAATAACCGGAGTTCCAACACCAGGGGCATCATGCGGATCCAGCCCATCTAAATCCAGAGACAGATGAACACCATCTGTATTTCTTTCTTTTAAATATGTAATAGACTCCTCCATAACCTTTGTCATCCCAAGCCGGTCAATTTCGTGCATGGTGTATACTTTAATGCCTTTTTCCTTAATAAGCTCCCGCTCTCCTTCATCCAAAGATCTTGCCCCAATAATGACAATATTCTCTGGCTTAACCTTTGGAGCATATCCCCCTACATTGGTTAAAAGCGGGTGGCCAATTCCCAGGCTTACCGCAAGAGGCATGCCATGTATGTTCCCTGAAGGTGATGTTTCAGCTGTATTTAAATCCCCGTGGGCATCATACCAGATTACCCCAAGATTTTTGTAGTGCTTCGAAACACCGGCCAATGTTCCAATTGCGATGCTGTGATCCCCGCCCAGTACTAATGGAAAAGAACCACTTTCTATTGCTTTATCAACTTCTTCGCCCAGTTTTTCTGTTTTTTCAGCAATAAGGTCCAAGTTTCTAAGATTTGATTTTGGATCGATTTGAACTTCCGGACGGCCGATGGCAATATCGCCCTGGTCATGGATTTCTTCGAATAAACACTTTAATCGCTCATTCACACCGGCATATCGGATCGCACTTGGCCCCATGTCCACACCGCGTCTCATCTGGCCAAGATCCATTGGCATTCCAATTATCGATAATTTCTGTCTTTTCATAGTAAAGTCCTCCCTTTCCCTTCATACTCATATTTTAACCGCTTTCAAACACATGACTCAACTCGACAAAATCGTGTATATATATGCGGCTGCCGGAAAAAGAAGCTTCTAAAAATACCATAGTAACTTTCTAAGTTTTGCCACTTATTGTTTTGTGAAATAAAATAAAAAATCCCTAAACCATGCTGGTTTAAGGAATGTCGTATTATGTATGATGGTGGAGCCTAGCGGGATCGAACCGCTGACCTCCTGCGTGCAAAGCAGGCGCTCTCCCAGCTGAGCTAAGGCCCCATTTATTTGGAGCGGAAGACGGGATTCGAACCCGCGACCCCCACCTTGGCAAGGTGATGTTCTACCACTGAACTACTTCCGCAAACATATTTATATTCACAAGTAAGACCTTCAGGACTCGATTCCCAAGGTCTGTGTTTTTCTATAAAGTGAGCCATGAAGGACTCGAACCTTCGACCCTCTGATTAAAAGTCAGATGCTCTACCGACTGAGCTAATGGCTCGAAATATAATTCTGATGCCTAAACTTCATTTGCAGATGTGCTTCAAAGCCCTGCGGTCTTTGTCGCAGATTTTAAAAGCTTGCCATTCAGGATGTAACGCTTCGATGCTGCAATCTTTTAAAATCCTCTACCGACTGAGCTAATGGCTCAAAAATGGCTGGGCTAGCAGGATTCGAACCTGCGAGTGACGGAGTCAAAGTCCGGTGCCTTACCGCTTGGCTATAGCCCAATAATTACAAAATAAAAAGGACATTCATAGCTTGTCCAGTTTTTTGTGTTTTTATTAAAAATAAATGGTGGAGGGGGGCAGATTCGAACTGCCGAACCCGAAGGAGCGGATTTACAGTCCGCCGCGTTTAGCCACTTCGCTACCCCTCCATCTATAAAAAAAAGATGGTGCCGGCGAGAGGACTTGAACCCCCAACCTACTGATTACAAGTCAGTTGCTCTACCAATTGAGCTACACCGGCAAATATGGTGGAGGATGACGGGATCGAACCGCCGACCCTCTGCTTGTAAGGCAGATGCTCTCCCAGCTGAGCTAATCCTCCATTATGGTGACCCCTACGGGATTCGAACCCGTGTTACCGCCGTGAAAGGGCGGTGTCTTAACCGCTTGACCAAGGGGCCTAGTACTCTAGTTGTCTACATTAAAAGAGCTTCCAACCGGGCTCGAACCGGTGACCTCTTCCTTACCATGGAAGTGCTCTACCTGCTGAGCTATGGAAGCAACAGCTCATAATTCCCAAAAGGGCTTTATGGAAATGGCTCCGCAGGCAGGATTCGAACCTGCGACCGTTCGGTTAACAGCCGAATGCTCTACCACTGAGCTACTGCGGAAAAGTGGTATTTGTAAACAGCCCGGCAGCGTCCTACTCTCACAAGGGGACAGCCCCTAACTACCATCGGCGCTGAGAAGCTTAACTTCCGTGTTCGGTATGGGAACGGGTGTGACCTTCTCGCCATCGCCACCAGACTATTTTCAAAAGACAAGTATGATTATACTTTCTTTTAATGTTTTTTTCAAGAGGAAATTTCATTTTTTCGTTCCCTCAAAACTAGATAATGTATGAAGAAGCATTTGCCGAGTATTCACCAATGACTTGTCTAGCTTCGGCTCCTAACCTCTCGGCCGTTTCGATCCGTCCCTCCAAATCCCAAAACCAGGATTTGAATGGCCGGCTCTCCAACGTCTCTCAAAGTTGAACAGTCGCCTCCGCTTTTCGTTTTGGTTAAGTCCTCGATCGATTAGTATCAGTCAGCTCCACATGTCGCCACGCTTCCACCTCTGACCTATCAACCTGATCATCTTTCAGGGATCTTACTAGCTTGACGCTATGGGAAATCTCATCTCGAGGGGGGCTTCATGCTTAGATGCTTTCAGCACTTATCCCTTCCGCACATAGCTACCCAGCGATGCCTTTGGCAAGACAACTGGTACACCAGCGGTGCGTCCATCCCGGTCCTCTCGTACTAAGGACAGCTCCTCTCAAATTTCCTGCGCCCACGACGGATAGGGACCGAACTGTCTCACGACGTTCTGAACCCAGCTCGCGTACCGCTTTAATGGGCGAACAGCCCAACCCTTGGGACCGACTACAGCCCCAGGATGCGATGAGCCGACATCGAGGTGCCAAACCTCCCCGTCGATGTGGACTCTTGGGGGAGATAAGCCTGTTATCCCCGGGGTAGCTTTTATCCGTTGAGCGATGGCCCTTCCATGCGGAACCACCGGATCACTAAGCCCGACTTTCGTCCCTGCTCGACTTGTAGGTCTCGCAGTCAAGCTCCCTTGTGCCTTTACACTCTGCGAATGATTTCCAACCATTCTGAGGGAACCTTTGGGCGCCTCCGTTACTTTTTAGGAGGCGACCGCCCCAGTCAAACTGCCCACCTGACACTGTCTCCCGCCCCGATAAGGGGCGCGGGTTAGAATTTCAATACAGCCAGGGTAGTATCCCACCGACGCCTCCACCGAAGCTGGCGCTCCGGCTTCTCAGGCTCCTACCTATCCTGTACAAGCTGTACCAAAATTCAATATCAGGCTACAGTAAAGCTCCACGGGGTCTTTCCGTCCTGTCGCGGGTAACCTGCATCTTCACAGGTACTATAATTTCACCGAGTCTCTCGTTGAGACAGTGCCCAGATCGTTACGCCTTTCGTGCGGGTCGGAACTTACCCGACAAGGAATTTCGCTACCTTAGGACCGTTATAGTTACGGCCGCCGTTTACTGGGGCTTCGATTCAAAGCTTCGCTTGCGCTAACCTCTCCTCTTAACCTTCCAGCACCGGGCAGGCGTCAGCCCCTATACTTCGCCTTGCGGCTTCGCAGAGACCTGTGTTTTTGCTAAACAGTCGCCTGGGCCTATTCACTGCGGCTCATCAGGGCTATTCACCCTAATGAGCACCCCTTCTCCCGAAGTTACGGGGTCATTTTGCCGAGTTCCTTAACGAGAGTTCTCTCGCTCACCTTAGGATTCTCTCCTCGCCTACCTGTGTCGGTTTGCGGTACGGGCACCTTTTCCCTCGCTAGAGGCTTTTCTTGGCAGTGTGGAATCAGGAACTTCGGTACTAAATTTCCCTCGCCGTCACAGCTCAGCCTGTGTGGTAACGGGATTTGCCTCGTTACCGGCCTAACTGCTTGGACACGCTAATCCAGCAGCGTGCTTACCCTATCCTCCTGCGTCCCCCCATTGCTCAAACGGTAAAGAGGTGGTACAGGAATATCAACCTGTTGTCCATCGCCTACGCTTTTCAGCCTCGGCTTAGGTCCCGACTAACCCTGAGCGGACGAGCCTTCCTCAGGAAACCTTAGGCATTCGGTGGATGGGATTCTCACCCATCTTTCGCTACTCATACCGGCATTCTCACTTCTAAGCGCTCCACCAGTCCTTGCGGTCTGGCTTCAACGCCCTTAGAACGCTCTCCTACCACTGACATCGTAAGATGTCAATCCACAGCTTCGGTGATACGTTTAGCCCCGGTACATTTTCGGCGCGGAGTCACTCGACCAGTGAGCTATTACGCACTCTTTAAATGGTGGCTGCTTCTAAGCCAACATCCTGGTTGTCTAAGCAACTCCACATCCTTTTCCACTTAACGTATACTTTGGGACCTTAGCTGGTGGTCTGGGCTGTTTCCCTCTTGACTACGGATCTTATCACTCGCAGTCTGACTCCCATGGATAAGTCTTTGGCATTCGGAGTTTGTCTGAATTCGGTAACCCGATGGGGGCCCCTAGTCCAAACAGTGCTCTACCTCCAAGACTCTTACTACATGAGGCTAGCCCTAAAGCTATTTCGGAGAGAACCAGCTATCTCCAAGTTCGATTGGAATTTCTCCGCTACCCACACCTCATCCCCGCACTTTTCAACGTGCGTGGGTTCGGGCCTCCATCCAGTGTTACCTGGACTTCACCCTGGACATGGGTAGATCACCTGGTTTCGGGTCTACGACCACATACTCATTCGCCCTATTCAGACTCGCTTTCGCTGCGGCTCCGTCTCATCAACTTAACCTCGCATGTAATCGTAACTCGCCGGTTCATTCTACAAAAGGCACGCTATCACCCATTAACGGGCTCTAACTACTTGTAGGCACACGGTTTCAGGATCTCTTTCACTCCCCTTCCGGGGTGCTTTTCACCTTTCCCTCACGGTACTGGTTCACTATCGGTCACTAGGGAGTATTTAGCCTTGGGAGATGGTCCTCCCTGCTTCCGACGGGATTTCTCGTGTCCCGCCGTACTCAGGATCCACTCTGGAGGGAACGAAGTTTCAACTACAGGGCTTTTACCTTCTCTGGCCGGCCTTTCCAGACCTGTTCATTTACCTCGTTCCTTTGTAACTCCGTGTAGAGTGTCCTACAACCCCAAGAGGCAAGCCTCTTGGTTTGGGCTAATCCCGTTTCGCTCGCCGCTACTCAGGGAATCGCGTTTGCTTTCTCTTCCTCCGGGTACTTAGATGTTTCAGTTCCCCGGGTCTGCCTTCTATACCCTATGTATTCAGGTAAAGATCCTATCCCATTACGGATAGGGGGTTTCCCCATTCGGAAATCTCCGGATCAAAGCTTACTTACAGCTCCCCGAAGCATATCGGTGTTAGTACCGTCCTTCATCGGCTCCTAGTGCCAAGGCATTCACCGTGCGCCCTTTCTAACTTAACCTACTTCGGCCGCTGATCGACTGCGGATCTCTGCGTCAGCTCTCTCGCTCCGCTCCTCACGTACTGAAGTACGCTCCGGTGCTCACTCGGTCGCTTCCTTGATCTCCTTGCCGCTCATCGTCCTCATGGTTTGTGCTCTTACTTCGTTTTAAAACAAAAATAAGAGAAAAAAACTAAGATGGCGATTACTCGGTTATTGCTTCTTCATTAACATTATCTAGTTTTCAAAGAACGAATCTTTCATTGAGAGATTGAACTCTCAAAACTGAACGAACAAAACACGTCACGTTTCATGTAAATATCCTTAGAAAGGAGGTGATCCAGCCGCACCTTCCGATACGGCTACCTTGTTACGACTTCACCCCAATCATCTGTCCCACCTTAGGCGGCTGGCTCCAAAAGGTTACCCCACCGACTTCGGGTGTTACAAACTCTCGTGGTGTGACGGGCGGTGTGTACAAGGCCCGGGAACGTATTCACCGCGGCATGCTGATCCGCGATTACTAGCGATTCCGGCTTCATGCAGGCGAGTTGCAGCCTGCAATCCGAACTGAGAATGGTTTTATGGGATTCGCTTAACCTCGCGGTCTCGCAGCCCTTTGTACCATCCATTGTAGCACGTGTGTAGCCCAGGTCATAAGGGGCATGATGATTTGACGTCATCCCCACCTTCCTCCGGTTTGTCACCGGCAGTCACCTTAGAGTGCCCAACTGAATGCTGGCAACTAAGATCAAGGGTTGCGCTCGTTGCGGGACTTAACCCAACATCTCACGACACGAGCTGACGACAACCATGCACCACCTGTCATCCTGTCCCCCGAAGGGGAACGCCCTATCTCTAGGGTTGTCAGGAGATGTCAAGACCTGGTAAGGTTCTTCGCGTTGCTTCGAATTAAACCACATGCTCCACCGCTTGTGCGGGCCCCCGTCAATTCCTTTGAGTTTCAGCCTTGCGGCCGTACTCCCCAGGCGGAGTGCTTAATGCGTTTGCTGCAGCACTAAAGGGCGGAAACCCTCTAACACTTAGCACTCATCGTTTACGGCGTGGACTACCAGGGTATCTAATCCTGTTTGCTCCCCACGCTTTCGCGCCTCAGCGTCAGTTACAGACCAAAGAGTCGCCTTCGCCACTGGTGTTCCTCCACATCTCTACGCATTTCACCGCTACACGTGGAATTCCACTCTTCTCTTCTGCACTCAAGTTCCCCAGTTTCCAATGACCCTCCCCGGTTGAGCCGGGGGCTTTCACATCAGACTTAAGGAACCGCCTGCGCGCGCTTTACGCCCAATAATTCCGGACAACGCTTGCCACCTACGTATTACCGCGGCTGCTGGCACGTAGTTAGCCGTGGCTTTCTGGTTAGGTACCGTCAAGGTACCGGCAGTTACTCCGGTACTTGTTCTTCCCTAACAACAGAGTTTTACGATCCGAAAACCTTCATCACTCACGCGGCGTTGCTCCGTCAGACTTTCGTCCATTGCGGAAGATTCCCTACTGCTGCCTCCCGTAGGAGTCTGGGCCGTGTCTCAGTCCCAGTGTGGCCGATCACCCTCTCAGGTCGGCTACGCATCGTTGCCTTGGTGAGCCGTTACCTCACCAACTAGCTAATGCGCCGCGGGCCCATCTGTAAGTGATAGCCGAAACCATCTTTCAGCTTTCCCTCATGTGAGGGAAAGAATTATCCGGTATTAGCCCCGGTTTCCCGGAGTTATCCCAGTCTTACAGGCAGGTTGCCCACGTGTTACTCACCCGTCCGCCGCTGACTTCAGGGAGCAAGCTCCCATCTGTCCGCTCGACTTGCATGTATTAGGCACGCCGCCAGCGTTCGTCCTGAGCCAGGATCAAACTCTCCATATAAGAGTTGATTAAGCTCATAAATTGTCTTTTCAAAAAAGACTAAAGAATTAACGTTGACGTTTTTGTTCGTTCAGTTTTCAAAGATCAATCCGCCGCTCAGAAGCGACTTTCTTAATATATCACGTGTCAGCATCGACGTCAACAACTTTTTTTAAGTTGTTTTTTATTGGTGCTTTCCGTCATCAGCGACGTTTATTAATATACCAAGATACCAATAACAAGTCAACAGCTTTTTATATTTTTTTAATAAGAAAAGAAATATCTATTATCCCTTATTTTCCCGATGCTGTCTTGAACGCATGTATTTAAGGCAGTCTGCTGGCGTTGCCATACGCTGAAATAAAGAAAATAAGATTTTATATCGTTCTTCCATAGCTCTTTTGACAATATGGTCGATCCTGTCATCTTTTAAATCGAATAATATTTCGTCCATTTCCCGCTTAATGAGGTACTCGATTTCTTTCAGCTCTTTTTGGTTTAATAGCATTCCAATCATTTTGATTGCCTCCATTGTATTATTCAATTTGTTTTCTGTAGTATTTTTCCATTTAGGATTTATTATGAGTGAATTTTTTATACATGGAAGAGACAAGTTCAGCATAGGTATGGATTAGGAAGGTATCGGACGAGGTGAATTGTTATGAACTTTTTTTATGTATTGAATGGTAAGTCTTTAAAACAAGTTTCGCTGGTTGTCATTGCAGCATTTTTCACAGCTTGGTTCCTCTATATGCAGAGCATTGTCCATTTGCCTGCTTTTTCAGCCAAAGACGGGCCTAAAGCGATATACAAAGGGGAAAAGGATTTAGCCCTCACCTTTAATATTGGATGGGGGGATGTAAAAGCAGAACCCATACTGGATATTCTCAAAGAAGAGAATGTTAAAGCGGCGACCTTTTTTCTGGCTGGTTCCTGGGCCGAACGACATCCGGATTTAGTTTCAAGAATCGTCAAAGAAGGTTACGAAATTGGGATTCTGGGCTATGGCTATGAAGATTATACAGAGCTAGAAGAAGACAAGATCAGAAGAGACCTCGCAAAAGCACAGGAAGCATTTAGAAAGCTGAATATTAAAGACATTAAGCTTGTGCGCGCCCCAACTGGACATTTTGACCAGAAAACGTTAAAGGTCGCTGAAAGAATGGGCTACACTGTTGTCCATTGGAGTGTTGATTCAAAGGATTGGACCAATCCGGGTGCAGAGAGGATTGCAGAAAATGTATCAAAAGCTAAAAAAGGAGACATTGTACTTCTGCATGCGTCCGATTCTGCAAAACAAACAGCCAAAGCCCTTCCGCTCATTTTAAATGATGTAAAAGCCAAGGGACTCAAATTCGTTTCCGTTTCTGAAATGATTGCTAATGCTGAGACGAAGACAAGTGAAATAAAATAGATAAGCGAAGCGCCTTGCCCACCCCCGATAAGCACAAGACGAGAGGGCAGGATGCTTGCGCCAGACAGTTATCGACATTCAAAATTCTATACTTAAAACAAAAGCCATCCATTATTTGGATGGCTTTTGAGCTAGATTGCTTCTTTGTTTTTGAGAATCCTCATTTAATTTATGAAGGATAAGCAGCTGGTAGGTGTTGCAGACTAGTAATGGGAACAGCATTAAATATAGCCAGCTTTCCTCATTTACCCTTAAGACCGGCACCCACTCAATGGCGGTTACAACCACCATAAAAAATACTGCAGGAATAAATGCATGCTGATTGGTCTGCTTTGCTTTAATTGCAGCAACCACAAGTGCGACTATAAGAAGAAAAGCCGCTACGCCAATATACGGAAGCATGCTGTCTCCCCCTCCCGCAAAAGCCTTATAGCGGAAGTAAACCAAGTCAAACAAAGCAAATAAAATCAGGACAATCTGAATAGGATTCCACAATCCTTTAAAAATCCCCAACCCGAAGCGGTGTACCGTCAAATATGCAAAGAAGCCCATTTGGCTAATGATGCTGAAGATTAATCCTACACCTATAAGCCAGAAGAATACCGACAGAATCTCAAGGAAATCGAAGTCAGTAAAAATAGGCGCAAATTCATCCCAGCGCACAATAAATCCGACAACTCCAGTAGTTAATCCTCCAACTAAAAGAGTTGATATAAAAAGCTTTACCCAATTACGGCTAGTCAATTTATTTTTCCCCCATAATAAATAAATTCATTCTTTATGATTGTACCAACCAAAGTTTGAAAAATCTAGGCATTGTATTTCCAGCGCATAATATTTGCTGAATTTCTTCATTCTAAAGGTAAGGACACCTCTGAAAGGAGCTTCATCATGATAAAAAAATTCCGTTTGCTCCTTCCATTAGCGCTAGTGTTTTTCATATCAGGCTGCGGCCAAGGTGAAACGGGCAACGGCCAAATGGATTATGAGCAGACTAAAAAAATGGTTGTAGATATATTAAAGACCGATGAAGGAAAAAAGGCGCTCGAAGAATTGATGGCTGATGAAAAAATGCAGCAAAAGATGGTCATGGACCAAAAGGTAGTAGCCGATACCATTGAAAAAACCTTAACCTCTGATAAAGGTACAGAGTTTTGGAAGAAGTCCTTTGATGATCCAAAGTTTGCCGAAAGCATGGCAAAAAGTATGCAGAAAGAAAATGAACAGCTATTAAAAGATCTAATGAAAGACCCTGAATATCGGGGAATGATGATAGAAGTACTTAAAGATCCCGAACTCGAAAAAGAAGTTACGGATGTCCTTAAAAGCAAGGAATATCGGGAGCATATACAGAAAGTAATGACCGAGACATTTGAAAGCCCGCTTTTTAAAGCAAAAATTCAGGACATCCTTCTGAAAGCAGCAGAGGAAACGAAAAGCGGTCAGCAAGGCGGTGAAGAAAGCGGCGGTGAAGGCGGCGGCCAGGGTGCAGACCAAGGCGGCGGCGGTGGCGGCCAGGGAGGCGGAGCATAACTCCACCTTTAAAAAGAAAACCTCTTCCAATTCGGAAGAGGTTTCTTTCATTACTTGCTTTCAATTGATTGGATAACTTTGCGGGCGATATCTGTATAAATCTGTCCGAGCTTATGTTCTTCATCATAAATGGACGGTGCGAAGTCTTCTTCATTCCAATCAGGCTGCTGAAGAGGCAGCTGGCCCAGCACTTCTGTCCGCAGTTCCTCAGCAAGCTTTTCACCGCCGCCTTGACCAAATACGTGCTCTCTTTCACCAGTCAATTGGCTCTCGAAATAGGCCATGTTCTCAATAACACCCAGGATTTCATGCTCAGTACGAAGTGCCATAGCACCCGCCCTCGCAGCGACAAACGCAGCTGTAGGATGCGGAGTTGTCACAACGATTTCCTTGCAGGAAGGGAGCATTGTGTGCACATCCAGGGCCACATCTCCTGTTCCCGGCGGCAAATCAAGAAGAAGGTAATCCAATTCGCCCCATTCTACTTCATTGAAGAAGCTGTTCAGCATTTTGCCAAGCATTGGGCCTCTCCAGATAATTGGTGCATTATCTTCTACAAAGAATCCCATTGAAATCACCTTTACTCCAAAGCGCTCAACCGGCAGAATCCTTTCTCCTCTGACTACGGGGCGCTTTGTAATGCCCATCATATCCGGTACGCTGAATCCATAAATATCGGCATCGATCAGACCGACCTTTTTTCCTAAACGGGCCAGGGATACTGCCAGGTTTACAGATACGGTGGATTTGCCGACTCCGCCTTTTCCGCTGGCAATCGCAATAAACTCAGTTTTATTTCCAGAAGAAAGCAGGCCTTTGTCTTCTTCAGCCGCTGCCTCTCTATATTGTGAAAGCACTTCATCCGGAAGCTCGCTGAAGCGTATGCCAACGGTTTCCGCTCCTGCCTCTTTTAGAAGATTGACGATTTGAGTCTGAAGCTGAAGCTGTTCAGCTGTACCTGTCTTGGCAATTTGAATCTTGACGCTGACATGGTTCTTTTCTTCCTTGATTTTAATTTCTTCAATGGCGTTAAGTTCGCCCAATGTTCTATGTATAAATGGTTCCTTTAAGCCGTTTAAAGCTTCTTTGACTTTCTGTTCAGTTAACATACATTGCACCCGCCTTCTGAATTCGTTTCCAATTTAGTATAACATATTGAATATTCTATACTGTTAATTCTATCACACCAGGGATACATTCACTATTTCCCTGCATCTAAAAAGAAAAGGCACTTTTTAAGCGCCTTTTCATTCCCATGTTTCGGTCAGTTCTTTTTCATTGGTATAGTAGCGCATGATTCCATTGTAAATGGAGGCAGCAATTTTATCCTGATATTCATCAGTTTTCAGATTGGCCCGTTCCCCCGGATTTGATAAGAACCCAACTTCTACTAGGACACCTGGCTTTTTGGCGTATTTTAAAATAAAAACATTGTTTAAAGGCTTCGAATTCCGCTTGGTATTCTCCAGGTTGCGGCGGAGTTCGTCCTGTATGAACTTTGCCGCTTTGGCATTTTCCTTAATCGCCGGTGCATAGAATGTCTGCGCTCCGCTCCATCTGGGGGAAGGAATTGAATTTAAATGAATGCTGACATAAAAATCAGAATTAGAAGTATTGATCATTTCAAGCCGTTTCTTCAGGTCTTCTACTTTCCTCCGGCTGTAACCCCTGGTTCCCTCTGGTGCAAGGTCTCTGTCTTCCTCCCTCGTCATCAGCACAAGCGCTCCCTGCTCCTGAAGGTAATCCCTTACTTTTAATGATACATCCAATGCGATATCCTTCTCGAGTGCACCTTCATCGCCTGCCCCGCCATCCGGACCGCCATGGCCGGGATCAAGCAAGATAATCTTTCCTGTTAAAGGAAGATTCCACGATTCCCAGGAATCATCATCCGTAAAGTCATATTGCAAAATTAGAAAAAGGACGATAAGCCCGATCGCAAACCCGCCTATTTTTAATTTTTTCTTCATATGTCCCAATCAGTCCCCCCTGCTTATCCTCATTTCAATATATGGGACAAGATGGAGATCTAGAACTTTGATCAGGACACCCCTTTTTACATTGTACTTTTCAGTGGAGACGCAATTTATGCCTTCTCTCCCCTTTATTGAATCCTTCCGACCACCAGCTGCTTACATATTGCTCACACATATAATAAAGGGATTCGCTCATTACCGCTTCCGAACCATGACCCCAATAAAGGAAAAAGTTATATAGTGTGTCCACTAAATGCTTATACTCTTTTTCACATCTATGGCGGACCTGATCCAGCGATTCGCCATAGAGCCCAAAACGGCTGTAGTTGGCCCCCAGCAAATAGGCTTCAATCGCAACATCAAAGCATGCCTCCTCAATTCCGGCATTCATCATCAGACCGGAGACAAATCTGGAAGAACCAAAAAATTGCTGTACCTTCTCTTTTAAAGCTTTTATCGAAATTTCCCGAAGGACGGATTTTTCATATTTGATCTGCTTTTCTCTTTTTTTCTCTTTAAACGTTGTTATGACAGTCACTGCTTTCTCACCCCTTGAGGATAGTCTTTATCTGCAGAGGGAGAGAAATGCAAAAAGCAACCGCGAATCGGCTGCCAATTTTTTATCAGAAAAGCGAAAGGAGCCCGCTTAAAGGAACCCCTATTAAAATCGCCTCTTCCTATAGTCAGACAAGTATCTAATACAGGAATAAATTCTTATTTTTTACGCAAAGCACCAGCCGGAGCTGATGCTTTTAAATACGCTTTTTATCGGATCTGTCCATTTCCGGACATGAGATATTTTCGGGTTGTTAATGCCGGCAGTCCCATTGGGCCTCTCGCATGGAGCTTCTGTGTGGATATGCCGATTTCAGCACCGAAGCCAAGAGCCCCTCCATCCGTGAATCTGGTCGAGGCATTATGGTACAATGCTGCAGCATCTGTCAGCTGCATGAATCTTTTGGCTGTTTCACCATTTTCCGTAATGATCGCCTCAGAATGCTTTGTTCCATATCGGTCAATATGATCAATGGCCTGTTCAAGGCTATCAACGGTTTTTACCGCCAAATCCAGGCTTAAATATTCATTTGCCCAATCGCTCTCGCCCGCTGGCACAACATTAGGCAAAGCTTTTGCCGCAGCCTTATCTCCATGTACTGTTATACCGTGCTTTTTCAGAGCTTCTGCAAGCAAATCTTTATGCTGGTTAAGCCATGCTTCATGTACAATCAGCGTTTCTGCTGCGTTGCAGACAGCCGGACGGTCTGTTTTGGCATTAACCAGGATATTGATTGCTTTTTCAGGATTCGCTTCCTTATCTACATAGATATGGCAGTTTCCCACCCCTGTTTCAAGAACAGGCACTGTTGCATTCTCAACCACTGCCTTAATAAGGGATGCGCCGCCTCTTGGAATTAAGACATCAATATGCTCTTTCATTGTAAACAGCTGCATTGCCGCTTCTCTGTCTGCTGTGGCAATAAATTGAACAGCCTCTTTAGGTATTTTCGTTTTTTCAAGAGCACCATGAATGATCTCCACTATAGCCTGATTCGAATTAAGGGCTGATGATCCGCCTTTTAGGACAATGGCATTTCCTGACTTTAAAGCCAGACCTGCTGCATCTGCTGTTACATTGGGTCTTGCTTCATAAATCATGCCGATGACACCCAGCGGAACCCGGACCTCTTCAACCTTCAGCCCATTATCCAAAGTCCATCCAGACATGACGTCTCCAACCGGATCGGGAAGTTCAGCTACCTGGCGAAGGCCAGCTGCAAATTCAAAAACCCGCTCTTTAGTCAATGACAGCCGGTCCATATATGCCTCTTCAAATCCATTTTCCTTGCCGTTTTTTAAATCGGCCATATTGGCTGCAAGAATTGATTCATATACAGTCTCCAAATCATCTGCAACTGTATGGAGTGCTTCGTTCTTTTCTTCCGTTGTTAAAATACTTAATGTTTTGGCAGCCTTCCTGGCTTTTTTCGCCTGTTCTTCTACATTATTTGTCTTTACTGCTGATGCAGTAGTCATTGAATCCCTCCTATTAGTTTAAACAAGTGCCGGCAGCTTAAAGTCGCGGGAACATACAAACGTTTCTTGAGCAATGGCCGGTTCCAGCTCTTCATCTGCTGTATGGTCATTTAACTGTTCGTTTGAATAATTAATGCGGCCGAGGCCGATTTCTTTTCCCTCTTCATCCAGAATGCGGACAACTGCGCCATTTTTAAATCGCCCTTTTACTTCCTGAATATCAGAGAGATAAAGGTTTTCCTGATGATCCACAATCGCCTCTATCCCATGAGAGCTGATGGTCACCTTGCCTTCAGGGCCTGAGTGAAATGCAATCCACTGTTTCTGGTTATCCAGATTGAATGCATCCGGTTCCGGCTTGAAGTAGGTTCCTTTCGCCCTGCCTTCCACAGCTTCCATTAAGATATTTTCCGTACCTGCTTTTCCTAAAAAAGAATCAATTCCCGCAGCCATGGCAATTTTCACTGCCTGGATTTTTGACTTCATGCCGCCTGTTCCTACAGCACTTCCAGATCCTCCTGCAGCAGCTTCAATTTCAGGTGTAATGCTGTGAACCCTCTCCAGAAGACTTGCACCAGGATTGTCATTGGGGTTGCAGTCATAGAGGCCGTCAACGTCTGATAAAATAATCAATAAATCAGCATCGATCAGACCTGCCACTTTTGCCGCCAGGGTATCATTGTCCCCGAATCGCAAACGGTCGACTGTAACCGTGTCATTTTCATTTATAATCGGGATGATTCCGCGCTCCAGCAGCACATTCATGGTGTTATGCATGTTGCCATAACGCTTTTCATCGGAGAAATCGCTTCTGGTAATTAAGATTTGTGAAGCGACATACCCGTGAGATAAAAAGAGTTCTGAGTAAGATTCCATTAATAAGCCCTGGCCAATTGAAGCAGCAGCCTGTTTTTCCGGAAGGGAAGAAGGACGGTTAAGGCAGCCGAGCTTCCGGTAGCCTGCAGCTACAGCACCTGATGACACGACAGCTGTTTCATAGCCAGCATCCTTCAGCTCGACAATTTGCTCTGCAAATTTTTCAAGCTTTCTGCGGCTGATCTCCCCATGCATGCTTGTTAGTGAGCTGCTTCCGATCTTAATAACAACTCTTTTTATCTGCTTTTCTTTACTCAACATCCAATACCTCCTGTGAACTTATAAATCCCATTTCCCTTAGGAAGTGACAAGGGCGCCTTCCAATTCTTCGCTGATCTCCTTTGAACGTTTGGCGGCATGCTCCACTGCCTGTGTGATAGCTTCTCCTCCATTGTATCTCCTTAAAGCTTCGAGCCCTGAAGCAGTTGTGCCATTTGGCGAGGTCACTTTCTCTCTAAGAGAAGTTGGAGCTTCATCCTTTTCAAGCACCATCTTAGCTGCTCCAAAAATCGTCTGGGCGACAATTTTTCGTACAGTCTCTTCATCCATGCCTTTTTGCACCCCTACCCGCTCCATATTTTCCATCAGATAATAGAAGTAAGCAGGACCGCTTCCGGCTAATCCCGTAAAAACATCCATCTGGTCTTCATCAATGATATACACTTCCCCCATGCATTCCAGCAATTCCTTAACCAATTCTACATTGGCCATGCTGGTATTCTTGCCTGCCACGACAGCCGTCGCAGATTCCTGAATCATGCTCGAAGTATTTGGCATCACACGCACAACCTGCTGTCCCGGATTTAAATGGTCTTCCATGAACTCAGTTGTAATGCCTGCCAAAACAGAAAGAATTACCTGGCCGGGATTTAATTTATCTTTAATCGAACGCAGAGCTTCCTCTGCACCTTTTGGTTTCATGGCTAAAATGAATAAATCAATCTCCTCAAATGGAAGCTCGCTTTGGGGCATCGCACTCACACCGTACTTATCATGAATCTCTTCCAGTCTGTCTGCATTGCTCCTATTCGTTACAAATACTCGATCGGGTGATATTTCCCCAGCTGTCATCACTCCCGAGATCATTGATTCAGCCATTGACCCTGCTCCTAAAAAAGCAATTGTTTTATTGGCTAACATGGACATCCTCCTTTAAATGAACAAACTGTTCGTATAACCGTTCGTATTTTATCAACGTTATCTATCGTAACATGCTTAAATACATATTCAAGGGTATTAGGGAAAGACGGGAGGATATGGGCGAGATAGTGAATGAAAACGCTAACATATGCTGCCTAAGATTCGCTGAGGCTCCCTCAGCGTGAATAATCCCCTCTCAGGCCCATATTTGCAAAAATATATTTTCCCATGTCTTAAAAGTGCACAAACACAAAGCCTGGCCAACTGGCTGAGCTGTGCCGAATAAAAAAGCTGCAAATAAATAAAATAAGAAATAAAAAAACTCCCAGCCAAAATGGCTGAGAGCTTTGATAAGCAAATATTAACGCTTTGAGAACTGAGGAGCACGACGAGCACCTTTAAGACCGTATTTCTTACGCTCTTTCATACGTGCGTCACGAGTTAATAGTCCTGCGCGCTTTAATGTTGGACGGAATTCTGGATCTGCTTGAAGCAATGCACGAGCGATGCCGTGGCGGATTGCGCCAGCTTGACCAGTGTATCCACCGCCGTTTACATTTACAAGAATGTCGTAGCTGTTAACAGTTTCAGTAGCTACAAGCGGCTGTTTTACAACTTCACGTAAAGCTGCAAAAGGAATGTAATCTGTGATTTCACGACCATTGATGATGATTTTACCGTCGCCTGGAACTAAACGAACACGTGCAACGGAGCTCTTACGACGACCAGTACCAATATATTGAACCTGTGCCAAGTTAATAACCTCCCTAAAAATTATCCACGAAGTTCGTAAACTTCAGGTTGTTGTGCTTGGTGCTTATGTTCGCTACCAGCATATACGTGTAATTTCTTGAACATTTGACGACCAAGAGAGTTCTTTGGAAGCATGCCTTTGATTGCAAGCTCAAGCATTCTCTCAGGGTAGTTTGTACGCATTTCAAGAGCAGTTCTTGTTTTTAGACCGCCTGGGTGCATGCTGTGACGATAGTAGATCTTGTCAGTAAGCTTTTTCCCAGTAAGTTCGATTTTTGAAGCATTGATAAGAATTACATGATCACCAGTATCAACATGTGGTGTATAAGTTGGTTTATGTTTACCACGTAGAATTGATGCAACTTCACTAGCAAGACGACCAAGAGTTTTGCCTTCAGCATCAATCACGTACCATTTACGTTCGATATTGTTTGAATTCGCCATAAACGTTGTACGCATCAGTTTCCCTCCTAATAATTCCATTCATAATCATTTTTTTGGTTTATCTATTCGACACAATAAGTTCCGGGGCTTATCGTGGTTTTAATAATAATACCATATGCTATAATATAACTTTGACAGTCCAATGTCAAGCGAATGTTACACCTGGTTTAGTTGTTTTAAACTCTTTTTTTATATGAGTTTGGCTTTACAACGCGCCCTCGCGGTTCTTCAATTGTTTTTTCCAAAATTTTAATAAAAAACTTTCCACAAATATAAACCTTGAGGAGGCGCTGTTTTCCCTGCAGCTGATCTGTTTTTTTCTTTAAGAACAGAAGGCATGGAATCGGGGTCTCTTTCCCCTGAGCCAACTTCAAGTAGTGTGCCGGCCAGGATGCGGACCATATTATATAAGAATCCGGTGCCTCTAAAGCGGAAGATGAGCATATCCTCTTTTTCCTGCACCTCTATCTCCTGTAGTTCCCTGACCTTATCCTCCACTTCCGTCTTAGCGGAGCAGAAGCTTGTAAAATCATGTGTCCCTATTAAATCCGCAGCCGCTTGTTTGATTGCATCCGTATTTAAGGGATAGGGGTAATGATAGGCATAATGTCGTTTAAAAGGGTCTCTCCTGGATGAGCGATGCACGAAGTACCGATATTCCTTCCCTTTCGCATCAAAACGGACATGAAAGTCATCAGGCACTGTCTCAGCCCCCACTATGGCCACCTCATCCGGCAGCAGGGAATTAAGGGCGATTTCCCATTTTCCAATAGGAATATTCAAAGGGGAATCGAAATGGATCACCTGGCCCCTTGCATGGACACCCGCATCGGTTCTGCCTGAGGCTGTGACCTTGATGTCTTCTCCTTTATGAAGCTTCTTTAAGGCCCTCTCCAGCTCTCCTTGAACAGTCCGCTTGCCAGGCTGCACCTGATAGCCTGCAAAATGGGTGCCGTCATACGTTATATTACATTTAAATCTTTGCATAGGGTCACCTCATTACGTCCTCAGCAGGATTAACACCAGAGTCAGGGCTGCAAGCATTGCCAGCATTGCCGTATCCTTCAGACCCCAGTTAAGCTGCCTGTATTTCGTTCTGCCTTCCCCGCCTCTATAGCCGCGTGACTCCATCGCTACAGCAAGCTCCTCAGCCCGTTTGAACGAACTGACAAACAAAGGGATTAAGAGAGGAATAATGGCTTTGATACGTTCTTTAATCGGGCCGCTTGAAAAATCGACTCCCCTGGCTGTCTGAGCTTTCATGATTTTATCCGTTTCCTGCATAAGTGTCGGGATAAAGCGAAGAGAAATCGACATCATTAATGCCAGTTCATGCACCGGAAACTTGATTTTATTCAATGGAGCCAGCAGGCTTTCCAGACCATCCGTTATTTCAATCGGAGTCGTTGTCAAAGTCAGAATGGAAGTCATCAGAATGAGCAGGAAGAAGCGCAATGATATGAAAATCCCCTGTCTCAAACCTTCTTCATAGATTGTAATCCATCCAAAACGGAAGAGGACTTCACCCTCTTTTGTCAAAAACAAGTGGAGGAATAATGTAAAAATAACAAGCAGAAGGACCGGCTTTAACCCTGTATAGATAAACCGGATCGGAACCTTCGATAAAGCAATCATCAAAAAGGTGTAAACCGTAAGTAAGCCGTATGTCAGCATATTATTTGCCAGGAAGACAATGCACACGAATAAGAAAATAAGGACTAGCTTAGAACGGGGATCCATCCTGTGCAGGACAGACTCTGCCGGAACATAGCGCCCAAAGATCATTTTATCCATCATTTTGGCGTCCCCCTTTTCATCGCAGCAGCAATCTCATCCGTCAGCTCATCCATGGTCAGACATGTCTTAGATAAACGGATGTTAAGTGATTCTTCCATTTTCAGCTGAAAACGGACAACCTCCGGAACATCGAGGCCAAGCTTAAGCAAGCCTTCCGGAGAAGAAAAGATTTCTTTAGGCGTTCCCTTTCTGTACACTTCACCGTTGTGCATGATGACAATCTGATCAGCATAGCGGGAGGCGTCCTCCATGCTATGTGTCACGAGCACTGTCGATAGCCCTCTTGTACCATGCAGGCTGTAGAACATATCCATGATTTCTTTTCTTCCCCGCGGGTCAAGCCCTGCAGTAGGCTCATCCAGGACAATGACATCAGGCTCCATTGCCAGTACTCCCGCTATCGCCACCCGTCTCATTTGGCCGCCTGACAGGTCAAATGGGGACTTGTGTAAAATTTCCTCCGGCAGGCCAACCTGGCTTATGGCTGCTCTTGCTCTTTTTTTGGCTTCCTCTTCTGACACTCCGAAGTTCATCGGACCAAAGCATATATCTTTCTCGACCGTTTCCTCAAACAGCTGATGCTCAGGAAATTGAAACACGATGCCGACCCTTTGGCGGATTTCCTTCAGGTTTTTTTGTTTCTTATGCGAGGTGATCAGACGCTCTCCAATCACTACCTGGCCTTCTGTCGGTTTAAGCAGGGCATTTAAATGCTGGAGGACAGTCGATTTGCCTGATCCCGTATGACCGATAATTGCCAGAAACGTGCCTGATGGAATATCAATGGAAACATCCTTTATCGCGAGGCGTTCAAATGGCGTATTGACCTGATACCGGTATTCTACATTTTGGAGTGAGATGTCCATAATTCTTCCACCAACTCTTCTTCAGATAAATAATGCCTTGATAACGGCAAGCCTTTTTCTCTTAATATCTTGCTTAGCTTCACAGGAAAAGGAATATCCAGGCCCAGCTTTACAAGCTCTTCATCCATTTGAAAGATTTCCTCAGGTGTGCCTTCCCGATATAACTGTCCTCTGTTCATAACCACGATGCGATCAGCCTTTGCAGCTTCCTCCAAATCATGTGTGATGGAGATGACTGTCATATGATAGTCCTGCTTCAGCTCTCTGACGGTTTCAAGCACCTCTTCACGCCCTCGTGGATCAAGCATGGAGGTTGACTCGTCCAGAATTATAATGTCCGGCCTTAGGGCGATGACGCCGGCAATGGCCACCCTTTGTTTCTGGCCGCCAGAAAGATGGTGCGGCTCTTGATTAAGAAATTGTTCCATTTTGACTTTCTCCAGTGATTGCGCAACACGCTGAACCATGTCATTTCTTTCAATTCCATGGTTTTCTAAACCAAAAGCCACATCATCCTGTACGGTCGTTCCGACAAACTGGTTATCCGGATTCTGAAAAACCATGCCGATCTTCTTTCTGGTTTCCCAGACTGTCTCTTCGGTCAATGGAATTCCTCCTACTGTAATACTGCCTTCCAGAGGAAAGTGCAGGCCATTCAGAAGTTTGGCTAGTGTTGATTTCCCGGAACCATTATGGCCAACAATAGCAAGCCATTCCCCTTTCCATATATTGAAAGAGACATTGTGCAGCGCATATCCAGCCTCTGCATCGTATTTAAACGAAACATTTTTCAATTCTACCAGCGGCTCGTTCATGTGAAGTCCTCCTCTCAGCTCTGCTTCTCTATTTCAGCTCTGCTCTAATATTTTTATCCTAATGAAAAAACCCGCCATTTTTGGCGAGCTTTAAATAGTTCGATAATAGGTTATGTTACCGGATAGCAAGCGTTGAATGATACCATTCTCCCACACTTGTAATACACAAGAAAATCTGGATTTCTGCTATCTAAGCTTATTGGATGCCTATTATGCCTCCCTATTAAAAGCTCATACTGACGCAGTATGGTGGTTGGTTCTTGCTATAGTATGACTGTTCAGAGACCTCGATTTCCTTATGGTTTATGAACATACTAAATTTAAAAAAGCCTGCACCTCTTTCCGTCAGGCAGTAAACTGCCGGGCGCAAATCTTCTTTCCGGAAGAGGTGCATGAGCTAGACAAGACAGTGTACCAGGTAATGGGGAATCTATTGGTCATCCATCCCTGTATAATAGCTGTACATGCTCATCGTAACGCTCGTTTTTGGCCTGAAATAGGCGTTCCTAACATATTAAGGAAACAGCCGCTTTTATAGAAAAAGGGCAAAGAACAAGTTCAATGAAACCGTCCCGCGCCCTTTCCTTAAAAAATTATACTAACTCGATGATTACCATTGGCGCACCGTCTCCACGACGAGGTCCAAGTTTCATAATACGAGTGTATCCGCCTTGGCGCTCTTCATAACGAGTTGCGATGTCGCTGAATAATTTTTGAACTGCATCCTGGTCAGTTTCAGCGTTAGCTACCTCATTGCGAACAAAAGCAGCTGCTTGACGGCGTGCATGCAAGTCGCCGCGCTTTCCAAGAGTGATCATTTTCTCAACAACTGAACGAAGTTCTTTTGCACGAGCTTCAGTTGTTTCGATGCGCTCATTGATGATTAGATCTGTTGCTAAGTCACGCAGCATAGCTTTACGTTGTGAGCTAGTGCGTCCTAACTTTCTGTATCCCATGAAAGTTTCCCTCCTTTGTTGAAGTCATTCAATCTGCTGAAAGCAAACATATAAAGATGATGAATCAATTTACATCAATCAATCGTCTTTGCGTAAGCCCAGTCCAAGATCTTCTAATTTATGTTTTACTTCCTCAAGTGACTTTCTGCCCAGATTACGGACCTTCATCATATCCTCTTCAGTCTTATTGGCTAATTCCTGAACAGTATTGATGCCAGCACGCTTTAAGCAGTTGTAAGAACGTACAGATAAATCAAGTTCTTCAATTGTCATCTCAAGTACTTTCTCTTTTTGGTCTTCTTCTTTTTCAACCATGATTTCGGCATTTTGAGCTTCATCAGTTAAACCGACAAAGATATTCAAATGCTCAGTTAAGATCTTCGCTCCAAGTGCAACCGCATCTTGAGGACCTGTACTTCCGTCAGTCCAAACATCGAATGTTAACTTATCATAGTTAGTCATTTGACCCACACGTGTATTCTCTACCTGATAAGAAATGCGAGATACTGGAGTGTAGATGGAATCGATCGGAATCACACCGATTGGCTGATCTTCTCTCTTGTTTTGGTCAGCTGGTGTATACCCTCGTCCGCGTCTTGCAGTTAAACGCATGCGCAGGTGGGCATTTGAACCTAGAGTAGCAATATGAAGATCCGGATTAAGGATTTCAACATCGCTGTCATGAGTTACGTCAGCTGCCTTCACTACACCTTCACCCTGAACATCGATTTCCAATGTTTTTTCTTCATCAGAGTAGATTTTAAGTGCTAGTTTTTTAATGTTTAAAATGATAGATGTTACATCTTCTACGACGCCTTCAATTGTTGAGAACTCATGAAGTACCCCATCAATTTGGATCGATGTGACAGCGGCACCTGGGAGTGAGGATAAAAGGATACGACGTAAGGAGTTACCCAAAGTTGTACCATATCCACGCTCAAGTGGCTCGACGACGAACTTGCCGTACTTGGCATCATCGCTGATCTCAACCGTTTCGATTTTTGGTTTTTCTATTTCGATCATCAAAATATACCCTCCTTCAAAACGTCGAAACCCCGGCTAGCAATCTCTAACCGAAATTCCCCCATGTATACGTTCCCGTTTTGTGCACAACAACTGGAATAATTGTTCTGTATAACTAAAAAATTAGTATCATATCCCATTATAGACAAGGATACAAAATCTATACAGAAAAATTATACACGGCGGCGTTTTGGTGGACGACATCCGTTATGAGGAACTGGAGTTACGTCTCTGATAGCAGTAACTTCTAGACCAGCAGCTTGAAGAGCACGGATAGCAGCTTCACGTCCTGCACCAGGTCCTTTAACAGTTACTTCAAGAGATTTCATACCGTGTTCCTGAGAAGTTTTAGCTGCAGTTTCAGCTGCCATTTGCGCTGCGAATGGAGTAGATTTACGAGAACCTTTGAATCCAAGAGCTCCAGCACTTGACCAGGAAACAGCATTTCCATGAACATCAGTGATAGTTACGATTGTGTTATTGAAAGTAGAACGGATATGTGCAATACCTTGTTCAATATTCTTTTTCACACGACGCTTACGTGTATTAGTTTTACGAGCCATTTAAAGTACCTCCTTTACCGATTATTTCTTCTTGTTCGCAACAGTCTTACGAGGACCTTTGCGAGTACGAGCGTTGTTTTTTGTGTTTTGTCCGCGAACCGGTAAACCACGGCGATGACGTAGACCGCGATAGCTTCCGATCTCCATTAGACGTTTGATGTTAAGTGATACTTCACGGCGAAGGTCACCTTCAACTTTCAATTTGTCAATGATGTCACGGATTTTGTTAAGTTCATCTTCTGTAAGATCACGAACACGAGTGTCTTCAGAAACACCAGCTTCAGCCAAAACTTTTTGAGCTGTAGATTTACCAATACCAAAGATATAAGTTAATGAGATTACTACACGTTTTTCACGTGGAACATCTACACCAGCAATACGTGCCATTGTATAAGCGCACCTCCTTCAATTTAACCTTGTTTTTGTTTATGTTTAGGGTTTTCACAGATAACCATTACTTTTCCACGTCTGCGGATAACTTTACACTTTTCGCAGATTGGTTTAACTGATGGTCTTACTTTCATTATCCTAACCTCCTTAATAGTACGGAGTGCAATGATTATTTAAAACGATATGTGATTCTACCGCGTGTTAAATCATATGGAGATAGCTCAACTGTTACTTTATCTCCAGGTAAAATGCGGATGAAGTGCATACGGATCTTACCGGATACATGAGCTAGCACTGTATGACCATTTTCTAATTCTACCTTAAACATTGCATTTGGCAAAGTATCAACAACTGTGCCTTCTATTTCAATTACATCGTCTTTCGCCATTGAACGATACTCCCTTCTTCATATCATATACGAATTCATTTACATACTTTGCAAGCGCAAAGCGCAACTTTCCGTTTGTTACACGGCCGGTCTCCTCGAGACTGGTCTGAACTTCTGGAGAGATATAATTAAGCAATTGCAGATGCTGAATGTTCTTTTTCTTCGGGCAATCGAATTTCTTCCTGCCGCCGTCAGCAAGCATAACAAACCTTTCATCCATCAACCTTATAATTATAGCATATTGACCAGCATCGCGCCCGCTTTTGATCAAAACAATTTGACCAGGCTGCGGATTCGTATCAGAACCAACCAATGGAATCACCTGCACCTTAGGCTTTTGTTAATATTTCATAACCGGTTTCAGTGATCGCTATTGTGTGCTCAAAATGTGCACACCTTTTACCGTCAACCGTTACAACTGTCCAGTTATCGGTTAAGGTTTTAACATAACGACTTCCTGCATTCACCATAGGTTCAATAGCAAGTACCATACCCGGCTTTAAGCGCGGCCCTCTGTTAGGCGGTCCATAATGAGGAATTTGGGGATCCTCATGTAAGTCTTGCCCTACACCATGGCCGACATACTCGCGTACAATGGAAAAGCCATTAGATTCCGCATACGTTTGGATAGCATGGGAGATGTTCGACAAGCGCTCACCCGGTTTTGCTTCTTCAAGGCCCTTATATAACGATTCCTCTGTCACATCCATCAGACGCTCGGATTCCTCATCAATTTGGCCAATAGCATAAGTCCAGGCTGAGTCACCATGATAACCGTTATATTTAGCACCGATATCAATGCTGATTATATCACCGTTATTTAAAACTCGATCACCAGGGATCCCATGAACAAGTTCATCGTTAACTGAAGCACAAATGCTGCCGCGGAAACCATTATACCCTTTAAAAGACGGGATTGCATCGTGTTTACGGATAAACTGGTCAGCAATATCATCTAATTCGCGGGTTGTGATTCCGGGTACAATATGTTTCTTCAGTTCCTGGTGTGTAAGTGCTACGATCCTGCCGGCCTCACGCATTATATCAAGTTCACGCGGGGTTTTGCAAATGATCATTGTAAGCCCCCGAGCAAAGCATCAAGATCAGAAAATACTTTATTAATATCTTGCTGACCATCAATATTGCGCAGATAACCTTTCGTTTCGTAGAAATCAAGCAACGGTTTTGTTTGTTTAATATTAACGTCAAGTCTATTCTGAACAGTAGCTTCATTATCATCAGCACGCTGATACAGCTCACCGCCGCAGCGATCGCACACTCCGTCCTTCGCTGGCGGATTGAATACTAAGTGATAAGTAGCTCCGCAGTCTTTACAGATGCGGCGTCCGGTAAGACGTTCCATTAGAATGCTCTGATCAACATCAATATTTATGACATAATCAATTTTCTTATTTAAATCAGAAAGGATGTTTTCAAGGGCATCTGCTTGGGCAACCGTTCTTGGGAAGCCATCCAGCAAAAAGCCTTTTTCGCAATCATCCTTGCTTAAACGTTCACGGACAATGCCGATTGTTACTTCATCAGGAACAAGCTCGCCTTTATCCATGAATGATTTTGCTTTAAGGCCTAGGTCCGTTTCGTCTTTAATAGCCGCACGGAACATATCTCCAGTAGAGATATGAGGGATGCCGTATTTTTGGACGATCTTCTCGGCTTGTGTACCTTTTCCGGCACCAGGGAGCCCCATTAAAACTAAATTCACGTCAATTTCCCCCTAGTCTCTAAATGGTATAAGGGAACGAGACGCTCCCTACACCCAAATTATTTAATGAAACCTTTATAATGACGCTTAACCAGCTGTGCTTCAAGCTGCTTCATCGTTTCAAGTGCAACACCGACAACGATTAGCAGACTTGTGCCTCCAATTTGCGCAGATTCAGGTAATCCAGCGATATTAATGAAGAATACCGGCAGGATAGAAATGACCGTCAGGAAGAGCGCACCGACCAATGTTAAACGATATAAGACGCGAGTCAAATATTCCTGCGTGTTATTTCCTGGACGGATGCCCGGGATATAACCGCCCTGCTTCTTCAGGTTTTCCGCAACTTGCTCCGGATTCACCTGAATGAAAGCATAGAAATAAGTAAAAGCAATGATTAATGCACTATAAATGACCATTCCGATTGGAGACGTGTAGTCAAATATTCTTTGAATCCAAAGCGTCACATCATTCTGCTCAAAGAAACCTGCAATGGTTCTTGGCGTTATGATGAAAGAAATCGCAAAGATTACTGGAATTACACCAGCTGCATTAACTTTTAACGGAAGATGAGTTGATTGTCCGCCAGCAGAATTTTTCCCTGCTGTTACGCGCTTAGCATATTGAATAGGAATTTTTCTTAATGCCTGTTGGATAAAGATCGTTCCCACAACAATAGCGATGACTGCAACCAGGATAAGCACGACTGTCACAATGCGAAGGAATAGCTGCTCTCCAGCATTTTCAAACTGCTGAGCATAAATCTGGTTAACCGTTGAAGGAATACCAGCTGCGATACCAGCAAAGATAATGATGGAAATACCATTGCCTACGCCTTTTGATGTAATCTGCTCGCCAAGCCACATTAGAAATGCAGTTCCGGCAGTCAATACTACAGCAATCAATAGATAAGAAGTAATTCCCGGATTTTCAATCAGCATTCCGCCTGCTAGGTTATTAAACCCATAAGACATACCGAGAGCCTGGATAAAACCAAGCACGATAGTAAAGTAACGGGTAAACTGAGCTAACTTACGGCGTCCAACCTCACCCTGCTTAGACCATTCCGTAAACTTAGGAACAACATCCATCTGCAGAAGCTGCACAATGATGGATGCCGTAATGTACGGCATGATGCCCATCGCAAGGATTGAGAAGTTCAGGAGCGCCCCGCCGCCGAATGTATTCAGAACACCGAATACATTAAGTTCATCCTGGGCTTTTAATAGATCTGCATTTACGCCCGGTACAGGGATAAATGTACCGATGCGAAATACGATCAGCATTAAAAGGGTGAAAATAATCTTTCGTCTTATATCACCCACACGCATAAAATTGGAGATTGTCTGAAACATTAAATCACCTCAGTTTGACCGCCGGCAGCTTCGATAGCTTCCTTTGCAGCAGAGGAGAATTTATGAGCTTTAACTGTAAGCTTTTTCTCAACTTTGCCTTTTGCAAGAATCTTGATTCCTGCTTTTTCGTTGCTTACTACACCAGTTTCGATAAGAAGCTCAGGAGTTACTTCTGCTCCATCTTCGAAACGGTTTAAAGCATCAAGGTTCACAACCGCGTATTCTTTACGGTTGATGTTAGTGAAACCGCGCTTAGGCAAGCGTTGGAATAAAGGTGTTTGACCACCCTCGAATCCAGGACGGACACCGCCGCCAGAACGAGCGTTTTGACCTTTATGACCCTTACCAGCAGTTTTACCATTACCGGAACCGATACCACGGCCTTTGCGTTTGCGTTCTTGACGAGAACCTTCTGCAGGCTTTAATTCATGAAGTTTCATGTTGGCACCTCCTTATTTGTAGAAGAATAGAATTATTTTTCTTTTACCACAACAAGGTGAGCAACTTTGTTGATCATTCCGCGGATAGCAGGATTATCTTGATGCTCAACTGTTTGGTGCATTTTGCGTAAGCCAAGAGCCTTAACTGTTTCGCGCTGGTCTTGCGGGCGACCAATCACGCTGCGAGTGAGGGTTACTTCTAGTTTATTCGCCATTTGATATCCCTCCTTATCCTAACAGTTCTTCTACTGATTTACCACGTAATTTCGCTACGTCCTCAGCACGTTTTAATTGAGTTAAACCGTTCAAAGTGGCGCGAACCATGTTGATTGGTGTGTTAGTACCTAAAGATTTAGATAAGATATCACCAACACCAGCTAATTCTAGAACCGCACGAACTGGACCTCCGGCGATTACTCCCGTACCTTCAGAAGCAGGCTTAAGAAGGATTTCTCCAGCACCGAAGTGACCGATTACCTGGTGAGGAATTGTAGTTCCAACCATAGGTACTTCGACTAAGTTTTTCTTAGCATCTTCAATAGCTTTGCGGATTGCTTCAGGAACTTCCTGTGCTTTACCTGTACCAAAGCCAACGTGACCGTTTTTGTCACCTACTACTACAAGAGCAGAGAAACGAAAACGACGTCCACCTTTAACAACCTTTGCTACACGATTAACCGTAACTACGCGCTCTTCAAGTTCAAGTTTGTTTGGATCAATACGACGCATCTTTTTGTGTCCCTCCTTTGTCTATTAAAATTCTAAACCATTTTCACGTGCTGCATCAGCTAATGCTTTAACACGTCCATGATATAGATAGCCACCACGATCGAAAACGACAGCTTTAACGCCTTTTTCGACTGCGCGCTTTGCAACTAATTCTCCGACCTTAACTGCTGCATCAACGTTGCCAGTTGCATCAAGGTTTACTTCTTTATCTTGTGTAGAAGCACTTGCTACAGTAACTCCGTTTACATCATCAATAAGTTGAGCATAAATGTGCTTGTTTGAACGATACACATTTAAACGAGGACGAGCCGCAGTTCCAGAAAGTTTCGCACGCACACGAGCATGTCTTTTCTTACGAACTGCATTTTTATCAGCCTTCGTAATCATTTCGGTCACTCCTTTCGTTTACCTAAGCGGCATTACTTACCAGTTTTACCTTCTTTACGACGAACATATTCGCCTTCATAGCGGATACCTTTACCTTTGTAAGGCTCTGGAGGACGAACATCACGGATGTTGGCAGCCAATGCACCAACACGCTCTTTGCTAGTACCTTTAACAATGATCTTTGTGTTAGATGGCACTTCAACTTCAATACCTTCTTCAGGCTCGATTTCAACAGGATGAGAGTAACCAACGTTTAAAACAAGCTTTTTGCCTTGTTTTTGAGCACGGTAACCGACACCGATAAGCTCTAGTCCTCTTTCGAATCCTTTTGACACACCTTCAACCATGTTAGCTAGAAGTGCGCGAGTTGTTCCGTGCAATGCGCGGTGTTCTTTCGCTTCAGATGGACGGGAAACGTTGATTACGTTCTCCTCCACCTTGATTTCGATATCCTGGTTGAATGAACGGGAAAGTTCACCTTTAGGACCCTTCACAGTAACAGTGTTATTGTCGATAGTAACAGTAACACCAGATGGAATTTCGATTGGTTTTTTACCTATACGAGACATTTAATTGCACCTCCATTCATGAAAAACTCTATTACCAAACGTATGCTAATACTTCTCCGCCGACTTGTTTAGCGCGAGCTTCTTTGTCTGTAAGAACTCCTTGAGAAGTAGAAACTAGTGCGATTCCAAGACCGTTAAGTACGCGAGGTACTTCATCAGCCTTTGCGTATACACGAAGACCAGGCTTACTGATACGCTTAAGACCAGTGATAACGCGTTCGTTGTTTGAACCGTATTTTAAGAAAATGCGGATGATGCCTTGCTTGTTATCCTCTATAAGCTCAACATCACGTACAAAACCTTCACGCTTTAAGATCTCAGCAATTTCCTTCTTGATGTTAGAAGCAGGAACTTCTAATTTTTCGTGACGAACCATGTTCGCATTACGGATGCGAGTTAGCAAGTCTGCAATTGGATCTGTCATGACCATTGTTTTTACCTCCTTCCCATACTTGGGGTTTACCAGCTAGCTTTTTTCACGCCAGGAATTTGTCCTTTATATGCTAATTCACGGAAACAAATACGACAAAGCTTAAATTTACGGTATACAGAATGTGGACGTCCGCAGCGTTCGCAGCGAGTGTACTCCTGTACCTTGTGTTTAGGCGTGCGTTTTTGCTTCGCAATCATTGACTTTTTAGCCACGTTTTCGCCTCCCTCTATTTAGCGATTACTTTTGGAATGGCATTCCAAATTGAGTTAAAAGTTCACGAGCTTCTTCATCAGTGTTAGCTGTAGTTACGATAACGATATCCATACCACGAACTTTGCTTACTTTATCGTAATCAATCTCAGGGAAGATCAACTGTTCTTTGACACCTAGAGTATAGTTACCACGGCCGTCAAATGACTTCTTAGAGATACCGCGGAAGTCACGTACACGTGGAAGAGATACAGATACTAACTTATCAAAGAACTCATACATGCGCTCTCCACGAAGAGTAACTTTCGCACCGATTGGCATACCTTCACGAAGACGGAAGCCAGCGATAGATTTCTTAGCGCGAGTGATAACCGGCTTTTGACCAGTAATCAATGTTAATTCCTCAACAGCTTTATCTAGTGCTTTAGCGTTTTGAACAGCGTCACCAACACCCATGTTGATAACGATTTTTTCAAGCTTAGGTGCTTGCATAACTGATTTATAGTTAAACTTGCTCATTAGAGCAGGAGTAATTTCTTTTGAATGCTTTTCTTTTAGGCGGTTCATCCATTGTACCTCCCTTCTTCTTTAAACTATTTATCTAGAACTTCACCGGATTTTTTTGCAACACGTACTTTTTTGCCATCAACCGTTTTATAGCCTACACGAGTTGGTTCACCAGATTTAGGATCGACAGGCATAACGTTTGATACATGAACAGGTGCCTCTTGGCTGATGATTCCGCCCTGCGGGTTCATCTGAGAAGGCTTAGAGTGTTTCTTTACAATGTTAACTCCTTCAACAAGCACTCGGCTTTGTTTAGGGAACGCTGCAAGAATAACGCCCGTTTTGCCTTTATCCTTACCAGAGATGACCATAACTTTGTCACCTTTTTTCACATGCATCTGTGCGCACCTCCTTAAAGGCAATTTAATTTGTTATTTATAATACTTCTGGAGCTAAAGATACAATTTTCATGAAGTTGTTTTCACGTAGTTCACGGGCAACTGGTCCGAAGATACGAGTTCCGCGTGGTCCTTTGTCATCACGAATAATTACACATGCGTTTTCATCGAAACGAATGTAAGTACCGTCATTACGGCGTACACCGCTCTTAGTACGAACAACTACCGCTTTAACAACATCACCTTTTTTAACAACGCCACCTGGTGTTGCTTGTTTCACTGTACAAACGATAACATCACCGATGTTAGCAGTCTTGCGGCCAGAGCCACCAAGAACTTTAATTGTAAGTACTTCACGAGCACCAGAGTTGTCAGCAACTTTTAAACGTGATTCTTGTTGAATCATGTGTGTAACCTCCCTTCGGGATAAACCTTATTCCGAACAATTAGATAATAACTGCTTTTTCAACTACTTCTACAAGACGGAAGCGTTTAGTCGCAGATAGTGGACGAGTTTCCATAATACGAACGATATCGCCAGTTTTTGCTTGGTTTTGCTCATCATGAGCTTTGAACTTTTTAGAGTACTTAACGCGTTTACCGTAAAGTGGATGCTTTTTGTAAGTTTCGACAAGAACCGTTACTGTCTTATCCATTTTGTCAGAAACGACGCGTCCAGTGTAAACTTTGCGTTGGTTGCGTTCACTCATTGTGCGAACCTCCTCTCAATATCACTTGCTAAAGCCGATTTCTCTTTCACGAATAACAGTTTTCATGCGGGCAATCGCTTTGCGTACTTCACGAATGCGAGCTGTGTTTTCAAGTTGTCCAGTCGCCAATTGAAAGCGAAGGTTGAAAAGCTCTTCTTTTAATGATTTTACTTTTTGTTCAATTTCGGCAGTGGTAAGGTCACGAATTTCATTAGCTTTCATTTGATTCACCACCAATTTCTTCTCGTTTTACAAACTTGCACTTAACTGGAAGTTTGTGTGATGCAAGACGTAATGCTTCACGAGCGATCTCTTCAGATACACCAGCGATTTCGAACATTACTTTACCAGGCTTAACAACTGCAACCCATCCTTCTGGAGCACCTTTACCGGAACCCATGCGGACTTCTAGAGGCTTTGCAGTGTAAGGCTTATGCGGGAAAATTTGAATCCAAACCTTACCGCCACGTTTCATGTAACGAGTCATTGCGATACGTGCAGATTCAATTTGACGGTTAGTGATCCAAGAAGCTTCAAGAGCTTGAAGACCATATTCACCGAAGTTTACTTCAGTTCCGCCTTTTGATTGACCACGCATTTTTCCGCGGTGTACACGACGATATTTAACGCGCTTTGGCAATAACATATTATTTGCCTCCTTCCCCAGTTTTCTTCTTAGTAGGAAGGACCTCTCCACGATAGATCCATACTTTTACGCCCAATTTACCGTAAGTTGTATCAGCTTCAGCTGTAGCATAATCGATATCAGCACGAAGAGTATGAAGTGGAACTGTTCCTTCGCTGTATGATTCTGAACGAGCGATATCAGCACCGCCTAAACGACCAGATACCATTGTTTTGATACCCTTAGCGCCAGCGCGCATTGCACGTTGAATAGTTTGTTTTTGAGCACGACGGAAAGATACGCGGTTTTCTAATTGACGAGCAATGTTTTCCGCAACCAATTTCGCATCAATGTCTGCTCTTTTAATTTCTAGAATGTTGATATGAACACGCTTGCCAGTTAATGAGTTAAGTGACTTGCGAAGTGCTTCAACCTCAGTACCACCTTTACCGATAACCATTCCTGGTTTCGCAGTGTGGATAGTGATGTTCAGGCGATTAGCAGCACGTTCGATTTCTACTTTAGAAACAGAAGCATCGCTTAAACGCTTTGTGATGTACTCACGAACCTTAAGGTCTTCGTGTAAAAGATCAGCATAGTCTTTGCCTGCGTACCATTTTGACTCCCAATCACGGATGACACCGACACGCAAACCGACTGGATTTACTTTTTGACCCACTGATTATCCCTCCTTCTTTTCTGATAAAACGATAGTAATATGACTAGTGCGCTTGTTGATTTGGCTTGCACGGCCCATAGCGCGAGGACGGAAACGTTTTAAAGTTGGTCCTTCGTCTACGAATGCTTGAGCAACTACCAGATTGTTAACGTCCATTTCGTAGTTGTGCTCAGCGTTAGCTAGTGCAGATTTTAAAACTTTCTCTACGATTGGAGAAGCAGCTTTAGGTGTAAGGTTCAAAATCGCTACTGCTTCGCCTACTTGCTTTCCTCGAATTAAATCTACGACTAAACGAGCTTTACGAGGAGCAATACGAACTGTTCTTGCAACAGCTTTAGCTTGCATTAGAATGCCCTCCTCTCATTAACGTCTTGTTTTCTTATCATCATTGCCATGGCCTTTGTACGCACGAGTTGGAGCGAATTCTCCAAGCTTGTGGCCTACCATGTCTTCAGTGATGTATACAGGCACATGTTTACGACCATCATAAACTGCGATTGTGTGTCCGATGAATTGTGGGAAGATCGTAGAACGGCGAGACCAAGTTTTAGTAACTTGCTTGCTTTCTGTTTCGTTAAGCTTTTCGATCTTTGTCATTAAATGTTCATCAACAAAAGGTCCTTTTTTTAAGCTGCGACCCATGATTGAACCTCCCTTCGTGATTGCTCTACGGTTCTTATTTGGAACCGTAGTACAATCCCGTTATTTTTTACGACGACGTACGATAAATTTGTCTGATTTGTTGTTTTTCTTGCGTGTCTTGTAACCAAGTGTTGGTTTGCCCCAAGGAGTCATTGGAGACTTACGTCCGATTGGCGCACGTCCTTCACCACCACCGTGCGGGTGATCGTTAGGGTTCATTACAGATCCACGTACAGTTGGGCGCTTGCCTAACCAGCGTGAACGACCTGCTTTACCAATGTTAATAAGCTCGTGCTGCTCGTTGCCAACCTGACCTACAGTTGCGCGGCACTCAGCAAGAATCATGCGAACTTCACCAGAGTTCAAACGAACTAATACATACTTTCCTTCTTTACCAAGAACTTGTGCAGAAGTACCAGCAGAACGTACTAATTGTCCGCCTTTACCAGGTTTTAATTCGATGTTGTGGATTACAGTACCCACTGGAATATTAGCTAGTGGAAGTGCATTACCCACTTTGATATCCGCTTCAGGACCTGACATTACTTCCATGCCCACTTGTAAATTCTTAGGAGCAAGGATGTAACGCTTTTCTCCATCCACATAGTTAATTAGTGCAATATTTGCAGAGCGGTTTGGATCATACTCGATTGTGGCAACGCGTCCTGGAATGCCATCTTTGTTACGTTTGAAATCGATGATACGATATTGACGTTTATGACCGCCGCCTTGATGACGAACTGTCAACTTACCTTGGTTGTTACGGCCGCCTTTTCTCTTAACAGGAGCAAGTAAAGACTTTTCTGGTTTGTTAGTCGTGATTTCTGCGAAATCAGATACCGTCATGCCGCGACGACCATTAGAGGTAGGTTTATACTTTTTAATCGCCATTTCGTTTCCCTCCTCTTCTAGTTATAGTAGTTTTAAGCTTCAAATAGCTCGATTTCTTGACTTTCAGCTGTTAATTTAACGATCGCTTTACGGCGTTTGTTAGTGTAACCGCCAAATTTGCCCATACGCTTGAACTTACCTTTGTAGTTCATGATGTTAACTTTCTCAACTTTAACGCCAAAGATTTGCTCTACAGCGTCCTTAACTTGAGTTTTGTTAGCTCGTACGTCAACTTCGAACGTATATTTTTTATCAGCCATAATATCAGTAGAACGTTCAGTGATTACGGGGCGCTTAATGATTTCGCGTGCATCCATTATGCAAGCACCTCCTCTACTTTTTCAACCGCTGCTTTCGTCATGATAAGCTTATCATGGTTTAAAACATCTAAAACAGTGATTCCAGAAGCAGACACAACTGTTACACCAGGGATGTTGCGAGCAGATAATGCTACGTTCTCATCTAGGTCAGCAGTTACGATAAGTGCTTTTGAATCAACAGAAAGACCAGTTAATACACCTTTGAAGTCTTTTGTTTTAGGAGTTTCGAAAGCAAGGCCTTCTAATACTAGGATGTTTTCTTCTAACACTTTAGAAGATAACGCAGATTTGATTGCCAGACGGCGAACCTTTTTAGGTAGTTTGTAGCTGTAGCTGCGTGGTACAGGACCAAATACAGTACCGCCTCCGCGCCATTGTGGTGAACGGATAGAACCTTGACGTGCACGGCCTGTGCCTTTTTGGCGCCATGGCTTGCGTCCTCCGCCCGCTACTTCAGAACGAATTTTAGTTTTATGAGTCCCTTGACGTAAAGAAGCTCTTTGCATAACAATAGCTTCGAATAATACGTGCTGGTTAGGCTCGATACCAAAGATCGCATCATTAAGTTCGATATCACCAACTTTAGATCCGCTTTGGTTAAACAATGCTACTTTCGGCATTCTGTTTTCCTCCTTTCCGGTTTAATTATTATGCTTTTACCGCACTTTTGATTTTTACTAATGCTTTTCTAGCACCAGGTACGTTACCTTTGATCAATAGCAAGTTGCGCTCAGCATCAACTTTAACGATTTCAAGGTTTTGTACAGTGATTTGCTCTCCGCCCATACGTCCAGGTAATAGTTTACCTTTAAATACACGGTTTGGAGCTACAGGACCCATTGAACCAGGGCGACGGTGGTAACGAGAACCGTGAGCCATAGGCCCGCGAGATTGTCCGTGGCGCTTGATGGCACCCTGGAAACCTTTACCCTTTGAGATTCCTGTTACATCAACAGTTTCGCCTTCTGCGAATATATCAACTTTGACTTCTTGACCAACTTCATATTGTCCTAAATCAGCTCCGCGGAATTCGCGTACGAAGCGCTTAGGAGCAGTGTTTGCTTTAGCAACATGGCCTTTTTCAGGTTTGTTGGATAGCTTTTCGCGCTTATCTTCAAATCCAAGCTGGATCGCTTCATATCCATCAGTTTCAACTGACTTCATTTGAAGAACAACGTTTGGAGCTGCCTCAACAACTGTTACCGGGATAAGATCACCGTTTTCAGCAAATACTTGAGTCATACCAATCTTTCTTCCTAAGATTCCTTTGGTCATTTCAGTCACACCTCCTAATTTTCTTATGATTATTTATTGATTAAAGTTTGATTTCGATATCTACACCAGACGGTAAGTCTAAACGCATTAGAGAATCAACCGTTTGTGGTGTTGGGTTAACGATGTCGATTAGACGTTTATGCGTACGCATTTCGAACTGCTCACGAGAATCTTTGTACTTGTGAACCGCACGAAGGATTGTGTAAATAGACTTTTCAGTTGGTAATGGAATCGGACCTGAAACAGCCGCACCAGAACGTTTTGCAGTCTCAACAATCTTTTCTGCTGATTGATCAAGAATTCTGTGATCATACGCTTTTAAACGAATACGAATTTTTTGTTTTGCCATTATTTTCCCTCCTTTTCGCCTATTTTAATATAGACATTCTCCGTGAAAATTTCCCACACACTCGCCATGGCAAAGCGGCCGGGTGTGTCAGCAACCTTTCACATCATCGCAGTCAAAGACCAACATTGTCTATTATACAGAAACAATAAATGAAATGCAACATGTATATGTTATTTCTTTATGTTTCGCACACTTTTACTATTATAACTGCAGATTACAAAGTTTTCAATAGGATAGGAAGAAGTCTAAATATTTGCTTTAGGTCCATGGGAACTGTCAAATGATGTAGTTAGAATAGGTGATTATATATAGAAGAAAGTAGTGTATATAATAGGATACTTTTGATGAGCTTTGGTTGTTTAAGCTGCAGAATCTTGATGGTTAGCATTGAAGCGATTTAGTAAATTCGATCTCTATCTCAGCAGGAGTACAAAGTTTCATACTGTCAAAGAAACTATGCTGATATTTTGCCCGACGCAAAAACACAAAAAAAACAGATGGGTTGTCACCCATCTGTTTTTATCTATTGCAATTACTCTTGGATTGTAGCAACTACGCCAGCGCCTACAGTACGTCCACCCTCACGGATAGAGAACTTAGTACCTTCTTCGATAGCGATTGGAGCAATTAGTTCTACAGTCATTTCGATGTTATCTCCAGGCATAACCATTTCTACGCCTTCAGGAAGATTACAGATACCAGTTACATCAGTTGTACGGAAGTAGAACTGAGGACGGTAGTTTGTGAAGAATGGAGTGTGACGACCACCTTCTTCTTTTGAAAGAACGTATACTTCAGCTTTGAACTTAGTGTGTGGAGTGATAGAACCTGGCTTAGCAAGTACTTGTCCACGTTGGATATCTTCACGTGCTACACCACGAAGAAGGGCACCAATGTTGTCTCCAGCTTCAGCATAGTCAAGAAGCTTACGGAACATTTCTACACCAGTTACAGTAGTTGATTTTGGCTCTTCAGCAAGACCGATGATTTCAATAACGTCACCGACTTTAACTTGTCCACGCTCAACACGTCCTGTAGCAACAGTACCACGGCCAGTGATTGAGAATACATCCTCAACAGGCATCATGAATGGCTTGTCAGTGTCACGAGTTGGAGTTGGGATGTACTCATCAACAGCAGCCATAAGCTCTTCGATTTTAGCTTCCCACTCAGCTTCACCTTCAAGAGCTTTAAGAGCAGAACCTTTGATTACTGGGATATCATCACCAGGGAATTCGTACTCAGAAAGAAGGTCACGAACTTCCATTTCTACTAATTCAAGTAGTTCTTCATCGTCAACCATGTCACACTTGTTCATGAATACAACAAGGAAAGGTACACCAACCTGACGAGAAAGAAGGATGTGCTCACGAGTTTGTGGCATTGGGCCGTCAGCAGCAGATACTACTAGGATACCGCCGTCCATTTGAGCAGCACCAGTGATCATGTTTTTAACATAGTCAGCGTGACCTGGGCAGTCAACGTGTGCATAGTGACGGTTTTCAGTTTCGTACTCAACGTGTGCAGTTGAGATTGTGATTCCACGCTCGCGCTCTTCTGGAGCTGCGTCGATTTGATCGTATCCGCGTGCTTCACCGCCGCCTTTTTTAGAAAGAACAGTTGTGATAGCTGCAGTTAAAGTAGTTTTACCATGGTCAACGTGTCCGATTGTACCGATGTTAACATGGGGTTTTGAACGGTCGAATTTAGCTTTTGCCATTTGAAAAATCCTCCTTCAGATTATAAAAGTTAAGTAATTTTTGCTGTGGAGAGGTTTCCCTTCCCACAGCGCTTTTTGCCTACAATAGTAGTTATACTTTATTAAAAAGGTAAAATCAATTATTCACCTTTATTTTTTTTGATGATTTCTTCAGAAATTGATTTAGGTACTTCTTCGTAGTGATCGAAGTGCATTGAGAATGTACCGCGGCCCTGCGTATTAGAACGCAATGCAGTTGCGTAACCAAACATTTCTGATAGTGGAACCATCGCACGAACTACTTGTGCATTACCGCGAGCTTCCATACCTTCAACGCGTCCACGGCGTGATGTAACATCACCCATGATATCACCCATGTATTCTTCAGGGATTACTACTTCAACTTTCATAACCGGCTCAAGAATTACAGGATTACATTTTGACGCTGCATTTTTAAGTGCCATAGAGGCAGCAATTTTAAATGCCATTTCAGAAGAGTCGACATCATGGTAAGAACCATCAAATAGTCTAGCTTTGATATCTACTAATGGGAATCCAGCAAGTACTCCTCTTTCAAGAGCATCTTCAAGACCAGCTTGAACTGCAGGGATGTATTCACGTGGAACAACACCACCGACAATGCCATTTTCGAATTCGAAGCCTTTACCTTCTTCATTTGGAGCAAATTCGATCCATACATGACCGAATTGTCCGCGTCCACCGGATTGACGGGCGAATTTACCTTCAACCTGAGCTGAAGAACGGAAAGTTTCGCGGTATGCAACCTGAGGTGCACCTACGTTTGCTTCCACTTTAAATTCACGCTTCATACGGTCAACTAGAATATCAAGGTGAAGCTCACCCATACCAGCGATAATAACCTGTCCAGTTTCCTGGTCAGTATGCGCGCGGAATGTAGGATCTTCTTCTTGAAGTTTTTGCAGAGCAGTAGTCATCTTATCTTGGTCAGCCTTGGATTTCGGCTCGATAGATAATGAGATAACTGGTTCTGGGAACTCCATAGACTCAAGAATAACAAGATTCTTTTCATCACATAGTGTATCTCCAGTGCTAGTATCTTTAAGACCAACAGCTGCTGCGATATCTCCAGCGTGAACTACCGAGATCTCTTCACGAGAGTTAGCGTGCATTTGCAGGATACGACCTACACGCTCGCGCTTCCCTTTAGTAGAGTTCTGTACATATGAACCTGAGTTCAATGTTCCAGAGTAAACACGGAAGAATGTAAGTTTACCGACATAAGGGTCAGTCATAACTTTAAATGCAAGAGCTGAGAAAGGTGCATCATCGCTAGAAGGACGAGTAACCTCTTCTTCCGAATCTGGAAGTGTACCTTTGATAGCTGGTACATCTAATGGAGAAGGAAGATAATCGATTACTGCATCTAGCATTTTTTGTACACCTTTATTTTTGAAAGCAGAACCACAGATTACAGGATAGAACTCAACGTTTACTGTACCTTGACGAATAGCTGCTTTTAGCTCTTCGTTAGTGATTTCCTCACCGCCAAGGTATTTCTCCATTAATTCTTCATCAAGTTCAGCTACCGCTTCAATTAGCTTTTCACGGTATTCTTCAGCTTGATCCATGTATTCTTCTGGGATATCACGCTCTTCGATATCAGTACCAAGGTCATTACCGTAGAACGTAGCTTTCATTGTGATAAGATCGATGATTCCTTCGAATTGGTCTTCAGCACCAATCGGTAATTGGATAGCTGCCGCATTAGCTTGCAGACGATCATGAAGTGTCTTCAATGAATATAAGAAGTCAGCACCGATTTTATCCATTTTGTTTACGAATACCACACGTGGTACTCCGTAAGTAGTTGCCTGGCGCCAAACTGTTTCAGTTTGAGGCTCAACTCCTGACTGTGCATCAAGTACCGCAACCGCACCATCAAGAACACGAAGTGAACGCTCAACTTCAACTGTGAAGTCTACGTGTCCAGGAGTGTCAATGATGTTTACGCGGTGGCCTTTCCACTGTGCAGTTGTTGCAGCAGAAGTGATTGTGATTCCACGCTCTTGCTCCTGCTCCATCCAGTCCATCTGTGAAGCACCTTCGTGTGTTTCACCGATTTTGTGGATACGGCCAGTGTAGTAAAGTACACGCTCAGTTGTTGTTGTTTTACCGGCATCAATGTGAGCCATGATACCGATATTGCGAGTATTTTCTAAGGAGAACTCTCTAGCCATTGGGTCTTTCTCCTTCCTAGTATGAGTGTTATTTTAGTTAAGCTGTATATCTTACCAGCGGTAGTGAGCAAACGCTTTGTTCGCTTCTGCCATTTTGTGTGTATCTTCACGCTTCTTAACAGATGCACCAGTGTTGTTAGCTGCATCTAGGATTTCGTTAGCTAAACGCTCTTCCATAGTCTTTTCACCGCGAAGACGCGCATAGTTTACTAACCAGCGAAGACCAAGAGTAGTACGGCGGTCAGGACGCACCTCAACTGGTACTTGGTAGTTAGCTCCACCTACACGGCGTGCTCTTACTTCAAGTACAGGCATGATGTTTTTAAGTGCCTGATCGAAAACTTCCATTGGCTCTTTGCCAGTGCGCTCGCTGATGATATCGAACGCAGAGTAAAGAATAGCTTGAGATTTACCTCTCTTACCATCGATCATCATTTTGTTGATCAGACGGCTAACTAGCTTTGAGTTGTAAATCGGATCCGGCAATACGTCTCTTTTTGCTACAGGACCTTTACGTGGCATGGATTGTTCCTCCTTTCAAAGATGGTTGTCTATTATTCAGAATTATTTTTTAGCTGCTTTTGGACGCTTAGCACCGTATTTAGAACGGCCTTGCATACGGTTGTTAACACCAGCAGTATCTAAAGCGCCGCGCACGATGTGGTAACGTACACCCGGTAAGTCTTTTACACGTCCTCCACGGATAAGAACAACACTGTGCTCTTGAAGGTTGTGTCCGATACCAGGAATGTAAGCATTAACCTCGATACCGTTTGTTAAACGAACACGAGCATATTTACGTAATGCAGAGTTCGGTTTCTTTGGAGTCATTGTACCAACACGAGTACAAACACCACGCTTTTGAGGTGAAGCTACGTTTGTTTGAGCTTTCTTGAAGCTGTTGTAGCCTTTGTTAAGAGCTGGTGAATTTGACTTCTCTGACTTAGTTTGACGAGGCTTGCGCACTAATTGGTTAATAGTAGGCATTTGATTTTTCCTCCCTTCGAATTTGTTTAAGCCCACACATCCAGGTGGTTCATTTTGATGCAAAAACAAAGTTCTTGCAGATAGCAATCTACAAAAACAGTTTTTAAAAAGATATGGCAACAGCTGCTGCCCCAACTTCGATTCCGCATGCTTTACCGAGCTTTTTCATCGAATCAACATACACAATCGGAACGTTCATCTCATTCGCTGTACTAACCACTTTAGCTGTAACCCTAGGATCAGCATCACTGGCGACTACGACTTCATCAATTGTTCCCAGTTTGAGAGCTTTGACTGTTTGCTTTGTTCCTACAATAAAACTTTTAGCCTGCAATACTTTATCATAAGACATTTACGACATCCTCCAAAGTATCCGGTGAATAGGAGCACCTTTGCTATAGTACCATCTTCATTTTTCGATGTCAACAAGCAAAATGAATTTTATTTTATTTATTCATTTTAAAATGCGGTACTTGCTGGTAAATAAGCAAGCACCGCAATAATAAAGTTATTCTACAGTAACAGTATTTTCAGCAGTTTCCTCATTTGTATAAGGCTCTGCTCTTCTATAGCGCTGCATTCCTGTTCCGGCAGGGACAAGCTTACCAATAATTACATTCTCTTTCAGGCCAAGAAGCTCATCGCGCTTGCCTTTAATCGCTGCATCGGTAAGAACTCTTGTCGTCTCCTGGAAGGATGCTGCTGATAAGAATGAATCTGTTTCAAGAGATGCTTTTGTGATACCAAGGAGAACCGGACGTCCTGTGGCAGGCATTTTGCCAGCAAGAAGGGCTTTTTCGTTGGCATCTGTAAATTGATGGATATCAAGCAGAGTACCTGGCAGTACATCTGTTTCTGCTGCATCAATTACACGCACTTTGCGAAGCATCTGGCGTACCATTACCTCGATGTGCTTATCGCCAATTTCAACACCCTGCATGCGGTATACCTTCTGAACTTCACGCAGCAAGTATTCTTGAACAGCTGTTACATCTTTTACTTTAATTAACTCTTTAGGGTCAATAGAACCTTCAGTCAATTCCTGTCCACGTACTACTTCATCGTTTACAGCTACTTTTAAGCGGGCTGTATAAGGTGCTGTATACGTCTTGGACTCCACTTCACCCTGAACAACAATCTCATGCTGGCGGTCACGGCCTTCATTGATGCCAACTACCACACCATCAATTTCAGAAATGACTGCCTGACCTTTAGGGTTACGCGCTTCGAAGATTTCCTGGATACGCGGTAAACCTTGAGTGATATCGTCTCCTGCTACCCCACCGGTATGGAACGTACGCATTGTTAACTGTGTACCTGGTTCACCGATGGATTGGGCAGCGATGATACCTACTGCTTCACCAACTTCAACCTCTTGTCCGGTTGCCAGGTTGCGGCCGTAGCACTTTTTACAAACCCCATGACGTGTGTTGCATGTGAACGCGGAACGGATCCATACTTTTTCGATGCCGGCTGAAACAATTTCAACTGCAATATCTTCAGTGATCAATCCGTTTTCAGCTACAATCACTTCATTTGTCTCAGGATGTTTGATATTTCTTCTTGCATAACGGCCAATCAGACGCTCTTCAAGCGCTTCAATGACTTCAGTACCATCTTTAAGAGATGCGATCAGCAATCCGCGGTCAGTTCCACAATCATCATCACGAACGATGACATCCTGTGCTACGTCTACCAGACGGCGAGTCAGGTAACCTGAGTCAGCTGTTTTAAGGGCTGTATCGGCAAGTCCTTTACGGGCACCGTGTGTAGAAATAAAGTACTCGAGTACTGTTAAACCTTCACGGAAACTTGATTTAATCGGTAATTCAATGATACGTCCAGCCGGGTTGGCCATGAGTCCGCGCATACCAGCTAACTGAGTGAAGTTGGATGCGTTACCACGGGCACCGGAGTCACTCATCATGAAGATTGGGTTGGATTTATCCAATGACTTCATCAATTTTGCCTGGATATTATCCTTCGCTGCACTCCAGATTGAAATAACACGATCATAACGCTCATCTTCGGTAATAAGACCGCGTCTGAACTGTTTCATGACATTATCAACCTTGCTTTGTGCTTCGTGGATAATTTCCTGCTTCTCGCCCAATACCACGATGTCAGCTACACCAACCGTGATGCCGGCTTTTGTGGAGTATCTGAATCCAAGATTTTTCATGCGGTCAAGCATTTTAGACGTTTCAGTGATTTTAAAGCGTTTGAAGACTTCCGCAATGATGTTTCCAAGGATCTTTTTCTTAAACGGATCTACTAGAGGCATTTCCTTGATAACAGCAGCTACATCAGTAGCAGGCTCTACAAAGTATTTCTCAGGAGTTTCAATCTCAAGGTTTTCTTTTGTAGGCTCGTTGATGTATGGGAATGTCTCAGGCAGAATCTCGTTGAAAACAAGCTTACCAACCGTAGTTAATAAAAGCTTTTTATTTTGTTCTTCGGTGAATGTCTGGTTATTCAAGGATCCAGCATGGACAGCTACTCTTGTATGCAAATGAACATAGCCGTTCTGATAGGCAAGCAGTGCTTCACTTGTATCATTGAAGATCATGCCTTCTCCGACAGCGCCGGCTCTTTCAAGTGTCAAGTAATAGTTACCTAATACCATATCCTGTGAAGGAGTAACAACTGGCTTACCGTCTTTCGGGTTCAGGATGTTCTGTGCTGCAAGCATCAGCAGGCGGGCTTCTGCCTGTGCTTCTGCTGAAAGCGGCACGTGAACAGCCATTTGGTCACCGTCAAAGTCTGCGTTGTATGCAGTACACACAAGCGGATGAAGACGAATAGCGCGTCCTTCCACCAATGTCGGTTCAAATGCCTGAATGCCCAGTCTGTGAAGAGTTGGGGCACGGTTAAGCAATACAGGGTGCTCTTTAATGACACTTTCAAGAACATCCCAAACTTCCGGCTGCACTCTTTCGATCTTGCGTTTTGCAGACTTGATGTTGTGGGCTAAGCCTTTTTCCACCAATTCCTTCATAACGAATGGCTTGAATAATTCCAATGCCATTTCTTTCGGAAGTCCGCACTGGTACATTTTTAAGTTTGGTCCTACGACGATAACCGATCGTCCAGAATAGTCAACACGCTTACCAAGCAAGTTTTGGCGGAAACGTCCCTGCTTCCCTTTAAGCATATGCGACAGGGATTTTAACGGACGGTTTCCTGGTCCTGTTACCGGTCTTCCGCGGCGGCCGTTATCGATTAGCGCATCTACTGCTTCCTGAAGCATGCGCTTTTCGTTTTGAACAATAATGCTTGGAGCACCAAGGTCCAATAGACGCTTTAGGCGGTTGTTGCGGTTGATTACACGGCGGTACAGATCATTTAAGTCGGAAGTGGCAAAACGTCCGCCATCCAGCTGTACCATCGGACGAAGTTCCGGAGGAATAACCGGAAGAACGTCAAGAATCATCCAGGATGGTTCATTTCCGGAGCCACGGAAAGCTTCAAGAACTTCCAGGCGCTTGATAGCACGAGTGCGTCGCTGGCCCTGGGCAGTTTTCAGTTCCTCTTTAAGGGTATCTACTTCTTTGTTGAGGTCTATGTCAGAAAGAAGTTTCTTAATGGATTCAGCACCCATGGATGCCTGGAACTTGTTTCCATACTTTTCACGGTATGCACGGTATTCTTTTTCGGAAAGCAGCTGCTTCTTTTCAAGAGCCGTATCGCCAGGATCCGTTACAACATAAGAAGCGAAGTAAATAACTTCCTCAAGTGCACGCGGAGACATGTCCAGCACAAGACCCATACGGCTTGGGATGCCTTTGAAGTACCAAATGTGGGATACAGGGGCTGCAAGTTCAATGTGGCCCATTCTTTCACGGCGCACTTTTGCACGTGTTACTTCAACGCCGCATCGATCACAGACAACGCCTTTGTATCGAACACGCTTATACTTTCCGCAGTGACATTCCCAGTCTTTTGTCGGTCCGAAAATGCGTTCGCAGAATAAACCGTCTTTTTCTGGTTTTAATGTACGATAGTTGATCGTTTCAGGCTTCTTAACCTCACCATGTGACCAAGAACGTATCTTATCCGGTGAAGCAAGACCTATTTTCATATACTCGAAATTATTTACATCTAGCAAGGGGCCTACCTCCCTTTTGATCTCCGGGTTTTACCCTTATTGCTCAAACAGCAGCAAAAGTGCCAATAATATCCCCAGCAGCCTCCGCCATTTAGGGCGGAGCGCCCAGGGATTAAGGATTTATATTAAATTATTCTTTCGTAACTACCTGTTCTTCATTTTGCGTTTCCGGAGCGATTGTCAATGATTCAGCCTGCTGAACATCATCTTCATCTTCCAGGTCGCGCATTTCAATTTCTTCTTCATCGCCAGAAAGGATCTTAACATCCATACCTAAACTTTGAAGTTCTTTGATTAGTACCTTGAATGATTCCGGTACGCCCGGTTCAGGAACATTCTCGCCTTTGACGATTGATTCGTAAGTCTTAACACGTCCAACGACGTCATCGGACTTAACCGTTAAGATTTCCTGAAGTGTATAGGCAGCACCATATGCTTCAAGTGCCCAAACCTCCATCTCACCGAAACGCTGTCCGCCAAACTGAGCTTTACCGCCCAATGGCTGCTGCGTAACAAGAGAGTAAGGTCCTGTTGAACGGGCATGGAGCTTATCGTCAACCATGTGCGCCAGTTTGATCATATACATGACACCTACTGATACGCGATTGTCAAACGGCTCGCCTGAACGTCCATCATAAAGGACAGTCTTAGCATCACGCGCCATGCCTGCTTCTTCGATCGTTGCCCATACATCTTCCTCGCGGGCACCATCAAATACAGGAGATGCTACGTGAATGCCCAATGCTCTGGCAGCCATACCAAGGTGAAGCTCAAGCACCTGTCCGATGTTCATACGCGATGGAACCCCGAGAGGGTTTAACATGATGTCTACTGGGGTGCCATCCGGCAGGTAAGGCATGTCTTCTTCCGGTAAAATACGGGAGATAACACCTTTGTTACCGTGGCGTCCGGCCATCTTGTCACCTTCAGAGATTTTACGCTTCTGAACGATATATACACGCACAAGCTGGTTAACACCTGGAGGAAGCTCATCTCCATCTTCTCTGTTAAATACTTTAACATCGAGTACGATACCGCCGCCGCCGTGTGGCACACGAAGGGAAGTATCGCGGACTTCACGAGCTTTTTCACCAAAGATTGCGTGCAATAGCCGTTCTTCAGCTGTTAGTTCCGTTACCCCTTTAGGAGTTACTTTACCAACAAGAAGGTCGCCATCTTTTACTTCCGCACCTGTGCGGATAATTCCGCGTTCGTCCAGATTGCGCAGTGCATCTTCCCCAACGTTAGGGATATCTCTTGTGATCTCTTCAGGTCCAAGCTTTGTATCGCGTGATTCTGATTCATATTCTTCAATATGGATAGATGTATAAACATCATCTTTTACGAGGCGCTCACTCATAATGATCGCATCCTCGTAGTTATATCCATCCCATGTCATAAACGCGACGAGAACGTTGCGTCCAAGCGCTAATTCACCAAGTTCCATGGAAGGTCCGTCAGCAAGGATTTCTCCTTTAGTTACACGGTTGCCTACAGCAACGATTGGGCGCTGGTTGTAGCAAGTTCCCTGGTTGGAACGGATGAATTTAAGCATTCTGTATTTATCAAGATCGCCTTTAACTTCCTGGCCATCCACGTTTTGAATGCGGCGAACCCAAACTTCGCGAGCTTCTACGTGCTCAACGATCCCCTCATGCTTACAGATGACTGCAGCACCTGAGTCTTTACCTGATACATATTCCATACCAGTACCAACTCTTGGCGCTTCCGGCTGCATCAAAGGCACAGCCTGACGCTGCATGTTCGCTCCCATCAGGGCACGGTTGGAGTCATCGTTTTCCAGGAATGGGATACATGCCGTCGCAGCAGAAACTACCTGTTTAGGCGATACATCCATGTAGTCAACACGGTCTCGCTTCACAACTGTGTTTTCACCTTTGAAACGGGCAACTACTTCTTCGTCAAGGAATGAGCCATCGTCACCAAGAAGTGCATTCGCCTGGGCCACTACATAGTTATCCTCTTCATCAGCTGTCAGATAGTCGATGCGGGATGTAACTTTTCCGGTCTCAGGGTCAATTCGGCGATACGGTGTTTCGATAAATCCGAAACGGTTTACCTTCGCAAATGAAGATAAGGAGTTAATCAAACCGATGTTTGGTCCCTCCGGCGTTTCAATCGGACACATACGGCCATAGTGAGAGTAGTGAACGTCACGTACTTCGAAGCCGGCACGTTCACGTGTCAGACCACCAGGTCCTAACGCAGAAAGACGGCGTTTATGTGTCAGTTCAGCGAGCGGATTTGTCTGGTCCATGAACTGGGACAACTGCGAGCTTCCAAAGAACTCTTTAATTGACGCAATAACAGGACGGATATTAATCAGCTGCTGAGGCGTAATGGTATTTGTATCCTGGATGGACATTCTCTCGCGGACCACACGCTCCATACGGGAAAGACCGATGCGGAACTGGTTCTGCAATAGTTCTCCGACTGAACGAAGACGTCTGTTTCCAAGATGGTCGATATCATCTGTATCTCCTACAGAGTGCAGAAGGTTAAAGAAATAACTGATTGAAGCAATGATGTCAGAAGGTGAAATGTTTTTCACTGCTTCTTCAACATAAGCATTGCCAATTACATTGATGACTTTTTCGCCATCTTCATTAGGCGCGTAAATCTTAATAGACTGAAGCAGCACTTCATCATCTACAACTCCGCCTAAAAGGCTTACGGTTTTAAAGCCGATATCCTTCTCCAGGTTAGGAAGGATCCGGTCTAAAGTGCGGCGGTCAAGCGTAACGCCTTTTTCCGCAATGATTTCGCCAGTTTCTGGATCCACAAGCGTTTCAGCCAGTTTTTGACCGAACAGGCGATTTTTGATATGAAGCTTCTTATTGATCTTATAGCGTCCAACATTCGCCAGGTCATAGCGCTTTGGATCGAAAAATCTTGAGACAAGCAAGCTTTTCGCATTTTCAACCGTTGGCGGTTCGCCCGGACGAAGGCGCTCATAAATTTCAAGCAGCGCTTTCTCTGTACTTTCAGTATTATCTTTTTCAAGAGTGTTGCGAATGTACTCGTTGTCTCCAATCAAATCGATGATCTCTTGATCAGAGCCGAACCCAAGTGCACGCAAAAGAACCGTAACGGGCAGTTTCCGAGTACGATCTATTCTGACGTATACGACGTCTTTGGCATCTGTTTCATACTCAAGCCAAGCGCCGCGGTTCGGGATTACGGTTGCTGTAAAGCCTTTTTTCCCGTTTTTATCAAGCTTTCCACTGAAATATACGCTCGGTGAACGTACTAACTGGGATACAATGACACGTTCCGCTCCGTTAATAACGAACGTACCTGTCTCTGTCATAAGCGGGAAGTCACCCATAAAGACATCCTGGTCTTTAACTTCGCCTGTTTCTTTGTTTACAAGACGCACTTTCACACGTAAAGGTGCAGAATATGTAACATCTCGTTCTTTCGATTCCTCAACGGAATATTTTGGTTCGCCAAGGCTGTAATCAATAAATTCAAGCGACAAATTACCAGTAAAGTCTTCAATCGGAGAAATATCATGGAACATTTCTCGTAAACCCTCATCAAGAAACCATTGATAAGAAGAGGTTTGGATTTCGATTAGATTTGGTAATTCTAAAACTTCACTGATTCGTGCGTAACTTCTACGTTGGCGGTGTCGTCCATACTGAACTAGTTGACCTGTCAACTGATTCACCCCTCAAATCAAGCGTTATTGTTGCTAATAGCAATTTATATCATCTTATAAGAAAAGCTATAGAGCGCCTGCCTATCGGCAACAAGCAAAAGAGCCGGAACCGATGGCGCAAAGTGCCGCCAGCGAACTGGCTTAGAAGCTGGACTTTTCCCGAAAAAGTACAGGGACATAAGCCAAACCTCCATTCTTATAAGACAAAAAGAAAAAGGGTTTTCACTTCAAAAACCACATTTTCACAATACGACTATTATTTTGTTAGCTTTCCCATTAAAACCAAATTTATACAACTATTAGATAAATTTAGTTATAAATAGAAATATAATATGTTGGCATTTTACAATACTATCATAGCAAAAAAGTCAAGTCAATCTTTTTTTGCTCTTAAAATAAAATAGCCTTTTTTCTTTTCTGCTGTCTCTACTTCACCGAATAACTCTGTCAGTTTATCTATGGCAGATGGTGCACCCTGCTTTTTCTGGATGACAACCCATAGCTCACCTCCAGAAATCAGCGAATGAAAACTTTGTTCAAATATATCATGAACAACCTTTTTCCCGGCGCGGATCGGCGGGTTTGTCAGAATGGCCGCAAACTTATTTCCTTTTGTATTTTCAAGGCGGTCACTTTCATAGATTTGCACATTTTTAATGCCGTTCAATTCAGCATTTTCTTTCGCAAGTCCAAGCGCCCTCTCATTTACATCAACCATATGAACTGTCCGTTCAGGCATCAGCTTTGCTGCAGTCAGCCCAATGGGCCCGTATCCGCAGCCTACATCAAGAATGTTACCTTCAGCTTCCGGCTCTTCAAAAGTCTCAATTAATAACCTTGAACCAAAATCCACTTCACCCTTTGAAAAAACACCATTATCTGTTTTAAATCGGAATGGATACTCCTTTAGAGTATAACTCCAGGTTTTAGGGCTGCTTTCAACTTTTTGCGTTTGGGAATAGTAGTGTTCAGACATGAAATCACCTCCAGGGAGAATATATAAGAAGAAAATAGGAGAATCACAATTAAGTGGTTTCGAAGGAATTATATAGGATTGCCCATCAAAAAGCAAAAAGTAAACAGAAAAGCAGAAGCGCCCTTCCCTTCCCCGACACCTCGAGGGAACAGGCTCCTCCGTAACACGATGCTTTTAGTGGTACGATGATAAAGCTGACGAAGCGTTCCTTGTTTAGCTGGACAGTACCTTCAGATTAAAGTTATAGATTTTACAGCAAAACAAAAAGCCCGCTTAAGCAGCGGACTTTTCATAAATGTTATTACTTAACTTCAACGCCAGCTCCAACTTCTTCAAGCTTAGCTTTAACTTCTTCAGCTTCTTCTTTAGAAACGCCTTCTTTAAGAGCTTTTGGAGTGTTGTCAACAAGTTCTTTTGCTTCTTTAAGTCCAAGACCTGTGATTTCACGTACCACTTTGATAACTTTGATTTTTTGGTCGCCTGCAGAAGCAAGAACAACGTCAAATTCAGTTTTCTCAGCAGCAGCGTCTCCACCAGCAGCTCCGCCCATTACAGCTACAGGAGCAGCAGCAGTTACACCAAATTCTTCTTCGATAGCTTTTACTAAGTCGTTAAGTTCTAAAACAGTCATATTTTTAACTGCTTCAATGATTTGTTCTTTAGTCATGATTATGTTTCCTCCTTATTTTTGGTTTGAATCTATTAGTTTAACGCTAAAATCAACTTACGCGCCTTGTTCTTCTTTTTGATCTGCAACAGCTTTTGCAGCAAGAGCAAGATTGCGGATAGGTGCTTGAAGTACGCTGAGTAGCATAGAAAGCAAGCCTTCGCGTGATGGTAGTTCAGCAAGAGCTTTGATATCTTCTACTGAAGCGACATTTCCTTCGATTACACCTGCTTTAATTTCAAGTGCTTCATGCTTTTTCGCGAAATCATTAAGGATTTTCGCTGGAGCAACTACATCTTCTGTGCTGAACGCGATTGCGTTAGGTCCAGTTAAAGCTTCGTTTAAACCCGAAAGTTCAGCAGCTTCAGCAGCACGGCGAGTCATTGAATTCTTGTATACTTTGAATTCCACGCCAGCTTCACGAAGCTGTTTACGAAGTTCAGTAACTTCAGCAACAGTAAGACCACGGTAGTCAACAACAACTGTTGATAAACTTGATTTAAGCTTATCAGCAATTTCTTCTACGATTTGTTTCTTTTGTTCGATAACGCTGCTCATCCTTACACCTCCTGTAGAATTTCTACATTCATACCGTCCAATAAAAAACCTCCACGACTTTGCAGACATGGAGGAAGTATACAATAGCAAGAAAAAGCAATTCTATCGTAATACCTCGGCAGGAAATTAAGCAATTAAGCACCTGCTGTCTACGGCACAAATGTTATTATATTTTAACAACAAAATACATATTACAGCATGTATTTTAGAATGTCAATTGTTATTATTTTACTGCAACAGATGAAGGATCTACTTTTACGCCAGGTCCCATAGTAGAAGTAACAGAAACGTTCTTCATGTAAGTTCCTTTAGCAGCAGCAGGCTTCACTTTCATCATTGTATCGAAAATAGTGTTGAAGTTTTCAACAAGCTTTTCGTCTTCGAAAGATACTTTACCGATTGGCACGTGGATGTTACCAGCTTTGTCAACACGGTATTCAACTTTACCTGCTTTGATTTCGTTAACTGCTTTTTGAACGTCAAAAGTAACTGTGCCAGTCTTAGGGTTTGGCATTAAGCCTTTAGGTCCTAATACGCGGCCAAGTTTACCAACTTCACCCATCATGTCAGGTGTAGCAACGATTACATCAAAGTCGAACCAGCCTTGGCTGATTTTGTTGATGTATTCAGAATCACCTACGAAATCTGCTCCAGCAGCTTCTGCTTCTTTCGCTTTTTCACCCTTAGCGAAAACAAGAACGCGCTGAGTTTTACCAGTTCCGTTTGGAAGAACAACTGCTCCACGGATTTGCTGGTCAGCTTTCTTAGGGTCAACTCCTAGACGGAATGCTACCTCAACAGTTGCATCAAATTTTGCAAAATTAGTTTTCTTCGCAAGTTCAATCGCCTCAGCAATTGGGTAAGCTTTTGAAGAATCAACAAGCTTCACAGCTTCTGCGTATTTCTTACCTTTTTTAGCCATTTTTATTTCCTCCTTGATTGTGGTTTTAGCGGAATAACCTCCCACGAGTAAAAGCGGAGGCGCCTCGGTCAGCCCCGACAAGCATAAGACGAGCCTCACTGAAAGGTGATCTTTACCTTTCCGGGAGGATTAGCTTATGACTCGAGGGGCTAGGCGCCGCAGCTAGACACTAAAAGCGGAGGCGCCTCGGTCAAAGGCGCCTGCTCTAGACAGAACAAAGGTTGCGAGTGAAACAAAATTCAGCGTCGCAACCTCATCCCTAAATCTGCTTCGTGCATGGATTAGTCCTCGATAACTATACCCATGCTGCGTGCAGTACCTTCAACCATACGCATTGCAGCTTCTACACTAGCAGCGTTTAGATCAGGCATCTTTGTTTCAGCAATCTCGCGTACCTTGTCACGCTTGACTGTTGCTACTTTATTACGGTTTGGTTCACCAGAACCAGACTCGATTCCAGCCGCTTTCTTAAGAAGAACTGCAGCAGGAGGAGTTTTCGTAATAAATGTAAATGAACGGTCTTCAAAAACCGTGATTTCAACAGGAATGATTAAGCCAGCTTGTTCAGCTGTGCGAGCGTTAAATTCCTTACAGAATCCCATGATGTTAACACCTGCTTGACCTAGTGCCGGTCCTACTGGTGGTGCAGGGTTTGCTTTACCTGCAGGGATTTGCAGCTTTACAAGTTTGATTACTTTTTTAGCCACGAGACACACCTCCTTAAAGTCCGTGATGTGGTAATAGGGAAAATTCCCTCCCACTCAACTTATAGTCTTTATATTAAGATAAAGAACTTTTAACAATTGTCCAGTCTCTTTGTCCGAGACATACTGACCTTTGAAATATTATCACTTTTCAAAGGCAATTTCAAGTTTTTTTACAAAGATATATAAAAGTACTTTCAGCAGACTGCTTCTTACAGTTTTTCAATCTGTGAAAAATCTAGTTCAACCGGAGTGTCACGGCCAAACATGTTGACAAGCACTTTAATCTTCGCCTTATCTTTATCAATATCTTCAATGGTGCCTGTGAAGTTCGCAAACGGACCTTCTTTCACCTGAACTGTTTCACCGATCTCAAAGTTGATATCAAAGCGTGCTTCTTCAACACCCATATGCTTAAGGATGTTCGTAACTTCTTCCGGCAATAGCGGAGTCGGCTTTGATCCAGAACCTGCTGAACCTACGAATCCAGTTACACCCGGAGTATTTCTTACTACATACCAGGAATCATCCGTCATCACGATTTCTACTAGTACATAACCAGGGAAGACTTTGCGCTTCACTACTTTTTTCTTGCCGTTTTTCAATTCTGTTTCTTCTTCTTCCGGAACTACCACGCGGAAGATCTTATCTTGCATACCCATTGATTCAACACGTTTCTCCAGATTGGCTTTGACTTTATTTTCATAGCCGGAGTACGTATGAACAACATACCAATTCTTTTCCATTTACGAGGACTTGTTCGTCCTTCCCTCCCTGTATTCAACAATTTATTATTTTTGACCAAATTAAAAAACCCGTTTCCGGGCTTTGCAAATGTTTCCTGTGTTATTCTCCATTATACCATGGAAACTCAGGGGTTATTCAAGAATTAAACGAATCAATTCAGAAATTCCCAGGTCAATCACCGCAAAAAACAGAGCGAAGAACGTAACCGTAGCAAGAACGGTAACAGTATAGTTTGTCAGCTCTTTGCGTTTAGGCCAGCTGACCTTTTTCATTTCCCGGCCAACTTCACGGAAAAAATTCACGATGCGCTGCATTTCGTAACCCCCAACTTTCAAGAGATGTACCCTTTAACAAGAAGCGAAAGCGGCTTCAAAATCAGACCAATCTTCCAGTCTGCATAAAACGCTCAGGCTTCTGCTATTAAAAGAGCAAACTTCTTATCTATATAATCACTTTGTTTCTTTATGGATCGTATGAGCGCTGCATGTGCTGCAGAACTTCTTCAGTTCCAGCCTTGCAGAATCATTTTTGCCCGCAGTGGAATAATTTCTGGAACCACATACAGAGCAAGCCAAAATTACCTTTTTAGTCATATTTCCACCTACTAAGTCACATTACGCCCTTAAAACTTTAACACGCACCCCAAAACATGTCAATAACTGCAAAAAAAGCAAGGTGTTGGGAAATTCTGTCTATAGGGAAAATTCACGCACTTCCAAATATCTTTCCAGCTTTCTTTTCACCCGCTGCAGGGCGTTGTCAATCGATTTAACATGGCGGTTCAGTTCTTCGGAAATTTCCTGATAGGACTGCCCATCCAAATAAAGGGCAAGCACCTTTCGTTCAAGGTCACTCAGAAGCTCTGACATTTTCACTTCAATGTGATCAAATTCTTCCTGGTTGATAATAAGCTCTTCAGGGTCCATAACCTTCGCCCCAGAGATTACATCCATAAGCGTCCTGTCCGATTCCTCATCATAAATGGGCTTGTCCAAAGACACATAAGAGTTCAGCGGAATATGCTTTTGGCGGGTCGCTGTCTTGATGGCGGTTATGATTTGCCTGGTGATGCACAGTTCGGCAAACGCTTTAAATGAAGACAGCTTATCCTCTTTAAAATCGCGGATCGCCTTGTATAAGCCGATCATTCCCTCTTGTACAATATCTTCTTTATCTGCGCCAATCAAAAAATAGGATCTTGCTTTTGCCCGGACAAAATTGCGGTACTTATGAATCAGATAATCAAGGGCCTCACTCTCGCCCTTATGCACGAGCTCAACTATTTCTTCGTCCTCAAGCTGGATAAAGTCTATAAGATTTTCGTCGATTGTCTTGAAGTCAGCACTCACTAGGATCCCCCCGACCGTACAAGCATGGTTAGAAATATTATACAGCACGGATTTTTCAAGCGTCAACCGCTCATTGTCCTCCTCTGCGCCATTTTTCAAAAATTTCTGCCACTTCATCACTGAGAGGTATCTTGGATACAGGCTTTTTCTGCTGAATTTTTTTTACTTTTTTTTCGATGCTGCTTTCAATCAAATTCATTTCATTGAGCAGCTCCCTTGCTGATTTTCTTAGAGCTCCCTGGCCAAATATGACCCATTGCTCTGTGAAATCGGAGGTTGCCACATGAATTTGGGTTTTAATATTACTGAGATCAATAGCCAATTTTTCAATGCGTTCATCGGCCGTCTCATTATTTCTTGTAAAAATAACTTCGACCTTTGAATCCTTAAACTTTTTTTCCGTGCCCTTTACATAATGGGCATCAAACACGATAATCACTCTGTACCCGGAATATCCCTGGTACTCGGCCATTTTTTCAATCAGGCGGTCTCTTGCTGACGATAAATCCTTGTTTTTGAGCTCCCTGAGTTCTGGCCAAGCACCAATTATGTTGTATCCATCAACAAGAAGGATGTCCATTTCTATCCCTCAAGCGGGTGCCGTTTCCGATAAACCTCATACATGAGCAGCGCAGCAGCAACTGATGCGTTAAGGGAAGTAACGTGTCCAGCCATCGGCAGGTTAATAAGAAAATCACATTTATCGCGAATCAGGCGGCCCATCCCTTTACCTTCGCTTCCAATTACAAGACCTAAAGGCATCGTTCCATCCATCTGACGGAAGTCTTGTTTCCCTTTTGCATCGGTACCGGCAATCCAGACGCCTCTTTCTTTTAATTCATCAATTGTTCTGGCCATATTCGTAACCCGGACAACCGGGATATACTCGATCGCTCCTGTTGAGGCTTTGGCTACTGTTGCCGTGAGCCCGACCGCTCTTCTCTTCGGAATAATGATCCCGTGCGCCCCGACTGCATCTGCGGTTCTCATGATGGAGCCAAGATTATGGGGATCTTCTATCTCATCCAGCAGCAAGAAGAAAGCTGCTTCATTTTTCTTTTCTGCAGCAGCAAACAAATCATCGATTTCTGCATATTGATAAGCAGCAACCTGTGCGATAACACCCTGATGATTCCCCTCTGCCATCCCATCTATTTTTTTCTTGGGAACGAACTGGACCAGTACCCCGGCGGACTTCGCCAAACCGATTACCTGCTGCATCTGCCCGCTTTGCGAACCTTCTGCAATGAATATCTTATTAATATCCCTCTCTGACTTTAATGCTTCAATAACGGGATTTTTCCCGATGATAAAATCCTGGCTCACTTTGCCGCTCCTCCTTTCCTTTTCTCAACTAAATGTATGGATTCCAGAATCAGCTCTTCCATCCGCTCCTGTCTTTTCGACAAAAACAGATAGCCGATAAGAGATTCAAAAGCTGTGCTGTATCTGTATGTTTGGACATCTGTATTTTTCGGCACCGATCCGGACTTTGCATTTCGCCCCCTCCGGACTACTGCCAGTTCTTCCTCCGTCAGCCGTTCAGAGTCAATTAATTCATGAATGATTATGGACTGGGCTTTTGCAGAAACATATCGGGTTGCCTCCTTATGGAGAAAATGGGGCCGAACCCGTCCATTCTGAAGGAGATGGTGGCGTATATAGGTTTCAAATACCGCATCCCCCATATACGCCAAGGCAAGACTATTCAATTGTTTTTCATCTATTTTGTTTTCATAGTGAAGCATTGCTTAGCCTCTTTTCCATCTGATTCCCTGCGGTGTATCTTCAAGGATAATATTCATCTCTTTCAGCTGATCGCGGATTTTGTCTGCCAGTTCGAAATTACGCTCTTTTCTGGCCTGCTGCCTCTGCTCAATCAGCTGTTCGATTTCCTCATCCAGAAGGTCAGCATTTGTTTCTTCAAGAGAAAGGCCCAATACGTCAAACAGCGTTTCGAATTCTTTCGTGAAAGCATCAATCACTTCAACAGCTGTGTTTTTCTCCATCAGATAATAATTCGCAAGCTTAGACAGTTCGAACAAAATAGATACGGCATTGGCTGTATTGAAATCATCATCCATATCTTGAATGAACTGTTCATGTAGAGAGGTTATTTTATCCAGCCACTCCTGATTATTATCAGTCAGGTTCACACTTGCTTCTTTGCGATGCTGCAAATTGTGATAAGACGTTTTAATGCGCTCGAGCCCTGTACGGGTATTTTCAAGAAGCTCATCACTGTAGTTAATCGGATGTCTGTAATGTACGGACAGCATGAAAAATCTTAGAACCTGCGGGTCATGCTTTTGGATAATGTCATGAACCAGGACGAAATTCCCCAGTGATTTAGACATTTTTTCGTTGTCGATATTAATATAGCCATTGTGCATCCAATAGCGGGCAAACGTTTTGCCTGTCAATGCTTCCGATTGGGCGATCTCATTTTCATGATGCGGGAAAGACAGATCCTGTCCGCCGGCATGAATATCAATTGTGTCCCCGAGGTATTTCCTTGCCATAGCCGAGCACTCAATATGCCACCCCGGCCTTCCCTGTCCCCAAGGGCTCTCCCACGCGATTTCCCCTTCCTTCGCTGCTTTCCAAAGAACAAAGTCGAGAGAATCCTGTTTCTTTTCGCCGACTGCAATGCGGGCACCGACCCGCAACTCATCAATGGACTGATGGGACAGTTTTCCGTACTCATCGAACTTACGGGTATGGTAATAAACATCCCCTTCTGATTCATACGCGAAGCCTTTATCAATCAATGTCTGGATAAACTCAATAATGATATCGATGCTTTCTGTCACTCTCGGGTGGACATCAGCCTTTCTGCAGCCCAGTGCAGAAACGTCTTCGAAGTAGGCATTAATGAATCGTTCCGCGATGCTTGGAACATCCGTTCCCAGTTCATTGGCTACGCGGATCAGCTTATCATCCACATCAGTAAAATTGGATACATACTGAACATCGAAGCCGCGGAATTCAAGATATCTGCGCACAGTATCAAATACAATTGGCGGGCGCGCATTCCCTATATGGATATAGTTATAAACGGTAGGACCGCACACATACATTTTCACTTTTCCCTCTTCTATGGGAATAAAATCTTCTTTTTGACGAGTAAGTGTATTATAGATTTGAATGGCCATGAATCTGGCTCCTTTCTTTCCTCAACGTTTCGACTTCGCCTTTTAATTCCTGCAGCTCCTTCTCCAATTCCTTAAACCGGTCTGCAATTGGATCGGGAAGATCACAATGATTTAAATCCTTGCTAATTTTTACTCCATCCCGGACTTTCACTCTTCCAGGAATGCCGACTACGGTTGAATTGGGCGGAACCTCATGAAGGACAACAGAGCCTGCCCCTATCTTAGAATTCTCTCCAATAGTAATGGAACCCAAAACCTTCGCACCAGTCGCGATCAGCGCGTTGTCCTTAATTGTAGGATGCCGCTTGCCTTTTTCCTTTCCGGTTCCCCCAAGTGTCACACCCTGGAAAACAGTTACATTATCACCGATTTCACAAGTTTCCCCGATGACAACCCCCATGCCATGGTCGATAAAAAAGCGTCTGCCGATCTTAGCTCCAGGGTGAATTTCAATTCCTGTGAAAAAGCGGCTGACCTGGGAAACAACTCTTGCAAGAAAATAAAACTTCCTTTTAAAAAGTGCGTGGGCTATGCGATGCGACCAGACAGCATGCAATCCTGAGTATGTTAATACTACTTCCAAATAACTTCTTGCTGCCGGATCCTGTTCAAATACCACTTCGATATCTTCCTTCATTCTTGCAAACATTGTTCATTTCCCCTCCCGACATAGATCTCGATCTCTTTTTTTATTTTTCTAAAGCTTTTCCCCTATAATATTTCTCCGCCCATAAAAGTAGGTTTTAAAATATAAAAAAGCGCCTCTGCCACAATCGGACAGAGACGCTTTATGCGCGGTTCCACTCTGTTTAGGCTTCAGAAGCCTCAACTTTAACTTGTTAACGGATAAGTTCCGCTCAAATCTACTAGGAAACATGGGCATCCGTTCAAATTGAGGCTCTGAGGCGCACTTCGGAAAAAGGAGAGGCTTAAACCACTTTCAGCCGGTGATGGTTCTCTCTAAAAAGCATCTTTTTTCTTACTTTTCCTCTTCAACACTTTTCGATATAGAATTTACTTAATACTATATTACATTTTCTCCAAGATGTTAACCAATAATGCTCATTAATCGAGTTTTTACTTTTTCTTTTCCTAAAAGCTCGATGGCCTGCGGCAGATCAGGCCCATGGGTTTGGCCAGTAGTAGCTGAACGGATTGGCATGAACAGTTTCTTGCCCTTGTGGCCTGTTGATTTTTGCACAGCCTTCATGGCCGCTTTAATTTCATCCGCTTTGAACTCTGACATATTATCAATTTCCTGCAGGAAAGCAGACAGCACTTCAGGAACCTGCTCTTCAGCCAGAACTTCCTTCGCTTCTTCATCAACTGTCATTTCTTCTGTAAAGAACAGTTCTGAAAGCTCAGCAATTTGAGCGCCATAGCTCATTTTTTCCTGATAAAGAGTGATCAGGCTTCTAACCCAATCTTCATTTTCCTGCTTCCAGTTTTCACTGATCTTACCTGCCTTTACCAGGTGAGGGGCTGAAATGGCCACCAGACGGTCTTGATCAAGCTTCTTCATGTACTGGTTATTCATCCACTCAAGCTTCTGCTTATCGAAAAGGGCAGGAGATTTTGATAATCTGCTTTCATCAAAAATATCAATGAATTCTTCTTTGGAGAAGATTTCTTCCTCGCCTGCAGGAGACCAGCCAAGCAGAGCAATAAAGTTAAAGAGCGCTTCCGGCAGATAGCCGAGCTCTTCATACTGCTCAATGAACTGGATAATTGTCTCGTCCCGCTTGCTCAGTTTTTTGCGGCTTTCATTGACAATCAGCGTCATATGGCCAAACGTCGGAATGTCCCAGCCTAATGCTTCGTATATCATCTGCTGCTTAGGCGTATTGGAGATATGGTCATCTCCGCGCAGGACATGAGAAATTTTCATAAGGTGGTCATCCACTGCTACGGCAAAGTTATAAGTAGGAGTGCCATCCTTTTTGACAATGACAAAATCGCCAAAGCCTTCAGATTCGAATGACACTTCGCCTTTTACCATGTCATTGAATGTCAATTCCCTGCCTTTTGGCACTAAGAAGCGGATGCTTGGCTTTCTGCCTTCTGCTTCCAGTGCAGCTCTTTCATCCTCTGTCAGATGACGGCATTTTCCTGAGTAAGCAGGAGTATCGCCTTTTGCAGATTGAGCTTCTCGCTCTGCTTCCAGTTCCTCTTCCGTACAATAGCATTTATAGGCATGCCCTTTGTCGAGCAATTCCATGTAGTATGTTTCATAGATATGATTTCTTTCAGATTGGCGGTATGGGCCAAATTCGCCTTCCTGGTCGATGCTCTCGTCCCAATCCATGCCAAGCCATTTTAAATAGTGAAGCTGGCTTTCTTCGCCGCCTTCAATATTCCTTTTCTTATCTGTATCCTCAATGCGGATGATGAATTTCCCGCCTTTGCTTCTTGCAAACAAATAGTTGAAAAGCGCCGTTCTTGCATTTCCGATATGCAAATGTCCAGTCGGACTCGGAGCATAGCGGACGCGGATTTCATTTGACATACTAATTGCCTCCTTAAAATCTTAACGATAAAGTGAAACTCAATCAGTGGTACAACTATGGGGATTTGTTGCTGATACAAACGATAGAACACTTATTTGCTCATTTAGCCAACTTTCCCGCTACTGATTGCTGGTTGAACCAATCGGGCCTATACGGGCAGTTTGACTCCCGCGTATCTCCCTTGGAATCCTTTGAGTCCAAAATCGGGAGTCTTACTGCCCATTAGACTGCAATAAGCTATATTTTAACACTCAGGTTTTTCTTCTGAAAGGTAATTTTACTGGCTCTCTTTCTTTTTCAGCAAAACAGCGGCCTGGGAGGCGATTCCCTCCCCCCGTCCTGTAAATCCAAGCTTTTCTGTAGTTGTTGCTTTCACATTAATATTTTCTTTCCCAGTTTCCAGAAGCTCTGCAATCCGCTCCTGCATTTTCCCGATATGAGGTGCCATTTTCGGCTTCTGGGCAATGATGGTGCAGTCTGCATTAACCAGCTCATACCCTTTTTCTTTTACGATTCCCCACACATGCGCGAGCAGCTTCGCAGAATCGGCATCCTTGAATTCAGGATCAGTATCAGGAAAATGCCGACCAATGTCTCCTTCTCCAATTGCTCCAAGGCAGGCATCGGCCACTGTATGCAGCAGGACATCTGCATCTGAATGCCCCAGCAGCCCTTTCTCATATGGTATTTCAATACCCCCGATAATCAGCGGGCGTCCTTCTGCAAACTGATGAACATCAAAACCTTGTCCAATCCGAAACATTATACAATCTCCTTTATATATGACTTCTTTTCTTTATAATTGCTTCCGCAAAATAAATATCTTCTGGTGTAGTCAGCTTAATATTATCGTAACTTCCTTGAACAATCACCACTTCATTGCCTAAACGCTCCACAAGGCTGGCATCATCTGTTCCCAGGAAGCCGTCTTCCTCGGCCTTGCGGTGTGCCTCAAGCAGGGAAGAAACACGAAAGGCCTGTGGAGTTTGAACAGCCCACAGGCAGGAACGTTCAAGTGTTTCTGTAATTAAATTTCCGTCAGCTTTTTTAACTGTATCCTTCAGCGGTACTGCAAGAACAGCAGCTCCTTTTTCCCATGCTGCTTTCACCAGCGGCTGCAGTAAATCCCGGGTAATAAAAGGGCGGGCAGCGTCATGAACCAGCACCACTTGCTCACCCGAAACCGCCTTGGCCGCATTATAGACGCTATGCTGCCTTTCCTGCCCGCCTTCTGCCATAGCGGCCACTTTCGTAATCTGATGCTCTTTTAACAGAATGCGTATTTCTTCCTCATCCTGAGGATTGATTGCCAGATAAATGCCCGTGCATTCCGCGTCACTTTCAAAAACTCTTAACGTATGTATAAACACAGGGACATTCCCGATTTCCAGGAGAAGCTTATTCTTTCCGGCTCCCATTCTTTTCCCCTGCCCGGCCGCCGGGAGAATCACTTGATAATTCATATTATGGCTCCTATCTTTTAAAAAAGCAGGAAAAAGGCAGGGAAAGCAATCTCCCTGCACATTCTGTCCTACTTTCTATCATACATTATAAAGCTTTTTCCAGAAGCTTAGGTTTTGCAAAGATCATTCGTCCGGCTGATGTCTGCAGAACACTTGTGACAAGAACATCGATATGTTTGCCAATATAATTTCTGCCTTCTTCCACTACAATCATCGTGCCGTCGTCCAGATAAGCAATTCCCTGATTCTGTTCCTTGCCGTCCTTAATAACCTGTACCTTCATTTCTTCGCCTGGAAGCACAACCGGTTTGACGGCATTTGCCAGGTCATTAATATTGAGGACTGCCACTTTTTGCAGTTCACATACTTTGTTTAAGTTAAAGTCATTGGTCACAACGACGCCATTCGTCAGCTTAGCCAGCTTCACGAGCTTGCTGTCCACCTCTTGGATTTCTTCAAAATCGCCTTCATAGATTTCCACATTAATCGAAAGCTCTTTTTGGATCCGATTCAGTATATCCAGACCCCGTCTGCCACGGTTGCGCTTTAATACATCTGAAGAATCAGCAATGTGCTGAAGCTCTTCGAGTACAAACTGAGGAATGACAATCGTACCTTCCAGAAAGCCCGTCTGACAGATATCAGCAATGCGTCCATCGATAATAACGCTGGTATCAAGAATCTTGAGTGAGTTTTTGGGTGCAGCTTCAGGTTCGGGTTCTTCTTCACTGCTCTTCTTTTTCTTGCTTGAAATTAAACTTAAAAGCTCATCCCGCTTTTTAAAGCCCACCTGAAATCCTAGATAGCCGAACAGGAGCGTCAGAACAATCGGAGCAACGGTATTCAGAATCGGGACCTCAATCGCATTTAATGCATATCCGATTAAAAAGGCAATGACTAATCCAAAAACCAGGCCGACACTTCCAAAAATAATATCTGTTATAGGTACTTTTACCAGTGATTCTTCTGCCCATCTCACGAAATTGACGACATGATCAACCGCCCAAAAAGTTAAAAGATAAAAAATAATAGCACCTAAAATGGCGGACACATATGGATTATTTAAAAGAGGAATGTCATCTAAACTGATTAATTTTAATAAGTCAGGAATCAAAAATATACCCAGCGTTACCCCGATAATAAGGAAGCATGCCTGTACAATACGTTTTAACATTCCGTCACCTCCTTTTAATCATTATAAACAAATTCACAAAATTGAAACCCTGAATCCGGGGGATTTTCAATTTTTCCCTAATAATTATTTCACGATAGTAAAAAAAAGTCTTTATACTGCTTAAATTTTTACTTCTACACACTTTAAGGGTAGCACCATTGGCAATAAACTGTCAAATAATTAACTTATCATTTTAGCATAACTAATTACATAGTTCAATGGTCTCTTTATAGCTGACGGTCCGCAAAAACCTGCTCTTTTATGAGCTTAAGTCCTTCTTTAATTTTTCTGGCCCTTACCTCTCCGATTCCTTCTACCTCATCGAGCTCCTCTACTGTCGCCGTGATGATATTCGGAAATTCTTCAAACCGGTTAATCAGATTGTCGATAATAATCGGCGGAAGGCGGGGAACTTTATTCAGCATGCGGTAGCCGCGGGGGCATTTGAATTCTTCCGTATGAATATACCCATTGTAGCCAAGAAGCTTAAGAATGACAGAGTCTTCGAGCATTTCTCCTTTTGATAGCTCCTGAAGCTTAACAATTGCATCCCTTGAGTCGATGTCCCTGGATTGAGCATAGTCTTTTATAATCCATTCTGCTTCTCTTTCAAGCTCCATCAGCAGCTCATTCATCTGGAGCCGAATCAGCCTTCCTTCAGTACCCAGTTCACTTAAATAGGTGAGCAGTTCATTTTTAATGCGCAGAACCATTTCGATATTATGAAAAACATGCAGGATGTCACTGTATGTAACAAGCTCTTCAAATTCCAGGATGCTAAGGTTGCCGATGCTCTGTTCAAGAACGACCTTATACTTTTCAAGAGTCTGCACGGCTACATTCGCCTTAGTTAAAATGACGCCAATATCACGCAGGGCATAGCGTGAATGGCCTTTATAAAGGGTAATGACATTTCGTCTCTGGGAAATGGCAATCACTAATGCGCCTGTTTGCCTGGCAACCCGCTCAGCCGTCCGGTGCCGCATGCCCGTTTCGGTTGAAGGTACACCAGGATCGGGAGCCAGCTGAGCATTAGCAATGAGAATCTTGTTCCCTTCTTCATTTAAAATAATGGCTCCATCCATCTTGGCCAGTTCATACAAATAGCTTGGCGAAAATGGGCAATTGATTTGGAACCCGCCATCAACAAGGTTACTCAACTTTTCCTTTGAGCCCAATACAATCAGCCCGCCTGTATTAGCGCGAAGAACATTATCAATCCCTTCCCTGATAGGCGTACCCGGAGCCATGAACCGAAGGATTTCACTCATCGTTTTTTCGCCCATTTTTTTAGTCTCCATCTTTATCCCCCTAACGCAGCCTTAAGAGCTTCACCGACCGAACTTACTCCGATTAGTTCAATTCCTCCCGGTGCGCTCCAGCCGCCAAGATTGTTCGCCGGCAGGATAACCCGCTCAAAACCCAGCTTGGCTGCCTCCTGCACTCTTTGTTCTATTCTTGATACTCTCCTGACCTCTCCTGTGAGTCCTACTTCTCCGATGATGCAGTCTGTTGCCTTTGTTGGCTTATCCCGAAAGCTTGACGCAATACTCACAGCAATGGCCAGATCAATAGCCGGTTCATCAAGCTTCACTCCGCCAGCGACTTTTAAGTATGCATCCTGATTTTGCAGGAGCATCCCGACCCGTTTTTCCAAAACCGCCATCAGGAGCGGAACCCGGTTATGATCAATTCCTGTCGCCATTCGTCTTGGATTTCCAAAGCTTGTTGGAGAAATCAGCGCCTGAATTTCAACCAGGACTGGCCTCGTTCCTTCCATAGAAGCAACGACTGTTGAACCGGCAGCTCCCTGTGACCGCTCTTCCAGGAAAATTTCTGACGGGTTAGCCACTTCCTCAAGCCCAAATTCCTTCATTTCAAAAATGCCCATCTCGTTTGTTGAGCCAAATCTGTTTTTCACTGCCCGCAGGATCCGGTATGTATGATGGCGTTCACCCTCAAAGTACAAAACCGTATCAACCATATGCTCCAGAAGTCTTGGACCGGCAATGGACCCTTCCTTTGTAACATGCCCTACGATAAAAATGGCAATTCCCTTCGTTTTGCCGATGCGCATTAGCTCAGCGGTACATTCCCGGACCTGAGAAACGCTGCCAGGCGCTGATGTCACTTCAGGATGAAAGATCGTCTGAATGGAGTCTATAATGACAAAGTCAGGACTCACTGAATCAATTGTTCTGCTGATTTCATCAAGGCTGGTTTCCGAGTAAACAAGCAGACTGTCTGAAGAAACACCTAAGCGGTCAGCACGCAGCTTCGTCTGACGCATGGATTCTTCCCCTGATATATAAAGAACAGAATGCTTCCTGTTCGCCAGCTGTGATGACACTTGAAGAAGAAGCGTTGATTTCCCGATGCCCGGATCTCCCCCAATAAGAACAAGGGAACCTCTAACGATTCCTCCCCCAAGGACACGGTTTAATTCTATTAAATCGGTATGTATGCGTGGTTCGCTGACTGTTTCAATGGATGTAATCGGTGTAGCTTTCGCCGCTATGGCAGAGCCCTGTGAATGAGCAAAAGCGCCCCTTCTCGTTGAAGCAGGCTTCTCCACCTCTTCCACCATCGTATTCCACTGTCCGCATCCCGGACATTTCCCCATCCACTTCGGTGATTCATAGCCGCATTCCTGGCACATGAATTTCGTTTTTCTTTTAGCCATACTTCTTCCCCTCTCTGTACACATTCATCCAGCCGTATTAAAGGAAATCTTAATATTACCGGCCTTGCATGAAAGAACCAGTGATGACAGAAGTACGGTTTACTTCCTATTCCCTTTTCCAACGGGTCTTAAAATGTTTTTGTCCTGATATCTCTTTCTCTCTTAAAATTAACATAAAACGGCAGAATAAACCTCTTTTAAGGCTGTAATGAAAAAATGGGCTGATAGAGTACAAAAAGGTACACGTATAACAGGGACGTGTACCTTTTTGCTGTGTAAAATCTATTGATGCTTTATTAGGGGTTCGTTAACCTTATTTCTGAAGATTTGCTGTTCCGCTTGGTTCAGCCGTTTTCACAACAAATTCTCCATCCTTTACATCGATTACCACGGATTGCCCGGTTAGGACTGTGCCCTTTAACAGCTCTTCGGATAAGCGGTCTTCAATATGCTTTTGAATAGCCCGGCGAAGCGGACGTGCACCGTACTCAGGATCATAACCCTCAACCGAGATTTTTTCTTTGGCTGCATCCGTCAATTCCAGTGTAATATCCTGTTCCTTCAATCGTTTCGTTAAAGTGTCAGACATCAGCGAAACAATTTCCTGAAGATGCTTTTTCTCCAATGCATGGAAAACGATGATTTCATCGATACGATTCAGGAATTCCGGTCGGAAGGACTTTTTCATCTCCTCCATTACTTTTCCTTTCATATCTTTGTAATCCTGTTCCCCATCCTGGATGTTAAAACCAACGTATTTGTTCCGCTTAAGTGCTTCAGCACCTACATTGGATGTCATAATCAGAACGGTATTGCGGAAATCAACGGTTCTGCCCTTAGAGTCTGTTAATCTTCCGTCTTCCAATACCTGTAAAAGGATGTTGAATACATCAGGATGCGCCTTTTCAATTTCATCCAGCAGCACAACAGAATATGGCTTTCTGCGGACTTTTTCGGTTAACTGCCCGCCTTCTTCATATCCTACATAGCCCGGAGGTGAACCTACCAGACGGGATGTGGAGTGTTTCTCCATGTATTCTGACATATCGATGCGGATCATCGCATCCTCGTCACCGAACATCGCTTCTGCTAATGCACGGGCTAGCTCCGTTTTACCTACACCAGTCGGCCCAAGGAATACAAAAGAGCCAATCGGGCGCTTCGGATCTTTAAGGCCTGCACGGGCACGGCGGACAGCCTTCGAAATGGCCTTAACCGCTTCTTCCTGTCCGATTACACGGGAATGAAGAATTTCTTCCAGGTTCAGAAGCTTTTCTGTTTCGGTTTGGGCCAGCTTCGATACAGGGATTCCAGTCCAGCTGGCCACAACATTGGCGATGTCCTCAACCGTCACTTCACTGTTCTCTTTGCCCTGCTTTTCTTTCCATGTTTTCTTCGTTTCTTCAAGCTGTTCGCGCAGGCGCTGCTCTGTATCTCTTAAGGAAGCCGCCTTTTCAAATTCCTGGCTTTGAACGGCAGCATCTTTCTCTTTCCTTACATCCTCGAGTTTAACCTCCAGCTCTTTCAGGTTTGGAGGGGTAGTATAAGAGCGAAGTCTTACCTTCGAACCCGCTTCGTCAATTAAATCAATCGCTTTATCTGGAAGGAAGCGGTCTGAGATGTAGCGGTCTGATAGTTTTACAGCCGCTTGAATGGCTGCATCCGTAATCGTCACGCGATGGTGTGCCTCATAACGGTCACGAAGACCTTCAAGAATCTGTACTGATTCTTCCGCAGTAGGCTCATCAACCGTAATAGGCTGGAATCTTCTTTCAAGTGCCGCATCCTTTTCAATGTATTTTCTGTATTCATCAAGAGTTGTTGCACCTATGCACTGAAGTTCACCGCGTGCCAGAGAAGGCTTTAAGATGTTGGAAGCATCTATAGCCCCTTCTGCTCCGCCTGCACCTATTAATGTATGAAGCTCGTCAATGAATAAAATAATGTTTCCGGCCTGCCTGATTTCATCCATTACCTTCTTCAGGCGGTCTTCAAATTCACCGCGATACTTCGTTCCAGCTACAACTGTACCCATATCAAGCGTCATAACCCTTTTATCACGAAGAGTCTCCGGCACTTCGTTATTAATGATCTGCTGTGCCAGGCCTTCTGCAATGGCTGTTTTACCTACACCAGGCTCACCGATCAAAACCGGGTTGTTTTTCGTCCTGCGGCTTAATACTTCGATTACGCGCTGAATTTCTTTGCTTCGCCCAATAACCGGATCCAGGCTTCCTTCTCTGGCAATAGCAGTCAAGTCACGTGCCAATCCATCCAGTGTCGGTGTGTTCGCATTGGCTGCGGACCCTCCCTGATGGCTGCCGGACTCATTGCTGCCTAATAGCTGAAGCACTTGCTGACGCGCTTTATTGAGGCTGACTCCTAGGTTATTCAACACTCTCGCTGCCACGCCTTCGCCCTCGCGGATCAGGCCAAGCAGGATATGCTCTGTTCCTACATAAGAATGGCCAAGCTTTCTTGCTTCGTCCATGGAAAGTTCAATAACTTTCTTGGCACGCGGTGTATAGTGAATGGTCTGGGAAGCATCCTGCCCCCTGCCGATTAAATTCTCAACCTCTTTTTGGATCTTATCAGAGCCGAGGCCTAAAGCATACAAAGCTTTTGCAGCAATGCCTTCACCTTCGCGTACAAGCCCCAGCAGAATATGCTCTGTTCCGATGTTGTTATGTCCTAAACGGATTGCTTCCTCCTGTGCTAAAGCCAATACTTTTTGAGCTCTTTCCGTAAATCGTCCGAACATCATATTTTCATCCTCCCAACTCTTGATCTTCCATTTTTAATCTTTCCCTGATTAATGAAGCCCTGCGGATATCGCGTTCATGCGGTCTCAGCGGCCCGCCTGCATATTGCTGCAGGAATCCGGGCTGTGTCAGGATCATCAGCTCATTCAATATATTTTTTGATATGTTTTTAATGTACTTCATATCAATCCCCAGGCGAACATCAGACAAGCATTGTGCTGCTTCCTTTGATTCAATGATCCGGCTATTTGATAAAATGCCATAAGAGCGGAAGACTCTGTCTTCTAATTGTATGTTAGAAGTCTTTGCTAATGCTTCCCTTGCCGATCTTTCCTGAGAAATCAGCTGGCTGACAACGCTTTTCAGATCCTCTGCGATATCCTCTTCTGATTTTCCGAGAGTGATCTGATTTGAAACTTGAAAGATGTTACCTAAAGCTTCGCTGCCCTCCCCGTAAATTCCTCTAACAACTAAACCAAGCTGGTTAATTGCCGGAATAATCCGGTTCATTTGCTGTGTGAGAACGAGGCCCGGCAAATGCATCATAACCGATGCCCTGAGCCCTGTACCTACATTTGTGGGACAGCTTGTTAAAAAGCCAATATTTTCATCAAATGCATAATCGGCTTCTTCCTCCAGCCAATCATCAATTTCATTCGCCATACTTAAGGCTTCAGAAAGCTGAAACCCCGGAAACAGGCATTGAATCCTTATATGGTCTTCTTCATTAATCATGATGCTGACTTCTTCATTTTCAGAAAGAAGGCAGGCACCATAAGTTGAATTCTCAGCAAGATGGGGACTGATCAGATGCTTTTCCATCAGCACTCTTTTTTGAAGAGGCTGAAGGCGATCCATTAATAAAAGCTCCATTTCCCCAAGTTTCGAAAAAGAAGAATGCTCCACCCTCGCCTTTATTTTTTCAATGACTGCTTCTGCTTCTTCATTTGAAAATAAAGTGGGGAATTTATATTGCTTTATATTGCGGGCAAGCCTGATTCGTGAACTTAATACAATATCGGAATCAGGACCTTCCGCACTCATCCAGGAGCTAATAGCTTGATTCATGAAACGTTCCAGCGACAAGCTTACTCCCCTCCCTTTTGATCGGCATTGAGCTGCTTTTCCAATTTCCTTATTTCGTCCCTCAATTCTGCCGCTCTTTCAAACTCTTCTTTGGCAATCATTTCTTTTAAATTGTTTTTTAAATCATCAATATTCCTTCGCAAGTGAATGGTTCCCCCGATTCGCGCAGGAATTTTTCCGCTGTGTGAGAAATTCCCGCTGTGTAGCCTTCTAAGAATTGGGTTCAATTGATCTTTAAAGGTCTCATAGCAGTTGGCGCATCCAAAGCGGCCTACTTTAATAAACTGCTGAAAGGTGAGGGAACATTGCTCACACTGCAGGACTTTCTCCTGCTGAAAAGCATCCTGGCCCGATTCCTGAAAGGCAGGCTGAATATTCAGAAGACCAGCAAGCAAGTTGTTTATTGAAAAACCAGACCCGCTGCCCAGCATAAACATTTCACCTTTTTCCTGTGCGCATTTCTCGCAAAGATGAAACTCTGCTTTCTCGCCATTTACAACCTTTGTAAAGTGCAGCGTGGCCGGCCTTTGGTTACATTCCTGACAAATCATGACGTCACCTCTCCAGCTCACTACTATTTATATTTCAAAGTGGTTAACATTGCCTTAAGCATTCTTGCCCTCAGCTCATCCCTGAATGGAAGATCAATATACAGAACAGAGCGGTCTATAACACTAAGCATTATTTTAGCTTCCCTATGTGTTATAATCTCTTCTTCTACCAGACGGTAAATGACATTCTCTGCACTGCTCTGGGCAATCCTGCTTTGAACCAATGAAATTAACTGGTCAATTAAATCAGCATGGTCATAGGACTGGACTTTCATAATCCGGATGAAGCCCCCGCCTCCCCGCTTACTTTCTACTGCATAGCCTTTCTCAATCGTGAAACGGGTGTTGATCACATAATTGATCTGAGAAGGAACACACTGGAACTTATCAGCAATTTCACTTCTTTTAATTTCCACGATTTCCCTTTCGCTCTTCTCTAAAACCTGTTTTAGATAATTTTCAATTATGTCGGATATATTCCTCACCAGGCCTCCCCCTATCTGACTTTGACTATATTTGACATTAATTATACATGATTTATGTAATTTCTTGCAATTGGCGGGTATTAATAATTTTCCCCCATTTTTTGACTTCCCAAACCTGAAAATGGAAGTTAATGTCGATAACAATATATTTTTGATTGGGCGGGTTTGTGCTTGGATGGGAGAAGTTTTTTTGGAGGCTGGGAAGTGTTTTGCGCTTGATTGCCAGATGGACAGATGATATGGTTAGCTGTCCTGGCTTGATGTTCGGTCGGAATAGAGAGATGGAATCCTGCAGAATGGCTGAATGAACCTGCTGAATGCCCTGATTCTGGATTCTATGAAGCTGCGATGCAGTTAGCGATACTTTTATCTAGCATGAATTGAGCTTTATGAAGTAAACTCACATTTAGCCCAATTTCCCACTAAAAAGCAGAGTCCAAATAAGAAATTTGTATTCAATAAATCTCCAGACATACAAAAAAGAGCACCCATCAGGTGCTCTTTCATATGCCCGGCAGCGTCCTACTCTCACAGGGGGACAGCCCCCAACTACCATCGGCGCTGAGAAGCTTAACTTCCGTGTTCGGTATGGGAACGGGTGTGACCTTCTCGCTATCGCCACCGGACTATTTGGTTGAAGAAACTTCGTTCCCTCAAAACTAGATAATGTATGAAGAAGTATTTGCCGAGTATTCACCAATGACTTGGTTAAGTCCTCGATCGATTAGTATCAGTCAGCTCCACATGTCGCCACGCTTCCACCTCTGACCTATCAACCTGATCATCTTTCAGGGATCTTACTAGCTTGACGCTATGGGAAATCTCATCTCGAGGGGGGCTTCATGCTTAGATGCTTTCAGCACTTATCCCTTCCGCACATAGCTACCCAGCGATGCCTTTGGCAAGACAACTGGTACACCAGCGGTGCGTCCATCCCGGTCCTCTCGTACTAAGGACAGCTCCTCTCAAATTTCCTGCGCCCACGACGGATAGGGACCGAACTGTCTCACGACGTTCTGAACCCAGCTCGCGTACCGCTTTAATGGGCGAACAGCCCAACCCTTGGGACCGACTACAGCCCCAGGATGCGATGAGCCGACATCGAGGTGCCAAACCTCCCCGTCGATGTGGACTCTTGGGGGAGATAAGCCTGTTATCCCCGGGGTAGCTTTTATCCGTTGAGCGATGGCCCTTCCATGCGGAACCACCGGATCACTAAGCCCGACTTTCGTCCCTGCTCGACTTGTAGGTCTCGCAGTCAAGCTCCCTTGTGCCTTTACACTCTGCGAATGATTTCCAACCATTCTGAGGGAACCTTTGGGCGCCTCCGTTACTTTTTAGGAGGCGACCGCCCCAGTCAAACTGCCCACCTGACACTGTCTCCCGCCCCGATAAGGGGCGCGGGTTAGAATTTCAATACAGCCAGGGTAGTATCCCACCGACGCCTCCACCGAAGCTGGCGCTCCGGCTTCTCAGGCTCCTACCTATCCTGTACAAGCTGTACCAAAATTCAATATCAGGCTACAGTAAAGCTCCACGGGGTCTTTCCGTCCTGTCGCGGGTAACCTGCATCTTCACAGGTACTATAATTTCACCGAGTCTCTCGTTGAGACAGTGCCCAGATCGTTACGCCTTTCGTGCGGGTCGGAACTTACCCGACAAGGAATTTCGCTACCTTAGGACCGTTATAGTTACGGCCGCCGTTTACTGGGGCTTCGATTCAAAGCTTCGCTTGCGCTAACCTCTCCTCTTAACCTTCCAGCACCGGGCAGGCGTCAGCCCCTATACTTCGCCTTGCGGCTTCGCAGAGACCTGTGTTTTTGCTAAACAGTCGCCTGGGCCTATTCACTGCGGCTCATCAGGGCTATTCACCCTAATGAGCACCCCTTCTCCCGAAGTTACGGGGTCATTTTGCCGAGTTCCTTAACGAGAGTTCTCTCGCTCACCTTAGGATTCTCTCCTCGCCTACCTGTGTCGGTTTGCGGTACGGGCACCTTTTCCCTCGCTAGAGGCTTTTCTTGGCAGTGTGGAATCAGGAACTTCGGTACTAAATTTCCCTCGCCGTCACAGCTCAGCCTATGTGGTAACGGGATTTGCCTCGTTACCGGCCTAACTGCTTGGACACGCTAATCCAGCAGCGTGCTTACCCTATCCTCCTGCGTCCCCCCATTGCTCAAACGGTAAAGAGGTGGTACAGGAATATCAACCTGTTGTCCATCGCCTACGCTTTTCAGCCTCGGCTTAGGTCCCGACTAACCCTGAGCGGACGAGCCTTCCTCAGGAAACCTTAGGCATTCGGTGGATGGGATTCTCACCCATCTTTCGCTACTCATACCGGCATTCTCACTTCTAAGCGCTCCACCAGTCCTTGCGGTCTGGCTTCAACGCCCTTAGAACGCTCTCCTACCACTGACATCGGAAGATGTCAATCCACAGCTTCGGTGACACGTTTAGCCCCGGTACATTTTCGGCGCGGAGTCACTCGACCAGTGAGCTATTACGCACTCTTTAAATGGTGGCTGCTTCTAAGCCAACATCCTGGTTGTCTAAGCAACTCCACATCCTTTTCCACTTAACGTATACTTTGGGACCTTAGCTGGTGGTCTGGGCTGTTTCCCTCTTGACTACGGATCTTATCACTCGCAGTCTGACTCCCATGGATAAGTCTTTGGCATTCGGAGTTTGTCTGAATTCGGTAACCCGATGGGGGCCCCTAGTCCAAACAGTGCTCTACCTCCAAGACTCTTACTACATGAGGCTAGCCCTAAAGCTATTTCGGAGAGAACCAGCTATCTCCAAGTTCGATTGGAATTTCTCCGCTACCCACACCTCATCCCCGCACTTTTCAACGTGCGTGGGTTCGGGCCTCCATCCAGTGTTACCTGGACTTCACCCTGGACATGGGTAGATCACCTGGTTTCGGGTCTACGACCACATACTCATTCGCCCTATTCAGACTCGCTTTCGCTGCGGCTCCGTCTCATCAACTTAACCTCGCATGTAATCGTAACTCGCCGGTTCATTCTACAAAAGGCACGCTATCACCCATTAACGGGCTCTAACTACTTGTAGGCACACGGTTTCAGGATCTCTTTCACTCCCCTTCCGGGGTGCTTTTCACCTTTCCCTCACGGTACTGGTTCACTATCGGTCACTAGGGAGTATTTAGCCTTGGGAGATGGTCCTCCCTGCTTCCGACGGGATTTCTCGTGTCCCGCCGTACTCAGGATCCACTCTGGAGGGAACGAAGTTTCAACTACAGGGCTTTTACCTTCTCTGGCCGGCCTTTCCAGACCTGTTCATTTACCTCGTTCCTTTGTAACTCCGTGTAGAGTGTCCTACAACCCCAAGAGGCAAGCCTCTTGGTTTGGGCTAATCCCGTTTCGCTCGCCGCTACTCAGGGAATCGCGTTTGCTTTCTCTTCCTCCGGGTACTTAGATGTTTCAGTTCCCCGGGTCTGCCTTCTATACCCTATGTATTCAGGTAAAGATCCTATCCCATTACGGATAGGGGGTTTCCCCATTCGGAAATCTCCGGATCAAAGCTTACTTACAGCTCCCCGAAGCATATCGGTGTTAGTACCGTCCTTCATCGGCTCCTAGTGCCAAGGCATTCACCGTGCGCCCTTTCTAACTTAACCTACTTCGGCCAATGATAAGCGGCGAATCTCTGCGTCAGCTCCGTCACTGTGCTCCTCACGTACTCTCGTACGCTCCGGTGCTCGTTCGGTCGCTTCCTTGATCTTCTTGCTTCTCATTGCCCTCATGGTTTGTGCTCTTACTTCGTTTTAAAACAAAAATAATAGAAAAAAACTAAGATGGCGATTACTCGGTTATTGCTTCTTCATTAACATTATCTAGTTTTCAAAGAACGAATCTTTCATTGAGAGATTGAACTCTCAAAACTGAACGAACAAAACACGTCACGTTTCATGTAAATATCCTTAGAAAGGAGGTGATCCAGCCGCACCTTCCGATACGGCTACCTTGTTACGACTTCACCCCAATCATCTGTCCCACCTTAGGCGGCTGGCTCCAAAAGGTTACCCCACCGACTTCGGGTGTTACAAACTCTCGTGGTGTGACGGGCGGTGTGTACAAGGCCCGGGAACGTATTCACCGCGGCATGCTGATCCGCGATTACTAGCGATTCCGGCTTCATGCAGGCGAGTTGCAGCCTGCAATCCGAACTGAGAATGGTTTTATGGGATTCGCTTAACCTCGCGGTCTCGCAGCCCTTTGTACCATCCATTGTAGCACGTGTGTAGCCCAGGTCATAAGGGGCATGATGATTTGACGTCATCCCCACCTTCCTCCGGTTTGTCACCGGCAGTCACCTTAGAGTGCCCAACTGAATGCTGGCAACTAAGATCAAGGGTTGCGCTCGTTGCGGGACTTAACCCAACATCTCACGACACGAGCTGACGACAACCATGCACCACCTGTCATCCTGTCCCCCGAAGGGGAACGCCCTATCTCTAGGGTTGTCAGGAGATGTCAAGACCTGGTAAGGTTCTTCGCGTTGCTTCGAATTAAACCACATGCTCCACCGCTTGTGCGGGCCCCCGTCAATTCCTTTGAGTTTCAGCCTTGCGGCCGTACTCCCCAGGCGGAGTGCTTAATGCGTTTGCTGCAGCACTAAAGGGCGGAAACCCTCTAACACTTAGCACTCATCGTTTACGGCGTGGACTACCAGGGTATCTAATCCTGTTTGCTCCCCACGCTTTCGCGCCTCAGCGTCAGTTACAGACCAAAGAGTCGCCTTCGCCACTGGTGTTCCTCCACATCTCTACGCATTTCACCGCTACACGTGGAATTCCACTCTTCTCTTCTGCACTCAAGTTCCCCAGTTTCCAATGACCCTCCCCGGTTGAGCCGGGGGCTTTCACATCAGACTTAAGGAACCGCCTGCGCGCGCTTTACGCCCAATAATTCCGGACAACGCTTGCCACCTACGTATTACCGCGGCTGCTGGCACGTAGTTAGCCGTGGCTTTCTGGTTAGGTACCGTCAAGGTACCGGCAGTTACTCCGGTACTTGTTCTTCCCTAACAACAGAGTTTTACGATCCGAAAACCTTCATCACTCACGCGGCGTTGCTCCGTCAGACTTTCGTCCATTGCGGAAGATTCCCTACTGCTGCCTCCCGTAGGAGTCTGGGCCGTGTCTCAGTCCCAGTGTGGCCGATCACCCTCTCAGGTCGGCTACGCATCGTTGCCTTGGTGAGCCGTTACCTCACCAACTAGCTAATGCGCCGCGGGCCCATCTGTAAGTGATAGCCGAAACCATCTTTCAGCTTTCCCTCATGTGAGGGAAAGAATTATCCGGTATTAGCCCCGGTTTCCCGGAGTTATCCCAGTCTTACAGGCAGGTTGCCCACGTGTTACTCACCCGTCCGCCGCTGACTTCAGGGAGCAAGCTCCCATCTGTCCGCTCGACTTGCATGTATTAGGCACGCCGCCAGCGTTCGTCCTGAGCCAGGATCAAACTCTCCATATAAGAGTTGATTAAGCTCATAAGTTGTCTTTTCAAAAAAGACTAAAGAATTAACGTTGACGTTTTTGTTCGTTCAGTTTTCAAAGATCAATCCGCCGCTTGAGGCGACTTTATTATCTTATCAGGTTTAAACACCTGAGTCAATAACTTTTTTTGAAAGTTTTTTTGGTGGAGCCTAGCGGGATCGAACCGCTGACCTCCTGCGTGCAAAGCAGGCGCTCTCCCAGCTGAGCTAAGGCCCCAATATTAATGGTCGGGAAGACAGGATTCGAACCTGCGACCCCTTGGTCCCAAACCAAGTGCTCTACCAAGCTGAGCTACTCCCCGTAATATGGCGCGCCCGAGAGGAGTCGAACCCCTAACCTTTTGATCCGTAGTCAAACGCTCTATCCAATTGAGCTACGGGCGCAATATAAAATTAAAATGGTGCCGAGGACCGGAATCGAACCGGTACGGTAGTCACCTACCGCAGGATTTTAAGTCCTGTGCGTCTGCCAGTTCCGCCACCCCGGCATAAAAATGGAGCGGAAGACGGGATTCGAACCCGCGACCCCCACCTTGGCAAGGTGATGTTCTACCACTGAACTACTTCCGCTTAAAGAATGGTGCGGGTGAAGGGAGTCGAACCCCCACGCCTTGCGGCGCCAGATCCTAAGTCTGGTGCGTCTGCCAATTCCGCCACACCCGCAATATGAAATTAAAATGGTGAGCCATGAAGGACTCGAACCTTCGACCCTCTGATTAAAAGTCAGATGCTCTACCGACTGAGCTAATGGCTCATAATTTTATGAGAATTCCTAAAGCCTGTTATGTGCAGTCAGATGTTCCAAAGCTAAACGCTTTGTCACAGATTGCTATTCAGATGAAGAAATTCACTGATGCTGCAATCTGCTCTACCGACTGAGCTAATGGCTCGTTGAAATGGTGCCGGCGAGAGGACTTGAACCCCCAACCTACTGATTACAAGTCAGTTGCTCTACCAATTGAGCTACACCGGCAAGTTGTATGGTGGAGGATGACGGGATCGAACCGCCGACCCTCTGCTTGTAAGGCAGATGCTCTCCCAGCTGAGCTAATCCTCCATAATATACGCCCGGCAGCGTCCTACTCTCACAGGGGGACAGCCCCCAACTACCATCGGCGCTGAGAAGCTTAACTTCCGTGTTCGGTATGGGAACGGGTGTGACCTTCTCGCTATCGCCACCGGACTATTTGGTTGAAGAAACTTCGTTCCCTCAAAACTAGATAATGCATGAAGAAGCATTTGCCGAGTATTCACCAATGACTTGTCTAGCTTCGGCTCCTAACTTCTCGGCCGTTTCGATCCGTCCCTCCAAATCCCAAAACCAGGATTTGAATGGCCGGCTCTCCAACGTCTCTCGAAGTTGAACAGTCGCCTCCGCTTTTCGTTTTGGTTAAGTCCTCGATCGATTAGTATCAGTCAGCTCCACATGTCGCCACGCTTCCACCTCTGACCTATCAACCTGATCATCTTTCAGGGATCTTACTAGCTTGACGCTATGGGAAATCTCATCTCGAGGGGGGCTTCATGCTTAGATGCTTTCAGCACTTATCCCTTCCGCACATAGCTACCCAGCGATGCCTTTGGCAAGACAACTGGTACACCAGCGGTGCGTCCATCCCGGTCCTCTCGTACTAAGGACAGCTCCTCTCAAATTTCCTGCGCCCACGACGGATAGGGACCGAACTGTCTCACGACGTTCTGAACCCAGCTCGCGTACCGCTTTAATGGGCGAACAGCCCAACCCTTGGGACCGACTACAGCCCCAGGATGCGATGAGCCGACATCGAGGTGCCAAACCTCCCCGTCGATGTGGACTCTTGGGGGAGATAAGCCTGTTATCCCCGGGGTAGCTTTTATCCGTTGAGCGATGGCCCTTCCATGCGGAACCACCGGATCACTAAGCCCGACTTTCGTCCCTGCTCGACTTGTAGGTCTCGCAGTCAAGCTCCCTTGTGCCTTTACACTCTGCGAATGATTTCCAACCATTCTGAGGGAACCTTTGGGCGCCTCCGTTACTTTTTAGGAGGCGACCGCCCCAGTCAAACTGCCCACCTGACACTGTCTCCCGCCCCGATAAGGGGCGCGGGTTAGAATTTCAATACAGCCAGGGTAGTATCCCACCGACGCCTCCACCGAAGCTGGCGCTCCGGCTTCTCAGGCTCCTACCTATCCTGTACAAGCTGTACCAAAATTCAATATCAGGCTACAGTAAAGCTCCACGGGGTCTTTCCGTCCTGTCGCGGGTAACCTGCATCTTCACAGGTACTATAATTTCACCGAGTCTCTCGTTGAGACAGTGCCCAGATCGTTACGCCTTTCGTGCGGGTCGGAACTTACCCGACAAGGAATTTCGCTACCTTAGGACCGTTATAGTTACGGCCGCCGTTTACTGGGGCTTCGATTCAAAGCTTCGCTTGCGCTAACCTCTCCTCTTAACCTTCCAGCACCGGGCAGGCGTCAGCCCCTATACTTCGCCTTGCGGCTTCGCAGAGACCTGTGTTTTTGCTAAACAGTCGCCTGGGCCTATTCACTGCGGCTCATCAGGGCTATTCACCCTAATGAGCACCCCTTCTCCCGAAGTTACGGGGTCATTTTGCCGAGTTCCTTAACGAGAGTTCTCTCGCTCACCTTAGGATTCTCTCCTCGCCTACCTGTGTCGGTTTGCGGTACGGGCACCTTTTCCCTCGCTAGAGGCTTTTCTTGGCAGTGTGGAATCAGGAACTTCGGTACTAAATTTCCCTCGCCGTCACAGCTCAGCCTATGTGGTAACGGGATTTGCCTCGTTACCGGCCTAACTGCTTGGACACGCTAATCCAGCAGCGTGCTTACCCTATCCTCCTGCGTCCCCCCATTGCTCAAACGGTAAAGAGGTGGTACAGGAATATCAACCTGTTGTCCATCGCCTACGCTTTTCAGCCTCGGCTTAGGTCCCGACTAACCCTGAGCGGACGAGCCTTCCTCAGGAAACCTTAGGCATTCGGTGGATGGGATTCTCACCCATCTTTCGCTACTCATACCGGCATTCTCACTTCTAAGCGCTCCACCAGTCCTTGCGGTCTGGCTTCAACGCCCTTAGAACGCTCTCCTACCACTGACATCGGAAGATGTCAATCCACAGCTTCGGTGACACGTTTAGCCCCGGTACATTTTCGGCGCGGAGTCACTCGACCAGTGAGCTATTACGCACTCTTTAAATGGTGGCTGCTTCTAAGCCAACATCCTGGTTGTCTAAGCAACTCCACATCCTTTTCCACTTAACGTATACTTTGGGACCTTAGCTGGTGGTCTGGGCTGTTTCCCTCTTGACTACGGATCTTATCACTCGCAGTCTGACTCCCATGGAT
>NZ_JBBOOC010000001.1:630000-690000 GCF_038002905.1 Cytobacillus sp. FSL W8-0315
TCTCGTATCACATTCGTTGACCGCATTGCGGACTTTCGCATTGCCGCGGATACCTTTAAGGTACCACGCTGTATGCTTTCTCATTTCACGGACAGCGATAAATTCACCTTTTAATGAAATCAGGCGGTCGAGGTGAAGAATGCACACATCAATCTTCTCGCGTATAGAAGGCTCACCCATTAATTCACCTGTCTCAAGGTATTTGACTGTGCGGTAAATCATCCATGGGTTTCCTAGTGCAGCACGCCCGATCATGACACCGTCACAGCCTGTTTCGTCCAGCATGCGCTTGGCATCCTCCGGTGTCTGCACATCACCATTTCCGATAAGCGGAATGTTAATGCTCTGCTTCACTTCGCGGATGATATCCCAGTTTGCTTTCCCTTCATACATTTGGACACGCGTACGTCCATGAAGGGCTACAGCTTTACCGCCTGCGCGTTCAACAGCTTGAGCGTTTCTTACAGCATAAATGTGATCTTCATCCCAGCCCATGCGCATTTTCACAGTAACAGGCTTTTCAACAGCGTCCGTTACAACCGAAACCATTTCATAAATTTTATCCGGGTCAAGGAGCCACTTGGCACCTGCATCACATTTGGTGATTTTAGGGACAGGGCATCCCATGTTAATGTCGATGATATCTGCATTTGTATTTTTATCTACAAATTTCGCCGCTTCTACAAGCGTTTCTTTTTCGCCTCCGAAAATTTGCAGGCTTAGCGGCTTTTCTCTTTCATCAATATAGAGCATGTTCATGGTTTTTTCGTTTTTAGTGACAATCCCTTTGTCGCTGACCATCTCAGCACATACGAGACCGGCACCGAATTCTTTTACAGTCAGACGGAAAGCCGAGTTGCACACTCCGGCCATCGGAGCCAGTACAACACGGTTTTTCAGATCGATATCTCCAATTTTGAACATGATTGCACCTCCTTTTAAATCATTCAAACGTATATATTATTCGTGCTCCTGCCTGGGAGCCAATTCTTCCTGTGTTATGTTAAGCGCCAGTGCAATCTGCTCAATTAAAGCCGGTGCAGGCATGCGGTTTCCTCTTTCAATTTCACCTAATATCGAAACCGATACACCGAGCTCTCTCGCAAATCCTTCTTGCGTAAATCCTTTTAACTTTCGAAAAGCGCGAATACGTCTTCCCCATTTTTCTGCTTCCATATCCGTACTCCCTCTCTGTCAGGTATATCTTCCAGTATTGAAATTAAGGGCCTCTCCATCTTCGGAAGCCTGATGCTGGAATCAACCTCTAAAAGAGGAACAAGGACAAATGCTCTTTCATGCATCCGAGGATGAGGAACAATAAGCTTCTCTGTTTCAATATTTTCGTGATTATACAGCAAAATGTCAAGGTCTATTGTCCGGGGGCCCCAATGGATTTCCCTTTTTCTCCCAAGTTTTAATTCTATATCAAGGCATGCATCCAGCAATTTAAAGGGATTTAATCCTGTAGAAATTTGGATCGCCATATTTAAGAATTGTTCTTGATCTTCATACCCAACCGGGTCGGTTTCGTAAATAGATGAAGTATTTACCACTTGGGTATCCGGAAGCTGATCAATCAGCTCAATGGCTTCCTTCAAGTGTTCAAACCGGCTGCCGATGTTTGAGCCGAGTGCAATAAAAGCGGTATTCTTCATGATCTGCCTCTCGTAATTTCAACAGCAACTGATTGATAGTGGCCAGGAATGGGCGGATCAGGCTTGATTACTTTGACAGTCAGCTGCAGAATCAGCGGAAAACGCGAAAGAAGTTCTGCCGCCAGCTTTTCTGCTACAGCTTCAACCAGCTTATAAGGCTTTCCTTCCACAACCTCTTTGCAGACTGCATACAGCTCGCCATAGTTAATGGAGTCATCAAGATTATCTGTCTCCCCGGCTTTTTTCAGATCTGCTTCCACGGTAAGGTCCACAGCAAAGCGCTGGCCAAGCCTCGTTTCTTCCTGAAAAACACCGTGGTAGCCATAAAACTCCATTCGGTTTACATAGATTTTATCCATTGTATTCACCTTTTCCCATTAAAGCGTCCATCATTTTAGCCATTCGGCTCATTTCCTTTACATCATGGATGCGGATCATCTGACATCCTTTTTGGATGCCGTAGCAAACTGTGGCCCCTGTTCCTTCCGTTCTTTCTTCTACCGGAAGGTCCAGGATGGTTCCGATCATCCGCTTTTTCGATGTTCCAAGCAGCACGGGATACCCAACGGCAACAAGCTTGTCCAAATCTCTCATCATTTGCAGGTTATAATTTAAGTCTTTGGCAAAACCGATGCCCGGGTCAAGGATAATCTTCTCGTCCTTAACACCGGCTGACTTTACAAGCGTGATGCTTTCATACAGATCATTCAGGACATCACGGAAAAATGAAGTGTATTCCATATCTTTGCGGTTATGCATTAAGATAATCGGCGCTTCCGTTTCCGCCGCGACGGAAGCCATCTGAGGATCCGCTTTGGCACCCCAGACATCATTGATAATATGAGCCCCGGCTCCAATGGCCTGCCTGGCGACTTCAGCTTTATAGGTATCAATTGATATTGGAACATCTACTTCCTTTGATATCGCCTCAATGACAGGAAGAACACGCTTCAGCTCTTCGTCTTCAGGCACCGGATCAAATCCCGGACGGGTTGATTCTCCCCCGACATCAATAATATCCGCTCCATTTTCAACCATTGCCAGAGCATGCTTGACTGCCAGATCCTGATGACTGTATTTGCCTCCATCCGAGAAGGAGTCTGGCGTTGCATTCAAAATCCCCATTACAATGGTTTTCTTTCCGTAATCCAACGTATACGGTCCACACTGAATTGTTGTTTTAGACATTATGAATCCTCCTACAGTTCATTCCTGCTCCATAAGTATTCACAGTGGTATTCATAGTGAATCTGGAGCTCTCTTGTTTTCTTGCCGGAAAGCCCTGGCATGGGATGGCCATCAAACATGCAAATCGGTACAATTTCCTGAATGGAGTTCGTTATAAAAACTTCATCTGCCCCAACTATAGCTTCCGGCCTATACATGCCTTCCTGGACATTCATCCCCAGTTTCTCTGCAAGCCTCATCACAAATCTTCGGGTAATGCCGTTAAGTATGCCAGTATCAAGCGAGGGCGTAAATAAATGGCCTCCATTAATCCAGAATAGATTCGAAGTGACCCCTTCGGCCAAAAAGCCTTCCTTTGTCAAAAATAACCCTTCTATGCCAGGGTCGTTTCCCGCTTCTTTTTTAGCCAGAATGTTATTTAAATAATGATGGGACTTCAGGCGTTCTGCCCCTTCGGGTGTATTGCGGGGAATCTTCAGCAGCACTGCCTGCTTTTCTGCGCCCGTATTCCTTGAAGAAAGCGGTTTGCAGAAAAGAATCGTATTCGGGTTTGTGTACGGAGCTGCCTGAAGGCCAATCTCCCCGTTTCCCGCTGACACATTCATCCGGATATAGGCATTCTTATAACCGTTTCTTTCAAGCAGCATCTCCAGCGCTCCAAGCACTTGTTCTCTTTTATAACTCGCATTGATATTCAGAACTTCCAGACTCCAATTCAGCCGTTCCAGATGATCATCCAGCAAAAAGGGATGACCATTATAGACACGGAATGTTTCGAACAGCCCCATACCATATAAAAAACCATGATCAAAAGGAGAAACCCTGGCCTCCTCTTTTCTGATAACTTCACCATTCATGTATATAAACAAGGTTAAATCCCCTCTGTCTGCAGTAAAGCTTTGTAATGCTGAATAAAATTCTGAAGGAGTTCCTTTCCGGCCGTCGTCATAATCGATTCCGGATGGAATTGGACACCTTCCAAAGGGAGCTCCTTATGGCGAATGGCCATAATTTCCCCTTCAGCTGTCCAGGCCGAGACCTCAAGGCAAGCTGGCAGAGTCTCCTTTTTTACAATCAGCGAATGGTAGCGGGTGGCAGGAAACGGATTGGGCAAGCCCTTAAAAATTGTTTTCCCATCATGAAAAATTTCGGAGGTTTTTCCATGCATGAGCCGCTCGGCCTGCACAACATCACCACCGAATACTTGAGCAATCGATTGATGTCCCAGACAAACGCCAAAAACAGGGATTTTGCCTGCAAAAGCTTCAATAGCTTTCAGACTGATGCCGGCTTCATTCGGGCTGCACGGCCCCGGAGAGATCATTAGGAACTTCGGCTGCAAACTGCCTATTTCAGAAATAGAGGTTTCATCGTTTCTTTTTACAACCAGCTCTTCGCCTAATTCACCGAGATACTGTACGAGATTATACGTAAAAGAGTCGTAATTATCGATCATATAAATCATAGCTGATCCCCTTTTGCCTGTTCTGCAAGTTCTTTTGCTTTCCAAAGAGCAATTGCTTTTTTCAGCGACTCTTTGTATTCATTTTTAGGATTGGAATCAATAACAATGCCGGCACCAGCCTGCACATGGGCCTGTCCTTCTTTAACAAGCATGGTCCGGATGATAATATTCAGTTCCAGGTCGCCGCTGAAATTGATCCAGCCAAGAGAGCCGGTGTATGGGCCCCTTGTGACCGGTTCAAGTTCTTCAATGATTTCCATGGTCCTTACCTTTGGCGCTCCTGTAATGGTCCCTCCCGGAAATACAGCGTCGATGATATCAACAGCATTCTTCCCGTCTGCCAGCTCTCCTTTTACATTGGAGACAATATGCATCACATGTGAGTATTTTTCAATGACCATGAACTCATCCACTGTAACGGTACCATATTTGCAGACTCTTCCAAGGTCATTTCGCTCCAGATCGACCAGCATCACGTGCTCTGCGCGCTCTTTCTCATTTTCAATCAGTTCACTGGCGAGTTTGAGGTCCTCCTCATGGTCCTTCCCGCGGGATCTTGTCCCGGCAATCGGCCGCGTGCTGACGGTGTTTCCTTTTTTCTTAATCAGCAGTTCCGGGGATCCGCTTACAAGCTGGTATCCCGGAGTGTGAAAATACCCCATGTACGGAGAAGGGTTTAACACTCTCAGCTGCTCGTATACCTCCATTGCCTGAATATGAATTGGGCGGCTTTGGCGTACCGAGAGATTTACCTGAAAGACATCTCCCTGTGAAATATACTCCTGAATACTCCTGACGGCAGCCATGAATTCTTCTTCATTCATGGATACACCCAGTGTATTTTCAGCCTGATTGTATTCCGCTTTCGCAGAAGGCTCCTCACTTTCATTCTTCCATCTCTGCTCCCAATTCTCTGCCCATTCCCCAATCGAGTGCTCTTCCCCTTTTTCGTATAAGAAAATCAGCCAGAGCTCTTTGGTTTCATGGTCAAAGACAAAGCATTCTTTATAAATAAAAAAATGAATATCAGGTATCTGCAGATCATCTTGAGCCTCATTTGGAAGCTTTTCGATATAACGCGCGTAATCATAGCTGATAAACCCTATTGCTCCTCCCTGAAAGTCAGGAAGTTCATCGAGCTTATCTGCTTTATATTGATTAAGCCATTCCTGCATCAAATGAAGGGGGTTGCCTTCCAGCACCTGTTTTTCGCCGTCTCTCAAAATTTCAAGTTCTGAATTTTTGCCTGTTAAAATAGCTTCCGGCTCAAAGGCTGCGATACTGTACCTGCCGCCACGTCCGCTTTCGAGCAGAACATGATGCGCCAATCCCTCCGACAGCGAGCGGTATTGGCGGAAAAACCGATTATATGTATAAGGTATTTTTTTGGCATGGATGTGAAGCTGCTTCAATGATTGTCACCCCTATATATTTCTCTTTTTTCATCATACATGATGTAGGGCATGCTTTCATAATTTTTATTATACGAAACAAAAGCGGAAGCGCCTTGCCCGCGAAAGATGGCAGACTAAGAACGCCCACGTCCTGTGGCAACGTCTGCATAACCCGCATCCTCCAAAAAGCTGTCGATGTTTATGCTGACGAAGCCTTCCTTGTCCTGCGGGCCTCAGGCATAAGACGATTCCTGTAAGAAGGTTCTTTTTTCTGAAAGGAAATGGTTTAGACCTGAGAGTCCCCAGGAGCCGAAACTAGACAAGCTTGTGACCTCGAGGGGGTAGGCGCTGGAGCTAGATGCAGACACTCTGCCACAGAGTTATTTACATCGTTCAATTTTGCAGTCGCCCCATACAAAAAAACAGCGGTCATTGGAGACCGCTGTCATATCATTATTCAGCTTCAAATTGGTATAAAGGAGTACTTAAATAACGCTCGCCGTTACTTGGGATAATCGCCAGAACTTTTTTCCCTTTTCCAAGCTCTTTGGCAACTTTTAGGGCCGCACTGATCGCCGCACCAGAGGAAATGCCTCCTAGGATTCCTTCTTCCTTGGCCGCGCGGCGGGCATATTCAAATGCCTCATCGTTTGTAATTTGAATCACTTCATCATAAATCTTTGTATCCAGGGTATCCGGAACAAATCCTGCTCCAATGCCCTGGATTTTATGAGGACCCGGCTTTCCGCCTGATAGTACAGGAGAATCGGTTGGTTCAACTGCGTAAATTTTGATGTTTTTATATTTTTCTTTAAGCACTTGGCCGGCACCTGTAATCGTTCCGCCTGTACCGATTCCGGATATGAATGCATCCAGCTGGTCGCCCATCTGCTCTGTAATTTCAGGTCCTGTTGTTAAACGGTGAATTTCAGGGTTCGCAGGGTTTTCAAACTGCTGAGGCACGAAATAGCCATTTTCCTTTGCCAGTTCCTGCGCCTTGCGGATCGCACCGCCCATTCCTTCCGGTCCAGGTGTGAGTACAAGGTCGGCCCCGTAAGCACGAAGTAAATTTCGGCGCTCCATACTCATCGTCTCCGGCATGACAAGAACCGCTTTATAGCCTTTTGCTGCTGCAATCATCGCTAATCCGATTCCTGTATTTCCACTTGTCGGTTCAATAATGGTATCACCTGGTTTAAGGCTTCCATCTTTCTCTGCGGCAGTGATCATTGCCAGGGCAATACGGTCTTTTACGCTGCTTCCAGGATTCATGTACTCCAATTTCAGATAAACATCTGCACTATTATCATCAACTAAACGGTTTAGTTTCACAATTGGCGTCTGGCCAACAAGGTCTGCAATCGAATTTGCTACACGTACCATTTCCCCACTCCTCATTTCCGACTATTTTTATTGGTTTAATACAAATTTACCAATTCCCAATGGGAATGTCAATGAATTTGATTGCTATTTAAAAGAAAATTCATACTTTTGTCATTATATTTAAACTACCCACTTTTATACATGATACTCAATGTATACAGAAAAAAACACGGAAATCACTCCGTGCTTTTTATTTACTGCTCACCGTAAAACCACTCGACCTCTGCTTCTTTCCAAAAGGGCTTTGCAGAGACAGGAACATCCATCTGCTCAAGAGCGATCTGGCGGCGAATCATGCTCTTCACTTCTTTAAAGGAATAATTTTCTCCCTTTAAATGCTCATGGAGCATTACAACGGCATATCCATTTTCCGTTTTAATCGGCTTGGTCCACTTGCCGGGCTTAAGGGTTTTAACCTGTTCAAAGACTTCTGCCGGTATATGTTCATCATCTTCACTGACATACCCTGCATTCCCCCCCAGGCTGGCGGTAAATTCATCGATCGACCGTTCCATCGCAAGCACAGAGAAGCTCGAGCCTTCATCCAGCTCCTTCAATGTCTGTTCCGCTTCTTCTTTTGTTTTAACGATAATCTGAGAGATGTGATAAGTGTCCGGAACTTGGAACTGACTGCTGTTTTGCTCATAGTAGCTTTTCATTTCTTCTTCAGAGACGGAGACATCGGCAGTCAGCAGTTCTTCAAGAATAAGGTTATTTTTGATTTGCCTGCGCCACTTGTCTTCGCTCATCTCATCGGTGAAATTGCCGCCGTACATGGTCTTGACCATTTTCAGTTCAAGATCTACAGCCTTTTCAGAGACCTTCACCCCGTATTTTTCCCCTGCTTCTTCAATGACCTTCTGATCAATTAATTCACTTAATGTGCTTTTTCCGTATTTTGTTTCCATCTCACTCATCCATTCCTGGCGAGTGATTTTATCTCCCCCGACTTTTGCTACTGCTTCCCCGCTGCCATCGCCTTTAAATAGCAAAAAGGCCAATGTGATTAGGTTCAGCAGCACCAAACCGGCAATAATCATAAAAAGCTGTCTCTTTTCCAAGTGCTCCTCCCCCTAAGAAAAGCGCAAGCGCCTTGCACATCCCCCGACACCTCGAGGGGGCAGGCGCTGGAGCTAGACAATTCTCGAAGTTCAAAGATATGAATTTTAATAATACAATTAGCCCAAGAGCCGCGCTATCCGAACCTCAGCGGCCTTACTTTCAGGAGCCTAAAAGATGCAGGCAGACAGACGCTTTAGCAATTTCAATTATTACTTTACTTCGTTCTTTAATTCTTCGAGTTCTTCTTTAGTGTAGTGGTATTTCTCGTTGCAGAAATGGCAGGATGCTTCTGCCTGGCCATCTTCATCGATCATCTGCTGAATTTCCTCTTCACCCAGACTTATAATCGCATTGGCAAAACGCTCTTTTGAACATGTACAAGTAAAGGAGACAGGAAGCTTTTCAAGGAACTTCACATTGTCTTTGCCAAGGATTGTTTCCAGTAGCTCTTCAGGCGTTAATCCCTGCTGAATTAATTTGGATACAGGCGGAATTTCTTTCAGTCTGTTCTCAATTAATGTAATCGTCTCTTCATCAGTTCCCGGCATAAGCTGCAGAATGAATCCCCCAGCAGCAAGAATGGAATTGTCAGGATTAACAAGAACACCCACTCCGACGGAAGAAGGCACCTGTTCAGAAGTAACAAAGTAATATGTGAAATCATCTCCAAGTTCTCCAGAAATCAGCGGAACCTGTCCTGTGAAGTGCTCTCTCATTCCAATATCCTTCACGACAGTCAGCGTCCCTTCAGTGCCGACCGCGCGGCGCACGTCAAGCTTGCCCTGCTCATTAAGATCGAAGTGCGTCTGCGGGTTTGTTACATAGCCGCGCACCTCTCCCTTAGCATTGCTGTCTACAAGGATGGCGCCAATTGGACCGCCGCCTTCGATTTTGATAGTCAGCTTGTTATCGCCCTTCAGCATGGCGCCCATCATGACGCCCGCCGTCATGGATCTTCCTAATGCGGCTGAAGCGGTTGGCCATGTATAATGCCTGCGCTGGCCCTCTCCAACTGTTTCGGTAGTGCGAGATGCATAGGCACGGACTTGTCCATCATATGCAAGTGCTTTTACTAAATAATCGCTCATTTTTTTCTCCTTTCTACGAAAAGCGGAAGCGCCTTGCCCACCCCCGACAAGCACAAGCCGAGCCTCGCCGAAAGACGTTCTTAGCCTTTGGGGAGGATTGGCTTGTGACCTAGAGGGGGTAGGCGCTGGAGCTAGACAATTTTCGAGTTCAAAAAGTTTACATTTACTTATCTTCCAGAAAACCGCTTATAATGTCAGCGGCTTTTTAAGCTACGTCCTATTTTTTTATGGTTTCCATATTTCGTTTATAAATAATCTGCAAACCCTTTAAAGTTAAAAATGGATCCACGACATCAATGATATCCGATTCCTGCGCAATTAAACCTGCGAGACCCCCAGTGGCAATGACAGTAGGTTTTTGCGATGCCTGATCTTTCATTCTTTTTACTATACCTTCAACCTGGCCAACATAACCATATAAAATCCCAGCCTGCATGGCAGATACAGTATTCTTCCCGACAATATGATCAGGACGGGCAATTTCTATTCTTGGAAGCTTGGCGGCACGTGAGTAAAGAGCCTCGGTCGAGATTCCAATTCCCGGGGCAATTGCGCCACCCATATATTGCTTATTTTCATTGATATAGCAATAGGTAGTGGCTGTTCCAAAATCGACAATGACTAACGGGCTTCCATATTCATGAATGGCTGCTATTGCATTGACGATGCGGTCTGCACCTACTTCTCTCGGATTTTCATATTTGATGTTTAAGCCTGTTTTGATTCCAGGACCCACGACAAGGGGCTTAACATGGAAGTATTTCTGGCACATTCTTTCAAGCGAAAACATGATTGGAGGCACTACAGAGGAAATGATAATGCCATCTATATCTGAAAAGGAAAGATTCACATGCTCAAACAGAGACTTCACAATCATTCCGTATTCATCTTCTGTTTTATTCCGGTTGGTTTCAATTCGCCAATGATGCTTTAATTCATCTTGATCATAGACACCCAGAACGATATTCGTATTTCCTACGTCGAAAACAAAGATCAACATTCTCACCACTTTATGATTATTGACTTTTTATCATAAATAGTTGTTACTTATATTTTGCCCGTTGAATTCAGCACGGGGCACTTGCTTTTCGCGGGGAAAAATGAAGCCTTCGGGGTCTTCCACTTCTCTCCCGCAGGACATTGAGTAAGACTCCTTGAATTAGCACCGCACAAAGAAAATGCGGAAGCATTTTCGAGGATCAAGCACCCTCCGCTGCAATCAACTCAGCAAATTAAAACAAGTTTGCAGTTGAGAGCAACAACCTTTACGAAAATAGCCTTATCTGATATTTTTTTTACACTGAAAACATCATATCACAACTGTTATTGTTTCGTGTAATCGGAAATTCCAACTGGTCTGGCAATTGATATTTTTCCCGCAAAAAAAAGCGCCCCTAGAGGCGCTTTTGGTTATTTGTCTTTGCGTTCTTCGTCGATGGCAGGAGGCACGTCAGCTTCTGCAGGGCTTGAGCCTTCCCTTGTTTCAGGAATTTCGCCTGTTTCAGCAGGATCTTCTTTCTTGATGCTGATGTTCACTTTCACATCTTCATCAGTTGAAATAGAAGTCACTGAACGGTCAGGCAGTCTGCCATGATCTGATAAATGCTTGATTTGTTCCGCATCAAGCGTTTCGACTTCAAGCAATGTATTTGCAATCAGATTTAGCTTATCTCGGTTTTCTGTGAGGAGCTTTCTTGCTCTTTCATAAGATTCCTTGATAATGCGCTGGATTTCAAGATCAATTTCATAGGCGATTGCATCTGAATAGTTTTGTTCATTATGGAAGTCACGTCCAAGGAAGACCTGGCCGCCCTGAGACTGTCCAAATTGCAATGGTCCAAGCTTATCGCTCATTCCAAATTCGGTTACCATGCGGCGGGCAATGCCTGTCGCACGCTGGAAGTCATTATGGGCACCTGTACTCACTTCGCCGAACACGATTTCCTCTGCAACACGTCCGCCAAGCAAGCCGACAATTTTGTCGAGAAGCTCTGGTTTCGTCTGGAAGTAGCGGTCTTCTTTCGGAAGCATCACTGCGTATCCGCCAGCCTGGCCGCGCGGCACGATTGTCACTTTATGAACCATTTCAGCTTCATCAAGCACTAAACCGATGACTGTATGACCGGCTTCATGGAAAGCAACGATGTTTCTTTCCTTTTGGGAAATAACACGGCTTTTCTTAGCTGGTCCTGCAATAACGCGGTCTGTTGCTTCATCGATATCTTCCATATCGACTTTTTTCTTATTGCGGCGGGCCGCTACAAGCGCTGCTTCATTCAATAGATTTTCAAGGTCTGCACCTGAAAATCCAGGTGTACGCATCGCAATGCTCTTTAAGTTAACCGACTCATCTAAAGGCTTGTTGCGGGCATGTACCTTAAGCACTGCTTCACGGCCTTTGACATCTGGGCGGTCAACTGTAATCTGTCGGTCAAAACGTCCCGGACGCAATAATGCCGGGTCAAGGATATCCGGACGGTTTGTGGCAGCAATGATGATAATTCCTTCATTTGCTCCAAATCCATCCATTTCAACTAGAAGCTGGTTAAGGGTCTGCTCGCGTTCATCGTGTCCGCCGCCTAGGCCGGCACCACGCTGGCGCCCTACAGCATCAATTTCATCGATAAATATAATACATGGCGCGTTCTTTTTCGCATTTTCGAATAAGTCACGGACACGGGAAGCACCCACACCTACGAACATTTCAACGAAATCAGAACCGCTTATGGAGAAGAACGGAACGCCCGCTTCACCGGCTGCCGCCCGTGCAAGCAAGGTTTTACCTGTTCCTGGAGGTCCTACAAGAAGAACCCCTTTGGGAATTCTTGCTCCCAATTCAGCAAATTTGCGCGGGTCTTTAAGGAACTCAACGACCTCAACTAGCTCCTGCTTTTCTTCATCGGCGCCTGCAACATCTTTAAAGCGCACTTTCTTTTTGCTTTCATCATAAAGCTTGGCTTTGCTTTTGCCGAAGTTCATCACACGGCTTCCTCCGCCCTGCGCCTGGTTCAGCAGGAAGAAGAATAGTATGAAGATGATGATGAAAGGAATGATTGACGTAAAGAATGTCACCCATCCGCTTGTTTCCTTAGCCGGCATGACTTCTACATCTGAAGACTGGGCTAATTGATCCACACGGTCAAGGATATTATCATTGTTCATGATATAAGTCAGGAAGTATTTGCCCTCCTCATATCCTTCAAGCTGACCCCGTACTTCAAATACACCTCTCTCAGGCTGAAGGGAAATGGACGTAATGTCGCCGCTTTCCAAGTGATCAACAAATTTATTATAAGAGATGTGCTCCGTTGGTTCATTGTTGCCGTTAAAGAAGCTGACAACTCCAATAATGACTAAAAATATTAATAAATAAAAGATGGTATTCCGGAAGATCCGATTCATCCCTTACCTCCTCCCACGGTAAACAAACTATAGTGTATAGTATCATAGAAAATCGTGCCAATACAAGGAATTAGACTTCTTAAAACCGGGTGATTCTTGTTTCAGTAAAGGGCTTTAATGCAAGATCAATGCTTAGGATTTCCTTAATCGTTGTTGCTGTATACTTCCGGCTTCAGGACTCCAATATATGGAAGATTGCGGTATTTTTCCGCGTAATCCAGGCCGTAGCCGACTACGAATTCATCAGGAACAATAAATCCTACATAATCAGCTTTGATATCAGCCTTTCTTCCTGTTGGCTTGTCAAGCAGTGTTACAATCTTAATGCTTTTCGCTTTTCTGTAGCGGAACAGCTCAACAAGATAGCTGAGTGTCAAGCCGCTGTCGATGATATCCTCAATAATCAGAATATCTCTGCCTTCCACAGAAGTATCAAGATCTTTCAGAATTTTCACTTCTCCTGAAGAAACCATTGAATTCCCATAGCTTGAAACATCCATGAAGTCCATCTCAAGATATGTATCCACACGCTTTAAAAGGTCGCTCATAAAAGGCATTGCTCCTTTTAACACCCCAATGGCAAGCGGGAATCGGTCCTGGTATTCTTCAGTGAGTTCAGCAGCAAGGGATTTAATCTTATCCTGCAGCTCCTCTTCCGAAATCAGTACTTTTTCAATATCATTTTTCATCATTTATTGTGCCCCCTAGAAGATCATTGCTTTATGTATTTTAAAATAATATAGCTGATACAAGATTGCTGCTGCCTATCATCATGTGATTTCTTCAAACCAGGCACCCACAGGATCCTGCCTTGTGCATCTGTCACAATTGGCCATGTTTTCCGATCATGCAGCGGTACTTTATGATCGATGAAAATGTCCTTTATCTTTCGGGACCCTTGCATTCCTTTAAGCGTCATGCGGTCTCCCTTTTCCCTAGTCCTGATAATGATTGGAAAAGAAACACTCTCCCTGTCTAATACCAGGGTATCATTGTTTAGAATTCCATCAGAACAGTCAGCATATTCAAGGATAATCGATCCGCTGTTTGGGAGTTTAATGCATGCAGGTTCGAAGATTTCATATCGATAGGATTGTACAGGTTCCTTCGGGAATAAGAAGTGGCATTGCCGGTAGGAGCGTACAATATGTAAACCGCCTGGAAAATCTAGATTTCCCGATGGATGAGGACTTTTCATTAAGGAAAAAATGCTCTCAATATGAGATGCCGATAACGATGCCGGCCTTTCCTTATAAAGATAGTTTAATATTAGTTGAATCCCTCTCCTTTGTAAAGGCATTGGCATTGCCTCGAAAGCATCGATATCCATACTAATTTCCTCATTGGCCTTCTTTTTCATTACTGTATTCATTTTGTGGACCGTTAATTCCTGCAGATATGCTTCATCACTTTGCAAATCTTCACTGAATCTTTGAAAATGCTCATGCACCTGAGGGTTTTCTTTTCTCAGGAATGGGAGCACTTCCTGTCTGAATCGGTTGCGGCTGTATATGCCTTTTTCATTGCTTGGATCCCGCCGGGGGTTCAGGCGTTCCTTCAGGCAGTAGTCTTCGATTTCGGCTCTATTCAAGCACAGGAAAGGGCGGATGATAAAATAATCGCCAAATGGACGCTTGAAAGGAATTCCTGCTCTTGCGCTGCCGGTGCTTCCCCTTGTGAGCCGCATTAATATGGTTTCAACCTGGTCATCGCCATGATGTCCCAGCGCTATGTACTCTGCCCCATATTTCTTGGCGGTTCTTTGATAGAAGCTGTAGCGGCAATCCCTTGCAGCTGTCTGGGAACTCTTCCCGGACTTCTCCATATACTCCGGTACATCCGCTCTTTCCATTTCAAATGGAATGGCTTTCTTTCTGCAGTAATCCTTCACAAACATGGCGTCCTGAAAAGATTCCTCGCCTCTGAACATATGATCGACATGAGCGGCGATTAGTTCTATTTGAAGCTGCTGTCTCTGGTTCCAAAAATAATGAAGCAGGGCGATTGAATCCGGTCCTCCCGATACACCAACTACTATTTTCTTATTATTTAAATCCAGTCCCTTTTTCTTAAGGAAAGCACTCACTTTCTCTTGGAGCATAGGCTTCTTCCTTATCCGATAGAAATATATTTATCGCTGACAATCAGAGAAAAAAATCATCCTCTATATTGAAGTTTCACTTTATACTACCCCTGCAAAGGGCAGCGTAATCCTTCATATAGAAAAGCATATCATTTTTAAAGGGTAAATATCAAAAGGGATTAAGCTTACTATACGAATCAGAGAGAAGAAAGTTTCATTTTTCTCAAATTTAAAGCAGCTGCCCATAAATATATAAGAAATAAAGAAGCGTCACGATAAGGGTAATCAGCAGAGTTTCAAAGATGCTCCCTTTCTGTTTTTTCTGCCTGTACACTTGCCTGCTGGCAGGCTGAGGACCGGCTTTTTGTCCGGCGTTCCTGTTTCCCGTGCTCCTTTGCACAGGATTTGAACGAGTGAGCTGGAGCATATCATTTCTCATTTCACCAGCCGAGCTATATTGGCCTTGCAGGGCATTTAGAATAACATCTTCGTATTTCAGCAGCTCTTTCTTTTGGCGGACCATCATTTTGAGCTGTTTGAGGTCACCTGTTGTCTTGGCAAACCTTTTTGGGTATGCTGTATTGATTATAATCATGGCTGCAGCAAAGAGATCGTAGGCCGGGTCAGCCTTTCTGGTCCCCAATCCCCAATAGCCGCGATCATAAAACTCGGTAAATTCTTTTATCGCCCTGCCTTGAATGGTGGTTCCACCCACATCTATGGTGCGTATTTTTGAAGGAGGGCCTGTTACGATCAAATTATCCGGCTTTAAATCACCGAAAACCCAGCCCGCTTTATGCAAGGAATCAAGATCGTTCAGCAGCTGTACGATTAAAACACCGGTCCAGGATGATCCTTTTTGCTGGATAAATGTCAGTAAATCAGGGCCCTGTATATATTCCATTACATAGAACGAAATTTTTCCGCTTCTCCTATCCCAATCATCCACATCAAGCAAAGAAGGCCCGAGGGCAGAGCCTTGGACCTTTGCAAAGGATTTAAGGACGTTCACTTCAGACGTGATGGACATCCCGTTATCACTCATTTTCAAAGCAACCTGCTGATTTTGGTTTTTAGCGAGATAAACAATCCCATTCGCACCATACCCTAATTCCTTTATAATGGTATATCGGTTTCGGTGCCACTTTCCTTCAATTACAGTACCAGGGTTTACTTTACACTGACTCTTCAAAGAATGATTCATCATCACGGGAAAGCAGACTCCTTAATGAACGTTTTTTCTTGAAATGGTTTAAGGCCTCATGAATAGCCGGACCTGTAGGCGTAATTCCTCCTGTTGTCAATTTCGAGAAAATGCTGGTCAGCGATTCAAGATTTGGCGTCCAATCCAGCAGTTTTTCGACATCTTTCTTTTTCCCGGGAAATACGAATACGGAAAATCGGTTATCACCAGATCGTGCATTAAGGCTTAGAGAAAGATCCAGCAAGGCTTCCTTAACGGTTGGAAGCTTATGTTTCATGCTTGCACTGGTATCCACGAGAACCAGCACTTCAAGTTCGACTGTCTCACCCAGTTCATCCACAACCTCCATCACCTCGCCGCGCTGATCAGGCGGAAGGTCCTCCATTGTTTTGGAACCGCCGAGGATCTGCTGAAGCTCCTTGTTCACAACTCCCTGAAGGGTCTGGGTCATGGCTTTTCTCGTCACCATCTGTACCGTCTGGGACAGCTGCTGAGAGTAGACAACCTGACTGACACCGCCTCCTGACATCGCGATTCCTTCAATTTCATTCATTCCCTGCTCATCAATGACATCCTGCTCCATGACTCCGATGACATTCACAGTTATTCCCTGCTCCTTGGCCAAGGCCGCCATGGCAACGGGATCCTCACCCTGATTTGAACAGCCATCCGTTATCAGTAAAATTTGCTTCAATGTTCCTGTTTTCATTTGAATCTCCCCTCCACATTTGAGTTGTTAGCATTTTCGACTGAAAGAAGGGGATTTATACCTAAGAAATGCGGAAGCACCTTGTTCACCCCCGCTAAGCATAAGACGAACTCTGCAAGAAGGTGCTCTTTCCTTCTGGAAGGGATTGGCAAGTCTTTCGTCCCTGGGAGCCGCAGCTTGATAAGCTTGTGACCTCGAGGGGGCAGGTGCTGAGCTGGACAATTATCTAATTTAGAGACCTTATTGAGTTATTAAGCAATGAGCATATTAATCAGTTGGCCTTTTGGCGGATGGCATGTACGGGAATGCTGGTCCATTTCGGAGTATTGTGTTTGACCTTTGACACAACTACCGTCATATCATCTTCAATATTCCCGGATCTTGACCTGATTACCTCTTCCATAATTAAATCGGCCACTTCTTGAGGGTCGTCCGTCTTCAACTCGGATACCTTGCGCTTCATCCACAAATCAAAGTTCTCGACATGCTTCGGCCCTTCAAAAACGCCATCACTCATCATGATCAGCAAATCTCCCGCTTTAAGCTGCTCACTGACCACATCTACATCAAATTCCTGAATGATTCCCATCGGGAGATTGCTGGCCTGAATTTTTATTACCTTATGGCCTCTCTTTACAAAGCTTGGAGTTGATCCAATTTTCAAAAATTTCGCGTCGGCATTCTGCAGATCAATCATAGCCAAATCCAAGGTGGAGAAAATTTCGTCTGTTGTCCTTAAAGAAAGAACGGAATTGACTGATTTAATGGCGACCTGCTCTTCAATGCCCGATTGAAGAATTTTCTGCAGGAGCTGAAGTGTTTCCTGGCTTTCCGCATGAGCCCGTTCCCCATTGCCCATTCCATCACTGATGGCAATCGCAAACTTTCCGCAGCCCAGTTCGATAGTGGAATAGCTGTCCCCTGATACTAAACCGCCGTCCTTCGCAGCATGTGCAACGCCCGTTTCAACCACGAATGCCTTGGCTGACCGGAATGTGACATGGCAGTATCCATTTGGGAACGCGGCGCATTCCTCTGAATTTACTAATATCGTTTCTCCCAAAATATCAGATAGCATTGGTGCAATTAGCTTTTCGCATTCCCCATGCCCCTGGCAATATGGGATGGTCATATCAATGTCGACATTTCCCTGCTCCAGGCTGTAAATTTCCACCTGCTCGATATGAATGCCAAACTCCTGAAGTGCTTCAAGAATCTGTTCTTCCTGCTTATGATGATTTTCCCGCTCTCGCTGGATTTCTTTCGCAAAATCCCCCATTACCTCCGAAACACCCATCAGCTGATCAGCTACCAGCCTTCTGCTTTCCTGAACCTGCTTCTTCAGCTTTTGGTTCGCCTTAAAATAAGTCAGCTCCTGCTGTACAGCTTCAGTCACTTTTTTCGATCTTGTGCAGTACTTTTCCCAATCCCTCGCAAGCTTTGGAGAAAGAGCACCTTCATTGTTGTCCACATCGTGCATAATATCCATCATATAGTCATAGGTTGTATTAAAGTTCTTTGACCAGCAATGATCTTTCTTAAAGCAGGTCTGGCATGTTTTTTCCGTTACATTGCTTAAGAAATAATCCACTTCCCTATCACCGTCTTCCTCCCATTCAGATGGCTCATTATGAGAGGAGAAGCTTTTGGAAAGGGCTTGGAAGACGCTTGAGAACTGGGCAACACGCTGTGCTGTCACATCGCGCATTTTTCTCATATAATGCTGCTGCTCAGCGGCATATTCAGGCGTCCCCGGGATGTGCTTGGCCAATTTCATCGTTAAAGCCTGCGGAGTTAATAAAAATAAGAGAATCGCTGCGCCTGTTTCATACAGAGTTTTCATGAGATTTCCGCTTCCTTCTCCATACATGCCCATCAGGAGTGTTGCAATCAGAAGGCCGAATGCCACACCGAACTTCCTGCCTTCTTTTAAAAGACCGCCTAATAGACCCGCGAAGGCCAGCAGACTCATATGATAAAAGCTCGATATATTCGCAAGGGAGAAGATCAGACCGGTTACCACCCCTACTGTAGAACCGACGGTGGCTCCTGCTACAAAAGCAAAGAGCAGGACAAGATAGCGAGACATAATATGCTCGACCGAAAGATCATAGACCGTCCAGCCGATCGTTCCCGTCATGACAGATGCCAGCATAATGATCAGGCAGACAATTTCTTCGGTTTTCAGTGATTGTCTGCGTTTATTTATCGAAAGCAGCGGCAGACCCTGCAGGAAAATCAGCGTTAGAATGAAACCAAGGCCTGATTCAATGCCGGTCATCATTCCATCATATAAAGTCAGCTGGCCCTTCGTAATGAAAGCCTCCAGGAGCTTGCCTCCTAAAAGAGTGAAGAACACGAAAAAAGGCAGTGCCCTGATTTCATTATGCAGCCATTTTTTCGAGACCCGGAAGGCAAATAAAAAGATGAAGGTTATTCCAAAAGCAGATACAGCATTGGAGATGGACAATGTGGCAGCGCCTGCCATTAATCCCACTAGGGCCAGGGGCGCCTTATCCCTTCGTATGAAATAAACCGCTGCAAAAAACGGAAGGCTAAATGGGGTAAGCTTCGCCAATATCAAGGCTCTTCCAAGCAAAAAGCCAATGATCAGCAGAACATAGCCTTTTTTCAGAAAGAAATTCTCCAACCCCGAGTGGAGTTTTTTTAAGCCTTTGGCAAAATCCAGTTTCGGTTTGTTGAAGGGCACTTCCCCGATCGGCTCCATTACATTCCTTTCTACCTTTTCCATTAAACTACACTCCCCATATTTTTATCGTTGCTGACAATTATAAAATCCAGCGCTCCAGAAGTTTGTCAAAATAGCGGACAAGCCCCGGCTTTTCGTTCGACGGTTTTCCACTATATATGGGGATAGATAACAAGATTTAAAATTGGTCTTTCTGAAGTTCCGCTTGGTTCTGACAAAAAAAGTAAACAAACCCTTGGAACGACAGCTTTCCGCGGAAAGAGAAGCTTGGAAGAAATTGACGAAGAGGCAAGGGAAATTTACGACATATTTCTTTAAATATCTTATTGACTTCCTTTTTAAAAATTTGTATTATAAATCTTGTGCTTCAGAGCACATCTATAAATCTATAAAAATATGGCGGTGTAGCTCAGCTGGCTAGAGCGTACGGTTCATACCCGTGAGGTCGGGGGTTCGATCCCCTCCGCCGCTATCTGAAATATTCGAGGTTTGAGCTTAAACCACTCAAGCTCCTCAAAATTCAATATTATCCTGGCCCGTTGGTCAAGCGGTTAAGACACCGCCCTTTCACGGCGGTAACACGGGTTCGAATCCCGTACGGGTCATTTCAAAAGAGCGTCAGCCTTAGGCTGGCGTTTTTTTGATGGTTTTGGATGAATTTTTCTTCTTTCAGAACAGCAGTTACCTAGTAATTGATGAACCTTTTTTAATTGCTTTCCAGTTATCGGTCACTTTGTCATGTTTAGCGGTCAGATTTTCAATAAATCGGTTACTTTTCCGGATTATCGGTCACTTCGCGCTGCATTAAGATTTCACTATTAATAAGTTTCCATCAGAAATTACTTCATTAAACAGCACAAAAAAACAAGCCCAATCGGACTTGTTTTCCATCCTGCTATATAGATCAATCAGCAGCAAGTTATCCTCGTTTAGCGCCTCTTCCTCCGCGTTTGGATTCAGTATGGCGTTTTAGCGATGACAGACGATCTTCGCTGTCCTTTAGGAAACGAGCCATTTTGGCTTCAAAGTTTTCTTTAGGGCGATGGTCGTTTGATCGGTTTTGGCGAGGTCGGCCAGAGTTTGAATTAGGTCTGAATTCTTTTCTGTCGCCTCTTTCAGGTCTTTCAGAACGCTCAGGCCGGTCTTTTGCCTTTTTGATGGATAATCCAATCTTGCCGTCCTTTTCGACATTAATGACTTTCACTTCAACCATATCACCCACTTTGAGGTGCTCATTAATATCTTTTACATACTTGTCAGCGACTTCACTTATGTGCACCAGACCCGTTGAGCCTTCCGGCAGCTCCACAAATGCTCCGAATTTTGTAATGCCTGTGACCTTTCCTTTTAACTTGCTGCCTACTTCGATTGACATTAAAAAAATTGCCTCCTTGAAAGATATAAAGTGAAACTTCCATCAGGTGCTGCAAAATACATCCTCAGCTCAGTCCAGCTGTACAGAATTATATTTTCATACATATTCACTGATGGGGAGTTGAACTTACCGGACCTTAACAGACAGTTCCCTTTTTACTAACTTCATTAGGTTTAACTTACTTTAAACGAAGGGGTACTGCCTGTTAATCTGCGATAAATCAAACTTACTATATATTATACAGAAACCAAAAAAAGAGTGTCAATATAGCGTCAATCGGCCTTTTTTTCCTTTTTCTTTTCTTTTTCCGTCTCTTCTTCAGGGAGGTTAAAAATGATTTCGTTATTGTCGGATAGGAAGTAATCTTTGCGGGCAAGCTTCGCGATATACTCATCATCATTCAGCTTAACAATTTCTTCTTCGAGCATGACTTCCTTTTTCTTAAGGTCAGAAAGCTCCTGGTCCAGCCGGGTTTTCTCTTCCACTTTTTCTTCCAGAGCAGCAGACTGCGAAACGAGTGTGGAAATCATAAAAAATGAAACGACGGCTGCCAGTGTGAAAAATGCCGCTAATCTGCGAAATAATAGCTTTTTCTTACGGCCCGCACTGATCTCTGCTGCTTCCTGCTGTTTAACATAGCTGGTTTCCATTTTGGCTACATTTTTCTTCTTGGTGGCACTCACTTCCGCACTCCCTCCTTACTCTTTAGGTTTCTTCCACTTTGCAATCCATTTTAAAACATAATTCTTTATCAGCTGTAAATATCCTGCCAATTTATTATATAACTTCTCGACTGTTTTTTTAATCTTTTTCGGCAATAACTTCCACAAAAGTGACAAAATCCATTTGACAGGCAGAAAAACCACTTTCAAGATGAACCAAAAGACTCGAAGTATGACTTTTAAAAGGGAATAAAGTCCTTTTCCAAGCATAACGGCTATCGCAATTAACGCCATAATAAGACCCTGGATGGGCTTATAGATGAGCAAAGTAATGGTCTTCACGAAAAAGCGGTATATGGAGATCGCCATCCGGATGGATATCTCCAATACCCGCAGATACATTTTCTTAAATAAACTTTGATAAGCGGCAAAACCGCACAGCAAAGCAATGAAAATATAAAACCTTAACTCGCCTTGATTCACCAGAAATAAAATATAGAAGATTGCCAGGCCCTGGACGAGCCAAAAAAGAATATCATTAATAAATACAAGCCAGCTTTTCCGCCTGGTTCTTTGCAGGAAACGATTATACGTATCAAGGGCAGCCCCAAATACACTTCCCATGCCGATCATTGCCAGCATGGTCACAAATTGAGTGGTCAGTGTCATCGGAACAACTTGCTAAAGAAGCCTTTAGCTTTATCTCCATTCTGATCGTCAATATAAACAAGGTCAAATACCTTCCCCTTGATGGAAACAATTCCCTTGTCCACATCCAGATTCTTCATCTGCAGGTTCTGCCCTCTAATCGCCAGGAAACCCATCACCGTCTCCAGCAAAAATTCTTCATTATCAAAGCTTTCGACCTGTTTAACGCCAGTAATATCGAGCAGTCTTCTGCCTCTCATAATGACATCGTGTTCCTGAGTATTGGTTTTGTTTGAACTTGACTCATAATATTGACTCATTATTCATCCCCCGCAATCAGCATAGTACAACCTTTTTGTACATGTTTATGAAAAGGGGAATTAAAATAGAACAAGCCAATAGGAAAAGCGGAGGCGCTGCTGAATTTGAAAAATGATACGGATGAAATTACGCTAAATCAAGATTTAACGGCCAATATGAAGATTATATCGGCCTAAAACGGGAATTTAACGGCCAACAACGCTCTTTTATCGGCTGAAACCGATAGTTTAACGGCCAATCTCCATAGGAGCAGGCCTTATGCTTCCGATTCAACCTTCTCTTCTTTAACAATCGAGTACATTTCCGCCGCTTCTTCCTTGCGGGTCGTTTCCTGCAGGCGCTCCACTTTGACCGTTACCAGCTTCTGCCCGAAGCGGATTTGAAGTTCATCGCCCACTTTAACGGTTGAGCTCGCTTTGGCCTGCTGTCCATTTATGGAGATCCTTCCCTGATCGGAGACTTCTTTTGCCAGTGTTCTTCTTTTTATAAGCCTTGATACTTTTAAGAATTTATCTAATCTCATCTATTGCCACTCCTCTATTAGTAACCTTTGGATTTTGCCTCATTCCAGAATTCATCGAGCTGCTCGAGTGTAAAGTCTTCAAATTTACTGCCGCTCATCATTACCCGTTCTTCCACAAAAGTAAAACGGCGGATGAATTTTTCATTGGTTTTTCTCGCAGCTTCTTCGGCATCAATTTTATAGAAACGCGCAATATTTACAAGCGCAAACAGGATATCGCCAAATTCCGCCTCCATCTCTGGGCTTAAGTTCACGGCTTCCTTCTCGAATTCGGCAATCTCTTCTTTTACCTTCTCCCAGGCAGGCTCAACTTCCTTCCAGTCAAAACCGACTTTTGCTGCTTTTTTCTGAATTTCAGCCGCTCTCATTAAGTTCGGGAATGATTTCGGGACAGTATCCATCATGGATTCCTGCTTTTCACCCTTTTCTTCCTGCTTAATGCTCTGCCAATTTTTAAGCACCTCTTCTTCATTTTCTGCCTGTACATCACCAAAGACATGAGGATGACGGCGGACCATTTTTTCAGAAAGTCCTTCGATCACATCATCGATGGTAAAATAACCTTCGTCTTCGCCAATCTGTGCATGCAGCATCACCTGGAGAAGGACATCTCCCAGTTCTTCAGTCATATGCTCGCTATCTTCATTATCGATTGCTTCAATCAGCTCATAGGCTTCTTCAATTAAATATTTCTTCAATGATTCATGAGTTTGCTTTTTATCCCATGGGCATCCGTTTGGCCCCCGCAGTTCCGCAATAATGCTCCGCAGTTTTGAAAAATCTTTATAGAGGACTGCATCATTTTTTACAGGAGGCACATATACAGAAGTTAAGTTATTCAGTTCCATATTATGATCCAGTTCATGCAGCTGTACTTGTTTAATAACCTCATCCTTGCTGCCGGCAGCTGTTACAATATAAACTGCGTAATCGTAAGGCAGCTTTTCCATCAGTGTCAGCTTGACGTCGCTCGCAACAAACTGGTCATAAACCTGTCCAATGATGACGTGCTGGGCCACCTGGATCTCATCTCTGTTTAAATCGGTTCCATCCAGAAGCTGAAATCCTTCGATCGGATCAATTTTCAAAGCCTGAAATAAAGGATCAAGGAAGCTTTGTCCTCCTTCGATCATAATCTCAATGCCTCTCTGCGGAGCACGCTCTATGAGAAGCTGCACCGTACGTTCCGCAACAAGCGGATGTCCTGGAACTCCATATGTAATCTCTTTGGCAAGGGCTTCTTCCAGGAGGAATTCACAAATTTCCTCATACACTTCTTCAAATTTCTCATGTTTTTCGTAGATATGATCAAAAGACTGATATGTCAGCCCTTCTTGTTCGAGATCCCGCAGAACCGGATGCTCCTTTGTCCGCAGGTACAAGACCTCTGCCTGTTTAAGTTTTCGATATACGCCAAAAGGAAGCTGATCCAAGTCTCCTGCTCCAAGCCCGAGAATGGTTATTTTTTTCATAAAGCGATTCATCTCCTAGTCTTTTTGGGAAGCAAGAACATGAGTTTGCTTCCAAGCGGAAGCAGAGCAAGCTCTTCCTCTTTAAAAGTATTGCCTTTAAATACGATATACAAATACGTTAAGGCCCCCAGCGCTACGCAGCTTAATGCCTGGAATCCGGCAAACATTCTGCCCGGATCCGGTATTGGCAGCATGGCTGTGGCCTGAAGATACAGCTGCAAAACAACCGACATCATCAAAGCAGCAAATCCGGCCACCAATAAAAAGCGCAGAGAAATCAATGATATCTTCAAATATAAACGAAGCTTTGCAATAAGAAAAATTAAGACGGCAGCAAGCGCCAGGCACGATGCGGCCGCTGCACCTGCTGTGCCGTAAGAAGGAACCAATAGGATGTTCAGGCCAAGTTTCACGGCAAATCCCATCAAAATAGCCGCTGCCGGGAAAAAGATAAATCCCAGTCCCTGCAGGATTCCTGTGATTGTGATGATCAGGCTGCTCAGCAAGATCAGCAGACTAAGAATCGCCAGGACATCCGATCCCGACGAGTTTTCAAACAGCATAATATTTGCAGGCGTTATGATATTCCATAGGCCAGCCGTTGCTGCAGCACCAACAAGAATGCCGATTTGAAGGGCAAGTCTGATTTTATTATGAAGAAATGCAGGATGATTTCTCATTTTTTCTTTGGAAATGAGCGGCACCAGCGACAGGGACATGGATGTTGCCACAACAATGCCCAGCTGGATAATCGGCTGTCCGCGGTCATACACACCTTTCAGCGCCTTCGCTTCCTCTCCTTCAATTCCGGATGTTAATAGAAGCGAGTATAAATTGAACGAATCTGCCAGCTGAATGAAAATAAGCACGAGACTGCTGATGCAGATGGCAAATCCCTGTATGATAATCGTTTTGGCCAGCTTGCCGCTTTGTCTAAAATCGATGGCAATGGCGGACGGCAGGTTTTTTCTTTCTTTTATATAAAAGAAGGTGATTAAAATCAGGATGGCAATAAGTCCGCCGGTTATGGCACCAAAAAGGGCCCCGCCTCCCACCATGTATAGAGAATTTCCTCCCTTAACAAGCAAATAAGCAGCGAACAGGATGGTAATGACTCTGACAAGCTGTTCTCCTACCTGGGAGACTGCGGTTGGAACCATATCTCCTGTGCCTTGAAAATATCCCCGGAACAGGGACAGAATCGGAAAAAGAAGAAACATGGCTGCCACCACTCTAAGTAATATCGCCAGCTGCGGATCGCCCATCCTGACAGCCAGCCATTCCGAACCCCAATACAGAATGGAGAACCCGATAAAACCTATTATGGACAGAACAAAGGCAGAAACGGCAAATAAGTTCTGAATATCCTTCTCTTTCTTTAGAGCGGCCTGCTCGGCATAAAGCTTTGAAATAATGACAGGAAATCCATATGTAGATAACACGATAATGATTCCATAGAATGGATAAACCTGCTGATATATATAAAACCCTACATCCCCAACGATATTTTGAAAGGGGACCCGGTAAACAGCACTCAAAATTTTTGTAATCAGGGCAGCGATCGTAAGGATAAACGCTCCTTTAAACAAATCGCCAGATGTCTGAACGGGCTTCAATTGCCCATCTCCTTCCAATTGAATTCGAAAGTATTATAGCACATTGGGGCTTTATGCGCGGATTTACCAGGATTGCACGCGTTGTTTTTCGGTTCTGCGCGGGTTTCGTATTTTTTCGGGCGGATATCCTTGGGTTGCGCGCGCTCACTATCCTTGTGCGCGGGAAATCTTTGTTTTCGCGCGTCAATTTTTCGGTTACGCGCGGGTTCGGGGTTCTTGTGCGCGAATTCCTCTGAATTGCGCGCGCGATCTGCTTTATGCGCGGAAGTACCTGTTTTATGCGCGCTCCTCGATTACGCGCCGGTCCAGGGCTTTTGTGTGTTGGCGCAACTCACTTACTTTCTGTGCTGAATACCCGGTTTACGTGCCCGCCATCCCCGAGCCCAAAGAAAAAAGGCAGCATTCCGCTACCCCTTTCATTAAGTATCCATTTTTATGATTCCATTTGTCTGGCCAGGAAGCCTGCTGCTGTTTCAACTGCTTTTTGTTCCACGTCGCCCAGTGAATCTTCTTTTGCAAAAATGATAACTGCTCCAATTGGGTCGCCGTTTGCAATGATTGGGCCGATTGTATAAGCGGAGGAAGATTCTGTGTTCCCGTCTACAAGCGAGATGTCGCCTGACTGGTTAACCAGGACTGAACTGCGCTCTTCCATTGTTTTTTCAACAAGATCGCTTATGTTTTTGTTTAAGTAATCCTTTTTAGAACCTCCTGCAACAGCAATGTAAGTATCTCTGTCACAGATTAACACTGGATTTCCCAGGCTGTCATATAATGCTTCTGCATATTCTTTTGCAAAATCGCTCAGTTCACTGATTGGTGAATATTTCTTTAAGATGACTTCTCCATCACGATCTACGAAAATCTCCAGCGGGTCCCCCTCACGAATACGCAGTGTTCTGCGGATTTCTTTAGGAATGACTACACGACCCAAATCATCGATTCGACGAACTATACCTGTTGCTTTCATCCAACGTTGCCTCACTTTCATCTGATGATTTAATAGAAAAGCGGAAGCGCCTTACTCAGCCCTGACAAGTATAAGTCGAATCACGCAGGAAATCCCGATTTCTGGAGTGATTTGACTTATGACTCGAGGAGCTAGGCGCTGAGCTAGACAACTCTAACACCAGCACAGCACTTACTCTTTCCTCTTTTGGCTATGATCCATAATTGGGAGAAAATGAATGCATCGCCATGTTTGAACTTAGTATCTTTCATATGGAAAGTTATATACGTGCACAAAAACTTTTTCTCATAGATGTTATTCATTCCAAAATCGGATAAACATTCCAAATGATCCTTCAACTTAAAATTACCCTCGTCAGAAAGAGATAAACATTTCTATTGTTTCATTTTATTGACAGTGATATTTCCATAAATTTACGCAGTTGGATGTTCCTGCTCTTTTTTCGCTTCCTGCATTCCTTTGATCACTTCGTATGCAATGTTAAGCCATTCATTTGTTTTTATGCCTTTAATATGGAGGACAGCTTTCAGTTTCTTTCCTTCCATGCCCAGGCCGATCATTCTGCCGTATTTGCTTGTGATCTGGAAAATCTTCTGGCCATCTATATGCTCGCTGGCCTTTTCCGATAAAAGAATCAGTACTTCCTGTTTGGATTGTTTAACTGTCTCGACTCCGGCAAGTTCACCGTATGCCTTCATTTCGGCAATCTGGAATAAATATCCCACTTCATCCGGATACTCGCCAAAACGGTCGATCATCTCATCCTGGAGCTCTTCCACATCCTCAAGCGAAGAAATGCCGCGGAAGCGCTTATACATTTCTATTTTCTGATGGCCATCAGACAAGTAAAAATCAGGAATATAGGCATCAACATCCAGGTCGATCTCAATCTTAGCCGGTTTTGCCTCGACGCCATCCAGCTTATCTTTCCGTTCTTCAATCGCTTCTTTAAGCATTTGCGAATACAGATCAAAACCGACAGAGTCGATGAATCCATGCTGTTCTGCTCCAAGCAGATTGCCGGCGCCACGGATTGATAAATCCCGCATGGCAATTTTGAAACCAGAACCGAGCTCTGTAAATTCCTTTATGGCCTGTAGCCGCTTTTCAGCTACCTCTGTTAATACTTTATCTTTTCGATACGTGAAGTATGCGTAGGCAACCCGGTTGGAACGGCCAACCCGGCCCCTAAGCTGATAAAGCTGGGACAGACCCATTTTGTCTGCATCATGGACAATCAGCGTGTTGACATTTGGAATATCTACGCCAGTTTCAATGATCGTTGTGCTGACGAGAACATCGGACTCGCCTTCCAGGAAGCTTAACATAACAGATTCTAACTCATTTTCCGTCATTTTCCCATGGGCATATGTTACCCTTGCATCTGGAACTAGCATGGATATTTCCTCGGCTTTTCGTTCTATATCCTCCACCCGGTTATATAGAAAATAGACCTGTCCATCCCTCGCCAATTCCCTTTCAATTGCTTCACGAACCAATGCACCATTATACTCCATCACATAAGTCTGGACCGGGAACCGGTTCTCAGGCGGTGTTTCTATAACCGATAGATCCCTCACGCCCAACATTGACATATGAAGGGTTCTTGGGATTGGCGTTGCAGTCAGGGTAAGGACATCTACATTTGTCTTAAGCTGCTTGATCTTTTCTTTGTGTGTTACTCCAAAGCGCTGTTCTTCATCAATAATGAGCAGGCCTAATTCTCTATACTGGATATCTTTTGATAAAATCCGGTGTGTGCCGACAACTACATCAATAGTCCCTGCCTTTAAGCCTTTAAGAGTTTCTGTCTGCTGCTTTTTTGATCTGAATCGGCTTAATAACCCAATTTCAATCGGGTAATCCTGGAATCGTTCTCTCATCGTTTCATAGTGCTGCTGAGCCAGTATGGTCGTCGGAACGAGGATGGCAACCTGTTTTCCATCCGCAATCGCCTTAAAAGCAGCACGGATCGCCACTTCTGTTTTCCCATAGCCCACATCTCCGCATAATAAGCGGTCCATCGGGCGCTCCCTCTCCATATCTTTCTTAATTTCATGGATGGAACGGATCTGGTCCTCTGTTTCCTGGTATGGGAAGGCCGCTTCAAATTCCCTTTGCATATCCCCATCCGGACTGAAGGCATAGCCTTTTGATGCCTCGCGTTCTGCATATAGCTTGATCAGATCATCCGCAATATCCTGAACAGATGATTGAACCTTTTTCTTAACCCGTTTCCAGTCGTTTCCGCCCAGCTTATAAATTTTTGGCTCTTTTGCTTCGGAGCCGACATATTTCTGGACAAGCTCAATCTGTTCTACTGGCACATACAGCTTGTCGCTGCCCTGGTAGCGGATATGGAGATAATCTTTGTGGACCCCGTTAATCTCAAGAGTCTCAATCCCTAAGTATTTTCCGATCCCGTGATTAACATGAACGACATAGTCTCCAACCTTCAGTTCGGAATAACTTTTAATTCTTTCTGCATTTGAAAGCTTTTGCCTGCGGGCTTTCTTTTTTATGCGCTTGTTAAAAAGCTCTTCTTCCGTAATAACAGCCAGCTTTTGGCTTGGAAGTTCGAATCCGGTCTGAAGACTGCCTTCTGTAATTTGAATTTTCCCTGTTAAAATCGGGTCATCCTCACTCACAAATGCCGCTTCAATCTCATAGTCTTCAAGCACTCTTTGCAGCTTTTTAATCCGCTCTTCGTCCGGACCCAGGAATACGACTGAATATCTGCCTTTTTTCCACCTGTCCAGCTCGCTTTTCAGCACATGCATTTGTCCATGGAAATTCTGCATCTGTTTGCAGGTGACATTAATGATGTTTTGCGGATTTGTATTCGGTACATGTCTCAGGAACAGCGACATATACGTAATCGGATGCTTTGAACGGTGCAGAAACTCTTTTAAGGTGTGTGAAATCTTCACATCATGAATGATCTGGCCCTCGCCTAAAAGACTTGTATACCACTCGGCCTCTTCCTTATCAAGAGAGTCATTCATTTCCTGCACACGGCTGATTTCGTCAATGAAAATTAAGCCATTGGCAGGGAGATAGTCTACTAAACTACTTCCTTCCTCAAAGGCAAACGATAGGTATTTGAAAAGGTGTTCAGGCTTGTTCCCCATTCGAAGCTGTTCTAATTCATAGCCAACATTCTGGGCCAGCTGTGTTTTCGCTTTATCATCTTTCAGTTTTTTCAGGCTTGATCCCAAACCTTTTTCCAGTTTTTCAATTAATGTCTGGAAGTGTTCTGAATCCAGAGGTATTTCGGTTGCTGGTCCAATCGAAATCTCGTTTAATTTTTCTTTTGACCTTTGGTCCTCCAAAGAAAAAGTCCGGATTGAATCAACTTCTGTATCAAATAGCTCAATCCTAACTGGATCAGCCTCAGTCAGTGGATAGATATCAATGATTCCGCCCCTGACGCTGAATTCTCCCGGCGAAGAAACCATTTCCGAACGAACATAGCCCATACGGACAAAGTTTTTTAATTGTTCATCTGTCAGTTCATCACCAATTTTTAAAGACAGCTGGTATTTCTGCCAGTGGCCTGGAGGCGGGAGAATCTTTCTTAACCCGGCCATCGGGACGATCATGATTCCTGTTTTATATTTGCTCCAATAATTTAAAGCCTCAATCCGCTGGGCCTTTAATTCCGGGCTGGCAATCCCCATTTCCGCTGCAATCAACTCATTTGCAGGATACAAAAACACTTCCGATTCCCCAGCCAGATTGACAATATCATCATATAGCTTCTGTGCCTGCAGAAGGTTGTGTGTTACTACTAGCATCGGCCTTCCCGATTGCTCATATATGGAAGACAAAAACAAGGTGCGTGCTGATCCAGATAATCCGGCAAGCATTTGCTCCCTAAGTCCTTCCTCTATGCCAGACATGATGGAACTTACATCATCCTGCCGGCTAATAATCTCTTTAAGACCTAACATGAAAGCCCCTCCTATAAGAAAAGCGTAAGCGCCTTGCCCACCCCCGACAAGCTCCTCGAGGGGGCAGGTGCTGAAGCTAGACAGTTCTCGAAGTTAAAAGTTATACTTTCTATCTTTTTAGAAAAGCGCAAGCGCACCTATCATCTATCATCCCCGGCAAGCATAAGACGAGCCTCACGGAAAGGAGTTCTTTGCCTTTTGGGAGGATTTACTTATACCTCGAGGTGGCAGGCGCTGCAGCTAGACAGTTCTCAACATTTAAAGAGTATCTTTTCCCAGGCAGTTCAACCGCCAAAAAGCAGATGCCAATTCAGGCCCATCGAGCCAGATAACTGACAGTCTGCAAAATCCATTTTAACTTTCATTAATCTTACTAATAAAATATGGATGCAACAAGAATCTATAGAACGGTTTCTATTAAATAAAATGATTGCCTCAAATAGAAATAGAAAAATGCTTTGGATTGTCTCCAAAGCTTTTTAATGAATAATAAAGTCCTGCTGATGATAATCCGGATTGCGTTCCAGTGATTCCTGGCAATCCTCACAGATCGCTTTTACATGCATATCTCCTGATTGTTCATAGGAGATCATCTCCTGGCGTTCCTGATCGTTTAGCTTATGGAAGCCAAGCTGCTCTGAATAAACTGAGCTTTTCTCTATTGAACCAATCTTTGTTCCGCAATGACGGCAATGATAATGAATAGCCATGCCTGTCCCTCCCGTTAAACTGTCCATGATTCTAGTATGGACCTCAGGAAGGGAACTTATTCATGCAAAAGACGATGCCGGCAATGAAAAGATACATTATTCTATGATAAGATTGATAAAATATGAAGATTATTGATTAAAATCGTTCATTACCTGTAAAAATGGTTTTTTGAACCATTCCTCACAGGCATCTGCGCACTTTTTAGCCGTTTCGTCCATAATAGCCTGTTCTTCTTTCGTGAAACGTCCCAGCACATAGTCAGGCACCTTCATGCCGCTCGGCGGACGGTCGATGCCAACTCGGATTCTGTTAAATTCCTGTGTTCCCAGATGTGCGATTGTAGATTTGATCCCATTATGGCCTCCTGCGCTCCCTTTTTGACGGAGACGTATCTTGCCTACAGGAAGATCCAGATCATCATAAATGACCACAAGTTCATCATCATTTATCTCGAAATAATCCATAACAGCCCGGATGGATTCTCCTGATAAATTCATATATGTAAGAGGTTTTAGCAGAAATACTTTCTCTCCATTCACATAACCTGTGCCAAATACGCCTTTCAGCTTGGCCTGATTCAAAGGAATATTCAGCCGGTCCGATAAGACATCAATCACATCAAAGCCAATATTGTGCCTTGTTTTATCATATTGCTTGCCGGGATTCCCCAACCCTACAATTAATTTCATTTTCTCACCCCATATTCGAAAAGCGCAGAAGCCCAGCATTTATCCAGGCGTGCGCTCTGAGCTTTTTCATTTCTCTTTTCATTATAGTAGAAAGTGTGTTGTTCGATAAGAAGAATTCTGTCGAAGTTGTGCCAGGGACTCGATTGCCCCTGCTGCTTCTGATCTTATCCGAATGCGCGTCTCATTCGGATTCATTTTAATGCCATGCAAACAGGGGCTGGCCTTTATTGCCAAGCCCCTGCAAGAATAGTTTCCCTGAGCTTATTCTCCACCTGCTTTATCTTCATTTGCTGTTGTTTCTCTGCCTTCTTCATTTTCAGGAGTACCAGCTTCCTGTTCTTCACCGCTGTTGATTTCTTCTTCCTGTCTCGGAGGAAGGATGGAAGCGATAACCTCTTCATCTTCATTATTGATTTCATAGCCGCGATTTGCCTTGATATCAGCGACTGTTAAGGTCTCATTCACCTGCAGATTTGTTACATCCACTTCAACAGAAGGTGGAATATTATTCGGTGTCGCTGTAACAGAGACTTCATGCATGGATTGCTGCATTACGCCTCCATCTTTTACTCCTGCTGCATCTCCAGTTAAGACGACGCGTACATCGGCTGTCATTTCCTTATTCATATCCACCGCTAGAAAATCGGCATGGACAATTTCATTTTTAATCGGATTGGACTGGTAGTCACCAAGCACCACTTCATGTTTGCTGCCATCTACATCTAATGAAAATACGCCGTTTCTGCCTACTTCCTTGATCGTCTTTAGAAAATCGGCTTCGCTTAAGTAGATGGATTGGCTTTGCAGTTTTGAACCATACACAACTGCCGGAATATTACCTTCTTTTCGCAGTGAAGTTAAGTTGGAGTTGCGTGAACCTTTTCTTTCCTTTGCTTGCAATACAGCTGTCATAAATACGTCCCCTTCCTCATTTTGAAAAATTCTCGTCTATATAAAAAAATGCCCTAAAATGAGGAAGTCTAAACGTTTTTGTTTTTTTCATATGCTATTTTTAAAAAGAACGCAGACCAGGCTTGCTTTACAGCAAGCCTGGAAAAGTTATTTAATTACCTATCAATCAAACAGAGTGCTGACAGATTGCTCTTCATGAACTCGGATGATTGCTTCACCGATTAGCGGTGCTACGGAAAGTTCGACAATCTTGTCTGTTTTCTTCTCTTCTGGAAGAGTAATTGAGTTTGTTACAACCAATTCTTTGATGGTTGAGTTTTCAATTCTTTCGATGGCAGGTCCAGATAGAACCGGGTGTGTACAGCATGCATAGACTTCTGATGCACCGTTCTCGATCAGGGCATTTGCTGCTAATGTAATGGTTCCGGCAGTATCAATAATATCGTCGATTAAGATGGCAGTTTTGCCATCGATGTTACCAACAATGTTCATGACTTCAGCCACATTTGGCTTTGGACGGCGCTTGTCAATGATGGCAATCGGCGCTTTTAAGCGATCAGCCATTTTACGTGCACGTGTTACGCCTCCGTGGTCTGGGGATACGATTACGATGTCGCCATCCATCATTTTGTTCTTAAAGTAATCAGAAAGGATTGGCACACCCATTAAATGATCGATCGGAATATCGAAGAAACCTTGAATTTGCGGCGCATGCAAGTCAAGTGTAATCACACGGGTTGCACCAGCAGTTTCCAAAAGGTTGGCTGCAAGCTTAGCTGTAATCGGCTCACGCGCTCTTGCTTTGCGGTCCTGGCGGGCATAGCCATAGTAAGGCATTACAATGTTGATGGTCTTGGCAGATGCACGCTTAAGAGCATCGATCATGATTAAAAGCTCCATTAAATGCTCATTAACAGGAGAGCTTGTAGATTGGATTACATATACATCGCATCCGCGGATGCTTTCTTCAATGTTAATTTGGATTTCGCCGTCGCTGAAGCGAGTTACGGAACATTTACCAAGCTCCACACCAATTACATTGGCGATTTCTGCAGCTAGCTTGCGGTTTGAATTTAAACTGAACACCTTTAAGTTTGGATCTAAATACTGGTTTGACATTTTGGGCCTCCATCGATTTATTTCTTACATATAGAAAGTTCGGTTTATTTCTTAATATTTAACTTTTGCGTGTAGTTTTCCTTGTTCACCTGGCGTGCACGGGCAATGGAAAGAGCTTCTCCCGGCACATCTTCTGTAATCGTCGATCCTGCTGCCACATATGCCCCCTCCCCAATCGTTACCGGTGCGACGAGATTGGAGTTGCATCCAATGAAAACACCATCTTCGATTTTGGTCAGGTATTTATTTTTGCCATCATAATTGACAGTGATTGAGCCGCAGCCCAGGTTAACATCTCTTCCAACTTCTGCATCGCCAATATAGCTCAGGTGAGAGGCTTTGCTTCCTTTTCCAAAAACAGACTTCTTCACTTCAACAAAGTTGCCGATTTTCACTTCATCATGAATATCTGATTGCGGGCGAATGTGAGCAAACGGCCCAATATTCACTTGTGAACCAATATGGCTGTCATGTGCAGCAGACTGGCGGATCACTGTGCCTTCCCCAATATGGCAATCAGAAATCTCTGTATGAGGTCCGATCACACAATCAGAACCGATGACTGTATTGCCGGAAATGACCGTTCCAGGATAAAGAACTGTATCAGAGCCAATTTTCACATCCGCACCAATATACGTGTTTGACGGATCGATAATGGTAACGCCGTTACGCATGTGTTCTTCATTAATCCGTTGTTTCATGAAGGATTCGGCCTGTGATAAGGCTACCCGGTCATTGACACCCAGGGTTTCGCCAAAATCAGCCGTCTGGTAAGCCGTAACGACTTCGCCTTCATTTTTCAGGATCTCAATCACATCCGGCAGGTAGTATTCACCCTGCACATTATCATTTGTAACTTTGTTTAATGCTTCAAACAAGGCCTTATTATCAAAGCAATAGGTCCCAGTATTGATTTCTTTTATCTTTCGTTCTTCCTCGGAAGCATCTTTCTGTTCAACGATTTTTTCAACCATCCCCATATCATTTCGGATTACGCGTCCATATCCGAATGGATTTTCCGCATGGGCTGTTAAAATAGTCGCTTTGGCAGATAGCTCTTCATGATGCTTGAAAAGCGCTTCCATTGTTTCATGTTTGATGAGCGGTGTATCTCCGCAGACTACGAGCGTCACGCCCTCTTTGCCTTCAAGCATATCGCGAGCCTGCATAACGGCATGAGCGGTGCCAAGCTGCTCCTCCTGAAGAGCATATTTGCTGCTAGAGCCAAGCTGCTGCTCCACCATTTCCGCTCCATGTCCAGTAATGGTGACAATTTCTTTTATGTTAAGCTTTGTAACTTGATCAACAACATGTTGAACCATCGGTTTGCCGCAAACAGGGTGAAGGACTTTGTAAAGCTTTGACTTCATTCTTGTCCCCTGGCCTGCGGCTAAAATGACCGCGTATCGATTAGACATTGACAGGCCTCCAATTTAACCTTTTTATCCATAACGAATATATCTTAAATGGGCTCTTATTTCAAGAAATGATGACAAAGTACATATATTTGTCATTACCATTAACGGTATTTTCTGAAGAAATGGTTTAATATTTTCACAGACAGGGTAATGAAGAAGATAGAAAAAAGCCCTAAGCACCGCCTGTAACAGGGGGTCTCAGAGCTTTAATTCTTCACAGCTAAATAAAAAAGAGCCTTACTTATGTAGCAGGCCCTTGTTGATATATTTTCTTAGGAAGCACCGGCTTCTTCAAATTCCACTTCTAATTCACCTAAACGGTGGTACTCGGCTAATACAGCCTCCTGGATTTTACCGCGCGTTCCTGAATTGATCGGGTGCGCGATATCTCTAAACTCCCCATCCGGAGTACGTTTGCTCGGCATAGCTACAAATAAGCCATTATTCCCATCAATTACACGAATATCATGAACAACAAATTCATGATCCAGCGTAATAGATGCGATTGCCCTCATTCGTCCATCCGTGTTAACGCGGCGTAATCTTACGTCTGTCACTTCCATTCTGTTCACCACCTTTTCGAGAAGATATAATCCTAATTGTATAAATTCAACATATTTACTGAATCTCCTTCTTAGATAAAAAATATTTTTTGAATATTTTGTTCAAAGTAAGGCATTGTCTGTTAAAGCACTTTTCTGTAATAAAAAACGCCCGTTCACTTGAACGAGCGAAATAAATGCGGTTATTTATTTGACGAGGGCCACTACTTCAATTTCAACCAATGCATCCTTTGGCAAGCGTGCCACTTCAACACAGGAGCGCGCAGGCTTGTGTGTGCTGAAATATTCCCCATATACTTCATTGATGGCTGCAAACTCGTTCATGTCCTTGATAAACACCGTTGCCTTTACCACGGTATTTAATGACGCACCCGCTTCTTCAAGCACTGCCTGAAGGTTTTTAAAAACCTGATGCGTCTGTTCCTTTACATCCCCATCTACCATAACACCTTCTGCCGTAAGCGGAATTTGCCCTGAGCTATAGAATAGGTTATTTACAGTAATCCCCTGAGAATATGGCCCAATTGCTGCCGGAGCCTGATTCGTTTGAATGACTTTCATGAATTCTCCCCCTAAAAAATATGATTATTTTTTAAAATAGTTGCCTTCACTTACATTGATTTTCTTTTCCCTCACATCAACATCGGATAGACGCACTAGAGAAAGGTACTCATCAACAAGCCGTTCTTCTGCTTTTTCCGCCTCGACCAGGACAGCAATCCCAGCGAGGTTTGCCTTGAATTCTTCCAGCATGCTGACCATGCCATTAACCGTTCCGCCAGCTTTCATAAAATCGTCAATGATTAAGACGTTGGATCCTTCTGCCAGGCTTCTTTTTGAAAGAACCATGGTCTGAATCCTTTTCGCAGAACCTGATACATAGTTAATGCTTACCGTGGATCCTTCTGTCACCTTGCTGTCCCGTCTGACGATGACTACCGGCACATTGAGATAGTTAGCGGCAGCATAAGCAAGCGGAATCCCTTTTGTAGCTACCGTCATGACCACATCAACGGGCTTATCCGCGAAGGCTGATGCAAAAAGCCTTCCTGCTCGCTGTACAATTAAAGGATCTCCAAGAATGTCAGTCATATAAAGATAGCCGCCGGGAAGAAGCCTTTCCGGACTGGCAATTAAGCTGCAGAGCTCATCTATAAATGGCCGGGCTTCATCATCTGTTACTTTAACATGAAACTTTACGCCGCCTGCTGCTCCGGAAACAGTTTGCAGAGTGCCTATTCCTCTTTGCTCAAATGTTTCTTTAATGATTGTGAGATCTTCACTTATCGAAGACTTGGCAGAACCATACCTTTCTGAAAAGAAAGTTAAGGATACCAGCTGACGCGGATGGTTCAATAAATAATTGGTCATATCTATCAACCGTTCGCTTCTGCGAAATTTCATTGTGGAACCCCCATTTAAATCCGAATGTTTTAACGATAATATACCATTAATATACGGATTTAATCAAGCTTATGTCTTTCTCCGAGCATTCTGACCGCAAAAACCTGATCGCAAAACCCTCTAAGGCCATTATAAATCCGATGCATTCTTGAATCATGATGCACAAGTCCAAAAACGGTCGGTCCGCTGCCGCTCATCAAAACGGCATCCGCACCAAATCGTTTCATCTGGTCTTTTATCTGCAGCACCTCGGGATGCATATTTAGTGTTACATCCTCCAGAACATTTCCCATGTTCCGGCAGACATCATCATAGCTGCCCGCATTTATCGCTTCGATCATTCCTGCAGTATTCGGATGCTGTACCTGCTCTACGTCCAGTCTTCTATAAACATCAGCAGTCGATACGCCGATGAACGGCTTAGCCAGTATGACCCAGCATGTAGGAGGAGCAGGAAGCTGCTGAATCTTTTCCCCTCTTCCAGTAGCTAAAGCAGTTCCTCCGTATACACAAAAAGAAACATCAGAACCGATTTCCGTCCCGATTTCAGCAAGCTCATCCAATGAAAGCCCCAAATCCCACAGCTTGTTAAGGCCTCTTAGAGCTGCCGCTGCATCACTGCTGCCCCCAGCAAGTCCTGCAGCAACCGGAATTGCTTTTTCTATTGTAATGGACACACCTTTTTTCACTTGAAACCGTTCCTTAAGAAGGTGTGCAGCCTGATAAGCCAAATTCCGCTGATCATCCGGAACAAAACGGTTATGAGAGACAATTTTTATCTCATCTTTATCTAAAAGTGTTAATTCCAGGCGATCTGCCAAATCAATCGTTGTCATTATCATTTCCACTTCATGATAGCCATCTTCCCGTTTATGTAAAACATCTAATGACAAATTGATCTTAGCAGGCGCCTTAACCATGACCTTCAACATTTCCACCTACTTCTTTCCTATAAATCGGACTCCTGTCCAGCTCCACAAGCGAAGCACCTTGGCCTGCAGGGAAAGCCATACCACATTCAGTATTGACTTTATTTTAAACGGCAATAAGCGGCAGTATTGTGCTTTTCTTCTAGAGCGTCTCCATTTTTTGTCCTATTTTACCACAAATTAAACATAAAAGCTCAGGTGGCTTGGAATATAAGGGTTAACCCTATTCGATAAAAGGAAAAGCCGAAGCATAGGCTTCGGCTGACGCAGTGCATATTAATGCTTAAACATAATCTGTGCGAATGCTATTTGTTAAGAAGGTTCTGCTGTGTGATTTCGATAGCCCGCTTAACCATATTGCCGGCATCTTTGGCACGGATGCCGCCCCAGCCTTCCTTTTGGACTACATCATAAAAGCCAAGCTCTTTCGCAATTTCTTCTTTTAAACCATCTGACATAACGCCCCGTCTTCTGCCCAACATTAACATCCCCTTTCGCACTGCGGTATGTATAGTATGTGAAAAAGACCTTTTATTCATTAAGAAAAGCGCAAGTGCCTCAGGAACAAGCCAATAACCGCTTGTTCCTGAGGAGAGGATCCAAAGAAGCCCTTCCATGGCGCTCACCCCCGGCGACACCTCAAGGGGGGCAGGCTGCTTGCGCGGGACAGCTTTAAAAATAGGCAAACAAAAAGCAGTAAACAATTTGTTCACCGCCCGCTGTCATATATATTAGCTTAAAGCAACCTGTCCTGATGTGTCTTCATAGAATGTAATTTGAACCGTTTCTGTTAAAACATCTGCATAGCTGTAAGATACCCGTTCAAATGCATTTTCATCCTGATCTAACTCAATCACAAATACTGAAGGATACGTTTCTGCCAGAACCCCTGAGCGTTCAATGGTCTTTCTGCGCCCGCCATTTGCTTTTAGCAGGAGCCTTTTCCCAAGATTTGAATCAAGAGCTTTTTTAATATCTGATAATGTTTTTGCCATTCGGTCCACCTCACTATGTTAAGTATATCACACTGACACATTACTGTCAAACAAAAATATAAATTATAACAGTGTTTAAAAATAAATGTCAATATGTTTTGTTCTACTTTTTCTTCTAATTTTCAACAATTTTAGGATTACCTTAAATGGCAAAGATTATGTATAGTTTTGGAAAGCCTTATGAGACTGCATTTCATTACCTGGGAAATAGTCAAATTTCACATGCGCGAAATTCCTCGAAAAATGCTTAACAAATTCTAATTTTTTGCGGGAAAACATAAAAAAAACAAGCCGCTATAATACACAAACGGCCTGCTGATTAGGATTCGTTTAGATCATCGTCATTGTAAGGCATTCCTGTTCTCAGGACTCCCCGGGTTTCAATTCCTCCAAGTCCCTTTTCACCTGTTAATGTATTTCTTAAGATATCCCATAAATTGATTCTTTCCATAAATGGAGTAAGGCTGACTTTCGCAACAATGTATACGGGGTCAAGGGCATGGATATTCACCCTGGAAGGAGAACTGGCAAAGTTTGCGCCAGCATGGATCAGCGATTCGAAATGGGACTGGCATGCTCCGGCAAAAATGACAAGCTGATCAAGGTGGGGTATTTTTTTCCGCGCTTCCCTCACCGCCTGTACAAATTCCCTGGAGTGCCTGTAAGCATTGATATCGGATTTCTTTCCCTTTGCCTTTGAATAGGCATCATGACCTGTTACAACCAGGATATCAGGCCTGTAATGGTCGATGAGCTGTCCGATTTTCATCGGCATTTCCTTTTCACTGCAATGAATTCCAGTTACGGGTATTCCTATTTTTTCATAGACACTTAAGCATTTCTTTAAATAAGATGGATCACCATCGAGATGAAGCACCCTGCCTGGTATCTGAAAATAATTAAGTGTCTTGCTGTAGCCGTCAGTCACCTCATACTCCTGCTTCTCTCTCAAAAGAGCCAGGTCCTGCCGGATCAGCTGGAAAGACTGTTCCTCAAGCGACCTATACTCCTGCTCAAGCTTCATCCGCTGCGCCTGGTTAATGACGATTAAATCCTCACAGGGAGCATCCGCAACGAGACGGATATCTTCTCCGAATAATATGGCCATTTTTTGGCCGCCCTGTTCTTTAATATCAATCACGCGGAATAAAATATCACAGTGATACGAAATTCTTCCGACGATATCCATCGTATTTATAGTCAATGTCGTCACTCCAATTGCCCGAGGATAAACGCGGGCTTCTTCTGGTCTCTTGTTTGTGATTTATTATTTATGTCATAAATTATGCATTCGTCTATAAACATGTGCGTAGAATTAGAAAAGCGGAAAAGCATTGCCCGCCCCGACTCCTCGAGGGGGCAGGTGCTCGTCCTAAAAGCTATGCTTTTATTCGTATGATGATGAAGCTGACGAGGCGTTCCTTGTGGTGCTATCCAGTTATTGGCGTTCTATATTTGAGGCAAAATAAAAAGCCCGCTGTTTTCAGCAGGGCTTCATTTTTATGAAAAATGCGGCAGCAGGGCATCACTCAAGCGGGCAAATTCTTCGATGGATAGAGTTTCCCCTCTTCTGCCCGGCTCGACATCGGCTTGTTCGAGAGCGGAGAGAATATGTTCCTTCTTTTGTTTTCCTCCAGGAAGCTGGCTTGTTAAATTATTCAGCAGAGTCTTGCGCCTTTGTGCAAAGCTTGCTTTTGTCACCTTGAAAAAGAAGGATTCACTTTTAACCGCCACTGCAGGCTCTTTGCGCTTTGTCAGTTTGATGACGGCTGAATCCACATTCGGCTGCGGAACAAAGACCGTCTTCGGCACGATCATGGCCGTTTCAGCCTCTGTATAGTACTGAACAGCAATGGAGAGTGAGCCGTACTCTTTCGTTCCCGGACGGGCTGAAATTCTGTCTGCTACCTCTTTCTGGAGCATACAGACGATTCCTCTGATCGGAAGCTTGTCCTCGAGCAATTTCATGATAATCGGCGTTGTAACATAATACGGAAGGTTGGCGACAACCATAATATCGTTAATGCCTTCAAACTCCTGTTCAATCGCTGTCTTAACATCTGCCTTCAATACATCTTCATTGATGATGGATACATGGGGATATGGCGATAGAGTTTCCTCTAAAATTGGAAGCAGCCGCTGGTCAATTTCAAAAGCAAGTACCTTTTTGCTTCTCCGGGCCAGCTGTTCAGTCAATGCCCCAATTCCAGGGCCTATTTCAATGGCGCCCGATTCTTCCGATAAATCCGCATGATCGACAATTCTCCGGAGAATATTCGTATCGATCAAAAAGTTCTGTCCCAGGCTTTTCTTAAAAGAAAATCCGTACTTATCCAAAATCGCCCGTGTTCTGGCTGGTGTTGCAATATCTTTATGCATTTTGTTCCTCCTTGCGAATAGCTTCGATTGCCTCAGCAAAGTCTCTCTGGCTGATTTGAAACATCATTAAGCGCTTATGAAGCTGCTTGCCGTTTGTGTAGCCGATTTTGAGAAGTCTGCCAAGCTTTTCTCTTCTTTCCTTGGCGCCCTCTCCGCCAATCAGGCCTGCGGTTACCAAATCTTCCTGGGTAATGGTTTCTTCATAGGTTTCCTGCATAACCTGTGCGTCCTGTAATGCCTGACGGATCATTTCAGGCGATGCATGCTCAACGCCTACTCCTCTGCCGTGCTTATGAAGAGCATCTGCTTTTTCTATAAAGGCATGCTTGCATCCTGGTACATCATTGGTGATCGTATTCCGGATTTTTTGACCGGGAAAGTCCGGGTCTGTGAATACGATTACCCCTCTGGTCTTCTGGGCAAGCTTTATTTTTTCAATGGTTTCCTGATTAATGGCAGATCCATTGGTTTCAATTGTGTCGGCATCCAGGGCTCTTTTGATCGCCGCTGTATCATCCTTGCCTTCTACAACAATAATTTCTTTGATTTTCATACTTCCTCCAGGAAAAATAAAATATAAAAAAAATGAAAAAAACTTGAAACATTTCTGTAATGTAATTCGTCTAAATAGATGTAAGAAGAATATAGTAATAAAGAATAGTTCTTATTATATATGATGCAGCTGAGAAATGAAAAATGTTAATTATTAACCTTCTCTGCATTGAAATAAAAAATGCAGGGGAAGCCCCTGCATCACAAAAATTAGTTCAGTATTTTAATCTTTACGGTTTTTCTTCCCCACTTGTAAGCTTCTGATTTAGAGGAGAAGAATACATCAATTTTGTTTCCACGGATGGCGCCGCCTGTATCTGCTGCAACAGCATAGCCATAACCTTCAACATAGACCTTTGTTCCAAGGGGAATGACACTTGGATCAACAGCTATGACCTTTGCACCCGGATTGGCACGCAGATCCAAGCCAGTAGCAGTTTTGCCTGAGCATCCGCTGCAATTGGCCGTATAGGCTGTTGACGATACATATATTTCTTTTCCGCTTGCCTTGCTGCTTGTTCCGCGGGAAACGACCTGTGTTGCTGCAGCCACCTTTGTTCCGACAGCAACGACTTTATCCTGCTTTTCTTTCACTTGCTTTTCACTGATCAGCTTTCTGGAAACTTCCTTGCCATTCTCCAGGACGACTTCAAATTCTTTCGCCTTAAGGCCTTCTTTTCCAGCATTCATCACCTTTTCAGTGCCTTTAGCTAAGCTATTATCTTTCTTTGTCACAACTGCGAAATTAATTGGTTCTTCCACTACATCGGTGACTTTTTCAACTCGAATGACTTTTATGATGTCATTGGCTTTGACTGTCTCTTCCAACTTTGGTTCAACACGGTCTAAATCATTGATCTTGATTCCCTGCTGTGATAAAAAGTCAGCGACCGTAGTCGAAGTTGACCAAACCTGCTTCTCTTTGCCGCCATGATTAAGCGTTAAAGCGAATGCTTTCTCTACTTGAATTTCAAGGTTGCTTTTAATTTTATCCTCTGGCTTTGGCTGAACCTTATCATGTTCAGTCAGAGTAATATTCTGTTCTTTTAAAACGTCCCCGACCGTCTTTGCAGCCGTCCAAATCGTTTTCTTCTCGTTATCTGTTACAACGTTCACCTGTTTAGCCGGTTCATAGACAATTTCTGTATTGTCCTTAACCTCTGTGTTTACCGAGGGAAACACATAATCTTCTGAGCGAAGTGAAATATCTAGATCATCGAATATATCTTGAATCGTTGATGCATGCGTTTTGATGACTTTCTCTTGGCCATCTATCGTCAGTGCTACTGTTTTCTTTGTCGTTTCATATGCAATGAAACCGCAGGCAGCAGCAAAGACTACTAAACTAGCAGAAAAAATGGCCAATTTCTTTTTACTCAAAGACTTGGATAACAGGTTTTTCATGTTTTGAATCACGATGAAAAACGCCTCCTTTTCTCTCGGAGTGATTATATAGAGTATCTTGCCGACTGTCAACTCTTTCAATTTTCCAGCTTCCGAAAGGCTGGTGAATGCAGGCATCGGGCTATGATTGCCTGAATTCATAGAACTGCACTCTATCTCTATGTATGAAAGACAGCTCCTCTCTATGCATGCCTTCTTGCAAATGCCCCGTTTTCGATGATGCTTGCCTTGGATTTATACTTTTCCACACTCATCTGAAAAATCCTTCTTTTTTTGATTTAGGGATTTTTACGTCTTTTTGGTAATTCCTCATTTTCTGCCGATCAGGCGCTCAGCAACCAGGAGCGATTCCGGAAGTTCCTCAAACCTTCAGACTGCCGGTTCTCTATCTGTCACGCTCCTCAACTGGCAGCAAACGCCCTCCGCTCGATCGGCAGGGGTGCTAGAACAGCACTTTTTCTAGTAAATGGCAAGCCCTCTCGTAAACGTATTTCCTATTATGCAAAAAAACCAGGAGAAAGGAAAGAGAGACTTATCGACATGGTTATCCTATGAGAAGACAGAGACATGTAGAACTTTTTAGAATCAGAAAAAATTTGGACAAGCTCCCACAGGTTTCGACAAAAAGAGATATCAGTTTATGCCGAATAATTTTTTTGCATTTTCTGTGGTTGCTTGTGCAACTTCCTCTACCGATAGTCCTTTTATTTCAGCTATCTGCTCTGCAACTAGTTTGACATAGCTAGGTTCATTCCGTTTTCCTCTAAATGGATGAGGGGTAAGGTAAGGGCAGTCTGTTTCAATCAATAGCTTTTCAAGCGGAATCACATCGGCTACTTCTTTTGGCTTTTTTGCATTCTTGAATGTCACCGGGCCTCCAAGTGAAATAAAAAAGTTCATACCTACACACTCTTTGGCAATTTCAGGGCTGCCGCTAAAGCAATGCATGATGCCGCCTACTTCTCCCGCTCCTTCTTCCTTAAGGATTTCGACTATATCTGCTGTGGCATCACGGTTATGGATAACGATGGGGATCTTAACTTTTTTTGCCAGACGGATCTGCTTGCGGAAGACTTCCTGCTGAATATCCTTTGGTGACTTGTCCCAATAATAATCCAGGCCCATTTCTCCCAGGGCAACGACTTTTGGATGGCTGGAAAGCTCTTCGATCCACTGAAGATCATCCTCTGTCATATCGATGGCATCAACCGGATGCCATCCTACACTTGCGTAGATGAAATCGTATTTCTCAGTCAGCTCCATCGCCTTCTCAATCGTTGGACGGTCAAACCCAACGACCACGATGTTGGAAATTCCTTCATCAAGGGCCCTGTCAATCACCTCTTGTAAATCTTCGTTATATTGTTCGGCATTAAGGTGTGCGTGTGTGTCGAAAAACATCAAAAAACTCCTTTTTCTTCATATTATTTTTCTATTACTATTATGTCAGTAATGTAACAAAAATAATGTGTTAGCAGAATGGTTCGAATTTAATAAACTCACTTGAAATTACTTTCTAAGTATAATTTTTTCCAAAAATAAAAAACATAGAAATGCCCACGGTATACGCTTAACACTTCTATGTTTTTATGTTTAACAGGAGAAATCAATAATATTATTTTACCCTTGCACCCAATGGAAGAGATTCAGCGATTGTGGCAAGTGAAAGTTCTCCGTCTTTTCCTCCTGCTAAAATCATTCCTTCTGAAAGCTCACCGCGAAGTTTAACAGGCTTCAAATTTGTGACGCAGATGACTTTTCTGCCGACTAGGTCTTCCGGCTTATAGAATTTGGCAATCCCCGAAACGACCTGGCGCTTTTCATAGCCAAGATCAAGCTGTAATTTTAAGAGCTTATCAGCTTTTTTCACCGGTTCAGCCTGAATGACCTGAGCCACTCTTAAATCGACTTTCATAAAGTCATCGATTGTGATTTCCTCACTATCCGGCTTTTCCTCTGCTTTTGCTTCCGGCTTTGCTTCCTCTTTAGGAGCAGATCCCTGCATTTTGGTTTTAATGAACTCAACTTCTTCATTAATATCCAGGCGAGGGAAAATCGGTTCTCCCTTTAATACCTTTGTGCCTTCAGGAATAAGACCGAATTTTTCAAGGCTTTCCCAAGATGTTAATGCTTCTTCGTTTACATTCAGCTGTGAGAGTACTTCTTTTGGCGTACGTGTCAGGAATGGCTGCAGAAGCACCGCGATTCTGCGCAGGGATTCCGCCAGATGGGCCATCACACTCGCAAGATCTTCCCTTTTCTCTTCCTCTTTGGCAAGAGCCCAGGGCTGCGTTTCATCTATATATTTATTCGTTCTGCTGACAAGCTGCCAGACTGCCGAAAGAGCAACAGAGAACTCCATTTTTTCCATTGCTTCCTCATACTTGGAAACCGTCTCACGGTTCATTTGCAGCAGCTGCTGGTCAAACTCTCCGTTTGAATCTTTATATGACGGAATGACACCGTCAAAATATTTATTAACCATCGCAATCGTCCGATTCAAAAGGTTTCCTAAATCATTGGCAAGATCAAAGTTGATTCTTTCCACAAAACCTTCTGGGGTAAACACTCCGTCTGCGCCGAATGGCACTTCGCGAAGCAGGTAATAGCGAAGTGCATCCAGACCATACCGGTCGATAAGGGTAACAGGATCCACTACATTTCCTTTTGATTTGGACATTTTGCCGTCCTTCATCAATAGCCAGCCATGAGCAAACACTTTTTTCGGAAGAGGCAGATCCAATGCCATCAGCATGATTGGCCAGTAAATCGTATGGAAGCGCACAATTTCCTTCCCTACCAAGTGTACATCAGCAGGCCAATAGTTCAGATACTTGGAATCATCATCGGTTCCATAGCCAAGCGCTGTGATGTAATTTGATAGTGCGTCGATCCATACATAAACAACATGCTTAGGATTGTTCGGCACTTTCACTCCCCAGTCAAAAGTGGTCCTGGATACCGCCAAATCCTCGAGGCCAGGTTTAATGAAGTTATTGATCATCTCATTCTTGCGGGATTCAGGCTGTATAAAAGATGGATTTTCTTCATAATACTGCAGAAGCCTGTCAGCGTACTTGCTTACCTTAAAGAAATAGGATTCTTCTTTTACTTTATGAACTGGACGTCCGCAGTCAGGGCAGTTTCCATCCACAAGCTGCCGTTCTGTGTAATAAGACTCACATGGCGTACAATACCATCCCTCATATTCACCAAGATAAATATCGCCCTGTTCCACAAGCTGAGCGAAAATTTTTTCTACAATCTGCTTATGTCTGTCTTGAGTAGTACGGATAAAGTCATCATAGGAAATATCAAGCTTCTTCCATAGTTCCTGGATACCGGCGACAATTTCATCTACGTACTGCTGCGGTGTTATTCCTTTTTCTTCTGCCTTCTCCTGAATCTTCTGTCCATGTTCATCCGTTCCCGTCAGGTACATAACGTCAAAGCCGCGCATGCGCTTGTAACGCGCCATCGCATCACCGGCAACAGTTGTATAGGCATGTCCTATATGTAAATTTCCGCTAGGATAATAAATTGGAGTGGTTAAATAAAACGTCTTTAATTTGTCCTCCACAAGATTCCCTCCCTCATTTTAAAAGCGCAAGCGCCTTGCCCACCCCCGACAAGCACAAGACGATCCTCACGGAAAGGCGTTCTTTGCCTTTCTGGGAGGATTGGCTTGTACCTAGAGGGGGTAGGCGCCGGAGCTAGATAGTTATCGAAGTCTAACGTTATACTTTCTTAAATTTTAAAAAATCCCGCCCAATTTGGACGAGAGTATTAATCAGAAAATCGTGCCGTTATTGGGCCTTCTATATCGATATTTTACAAGAAGTTATATTCGTCAGCATAACCTCTTATACCATCAAAATATACCTAAAAAGTTGAAATTGTGCAACCAATAGGCAGAAGGGATGGCAGGATTCTTCTTAAAATAAATTTTTTTATTTTCTATCCCTAAAAAAGGAAATTAACTTTCGAATATTATTATAGCAAAAGTATAATAATTGTAGAATTTTGTCGAAATGTCGAAATGAGTCATATTACTGCTTTTTGAGTAGTTCTTTCCCCTTTCTATATTAAACCTTCTTTATTTCTATAAAAACGTTGTTATATCAACGCTTCAATTGGCATCCCAAAATTTTCTATTTTAATTGAAAATAAAGTAATTGACGTATATGGGAATGGCTGGTATTATAAATGTAATAAAGATTTTGTCGAATAATGACGAAACAACATAGATAGAGAAAAATATTATTGGAGATTTGAGAGGAGACTTTTATTATGAAATCCACAGGTATTGTTCGTAAAGTTGATGAGCTTGGCCGTGTAGTTATCCCTATCGAATTAAGACGTACACTTGGAATTGCCGAAAAGGACGCTTTGGAAATCTACGTAGATGACGAAAGAATCATCCTTAAAAAGTACAAGCCAAACATGACTTGCCAAGTTACTGGGGAAGTATCTGATGAAAATATCTCTTTAGCTAACGGCAAATTAATTCTAAGCCGTGACGGTGCTGAACAGCTGTTAAAAGAAATTCAAAACACTTTTGAATTAGCAAAATAAGAATGAAGAAAAGCTTCTCACGCGTGTGAGAAGCTTTTTTTTATTCCTCAATATGATAAGCATGGTAAACATCCCGCTTATTTAATCCCCGGTCTTTTGCCGTTTGCTTAATGGCTTCTTTGCTCGAGAGTCCAGTTTCTTCTATATAATGTCTAACATGATCTTCAACCGGGAGATTCTCCCACCAGGCTGTTTCTTCATCCTGAACAGCCTCGGAAGTTCCTTCAATAATAATCACAAATTCTCCTCTTACCTCGCCGTTCGAAGCCCATTCCATTGCTTCCCCTACAGTTCCCCGGATAAATTCTTCATATCTCTTCGTCAGTTCGCGGCATAACGCGATATTCCTGTTGCCCATAATATCCGACATCAGCGAGAGAGTTTCCTTCAGGCGGTGGGGAGCTTCATATAAGATGATGGTTGCCGAAAGCTTTGAGAGATTCTCCAGCTCCTGCTTCTTAAGTTTCTTCTGCCTGTTCAGGAATCCGTAGAAATAAAAAGGCTGAGTATCAATGCCGGAAGCAATCAGTCCGGTAAGGGCAGCATTCGCACCAGGCAGGGGGACCACTGTCAGCTTTTCTTCAGCCGCCGCCACTACAAGATCGAAGCCCGGATCTGAAATCGCAGGCATTCCTGCATCACTGACAAGGGCAATCTTTGCGCCATTAGCCACTTTCTCAAGCAGCTTCTGTCCGCTTGCCTCCTTATTATGTTCATGATAGCTGATAATGGGTGTGGCGATTTCAAAATGATTGCAGAGCTTCTTCGTATTGCGTGTGTCCTCCGCTGCAATATAGTCAGCTTCCTTCAGGATTCTTACTGCTCGGAAGCTCATATCTTCCAGATTGCCGATCGGAGTCGGGACTAAGTATAAAATTCCCTTTGTTTCTTCATGTTCAAAGCTTTTTTGCTGCCACATATGTACCACCCGTCTCTTTCATTAAAAACTCATCCTTCTTTTTCCTGGACCATTGCTTAAATTCATATTCTGCTCTCATCGCTTCGCCTTTTTCCAAAAAAGGGCGGGAGAAGACCAGCTCCACCGGCCCCCTGCCCCTTGTATACTTGGCCCCTTTTCCTTCATTATGGGCCTTCACCCGTTTTTCAAGATCATTAGTGTATCCTGCATATAAGCTGCCATCACGGCAATGGAGAACATAAAAATAATGGCTATTCTCCATATAAAATCTCTCTCATTTCAGGTGTATATTCATTTTCTTCATTATATACAAATAAAGGAGGCAGGATTTTCAGATCCGGATTACCGTTTTTTACTGCCTCAATTAGCAGGGTGTTCGCTTCTTTTCCGGCCTTCGGGTAGACGAATTGCACCCTTTTTGGCTCGAGCTTATACTTGCGCATGAGCGTGACAATGTCCAGGAACCTTCCCGGCCTGTGTACAAATGCTACCTTGCCGCCCTGTTTCGCAAGACCGCTTGATGCTTTAATCGCATCCTCCAGTGTACAGAGGATTTCATGGCGGGCTATCGCCAAATGTTCATTCTCATTGATTTCTTCCCGGGAAGGAGTAGGGAAATAGGGCGGGTTGCAGGTCACAACATCAAATTTCCCATATCCTAAAACCTGATGTATTTCTTTAATATCCCCGCGAATCATCTCAATCCGGCCTTGAAGCTTATTGTATTCAATGCTTCTGACTGCCATATCATGCAAACGCTCCTGAATCTCGACGCCTGTAATGGCCCCCTTTGTTCGTGTGCTTAAAAAAAGCGGAATCACACCATTTCCGCTGCACAAATCAATGAGATTGCCTTTTTGAATCGGTACATATACAAACCTGGCCAGCAGGACAGCATCCAGTGAAAAAGAAAAAACGGCCGGGCTTTGAATAATTCTCAAATCTTCAGCCAGCAAATAGTCCAGCCGCTCCCCTTCTTTTAAAAAATCCATTCTTGATCCTCCATGCTACTCTGATTCTTTGCCTCTATGGAAAAATAGCCTTCCTATCATCAGGAAGGCTAAAATTTACTTCTTATTCAGGAAAGACAAGCAAAACAGACAGTCTCCCTCTTTTCGAGGGCTGCCGAAATGGAGATTGCAAATGTGAAAGCCTTCCTGATAAAGGCGGGCAAGGTTATCATAGCCTTCTCCAATATCAATCACCTTATCATCATCAGCAGCATCGGCAGACTGCTCTGATTTGCCTTTTTTCGCCGATGTACTTTCCTTTTTCGCTGATATGTCTAAATGACGTCTTAAATGTTCATTTTCCAGCTTTAAAGAGTTATTCTCTTCAAGTATTTCTGCCAAATGCTGCTTTAACTCACCAAGCTGCTGATATAACTCTCCAATTTGGGTTTCCATATTACTCACTGAGTCAAAGATTTCTTTTTTATCCACGACTTCCACCTCTTAATCTGTGGACTGAACTGATACAGCACCTTGTTTTAAAATTTCATCCAATGTATATTCGAGGACGCGCTCCGCTTCTTTTACATCAACCTGCAGAACACGCTCCAATATATTCAAGCCTACCACTTTTCCAGCTCCATCAGGGGTCTGAATCCATTCCCCAAGGTCCGGAAGCTGTTCTTTTGCTGCTTCGTACTCATCATTTTCATACTTCAGGCAGCACATTAAGCGTCCGCACAAACCTGATATTTTCGTTGGGTTCAACGAAAGATTCTGGTCCTTTGCCATTTTGATGGATACTGGATCAAAATCACCAAGGAAGGTGGAACAGCAGAGCATTCTTCCACATGGACCAATTCCGCCCAGCATTTTTGCTTCATCCCTCACACCAATCTGGCGAAGTTCTATCCTTGTCCTGAAGATGGCTGCGAGGTCTTTGACAAGCTCGCGAAAGTCAACCCGGCCATCAGCTGTAAAGTAGAAAATGACCTTATTTCGGTCAAATGTATATTCAACATCGACCAGCTTCATATCAAGCTGATGTGTATGGACCTTTTCACAGCAGACCTCATATGCTTCTTTGGCGGCCTGCTTGTTCTCCTCGACAATCATGCGATCCTTTTGATCTGCAATACGAAGAACCTTTTTTAATGGAAGGACAACATCATGCTCATCGACCTGCTTCGGGGCAATTACCACTTTTCCGTATTCTACGCCTCGGACAGTTTCGACAATGACAAAGTCATCCTTTTGTATTGAGAGATCTCCGGGATCAAAATAATAAATCTTGCCCGCTTTTTTAAAGCGCACTCCTACTACATCATACAAAGGAAGATCCCTCCTGCAATTTTAGCACAAGCTGTTCCATCAACAGCTGCGGATTCATATTTGCCTGTAATTTTCTTTTGGCTTCCAAAACAGCCGTCATCTGTTCCGTCAGACGTTTTGTAGAAGATTGCAGTGCAAACTGCTCTAAACGATTTCGTTCGTTCAGATGGACAACCTGGTCTTGTTTCCCAAGCTGAATATATAGTAAATCTTTAAAAATAAGAAGTAATAGATCCAAGCCGCGATCAATCTGCTCTTTTTCTTTAAAGTGCAAGAACCAATCCTCCTGCAGGGCAACCATCGCCTCTAGCGGATTCTTCTTTACCACTTCATATAATTTTAACACTATTTTTTGCGCTTGTACAAACCAATCATCAGAACTATATTGCAAAGCCTCATCCAAATTATTGGTAATTTGTGCAAGTAATGGTGCCTGGGCAGGATCCACTCCATTATTTTTTAATTGCTGAATCATTTCTGCAGGAGATAATGGTTTAAAAGAAATGGTCTGGCAACGGGATAGAATAGTAGGAAGCATCTGCTGCGACTGCTCGGTAATAAGCACAGCGGTCGTCTCTGCATGGGGTTCCTCCAGGAATTTAAGCAAACTGTTGGCAGCGTTAACTGTCATTCTATCAGCATGTACAATCACATAAAGCTTGCGCTTAGATTCCACCCCGGTCTTTGAAAACTCTTCCTGCAGGCTTTGAATCTGACTTTTTTTGATAGAAAGCCCGTCCGGCTCAAGGATATGAACATCAGGGTGATTGCCGCTGTTGATCCTCTTACAGTTTGAACATGTTTCACATGGAACATACCCATCAAGCGGTTCAAGACAGAATCGGCTTTTCGCTAAAAGCATGCTTGCTTCCCGCTTTCCCGTTCCTTTCATCCCTTCAAATAAGTAGGCGTGGGCCAGCCGATCCTTCTCTATGCTATTTTTAAACATTTTCAATACAACTGGCTGTATGACCTCCAGCTGTTCCCACGTTTTTCCCACAATGATCACTCACTTACATATATATATTTATTAAAAGCCCCTTAATCTCGCCGACTTTCCCCAGTATATCGATAGATGATTCTTCTTTTTTCATTAGTTCATCCGTCAGCTCTGACAGCTTTTCATCAACCGTTTCTACCACTTTCAGAGAACGGCCCTGTCCATGCTGATTCCAGCTGTGCGATTGCTTCAGCTCCATCCCAAAGTCAACGGCTTCCTTTACAAACCGCTTTACAAGCGTTTTAAATTTGGCTAAATCCTTAAAGGTTCTGGAGCGGGCAAGCCTTTCTCCAGCGGCATCTATATCTTTTAACAGACCCTGAAGCTGAGAAGCCTGCATTTTCTGGTCCTGCTTTTGCACCATTTCGGAAAATTTCACGCCGTTTCCCGCCGCCTGCTTCTGCTCATTGCGGACATTTTCCATCTTGAGCCGAAGTTCCTGATTAATTTTCATACCTAATCCTCCGCAAAGGGCATTAAGCTCCCTTTGAATGTATTAAAAATGGTGGAATTGTTCAACTGGCAGGACAAATACAGTCGCACCGCCAACTTCGACTTCCACAGGGTAAGGCACATAAGAATCAGCATTTCCGCCCATTGGCGATACAGGTGCTACCAGCTGGTCTCTTGCTCTGCAATTTTCCTTAATAATCTGCAGGGCTCTCTCCACACGGATATCCTCTGTCCCAATCATGAACGTTGTATTGCCTGATTTCAAAAATCCGCCCGTGCTGGCCAATTTTGTCGCACGAAAATTATTGTCAACCAACGCATTCATTAGCTTATTGCTGTCCTGATCCTGAATGACTGCCAGAATTAATTTCATAAGCCCATCCCCTTTACAAGTTTTTAATCCGTTTTATCTTACTTTTATTATATCAATTATTTTATCTTCAAGCAGAAATTAAGGGAATACCGGAAAAATTATTTTAAAAACTGACTGGCAAGCTTATAAAAAAGCCTTAAAGAATATGATCTTTAAGGCAAATGTTTATATTATTTCTTTCAGCTTGCTCTCCGCCTGCTGATACACTTCCTCCAATGTTCCCGAAGCATCGATTTTAAAGATGCGCTCCGGGTAAAGCTCCATTAGCTTCAAATAGCCTTCCCGCACTTTGTGATGGAAATCAAGCTTTTCCAGGTCCAGGCGGTTCACTTCCCTTCCTTTATGCTGGTTGATTCGATCCAGCCCGGCCTCCGGTTCAATATCAAAATACAGCGTCAGTTCAGGCATCATGCCTTCGATGGCAAAGCTGTTTATAGAGTATACTTCATCAATGCCAAGGCCCCTTGCATAGCCTTGATAAGCAAGAGAACTATCAATAAACCGATCACATAATATGATATATCCCTTATCCATTGCTGGCTTTACTTTTTCAGCCAGGTGCTGCCTTCTGGCTGCCGCATACAGCAGAGCCTCTGTTCGCGGATCCATCTTTGTATTATTTTTATCGAGTATGACACTTCTGATCTGCTCGGCAATCTCAATTCCGCCAGGCTCTCTTGTCTGAAGAACCTGATAGCCTTCCTTTGCCAGATTGCTTGCCAGCATATCTATAATCGTTGTTTTTCCGGCACCCTCAGGTCCTTCGACCGTAATAAACTTACCTTTTTTCATTTTACTTCCTCCAGCTGCTGTTATAGATCCTGATAAACGTTAATGCTGCCTTTTTTTATATTTTCCCCATTTTGAAACCGTGCTCCGGCCTTAATTTGAAATCTTATGCTTGCTATGTCTTCCCCTTCGATGAGTTCACCTGGGAATAAAAGCGGGATGCCTGGCGGATATGGAGTCACCTGCTGTGCACATATTTTACCAACCGCCTCTTCCAGTGCCACCGTTTTAATGGTGCATCGGTCTTGTTCCTTTTGCTCCAGGGCAAGGCCGGAGACAGGCCTTTTACTGAAAGGAGTTTTTTCATGTCGGCCTGCCGGGCCAAATGATTTCAGCTCCTCTTCCAAGCATTGAATAACCCGTTCAAATGGATAATCCATATCTTTTTTCAAAAGAGGCAATACAAATAGGACATTATAAGGATCTGCCATTTCCGTAAAGATCCCATGCTTCTCCAGGAGAGCCTGCAGTTCATACCCGCTGAGGGCAGCTGCCGACTGGATGGTCACTTTTAAAGGATCACCGTTTTTATGTTCAAAGTTCAGTACTTTAATTCCTTTTATTTTACTTAGATTCTTTCGGAAGTGCCCCGCCTTTTCAAGCAGCGCTTCCTCATCCTTTCCCGAGAATGAGGCTAAATAGGCTCTTGCCAAATCAAGAGATGCCATAATGGGATAGGAAGGACTGCTTGATTGGAGAATCCCCAGATATTTGGACACTCTTTCTTCCTTTATAAAACGGCTATTAAAATGCAGATAAGCCCCCATCGTCATAGCAGGCAAAGTCTTATGTGCCGATTGTACAACCAGGTCTGCCTGAAGCTGAACGGCCGAAGCGGGAAAACTATCTCCCCCGATCAAATGTGCTCCATGCGCTTCATCCACCAATACTGGAACTCCATGATCATGAGCATACTCAATAATGCTTTCAATGTTAAACACCATTCCGTAATAATTGGGATAGGTTAAGATTAGCGCTTTTGCTTCCGGATTTTGTCTGATTGCCTCTTTAACGGTCTCTAAAGCTACTCCCCCGGCAACGCCCCACTCTTCATTAAACTCAGGCGCTAAGAAGACAGGCTTAGCCCTAGCCAAAGTAATGCCATTAAGAATGGACTTATGGCAATTCCGCTGAACAAGTACAGTCTCATTTTCCTTTGCGGCTGACATGACCATGGCGAGATTCCCTGAGGTGGATCCGTTAACAAGGAAAAAACTTTTTGGAACCCCATACAAATCGGCAAGCAGCTTTTGCGCTTTCAAAATGACTCCTTCAGGAGAATGCAAATCATCCAGTCCGCTAAGCTCAGTAGCATCGAGCTTTAAAATATCTTTAAAATAATCTGCTTCCTCACCGCCTGCAAGTTGACCGTTCTTATGTCCCGGCACATGAAAAGATACAGGCTGATGTGAAGCATGTTTTTTTAACTGTTCCCATAATGGAGTCTGTTCGTGATTCATATCTTCATCACTTTCCTAAGATTCTTCTCCTATTTTAACAAAACAAGTATGTGCGTGCTATAAAAGAAACATTAGGTTGATATCTGCGCCAGTCCATAAAGGATTAAGGAAATTTATGAAAGAAATCCATTATAGACATACACCCAAATTAGATTTCCATCATACAATATAAATCAAGTAACCTCAAAAAACCCGCCAATGAATATTCGAAAAATTGTATACAATAACATTGATCTGGGCAGAATAAGTGTATGGAGGTGGAGTGATTGGGTTCGCTATTAGCAAAAAAACATGCAGGGGAAGAATGTGTCATATGCGAGCAGGCAAAAACCAGGGGAATACATCTATACACTTCTTTTATCTGCACAGATTGTGAAAAAGATTTAGTCACCACGGATACAAGCAATCCAAAATATAATTATTACTTAAAGAAACTGCGGAAAATAACCATGCCGGAGATATTTTCTTGAAATGTAAGCCCTTTGATAGGGGCTTTTTATTTTTTTGCCGGTTTGTTGGGCCGCTGAGTCATTAATCTCAGTGTTATCTGACATGAATTGGATTTATGTAACAGGTTTTTGATTTTAACTAGCAGGAATTCGATTTTATCTCGCATGTTTTGATTTTTATTTCACATTTGGCACAATTCATCTTTGCTGAAAACAGATTTGACTTTTAAAACAGACGGCGGAATAAAGAGTGGCGCATATCATTTAATTTTGGCACATATATGAGTGAAAGTGGCGCATTTTTTTAGCTGAAATGACGCATATATGCATTTTTCATAAAAAGATGAGTAAGAAGATATTTGGATTAATAAATCATCCACATACAAAAAAAGAGCACCCATCAGGTGCTCTTTCATATGCCCGGCAGCGTCCTACTCTCACAGGGGGACAGCCCCCAACTACCATCGGCGCTGAGAAGCTTAACTTCCGTGTTCGGTATGGGAACGGGTGTGACCTTCTCGCTATCGCCACCGGACTATTTGGTTGAAGAAACTTCGTTCCCTCAAAACTAGATAATGTATGAAGAAGTATTTGCCGAGTATTAACCATATAACTTGGTTAAGTCCTCGATCGATTAGTATCAGTCAGCTCCACATGTCGCCACGCTTCCACCTCTGACCTATCAACCTGATCATCTTTCAGGGATCTTACTAGCTTGACGCTATGGGAAATCTCATCTCGAGGGGGGCTTCATGCTTAGATGCTTTCAGCACTTATCCCTTCCGCACATAGCTACCCAGCGATGCCTTTGGCAAGACAACTGGTACACCAGCGGTGCGTCCATCCCGGTCCTCTCGTACTAAGGACAGCTCCTCTCAAATTTCCTGCGCCCACGACGGATAGGGACCGAACTGTCTCACGACGTTCTGAACCCAGCTCGCGTACCGCTTTAATGGGCGAACAGCCCAACCCTTGGGACCGACTACAGCCCCAGGATGCGATGAGCCGACATCGAGGTGCCAAACCTCCCCGTCGATGTGGACTCTTGGGGGAGATAAGCCTGTTATCCCCGGGGTAGCTTTTATCCGTTGAGCGATGGCCCTTCCATGCGGAACCACCGGATCACTAAGCCCGACTTTCGTCCCTGCTCGACTTGTAGGTCTCGCAGTCAAGCTCCCTTGTGCCTTTACACTCTGCGAATGATTTCCAACCATTCTGAGGGAACCTTTGGGCGCCTCCGTTACTTTTTAGGAGGCGACCGCCCCAGTCAAACTGCCCACCTGACACTGTCTCCCGCCCCGATAAGGGGCGCGGGTTAGAATTTCAATACAGCCAGGGTAGTATCCCACCGACGCCTCCACCGAAGCTGGCGCTCCGGCTTCTCAGGCTCCTACCTATCCTGTACAAGCTGTACCAAAATTCAATATCAGGCTACAGTAAAGCTCCACGGGGTCTTTCCGTCCTGTCGCGGGTAACCTGCATCTTCACAGGTACTATAATTTCACCGAGTCTCTCGTTGAGACAGTGCCCAGATCGTTACGCCTTTCGTGCGGGTCGGAACTTACCCGACAAGGAATTTCGCTACCTTAGGACCGTTATAGTTACGGCCGCCGTTTACTGGGGCTTCGATTCAAAGCTTCGCTTGCGCTAACCTCTCCTCTTAACCTTCCAGCACCGGGCAGGCGTCAGCCCCTATACTTCGCCTTGCGGCTTCGCAGAGACCTGTGTTTTTGCTAAACAGTCGCCTGGGCCTATTCACTGCGGCTCATCAGGGCTATTCACCCTAATGAGCACCCCTTCTCCCGAAGTTACGGGGTCATTTTGCCGAGTTCCTTAACGAGAGTTCTCTCGCTCACCTTAGGATTCTCTCCTCGCCTACCTGTGTCGGTTTGCGGTACGGGCACCTTTTCCCTCGCTAGAGGCTTTTCTTGGCAGTGTGGAATCAGGAACTTCGGTACTAAATTTCCCTCGCCGTCACAGCTCAGCCTATGTGGTAACGGGATTTGCCTCGTTACCGGCCTAACTGCTTGGACACGCTAATCCAGCAGCGTGCTTACCCTATCCTCCTGCGTCCCCCCATTGCTCAAACGGTAAAGAGGTGGTACAGGAATATCAACCTGTTGTCCATCGCCTACGCTTTTCAGCCTCGGCTTAGGTCCCGACTAACCCTGAGCGGACGAGCCTTCCTCAGGAAACCTTAGGCATTCGGTGGATGGGATTCTCACCCATCTTTCGCTACTCATACCGGCATTCTCACTTCTAAGCGCTCCACCAGTCCTTGCGGTCTGGCTTCAACGCCCTTAGAACGCTCTCCTACCACTGACATCGTAAGATGTCAATCCACAGCTTCGGTGATACGTTTAGCCCCGGTACATTTTCGGCGCGGAGTCACTCGACCAGTGAGCTATTACGCACTCTTTAAATGGTGGCTGCTTCTAAGCCAACATCCTGGTTGTCTAAGCAACTCCACATCCTTTTCCACTTAACGTATACTTTGGGACCTTAGCTGGTGGTCTGGGCTGTTTCCCTCTTGACTACGGATCTTATCACTCGCAGTCTGACTCCCATGGATAAGTCTTTGGCATTCGGAGTTTGTCTGAATTCGGTAACCCGATGGGGGCCCCTAGTCCAAACAGTGCTCTACCTCCAAGACTCTTACTACATGAGGCTAGCCCTAAAGCTATTTCGGAGAGAACCAGCTATCTCCAAGTTCGATTGGAATTTCTCCGCTACCCACACCTCATCCCCGCACTTTTCAACGTGCGTGGGTTCGGGCCTCCATCCAGTGTTACCTGGACTTCACCCTGGACATGGGTAGATCACCTGGTTTCGGGTCTACGACCACATACTCATTCGCCCTATTCAGACTCGCTTTCGCTGCGGCTCCGTCTCATCAACTTAACCTCGCATGTAATCGTAACTCGCCGGTTCATTCTACAAAAGGCACGCTATCACCCATTAACGGGCTCTAACTACTTGTAGGCACACGGTTTCAGGATCTCTTTCACTCCCCTTCCGGGGTGCTTTTCACCTTTCCCTCACGGTACTGGTTCACTATCGGTCACTAGGGAGTATTTAGCCTTGGGAGATGGTCCTCCCTGCTTCCGACGGGATTTCTCGTGTCCCGCCGTACTCAGGATCCACTCTGGAGGGAACGAAGTTTCAACTACAGGGCTTTTACCTTCTCTGGCCGGCCTTTCCAGACCTGTTCATTTACCTCGTTCCTTTGTAACTCCGTGTAGAGTGTCCTACAACCCCAAGAGGCAAGCCTCTTGGTTTGGGCTAATCCCGTTTCGCTCGCCGCTACTCAGGGAATCGCGTTTGCTTTCTCTTCCTCCGGGTACTTAGATGTTTCAGTTCCCCGGGTCTGCCTTCTATACCCTATGTATTCAGGTAAAGATCCTATCCCATTACGGATAGGGGGTTTCCCCATTCGGAAATCTCCGGATCAAAGCTTACTTACAGCTCCCCGAAGCATATCGGTGTTAGTACCGTCCTTCATCGGCTCCTAGTGCCAAGGCATTCACCGTGCGCCCTTTCTAACTTAACCTACTTCGGCCGCTGATCGACTGCGGATCTCTGCGTCAGCTCTCTCGCTCCGCTCCTCACGTACTGAAGTACGCTCCGGTGCTCACTCGGTCGCTTCCTTGATCTCCTTGCCGCTCATCGTCCTCATGGTTTGTGCTCTTACTTATTTTCAAAATAAGAGAAAAAAACTAAGATGGCGATTACTCGGTTATTG
>NZ_JBBOOC010000001.1:692500-4651072 GCF_038002905.1 Cytobacillus sp. FSL W8-0315
TTCTTTCCGCAATGGGAACAAACTACATTCTGACTCTTACATTTCTCTTTTTAGCTTCCCTGAAAAGAAAAAAGTACTTAGCTTCGGCCAGCTTCGCCTGGCTGATTGCTTCCGGGGATGGATCAAAGCTCTTTTCCACTAGCGATTTCTGGTTGTTCCAATCTGTTTTCAATCTGTTCAGCTGCTCCAAAAGCTTCTCATCAAACTCGCTTCGAAGCCATCCTTTCCTGCGAAAAAACATAAATTCCGCCTCCGTACTTAAACTTCTCTTCTGCCTTCTAATGCTTTTGATAGCGTTACTTCATCAGCATACTCTAAGTCTCCGCCCACTGGCAGGCCATGGGCAATCCGGGTAGCCTTTATGCCGGATGGCTTAATCAGGCGGGAGATATACATGGCTGTTGCTTCCCCTTCGATATTAGGATTGGTGGCAAGAATAATTTCCTGTACTGTTTCATCCTGAAGCCTTTTCAATAAATCAGGAATATTGATATCTTCCGGCCCTATTCCATCCATCGGTGAAATGGCTCCGTGAAGGACATGATAAAGTCCGTTATATTCCTTCATCTTTTCCATGGCAATAACATCTTTCGGATCCTGGACCACACAGATTACTGACCGGTCGCGTCTCTGGTCCTCACAAATATAACACGGGTCCTGATCAGTGATATGGCCGCAGACAGAGCAGTAAGATAAATTTCTTTTCGCATTGACAAGCGCCTTGGCAAAATCCAGCACAGTATCTTCTTTCATACTTAAAACAAAAAACGCCAGACGCGCAGCCGTTTTTGGGCCGATTCCGGGCAATTTCATAAAGCTGTCAATCAGCTTTGATATTGGTTCAGGATAGTGCATGTATAATTCCTCCTATATGAAAAGGAAAAGCGCCGCGAGCATGACGGACTGATGAAGATTCCCATCAGTCTATGTTCGCTGGCGCTCAGCCTGTCCGTTCTTTCGTGCATAACTCTATTATAGATAAAACATGCAAGAAAGCACTCGTTCAGGACGTTTTATTAAAACATTCCCGGCAGGTTCATTCCTTTAGTAAATTGGCCCATTGTGTCGTTTGTTAAGTCATCCGCTTTTTTCAGTGCATCGTTCGTTGCCGCCAGAACAAGGTCCTGAAGCATATCAATATCTTCCGGATCAACAACTTCTTCTTTGATGTTTACTTCTAATACTTGTTTATGTCCGGATACAATGACAGTCACCATTCCGCCGCCAGCTGTTCCTTCAATTCTTTTTTCGCCAAGCTCTTCCTGTGCCTGAGCCATCTTCTTTTGCATTTTCTGCATTTGTTTCATCATATTTTGCATATTTCCCATTCCACCGCGCATTTTACATACCTCCAGCTATTTTCTATTCTTTAATTTCAATTAGTTCAGCGCCAAATAATTTGACCGCTTCAGCCACATGGGGCTCTTCCTCATTTCTGCCGAAGCCCTCACCAGACTCATCTCCGTCACGCTGGCTGCGCAGGAAATCCTCCCTGACACTTTGCCATTGTTCATCCGGAATGCCAACCAGCTGCAATCTCTTGCCTAATAGCTCAAACATGACATTCGCCAGTGTATCCAGGAATTTCGCATTATCCATGGCCATCTGACAGTGGATTTCATATTTGAACTTTACGATAAGAGCTGTTTCGGATGCGGCAACAGGTTCTGCTTCATTGAGAAGCGCTGCCTGAGAGCGCATCTGGTTTTGAACAAGCAGATTCAGCATTTCACCCCAGCGGCTTTTTACAGCCACCAGGTCGTTTTTCGTTGCCTGCTTCAGGACTTCATTCACTTTTCCTACTGGTGCCTGGAATCCTTTACGTGAACTTCTCTGCGGTTTTTTCTGTACAGCAGGAGCTCCATCATCTTTTACCGCTATGCCGTTTTTCTTTAATTCCGCCAGCTCATGCTGAAGCTGTTCAATTTTTTGCATCAGCGGCTTGATGTCTGCAGACTGTCCTGATTTCTCTCGCTGTTCAAGCTGGCACAGCTTCACAATCGCCACCTCCAGGAAAATCCTCGGATGGTTGGTCCATCGCATTTCCTGCTGGGCTTTGTTCAGCACCTCAATCAGTTCATAGAGCTCTTCCGGCTCCACTTCCTGGGCAAGCTGCTGGAATTCTTCATCAAGCATGACTCTTTCCAATGATTCCTCCAGCCTTGGAGCTGCTTTATATAAGAGCATATCCCGGTAATACAGGATAAAGTCTTCTATAAAACGGGCTGGATCTTTCCCCTGAAAAAGGAGCTCTTCCAGAAATCCCAGCCCGGATGCGGCATCCCTGTCTTTAACCGCTCTTGCCAGCTTATTCAGAAACCCTTGTGACACAGCACCTGTTACAGACAGGGCATCTTCAACTGTAACACGATCCTGGCTGAAGGAAATTGCCTGGTCAAGCAAGCTAAGGGCATCACGCATACCGCCTTCTGCGGCTCTCGCAATGATCTGCAGTGCCTGGTCCTCATATGCTGCACCTGTTTCATCCGCAATCAGCTTCATTCTCCCTGTTATCGCCTGAGCCGTAATCCGTTTAAAATCGAATCGCTGGCACCGGGAAATTATCGTCAATGGAATTTTATGAGGCTCTGTAGTGGCTAAAATAAATATGACATGCTTAGGCGGCTCTTCAAGCGTCTTTAACAGGGCATTGAAAGCGCCAATGGAAAGCATATGTACCTCATCGACGATGTAAACCTTATACTTTACAGCGTTCGGGGCATATTTCACTTTGTCCCTGATATCCCTGATTTCTTCTACACCATTATTGGATGCAGCATCAATTTCAATGACATCAGGAATAGAACCGTCTGTAATGCCTCTGCAGGCAGCACACTCATTGCACGGTTCAGTAACCGGAGCCTTCTCGCAGTTAACAGCCTTTGCGAGAATTTTAGCTGCACTTGTTTTACCTGTTCCGCGGGGGCCGGAAAACAGATAGGCGTGTGATATCTTCTCCTGAAGCAGGGCGTTTTGCAAAGTCTTTGTCACATGTTCCTGTCCGACGACATCGATAAACTGCTGCGGACGCCAAACACGATATAAAGCTTGATAACTCACTGACACGCCCCCTTCCTATGTATAGTCCTTTATCTATTATAACGTATCTATTTTCCTTTTTACAAAACCTAGAGCGAAATAAATTACAACAAAAAACCCATCCTGCAAAAGGATGAGTTTTATTTACAATATAAACTGCCGTGCACCTTCCGTCGACTGACGCCCATAGGCGTTACTTAAGCAGTTAGCTCGGCCCAGGCAACCCTGCGGCACATGGGAGCTTCCACTTAATGCTGCTTCCTTCCGGACCTGACATGATTCATGGATTCCCATTGCGCAGGACCCGGGCGTCAACACCACTTACTTAAGGCAGGCCCTACAGGACATCAGCCTCGGGAAGGGATTCAGCCTCGCTAGAGCGGATTGCGAGTACAGGGCACCGCTACCTCCCCGCCTAGCACGGCAAAGTTGATACCATATTTAGTTGCGTCTTTGTCCGACGCATTTATAAGTATACTAACATTTAGGTGAAAAAGCAATGCCTAACCATTGTCAATTCCTGTATCAAGTTCCATCTGCAGCAATTGCCTTCTTTTTTTCTCTTCTTTCTTGCGCTTTCGCAACCCTCTGAAAAAGCTCGAAAGCATCTCGCCGCATTCTTCTTCCAACACCCCTGGCACAACTTCACTCTGGTGATTGAACCGCTCATCCTGCAATAGATTCATAAGCGTCCCGGCACAGCCTCCCTTTGGATCCTTAGCCCCATACACCACCTTTTTGATGCGCGAGAGAATAATGGATCCCGAACACATCGGACAAGGCTCTAAGGTAACATAAAGAACAGCATTCTCCAGCCGCCAGGTTCCGAGGTTTTTGCATGCCTGATCAATGGCAAGCAGTTCTGCATGCGCAATCGCAGTCTGATTCACTTCTCTCAGATTATGTGCCCGGGCAATGATTTCCCCTTCCAGAACAATGACTGCCCCAATTGGAACTTCTTCCAGACCTTCCGCCAGCTTTGCTTCTTTAATGGCCTCCTGCATATACAGTTCATCTTCAGTGAATGATGCTTGCCTCATTATATCTTCATTCCTTCTCTTAACATCTGTGTAAAAGCCGCCCCTTTTACAAAAAATAACCTTAAAGGAGCGATACCATGAAAAATCCGCAAGCCTATAGACCGGCTCTTATCATTATTGACATGATTAACGACTTTAATTTCCACCATGGAAGGATCCTTGCTGACAAAGCTTTGAATATCGCAAAACCCATCAATACATTAAAGACCGCTTTCTATGAGCAGGATCTCCCTGTCATTTATGTGAATGATCATTATAATCTCTGGCAGGCTGATCTGGATACAATTACGACTCATTGCCGCAATCCTATCAGTGCACCTATCCTTCATGAGATGCACCCATCGCCGGATGATTATTTTTTAATAAAACCTAAGCATTCCGCCTTTTATGGCACTGCCTTAAATACCCTTCTGCACCAGCTCGGCGTCAATATGCTTGTCATGACAGGCATCGCTGGCAATATCTGTGTCCTATTTTCGGCCAATGATGCCTATATGAGAGAATATAATTTACATATACCGCATGACTGCACCGCTTCTAATGATGACCACGATAATGAAAATACCTTAAAGATGATGGAAAAAGTATTAAAGGCCAATATATCTTCTTTCTCTGAAAACAATTATAACATTTCTTCTATGTTTCCTTCATAAAATGGCAGTAGTGTTCTAAGACGTGTTTTTCAGGGAGGGAGATAGATTGCAGATTCATGTGGTTCAGCAAAACCAGTCTTTGTTCGGCATTGCCCAGGCATATGGAACGACGGTTGAAGATCTGATAGAGGCAAATGAAATTCCCAATCCAAATAATCTGGTGATCGGCCAGACACTTGTTATTCCGATAATAGGACGCTTTTATTGGGTTCAGCCCGGAGACAGCCTTTACTCAATTTCAAGAAGGTTCGGCATTTCTTATCAGCAGCTCGCATCTGTCAATGGGATTTCGGTGAGCCAGCCGCTGCAGGTGGGGTTCCGCCTTTATATCCCGCCACGCCCGAAAACGAACGCAGAGTTCAATGCCTATGTGGAGCCAAGAGGCGATACAGTCGCCCCTGAACTGGTAGAAAGCGCAAGAGAGGCTGCGCCTTATTTGACCTATCTGGCACCTTTCAGTTTCCAGGCCCTTCGAGATGGTTCTTTGAAGGAGCCGCTTCTGAATGATTTCCCGGCCATAGCGAGAGCCAATAATAATGTATTGATGATGGTTATTACCAATCAGGAAAACGATCAGTTCAGTGATGAACTCGGCAGGATATTGTTAAATGATATGGCGATTCAGAATAAATTCCTGGATAACATTACAGCCACAGCAAAAAAATATGACTTCAGGGATATTCATTTTGATTTCGAGTTTCTGCGCCCCGCTGACCGGGAAGCCTATAACAATTTTCTCAGAAAAGCGAAGGCAAGATTCGAGCAGGAAGGCTGGCTGATTTCTACAGCATTGGCTCCGAAAACAAGTGCAGAACAGCAAGGCCTCTGGTATGAGGCCCATGATTATAAAGCCCATGGGGAGATTGTTGATTTTGTCGTGATCATGACCTATGAATGGGGCTACAGTGGAGGCCCTGCAATGGCTGTTTCCCCGATTGGCCCAGTGCGGCAGGTTTTAGAATATGCCATTAGTGAGATGCCTTCTTCCAAAATTATGATGGGCCAGAACCTATATGGTTATGACTGGACGCTTCCTTTTGTTCAGGGCACCACTGCAAGAGCAGTCAGCCCGCAGCAGGCCATACAAATCGCTGCAGAAAATAATGCAGCCATTCAATATGATTACCAGGCGCAGGCGCCATTTTTCAATTACACAGCACCTGACGGCAAAAGGCACGAGGTCTGGTTTGAGGATGCCCGCTCCATCCAGGCCAAATTTGATTTAATCAAGGAACTGAAGCTGCGGGGAATGAGCTACTGGAAACTTGGCCTTTCTTTCCCGCAAAATTGGCTTCTGATTACAGAAAACTTCAACGTGACAAAAAGAGCTTGATCTCTCAGCAGCTGCCGCTTACAGGCAGCTTTTTTATTTTTCAGACTATATGCTCTTATTTTCTTATTTCCAGCTTAAATTCCATATCCCATCCACTCCATACTGTGATAAAATAAGCTTTGTGTCATTTTGGAACGTACCTATAAATGGTTTCTATAGATAAATAAGCAATGCAGGAGGACGATCAATATGGGGGGAATACCTTTTATTACAGTAGAGGGGCCGATTGGCGTTGGGAAAACATCTCTCGCTAAAGCGATTTCTGAAAAATTTCAGTATGCACTCTTAAAAGAAATTGTTGATGAAAATCCTTTTTTGGGTAAATTCTATGAAAACATTGAGGAATGGAGCTTTCAGACTGAAATGTTTTTCCTCTGCAACCGCTACAAACAGCTGGTTGATATCAACAATCACTACCTTGCTCAAAAAAAGCCTGTTGTGGCTGATTATCATATTTTCAAGAATCTTATTTTTGCCCAGCGCACATTAAATCAGAATGAGTATCAGAAGTATTTGAAGATCTATGACATTCTGACAGGTGATATGCCAAAGCCGAATGTCATTATCTATCTCAATGCAAGCCTTGAAACACTGCTCGATCGAATCGAGCTGCGGGGCCGTGAAATTGAAAAGAATATCAGTCCATTATATCTCGAGCAATTATCCCTTGATTATGAAACGGCTATGAATGAGTTCGAGAGGCAGCACCCGGATATTCCAGTGATCCGTTTCAATGGAGATCAGCTGGATTTTGTGAAAAATGAATCAGACTTAATGCATATATTCGATACATTGTCGACATCATTAAAAAAGAGGAGCATACACTTATGAATCTAAGGCAAAAATACGAGATTCCTTCGAACGCAGTGATCACGATTGCCGGAACCGTCGGAGTCGGAAAATCAACGATGACCAATGCGCTTGCGGACGCACTGGGGTTCCGAACCTCTTTCGAAAAGGTTGATACGAACCCTTACCTGGATAAATTCTATGCAGATTTCAACCGCTGGAGCTTCCACCTGCAGGTATACTTCCTGGCGGAACGGTTCAAGGACCAGAAGCGCATCTTCGAATATGGCGGCGGCTTTGTTCAGGACCGATCCATTTATGAAGACACCGGCATATTTGCGAGAATGCATTATGAAAAAGGCACCATGTCAAAGGTAGATTACGAAACTTACACCAGCTTATTTGATGCGATGGTGATGACACCTTATTTCCCGCACCCTGATTTGCTTATTTATCTGGAAGGATCCCTTGATGATATTCTTTCCCGCATCCAGGAGCGCGGCCGTCCGATGGAGCAGCAGACACCTATTTCCTACTGGGAAGAAATGCACCAGCGCTATGAAAATTGGATTAACAGCTTTAACGCATGCCCGGTCCTGCGCCTGAATATCAATGACTATGACATCATTCAGAATGAGCAATCCATTGAGCCGATTGTAGAGCGCATTTCTTACTTTTTAAGACAAACTCAATTATTAAAAAAATAACCGCCATTTAGGCGGTTTTTTGCTGTTTGATTAATGGCCCCGAGTACTTAGCAGAAATGAGAATCGCTGACGAAATTCTTTCCCCGGTCCTCCAAAAAATATTTTTATCTGTCAATTTCAACAGAATGAAATTATATAACAAAAAAACCGCTGATCATCAGCGGTTTTATGTATCTCCAATTTTTATGCGCGTGTTAGATGTCAATTAAAATGGAGGAGGAAAGGGGATTCGAACCCCTGCGCGGTTTGACCCGCCTGTCGGTTTTCAAGACCGATCCCTTCAGCCAGACTTGGGTATTCCTCCGCATCGACAAGAAATACTATATCATTTCTAAATAGGCATGTCAACATTATTTTTATAAAAAAAAGAGCGGATCAAAACCCGCTCTTCAATTAAGGCTTTATAACTTCGCGATTGCCCATATACGGACGCAATACCTCCGGAATGATGACACTTCCGTCAGCCTGCTGATAATTTTCTAGAATAGCTGCCACCGTGCGGCCGATCGCAAGGCCAGATCCATTCAGTGTGTGCACATGCTCCGGCTTGCCTTTTGCCTCGCGGCGGAAGCGGATATTTGCACGTCTTGCCTGGAATCCTTCAAAGTTACTGCAAGAAGATATTTCTCTATACGTGTTATAGCTTGGAATCCAAACTTCGATATCGTATTTCTTCGCAGCTGTGAATCCAAGATCGCCCGTACACATGCTCATCACACGGTATGGAAGGCCAAGCATCTGAAGGACTTTTTCCGCGTGTCCTGTCAGCTTTTCAAGTTCCTCATAAGACTCTTCTGGCTTAACAAATTTCACAAGCTCGACTTTGTTAAACTGGTGCTGGCGGATAAGCCCGCGAGTGTCACGGCCGGCAGAACCCGCTTCAGAACGGAAGCATGCACTAAATGCCGCATAGTTTATCGGAAGCTCGTCTGCATTCAGAATCTCTTCCCTATGCATATTGGTGACAGGCACCTCAGCGGTTGGAATCAGAAAATAATCTTCGCTTTCAATTAGGAATGCATCTTCCTCGAATTTCGGAAGCTGTCCTGTTCCTGTCATGCTTGCACGGTTAACCATGTACGGAGGAAGAACCTCCTTATAGCCATGCTCGTCTGTGTGCAAATCAAGCATGAAGTTGAATAAGGCTCGCTCAAGGCGGGCACCAAGGCCTTTGTAGAATACAAAGCGGCTGCCTGTTACTTTGCTCGCACGTTCGAAATCAAGGAGATCAAGATCTGTCGCAACATCCCAGTGCGGCTTTGGCTCGAAATCAAATTCACGGACTTCTCCCCATTTGCGGATTTCCACATTATCATCTTCTGTTTCGCCGACAGGCACACTTTCATGCGGAATGTTCGGAATGCTCAGCAGCAATTGGTCCAATTCTTCCTCGACTGTACGGAGCTCCTCATCCAATGCCTTGATTTTATCGCCGACTTCTCTCATTTCAGCGATTAAATGGTCTGCATCCTGCTTTTCGCGCTTTAAGGCAGCCACCTGCTGGGATACTTCATTTCTTTTGCTCTTCAGCTGTTCTGCTTCTACAATTAGCTCACGTCTTTTTACATCCAGATCTTCGAATTTTCCAAGATCGGTTAAATCTTCGCCACGGTGCTGAAGCTTGTTTTTCACTTCTTCAAAATTGGTTCTTAAAAACTTAATGTCCAGCATTTTTTAGTACCTCCTGAAAATAGTTTAAAACACAAAAAACTCCCGTCCCCAAAAAAGGGACGAGAGTTACCCGCGTTGCCACCCTAGTTGAAAGCATGAGCTTTCCACCTTAAATCCATAACGGTTTTAACCGAAAGCATTTACTTTTCCCGAGTAGTACCGGGTGTTCCATGCTTTGCTCGAGGATGGATTCACAGGGTTTATTCACCGGTTTCCACCAGCCACCGGCTCTCTTTTAGAACAAAGTCCTGTTACTAGTTCCTCTCATTGCTTTTCAGCTATAAGAATTTTGTAATTCATAATGTACTACAATTATGTTCCATTTGCAACCAAAATATTCAAATTGTTAATTGCTTGGACTCTTTGATCATTTCAACGAAATAGCCTGTCAGGCGATGGTCATCCGTTAGTTCCGGATGGAATGAGCATCCGAGGAATCTGCCTTCGCGCGCCGCCACAATCCGGCCATTGTGCTTGGCCAGGATTTCAACATTCTCTCCAGCCTCCACAATATGCGGTGCACGAATGAATACAGCTGCAAAATCTTCTGCCACTCCGGCAATATCAACATCCGCCTCGAAGCTTTCGCGCTGGCGGCCAAATGAATTTCTTTCCACCTGGACGTCCATCACACCGATATGCGGTTCATCATAGCCAATGATATTATTCGCAAGAAGAATTAAGCCTGCACATGTCCCGAACATCGGCTTTCCTGATTGCGCAAACTCCTTAAGGCTGTCCATAAAATCATATTTATCAATCAAGCGTCTCATGGTCGTGCTTTCGCCGCCAGGCAAGATAAGCCCGTCTACCTCGTCAAGCTGCTCTTTGCGTTTGATGACTACAGCTTCGGCGCCGGATGCTTCTACAGAAAGAACATGCTCTCTGACCGCGCCCTGCAGCCCTAATACTCCAACCTTTATCATGTTCAATTCTCCTTACCAGCCGCGCTCCTGCATACGAGCTTCAGGAGCCAATGAAGAAATTTCAATTCCCTTCATCGGTGTGCCTAGTTCTTTTGAAAGTTCAGCAATTAATTTGTAGTCCTGGTAATGTGTAGTTGCTTCCACAATGGCACGTGCAAATTTCGCAGGGTTTTCAGATTTGAAGATGCCTGATCCTACGAACACTCCATCAGCACCAAGCTCCATCATTAGAGCTGCATCTGCAGGTGTTGCAACGCCGCCTGCTGCGAAGTTTACGACTGGAAGGCGTCCAAGGCTCTTGATTTCCAAAAGAAGCTCATATGGCGCTCCCAGAAGCTTAGCTTCTGTCATTAATTCATCTTCGTTCATGCCGACAACCTTGCGCACCTGTGCATTCACCTTGCGGATATGGCGGACAGCTTCAACGATGTTTCCAGTTCCAGGCTCACCCTTTGTGCGAAGCATGGAAGCACCTTCACCAATACGGCGTGCTGCTTCGCCTAAGTCACGGCATCCGCAAACGAATGGAACTGTGTAGTCTCTTTTATTAAGATGGTATTCTTCATCAGCAGGAGTTAAAACTTCACTCTCATCTATGTAATCGACACCCATCGCTTCAAGCAGACGAGCTTCTACAATATGGCCGATACGCGCTTTTGCCATTACCGGGATTGAAACTGCACCCATTACTTCTTCCATAATACGCGGATCTGCCATGCGTGCCACACCGCCGGCTGCACGGATATCAGAAGGAACGCGTTCAAGTGCCATAACTGCTACTGCACCAGCTTCTTCTGCGATTTTTGCCTGCTCGGCGTTAACAACGTCCATAATAACGCCGCCTTTTTGCATTTCTGCCATTCCCCGTTTAACACGATCTGTACCTGTCTTCATGTTTATCCCCCTTCGTAAATACCATCTGCTTTGGATGGGTTAAATATTATGATAAAAATCATTTTTCAAAAAAAGGAAAATAGATTATTTTACTAGGAATTTTCCCTATTGAAAATATGCAATGAAAAAGGGCTCCTGTCAAGACAGGAAAGCCCTTTTTCTTAAAACCAACCTTTTACAGTTGAGGAAACACTTCCCCAAACATCCCCGAAGAAACCTCCGATGCTGCGCATAGTCAGCACGAACCAGTTTGCTTTTTCAACACTTTCAGCGGCTACGACATCCACTTGAATATTGCCTTTGCCTTTATCGGACAAGAACTCAATCTTCCCGTCCTCTTTCGATTCAATCGTTAGATAGCCGATTTTTTCTCCTTTTTTAATAGGAGCTGTCAATTCGCCGTTTTCATTTAATTTCTCTTTATCAAGAACAAGAACAGGCTTATAGTTTTCTTTTTCCCCGTTTCTTACAACCATTTCGATTGCATCTTTAGAAGAAATCTTTACTTTGTCCTCTTTGCCTTTTGTAACAGGCACTGTTTTCTGGCCTTTCACCTGATAGTTGGCAGGAACGATTTCTTCTTTCGTGAAGTTGCTGAAACCAAAGTCGAACATTTTTTTTGTTTCATCGAATCTGGATTTGTAAGTAGCCTGACCATTCGCACCTTTAGCGTTCATGACAACACTGATGTAGCGGTTGCCATCTCTCATGGCTGTACCGGTAAAGCAGTATCCGGCAAAGTCAGTCGTACCTGTTTTAAGGCCATCTGCACCTTCATAGCCATATACTAGCTCTGGAAGCATCCAGTTCCAGTTTTCCATTTTAATTTCATCATCTGTACCCTCTCTGAACGTCTTTCTAGGGGTACTTGCTGTTTCCAATACTTCAGGGAATCGGTTAATCAATTCCTTGGCCAGCATCGCTGTATCTTTTGCTGACATCACGTTTTCTTCTTCAGGGCCTCCTGCAGGAGGAGATCCCTTTAAATCACGGTTGTTTAAACCGCTGGAATTGACAAATTTATAATCCTTTAATCCAAGCTCTGCAGCTTTTTCGTTCATCATTTTAACAAAGTTTGTCTCAGAACCGGCAATCGTTTCTGCAATTGCGATGGTTGCACCATTTGCAGAGTAGATCGCCATTGCTTCATACAATTCACGGATATTGTATTTTCCGTCTCTTCTTAGTGGGACATTTGATAAATTGCGATCCTGTGAAACTTTCCACACATATTCACTTACTGCATATTCCTGGTCCCACTTCACTTTGCCTTCTTCAACGGCTTCAAGAAGCAGGTATTCTGTCATCATTTTAGTCATACTGGCAATGCCCAGTACTTTATCCGCATTTTTTTGATATAAAATTTTTCCGGTCTCTGCATCTACTAAAATAGCAGCATCTGCATTAATGTTTAAGATATCTTCTGCATGAGCTTTATGTATACCAGGTAAAAGACCTAATATCATGACCAAGGCAAGGAATCCAGCGATAGACTTACGGTAAAATGTTTTCTTCAATTTACTGCCCTCCAACGTTTTAATACACTTTTGTTATTTTATCATAACTCTGGTGCAAAGAATAGATAGAGTAATTACCTATTCCTGCCTGCCCCGTGGCATGATTGTCCCATAGTTATGCATTAGTATTTTCCTAGGTTTGATCCCAGGATATTTTAGGATAAAATGACTCTGTTAAACTGGCTATGATTTCCGCTGCAGGATGCTAAAAAACTGCCATCATCTTTATCAGAGACGAAAAAAAAGCAGAAAAGGTTTCCCTCTTCTGCTTTGTATTGATTATAGTGAGTAGTTTGGCGCCTCTTTTGTGATCTGCACATCATGAGGATGACTTTCTCTTAGGCCTGCACCAGTCATTTTAATAAATTGGGCATTTTCACGGAGGTCGTGAAGATCCTTTGTTCCGCAATAGCCCATTCCAGAACGGATACCGCCGACAAGCTGGTAGATGGTATCGGCTAAAGGCCCTTTATAAGCAATGCGCCCTTCGATTCCCTCTGGAACAAACTTTTTATTATCTTCCTGGAAGTAACGGTCTTTTGAACCTTTTTCCATGGCTGCAACAGAACCCATTCCTCTGTATACCTTGAATCGGCGTCCCTGGAAAATTTCCGTTTCGCCAGGGCTTTCAGAAACTCCTGCAAGAAGGCTTCCAAGCATAACGGCATGTCCGCCTGCTGCCAATGCTTTCACGATATCTCCTGAATATTTGATTCCGCCATCGGCGATGATTGATTTGCCATGCTTGCGTGCTTCTGTTGCACAATCATATACAGCTGTAATTTGCGGTACACCTACACCTGCAACAACACGTGTTGTACAAATGGATCCAGGCCCGATTCCCACTTTCACGATATCTGCGCCTGCTTCAATCAAATCCTTTGTCGCTTCAGCTGTTGCCACGTTACCGGCAATAATGGCCAGGTCCGGATAAGCGTTCCGGATTTCGCGTACGGTATCAAGCACCCCTTTTGAATGTCCATGTGCTGTATCCACTACGATGACATCTACATGTGATTTAACTAGCATTTCAACACGCTTCATCGTGTCGCCGGTTACGCCGACCGCTGCACCTGCCAGCAGGCGTCCGCGCTCATCTTTTGCCGAGTTTGGAAACTCAATTACTTTTTCAATATCCTTAATGGTAATTAAACCTTTTAAAACACCTTCATCATCCACTAGCGGCAATTTTTCAATTTTATGCTGCTGCAGAATTTTTTCTGCCTCATCCAAAGTGGTACCAACTGGAGCTGTTACAAGATTTTCTTTTGTCATCACATCGGAAATTTTTATCGAATAGTCCTGAATGAATCGGAGGTCACGGTTAGTCAGAATGCCGACAAGCTTTTGTTCCTCATTATTATTAACGATTGGCACACCGGAAATCCGGTACTTGCCCATTAAATGCTCTGCGTCAAATACCTGCTGTTCTGGAGTTAGAAAGAATGGGTCAGTAATAACGCCGCTTTCTGAACGCTTTACTTTATCCACCTGATCAGCCTGCTGTTCAATGGACATGTTCTTATGGATAACCCCCAAACCGCCCTGGCGAGCCATAGCGATCGCCATTTCAGCTTCAGTTACCGTATCCATTCCGGCACTGATTACTGGAATGTTGAGTGCAATCTTTTCAGTCAAATTTACTTTAAGGCTGACATCACGAGGAAGCACCTCTGATTTCGATGGAACCAGTAAAACATCATCAAAAGTTAAACCTTCTTTTGCAAACTTAGTTTCCCACATCTTTTTTGACCTCCTGGACTCGAAAATATTATTAGTAGGTTATCAATTGGACAAAATACTGTCAAGGACGGATTAATATGTTGGATTTTTCAAAAGATTCGGAGGTTTCACTGTGATACATTCATTTGACCTTAAAAACTCCTTTTTATACTTCTTTTCTGCGAACACTTCACAGGAATTTTTAAAGAAATGCTACCAAAAGCAAAACCTGGATCAGGCTGAACAAAAGAGCTATGAAAACAGTTACCCTTTTATATACTATCTAGAACACGGACAAGTATACTACGAGCAGGCAGAGAAGGCACCATTGGTTATCAAGCCGATTCTCTTTTTTTATGGACTTGTTCACCTTGTTAAGGCCTGCATTCTGACAGTAGACCCTAATTATCCGGAAACCACTTCTGTTTTGGCACACGGGGTCTCCACCAGGAAAAGAAAAAAGCAGCAATATAATTTTTTTCAGGACGAAGTGAAATTTCAAAAAAGCGGGCTTTTCCCCTATATGGGAGAAAAATTGTTCCACATGAAACATTTGGAAGGCGAAAAAACAACGATGGGAGAGTTATTTGGCCAAATTCCCGAGCTTAACTATTTATACAGCCAGACAGAGGGCCGAACTACTTTTCTTGAAGCAGAGCTGGAAAAGGATGTATTCATTTTGCCAAGAATGATCCTCGATCGCTTTCATATGACCGAGTCCCGCTTTGTTGAATACCTGCAGTCAAAATCAGACTTTAATATATGCTTTCAGGAGTCAGCGGGATTAGACCTTAAATTTTCTGCAAAAAACTTGAATACATATAATTATAAGCCCTTAAGATATAGTCTTGATGCCGGAAAGTTTTTCTTTCCGCTTGCTAAAGACGGTCTGATTGATTTTCCTGAACTTCTTATTCATTTCCTGCTGCTGTATAACTTAAGCATGATTGCCCGCTACGAAACAGAATGGTGGAGCGAACTCATCAAAATGATGCCTAATAAAGACTATCCCTTTATTCAGACTTTTCTACAGATTACATCCTCAAAGGGGCTATATCTGATTTATCAATATTTGGCTGATAAGAAACACTAAGCAGCTGGAAGATGATAGTGATCGCGGATTTCCTGTGCATGTGTAACCTGATTTTTGCGGGCAATTTAGGGATAGCAGAGTGGAAGGATGCTTGCTTGTAGACTGGGGATTTATCTGAGGCATTCCGTAGGGCTTATCTGGCATGAATCGGATTTGATCCATCATGTATTGGATTTTATGTAACAGGTTTTTGATTTAACTAGCAGGAATTCGATTTTATCTCGCATGTTTTGATTTTTATTTCACATTTGGCACACTTCATCTTTGCTGCAAACAGATTTGACTTTTAAAACAGACGGCGGAATAAAGAGTGGCGCATATCATTTAATTTTGGCACATATATGAGTGAAAGTGGCGCATTTTTTTAGCTGAAGTGACGCATATATGCATTTTTCATAAAAAGATGAGTAAGAAGATATTTGGATTCAATAAATCATCCACATACAAAAAAAGAGCACTCATCAGGTGCTCTTTCATATGCCCGGCAGCGTCCTACTCTCACAGGGGGACAGCCCCCAACTACCATCGGCGCTGAGAAGCTTAACTTCCGTGTTCGGTATGGGAACGGGTGTGACCTTCTCGCTATCGCCACCGGACTATTTGGTTGAAGAAACTTCGTTCCCTCAAAACTAGATAATGTATGAAGAAGTATTTGCCGAGTATTCACCAATGACTTGTCTAGCTTCGGCTCCTAACTTCTCGGCCGTTTCGATCCGTCCCTCCAAATCCCAAAACCAGGATTTGAATGGCCGGCTCTCCAACGTCTCTCGAAGTTGAACAGTCGCCTCCGCTTTTCGTTTTGGTTAAGTCCTCGATCGATTAGTATCAGTCAGCTCCACATGTCGCCACGCTTCCACCTCTGACCTATCAACCTGATCATCTTTCAGGGATCTTACTAGCTTGACGCTATGGGAAATCTCATCTCGAGGGGGGCTTCATGCTTAGATGCTTTCAGCACTTATCCCTTCCGCACATAGCTACCCAGCGATGCCTTTGGCAAGACAACTGGTACACCAGCGGTGCGTCCATCCCGGTCCTCTCGTACTAAGGACAGCTCCTCTCAAATTTCCTGCGCCCACGACGGATAGGGACCGAACTGTCTCACGACGTTCTGAACCCAGCTCGCGTACCGCTTTAATGGGCGAACAGCCCAACCCTTGGGACCGACTACAGCCCCAGGATGCGATGAGCCGACATCGAGGTGCCAAACCTCCCCGTCGATGTGGACTCTTGGGGGAGATAAGCCTGTTATCCCCGGGGTAGCTTTTATCCGTTGAGCGATGGCCCTTCCATGCGGAACCACCGGATCACTAAGCCCGACTTTCGTCCCTGCTCGACTTGTAGGTCTCGCAGTCAAGCTCCCTTGTGCCTTTACACTCTGCGAATGATTTCCAACCATTCTGAGGGAACCTTTGGGCGCCTCCGTTACTTTTTAGGAGGCGACCGCCCCAGTCAAACTGCCCACCTGACACTGTCTCCCGCCCCGATAAGGGGCGCGGGTTAGAATTTCAATACAGCCAGGGTAGTATCCCACCGACGCCTCCACCGAAGCTGGCGCTCCGGCTTCTCAGGCTCCTACCTATCCTGTACAAGCTGTACCAAAATTCAATATCAGGCTACAGTAAAGCTCCACGGGGTCTTTCCGTCCTGTCGCGGGTAACCTGCATCTTCACAGGTACTATAATTTCACCGAGTCTCTCGTTGAGACAGTGCCCAGATCGTTACGCCTTTCGTGCGGGTCGGAACTTACCCGACAAGGAATTTCGCTACCTTAGGACCGTTATAGTTACGGCCGCCGTTTACTGGGGCTTCGATTCAAAGCTTCGCTTGCGCTAACCTCTCCTCTTAACCTTCCAGCACCGGGCAGGCGTCAGCCCCTATACTTCGCCTTGCGGCTTCGCAGAGACCTGTGTTTTTGCTAAACAGTCGCCTGGGCCTATTCACTGCGGCTCATCAGGGCTATTCACCCTAATGAGCACCCCTTCTCCCGAAGTTACGGGGTCATTTTGCCGAGTTCCTTAACGAGAGTTCTCTCGCTCACCTTAGGATTCTCTCCTCGCCTACCTGTGTCGGTTTGCGGTACGGGCACCTTTTCCCTCGCTAGAGGCTTTTCTTGGCAGTGTGGAATCAGGAACTTCGGTACTAAATTTCCCTCGCCGTCACAGCTCAGCCTATGTGGTAACGGGATTTGCCTCGTTACCGGCCTAACTGCTTGGACACGCTAATCCAGCAGCGTGCTTACCCTATCCTCCTGCGTCCCCCCATTGCTCAAACGGTAAAGAGGTGGTACAGGAATATCAACCTGTTGTCCATCGCCTACGCTTTTCAGCCTCGGCTTAGGTCCCGACTAACCCTGAGCGGACGAGCCTTCCTCAGGAAACCTTAGGCATTCGGTGGATGGGATTCTCACCCATCTTTCGCTACTCATACCGGCATTCTCACTTCTAAGCGCTCCACCAGTCCTTGCGGTCTGGCTTCAACGCCCTTAGAACGCTCTCCTACCACTGACATCGTAAGATGTCAATCCACAGCTTCGGTGATACGTTTAGCCCCGGTACATTTTCGGCGCGGAGTCACTCGACCAGTGAGCTATTACGCACTCTTTAAATGGTGGCTGCTTCTAAGCCAACATCCTGGTTGTCTAAGCAACTCCACATCCTTTTCCACTTAACGTATACTTTGGGACCTTAGCTGGTGGTCTGGGCTGTTTCCCTCTTGACTACGGATCTTATCACTCGCAGTCTGACTCCCATGGATAAGTCTTTGGCATTCGGAGTTTGTCTGAATTCGGTAACCCGATGGGGGCCCCTAGTCCAAACAGTGCTCTACCTCCAAGACTCTTACTACATGAGGCTAGCCCTAAAGCTATTTCGGAGAGAACCAGCTATCTCCAAGTTCGATTGGAATTTCTCCGCTACCCACACCTCATCCCCGCACTTTTCAACGTGCGTGGGTTCGGGCCTCCATCCAGTGTTACCTGGACTTCACCCTGGACATGGGTAGATCACCTGGTTTCGGGTCTACGACCACATACTCATTCGCCCTATTCAGACTCGCTTTCGCTGCGGCTCCGTCTCATCAACTTAACCTCGCATGTAATCGTAACTCGCCGGTTCATTCTACAAAAGGCACGCTATCACCCATTAACGGGCTCTAACTACTTGTAGGCACACGGTTTCAGGATCTCTTTCACTCCCCTTCCGGGGTGCTTTTCACCTTTCCCTCACGGTACTGGTTCACTATCGGTCACTAGGGAGTATTTAGCCTTGGGAGATGGTCCTCCCTGCTTCCGACGGGATTTCTCGTGTCCCGCCGTACTCAGGATCCACTCTGGAGGGAACGAAGTTTCAACTACAGGGCTTTTACCTTCTCTGGCCGGCCTTTCCAGACCTGTTCATTTACCTCGTTCCTTTGTAACTCCGTGTAGAGTGTCCTACAACCCCAAGAGGCAAGCCTCTTGGTTTGGGCTAATCCCGTTTCGCTCGCCGCTACTCAGGGAATCGCGTTTGCTTTCTCTTCCTCCGGGTACTTAGATGTTTCAGTTCCCCGGGTCTGCCTTCTATACCCTATGTATTCAGGTAAAGATCCTATCCCATTACGGATAGGGGGTTTCCCCATTCGGAAATCTCCGGATCAAAGCTTACTTACAGCTCCCCGAAGCATATCGGTGTTAGTACCGTCCTTCATCGGCTCCTAGTGCCAAGGCATTCACCGTGCGCCCTTTCTAACTTAACCTACTTCGGCCGCTGATCGACTGCGGATCTCTGCGTCAGCTCTCTCGCTCCGCTCCTCACGTACTGAAGTACGCTCCGGTGCTCACTCGGTCGCTTCCTTGATCTCCTTGCCGCTCATCGTCCTCATGGTTTGTGCTCTTACTTATTTTCAAAATAAGAGAAAAAAACTAAGATGGCGATTACTCGGTTATTGCTTCTTCATTAACATTATCTAGTTTTCAAGGAACAAAAAATAACGAATGGATTCGTTATGGTTGGTGGAGCCTAGCGGGATCGAACCGCTGACCTCCTGCGTGCAAAGCAGGCGCTCTCCCAGCTGAGCTAAGGCCCCATTATATGAGATGGTGGGCCTAAATGGACTCGAACCATCGACCTCACGCTTATCAGGCGTGCGCTCTAACCAGCTGAGCTATAGGCCCACATAATAGGTAAAGTATTAAAATGTGAGAGATTGAACTCTCAAAACTGAACGAACAAAACGCGTCACGTTTCATGTAAATATCCTTAGAAAGGAGGTGATCCAGCCGCACCTTCCGATACGGCTACCTTGTTACGACTTCACCCCAATCATCTGTCCCACCTTAGGCGGCTGGCTCCAAAAGGTTACCCCACCGACTTCGGGTGTTACAAACTCTCGTGGTGTGACGGGCGGTGTGTACAAGGCCCGGGAACGTATTCACCGCGGCATGCTGATCCGCGATTACTAGCGATTCCGGCTTCATGCAGGCGAGTTGCAGCCTGCAATCCGAACTGAGAATGGTTTTATGGGATTCGCTTAACCTCGCGGTCTCGCAGCCCTTTGTACCATCCATTGTAGCACGTGTGTAGCCCAGGTCATAAGGGGCATGATGATTTGACGTCATCCCCACCTTCCTCCGGTTTGTCACCGGCAGTCACCTTAGAGTGCCCAACTGAATGCTGGCAACTAAGATCAAGGGTTGCGCTCGTTGCGGGACTTAACCCAACATCTCACGACACGAGCTGACGACAACCATGCACCACCTGTCATCCTGTCCCCCGAAGGGGAACGCCCTATCTCTAGGGTTGTCAGGAGATGTCAAGACCTGGTAAGGTTCTTCGCGTTGCTTCGAATTAAACCACATGCTCCACCGCTTGTGCGGGCCCCCGTCAATTCCTTTGAGTTTCAGCCTTGCGGCCGTACTCCCCAGGCGGAGTGCTTAATGCGTTTGCTGCAGCACTAAAGGGCGGAAACCCTCTAACACTTAGCACTCATCGTTTACGGCGTGGACTACCAGGGTATCTAATCCTGTTTGCTCCCCACGCTTTCGCGCCTCAGCGTCAGTTACAGACCAAAGAGTCGCCTTCGCCACTGGTGTTCCTCCACATCTCTACGCATTTCACCGCTACACGTGGAATTCCACTCTTCTCTTCTGCACTCAAGTTCCCCAGTTTCCAATGACCCTCCCCGGTTGAGCCGGGGGCTTTCACATCAGACTTAAGGAACCGCCTGCGCGCGCTTTACGCCCAATAATTCCGGACAACGCTTGCCACCTACGTATTACCGCGGCTGCTGGCACGTAGTTAGCCGTGGCTTTCTGGTTAGGTACCGTCAAGGTACCGGCAGTTACTCCGGTACTTGTTCTTCCCTAACAACAGAGTTTTACGATCCGAAAACCTTCATCACTCACGCGGCGTTGCTCCGTCAGACTTTCGTCCATTGCGGAAGATTCCCTACTGCTGCCTCCCGTAGGAGTCTGGGCCGTGTCTCAGTCCCAGTGTGGCCGATCACCCTCTCAGGTCGGCTACGCATCGTTGCCTTGGTGAGCCGTTACCTCACCAACTAGCTAATGCGCCGCGGGCCCATCTGTAAGTGATAGCCGAAACCATCTTTCAGCTTTCCCTCATGTGAGGGAAAGAATTATCCGGTATTAGCCCCGGTTTCCCGGAGTTATCCCAGTCTTACAGGCAGGTTGCCCACGTGTTACTCACCCGTCCGCCGCTGACTTCAGGGAGCAAGCTCCCATCTGTCCGCTCGACTTGCATGTATTAGGCACGCCGCCAGCGTTCGTCCTGAGCCAGGATCAAACTCTCCATATAAGAGTTGATTAAGCTCATAAGTTGTCTTTTCAAAAAAGACTAAAGAATTAACGTTGACGTTTTTGTTCGTTCAGTTTTCAAAGATCAATCTGCCGCTTGAGGCGACTTAATTAATATATCATTTCTGATAATCAATGTCAACAAGTTTTTTTATCTCATCAAATGATGATGTTCATCTCTTGCTGACTTGAATTAGTATACCAGCTCTTATCTATTAATTGCAAGCACTTTTTAATAGAATCTATATCTTTTTTCAAAAGTAAGGTCTGTTTAATTTGTCTGTTGTATTCAGCATCGAGTCTTAGCAGAGCCAAATAAAAAAGACCGCGGTATGCAGTCATTTTAATACTTCATCAATATATAACTGGCGGTTTTTCTCTAATTGAATTATTTCGCCGGTTTCTACCAGTTTCACAAGCGGTCTCGTAGGTGATTTACCTTCTATAAAAAGTATTTCTGCCGTCTGGCCATCTGAGAGCTTCACCATACTGCCAATGGAAAAGTTCATGATGCCGGAACCCAGAGCTTGAATGGATGGGATGTCATATTTGCCGAAGCTATCCTGAATCAGCATTTCAAGCACTTTAAATGGAGATTGTTTCCGTCTGTAGAGTCTTTGAGAGGTCATGGCATGAAATGCATCCGCTGCTGCAATGATTCTCCCAGCCTGATTGATTTTGCTGCTTTGTTCTCCAAACGGATAGCCGCTGCCATCCAGCCGCTCATGGTGCTGGATAATGCCGATTTTAGTGCTTTCTCTTAATAGTGATATATTCTGAACCATTTTAAAGCTAAGGGTTGAATGCCTTTTTATTTCTTCAAATTCTTCGGAGTTTAATGAAGTGCTTTTATGCAGGATGGATGGGTTTATCTTCGCCATGCCTGCATCTGCTAGGCAGCCTCCCAGGGCAAGCTGGACAATTTCCCCCTTATTCAAACTCAGTTTTTTCCCTATAAAGGCACTGATCATTCCCACGGCAACAGAATGCTGATATAAATAATCTTCATTCGTAGAAAGGTGATGCAGGGAGAAGATTCCGGAGGGGCTTTTCTCCATTTTTTCAATCAGCGGAATCATAATATTTCTTATTTTTGCAATATCCACCGGAAGACCTGATTGCCAGGACACAAATTCTCTTTTGAAGTTTTGAACACCTGTTAAGAATGTATTTAAAAAACCTAATTCATTTGATTCTGTCAGTTCCTCAGCTTCTTCCAAGCTTCCTGCAGAAGCAAAAGGCTTTCCGTTAACCATGGTGGTTTCAACTTCCGCTTCATCAATCAGGAATATTTTCATAATATCCAGCAGTTCCTTCGTCAGCACTGTTTTTTGGCTGATAATAGGGCGATTCGTCAAACTGAAAACATCCTGTGTTAAAATACAGCCCTCTCTTAATTCCTGTATTGGTACTCGCACCATTTCCACACCCCATATGTAATGAGTCTTTTATACTATTTTACATTATTTGGACAAAAAAAAGGAACACAAATCTGTGTTCCTTAAAATTTATTCTTCGCTATTATCTCCATTTACTTCTTCTTCAGGAAGTGAATTGGCATCTTCAAGAGGCTTTGTTAATTCTTCTTCATCTTTTTCCTCTTCTTTTTCAACTTTTGCTACAGTGGATACCGCTTCGTCAGCATCTTCATTTATACGGATGAGTCTGACACCTTGCGTGTTTCTTCCCATAGTGGAAATATCGTTCACTGCCATTCGGATTAGTACGCCGCCTGTTGTAATAAGCATAACGTCTTCTTCTCCTGTGACAGCTTTCATGGAAACGAGGCTTCCGTTCTTATCTGTGATGTTGCAGGTCTTGATTCCTTTACCGCCTCTTCCCTGAACACGGTATTCTCCGGCAGGAGTGCGTTTTCCATAACCGTTTTTGGTTACGATCAGGATCTGGCTGTCATCCTCAAGGACTTCCATCCCAACAACTTCATCACCGGCACTTAAGCTGATTCCTTTAACACCAGTAGCTGTTCTTCCCATTGAACGAACATCTTCTTCTGGGAATCGGATCAGCATGCCATGGCTGGTTCCAATAATGATCTCCTTGCTGCCATCTGTCAGACGCACCGAAATTAATTCATCATCTTCGCGAAGATTCAGGGCAATTAAGCCATTATTACGGATATTGGCAAAGGATGATAATGGTGAACGCTTGGAAATCCCTTGTTTAGTGGTGAAGAACAGGAACCAATCATCGGCAAATTCTTCAACAGGAATAATTGCATTTACCCACTCATCTTTGTCCACTCCAAGAAGGTTAATGATTGGTATTCCTTTCGCAGTACGGCTGAATTCAGGAATTTCATACCCTTTAGCGCGATACACCTTCCCTTTGTTCGTGAAGAAAAGGATGGTATCGTGTGTGGAAGTGGTAATGAGGTGTTCAACAAAGTCATCCTCATTGGTTCCCATTCCCTGGATTCCCCGCCCTCCGCGTTTTTGGGCACGGTAAGTGGAGACAGGAAGACGCTTGATGTATCCCTTATGAGTTAAAGTAAGAACAATATTCTCACGCGGAATTAGATCTTCGTCTTCAATTTGTTCGATGCCGCCGGCAACTATTTCTGTACGGCGTTTATCGTTGAATCTCTCTTTTACTTCGGTTAACTCTTCTCGGATAATTTCCAATACTTTTTCTTCATCAGCCAAAATAGCTTTTAATTCGGCAATCAATGCGACAAGGCTTGAATATTCGTCTTCAATCTTTTCGCGCTCTAAGCCAGTCAAACGCTGGAGACGCATATCTAGGATCGCCTGGGCCTGCTTTTCAGAAAGATTGAACTTGGTCATTAAGCCTTCACGTGCGATATCGGTTGTTTGAGAACTGCGGATAAGGTTGATTACTTCATCCAGATGATCAAGGGCAATCCTTAAACCTTCCAAAATGTGTGCACGGGCTTCTGCCTTTTTCAATTCGAATTCTGTTCTGCGGCGGATTACAACCTTTTGGTGATCCAGATAATGCTGCAGACACTGTTTGAGATTCAGAACCTTAGGCTGGCCATCTACAAGCGCAAGCAGGTTTATCCCGAAGCTTGTCTGCAGAGCCGTCTGTTTATAAAGGTTGTTCAGCAGAACATTGGCATTCGCATCTTTACGGACCTCGATCACAATGCGCATACCGTTTCGATCTGATTCATCACGCAGGTCGGTAATGCCATCAATTCGTTTATCCCGAACCAGTTCGGCAATTTTTTCAATCAGTTTAGCTTTATTCACTTGGTAAGGAATTTCATTAACAATGATAACTTCTTTTCCGTTGGACTTCTGCTCAATTTCCACTTTGGCCCTTAATGTAATGGAACCGCGGCCTGTTTCGTAAGCTTTGCGGATGCCGCTCCGTCCAAGAATGAGACCGGCAGTCGGGAAGTCTGGACCTGGAATGATTTCCATGAGTTCCTGAACAGTGAGATCCGGCTCCTGGCTGATGGCAAGGACTCCATCAATTACTTCGCCAAGCTGATGTGGCGGAATATTGGTCGCCATACCAACTGCAATTCCAGACGTTCCGTTTACGAGAAGGTTTGGGAAACGCGCAGGCATAACAACTGGTTCTTTCTCAGCACCATCATAGTTATCCTGGTAATCAATCGTGTCTTTATTAATATCGCGCAAAAGCTCCATAGAGATTTTGGACATGCGTGCCTCAGTATAACGCATCGCAGCTGCAGCGTCACCATCGACAGACCCGAAGTTTCCGTGTCCATCAACAAGCATATAGCGATAGTTGAAATCCTGAGCCATACGCACCATCGTGTCATATACTGCGGAGTCACCGTGCGGGTGATATTTACCGATTACTTCCCCAACGATACGGGCTGATTTTTTAAATGGTTTATCAGAATGCATTCCTAAATCATGCATTGCATATAAGATTCTTCGGTGAACCGGCTTTAAACCATCCCGTACGTCCGGAAGGGCACGTGAAACAATTACACTCATGGCATAGTCCAGGAATGATGAACGCATTTCCTGGCTAATATTAATTTCTTTTACTTGAGAATTCGGTGTATCGGCCATTTAAAGGAACCTCCTTTAAAGAGACGCAGGATGAACTGTCATCCGTTTGTCACTTCGTTTAGCTGAAACCTGTATGGTCTTTCCATACAGCTTCTGCTTTTTTCATAAATTAGACGCACTTGGGGCATTAAATAAGAAAGAATAAACCAATTATGTAAAAGCAGGATAGAGAACCTCTATCCTGAAAGAAAGCGAAGGCGCGCTGCCGTGCTTTAGGTTTGCTTTTACAATTAAATATCCAAATTCTTTACATAAACCGCATTTTCTTCGATAAAGTTCCGGCGAGGCTCTACTTTGTCACCCATTAGGATTTCAAACGTTTCGTCAGCTTCGATGGCATCCTCAAGATTTACCTGGAGAAGGGTTCTTGATTCCGGATTCATTGTCGTTTCCCAAAGCTGGCCCGGGTTCATTTCCCCAAGTCCCTTATAACGCTGAATTCCCGGCTTAGGCTGGCTCGGAAGTTCACCAAGAATCTTATCCAGCTCGCGGTCATTATAGGCATATTCAATCTTTTTGCCCTGCTGGATCTTGTAAAGAGGCGGCTGGGCAATATAGATATAGCCAGCTTCAATAATCTGCCTCATATAACGGTAAAAGAACGTTAATAATAACGTGCGGATATGTGCACCATCGACATCTGCATCCGTCATGATGACAATTTTATGATAGCGGGCCCTGGAGATATCAAAATCTTCGCCTATCCCGGTTCCGATTGCGGTAATAATCGCACGGACCTCATTATTGGACAGGATTTTATCCAGGCGGGCTTTTTCTACGTTCAGGATCTTTCCTCTTAGGGGAAGGATCGCCTGGAAATGACGGTCACGCCCCTGCTTGGCAGATCCGCCCGCAGAGTCACCCTCAACCACATAAAGTTCGCTTATAGAAGGATCTTTAGATGAACAGTCAGCGAGTTTACCAGGCAGGCTGGATACTTCAAGAGCACTCTTTCTTCTTGTAAGCTCCCTTGCTTTTTTGGCGGCCAGTCTTGCTCGTGCTGCCATAAGCCCTTTTTCGACAATTTTTCTGGCTACCGTCGGATTTTCGAGCATGAATTTCTCAAGAGCTTCAGAGAAAATTGTATCGGTTGCTGCACGCACCTCTGAGTTTCCAAGCTTCGTTTTCGTCTGCCCTTCAAACTGAGGATCAGGATGTTTAACGGATACAATAGCCGTTAAGCCTTCACGGACATCTTCACCGGAAAGGTTTGCGTCACTCTCTTTAAAGACGCCATTCTTGCGTGCATAGTCGTTGATAACCCTTGTTAAGGCTGTCTTAAAGCCGGATTCATGCGTACCGCCTTCATAGGTGTGAATATTATTGGCAAAAGAATAGATATTGCTTGTAAATCCATCATTATACTGGATGGATACTTCAACAGTGATGCCTTCGCGTTCACCATCAATGTAAATAGGCTCTTCATGAAGAACTTCCTTCGTTCTGTTCAAATGCTCAACGTACGATTTAATTCCGCCCTCGTACATATATTCACTTTTCTTGTTTTCTTCACGCTTGTCCTCAATCGTGATCTTTAATCCTCTGTTTAGGAATGCCAATTCACGGATTCGATTTGCAAGTGTTTCATAATCATATTCAAGCGTTTCAGTGAAGATTTCACTGTCCGGCTTAAAATGGATGGTTGTTCCAGTATGATCTGTTTCCCCAATCACTTCCAGATCGGCACTAGGGACTCCGCGCTCAAACTTCTGATAATATTTCTGTCCATCACGATGAACAAATACTTCGAGCACAGTTGAGAGAGCATTAACTACAGAAGCACCAACACCATGCAGACCACCGGAAACCTTATATCCTCCGCCTCCGAATTTACCGCCTGCATGCAGAACCGTCATAATGACTTCTACTGCCGGTCGTCCCATTTTTTCGTGGATTCCGACTGGAATACCGCGTCCGTTATCCACTACCGTAATACTATTATCCTTTTCGATAATCACATTGATTTCAGAACAGTAGCCTGCCAGTGCTTCATCAATACTATTATCGACTATTTCCCAAACAAGATGGTGAAGCCCTTTGGCACTTGTTGAACCGATATACATTCCCGGACGCTTCCGAACTGCTTCCAGACCTTCCAGTACCTGTATCTGATTCTCATCATAGGATTGTTCCTGCACTGCCTTTTGCTCCATTGCCACATCGGTCACCTACACTTTCCATTTCACTAATCTATAAAAAAGCCTGGCTTTAAGATGAGCCAAACTGTAGTTTTCACTGACTTGCCTTTCGTTCCATCAGGGAAGTTCTTCCGGCAGTCCTGCATTTCTTTAAAATTCGTGAACACTTAATTTATGGGATCGTTTTTTTAATGTACCTGAGGATAGCGGAGAAAAATAGATCTTTTCTGTTGTGACAACCACAGATTTATAGGAACCTTTTGCGAGGTTCACTACTGACTCCTCCAGGTCCTCCTTACGTTCTTCCGCATACTCGGAAGCAAGGGCTGTTTCTTTATCAATAATGGCGACAATATCCCTTGCCCGGACCAACACATCTTCACCTATATGGATGTACATGCGATCACCTCACTGAATCTTCTTGATTCTCCCTGCCTCAACACTGAACGCTGCTGCTTCTTTAAGCGTCTGGTGGTCTATTCCATCAACGCTAGTAGTAGTGACAAACGTCTGTACTTTCCCTTGAATGGTATTTAATAAATGAGATTGGCGATAATCATCCAATTCCGAGAGGACGTCATCCAGCAGCAGAATGGGATATTCTCCAATTTCAGAATGGATCAGTTCGATTTCGGCAAGCTTAACCGACAGAGCTGTCGTTCTTTGCTGCCCCTGTGAACCGAATGTTTGCACATCTCGCCCGTTCACATGGAAAATCAGGTCATCGCGATGCGGTCCAAACATGGTGACACCGCGGTCTATTTCCCTGTTTTTCACTTTCGCAAATTTATCCTGGTATACTTTAACCATTTTCGACAAATCTTGTTCTTCTGATACCTCGGCAGAAGGCTTGTACTCAATTTTCAAGGTTTCAAGCCCTCTTGAAATTCCTTCATGAATCGGCTGTGCCCAATTCTCGAGGAGTCTGAGGAACTCGTAACGCTTTGAAACAATCTTTGCAGCCATTTCAATAAATTGCTCTGTTAAAATCTCAAGCATGGTATGGTCGGTCTGCTTTTTGATCTGGAGCATTTTCAGGTAGTGGTTGCGCTGCTGGAGGATTTTCTGATACTGGCTGATATCATGCAAATAGACAGGTGAAACCTGCCCAATCTCCATATCAATAAAACGACGCCTTATTTGAGGGCTCCCTTTCACAAGGTGGAGATCTTCAGGCGCGAACATCACAACATTCATATTGCCGACATACTGGCTTAATTTCTGCTGCTCTATATGATTGCATTTGGCTTTTTTGCCTTTTTTGCTGATGACTAATTGCATGGGCAGGGATCCTTGCCTTTTTTGGACCCTTCCTTCTATTTTAGCATATTCCTGATCCCAGCGAATAAGATCTTTGTCATTTGATGTCCGATGGGACTTTGCCATGGCCAGGACATAGATCGATTCCATGACATTTGTTTTTCCCTGGGCATTCTCTCCCAAAATTACATTCACTTTATTTTCGAAATTAACTTCAAGCTCTTCGTAATTCCGGTAATTTTTTAATAGCAACTGCTCTATATGCATAGACGCTACATCCTTTTAGATAATAAGAAAAGCGGAGGCGCCTTGCCCACCCACGACAAGCACAAGACGAGCCTCAAGAAAAGGCGTTCTTTGCCTTTTTGGGAGGATTGGCTTGTGACCTCGAGGGGGTAGGCGCCGGAGCTAGACAGTTATCGAAGTTCAAAATTATAAACTTTTTAATTAATTTACTTAGCGGGCTAGACGATCGTAAATTCACCCACATCCGGAATTTCGATTTTATCCCCGGTTCTTAGCTTTCTTCCCCGTCTTTGATCCTGTTCCCCATTGACGAAGACTTCGTATTCACTCAGGAACCATTTGGCCATCCCGCCTGTTTGAATAACATCAGCGGCTTTTAAAAATTGGCCCAGCGTAATATATTCTGTATCAATTTGAATTTCCGTCATATTTTCACTCTTTTCCATTGTCCGACTTAAAGTGCTGCAGTGATTTCTGCACTTTGGCAAAACAATTTCAGAATGGTATCTAATATTCTATTTTACTAAATAAATCACAGATACACAAAGAAAACTCGCCTGCAGCTGGTTATTTTCATTATTCCCCTGCAATTGGCCAATATTCTTGCAGACAGGGGGACAGTTTTAGATATCTGCTTCACCAAAAAAAGTAAGCCGCCGGCACAACCGGCAGCTTTTTTTCTTAATACGTCCTTACTGGCAGGATCAATTGCAGTATTGATTCATCGTTTAAAGGTTTGATGATAAATGGTCTCATAGCGCCGGTGAAGCTGATTGTAATTTCAGAGCCTTCAAGTGCTTTTAGGGCATCCATCATGAATTTCGCGCTAAAGGAGATTTTTAATTCTTCGCCTTCTATGGATTTGCTCTGCACTTCTTCGACAACTTTTCCAATTTCAGGAGTGTTGGATGAAATTTCGATTACACCGCCATCAATTGTTGATAGTTTGACCACATTGTTTCGGCCTTCTTTCGCCAATAAAGATGCACGGTCAATAGCCTGCAGGAACTCCTTTGTATTGACGATAACATCTGTTTTGCTGTCTGAAGGGATCAATCTGGATGTATCCGGGTAATTTCCTTCCAGCAGCCTTGAGAAGAACAGCAGATGTTCGGCCTTAAAGAGAACCTGGTTTTCGGTAATAACGATATCGATTAAATCATTGTTGTCATCAAGAATTTTGCTTAACTCACTTAAGCTTTTTCCTGGAATGACTACATTGTAGCTTTCGCTGGCATTTGTTTCGATTTGAGCTTTTCTTAGGGCTAGCCTGTGACTATCTGTTGCAATACAGGTTAATGTCCCGTTTTCCACCTTCCAGTTTACACCTGTCAAGATAGGGCGTGTTTCTGAGGTGGACACTGCGAATACCGTTTGGCGAACCATTGCTTTTAATAAGTCTGTAGGAATTTTAAACACATTCTCTTCCTCGATTTGAGGCAGATGAGGATATTCCTCAGCATCCAGACCATTAAGATTGAATTCGGATTTACCTGAACGGATGACTGTCTGCAAATGGTTTTCAACGCTGATCTCTACAGTGTCAGTCGGTAGCTTCTTAACGATTTCGCTGAAGAACTTCGCTTGGAGCACAATAGCACCAGCCTGTTTGATCTCGACGATTTCATCTCCGGCTTCTTCTTTAGGTATAAAAGATTCGATTGAAATATCAGAGTCGCTTCCCGTTAATGTGACCCCTTCTTCAGATGCAACGATTTTAATTCCCGTTAAGATGGGAATAGTCGTTCTGCTTGTTACAGCTTTCATAACATCCTGGACGCTTTGGACCAAACGGTCGCGCTGGATAATAAATCTCATTTTTTAAATCCTCCAAGCATATTTTAATGGCGTATTGAATATATATATATTTTTTATAAAAAAATAGTAGAAGTACTAGTAGGGCCTGTTAGTATGTGGATAACTGCATTTTTCGAAAGGAAACACAGCCTATCCACATGTGGACAGACTGTGTGTAAGTTTGGTCAAGTTATACACATTATACCTTGAGCATTTCATTGATTTCTTTCAGCTGCTTCTCAAATTGCGAATCTGCCTGAAGCATCTTTGAAATTTTTTCATGGGCATGAATGACGGTCGTGTGGTCCCTTCCGCCAAATTCCTCCCCTATTTTTGGAAGAGAAAAGTCGGTTAATTCCCTTGAGAGATACATGGCAATCTGACGGGGGAATGCGACAGACTTTGTTCGTTTCTTCGCCTTAAAGTCCTCAAGCTTTACGTTAAAGTGTTCCCCAACTACCCTTTGAATTTCATGGATCGTAATGACCTTCGGTTTGGAGCTTGGAATAATATCCTTTAATGCTTCTGCCGCAAGATCTGCATTAATATCTTTATTTATTAAAGAGGAATAAGCTACTACACGAATCAGAGCGCCCTCAAGCTCACGGATGTTGGAATCAATCTGATTGGCAATGTACAGCATAACCTCATTAGGAATATCAAGTCCCTCCGCTTTGGCCTTTTTGCGGAGAATCGCGATTCGCGTTTCCAGGTCCGGCGGAGTTATATCTGTAATAAGGCCCCATTCAAATCTGGAGCGAAGCCTGTCTTCCAATGTCGGAATTTCTTTTGGAGGACGGTCACTTGAGATGATGATCTGCTTGCTTTCTTCATGCAATGTATTAAAAGTATGGAAAAATTCTTCCTGCGTCTGTTCTTTTCCAGCCAAAAACTGAATATCATCGATAAGAAGAACATCCACATTTCGATATTTATCGCGGAAATCACCCGCTTTGTTATCTCGGATCGAGTTAATGAATTCATTTGTAAATTTCTCGGAAGATAAGTATACGACTTTAGCTGATGGATTATGATCTAATACATAATGGCCGATTGCATGCATAAGGTGAGTTTTTCCGAGTCCAACTCCCCCGTAAATAAATAAAGGATTGTATGCCTTGGCCGGTGCCTCGGCTACAGCAAGTGAAGCTGCGTGGGCGAAGCGGTTTCCGGACCCGATGACAAACGTGTCGAATGTATACTTCGGATTCAGCATCGTTAATGGCAGTTCAGGCTGTTCTTCCTCCGGCTTTTTCTTTTTTGGCGGAAGAGGAAGATCGACTTCTTCTTCACTTTGATTTTGCGGAATGATGAATTTTACTCCTAATTCTTCACCGGTAATGTCATAAAGAATTCCGGAGATCAGCTGGGAATAACGCTCTTCAAGCCAGTCACGGGCAAACTCATTCGGGGCCTTAACGATTAAAGTGTCTCCCTGCAGAGAATGCGCTTTTGTCGATTTTAGCCATGTATCAAAACTTGGTTTGCTGATTTTCTTCTCAATATTGGCCAGAGCATTATTCCAAAGATCCGCAATGTTTTCCAATGATATCCCTCCTTTTCCATCTATATTTGGGAATTTAGATTACTGTCCAGCTCCGGTGCCTTTTGAAGGCCCCCCTCGCTTTTCTTTGTTTCGAGCCACAAAAACGATAGGTTATACACGCTGTATAACCCTTAAGTTTATAAATATACGAAACTGTTTATGTGGAAAAATATATAATAAGGAAGTAAAGTGGAATTTCGACAGTATCCACTGTCTGTGGACAAACTTTTACAAACCCCTTGGATAACCTGTCCACATGTTATCCACAATCTGTGGATAATGAAGATATGCACAATGATTTATTAAGTGTTAAAACACAATTATGATAACAGATAATGCTTTTGTCTGCAATGCTTTTTAAACCTTTATCCACAACATGCCATCCCTGTTCATAAAAATTGTCCACAGCCTCTGGTTGTGTGAAAAACTTGTCAATATGTGATGTGGATAATGAAAATGCTGTCGAAATTTTATCCACAGACCTGTTTTTAGAGAAGATCCAATTCAAAGGGACTTCGGAATATCAGATGGAGAGATGCCATTTTACCATGGCCAGATCGTCTGGCGACCGGAGGAACTTGCAGTCTCAAAAAGTAACTTTTACTATGAACTAATGAGAAAAACGTGGAAAAATGAAATTTAAGGATGACATTCATGCGAAAAGAAGGTAAACTTTCTGAGTGGGTTCTTTCAGATTTGTAAAAAAGAAAAAGAGCAGCTAAGAGAGAAGCCAGGTTCATACTCCAATTTTTTTGCCATTGAAGGCAGATTGACTTATATGCATAGTTGACAATTTTCTAGTTACATCTATATAATTAGAAAGACTGTCTTTAACAGCAATTCCTCAGGGAGGTGTCATATATGAAAAGAACTTATCAACCAAACAAGCGTAAAAGAAGCAAGGTTCATGGTTTCCGCAGCCGCATGAGCTCTCCGAACGGACGTAACGTTCTAGCTCGCCGCCGCCGCAAAGGAAGAAAAGTATTATCTGCTTAGGCCACTGAAACGTCAGTGGTCTTTTTTTCCATGTAAAGATAAATGTTCAAGGCGCTCTGCGCTTTTTTGAAAAGGTGATGACATGAAAAAAGAGTTCCGTGTAAAAAAAAATAAAGAATTTCAAGAGGCCTTTAAAAAGGGAAAGTCATTCGCCAACCGTCAATTTGTCGTTTACATCTTGAGAAAAGAGGAGCAGAATCATTTCCGCATCGGCCTTTCTGTCAGTAAAAAAATCGGCAATGCCGTTATGAGGAACCAGATCAAAAGGTATATCCGCCAGGCATTCTTAGAACTGGAGGAGGAAATAAAGCCGCAATATGATCTGATTGTCATTGCGAGGAAACCGGTGGCAGAAATGGATTTCCATGAAGTGAAAAAGAGTCTGATCCATGTATTGAAGGTTTCGCGGGTTTTGAATAAACCGAGACTTGGAAATACTAAAAATCAATAATCTTTATCTATCTTTATTTTGAAGCACTTCATTTTAAAAGATGTTAAAATAAGATACATATGAGCTTGTGCCCTATGACCGGGGACAAGCAAATGAAATCCATACTATTATCAGGAGCAATTAAGGAGGAAAAAACGGTTGAAGAAACGAATATTCCTATTAATCGGTTTAGTGTTTGTGATGGCCCTTTTATCGGGCTGTACAGAAATCAACCAGCCGATTACGTCTGAAAGCGAAGGCTTTTGGAACGAGTATATTGTCTACCCGCTTTCGCTGTTTATTATTAAGGTAGCAGAATTTGCAGGCGGCAGCTATGGACTATCGATCATTATTGTGACGATCATTATCCGTCTGGTCATCCTGCCATTAATGATTAAACAAACGAGAAGTTCAAAAGCGATGCAGGCGATTCAGCCAGAAATGCAGAAGCTTCGTGAAAAATACAGCTCTAAAGACCAGAAAACCCAGCAGAAGCTGCAGCAGGAAACAATGGCTTTATTCCAAAAACACGGCGTTAATCCGCTTGCCGGATGTTTCCCGTTAGTGATTCAAATGCCGATCCTGATCGGTTTCTACCATGCCATTACACGTACGCGCGAAATTGCAAACCATAATTTCCTTTGGTTTGACCTTGGTTCTCCAGATCCAATTTACTTATTGCCTTTAATTGCAGGTGTGACAACGTTCATTCAGCAGAAAATGATGATGGCCGGCACTCAGCAAACTGGGCAAATGGCTGCACAAATGAAAATGATGCTTTACCTTATGCCGATTATGATCGTTATTTTTGCCATTAACTTCCCGGCAGCTCTTTCTTTATACTGGGTAGTGGGTAATATCTTCATGATCGTTCAAACGTATTTCATTAAAGGTCCGGACCTGAAAGCCGCAGCGGCCGGAAATGCAGGAGGAGCCAAAAAGTGAAACAAGTAACTGCTACAGGACATACCGTCAAGGAAGCAGTAGAGTCAGCTTTAGCTCAATTAAACACAACAGAAGACCGCATAGAGATTACTATTGTTGATGAAGGTAAAAAAGGCATTTTCGGGATTTTCGGATCCCGGCCGGCAGTGGTGAAAGCTGTGAAAAAGCCTGATCCGATTGAGGAAGCCGAAAAATTCCTCAAAGACGTCAGCGGGAAAATGGGCGTGTCCATTGAAATTGAAACATTAAGGGACGGAAAAAATGTTCAATTTATCCTATCCGGTGAGAAGATTGCCCTTTTAATCGGAAAAAGAGGACAAACGCTTAATTCCCTCCAGTATTTGACACAGCTGGTCATTAACCGATATGCCGAGCAATACTTAAATGTGGTGCTCGATGCAGAGGATTACCGAAAAAGACGCCAGGATACCCTGATTCAACTGGCTGAAAGGCTTGCTCAAAAAGCTTTGAAGACGGGAAAAGAAATTGCGCTGGAACCTATGCCTTCATATGAACGCAAAGTGATCCATACCGCCCTCGTAAATAATAAGCGAATCAAGACATATTCTGATGGCAATGACCCGCATCGGCATATCGTCATTGCACCAGCCAGAACAAGATAGCAGGAAAAGCGGAAACGCAGTTATCGACGTTCAAAATATAAAAAATTTCTTATTTTGCAAAATCCCAATCCATTTACGGATTGGGATTTTTTTGTCGCACTTTGTCATCTCCCTGCAAATTATTAAATCTCAATTGGTTTTATTGTTATTCACATGTGGATAAGTTAAAATAGAGCATATTAATTATGAGACGTGTGGATAATTTTTTTCACTGGCTGTATTCAAGCGGGCTGTTGATAAGTATCATGCTGACTGATGGACAAGCCGGAACTGCGGGCTGATATGCTTTTCTAAAAAAAAGCCATGTGATATTCTATTAATTTGGGGAATCGATATTATTATTCATTTTGTATATAGATCAATGAAGTATGAAAAGAGAGGTGAACAAATTGGAATTCGATACAATAGCCGCGATATCTACTCCGATGGGGGAAGGAGCCATTGCCATTGTCCGCCTGAGCGGTGACCAGGCTTTTGAAATTGCGGACCGGCTGTTCAGAGGGGTGGGAGGCAAGCGTCTAAAGGATGTTGCTTCCCATACCATTCATTATGGGCATATTATGGACCCCAAAACCGGACAGATTGCTGAGGAAGTAATGGTATCGGCCATGAAGGGGCCGAAGACATTTACTAAAGAAGATGTCATTGAAATCAACTGCCATGGCGGACTGGTTTCCGTAAACCGCGTGCTGCAGCTTTTGCTGAATAATGGCGCACGCCTGGCAGAGCCGGGTGAATTTACAAAGCGCGCCTTTTTGAACGGGCGGATTGATTTATCCCAGGCAGAAGCGGTTATGGATTTAATCCGCGCCAAGACGGACCGGGCTATGAACATGGCACTTGGCCAGATGGAAGGAAGGCTGTCAAAGCTTATTCAGAAGCTTCGGCAGGAAATTCTGGAGATCCTTGCTCACGTAGAAGTCAATATCGACTATCCGGAATACGATGATGTCGAAGAAATGACCCATCAAATGCTGATGGAGAAGGCTTCTTATGTAAAGCAGGAAATCGAAAAGCTTCTTCAGACTTCACAGCAGGGGAAAATACTGCGTGAAGGACTTTCAACGGTCATCGTCGGGCGGCCAAACGTTGGAAAATCTTCCTTATTGAATAGCCTTGTCCATGAGAATAAGGCGATTGTGACAGATATTCCGGGCACCACCCGTGATGTCATCGAAGAATACGTGAATGTAAGAGGAGTGCCTCTCCGCCTGGTTGATACAGCCGGCATTCGTGAAACGGAAGATATTGTGGAACGGATCGGTGTAGAAAAATCAAGGCAGGTATTAAAGGAAGCAGATTTGATTTTGCTTGTGCTCAATTACTCGGATGAATTGACCTCTGAGGATGAAAATATATTTAAAGCCGTTGAAGGCATGGATGTCATTGTAATTGTCAATAAAACCGATCTTGACCAAAAAATCGACATGAATCGCGTCCGTGAGCTTTCCAAACATCATAAACTGGTTACAACTTCTTTATTGGAGGATCAGGGAGTCGACGATCTTGAGGAAGCTATTGCTTCTCTATTTTTTGCAGGCTCCATCGAAGCCGGGGATATGACATATGTATCCAATACCCGCCATATTGCCCTATTGAACCAGGCGCAAAATGCCATTGACGAAGCGATGCAGGGTGTTGAGATGGGAACCCCAATTGACATTGTGCAAATTGATTTGACGAGAACATGGGAGCTGCTTGGTGAAATTATTGGCGATAGCGTCCATGAAAGCTTGATCGACCAGTTATTCTCGCAGTTCTGTTTAGGAAAATAGATGATTTAAGCAGGCTGTGTCAGCTGACGCAGCGGAAATAGATTTTTTAACTTTTGCAATCGGCCGGCTCAGCCTCTGTTTAGCTTGTGCCTGCCTGATTGCTGCAAAGGAGGCCGCATCATGACATATGAAGCTGGAAGTTATGATGTCATAGTAGTCGGAGCCGGACACGCGGGTGTGGAAGCAGGCCTTGCTTCGGCCCGTCTCGGCGCAAAGACATTAATGATTACAATCAACCTGGATATGGTAGCCTTTATGCCCTGCAACCCCTCAGTAGGAGGCCCTGCAAAAGGGATTGTGGTAAGGGAAATCGATGCACTTGGCGGAGAAATGGGCAAGAACATTGATAAAACCCATATTCAGATGCGCATGCTCAATACAGGAAAAGGCCCTGCAGTCCGTGCCTTAAGAGCTCAGGCCGATAAGTTCACGTATCAGCATGAAATGAAAAAAACGCTGGAAAATGAACCAAATCTGACATTAATTCAGGGAATGGTTGAACGGCTGATTGTCGAAGATGGAGAATGCAGGGGCGTCGTCACCCAGACAGGTGCCGTTTATCATTCAAAAGCAGTAGTCATTACGACAGGAACCTTCTTAAGAGGGGAAATCATCCTCGGTGAGCTGAAGTACTCAAGCGGTCCTAATAACCAGCAGCCATCCATTAAGCTCTCAGAGCATTTGCAGGAGCTTGGCTTTGATCTGGTCCGTTTTAAAACAGGAACACCGCCGCGCGTTAATAGCCACTCCATTGATTACAGCAAAACGGAAATTCAGCCAGGCGATGACGTGCCAAGAGCTTTTTCCTATGAAACCACAAAGTATATTACAGATCAGCTTCCTTGCTGGCTTACGTATACCAATGAAGAAACGCATACATTGATCGACAATAATCTTCATCGCTCGCCAATGTATTCCGGTATGATCAAAGGGACAGGACCTCGCTATTGCCCGTCGATTGAGGATAAAGTTGTCCGTTTTAATGATAAGCCGCGCCATCAGATCTTCCTGGAGCCTGAAGGCCGCAATACACAGGAAGTGTATGTGCAGGGGCTTTCAACAAGCTTGCCGGAGGATGTACAGCAGAAGATTCTCAGAACCATTCCTGGACTTGAAAATGTACAGATGATGCGTGCCGGCTATGCGATTGAGTATGATTCCATCGTACCAACGCAATTATGGCCGACACTTGAAACCAAAAAGGTTAAAAACCTCTATACTGCCGGCCAGATTAACGGGACATCCGGCTATGAAGAAGCTGCCGGCCAGGGGCTAATGGCAGGCATGAATGCCGGATTAAAATCACTGGATAAGGAAGAAGTCATTTTAAGCCGTTCAGATGCTTATATTGGCGTCCTGATTGATGACCTTGTGACCAAAGGCACGAACGAGCCTTACCGTCTATTGACTTCTAGAGCGGAATACCGTCTGCTGCTTCGCCATGATAATGCCGACCTGCGCTTAACAGAGCTTGGCCGCAAAGTAGGGCTGATCAGTGAAGAACGCTATGAAAAATTCCTGATGAAAAAGCAGGCGATTGAAGAAGAGAAAGCACGTCTGCAAGGCATCATCATCAAACCGACTTCTGATGTGCAGGAGCTGATCAAAAGCCAGGGCGGAAGCGAGCTGAAGGATGGCATCCGCGCATCTGATTTGCTGAAGCGTCCGGAAATGACATATGAGCATATCCAGCAGGTAGTTCCGGCTGAGAGCACGCTTGATCCGGATGTAACCGAACAGGTAGAAATCCAGATCAAGTATGAAGGCTATATTGAAAAGTCACTTCAGCAGGTAGAGCGCCTGAAGAAGATGGAAAACAAAAAGATCCCTGAAAACATCGATTATGATGATATTAACGGACTGGCTTCCGAAGCAAGGCAAAAGCTTAAGGAAGTAAGGCCGCTATCTCTCGCGCAGGCTTCACGGATTTCCGGTGTAAACCCTGCCGATATCTCTATTTTGCTTGTTTATTTAGAGCAGGGCAGAATTGCACGAGTTTCAGCGGAGTAAAAGGGAAAATCCGATCATGTCTGAGAACCGAAAGGATTTATAAATGAATACCGAACAATTTACAGAAATGCTGGCGGCGAAGGGGATTGCCCTTTCGCCACAGCAATTGCAGCAATATGACACCTACTATTCCACACTGGTGGAATGGAATGAAAAAATGAATTTAACAGCCATCACGGAAAAGGAAGATGTTTATCTTAAGCATTTTTATGACTCGATAAGCGCTGCTTTTTACTTTGATTTCAACCAGCCGTTAAAGGTTTGTGATGTCGGTGCCGGTGCCGGTTTTCCAAGCATACCGATTAAAATTGCTTTTCCAGGTTTACATATTACGATCGTTGACTCTCTTAATAAGCGCATTGGATTTCTGGAACATTTGGCAAAGAAGCTGGAGCTTGATAATGTGCGCTTTATCCATGACCGTGCGGAAACCTTTGGCCAGAACAAAGAATACCGTGAGTCTTTTGATGTTGTGACAGCACGGGCTGTTGCCAGATTGTCCGTTCTAAGCGAGCTGTGTCTGCCTCTGGCAAAAACAGGCGGCACATTTGTGGCCATGAAGGGTGCCAGTGCAAAAGAGGAACTGGATGCCGGCAAAAAGGCTATCTCGGTTCTTGGCGGAACACTCGTTGATTCCCACACGTTCACCTTGCCTGAAGAAGAGAGTGAGCGGAATATTTTAATCATTAAAAAAGAAAAGAGCACTCCTAAAAAGTACCCGCGGAAGCCGGGGACACCCAATAAAACACCAATTGAATAGGGTGCGCAATCTGCCATTGTATGACATAATGGTTTAAACTAATCGATTTTTCCAGATATTTATATTGCTCCTGTCCAGCAGGATTTGTCATGATGATAGAGAATATGTAATAGGGAGTTTCGTAAAGGTGGTGCAGGGTGATGAAGCATTCTTTCTCACGCTTTTTTGGCCTAGGCGAAAAGGGAGAACAAGTTACAGCGGAAAAACCAGCAGAAGAACAATTGGATATTGAAGACTTAAGCGACAGAGAAGAAGTTAAGAAGATACCTATTGATCAAATCGTCCCCAACCGTTTTCAGCCAAGAACGGTGTTTGATGATGAGAAGATAGAAGAGCTTTCTCGGACCATCCATACACATGGTATCATCCAGCCGATTGTCGTACGGGAATTTGAGGATGGCCAGTTTGAAATCATAGCAGGTGAACGCAGATACCGGGCCATGAAAAAGCTGGGCTGGGAAGAAGCTCCGGCTATCGTAAAAAATTTAAGTGATACAGAAACAGCTTCAGTGGCTTTAATTGAAAACCTTCAAAGGGAAGAACTGTCTCCAATTGAAGAAGCTGTTGCCTACGGAAAGCTTTTAGAACTGCATAATCTGACACAGGAAGCGTTGGCACAGCGCCTTGGAAAAGGCCAGTCAACCGTTGCAAACAAGCTTCGGCTGCTGAAATTGCCGCAGCCTGTCCAGGATGCGTTATTAAACAAATCAATCACAGAGCGGCATGCCCGTTCGCTCATTCCGCTGAAGGACCCAGAGAAGCAGGTCGCCCTGCTTCAGGAGATAGTGGAGAAGAATCTGAATGTGAAGCAGACAGAAGACAGGGTTGTCAAAATTCTCGAACAGAAAAATCCAAAGCCGAAGCCGAAGCGAAAGGCGTTCAGCAAGGATATGAGAATTGCGGTCAATACGATCCGCCAATCATTATCCATGGTTTCTGACAGCGGCATTAATCTTGATTCGGAAGAAGAAGAATTTGATGAATTTTATCAAATTACGATTAAGATTCCTAAAAAGAAATAATTTTTTAACGCGAGAGATGAAGCAGGGCCTCCCTGTTTTGTTTTTCGCGTTTTTTTTGAAGGACGATAAAAAGACTATTAGAATCTTCTTATTTTTTACAAAAAAATTATTCTGTCCTGTTTTTCGTGATAAAATAGACTACGTGATTTAACCATTCTAATAAATTCGCAGATAGATAGATCGTAATACTGATAGATGAAAGCAGGTGACACCGTGGGCAAGATTATAGCCGTTGCGAACCAGAAAGGCGGAGTTGGCAAAACGACCACTTCCGTCAATCTTGGCGCATGCCTGGCATACATAGGCAAGAAAGTGCTGCTGGTCGACATTGATCCGCAGGGGAACGCCACAAGCGGAATTGGCATTGAAAAAGCTGATGTCGATCATTGCATCTATGACGTTCTCGTTGATGATGTGGAAGCATCAAAGGTTATAAAATCAACTTCGGTAGAGAATTTATATGCAATCCCGGCAACCATTCAGCTGGCAGGTGCAGAAATTGAATTGGTGCCGACCATCTCGCGGGAAGTAAGATTAAAGAGGGCTCTTGAAGAAGTAAGAGCAAACTTTGACTATGTTATTATCGACTGTCCCCCTTCTCTCGGATTACTGACAATTAACTCGCTGACCGCTTCGGATGCCGTCATCATACCAGTGCAATGCGAGTACTATGCGCTTGAGGGTCTGAGTCAGCTTCTGAATACGGTCCGCCTTGTGCAGAAGCATCTGAATCATGATTTGAAAATCGAAGGCGTACTGCTGACGATGCTTGATGCCCGTACAAATCTTGGCATTCAGGTCATTGAAGAAGTGAAAAAGTATTTTCAGGATAAAGTATATAAAACAATCATTCCCCGCAATGTGCGGCTGGGAGAGGCTCCAAGCCATGGAGAACCTATCATTACTTATGATCCGAAGTCACGCGGAGCTGAAGTATATTTAGAACTGGCAAAGGAAGTGGTTTCAAATGGCTAAAGGTTTAGGAAAAGGTCTGAATGCTTTTTTCAATAATATTGAAACCGAAAAAGAAGAAACCGTACAAGAAGTCAAAATAAAGGACATCCGTCCAAACCCTTATCAGCCGCGCAAAGTGTTTGAAAAGGAAGCCATCGAGGAATTGAAGCAGTCCATCCTTGAACACGGAATTCTGCAGCCGATCATCGTCCGCAAAAGCATCAAAGGCTATGAAATTGTAGTTGGGGAGCGCCGCTACCGGGCAGCAAAAGAAGCAAATCTTGAAAGAGTTCCTGTTGTCATACGGGAATTGAATGAACAGCAGATGATGGAGCTCGCTGTTCTTGAGAATCTGCAGCGTGAAGACTTAACTCCGATTGAAGAAGCGGCTGCATACCAGCTGTTAATGGAGAAGCTCAAGGTGACACAAGAGGAGCTGGCCAAGCGCCTGGGAAAAAGCAGGCCGCATATTGCCAACCATATTCGCCTGCTTTCCCTTCCTCCGAAAATTCAAGGTTTGATTTCTGACGGGAAAATCTCCATGGGTCATGGCAGAGCCCTATTGGGCCTGCGGAAAAAAGAGAAACTGCAGGCGCTCGTTGAAAAAACAGTTAAAGACGGCTTAAATGTCCGTCAGCTTGAACAGCTGATTCAGCAGCTGAATGATGTTTCACGTGAAACGAAAAAGCCAAATGCTCCAAAAGACATTTTTATTAAGGAACGCGAATCCTCCCTCCGAGAAAGATTCGGAACCACGGTCCATATTAAACAGTCCAAAAACAAAGGGAAAATAGAGATTGAATTTTTCTCAAAAGAAGATTTGGAACGCATTATGGAACTTTTAGAAACCAATTCGTAAGCCATCTTAATGATGGTTTATTTTTTTACAGGTATTCAAAAAAAGATTGTAGGTCAGTACCTTTCGTGGTAATTTTAATAGAAAATAATTCGCATTGCGAAATAATTAGGTGAAGAATATGTTTTTGCTAGGAACGCTTGTGAATGGATTATTGATAATTATAGGAACACTGCTGGGGAAATTGCTTCATCGCATTCCTGAGAGTATGAAGGGGACGGTGATGCATGCGATCGGCCTTGCTGTCATGGTGCTCGGCCTGCAAATGGGTCTTAAAAGCGAGAACTTCCTGGTTGTGATTTTAAGTCTTGTTTTCGGAGCAGTTATTGGAGAATACTTTGCTCTCGAAGATAAGCTGAACAAACTTGGCGATTGGCTCGAAAGCAAAATCGGCTCAAAAGGCCAAGGCAGCATTTCGCAGGGCTTCGTAACGGCTACGCTTATTTTTGTCATTGGTGCTATGGCCATTATCGGCGCGCTCGACAGCGGTATCCGGGGCGACCACTCGGTTCTTTATACCAAATCGATTATTGACGGCTTCACCTCCCTTATCTTAACGACTACATTAGGAATTGGTGTGCTCTTTTCAGCTTTTCCGGTCATGCTTTATGAAGGACTCATTGCCCTTTTTGCCACCCAAATCGACCGGTTTGTCCCCCAGCTTCTTATGGACAGCTTTATCAAGGAAATGACCGCGACAGGCGGAATCATGATCTTTGCGATTGGTCTGAATCTGACAGGGATAACAAAGATCAGGGTTGCGAACCTGCTTCCTGGAATTGTGGTTACGGGGATTATTGTGTCGGTTGTTTATTTTTATGGGCTTTATTTTTAGGTGATGGGGATTTAGTTGTTGGTGCTGTGATGTGAAGCATGTGCACTGGAATTTATTGTGCTAGCGGTAGCTTAACAAATTGGGTGCAGCGCATAAACTAATGAAATTGCGCATGTACCTGATACGAGCGCGAAAATCTGCTATGAGCGCACGAAAAGAAGAGAGAACGGCGCATAAACCGGGTGAGAGCGCAAAAGCATCTTCAGATAGCGCATAAAAAAACCGAATCAGTGCGAAAACCTGTAAAAAGAGCGCGAAAAGATGGTAGAACGGCGCCTAACCGGGTGAGAGCGCAAAAGTATCTTCAGATAGCGCATAAAAAAACCGAAACAGCGCGAAAATCTGTAATAAGGGCGCGAAAAGGCGGTAGAACGGCACATAAACCGGGTGAGAGCGCAAAAGTATCTCCAGCTAGCGCATAAACTTACTGAACCAGCGCGAAAATCTGTAAAAAGAGCGCGAAAAGAAGAGAAAACGGCGCATAAACCAGATTGGGAGTGCTAATGCATCTACATACAGCGCATAAACTCATCGAACGAAACCCTGTCAGAACAGCGCAATGCCAAACCTCCCATCCCCAGCTAACCAAAAAAGCCGCAGGCCCAATTCCCCTGCGGCTTTCCTATTCATTAAGGTGTTTGTTCACGGTTTAGTTCCCACTTGAATGCAGGCCAAGCTGGTGCAGTCTGGTGGGTCAGGCTTGCTTCATAGATGCCGCCTGCGATGGTTTTGGCCATTTTCAGGACGAGGTTGAGTCTTGTGTTCTGGAGGACGAAGAATTCCATAAATCCGCTGACGTTGACGATGCCGGTTATGTGCATGTCCCCTACTTCCGGCAGGTCTTTATTGACTCCGGCGCCAGGCTTGACGGGCCCTTCTCCGATTTGGATGACACCGACGCTTTTTAAGCGGCCCAGGCAGGCGTCGATCCCGATGATAAAGGGATTGAAATGCTTCTTTTTGATTTCGTTCAGTTTTTCTTCCAGGTTTACGGCATGGATCGGGTCCTCCAGTGTTCCGTATACATGGAAAGATGAAATGGATTTTTCCTCGAGGAGTGTGCCGACCAGCGGACCTAATGAATCGCCTGTAGAGCGGTCTGTGCCAATGCAGACAAAAACGATGGGACGGCAGCTGATGCCCGCAGGCAGAATATTCTTTAGTTCAGCAGCCAATTTTTCAGCAGAGTTTGTTTCTTCATGCGAGATTCTGGCAGAAGCCCCGCCTTTTTTGTCAAACAAGTTTGGTTTGAAGTTCATATAGGTCCACTCCCTCTTTATTCCTTGCCATGCCCGAAATACAAGTATTTATACGTTTTTAACAGTATACGGAAATTTTGTGTAATCTATACATACCTGTATTATTTAATCGTTAAACAATCGAGTTTTAAACTGTAAAGTCATGAGAAAAATTGATAAAATTGTTTTGTTTTACAGAGGGATTCGCACTGAGAGGCAAGATGCAGTATAATTTCATACAAAGTAAAGGATTGTAATTTTGAAGGCGATAACTGTCTAGCTCCAGGCGCCATCGGCTCTCGGGTCTAAGCTTGTCTAGTTTCGGCTCCTAGGGACTCGAGGTCATAAGCCGTTCCCTTCCAGAAGGAAAAAACACCTTCTTACAGGGACCGTCTTATGCTAGTCATCCCTGGGCAGTCGCCTCAACTTTTCTTTCAATCCGTCCAAAAGGTTAAAGAACACCTTACAGCCGGCTCGTCTTATGCTTGTCGCCGATAAGCAGGAGCCTTCCGCTTTTCTATATTTTCACTAAAGTAAAGCAGGTGAAATCATGAGTCCTATTGAAAAAATGATTAACAGTATGATAGATAAGCTTTCTAATGAACAGACATGGATAAATATCGGAGAAGGCATCTTTAAAATTTTTGCGATTCTGATCGTTACGAGCATCCTGATCAGGATTGGCAAGCTGGCGATCCGCAATATTTTTAAAGTGAGGGCACCTTCAAGGCTCCGAATCTCAGAGCGCAGGGAAGCTACCCTTCTGAAGCTGCTTGAGAATATGCTTACGTATGTGGTGTTTTTCGTTGCGGCGATCATGATATTATCGGTGCTGACGATTGATGTAAAAGCCCTTTTGGCCGGTGCCGGAATCGTCGGGCTGGCTGTTGGGTTTGGGGCACAAAGTCTTGTAAAGGATATCATCACCGGGTTTTTCATCATTTTTGAAGACCAGTTCTCGGTGGGGGATTATATCCGGATTGATCAATTTGAAGGAACGGTAGAAGAAATCGGATTGCGGACAACAAAGATTAAAAACTGGACAGGTGAAGTTCATATCCTTCCGAACGGAAGCATTATGCAGGTCACTAATTTTTCCATAAATAACAGCGTTGCCTTTGTGGATGTCAGCATTGCTTATGAAGGCGATATTGTGAAAGCTGAAAGAGTTCTTCAGGAATTATTCGAAAAGCTGCCGGGCAAATATGAGGATATGGTCAAGCCGCCGGAAATTCTCGGCATCCAAAATCTGGCTGTTTCTGATGTGGTGCTGCGCGTGGTTTCAGAAACGCTGCCAATGAGGCACTTTTATATTGCACGGCAGCTGCGGAAAGAAATTAAGCTTTGTTTAGATGAGCATGGCATTGAAATTCCGTTCCCGCGACTTGTTATGTATACACGGAATGATCAGGCAAAGGAAAATCCTAAACTGAATGCGGAGGGATAAATATGGAGCAAAAGGAATTTGATCTACACGATGTGGTGGAAATGAAAAAGCCTCATCCATGCGGGGTTAACAAATGGAAAATCATCCGAATGGGAGCAGATATCCGCATTAAGTGCGAAGGCTGCGGCCACAGCGTGATGATTCCAAGAAGGGAATTCGCCCGCAAAATGAAGAAAATTCTTGTTAAGCATGAGGGGTAAATAGATAAATACGGGGAGATGAGGGTTTTGGCGGATACATTCAAGTCAGCCTGTCCCCTTAACTGCTGGGACAGCTGCGGCTTTCATGTAACAGTTGAAGACGGTAAGGTGACAAAGGTAGATGGCGATCAGGACCATCCAATAACAAAGGGGAAAATTTGCGGCCGCGGCAGAATGCTTGAAAGCAGGACCAATTCTCCGGAGCGCCTGCTTCATCCGATAAAGAAGGTGGATGGAGAATTTGTGCGAGTTTCATGGGAGCAGGCTTTGCACGATATTTCCCTGAAAATGAAAGAGCTAAAAGAAACAGCTGGGACCACTTCGGTCCTGCACAGCCATGATTATGCCAATGGAGGCTTGCTGACGAACCTGGGTCAGCGCTTTTTTAACTGCTATGGCGGAGTGACTGAGCTGACGGGATCCATCTGCTGGGGAGCCGGCATCGAGGCTCAGAGCTGGGATTTCGGAGATGCGTATAGCCACGGGCCTGAAGATATTTTAAACAGCAAACATATTGTTGTCTGGGGCAGAAATGTCGCGCGTACCAATATGCACCTGTATCAAAAGCTGCAGGAAGCAAAGAAGCAAGGTGCCAAGCTGTATGTAATTGATCCGATTTTTAATGCGACGGCTAAAATAGCGGACCGCTATTTTTCCATCAAGCCGGGAATGGATGGATGGCTTGCGGCCGGCATCATGAAGGAAATGCTCCGTTTGGGCGCAGAAGATAGAAGTTTCATAGATAAGTATTCTATTGGCTTTGAAGACCTGAATGAACTGCTGAGCAGTGTGACACTTGAGGAAGTGGCAGAAAAAACGGAAGTGCCTGCAGAGGTGATGACCGAGCTTGCGATGGTCTATGGGGACCGCCCCGTTTCCACTTTCTTTGGCCTGGGCATGCAGCGCTACGAAAACGGCGGAAACACGATCCGGCTGATGGATGCTTTAATTGCTGTGAGCGGAAATATTGGCATCCCGGGCGGAGGCGCAAACTATGCCAACAGGCAGGTTGGGCAAAGCTTTGATGGGGCAGCCCTCACCCTCCCTGAACGGAAAACGGCTTTTAGGCAATTTACGATGATGCGGCAGGCAGAGGGAATATTAACAGCAAAAGACCCTGAGATTAACATGATTTTCGTTACGTGTGGAAACCCTTTAACTCAGGTCCCTGACTCATCAAGGGTACGCGAGGCTTTTGCATCTGTTGAGACAGTCGTCGTGATGGATCAGTTTATGACAGATACGGCCAAAATGGCTGATTATGTGCTTCCGGTTACCACAGTTTTTGAACAGGAAGATGTTTATTACTCTTCCATGTACCATCACTTTGTCAATCATGGTCCGAAGCTGGTTGAACCGCCAGGGGAAGCGAAGACTGATTTATGGGTTTGGACTGAGCTTTCTAAGCGTCTTGGATTCGGAGCCGATTTCGATTTTACAAGAGAAGAGTTTATCAGCATGGGCCTCGGTTCACTAAGTGAGCATGGGATCACATTGGATAGCTTAAGGAATTCCCACCATAAGGAACTCCCGGTTGATACGGTGCCCTGGGCAGACCGGCAGTTCAAAACGCCAAGCGGCAAGTATGAATTCACCTCTGCTGCGGCGTTCCGAAAGGGTTCCGAAAGCAGGCTGACACTCGCTCTTCCCCGGGAAACCAAGTGGACGGACAAGGAGCGTGCCAATCAGTTTCCTTATACACTGCTGACGATTCATCCGCTTCGCTCCAATCATTCGCAGCATTATCACCTTTTGAAGCCTGAGCCAAAGGCAAAGGTGGAAATTGCCGACAATATTGCTGAGAAGCTTGGCCTGCAGGAGAACGATTATGTCAAAGTGTGGAATGACCGAGGGGAAATGAAGGGCTTTGTCCATATAATGAAAAAAGCCCATCCGGATACCATCAATATTGATGAGGGCATTTGGTCAAAATTTGGCGGTCCCGTCAATAATCTTACTTCCAGCCGCGAATCGGACAATGGCCTTGGAAGCACTTTGTACGACTGCCTTGTTAATATTGAGAAGATATAAAATTGGGTGACAGGCACCTATACCAGTTCAGCAAAGTGGTATAGGTGCCTGTCACCTTTTCTTTACATTTTAACGGCAACTATCTATAATTGTTAGAGGCTTGTTTAAATGAGAAACAATCGTATTTTTTTAAACATAAGAATCATAACTTTGAATTTCGATAACTGTCTAGCTCCAGCGCCTACCCCCTCGAGGTCACAAGCCAAACCTCCCAGAAAGGTAAAGAACACCTTTCCGTTAGGTTCGTCTTGTGCTTGGGGCCCACAGGATGTGGGTCATGCAGACGTTGCCACAGGACGTGGCGTTCTTAGTCTGCATTCCTTTGGAACCAAGGCGCTTGCGCTTTTCTTATGATGAATTAAAGTTGAGGAGTGACTTGGATGGCTTTAACAGCTGGTATTGTAGGTTTGCCGAACGTCGGAAAGTCTACGTTGTTTAATGCAATTACCCAGGCAGGAGCGGAGTCTGCGAACTATCCGTTCTGTACAATTGATCCGAATGTGGGAATTGTTGAAGTGCCTGATCACCGTTTGAATAAATTAACTGAATTGGTTCAGCCGAAAAAGACTGTGCCAACGGCTTTCGAATTTACGGATATTGCCGGCATCGTAAAGGGTGCGAGCAAAGGGGAAGGTCTTGGGAATAAGTTCCTGTCTCATATTCGTGAAGTAGATGCCATCTGCCAGGTTGTCCGCTGTTTTGCGGATGACAATATTACACACGTTGCAGGGAAAGTTGATCCAATCGACGATATTGAAGTCATCAACCTGGAATTGATTCTGGCTGACCTGGAATCGGTTGAAAAGCGAATTGGCCGCGTGAGCAAGCTGGCAAAGCAGAAAGATAAAGATTCTGTGTTTGAGCTTGAAATTCTGGAAAAATTAAAAGAAGCGTTTGAAGCAGACAAACCGGCGCGTACAGTTGAGTTTACAGAGGAACAAATGAAGCTTGTAAAAGGTCTTCATCTGCTGACAATTAAACCTGTGCTTTACGTGGCGAATGTTAGCGAAGATGATGTAGCTGATCCTTCTTCAAACGAATATGTGCAGCAGGTTAAAGAATTTGCTGCAAAGGATAATGCGGAAGTAATTGTCATCTGTGCAAAAATTGAATCTGAAATTGCGGAGCTTGATGGGGAAGAAAAAGAAATGTTCCTTCAGGAGCTTGGCATCGAAGAATCAGGCCTTGATCAGCTGATTAGAGCAGCCTACAATCTTCTTGGACTTGCAACTTACTTCACAGCCGGCGTACAGGAAGTCCGCGCCTGGACATTCCGCAAAGGCATGAAGGCTCCCCAGTGTGCGGGAGTTATTCACTCAGACTTTGAAAAAGGCTTCATCCGTGCAGAAACGGTTTCCTATGAAGACCTTGTCGCTGCAGGCAACATGACAGCTGCCAAAGAAGCAGGAAAAGTCCGCCTTGAAGGAAAAGAATATATTGTTAAAGACGGAGATGTCATGCACTTCCGCTTTAACGTTTAATTTACTGAGAACCTCTATATTAGGGGTTCTTTTTTTTCTATGCAACAGTATGATGTTGATTTCAAGTGCGGTGACCGATAAAGCAGCCGGTCATCTCTGCTGCAGCGAAATCGATCTTCAGAATTAAAGCTCGAAAAGATATCCTCTCTCAAATAAACTTCCATCTAGCAATTAACTCCAGTGATATTGCTTTTGCATAATTAATGTGCTATAATTTCAACTTGTGAGTAATGAATATATTGCTCCTTGCCCTTTTGAAGGGCCGTTAGACCAAAAGGAGGTGAAAGTGATGAGAAAGTACGAAGTTATGTACATCATCCGCCCAAACATTGAAGATGAGGCTAAAAAAGCCCTAGTTGAGCGTTTCAACACAATCTTAACTGACAATGGTGCGGAGGTTTCTGAATCAAAGGATTGGGGTAAGCGTCGCCTTGCATACGAAATCAATGATTTCCGCGATGGCTACTACCAGCTAATGAACGTTAATGCTGAAGCAAAAGCAGTTGACGAGTTCACTCGTCTAGCTAAAATCAGCGAAGACATCATCCGTTACATCGTTGTTAAAGACGAAAAATAATAGATAAAGCCATTTTTGCCGAGAGGAGTTGATTCTGATGATGAACCGTGTTGTTCTTGTCGGACGTTTGACAAAGGATCCTGATTTGCGGTATACCCCGAACGGAGTTCCTGTCGCTTCATTCACTCTTGCCGTGAATCGTACTTTTACGAATCAGCAAGGTGAACGGGAGGCAGACTTTATCAACTGTGTGGTATGGAGAAAGCCAGCTGAAAACGTAGCGAACTTCCTTAAAAAAGGAAGTCTTGCAGGTGTAGATGGCCGGATTCAGTCCCGCAGCTATGAAGGCCAGGATGGAAAGCGTGTTTACGTGACAGAAGTCCAGGCTGAGAGTGTGCAATTCCTTGAGCCGAAGAATAGTTCTGGCGGCCAGGGAGGCAATCCGAACTACGGCGGTCCAAGAGATCAGGATTTCCCATTTGGAAATAACAGCAATCAGAATCAACGCCAGGATAATCGTAATCAGGGCGGCTATACTCGCGTGGATCAGGACCCATTCGCAAATGACGGCCAAATCGACATTTCCGATGACGACCTGCCATTCTAATAGTGCCTGATTATGAACGGAAATATATAATCAAAAAGCTAAAGGAGGTAACTGACCATGGCTGGAGGACGCAGAGGAGGACGTGCTAAACGTCGTAAGGTTTGCTTTTTCACTGCAAACGGAATCACTCACATCGACTACAAAGATGTGGATCTTCTAAAAAAATTCATCTCTGAGCGCGGTAAGATTTTACCACGTCGTGTAACTGGCACTAACGCTAAATACCAACGTAAACTAACGATTGCTATTAAGCGTGCGCGCCAAATGGCATTACTGCCATACGTTTCAGGTGAATAATAACTATGAAAAGACGCTGGTATCCGGCGTCTTTTTTTATTATGCTTTCTTCTTTAATGCAGGATTGTATTAAAGTGCAAACCTGATGAAAAAGCCGGCATTCCCTCTTCTGAAATCACGAAGGTTGAACCTGCATTTAATACTAGCTACAATAGACTTTATGAGTTGTCTTATTTGGAATGGTTCAAAAAGCAGGGAAAATGATTTCCCCCTTTTTGGATACACAGTTTGAGGGGTGTATCAATGAATAATGTACATAAATTAACAGAGGGTGCAGTGCTTCTGGCTGTTTTTGCAGTGCTTCTTCTGATTTCGCTCTATGTGCCGTTTCTCGGTACCATTTCGGTTTTCTTCCTGGCTCTTCCGTTTATTATGTTTGCAGCAAAAAATAACCGGATGTATGCAATCGTATTTCTAACGGGAGGCATCCTGCTTTCTCTGATTATCGGTTCGTTTATGGCTCTGCCGCTTGTGCTGACATTTGGACTGACCGGGACGGTAATTGGCATTTTTATAAGTGAAAAGAAAGGACGGATGCCTTCCTTTATTGCGGGCACCCTTGTATTCCTTGCAGCCCTGTTGATCCTGTATGCGGCGGCAGTTGCTCTTTTTAATGTAAATATTATTCAAGAAGGCATCGATATGATAGAGGAGTCCATCCAAATTTCAGAAGGAGTGCTTGAAGGCTTTGGCCAGAATGCGGATAAAGCAGTCGAGCAATTTACAGAAGGCCTGAAAATGATTGAGACGCTGACGCCAAGCCTATTCGTCATGACATCGGTTATTTCCGTTTTTGTCATCCAGCTTGTCTCCTTTCCGATTGCCAAAAGATTCGGCATTAAGGTTGAAAGCTGGAAGCCGTTCAGAGAAATGAGCCTGCCGAAAAGCATATTATGGTACTATCTCATTACAATTATAGCTTCTTTCCTTTTTAATCCGTCAGAAGGAAGCTACTGGTTTATGGCGCTTGTAAATATTGCATTCATTCTGCAGATTTTCATGGTCATTCAAGGCCTGTCCCTGATTTTCTTTTTCAGCCATTTAAAGGGGTGGCCGAAAGCTGTGCCGGTCCTGGCCGCTGTATTTACATTTCTTATGCCATTTCTCCTTTATATTGTGAGGATATTAGGTATAATTGACTTAGGATTCGATTTAAGGCAAAGATTAGGAAAAAAGTGATGAACAACACTACTGTTTAGGAGCTGAAAACATGCCTTCGTATTTAGAAAAGCGGTCCATACGCTATCCGATTTTTGGATTGATGGGCATAACAGTGGTGCTTCTCGGTATATTGGCGTACTACAATTGGCTTTTTGCACTAATTGGGCTGTTTCTTGTCATCCTTCCTTTCTACTATCTTTTTCAGCTGATTCAGAAGCATCGGAAGGAGACGGAAGAATACATCTCGACACTTTCCTACAGGGTGAAAAAAGTCGGCGAAGAAGCTCTGATGGAAATGCCGATCGGGATCATGCTCATTAATGATGATTATTACATTGAATGGACCAATCCCTTTTTAGCATCCTGCTTCGATGAAGATACGCTAGTCGGAAGATCGCTTTATGATGTCGCGGATTCGCTTGTTCCGCTGATCAAACAAGAAGTGGAAACCGAAATCATTACCCTGCATGACCGCAAATTTCGGGTGATCCATAAACCGGAAGAGCGCTTATTATACTTTTTTGATGTCACGGAACAGACCGAAATTGAAAAAATGTATCAGGAAGAACGGACGGTTATCGCCATTATTTTCCTTGATAATTATGATGAACTGACTCAGGGGATGGATGACCAGACAAAAAGCAGCCTCAATAGCCTGGTGACCCAAATATTGAATAAGTGGGCACAGGACAATGGGGTCTTCTTGAAGAGAGTCTCGTCTGAGCGGTTTATCGCCGTATTTAATGAACATATTCTGCAGCTTCTGGAAAAAGGAAAGTTCACGATTCTCGATGATGTCCGGGAGACCACTTCCAAGCAAAACGTTCCATTAACATTAAGCGTGGGCGTCGGAACAGGGGTTTCTTCCCTTCCTGAACTCGGTTCGCTGGCCCAGTCCAGCTTAGACCTGGCATTAGGCCGCGGCGGAGACCAGGTAGCCATCAAACAGACGAACGGGAAGGTTAAATTCTTCGGGGGAAAAACCAATCCTGTTGAAAAAAGAACCCGGGTCCGTGCACGCGTGATTTCCCATGCGCTGAAGGAATTGATTTCCGAAAGCGATAAAGTGATTATCATGGGCCACAAAAGCCCGGATATGGATGCGATTGGAGCGGCCATCGGTATTCAGAAAGTGGCTCGCCTGAATCAGCGTGAAGGCTATGTGGTTGTAAATTTCAATGAACTCGATACTGGTGTCAGAAGAATGATGAAGGAAATTGAAAAGAATGAAGAGCTCTTTTCTAAATTCATTACCCCGGAACAGGCGATGGAGATTGCAACAGACGATACCCTGCTCGTGGTCGTTGATACCCACAAGCCATCCATGGTGATTGAAGAAAAGCTGCTTCATAAAATTGAACATGTTGTCGTCATCGACCATCACCGCCGCGCGGAAGAGTTTATCCATAATCCTCTGCTGGTTTATATGGAGCCATATGCCTCTTCCACAGCAGAACTGGTAACAGAGCTTCTGGAGTATCAGCCGAAAAACGGCAGAATCGAAATGCTGGAAGCAACGGCCCTGCTTGCCGGGATTATTGTCGATACGAAGAGTTTTTCGCTGCGGACAGGATCCAGGACGTTTGATGCGGCTTCCTATCTGCGCGGACAGGGTGCAGATACCGTGCTAGTTCAAAAGTTCTTAAAAGAGGATGTAGATACCTACATCAAGCGGGCTAAACTGATTGAAACCGTTCAATTTTACAGAGAAGGAATTGCGATTGCAAAGGGACAGCCGGATCAGATATTTGATCAGGTTCTGATTGCCCAGACAGCAGATACCCTGCTGACGATGGATGGTGTGGTTGCTTCATTTGTCATTTCCAACCGCTCTGAAAACATGATAGGGGTCAGCGCGCGTTCCCTCGGGGATATCAATGTCCAGGTGATCATGGAAAACCTTGAAGGCGGCGGGCACTTAACTAACGCTGCCACACAGCTTCACGATGCAACACTTGATGAAGTTGAGGCCCGATTAAAAGAGGCTATAGATGAATACTTTGAAGGGAGAAAAAAAGAATGAAAGTAATCTTTTTAAAAGACGTTAAAGGCAAGGGCAAAAAAGGCGAAGTAAAAAATGTAGCAGATGGCTATGCACATAACTTTTTAATTAAGCAAGGGCTTGCTGTTGAAGCAAACCAGGCCAATGTCAGCAGCCTGAATGCTCAAAAGAAAAAAGAGGCTAAGCTTGCAGAAGAAGAATTGGCTGAAGCAAAAAAACTAAAAGAAACACTTGAAAAGCTGACGGTTGAATTTACAGCAAAATCAGGTGAAGGCGGCCGCCTTTTCGGCTCCATCACAAGCAAGCAAATTGCAGAAGAACTTCAAAAGAAGCACAGCATCAAAATCGATAAGCGCAAAATCGAAATGGAAGACGCGATCCGCACGCTCGGATACACAAAGGTTCCAGTCAAGCTTCATACTGAAGTAACGGCAACATTAAACGTACATGTAAAAGAAGCTTAAAGTGAAACTGCAATTAGTTAGAATGCGATAAACTAATATTGGAAGTGGCTTTTGCCGATAAACATGTTAAAATAAAAGGGTTGATTAAAAATGTGATCAGTTTCGGCTGGTCACATTTTTTAAAGGGAAATTTAGAGATTTTTATATAGATATAGTATTGCTTTATAGATAACTGTCCAGCTCCACAGGGGACGCTTCGACAGCATTATCATCAAACGACTAAGAGCGTTAGCTTTTAGGAGGGGCGCCTGCCCTCGTGTTCACAAGCCAAGGCAATGAACGCCTTTCCGTGAGGCGCATCTTGTGCTTGGCGGGGGTGACTAAGGCGCTTGTGCATTTCTTATTAGGAGGTTTGAACAGATGAGTGATTTATTTGCGGATCGGCTCCCGCCTCAAAATATTGAAGCGGAACAGGCAGTGCTTGGGGCAATCTTTCTTGAACCCTCCTCTCTTACACAAGCATCAGAGATCTTGATACCCGAAGACTTCTACCGTGCGGCACACCAGAAAATTTTCAATGTAATGCTGAAGCTGAGCGATCAAGGAAAAGCCGTCGACTTAGTGACCGTGACAGAAGAGCTCAGTGCAGCGAAACTGCTAGAGGATACCGGAGGCGTCAGCTATTTAAGTGAATTGGCCGGCTCTGTTCCAACAGCAGCGAATATCGAGTACTATGCAAAGATCGTTGAAGAAAAGTCACTGCTTCGAAGGCTGATCCGGACGGCGACAGGCATTGCCCAGGACGGCTATACACGTGAGGATGAAGTAGAAGTTCTGCTGGGTGAAGCAGAGAAAAATATCATGGAGGTAGCACAGCGCAAAAACGCCGGTGCCTTTCATAATATTAAGGATGTTCTCGTCCGGACCTACGATAATATCGAGGAAATGCATAACCGTAAAGGGGATATTACAGGGATTGCGACTGGATTTACCGAACTGGATCGGATGACAGCCGGCTTCCAGCGAAATGACCTCATCATTGTCGGTGCCCGCCCTTCCGTGGGTAAAACTGCCTTCGCCCTGAATATCGCGCAAAATGTGGCAACGAAAACCGGTGAAAACGTCGCGATCTTCAGTCTTGAGATGGGTGCCGAACAGCTTGTTATGCGTATTCTCTGTGCAGAAGGCAATATTGATGCGCAAAGGCTTCGTACCGGCTCCCTGACGGATGAGGACTGGGGAAAGCTGACCATGGCAATGGGAAGCCTATCAAATGCAGGAATTTTTATTGATGATACCCCAGGTGTCAGAATCACAGATATTCGATCTAAGTGCCGCCGTTTAAAGCAGGAGCATGGGCTTGGCATGATTTTGATCGACTACCTGCAATTAATCCTGGGAAGCGGTCGTTCGGGAGAAAACCGTCAGCAGGAAGTATCTGAAATCTCACGTTCCCTTAAGCAATTGGCCCGTGAACTTCAGGTCCCTGTTATCGCACTGTCCCAGCTTTCCCGTGGAGTGGAACAGCGCCAGGATAAGCGCCCGATGATGTCAGATATCCGTGAATCGGGAAGTATTGAGCAGGATGCCGATATCGTGGCATTCCTATACCGAGATGACTATTATGACAAAGAATCCGAAGATAAAAACATCATCGAAATCATTATCGCCAAGCAGCGTAACGGCCCGGTTGGAACCGTTCAGCTGGCTTTCGTAAAAGAGTATAATAAATTCGTAAACTTAGAGAAACGCTTTGATGATTCCTTTGCGCCGCCTGGTGCATAAAGAGGGCCTGCATTTGCATGTCCTCTTTTTTATTGTCTTGCTCCAGGAATTTCTGATTTTCATATTTTCATGGTTTTACGAACATATTTTTATAATTTTATTAAAAATGTTCGTGTTTTATTGACTATCACACATCACCTTGATAAACTAAAGTGGTTGAAAAAAGTTACTTAATTAAAAATGTATTTATAGAATTTTAAAACCATGGGATTCCCGGAGGTGCTTTTTAATGTCATCAGTAGTAGTAGTTGGAACACAGTGGGGAGATGAAGGGAAAGGAAAAATTACAGACTTCCTTTCTGAAAATGCAGAAGTTATCGCACGCTACCAAGGCGGAAACAATGCAGGACACACAATTAAATTTAATGGTGAAACATACAAGCTTCATTTAATTCCATCTGGAATATTCTATAGCGATAAAATTTGCACGATCGGAAACGGAATGGTTGTCGATCCAAAAGCGCTTGTAAAGGAATTGGCGTATCTTCATGACAAGGGAGTTACAACAGACAACCTGCGCATCTCAAACCGCGCACATGTCATCCTTCCATATCACCTGAAGCTTGATGAAGTGGAAGAAGAGCGCAAAGGCGCTAACAAGATTGGTACAACGAAAAAGGGTATCGGCCCTGCTTACATGGATAAAGCAGCCCGCAACGGAATCCGCATTGCGGACCTTCTTGACCGTGAAGTGTTTGAAGAAAAGCTTGCGCGCAACCTTGAAGAAAAGAACCGCCTGCTTGAGCGCTTCTATGAAACAGAAGGATTCACAATCGAAGAAATCCTAGAGGAATACTATGAGTACGGCCAGCAGATTAAGCATTATGTCTGCGACACTTCTGTTGTGCTTAATGACGCATTGGATGAAGGCCGCCGCGTGCTTTTCGAAGGTGCACAAGGAGTTATGCTTGATATCGACCAGGGGACTTACCCATTCGTTACATCCTCTAACCCTGTGGCTGGCGGCGTAACAATCGGTTCAGGTGTCGGCCCTACAAAAATCAAGCATGTTGTTGGTGTATCTAAGGCCTATACGACTCGTGTAGGAGACGGCCCATTCCCAACTGAGCTTGATAATGAAATCGGCAGCCAGATCCGTGAAGTAGGCCGTGAATACGGTACAACAACTGGCCGTGCCCGCCGTGTCGGCTGGTTCGACAGCGTGGTTGTCCGTCATGCCCGCCGTGTCAGCGGTATTACAGACCTTTCTCTTAACTCCATCGATGTATTGACTGGAATTGAGACATTAAAAATCTGTGTAGCATACCGTTATAATGGAGAAGTAATCGAAGAATTCCCTGCAAGCTTGAAAGTACTGGCTGACTGTGAGCCTGTATACGAAGAGCTTCCAGGCTGGACAGAGGACATCACAGGCTGCAAATCACTTGATGAGCTTCCTGCGAATGCCCGCCACTATCTGGAGCGCGTTTCACAGCTGACAGGAATTCCATTATCGATCTTCTCAGTCGGTCCGGACCGCACACAAACAAACGTAGTCCTCAGCCCATGGAGACAGAACTAATACTTGATTGGAAAGCCCTAATGCGAATTAGGGCTTTTTGTTTTTTCTGGATGCTGCTTTTATTTTGGGTTCATTCGGACAGGGGGAGGGGAAATCCGAGCGAGTGAGTCCGAAGTTGGTGCTGATTCGGACAGGAGAAGGAGAAATCCGAGCGAGTGAGTCCGAAGTTGACGCTGATTCGGACAGGAGAAGGAGAAATCCGAGATGGCGAGTCCGAAGTTGGCACGGATTCGGACAGGAAGAGGAGAAATCTGAGGGAATGAGTCCGAAGTTGGCACGGATTCGGACAGGAAGAGGAGAAATCTGAGGGGAAGAGTCCGAAGTTGGCACGGATTCGGACAGGAGAAAGGGAAAACCGAGCGAATGAGTCCGAAGTTGGCGCTGATTCGGACAGGAAGAGGAGAAAATTGAGGGAATGAGTCCCAACTTGGAGCACATTCGGACAGAGGAAGAGGAAATCAGAGCTGGCGAGTCCAAACCCGCCCCAGCTGGTTTAAATTTGGGAAAATAAATGGAAATTTAAGGAGTAAACGATAAAAAATGGGGAAAAGAATCCATATCAAGGAAAAGAACTCTTAATTTAGGGAAAGGACCTCTCCAACGGGCTGCTGTAGCGTGGGTTTAACCCTATCCTGCCGCAGTCTTCTCCTAAAAAGAAAGTTTTATAAAAAAAGTTATTGCGCTTTTATAAAACTCTATGATATTATAAAAAGCGTCGCCAAGGTGGCAAGCTTGGTAACACATATAGTACGAGCCATTAGCTCAGTCGGTAGAACAGATTGCAGCATCAGTGAATTTCTTCACCGAAAAGCAATCTGTGACAAAGCACGCAGGGCTTTGGAACATCTGACTTTTCAGTATCAGGCTTTAGGCAACAATTATAGTATGAGCCATTAGCTCAGTCGGTAGAGCATCTGACTTTTAATCAGAGGGTCGAAGGTTCGAGTCCTTCATGGCTCACCATTTATATTTTATTTGGCCCCTTGGTCAAGCGGTTAAGACACCGCCCTTTCACGGCGGTAACACGGGTTCGAATCCCGTAGGGGTCATGGCGAATAACCGTCAGCAAACGGCTGGCAAGCCCAGCTTACTTGCTGGCGGTTATTATTTGGTCCGGTAGTTCAGTTGGTTAGAATGCCTGCCTGTCACGCAGGAGGTCGCGGGTTCGAGTCCCGTCCGGACCGCCATTTACATAATCTGCTTCATCTAAAATCGATTGGAAAATCGGGAAGAAGCCAAATTTTGCTTAGGCAAAATAACTTAATAAGGCTCAGTAGCTCAGTCGGTAGAGCAAAGGACTGAAAATCCTTGTGTCGGCGGTTCGATTCCGTCCTGAGCCATCCCAAAAAGGAGTATGTAACCAAACATGCTCCTTTTTGTTACATTCATGTAATACAAGCAGGTTGGGGCTGCATGGCCGGTGTAATTTAGCACTCCCCAAACTCATCTTCTTTCGCACCCCTAAAAAACCCCTATAAATAGGGACTATTTCCTATCTTCTTTTCGACAAAAAACTCTCTAAGCTTTGCCATTAATAGTCATAAAATGTCAGCTATTATACATTTTTGTTACATTCCCGAGTCTAGTAATCTATTTGCTTTGCTGTATGGTAAAGTAAATATTGTGAAAAAAAAGGTTGACAAATTCGTAGTTACATAGCACTAAATGAAAGTGTCTTTTGTTACCGTAGTCTAGGGGGATGTAACCATGTTCAAATGGGTGAAGAAAGTAACCTCAGCATCAGAATCTACAGCGAAAAGCTTTAATAAAACCATAAATAGGACGATCGCAGCTGGTTTTACAGCGGCGGCTTTAACTTTTGCAGGCGGTGTTTCCGCTTCTGCTAATGATGATAAGCTTGTGACGGTTTATTATGTCTATATGGGTGACGAATATATCGGTACGGTGTCGGATAAGAAAGTTATCGAGGATATGGCCGATAAAAAGATCAGTGAGGCAGAAGGTTTCCATAAGGGATTAAAGCTGGCGCTGGCAACTGAACTATCTTTCATTCCTGAACAGGTTTTTGAGTCAAGTTCAGAAGTGAATGAATTAGAAGCGGTTAATGGCTTAAAAGATAAGATGGAAGTACATGCCGAAGCAGCAGCATTAGTCATTGGCGGCAAGGAAGTGGCTTACGTTGAAAATGACGAGCAGGCCAAAGCGGCCCTTCAGAAAATCAAGACTTCTTATGTATCAGAGAAAGATTTAAAGGCTCTTGAGGAAAGAAAGGAATCTGCTAAAACTCCTTTACCTCAGCTGAAGGAAAATGAAACACGTCTTTTAGATGTCCGTTTTACGGAAGATGTATCCATCTCTGAAACAACTGTGAAACCGGATCAGATCATCAGTGCAGATGAAGCTGTGAAGCTTCTTCAAAAGGGAACCCTTGAGGAAAAGAAATATGAGGTTAAAGAAGGTGACGCACTAACCAATATTGCCAGTGCCCATAACCTTGATATGAACCAGCTGGTTGAGCTTAACAGCGGACTTAAGGAAGATTCCCTTATTAAAGCAGGGCAGGAATTAAATGTGACTGTCTACAAACCATATGTAAAAGTTATAGCAGATAAGGAAGTTTTCAAGAAAGAAAAAATCGATTATGAACAAGAAGTCATCGAAGACAGCAGCATGCCAAAAGGCGAAACGAAAGTAAAGCAAGAAGGCAAGGAAGGCGTACGAGCTGCAACCTATCTGATTTCTGAAGAAAACGGCCAAACGGTCAAAAAAGAAGTAAAAGAAGAAAAAGTTCTTGAAGACCCTGTGAAACAAATTGTCATCAAGGGAACCAAGGTCATTCCATCCCGCGGTGAAGGCAGCCTTGCTTATCCTGCAGTCGGGGGCTATATCTCAAGTAAAATGGGATACCGCTGGGGGAAAATGCATAAGGGAATTGACATTGCAAGACCTAGCGACCGGACGATAAAAGCTGCTGATAATGGAACGGTTGTTTCTGCGGGCAACGATGGCGGCGGCTATGGCAACAAAATCGTCATCGACCATAATAATGGCTTCCGCACGGTTTATGCCCATCTCGACTCAATCAGTGTCAGTGTTGGCCAAACTGTCTCAAAAGGCTCAAAGATCGGTATAATGGGGTCCACTGGGGATTCAACCGGTGTCCACCTGCATTTTGAAGTATACAAAAACGGAAAAATGCAAGATCCGCTTAAATATATAAATAAATAATTCCTGCTAAAAAGTCTCTAGCTTTCATGCTAGAGGCTTTTGTAGTTAAGAATAAGATAAAAATACAACACCAAAGATTTACAGGCCTTTACTAATAGATGAATTCCCACTGCTAAAATGGTAAAGTAAAGTAGATAACATATGTATGAAACTGACTTCTACTGCTCCATAAATAAATAAATAAATAAATAAATGAGCAAGAAAAAGGAGATAGGTATGGATAAAAAAATTCTGGTTGTAGACGATGAGAAACCAATTGCAGATATACTGCAGTTCAATTTGAAAAAAGAAGGCTATGAAGTGGTGTGTGCCTATGACGGCAATGACGCACTCGATAAAGTAGAAGAAATCAAGCCGGACCTGATTCTGCTTGATATCATGCTTCCGCAGCGGGACGGCATTGAGGTTTGCCGCGAAGTGCGCAAGAAATACGATATGCCGATCATAATGCTGACAGCAAAGGATTCTGAAATTGATAAAGTTTTAGGCCTTGAGCTCGGTGCAGATGACTACGTTACAAAGCCGTTCAGCACGAGAGAATTGATTGCGCGTGTGAAGGCTAATATGAGGCGCCATCAGCAAATAGCTTCCAAGACGGAAGAAGAGGACGAATCCAATGAAATTGAAGTTGGCTCCCTGATTATTCATCCGGATGCCTACGTGGTTTCCAAGCGCGGTGAGACGATTGAATTAACACACCGTGAATTTGAGCTTCTTCACTATTTGGCCAAGCATATTGGACAAGTCATGACGAGGGAGCATCTACTCCAGACCGTATGGGGCTATGATTATTATGGTGATGTCCGCACAGTGGACGTAACCGTAAGGAGACTGCGGGAGAAAATCGAGGATAATCCAAGCCACCCGACATGGATCGTGACAAGAAGAGGGGTCGGTTATTACTTGCGGAATCCTGAACAGGAGTAAAAGGGTACATGGAAAAGGTTGGTTTTTTTCGGTCCATTCATTTGAAGTTTGTGATCATATATGTTCTTCTCATCCTGGTAGCCATGCAGATTATCGGGGTCTACTTTGTCAGGCAGCTGGAATCGACCTTACAGGAAAATTTCAAAGATGCCATTCAGGAGAGGGTCAATCTTCTTAGCTATTATGTGGAGGAACAAATGACCAAGGTAAGGCTTCCTGATGAGGAAACCCCATCCCAGGAGGAAGATATCAGAAGGCTATTAAGTGATTACAACTCGGCGGATATATCCGAAGTCCGTGTGGTTGATGAATCACTGAAAATACTTGGCACCTCCGATCCTGATAATCAGGGTGTTGTCGGGGGGAGGTCTACTGACAATCTGATCAAGATGGCCATAGCCACCAGGGAGCCGGTAACGGAGGATCTGGTTGAGCAGGGACAACGGATATGGGTTCTCGTCACACCTATTAAAAATAACGGAGAAGTCAATGGAGCCATCTATCTGGTTGCAAAAATCGAGAACATCTATGAACAGATGAGGGAGATTAATAATATTTTCACTACCGGTATAGCCATTGCGTTAGCTATCACAGCGATCCTGGGCATACTTCTTGCCCAGACGGTGACACGCCCGATTTCAGATATGCGGAAACAGGCACTTGCCATGGCAAAAGGGAACTTCTCCCGAAAGGTTAAGGTTTATGGGTATGACGAAATTGGCCAGCTGGCCATTACCTTTAACAGTTTAACAAAGAAACTTCAGGAAGCTCATGCTACAACAGAAGGCGAACGGCGAAAATTATCCTCCGTTCTTTCCTATATGACGGATGGAGTTATTGCAACCGACCGCAAAGGGCGTGTTATTTTGATTAACGAGCCTGCAGCAAAAATGCTGAATGTTTCACGTGAAACGGTCCTGTCTTCCCCAATTGTTTCCCTGCTTGGTCTTGAAGAGGATTATAACTTTGAAGAGCTATTAAACGAGCGGGATTCGGTCATCCTGGATTACAGCAGCAAGTCGAAAACACTGATTCTCCGCGCTAACTTTTCGGTTATCCAAAAAGAAACTGGCTTTGTTAACGGCTTAATTACCGTTTTGCATGATATCACCGAGCAGGAGAAAATTGACATGGAACGCCGCGAATTTGTGGCGAATGTATCTCATGAACTCAGGACGCCGCTGACCACGATGAGAAGCTATCTGGAGGCTCTTGCGGAAGGCGCCTGGAGAGATGAGGAGATTGCCCCAAACTTCCTGGATGTCACCCAAAATGAAACAGAGCGGATGATCCGCCTGGTCAATGATCTGCTGCAGCTGTCTAAAATGGACAGCAAGGATTACCGCTTGACCAAGGACTGGACTGATTTCATTTTCTTCTATAATAGAATTATAGACCGTTTTGAAATGACGAAGCAGCAGAATGTTACGTTTGAAAGAAAGCTTCCGGACCATTCGGCTTTTGTGGAAATAGATGAAGACAAGCTCACCCAGGTGCTGGACAATATCATTTCAAACGCGCTTAAATACTCTCCGGAAGGCGGAAAGGTTACGTTCAGCATTGAGGAAAAAGATGAATTTATTGTTGTCAGCGTTTCAGACCAGGGTGTGGGGATACCGAAAGAAAATATTGATCAGATTTTTGAGCGTTTTTACCGGGTGGATAAAGCCAGGACAAGAAAGCTTGGCGGAACAGGCCTCGGATTGGCCATTGCGAAAGAAATGGTGGAAGCGCATGGCGGGAAAATTTGGGCAGCGAGTACAGAAGGGAAAGGGACAACGATTTCATTTAGCCTTCCATATGTTCGCTCGGAAGAGGATGATTGGGAATGAGTTATGAAAATATAAAAACCATCATACTGACCATTCTAGTAGTGACAAGCGCTCTCCTGACCTGGAATCTTTGGACCTACCAGCCGAACTTTGAACGGATTGAAAAAGAATCAAATACCGTTCAGGAAGTAACAATAGCGGAAAAAAAAGAAGTGAATCAGATTGTGAGACCGGACACTCTCTTATTCCATCTCGGGGAAAAAAAGACTTTTGGAACTGTCAGCCCCGGCGAAATTGATAAAGTCATGAAAGAAATCAGCGGTTGGAATTTTGCTGACTTTGAAAATATTACAGAGGAAGCGGGCATTCTCCATGATGAAGGAAAAGCTGTTCTTGCGTTTCCGGATTCTGTTCCGATTGAATTATACAAATCAGTAATTAAAATTGCTGACAAGAATCTGCCTGATTTTCAGTTTGACCATATTGTCATTGATACTAGGCAATTGGAGAAAAAGGATGGAATAGTCGATTTTGTTTCTTTGGATAACCGGCAGGTGTATAGGAGCCGTGTGCCTGTTTCCTTTATTCAGAATTTCAAAAGCCAATTCTTCAATTTATCCGAGTACAACCCTGAATATAAAGCCTATTTTGCTTATAAGCCATCTGATGAAAGAACGATCTATCTGCCTTCACAGGATACAAAAATGGCGAGATATCAGTATTTGGAGAAAAAATTGGACTCTGAACAATATAAAAATGCTTTATTCAGCGACCCAAGTGTAGTGCAGAAAAGCTTTCAGCAATCAGAGGATGAGTATAATGATACCTTAAGCTTATTGAGGGTAAACTCAGACAAAAATACCCTTCAATATATAAAACCGGCTGCCGGGGATAACCCGACTTTTGCTTCAGGCGACCTGCTGAAAAGGAGCATTGATTATATTAACGGACATTCGGGATGGACAGACAATTACCAATTTGCGGAGATTGATGAGCTGAATCATAGAGTGGTATTCAGGATGTATGATTCTTCAGGTTATCCAATTTTCAGTGATGATCCGAAAATATCCGAAATCCGCCAGACTTGGGGGCAAAATGAGATTTATGAATATTATCGGAGCAATTTTCAGCTTGGTCTGAGTGCTGAACCCCCCTCAGAAGTATCTCTAAGTTCCGGAACACGCGTTTTGGAATACTTGTTAGGTCTGGAAGGGTTTGAGCCGGAATTACTGGAGAATGTAAAGCTGGGATATAAAATGATGCTGGTCAAGGAAGCTCAGACCACCTTCATCCGTCTGGAGCCTTCCTGGTATTACCGGTATGAAGGAACTTGGAAAAGCATTTCGCTTGATGAGACAGGGGGCATGAATAATGGATTGGAGTAAGATCAAAACAATCTTTATTTTAACCTTCCTGGTCCTGGATATTTATTTGATGTATGAGTTTTTCAAATTGAAGGAGGCCAGTGAATTTGAACCGATTGCACAGGCCACCCTGGAAAAACAGCTTAAGGATGCTGATATCACCTTTGATGAGCCCCTGCCGAAAAGCAACCCGAAAGACCGGTATTTGAGGGCTAAGCCGGTTGAATTTGATATTGAAGATCTTGAAGGAGATACAAGGCTGGAGGGCCAGGAAATTACGATTACTGAGGGGACTACTCTGAATTCAGTCCTGGACGAATCGATCAAGATCAGTGATAAATTCAGTCCTTCCGAATTATCTGCCTTTATCAAAAACAGGGTGTTATTCGGTGACCAATACCGCTTCTGGGAAAAACCAGAAAACAGTAATAGAATCACGTATTATCAGGAATTTGAAGGCAAGATGTTTTATATGAATTTAAATGGCGAGCTTACATTTTATTTGAATGATGAAAATGAAATTGTCTCTTATAAGCAGACGCTCCTGACAAAGATTGAGTCGAAGGAAGAAAGTGAAAAAGTTATTCAGCCGATAAAGGCCGTTGAAACACTTTACAAGAACGGCTCACTGCAGCCGAAGTCAAAAGTTACAAATGTAGAGCTTGGTTATTTTACCTTTGTGCATTTGAGCTCTTCGCAATTGTTAACGCCTGCCTGGCGATTTGTCATTAATGACGAGGAGAATTTATTTGTTGATGCCTTTGAGGGGAAAATCATTAAGCTGAACAACGAAGAGAAAAAAATAGTGGAGTGAGGAGAACATGTCTTTACAATTCAGCGTTCTCGCGAGCGGCAGTACTGGGAATGCAATCTTTGTCGAGACGGAGGAACATTCCTTTCTGGTTGATGCCGGATTAAGCGGAAAGCAAATGGAAGGTTTATTTCAGCATATTGGCCGGGACATCGGCAAGCTATCAGGGATACTGGTGACCCATGAGCATAGTGACCATATTAAGGGTGTCGGGATTCTTGCCCGGAAGTATAACCTGCCGATCTATGCGAATGAAAAAACATGGCTGGCCATGGACGGACTGATTGGACAAGTCCCGGTTGACCAGAAGTTCCATTTTGATATGGAAACGGTGAAAACATTTGGATCCCTTGATATTGAATCCTTCGGGGTTTCCCATGATGCAGCCGACCCGATGTTTTATGTGTTCCATCATAGTGGGAAAAAGCTTGCGCTGATCACCGATACAGGCTATGTCAGCGACCGCATGAAAGGTCTGATTTCCAATGCGGAGGCTTATGTATTTGAAAGCAATCATGATGTCCAGATGCTTCGTATGGGCCGCTACCCGTGGAATATTAAGAGAAGGATCTTAAGCGATGTCGGCCATGTATCCAATGAGGATGCCGCCCTTGCGATGAGTGAAGTGGCGGGCGACCGGACGAAGAGCTTTTATCTGGCTCATTTAAGCCAGGATAACAATATCAAGGATCTGGCGAGAATGTCCGTATCCCAGACACTTGAAAGCCGCGGAATCCTTGTCGGCGAACAATTCGACCTTTATGATACAGATCCAAAGGTTCCGACAATCCTAACGGCAGTTTAATAAAAATATAAAGAGGAATACACAGAGAGACAGCCGTTTCCATGTATTCCTCTTTTTCTTTTTTGAAAAAATCTTAAAAAAGTATGAACAAAGTCGTAAGATTGCTGAAGCAGGTGCGTTTTTATTAGATTTTTGAAAACAGGAGAGTATAATATTGGGTATAAAGGAAGACTAAATTTTAGCATTTATATTTTAAAAGCCAGTGTTTTTGCAGATGAAAGAAAGGATGGGTGCAGTTTGGGCTATTATGATCAAGATCATCAGAACCGTTATAAAGGGCAAAAAGGCAACAAGGGCGGATATTTTCTGGCCAGCCTTGTTGGAGTCATATTAGGAGCCATCCTGGTCGTGGTTGCGGTGCCAAAGCTATCTGATTACAACGTGCTCCCTTATACGGTTGAACCGGATGAAGAGCTGCAGGATGAGGCAGCCGGGAATAACAATAACGCCAATGTTCAGAATGTCTCACTTGATGTGACCACAGATGTAACCAAGGCGGTCGACAAAGCCGGGGATGCGGTCGTAAGCATTACGAACATCCAGACAGCCGGCTTTTGGTCGAATGAGGGAAATGGCAGTGCCGGCCAGCCAGCCGGAACAGGTTCCGGAGTTATTTATAAGAAGGAAGGAAATACAGCCTTCATCGTTACAAACCACCATGTGGTAGAAGGAGCTCAGGAGCTGGAGGTAAGTCTGCAGGATGGCACCAAGCTCCCGGCAAGACTGGTTGGCAGCGACATTTGGACGGATCTTGCTGTCCTTGAGGTAGAAGGAAAGGAAATTAAGACGGTTGCCGAATTCGGCGATTCTGAAAAACTGAAGCCAGGCGAACCAGTCATTGCGATCGGGAATCCTCTTGGACAGTTCTCAGGCTCTGTCACACAGGGAATTATTTCTGGCCTGGAGCGTGCCATCCCGGTTGATATCGATCAGAATGGAACAGTTGACTGGCAGGCTGAGGTACTGCAGACAGACGCCGCCATCAACCCGGGTAACAGCGGCGGGGCTTTAGTTAATATCAGCGGACAGCTGATTGGCATCAACTCCATGAAAATCGCTGAGAGTGCGGTAGAAGGAATTGGATTGGCGATTCCGATTAACTACGCACGCCCAGTCATTGATGACCTCGAAAAGTTCGGAGAGGTAAAACGTCCGTATATGGGCGTACAACTGGCATCGGTCAATGAGATTCCTGGCTACTACCAGCAGGAAGCGCTAAAACTGCCTAAGGATGTTAAATCTGGTGTGGCCATCACTTCAGTTGAACCGAACTCTCCAGCTGCACAGGCAGGACTGAAGGAAATGGATGTAATCGTCGAGATGGATGGACAAGAAATCAATGACATCATCGAATTGCGCCAGCATTTGTATACGAAGAAATCGGTAGGCGACCAGATGAAAATTAAGTTTTACCGCGACGGGAAAACTCAGGAAGTAACCATGAAGCTGAGCGGCGAGACATTATAATGGAACGACTAAATGGGAAAGCGGAAATCGCTTTCCTGTTTTTTATTGTTTTGTTAAGATGAGATGTGGATAACTTATATGTATACGAGAAAATAAAAATTATCCACAGATCGGATAAAAAAACAGGCTTCCAGCCTAAAAAGGAGCATGCTGAAAATGATTTACTGCTGTGACGAACACGTTGATCTGGCAATAGATATAGTGGTTGATGAGTACGAAACATTCCCGCAATTAACAAAACTTGAAGAGGATAAAAAGTTATCAACAACCTGTGAATATTGTCAAAATAACGCAATATATGTTGTAGCGAACGAATGATCTCATACAAGATGTGGATGAAAAATGTGGACATGTGGATAACTTCTGTGGATATCTTGTTTGTAAAGTGAGGACATGCTGTGAATATCTCAATTATTACGGTCGGAAAACTAAAAGAAAAATACCTGAAGCAAGGAATTGACGAATATCTAAAAAGACTGTCAGCCTATGCCAAAATGGATATCATCGAGGTTCCTGACGAAAAAGCCCCTGAAGAACTAAGTGAAACGGAAATGATTCAGGTAAAGCAAAAAGAGGGTGAGAGGATCCTGGCGAAGATCCATCCGGATGCTCATGTTATAGCACTAGCTATCGAAGGGAAAATGAAATCATCGGAAGAGTTGGCTGACAATCTTGATAAATTAGCTACGTATGGGAAAAGCAAAATTGCATTTGTCATTGGCGGGTCTCTTGGATTGAGCCAGGAGGTTTTGCAGCGGGCGGATGATAAGCTTTCTTTTTCGAAGATGACGTTTCCGCATCAGTTGATGAAGCTTATCTTGCTGGAGCAGGTTTATCGGGCGTTTCGGATTAATCGGGGGGAACCGTACCATAAGTAAGCAAGGTTTATTAGAAGTTTAAGCCGGCCAATGAAAATCCCCCTCATCTAATAAAGTGAGGGGGATTTAAGTTTTTTCTACTTATTTAATCGCTTTGCTTACTTTTAACTTCTTCCCTTTGATGGTCGCATTTTCCATGGCTTGTAAAACTAATGAGCCTTTTCCATTCAGAATATCAACATAAGACATTTGATCATGGATGGTGATAATGCCGATATCATCTGCTGTGACTCCAGGGATTTTTGCGATCGTTCCGACAAAGTCAACAGCGCGGATTTTCTTCTTTTTCCCGCCAGTAAAATGGAGTTTCATAATACCTTGATTGATTCGGGCTGTTTTATTATTTCTTACAATACGCCTGTTGTTAAGTTTTTCTTCGAAAGCAGCTTTTCCACCAGCAACTTCAAGATGGCTGGGTGCTTCTCTAGCAGGTAGATCAAAGCCGATGTATCTTTCAATGGCTTTAATGAATTTTCCTTCAAAAGGTGTCGAAAACGTAATGGCCTTTCCTTTATTTCCAGCACGGCCTGTTCTTCCAGTTCGGTGTACATAGCTCTCTTTTTCCATAGGAACGTCATAGTTGATGACAAGTGTCACATTATCAATATCAATACCTCTGGCAGCTACATCAGTGGCCACGAGATAGCGGAAGTTCCCCAGTTTGAAACCTTCCATAACAGAGAATCGGTCTTCTTGCTCCAGCCCCCCATGGAGTCTCTCACAAGGATATCCAGCTCTATCTAGTTCGCTATACACAGTATCAACGTGTTCTTTGGTTCGGCAGAAAATCAGGCAGCTGTCTGGATTTTCTACAACCGTGACGTCTTTAAGGAGTGAGATCTTTTCTTCATCTCTCACTTCAATTAAAGAATGTTCAATGGTATCGGCCGTCACCTTGGTCGATTCAATCTTAATCTGAATAGGATCTTTCATATATTTATGGCAAAGATTTTCAACATCTTTAGGCAGAGTTGCAGAAAAAACCATTGTTACTCGGTTTGAAGGCAGCTCTTTGATGATCGCTTCCACTTCATCGATGAAACCTCTATTAAGCATCTCATCAGCTTCATCTATGATAAGATACTTTATTTGATCCAAAATCAAGGTTTCTCGTTCAATATGGTCCATGACTCGTCCAGGGGTGCCAACGACTACATGAGTTTTTTGTTTCAATTCATCCTTTTGTTTCGAAAAAGGTTCTTTTCCATAAACGGCTACAGCTTTAATGCGTTTAAACCTTCCGATATTCGTAATATCTTCGCAGACTTGAACCGCAAGCTCCCTAGTTGGCATAAGAATTAAGGCCTGTGGTTTTTTTTCTTCCCATTCAACCATATCGGAAACAGGAATACCAAAGGAGGCAGTCTTTCCACTTCCTGTTTGAGCTTTTACGACAAGATCTTGATTTTTCATTGCTAATGGAATGACTTCACTTTGAACTTCTGTTGGGGTTTCGTATTTTAACACAGCTAGTGCTCTTTTTATTTCTTCGCTTACATGAAAATCCGCAAAACTTCTTTTATTCATTTTTAAACCTCGTTTTTTGTTTTTTCATCATATGTATAGAATTCTCTCCAAGAATTATTATATGCATTTTCTGAATATGGTTCATTATACTTGAAAAGTGCGGACAAAACGGCTTTTATTTTAAATTTTAAAAAGTAACAGATAAGGATGCGTTATTGACCTCAGATAACTTGAGGGAAAAAGATAATGAACAATACAATGCTTCTTTTTACAATAGTAATAAAAAATAACTCTGTTCTTTTAGGTAAGCCCAAAAACCTCTTTAGATATATTACGGAGAACCTTATCACCAATAGTGTTAAAACAAAAAGTTAAACTTGTCCTGGATAAACCCTTATTATATAGAAGTTTACAAAAATAAGGATACCGTTATTACGGTATCCTCATAAATTCAATTCATAGAAGAATTTTTAATAAGTTGTGCTAAATAAACCAGCCCTTCTTCTAGTTGATCCATTGAAGCATATGAATAGGAAATGCGAAGGTGCTGATCATCATTATTATCATACACACTACCTGGATTTAATAAAATTCCTTCTCGAAGGGCTGCGTTAAATAGCTTTCGGGTGGAAACACCTGTTAGTAATTTAAGCCAGATATAAAATCCACCTTTTGGGGTCTTCCATGTTGCTATATCGGAAAAATATTTCTCTAAAATTTGAATGGTGAAATCCCTTCTGAATCTTAATTCCTCTTTCGTTTCCTTTAAGAAGCCCTCATACATACCACTACGAAGCCATTTGTCTACAGCATATTGTGATAAGGAACTTGAGCCATAATCTGTTTGCATCTTTATATCTGCCAAACGTTCAATAACAGGTTCGGGTCCTACAATCCAACCGATTCGTAAACCGGGGCTCAATGTTTTGGACATGCTTCCTATATACAGGACATTTCCTTGTGTATCATTAGCTTTCAAAGGATTTGGCGGAGGGTTTTCAAACCATAAATCGCCATAAACATCATCCTCGATGATAGGTAAAGACTCCCTTTGACAAACCTTTATTAATTCAAGCCGCCTTTTTTCAGGCATTAATGTGCCGGTTGGATTGTGAAAAGTGGGTATCGTATAGAGTATAGCCGCATGATGCTGCCGCTTCATACGCCCAATTGAGTCACTTTTAATTCCTTCTTTGTCAAGTGGAATACCCAATAAATTCATTCCAGCCGATTGGAAAACGTGTACGGAGTTTAAATAGGATGGTGATTCATGAAGTATTGTTGAGCCTCTTTTTAATACTCCAATGGAAATCAATTGAAGCGCTTGTAGTCCTCCAGAAACAATTAAAATCGATTCGGGGGAAGCTTCAATTCCCTTTGTTCTTAAATATGCACTAACGGTTTTACGTAAAGATAGGCTCCCTTTAGACTCCATGTATCCAAGCGATAAAGACTGTTCAGTATCTATTTGCAGTATTTGCCCCATTTTTTTGCTGGGTAACAAGTCTGGTGAAAGTTCTCCTGTCCCAAGCCTAATCATAGCAGGGTCTGCTTCTGCTTTATTAATTTCTTGGATGATATTTATATTTGGTTTATGAATACCGGATTTTACATAACTAATCCAATCTGGAGGAGGAGTGGAAGCAAGCAGGCTCCATGTATTGTTAATCACCCTAGTACCGCTCCCAACCTTAGATTCAATTAGTCCATCGGCAGCCAGTTCTTCAAGTGCAGTTACAATGGTACTGCGATTTACTTGAAATCGTTTTGCTAAATTTCTTTGTGGTGGTATTTTAGTGCCTAATGTCCATTCACCGTTCATTATTTTGTTTTTCATAAAATCATATATTTGCTGATGTAAAGGAACAACAGAATTTTTTTCTGGCTTCCAATCTAATTCAGACATAGGCTATCTCCAATCATTTTTTAAAATTATACCAAATGGTTGGTTAGACTCCCATCCAAATGGTTGGAGACATATGACTCGTCCTTAGCTATTCTAGATAAGAATAGGGGGAATCAAAATGGAACCATTATTTCATGGGATGATATTGGCATTTGGATTAATCTTACCTTTAGGAGTTCAAAATGTATTTGTATTTAATCAAGGAGCGACACACAACAAATTCACCAATGCTTTACCTGCAATTATTACAGCAGGGGTTTGTGATACAATACTGATTTATTTGGCTGTTGCCGGGGTATCCATTATTGTTTTTAGTTTTGAATGGTTAAAGGTTTTGTTATTTTTTGTTGGATTCCTTTTCTTAGTTTATATGGGTTGGATTATGTGGAAAAACACACCCGAAATAAACGCTAATCAAGAACAAAACCGTTTTTCTGCACGTCGTCAGGTTACTTTTGCCGCTTCTGTCTCATTACTTAATCCTCATGCTATTATGGATACTATTGGAGTTATAGGAACTAGTTCATTGGCTTATACAGGATATGAGAAATGGGTGTTTACCGTGGCTTGTATAATGATTTCCTGGATCTGGTTCTTTTTCTTAGCGATTTCTGGAAGGAAAATTGGTCAATTTGATAAAAATGGTAAGTTCTTAAAATATATGAATCAAGTTTCCGCTCTTATTATATGGGCTATGGCTATTTATATGGGATATCAACTGTACTCATTATTAAGTTAGCATGAACTTTAGGAAGCTTTACCATAAATGCAAAGTGAACCGTATTATAAGCAGCTTTTAAATCCAATTAGTTACATGGTGGTCTTCCTTGATGTTTCATAACAGTTAGAACAAGATTATACTAATTTGTAATATGCTATATAAAAAGGGGGTCATAAAGTGAGGCAACTTTATATAAAGCAGAAGGTGTTTAGTCTTAGTGGCAAATTTACAGTAAAGGATGAGCAGGAGAACGATGTATATTATGTAGAGGGAAGTTTTATGCAAATTCCAAAGACATTCTCTGTTATGAATACAGCAAGAGATGAAATAGCTCTCATTACGAAAAAGGTGTTCAGCTTTTTACCGAAATTTTTTGTTGAGGTAAATGGCCGAGAGGTGCTGACGATTAAGAAAGAGTTATCCTTCTTTAAAGCACGATATACGATTGATGCGGCAGGGATTGAAGTACATGGTAATTGGTGGGATATGGACTTTCAGGTATTACAGCATGGCGAAGTTGCAGGGAAAGTGAGCAAGGAGTGGTTTACTTGGGGCGACAGCTACAAGGTTCAAATTTTAGAAGAAGAGATGGAAGCTATCATAATTGCACTCGTTGTTGCAATTGATTGTGTGAAGGCCGACCAGGCAGCTGCTTCCTCCGCAGCGACACCATAACGTGGGAATAAATTAAATGGCAGAATAATTAAAAAAAGTCTGGTGAACCATACACAAGAAATAACAATAAAAAAGTGCCCAACCCAGATGTTATAAAGGGAAAAGGCACTTTTCCTACTTTTTTATTTCTCTTTCTAATAAACCTCCCGATCCTCAGCCACTTTCAATACTCTTCCAGGAGAAAGATCATTATTAGTTCTTGTTCGCTGCAACCGTTCTTCAAAGTAAGCATTCAACTAAGGGTCAGTACAAATTTTTGTCCTCTGGTCATAAGAGTCCGGTACGTATTGCGTATAATTTGATCAGCTGCTGCTGGCGCTTTCTCAGAGTCCTTTTTTGATAGAGTTTTAATGCCATTTAAAGATTGATTTATCTTGACTTGTTTGGACAGCCTTGCCACTCTCATTCTTAAGTCGGAATCAATGATGACAAGCATATTTAAACAATTCTAAAGGAACTTTTTACACTATTTCATGCCAAAATTCCTATTCAACTAATTGCCCGAGTCCTTTAAGATGGAAATAGAAGAAAATGGAATTTATAATACGGAGCTGATTCTGTTGAAAGTTCTTGAAGTAGATTCCTTGCTTGCAGGAATCCGTGAAACCAGCAATCAATTATCGATTCTTAAGGAGCAGGTAAATCAAGTTCAGTTGTCCATCCAGGAGCTGGTGTCTCTTGAAGATGCGTTCAAAGGACAGGGCGGCCAGGCCATACGCGCTTTTTATCAGGAATGCCACCAGCCATTCTTGCAATTCCTTGAATCCTGGATTGACGAGTATCGATCCTATTTAAAGAGTTTCATAGGTTCATTGAGTAGTCTTGAACCCTCCCCTTCAGGCTTTATCCGCCAGGAATTTCTGGAGCATGAACTCAAAAAGGGGCTGAGAACCACTCTGCAGATTACTGCTGAGCTGACAGAGGAAGCGAATAACATCATGAAGTCCGTAAGCGATATTGTTGCGCTTCCACGGCTGGAGGATGGCCATTTTATCCAGGCATCAAAGCACGCCGAGGATTCAAGCCGCGAAACAGTTCAAAAATTGGAGGATTTTGACCATCGGAAAACGGCTGCACTGGACCCTCTCCTGCATGATTTATCCCTCATGAACCAGTACCTCCAAAAAATGGCGGTCATATTCCAAAGCGGCAACTTATCTCTAACCCATTATCAGCCAAAAACTCTTTCCTGGAAGGATTTCCATGAGGAAATATCGAATCCCAATCCAGAAAGCGAGGAAAGTATTCTTCAAGATATGGCTGAAGGAGTCATCGAGGGTGCATCCAAAGCTGTAGAAGATTCATGGGAAGGACTGAAGTCAACCTATGAGCTGGGACGGACCATCATGGGGCCGTTCAGTCCGCTGTTTTTGGGCAATGAATTGTTGTTTAACCGTGACCAGCTTCTTGAAAACCAAAGGAAGCACCAGGAATTTTATTTAGGCATTTTTAATGACCCCATAGGAAAAGTACGCCAGGCCCTCGATATGCCAAAATACATATGGTCCGCTGTCACCAGCGCCTGGGAGCGGGATGTCGTAAATGGGGATGCCAAGAGCCGGACAGCCTTCTTTACCTATGGCCTGACTTCCCTGGGAATTGGCATTCTTGGGGATAAGGGGATTGGGGAAGCTGGAACCATTGCTAAGACAGTTGGCCAAGCTGGTAAAGGAGAGAAAGCACTTTCTATTTACACGCCGGTTCAGACACCGGCCATGGCAGGTATTGGACTGACCGGGGGACCTGTGCCTTATAATGTTATTAATGATCCGTTGACGAAGATTAAGACGGTGACTGATAATGTGTTTGGAGTTAAGGGCACGGGTAATAAAATAGATTCTGATTTAATAAAAAAATATATTAGAGATGTAGAAGGACGAACAGGAAGAGAGTTACCTAAAAGCCAAATAGAGAAGTTGAAGGAAGCGTTAAGAAATAGAGAATATAACAAGTTATCACCTACCGAAACAAGAAAACATCGACGAGCATTTAATAAAGTTAAAGATAAGCTGATTGAGGAGTGGGAGATAAACACTGATCAAAAATGGCCTACTTATGCTGAAGCCGTTATTTCAGAGAAGACCGGTGAACCAGTTCGAAGAAAAGGAGATAAATACGATGCTCATCATATAATTGAGAATAGTTTCCAAGGAGAACATGAATGGTGGAATATACATCCTGCAAAGTTTCCGAATGAACATCAATCAGGCATCCATGGTACCGGCTCGCCAGCCAATGAATTATTTAAAGGAGGAAAGTAACTTATGAGATTTGATTTTATTAAAAATCAAGTTGGTAATCAGTTTTTCCATGTAAGTGAAAAAGAAATTGAAGAAGTTGAATCAACCTTGGGATTAAAATTCCCTTATGATTTAAGAGAATTCCTTATAGAAGTTGGTTATGGTTTTCTTAGAAGATCTGAATATAATATTAATCGGATTATGGGACCCGCTTCTATAAGAGATGCCAGATTAAAAGTTAATGATTTTGAATTTTATCCCGATATAGAAGTATATGAAGAACTGGAAGAGGGTAAATTAATTTTTTTTGAAGCAAATGAAAGTGCATTGTTACTAATTGACTTGAGTGAAGAAAAAAATAATTCTATTTATTACGACGAGATAAAAATAGCTGATTCTTTAGAAGAATTTTTAAGGAAAGTAATGGACGACGACAAATATTATATTGATATGGAATAATAAAAATAGCTAAAATAACGAGTTTCTTTTAAGAAATAGTTCAAGGTTTAGATAAATCTAAAAAATATGTACAATTATTAAACCTTGATTGGCTTTAGCCTCTCAAGGTTTTTAACGCTCTAAACATTTGTAATTAAATCACTAATAGAGTGTTATATTTTTTGTCCTTCTTTTACTTTCAGACACCGGCCCCGAACCTAGATTGGCAAAGTGCCTTTCAAGGTTTCCATTTTAATGGTGAAAATATCCCAGTAATTAATCCGGCAGAGTAGGAAGAGAGGATTTAAATATGGTATATACAGCTCTTGTTAAAAGGCTAGATCAACAAATTGAAGAAGAAGTGACCATTGAAATCGAGGGCTTTGAATTTACAGGATTTGCTTTTATTTGTCCTTATAAAATTGAAGTAGGAAAAAGTTATCCTGTATCAATAGGGTTTACTATTTTAGATGAGTTAATGATTCGTGAAATCCAGGGAGAGAAGAAAGAAATTGAACGTATTGGTTTGGGCTATGAATATTATATAAGAGGTTTGTTACATGAGGATAAAATTGACGCAGGTATAGTTTTTACTGACGAAGATGAATATTTTTCTGATTATCCTGAATTCAAAGAGAAAAATGTTGAGATGAGAGTTGACAGAATCAGTATCGATTTTTTTAAGACACCATAATAATAATTGATAAGCTATTTGGTATCAGTGTGTTTTTAAACACGATAATTCATTGGTATTAAAACCTTGATGCCTTTCAAGGTTTTTTCCTTTAAGAGATTTATGGATAAATACAACAGCACCCCCCTAATAGGATGGAGAGGTGCTGTTTGTGAATGCATACATGTATTAGTGTGTATCATTGATAGTTTTTACTTTAGAGAGGAATTTATTTCTAACCCTAATACTCCCCTCTAATTACAAAAAACGACCCCCGAATAACCCCCGCCAATTTAGACTTCCGCCTGGCAAACTTAAACTTCCCTTCTAATTCCTTTGGTATTTCCATTCCCTCAGAAAGTTTAAAACCAACAGCACGTTTCTTGGGGTCATCAACCGTATACATGACGTTGACACTAAGGCCATCCTCATAAAAGACGTAGGTCCATTTAATATTTTCGACTTGAAATTGGGAAGTTTCTAAAGGTTTGGCTGCAAACTCTATATCCCGTTCTTTTTTCAAGATATGGTTTACATAATCAAGGGTTTCCTGGCTTTCGCTGGCAGGTACAACGGTAAATTCATGCTTATATTTAGTCATGAAGTAACGGGCCTCATTTGCACGCAAACCAGCAAGGGCTTCCGCTGCCGGTGAAGACTCTAGACCAGCTGCAGACACATTTTTGAAATCAACAATATAGGACATTTTCATCCCGCCTTTTATTTCCTATTTCCTAACAACAGGAATCCACATTTCACCAAATACTAAGCCATTTCGCTGGCCCATTTCAACCGCTGCATTGGGCCCGCCAACATAGGCAACATTTGTTGCTTCCGGCAAGACTTGACCAAAGGCCATGCCGGTAAGCATATTGCTCAACATTTCAGCTGTCTCGGCTTCCCCTTTAACAACGATGTATTCTCCTTTAGGGAATTGGATCAGTCTGGATGCTTCTGGGAGCGACTCCTCTGTCATGACGCCGGCATAATGCATCATCTTGTTATTCACTGCTTCGTTCACGGTAAAAATGTAATCATTTGCAGCAATAGCTTTTAATTTATCAAGCCTGCCATCCTGTTTAACTGCCAGCCAAAAATCCGCCTTTTCCTTATTGATGCCGGCATAGTCTGTGTAATCGCTCTTCAGTTCAGTTCCGATGCCTAAAACCGTAAAGCCTTCTTTTTCTTCCAGAGTATAATCTGCCATAATCAAAACCTTCCTTCTCTAAAAATTGATCAAATGATTTATCTTTTCACTTGATGAGTTTATAATAACTTTAAATCATGTCAAAAAATGATACTGTTTAGGAGGTCCCCATGAAAAAAGTTGAACGGATTAATGTGATGATGCGGTATATCAATAACCGCGCCCACTTTACTATTTCTGAAATCATGCGGGAATTTAACATCTCCCGTTCAACGGCTATTAGAGATATTCGGGAAATTGAAGCCATGGGGATGCCGCTTGTCGCTGAAGTTGGCAGGGATGGGGGTTATTTTGTCATGAACAATTCTGTCCTGCCCACTGTCCGCTTTACTGATAATGAAATCAAAGCACTGTTTATTGCCTTTATGGCTACAAGAAACCTTCAGCTCCCCTATCTAAAGAGCCGTCAGTCTTTAGCTGAAAAATTAATCGGCCTCATCTCAGAAGCCCAGCAGGAAGACATTGTTCTATTAAATCAAATCCTGCTGTTTGAAGGGACCAACCCCAATAATCCCGACCTGCTTGAACTGTCGGACCTCCCTCATCCGATGCTGGAGAAACTCATCCAAACCCTTCTTTTGGATAGCTATTTATTGATTACCATTAACGAAGAGAAGGAAATCAGGTCTTATCCCATTTATCTCTTGCACCTTTATCGTGAAAAAAGCATCTGGCTGATTGAAGGCTTTGACTTAAAGGAAGGAAAGAAACAAATTTTTCCCGTGGACAATCTCACCAGCGTCGAACCATATCCTGTGAACAAAAGAGTAAGCAGAAAAAATATTTTAGAAAAAATAAGCAAGCAGGAGGAAGTAATCAATCTTGTCCTTGAACTCGGTCCACAGGCGATTGCCCAGTTCAAAAAATACCATCCTTTAAAAGTATCCATTTCTTATACAAATCCTTACCAAACGACAGCCGTTCTAAAGACTTTTATCAATGTCAATAATTCAGAAGAACTGACCGAAATGACCAATTGGCTGCTTTTCCTCGGAGGGGATATCAAGGTCAGGGAGATGCCGGAAGAAATCTTAGAAGGTTTACAAGAGAGATTAGGCTTATTCTGCCCATAAGCAGAGCTAGTTAAAACCGGCATTTTGCCAGGTTTGCAGAGCCCCTAATAGCTCTTTAATTTTACATACAAGCCAGATGCTCCTCAAGGCGCTCCATTGTCTGTTCGGCACCTGGGGCGGCATATGTTTTCACCTTTTCAAATACAGCGGCAGTTTCTTCAAAAATTGTGGTATAAGTGAGCTTCGTTTTGCCATCCAGATCCTCAAAGGCCGCTGTGGCGAGAAAATGGGGAAATACATCATGTTTGAAGACGATTCGCTCGGGTTTAACGACCTCAACAAAGACGTTGGTATTAGGAAAATCAACGCCATCAGGACCGTGCATGATAAACTGCCATGTACCGCCCGGTTTCATATCGAATGTTTGAGAAGTCAACGTAAAACCTTGAGGTCCCCACCACTTTGACAGATGCTCTTCTTTCGTCCAAGAATCAAACACAAGATCAACAGGCGCATCAAATACGCGGGTCACTGTAATTTCACGGTCCCCTATTTGTGTTGTCATTTTGTTTGTTGAGTTGTTTTGGTTCATGTCGATCCCTCCAAGTTAAATTTGATTAAAACCATATCACTAATCCCTCTTGCCCATTAGCTGTTCAGCCGCCATATTATTAATTTGCTAATCGTTTATCATTATCCTTCCGATAAACGGTGTGAGATTCTCCTGATTTAATTGTTAAATAGTCTTTGATAAGTTTAAGTGGCTTCTTACACTATTTCATCCTAAATGCAGCGTTATTAAGCAAGGTGTTTTAAGTATAAATAGAAAGGAGCAATTACTTCTCTCCTTTGATTAGGTCAGAAGTATTTTTGTATTTTACTATAGTATTATTTGTGACTCTTTCCTGTTGTTAACATTGATATACAGCCATTTATTAAAATATTCCATTGTAATTATTAGTGGTATTTATTATTATAAATGAGTATTTTAGTACAAGATTAAGAATCTTTTTAACCAATATTTCTTGATATTTCAATATTTTCAACAAAGGAGGATATGGAGTGGCAAACAAAGAATTGAAGAGAGGCTTAGAATCACGTCACATTCAGATGATTGCTCTGGGTGGTACGATTGGTGTCGGCTTATTTATGGGATCAGCAAGCACCATTCAATGGACAGGACCGTCTGTGCTTCTTGCTTATATAACTGCAGGGATTTTTATCTACTTCATCATGCGTGCCATGGGGGAAATGTTGTATTTAGAGCCTAACACGGGGTCCTTTGCCACATTTGGCTATAAGTATATTCATCCATTGGCTGGGTATTTGACTGCCTGGAGCAACTGGTTTCAATGGGTAATAGTCGGGATGGCTGAAATTATTGCCGTCGGTGCCTACATGCAATACTGGTTTCCTGACTTGCCTGCGTGGATACCGGGTATCATTGCCATGGTGATGCTGGGAGCCGCGAATTTAATATCCGTTAAATCATTTGGTGAATTTGAATTTTGGTTTTCCTTGATTAAAGTTGTAACGATCATCTTAATGATCATTGCCGGTTTTGGGCTTATTTTCTTCGGAATTGGCAATGGAGGTGAGGCAATTGGTTTTTCTAATCTTTGGGAGCATGGCGGATTCTTTACAGGCGGATGGACAGGCTTTTTCTTTGCCCTATCCCTTGTAATTGGAGCGTATCAAGGCGTTGAACTAATTGGAATTACAGCAGGGGAAGCAAAAGACCCCAGGAAAACGCTTACGAGTGCAATTCAAAGTATCATTTGGCGGATTTTGATTTTCTATATAGGGGCTATTTTGGTGATTGTAACTGTATATCCTTGGGATCAGCTTCAATCGGTCGGAAGCCCATTTGTGGCTACTTTTGCAAAAGTAGGAATTACTGCGGCTGCAGGAATTATTAACTTTGTTGTTATTACAGCGGCGATGTCCGGCTGCAACAGCGGTATTTATAGTGCAGGTCGTATGCTTTATACGTTAGGAGTAAATGGGCAGGCACCTAAATTCTTTACGAAAATATCTTCTCAAGGTGTACCGATTGTCGGTACTATGGGTGTACTGATTGGTTTAGCGGTTGGTGTTGTTTTAAGCTATATTGCACCAGAAAATTTATTTGTCTATGTATACAGTGCAAGTGTTCTTCCAGGTATGGTTCCATGGTTTGTCATCTTAATCAGCCAAATTAAGTTTAGAAAAGCAAAAGGAGCTGAAATGGACAAGCATCCATTCAAAATGCCTTTTGCTCCTGTGACCAATTATTTAACCATCGCATTTTTATTGATGGTATTAGTGGGAATGTGGCTGAATGATGATACCCGGATCTCGCTGATCGCAGGTATTGTTTTTCTGGGAATTGTAACTTTAAGTTATTTCGCTTTTGGAATAGGAAAGCGTGTACCACGAGATTCTGGAGAAGATAAAGAAGCAGCCTAATAGAGAAGAATTCCTTCAGCATATTGAGCTGATATGCTCATTGAAAGAACATTAAACCAAAGATGATTCAACCTGCAATTCTGCAGATAAATTGATAAAAGCATTATAATTATTACCACCTTGATAGACTAAATGTCTCTTAAGGTGGTCTTTTTTATCTGCTCCTATTGGCGCTCGCGGATAATCTATGTGTCTAATGGAAGGCAGTGCCTCCCTCTAAAATAAGAACTCTTATCCCGCAATATCCTAAAGGTGTTCACATTGAAGGATTTTCATTTGGATCTGTGGAATTCTGAATTCAGAAAGCCAAATTTCAGGTTTCTCCCCCACAAACATCCGGGGAGGCACACAGGTAACGGAGAAAATTTATTTCAGGGGGATCACATGATCGAATTCAAAGAAATAGACCGGCATAATTTTTTCGATGTAATTGATTTGCGTGTAGCAGAAGAGCAGAAATCGTTTGTAGCGCCGAATGTGTTTTCGCTTGCACAGGCAAAGGCATTTCCGGAGTGTATTTGTTTAGCGATCTATCAGGATGATGTGTTAGTGGGCTTTACGATGTATTGCATAGATTCTGACGATAAGGAATATTGGATATACCGCCTAATGATTGACGCGAAGCACCAGTCAAAAGGGTATGGAAAAGAGGCCATGGAGAAGCTGATCGAGCGGATTAAACAGGATCAAGAGCATAAGGTGATATATTTAAGCTTTGAGCCAGAAAACAATCTGGCGAAGGGGTTGTATGAAAAATTGGGCTTTGAAGCCGATGGCAGGATAATTGATGGGGAAATCGTTTATAAGTTAACGCATTAATCAAAAGAGCTCCTTCTGAGGGGCTTTTATTAATTCGTGGCTTGCCGTTATTTTCATGGAGGTGAATCAATTGACAGGGGAGTTTAAAAAAAAGAAAAAATGGATGGTATTGATCATTTCGGTCGGCTTGTTAATTGCTGGACTGCTCGATATTAAGTATCAAGGACTATTCTTTCAGCTATTGCCAGAATCTATTCAATCAAAGATAGCTGATATTTATTAAGCAAATAGAAAAGTCGGCCTTTAATAGGTTAAAGAAAGTAGTGTTGACAAAATGTCAACACTATTTGTATATTGATAGAAGCTGAACATGTTGGAAAGGAAAATGAGTATGGCAGATAAAAGCAATGAAATAGGCCAGCTGCTTAAGAGCTTACTGAAGGAGCGGTCTTTATCCATGAGGAAATTCAGTCAGATGACTGGAGTCGATACGGCGGTCATATCAAAAATTATTAATGGAAAACGAAAAGCGACCCCCGAGCATTTGGAGCGGTTTGCGGATTATTTTGGAGTATCAATCTCCCGGTTTTATGAGAGCGCAGGGTACCCTATAGATCCAAAGCAGACGGAACTGAATGAGTCGATTGGCTATATTCAGGCTGTTCTTGAATCCACAAGTTTAGTAGATAAAGAGTTTCGGCTGGAAGATGTGAAGCAGGAACTTGAAAAATACCAGCAGTTCTCTCAAACCAAGGAAGGGACCAAAACCATTCAGTCCAAGTTTGAGGAGAAGGTGGAGAAAGTGGGGAGCATCGGTCCCTTTATTCATTATTTAAAGGACATGTACGGGAAATTCTCTATGCGGAGCGGGAATAAGCTGGAGCTTGCTATGATGGGCGGGGCACTCCTCTATTTTATCACGGCCGTTGACTGTATCCCGGATTATGTCTTTCCGGTCGGTTATATAGACGATGCACTGGTCATCAATTGGGTGATGAATGGACTGTCGCTGAAAAAATAAATTGCGGAAAATAAGTAGGATGGGAGAAAAAATGAGCAGACAAAATCGCTATAAAAGAAAAAGCAGAGTGCTTAAACTGACTGCAGCATTGCTGGCAGTGAGTGCGGCTGTGATCGGATACTTTGTCTATCAATACCAGGCGGGAATAAGCATGGCAGAACCGGTTGAACAGCAGGAATATGAGTTCCATGGGGAGAAAAGCCTCGACGATAAAATCAATGTACTTCTATTGGGAGTCGATGCACGGCCGGATGAGGGAAAATCCCGCACTGACTCCATCATGGTCGCCCAATACGATCCGAAGGAAGGGACAGCCAAGGTCATCTCGATCATGCGGGATATTTACACAGAAATTCCCGGATATAAGAACTACAAAATTAACACTGCCTTTTATCTGGGCGGACCGGAATTGCTGCGGGAAACCTTGAAAGATGACTTTGACTTGGATATTGAGTATTACGCCCTGATCGATTTTACAGGCTTCGAGAAAATGGTGGATGCTCTTGCCCCTGATGGCATTGAAATGGATGTTGAAAAAAAGATGTCAGCTAATATCGGCGTGTCCCTTGAGCCCGGATTGCAAAGGCTGAACGGGAAGGAATTATTGGGATATGCCCGTTTTCGCAAGGATGCAGAGGCCGATTTCGGACGGGTAAGGCGCCAGCAGCAGGTCATCAATGCACTAAAGGACGAGTTTTTAAGTGTTAGTGGTGTGGTAAAGCTGCCGAAGCTGATAGGAACTGCTCAGCCCTATATTCAGACGAATCTTCAAGGCGCAGAACTTCTCGCTATCATGAAGGACGTCGCTATGCACAGGCCTGATAAGGTGGAAACACTGACCATTCCCATCCAGAATTCTTATACAGATGTAAGGTATGAGGGGGTAGGGCTGGCACTGGATATTGATTTTGAGACAAATAAAGAGGCAATCCGATCCTTTTTGGAGGGGGACTCCAGGAAATCAGGGATAGACGCATCCAGCGGGCAAAGAGATTGAGGAGAACTTCAACATGGGAAATACATATTTGAAACGGCTGGATAAATCGGTCTTGTTCATTATTTGTACATTTAGCATCATGAGTATCCTTTTTATTTACAGCAGCCAGGGGACCGGTCAGTACGGAGACCAGAACTTTGCGCTTAAGCAGGGAGTCAGCTATATGATTGGGTTCGTCCTGCTGATGGCTGTTGCTTATCTGGATGCAGACCAGCTGGAGAGAATTGCATGGCCCCTCTATCTTGTTTGTTTTGCGTCCATCGTTCTTTTGCCGCTTATGCCTCCTGCAGTGGCGCCGTCTATTTTAGGGGCGAAAAGATGGTATAGCCTCCCCCTGCTTGGCTCTATACAGCCATCTGAGTTTTTTAAAATCGCTTTGCTTCTGTTAACATCCAGATTAGCTTACAAACACAATTTGCTTTACCAGGTGAGGACGGTTTGGACTGACCTCCTGCTGATTGGCAAAATCCTTCTGGCGACAATCATTCCATCCATCTTTGTCTATCAGCAGCCTGATACCGGCATGGTTGTTCTTTACTTGGCCGGCAGCGCCACCGTCCTCTTTCTGTCCGGCATTCAAAAGAAGATTCTAGCAGCCGCGTGCTTTTTTCCGGCGGCAGGCACAGCCATCCTCATGTATGTCTACTTTCAGTATCCATCCGTCTTCTATGATCAGCTGATTCCGTTATTAAAGCCCCACCAGCAGGAGAGAATCCTGGGATGGCTTTCGCCAAGTGAATATGCAGATCATGCATATCAGACGAATAAAGCCATACTGGCGGTGGGAAGCGGGGAATTAAAGGGAAATGGATTTGGCGGCGGAACAGTCTATATTCCTGAAAAGCATACAGATTTCATCTTTGCCACCATTGCGGAAGAAGGCGGGTTTATAGCTGCTGCTGTTGTTCTCAGTTTATTCTTCGTCCTATTGTACCGGATGGCTGTAATCGGCGATCATGCGGAATCGCCCTTTGGTTTGTATATTTGCTCGGGGGCGATAGCGATGTATACCCTGCAAATCTTCCAAAACATCGGGATGACAATCGGGGTCATGCCAGTCAAAGGGATTTCACTGCCCTTATTGTCATATGGGGGAAGCTCATTGCTGTCCAATATGATATTCATGGGTATCCTATTATCGATACGAAAGCCGTACCGGAAATATATGTTCGAAGCAAAATAGACGGCAAGCTTCTTTTGAGCTTGCTGTTTTTTACTTGGATAACACTGAAAAAGAGCATTCCCGAAAAGGGCATGCTCCGCTAACCTGCCAAACTCCCTTCAGTAATTTCCTTCGCATGAACAAGTTTCCTATAAATAACCGCCAGGATCAATGCTGGTATCGTGCAAACCACCATCCCGATAAACGCGTATCTTGGTTCCATTTCATATAAATACCCGCCAAAAATCGTGAAGATGGCTGTGCTCCAGCTAAGAGCGAGTGCAGAGTATATTCCTTGTGTAATCGGCACCTGTTCATGGGGAACGTATTTGATTAAGTATTTCATAAAGGCATAGTGTGCCATGGCAAATGAAAAGGCATGAAGTGTTTGGGCAACCGTAAACATAATCACATGCGGAAAAGCAAATACGAGTATCCAGCGTGCGGTTGAGCCCAATGCTGCCAATGCCAGTAAAGAGCCGATTGAAAATTTGCGGAAAGTCCGGTCGGCAATGAAAAAGAATAGGATTTCTGCAATCACGGCAATGTTAATGATCAGGCCGATTAAATATTGGGGAGCCTGAATTTCCTGCAAATAAATATAGCCATAGTTGTAATAAGAAGCATGTGCTGCCTGCAGTAAAATGACTATGACGAGCACCAGGCCGAAGTGCTGGATGCTGAATAATTTCTTTATGGCGCCTTTTGTCTGGACGCTTTTGGGTTTTTCCGATAAAACGTCCGGCGTATTCATTAAACCGAGGCACAGAAATACGATCATGCCGAGCAGCAGAGCCCAGAATATGGCATCATCCCCAAATGCCCCTGTGAAGAAAGTCAGGATCATGCCGGATACAACGAATCCAATTGACCCCCATGAGCGGCTCTTTCCGTAATCTCTTAATTGCTTACTCTGTACAAGAATGCCTGCAGCACTATCCAATGCTGGCATCAGAGCAGGGTAAAAGAAGTGTAAAAACAGCGTAACCACCAGCAGGCTTGTAAAAGAATTGGCCGGGATATAGCAGAGAATGGCAATCAGTGTGCCGATTCCCATCCCGTTAAGCAGGGTTCTACTGCTGAATTTTCCTGATAAATAGGGAAAGGCAAAGAGTGTGGAAAGGCCCCGTACAGCCAAACCTAGACTCATGATCAAACTCGCTTGTGAAACGGTCATTCCTTTTATATGGATCAGCCACCCTGTCCAATAGGGCAGAAAAACACCCCAGGTCATAAAGAAACTGAAAAACTGTCTGCCCATCCAGCTCTGTGTATTCATTAAATATCCCTCCGATATTTGCATGATATCAGGAAGATTCGTACAATAATATGAGATATCTCATATTTCGGGGTGGAGAATGGAAATTTATAATCAGGAAAAAAGGCAGCATTACCTGGAGCAGTACTCCATTTCGCATTTATTTTCTTTTCAGGTTGAGGAGTTTATGGAAGTACGCGAATATAAGCGGGATGAATGGATTATTCGCGAAGGCATGAGGCCAGATTATTTGTATTATGTTATCGAGGGTAAAGCCAAAATCTATGTAACATATCAAAATGGCAAGGTTTCTTTGATCAATTTTATTAATGCCCACGATTATATCGGCGAAATGGAGCTATTACATGAAGTGTACTATACAAAGGGGATTCAAGCCTCCACGAAGACAATCTGTTTTGCGATGCCTTTGCATAAATACCGCAACAGGCTCCTTGAAGATACGACCTTTCTTCGTGAACTCACCAAGTTTTTAAGTATGAAAGCAACGAAAATGGCTGAAAAGTACTCCCAGAGCCTTTCCTTTCCGCTAGAAAACCGACTGGCGGATTTCATTCTGCAAACCGCTGATGGGGAGGTCTATAAGGAAAAACATGTAACCGTCTGTGATTTTTTAGGGGTATCTTATCGCCACCTATTGCATGTTCTTGTACAGTTTTGCGATAAAGGATACCTGCAGAAGGAAGGGCGGCAATACCTCATTCGGCGGTCAGATGAACTGCACCGGCTTGCTGATGTGCTGAAAAATGACTTACATTAAAAGGAATAAGACTGAACCAGACGCAACTTCGGACAGGAGAGTGGGAAAACCGAAACAGAGAGTCTGAACCTGGAGAAACTTCGGACAGGAGAGTGTGAAAACCGAGAGATAGAGTCCGAACTTGGTGTAACTTCGGACAGGAGAGCCGGAAAACCGAGAGATAGAGTCCGAACTTGGTGTAACTTCGGACAGGAGAGTGGGAAAACCGAGAGAGAGAGTCTGAACTTGGTGTAACTTCGGACAGGAGAGCCGGAAAACCGGGAGATAGAGTCCGAACTTGGTGTAACTTCGGACAGGAGAGGCGAAAAACCGGGAGATAGAGTCCGAACTTGGTGTAACTTCGGACAGGAGAGCCGGAAAACCGAGAGAGAGAGTCTGAACCTGGTGCAACTTCGGACAGGAGAGGCGAAAAACCGGGAGATAGAGTCCGAACCGGGCGCAACTTCGGACAGAAGAAATGGGAATCCAAGGGGAGTAGTCCGAACCCAATGCTCGTTCGGACAAAAGAGGCAGAAGTCATTCTGAACCTTTTACGCAGTCCCTCAAGAACGCGAGTGAACCTTTTCCCCTTGTACCCAGACTTCCCGAATATGCTCCGGACGGACGAGATACATGACTTTTTGAAAAATATCATCTAACGCTTCACTTTCGGTAAAGATGGGGAGGCTTGCTCCCGGCACTTTCGTATCGACTATTTGAACGTCCCATGCATAGTTCTCCTGAATTCGCCCAATAGGCAGACTTAAGCTTTCTCCGCCGCCGGCTGTAGCCAGGTAAAAGGCTTCATGGATGGAAAGCCGGGAGTCCGGCACTCCCCGTTCCTCTGCAGGAAGAGCAGAATTTACTCCGTCCTCCAGCATTCTGGAGGAGACAACAGCCTGTTTGGCATTATCATAAAGACTTGGAGTTGCGCCAGCTGAAATATCAGTCCCTAATCCAATATCAATTCCCTTGGCCATAAAGCGCTTGATTGGAATCACGCTATTGGCAAAGTAGGCATTGGACAGCGGACAATGGCTGATTGCGGTGCCTGTACTGGCAAATAGCTCTGCATCATGGTCATCCAGGAAATTGCAATGTGCCATTACCGATTTTTCGCCTAATAATCCGAAATCATGCAGGGCTGCTGCATCATGCTTGCTGAAACGTTCCTGTACATAGATGTGAGCCCAGTCACTTTCGCTGCAGTGGGATTGAATATGTGTATCATATTTGGCAGCCAGTTCACCCAGGCCCTTTAGTGCTTCATCTGAACAGCTTGGTATGAATCGCGGTGTAACGACAGGATACACGCCTTGTTTGACCGTTTTGGCCAGCTCCTTTACCGCTAAAATAAACTCCTCCGTATCGGCTAACGCTGTTTTCGCATCTGCATCCCGATAATAGTCTGGATTTTGTTCAGGATCATCCATGACGACTTTACCCACTAAGCCCCTTTGCCCTTTTTCCGCACATATTTTCGCTAATAATAAACTTGCCTGTTTATGAACGGTAGCAAAGTAAAGGACCGTCGTGGTTCCATTTGCAAGCAGTGTATTCACGAGATCTTCATAAACCTTCTTGGCAAAAGCCAAATCTGCATATTTGGACTCTAATGGAAATGTGTATGTGTGGAGCCAGTCATAGAGGGGAATATCCAAAGCTGTCCCTGATTGAGCCCATTGCGGAGCATGGACATGCAAGTCCACAAAACCAGGAAGGAAATATTGCCCGTCTGCTAAGCGGTGAAAGTTCTCCTGTCCTTCATAGGCAGCGAGCAGGGATGGGTAGTCCTCATGCTCAGGATCCGCGATTTTTTCAATTATCCCATTTGAATTCACGAAAAATAAGTAATCTTTTAAAATATTTATTTTCTTAGGAGAATGACTAGAAAAAGCGGTTCCATGAAAAATATACGTATATTTACTCATATATACCTTCCTAACGTTCGTATTTTGTGCTACTATAGTCATTGTAAAGGAAAGAGTAAACTCAGTCTAGCAGAAAAGTATTGTAAAAAATCTTGTTGTCATTTACAGGAAAGTTATTGTAAGATAATTTCAATCAAAAAATTAAATAGTGTTTTTCATATAATCGTAGGGATATGGCCTACAAGTTTCTACCCGTTTACCGTAAATAAACCGACTATGAAAAGCAGGAACAGGATGGACAAAGACTCACTTGGAATTCGTCTGTTCTTTTCGTACTTCGATTTTTTAAGCTCGAGGTATATGCTTTTTTACATTTGGGAGAGAGCATATACGTTGGGCTTTTTCTATTGGTCTGTTTAAAGAAACAGTGATTATATGGATATCATAACACCAACAGGGGGTTCTAATGATGGATGCAAGGACTGAAAAACGAAAAACAAACAGCAGTAAAACGGGAAAAGAGGTTTCAGTTGGACAATCCATTTTTCTGGGGCTGCAGCAAGTATTGGCGATGGATCTTTTCATTCCGCCGATGATTCTAGCAGGATTATTGTCCTTTTCCGTTCCGGATAGTGCTCTGTTAATACAAATGACCTTTATTGCCTGCGGAATTGCCACAATCATTCAAGCAGGATTTGCTATGAAGCTTCCAGTCATGCAAGGGCCATCCTTTGTACCGCTTAGTGCACTGGCAGCCATCGGAACAACTTCTGGAATCGGTGCGATGATTGGCAGTTTGATCCCCGGAGCTTTGCTTGTTGCCTTATTGGGCTACCCGCTTAAAGTATTCAGCAAGGTCGTCAGGAAATTCATCCCTCCGATTGTAGCGGGGACAGTCATTGTCGTTGTTGGGCTTTCATTAATGCCGAGTGCGATCAATTCTATCTACTCGGCACCAGGAAACTTTGGAGAAAATATATTCGTTGCAGCTGTGACAGCGGCTGTGCTGATTTTCTGCATGTATATTGGCGAGAAGTCCCAATCGAAACTGAAATACATTAAAATCGTATCCGTTATTTTATCACTAGGTATTGGATCAATTGTTGCTTCATTCTTTGGGTTAGTCGACTTCTCATCGCTGGGTAAGTCGGCGTGGTTCCAGATGCCAAGCCTGTTTGCCTTTGGAGCTCCTGAATTTGATCTGCATGCGATTCTGATTATGGCAGCCATCTATTTTATTGTCACAATCGAAACAACTGGGACGTGGTTTACGGTTAGTAAGGTGACAGGGGAAAATCTGGATGATAAACGTTTAAATGGCGGGGCATTTGGAGAAGGGCTGGGCTGTTTTATTGGTTCCTTCTTTGGGGGAACACCGGTAACAGGCTACTCATCCAATGCCGGCATCATTGCCATCACAGGAGTGAAAAGCCGCAGGCCAATTATCGCAGGCGGTGTGATTATGATTATCCTGGGCATGATGCCAAAGCTGATGAATTTAATAGCATGCATTCCCGGGGTTGTCATCAACAGTGTGTTTGCCATTTTATGCGTAGTCATCATGATGAATGGATTCAAAGTGATTAAGGAAGTGGCCTTTACAGAACGGAATATGCTTGTGATCGGTGTGCCGATTATGCTTGCCCTGTTTGCCGTGCTAATGCCTGCTGATGTGTTAAAAGGGCTGCCTGACATTGCAACCTATTTTGTCTCATCAGGTACAGCCATCGGAGCGATTACAGCGCTGGTTCTAAATCTGGTTCTGCCGCAAAAGCTTGAAGATAGTGTAAAAACAAATGAAGTAACAGTACATGTCAATTAAAGTCGCGAAGGGAAGTGTCGCTATGCAGCAAGATCGATTATGTAATGAATGGCATCCAGTATGCAAAGCAGAGGAATTACTGGAGGATCCCAAACAGGTATTTGTCCTTGGGGAGCGTGTCGTCATTTTCCGCAATGAAAAAGGGGTTCACGCATTTAAGGATCTTTGTATCCACCGGGGGGCAGCCCTTTCCCTTGGAAAGGTGAAGAACGGAAATCTGGTCTGCGCTTATCATGCCTGGGAATACGATTGTACAGGTGCCTGTGAGAAGATTCCTGCCCTGCCGAGCGGCAGAGCCATTCCAAGTAAAGCAAGAGCAACCGTTTACCATTGTGAGGAGTATCTGGGGCTGATCTGGGTTAACTTAGGGGAAGATCCGGCGCCGCTTGTTTCCTTTCCTGAATATAGCATGGAGGGGTACCGGACTGCAATTTGCGGCCCCTATGAGGTAAAAGCAAATGCCCCAAGAATTATTGAAAATTTCCTGGATGTTTCGCATCTTATGTTTGTACATGAAGGCCTGCTTGGAGATGAGGATCATGCGGAGGTTGTCGATTATAAAGTTGAATTTGTTGATAATCGCTTAATTACTAGTAAAATCCCGGTCTATCAGCCGAACCCTGACGGACGCTCCAAAGGCGGGTATGCTGACTATGTGTATGAAATCCTTAATCCAACTACCGCCCGTTTTACAAAAACAACGGAAGGATCGGATGATGAGCTGACGATTCTGCTAGCTGTCAATCAAGAGGATCATGAGCAGGCCAAGGCATTTATGCTGTTGACCAGAAACTATGATCTGGACATGCCGGATGAGCCTTTTATTGAATTTCAGGATACGATTTTTTATCAGGATTTAGATATCGTCCAAAGTCAAAAACCAGAGCTTCTGCCGCTTGACTTACAGGCAGAGCTGCATCTTAAGTCAGACGCCCTTACTATTGCCTATCGCAAATGGCTAAATGAGCTGGGTGTGGAGAATGGCACAAATCCCATTCAGGATGAAGCACGGAAAAAAGTATTAGTGCAATAATGATCAGTGCCAGCTCCCCGCTATGCTGCAGCTTACAGGGGGGCTGGCACTTCTTATCCACTCCTTAATTGTTTGAAAAAAGTTTGAGGAAAGACTTGCGCAAAAACAAAAGCACTGATATATTTTAAATGTGAAGCATTTCACAAATAACTATATCGATATTTTTTTAGTTTAATATGTGAATTAATTCACATAGATTTAATCACCTAAATAAGATGAAATCAATAGAATATTTTTTTATGATCTCATGTGAAATATTTCACAATTAATTATTGGAGGAACTTATTATGAATTTAACATTAGGAAACAAAATTGTATTAGTAGGAAATGGCGCTGTTGGATCAAGTTATGCTTATGCCTTATTAAATCAGGGCTTATGTGATGAGTTAATCATTATTGATGTAAATGAGGAGAAAGCAAAAGGAGATGTCATGGATTTAAACCACGGCATTGCCTATGCTCCAACGGCTATGACGATTAGATATGGTTCTTATAAGGACTGTAAGGATGCCGCTCTTGTGGTGATCTGTGCAGGGGCAGCGCAAAAACCGGGAGAAACACGGCTGGATCTCGTGAATAAAAACGTTAAGATCTTCAAATCCATTGTAGAGAGCATTATGGATTCTGGATTTAATGGGATTTTCTTAGTTGCAGCAAATCCAGTCGATATCTTATCTTATGCAACCTGGAAATTCTCTGGCTTGCCTAAAGAAAGAGTCATCGGGTCTGGAACCATCCTGGACTCTGCCAGATTCCGCTATTTATTAGGGAAAGAATTTGATACGGCAGCCGTAAGTGTCCATGGGTATATTATCGGTGAACATGGCGACTCCCAATTCCCGGTATGGAGCTTTGCCAATATTGCCGGAACCCCGGTAGCTGAGAGATTAACAGAAGAAAGAAAAGAAGAAATTGCTGTCCAAGTCCGGGATGCTGCATATGAAATTATTAACGCAAAAGGTGCAACCTACTATGGAATTGCGATGGGGCTGGTCAGAATAACAAAAGCCATCTTACGAAATGAGAATGTGGTATTGCCGGTTGGAGCATTGTTAGAAGGAGAATATGGCCAAAGTGATGTGTTTGTCGGGATTCCGTCACTTATCACAAGAAACGGTGTGAAAAATATTGTTGAGCTGTCATTGACAGAGGATGAAAAAAGGAAGCTTGCTAGATCTGTTCAAACCTTAAAAGACATCCAAAATTCAGCATTATGACGAGTTGACATCTTAGATCCAAAGGAGCAGATCATATGTTAGTGGAAACGTTCAATCCTTTTCATAACCTGGCTATTTCCTCCCTGGTGGCAGCTATACCGATTCTGTTATTTCTGATTTGCTTGACGGTATTGAAAATGAAGGGTATTCATGCAGCACTAGTAAACTTAGCTGTCACTTTTTTCATCGCTCTTATCATCTTTAAATTGCCATTCGGAGAAGCGGCAGGAAGTGTTATTCAAGGTGCTGCATCAGGAATTTGGCCAATTGGCTGGATTATTGTCATGGCTGTATGGCTATATAAAATTTCGGTGGCATCAGGCAAGTTTGATATTTTGCGCGGAAGCATCGCAGGAATTTCCCAGGACCAGCGCATTCAATTTCTTCTGATCGGATTTTGCTTTAATGCCTTTCTCGAAGGAGCTGCCGGCTTCGGCGTACCGATTGCCATTTGTGCCGTGCTGTTAGTGTCACTGGGCTTCAAGCCTTTACAGGCAGCCATGCTCTGTCTCATCGCAAACGGTGCTTCAGGCGCCTTTGGTGCGATTGGAATACCGGTCGGCATTGTCGATACGTTTGGGATTCCAGGGGTTACTTCCATGGATGTGTCGATCATGACAGCTCTGACACTGCCGATTATTAACTTTACCATTCCCTTTTTATTAATATGGCTCATTGACGGGATTAAAGGAATTAAGGAAGTATTCCCGGCTATCCTGATCACAGCTGGGGTTTACACTGTGGCACAAGCAATCATCACGATATTTATAGGCCCGGAGCTTGCTGATATTATTCCTTCCTTATTAGCAATGGGTGTATTAGCGTTATTTCTGAAAAAGTGGAAACCAAAAAATATCTTTTTGCTCAATGGGAAAGAGTGTCGATTTGAACAGCATTCCTTAGGTAAAATTGTTAAAGCATGGTCACCATTTTATCTATTGACCCTATTTATTTTAATATGGAGTTTCCCGGCATTTAAAGGTCTTTTTGCTGAAGGGGGCCTGCTGGAATTCACAGTCATTAACTTCGATATACCCGGATCTTCTCTTAGTGTCAGCATCAGCTTAATAGGAGCAACAGGCACAGCAATCTTATTGGCAGGCTTAACGACAATCGCAACGACTCAAGGCATCAGTATGGGTGAAGGATTCAAGCTTCTCAAAAAGACCGTTTCAGAGTTTTGGATTCCGATTATCATGATTTGTGCCATTATCGGGATTTCAAAGCTCATGACGTACGGAGGAATGACCGTCACTTTGGGTGAAGCCGTTGCAACCACTGGAACTATATTTCCACTGCTATCACCCGTTTTAGGCTGGATTGGGGTGTTCATGACAGGATCTGTCGTGAACAATAATACTCTATTTGCGCCCATCCAGGCGACTGCCGGTCATGTGATCGGAACCAACTCATCCTTATTGCTCTCTGCCAATACGGCTGGAGGCGTGATGGCAAAGCTCATCTCTCCTCAGTCCATCGCCATTGCCACAGCAGCTGTTGGCGAGACAGGAAAAGAAGCCGATTTGACGAAAATGACATTGAAATATAGCTTTGGATTGCTGGTGTTTGTTTGTATTTGGACATTGATATTGTCATTATTTTTCTAGATAAAAAAGAGACATGCTTAGCAAAAGCCTGTCTCTTTTCATTTCAGGTGCTTGGGGAATCCAAAAAACATGGATCAAACTCTAGGATACTTTTACACTATTTCATGCCAAAATTCCTATTCAACTAATTGCCCGAGTCCTTTAAGATAAAAATAGAAGAAAATGGAAATTATAATACGGAGCTGATTCTGTTGAAAGTTCTTGAAGTAGATTCCTTGCTTGCAGGAATCCACGAAACCAGCAATCAATTATCCATCCTTAAAGATCAGGTAAGTCAAGTTCAGGTATCCATCCAGGAACTGGTGTCTCTTGAAGATGCGTTCAAAGGACAGGGCGGCCAGGCAATACGGGCTTTTTATCAGGAATGCCACCAACCATTTTTGCAATTCCTTGAATCCTGGATTGACGAGTATCGATCCTATTTAAAAAGTTTCATAGGTTCATTGGGTAATCTTGAACCCTCCCCTTCAGGCTTTATCCGCCAGGAATTTCTGGAGCATGAACTCCAACAAGGGCTTAGAAACACTCTTCAGATCACTGCTGAGCTGAGAGAGGAAGCGAATGAGATCATGAAGTCCGTAAGCGATATTGTTGCGCTTCCGCGGCTGGAGGTTGGCCGCTTTATCCAGGCAACAAAGAGCGCTGAGGACTCAAGCCGCGAAACAGTTCAAAAATTGGAGGATTTTGACCATCGGGAAACGGGTGCACTGGACCCTATCCTGCATGATCTAAACCTCATGAACCAGTACATTCAAAAAATAGCGGGCATGTTCCAAAGCAGCAGCTTATCTCTGGCCCAATATCAGCCTAAATCTCTAAACTGGAAGGATTTCCACGAGGAAATATCGAATCCCAATCCAGAAAGCGGGCAAAGTATTCTTCAAGATATAGCTGAAGGAGCCATTGAGGGGGCATCCAAAGCTGTAGGTGATACATGGGATGGGCTGAAGTCGACCTATGAACTAGGCAGAACCATTATGGGACCGTTCAGTCCGCTGTTTTTGGGCAGTGAATTGCTGTTTAACCGTGACCAGCTATTAGAAAACCAAAGGAAGCACCAGGAATTTTACTTAGGCATTTTAAATGACCCTATAGGAAAAGTGAGCCAGGCTCTGGATATGCCGAAATATATATGGTCCGCTGTCACCAGCGCCTGGGAGCGGGATGTCATAAGTGGAGATGTCAAAAGCCGGACAGCCTTCTTTACCTATGGTCTGACTTCCCTTGGAATTGGCATTCTGGGGGATAAGGGGATTGGGAAAGCTGGAACCGTTGCCAAGACGGTTCGCCAGGCTGGTAAAGGAGAGAAGGCACTTCCGATTTACACGCCGATTCAGAGACCTGCCTTGGCGGGAGGACTGGTTCAGCGCCCGGTGCCTTATAATGTTCTTCATGACCCTTTGACGCAGATAAAGACTGTGACGGAGAAAGTGTATGGGGGCAAGGGTACGAAGGATACCGTAAAAATTGATTATGATTTAGCTAAAAATTATATTAGAGATGTTGAGTCGAAAACAGGATTGAAACTTCATAAAAGACAAATTGAAAAATTAAAGGATGCTTTAAGGGATAATAAATATGAAAAGATGACCCCATTGGAAACTATAAAACACAGAAGTAAATTCAATGGTGTAAAAAATAAATTGATTGATGAATGGGAAGTGAACACGGGGCAAACATGGCCAAGGTATACTGAGGAAATTTATGATAAAAAAGGGAGGTTAGCAAGGGATATAGGTCAACCCTATGATGCTCACCATATAATAGAAAATAATTTTGGTGGTCCTCACGAATGGTGGAATATACATCCTGCTAAATTTCCTGATGAACATCAGGCAGGGATTCATGGTAAAGGGTCTCCATCAAATAAATTATTTCCAAGGAGGTAGTTTTAATGGCTAAATTTGATTTTGTGAAAAATGGTAAGCATAAATTTATTAAACTACAAGAAAGTGAACTGTTAAATGCAGAAGAGAGACTTGGGTTTACGTTACCCAATGAACTTAGAAATTTTTACTTAGAAGTTGGCTATGGCTTTATAAAAGGAATCAATGGTAATGCGATAAATAGAATTATGGATCCAGACACTATAGCTGATATAACGCTTAGAGAAGATATTTACGAGTTTGATCCAGATTTAGAAAATATATATGAAGAGGAAGATAAATTAGTGTTTTTTGAAAAAAACGAGGGGGTATATTTAACTCTTGACTTAAACACTTCTAATTATACTCCTGTTTATTTCTTTGGGATAAAAATAGCTGATTCATTAGAGGAATTTATAAGAAAGATTGATGAGGACGATGAATACTTTATGGCTATGGTTGATTAATAGTGTAGAATTTAAGTAATATATACTACTGTAAATAGGAGGTTAAAGTTCACCTGGCGGGAATGGTTATACGTGAAAAAACGATATTAAATTCCTTGAACTGATATTTCCCTAAATACTTCATTTTAAGAATCGCCAAACATGGTTGGTTCTTCCCTTTTATATCCTTAAATATGTTTTCAAATCCATTATTTGAATTATTAATTGCAGTAAAGTAATGAAATATTAAAGAGTTTATTGCTTAGATTAATGACTGATTATATAGTTTTTTCTGTATTGTAAATTAAAATTATGACCATCTTGATTGGCCAAAGCCATTTAAGGTGGTCTTTTTTTTGCTACTCGAAAAACCAGAAGGATCCCCGCGCCGAATGTGAAACACAATCAACATTCACTTTTTTGTCCTCTTGAAGCCAGACCATAAGAGCAAGAATGAGGACGAAATGAATATCGTTCCTTGTTAAAATGAGTCCAACAACTTTAGGAGGAGATAATAATGAAAAAAATACAGAAATTTAATGAGCTGCATTTTTCAAATGAACTTTTATTCCTGGGAAACGCCTGGGATTTGCTTTCCGCCTTAACACTTGAAAAAGCAGGATTTAAAGCAATTGGTACGACCAGCTGGGGGATTGCTGATTCACTGGGATATGCAGACGGAGAATTAATTGATTTTGATAGACACTTAGCGATTATCAAAACCATAGCGGAAAATGTGAAAATTCCTGTTTCTGCTGATATTGAAGCGGGCTACGGGGAAGATATCCCAACAATAATTGAGCATGTCATAATGACAGCAGATGCAGGGGTGGCCGGCATCAATATTGAGGATTCCTTCAAAAAGCAGAAAGGATTAAAGGAGATTTCCTGGCATTGCAGCCTTTTAGAAAGGATAAGAGCCGCGATAGAAAACAATGGCTATAAGGATTTTTATATTAACGCCAGAACCGATACGTATTTACAGAAACAAAATCCGCTTCCAGAAACGATAGAACGGGCAAAAGCATATGTGGAGAGCGGTGCCAGCGGAGTTTTTGTACCGGGTTTAATAGAAGAAGAGGAGATTAAAGCCATCACGAAGAATGTCAGTGCCCCGCTCAATGTCTTATCTTTACCGGGACTGACCAATTGTAATAAGCTAGAAGAATTAGGTGTGAGGCGTTTTAGCTTTGGAAATGCCCTGTCTGATAAAGTGATTGCATATATAGAAAAGAATGCACGTGAACTGGCAGAGTCTAGGGATACTGCCATCTTGTATAATAACTAGCAGAAGCGCAGGAAGGAAGTGGAGTTAATGGCGGCGAATATCAATCTGTCATTTGAAGAGATGTGGGAGAAAATCATTGCTTGTGATCGCAAATATGATGGCTTATTTTATACAGCAGTCAAAACAACGAAGATATATTGCCGCCCTTCCTGCAGATCGAGAAAACCCAAAAAAATAAATGTAGCATTTTACGCAGAAAAGAATGTAGCGGAAGAATCGGGTTACCGCCCCTGCAAAAGATGCCAGCCAGAAGTGGAGCAATCGCCGCATATTGCCCTAGTCAGAGATATTATTACATTCCTGGTCAATCACTACAAACAAAATCTGGCATTAAAAGACATAGCGGATCAAATCGGTTTAAGTCCCTTTTATCTTGAGCGCTTATTTAAACAGGAAACCTCTGAAACTCCGCGTGCTTATTTAGAAAAGATTCGTATCGATAAAGCCGCCCACCTCCTTAAAAGCACTTCGCTGACAAATCTGGAGATTTGCTATGAGGTGGGGTTTCAAAGTCCTTCCAATTTTTACAAAGTGTTTCGAAGCCAGAAGAACTGTTCCCCGAGTGAATATCGGAAGGAATTCCTGAATGAATCGGACCGTTTATGAAGCTTATATGGATATTTATCCTGTCATAAACGGTTGGTTAACTATTATAAATAAGTCTCCTTATAAAAAGCAGCTGATTAACATATATTTTTATATTAATCAGCCCCTGAGATTTTCAGTAAATAAGCCGCAAGATTCCTATTTTTACTGAACATAACTGCAGATTTTACTCCTTCAATGGACATGGGTTTCGTATGATTACCAGTGAAGAGACACAGCCAGGACATATTTTCCAAGTGGAGAAGACCGTAAAGTCCTTAAGAAGGACAGCATGAATCGAATTTCTCTGTCCTTTTTAGCGGGAAAATATATACAAAGCACTTGTGGAAGCCAATTACTATTGGCATCCAGCGTATACTTAATAAAAATGTTTTCTTATAACTACGCCCACCACATTTGACCAGCAGATTCCTTTACTATGATTGGCTTTAGGTTTTCCACTGCTTTTGTAAATCCTTCATCAATCGACATTAATCCGTCTTCATGTTCGATGCTTACTACATAATCATATCCATAAAGCCGGAGTGTACTAATTATATCTGCCCATTCTTTTTGATCGTGTCCAAATCCGACTGATCTAAAATACCATGAGCGGTCACGCATTTGGGAATAGTCTGTCATGTCTGTAAGACCATTTTTGTTCATGTTGGGCTGGTCAAAAGTGATATCTTTCGCATGAAAATGATGGATGGCATTTTCCCTTCCTAGGATCTTAATGGCTTCAATCGGGTCAATACCTTGCCACCATAGATGGCTGGGGTCAAGGTTAGCACCAAGGGCAGGCCCGCAAGCTTCTCTTAACCGGAGCATGGTAGCTGGTGTATGAACGGTGAATCCCCCATGCAGTTCTAAGCCAATTTTCACATTATGCGCCTGTGCAAAATCATTTTTTTCTTTCCAATAAGGAATTAATTTTTCTTCCCACTGCCATTTTAAAACCTCTTGGAAGTCATGGGGCCAAGGAGTTACGGGCCAATTTGGATAAAGGGCATTTTCATGATCGCCGGGGCAGCCGGAAAAAGTATTTACGACAGGAACTCCTAGTTTGGATGCCAGACGAATCGTTTTTGTAAGCAGTTCGTCAGCAGGGTCAGCGATTTTCTTCTGTGGATGAAGTGGATTGGCATGGCAGCTGAAAGCGCTAATGATTAATCCATAATCGTCAATCTTTTGTTTGAAGTTTTGCAATCCAATGTCATCTATTAATAATTCATCCACTTTACAGTGAGCATCGCCAGGATATCCGCCTGTACCTATTTCAATGGCTTCAATGCCTTTGGAAGATACATAGCTTAACATGTCTTCAAGACTTTTATCGGAAAATAATACGGTAAAAACCCCTAATTTCATTTTAAAGGACACTCCTCACAATTTGTTTTTGGAATATTTAAAAATGTAATCCGTTACATTTTTAACATATAAAAGTTTTTCAAGTAAATCAACTGTTTTATTTTGACGAAAAATACTTATTGACAGATAATTCGGAACAAATTACTATAAAAATGTAATCGATTTCAAGGAACTATGTACTATGTAGAAGGTAGGACTTTAATATGGCAAACATTCAACAGGTCGCTAAACAAGCGGGTGTTTCAGTTGCAACAGTATCAAGAGTGCTAAACGGACAAAAAACCGTATCCGGAAAAACAAGAATGAAAGTCGAAGAGGCAATTAAAAAGTTAAATTATGAACCTAGTATGTTAGGGAGAAATCTCAGAAATTCTGAAAGCCGGCTCCTGTTAATTTTAATTCCAACCATTTCGAACCCGTTTTATTTAGAAATTATTAAAGGAATTGAACAGGTTGCGATTAGCCAAAATTATAATATTCTCTTGTGCGAGACTGATTCGGATCCGGAGAGAGAGAATATTTACTTTGATTTAGTTCGTAAAAAGATGGCAGATGGAATTATTTCGATGGACCCTGCTGTCAATGGAAAAACACTGAAAAAACTTGCAGAAAATTACGCGATTATTCAATGCAGTGAGTATGAAGAAGGCAGTGGCATTCCCTATGTAACCATCGATAATGAAGAAGCTTCTTACCGGGCAGTCAAGCATCTGGTTCAAATAGGCCATAAAAAAATTGCTCTAATTAATTCGGATGAAAAATATCTATATGCCCGGCAGCGTAAAATGGGCTACAATCGGGCGTTAGAAGAGAATGGAATTGCGTTAAAACCTGAATACATCATCCCTACCCAGCATTTAGGATTTGAAAATGGGCAGCAGGCAATGAAAAAGATCTTAAACTTAGAAGAACGGCCAACTGCGGTATTTGCAGTATCTGACCTTTTAGCCATCGGGGCCCTAAAAGAAATAAATGCCTCTGGATTGCACGTTCCCAGCGATATGGCGGTAGTCGGTTTTGACAAAATAGATTTTTCAAATATGACAAATCCCACTCTCACCACCATCGCACAACCGATGCATAAGATGGGTACCGTAGCAGCGAAAATGCTGATTGATAAGATTAAAGGGATAGAAGTTGAAAGTATCATATTAGACCATGATTTAGTGATACGGGAGTCCACATCAAGATAATACAGCTAAGATCAGCGCTCTGCTATTAACAGAATCCACTAGTTTAATAGTAGACCGCTGACCTTAGATGTAAATGTAATCGATTACAATGCATTCAGGGAGCGCTTTTCTAATATAACAAAGGGGTGGATGGTTTGAAGAGATTTCTAGTCTTGATTTTGTCTTTAGTCACAATGTTTAGTTTGGCTGCGTGCAGCAGTGATGGAGGAAGTTCCAAAGGTGAAGAAGAGGATGATACATTAAAAATTGGTATTTCATTACCATCCTCTACACATGGCTGGATGGGAGCTTTAATTGACAGTGCTGAAAAGGAAGCAAAGGCATTGAAAGAAAGTGATGGCATTGAATACGTTATGACTAATGCTGCTGATCCCAATAAGCAGGCAAATGACGTGAATGATCTAATTGCTCAAGATGTGGATGTTATCGTAATGCTCCCAATTGAGTCTGCTGCACTTTCTCCAGTTGGACAAAAAATTAAAGAGGCAGGCATTCCTTTAGTGATTGTGGACCGTGAACTGGAAAACGATGCAGCTACTGTGGTTGTAAAAGGCGATAACGAAGGTATAGGTGTAAATGCCGGTAAATACTTTGTAGAAAAGCTGAATGGAAAAGGAAAAGTAGTTGAAATAACTGGGCCGCCAAGTTCCGTGACAGAACAGCGCGGAGCAGGCTTTAAAGAAGCAATGGAAAGTTCCGACATTGAGGTTATCGCTTCACAAAGCGGGGATTTCTCAACTGAAAAATCATTGGAAGTTATGCAAAATATCTTACAGGCGCATCCTCAAATCGATGCTGTTTTTACACAGGACGATGGAATGGCTCTTGGTGTATTGCAAGCCATTAAAGAAGCCGGGCGTAAAGATATTCAATTTATTACTGGTGCTGGAGGCGGAAAGGCTGTATTTGAAGACATTCAAGCAGATGGGCTGATTTCAGCAACATTTTTGTACTCTCCAACAATGGTTGAAGATGCGATACAAATTGCATCAGACATTGCAAAAGGGAAAGACCCGGCAGAAGCAATGGTCGTGAAAGAAGCTACTCAGGTTACCAAGGATAACGTTGATGAGTTCTACTATCCAGAATCAAAATTTTAAATAATGGTGTGGAGATACAATGATTGTGAATACAGTTATTGTGTTTCCTCTTTTCCTATAAAGGAGGGACGAAAGACCATGACTACAAGTCCTTTTTTGAAAATGAGCAGCATTGAAAAATCGTTTAACGGGGTACCTGTTCTGAAAGATGTAACGTTAAATGTACAGAAAGGCGAGATCCATGCATTGTTAGGAGAAAATGGTGCCGGAAAATCTACTTTGATGAACATATTAGGCGGCGTTCATCAGCCTGATAGCGGCACCATTCACATCAATGGCCAGGATGTGAAAATGTCTAATCCCAGAGTATCACAGGAGCAGGGAGTCAGCTTTATCCATCAGGAACTAAATGTAGTATCCGATCTTAGAGTCTATGAAAATATGTTTTTAGGTTCAGAACTGCGAAATAAATTTGGATTCTTAAAAGTACAGGAGATGTGCCGGTTTACGAATGAAATATTAGCAAAGCTAGGTGTGGATATCGATCCCAGGGAATATGTCAGAAATCTGGAAACCTCCTACAAACAATTAATAGAAATATCAAAGGCGCTGCTGCATAAATCAAAGTTAATCATTATGGACGAACCTACAACATCGTTAGCGGAACATGAAGTCAGCCGTTTGTTTGATTTAATGAGGAACTTGAAGAACTCAGGCGTGTCCATTATTTATATTTCTCATAAGTTAAAGGAAATCAAGGAAGTCTGTGACCGTTACACGGTGCTGCGTGATGGAGAACTTGTTGGTACCGGCAGTATTGAAAATGAAAATTTAGATACGATTACCAAGTTAATGGTTGGTAAATCTATTTCTCAAGATAGATTGGTTCAAAAGCATTCGTATGGACCGGTGATTTTAGAAGTGACTGACTTAACAAGTCCAGGATTATATAAAGACATTAGCTTCACCCTTCGAAAAGGTGAAATATTAGGCTTTACCGGCTTGGCTGGTGATGGCAGGACAGAGCTCTTTGAAAGCTTATTTGGATATCGGAAAAAGTACACGGGTGAAATTAAAATCAATAAACAGCCAGTAAAAATAGATAATCCGCGCAAAGCAGTAGAAGCAGGATTAGGGCTTGTTCCAAAGGATCGGAAAGAAAATGCAATCATTAAAGATTTAAGTGTCATTCATAATATGAGCTTAACGTCCATTGGACATTTTGAGAAGTCGGGTTTTATTCAGGAAAGGCAAGAAAAGGAGAAATTTCAATATTATAAGGACAAACTGAACATCAAAGTTCACAATCCGCGTATTACAATCGATAAGTTAAGCGGCGGCAACCAGCAAAAGGTCATCATTGCTAAATGGCTGGAGGTGGATACAGATATCATCATTTTTGACAATCCAACACAGGGGATTGATGTGGGAGCTAAGCAAGAAATTTATCAGCAAATCGTTTCATTGGCAGAACAAGGAAAAGCAGTGATTATCTTATCCTCAGAAGCACCGGAAGTACAAAAGATTTGTCATCATATTTATGTAATGTACCAAGGAGAAATCACAGCCCGATTTAAGGGAGAAGAAGCATCAGAAGATGACATTATGAGTTATGCAACTGGCTCAAAAAGGGAGGCCGAAAAAATTGGCTAATATTAATATAATGAAACAACCCAATCAGCAAACGTCAACAGCACAAAGTCGCCTCTCTTGGCTATGGTCTGAGTATAGCGTCATTATTGCCTTCTTAATTATTTTTCTTGCAGCCTCGATAATGAGTCCCAGATTTCTAGATATCAATAATCAGCTGAATATATTGATGCAAGTTTCGATTATTGGAATTGTGGCTTTAGGTATGACGATTGTTATGCTATCGGGCGGAATTGACTTATCGGTTGGATCAGTGCTCGTTTTAGTTGGTGTCATTACCGTATTGGCCTTAAATGCAACTGGAAGTATTTTGATTGCGGTATTAACAGCATTCATAGCAGGTACATTCGCGGGGTTTTTAAATGGATTAATGGTTGCGAAAGGCAGAATTGCCTCGTTTATTGCAACCCTTGGGATGATGGCTGCCGCAAGATCCATTGCTTTATATATTGCTGAAGGCGGCAGTATTTCCGGAGAGGTCCCTAGTTTTACTGCCATTTCCAATAGCGACTTATGGATATTTGATTATCCTGTTATTATTTTCTTTGTTATGACAGCAATTGTATATATATTAATGCATAAAACCAGATTTGGCCGTTATGTATATGCCCTTGGCAGTAATGAAAAAGCTGCCCTTCTATCAGCAATCCGAGTCGACCGGGTAAAAATTGGTGTCTATAGCCTGGTAGGTTTACTTGTAAGTGTAGCAGCCATCATAGAAACGTCCCGGTTGAATTCGATTTCTTCTTCAAGCTCAGGAGTTCAATATGAATTGGATGCGATTGCTGCAGTTATCATTGGCGGCACTAGAATGACGGGTGGACGCGGCAAGATTATGGGTACATTTTTTGGTGTCCTAATCTTAGGTATTCTGAATAACATGATGAACTTAATGAATGTTTCCCCACACCTCCAAGGATTTGTTAAGGGGTTAATCATCATCATTGCAGTTGTATTCCAAAAGAGAGAGTAGGAGGGAAACCTTTGGGTATTAAAGTAGGAATTATTGGGTGTGGGTCGATCACTAAATTACGCCATGCACCCGAATACAGGGATAATCCATACGTGGATGAAATCGTTTTTTTTGACCGGAATTTACAGAGGGCGACCGAACTCGCGAACCAGTTTGGCGGCAGTGTAGCTCAAACAGCAGAAGAGTTATTGGCTGATCCAGCAGTTGAGGCCATTAGTGATTGTTCTTCAAACGAGTTTCATCATATCTTTTCTGCAAATGCATTACTAAGCGGAAAGCATGTTTTATGTGAAAAACCGATTTCTTTATCAGTTGAGCAAGCAAACAAGATTATCGAAGCTCAAAAGGAATCCGGGAAAAAGTTAATGGTTGATCATAACCAGCGTTTTACTCGGGCACATCAGAAGGCAAAAGAAATCATTAAAAATGAAGAACTTGGAAAAGTGCTTACTTTTAGAACAACCTTTGGACACTCTGGACCGGAACAATGGGGTGTCAATAAATCAAACTCTACATGGTTCTTTAAAAAGGAACGGTCAGGTCTGGGTGTGGCAGGAGATTTAGGGATTCATAAGATCGATTTAATCCATTATTTATTAGATGATGAGATCGAACAAGTCAGCGCATTTCAAGGTGCGCTCGACAAAGTCAATGAAAAGGGAGAACCCATTGAAGTATGTGATAACATCGTATGCAGTTTAAAAACAAAAAAAGGCCGTCTTGGGACAGCTGCCTTTTCTTGGACTTATTACGGAGAAGAAGACAACAGTACCGTCATTTATTGCGAACAAGGTATTTTGAAGATTTATCATAGTGATAAATACCAAATAGAAATCATGAATAAAAATGGTGAAAATATTTTTTTTGAACTAGAGAAAATCCAGACAAACGAGAATCAAACAAATAGCGGTGTGATTGATGCCTTCATTGATTGTATTCGTCTCGACCAAGACCCGCTTGTGACAGGAAGCGATGCGCTTTCCTCGCTAAAAGTTATATTAGGCATTATGGAAGCAGCAGAAAAAGGCTGTGTTACAACAATTTAAACATATTTCAAAAACAACCGAGTTCCCTAAAATACTCGGTTGTCTTCGTTTACTTATTTCTATAGGCTAATCTCCTCAATAAAACTTCCAATGGTCCATTCAAATCCTTTTTTTCCAATCCCCAAGCCAATAGAAGAGAAAGACACCATATTCCCACAGCAATAACCGCTGCAGTACCATTGCTTACACGGCCACCTAAATCAAGAGCCACCGGCGATAAAAAGAGGACAAGCATCGTCTCGTTCCACACATAGAAGGTTAATGAGCGCTTCCCTAAAGCCATTAAAGAAAGGGTAAGACTCCCAGGCTTTTTTACCTTGGTCCCAATGATCCCGAAAATCGCGGCATATGCCAAGCCTCCTGCAATTCCTGTTAAAATGTGTAAGCCGTTCATCAAACCAGCTGTAAATGGGCTTGGATGCCATAAGGTCCCCAGCAGCGATAAAGGCAGTGCCCCTAATAAAGAAACGGTTAATCCTAAAACGGTAATCAAATAAATGATTTTTAAATGCTGCTCTGGCTTGATTAATAACTGATACCTGGCGATCCACATGCCGAGCAGGACGGAAGGGAGAACCGGGAACATTAAATGAATGAGAATAGGAATAGAAGGAAAAGTATATAGGCCTATCAAAGCTGTGCCAAGGTAGGTGTCTGCGGCTGAAACCTCTGGAGGGAAACCATAGCCTCCGATTTCCAGCATGTTGAAGCCCCACATGATTGGGCCAAAAATTATATAGAATAAGGTGATAAAAATAAAGGTTCGAATCAGTGTCTTGATTTCACGTGCTAAAAGCCAGCTGACGAGCAGCCCTGCTGTCCCGTAGGCCATAAGAATATCCTGGCCTCCAATGATGACAGCCAAAACAATCCCAAATAGAATCAAATACCAGGAACGCCTTCTTATCGTCTTAATGGCTTCTTTTTCTCTTATTCCTTTAGATATTCGACTGTCAAATGCAAGAACAAGCCCATATCCGAATAAAACGGCAAACATCGCCCTTGCTCTATTATCAATAAAAAATTGGCCCAAAAAATTAACGATTTGGTCAAGGAAGGTAACAGCCTCTACTCTTTGCATAATCCCGGGTTCAGAGGTATACAAATAGAGGGGGGCATGGGCAAGTGCAATTAGCAGAAGCATCGTACCTCGTGCTAAATCCAGTGAAACAGCACGTTTTTTTGGACCAGCTGTTCTCATGCTCGATTGATTGGACATGCTGATTTTCTCCTTTGTCTTATATATATACTCCTTGCTTGATTCTTTATTTTGCAGGTCGATTAAACAATAAGCTTCCCAATCATTTTAATAAGCCCTATAGGGATAGGTGAGTTTACTTTAAGCATTCTTTCTTCTATGGCTAAAATCAGTGAAGCAAGCTATTCCGGTTTAAAGGGCTGAGTAAATTCAGCCATTTGCTGGCCTTCCATTTAATCCATAATAAGAGCTTCCTCTGTCCCTTTGTCTGCCATCCGGTAATAAGGAACCTGTTCATTTCGAGCATTAAAGGCAATTTCAATTAAGGCAATTAAATAGTAGGTCGTATTTAAATTTATGTCAATTGCATAAGATAGTTGGCAAAGTGCAGTTAAATAATAAGGGAGAAGCTGGCACTCCATATAGCCAATATATTATTGTCCCATAACCATTGCTTATTCCCCTTTTCCGGATTATAGTGTATACGAAGGATAAGTCATTACAAAACCTATATATATCTGAAAGGTTTATATAAAGGAGAAGAGTATATGTTAGCAGCAACGAACAGCTTCAGAATTGAAAAAGACTTCCTGGGTTCTAAGGAAGTTCCGGTTGATGCCTATTACGGTGTTCAGACGCTTCGCGCGGTTGAGAACTTTCCGATTACAGGCTACCGGATCCACCCGGAGTTAATCAAGGCAATGGCAATGGTGAAAAAGGCTGCGGCCTTGGCGAATATGGAGGTTAAGCGCCTTTATTCAGGCATTGGAGACCCGATCGTACAGGCAGCTGATGAAATGATTGAAGGACTATGGCATGATCAGGTTATTGTTGACCCGATCCAGGGTGGTGCCGGGACGTCCATTAATATGAATATTAATGAAATCCTTGCAAACCGTGCGATTGAAATTATGGGCTATGAAAAGGGAGATTATTCTCATTGCAGCCCAAATACCCATGTCAATATGTCCCAATCGACGAATGATGCCTTCCCGACTGCAATGCATATCTCTGTATTAAATCTGCTGGATCAGTTAATCCCGACCATGGAACATATGCATTCCGTTTTCCTTGAAAAATCAAAGGAATTCAACCATGTAATTAAAATGGGACGGACTCATCTGCAGGATGCGGTTCCAATCAGGCTTGGCCAGGAATTTGAAGCTTACAGCCGTGTCATTGCGCGTGACATTAAGCGCATTCAGCAATCCAAACAGCACTTATATGAGTTGAACATGGGAGCAACAGCTGTTGGAACAGGGCTAAATGCCATCCCTAAATACATTGATTTGGTAGTGAAGCACATTGCCGACATCAGCGGTCTGCCATTTACAGGGGCTGATCATCTTGTAGATGCCACGCAGAATACGGATTCTTACACGGAAGTTTCCGGTGCCTTGAAAATCTGCATGATCAATATGTCCAAAATCGCGAATGATTTGCGTCTAATGGCGTCTGGCCCAAGAGCCGGCCTTGGGGAAATATCGCTTCCAGCAAGACAGCCGGGTTCTTCCATTATGCCGGGTAAAGTAAACCCTGTTCTTCCTGAGCTGATTAACCAGGTGGCATTCCAGGTCATCGGAAACGACCATACCATCTCTCTTGCTTCAGAAGCAGGACAGCTCGAACTGAATGTCATGGAGCCAGTCCTGATCTTTAACCTTCTGCAATCGATCAGCATTATGAACAATGCATTCAATACGTTTACAGAGCATTGTGTAAAAGGAATCGAAGCCAATGAAGAGAGATTAAGGGAATACGTTGAGAAAAGTGTGGGCATCATCACAGCGGTAAACCCTCACCTCGGCTATGAAGTCGTATCAAGAATCGCGAGGGAAGCCATTTTAACAGGCTCTCCAATCAGGGAACTATGCCTGAAATATGATGTGCTGACAGAAGAAGAACTGGATTTAATTCTCGATCCATATGAGATGACAGATCCTGGCATCGCAGGTGCTGCGCTGCTGGAAAGAGACTAAACTAAAAACGCTTGCCCCCTATGCTAAGCAGCTGGCGGGGGCAAGCGTTTTTTCTTCTCTATTAATTTAGCTCAGGCGCCGCTTTATTCATTCCAATTTGTGTGGAAGGTTCCTTCTAAATCAGTCCGTTCATACGTATGGGCACCGAAGTAATCACGCTGTGCCTGCAGCATGCTCGCATTGGAGTTTCCTGTCCGATAGCTATCGTAATAGGAAAGAGATGAGCTCAAGCACGGTAAAGCGATGCCGGATTGAATGCCTTCGCAGACAATTTTACGCAGTCCGTTCTGATAGTCCCTGATTCTTTCTGCAAAGTAAGGGGAGACTAACAAATTGGCCAGGTTCGGCTGCTCTTGGTAGGCCTCGCTTATGACATTTAAGAATTCCGCACGAATGATGCAGCCGTCGCGGAAAATCAGGGCAATATCCTTCAGAGGCAGATTCCAGCCATACAGTTCGGATGACATTTTATATTGCGTAAATCCTTGCGCATAGGCGCATACTTTTCCCATATATAAAGCTTGTCTGATGTATTCAATCCACTCTTCTTTTTCGAGGGCTGTCTGATTCTTCTCTGGACCTGTTAAGAGTGTTTCTGCTGTCACACGCTCTTCTTTTAAAGCAGAGATATAACGGGCAAATAAGGATTCTGTGATGATCGAGGTTGGAATTCCATTATCGATGGCTTGCAGGCTGGTCCATTTTCCGGTTCCTTTTTGCCCTGCTTTATCGAGAATGACATCGATTTGCGGCAGCCCTGTACGCTCATCCTTTTTCCTTAGAATATCTGCCGTGATTTCGATTAAATAGCTCTTCAGCTCGCCTTGATTCCATGTTTCAAAAATATCAGCGATTTCCTCAACTGATAATCCTAATTTATCTCTTAAAAAGGTATAGGCTTCGGCAATTAGCTGCATATCCGCATACTCAATTCCATTATGTACCATTTTAACGAAATGGCCTGCCCCTTTTGGTCCAATATAGACACAGCAAGGAACACCATCAACCTGTGCAGCTATCTTCGTAAGAATAGGAGCGGCTTTATCATAGACCTCTTTGTCTCCGCCAGGCATGATGGAAGGTCCTGTTAAGGCACCGACTTCACCGCCTGAGATTCCAATTCCTAAATAACCAATTCCTTTTGATTTCAGTTCATCATATCTTCTTCCTGTATCTTCATAATGTGAGTTTCCGCCATCCATGATGACATCACCTTCTTCAAGGAAGGGGATCAAGCTGGAGATAACAGAATCAATAGCTTTCCCTGCGGTAACCATTAAAAAGATTTTTCTTGGTGTTTCCAGGGAATTTACAAAATCCCCGATTTCGTAATAAGGGTTAATGGTTTGCCCATCCAGTTTTTGTACAAGTTTATCGGTTAAGTCCCTTGTGTAATTATATACTGCCACTTGCTCTCCGTTATTGGCCATGTTTAAAGCGATATTGCTGCCCATTACTCCTAAACCAATAACACCAATTGTATTTAACATAGTTCTTGCTCCCTTTTTCAGATTAATAGGCAATGGAACCCTCTCAGGAAGTAGGGTTCCATTGCCTTATATAGTTTATACAAATAAGCTTAGCAATAAAATAAATCCTAATCCAGCTACAGATATAATGGTTTCAAGCAAGGTCCATGTTGCAAACGTTTCCTTCATGCTTAATCCAAAGTATTCTTTGAACATCCAGAAGCCGGCATCGTTAACATGTGAAGCAACTAAGCTTCCTGCACCTGTTGCAAGTACCACTAATGCAAGATTAACATCTGATTGGCCCAGCATCGGAATGACTAAGCCAGCTGTTGTTAAGGCAGCCACTGTGGCAGACCCTAAGGAAATCCGCAGGATGGCAGCGATAATCCATGCAAGCAAAATCGGTGATAAGTTCGTTCCTTTGAATAGCTCTGCTACATAGTCACCAACACCGCCATCGATTAATACTTGTTTGAAGGCACCGCCTCCGCCAATAATCAAGAGCATCATTCCGATATGGGTGATAGCTGTTGTACAGGATTCCATCACATTTTTGATTGGAATCTTCCTTGCCAGTCCCATTGTATAGATGGCAACCAATAAGGAGATCAGCATCGAAGTGCCGGCGTCACCAATAAAACGGATTGCGGCCAGAATACTATTATCTTCAAATCCCAATGTTTTTTGAAGCAATGTAATAATCGTTGCGATCGACATTAAAATAACAGGAAGTAAAGCCGTAAATACACTGATTCCAAAACCAGGAGTGTCTTCAAGCTTAAATGTTTTCTGCTCGCCTAAAGAGGCGATGCTCCCGCTTTTTGTAAATGATTCAGGGACTAGCCTTTTTGCAATTTTTGTAAATACCGGTCCAGCTAAAATCACGGTAGGAAGAGCGATGATAAATCCATAAAGCAGTACTTCACCAATGTTTGCGCCAAATTCACCCGCAATGACAGTTGGCCCCGGGTGAGGAGGCAGGAATCCGTGTGTGACAGATAGAGCTGCTGTCATTGGAATACCAAGATACAAAATGGATATCTTCAATTCTCTTGAAATGGCAAATACGATTGGAATTAATAATACAAGTCCTACTTCAAAGAATAATGCTACACCAATAATAAATGATGCTGCCACTACGGCCCATTGAATATTCTTTTCACCGAATTTGTTCACAAGGGTCATAGCTATTCGCTGTGCGCCTCCAGAGTCGGCGATCAGTTTGCCTAACATGGCGCCAAGTCCAAATATAAGCGCCAAGTGACCCAGCGTTCCCCCTAATCCTGCTTCAATGGTCTTTACAATTTGATCCAGCGGCATTCCGAGTGCTAAAGCAACACCAAATGAAACAATGATTAATGAAATAAATGTATTTAATTTTAAGCCCATTATTAGTATTAATAAGGCAATGATTCCAATTCCAACTATTACTAATGGCATTGTAAACTCCTCCTGTTAGTTATGCTGTACTAATCTTCGCTGATAATTTGCAATCGCTGAGTAATCATCCTCTAACGTTCTTGATAAATGAATGAAAATCGGCAGCAATTGTCGATATTCTTTTACTGCCGTTTCTTGCGGTGTATGTTTATAGGTATCGCCCACCATTTCAGAAACGGCTTCAAAGGAGTCGATTTTTCCTGTGGCATATAATCCTAAAATACAGGCACCAAGACATGAACTTTCATAGCTTTCAGGTATGACAACTTCCGATTCAAAAATATCGGACATCATCTGTCGCCAGATCTCAGATCTTGCGAATCCTCCTGTTGCTTGAATACGGGTTACCGGGCCGTCCATGCATTCAACTAATGCCAAGTACACGGTGTATAGATTATAAATGACGCCTTCCAGCGCTGCCCGAATCATATGTTCCTTCTTATGTGACATGGTTAATCCGAAGAAGGATCCGCGTACGTCCGGGTTCCATAAAGGAGCACGTTCACCTGCCAGGTAAGGATGGAATAGCAAGCCGTCTGCACCTGGTCTTACACGTTCTGCAATTTTTGTTAATACTTCGTACGGATCAATGCCTAATCTTTTGGCAGTTTCGATCTCTGAAGAGGCAAATTCATCCCTGATCCAGCGAAGAACCATCCCTCCATTGTTTACCGGTCCGCCAATCACCCAATGATTTTCCGTTAAGGCATAACAGAAGATTCTACCTTTTTCATCTGTCTGCGGCTTGTCAATAATGGTCCGTATGGCACCGCTTGTCCCAATGGTGATGGCAATCTCACCTTTTCTAATCGCATTAACACCCAGATTCGAAAGCACTCCATCACTTGCGCCAATCACAAAAGGTGTTTGAGGATCGATGCCCATTTGTTTGGCTAAATTAGGATTGCAGTTCTTGAACATCTTCGTAGTGGGTACAAGTTTGGATAATTGTGCGGGAGTGACTCCTGCAATCGCTAGTGCCTCCTCATCCCAATCCAATGTTTTAAGATTCATCATTCCCATGCATGAAGCCAGTGAATAATCGACAACATATTCATCAAAGAGCTTCTTAAAGATATATTCTTTAATGCCAATATACTTTTTTGTTTTGCTGGCGATCTCAGGGCGTTCATTCACAATCCAGGCGATTTTGCTTAACGGTGACATAGGATGAATAGGCGTTCCAGTCCGTTTATATACCTCATGCCCATTCAATTCATCCTTAATTTTGCGTGCCCATGCTTCGCTGCGATTATCTGCCCAGGTGATGACTGGCGTAAGCGGCAGGTGATCTTCATCCATTGCGATAACACTATGCATCGCACTGCTAAAAGAGATAAAGGACAGGTTTTTATCCGAATGGTTTTCCATAATATTCGCTATGGACTGCAGTACAGCTGAAAAAATCTCTTCCGGGTTTTGTTCAGCTGTCGAAATATCCGGTGTGTACAGCGGATATCCGATATTCTCATGCTGAATAACTTTACCTTGTTCACTGAATAACACGGCTTTTGTACTGGTGGTTCCAATATCAATCCCTAACATATAGCTAGTCATCTTGTTGTTTAACCCCTTTAGATAGCATTTGTTGTGATCTCCATAAGTCGTCCACTTTCCCTTGAACATCATCAAAATTTTCGTGTAAAGACTTAATCATGAGGTCTCTGTCTTTTGTTTTGATTGCATCAATATATAGTTCATGGTTTTTCAATATCCGAGTAAGGTCTTCGTAATTTTCCTTGAATCGCACGCGCATGGACAAAAGAATGAAGCTTTCCATTACGGGCTTTAAATTATTCCAGATCAATGAGACGTATGAATGGCCAATAGATCGAATGATGATTTCGTGGAACAGGATGTCCTGATAAGAAAATTCATCAGCATCCTGATACTTAACAGCTACCTTCATCATTTCCAATACTTTGCTTAGTTCCATTGCTAATTCATTTGTATCCATACTTATGAGACGTTCAAATACGAACGTTTCGATCATTAGACGAACATCATAAATTTCTTCTATTTCTTTTTCTGTTAAGCCGGCAACAACAGCACCCGTTCTTTCTAATCGGATGATATTTTCAGATGCCAGTGTTCTTAATGCTTCACGGACGGGTGAACGGCTTACCGCAAAATCTCCAGCCAGTTTATTTTCTGAAAGCGTGGTACCGCTTTCAAATAAGCCTGCAATAATGCGCATTCTAAGCTCATAGGCTACGCGGTCACCAGCGGAAGCTTTAGATAGCCATTTTTGAGGATATAAGAATTCATTAGAATCGTTCATAACATCACCTTTATGAAATGACATTTGAGTATACGTGTATACTTGTATACAAGTATTATAAATGAAATTGGTGAAAATGCAAACGCTTTATTTGGCTCGTGTCGAATTTTGTCATTACAGATACGCATCTCTGCTGGAAAGCGGTCAAATTGAGTCCAAAGTAGGCGGTTATTCGGACAGTAGGAGTAGAAATAGGAGAGGTTGAGTCCGAAGTTGACGGTTATTCGGACAGTAGAAGCAGGAATCGGAGAGGTTGAGTCCGAAGTAGGTGCACCTTCAGACCGAAAGAGAGGAAATTGAAGGAAGTGAGTCCGAAGTTGGCACTTATTCGGACAGTAGGAGTAGAAATCAGAGAGGTTGAGTCCGAAGTTTATGCAACTTCAGACAGAAAGAGAGGAAATTGGAGGAAGCGAGTCCGAAGTAGGCACTTATTCGTATTCGGACAGTGGGAGTAGGAATCGGAGAGGTTGAGTCCGAAAGTAGGTGCTGACTTTAGACAGAATAAGGGGAAAACCGGAGGAACTCTGTCCGACCCCGTCTCCCCAGATGGTCTTCAAATGCTTTAATCAATAAAGTTTATACATAATAAGTATTACTTGTACTGCCGAGTGCCGTATAGTTTTTCTTTAGTACCCTGCAGATTGTTCGTTTGCTTAGATCTAAATTGCACCATTCATAAATGTTTTGTGTGGTAAGCTTTCGTTCAGGAAAGAGGAGCTGGAACTCCTTTATATTCCGCAGAATCGCTTGTTCAATCTTTTCATTCCCTCCGCACTTTTTGCATACGAGGTCCTTGCTTTTAATTGTTAGCGGTAAAGATTTACAGGTTTTGCAATGTATCCCTTTTTTAGCTGTTCAAAGTGATATTTTGGCCATACAGTAAATGGGTTTTTAGGCTGATGTAATGACATTAAATGTTGGGCTAGCTTCGTATGTCCATCATTTAAATTGGACGGAGTTGTATTCAGATCTTTTATAAAGCGGTTGACTTGGGTTGGAAGAACAATAGGTTGGTCCATCGGGGCTTGATATAAGGTGAATTCAGGGTTAATGAAAACGACGGAGGCTTCAACGGGGTAATTTTGCTTGAGAGTTTGGAGCAGCTGGCGGAGCAGGGCCGCACTTCTTTTTAATTGGTAAACGGGATTTTTATATTCCCTGCCGGCAGTCACGGTATAAAGCTTGTCAGATTCCAATTACCAGTCTCCCTGGTAATTCTTTATTTCTAATAGATGGATCATACTCTCTGAAATAATCAGGGTATCAATTTGAAAATAGGAGTTGTTTACCTCCAATAGCAAATCATTGATAATCAATCTCTCTTCCTGGAGAATTTCTGCGAGATGGTCAAATTTCACCTCTCCTTCATAGCCTTTTTCAAGGTTTGAATACTGCAGCTTTTCCTTTTCAGTTAACTCCATTCGGGTGTTTAAATATCTTATAGACATTAATTCAACCGGCTCGGATCTTCTTTTAACTAACATCATTCACTTCCTTTGTTTGGCCTCTAGGTTTATTTTATAAGAAGTTTCTAAAATATCAAACAAATACTGGAGCCTTCTAAAAAACAATCTGGGTTTAAATCCTCTGCTTATTTATATTTACCAATTTTTAAGAAGTATTTAATACATTAAAGATTATTGAATGGAATACAATTCCTATGTTGCTATTGTTGTGAATATGAATCCATGTGCGTAAAAGGGAATTTTGTGAAGAACTTGAATAATCTTAATAAACAGGAGGAACTAATTTGGAAAATACAGACCAGGCATCCTCACCGTTGATAAAAATGCGCAGAATATTTGGTTATGGGGCTGCCATAGCGGTGACCCCTTATCTGCTGATTAAAATTGCCTGGACGTTGGGCCTCTTTCTTCCCACAGAGCAAATGGGCGATGTCAGCTGGCGGGGGATTAACGCAGTTACTGCGGTTGTCGCTGCGGTTGGCATCCTGCTGGCGATGGCGTTCTGCAGGCCGTGGGGTGAACGGCTGCCTGCGTGGCTGGTGGCTCTGCCCATTTGGCTGGGTACCGGTCTTCTCGTTCCCATGCTGCTGCTGGCACCTGTCCTTGGCCCAGCCGCCATGGTCCTGGATCAGGAAGCAGGTGCCGCTGACTTCTGGGTTTACGAGCAGATCTTCGTTATGGTCTCGCTGGTCGGGGCCGGTATTTGCCTGCCTTTGGCTTTAGCAGGATATGCCAAGGCGCGGTGGCCAGAGGCGCTGGGTGGTCCAATCGACTGCGGAGAGGTGCCGGGGCACACCAGGCAGCTGCAAGTCACGTTTGGCAGACTCATTGCAGCGGGATGCATTCTCCTCGGCACTATAAAGGTGTTCTGGGCTGCAGGAGGCACCCTTGGCATAGATCCAAGCATGCTGGATTCCCGTGATTTGTGGTGGCGCCTCTTGACGCTGAGTACAGGCGGCTGGGCATTAGTGGGTGCGTGGGGCCTATTAGTGCTGATCACCCGCCGCGGGTCGAGGAGGTTTCTGCCGCCAATGGCAGCGGCATGGATCTCGTCGGGCATGCTGTTTTCTTATAACCTCTTTTCCATCATTCGCCCAGATTTTCAGTCCAGCCCAGAGTACCCTCTGGCACGGGTGCTGAGCACCGAGGCCGGTATTGTATTGGGCGTTATGATGGGGATGATTCTTCTCCTGGTTCTGCACGACCGGCGGCGAGCGTTGATGAGGCAGGAGTAATAGGGGATATACTCGACCTGCCTCACCAAGCTATTCCCTTTTCCCTTCATTTGTGTAAAATGATAATAGACTATTTTGGCCCGGGAGGATTTAGATGATTACCATAAAGGAAATTGCAGAAAGGGCGAATGTTTCTCGGACGACTGTTTCGAGGGTATTAAATGATTCCGGTTATGTGAGTGAGGATGCAAGGAAAAGGGTCCTGCACGTAATTGAGGAGACCGGTTATGTCCCAAGTGCCCATGCGAAGTCACTCCGCACGAAAAAAACAAAGGTTATTGGGGTTATTCTGCCGAAGATCAGCACCGAAACGTCCAGCCGTCTGGTTAATGGCATTGACGACGTATTGGCCAGGGAAGGCTATCAGATTCTCCTTGCTAATACAAATCTTCATGCTGAAAAAGAGATAGAATATATACGGCTCCTCAAAAGCAGGAATGTGGACGGCATGATTCTGTCGGCTACAAATGTGCAGCCTGAATTGATTCAGGAGATCCGTCAGCTGAAAATCCCTTTTATTATGGTGGGTCAGCATGCGGAAGAATTGACGAATGTGATTTTTGATGAATATCAGGCTGCGAGGGACATGGTTGGCCTCCTAATCAAGAAGGGATATAAAAAAATTGCTTTTATAGGTGTGGATGAAGCTGACCGTGCGGTGGGTTACCTCCGGAAAAAAGGATACCTGGATGCAATGAAGGAGCATGAGGTTCCGGTTGAAGAAAGCTGGCTGCAAAAGGGGATTTTCGATATTGACTCAGGCGCTGAGTGCATGAAGAGTATCATGGAATCTGCCAAAAATAAACCTCAAGCTGTTCTTGCTGTGACAGATCGTCTGGCAATTGGCGCTTTGCAGTATCTCAGGCAAAATGGATTCTCCGTTCCTGGTGATGTAGCGATTGCCGGAATGGGTGGGTCGGAGCTTTCTAAATATATCACACCAGGCTTAACAACCATCGATTTTTCCTTTGAAGATGCAGGCCGGGAGGCAGCCTTATTAATCCTTCAAAAGGTTAAGGGGGAGCACGGGCAGGAAATAACCAGAAAAATTAGATATAGACTTGTAGAAAGAGAAAGTATATAATAGATGTGTAATCGGTTTCATAAGGAAGATAATCGATTACACTTTTATTTTTGCTTTTATGGAATCGATTCCACACAGAACGTCCAACTTAAATGGTTATTTTTTATCCGATGTGGAATCGATTCCACAAACATATGAAAATAGGGGTGAAGAGGATGTCTGAGTATCGTAAAATTGCGGAAGAACTAATTGACGCTGTCGGGGGCAGTGAGAATGTTCACTCAGTAGCCCACTGTGCGACCAGGCTGCGGATCATAGTGAATGATAAGGAAAAAATTGATCAGGAAAAGGTTGAAAGCATCAATAAGGTCAAAGGGGCTTTCTTCAATTCAGGTCAATATCAGATTATTTTTGGCACGGGAACAGTTAATAAAGTCTATGAAGAAGTATCCGGCCTGGACATTGAATCTATGTCAGCATCAGAGCAGAAAAAAGAAGCGGTTAAAAGCGGTTCTGCTTTCCAGAGGGCGATCCGGAAATTCGGGGACGTATTTGTGCCGATCATTCCAGTCCTTGTCGCGACAGGACTCTTTATGGGATTGCGCGGACTGGTGATGCAGGAGGAAATTCTCGCTTTATTCGGCATGACGGCTTCGGATGTGTCGGAAAATTTCATTTTATTTACGCAGGTACTGACGGATACGGCATTTATCTTCCTGCCGGCTCTTGTTGCCTGGTCAACCTTTAGAGTGTTTGGCGGGACTCCAATCATTGGTTTAATCCTAGGGTTGATGCTTGTGAGTCCTTCCCTGCCAAATGCGTGGGATGTGGCAGGCGGTAATGTTGAGCCGATTTACTTTTTTGGATTCATTCCGGTTGTTGGCTACCAGGCTTCTGTCCTTCCAGCCTTTATTGCCGGGATTATCGGGGCAAAATTGGAGAGGCTCATTCGAAAACGGGTGCCGGATGCATTGGATCTGATTATTACCCCGTTCTTAACCCTTCTGATCATGATTGGATTATCGCTTCTGGTCATTGGGCCATTGTTTCATATGGTGGAGCAAGGCATCCTGGATGTTACTACGACTGTGCTCTCATGGCCGTTCGGGATCAGCGGCATTCTTATCGGTGGTCTTAATCAGCTTATCGTTATCACTGGTGTTCATCATATTTTCAATATGCTGGAGATTCAGCTATTGGCTCAGTATAAAAGCAACCCTTACAACGCAATTGTTACATGTGCCGTTGCAGCCCAGGGGGGTGCAACTTTAGCAGTCGCTTTAAAAACACAATCAGCCAAATTAAAGGCTTTGGCTTTCCCGTCTGCTTTATCCGCATTTTTGGGAATAACCGAGCCGGCGTTGTTCGGTGTCAATCTGCGGTACGGCAAGCCGTTTGTCATGGGACTGATTGGCGGAGCTGCCGGCGGGTTCGCTGCCTCTCTGCTTCAGCTGAAAGCGACAGGAATGGCAGTTACCGTTATTCCAGGCACCCTTCTTTACTTAAATGGCCAGGTTCTGCAGTACATCCTAGTCAATGTGATTGCCATTGCAGTGGCCTTTGCCCTGACTTGGATGTTTGGCTACTCGGATAAGGCAAGGAAAGAAGTGGAACAGGGACAGTAACAGAAATTTCAACAGCAAGGATGTTCTAATATGACTGAAATCGATTTTTTCAAGAAGGCCAGCGAAGAAGCTGAGAGAAATAGGCATTTGGTTCAGCAGGATCCTTACCGGTTGAAGTATCATCTTATGCCGCCTGTCGGCTTGCTGAATGATCCCAATGGCTTAATCCAATTCAATGGTGTTTATCATGTCTTTTATCAATGGAATCCGTTTGATACTGCACATGGTGCCAAGTATTGGGGGCATTACACTTCTAGGGATCTCGTCCATTGGAAGGAAGAGCCAGTCGCGCTGGCTCCGGATCAGTGGTATGACCGGAATGGCTGCTATTCCGGAAGTGCGATAGAGTATGAGGGAAAGCTTTATCTCTTTTATACAGGAAATGTGAAGACGGAGGATGGCAGGCGTGAGACTTATCAATGTCTTGCCGTATCAGAAGATGGCATCCATTTTGCCAAAAAAGGTCCTGTCCTGGAGCTGCCGGAAAGGTATACCGCTCATTTCCGCGATCCGAAGGTCTGGGAAAAGGATGGGCATTTCTATATGGTAGTTGGAGCTCAGACGCCCAATCAGGAGGGTGCGGCTGTCCTGTTTGCTTCGAAGGATTTATACCATTGGGAGGAACAAGGCAAGATTGCCGGCGCATCGATGAATGGTCTAGAAGACTTCGGCTATATGTGGGAATGTCCCGATCTATTTGAATTGGATGGACAGGAGATTTTGCTTGTTTCACCGCAGGGGCTTGAGCCGAGCGGGTTTGAATACCATAACCTTTTTCAATCAGGGTATTTTGCCGGAAAGCTTGATTACGAAAAAGCGATATTTAAACATGGTTCCTTTGTTGAGCTGGATCGCGGCTTTGATTTTTATGCACCGCAAACGTTTAAAGACGATTCCGGGAGGCGGATTCTTTATGGATGGATGGGCATGACAGATGAAGACGAATCCAGCCAGCCAACTGTTCCTTATCGCTGGATCCACGCATTGACCATGCCAAGAGTGCTTGAAATGATAAACGGGAGGCTCTTCCAGAAGCCTGTAAAGGAATTAAAAAAGCTTCGCAAAGATAAGATGGAGCTCCAAAATATAGAGATTAATGGAGAAAGCCTGCAACTGGACGGATTAAGTGGGAAAACGGCCGAACTGATGCTGGAATCCTTGAAGAATGTAAGGGGAATGTTCAAAATTGATTTCCGGAATGAGGCTTCTCTTACTTATAATCCGGATCAAAAGGAAATCCAGCTGCAAAGAAGAAATGTAAAAACAGGAATGCAGGAGTCAAGAACCTGCAAAATTTCAAGTCTATCCAAACTGCATGTATTTATGGACCAGTCTTCACTGGAAATTTTCATAAATGGCGGAGAGGAAGTCTTCACACTACGATATTTTCCTGATCCGGAGGATGAAACGATTTTCTTTAGCGGGGATGCAGGCTTTTCGGTATCCATGTGGAATCTTGAGAATAAATAACTTTTTTAAATGAGGTGTACTATGAAAGGGGTTCTATGTTTAGGGGAAGCTCTGATTGATTTTATTCCCCTGGATTCTGATAATTCTACCTATCAAAAGGCTCCGGGCGGGGCACCGGCTAATGTTTCGGTAGGAGTGTCGAAGCTTGGAGGGAAGGCCGCCTTCATTGGAAAAGTCGGAGACGATGTGCTCGGTCGCTTTCTCAAGGATACCTTGAAGGGGTACGGGGTCCATACACAATATATGAAACTGACGGATGAAGCGCGGACAGGTATTACGTTTGTGACGTTAGAGCCCTCTGGTGAGCGGGATTTTAGTTTCTATATTAACCCAAGTGCAGACAGTTTCCTGAATAAAGATGAGATTGACTGGTCCATTTTTGAAGAATATAAGATTTTTCACTTTGGCTCAATCTCACTGATTCATGAGCCATCGAGGACTGCAGCCCTTCAAGCAGTGAAGAGGGCCAGGGAAATGAATATGCTTATTTCCTATGACCCAAATCTCCGCTTAGGATTGTGGGGTTCCGAGGAAAGGGCAAAAGCAGAAATTATGGCGACTCTCCCCTATGCCGATATTCTAAAAATTTCGGAAGAAGAACTCACCTTTTTAACTGGATGCAATGATATGGAAGAAGGAATATCCCGGCTTCCTGAGAATCAGCTGACAATCGTTACGCTGGGCAGTGACGGCTGCATCTTCCGTTATAAAGATGAGATTGGAAAAGTTCCTGCATTGCTATACAAGGTGGTGGATACCACCGGTGCCGGAGATGCATTCGTTTCCGGTCTCCTTTATTGCATAAATGAATCTCCTAAAGCTTTAGAGGAGCATTCGCATGACGAGATGGCCTTCATGATTCGCTTCGCAAATGTGTCAGGGGGCCTGGCCGTCACAAGGAAAGGTGCTATGACCGGTCTTCCCTGCCTGGATGAAGTGCAGAACATCTTAAAAAAGACATAAATTTACCAAACAGCAGACAAACCTTCCAATACTGGAACCGTTTTGTCTGCTGTTTTGCTTCCGAAAACCCCCGCGCCGCTTTCTAATTTGTCTAAAATAGTATATAATTATCAGATAATACTAGCTATCTTACCCGATCAATCATTATAATAGAATAGAATGTGTATTTTGTGTGACGGAAAAGGTGTGTCCTTGGGTGATGCCTTTCGAGTGGTGACACCTGAGCAGAGCGCCTGCAGTTTTTGGCAAATATCTGGGATAAGGAAGGTTTAAAATGAGCAGCGTACAGAACAAAACAGACGTTATCTTAATTGGTGCCGGAATCATGAGCGCGACTTTGGGGTCTTTACTGAAAGAGTTAGCACCTGAGTGGGAGATCAAAGTGTTTGAGAAGCTCGCTAGCGCAGGAGAAGAAAGCTCTAACGAATGGAATAATGCAGGGACGGGACATGCTGCATTGTGCGAGCTTAACTATACATCTGAAAAATCTGATGGATCAATAGATATCACTAAAGCGATTAATGTAAATGAACAATTTCAGCTATCCAGACAGTTTTGGGCTTATCTTGTAGAAAACAACCTGATTCGCAATCCGCAGGACTTTATTATGCCAATCCCTCATATGAGCTTTGTTCAGGGGGAAAAAAATGTATCGTTTTTGAAAAAACGATTGGAAGCGCTGTCAGCTAATCCGCTGTTTCAGGGCATGGAATTTTCCGATGACCCTGAAAAGCTGAAGGAATGGATTCCGGTGATGATGGATGGCCGCACTTCGGACGAACCAATCGCAGCTACCAAAATCGACTCTGGAACGGATGTCAACTTCGGTGCGTTAACACGCATGCTGTTTGACCATTTAAAGAGTAAAAATGTCAATGTCCATTATCAGCATAGCGTAGAGGATTTGAAGCGTGCTGATGATGGATCATGGAATGTAAAAGTGCGAAATATGGAAAGCGGCACAACCGAAAACCATCAGGCGAAGTTCGTATTTATCGGCGGAGGCGGCGGAAGTCTGCATCTGCTTCAGAAGACGGGCATCCCTGAATCCAAGCATATAGGCGGATTCCCGGTAAGCGGACTGTTCCTCGTCTGCAACAAACCGGAAATTGTCGAGAAGCATCATGCAAAAGTGTACGGAAAAGCCAAAGTAGGTGCACCTCCAATGTCCGTGCCGCATCTGGATACAAGGTTTATTGATAACAAGAAATCCCTGCTGTTCGGGCCATTTGCCGGCTTCTCGCCAAAGTTCTTAAAGACAGGCTCCAATATGGACCTGATCAAGTCTGTTAAACCGAATAATGTCATCACCATGCTGGCAGCTGGTGCAAAAGAAATGGGGCTGACAAAATATCTGATTCAGCAGGTCATGCTATCCCATGAACAGCGCGTCGAAGAATTGCGCGAGTTTATCCCTAATGCACAGAGTGAAGACTGGAGTGTCGTGGTCGCAGGCCAGCGTGTGCAGGTTATCAAGGATACGCCTGCCGGAAAAGGAACCCTGCAATTCGGCACCGAGGTAGTCAGTGCCTCAGATGGCTCGGTTGCTGCCTTGCTCGGAGCTTCCCCGGGTGCTTCAACTGCCGTTAACGTCATGCTTGAAGTATTGCAAAAATGCTTCCCGCAGTATATGGAAGAGTGGCATTTTAAAATCAAGAAAATGATTCCGTCCTACGGCATGTCACTATCCGAGAACCCTGAGCTGTTCCGTGAGATTCATGAATCAACGGCACAAGTGCTGGGACTGAGCGAAGCAGAAAATCAAAAAGAGCTGGCCTATAACTGATCTTAACCAGATAGAACCTTTGACCCTAAATGCGGGTTGAAGGTTCTTTTTTATATGGTGAAAAACCAGTTTTAAAGCCTCTGCAACCTATGCGTGCGGCCCCGGCAACCATTCCTGTCTTTACTTTTGGCCAAAAAATTCACCATAATGGGAGTATCGATTTGCAGAAAGGTGATTGTGAATATGATTTTTGCCGAGAAGCTTAAAAAGGAGAGGAAAGAGAAAGGATGGTCACAGGAGGAACTGGCTGAAAAGCTGTTTGTGAGCCGCCAGTCTGTTTCCAAATGGGAAAATGGGCAGAACTATCCCAGTATTGAAATTATTATTAAACTGAGTGATCTGTTTGGGGTTACGATTGATGAATTATTAAGGAGTGATGAGGATTTGACGGAGAAAGTGATAAAGGACAGCAGGCAATTAGCGTATCCAAGATTGAAAGTATTTTTTGATTGTTTATTTCTGATAGGATCCGCTATGCTAATCATTAAACTAAGCATTCTAGGCCTTAATCATTTTACTGAATTAGAGATCCCTATTCGCGGATCATTTTTCTGGAATTTCGGTCCATTATTCTTAATGCTGGGCGGTGCAATTTTCTCTGACACATTAAAAAAGAAATACAAAAATGAGTAACGCAACCCTGCATTCTTGTGCATGGATTGTCGGGCCGCACCCTGCAGCTCCTGCTATTCTGTAGATAAGAGGAGGTCATCGAAATGGATTTGCTGCAAAATATGAATCGGGCGATGAGGTATATTGAAGAACATTTAACGGATGAAATCGACTTCAAAGAACTAGCAAAGATTGCGTTTTGCTCAGAATACCATTTTAAGCGAATGTTCTCCTTTCTTGCAGGTGTAACGCTTTCGGAGTATATCCGCAGGAGACGGCTGACATTGGCGGCCTTCGATTTGAAGGATAAGAATGCCAGGGTCATTGATGTAGCATTCAAATATGGGTATAGCTCGCCTGATTCGTTTACGAGGGCATTCCAGCAGCTTCATGGCATCACTCCTTCAGAAGCCAGGAGCAATGGCCACGCTCTCAAGGCTTATCCGCCGATGACCTTCCATTTATCTATTAAGGGAGGAAATGAAATGAACTATCGTATAGAAGAAAAAGATGCCTTTCGGATTGTAGGCTTAAAAAAGCGGGTGCCGATTATTTTTAACGGTGTGAATCCGGAGATTGCAGCCATGTGGGAGAGCTTAGATGAAAAAATGATTCTTAGGCTCAAGAGTGTATCGGATACAGAGCCATTTGGCCTGATCAGTGCTTCAGCCAATTTTTCTGAAGGCAGAATGGAAGAAAAGGGTGAACTGGACCATTATATCGGAGCTGCCACTGCAAAGGAATGCCCGGAGGGGATGGCATCTCTTGAGGTTCCGGCCTGTTCATGGGCGGTATTTGAAGCAGTGGGTCCGTTTCCGGAAACGCTTCAGAATGTCTGGGGACGGATTTACTCAGAATGGTTCCCTTCATCATCTTATCAGCAAATAGATGGGCCGGAAATCCTCTGGAATGAAAGCAAAGATACCGCTTCGCCTACATTCCGCAGTGAAATCTGGATTCCGGTTATGAAAAAATAGGGCTCCTTACTATGGAGTCCCGCCCTTTTAAAATGAGTATTAAAATCCTGTCTAGCTTCAATGGGAAAGCATCCAGCAGTCTAAACACCGCACGATTCAGCTATTAGGAGGAGCGCCCAGCCCCATGAGGTGTCAGGGGGGCAGGCGCTTCCGCTTTTCTATTCTTTCAGCCTATCCGGCAATCCCTGGATTGAGGACACGACTACATCAAGCTTGGCTTCGATCCGGTTCAGCAGAAAAAGCGTGACCACAATCGGGAAGCCGAGTTCGCTGATCAATGTGACCATCTGTTCCATCATGCATGCTCCTTTCTTTTTTACAAGCTATAAAAAAGGCCGGGTTCCAAAGAATCCGGCCTCATTCCCTTACACTAATTCATAATCTGTTACATTGCGTTCTATTAATCTAGCGCCTTTGGCAGAAACAAGGTCACCGCCATTTCCGTCAAATGCGTTCACTGCAATGATCTGTTCCATCACTGCCTTCACAGCTGCCGGATCAATCGGCTCCTTTGGGCTGTCAACCGATAATTTGGTTTCCTTGCCCAGCTCCGTTTCAAACGTCATTTCAAGTGTCTTCGCCATTCCCTTTCACACCTCCCGAATTGGTTATTTTCAATAAGAATTAGCCTAAAATATCGAAGCTGTCATTTCTGTTCAGCTCAGTCAGCGGATAGCTTGATAATCCAGCGATTGCCTGTCCCACTGTGAAAAGCTGGTCCGCTGTAGCGGATTGCTTCACACTGTTGTAGGTTTTTGATTTGTAGACAGGCTTGCCCTGTCCGTTCAATCCTGTTTCAAAAACCAGGCGAAGCTTTGAATCAATGATGATTGCCTGTGCCATTCCTGCTCACCTCCCTTTCACCTTTATAATCGAAATGAAGGATGTAAAAAGACAGGGTGCGGAAAAAATTTTTTAACAAATCAGAAAGCCTAAAATTTTGATGCCGATAACTGTCTAGCTCCACAAGGAAAGCAACGACAGTCTAATCACCGCATGATTAAAAGCGTCAGCTTTTAGGAGGAGTGCCTACCCCTTGAGGAGGCCTGGCCCCCAGAATGAGGGTCATACAGACGTTGCCACAGGACGTGGCGTTCTTAGTCTGCGTTGGCGCATCTGCTTTTCTTATTAATCTAGCTGAAGTGTGGTCCTAAGTTTTGTGAGGGCGCCTTTTTTCCAGGCTTTTACCGCTGAAGCCGTTACTCCATGCTGTTCGGCGATCTGATTGACTGTCAAATCATAGAGGAAAGCCGATAGAACCCAGATGGTCTGATTTTTGGTGAGGCTGCTGCAGTATGAAAGCAGCTGCTCTTCTTCAAGTGGCTGATGTTTATAGGAAGATTCCGCTGAAGACCAGAATTCTTCACTCCGGGTGACAGTGCTGTTTTTCTGCATCCTGGTTTTTCTCAATTCATCAATCAGTTTCTGTTTAACGATGGTATAGGCGAATGTCAGAAACTTTCCCTGTGTATGATCAAATAGATACCACGCCTCCCAAAGCCGGATAAGGGCGATTTGAAAATACTCTTCCTGGTTTTTATAAATGCTCAAAGATCGAATAATCTGGTGAATCATCGGTTCATATTGTGCTGCCACTTGCTCAAAGCTCTCCATGCTGGATTCCCTTCAGGAAAGCGCGCTCTCTTGTATTCCCGGGTAGCTCAAACATAGCTTTTTCATCATTTTTTTACGAATTGGGTAAAAGCCGTAAATTGCCAGTTAAGACCCCTTAACTCGGGAGTTAGGGGGTCTAAGTCCGGACTTAGGGGGTCTAACTTGAAAGTTACGGGCAGTAACGAAGTTTTTTTATTTTTTATAAAAAAATTCCGCGAAAAAATCCTCTTCACGCGCTGAAAAGCCCATTTCGAATAATTCTTCGTAGTACTGCTCTTCAAATTTTCTTGTTAAAATTCCATAGAAATACGCGATAGGACGGGCGATTGTACAGGTTTTCATTTTCCGGATCAGCTGTTTAAAAGCATGGATAGCTGTGTCCAGCACCACGTTCAAATTTTGTTCACAATTGTGCTTGTAAGCGGCTATGGCTGTCATTCTCCAGAACTCTTCAATCTGCATTGCTTCCGGAATAAAGTAACGTGCAAGTTCTACAAATGCTTTTGGAACACGATCACTGGTAAAGGTGTAATCAAGTCCGGTTTTGGAACGATTAGTATTCTTTTGATTTTTATTAGTTTTAGAAAGATTGATAGTTTTATTAGGGTGGTCCATTTTTTTCTTTTTTGGTGGTTCACACTTGGGAAAACGATTAAATACATACAAATTGCTGGACTGGGATCCGTTTTTTCTTTCCGTTTCATGAACGGTAAAGAGACCGAGGCTTGCGGCCTTGGCTGTCATTCTTTTAAAAGTGGAGCGGGAAATGCCATTGCCGCAGTATTCCGCATGAATGGCTTTTAAAACGGTCCCGATCTTGGCATTGGAAACACCGGGAACCTTCGCGGCAAAACGAACAAGCCGTTTCAGTCCAAGAAGTTCTCCCTTCGAAAACTCATTCTTATGTACAGCAAGCCACATTTCCAGATGGGCATTAAATTCCTGCAGATCTTTAAATTGAGAAAACTGTCCAAATTGGTCCACACTTCCTGATTTAAGATTCATATCTTTGCACCGCCCTTTCATCTCTGATAATCGAAATGAAAGAGTGGAAAAGGCAGGGTGATTGGTAAAAAATGTGACAGAATGGTGAAAACTCTTATACCTGTCTCCCTGCTGGCTGTGGCGGCTGTTCGAGCCATTTTTGCTTTATGGCAATCAGCAGGCCTTTTCCGTAAAAGAGGGACATGTCTTTGGAAATGCTCAGCAGCTTTATGACAATATCGGATCTTAGGCTGGAGGTCAGTGCCTGGCTGATCATGGTGAAGCAGAAGATGCCGAGACAAGTATTTACAAAAAACAGCATGATCTTCTCGGAAAATGGAGGGGTGTCCACGTCAAAAATTTGATAATCTCCCGATGAGGACAGCGGAATATGTTCATTTTCCATAATGTCTCGGAGGGAAGATAACACTTTCTCAATCAAATCCCTTCCTTTGCTGAAATGGTCTTTCATTTCATTGCTTTCAGCAATAGTACTGAAGGCAACAAAGATCATTTTCGAGAATTGGGCTCTGTGAATAATTCTCGATATATTCGCTATTTCAGGAGCATTCAGCGGTCTGGAACCGCCCTTGAACCCATTGAGGTATTTAAGGCTGCGGGCAAAGTCGATCCGATCCTCCATCTTTAATTGCGGATGCTCTTGGTAAATGCCTTTAGATAACATCAAATCAACAATTTCATTCTGTATTTTTAACGTGAATTTAAGAGTAATCTCAAAATAATTCCGAATATCTTTACGGGTGCTTTCTGATAGGGCGCTTGGATATGTGCTCAATGAAAGCTGGGTGATATCATGGCAAAAAAATAAAATGAAATGATCTGAAAATAACTTCTGCCCATTGATCCTTACATCCTTTTCAGTGAAGCCGCGGGGAACGGAGAGATTCTCTTTACTGAAAAAATCCTGGAGCTGCTTAAGGTTTTTCTCGGATTGATGCAGCAGTCTTCCAGCAATCTTTTTAATTTTCCGATCCTCTGCAGTTTGAAAAAAATAAGTAAAAAATTGCAGCTCCATGCTGTTTTTTAAATACGATGACCAAATATTTGAGATTTCAGAAACCGTCAGCTCTTTAGAAAGCACTGTCATCACTCCTTTTAGCCAAATTAATGATATAAAAATACCTTCAAGGTTCCTTTGCTGTCTAAGGTAGCTAACAGAACATTATTAATTTCTGTCTGATAGAAACGTTCTAAATGGGCGATTAGCCATCTTTCATCCTTTTGCATGTTTTGCAGCTCTTTTTTATCCACTTTACCTTCCTTAATAATGGTTATAGGCATATCGAATGGTTCTGCATTTCTTTGCAGGAAAGCAGGTGTAATGGGTTCGTATTTGGGATCTAAAAAGAAGGAAATTCTCCCGCTTGCTTCCCATAGAGCCAGCGCTACCTTTTTTACATCTTCTACTTTTTTCTCCCGAAGTTCCTCCAGCAGCACATCAATAGAAATCCTTGCTTTGTTTAAGCCTTTGTATATGATTTCGCCACTCTGCACAATGATGATGGGCTTGCTGTTTACCAGTCTTCTGACTGCTGGCCATTTCAGGATACTGAATAAACTGATAAGGTAAAGGACCACGAGTACAATGGTTGTAACAATTGAACCCTTTAGTCCAAGCTCCTCATCTGATAAGGGATGGGCAATAATGTTGCCTATGACAAAAGCCATTACTAAGTCAAGGAGCCTTAATTGGGAAATAGCACGCTGCCCCAGCACTCTGACGACAATGACTAAGAAGAAATAAGCGATGACAGCCCTGAGTCCCCACTCCATAGCAGAAAGTGAGTGCTGACTCTGTAAAAAATCCATCTATGGCACATCCTTTAATGTAAAAAGTAAGCTTGCATAGTTCAGCTTTATACAAGTGTTTTCCTATCCAGCTGCAAATATTCAAAGGTGAGGAAGGTTTGTAAATTATTAACAGTACATATAAGGTTTGCCTTTTTGAAAAACTAAGCGAAAGGAGGTTATAAAAATGAAAAAACTCTTATTGATGCTTTTTCTATCTCTATCATTCGTAACGTTAACGGGCTGCGGAAACGATGAAAAGCCTGAGGAAGACGAACAGGTTGAAGATGTGGAAGAAGAGGATGAAATTGGTGACGGCGAAGTGGATGATGAGTAAGTGTTAGCCTGAAAAAAGGAGTGCCCATCCCGGGCACTCCTGTTCATGTAGAGGATAAACACAAAACAATGATCTTATAAGGTGTAGTCTGGGCAGGGATGCTTTTGGTAGACGGACCATAGATTACAACTAGGTCTCTGTTTGCGGGACTGCCGGTAAAGGCCTGCCCATTTGTCAGCACCATCTGGGTGTACGGAGAAACATTTAATTGCAGCTGGCCATCACTGCTGACTAGCTGGCTATTAAAATAGTCAGTTTTCACATTTTGGTGAGAAGTATGTTTTACGACCACTAGCGCACGGTATTGAGGAGGATATATCAGCGGAATAGGAGCATTGCCGTCATAATACCCGGTAATGATGTCACCTGCTGAAAGCATGGATTGATCTAAAACGTAAGTGGAGGAGGATACAATGAAATTGGCAGTTCCCCCCATTCCATTATCAACGGAAATGATTTTATGGCAGCCGTCTCCGTTAAAATCGGAGATCTGCGTAATGGTCCCGGTGAAATAGTGAAAATTGGTCATGTTCTTCCCCCGTTCTTATAAAATAAAGCCTCGGATTTAACCAATATATTAAAACAGCCTACTTTACGTTCCTTTGTAAATTTACAAAACATTACTTTTCATCCAATCTTTACATACAATTTACATTCGCTCTGTATAATTTCTTTTATAGGTCATTAGTATGATAATTTGGGGGTTTTGGATAAATGAAGAAACGGCTGAATAACTTTGCGGCAGCCTTCAGCCATAAGCTGAACCTGGGAACAAGATTATTGGCACTGTTCTTTACCCTGCTGCTGCTGTCGATAGCGGCAGTGGGAGTTAGTTCCTATCTTAAAACAAAGGACATGGCAATCAAAACAATTGAGGATAGATTGGCAAGAGAAGCGGAATTAATGGGATACATAGCGGAAAACTTAAAGTTTGTGTATGTCAGTGATGATTCGTACTTTAAGCAGCAGCTCGAGGCCAGTGTCCGTTCTCAGCAGAAAAAGCTGCAGGCAGATGGGATTGACTCTGATTTTTTCTATCTTTCAGATAACAAGATTACGCCTTTTAAGGTCAGCAGCAAGTCAGATGCCGCTTTTTCAAGGGGTACGATCAATGAGATCAGCACAATGAAAAATGGAGTCATACACATTGAGATGAACGGGACAGATTATACAGCGGCCTTTCAGGAGATGAAGGAAATTAGCGGCGTCTATGTAGTCCTCATCCCGGCAAAAGCGTATATGTCTGATGTGCATGCGATCGGGTATTTTATGATTGCAGCGATTGTGATCAGTTTATCGGCTGCTTCAGCCATTATTAGTCTTTTTGTAAGAAAAATAACGAAGCCTTTGAACTTATTAAGAAACACCATGCGGGAGGTTCGGGAAGGAAACCTGCAAAACACGCTTGAGATTCATACAGAAATTCCCGAAATGGTTTCTCTGCAGAAAAGTTATAACAGCATGATTGAACAAATGAGGAGCCTGCTGCGGGAGCTGACCGGCACAACGAAGGAGCTTGAGAGTACGGGCAATGAGCTGAAAGGATCATCCTTCAGCGCTCTTGAAAGCGGACAGCAGCTGGTATCAGCCATTCACCTCGTGAAAATGGGGGCAGAGCAAACCGCAGCCAGTTCTGAAAATAGTGCGTCCAGTTTTAAAGAAATGAAAGATAAGTTCGAAGACATGTTTTTACATATGCAAAGTGTAAACCGCAGCTCGGAGGTGATGAATGACTCTGCCAGGCGCGGCGGGAACAGCATCAGTGATCTGATCGCTGCCATTCATTCCTTTGGTTCAGAATTTGGAAAATTGACCCTGACAATAAAAGAGGTCAAAGACCATTCCTTAGCGATTACAAATCTTGTCGGAATGGTAAAGGGAATTGCTGAACAAACAAGGCTGTTATCCTTAAATGCTTCCATTGAGGCTGCCCGGGCAGGAGAGGCAGGGAAAGGCTTTGCCGTGGTCGCAGGAGAAGTCCGGAAACTGGCTGAGCAATCTGCAGGTGCCGCAGAAGATATCACTCGGGGAATAAGAAATATGGAGAATATAACACTCAGAGCTTCAGAGGAATTTGACCAGCTCCATACGGAGATAAAAGGCAATCTTGAAATGGCAGGCCAATCCAAAATATCATTGGACGAGCTGATGAAAGAGATTTCGAATGTAAGCGGAAAGCTCCAAACCATGCAAACGGAGCTGAAAGGCCTGGAAAAAACGCTTCCGCAGCTTGAACAGGGAGCTGAACAGTTCTCCTCTGTTTCACAGGAAACATTGGCAAGTGCAGAAGAGATGCTTGCTGCCAGCGTCATTCAAACAGGACAAATGGAGAAAACGGATAAAATTGGGATGAAACTCAACTCTCTGGCAAGGTCATTGTCTGAACTGACAAGCCATTATAGGGCATAGCAATTAGAAAAGCGTAAGGCGAGCTATAAAGGTCGCCGAATCCTCCAAAAGCTGCCCTGGAGGGTTGCGGAGTTAGGCGGTTAACTAATCTATTAAAAAAGTGAACCAGGCATTGGCTGCCTGGTTCACATCTGCTCTGTACGCAATCCGCTGCTTAACAAGAGGTTCATCATTTTTTCATTATTTTAATCCATAAGCCTTGATGATTTCCTGATTTACACGATTGCCTGCATCATCCCATGCACTGGCACGCAGGGAGACAGAGGTTCCCTTCTTATTTGGATGCTTGATTTCGGCGGACCAGCCATTGCCCTTAGAAACTAACTTTGCAGCTTCCCATGTCTTTCCTTCATCAAAAGACACCTCCAGGGCTGCTCCTTTTATTTGGCCGTTTTCCGGAGCATCGGTTATTTGAACAGCTGATAAATCAAGCTTAATCTTTTTACCGGCCGTGGAGTTGCCTGACATGTCAGTGTCCACTTTATAATCAATAGAAATCAGCGGAAGAGCAGCCTGGAATTCTCCTTGCTTCTGTGACCAGAATGTCCACTCCGTATGTGTACGGACTGATGTGTTCCAGCGCTCTGCATCACGGGCAGCATCACTTACGAGTTTGTACTGGGTTTTTTCTTCCGGAAATTCATTAAATAAGTAGAGTGCCTGGCCCTTTCCTTCTTTAACCAGGTTATCCCCTTGATATAGCTTTAATGTCTGATCGCCAGGGTAATTCATGTCAGCTCCCGTATGTCCAGGTCCTGAGTCAGCCCAGGCAGGAACATTTAATATCAAATTATTGCCTGAACGGTATGGAGCCCAGAAACCATCACCAAAACGAGGACGGACGACTGGTGAAAACCATTCTTCATTCAACGTTTGACCCGGTTTGTAATCCACTTTTGGCTGTCTTACTTCCCACTGGGCATCGAGAACACCAGCCTGGTGGTACCATGATGTGCCTTTTTGTGCCGATACCCACTCTGTTCTGACAGACGGAAGTGACAGGGTCTGCAGGAAGCCTACTCCGGCAAAGCTGTGCGCCAGAATATCGTACCTGAACTCAGCACCCGGAGCAGGACGGTCTGATTTATATTCAGAGTTGATTTTAACAAGGTCCTTCGATTTCGGAGAATAGTTTACCTCTTTAGGCACTGCCTGATGATGCATGTCCACCAGGTCATATAAGTATTCCGAGTCAGGTGTACCCTCGACTTTTAAAGTCAATTTTCCAGACTTGGCAGCTGCGATCAGCTCTTTGCCTTCAGTGCTGCTGATGCCAGCAACCGGTAGAGGGCTGTTGGAAAGTGAAAAATCTTCATTTTCTATTCCTACCCATTCACTAAGCTCCTGAGGTCCATCATTAACGGTAATCAATAGTTTTGCTCCTGCTGCTAACGCTGCTGCAGCACGTTCTGATCCTGTTAATTCATCACTGCGCTGCACAATTACGGCTTTTCCTTTTACATCCAGATTTTCATAATCCTCTGGAGATCCATTTCCGGCATAGACAGCCTGCAAATTATACTTCCCATTCAGGAGAGTGCTGCCTGCCTGCGGGATATCATCCAATTCCTTTCCTTTGTAACCGATTGTCAGCATAGGTTCCGCCAGGCGCCAGCGCGTAGCCTGTGTGAATTCACCAAAGTTAACTTTCTCTGTAGGTGCAGCGTACATTTTATCCACCAATACTGGCAAAATGTAAATGTCATTCACTTCGTTTCCATTTATGCTGCGGTAATATTCCATTTTCCGATAATTGGCTTCTGTCTCTTTTGGAACATCAACAGTAATCTCGTTGGCCTTGCGCGCATCCAGCATAACTGTCTGAGGTCCATCCAGGTTAATTTCCGGGTCGCCGACAAGTGCAACACCTGCATGATCTGTATCAGCATCAACGTCCATCATGGACATAACGGAATACGTTCCTTTCGGCAGCCGCAGCTCCTTCGTGCCTTCCACAGACATGAACTGAGGATCGCCAGTTGGTCCCAACAGGTAGAAGTATGCGGAGGCAGCTTCCCCATCCCGATCAACTGCCTTTATGGTAAGGGGATACCTTTCATCTTCTTTAATCATGCCTAAAGACGTATGGACAATCTTTTGGCCTTCTGCTGAAGCACTGATATGACCCTGATAACGGGAGCCAAAATCACCATTATTCGGGTCCAGTGTAACGGTGACCTCGGCAATTCCATTAGCTGGAACAGTCACTTTTTCTGATGAAAGCTTTACCATTCCGGCAGGAGCATCGGTGTCATGGCTATCTTTCATCGATATTGACAGATCCAATGTCACATCCTGGCCGCTATCGTTTGTATACGTAATGGTCTTCTCAGCAGGAACATCATTCTCATGAGGCCAGTCATAGAAGCCAAAGTCGAGGGAACCAGTGGCCCTTATATTACCAAGCACTGCAGCTTCAGCATCAAGACGGCCAGTTCCGCCTTCAAAAGGGCTAATGTCCTCCAGCTTCCTTGTAGTGCTCATCAGAGCTTCTTTAAGCTGTTCTCCGGTCCATTCAGGGTGGCGCTGGGAGAGAAGGGCTGCAGCTCCAGCAACATGAGGTGTTGCCATAGAGGTGCCATCCATGCTCATGTAAGAGCCGCTTCCCTGGTTCGTATATTGAGAACGTGCAGCCATGATTCCTACTCCAGGAGCAGTGAGATCAGGCTTTAATCCTGAGCTTCCAAAGCTAGGCCCTTTAGACGAGAACCAGGCAAGATTGTCGGACTTGTCTACGGCGCCAACAGTAAGAGCATCGTCAGCAGCTCCTGGTGATCCGATTCCTTCACTGCCAGTGTTCCCGGCAGCAATAACAAACAGGGAACCTGTTTCTTTACTAAGATTGTTTACAGCTTGAGCCATTGGATCCGTTCCATCGCTTGGTTCAGAACTGCCCAGGCTCATATTAACGATTTTGGCATTTTCAGCAGCCCATTCCATTCCATCAATAATCCATGAATCCTGGCCAAAGCCTTCATTACTCAGGACTTTTCCTACAAGAAGACGTGAGCCTGGAGCCACACCCTGATACCGTCCTTCGGAGGCTTCCCCGGTCCCAAGCACTGTGGAAGCCACGTGTGTCCCATGTGCATGCATATCGGTTACTTCTTCTCCTGGAACGAAGCTCACTGCCTCATCCAATTGGCCTGCAATGTCCGGATGCTCTGGATCAATTCCGGTATCAAGAACAGCCACCTTTACGCCTGTTCCATCATAGCCGGATTCCCAAGCTGAAGGGGCTCCAATCTGAGGGACACTTTGTTCAAGAGAAGCTTCGACACGGCCATCCAGCCAGATTTTTTCAATCCCTGGAGCCAGTGCGGCTTTAGATTTCTTGGGGGTTTTGTTTGCTTTAGTAATTTCTTTCCAGAATCCCTTTGTTTCTTTCTTATCAGCTGTGACTGCTACACTATCTATGCTTTCAAGTACATGGGTTTTCTTTGAGCCTTTTGGGATTGGATGAGCAACAGCTGAACGGCCTTTGGATTCGGAATATTGAATGATGACCGGCAATTCCTTTTGATTCTCATCATCATAGCCGTCTTTAATTAAAGCCGTAATATTGAACAAATCCTGGTCCAAAAATCCGGAAGCCAGATATGGCATAGCCTGATCAGGAATGACATACGTTTCTTTGTTGGCTGTCAAAATACGTGCTCCACTTGCGGAGGGATCCGCTGGTTCAACATGAATGATATTCTTTCCATCTTCAAATTCGGTTACGGTTACGACATCACCCGTGATAAGGGTGATGTCATGCTTGCCTTTACTGGCTTTTGCATTCATCCCTTGCAGATCAGTTATTGCCGCTTTGCCATCTGCGCCTTTTAGAATGCCTTTCCCTGAATCATCAGCCGCAGCCTGCAGGGGCGGAACAGCCAGCATAGCAGCAGCCATGGCAGCTGTTAAATGCTTTTTAAACCTGAAATCTCCCATTCGTGCCCATTCTCCTCTTCAAAAGTATAGTGGTTCTCCCTTAAAGCAGCTGGGAAAGCACCCCTATTAAACTGCTTTAAATAATCAAACAACAACCTCTTACAACTTGATTCATAGTTCATAAGGTTCTATTGAAAAGTATAAGGAAGAAAGAACATTCTGTTAATTGGGGAAATTAAAAGGCAATTTAAGTGTTAATTCTGGGCTAAAAGAATTAGATTTTGATAAATTGATGGTTGATTGGGAGTGTCTGTAGGTATTTATGACAATAAAATTTGGGGTTATTTAATAGGGGAAGATAATAATACTGCAAATCTATTAATTTTAATAATCGCATCCTTGTGCTTATGTAATGCTGATTTTTAATAACCATCAGCTGGAATAGTCAACAAGGACCGGCGGAAAAGCACCGTCAGTCCTTGTTTTATACATCAAAAACACCCTCATAGATCCTCTTCAAATCATCTCGAAGCTTCTCGACCGGTATGAATCGCGCCTCTCTCAGAACTTCTCTTCCATCCAGATATAAGGCAATCACAGGCACTGTAAAAGCCATGAGGAACCCGGCTATCTCAGGGACCTTTCCTGCATTCACAGACCGGGATTCTATACCGGGATAATCCTTCAACACTTCCTCAACCTGAGGAAGCAGGCCATGACAGACGCTTCAGCTGTCAGTCAGCACATAAATAAGACCAAGCTCGGCGCTCTGAATAAACTGATGCACCTCTTCCATCGCTGTCAGCTCTTTCATCGTCATCATCCTCCTAAGCCGGCATTTTTTCCATTATACAATAGGATTTCCATAACCACTTCTAGAATACCTTATCAGGAAGGAGTGGTTCTATTGGCAAATCTATGGGAAGAAAAGTTCTCCGCAGAAGGATATTTATATGGTGAAGAGCCCAATGAATTTATCAGAGAGCATGCGTGGCGGCTTGAGGGACACAAACGAGTTGCTGCTTTGGCCTAGGGTGAGGGCCGAAATGCTGTGTTCCTTGCAAGAAAGGGGCATGAGGTAACCGCATGGGACTATACACAAAGCGGGCTAATAAAAACACAGCAGCTGGCTGAACGCCATCATGTCAGAGTAGAAACAGGGCAGAAGGATCTCATTCATGATTCTGTACCATCAGGGGAGTATGATGCTTCGATTATGGTTTTCGGCCACTTTCTGAAAAAAGATCAAAAGACTGTTTTCGATAAGCTCGTTTCTGTTGTAAAGCCGGGTGGAATCGTCATGCTTGAAGTCTATTCGGAGGATCAGCTCCTCTATGGAACAGGCGGGCCGAAAAGTGTTGATATGGTGTATGATCCCGCAGATCTTCTCCAATGGATTAAGAGCTATAAAGTCCTTCATTTCTTTTATGGCGAACAGGAGAGAGTCGAAGGAAAAGGCCATACAGGTACGGGGCATGTGATTCAGGCTATATTGCAGAAATAGAAAAAGGAGGCATAAGCGGCCTCCTTTACCTATTTTAAGATGTAATCGATTGGGTTCTGTTTACCTTCGCAGAATAAACACGGTACAACACGAATGCCAATCCGGAAAGCAGGATTCCCGAGATGTACGGGGCACCGATGCTCATGGTAAAAAGCCAGCCGCCAAGCGGGGGCCCGATAATACGTCCCAGGGAGTCAAATGATGACAGCAGGCCGGTCGTACTGCCGTGTCCAGTTTGAGATGTCTTTGTCAGCAGGGAAGATACGCTCGGGCGGATAAACCCGTTTCCGATTCCGAAAACTGTTAAGAATATCGCTGCTGTGGTAAAACTGTCAACCAGGAGAATAAGTCCAAAGCCAATGGCGGAGATGATGATCCCCAGTTGAATCACGGCTCCTTCTCCGTACTTTTTCGTCATTCTTCCTACTAAACCGCCCTGTACAAGGGCGCCTCCAAACCCCATGATCATAAAGATATAGCCAAGCTCTACGGTCCCAAGGCCAGCTTTGTCAGCCGCAAAATACGCGAAAGTTGCTTCCAGGCCTGCCAGTGACAACGAAACAAACAGCTGAAGGATAAACAGAATTCCAGTGTTTCCGCTTAAAGCTGTTAAAAGTCCTGGACGCTTAGCAGCTCCCTGGCTGCGCTGCTCTGGTGAAAGGGATTCCTTCAGCACAAGCATGACAAGGAAAAATGTAATAAATGAAGATGTTCCTGCCGCGTAGAAAGGAATGTTCAAACTTTCCCGGGAAAAGATGCCCCCGATTGCCGGACCAAAAATAAACCCTAAGCCAACCGCAGCTCCAATGATTCCCATCCCTTTTCCGCGGTCTTCTTCAGATGTAATATCCGCTACATAGGCCATGACAGTCGGCATATTGGCAGATGACAGGAAGCCGCCGATAACTCTGGCAGCAAACAGCATCCAAAGCTCAGTGGATAAGGCCATCATGAAAAAAGACAGGCCAAGGCCAAAAATACCGATCATTATGACCGGTTTGCGTCCGATTTTATCGGAAACGCGCCCCCACATAGGCGCAAACAGCAGCTGCATCAACGAATAAACGGCCATTAATAGGCCCAGTTCAGTGGGGGAGGCCCCTAATTCTTCCGCATAAAAGGGGATGACAGGTATGATGATTCCAAACCCCACCATAACAAGAAACATAACTGCGAATAAAAGAGGCAGTGCTTTTTTTGTATTCAACGTGTTCACTCCAGTTAAGGTCAAATTCCATCTAAGTACTATGATTATAACAAAAACATTCCCATACTTTCACCTTAGGCATTGGGCAGGTAAATAAGTTCTATTTATCAGCCAATTTTAAAAATATATTGAAATATCAAAATAATATAAACTATGATGAACTTGTACATTTTTACAGTCAAGAGAGGGGGAAATGGAATGGAAAAGAAATTAGAAAAGAAAGTGCTGATCGCAAGCCTGATCGGAAGTTCCATCGAATGGTTTGATTACTTTTTGTACGGGACGGTTGCTGCACTTGTATTTAATCAAATGTTTTTTCATAGCGATGACCCGGCTGTCGGTTTGATGCTGGCATATGCCTCTTTCGCACTTGCTTTCTTTATCCGCCCGCTTGGCGGGGTAATTTTCAGCCACATCGGCGATAAAATCGGCAGAAAGAAGACTCTTGTCCTCACACTATCCCTTATGGGCGGTGCAACTGTCCTCATGGGCTTTTTGCCTACCTACGACAATATTGGCACGGCAGCACCGATCCTGCTGATCATTTTACGCTTAATACAAGGTATTGGCCTTGGAGGAGAATGGGGCGGCGCATTGCTGCTTGCTGTTGAGTATGCCCCAAAAAATCGGCGCGGCTTTTTTGGAAGCATTCCGCAAATGGGTGTCACCATTGGAATGCTCCTTGGAACGCTTGCCTTATCCATCATGACTTTATTGCCTGAGGAAGCCTTTTTATCATGGGGATGGCGTGTCCCGTTCATCCTAAGTGCCCTGCTTGTCTTTTTTGGCTTATGGATCCGCAAAGGGATTGATGAAACACCATCCTTTAAAAAGGCCCAGGAGAAAGGCGAAATCGCCAAGATTCCGTTTGTGGAAACCATGCGCAGCCATTGGAAGGAAGTATTGATTGCAGTCGGCGCAAAAGTGGTGGAGACAGCGCCATTTTATATTTTCGGAACCTTTATTGTTTCCTATGCGACAACACAGCTTGGATTCTCACGCACTGTTACTCTGAATGCCGTTACGATTGCAACGATAATTACTACAATACTAATCCCGATCATGGGAAAACTGTCTGACAAAGTTGGCCGGAAAAAGCTATATGTGGGCGGAACGGTCCTGATGATGCTTTACGCCTTTCCATACTTCTGGCTGCTTCATCAGGGTTCGGCGTTTCTGCTGGTTGTGGCTACCATATTGGGTCTCGGGATCATCTGGGCTCCAATTACCGCTGTACTTGGGACTATGTTTTCAGAAATATTTAAGTCGAATGTCCGCTATACCGGCATCACACTGGGCTATCAAATAGGAGCCGCTCTGGCAGGAGGAACCGCTCCTCTCGTTGCAACTGCCCTGCTGAATGCGTATGACAATTCCTATGTTCCTGTAGCGTTATACATCATGCTTGCAGCTGCCATCTCTTTGATTGCGATTTCATCCGTCCGTGACCGAAGCAATCAGGACCTTGATTCTGATCTTCCAGGAGATGATGCATTCCATACAGGCTTCGGACAAACCGACCAAAAAGCTTAGAAAGGTAGATTTCATGCTTTTATTATCTGAAAAAGAAATCAAATCCATCTATACGATGGAATCAGCCATTAAAGATCTGGAAAATGCCCTGGTACATCATCTGGAAGGGAAAATCCAGAATCCCCATAGAACCGTCCTGGACTTTCCGGAGAAACAGGCATCTGCCCTTTATATGCCGAGTGCCATGCCGCCAATTGGCAAAACGGCTGTGAAGGTGGTCACCATTTTTCCTGAGAACCCTGCGATCGGCAAAAAAACGACTCAAGGATTCATTTTGCTAAGCGATACAGATAATGGAGAGCATCTCGCATGCATGAATGCCTCTTACCTGACAAGGCTCCGGACCGGGGCCGTGAGCGGGATTGCCACTAAGCATCTGGCAAAAAAATCGGCAAGATCTGTGGCTGTGATCGGGTGCGGGGCAATGGCTGAAGAGCAGCTGCAGGCCGTTTTGGAGGTCCGTGAAATAGAGGAAATCTTACTCTACAACCGGACGGCTGCAAAGGCACAAGAATTTTCTGCGAAATTTCATGAATTCAATGGTCCGGTGATCATCTTGGAAAATGCCGATGAAGCTGTTTCCCGGGCGGATATTGTTATCTGCAGCACCCGCTCGGAAAAGCCCGTGTTCACAGGCAAGGCCCTCCGGCCGGGTACGCATATTAACGGGGTAGGCTCCTATCTTCCGCATATGCAGGAAGTCGACGCAGAAACACTGCTGCGAAGCTCTAAAATCGTCGCAGATACCTTGGAAGGGGTTCAAGAGGAAGCAGGTGATTTCATTATTCCTGCCAGAGAAGGAATCTGGAGCTTCTCGAACCTTCACGGCGAACTCGGACAATTATCAGCCGGAGTGATCGCAGGCAGAGAAAACGATGAAGAGATTACCTTTTTTAAATCAGTCGGCATTGCCTACTTTGACCTCGCTGTGGCTGCAGCCGTTTATGAAAAAGCAATTCTTGAAGGCATCGGAACTAAGGTAGACCTGTAAAAAGGTGAATAGTGCCTGCAGCTTTGGAAAATCTATAGCTATACTTCTAAAATAAAGGAGAGATAGGAATGCCAAAGCAGCCGAATAAAGTAACAGAAGAGCAGCAGGTCGTAGCCGCCCAAAACCAGGCGGACCAATTCAAAAAAGGAATGGACACAGAATTTGCCCTTGAAGAAAATGTCCAGGACGCGGCAGCCAAAAGCCAGCAGTATCAGGCACAAAACCAGCAGCCGACCTATGAACCGAATAAGCCATTTTAATGAAGCTGCATGATGGGTTTTATGCCTGTCATGCAGTTTTTTTATATGGAAATAGTTGCTGGATAGCTGTCAGAAAGGAATTTTTCAATTGCTGGATCAGATACAGGGGGAAATTAACTTATCAGGCCGCTGTGCCAGGTATATCAGTCAGATTTTATATATATCGGCCGATATCGGTCAAAATTCCACTTTATCGGTCACCCCGCGCCCCAGCAGCTTTCCAGCAATATCACCGTGCAAATATGAATACGCGTCTGCCATGATTATTTTGTGCACTGCCCCAAACTCTTGTAAAATAAGTGGCAAACTAGATCGCAAAAAGGAGTCATTATGAAAAGTCATATCATCATTGGTGCAGGAATCCTGGGGGCCTCTGCAGCCTACCATTTGGCTAAGGCAGGTGCAAATGTCACCGTTATCGACCGCAAAGACCCGGGTCAGGCAACAGACGCAGCGGCCGGAATTATCTGCCCCTGGCTGACACAGCGGCGGAATAAGGCGTGGTACGCGCTGGCCAAAGGGGGAGCGGCCTATTATCAAACATTAATCCGGGAGCTTGAAAAGGACGGAGAGACGAAGACGGGCTATCAGAAGGTAGGAGCCGTCAGCCTTCATACCGACCCTGTAAAGCTTGAAAAAATGGAAGAACGTGCAGCAACAAGACGCGGTGATGCACCTGAACTGGGAGAGATTACACCATTATCTCAAGACCAGACATTGGAGCTGTTTCCGCCTTTATCAAAGGAATATGCCTCTATACATGTAAGCGGAGCGGCGCGCGTCAACGGCCGGGAATTAAGGGACGCCCTGCTGCGGGCAGCTGAAAAACATGGTGCTGTATTGGTTCATAGCTCTGCTGAACTTTTGTGCCAAGGAGACAGGGTCACGGCAGTAAAAGCCGGCGGAAAGCAATATGAAGCAGATAGTGTCATCGCAGCGGCTGGAGCGTGGGCTGGTGAGCTTTTGAAGCCGCTTGGTATTCAATTGGATGTAAAGCCGCAAAAAGCGCAGATTGTCCATCTTCAGCTTGAAGAGGAGGAAACGGGCAAATGGCCTGTTGTGATGCCGCCAAACAACCAATACATTCTGGCTTTTGAAGGCGGCCGCATCGTCGTTGGTGCCACCCATGAAGATAATATAGGCTATGATCTAAGGGTGACAGCTGGCGGCCTAAATGAAATTTTTGAAAAAGCGCTAGCAATAGCCCCTGGATTGTCTGATGGAACGTTCACAGAAGCACGTGTGGGCTTCCGTCCCTATACACCCGGTTTCTTGCCCATTATCGGCCAAATTCCGGGCATAAAGGGTCTTTACATATCAAATGGACTTGGAGCCTCAGGGCTGACCGCAGGGCCGTTTCTGGGTGCCCAGCTTGCCAAGCTTGCTCTCGGGCAAGAGGTGGATATTGACCTGGACCTCTATGATCCGGCTGGCGCGATAGAAAAATAATAAGGGGTAAAGGTGCCTGTTTGCAGCAGGCACCTATTTTTAATTCTGCTAAGTTAATAAATCCCTTCAATTCGGGTATACACTAATGAAATGAATGATAAATGGCGTTTCAGTAGGAGGCTGAATCATGAAGTGGAAAGGCAGAAGAGCGAGTTCTAATGTAGAAGACCGAAGAGGCATGGGCGGAGGGGGAAAAACCCTGATTGGCGGCGGCCTCGGCGGAATTATTATTTTATTGATATTTACCTTCCTCGGCGGTGATCCGGGAGAGCTTTTAGGCAATATGGCCGGAACAGACTCTGGCACAGCTGTACCGTATGAAGAATCAGAACAGGAAAAAGAGCTTGCTGATTTTGTCTCTGTTGTGCTTGCGGATACAGAGGAAGTCTGGACGGAAATATTCGAAGAACAGGGATTGCAATATGAGGAGCCGACCCTTGTTTTATATTCAGGCAGCGTACAGTCTGCATGCGGGGCAGCGTCCTCTTCCGTTGGGCCTTTTTATTGTCCGGGCGACCAAAAATTGTATATTGATTTAAGCTTTTACGAAGAACTGCAAAGAAAGTTCCAGGCTCCTGGCGATTTTGCCATGGCCTATGTCATAGCCCATGAAGTAGGGCACCATGTGCAGACCCTGCTTGGAACGACTGAGGAAATCATGCCGCTCCGTCAGAGAATGAGTGAAGAAAAGTTTAATCAGTATCTTGTCCGTTTTGAATTGCAGGCCGATTATTATTCAGGCGTTTGGGCCAACCATGCACAGGGAATGGGATATTTAGAGGAAGGCGATCTGGAAGAAGCCCTGAATGCTGCAACGGCAGTAGGGGACGACACCCTTCAAAAACGGGCGCAGGGCTATGTAGTGCCGGAAAGCTTTACCCATGGAACGTCAGAACAAAGAAAGTCATGGTTCTACAAAGGATTCCAAAACGGAACCATCAAAGGCGGAGACACGTTTAAACAAAGAAATTGAAGCAATACGAAAGGAGAGGTTCACATGAATAGCCAAACCCAAACATTTCAGCTGGCGGATGATGGACAAATACCCAACAATCCGGACCTTCCTGTTATCATCTACAAGGCCGTTTTTAAGGAGCAGCCTGATGAAATAGAGGCGGCTTTTAACAGACATCAATGGACCGGCAGCTGGACGGGCGGGGTATATGATTACCATCATTATCACAGCAATACTCATGAAGTACTGGGTGTCAAAGCAGGACAAGCAACCGTCCTCATCGGCGGTGACCAGGGCGAGCGCCTTGAACTCCATCAGGGCGATGTTATTCTCCTCCCGGCAGGGACAGGGCATAAGAATGCGGAAAGCAGTCCGGACTTCGAAGTCGTAGGTGCCTATCCTGGCGGAAAAAGCCCGAATATGAAGAAAAAAGACCCATCAGATCGTGTACAAGCACTGGCAGAAATCAAAAATGTCCCTGTTCCGCAGACTGATCCTGTCTATGGTGATGAGGGGCCGATGCTTGAAGAGTGGAAAGAATGAAGACTGCTGTTTACCGGCCCAAATAGAACATTTACCGGCCGATTTGAAAGAAATACCGGCCAAAACCGCAGAAATACCGGCTAAACTGCCGAATTTACCGGCCGAGCAGATACTAAAAAAAGCCAGAAGAGCATACACTCTTCTGGCTTCCGCTTTTCTATTAACGTACACCCTTCATATATCCTTGAATCTTAGGACTCAACATGAATAGGATAATGGATAGCACGATCGCAGCTGCACCAATTACACCGAAATAAGTCATTTCTGTTTCTGGTGAATAGAACTTAACAATCTGTGCATTGATTGCCTGTGCGGCCGCATTTGATAGGAACCAAAGGCTCATCGTTTGCGCCGAGAAAGCAGCAGGCGCTAATTTTGTTGTGGCTGAAAGTCCGACTGGAGATAAGCAAAGCTCACCAAGAACAACAATAAAGTAGCTAAGAACCAGCCATAATGGACTTACAAGAGAATCTGTACCGCCAAGGTATGCTGGCAGCAGAATCACAAGGAAAGATAAACCAGCGAATAATAGGCCCAGGGAGAACTTCTGCGGCACTGAAGGCTGGCGGTCGCCAAGCTTCACCCATAGCCAGGCAAATACTGGTGCAAAGAAAATGATGAACAATGGGTTAAGAGACTGGAACCATGCCGGTGAAATATCAAGACCCATAAAGTCAAGCTGGGTACGCTTGTCCGCATAATTCGCAAGAATCGTTGAACCCTGCTCCTGGATAGCCCAGAACATAACAGATGCAATGAATAATGGAATATAAGCAATGATGCGTGAGCGTTCCACTTCTGTTGTTTTCGGGCTGCGGTACATTACAGTAAAGTAAATAATCGGAAGCCCAATACCAAGAACACCAACAAGGGCAATAAACGAATCAAATGTTAAAAGACCAGTTGGGATGCCGACTGCCACTAAAATGGCAACAACAGCAGCACCAAGGCCAATTCTTGTATAAACCTTACCTTTTTCATCTGCTGATAATGGATTAGATACATAAGTTCCTGCTAATCCAAGATTTTTCTTTTTCGTAAAAACAAACACTAATAAGCCAAAGAACATACCAACGGCAGCAATGGCGAAACCTAGGTGGAAATTATAATCCATTCCAACTGTTCCGACAATTAAAGGCGCAAGGAATCCGCCAAGGTTGATACCCATATAGAAAATACTGAAACCTGCATCGCGGCGGTTATCTTCCGGGCTGTAAATATCCCCAACCACGCTTGATACATTTGGCTTCAATAATCCAGTACCTAATACGATCAGCACCATGGAAACAAAGAACATAGCCAGGCTGCCAGGAATAGAAAGGGCAATATGGCCGAGCATGATTAAAATTCCGCCATAGAATACAGCTCTGGAGGTTCCGAGTAATCTGTCGGCTATCCATCCGCCGATGATTCCTGACATATACACCAATGATCCATAAATGGACATGATAGCTAAAGCTGTCGGCTCATCCAGGCCTAAACCGCCTTTTGAAACCTCATAATACATATAGAATACAAGGATCGCTCTCATTCCATAATAAGAAAAGCGCTCCCAAAATTCAGTGAAGAAAAGTGTGAACAAGCCTTTAGGATGTCCAAAGAAACCTTTTTGAGGCACACTTTCAACAATTTTCTGCCTATTAAAATCTGACATGTTTCATCCTCCTTTTAGCTATTCTATAATATCTTTCATAGTTCCTAATTGTCAAAAAAAATTTTATGTAACGATGGTTATTATTGACTTTTTAGGCGGAATAAATAGATTTTTCCAGAGATTTAAACAAAAGAACGTTTTTTCAGAATAATAACAGTATTAAAACTTATCTAAAAACAGAGGTATTATTCCCATAAAAAAAAGCCGCTCAAACCGGCGGCTGCTGCAAATATCCTTATGCGTTTGTAAGTACTGCTTCTTTAGGGCTATGCTGATGAATTGATTCTTCCCTGGAGGATAGCCTGTTTTTTCCCATGTCCTTAGACTGCAGAAGGAGCTGGTCTGCGTAAACATAGGCTTTTTCAATAGAAAGGAACTTGTTCACTTTATAGTAAAAGAGGCCAAAGGATGCTGTGTAGGATAGAGAAATGGACTGGTCTTTAAAATCGGCATGAAATGTGCTGTTTTCAATGCCTTTGCGTATCTTCTGAGCTAAATTCAAGCATTCTTCATATGACCTGAATCTCATTATTATGGTAAATTCCTCTCCGCCGCTTCTGAACAAGTAATCATCTTTGGAAAGATAGCTCTTCAATGAGTCGGCAAAGTGCCTGATTGCCTGATCGCCCACGGCGTGGTTATAGCTATCATTAATCCTTTTGAACTTGTCGATATCTGCCACTACAATCGCGATGTGTTCCGCCGATTGATTAAGTTCCGTCATTTTTTTATCCATATAAGCACGGTTAAAAACACCAGTAAGGAAGTCGGTATAGGCCATCTGCTCAAATTTATCGCGTTCGATTTTATTCTGCAGCATCTGTGATTTCGACAGAAAGGAACGGCTGACAAGATAATTAAGTATAAACAGACTTATGAGCATCTCCCATTTGCCCTCATTAAGAAATAACAGCAAAAGACCATTAGTAAAGGCAATCTTCCCCATATCCAGTACACTTCTTGTTTTGATAAAATCAATCGCTTCCTGCTTCGTTTTTATGTCTCCTGTCAATTTAAACACGGTAATCAGGAAGATGTCTGAAAGCATGGATGTTACGGTAATCAGAATAAGCATGATTATCCAAAAGCCGAATGCTGCATCCTGAAAGAGGGGATACAGCAGATTGAATAAATAGAATGCAATAGAGTTGCTCATCACAAAGGAGCCAATGTTATAAAACGTATGGAAAAATTCATCCGGATCGTCTGTTTTTGTTTGTTTCTTATATAAATAAACACTAAATCGATAGATGACTTCAAATATAAATAAACCTAATGGCCCTGTAAAAAGCCCAATGGAGAGACTGTAATTAATTCCATAATCGATGGACGTATTTCCGTTTCTGCTGATAATCCGCAAATGGTGATACAAGCAGGAAAACAGCAGGTATATGAAGAGTGCTTTTATATATGAAGAGCTCTCGACAATGATCCCGTCCGAGATCAGAGCTGTAAAAAGTGAAACAATAAAAAGCGAAACCATAAATATTCTGGAGCCTTGCATCTTTCTGTACTCCTTTGCCTGTTGTTATACCTCTATTTTATAGGAATTTTTTTCTAGAAAGTAGACAAATTTAATATATTTTCTAAATTTTTTAATATTATCTATTTTATTTCATTTTTGTTAGAGACAAGCAGGATATTATTTTATCTCTTAAACTATCAAATTTCAGGAAAAACACCAAATAAACCTGGTTGTAAACAAAAATGAATACAAGTATGCGATATTGTTTGCAGTTGTATTCAAAAATGTAAACAAGTATACAAACACGTGTACATGTTGGTGTGTAAGGATGTGTTCAATATTGTTTACTTGTATACGGAAAGTGTATACAATGTAGGTATAAGTTTACAATTTGTTTACGTCTTTACGCTTTGATTACTTTTCATTTCCTTACATTGATTAATCTCTCAATCTGAATTACTCTTAAAACAATAGCTCTATATTTGAGAATGAAAGGATTGAATGATTTGACGAATTCAAGAATTGCAGCAGTTGACGTAGGAAACGATTCTATTAAAGCAATCTTTGGAAAACTGGATTCAGAATTAAATATACCGAATGTGATTGCGAGAGATGTTGAGGACCGCCCGGTTATCGGGATAGAAGAACTTGACAGCAAAAATCCGCTTGAAGGCATACATATCAGAGTCCACTCCCCTGCCCTGAAAGAAAACAATGCGATTTATCGTGTGGGGCACCTGGCAACGAAAAGCGATAACGCTACTGAATTAGATCCGGGCAGCAGCAAATCTGAAGAAGATCAGACATTAGTCATGCTATTCTCTGCTTTGGCATTGGATGCTGTGCAGAAAGATGGTTCCACAGGCTTTAAAAAGTCCGGGAATGTGATTGATGCAAACTACACACTGGGAACAGGACTTCCTCTTCGTGAAGTAAAGGAAGGCAAGGATGCGGGCTACCGTTCCAAATTGCTGGGCTCTGTCCATCAGGTTGAGTTCCTTGTGACACCGAAGTACCAGGGGCAAAAAGTAAATATCAAGTTTGATGAAATTAAGGTATATCCTGAAGGCTTTGCTGCTTATATCAACCTTGTAATGGACAACAACTTAAATATCATCAATAAGGATTTAATTGATAAGCGTATTTTAATTCAGGATATCGGCGGACTATCAACGGATATTGCTGTCATTAAAAACCGCAATGTTGATGATGACAAAGCGCAGGGCTTCAACCTTGGGGTATCTGAAGCTCTTGAATCCATCCGTGAGGAGATTCGTTCGAAACATGGCGTTGAACTCGACAGCCGTCGGGATGTCGTGGAAATCATCACGAAAAAGAATGACCGCAATCATATTATGGTAAAAGGAAGCCGGACAAGCGTACATGATATTACAGACCGAATTTTGCTTGATCTGGCTAAGAAGCAGTATCGCCTACTCCGCAACGTTTGGCAGAAAAACTCCCAGACGGAAATCTGCTACTTTGTCGGCGGCGGCTCTATTGTTTTAAAAGATTATCTGAAAACATTAAATAACAATCTGGATGGCTATAACATTGACTTCTTTGAGGATGAAAAAGAAAGCATCTGGATGATGGCCAATGCTTATTACAAGCTGATCTCTGATTTTTCAAGAAGAACGAATAAAGACAAGGCGGACCAGGATAAAAAACCTGTTAAAGCCAACTAGGGTGATTTTTCATGAGTAAAGCTTCCTCTTCTGAAATTAAGAGAGGACAATCCGTATCCTTTCGGGTGCCATCTGACACACCTGATCATATTTTGAAGCATCTGCAAAAGCTCAAGGAAACCGAAAAACGGAATTTTTCCAGTAAGATTGCAGAGTTTGTGATGCAGGGAGTCAGCAGCTCTCAATCAAAAGACCGGGAAACTATTACCATTCCCCTTCCCAAGGGGTTAAGCAAAATCCAGCGCGACTGGCTAAAGCATGAGCACTCAGAAGCATTGCTCGGCAGCATCCTTTATCAGCTGATTACGGATCCCGTGCGTGCAACTTCCCTGCTGGCTTCTTTGAACAGCCGATCTTCTGATATTGATGAAGCTCTTTATCTGCAGGAGGAGCCGAGGCATTCAGTGAGTCAGTATGATTCGGCAGCTGCAGCTTTAGAAGAAGACGAACTTTCTGAAGCTGAACTGACCGATATTGAAGATGATTTGCTTGACTTTGATTGGGATAAAGCTAAACAGGAACAGGAAGAAAATGCAGAAGGTCAAACTGAAGAGGAAAGCGAAGAAGACCTGGATACTCTTCTTGGCGGCTTTCTTGCACATATGAATAAATGAGCTTGGGGAGAGTTTCAGTGATGAAACTCTCCTTTTTTGTATTTAGAAAAGGATTTTCTGGGTAGTTTACAACTATAGCCTATCTTGGAACGAAAAGGAGGAATTTCAATTGAATTATGATTGCCTGATTGTTGGAGGAGGTATTGCGGGACTGCAGGCTGCCATTCAGCTGGGCAGATATAAACATAAGGTGCTGGTGCTTGATTCCAATGATGGGCGCTCCACGATATGCAAAAGCTATCATAATATCTTAGGCTATCCGGATGGCGTGAGCGGCCCTGAACTCCGGGAGATTGGGAAGAAGCACGCAGAAAGCCTTGGAGTGAAGTTTGTTAATGAAAAAGTGGAGCACGCAGAAAAGACAGATGGAGGATTTGAGGTTTCATCCCAAAAGGGCAATAAATATGTGGGAAAACGGATTTTACTTGCAACGGGTATTATGGACCGGCTGCCGCCCTTCCCCGAATTAATGCCTTGTCTCGGCATTTCTGTCTATGTCTGTCCTGACTGCGACGGATATGAGGTAAAGGATAAACGCACCATTGTGCTCGGCTCTGGAAATGCCGGAGCAAATATGGCATTAACATTGTCTTATTGGACAAATGATCTTGTTTTCATCAACCATGAAAAAAAGCCGGCAGATCAGAAATTATTGGAGAAATTGAAAGAAAAAAAGATTGAATACCTTGAGGAATCTATATGTAAGGTACTTGCAGACGACGAAAAATTCAACGGTGTACTGCTTGAAAATGGTAAAAAAATCACAGGTGATAGAGGGTTTATTGCCTTTGGAGGAAACGAAGTAAAGTCTGACCTGGCAAAGCAGCTCAGAGCAGAGCGCCTTGAAAATAAGCATATCCTGACAGATCCCCGCTCGAAAATGACAAGTGTCAAAAATGTTTGGGCAGCTGGAGATGTGGCAGCCCATTCAGAACAAGTAACCATTGCAATGGGGGAGGGTTCACAGGCTGCCATTTGGATTCATAAATCGCTGCTGCAGGACAAAAATTAACCTGAACTGGTTTGAATATAGAATTTAAAGGGTAAATATTTGGTTTATTTCTGAGCTCTTTTCTCATATAATAGCCTATAAGCTATTAAATAGAGAAAGGTGTATGCATTGAAGAAAGAAAGCTTGGATCTAGTCGTTCGGGAGTTATTGGAGAGATCGGGGAGTCTGGCAAAGATTAAATTAGAGAATCATTTTCCGGGAAATCGTATAGCTGGCGGAAAGTACAGCATGGGAACACATACCATAACGCTTTATATGGAAGAGATTATGAAACAATGCCAGCAGCTCTTTTCTTCTGCTGATCGCTTTTTGGATTATTTCACTGTTGTGTTTGCTCATGAGCTTGGTCATGCTGAAGATACAGAGCTGGAGGAATTGGCCAATTACCTTGATTCCTGCATAACAGAGCAGGAACGATGCCTCACAGCATTGAAAATTGAGGAAAATGCATGGGCATTTGCTGAAAAGCTTCTGCCGGATATGGATAAAGCCTTCATGCAGAAAATTATCTATCATTCGTTAAAACCATACCGGGAACAGCTTCAAGTGGAGCCAGCCTGATAATATAGGAGAAGCCGCAGTCCAAAAAGCTGCGGCTTCTAAATTGTTAGCAGGATTTTATCATGAAAAAGGGTATTGAAAAATCCAATTGTAAGCGTTACACTTACTGTAGTAGTATGCAAATGCTTAAAAGCAGGCAGGCTTTTTTTATACCGCTTAATGCAAACGTTTGCGCACCGCGATGATTGAAAAAGAAATTTATATAAATTGAGGGTGTTAATATGAAGAAGGTTTGGTGGAAAGAAGCAGTAGGATATCAAATTTATCCGCGCAGTTTCCAGGATTCAAACGGAGATGGAATTGGTGATCTTCAGGGAATCATTCAGCGGCTTGATTATATTAAAGGATTGGGGATCGATGTCATCTGGATTTGCCCAATGTACAAATCCCCTAATGACGATAATGGCTATGATATTTCAGATTACCAGGATATCATGGAAGACTTCGGTTCCATGGAGGATTTCAATCAGCTGATGGATGAAGTCCATAAGCGCGATATGAAGCTGATTCTTGATCTTGTCTTGAACCATACAAGTGACGAACATCAATGGTTCATCGAATCCCGTTCATCCAAGGAGAACCCGAAGAGGGACTGGTATATTTGGAGAGACGGAAAGAATGGCAAGGAACCGAATAACTGGGAAAGCATTTTTGGCGGGTCAGCATGGGAATATGATGAGAAGACTGAACAGTATTTCCTGCACGTTTTTTCTACGAAGCAGCCTGATTTAAACTGGGAGAACAAAGAAGTCCGTGAGGCTTTATATGATACGGTGAACTGGTGGCTGGATAAGGGAATCGACGGTTTCCGGATTGATGCCATCAGCCATATCAAAAAGCGTGCCGGCCTGCCTGATATGCCGAACCCAAAAAAGCAAAAGTATGTTTCTTCCTTCGATATGCATATGAACCAGGAAGGCATTCACGAATTTTTAAAGGAATTTAAAGATCGCACATATGCGAACTATGATGTGATGACAGTGGGCGAAGCAAACGGTGTTACTGTGGATGAAGCCGATCTTTGGGTCGGTGAGGAACAGGGTAAAATGGATATGATTTTTCAATTTGAACACCTTGGCCTTTGGGATGCAGAAACCAATCCAGAGGTTGATATTGTCGAGCTGAAAAAAGTTCTTACCCGCTGGCAGAAAGGTCTGGAGGCTGATGGCTGGAACGCTTTATTTATCGAAAATCATGATAAGCCCCGTGTCGTTTCAACATGGGGAAATGATGAGGAATACTGGCACCAGAGCTCGACATCCATGGGTGCCATGTACTTCCTGATGCAGGGAACGCCATTCATTTATCAGGGACAGGAAATCGGCATGACCAATGTCCAATTCCCATCCATTGACGATTATGATGACGTAGCCGTGAAAAACCTGTACCGCCTTAAAAAAGAGGAAGGCATGTCCCATCAGGAAATCATGGATATCATCTGGGCCTCTTCCCGCGATAACAGCCGTACGCCTATGCAGTGGTCTTCCAGGGACAACGCAGGATTCACAACAGGACAGCCATGGATGAAGGTTAACCCGAACTATAAGGAAATCAATGTGGAAGTCCAATCGCAGGACCAGGAATCCATCCTTTCGTTCTATAAAAAAATGATTCGATTGAAAAAAGAAAATGAAGTCTTCACCTATGGCCAATACGATCTGCTTCTTGAAGAAGATAAGCAAATCTATGCCTATACCCGTACATCAGATGATGACAAGGTAGTCGTCATCACGAATCTTTCAACAAAGGAGGCATCTTTTGAAGCTGAATTTAAGCTTTCTAATGATCAGCTTTTATTGAATAACTATCCGGTTGATACGCATGAAGATTCGGATTCAATTATGCTTAAGCCTTATGAAGCCCGTGTTTATCGATTGAGATAAACTTTGTTAGCAGGATTCCTTTTAGGGGTCCTGCTTTTTTATAAGTCTGATCCTTTTTGAAATTTATCCTAAAATGCTAAAATGAGAAAAATAACCAATGGAGGCGCAGGCAATGGCAAAGGGTAAAACAAACGCGATGCGTATGCTGGATGCTCAGAAAGTGGATTACGAACTGATTACATATGACAACCAGGACGGCAAAATCGATGGGGTTTCGGTTGCAGCGAAGATTGGCAAAGATCCTGAAGCTGTCTATAAAACTCTAGTTGCTCAAGGCCACAGCAAGCAGATCTATGTTTTTATCATTCCGGTGGCAGAAGAGCTTGATTTGAAAAAAGCCGCTAAAGCAGCCGGCGAAAAGAAAGTGGAAATGATTCCGGTCAAAGATATCCAGAAGCTGACCGGCTACATCCGCGGCGGCTGCTCTCCCGTCGGTATGAAGAAGCAGTATCCCTCTTTCGTTGATGCAAAGGCAGCGGGACTTGATCTGATTATTGTCAGCGGAGGCAAAATTGGCATGCAGATGGAGCTCAAAGCGGAAGAATTGCAGAAGGCCATCGGAGCTGAACTTGCGGATTTAATTAAATAATAAAAGTGAAGAGTGCTGAATCACCATGATTCGGCACTCTTTTTTTACGAAAAAAGTATAAAATTTTGAACGTCGATAATTGTCTAGCGCAAGCAGCCTACCCCCTCGAGATCACAAGCTTGTCTTGTTGAGGCTCCTAGGGACTCGAGACATAAGCCATTCCCTTTCAGAAGGAAAAAACACCTTCTTGCAGGGCTCGTCTTATGCTTGTCGTCCCTAAGCAGTCGCCTACACATTTCGGTTTGTCTTGTTTCGGCTCCTAGGGACTCGGGGTCATAAGCCGTTTCCTTTCAGAAGGAAGAACGCCTTCTTGCAGGAACTGTCTTATGCCTGTCGTCCCTGGGCAGTCGCCTCCTCATTTCGGGCAATCCTCCCAAAAAGGCAAAGAACGCCTTTTCGGGAGGCTCGTCTTGTGCTTGGGGCCCCCAGGATGGGGGTCATGCAGACGTTGCCACAGGACGTGGCGTTCTTAGTCTGCGTTCCTTCATGGGCAAGGCGCTTCCGCTTTTCTAAATAGGCTTTCACCCATCCTGCTCCCTTTGCATACTGTAAGGTGAAAATGCATTTCGAAAGGAAGTGTAAGAATGGCTGGGAAAATACTGAAATACTTCGCCGGCGGGAATACAGCCCGGGGGTTCCACAATCTATTCGAATCGAACCTGCAGGGGCTTGATCGCTTATTCATTTTAAAAGGCGGCCCAGGAACAGGCAAATCATCACTGATGAAAGCAATCGGAGCGGAACTGTCCGAAAAGGGCTATGACCTTGAATACATTTATTGCTCATCTGACAGTCAATCAATCGATGGCGTGATCATTCCTTCTTTAAAAGCAGGCATTGTCGACGGAACAGCGCCGCATGTGATTGAACCGAAAGCACCCGGAGCCGTCGAAGAATATATTAATCTCGGAGAAGCTTGGGATTCAAGGGCGCTGGCTGCGAAAAGAGAAGAAATAACTTTACTGTCTGGTCAGATCAGCAATTCCTTTGCAGCGGCCTATGACACATTTGCCGAAGCACTGAGAATCCATGATGAATGGGAGAAAATCTATATAGAAAATATGAATTTCCAGAAGGCGGATGAATTGACCAAGAAGCTGATCTCCGTCTTCTATGGAAATGCAAAATTGAACAAAACTCCATCTGTGAAACATCGTTATTTAGGGGCAGCCACTCCGATTGGAGCGGTGGATTTCGTGCCGAATCTTACGGAGGATATTCAAAAAAGGTACTTCATTAAAGGGCGTCCGGGTTCCGGCAAGTCAACGATGCTTAAGAAGCTGGCAGCAGAAGCTGAAAGCCGCGGATTTGATATTGAAATCTATCATTGCGGGTTCGATCCGCACAGCCTGGATATGATCATCGTTCGCGAGCTGGGCCTCGCTATTTTTGACAGCACGGCGCCGCATGAGTATTTTCCGGATCGTGATGGAGATGAAATCGTCGACATGTATGAAATTACGATCAATTCAGGCACAGATGAAATTTACGCTGAACAGCTAAAGGATATCAGCACCCGTTATAAAAATAAAATGACCGAAGCCATATCCTATCTGGCACGGGCCAAAACCCAGCGGGACACGCTGGAAAACATCTATGTAAGCGCCATGGACTTTGCAGTAGTTGACCGGATCAAAGAGAAGGTCCGCTCTGAGCTGCTGCTGATTTCAGAGAAAGTTTCAATAAGGGAATAGAAGGGAGACCACACACAATGGATTTTACAAATTATCCGTTTTATCCATATATGTATGACCAGAATGAACATGGACGCATTTTTCCTGGCGGAGGATCAGGCGGTGGATTCACCATTCCGGGATTTCCGGGCGGCGGGTTTAATATTCCAGGATTCCCGCCAGGACCGCCTCCAGGTGGTCCTGGCGGTGGATTTGGGCCTCCAGGTGGCGGAGGAGGCCCCGGAGGTCAGGATGGACCGCCATCAGGGCCGCCGCCAAGCTTCACACCACAGATGCAGCAGGTAAGCACGTTTGCTGTTGATCCCGGTGCCATAAGAGGCTGCTTATTCCGCAATACGTTTATATGGCTGCAAAATGGAAACAGCTTCTGGTTCTTCCCGACCTTTGTCGGCAGAACATCTGTAGCCGGCTGGCGCTGGAGAAACTGGCGCTGGACGTATTATGGAACAGACTTGAGAAGAATTCGTTCTTTCCAATGTTTTTAAATTAAAGAAGCTAATAAAAAAGAGGTATCCGCTTCAGGATACCTCTTTTATCTGTAGAAATCAGCGCTTGCTACACTGATAGCAGCCGCTGCACCTTGTTAATCGGCCGGGTTTCTAATGTTATCGGTTAAAATGTTGATATATCGGTCACTTCCCGTCATATCAGGTTTTCAGTATTAACCCAATGGAAAACCATTTAGAAAAGAATATGAGCAGCCAGCACAATCACCGGCAAAGTAATAAGCGTTCTTTGGATAAAGATAATAATCAGGTCCCATAATGTTACAGGGATTTTAGAGCCAAGCAGAAGTCCGCCCACCTCTGACATATAAATCAGCTGGGTAACGGATACTGAAGCTACGATAAATCGTGTCATTTCGCTTTCGATGCCTGCACCGATAACGGAAGGCAAGAACATATCAGCAAATCCGACCACAAGTGTTTCCGAAGCGGCTTTTGCTTCCGGTACCTGCATCAATTCAAGCAATGGAATGAATGGCATTCCTAAATAAGCAAAAACAGGAGTATACTCCGCGATAATCAGAGCCAAGGTTCCCAAAGCCATGACAATCGGGGCTACACCCATCCACATATCCAGAATGTTTTTGGCGCCATCCTGGAAGAAGGCTTTCAAGCTCTGATTTGTGCTTGCTTTGGCAACAGCCTGCTGGAGTCCCCAGCTTGCTGATGTGTGTCCTTCAGGGATGCTCTCATCAAGCTCGGATTCCTGGCCGTTATAATACGTATCAGGCTTTCTGGACAGGGGCCAGATTCTAGGGCTGATAATGGCGCAAAGGAATCCCGCTGCTGTAATGGTCAGGTAAAAAGGCACAAACATATGGCCAAGATTCACCTGTGAAATAACAACAAGGCTGAAGGTAATGGATACGACGGAAAAGGTTGTGCCAATAATGGCCGCTTCCCTTTTCGTATAATAGCCTTCTTCATACTGTTTGCTGGTTAGAAGAACACCAATGGTCCCATCGCCAAGCCAGGATGCCACACAGTCAATCGATGACCTTCCAGGCAGCTTAAATACAGGACGCATGATTTTTGTTAAAAGTGCGCCAAAGAATTCAAGCAATCCGAAGTTCAGCAGCAAAGGCAGGAACAGCCCGGCAAATAAAAAGACCGAGAACAGGATCGGCAGAAGGTCATTTAGGAGAAGTCCGCCTGTGTTTTCAGACCAGATCTGTTCAGGACCGATTTGAAAAAGGGTAATAACTGCAAAAACAGCGCCTATAAATCTCGCTGCAGCCCAGATGTAGGGAACGTCAAATAGGTTCTTGAAAAAAGGGCTTTTTTCGATAAAAGCGGGCTTAGCGAATTTGGCCAGCAATGTACCCAAAAGTGTAATGACAATAATAAAGGTCATAATTTCAGGAAGATAGTCTGCGAGCAGGTTTTGGATCCAGCCTGAAAATATGGCTATAGGAATTGTAATATCCCCTTGATATTTGATCGGAACCATGAATAAGCTGATTCCAATTAAAGAAGGTATGAGAAATTTTATTAGATCTGAAGAAGAATGCTTCTTTCTGGATGCATCAAACAATATCATTCACCTTTTTCTTATATTTATAAACCAAATGTTATTTTAATTCATAACCCCTGAAAAAGCCAACCCTTTCTCTTAAATTCCACTGTTTCCCTTCTTTTTAAACTTCTAAAACAAACATATTTTTAAGATCCCATATTATGTTAAAATATGAAATAATCAAAAAAATCAAAAAGCAGGTGTGCGGATGTTCAGGTTTCGGTTATATTGGACCTTCACAAAGAAGGCCTTTCTTCGATCAGCCGTTTATCGATTTGATGTATGGTCGCGGCTTGGCTCAAATCTTATTTTTCTGCTGATGTGGGGTTCAATTTGGACTGCTTTATATGCCGGAAGGGAAGAAGCTGGCGGCGTCAGCTTTGAGTCCATGCTGACATATATTGTGGTCAGCCAATTTTTATCTGGAGTAAATGGGGCGGGCACCCCGCTGTGGGAAATCCAGGAGAAGGTCCGGACCGGAGATATTTCCCTGGAATTAATGAGGCCGTTTGATGTGCCGCTCCGCTATCTTTTTGCCGATTTTGGCAGTGTGGCCTTTTACATACTGACAGCGCTGCTCCCTTTATATACAGTCATGTTCATTTTTATGGATTTGACATTGCCCTCTAGCTGGGAGACTTGGGCTTTGTTCATCGTATCCGCTTTTATTGGATTCCTGATCCGCTATTGCATTGAAATGTCTTTTGGGCTGCTTTCCTTTTTTCTCGTTGAAACAGGCGGGATTGTCGATGTCTTTTACTTTGCCATGTCCCTTCTTTCGGGGTCAGTCATTCCTCTGTGGTTTTTTCCGGGCTGGCTGGAAAAGATGGCGCTTTACTTGCCGTTTCAGGGGATCTATTACATACCAAATGCGATTTTTATAGGCAGAATCTCTGGAATTGAAATCCTGCTTTCCCTGGGTGTCCAATTATTTTGGGCTGCAGCCAGTTATCTGTTATTAAGGTTTGTCTGGAATCGCGCATCCCAAAAAGTAGTGGTACAGGGGGGATAGAGTGTGAGTGTTTTAAAATATTTGGATTTGTATTTCAAGCTCATCTCCGCAGGTGTAAGGGCCCAGCTGCAGTACCGGTTTGCCTTTGTCATGAGGATTGTCGGGCTGATCACATCTTATACAGGCACTGCTGTCACGATGTGGATCATGCTTTATCAGTTTCAGGAACTGGGCTCATGGACCTTTTACGAGATGCTGTTTCTATTTGCTGTCGCTGTTTTATCCTGGGGATTCTGCATCATTCTCTTTTTTCATTTCAGGGGGTTGGATACCTACATCTTAAACGGCACATTTGACCGCTTCCTTGTCAGGCCGATCAATCCATTTTTTCATTTCATGGCGATGAAGTTTGACGTTGCATCTTTTGGACAGTTCATCTTCAGCATCGGCATTTTTATTTGGGTCAGCTTTGAGCTGCAGCTGGATTGGACCATCGGGAAAAGTTTGTTTCTGCTGTTATCCGTGGTTGGGGGAATCCTCATCCAGGGTGGTCTGCTTGTCATGATATCTGCCCTCGCTTTCTGGACGACAAAATCGGAGCAATTTTACTGGGTGGCCATGTATCCGGCCCGAAATCTGACCAATTATCCTCTGGTCATCTATCCGAAAGCCGTCCAATGGTTTACCGCTTTTGTCGTTCCATTCGGCTTTGTGAATTACTTTCCCGCGGCTGTGCTTCTGGAAAAGGAAACGCCATTTTTCCCTGAGAATATTGGGTATTATTCGCCGCTTGTCGGCATCGTTTTTTTTGCCATAGCCTATTATATTTGGATGCTCGGTTTAAAGAGGTATAAGAGTACAGGTTCATGACATAGTTTAGGAGGGCTGGAATTGCCGATTATAGAGGTTGAACATTTGATGAAGGACTTTATGATTGCCAAGAGGGAGACAGGCTTTCTCGGCGCTGTGAAGAGCCTGGTGAAAAGAGAACATATTAAGAAGGAAGCAGTGAAGGATATCAGCTTTTCGATCGGAGAAGGGGAAATGGTCGGCTATATCGGACCGAATGGTGCCGGAAAATCCACCACCATCAAAATGCTTACGGGCATTCTTGTCCCAAGCTCAGGGAGTGTAACGGTAAACGGCATCATTCCCTATGAAAACAGGCAGGAAAATGCCAAGAATATCGGAGTGGTATTCGGCCAGAGAACACAGCTTTGGTGGGATCTTCCTACAATCGAATCGTTTGAGCTGCTGAAGGAAATCTATCAGGTTTCGGCTAAACGGTATAAGGAAAACATGGACACCTTTACAGAGATATTGGGGCTGGATGAATTCTTGAATACTCCGGTCCGCCAGCTGTCTCTTGGGCAAAGGATGAGAGCTGATATTGCCGCATCCCTGCTGCATGACCCGCCAATCCTATTTCTTGATGAACCGACGATTGGCCTGGATGTCATCGCTAAGGAGAAAATGAGGACATTTATTAAAGAGATTAATAATGAGCGCAAAATCACCGTCATTTTAACCACACATGATATGGAGGATATCGAAAAACTTTGTGAGCGGATGATTCTCATTGACCATGGGCAAAAGGTTTACGACGGGGAAATCGCAGTGGTAAAAGAGCGTTTTGGCAAAACGAGGACACTCATCGTTGACCTGGAGGAATCATCTCACAGCCTCCAGCTTAAGGGCCGTGAGGTGTTTAAAGAAGAAGCAAGCCGCTTCTGGATCCGATTTAACCGGGATGAAGTGTCCGCCTCGGAATTAATTGCCCAAATTACTGAAACACATAATATCAAAGATTTAACTGTGGAAGAGCCTGCAATCGAAGCCATCATCAGCCGCATTTATCAGGAGGGCTATCAGGAGCTGCCTGAAACGGTCAAAGTATAAATTGCACCTACCTAAAAATAGGCTCGGCTAATATATCAATATTTTCTGAAAAATTGATATACTATAGAGAGGTGATCAAATTGATTCTATATTTGCTGGGCTTTTGTGCAGTATTGCTGGGAGCGGGAATGTTTGTGGACTGGTGGCATAAAAAGCATGGAATTGACGATTTTGACCCTGAAGAAAATGAAAAGCATGTATCTGAGTCAGAGAGAGCTTATATCGAGTCTTATATGCATAACATGAAAAATGATCATCATAATGGAATGTCATGAGAAAAGCGGAAGCGCCATTCCCACGAAGGAACGCAGACTAAGATCTCGCCACGTCTTGTGGCAACGTCTGCATGACCCGCATCCTCCCAAAAGCTGCCGCTTTTGGTCGTGCGATGATTATGCTGAAGAAGCCTTCCTTGTCCTGCGGGCCTCAAGCCTAAGACAGGCCTCACGGAAAGGAGTTCTTTGCCTTTCTGAGAGGATTGGCTTGTGACCCCAAGGGGGCAGGCGCTGGAGCTAGACAGTTATCTAAATTAAGATAATACACATTATCTCATAATAGAAGAGCATGGCGGATGCCATGCTCTTGACTTTAGAAAAATAAAAACCCTATTGAAATAATCACCCCGCTGACCAGCAGAGTCAGAACACAGAATCCCATGATGTCCTTTGCTTTGAGTCCTGCAATGGCGAGCGCCGGAAGGGCCCAGAAAGGCTGAATTAAGTTGGTCCAGGCATCACCCCATGCGACAGCCATGGCTGTTTTAGGGATGGAAGCACCCATTGACTGAGCCGCTTCAAGCATAATCGGAGCCTGAACCGCCCACTGGCCTCCTCCTGAAGGAACAAAGAAGTTCACAAGCCCCGCGCTTAAAAACGCGAAGAAATGGAATGTGTAATCATTCGAAATGCTGACAAACGCTTCAGACATAACCGCAGCAAGTCCTGAGGCAGTCATCATGCCCATGATTCCGGCATAAAACGGGAACTGAATAATGATTCCGCTAGCCCCTTTCACTGCATTGAGGACAGCTTCGAGGAACCTTTTAGGTGTTCCATGGAAAAGGATGCCGAGGAACAGGAATAGGAAATTTACGATATCAAGGTTCAGGTTAAACCCCTTTGCAGCGAAATAATAAAATAAGAAAACAAGACCAAAAATTCCGGCAAGCAGGGAAATCAGACGGCTGTTTTCCAGGCGTTCAGCAGGTGTCATCGCCTCTTTTTCAATTGAAGCTGCCTGGATGTCTTCTTGAAGAAGAGCAGGATCGACCACAATGGTCTCTTCTTTCGACGGCATCATAAAACGGTTTACAAAAGGCAAAACCAACAATAGTGCGACAACAATGAAAATATTGAATCCGGCAAAGATGGTCTGGTCAGTAGAGATGACGCCAATCATCTCTTCAGAGAAGTGTCCAGGTGTAGCAATGGTCAATGGAATCGAACCTGAAATTCCTCCGTGCCAGACAACGAAGCCGGCGTAAGCGCTTGCAATCAACAGGCGATAATCCACATTTTTTACTCTTTTGGCAAGCTCTTTAGCAAATAAGGCGCCAATCACGAGGCCAAATCCCCAGTTAATTAAGCTTGCAATCATCGATACGAATGACACAATAAGGATAGCCTGGCCTGGTGACTTGGCTAATGATGCCAGTGCACCTAATCCTTTTTTAAAGATCGTGCTGCTGGCCAGCACGTGTCCAGTGACTAAAACCAGCACCATCTGCATGGAAAAAGTCAGCAGGCCCCAAAAACCATTTCCCCAATGCTGAACCATTTGGTAAGGTCCATTATCTGTGAAAATCAAACCTAATCCAAAAACAACAAAGGTTAGGATAATGACAAATAAAAATGGATCAGGCAAATACCGCTGCATAATGCGGTTAAAGAAAGATACCAGTACTTTCATGATGCAACCCCCAATTTTAATTATTAACCTATTATATTTTCTGTAAAATTCGATCTATTCCTTCTTTTCTGACATAATTGTTGTCTAGAAGGCTTCTGCCACTTAAATTAGGAGAGTAAACATCGAAAGGGGACAGGAGATATGGACGTTAAAATAGTGAAAGCTGAATGGAAAGACCGGGATATCTTAAGAAACATGTATGCTTTCTATCTGCACGATTTAACAAAATACACTGATGCATTGGAGATAAATGAAGAAGGCACATTCGAATTTGACGCCTTTTCATTAATCTGGGACAAAGAAGGCATAGAACCTTACCTCATTAAAGCTGATGGCAAACTGGCAGGATTCCTGCTGCTTTTGCGTGCTCCCTTTTTAAGAAAAGCAGATTACTGCATCAATGACTTTTTTCTGTATAACTCGTTCAGAGGGAAAAACGTGGGGCAAACAGCGATTGATCTATTGTTCAGCGAATATAAGGGAACCTACTATATAGAGCAGTTAAAACGAAATGAGCCTGCTATCCGCTTTTGGAAGAAGGTGTACCGCTATTATCAGCTTAATGTTGACGAGACCTCGAGAATGGAAGATGGAGAAGAATGTGTAGGGCAGTTGGTGAATGTGGAATGATAAATTAACTGAACCCGGTGCTCATTCGGACAGGAAAAGGAGAAATCGGGAAGAGCGAGTCCGAACCCGGACTCGGATAGGGAAACATAACCCCAAGTTGATGCAAAAAGGAGTGTTTAGATGGATATTCGATTATTAATAAAGCTTTTTGAGGAAAATAGAGACATAGAAAAAGCAATCCCCATGCAAAGCTATCTTAAAGACCACTTTCCTTTTCTTGGAATTAAGGCGCCTGAACGAAGAGCTCTTTTAAAGGAATTTTTTAATGAGACAGGCCTTCTGAAGCAGGAATTTAATTCGGATTTTGTGGAAGCCTTATGGGATCTGGAAGAGCGTGAATACCAGGCTGCCGCCCTTGACTACATCGGGAAATTCACAAGGAAACTGGACAAAAGTCATCTCTCATTAGTTGAAAAGCTGATCACAACGAAATCCTGGTGGGATACCGTCGATATGCTTGCCGCCCACCCGGCAGGCGCCATCGCGGCCAAAAATCCAGAAGTCATCCCCGAAAAAATAGAGGGATGGGCGACCAGCGAAAATATGTGGCTCCGCAGGGCCGCCATCCTATTTCAGCTGAAATACAAAACCAGCACAAACGAAGACCTGCTATACCGCTATATTATGCTAAACAATGACAGCAAAGAATTCTTCATCCAAAAAGCCATCGGCTGGGCGCTCAGGGAATACTCCAAAACAAACCCTGAATCAGTTAAAAGGTTTATTGAATCAAACACACTTGCCAGGCTGAGCATTAGGGAGGGGAGTAAGTATATTGGTTAGACTCTTAGGTTTTTATCATTTAAATTAGGAGCACTGAGTTGATTGCAGTGGAGGACTCTTGATCCTCGCAAATGCTGACGCATTTCCTTCGTGCGGTGCTTAGCCGAGGAAGCATAATCAATGTCCTGCGGAGGAGGCTCTCGTTCCTCCCCGAGGGTTTGCTGGGGGCCCGCAGCGGAAATCAACGGACAGCATACATAAACTAAAATAAGTAAGAGAGTTTTTCAGGGAAGTGCAATTATTTAAAATAACCCTAAGAACATGATAGAATGGCAAATAAGTTTTTCAGTAAAAATACTACAGCCAGAAGGTGAAATTATAATGATCAAATGCATTGCAAGTGATATGGACGGCACGCTTTTAACCGCCACACAGAAAATCACGCCTGAAAATATCGAAGCCATTAAAACAGCACAGGAAAAAGGAGTCGAAGTAGTCATCGCAACCGGGCGCTCCTACTTCGAAGCAAGCTTCGTCCTCGATGAAGCCGGCATCTCCTGCCCGATTATTTGCGCAAACGGGGCAGAAGTGAGAGCTGCAGATGGAAAAGTTGTATCCTCCAATCCGCTCGATAAGGACCTGGCTAAAAAAGCTGCCTATATCCTTGTACAGAACAACGTTTATTTTGAGGTATACACAAACCAGGGTACATACACCATTGATGAAGACCGCGGCGTCTCCATCATTGTCGACATCTTTTTAAGCGGAAATCCAGAAGCGGATATTGACGAAGTGACAAAAGCTGCGGAAGAACGCTTTACAAAAGGGCTGGTGCGAAAAGTGAACAGCTATGACGAGCTTTTCAACAGTGACGAGCACCAAATATACAAGCTGCTGGCCTTCTCATTCGAACCGGATTTTCTCGTATCCGCCAAAGAAGACTTGCTTAAGCTTGAAGGCATGGCTGTAAGTTCATCAGGGGATGAGAACCTGGAGCTGACAAGTGTGAACGCCCAAAAGGGGATTGCTCTTGAAGCTTTTGTAAAAGAAAGAGGCATTTCACTTCTGGAAACAATGGCAATTGGCGATAATTATAATGATTTGTCTATGTTCAAACGTGCAGGAAGATCCGTTGCCATGGGAAATGCCGATGACATCATTAAAGCACAATGTGATGCGGTGACATCTGCAAATGAAGACAGCGGTGTAGCCAAGGCAATCCGGGAAGTCCTGAAGTAAAATTTCAAGGGGGATGGAAGCTGGATGAAAAAGGTGTTAGGTGCAGGGTTACTGGTTTTTGGCCTGCTGGCTGGATGCTCAAGTACCGGCGGGAATAATAGCGGGAAACAAGTCGAGGATCAGGAGGCAAGCCTTCCTGCCGGTGAAGAGCCGGAAATACTGGCGGATGAGCTTGATATTCCCTGGTCCATTGCCAAAACAGGCGAAACCTTTTACATGACGGAAAGGCAGGGCAGCATTGTAAAAGTAGAGGATGGCAAGAAAGAACGTCAAAAAGTTGAACTTGCGAAAAAACTTTCTACTGCTTCCGAAGCTGGATTGCTTGGATTTGTGCTGGCACCTGATTTTTCAAAATCAAATGAAGCATATGCCTATTACACCTATGAAAACACCTCAGGTCAGTTTAATCGTATAGTGACCCTTGGGCTTCAAGAGGGAACGTGGAAAGAGGAGAGGCTTTTGCTCGATAAAATCCCGAGCGGGCAGTTCCACCACGGCGGCAGGCTTGAAATTGGCCCTGACGGAAAGCTTTATGCTACTGCAGGCGATGCTGCCACTGATCCTGAAATTGCTCAGGATGTGAATTCTCTGGGAGGAAAAATCCTAAGAATGAATCTGGATGGGAGCGTACCGGGGGATAATCCTTTCAGCGGATCCTATGTTTATAGTTACGGCCACCGCAATCCGCAGGGGCTGGCATGGGCTGAGGATGGAACTTTATATGAAAGTGAGCACGGCCCATCGGCCAATGATGAAATCAATAAGATCCTTCCCGGTAAAAATTACGGATGGCCCGTCATAAAAGGGACCGAAAAGAAGGAAGGAATGGAATCACCGCTATTTACCTCAGGTGATGACGAAACCTGGGCTCCGTCCGGGGTGGCCTATTATAAAGGCAAGCTTTACACTGCCGCTTTAAGAGGCAGTGCCGTTCTTGAGTTTGATCTGGAAACAAAGAACGTCAGGAAAATTGTTTCTAACTTAGGAAGAATCCGGGACGTCTTTATTGAAGGGGATGTGCTATATTTTATCAGCAACAATACGGACGGACGCGGCAATCCGCTTGATAAGGATGACAAACTCTATCAAATTCCGCTTTCGGATATATAAAAAGCCTGGCAGCTGTGCCAGGCTTTAGTCTTTAGCAGAAAGTCCATGCATGATGAATTGAATGGTCAGCTCGATTTCCTTTTTATCATCCCAATCGGCTTCAGGCAATATTAAATACCTCGCGATTAAAAAGCCAAATATCGATGTAAAGGTCATTCTGACTACACTATAGGCTGGAATATCAATAATCTGACCTTTTTTCTGATAATATTCAGCCAAAGTAACAAAGCGTTCAAATACTTTAATCGCGATATGCTCTTTAAACTGTTCCTTGAGTTCAGGGTGAAACGGAATTTCCTGAATCAGGATCCTAATAAGAGGCATATTGTTTTTCAGAAACGCTATCCGGTTTTCCATCATGGCTCTTAAAAAATCTTCAAAGTGTTCGTATTTATGATTAATTACTTTGTATAGATCCTTGATGACAAAGGGAGCAATCAGCTTCGCCATCATCGGGGAAACAATCCCCATCAGTAAATCCTTTTTTGTTTTATAGTGTCTGAAGATGGTTCCTTCGGCTACTCCTGCCTTCTTGGCGATTTCACTTGTCGAAGTGGCTGCATAGCCTTTTTCGGAAAACGATTCAATCGCAGCCATGATAATTTTCTTCTGCTTCTCCGTAAGTCTTTCTTCTTCCTGAAATAATCCTTCTAAAATGGAATCCTGCTCTGGCATGGTTAACTCCTTTATACGTTCAAAATCTATGCCTTTATTATAAAGGAATGAAAATGCAAAAAGAAATTTTAAATTTTCCGGTACCGTCTTAAAGCAGCGATATTCAGAAACATAAAGAGCAATGAGAAAGCGAGCAGCATAAGCAGATCTTTATAAATCATTTCCCATCCAAATCCTCTCACCATTACATTTCTTAATGCTTCAGCTGCGTAAAATAAAGGCGTAAAAGGACCGATCCAGCTGAGCCACCCTGATATGGTCTCCAGATTGAATAACCCCGAGAAAAAGATCTGGGGAACCACAATAAGCGGTATAAATTGAATCATCTGCAGCTCATTATTGGCAAAGGAAGACAGCAGGATTCCCAGAGTCAATGCTGTCAGCGAAAGAAGCAGTGTAATGAGCAGGACATAGCCAAAAGACCCTTCCATCAGCATGCCAAGCACATAGATTGCATACCAGGCGATGATGGCAGCCTGGATCATGGTGAATAACCCAAATCCCATGATATATCCCGTAACGATTTCCCATTTCCGGAGAGGACTGGTCAAGAGCCGCTCAAGTGTACCGGTTGTTCTTTCTCTCAAAAAGGAAACACCGGCAATCAGGAATACAAAGAAAAAGACAAAGAATCCCAGCAGCACCGGCCCGAAATAATCAAACTGCCCCATGTCGTCCGAGCCGAATAAATAATCGATCTTTATCTCCTGATTCTCTCCATTTTGCTGTATAGGCTTCAGTGCATCCTGAACCCATTTCATCACAGCTCCGTTTACACTTGGATCGCTTCCTTCCAGAACCACTGATGGCGGCATCTGATCAAAAACCAGATACGCATCCAGCTTCTTGTCTGATAGGTCATTTTCTGCCAGCTTCTCCGTATCATAGTGTTTGAGTTTAGCATCTTCCAGGTTAAGCTGAGATTCCAGTTTTTCAGGGATATCAATGAGGCCAATTTCAGGCGTATATTCATCTCCGTTAAACACAAGGTGAAGCATAGTCAGGACCAGGATAGGAGCGAAGATCAATAGAGCCATCGTCCGTTTATCTCTTACAATCTGGCGGAGTATCCGTATAACCAGGGCCATAATCCTCATACTTGCGCACCTCCATATGCCAGGAAGGCATCTTCAATATTGGCAGAGCTGGTCTGCTGCATCAATTCTTCCGGTGTTCCAGCTGCAATGAGCTGTCCGTCTCTAATCATGCCAAGTCTGTCACACTTTCCAGCTTCATCCATAACATGAGTCGTCACCAGGATAGTCGTTCCGTTTTCCTTCAGACTTTTAAAAGATTCCCAGATGCTTTTTCTGAGGACAGGATCGATTCCTACAGTAGGTTCATCCAGTATGAGGAGACCAGGGCTATGCAGAAGGGAAATGGCAAGGGAAAGTCTTCTTTTCATACCCCCTGAATAATCGGAAACCAGCTTGCCGAGATGGTCAGTTAACGAAACAATTTCCATTACCTCATTCATCCGCTGCTTTTTTTCTTTTCCTTTTAATCCATACAGCGCTGCAAAAAAATCAAGATTTTCCTTTGCTGTTAAGTCAGTATATAGAGCGTCAGATTGTGCCATATAGCCAATTCGTTTGATCAAATCCAGCTGGGGCATTTTTTCGCTGAAAATATGGTTTTCCCCCTGTGTTGGCACCTCCAGTCCTGCCAGTTGTTTAACAAGCGTCGTCTTGCCGGCTCCAGATGGGCCGAGCAGGCCAAAAATTTCACCCTCGTAAATTTCAAGGTTAATGCCTTTTAAAACCTGGTGCTTTCCATAAGTCTTGGATACATTTTGGATGGAAACAATTGAATTTTTCATTGGTTCACTCCTTTTCAACTAAAAAGTGAGTAATCACTCACATCAATCATAAAGGGAAAACAGTCTATTTGTAAAGTGAGTAATCACTCATTAATTTCGACAAATGGAATTTCAAGCAATGAGCAGGCTTTTGTGAGTTAAGTCACTTCTTCCTAACCCCATCTTAGCTAAAATATTTCTAATAGAAATGTAAAAGCGGGGGATGGGAATGGAAAATGAAAAGCAGGATCATAGACCGTTGATCGATGAATTTTTAGGCAAGATTGAAATTTTTAAAGAGCTCCCCAGTGAATCCATACAGCTGATCGATAAACGAATTATTAAGAAATCTTATTTGAAGGGCGAAAGAATTATGTCTGAATATGATGTCGCCAAAGGAGTTTACTTTGTTCATTCCGGCATTGTGAAGCTGACGAAACAGGATGAACATGGCAACGAACTGATTGTCTGCATTAAGAAAAAAGGCGAGATTTTTGCAGAAGCCAACCTTTTTAACCAGACGGGCCAAACCTATCCTGCGACGGGTACAATGGTGCAGGATGGTGAAATCTACTTTCTGAACACGGATGATCTGGAACAGGAGCTTCTGTATTCACCGGAAATGGCTGTTCAGATTATCCGCTATATGAGTGAATCGCTGCGTGATATGACCTCTATTCTGAGGGACATCGCCCTGCTTGATGTGTACTCGAAAACAGTCCGGACATTGGAAAGGCTCGCGGAAAAATTCGGCGCCAACCACTGTAATCGGATGCATCTTGAGCTTCCCATAACCGTCCAGGAATTCTCCACCCTTGTCGGAACATCCCGGGAAAGTGTCAGCCGTGTTTTTTCCAGACTGAAAAAAGAAGGAATCATCGAAATTACAGGCAGAAAAATCGTCATTGTGGACTGGTGCAAATTCTGCTCCCTTTACCATCAGAGGCTGTAAGGGCGAGTTGCTTTTTAAGGTGAGAGCATATATGAAATTCGAGAACTGTCTTGCTCCACAAGGAATGCTCCGGCAGCTTTATCATCGCACGACTAAAAGCGCTAGATTTTGGAAGGATGTGGCGTTCTCAGTCCGTGTTCGCACTTCCGCTTTTCTTAGTCAGCCCGGCTTTTTTGTTATATAATAGAGTCATAGACTCTATGACTCTGAGGTGCAAAGCATGGCTGATTTTCGTTCCAGTGAGATTATCAATAAACCTGTACATGAAGTATTCGATTATATGATTAAAATGGAAAATGTCCCTGAACTCATGCCGTTTGTTGTGAACGTGGAAAAACAGACCGATGGCGAGATCGGAAAAGGAACAAGGTTCATCGAAACCCGTATGGTCAGAGGGAAAAAAATCAGTGCAGATATTGAAATTATTGATTTTGAACAAGACAGAACCTATACCACCCGCAGCAATGCAAATGGACTGATAACAGAATATAAATATGATTTTCATGAAATAGAAGAAGGAACGCAGGTGGAGATGGAAGCAAACGTTAAAACCAGCGGCCTTGTCGCCAAATTAACGAAGCGTTTCATCGTGAATATTGTGAAGCGGGAAGATGGAAGCCAGCTTCAGTATTTGAAGGAAATGATGGAGAAATAAGCAAAGCGCAAGGCGCCTTGACTATCCCCCACACCTTTAACGGTTTTCGTCGTACCTTGAGCTAAACAGTAAAACAGGGAGCCTCTCCATTAGAGAGGCTCCCTGACTTTATTAATCCCTTTTTTCATCCAAAACTAGAATGACCGTACCGCCCTCATTTCTGCCGGGCAGTTTGACTTCAATCTGCTGATTTTTGTCCACTGAATATTTCTTTCCGGAATATTGGTCAATGACCTTGCTGCCGGCGGCAAATGGGACCTTTACTGTTACTTTCTTTTTATCCGTCATAGTGTTTATGCCTACAACAGCATTTATGCCGTTATAGGAGCGGTTAAAGACTAAATACCCATTAGCGTCACTGCCTGCGAGCTTTTCGCGTGTACCTTTTGAAAACACTGCCGAGTAATCTTTCCGGATGTTAAGGAGCTTCTGGTAGTGCTTGTGCATGTCATTTCCGATTAGGGACCAGTCAAAGTCATAGCGGTTTTCATTAAATTCTCCTTTATCCATATCTCCTGCATGTTTGCCGGAAAGGCCGATTTCTTCCCCATAATAGATAACTGGCTGTCCCTTTGCTGTTATTTGGAGGGCAGAGGCGATTTTCATTTTGCCCCAATCATTGCCCGCACTTGTGATCAGGAAGCCGTCTTCATCATGGCTGCTTAAGAATTGGCCAAGAGCTGCCGTATTTGAGAGCTTATCATTTCGAGCCTGCAATTTTGCTTCAGCTGCGTCGATTTTGCCGTTAATGAAATCAGCAGCGGTATGTTTAAAATCAAAATCGAGGATGGAATCCATTTCGCCGCTGTTCAGAAAGCCTCCATGTTCATCGATGTGGCCGCCGTAATATTCTCCGATGATTTTAAAGTCAGGCCTGATTTCAGTCAGTGCATTTTTAAATGCTTTCCAGGTTGTATGCTCCACGTGCTTAACGGTATCCACACGGAAGTAGTCAATCGTATCCCCGCGGTCTGTCCTTGCTTTTTCAAGCCAGTCTGTCTGCCAGTCAATAATTTGTCTGCGGACCTCTTCTTCCTCAGTTTTAAAATCAGGCAATCCGGCCAGCTCGCCGCTGATGGTATCATTTCCTCCATCCCGCAGCATGCCGGCAAAGCGCTCGCGGTCAGCATCAGAAGGGAAGTTGGGAATTCCAAGCCCAATGGAGGGATCGTTTTCCTTTAATCCATATCCGGTATGGTTCAGTACCACATCCACCATCACTTTTATGCCGCGGTCATGCGCTTTTTCCAAAAGTTCCTGGAATGTCTTAATGTCCCCAAGATGCTCATCCAATTTTGTAAAATCCTTTGCCCAGTAGCCATGATAGCCATATTGGTTTCCATCTTTATCATGGCGCAGGTCCCAATTGATGTTGTCGACGATCGGTGTAATCCAAATCGTGTTAATGCCAAGGTCCTCGAGATAATCCAGTCTTTCAATCACACCCTGGAAATCCCCGCCATGGTAGGTTTCCAGATGGGACGTATCATAATTTGAATGGTTTGGATCATCGTTGGTAGAATCTCCATTGTTGAAGCGGTCTGTCAGCATAAAGTAAATGCGTGCTTCATCCCAATCAAAATCATCCTTTTTGCCGCTGAAGGTGCGGGTTTTGACTTCAACGGAAGCTTCTCCCGCATGAAAATTCCCATATTCATCAATCACTGTGATCGGCAGCTTCTTAATGCCTGCCGTTACAGATTGATCAATGGAAATGGTGTGTGCATTTAATGCCGGGTCAATACTGACTTTGCTGCTTCCGCCGATAGCAGATAGGTCTGCGTAAGCTTCTTTAATAGATACCTCAGGATCTGAAAGTATTGTTTCAATAGACAAAACGGCATTTTCATTGTATGAAACTTTATTTGGACTCACGTCAGTTCTGATCTCTGCTGCTGGGTTTTTATAGGTGATGGATGACTTTTCATTAAAAGGATCTTTCATTTCAGAAGTCTCTCCATCTCTAGTAACAAGGAAAGAGTACTCGTATGTGCCTTCTTTTAAGTGATCAATCGTCACAAAGAAACGTTCTTCCTTAAGGGAATACTGCATATCATAAATCTGTCCATTCAACTTTGCCTGAACCTTTTCAATCGAATCCATTTTGCCCTGTTTGAACAGCGCCGGATCTCTAAAATAAAGAGTAAGACTGCCATTGTTTAGAAGAGGACCCGTAATAGAAGGGACCTGATAGAATTCACTCTGGCCGCTTTTGACAATAACCTTGGTGTACTTGTCATTCCCTGTTTTAATATAGCGGTCGGCACCATAAGGATCCTTTTGATCCCAGCCTGTTCCTTTACGAAGCACAAATCCCATTTGCTCACTCTGCTGGCCAATTTCAATCAATGCAACAGCCCCCTTGTCATTGACTTCGGTAAAATCTGCTTGCCCATCCTTTAAGCCAGTCTGCCAGGTCCAAATGTTCCAGCCTTCATAATCGTGATTGTCTCTTACATACGTAAACTCAATAAAACGACGGTTATCTCCAGCATTCCGATCGTCAAATTCCTCTTTTGAGTAATAAACGGTTTGGTCGCCCTCAGCGAGCCATACTTCTGCCTCATTTTGGCCATCAGGCATGGTGATGGTTCTGGAAACATCCTGAGTATCCCAGTTTCCGGGACGGGGAATGACATGGATTTTACTCGAAGGAACAGAAATCTCAGCTTGGGCAAATCCTTCTGTCCGGTTTGTAAATGGGTAAGCCTTGCCATTTTTTCCGTCCTCCCATGCCCATAAATCCCAATTGAATTGCTCACCGTCATCGCGCCAGTAGTTTATTGTATAGCTATTCATCTGACCGATAATGCTGAAGCTATGCTCCAGTGTATAGCCATTGAATTCGCCAATGACAGTTACGCTTCCTGCTTCAGCAGAATTGGAGATTGCCAGCTGATTATTTTTCACCTCAACGCCATTTGCTTCAGTTTTTAATCTCCAGGCTGGCTGCACATCTTCGATAGTGCCGTTGCTATGTACTAATTTGGCTGAAAGAGGAATCAGGGTATCTTTTACAGCATCAGCAGGCATTTCAGTCGTTAATCCGCTAATAGCCAGTAAGCTGTTTCCGTTACCAGTCTTGCTATTTGCCGGATCGGCAATCCAATTGCCGTCATCCAGAATAAATTTATATTCATAGACTCCAGGTGATAAATGAATAGTCTTTGACCATATATTGTTTTCGCCTTTCGTCATTGCCAATGCTCCATCTTGCCAGCCGGTAAAACTGCCGGCGACCCGGACCTGCTGAGCTTCTCCCTGATAGGAGAAAGTAACTTGACTCCCGTCTATTACTGGACTTTCGCCTGTGCTGGCAGAGGATGAATGCGGGTGAATTCCTGTGAATAAACTGAGAATCAGGCTTAGGAGCATGATCAAGATGCCAGCTTTCCTATATTTGTCCATAAAATTCCCTCCCTATAATTGGTTAGCTAAAGTGTGTAAGGGTGTAGTGCAAGCGATTGCACCAAGAAGCAAATGAAATCGCTTGCAGATACTTAAGGAAATTCTAACATCATAATAGGGAAAGCTCATGGGCAGAAAGTAGTTAATATTCAGAAAAAACAAACACTAAAAAGCCGCTCTGAAACCAGAGGCGGCGTGCTCTATCTTTAGAATTTATAGGTCCAAAAACGTTCTTTATACATTCTGGCCAATACTTCAGGCTCTTGCTTTTTAATGCTTTCTTCCATATTCGCTGCCATCAGCTGTGTCTGTGAGGCATGTGCCTTGATCGCTGCAACTTTCCGGTCTGCAACCGCACTGACGTCATTGACAATATCCGCCTGGCCGATTTCTTCCTCACAGTTATTGGAGAATGCGACACAGTGAACCTTCGGACGCTTGTCAGCAGGCAGCTCTTTTACCGCACGGATCACAGCGGCGCCTGTTGCGTCATGATCCGGGTGCACAGCGTATCCCGGATAGAACGTGATGATGAGGGAAGGGTTTGTCTCACCGATGATGACTCCTAGTCTGTTCGCGAGCTTTTCTTCATCCTCAAACTCCACGGTTTTATCCCGGTACCCCAGCATTCTTAAGTCCTGGATGCCCAGAACCCTGGCTGCTTCCTCCAGCTCTTCTTTGCGGATTTTCGGCAGAGTTTCCCTGGTGGCAAAAGGGGGATTACCCATATTGCGCCCCATTTCTCCAAGCGTCAGGCATGCGTAGGTGACAGGTGTGCCGTTATCGATATGTAAGGAAATCGTTCCTGAAACGCCAAATGCTTCATCGTCCGGGTGAGGGAAGATGACGAGTACATGTCTTTCCTTTTCCATCATGGTCGTGCTCCTTTCCATTTGATGTCCTCTGAGCCCTTTTTATTCAAAAGGAGTTTCACTAATTTGCAGGGCGACTGCAAGCTTGCCGCTGAAATCGTGGCCGGCTAAAAGGAGCCTGTCTTCTTCATCGACTTCAAAGTGGGTAATTCCTTCAGCATACACCCAGCCAAAATTCATTTTCAATCCAACCCGGTAAGGGCCTTTTCCGGTGATTTTTCCATGCTCATAAACCAATTTGGCATTGCGGATATAGGCGCCTGAAGAAAAGAAGCTTTCATCAAAATGGGATGCATACGCTCCATTTGTTGTTTCCAGATGAATAAAGACCTCTTTATTGGCAAGGCGGTCAATCTCTTTTTGCACGTGTTCTTTCACTGCTGGTTCCACTCTATAGTCCCCCTTCCGTTTTATCTTCATATATTCGTTTGAGACGGTATTTATATGTTTATCTTACTAAAAAAAGAAATGAAAAGCGAAAAAGTAATCTCAGCGAGGGTGCTAAAAAGATATAACAGCGAAATTTTTATTTTATCCGCGAAAAAACAAATATAACCGCGGAAATTTAATTTTATCCGCGAAAAAACAAATATAACCGCGGAAATTTAATTTTATCCGCGAAAAAATCAATATATCCGCTAAATCCCCGTTTTATCGGGTGAATTGCCAATTGCAAAAAACAGAGCCCCCTCGGACTCTGTTTCACCATGCTTATTCTGAATCAAGACGGCCTGCGCCATATTTGCGGTAAGCACCAGGCATCGTAGGGCCAACATACTCATTTAGCTTAAAGCCATGGTTGATGGCGGCAGTGATGAAATCCTTCGCTGTTTGAACCGCTTCTTTGACAGGTTTGCCTTTCGCGATTTCTGCTGTGATTGCAGAAGAGTAGGTGCAGCCTGCGCCATGAGTGTAAGTCGTTTCAACGCGTTCGCTTTCATAAAGAGTGAACTCTTGTCCATCATATAGAAGGTCAACGGCTTTTTCGTGCTGCAGCTTGCTGCCGCCCTTGATTAATACATACTTCGCACCAAGTTCATGAATTTTGACAGCCGCTTCTTTCATGTCCGCCACAGTTTTGATTGGACCTGTTTTAGCGAGCTGCCATGCTTCAAATAAATTTGGTGTTACCACTGTTGCAAGCGGCACAAGCAAATCTCTTAATGCTTCGTTCAATTCAGGATGAATCGGCTCATCTTCACCTTTGCAGACCATGACCGGGTCGATGACAACATGATCCAGGCTGTTTTCTTTAATGGTCTTTGCCGCAACTTTAATCACTTCTTCAGAACCTAGCATGCCTGTTTTCATCGCATCAATACCTGTAGATATAATCGTTTCGATCTGTGTTTCCAGAATGTCTGTAGAAATCGGGAACACGTTGTGGCTCCAGTTATTTTTAGGATCCATCGTCACAATGGTAGTCAGCGCAGTCATCCCGTAAACGCCAAGCTCCTGGAATGTCTTAAGGTCTGCCTGAATTCCCGCGCCGCCGCTCGTATCTGAACCGGCAATGGTCATTACTTTTTTCATCGTCATATGCATAGTTCCTCCTTGAAGTACTGCTGGATATCTTTTTCTAATTATAACAATAATTGAAAAAGGTAAAAACTATAACGGACTGCAGATAGCATTAAGTTAACCGCTCCTTTAGGCAAAAATACGATGCACATCACTTGAACGCACATAAAAAAGGCTATGCGCACATAAATCACGCTTATCCGCACGTAAAAAAATTTATCCGCTCATAAACTTCGTCTATCCGCACATAAATTAACTTCAGAAAAAAATCCTGCTGAACGTCACAATATTGCCAACTCCAGCGGCCTTCTTATAAGAAACAGGACGGAATAGATGGTAAAATAAAAGGATAACGATAAGATACATTGAAAGACGGTGAGGAAAATGAGCAGTACAGGCATCATTTTGGCAGGAGGGCATTCAAGCCGGATGGGGGAGAATAAAGCCCTGCTGAAAATAGGCGGCAAAACGGTAATTGAACGAATCGCCGATCAGCTGTCTTCTATATTGCCCAATGTCATCATCGTAGCCAATAAACAGGAAGATTATCAGTTTCTCGGCCTTCCCCTTGTGAGCGACCGCTGGAAAGAAAAAGGGCCACTGGCTGGAATCCATGCCGGCCTGTCTGAATCCAGGACCCAAAAAAATCTGATTGTGGCCTGTGATATGCCATTCATATCCGGGGAGCTTGCCAGGCTTCTTCTTGAACAGCTGGATCAGCATCAGGCATCCGTACTTGAAATCGGAGGGCAGCTTCACCCGCTTTTTGCCGCTTACCGAAAGGATGCAAAAGATGCAGCAGAGCTGGCATTGAGAGAAAATAAGCTGCGGATCCGCCAATTTCTGCAGGAAATAGATAGCAGAATCATAAAAGATGAAGAGCTTAAGAATATGGGGTTTTTATATAGGGATGCGCACTTTTTTAACATGAACCGTCCTGATGAATACCGGCAGGCACTGAAACTGGCCGAAGATGCCTCAAAATAAGAATGCATTCATTTCCATTCCGGCTCTGTCTATGTCAAAATCAAATAAAACGAGGTGATTCCATGAATTTTGAGATTTCTAAAGATCCGATCGATATCCAAAGTGTGATCGATAAAGTGGTGCAGCGGGAAGCGGGAGCGATTACGACCTTTATCGGAACCGTCCGCGAGCTGACACATGGAAAAAAAACACTTTACTTAATATATGAAGCATATGAATCAATGGCTGTGAAAAAACTGGAGCAGATCGGAACCGAGATAAAAGAGCGCTGGAACGGGGCAGAAGTGGCAATTACCCACCGGACAGGCAAGCTGGATATCACCGATGTAGCGGTCGTCATTGCCGTTTCCACTCCACACCGTGCGGATGCTTATGAAGCAAACCGCTATGCGATTGAAAGAATTAAAGAAATTGTGCCGATTTGGAAAAAGGAACATTGGGAAGATGGAGAAGAATGGATCGGCAATCAGCTGGAAACAGTGGCATACCCAAAAGGAAAACCGGAGGCGAAGGATTTACATGAATAAAATTATGTTTTTTGCCCATTTGCGGGACCGTGTTGGAGAAGAGTCTTTGACAAAGGATGTCAGCGGCAAAACAATCTCTGAACTGAAACAGATGCTTGAGGAAAATTACGGGCTGAAGCTTGATTCAGTCATGGCAGCCGTGAATGAAGAATTTGCTTCAGATGATGAAGTCATTCAGGCCGGAGATACAATTGCCTTTATCCCTCCAGTCAGCGGAGGGTAATGGCAGCTTCAAGAGAGGAGGGGGCGCATTGTCTGAAAGGTATTCTCGCCAGGCTTTGTTTCCGCCTATTGGAAAAGTGGGGCAGGAAAAAATCCGCTCCAAGCATGTGCTGATAGTCGGTGCCGGCGCTCTTGGCTCGGGAAATGCGGAATTGATGGCGCGTTCAGGTGCCGCCAAACTGACGATCATTGACCGGGATTATGTCGAGGAAAGCAACCTGCAGCGCCAGCAGCTTTTTGCAGAAAGCGACGCCTTAGATAAAATGCCAAAAGCGGCTGCAGCAGAAAAACGGCTAAAACAAATTAATAGCGAGGTTGAAATCCGCTCGATTATTGGCGATGCTACTCCGGAAAAGCTGGAAGAGCTTGCTGAAGGGGTGGATCTGATCCTGGATTCGACCGATAACTTTGAAACCAGGATGACCATTAATGATATCTCTCAAAAATTTAATATTCCATGGATTTATGGAGCCTGTGTCGGCAGCTTTGGCATGAGCATGACAATCATTCCCGGGAAAACGCCATGCATGAATTGCCTGCTGAAAAAGATTCCAATCCAGGGGATGACCTGTGACACCGGAGGAATCATTGCCCCAGCTGTGCAAATGGTCGTCGCCCATCAGGCAGCTGAAGCGCTGAAAATTCTGGCTGAGGACTGGGAAGCCGTGCGTACCGCTATGGTCAGTTTTGATTTATGGCGAAACCAGTACACCAGCATGAAGGTGTCAAAAGCGAAGGATGAAGGCTGCTTATCTTGCGGAACAGAAAGAACATATCCTTATCTGCAGCCGGAAAATATGATGAAATCCACTGTTCTCTGCGGAAGGGACACTGTTCAGATCCGCCCGCCAAAGGAGCAGGAAATCGAATTCGCTGAAATCGCACGACAGCTGAAAGCAATTGGCTACCAGGTGAAAGGCAATCCGTATCTGCTTTCCATCGAAATGGAGGAGCAGCGCCTTGTCCTCTTTAAAGACGGACGCGCCCTTATTCATGGCACAAAGGATTTAGCGCAGGCGAAGTCCATTTATCAGCGGATTATGGGTTAAAGTGAACTTCAATCAGTGGGGTTTTGTTAGTTGGGCCCGCAGGACGTGGCGTTTTATGTCATTTTCCTGCTGTCGGGCCTTTACGGTCAGTAAGAGTCCGATAAACTAGTGCTTTTTCATTATATATAAGCCCCTTCCTTTTTTGTAAAATAAAGACAAAAAGACAGAAGAGGTTAATAATGATTACATTCATGTATTTTTTCGGCTATTTGTTTGACCAGCTGCTGGTCAATTTTATAGGGATGGTCCTGATCCTTTACAGCTTTATCATTCCGGTTACCCCTATGTATAAAACCAAGCGTCCTGCAGATCTAATCGTGCATATAAGCCGGATTCTTTTCGCTATCATTCTCCCATTCCTGAACTTTTTCTATTTTTTATTCAATAGCGGGGACTGGGCGACAGGGGAAGGTATTACAGCACCGGAGCATTTTAGCACTTTCATCTGGGTTCAGGCTGGTTTGATTGTGCTGCCTGAACTGGTTTTTTTCATCCTGTCAAAAGTCAATATAACCAGAGTCTGGTGGTATGTGCTATACCCGGCTCTGCTGATTGGGCTATGGGTTTGGATGTTTTAAGGGCATAAAAAAAGCGATGAAAAATTTTTCATCGCTTTTTTATACTGTCTAGCTGCTCCAGCGCCTACCCCCTCGAGGTCACAAGCTTGTCTAGTTTCGGCTCCTAGGGACTCGGGGTCATAAGTCGTTTCCTTCCAGAAGGAAAAACGCCTCCGCTTTTCTAATTATTTTACTTCGTCTGTACCTACAATAACTAACTTGCCTTCATCCAATACTTTTTCATATTGTTCTGCTTCTACCGTCGTTAACCCAACAGATTCAAATTTTGTACGAAGCTCATCTCCGCGTTTTTTGAACACGTTGCCGACAGAATCGAGTAGGCCCTGCTCCTTCATGCCGACTTCGCCTGTATCCGTCGCGTCAGAAAGGTGCTCTGAGCGATCCTTGTCATGTGCGAAAATATAGATGTTTTCCTTATTGAATCCCTGGCTTTGCAGCATTCCAATCGTATCTGTAGCCTGTACACCATTTTCAACAACTTCAATTTTATACATATATAACATCCTCCTTAAAAGATTTGCAGATTTATTTAAATGGCAGCATGTCCTGCCGTTATATTTATTACATATCCGTTCTAAAAAATTTTAAACATGTATGCAAGAATGAAAGATTATGCCATGATAACCAATGGGTATTAAGAATAGGACTTTTCAAATAAGAGGAGGGAGAGTTGGCAGATGAAGCGTATCTTAAGCAATGACTGGCAGGAGATTTTGGCAGAGGAATTCGAGAAACCTTATTATCTCCATCTTCGTGAATTTTTAAAAAAAGAATATGAGGAGCAAACCATTTATCCGAGGCAGGAGGATATTTTCAATGCGCTCCAATATACAGCTTATAAAGACGCAAAGGCAGTAATATTGGGGCAGGATCCTTATCATGGGCCGGGGCAGGCACATGGATTGAGCTTTTCGGTACAGCCTGATGTAAAGCTGCCTCCTTCGCTGAAAAATATATTCAAGGAAATGCAGGATGACCTGGGCTTCGAGGTGCCAAACAATGGCTATCTATTAAAATGGGCCCGAGAAGGAGTGCTGCTCTTAAATACCGTTCTGACCGTCCGCAAAGGGCAGGCGCACTCGCATAAGGGGAAAGGATGGGAAACTTTCACCGACACGGTTATACAAAAACTGAATGAGAGGGAAAAGCCCGTGGTTTTTATTTTATGGGGCAAACCGGCTCAGGAAAAAGAAGTGCTGATTGATGCTTCTAAACACTATATAGTAAAATCGCCGCATCCAAGTCCATTTTCGGCGAGAAAAGGGTTCTTTGGCAGCAGGCCATTTTCAAGAACGAATGAGATATTACAAGAGCTTGGGGAGGAGCCCATTGACTGGCAGATTCATGATCTCTGATTCTTTTCGTCATGTTTCACGCGAAACATACCGTTTCGTGTAAGAGAATAAGAGAAGTGCTCGAAATATGCATGTTCGAGAAGGGAAAGGAAAATGAGTTCACAGAAAATGGCTTGTTTTAAATGCAAATAATTCTGTGTTACTGGGACCGGTACTATCCAAAAGGCTGCAGGGCTTTTCAGTTTACCCTGTCTAGCTCAGCGCCTACCCCCTCCAGGGTTGGGGGTGGGCGAAAGGCGCGTCCGCTTTTCTTTAAAACCAGGCGGATGCCCTCTCTCGAAGTTTTCCGGGCATCTGGCCATCCTTGTTTGCGTTTTGAAAAGGAAAACTGATAAACTTTATATGGCCGGTAACATTGGCGATATTTAAAAAGAATGTATACTTTTTTTGGACTTCAGGAATTGTCTAGCAGAAGCAGCCTGACACTTGAGGGTAGAGGGTGCAAGGCGCTTGTGCTTTTTTTACAGAAAGAGGTGTAGAGAATGAATATCTCTGTTCAGAAGCTTTTAGGGAAGATGGAAAAGGAATTGCTGGAAGCAAAAAGCAGCTCTTCAGACGCCAGAATAAGAGAAAGAGTGCAGGCGATCAAGTCATTATGCGAGCTGGTTTTGGAAGAGTCGGATACAGGAAGTGTGTCTGCTGTTGCTTCTATTAGCCATACATACAATGCACCGCCTGCGGCTCAGCCAGCGGGTCTGCAGCCAAAGAAAATGCAGATGGAAGATGAGGCAAACGGCGATTCATTATTCGATTTTTAATAAAACGATAAGAGGTGCAGGGGATTATGAAGCTATTTATTATAATTGGAGCCATTAATGCTTTTTTAGCAGTTGCATTAGGTGCATTCGGAGCGCATGGGCTTGAGGGGAAAGTGGAGCCGAAGTATTTGGAGATATGGAAAACAGGTGTAACCTACCAGATGTTCCACGCAACAGGCCTTTTGATTATTGGCGTCCTGCTTGGCAAATTGCCGGCGACATCTTTATTATCCTGGTCAGGCTGGCTGATGCTGATCGGCATTATCCTTTTCTCAGGAAGCTTATATGTTTTAACATTAACAAAAATCAGCGTGTTGGGTGCCATCACCCCGCTTGGCGGAGTCTCTTTCCTTGCGGCTTGGGTGCTGCTGATCATTGCGGCGGTAAAATATTTATAATAGGAAAGGAGCTTTGACGGGGTCAAAGCTCCTTTTTTCATTACCTCGGCGAATATTGCGACATTCCTTGCCCTCCGCCAAACGGATATTCATATTCTATTTCTTCATCAAATGTTACATAGTCTAAGTAGATCATTGGAAGGAGGATACGTTGGCCTGTTTGCGGATCGCTCAGTATCAAGTGATCCCGTCCGGCCGCTTCAATGATGCCTTTGAATATTTTGGCGTTCCATTCCGTATTGTTTTCGAATGTTGCATAAACAGTCGCGAGTTTTCCTCTGTTCAGGCGAAGAATATTTTCGATGTAGGATTGTTCAAGCGGGAGCATGCCTGGAATAGAAGGAGCAGCTGAAGGGGCACCCATACCGCCGCCGGCGCCTGCACCTGGAAACATCCCGCCCGAGCTCGTACCCGGAACTGTTCCGCCTGTTTGAACGGGCTGGAACTGCGGCTGACCCTGCGGCTGGCCCTGAAAGTTCTGAGGCATTTGGGTGCCATCCGTGTAACGCTGCTGCTGGTAACCATAAAAAGGGTATTGACCATAATTTGATTGACTCAATTTTTTTCCCTCCTAAAATTAAAATCAGCCATTTCTATCCGCATTGCTAGTAGACTGTCGGACAGTCCTGCGGGGTAGATTTATAAAAGCAATGGGCTTTAAACCGTCCGGCATTCCCTTGGCTGTACCATTGGGCCGGGCAGCTGCCTTGTGGCCGAAAGAACCATAATGCACTGCTGGCAGAGTAGTGTTGGTGACCGCTTATTACTTTGCGGGCGAGGTCAATCTCACTGCCACGCACCTTGATAAAAATTGCCTTTTTGGTTGGCTTCAATCCCGCTTGGGTTCTGATAGACCATTCTCCTGATGGAGCAGGTATCCTTGAAGGCCCAGACATTCACCCCGGACATGGTTAACCCCTCACATTCCCAACCATCAGCATGCCGTGCTTCCCATCGCACGCATGAGCCGGCCGAGGAGCTTAACATCTTCCTCGGTGTAAGGGATAACTCCAATCTCTTCACCTCTCTTTAATAAGCCATGATGCTGCGGATAAGAGAATTGCCTAGGTATAAGAGAAACTCACTATTTCATTACTATGTAGAGGCATGTTTTTTTATGACCTCCGGAAAAAGAAAAACTCCCAGCAGAAGCCGGGAGTTTTAAACATTATAAGTGAAGGAATTTTTCAACCTTGTCCTCTTCAAGGATGTTGCCAACGAAGAAGGAGCCGAATTCACCGTAGCGGGCACTGACTTCATCGAAGCGCATTTCATAAACAAGCTTTTTAAACTGAAGAACATCATCAGAGAAGAGGGTAACGCCCCATTCGTAATCGTCGAAGCCGACTGAACCTGTGATGATCTGCTTTACCTTTCCTGCATACTGGCGCCCGATCATGCCGTGGCTGCGCATCATATTGCGGCGGTCTTCCATCGGAAGCATGTACCAGTTGTCATTGCCCTGGCGGCGCTTGTCCATCGGATAGAAGCAGACATGCTTTGCTTTCGGAAGTTCTGGGTAAAGGCGTGCCAGGATCTGAGGATTCTGGTAAGGATCTTCTCCTGCCGGCAGGTAGTTGCTCAGCTCGACAACAGAAACATATGAATGAGCAGGGATCGTGAATTCAGCTAACTTAGTTTTGTTGAATTCGTTTTCAATTTCATTTAGCTCTTCCATTGTAGGCCTTAAGATCATCATCATAAAATCAGCTTTTTGGCCGACAATTGTATAAAGGGCATGGCTGCCGTTTTTCCCGCTTTGTGTTGTATTCCACTTGTCCACTAGGGCCATAAATTCGTGGATCGCTGCCTGACGCTCTTCGCTGGGAGCCATTTTCCAAGTTGTCCAATCAACTGTGCGGAAGTCATGTAAACAATACCAGCCATCAAGCGTTACTGCTGCTTCACTCATTATAATCACTCCTAATATGTACTAAAATTCTCATCATTACTATAACATAGTTTCTCCAATTAACATGTGTACAAAACTTGAAATGTTGGAATTCAGCAGGGTGACAGGCACCTATACCAATTTGCCGAACTGGCATAGGTGTCTGTCACCGCAAATTCCCGTTTACAAAGAGGGGATTATGGATATCTTAAAAAGGTATAAAGGTGGACTGTCAGAAGGATATTTATTATTGGAAATTTACCGAAAACAAAAACTTTTTTGTTGTAAACGCTAACAGTATGTGAACTCCTTGAAATTCTTAGGATGAGGAGTATTCTAAGGGAGTATATAGGATAATTTCTATTGAATTGAACGGAAATTTAGTGCCGTAGGAGGAATTAGCATGAGTGATTTATTCACAGTATTGAAAGAAAAAGTAACAGGGCAGAATTTAAGAATCGTTTTTCCGGAAGGACAGGATGAGCGTATTTTAGCGGCTGCAGGAAGATTGGCTGCGGAAAAAATCATCACTCCGATCCTTATTGGAAACATCGCAGAAATTGAAGCGAAAGCAAAAGACATGGATATCAGCCTGGAATCAGCTGAAATTTATGACCCAAATAACTTTTTAATGATGGATGAGCTTGTGGCTGCATTTGTTGAAAGACGCAAAGGCAAAGCGACAGAAGAAGATGCACGCAGGATCCTTCTTGATGAAAACTATTTTGGAACCATGCTTGTCTATGCGAACAAAGCAGACGGCCTTGTGAGTGGTGCTGCCCATTCAACAGCTGACACAGTGCGCCCGGCTCTTCAAATCATTAAAACAAAAGAAGGCGTGCGCAAAACATCTGGTGTATTCATCATGGTCCGTGACGATGAGAAATATGTTTTTGCCGATTGTGCCATCAACATCTCACCGGACAGCCAGGACCTGGCGGAAATCGCGATTGAAAGCTCGAAAACAGCCAGAATGTTCGATATCGAACCGCGTGTGGCCATGCTGAGCTTCTCAACAAAGGGCTCTGCCAAGTCACCTGAAACGGAAAAAGTTGCGGCGGCACTTGAAGCGGCTAAAGTTCGCGATCCGCTATTAATCATCGATGGGGAATTCCAGTTTGATGCGGCATTCGTTCCATCGGTAGCTGAGAAAAAAGCTCCGGATTCACCAATCCAGGGAGATGCAAATGTATTTGTTTTCCCTAGCCTGGAAGCCGGAAACATCGGCTACAAAATTGCCCAGCGCCTAGGAAACTTCGAGGCAGTGGGACCAATCCTTCAAGGCTTGAACCGTCCGGTTAATGACCTGTCCCGCGGCTGCAACGAGGAAGACGTTTACAAGCTTGCTTTAATTACTGCAGCTCAAGCTTTACATCAATAATACAGCAGCTTAGAAGCCGGTCCCTTGTGACTGGCTTTTTTGCTATAATGTATCTGTTATGGGCCTTTGGCCGATAAAGGCTCAAGTTTGGCCGTTTAAATGCCATATTTGGCCGATAAAACTATAACTTAGGCTGATAAACCAGCTGATTTGGCCGTTAAATAGATAAATTCTGCCGATTAACTCGAATATCGGCAAAAGGGGATCAAATGAAGATGAATTCGCTACAAGACTTGCTGTTTCAGGAAGAATGGAGGGTTATTGACCAGTCTGCTGCAGGCATCCACTTAAATGCCCTGCACTCTTTCGGGATGGACGATACACTATGTGCTTCTGTCGGATCGGGTGAGGCGCCTGCGACCGCGAGGACATGGGTTCACCATAATACCATTGTGCTTGGAATCCAGGATACGAAGCTGCCTTTTTTAACTGAAGGCATCCAGTTTTTAAAGAGCCAGGGGTACGAAGTGATTGTACGAAATTCCGGCGGCCTGGCAGTTGTCCTGGATCAAGGGGTCCTGAATATTTCGCTGATTTTTCCTGAAAGTGAAAAGGGAATTGATATAAACCGCGGATATGATGCGATGTGGATGCTCATCCAAGAGATGTTTTTCGATTTTCATATACAAATAGAAGCGCGTGAAATTGTCGGCTCCTATTGCCCGGGAAGCTATGATTTAAGCATCGGGGGACAAAAGTTTGCCGGCATCTCGCAAAGGCGCCTCCGCAATGGCGTGGCGGTCCAGATCTATCTGTGCGTGGATGGCAGCGGAAGTGAGCGGGCCGATTTGATTGGCAAATTCTATTCTCTTGCTAAAAAAGAAGAACAGACAAAGTTCCAGTACCCTGAAATTCAGCCGGCTGTGATGGCATCACTATCGGAATTGCTGGGTACAGAGCTGACGGTACAGGATGTGATGCTCCGCTTTTTGCAGTCATTGAAAAAGAAAGCAGGCCGCCTTTATGCAGGGCAGCTGACAAATGTGGAAGCAGGCCTGTTTGAAGCCTATTACCGCCGTGTGATAGAACGGAATGAGAAAGTACTTGGCAGCGAATAAATAAAAGAAGAGCCGCAGTCATAAACGATCTGCGGCCCTCCTTGAAAGGAATTGCTGCCATTTTCTCCTGCTCCCGCTGCCGGGAACACCTTTTTTGTTTTAGAATTTTCAGCGCCTGCACCCTTGGGCGGGCAAGGCGCTTTTAGTTTTTCTTATTCAGCTACTCTTTCCAAATTGCCGTTGCGGTCCATTTTAAACTTGGATGCCGGCCTTTCTTCTTCATCAAACAGAACAAAATTGCGGGCTCTGTTCATGATTTTCATCAGTGTCTCGTAATCTTCCTGAATGGTTACCGTATTCTGCTCCAATTCGCCGATTTTGCCTTCAAGCTCTTCATTTCGGCTTCTGAGATCGGCATTTTCCCGCTTCAATCTTTCATTCTCACTCTTTAGTATATCAAGCTGAATGCCTGAATGATTCAATGTTTGCAAGTATGTGATAACGGTATCCATATCCAGCTGTGCAGGCGCAGTATAAACCGGCTCTGAATAGGTGAAGGATGAGACCGTCTCTGTTTGGATATGCGATTCATCCTCTGTGCGCTCTTCGTAAAAATCTGCCGGTGATGGCGGTAGGACCGCATTTGTCTTAATTGGCGCTGCTTCAACCTCCTGCATAGTTGGAACCGGCGGAGAGTATAAGAGTTTCTTTTTGCCGCCCTGATCCTTTCCTAGCATTCTTTGTCTCTGCTTGCGCTGTTTCTTGGCTAATTGAAGTGCTTTTTCATACTGGTGCCTCACTACAGCGTTCCAGCGGAATCCGCATGCCGCAGATGTGCGGTTCAGCTTGTCCCCAACTTCCTCAAAAGCGTTTAACTGAGTGCTGCCTTCCCTCACATGCCGCAAAACAGTTTCTGCCAGCAATAAATCGTTTTCATCTGTCCAAGCGTCCTGACGTATTTTCATGTAACCTCAACTCCCTAAATTATTACTTTTTGCTGTTGCCTTAGTTAAAGGATGGACAAACTTGGCAGATTTTATACAAAGGTGATTAAAAGGATAGTAGATTTTTTTAAAATTTTATTTTTCGCTAGATACGTATGGCGGTTTTGTGAAGATTACTAAGATTCACCACCCAAGTTAATGATTACAGCTTGCAATAGAGCTGGATAAGTTTTAAAATAGCCTGTAGCAGTTGGCAGGGCAGTCCTTTTTATCTGAATAGGAATGCTTTGCAGCGGATATGCTTTAACGAAGAAGATGACGAGGCGCGCCATGCGCTGTTAAAGCTCCCGGAACGGGGAGCGCATAATATAAAAGATTGACCGCAGAAAGGGTTGTAATAAAATGGCAAACGAATTTCGTGTTTGCGACGATTGTCAGGCTGTAAATCTGAAGACATTAATACCGCGATTAAAAGAAATAGATCCTGAAGCAAAAATTGATGTCGGCTGCCAGTCCTATTGCGGGCCAGGCCGCAAAAAAACATTTGCTTTCGTCAATAACCGTCCCCTTGCCGCACTGACGGAAGAGGAATTGATGGAGAAAATTAATAAAAAGCTGAAAAAATAAAGATCACCCTGACTCCTGTCCTGAGGTGATTTTATTTTTTGCCTGAGTTTATGATTGAGCTTCGATTGGTAAATAGACTTAGGAGGCAATATTCGTTTTTAGAAAAGTCGAAAAATATTTCCAGGGAAGATGATTGCTGTATTGCGGTTTCTGTCGAACAGCCATGAAAAACAAAGAATTTTGTGATGAATTGACACCGTGATCGGGATATAATAGGTATACGCCAGAAAATGGGAACAGCAGGTTTGGAACTCGTGGACACAGGAAAAGCGGAGGGTACGGAATGGCATATTCAGCGGAAAAGTTAAGTGAGGAAAAAGTATTTAAAGATCCCGTTCATCGTTACATACACGTAAGAGACAGAGTAATCTGGGATTTAATCGGGACAAAAGAGTTTCAGCGTCTTAGAAGAATTAAGCAGCTCGGGACAACTTATTTAACCTTCCATGGTGCTGAGCATAGCCGCTTTAACCACTCGCTCGGAGTTTACGAGATTGTGCGGCGCATTTCCGATGACGTCTTTTTGGGCAGGCCGGAATGGGATGAAGAAGACCGCATCCTGACCTTATGCGCGGCACTTCTCCATGATTTGGGACACGGCCCGTTCTCACACTCCTTCGAAAAAGTATTCGACCTCGATCATGAACATTATACGAGGGCAATCATTCTCGGCGATACCGAGGTCCATCAGGTGCTCACCAGGGTAAGTGCCGATTTTCCTCAGAAAGTGGCAGATGTGATTGCCAAAACTTCTAAAAATAAGCTGGTCGTCAGCCTGATTTCCAGCCAGATTGATGCGGACCGGATGGATTATCTGCAGAGGGATGCTTACTTTACGGGTGTCAGTTATGGCCACTTTGACATGGAGCGGATCCTGCGTGTCATGAGGCCGCGGGAAGACCAGGTCGTGATCAAACAGAGCGGGATGCATGCCGTTGAGGATTACATTATGAGCCGGTATCAGATGTATTGGCAGGTGTATTTCCACCCGGTTACACGCAGTGCCGAGGTGATCCTGACCAAAATCCTTCATCGCGCGAAAGATTTGCATGAACAGAAATACAGGTTTAAATATGATCCAATCCATTTTTATTCTTTATTCAATGGTGAAATCACTCTTGAAGATTATATAAAGCTCGATGAAGCTATTATTCTTTATTATTTTCAGATGTGGCAGGAGGAAGAAGATCCGATACTGAAAGATCTCTGCTGCCGATTTATGGACCGGAATTTATATAAATATGTGGAATTCGACCCGGCGAAAGAGTACAAGAAGCTGGCGGAGCTGTCGGCTTTGTTCAAAAAGGCAGGCATCGATCCGGAATATTACCTGGTCGTCGATTCTTCATCTGATTTGCCTTATGATTTTTACCGTCCTGGCGAGGAAGAAGAAAGATTGCCGATCCATTTGCTGCTGAAAAATGGGGATATTCGCGAGCTTTCCCGCGAATCGGAGATCGTGGATGCCATTTCCGGGAAACGACGCACTGATCATAAGCTTTACTATCCGGCTGATTTTATTGCAGACGACAGCAAAAAGCCAAACATTAAAAAACAGATTAGAACGCTGCTGGAAATCGATTAAAACTACATAATTGGTTTTCTATAGATACGGGAAAAAACGGAGTAGGAGATGAAGAGCTTTGTTAAAGGATCACGCTAAACTAATGCATGCCATTGCAGTCTCTGAAGAAATCGTGGGACGGAAAAAGCTGCAGAAAATGATATATATCGCCAAAAACATCGCATTTCCCTTTCAGGAAAGATTTCAATTTCACTTTTACGGGCCATATTCGGAAGAATTGACACTAAGGGTCGAAGAACTCTGCAACATGGGATTTTTAAACGAAGTAAAGGAAAAAAAGGGCGGCTATTACCAGTATCGATACACCCTTACTGAAACCGGCAAGGAATTTCTGGACATTAATGCAGTCGAAATGCCCAGTCTGCAGGATTGCCTGCTTGATATGAACGGCCAGAATGCAAGATTCCTTGAACTCGTCTCAACGGTCCTTTATTTTAATGACCTCCCAAAAGAAGAAGTGAAAGAAAAAGTCTTTACCCTAAAAAGCAAACAGCGCTACACGGATGAAGAAGTGGAACAGGCGTATCAATATATTGGAAGCTTAAGAGAAAAAGCCGGGCTGCATTAAGCGCCTGGCTCTTCTTTTTTGCTGAAAAAGTCTTACCGCACATAAATCAGGTTATCCGCACGGAATTTTTTTATGCGAAAGTAAAATCATACTATGTGCAAATAAGATTTTTTATGCGAAAGTAAAATCGGTCTATGTACAAATAAATTTCTTTATCCGCAAGTAAAACCTCTCATTATGCAAAAAACCATAAAAAAGCAGCTTCCGTAATGGAAAACTGCCTTATTTACGCAATTCTACTGATCGCTTAAGCGTTTTCCGCCGACAGCATAGTGATTTTTGGACATTTCTTCGATAAATACGACGATTTTATCTTCAGGGGCTCCAGTCGTTTCGCTTACGGCAGCTGTTACTTTTTCAGCGAGCGCTTTTTTCTGTTCTTCAGTGCGGCCTTCAAGCATTTTAACGGTTACGTATGGCATTTTCTTTTCCTCCTCACTATTTATGCTTGTATTTTTCCACTTTTTCTCGCAATGTGCAAGCCTGATTCCCTTTGCTCAGGCGTTCATGTATACTTTTAGGTAAATAGCATCGGCTTTTCCTACATAGTATGTATAAATAAAGCCTGGCATTTCAGCCGGCAGGAGAGGGAGTTTTGGCATTTGGAACAATTTTTGGCGTTTTCTCTCAGGGAGATTCCCTATGTCGCGGTAACATTGATGATTGCCTTTACGGTCCATGAATTTGCCCATGCCTATGTGGCTTATAAGTTTGGAGATCCCACTGCAAAAAATCAGGGCAGATTAACACTAAATCCCATGCAGCATCTGGATCCGATTGGAACAATCCTGATTTTTATTGCCGGTTTCGGATGGGCCAGGCCGGTACCGGTCAACCGCTTCTTTTTCAAAAATCCGAAGCTTGCCGGGATATCTGTTTCAATTGCGGGACCGATATCCAATCTGGTGATGGCTGTCCTGGGTTTTTTCATCTGGTATGCTCTTGCCGGAACTGGACTCGCAGCTTCATTTCCAGCGTTTGTGGCAGATTTCCTGAATATCTTTATTCAGCTGAATTTAGTGCTGTTTGTATTCAACCTGCTGCCGTTTCCGCCGCTTGATGGCTACAGAATTATTGAAGATTTGGCGCCAGCCCATATTCGCCCGAAAATGACTCAGTTTGAGGCGTATGGCTCCGTTATTTTCCTTATTCTTGTCATTACACCGCTGGATCAATACACCATCCAGCCGATATTTAACACCGTATTGCCGGTACTTGCGAGCGGCCTAAATGATTTTTTCTATGAAATATTTATGACATAATAATAAGAGCCTAATTTTTGCTTAGGAGGACTTGAAAATGGAAGAAAAAAAGAAAAAGAAACTCGATTTTAATATTATCAAGAGCGACCCGACTGAAGGACATGGCGGTTTTGGGGTCGGGACTCTGAGCCTTGATAATGTGACACCGGTTATTATTGATGTGGATGCCGGTGAGGCGTCTATTGAAGTGGGCGCCATGCATGCGCGCAGCCCTGTTGAAAAAGGCATCAAGTTTTTGAAAACCAAAGAAGAAGTGCCTAACGGGAAGCCGTACTGGCTGATTTGGGTCACCATTGACCGCAAAGAGGGAGGCGCTTATTATGCAGGTGTTACTGCATGTGAGATGACGGTCGACAGAGAAATCCGCCGGGGCTACAAATCGCTGCCAGAGCATGTGAACCGCATGGATAAATCGATTAAAAGACACATCATAGTGGATCATATGGACGAGAAATCCAAAAAAGTTCTGGCAGATTTCCTGAAAAACCATGACGCCGGCATGTGGGAAAGATCAGCGGAACAGCTAAAAAAAGATTTACAAGCCATTTAGAAAAAAAGTCTAATTTTGTGACGAAATTGTGACATTTTTTTGACGTGATTTTCTAACTACTTGTACAATTCCAATAAAAAAAGTAAACTATTTAACAGTGTGAAGGCACAATATAGCACTAGGACATGAAAAACCCCGGGATTCGGACCCCGGGGTTTTTCACTTTTATTAAAGTGACAGGCACCTATACCAGTTTTACAAGTGGTCACCGTTACGAAGCCCACCGAAACAGTTTCTTATACCAAGGTGTGTCAGGCTTCTTTTCCGGCTGCTCAGTTTTATTCTCTTCTTTATGGCTCAAGTGGTCTGTACAGTATTCCGCAGGTTCTGTGCCTTCTGCGAAGTAGGTTAGGCGCTTGACCGGGCAGTTTTCCCCGGCAATTTTCCCGTTGGATGGATCAATGTAGACGCCGACTGTATCTTTGGGCGCTTTGAATTCCTTGGCCGGCTTTCCTTTATGGGCTTCCTCCATGAACCGGATCCAAATGTTTTTGGCATACGTTTTATCAACGGTTTTTGTAATGACCTGGCCTTTGTCATAGCCGGTCCATACCGCTGTGACAAGCTGTGGTGTAAAGCCGGCCATCCAGCTGTCTGTTTCTGTTGAACCGGACTTGCCGGCGTAAGGGCGGGTCATATCGTTGATGACTGTGCTTCCCGTTACTTGGGCATAACCGTTCAGCTTCCGGTCAAAAATACCTGTCATCATGTGGGTCATAACGAAAGCAAGGTCAGGCTTCAGAATCTTCATCTGGAATGGCTCCTGCTCGTAGATGACTTCGCCTTTATGGTTCTCCACACGCTTAATCAGTACCGGGGAGATCTTTTTCCCTCCATTGGCGAACATGCTGTAAGCGTTGGCAAGCTCAATGACTCTCATGCCGGATGTGCCGAGTGCAAGGGACGGCACCTTCGCCATCTTAGAGGTAATGCCAAATTTCTTGGCTGTATTGACAAGCGTCTCTTCCCCTAAAAATAAATGAGTTTTCACCGCGTAGACATTGTCAGATAGAGCAAGGGCCTGGGCCATTGTGATATCGTCATCCGCATACTTGCTGTTGAAGTTATGCGGTGTGTAGTCCGGCGTACCGTCTTCAAACCGAAAAGTCGTCTGCTCGCTCCGGATTGGGGTGGAAGGGGTGAAGCCCTGCTCCAATGCCGCGTAATAGAGAAGAGGCTTTATCGTCGATCCTGGCTGCCTGACTGCCTGGACTGCACGGTTAAAGGGACTTGCCTCATAATCACGTCCGCCAACCATTGCTTTCACATACCCGTTTTTCGGATTCATGGCAACAACTCCGACCTGAATCTCCGAGTCTTTTGAAATAAGCTTATCTATTGTTTCTTCCGCGATTTCCTGTTCCTTCAGATTCAAAGTGGTATAAACCTTTAATCCGCCCAATTCAATCGTACGGTCATCCAGATTCAGCTGTGTTTTAAGAGCATTGCGGACAGCATCCTGAAAATAAGGGGCTGTTTTCGATCTTGGGTGCATGTGCTCGCCAACCAGCTCAAGCTCTTCTGCTGCCGCAAGATCTGCTTCTTTTTGGCTGATGAGCCCGTTCTTCACCATCGTCTGCAGAATCACTTTCTGACGCTGATCTGCTTTTTCTGCTGATGCAAATGGCGAGTAGATGCCAGGACCCTTAGGGATGCCGGATAAAATGGAAGCCTCAGCTAATGACAGCTCACTTGCATCCTTCCCGAAATAGAACTGGCTTGCTGCCTGTGCGCCGTAAGCTCCATTGCCGTAATAAATCGTATTTAAATAGCCTTCAAGGATTTCCTTTTTCGTATAATTCATCTCAAGCCTGATGGTATAAAAGGCCTCAAGCAATTTCCGCTTCCAGGTTTTTTCATGTTCAAGAAACAGGTTGCGGGCATATTGCTGGCTGATGGTGCTGGCACCCTGAACTTTGGCCATTGCCTTTATATCAGCGAGGGCGGCACCTGCGATCCTTTTATAATCAAATCCATTGTGCTCGAAAAAATTCTTATCCTCTATCGAGACCGTCGCATCAATTAAATGCGGGCTGATGTCATCGAGTGGTGCCCAATAGCGTTTTTGGCCGTTGCTGCTTTCACCGATAACCGTGCCATCATCCGAGAAAAATAAAGTCGATTGCGGAACGGCGAGCGGAGGCGGCCCCAAAATTTTGGCATATACCAGAATGCCTCCGATCATCACGGCGGCAAAAGCCATTCCTATTAAGCTAATAATGAGAACCGCACGCAAATATTTCATCGTTTTTCGAAAACGCTGATCCGTCATTAATTCCATATCAAGCACCCCCTATTTATCTGTTTTTTATAGTGAAAAGTTGATACAGCGCCAAGTGACCAAAAAGATAAAAACTGACCGATAAAGGTTCCAAAGTGGCCGATAAAATTAAAAGCTGACCGATAAGTGCGGCGAAGTATCCAAATAATTCCCTAATAAGTGCTCTATGTATCAGTATTGAAAAAACAGAGCGATTTTAAACATCTTTCTCTACTAATTAGCGAAATTTTTCTTGCAATTTTGCTAGATTCATCTATACTTTTTCTGTGTTTGTTATTTGCATGTTAGGGAAGTATAAAAGATGAAAATGCTTTTTGCTGCTCTTTAGTGATAATTCATTTTTTTATGGAAGGAATGATTAAAGAATGGGACTTTGGTTTACAGAGAAACAAACAGAGAACTTTGGCATCACGATGAAGGTGAAGCGTACTTTACATACAGAACAGACAGAATTCCAGAAGCTTGATATGGTGGAAACAGAAGAGTGGGGCAATATGCTTCTTCTTGATGACATGGTTATGACTTCAATCAAGGATGAGTTTGTTTACCATGAGATGGTTGCGCATATTCCTTTGTTCACACATCCAAACCCTGAAAACGTTCTTGTTGTTGGCGGCGGTGACGGCGGCGTCATCCGTGAAGTCCTTAAGCACCCAAGCGTGAAAAAGGCGACTCTAGTGGATATCGATGGAAAGGTTATTGAGTACTCAAAAAAATTCCTTCCTGAGATTGCAGGCAAGCTTGATGACCCTCGCGTTGATGTGCAGGTAGGCGATGGCTTCATGCACATTGCCGAAAGCGAAAATGAATATGACGTGATCATGGTTGACTCAACTGAGCCGGTAGGACCTGCGGTAAATCTATTCACGAAAGGCTTCTATGCTGGAATCTCTAAAGCCTTAAAAGAAGACGGCATCTTTGTGGCCCAGTCTGACAACCCTTGGTTCAAAGCGGACCTTATCCGCAACGTACAGCGCGATGTGAAAGAAATTTTCCCAATCACTCGTCTTTACACTGCGAATATCCCTACTTACCCAAGCGGCATGTGGGCGTTCACAATCGGATCTAAAAAATACGATCCATTAGAAGTAAGCGAAGATCGCTTCCATGAGATCGAAACAAAATACTATACGAAAGAATTGCATAAAGCGGCATTTGTATTGCCTAAATTTGTTGCAGATTTAGTGAAGTAATGGACAGGCTGCGTTTCAGAGCAGCCTTCTTGAATACATAAAAAGTGAGGGATGACCTTGGTGCGTTTTGATGAAGCCTATTCAGGCAATGTGTTTATTAAAAGCCATCCTAGTTATGAGGAAAGTGAAGCGGTCATTTATGGAATGCCAATGGACTGGACAGTCAGCTATCGTCCGGGCTCCCGTTTCGGCCCTGCCCGTATCCGAGAAGTGTCAATCGGGCTTGAAGAGTATAGCCCATATCTGGACCGTGAGCTTGAAGAGGTAAAATATTATGATGCCGGCGATATTCCGCTGCCATTCGGAAATCCGCAGAAAAGCATCGATATGATTGAGGAGTTTATCGATCAGCTTCTGGCGGAGGATAAATTTCCGCTTGGCATGGGCGGAGAACATTTGGTTTCCTGGCCTGTCATCAAAGCAATGTACAAAAAATATCCAGATTTGGCGATTATCCACATGGACGCCCATACAGACCTTCGTGTGGATTATGAAGGGGAGCCATTATCTCATTCAACGCCAATCCGCAAAGCAGCTGATTTGATTGGTCCTGGCAATATCTATTCTTTTGGCATCCGTTCCGGCATGAAAGAAGAATTCCAGTGGGCAAAGGAAGTCGGCATGCACATTTCAAAATTCGAAGTGCACAAGCCATTGAAAGATATTCTTCCTAAGCTTGCAGGACGTCCGGTCTATGTAACCATTGATATTGATGTTCTGGACCCTGCCCACGCGCCGGGAACAGGCACAGTCGACGCAGGCGGCATCACATCAAGAGAGCTTCTTGCTTCTATTCATGAAATTGCCCATTCAGATGTTAAAGTCGTTGGAGCAGACCTTGTCGAGGTTGCGCCCATCTATGATCCATCTGAACAAACAGCCAATACAGCAAGCAAACTGATCCGGGAAATGATTCTTGGATGGGTTAATAAAAAATAAACGGGGACTTCGGTCTCCGTTTTTTTATTCAAGAAATACTGAACGTCGATAACTGTCTAGCTCCAGCGCCCACCCCTTCGAGGTCACAAGCCAATCCTCCCAAAAAGGCAAAGAACGCCTTTCTGGGAGGCCCGTCTTGTGCTTGTCGGGGGTGGGCAAGGCGCTTCCGCTTTTCTTTCTGTCACCTTCTTGCACTTTCCCCAGCGAGTATTTATACTTATATAGTTATATATGATGAAAAGGAAGTGTTGCCGTTGTCCAGTCGCTCAGCGGAACAAATGCCTGTGAAGATTAATGTGAAGACAGATATTCGCAAGCTTGGCAGCAAAGAGACTTTTGAATTGACTGCTTTTGGCCGATACTATATAAAAGATTCTGCCCGATTCCTTCAGTATGATGAAGTAATGGAAGAGGGAACAGTAAAGACGATCATAAAAATGTCCGATGCAGACGGACTGATTTTACGAAGCGGCGCCGTAAAGATGAGGCTCCCTTTTAGAATGAATAAAAAGCTCCGCGGCAGCTATGAAACGCCTTACGGAGTGTTTGAAATGGGCACGGTGACAAAGCGTATGGTCCATCAATATGATCACGAATCTGGTGAAGGTTCGATTGATATTTTATACGATCTGAAAATGCAGGGATCCCAGGCAGGTACATATCATTTGGCGATTACGTTTGAGGAGGAGAACAATGAACATAGTTGAGCAGGTGCAAGGCAAATTAAAGCAGGAAATTAAGGATGCGGTTGTAAAGGCTGGCTTAGCAGCGGAAGAGCAGATTCCTGATGTAATTCTGGAAATCCCGAAGGAAAAGGCTCATGGAGACTATTCCACGAATATGGCAATGCAATTAGCACGTGTGGCAAAAAAAGCGCCAAGAATGATTGCAGAGGAGCTTATTGCTCATTTTGACAGCTCAAAGGCTTCAATTGAAAAAATTGAAATCGCAGGACCTGGCTTCATTAATTTTTACATGAATAATTCTTATTTGACTGATCTGATTCCTGCCGTTCTGGAAGCAGGAGATCGGTACGGAGAAACAACAGTTGGAAACAGCCAGAAGATCCAGGTCGAGTTTGTTTCAGCTAACCCAACAGGGGACTTGCATCTTGGACATGCCCGCGGGGCAGCTGTCGGCGACTCCCTATGCAACATTTTAGACAAAGCTGGCTATGAGGTTTCCCGTGAGTACTATATCAATGATGCCGGCAACCAGATTAACAATTTGGCTCTATCGGTTGAAGCGCGATATTTCCAGGCTCTTGGCCTTGAAAAAGAAATGCCGGCTGACGGCTACCATGGCGAAGACATCATCGGCATCGGCAAAAAGCTGGCTGATGAGTATGGCGATAAGTATGTACATGCGGATGAAAAAGAGCGTTTTGACTTTTTCCGTGAATACGGCCTGAAATATGAAATGGCAAAGCTGAAGCAGGATCTGGAAGATTTCCGTGTGCCATTTGATGTTTGGTATTCTGAAACATCTCTTTATAATAATGGCAAAATCGACACAGCCCTTCAGGCATTGAAGGATAACGGCCACATCTACGAAGAAGAGGGTGCAACCTGGTTCCGCTCAACTGCTTTCGGTGATGACAAAGACCGTGTTCTTATTAAAAATGACGGCTCTTACACATATCTGACTCCAGATATCGCTTACCATAAAGACAAGCTTGAAAGAGGCTTTGAAAAGCTGATCAACATTTGGGGTGCTGACCACCATGGCTACATTCCGCGCATGAAAGCGGCCATCCAGGCGCTTGGTTATGACCGTGAGGCGCTCGAAGTCGAAATCATTCAGCTTGTACACTTGTACAAAAACGGCGAAAAAATGAAGATGAGCAAACGTACCGGCAAAGCGGTAACGATGCGTGACCTTGTGGAAGAAGTAGGTCTGGACGCAACACGCTATTTCTTCGCGATGAGAAGCGCAGATACGCATCTTGATTTTGACCTTGATCTGGCTGTCTCACAATCAAATGAAAACCCTGTTTACTATGCCCAGTACGCACACGCGCGTATTTCCAGCATCCTGCGCCAGGGTGAAGAACAGGGCATGTCTGCCGAAGCTGCAGATTACTCCCTGATTCAGGCAGAAAAGGAAATCGACGTTCTGAAGAAAATCGGCGAATTCCCGCAGGCTGTCGGCGAAGCTGCGCAAAAGCGCATGCCGCACAGAATCACGAACTATATTTATGAACTGGCTTCTTCTTTCCACAGCTTCTATAATGCTGAAAAAGTACTGGATGCGGAAAATCCGGAAAGAACCAAAGCCCGATTGGCACTGATCAAAGCAGTCCAGACTACCTTGAAGAACGCACTGAAATTAATCGGAGTATCTGCTCCGGAAAAAATGTAAAACTAAAAGCTGGCACTTATAGGTGCCGGCTTTTTCATGTTTTTGACGAAAAAGGGAAAGCTAAAGGCATATGTTATTTTAGGAGGATCTCATGAAAATCGTTCTTTTATCCATACTTACAGGATTTCTCGTCGGATTTGTCTTTGCTTTCATGAAGCTGCCGATTCCCGCACCGCCCGCACTGCCTGGCATTATGGGGATAGTCGGCATTTACCTCGGGTTTAAAGCATATGAAGTGGTTCTGCCCTGGCTGCAGGGAATATTGAGATAATGGAAAAGGGTGTCCACGTAAGTTATGGGCACCCTTTATGTCTAAATGTGAACTTTGCAAATAAATCCGGAATGTTGCAAATAAACCTGGGAAATCAGCAAACAATAGCTAAAATTGGCAAACAAATCAGGAAAAAAGCAAACAAACCTGGTAAACCTGCAAACAAACCGAAAACAGGCAGCAAACCAAAAAGTTACGGGCTAATCCTCAGAAAATTAGTCAGCCAACCCGGCAAATCAGCAAAAAAATAATAAATTTTGCATACAATCCGCAAGTAAATCAAACTAAACTCCGCATTTTACTTCGGGACGAGCATATCATGGTAGAAACCTTCCCGAAAGGACATGCTCGCCCATGAAGCCACAATTGGCAGCCTCTTTTTACGCAACCATTTCGATCAGTTTTTGGGGAGTCTCTTTTGTTTCCACAAAAGCTGTTTTGGATAAGCTGGACCCTTATACATTGATCATGCTCCGGTTTGCCATCGGGGCAGCTTTTCTGCTCCTTGTGCTTCTCTTGAAAAGATATCCGCTCCAGATTCCGCTCAAATATATTCCCCATTTAATTGTTCTCGGTGTACTCGGCGTTTTCATCCATCAGGTCATCCAGGTATCAGCTCTAAAGACAATAGACGCCTCATCTGCGGGGTGGATCATTTCTTTTTCACCTGTTTTTACCGTGCTTCTCTCCATGATTTTTCTCCATGAAAAATTGACATTTCTTAAGACGCTGGGCATTTTAACTGCGATTTCCGGGGTCCTCATGGTAACAGGAGCGAGAAGCGGCCAGACGCTGGGATTTGCTTTAAATATAGGGTATTTCCTCATGATCCTAAGTACACTGAATTGGGCCGTATATTCGATTTTGGTGAGAAAACTGCAAATTAAGCTTCCTTCCCTTGTGGTCACTTTTTATATGAGTTTGCTTGGATGCGTGTTGACCATTCCCTTTTTAATGAGAGACAGAGGGTGGGAGAAGTTCCATCTTTTATCCGATTCTGAATGGGCTCATATATTGTTTCTGGGCATATTTGTGTCGGGGATTGGCTACTGGTACTGGTCCAAGGCTCTCGAGGTTTTGGAAGCTTCCAAAGTATCAATGTTTATCTATATGGAGCCGCTATTTACCTTTATTGCGGCCGTTTTATTGCTTCGTGAAAAAATTTTCTTCATAAGCTTCATGGGCGGGATCATAATTATTATAGGAGTGATTATGGTGAATGGTCAGCTGAAATATTTTTCATGGAGGAAACGATAATCCAGAGTAAAGGGGGAGTCGTTTAATGGCCTTGAAGGAACGGTTTAAAAACAGTTTGGATTCATTGAAATCACCTTCTGCAGAAGAACTTAGAAAGGCTTTGGCATCACTTGATATCAAACTTGAGGAGTTGTTTCCTCACTTGCAGCCGGCAGATGGAAAACCCTACTACCGCAAGCTGCTTTACCAAAGTGAAGAAGTGGAGCTGCTCGTCATGAACTGGTCAGATATAGAATGCGCCCCGCATGATCATGGAAATTCAAAGGGATGGATTCAAGTGTTAAATGGAGATGTGGAAAATACTGTTTATGAAGTGAAGGAAGACGTCCCAATTGAGCTTTTTGCAGAGATAAAGTCCAAAGACTCCTTCTTTTTTGCTCTCAAAAAAGGTGTGCACAAAATGAAGAGTGCAGGCAGGGAGAACCTTGTCACACTGCATCTTTATTCACCTCCGATTACTGGTATGAAGGTGTACGACCTTCAAAAGTGCTCTGCCTGTGTAGTCTCTGAAGACTGTGGGGCCTGGTGGCCTGAGGAGCAGAGGCAGAAGGTGAAGGAGATTCAGTTAAAATAAAGGGGCGTTCCGCATGCGGAACGCCTTCCATTACGAATGACAAACTTCGGAATTAGATAACTGTCTAGCTGCGGCGCCTACCCCCCTCGAGGTCACAAGTCAATCCTCCCAAAAAGAAAAAGAACGCCTTTCCGTGAGGCTCATCTTGTGCTTGTCGGGGGTGAGCAAGGCGCCTCCGCTCTTCTTATTTCCATTCTACCTCCGCCCCGCCAATCCTCTTCACCCCGCGGATGCTGCTGATATCTTCTGTCAGCTTAAGCGCCGCCTTGTCCTTTGCTTTAGCTTCAATCATGAAATCGATATCCCGGTTAAAGGTTTTCAGCAGATCGAGAAGCGGCCTGATGAAATCAATGTCAACATAATCGGCATGGGACCGGAAGGCTTTTTCTGATTTGGGAGAGGAAATGTGGATTTTCGGCTTGAGTCCTGTTTGTTCCCACGTCTGAAAAATCCCAGGGAGAAGCTCATCCAGCGGGCGGGTGCCGAGGTTCGCCATATGGTGGTGATAATCGAACACAAGGGGAATGTTTTCTTTCTGGCAGGCCAGGAGGGTTTCATCCGCGTTATAGGTTTTGTCATCATTCTCAAGTGTCATTTGCTTTTTAATATGAGATGGCAGTGTCTTGAGATTTTCATGGAAACGGTGGATGGTCGTGAGCTTGTCACCATAAGCCCCGCCAATATGGATATTAATGAAGCTCTCGTTTTCAACCCCCATGGCCTCGAACATCCGGTAATGGTATTCCATATCTTTGACTGCATTTCTTGTCACATCGTCACGCGGAGATGTGAACAGGGTGAATTGATTGGGGTGAAAGCTGACGCGTAGCCCGTGTTTTTTAATCAATTCACCAATTTCAAGCCATTTTTCCTTAAAGGGTGTGACAAAATCCCATAAAACCTCCGGATGCGTGGCCAGAGGTACGATGGAGCTTGAAAGCCGATATAGCTGAATTTCATGGGCGATATTAAAATAAAGCATTCTTAACGTATTTTGCAAATTCACTGCTGTGACGGTCTTCAGCTTTTCCAGCCTTTCTTCCTCAGGCAATTGCTGATAGCGCGTAAAAGTCAATGTTCTCGCAGGAGATGCCTCCCACAGGCTGATGGCATGAGAAACATATCCCAGTCTTATTTTCAATTTGCAGCACCTTCTTTATGCTGGTCTATAATCTAACAGAATGTAAATCTTTGTAATTCGAGAGCTGTCTAGCGCAAGCAGCCTACCCCCTCGAGGTCACAAGCCTGTCTAGTTGCGGCTCCTAGGGACTCGGGGTCATAAGCCATTTCTTTTCAGAAGGAAGAACGCCTTCTTACAGGAACTGTCTTATGCCTGTCATCCCTGGGCAGTCACCTCCACATTTCGGGCAATCCTCCTAAAAAGGCAAAGAACGCCTTTCCAGGACGCTCGTCTTGTGCTTGGGGCCCCCAGGACAAGGAAGGCTTCGTCAGCATAATCATCGCACGACCAAAAGCGGCAGCTTTTGGGAGGATGGGGGTCATGCAGACGTTGCCACAGGACGTGGCGTTCTTAGTCTGCGTTCCTTCGTGGGCAAGGCGCTTCCGCTTTTCTTACAGGAAGCTTGCCACAGACCGGGCAAGCATTTCCTTGAATGTCCGTAAAGGGTCCAGCCGGTTTAATTCTTTTAGCGTCAATCTCTTTGCATTGTCTATGTCTTTGTCCAGAACAGACCTGATCTGCTTTATGAACTCTTTGTCATAAATAAAGCAATTGATTTCATAATTTAAAAACAGGCTCCGTTTATCAAAATTGGCTGTTCCAATATCGCTGATTTCATCATCGATGATGAACGCCTTCGCATGGTAAAAGCCATTTTTGTATTCATACACATAAGCTCCTTGTTTAATCAAGGTTCTTAAGTAAAGATAGGAGGCTTCCTTAACAAGAATATGATCGGTAATGCATGGGACAAGTATCCTGACAGTTACCCCGCGTTCCAGGGCATGGATTAAATCCTGAAAAAGCCTTTTGCCCGGAATAAAATAGGGTGTCCCAATCGTAATGCTCTTTTTCGCATTCCGAATTAAGGAGGAGAAGCTTTCTTCTAAAAATGCTCCTTTATAAGATGCGAACTGATGGCGGTAATCTCCTGCAGGCTGCTCAGGAAAATAGACTCTGTTTGCGAGCAGGTCAGTCTTTGTTGCTTTATACCAATCGATTAGAAACTCTCTTTGCAGATCCTCTACCCCTTCACCACGGAATTTCAAATGATAGTCACGCCAGGGACTCAGCTTTTTATCCAGATTGATGTATTCTTTGCCAATATTGAAGCCTCCGCTGTAACCGATCTTTCCGTCAATAACGGTGATTTTCCGATGGTTCCTGGCCTGGAAAGAATAGAAGAGAAATGGAAGCTTTGGCACATGTGCAAACGAAAACTTAATGCCGCTGCTTTTAAGATCCTTAACGGTTTTTCGTTTAACCGGAAAGCTTCCGGCCCAATCCAGCAAAAGGCGGACTTCCACTCCTTCTTTTGCTTTACCCTTTAAAATGGTTAAAAACTCCTTGCTGATTTTATCATCCTTCACAATATAAAATAAAATATGGATGTGCTTTTGCGCTCTTCTTAGCTCGGAGAATAAATCATCAAACAAAGCAGGTCCGTCTGCAAATAGTTCCATATCAGACTGCCGGATGGGTAAGGCGGTCCGCTCAAGCTTTTTCATATGGCTTTTCCGGCCCCATGTAAAATCGATATAGAGCCATAAGGAGATGACGAGTAAAACGGCCATAATGATATTCCAGACAGTCAATGCAATCTTCCTCTCGACAGGATTTTCCTGTTAGTATTTCCTGCAGAGCTTTTTCTATCATGGAATCTCCCAAAATGGGAGGACTTTTCACCTTTATAAAGAATTTAATAAATGAAAATAATGAAATTTTTCGAACAAGTTTAACTAAAAATGGTTGACTGAATGCTCATTCATAATATAATGGGAGTAAGAGTAAATTCAGAAAATTATATTGTTTTTAAAATTTTCTAAGATGAAGAAAGGAGCACCATGCCTATGAACGGTTTATTATGGATCAACTTAATTGCATTTCTTCTTGTAACCGCTTACGCCATCAGCCTGTTTGTCTATGTTGTGAAGACGCGGATTGAATATATCAAGCTTGGCAAAAAGGTGGAGTTTGACGGCAAGGTGAAAGAACGCCTTGAGAAGATCTGGGTCAACGTATTTGGCCAGAAGAAGCTTTTAAAGGATAAGAAAAGCGGAATTATCCACGTGATGTTTTTCTACGGCTTCATTCTTGTCCAATTTGGAGCAATCGATTTTATTATCAAGGGAATTAAGCCAGGTGCGCATTTGCCGCTTGGACCATTATATCCTGGCTTCACCTTTTTCCAGGAAATTGTGACCCTGATGATCCTTGTAGCGGTAATCTGGGCTTTCCACCGCCGTTATGTGGAAAAGCTTGTCCGTTTAAAACGCGGATTCAAATCAGGTCTCGTTCTTATTTTTATCGGAGGGCTCATGCTTTCCGTACTGCTTGGCAATGGAATGGGCATGATTTGGCATGGCCATGAAGGAACCTGGACAGAACCGGTTGCTTCTCTGATTGCCGGTGCATTCGCATGGATGGGTGAAACGGCTTCAATAGTTGTGTTTTACATCTCATGGTGGATTCACTTAGTATTCCTTCTCGCTTTCCTTGTGTACGTGCCGCAATCCAAGCACGCTCACTTAATCGCCGGACCGGCCAACGTATATTTCAACCGTCTGGATAATCCGGGAAAATTAAAAGCAATCGACTTTGAAGATGAGTCACAGGAAAGCTTTGGTGTCGGAAAGATTGAAGATTTTACACAGCATCAGATGATCGATTTCTATGCATGTGTGGAATGCGGACGCTGTACCAATATGTGTCCGGCAACCGGCACGGGAAAAATGCTTTCTCCGATGGATTTAATCCTGAAATTGCGTGACCATTTAACCAATCATGGTGCTGTTGTCACTTCGAAGCAGCCTTGGGTGCCGACATTTGCGTTTTCAAATACGAAAGGCAATCAGCTTGCCCTTGCTGCTGCAGGCCAGGGTGCAGAAGAAGCTGCTGCAGGCCTTGCATACAGCCCTAGCCTGATTGGCGAAGTCATTACAGAAGAAGAAATCTGGGCTTGTACGACTTGCCGAAACTGTGAAGACCAATGCCCGGTTATGAATGAACATGTTGATAAGATTATTGATCTGCGCCGCTACCTTGTTTTAACAGAGGGTAAAATGGATGCGGATGCACAGCGCGCCATGACCAATATCGAGCGCCAGGGAAATCCTTGGGGACTGAACCGCAAGGAGCGCGAAGACTGGAGAGAAGCACGCGAAGATGTTCATGTTCCGACAGTGAAGGAAATGAAAAAGGCAGGAGAAGAGTTTGAATACTTATTCTGGGTTGGCTCCATGGGATCTTATGATAACCGCAGCCAAAAGATCGCTCTTTCCTTTGCGAAACTAATGAATGAGGCAGGCGTTAAATTTGCGATCCTTGGAAACAAAGAAAAGAACTCTGGTGACACACCAAGACGTCTTGGAAACGAGTTCTTATTCCAGGAGCTTGCCACAAAGAATATTGAAGAGTTTGAGAAAAATGAAGTGAAGAAGATCGTAACGATCGATCCTCATGCCTACAACATTTTCAAAAATGAGTATCCGGATTTTGGATTAGAGGCAGAGGTTTATCACCATACTGAAGTTCTTGCTAAGCTTGTAGAAGAAGGCAAGCTGAAGCCGCAATATGCTGTGGAAGAAACGATCACATTCCATGATTCCTGCTATCTTGGACGCTACAACGAGGTGTACGATCCTCCTCGTGAAATCCTTAAGAGCATTCCTGGCGTTAAGCTTGTGGAAATGGAAAGAAACCGCGAAACCGGCATGTGCTGCGGAGCAGGCGGCGGCTTAATGTGGATGGAAGAAGAAACAGGGCACCGCATCAACGTCTCACGCACAGAGCAGGCACTCGCAGTGAATCCATCCGTGATCAGCTCCGGATGCCCATACTGCTTAACGATGCTTTCAGATGGCACGAAAGCAAAAGAAGTGGAAGAACAGGTTCATACGTACGATGTTGCCGAAATTCTCGAAAAGTCTGTTATAGGTGAAAGCCAGAACTTAGCATCCTAACATATTGAAAGTGGAAATTGAAGCACTGAAGCAAATTTCAGCTAAAGCATTTTGACGAAAAATGTTTTTACCAGAATTTTGTGTAAAGTGTTTCAATTTCTGCTATTTTTCTAGTAAAATAGAACATGATAAAGCGCTTACAATTTTGCTTGTTTGCTGATGAGGGAGAAAATCCTTTGATTTCGCGGTTTTTTCGAGCGAGCGTTCAGTCAGCCAACGCGCCTTCACTGATATTTAACTTCAACCAGAACTGCTTCATAGACCCGATTTTTTTTCAAATTAATTATTAGAACATTTTAAATTAATAGTACAAGGGAGCGATTCTTAATGGGGAAAACCGTAATTCTTAGCGGAGTAAGAACACCTTTTGGAAAATTTGCCGGAGCGCTTAGCAGCTTTACAGCTTCTGACCTTGGCGGATTTGCAGTAAAAGAAGCGCTGAACCGCGCCGGCGTCAATCCAGAGGACGTAGATGAAGTGATTATCGGAACCGTTCTTCAGGGCGGCCAGGGCCAGATCCCTTCACGTCAGGCTGCCAGAAAAGCAGGCTTGCCATGGGAAGTGAAAACGGAAACGATCAATAAAGTATGTGCTTCCGGCATGCGTAGCGTAACATTAGGGGATCAGATTATCCGGGCGGGTGACGAGGAAGTCATCGTGGCCGGGGGCATGGAATCCATGAGCAATGCTCCTTATATTTTGCCGAAAGCGCGCTGGGGGCTGCGCATGGGTGATTCAACGGTTAAGGACTTAATGGTTCATGACGGATTAAGCTGCAGCTTCACAGGCGTCCATATGGGAACATACGGAAACTCGACAGCTAAAGAGTTTGAAATCAGCCGTGAAGCGCAGGACAACTGGGCACTAAGAAGCCATGAACGTGCCATTGCAGCAATGGAATCCGGCAGATTGGCAGAGGAAATCGTGCCGGTGGAAGTGCCGCAGCGAAAAGGTGAGCCAATCGTTGTTTCCCAGGATGAATCGCCGCGTAAAGATACTTCCCTAGAAAAGCTGGCTAAGCTGGGGTCGGTTTTTAACTCCGATGGTACGATCACTGCGGGGAATGCGCCTGGCGTTAACGACGGAGCAGCAGCCTTAGTATTGATGAGCGAAGAGCGGGCAGAACGCGAAGGCAAAAAGCCGGGAGCTTATATTCTTGGCCATACAGCGCTTGCAGTGGAAGCCAAGGATTTCCCGCAAACCCCTGGACTTGTCATTAATGCTCTATTGAAAAAGACAGGAAAAACCCTGGAAGAGATTGACCTATTTGAAATTAACGAAGCATTTGCGGCTGTTGCTTTAACAAGCGGAAAAATTGCCGGTCTTGATGAAGAGAAAGTGAATGTTAACGGCGGTGCCGTTGCCCTTGGACACCCAATCGGCGCGAGCGGAGCGAGAATCATCCTAACACTGATGCATGAACTGAAGCGCCGCGGAGGCGGAATCGGCATTGCGGCCATCTGCAGCGGCGGAGGCCAGGGAGATGCGGTGATGATTGAGGTTCCGAAGCAGTAATCTGTTTTAGGACGGCGGTGCAGCCAGAATAGCACCGGTGAAGAGGAAAATGGTAGTTAATCAAGGTGAATTACGCCGAAAAAGCAACAGCGAAGAGGGAAATGGTAGTTAATCAAGGTGAATAACGCCGAAAAAGCGGCGGTGAAAAGGAAAATGGTAGTTAATCAAGGTGAATAACGCCGAAAAAGCGGCGGTGAAAAGGAAAATGGTAGTTAATCAAGGTGAATAACGCCGAAAAAGCGGCGGTAAAAAGGGAAATGGTAGTTAATCAAGGTGAATAACGCCGAAAAAGCGGCGGTGAAAAGGAAAATGGTAGTTAATCAAGGTGAATAACGCCGAAAAAGCGGCGGTGAAAAGGAAAATGGTAGTTAATCAAGGTGAATAACGCCGAAAAAGCGGCGGTGAGAAGGAAAATGGTAGTTAATCAAGGTGAATAACGCCGAAAAAGCGGCGGTGAGAAGGAAAATGGTAGTTAATCAAGGTGAATAACGCCGAAAAAGCGGCGGTGAAGAGGAAAATGGTAGTTAATCAAGGTTATTAACGCCGAAAAAGCGCCGGTGAAGAGGAAAATGGTAGTTAATCAAGAAGGAATGACGCCAAAAAGAAGAAAGCACAGAGAAAAATGACAGTTAATCAAAACAAACAAGCATTCAAATAAAAGAGTAATACAGGCCAAAGCCCAAGATCGGAGGATACAAATATGAACGTAAAAAACATTATGGTAATCGGTGCTGGACAAATGGGTTCAGGAATCGCGCAGGTTTGTGCGCAGGCAGGCTACAGCGTCATCTTAAACGACCTAAAGCCGGATTTTGTTGAACGCGGCATTGGCGTAATTAAAAAGAATCTTTCCCGCCAGGTGGAAAAAGAGCGCATGACAGCGGAAGACATGGAAACAGTGCTGAAAAATGTAACCGCTTCAACTGATCTGCAGGACGCAAAGAACGTTGAGCTCATCATCGAAGCAGCCGTTGAAAATATGGAGATTAAAACAAAGATCTTCAGCCAGCTGGATGAAATCGCTCCAGAACATGCGATTCTGGCAAGCAATACATCATCCCTTCCTATCACAGAAATCGCGGCTGCCACAAAACGTCCGGAAAAAGTCATCGGCATGCATTTTATGAACCCGGTACCAGTGATGAAGCTAGTAGAAATCATCCGTGGCCTTGCAACTGCAGACGAAGTGTATCAAACCATTGAAGACATCACAAAGACGCTTAAAAAAGTGCCGGTAGAAGTGAATGACTTTCCTGGATTCGTATCCAACCGCATCCTGATGCCGATGATTAATGAAGCAATCTTCACGCTTTATGAAGGGGTTGCGACAAAAGAGGCCATTGATGAAGTGATGAAGCTTGGCATGAACCATCCAATGGGGCCGCTGACTTTGGCTGATTTCATTGGCCTGGATACATGCCTGTATATTATGGAAACCCTGCATGAAGGCTTTGGCGATGATAAATACCGTCCATGCCCGCTTTTAAGAAAATATGTAAAAGCTGGCTGGCTTGGCAAGAAGACAGGCAGAGGCTTCTACGTTTACGAAAAATAATCACAGGAGCCCGGCTGAATAGAGCCAGGCGGCATCGGAGGGTATACAAATGAACCTGAGATTTACAGAAGAACAGGAAATGATGAGGAAAATGGTGCGTGATTTTGCGCAAACGGAAATCGCCCCTTTTGTGGAAAAAATGGAGCAGGGCGAGTTTCCAAGGGAGATTCTCCGCAAAATGGGCGAGCTTGGCCTGATGGGGATACCGATTCCTGAAAAATACGGCGGATCCGAAATGGACTTTACCTCCTACATTATCGCCATCCATGAACTGTCCCGTGTGAGTGCGACAGTGGGCGTTATTTTATCGGTCCACACATCGGTTGGAACAAACCCAATCCTTTACTTCGGTACGGAAGAGCAAAAGCAGAAATATATTCCGAAGCTTGCTTCAGGCGAGTACCTCGGAGCTTTTTGCCTCACTGAACCGAGCGCAGGCTCGGATGCGGGAAGCCTGAAATCCCGTGCGGTAAAAGATGGAGACCATTATGTCATTAATGGTTCAAAAGTGTTCATCACGAATGCTGGCGAAGCAGACGTATATATTGTATTTGCATCCACAAATCCGGAGCTTGGCAGCAAAGGCATCTCCGCTTTTATTGTAGAGAAAGATACGCCAGGCCTTGTATTTGGGAAGGATGAGCACAAAATGGGCTTGCACGGCTCAAGAACGCTTCAGCTGACATTTGAGGATATGCGTGTTCCTTCTGAAAATCTTCTCGGCAATGAAGGAGAAGGCTTCAAGATTGCGATGGCCAATCTGGACGCCGGACGGATCGGTATTGCTTCACAGGCGCTTGGAATCGCAGAAGCAGCCTTTGAAGCAGCCGCAAGCTATGCGAAGGAACGTGTACAGTTCGGCAAGCCGATCGCTGCTCAGCAAGGTGTCGGATTCAAGCTTGCAGACATGGCGACAAGCGTCGAAGCTGCAAAACTATTAATCTATCGCGCAGCAGACATGCGCCAACGCGGCATTAAATGCGGACTGGAAGCCTCAATGGCAAAGCTGTTTGCATCCAAAACAGCAGTAGACGTGTCAACAGAAGCCATTCAGGTATTCGGCGGCTACGGCTACACGGAAGACTACCCGGTTGAGCGCTACTTCCGTGATGCCAAAATTACCGAAATCTATGAAGGCACAAGCGAAATTCAGCGGATTGTCATCAGCAAACAGCTGTAAAGTTGTGAAATATGTTTTTGAAAGTGTGCTTAATGGCGCCTAACTTTTAAATGCTGAGTTGATTGTAGCGGAAGGCACTTGATCCTCGAAAATGCTGCCGCATTTTCTTCGTGCAGAGTCATTCAAGGATGTTTATTCAACGTCCTGCGGGAGGAGGCTCCCATTCCTCCCCGCGGAAAGCAAGTGCCCCGTGCTGAAATCAACGGGCAGAATTATAAGGCCTGCTAATATATCAACGAATCCATATAAAGCGAGGGAAAGACAATGAATTTCCAATTGAGTGAAGAGCATGAAATGATCAGAAAAATGGTGCGCGATTTTGCCAGGAATGAAGTGGCGCCGACTGCTGCTGAACGCGACGAAGAAGAGCGCTTTGACAGAGAGATTTTCGACAAAATGGCGGAGCTTGGCTTAACAGGGATTCCGTGGCCTGAAGAGTATGGCGGAATCGGCAGTGATTACCTTGCTTACTGCATCGCAGTTGAAGAGCTTTCCAGAGTATGTGCCTCTACAGGTGTAACTCTTTCAGCACATACATCTCTGGCAGGCTGGCCGATTTTCAAATTCGGAAGCGAAGAGCAAAAGCAAAAATACCTGAAGCCTATGGCCCAGGGTGAAAAAATTGGCGCTTATGGCCTTACTGAGCCAGGCAGCGGATCTGATGCCGGCGGAATGAGAACAACGGCACGTCTTGAGGGTGATCATTACGTCTTAAACGGCAGCAAAATTTTCATCACAAACGGCGGAATCGCAGATATCTATGTTGTATTTGCCCTGACAGATCCAGCTTCCAAACATAAAGGAACAACAGCGTTTATCGTGGAATCCGGCTTTGAAGGCTTCTCAGTGGGCAAGAAGGAAAAGAAACTGGGTATACGTTCCTCACCTACAACTGAAATCATTTTTGAAGAGTGCAAGGTTCCGGTTGAGAACGTTCTAGGAAACGTAGGCGAAGGCTTTAAAATTGCCATGATGACACTTGACGGCGGCCGCAACGGCATAGCTGCCCAGGCAGTCGGGATCGCGCAGGGCGCACTGGATGCTTCAGTTGAATATGCAAAAGAACGCCAGCAGTTTGGCAAGCCTATTGCTGCCCAGCAGGGAATCGGATTTAAGCTGGCAGACATGGCCACAAGCATTGAAGCTTCAAGACTATTAACGTACCAGGCAGCATGGCTGGAGTCAGAAGGGCTTCCATACGGAAAAGAATCTGCCATGTCCAAACTGCTTGCTGGTGATACGGCTATGAAAGTAACAACAGATGCCGTCCAAATCTTTGGCGGCTACGGATATACAAAGGATTATCCGGTAGAACGCTTCATGCGTGACGCCAAAATTACGCAAATCTACGAAGGCACACAGGAAATTCAGCGTCTCGTAATCTCTCGTATGGTAACGAAATAATTGTTCTAAAACGGGTCGTTTTGGTAAAATTTGTGTCTTTAGAGCTGCTGACTAAGTTTAAGCAATGAGTTGATTGCAGCGGAAGGTGCGAGATCCTCGAAAATGCTATCGCATTTTCTTCGTGCGGTGTTTTTTCTGGGAAGCTTATTCAACGTCCTGCGGGGGTAGCGGGACAGGTGAGACCCCGCAGACGCAGAGCGTCGAGGAGGCTCACCGCCCGCCCCGCGGAAAGCGAGCATCCTGGAGCGGAAATCAACGGGCAGAATTCATAAGTTAATACACATTTATAAACAGGCATTATGATTCACGGGAGGCGGTAGGTAAACAATGAAAAAACGGGAAGTGCAGGCTTCTGTTAAAGATGAGCGTCTTGTCAAAAAGAGACGTGATCAGATGATTAAAGGTGCCGTCACCCTTTTTATCCAAAAAGGGTTCCATCGTACAACAACTAGAGAAATCGCGAAGGCATCTGGTTTTAGTATTGGAACGCTTTATGAATACATCCGTACGAAGGAAGACGTACTATATCTGGTTTGTGACAGCATTTATGACCAGGTCGCTGAACGGCTTCAAAAAGGTCTTGATACGAAACAGGGCACGCTTGAAAGCCTGAAACAGGGCATCGCCGACTATTTCAAGGTTGTCGATGAAATGCAGGATGAAGTGCTCGTCATGTACCAGGAAGTAAAGGCTCTGACAAAGGATGCGCTTCCATATGTTCTGAAAAAAGAAATTGAAATGGTCGGCATGTTCGAGCATGTCATTACACTTTGTGTCGAGAACGGGGAACTGGACCTGCCGGAGAAAAAAATCAAAATGATTGCCCATAACATTTTTGTCCAGGGGCAAATGTGGGCATTCCGCCGCTGGTCACTGCAGAAAATGTACAGCATCGATGAATATATCCAGCTGCAGACCAATCTCCTTATTCAAGGAATAAAGGATCCGGGAAGAGTTTCGGAAAAAGCTTAATAATAGCGTGCAGGCAACAGTGCACAGTTGCCTGCGCTTACGGACAAGGGGGAGAACGATGAGCAATCCAGAAGTCTATAAGCCGAAAAATCATATTCGCTTCGTTACGGCTTCCAGCCTATTTGACGGACATGATGCTTCCATTAATATTATGCGCCGCATCATTCAGGCAAGCGGTGCAGAGGTCATCCACCTCGGGCATAACCGTTCTGTGGAGGAAGTCGTAAATGCTGCAATCCAGGAAGATGTGCAGGGAATCGCTATTTCCTCTTATCAGGGAGGACATGTAGAGTACTTCAAATATATGTATGACCTTTTGAAGGAGCGGGGCGCATCCCACATCCGCATTTATGGCGGAGGGGGCGGTGTCATTATCCCGAAGGAAATCAAAGAATTGCATGACTACGGAATCGCGAGGATTTTCTCTCCGGAAGATGGCCGCCAATACGGCCTCCAGGGGATGATTGATCAAATGATCAAGGAGTGTGATTTCCCGACTTTCACAGCTGAAGCATCCGAGCAGATTGAAAAGCTTCAGGATGGGGAAACCAATGCCATTGCCAAGCTGATTACACTGGCTGAGCATCAGGTAACCGTAGGCAAAGAAGCGGCAGCATCGCTTGAGCCGGTCATGGAGAAAGTGAAGTCACTGGAAAAGCAGGTACCTGTAGTGGGAATTACGGGTACAGGCGGTGCTGGAAAAAGCTCGCTGACTGACGAACTGATCCGCCGTTTCATTAATGAAATTCCGGAGAAAAAAGTTGCGATCCTTTCTGTTGATCCGACAAAGCAAAAAACAGGCGGTGCGCTTCTTGGCGACCGTATCCGCATGAACGCCATCTTTAATCCGCGAGTCTACATGCGAAGCCTGGCAACAAGAAATTCCCGCAGCGAGCTGTCGCTTGCGATTCAGGATGCCATATCAGTTGTCAAAGCAGCCGGCTTTGATCTGATTATTGTAGAAACAAGCGGAATCGGGCAGGGAGATGCCGGCATTACTGAAATTTGTGATGCTTCCATGTATGTCATGACAAGTGAATTCGGCGCGCCTTCCCAGCTTGAGAAAATTGATATGATCGATTATGCAGACTTGATCGTCATTAATAAATTTGAGCGCAAAGGTTCTGAAGATGCCATGCGGCAGGTGCAAAAGCAGTACCAGCGCAGCCGGATGCTTTTTGAAAAAGAGCTGGAAGACATGCCTGTCTACGGAACCATTGCCAGCCAGTTTAATGATCCTGGCACAAATGCGGTGTTTGCGGCACTTGTGGAAACAATTAATGAAAAAGCAGGTACAGACTGGAAGACAAGTTTTACAAAAAACGCAAAAGTTGAAAAGCAGAATGTGATTATCCCGAATGAACAGCGCTATTATCTGCGCGAAGTGTCTGAAACAGTCCGCGGCTACCACAAGAAAGCGGAGGAGCAGGCCGATCTTGCCCGCAAACTGTTCCAGCTCGAAGGGGCTCTGCTTGCTGTGAAAGAACAAGAAGGAAATGAACAAGTCATTGCTTCTCTTGACGCCATTAAATCAGCAGCAGAAGAAAAGCTGTCTGCTGAAACAAAGAAAATCCTTTCTGGCTGGGATGATCTAAAGGAAAAATACTCAGGCGAGCAATTTGTGACAAAAATCCGCGATAAAGAAATCGTGACGGTTTTAAAAACAAAAAGCTTATCCGGCCTATCCATTCCAAAAGTGGCACTGCCTAAGTATAAGGATTACGGAGAAATCATCCGCTGGGTATACAGAGAAAACGTGCCGGGTTCATTCCCTTATACAGCTGGTGTTTTTCCATTTAAACGCGAGGGTGAAGATCCGAAGAGACAGTTTGCCGGAGAAGGTACACCTGAACGGACAAATCGCCGCTTCCATTATCTGTCCAAGGATGATGCCGCGAAGCGTCTGAGCACAGCGTTTGATTCTGTAACCCTATACGGGGAAGATCCTGACTATCGCCCGGACATTTACGGAAAAGTCGGGGAAAGCGGAGTCAGCATCTGTACGCTGGATGATATGAAGAAATTGTATGCAGGATTCGATTTGTGCCATCCATCTACATCTGTATCGATGACGATTAATGGGCCGGCACCGATTATTTTGGCGATGTTCATGAATACGGCCATCGAACAGCAGATTGAAGTAAAAGAGCAGGAGCTTGGCCGCGTGCTGACACCTGAAGAATTCACAGAAGTTAGGGCGAAAACACTGCAGACTGTCCGCGGGACGGTTCAGGCTGACATTTTAAAGGAAGATCAGGGACAGAATACTTGTATCTTCTCGACTGAGTTTGCTTTGAGGATGATGGGGGATATCCAGCAGTACTTTATCGACCATAAAGTCCGAAATTATTACTCTGTTTCTATTTCCGGTTACCATATCGCAGAAGCGGGCGCAAACCCGATTTCTCAGCTTGCCTTTACACTGGCAAATGGCTTCACCTATGTCGAGTACTATTTGAGCAGAGGCATGAACATCAATGATTTTGCACCAAACCTTTCATTCTTCTTCTCCAATGGACTTGATCCGGAGTATACGGTGCTGGGCCGTGTGGCGCGCCGCATCTGGGCAACGGTTATGAGAGATAAATATGGCGCCAATGAAAGAAGCCAGAAACTGAAGTACCATATCCAGACTTCAGGGCGCTCTCTGCATGCACAGGAAATTGATTTTAACGATATCCGCACAACGCTGCAGGCATTAATGGCGCTTCAGGATAACTGTAACTCCCTTCATACTAATGCTTATGATGAAGCCATTACGACACCGACAGAAGAATCTGTCCGCCGTGCGATGGCCATCCAGATGATCATTACTAAAGAGCATGGATTATCGAAAAATGAAAACCCGCTTCAGGGTGCATTTATTGTAGATGAATTGACAGACCTTGTGGAAGAGCAGGTGCTGAGAGAGTTCGAACGCATCAATGACCGCGGCGGCGTGCTTGGCGCCATGGAAACTCAATACCAGCGCGGCAAAATCCAGGATGAGTCCATGTATTATGAAATGAAGAAGCACACTGGTGAGCTTCCAATTATTGGAGTTAACACGTACTTAAATCCTAATCCTCCTTCAGAGGATGAAATGAATAACATGGAGCTTGCACGGGCAACGAAGGAAGAAAAAGAAACACAGATCCGCAATCTGCGCAGCTTCCAGGACCGCAACAAAGGCAAATCGGAAGAGGCGCTGAAACAATTGAAGGAAGCAGCAGTCAGCGGCGGCAACATTTTTGCCGAACTGATGGAAACCGTCAAAGTGGCAAGCCTTGGCCAAATCACCCGTGCTTTATACGAAGTGGGTGGACAGTACCGCCGGAATATGTAAAACCAAATGGATCAACAGGGCCTGCAGCTGTAGGCCCTTGTTTTCTGCACTTTTATTTAACATAGAATTAATATAAAATACATCCATATCCTATATAATGGAATCAATACATAGCAGTGCACTTCGGGGACCCTGAGGATGTGAAAAAATGAAAAAAATCTTGCTCTACGCAGCCATACTTGCAGCTGCTGCAGGAGTTTACTTTTTATATGGAAAACAGCTGGGAGCCATTGCATTCTTTGTGCTCTCCTTCTACTTCACCTGGCTCGCCTATAAAAAATGGGACCGGCCGGTAAAGGGGAGGAGAAAGAGGAGGGTAAATTAGCTTCTTTTTAACGGATAATGTAAAAAAGTTAATTGTCTTGTTAATACAATGAGAGTTTTTCTGCTGAGTTAATTGGAGTGGAGGACACTTGATCCTCGAAAATGCTGGCGCATTTCCTTCGTGCGGTGTTCATTCGAGGAAGCTTATTCAATGTCCTGCGGGAGTCCCCCGCTCCTCCCCGCGGAAAGCAAGTGCCCGCAGATAATTTAAAATCAAGAATAAATCGCATAAAAATACGCAGAACAGCAGATATAACTGGCATAAACCGTAAAAATTTGTTTATAATGAAGAATATGCCTTCTTGGAGGCTGTCCGCACGCATTTTCATACAGTTGCGGAACTTCAGCTTTAATAGTTTGTGATTTGCGCTGCAGAATGAGCGTTTACATAGGGAAAGGAAGTGCTGATATTGAGTTTGGAACAGTTCTCAAAAGAAGAATTACAAGAAATGTCATTAATCGAAGTGGCTTATGAACTTCTGACAAGCAAAAAAGAACCAATGGCCTTTAATGACATTATGAATGAAGTGGCTAAACTTATGAACCTTTCAGAGGAACAAGTCAGGGGAAAAATTGCACAATTCTATACAGATTTAAATATAGATGGCCATTTTATCGGATTGGGCGATAACCGCTGGGGCCTTCGTTCATGGTATCCGGTTGACCAATATGAAGAAGAAATCGTTACCGTAATCAAGCCTAAGAAGAAAAAGGCGAAGAAAAAGGACGACGAGGATCTCGATCTTGAAGATTATGATGAGCTTGATGAAGAAGATATCGATTACGACGATATCGACGGATTTGACGATGATGATCTGACAGAAGACGATGATGACGATCTTCTTGACGATGACGATGATCTTGATGATGATGAGTTCGAGGACGATGATGAAATAATCGAAAAAGATGAAGAATACGACCTTGGCGATGAGGACGAAGAGCTTGAGGAAGATGATCTAGACGCTGACGAAGAGGAAGAAGATTTATAATCTTGACATTTCGTTTCAGGGCTTGTAGAATACTTTTTGGGCTCCTTAAAAAAGGACGATTCGTTTAGACGCTAATAGCGCTCCCTTACTTACTTAAGTAAGAGGGGCGCTTTTTATTTTTTTATAGGCCATGTGCCTTTTTAAAAGAGCTAAACCATCCCTTTGCGATAAGCTTCCGCTGAAAAAATCGGAGGCTGAACAATAGAATTTTTATCATCAAGTCTTTAAACCGGCATCATTATGCACAAACTGATATCAAGGGGGAATTTTTCATGACTAAGTATATTTTTGTTACGGGCGGAGTTGTTTCGTCACTAGGAAAAGGAATCACGGCAGCATCACTTGGCCGCTTATTGAAAAACAGAGGGTTAACGGTTACGATTCAGAAATTCGACCCTTACATAAATGTGGATCCGGGAACAATGAGCCCGTACCAGCATGGTGAGGTGTTTGTAACAGGTGACGGCGCGGAGACTGACCTGGACTTAGGTCACTATGAGCGTTTTGTTGATATTAACCTGACTAAGTACAGCAGTGTAACAACTGGTAAAATTTACTCAACTGTCCTAAGAAAAGAGCGCCGCGGCGACTATAACGGCGGAACGGTACAGGTTATTCCGCATATCACAAATGAAATCAAGGATAAGGTTTTCCGTGCAGGCCATGAAACGAATTCTGATGTGGTCATCACAGAAATCGGCGGAACAGTAGGGGATATTGAGTCACTTCCATTCCTTGAAGCGATCCGCCAGATTAAGAGCGATATCGGCCGCGATAATGTGATGTACATTCACTGTACATTGGTTCCTTATATCAAGGCAGCAGGTGAAATGAAAACAAAGCCTACACAGCACAGTGTGAAAGAACTGAGAAGCCTTGGCATTCAGCCAAACGTCATCGTTCTTCGTACAGAAATGCCAATTTCCCAGGATATGAAGGATAAAATTGCGCTATTCTGTGATATCGATAAAGAAGCAGTTATTGAAGCAACAGATGCGGATACATTATATTCTATACCACTATCTCTTCAAGATCAGAAGCTTGATGAAATTGTCTGCAAGCATTTGAAGCTGAATTGCGGAGAAGCGGACATGACAGAGTGGAAGCAGCTGGTCGACAAGGTTCTGAACCTTTCCAGAAAAACCAGAATTGCCCTTGTCGGTAAATATGTTGAATTGCAGGATGCTTACATTTCAGTCGTCGAAGCCCTAAAACATGCGGGTTATGCTTTTGATTCTGATATTGAAATCAAATGGATCAACTCGGAAGAAGTGGACAGCAGTAATGTCAATGAACTGCTTCAGGATGCTGACGGAATTCTGGTTCCAGGCGGATTTGGCGACCGTGGCATTGAAGGGAAAATCCTTGCGATTCAATATGCCCGTGAGAACAAAAGGCCATTCCTTGGCATCTGTCTTGGGATGCAGCTGGCTTCGATTGAATTTGCAAGAAATGTACTGGGTCTTGAAGGGGCACACTCAGCAGAAATTGCTCCTGAAACACCGCATCCAATTATCGACCTTCTGCCTGAGCAAAAGGATATTGAGGATTTAGGCGGAACTCTAAGACTTGGATTGCAAGCTTGTAAATTGAATGAAGAGACAAAAGCCTTTGAGGCATACCAGGACGAAGTGGTATATGAGCGTCATCGCCATCGCTATGAGTTCAATAACCACTACCGCCAGGATATGGAGAAAGCGGGCTTTGTCTTCTCTGGTACAAGCCCGGATGGCCGCTTAGTGGAAATCATCGAAGTGAAGGATCACCCTTGGTTCGTTGCTTCCCAGTTCCATCCTGAATTTATCTCAAGACCAACTCGCCCTCAGCCATTATTCCGTGAATTTGTCGGGGCTTCATTGAAATTTAGCGAGAAATTATAATGTGGAAAAATCCCTCCGGATGCGGAGGGATTTTTTTTGTTCAAACCGTTGTTGAATGATTCCTGCTAAAAATAAAATTCAGAAATTTTAGTATTGATTTTGAAAAGGTTTTCATTTATACTTTCCCTAAACCGGTTTACTAAACCGATTTACTAAATCGGTTTAGCGAGAGGATAGTACAACATGAAAAAAATAACGATGTTAGATGTTGCGCAAAAAGCAAATGTATCAAAGAGCACAGTTTCACAGTATATCAATAATCGCTACGAGTATATGGCGGAATCTACTAAAATGCGAATTGAAGATGCCATTCGCGAGCTGGGATATATCCCTAATTTCGTAGCTAAAAGTTTGAAGCAAAAGAAGTCATCAACCATTGGAGTGATTGTTGCCAATATACTTCATACGTTTTCGACAGAAATTATCAGGGCCATTGAAGATGTTTGCGAAAAAAATGAATTTCATTTGTTTGTCTGTAACGCAGACGATAATCCGGAAAAAGAACGTGCATACATTGATATGCTCTTAGCTAAACAAGTTGATGGACTGATTATCTTTCCGACCATCGGAAATGAAGATCAATATAAACGGCTGAAACTTTCAAATTTCCCTATTGTTTTTGTAGATAGAAAGCTTGAAAAAACAATTTATCCAACACTGCTTTTGGATAACGAGAGAGCAGCTGAGATTGCCGTTCAGGAAATTGTCCAAAAAGGCCATAGGAAAATAGGGCTGGTATCCATGTCCTTAAGCCAAAAAGTGACACCCCGGATCGAACGGATAAATGGATACAAGAAAACGCTGAAACAAAATGATTTGCCTGTAAAGGATGATTGGATTATTGCGGCAGAAAGAAAAGACATTATCCCTGAACTAGAAAAAATGTGGCTGAAAGAAGAAACGCCAGAGGCATTTTTTGCTACAAACGACCTTTCACTCATTGAACTTTTGAAATTTTTAAGAAAAAAGAATTTGAAGGTTCCTGATGATGTAAGCGTTATTGCAGTAGATGACTCTGATTTCCTGGAAATCTCGGCAACACCAATAACAGCCATCAAACAGCCGACTTTTGAAATTGGCAATGATGCCGCTTCAGTTTTATTAGATTTAATTAGAAATCCTCAGTTTGAGGAAGTATATGAGATTAAAAGATATGCTCCTGCTTTAGTTGAGCGGGAATCTTTATAGAGTGTTAGGAGAGAAAAATAATGTCATCACCATTCAAAGTTTTAACAATCGGAGATGCCATGATAACACTGAACCCAGCTGTAAAAGGACCACTTAGATATGTCACCCAGTTTGAACGCAAGGTGGGCGGTGCAGAACTTAACTTTGCCATTGGATGTGCAAGGCTTGGGTTAGACAGCAAGTGGATTAGCCGGCTGGGGGAAGATGAGTTTGGCAGAGTCATATATAACTTCGCTCGGGGAGAGGGCGTAGATGTATCGGGTGTGGATTTTGTAAGCGGCTGCCCGACATCACTTAACTTTAAGGAAATTAATGAGGATGGATCAGGCAAGACATTCTATTACCGATATAACTCGCCTATCTTAACCTTGACACCGGAAATGATTCAGGAAGAACTGTTTGAAAATGTAGATCTTGTCCATCTTACAGGTGTTTTCCTTGCTATTGATTCAAAGAACATCGAAACTGCCGCAAAAGTGATTGAAGTCGCAAAACAAAAAAAGATTCCAATCTCCTTTGATCCAAATATCAGACTGAAGCTTTGGTCGATTGAAGAAGCGAGAAAAGCATATAAAGAAATTCTTCCGCATGTTGATATCCTGCTGACTGGATTAGAAGAGATCAGGCTAATAAGCGGAATGGAAGAAGAAGATGAACTTGCACTTTTTTCCAGAGAATATGGCATTAGGGATTTGGTCTTAAAGGATGGCGCTAATGGATCAAAGCTATTCCGGAATGGCGATTGGACACGGGCAGAAAGCTTCCGTGTGACTCCTGTTGATACTGTCGGAGCCGGGGATGGATTCGATGCAGGATACATTTATGGGTGGCTGAACGGCTTCAGCAAGGAAAGACTGCTTCAATTTGCTAATGGCGTAGGTGCCCTGGTTACAACCGTCTCAGGAGATAATGAAGGTCTTCCTTATCTTAGTGAAGTAAACGCATTTATTAATAATGACCTTATTGTTGAAAGATAAGGGTGGACAAATGGATACGATTCTTACAATTCTTAAAGAAATGAGAGCAGTATGCACACATGTCGATAAGAACGAATACGACTCTTTCGTAGCACTTTTAAAGAGTGACGCTCGTTTCTTCTTTACTGGGGAAGGCCGTTCAGGCCTAGTGGCAAAGGCGATTGCCATGCGTCTTATGCATAGCGGAAAAACAGTCTATGTTTTGGGAGAAACGACAACACCGGCCATACAGGAGAACGATATACTAATCGTTTTATCTGGCTCAGCCAAAACAGGACAGACCATAAGTTTTTCTGAAAACGCCTTCAAGGCGGGGGCGAAAGTATTTCTGATCACAACTAACAAAGAGGCCATTCACCAGCCATGCTTTACGGGGGGAATGCAGATTCCTGCGGCAACAAAATACCGCCTTTCAGGAGAACCAGATACGATTCAGCCTCTAGGGAATCAGTTTGATCAGGCTGCACATCTTATTTTAGATGCAGCAATCATTGATAGTTTATCAGAAAGAAATTCGAACGAAGAAATGGTCAAGAAACATACCAACCTGGAGTAGGGGGATCATTATGTCTACTGTGACAATTCATCATGAAGAAGCCAAGAAGCTAGTAATTCAGAAATTAACAGATGCTGGCTTGCTGCATGAACATGCAGAAAAAGTTGCGGAAATCCTGGTTCATGCGGATTTAAGAAATGTTAATTCACATGGTGTACTTCGTACTGAACATTATGTGAACCGTTTAAATGCGGGAGGTATCAATCCCGCTGCCGAGATTTCATTCAATAAAACTGGTCCTGTGACAGGGGTAGTCGATGGGGATGACGGATTTGGACACGTCATTGCAGATGAAGCCATGAATCATGCCATCCAGATGGCAAAGGAAAATGGTGTGGGAATGGTCACAGCCATTAACAGCAGCCATTGCGGGGCACTTAGCTATTTTGTTCAAAATGCCGCAGAGGAAAACCTGATTGGAATTGCGATGACACATACCGATAAAATTGTCGTGCCATTTGGAGGCAAAGATGCTTTCCTTGGAACCAATCCGATTGCCTATGGTGTACCGGCAAAAACACAGAAACCATTCATCCTGGATATGGCAACATCGAATGTAGCTCTGGGGAAAATCCTTCAATATAAAGAAGAAGGAAAAGAAATTCCAAAAGGATGGGGTGTAGACGAGAATGGGGAAACCGTAACAGATCCTTCCAAAGTCGTTTCACTTTCTCCGTTTGGCGGGCCTAAGGGCTATGGACTATCAATGATTGTCGACATCTTCTCGGGTTTGCTTGCAGGTGCAGCTTTTGGGCCGCATGTAGCCAAGATGTATGGAGACCTGGATAAGAAGCGAAAGCTTGGCCATTATTTCTGTGCAATTAATCCGGCATTCTTCACGGATGCAGAAGCATTCCTGGAAAATATGGATCAAATGATGGAGGAAATCCGTCAGGCCCCTCCAGCTCCGGGTTTTAAAAGTGTTCTTGTGCCAGGTGAAATTGAACAAATGAATGAAGAAAGAAACCTTGAAAAAGGGATAACAATTGCTTCAACGGTCCATCAGTTTTTAACAAACTAAACCTATAGAAAAAGGGGAGAAACATAATGAAATTGAAGTGGTTATCTGGTGTTTTAGCAGCGACATTGATGCTTAGTGCCTGCGGTTCGGGCGGTTCTAATGGGGCAAGCGGCGAGAAGCAAGAGGGAGAAGTAATCAAGTGGAAGTTTGGCCACTTGGCAGATGAGAATCACATTTGGCATAAAACGGCTGAGGAATTTGCAGATCTGGTTAATGAAAAAACAGAAGGGCAGATTGAAATTCAGATATTCCCGAACAACTCTCTTGGCGGAGAAACAGATACAATCAATGCCATTCAGGCGGGTACAGCTGACTTGGTTATTTCTGGTGAAACCATGCAAAACTGGGCACCTAAAGCTGCTTTAATGGCAGTACCGTATGCCTTCCGTGATCTTGACCATGTAAAAACGGTTGTAGAAGGGGAAATCGGTGAAGAAATTGAGAAGGAAATTACTGAAAAAGTTGGCTTGACTCCTTTGTATTATCATACACGTGCTCCACGTAACTTGACTTCAAGTGAGCCAATTGAGTCACCATCTGATTTAAAGGGTTTTTCTATGCGTGTGCCAAATGTTCCATTGTTTCTGAAAGTCTGGGAAGCCGCAGGTGCCAAGCCGCAGGTTATGGACTTCAATGAAGTATTTACTGGCCTCCAGCAAGGAGTTATTAAAGGACAGGAAAATCCGGTTGATTTAATACAGAGCGGCGGGTTGTATGAAGTTCAAAAGTATGTGAATCGTACAGAGCATGTATATTCATGGATTTATATCCTAATTGGCAACAAGCAGTTTGAGGCCTTGAATGATGAACAGAAAAAAGCTGTGACAGAAGCAGCTGCAGAAGCGCAGGCATTTGGAGAAAAACTTTATGATGAAGAAATTTCCAAGATAGAGTCTGAGCTTGAAAGTGAAGGAATGGAGTTTGTTGATGTTGACCAGGATGCCTTCCGTGAAAAAATGCAGCCTGCGATTAAAGATAGCCTTAAGCCAGAACAGTATGAGCTTTATGAAAAAATTCTAGAGGTAGAATAATAGTCTTATTGGAACAAATTAAAGGCACCGCTGACTATTTTGCCAGCAGTGCCTTTAATTAAAGGAAGGAATGAAAAAATGAAAATTCGAATTTGGCTTGACCGAATATTAGCCTTCTTGACTGTTATAAGTTTTTCCGGGGTTATTATCGTGGTTACCATTCAAATCATGTCGCGCTATCTTCCCTACACAGCAATTTGGACGGAAGAGCTTACGCGCTATTTGTTTATATACTCCATTTGCTTTGGGGCACCGCTAGCTTTGCTTCGAGGCGAGTTTATTAATGTAGATCTGATTCTTACAAAAATGTCACATGCTTTTCGCCGGTATTATGAAATTGGAATTTATTTGCTGATTATATTGTTAAGCGGGGTTCTCGTTAAAGAAGGATGGTTCTTTACACAGCTAGGGGAAAATCAGACTTCAGCCACAATGCCTTTTCAGATGTCGGTAATCCACGCTGCAATATTTATCATGAGTGCATTTTTATTATTGTATTCAATTGTCAAAATCATTAGGCTAATCCGAAATGAAGAAGATTTTAATTCACAAATGGGTGGTGGGGAGCTATGATGGCAGCCATTTTGTTTTTCTCGTTCATAATCCTGATATTCCTAGGCGTGCCAGTAGCATTCAGCCTTGGCCTATCTTCACTTTTTTATTTAATACTGGCTGATATCCCGTTAAGCATCATTCCGCAAAAAATGTTTGGAGGGCTAAACTCCTTTGTTTTGCTCTGTATCCCCGGGTTTATTCTGGCAGGAAACTTAATGAATGCTGGCGGTATTACAGATCGCATCATTCAGTTTGCAAACAATTGCTTCGGGCATATCCGCGGGGGCCTTGGCCTGGCAAATGTAGGATCTTCGATGGGTTTCGCAGGTATTTCAGGTACTGCTTTGGCAGACACAGCGAGTATAGGAGCTATTCTCATTCCTGCAATGAAAAAAGAAGGATACGGAGCAGGCTTTTCTGCTGCTGTAACTGCATCTTCTTCAACAGTTGGACCTATTATACCGCCATCTCTTCCAATGATTATCGTGGGTACACTTGCGTCGGTATCAATCGGTGACTTGTTTTTGGCCGGTGCTCTTCCAGGTTTATTACTTGGCGTAGGCCTAATGATCCCCACTTATATTATCTCTGTTAGGAGAAATTATCCCAAAGGGGAAAGAAAGTCATTAAAGGTAATATGGAAAAGCTTTACTGGTGCATTCTGGGCACTATTTATGACAGTTATTATTTTATATGGAATTCTTGGAGGCTACTTCACCCCAACTGAAGCTTCAGTCATTGCGGTCTTGTATGCCTTTGTCATTGGGATTTTCGTTTATAAAGAACTTCCTGTTAAAAAAATTCCGGAAATTATGCTCTCTTCCATGACAGGTACTGCTTCGATCATGCTTCTTGTAGGCTTTGCCAACCTGTTTGGCTGGATTATGGTAAGTGAGCAAATTCCTCAAATGGTTGCAGATGCCATTCTAGGCATTTCAACAAACCCAATTGTCGTTATTTTATTGATTAACTTGCTCTTATTGTTTGTTGGAACGTTCATGGAGACGATTGCTGCTCTAGTTATCTTATTCCCGGTGTTATTGCCGGTAGCGGCATCTATCGGTATGGATCCGGTTCAATTTGGAGTCATGATGGTATTGAACCTTGTCATTGGCCTTGTAACACCACCAGTTGGTGTATGTCTATTCGTAGCATCGCAGATTGGCAAAGTTTCAATCGGAAAAACAGCAAAAGAATTACTGCCATTCTTAGGAGTCAGTCTGGCTGTCTTAATGCTTGTGGCTTTTGTGCCGAAAATCTCACTGTTTCTTCCAAGTTTATTTGAATAGGGGGTAGTAATAATGAAAGCAGTACAAATTCCAAGTGCAATGGAAATGGAAGTCATTGATATAGAAAAACCAGTTATCCGCAATCCTGATGAGGTTCTAGTAAAAGTTAAAAGAGTTGGAATATGCGGTTCTGATATGCATATTTACCATGGGACAAATCCACTTGCAACCTACCCAAGAATTGTTGGCCATGAAGTGGCAGGAGAAGTCGTTGAAGTCGGGTCAAATGTTTCAGGAATGAAACCAGGTGACCATGTTGTAGTGGAGCCAATCCGCTATTGCGGAGAGTGCTACGCATGCCGAAAAGGACGCCCGAATGTATGTCAGTCTTTATCTGTTTTTGGTGTTCATGAAGATGGAGGGTTGCGGGAATTCTTTGTACTGCCTGAAAATCAGCTTCATGTTGTGGATTCATCATTAGAATGGGATGAAATCGTATTGGCGGAACCCTACACAATCGGAGCCCAGGCTGTATGGCGCGGGGCTGTCGAAGAAGAAGACACTGTATTCATCCAGGGAAGCGGGCCAATCGGCATATGCATATTAAAAATGGCGAAGCTGCAGGGAGCAAGAGTTATTATCAGTGATTTAAAGCAAGAGCGGTTAGCATTTGCAAAAGAAAATGGGGCAGATGAAATCATTCATGCAGCCGAAGAGTCTGTAGAAGAGCGGGTAATGGAATTGACAAATGGAGAAGGACCAAATGTAGTGATTGATGCAGTATGTCTGCCTTCTACCTTTGAGCTTGGCGTAAATCTTGTATCGCCTGCCGGCACGGTAGTTGTTCTGGGGTTTGATGAACGGCCATCCTCTATTCCGCAATTGCCAATAACGAAAAAAGAAGTAACTATTGTCGGTTCGCGGCTCCAGACAAACCAATTTGAAAAGGTTGTATCTCTGCTGAATGTAGAAAAACTTCAATCAAACGGTTTTATTACCCACCATTTTCCGATAAGTGAAGTGCAGGAAGCATTCCGATATGTAGAGAAGAATCCTGACCAGGTTCGAAAAGCAGTTATTGTTTTCGATTAAGGGGAGATTAGATGAACTTAAAAATAGAGAAACTTAATCAGCTGGTAGAATCAAAAGTGGTTGCAGTTGTGCGAGGAAAAACACCTGAAGAAGCGATTAGTATTTCTGAAGCAGCTATTGAAGGCGGATTTCGTGCTATTGAAGTGACTTATACTACACCTGCAGCGGAAAAAGTGTTTGAGGCTTTAAGAGGTTCAGACGGTGTAATCGGTGCTGGGACAGTTCTGGATTCGGAAACAGCCCGACATGCCATTTTAAATGGGGCGGAATTTGTTGTGAGTCCGCATTTTGATAAGAATATAGCCTTGATTTGCAATCGCTACAGCATTCCATACCTTCCTGGATGCATGACCATAACTGAAATCATGACAGCACTCGAATATGGCTGCGACATTGTAAAGCTGTTTCCGGCCAATCGTTTTGATCCATCATTTATAGGTGCAGTCAATGGTCCCCTGCCCCAGGTGCGAATCATGCCCACTGGCGGGGTGAATTTAGATAATGTCGGTGCGTGGCTTGAAGCTGGCGCTGTCGCAGCCGGAATTGGAAGTGACTTAAACAAGGCATACAAAGCTGGCGGTAAAGAATCAGTAAAAGCACTTTGTGAAAAATATGTCGAAGCTATAAATGGAGGCACCGAAAAATGAATATGACCTTTCGCTGGTATGGCAGGGATAATGATACTGTAACCCTTGAGCAAGTAAAACAGATTCCCAATGTGAAAGGAATCGTTTGGGCCCTTCACAGAAAACCTGTCGGGGAAGTCTGGGAGACAGACGAGATCAAATCTGAAGTTGAGTATATAAAGTCCTTTGGGTTTCATGCAGATGTAGTGGAAAGTGTTAATATACATGAATCTATTAAGTTGGGAAACAATGAAAGGGATTTATTTATAGAAAATTATAAAAAAACCATTCGGAACCTGGGTGAATTTGGGGTTAAAGTTATTTGTTATAACTTCATGCCTGTCTTTGATTGGACACGAACTGACTTATACCGCTCACTTCCAGATGGCTCAACGGCATTATTTTATGAAAAGAACAAAGTGGAAGAACTGGATCCGCAAGATTTAATCAAAACGGTTTCCGAGGCTTCTGATCTGACTCTGCCTGGCTGGGAGCCAGAGAAAATGTCACGGATTCAAGAGCTATTTGCAGCGTATCAGCATGTAAGTGCAGAGGACTTATGGGAAAACCTGAGCTATTTCTTACAGGAAATTTTGCCAGTGGCAGAAGAAGCAGGCATCAAGATGGCTATCCACCCGGATGATCCGCCATGGTCTATTTTTGGCCTGCCGCGAATCATGACGGGAGATGAAAGTCTGCAGAAGCTCCTTTCTATCTCTGATTCACCTTCCAACGGCATTACTTTTTGCACAGGATCGCTAGGAGCCAACCCGCAAAACGATATGGTTGAACTCGCAAGAAAATTTGCCGAAAGGTCACCATTTGCACATATCCGAAATGTAAAGATATTCGAGAATGGTGATTTTATTGAAACTTCTCATTTAACAGCAGATGGTTCCATCAATATTAAAGGGGTCGTCAAGGAGTTATCTAAGATTCAATATGAGGGGTACGTGCGTCCTGACCACGGCAGGCATCTTTGGGGTGAAGAATGCAGACCAGGTTACGGATTATATGACCGGGCTCTTGGAATCATGTATCTTCACGGATTATGGGATGCCTATCAATCTGAGAAATAAGGAGAATGCTAATGTTTCCAATACACGGAAATTTAAATGGAAAAACAGCTGTAATTACGGGCGGAAGCGGCGTGCTATGCTCGGAAATGGCCAGGGAGCTCGCAAGACATGGGGTGAAAGTGGCCATTCTTAATCGTACGGCAGAAAAGGGAGCTGCAGTATCAGCCGAAATTGAGAAAGCAGGGGGGACAGCGATTGCTGTTGCAGCAGACGTCTTAGATCGTGAATCCCTGGAAAAGGCAAGGGAAGAAGTGATCAGCCACTTTGGCAGGGTGGATATATTAATTAATGGTGCAGGCGGGAATCACCCGGATGCCATTACTTCTGTAGAAACCCATAATGTGGAGCCTTCTTCTGAAAAGTCCTTCTTTGATATGGATGAGAGAGGCTTCTCCCAAGTATTTGCCAGCAACTTTACCGGAACTTTTTTAGCCAGCCAGGTTTTTGGCAAAGAACTGCTAAAGCAGGAATCGCCTATCATTATTAATATCTCATCAATGAGTTCCTACTCACCAATGACAAAAGTGCCTGCCTATAGTGCAGCCAAATCAGCCATTAACAATTTTACAATGTGGATGGCTGTACATTTCGCAGAAACAGGTTTGCGGGTAAATGCAATCGCACCGGGCTTTTTCTTAACAACTCAGAACCGCAATTTATTATTGAATCAAGATGGTTCCCATACGGCCAGGTCAGAGAAAATTATTGCTCATACACCAATGAAAAGGTTTGGCCAGCCGAAAGATTTGCTTGGTGTACTGCTGTGGCTGGCTGACGAAGAATACTCGGGTTTTGTAACAGGTGTTACAGTACCAGTTGACGGCGGATTTATGGCATACTCAGGAGTTTAATATGAAAAATAGGGCCACAGGAAGTATTCCTGTGGTTTTTGTTTCAGGCTTCTTCCTTTTTAAAATACAATTCTAAACGAAGGAGAATAGAAGTGAAAATTCAGCTTGCACTTGACCGTTTAACCGAGCAGGAATGTTTCCGTATTGCAGATGAAACTTGTGAAAATATAGATTGGATTGAGATCGGAACGGGCGTGATTAAAGAATATGGTATGAAGATAATTCGGGAAATGAAGGCTGCTTATCCAGATAAAACAATTGTGGCGGATATGAAAACTTGTGACGCAGGAAAATATGAAGCAGAACAGGCCTTTAGAGCAGAGGCGGACATTATGACTGTGATGGGCTTTTCACATGACAGCACGATAAAACAGGCATTAGAGATTGCAAATACCGCCAATAGAAGAATTATGATTGATTTGCTGGGAGTTCAGGACGCAGAAAGAGTAAAGAGCCTATATGATTTAGGGGCGGACTTATTTTGTCTCCACATAGGAAAGGATATGCAGAAAGAGGGGGCTATAGCAGATCCCGATTTATTTAGCCTGGTAAAAGGGTTAAATGACATAGAGGTTGCTATTGCAGGCGGGATTTCAGAAAAAACAATCGGAGAATTGAAGGACAGTATTGCCGATGTAGTCATTGTTGGAAGTGCCATTACAGGGAATCAAGCCCCAAAAGAAGCTAGCTCGGCAATAAAAAACAACCTACAAAAATGACAGCAGAATCAGCCCTCGAAATGGTGCTGATTCTGCTCATCTATTATTCATACTCCGCCAAAATCTCTTCAATCGTAAACTTAATTCCATAATAAACAAATAAAGCAGCCATGGAAGCCGGATAGCCGAAGCGGTTTCCTTCTTCATCAGGCAGAAGCCCTTTAGCAAGCTTTAAATCAATATGGACATCAGCCAAATCAGCGAGATTTTCACTGCTTTCGGTTTTGATGGTGCTCACTGCCACAAAGGGAATTCCTTTTTCGGACAAAGATTTTGCCAGAGCGGCTGCGTCTTCATCATCAGAATGTCTTGAGAAGATGATTACTCTGTCTGTTTCTGAGACTTCCTCATCACTTTTCAAAATCGCTGCATCTCTAAGCGGTTCCTGGCTTTGAACGGCTTCATAGCCGATTGCAGCCATTTCTTTTGTACCATAAATATATATTTTCCCATCACCGGCGGCAGCCTGAGCCAATAAGCGTGCACTGTCCTCGATGGAAAACTCTTCCTTTTCCTGAAGTCTTTTAAACAAGCCTGTCAGCTGGGTAGAAAACATCTTTAGCAAATTATTTCACTCCTTCGGTCACTGCACTTAGCGGTTCTATTATAGTGAAAAGGAAGGGAAAGGTAAAATATTCACATTTGAAATTGCAAATACCAGCAGGAATAATCATGTTTCACAGAGAATTTAGCTGTAGGAGAATGTATAGTTAAGTGACCTGCAGTCATAATTCAGTATTGGTTTTAAACCTAAGTGCTTTTAATACGACAGGAAGAGGTGGCTTGATGAAAGGGAAAATATTAATTGTAGATGATCAGTTCGGAATCCGTATTTTGCTTAATGAGGTACTACAGAAAGAAGGGTACGACACATACCAGGCTGCCAATGGAGTCCAGGCTCTCGACATTGTTTCCAAGCATTCGCCTGATCTTGTTCTTCTCGACATGAAAATACCGGGAATGGACGGGATTGAAATTTTAAAAAGAATGAGAGTGGTGGATAAAGATATCCGTGTCATTATCATGACTGCATATGGTGAACTCGATATGATTCAGGAGGCCAAGGATTTGGGAGCTCTTACTCATTTTGCGAAGCCATTCGATATTGATGACATCAGGGCAGCGGTAAAGAAATATTTGCCTGTGCCTAACTCGAAATAATCCAAAATTAACCGTTTTTAACCTGAAATTCCATCGCTATAAAAATGATAGCGTTTGCTTTATGACAATTAACAAAAACGCTCTGGAATAATGGCTTTTCTAAGTCCTTTTTGGTATGATAACAGATGAATTCCAAAGGATCGTCTTCGTTTAGCGGACTATTTTAAGGGTACATATTCGATAGTGTTAAGGGGAAAACTTTAACAGTATTTAGTCTGACGAACATAAACGATTATCAATAAGGAGGAAGAAAAATGCCTTTAGTTTCTATGACTGAAATGCTTAATAAAGCAAAATCAGAAGGCTATGCAGTAGGTCAATTTAACTTAAACAACCTTGAGTTTACTCAAGCTATCCTGCAGGCGGCAGAAGAAGAAAAATCACCTGTTATCCTTGGTGTTTCCGAAGGTGCTGCACGATACATGGGCGGTTTTAAAACGGTTGTAAAGATGGTTGAAGGACTGCTGGAAGATTACAAAATTTCCGTTCCAGTGGCTATCCACTTAGACCACGGTTCAAGTTTTGATAAATGTAAAGAAGCAATTGATGCAGGATTCACATCCGTTATGATTGATGCTTCACATGATCCATTTGAACAAAACGTTGAGACTACTTCAAAAGTAGTTGAATATGCACATTCAAAAGGCGTTTCAGTAGAAGCGGAGTTAGGAACTGTCGGCGGACAGGAAGACGATGTTGTTGCTGATGGCGTTATTTATGCTGATGCTAAAGAATGTGAAGAACTGGTAAAACGCACAGGCATCGACTGCCTTGCTCCTGCACTAGGTTCTGTTCATGGCCCATATAAAGGTGAGCCAAATCTTGGCTTTGCTGAAATGGAAGAGATCGGAAGCCTTACTGGTGTTCCTTTAGTTCTTCATGGCGGAACTGGAATCCCAACAAAGGATATCCAAAAGTCTATCTCTTTAGGAACTGCAAAAATAAATGTAAACACTGAAAACCAAATTGCTTCTGCAAAACGCGTTCGCGAAGTATTGGCAGCAGACACAGAAGTATACGATCCACGCAAATACTTAGGACCAGCACGCGAAGCGATTAAAGAAACTGTAATCGGCAAAATGCGCGAGTTCGGTTCTTCAAACAAAGCATAATAAATATCATTGGATAAGAAACCGCTTCTAGATTTAGGGGCGGTTTCCCTGTATTTTATCTGGCGGTTCGCTGAGTGCCAGCTGGGGATTTCTGCTTCCAAATGTAAGGCTTTACAGAATCACAACTTTATTTAATAATACATAGATATCCGCAACAAAAATTATCAAAATATTAAACAAGGTGGGATTATTATGAAGTTTTTCATCGATACAGCAAACATGGACGAAATTAAAGAAGCATATGCCCTTGGAGTAGTAGCAGGGGTAACAACCAATCCATCATTGGTGGCAAAGGAAAAGAATGTATCCTTCCCTGACCGTCTTCGCGAAATCACGGATTTGGTGCCAGGCTCAGTAAGCGCCGAGGTCATCGCCCTTGATGCTGAAGGCATGATTAAAGAAGGAAGAGAACTGGCAGCGATTGCACCAAACATCACAATCAAGGTGCCAATGACACCCGATGGCCTAAAAGCAGTAAGTGCTTTCTCGAAAGAAGGCATTAAAACAAATGTAACGTTAATATTCAGTGCAAACCAGGCGCTGCTTGCTGCAAGAGCAGGTGCTACATATGTTTCTCCATTCCTTGGACGTTTGGACGATATTGGCCATAACGGTCTGGATCTCATTTCCACAATCGCAGAAATCTTTGCGATTCATGACATTGATACAGAAATCATTGCCGCTTCCATCAGACATCCTCAGCACGTGACGGATGCAGCATTAAGAGGAGCTCATATTGCGACAGTTCCTTATAAAGTCATCCAGCAATTATTCAACCATCCTCTAACAGATAAGGGAATCGAAGCATTCCTGGCAGACTGGAACTCAAGAGGATAATGGACTCTGCGAAAAAATAACTTTAGGATACTGGCTTTGCTTATTTAATACTTTGAGAGCTGTCTAGCGCAAGCAGCCTACCCCCTCGAGGTGTCTGGGGTGGGCAAGGCGCCTGCGCTTTTCTTGAGCAAAGCCAGCCCCATCATTTGTACCCCGGATTTTAGTGCTTCTTTCTTAATTTTAACTTTTTTTGAATACAATACATGAGATTTGATTTTTCGTGTAAACTATAGGATAAAGATAATGTCGGAATCTGTAAAAAATGAATGGAAAATTGTTCCATGTTCATCTTGCGATGTTGCAAAATGCAGATACATGATAATATGAAAGTGCATATTTTCCCAAAGACTATTTTTCCGATATTAAAAATAGACAGGCCTATTTGGTTTCTTATAGAATCTGGGGCTATTTTCTGGCGGAATTGGTTAGAAAAGTAGTGTGTAGCTTTTGCTGTAAGGGCTATCAATTTTTAAAAATATTGAAGTCAAATGTCAGCATGAGTGTTTTAACAACGGCTTAGAAGGGAGTTACAAATGGAAAAGCTAATGATTGCAGGCGGATATCCATTAAAAGGAACAGTCCGGATCAGCGGAGCGAAGAATAGTGCTGTAGCATTGATTCCAGCTACCATTTTAGCGGAATCCCCTGTGACAATTGAAGGTTTGCCGGATATTTCGGATGTACAAATTCTAAAAGATTTGCTTGAAGAAATAGGGGGCACTGTCGAATTCTCTGAAAATGATATGACAGTGGATCCCTCTTCCATGATTTCCATGCCTTTGCCGAACGGAAAAGTGAAAAAATTACGTGCTTCCTATTATTTAATGGGAGCGATGCTCGGCCGATTTAAAAAAGCGGTTATTGGACTTCCTGGAGGATGTCATCTCGGACCAAGGCCGATTGACCAGCATATCAAAGGTTTTGAAGCTCTTGGCGCGCGTGTGACCAATGAGCAGGGAGCCATTTACCTTCGTGCCGATGAGCTTCGCGGAGCCCGTATTTATCTCGATGTTGTCAGCGTTGGGGCAACCATCAATATCATGCTTGCTGCTGTCAGGGCAAAAGGCAGAACAATAATTGAAAATGCTGCAAAAGAGCCTGAAATCATTGATGTTGCTACGCTTTTAACCAATATGGGGGCGAAAATCAAGGGTGCCGGCACAGATGTGATCCGCATCGATGGCGTAGACCAGCTGCATGGCTGCCAGCATACGATTATCCCAGACCGGATTGAAGCGGGGACCTATATGATTGTTGGTGCAGCGGCTGGAGAAGGTGTGCTGATTGACAATGTCATCCCCCATCACCTTGAGTCCCTAATAGCAAAGCTGCGCGAAATGGGCGTTCAGGTTGAAACGAACGACGATCAGGTATTTGTCGGGCCAGCTGAAAAAATGAAAGCAGTGGATATTAAAACGCTTGTTTATCCTGGATTCCCAACAGACCTTCAGCAGCCGCTGACTTCTCTGTTAACTGGTGCAGAAGGGACAAGCATGGTTACGGATACCATTTATAGTGCCCGTTTCAAGCATATTGATGAGCTGCGCAGGATGAATGCCAACATTAAAGTTGAAGGACGCTCGGCAATCATCAATGGGCCAATTCAGCTTCAGGGCGCTAAAGTTAAGGCGAGTGATTTGCGCGCAGGCGCAGCACTAGTAATTGCCGGCTTGATGGCTGAGGGAGTTACCGAAGTCACTGGTTTAGAGCATATCGACAGAGGCTATAGCCACCTTGTTGAAAAGCTGAATGGACTTGGTGCCACAATCTGGCGCGAAGAAATGAGCAAAGACGAAATGGAACAAATGAAGAACGCATAATAGAGAAACATCTTGAGATATTGACAGCTGACTGATTTACTTGGGCCAAAGCCTAAGTGACATCAGCAGACAAATATAAATTAAGGCGGGCTTTTGCGGTGCCGGCGGTAATAGCCGGTCTGCATTCGCCATGCTGCCAGCCTTAGAATCTGGGGAGGAAGAATCGATGGAAAGAAGTTTGTCAATGGAATTAGTTCGCGTAACAGAAGGTGCCGCTTTAGCATCAGCACGCTGGATGGGCCGCGGATTAAAAGATGAAGCGGATGATGCTGCTACTTCTGCAATGAGAGATGTATTCGATACTGTGCCAATGAAGGGAACAGTTGTTATCGGAGAGGGCGAAATGGATGAAGCGCCAATGCTTTATATCGGGGAAAAGCTTGGAACAGGCTATGGTCCGCGTGTAGATGTTGCTGTCGATCCGCTCGAAGGCACCAACATCGTAGCATCTGGAGGCTGGAATGCATTAGCTGTTCTTGCGGTAGCTGACCACGGAAACCTTCTGCATGCTCCGGATATGTACATGGACAAAATTGCAGTCGGTCCTGAAGCGGTTGGACAAATTGATATTAACGCTTCTATTTTGGATAATTTGAAAGCGGTCGCAAGAGCAAAAAACAAAGATATCCAGGATGTTGTGGCTACAGTGCTTAACCGTGAGCGCCATGAGCACATCATCAGCCAGCTTCGTGAAGCTGGTGCCAGAATTAAATTGATCAATGATGGGGACGTGGCTGGAGCCATTAATACCGCATTTGATGAGACTGGCGTTGATATTCTTTTCGGATCTGGTGGAGCACCTGAAGGCGTATTGGCAGCTGTTGCCCTTAAGTGCCTTGGCGGAGAAATTCAAGGAAAACTTCTTCCGCAAAATGACGCAGAGGCTGAGCGCTGCTTGAAGATGGGCCTCGATATTAATAAAGTCCTTCTTATGGAAGACCTGGTAAAAGGCGATGATGCCATTTTTGCTGCAACAGGTGTAACAGACGGAGAGCTTCTGAAAGGCGTACAATTTAAAGGTTCGTATGGTTCGACCCATTCGCTTGTCATGCGTGCCAAATCAGGTACGGTCCGCTTTGTCGAAGGACGCCATAGTCTAAAGAAAAAGCCAAATCTTGTTATTAAATAATTTTCATAAAAGATAGATAAGAAAATGAGAGCTGGCCATCTGCGCCAGCCTGCTCATTTTCATTTCCTTCCTGCTATATTTTCCATCTCAAATTTAGTTATTGATTAATTTTCATATTAAGGGGTAAAATAGAGATTGTTTTTTAAATTGGCTCCAGCGCTTCCCCCCGAGGGTCAGGCAAGGCGCTTACGCATTTCGGAGAAGAGGATGCCTCCAATATCAACTAAAAAACGGACAATAAACCGTTCCATTCCTCGAAACCTTTAATTAAGAACATAATGATAGATTCTTCAGCTATTTTCAGTGCCTCAAGTATCTTTCCCTTTCCTTTCATATAAAGTCCATTATTTGTACAGCTGCATATGGAGGAAATGATTGAAAATTTCAAAAGTGTGGTGTAAAAATGGGTTTAAACATTTCAAGTTTAGAAAATATGAAGCTGAAAGAGCTTTATGAACTTGCCCGTGAATATAAAGTTTCTTATTACAGCAAGTTATCGAAAAAAGAATTGATTTTTGCCATCCTGAAAGCAAGAGCAGAGCAGGAAGGCTACTTTTTCATGGAAGGTGTCCTGGAGATCATTCAGTCAGAAGGATTCGGCTTCCTTCGTCCAATCAATTATTCACCAAGCTCTGAGGATATTTATATTTCCGCTTCCCAGATTCGCCGTTTCGACTTGAGAAACGGAGATAAGGTTTCAGGAAAAGTCCGTCCTCCAAAAGAAAATGAGCGTTATTTCGGCCTTTTGCAAGTTGAAGCCGTAAATGGCGATGATCCGGAATCAGCAAAAGAGCGTGTTCACTTCCCTGGTCTGACTCCTTTATATCCAAACCGCCATATGAAACTGGAAACAGGTACAAGACAGCTGTCTACAAGAATTATGGACCTGCTTGCACCGGTTGGATTCGGGCAGCGCGGTCTGATTGTCGCGCCGCCAAAAGCAGGTAAGACCATGCTGTTAAAAGAAATTGCCAATAGCATTACAACCAACCACCCGGAAGCGGAACTGATTGTTTTATTAATTGACGAGCGCCCGGAAGAGGTAACAGACATCGAGCGTTCAGTTGCAGGCGATGTGGTCAGCTCTACATTTGATGAAGTGCCTGAAAACCATATTAAAGTGGCCGAGCTCGTTCTTGAACGCGCTATGCGCCTGGTTGAGCACAAGCGTGATGTTGTTATTTTGATGGACAGCATTACAAGACTGGCAAGAGCGTATAACCTGGTTATTCCTCCAAGCGGAAGAACACTTTCCGGCGGTATTGACCCGGCTGCATTCCACCGTCCGAAGCGTTTCTTCGGTGCAGCGCGTAACATTGAAGAGGGCGGAAGCTTGACGATTTTGGCAACTGCACTCGTTGACACGGGTTCACGCATGGATGACGTTATTTACGAAGAATTTAAGGGGACAGGCAATATGGAGCTGCACCTTGACCGCTCCTTGGCTGAAAGAAGAATCTTCCCGGCCATCGACATCCGCCGATCCGGAACGCGCAAAGAAGAACTTCTTATACAGAAAGATCATCTGGACAAGCTGTGGGCAATCCGCAAATCCATGTCCGATTCACCGGATTTTGCTGAAAAACTGCTTCGCAAGCTAAGACAGACAAAATCGAACGAAGAGTTTTTTGCTAACTTGGCAGAAGAAATGAAGGCTAAGCGTTCTTAATAACCTTGAATGCTCATGTAGCTATTTAGAAACGCTGTTTATGTTAAGTTTGTTTTCTGCAGTAATCTAAATTATTCTACTGAGTTGGTTGGAGCGAAGGCCCCGGTTCCTTACCGCGGAAAGCAAGTGCCCGCAGCGGAAATCAGCGGACGCCTTTAATAAGCAAAAACAGCATTCTGGAAATTCCAGGATGCGGAATTCGCATATTGCAAAATATACATGGACTTGTTATAATGATGACAGTGTGTTTTTGAAGTTTACGGCAATTCATGATTGCCCGTAATATATAACTCTGTTTCGAATGATTCAGGGCGGAAGGAGATGAAAAGAATGAAATCAGGAATTCATCCTAACTATAAAAAAGCAATGGTGAAATGTGCTTGCGGTAACGAGTTCGAAACCGGTTCTGTTCAAGAAGAGATCCGCGTTGAAACTTGCTCTGAGTGCCACCCATTCTATACTGGACGTCAAAAATTCGCTGAAGCTGGCGGACGTGTTGACCGTTTCAATAAGAAATACGGCATTAAGTCAGAACAAAAATAATAAACAACAAAAACAGGCAAGTTAACTATCTTGCCTGTTTTTTATTGCGAAATAAGCCTTATTGGATATGAAGAACTGTTTTGAGTGGACTTTTTTGCCTTGAAAAAAGCCGAGTATAATACAAATTACAGCTCGACCCTTTCTTCATAAATTAATGATAACAAGCCATTCTATTAGTTAGAACGAGGAAGGAGAGGCCGTTCATGTACGTTATGAATCATCACGGATGGGTGGAAGTCATTTGCGGCAGCATGTTCTCCGGCAAATCAGAAGAACTGATTCGCCGTGTGCGCAGAGCTCAGTTCGCCAAACAGCAAATCGCTGTATTTAAGCCGCAGATCGATAACCGATACAGTGATGAAGCTGTCGTTTCACATAATGGAACTTCGGTCATAGCTAGACCCATTTCCCAGTCTACCGATATTTTTAAATACATTACAGCTGACATTGACTTGATTGCGATTGATGAAGTGCAATTTTTTGATGATGAAATTGTAAAAGTCATTCAGCACCTGGCTGACAGCGGACATCGTGTCATCGCTGCCGGGCTTGACCAGGACTTCCGCGGGGAGCCGTTTGGCCAAATGCCTGCCATCATGTCGATAGCAGAATTGGTTACAAAGCTTCAAGCCGTCTGTGCCGTTTGCGGTTCACCTGCAAGCCGTACACAGCGCCTGATCAATGGAAAGCCAGCTTCATATGATGACCCGGTTATTTTGGTCGGCGCATCAGAAGCATATGAACCGCGCTGCCGCCATCACCATGAAGTTCCCAAGTCGCCAAATGTTCTAGACAAACATAAAACAACCGAGTTTTTATCATAATTTTATACTAAACGATCTCTCTGCCCTGGCATGTTCCGGGCAGTTTTTTTGTTTGCGGGGGTTTTTTATGGTGCAGGAAAAGGAAAACGGAAGGCGAAATTAAAAATTTCGTCATGAGCGGCTCATAAAAATGAAAACGAAGCGAGAAAAGGTCGGCATGACCGCCTCATGAAGCCGAAAAACAGAAGGTAAGCCGGGAAAAGGGCGCCATGACCGCTCCATGAAGCCGAAAAACAGAAGGGAAGCCGGAAAAAGGTCGCCATGAAGGCTTCATGAAGCCCAAAAACCAAAAGGAAGCTGCGAAAAGGTCGGCATGACCGCCTCATGAAGCCGAAAAACGAAAGGGCAGCCGAAAAAGCCGCCATGAACGTTCAAGCCGCTAACTCAAATCCTTCACTACCCCAGCTCTGCCTTATATTGGACTGCACATTCCTCCTAATAGCGGACATGCTATAAAAAGGAGGTGCAGTAATGAAAAAACTTAGTGTTTTCCTTTTGATGCTCGCCTTTATGGCTGGCTGTGCCAACAATCAGGCAACTGAGAGTGAGTATGACCATGAGACCCAGGATGGAGTTTCATTTATAAATAATAATCTGGACCGTACAGAGGACAATGATACATTGGACAGGACGATGAGCGGAGAGCAGAACCCAAACTTTATCAATTTTGACGGCAAACGTCTGGATAATCAGGATGATATCGACCAGGCCCGCAAGGTCGTTGCTGCTCACGAGGGGTATCGCCCGGGAGCTGTTTGGGTAAATGGAGAGGATATGTGGGTGACTGCATATCGACAAGGCAATATGACCCACCAGGAAAAGATTAATTCACAGGCTCGATTGCACAAAGATCTCATTAAAGCTCTTCCGACTTATCACATTGAAGTAAAGGTTCAGGAAGACCGCACATAAAAAAGGCCCTGCTTACCTAGGGCCTTTTTTTTACGCAGCCTTTCTTTTTAATTTTACTTTATTTGAAGTTACATAACTGTGCAGCACCATGCCGATGATCACAAGTGCCATCCCTGTCAAAGAAATTCCAGATGGCAGGGGGCTTGACAGCAGCAGCACTTCGCCGAGAACAGCAAAAAGGACCTCGAGAGACTGGGTTGCTTCCACCGCACCTAGTTTTTGCATATTGCCGCGGACAAGGTCAGTGGCTGCAAAGAAAAGCACCGTGGCAAAGACCCCGGAAAAAAGGGCTACTAAACCGGACTGAGTGACCTGGCCAAAGCTGGGCACTCCGCTTGTTGCCATGGCAGCTGCAGAAAGAATGACCCAGAACGGAAGACTGGCAATTGTCATTCCGAGCACACGCTGGTAGGCATCCAGCCGATTTTCACACACATCCATCATTTTGCGGTTGCCTAATGGATAGGCAAAGGATGCGATAACTAAAGGAATGATTACAAGCATGGTATCCCGAAATGAAATGGAGGAGGCATGCTCGACTTGCATCACAGCAACTCCAAGAAGAATGATCAGGCTCATCATCAGACCGCGAAATGGTACCTTTCCTCTAGCCTTAACAGTTCCTTTTCCAGTTCGATATGCAACGAAAAACAGCGGTGCAAGCAGGGAGCCGGAGATTATCGTAATCTGCCAGGTCCCGGCAATCAGCCAGCCGGGACCATAGGCTGCTGCAAAACATAACGGAGCATAAAATAAACCGAAGCCAACAAAGCTCCATAACAGCCATTGCCCGGGAGTTTTTTTCATCTCAGTAAATAATGGCCGTAAATTCCCTCTGAATGCCACAATGGCACCCAAGAGGGGAATCATGAAAAAATAGCGGAGCGATGCACTCCACAGCCAGCTCCCGCCATCCATTTCCATTGCCCGGTTCAAAACAAATGTAAAAGCAAAAAAGAAGGCGGAGCAAACGCCTAATAGAATAGCCTTCATGCGAGTTCACCTCATTTCCCTGTTAAAAGCCCGCCAAGGCTCAGCCAGTTTTCCTCCACCAGTCTGGATGCCAGCTGCTCCTGGCCTTGCCTGCTAGCTTCCATAATTTTTTTGTGCTGTTCAACAGATTTCAGCCCATTCATAGATCCGAATTGAGCAATTTCCAGACGCTGAATTTTGGGCATAATTCTCTTTAATGCTGAGATAATTTCGGGATTATCTGCAGCAGAAAGATAAACCTCGTGGAAGGCTTCATCTGCTTTTACTGCACCAAGAATATCCTGTTTTTTCATAGCGGCCTCCAAATTTTTATTGGCTGCCTCAAGCCTTTTAAAATCACTTGGCACTAAGCGGGGAACGCCAAGCCTGGCACCTAAAGCATGCAGGGAAGCTGCCACAGGAAAGGCGTGGCTGGCACCTTCTTCATTTAGAGGGGTGACTCGGGTTGATGAACCGGGCGTCGATACAACAAGCCCTTCATCCTCAAGCCGTTTTAAGGCTTCCCGGACAGGCGTGCGGCTGATCCCAAAGTCTTCTGCCAGTTCCTTGTCATGAAGGCGCGAACCCGGTTCAAAATCAAGCTGGATAATATTTTTCTTAATTGTTTCGTATACTTCATCTCTAAGGGACAAACGTTTGATGGGTGTAATGTTTTTGTTTTTCATAAAACCAATATATCGGATATCACAAAAATCCGCAATGATTTTTCAGAAAATTTATTAACAGGGAAGAAGTCATCCTTATTCCCGAATGGTTTTGACTGCAACAATCACCTATACTATAATTAGAATGTTATGGAGTTACGGCTTTAAATAAAATGAAACTATACCCCGCTGGGACAATATCCGGCGGTTATTGGATAAAAAATTGAGGTGAATGGCTGTGTTTGATCGTCTTCAATCTGTCGAGGACCGTTATGAAAGATTAAATGAGCTTTTGAGCGATCCGGAAATTGTCAATGATCCGAAAAAGCTTCGCGAATATTCAAAAGAACAGTCTGGTATTCAGGAAACTGTGGACACATACCGCGAATATAAAGAAGTGAAAGAGCAGTATCAGGATGCGCGTGCCATGCTTGAAGAGAAGCTTGATGCCGAAATGCGCGAAATGGTAAAAGAAGAATTGTCCGAGCTTGAGGAAAGAAAAGAGGATCTGGAAGCACGTCTGAAAATCCTCCTCATTCCTAAAGATCCTAATGATGATAAAAACGTTATTATGGAAATCCGAGGTGCAGCCGGCGGTGATGAAGCTGCATTATTTGCAGGTGACTTATACCGTATGTACAGCCGCTATGCCGAGACGCAGGGCTGGAAGATCGATGTCATTGAGGCAAGCTCTACGGGCGTTGGAGGCTATAAGGAAATCATCTTTATGATCAACGGAAATGGCGCTTATTCCAAGCTTAAGTTTGAAAATGGCGCACACCGTGTTCAACGTGTGCCGGAAACTGAATCCGGCGGGCGCATCCACACTTCAACTGCAACAGTTGCGGTTCTTCCTGAAGCAGAAGAAGTGGAAATTGACATTCATGAAAAAGATATCCGTGTGGATACATTTGCTTCAAGCGGACCGGGCGGACAGAGTGTTAACACGACGATGTCAGCTGTTCGTCTGACTCACTTGCCGACAGGTACGGTTGTATCCTGCCAGGATGAAAAATCACAGATTAAAAATAAAGAAAAAGCGATGAAAGTTCTTCGTGCCCGTGTTTATGATAAATTCCAGCAGGAAGCACAGGCCGAATATGACCAGCAGCGTAAATCAGCAGTTGGTACCGGAGACCGCTCTGAGCGTATCCGGACGTACAACTTCCCGCAAAACCGTGTAACGGATCACCGCATCGGCTTGACAATCCAAAAGCTTGATCAGATCCTTCAAGGCAAGCTCGATGAGGTTATTGACGCGCTGATCGTTGAAGAGCAATCTGCGAAGCTGGACAGTGCATCCAATGAGTAATCCAACTATGAAAGTATATGAAGCCCTCAACTGGGCTTCTTCTTTTTTAAAAGAGTCAAACCGCGATGAGAATGCCGGTGAGCTGTTATTGCAGCATTTTATGAAGATGACCAGGGCAAGCTTTTTGGCTAATTTACGTGAAGATTTGAATCCGGAAGTCCTGGATGAATTCCAGAAGGCAGTGCAATCACACGCTGCGGGCCAGCCTGTTCAGTATATCATCGGCTCTGAAGAATTCTATGGGCGCGCCTTCCAGGTGAATGAAGATGTACTTATTCCAAGGCCAGAAACGGAAGAACTGGTTTATAACGCTCTGCAGAAGATAAATAAGCTGTTCGGCTCTGTGAATGGACTTGAAATGGCAGACATCGGTACAGGCAGCGGGGCGATTGCCGTTACGATGAAGCTTGAAAAACCGGAATTAAATGTCACGGCCACAGATATCTACGGACCAACCCTTGAACTGGCTGAGAAAAATGCAGAACAGAATGGCTCGGAAATCGATTTTTATCAGGGTGACCTTCTCCAGCCTCTTATTTCAAAAGGGAAGAAATTTGATATCATTCTATCCAATCCTCCATATATACCGGAAAAGGATATCGAGTGGATGTCAGATATAGTTACCGAGCACGAACCGCACCGCGCCCTCTTTGCGGGTGAAGACGGACTGGACTTATACAGGCGCTTCATGGAAGAGCTGCCAGCTGTCATCAAAGACCGTGCCATCATCGGCTTCGAGGTGGGTGCCGGCCAAAGTGAAGCAGTTTCATTACTCCTGAAGCAGGCATTCCCGCAGGCAAATGTGGAAACAGTCTATGACATTAACGGCAAAGACCGGATGGTTTTTGCGGAAATAGAGTAACACAGCCGCCGGCATGGCGGTTTTTTATTAGGTGAGAGGCACTGCATCAGAATACTATAAAAAAATTTAATTTTAATAGTTTAAGATTCTGGCAACCTGTCCACACTGTGGATAGTGAAGGGATGGTGCCGGAAATGATGAATACAAAAACGATTGTGAAATTATATGTACTGATTTTATCCTTAGGAACCATTTTAAGTTTATATATACCGCAAACAGAAGTGACGGCAGATGAGCCGATGGTCATACCAAGTGAGGCAATCAGGCTGCGCATTCTGGCCAACAGCGATAATGAAGAAGACCAGGCGATTAAGAGGAAAGTAAGGGACGCAATAAATGCAGAGATCACTGAGTGGGTGGCAGATTTAACTTCAATCGAAGATGCACGTGAACTGATCCAGTCCAGATTGCCTGAGATTCAAAAGATTGCAGAAGAAGTTGTAGCTGATGAAGGATCTGATCAGAAAGTAAATGCCGACTTTGGAAAAGTCAGCTTCCCGACGAAATTATACGGACAGTTTTTATATCCGGCTGGCGAATACGAAGCGATCTTGATCACTCTTGGCGAAGGAAAAGGAGCCAACTGGTGGTGTGTGCTTTTCCCTCCTCTTTGCTTCCTTGATTTCTCAAACGGTGTGGCTGTAAGCGAAGGCTTTGAAGAAGGAGAAAAGAAGGGAGAAGTAAAAGCAGAAGAAATCGCTGCTGATACAGATTCCGAAAAAGAAACAGCACCTGTTTATACAGAAGAAGATGAAGAACCTGTGGAAGTAAAATTCTTTTTAGCTGAAATATGGGAGAAAATCTTCGGTTAGTCCTTGCTGCAGAGCGAGGTCTTCCTTTTTTAGAATCATTATAAAAACTGGAAATCAAATTACATTTAAGACAAGCATTTAACATCTTCTTTTCATGCGTTTGATTCTACTAAAAACGGATATTTAAAGTAGTGTAACAACAAAACATAAACAAAAAGGAGATGAAAGATAATGGCTAAAAACAACAATAATAACAACGATAAAATGTCTCGTGAGGAAAGGGGACGCATGGGTGGAGAAGCAACAAGCCGCAACCATGATAAGGAATTCTATCAGGAAATAGGCCAAAAGGGCGGAGAAGCAACAAGCCAGAACCATGACAAGGAATTCTATCAGGAAATAGGCCAAAAAGGCGGAGAAGCAACAGCGGAAAATCATGATAGTGAATTCTATCAGGAGATTGGCCAAAAAGGCGGAGAAGCGACAGCGGAAAATCATGACAAGGAATTCTATCAGGAAATTGGACGCAAAGGCGGAGAAGCAACAAGTGAAAACCATGACCGCGATTTCTACGAAGAAATCGGCAGAAAAGGCGGCAACTCGAACGACTAAACCCGCCGCAGAAAAATTGCATATGATAGTAATATAAACACGGCAGCGGAATTCAAACAGCTGCCGTGTTTTGTTTTACAATAATCTTTCTTTCTCTCACATCCTGAAATATTTTTCAAATCTAGTTCTACTTTTTCTATTTTTTCATATTCATAGAGTGACAATTAGAAAATGGGGTGAAGAAATGGAAACAGGTGTAGTGAGATGTGCTGATGCTTCAGATGTGGAGAATCTGGCATCTTTTCTGGAATCGGCAAACTTAAGTACGGATGGGATAAGGGAAGCAATCGAATATTTTTTGATTATGGAGAGTGATTCCGGGGATATTAAGGCTACCCTGGGAATTGAACCCCATGGAAAGATTGGTCTTTTGAGATCACTTGTGATGACATCCACAGCATCAGAAAAAGATCTATTTATTTTGTTTGAGCAAATATTATTGCTGGCAAGGGATCGGGGCATGGAATCCTTATATCTCGCATCAAATAAAAGAAACTCGCTGGCATTTTTCAGCCTGCTTGGCTTTAAACAGGAAGAAACAGCCCACTTGCCGGAAGTTTTATTCGAGTCGGAGCATGTTAAGCATATCATGACTGTGGATAACTCTTTCTTTTTGAAATTATCCATGTGAATTGTGGGTATCTTGCTAAAGTTATACACAAATCCCTCTTATTTATACACAATTTGTGGATAAGACTTGAGTTATCCAGCTTCTTCTACTATACTTTCCAAAGGAATGTTCAAAAAAATGTCGAAAACATAGGAATTTTGACAGCAAAAAAACATTTTTTGTGAAGGTGGATAACAATGATTACAAAAAGATGGTCGGTGGATAACAGTGTGGATAAAGAAGATAGTTATTCACAGTGTTCACAAGCTGCCGATCTGTTAAAAAAAAATGAAGTGGTCGCTTTCCCCACAGAAACCGTATATGGATTAGGCGGGAATGCGGAAAATGATGAAGCGGTCAGAAAAATATTTGAGGCGAAGGGACGTCCGAGTGATAATCCCCTGATTATTCATATTGCTGACAAAGGCAAGCTTGATGCTTTTGTAACCGAAATTCCGCAAAATGCGCAGGCGCTCATGGATCGATTTTGGCCGGGACCGCTTACGCTCATTTTTAATCTAAAGGAAGGTGTTCTTTCCCATTATGCAACGGCAGATTTATCTACAGTTGCTGTGAGAATGCCTGATCATCCAGTAGCCCTGGCGCTGCTGAATAAAACAGGATTGCCAATTGCCGCTCCAAGTGCGAATCGCTCGGGAAGGCCCAGTCCGACAACGGCTGACCATGTGTGGGAAGACTTGAATGGAAGAATAGCTGGATTAGTGGATGGAGGTCCGACAGGCGTTGGCGTGGAATCCACCGTAGTGGATTGTACAGGTGATGTGCCTGTCATCTTAAGGCCAGGCGGCATTACGAGAGAACAGCTTGAAGAGGCTGTAGGCGAGATCATCGTAGATCCTGCATTAGCGGATGAAAGCCAGGCGCCAAAATCTCCCGGCATGAAATACCGTCACTATGCGCCGGATGCTCCGCTTTATCTAGTAGAAGGAACAAAAGAAGACATCCAGTATTTTGTTGAGGATAAAAAGAAGGAAGGCCTTTCTGTGGGGGTTCTGACAACATCGGAAAACCTGGAATTTTATCGCGCTGATTTTATCTATGCCTGCGGACAGCGGGATAAGCTTGAAACCGTGGCCAGCTCGCTCTATGAAGCATTAAGATACTTCAACACAACAAATGCTGATATTATTTTCTGTGAGATGTTCCCGGGTGAAGGTGTCGGGCACGCAATCATGAACCGCCTGATGAAAGCAGCAGGACACAGGGTCATTAGGAGATAGATAATGAAACCGTTTCGTCATGAGGCGGTTTTTTGTTTTGGAAAACGGTCGGCATTCTAAAACCGTCTGGACGTGCATATGCTGAATTAGCAAGTCCAAGGAGGCGGAAAAATGTCTGTAATGATCGGGGAAATTTTAACACTGGCTCTAATGGCATTCGCATTGGGGATGGATGCCTTTTCGGTAGGTCTTGGCATGGGGATGTACAAACTCCGCCTCAGACAAATAGCAAAAATCGGCATCACCATTGGACTTTTCCATGTATGGATGCCTTTATTGGGAATGATAGCAGGCCGATTTCTATCAAATACATTCGGAGCCATTGCCGGTTATGCAGGCGGGGGATTGCTCCTTTTATTAGGTGTGCAGATGATTTGGTCAAGCTTCAGGGATGATGAAGACAGCTTAATCACCCCTGTGGGCATAGGGCTGATGATTTTTGCCTTGAGCGTCAGCCTTGATAGTTTTTCAGTAGGCCTCAGCCTCGGAATCTACGGTGCCAAAACCTTGCTTGTGCTCGTGTTCTTCGGAGCCGGGGCGACCATCCTCACATGGGCTGGCCTCCTCACTGGCAGGAAGGTACAAAGCTGGATCGGCTCCTACAGCGAGGCGCTCGGTGGTGCCATCCTCCTTGCCTTCGGGGTAAAACTCTTATTTTTATAAAAGTGAGCCTGTGTTTAAATGTTAATATTTTGTGAAAAATGGAAAGGGTGCGGGTCGCCCTTTTTCTTTTTTTGCAAGGGAGCTATAGGTGTTATGGGAATTTTGACTTATAATGTAAGAAAAGTGCAAACTGAAATATTTGAATAAAATTTTATGGTTATAGACCGATATATAAGGAGGGAGTATCTCTGTGACAAAAATATTATTTGTATGTACAGGAAATACTTGCAGAAGCCCGATGGCAGAAGCCATTTTAAAAAGCAAATCGCTCCCGGGTGTAGAAGTGAAATCGGCTGGAGTCTTTGCAGCAGACGGCAGCGAGGCGTCCCCGCATACAAAAAGTGTGCTGGAGGAGCATGGGATACCGCTGCAGCATCAGTCTTCCAGTATGAGTAAAGAGTTAATTGACTGGGCGACCTATATTTTAACAATGACAGCCGGCCACAAAAATACCGTTCTGTCCATGTTTCCTGATGCGGGAGACAAAACCTTCACACTAAAAGAGTTTGCCGGAGCCGCGGGAGATATTATCGATCCATATGGGGGACCGGTTGAGATATATAGAAATACATTTAAAGATCTGACAGAAGCGATTGAACAAATGTTGGATCGCGTAAAGAGACCAGATTAATCAGGGGGACAACATAATGGGGGAGAAAAAGGGCTATAAGTTTGGCCTTAGGAAAAAGCTCGTATTCTTTATCACATCGCTGGCCATCATTACATACACCACAAGTGCCATATTTCTTTACTTTCTATTTCCTGGTATTGAAGAAATGCTTCCATTTGGAGAGGCTGTTTTTACTATTATAACTTTAGGAATGGGTATTTTTTGGTCAGGTGTTCTTGCTTTTTTTGCTGCAGGTTTCATTATCAAACCTTTACAGAAACTTGAAAAAACGGCACTCATGGCTGCCAATGGCGATATCGGCCAGGACGCAGAGCTTTCCAAGTCAGATGATGAAATCCGTTCATTGGGCATTGCATTCAATCATATGCTTTTCAATTTAAGGGATATGGTCCATAAAATTGACGAGAATTTTAGAGAAACGAATGAAAAGGTCATTGCGATGTCTTCCGAGTCTTCAGCAGCTGCAGAGCAGGCAGATTCGATTGCTAGAACCATTAGCGAAATTTCCCAGGGAGCAGATAGTTCTGCGGTTTCCATTCAATCAACAGCTGAATCAATGGAAGATGTCCTGAGAATTGCTCAGGAGGTCCAGGATACAGCAAAAGCATCACAAAATGTTTCCGGCGAAATGGTTCAGGACTTGATGGAATCAAAGAAAGTGATCCATTCACTTATTTCAGGTATAGAAAAATTGGCCCGCGATAATGAGGAATCATTGCAGACAGTGAAGCGCCTTGAACAAAATGCCGTGAAAGTGGAGCAGATTATTCAGCTTGTCGGTGATATTGCAGCGCAGACTAACCTTCTTGCTTTAAATGCTTCCATTGAAGCAGCCCGTGAGGGGGACCATGGCAAAGGGTTCGCCGTAGTCGCTGAGGAAGTGCGTAAACTTGCAGATGAAAGTGCACAGGCAGTGCAGGGCATCTCAGAATTGATAAAAAACATTCAGGAAGAGGTCCGCAATGTTGTTACGCAAATCTCTTATCAAGTGGAGACTGCTAATAATGAAGTGAAAAAGGGGACGAAAACAAACGAAGTGATTGAAGAAATGGCGAAAGTGGTCAATGAAATGGCTGCATCTGTGTCTGCTATTTCAGGCTTGGTTGATAACCAGATGGAGGGAATACAGCTTACATCCACACAATCCCAGGAAGTTGCGGCGATTGCTGAAGAAACATCAGCAGGCGCACAGGAGGTTTCAGCAGCCACTCAGCATCAGACTGCTGTGATTGGAAATGTAGAAAGACTGGCCATCGAGCTTAAAGAACAAGCGGAAAAATTAAATAGCACAATTACTAAGTTTAAACTTTAAGGGAGCCCAAAATGCAGCTCCCTTTCTTTATATTTTCAATGTTTTGTGTCAAAATAAAAGCATAATGTCAAAATTAAGCGGGCTTCAAACAGGAGGGTTTCATAATGAAAATTGCAATTGCATCAGACCATGGCGGACTTAATCTCCGCGAGGAAATCAAAAGCCTAATGGATGAAATGAACATTGAGTATGAGGATTTCGGCTGTGAATGCGAAACTTCAGTAGATTATCCGGATTATGCATTGCCTGTTGCTGAAAAGGTAGCAGGAGGGGAATTCGATAAAGGCATTCTGATCTGCGGGACGGGGATTGGCATGAGCATCTCCGCTAACAAAGTGAAGGGAATTCGCTGTGCGCTTGTGCATGATGTATTCAGTGCCAAAGCAACCCGTGAACATAATGACAGCAACATCCTCGCTATGGGTGAACGAGTGATTGGCCCAGGCCTGGCTCGTGAAATTGCAAAAGTGTGGCTTTCAACGGAATTTGAAGGCGGCCGCCATGAAAACCGTGTAGGAAAGATTACAGCTTACGAAACGAAGTGAATCTTCCGAAAGGGTGAGCATTTTGATTGAACAATGGAAAAAAGAACTGGATATAATCATTCGTGAATTTAGCGAACAAGTACTTCTAAGAGAAAAGCATATTATAGTAGTTGGCTGCAGCACAAGTGAAGTGGCCGGGAAAAGTATCGGCACAGCCGGAACGGAACAAGTGGCTGAAATGATTTTTGAACGTCTGGACAAGCTCCACAAGGATACGGGGGCAGCTCTCGCCTTTCAATGCTGTGAACATTTGAACAGGGCACTCGTAGTTGAGAGGGCTGTTGCTGAAGCAAAAAGCCTGGATGAAGTAACCGTCATCCCTCACCGCACGGCCGGCGGCGCGATGGCAGCATATGCCTATGAACACTTCAAAGATCCCGTCATGGTAGAGTTTGTCAAGGCAGATGCGGGAATTGATATCGGCGACACCCTGATCGGCATGCATCTGAAGCATGTAGCCGTTCCGATCAGGACCTCACAAAAATCAGTGGGCGAGGCCCACGTCACCATGGCCAAAACCAGGCCGAAACTGATCGGCGGGGCACGGGCGATCTATGAACGTAAACCAGAAAATGAATCATGCAGTTAAACTCTATGGGTGACAGGCACCTATACCACTTCATCAAACTGGTATAGGTGCCTGTCACTTTTTTTATGGAACGTGTAACATTCAGGAAGGAAGAACGTGTATAAAGTGCAGCTTTTCTTGAGAAAGGGGGAGAAACCGTTGAAAGAAAACAGGCGGGATAGGCTGGATGATTTATATCGGCATTATGCCAGACCGCTTTATTACTATTTATATAAAATGTCAGGCTCCAAGGAAACAGCGGAGGATTTAACTCAGGAAACATTCATTAAGGCAACGATTTCTCTCTCTTTCTATAAACAGGAAGATGTAAGGGCATGGCTATTCAAAGTAGCAAGGAACGCCTATTTGGATGAATGGAGGAAACGGCAGAGGAGAAAGAAGGTTCCTTTTGCCGGCTATTTATTTTCCAGAGATGAAATGACAAGTCCCTATGGGCTGCCGGAGGATGAAGCATTAAATAAAGAATCGAAGAAAAAAGTAGCAGACCTTATGAGCTGCCTGCCGGAACAGTATCGGTCCATTTTATATTTAAGAGAATTTGAGTCTTTTAGCTATAGTGAAATCCAGGAGGCGCTGGATCTATCGGAAAATCAAGTAAAGGTGACACTGCATCGGGCCCGGAAAAAGCTGACACAGCTCGCCGATGAACATTGGAGGGAAAAACATGACTGACTGGAACAAAGACCGCGAAAAGAAAATCATGGCCAAATACCGTTTTACCTTAACATTCAGAGTAATGAGGGTCATCGCTGCCTGTCTGCTTTTGTTCTGGGTTTATATGATGGCCGTGAATATATTATCCGATGCCGCCAATAGTGAAAAGAAGCATGTATTTTACAGCAAGGTAGCTCTTGATTGGAAGCATCCGAATCTATATGAGGATTTTGGTGGTTTTGTTAATAAAGAACTAACACCCTTTCTGACACAGAAAATATCTTATCCGATTTCCAGCCAGATTGGCCGCGAATCTCAAACAATCGGGGAGGTTCACATTGAGAAAAGGCTGCTAAATTCGTATTCAACCTTAAAAATCCAGAAATATAAGCCGCAAAACGAAAACATTTACCGTTTCTCTCTGCCTGAAAATCCGAAAAGCGGAAAAAGGCTATCAGCTGAAGGGAAACCAGGTGTTTGGGCATCTCTTGACAAAATACACGACGGGACTGTGGCGGAAATGGCATTTTCCACACAGTCATTCATGGAACCTGAAGATCTTCTGACCTTGTTAGAGCCCTATGACCTGGAAGTCCTTTGGATGCCGCTCTATACAGGGGAACTGAAGGAATTTCAGACGGGGTATGGAAGCGGAGGCAACTCAATCGAATTAACATCCATTTATGGTCTGACTGGAGGAAGGGAAGCAGGAGAAGATTATATGTCAGAGTCGAAATTGGCTCTTAATGAGGAATTTATGGAAGAAAATAAAAAGTTGATGCTGAAACAGATGGAAAACCTGTTAAAAAATGAATCTCAAAGCTATTATGAAAACTTTTTAGGACTGGATCATCTGAAAGAACGTCATCAATATCTGCAAAAAAACGGCTTCACTGTCTATGGAGCAGTCGTTACCGGCCCGGTAAAAGAGCTATTAAAGCTAAAAGAAGAAAAGCAAATCCGTGCGCCATACCTTGGCGAAGTGGATTATTGGAACTGGGAATAAAAGGATGGTGACAGGCACCTATACCACTTCATCAAACTGGTATAGGTGCCTGTCACTTTTTCGGAAAACATGCTAAAATGAAAAAGAATTTTCACAAAAAGATCGATACATAAAAATGGAGAGCCTTAACAAAGCTTTCCTTTATTAAAAGTGTGTTGGAGAAAAGGGAGGATTCTTATGAAGCATTTAGCACAGCAGGATGAGCAGGTTTTCAAGTCGATTCAGGAAGAATTGGGACGCCAGAGATCAAAGATTGAATTAATCGCTTCTGAAAACTTTGTCAGTGAAGCGGTAATGGAAGCACAGGGTTCTGTTTTAACAAACAAGTATGCTGAAGGCTACCCAGGCCGACGCTATTATGGCGGTTGTGAACATGTGGATGTAGTCGAAGATTTAGCACGTGACCGTGCGAAGGAAATTTTCGGAGCAGAGCATGTGAACGTGCAGCCGCACTCAGGTGCACAGGCAAATATGGCTGTATACTTCACTGTCCTTGAACAGGGAGACAATGTTCTTGGCATGAATCTATCCCATGGTGGTCATTTAACTCATGGCAGCCCTGTTAACTTCAGCGGCGTGCAGTACAATTTCGTCGAATATGGGGTGGATAAAGAAACACATCGCATCAATTATGATGATGTGCTTGAAAAGGCCCGTCAGCATAAACCGAAACTAATTGTAGCGGGTGCAAGTGCCTATCCGCGTGAAATTGACTTCAAGCGTTTCCGTGAAATTGCCGATGAAGTCGGTGCCATGCTGATGGTTGATATGGCTCATATTGCAGGTCTTGTAGCTGCTGGGCTTCATCAGAATCCGGTTCCGTTCGCGGACTTTGTTACAACTACCACGCACAAGACATTACGTGGACCGCGCGGCGGCATGATTCTCTGCAAAGAAGAATATGCGAAGAAAATTGATAAATCCATTTTCCCTGGAATCCAGGGCGGTCCTTTAATGCATGTTATTGCGGCAAAAGCGGTTGCCTTCGGCGAAGCGCTTCAGGAAGACTTCAAAACATATGCAGGCAATATTATTTCTAATGCCAAAAAGCTGGCGGAAGCATTGCAGGCTGAAGGAATTGACCTTGTATCACAGGGTACAGACAACCATCTGCTCTTAGTTGATCTCCGCTCCCTTGGTTTAACAGGGAAAGTTGCTGAGAAAGTACTTGATGAGGTCGGCATTACAGTCAACAAAAACACGATTCCTTTCGATCCGGAAAGCCCATTCGTGACAAGCGGCTTCCGCATCGGAACAGCGGCTGTTACGTCCCGCGGATTTGGCGAAAAAGAAATGCAAGAAATTGCATCCATTATTGCCTTCACACTAAAGAATCATGAAGATGAAGGGAAGCTTCAAGAAGCGGCTCAGCGCGTCGAAGCCTTAACAGGCAGCTTCACTTTATACCCTGAATATTAATCAATCAGCCGGCCACAGCAAGAGGCCGGCTTTTGTATGGTTATATAAGGAAATTTCGAACTTCGAGAACTGTCTGGCGCAAGCAGCCTGCCCCCTCGAGGTTACAAGCTTGTCTAGCTGGGGCTCCAGGGACTCTAGGTCTAAGCCCGTTTCCTTTCAAAGGGAAAAATGGCTTCTTACAGGAACCGTCTTATGCTTGAGGCCCGCAGGTCAAGGAAGGCTTCGTCAGCATAATCCTCGCACGAACAAAAGCGGCAGCTTTTGGGAGGATGCGGGTCATGCAGACTCTGCCACAGGACGTGACGCTCTTAGCCTGCGTTCCTTAGGTGAACGAGGCGCTTACGCTTTTCTTTTAAAAATGACTTTTCTTTAACAAAAGCGAATCATAGTTGCCGATGGAACTGTTTTTCTGTAAAATTAGACGAAGTGTGGTTCGACTAATCTGCATATTGAAAAGGAGAGATAATCATGGCAAAGGTTTACGTTTTTGACCATCCATTAATTCAGCATAAGCTTACATACATTCGTGAAAAAAGTACGGGAACAAAGGAATTTCGTGAGCTTGTCGATGAAGTGGCAACACTTATGGCATTCGAAATCACCCGTGATATGCCTTTAGAAGAAATTACAATAGAAACTCCAGTAAGCACGATGAAGTCCAGCGTACTAGCAGGTAAGAAGATAGGAATTATCCCTATTCTGCGTGCAGGAATTGGAATGGTTGACGGCATCTTGAAGCTAATTCCAGCTGCAAAAGTGGGTCATATCGGTTTATACCGCGACCCGGAAACACTGCAGCCGGTTGAATACTATGCAAAGCTTCCAAGTGATGTGGAAGAAAGAGATTTCATCGTGGTTGACCCAATGCTTGCAACTGGAGGTTCCGCAATTGAAGCCATCCACTCTCTTAAAAAGCGCGGAGGCAAAAACATTAAATTCATGTGCCTGATTGCTGCTCCTGAAGGGGTAGAGGCTGTACAGGAAGCTCACCCTGACGTTGACATCTATATCGCAGCATTAGACGAAAAATTGAACGAAAAAGGCTATATTGTTCCTGGTCTCGGTGATGCAGGCGACCGTTTATTCGGAACGAAATAATCTCAGCTCATTGATGGACAAAAAGATTGAAAATATCTTTTAAAAAAGAAGGTGCTCCGAATGATTCGTCCAATTAAAGTGATGACGATTTTCGGGACAAGGCCGGAAGCCATTAAAATGGCACCCCTTGTTCTTGAATTGGAAAAACGCCCTGATCAGTTTGAATCGATTGTCACCGTTACGGCACAGCATCGTGAAATGCTGGATCAAGTATTAAATATTTTTAAGGTCACACCAGATTATGATCTGAATATCATGAAAGATCGCCAGACACTGGTGGATGTGACAACACGCGGACTTGAGGGTCTTGATAAGATCATGAAGGAAGTAAAGCCGGATATCGTGCTTGTACATGGAGATACCACTACAACGTTTATTGCAAGCCTTGCCGCTTTCTATAATCAGATCGTAGTCGGCCATGTGGAAGCGGGACTGCGCACATGGAATAAATACTCCCCGTTCCCTGAGGAAATGAACCGCCAGCTTACAGGTGTCATGGCTGATCTGCATTTCTCGCCAACATCGAAGTCAGCGGAAAACCTTTTAAATGAAAATAAAAAGAAGGATAGTATTTATATCACTGGAAACACGGCAATCGATGCACTTAAAACGACTGTTAAGGACGCGTATCATCATGAAGTCCTTGAGAAAATTGGCGATGACCGCCTTGTGCTTCTGACTGCACACCGCCGTGAAAACCTGGGCGAGCCAATGCGGAACATGTTCAAGGCTATTAAAAGGCTGGTGGAAGAACAGAAAGATATACAAGTCGTATATCCAGTTCACTTGAACCCGGCTGTACGGGAAATCGCATCAGAAATCCTCGGCAGCGATAGCCGCATTCATCTTATTGAACCTCTTGACGTCATTGATTTCCATAACTTTGCATCAAGAGCTCATCTGATTTTGACAGATTCGGGCGGAGTCCAGGAAGAAGCGCCTTCCCTTGGTGTGCCTGTACTTGTCCTCCGTGATACAACGGAAAGGCCAGAAGGAATTGAAGCCGGCACCCTTAAGCTTGCCGGCATTGAGGAACAGCCTATTTACGAACTGGCAACTGAACTTCTGACTGACCGGGCAGCTTATGAAAAAATGGCAAAGGCCGTAAATCCATATGGTGACGGAAATGCCTCCAGTAGAATTTGCGAAGCAATCCGCTACCATTTTCAACAGACTAATGATCGTCCGGAAGAATATAAACCGTAAAACTAAAAAAATGCACCTCTCTTAAAAGGAGGTGCATTTTTCTGTTCTTTTCTATAAAGGGGAGGGGAGATGAGTGTCAAACTACTGCAAAATTACATGGTTGATATGTTGGTGGTTGGGTGGGTGATCATGAGTAGATGGATTTTTATAGTATTAATCAATAATTATGTTAAAAGTCTCTTTCCCCGCAAAGCTGGAAAAGTTATGATAGAGTATAGGAGAAATGGAAGTAAAATTCATGTTGAAATAGTAAGCGGTTAACATGTTGATGGTTGGATGGATATTTGCAAAATGTTGATATATAAGTGTTTATAAGTTTTTTGGAGTGATTAATTGGCCTGGTCATGGTTGAAGAAATGGCGGCTGAAATGGCTTCGTTGATGGGGAATTCACCGCAAAAATATTGATGGTGGTTTTGTTGGCGGTTAGGTGGTTAGTCATAGGTAATGCCCAGAGGCGGCTGGGTGAATCGGTAAGATACCAAGAAAGGTGCTGAGGACGTTGGCAAATCAGTATTTGACAATGAAGGAGCTCAAAGAAGCACTTCCGGACATACCTGAGAATAGCTTAAAGCGTTATTTGCAGGAGCATGCAGAATACATAAATTATCGGAAAGAACACAATCGCTATAAAATCCAGGCTTCCGAAATCGAAAAGCTTAAATTCATCCGGAAATTGTATTCAGATGGGTTAAAGAAAGAGGAAGTCACAGCAAAGCTTGAGGATGCAGGCATCCCAGTGATTATTACAGTGGAAGATGACGAAGAAAGCAGCACCACTTCACTGGTGAATGTGAATTCAGAACTGACAGATATGAAAAAGCTGGTCAGCTTTCTCGTTCAGCAAAATGAACAATCCCGTCTAACCCAAAATAAAATCAGAGAACAAAACAAACAGCTGATACATGAGGTGCATGAGCTCAAACTCACAATTGAAGATTTAAGAAATGCCCATGCACAAGGCTATGAAAAAGAGAGCGAAAAAGTCACTTCCCTCTATGAAAAACTGATGGCGACACAAAAGTCTGTAGAAGAAGTAGCCGGTGCATTGGAAGCTGAAAAAAGCAAAAGCATCTGGCAGAAGATTTTTGGAAAGTAAAGGCAATCCCAAATTGCAAGATGTACGTTTAGACTCCTGTCTTCAGGGTATTGGCATAATGATTTTAAATACTCGGGAGGTCGAATAAATGAGAGCATTAGCCGTAGTAGAAGGAGCATTAATTGTCTGGATCATCATGCTGCTGGGTTCATTAATGAATACCTTCATGTCCGAAGGTTTTATCGCCCTGGTATTTAAACTGGCAGAAGGAAAAGGAATTCTGCTTACATTATTATTAATAGCCGCGACGCTAACGGATATGTGGAGAGATAAGAAGCGTGACCGGTTAATTCAAAAGGGGAAACTTGAACCGAATCAGCTGTTTTAATACATAAAGGGAGTAAGCCATCATTTATTTGATGGCTTATTTTTTTCGTGATAATCTAAAAGTACTATTTTCTGAAAATACTAAAAACTATATTGATAATCGATTGAAAGATAGATAATATTAATTATACAAAATATTGTATATTGGTTATAAAGGAGATGAAAATTTGAAAAGGTTAAAGACATTGTTAATAGTATTGGCATTAGCCTTAAGTTCTGCAGTATTTTCTGGAAATATGGTGAATGCCACAGAACGGTCCGGGCAAAAATTAAGTCATGCTGATCCGAAAAAGGCTGGCTTTGATCCTGTCAAATTAAAGGGTATTGATAGAGCAATTACGGAGGCTATTGAGGATGGTATTACACCCGGTGCAGTAGTTCTTGTGGCAAAGGATGGAAAAATCGTCAAAGAGGAAGCATATGGATATGCACAAAAATACGATATGGGGGAATTACTCAGTAATCCCCGAAAAATGAAAAAGAGAACAATCTTCGATCTTGCTTCAGTTACGAAGGTGATGGGAACAACTCAGGGCATTATGAAACTGGTAAGTGACGGTGAACTTTCAGTCAATGACAAGGTATCTGAATATATACCTGAGTTTGCTCAGCGTGGAAAAGAAGATATTACAATAGCCGACTTGCTGACACACACCTCAGGATTGACTCCTTGGAAACCGACATACCTATATGCTGACAATTCGGAAGAGGTTCTGAGTTATATAAACCAGCTGCCCCTTGAATACCCGACTGGAACGGACAGAAGATATAGCGATTTTAGCTTTATGATGCTGGGTTTTTTAATTGAAGAGATAAGTGGACAAAAATTGGATAAATACTTAGAGGAAAATATATATAATCCCTTAAAAATGCATGATACGATGTTTACTCCTCCTGAACATTTCAAACATAAAATTGCAGCTACTTCCTGGGGGAATCCTTATGAATATAAAATGATTGATGACCCTAATTTTGGGTACTATGTTGAAGAAAGTCCGGATATGTTTAAATACTGGAGAAATTACACACTAATTGGAGAAGTTAATGATGGGAATAGCTTCTATGGCAATAAAGGTATTGCTGGCCATGCTGGTTTATTTTCGACAGCAAGGGACCTTGCCGTATTGGGCCAGACCATGTTAAATGGCGGAACATATGGAAAAACCAAAATGTATGATAAAGAAGTGATTGATATCTTTACCTCTCCTCAGCGCTTTGGCCAGGGATATGGCTGGGAGCTGGATAAAAGCTGGTATATGGGAGATCACTATTCTGACATAGCCTTTGGCCATACTGGTTTTACTGGAACCCAGGTTATTGTAGATCCAAAGGAAAACCTCCAGATTATCCTGCTGACGAACAAACAAAACAATGATCCTTTACCAAGCGGATCATACCGCAGCACAGGAGCACTTTCAAAAGAAGTAGCTAATATTGTTTATGAATCCTTGAACTAGCCGTTTATTTTATATCAATTTACGCATACATGGCACCTATTCAGCCCACCCTAAAACAAAAAGAGGGTGGGTTATCTTATGAAAAAATTCTTGCTGATCTTAACATTCATATCCTTCTTTTGGAGTCAAAGTACTGTTTTGGCCCGGACATTTTCACACCCTCCTATTCCGGAGGAGCCACCTGATATAGAAAAAGTGGCTATCGTCGTTCTGAAAGATGCGAAGAACGAACAGGGGATTAAGAAAATGATAGATCAAAATCCTGATCTGCAAATTAGGCATACATTCAATCAGGCGTTGAACGGCTTTTCAGTTATAGGAAAGCAATCTGCATTGCAAAGCCTGCAAAAGATAGAGTCAGTATCTTCTGTTTCACCGGTTAATACCTATCATGTACATTCCGATGACAATATCAAGCTGATTGGCGGCATTAATGCCAGAGGCTATTATGACAGAGATAATCAGCGCCTCACAGGCAAGGGTGTGAAAGTAGGCGTAATCGACACCGGCATCGATTATAATCATCCAGACTTGCGAAGGAGCTATGGCGGTGGACATGATCTGGTGGATAATGATAAGGATCCGATGGAAACAAAAGCTGCAGGGGGACAAGGCACACTGCACGGCACTCACGTCGCGGGAATCATTGCGGCAAATGGCAGAATTCAAGGGGTTGCACCAGAAGCAACCATTATCGCCTACCGGGCTCTCGGACCAGGCGGCAGCGGAACAACAGAACAAGTGATAGCGGCCATCGAACAGGCAATAAAGGATAAAGTTGATGTGTTAAACCTTTCCTTGGGAAATAACGTGAACGGACCTGACCTTCCGATAAGCATGGCCCTTAATAAAGCAGTTGAAAAGGGAATAACGGCTGTCACTTCATCGGGCAATTCGGGTCCGAATATTTGGACGGTCGGATCACCGGGAACAGCCTCGAAGGCCATTTCTGTAGGAGCCTCAACACCAACAATGAAGGTGCCATTTTTGAGCATAGGCGGGCGGGAAATTCGTCTTGATTTGCTGCAGGGTTCAAAGGATTGGGAATTTGACCGATCCTTTGAATTGGTCGATGGAGGACTCGGTCATCCTGAAGAATTGAAGAATGCCAAAGGGAAAATGGTATTAGTGGAACGAGGGGAACTAACGTTTACTGATAAGGCAGTCCATGCAATGGAAGCAGGAGCAGAGGGAATCATTATTTTTAATAATACAAAAGGCAGGTTCTTTGGCAATCTGGACAGTGGTGTTCCAATTCCAGTAGCGGCGTTATCAAAGGAAGAAGGAGAGGAGCTCAAGAAGAACATTAATGAAGGAAGACTCCTTGCCCGGACTAATATAATAGAAGAAAGGGATATCCTGGCTGACTTCAGTTCCCGCGGACCCGTTACATCAACATGGGAAATCAAGCCGGATGTTGTGGCACCTGGAGTCGCCATAAATAGCACCATTCCTGGCGGTTACCTGCCGCTGCAGGGGACTAGCATGGCCGCTCCGCACGTCGCAGGGGCCTGTGCCATCCTGAAACAGTCTCATCCCGAATGGGGGCCGGAACGGATTAAGGCAGTACTTATGAATACGGCTAAGCTTCTTATGAATACAGAAGGAAAAACATATAGAACTTATGAGCAGGGAGCAGGCAGAATCCAGCTTGATCAAGCGCTGAGAGCAGAAACGCTTGTCCTCCCGGCCTCTCTGCAGTTTGGGAAATTTCAGATCGCGGACAGGCTGCATGAACACAGCAGTTTTATAGCGGTTGAAAATATTAGTGAGAAAACGCAGACCTACTCCTTTTCTGTACCTTATAAGGCACAGGGCATCAATTGGGAAATGCCTATGACATTTCAATTAAACCCAGGTGATAAGAAAAAGGTGGAAATCAAAATGTCGGCAGACCCGACTCTTTTAAAGAAAAAGATCTATGATGGGTACCTGCTTATGAAGGCAGGTGCCGAAAGCATCAGAATTCCCTATCTTTATGTGCTTGAAGAGCCGGATTATCCAAGGGTGATGGGATTCGGACTGGGCAAAGGAGATAAGCCGGGCACGTATCGCTATGAAGTGTATCTTCCTGGCGGGGCAGAAGAGTTCGGAATTGCCATGTTTGATTCGGAAAGCCTCCGCTTCATGGGATATCTTGACTGGAAAAGAAATGCAGGCAAAGGACAGCTGCTGCAGGAAATTCCGGCAGATAAGCTTCCCGGGCCTGGGCTGTACCTTGCAAAGGTGTTTGCCAAAAAAGCCGGCAAGGAAGATTGGATTGAAACCTACCTATTTGTGAGGCCGGATGGGCAGCTCGGGGACCCGGAACCTTCGGTAAACAAGCGGACCACTCAAAGTAAGTGATAATGTTAATTTAAAGCGTTTTCAGGAGCGATGCAGAAACTCGCTCCTTTTTCAATAGATATCCAAAAATTAAATGTGATAAATATGTGAACATACCATATTTTTACCTTTTTGTTTGTGAACTTTTTCACTCCAAACGCATTGACATTGACAAAGCCCTATTGTATGCTTACAAAGGGTAAAAGATGATAGGGTTTTCAAAATATTTGTGCAGACATATTTCCCACTTCTGCATGATGTTAATATGATTAATTATGGCCTCAAAACCCACTTACCATTCTCTTAAGGGAGGATGCGTTTTTATGCGTCAAAAAGACCGCAACCCATTTAAGGCGATGGCCTTAATGTCCGCCATTCTTTCTCAGTTAGTAGGTTCCACGCTCATTGGCATTTTCGCCGGAAGGTGGCTTGACAGCAAGGCAGGAACAGAGCCGTTATTCCTATTGGTCGGTTTGTTCATTGGACTGGGCGCCGGGATTTACGCCATGCTTCGCTTAATCCAACATTTCTTCACAGGAGAATGAACATCATGCCGGAAATCAAAGTAACTTTTCAAAGACAGCGAAAATACATATTCCTTTTGTTGTCTGTATACGTTCTCGGCTGGGGGTTTACACCTTATCAATCTATTTTTCTGGGCTTGATATTTGGTACAAGCTTAAGCCTGTTCAATTTGTGGCTGATTTCACGAAAGGCGCTGCAGTTTGGAGAGGCAGTCGAGAGAGGCGAGAAGGTGCGTTCACTTGGAACGGTATCCAGAATGGCTACAGCAGTATTTGCTGTGATGATCGCTCTGGAATATCCGGATAAGCTGCATCTGATCAGTGTGGTATTTGGATTAATGACATCCTATATTGTCATTATGATAGATTATTTTCTTCAATCTTTTCAATTACGTAAATAGCGGGAAGAGAGGTGAACACTATTGCATCATGAAGCTCCTATAGTGGACTTTTTAGGATTGAATTTTAACTTATCAAACGTACTGATGATTACAGTGGCAAGTGCTATTGTTTTCATTATTGCTTTGCTTTCAACCCGTCGATTGGCCATGAAACCAACGGGGATGCAAAATTTCTTCGAATGGATTATGGATTTTGTTAAGAATATCATTAACAGCACGATGGACTGGAAGACAGGCGGAAGATTCCACATCCTTGGATTAACCCTGATCATGTATATCTTTGTTTCAAACATGCTCGGACTTCCGTTCGCAATCACTTATGATCACACTTTATGGTGGAAATCGCCGACAGCCGATCCTGTTATCACATTAACATTAGCGGCAATGGTTGTTGGGCTTTCGCATTACTATGGCGTAAAGCTTAAAGGAGTAGGAGAATACGGCCGGGATTTTATCAGGCCAATGCCTTTCTTGTTCCCATTGAAAATCATTGAAGAGTTTGCAAACACTCTGACGTTGGGACTTCGTCTTTACGGTAATATCTATGCAGGTGAAATCCTGCTGACATTGCTTGTCGGAGGACTGGCTCACGCCGGTGTAGGCGGAATGCTTGCAGCAATCCTGCCGACACTTGTATGGCAAGGATTCTCAATCTTTGTCGGATCTATCCAGGCATTCATTTTCTGTATGTTAACAATGGTTTATATGGCACACAAAGTGAGCCATGACCATTAATATATACCTGTTCATTTCATGGACAAAACATTTTAAACAAATAAATTTTCATACAATTTAAGGAGGAACTCAATAATGGGTCTTTTAGCAGCAGCAATTGCAATCGGTTTAGCAGCACTAGGTGCCGGTATCGGTAACGGTCTTATCGTATCAAAAACAGTTGAAGGTATGGCTCGCCAGCCAGAAGCTCGCGGTATGCTTCAAACTACAATGTTCATCGGGGTTGCGTTAGTAGAGGCTGTTCCGATCATCGGCGTAGTTATCGCGTTCATGGTTATCGGCGGTTAATTAATACTGTACCAATCGTTCTAAATGGCGAAGATCATTCTATGAACCTTCGCCATTCCTTTATGTTTTTTTACCTTAAAACTAATTCGGAATCATGCATATGACTCCGTTTCATAAGTGGAACAACTCTTGAAGGGAGTGAATCGAGGGTGTTAACAAACAGTCTAGTATTAGGCGCTGCAGGCGGCGGTTTTAACGGCGGGGACATTTTGTACCAGCTGATCATGTTCATCATCTTGTTGGCATTGCTGAAAAAATTCGCGTGGGGTCCTTTAATGGGCATTATGCAGCAGCGTGAAGAGCACATTGCCAGTGAAATCCAAGCGGCAGAAGAAAGCCGTACAGAAGCAAAAAAACTTTTAGAAGAGCAAAGAAATCTTTTAAAAGAAGCACGTACAGAAGCACAGGGCCTTATCGAAAATGCGAAGAAACAAGGCGACGTGCAGCGTGAGGAAATCATTGCGGCTGCCCGCACTGAGTCTGAACGCATTAAGGAATCTGCTAAGCTTGAAATCGAGCAGCAGAAAGAACAGGCGGTTGCCGCTATCCGCGAGCAGGTCGCTTCATTGTCTGTCCTAATTGCTTCCAAGGTTATTGAGAAGGAATTAAGCGCAGCTGATCAAGAAAAGCTGATCAATGAATACATTCAAGAGGCAGGAGAAAAGCGATGACGGGCTCCACAGTAGCAAAGCGCTACGCGTTGGCTCTTTTCCAGCTTGCGAATGAACACCAGCTTCTTGACCAAATGGAAGAAGAGCTTCGTGCAGTGAAAGAAGTAGTAACTAATAACTCAGATTTAAAGTCTGTATTGAAATCTCCAAAGCTTTCAATTGAGAAGAAAAAAGAGATTTTAAAAGACGCATTTGCATCTGTGAACACGTTTGTATTAAATACGTTAATGATACTAATTGAACGCCACCGAGAAGATCATATCTCTGATGTGGCAGATCATTTTATAAGCCTTGCGAATGACAAAAAAGGGATTGCGGATGCGAAAGTTTACACTGTTCGTCCGCTGACTGAAGCAGAGAAGGAAGCATTATCTGTGTCATTTGCAGCTAAGGTTGGAAAAAAATCACTTCGTATTGACAATATAGTTGATACTAACTTGCTCGGCGGCATCAAGCTTCGAATCGGAAACCGGATTTTCGACGGCAGCTTGCGCGGGAAGCTTGAGCGTCTTGAACGTCAATTATTAGGCTAAGATTCGTAGATAGGGGTGAAACTCATGAGCATCAATGCTGAAGAAATCAGTGCGCTGATAAAAAAGCAAATCGAAAACTATCAGTCGGAAATTCAAGTGAGTGATGTAGGTACGGTTATCTCTGTTGGTGACGGTATCGCTCGTGCTCATGGCCTCGACAATGTCATGGCTGGAGAACTTGTTGAATTTTCAAACGGCGTTATGGGTATGGCACAAAACCTTGAAGAAAATAACGTCGGTATTATCATTTTAGGACCATTTACAGAAATCCGTGAAGGCGATGAAGTACGCCGTACGGGCCGCATCATGGAGGTACCGGTTGGTGAAGAACTAATCGGCCGCGTAGTAAACCCTCTTGGACAGCCAGTAGATGGCATGGGACCAATCAACACAACAAAATCACGTCCAATTGAAAGCCCGGCACCAGGTGTTATGGATCGTAAATCTGTACACGAGCCGCTTCAGACAGGCATCAAGGCGATTGACGCTCTTGTGCCAATCGGCCGCGGACAGCGTGAGTTAATCATCGGTGACCGTCAAACAGGTAAAACATCCGTTGCAATTGATACAATCCTGAACCAAAAAGATCAGGATATGGTATGTATCTATGTAGCAATCGGACAAAAAGAATCTACTGTTCGTAATGCAGTAGAAACACTTCGTAAGCAGGGTGCCTTAGATTACACAATTGTTGTAACAGCATCTGCATCACAGCCTGCTCCATTGCTATACTTAGCTCCTTACGCTGGTGTAACAATGGGTGAAGAGTTCATGTACAACGGGAAGCACGTTCTTGTTGTGTATGATGACTTAACAAAGCAAGCTTCTGCTTACCGTGAGCTTTCATTGCTATTGCGCCGTCCTCCAGGCCGTGAAGCATATCCAGGGGACGTATTCTACTTGCACAGCCGCTTGCTTGAGCGCGCTGCGAAGCTAAGCGATGCGAAAGGTGCAGGTTCAATCACTGCGCTTCCATTTATCGAAACACAAGCAGGGGACGTATCTGCTTATATTCCAACAAACGTTATCTCAATCACTGACGGACAAATTTTCCTTCAGTCAGACCTATTCTTCTCCGGTGTACGTCCGGCGATCAACGCAGGTCTTTCTGTATCACGGGTAGGTGGATCTGCACAGATCAAAGCAATGAAAAAGGTTGCAGGTACACTGCGTCTTGACCTTGCTTCATACCGTGAACTTGAATCTTTTGCCCAGTTCGGTTCTGACCTTGATAAAGCAACACAGGCTAAACTTAACCGTGGTGCCCGTACAGTAGAGGTTCTAAAGCAGGATCTTAACAAGCCGTTAAAAGTTGAGAAGCAGGTTGCAATCCTTTACGCTCTAACTCGCGGCTTCTTAGATGACATTCCTGTACAGGATATTCGTCGTTTCGAATCTGAATTCCTTTCATGGTTAGACCATAACCGCAAAGATTTGTTAGACCATATCGTGGCTACTAAAGAACTTCCTTCTGATGACGATATGGCATCTGCGATTAACGACTTTAAGAAAACTTTCGCAGTATCCGAATAATCGAGATTGCCCGGATGGGGAAGTGCTCCCCATCTAAGGCACCTCAATTCGGTTCTGACAAACTTGTATAAGGGTGGTGAGAACCTGTGGCATCATTACGCGATATAAAAAATCGTATTACTTCTACGAAGAAAACGAGTCAAATTACAAAAGCAATGCAGATGGTATCAGCTGCGAAAATGAATAAGGCAGAAATGAATGCAAAGTCATTCGTGCCTTACATGGAGAAAATCCAGGAAGTTACGGCATCCATCGCTTTGGGAAGCAAAGATGTATCACATCCAATGCTGACCAGCCGCCCTGTCAAGAAAACTGGTTACCTGGTAATCACGTCTGACCGCGGACTTGCGGGAGCTTATAACAGTAACGTATTGCGAAATGTCTACCAGACGATTCAAAAGCGCCATAAATCACCTGATGAGTATGCAATCATTGCGATCGGACGTGTTGGCCGCGACTTTTTCAAAAAGCGCAATATGAACGTCATTCTGGATATCGTTGCCGTTGCAGACCAGCCAGCATTTGCTGAAATCAAAGATATTGCCAGCAAAACAGTTGGCATGTTTGCTGATGAGACATTTGATGAATTATATATGTACTACAGCCATTATGTCAGCGCGATTCAACAGGATGTAACAGAGAAGAAGCTTCTTCCGCTTACGGATATCTCCAGCTCGAAAAAGCTTACATCATATGAGTTTGAACCTTCCGCTGAAGAAATTTTAAAAGTATTGCTGCCTCAATACGCTGAAAGCTTAATCTACGGTGCGCTATTAGACAGTAAGGCAAGTGAGCATGCTGCAAGGATGACAGCGATGCAGAATGCAACGGATAATGCTAAAGATCTTATTAACTCATTAAGCTTAAGCTACAACCGTGCACGTCAGGCAGCCATCACGCAGGAAATTACCGAAATCGTCGGCGGAGCAGCCGCGTTAGAATAATAAAGAAAAGCAGAAGCGCCTCGATCAGCCCCTAAAAGCATAAGACGAGCCCTGCAGGAAGGTGTTCTATCCTTCCGGAAGGAAATGGCTTATGACTCGAGGGGCTAGGCGCCGGAGCTAGACAAACGAAAAGCGGAGTTAGCAGGTGAGTGTTGCCTGCTCTCCATTATGTAAAACGAACGGAGGGAAAAAGATGAACAAAGGACGCGTTCTTCAAGTTATGGGTCCGGTTGTTGACGTAAAGTTCGAAAGCGGCCAGCTTCCTGAGATCTATAATGCATTGACTGTTACAAATCCTGCGCGTAACGAATCTGAAGTTGACATCAACTTAACCCTTGAAGTTGCCCTTCATTTAGGTGATGATACAGTCCGTACCATTGCAATGTCTTCTACTGACGGCTTACAGCGCGGAAGTGAAGTTGTTGACACGGGTGCTTCAATCTCTGTACCAGTAGGTGATGTAACACTTGGACGTGTATTCAACGTACTTGGTGAATCAATCGACTTAGATCCTGCAATCCCTGCAGATGCCCGTCGTGATTCTATCCACAGAGAGGCTCCTAAGTTTGAGCAGCTTTCTACTGAAGTAGAAATTCTTGAAACTGGAATTAAGGTAGTAGACCTTCTTGCTCCATACATTAAAGGTGGTAAGATCGGTCTGTTCGGTGGTGCCGGTGTAGGTAAAACCGTATTAATCCAGGAATTGATCAATAACATCGCTCAGGAGCACGGCGGTATTTCCGTATTTGCCGGTGTAGGTGAGCGTACTCGTGAAGGTAATGACCTTTATCATGAAATGACAGATTCAGGCGTTATCAAGAAAACAGCGATGGTATTCGGTCAGATGAACGAGCCGCCAGGAGCGCGTATGCGTGTTGCCCTGACAGGTTTGACAATGGCAGAATTCTTCCGTGATGACCAGGGACAGGACGTTCTTTTCTTCATGGATAACATCTTCCGTTTCACACAGGCAGGTTCAGAGGTATCAGCCCTATTAGGCCGTATGCCATCTGCCGTTGGTTACCAGCCGACACTTGCAACTGAAATGGGTAAATTACAGGAACGTATCACATCTACTAACGTAGGTTCTGTTACTTCCATCCAGGCGATTTACGTACCAGCCGATGACTATACGGATCCGGCTCCGGCTACAACTTTCGCCCACTTAGATGCAACAACTAACCTTGAGCGTAAGCTTTCTGAGATGGGTATCTACCCAGCGGTGGATCCGCTCGCTTCCACTTCCCGTGCATTGTCACCGGAAATCGTTGGCGAAGAGCACTACTCAGTTGCACGCCAGGTGCAGCAGACATTACAGCGTTACAGAGAACTTCAGGATATCATCGCGATTCTTGGTATGGACGAGCTTTCTGATGAAGATAAGCTAGTCGTAGCACGTGCACGCCGTATCCAGTTCTTCTTATCACAAAACTTCCACGTTGCTGAGCAGTTTACTGGCCAGCCAGGTTCATACGTACCGGTTAAAGAAACTGTTAAAGGTTTCAAAGATATTCTTGAAGGAAAGTATGACCACCTGCCAGAAGATGCATTCCGACTTGTCGGCCGAATCGAAGAAGTTATCGAGAGTGCTAAGAAAATGGGCGTAGAGGTCTAATTCTGGACCAGGAGGGTAAAAAATGAAGACGATTAAAGTCAGTGTTGTTACTCCCGATGGCCCGGTGTATGAATCAGATGTGGAAATGGTAAGCACAAAAGCTCAAAGCGGTGAGCTTGGAATTTTACCTGGACACATTCCAATGGTTGCACCGTTACAAATTGGAGCCGTTCGTTTAAAAAACGGCGGAAAAACTGATTTCGTCGCAGTCAGCGGCGGATTCCTGGAAGTTCGTCCGGAGCAGGTAACGATATTAGCGCAATCTGCTGAGCAGGCAGAAGAAATTGATGTAGAGCGTGCCGTTCGTGCGAAACAGCGTGCTGAACAGCGCCTGAATGAGCAGAAGCGTGAAAACATTGATTTTCGCCGTGCAGAGCTTGCACTTCAGCGTGCAATTAATCGGATCGAAGTTTCGGAAAGAAAGTTCTAATAAAAACATCAGCACCCCTGGCTTTGCTGGGGGTGTTTTTTATAGTAATATTTACCACCGGAATTTTAAGAAAATTGCCCCAAAAAATAGATAAATCACTCGAATTCTTTCATATAGGCCTTTACAATAGAAGAGAGTAGACCTTTAAAGGGTTACTCTCTTTTTTAAAGCAATCATGCAAGTCTATTTGAATTAAAGGAGGAGCCGCAATGCTGGAGTTTGATACAAATATAGACCAATATGCTACGATCAAAGTCATCGGTGTCGGAGGCGGGGGAAACAACGCTGTAAACAGGATGATTGAACATGGAGTTGAGGGAGTAGAGTTTATTGCTGTTAATACAGATGGACAAGCTCTAAATCAATCAAAGGCAGAAGTAACCATGCAAATCGGCGCTACCTTAACGAGGGGCCTGGGAGCAGGGGCAAATCCTGATGTAGGCAGGAAGGCGGCTGAAGAAAGTGAAAGCCAGCTTCGTGAAGTATTGAAGGGTGCTGACATGGTATTCGTTACTGCCGGAATGGGCGGCGGAACTGGAACTGGTGCTGCTCCTGCCATTGCACGCATTGCCCGTGAAGTAGGCGCTCTGACAATTGGTGTGGTAACCCGCCCCTTCAAGTTCGAGGGCCGCAAGCGTGCAGCCAATGCAGATGCAGGCATTGAGGCAATGAAAAAAGCAGTCGATACGCTAATTATTATTCCAAATGATCGCTTATTAGAGATTATTGATAAGAAAACACCTATGCTTGAAGCGTTTATGGAAGCGGATAATGTCCTCCGCCAGGGAGTCCAGGGTATTTCTGATTTGATTGCCGTTCCTGGTTTAATCAATCTCGATTTTGCCGATGTTAAAACAGTTATGTCCCATAAAGGAACAGCCTTGATGGGGATTGGAATTGCCACAGGGGAAGACCGTGCGGCTGAAGCAGCCCGTAAAGCAATATCAAGTCCTTTATTAGAAACGTCCATTAATGGAGCCCGCGGCGTCATCATGAATATTACAGGCGGTGCTAATATCAGCTTATATGAAGTGCAAGAGGCTGCAGATATCGTCGCCTCCGCTTCAGACGAGGAAGTGAATATGATTTTTGGCTCGGTCATCAATGATTCCCTAAAGGAAGAAATACTTGTTACGGTTATTGCGACTGGCTTTAACGAGCAAGAGGAATTACGTGCCAAACCTAGTTCAAAACCATCAGCAGAAAGAGACTATGCTCATACATATCAGTATGCAGAAGAACCAAGCAATCGCCGGCCGGTTAGAGAACAAAGGGAACCGATTCAGGAAGATTACCGGGTGCAGGCTGACCCGCAAGAAGAGTCACTTGATACCCCGGCGTTCCTTAGAAACCGAAGAAGACGCTATTAATAAAAAACAGGCTGCCTTTTAGAGGGCAGCCTGTTTTTAGGTGAACTTAATCGAATGGAATTGATGGTTGATATGTTGGTGGGTGAGTGGCTAATAGCCGCAATCCGGGTTTTATACATAAGAAAGGACAGGCATAGGCCTGTCCTTGTATTATTTTAATACTTTGTCTGGTCATATAGGGTTAACTGATCCAGGTTTTTATGCACGGTCATAAGCTTTTTGAGAAGGCTCATGAACTTTTGTTTATCTTCAAAAGGAGTGACGTCTAGTTCTTTTTTTAGCTCATTGCTTTTTTTAACGAGCTCATCGAATTTTTGAATAACTGGGCAGTTGTTTTTAGTCATATGAATTTCTCCTAATTTAAGCTCTTGAGATAACTTTATCACAAAATATAATTTCATGGGAAACAGCCGTGTGACATTTATATTAAAAACAAATGGCCTTTTTAACTAATTTAACTATTTTGTTAAATGTGTCAGATTCTGTTGAAACCCGGGGAATAGAGTCATATATTATCAACATGGCTTAGAATGACAAGGCTTAAGAAAACCAGGGGGTGAGATCCTTGTCGACTGTATTATTTGGAACGATAGAATACTATGAAAGAGAATTAATCAGCTACTTTACAAATAATCATATAAGCAATAAGGGTGATGCAACCATGAAAATATTCATCATGCTTGAAGCGGAGATTTTCAATGTATTTTTATTTGACGAAGCGATTCGGATAAAATGTATGCAAAATCTATTAAAAGCCTTTTGCCGGGTGTCTGAAACATACCTGGTTAAAAAGTAGCCATTATTATGAATAGCACAATTAAGAGGTCCCTGTGTGAGAGACCTCTTCGTTAATTGCAATTAATTCAGAATCGTAACTTTTACCTCTTTTCTTCCCCATTGCATGGCATCTGGTGTGGCAGGAATAAACACATCAATTTCATTTCCCTTAATTCCTCCGCCAATATCCTCGGCAGTAGCATACCCGTATCCTTCTACAAATACTTTAGAACCCAAAGGAATTACGTCCGGATCCACCGCAATAACTTTTGCATCCGGGTTATCAATAAGATTTACTCCTGTTTTAGTAATGCCGATGCATCCTTCACAGCTGGCTGTATAGGCAGTTGCCGTGACAGTCAGGTTTTTGCCTGCTTCAGCTACAGGCTGTCCTGTGTTAGCGGCTTTTACAACTGTTTTAGATTTTATTTCCTTCGCAGAGCCATTTTTATAGATGATAAGCTCTAAACCGGGTTTAATAACGTCTGAGTTTAGCTGATTCCATTTTTTGAGGTTATGTACTGTAATACCGTATGTTTTGGCAATATTCCATAGTGTATCACCGGATTTTACTATGTATATTTCTTCAGGTGAAACATCGAGTTTATCATTTGGATGAATCAAATCCCCGGCTAGACCATTCCAGTTTTTAATATCCTGAACGGTCACTTCATGTTTTTGTGCTATGGACCAAAGGGTATCCCCTTTGTTTACAGTTACTTCTTCTGCATATGCGCTCGCACCTGCTGTACTCCAGATGGTTAAAGCTGTGAGCAGATAATAAAAATATTTTTTCATATTAAAGCCTCCTAATAGCTTGGTTGACAATTTCTATGCTAGCACAGAAAATTCAGAGAAAAAGAACAGGGGAGTTATAATTTAATTACGCACATTTCAAGAAATTAACGAAGAAACGGCAAAACATAATAATGTTCATAATAGATGAACAAAAAGCATCAGAAATGGTCATATTTGATACATTTAATCCTTAAGATGGTTTAAATAGAAACTTTTGTATGTGATTTATTTTCCGATATGTCGGTGCTGTATATTGATAGAACAGAAACTGACCGATAAATTGGAAAAGTGGCCGATAAACTTAAGGAGCAATGAATGCAAAAAACTCAGGCTTAAAATAAAAAACTCTTTTAAGGTGTTAAATATCTCACTGACAAAGCAGGGGGTTTAATTTTTAATGGTAGATAAATATAAATGAAGATTTTAATGGATATTGACTGGGGGCAAGCTCATATAATCTGGAGAAGGTGTTAAACCAGCTGGGAAGTGCGTATGGAAATTCTCTTCCGGCGATCCGATTTGAGGCCTAGATAGAATTTCCAATAATAGTCTGAGGTTGTGTCGACACATGGGGGAGTAGGGTGTATAATGGTTACGGTTACATGTTTAAATGTTGTGAAAATTTTCAGCATTGGAGGGGATAGGCATGGAGCTTTGGAATTTATATCAGAATAACTATTTGATAGTTTTTGTGTTTTTGTGCCTGGGAGTTTTACTGCCTGTGGTGGCTTTGTTTTTGGGAAAGCTTTTGCGGCCCTATAAGCCATATGATACGAAGTATACCACATATGAGAGCGGGATTGAGCCATTCCATGATTCGAGGGTGCAGTTCAATGTCCGCTATTATATTTTTGCCCTGATGTTTGTCATTTTTGATGTAGAGACGGTATTTTTGTATCCTTGGGCTGTGGCCTATGAGAAACTTGGTATTTTTGCATTGATTGAGATGCTGATTTTTGTATTTATGCTAGTAATTGGACTTGTTTATGCATGGAAAAAGAAGGTGCTGAAATGGATTTAAAGTTGGATAATATTTCACCAGAAGAAATGGAAGAACTGCAGCGAAATGTGTTTATGGCAACTTTGGAACAGATTAAAGCGTGGGCGCGGAGTAATTCATTGTGGCCAATGACCTTCGGGCTTGCTTGTTGTGCCATTGAAATGATGGGTGTTGGTTCATCGCATTACGATTTGGACCGTTTCGGATCTTTTTTCCGTACATCTCCCCGCCAGTCTGATGTCATGATTGTTTCAGGTACAGTAACAAAGAAAATGGCGCCAATCGTCCGCCGTCTTTACGATCAAATGCCTGAACCAAAATGGGTGATTGCAATGGGCTCCTGTGCAACAGCGGGAGGGCCATATGTTAAATCTTATTCAGTTGTAAAAGGGGTCGACCAGATTGTCCCTGTTGATGTATACATACCAGGATGCCCGCCGAACCCGGCAGCATTGATTTATGGAATTAATAAGCTAAAGGAAAAAATCCGTTATGAGGCTAAGACTGGGAAGAAGGTGATCTAACCTATGAGCGGAGAAAAGGATCTTGAACAGCTGAAAAAAGAAGCAGCAGCTAAAGCGAAGGCTGCAGCTCTGGCTAAAATGAAGGCGAAAGAGCAGGGTGAAGCGAAGGAAGAAACACCTGCAGAAGACATGGATCTGGCTAAGCAAAAAGCCGCCGCAGCTGCGAAGGCAAAGGCTGCTGCCCTAGCAAAGATGAAAGCGAAAGAACAGGGGGAAGCGAAAGAAGAATCCCCAGCAGAAGACATGGATCTGGCCAAGCAAAAAGCTGCTGCCGCTGCGAAGGCAAAGGCCGAAGCACTGGCTAAAATGAAGGCGAAAGAGCAGGGGGAAGCGAAAGAAGAAACCCCAACAGAAGACATGGATCTGGCCAAGCAAAAAGCCGCCGCAGCTGCGAAGGCAAAGGCTGCAGCACTGGCTAAAATGAAGGCGAAAGAGCAGGGCGAAGCGAAGGAAGAATCCCCAGCAGAAGACATGGATCTGGCCAAGCAAAAAGCCGCTGCCGCTGCGAAGGCGAAGGCTGCAGCACTGGCTAAAGTGAAGGCGAAAGAGCAGGGTGAAGCGAAGGAAGAATCCCCAGCAGAAGATATGGACATTGCCAAGCAAAAAGCCGCCGCCGCCGCAAAAGCAAAGGCCGCCGCAGCAGCTAAGGCGAAAGCCGCTGCTCAAGCAAAACAAGCTGGCGGGGATGACGAGAAAGCAAAGGCTATTGCAGCCGCAAAGGCGAAAGCCGCCGCTGCAGCAAAAGCAAAATTAGCTGCGGCAGGCAAAGCTGGCGGATCAGCTGATGATGAAAAGGCCAAGGCAATCGCAGCCGCAAAGGCAAAGGCCGCCGCCGCAGCTGCCGCAAAGGCAAAAGCTGCCGGAAGCAAGGCAGACACTGAACCGGCTGCAGAAAAAGCGCCATCCGTTAATCAGCCTTATCTTGATAAATATGTAAAGGTAATTGAAGAGAATCTTGGTGCTGACGTTCTTGAAGAGTACTATATTAATGATCTTTCCAAGGATGTGCCTACTTTAGTGGCCAAGGCTGAATCATATTTTAAATTGGCAGAATTCCTGAAATATAATGAACAACTTGGTTTTGATTACCTATCAGAGCTTCATGGCACTGATTTTGAGACGCATATGGAAGTGTATGCTCATTTATACTCATACAAAAAGCGCCAATCTGTAGCCCTTAAGGTTAAAATTGACCGCGATAAGCCGGAAATTGATTCTCTGCAGCCGTTATGGGCTGGAGCGGATTGGCCGGAATGTGAAACGTATGATTTGCTGGGCATTCAGTTCAAGGGCCACCCTAATTTATATCGGATTATGCTTGGGGAAGACTGGATTGGGCATCCGCTGCGCAAAGACTATGAACCGTACGATGTGGAGGTGTAACCAATGCTGCGAACCGAAGAAATGCTTTTGAATGTTGGACCTCAGCATCCAAGTACGCACGGTGTTTTCCGCCTTGTTCTGAAAATTGACGGTGAGATCATCAAAGAGGCGAAACCGGTCATCGGCTATCTGCACCGCGGAACGGAGAAATTGGCTGAAAACCTGCAGTATACGCAAATTATTCCTTATACAGACAGAATGGATTATCTTGCCGCCATGACGAATAACTATATCCTTGTGCATGCCGTTGAAACGATGATGGATCTTAAAATTCCGGATCGGGCCGAATATCTTCGGATAATTACCATGGAACTTGGCCGGATTGCCAGCCATCTCGTATGGTGGGGTACCTATTTGCTGGATATTGGAGCGACAAGCCCATTCCTGTATGCATTCAGAGAACGTGAAATGATCATCAATATGCTGAATGAAATATCCGGGGGCCGCTTAACGTTTAACTATATGCGTGTCGGCGGTGTAAAATGGGATGCTCCTGAAGGCTGGATTGAAAAAGTAAGAGAGTTTGTTCCCTATATGCGTGAACAGCTGAAAGGCTATCATCAGCTTGTAACAGGAAATGAAATTTTCATGAACCGTGTCAAAGGGGTAGGAAAGTATACGAAAGAGGATGCTTTAAACTACTCCCTGAGCGGTGCAAATCTTCGCTGCACAGGCGTGAAATGGGATCTCAGGAAAGATGAGCCGTATTCAATCTATGACCGCTTCGATTTCGATGTTGCCGTTCAGGACGGCGGGGATGCGTGGGCCAGGTATCATGTGCGCATGAAGGAAATTGAAGAATCATTAAAAATCCTTGAACAGGCAGTGGAACAATTCCCTTCAGAAGGCGAAATACTGGCAAAAGTTCCGAAAATCATCAAAGCGCCAAAAGGGGAAGCGTTTGTAAGAATCGAATCTCCGCGGGGGGAAATCGGCTGCTATATCGCGAGTGATGGAAAGAAGGAGCCATATCGCTTAAAATTCCGAAGGCCATCATTCTATAATCTTCAAATTCTCCCTAAACTGCTTGAAGGCGAAAACATTGCGAACTTGATTGCTATTTTAGGGGCAATTGATATTGTCCTTGGGGAGGTGGACGGTTAATGGTAGAAGAACTTCTTTATTCCGAAGCAGGTCTGCTGAATTTCGGTATTTTCTTCTTGCTTGCCACCGTTTTGCTATTAGTCGTTTTGGGGTTTGTTACTTATGCCATCCTGGCAGAACGTAAAGTCATGGGGTTTATGCAGCTGCGCCATGGCCCGAATCAGGTCGGAGGACGCTGGGGGCTTCTTCAGACCGTTTCTGATGTATTAAAGCTTTTATTAAAAGAAGACACCATTCCTAAACTTGCAGACAGGCCGCTGTTCATTCTTGCACCGGTCATTGCGTTTGCACCGGCATTTATGGTGCTGGCAACGATTCCTTTTACAGATAAACTTCAGTTTGCTAATATTGGAGTTGGACTGCTGTATTACATAGCCATTTCCGGACTGACAACAGTCGGTATTGTCACCGGAGCTTGGGCTTCCAATAATAAATATGCCCTGCTTGGGGGGATGCGTGCTGCGGCCCAGATGATTTCTTATGAGATCCCGCTCGTTATGTCTGTATTAGGCATTATCCTTTTAACAGGCAGCTTAAACCTCAATGAGATCGTGGAAGCGCAAAAGAATGGCTGGTTCATCATTTGGCAGCCAATTGCTTTCATCGTATTCCTGATTGCTTCGACAGCTGAGCTGAACCGTGTTCCATTTGACTTGCCTGAAGCTGAATCAGAGCTGGTCGCAGGTTTCCATGTTGAATATTCCGGCTTCCGCTGGGCGTTCTTCATGCTTGCGGAATATGTATATTTCTTTGCAATGGCTTCGTTGACAACCGTATTATTCCTTGGCGGGTGGCTGCCGCTTCCATTCCTGGAATTCATTCCGGGTGCCGTTTGGTTTGCACTTAAATTCACGGCTGTAATCTTTATCTTGGTTTGGTTTCGTGTCACATTCCCGCGCCTTCGTGCAGACCAGCTCATGGAATTTGGCTGGAAGGTTCTGCTGCCCGTAGCGCTTGCGAATATCTTCTTAACAGCTTTGCTGAAAGAATGGCTGAATATATTTTAATTGAAGACCGGCCTCATAAAGTTTCGTGAACTGTCTAGCTCCACAAGGAACGATTCGACAGCATCTTCATCGCAGGACTAAAAAGCGTTAGCTTTTAGGAGCGCCTACCCCCCTCGAGGTCACAAGCTTGTCTAGTTGCGGCTCCTAGGGACGAAAGACTAGCCAATCCCTTTCAGAAGGAAAGAACACCTTCTGAAAGGGCTCGTCTTGTGCTTGTCGGGGGTGGGCAAGGCGCTTCCGCATTTCTAAAATTGTCCAGCTCCAGGCGCCATCGGCTCTCGGGTCTAAGCCAATCCGTCCAAAAGGTAAAAAAACAACCTTTTAGCCGGCTCGTCTTATGCTTGTCGCCGATAAGCGGGCGCCTTATGCATTTCTTAACAAGGGGTGAAAAAACATGCTTGGTTTAGCGAAAGGATTATCGTATACCCTAAAAAACCTGACACGCAAAAAGGTAACCTATGACTATCCGAATGAACCGCTTCCGCTTCCGGACAGGTTCAGGGGAATTCAAAAGTTTTATCCTGAAAAGTGCATCGTGTGCAATCAGTGTGCAAATATTTGTCCAACCGATTGTATCCAGCTGACAGGCAAAAAGCATCCGGACCCTGCCAAAAAGGGAAAAATCATTGATACCTATGACATCAATTTCGAAATTTGCATCCTTTGCGACTTGTGCACAGAAGTCTGCCCAACCGAAGCGATTATCATGACCAATAATTTTGAACTGGCGGAATATAGCCGGGATGAGCTGTTTAAAAATCTTGAATGGCTTGATGAAAATGATGAAAATATACGGAAGGTGAATAAAGCATGACGTTTTCAGGTGAGTTTTTAGCGTTTATGTCTCTAGCTTTAGTTGCGGTCATCGGCGGCGTGCTTTTATTAAACCTTACCAAAGTCGTGCATATGGTTGTCGCTCTGGTATTTACATTTGTAAGCATTGCCGGAATTTATGTGCTGCTTTCAGCTGAATTCCTGGCTGCCGTTCAGATCTTAATTTACTCCGGTGCCATTACCATCATCATGCTGTTCGGAATCATGCTGACACGCCATAACGATACAAGCGAGCCGAAAACAGGACGCTTTCGAAAGCTGTTATTATTCCTGGGTGTGCTTGGCTTTGCTTTCGCGGTGTACATCGGGATTTATAACCTCGATTTGCCGTCAGCACCGAATGACCTTCATGTCAATAATACAGAGCAAATCGGAATTGAGCTTTACTCAAAATTCATAATTCCATTTGAAGTAACATCTGTCCTATTATTGGTCGCTTTAATTGGTTCAATTGTTTTGGCTAAGAGAGATGATGAAAAGGAGGCGGAAAAGGAATGAGTACAGTTCCCGTTCAAGCCTACCTGGCATTGGCTTTAATTCTTTTCTGCATCGGGCTGTATGGTGCCTTGACAAAGCGCAATACCGTGATTGTCCTGATTTCAATCGAACTGATGCTGAATGCGGTCAATATCAATCTGGTGGCATTCAGCAAATACGGCATTATGCCATCCATAACAGGCCAGATATTTGCTTTGTTTACAATCACTGTTGCAGCAGCAGAAGCAGCAGTTGGCCTGGCGATATTAATTGCTCTGTACCGTAATAAAAAGAGTGTTAATATTGATGAAATGGATGCTATGAAGCACTAAAGAGACTGTGGAAATGCAGCCGGACTGGCTGAGAATAGAGAGTAGTGAAGGCTGCCATATATGGCGCCGCCTTTATGGACCTGAAAAAAGGTCCCAATCTGACACGCCAAGCATTAGGGTGTGTTCAAAAAGGGGATTGTGATAATGATGGAGAATGCATGGATCATACCGCTTTTCCCGCTTTTATCGTTTTTGTTCCTTATTTTATTCGGCAAACGGCTAAAAGAAGCGAGTGCTTATATAGGAATTCTGTTTACCCTGGCATCGCTTGTCTATTCAATATTGGTGCTATTTGACCGGTTTTCGGCACCAACTTTTAAAGCAGAAGGCGTTTGGCTGACTATAGGGGATGTTCAGTTAACAGCGGGTTTTGAAGTTAATCAGTTAAATGCATTGATGCTGGTAATTGTATCACTTGTCAGTTTCCTGGTACATACGTATTCGAAAGGGTATATGCAGGGTGATGACCGCTTCCCTGTTTTCTATGCTTATTTAGGGTTATTTACATTTGCCATGCTGGGCCTTGTCATCTCGCCTAATCTGCTTCAGACGTACTTCTTCTGGGAACTTGTCGGACTTGGTTCCTTCCTGCTGATCGGATTCTATTTTTACAAAGAGGAAGCAAAGGCTGCGGCTAAAAAAGCATTTATCATGACCCGTATTGGGGACGTCGGCCTTTTGATCGGAATGATTCTATTATTCTGGCAGGCTGGCAGCTTTGAGTATGATGAAATTTTTGCAGCTGTTGAAGCTGGTGCCATTTCTGGCACAATGATTACGTTAACAGCCATTCTTATCTTTGTAGGGGCTGTCGGTAAATCGGGCCAATTCCCGCTGCATACCTGGCTTCCGGACGCAATGGAAGGACCGACGCCGGTCTCCGCATTAATCCATGCTGCGACAATGGTAGCGGCAGGTGTGTATTTAGTGGCAGCGCTGTTCCCGCTGTTTACAGCAAGTGAAACAGCACTGATGACTGTTGCTGTAATTGGGGCATTCACAGCCATTTTTGCGGCAAGCATCGGCCTGGTCCAAAAGGATATAAAGCGGGTGCTCGCTTATTCAACCGTCAGCCAGCTTGGCTATATGATGCTGGCGCTCGGTTCTGCCGGATATGTAGCCGGTGTATTCCATTTAATGACACATGCCTTTTTCAAGGCCTTGCTGTTTCTTGCAGCCGGAAGTGTCATCCACGCGGTTCATACACAGAATATTGAACATATGGGCGGATTATGGAAAAAGCTGCGCGTGACTGGCCCTCTATTCCTGATTGGGACACTGGCGATCAGCGGGGTTCCATTATTTTCAGGGTTCTTCAGTAAAGATGAGATTTTAATTGCTGCCTGGGCGCATGGGAATACAGTACTGTTCTGGCTAGCGGTGATTGCTGCGTTCTTTACGGCATTTTATATGTTCCGTCTGTTTTTTATGGTTTTCGCTGGTGAAGCAAGAATCGATATGAAAAATGTTCACGAGTCGCCTAGTGTAATGACGCTGCCAATGGTGGTCCTAGGAGTGCTGGCTGTAGTGGCTGGATATGTGAATACGCCATGGTTTGGTACGTTTCTTGGTGATTGGCTCGTGGAAGATAACCATGCTCTGGGCCATGGCCATATTGAGGGACCTGCATGGATAATGATTGTCGCCACTGCTGTATCCCTGCTTGGAATTTTCCTTGCCTGGCTAATGTACGGCAAACGTTCGCTTGCCCGTGACTGGCTTACAAGCAGAATGCCGCTTTCATACAACGTTCTGTACAATAAATACTATATTGATGAACTCTATTCGCTGACAGTGGTGAATGGTGCGAAATTCATTAGCTCATTTCTGCGATTCCTGGAAGTGTTCCTGGTTGAGGGACTCGTGAAGAGCGTTACTGGAATCACGTCTGCACTCGGAAGACTGGGTTCTAAATTTCAAAATGGCCAGATTCAGACATACGGAACAGCAGCGTTTGTCGGGCTTGCTATTTTAGTTGTCATCTATGCGTTTACGGGGGGGTACTTAAAATGAACTTAGCGTATTTTCTATCCATTTTAGTTTTCTCCCCGCTCCTTGGTATTTTAGTATTATCATTCCTGCCGAAAACACAGGAAACATTGATCAAGACCGTAGGAGTTTTGGCTACCATTCCGGCACTGATATTGGCGCTGATAGCCTATTTTCAATACCGGGCAGGTGCAAGTCTGGAACAGCTGAATGAAAAAGTCAGCTGGATTCAGTTTGGAGATTCCGGCCAGCTGGGCAACCTTTTTTCCATTGATTATGAACTGGGGCTGGATGGATTTTCATTAATCATGGTTGTGCTCACTGCTGTGCTTTCTACACTGGCAGCTATTGCTTCTATTCATATTAAAAAAGAATGGAAGGGCTACTTCATGCTGTTCCTGCTGCTTGAAGTCGGCATGCTTGGTGTATTTGCGGCTGAAAACCTGATTCTTTTCTTTATTTTCTTTGAAATCACCTTGATTCCGACCTTCTTCCTGATCGGGAAATGGGGTTACTTTGAAAAGGAAAATGCCGCTTACAGCTTCCTGATCTATAACGGTCTCGGATCTGCTGTGCTGCTGATTGTCATTATGGTGCTGTTTGCCCGTACTGGCACAGCTAATATTGATGCTTTGATGGCCGCAATGAACGCGGATAATCCGCAGCTAGTTGCGCCAATCTCTGAAAATATGAAAATGGGCATGCTGATTGCGCTTTTAATTGCGTTTGGAGTGAAGCTTCCTATATTCCCGCTGCACAGCTGGATGGTAAGGGTGCACGTACAAGCTCCGCCATCAATCGTCATGCTGCATGCCGGAGTGCTTTTGAAAATTGGTGCCTTCGGTTTAATCCGCTTTGGTATGGGAATATTTCCTGAGCAATTCCAAAGTATTGCTGTATGGCTGGCTGTACTCGGAGTCGTGAATTTACTGTATGGAGCATTTCTGGCATTTGTTCAGACCGATTTTAAAATGGTGCTTGCCTACTCCTCTATTTCCCACATGGGAATCGTTTTAATCGGGTTAGGCGCATTAAATGAGGCAGGAATCCAGGGGGCGATTTTCCAGGTTGTTTCCCACGGTTTAATCGCAGCACTTTTATTCTTCCTTGTCGGTGTTTTTTATGAACGCGTTCAAACATCCAATATTCAAAATCTCGGCGGTTTGGCAAAAGGGATGCCGATTACAGCAGGCTTCCTGCTTGCAGGGGCTATGGCCTCACTTGGCCTGCCTGGCATGTCAGGGTTTGTAAGTGAATTTATGGCCTTCCTTGGCCTGTTTAAAGAAATGCCGATTCTTGCCGCAGTCGGTGCGATCGGAATCATTATGACAGCTGTTTACCTGCTTCGAGCGGTACTGGGCATCACATACGGCAAAGCGCTTAGAGATTTTGCCGGCGTAACGGATATGAAGAAGTTTGAGTTTGTGCCTGTCCTGGTCTTAGTCGGCTTAATTGTCCTGATTGGTGTTTATCCGAGTGTACTGAGCGAACCGCTGACATCAACACTTGAAACGATCATGCTGGGGATAGGAGGGTGATGAAGGATGGATCTCGAAACATTATTATCATATGAATGGGGCATTATGACGCCGGAGTTCATCATCCTTGGTGTTGCGACCGCTCTTTCACTAATGGATTTGTTTATGCCGAAATCACAAAGCCGTAAAATTCTCGGCTGGGTCGGCTTTGCCGGAATTCTGGCAGCACTTGTTTCTTTACTTGGCCTTATCGGACACGGCCCGGAATCCATTTTGCTTGATACATTCAGGCTTGATTCATTTGCAAAAGCTTTTAAGCTGCTGCTTTTGATCGGATCGGCAATGGTACTGCTGATTGCCATTGGCTATGAGCCAAATGAAGGATTGGAAGAGTTCAGGGGGGAATTTTTCTATTTATTCATGGCTGCATTGCTTGGAGCGATGATCATGTCTTCAAGCGGAGACTTAATCACCCTGTTTGTGGGACTTGAGCTTCTTTCCATCTCGTCTTATATTCTGGCAGGCATGAGAAAAAGAAATCTGCATTCAAATGAATCTGCCATGAAATATGTGATAAATGGCAGTATCGCCACAGCAATCACTTTGTTTGGAATGAGTTATGTATACGGTTTAACTGGAACTACGAACTTAAAGGAAATGGCAGGATTTTTGACATCCGTCTATAACGAGCAGCATATTTACCTGCTTGGCCTTGCGTTCTTTATGATTGTGGTGGGGCTATCCTTCAAGTTGGCAGCAGCACCGTTCCATATGTGGGCGCCTGATGTGTACCAGGGCGCACCAACACCTGTAACAGCTTTTTTAAGTGTAGTTTCTAAAACAGCCGGGTTCATCATTATAATCCGCATCCTGTTCTCAATCTTTTCAAATGCACCATCCGGTGAGGCTCAGGGGCTGCCGATGATTCTTGCTCTCCAGGATTACATAGCCTTCCTGGCCGGCGCCACGATGATCATTGGGAACCTGATTGCGTTAAGACAGCGGAATATCAAGCGTTTGTTTGCCTATTCCAGTATCGCACAGGCTGGTTATCTGCTGGTCGTCATTGCGAGCATGTCATTGTTCATGTTTGATACACTCTGGTTTTATCTGGGAGCCTACTTATTCATGAACTTGGGTGCTTTTGCGATCATCAAGCATGTAACACATAAATCGGGCTCTGAAGATATCAGCCAATTTGCCGGCCTATACCGCCGCGCGCCGTTCCTGGCCATTGCCATGGCCATCTTCCTGCTCTCGCTTGCAGGAATTCCCGGAACAGCCGGTTTTATTGGCAAACTGAATATCTTTATGGGTGCATTAGTGCCGAGTGAAGGACATTATGTATTAGTATCGATTATGATTGCGACAACAGTTGTTTCATACTTCTATTACTTCGGCGTAATGGTGCAAATGTTCTTCAGGCCAGCAGGTGATACAGGGAAGGTTAAGATCCCAGCTGCATTAACAGCTGTTATCGGAATTAGCCTGGCAGCAACAATCCTATTTGGAGTTGCACCGAATATCGCATTTGACTTCCTGCAGGGCAATTTCAATCAGTTCACTGATTTCTTTCAGTAAGGTTAAAATCGCTTTATAGGATGGGGATTATAAAAAAGCTTTTACAAAAAGGGGACAAAAGGGGTATTAATAAGAGAGGGGGATTTTCCCCTTCTTTTTGTTTGCCCCTGTTTACACTTCGTGTTTTTTCGACAATTCGATATAATGGACATATAAACTGCGAAAAAGAAAGAAACTTAATTTTCAAAAAATATCCATTCGTGAAACTTACCTGGTAAGATAAACGTCAAATGGTATTGTAGCGCACAAAGCAGGTAAGCGACGTGGCAAATTGTTAAGGGAGGGAAGAAGATGGTATCAGGATTTGGGCAACAGGCACTTATCAGCATTATGTCTCATCTGGTGTTTATTGCGCTGGCCTGGTGGGCACTTCAGGCACTGCGGTTCGAAACGCTATTGCGGGCGAATCATGTTTTTCAGGCAAGGGTACTGTATGTTCTGCTTTCCATTGTGATTGGATCAGCCGTAAGCAATTTCTTTCTCGATTATCTTCTATGGTCCCAGCAGCTGCCGCTTATTCTGCAGAACATCACCTTTCTTTAGGAGATGCATTTGATGGCCATATTTTTTATAAATATAGGTCTTCATACATGTTTTCATTTTGATAATTATTGAGTAAAATCTTTTTGTTGCTTGTTTTCCTGCATACATACTAGTTTGTGAAATGGTTTTCAAAGTATGCAAAAAAGGGCAGGAATAGCATCGGAGTTAACAGTGATTTTGCTGCCTTTTCAGTTTGTCAAAAAGTGACGACAATTCCCAAGTATGCTCTCTCTATCCTTGGTAACAATGGTACTAAGGGGAGGAGTTTAGAGATGAAAAAATTATTCATGACATTATCCATTATTGCCATTATTGGTTTCATGATGATAAACATTGGGAATAAGACGACTGTAGCCAAAGGGGAGCTTGACCTGTTAACGATGGCCTCGGTTTTACAGGGCGAGAATATTTTAATCAAGAATTGGACTTTGCATGCGAGAGAAAAAATGGAAAACCTTCAAACCCTTCAGGAAGTGAAAGCATTCACCGATGAATTGCAGTCGAAATATCCTGATTGGGAATGGAGCTTTCAAAGATCAGAAAAGGCTTGGGAAGCAGAAGCTATTATTATGAAAACAGATACTCAGTCAGAAGCAGTAAAAGTTTTATCGACCCCCACAAAAGGTCAAGTTCAGACGTATGTGATTTATGAGGCCAAAGGTCAGGGGTGGAAGAAAGAACAAAGCGAACTGGCTGCAGAACTGAAAAGTAAGATTTCTGACATTTTTCGAGGAAATGCCACAATTTTCTCTTGTATCCAGGGTGAATTCAATGATAAGATGAATAAGTCTTTGCCTGATACTGCAGCTCAATTGCTGGCAGCTTTTAATGCAACAGAAATAGAAGCACTAAAAGAAGACCAATTTATTTCAGCATCAGCAAATTCACCGCTCTTTGGTGAATCCATTGAGACAAATGGCAATAAAATGAACATGCAGCTTGGATTACGGACACAAGGAATGGGCGCCAAGACAAACATAGTTATTGGCACACCCATCATTACGATTGAATATTAATATAGAGAAATTGGACGCGGAGGGGAATACACTTTGGATAAAATCATCGTCCGCGGCGGAAATAGGTTAAGCGGTACTGTCAAAGTAGAAGGAGCAAAAAACGCTGTCTTACCGGTTATCGCCGCAACACTGTTAGCAAGTGATGGCAAAAGCGTAATTCGTGATGTCCCAACACTCTCCGATGTATATACTATTAATGAAGTATTACGCTATTTAAACGCCGAAGTGGAGTTTGAAAATAATACAGTAACAGTAAATGCATCTCGAGAGTTGAAGGTAGAAGCACCTTTTGAATATGTACGCAAAATGCGTGCTTCAGTTTTAGTCATGGGATCTTTATTAGCAAGAAATGGCCGTGCCCGTGTGGCATTGCCAGGGGGCTGCGCAATTGGTTCCCGCCCGATCGATCAGCATTTAAAAGGCTTTGAAGCGATGGGTGCGAAAGTAAAGGTTGGTAATGGCTTTATTGAAGCGGAAGCACCAGAAGGCCGCTTGCATGGAGCAAAAATATATCTCGATTTCCCTAGTGTTGGTGCTACGGAAAACATTATGATGGCTGCAACATTAGCCAAAGGCACAACGATTTTGGAAAACGTAGCAAAGGAACCGGAAATTGTTGACTTAGCTAACTTCCTGAATAAAATGGGTGCCAAGGTTAAAGGGGCAGGAACTGGCACGATCCGCATTGAAGGCGTGGACGTACTGTTTGGTGCAGAGCACAACATCATTCCTGACCGCATTGAAGCAGGTACATTCATGGTAGCAGCTGCCATAACAGGCGGAGACGTTCTTGTAAAGGGTGCTGTTCCTGAGCATTCCGCTTCTTTGATCGCCAAGATGGAAGAAATGGGTGTTACCTTCATCGAAGAAGCTGAAGGAATTCGTGTACTGGGTCCAGATAAATTAAAGGCAGCTGATATTAAAACAATGCCTCACCCTGGCTTCCCGACAGACATGCAATCACAGATGATGGCCCTATTGCTTCATGCTCAGGGTACAAGTGTGATCACGGAAACTGTATTCGAAAACCGATTCATGCATGTGGAGGAATTCCGCCGCATGAACGCTGATATTAAAATTGAAGGCCGTTCTGTCATTATGAACGGACCAAGCAATCTGCAGGGTGCAGAAGTAGCTGCTACAGATCTTCGTGCAGCCGCTGCGTTGATCCTGACTGGATTGGTGGCAGATGGCGTAACACGCGTAACAGAGCTGAAGCATCTTGACCGCGGATACGTGAATTTCCACGAAAAGCTTGCTGCACTCGGTGCAGATATCGAACGTGTGACAGAAGTGGAAGAAACACCTGTTAATAACAGCATTGTTTCTGACATGAACGCGTAAGTAATGCCAATCAAGGCGGCCACCTGCAAGTCGTCAAAATAGTCGCCTTGCGCGCATTCCAAACTGAAACCGCAGAATCGAGCTGTCAGAGGACTGACAAATCGATTCTGCGGTTTTTAATTTCTGATATTAATAACATTTGAACGTTGATTACTGCTCCAGCCCTCTCCGAGAGGCTCGACTTGTGCTTGTCGGGGGTGAGCACCTAAGGGAAGCTTCCTTGGGTGTTCTTCGCACGGAACAAGCGGCTTGTTCCGAAGGCGCTTGTGCTTTTCTTATTGGCCGACTAGTAAGAAGTATTCATGGATAATTTTGAATATTTATACTAATATAATAGAAAAAGATGGGATATAGTGAACAGCTAATGAAGATATCATGAAAAAATTCCTAAAGGTTTCATTGAAGGTGAAAATTCTGGGATTGGTCCTCATGCTGATTATATTTATCATCACTTCTTTATCAGGTCTATTTATTTATATGAAGCAGGCTGATGATGTGGTAAAGGCGAGGGAAATTTCCTTGGAAACGGCCAAGACCCTGTCTTATATGCCTGCCCTGCAAGATTTTTTTCGGCATGGCGGCGAATATGAAAATATCAATATATTGATGGACCAGATTAAATATCAATCCAAGCCCATGACTGTATTTTTTCAGGGCCGTGATGGGAGGATGATTGCTTCAACAGATGAACAGGGTTTATATAAAATGCTGAATAATGACAATGCAGATAAAGCGCTTACTTATGGGAGCTATTACGTACTCCAAACAACGGAAAACGGCAGAAAGGTGCTTAAAGCGATTGCCCCAGTTATGGTGGATTATGGGCCATATAAAAAAGTGGAGGGTACAGTCGTTGTTTTATATGAAATGGATGCGATATATATTTCTATTTGGGATGACATCGCAAAGATTCTAAAGGCCTCCGTATTGATCTTAATCATTGGGATTTTTGGAAGCTTCCTATTGGCCAACAGCATTCGCAAAGATACTCTCAATCTGGAACCATATGAAATTGCCGCTTTGTTCAGAGAAAGAAATGCAATCCTGCAATCGGTGCGAGAGGGAATCATTGCTGTGGATGCACAAGGAGTTATCACCATGATGAACTCGTCTGCACAGCATATGCTGGATATTGAGGCACAGGCAGAAGGTCGGCCCTTAACTGAAGTAATTGGCTCCTCAGAAATGTTAAAGATCCTTTCAAACAATGAAAAACAAATGAATGTTGAAATACAATACAAAGATAAAATTATGATCGTCAGCACTGAGCCAATTATTGAAGAAGAACAAAAGAAAGGGATGGTCGGAAGCTTTCGTGATCGGACAGAGATTAAGCATATGATTGATGCCCTATCCGAGGTTAGGCAGTATTCCGATGACCTGAGAGCTCAAGCTCATGAATTCACCAATAAGCTGTATGCCATTCTCGGCCTTCTTCAGCTGAATAAGAAAAGGGAAGCGATTGAGTTTATTAAAAATGAGGCACATATCCATTCAATAGAGGAAGATTTATTACTATCGAAAATACAGGATGAAAAAGTCCAGGCTATCCTATTAGGGAAAATGGCGCAGGCATCGGAAAAGAAGATAAATTTTGTTATTGACCCAGAAAGCTCGCTGGAATCCCTACCGGAAAAATTCAAGCTATCTTCCCTGATCATTATTTTGGGAAATCTCATTAATAATGCATTTGATGCCGTTGCAGAAAAAGAAGAAAAGATGGTTCATTTCTTTGTGACAGATATCGGAAATGACGTAATTTTTGAAATCAATGACAATGGCAAGGGAATTAAGGATGAGGATAAGCCGTTTATTTTTCAAACCGGTTTTTCTTCTAAGGGAAAACATAGAGGATATGGACTTGGGAATGTAAACGATGAAGCACGATCATTAGGCGGAATGATTGAATTTGACAGTAATGAAGAAAATGGTACGGTGTTCACTGTCTACTTGCCAAAATGATTATCTCTTATAAAGGGGGAATTTGAGTGGGGTAATCAATGTTGTAATTGCTGAGGATGATTTCCGAATTGCGCAAATCCATGAAGAATTTTTATCAAGGGTTAAGGGCATGAAGTTAGTCGGGAAGGCCTTAAATGCTAGGGAAACCATGAATTTATTGAACGTCCATCAAGTGGATTTGCTGCTGCTGGACATATATATGCCGGATAGATTGGGAACAGACCTGCTGCTGGAAATCCGTGAAAAGTTCCCCACACTGGATGTTATTTTGATATCAGCCGCCAGAGAAAAAGAATATTTGCAAAAAGCCTTGAAATTTGGCGTCCATAACTATTTGATTAAGCCGGTAACAATGGAGACCTTTGTCGGAACAGTTGAGAAATATAGGAAAGATAAGCAGATCCTGGACTCAATAGCGGAAGTGAATCAGGATGCCATTGACCGGTTATTTGGAAGCCGCAAGGTGAAAGAGGATAAACTTGATTTGCCAGCAGGAATTGACTACCTTACCTTAAACAAAGTAAGCCAAATACTAAAGAAAGAGACGAAAGGCATGTCCGCTGACAAGGTTGGCGAAAAAATGGGCGCATCCAGGACTACGGCCAGAAGGTATCTTGAATATTTGGTAAGTGCCAATAAAGCGTATGTGGAGCAGGAGTATGGGATTGTAGGACGGCCGGAACGAAATTATTACATAAAAGAAGGATGAGGAAAGGTCCGAGTGATCAGGGCTTTTTCTTTTTTTTATAAAAATGTGAACCAATGAACATATGAACATAATGAACAAAATGCATATAAAGGTTTATATGGACATTTTTTTGAAAACGTTTACACTATGGTGTTTAGAATTTATTATAAATTCAGAATAAATAACTTATAAGGAGTGGATACCATGAAAAAACTTGGAATATTAATATTATCTGTAGTATTGCTTTCGGCATGTTCATCAGGTAAAGCATCTAACAGTGCAGATTACCCTTCTAAGAACATTGAAATTGTAGCCCCTGCATCTCCGGGTGGAGGATGGGATTTGACTGCCCGATCCGTACAGAAAATCTTAAAAGATAACAAACTAGTCAAGAGTAATGTAAATGTCATTAATAAGCCGGGAGGCGGCGGTGAGGTGGGCTGGAACTATCTGCACAGCAAAGACTCTCATAACCTTGCAGTAAATTCGAGTTTGCTCCTGACGAATAATTTACTGGGACAAAGTAAGCTGACGCACAAAGAATTTACTCCGTTAGCAACTCTGGCCACTGAATGGCAGGCAATTGCCGTATCGGTTGATTCTCCATATAAATCCATCAATGACTTAATGGACCAGATCAAGAAGGATCCAAAGTCCATTAAAATCGGAGTTGGCCCTGGATTAGGAAATGATGACCATCTGGCATTTGTACAGGTTGCAGACATGAAAGGGATCACACCAGCAGATTTGAATTTCCTTGTTTATGATGGTGGCGGGGGAGATGTGGTTACCGCTTTGATGGGGAACCATGTGGATGCTGTAACCACATCGTTATCAGAGGTTAAGGATCAGCACTTGGCTGGAAAGCTTAGAATCTTGACTGTATCCTCTGATAAGACATTGGAAGAGCTCGAAGATGTGCCTACACTTCAGGAAGAAGGAATAGATATGGTCTTTCCTCACTGGAGAGGTATTATGGGCCCGCCTGACATGACTGAAGAAGAAATCAAATATTGGGATGAGAAGTTAACGGAAATGGTTAAAACGGATGAATGGAAGAAGCTGCTTGAGAATAATGACTGGGATGACTTCTATCAAAATAGTGAAGAAACCAAAGCGTTTTTTGATGAACAGGAGAAGTTATACAAAGATCTGATCAATGATTCTGGATTGGTTAAGTAAGGGAGCGATGGGATGAAAGCCGTAAAAATAGGAATGCCTTTGTTAATGATCATCATTGCCGGTTTCTTTTTAATCAGCTCATTCGCCATTCCAAAGGCAAATCTCGGAAACCCAAACGGGCCTTTATACTTTCCGATAGGATTAAGTATTTTCATGCTGGTGCTTAGCGTCATCTATCTCTTTAACGAATTAAAAACCCTGCATGAACATAATGGGAAAATCCAGGGGCTTTTTGAGGGGAGAACATTGAAATTAATAGCAGTGACCATCGCCCTGGGAGTGATTTACGCTTTTATTTTCGAACCTTTTGGATTTCTGGCTTCTACCATTATTTTCCTGGGATGTCTGCTCTTCTATGTGAATGGATGGAAGAAGTGGAAGGCTAATATCATTGTCACGGTTTCATTTTCGTTCATAACCTGGTACGGCTTTAGTGAATTATTGGGTGTGAGTTTACCATAAATATGGAGGTGAGAAGTTAGCATGGATGCTTTCTTGCAAGGGTTCCAGATCGTTTTACAGCCAATGAATATCTTTTGGGTTGTAATTGGCGGGTTTTTAGGCACGATTGTCGGCATGCTCCCAGGCCTGGGGCCAGCTACAGCTGTTGCGGTGTTAATACCCATTACCTTTGGGATGGACCCGACAAGTGCGATCATTTTAATGGCTGCCATTTATTATGGTGCCATGTATGGCGGCTCAAGAAGTTCGATTCTCCTCAATACACCGGGGGATGGATCTGCCATCGCGGCCACCTTTGACGGATATCCGATGGCTCAAAAGGGACAGGCAGGAGAGGCAATGGCCATTTCCGCAGTGGCTTCCTTTATCGGCGGTGTATTGGCGGTCTTTGGTTTTATCTTTTTGGCAAAGCCGCTGGCAAACTTCGCTTTAAAATTTGGCCCATCAGAATATTTCCTATTAATGCTTTTAACATTATCGGCCATTGTATCACTTTCTATCGGTAAAATGGTGAAAGGCTTCATCGCGATGGCGCTGGGTCTTCTGATCAGTACCATTGGAATTGACCCCCAGACGGGGGTGCACCGTTTTACAATGGATATTCCCCATTTAAGTGAAGGTATTGAATTCCTCATTGTTATTATCGGTGTTTATGCAGTAGGAGAAGTTTTTTATAACTTTTTAACTATTGATAAAGTAAAAAAAGAAAAGAAAAAGGTTGGCAGAATCTGGTTTACCAAGGAACAATGGAAAAGGTCGAAGTGGCCGATACTTCGCAGTGCTCCATTAGGATTTATCGTTGGTGTCCTCCCTGGGGCGGGAGGATCGATTGCTTCCATGATGAGTTATTCTTCTGAGAAGCAGCTATCAAAGAAGCCTGAGGAGTTCGGTGAAGGTGCTGTTGAGGGACTTGCAGCTCCGGAATCATCCAATAATGCTGCTTCTGTTGGGGCAATGATTCCGCTTTTGACCATGGGAATTCCAGGTTCAGGCACGACAGCGGTCATGCTGGGAGCTCTTATTATGCTGGGAGTGAGACCTGGCCCCTTGCTTTTTGAAAATGATCCTGGAATGGTATGGGCCCTGATCAACAGCATGTTTATTGGAAATATCGCATTAGTCATCATCAATATTCTCCTTGTCGGCTTATTGGTGAAAATCCTGGATACACCAGCTAAGGTTCTATATCCGCTTATCATCATGCTGGCGTTTATAGGCACATACACACTCAGCTATAGCACCGTTGATTATTTCCTGCTGCTTCTTTTTGGCGTAATTGGGCTTTTTATGAAAATAATGGACTTCCCAATTGCCCCTCTGGTGCTGGCAATTATTGTGGGCGGGGATATGGAGCAGAATTTCCGGATGGCCCTGACTTCATCTAACGGCAGCTTAAGTATATTCTTTTCTTCCGGAATATCGATTACACTGATTGTGCTGACTGTACTTTCTTTGTTCTATCCAATTGTGATCAATAAGTTCAAGAAGAAAAGCAGAAATGATGATAAAGATGCTATCTCTGCTTAATATGGATCCAGGAAAGTCCACCAGAATAATGGTGGATTTTCCTGTTTACGCAGAAGGAGAAACATTATGAAAAAGAAACTTCTAATGATTATAGCAATCGCGCTGTATCTTTTCTTTTTTATCCTCCCGATGCAATGGAATATAAAAGTACAGTCGCTCGTCGCGCTTGTGATCATCCAGCTATTATGGGTGGGAAACGTATTTCCCCTGGCCTACAGCTCACTACTAGTCATGCTGATGTTTTCCTTTCATTTTTTTACTTATGAAGAGGTGCTGGCATATATTAGTTCTGATGTTGTCTGGCTGCTGGTTTCTACATTTATCATCTCAAGAGCCTTTATCGATACTGGATTAGCCGCCAGGCTTTCCCTGGTGATTTTGAAATGGTCGCGCGGTGCAGGCAAGGTGCTTGTCTTCATCTCATTTTTCCTTGTCTTTATTTTATCGGTCCTTGTACCGTCCAATGTCGGGAAAGCAAGTCTTATTTCCTCCGTATTTGATAGTCTGATCAGAAGCTTAAAGTCAATGGACGAATCAAGCAATCTGGCGAAATCCTTGTTCATCGGCATCACCTATCTGATCCCGATTACTGGTGCTTTTGTTGCTACAGGAGCAAGTTCAACGATCTATGCTTACAGTCTTTTGTCCGATAGTGGCCATCATATTGATTATCTGCAATGGACTCTTACTTTTGGAGTGCCAATCGCTATTTTTGCCGTGCTGCTCGGTCTGGCATTCATCATCATGTTTCCGCCGGAGAAAATGAACAAAGAGCATTTGCTGTGTCTGATTGAATCCAAAATCAGTGAATTGGGAAACATCAGTGCAAGAGAAAAGAAAATGCTTGTGATTATGGGCGTTACACTTACTCTTTGGATCACGCAGACCATACATGGATACTCAATTCCCCTCATTGGACTTTTGGGCGCCTGTCTGACCATATTCCCGGGAATCGGAATCTGGGAATGGGAGCGGGCAAGAAAATCGATTAATTGGGATATCGTTCTGTTTTTTGCTTCCACGCTCATGGTCTCAGGGATGCTGTTAAGTACAGGCACCATCGATTTGCTGGTTAAGTATCTCACCCCAATCCTTGCCCTGAAGACTCCGTTTATGACTGTTTTGATTTTAATTCTATTAACTTCATTGATGAGAATCATGTTTGTGAATGTCTTAGGTTTCCTGGCCATCATGCTCCCTTTAGTTATTTCACTGGGGGATGTATTAAGCGGCTTCCCAGCTCTGAACCTGGTGAAGGCCGTGCTTTTGGCAGGTATTCCAGGCTTCTTCTTTATCACCCAATCGCCTGTCCATTTAATCAGTTATTCATATGGCCATTTTAGTGAGAGAGATTTGCTTAAAGCGGGTGCTGTTTCCTTTTTGATTTGGATCGGGGTTATTTTAGGAGCGTTCGCATTTTATTGGCAGGGATGAGGCGACTTACGGCTGTCTCTTCTTCAATTTTGAAGAAAAAATGGCGTGCTCACTAAACTGAGCACGCCATTATAGTTATTTAATTGAAGCCTTGGATTGATTCACAGCGAATGAGGCGGCCTGAGTTCCGGCGACTTTGCCATAAACGGCACCGGACATTAAGCCTGATCCGCCTGGATAGTTTTTATAAAAGATTCCGCCGACCATCTCTCCTGCTGCAAAAAGCCCTGGAATTGGGGTCTGTTCTTTATTTAGTACTTCTCCATCGGTGTTAACATGTAGTCCGCCAAAGGCAAAGGTAATTCCGCATGTAACCGGGAAGGCATAGAAGGGTCCTTTCTCAGCCCGCAGTGCCCAGTTCGTTTTTTCAGGAGTGATGCCTGATGTTGATTTTCCATCTTTGACAGACGGATTATAATCACCATCTTGAACAGCATCATTATATTCTTGAATGGTTTTTAAAAACTGTTCTTTTTCTACAGGGAGCTGCTCCGCTAATTCCTGGAGCGTGTCTGCCTGATAAACAGTTGCTTCTTCCAGATTATATTCTTTGCGCAGAAGAGGTCTCACTTGGCTATCAAAGATCTGGTAAGCAACATGTCCAGGCTGTTTTAAAATTTCGCGTCCATATTTTGCATAGGTATAGTTCCTGAAGTCGGCGCCTTCATCCACAAAGCGGTACCCCTCTTTATTTAGCATGATTCCAAGCGGGTATGAATGCTTCTTGAAGATATCGCCTGGCTTTGTGAAATCACCGACCTTTGGAACATTATAGTCTGTACCAATGGAGTGGCATCCTGACCATTCACCAAATGTTTCGGCTCCAGCCTCAATCGCCATATTGATTCCGTCACCTGTATTGAATTCTGTGCCCCGGACAGCAGCTGCTTCCCACTCAGGTCCTAAATTCCTGGAGCGCATTTCTTTATTGGCTTCAAAGCTTCCGCAGGCAAGCACGACGCTGTTTGCCTCTACGATAAGTTCTTTCTCTTTTTGCTGAACGACTGCGCCGGTTATTCTGCTATCTTCGGTTAATAACTTTGTTGCCTGGGCCTCATACCATATGTCAATCCCTGCTTCCTTAGCACGCTGGAAAAGTGCTTTCATTAAGCCAATTCCTTTTTCCTTAGTTTTAACAGGAAGGCCGCCCCAGAAGTGAATTTTGTCATCCTTTTTAAATGATTGATTATCATAATTCAGTTCAAATTCGACACCCTGCTCTTTCATCCAAACGATTGTTTCGTAAGACTTAGAAACAAGCTGATTTGCCAGCTCCGGATGGCTCTGGCCTTCAGTCACCCTCATTAAATCATTATAATAGTCAGAATCACTGTACTCCGGCATCACAATTTTACCGGCTTCTTCATCTGTCAATGAGGGCATGATTCTTCTAATATCGCTTAAATCGTTATAAGCAAAACGGATGGCCCCATCTGTAAAATAAGAATTGCCTCCGCGCTTATGTTCAGGACCTTTTTCAAGGATCAGGACGCTTGCCCCATTCTCCTTTGCCGAAATCGCCGCACATAGTGCCGCATTGCCGGCTCCTACCACTACTACATCATATTTAGCCATTTTAAGTACCTCCCGACGAATTTTTACTATTTATAACTTTATTGTAGGGGGAATGGTAAAATAAATGAAATATTGATATTTTATTGTTAACGATAAAAAATTTCTATTTCAATGGAGGCAGAAATGGACGAAAAAGATTGGCTCATCCTGCAGACAATCCATAAAGAACGGAATATTACGAAAGCTGCGGAACAGTTGTATATCTCGCAGCCTTCATTGACGTACAGGATTCAGCAGCTGGAAAAAGAATTTGCTGTAAAAATCCTATCACGAAGAAAGAGAGGAGTGGATTTTACATCTGAAGGGGAATATTTAGTGGAATATGCCAATAGGATGATTCATCAGCTAAGGGAAACGAAGGATTTTCTCAGCAGCATGGAGGGTGAGGTAAGAGGAGCATTAAGGCTTGGAGTCTCACAAACGTATGCCAGATATAAATTGCCTGAAATACTGGCTGCATTTCTAATTCAATATCCACAGGTAGACCTGAAGTTAAAAACCGGCTTCAGCTATGAAGTAATCCAAATGGTTCATAAAGAAGAAGCGAATATTGGCATCGTCCGTGATCCTTATGATTGGAAGGGGCCAAAAATTTTAATAGATGAAGAGAGAATCTTCCTTGCTTCAAACGATAAAATCGATTTAGAACAGCTTCCATATCTGCCGAGAATAGATTATAACACCGATCCATCCTTAAAAAATATTATCGATCTTTGGTGGAAGGAAAACTTTAACCATCCTCCTACTATTACAATGGAAGTAGATATTATCGATACATGCCGTGAAATGGTTCTGAATGGGCTGGGTTATGGAATCCTGCCGGAAATTTGCCTTAAAGGCTGCACAGATCTAAACACATGGGAATTGAACTTAAAGGGTGAAACGCTTTACCGGAAAACATGGCTTGTATTTAATGAAAGTTCACTGAATCTCTCCGTCTCAAATGCTTTTATTGAATTTATCCGCGGCAGTAAAGCATAAATTGGTTAAATGGCAGTCCGGTTCATTAAGTTGTCATAATAGCTTGTCCATAGCCATAAACATGAAATGAGTTCGAATTATTTATTTGCTATGGAGGCTTAAAACATGACAAAATTCAAACCTTTCATCGTACTAGCCGCACTGTTGTTTGCCGTCACGCTTATCGTTCCCGCCCTGCTTGTGATTCCCTTTACAGAAGGAAAAGTCAGCGGGAAACTTGGCGAGGAGCTTAAGACTGAGACGAAAAAAGAGACAGCGGCAGAAATTCCTCAAGGGCCAGCCATAGAGGTAGGGGTCTACCGCCTTGCACAGAAAAAGCTGGAGACGGTTCCGCTTGAAGAGTATATCGTCGGAGTAGTAGCATCGGAAATGCCGGCTGAGTTTGAAGAGGAGGCTTTGAAGGCTCAGGCATTGGCAGCCAGGACATTCATTGTGAAGCAGTTAATGAATAAAGATAGCGTTGAACTTCCTAAGGGGGCATTAGTTTACGATACAGTAACCCATCAGGTTTATAAAAGTGATGAGGAATTGAGACAGCAATGGAAACAAGATTATAAGTGGAAAATCGAAAAGGTAAGAGAAGCCGTTACCGAAACGCAAGGCCAGATTCTTACTTTCGACGGCTCACCGATTACAGCCTCCTTCTTTTCAACAAGCAATGGCTTTACGGAAAATTCCGAAGCTATCTGGCCAAATTCTGTTCCTTACTTAAAAAGTGTAGAAAGCAAATGGGACCTGCATTCTCCGAAGTTTAACGGCAGAGAGGTATTCACAGTCCAGGATTTTGAAAGGAAATTGGGTGTACAGCTTCCTAATGATAGCACGATTGGCACCGTAACTGAACGCACAGCCGGCCAGCGGGTCGCAAAAGTGGATATTAACGGAAAAGTCGTCAGCGGTAAAGACATCCGGGAGAAGCTTGGCCTGAAATCAACAGACTTTACCTGGGAACGCAAAGGAGACAATATCATCATCAATACCCAGGGCTACGGCCATGGAGTCGGCATGAGCCAATACGGCGCAAACGGCATGGCAGTTGAAGGAAAGAGCTACAAAGAAATCGTTGCCCATTATTATAAAGGGGTGGAAATTGCCGCTTCTGACCAGCTGCTGACGAAAGTCACGGCTAAGAAATAAGGAAAAGAGCTGATTCATTGAATCAGCTCTTTCAATTTGCTTTATTAAAAAAACCAAGAAAATTAGCAAGCTTTTTAAACTTCCCATAAAAAAGAGCCCGGCTGATCAAATACCAGCACACCAGCACACCGGTAATATCCTTGACAGCGTCAATCACAGTAGCAGACCGATAAGGTACAAACGATTGATGAATTTCATCGAGAATCCCGTAAAAGCAAGCCAATACGGCCAATAAAATATTTACTCCCGGGGTTAGCTTAAATACTGTTAAAGCAGCTAAAACCAGAAGAACATACAAAATACCAAACTCAATCAGATGCATAGATTCTTTTAAAAAACGGTCCACCGCCAGATCCGGCAGCTCCACCACTGCATCTGCCGGCATGCTGGACAGGACCCAAATAAGCGCCATATAAAGGAAAGGCAGCACCCGTATTATCCACTTAACCATCTATAAGTAACTCCTTATAAATTTTTTCCCAAATCATGCATAATCCGAAAACCTTTGTCGAAAAATAAGCCCAAAAAATTTTTTTTGAGAAATGTATATAATCCTCTCAATCTGTTCAGACTGATTGCTGAGGTGATGATAAATGAGAGAGGAAGAAAAGAAACGATCTTCTCAAGATTCCAGCTTTAAACGCTTTATGAAGAAGCGGTGGGCATTCCCAGCTATCTACATTGCAAGTGCAGCAATCATTCTAACCGGTGTTCTTTGGTATCAAACAAGCGACAACGCTACAGACACTGACAGCTACGATTACGAAGCCACTGATATTACCGGCAAAAAGTACGACGAGCCAGCATTGGAAGTTAACCGCGCAATGGAAAACTTCGTAATGCCTGTCAAAGATCCAGACTCAGCTGTCATTCAAAAACAATTCTATGACTATGACGGCAAGGCTGAAGAACAGGAAGCTGCTCTAGTATTTTACAATAACACATACCATCCGAACACAGGTATTGATATTGCTACAAAGGATGGAGAAACTTTTGATGTCCTTGCTGCATTAAGCGGAAAAGTAACTAAGGTAGAAGAAGATTCACTTTTGGGCAATGTCATTGAAGTGGAGCATGACAAAGGAATTGTAACACAATATCAATCTGTTACAGAGATGAATGTTAAGGTTGGCGACCAGGTAGAACAAGGTGATGCCCTTGCGAAGGCAGGCGAAAGCTTGTTTAATGAAGAAGCAGGCGTACATGTACACTTTGAAATCCGTAAAGACGGAATGCCGGTCAATCCGCTTGATTACTTCAATAAGCCGCTTAGCTCTTTACAGGAGTTAGACACAACTGACAAAGCTAATGCTGAAGAAAACAGCGGTGCAACTGAAGGAAACGACGAAGCTGCTCCTTCTGAGGACAAGTCAGCTGAAGAGTCTGGCAAAACGGAAGACGAAGGTTCTGCTGAAGAACCTGCGGATGAAAATGCCGGAAATACGGAAGAAGACGAGTCTGCTGATACAGAAGAAGATCCAGCTGGAACTTCTGAAGACGAAGGTCAAACTGACGACCAAGTTGAGGAAGACACTGCAACTGAATCAACTGACGCATAATGATAGGGAGTCTGCCGAAATGGCGGGCTCTTTTTTTGACAGAATGTATGAATCCTGAAGTTTGATAACTGTCTAGTGCAAGCAGCCTGCCCCCTCGATTTGTAGGGGGTGGGCAAGGCGCTTCCGCTTTTCTTTTGACAGGTACCACCCGATTTTTGTCGAATCAACATTTTTTAGACAATTCTGCCATTATCCTGTATAATATTTCGGAAAGCGAAGAGTTATACAGGGGGAGAAATATGAAGAAACTTCTATTAACCGGATTTGAACCTTTTCTTGATTTTCCAATCAATCCGACGGAAAAGATTGTAAATGCATTGGATGGCAAAGCTGTTGGAGACTATGAAATTATGGGGCACCTTTTGCCGGTGGATTTTAATCTCGCCCCTAAGGAAATAGCAGAGGAAGTAATGGCGAAAAAACCGGATGCAGTGATTTCTCTTGGACTGGCAGCTGGCCGTACAGCCATCACACCTGAAAGAATCGCGATCAATTGCCAGGACGGGGAGCCGGATAATAGCGGAGTCGCCCCTGAAGACAAACTGATAGAGGAAAATGGTCCCGATGGCTATTTTTCAACGCTTCCAATCCGCCGGATGGTTAATAGGCTTAAAGAAGCGGGATATCCTTCTGCCATCTCGAACTCAGCGGGGACTTATTTATGCAATAACGTTATGTACTCTGTGCTTCATCTGCTAAAATCCGCAAACACTGAAGTACCGGCGGGTTTTGTGCATATTCCTGCTTCCCACGAGCTGGCAGCTGCCAGCAAAAAAGGCATGGCAAGCTGGTCTGATTCAGATTTGCTGGAGGCAATTACTCTTATCATCAAAGAATTGGATTAAAGAGCCGGACAGGCTCTTTTTTTTCGAAGTTTTTATTATCACTATAGTGTTTTCCTCTAATGCCCTAAAGCCTCCGCCATCCATACTTGCGGACAAAAACCCTTAAGTATCAATGGGAGCAGTTGGTTCTTTTAAAAAAATTTAATATATTTCCAGCATGTACTTGACCTGGAAATGATTTTTGTACATAATGAAGTATGAATTTTCTTAAAATTAAATGAAGTCAGAAAATAACTCGGATGACTATTTTAAAACTTAAAGCAGAAAGCGGCAAAAAATGACAGCGCTTTCTAAAAAGGAGGGAACCAAATTGCTTACGTTAATGTCTATGATGATTATTACAGGTATCTGCCTTTTTCTAGCTTTAAGAAAGAAAAGACCAATCTTCCTGGCAGTTCCATTTCTATCAATCTTTGCTTACTTCCTCGTTCAAATCATTCTTGTTCCCGCACCTTTCATGGATACAGTCAAATTTATTTTCAGTTTAAGGTAATGGTTTTGTCCGGGTCCGGATAACGGATCCGGTGAAATAGCGGCGATTCAGCTGCAGATAACCGATAAAGGAGTGATTCCTGACAATAAAGTCTGTTAATCAGAATCAAGAGTGCGAATTTATCATTTTTACCGGGGGTGGAGTTTTGAAAAAAATTGATAAAAAAGTAGCAGACAGTTATTTCCGCGAAAAGACTCGGAACATGATCATTTATTTTGCTATTGGATTTCTTGCCTCTTTTGGCGTGGTCTTTTTTGCAGAACCATTAAGCGATATTTCGATTAACGGATTTCCATTCCATTACTTCATGGGCGCACAGGGCGCGGTCCTGACCTTTATCATTCTGCTGTTCGTTAATGCCAAAATGGGGGATGCCATTGACCGGAAATATGGAATTGATGAAAACAAAAATGAACAGATTAGCTCAGGGAAAGTTCTTGATCATTAATTAATGAAAAATGAGCGGCTGTTCAAGCCGCCGCTATAAATAGAGAAAAAAGGGGCGTCATATAAATTTTTTACGGAATAAAGGGGGATGTCTTTGGATACACAATTTTTGGTCTCATTATCCATTATTTTAGCTACATTTGCTTTATATATTGGAATAGCCATTTATAATAAGGCAAAAGAAACATCGGAGTTCTATGTTGCCGGCCGCGGGGTGCCGCCAGTCTTTAATGGAATGGCGATAGGCGCCGACTGGATGAGTGCCGCTTCCTTTATCGGGATGGCGGGAACGATCATGCTCCTGGGCTATGACGGTCTTGCCTATATTATGGGCTGGACGGGCGGATATCTGCTCTTAACCTTCCTTTTGGCACCACAGCTGAGGAAATACGGCCGCTACACGGTTCCTGAATTCATCGGTGACCGGTTTGACAGCCACACAGCCCGTGTGATTGCAGCCCTTTGTACGATCATTATCAGCTTCACTTATTCGATTGGCCAGCTTTCCGGTTCAGGAGTGGTTATTGGCCGCCTGTTTGAAATTGATGCGAAGCTTGGAACCATGATCGGTGTCGTTCTTATTGCCTTTTATGCTGCATTCGGCGGTATGAAGGGGATTACTTGGACGCAGGTTGCTCAGTATGTCATTTTGATTATCGCATATATCATTCCAGTCGTTTTCATGTCCCTTCAAATTACAGGAAACCCGGCCCCATGGCTTTCTTATGGGGAGCTTGTCGGTAAAATGGGTGAACTTGACCGGGAGCTTGGAATCTCTGAATATTTTGCACCATTTACAAATGGAACAAAGTGGCAGTTCCTGGCTCTTATGTTTACACTGATGGCTGGTACAGCCGGTCTTCCGCACGTAATTGTCCGTTTCTATACGGTATCAACGATGAAGGCCGCCCGCTGGTCTGGGGCATGGGCATTGCTGTTCATCGGCTTGCTTTATCTATCTGCACCTGCATACTCTGCATTCTCCCGTTTCATTTTAATGACACAGGTTGCCGGCAGCAAAATTACAGAACTGCCTGCCTGGACGAAGACATGGGTTGATACAGGCAAGCTGCAAGTAGCTGATGGTAATGGCGATGGGGTACTGCAATGGAATGAACTCATTATCTCGAACGATATAGTCGTTATGGCGACACCTGAAATTGCCAATCTTGGCATGTTTGTCATCGGTCTTGTGGCGGCTGGGGCAATGGCTGCTGCATTATCAACAGCCGGCGGTTTGATGATTGCGATATCTTCTGCCTTTGCCCACGATATTTTTTACCGGGTGCTAAAACCGAATTCAACTGAAAAGACACGTCTTTCTGTTGCTCGCTGGTCCATTGTAATCGCCACTCTTTTAGCAGGTGTAATCGCACTTAACCCTCCAGGAGCGATTACGCAAATTGTTGCCTGGGCATTCGCACTCGCGACCGGAACATTCTTCCCTGCGCTCGTTCTGGGGGTCTGGTGGAAGCGTTCAAACTCACAGGGGGTTATTGCCGGCTTGCTGGTCGGATTAGGTGTAACTTTGGCTTACATCTTTGCAGCTAAATATGGCGGCTTCACCATCCTGGGTATTATTGATACAGGTGCTGGTGTGTTTGGTGCCGCTGCAGCATTTGCAGCTAATATCATTGTTTCTCTCATGACAGCTGCCCCTTCGCAAAAAATTCAGGAGGAGGTTATGGATCTTCGCTATCCGGAGCAAATGGTCTACAAAGATGGTGAAGTATGGATGAACGATGATGGATCAAAATCTGTATAACCTATACCATTTGGAGGCTGTGCGGTTTCACCCCTTTTTTCAAGGGGTGGAATTTGACACAGCCCTTTCACTTCTATCTTTGTGTGAAGTCCGCCGCTATGGGAAAAATGAAATTATCCTGAAAAAAGATAAACCGCGTGAAGGCCTTCTGCTCCTCTTAGAAGGTCTTTCAGAGGTATTGGTAAAAAATGAACATAATGGACGGGAAGAAGTGCTTGAAGTAGTCCAGGCAGGGGAAATGATTGGTTTTTCCAGCCTCGCCGATTTCCTGGGGGTTTCCAAAAAGATCGATACAGAGTCAATGGTCGAAGTCAAAGCCTCCAGCGAGGTAAGGGCGATGTTCATTCCGTTTGAAGTGGTGAGAAAAAGATGGGATGACCCTGCTGTTCATGATTACTTGCTGACACAGGTAGTCATCAGATTGAAAGATGTTTACGCTTCTCTTGCAGAACAGGTAAAACTTGCGACAGATCATGGAGAAAATGACCCATTCATAATCCGGGTTCAGGATGTCATGAGTACTGAGGCGGCTGCAGTCAGTCCGGGCGCATCCATTCAGGAGGCCGCTAAATTAATGCATAATAGTAAAATAAGTTCGATCCTCGTTGCAGAGAATGACTGCTTGTTAGGGATTATTACGGAAAGAGACATAGTGGAACGGGTAGCTGCTGCAGGTGCTGATTTATCTGCTCAGGCAAGAACCATTATGACAGAAAATCCAGTCACGATATCAAGGTTTGCGTATTATTATGAGGCCCTTTCACTGATTCTGTTTAAGGGCGTCAAACACCTGCCTGTCAAGGAAGATTCTAAGGTGGTAGGGATTGTGACGCTATCAGATTTGCTGAGAAAGAAAAACGAGAATGTGATGAAGACTGTTCGACAAATTGAAAAAGCCGACCGGGACAATCTTCCGCAAATCAAAACGTGCATATATGACATTATTGATTCTTTAATAAGTGATCGTGTTCCCATATTAAAAATGCTTGAAATCATTACAAAGCTATACGATCGTCTGGCAGCAAGGATTATAGCTCTATCTATTTCTGAACTGAGAGAAAAAGGTTTACAGCAGCCATGCAAATTTGTTTTCTATCAAATGGGCTCAAGCGGCCGTGGAGAACAGTTCATGCTCACAGACCAGGATCATTTCCTCGTTTATGAGAGTCAATCAGAAGAAGCCACGGCATTTTTTGAAGAGCTGGGAAAAAGAATCACCTCTAATATGGAAGCAGCTGGCTATGCACGCTGCAAAGGGCTCATGATGTGCAGTGAACAGAAATGGCGCGGCTCATTGACAGTATGGAAAGAGAGGCTGCGAACATGGATGCTCCATTCAACAAATGACCATTTATTATTAGCGCAAAACTTCTTCTCCTATCGGCTAATTGCGGGGAGTGAAGGGCTGCATGCGGAATTTGAAGCGCTGGCCGCTGAACAGGTTAAGCGGTCCAGAATTTTTTTATACCGGCTGGCACAGCTGGAAAAGGAACATGCCATACCCGCCCTGGATCAGCCGATCCGATCCCTATTCAAGCTGCATCGAAAGAACATCGATATGAAAAAAGATATTCTATTTCCCTATCATCATAGTCTGCAGATCCTGTCACTTATACATGGAAAACTATCAGGCACACCAATGGAAAAAATAGATTTCCTGCAGGAGAAGCAGGTGTTCTCAAAGGAGTTTGCATCCGATTTGAAGGAAGCGGTAAGCACAATTATGACATTGTATGTCACCCAGCGATGGCAGCAGGAGAAAGCAGGTGCCTCTTTCTCTTCCGTTATATCATTTACAAGAATGTCTACCCGCGAAAAAGAAGAATTGATTCTAAGCTTAAAGACATTAAGGGAGCTGCAGAGCCAGGCAATCGCAAGATTCTCTCTATAGATCTGAAGGAGGCTGGTATGTTTTTTCTCAGAAAGAATGTGACATGTTCCTTAACGTATGAGAATATTCCGTTATCCACGCCGCTTGAAGATCTGAGTTTTATTGTATTTGATACTGAAACAACAGGATTTCAAGTATCTGCAGCAGACCGGATCATTGAGATTGGTGCCGTCCCGGTAAAAGGATTTCAAGTGCAGGAAAAGGACCTTTTTCAGACATATGTTAACCCAAAACGACAAATTTCTCGGGAAATAAGAGAATTAACCTCTATTTCCGATGAGCTGGTTAAAGATGCCCCGCAGGCATTGGAAGCCATTCTAAGCTTTTTTGATTATGTTGAATCAAGGGAAGCTGTATGCCTGGTTGGCCATTATGTAGGCTTTGATGCACTTGCTATCAAAAGTGAATTTAAGCGCGAAAAGCTTGCTTTGAAAAATTTCCTTACTATTGACACGCTGGATTTAATTGGCTTTATCGCCCCGTCCTATGATATGCGCGACCTTGAGAGATATGCCATGGCATTCGGCACCCGCATATATGACCGCCATAGTGCAGTAGGGGATGCTTTAACTACCGCATACCTATATGTTGAATTGCTCTTTCAGTTTCAGCAGAGGGGCCAAAAAACCTGGGGGGAATTGATTAAAGCAACCGACAGTCAAATGAGATCCCTATTTTAATGACAGTGGTTGGAATGTTGGTGAGTGGATGAGTGATGCGGTTAAACCAGTGGAAAGCCGGCAGAATGCGGCTTTCCATGCCTTTACTGTATATCGATCAGTGAACCGTCCTTATAAACCACCAGGACTTCTTTTCCTGACATTTTTTGATAGGTTTGTGCTGTTCCATAAGGTACCTTCAGTGTGAAATAATCATCCCCATTTTTAAATTCCACCGTAAAATTGTCTGCCGCACCAGTGATGACTGCTTTTATTTTGGAAATATCCCCTTTAATGGTCAATTTCTGATTAATGAGTACCATATCACTTTTTAACTTGTTTAATCTTTTCAGTTCATTGACATTCATGCGGTAGCGCTTTGCGATTCCCCATAGTGTATCGCCCGGCACCACGGTATAAACAGCTGTCTCATTATTGAACGGTTCTTCTGTATGACGCTCAGTCCGAACCTCCAGTGATTGCCCTGGATGAATTGTGTCAGACTTCAGATGGTTAACCGCCTTCAATTCTTTAACAGTCATATCATGTTCCCTGGAGATTTTATATAATGTATCTCCATGCTTCACTTTGTAGGTGCCTGTCAATGCCTGAGCTTCTTTTGATGAAACGCTGAAACCGGCTGATGCGATTACTGCAGCGAACACAGTGCTGGCTGCCGCCATTCCTCTTGCTTTTATCTTCTTTCTTTTATCGTTTAGAATTCTTTCCTTGCGTGTTTGCATACTATGTTCATCCTATCCGTTGGAATATAATGGTTTTATAACCAATTAAATGAATTGTTTTCCGAGAAAAATAGTACGGTAAAAATATCCGGTTCACAATAGGGAGGAGTTCCTGGCTCTTTACCCTTGTTTCCGATGATGTATATAGTTCAATCCACTCTGCAATTCCTAGATTTATGCATTTATCTGATTCTAAAGAAATTGTTTATGTCTATAGAAATGAATGATCCGGCAATGAAGGGTTTTGATGGATATGCGGGAAAAGTACTGGATTTTATTAATGAAGCAATTAAAATTAGGAAAGTCTTCACTGGTCTTTAGGCTGCTTATTTTTCAAATACCCCAAAGGATTTTTTGAAAACATTTCTGATTTTTGGCCTCCAGATGTCCTATTTTCAAAAAATTTACACAAAACCTTGTCCCTATTGAGTTTTTCGTGCATATTACCTCAACCAAGCTAATAAACTGTTACAAACCTTACAAAGAGAATGTATGAGGTGAGGGATCGTTTTACTAAAACTAATGAATATGTTGAGGACATGTTTAATTATCGCAAGCTGAAAGCAAGCCTTTCAGGCGCATGCACGATTAAGCTCATTTAATCATGAATCCATGCGGAATACAGTTAAAAACCAGACAGAAAGCGAGTCTCATTTCACACTTCTCACATCCAAATCGGGGAGGGCGAGTGGTGTGCACGATTACATCAAAGAGAGAACTATCAAGATTGGAAAGTATATCGTGGAGACGAAAAAAACGGTTCGCGTAATCGCGAAGGAGTTTGGCGTATCCAAAAGTACAGTCCATAAAGACTTGACGGAAAGACTACCTGAAATCAATCCTGAACTGGCAAACGAAGTAAAGGAAATCCTGGATTATCATAAATCGATCCGCCATCTGCGCGGCGGCGAAGCCACAAAAATGAAATACAAAAAAGAGGAAATGGAAGAAGAGCCAGTTAAATGAAAAGATTCAAAAGGCGCTGATAAAGGCGTCAAAGGCTAAAGACTGCTGTTTTTAGCAGTATCATGGCAATTTTTGTTTTGCTGTACATGATGAACCTTCATGCGGCTCCGGGGGCTAAAAGATCATAAGCTGTTTCCATGGCCTGAACCAAGGCTTTGCTATATGGATTTAAGCCCCTTCCTAAGTCGCCTGCATCTATTTCCCCATTTCGACAAAAACCCTCAAAAAGTCTCACAAAATCTGTCAAAATGTTACTGCTTTCACAAGGAATGTGTTAAAATATAAAATTAGGATAGAACTTGGTTCGTAAAGACTAGGACTCCTAATGAGAACGCCGGGCAAAATCATTTCTTTTTAAAAAGAACTGATTTTTTTGCGTGGCTTAAACTGCAGTTGCGAATAATGACTTGAACATCTAACTAAAAATTTATAAGCGAAGTTCGCTTTAAGAATGCCTAAATAGAGAGAGCCTTCAAAGGTGCGGACAGAAGCTGGCCATTTTGCAAGGAGGAAAAAGAGAAATGTTTGCTAGGGATATTGGGATTGATTTAGGAACTGCCAACGTGCTAATCCACGTTAAAGGACGCGGAATTGTGCTGAATGAACCATCTGTAGTGGCAATTGATAAAAATACAAACAAAGTACTGGCCGTCGGGGAAGAGGCGCGCCGCATGGTCGGACGCACACCAGGGAACATTGTGGCAATCCGCCCGCTAAAAGACGGTGTTATTGCCGACTTTGATGTGACAGAAGCGATGCTGAAGCACTTTATCAATAAACTGAATGTTAAAGGCTTCTTATCAAAGCCGCGCATTTTAATCTGCTGCCCGACAAATGTTACAGGTGTTGAGCAGAAGGCGATTAGGGAAGCTGCTGAAAAAAGCGGCGGCAAAAAGATATATCTTGAAGAAGAACCAAAAGTTGCGGCAATCGGAGCAGGCATGGATATCTTCCAGCCGAGCGGAAACATGGTTGTCGATATCGGCGGCGGTACAACAGATGTAGCGGTTTTATCAATGGGAGACATTGTTACGTCTTCTTCTATTAAGATGGCCGGAGATAAATTTGACAACGAAATTCTTCAATATATCAAAAAAGAATACAAGCTTCTAATCGGCGAAAGAACTGCCGAAAATATTAAAGTAACAATCGGGACCGTATTTCCTGGCGGCAAAAGCGAGGAAATGGAAATCCGGGGCCGTGACATGGTTTCAGGTCTGCCGAGAACGATTACCGTACGCTCTGAAGAAGTTCAGGGTGCTCTGGCAGAATCTGTTGATGTCATCGTACAGGCTGCCAAAAGCGTGCTTGAACGCACACCGCCTGAACTGTCTGCAGATATCATCGACCGCGGGGTTATTTTAACAGGCGGGGGGGCCCTTCTTCACGGAATCGACCAGCTTCTGGCTGAAGAGCTGAAAGTCCCTGTTTTAATTGCAGAAAACCCGATGGATTGCGTAGCCGTTGGAACAGGTATCATGCTTGATAATATTGATAAGCTTCCAAAGAAGAAGCTTGTATAATTGTGGACCCGTCTTTTTGGCGGGTTTTTCTTTTGGGAACAGCTCAAGTGCTGTTTTTGCACGAAGTGACCAATAAATTTAGAAATCCACCGGTAAAATTCTAAATTGGCCGATAAATAAAAAATGTGACCGGTAAAAATGAAATCTGACCGATATCAATAAGTGAATATCTTTAGTAAACTTTCTCCTATTCCAGCCGATTAAAAAAAGGTACAGCTTTTTTCAAAATCTGACTCAATTCTTCAAAATTTTTAATGTTTATTGTCGGAAAGTTTCTTATAATAGAGGTAAATAGATGTTCGGAATTGCAATTTAGAGGTGATTAAAGATGTTTAGAGGTTTCTACACGGCTGCTTCCGGGATGCTTGCGCAGCAGCGGAGGACAGAAGTGCTGACGAATAATATGGCGAATGCCAATACACCAGGTTTTAAAGCAGATCAGACAAGCTTAAGGGCTTTTCCTGAGATGCTTTTGCAGCGAATTGGCCAGAAGACAGTTCCGACCGAGAAAGGCCTTAATCTTCCTGTTAATCAGGAAGTGGGCAGCCTGAATTCAGGGGTCTATATGCAGGAGACACTGCCATCCTTCATGCAGGGAGATATGAAGGAAACAGGCCTGAATACGGACCTGGCCTTGCTTGATCTTAATCTTCCCGTTAATCCGGATACTGGCTTAAGTGGATCTGTCTTTTATACAGCAGCAGGTATTGATGGCGAGCAGCGCTATACAAGGAATGGAAATTTTACCCTTGATGGAGAAGGTTATTTAACGACAGCGGGCGGATTATATATTCTGGATGATGCGGGTGAACGGATTCAGCTCTCCAGTGACCGCTTTAAAGTGAGTGAAGATGGTGTGATAACAGGTGAAGCGGGTGAAACAGCGAGACTGGGCATTATGTATGCACAAAACCCTGAAAGCCTGCGTAAAGAGGGTGACGGACTGTTTGCAGTGACAGAAGAAAGCGTCCTTGAGAATGCCTATAATGCACAGAATGTCCAATTCAAGCTGCAGCAGGGCTATTTGGAGCGTTCCAATGTAGATGCTTCCCGGACGATGACAGATATGATGACCGCCTATCGCTCTTTTGAAGCAAACCAAAAGGTCCTGCAGGCTTATGACCGCAGTATGGAGAAAGCCGCAAATGAAATCGGGCGGATCGGGTAATGTCCTGCGGCAGACCCGCTAAGGGGGAAGAACAATGAATAGAACCATGATCACAGCAACGAATACTCTGGCACAGCTGCAGAAGCAGATGGATATTGTCAGTCATAATGTGGCCAACATTGATACAGCGGGCTATAAAAGAAGAGAAGCCAATTTTACCGATTTGCTTTTTCAACAGTTCAATAATCAGCGGAATCCGAATGCGGAGACCGCAAGACTAACACCTGCAGGCATCAGGCAAGGTGTAGGGGCAAAGCTCGCGCAATCCCAAATTGTCATGAAGCAGGGTGCCTTAAAGGCAACCGAACGGCCGCTTGATCTAGCCTTCACAAAAGAAGGGCAGTATTTTCGTGTGCTCGAGCAGACCGAAGAGGGAGCAGCTGTGCGTTTTACCAGATCAGGCGCCTTTTATTTAACACCGGTTTCAGATAATGAGACCATGCTTGTAACAGGTGACGGACTTCCTGTTCTTGATGAAAATAATAATTCGATTATAATAAATGGACAAGCTAAAAATTTTAAAGTGACCGAAACAGGGAGCTTTTTGGCAGAAGCAGCCAATGGTTCCATCCAGGAATTCAATCTTGGAGTGGTTCTGATTAACAAGCCTCAATTCCTGGAGCAAAAAGGGGATAATCTTCTTGGCCTTCCTGATGGAGTTGACGGCGAGGGGATCTATACAGAGCTGAATGGTGCGCTCCGCGGCCAGATAGGAATGGCCCAGGGTTCCCTTGAACAATCCAATGTGGATATGTCCAAGGAAATGACAGATTTGATCAACCTGCAGCGGGCATATCAGTTTCAGTCAAGATCTGTCTCCATGGCTGATCAAATGATGGGGCTGATCAACGGAATACGTTAGGTAAAAGGGGAAATAAAATGTCAGTAAACAACAGTAATCAAGAAGCAGTCAAGACGCGTGAACAACTGAAAAAAGAACACAGCAAAGAAGAATCACCGCGTGAAGGGCGTGTTCGCATTCGCCTCATTCCGATCTGGCTTCGGATTATTATTGTCGTGCTTTTAATTTTCCTGAGCGTTACGGCTGGAGCTGCGGTCGGGTATGGAGTCATCGGCGGCGGGGAAGTAAAGGATATTTTTACAAAGTCCACATGGATGCATATTGTGGAGTTAGTTGAAAAAGAATAGAAAATGAAGAGGAGGGCGATGATGCCCTTCTTTTTTGTTTCCACTTTGCGTTCGCCCATTTTTTTAGTAAAATAAATATAAGCTATTATTAGTATCTGGTACTAAATACTGCAGGGGAGCGATACATATGAAGTTGAATGTTGAAGAAATTAAAGAAATAATCCCTCACCGATACCCATTTCTGTTTGTGGATTCCATTGAAGAGCTTGAGCCTGGAAAAAGAGCTGTCGGCAAAAAGAATGTAAGTGCCAACGAGGAAGTGTTCAATGGGCATTTCCCGAATTACAATGTATTTCCAGGATGCCTGACACTTGAAGCCTGTGCACAGACAGGTGCTGTTGCCCTGCTGTCATTGGATGAATATAAAGGAAAGCTTGCCTTTTTTGCCGGTGTGGAGAAATGCCGCTGGAAACGCCAGGTGCGGCCGGGCGATACACTCATCATGGAAGTCGAACTGCTCTCCGTCCGCAGGGGAATCGGAAAAGGAAAAGCCGTTGCGACTGTAGAGGGCGAAGTGGCGATGGAAGCTGAAATTATGTTTGCAATTGAAAGGTAATGATAAAACAAATCCCGTACGAAGCGTACGGGATTTTTTCTGTAAAAAAATATGCAAGTTGTTTCGGTTTTTGGGAAATATAAAGGAAGACCAATGCAGCAGGTCAACAATAAAACCCTATGAAAGGAGCTTTTACGATGAATAAAAAGCTTTTAACACTTATCGGAGGATCTGTTCTTTCTGCCATGCTTCTAGCAGGCTGTGCCACAGATAACCAGGATCCGCCGCCGGAAGATGATACAATTACGGAGGATAATGGAAACGTAGATGAAGGCGGTATGAACGGTGACAACGGCGATATGACTAATGATCTGAACGAAAATACGGATGACAACGATATCAACACAGATGATGACGGCGACATGATGGAAGATAACAACGAGCCGGGCGAAGATGCAATCGAAGATAACAAAGATATGCAGGATAAAGATAATAAAGATAAGTAAAAAGGCAAGGACAGGGGTGAACCTGTCCTTTTCTAAAGAAAAACTCCCGTCATGATTGAGCGGGAGTTTCTTTATTTTCCTTTTTGGCAGCAGCCAGGCGCGGCTTGCTTTGCATCTTACCCTTGAATTCATCAAGCAGGCTGTCTCCAATAAAGCCCTTTTCCAGGAGGTCCTGAAGCAGCAGTTCGGCATAATCATTTTTTGTTCTTTTGAGTGATCCTTCAAAAAGGATGCTGATATGGTTTTCCAGTTCACTGATAGAGGTAATTTTAGTTTGGAATGCGGCTGGATCGTTTTCTTTTTTCGTAATAACAACTTGGATGGTCAGCTCGTCCTTGTCATCAGCGCGCTTTTTGAAGTACTCAAGATAGGATTTATCAATAAATGCCTCCAGGAGCCAGGTGCTCTTCTCGTCTTCTTTATTGATAATCAACCCATCATCCAGTTGAATATCAATCAGGCCATTTTCTTCCACTAATTGCAGAGAAACAAGTTTAAATGTTTTCATGGCTTACCTCCATCTCTAAAATAAGTTGTTTTATAAAAAATTATAACACAGGCCAAACTGAAAGCGAATTTGAGGGTTTGTCGAATTTTCTTATTTTGTATGTTGAAAATAAGATTTTAGGTGCTGTTTTTTGCGGAAAAGAGGCTGAAAAATGAATTTTTATGGTGTTTTTGCCGAAAAAACACTGCAAAAAACTCTTTTTGTCTTTTTTACACAGTGAATGAATTCCGGATATGATAAGGCTATCAAAGAGAGGAGATGAAAACCTATGATTAATCAAGTGACCCTGGTTGGAAGACTGACAAGGGATCCCGAGCTGAAACGGACACAGGAAGGCATTCCGGTGACAAATGTGACGCTGGCAGTAAACCGCCAATACCGCAATCAGAAGGGTGAAATCGATGCGGATTTTGTACAATGCACCTTATGGAAGAAAACGGCGGAAAATACATCCCAGTATTGCCGGAAGGGCACCTTGATTGGGATAACCGGGAGAATTCAGACGAGGCATTATGATAATCAGGAAAAGAAACGCATTTATGTAACAGAGGTGGTAGCGGAATCGGTCCGCTTTCTTGACCGGAAGAAGACAGAAGAATTCCCGGTGACCGTGACCAAGGAGGAACTGCCATTTTGAAAGAAGTGTCTGAAAGAGAAAAGGCATTGGAATATATGCTCGAAAGCCTCATAAAGATGCTCGGTAAATCGAACCAAAGAGTCGATGACTTGAATATACGGGTTCTCCAGCTTGAATCCTTCATTCGTGAAACCGCTATGCAAAACGGTCCCCGGGAGAAATCCGGAAGATTAACCTTCATGAACTGACGGCTTCCCCAACCAGCTGTCCACATATTTTCCTTCCCTATAGAGAATCAATCCTATCCCCAGCACTTCCCCTAAATTTGAAACCCGGTACTCCTGTGCCGGGTTATTTCTAACTCTGTTTGTGAAAACAAATATTACATATGGCCATTAAGAACCAGGGAGGATTTTCACAGAATGTGTCGAATATACTTTTTGAAAATAATAAAGAGGAGGTGCAATTTAGTGGATAAAGGAGATAAAACCGGATACCTGTATTTTCAAACAGCAAATAAAAGATTAAACACCAATCATCAGCCAAGCTTCTTTGATGCACTTCAGCTTATTCAGCTGCAGAGTAATAAATCCTATCATAGAATTCCTCTTAGAAGCCATACTTCACTCACATTTAACGATAAGGAAAGTTTTCTTCACTACAAATTCAACTTCTTATTCGGCCAGGTGGCAATAAACGCCGGGAACAAGAATCCTACATACCAGCTGCTATCCTGTTTCATTATTAAAGAAGGCAGCAAAGTAACTTTTCTGACTCAAAAGCCTAACAAGCCTGAATATGCGATAATAAAAAAACAGCCTTCAAGCCTTTATGCATATCAAGGACTTGAAGACTGAACAAAATTTATGTCAGGTGAACCAGATCTCTCAGCTCATCTGTTGAAAGCTCGGTAATCCAATTCTCGCTCGTAATAATTTGATCATTAAGGGACTGTTTTTTTTCGAGCATGGCATCAATCTTCTCTTCGAGCGTCCCGGTGGCAATCATTTTATGGACATGAACAAAGCGTTTTTGCCCAATTCGGTATGCGCGGTCGGTTGCCTGGTTTTCGACGGCGGGATTCCACCAGCGGTCATAATGGATGACATGGTTTGCTGCCGTCAGATTCAAACCGGTTCCGCCAGCTTTAAGCGACAGCAGGAAAACCGGGAATTCATGATCTTGAAAACGGCTGATCATATTGTCCCGTTCCTGCTTTGGCACGCTGCCGTTTAAAAATGGAACGTCGAATCCGAATTGTTTTTTCAGCAAGCGGGCGATCATGTTCCCCATTTCAATATACTGGGTAAAAATCAGGCAGCTTTCTCCCTGCTCATGTACAGCACTGACAAGCTCGCTTAACTTTTCAAGCTTTACAGAACGTTCAAGGACATGCTTAGGCTTCTCCTCTTTTAAATAAAGGGCCGGGTGGTTGCACAGCTGCTTTAAGCGGCTTAATAACTGCAGGATCAGACCTTTACGCTCAAACCCGGACAGCTTTTCGATCTGTGCGAATGTATCCTGGACAAGCTGCTCGTATAGCGAGGCCTGCTCAGCAGTAAGAGGACAATATTCCTTCTGCTCAAGCTTATCAGGCAGGTTCAAGGCCACATCCTCATCCTTCTTCGTGCGGCGGAGGAGGAAGGGACGGATATATGCCTGCAGCTGCCTGACTTTATCCTTGTCATCATCCTTTTCAATCGGCAGTACATAGCGCTTCTGAAACTGCCCGAGGCTGCCGAGATAGCCATGGTTCGTAAAGTCAAAAATGGACCAGAGCTCGGTCAGCCGGTTTTCCATGGGCGTGCCGGTGAGGGCAATATGGTGCTTGCCTTTTAACTTTCGGACAGCCCGCGATTGCTTTGTCTGGGCATTTTTAATATTTTGAGCTTCATCAATTGAAATTGAGCTCCACTCGATGGTTTCAAAATCCTCCAGATCCATATGGGTTAGTCCATAGGAGGTCAGCACAATATCAGACTCCATTACTTTTTCAGAAAAGCTTTCACCCTTCAGACGATTTGAACCGTAATGGAGATAAACATTCATGCCAGGTGCAAAGCGCTCGATTTCCTTCTGCCAGTTGCCGAGGACAGATGTAGGGCAGACGATAAGCGATGGGCCGCTGTCTTCCTCTTTCTTTACCTTTAACAGATAAGAGATCAGCTGAATCGTTTTTCCAAGCCCCATATCATCTGCCAGAATGGCGCCAAAACCATATCGGCGCAGAAACAGCAGCCAGCTCATGCCGAGCTTCTGATAAGGGCGAAGATCACCCTTGAAGCTTGCAGGGACCTCTTCAAGCGGAAGACTTTTGATATCGCGAAGCTGCTTCACCATCTGTTTCCATTGGCGGTTAAGCTCGATCTGAATGCGGGCAAAAGCCTTAGGATTATCCAGCTCGTCTTCCTGCGTGCTCTCGTCAGCCATAAGCTCCTGTTCTATCAAGTCACGGACATGCAATCCTTCTTTTTCCGCTTTCTTCATTAAATCCTGAATATGGCGGACAAAATGGGGATCCAGCTTGATCCAGCGGCCGCGAATGTAGACAAGCCTTCTTTTTTCCTCAACCATACCCCGGAATTCATCCTCTGTTAAATCAACGCCATTCATGCTGAAGCGCCAATCATAATCAAGCATGGACTGAAGCCCGACAAACGAAGGACGGTGGCTCCCGGTTCCTTTCACTTTTGCTTTGACCTTTAGGCTTGCATTTTTCATAGCCTGCCACCACGAAGGAAGCAGGATTTCCACGCCAAGTGCCAGCAGGGTTTCGCTCGCTTCAGTGAGAAAGGTCCAGGCTTCATCTTCAGTCAGTGAAGTGGAGATCATTCCAGGCTTGCCTTCAAGCCATGGGAATAGCTCAAGCCAGCGCTCGATCTCTTTGTCAATAGAATCTTCAAAATCATGCCAGTCGTGGGGATAGTTCGAATAGTCCTTGAAGTCGACAAAGACATCAGAATTATTTTTTCCGCGGAGGAATATCGCCAGATCCCAGCTGGAATCAATTTCCCCGGGCTCTTCCAGCTTAAGTCCAATCGAAAAAGGAGCTTCATTTGATTTAACCCCGATCCATTCCTGCCAGCTTTCTTCATCAAAATAAGCAGCAAGATCCTTTGGTGAGAGGTGCTCACTCCGCAATGCTTCAAGCTTTTCACCGAACTGTGCTTTCGCTTCCTGATTCTGATTCATATAGCCATCAAGGGAGCGGTGAAATAAATCTCCGATAAACTCCCTGACAGGTGAGCCTTCTACAGCCTGGTCCCAAAAGTTTGTGCCGAATTCGGTAACCACACTTTCCGGCAGTGCCCAGCGGAATTGATCCTGTTCCCAGGCGGCGAAATCCGGCATCCATTCTTTTTCCACGATCGAATCGTAAAGAGCATGAGAGGAAGCCAGCAGGATTTCGGCAGTTTCATCCCAGCTCCAATCAATCAAACGGTTGAACTGCTCAGCCGTAAACAGGGTAACGAGCTGCCAGCCGCTTACAGAGATCCCTTTGATTCCGTCCGCATCAACAGCATCAAGCATTGTTCCAAAGAAACTTTCTCTGTGATGGTTAAAAAGAAGCGGCTTCCATTCTTTTGGGGACAGGAGGCGGCCTTCTTCATTGACGGCAAAAATCAGGTAGCGGTCATTGTTTATTGGTTTCACTTTCACATGGAGAAATCTCGTTTTAAGCATCGATTAGCTTACCCCTTTTGCATTCTTCCTGAAAGGCGCGGAGACGTTTCGTTTTTTCAAGCAGCAATTCAAGAAAAAGCTGCCAGTCTTCCTGGCGTTTCAGCTTATTGTACAGCGTGCGAAGCTTTTTCATTTTCCGGACAGCCTCACGGTAATGATCCCTGTTTTTCATATTGATATGGGCAGTGATGGCCTGGTGATAGAGCGGCAGGAGTATGGAGGGTTCCTTTTTGCTGATTTCCCTGATCCGGTCCTTGCCTAAAGAATCAATATCAAAGCCAATAAACGCCTGCAGATCGGCCCACTTTATGAATTCGCCTTTTTCAAAAAGGAGGTATTCATAGTCGCTGTAGCTGTACGGCAGCGTTTCCATCAAGGCTTTCTCGTATAAATCCATTTTGCTGCTTTCCAGGCAATACGGAGAAATAGCCTTGATGGCCATCCTGGTAAAATCCATGCAGGCATAATAGTCATCAGATTGTTTCAAGTAATCCCGTAATTTATGGATAAATGCTTCTGCATAAGGACCCATCCGATTCCAGTCCTTATTGGCTGAAAAATAATCGATCCAGTAAAGCATGTAAGGAGTCATTAAATGATTTGGCACATTTAAAACACTGAGTGCCTGTTCATCATTACGTTCAAGGATATGAAGATGCACATAGCCTGTCACAGACGGAAGGCTGGGCGATTCCTCTTTGATGGAGGATTCCAGCTTCTGGATCTCCGCTTCACGCCATTCTTTCTTTTTAAAAAAATGTGTCCATAACAGCCGATATAAATGGGCCCGCTCATAATCCAACCCAAAAGAACCGGTGATCAGCCCGGCGGAATCATCTTTCAGTTTTTCAATATATTGATCGAAAGCGAAGGGAAGGGAGTGCACCGACAGTTTGTTCATTATCTCAACCGAATCTTCCATCAGGGACTGATAGAGATGGCGGTAATAACGGTCAATCAATTCTTCGCCATGGCCGTACTTCCTGCTCAGCGCCATTAGCTTTTTAAAAGAAAAGACATAGCCGACAAGCAGATACAGCAGCTTCCATTCCTGTTCAACCGGTGCTCCCGCTTTCATGCGCCGCAGATAAACATGGAAAAGCTCAGGGAGTACATAGGGACGAGGCTCTCCCTGTTTTTCCAGCAGCTCGGTAAAGCTTTCCTCGAATCCGGCAACCCAGCCGTCGTAACCTGTCTTCATCTGACCGGAGGATTTCAAAAGATCCTTCGCTCTTTGAAGCCCCCAATTCTTGGCTGTCTGCTTTTCCTTTATCGGCTTCCTCCACTCTTCAATCCACATGGACACACTTTTGGCTTTGGAAAGAAGCTGCAGAAATACCGCAGTCTGATGGCGGCAAAAACCTTCAGCCGGACAGGAACACTCGCTCAAATGAATGAACTCAAGATTAAGTTCAACCTTTGCGGGAGTCACATCCTGGACCGTCGCCAAAACCTTATCATCTTCGAAGCGAAGCTGATACACAAGCCCCTGCCGAAAAAGCATCAGCCCCTTCTGCACCAGGCGCGCATCTTCCTCATTCTCTGCCCGCAGTAACCCCTTCAGCTCATTCGCTGCAAACTCTAAAGGCTCCAAAAACCGCTCCGGAATCATTTCACAACCCCCTTGTTGGTGTGGGACAAAGGGACAGATTCCTTGTCCCATCTACCCGTAGGGGACAATCAGCCAGTCCCCATGTTCCAAAGTACATTCCTATATTATAACATTTAGGGCAGTTGGAATGAAGGTGTGCGCTGTTTCAAAAATAGCTGAGGGAAGTTCTTAATGGGAATTGTGCGGGAAAAAAATATCGGAATTTTCGATCCATTTCAAATAAAATGGTATGATGGATTTAATGCTTTATAGGAACTGGGTGGGAAAATGACTGCTGTAAATGCTAGACAACAGGAAGCTGATAAATATTCGCTGCATGATGCCGGCTTCAAAAAAATTATGATTGCGATGACGAGTGCATCCATTTTAGTATTCGCTAATTTATACTTTGTGCAGCCGATTATGCCGCTGCTCGTGAAATCATTTGACATCACATCTGCAGCAGCCGGTTTATCACTGTCTGCTGCTGTGGTTTCTATGATTTTCGGATTGTTATTTTTCGGGTTTCTATCTGATCGAATTGGGCGGGTTTCCATAATGAATATTACGCTTGTTTGCACTATTATTCCGTTAGTGCTTTTGCCCGTTTCGCCTAATTTCGAAACGTTTCTGGTGCTGCGTTTCCTGCAGGGCATTTGTATAGCGGGCCTGCCTGCAGCTGCCATCGCGTATCTAGGGGAGGAACTTGATTCTAGAAGCGTCAGTCTCGGCATCACCATGTATATTGCAGCCAATGCCATTGGCGGAATGGCCGGCCGCATCTTCGTCGGGTACATTGCTGATATGGCCAGCTGGCAGACTTCTGTTTACTTCCTATTTGGATTCTCCATTCTGTTATTCATCATTTATTTTATGACTCTGCCAAAATCTCATTATTTTAAGCCCAGTAAAATATCAGTTCAAAAAGACTTATCAGGCATGGGCTCACATCTGAAAAACACGAAACTTTTCCCTGCGTTCGCGATGGGAATCCTCCTCCAATTCTCGTTTACAGGAGTATGGACGTACCTGCCTTTTTACCTCGAACAGGATCCTTTTAATCTTTCTGTAAAAAATATTTCGTTTACTTACCTGGCATACAGCTTCGGTATAGTTGGCTCCATTCTGGGCGGAAGGCTATCTGCTCATTTTAGGCAAGCTACACTGGTCTCGGTCGGAACTGTCATTTTAATAGGAGGGACCTTGCTTACCAATGTGCACTCTTTATCAGTAATTGTAATAGGTCTATGCCTGACCTGTCTTGGATTCTTTGTGGCGCATTCACTGATGGCGGCCATTGTAAATGAGCGCGCTGCCCATCACAAAGCCGGTGCCTCGAGCATCTATCTCGTAAGCTATTACCTTGGAGTGGCAACCGGAGGGACGCTTGCCGGCCTGGTATGGCAGACTGGGGGCTGGACGGGGATTACGGTGGTTTCCTTTGGTCTGCTTCCGGTTGTGGTGTGGCTGATGGCAGGCAGCAGGAAGGTTCATCGCTGATATGATAGAGGGGCTTCGGACAGACTGAGCGGCAATTTAATCGGAGTCCGAACCCGTGTCGCCTTCGGACATGCTAAGCAGAAATTAGTCAGTTAGAGTCCGAACCGTGTCAGAGTCTGACAGTAGGAATAATCCAGTTGGAGTCCGTACTTTTGTCAGCTTCGGGCCAGCAGAGCAGAAATTTCCTTATTGAAGTTCGTCACAAGGCGGATTTATCGAAAATGAACCGTTCATTTACTAAAAACATTTAATACGAAGCTTAAAAGCCCCAATCCAAAACGATTGGGGCATATTTCTTCCATAAAAACCGCACTGAGATGCCTTCATGTATCATTAAAATCAGTTTATGTGCGGATAGACTCAACTTACTTGCGGATAAAATTTTTTCTGTGCTTATAACCACAATTTACGTGCGGATAGAAATTTTTTCGTGCGGTTAGCCATTTTTAAGACTGCAGACCAACACTCCTGCCTCAACCTAACGGGGATCCCGTTCCTGCCCCGTTTTTAAATCAATAACCTTAACCGGGTTCTCTGGAGCATTGACCGTTTTGCTCTCAGGAGCAGCTTTCCCGTTTTCCACCCAGTCGATAAGCAAGTCGAATGACTGGTGAGCGTAAGGCAACAAAGGCTGAAGTTCTTTATCCGGATCGGCGGAGCTGTTCCAGACAAGGCTGTCAACATGGTTCCCATTCTCAATAGTATACATTCGGTGCAGATCCTGCTTTCCGGCTTTCTTGACCAGCTTTTGATATCCCTTTGCATGAATATCCGGGAATATCAGCGAATCAAGGGAACCAGTGAAAGAGATGAGCGGCACATCTATATCTCCAGTATTGGCCACTTCCTTAATATTTTCTTTCACTTCTTTTGGACGGGTCACATATTTATAATCTTCAAAGACAGAATCAAAGGATCGGTCTCTCACGCCATTAACAAAGTTCAGGTAATTGCTCCAATGGGTACGGCCTGGGGCTTCCGGATCGAAATGGTCCCGATAGATATTCAGCGAGACAAACCAGTATACCTGATCATGATAGGCCCATAGTTTTTCCGATCCTTTGGGCAATCCAGCTTTGTATAGCTCTTTAATCGCTTTCTGCTTTATTTTGCCGCTTCCAAACAAAGCTTCCTCCGCATGATTCACTACGGTGGTCAGAGAACTGATTAAATTTGGCTTTTCTTCCGTCCATAACACGCCTTCCCAATCAACTCCTCCATCAAAAAGACGCGGTTCGCCAGTCTTCTCTGGATGGTCATTTTCAAGGGCATAGCGCACGACGTATCCGCCATTGGAAATTCCCATCGCATATGTAGGAATTTTATGCACTGCCGATACTAAATCGCTCGCCGGGTCAGTAGAATCTGCCGGATCGATCAGACCATCGGAATAATGGCTGACTAAGTATCGCTGTGCGGCTTTCGTAACCTGCCGGAACCGCTGGTGCCATTCTGCTACGCTATCATCCTCAGCGGCTAAGGCATTCTTTACTTTTGCAAATGGATCAGCTGAATCAGCGTCACCCTGGGTGCCTTTATCAATCGCTGCAAAAGCATATCCTTTTTCCAGGACATAGTCGCTGAAAAGCAGGTCGGTTGATGTTTCATTTCTTGTAGCCGGGATTCCCGAAACAACCAGCCGGCCATTCCAGTGATCCGGAACCCTTATGACAAACTGGGCATCTTCAAAAATACCATTTACCTGTGTTCCCGTTACAGAAGAAGGCTTATACATTTGATGCCATCCGGTTCCTTCCTCGGCATTTCCCCAGAGATAAGGAGCAAGACCGATGTTTCCGTAAAGGGTCGCCTGCTGATATTGGAGGGGATTCTTGGTGGTCAGCCAGTTGTTGTTCACACCATCAAAGTATTGTTCCGTTACTGTATGCGCACCAGGTATTATGGCCTGGTTTTCCGCAGCAGTTTGCTCGGCAAAACTTCTTTCCGGAAAAAGTGAAAAGCTTAAAGCAGATGCCAGTGATAACGCAATTAGCTTATTTTTCAGATAAATCAATCCCTTCTGCATAATCTCTTACAGTTCTATTCTACTTTTACTAATTATGGGAATCATGGGTCTTAGTAATTAATTATTTGAATTTTCAGTATAAATGAAAGCAGAGCATTGAGAATTGTGATGACTGACCGATGCTAGTACTATAGCCTTACATGCGGGACAAGTTGGAAGCAATGGGAATTCAAGTAGATATGGGCGCTTTAATGAATTCGAGCTAGTAGCGCAACCGGCCAGCACTTACATGGGACCAGTCCCCTTGTAGGGATATGTTCTGACAACCTTTTTTGAAAAGAGGAAGAGCATGCTTACAACTTATAAGCCTAGTCATTTTAAAAGCACACAGGTTCTTGAAAAAGAAGCTGTTTTGGCTGCAATTGAAAATTCTCTGGCTATGATTGAATTTGATAGTAACGGGAAAGTGCTGTGGGCAAATGAGAATTTTGCCCGCACTGTCAAATATCGTGCAGAAGAAATGCCAAATATGATGCATAAGCAATTTTGCACCCCTGAATTTGCCGCCAGCAGGGAATATCAGGAGCTTTGGAGAAATCTGCGCAATGGCAAAAGCTTTCAGGAAAAAATTCAGCGTGTGAACAAGCAAGGAGATCTTATCTGGCTCGAAGCGACTTACACACCGGTATTTGGGAATGATGGCAGTGTAGAAAGTGTTGTAAAGGTTGCTACGGATATTACAGAAAGGGAAACGAATACAGCGCAGGTAGCATTCCAGCTTCAGGCAATGTCAGAAGCCCTTAGTGAAAAAGCAAAAGCTGGAATTGAAAGAAGCAAAGAGGCAGCTCAGGCAATAGCCAAGCTCGTTTATGAGTCCAAAGGGAACCTGGAAATTCTCCATTCTCTCAAATCACAGACACAATCCATCGGCAGCATCGTAAAAACAATCCGTGAAATCGCGGCCCAAACGAACCTCCTGGCATTAAATGCAGCTATTGAAGCAGCACGTGCCGGCGAACATGGCAGAGGCTTCAACGTCGTTGCCGGAGAAGTGCGAAAGCTCGCAAACCGGGTGCAGGACTCCATCCAGGAAGTCAGTGCCCACATCAAAGGAATATCAGATGAAATCAACAAAATTAGTGACGCAACTCTGCAATCACAGTCAGGCATAAGTGAAAACCAGGTTCATAATGAACATGCTGTATCTGCTTTTAAAGATATCGGGGAAGCTGCAAGAAAGCTGGATGAACAGGCGAAGGGTTTTAAGAGTATTTTATAGGAAAATGTGGGCTGCTTTATAGCAGCTCTTTTTTTCTGCAGATAGGAAGAATGGATGAGGCTGGCGAATTTACATATATTCTGTTTATTTTTGATGAGAGAAGATGTTTTTATGAAATATTTCCACAGGACATTCACTTCAGAGTTAAAGGGGAAGATTCATAGAATTGAAAAGGAACTAAAAGAACAAATTGAAAAGCTTCTAAGAGAGAATAAAGCGGCTTTTTCAAAGAAAGGCCTGAAACTCGAGGCTGAATTTAATCAGGAGGGCAGAGATGTTTTCCAGCCTGGATACAGTTCCTCCATTTCACTGGGGATTTCTGATAAAAGAGGGGATCTCATAGATGTAAAAATCATTAAAATTTGGGAATGCGAATACTTTTTTCTTGGAATGCCGGTATCGAAAAAAATCCCTGGAAGCAAGTTGTTTGGGGAGCTTCTGGATGAATCTTCACAAGAAATAACAACGGAGTTAGAACAATGGATAGCTGAATTTTGGGATGAACTTACCAATTAAGAGAAACAGGAGGAAAAAGTATGGGAAATCAATCTTTAAAGCTGCCTAAGGAATTTGAAAAACATCGGAGCGAATTAGAAAAAACAGTTAAATCGTTTGTCTGCATACATGCAGAAAGAGGGGAGACCACACTTTATGAAAGCAAGTTCGGAGGAAAGCCCTACCTTCCAAAAACGAGCGAACATCCAAAGGATGAGCAGGGAAATTATATGAATCTATTTGCGCAAATCAATTTCGAAGAAGTTCCTCACATTGAGCCTATGCCTGAGAGCGGAATTCTTCAATTCTATCTCTCGCCGGCTGATGATATGTACGGACTTGATTTTGATAACCCGGCTGATCAAAAAAATTTTCGGGTTGTTTATCATCCAAATGGCGTGAAAGATGAGTCAGACCTTGTGACAGATTTTTCGTATATGCCTGATTTAGGTGATGAATATGATCCGATAGTCCAGGAAGCAAAGATGATTTTTAACCTTAAGTTCGCTCCTGTACCTGCTGAGGATTTCCGATTTGAGGACATGGTCAAAATTGACTTATTTGAATCCATCGATCATCCGGATTATGAGGATTTATATGAGCTTTACTCCGAGGAATTAGGTGCAGAGGGCCATAAAGTTGGCGGCTATCCCTACTTCACCCAGCAGGATCCTAGAGAAAAAGGGGACCCAACAGGTGATTATAAGATTTTGCTATTCCAGGCGGATACGGACGATGATATTGAGCTGATGTTTGGGGACAGCGGTGTTGCCAACTTCTTTATTAAGGAAGAGGATTTGCGGAAGAGGAATTTTACAGATGTTCTTTATAATTGGGATTGCTGCTAACGTACCAACCCCCAATTATGAGGAGATAACTGAATGGGGGGGTTCACATTTGGACAGAAAAAGGATAAACCTGAGCGGCTGAGTCCGAACCTGAAGCGCCCCTTCGGACAGAAGAAGCAGAAATTCGGGCGAGTGAGTCCGAACATTTAGCCCCTTCGGACAGGAGAAGCAGAAACCCGAGAGATGGAGTCTGGACATGGCAAACTAATTGTCCGCGGTGGAAATCAACAGACTCATTTACAAGCGAAACCCCTATCTAAGAAGAATAAAGGAAATTAGCAATATTAAATTGCGGAAAAGTTAGAAAACTCTTGAATTAATAAAAAATAACCGCTACACTTATAATATACAGTTTTTCGTATATTGATTAAAGGTAAAGAGGTATTACATTATGAGCCGTATTTGGGAAAGTTTATATTCAAAGAATGGGCTGGCTGCAAAGTTTATTGCAAAGGAGCTTATTCAGTTTTCAGAGGGAGAGAGAATCCCCCGCGTAAGTGATTTTACGGAAAAGCTATCCTTGGGCAGGGGAACTGTTCAGGGGGCATTAAGAGTGCTGGAAGATTTGCATGCCATAGCTCTTGAATCCAGAGGACATCTTGGGACCTTTCTGAAGAAGAGGGACATCAACCTGCTGTATGAGATTGCCGGCATCGGACCAGTGATGGGCGTAATGCCGCTGCCTTATTCCCGCAAGTATGAGGGATTGGCGACTGGCATTGTCGAAGGGTTTGAGGAAATCAACAAGAAGTCTGGCCTTGCATATATGAGAGGAGCGAGAAGGCGGATCGAATCATTAAAAACCCGGCGCTACGATTTTGCGATCATGTCTCAGCTGGCGGCAGAAGAGGCAGTGCAGGAGTTTGAGGGCCTGGAAATTCTCCATACACTTGGGCCCGAGACCTATGTAACGTCCCATAGAGTCTTTTTTTCAGATAGCAAAAACAGCGAGATTACCGATGGCATGAAAATAGGAATTGACTATTCATCTGCCGACCAGGCAAATATTACCCTCCTTGAATGTGAAAAGCACAAGGTTGAACTGATAAAGGTGGACTATATGCAGCTTTTCAATATGCTGAAAAACGGCAGTATTGATGCAGCGGTCTGGAATGCAGATGAAGCGAGGGCGCTAAAAACGTTTGCCTCCTCTGACTTTAAATCAAAAAAGGCAAAGGAACTGGCCATAAAAGCAACCACAGCAGCCATTGTCATAGAAAGTGAAAGAACAAATATCAGGGAACAAATCCAGCTCCTCCAGTTTAATAAAGTGGAAGAGACCCAAAGGCTGGTGGAGGAAGGAAACAAGTATCCTCACTATTAAGAAACTGAAGTTCTAGTTTCTTATCAGCACTAATATACTAAATACTGTATTCTGGAGGGATTTAAACATGGATTTAAATCAATTGAAAGAAAGAATGGACATTCTTTTAGCTTCATCTGTTGTCAGTACCAAAGCAGCTGATATAAGCACGTTAGCGTTTATGCATTTACAGTCACACTTGAAAAAAGATGCCATAGATGGAGCTGAAATGCTGTTCACCCATTTGCCGACAGCTCTGACGAGAATTGAAAAGGGTGAACAGGTTGAGGCTCCCCATCCTGCCTTGCTGGATGAAGTTAAACAGTCACTAGAAGCATCAGTGGCAATAAAAGAAATCGATTACGTACAGCAGCTATGGAAGAATCAGCTCCCCCAAGAAGAAATCGATTTTCTGGTCATACATTACACAAATGTACTGCAAATCAACAAAGGAGGAAATTAAGATGAAAATTGTAGTTGGCGGACAGGTTGATAAAAAAGAGATTGAGAGCTTGATAAAAGAGATTGATAGCAGCATAACAACGATGGTTAAGTCGGATCTGGAGGCTGCGATGGCTGTTAAGACGGGACAGGCAGATTATTATGTGGGAGCCTGCCACACAGGCGGCGGCGGAGCTTTGGCCATGGCGATTGCACTACTCGGCAAGCCAAATTGCGAGACCGTCTCCATGCCAGGAAAAAAGCCTGTTGAGGAGAAAATTGTAATCGCTGTCAATGAAGGGAAGAAAGCGTTTGGATTTACAGCTGACCACAAAGAGACCGCAGTGCCTATGATTATCAAAGCTTTAAAGAATAAAAGCTAATCCATTTTATCTGAGGGGGAAATAGAAATGGAAATGACGTTAATTATCCTGATTGGTGCCGTTGCTGCTGTTTTGGCCAATATGAATATTGCGGTTTTCAATGATGGGCTTCGTCCAATTGTCTCCGAACACGTCGAGGGAAGGATGACGAGACGGGATCTTGCCTTCACTGCCTTTGCGATGAGTTTCGGCCTTGTAATCGGATTTGGAATACCTTTTACACTCTCGGCCAGTATCATCCTCGTTCACAGCATCCTGCTGGGAACAGATATTATCGGTTTGCTGACACCGAAAAATAAATGGGGAACACCGCTTGCGGCTGTGATTGGCGGTGCTTATGGAGCAGGGCTGTTAATCGGGCTCGAAGGCTTTGTGAAGCTGTTTGATTATCTGCCGCTTAATTTCCTTGAAGCGATGGGAGCCGTTGGAACACCGGTTGTCGTAACATTTATGGCATTCCCGGCGCTTGCGGTTGCTTTGCAGTTCAGCGTGAAAAAAGGGGTCATAACGTTTATCGTTTCAGCATTAATCCGTCAGCTCGCTGTCTGGCTGAATGAAAGCGGAGTCCTTACGATTTCAGGAACTACAGTAACACTGAACCAGGAAGGAATGGCCCTTATTACAGGAATGATCTTCCTTCTTGTATTTGCCATGAAGGAAAAGGCAGAAGAAGGCTCTTCCATCGACCTTGCCGCAGTATTCAGTGACAAAGTGGCGAAAATCAGAAAAAATGTCGTGTTCTTTATGATTATTGGCGGTCTTATTGCTGCTGCTACGAATCTATGGATCATGGCAGGAGATCCGATTTCTCTAAATCTATTAGCGGAAGGCAAAGCAACAGATGCCGGAATTGCAGCGGCTGCCCGTGCACTAGGTTTTATTCCGCTTGTAGCCAGTACAGCAATTGCAACAGGCGTATACAGCCCGGTCGGATTTACGCTCATTTTCGTCGTCGGATTTTTCTCCCCGAATGTTTGGGTGGCTTTAATCGGCGGGGTCATTATTATTTTCATTGAAGTTATGCTATTAAGTTCAATTGCGAGATTCCTTGATAAATATCCCGGTGTGCGTAATTCCGGAGAAAATATCCGCAGTGCGATGACCAAGCTTCTGGAAGTAGCCCTATTAATCGGCGGAGCAAATGCCGCTAATGCGATTGCGCCGGGGTTCGGATTCTTCTTCATCGCCGGATTCTATTTGCTGAATGAAGCGGCAGGACGTCCGATTGTCCGCATTGCGGTCGGCCCTGTGGGTGCCATTGCAGTCGGAATCATTGCCAATATTTTGGTTGCACTTGGAATCATGAACATACCTCAGTAAAGGAACCAAATAAAGAGAACGGAGTGGACAGCCATGATACAAACCGTACTTGGAAAAATTGCTCCGGAAGAATTGGGGATTTGCTCGGCTCACGAGCATCTCTCCATTGACCTTTCGCGAGTGAAAAAAGATCCGGATACCATACTGGATGATGAACAGGGCATGCGTGAGGAACTGGAGGACTTCTATCGTCTCGGCGGAAGGTCAATGGTGGAAGTGACGAATGACGGCATGGGCCGGGATGCTCATGTGCTAAAAAGGCTGAGCGAGGCAACAGGGGTTCACCTTATTACATGCACAGGCTTCTATAAAGATCCTTATATCCCCCATTTTGCAGACGGCTGGTATGCGGAGCAGTTTGCACAGCATTTTATAAAAGAAGCCAAGGAAGGGATTGCCGAAACGGGCATTCTCCCGGGTGTCATCGGGGAAGTGGGCACTAGCAAAAATGAAATGAAGCCGATTGAACGTGAGCTCTTAATTGGTGCCGCTATGGCCGGAGCCGAAACCGGCCTTCCGGTGACCACTCATACAACGCTCGGAACACTCGGGCTTGAGCAGGTGCAGCTGCTGACAAAGCATGGCCTTCCGGCTGATCAGATCATCATCGGCCATCAGGACCTTAACCCGAATAAAGACGAGGTTCTGGCTGTTTTGGAAACAGGAGCCTATATCGCTTTTGATACGATCGGAAAAAATAATTACCGTCCCGATGAAGAAAGAGCCGCTTTCCTCCTTGATTTCATAAACCTCGGGCTTGAAAAGCAAATTCTTCTTTCAGCAGACTTAACCCGCAAGTCGCATTGGAAGAAGCACGGAGGACCGGGATACGGTCTTGTGCTGGAGACCTTTATTCCAAGATTGAAAGAATCAGGAATTCCGGAAAGCATTCTTCATCAGTTTCTGACCGTTAATCCATCCAGAGCTTTTTCAATAAGGGAGCGATCATAGTGTCCACATATAACCGAGCTGAATTAAAGTACGCAAAATCAGTTTTGCCAAGCCTATCGATACAGGAAGCACAGGAAAAACAATTCAAATTGGTAGACAGAATGAGCCGCTATTTCAAAGGCAGGCAATTTCTTTCAATGGGGGACCTTGGTGTTTCTCCAGCTTATAAGCGTCCGGAACAGACGTATCTTGTGGAAAGAGTTCTGGCGGATTTCTTTGAAGCAGAAGACTGCGCCCTTGTCAGGGGAGCCGGAACAGGCGCGATCCGCAATATTCTAAGCATGCTTTTGTCTCCTGGAGATGAAATGTTCATTCACACTGCACCTGTTTATACGACGACAAAGGAAACGTTAAGGATATTGGGCATTAAAACCGTCCAGGCAGATTACAACCATCTTGAGGAGGTCAGAATGGCCATCAGAAGTAATCAAAATCCTAAAGTTTTCTACATTCAGCATGCACGCCAGCAGCCGACAGATCATTATCAATTAGCCGAAGTCATCAAAGCCGTGAAGGAAGAACGCCCGGATCTTCCAATCGTCGTGGATGACAATTATTGCGCGTTGAAGACAAAGGGAATTGGCGTGGAATTAGGAGCGGATTACTCAACCTTTTCCGGATTTAAGCTTCTCGGGCCGGAAGGAATTGCGGTCATTGCCGGCAAAAAAGAGGCCATCGAACGGGTGCATCACTATAACTACTCGGGCGGCGGCCAGGTTCAGGGCTACGAAGCCATGGAGCTTTTAAGAATGATGACATTTGCACCTGTATCGCTGGCTATTCAAAACGAGCAGGTGGAAGAGCTCTGCCGCCGTCTGAATGAAGGGGCTGTGAACGGGATTCGCGCCGCCTACATGACGAATGCCCAATCCAAAAATGTCATTGTAGAACTCGAAGATCCGATTGCCCAAAGAGTGATCAGCATCAGTGATGAGCATGGGGCGGCCACTCATCCGGTTGGGGCGGAATCAAAATATGAAATTATCCCGATGATTTACCGAGTTTCCGGCAGCTTTTTGGAAGCACAGCCCGAGCTGAAGGAATATGGACTGCGCATTAATCCGATGAAATCAGGAGCGGGCACGATCATCGGCATTCTGGAAAAAGTGATACCTCTTGCAAAAGAAGTGCAGCATCGTTGATACCCGTAAATAAAGGGGGAAACTTCAATGTTTTTAGATGTAACAAGGCGCAGAAATCCTAAGCTTATTCAATCAGGTGTCACTTTGCACCAAAGCGGGCAAATACCCCCGAATACGTACGTGATTGACCTCGATATACTCGGAGAGAATGTAGAAGCTCTGGCAGAAACGGCAAAAAATCATGACTTTACGCTTTATTTTATGAGCAAGCAGCTTGGAAGGCTTCCGTTTATAGGCCAGTTTATAGCAGAGCACGGAATCGAAAGAGCGGTTGCTGTTGAATTCGACGAAGCCAAAACATTGGCAGAAGGCGGCGTTAAACTAGGAAATGTCGGCCACCTGGTTCAGCCGGGGAAAAATCAGTGGCCGGAAGTGCTGTCGTGGAATCCGGAAGTCATTACCCTATTTTCCTTTGCGCGTGCCAGACAGCTTTCTGATGCAGCTGTTCAATCAGGCATGGTGCAGGATGTACTTCTCAGGGTGTATGCAGAAGGCGATATGATTTATCCCGGACAGCAGGGCGGCTTTCGATTGGAAAAGCTGGATGAAGAGCTTCTCGAACTGGCCGGGCTTCCAGGGATTAACATAGCAGGCGTCACGACCTTCCCGAACCTTCAGATATCTCAGGACAGGAGAAGCATGGAGCCGACTCCTAACTTTAAAACCCTCCTAAAAGCAAAAGAGGTTCTGGAGAAAAAGGGCATTATTGTAAAGCAGGTAAACGGTCCAAGTGCGACCAGCTGTGAAACCATACCGTTCCTGGCAGAACAGGGTGTAACACATGGAGAACCGGGACATGCCCTCACCGGAACGACCCCGCTGCATGCTTACCGGAATCTCCCTGAGAAACCTGCCATTGTATATGTAACGGAAGTGTCCCACAAGGATCAGGAGCATTATTACGTCATTGGCGGCGGCTATTACGGACGCTCCCATTTAACCGGGTGTCTGGTCGGAAACAATGAAAAAGACATATTGAGGCAGTATGTAAAAGCAATCGAACCGGCTCCTGAAGCGATTGATTACTATGGCGCGATTGAGAAACCGAACGGTTTTAAGATTTCTGAAGGTGATACAGCTGTTTTCTCTTTCCGTACCCAGGTGTTTGTCACGAGGGCCCATATAGCCCTGGTAAAAGGAATTCAGAGCGGAAAGCCGGAATTGGTTCACTTTGAGAGGAAGTGGTAAGGATGGCAAAAGCAATTCTGCTGGTGATTGACAGCTTTGGCATCGGGGCAATGGAGGATTGTGGAGAGTACAGCCCTGGTGACTGCAGGGCCAATACCTATAAGCATATCCGGGAATCGGTTGATTTTTTAAACATACCAACTCTATATCAGCTTGGGCTGGGAACGCTTGTCGATGGCAAGGCAGCCCCTGCCAATGCTTACGGATGCTCGGCACTGGCCCATCACGGGGCAGATACGTACCTCGGGCATCAGGAAATTGCCGGAAGTTGCCCGAAGCGCTCAAATAAAAGGCTGATGAAGGATATTCATCCGGATTTGGCACAAGCATTAATAGAAGCAGGCTGCCAGGTTGAATACCCATGGGAAGACAGGCCGGTGCTGCTGGTAAACGGTGCCTGTGTCATTGGGGATAATCTTGAATCTTCATTAGGAAATATCATCAATTTAACCGCTGATTTTAATAAAATGCCTTTCCAGGAGTTAAAGAAAGTCGGAAAGATTGTCCGCCAGAACGTAGACACCAGCCGTGTGATTGCTTTTGGAGGACCCTATACAACCATCGAACATATCCTGTCAGTTGTTCATGAAAGAAATTCCGGCCAGTGGGGAGTGGATGCCCCGAAGGCCAAGGTGTACGGCAAAGGCTATGAAGTCTATCACATGGGCTACGGTGTAAACATAGACGGACAATTTCCGATGATAGCTGCCAGACATGGCCTTAAAGTACATCGGATTGGCAAAACGGCCGATGTTTTGCATGGAGAAGGACCTGCAGATCCGATTGTGGATACCGAGAAGGTTTTGCGATCTTTAGAGAAATCTTATTTGGGAGAAAAAGAGGACGCGGCGTTTCTGGTTAATGTACAGGAGACAGACCTGGCCGGACATGCTGAGGATGCCGAATGGTATGCCAGACTGCTGAATACAACCGACCAGTGGCTCGCAGAATTCCTGCCCAAGATGGCAGAGGAGGATCTGATCATTATTATGGCCGACCATGGCAACGACCCGACTATCGGCCATTCCAACCATACGAGGGAATACGTTCCAATACTTGCTGCCGGGAAGCGGGTAAAACCGGTGAACATAGGGAAGCGTAATTCGATGGCTGACGTTGGGGCGACATTTAGCGAGTTTTTTAGATTGCCTGCGACTGAGGAAGGCGAGAGTTTTTTGAAGATGGTTGTAGATTGAGAGAGGTGGAAGCCTTGGGGTTATAAATTCAGATTATAGAGGATTAGACAAAATAGTGGAAGAACTGTTTTATCAGATGATCATGGAGATAGCGAAAAAGGTCTTCTCCTAAATGTCTTATTAAAAAAATAGCTTACCTAATTCGAACAGGACAATCTTTTAGAACAGATTGAATACTCTTGATAGAGGGAGACTTAAAGTTAATTTGAAATAAATAGAGTGTTTTATAAGAGGAAGGCGTCCAGATGATTGGAAGCCTTTTTCGTGTTCAAGATTAGAATGTAACTTTAGACTTTGATAACTGTCCAGCTCCATAAGTATTACTCGATAGAAATTACTCCGTACGGCGAAAAGGGGTGGCTTTTAGGAGGAGGTGCTACCGGCTCTGCTATATGGTCTTATGCGTGGCTAGTTGAACTCCCAAAACTCTTTGTCTAATTAGGCTGGCACCTTGCCCAGTTCTTATGAGCTATATGGTTCAAATCACTTATTTTCTCTATTTCTTTTTCCTTAAAAAGCAATCTGTATTTATGTCTTTTGGTTCATTTATCTAAAAATAAAATATTTTCAATTAACTTTATGGCTTTTGTCTATTAAACTATTTCTTAAGTAACACGAAAGTTTCGTTCTACATAATAATATTTATCTTAGGAGGATGAAAATGAAAAAGATTTCAAAAGCCGTAATACCTGCTGCACTTGCATTATCAATGGTTGCATCTACAACAGCTTTTGCAGACCCGCAATCAAACCCGAATGGCCCTTACATCGAGAATGAGCAAAACATTTCTTTATCCAGCTATATGTCAAATGAAGAGCTGTTTAAGAAGCTTCAAAACCTGGAATCTCAATCTAAAGGCAAAATGAAGCTTGAAATTGCCGGTTACTCCAACCAGTCTCCTGATGGCTACCAAACTGAAGAAGATAAAGGCGAGCCGCTATATGTTGTAAAGTTTGGTGATGCTGACTCCAATAAAAAACGGGTGCTAATTACGACACAAATTCATGGGAACGAGCAAATCGGCACAGAGGCTGCTATCGATATTATTCAAAAATTATCTTCAGGTGCGAAAGATGTAAATGAAATGCTGGACAAAGTGTCTATCTGGATTATGCCTCGTATCAATCCTGAAGGAGCAGACAATCTGTATGAAGGAAAATGGTACCCAACAAGGTATACTCACCAAACGTGGCTGCCGGAAAACATTGACCTTCCAGAAGGAACTGCTGCTCCATGGTATTATAACAGCGATGGAAGCGAAAGAGCTCAAAATAACAATGGGCGTGTAGTTTACGGAATTCCGGGATACGATCAAAATCGTGACTACAATCCGAATTTGAATTTTAGAGTGGAAGACCAGGATAAAGCAGAAGTTGCAGATTTTCTAAATAGCAGAGCAACAAATAATAGTAACTACGGCGGATTCTTTGTAACAGCTGAATCCAGAACAGTAACAAGTGTCTTCCAGGATTTACAGCCTGATGTGTATGTTGATGTACATCACCGCGGATTCAATACCGTCTCTGACGAAGACAATCGCTCTGTTCCAATGCAGCTGGCTGCTGTAGTGGCAGATCCATATATAGATCCATTCACAGGACAACAGTACGAAGTTGATGAAGATGTTCTTAAACTAGGCAAACAGGTAAATGCTCTTGCTTCTCAAACATTACAGAGAGGATTTTCCCACTATGGTGCAGTTCAGAAATATCCTGATGTAAATCTTCCAGGTACTGCACTTGGTGCATTTGCCTTAAATGATGCAGCGATTATGCTAATGGAGATTAAAGGTCAAAGCCAGACTTTAGGCCAAAAACAGGCTGGTATGCTGAAAGAGACGGTCAAGGCTCCTCTTTACGATTTATTCAACGCACTTGCAGATGGATCGATCGATGAAGTAGATCCTGCTGTGTATGACGCTATCCCAGAAGCTTCAAACAGTATCTCAGACCCGACTACAAGAGATTAAGAGTGAAATTTTTAATTGAAAAAGCCCCTTCGTTCAGTTGAATGGGGCTTATTTTATTAAGTTTATCATCTATTCTTCAATTTGTTTAAAAAGCTTATTTTAGAATTCTATTGAGTCAGCGGCCCCTTCCATATACCCTTTCTTAGAATGTCCAAATTCGAACTGTGAACGCTGCTTAAGCTCTGAGTGACGATTAGTTATTACTCTCTGCGGATTAGAAGCAGCAAGTTCAGTCCATAAAGTTCAGATGGAGTATTTCATATATTGAAAATAATAAAGCAACTGGCTCAGAATCAAAAGAAAGATAGGAATACCTTCTTTAGTGCCCCTCCACAATTTTCCGTTTTGAAGGTCCTCTTTAATGAATTGGACTTCTGTTACATGATCCTTCGTTATATTAGGCAACTAAACAAACTTTCAACCTTCACATGTGGAAGAAAAATTTGTACATACCTTAAAAAGACACTTACATCAATTATTATAATTATTTGTGAATAAGAACCAGATCATTAACCGGCATCAAAACACAGTAAAAAGTTTGGAGGGATAAGGTACCTGTCCCTTTATCCAGTTTTCCTGATTTTACTAGTGCTATTATACCGGGTTAAAAGTTATAATCCTTATATGAAATATTTACTAATGGAGTGAAATATATGAAAAAACTCAGCACTAGAATTGCAATGGTTATGGCTCTTGGAATGGCAATTGTTTTACTCGGCAATATTGCTATGCTCTACTTAAGCACGAAAAATTCAGTAGAGTCTTCTATTGAAAATTTTAGTATAAGCATTGCAGACAATATAGCTTCAAAGATGCAAACAGATAAGTATGAGGATTTTTTGAAGAATCCCGAACAGTCTGAGGCCTATTGGGATCTTCGGGAACAGCTGAATGATTTTCGGGAGAAAACGGGTGCGTTTTACGTTTATACTTTAATGGCCGATTCCGAGAAGAAAGAGCTCTTTATAATGGTTGATGGCCTGCCGAAGAACTCGGATATGGCTGCGGAAATTAAAACACCGACAACTGCTACAGCGTATGAAGATATTTCTCCTGTATTAGATGGAAAAGCATCAAGCTCACCGATCGTTCATGATCCGGAATATGGGGATTATCTTTCAGCGTTTGTACCAATTAAAGCCGATGGAAAAGTAATCGGGATATTGGGTGTCGACATCAATGCAGAGAATGTTAATAGTATTTCAGATCAAGTACTGCAAAAAGAGCTCCCTATGAACCTGGTGATAAATATACTGTTAATCCTTGCAGTTGTTGCCATACTGTCCTGGTTCGTCAAAAAAAGACTGCACCCTCTGCAGAATATCAGTTCAGCAGCCCAATTGATGGCTGATGGAGATCTTCGGGGTGCAGAAGAGAAGGCTAATTCCATTAAGGTAAAAGGGGATGACGAAATTGGTTTTGTTACAGAGTCATTCAAAAAAATGACGCACCATACAAAAGTGATGGTTGAAGATATAAAAGCATCTTCAGAAGCACTCTTGGTCTCCTCGGGTAAAATAGAAAACAAGATGGAAGATATCAGCCAGGCCAGCAGCCTGATTGTCAGAGGGATTCAGGAAGTGGCAGGGGCTACTGATACACAGCTGATCAGAAGTGAGGAATCTGCAAAAGCAATAGAAGAAATGGCCATAGGCATACAGCGTATTGCGGAAGCTTCGACAGATGTGAGCGAACAATCCAATACAGTTACACAGCAGGTAAAGGAAGGATTTGATGAAATTCAATCCATCATCCGGCAGATCAATGAGATTAAAAAGACTGTAAATGATTCATCCTTATTTATAGAAGAGCTGGGTACGCAGGCTATTGAAATTGAGGATATTGTGAACCTGATTTCAGGCATAGCAGAGCAAACCAATCTGCTTGCATTAAATGCAGCCATTGAAGCAGCCAGAGCAGGCGAACATGGCAAAGGCTTCGCGGTTGTATCCCAGGAGGTTAAAAAGCTGGCAGAAGGCTCAAAAGCATCTGCTGCACAAATTGCCGAAAAGCTAAATCACTTTAGATCGTCCATTGAACAGGCAGTCGGAAATATGCATGCGAGCTCAGGTAAAGTGGAAGAAGGCACAGTTCTGGTCAATAGTGCCGGAGAGAAATTCAATCAGATTCTGCATGCTGTTGAAGGTGTTACTGGGGAAATTCAGGAGGTTTCTGCTGTAACAGAAGAGCTCTCTGCCGGATCAGAAGAGATTTCTGCATCCATTGATGAATTTGCGGGTCTGTCTAAAGACACAGCACAAATTTCCCGCGAAGTCGCAGCCTCAACAGACCAGCAGGAGGATGCGGTAGAAAAGATTTCAGAGCTGACCGTTCAGCTGAGTATGCTTTCTAAACAGCTGGAACAGTCGGTGGAGAAGTTTAGATTATAAGATGGAAGCCGTTCTCTATAGAGAGCGGTTTTTTATTTTGTTACTAAAAGTGAATGAAATTCGAAAGAGAAGTTCTAGAAGTGACACCAAAAATGTCCCCTTTGTCCCGTTTGAAAAAATAAACCATTTGACTGAGTTTTCTCACGGACCATCTAGGGAAACAAGCAAAGGTGAACTTATTACCTTATCAAAAGGGGGGCAGCCCAGCTCAACATATCTACATAAAGAGGAGTGTTCAAATGAATTACATAAAGTGGATCGCGGCAGCAGCCGCAATGGTATTTGTGCTGAGCTTCAGCCAGCCCAAGGCAGATGCTGCTGTTCTAAAGAATGGCTCAGCAGGCCCGGAAGTTACATATATTCAATCAGCATTGCAAAAGCTTGGTTATTTTTATACAGACAATACAGGATATTATGGAACGGTAACAGAGAATGCAGTAAGAAACTTTCAATATGATTTCGGTTTAGCAGCTGATGGCATTGTAGGAGTTAACACAGCAGAAATGCTTAGAAATGTGGACATGCTGGCTCATGTGGTTTATGGGGAAGCGCGCGGGGAAAGCTATGAAGGCCAAGTGGCAGTTGCGGCTGTCGTTCTTAATCGTATGGAGTCCAATGAATTCCCGGATACTCTCTCAAATGTTATTTTTCAAAAGAATGCCATTACAGCTGTGAATGACGGTCAGTACTGGCTGCAGCCCGATGCTGAAGCTTATCAGGCAGTAAGAGATGCTTTTGATGGATGGGATCCAACTGGCGGTGCAGTCTATTATTACAATCCTTATACAGCTACAGATCAATGGATATTTACTAGAACAGTCATTAAACAAATCGGCAGTCACAATTTTGCCTACTAAATTGAGGCACCTTTCCTGTTCAAGCGGGGAAGGTGCCTTATTTAGTTCTTCTTATAATAAAAGAAAATCTGGTAATTTATATTACAAAAATATTAAAATCGCTTTAATCTGTAACATAAAAAGAGTTTTACTGAAATCTCTCTGTTATCTTATGGTGTTAATATGTTCCTATCAAGGGACATAAAGGAGATATCATGAAGAAATTAGTAATCTATCTAATCACAGCTGTTTTTCTATCGTTTGGATTTTCCAATGTCACTTCAGCCGCAGGAAATACGTATACAGTAAAAAAAGGGGACACGCTTTGGGCGATCTCTAAAAAACATAATGTTACCGTTAACCAAATTAAATCCTGGAATAAATTAAAATCAAATACAATCAAACCAAAACAAGTGCTAAAAGTTACTGCTTCATCGGCAAAAGCTGCAGCACCTAATAAGACAGCTGTAAAGGCTGCATCAACGAAAGCCTATAAAGAAATTAAAGTGAAAGCGACTGCCTACACTGCCAGCTGCAAAGGGTGCAGCGGCATTACTTATACAGGAATCAACCTGAAAAAGAACCCGAACGCCAAGGTGATTTCGGTGGATCCGAAGGTTATTCCACTGGGATCAAAAGTTTATGTACCTGGGTATGGAGAGGCAATTGCAGGCGACAAAGGCTCTGCAGTAAGAGGCAATAAAATTGACGTCTTCATTCCAAACAAACAGAAAGCCCTGCAATGGGGCAGCAAAACGGTTACTATTAAAGTTTATAAATAATAGAAATGAAGAGAATCTTCCTGGCGGGGATTCTCTTTTTGTTTGGGAAAAAATATCTCCGGTGCGCATCTGGGTTTTTAGACCTATTTATGAAACGGGGATATTTTCTCATTTTTACTTATTTACTCAATTTTTACAAATATCAGATTGTATACCAAAAAGAAGAGTGATTTACTAGAATGGTAGTGTCATGTAAACGTTTAAAATAAGGAAATAGGAGTGGATTACATGATTGGAAAGCAGCGGAAAAAGTTGCTTAGCTTTATTAGTGTCTTTGCTTTGATTCTTAGTCTTTTTAGTCCTTTTGCCACGGCAAGTGCAGAAGAAGTGAAGTCTGTGGCAGAAGCTATTGCGGATAATAACGGAGTTGCCACAGTCGAAGGTTATATTGTTGGAGTTACAAAGAGTACTTCAAGCTATAGCCATAGCGGTCCGTTTACAATGGCAACCAATATTGCCATGGCAGACTCACCCGATGAAAGAGATCCCGGTAAAATACTGCCGGTTCAGCTTCCGAGCGGGTATGTGAGATCAGGATTAAACCTGGTGGACAACCCTGATAACCTTGGAAAGAAAGTTCAAATTACCGGTTCACTGGAAGCCTACTTTACAGTTCCAGGATTAAAGAACTCATCGGCTTATTCTTGGGTGGAAGAAACAGACCCAACAAAGGTTTCAGCTGTAACTGCTTCCCCTGAAGCAGGTCCAGTTAAGCAGGGAACAGGTATTGTTTTATCGACAGAAACGGAAGGAGCAGTCATTCATTACACGGTGGATGGATCAGAGCCAACTTCTAAAAGTGATACATATACTGATCCGATTGTCATTAATGAAAGAACAACCATTAAAGCCTTTGCTGTTAAAGAAGGCTTAACAGACAGCAGAGTAGCTGAATTTACTTATACGCCTGCATTAGGCGGACTTCGCATTCATGATATTCAAGGTGCAGGGCATTATTCCGAATATGCCAACCAATATGCTGCGGATGTGGAAGGCATCGTCACAAAAGTGGCAGATGCAAACAATTTCTATATGCAGGACCTGCAGCCTGACCAGGATCCTAATACTTCTGAAGGAATTCTCGTTTACAAGAAAAATCACGGAGCACAAGCGGGCGATGTGGTTACAGTAACAGGACAGATTAAAGAATGGGTACTTGACGGCTATGCTGAAAAACTGGAGACAGATTTGCCTGTAACCGAAATTAATGCTTCAGCAATTAATAAAATAGCGTCAGGCCAGGAGCTTCCGGCTCCAGTCATTCTCAGTAAAGAAAACCTGCCAACTGAAGTGATCGATAATGACAGCTTTGGTGAGTTTGATCCGGAGCAGGATGGAATCGATTTTTATGAAAGCCTGGAAGGCATGCTTGTTCAGGTGGACAACCCTAAAGTAGTTGCGCCTCAAAAATACGGTGAGCTTGTGGTTGTTCCAGGAGATGTTGAAACAAACACAGCGGCAGGCGGACTGCGCATTTCAGAAAATGATTATAATCCTGAGAGAATCACATTGGATATTAACGATGAAGATTTTGTTGCCAAAATGGGCGACAGCTTTAAAGGCAGCGTCCAGGGTGTCGTCAGCTACGGATTCAGCAACTATAAAGTATTAAGTGATGCAGATTCATTGCCGGAATTTGAGGAAGGCCCTGCGGCAAGAGAAGAAACAAGTCTTATCCCTGAAGAAGATCAATTAACCATCGCGTCTTATAATGTTGAAAACTTCTCAACAAAAACGGATGCGGAAAAGGTTACGAGATTAGCAGAAGCAATCGTTAAAAATATGAAGCACCCGGATATCATTGGTCTGACAGAGGTTCAGGATAATGACGGACCAATAGATAGCGGCACAACAGAAGCCGATCTAAGTGCAGCATTATTAATTGAAAAAATAAAAGAACTGGGCGGTCCAGCTTACACATACACAGATATCGCTCCAGAAGATAAACAGGATGGCGGCCAGCCGGGAGGAAACATCCGTGTCGGCTTCCTTTATAACGCTGAAAGGGTAACATTATCGGAAGGCGAAAAAGGGTCAGCAACGGATGCGGTTGATTTTGAAGACGGCAAATTAACGCTAAACCCAGGACGCATTGATCCCTCCAATGAAGCATTTGAAGATAGCCGCAAAGCATTGGCGGCCCAGTTCGAATTCCAGGGCGAAAGCGTTATTGTTGTAGCTAACCATTTTAACTCGAAAGGCGGGGATTTTCCGTTATTCGGCAAAGTGCAGCCTCCCGTCTTAAACAGTGAAATTCAGCGCATGAAAATCGCTAACGTGGTTAACGGTTTCGTAAAGGAAGTAAAAGCAGAAAACCCTAATGCCAATATCGTCCTGCTTGGCGACTTTAATGATTTTGAATTCTCCAATCCTTTAAAGGCATTAAAGGGTGATGAATTAACCAACATGATTGAAAAGGTTCGGGCAGAAGAGCGCTATACGTACAACTACCAGGGAAATGCACAGGTGCTGGATCATATTTTAGTATCCAACAACCTTGCCAAGAAAACAGAGGTTGATATTCTTCATATTAACTCTGGCTTCATGGAAGAACACGGCCGTGCAAGTGACCATGACCCTGTCATGATTCAGACAAGCTTAAAGCCGGCAGTTAAACCGGAAGAGCCTAAATATGATCATGTTTTTAATCTAGTAAACTACCACGCGAAGAAATTCGTTGTTGGACCACATAATGCCTTGGTGATTATGGATGGAACATCCAGCCTCTCTCAAGGATTGTGGCTGAAGAAATCAGCCGCGGTTAAAGGCGATGGCCTGAAAAATACAAAAGTGGTTATCAGCTCTGCCAACAAAGGAGCAATTGTCGATTTAACAGGATCAGATATAAAGGAAGTCATGGTCGAAAGCAGCAAAGTTGTGGAAATCCGCGGTGCCGAAAATGTCCAAAAATGGACACTTGGGAAAAAAGCGGATCCGTCTCATATTATTATCAAAGATTCGGAGGGGGAAGAAATAGATTCCCCATATGAGGAAGAGGAAGCAGCATAGCATTTAAAGCCGGAGTGTAATTACTTCGGCTTTCAATCCTCTTTTTAAAAATTAGCATCTGAAAGGAGCAGCAATTCATGAAATTGCCTATTAAAGTATTATCAACAGTAGCCTTATCAGCAGCATTAGCCATCTCTACAGCCGTTCCGGCAGGTTTGGTTTCAGCAAATGAATCACCAGCTGCAGATTTTACACTTTCCTTAATGCATACCAATGATTCACACGCCAATATGGACAGCGCCGCTAAAAAAGTGACGGCTGTAAAGGAAGCAAGAGAAGCAAATCCGGACGCCTTGCTTGTTGATGCAGGAGATGTTTTTTCCGGAACATTGTATTTTAATAAATTCCTTGGACAAGCTGACCTGGAATTCATGAATCTGATGGGCTATGATATTATGACTTTCGGAAATCATGAGTTCGACTTGGGTTCAAGCGCAGAAGGGCACAAAGCACTGGCGGACTTTGTAAAAGGTGCACAATTCCCATTTGTCAGTTCGAACGTAGATTTTTCTAAGGATGCAAACCTGCAGGGATTATTCAGTGATGTGATATCAAGCGAACCTGCTAATGGAAAAATATATAATGGCATCATCAAAGAAGTTAATGGAGAAAAAGTAGGGTTTTTTGGTTTGACTACAGCTGAGACGGCGAGTATTTCCAGTCCTGGTGATGTTACATTCAAGGACTATATCGAAGAAGCAGAAAAAGCAGTAAAAGCATTTGAGGGTATGGGAATCAATAAAATTGTGGCTGTAACTCATATTGGTTATGATGATAATCCGAATGTGGATAATGATTTAACTTTGGCTGCACAGGTAGATGGGATTGATGTGATTGTGGGAGGACACAGCCATACGCAATTAAATGAGCCAGTGGTTGTGGCAGCTGATGAAACAGGAGCAGCAAAGGACCCTACTGTCATTGTTCAAGCCGGCCAGTACAATAATTATCTCGGAACACTGGATGTACAATTTGATGAGGCCGGAACAGTAGTTGGGCAAGCTGGAGAGCTTGTTAAAATATCGGATAAAGCAGACGATCCTGAAGCTGCAGTGCTTCTTGAAAAATACTCCTCACAAATACAGGAATTAAAGAACACTGAAATTGGCGCAGAAACCGTGACTGCACTCGAGAATCCGCGGACAAGCGGAGACAGCACAGGGCCAAGTGTACGGAAAAATGAAACAGCGCTAGGCAACCTAATTACAGACGGCATGCTTGCAAAAGCCAAGCAGTATAACAGCAATGTCACCATGGCTCTTCAAAATGGAGGCGGTATTCGTGCAGGGATTGACGCAGGACCAATCACTGTTGGAGAAGTGATAACTGTTCTCCCATTTGGCAACACATTAGCAACTATGGAGCTGACGGGAGCTGAACTGAAGGAGGCTTTTGAAATCAGTATGGGTCAGTATCCGGCAGAAAACGGCGGCTTCCTGCATGTGTCCGGTGCAAAAGTAGAATTTGACTCCACAAAGCCTGCCGGTGAGCGAATCGTTTCGATCGCTTATAAAAATGATCAGGGCACATACACAGAAATCCAGGATAAGCAAACATACACAATCGCTACCAATGCTTTCACAGCCAAAGGCGGAGATGGTTATACAGTTTTCGCAAAAGCATACCAGGAGGGACGGGTAACAGATCTTGGACTTTCCGATTGGGAAAACTTTGCCGAACACCTATCCAGCCTGGGTACTATCACACCAGCAGTGGAGGGCAGAATTGTAGATGTTGACAGTCTGCCGCCAGTAACAGAGCTGGATTTTGAAAAGAAATATAATTTTACTGATGATAAAAAGAAGAAGCTAGTAGTGAACAAGGTTTCTTTTATTAATGTAGAAGAATCCGCAGAAATCAAAAACGGCATCTGGCTCAAAAACTCTGCTGTATTGCAGGGCAAAGGACTTAAGAACGTGAGTGTCCGTGTAACACCAAAGAAAGAGCCGATCATCGTAGACTTTAGCGGTGCAGAAGTGAAAGAAGTCATTGTTGAGAAAAGCGATTTAGTAGAGCTTAGAGGGGCAGAAAACGTTAAAAAGATTAGTTATCGTAAGTAATAGAAAATTAGTATCGAAGATGAAACTGCACACCGTAGATAGTGTGCAGCTTTCTTTTAATGGCTCAAATGCTTCCTCCCTTTTGCTGCTCTTTTTGATATGATGGATTTAATATATTAAATGGTAATAATTTTGGAGGAGCAGGTATGGCTGGTATAAAATCAATAAACCTCGATGGGGAAGAAATCTATGTGTTTAACAGTGCCATCTATATTTTTGAATCGTCTGAAGGAAGTACGCTGGAAGTGGATCTGATTGTGAGCGAGGTTACTCTAAGAAAATATCAAGACAGGGAAAGCCTGATCACGGAAATTGAATTGGAAGATGGGCGATCACTAAGTTCATTTATGTTTCTAAAATCTGTACCGGGCAAGCTGCCAAGGTTAAGCTTATTTTGCGAACTTGATCCGGAGGAGTCATACGAAGGTGTTTTAAGAATAAATGAGGAACATCTGGACTTTCCGGATATTGAGGAGGGCATGACGTTAGAAGAAATCCGAAGAGTGGAAATGCCGAATGAAAAAATCACACTTAAATTAAACCTGCCGATTAACCAGGTGGAATGGCTGAAGGGGCAGAAAAATAAGGAATTGAATCAGTTTTTTAAAGAGCTGTTAAAGGGATATATGGAGAGGTAACAGAAGATTTAATAAGAAGAAAGAACAAAACCGAGCTGGCGGCTTAGCTCGGCTTTGTTCTTTTTGGCAATGGGACAAGGTGCCTATCCCAATGTCCCTGTTAATTAATCGTCCCGCGATCTACTTGTTCATAGAGAATTCCCATATTACTCTTCACCTTTTTGGATACCTCGCACAAAGCATCAATCGCTTCAGCTTTATGGTTTCCTAATTGATAAACCACATCATCAAATAGCATTTCCATCTCTCTTAAAATGGCGATGGATGCCAGGTTATAGAGGTGGACGTTAAAGTATCCGCTGTTGTCAAAAATGGCGGTTTCCACATAAGGTCTGAAATTATTTAATAGAGTTGGATATTCCACAATTAAACGCCCTAGCCCCTTACGTACACCTTCAATGGTAGCTGCCAATTCATCCAATGGCTCCAGAGCGTTTGCGATGCTGTTTCTAATTTTATCATCAAAATCTGAAAATAAGCTGATAAGCTTTCCAGGGATGGTATAGCTTAAAGCAAAATTGGCTGCCCCTTTGATACTGCTAGAAAGGATCTCCAGTGTGCTTTCGACGGCGAAAGTTAGAAGCTGTCCCTTCTCCAGAAGAGGGAAGAGCAGTGCCTGAGTCGATGCAGTAAATGCAGTGTAGGCAGTATCCATCTGAAATTCCTTTATTTTCATTCTCAATTCCATATAAGGGGAGTCTTCTAGTTTGTAAGTATTGGTTCCCTGTACCGAGATCGAATCGGAATGAGTAGACTTGCTCTTAATGGATTGCCCAAGAGATTGATCCCGCATTTGAAAGTTGGCTGCAACATCCTGTACTTGCTTTTGGAATTCGCTGATATGAGAGAGAAGCTTATCTCTGTTACCGTTGACAATACCGTAATGGGCGTTTAATTCACCTACTATTGCATCATACCAGGCATCCTTTCCGCCTCTAAATAGTTCAGGAATTTTGTCTGAGACAATGTTAATAATGCCTCTTGAGATGTTCTGAATATTAGACCTCAATTCATACAGCTGATTGCGAAGTTCTGCAAACAAGCTTTCTACACTGACATTCGTCCGGAAAATATGCTCAAGAAGCTCTGCCGGAGGAGAGTTTAGTATATAATTCAATGATTTGCTGTGGCTTTCCGCAATATTTAATAATGAAATCAAATGGTCGATTTCCGCCGTCAATCGGTTGCTTATAGCTGTGATGCCAAGAAACAGCGGCTCACTGATTATGTTTTCAAACAAATCCTCGAACGTATTTTGCAGCCGGTTAAGTCGCTCGTAAAACCGATTTCCTTCATCCTCTACAATGGCAACCGAATTGCCCAGGTACTCGTGAGCAAGGTTCAGTCTTTCCGTAACATGGCTTTGCAGAGAAGAAGCAAGTATATCCAGATTCTCTTTATTGATTTCAATGCGTTCTGAGTGTCCTCCATAGAGCGGGATTCCTGTCCAGATGCTTGACACGATATGAGCGTCTGCATCAATATAAATCCTGCCATATCCCGGCTTTCCGACTTCTCCTATCACATAGAACTGGGAGCCATCTTCGTTCCGCAAATAGCCTGTATGGTTTGTAGCAAGCTTAGAGAATTCAGGAATCCCATTGAAGATTTCATACTGTTTGCCTGGAATCCGGCCATGCAGATCCAATGCAATCAAAGTTTGAGTCAGCACATCGTAGCTGCTGAAGTAATTTGTAATATTATCATAAGTTTGATTAGGATCCACCATCCCCTCAGGAAGCAGGGCAGGGTTTAAAGTAACTGCATTTACTTCTGGGTTTTCAACTGCTACTGCACCAACCAGACCCCCGCCAAGTGAATTTCCCGCGATCGATTTAACGCCGCCAACCTGGTTAAATTTTTGATTCATTTCAGTATAATAGCTTCTTGCTGCAGCCAGCTGGGCGGGAGTTAGGTCACTTAAAAGCTGTGCATCAGTCAGAATATCTTTGTTGCCATATTTTCCGCTTGCATCTGTGCCTACATAAATGATGGATATTTCCTCTGTCTCCATATTTACGACTGTCATAGCATCAAGGCCAGTAGGGTCTTCATAACGAGTATCGATAACTGTATAGTCTGTATTATTTACCTGCAGAACCGATTCAAATAGCGGATAGGTATATGCATGAAGGCCTGCCAGTTCAACTAAATCTTTATCATTGTTTGCTGCTATACCTGTATTAATATTTGGTGAACCCTTAAGAGTACCCATATATTCACCTGCTTTATTCCTTAATAATGTAATCCGGGAATCCGCGTTTTAAAGAATTATCTTTAGCACCTTCCGAACTTTGTTTATCAATGAAGTTATCATTAAGAGAGAAGCTGTATGTGCCCTTAGGTATTGAGTCCATTTCTTCCAGCTCTTTCGTGATTTGATTAAATATTTCTTCACTTGGTTCTGCCTGCTTATCAGCCATAAATAATTGTATATTGATTTTGAAGTTTTCAGGATTAAACGAGCCCTCTTCATAGGCATTCCTCAAATTTTCCGTACTTTCATCAGGATTGCTTATATAAAGGTCATAAACTGGTTTAATAGCCTCTTCTTTACTTGTTAATGCAATAAAATAATATGGAGTCATATATCCGTGTCCGCCCACATTTTGGAGGGCATCCTTTGTTTTTCCGGTTACCTGACCTTCTGCTGCAATAGTCTCAAGATAGTCGTCGAGCTGTTGGAACTCTTCATTAAAGATCATGTGATACAATCCGCCTTTAATGGCATTTTCCACCTGGAATTGGTCCGCCCATATCTTTTCTGTCATCACTTTCTTTTCTAGTTCATCAATTGGTACTACAGCATAAGTGTAGAAATGCGGCTCACCTTTGGATTCTACAAACACAGTAGCCCCATCCTTAGCACCCACCACGTTATGCACCGTTACATCGGTCTTATATTTCTCCTTAAAAAACTCAATTGCAGCTTCCTCTATTTCATCAAGACTTTCATCAGCAATTTTATCGGTTTCTTTTCCATATGGAAGTGCATAGCCTTCACCGGTATAATCCTGAACACTGATCAGTGATTCTTCAGAAGGGGCAGCCTGTGTTTCTTTTGATTTTTCACTTTCCTGATTGTTATTTGCGCTATTCATACCAGAACATCCTCCAAGCATTAATGATATGCCGACACTGCAGAGTAAAATTTTCGTTTTCTTGTGCATTAGTTAAATGTCCTCCCTAAAGGAATGTGCCATTCAAAGTATATCCCTTATTTTAGCGGATAGAGTTATATTTTTACAGTTTAAACGTGGAAAATTACACTTTTTAGGTAAAAATAGGGATAAAGTCAGGGGGTGAATAGGGAGTATTATACTAAAGATTTGCTAAATTCGGTTCTTGCTGTATAAAAATTCAACGAATCACATTTTAATAGTTAAAAGCTTACTTTGAATTTTCTAATAACATGTGTATAATACATTTAAGGTAATGAAACGGAAAATGTCCGAAATAATATTCAACAAGGGGGATCATGATGGACAGCAGCTTTTTAAAGGAAATAACTCCCCAGCTGATCAAATGGCGGCGCACTTTGCATGCTCTGCCTGAATTGGGGTTCATGGAGTACATCACTACATACAGAATCGGAAAAGAACTGGAGAAGATGGGTTTCAAGCTTTATTTAGGGAAAGACGCGCTTGACGAGAATTCCCGTATGGGGCTTCCTGCACAAGCTGATCTTGAAGCTCAAGAGAAGAAGGCGAGGGATTGGGGTGTTGAAGAGTCCTGGCTCGATCAAATGCGCGGCGGGAATACCGGGCTTGTGGCAGTCTGGGATACTAACAGAAACGGAGACCATGTTGGTTTCCGCTTTGATATTGACGCATTGCCAATAAACGAATCGACAGATCCTGCACATCGTCCAGCCAAATACGAATTTGGCTCGAAAGAAGAGAATGTGATGCACTCGTGCGGACATGACGGACATACTGCCATCGGACTTGGGGTAGCCCAGTATATTTCTTCCCATGGGGATCAACTAAAGGGCCGCTTTACCCTTTTGTTTCAGCCGGCTGAAGAAGGTGGAAGAGGGGCTCGGGCAATGACAGACAAGGGCTGGCTTGATGATGTCGATTATTTTTATTCAGGCCACATCGGCATTAAGTCCCTGCCCGTTGGAACAATTGCAGCCACAACGCCGGGATTCCTGGCTTCAACTAAATACAATGCTTATTTTAAAGGTGTTTCCTCACATGCCGGCATTAATCCGGAGCTCGGGAAAAATGCTTTATTGGCGGCGACAACGGCTGCTAACAACCTCTATGGCATTCCGCGCCATCATGATGGCGTCACCAGGGTGAATGTTGGGAAGCTTGCTGCAGGCAGCGGCCGGAACATCATCCCGGGAGACAGTTATATGGAAATAGAAGTGCGGGGTGAGACACCGGAGATTGCTCAATATATGGCTGAAAAAGCGACCCGGATTATTAAGGCGGCAGCAGATATGCATGATGTGTCCTGCACAATCGAAGCAGTCGGAGTTACGGAAGTGGTTGTCTGTGATAAAGAGCTGATACCTAAAATCACCGAATGGTGTGCATCAAGCGAGCTTGTGAAAGAAGTGCTTCCTTCAGTCCCTGTCTCCGGATCGGAAGATGTCAGCTTTATGATGAATAGGGTCCAGAAGCATGGCGGCAAAGCTACGTTTATGCTGTTTGGAACGAAGCTTGATTATCCTCACCACCATCCTCAATTTGATTTCGAGGAAGAAGCTTTATTGGTTGCGGTTGATGCTTATATTCATATCTTAAATGGCGGATCGGCCATTTAAATTAAAGGAGGAAATCATGTCGAACAACTTTGCAAAAACATTTTTAACAGAGAACAAAGAGACGTTTGAAAAAATCAGTGAGTATATCTATCATCATCCGGAAACTAGATTTGAAGAGTATGCATCAGCAGAATTTTTAGCTTCTGAGTGCGAAAAAGCAGGCTTTCAGGTGGAACGCAAATCCGGAAACATTGAAACCGCGTTTGTAGCTTCCTATGGAAGCGGAGCCCCTGTTATTGGCTTTCTCGGGGAGTTTGATGCTCTGTCCGGATTGGGGCAGGTGCCCAACAAGACTTCGTACGAGCCAACCGAGCTGAAAGTCGGTCACGGCTGCGGGCATAATCTGCTTGGGACCGGCGCTTTTGCGGCAGCCTGTGCAGCAAAAAAGTATTTAGAAGAAAACAATCTGCCTGGGACTGTAAAGTTTTTTGGCTGTCCGGGTGAAGAAGGCGGTTCCGGAAAAACCTTCATGGTCCGTGAAGGAGTATTTGATGGGGTGGACGCAGCCTTAACATGGCATCCATCTCCTGCCAACAGCATCATGAGCTTATCGAGTCTCGCAAACTATCAGGTTTATTTTCGATTTAAAGGCTTATCGTCACATGCGGCGAACTCACCTCATCTTGGACGAAGTGCCCTGGATGCGGTTGAGCTGATGAACGTGGGTGTGAATTACCTTCGCGAGCATGTCGTGCCGGAAGCCAGGATGCATTACGCCATCACCAACACAGGGGGCATCTCGCCAAATGTCGTACAAGCAGACGCTGAAGTGCTGTATCTGATCCGCGCACCAAAGGTTCAGCAGGTGGAGGAAATCTACAAGCGGGTTTGCAAAATCGCGGAGGGCGCGGCTCTGATGACAGAAACAGAGCTTACCATTGAGTTTGACAAGGCATGCTCCAATTATATTCCAAACCGCAGCCTTGAAAAAATTCTCCATCAAAGCCTTCAGGAAGCCGGCATCGAAAAACCGGACGAAGAAGAAAAGGCCTTTGCCGAAAAGCTTTGGACAACCCTATCAGAAGGTGAAAAAGAAAGCTATTTAGATATTTTAAGAGGATTTGGATATGTAGGGGACGGCAGTGAATTTGAAGGAAAGTACCTGGCAGAAACGATTTCAGCCTATGAACCTTCCAAAGAAGTTCTTGCCGGCTCTACAGATGTCTCAGATGTAAGCTGGGTCGTTCCAACCGCACAGCTGACAGCCTCAACATCAGCACTGGGCACACCGCTGCATACATGGCAGATGACCACCCAAGGCATCAGCAGCTATGCCCACAAAGGCATGCTCCGGGCAGCAGAAGCCATGGCTTTAACAGCTGTCAAACTGCTGACAGACCAGGAAGAATTAGAAGCTGTCAAACAGGAGTTCAATGAATTCAAACAAGCTAATCCTTACACATGTCCAATTCCTGAAGAGGTTAAGCCTTCTACATTAAAGTAACTTTCCATTCGGACAGGGAAAGCAGAAAAGCGGGAGAAGCAGTCTGAACCAGGCGCTCATTCGGACAGAAGAAGCGGAAAACAGGGAGAGAGAGTCCGAACTTAGCGCTCATTCGGACAGAAGAAGCAGAAAACAGGGAGAGAGAGTCCGAACCAGGCACCACTTCGGACAATAGAAGCAGAAAACAGGGAGAGTGAGTCCGAACTTAGCGCTACTTCGGACAGAAGAAGCAGAAAACAGGGAGAGAGAGTCCGAACTTAGCGCCACTTCGGACAGAAGAAGCAGAAAACAGGGAGAGAGAGTCCGAACTTAGCGTCACTTCGGACAGAAGAAGCGGAAAATAGGGAGAGTGAGTCCGAACCAGGCGCCGCTTCGGACAATAGAAGCAGAAATCGGGAACAGCAAGTCCGAACCTGGCCGCCGCAGCGGAAAGCATCGTCTACACTCAAACTTAAGAAAATACAAAAAAAACAGAAAAGCGAGGGGAGTATATGAAAACAGAAAAACAAGGACAGAAAGTGGTAACAGAAAATAAAAAAACAGGGATTGCCCAGAGATTCCTCAATGGAGTTGAGAAGGTCGGCAACAAGCTCCCGGATCCATTTATATTATTTGCCGGGCTCGCAGTGCTTGTGATTATTGTTTCAGCAATCTTTAGCGCCTTTGGGGCTACTGTTGTCCATCCCGGATCTGGAGAGGAGCTGGAAGTTAAGAACCTGGCATCTGCAGAAGGCCTGAATTTCATCCTGACATCCATGCTTGATAACTTCACCGGGTTCGCTCCGCTTGGCCTGGTTCTGTCCATGATGCTCGGGATCGGTCTTGCTGAGAAAGTCGGCATGCTGGATTATGCCATTAAGAAAACGATTTTAAAATCACCGCCTGCATTAATCACGTATACAGTTGTGTTTGTCGGTATTATGGGGAATATCGCTTCAGATGCTGCGATGGTTCTGGTGCCGCCGCTTGCTGCAATGGTTTTCTATAAAATCGGCCGTAACCCGATTGCCGGATTGGCTGCAGGATATGCATCAGCGGGTGCCGGGTTTACCGCAAACCTGCTGATTGCGGGAACGGACGCACTTTTGGCAGGGATTTCAACAGAAGCTGCCAAGATTATAGACGAGAATATTGTCGTTACGCCAATTGATAACTGGTATTTTAATATTGTTTCTGTATTTGTTTTAACCATTGTCGGCGGACTTGTTACGACGAAATTCATTGAACCGCGTCTTGGAGAATATAAAGGCGATGAGGTAAAGGAAGCTATTGCTGAAGATCCGCCTAATGCCGGCAAGGCTTTGCGGAATGCAGCCATTGCCGGGTTTGCCTATATTGCCCTTATTGTGGGAACGATCCTTATACCAAACAGCCCGTTAACCAATGAAGATGGCGGACTTGTTCCATCTCCATTCCTGGATGGCATTATTCCAATTATTCTGTTCTTCTTCATCATTATTGGTACTGTATATGGTATTACGGTTGGAAACATTAAGAGCAGTAAAGATGTTGCCAACTTTATGGCTGAATCGATGAAGGATATGGCGTCCTATATTGTCTTAATCTTCGCAATCGCCCAATTCATCGCATACTTCAGCTGGTCCAATATCGCTACATGGGTAGCGGTAAATGGGGCAGAATTCCTGAAGGACGTGGAGTTCACCGGAATCGGATTGATTATTGGCTACATCATTTTTACAGCTTCCTTGAACTTCCTGATCACTTCGGGTTCAGCAAAGTGGGCGCTTGAAGCACCTGTGTTTGTGCCAATGTTTATGCAGCTTGGCTATCACCCTGCATTCACGCAAGTGGCATACCGTGTAGCAGATTCATCTACGAATATCGTGACACCGATGATGCCATATATGGTTATCGCCCTGTCGTTTATGCAGAAGTATGATAAAAAAGCGGGAATTGGAACATTCATTTCATTAATGCTTCCGTACTCGGTTACGTTCCTGATCACGTGGATCATTATGCTTTTAGTGTTCGTCTTCTTTGGAATCCCGTTTGGTCCGGGAATCGGTCCTTATCTATAAGAATAGGATGTGGTTAAAAAGTGAGTAATCTTGAAAATCAATTAAAAGAGTGGCGGCGTGATTTTCACCGCTATCCAGAGGGAGGATTCCTGGAAATGCGGACAGCCTCCATTGTCGCATCGATCCTGGATGACCTTGGATTCCAGCTGGAAATGGGCAGGAAGGTAATGGCAGCTGATTATTTTATGGGGAAGCCGAATCAAGAGGAAACAGCCGCACATTATCGATGGGCTCTCGAAAACGGTGCGAAAAAAGAATATATCGAAGCTTTTACAGACGGCTATACAGGCATTGTCGCAACAATGGATACTAAAAAGGATGGCCCGGTGATTGCATTCCGTGTTGATATGGATGCATTGCCGATCCATGAATCAGAGGCAGACAGCCATTTTCCGCAAAAAGAAGGATTCAGGTCTGCAGTTCCAAACACCATGCATGCCTGCGGACACGATGCACATACAACCATCGGGCTTGGCCTGGCAAACTTAATTGCTGAAAATAAAGACAGCCTTAAGGGGAAAATCAAATTGATTTTTCAGCCTGCCGAGGAAGGCACCCGCGGGGCTCGTTCGATGTCCGAAGCAGGAGTTGTCGATGATGTGGATTATTTAATTGCCTCACATGTCGGTACAGGAGTTCCAGATGGACATTTTGTGGCATCAAAAAACGGATTCCTGGCTACGTCAAAACTTGATGTAACGTTTAAAGGAGTATCTTCCCATGCAGGCGGAAATCCGGAAGAGGGTAAAAACGCTTTGCTCGCCGCCGCTTCTGCTGCCCTGAATATTTACGCTATTCCGCGTCATTCAGAAGGGGCAACCCGCATCAACGTGGGTGAAATGCATGCAGGCTCAGGCCGAAATATCATCGCAGATAAAGCTGTGCTGAAGATAGAAACACGCGGGGAAACGACAAAAATTAACGAATATGTCAAAGCCCAGGCCGAAGCTGTTATCGCAGGATCAGCCCAAATGTATGGCGTAGAATACGAGATTCGTACTGTGGGCGAGGCCATTAGTGCTCAAGGTTCAAAAGAGCTGGCATCCGTCTTGCATGCCTGTGCACAAGAAGCTTCCTATATAAAGGAAAGTATTCTTGAAGATGATTCACCTGCGGGCTCAGAGGATGCAACCTTCTTCATGGAGCGTGTTCAGCAAAATGGAGGTCAGGCCACATACTGCATTTTCGGTACAGAACTGGCTGCAGGCCATCATAACGAAAAGTTTGATATTAATGAGGGCACAATGCTAAATGCCGTCCGGCTGCTGTTTGAATCTATAAAAAAATTAAACTAATAAATGGATGAGGCAGAGCAATCTGCCTCATTTTCTTCATGAGATCAGGGAGGAGTGCTGAAAATGAATGAATGGTTGGATAAGTATCTGAAAGCGTTAAATTTAACAGACAGCATGAACCAGGCTAAAGGGTTCTGCCGGTTAGGCTACACGGAAGAAGAATGGCGGGCCATTGATGTATTTGTTTCCATTGCAGAGGATATGGGGTTGAAGGTTCGAAGAGATGAAGCGGGGAATGCTATTGCCCGCTGGGAAGCTGAAGATTCCTCACCTGCTGTTGCCACAGGTTCTCATGTGGATACGGTCAAAGGCGGAGGTGGCTATGATGGTGTGGCCGGTGTCCTCTGCGGTCTGGCTGCCGTAAAGAAATTGAAAGAAGAAGGATTCGAACCTGCTTCACCCATTGAAGTCATTTGTTTTGCATCGGAGGAATCATCCCGTTTTGGCGTATCAACCATTGGCAGCAAGGCTATGAGCGGCCTGCTTAATAAGAGCGAAGTGGAAGATGTAACGGATGAGGATGGCATCACCATCCGTCAGGCAGTCGAGGGCATGGGTTTGTCGTGGGAAGCTATTGAAAAGGCTGAACGGCCGGAGTCAGCTCTAAAAAGTTTTATTGAGCTTCACATAGAGCAGGGGACCAGAATTGAAGATGCCGGTGCAGACTTTGGAGCAGTGACGGCAGTTGCCTGCCCAATCCGTTTAAAGGTAATCATCAATGGACAGATGGGGCACACAGGAACGACGCCGATGGGCAAACGAAAGGATGCCTTTGTAGCGGCTGCACCTCTCGTTTCATTCATATCAGAGACAGCTCTTTCTTTATCGGCTTCCAATGCGGTGCCGATTGTAGCGACAGCAAGCACCTTTGAACTAAAGCCGAACGCCATGAATGTGATTCCCGGAACGGTTGAGCTTGGAGTCGATATCCGCAGTGTGGAAGATTCGCTGAAAAAAGAAATGGAGGAGCTCATCCGAGAAAAATGTCTTCAGCTTTCTGAATCTTTTGGTGTTAAAATAGAAGTAAAAACGCTTGTTCATAATCCATCCGTTCAGCTGGATGAGGCAGTGATGCGGAAATTACAGCAATCAGGTGAAACTTTAGGATACAAAGCCTTGGTGCTTGAAAGCGGTGCTGGCCATGATGTCATGAATATGGCGGCCAAATGGCCTTCAGGGCTTTTATTCATTCCCTGCAAAAATGGGCTCAGCCACCATCCTGAGGAGTTTGCCTCTATTGAAGATCTGAGAATGGGAACAGAGATTATCGCTCAATATTTAAAAAATGAAACAAGCATATAAAGAAGAAGCAGGTGGAAAAGAATGAAGATTCGCGTTGGGGTAGTGGGGCCGGGAGACTCCGTTGGACACATTCTTGCCTTATCGCGTGAATACAGCGAGCTTGAGATGATTCCATACATTTATAAGGAAACAAAAGAAACGGAAAAAATTATCAGGGAACATAAAACGGAAATCGATTTATGGTTTTTCTCCGGACAGGCTCCTTATTATTACGCGCGTTCAAAAGGGCTGATCGGAGAAGAAAACGCGCATTATCCCCCACTATATGGCTCCAGCCTTCTGGGAACACTCCTTGAAGCGCATATCAGGGAAGGCGGATTTCAGCAGGCAAGCCTGGACACCATTCAGGAATCGGAGCTTGATATACTAAAGAATACATACTTTTTAGGGGACTTAAACATCCATACTTTTTCCTACAATGAATACGAGCCGGCAGAGGAAATAATCCGTTTTCATAAGAAGCTTTTTGAGGAAGGGAAGACGGAGGTCGCATTGACTTGTGTCCAGGAGGTACATGACCGGCTGAGGGAACAGGGAATCCCATGCTACCGGGTGGTCCCTTCCCCTGTCGCCATTAAACTTGTACTCCGCTACCTAAGGGAAAGAGGCCAGTCCAATTGGTATAAGCGCTCCCAGATAGCGATTATGGGAATGGAAGTCGTTCACTCTGCAAGCTCACTGGAAGAGCAGCATTTCACCTATGAAATGAAGCGGCATGAGCTGGAAATCAAGCAGGTCATGCTTGATTATGCGGAAAAAGTCCAAGGCTCCTTTGTGCAGATCGGGGATGGTCTATTCTTTATTTATACAACCCGGGGCGAAATGGAAATGCATTTTCAGGAAGCCTCCATGTACTCTCTAATAGAAGAAGCGAAAATCCACAGCAAGCTGAAGGTGAGAATCGGTGTCGGCTACGGGCTGACAGCATATGATGCAGAGCAAAATGTCCGGCTCGCCCTCCAATATGCCCGGGATCAGAAAGCTTCGCCTGTGGTTAGTGTCGATGAAACCAAACAAATTAAGGAACACCTTTCTGAATGCGGCGAAGAGGCGGTCTCCTACCAGCACCGCATTTGGGGAGAGGAATGGGAAGAACGCTTTAAGGGCGCCAAAATCAATCCGGCAATCGTATCCAAAATCGAATACCTATCAAGGCACTATCAAAAAAATATTGTCACTGCGCAGGAAGTCTCAAGATGGCTGAAAAACACAGAACGCAATTCGAGGAGGATTATGGCGGAGCTCGAACGGCTGGGGCTTGCCAAAGTGACGGGTGAAGAACAGCCTGGGCAGCGCGGGCGGCCGCGGAAGGTTTATGAGTTGAAGCTATAAAATGGATAAAAGGGTTTGTTTTAAGGAGGAGGCTTAGGCTTTCTTCTTTTTTTGTAAAGTCAATAACGGCAGAGCTATAAATTGGAATTGGATTGCCGTTATATATAAGAAAATGGAAACGTGTCGTGTTTAAAGTCCTAATTTCCTGAAAATTCGACTTTTAATTAGTAAGTTAAAGGGCTTATGTGATATAGTTAACTTATTACTAGGTCATAATAGTTAGTTATAAATTCTGGAATGGCAAACCATTTGTAATGGAGGTCTAAACTTGTTAACAAATCATCTCGATTTTCGTCTGGAGCCTAAGGTAAGGGAATTGTATGAAGAGCATAAGAAACGTGCTGAAAAAATAGACTGGGGATATCACGAGTTTCTCCCATGGGATAAAGCGCAGGATTTCCGCCGTGTTCCCTGGGATGAGAGTCAGGTGACACTCCCGGAGTCCGTCATTACCGCTGTGGAGACAGCACTATTAACAGAAGTGAATCTCCCATGGTTCACCTCTTATTTGGACCAGACATTTAGAGGTTCATTGAGTGTCATTAAGGAATTTGTGCATACATGGACAGCGGAAGAGGATCAGCACTCCAATCTGCTAGAAACCTATTTGTTAATCACTCGTAATGTCCATCCGGGCAGGCTTCACCAGCTACATAAGCAAACAGTGGAAAATGGATGGAATCCTGATTTCCATACGCCATTTGAAACGATGGTTTATACCTCCATGCAGGAGCTGGCCACCATGGTGTTTTACTATAATGTGGCGAAGGTGGCAGGGCCTCATGATAAGGATTTATCCAGCTTGCTGAGGCGATTGGCTAAAGATGAGACCCTTCATTATGCTTTTTACAGGGACGTTATTAAATATCACCTGCAATTGGAACCTAATTATTGCTACTATCTGGGGAACGTCATCATGAACTTTAAAATGCCAGGTGCTGTCATGCCGGACTTTGAAGATCGGATGGCTATCATCGCAAAAGAGGCCAATTATGGCCCGCTTGAATATTTTGATCAGGTCCTGGATGTCATTATAGAGTATTGGGAAATTGAAAAGCTGAGGCCGATTGCACCTGAAGCAGAGAAAGCAAGACTTGATATCCTAAACTATCATGCTCGCTTAAAAAGGGTGAGGGATCGGTTTTACAGCAAGAAATAATTTGTAGAACCGGCGGGGCTGGTTCTTTTTTTGTTTGAAAAGAACCGAATTGTGAACGCTACAAATTGAGTTTTCCAATCTGCAAATAGAAGGAAAGTCTTGCAAATAAAGTATTCAATTCTGCAAATAGAATAACAGTCTTGCAAATAGAGAGCAAAAACCTGCAAATAGTACCCTATTTCCAATAAAAAGCTCCTCACCGATAGTTTTGCATTCCTATGAATCGGGAAATTACCTCAATAAAACAACCTGGAGGTAATCATTATGCTGCAATTCATAGAATCCCGCTCTCCCTCTACAATTGCCCTCGCTTTCAATGGGAATGCGACCAAGGAAGATGCTGAAAAACTGGATCAATACGTGAGAGAAAATTTTAAAGGTGACCAGAAATTCAATATTCTAGCCATCATGACGGATGTAGACGGAACAACCTTCCAAGGAGCAGCGGAAGGAATAGAATTTGATATAAAAAGATGGAAACAGTTTAATAAATTCGCTGTTGTCAGTGACAAAGACTGGATAGGAACTGTTTCCCAAGCTTACAAACTACCTGCCTGGCATTAAAGTTGAATACTTTGAAGGCCATCAGCTTGAGGAAGCCTGGACTTGGATTAAGGAGTGAGAGGTTATCCATACATTTGATGGATTCCCTTTGCAATCCGGAAATGGAATAAGGAAATGTTAAAAGGGCCGGTTTCCAGTGAGCCGGCCTTTTGTGTGCATCCAAAGACAATTAGTGCACGAGACTCTATCGTTCATGCACCTTCAGTTTCTTGGCCTTTTTTACAACCGTCGATTGGTCAATCTTTAAGGCTTCGGCCACTCTTCTGGTGGTTTTATACTTTTGGAAAGCGGTTAATAGCATGTTCCTTTCTAATTGATCCACCGCTTCTTTCAGGGGGGTGAATTCTTCGCTTTGGGTGTTGGGACTTGAGGCTTCGGTCATTTCGAGGATTTTTTCGGCTTCGATCGTATCCCCTATTGTGTTAATGACCAGTCTTTCAATCATATTTTGCAGTTCTCTTATATTTCCGGGGTAGTTGTAATCATATAGCGCCCTGATGGCTTCTTCGGAGAAGGTCTTTTTCATCTTATATTTATTATTCATGCTGTCAAGAAACATTTTGGCGAGGAAAAGCAGGTCTTCCTTACGCTCTCTTAGTGAAGGGATCGTAATGGGCACAACGTTCAGCCTGTAAAAGAGGTCCTCGCGGAATTGGCCGGCCCTCACCAGCTCCTTAATATCCTTATTGGTGGCTGCAATGATTCTGCAGTCTACTTTAAAAGATGCCGTTCCCCCGATTCTTCTTACAGTACGATCATCCAGAACATGCAGAAGCTTCACCTGCAGGCTCACAGGCATGTCTCCGATTTCATCCAGGAAAATGGTGCCGCTGCCGGCAGTTTCAAACAGCCCTTTTTTTCCATCCTTTAGTGCACCTGTGAACGCCCCCTTTTCATAACCGAAAAGCTCTGATTCGAGCAGGTTTTCAGGTATGGCCCCGCAATTGATGGAAATAAAGGGCCGGTCCTTGCGATTGCTGACAGAATGAATCATATCGGCCATATACCCTTTTCCGACACCGGTTTCTCCCAATAATAAAACGGTTGCTTCCATATTGGCGATATGATGAACCAATTCAATGATTTTTTTCATATCCGGACTTTCAGAGGCCACTTTGCCCCTTTCCAGCTGAGTTCTTTTCATTAATTCCTGTTTCATCCACTCATGCTCTGCCTGAAGTCTTTTAAGGTCAGAGGCCAGCTTATCCGTTTCGGTAATATCCTTTGAGATGTTAATAATTTTCTCAATCTTTTTTTCCCTATTAAAAATGGGAGTGCCGGTTACCAGGACCGTTTTATTGGCAGCTGTTTTCTGTATAATGGTGACCCTTCTTTTCTTGCGGATCACTTCGCAGGTGACTGAAATGCTGAAAAAACCTTGTTCTTCAAGTATAAAGGCATTTTTTCCAACCAGTTCAGATTCTGGTACACCGAAAATTTTCTCACAGGATTTGCTGATTCTGGTAAATACCCCTTCACCGTTTGTAATGGTGATTGCGCTATGGGTTGTATCCAAAATGAAGTTTAAATCCTCAAAGGCTTGCTTATATGTTTCCAGCTGATTATTCTCCATAAAAACCCCCACTTATTCGCTTGATGATTAAATTCATCAGATTTTGATGATATTTTTCATCACCAACAAAAGGACAGACCAATAAATACAGTGAAAATCAATGGATTAAAGTTGGCATGCTTCTTGCAACCTAGATTTAAATAACCATTTTTAATTTTCTAAAAATTATACCATTGACAACATGAGCAATGCCAGGGGTAAAAAACATTTTAATAGAAAGGGGGAGTTTGGTTGGAGATCAATCTCAGCCGGCTGATGAACGATTTTGAAAACATAGTAGGTTTTACCAGTACGCCGGGCAATGGCTGTACGAGATTCTCGTACAGTAAAGAGGATCAGAGAGTCAGAGAATATCTTTTTGCCCGGATGGAGGAGCTGGGGATGGACGTAAAGGTTGATGCCATCGGAAATATTAGGGCTACATACGGAAAAGAACTGAATAGGCCTTCCATTATGATTGGTTCTCATCACGATACTGTGAAAAATGGAGGGAAATACGACGGGTTAACGGGTGTATTAGCTGCACTGGAAATTATAAGAGTATTAAAAGAAGAGAAGGCAGAATTGCAGCAGCCAATTGAATTGGTAAGCTTCGCAGAAGAAGAAGGCTCCAATTTTGGCATAACCATGCTTGGCAGTAAAGTGTTTGCCGGAAAATATAGTTTGGAAGAATTAAAGACAATTAAGAATGCAAAGGGAAAGTCTGTTTACGAAACAGCTAAAGATTTTGGGCTTGAAATTAATCAAGCAGAAAGAGATATTCTCCAAAGAGGAGAAATAGACGCCATGATTGAGCTGCATATCGAACAGGGACAGATACTTGAAAGCCAGCAAAAATCAATTGGAATTGTCCAGGCTATTGCCGGTATGAGAACGTATAAGGTGACAATTGAGGGAGATTCGAATCATGCAGGGACCACTCCAATGGATTTAAGATCAGATCCAATGGCTGGTGCAGCTGAAATCATCTCCCAAATTCGAAAAACTGCTAAAAATGATGTATTACAGTCAACAGTGGCAACAGTCGGGAAAATAGAGTGCAGGCCAAATATTCCAAACGTGATTCCTCAGGAAGTCGAATTCTATGTGGACATCAGAGATGTTGAAGCTAAAGGAGTAGAAATTGTTTCCGGGAAGCTTGCTCAAAAGGTTAAAGAGGTATCTGATGAGCACTCGTTAAAATGCACAATCGAGCTGGTTGGCGAATCCAGAACAGTTAAGCTTTCATCCCGGCTTATTGAAAAGATTGAGGAAACGGCAATCGAGAAGAGATTTGATTATTTAAAGCTGAATAGCGGTGCTGTACATGATACAGCAATGTTAAGCGGATTGACTGATATAGGTATGATTTTTATTCCGAGCAAGGGAGGAAAAAGCCATTGCCCTGAGGAGTATACAAGTGAAATAGACCTTAAGGCAGGCTGTGATTTATTGCTGAATGTCGTGAGAAAGCTGGCATGCAAAAAAACGGAAAAGCAGAAGATCTAAAATACCTGCTTTTCTCTCTTTTTTACATTTTTCATTTTACAGATAATTTTTAATATTAAATATTTTATAGGAGATGAAGAAAATGACAGAAAAGCTATTTGAAAGATTACAAGAGATTTATCCGGAGATGGTGAGTTTTAGAAGGGATCTTCACATGTATCCGGAGCTTTCCCATCATGAGGTGAATACGCCTGAGAAAGTGGCATGCTTTCTTGAAAATTTGGGATTGGAAGTGAAAAGGAACGTTGGCGGAAGAGGGGTAACAGGATTATTGAAGGGCGGTAAGCCTGGGAAGACGGTTGCATTGCGTGCGGATTTTGATGCTCTTCCGATTCAGGAAGAAAATGAAGTGGAATACAAATCCCGAATCCCGGGAGTTATGCATGCTTGCGGACATGATATTCATACCGCAGCTCTCCTGGGCGTGGCCAAAACATTATCCGAAGTGAAAGATCAGCTGAAAGGAAATGTCCTGTTTATTCATCAATTTGCTGAAGAAGTGATTCCAGGCGGGGCGAAGTCAATGATTGAAGATGGATGTCTTGATGGCGCAGACGTCATCTATGGTGCCCATGTCTGGTCCACCAATCGGACAGGCACGATCGGCGTAAGGGAAGGCGATGCCATGGCAGCGGGAGATACCTTTGAGATTAATATATTTGGAAAGGGCGGACATGCTGCGACGCCGCATTTGACCGTTGATCCAATTGCAGCAGGATGCCAGCTCATTTCAAATCTTCAGCAGGTTGTGGCAAGGAAGGTGGATCCTGTGAAAACAGCAGTCGTGTCTGTAGCAGCTTTTAACAGCGGTAACGGATTTAATGTCATTCCAGACAAAGCCAGGATTACCGGAACAGTCCGGACGTTTGATGAAGATGTCCGCAGCATGATTGAAAGCTTGATAGGGGAAATTGCCCACTCGACCTGTAAGGCTTTAGGGGCAACCGCCAAGTATGAATATGTCAGAGGCTATCCGGCTGTAAAAAATCATCCCGATGAAACAAAAAGGGTTGAAAGGCTGGCCGGAAAGATTGTGGGCGAAGAAAATGTCATTCACATGCCGGCGCAAATGGGCATGGAGGATTTTGCGTATTATCTGCAAAAGGTTCCCGGAACCTTCTTCTTTGTTGGAGGAAATTCAGAAGAGATTGAGGAATTTCCCCATCACCATCCGCGCTTTGATGTGGATGAACGTTCCATGATTGATATTGGGAAAGTGCTTATTTCCGCAGTGTTCGATTATCTGTCTGATGAAGGCGCTGCTGAACGCAAGCCTGCTGAAGTTCAGTCTAATTAAAAAAATAGGAGGTCATAGATATGGATGAGGTTTTAAGGTTTGCCAATAGCACTCCGGTATGGATTTTTGCCAGCATAGTTGTAGCTATCGTCATTTTTCAGGCTCTGATTTTCATCCGGATCGCTTCCCAGACAGCCCCAAACATCGGTATGACAAAGGATGAAACAAAAAGGGCCTTGAGAACAGGCTTTATCAGCAGTTTAGGACCTTCTTTCGGAATTGCAGTGGTCATTATCTCCCTTATTGCCGTCCTTGGTGGACCGTTCACATTGATGAGGATAGGAATCATAGGCTCAGCTGCAACTGAATTGACCGCAGCTGGTATTGGGGCTAATGCATATGGTGTAGAGCTGAATTCCCCTGATTTTGGTTTGAAGGCATTTACGACTGTTGTTTGGACCATGTGCCTTGGGGGAACGGGCTGGCTGATTTTTACTGCTCTCGCGACAAAATCACTGGGGAAAGTGGAAAAGAAAATTGTCAGCAAAAATGCCAAAATGATGACCATCGTGTCGACAGCTGCAATGCTTGGAGCATTTGCTTACCTTGCCAGTCAGCAAATGGTGAAGGGGTATAGTGAGACGGTTGCTGCCATAGCAGCAGGCGTATCGATGATGGTTATTCTTACATTTGCAAAAAAACGGGAAATCCGCTGGCTGCAGGAATGGGCGCTGGGCATTTCACTTGTCATCGCATTGACTATCAGCTATCTGACAACACTTATTTAAGAAAGGGGATGTATTATGTCAGTACCGACGAAAGCTGGAGTGACGGAAGCAAAGATTGAAGTAAGACAAACAACCATGAGCATGCAGGGATTCCATGGCAAGTCCGATTTTTGGGGGCAAACCACTCTTTGGATGCTGATTGTAATGTCTTTTGTGCCGCCGATCTATTTTTCATTCATACTGGGCTACCATCCAGGCTGGGGAGCCATTGCAGGGGGATTGATCGGATATGCAGCCTTTATCGGGATCATGTGGTTTCTTGAGCCCATAACTTATTATCCGGTGCTTGGGAAATCCGGAACCTATATTGCGTTTTTGACCGGTAATATCGCCAACATGTGTCTTCCGTGTTCAGCAGCCGCTCAGGAGTCAATTGGAGCAGAGCCCGGTACAAAAAAAGCGGAGGTTGCTGGTACGCTGGGGATTGCTGTCGCTTCCTTAACAAACATTGTCATTATCATCGCGGTTGTGTTAAGCGGTTCGTTTATCCTGACTATCATTCCGCAATCCGTCCAAAATGCCCTTCAATTCATTTTGCCTGCAATTTACGGAGGGGTTTTAGGGCAATTTGCCCTTAAAAAGCCTCTGTATGGATTGGTTGCTTTCGTAATCGGTATGGCTGTACTGTTTGCGCCGATTTTCAGCTTAATCAAAATCGTTCTTTGTGTGGCCATTACTATTGCTGTCGTTCTCTTTATTGAAAAATCAAAAAGCGGTGCGCCGGAGTAAGCTTTCACAGCTGTAACCCCCTTCGAATTAAGATTGGAGGGGGATTTCCTGAGTCAAATATGAATATAGGGGAGCGGTTATTGATATGGAGAGAGAACTTTGTTTTAATTCTGCGCGTAATCTTGCCAGGATGATTCAAGAACGGGATTTATCCGTCCGGGAAGTGATGGAAGCACACCTGGCACAAATTCAGCGGGTAAATCCAAAGGTAAATGCAATTGTGTCACTTAATGAGGAATTGGCGTTAAAGGAAGCAGACAAGGCGGATAAAATGCTTGATGCAGGTAAGCTATCCGGACCTTTCCATGGACTTCCGATCGCTATAAAGGATACTCACAATGCTGTTGGTTTTCCGGCAACAAGCGGATCCTTGATTTTCCGGGACCATTATCCAAGTGCGGATGATCTGATCGTTGAAAGGCTGCGGAAGGCAGGAGCCATTGTGGTCGGAAAAACAAACGTTCCTGAATTTGCAGCAGGCTCTCACACCTTCAATGAGCTGTTTGGCTCTACCAGAAACCCTTATGATCTAAGCAAAACAGCAGGCGGCAGCAGTGGAGGAGCAGCGGCTGCAGTGGCAAGCGGAATGATTCCTTTTGCGGATGGAAGTGATATGGGAGGATCCTTAAGAAATCCTGCCTGCTTTAACAATGTGGTTGGGCTGAGGCCTTCCCCAGGGCGTATTCCATTTTCCAGAACGGCGCTCTACTCGCCTCTGGCTGTGCAGGGCCCGATAACACGCAATGTAGATGACGCCTTTTTTATGCTCTCCGTAATTGCCGGACCTGATGGCCAGTCCCCCCTTGCCATTGAGGAGCCAGGTTTCAGGTTTCTTGAGGAAGCTCAGTCTGATATAAAGGGCCTGCGCATTGCTTATTCTGCTGATTTTGGAGGCCTTCTTCCAATCGATCCGGAGGTAAGAAGCAACCTTGAAGAACAGGTTAAAGTCTTTGAGAGACTAGGTTGCATAGTGGATGAAGGATGCCCGGATTTAAAGGAAGCAGACGAAGTTTTCCAAGTGCTCCGAGCATGGGAGTTCGAGCTTTCTTATTCCGAAATCTTTGACCGATTCCGGGAAATGATTAAACCGAGTGTCATCTGGAACATTGAAAAGGGCAGAAGCCTGAGCGGTCCGGATGTGGGACGCGCCGAGCGGCTCCGGGCGCTTTTATATAACCGTATGAGTGAATTCTTTAATCAATATGATGCTCTTATCCTTCCAGTTAGCCAGGTTACAGCATTTGACGTAAATATTGAATATCCAACAGAAATTGACGGAGTGAAAATGGAAAATTACATCGACTGGATGCGGTCCTGCTATTATATTTCCGCTGCAGGAAATCCATCTGTCTCCGTCCCAAGCGGATTTTCAGCAGAAGGCATTCCAATTGGCCTGCAAATCGTGGGACCACACAGAGCTGACTTTGAGGTCCTAAGAATCGGCCGTGCCTTCGAACAGGCTACAGGTTATGGGAAAAGACGTCCGCAAATTGCTATTGAACAGACGACATAAAGAGTCGGAGCTGCTTCCTCATGGGGAGCAGCTCTGTATATTTCCAGCAGTCGAAACCTGCTTTTTGCCAGTGTAGAAATAAATCTTTTCCTGGGAAATTAGTGGTGAAATTGTCGAATATAGATGGTATAAAATCTTAAAGGTTAGTTTCTTTTTTTTTTAAAATCCTTAGTTTTTTACTATGCTTGCAGTATGAAGTTGATTCCCCGCGGAGTGACCGATATAGAAGGCGCAGACCAAAATTGTGTGTAGAAAAAAGCCCTCTGGAGAAGAAAACTCCTTAAGCACAGAGTTGACAGGTTCCTATATTTCTGAAATAATTATAAACAATTAAATACTGGTACCTTTAAATCAGTCCCGTGAGGCTGACAAGGACAGCGGAAGTATGATGCCAATGGGTGAGGTGCAGCCTGCCCATGGGTTCTTCATGCAGGAAAAAGGCTTCTTGTCGGAAAACGGCGAGAAGCCTTTTTCTTTTTCCATCCACTACTATCGAAAATCCTTCGGTACCAGTCCAAAAAAATGAATGGAGGAATTGGTATGAAAAAAATAGATTTGGATTTTTCGTTAGAGGCGGTACCCCAGGGGCATCGCAACGGTTTTTGGAAAATGCTTGTGGTGATGCTCGGTCTGACCTTCTTCTCAGCCAGCATGTGGTCAGGCGGAACGCTTGGAACAGGATTAACGTTCATTCAATTTATAGGAATCGTTCTGGCAGGCAACTTGATTTTAGGTGCATATACAGGAGCCCTTGCTTATATTGCCGCAAAGACAGGCTTATCAACGCACCTGCTTACCCGCTATGCCTTCGGTGAAAAAGGATCTTACCTATCATCCTTTTTGCTGGCTGCGACTCAGGTTGGGTGGTTTGGCGTTGGGGTAGCGATGTTTGCGCTGCCGGTTCAGAAAGTAACGGGAATTGATGCGTATCTCCTGATTGCAGCAGCAGGTCTGCTGATGACAGGCACAGCCTTCTTCGGCATGAAGGCACTGGCAATCCTGAGCTTCGTAGCTGTCCCTTTAATCACTATTCTAGGAAGCTTCTCGGTTTTTAAAGCGACAGAAACAGCAGGCGGCCTGGAGGGGCTTATGCAATATCAGCCAACAGAGGCCATTAGTCTGGCAGCAGCTTTAACGATTTGCGTAGGTTCGTTTATCAGTGCAGGTACGCTGACTCCGGACTTCGCGCGATTCTCAAATACAAAACGTTCAGCAGTAGTATCAACAGTCATCGCCTTCTTCATCGGAAACTCTATCATGTTCCTCTTCGGTGCAATTGGTGCAATCGCAACAGGGCAATCTGATATTTCAGAAGTCATGTTCATTCAAAAGCTGATTTTCCCGGCGATACTGGTCCTTGGTTTAAATATCTGGACAACGAACGATAACGCTTTATATGCATCAGGCTTAGGGTTTGCGAGCATTTTGAAGATCCGAAAAGGAAAGGTTGTCATCTTCAACGGGATTATCGGAACGATTGCGGCCATGTGGCTGTACAACAACTTTGTCGGGTTCTTGACAATTCTGGGATCGACGCTGCCATCCATCGGGGCTATCATCTTAGCAGATTACTTTATCGTGAATCGCGGAGAGTATAAGAAGTTTGCAGATATGAAGTTTAAGGCTGTTAACTGGATCGCCATCCTAGCATGGGCAGCCGGCGTGGCCATTGCAAATTTTGTGCCGGGAATCCCGCCAATCAACTCGCTGTTAGGATCAGCCGTAACATTTGTCCTAGTATCAAAATTGGCTGCTGCTTTACAAGGTAAGAAGACAGTCAGGGAAGGGGAATTAAGAAGTGATTATTAAAAATGCGAAACTAAGAGGCCGTGAAGGCTTTTGGAATATAACGATTAAAGATGGAAAGATTCATAGCTTATCACAAGGGGAAGCGGAAGCGGGCCAGGAAATCCTTGATGCTGCAGGATCCCTGGCTTCGGCACCCTTCATCGAGCCCCATATTCATCTGGATACAACCCTGACAGCCGGAGAGCCCGAATGGAACCAGAGCGGAACGTTATTTGAAGGCATTCAAAGATGGGCACAAAGAAAAGAAACCCTCACACATGAAGATGTAAAAACAAGGGCAAAAACAGCATTGAAATGGCAGATCGCCCAGGGGATTCAGCATGTCCGCACCCATGTGGATGTAACAGATCCCACTCTGACTGCTTTAAAAGCCCTTTTAGAAGTTAAAGAAGAAATGTCTGACTATGTGGACCTCCAGCTTGTAGCCTTCCCGCAGGAGGGGATCAATTCTTATCCAAGCGGTGCGGAGCTCATGGAGGAAGCACTGAAAATGGGCGCAGATGTGGTAGGAGGCATTCCTCATTTCGAATTCACAAGAGAATACGGCGTTGCTTCTATGAAAACTGCCTTTGACCTTGCTGAAAAATATGACCGCCTTGTCGACATCCATTGCGATGAAATCGATGATGAGCAGTCGCGTTTTGTGGAAGTAGTGGCTGCGGAAGCCTATGAACGCGGATTGGGCAGCCGGGTAACAGCCAGCCATACAACGGCAATGGGCTCGTATAATGATGCTTATACCTACAAGCTGTTCAGACTGTTAAAGCTATCAAACATTAATTTTGTCGCCAACCCGCTCGTAAACATCCATCTTCAGGGGCGCTTTGATACGTATCCGAAGCGCAGAGGGATTACAAGAGTAAAAGAACTGCTTGAAGCAGGGCTTAACGTAAGCTTCGGCCATGACGACATCTTTGATCCATGGTATCCGCTTGGCACCGGCAATATGCTGCAGGTGCTCCACATGGGCATCCATGTGTCACAGCTGATGGGCTACGAACAAATTGTTAACTCCTTCGACCTGATTACAAATAATAGTGCCAAAACATTAAATATTGAAGAGAAATATGGAATTGAAGAGGGGAAACCGGCCAACCTGATCATTCTTGATGAGGAAAATGAGTATGAAGCGATCAGGCGTCAGGCGGCTGTCAAGTATTCCATAAGAAATGGAAAAGTAATTGCTGAAACGAAACCAAGCGAGACATCTGTGATGTTTGGGGAGATAAAAGAGAAAGTAAACTTTCATAAATGATAGCTAGAAGACTGGCTCAGGCTGACTGGGTCAGTCTTTTTATGTTGTGAGGGAAATGAATATATTTTTATATTAATAGTTTTCTTTTACTATTAAATGTAAAAAAAATTATTATAAAACACAGGAATTGAATGTAAACGTTTACAAATAGAGTAACAAAGGATAAATCCCGATACTATATATTTCGACTCTGAAAATATAGTAGAATATTTCGTTAATCTAAGATATACTAATTTTTATTAAAAATATGAAAAATCAAAATATATAAAATTTAGTCAGTCATCTTTTGCTATTGGAAATAGCGGCATCTGATTTTTCAGCTCCGCTTACATAAAAAACACAAGGGGGAAAATAACGATGAAAGGCAAATCTTCACTAGCATTAAGCATTTTACTGATTCTTTCATTGCTGCTTTCAGCATGTTCCGGAGGCGGTGAAGAAGCATCAGGCAACAGCAGTGAACCAAAAGAGGGAGGTTCATTAATTTATGCCCGGGGTGCTGACGCTATTGGGCTGGACCCAATCAATGTAACAGATGGAGAGTCCATCCGTGTAACAAGCAATATCTTTGAAACCTTGTTTGTATATGACGAAAATCTTGAAGTCCAGCCAGGATTAGCGGAGTCTTACAAAGTCTCTGATGATGGAATGACCTGGACCATTACCCTTAAAAAGGGCATTAAGTTCCAGGATGGAACAGATTTTAATGCAGATGCAGTCGTGTTTAATTTCGACCGATGGATGGATCCCGAAAACCCCTACCATAAAGGGGATTTTCCATACTATCCGTTCTTATATGGGGGCTTTAAAGGCGATCCAAACCATAAAATCGAGTATGTAAAAGCAGTGGATGAATCCACAGTTGAGTTTAAATTAACTGAAAAGACAGCTCCGTTTATCAGCTACTTAGCTATTCCTATGTTTGGAATTGCCAGTCCGGCCGCGATTGAAAAGCACGGTGACAAGTTCTCAGAAAATCCAGTAGGAACAGGTCCTTTCGTATTTGATAGCTGGAAGCACAATGACAAAATAGTACTGAAGAAAAATGAAAATTATGCAGGTGAAGGGCCATATCTTGATGAGCTGATCTTCAGGGTTATCCCTGAGAATTCTTCACGCCTGACTGCACTTCAAGCTGGTGAAGTAGATATCATCGATGGCTTAAACCCCGATGATGCAACAACTATAGAAGCCGATTCACAGCTTAGTCTTGTAAAGCGCCCAAGCTTTAACATTGGCTACATGGTTCTCAATACGCAAATGGCACCTTTCGATGATGTAAAAGTACGTCAGGCGGTCAATATGGCAATTGATAAACAAGCCATTGTGGATGCTTTCTATAATGGTTATGCAGAGGTAGCAAAAAATCCATTCCCATCTGTGCTGTGGGGCTATAATGACAGCATTGAAGACTACAAATTCAATGTGGAAGAAGCGAAAAAACTATTGGCAGAAGCAGGATATCCAGATGGATTCAAAACCCAGCTTTGGGCAATGAGCAATCCAAGACCATATATGCCGCAGCCAATGAAGGTGGCAGAAGCTATTCAGGCAGACCTGAAGAAAATCGGCATTGAAACAGAAATCGTTACCTATGAATGGGCAACGTACCTTCAAAAGTCAGGAAACGGGGAACACCCAATGGGATTATACGGCTGGACAGGCGTTATGGCCGATCCGGATAACTTCCTTTTCCCGAACCTGAGTGCAACGAATACTGCTAAACCTGCCAGCAACCGTGCGTTCTATGAAAACGAAGAATTCACGAAGCTTTTGCAGGATGCCCGTGTAACATTTGATCAGGACGAACGTGCAAAGCTTTACGAGCAGGCTCAGGAAATTTTCCACAAGGATGCCCCATGGGTGACTCTTGCACATACAACACCGCCAATCGCAATGGCAGGCTATGTCCAGGGATTCACTGCACACCCAATGGAGGATGATGATTTTACGAAGGTTTACCTGACGAATTAACAGCAAGAAGCCCCTGCAAACGCGGGGGATTTCTTTTCAAATTAATGGGAGGGTTTCACTGTGTATGAATTATTGAAAGGCCTGTGTGATATTGTGGGTTCCAGCGGTTTTGAACAGGATGTTCAAAGATTTATCTTAAATGAAGTGAAGGATTATGTAGATGAATACCACGTCGATCCGGTAGGAAACCTGATTGTGAAAAAGAAAGGGAACAGCGCGGATTTCCCTTCTTTAGTCATTGCAGCTCACACCGATGAAATTGGATTTATTGTAAAAAAGATTGAAGACAATGGGTTAATCCGATTTGAAAAACTAGGCGGATTCGATGACCGGATCCTTTTATCATTGCCAATTAAGATCCGTTCTGAAAATGGCACTGTGGATGGAGTGATCGGAACCATTTCAGCCCACTATGTGAAATGGGATGATCCAAAACGCATTTCCAGCCACCGTGATCTTTATATTGATATTGGAGCCCGCACAGCAGAAGAAGCCGCGGAAATGGGAATAAAGGTTGGACAGCCCATCAGCTATGGCACAGAGTTCAAAAAAATAGGAAATAACCGTGTTATTGGCAAAGCCTTGGACGACCGGGCAGGCTGCGCACTACTGATCCGCTTACTTCAAAACATCGGAAGAAATGGGACACAGCATGGCGACATCTACGGGGCATTTACGGTTCAGGAGGAAGTAGGATTGAGAGGGGCTTCCGTTGTATCTGCTGCCGTAGATCCTGACTTTGCGCTGGCACTTGATACAACCCCAACCAGCGACACATTTGATGTCCTAATGACAGGCACGAGAAGCCTTGGCAGCGGCCCTTGCATCAAAATCGCTGATAAATCACTGATTGCCCATCCGCTTGTCACGCAGCACCTCGAAAAAGTGGCGATAGAAGGGAATATTCCATATCAGCATGAAGTCTTCATGGGAATTGGAACTGATGCCGGAGCCATACATATGACCAATAAAGGCGTCACAACGGGTGTTATATCAATCCCATCCCGTTATACTCATACTCCTATAGAAGTAGTCGACTTGGATGATATGGAGAACTCCTACAAACTGCTGCACGACTTTGTTGTGACATTGGATCAGCTGAAGGGAAAGACGTTTTTAGATACATAATCATATAAGAGAAGACAGGGGGATCAAGCTCTCTGTCTTTTTTTTATAAAAGCAGTCGTGCGAAACGGCCTATTTGCGGAATTCTCCCCTCTATATGCAGGTTTGGTCATTCTATATGCAGATTCAAGCAATCTATTTGCAAAATGAGCTATTCTATTTGCGGGTTTCCCGTTTCTATTAGTAATGTTCACATTCACGGGAAAGGGGACAGTCAACCTGTCCCCCAAGCAGCGGCCTGGCAGGGATTGATCTCTCAGTCATTTTGTTAAAATCAATCAAACGTTTGATTGGACCGGGGAAACCCCTGCAAACACTGCATTCCCGGATGAGAGAAGCACAAAACAATTTCATAATTTAGTATTTTAACTTGAAATTATAGCGCTTACATAGTATATTGAATACGTATTCAAAAAGTAGAAATTTCAGAAAGTTGGTGAGCGAATGGAGAGAATAGCTGTACTTGGGTGCGGCACGATGGGCCATTCCATTGCGCTTAATGCGGCCTGGGCCGGACTGAGTGTGAAAATGCAGGGCATTAGTGACGCCGACCTGGAACAGGGCTGGACCAATATGCTGAAGAAGCTTGAGGTTATGCTCAATAACGGTATTTTATCCGATTCGGAAGCTGCCCAAATTCAGGAAAATATTAAAATGACCGTATCTGTTGAAGAAGCGGTCACAGATGCTACTTTTGTAATTGAAGCTGTACCGGAAAACATTCAATTAAAGATTGACTTATTTAAGCGTCTTGACGCTCTTTGTGCTCCAGATGTCATTCTGGCCAGCAATACTTCCGGCCTTAGTCCAACGGAGATTGCCTCCGAGACAGTATATCCGGAACGGACAGTGGTGACGCACTTCTGGAACCCGGCTCATCTGATTCCTCTCGTAGAGGTCGTACGGGGTGAGAAGACTGGCGATGAAGCTGTGGAAAGATCTTTTCAGATTTTAAAGCAAATGAAGAAAAAGCCGATTGAAGTGAAAAAGGAAATTCCCGGTTTTGTCGGCAATCGCCTTCAATATGCACTCTTCCGCGAAGCCCAGTATCTTCTGGAGGAAGGCATCGCGAGCAAAGAAGATATTGATGATGCAGTTACTTACGGAATTGGACGCAGGCTGCCGGTTTCTGGCCCGCTGATGACGGCCGATATGGGCGGACTGGATGTCTTCTCGGCCATCTCTGATTATCTGTTCCAGCATTTATCCAGTGCTGAGGAATCCCTGCCGATTTTAAAGAAGCTTGTAGAAGAACAGAAGCTCGGCGATAAATCGGGTGAAGGCTACTACAAGTGGGATGAGGATTTTTCCAAACAATACAACCAGAAGAGGGAAGAAGAGCTGATCCGCTTTTTGAAAAAGGATCTGGGAATCCAATTAATCTGATGGAGGAATGGTATGAAGAACTTTCCCGATCTGGAGAATAAATCGGTGCTTGTCACAGGCGGAAGCAAAGGAATCGGAAGGGATATTGCCCTTTCCTTTGCCAAAAACGGAGCGAAGGTTGTGATCGTGGGGAGAGATGAAGAGGCTCTGCAGCAGACAACCGAAGAACTGAGAAAATTCAATCGCAGCAGCTTCTATGTTTCCGCTGATTTAAACAATGTTTCAGAGATTCAAAGAATGACAGAAGCGGCCGCAGATTATATGGGCTCTCTTGATGTGCTGGTCAATAACGCGGGAATTAACCGGGCCAAGCCTGCCATGGAAGTGACGGAAGAGGATTGGGATCTGACGCTTGATACCAATTTGAAAGCGGCTTTCTTCTGCAGCCAGAAAGCAGCCGAATATATGATCCCAAATCAATCCGGCAAAATTGTCAACATTGCTTCCCAGATGGCCTTTGTCGGCTATTACAAGCGGGCGGCTTATTGTGCCAGCAAAGGCGGCATGGTACAGCTGACGAAAGCACTTGCGGTGGAATGGGCCTCCCATGGGATTAATGTGAACGCAGTGGCTCCGACCTTTATTGAAACGGAGCTGACTTCAAAAATGTTCGAAGACAAGGAATTCGAAAAGGAAGTCTACAGCAGGATTCCGCTTGGAAAGCTTGCGGATGCAGGTGATGTTTCGGCAGCCACACTATTCCTTTCTTCCAATCTATCAAAGTTTATTACGGGTGATACGATAAAAGTAGATGGCGGATGGACAGCCATTTAATTTTTTACAGATATTTGCATACGTATTCAAAAATAAATAACTTGGAGTGATATCAAATGGCAACTTTCTTAAAACAGGGGAAAAATGTTCAAGAAGTACAGGAAGCAGACGTAAAAGTAAGGGAAGCGGTAAGCGCGGTTCTTAAAAATATTGAAGAGAACGGCGATTCAGAGGTCCGCAAGCTTTCTGAGCAGTTTGATAAATGGTCACCGGAACAATTCAGATTAAGTGATGAGCAAATTCAGGAGATTGTGGCATCTGTACCTGAACAAACGATCAATGACATCAAATTTGCTCAGGAGCAAATCCGCAATTTTGCCGAGCACCAGAAAGCAGCATTACAGGATATTGAAGTAGAAACATTGCCTGGCGTGTTCCTTGGCCATAAAAACATTCCGGTAAACAGTGTAGGATGCTATATTCCCGGCGGACGCTACCCGATGGTTGCTTCCTCCCACATGAGTGTTTTGACAGCGAAAGTGGCAGGCGTTAAGCGCGTAATTGCATGTACACCTCCGATTAAAGGAGAAATTCCTTCCGCAACCGTAGCCGCGATGCATCTTGCAGGCGCTGACGAGATTTACCTTCTTGGCGGAATCCAGGCGATGGGTGCAATGGCAATCGGAACGGAAACAATCGAGCCGGTTGATATGCTGGTTGGCCCTGGTAATGCATTTGTTGCAGAAGCGAAGCGTCAATTATATGGCAGAGTGGGAATCGACCTGTTTGCAGGACCAACTGAGGTTCTTGTCATTGCAGATGAAACATCCGATGCTGAAATAATTGCAACGGATTTATTAGGACAGGCTGAGCATGGACCTAACTCTCCGGCATGCCTCATTACAACTTCAGAGAAATTGGCAAACGAAACAGTGGCAGAAATTGAACGCCAGCTTGAGACTCTTCCAACAGCAGATGTTGCAGGCGCGGCATGGAAAGATTACGGTTCTATCATTCTTGTAGACAGCCTGGAAGAAGCCGTAGTGGAAGCGGATAAATTGGCTTATGAGCACGTGGAGGTATTAACTGAGGATCCAAACTACTTCCTTGAAAACATGACCAACTATGGAGCGCTTTTCCTTGGGCCGGAAACGAATGTTGCTTACGGGGATAAAGTCATTGGCACAAACCACACGCTTCCTACCAAAAAGGCAGCACGCTACACTGGCGGCCTATGGGTTGGCAAGTTCCTGAAAACATGCACATACCAGAGAACAACGCCTGAAGCAAGTGCAAAAATCGGTGAATATGCATCCCGTCTATGCGACCTTGAAGGCTTTAAAGGACATCAGGCACAGGCTGACCTTCGTGTGAAGCGCTATGGCAGCCTCGTGAAGTAAGCAAAATCTGTTATAATTTCTCTGTCTAGATTCAGGCAGGAGGAACATGCGTTGAAAAATAAAAAAGTGACAGCCATGGATGTCGCTCGGCTGGCAGGCGTTTCGCAATCGAGCGTGTCCAGGGCTTTTAGTGAAAATTCAAGTATCTCATCAAAAAAGAAAAAGCTTATTCTGGAGGCTGCTGAACAGCTGGGCTATCAGCCGAATGCCATTGCCCGCGGCCTGATCACGAATCAGTCCCGCATCATAGGGATTGTCATGCGGAATATCCAGAACCCTTTTTATCCGGAAATCCTCGATAAGTTCTACAGCAGGCTGGCTGAAAAAGGGTACAAGGTAATGTTTATCAACTCCCAGAATAACGAAATCCAAGAGGATGAAGTGAGCCATTTAATTGAGTACAGCGTGGAGGGAGCCATCATCACAGATGCGCTTTTGACCTCTTCGACTGTGCAGAAGTTTACCCGCAATGGCATCTCGGTCGTCCTGTTTAACCGATATGTGAACGATTCCTTAAGCAGTGCTGTTGTGTGCGATAACTTTGCTGCCGGTAAAAGGATAGGGCACTACTTGATAGAAAAAGGACATGAAAATCTCGCCTTTATCTCCGGACCGATGAATACATCAACAACAGTGGATCGGAAAAATGGGTTCCAGGAAGCTTTGAAGGAACACGGCATTTCTTCCTTTTTAACCGAAAATGGCCTTTATTCGTATGAAGGAGGATTTGCAGCAGCGGAAAAGCTGCTGGAGCAGGATAAAAAGATAGATGCCATCTTCTGTGCAAATGATATATCCGCTTTTGGCGCAATGGATTATCTGAAGAAACAGGGTATCAGAATCCCTGAGGATATTTCGGTCATAGGCTTTGACAATGTGGCTATGTCGGATTGGTCATCCTATGAATTAACCACCTGGCATCAGCCGGTCGATGAAATGGTCGATTATTCGATTAACCTTCTTTTAGAGCACATTAACGGGGATATGGACACCCCTGAAATTCAAAGAATAGAAGGGCATTTGGTGGAAAGAGGATCGGTAGCGGACAGAAGGTGATGGAGAGAAGGCAGGGGTTTTAGTAAAACCAATTTTACATCTTTGAAGTTCGATAAGTGTCTAGCTCCAGGCGCCATCGGCTCGAGGTCATAAGCCAATCCGTCCAAAAGGTTAAAGAACAACCTTTCAGCCGGCTTGTCTTATGCTTGTCGCCGAAAGCGGGCGCCTTGCGCTTTTCTGATAGGAGGATCTTATGCTAAGTATGATTGGATTGCTTGGGGGGATTGGGCTTCTCATCTATTTAACGATGAGAGGGATGAACCTGCTGCTTGCTGCCCCTCTTGCCGCATTTATTGTTGCAATATTCAGTGGATTACCGATTTTTCCTCAGCTGGCAGGCGAGGGTGAAGTCAATTTTCTAACCAACTATATGAACGGGTTTGCCGGGTTTATTACATCCTGGTATTTGATGTTCTTATTCGGTGCCATTTTTGGAAAACTAATGGAGGATAGCGGAGCAGCAGATAGTGTTTCCAAATGGATTATCGACAAGATTGGCATGAAACGGGCAGCGTTGGCTGTTGTCATTGCCTGTGCGGTCTTAACATATGGCGGTGTAAGTCTGTTTGTTGTTGCATTTTCCGTCTATCCAATGGCCTTGAGCCTATTTAAGGAAGCCAACCTGCCAAGAAGGTTCATACCGGCAGCTCTTGCCTTCGGTTCGACTACATTTACCATGACGTCAGCGGGTTCACCGGAAATCCAGAACTGGATTCCGATTGAATTCCTGGGAACTTCCCCATATGCCGCCTGGGAAGTCAGCTTTATTGTTGCTGTCTTTATGATGGCATTTGGATACTGGTGGCTGAAGAAAATGATTAACAAAGCGATCCGCAATGGAGAAAAATTTGAGGCAAGAGAAACGGATTCTGCGTTGATCCGCGAAAACCTGCCAAGCCCGATGTTAAGTATGATTCCGCTCTTGGTCGTCCTTGTGATTTCATTTATCTTCCATGATTCATTGGCACAGTCAGCCCTTATTATCGCGTTATTGAGCGGCTGCTTTGCAACCTATTTTCTTAACCGCAAGTATTTTACAAATGTATGGGGAGCCGTGTCTGAAGGAACGATTGGCGCATTGATTGCCATTGCCAATACATCTGCGGTTGTAGGCTTTGGCGGTGTGGCTAAAGCAACACCTGCCTTTGCAAGTGCAGTTGATGCCATGACAAGCATTCCGGGAAGCCCATTAATCGGCGGAGCTCTGGCTGTTGCTGTCATTGCAGGTCTGACCGGATCTGCTTCAGGTGGCCAATCCATCGCATTGCCGCTGCTTGCCCCGCATTATCTGGATATGGGTGTCAATGCAAGTGAACTCCATCGTGTTGTGGCGATATCATCCGGATCGATTGATTCCTTGCCGCATGGCGGCTACGTTGTGACAACCATCCGTGCCATCTGCGGTGAATCGCATAAGGATGCCTATCCGGCATTTGGTGCATTGACAGTAATTGTTCCGATACTTGGTGTGATTTTAGCGGTCATTTTATTTTCGATTTTCTAAATGGCTTTAGCGGAAAGACAGAGGGGTTTAGTCTCTCTGTCTTTCTTTTTATAAAAAGCCGCTGTGTGCAGTGGTTTATTTGCAAAAATCCCACCTTTATTTGCAGCATTGGCCATTTATTTGCAGGTTCTAACAGTTTATTTGCAAATTAACATCTTTATTTGCAGGTTACCCGCTTTTATTTGCAAAGTTCACAATCGGCAACACAGAAAGCTACGCTCCTGCGCAGTTCGCAATTGACCTATCCTCTCTATTTGTTTTAAGAGTGCTATAATTTAGAAAATTATAATAGAAGGAGGAATCCTTTGTGCCGCAATTACATATTGATGAGCTTCTCTATGTGAAAAACTGGATGACACCCAGCCCTTTTTGTATTCAGCCGGGGCAAACACTGGGTGAAGCTGCAAAAATGATGGTGGATCTTCATCTGGAAAGCCTGCCAGTATTGGATGAGCAGAATGGGTTAGTCGGTATGATTACATCAAGAAAGCTGCTTAACTACTTTTCCCAGGGAAACTCAGGGGACACTTTGATTGGCAGTATCCCCAAATCGAATCTGGCAGCTGTCCGGCCAGATGATTCGATCCTTGATATTTTGTCGCTTCCATATGATCAGCTTCCTGTCATAGGTGAAAATGGCAAATTGCTTGGCATCCTGACAACCAGGGATATGCTTGACGGGCTTTCCAAATACCTGCATAACCTGAGGCAAAAGCAAAATTCAGATGGTGCTCTTGGCGCAATTTTGGAAAGTGCCTATGAGGGGATAGCCGTTGTTGATCAAAACGGCATCCTGCAGGAATTCAATGAAGCATACAGCCGTTTTACCGGAGTTAACCGGGAGGATGCGATTGGCAGGCATGTGACAGAAGTAATCGATAACACCCATCTTCATGAGACGGTAAAGACCGGAATAGCCGAACGCGGGGTTCTCCAGAACATCCAGGGGCATGACATGGTGGTGCACCGGATTCCGCTCAAGAAGGAAGGCAAGATTGTCGGGGCGATAGGAATGCTGATTTTTGAAGGGGTCTCGGAGGTTTATAAAATCTATGAAAGGCTGCAGGAAAATCAAACGGCTAAGCCGGATCTTTTCACAAAGAAAAAGGAAAGCGATAGCCGGATTACGATTGATCAGATCATTGGGAAAAGCGAAGGCATCTCAGATGTAAAGCGGCTGGCACGGAAGGCGGCAAGGACTGCGGCAACTGTTCTGATAACGGGTGAGAGCGGGACAGGTAAAGAGATGTTCGCAAAAAGCATCCACCATCTCAGCCCCTTTTCGACCGGGCCGTTCATCAGTGTGAACTGCGGGGCCATTCCAGAGCACTTATTCGAATCCGAACTCTTCGGCTATGAAGAAGGTGCATTTACCGGAGCGAAAAAGGGCGGCAAGCCCGGAAAATTCGAACTGGCAGACAACGGTACTATTTTTCTCGATGAAATCGGGGAGATGCCGCTTGTCATGCAGACCAAACTGCTGCGGGTTCTGCAGGAAAAAGAAGCCGAACGTGTCGGCGGTGTGAAGAAGTATCGAATCAATGTCAGAGTAATCGCAGCGACAAACCGTGACCTAATGCAAATGATTGAAACAGGGGAGTTCCGGGAGGATCTATACTACAGGCTGAACATTATCCAGCTTCACATCCCGCCGCTGCGTGAACGGAAAAAGGATATCCCCGTCCTGCTGATCCATTATCTGAGTGAAATTTGTGAGAGGTATCAGGTACCGGGAAAAATATTCACCTCTGAAGCGGTGAATGCATTTGTACGGCATCCATGGAGGGGAAATATTCGCGAGATGGTCAATACGGTGGAGCAGCTGGTTACCCTGGTGGATGGGAAGGTCATTGACTATCACCATTTGCCTGAGATGTTGAAAAGGTCTGAACCTATTACTAAAGATGGGAAAGAACCGTCATTAGCTGTCGGATCCATAGAGGAAGCCAGGTTTCTGGGAAATCAAAGAGAATCGGAATTAATTCTTGATGCTTTAAGAAAGGCGGGCGGGAATAAATCGAAGGCTGCTGATTTACTGGGGATACATCGGACGACCCTCTACCAAAAGCTGAAGAAGCATGGAATAACGTGAATGTAGTGTAGTGGTTTCGCTACAAGATATCTACAGTTGTAGTGTAGCAGCTACACTTTGGCAGAAATAGAACACTGACTTTACTGGGTTTCATAGTTGGCACACTCCTTGCAAGTATAGTAGTAACGAAGCAAAAGGGGTGGAATGTTCAATGGAGAAACCAGCAGTTTTCCGTGTGCCGGAAGCGATCTTATATGGAAGGGGATCTTCCGAAAAAGTTGGTGCTGAAGCGGCGCTTAGAGGGAAAAAAGCATTAATAATCAGTGACAAAATAATGGATCAGCTCGGTTATGTAAGCGAATGCAGAACTCTTCTTCAGGAAGCCGGAGTAAAAAGCGAGGTATACCTTGGGGTAGCATCTGAACCAACTGATGAGTATGTAGTAGAAGCATTGACGCTTTTTCAAAAAGAGCAATGCGACATGGTCATCTCAGTAGGAGGTGGCAGCTGTATTGATACGGCGAAAGCCATCGCCGTTCTCGCAACGAATGGCGGCTATATCGGCGATTATATGGGAGGAAGGAAACTGGCACAGAATGCGCCTGTACCTCACATTGCCATTCCAACGACAGCCGGGACAGGCTCAGAGGCAACAGATGTAACAGTCATTACGAACTCATTCAATGATGTAAAAATGATGATTAAGCAGCCTGCCTTCATGCCGAGTGTAGCAATTGTGGATCCTTTGCTCACGATATCCTCTCCGAAGAATGTTACATCTGCAACAGGGGTGGATGCATTAAGCCATGCCATTGAAGCATATCTGTCTAAAAAAGCACATCCAATGACCGATACGATGGCGGTATCAGCTATGAAACTGATCGTGGAAAATATTTTAACCGCTTACAATGAGGGGGAAAACGTCGATGCCCGTGAGGCGATGAGCCTTGGTTCTCTCCAGGCTGGAATGGCGTTCTCAAACGCATCCGTATGCCTTGTGCACGGAATGAGCCGTCCCATTGGAGCTTTATTCCATGTACCGCATGGAATCTCGAATGCCATGCTCTTGCCGGCCGTATTGGAATTCAGCCAGGAAGCATGTATTGATCGCTTAGCAGATATCGGACGAATTTTTCAGCCTGATAATGAAAGCCTTACCAGAGAAGAAGCAGCTGAAATCGCTGTTCAATCTGTTAAGGATTTGTGTTTGAAATTAAATATTCCTAACTTAAGAGGATGGGGAATTGACGAAGAAGCGTTTAAGGCTGCGATAAGTAAAATGGCAACTGATGCGATTGACAGCGGCAGCCCTGGCAACAATCCAAGAGTCCCGACTCAGAGCGAGCTGGAAGAGCTATACCATGTTTGCTATGAATATCAGTTTTCCTCTGAAACAGAAAAAGTGTAACAGGGGGACAATCAGATGCTTGGAATGCTGGGGTTAATCGCTTCACTGATTCTATTAATGTATCTAACAATGAAAGGCGTAAATATAATTATTGCCGCCATCATCAGCGCCGTTGTGGTTGCTGTTTCAGGAGGACTTAACCTTGAGACTGCCCTGACAGAGCATTATATGACGGGCTTTACAAATTATTTTTACTCATGGTTTCTAATCTTCCTGCTTGGGGCAGTTTTCGGAAAAATTATGCAGGTAACTAAGGCGGCTGACAGTATTGCGAATTGGGTTAAGGATACACTGGGCCCATCGAGAGCTGTATTTGCTGTCGTGGCCGCAGCGGCGATTATGACATATGGCGGCGTCAGCTTGTTTGTAGTCGGCTTCGCAGTGTATCCAATCGCTGTTTCCTTATTTAAAGTGGCCAATCTGCCGCATCGCTTTATCCCGGCCGCTTTGGTTTTCGGTTCGATTTCGTTTACGATGACAGCACCGGGCTCGCCGGAAATCCAAAACCTGATTCCAACTGAGTTTTTCGGAACAAAGCCGACTGCAGGTGGAATCATTGGAGTGTTAATGGCATTAATCATAATGATAACAGGCGGTATTTTACTAAGCCGAATGGTGAAAAAAGCGGTTCAAAATGGAGAGGTATTTTCTTTGCCGAATCAGCAGTCCGGTGCTGCAAATGAGTCGGCGGCTGCTCTGGAAACGGAGCTGTCCATGCAAAGGCCTGATGCTGCACCTGCAGGGAAGGACTTCCCGCATGTATTGATGGCGATATTGCCGCTGGCTTCCGTTATTGCCATATTAAACACAGCAGCCAACTTTACTTCGTCAACGGCGGCCGCTTTAATTTCCCTGACGAGCGGGATCATTTTGGCATGTGTATTGATGATTAAATATCTGGTTGGATTTTGGGAGGCTTTGGCAAAAGGTGCCCAGGATGCTTTAGTCGCTGCGGCTAATACGTGTGCGGTTGTGGGCTTCGGAAGTGTTGCCGCCCAGGTTGCTGCCTTTGATACATTCGTCGATGCTCTGGTCAATATTCCTGGACCTCCCTTAATGGGACTGGCGATAGCCGTTACGTTGATTTGCGGGATTACAGGCTCGGCTTCAGGCGGTTTGGGGATTGCCCTTCCGATTCTGGCGCCTATGTATATGGCCCAAGGCCTCGATCCTGGGGCGATGCACAGGATTTCAGCACTTGCTTCGGGCGGTCTGGATTCACTTCCGCATAATGGCTATGTCGTTACGACGATCCGGGCAATATGCGGGGAAACCCATAAGCGTTCCTACTGGCCAATTTTTATCCTGAGTGCAGCAATGCCAACGGCTGTGTTATTCCTGGCTGTGATCTTATATTCAATTTTTTAAAACAATAGACTTCTAATTTTGAAAGGGGATTTTACTCATGACAGCGACAACAACAAAGGTATTAAAGAACTTTATCAATGGCGAATGGGTGGATGCAAACACGGATAAATTCGAATTGGTGCCAAACCCTGCAACGGGCGAGGAGCTTGCACGCACTCCGATCTCAACCCGCGAAGATGTCGATAAAGCTGTTCAGGCTGCCAAAGAAGCGTTTAAAACCTGGAGCAAAACGCCGGTGCCAAAAAGAGCTAGAATTCTATTTAAATATCAGCAGCTTTTAGTAGATAACTGGGACGAGCTGGCAAAGCTGATTACACAGGAAAACGGCAAGAACTATAAAGAAGCATACGGTGAGGTTCAGCGCGGAATTGAATGTGTGGAATTTGCTGCAGGCGCGCCATCTCTTATGATGGGTAAGCAGCTTCCTGACATTGCAACGAATATAGAATCGGGCATGTACCGCTACCCGGTTGGGGTCATCGGCGGCATCACGCCTTTCAACTTCCCGATGATGGTACCTTGCTGGATGTTCCCGCTTGCGATTGCGTGCGGAAACACATTCGTCTTAAAGCCGTCTGAAAGAACGCCAATCCTGGCTAACCGCCTGGCAGAGCTGTTCACAGAAGCAGGTCTGCCGGCAGGGGTATTCAATATCGTCCATGGTGCGCATGATGTGGTGAACAGCCTGATCGACCATAAGGATGTACCGGCTATTTCTTTCGTTGGCTCCCAGCCTGTTGCCGAGTATATATACAAGTCAGCTACAGCGAACGGCAAACGCGTACAGGCGCTTGCTGGTGCGAAAAATCACTCTATAGTTATGCCTGATGCAGACCTTGATGGAGCTGTTAAAGAAATAATTGCTGCTGCTTACGGGTCAGCAGGTGAAAGGTGCATGGCCTGCTCTGTAGTAGTAGCTGTGGATTCTGTTGCCGACGAGCTTGTTGAGAAATTGAATGAGCAGGCAAGCCAGCTGACTATTGGAAACGGATTGGATGAGGATGTCTTCTTAGGACCAGTTATCCGCCAGGAAAACAAGGAGCGCACAAGCAATTATATTGAAATTGGCGAAAAAGAAGGAGCTTCTCTTGTGCGAGATGGCCGCAAAGACGAAGCATATCACGAAAATGGCTATTTCATTGGACCAACGATCTTTGACAATGTAAACCCATCCATGAAAATCTGGAAAGAAGAAATTTTCGCACCAGTTTTATCCATCGTACGTGTGAAGAGCCTGGAAGAAGCAATCGAGCTCACCAACAAATCCGACTTTGGTAATGGCGCCTGCCTGTTTACTCAAAATGGAAGCAGCGTCCGCTACTTCAGAGAAAACATTGAAGTAGGCATGCTCGGCGTCAACATCGGCGTACCGGCTCCAATGGCCTTCTTCCCATTCTCCGGCTGGAAGAATTCGTTCTATGGAGACCTTCACGCCAACGGAACAGATGGTGTGGAATTCTATACGAGGAGAAAGATGCTGACTGCACGCTGGTAAAAATAAGAGAGATGAGGCACCTGCAATGAAATGCAGGTGCCTCTTTTTGTTAATCACATAGACCCATATATTTTAAAAAAAGAGTGCAAAAGGTCACAAAATTTCACGTTTTCTGTCGATATAATAAAGGAGTATAAATGAGATGGGGAGATCAATGATGTTCGGAAAAGGAAAGTTGAAGCGGCTGGAGGAAGAAAAGAGGGAATTGGAATCAAGCATTCAGGCTGCTGAAGAAGAATTTCAGCGCAGGGAAAAGTATTATCAGACACTGATTCATTCTTTTAATGAAGATTTGACGAATACGGTAAGCCAGCATGAGATTGTTAATGGACAGCATTACATGCTGGGAGATTTGGTTTTGAAAATTAAAGACGGTTTTGAAAACGTAAAAAGACATAGTGAAGCTACTTTTACAAACAGCCTCACTTTATCTGATAAGGGGGAAAATCTGATCCAGTCTGCAAAAGAGATGGTAAAAAGCTCGGAGGAAGGCCGTGGATCCGTGAGCAAGTCTGAACAGCTTATTAAGCAGCTGGGTGAGCAATTAGAAGTGAATTCACAGAAGATGGAGGCGCTGAGCAAAAGGTCAAAAGAAATTGAGATGATTGTTCAGGTCATAAAAGATATCGCGGAACAAACAAATCTCCTGGCTTTGAATGCATCCATCGAAGCGGCACGCGCAGGCGAGCAGGGCAAAGGATTTGCTGTCGTTGCGGATGAGGTCCGGAAACTGGCTGAAAGCACAGCGACGAGTACGGCTAATATCAGTTCCCTGACGAAAAATATTCAGGACGATATTGAAGCAACACTGAACTCCACAGTCGCAAGCACCGAATTAATTAAAGATGGCATGTCCCTCAGCGGTCAAACAACCAGCAAAATTGATTCAATCACAAGCCTTATCCATACGGTTGAAACAGAAGTCAGTGAAGTAATTGAAATGATAAACGCTCAGAAGGGATATTCCCAGGAGGTGGCCGCTGAGATTTCGGAGACGAAGTCAGTTTTTGATCAAGTGAACGAGCTGATCCAGAGGCATATTGACGATGCAAGGGTCGTTGACGAGAAGCTCGAAGGTGCCATCTCGCAGGTTAAGGCGGTAAATTACTAAGTTTTCAAAAGGGGTCAATTATGAAAAAGAAAAAACAGAAAGAAAAAGGGTCGCTGTTTTCATTTACTATTAGAAAGAAATTATTGCTCTCATTTATTATTATTCTATTAATTCCATCGACTTCAATTGGATACATTTCCTATCAAAAGGCTCAAGAAGAAATAACAGGCCAGATTGAAATGAGTGCGGATGACAATGTAAAAATCCTTGACCAATTTATCATGGACTTTATTAAAACAAAAATGGAAGATACGAATTATTTTTCAAAGCGGATACAGAAGGATTTTTACACTGCGGAGGAATTAGAGGAGACGAATAAAGCCTTTAGTCAATATAAAGAGCTGAATCCGGAGGCAGTTGCCATTTATGCAGGCTCTGAAAATGGAGATTTAGTCATTTATCCGCGTGCAGATTTGCCGGCTGACTTTGATGCAACCACACGCCCCTGGTATCAGGGAGCCATGGAGGCAAAGGGAAAAGCCTTTATCACAGAGCCATATGTTGATGCTGTAAGCGGAAATATCCTAATCACAGTAGCCCAAAAGCTCGGCGACAGCTCCGGTGTTATCGGGATTGACTTAAGTCTCTCTGCTCTAAGTGAACTATCCAATAACATTAAGATTGGGAAAGAAGGCTATCCCGCTATCTTAAGTGCGGAGGGAAGCTTTTTAGTGCACCCTCAGGAGAAGCCAGGCACAGAGGCAGAGGGAAGCTGGCTGCCGGAAGTACTGGAAAAGGAAAAAGGGCAGGTAGAATACACTCTTGATGGCGAAAAGAAAGAAATGCACTTTACCACCAATGGCCTGACAGGCATGAAGGTGCTTGGCACAATGAATCTGGAAGAAGTAACATCAGCCGTACAGCCTATCTTAGTGTCGACGATTATATTCATAGCCATTTTCGTACTTATAGGTGCACTTATTTCCTATTTTATTGTCCGGTCGATCACACGCCCGCTCAATCAGCTGATCGCAGCAACTGATAAAGTCAGCGAGGGAGACCTGACTCAGAAATTTGAGGTTAAAAATAACGATGAAATCAGCAAACTGGGCATCAGCTTCAATAAGATGGTCGCCTCCCTTCAGCAATTAATCAACCAGGTAGGTGAAAAAGCGGTTCACCTTGCTTCATCATCGGAGCAGCTGACGGCAAGCTCCGAACAGAATAACATGGCAACAGAGCAGGTGGCCAACTCCATCCAGGAAGTAGCAACAGCTACTGAGCAGCAGACGGAAAAGGTGAAAGAAAGCACTTCTGTCGTAAAAGAGATGTCCGGCCGCATTCAGAGAATCATGCTCAACACAAATGTCGTTGCCCAAACAGCTAATGAAACAAATGAAGTGGTTGTAAAAGGAAATGAAGCGATCGACCTTTCAACAAACCAGATGAAAAATATTAACCTAACAGTCTCTGAACTAGGTTCAATTGTTCATACATTAGGGAAGCGATCAGAGGAAATTGGCCAGATTGTCAATGTCATTTCTGAAATTGCCGATCAGACGAATCTGCTCGCACTGAACGCAGCGATTGAAGCAGCAAGGGCAGGTGAGCACGGGAGAGGCTTCGCCGTTGTAGCTGATGAAGTCCGCAAGCTGGCGGAACAATCATCCAAATCGACGGAAAGCATCCGCGAACTGATCTCAACGATTCAAACGGACACAAGCAAGGCCATCACTTCAATGGAAAAGGGAACAGCGGAAGTGGAAAAAGGAATTGACCTGGTTAACAATGCAGGAGATGCCTTCAGCCACATCCAGCAATTTGCCGACACCGTTTCGGGCCAGATCGCGGAAGTTTCCTCATCCATCAAGGACATGGCCGAAGGTGCCGACCAGGTGGTGGAACTCGTAAGCGCAATCGAAGAAATTGCTGCTGTCACCACAGCTGAAAGCCAGGACGTATCCGCTGCTACAGAAGAGCAGCTGGCGTCCATGGAAGAAATTGCGGCATCTGCTGCTTCGCTTTCGGGGATGGCGGAGGAGCTGCTGGATTCTATTAAGAAGTTTAAAGTGAATTAAATTAAAGGACCCGCCGGTTTGGCGGGTCTGTTTTTATGTGGCGGCAGGTTCAGAATGTGAACCCTGCAAAAAGAGCACGGAAACATACAAATAGATGCTTAACCCTGCAAATAGAACTGGAAATTCTGCAAATAGAATAGGTAATTTACAAATAGTTAGCTGGATACTGCAAATAGATGAACTGCATAAGAACGGGAAACGGCTCGCTTAGTTGATTTGCAAATAGAACCGGGGATTCTGCAAATAAACCGGAGTATGCTGCAAATAGCAGGATAAATTCTGCAAATAGAACGGGAAAAGTACAAATACCAGGCTGCTACAAGCAAATAGACGAGCAGCAATAGATCGGGGATCAGTCTAGGATGATCAAATTGCAAATAGAATCTTAGATTTTGGAAAAAGAACTGGGAGCTCGCAAATAGATTCAGGCTTCTTGCAAATAGATATATTCCTCCCAAATTAAAAAAAGCTGCAAAAGCGTATCCAGCGCTTTCGCAGCTCCGTTTAAGGAAAATAGATATCAAGACGATTTTTATCTCTCCGCATAATATAGTAATTTTGAAAATCCTCGCCTATCAATATATTACGATACTTCTTCGAGTTGATGGTTACGATCCGCTTTCTGTTTTTGATAAAATATATCGTCCCCTCGTGGACGTAAATCTCATTAAAGCTGATACCATCCCGATCAATAAGCCCCTCTTCATAATAATAATTCAAAATGACATGCCTGTTCTTATAATCGCACAAAATCGTCAGGTCCCTCACTTGTTTTTCCATACCCTCAAAACATACCCCCCGCATCCGCATTGATCGATAAATTGAGTGTCTGCTTTATTTCCGAAGTATATGAGCAGCGCTTCAGTTAGATAGTTATCGGGATTACCTAACTCAGCTGGTGTGACTATATTGACATAATATCCTTTAGCTGTCTGGCTTACTGCCGCCATCGCATCGTTGATCAGAAGCTCCAAATCACTAGCGTAATTACCATGCTCAAGTGAAATAGACCAGTTCTGTTCCATATTAGCACCTCAATTCAGCCTGATTATAAAATAATTGATTAGAAATATTTGTGCAGTTAATCACTATTCAGGGGATTTTTGATAAATTCGGTGTCTTTTATTTCTTTTAAAAGAAAGGTTCATTCTGGAGAGTAATCTTGAAGCCGTATAGGGGGAGGGTATATGGGTAAATGAGCGGAATTCCCAGTTGGTAATTGACGGCTTAATAAGCCGGAAGTAGTCTTGGATAGCCGCTTCATGTGCCAGAGGGGAGGAAAACATACACATTGGGCAGTGCCATTTCCCCCAATGGAAAATCATCGGAAGGGAAGTGCATTTAGGACAGCTAACACCAGTGAGAACTTCCTCAGCTGAGACATTGAAGTGCTCGAGAATCTCGGATGGTGAAGGATTATGTTTTTTTAACAAAGTTCGGCACAGCTTCCGTATCTCTTTAGGGTCAGTTTTTTCTTGAGGGTACTTATTTTCAATCTCATTAATTCTGTATAAAAGATGATGGGAGTGTAGAACTTTGTTAGATATACTCAGTGGATCTTTATCGGTTTTAATAATGGTGGAAGGATGGCTGATCACAACTAAGAATTCTACAGGAATCCCGGGAAATCCATTAAAATTGAGCCACGTTCTAAACTGATTCGTCTGATGTCGGGCTTGTGAAATGGGGTCGTGAAACCCTTCCTCTTTGTCATTGTGAATGCGGAGGAGCTGCTGAAAATGAGGGTCGAAAATCAAAGTTCCTGTCCAATTTTTAACTTCTAAAATGAGAGCGTAGTTCGTAGTTATCAGCAATGCATCGATCTGGAAGAAGTGTGTTCCGCTTGATAGCCGCAGGTTATGAAAAATCCAATATTTTTTAGGATCTAGAAAGCTTAAGTAATAAAATAATCTTTCTTCTCCCTTAAAGCCAGCGCTTCTCATTTTATAATCTGAGGTCATTTTTTCTCGCGCAGGATGCTGTTCGGGCGTTCTTCTTAACAACGCTTCAAGCTGTAGGTTAATTTCGGGGATTTTCAGGCTTTTAATAATCAAGTATGTCTCTCCTTTCTATGATAATAAGTTATTTTCGATAGTAATCTTAATTTATTTTTTTATATAGGAGTTTATTTGCAGGTTTTTGTGCTCTATTTGCAAATTATCTAACTCTATATGCAAGTATTAGACAATGGCTGTTTCCCGAATATTTTATTAGCAGAAAGTAGGCTGCTATTTGCAAAACGACCCTTGCTATTTGCAGCTTTCCCACTTAATTTGCAAAGTCCACATGTCCCACCCCATACCCTCCACATCCACTTTATTTCCGAAGTGCCATCTGTTAAGTAGTCATCTGGATTTTCCAGCTTACCCGGTGTGACAATATTGACATAGTATCGCTTTGCTGTCTGGCTGACAGCTGCCATAGCATTATTGAGCAGCAGCCCTAGGTTATTTACATACTCACCATGCTCCAGGGAAGCAGACCAGTTCTTTTCCATGATGGCATCTCTCTTCAGTTATATCTTACAATACATGGAAAATTGATGATGTGAGTTGAATCACATGGGCATTAAAATAGAACAGCCGCATACGCAGCTGCCCATAATAAATTATTCATTTTGGCCGTAGCTGATCAAGTTTGTAAAAATGCGGTAGCCTCCCGGGACCTGGCCTTGAATCTGGCGATAGAATACCAGGTTGGTATAAAGGTAGGTGCCTTCTCCGTAATCGGCCATGAGAATGCCGCCATCAAATGGCTCCTCATTCGGATCCCCCATGCGAACGAAGGTTTCAAAGCGGTCATCCCACTGCATTGGATAGTATAATCCTCTTTCCTGTATCCAGTTGGCCCAGTCGTCTTCAGTAATGTTATTTGGATAGTTGAAGAGCGGCGATTCAGGCTGCAGAACGGTAACAGGTGCATTTTCATCGGTTACCCTCCATCTGATGGATGGGTTTCCGATAGTCAGCGGGTATGGGGCAGTGTCTTCCGTCACCCAGCCATCGTTCGGCTTATGGTATTGGACCACCATATGCCCGCCATTTGCGACGTATTCCTTTAAACGCTCATTATTTGCTGTTAAGTCTTCACGTGACAGGTAGGCACGGATACCAACAACGATTGTATCGTATTGGCTTAAGTCCCCTGAAGCAAGATCTGTCTCAGTAAGCTTCGTCACATCAAGTCCTGCATTGGACAAGTAATCTGCCACTTTATCAAAACCGCTTTCAATGTAGCCGACCTTTAGGCCTTCTGGTGCCAGCAATTCAAAGGCGACCCCATTGACCTGGGCTGGATAGAGGTAATAAAATGTTCCGATATGGTCATATTGAATTTCTTGAACTGTTGAATCAAAGCTCTTTCCATTTACGGCTGCCTCGGCGGATAGTTTAAAGTCACCTTCCTGAATATCCGCAGGCGGGTTCAGTGTAAAGGTAACCTCTTTTTCCTCCAATGAGGCTTCGAAGTAAACTTCAGCCTTTTCGGGGCTTACTGACCATCCTTCCGGAACATTTAAGGATACGGAAGCCTGTGCAGCTCCTTCACGGTAATTTTTCACTTTTACATTTACAGGCACTTCTTCCTGAACGTCAGCGGTATTTATAACCAGATCTTCAGGAGAAAGGGTAAGGCCAACGTCCGGCAGTACGGCAATGGTGCCATCCAGTTCAGAGACAGTCACTGTCTTTGCACCGGCTGATTCATAGCTGACCTTTGCCTGTATGGCAGGGGTTTCGTATGCGTGATAATACGCTGCATCAGCTGGAACTTGGACCTTAAAAGTAACTTCAGCCGTTTTACCGGGTGCAAGGTCAGCAGCCTTGGACTTATTAGAAACCTTCCAGCCCTCAGGAGTGATCAGTTCAACATCAGCTTTCTTCAGCTTCTGACTGCCATTATTCGTTAAGGTAACAGTAACAGCCGTTTTCTGCCCTTTTGTCAGGATATTGGTCTCCGCCTGTGCATTAATCTCAAGGTCGGAGGATACCAGGCTCACATTCAGCAGCTGTTCTTTTTTCACTTCCAGCTTATGAAGAAGATCAGACTTCAGCTGGGAATCAAGCTTGGATTTCTCCGTTTTCTTTACTAAACGGTCTGCTTCTTTTAATGCTTGCTGCGTCTTACTGAATACCTGGCGGCTAGGGTAGCTGGAGATAATTCCATCCAGGCTTTTTTGGAATTTTGTAAAATGCACCTGCAATGCTTTTTCTTTCTTAGGAAACGTTTTTGCCCATTCGTTAAAATCATATGGGATACCGGCAAAAAGATCATTGCTGCCATTTGTTTCAACCGCACTATCTACTAACTCCAGATGCGTTTGTCTTGGCGCGACAGGGATGTCATTGCCCATTCCCTGGCTTTTGTGCATATAGCGTGATTCCTCGCCGATTTGCGGATAGGACATGCCGTAGATAGGATCAAGCATGCCTATTTCAATCGATGTATCTGCTGTATCTTTACTGTCTGCCGGCAAATAGAACTTCTTTGTCTGCCAGACGGATAATCCCTCTTTTAATTGTTCAGGAAAAATGTTAGGATCTGCGGCATCTTTGAAGGCTTCCTGGCTGAGAATGGTCATTGTGCGGTGGTGTCCGTGCTGGGTATCCGAGTCTCTGAAGGATGGCATGACGATATCTGGCTGGTAAGTACGAATAAAACGGATTAATCTTTCATAAGTAAGGTCCTTGCCCCAGTGGCTTAAGGTTTCATCCTTTGTTTTGGAAAAGCCGAAATCATAGATGGTATCAGAGGTTGTTTCACTCAAATGGTAGGCTTTAACTCCGGTGATCTTTGCTGCTTCAATCATTTCCCGGGAGCGGATAATTCCAAGGCCGTTCCCAAGCTCCTGCCCGATTTCATTCTGGCCGCCCTCGCCGCGGTTGGCAATCAGGCTTGAGGTTTTAACACCAAGTCCTCTTGATAAGTAAGCAAGAAAGTCACTGCGCTCATCGTCAGGATGTGCTCCTGTATTCAAAAAGCTGACTGTTGTGTCCAGCGGCTTCACTGCACTCCATAGGTCGGGGTCATGCTCTTCTGACTGGGCACTTCCGCTGAGAGGCAGAAGGGAGATAATTAACGCTAAGGACAAAAAATAAATAAAGATTTTTTTCAATTTGTGTAACCCCTTTCAAAATGGTTTAACAGCGCTACTCTTACACTCCTTTCATCATGGGTCTAAAGCAGGTTAGTTAAACATCCTAACTAACTACCTGCAACTACCCGCCTAATAAATTTCATAATAGGGTAAATCTGCTAATAATTCAATATTCTAAAAATTAATTTAATTAAAATCCTCCTTTAGTCATATAAATAATCGCAATTATCATAAAATTAAAAATGATGGGTTGTAAACGATTACCAGGTAGGTTATATTGAAGTTAATTAGTAATATTTACTAACCAAATCAATTAAGGCCGTGATGTGATGAATTTTAATGGGACACCGATGCAAATGAAATCAATCAATAAAAAGAGAGTACTTCAATGGATTCAGGAAAATTCACCGACTTCAAGGGCCGAGATTGCTGCGAAGATTTCCATAAGCAAGCCGACTGTTTCTTTACTGGTAGATGAATTGATAGGGGAAAAGTGGGTGTATGAAAAAGGGATAGGCGAATCGTCTTCACAAGGCGGAAGGAGACCGATACATCTTTATTTCAATGAAAAAGCGGCTTATGTAATCGGAACAGATATCGGCGGCACGAAAGTAAAGACAGTCATTAGCGATCTCGGAGGCAACATCGTCCATTCCAGCAGTTTTTCAACCTGTCAATTTTTAGAATCTGGACTTTTAAAACAAATCGCCAAAGAAGTGCAGTCCATGCTGGAGGAATGCCAAATCCCCCTGGATCAGGTGCTTGGAATGGGAGCAGGGGTTCCGGGGATTACACAAACATCCAGCGGAGTCGTCTTGGAAGCACCAAGCCTCAACTGGATTCGATACCCGTTCTTAGCGGAAGCCAACAAATACTTCTCTTTCCCGGTTCATGTGGACAATGATGTGAATGTTGGAGCACTTGGGGAGCAATGGCTCGGAAATGCGAAAAATAAACAGAATGTTCTGTTTATGGCGGTCGGAACAGGCGTTGGAAGCGGAATTATTATCAATAATCAGCTGTACCGCGGGTATACAAATGCTGCTGGCGAGATGGGCTATATGGTGACGGATAAAACAGACATGAAAAAAGACTTTAAGCCAATCTTTCACCGCTACGGTTATTTGGAAAGCGTCGCCGGCGGAAAATCAATCGGAAAAAAACTGACGGAAGTCATTCATCAGGATCCGGACCACCCTGCCTACTCTCAGGCAATAAAGGGAGAACTGCCGGGGGAAATGGCCTTTGCGCTTGCGAAAAAAGGCGACAAATTAGCCATTACGGTCATTGAAGAAGCAATTGAACATCTGGCCTATGGAATCATTAATGCCGCGAGCTTATTGAATCCTGAAGTCATTATTTTAGGAGGTGGTGTTCTAAAATCATCTGATTACATTTTGCCTAAATTGGACAGGATCGTGAATCACTATCTTCCAAGTTCAGTAGAATTAAAGATTTCAAGATTAGGTGATAATGCGGGAGTCCTGGGTGCTGTTTCACTCTTTTTGCGGGAGCATGATAGTATTATCAAATTTTCTTAAACGAGGGGGATTTTTCAATGAAAAATAAGAAAAGGGCATCGATTTTAACCACTTTATCCATTTCGGCTGCACTAATGCTTTCAGCTTGCAGTTCTGAACAGGGATCCAGCTCAAGCTCTGAGAATGAGCAGGGAGAGAAAGAGAATAAGATGGAAGAAAAGGTAGTTATCTATTCACCGCATGGAAAGGATATTCTATCAAAGTTTGAACAGCAATTCGAGGAAAAATATCAGATTGATGTGGAATGGCTTGATATGGGATCACAGGAAATCCTGGACCGGATCCGCTCCGAGAAAAACAATCCACAGGCTGATGTCTGGTGGGGAGCGCCATCTGTAAACTTCGATCAGGCAAAGGATGAAGGATTATTAAAGCCATATGAGCCTTCATATGCAGGAAGTCTGGCAGAAGGCTTCCATGATCCTGAGTGGCACTGGTCCGGAACAAGCCAAACACCGGAAGTCATTATGTATAACAGCAAAGAATTATCAGAAGATGAAGCGCCAAAAGACTGGGATGAGCTTCTCGATCCGAAGTGGAAGGATGAAATCATCATCCGCTACCCGCTGGCATCCGGAACAATGAGAACGATTTTTTCAGCGATGATTTACCGTGACTTTAAGGACTCCAAGGATACAGCGGCCGGTTACGAATGGCTTGAGAAATTGGATGCCAACACGAAAGAATACGCAGCAAATCCTGAAATGATGTACAACAAGGTGGCCAAAGGGGAAGGAAAGCTATCTGTCTGGGCAATGCCTGACGTTGTCATGTTAAAAGAAAATAAAAATTATCCATTTGAATTCATCATTCCGGAAAGCGGAACACCCGTCCTGACAGAAGGGATTGCCGTTGTGAATGATGCTCCGCATCCGAAGGCGGCTGAAGCATTCTATGAGTTTGTCAACACGCCTGAAGCAGCCAAAATTCTTGCAGAGGAATTCTACCGCATTCCAACAAGGGATGACGTAGAGGGACTGCCTGAGTGGATTACAGAAACAGAGATTAAGAGCATGGATATCGACTGGAAGGTATTCCAGGAGAACAGCGACAGCTGGATGAAGTATTGGGATGAAAACATTAAGAGCGGAGAAAAAGAAATTAAAGAATAGGAAGTGTAATAGGTATGGCGTCCATAAACATAGATAATGTCCAAAAAGCCTTTGGAAAGGTTATTGCAGTCGATCATTTAAATCTGGATATAAAGGATGGGGAATTCTTTACCTTCCTTGGACCAAGTGGATGCGGCAAGACCACCACACTTCGGATGATTGCTGGATTCTATTATCCTACTAAAGGTGTTGTCCGTTTCGGCGATAAGGATATGACGCGTGTACCTCCTGAAAAGAGAAATACGGGCATGGTTTTCCAAAACTATGCCCTTTTTCCTCACATGACGGTGTTTGAGAATGTCGCTTTTGGATTAAGGGTTAGAAAACTTGGCTCCAAGGAGCTCAATATAAAAGTCAAGGCTGTATTGCAAAAGGTGAGGCTTGAGCAGTACGCCGATCGTCAGGTGAGCCAGTTAAGCGGAGGTCAGCAGCAGCGTGTCGCGCTGGCAAGGGCATTGGTGATTGAACCGGAGATTTTGCTCCTGGATGAGCCACTCAGTAACCTGGATGCCAAGCTGCGCGATGAAATGAGAAGCGAAATACTGAGATTGCAAAAAGATTATAATATCACCACAATCTATGTTACTCATGATCAGGCAGAAGCTCTATCCATGAGCGATCGGATTGCGGTATTTAACTTTGGGGTCTGCCACCAGGTGGGAACACCCTCGGAAATCTATAATGAACCAGCCAATGATTTCGTAGCGGGGTTTATCGGGGAAATCAATCTGCTTCCTGTGAAGATCAGCAGGATAGAAGATGAAAACATTCTTGTACAAGTGCAGAACGGTGAAAGTGCCAGTGAGCTTTCCGTCCGGAATGCCCCATTTAATTATAATCAGGAAAACAAAGGGAACCTGGCGTTATCCATTCGTCCTGAATCTATTAAAATACTGGAAAAAGAGACGGAAGGGAAAAATATCTTCAAAGGAATGGTTGAGGAAGTTCATTTCTTTGGCTCCCTCATCAATGTTGTGGTCAGGGCTGCAGGCCTTAAGCTCCAGGTGAATGCCCTGAATAGCGGCTTATCCAGAAACCTGCAGGCGGGTGCAGAGGTTTGGGTGGAATTGCCTGAAGAGCAGATGCGGATCATTCCTGTGGTGACTGGTGATGCATCATGATTAAGAATCGGGATACAAGGCTGACTCTGCTCCTCCTTATTCCGGTCCTGCTGGTTCTCATAGCTTATGTTCTATACCCCTCTTTACGCACCATAATGGAGAGCCTTCAAAAAGAAGGCAGCATGACGTTCGGGAATTACAGTGACTTCTTTACCCAGGAATCCAAGACCAATCTGGAAGCCCTGTGGAATTCTGTATATATTTCGGTATTAAGTGTCCTGGCCAGTGCACTGATCGGCATCCCGCTGGCATTCATTTTTAACCGGTATGATTTTCCGGGCAGAGGCTTCTTTGCATCGGCTGCCATTATGCCGATCGTCCTGCCGTCATTGGTAGGGGTAATGGCGTTCATGTTCCTGTATGGGGAAACCGGATTGATTCCCAATGCCATTAAAGACCTATTCGGGCTGGATGAAGTGCCTTTCAAAATAGGCGGTATATCAGGCATTTTGATAGTCCATGCATATACTATGTATGTGTATTTCTATATGACTGTTTCATCAGCCATTAATAAAATTGATCCATCTCTTGAAGAAGCTGCGTACAATCTGGGGGCCAATCGTTTTAAAGTGTTTTGGAAAGTAACCTTTCCATTATTGACACCGGCTATTGTAGCCGCATCTTTATTGGTGTTTATGATCTCAATGGCATCCTTCAGTGCGCCGTTTCTCCTGGCAGGAGGATTCAGGGTGCTGAGCCTGCAGATTTATTTTTCGAAGATTAATGGCGATATGGAAGTGGCCGCCACACAATCGGTTATATTATCGGTTGTATCGATCAGCTTCCTGCTGTTTATGCGCTGGTACCAAAACCGCAAGGATTACCGGATGGCATCTAAAGGAATTGGCGCCCATCGCAGTGAAGTCAATAATCCTGTTTTGAAGTGGATACTGGTCTTTACAGGAATCGTGGGAGTCATCATTCTGCTGCTTCCGCATTTCACGATTCTCCTTCTATCGCTCGTACCGGACGGAACTTGGACGTGGCAGACCTATCCATCGGTATTTAATTTTGAAAATTATCGTTTGTTGTTCCAGGATCCGAACATATTCAAGCCATTGAAAAATAGCTTGATCCTGTCGGTTATTGCTACAGCAGGGAATCTGGTCTTTGGGGTATTGGCATCCTATGTGCTCGTTAAACGGAAATTTGTTGGAAAAAGCTTTGTGGATATTTTAGTTATGATTCCATGGGCTTTGCCGGCTACCGTTATCGGGATGAATCTGATTTTTGCTTTTAATGAGCCAACCATCTTCTCATTTGGCAACATTCTCGTCGGCACATTCTGGATTTTGCCTCTGGCCTATTTTATCCGCCATATTCCATTGGTCGTCAGATCCACCAATGCTGTACTGGAGCAATTGGATGATTCCATAGAAGAAGCCTCAAGAAGCCTTGGGGCAAAGTGGTTCTATACGTTCAGAAAAGTAATCCTTCCGATTATTATGCCAGGGGTTTTATCAGGGACATTACTGGCATTCGTGGAGTCAGTCGGTGAATTTCCGACTTCGGTATTGCTGTATACCCTTTCAAACCGCCCTATTTCCATCGAGATTATGAATCAGCTGAGAATGTTCAATATGGGCCAGGCGGCAGCTTACGGTATGATCCAGATTACTTTAATCGCACTGGTTCTGTTCATATCAAACAAGTTTTTTGGAGTTAAGGCTGAAAAATCATTGTCTTAAAACGGAGTTGAAAAAATGAGCAAATTAGAAGAGTTTATTAAAAATGAAGGCCTTGTCTTTCCCGGCAAAACATATGCAGAAGAACTGCTGATGCCCGTTTTTAATGACCAGCGGGACTATCTGTTCCATGTCATGTTCGATATTCATCGGGCACATGTGATCATGCTGGCAGAAAAGGGGATCATTCCTGAAGAAGAAGCAAGAACCATGCTGGAAGGAATTAATAAAGTGGCAATGTCAGACACCAGCTCATTATCCTACCAGCCTCAATTTGAAGATCTCTTTTTTATGATGGAAGCGAAAATAGGAGAAGAGATTGGCGATGAATTGGCCGGAAAAATCCACATTGCCCGGAGCCGGAATGATATGGGGATCGCGATGTACAGGCTGGTGCTAAGAGAACATTTGCTGCAGCTCCTTGGAAGTGCTTATCAGCTTAGTGAGGCATTGCTGGAGCAGGCTGAAGAGCATAAAGAGACCTATATGACCGGCTATACCCATACACAGCCGGCCCAGCCGACCACTTTGGGGCATTATCTCCTGGCCGTTTATGATGTTCTCCAAAGGGATATTAAACGGCTTTGGGCTGCTTATAAAACCGTTAACAAATCCTCGCTCGGTGCAGCGGCTCTTACGACGACCGGTTTTCCGATTTGCAGGGACCGCACCCGTGACCTATTGGGATTTGAAGGAATTATTGAAAACTCATATGACTCGATTGCGGGAGCAGATTACCTGCTGGAAACCTCATCAGCCCTGATGACCTGCATGGTGAATACCGGCCGGTGGATCCAGGACTTCCTTCAGCATGTAACAAGAGAGTTTGGCACCTTCCAGGTGGCGGATCCTTACGTGCAGGTAAGCAGCATTATGCCTCAAAAAAGGAACCCCGTTTCCATTGAGCACTCCAGATCCATTGCCAGCAGCGCCTACGGTGAAGCATATGCAGCCATGAACATGGTTCATAATACGCCATTTGGGGATATCGTTGATACAGAAGATGATCTGCAGCCTCATTTGTATCGTGCTTTTACGAATGCCAATCGGGTATTAAAGCTGATGTACGCAGTGATTGCCACTTTAAAAGTCAATAAAGACCATGCAAAAGAAATGGCCAAAAAGTCGTGCATCACGATCACCGAACTGGCGGACACTCTGGCAAGAGACTACAGCATACCTTTCCGGAAGGCCCACTCCATTGCCAGCTATATTTCAAAACAAACCGTGAAGGATCAGAAAGAACTGTGCGACTGGAAAGTGGAGGACGTGAATGAAGTCATTCAGGGATATGTTCCCGTTTCCCTTTCAGAGGAAGAGTGGAAGAAAATCATTTCTCCTGAATACTTTGTGCAGATCCGCAGCCTTCAGGGAGGACCGAATCCGGATGAGGTCTCGAGAATGATCAAGGATCGGAATGAAACCCTCACAGGGGATCTGTTGAGCTATGAGGGGATTGTGAGAGGGCTTAAGGAGAAGCGGGAGAATTTGATTAACTTTACATTTTAATTTGAAAAGCGAATTTCGCTGGAGCATATGCGGGATTCGCTTTTTCTTTTTATCTTTTATTTCTTGAAAAATATAATATGATAAGAATTAGAGGGGGGGTGAGTGAGATGAAAAAAAGTTTACTCGCAGTACTCAGCTTAGGATTAATATCCGGTGTAATTTATTTTTTGGCTTCATACACCGCAGAACCTGCAAAGCCAGTTATCCCTGCTGTTTCCCTGGAAAAGGATATCTGTGAAAGAGTTTCAGAACAATTTGGCGAAGACTGCCAGCGGGTTCTATTGTTTGACCCCCATTCACGATTAGTTTTTGCAGAGACCAATTCGGGAATTATCCCTGTTCTGACCAATCAGGAATTTACAGAATTTAAGAAGTTCATATATCCGATGATGGATTTCCAGGAATTCAGCGAAGAAAAAGGAGATAGGGGAGCCATCGACTGGCGGGCAGATAATAAGTCTGAGAAGGATTTTGCCATCCTATATGGATTTGCTGAGGATGATGCCAAAACCATCATAATTAACAGTGAAGGAAATATCCAGCCAACCCGCTTTCTTGTTCGGGATAACTTGTGGGTTTGGTATGCTGTTTTCGAGAAAGATGAAATTAAATTGCCGGTTGAGGTTACAGTTTATGATGCAGATGGACACATTGTTAAGGGAAATGAATAAGCATATCCTCCACTTCCTATTCAATCAGGAAGTTTTTTTATTTCCGCTGATTATCCATGAGTCCAATCCTTGCAAAAACCACCTTACAGAATTCGGACTTCAATTTGTGTAATACAGGAGTATAATACGTAGTAAGCAGACAATTCGATGAATTTAGAGTCTGACTTTTTGCAAACTTACTATTATAGAATCAGGTAAAGGAGGGAGCGCTCCCGATGATTCTTGACCAGCGCTGCATGACGATTTTGACGAAAATGGTCCATGCGCCTACACATGTTTCTCCGCAGGAGCTTATGGAAGAATTACAGATTTCCAAGCGGACCGTTTATTATGATGTTGACAAAATTAATAGCTGGCTCAAAGACCAGGGTTTAGATGAGCTGAAGTATATCCGTGCTGCTGGATTTTTTCTTGATGAAGAAGAAAAGCAGCAGGTTAAACAGCGGCTGCACTCGTTTGATAAAGCTGCCGGTTATGAGTTTTCACGAAAAGAAAGAATGGCCTGGACTGCCATACTCATCCTGACCCGCGAGAAAACCATTTATCTGCAGGATCTGATGGATAAGCTGGGTGTCAGCAGAAGTACGCTTCTGGCAGATATCAAGGAATTAAAAAAGCAGCTTAACCAGTACCAGGTTCAGTTGAATTTCCATAAATCTTCAGGCTACTTTATTGCCGGTGAGGAGCAGGATAAGCGGAAAATGCTGATTTACTGCCTATCACAGGTTTTAACCAATCGCGGCTGGAATGATCTATTATCCGAAGTTCAGTTAACCATCCAGGACACGCCTGGACTGTCACCTGAAATGTTTCAGCGTACTGATTTAGAAACGATCTATGAGATTCTGAATGAAAGTGAATCATTTTCCGGTGTTCATTACACAGATGAAGTAATGGAGACGCTGAGTGCCCATATATTTATGCTGATCAAAAGGTTTAACCAGGAAAAATACATCAAGATGGATCCTGTTGAAAAACAGGTCATTAAAGAAACAAAAGAGTACACCGCTGCTCGATTTATTTGCCGGAAAATTGAAAGCGGTTTCCAGCTTGAAGTTCCTGATGATGAAGCCTGTTATCTTGCAACCTACCTGTTGGGTGCGAAAATAAGCGACTATGATACACATGAGCTGGAAAACCAGGACCTTGAGATCCTTAAATCAATGGCAGTAAGAATGGTCGATGATTTTCAAAAATATGCGTGCGTATTTTTCCAAAATCGGAAGGAGCTTGAACGGAATTTATTGATTCATTTAAAGCCCGCTTACTTCCGAATCAAATATGGGATCGAACTGGAGAATCCATTATCCAAATCTGTACAGGAGTCTTATCAGGATCTGTTTATTCTAACCAAAAAAGTGGTTCATCATTTTGAATACGTGCTGGGCAAAAAAGTATCTGATGATGAAGCGGCCTATATTGCGATGCACTTTGGAGGCTGGATTGATAAAGAAGGCGTCAGGGTGGAAGCCCGCAAAAAAGCGGCTGTGGTGTGTGCCAGCGGAATCGGCACGTCACGAATCCTTCAGAAACAAATTGAAGATCTCATGCCGTTTGTCGATGTGGCGAATGTATACACCGTCCGTGAATATGAGAAAGCGTCCCTGGCAGATTTGGACTTTGTCATTTCGACAACGCCAGTATCCCGGAAACATGTACCGGTGTTTATTGTAAATCCGATTCTTAACCCGTCTGAGAAGGAATCTCTGCTTAAGCAGGTTCAGGCATCAGAAAAAAGGCCGAAATCAGAAAACATAGACGCATTGATGGACATTATCCGGAAGCATGCAGATATAAATGACGAAAGCATGCTGATCCAGGAATTGAAGGTTTACTATCAATCAAATAAAGAAGCAAAAAGTGAGGTGGATCAAAAGCCAATGTTAAATGAAGTTCTAACCGCCGATAAAATTCAATTTGCAGATTCGGCTGCAAGCTGGCAGGAAGCACTGCAAATGGCATCACAGCCGCTATTGGCCGATCAATCCATCAGCCAGCATTATATTGATGCCATGATTGAAAACGTGAATGAAATGGGACCATATATTGTCATCGCGCCGGGAATAGCCCTTCCTCATGCCCGCCCTGAAGCTGGCGTGAACAAGCTGGGAATGAGCTTCCTGCAATTAAAGGAAAGCTGTGCTTTTTCGGAAAAGCCGGAGCATCAGGTAAGATTATTCTTTGTGCTGGCAGCCATCGATAATGAAACCCATTTAAAAGCATTATCCCAGCTGTCTAAAATGCTGTCTGACAGCGATAACCTTGAAAAACTGCAGAATGCTGATACTCAAGCTGACGTATTAGAAATCATTAATCAATATTCACAAGACTAAGGAGGAAAAAAAATGAAAAAAATTCTAGTAGTATGCGGAAACGGACTTGGAAGCAGCTTTATCGTAGAAATGAATGTGAAAACAGTTTTAAGCCAACTGGGAGTGGAAGCAGATGTTTCACATACTGATTTAACTACGGCTAAATCTGAAAAAGCAGATATCTACCTGGGATCTAAAGACCTGATTTCCACTTTGGATGACGGAACAAGAACGATCATTGGTTTGACAAACATCCTTGACCAAAACGAGCTAAAAGCTGCATTGGAATCCCATTTATCATAATAGAGAAAGAAAGGGCAGGCGATAGACTCGCCCGCTGAAAAATAAAAAGAACAAATACAGTATAACCTGAAAAACTGTTAGATGAAAGATAGATACAGAGGATTTAAAAGGAGGGGTAAACATGTTTGATTTTATCATGAATGATATACTGGGCACGCCCGCCATCCTGGTTGGTTTATTCGCCTTGTTTGGCTTGCTTCTGCAGAAGAAGGGCATTGCCGATGTCATATCAGGTACGCTTAAAACGATTATGGGCTTTCTCATCCTGAATGGAGGAGCAAGCATCTTAATAGGCTCACTTGATATTTTCGGAAAAATGTTTGAAAAGGCTTTTCATATCCAGGGCGTTATTCCGAACAACGAAGCCATCGTAGCGATTGCCCAGCAGACATTTGGGAAAGAAACTGCGATGATCATGCTTTTCGGGATGGTCATGAACATAATAATTGCCCGTTTTACACCGTTTAAATATATTTTCCTTACCGGCCATCATACTTTATTCATGGCTTGCCTTATCTCAGCTGTATTTGCAACTGGCGGAGTAACAGGGCTTCCATTGATCATTATCGGGTCTATTATTCTAGGATTATTAATGGTATTCATGCCTGCGCTTGTCCAGCCATATGTACGCGAAATCACTGGCAATGACAGCATAGCTGTCGGCCACTTTGGATCTTTCGGCTACTTTGTTTCCGGCTTTATTGGAAAGCGTGTAGGGGATAAATCCAAATCGACGGAGGATATCAAAGTGCCAAAATCACTTGGATTCCTGCGCGATACATCTGTTGCGATGTCTCTCACAATGACGATTCTCTTCCTGGTTGTGGCGCCGATCGCCGGAAAAGGCTATGTAGAATCTGAATTGAGCGGCGGAGTTAACTTCCTTGTATTCTCGCTCATGCAGGCCATTACGTTTGCAGCTGGTGTATATGTAGTCCTTGCCGGTGTGCGGATGCTGATTGCAGAAATCGTTCCAGCTTTTAAAGGAATCGCTGATAAAGTGGTTAAAGATGCGAAGCCTGCCCTTGATTGCCCGGCAGTGTTCCCTTTTGCTCCAAATGCAGTTATTATCGGATTCCTATTCAGCTTCGTAGCTGGTTTGCTTTCCATGTTCCTTCTTCCATTATTCGGCCTGAAAATAATTGTGCCAGGCCTGATTCCGCACTTCTTCACAGGTGCAGCGGCAGGGGTTTTCGGAAATGCCACTGGAGGCAGACGAGGAGCCATGATCGGAGCATTTGCCAACGGTCTATTAATCTCATTCCTTCCGGCCTTATTGCTGCCGGTACTGGGATCACTAGGGTTTGAAGGAACTACTTTTGGAGATTCGGACTTTGGGGTTGTGGGGATTTTATTGAGCTTTTTGATTAAACTGTTTTCATAATATGCTTTATCAAAAGGGATTTCGCTTTCGGGTGGAATCCTTTTTTGCATTTTAATTTGCCGATTGAATTCATTGGACAAGGTGCATCATTTTTCGAAAATTCAAAAATATAATCATAACCTATTGATATATTTGGAAAATTGATTAATAATAATAAATGATAAAGAAAGCGCTTAACTAAAATGTGTTTTGATGATTAATAGTAGGCTAAAAACTATTATCTGAGACACAGATGAAATCAGCTAAGATGGAACAAGGAGAGAGGACATGAAAGTAACCATATATGATGTTGCAAAAGAAGCAAATGTCTCAATTGCTACCGTCTCTAAAGTTATTAATAATACCGGAAGAATTGGAGAAAAAACAAAAAGGAAAGTACTGGAGGTCATGAAACAGCTGGATTATCAGCCCAATATGATGGCTTCTGCATTAATGGGAAAACAGACAAAGACAATCGGCCTTCTGATTCCGGATCTTGCTAATCCATTTTTCTCAGAGCTTGCACGCAGCATAGAGGATCGTGCACATGAATTTGGATACAGCCTTGTTATTTGCAGTACTGATTACCAAACAGAAAAGGAAAACAAATATCTTGCTCTTTTAAAAAGAAAAAGTGTGGATGGCTTCATTTTAGCATCTGGATTTGAAGATTTAAATAAAGTGGAAGAATTGGTAAAGGAAGATGTTCCTGTAGCGATAGTAGCACGTGATCTTCCAATGTTTTCAATAAATACGGTTGCATTAGATGATTTCATGGGCGGTTACTTGGCTGCGTCCCATTTAATGGAACTTGGCCATCAAAACATAGGTGTGATTGCCAGGGATGTCTGGAGCAACAGGGAGAGGCTGCGGGGATTCAAGCAGGCATTAGAAGAGAGTAATTTAGAGTTTACCCAGGAATTTGAATATATCAATGGGATTAGTCATGTTGAACCTGGAAAATTTATGACAGCTAAATATCTTAAAGGCAATAAGCCGCCAACAGCTATTTTTGCATGCAACGATTTATTGGCAATCGGAGCAATCCAGGCTGTTAAAGAACAGGGTATGCGTGTGCCTGAGGATATTTCAGTTGTGGGTTTCGATAATACTCTTATTGCTACAATTGTAGAGCCTCCATTAACTACGGTTGCCCAGCCAATTCAGCATATGGGAAGAGAAGTGCTGGATTTGATCATTTCGATGATTAAAGGAGAAAAAAAAGAAAAAATGCGTTTGACATTACTGCCTTCTCTAATCACCCGAAATTCCACAGCAAAAAACAGGAATAAAGACCTGAAAGAAAAATTAGAAAATTTATAAAAGTTATTGATTTTTTATAATATTATGAATAAAATAATATCAACACCTTTGATAAAGCGCTTAACTAAATGTGTGAAAACCCTCTTTAAATTAGAAGGGTAATTAAAAGCATTGGTCTAGATCGGCAGAGGGTTTAAAAGGCCTTTAAAAGAACTTTTTGTTTTTAAAAGGCCTTCCATTTTGTGAAAAATTATTTTTTTCAAAAAGTAAGCGCTTTAACAAAAGGCTCCTAACCAATGATTAAATTGAAACTTTTCCACTTGATTTTATTTTTATAGAAAAAGGTAAGCGCTTACTGTACTGAAGGAGGAGAATGCAATGAAGGCACTTCTAAAAACAGAGCCAGGGATTGGAAATATTGACCTTTTAGACATTGATGAACCCACTATGGGTCCAAATGAAGTGAAAATCGAAGTGAAGTTTACGGGGATTTGCGGCACGGATTTACATATTTACCATGAGACCTTTAAAAGTTATCCGCCTGTCATTATAGGTCATGAATTCTCGGGGGTTGTAGCTGATACAGGAGAAAATATTTCAAAGGTGAAATCGGGAGATCGGGTAGCAGTGCTTGGGTCAACTGCCATTACATGCGGCACCTGCCATTACTGCGAAACAGGATATTACATGTTTTGTTCAGAACGCCGGGGAATGGGGCATGGAGTGGATGGCAGTTTTACGCAATATGCTGTAGTTCGAGAAGATATGGTTTATAAGATTCCTGACAATGTAAGTCTTGAGGAGGCGGCATTATCCGAACCTCTCGCTTGTGCGGTTCAGGCCATTGAAGAGCTGACAAATATTCAAGTTGGCGATACCGTTTTATTATCCGGGCCAGGTCCTATTGGCCTCATCTGTTTGTCCTTGCTGGCTGTAAAAGGCTGTAAAGTCATTGTAGCAGGAACATCTGCAGATAAAATGAGGTTGGAAATTGCCAAAAAACTCGGAGCAGATGTTGTCGTTGATGTAACAGTTGATGACTTGCAATCCATTGTGATGAATGAAACGAATGGTATGGGTGCTGATGTAACGGTAGAATGTGCAGGTGCTGCCCCATCAATCAATAGCTGCCTTAAAGCTTTAAAAAAACGGGGCAAGCATATTCAAGTTGGCATAGCAGGCAAAGAAATCACAATGGATTTTGATATCATTTTGTACAAACAAATACAGCTATTTGGTTCTCTTGCACATTCCATGAAAACATGGAATCGAGTCATACAGATATTAGATCAAAAGAAAGTAAACCTTCAGCCAATCATTACCCATAAGCTTCCGCTGACACAATGGAAAGAAGCGTTTGATCTATGTGAACAAAAGCAATGCGGGAAGGTGCTTTTAAGCCATTCCTCATAAAGTTCATTTAAATGCAATTGATATATTCCGAAGGGAGGAAGCCAGATGTCAAAGACAAAATTGGCAGCTAGTGAAAAAGAAGATGTTCTTATTCCGGAGACAATGAAGTCTGCCTATTTGCAAAGACCTTTGGAAGTTAGTGTTGAAGAAGAAAGAGTCCCTAATGTGACTGGTAAAGAAGTACTGGTCAAGTTAATGGCCGTTGGGGTATGCGGTTCGGATATTCATTATTTTGCTCATGGGCGCATTGGCAAAAGATATGTCCAGTATCCGCATGTACAAGGACACGAGTGTGCAGGAATCGTTGTGTCTATAGGTGAAGAAGTAACAAAATTTAAGGTTGGAGATCGTGTAGCTGTAGAACCGGGTGTTGCTTGCATGAACTGTGAATGGTGTAAAGAGGGAAGGTATAACCTATGTCCCGACGTGCAGTTTTTATCTACACCGCCGGTAAAAGGGGCTTTCGTTCAATATTTAAGACACCGGGAGGATTTTCTATTTCCAATTCCCGATTCTTTATCTTACGAAAATGCAACTCTTGCAGAGCCATTATCCGTATCGATCCATGCCGTAAAACGCGGAGGCTTAACTCCTGGTTCCACCGTAGCCATTACAGGTATGGGACCTGTAGGTTTGATGACCGTCATAGCGGCAAAAGCATTTGGTGCAAAGGAGATCATTGTCAGTGATATCGAGCCATTAAGGCTGGAAACAGCCAGAAAATTTGGCGCTACAAAGATAGTTAACGCTGCAAATGAAGATCTGAATGCATTCATTGAAGAGATAACCTCGGGCTTAGGCGTTGATATGATTATAGAAACCTCCGGAAACGCTAAAGTATTACAATCATCAATTGAATCCGCGAAAAGAGGCGGCGCCGTTGTTGTTATCGGATTTCCGGCAATTGAAGAAGTGCCTCTCAACATCACATTAATGCTTCAAAAAGAAATAGATCTTTTTTCTGTCTATCGTTATACGAATACCTACCCTTTGGCCATCAGCCTGCTAGATACTATCGGCAGCAAGATAGAACCCATCATCACAGATAAATATCCGCTGGAAGATATCCAGGAAGCAATGAACCAGGCTCATACAAACCGAAGCGGAAGTTTAAAAGTCATGGTATATCCCAATCATTTACAAGATTAATAGAAGAGGATTTTAGAATTTGGAGTTATTTTTGAGGAGTTTATCTTCAAAAGGCTCTAAAAATAAAAAGGGGGATTTAAAATGAAAAAAGCATTGAAAGCGGCTTCACTGGCAACGATCTTAACTTTGACTTTAGCAGGGTGCGGAGGGGGATCATCAGAAAAGAAATCGGCTAGTGCAGATGCAGCAGAAGGAAAGCAAACTGTACTGGAATTAAGTATTCCTGAGCCTGAGGGAGCAAAATTTGATGTAGCAGCAAAGGCATTTAAAGAGGAACTGGAGAACTTAACAGATGATCAAATGACAGTAAAAATACATTATAATAATGCACTTGGCGGAGAAAGAGAAGTATTTGAATTAATGGGAATGGGTTCTCTGGATATGGCTATTCAATCTGCAGGTCCTATGGGAAATTGGGTTCCGGAATTTAATATGTTTGATCTGCCGTTCCTATTCGATAATCGAGAGCATGCACATGCAGTACTAGATGGAGAAATTGGAGATGAACTGGCTCAAAAATTTGAAGAGCAGACAAATGTTAAGGTGCTTGGCTGGGTGGAAAATGGTTTTGTAGCAACATCTTCAAATAACGCCATTAACAGTGTGGAAGATGTAAAAGGGCTGAAGGTGCGTGTTCAGGAAAATGAGCTGCAAATTGATGCATGGAAGGCTTATGGTGCAGATGCAACACCAATGGCCTGGACTGAAGTATTTACTGGATTACAGCAAGGAGTTATTGACGGTCATTCCAACTCATTAGCAACCATCCAAACATCCAAGATTTTTGAAGTGCAAAGTCATGTTGCCCTGTTGGAGGACAGATATGCGCCTGGCCCAATTTCTATAAGCAAGGCTACTTTTGATGGTCTTACTCCAGATCAGCAGGATGCGGTTATAAAAGCTGCTGAACATGCAGAACCAATTGGAAGACAGGCAAATGAAGATAAAATAAATGAAGCAGCCAAATTCCTTAAAGATCAGGGATTGGAGCTGACAGAGCCGGATAAAGAATCCTTTAAAGCGAAAACCGATGCTGTCTATGAAAAGTGGGCACCAAAAATTGGGGAAGAAATCATTGAAAAAGTAAAAAATCTGGATTATTAGGCTACTGAGAGGGCAATGATGAATTGAATGATTTGTTGCCCTCTTCATTTAAGGAGTTGATTAGATGAAGAGCATACCCGGATTGTATATTCGAACCATCGATATGCTGAACAAGTTTTTTGGATATGCTTTGGCTTTTATCATGGCATTTATGACTATTATTATCTTTTGGCAGGTTATCGCACGCTACGTAGTCGGCTCTTCTTTGGCCTGGTCAGAGGAGCTTTCAAGATTCTTAATGATATTTATGATAATGATTGGCGCCTCGCTTGCGCTTAGGGAAAACCAGCTTATATCCGTTGAAGTCGTACCGGAAATGTTAAGGGGACGAGTGAAGAAATGGCTGACAGTTATAGTCCATCTCATTTCCATCTTTTTTTATACGATAATTATCATGTTTGGATGGAAGGTAGCACAAAGCTTTGGCAATCAAATTGCTCCTGGTACAGGAATATCAATGTTCTTTATCTACCTTTCTTTGCCTCTGGGAGGCGTATTGCTTCTAATGAACTCCATTACATGTATTTTGGAAGAGTTCATAGAAAGAAAGGAGTGAAATGATGCTGCCTGTTTTCTTTATATCTCTATTCATCTTTATCTTTCTAAGTGTGCCGATCGCTTTCTCTTTGGGGTTATCTACGGCATTAGGGGTTTGGATGCATGATACTTTGCCATTGGAAATAATTCCGCAGAGAATATTTGTTTCCATGAACTCGTTTCCATTAATGGCTATCCCGTTTTTTATTCTTGCCGGAAATTTGATGGGCGCTGGAAGCATGTCGAAGAGACTGGTTAATTTCGCAAGTGCTCTGGTGGGTCACTTTACTGGCGGATTAGCTATGGTAGCGATCGTTACATCAATGTTTTTTGCAGCTATTTCAGGATCAGGTGCCGCCACAACAGCGGCGATTGGTTCTATTCTCATCCCGGCTATGGTGGCAAGAGGTTACAAAATTGAGTATGCTGCGGCCAATCAGGCGGTGGCAGGTGCTTTAGGGATTATCATTCCGCCAAGTATTGCCATGATATTATATGGTGTCGCGGCGGAAGTTTCTATAGGGGACCTTTTTATTGCGGGCATCCTCCCGGGCTTATTAATTACTTTTTCGCTTTTGATCAGTGCATATATCATCGCAAACCGCCGAGGCTATGTTGGGGAGGAGAAGAAGAGCTTCCCTGATGTCCTCGTGTCGTTTAAGAAATCGTTCCTTGCACTTCTAATGCCTATTATTGTGCTGGGAGGCATCTATTCAGGTGTATTTACTCCGACAGAAGCATCAGTTATTGCAGTTGTTTACTCTTTTGTTGTCGGTTTCTTTATTTATCGGGATATTACTATTCAGCAGCTTGCTGATACCTTAAAGAAATCAGCCATTAGCAGCTCAATCATCATGATAGTAATTGGAACTGCCGGCTTGTTTGGCTTTTTCATCGAGATGAACGGTGTTCCAGGAATGATATACAGCTCAATATCAGATGTAGTTACAAATAAATATATTTTCCTTATTATTGTAAACATCATTTTGTTTGTAGCAGGCATGTTCTTAGAAGGGGGAGCTGCAATCCTTATTTTTGTTCCTCTGTTATTGGGTACTGCAGTCAATTTGGGAATAGATCCCGTTCATTTTGGAGTAATCATGGTTTGTAATTTAGCGATTGGATTGGTAACTCCGCCTGTAGGGATTGATTTGTTTGTTGTATCCCAGCTTACAAAACTTTCAATTGTAAGAATTGGAAAAGCGGTAATCCCATTAATTTTCATCTTGATTATCGATGTGCTCGTTATTTCATTTTTTCCGCCGCTTTCTACCTGGCTGCCTTCGTTATTAAAATAGGAAAATACGAGCTACGAGCAAAATTCTAAGTTCTTTATAACAAGATAAGTTTCCTTATCTTGTTCCTTTTTCAACATTTGGTAAAGCGCTTAACTAGATTAATAGAACAAAGCCTAAGGAGGATTTAAATGAGTATCCCATTAAACGAAGAAAAATTAAGTTATTTAATTGAGAAGTCATCTAAAGCAAGACAACTAATTATTCAGACGGTTCATCATGCAGGAGCAGGACATATAGGAGGTCCAATGTCTGCTTCTGATGTCCTCGTAAATTTGTATTTTAATGAAATGAATGTAAATCCAGATAACCCTACAGATGTACAGAGAGATCGATTTGTACTATCAAAGGGGCATTCAGCAATTGGGCTCTATGCAGTTTTAGCACTTAGAGGATATTTTCCGACAGAGGAATTGCAAACGTTTGATTCATTAAATTCCCGTTTGCAGGCTCATCCGGATATGAATACCCTTCCAGGTCTGGACATGTCAACAGGCTCGCTTGGCCAAGGGATTTCTGCAGCTGTCGGAATGGCCCTGGGTGCAAAGCTTCAGAATAAAAAATTCCGCACATATTGCATGATTGGTGATGGTGAGTCACAGGAAGGCCAGGTTTGGGAGGCTGCAGATATTGCTTCTAAATATAAATTGGATAATCTGGTGGTTATTCTCGACTTTAACAAGCTTCAGCAGTTTGGATGGCAAGGTGAAGGAGCTTCAAGAGCAACTCCGATAAATAAGCCAAAACAGCGCTGGGAAGCTTTTGGCTGGCATGTCATTGAGATAGATGGCCATAACCATCAGGAGATTAGTGAAGCTTTAAGTCATGCCAGAGAGGTAACAGGAAAACCGGTTATGATTATCGCAAACACGGTTAAAGGCAAGGGTGTTTCATTTATGGAAGGAGATTATTTATGGCATTCAAGAATTCCGACAGATGAAGAGTTAAGCAGCGCATCAGAAGAACTGGAAATGGGGGTTCAAAAATGAAAAGCTTACTTTCTAAAGATCAAGTTTCAATGAGGGACGTTTTTGGAGAAACACTGCTCAAATTATCTCTGGAGTCCGATAAGGTATATGCGATTGATGGAGATTTGGCTAACTCAACCAAAATAGATGCTGTTGCAAAAGGGAATCCTGCTAGATTTCTGCAAATGGGCATCGCTGAACAGAATATGATGAGTGTGGCTGCAGGACTGGCTGCAACTGGCTTGCAGCCCTGGGCGGCTACCTTTGCTGCATTTCTGTCTAAACGTGCCATTGATCAAATTCAAGTACAAATTGCTCAGCCGAAATTAGACGTGAAAATGATTGGAGCCTATAGCGGTTTGCTGACAGGGGTAACGGGAAAAACGCATCAATCGCTGGAGGATATCGCAATTTTCAGGTCACTTGCCAATATGGTTGTTCTCGCACCTGCAGACAGTACAGAAGTGGAAAAAATGATGGAGTTTGCACATAAATACGAAGGGCCATTATATATGCGCCTTGCCCGTGACCCTTATCCAATCATTTTTAATGAAGATTACCACTTTGAATTCGGCAAAGCGGTGCATTTAAAAGAAGGAACGGATATTACCATCATTTCTACAGGAACACAAACCAGCAGGTCTTTAGCCGCGGCAGAACAATTAGAAGCTGATGGAATCTCTGCTGCAGTGATTCATATGCCTACCATTAAGCCGCTTGATAAAGAAGCAATTGTTCAAGCTGCAGAAAATACAGGAGTTATTGTTACAGCAGAGGAGCATAGCATTTACGGCGGTCTTGGAAGTGCAGTGGCAGAAGTTTTAGTAGAAGAGAAGCCAGTTCCTATGCTTCGTGTAGGTGTAAAAGATCTAAATTCAGAGTCAGCTAAAAATGATGACTTGCTGGAAAAGTACGAAATTTCATCTGGCCATATTGTCAAAAGAGTCAAAGAGGCATTGACGAAGAAAAATTCTTTAATTTAACCATAGGATTGGAGAGGTAAATATGCAGACAAGTATTTTAAATGAAAAGCTATTTATTGATGGAAAATGGATTCAATCGGAAAATACACACAAAGTATATAACAAATACACCGGAGAGCTCTTTTCAGAGATTGGCATTGCTGATGAAAAGCTGGTGGATCAAGCAATTGCAGCTGCTGAATACGCACATAAAAATACAACATTTATCCCGGATTACCGCTATAGGGTTTTAATGCGTGCAGCAGAGCTGCTGCTGAGTCATGCCGAAGAATTCGCTCAAATTATTGCCAAGGAAGGCGGGAAGCCTATCACTGATGCAAGAGCAGAAGTGAATCGCTCAGCATCGACATTCCAAATTGCTGCTGATGAAACAAAAAAGCTCGTAGGAGAAATTATCCCAAATTATAACGTGCAGGGAAGATTCCTTTATACAATAAAAAAGCCTGTGGGAGTTGTAGCAGCAATTACCCCGTTTAACTTCCCTCTAAATCTTGTTGCACATAAAGTTGCTCCGGCCTTGGCAGCGGGAAATCCAGTTATTCTTAAGCCGGCATCTGATACAGCAACGATTGCTATAAAACTATGTGAACTGCTCGAGAAAGCGGGAGTTCCGAGAGGATACCTGCAATGTGTAGTAGGAAGCGGGGGTACAGTCGGTGAACAGCTCCTGAATGATGAAAGGATTGCGCATTATACATTCACAGGTTCACCTGGAGTAGGCAAACATATTCAGAAAACAATTGGATTAAGAAAAGCCACCTTAGAGCTGGGCTCCAACTCTGCCACTATCGTTCATAGTGATGCGGATATTCATAAAGCTGCTGCCAAGCTTGCAAAAATGTCATTTGCACATGCCGGGCAAATATGCATCTCAGTTCAGAGAATTTTTGTTCAGAAATCTGTTAAAGAGAGGTTCCTAGAAAAGTTTTTGCAGGAGGTTTCCTATCTTAAGGTGGGAGATCCTTTGGACCCGAATACGAATGTTGGCCCAATGATCAATGTGAAGGAAGCTGAACGCATTGAGCAATGGGTCAAGGAAGCTGAAGAGGATGGAGCAGTCATTTTAACCGGGGGAAAACGAGAAGGCAGTATTTTTTACCCAACCGTAATTACAAATGTGAGAAAAGGGATGAAAGTTTCGGATGAAGAGGTGTTCGCTCCTGTCGTTACCGTCTCAGATTACGAAACAATCGAAGAAGCAATTGAGCTTGTGAATGACTCGAAGTATGGCCTGCAGGCCGGAATATATACTTCAGATCTGAGTTTATCTTATAAAATTCCTTACATGCTTGAAGTAGGCGGTGTTGTTATTAATGATACATGCTGCTTCAGGACTGATCAAATGCCTTATGGAGGCGTGAAAGAAAGCGGAAATGGCAAGGAAGGTCCGGCTTATGCCATACAAGAACTCGTAGAAACTGTGACGGTCGTTGTAAATCTTGAAGAATGATAAATAGGTTCATATAAAAATAGAAAGAGCTGATAAGAGTGGAGACATTTAAGATAGCCGTTATCCCAGGTGACGGCATTGGACCGGAAGTAATAGATGAAGGCGTCAAGATTATGAAAAAGGCAGCAGAGCTGGATGGTCATTTGCAGTTCGAATTTACGTATTTTCCTTGGGGATGTGAATTTTATTTAAAGAATGGAAAGATGATGGATGAAGACGGGATTGAACAGTTAAAGTCTTTTGATGCAATCTACTTGGGAGCCGTCGGTTATCCAGGGGTGCCAGACCATATCTCCCTTTGGGATCTGCTCTTGAAAATCAGGAAGGAATTTGACCAGTATGTAAATATTCGACCCATCACACTATTAAATGGGGCACCCTGTCCCATTAATGGCGGAAATAAAGAAAACATCGATATGCTATTCATTCGTGAGAATAGTGAAGGTGAGTATGCAGGGGCCGGGGATTGGCTTTTTAAAGGCAAACCCGAAGAAGTCGTTTTACAGACAGGGGTCTTTTCACGGAAAGGTACTGAGCGCATCATCCGTTATGCTTTTGAAACAGCATCCAAAGCAGGGAAAACACTGACCAGCATTAGTAAGGGAAATGCACTTAATTATTCCATGGTATTTTGGGATCAAGTGTTTGAGCAGGTGAGCAAGGAATATCCCCAAGTTCAGACCTATTCCTATCTTGTTGATGCAGCAGCTATGTACATGATTAAAGATCCCGCAAGGTTCGAGGTTGTTGTAACCTCCAATTTATTTGGAGATATATTAACAGATTTGGGTGCAGCGCTAGGAGGAGGCATGGGGCTGGCGGCCGGAGCCAATATTAATCCTGAAAAAATATTCCCGTCAATGTTTGAGCCAATTCATGGTTCAGCACCGGATATCGCAGGGAAAGAGATAGCCAACCCGCTGGCTGCAATTTGGTCAGCCAGCCAGCTTTTTGATTTTCTCGGCTTTAACGATATAGGAGAAAATCTGCTCAGCTGCATCGAAAAAACTTTGGAAGAGAAAAGGGTTCTTACTCCAGATCTCGGCGGATCTGCTTCCACTTCAGAAGTTGGTGCGCGTGTAGCTGAAATCCTAACTGAAATGGCAAAAGTCCAGTCATCCATATAACAGCCATTTTGGAACTATAGAGAAAACAGCGCTTTTTCCTGGAGCGCTGTTTTTCCTATTGCACATTCGCAAGTAAAAAAGGTGCAAATTGAAGGCAGTTATCATATCTGAAAAAGGAGACTTGCCGATGATTAAAAAAATAGCTGTTATTGGAGCAGGAACAATGGGCCACAGTATTGCCCTTAACTTTGCGATCTATGGCCTTAATGTAAATATATATGACCCGGATTGGAAAAGTGTTGAAAAGGCTAAAGATGAGATTCAAAGGCAGCTGGACTTATTGCAGGAAGTAGGAAATATAGATATCCAAAATAAAATCAATACGCTCAAGAGTATCCATTTCTATACCAGCTTAAAAGAAACAGTAGCAGATAGAGAATTTGTGGTGGAAGCCGTCCCTGAGAATCTGGAATTAAAACAAGATCTTTTAAAAAAATTAGATGACTATTGCCCTCCAAAGACCATTTTAGCAAGCAACACTTCAAGCTTGGATTTGGAGAGCATGATGGTAAAGGTAAGTGAAATGAGAAAAAAAAGAATCCTGATAACTCATTGGTATAACCCTGCGCATATTATGCCTCTTGTGGAAATTTCAAATTTTGGAAATATCCATAAAGATGTGTATGAAGATGTGAAAAGTTTGCATATGTCCATCGGCAAACAATGTATAGAAGTATTAAAAAATATTCCTGGTCTGGTGGCAAATCGGATTCAGCAGAGTGTGGCAAGAGAGGTATTTTCACTGATGGAGCAGCAAGCTGCATCTCCCGAGGATATTGAAAAAGCTTTAATGTTTGGCCCGGCATTTCGATACGCCACAACAGGGCAATTAATGATTGCTGATATGGGCGGATTGGATATATGGTGCACGGTAGGTGATAATTTGCTGAAAGATATGGAGAATAGGCAATTCTCCAGTCCTCTGCTAAGAGAGAAAACATCTGTAGGAAAGCTGGGGTTAAAATCCGGCGAAGGTTTTTTTAAATATCGAAAAGATGAAGAAGCGGAAATTAAAAAACAGTTTAATAGGAAGCTCCTTCATCAGCTAAATGCCTCTCAATACTATATAAATCATATTAAATGAAAGGGTGAATTTCTTGAAACTAATAACCTTTAAAGACAAGGACGGGACAATTAAATCAGGGTGGATAGAGAAAGAACAAGTTTTTGATATGGAAAAGGCAAGCGGGGGTAAACTGCCTGGCTCAATACTTGGTTTTCTGGAACGGTTTGAAGAAAACTATAAACTCGCTAGCCATATTGCTGACCTTGATCATTTGGGTACGTACAAACTGGACGATATTAAACTTTTAGCGCCTTTGCCGAACCCTAGAAGTGTGCGGGATTTTATGGCATTTGAAGGCCATATCGCGACTATAGCAGCCAAAAAAGGGGAAAATGTTGTGCCAGAATGGTATGAGATTCCGGTGTTTTACTTTACGAATCACCATGCCATTACAGGGCCGAATCAGAAAATTCAGCGCCCGGCCCAATGCAGTGAACTGGATTATGAATTGGAAATTGCTTGTATCATAGGCAGAGAAGGCAGAAATATAAGAGCTGAACAAGCTGATGATTATATAGCAGGGTACACCATTTTGAATGACTGGTCTGCACGTGATCTGCAAATGAGGGAAATGAAGGCGGGATTAGGACCAGCCAAAGGCAAGGACTTTGCTACATCGATTGGACCGTATATTGTGACAAAGGATGAATTGGAAGAATTCCGCGATGGAGATAGATTAAACCTGGAAATGACAGCTAGAGTTAATGGAAAGCAGCTGTCTAAGGGAAACTTCAAACATATTCATCATTCATTTGGACGAATGATTGAGCGGGCGTCCTCGGAGGCTACCCTATATCCTGGAGATATCATTGGTTCAGGTACTGTTAGTACGGGCTGTATCCTGGAATTAGGAACGGATATTCAAAATTGGCTTCAGCCTGGGGACATAGTGGAACTTGAAATTACCGGTTTGGGTAAACTCACCAATGAGATTATGTAATGAAACAGCTTTTTTTTTCGGACTAAACTAGATTTGGAGAAAGAGAGGAGAATTAGATGTATTTGAGTCAGCAAAATTTTGATTTTTCCATACCAACAGAAATTATCTATGGCATTAATAGTGTTAAACATAAGCTTCCAGATACAATACGGAGCCTTCAAAAAGCAAAGGTCTTTGTTGCCACTGACCCAGGACTTCTTAATACAGGAATAATAGATGCAACTACCTCATTATTAAATAAGAACGGCATTGATACAGTAGTGTTTGCTGAAGTCGAGCCGAATCCCCATGCTCAGACTGTTATGAAGGGAGCACAGATATATAAACAGGAATCCTGCGAAATGATCCTTGCCATAGGGGGAGGAAGCCCCATGGACTTCGCAAAAGCTGTTAGTGTGATAGTTGCTCATGAAGGACACATACTGGATTATCGCCGGGGTCAAAAGCCCCTTCACCAAGCTATTCCTTTACTCATTGCTATTCCTACTACGGTTGGAACCGGTTCGGAGGTGACTCCGGTCTCGGTGATCACTGATAATGAGGCGGGCAGAAAATATGTAATCGCTTCCCCTATGCTTGCACCAAAGGCGGCCTTTATCGATCCAAGTTTAACCACTTCTCTTCCGCGGCATGTCGTTTCTGCTACTGGAGTGGATGCTTTAGTGCATGCCATTGAGTCTTATACATCACTGAAATCAAACCCGATTACAGATGGATTAGCCTTTGAAGCAATCAAAATGATTAAGGAAAATTTGCCGGCAAGCTATGCGCACCCGGATAATCTTGAAGCCAGGGCACAAATACACCTGGCCAGCACAATGGCAGGTATATCCTTTGGAATAGCGGGCGTAGCACTAGTCCATTCTTGCTCGCACCCTATGTCGGCTTTATATCAGGTACCTCATGGACTTGCGAATGCCATATTGCTGCCGCACATTATAGAACATAACTTAATAGCCAACTATGAAAAGTATGCCAATATTGCAAGGATTTTTGAACCGTCGCTGACATTCGAGAATGATAGAAATGCTGCAAGGCAACTTGCTCCATTACTTAAAGAGTTTAATAAAGCTCTGGATATTCCAGAGGATTTTAGTTATCTAAAGCTAGATTTTACTGATGAAATGGTAGATCGCTTAACTAAAGATGCAATGAATGATTTAGGCACGATTCCAAATAATCCTCGGAAAGCAGATAAAGAAGATATTCGTCAAATTTATAAAAAAGTATTGCCGATGGCTTTAATAAAGACTGAACTGGAATTCGTAAGTGAAACAGTCTAGTCATAAGAGGCACCTTTATTAAAAGGTGTCTTATTTTGTTTATATCTATCATATTATGTTGCAAAAACGCAACGAAATTAAAAGGATAAACAGGATGAATAGGTGCTGTTCCCTTTTGCAAACTTGTTTTATTCAACCTTTAATGCGTTTCCGCAACACCTGTTGCGGTATTGCAACATTTTTTTACTGGCTATATAGTTTAAATATTACAAAATGTGAGAAATATCAGCATTTTATTAATTTTCTAATGTTGGCATACTTCTTGCATTAATAATTTATGAGTGAATCACTCAGAGGGAGCGGGAAAATTGTTAGTAAAAGACGCGATGACTCGTACTTCTATTAAATTTTTTGAAAACGATTACATCGATAGAGCTGCAAAAACCTTACTTGAATCCCATATGAAAGGCGGGCTGGTCTATAACGTTAGAGATGAGTTAGCGGGATGTTTTACAGAGCATAATCTATTAGAAGGTTTGTTAAATCAACATAAGGTACTATCAGAAATTTACCAGACTGACTTTTGTTTCCTTAACGAAATGGATGAATTAAACAATATAAAGCTCAATGATCAGGAAATCTGGCCAATCCTTAATAAAAGCAGGCAGATCACAGGCTTCCTGACAAAAGAACAGTATCTGGCGGCCTATGCCAGAACTTCTCAGGTGGAGCTCAGCCGCATGGATGCTATTTTTAATTCGGCACATAATGGGATTCTATCCATCGATTTGGAAGGAAGGATTACCTCAATGAATCCTCCGGCAGAAAAGATGGCTATGACAACTAAGGAGAAAGCCCTTGGTAAGTTTTTGACAGATGTTGTCACTCCAAGCGGGTTATTGAATGTTATCCGTACAGGTAAGGGACATACAGAAAAATACCGGGTAGGAAAAAGAAAATATTTAACCCATCGAACACCGCTCTATGATGGCAAAACTCTTGTGGGAGCGGTTGGTGTCTTTCAGGATATTTCAGAAATCGAATTTGTCTCGAGTGAGCTTGAATCCGTCAAGCAGCTCTTGAAAGAACAGGAAACGATACTGGATAACTCTACAGACGGAATCTGCATTACCGATGGGGAAGGAGCCATTATTAAATGCAACCAGAGCTTCAGGCAGCTTTTTGATGTAAGAAATGAGAGTCCTGACTACATAAAAGATATCGCCCGGCAGGTAGAAGCTAAGGGCAGATCGCATAACATCATGGAAACAAGCAAAGACAATAAAAATTCATTAATTATAACGGCAAATCCCATTAAGAACAGCAGCAATCAAATTGATAGAGTTGTTATCAATGTGAAGGACATGACTGAATTCGATGCGCTCAGAAGTGAGCTGGCAAAAACAAAGTCAATATTGGAGCATATGCATCTTTCCGAGAGATCAGAGACGTTCATAGCCAAATCACCTGAAATGGAAAGGCTGCTTGAGACCGTTCAGCAGGTGGCAAAGGTGGATGTAACGGTTCTATTATCAGGTGAATCGGGAGTGGGGAAAGAGGAAATCGCCAAGCTGATCCAGCAGTCGAGTCCGAGGTCGGAAGGGCCATTTATTAAGGTGAATTGTGGGGCTATTCCTGAATCACTGATGGAGTCTGAGCTTTTTGGATACGAAGGCGGTGCCTTTACAGGTGCCTTAAAAAAGGGAAAAGCCGGTTTATTTGAACAAGCAGATAATGGAACCATCTTTCTGGACGAGATTGGGGAAATCCCAAACCACCTGCAGGTCAAGCTGCTGCGGGTATTGCAGGAAATGGAGATTAACAGGGTAGGATCATCCAAAACGACAAAGATTGATGTGCGGGTAATAGCAGCTACCAACAGGGATCTTAAAGAATTGGTTGTGGAAGGAAGTTTTCGGGAGGACTTATTTTACAGGCTGAATGTTATCCCCATAGCAATTCCGCCATTAAGAAGAAGGGTCGAAGATATTCCAATCCTAATTGATGCGTATGCAAGGATGTTTGCAGCAAAATACCACAAACATCTCAAATTCACCAAGAAAGCCATACAGGTTCTGACTAATTATCAGTGGCCAGGGAATGTAAGGGAACTCGTCAATATGATTGAAAGAATATACGTAACAGCTTCGAATCCCGAAGTGGGGGAGCAGGAGGTTCTTTCTTTATTTAGCAAAGGCGATAACCAAGGAATGAGTCAGGATCAAGCCATTGTCGTAAATCAGTTATTACCGCTAAAAGAAGCTGTAGATCTGCTTGAAAGAGAGCTGATCTATAAGGCGTCACAGTCAGAGAAATCCTATCGGGGCATTGCCCGTGTGCTGGAAGTGAATCCTTCTACCATTGTTCGAAAGGTAAAAAAATTAGAAGGGGGATTATTAAAATCATGAGATCATTGCAGACGCTTGTTTCCCCTAAAAGCATTGCCATAATAGGAGCTTCGGAAAGGTTCCATCAAAATGCGGGACGTGTCATGGTCAATCTTCAAAAATCAAAGTTTTCCGGGGAGATTTATCTTGTAAACCCAAACCATGACACCATTTCAGGAATTCACTGCTATCCGAGTGTGCTGGAGATCAGTGAAGAAGTCGATTTGGCATGTGTAATTGTTCCTTTCAAACATACCCCTGACATCCTAAGAGAATGTGTAAAAAAACAAGTGAAGAGTGTCATCATCATCAGCTCCGGCTTTTCTGAAAGCGGGCCGGATGGAATTTACAGGGAAGAAGAGCTGAAGGAAATTGTTAAAGGTACAGAAACGGCGGTTTATGGGCCAAACTCACCCGGATTTTATCATTTTATAGGAAACTGGGGAATCTCTTTTTCACCCCGTTTTGAACCTAAGAATTTTCATAAGGGATCTGTTGGATTGATCAGTCATGGAGGAAGTTTAGGCCGGGCTGTACTTGATGCCAATGAAAAAGGCCTCGGTTTTTCCTATTGGCTGTCACCTGGAAATGAGATGGATATCACGATTAATGACTGCTTTGAATTTTTAATTAGTGACCCATCAACAGAAACCATTCTATTAATCATTGAATCTATTTCTGAGGAGGAGCGTTTTTTCCGGCTGCTGCACCAGGCCTATATCAAACAGAAGCCGGTGATCCTGCTGCCAATCGGCCATTCGGAGATTTCAAGAATTGCCGTTAAATATCACCTTGGAAGAAACAATGATTACTCCATTCCCTGGGATATGGTCAATCACCCAGGACTGGTAAAAGCCGAAAGCATTGATGAAGTGGTTGCTCTTTCATGGCTGTTTGATACATACCAAAAGGCAGCAGGAAAGCGTACGGCTATCTTTTCCTGGGCAGGGGCTACTTCCATTTATCTGGCGGATTTATGCGATAAGTACGGGATTCCGCTTCAGCCCCTGTCATCAGAACTTCAGCAGAAAATGAAAACGATTACAGGTATAGAGAAGTCATTCATGAATCCTATAGATTTGACCACCATTGTATACGATGATCTGTCAAAATTGACAACCTGTCTGGAGGTGCTTCATAAATCGGGTGACTTTGATAATATCATTGTTCCTTTCCCTTTCCAGGTAGACTATCAAAATGAAATTCTTTCGGAACAAATGAAAAAGCTGATGGAGGAAGGAGATAGTATTTTTATTCCGATTTTCATGTCGCAGGGATACCAGGGGGAGCTGGCCATTGACATATTAAAGGAAACAAAGAAACCTTACTTCTTTCATGAAAATACAGCCATCAAATCATTGTCTGCTTATATAAATTACTCGGAAACCCAGAGACAAGAGGAGGAACATAATGAAAAAACAATTAAATCCTGCTGATGCACTGCAGTTCATTAAAAGCGGCGACACATTGCTTGTAGGAGGATTCGGCCTATCGGGAACACCGCTTACTTTAATTGATGAGCTGGTGAAATCCGATAAAGAAAACCTTACAGTCATCAGCAACAATTTAGGTGAGGAAGGGAAGGGGCTCGGAAAACTGCTGGTGGCAGGGAAGCTGAAAAAAGCGAAAGGTTCTTATTTTACCACTAATCGAGATGCCGTTAAGGCTTGGTCAAAAGGTGAACTGGAGATTGAATTAATTCCTCAGGGCACATTGGCAGAAGCCATCCGGTGCGGCGGGGCAGGAATAGGCGGCTTCTATACGAAGACAGGTGCCGGGACCAAGCTTGCTGAAGGGAAGGAAGAGAAAGTGATCGATGGCGAATCCTACATTTTTGAAAAAGCAATCAAAGGGGATGTAGCCATTATTAAAGCACTTAAGGCTGATACACTGGGAAATCTGATTTATGACAAAACAGCGAGGAACTTCAATCCGGTTATGGCAACGGCTGCGAAGGTGGTCATAGCTGAAGTGGATGAGATTGTGGAAGCTGGATCATTTGCACCGGAAGAAGTGGTAACGCCTCACTTATACGTAGATTATGTCGTCATCAATCAATATGTAAAAAAAGGAGGGAGATACGTTGAGTCTATCTGACAGAATTAAAATCGCCAAAAGGGTAGCACAGGAGTTGAATGAAGGAGAAATTGTCAATCTGGGAGTAGGCATTCCAACCATTATTCCGGATTACCTTGATGACAAAAGGGTTTACCTTCAATCAGAGAACGGTCTTCTCGGGATGGGTCCTACCCCGTCTGATGACGATATTGATATGGATTTGATCAGCGCCAGCAAGAAGCCTGTTTCCATGGACGCAGGGGCATCCCTCTTTGATAGTTCGGATTCTTTCCTGATGATTCGCGGAGGACATATCGATACAGCTGTACTGGGGGCTTTGCAGGTCGATGAAACAGGAGAAGTCGCCAATTGGGCAGTGCCCGGAAAAACCATTCTTGGAGTGGGAGGGGCCATGGATTTAGTTGCGGGAGCCAGGCGGATGATTATTGCTTCCATGCACTTGTCTAAAGACGGTAGTCCGAAAATTGTGAAAAAATTATCCTTTCCAAGCAGCGGTACAAGAAAAGCAGATATGATTGTCACCGAACATGCTGTATTTAAGTTTCTTGAAGGAAAAATGTACCTCATAGAAAGGCTCTCCGATGTTTCGATCGAAGCGTTGCGGGAGATGACAGATGCTGAATTTCATGTGCTGGAAAAAACCAAAATGGAAACAAACTAAGGGGGAAAATAAGGTGAAAAAATTATTGGCAGTGTTGATGGCTTTTATGTTAGTCGTATTGGCAGCCTGTTCTTCGGATGAGGCGGGAAGCAGCGGTGAAGCAAGCGGAGGCGGAGGAGTAGAGGGAGCCCCGCGGGATATGGCCTTCGGATCTGCAACAGTTGGCGGTTTCTGGTACACATTGTCAGGGGCGATGGGAGAGAAAATGAAGGAAGTTTACCCGGAATCCTCCGTTACGGTAGTGGAGGGCGGCTCTGTTTCCAATCTTTTGGGCTTAGCCCAGGGCACATTTGCTCTTGGATTCAGTAATGGACAAACGGTACCTGAGGCATTGAATGGAATCAATGCATTTAAAGAAAAAGTCGATAATGTCAGCACCGTTGCAACCCTGTATCCAAATGTATTCCATATCGTTGTTCGGGCAGACTCTGATATTAAATCCGTAAAGGACTTAAAGGGCAAGAAGGTTAGCCCGGGAATTAAAGGATACAGCGGAGAGCTGGCATTCCTGGATATTTTAAAACTGAATGACATGAGCTACGACGATCTTGGCGGCATTGAATATATCGGAACGGCAGATGGAGCCGACCTTCTGCGTGATGGACATATCGATGCGATTGTAGGAATGGTTTCTGCGCCGGTTTCCACTTTCCAGGAGCTGGACACGACCCTCGGAATTCGCCTGATTCCTTTGGATGATGAAACAGTTAAAGGCCTGCATGAGTTAAATGAAGGATATTTGGAATATGACATTGAAGGCGGAACTTATTCTAATGTGAAAGAAGATGTTAAAACGGTTGCCGGCTATACGGTTCTGCTGGTTAATGATGATCTAATGGACGAAGAGTCAGTTTATAAGCTTACAAAAATGATGGTAGAAGAAAAAGATACATGGACAACATTATCCCCGATTATGAAAGACTTTAATGCAGAGTATTCAGTGCAAAACAATGTGGGCAAGCTTCACCCGGGAGCAGAGAAATATTACAAGGAAGTCGGGGCACTTAAATAAAACCAAAATAATCCTTTTAAAAAGAAGGTGAAATGATGTCTAAACACGACGTAACGGAAGCGGAAGCTTCAAAAATGATAGCGGAATATGATGAAGATGGTAATCTGAACAGCAAGCTGCGCCTATTAAAGGGCGCCGCTGGCAAAATCATTTCAATTATTGCCGTCTTAATGTCTCTTTTTCATTTGTATACAGCTTTCTTTGGGGTATTCGAATCGATCCTGCAGCGGTCGGCACACCTTGCATTTGCTCTGGCTTTAACATTTGCCATTTATAAGCCTTCCAAGAAAGCGGCAAAAAATGAAAGCATCCCCTGGTATGATTGGCTGTTTATGGTTTTGTCCATTGCTTGTTATTCCTATTATGTGATGAATTCCCAGGTCATTTCATCGCGGATGAGTTATATAGAGCCGCTGACAGCATTGGAAATTGCAATAGGAATCATATCCGGTTTGCTGCTGATTGAAGCAACACGCCGCGTGATTGGAAATACGCTAGTGATTATTATCTTCATTTGCATCGTTTACGGAGTTTGGGGTCATCTGATTACTGGGTCTCTTTCCCACCGTGAATTTACAATGATGTGGATTATTGATCACCTCTTTTATACGGTGACTGGTATTTTCAGTACTCCTCTTGGGGTATCCGCAACCTTTATTTTCCTTTTTATCCTCTTCGGAAAGTTTTTAGAGGTTTCGGGAGCAGGTCAATTTTTTATTGATTTATCAGTGGCTGGTATGGGGAAATATCGTGGAGGTCCTGCCAAAACGGCTATCGTGGCCAGCTCCATTTTGGGAACCATTTCAGGGAGCGCTGTTGCAAATACGGTTACAACTGGTGCCTTTACGATTCCATTAATGAAGAAAACCGGCTATAAGAGCCACTTTGCAGCTGCGGTTGAAGCGGTTTCCTCTACTGGAGGCCAGATCATGCCGCCGATCATGGGGGCTTCGGCTTTCATCATTGCTTCCTATTTAGGTGTGCCTTATATGGACATAGCCGTAGCTGCGTTAATTCCTGCAGTCCTTTATTACTGCTGCCTGTATTTCCAGGTCGATATGAGGGCAAGGCGTTTGGGGCTTGTTGGTTTAAAGAAAGAAGAACTTCCCAAGGTTTCGAGTGTTTTGAAAACCGGATTCATGTTCTTTATCCCCTTAGTAGTGATTGTGGTCATGCTTGCATCCGGCTCTTCACCAATGAAGGCTGGTCTTTACTCTATCGGCGTGACGATATTGGTTGCAGCTTTAAAAGGGGCAACAAGATTATCTTTTTCAAAGATTTTCAAGGCATTGGACTTAGGAGCCAGAGCTGCCATTGAGACAGCTATTGCCTGTGCGGCATCCGGTTTTATCATCGGAATTATTGGGCTTACCGGGATTGGCCTTAAATTCAGCAGTTTGATCATTGAATTATCCGGCGGCATTTTAATCATTACGCTTGTATTCACGATGATCACGAGCATCATTCTTGGAATGGGGCTCCCGACTGTTGCGGCATACATCGTACAGGTTCCGCTTACCATCCCTGCATTAATCGAGCTGGGTGTATCCCCGCTTGCAGCCCATATGTTTGTTTTCTATTTTGCAGCACTATCTGCCATAACACCGCCAGTAGCACTGGCTGCATTTGCGGCGGCGGGGCTTGCCGGTTCCGAGCCGATGAAAACAGGCTTAACTGCAGTAAAGCTTGGCCTCGCGGCATTTATTGTCCCTTATATGTTTGTATACGGGGAAACCTTGCTTCTTGTTGGAGACGTTCCGGATATTATTCTATCTGTTGCAACCTCCATCATTGGAATTATTGGGATTGCCTGGGCTGCAGAAGGATGGCTGTTCCGCCATTCATATTGGTATGAAAGAGCCGTTCTTTTTATCGGGGCTCTTCTGATGGTCAACCCGGGATTTTTATCAGACATCATCGGCTTTGCCATCCTGGCGGCAATGTTTTTATATCAAAAGTTTGTACCTAGAAATACAGTGGCCAATACATTATCAAACTAAGGGGGAACAGAATGAACACCATCACAGTAGTAGGTTCAGGTGTTATGGGAAAAGGGATTGCTTATACCTGTGCCATTTCGGGATTTGAAGTTTACTTGAATGACATTAATCTGGAAATAATAGATAAAGCCAAAAACGATATTTATAGCTTATTGGAAGGCAGCCTTCAAAAAGGGTTTATTTCAGAAGACCAATATGGGAAGGCAAAAGACCGGCTTCATTTTGAAACAGATTTAGAGGCTGCTGCGGAAAATGCAGACCTTGTTATTGAAGCAGTCCTGGAAAAGATAGAATTGAAGATTGATATTTTTAAAAAGCTGGACAGCATCTGTTCTCCGGAAACCATTCTGGCCACCAATACTTCAACAATGAGTCCAACGGAAATTGGGGCACAAACATCACGGCCCGATAAGGTGGTGGCCATGCACTTCTTTAATCCGGTCCACAAGATGAAGCTGATTGAAATTATCCGTGGACTGGAAACATCTGATGATACGGTCCGCATGGTGAAAGAAGTCGGTGAAAAGCTTAAGAAGGAAACCGTTGAAGTGAATGAATTTCCGGGATTTGTGACTTCCCGGATGAATTGCCTGATCGGCAATGAAGCCATGAACATGCTGATGGAAGGAGTAGCCTCTGCTGAAGATATCGATAAAGCCCTGAAGCTGGGGCTTAATCACCCGATGGGCCCTCTTGCTCTGGCGGATTTAGTAGGCTTGGATACCCGGCTGCGCAATATGGAGTATTTATACCAGACACTTGGAGAAAAGTACCGCCCTTGTCCGCTGCTTATCAAATATGTAAAAGCCGGACGGCTGGGGAAAAAGAGCGGCAGCGGATTCTATCAATATTCTTAAGGGGTGAGAACGTGCATCAATACGAAAATCTGCTTGTTCAAATCGAACAGGGGGTTATGTGGCTGACCATTAACCGTCCTGAACAGCGTAATGCATTAAATCAGGAGACGCTCCAGGAGCTCGGAGATGCCTTTAGCTGGGCAGAAGCAAATGATGAGGTGAGATGCATCATCATCCAGGGAGCAGGGGAAAAGTCCTTTGCAGCGGGAGCGGACATAAAGCAGCTTCATGAAAGAAAAATGCTTGAGGCATTGATTCCGGGCATGCAGGGGCTCTACAAGAAAATTGAACAGTCCAGCAAAGTAACGATTGCGGCGGTAAAGGGGTATGCACTGGGTGGAGGTTGCGAGCTGGCCCTTGCCTGCGATATTCGAATCGCAGCGAAAAAAGCAAAATTCGGCTTGCCAGAGCTTAACCTGGGCATCATTCCTGGTGCAGGCGGGACACAGCGCCTGTCCAGGGTGGTTGGCAAGGGAAGGGCACTTGATATGATCCTAACCGGCAAAATCGTTGATGGAGAAGAAGCCGAAAGAATCGGGCTTGCAACTTACCTTACAGCAGATGATGAACTGGAAAGGAAAGCAGAGGAGGTTGCCTCTCAGATTCTTAAAAAAGGCCCGGTTGCAATCAAGCTGGCAAAGCTTGCCGTACATAAAGGCTTTGATGTTGATCTGGAGACAGCCATGCTGATTGAGAAGCTTTCACAGGCAGTAGTTTTTGGAACAGAGGATAAAAGAGAGGGTACAGCAGCATTCCTGGAAAAAAGAACGGCGGAGTTTACTAACCAATAAGGGAGAGACAGAAATGGACTTTAATTTTTCTGAAGATATAAATTTTTTAAGAGAAAATGTGCGTAAATTTGTAAAAGAAGAAGCAGAGCCATTGGCGATGGAAATTGAAGAGAAGGATATGATACCGGAAAAGCTGGTGGAGATGTCCAAGGAAATGGGTTTATTCGGATTAAGCATTCCGGAAGAATATGGCGGGCTCGGGCTTGACATGGTCGGAAAGTGCGCCATTTATGAAGAGCTTGGCAAAACACATAATGGCTATACCACTTTAATAGGGGCGCATACGGGAATCGGCTCTGTCGGAATAGTGGAGCTTGGTACAGAAGAGCAAAAGCAAAAATATTTGCCGAAAATGGCCACGGGGGAATGGATTGGCGCTTTTGCCTTAACGGAACCGAGCGCCGGCTCGAACGCTGCGGCACTGAAAACGACTGCTGTCAGAAAAGGGGACAAATATATTTTAAATGGATCCAAGCATTATATTACTAATGCAGTTGACGGCCATGTCTTTACCGTAATGGCAGTAACGGATCGGGCAAAAGGAGCGAAAGGAATTACTTCCTTTATAGTTGAAAAAGATTTCCCCGGCTTTGTCCTTGGGAGTGTTGAACAAAAAATGGGGTTAAGAGGCTCCCATTCGGCAGAGCTTTTCTTTGAAAACATGGAGGTTCCCGCCGAGAACGTTCTTGGTACAGAAGGACAGGGATATATCAATGCACTGAAAATCCTCGCCAATGGCCGAGCTGGCCTGGCTGCCAGAAACCTTGGCTCCTGTGAAAAGCTTCTGGAGCATTGCCTGCAATATACCCAGGAACGGGAGCAATTCGGCAAGCCGATCATTGAAGTCCAGGCTGTTCAGCATATGCTGGCGGAAATCAGCATGCAAATCGAAGTGCTTAGATCCATGACTTTCAGAGTTGCCTGGATGACCGATCAAAAAATGAGGGTTGTGAAAGAGGCTGCCATTGCGAAGCTATTTGCTTCAGAGGTTTATAACAAAGTGGCAGACTTAGCCGTGCAGATCCATGGCGGAATCGGCTATATGAGAGACTATCCGATTGAACGCTACTACAGGGATGCAAGAATTACAAAAATCTACGAAGGAACCTCTGAGATTCAGCGCAATATCATTGCGAATGAGCTTAAGCGGGAATCTTCCTATGTGGGGGTGTAAGGAATGAATCAAGCATATATTGTCGAATCTGTCCGGACGGCTATTGGCAGAATGGGCGGAACGATAAAAGACGTCCCAGTCGACCATCTTGCAGAGAAGGTCATTCGGGAAGTATTAAACCGCTCTCATACTGATGTACTTGTGGATGAGGTGATTCTTGGTCAGGCCAAGCAAAGTGCGGATACATCCAATCTTGCACGTCTGGCCGCCTTAAGAGCGGAGCTGCCTATTGAGGTTACAGGCTATACAGTTCACCGCCAATGCGGATCCGGTCTTCAGGCCATCAATAATGCGGATATGCAAATCAGGCTCGGCTATTCTGATGTAGTCGTGGCCGGAGGAGCTGAAAGCATGAGCACAGCGCCATACTATATCCGGAACGCCCGTTATGGCTTCCAGGCCGGAAATGCACAAATTCTGGATCCGAATACCGAAAGCCAGCCTTGTTCCCAGCCAATCAAAAAATATGGGAATCTGACAATGGGATTAACCGCTGAAAACCTGGCTGAGAAATATACTATTTCAAGGGAAGAACAGGATGAATTTGCGCTTCGCAGCCAGGAGCTTGCGCATGCTGCCATTGAATCTGGCCGTTTCGAAAAGGAAATCATCCCGGTTGAATATAAGCAAAAAAGAGAAACAAAGCTTTTTAGTGTGGATGAGCATCCGCGCAGTACAAATATTGAGAAGCTCTCGAAGCTTAAGGCGGTATTTAAGGAAAATGGAACCGTGACAGCAGGCAATGCCAGCGGCCGCAATGACGGTGCTTCCGTCATTTTGATGATGAATGAAACAAAGGTCAATGAATATGGCTTAAAACCAAAGGCGAAAGTCATTGCCCAGGCTGTGAGCGGAGTATCTCCTGAGATTATGGGGATTGGTCCTGTCACCTCGACATTTAAAGCGCTAAAGCAATGTGGTTTATCGATGGATGACATTGGATTGATTGAGCTGAATGAAGCATTTGCAGCTCAGGCACTTTCGGTCATTCGTGAATCCGGAATGGATATGAATAAGGTGAATGTTAATGGCGGTGCCATTGCTTTAGGCCATCCGATAGGGGCTACAGGAGCGATTTTGATGACAAAGCTGCTGCACGAGATGGAACGAAGAGGCGAAAAATATGGACTGGTCACTCTATGTATTGGCGGCGGACAGGGAATTACCACCATAATCGAAAACCTTCAAGTTTAAGAATATTCATGAAGGAAGTGTTGTGATGAACAGGCCACATATTGTTCAGATTCTCCCCATGTATCATGCGGATGGGGAGAATCTGCTGAACAAACATGCTGATGTGAAGAAGTTTACCGAATTTAACGAACAGGAGATATGTGATTACCTCCAGATTCATCATGTCGACGGAATCATCCTTCGGGCTCCGGCAAGGATCACACCTGCCATTCTGGACTGCTGCCGGCAGGTAAAAGCCATTTCGGGTGCGGGAGTCGGACTTGATAATATTGATGTCGGATATGCGACGAAAAAGGGAATACCCGTTTTGCATGCACCAAAGCTCAACAGTACCGCCACGGCAGAACATGCAGTGAGCCTGCTTTTAGCGGTGATGAAAAAAACGGCTTATTTTAACAGGGAAACCAGGAGTGGGAACTTTCAGTCAAGGGATGGGGATTTTACACTTGAATTGGAAGGAAAGCAGCTGGGGCTTGTTGGCTTTGGGAGTATAGCGCAAAAAGCGGCCAGGATTTTAGTCCATGGCTTCGGCATGAAAGCTGTGGCGTATGTCAGAACAGTCAATGCAGAAAAACAGCAAGCGGCTGACCGAATAGGAGTGGAACTAACTACGTCTATAGAAAATGTTTTTACTAAAAGTGATGTTGTAAGCTTACATATTCCATTAACCATAGAAACAGACAAACTAGTAGATTATCAATTACTGTCGCTTATGAAAGAAACGGCTGTACTGATAAACACTGCCAGGGGCGGCGTGATCAACGAGGAAGATTTGGCAGAAGCATTGAAACAGAATCGAATTCTGGGTGCAGGGATCGATGTTTTTGCAGATGAGCCGCCGCCTTCTGATCACCCGTTTTTTCAGCTTAAACAAGTAACCGTGAGTCCGCACATTGGCGGAATCAGTCTTGAGGCGGCAAGGAAAACCTCCATGCTGATTGCAGAGAACTTAATTCGTGCCATTCAAGGTCAAAACCTTTCTGTAATAGTCAATCGAGCTGAACTGACCGAAGCAGGGAAGGGGTTATTTTCATGACACCAGAACATTTGAAGAAAGTCATAACAGATTTTGAAAGCAGCCCATTCTGGAACTTTATCGGATTGGAATTAAGGGAATTAAGAGAAGGGCATGTTCTATTAGCCCTTCCCCTCCAGAAGGAGTTCATAAATGTAAGAAATTCTGTCCACGGCGGCATCTATGCATCCATACTGGATACAGCAATGGGCATGGCAGGCAGGTCTCTGGGATATGATGAGGTTGCGACACTCCATCTAAACATTCAATATCTTAAGTCTGTGATGGACGGTACGGTTTACTCCGAGGCAGAGATTGTTCATCAAAATCGCAGCACGGTATTGATTGAAGGCAGGCTAAAGAATGAAGACGGTGAACTGATTGGACATTGCACCGGAACCTTTAAGCTATCAAAAGGTGAAAAGGGATGATGCACACAGCTATTACAGAGATGTTTAACATCCGCTATCCCATTATCCAGGGAGGGCTTCAAGGACTTGGAACATCCCCGCTTGTGTCCGCCGTATCGAATGCAGGCGGACTCGGCCTGATAACAGCTGGAAGCTTTTCGTCCAAGGAAGAAATGCTGGAGGATATTGAGTCGGCAAGAAAGCTCACCTCCAAACCATTTGGTGTAAATATCGCTCTTGGAATCCGCAAGCCAATGGATGAATATGTGGAAGGGGCAATCGAAGCCCGTGTTCCCGTTGTTTTCACCTCAGGAAATAACCCCGAGAAGTATATGGAGAGCCTTAAAGCAAACGGAATAAAAGTCGTTCATGTCGTGCCTTCAGTAAGATTTGCCAAAAAAGCAGAATCGATTGGCTGCGACGCAGTGGTCGTGGTTGGATATGAGTGCGGGGGCCATCCGGGCAAAGAGGATGTAACCAGCCTTACCTTGATTCAAAAGGCTGTAAAGGAGCTTTCGATACCTGTCATTGCAGCAGGAGGGTTTTCAACAGGAAAATCTGCTCTTGCTGCTTTTGCTTTAGGGGCACAAGGTGTGCAGATGGGAACAAGGTTTTTGGCTTCCAGGGAAACAGCACTCCATGAGTCGATCAAAGACAAATTGATAAAGCTTCAGGAAACAGATACCGTGCTTGTGAAAAAATCAATCGGGAAAGCCATGAGAGTGATGAAAACAGACCGTGCGCTGGAGCTGCTGAAAAAGGAAGAAGACGGAGCAGTTTTAGAGGAGATCTTTCCATTTATAAGCGGTGAATCCTATATGGAATTAATTAAAAATGGCAATGAACATTCCGGTGTCATCTCATTAGGGCAGACCATCGGATTAATAGATGAAATAAAAAAGACAGAAGAGATTATCAAGGATATTGTGCAGGAATACGAACAGCAGCTTGAATGTTTGTACAGGAATTTGAATAGATAGGAGCGAAGTCATTGTTTAATCAAGAAAACCAGGTGGCTGTTGTTACTGGCGCAAGCAGGGGGATAGGAAAGGAAATATCCAGAAGACTGGCCTCGGAAGGTGCATATGTCTATTTAGTCGACATTAATGAAGAAGCCTTAGCTGATACCCGACATGAACTGCTGGAAAAAGGCTTTGATGCAGAAATGCTCAAGGCTGATATCACCAATGAACAGGAAGTGGAAAGGCTTTTTTCCTATATAGAGGAAAGGCATGGAAGGGCGGACATTTTAGTCAATAATGCCGGGATCATCCGGGATAACCTGTTATTTAAGATGAATGCCGATGATTGGGACAGTGTCATGAATGTTCACTTGAAGGGAACTTTCCTCTGCAGTAAATATGCCCAGAAATTAATGGTTCAGAACAAATATGGAAGAATCATCAATCTATCTTCCGTATCAGCTCTGGGAAGCAGGGGGCAGGCCAATTACGCAGCGGCAAAAGCAGGGATCCAGGGATTTACGAAAACACTGGCTATTGAACTGGGAAAATACAATATTACCGTTAATGCCATTGCACCTGGGTTTATTAAGACAGAAATGACAAAAGCAGTCGCAGAACGGCTTGGCATTTCCTTTCAGGAATTAATTGAATCCAAAGTAAAGCAAATTCCGGTAAATAGAGCAGGCACTCCAGAGGATATCGCACAGGCGGCAAGCTTTTTTGCCAGTCCCGCATCCTCATTTATTAGCGGTCAGGTCTTATATGTTGCCGGAGGCCCAAAAGCATAGGAGGTTATGATATGAAGCATTGGAATATTGCACTGATCCCTGGAGATGGAATAGGCCCGGAGGTGGTGGCAGAAGGAGTAAAAGTATTAAAAAAAATAGAGGAACTTGATCTCGGTTTATCCTTTTCTTTTACAGAGTTCCCATGGGGCTGCCAATATTATTTGGATAAAGGAAAGATGATGGCTGATGATGGAATCGAACAATTAAAGGGATTCGATGCCATCTATTTGGGGGCAGTAGGCTATCCTGGTGTGCCTGACCATATTTCACTGTGGGACCTGCTCCTGAAGATCCGGAAGGAATTTGATCAGTATGTAAACATTCGCCCAATTAAACTTCTGCATCCGGAGCTGACACCGCTAAAAAACAAAGGGGAAAAAGAGATCGACTTTTTGGTTATCAGGGAGAATAGTGAAGGTGAGTATGCTGGAGCAGGGGATTGGCTCTTCAAAGGAAAGCCTGAGGAGGTAGTCCTGCAGACCGGTGTGTTTTCAAGGAAAGGAACAGAACGCATTATTCGCTATGCATATGAAGAAGCCCGCAAACAGAAAAAGACATTAACAAGCATCAGTAAAGCAAATGCACTGAATTACTCCATGGTGTTCTGGGATGAGGTATTTGATGAAGTGGGGAAAGAATATCCGGATGTCAAAACTTACTCCTATTTGGTGGATGCTGCAAGTCTCTACTTTGTTCTGCAGCCGGAAAGATTTGAGATTGTCGTTACCTCCAATTTATTCGGGGACATTCTAACCGATCTGGGGGCTGCGATTACAGGGGGACTCGGGCTGGCTGCGGGAGCGAATATCAATCCTGAAAGGGAGTTTCCATCCATGTTCGAGCCTATTCACGGATCCGCACCGGACATTGCCGGGAAAGGTCTTGCCAACCCGCTGGCTGCCATCTGGTCCGTCAGCCAGATGATGGATCATTTTGGAGAACCGGCCTGGGGAAGCGCCATCCTGAAAACGATGAAAGACCTGCTTCAGCATAAGAGTTCACTAACTCCGGATCTGGGCGGAAAAGCTTCAACGGATCAGCTTGGCAATGAGTTTATGGAGCTTTTAAGCAGTTATGCTCCGGCTAAGGTTAAAAGTCCTTCCAGTGGAGTTAAATAATAGAGAGAAGGGTTCCTATGATACGGTTTTCTCTCGTATTAAGCATGTGTTTTCTTTATATTCTTGAGGCATTTGTGCCGAATATGTACATTAGCTTTATTTTTAATATGGCGGCTGCAGCGGTCTTTTTCACCATGGTGCCGTTATTGGATAGGAAGGGCAGGATATTTACACTGGGCCTATTCTCTGCGGGGATTTTCATTCATTATGCAGTCGGGGATAGGGGCCTGCTGCTGATTGAGGGCATCACTCAGAATATGGCCCTGCTGGCCATTCTCATTCTGGCTCCGCTTCTGTCCATTCCCTTAAGAAGGGAAGGAATTATTGACACAGTTATAACGTATTTAAATGAACTGAAAAACAGCCCTGCCCATACTTTTTATGGCATAAGCTCATTTATGCTGACTCTGGCTCCCATTTTGAACATGGGGGCCTTAAGGATTGTACACGGCTTTGTGGAAAACATCAAAATTCCATCCAAGTTATTATCAAGGTCGTACTATGTAGGGTTTACACCGGCTGTTATTTGGTCGCCATTCTTTGCTTCAGTAGGAATTGTTTTGTTTTATTTAGAGATCACGTATCTTTCTTATGTAGCGTTTGGTGTGGTTTTTGCCATATTGCAGATGGCAGCAGGAATGATTCTGTTCCGACCGGCTGGAGCTGTGGAGACGGCAGCTGCACTTGAGGAGGAAACTGGAGACGCGGCAGCTGATAAAGGCAGAAAAAAGGATTTGTACACGCTGGCCGGCTTTGTACTTGGCCTGGTGCTCCTCTTGATTGTCATGGAGCATGTTTCCCACAAATCAATGCTATTGCTGGTAAGCATGGTCTGCTTCATTGTGCCGGCAGGCTGGATGGTCCTGCGGAAGCAAAAAAAGGCCGTAAAGGAAGAAGTTTCCCTCTATAAGAGCAAGATACTGGCACAGAGGATGGAAATTTGCCTTTTTCTAAGCGCGGGTCTTTTTGGCAACGCTGTTTCACACACACCTGTAAAACAGCTGCTGGAGAAGTCCATGCAATGGTCAGCACAGCAGTCTATCGGAACTTTGTTCTCGTTCATCATCCTGTTTGTTACGTTAATGGCCTTTATTGGAGTCCATCAAATTATCGTCATTCCGCTGATCCTAACCTCGCTGAACTTTACCGAAATGCCTGGTATTACGGTAGTCAGTGTGGCATTTATGTGCATTTTCACCTGGATGCTTTCTTCTTCCATTTCACCACTTAACGCCCTGAATATCATCATCAGCCAATGTGTTCAAAAAAACGGGCTGACCGTTGCATTCAGATGGAATGGTGTATACTTTATCTCTGTTACAGGGATGGCCTTTTTGTATGTTTATATACTGAATTGGTTTTAACAGGGGCGTGGCGTGCGGAGCCGGACATAAGCAGGCACCTTTCGTATTCCATACAAAGGTGCCTTTTTAACTGCTATTTATTAATAAATGACTGAAACCCATAAGACTTATGACTTCTTCTTCGTTCTAGATTGAAAAAAGCTGACAGCTTCCAAAATAAATAACTTCTCCTGCTCACTCAGCATTCTCCAGTTTCCAGCTTTTATTTTCATTAGTAAGCCCTCCTCGATTTTTCATTCTCTAGTGACAAGGACATGGTTGTAAAATTCTTACTTATCTATACCGCCATTCTATTAATCTGAAACAACAAAAGTTTTTGCAAATTCCGACACTTGTTTTTGTATAATAAGGACTAACCATCAGGAAAAATGTGCTCTTGAAGGTCTTTTGCTATAATTTGAGCCTTTCTTGGACCTATTTCTCCACAATTCTACCTATTTCCCAATATTTTGATTTTAAGTTAAAATGAAAGAATAATAGATAATTTTTTGGGGGATACTTTATGGGCTATCGGGTACCGCTGCTTAGAGGGTTAAAGGAACCTTATTTGATTTCACATCAGCTGAGGAAAGAGGAGAGACTGTCAGGTTTATGGAAGCAGGTTCTGCTGGTCATGCTGCTGAGCGCGCTAGTGTACGGGCTAAGTGCCTACTTCGGCATTGGGAGCGAGCAGACATCAAGAAGCTTGACGGATATGTCCAGAAGCGAGTATGAGCTGTACAAGCTGTTCTTTGGCGGCGGACAAATCGTTTTTGGCGTTATTTATGCTGCCATGATCATTTTCGTGCCCTCGCTGCTTTTTTGGACGCTAGTTGATGTTGAATACCGAAAGCTGATCAGCATTCAGCTGATGGTGATGCTGATTCTCTTAATGGAAAAAGCAATAAACATTCCACTTTTTCTTATTCTGGGGTTAAACAGTGAATCATCGCTATTTTCACTCGGCATCATCGCTCAGGCGGCCTCATTTCCGGAGCTTTTAATCTATACCTTTTCCGTGATTACGCTCTTTAAAATATGGACATTTGTCCTGCAATATAAGTACTTAAAAGTCGTTTCCGAAAGAAGCCCTCGCTTCCTGATATTCATGCTGATCGGAACGCATCTGTTTTTTGTGATTGTCTCGGCTTTACTCTCATCCATTCAATTGGAAAAGCTAATTTAAGTGAGGGATTCTTCTATGACGTGGAAATTGAGATTGCTGCTTATCGGTGTGACGCTGTTCCTGGCTTGCAATATTGCCCTGATTTTCTTAAAAAGCGATAAGATCAGCAGAACCTACTATATTGATGAATGGACGGCTGTGAAAAAACAGGACCTCCTTGAGACCATGCCGGCAAAGGGTGTCCTGGCTCCAAAGGAAGAGCATCACCTATACTATGAGAATACAACCGGCACATTCAAGGGCTTCCTTGTAGAAAAAGGGGATGAAGTTCAGCCGGGTACAGGCTTATTCGAATACTCACCGGATGATATAGCCCTGACGAAGGAGAATTTCCAAATAGAAAAAGAAAAACTGGAACGTGAACAAACCAGCATAGAAAGTCATATCAGAGATTTGGAAAGCATGCAGAGAACACTTGCCCTCACACCTGCAGAAGAAGATGAACCAAATCCAAATGCATATATGATTCAAACGGTTGAACGGGATATTGCTGAAAAGGAGCTGCAGGTCAGCAGGCTTGAAAGTGAAATCCAAAAGTACGAGGATTTGATGGATGCTGCGGACGAAAGCCTGTCTAATCTGACTGTGGAAAGTGAAGTAGAGGGAACGGTCAAAAGCATTAAGAATGACCTTACCAATCCAGTTGTAACCATCATTTCGAATGAGCAAAAGGTCGAGGGGGTTTTTACAGAGCAGGAAATTCATAAAGCGGCAGAAGGAATGAAGGTATTCATCATTCCAAAAGGCAGCAACAAAAAAATAGACGGAACCCTTGAAAAAGTCTTAAAGTATCCAACATCAGAACCACACGCGGAAACAGAAAGCCGCTTTGAATTTACGATTGCTATGAACGAAGCACCTGAGTTTGAAAGTTTCCATGGAGAGCATGTCGATTTGCGTATTGTTACGAATGAAGTGGAAGATACCCTGACTGTTCCTGCTGAAGCGGTGAAGAAGGTGAAAAAGGGCTCGTATACATATGCAATCCAGCAAAACGGCAGGCTTGAACGAAAGACAATTGAAACAGGGCTGAAAATCGGAAAGACCCAGGAAGTGAAGGAAGGGGTGGAGACGGGGGAACTCGTGCTTCTCGAACGGCCGCCATTTCTCAAAACGGGCTTTCCATTTATCACACCATTAGAAGTGGCAAAGCTTAAAAAGAAAGACTTAAAGGATTTAAGAAAGAAAGATATGCTGAAATATGCAGCCAGAGGACTTCTTTCCAGATAGAGAAAACCAGCAGCCATATATGCTGCTGGTTCTTTTATGCCTAATAATAAGGATCTTCGTTACCAGATCGGGATCTGAACAGGATGCCGATAAACATAATCACGGCTGTAATCAGCCATACAATCATAAAGGCTGAGCCAAGTGAAAAAGAGTTACTCGCATAGTTCATGCTTTGCTCAGTATAGACGATATACACAAGGGGTACTGCATTCAAAAGGAAAAAAACAATAATGGCAGCCAGCTTTATTGGCGTCTGATGCTGAAGCTTGGAATAAATTAAAAGAAGACTCGTTAATAATAAAGATAAGGACAAAAATGTAATAATGCCTACGATGTTCATCTGATCTCCTCCTTTAGACCCCGCTATCTATATCATTCTTCAAAATATATGTATACTCCTTCCAAAATATGAAAAAAGACACCTGTAAAAAGGTGTCCTAGTAAAAACGTTTAAATCCATCAAAATGGCTCTTCCAATACGAATTATCCAGACTGGAAACTTCAACGCCTGATGAGCCAGCGTGGATAAATTTATTATTTCCTACATAGAAACCTAAGTGAGAAATGCCTTTCTTATATGTATTCTCGAAAAATACTAAATCGCCAGGCTGAGGCGTATTCACATAAAAAGAGCGGCTGTAGTAGCCTTCTGAAGAGTAGCGTCCCATTTTGGAGCCTGTCTGTTTTAGGACATAATAGATGAATCCGCTGCAGTCAAAGCCTGAAGGTGTTTGGCCGCCCCATTGGTATGGAACACCTACATGCTTTTGGGCTTCGGCAAGAACCGATGCTGCTGCTCCGCTTGTCTGCTCATTATTTCCTGGCTTCCCGCTGGAAACAGATTCATTTGAATCCTTGTCTGCACTTAAGTTTAGCTTTTGTCCGATCAGAATTAAATCAGAACTTAGTTTATTCCACGCTTTAATCTGTTGAACAGTAGTTTTATACCTAGCAGCAATGCCGCCTAGAGTATCCCCTTTTTTAACTACATATACCTCAGAACTGCCGCCATTTGCAGGGCTTGACGGTGCAGGTGCTGAACCTGTCTGCCCTTGGGAATCTCCTGAAGTGTTACCAGCAGACTTTGAAACCTTAAAGACTTGTCCTGGGTAGATTAAGTGTGTGCTAAGGCCATTCCAGCTCATTAAATCTTTTAGACTAATATTATGATTTAAGGCAATTTTAGATAGAGTATCCCCGCTTTTAACGGTATAGCTTTTGGCTGTATTAGCTGGTGCAGGTGCTGTGTTTCCGCCTGATGGCTGATTGGATTCAGGCTTCTCTGCTGCCCCTGGTATTTCGAGTTTTTGATTGATTGATAGAAAATCAGAACTTAAGTTATTGGCTTTTTTAATATCCGTAACAGTCGTTTTGTATTTAATAGCCAGATGATACAGGGTATCTCCTTTTTTAACTGTGTATGTATCGGCGGAAGCCTGAGAGGCAAAGGCAGAAGAAAGCATTGCTGCAGCAGCAATTGAAACCATCTGTTTTTTCACTTTTCCGAATCACTCCTTGGACATATTTTGGTACCATTTTATCACATATATCGTCCAAAAAGATCATATTTTTACATGATTATACAAAAAACTAACTATTATTTTACAATAATAAAGGACTGTCGACTTATGTCGTGCTTCCTACTGAATATTTCTGTCGAAAATTGCCACTTTTCCAAGTATAAAGTCATTATATCGTTCATCTCTTTGAAGGCGAAAGATATCAAGAGCCTGCTCCATATATTTTTTTGCCAAAACAAGCTGTTCTTGGAGTTCATAATTAAATCCAATATGATAATGAAGATGCCCTAATAGAAATAGCTGATCCTTCTCTAAGCAGCTTTCAATAGCCTCATTGCAAAGCTTGGTAGAGCGATCAAAATCCTTTAAGTCTGTATAGGTTTTGGCCGTATTATAAAGAAGCCTGCTTCGGACGGTTTCATCATTTAAATATAGGATTCCTTCTAAATGATACATTGCTTGAAGATAGATAGAAAGGGCCTCTGTGTATCTCCCTGCTTCATATAAAAATATTCCTTTGCTATTGAGAATCTCGATTTCCCTTTCACTCCACACTTTCTCGAATGTCAAATCGATGGCTCTATCGATGAATAGAAGTGCTTCTTCTAACTGGTGATCGACATGGTATTTGTAAATCCCTTTATGCCAGAGAAGAATCTGGAAATTTCTCTTGTTGGATGTAAAGAGGGGATTCCTTTCTTCTGATTCCACAATCCCTTTTATGAGGGGGTAATCAAGGTTGCGCCTGGCTATTCTAAGCTGGTTATTAACCTCCTGAACATAATCAAGCCTAGGGGTCGTTCCGTGCTCAAAGAAATAATTGATATCTACACCCAGCCTCTGTGAAATGAAATATAAAGTGGATGCCAAAGGAAGGACATCGCCTTTTTCAATTTTGCTGATTTGCGCCTGTGTACATATATCCTTTGCCAGGTCTTTTTGGGAAAGCCCTGCTGCTTTTCTTAACTCTTTGATTTTTTTTCCAATCGCAGAAAAGTCCAAACAATACCCTCCTAAAAATATTCTTATAGTTATATTTACTATTGAAAATCCATATAAACAAGAGGTTTCTCCCTGAAACCCATAAAAAATGAGTAATTATCAATGATACATGAATTGCATATTAATGTTTTAATAAAAATGTGAATTGCTTTTAGGAGGAAATCCTAACTGCAACTGAAGGAACATCCTTTTAAATCTCCAATTTTAGCCGGTTCCACAAGAGGAAGCGGTTCTTTTTATGTTTTTAATTGGAAAAATATTGTCAAATAACCAAAAAAGAAATAGAATGTTGTCATAGATTGCTAGGAAAATAGGAGGAGCAAAAAGGTGCTGGAAAATAATGAGGATCACAAAACGATAAATGAGCTTTTTTTCGAGATGCTTACAAAAGTATATGAAATCGGAGTTGGGGAAAAGGAAATGAGCGTAAACCAGCTTCTTTCAGAGATTGAAAATGACCTGAGAAAAATAGTGGGGAATTAACGATATCAACTGGGACATAGAATATGGATGCATACTTAACCCTCTTTATAGAAGGGTTTTTATTTTGTATTAAAAAGTGAATAAAGCTTCCATCACTTTGAAGGCAGTCATTTATAAAATTTTTAATTAATGAAAGGATATTTGCAGGGAATATCGAATAATATTATAGTGGGGCTAATTTTAAATAAGCTGCGAAGAGTTTTTCTCCATATCAGTTCATCTTTAAAGCATGCACTCCACAAACAGCATATAGACTGATGCAGTTTCTGAACACACCTGAATCTATATTAAACGATATTATACCTTTTGTGGTAAAATAATACTATTAATCATACTAAGTGAGGGAAAGCTGATGAATTTAAGTGAGTATTTAATTGGCGACAGCTTACAATCTTTTCGTCAGTATAAAGGGTTAAGTGTTAAGGAGCTTGCAGAGGGAATATGTTCAGAGGAAGAACTTATTTCTTTTGAGAGAGAGAAAGCGTATCCAAGTCTGGAAACGCTGAATCAATTAGCAAATAAAATGAATATTGATCTTACGTACTTCTTTAATATTGCCTCGAAGTCTACCATAAATTATTCTACAGCTGTTATGCAAATTATTAATAAGCACAAGCGGAATTGGAATTATCAGGCCATCTATGAAATTGTGCAAAAGGAACTGGATAATCCCATTTTTCAGCCTGTCATGCTGAAGCAATTCCTAGTCTGGCATCAGGGGATCTGTGTTTTTTATCTTGAAAATGATTTTGATAAAGCGATCCAAATATTGCATGGCGCTTTAGATCTTACAAATGAAAAAAGGGTCAACTTAACGGAAAGAGAAGTCGAAATACTAGCAAGCATCGCTATTTTATATAAAGATATGAATCATTATAAGGAAGCCATATCGTTGTTCAAAAAGGCACTTAATGATTTGGAAAAGCTGCCGCATATCCTTGAGAGCAGAGGGAAAGTCAGGATTCTATTCGGCTTATCCCAGGCCTTGACAGAGGTCCGTGAATTCCAGGAATCGCTGGTGTATTGCCAAAAGGGAATTGATATTTGCATACATGAAGAAATCCAATATTTGTTTGCCAACCTGCACTATCAAAGCGGAGAGAATCATATAAAACTTGGCAATAAAGAAAAGGGAATTGAGTTTCTTCAAAAAGCTATTTATATCCTGCAGCTGCAGAAAAATGATAAATTCATCCAAATTGTTGAATCGGAAATGGAAAAATTACTCAATAGATGTTAATATATAAATAATTCAATAAATTATGAAAAAGAGAGGAGTCAATGTCGTGAAAAAATTAATTTTAGCAGGAGCATTGGCATTAGGTGTAATTGGGGTTGGAGCTTCCTTCGCGGGGAACCAGGAGGCAGGCATTCCATCAGAGCATAGTGTTGTCAAACCGGTAGAGTTAGCCGGCATTCCATCAGAACATAGTGTTGGCAAAACTTTCGAACTAGCTGGTATTCCTTCAGAACACAGTCCGGCATTTTCAACATACGGGATTCCATCAGAGCATTAATATATCAGTCTTCTATTAAAAACGGGAATTTTCCCGTTTTTTTATTTTGGCTAAAGGATTGCCAGATACCCTATATTAAATAGATATTGAGAAAGTAAGTGTTCGCGGTCCTATCTTAAGTAATAGACACGAAAATCCTATATGAGGAAGTGCCATGAAGTTTCGAAGTAGTGGTTCTGTTAATCCTGGAAAAAGAGCCGCCCAATCAATCGGACGGCTTTGTTTACAACTCTATCAATATGCCTGATTTATCATCGTGCTGTTTTAACCTTGGATAAAATAAGCAGGCAGGATCGGATTCTTCCAGCTGCAGAATATACTTCTCCAATTCATCCAGCCCTTTTTCAAAGGCCATCTTTGCTGTTGTAAGCCAGGTTTCCTCCTGGTCCGAACCTCGGCGGGAATGCAGCTTTAAACCATCAGACAGCAAAAGGATCTTATTTACAGCTATAAGCGGAATATGCCCATATTCCAGAAAATCTGCAGCTTCATGGGAACCGTCAATAATCCCATAGCCCTCAGGGGTGTTCAGCTTATTCCGGTTCGCCTGGAGCAATTCCTGAACATTCTTCCTAAAAAGTTGGTGCTTCCTCTTCAGCTCCTCTATTGAAACATCCTCTATTGTGGAAATACCATTTAAATAATTGTCCCATTCTTTTTGCATGAGCATGATCGCTTCATTGTCGAGCCGGTCGATATGGTCGAAGGTGACCTGCCGGATGGATTGATCCTTAAACTGCAGGAAAAGCATGCAATCGCCAGCTGATGCCCAATCCATTGAAGCGGCTGTTCCATCTTCATTTTTATGAATCTGAATGGCAGCCAGACCGCAAGAGCTTCTTTCGTGCTTAGGGATTTGCTCTAGGAGATGCTGCTCTTTATTTGAGCTCTCCGTTGTCTCCCTCAGATCTGTATTGCCTTCAATGATCTTATCCCTTAGCGGTGAGAATGCTTCTTTTTCCAAAGCTTTTTTTATCAGCCCGGATGCCAGTGAGCCTGGCAGACCGCCAAGGCCGGTTGCCCCGTCAATTACCGCAAAAATGTTCTGTTGAGGATCAACAACAATTGCGTCTTCGTTAATATCTCTATCTCCTATTGTGAAAACCGTCTTGATTTGCATATGAAAACCACCTATTTTATAAAGTAATAAGCGATAAGAGAACCGATAATAACCAATGCTGATGTTAAGCTTATAGACACCGTTCTCCAGGGGTGCTGTATTTTCGTTTGAAAAAGCAATCCGAATCCAACGAAAGCTAAAACGAGTGAACCTGAAAGAATTAATATAAGCAAGGCGCTCTCGAGGAAGTCCCGATTGCCAAGAATATTTAAAGATCCGATGGTAAAGCTGATGATGGCAGTGAAAAAGCCAAGCATTTGCAGGTTTTCCGATTTTAACTTAGAAATGGATTGATCGATTTCCTGCTTAGCTACATCAAAACTCTTTTCAGTGATGGCAATTTTGTCAGAGAAGACCTGAGAGAATTCGTTTGTCTGAACCTTATTTAGATGGAATAGGTAGTCATTAATCCGAATGGCATAATCTTTTTTTTCGGATTCCTCCATATCTATGGCTCTTCGGATCGCTTCCTTTGCTTCGCTGAACCTTCCCATCGCAGCAAGTATTCTTCCTCTTGTACAATAGAACTTGGCATATCGTGGCGTTAAATGAATAACACGATTGATGATTTGTCCTGCATCCTGTAATTCTTCCTCGGTAATCATCATTCCGTTCTCTCTCGCATGAATAATGGCCTCAGCATAATTATGAAGGACGCCTACCTGATTCGGCAACTTTTGTGAGGCTTCTTTGGCAAAAGTCACAGCCTGTTCGATCGCTTCAGCGGTTCCGATTTCCTTATATAAAAGGGAAAGAATATGCGGGTATAAAGGATACTCAATAAATCTTTCGCCAAACCTGTCGACGATTTCCTTAAAGTGGCTTATGTTTTTCATTCTTCGTGCATATGTAGATAAAACGACAAATATGGAAAAAAGTATGGAGGGATTCTGCTCCGAGTTCATGCTGTTTTCAAGATATAAAGTCCATTCATTGTATTCGGTTTCACTCAATGTTTCAGCCACCTTTGTGAGCTTAAGTTCATACTCCCTTGTTGTATGGGGAGGAAGACCGGTAAATCGCTCGGCAAAAGTGGGCTGGATGAGAGCATTTGCTTCCATTTTTGTCACCCTTTAGTTAACTTTTTAGACACAGACACTAGTATTATATTATGCTGGGAAAGGCAAGATAGATGCTGATAACTATTACAAGCATAAAATGGCTAACGTTTAATATTTCCTAAAACTATTTTACTATATGCATTATGTATCTACTATAAATATAAAAATAGCGCAATCAAATACTTTTTGAGGAAAGCTATCAAAATGCCACTCTTGAAATTGAAAAGAAATTCGAAGAGTAGTTTAAGTTAATAAATGAATACTTGAACCACCGATGTGCGATATAAGGGAGGTAGGCATCTGCGCTATCTCCTTTTTATTTTCGGATTGCGTATAAGAAGCATAAGATGTTCAAAAGGTTCTCTAATTTTACACAAACAAGAGTTTATACAATGATATCAGGAGTAATTATATTACTGAGGTGATAAATGATGATAAGAAATATAATAAATGTTACTTCACCAAATATGACAGAGAACCAAGAAGACGAATATGAAGAGTATGATTACAAAGAAGAAATTGAGGACAGACATTATTTTTACTAAAAGTCCTTTGAGACTAATTTGCTTTTTTTATAGGGGCCTAGAATTTTGAAATCGTTGGATAAAAGGAATTGATGTTACTCTATGCACCCTTTACTATGGATCAAAATATATATATATATATATACCCCATAATTTACATTCACTTAATGAAGACTTAATAATCCTTTGTTAAGCTGGAGGAAAGTTAATAAGGAGTGATGAAAATGGTCAAGAAATTAAAGATTAAATGGCATAAGTTTTGGTTCCTTGCTTATAACACGATCTTAGGCGGAACTTCATCTTCAACCCTTTTTATTAACCTCTATAGAAAATCAAAATATCACCATACAAAATTAATACAATACCTTTGAGAAAATTCGGGAGCCTATTAGGCTCTTTTTTATTTGGCAGTGAACAGTGTGGGATAATCAGGTGGCTTTGCTGTTCAGAATAATCTCTTATGCATTTATACGACTATCTTAGAATCGTATGCCTGATAAACCCTTTCAGATGAAAAATTCTGAAAATTATAGTTTGATTATGCAGTAGGGGGGAAATGGCTTAATAAGCGGGAAATAAAATAAAAGAGGAAACTTGTTTGAGCCCATTATTTGGAACTATTGAATATTATGAACAAAAGATTGAAAATTATATATCTTGTAAGCAAATTATAAGAAGGAAAGATGAGCACCTTTCAATAATCGTTTCACAACTGGAAGCAGAAATCCGCAATGACTTTACTTGCCATGATCGCATCAAAAAAGAATGCCTCGAAAACCTCTATAAAGTTTCCAATAAAGCATCATCAGCACTACATTAATCATATAAAAACTCGGTAATTTAATAAGCACATAAAGGATTCCTTAAAAAATTTCTATTCTGTTCTGTTTCGCCGCGATTTTACACTTTCCTCAATGAAATGATAGTCTGCCAAGATTATGTGGCGGTTCAGAACAATTCTTATTATATAAAAACTAGTGCCTCATAAATGTTTACCCCAAATCTCGAAAAGCTTCTTATCCAGCCATAAATATTTTGATTAAATAAATTGCTTGCAACCTGAAAATTTAAGGGATTCTAATGGAATCGCTCCCAATATAAATGGTAAAATGTAGGAAGGAGGGATTTCCATGAAAAGATGGTTGGTTTTACTTATTTCTATTCTATTCCTGGCATTGCTGAGCGGCTGCAATAAAGATGTTAAGCCTCAAGACCGTTTTGCCCAGTATGTTGAGCATTGGAATAAGCAAGAGTTCGATAAAATGTATGAGTTTCTGTCAAAAAGCGCTAAAGAGTCTATCAGCAAGAAGGACTTTGTAAACCGCTATGAGAAGGTATATAAAGATTTAGAGATTAGCAAGTTGAAAGTTACATATAAACCAGATATGGAAAAAGAATATAAGAAGGAAGAAAAGGCTGCTCTTCCATTTTCAGCTTCCATGGATAGCGCAGCAGGAAAAATTGAATTCACTCATGACGCCAGCCTGGTGAAGGAAGAAAAAGAGGATGAGAAGAGCTGGTTTGTTGCTTGGGATACAACTTATATTTTCCCGGAGCTTGGACCTGAGGATAAAATCAGCTACAGCACCGTTCCGGCACAGCGGGGGGATATAGTAGACCGCACAGGTGACCCGCTGGCTTTAAACGGAACTTTATATGAAATTGGTGTTGTTCCTGAGCAGATGGAAGGCCAAAAGGAGCAGACAATTAAAGGTCTCTCATCCGCCTTGGGCATCTCAGAAGAGCAAATCAACAAGAGCCTGAATGCAGACTGGGTACAGCCAGGATACTTTGTTCCAATTAAAAAAGTCTCCCCGGATGACAAGGCAACACTAGATAAAGCGTTTGCTCTGAAAGGTGTTGTGAAACAGGATATAAAAGGAAGAATCTATCCTTTCGGTGAGGCATCAGCTCATTTGGTTGGCTATGTAGGCCCCATTACAGCTGATGAACTAAAGAAGAATGAAGGGAAAGGATATTCCTCCACTGATATCATTGGAAAAAGAGGACTGGAACAAGTACTTGAAGAACGGCTGAAGGGAACAAACGGTGTCAAAATTGGCATCACAAAGAAAGATGGTTCTGAGGTTGTGTTATCAGAAAAACCTGTGGAAAATGGCGAAACAATTGAGCTGACAATCGACATCACTCTCCAGAAGCATCTATATGAAGAACTGAAGGGAAGTCCGGGAACTTCTGCTGCAATTGATCCGGTTACAGGTGATACGCTTGCTTTAGTCAGCAGTCCAAGTTTCGACCCGAATGAGGCTTCGCTGGGCTTTACCGCTGAGGAGTGGAAGCAGCTTGAAGAGAACAAGGATATGCCACTCATGAACCGATTCAAGCAAACCTATGCTCCAGGTTCTGTGATGAAGCCAATCACAGGAGCTGTTGGACTATCCGAAGGGACACTGACACTTGATGAAACCATTCAAGTGAAAGGACTTAAATGGCAAAAGAGCAAATCATGGGGCAGCTATCAGGTAACACGTGTTAAGGATCCGAACGGGCCTGTTGATTTTGAAAAAGCCATGATGTACTCAGATAACATCTATTTCGCTAAAGAGGCACTTGATCTTGGAAAAGAGAAATTCTCTGCGGGCTTAAAGAAGTTTGGCTTTGAAGAAGAGGTTCCTTTCCCATTCCCGATCGAACAATCCCAGATTGGCGGTCTGGACAGTGAAATCAAACTGGCAGATTCAGGCTATGGACAGGGAGAAGTGGAGATGAGCATCCTTCATCTGGCAGCATCCTATACGCCTATTGTCAATAAAGGCTCTCTCATAAAGCCGGTATTAATGGGAGAGGAAGAAAAGAATCAGGTGTGGAAAGAAAATATTATCAGTGAGGAAACAGCCAATACTGTAGAAACGGCCATCACCAAAGTGGTTCAGGAGCCTTCCGGAACAGCTCACTCTGCGAATATGAAGGATTACCCGCTTGCCGGAAAAACAGGCACAGCCGAGCTGAAAAGAAGTGCAGAGGAAAAAGGACAGGAAAACGGCCTGTTTGTTGCCTATAATCCAGGGGCACCTAAACTGCTGATTGCAATGATGATAGAAGGCGTTGAAGATAAAGGCGGTTCAAAGGTTGTTGTGGAAAAGGTAAAGAAGGTATTTGAAAAAAATAAAGATCGATTTTAAATAGAAAAGGGAGGCAGATGGCTGCTTCCCTTTTTTGATTCAGTTATCTTTCACAGGCAATTTTGTCCTTGTCCCTGTCTTTTGACTTGTTCGCATCATAGAGTTTAGCGGATACATATGGTTTATATTTGGTTTTTCCGCCTTTATTCTTAATGCCGGCTGATCGTGCTACTCCTCCTTTATAGTCTTTATTAAGCTCTGTGCAGTTTTTATATGTTTTGATTTTGGCAGTTTTTGCGGAAGCTGCCGGGCTAAAAGACAATGAGGCTAAAAGGCATAGGGTAATGATGGCTGAAAGCAATTTTCTCAAAATAACTCCTCCTATTTTCCTAAATATGTAATAAATATAATTCATCTTCTATAACAGATCAATGATAATTTAAATCTCTTAAATTGTTTATTGTAAAAAATAGGAACAGGAAATATAATATAGAAGTATTGAAAAAATGGTGAAATGAGGAAGATTATGAGGAAATTAGGCGTTGTTCTATCAGTTTTAGTCTTAATTTTCAGTTTGTTCAGCCCTGCCGCTTCAGCTCAGAGTCCGGAATTTGAGGAAGAATTTAAGCAGTATTTAAGTGACATTAGCGCAATCAGGGGTTTTGAAGTTACGAAGGAAGACATTGAAATGGTTCTTTCCATGTATGATGAAACTATTGAAGATTATGATTCTGTACAAGAGCTTAGTGAGTCCCTTGGTGAAGTAATTAAAGCTGATTTAAGCAACATTCAATATATCTATGATGATTATGAGTTGAATGAGGAGTCTTTAAGAAGCTTGCTTGCAGAATTTGGTGAAGAACTGGAGGATTACATTTTTGTCGGTGATCTTGAGGAGAGCGTATTTTTTTATACTAAAGATGAGATTGTCGATGAAGATATGATTCTGGAACTATTAGAGGTGTTTAAAGCTGAATTTGATTTAACAGATGAAGAGATTGAGAGATTGAAGAATCATCTCATTTCGATAGAGGATGACCTTTTGAGCCCTGAAACCATGGCCCGGATGGAGGAATTATCTTATCGGATGATGGCTATTGGAGAGTTCGATGAGACAGGGGAACTGAGTTCAGAACAAGTAGAGGAATTGCTGTCAATTTTTGATGAACTGCTTTCCATTTATCAGGTAAAAGCAGAGTATACTCTTATCACTAAAGGTACTGAAAAGAACCTGACTCTTCTTGAATTAGTAAATATGAAGGAATTGATCAATGCCAAGCTGAAAATCAGTATTTATAATCTGGCAGGCGATTTCCTGGCAGATATCATCATCACAGGTGAAATGTTTGATTCAGATTTAATTAAAGAAACAGGCAAGGATATTACAAATGCAGCGGAAAAAGTGGAAAAGGTGAAAAAGCCTTCCTCTGAAAATAAAACAGTAAAAGGCGGAAAGCTCCCAAATACAGCTTCCAACAATCTTATATATGGGGTTCTTGGACTGCTCGGGATTATGGTCGGCATGACATTATTCCGCAGAGTAAGGGAAAGATAATATGAGGCAAGAGAAAAGCCGAAGGAATAGAGAAGTCAGCCACAGAAAGCGGCTGCTTCTTCTTTTCTTTAGTTTAAGCTTAATTGTGCTGGGGCTTTGGTTTACTACGACAAGCGTCTATAAAGTTGGAAAAGGGTATATCTCTTATAAGATGAATGCGCCTGAAAGAGAAATGGAGCTAAAGAAAGAAGTCTCTGCAGCAGGAAAAGTGGAAGAGGAAGAAGAAAAGGAAGTTTTATACCCGGATAAGCCGGAAGTAGGCGAGGAAATCGGTGAGCTGTACATCCCGAAAATCAAATCCGTGCTGCCGATTATCCATGGCACAGATGAAGATGAGCTTGAAAAAGGCGTAGGGCATTATGCCGGCAGTGTAATGCCAGGGGAAAAAGATAACTCTGTCCTTTCCGGTCATAGAGATACGGTCTTCAGAAGGCTGGGTGAAGTAGGCGAAGGAGATATTCTGGAAGTAACGACAAAGGCCGGAACCTTTGAGTACCGGGTCAATAAAGTGCGGATTGTGGATGCGGACGACAGGACGGTAATTGTCCCTAAACCGCGTGCCATGCTGACGGTTACGACCTGCTACCCATTTGATTTTATTGGTGATGCACCACAAAGATACATTCTGGTTGCCCATCTCATATCCAAGAAGTAAAGAGATTAACAGAGTCTCCTTAATAAGGGGGACTTTTTTTTATAGAAAAAAATTTTTGTATTACTATTTTCGACAACCATTAGATAAATATCCCTATATAATATACATATTCTACTAATTTCAAAAGTGAGTAGAGTGATAGGAATTTGAATAGCGGAGGAAAAGAGATGAGTCAGTTCAAAAGGGTAATATGCTTGTTTCTGGTATTGCTTCTTGCAGTCCAGCCCATCACAGTTTTGGGAGTGGAGAAAGAGAATACGGCCAAAGCCAGCCGTCTGAAGGAAACCATCCATAAGGAGGGGGCTCCCAAAAAGGTTCAAGAGGCCACAAAAGATATTAGGACTGTAACTAAAGATGACTTTCCTTTAATGGAACCTGGTGATTTTGCTGGTACATTACTGGATAGCTGGAATTCATATCATCATTTATGGTTTGAAGATGTTTTGGAATATACCGATTCCAGAATGATGCTTGAATTCTATTATCAATCATCTGCGTATTATTCAAAAGATTCCATTGTCACCCTTGAATTTTATGAAGAAGAAAATGACAGCTTTGCGTTCCTGGGGTCTGTGGACTATGATTTGTACGGTATCCAGAGCGCTTATTTGGAGTCATATATTGAAAAATCCTATTTTGCTGAACAGCCATACATTTATATGCGTCTGGGTGTTTCAGAAAGTGTTTATTCAGAATATTATTCAGATGCCTTCTTGTTAAAAGTGAAAAATCCTTTCTATAAAGGTGAAGAGGAAGGACCATCGAACAAATATACCATCATCAGCAATGAATCCGTTTTAGGGGATTCCTATCAAAGCACTGGGCAGTTCTCTATCAATAATGACAAGTATGCTTCCAATAAAAAGCTTAAGCAAGATGCATACAGACTAGATGTAAAGAAGCCCTTTGATGTGAGGAAAAATAAAGGGAAGCAGCTGGGGAGCTATAAAAGCAAAAGATCTGCTTATCAGCTGGGACAATCAAAGTATTTCTGGGTGTACGATTTTTACTCCAATGCGGATTATCAGATAAATGCAACCCTGCTTTATTCCGGGTCAAAAGCGAATGTGTGGGTAAATAACAGCCAGCTGACACAAAAGCAGGCTGAAGATCTTGGCAAAGAGTTTGATGCAGGCATTCATCCGATTATTACAAACCATTTCGCTAATGAATCGGATGTGGATGGTGACGGAAAAGTTAATATTCTTGCTTATGATATCCAGGATGGATTTAATGGGAGCGGAGGTTATATAGCCGGGTATTTCTATCCGGGGGACCTGTATAATATTCAGTATTCAAACCAATCAGAGATCTTCTATGTGGATACCTATCCGCTAATGGGGGCCGGTGCAGTAAAAGATCCTTCAGCATCCTATGAAACGCTGGCTCACGAATTTCAGCATATGGTCAACTTCAACCAGAATGTCTTTATTGAAGGTGATGAAGACGGCATGGACATCTGGCTTGATGAAGCCTTGGCCATGGCGGCAGAACAAGTGTACACAGGGCAGCCGTTGACTGACAGAATCGATTATTACAATTATTCCAATTCAATTGCCAGAGGACACTCACTTCTTTATTGGGACAATAATGGAGATACACTTGCCAATTACTCTTTATCCTATTTATTCGGGCAATATGTGAAGCTTCAGGCGAACAAAGGCAATGCTATTTTTAAAGAAATCCTGAAGGATTCCAATAATGACTATAGGGCAGTAGAAAATGTCATGAAGAAGTATGTGGATCCGTCACTTACATTTGGGAAGACGATGACAAATTTCCGTGGAGCACTTTTGTTGAAGCAGCACGACGGGCAATATGGATTTAAAGGTGAGCAGGCTTTTAATGCTCTGCAGCCGAGACTATATACAGGAGCATCCACCAATTTAAGGGGCGGAGGTGCCATTGTTACCCAGGCATCAAATGAGATTCCAGTGGACAAAGGGGCGGATATTACATATACCTTTGTTGGTGAGGAAGAGGATGCAACTCCCCCTGCTGCTCCAACAGTTAATCCGGTCAGTGACCAGGATAGCACTGTAACAGGAAAAGCAGAAGAAGGCAGTAAAATAACAGTGAAAGCTGGAAATACTCTGCTGAGTACTGCAACTGCTGACAGCAGCGGGAATTTCAGTGCTGCAATAGCAAAGCAAAAGGCAGGAACAGTTTTATCGGTGACGGCGGAAGATAGCTCCGGAAATAAAAGTCCTGAGACCGAGGTTACGGTACTAGATAAAACTGCTCCTGCAGCACCTAAAGCAGATCCTGTAAGAGACTATGATAAAAAGGTAACAGGCCAGGCAGAAGCGGGCTCTACAGTGACAGTGAAAAAAGGCTCGTCTGTTCTTGGCACGGCTGCAGCAGGAACAGACGGAAAGTTTAGTGTAGCATTAAAGGCTGCTGAAAAAGCAGGAACGGTCTTAACGATTACCGCCACTGATAAGGCTGGGAATGTAAGTAAAGTAACTAATGTTACGGTAATAGACAAAACTGCTCCTGCATCGCCAAAGGCTGACCCTGTAAAAGATTATGATAAAAAGGTAACGGGGCAGGCAGAAGCGGGGTCACAAGTGACAGTCAAGAAAGGAAGCAGTACACTCGGTTCGGCTACTGCTGATAAGTATGGGAAGTTCACTATAAGCTTGAAATCTGCACAAAAAGCCGGCACTGTACTGAGTTTGACAGCGGCAGATAAAGCCGGCAATCTAAGCAAAATGGCTAAAGTAACAGTAATAGATAAAACAGCTCCGGCCGCACCAAAAGTAAATTCGATGAAAGACACTGATAAAAAAATTACAGGAACAGCAGAAGCCGTGTCCAGAGTTACTGTGAAAAGAGGAAGCACAATACTCGGTACAACTACAGCAGCTAAAGATGGAAAGTTCACTGTCACAATCAAATCAGCTCAAAAGGCTGGCACCGTTTTATATGTAACGGCAAAGGATAAGGCAGGCAATACAAGCAAGGCAGCAAAAATCACGGTGAAGGACAAAACGCCGCCTAAAACGCCTTCCGTTAACAAGGTGACATCATCATCAACAAAAGTAACCGGAAAAGCTGAAGCTTATTCCACGGTATATGTAAAAGCTGGCACTAAGGTAATTGGGTCTGCTAAAGCCGCCAAATCAGGCAGTTTTTCAGTAAAGATAGCTAAACAGAAAACAGGAAAAATCCTTTATGTTTATGCCAAAGATAAGGCAGGCAATACCGGGAAGTCCGCAAAAATAACTGTAAAGAAGCGATAATAAATTGAGGGGGAAAGGCTGCGGCCTTTTCTCTTTTTTTATGACACATTGATAGGGAAATCCCTGAAAGAGGTTTCCGGTACGACTCTTTGTGAATAATGATAACAGCAATGAAACATCCTATTTACAAACATTTGCTATAAATTAACAGAATCTTTACAGCTGTCCATCAGGCACATTGTTAGAATAAAAATATATGCCCAAAACAGTCTTATGGACAATTACTTGTAAAGAAAGGATTTAATATGATGTCGAAACAAAAGCTAGTACTCTCTGTTGTGACTGCGTTTTTCCTTATCTGCCTATTTGGAATCATCATTATAGAGCCTGCTGAAATCTGGAATAGAATTAAACATAACAGTGAAAAAATGAATGTTGTTGGGTATTCTGACAATGTTGTTTATGACGGAAATCATTATAAATTACTTCATCCTATTGGTGAAAAGAATGGTTCGCTCTATATATCCCTGCCTGATTTAAAAGCCATCACGTTAGTGGAAACAGAGGAAAATGAAGATAAGCTAACGATTAGTTATAAAGATAGAAGTGTTACTTATAACAATGGATTAATTCAAAATTGCAATTTGGCTAAGGATGAAATGTGCGGATATGAAATAATAGACGGTATTATCTATGTCCCCGATCAGTCTGTCGAAAAATACTTGGGGTTTCAAATGGACTTCTTTTATGATAAGCAAACGAACACTGTCTCTATTAAAAGTCCTGAGGAGCAAACCAAAAAGCCTTATGATCAGGAACTAGGCTCTACGATTTTTGTACATAAGGAAAATGTTCCGGGTGAAAAATATGAACCGAGAAGCGGCATATACCTGGGTGGCTATGTTTTGCAGGATGAATATATAAATACGAGCATGAACACATTCAACAAGCTTACTGGAAAAACACATGCCTCCTATTTCAGATATGTCGGGTATGGAAAGCCATTTCCGAAGGAGTGGGCTGAAGATGTCATCGCGGCAGGCGGCTTCCCGCAGGTAGCATGGGAGCCGAATAATGGACTGGATGAAGTGAAGGATGATGAGTATTTGAGGCAATTCGCAAAGGATGCTGGTGAATTAAAGGTCCCGATCCTTTTACGCTACGCAAGTGAAATGAACGGAACCTGGACCTTTTATTCGGGTCATTCCGAGCAATACATCGAGAAATGGAAATTGGTGCATGAAGTGATGGAGGAAGAAGCCCCTAACGTCATGATGCTGTGGAATGTCTTCACGATGCCGGAATCAACGATTGATGAATTCTATCCCGGTGATGAATATGTCGACTATGTTGGCGTCAATATTTATAACGTTTTCTATCATAATGATAATATCGAAGCAAAATCGGATTTTGAAGATCCGCTGCGTTTATTGGACTATGTATATAACACTTACAGCCATAAAAAACCTATTGTCATTGGTGAATTCGGGGCAACCAATTACACCGTGACAGATGGGAAGCATCATGACGACTTCGCTGTTGAAAAGATAACCCGGATGTATAAATACCTTGCTGAACTATATCCGCGTGTTAAATTTATTTACTACTTTGATGTGAATAATCTTGTTAATGCGCCGGAAGGAAGGAAAATCAATAATTATGCCATTACAGAGAAAAAGAGCATTCTTAATGCATACTCAAACAATATAAAAACAAATCGTTATTTATCAAAAGTAGAGGAGAGTCCAGCTAAGAATGAGACTTATTCGTACAGAGATTTCTTCTTTTATTATGGTGGACAATTATACGTTGATTTTCAGTTTGTACGGGATTATCTAGACATGGATGTAAAAGAAGAAAATAAACAAACATTTGAAGTAGCCTATAAAGGAGAAAGCCTAAAAGTAAAGCATGAGACTTTGAAGATAGACAAAGCTGCCTTTTTTGAAAAAAGAGAAATAACTGGCCTTCCACTTATGGAAATCCTAAAGGGTTTTGATATGAAGTATGAATTTAAAGATGGAAATTTGCATATTTATTATTGAGTCTTTAGTTTATATAACTCGCCTAGCCCATAATGAATAAGAGAGAAGAGGCAAATGTCTTTTCTCTTTTTTTGTTTCTCACAATATAGTAAAAAAGTTCTGGTTAAATGGAAATAAAATATATCCAAAATAAGTAATATGAGATAAAATATTCTTAATTTTATTAAAGGAGAGATACACTTGATAGCAACTAAAACGATGAAAAGTTTCCTCTTTGCACTTCTTGCATGTTGTGCATTTTTAATGTGGGGGACAGAAAAGGCGGCTGCATCCATTTCAGATGCGAAGGCTATTAATCTTAATCAGACCTATAAAGGTGTACTTAAAGATTATGACCAGAAGGATTTCTATAAATTTACCATTTCGGCACCAGGGAATATTACACTGGCAATAAAACAAAAACACAATTCTACTTGGGATGGAGAGATTATGAACAGTTCAGGCCAGGTGTTTGAGTCGTTCATAACGGATGACAGTGAAATGGTGAGCGGAGATGCATCAAGAGCTGTTGGCCTGCCGGCGGGCACCTACTTCATAAAAATTGAAAACTACTCCGGTGCAATAGGAGTGAATTATGAATTTAAGGTTCAATATACACAATCCAATTATTATGAAAAAGAGTTCAATGATTCTCTAACAGCAGCAAATGCGATAGAGTTAAATAAGATTTATGCTGGAATGCTTAGAAGATATGATGATAAAGATTTTTACATTTACTCTAACAAAGCCAGGAAACATTAAGCTTTTGATTGGGAATCAGCCTGATGTCACAGGATACAAAAGGAAATGTCTATGATTATATGTATACAGACGATAGTGAGATGGTTACAGGGTATTCAGCTGCAGAGGTAGGGCTTCCGGCAGGCACCTATTACGTAAAGATTGAAAATTATTCGGATGGTTTTGAAACAGCTTACCAAATGAAAGTTCAATATACAGCAACAGATTATTATGAAAAGGAGTTTAATAATTCCATTACAACTGCAAACGGATTAACCCTCAATAAAATCTATAAGGGAAACCTGCAGAATTCGGATGATAAGGATTTCTTTAAATTTACCCTTACAAAGCCAGGAAATGTCGCATTATCTATAAAGCAAAGTCCGGGAACCATATGGTATGCCCATATACAGGATACTAAGGGGAACATATACACAAAAATTTACACAGGTGACAGTGAAATGATCGAAGGTAATGTGGCAAGGGAAGTTGGATTACCAAAAGGAACTTACTATGTTTTAATAAGTAATTATTCATATGGAATAGATAAACCTTACGAGTTTCAGGTGAAATATACATCAAGTAATTATTATGAACAGGAATTTAATAATAATTTAACAAACGCAACAGCGGTTAACTTAAACCAAACCTACAAAGGGAATCTTCAAGATTATAACGATATCGACTTCTATAAGTTTTCAGTACCAAAGGATGGTCTGGTAAATCTGCAGATTCCTCAGAAGGCTGGAATGGAGTTATATGCACATATCCAGAACAGCTCCGGCAAGGTTATAAAGACCTATACACAAATGGAAGTGAAGCTGTTAAGGGCAATGCAGCACTGCAGGTTTCCCTGAAAAAAGGAACTTATTATCTGCAGATCAAGAATTATTATGGCAGTATTGATATCCCTTATTCCTTTAAGCTTTATATGCAAGCCCCAGGACTCGCTTCAAGTAAAGTAACAGTAACCAATAATAAAGGAAAGAAAGATTCCATTCGCATCTCCGGCATTAAAAAGGGGGATGTGATCAAGGTATACAATGCTTCAGCAAAAGGAAAGCTGATTGCCCAAAAAACGAGCACAGGATCCGCTGATACCATCAGTGTGAATCAGATTGGTGAAAAAGCAGGGAAGATCTACGTCACTGTTACCTCGCCAAGTATGACGGAAAGTAAAAGGACAGCTGTATCTTTCACTGGTGAGCAGGCGAATCCAGTGAAATCAAGCCAGGTGAAATTACAAACAATAAATCAAAAAAAGATGTCATTACCGTAAGCAAGCTTAAAAAAGGGGATGTTGTCAAAGTTTATAATGCTTCCAAAGGCGGCAAACTTTTGGCTAAGTCAGGAAAAGTGACTAAAACATCTGCTGGTATCAGCATCAGCCAGCTTGGCAAAAAAGCAGGCAGTGTTTATATAACGGTACAAAGTGAAGGTATGAAGGAAAGCGCCGGTGTGAAGGTAAGTTATAAAGGGGAGAAGTAAGGAAATCAGAAAAAATGCAAACCGGCTGGGCTGGTTTGCATTTTTTTATTTGCTAATAAAAAAGTCAGTTACATATTTACTCCACAGTTCATGACCCTTCTCACTAGGAGCTTCATTCTCTTTGTTCAGATACGGTATGATTTCCTCTGAATCTGTAGAGGGCCATGCAGACCAGTGGTTAAGATAAGGAATATCGTTTGTTTCAGCGAATTTCTCTAATTCTTCAATCTGGACAAGGTAATAGTTTGCATCATAAATTGGATTTGGAGGCTGAAGAATGAACACGGTGTCAGGATTTTTTTCTTTTACTGCTGAAATCCAATTAGTAATATGAGCATGGGAGTCTTCAATCCGAACGAAACTGTTATCCTGCAAAGTGAACGGCTCTAAAACGATAAGATCTGCTTCTGCATCAATCATATCGGAAACTTTATCCTGATCGCTGAACTCCATTGAAGTGCCGTCAAAGACTTGAATGTCTACCTCGATGGAGCCCTCCCCGAAGGTCTCTTCAAGCTTTTTCTTTGCTGAGGACGCCCATCCATCTTCATTACTGCCTAAAGCTGTAGATCCTGCAAGAAGGATTTTATAAGGGATGCCTTCTAAGAGTGTTTGTTCAAATCTTCTTTTGGCTTCGGCAGGCCAGTTAACTGATATCTTTTGAAATTCCTCAATATCTATTCTTTTGTCAATCTCTTCCGCAACTTCGGCGGGTTCCGCAGTTTTCTTTGTCTCTTGACTAGTTGCATCTGTAGAAAGGACAGTTCTTTCCTTCCAATGGGAATTGCCCCAGTATAGGACCACCCCACAGGAGATGGCCAGCAATAGAATATAAAACTTCTTCATAATTACCTCCAACAAAGGATTTAATTTTATAAATGTAAAATTTCCCAATTTAAAATTTCGCCTATCAAAAAATGTCATTTTATAGTTAAATAGGAATAGTAATAACAAAATGGTTACATTTTCATTAAAATTATGACAAAAAATCACAAAAATGGCAACTTGATATGATATAATATTTTGAGTTTTGTTATTTATTTTTCCTTAGGAGGATATCATGGAAGAAACGATTAGTCTAAAAGAACTATTCCATACGCTGAAAAAAAGAGTGACTCTTATCCTGTCCATTACGATTCTGGCAGTCATGATCAGCGGAATAGTCAGTTACTTTTTTCTAACACCAATATATCAATCTTCTACGCAGATTCTGGTGAATCAGGCAAAAGATGAACAAAGTGTATATAGTGCGGGTGAAGTTCAAACCAACCTGCAGCTGATCAATACATATAATGTCATTATTAAGAGTGCTGCCATTCTTGAATTAGTAAAGGAAGAGCTCAAGCTTGATATGACAACAGGTGAGTTGAATCAGAAAATTACCGTTCAGAGTGAACAAAACTCTCAGGTGGTAACTATTTCTGTTCAGGATGAAGATCGAAAAAGAGCAGCTGATATCGCCAATACCACAGCAGAAGTGTTTCAGAAAGAAATCGTGGAAATTATGAACGTAAATAATGTAACCATTCTAGCGAAGGCGGAAGTAGGAGAAAATCAGGCTCCAGTTAAACCGCAGCCTCTTTTAAATATCGCCATTGCTTTAGTTGTTGGCTTAATGGCTGGTGTAGGATTGGCGTTCCTGCTTGAATATTTTGATAATACAATTAAGAACGAAGAAGATATTGAAAAAACGATTGGGCTTCCAGTCCTCGGTGTGATTGCTCAAATGGATGACACTGCTGAAAACGGGAGCCGTTCCGACCGCAAAACTAGGTTAAGAGGTGAGACTGTTGGTTCTTAAAAAGGGAGAAAAGAAGAAAGTGATGGAGCACAAGCGAAAGCTTGTTACAAAGAACGATCCAAAGTCTCCAATTTCTGAGCAGTACCGGACCATCCGGACAAATATTCAATTTTCATCAGTGGATGAAGAGATTCGCACTATTATGGTTACTTCATCAGGTCCGGGAGAAGGAAAGTCAACTACAACTGCCAATCTCGCAGTAGTCTTTGCCCAGCAAGGCAAAAGGGTGCTCCTGGTAGATGCTGATCTGCGGAAACCGACAGTGCATTATACGTTTAACCTTATGAATACGAGCGGATTAACGAGTGTGCTCACAAACCAGATGACGCTTATGGAATCTGTTAAGGCTATTGATATGAAAAACCTATTCATCCTTCCAAGCGGTCCGATTCCTCCTAATCCATCTGAATTGCTGGGATCAAAGGCAATGGATTACTTTATGAAGGCAGCCCTGGAGGAATTCGACATTATCTTATTTGATACTCCGCCAGTATTAGCGGTAACAGATGCCCAAATTCTTTCGAATAAATGTCAGGGTACCATTCTTGTAGCGGGCAGCGGGAAAGCGGAAAAAGACCAATTGGTGAAAACGAAGGAGCTGTTAGTAGCAGCGCAAGGGAAGCTATTAGGAGTTGTATTAAACAACAAGAAAATGAAAGAATCACAGCATTACTATTATTACGGTACGAATTAACAAAATTCGACAAATTACACCCTTTACCGTATTGAAGTTAAAATGTTAACATGACAGAAGAAGGACTTTTTGTCATATATTGAAAGGAGTGGAAGGGATGATTGACATACATTGTCATATCTTGCCGGGGATAGATGATGGTGCCCAAACAATAGAAGACAGTTTGGACATGGCGAAAGAAGCGGTTAGAGAGGGGATCTCCTCCATCATTGCCACTCCTCATCATAATCAATCCTATCGAAATACAAAAGATGAAATCATTGATGCTGTAATTGATTTAAATAATAGTTTGAAAGAGGCATCAATCCCACTGGAAATCCTTCCTGGCCAGGAAGTTCGGATTTATGGGGAAATAGTAGAAGGTTTAAGTAATGGAGAGATTCTTTCTCTTAGTCAATCACAGTATATGTTTATTGAATTTCCTTCTAACCATGTACCGAGATATGCTGAAAAACTCCTGTTTGATATTCAGCTGCAGGGATTGATTCCAATTATTGTTCATCCCGAGCGGAATAAGCAGTTAATGGAACAGCCGGATTTGTTATATCAATTTGTTGAAAAAGGCGCGTTAACCCAGGTGACGGCATCCAGTCTTTGCGGGTATTTCGGAAAGAATATAAAAAAGTTCTCTGAGCAATTGATAGGGTTTAACTTAACCCATTTTATCGCCTCAGATGCTCATAATGTGAAGAACCGCACGTTTAAAATGGCTGAAGCAATGGATTTAGTCGATTCTAAATACGGACCTGATATGGTTTATCTTTTTAAAGAGAATGCAGAGCTCCTAGTTGAGAACAGCAATATAATGAAAGAACTGCCTGAGAGAATTAAACGCAAAAAGTTTCTTGGCATTTTTTAACCATTCCATGTTGTATATAACTAGGCGATGCCTCCTGGCCTTTATCAATGGAGGCACTCGGCCATGCTGTGGGTGAGTAAAATCACCTTAGACACACAGTTGTCAGTAGCATGGTGTGAGGAGGGGTTAAATGCCCCAATCTAAATATTTAAAATAACCATATACGAATCCGCTTACATTATATTGTTAGATAATGTCCTAGATATCTAATGAAAGTACAGGACCATTCCTGTGTTCCCATTAGATATTTATTTTTGCCTTAAAACGGACAATAATGGATTTGAAATAGGTAATATGAACTATATTTAAGAAGGAGGCTATTTATTTGACGTACCAAAAGCGGCTGACACTGTTGGTTTTATTGGACTCATTAATTGTTTTATCAGCTATATATGTGAGTGTTTTGACGCTTCACCCAACGCTGGCATGGATTAAATCCGAAACATTGCTTGTTAGCTCTATTACGCTGCTGCTTAGCCATCATTTCTTTGCATCTGCTTACAGGCTTTATAACAAGGCATGGGAATACGCGAGTGTTGGAGAACTCGTGGCGATTGTAAAGGCAGTATCACTATCTATCATGACGACAGGAGTAATGCAGCAGCTGTTAATAGGGGATGTTTATTTCCGGGCTTTAATGCTTGCCTGGATGATGCACGTTCTATTAATAGGAGGTTCACGTTTCTCCTGGCGTGTCTACCGGGATCGATATATTAAATCAACTATAGAACAAAAGCGTGCTTTAATAGTAGGAGCCGGTGCTGCCGGAACAATGCTTGCAAGGCAGCTCCTCAAAAATCAAGACACTGAAATTAAACCGGTTGCATTTATCGATGATGACCCAAAAAAGTATAGATTACACATACATGGTTTACCTGTGGTTGGAGGTTCCAAACATATCTCGAAGACAGTGGAAACTCTGAATATTGATAAAATTGTCATTGCCATCCCTTCTCTTAATAAAAAAGAGATGCAAAGAATATTTGAAGAGTGTGCCGGAACAAAAGCCAAGACAGTCATCATGCCAATGATTGAAGATGTAATGCTTGGGAAGGTGTCTGTTAATCAATTCAGGGATGTGCAGGTAGAAGATCTGCTGGGACGAGAGCCAGTCAAGCTGGATATTGACAGTATCTCTGAAAAGTTGACTGGAAAGACCGTTTTAGTAACAGGTGCAGGCGGGTCAATAGGATCGGAAATCTGCCGCCAGGTATGCAAATTTAAACCAGAGAAGATTCTACTTTTGGGACATGGAGAGAACTCCATTTACCTGATTGATATGGAGTTAAGGAATAAGTATAAAGGCGAAATGGAAATTGTGCCGGTTATTGCGGACATTCAGGACAGGGATCGGATATTTGAAGTAATGGAAATGCATAAACCGGATGTTGTATATCATGCGGCTGCTCATAAGCATGTGCCTTTGATGGAGTACAATCCCAAGGAAGCTGTAAAAAATAATGTGATTGGAACGAAGAATGTTGCTGAAGCTGCAGATACCTTTGGTGTTGGGACATTTGTTTTGGTGTCTTCGGATAAGGCTGTTAATCCTACGAATGTGATGGGGTCAACAAAGCGGATTGCGGAGATGGTGATTCAGGAGCTGGATAAGCATAGTACTACCAAGTTTGTGGCTGTTCGATTTGGGAATGTGCTTGGTAGCCGTGGCAGTGTTATTCCGCTGTTTAAGAAGCAGATTCAGGCTGGCGGACCGGTGACGGTTACACATGCGGATATGACGAGGTATTTTATGACGATACCTGAGGCTTCTAGGCTTGTGATGCAAGCGGGTGCGTTGGCTCGCGGTGGTGAGATCTTTGTGCTTGATATGGGTGAGCCGGTTAAGATTGTGGATTTGGCTCGTAACCTAATCACTCTTTCTGGTTATAAAGAAGAAGAAATTGGAATTAGATTCTCTGGCGTTCGTCCTGGGGAGAAGATGTATGAGGAGCTTCTTAATGAAAAAGAAGTTCATAAGGAAACGGTTTTTCCGAAGATTTTTATTGGGAAAGCTGTGCTTGAACAGGAAGATGAGGTTCATTTTTTAGTTGAACAGTTCGATCGCATGTCAGCTGGTGAGATTAGTGAATATGTATTGAATTTGGCCAATAAGAGAAAAAACAACATTCTATTGATGGCTGAATAAGGGGGAGAATTAAATGAAAAAAGTACGGAAAGCCATTATTCCTGCAGCGGGATTAGGTACAAGATTTCTGCCAGCAACAAAGGCAATGCCAAAAGAAATGTTACCAATAGTTGATAAACCCACTATTCAATATATTGTTGAAGAAGCAGTGGCATCAGGGATTGAAGATATTATTATTGTTACTGGTAAAGGGAAACGTGCGATTGAGGATCATTTTGATAATTCTTTTGAGCTAGAAGATAACCTAATTCAAAAACAAAAGTTTGATCTTCTTGAAAAGGTAAAAGAACCTTCGAAAGTTGACATTCATTATATCAGGCAAAAAGAGCCTAAAGGACTTGGGCATGCGGTATGGTGTGCACGGAAGTTTATAGGAGATGAGCCGTTTGCGGTACTGCTCGGAGATGATATTGTTCAATCCGAAAAACCATGCTTGCGTCAGTTAATGGATGAATATGAGTCCACCCTTTCGTCCGTAATTGGGGTGCAAACTGTACCTAATGATGAAACACATCGCTATGGAATTATTGATCCTGCAGGTCAGTTAGGGCGTCGTTACCAAGTAAATAATTTTGTTGAAAAGCCAAAGCTAGGAACAGCACCATCAAACTTAGCTATCATGGGACGCTATATTTTAAACCCCGAAATATTCATGTTTCTAGAACAGCAGGAATTAGGTGCAGGTGGGGAAATTCAACTTACTGATGCTATTCAAAAGCTTAACCAAATACAGCGTGTGTTTGCTTATGACTTTGAAGGTGTCCGGTATGATGTTGGAGAGAAGTTTGGTTTTATTAAGACTACCATTGAAATGGCATTGCAAAATGATAGCTTGAGATCTGATTTGCTTAATTACCTTGAAGAGGTTATAGATACAAGAACGGTTAAGTAAAAAAGTGAAATTTTGGACCCTGTTCATAAATTTAAATTGTGGGCGGGGCTCTCTTTTGTATGGGTTAAATAACGATATTTTTAATGAATGAAATTAGTAGGTTAGTAGTTGGTTGGATTATTGAATGATGCACTGAAATAATCCAGTCAAGTCCTAAGATACTAAATTAAACTCTCAAGGAGTGGACCAAGATGTATTTGAAAATAAAAAGGTTGATTGATATCGTTCTATCTTTAGTTGGACTAATTGTTTTATCGCCAATTTTTATCTTACTAATTGTAGTAATAAAACTAGAATCACAGGGGCCAATACTTTTTAAACAGAAACGTGTAGGGATCAATAAGACTCATTTTAATATTTTGAAATTCCGGACCATGAGAATTGATACTCCTCAGGATACACCAACTCACTTATTGAAAAATCCAGAACAATATATTACTAATGTCGGAAAATTTTTGAGAAAAACAAGTTTAGATGAACTACCTCAAATTTGGAATATATTTGTTGGACAGATGAGCATTATAGGGCCGAGGCCAGCTCTTTGGAATCAGTATGATTTAATTTTAGAACGTGATAAGTACAATGCTAATAATGTACCTCCTGGACTTACAGGTTGGGCGCAGATTAATGGAAGAGATGAACTACCTATTGAAGTGAAAGCCAAATTGGATGGAGAGTATGTAGAAAAAATAGGTTTTTTGATGGATGTTAAGTGTTTTTTCTTAACAATCGTGAGTGTTGTTAAGAGTGAAGGGGTTGTAGAAGGTGGAACTGGTTCTAAGAAAGAAGTTGCAAGTGCTAAGGAGCGCAATTCATTATGAAAAGAATACTAATAACAGGAGAAAACAGCTACGTAGGTATAAGTATAGATAAGTGGTTGAGGAATTATCCTGAGAAATATCTAATAGATTCAATTAGTTTAAGAAATGATTCATGGAAGGAAAAAGATTTCTCGAAGTATGATGTTGTCCTTCATGTAGCTGGAATAGCTCACATTAAAGAAACAAAAGACAATGCTGAGAGTTATTACAAGGTAAACCGGGATTTAGCTTATGAAGTTGCCCAAATGGCAAAAGGTGAAGGTGTTAAACAGTTTATATTTCTAAGTTCAATGAGTGTTTATGGAATTGAAAGTGGTGTAATAGATAAAAATTCTCCCCTTAAACCTAAAAGTAATTATGGGAATTCTAAACTTCAAGCTGAGAAATTAATAGAGTCTTTAAGTGATGAGGTATTTAGAGTTTCGATCATACGTCCCCCAATGATTTATGGTAAAGGATGTAAAGGAAATTATTCTAGATTAGCTAAGCTTGCTTTAAAAATCCCCGTTTTTCCAGATATAAAGAATAAACGAAGTATGATTTATATAGATAACTTGTGTGAATTTGTAAGATTATTAATTGAGGATTATTGTGAAGGATTATTTTTCCCGCAAAATGATGAGTATGTTTGTACATCTGAAATGGTGAAGTTGATCGCTAGGATAAACGGGACTCATGTCCAAATGACAAAAGTTTTTAATTCTTTTTTAAGGTTAGTGAGGCATGATACAGTCAATAAGGTATTTGGTGACTTAGTTTATGATAAGTCTATGTCCGAGTATAAACATAGATATACAGTATGTGACTTTGAAACTTCAATAAAATTAACGGAGAAATAAATATGAAAAAAGTATTATTTGTCGCTACAGTAGTAAAAGCACATATTATGGTATTTCATATTCCGTATTTAAAGTGGTTTAAAGAAAATGGATTTGAGACATATGTTTGTGCAAAAAATGATTATGAAGATAATGAAAAATGTGAAATACCCTATTGTGATAATTACTATGATATCCCATTTGAGAGGGCTCCTTTAAAATTAAAAAACATCAAGGCATACAAACAATTAAAAGAATTAATAGAGAATAATGAATTTGATATAATTCATTGCCATACTCCAATAGGTGGGGCTTTATCGAGACTAGCTGCCCGGGATGCAAGAAAAAATGGGACAACTGTCATTTATACAGCTCATGGTTTTCATTTTTATAAAGGTGCACCTTTTATAAATTGGTTGTTATACTACCCTGTTGAAAGATTATTAGCGGGATATACTGACGTACTTATAACCATTAATAAGGAAGATTATAATAGAGCTAAAAAGTTTAAAGCAAAGAAAATTGAATATGTGCCTGGTGTTGGTATAGATACTATGAAGTATAGTGAAATATCTGTCAATAAAAAAGATAAACCTAGTCTTATAGGGATACCCCAGGATAGTTTAATTGTTGTTTCGGTAGGAGAGTTGAATAAGAACAAAAACCATGAAGTGATTATAAAAGCATTAGCAAATTTAAATAATAAAAAAATTTACTATGTAATTTGTGGTCAGGGACCTTTAAATAAACATTTAAAAGAACTAGCAAAGGAGCTAGGTGTAAAAGAACAAGTGAAATTATTAGGATTTCGGAAAGACATAATTGAGATATGCAAAGCTGCAGATATTTTTGCTTTTCCTTCATATAGAGAAGGTCTTTCAGTATCTCTAATGGAAGCAATGGCATCAGGTTTGCCTGTAGTGTGTTCTGATATTAGAGGTAATTATGATTTAATTGAAGAAGAAAAAGGGGGATATTTAGTTAAAGCTAGTGATATTGAGGGGTTTACTAGTAGAATCAACATTTTAAAGGAAGATTCTTTCTTGAGAAATCAATTTGGTGAATTCAATAAAAATAGAGTTAAGCAATATGGAAAAGAGAATGTCATGAAAATAATGGCGGAAATATACAATGAGGGATCTACTAATGCAGGTAACAAATAGTTCTAATCGAATAGCATTCATTATTGGTAGTATGGGAAAAGGTGGGGCAGAAAGAGTAATATCTATTCTAGCGAATAGATATGCTAGCAAAGGTTGGGAAGTCGATATTTTAATGTTATTAGACGATAAATGTGATTATTCTTTAAGTAATAGCATTAATTTAATACCAATAATTAAAAAAGGAAAATCCAGGTTTTCACAGTTGCCTAATTGGCTATCAAGTATTAGGAAGTATGTAAAAAACTATAAACCAAATAGAATAGTTTCATTCGTAGCAAGAATTAACCTAATAACATTACTAGCGTGTCTAGGATTGAATCAAAGAATTCTAATATCAGAGAGGAATGATCCAGCAGCTGATGGTAGGTCGGTGTTTGTAAGATTATCTACCTATGTACTTTATTCTTATAGCAAAGCAATTGTATTTCAAACCAAATGGGCTCAATCCTGTTTTCCAAAAAAAATTCAAAAAAAAGGTATCATTATACCGAACCCTATTAATGTTGCTACTGGAGCTTCAAAAAATAAAAAGAAAAAGCTTGTTTCAGTAGGACGGTTATCAGAACAAAAAAATCAGGCAATGTTAATAGATGCTTTTGCAAAAGTCAATGAAGAACATCCTGAGTATCAATTGTTTATATATGGGGAGGGCCACTTAAGAGATTTATTAAGTCAGCAAATAAATGAATTACATCTAAACGATAAAGTTTTCTTACCTGGAACCGTCACAAATATTCATGAAGTGATTTCAGATGCTGAGATTTTTGTACTTTCATCTAATTATGAAGGTTTATCTAATGCTTTACTCGAGGCGATGATGATGGGGCTACCATGCATATCAACTAATTGTGCTGGATCAAATGAAATTATAAAAGATGAAGTGAATGGTCTATTAATTCCTATTGGGGACACAGAAAGACTTACTGATACCATTAATAAACTAATAACTAATAAAGATTTTTCATCCCAACTCGGTAATGAAGCGAAGACGACAGCAAAGATGTTTGATAGTAAAATTGTTATTAATAAATGGGAAAACGTAATCGAACAGCAATAAAATTAGAGGATGTTTAAGATGAAAAGAATATTATTTGTGATTCCTTTTTTATCTAGTGGCGGTGCAGAAAGAGTCGTTTCCATATGGTCCAGTGAGTTGGCGAAATTAGGTAGCGATGTTCACTTGCTTGTATTTTATAGAGTGGATAATGAATACCCAGTCGAACGAAAAGTGAATTTTCATACAATTTCAGAGGGTAAGTCTGAGTATGTTGCGATGTCCCAAGTACAAAAATTATTTAACCTGAGAAGAAAGTTTAAAGAAATTAACCCAGACTTTGTTTTACCTTTCATATCTCATGTTGGAATAATGGCTACAATTGCCAGTTTATCACTGCCTCTGAAAATAATTGAAACTATTCGTATTGATCCTAGATATAGCCCACAAAAAAAAGTGCTACGAATTCTTAGAAATGTATCAGTCTTTTTTTCAAAAAGGTGTATAGTCCAAAATGAAAAACAAAAAAAGTATTTTCCATTATGGTTACAAAAGCATATTGTTGTCTTCCCAAATCCTATAGCAAACGAATTTATTCAAAATAAAAAGGTTTTTACGAACAAGGAAATTAGAAACATCGTTGCAGTTGGAAGATTAGAGAAGCAGAAAAACTATCCTATGTTAATTCGCGCATTTTCAAAAATTGCACAAGAAAACAACCAAATTATATTGAGAATATATGGAGAAGGCTCTTTATATAACGATTTATACGATTATATAAATAAGCTTAAGCTGAATGATAGGATCATTTTATGTGGCCGAACAAGAAATATTAATCAAATTCTGCAAGAATCGGATATGTATATTCTTTCCTCTGATGCAGAAGGTATGCCAAATTCATTAATGGAAGCAATGGCCATAGGGTTACCTTGTATATCTACTGATTGTCCGACAGGCCCTGCTGATTTAATTGAAAATGGTATGAATGGGTATTTGATTCCAATCCAAGATGAGGATGCCCTTATACAGTCGATGAAAAAAATGATTGGAAACATTGATAATGCCATCGAAATGGGAAAAAGAGCGAGAGTGACAATAGCAACTAGATATACTTCAAATGTAAGTGCAAGCAATTTATTGAAGTTTTTAGAATCATTATAATAAATGTCAAGTGTTAATAAAATCTATAAGGAGTATTTAAATGAAGCGCCCAAAATTGATACAAGCAGCATTTAATATAATCAGATATTCAGCTTTTAAAATATGGCCTGAATCTACTCTTAAAATGGAGTTTAAACGTCATGCAGGATATAAACTAAATCTTAAGAATCCCCAAACCTTCAATGAAAAGTTACAGTGGTTAAAATTAAATTGGTTTGATCCAAAGGCTACCATATGCGCTGATAAATATTCCGTTAGGGAATATGTCAAAGACAAAGGATTAGATCACATACTTAATGAATTGTATGGCGTATATGATAACGTTGAGGATATTGATTTAGATCAGTTACCTGATGAATTTGTAATGAAGGTAACTCACGGTTGTGGACAAAACCTGATTTGTACTGATAAATCACGAATAAACTGGAATTTAGAAAAGAAAAAGTTTAAAAGTTGGCTCAAGACCAGCCACTACTTTGACTCGCTTGAGTGGGTCTATAAAGATATTAAACCAAGAATAGTTGTTGAGAAGTTAATAAAAACTGATGATGGAAAACCACCAAAGGATTATAAAGTTTTTTGTTTTAATGGAGAGCCAAAATGCCTGTTTGTCGCTACAGATAGAGGAGAACATACCACTAAATTTGATTTTTATGATTTAGATTGGAATCATATACCTGTGAAAAACCATTATCCGAATAGTGGAAATATATTGCCTCGTCCAAAAGAGTTAGACGATATACTTGAGTATTCAAGAATTCTATCGGGAGGGTTTCCACATATGAGAGTAGATTTTTATATAGAAAGTAACAAAGTAATATTTGGAGAATGTACGTTCTTCCATTTCTCGGGCAGTGAACCGTTTGAACCAATAGAGTATGATTATAAAATGGGTGATTTTCTAAATATATCTTTAATAAAAAAAGCCTAATTTTTTATACTCGAAAAATTAAATCAATAACTAGGATATCTCTACAAAGACAAGCAAATAAAATAGTAATGTCTATCGGCCTTAGGGCAGAATCATATATTTGCAATGATATTTTAAGGAGAATAAAATGGTTCAAATCATAGCTATTATATTAGGCTTTTTATTTAGCGGTTTATGTATTTTTATAAATCTCTTGTTATATAAGAGGACAAAGAAAATAAGTTTGATAAATATTTTTATTTTTATGTTAATTATCTTTAATGGTATACTTCCTGTTTTTTTAATTAATAATGCTCTAAATAACGCCTTTAGTAAATCATTAACTATAATAGAAGATTATACAATTTCCGGTGTTTTTTTATATTATTCTCAGAATTTAATATTGCTTATTAGTACAACTTTTGGATGGTTACTAGTAAAAAAAGGTTCGTATAATAATATTACTACTAAGGATATATCCAGAGTAAATAATTTAAATTATATTTCAATAAAGAGGATTTCAATTTTTTCATTAATTTTAGCTATGGTTTCTTACTATTTATATAGTAGGGCATATGGAGGTTATTTAGGGTTATTGGATTATACTACGGCAATTAGGAGCGGGTTAATGACGGTAAATAATCCTTTTTCCTTTCTTGAGAAATTTGGTGGTTTTTCATTATTTTCAACATTATTGCTTAGTGGTTTAATTTTAGACAAAAACCATTCAAAAAAAGACTTAATATGGTTAATTGCGTCAATTAGCTTTTCCATATATTACTTGTATTCTCTTGGTGGACGTGCTTCACTTGTTAACTTTTTTGCAGCATTGATGATCGGAATTATTTTCTATAAATATCACGGTAAAATCACTTTAAATTTGGCATTTAAGGTAGGAGGAATAGTTCTTGGAGCTATTCTTGGGCTCTACTATGTTACAAATATTTTTGCAAGAGGAAGTGGCAGTCTTTCAATATATGATTTCTTTATTCAGGAACTCTCATTTCCTTTTGCATCATTTAATATGGTATTAGACTATCCGGGTATGTTCTTATTTAAACATGTTATTCTCACTCCTTTATATTTTTTACCATCTTCCATTTGGATCAATATGGGATTTGATACAGCTTCTTCCTTCAACACACTTCTCTTTATGGGGGCAAGAAAAGGAGAAAGTGGTGTAACAGGTAGCGTACCTCTTGATCTGTTGTCGTTTAGTTGGCTGCAAGGAGGCTTTATTGGATCACTAGTCATAGGTATATTATTTGGATTATTGCTTGCGGTACTCCAAAGAATGATTAATTGTATTCTAAATAAGGGTGTAAAATCATTTGTATTTTCATATGTTGCTGTAGAATTTGCCATTATGATAATAATTTATGGGGATACAGTTCATGTTATCCAGGGGAATTTCTCATTTATAGTTGGTTTTTGCCTACTTTTATCTTTGCTAAAAAGAAACACCAAATTTGTATCATTGTAGATATTATGTATTATTCACGATTACAACAAAAAGGAATTATCGAGTAAATAAAGGTTTTTATGATTATATTATTAGTGAATATTATATTAAAATTAAATATTATTTAAAATATATATTAAAAATGTCTTGATGTAAATAAATTCCATTTGTATAAGGTAAGGAGAATACAATTGAAGAAATCTATTAGGAGCGTTTTAAGGGAAAATCAATTTATAGTTAGTGTATACGATACCCTAAAGCAATATTATTATAGAAGTTTATCAGATGAAACATTTATAAAAAAGAGAATAAAAAAAAAATTAAATAGAGAAGTTAATCTGGAAAGTCCTACCAAATATAACGACAAGCTCCAATGGTTAAAACTAAATTGGATTGATAGAGATGCGACTAAATGCGCCGATAAATATGAAGTGAGAGAGTTTGTAAAAGAAAGAATTGGAGAGAAGTACTTAAATGAATTATATGACGTATATCATTCCATCGATGATATAGATATAGATAAATTACCTAATTCATTTGTATTAAAAGGCACTCACGGATCGGGATATAATATTGTTTGTAAAGATAAAACAACCATGGATTGGAATAAAGAGTTTAAAAAAATGAGAAGATGGATGAGGAAAAATTATTATTGGGAAAACAGAGAATGGGTTTACAAGGATATAGTACCTAAAGTAATATGCGAAAAATATATTGAACAGGATGATGGTGAAGAACTTAGGGACTATCGCTTTTTTTGTTTTAATGGTGAACCTAAATTTATAACGGTTGATTTTAGTATAAATAATAAAAAGAACACAAGAAGAAACTTGTATGATTTAGAGTGGAACTTAATGGAACAAGAAATATCCTATCCTAGAGAACTTACACTTAAAGTTAATAAACCTGATAAATTGGATGAAATGATTAAGTTTAGTAAAATGCTTTCTTCAAGTTTTCCTCATGCTAGAATTGACTTTTATTATATAAAACAAGAAATAATATTTGGTGAAATTACATTTTTTCATCAAAGTGGCATGGGAAAAGTTAAGCCTTTAGAATTTGAAGAAGAGATGGGAAATTGGATACAACTACCTTAAGTTATAATTGAATAATAGCCATTCTTCATTATTTAAGGAGTAAATAATTTGAAAGAAAATGAACTAAGGAATAAAATTTTCAATGCAACAAAATGGTCATCTCTTGCAGAAGTAGCAGCAAAAATAGTAAGTCCACTCACTAATATGGTTTTAGCTAGAATTATTGCTCCGGAAGCCTTTGGGGTCGTTGCGACTGTAACTATGATTACGAGTTTCGCGGATATGTTTACGGATGCCGGATTTCAAAAATATTTAGTACAACACGAGTTTAAAAATGAAGAGGAAAAGTTTAAAAATGCTAATGTAGCATTTATAACAAACTTTGTAATATCTATTTTTTTATGGGGAATTATTACTCTATTTAGCGAGCAAATTGCAGTATTAGTGGGGAACCCAGGTTTAGGAAGTGTTGTAGCGATTGCTTGTATTCAATTACCACTGACAGCTTTTTCGAGTATACAAATGGCTCTTTATAGACGTGATTTTGATTTTAAAACACTTTTTTGGATTAGAATGATTTCGATTTTCATTCCAGTAGTGGTAACTATACCACTTGCTCTATTGGGATTAAGTTATTGGTCATTGATTATTGGTACCCTCTTTATGCAGTTTTCAAATGCCATATTGCTTACTATGAAATCAAAGTGGAAACCAAAATTATTTTTTAGTATAGCAACACTAAAAGAAATGCTATCTTTTAGCTTATGGTCGTTAATTGAAGCGGTCTCTATCTGGTTAACAACGTGGGTTGACGCCTTTATTATCGGAAGTATTCTAAGTGAGTATTTTTTAGGAATATATAAAACTTCTACTACTATGGTTAATTCACTAATGGCCTTAATTACTGCTTCGACAGTTCCTGTATTGTTCTCAGCTCTTTCGCGATTACAAAATGACAGTGAACAATTTAATCGCACTTATTTTAATATGCAAAGGATTGTATCAATTCTTATTTTTCCAATAGGTATAGGTGTGTATCTCTATAGTGATATGGCAACGCAAATACTATTAGGTGATCAGTGGAGTGAAGCCAGTCAGGTAATTGGCATTTGGGCGTTAACAAGTTCAATAATGATAGTATTTGGTCATTTTTCTAGTGAAGTATATCGAGCAAAAGGAAGACCTAAATTATCTTTTTTTGCTCAATTGCTACATTTGATAGTTTTAATTCCAGCTTGCATAATTAGTTCAAAGTTTGGTTTTTGGGCTTTAGTCTATACTCGTTCATGGATACGAATGGAATTTGTTCTTGTGCATTTAATTTTTATGAAAATAGCTATTGGAATACCAATTTTTAAAACATTAAAAAATGTCTATCCGACAGCGATCGCAGCTGTTGCAATGGGGCTTTTAGGATATATTTTGCAAAAATATAACGGAGGAACTACTTGGGTTTTTATTTCAATATTTATTTGTGTCTTGTTCTATTTTGGGGTTTTATTCCTATTTCCCCGTTTACGAAAAGAAATAAGCTTACTAACCAAGAGATTATTGCCTAAAAAGGTTAAAAAGGTAATCTGATTTATTAAAGGAAGAATTTATTTTAGCTGAGTTTTTATATCAAATTAAAATTAGGAGGATAAATGACATGTACAAAATAGCAGTAGCAGGAACAGGCTATGTTGGCTTAGTAGCGGGCGTTTGTTTTGCCGAAGTTGGCCATCAAGTAACCTGTGTTGATATTGATGAAAAAAAAGTTGATTTAATGAAGTCTGGCGTTTCTCCAATCTATGAGACAGGATTGGAAGAGTTAATGCAGAAAAATTATGCAGCAGGAAGAATTAATTATACCACCGATTATAAATCAGCTTATAAAGATGCGGATGCAATTTTTATAGGTGTTGGTACACCAGAGCAGCCAGATGGTTCTGCTAATCTTTCCTATATCGCAACAGTTGTAAGGCAAATTGCTGAGACAATTGAAAAAGATTGCCTTGTAGTCGTAAAATCTACGGTCCCAGTTGGTACAAATGATAAAGTGGAGCAATTTATATATGACTTTTTAGTCAATGATGTAAAGGTAGAAGTAGCTTCCAACCCCGAATTCCTGGCACAGGGTTCTGCAGTGCATGATACGTTGCATGCAGAAAGAATTATTATTGGCACAGAAAGTAAATGGGCTGAAGAAAGACTTATGAATATTTATGAGCCATTTAACTTGCCTATTGTATCAGTAAATAGAAGATCTGCAGAGATGATTAAGTATGCATCAAATGACTTCCTAGCCCTAAAAATATCCTATATGAATGACATTGCTAACCTTTGTGAGTTGGTTGGTGCGGATATTCAGGATGTTGCAAAGGGAATGAGCTTTGATGAGAGAATCGGCAGCAAGTTCTTAAATGCTGGTATTGGTTTCGGAGGGTCTTGTTTTCCGAAAGATACCAAAGCTTTAGAGTATATAGCTAAACAGAATGGTTATGAGCTTAAGACTGTTAAGGCAGCCATTGATGTGAATAAAGAGCAAAAGACAAAGTTATATAAAAAAGCAAGCAAAAGACTTATTACATTTAATGGTCTTAAGGTAGCTGTGCTCGGATTAACTTTCAAACCAGGTACGGATGATTTAAGAGAAGCTGCCTCCCTTGAGAATGTACCTTTGTTGTTAGAGCAAGGTGCAGATATTTATGCATATGACCCTGTGGGAGCGGAGAATTTTGCCAAGGTTCTTCCTGAAGGTAAAAGTGGAAAAGGTAGTATCACATATGTATCAAATATAGAGTATGCTCTAAAAGATGCAAATGTTTGTTTTATTTTTACTGAATGGGGAGAAGTAAAAGCAGTAACACCTGAAAGTTATAAGGCTTTAATGAGAACTCCTTTAGTATATGATGGTAGGAATATATACAATATTGAAGAGATGCAAGAAGCTGGGGTTGAGTATCACTCTATTGGCAGAACATCAACAAAAAGAGATAGTAAAAAGGAGTCGAAGAGACTTGAACTTAAAATCACTAGATACTAATAAAGTATACTTAATTACTGGGGCAGCCGGTTTTATTGGATATAACCTATCTAGAAAACTACTTGGACAGGGATGTAGAGTGGTAGGGATTGATAATCTCAATGACTACTACGATGTAAATCTTAAACATTCCCGTTTAAAACTGCTTGAACCCTATCAAAATTTTACCTTTATCCAAGCTGATATTTCAGATAAATTATTAATTACTCATATCTTTGAAGAGTATAAGCCGAATGTTGTGGTGAACCTAGCTGCTCAAGCTGGTGTACGGTATTCAATAGAAAATCCAGATGTTTATATTCAAACCAACATAATTGGTTTTTATAACATCCTTGAAGCCTGCAGATACAATCCAGTTGACCACCTTGTATACGCTTCATCTAGTTCTGTCTATGGGGCGAATAAAAAGGTTCCATTTGAAGAAACAGACTTTGTAGATAATCCTGTTTCGTTATATGCCTCAACTAAAAAATCAAATGAACTAATGGCTCATACCTACAGCCACTTATATAAAATTCCGACAACTGGATTGCGTTTCTTTACCGTTTATGGCCCAATGGGAAGGCCAGACATGGCGTACTTTGGATTTACCAACAAATACTTTTCTGGTGAGCCAATCAAAATCTTTAACAATGGCGACTTTGAAAATGACCTTTATAGGGATTTCACGTATATAGATGATATTGTGGAAGGGATTGAGCGCCTTTTAAGTAATCCTCCAGAAGGGGATGATTCTGTTCCTCATAAGGTGTTTAACATTGGGAATAACAGTCCTGAGAAGTTAATGGTATTTATAAGATCCCTCGAAAAAGCATTAAGTAATGCTTTAGGGAAAGAAGTAGTATTTGAGAAAGATTTCGAACCAATCAAGCCAGGTGATGTACCTGCTACTTATGCATCTACTAATCAATTGCAGGAAGCTGTAGGCTTTAAGCCTGAAACACCGATTGAGGAAGGGTTGCAGAAGTTTGCGGAATGGTATGTCCAGTATTATAACAAATAACCAATAAAACTCAGACAATGAGAGCCGGCTATAAATAAGTTTAAGGTCGGCTTTTAATTATAAGAACTTTAAATATAATATAAATTAATTAATGTTTATACAAAAATTGGGATTAATCTAATCTCTTATTTAAGGGATATAAAAATTTGTTAAATAATTATAAGAAAACACAAAGCTAGATATTAAAAGGAGAAAAAGGAATTAAGGAAAGACTTTAGAAAAAAAAGCGGCATAGGCAAAAAATGAAATTAAGAAAAAAATTAAGAGACTAGAAACTTCTTTACCAAGGTTAAGAAAGTTTATTTAAAATCTCTCGAGATACGAAGACAGTTGGAAAACCTTAAGAAACAACATGAAGAAAAAGAGAGAGCGAAACTAATAGAGAAAGATCTAGAGTACAGAAGACTGAGAAAAATCTTATTCGTTCGTAATACAAAAGAGATAGAAAAACAATTCAAATGTAATCTTACCTTCTTGTGGAGAAGTGGTTAAGTGGAAGCAGTTGAAAGTTCTATATTCATGAATTATTTGCTAATATGGTAGGTTGATATAGGACAGGAGGATTTTTATTGGATAGCAAGATATCATGAACTCTATATTTCTTTTTGGCCGGTTTCCTAAAAGGCTGCATTTAGTCTTTTAATATGAGTTTGCCCCTTTGATAACCTAATGCAATTTCTGCAAGGAGCTTTTCCGAGTTTAATTACCTGGTTCTCCATCATTCTCCTTTCAATGTAATCTTTAAAAAAATCAAGTTTACCATTTCTTTTTCTTTTCTTTCCGGTGTGTACCGTGTCTGAACTTATGTATTTTTTTACTGTCTTCCGGTCCATTTTCAGCTCTCTTGCGATACTGAAATTCTTATACCTTTTTTTTTACATGTCCTTAATGTTAAAAATACCCATCTAAAATAAAACCATAGCTCCTCTCAATCACTATGGTTTTATTTTAGATGGGGAATTTTATTAAGGCTATAAGGGGGATTTTAGCATCGGCTTAAACAACTCGTAACTGTCCGTCATTATATCTTTAACAACTGGTCACTTCTTTTTACTTGAATATATATTTTTGCCTACGCAAAAACACCTCCGAATCAACACATAGAGTAAATTCGGGGGTGTTTTATAGTGTCTCATTTATTTAGGCTAGGTCTAGACAATCTTTCCTTTTTTATTTCAGATTAAGATGTGCCTTCAATTCATTTTGAACTCGTTGCTGCTCATCGCTTGAAATAATCAGATACCAAATCTTATTTAATGTCTGCCCATTACCGGACATGGTCATCTGTTCAATATTTCCCGCAGCATCTCTATAATTTTTCTGAATATCCTTCATCTCAGCAAAAGTCATATTTGTACGCACATTCTTCCCGAGTGCTCCAAAAATATCGTCAAAGTTTGTCAGGGAGTTAACACTTATTCCCTTTTTAATAACACCTTGGATAATTTGGCGCTGACGGTCCTGTCGCCCAAAGTCTCCTTTAGGATCCTGTTTTCTCATCTGGACATACGCTAAAGCAGCATCACCATCAAGATTATTGCTTCCTTCAGTAAACTGATAGGCGCCTTGATTAAATGAAAGGGAGCTATTAACCGTAATACCACCTACTGCATCTACTATATCCTTAAACCCTTCCATATTCACTTTAATATAGTAATCAAGAGGGATATCCAGGAAATTCTCGACAGTTGCCATGGACATTTCTTCATTTCCAAATGCATAGGCATGGTTAATTTTATCCTCGAATCCTTTTCCTACAATCTCCGTTCTCGTATCACGGGGAATGCTGAGCATCTTAATGGACTTATCATTCGGATTAACGGTGAGGACAATCATAGTATCAGAACGGCCTTTGTCACCTGAGCGCTCATCCACACCCAGCATCAAAACAGAAAATGGCTCCTTTTTAGCCAGTGTAATTTTTTCAGTCCGTTTATCTGATTTCTCCCGGTCAATCGGCTGGTGCATGGTTTCCACAGCATCTGTCAGAGATTTATATACCATAAAGGCATAACCGCCTCCGCCAATCAGTAAAACCAAAAATAATATTCCGATCACTTTCAGCCATTTCGGCTTTTTCTTTCTTTTTTCGGCTCTCATCTATTAAATCCTCCACGTTTTTACAAGTTTTGTAATCCTATCTTATAGAATATCAAAATTCATGCAAAATGGATATAGAAATTTAGAATGATTGCCCTATTATTTGCCAGAAAGGAATGTGTGTGGTAGGCCTAATGTAATAAAAATCCGATCATAAAATAAATAATTAGTAAAAAAGACCCTGATTATTTCCTTTTTCATGTATTATAGTTTAATAGATGAGTTTTTGGTAAATATTCGACAAAAAAGGTGGGTAATGAGTGAAGTCATCATTGGTAAAAGTCTTCTGTGTTTTGGTCTTATTGTTTCATTTTGTTCCTCAGTTTACTCAGTCAGTTCATGCTGCATATTCTTTTGAGGGAAAGGCAACTGCCACCATTCTGAATGTCCGTGCTAAGGCCACAGTTTCTTCCACTGTTATAGGAAAGCTGAAAAAAGGCCAGGTCGTTACGATAAGTGCACAGCAAAAAGGTTGGTCCAAAATTACAACTGGCAAAACGACTGGTTGGGTTTCTTCAGCTTATCTCTCGCCTGTTACTTGGACCGGTTACGTAACAGCCACCAGCTTAAACGTCAGAAAGCTCCCTAATGCAAATGGTTCCATCGTAACAAAAGTACCTATAAATACTGCAGTAACGGTAGAGGGGAAGGATGGAAGCTGGCTCAAAGTGTATATCCCAAGCCAAAAGAGTGGGGGATGGGTATCAGCTTCCTATGTGTCAAAAAAGAAGCCGGCTGTTCCTCCTAAAACCTTAGGTGCATTTTATGTTACTGCTGATATATTAAATGTCCGTGCCAGCGCAGCAGCTTCTTCTAAAGTTGTGGGTAAGGTTTCAAAAGGAGCAGCAGTTGAAGTACATAGCCAGAAAGGAAATTGGTCTTCAATAACAGCAGCTAAAGGGTTAAAGGGATGGGTTTCTTCTTCTTATATTGATAAAAAAAGGCCGGTAGATGAAGAGGAAGCTGTCACAATTAAAGAAACAAGAATTATCCTAAAGGAGAACAGCAATATCCGAAAAGGCCCGGGCACAAACTTTGGGGTTATCGCTTTGGAAAAGGCCGGCACTTCTCTTGTCAAAACAGGAGAGAGCAAGGGCTGGATCAAAGTAAAAACAAGTAAAGGCAAAGAAGGCTGGATTGCCGGCTGGCTAGTGACATCTCCCAATTCAGGTCTGAAAGGAAAGGTTATTGCCATTGATGCGGGGCATGGTGGTTTTGATAATGGAACGAGCGGAAAAATCCACAAAGAAAAAACTCTCAACCTAAAGACAGCCCAGGAGTTAAAAACGCTGCTCCAAAAGTCAGGTGCTAAAGTGGTTATGACTCGTTCTAATGATCAACAATATTTAAGTCTCAATCAGCGGGTGAATATTAGCCATGTACAGAAAGCAGATGCTTTTATCAGTATCCATTACAATGCCTATTCAAGCACCAGTTCCGGAATAATGACCTTTTACTATAATAACTCCAAAGATGGACGCCTTGCTCAATCCATTCATAATGGCTTACTGGTTCAGACAGGCATGAGAAATCTAGGTGTGAAATATGGGAATTACCATGTGTTAAGGACAAACAAGCAGCCATCTGTATTGCTTGAATTAGGTTTCCTTTCCAATCCCAATGAGGAAAAACATGTAGCAACAGCTGATTATCAGCGAAAAGCTGCAAAGGGAATTTATGATGGCCTTAATCAGTATTTCCTTAAGTAATAGAAATAAAATGGATATTAGAGGTTGTTCCTTCTCTGGGACGCCTTTTTTTATGGAGCAATTGTCTAATTCTTTTCCGCGTAAAGGTATAAAATTAATCTATCTTCTTCTGAACCTCTACATTCAATTCATTAATACTGAAGCAATGGTTATTTCTTATAGAAGGAGACTTGTAAACCCTCCTGTCATTTGTGGTTCGTTTTTTGTGACAATAATCAAAAAATACGGAAAACCTTGTTAAGAAGAAGGTACTCTGAGCATTTTACTTGGTCTCTTTTGTAATAATTCTTATTTTATATAGACGAGCCAGACTCCCAATTCCTCGTCAAAAAACGGCTCGGATGTGGCATGAAGGACATGCTGATCATCGGAGTCTATAAAAGGGGTTCCGTCCGGATGAAACATGCGAAATCTGTCACCTATTTGAATAGTGTGATATCCTGTTTCCTCCCAAATTCCATCTTTATGCACTTCGATTTTGTGAAGCTCCATTTCCTCCATTATCAACACCACCAAGTTCAGTTTTCTCATTCAATTAAAGGGTATCCAGAATTATACATTCCCATTCGTTTTTGGACTGAGTTTTAAATTCTCTTAACATCGTTTTGACAAAAATTAAAAATATATTTCTATTAGTATATTTTTCTGCAATTTTCGCATTGTGAATTGTAAGATTTATAGATAAAATAAGTAATGGTGTCAAATTATGTAATGAATAAGAGAGATGGGGGATAATTAGTTGAATGCTAGAAAGTGGATGATTCTGGTTTCTGTTTTGGTGTTGATCTTGTCAGTTTCAATTTTTCCTGGTAAATCTGAAGCATTTACAGATTTATCAATTTATAAAGTGGAAACAGGGAAATTTGGAAGTGAAAGCGAGGCAAATGCAGCCTTAGAACAGCTTAGAAAGGACACAGGATGGAACGGAGTATATCAGCAGACTAGTAATTATCAAATTACAAGTGGCTATTTTCCAGGTGAATCTAAAGTAAAAGAAGTCCTTAAGCAAATGGAATCCTCGACAGGCATAACAGGTACATATGAAGGCTGGGGAGAACCACAGGAATATCAGGAGGTCATCAGCGGTTATTATAGCAGTGAATCTGCAGCTCAGGATGTATTACGGCAGTTTGAAAGCTCTACGGGTTTTCAAGGCAGATACGAGCAATGGCTTGATCCGCTTAGTAAATACAAAGTTACTAGCGGATATTATAATGGAGAGTCGACTGTAAAGGGGATTCTAAAAAAGCTTGAAGAACAAACCGGTGTAACCGGTAAATACCAAGGCTCAGGTGAACCTCAGGATTATTATAAGCTTGTTAGCGGCTACTATAATGGTGAAGCGGCTGTAAAGGATGTCATTCAAAAATTCGAAGCTTCAACAGGCATGAAAGGGAGCTATGAAGGCTGGGGCAATCCGGAGAAGTTCTATCAAATTACAAGCGGCTATTATAATGGAGAGTCATCCGTTAAGAATGCCCTCAGCCAAATGGAAACAGCTACGGGTGTAAAAGGAAGCTATAGAGGCTGGGGGAACCCGGAAAACTATTATCAGCTTACAAGCGGCTATTATAATGGTGAAGCAGCCGTTACTAATATTCTAAACCAGCTTAAATCTGCTACTGGGATAAATGGTACATATAAAGGCTGGGGCAATCCCGAAAAATATTATGTGCTAAAAAGTGCCTATTACAGCAGCGAATCTTCTGCCCGGAATGTCATACAGCAATTAACTTCTTCTACAGGAATTAAAGCAAGTTATGAAGGCTGGGGAGAAGCAGAGAGCTATTACCAGCTTACAAGCGGCTACTATAATGGAGAAGCGACAGTCAAGAGTGTGGTGCAGCAGTTTAAGTCTGCCACTGGAATCAATGCAGGATACGAGTCTATCGGAAGCGGGAGATACCAGCTTAAATCAGTTCCTGTACTTGGAATGGAGACGGTTAATCGCGGACTGGAATTTTTCAAGAAAAAGAATTTGAGTGCCCAATATCAGGCAACAGGTGAAAAGGGCTATACAAAATTCCAGATTATTTCCCAGCCGGTTTTGGGTGATGCAAATCTGAATAAGGCTTTAAATTTCTTTAACCAAAAAAGCCTAAAAGCGGAGTATCAGGCAACAGGGGAAACAGGCTATAACAAGTTTCAACTAGTAACTGAACCTGTGCTGGGAATAGGCAAAGTAAATGAAGCTCTTGCGTTCTTTGGACAAAAGAAGCTGAAAGCTGAGTATCAATCGAACGGCAAAACAGGGTATACCAAGTTTGAACTGGTTTCTGAGCCTGTATTGGGTGATTCCAAGTTAAATGCGGTTCTTTCATACTTTAAGCAGAAGAACCTTAAAGCGAATCATCAGGCTACGGGAGAGACTGGATTTACCAAGTTCCAGTTCGTTTCAGAGCCTATTCTGGAGGTTTCAAAGCTTAAAACAGGGCAGGCATTCTTCGCAGGAAGAAACTGGAAGGTAGAAACTCTGCCAACAGGAGAAAAGGGATATACGAAATTTGATATAGTTCTTGATTCTGTATTAGGATCAAAGCTTAATGATGTTCTTGCATTCTTTAAACGGAATAATTGGTCCGCAGACTATCAGCCTGTTGGAACAGTGCAGGAAACGAATCGATACCAGATTGTTTCAGAACCCCTTATAGGAACAAGTAATATCAACAAAGCTCTTAATTTCTTTACAAGCAGAAATTTAAAGGCATTCAATCAGTCTACTGGCGAAAGAGGATATGATAAGTTTTATATTAAATCTGCTCCGATAGCCGGCACGGTTTTACTCAATAAGGGGCTGGATTTCTTTAAATCCAATAATTGGTCAGCTACCCATACTGTAATCGGTGTGCCGCATTATCAGATTGTAACCCAGGAGTTTACTGGCTATGACACAGCGGCAGACGTTATTGGGAAGCTGAAGACTTTGTATGGATGGACTTCTTATGCTGTCAAGGTTAAAAATGGACCGCAGTTGATGTATACGAATTATGGCCTTTCTCTTAACCAAATGCTGGATATCCAAATGACTAGAAGCCCACAGACCGATAAGTATCGGAATGAGCCAAGGTTCATCCATGCTGATTATGTGGATACAAGTAAAGGTATTGTAACCGGTGATAACGTTAATGTACGAACAGCGCCGTCTTTGACTGGGACAATTACTCAGAAAGTGAATTCTGGAACTCAAGTGCTAGTGATTCGCAAAACAGGGGATTGGATCGAAGTTCGTATGACTTGGCAGGATGCTAAGTCAGCAGATGTAAGTGAATATTTAAATCCTAATAACTTTAGCATGGACAGCAAGTATTATTTCCAATTTCTCAAATTGTCCAAGCCGGCATATATTGATGCAGCGGAGGTAAACAGCAAAATCCTTAATAATAAAGGTATTCTGACGGGCAAGGCACAAGCCTTCATATCCGCTGCACAAATGTACAGCATTAATGAGCTATATCTGATTTCTCACGCTCTATTAGAGACAGGAAACGGAAGTTCGAAGCTTGCTAACGGTGTAACGTATAATGGCAAAACAGTTTATAATATGTATGGTTATGGGGCATATGATTCCTGCCCGCTTGAATGTGGCGCTAAAACTGCCTATGAAAATGGCTGGTTCACACCTGAACAGGCTATCATTGGCGGTGCAAGACTTATCAGCAGCGGCTATATTTATAACACAACGTTCCAGCAGGATACGTTGTACAAGATGAGATGGAATCCTGTGCAGCCTTCACATCAATATGCTACAGATATTGGCTGGGCATACAAGCAGGTTGGCAGCATCTATAACTTATATCAATTGCTTGATAACTATACCCTATACTATGATGTGCCAAAATATAATTAGAAAGAGAAAGCTGGTCCAAGTAATTGGGCCAGCTTTTTTCTGCGATCTTGCCTGCCAGATGAATGGAAATGAAAAAACTATATTTCTAACTGCAAATCAGGTATAATTATGAAAGTGTTTTTAATCAATCGACAAAAATCTGTATGACTTGACAAAAAGTTTCATGTGCTATTTGTGGATGAGGCTTGAGAATACCGCAAACATTTTGGTATCTTTTCTATAAATTCTTTTTGAAAGAGGGATTTAATATGACAGTTTTAGTCACAGGGGGCGCTGGATATATTGGAAGCCATGCTGCCGTAGAGTTGCTTAATAATGGATATGAAATTGTAGTTCTTGATAATTTATCAAACAGCCAAATGGAATCAATCAGGCGTGTGAAAGAGTTAACAGGCAAGGAGTTTCCTTTTTATTCATATGACTTATTAGAAAAGGAAGCGCTGGACCAGCTCTTTAGCAACTATCAATTTGATTCTGTTATGCATTTTGCAGGTTTAAAAGCAGTAGGTGAATCTGTGGAAATTCCATTAACGTATTATCATAATAATATTACCGGAACGTTGAACCTTTGTGAGGTCATGGCCAAATATGATGTGAAGAAGCTGGTTTTCAGCTCTTCTGCCACCGTATACGGCAACCCGGATCGTGTGCCGATTGATGAATCATTCCCTCTATCAGCCACTAACCCTTATGGCCGCACAAAATTAATGATTGAGGAAATCTTAAGAGACTTATACGTTTCGGATTCATCTTGGAGAATTGCGCTGTTAAGATACTTTAATCCAATCGGTGCACATGAAAGCGGACGAATCGGAGAAAATCCTAATGGTATTCCAAATAACCTGATGCCATATATCACTCAAGTTGCTATTGGCAAACGAGAAAAACTATCAGTATTCGGCAATGATTATGATACACATGATGGCACAGGTGTACGTGATTTTATCCATGTAGTCGATTTGGTGAAAGGCCATTTAAAAGCCCTTGAATATTTGGATGGAAATCAGGGAGTAGAAACGTTTAACCTGGGAACGGGAACAGGATACAGTGTACTTGATTTGGTCAATGCCTTGAGCTCTGTCAGTTCGAAGGAAATCCCATATGAGTTCACGGAACGCCGTCAGGGAGATATCGGCGTTTGCTATGCAAACCCTGAAAAAGCAGCCAAATTATTGGGGTGGCGTGCTGAAAAGGGGCTTCAAGAGATGTGCCAGGATTCCTGGAAGTGGCAATCAACTAATCCAAACGGATTTGAAGAATAAGGTTACGAATCTTAAGAGTCAGGAATCAAAGGAGTAATTTTATGTTTGATATATACAAGGAAATGTGGGAACGCCGCAGAATGGTTCATGCATTGTCCTTAAATGAGATAAAAAGAGAATATGCGGGTACTTTATTTGGGTTTATTTGGGGACTTATAAATCCGCTAATGAGGATAGCTGTTTTTTGGTTCGTTTTCAGTGTCGGTGCCCGGGCGGGAGGGCCGGTGAATGGTGCTCCTTTTATGGCGTGGCTCGCAATCGGAATGGTGGCGTGGTTTTTAATCAATGACGGATTTAAACTGGCGCAGAAATCCTTTCGGAGCAAAAGGGGTATCATAAAAAATACTCCTTTCCCGATCGCCATATTGCCGGCGGTACAGATTTTGTTTTCCTACTATACTCATTTGATATTATTGGCCGTTATGCTGGTGGTTATTGGCATATCTATTAAGAGCATTTCATTCTACTGGTTCCAGCTTCTATATTATGATTTTGCCGCCTTAATGCTTCTATTGGGTCTCGGTTCGGTTACGGCTCCGCTGGTAGCCATCAGTAAAGATTTCGGTCGTTTCTTGGACACCACTCTTGTATTCCTGTTTTGGATGACGCCTATTTTCTGGTCTATCGATAATTTGGGTCTTGGTGCCTTGGAAACGGTGATTAAACTAAACCCATTTCATTATATTGTCCAAGGCTATCGTGATTCCTTCCTGTTTGATACGGGTTTTTGGGAGTATCCACTGTATACGCTATATTTCTGGGCATTGGTATTCTTATTATTTGTTTTAGGAAATTACTTATATAAACGTATGAAACCTATTTTTCTTGATATATTGTAACTTTCACTTGTGAAAGGCGGATCATTATGGAGATTGCAGTCAGTGTGAAGAATCTGACAAAAAAATATAAGCTATATGATGACAAATGGGGACCTATTAAAGAGGTTCTTACCCATAAAAAGCTCCACAAAGAGTTCCTGGCCCTTAATGATGTTTCAATAGACTTCCCTAAAGGGGAGTCTATTGGCGTTTTAGGTAAAAATGGTTCAGGAAAATCAACTCTGCTCAAAATTATTACAGGCATTGCGGATCCTACCGCCGGAGATGTACGGGTGGATGGGTCTCTTGTATTTTTGGATGTCAGCTCCGGTATTGATGCTGAATTAAGCGGATATGAGAATATCTTTATGAAAGGAATTCTGCTGGGCTATTCAAAAGAGGAAATGATGGAAAAGGTTGAGGATATCATCGAGTTTTCGGAACTGGGAGAGTTCATCCATCAGCCTGTGAAAAATTATTCTTCTGGTATGAGGTCTAAGCTGGGTTTTGCGATATCGGTGAATGTGGATCCTGACATCCTTATTGTCGATGAAGCCTTGGCGGTTGGAGACTCTCTATTCAGAGAAAAATGTATGAATAAGATGAATGAATTCAAGGAGAAGGGTAAAACCATTATATTCGTCAGCCATGACAAGCATGCTGTCGAATCCTTTTGCTCCAAGGCAGCCTGGATTCACCAGGGGAATCTGATCAGTTATGGAGACTCCAAATTTGTTGGCTCTATTTATAATGATTTTATGAGCGGCAGGAAAACGCTTGAAGCGATTAAGTCAGAAATACAATTTCATCATTCTATCGAAAAAGTGGTATATAACACGACTTCAGAGGGGATTTCCTTGGATTTGGAAGGTTATTTATACAGTGACAATGAAACGGCTGCAAAAGATTTTGAAGCAGTTCTGCGGGACTCCCGAACAGGGGAATATCTATCCAAGCCAATAATAAGGAAAGCACTAAAGAATCATTCCATGGTTCCGGCAAGTCAAAAGGATCAGGCTGGATTTTCAGTGCAATTTTCTGAAGCTCAACTAGCTGCCTTCGTGAAGCCCGGAAAATATGATGTTGGCATCAGGTATAAGGGCGAAAAGGAAGAGTGGACAGAATTCCCTTTATGGGCAGGACAGGCAGAGGTTATGGAAGATAATTCGGTCCAAGGTCCGTATAAATATCATTTAAAACAAGAAAGCAATAAACTTTTTATGACCGTTGATAACCACGAAAAGGTTCAGGAACAGATCAACAAGATCTGGTTTGATGAAAATTCCTTGAAAATAGAAGGGGTTGCTTTTGTCAGAGGGTATGAAACTGATTCGGAAGATGATGTAAGAATGGAATTCCATTTAATTAACATGGAAACGTTTGAAGAAAGAGTTTATCCAGCTGAAGTGAGCGAAACGGAGGAAATAACAGAGAATGTCTCCTTCAATCCTCAAGGGAAAAAGTATAATTATTCACAATTTCATGTGGATTTGGATATTGCAAATATTCCTGTCGGCAGATACGAGTGCAAATTAAGATACGAAATGAAAAATCCGCCGCATCATAAAATGCTGGTCCTGGCATGGGCATCTAAACATGACCAATATCCATCTGTTCCTTATAAAATAGAAAACAAAGAGATAGACGTACAAACTGGTTCCAAATATCTCTTAATCGAGGTAAAGGGCAGCCTATCATAAAAGCTCTAAAACTTGGGCAGATTATACTTATTCTTGAAGAAGTACGGACCTGGGAAAGAGGTTTTTTATATTAGGGAATATGAGGAGTTATAAAATGAAATCGAAGAATATTGTGTTTGTTTTAAATGAATATAATGGCCATGGCGGCGCACAGAGGGTTGCTTCCATTCTGGCGGATGATTTCCTCAAAGATGGACATAACGTTGCCGTTTTAAGTATAAATGAGCAGGAAAATGAGCCAAGCTATTTTTCTGCTGACATACCTGTTCATATAGTACACAAGAATGGATACCGCGCACCGATTGCCAAGGAAATCTCTTCAAACCTGAAGGCTTTGCGATTCAATAAGGTTGCATCGGAAGTCAAGAGGAGGATCGAGCTCGTTAAAAGAAGGAAAGAAGTGCAAAGATTCTTTGACAAATATGGTGATGAAGATGTGTATGTCATTATCATCCAAGTTTGGGGAATGCAATGGATTCAGCCTGTTCTGTATAGGAAAAATGTGAAGATCATCGGACAAAGCCATGAAAGCGTTGCGGCTGCGAAAAATTCCCATCGCTATAAAAGGCTTCTCCGATATTATCGTCAAGTATCGAAGTTTTTATTATTGACCCAAAAAGACTCCGAATACTTTGCAAATCTGGGTTTTACAAATGCCGGGGTCATGTATAATCCATCGCCGTTCAGATCTGCCAACGAAGCTTTGAAGTTATATTCAAACAAAACGATTGTTTCGACAGGAAGACTTATTGAGGACAAAGGGTTTGATGTGCTGATTGAATCCTTTTCCAGGGTGGCGGAAGATATACCAGGATGGAAGCTTGAAATTTACGGTGAAGGGCCTGCGAAAAAGTCACTCCAAAGCCTGATTAATGTTCTTGACATGAATGATCGGATTCATTTAAAGGGTCAAACAGGAAATGTTCAGGAAGTATTAGAAAGTGCCAGCTTCTTTGTACTGTCTTCCAAAGCTGAAGGGCTGCCCATGTCTTTAATAGAAGCACAATCCTGTGGCCTTCCGTGCATCTCCACGGACTGTGCCCCTGGTATACGGGAGATCATTGATGAATATGAAAATGGGTATTTAGCACCGGTTGGAGATGTGCCTGTACTGTCGCGGCATATTAGGCGCCTTGCGCAAAATGAGGATTTATTTGCTGAATTTAGCGAGAAGTCTTTTAGTAAAAGTGAGAAATTCGAAAAATCTGTAATCAAACAGCAATGGTATGACTTATTTGATGAATTGGGAGGTGGGCATGGTGTTAACTAAATTAAATACTCAGCATAAGCCGCCTAAGCTATCTGTCGTTGTCATTGCTTTCAATAACGAATTATATATTGAAGAATGTTTGGAGTCCCTCCATGAACAAACATATAAGGATTTCGAAGTAGTTGTCGTAAATGATTATTCTAAAGACAAAACCGGAGAAATCATCGATGACTTTATTAAAGATAAACCAAATTTTAAATCCATTCATCTTCAGGAAAACAGTGGAGGCTGCAGCACACCCCGGAATACAGGGATTGAAAACACAACTGGAGAGTATATCATGTTCCTGGATGGTGACGATTGGTATACGGTGGATGCGTGCGAGAAAATGGTCGCTGCCATTGAAAGGACAGGCTCAGACTTTGTGGCAGGACAAGCAATTCGCACAAATAATTATCACATCTGGTATCATAACCAAATTTATAACATTGAACGGACTAATATAAATATCCGGGATTTTAAAGTGCTTCTTTTTGACAGCGTTTCTACAAATAAGATCTATAAGCGTTCTTTTTTGGACAAACATCATTTACGTTTTCCTGAAGGCATTCATTATGAAGATGTTGTTTTTACAGGTAAAGCATATTTCCTTGCAGAAAGTGTAAGTATTATTCCGGAACCGATTTACTATTGGCGGGTAGTCGAAAATGCTGCAGTAAAATCCATATCCAACAGAAGATTTGAATTTGAAAACTTTGAGAACCGAATTATATCCCATCGATATTATGATAAGTTCTTGAGAGAAAACAGAGATCTCCTCTACCAGGAACATAAGAATAACCGTTTTCTGCGCCATGATTTAAAATTATATATAAATGATTACCTGGAATTTGACGAAGAATATAAAGAAAAATTCCATGCCCTGATTTATGAATATATGCACGAGGTTATGGACGAATATGCATTTACGAATCTTGCCGAAAAAGACCGTATTCTATACTACTTGCTCTATTTAGGTGACAAAGAGGCATTTCAGGATTATATTGCCTATATTAATGGACTGCCTACGAAGGCAAATAGAATTTACGCTGTTGCTGATCAATATTATTTCCGTCCTTCTATTCAAAAATATAATGAAAAGTTCCTTCGGATCAGCAGTTTAAGAGTAGATTTCAATCTACATGATATGAAATTAAATCATGATAAGCTCGTTTTTCAGGCAAATATCAATTCAGAATCAATTAATGATGAAGAAATTGATTTGTATTGGGTGCTTCGAAATAACCTGACAAAAGAAATGCTTGTTTCTGATAGCGAGGGTGGAAACAGGTATAGTATTGATCTGAAGAATATGGAGCCTGGAAACTATTATTTATCCTTAGTTATTAGTCATCAGGGCAACCTTCATAAGCGTCTAGTTAAGAAGACGGATATTCATGACTTCAGTAATAAACTGGTTAAGAACAATGGATTATCAAAAGCATTCTTTATTAATCACAAAAATTCCTTTGCCATACAAGTGCTTCCATTAAGAAGAATGGACCAGGTTAAATGGATGTTTTCCAAAAGGAGAAAACCAAAACAGCATAAGAAACCGGGAGTTCTTCAAAACGCCCTTACTAATTTTATCAAGGGCCGAATTAAAAAGCTCCCTGTTAAATCGAACTGGGTGGTCTTCGAAGCCCATATGGGAAAACAGTACAGTGACAGTCCTAAGTATATTTATGAAGAACTGCTGAAGGGAAATAACAAATATAAATATATCTGGTCCTTTGAAGATCCGGAAGCTGTCGAGGTGCCTGGAAATCCTGTTAAAGTTAAAAAAAATAGCCTCAAATATTATTATTATCTTAACCGATCCAAGTATTGGGTAGATAACCAGGGAATTGCACATTTAGTCCCTAAGAAGAAAGATCAGGTGTATCTGCAAACCTGGCATGGAACACCTCTTAAGAGAATGGGCTATGACCAAAAAAAGCTTCCTAGTGAAACGGAGCTGTCACGACTTCGGGTTCAGACAGATGCTTGGGATTTCTTCATTTCTCCAAACTCCTACAGCTCCAAAATATTTACGCGCGGGTTCCGGTATGGGGGAGAGATTCTTGAGACAGGTTACCCAAGAAATGATATTCTGATTAACAAGCCAAGGGAGATTGCGGAAAAGGTTCGGAATGAAACAGGGATTTCTGAAGGCAAAAAGGTCATTCTTTTTGCTCCTACATTCCGGGATTGGGATCCCAACTCATTCCAAAAAACACTCGCAGATATCCAGCAGCTTAGCAAAAGTGTTGACCAAAACACTATTATCCTGCTCCGGCTGCATTACTTGTTATCTGCAAAGATCTCTCATATGAGAATGCCTGAGAATGTCATAAATGCATCAGGCTATCAGGATATACAGGAATTATATTTGGTGTCGGATGTATTGATAAGTGATTATTCATCTGTCATGTTTGACTTTGCATTATTAAAGAGGCCGATTATTTTATACTGCTATGACTTGGAAGAATATTTGGCCCGCCGGGGAACCTACTTTGATCTGGTTGAAAAGGCTCCTGGTCCGATATGCAGAAAGATAGATGAAGTCAATTCCTTCTTGAATCATCCTGCCCGATTAAACGAGTATGAGCAATTACTGGACCGTTTTGTTGCTGAATTTGGCAGTATAGAAGATGGCAATGCTTCTAAAAGAGTTGTAAACAGGGTTTTTCATTAACTAAATAAAAAGAGTTGCTTTTTGCAGCTCTTTTTATTATTTTGGCATTTGTAAATGTAGAGGTGAGAAATGTGTCTGCACTTGTATCCATTGTAATTCCAGTATATAATGCTGCTCCTTATCTTGACGAATGTTTGAAATCTGTCATAGATCAAAGCTATCAGGCTTTAGAAGTCATTATTATTAATGATGGTTCGACTGACCAAAGCGAAGAGATCATTAATCGGTATGTTAATCAGGATAGCCGAATAACATTAATCAACCAGCAGAACCACGGGTTAGGCTATACCAGGAATAAAGGTATTTCATTAAGCAATGGAACATACATTTTCTTTTTGGATTCTGATGACCGCATACCGGCTCATGCCATCCAATCCTTAGTGAAAGCAGCTGTAAAGGGTGACGCCGATTATGCAGCCGGGAAAGTTATTCGTTTTAATGAAGAGAGAAAATATATCCCCATCAGGCATCTGGAATTTAATTTATACAAAAAGAATGAGATCACTGCACTTTTGGATCAACCAGAATTGCTCCAGGATAGTATTGCCTGCAATAAGCTATGGAAGAAGGATTTTGTGAAAAGAAACAATCTTCATTTTACAGAAGGAAAGTATTATGAAGATCTTGCTTTTACAATGAAAGGAGCCGTACTTGCAGGCAAGATAGCCATTGTTAATAGTTTTGTATATGAATGGCGGGTTAGGGAAGGAGAAGATAAGCCTTCCATCACACAGCAGCAAATGAAACTGCAGAACACTCTGGATCGAATTAGTGCCTTATCTTCAAACAGACAGTGGCTGAAAGCTAACCAAATACCTGTGAAAATCATTCAGGAGCATGATTTAAAAAGCTTATTGGATCTCTTGAGGCTACATGTCATTAAATATGCCTTAATCGATGATGCAGATAGAGAACGGTGGGAAGATGCGGTCACCTCATTTATAAATGAAATCCCGGCAGATACTGCGTTAAAGCTTCCCGCTAAAGAAAAGAAGCTCTATGATATATTTTTCAATAAAAATTATAATGAGTTGAAATTATTTTCTGTAATTTATACAAACACAGAAACAACTCCAATTGTCTTTCAGGAAAGCAGCAGGTTCCTTCTAAAAGGTGAAGAAAAGACTCATGATGTTACCAAAGATTTTAAGCCCACAGTAATAATAAGTAAAATCGTATCGGATGATTTAGGGTTCGAAATTTCAGGAGCATTGACTATTCCGAAGGCCAGCAAGCAAGCCGTTGGTGAAATCTATGCGACTGTAAGAGGCTCAAAGGAAAAGATCATACTCGCTAATGTAGAAAGTGAGCCTGTGGAGGAACCTCACCCTTATCTCTTTGAAAATCAGATATATAAAGCATGGATTCAAGCCAAGGCCTTTAAAAATGTGGTTCGGGGATCCACCTTGGACTTATATTTCCGCCTGGTTGATTATCCCGAGTATCGGCCGGCCAGAATTAGAGTTTCTCCAGGGGTTAACACTTCCGATGGAATCAAAGAGCCTGTAATATCTCTTTATCGGACAAATTTAGGCAATATGAGTATAGAGATTAAAGCGAAAAATGTATTGTTCGGAAAAGCTCTTGCCAAAATCAAAAAAATACTGAAGTAAAGTGAGAAAAAGCCCGGAACTATAACTGTTCCGGGCTTTCTCTGCTGATTTAATAGGAAATGGCTCTTTTTTCCTGATTGCTCCAAAGTTTATTGAACTCGCTTTTACTGATCTTGACATTTTTTTGCCCTGTCCATGGGTCGTTGAAATAATAATTGCTGCTGTCATAGCCTACTAAAGTGATGGCATGTACAGTAAAGCCGTGCATAGGGGAGACCCAGACAACCACTGGCTTTCGATAAGATAAGTGAGCTTCTATTGCTGCATTGCTTTTACCTGATAAGTTTACTGAACTTCCTGCATATTTTTTTACGATGCCCATTAATGCAGTTGGATAAATAGTCCAGCCGAACTTTGTAAATGGATCACCTACATACCCTAAATAAGGGCTGTAAGGATGCTTTGGCATTTCATTGGCTAATTTTACTTTATTAGCGGATGCTCCTTTATATTGAAGCATCATGGTTACAGCAGTGATTTCACAGCCGGTTGGCAGCTCTGGCAGCTGTGATACAAGCGGAACATTTAATTGCAGCCCGCTAATTTTAGAGCCATGGTATCCATAGGATGTTTTTGGTGCATAAAAATAGACTGAAAGGATGCGCTGGGTTCCTGATTCTCTCAAGGATGATTTTTTAATATAGCCTGCGGAATCAAGATCGAATATGTATTTGATTCTATTGCTGTGGCTGCCATAGTAGGTTTGAGGATAGTACTCAAACCATGAAAGTGTACGCTGGGTCCCTTTTTCTCTTTTAGAGGTTTTTGATATATGACCCGACTTGTTCATATCAAATATAAGACTGATTTTATCACCGTGATTTCCATAAACGGCATTAGAATAATATTCATATAGCGAAAGAATTCGCTGGGATCCTTTTTCTCGTTTGCTTGCCAGGGCCACATTACCTGAGCTGTTTATATCGAAAATATATTCAATGTTTGTGCTATGCTTTCCGTAAAAAGTTCCAGGATAATAATGATAAGCTGATGTGATCCGTCGGGTATCCTTTTCTCTCTGAATAGCTTTATTCAAATAGCCGGATGAATTAAGTTCAAAGGAAAATTTAATCTTGCTTCCATGTGCACCATATGAGGTTTGAGGATAATACTGATATATGGCCAAGGTGCGCTGTGTGTCTATTTCCCTCTGGAATGCACTTGCAATATATCCTGATGCAGTCATTTCAAATATGTATTTAATCCTTTTCCCATGCGCCCCATATCGGGTTTGAGGGTAATATTCATAATGGATTTCTGGCTGCTGGGAGTCCTCTTTAAGTTTTTGAGCATTTATAATATAACCATCCTGATTTAAAGAGAAAATAAACTTTACATGCTCATTCGCATTTTCGTGCGAAGTATTGGGATAAAACTCCTTTATTGTAACGAGTTTATTATTTGAGTAAACTTCTGCATGGGTCAGGTATCCGTTTGAATTTAAGAAATATTTAGTATTGCCCTCTATAATCGTATTCTCATTTTGCAGAGCCTGAGAACTGCTGACGGCTTTTGATTTTTGAACAGCCTTTTCCGTTAATGTTTTGTTGGACTCGAGGCTTTCTGATACATCAGTTAGCGTATCGTTTGATGACTCATCAGTTAACGTATCTTTAGATGATTCGGCGGGTTCTGTAATTTGCTGGGATGGCTCTTTTTCTTCTTGCATCGGATCCGTAACATCACTTTTAAATGACTCTTCAGCAATTGTATCATCCTCTGTCATTTGTTCTGAAGTTATTTCCTTTTCTTTTTCTTTTGGCTGGTCAAGCAGAGTTTCTTGAAGATTTTCCTCTGAAGGAACAATTTTCTCAGAAACGGTTTCCTGGTTTTCGGCCTCTGCATATGCCGGATGATGTATGACTGGAATCAATAGCGATAAGATAAGTGAAGAAGCCAATAGTTTCTTAATCATTCTTTTCCCCTTTCTTATTTAGTTCGTGTTACTCACAATTATTAATAGTATAATAGATTTTCAGTGCAGGAAAGAGAATTTTCGACCAGTTTTAATCCAGTTCCGCAAACGCAGACAAAATGCGACACAAAAAAATACTCCCTTTACGTCTCGTAAAGGGAGCTCTTTTTTGTTTCTTGCGACTTTAAGGTATATAAGATCCAAGAAGCGATATTTTGGCTGGAAGCTCCTTTGGAATATTCATTCCATTTATTCTCGTATTCCGATATTTCTTCAAGCTGAAAATCACCTGACTGTAAAATAGTGATAATTTCGCTTGTTGACATGGCAATTGGGCCAGGGACAACGTCTGAATACTCGCCCCAGAACCCGCGTTCTTTTTGATAGTGCTCAAGATCATAAGGAAAGAAGATCATTGGCTTCCCTAGAATTGAAAAATCAAATGGAATAGATGAATAATCAGTAATTAATATATCAGTAATAAATAAAATATCATTAAGCTTGGCATATTTAGAATAATCATAAACAAATCCATCGTATTTGCTTATATCCAGATTGTTTTTGACAGCAGGATGCAGCCTTAGCAGAACAATATAATCTCCATTTAAATGGTGCTGCATTTCCTCCAGGTCCAAATGAAGCTGAAAGTGGTCCAATTCATTATCCCGGAAGGTCGGTGCATATAGAATGACCTTTTTTTCTTCCAGATAAGGGAATTTTTGATACATATATTTTTTAATAAGAGCAATCCGCTTTTCGTTAAAAAAAACATCTGTTCTCGGCATTCCGGTTCTAAGAATGTTTTTTTCCTCAATTCCAAACGCTTCCCCAAATATCCTGGCCATTTCTTCCGAGCCGACTATTATATTATGGAACTGCTTATATACTTTTTTAAACCTTGTAATGGCCCTGCTCTTCCTGTTTGCAATCGAGGGGTCTTTAAGGCCAAATTGTTTAATGGCACCGGAAGCATGCCATACTTGGAGGCAAGTAACATTTTTTTTGAACCGGATTGATGAGAGAAATCCATAATAATTATCCACGATCACCAGCTTGGAAGTGGCTAAATGATAAATGGAAATTATAAAATCCTTCAGCTTTTTAGGCTCAAATAGCAATATCGTGCTCTCATCATATTTAGAAAAAAAGTTATACACATTCTTGCTTGCTAAAAAAATAGTACGACAAGAAGGATCTTGTCGCCTAAGTTCTTCATATATACTTGCGCTATTTTCAATAAATGTAACAACGAAGACAGTTTTTTCTTTCTTTTGGGGGAACAGCTTGCATATATTAAATATGAAAGAAAATAACATCAAGTATATTGATACTAAGATCTCTCTAGCCATTGTGAACTTTGAACAAATCTTTCTTAATCTTTGTAGTTGAAATTCCAACTGTTCTTGGAAGGTAGATTACTTCGCAATATTCTTTAAGGAAATCAAATTTCCCTTTCCAATCATCGCCCATGACAAAAATATCAATATCATTTTCAATAACATCGCTGATTTTTTGTTCCCAATTGTTTTCAGGAATGACTTTATCAACATATCTAATGGACTCCAGGATCATTTTTCTATTCTCGTAGCTATGGTATGCTTCTTTATTTTTAAGAGCATTAAACTCATCTGAGGAGATGGCAACTGTCAGATGATCCCCAAGCTCCTTTGCTCTTTTTAGAATATTTATATGACCCCAATGCAGCAAATCAAACGTACCGTATGTGATGACTTTTTTCATCGATTACTCCTCCTAAAAACTTGCTGTATTCGATTTCGGATATATTTTTACAATTATTTAATACTGACTCAACATTATCCATCTATCATTAAAAGTATAATGGTGGAGTCTGTGTCCAAAGACTTATTTACATCGACAATTTTCATTGTAAATCTTTATGTTTACAAAGCCATTACAGTGAACTAACAATTTGTACACGTTCAGTAATAACGCAAACATACTTATACTATTTTATTCTTTTTCTTGGTATTTTACAAGTTTACTTCGCGTGGGGATGCTGCCATATCCTGTTAGCCATTTATTCATTTTTTATACCTTGATAATGATTCGTTAAAACCAGATTCATTTGATAATCGCCATGAATAGCTTTATAATGTCTTCATATGCCGAAAAATGTTGAAAAAATAGTCAATTCTATATACAAGGTGAATGAGACATGCCATTAAAAAATTTTTTGTTAAGGGTAAAAAGAAGTAATAAAATACAGAGAATATATCAAATTGTTTTTAAGCTGGCCGGTTATCTTCCTGTGAAGGAAGACCTTATCATCTTTGAAAGCTTTTTAGGAAAGCAATATAGCTGCAATCCTAGAGCCATTTATGAATACCTGAGAGAAAATCACCCTGAATATACTATGTATTGGAGTGCAGATAAAAGGCATCTGGAAAACTTTACTGATAAAGATATATTATATGCAGAAAGATTTTCTCTAAAATGGCTTTTTCTCATGGCCAGAGCCCGTTATTGGGTAAGCAACAGCCGACTGCCATTGTGGATCCCGAAGCCTTCTCATACCACTTATCTTCAAACATGGCATGGAACGCCTCTAAAAAGGCTTGCAGCTGATATGGATGAAGTGCACATGCCCGGTACTGATACAGAAAGCTACAAAGTGAATTTCCTGAAGGAATCAAGTAAGTGGGATTATTTGATTTCCCCTAATAGATATTCCACGGATATATTCAGAAGGGCATTTGGATTCCGAAAAGAAATGATTGAATCCGGCTATCCACGCAATGATTTTCTTTACAATAACAATAATGTAGAAACTATTGAAAAGTTGAAAAAGGACTATCATTTGCCGCTGGATAAAAAGATTCTGCTCTATGCCCCAACCTGGAGAGATGACCAGTTTTACGGGAAGGGCCAATATAAATTTGAACTTCAATTAAACCTTGATCGCTTAAGGGAAAAACTGGGGCATGAATATATAATTATTTTAAGAATGCATTATTTAGTCGCTGAAAACTTTGACTTAACACCATATGAAGGGTTTGCCTATGACTTCTCCCATCATGAGGATATACGTGAGTTATATTTAATATCTGATATGCTAGTGACTGATTATTCTTCTGTTTTCTTTGATTACGGAAATCTGAGGCGTCCGATGATCTTCTATGTTTATGATATCGATAATTATAGAGATAAACTTCGTGGCTTCTATTTTGATTTTGAAGAGAAGGCACCTGGTCCATTAGCCAGGACCACAGAGGAGGTCATTCATTATATTAAGAATATAACCCCGGATTCTTATTTGAATGAGCAATATGAGGAGTTTTACAGCAAATTTTGCTATTTAGAGAGTGGAGAGTCTTCAAGGCGGGTTGTTGAAGAGGTTTTTCTGAAAAAAGATATATAACTAATGTATTAAGGTAAAAGGGATGGCGAATGCTGTCCCTTTTTCTTTTAATTTAATTTTGTAAAGCTTTGAATAATAATATTGCACTTAAGTGAAAAATTGTAAATATTCTCTGCATTCATTTACTTCAAAATACGAATCACTTATTCTATAAGAAATATTCATGAATACATTGCAGAGAGGTGAAAAAACATCCAGATATACTGCTGACTCCAACTTAAGCCCTGCTTTATCCTTGTCCTCGAATGATTAAGCGGCGATTATTGGCTGCTAATATTTTGTGGTATATTAATGGAGAAAATTTAAGATGACAAGGAGTTTTCTTATGAATTTAGAACATGTGGACATTTTGGGTGTTCCTTTTGTTCATGCAACCCGCTCTCAATTTGTTGATCAATTGCAGCATCATATAAATGCAGAACAAAAAGCTTTTGTGATAACGGCAAATCCTGAAATTGTAATGAAGGCCAATGAAGAACCGTCGTATATGAAGGTGGTGGAACAGGCGACCTATGTAACGGCAGATGGGATTGGTGTAGTAAAGGCGGCAAAGCTGTTAAATAAACCCCTGCCTGAGAGGGTAGCAGGCTATGATGTGATGATGGACTTGCTTCAATTAGCTGACCGGCACCAGCACCGTGTGTATCTGCTGGGGGCCAGGCAGGAAACGCTGGAAAAGGCTGAAAGGAATATTGGAAAACAATTTCCTCAGCTAAAAATAGTCGGTTCGCATAATGGGTTTTTTGACTGGAAAAGCAGACATATTCAGCAGGAAATTGCTGAAAAGCGGCCGGATCTCATTTTTGTGGCATTAGGCGTGCCAAGGCAGGAAAATTGGATTGCTGAAAATATTCATCAATTTGACAAAGGTGTGTTTGTTGGTGTCGGGGGCAGCTTTGATGTCATTGCCGGGACCGTGAAAAGAGCGCCGGAAATCTGGCAAAGGATGAATCTGGAATGGTTTTACAGGCTGTTAAAGCAGCCAAGCCGTTTTGGACGGATGATGGCACTGCCGAGATTCGCTTTCAAGATTTTAGCGCAGAAAGCAAGAAGCTAGCATGAAGCAAGCGTTTATTAAAAGCACCTTAATCTTATCCATTGCCACTTTGGCATCAAAGATACTTGGAAGCATTTTTCGCATACCGCTTCAGAATATTGCCGGAGATGAAGTGCTGGGTATTTTTAGCTTAGTTTATCCTGTCTACATGGTGGCGCTGATTCTTTCAGTAGCAGGAATTCCGATTGCTATTTCCAAATTGATTTCTGAAGCAAATGTGCATGGAGATCACGAGAAGATCTACAAAATATATGTCACTGCAGTGATTTTGGCCTTTTTGTTTGGGCTGACCAGTTTTACGCTTATCTATAGCTTTTCTGCACCGATAGCGGCGGTACTGGGAGGCGCAAGCACCCGGTTAGCCTTAATTGTTGTTTCGGCCACTCTTCTGGTTGCACCTTATATGGCTGTGTACAGGGGCTACTTTCAAGGCTTTCAGGATATTAGGCCAACAGCTGTTTCGCAGGTGCTGGAGCAATTAGTCCGTGTGGCATTTATCCTGATAATTGCTTATGTGCTTGTTGAAAGAGATTATTCCGATGAGGCGGTGTCAGCCGGCATTATGGCTGGCTCCATTTTAGGGGCTGCCGCTTCCGCTGTTTACTTGCGGATTTTGTTTGCCCGTTCTACTTTAAAGCCCAAATCAGAAGGGTTTCGCTATTCATACAGCGATTTTTTAAAAACAGGAAAAACGATTCTCTATATTTCCCTGCCGATTTGTATTGGGGCCATCACGATGGCGCTTTTGAACTTCGTGGATTCTGTGACCATTCCATATAGTCTAAAGAAAGCAGATATTGACCAAAATATTACCTATATGTATGGAATTTACGGGCGGGGACTGTCGCTTGTGCAAATCGCTACTGTGTTCTCAAGCTCGATCGTGCTTCCGCTTATCCCTCTATTAACAGAGACGCTGGCGGAAAAGAACCATGAAAAGGCAAGGGGGATCCTGGAAAGAACTCACCGTCTGACGCATCTTGTGTCATGGCCCGCAGCATTTGGGCTGCTGGCATTAAGTCTTCCTTTAAATATGGCTTTATTTAAAGACTTGGAAGGAAGCGCTGTGCTGGCGGTCATCGGCTTTAGTTCTGTATTTACTTCTCTATCTGTACTGGGTACAGGGATTTTGCAGGGGATCAATCTGGCCAAGCATGCTGCCTATATCATTGTCTGCGGTGTGGTTCTTAAAGCAGCAGCTAACATCACCTTTGTCGGCCAGTTTGGACTAATTGGGGCAGCCTACTCGACACTGGGTGTATATGTGGTCATTTTTATTGCCAATACGATTTTTATTAAGAAGGCAGTTCCTTTCACTGTGTGGAAATGGAAGGATTCCGCTGTCGTGATTTCTTCCATCATTATGGGCGGCCTCATTAGTCTTTCGATTCTTTATGCAGATATTGAACATTGGAGCAGATTGAAAGCTTTGGTATTTTCCGGAGCTGCCGTTATAGCGGGTGCCCTCTTCTACTTTATCCTTTTATTTATTACAAGGGGTATTGATAAAACAGAAATCGCCTCCTTGCCTTTATTGAACAAAGGGAAGTCAAAAGGAACCAATTAGCATTCGGTGCTTTCTTTGAAAGGATGTCGAGATTGAAAAAAACTGTTTTGGGTCTATTGATTCTATCTCTTCTTTTAACGCTGCCTGGCCTTATGCAAAGGCATCAGGCTGAATGGAATAATCGGAATTATGAAACGATTATTCCGTTTCAGGATATTCAATCACTGGTATCTAAGGATCCCAGTCTGCAATTGGGAGATGTATTGCGGGATTTGAAAGATGCCGGGCTGCATGCTGTCAGTATTCAGCCTGAAACCTTAAATAGCCTGGAGGACATAGGGGATATTAACGTCCTGACCGGAGGAAGGATTCAGGAAATGTCTATCCTGAATAGCGACTTGGAAGGTGTAGCCGACCAGGTTTCTAATGAAGGAGCTTATATACATATCCAAAATGAAAACGAGCTGACAGGCCGGCTCACGGATGTTTTTCAGGCAGAAGAAACAGTCAGAATTGCGAACAAGGAATTTATTCATTTTCCTGCACTGAACAGTGCCCAATTCAATGAAACACCAATTGGCTATACGGAAGAAATTATAGATGAAATTAAGAAGGCAAATCTTTCAGTCGTTTTTAGAATGCCTAATTCCTTGGATGAAAAAGATCCATTTGTATTCAATCAGCTTCTTGATCTTGCAGATGAGAAATCAAATCGTCTTTTGATTTCCGGTGATGAAGTCATCGGCTATCCGGATGCAGAGAAGATCAAAAGCTTTGCACAAGAGCTGAAGGATGAGAATATAGCCGTTTATGCTATTGAATTTGCCGATCAGCTTGGAATCGGTACAATGGCCAGAGCGATAGATTTTGATATGATCCGGCTGCACAGCATTGACTTGAATCAAGTCCCAAGCATCGAGGAAGGCGTGGATAGGGCTGTTCGGGCCGTAAAGGAAAGGAATATCCGTTCTCTATTCATTAGAGTGGAGAACGTGGCAGAGCCTGAAGAAGCACTTTTGAATACGGAAGAGTTTATTCAGGCAATAAATAGCCAAATGCCAGTCCATTATAAAGCTGGTAAAGCCCACGCATTTGATCCAATATCTGTACCTTTCTGGAGTCAATTGCCGGCTTTGATGGCTGCTGTCCTTTTCATCTCTATTGCTGTACAAGCGATTTTTTCCAGGCGGGCTTTATTCTATGCAGCGCTTGCAGGCACATTTTTGATTGCGGCAGCAGCCTTTTTGCTGAAGGCCCAAGTCCTGCTGCAGGGACTTGCTTTACTCGTTGCCGTTATTACACCGATTTTTGCTGTCATCCCAATTAAAAATAGGAAAGGGATATTCCTGCCATATGGCCGGGCGGCTCTAATAAGCTTTGCGGGTATTATCATTATTACTTCACTTTTGAATGGAAATGAATATTTGGTGAAGATTGAAGCATTCCGCGGGGTTAAGCTGACCTATATCGTTCCGATCCTATTTGTCATGATTTATGCGCTTTGGCGGGATCTCAAGGGCATTCTGAACATGAAGGTTCAGTATTGGCATTTAGCTGTTATTGGTTTAATAACCGTTATCGGCTTGTACTATATAAGCCGGACTGGAAATGCGGGGAGCGTATCTTCCATTGAACTGGCTTTTCGCCAATGGCTGGAAGAGGTCATGTATGTAAGGCCGAGAACGAAGGAATTTCTGATTGGCTTCCCATTCTTTGTGCTTGCGCTGTACATCTATCCGCTTCATCAAAAAATTGGCTTGTATTTGCTTATACCGGGTGTGATCGGGTATTTATCTATTGTTAACACCTTTACCCATTTGCATATACCTCTCTATATTTCACTTCTGAGGACTTTTTACAGCCTTGCATTAGGATTAGTGATCGGCCTGTTATTTATATTTTTATTTAAACAAGGACGATCCATTTACGAGAAGAAATGGAAACTGAGGTGTTAATAAATGAAGGTAGTTCTTTCAGGTTATTACGGTTTCGATAATGTAGGGGATGAGGCGATTCTTTATTCGATCATCCAGGCTTTACGGGATAAGGAACCAGGAATTGATATAACTGTACTATCGAATAACCCTCCACTTACAGAGAAAACTTACAATGTAAAGGCAGTGGACCGCTGGAGCGTGATAGAAGTATGTAAAGCATTAATTGCTTCTGACGGCTTGATAAGCGGAGGGGGCAGTCTGCTGCAGGATGAGACGAAACTTAGGTCGATTCCCTATTACTCAGGCGTGATTCATTTTGCTAATCTCATCAGAAAACCGGTATTTATCTATGCACAAGGAATCGGTCCGCTGCATCATCCTTTCAGCAGGGCTGTTGTGAAGAGGGTTTTAAGAAAACCGGAGATCACGGTACGTGACCAGGCATCCAAAAAGCTGCTCGAAAGGATAGGAGTCCAAAATCCAATCGAAATTGTGCCAGATCCAGTGTTAGGGCTTAAGCTTGCAGAGCAGAACAGCACCTGGTGGGAAAAGCAGGCCTTTACGGGTTCTGCTGTTACAGTATCTGTCAGAGATTGGCCTTCTTCCGTTGATTATAAACAAAAGATGGCCGAGGCTTTAGATTCCTTAGCGCAGGAAGGAAAGCAGATTGTTTTTGTCCCTATGCACGGCAAACACGATGAAAAGGCATCTAAAGAAACGGCTGAAAAAATGAAGGAGAAAAGCTATATTGCTCCTTATGATGCCTCCATTGAAGAAAAAATAGCCATCATCGGAAAGTCCGATCTGCTGGTTGGAATGAGGCTGCATGCCCTGATTTTTTCTTCGATCACCTATACGCCTTTTATTGCTGTATCCTATGATCCGAAAATTGAAGCTTTCGCCGATATTGCTGGACAGCCTGTAGCAGGTCATGTGATGGAGGAAGGCTGGGATGGATCAACGCTTTCACAAGCGATAAGAGCCGCTTTGCAAAACAAAGGTGAAGAATCCGCGCATCTAAAGGAAACAATCGGGCACCTTCAGCGGGAAGCGGGTAATACGGCTCAAAAAGCTATTCATTTTTTTGAAAAGGAGGTGAGGGGGAATAAAATTGGTGAGGGGTCACTGAAAAAACGATAAATCATGTAACTATTATGGCGCCTTGAACGTCTTATTAAAGGAATGCTTAGTTCATGTCGAATTAAGGAATCAGGATGAAGGGAATTTTAAAAAAATTGTAATAAACTTGGAAGCAAGGTCAAAATAAAAAAACTTTTTGATGCAGATGTATGATATAATTAGGCTCGGTATATACATACATTTGTTAGGAAAAATATGCCTGATTCCGAAAGTGAAATAGGGGCATTATACTCATAAGGAGGGTCTTTATGTTTTACTTGACCTTAGTATTATGTTTTTTATGCTCTGTTATTATGACCCCTTTTGTAAAAAAATTGGCGTTGAAAATAGGAGCTACTGATCAGCCTAACCATAGAAAAGTTCATCAAAAAGTAATGCCCCGATTAGGCGGGCTGGCGATATATATTAGTTTTTTGCTTGGAATGTTCATTTTTCAGCCTGACAAGGAGTACCATATTCCAATTCTGGCGGGGAGTTTGCTGATTGTCATTCTCGGTGTATTGGATGATAAATATGAGCTTTCTGCGAGAATAAAGCTAATTGTCCAGATTGCAGCTGCCTTAATCGTTGTTTTATGGGGCGGAGTGGATGTTGATTCCATCAATACCCCTTTTGGCGGGGAAATTAAATTTGGTTATTTTGCCATCCCAATTACAGTTCTGTGGATTGTCGGAGTAACGAACGCAATCAACCTGATTGATGGTTTAGATGGTTTGGCAGCGGGGGTATCATCGATTGCTCTGATCACCATATCAAGTATGGCGATCATCATGGGGAATACCTATGTTATCGCTGTTTCAACCCTTGTATTGGTTAGTACATTGGGCTTTCTCATCTACAACTTTCACCCGGCGAAGATATTCATGGGCGATACCGGAGCTCTCTTTTTAGGATATATCATTGGTGTGCTTTCCCTATTGGGTTTCAAAAATGTCACAGTGATTTCGTTTATCATCCCGATTCTGATTTTGGGCGTGCCGCTATCAGATACATTTTTTGCGATCATCAGGCGGATTGTGAATAAAAAGCCTTTATCAGCACCAGATAAATCCCACCTGCATCACTGTTTATTGAATTTAGGATTTACCCACAGGCAGACGGTATTGATGATTTATGCAATTTCAGTTTTCTTCGGCCTTGCAGCTATCATCTTTTCTCAGGCAAAAGTATGGGGGGCCATATTATTCATCACGGTCATCTTGCTTTTAATTGAATTATTTGCAGAAGTGATTGGATTAGTGGGGAAGGATTATCAGCCGCTATTAAAAAGATTGAAGAGCAGAGTTGCTTCCTCTGTCAAAAATAGATAAAGATATTTAAGCAGCCTTATTAGGTTGCTTATTTTTATGCTTGTGCAAATGGACTTATGTAACAATTTCTGAAAATTTTCTTAACATTGACATAATATTTGCTTAACAAATCCATGTTATTTTTTATGTAAAGGAACTTAAGGAGTGATAACATGGTCAAGAAAATGAAGATTATTTGGCATCAGTTTTGGTTTTTGACTTATAACACGATCCTATGCTCGGCCTCTACATCACCTTATAATTCCAGTCTTTTCAAAAAATCAAAATATCATCAATTAAAACTGATACAGCATTTATAGGCTGTATTTTTTTGTCTATAAGTAAACCACAAAAAAAAACCTCTCAACTCTTGCTGGAGCTGGGAGGTTTCTGCATTTTAATATTCACTTTCGGCTTCAGTCTGATAGTCTGTCTGACTATCACTCTGTACTTGATTTTCAGCATCATCCGTTGTATTTTGTCCGAATTCTGTATCGCTCAGATCTAAATGGCCTTTTAATTCGGTTTGGATTTCTGCCAGGCTGGTCTGATCCAATTCATAATAATAAACGCGGTTTCCGTTGCTGTTCGGCAGGTACATATCCTGTCCAGCGATATTTAATGATTCAATATTTATCGATGATCCTTCTGTTGCATAATTCAGGAATGCTTTCATCTGATCAAATGTTAAATCAGTCTCCATATTCTTTCCAACCGCTTCAATGACATTGGCATACTTTGAAATAGAACCAACTGAAGCAGCTCTGTTTACAATGGCTTTCAGGATTTCCTGCTGTCTTTCGCCGCGCTGGATATCACTATCCTTTTTTCTTGTTCTGGCCAATGCCAGTGCTTCTTCACCATTTAATAATTGGTAGCCAGGCTCTAGACTGATGGCATTAGGAGTATCATTTGAGTCCTGCTCTGAAAAAGCATAAGGGACATCCACTTTAATGCCATCCAAAGCTTCCACTATATCAATGAACGCATTGAAGTTTACTTTCACATAAAAGTCGACTGGAATATCAAGCATCTCTTCCACGGTTTCAATGGTGGTTGCAGGGCCGCCATTCGCATGGGCATGAGTGATTTTATCCTGGTATCCCAACTTTGGAATGTAAACATAAGAGTCTCTTGGAATGCTAAGCAATTTAACTGATTTGGAATCCTTATTAAAAGTAGCAAGCATAAGCGCATCCGATCTGGAGGATGTGCTGAAAGACCTTTTGCTGCTGTCATCCACACCGATGAACAGAACTGAAATATTATCTATATCCGGCTGAGCTGCAGATGCTCTCTTTGTAGTGCGATCTATAGGGTTATATGAATCTTCCATAACTGATTGTGCTTTATTATATAAAAATGTTCCATAAGCCGTGGCGCTAAGTGTCAGTAAGATAATAGGAAGGAAAATAAATAAAAAGATTCTTCTTTTCCTTTTGGATTTTCTTTTTTCAATTACTATTGAACGTCTATCATGAGACATCTGTATGCTCCTTTATTTAAAAGTAAAGAGTGCCATTGTTATTTTATAATTTTTAGGGGGTTTAGTAAAACAAAATTTTGGGTATACTAAGCTTTTACCTCTGCTTCCAGATAAAGACTGTCACCTAAAGTAATTTCACCAGCACCATTTGTTAATTCGGTCATCCAGTCAGTAAATGCCCCGGTTTGATTTTCTTCAACAAACGTTTCAACTGTTACTGTATCAAGATATTGGATTTCCTTTAATGTGTATATTGAAGATCTCAGCTCATTTTCTACCTTTCCTAGCAAGGTATAATCAATCTTTGTCTTCATCACTGTCATTAGCTTTCGTTCAACAATTCCCGTCGCTTGCAATCCTTCAGAGGTTGCCCTTCCATATGCCCTGATTAATCCGCCTGCTCCTAATTTTATTCCGCCGAAATACCTGGTTATGACAACCACAGTATCTTTTAGCTTTTTTTTCTTCAGCACTTCCAGGATAGGCACACCAGCCGTACCGCTTGGCTCACCATCATCATTTGCTTTTTGGATCTGGTCGTTTTCACCAATTAAGTAGGCAGAACAATTATGGGTGGCGTTTGAATGTTTCTTCTTAATCTTCTGAATAAAATCCAGGGCTTCATCTGCTGTTTCTGCTCTGGCAACATGAGCAATAAACCTGGATCTTTCTATTTCGATTTCATTTTCTCCGTATTCCTTAACTGTATAATAAGAGGGCAGCACAGAACCGCTCCTTTCTAAACTCTTTGCACAAAAAAAATTCAGCTAAATTCATTATAATTCGACAAGTTTCCCAACATCAATTTTTTAACAGAATGTAATAAAACTTTAATATAGAACATTTTTTCCCATGTTATAATGAAAACAATTCTGATGTTTATGCTGCTATAATAAAAAATGTGCCGATTTTAATCTTTAAGTGGTATAAATATACATATTATTTTGCTTGGTAGTCATGTTTACCCTGCTTTTATATAGGATATAAGACATGGGGTGAAATCACAAGCCTAAGCCTTTTTACCGAATTTTAGGTAACTTGGTATAATTTTCAGACTGGAAAGATAGTATCTTAACTCATTTAGCGCTAAAATAAAGGTACATAGCGGAAGGGCTGCGCCCTTGGAGGAGTGTAAATGAGTATTAAGAAATTCGATTCCAAGACTCTGGATCTTATTCTTGAAAAAATGGTTCAAACAGTAGGCACCAGTAAAGATGAAATTTTCCGTATAGGTGAACAATGCCGTAAAGATCATAAGACTTTAACCGAAGAACTTATGGAAGTTAAACAAATGGTTCTTAAGGTAATCGAAGAAGGGGATAAGCTGGAAGTGCAAACCCGGTTTGCAAGAAAGCGCCTTTCTGAAGTAAGCATGCATTTTAAGGATTATTCAGAGTCTGAAGTGCGTGAAGCATATGAGAAGGCCCATCAGCTTCAGATGGATTTATCCATGAACCGTCAGCTTGAAAAACAGCTGAGGGATCGCCGTGATGATATTGAAAGAAGGCTTATTGGTGTTAATGACACCATTGATAGAGCGGAAGTCCTCATTTCTCAAATTACGGTCGTGATGAACTATCTGACCAGTGACTTAAAGCAAATGGGAGAAATCATTGAAGATGCGAAGCTCAAACAGGATTTTGGTCTGAAGATCATCGAAGCACAGGAAGAAGAGCGGAAAAGAGTGTCCCGCGAAATCCATGACGGACCGGCCCAGATGATGGCGAATGTCATGATGAGGTCCGATTTAATTGAACGGGTATACAAAGAGCGCGGTGCTGATGAAGCCATTACTGAAATAAAAGACCTGAAAAAAATGGTCCGCAATGCTTTATATGAAGTCCGCAGGATTATTTATGACTTGCGCCCAATGGCTCTTGATGATTTGGGTTTAATACCTACCCTCAAAAAATACTTAACAACGATCGAAGAGTATCACAGGAGCACCAAGATATATTTCGCGAATGTTGGCGAAGAGAAGAGGCTCCCGCCACAATATGAAGTCGCACTGTTCCGTCTGATTCAGGAGTCTGTGACAAATGCTCTAAAACATGCGGATGCTAAAGAAATCCAAGTGAAAATAGAAATAAACTGTACCAGGGTAGCCGTAGTCGTCAAAGACGATGGGAAGGGCTTCAATATTCGCGAGAAGCGTCCTGGATCTTTTGGAATTATGGGAATGGGTGAAAGGCTTGAACTATTGGATGGCCAGATGTCCATAGATTCTAAACCAGGCAAAGGAACCATTGTTATTATCCAGGTGCCATTGAAATAAGAAACACCTTAAGAATAGAGATAGAAAACTAACTGGAGATTTGGGAGGCGAAGCATTTGAATACAAAGATCGTCATAATTGATGACCATCAATTATTCAGAGAAGGGGTAAAACGCATTTTAGATTTCGAAAAGAGCTTTAATGTAGTGGCAGAAGGTGATGATGGCAGTGAAGCCATGGGCCTCGTAGAAGAGTATGATCCGGATGTAATCATCATGGACATCAATATGCCGAACACAAACGGTGTGGAAGCGACCCGCCAGCTGATTAATAAATATCCAGAATCCAAGGTAATCATTCTTTCCATCCATGACGATGAGAATTATGTAACCCACGCACTTAAAACAGGAGCAAGCGGATACCTTTTAAAAGAAATGGATGCAGATGCATTAGTCGAAGCTGTAAAGGTTGTCGCTGATGGAGGATCTTACTTACATCCGAAGGTGACACACAACCTGGTAAATGAATACCGCAGACTTGCAGCAGAAGGTACAGGGACCACATCTTATTCACAGGTGGAAATCCGCCGTCCGCTTCACTTGCTGACACGCCGTGAATGTGAGGTGCTTCAGCTCCTTGCTGATGGAAAAAGCAACCGCGGAATTGGGGAAGCATTATACATAAGTGAAAAAACCGTAAAGAACCACGTAAGTAATATCCTGCAAAAAATGAATGTGAACGACCGTACTCAGGCAGTTGTCGTAGCGATCAAAAATGGCTGGGTAGAGGTGCGATAATATTATTGAGAGAAAAAGTCCTTTTAATAGGGCTTTTTCTTTTTTGTTTTGCAGGAAAACGAAGGAAGAATAATTGTGATTACTTGCCTCATAGGGTTCCCCTCTATTTTATGATAGCGGAAATAGCAGATAAATTAAAGGTATTAATACACTATTTTTGAAATATTAACCATAAACACGCAAAAAGTGGTTATCTTTGCGTGTTTATTTTATAAGTGCGGCTGCAGCTGTTTGAAAGATAGGTTTTGTATTGGAAGATCTCTTTTTTGCTTGATTCACTAAATAAACAAGCTTCTCGATTTCCTTTGGAGGCAAACTGTCTATGAGCCAGGAAGCAAGTTCAGGTCCGCTGATTGAATGGTCAATATTTGGAACTTTAATGTGCTTATATTTACTTAATTCATTATTAAGCATTTGATGGAGAGTATCTGTGCTGTATCTATTGGAAGTGGGGCTATTTGTGGAAGAAGTGTTTTTAATCAATGTGTTACAGCTCCTTTACAAAATAAAGACACAAAAAGCATTTTATCATATGCCTGGCAAAGATTTGAAGGTAAAAATATACCAGGTCTTAAAAGTAGGTATAATGGAGCACAGGTTTATTTAATTACCTGCTCTATAACTTAATGCAATTTCCCCCGCTATCATATAAAATGGAACATGAACATACAGTAGAGAAAAAAGATAAGGATGGTAACTCTATTTATGAAAACGGCTGTTGTAACGGATAGTACAGCATACATTCCTAAGGATTTAAGAGAAAAGTTAAATATACATATGATTCCGCTTAGTGTTATTTTTGGCAGTGAGACGTACCGGGAAGAAGTAGAAATTACGGCTGCAGACTTTTATGAAGAAGTGAAGCATAAAGATCTTCCGACTACTTCGCAGCCTCCTGTGGGTGAGTTTGCCGAGCTGTTTGAGATATTAGCGAAAGAGTATGATGCAGTGATTTCGATTCATCTGTCAAGCGGCATCAGCGGGACGTTCCAGGGGGCAGTTACTGCCGGGAGCATGGTTGATGGGATTCAGGTTTTTCCATTTGATTCGGAAATCAGCTGTATGGTGCAGGGGTTTTATGTGATTGAAGCTGCAGAGCTTGCTGCTGCCGGTAAGGGTCCACAGGAGATCGTTGAACGTCTTGAGGAGATGAAGAAAAGCATTCGTGCCTATTTCATGGTGGATGACTTATCACATCTTCAGCGAGGAGGCCGCTTGTCCAGTGCACAGGCATTGATCGGCAGCCTACTCCAGGTGAAGCCGCTGCTTCATTTTGAGGATAAGAAAATTGTTCCATTTGAAAAGATTCGCACGCGCAAAAAAGCGATGAAGCGGATGGTTGATCTTTTCTGGGAAGACGTAAAAAGCGGGGAGCCATACCAGGCTGTTATTATTCATGCCAATCGCGAAGCAGAAGCCCGCGAGTGGAAGGCAGAGCTTGAAGCGGAATATCCTAATGTTGAGTTTATGATCAGCTATTTTGGTCCGGTCATTGGAACCCATCTAGGTGAAGGTGCTATGGGGTTTGGCTGGGTGAAGAAGTAGGTTTTGTTTGAGTGCGCCATTCTTAAGGGTGGCGCAGATTTTTTTGGGAGGGGTGATGTGGATGTAAGGGTTTTGCAAATAGATCCAGGATTCCTGCAAATAGAATGTTTAATTTTGCAAATAGCAGCCTAAATCTGCAAATAGATCGGAGAACTTGCAAATAGAACCGCAAAACTTGCAAATAGAGATACAAACTAATTAATCAAGAGGTGAACTAATTGAGATTTACTCCTAATATGACCCCATATATAAATGATTTTCCTCCAGAAAGCCTCCCGATTTCCTCCATTGACAACATTCCAGAGCCGCCACTCAACGAAAACTATTCATATAACATAGAACTCCAGCAAATCCTTTACGGAAAACAGCTTCTATTCGAAAACCTTCCGCATTCAATTGAAGAAATCCATCAGCACTTTGAAAATGGCTATATTTCTTACCGAAAAGGGATAATTAAGACCAAAAGCAAGATAGTTTGTGCCAGGTGCGGCAATAAAGATCGTTCACTGTTTGCAAGTTTTCCCTGTGCCCGATGCGGTGAGAAAGAATGTACCTACTGCCGGAAATGTATCATGATGGGACGGGTCAGTGAGTGCACTCCTCTGATTGGATGGTGCGGACCTGAGCCCGTTCGGGAGCTAGCTGAACATCCCCTGATATGGGCAGGCAACCTTTCACCCGGGCAACAAATTGCCTCTGACCAGGTAAAGCAGGCTGTAATCGAAAGCAAGGAATTCCTCGTCTGGGCTGTCTGCGGAGCAGGAAAAACAGAAGTTCTATTTGAAGGAATCAATGCTGCCCTTGCCTCTGGAAAAAGAATCTGCATTGCTACTCCGAGAACAGATGTTGTACTTGAGCTTGGTCCGCGGCTAAAAGCAGTCTTCCCCGGTATTCAGGTGGCTGTCCTTTACGGCGGCAGTGAAGGCCGCCACCTTCAAGCTCCTTTGACCATCGCCACCACCCATCAGCTCCTCCGCTTTTATAAAGCTTTTGACACCGTAATCCTTGATGAAGTGGATGCCTTTCCTTATACGGCAGACGAAACCCTGCAGTATGCCGTCCGCCAATCCCGCAAAGAAACCTCCTCTATGATCTATTTAACTGCCACCCCCAGTCAAAAATGGCAAAATGAATGCCGCAGCGGAAAAAGAAACTTTGTCACTATCCCGGCTAGATATCATCGTCATCCATTGCCTGTACCGGCTTTCAAATGGTGCGGAAATTGGGAGAAATCCCTAAAAAAAGACAAACTCCCGTCTGCAGTTACCCAATGGATCAAGAAGAGGCACGACAACCAGAAGCAGTGCCTGCTCTTCCTTCCAAAAATCGATAAAATGGAAAAAGTCCTTACCATCCTTCGTAAAACCTATCCTAAAATCCAAGCTGTTCACGCAGAAGACCCCGATCGAAAAGACAAAGTCCAAATGATGCGCAATAAAGAGATTCCCATGCTTTTAACAACGACCATCCTGGAAAGAGGAGTTACCTTCCCTAATATTGATGTAGCAGTATTTGGAGCAGAAGACCGTATTTTTACCGAAAGCGCTCTTGTTCAAATTGCCGGCCGTGTTGGAAGAAGCTCTGAATACCCGAAAGGAGAAATCACCTTTTTTCACTACGGCAAAACCGAAAGCATGGTCAAGGCGCAAAAACAAATACTCAAAATGAACACTGAAGCCAAAAAGAAAGGACTGATCGACCATTAACTGCTTAATATGCCATGAAGAAATCCTTTCAGCTGTCAGCTGGACAACTCTCTGGTCGCGGCCAAAAGACAATCATTTATGCCAATGCTGCACCGATAAACTCCCATTTATCAATGGCGATGCTTGCAGTAAATGCAGCCGGCCCTTCAGTAACATAGATCCTCAATTTCGAAAAGGGAATCTATGCGCAGATTGTCTAAGGTGGAACGGGGATCCAGAATGGTCAGGGCAGCTTCTGAAAAACAATTCCCTTTTTATATACGATGACTTTCTGAAAGAAACTATAGCCCGCTATAAGTTCCGGGGCGACTATATTTTGTCGAGAGCTTTTTCTCCTATCATTAGGGAAAAGCTGAGTACCGTGGAATTCGACTATCTCGTCCCAATCCCTCTAAGTCCCCAAAGGATTTATGAACGAGGCTTCAATCAGTCTGCCGCACTCATCCATGAGGCAGGCTTTACCGTGACGGAACCGCTGCAGCGAATTCACTCAGAAAAGCAATCTAAGAAATCGCGAATGGAACGAATTCATTCGCACCAGGTCTTCCAGCTGCAAAATCTCAATATCAAGAATAAAAAAATTATCCTAATTGACGATATCTATACTACCGGCTCAACTCTATATCATGCAGCGAAAGTTCTTAAAGCAGGGGGTGCTGCTTCAGTCTGCTCGGTTACATTAGCAAGAGGATAATGGATGGAATTAATTACAAGTTGATGTTTTTGATCTGGATAGTTATTAGGAAAATAATCCTATGTTAAAATATTCTAATCCAGGGCAAATTTTACGAAAGTAAAAGACGCAAAGCTGCGGGCCTAAAGCAGGTTTCTGCCATGGCAGCCGGGCTGCACAGAAGAAGAACTATTTTCGTTTGCCTTTTTTTATTGGAAAGGATGTTTTGAAGTGGACGAAATAAACTCACAGGATGGTGAAAACACCACTAAAGATATTGCTGAATATAACAGTCAGCAATTGGAATTGACGAAAATAAAAAATAACCTGAACCAGGCTCAGAAGATCGCAAATATTGGGAGCCTGGAGTACGATATTGAAAACGATAGAGGGTTTTGGTCAGATCAGCTGTTCCGGATATTTGGGCTAAAGCCTCAAAAAGGTTTTTTTCCGGACTACAAAATGTATTTGAGTTATCTGCATCCAGACGACCGGCCGGCTTTTGAAAATCAGTTTACTCGACTGTTAGAGGAAAAGGACAGTGTGGATCTGATATGCCGGATAATTAGGCAGGATGGAGAGGAACGGTATATTCATCATCGTGCGGACTATTTTGCAGGAGAAAGCGGATCACCGAAAATCGTTGCAACGATTCAGGATATAACTGAAAAAAGGCGCATGGAAGAGAAGCTCTATGAAAACGAGCGGAAAATAGGACAAATCTATGAAAATCTTGATGTTGGCATTTATTCCGCCGATTTAATAGAAAGAAAGGTATTTCATTTCTCCAGAGGAGTGGAAGGCATTTTCGGGTACACAGCCCGTGAGCTGATTGATAATTTCGATTTATGGGACGAAGTGATCCATCCTGATGACCTGCAAAGTCTGGAAGCCAATCGGGTAAATCTTATACATGGGAAGAGCGTTCGCTGCCAATATCGTATCTTCCATAAATCCGGTGAGCTTAGATGGGTGAATGATCATAGTATCCCCTATTTAGATGAACGAGGCCAACTTATCCGGGTTGATGGCTTTGTAACAGATATAACAGAACAAAAATGGCTTGAAAAGAGAATGAGGCGTATGGCATTTTATGATCATTTGACCGATCTGCCAAACCGCCGGTACTTTGATCAGAAGCTGCAGAGCCTTATTGAAGACGATGAACAACAGAATTTCGCTGTCTTGTTCTTTGATCTGGAACGGTTAAAGCAGATTAATGATACCTTTGGACATTCCTCAGGAGATGAACTTCTTAGGCTTGTTTCACATAGAATTAAGGAGAAGTTAAATTCAGTCTGTTTTTCAGCAAGAATTTCCGGTGATCAATTTGCAGTTATAATGGAATATATCCAGGAAAAGGAGGATCCTGCGCAATTAGCAGATTCCATTAATCAAATTTTCTCTGAACCATTCCACATCGACAGCTTTGAGCTTAATATTACCCCATCTATAGGCATTAGTTTATATCCGGATAATGGAAGAACAGCTGATGAATTAGTCAGAAATACGGAATCTTCCCTGTACCATGCCAAGCAGAAAGGGAATAATAGATTCCAGGTTTACCATCCTTCCATGGATATTGAATCTTATAAGCTTTTTACCCTTGAACAGGATATGAGAAAAGCCATTCAAAATGATGAGTTTTTTCTTGAATACCAGCCAAGAGTTGATACGAAGACCGGCAAAATAGTAAGTGCCGAAGCTTTATTAAGATGGAATCATCCGGAATGGGGCAGAGTTTCCCCTTTGGAGTTTATAACAGTGGCAGAGGAAACCGGTTTAATCATAAATATAGGTGAATATGTGCTAAGGAAAGTATGCAGCCAGATTTATTCCTGGAAGGAAAAAGGGTTATCGATTGTTCCGATATCCGTAAATATCTCTCCGCTGAGCTTCTTGAAAAGTTGTCTTGTTTCCACGATAAAAAAAGCATTGGATGAGAGTCACCTCGATGCGTCACTAATTGAAATTGAATTGACGGAATCTTCCCTAATCAATTACTCAGAGAACGTCATTTCAGTGCTTAAAGAATTGGGTTCAATGGGAGTGAAGATTGCACTGGATGACTTTGGGACCGGGTATTCCTCCATCACACAGCTGAAAAATTATAAATTTGATGTTTTAAAGATTGATAAAACGTTTATCCAAGCAATGGATAAAAACGCGGAAGATGCAATCATTACGGCCAATCTGATTCAGCTTGCCCATGGGCTGAATATGAAGGTGGTAGCAGAAGGCGTAGAGACTTTTGAACAATTCTATTCTTTAAGGAAGAATGAGTGTGATCAAATACAGGGATATCTTTTCAGTAAGCCGCTTCCGCCTTCCGCTTTCGAGCAGAAACTCTTAATTGGCACCCTGAAGCCGCAGAATATCAAGGAAGACAATGTGTTCAAAGGTTTGCGCAAGTATGTCCGGGTCGAGTTTCCCTATCCGCTGGAGGCAGAGATGACCATCTTAGAGCTTAACAGCAAGCCTGTCAAAATGGGCAGCACGAAAATCCTGATTGAAGATATGAGTGCAGGCGGAGTAAAATTTGTTTCAAAGATGAAACTTCCTGTGAGGAAAGATATCATTCTATTAATTGAAACCAAGCTTTTAGGAGAGGTTCTCTCCTTTACTGGGACGATTGTCCGAAAAGATGAAATATCAGATGCTCTGACTAATTATGGATTTCAATTTATTATCGAAGAGGGACCGAGAGCTGAATTGGCGGCGATGCTTAATATTCTGCAAAGTCAGCTCGAGCAGAACCGCTCTGTTCCCGAATCCCGATTCATAGAAACAGCCAGCAGTCTGCTGTATTTCGAATAATTTTTTTCTATAATTATCCTATTTTTCGAGCTATAATAATTTCATCACAAACTGAGAGAGGAAGAATCATATGGCTGAGTTATCCAACTGCCCGAAATGTGATGCCATTTTTGTCAAAAACCAGTTCCGCGATGTCTGCCAGGATTGCTGGAAGGAAGAAGAGAAGGCCTATGAGACGGTTTACCAGTTCATCCGGAAGAGGGAAAACAGGACAGCGAGGATGATGGAGGTTGTCGAGGCGACCGAAGTCGAGGAAGAACTCATCATAAAGTTTATTAAGACCGGCCGTTTGAAGCTAGCGCATTTTCCAAATTTGGGGTATCCTTGCGAGAAATGCGGGACAAGCATCCGGGAAGGCAAGCTATGCGGCAGCTGTGCGGGTGATCTGAGGAAAGATCTTCAGCAGTTTACCGCTGAGGAAGAACGAAGAAAAGAAGCAGTCCAAAGAGAGAAACACGGTACTTATTTTGCCGTCAATGAAAAAATTAATAGTCGTTTCTAAGCTATGTGTCTCATTCACATAGCTTTTTCTATAGGCTTATAGATGTATTTTTTCCCAAACTTAAATTAACATTTAAACATACCGCCACATTAGCCGATAATAGACTTAGGTTAAATCGACCGGAAAGAAAGTGAGGGGTACACATGAAAATCAATAACTTTGGTCCTTCAGGCGTGAACCCATACAAACGCCAAATGAATAAGCTTGAACATGCAGGAAAGCCAGCCAGAACGGCATCAGATAAAATTGAAATCAGCTCTACTGCAAAGGAAATGCAGCAGGTATCCCAGCTAAGCGAAAACCGTAAAGCAAAAGTAGAAGAGCTTAAAATTCAGGTAGAGAACGGGACTTATAAAATTAATCCAAAAGAAGTGGCGAAAAGCATCGCTGATTTTTATACAAAAAAATAATGAGGAGGGATTGGCATGTCAGCCGAAGCACTTACTGCAACGATGGAAAAGCTGCTAAAGCTTCATAAAAGCCTATATGAACTCGCAGTTAAAAAGACAGACATTATTAAGACCGGCGACATGGACGGCCTGAATCAGATGCTGAAGGATGAGCAGGCTCATATTGCGGCTATCAGCAGATTGGAAAACGAGCGGGAAAAGGCAGCAAATTCGATCGCACCCATGCTGGAAAGCCCTACAGTATCAGATTGTTTAAATATCCTTACGCAGCCTGATCGCCTTAGGCTTGAGGCCATCACGAAGGAGCTTGCTGAGCTGGTATATGAACTGAAAGAGCAGAACTTCCTAAACCAGCAGCTTGTCCATCATTCCCTTCAGTTTGTAAATGTATCTATGAATCTTTTACGGCCGCAGCCTGAATCGATGAACTACGGCCCGCCAGCCAATAAGAAATCGGAAAAGATGAATCCAGGAATTTTCAACTCGAAAGTGTAGCAGAACGGAGGAACAAACATGCGTTCAACTTTCATGGGACTTGAAACAGCCCGCCGCGGCATGTTCACCCAGCAAAGTGCTTTATATACAACCGGACATAATATTTCAAATGCGAATACGCCAGGATACACCAGGCAGCGGATTAATTTCGCGCAAACCGAGCCTTATCCAGGCGTTGGTATGAATCGTCCGCAGATACCCGGACAAATGGGAACAGGTGTCGAAGCGGGGACAGTCCAGAGAATAAGAGAATCATTTTTAGACCTGCAATATAGAACCGAAAACACAAAAATGGGTTACTATGGAGCCATGAGCGAGTCTCTGACTAAGATGGAAGAAATCATGAATGAGCCGTCAGAGAATGGATTGCACAGTACCCTGGAAAAGTTCTGGAACGCCCTGCAGGATTTATCAAGCCACACCGAAAATACCGGAGCCAGGGATGTAGTAGCTGCTACTGGTCAGATGGTTGCGGATACACTGAATTATTATCATAATTCCCTGTCGCGGGTTCAAGAGGATATCGGCAATCAGGTTGATGTGAAGGTTGATGAAATTAACGCAATCGTCGCGCAGATTGACCATCTGAATAAGCAGATCGCCTCTGTTGAGCCGCACGGATACCTCCCAAATGACCTTTATGACGAGCGGGATTTATTGGTAGACAGCCTTTCACAATTGGTTAACGTGAAAGTGACCAGTGTGGTCCCGAATACATATGGAGATGCCAAACCGATGGCATCGGGCCTTTATAATATCGAGATTGTCCAAAAGGATGGAAAATCCTATAATCCGCCTATTAACCTCATATCTGCTACAAAAGAGAGCGGCATTGTTGGCACAAACAAGGTGGAGCTTGAAAAAAGCGAAGAGAGCGGACTTGTAACAGGACTAAAGATCGGATCCACTTCCTTTACGCAATTTGAGACTTTATCCGGTGAACTTACCGGTTTAATTAACAGCTATGGTTATGAAGCAGGCGGTTCTGCTAAGGGTGCTTATCCTGAAATGCTGGAGAAGCTGAATAGAATGACAGCTGCTTTTGCCAAGGAATTCAATGAAATTCATAAAAACGGGTATGCCTTGGGAGCGGATACAATCTCAGGCCTGGACTTTTTCCAGTTTGATGAGGATAATCCTGCACAAAGCATTAAAGTAAATCAAGAGCTGCTGGATGACTCTTCTAAAATTGCCGCAGCTGCAGAAAAAGGCGGAGCTTCCGGAGATAACCACAATGCTCAGCTTTTGGCTGATTTAAGAAAGAAAAGCTTTAGTGATTACACCTCCTTGTCTGATGATGAAAAATCAAAGCTGAACGGAAGCCTTGATTCCTATTATTCCGGAATCATTGGACGATTAGGCGTAGACTCTCAGAGTGCCAAAAAGGACCTGAAAAACTCCCTTGTGCTGGCAGATTCAGTAGACCGGAACAGGCAATCGGTGAGTGCCGTGTCATTAGACGAAGAAATGACCAATATGATTAAATTCCAACATGCATACAATGCTTCAGCAAGAAACATAACTGTGGTTGATGAAATGCTCGATAAAATCATCAACGGCATGGGCGTTGTAGGCAGATAAAGGGTGAAATAAAGTGCGCGTAACACAATCAATGCTATCAAATAACATGCTTCGCAATTTAAGCAACAGCTACAGCAGGCTGGACAAGCTGCAGGATCAAATTTCTACGCAGAAGAAATTTACCAAGCCGTCGGATGATCCGGTTGCTGCGATGATGGGAATGAACTATCGTACGGATTTGAACCGGATTCAGCAGTTTACCCGCAACATCGGGGAAGTGAGAAATTGGGTTGATAGTACGGATGATGCCCTGGATAAGGGTGTTTTGGCTCTGCAGCGAATTAGGGAGCTGACTCTCCAGGCAAGCAATGGCACACTGGAAGAAGATCAGCGCAAAGCGGTTGCTGAAGAGGTCAAACAGCTTAAAGAGCACTTACAGAATATCGGGGATACACAAGTTGGCGGTAAGTATATTTTCAATGGCAATCAGACAAATGTACGGCCATCTGAATCAGGTTTTCAAAGCGGAACCATCGAGCTTGAGGTTTTTTCAGGCATCAAGATCCCTGTCAACACGGAAGGAAAAGCTTTATTTGGGGACATGCTCAGTGACGAAGGCGATATCCAAAAGCTAATCACAGCACTTGAAACGAATGATCCAGCCGTTGGGGATATGCTAGAGAATGTTGATAAAAACATAGATAATTTCTTGTCTGCACGTGCCCTAATTGGGGCCAAGCAGAATCGGGTCGAACTGATGGAGGACCGTCTTTCCCAGCAGGAAGTCTTCTCAACCAGAATTCTTTCCGATAATGAAGATATTGATTTGGAAAAAGCCATTATCGAGCTGACAACCCAGGAAAGCATCCATCGTGCCGCACTAAGTGTTGGGGCAAGAATCATTCAGCCGAGCTTAACCGACTTTTTAAGATAATCAGTGAAAAGCTATCCATCAGTGATAGCTTTTTTTCATAAGAGAGGTGTCTAACATGAATGTTCCGCAAATCAGACTTGAATCCAACTTTATCAAGATCGGATTAAAGATAGAAAAGCCGGTTCAGGAAATCGAACAGCCCCCTGCCGTCCAATCCATCCAGCAGCCTAAAGCCATACTGGAAATCGATACAATCCCAGGAAAGCTGACGATCGACCAGACCAAAGCACGCGAAGACGTCGACCTGAAAAGTGTCGGCAGAAGAATAGAGGAGTTTGCCCAAAATGGGTACCAGGATTGGTTAAAAGGGATGGAGAGAAGAGCTGCACAGGGAACAGAACTTATGAAAATTGAAAACGGCGGCACTCCAATCGCCTATCAGGCAAAGGAAAACAGTGAAGGTCCTCCCAAGCAGTTCAATATTGGCTGGGTGCCATCTCATAATAGTGTAAAGATTCAATACGAACCTGCCAAAGTCAACATTGAAGCTCAGCCGCAAAAGCCGAAGATCGAGATGGAAATCAGAAAGCCGATTCATACCTATACACCTGGAAATGTCAGCACAGAAATTCTTGAGAAAAACAGCCTTAATATTGATTTTATCAATCTAACCATATAGCAATGAGGTGAAAAGATGAATATCCAAACAAAGTTTCACGGTGTGCAGGAAATAAATCAGGATGATATTATTAATTTTCCATCTGGGATTCCGGGTTTTTTAGAGGAAAAGGAGTTTTATATATTACCTCTTGAAGGGACAGACTTATTTGTACTTCAGTCAGTAAAAACACCTGAGGTAGCTTTTATCGTGACAGATCCATTTGCTCTTTTTCCTCAGTATGAGTTTGATTTGACAGAAGAGGCATTAGAAAAATTAGAAATCCAATCAGATAAAGATGTGGCTACCTTTGCGATTTTGACAGTAAGGGATCCATTTGAGGAAACAACCGTTAACCTGCAGGCCCCTTTGATCATTAACCAAACAAAAAAAATAGGCAAACAAATTATACTTAATCAAACACCTTACCAGACCAAGCATAAAATCATAACACCTCAAGAACAGGGGGAGAGATAATGCTTGTACTTACAAGGAGACTTAAAGAATCGATCATGATTGGTGACGATATTGAAATCTCAATCCTCTCTATTGATGGTGACCAGGTAAAGCTAGGCATCAGCGCGCCAAAAAATGTGGATATTCATAGGAAAGAAATATACTTATCTATTCAGCAGGAAAACAGCAGCGCAACTCAAACTGAAGCAAGTGCAATCGAAAGCCTAAGCAGCTTTTTTAAAAAGAAATAAAAAATTTTTCCAAACCATTAAACACCTGTCAAAATAAGTCGATATAACCAGTGTAAAGCTGAACAGCAAAAAGGCGGCCGACTTTTCTGCTGGTTAGTAAAGTAAACCACATGGATGTGGGATATATACTCAAGGAGGAAATTAATAATGAGAATTAATCATAATATTGCAGCATTGAATACTTACCGTCAGTTGAATAGTGCTTCAACAGCTCAAAGCAAATCAATGGAGAAATTATCTTCTGGTCTACGTATTAACAAAGCTGGAGATGACGCAGCAGGTCTTGCAATCTCTGAAAAAATGCGTGGACAAATTCGCGGATTAGACCAAGCATCTAAAAACTCTCAAGATGCAATCTCTTTAGTTCAAACAGCTGAAGGTGCTCTAAATGAAACTCATGATATTCTTCAACGTATGCGTGAATTAGCGGTACAAGCTGGTAATGATACAAACACTACTTCTGACCGTGAAGAAATCCAAAAAGAAATCAACCAAATGACATCTGAAATTAACCGTATTGGTAATACAACTGAGTTTAATACTCAAAAATTATTAAACGGCTCAAAAGATGTAGCAACTACAGCTGTTGCTGCAAGTGCAACAACAGCAATTGGAGGGGTTGCAGGATTCAATATTAGCGCAGGTGCAGCTAATACTACTTTAGCAAACGGAATAAACATTACTTTTACTAAAGGTGCTACTGCTGGTGCTGCTTTTAATGCGGCTGGTGATACACTAACAGTTACCCTTGACCAGGCTGATGCAACTATTGCAGCAAGTGACATTGAAGCCTTAATTCAAGGGACTACTACTAATGTGCCTACTGGACTTGATATGTCGGAGTTTACAGTTACTGGTGGAGCTAACATCGATGGTACTGCTGCAACTGTTAATGAAACAACTTCTTTAGCTGGAGGAAGTGATGCAGGTGCATCTCTTCAATTTCAAATTGGTGCTAATGAAAACCAGAGTTTAACACTAGATATTTCTGATATGAGAGCAAAGGCTTTAGGTATTTCTACTGAAGGTACAGCTGATGCAAAACGTGCTGTTACTGATGGAACTAGCAGTACAACGACTGAACAAGCACTTAGTGTTCTTACACATGAGGATGCAGCAGCAACTGTAACAACTATTCAATCAGCAATCGATAAAGTTTCTGCTGAACGTTCTAAACTTGGTGCTAATCAAAACCGCTTAGAGCACACTATCAACAACCTAAGTACATCTTCAGAAAACCTAACTGCTGCTGAATCTCGTATCCGTGACGTAGACATGGCGAAAGAAATGATGAATCAAACTAAGAATTCTATTCTTTCTCAAGCTGCACAAGCAATGTTGGCTCAAGCGAATCAACAACCACAAGGAGTATTACAGCTTCTTCGTTAATATAAGTATAATTGAAAGGGACTCTAGCCTTGCTAGGGTCTTTTATATATACACATAAACTTCCTTCCCTGCTAAACTCCTCCTTAACTATTCTAAAATTATTCCGATATATAAACTAAAGAAGAAATTTATATAGGTAGGAGATTAAAATGATAGATCATATATCATCTAAAAATATTTCTCTTCCAACTAGAACAGTACATACAAATGAAAATTCAAGTGAGTTCCGCATTCAAGAAGTAAATAAAGACGTGCCTGTTCAGCCAAAACTGACTGGCCAAATAAAGGAAGAACAGCTAACAGAGGTAGTCGATAGCATGAACGAGTTCCTACAAGCTTCTCACACCTCATTAAAGTTTGTTCTCCATGAAGAGCTAAATGAATATTACGTAACTCTAGTTGATGATCTAACCCAGGAAGTCGTAAAGGAAATTCCATCAAAAAAAATGCTGGATATGTATGCAGCAATGACAGATTTTGTTGGACTAATGGTAGATAAGAAGATTTAAAGGAGGAGTTCTCATTGGTTAGAATCGGAGGTCTGGCGAGCGGGATGGATATTGACCAGCTTGTATCAGATCTAATGAAGGCAGAACGGATGCCTCTAGATAAATTAAAGCAGAAGAAACAAGTATTGGAATGGCAGCGGGATGATTACCGTGCAATGAATTCATTACTATTGGATTTTCGAAGTGAATTGACGCAGATGAAGCTGACTACACGTTATCGTGCCCGCTTGGTAACTTCTTCAAATGAAGCAATGGTTACTGCTACAGCAAGCGGTGCAGCCAGCCAGTCTTCTTACTCGATTTCAAAAGTAACACAGCTGGCAAGTGCGGAGACCCGTGTAAACGGCGGCAGTATTTCTGCGGATGGAAAGTCCATAGACCCAAGCAAAAGCCTTTATGCACAGGAAAGCAGCTTTATGTATAAAGGCAATCATACAGATTCAAATGGAAGCACTGTCGCTAGTGCTTGGAAAAATGGTGCCGTTTTAAGTAAAAATATTGATGTGACCGATCCGGCAGCCATTAGCTTCGGAGATATGTCCAAGGTGGATCTAAGTGAACTTAGCTCCTGGAGTGTAAAGGTTAATGGAGTAGGATTTAATGCGATCAGTGAGGCAGAACTGAGTGCGGCGAACCGTCCCTTAAAAGAGAATGAAGTGCTGGTAAAAGAAGATGGAACGCTGCAATTCGGCAAGGAACCTGCAAAGGGAAGTGTCATTAAGATTGATTATGTGGCTACTGAACGGACTGGTTCACACGCTATTACAAGCAGCACTTCCTCCATTCAATTGGCTCAAGGTGCCCTGAATGAAGTGAAAAGCATTAAGATAAAGGAAACAGCGTCCGGAACGACCACTGAGAAAACTTTTTCAATGGGCAATATCGTGAATGGGGAAAGAGAAATACTCGATGATGCCAATAAAGTGGTAGGCACCATTAACTACGAAACAGGGAAAATCACATTTAATGCTGATATGCAAAAGCCGGCAGAGGGATCTAATACAACGATGAGCATGGAGATTGCCTATGACCACAAATACACTGCTTTTTCAGTAGATACCTCAACTTCTAAAGGGGAGCGTCATGATTCTTTCCTTATTTCAGGCAGTGAGTCTCTCAATAATGTCATCAGTAAAGTAAATGCTTCAAGCGCTGGTGTGAATATGTTCTTTGACAGTGCTACTGGCCAAATGACGATGACCCGCACAGAGACGGGTGATTTTAATAAAGGCGGGGCTGAAATCACGACAAGCGGCAGCTTTCTGAATGATGTTCTGCGCTTTAAAGGGGCTGCGGTCAAAGAAGAAGGAAGAAATGCTGAATTCATGATTAATGGATTGGCTACTAATCGGAGCTCAAACACATTTGAAGTGAACGGCGTTACCTTTACTCTTAAGCAGACGTTTGAAGATCAGCCGGTCAGCATCAATGTCAGCAATGATTCCACAAAGGTTTTTGATAATATTAAGGCATTTGTGGATAAATACAATGAAATGATCGATAAAATCCAGAAAAAAACCGGTGAAGAACGCTATAGAAGCTACACCCCATTAACAGATGAACAGCGTGAGCAGTTATCGGACAAGCAGCAGGAGCAATGGGAAGAGAGAGCTAAAAGCGGTCTCTTGCGCAAGGATTCTACGCTTCAGTCTGTCTTATCTGGGATGCGGATGAACTTTTACCAGCCCGTAACGAATGATCTGGTTTCTCCGCTTTATAATCAGCTGGCCAGTATCGGCATTAAAACGACCAGCAATTATTTAGAAGGCGGTAAGCTGGAAATTGATGAAGCCGCCCTGAAAAAGGCAATCGAAGATGATCCTGTGTCTGTTGAGAATCTTTTTAGAGGAGAAGGACAGACAGACGGGCAAAGAGGGATCGCCCACAGGCTTTATGATACCGTGAACGCTGCAATGGACAAATTGAAGACAAAAGCCGGAAACAGCTTTTCAACCAACCAGCAGTTCACTATCGGCAGGGAATTGAATGATGTAGGCAAGCGGATTGATAGCTTTGAAGATAAATTAAAGCAGGTTGAAGACCGCTACTGGCGGCAGTTCACCGCCATGGAAAAAGCGATTCAGCGTTCCAATGAGCAATCCATGTTCCTTATGAACCAATTTGGCGGCGGCATGTAATAAAAAGGAGTGTTACAAATGGCAGTAAGCAATCCATACCAATCTTATCAGCAAAACTCAGTGAATACAGCATCTCCTGGAGAGCTGACACTAATGCTATATAACGGCTGCCTGAAGTTCATCCATCAGGCGAAAAAAGCCATCATGGACAAAAACATTGAGGCGAAAAACACTAATATCCAAAAGGCGCAAAATATTATTCAAGAGCTGATGGTGACGTTGAATATGGATGTAGAGGTATCTCAAAACATGATGTCTTTATATGATTATATGAACCGGAGACTGATGGAGGCGAATATCAAGAATGATACAGGTATTCTTGATGAAGTCGGGGGCCTTGTAACCGAATTCCGAGACACATGGAAGGAAGTCATTCAGGTCAATCGCCAGAAGCAATTCTCCCAAGGCGGTACAGTGTAGTGAGTTCGGTTCAAAGGTTTTATGATTTAACACTTGAGCTAATCAAAACTCTGGAACATACTAAGCTTGACCGTGATGCGAAAATGAATGCCGTCGAAATACTGCTTGAAAAACGCCAGCAAGAAATGACTGGCATGGCTCCTCCATATTCAGACGCTGAAAAGGATCTGGGAGCCAGGCTGATCAGCCTCAATGCAAAAGTCACCCAGCTAATGACAAGGGAAAAGCTGTTTATTCAAAAAGACATCAAAGACTTAAGCGTTAAAAAGGAATCAACCGGAAAATATGCTAATCCCTATCAATCCATGGCAACGGACGGTATGTTTTACGATAAAAGAAAATAGGTGACTAATGTTGATGACCCTGACCGAAAAGCAGTACCTTTTTATGAAGGATTACAGCGATCTTTTATATACCATTGATGAAGCGTTTGATTATATAGTAAAAAGCTTTAGTGATTTCAGTAAAACAGAGGGAGATCGCCTTCTTAGTGATGTTTTTCAGGCGTTCCCTCAAGTCGCTTCAGCTCATGAACAGCTTAGCCATCTTGTTCAAGGCAATCACACGATGCTAAAGGCTATTGCTGATATTAGTGCAGTAGCCGATCAGGCTGAACTGCTTATTCAGAACTTTGACGATCTTCCTGTTAGACAGGAGATCATTTCGAAAAAGCTCTATCCTGCATTTGCAGGGTGGCATAAAAATATTCAGCAGGAATTAAATCCATATATACAGTCCTAAATAGGATCAGGCTTAAATAGCCAGGAGGTGTTCCCTTGGATATCCCATTAATGTCCATGGTCTTATCCCAAGGGCAGGTCCAGCGGCAGGCATCCATCTCAGTCATGAAGAAAGCCATGGATCAAGCGGAGGGAAATGCAGAATTTATTCATAAGATGATGAGCGGGTCTCAGATACAGGCCCTCCAGCACGCAGCCCAGCCCCACTTGGGCGGCAATATTGATATAAAAGGATGAGCAGCCAAAGAAGCTGCTCGTTTTTTTATATACGTCACCAATTCGACAAATATTCTCAATCTTTTTACCAGTTTCAGCAGGAGTTTTTAGGGGTAAAATAGAAATATAAATACATAGTCTTAATATACTTTTAAGACTAGGCATTCCTTTTCAGACATTACTGGTGATTTTCACAGTAAACGCTAATGAAAAGGCTGTCATTGTATAATGAGAAGGAGGAGTTCACGTATGAATTACAACATTCGTGGTGAAAACATTGAGGTAACTCCAGCAATTAGAGAGTACGTAGAGAAGAAAATTGCTAAGTTAGAAAGGTATTTTACTGAAACTCCTGATGCAAATGTACATGTAAATTTAAAAACGTATAATAATAACCGTTCTAAAGTGGAAGTAACGATTCCGATGCCGAATCTGGTACTTCGTGCAGAGGAAGATCATGATGATATGTATGCAGCGATTGATCTGATCACAGATAAATTGGAGCGCCAAATCCGCAAGCATAAAACAAAAGTGAACCGCAAATTCCGCGAAAAAGGCAATCTGACTGCTGTTTTTGCAGCGTTGGAAAATGAGATAGAGGCGCCAGAAGCGGAAGAGGAGGATAACGACCTTGAAGTTGTCCGCCAAAAGAGCTTCGATCTGAAGCCGATGGACAGTGAAGAGGCGATCCTGCAGATGAACATGCTGGGCCACAGCTTCTACGTGTTCACGAATGCAGAATCTAACTTAACAAATGTAGTGTACAAGCGTAAAGATGGCCGCTATGGTCTGATTGAAGCGCAATAATAAAACGTGAAAACCCCGCTGCTGAGGCGGGGTTTTCGTTTGTTTGGGTTCACTATTGGGCTATTTGCAGGAATTGGTCTGCTATTTGCAAATTCGCCGTTTTATTTGCAGAAATGCCGAAGTTATTTGCAAGAATTATACTTCTATTTGCAGGTTTTCCCGACCTAATTGCATCGTTCACAATTTCAGTAAAACGACACCTCCAAAAATCCGCCTAAACCGTAAACTTCTCCAATTCCCTCTCCATAACACCAGTCATTTCTTTCAGCTGTTCCACCTTCACCATAACCTGCTCAAACGCGCGAAGCTGTTCCTCCGTAGAAGCGGAGATTTCTTCAGTTCCGGCAGCCGTTTCTTCTGTTACGGCCGAAATATTTTCCACAGCGCTAATGACCTGCTGGCTCATATCACTGGAGGTTTTCATATCTTCAACCAATCTTTCCAGATGACTGTGAATGCCGGACACATGCTCGGAAATGGTTTCAAAAACTTGTTCCGTCTCGCTCATCGATTGGGATTGCTCTTTTGAAAGTGCATGTCCCTGTTCAGTAGCTGTGTATATATTGCTGATCCCATTTTGGATATTGCTGACCATCGAGGCGATCAAATCTGTTGCTTTTGAAGAAGAATCGGCGAGCTTCCGTACTTCTTCTGCCACAACCGCAAATCCTTTTCCGGCTTCACCGGCACGGGCTGCTTCAATAGCCGCATTTAAGGCAAGCAGATTGGTTTGATCCGCAATATCTTTAACCGTGTTGGCTGCCCCTTCAATTTCCTTGGTGAACTGGGCAAATTCACTGACTGAACTTCTAATATGGTTCGACGAACTGGAGATCTCTTCAGCAAGTTTCATTTGTTTTTCTAAAGACACTCTGCCTTGATCAACAGATTCCAATGCTTGTGTGCTTTGTGTGGCACTTTGCTCGCTGGAATGATGGACCGCTGAAAATTGCTCCCCCATTACGCTCATTAACTCAGCGGTAGCCTGGACGTCTTCAGAGATGGCCTGGCTGCCTCTCGCCAGTTCATCAGTTGAAACAGCCACCTGGCTGCTGCTTTCATTTAAGCTGGTCATATAAGAAGCCACATCTTCGGCAAATCCTTTTACATTTTGGCTGACTTCTTCAATGGATTGCACGGTTCCTTTTAGATTCACAACCATTTTTGAGAAAGCTTCCGTTAGTTTATCCACTTCATATCGGCTGTTCTCTTTAAAAGTAAGCTGCGATAGGTCTGCTGTTAAGTCTCCCTCTGAAATTTTCTCTGCTTTATCCACGATCGCATTAATTGGTTTTGTAATCTTTCTCGCAGCCATCCATGAGAAAATAGCTGATAACAAGATTAGCAGTACGCTTCCTATTAGGGAGGAATTCGTGATAAAGGCGATTTTCTGGCTGGTTTCCTGAAGAATGCCTTCATACCATTCATTTGTGCGCTTCTTTAAAAGGTGCATATCATTTAAAATACCGGATATTCTTATACTCTGGCGCTTGATTTCCGCTTTGTTTCCTTTTTCAAAGGCTTTGGTGGATACATCCGACAGCTCTGCATATTTTCCTTCAATGCTGCCGATAATTTTTTTATGCCCGGGAACTGAGGCAACCGAAGAGAGGGCAGCCAGGTTTTTCTGGACTTCTGTCATCATGGTTAGTGCCTCGTCTTTGTTGGCATCACTGGAATTATAGGTATAATTGGCAAGTGACTGGCTTGTCACAACAAGGCTTTGCTCCAGGTCCTTCACTTTCAGTAAAAGGTCCACATCATCTTTAGCGGAGCTTTGAATGTGTAACGTTTGGTATATGATAAAGCCTATCATGCTGACTGATAGCACAAGTGGGATCAGCGTGACAATAATAAGGCGGTTTCGTAATGTCATCTTGGATGCTCCTTTATTCAGCTGTTACTGTGATTTTTCCATTGATTATGTCTTCAGTTGCTTTTTTCATTGCTGCTTTCTGCTCCTCTGTTAAGGAAATGACGCGGATTTCAGAAAGACCGACACCGTTTTCTGCCAGTCCCCATACATAGGATGAAGCTTCGATTTTTCCGCTCTCCGTCAATTCTTTTGCCAAGTTAAAAACAGCAATATCGATGTTTTTGACCATCGATGCGGCAACGGCTTTTTCGGCAACAAAATACTGGTCGGAATCGACACCGCCGGCAAGCACGCCTTTTTCTTCGGCTTTTTTCAGTGCGCCAAAACCGGTGAATCCGGCAGCAGGGTAGATAAAATCAGCACCTGCCGCAATTTGCTTCTCGGCGACTTTTTCACCGAGAGCCGCATCCCCAAAGGTTCCGGTATATTCTGTTAAAATTTCTATTTTCGGATTGAAGTGCTTGGCGCCTTGAATGAATCCATTTTCAAAATGATGGATGACAGGTACATCAACACCGCCGATAAATCCCAGCTTGTCTGTTTTGCTTGTCATGGCAGCGAGCATCCCGACAAGGAAGCTGCCTTCATGCTCCTTAAACGTAAGTGAGACCACATTATCAAGCTCGGAAACGGCATCAATCAGCAAAAACTGCTGCTGGGGATATTTCTTTGCCGTCTTTTCGAGTGCTTCCTGTGCGGAAAAGCCCAGCCCGATGACAAGGTCATTATTTTCTTTGACAAGCTCTTCAAGAGGCTTTTCAAAATTTCCGTCGGGGGCTTCTTTATAATCAAAAAGAATGCCCAGCTCATCACGCGCTTTCTCAAGTCCCCGGAAGGCAGAGTCGTTGAAAGACTCATCCCCCAGGCCTGTATCAGATAGGAGAATGCCAATTTTATATTCTTTATTTTGGTTTGTGCTTTGTTCAGAGGCAGAGCAGGCTGCCAGAAGTAGACTGAATAGAAGCAGAATAGGTAGTAGTTTTTTCAAGGTAGACCTCCATGTTGTTGTATTTCGCCTTACCTATTATCGGCAGAAAGGCGGAGGTCTTAAGTCTGAAGTCAGACCCTGACTCGAAAAAATGGCAAAATAAAAAAGCCTGCATTCGCAGGCTTCAACATCATTCCTCCAGGACCTTATATTTTCGCTTCAATGATTCCGGTGCCATTTTCACCATTTGCTGAAGAACAAACGATGTAATCACAATATCGTCCGTAAAGCCGAAGATCGACAGGAAGTCGGGTACAAGATCGAGCGGCAGAAGGATATAAAGAAGTCCGGCCGCAACAGGGAAAAGCTTTTTACCGGCCGTTACTTCCGGTGATAGAAAGTAATCCTTTAAGAAGGGCAGGAACTTCCAAAATTTTAATACAAATTTGATGCGTTTGAGAAACTTCATTTAGTTCACCTTTTTCTAGTTCATTCGCTGAATGGGAACTGACACCTGAATGCGCGGCGGGTTTTTCACCTCAAGTGTGGCAGCTGATAGATAGCTTGTTTCAAGTATGCTTCAAAAAGTAAATAAAATTAGCCACTTTTGCAAAGTGTTCAATTAGGTATGAATCTCCTCTTTTTATAAATTTCTATAGGTTAAGAGGGGATATGTTACACTCGTTTCTTCCTCCTTAGGATTGGTTATCGAATAATAGTGATTTTATCCAAGTCGGCGCTTTTGACGCCTTCGTTAAAAATCAGTCTTGTTTTAAATTGAAAAATCCGGTCTGGTGCAGAGCAGGGAATGTCTTCAGGAAGCTGGAAGTTAAAGTCCATTTTGTTGGTTTCTTCTGATTCAATGACCTTGGTGGATAGAATGGTCGATGTCCCGATCACTTCCTCCTTCTCTTCTTCAAGCGACGCCATGACCAGGTCACACTCAATCCGCTTAATCTGCTGATCAATGGTTCCTCCTTCAATCAGGAAGATTCCGCTCACATTTTCCCCTGGCGTATATTGAAGCTTTGGCAGCTGCAGATCAATTTTTGCAGAGCCTATTCCAAGCATTGACATGTATTTTCGTAAAATCAACAAAGATCTCTCCTCTAATTTTTTAGGGGGAGCTGCTCGCTCACACCACAGTTTTGCTGTTTCCTTCTTTACGTGCTACTCATGATAAAGTTTCAAGAAATTTTCCTTCTACCTATTCCTCCATTTTATAAAGTAAAACGTGTGGCGGTGCGGGCCTGTATATAAAAAGGGCCTTTACCGCGGTGGTAAAGGCCCATAAATAAAGACCTCTACCGAATTTGGTAAAGGTCTTGCTAACAATTGTTTAGATTGCCAACAAAGCCGAGAGCATTTGCTCCGTAATGACGACTCTGCTGTAAAAGCTACTCCCCTTTAGGAGAAACTATTCAATTTATAGCTAAATCATATTGTATACCCCGGACTTTGTCAATATTTCATCATTAATTTAGTTTTCCGAAATAAATACTAACATAATATTTATATAATTTGATATAATCAGAATTAATTATTTTAACACTCTAATACAGAGGTGAACTCCATGAACTTTGATTTCCACAGCCACCCATACACATCACAGCGAACGACCGTCATGGCGAATAACGGCATGGTGGCTACTTCCCAGCCGCTTGCTGCACAGGCTGGATTAGATATGATGAAAAAAGGCGGAAATGCCATAGATGCAGCAATTGCAACAGCGGCTGCTCTTACCGTGGTTGAACCGACATCAAACGGAATCGGCGGCGATGCATTTGCACTAGTCTGGATAAAAGGGAAACTGCATGGATTAAATGCAAGCGGCCCTGCTCCAAAGTCCATTTCCATAGAAGCATTAAAGGAAAGAGGCATCGAAAAAATGCCGACGCACGGCTGGATGCCGGTTACGGTGCCTGGTGCTCCATCCGCGTGGGCTGAGCTTTCCAGGCGTTTTGGCAGGCTTCCGTTAAAAGATGTCCTCCAGCCCGCAATTGATTATGCTGAAAAAGGCTATCCGTTAACACCGATACTCGGCAAGTACTGGCAGTATGCTTATAATAGGTTTAAACAGATTCTGACGGATGACCAATTCCAGCATTGGTTTGAAACCTTTGCTCCAGATGGAAGGGCTCCTGAAATTGGAGAGATCTGGCGCTCTGAAGGGCATGCAGCCACTTTAAGAGCCATTGGCGAAACAGATGGCGATAGCTTTTACCGCGGGGAAATTGCTGAAAAAATCGATGCTTTTTCAAAAAAATACAATGCATTCCTATCCAAGGAAGACCTCGAAGATTACAAGGCGGAATGGGTTGATCCCATCAAAGTTCATTACCGCGGATATGATGTCTGGGAAATCCCTCCGAACGGCCAGGGTCTCGTCGCTCTCTTGGGTTTAAATATAGCAAAAGGGTTTGAATTCCGCGATAAAGACACGGTGGATACATATCACAAACAAATTGAAGCGATGAAGTTAGCTTTTACAGACGGCAAGGCATTTATTACAGATCCTGCGGAAATGAAAGTGACAGTTGAAGAACTGCTCTCAGAAGAATACGGTGAATCGCGCCGCAGTGAGATTGCCGGCGAAGCTCTGACACCTGAGCCTTACCAGCCGCCACGTGGAGGTACTGTTTATCTGGCGACAGCAGACAGCGAAGGCAATATGGTTTCCTTCATCCAAAGCAATTATATGGGCTTTGGATCCGGTCTTGTCGTTCCTGGAACGGGAATTGCCCTTCAGAATCGCGGACACGATTTCTCTCTTGATCCGGAGCACCATAATGCACTGAAGCCCGGCAAGAAAACGTACCACACGATAATCCCTGGATTCCTGACAAAAGACTGCGAAGCGGTTGGGCCGTTCGGTGTGATGGGAGGCTATATGCAGCCGCAGGGGCATATGCAGGTGGTCATGAATACAGTGGATTTCCACTTGAATCCGCAGGCAGCCCTTGATGCGCCAAGATGGCAGTGGATTGAAGGGAAAAAGGTTCAGGTTGAACCGCACTTCCCTAATCATATTGCCCAGGCTTTGGTGCGCAAAGGCCATCAAATCGAGGTAACCGTTGATACAGGCGGATTCGGACGCGGCCAGATTATCTGGCGTGATCCAAAAACAGGCGTGCTCATGGGCGGAACGGAAGCCCGAACAGACGGATCGATTGCCGCCTGGTAATAAAAATTGAGGAAAGCAGCACGCATATTAGAGTAAAATAACCATATAAAAGATACTGGGGAGCGGAAAAAAATGGCCGCTCCTTCATCTGCTTTTTCGGATGCAAGATGAAAAGGGGCATGGCTTGTCTCTGCAATTGGTGAAGAGGATGTGAACACATGAAACAAAAGGAGATTTTCATTGCGTTTTTTCGGTCCGGCATTTTGGGTTTTGGCGGCGGGCCTTCTGCCATTCCGCTGGTCCATAAAGAGGTTGTGGATACCTTTAAATTTATGGATTCAGACGAGTTTGGAGATATATTAGCCCTCGCCAATGCGCTGCCTGGACCTATTAATACAAAAATGGCGGGATATATCGGCTATCGGGTAGGCGGGTTTCTGGGAATGCTGAACGCACTGATAGCTACAATGGTTCCAACCATCATCCTTATGATTGTTCTTTTAACGGCATTAAATAACTTAAAGGATCAGCCATGGGTTGCCGGCATGACGAAGGCGGTCGTTCCCGTTGTTGCTGTTATGCTTGCTACTTTAACTTGGGATTTTATTAAAAAGTCTACAAAGTCATCACTCGGCTGGGCTTGGACATTTCTTTTTGTAGCGGCCAGCCTGGTTCTTATCGAATTTGTGAATATTCATCCTGGAATTATTATATTTATTGCACTCGTGACTGCCCTTCTGAAAAAGGATGCTGCAGAAAAAAATGAAGCTAAAAAGGAGAGGAACCCCGCATGATATATGTGCAGATTTTCCTGGCATTTTTCATCCCCGGGATCCTTGGATACGGCGGAGGACCTTCATCCATTCCCTTGATTGAACATGAAGTGGTAGATAATTATGAATGGATGACAACGAATGAATTCAGTGAAATGCTGGCAATGGGCAATGCCCTGCCAGGTCCGATTGCAACAAAAATGGCAGGCTATATTGGCTATGAGCAGGGAGGGGTTCTTGGATCTATAATTGGTGTATTTGCAACAGTAGCACCTTCCATGATCTTAATGCTCGCTCTGCTTGGGCTGCTGATGAGGTATAAAGAATCCCCCCGTGTTAAACGGATGACCAATTATATTCGGCCGATTATCGCTGTTTTGCTGGGCGTTATGACTTATGATTTCCTATTTTCATCCTATGATGGAATTGGGATCTGGCAGACGCTTTTCATTGGGCTGCTTAGTTTTTTCCTTTTGGAAAAACTAAAAGTGCATCCCGCTTTTGTCATTGCAGGAGCGCTTGTTTATGGGGGGATTTTCTTAGCATAATCGGCAAAAAAATAAAATGAACGAAAACGGTGAGTTTTGTGGACTCTCCGTTTTTTTTATTTTGGCCTGATGGAAAGCTGTTAGGACGTGAACTGACCGATAAAATGGAAAATGTGACCGATATCCATTGAAAGTGATCGATAAAATAAAAAAACTGACCCGATAAAACTGATGAAGTAACCGAAATCGGCTAACCCATACAAAAAAGCACGCAATCCCGGCTTCCTTAACCTGCCAAATGTTTAAATCCGCTGGATTAATGCCTAAACTGCTGATAAATGTTAGGATAGTAGAGTTAAACGAATTTTGTAGGAGAGATTTAGAAGATGTCAACAGTAAAAGTAAGCAGAAACGAACCGTGTCCATGCGGGAGCGGAAAAAAATATAAAAAGTGCTGCGGCAGCAAAGATGCTGTATCAATTAAGGATGTTTTGAATCACGAAGTTCTTGAGCTTCAAAAGGAAGTAAGGGCCTATGCGCTTACTCATTTTGCAGATGACATGAAAGAAGATTTCATGGATCTTCTGGATATCCTTGAAGACATTGAACCAGAAGAAAAAGAGTTTTATGAATTTGTACACTCTTTCTGGTACATTCTATTTGGAACGCTGGAAGATATGGACTCCATTATGGATGAGTTCATTCATGCAAAATTCCCGGCCGTTGCTCGCCCGCGCTTAAAAAACATCTTAAAATCGTGGGGAGACAGCAAAGCGGCAGCTGGGATACTGACCGAGGTGACTGAAGATAAAGCAGCCATTAAAGATTGCCTGACCGGGAAGGTTTACAATATCTCCCTATTTGGTGATATGGACGTTCATGAAGAAAACTTTGCCTTTGCCATGCTTCTTCCTTATGGAGAAGAATATGTAGCGTTTCCGGCGATTTTCGACCTGCCAGGAGAAAATGCTGCAAAGTTTGCAGACTATATTCAGTATTCCTTCGAAGATGCAAAATACGATGATCCTGAAGAATACCTGGCTGAATACTTCATTGACCTCATGAATGACACACCAAAATCATTGGCAGTTCCATCTATGGACAATTTCGATTGGCCATCCAAGGGTGCAGAGCAGGTTGCCAACATGTTCCGGGACGACATGACAGAAGCCGGCGAAGAACCATGGCTGATCGGTATGGGGATTTCACTCTGGATGGAGTATCTGACGAAAACGGGCAAACAGGTCAAAAAGCCTGACAACTATGTTGCGGGTCTTCGATACCTTGTGAGCACGATAGCGCCAACTAAGGAAAATCTCACTCAGAAGGAATTCGGAGAGAAATACGGAATCAATGCGAACCGTGTCTCTGCTTATTATGGTGAAATTTATGATGCAGTTGAGAAAACCATTATTGAACTGATTGAATCGTCGAATTCATAAAAAGGAGAGCATTTTTGCTCTCTTTTTTTTGCATAATGTGGATCAGGCGCGGACTGACCGGTAAAGCGGATAGCTAGGCAGTATTCAAAAAAGAGAAGAGTGTATTTACCGAAACCCAACTATCAGCAAATTAAAGATCTGGAATGGCGCGCATGCGGCATAAGTTGTCACCCCCCTCCCAAAGTGGTAATATTAATAAGAAATAATGTGAATTTTCATGGGAGGATTCCGCCGGGAAAGAGCGAATCTTTAACTACCTATGCTTAAATAGACTTTGAAATTAGATATGCATAGTTCCGGGCCTTGAGTCATCAACAAGGCACTTGTGCTGTCATATCCAACATAAAGGAGCGTTTTTATGCTTGGGATTTTAAATAAAGTGTTTGATCAAAATAAACGCGAATTAAAACGCCTCACCAAAATGGCAGAACAAATTGATGCACTTGCATCTGATATGGAAAAATTATCGGACGAGCAGCTGCGCGAGAAAACGGAAGAATTCAAAGCCCGCTACCAAAAGGGCGAGACAGTCGATGATATGCTGACTGAAGCTTTTGCGGTTGTCCGCGAAGCAGCAAAGCGCGTTCTTGGCTTATATCCTTATCCGGTTCAGTTAATGGGGGGTATTTCCCTTCATGACGGAAATATTTCTGAGATGAAAACGGGTGAAGGTAAAACGCTGACTGCAACTATGCCGGTTTACCTCAATGCCCTAACCGGCAAAGGCGTTCACGTTGTAACGGTCAACGAATACCTTGCGAGCCGTGATGCCACTGAAATGGGCCAGCTTTACGAATTCCTTGGACTGACTGTCGGCTTGAACTTAAATGGGCTTTCCAAAGAAGAAAAGCAGGCAGCATATGCTGCGGATATCACATACAGCACAAACAACGAGCTTGGATTCGATTACCTTCGCGATAACATGGTTCTCTACAAAGAGCAGAAGGTTCAGCGTCCGCTGCACTATGCCGTAATCGATGAAGTGGACTCCATCCTCATTGATGAAGCTCGTACACCGCTGATCATTTCAGGTTCAGCACAAAAGTCCACTCAGCTTTATATCCAGGCTAATGCCTTTGTCAGCCGCCTGAAAAAAGATGAAGACTTCACATATGATGAAAAAACAAAAGGGGTACAGCTGACAGAAGAGGGGATGACCAAAGCAGAGAAGGCTTTTGGAATCGATAACCTTTTCGATATCTCTCATGTTGCACTTAACCACCATATTACACAGGCATTAAAAGCACATTCCAGCATGCATCTGGATGTCGATTACGTTGTTCAGGAAGGCGAAATCGTCATTGTTGACCAATTTACCGGCCGTCTGATGAAGGGCCGCCGCTACAGTGATGGACTTCACCAGGCTATCGAAGCTAAGGAAGGCCTGGAAATCCAGAACGAAAGCATGACACTTGCAACGATCACATTCCAGAACTATTTCCGTATGTATGAAAAGCTTGCCGGTATGACTGGTACGGCGAAAACGGAAGAAGAGGAATTCCGCAATATCTATAATATGAACGTTATTGTGATCCCGACAAACCGCCCGATCGCCCGTGATGACCGTCCGGACTTAATTTATGCAACAATGGATGGGAAATTCCGTGCGGTTGTGGAAGATATCGCTGATCGCCACAAAAAAGGACAGCCTGTGCTTGTCGGTACAGTGGCTATCGAAACATCTGAAATCATTTCTAAATACCTGACCAAAAAAGGTGTTCCGCATAACGTCCTAAATGCGAAGAACCACGGCCGTGAAGCAGAAATCATCGCGGACGCAGGTAAGCCGGGTGCCGTGACAATCGCGACTAACATGGCAGGGCGCGGTACGGATATCAAGCTCGGAGAAGGTGTGAAGGAACTTGGCGGCCTATGCGTTATTGGTACAGAACGCCATGAAAGCAGACGTATCGATAACCAGCTCCGGGGACGTTCCGGACGTCAGGGAGACCCTGGTGTCACGCAATTCTATCTTTCCATGGAAGATGAATTGATGCGCCGCTTCGGTTCTGACAATATGAAATCGATGATGGAGCGCCTTGGAATGGATGACACTCAGCCAATCCAGAGTAAAATGGTTTCAAGAGCCGTTGAATCTGCACAAAAACGCGTTGAGGGCAACAACTTTGATGCTCGTAAGCAGCTTCTTTCTTACGACGATGTTCTCCGTCAGCAGCGTGAGATTCTTTACGGTCAGCGTAATGAAGTTCTGGAGTCTGAGAACTTGAGAGAAATTGTTGAAAAGATGATCATGACCAGCATCCAGCGTAATGTGGAAGGGTATGCACCTGGACATGAAGACGAGGAAAACTGGAACCTGCAGGGCATCATTGACTACGTAAATGGAAACCTTCTAAATGAAGGCGACCTAACCGTAAATGATATCCACGGCAAGGATACGGAGGAAATTGCCGAAACCATTTTTGCCAAGGTTAAAGAACGCTACAATGAAAAAGAGGAAATGCTTAGCCCTGAGCAAATGCGTGAATTTGAGAAAGTCATCGTGCTTCGTGCGGTTGACTCCAAATGGATGGATCACATTGACGCAATGGATCAGCTTCGTCAGGGAATCCACCTGCGTGCGTATGGCCAGACAGATCCGCTGCGCGAGTACCAGGGAGAAGGCTTTGCAATGTTTGAAAACATGATCGCTTCCATCGAAGAAGATGTTGCGAAGTACATCATGAAAGCCGAAATCCGCAACAACCTCGAGCGCCAGGAAGTGGCCAAAGGCCAGGCCGTCAACCCGAAAGAAGACGGTGAAAAGGTTAAGAAAAAGCCTGTCGTCAAGCAGATGGACGTTGGACGCAACGACCCATGCATCTGCGGCAGCGGCAAGAAATATAAAAACTGCTGTGGTGCAGAATAAGAAAAGCGGAAGCGCCTTGCCCTCGAAGGAACGCAGACTAAGAACGCCACGTCCTGTGGCAACGTCTGCATGACCCCCATCCTGGGGGCCCCAAGCACAAGACGAGCCTCCCGGAAGGCGTTCTTTGCCTTTTTGGGAGGATTGGCTTGTGACCTCGAGGGGGTAGGCGCTGGAGCTAGACAATTATCGACGTTAAAAGTTTATTTATCACTTAAAATAAACAATTGAGCCGGCAACAGCTTTGCCGGCTTCTCTCTTGGAGAAAATTGAGATAAACCTAATAGGAAACTTGGTTTTACAGATAATCAAGCTATAATATGAAAAAAATAATTTTTGAGGTGACGGAAATGGAATTAGCAGATATTCGCAATGAACTTGAAAAAACAGCTAAGATTTTAGCGGACTTTAGGGGGTCTCTTTGACTTAGAAAACAAAGAGGCGCGCATCGCTGAGCTTGATGATGTCATGCTGCAGCCTGGATTTTGGGATGACCAGCAGGCGGCACAAGTCGTTATCAGCGAATCAAACTCACTGAAAGAACAGGTAGTTGAATTCCACGATTTATACGAAACGTTTGAGAATCTGGAATTAACTTACGAGCTAGTAAAAGAAGAGAGTGACGCAGAATTGCAGGCAGATCTTGAGGAAGAACTCAAGGACTTGGTTAAGCGTCTGAACGATTTCGAGCTTCAGCTTCTTTTAAGCGAGGAATACGACAAGAACAATGCCATTCTTGAACTGCATCCGGGTGCAGGCGGAACCGAGTCACAGGACTGGGGCAGCATGCTGCTTCGTATGTATACACGCTGGGCAGAGAAGAAAGGCTTCAAAGTTGAAACACTTGATTACCTGCCAGGAGATGAAGCGGGCATCAAGAGTGTTACCCTTAGCATTAAGGGCCATAACGCATACGGCTACCTAAAGGCGGAAAAAGGTGTACACCGTCTGGTAAGGATCTCGCCATTTGATTCATCAGGACGCCGCCATACTTCATTCGTTTCCTGTGAAGTGATGCCGGAATTCAATGATGAAATTGAAATCGACATCCGTACCGAAGATCTGAAAATCGACACATACCGTGCAAGCGGAGCAGGCGGTCAGCATATCAATACGACTGACTCTGCTGTCCGTATCACTCACTTGCCGACCAATGTCGTGGTAACCTGCCAGACAGAGCGTTCCCAGATCAAAAACCGCGAACGTGCCATGAAAATGCTGCAAGCTAAGCTTTATCAAAAGAAAATCGAAGAGCAGGAAGCAGAATTGGCTGAAATCCGCGGTGAGCAAAAAGACATCGGCTGGGGAAGCCAGATCCGCTCCTATGTCTTCCATCCGTATTCCATGGTAAAAGACCACCGCACCAACACTGAAGTCGGCAACGTCCAGGGAGTTATGGACGGTGACCTGGATATGTTTATTAACGCATATTTGCGTTCGAAATTGATTTTTCCTCAGGATTAATGCGTAAAATAGCCTATGCTGGCATAACCGGCATAGGCTTGTTTTTTTATGGAATTATAACTGAGCTAGCCGGTGAATGGGGAGTGCTCTAGGAGTGGATGCGCTTTTTGAGCTGGTTTATTTCCATTTCTTGAACCCCGCTCTTTTCACTGAGGTGAACGATATCAATTTTTGTGCCTTTTATTGCGTCAGAGATGACTTAAAAGTCTCTTCATGCTGTTCTAACTTCGTTTCAATATGCTTAAAATGACTTCTGAATTCTGTGGCATTGCTCTCAATCTGTTCAGAAAGTCTTTCAATTCTATTTCCAACAATTCCCAGATCATTATCAACAGTATCTATACTGTTTTCAACGTTCCCAAGCCTGCTATTAACATCAGAAATATCATGATCAATGGAATCAAATCTCTGATCAATGGAATCGAACTTCTGATCAGCCGAATCAAATCTCTGATCAATGGAATCAAACTTCTGATCAACCGAATCAAATCTCTGATCAATGGAATCAAACTTCTGATCAACCGAATCAAATCTCTGATCAATGGAATCAAACTTCTGATCAACCGAATCAAACTTTAGATCAATGGAATCAAACCTCTGATCAACCGAATCAAATCTCTTTGAATGTTCCTTTAAGGTACTTAAAATTTCATTAAGTATCTTCTCCATTTTTCTCACCTCCTTTTCGACATTATACCACATGCCGCTGTATTTCATGCTGCTGAGAAAGCAGTACAAATGGACCCCGGAACCAAGCTTATAAACATTTCATACAAAAATCGGCATGATAAATTGACTGTTTTTGTCACAACATAATGAAAGGCAGAGGTAGGGAACTACAGTCTTTTAATACGGCAGTTTAATGGCATTTACAGGCTCAAGACTCCATGCTATACTCACTGACGGTAAAAATGGAATATGACTTAATTCTGTATAGATCGGGGACACCGGAGGGAGAAGAAATGGGCAAGAATAGAAGAGGATATACTTATAGTAAAAAAGCGGAGAGATTGCTGGAGTACATATATGTTTTAATAGGATCTGGAATTGTCGCCATTGCATTTAACGTGTTTTTGCTGCCCAATCGAATTGCATCAGGAGGGGTGAGCGGGATCAGTACGATCCTGGATGCGGTTGCTGGCTGGGAGCCCGCATACGTGCAGTGGGCATTTAATATACCGCTTTTTATTGCAGGCGTACTTTTGCTCGGCAAACAATTTGGGGCAAAAACGCTGGCAGGAACAATCTTTCTGCCCTTAGTTGTTTTCCTTACAAAAGAATATGAGCCATGGACATCAGATCCGCTGCTGGCTTCTCTGTTTGGCGGAATTGGCGTTGGCCTGGGTTTAGGCATCGTTTTCCGGGGTAAAGCATCAACAGGAGGGACAGACCTTGCAGCACAGATTATTAACAAGTATACAGGTTTGTCTCTTGGAACCTGTGTTGCGATAATCGATGGATTGATCGTACTGTCAGCTGCGATTATTTTCGACATAGAGCAGGGGCTGTATGCCTTAATTGCTTTATATGTAACAAGCAAAACAATCGATCTCATACAGCTTGGATTCAGCCGGACAAAGATGGCTTTAATCATTACTGAAAAACAAAATGAAGTTCGTGAAGGAATTTTGAATAAAATTGACCGAGGTGTGACAAAACTATCAGCATACGGTGGTTATACTGACCATGAACGCCCAGTCCTCTTGTGTGTGGTGGACCAGACGGAGTTCACAAAATTGAAACAACTGGTTCAAACCATTGATCCTACTGCATTTATCATTGTTACGGATGCTTCCGAGGTGTTGGGCGAGGGTTTCAAACGAGCATAGTGTTGGTATAATATAGCTGTACTTAGTATTTTTTCCTGAGGGGGAATTATAGGTGAAAAAGAAGCTACTAGCATTACTGATGGGTACATCTTTAGTTCTTGCAGCCTGCGGCGGCGGAGACGATGCTGCTGAAGACAAGGACACTGCTACAAACGGCGGCGGTGAAACAACGACTGATACTGCTGATGCTGGTGATGCACAAAAGCTTTATGAACAGAAATGTTCAAGCTGCCACGGTGCAAACCTTGAAGGCGGTGTAGGACCTGCACTAGATAAAATTGGTGCCAGCCTATCACAGGAAGATATTGAAAACACAATTGCTAACGGTAAAGGAGCTATGCCTAAAGGATTGCTTCAGGGAGAAGAAGCTTCTGCAGTAGCATCCTGGCTAGCAGGCAAGAAATAATAGGGTTCTAAATAAAAACGTTCTGTTCAGCAGGGCGTTTTTATTTTTTCTGTTATCGTTAGGTATGCTGTTACTGATTTGATTGGAGCGGAAGGTGCGAGACTCCACGGAGCAGCGGGACAGAAGATGAGACTCCAAGACGAGAAACGCCGAAGATGCTCAGCGCCCGCCCCACGGAAAGCGAGCATACTGAAGCGCAAATCAACGGACTGCACTAAGGTGCAAAAACAACGAGGCTATTTTCTTTACAGCTTGGCTGAGGAAAGACAATATGTGACAAATATCGAGTGAATGCAATATGCAAAAAGAAGGAAAAATTCTTCGATTGAGCGAATAAAACCCAAGAATATTAATGAAACTCAGGAAAAAAGTAACAATAGTTAAGGGATTGAAAAGAAACTGTAATAATTTTTTCCGTTATTTTGACAACTTATGATGTTATAATGGGTTGTGTGAGAATTTTAGATGGCTAATTAGGCAGTATTTACAAGTATTTTGTCATCCTCTATGTCGAAAGGATGTCGTTTTTTAGCGAAAAAAGCCGTCTGTTATTTAATTCTTAATACACACTAGATGCTAGGTGATATATATGATCGATATGAAAGACGTCTATAAGAGATACCCCAATGGCGTTACAGCAGCCAGCGGGATTGATGTGCATATCAAACAAGGTGAGTTTGTTTATGTAGTAGGACCGAGTGGTGCCGGTAAATCCACTTTTATCAAAATGATGTACCGGGAAGAAAAGCCTTCGAGTGGAACGATAACTATTGACGGAGTAAATCTGGCTACATTAAAGAATGCAAAGGTACCGCTAATGCGACGTAAAATCGGTGTCGTTTTCCAGGACTTTAAGCTACTCCAGACACTGACTGTCTATGAGAATGTTGCTTTTGCTCTTGAGGTTATTGAAGAGCATCCGAAGAATATTAAAAAACAAGTCATGGAAACTTTGGACCTTGTAGGTTTAAAGCATAAGGCAAGAATGCTTCCGACCGAATTATCAGGCGGGGAGCAGCAGCGTGTTTCCATCGCCAGATCCATCGTAAATTCTCCAAAGGTCGTGATTGCGGACGAGCCTACAGGAAACCTTGACCCGGATACTTCATGGGAAATCATGAACATTTTCGATGAAATCAACACGAGAGGAACGACTGTGGTCATGGCAACTCATAATAAAGAAATTGTTAACACGATTAAGCACCGCGTAATTGCCATTGAAGGCGGAAGGATTGTGCGTGACGAGCAAAGAGGTGATTACGGCTATGAAAGCTAGAACATTGGGCCGGCACTTCCGTGAAAGCTTTAAGAGCCTCGGACGAAATGGATGGATGACGTTTGCTTCGGCAAGTGCGGTGACAGTAACGCTCATTTTGGTTGGCGTATTTTTCGTCATTATGATGAATCTCAACAAGGTGGCTACAACCATTGAAGAGGACGTGGAAATCCGCGTTCACATCGATGTTGCTGCAAATGAGCAGGATCAGGAAGTTTTACGGCAAAAAATCGAAGGAATATCCGAAGTTAAAACAGTTGAATATTCAACTAAGGAAAAAGAGCTTGATAGTTTAATAGACAGCCTTGGTGAAGAAGGAGAAGCCTTCAAACTGTTCGAACAGGATAATCCGCTGAACGATGTATTTATCGTAAAGACGAAAAACCCGGCAGATACAATGAAGGCTGCGAAACAGATTGAAAAAATGGAATATGCCGCAAAAGTAAAGTATGGCCAGGGGCAGGTTGAGAAGCTATTTAACTTTATCAATGCCGGCCGAAATGTTGGCCTTGTATTGATTATCGGCCTATTATTTACTGCTATGTTCCTGATTTCAAATACGATTAAAATTACGATCATGTCTCGAAGAAAAGAAATTGAGATTATGAGATTGGTAGGAGCAACCAATTCCTTCATCAGATGGCCATTTTTCCTGGAAGGCTTATGGCTTGGATTGCTTGGATCGATTATTCCGATTGCACTTGTTTCGACAGCCTACTATTATGCCTTTGATTATTTGGCGCCAAAGCTTGAAGGACACTTTATCAAGCTGCTGGAATTTAGTCCGTTTGTCTATCAGATCTCCGGACTTATTATCCTGATGGGTGCACTTATTGGTGTATGGGGAAGCTTGATGTCAGTCAGAAAGTTCCTGAAAGTATAAAACCAGCTTAGAAGGCCCTGCGGGGGGAACCTGTCCAGGCGCCTTCAAGCCTCATAATAATAGACGATTCAGCAGTGTTAAATGTTTCAGAGATAGTTAAAAAAAATAGAACGATTGACCTGTACATATGGTGTTCATTGAAAGGAGAAATCGGAAAATTGAAGAAATCCATCATCACATTATCATTGGCTGCCATTTTGGGATTTGGCAGCGCAACAGTCGGACTGCCTCTTGAAAAGGCGTCTGCAGAAAATAAACTAAACGATCTAAACAGCCAAAAGGACAAAATTAACCAGCAGCGTTCAGGAGTAGAATCGAAGATTACTGATACAGATAAAAAGATTAACGAAAATCAGGGCGAGCAGCAGTCTGTACAAAGTGAGATTGAGCGCCTTGATAAAGCGATCAGTGATGCTTTAGCAAAGATTGAAGAGAAAAACGGCCAGATTGCAGAAACAAAAAAGGAAATTGAAAAATTAGAAGCCGAAATTGAAGTATTAGTAGAGCGCATCAAAAAGCGAAATGAACTATTAAAAGATCGCGCCCGCAACTATCAGGAAACTGGCGGAATGGTGAGCTATATTGATGTTTTAATGGGCGCGCAAAGCTTTGGAGACTTTGTTGAGCGCGTTGGAGCAGTTGCAACAATCGTAGAAGCTGACCAGGATATTCTAAAAGCGCATCAGGCGGATAAAGACGAGCTGGAGAAAAAACAGGCTCAGGTAAAAGAAGAGCTTGCCTCTTTAGAAAAGATGCGTGCCGAGCTTGAAGGCATGAAAAAAAGCTTAAATGCCCAAAAGGCAGAGAAAGATAAACTGCTTAAATCCCTAAAGCATGAAGAAGAGGAAATGCATGCTCATAAACTTGAATTAGCAGAAGAAAATGAAATTCTTGCAGCCCAGGAAGCAGCAATTCAAAAAGCGATCAAGCTTGAGCAGGAAAGACAAGCTGAGGCAGCAAGACAAGCTGAATTGGCAAAACAGAAAGCTGCTCAGGAAGCGGCTAAAAAGAGCAGCTCTTCATCAGCAGGAAGTTCATCAGCAGGAAGCGGCTCATCATCTGACAGCGGTTCATCAAGCAGCCCGCAGGTTACACCACCTTCAGTATCAAGCGGAGCCTGGACAAAACCGGCTGCAGGAAGACTTTCTTCAGGTTTTGGCGGACGTTCATTAGGTGAGCACTATGGTGTTGATATTGCTGCAGGCGGAACAGTACCGATCGTGGCAGCGGCAGACGGTGTTGTAATCCGTTCATACTACTCCAGCAGTTATGGAAATGCGATATTTATTGCTCATTCTATTGGCGGACAAACTTACACAACTGTATACGCTCATATGAGAAGCCGTTCTGTAGGCTCTGGCCAGACTGTTTCTAAAGGCCAGCAAATCGGCATCATGGGTAATACTGGACAATCTTATGGCCAGCATCTGCACTTTGAACTTCACAGAGGTTCTTGGAATGCAGCAAAATCAAATGCGATTAATCCTGTAGGCATTGTGCCTCTATAAAAAATAGTGAAAGTGGAAGGAGCTAAGCTTCTTCCACTTTTCTTTTACCCGTAAAGCAGGTCTTTAATCCTATTATCAGCGTTTTATTTTACGCTTGGAGGAGTGTCATGAATATATGGAGGAGCCGGCTTCAGCTTAGGTGCTGGAGCAAAAGGCGGAACTTCCTGCTTGTATTGGAAGGTTCCCTGGCCATCCATGTTCCGACCTTGAGCCCATCGGCCCTGGCTGCTTTCATCTCCTCTTGAAAGGTTCATAAATACATAGGAAAACTCTTCTTTTTCAACCTCCTTCGGGAATGTGCTTGGCACGGTTTTCCCTTCCTGGGCTTCAAGCTCTTTTATCGCAGCAAGCCATTGGTTTTGATGCATGCGGTCACGGGCAATTAAGAAGTCCAGCATGTCCTTGACACCGCGGTCATCAGTCATTTCATACAGACGGACAGCCTGCAGACGTCCCCGGGACTCGGCATTCAGGTTTGCACGAAAATCAGCCAGCAGGTTTCCGCTGGCTACGATGTAACCACCCTGCCAAGGGACCCCGACACCACTGACAGGCATGGCACCATGACCGGAAACAATCACATGCTGCGGGTTCATTCCGCCCAAAATCGCAGCAAGAAGCGGATCCTGGACAGCTTTTTCCTGCTCTTTTTTACAGGAGCGCCATCCATCAGGAGGGCAATCATGGTGGCAAGCATTTCAATATGGGCCAATTCTTCGGTCCCCGTATCCATTAATAAATCCCGATATTTACCATACTTTCGTGCACCCCAGCCCTGAAATAAATACTGCATGGCCACAGACATTTCCCCAAATTGTCCGCCAATCAGCTCCTGGAGCTTTTTAGCATACACCAATTATATTGAAGTTCTTTGATGGGATAGAACATTTGCACACACCCTTTATGTGAAAATCCCCTTAATATATTCTTAAATTGAGATATTGTGCATATGCCTAACCTGATTATTGAAAACATAACTTGTCCTTATCCTGCATAGGATGTGATGAGCAAGGTCATTCATCATTCATGATGGAAAGTTACTATAAAGGCCTAAGAGACCGCTGCAAAATAGAAAGGGAGATGAAGATGAGCAGAAAATGGATCGCCGTTCTGATGACGGGATCTTTGCTGACAGGAGCTGGCGGTACATATGCAGGCATGCAGTGGCTGGCAAAGGAAGCTCCGCAGACAGGGGCAGGAAATCAATTAATAGATTCTAAGGAAAACGGAACACAAATTGAAAAAGAGAAAATCGAAAAGATGGAAACGGCCTATCAGTTAATCTTAAATAGCTATGTGGAAAAAGTAGAGGAAAAGCAGCTCGTGGAGGGAGCCATCCAGGGCATGCTTGCAACCCTTGAAGATCCTTACTCTGTTTATATGGATGAAGAAACAGCAAAACAATTCAGTGATACACTGGAATCTTCTTTTGAAGGAATCGGGGCAGAAGTCAGCATGGTGGAAGGTAAGATCATCATTGTTGCACCGTTTAAAGATTCACCAGCTGAAAAAGCAGGGCTTAAGCCAAAAGATGAAATTTTAAAAGTGGATGGGGAAAGTGTGGAGGGTCTTGATTTATATAAAGCTACCATGAAGATTCGCGGGAAAAAAGGAACAAAGGTAGAGCTTGAAATTGCTCGCCAGGGACTGAAGGAACCTTTAAAGGTAGAGGTAAAAAGAGATGAGATTCCACAAATTACAGTATACTCGGAAATCAAGAAGCAAAGAGGAAAGAATGTAGGATATTTGGAAATCACCTCCTTTTCCGAAGAGACATCCAAGGAATTTGCCAAACAGCTGAGTGAAATGGAGAAAGAGGGAATTGATGGCCTTGTAATCGATGTGCGCGGAAATCCCGGAGGCCTCCTGACATCAGTACAGGAAATCCTGAAGGAATTGGTTACAGCTGATAAGCCATATCTGCAGATAGAAAAACGGGATGGAGAAAAAATGAGGTATTTCTCCACGCTTGAAAAGCCTAAAAGCTATCCGATTGCTGTACTTGTTGATAAAGGGAGTGCATCTGCATCGGAGATTCTTGCCGGCGCTTTAAAGGAAGCTCAAGGGTACGCCATAATCGGTGAGAATTCATTTGGGAAGGGCACTGTTCAGCAGCCTGTTCCGATGGGAGATGGCAGCAATATCAAGCTCACTTTGTTTAAATGGCTGACACCTGACGGAAACTGGATCCATAACAAGGGAATCAAGCCAACTCTCGAGGTTAAACAGCCAGACATCTACCAAACACATCCTTTGCAGGTGGAGAAGCCTTTGGCAATCGATATGAATAATGAAATGGTGAAGAATGCACAGGGAATTCTGGCGGGCCTTGGATATGCTCCAGGAAGGACAGATGGCTACTTCAATGATTCCACTGCAGCCGCTGTAAAAGCATTTCAGAAGCAAAAAGAGCTTGAAGCATCCGGCCGGATAGACAAGAAAACAGCAGCAGCGCTTGAACAGGCCGCCATCGAGGAAATGAGGAAAGAGCAGAATGACCTTCAGCTGCAAACGGCTCTGAGATATATTGCAAGATAGCGAATTTTGTAGAATGTAAACTTTCATTAGCAGGAGGGATTTTCCTTCTGCTATTTTTGTATTTGAGCCAGATTGTGATAGGTTTTGGAAGACGCTTTTGGTAGAATATAGAGTAATAGAGTTTTCTGTTTGTTACATAATTCATGAGAATTTATTAATAGAGGCTGGTGGCAAGTTTGATAGAGGAGTGGATTTTTGAGTTTTTAAAAGGAACAGGAAAGCTACTGCTGAATCCGGTATTTTATTACCTGTTTTTTGTAGCTGCATTTTTGGGGGTTTCCCGTGTAAGGCGTGAGCGCAAAGACTTTTCTGTTCGTGCGGAAAATGCTTATTTTGAGCTGAGGCAGCTGCTGCCTCTGGGTATCCTGGCAGGTCTATCAGTGAGTGTTGTGATGGTTGGAGCAGGACTTGTCGTACCAGTGGAAACGATTGTTCTTACTGCTGCTCTTACGTTCCTGTGGAGCTTTACGGCAAAAGTGAGATGGATGGCGCCTGTTTATACGCTGGGCTTTGCATTTTTCGCAACAATGTTTGCTGCTGAACAGAAATGGCCATTGCCATCATTCGCCCAGTCGGCAGCGGACCTTGACTCTTCCATCTTTCCGTCCATCGCTGTTCTCCTGGCTCTTCTTGTTATTGCAGAAGGCTTCCTGATTATAAGAAACGGCCGGAAAGGGACATCTCCCAGGCTTGTAAAGAGTAAACGGGGCCAGACGATCGGCATTCATGAATCAAAAAGAATCTGGATGGTGCCTGTGTTTTTGCTTATTCCCGGTCAGGCACTGCAGCTGCCATTTGATTGGTGGCCAGTGATTCCAATCGGCGGGGAAACGTATTCGCTCATTCTTGTCCCTTTTTCGATAGGCTTTTACCAGCGGATTCAGGGCACGCTTCCTAAAGCGGCAACAGCATTGCTCGGACAAAGAATCTGCGTGTTTGGCGTACTTCTTTTGCTGATTTCATCTGCAGGCTACTGGTATCCGCTTGCTTCTGTGGGTGCAGCCGCACTGGCTATCATCGGGCGTGAATTCATCTCTCTCCGCCAGAGAATGGCAGAGGACCAGGCACCGTCTTACTTTTCCATGCGCAATCAGGGAATCATGGTGCTTGGAGTAGTTCCGGATTCACCAGCTTATAAAATGTCTCTGCAAGTGGGAGAGGTTGTTACAAAAGTCAATGGTGTGAAGATCCATAATGAAAAAGGCTTCTATGAAGCGCTGCAAAAGAACGGGGCTCACTGCAAACTTGAGGTTCTTGATGTGAACGGCCAGGTGCGGTTCGTCCAGCGCGCTCTTTATGAGGGCGACCATCATGAACTTGGATTGCTTTTTGTGCAGGAAGAGAAGAAATGGGATAGTGAAGCGGTGTAAGTGTTACTTTTCATTAACAGCCGGAATACGCACTTAATCCTCCGGAAAGATTTTCATAACATTTATAGAGACCCTTCATTAATTATATTGAAGGGTCTTTTTTGATTAAAAAAATGTGAAGTTTTCTGAAACTCACGGGGCGGTTAGATAAATAACTAGAAGAGACTTTACTCAAAACGTTTTGTTTTGATCATCCCTAAAGTCCAGTTCACTGACTTCAGCAGCTGCTTTCATATTACATAATTGTTAGATTCATGTAAGATAAATCGATTTTTAACTAATAAAAGATTGTCTATACTTCTTTCATAGTGATAAAACAGGAAGGGAGTATATATTATGGATTTATCTCAAATGAACGTGGAACTGTTTAGGATCATTAATGACTTTGGTAAAGAACATACATATTTAAACCATACTTTCATATTTTTAGCCGAGTATATGGTATTTGTCCTTGGATTAATGGCTTTAATTTTCTGGTTTACCAGGAGAAAAGAAAATAGGTTTATGATCATCTCGGCTGCTGCCGCCTTTATCATGGCTGAGATTATCGGTAAAATTGCTGGAAAGTTGCATTCAAACAATCAGCCATTTGCAGAATTGTCTAATGTAAACAAATTAATAGAGAAAGCAGTAGATAATTCCTTTCCAAGTGACCATACCATTTTATTCTTTGCATTTTGTACGACTTTTTTCATCTATCAAAAAAGATGGGGATACCTTTGGATCATCATTGCCCTTTTGGTTGGCGTTTCCCGTATATGGGTGGGGGTACACTATCCTGCAGATGTCTTGGCTGGAGCGCTAATAAGCATTGTTTCGGCAATAATCGTTTCTTACATTGTCCCCCGTCTCAACTTTATAAGAAAGTTTCTATTGCTTTATGAAAAAGGGGAAAAATATATTTTTCCTGGCAGGGACAGGTCCAGAGAATTATAAAAGAATGCTATGATACGCTCAATTAGAAAGAATTAGAAACAGATAATTTTATAAAAAGTGTTTACTTTTAATGAAAAATCCATTAGATTGAATTTTGTAAACTGAATATCCTCGTTAGGTGAGGCTCCTGTGTTGGAGATATGCTGCTGCCCAAAAATGTCGAAAGACGCCAATGGGTCAACAGAAACCATCGACTTAAGGTGGTTTTTAATGTAGCTGGCTTTGTCCTATGCCACACAGTGCTAAAGCTCTACGAATGGAGGAACAGAATAACCAGGTTTGTTATTCTTATTTTTGTCATCTTTAAACCTGCACCTTCATTCGAAAATGAAGGTGTTTTTTTATCTTTCCGGGAGGTGAGGAGTAATGGAAAATGACCCCTGCTCAAAACATCATGAAAATAGAATGCATCTAACAGAATATGATAAGGGACATGATCCCTTGTTCCTTACAGAAGGAGTGACAAAAAATGAAGATAAATATGCCAGCAGATCAAATAACTCTTCAAATCATAAAGTCTTTAAAAGAAGGAAAAAAGGAAGAATTTCATGGAATCTTAGAAGAACTCCAGCCTTATGATATTGCAAGAGTATTCGAGGGACTCCCAGAAAAACATCACACACGCTTCCTGTTATTGCTTTCTCCTAAACAAATCGCTGACTTAATACAGGAGCTGGAAAAACCATATCAGCTGGAGATTCTCACTAAATTAGGATTAGAAAAGTCAGGGCACGTTATGGACTTAATGGAAAATGATGATTTGGCTTCTTTACTTGAAGACTTATCCCCTGACAAATTAGAGGAACTCCTTTCAGGTATGAAGGAGGAAGAGTCCCAAATTGTTCAAAACATCATGAACTATCCTCCTGAAACGGCAGGGCGATTGATGACTAACCGTTTTGTCTGGATACCTCAGCATTTCACTGTTCGAGAAACAGTAGACAAACTTAAAGTGTTTGCTGAGTACTCAGAAACCATAAATTACTTATATGTCATTGATCACGATAAGAAGCTTGTTGGAGTTGTATCCTATCGGGATTTAATCCTGGCCGATGAAAAGGAAAAAATTCACGATATTATGTATAGCCGAGTCATTTCTGTTTCAGCGGATTCTGACCAGGAAGAAGTAGCCCGCATGATTGAGCGATATGATTTTTTGGCAATTCCTGTTGTGGAAAGTAATAACCAGCTGGTAGGGATTGTGACAGTAGACGATATTATTGATGTGGTTATAAGAGAGGCAAATGAAGATATTGAGAAGCTTTCAGCATCAGGTAAAGCCATTGATTTTGAGACGAAGGCATTTGTTGCTGCCTATCGCCGTCTTCCCTGGCTCATTTTACTTTTATTTATTGGTATAGTTTCCGGAACAATAATTAGCGGTTTTGAAGAAACGCTGTCAAAAGCGGTGGCTTTAGCATTCTTTATGCCCATGATAGCAGGTATGACAGGAAATACAGGCACCCAATCTTTAGCTGTTGTCGTAAGAGGGCTGGTTTCCCGTGATATTGACAAAGGGGTGGTTTTCAGGCTTATTTTTAGAGAGTTAAAAGTCGGTCTGATCATTGGATTTACTTGCGGAACATTAATATCCATCATTGCACTCGTTTGGCAAGGAAATGCCGTTTTAGGGGTAGTGGTTGGAAGCTCTTTGGTTATGACACTGATCATTGGAACTTTAGCTGGCACTATCATACCAATCATTCTTTATAAATTAAATATTGACCCTGCCGTGGCTTCAGGTCCATTGATTACAACACTAAATGACATACTCTCGTTACTCATTTACTTTGGAATTGCCACAATGTTTATATCAAAATTGATGTAGGTAAATGCATTGTCAATTCAAGATCAGCTGCCGAAACAGGTAGCTTTTTCTTATTCTATAAAAGGGGCAGGTTAGCGAAAAAATCAAAAGCCAATAATGAATAAGTTACGAATAAAAACTTGTTTATATTAATCGATGTTTTATATTTTTATTATGTAGTCAGTCAAATCTTCTTATTTTAATGCATTTTAATTTCGTCATCTTCTATTCGAGCATTTCGCATCGATGAAAGACTGAACCACAGTCCGCATAAAGCTAGTCCAGCTATTGAAATCCATAAAGCCGTTATGAAACCTAGTCCGTCAGCGAGGGTACCTCCTAGTGGAGCGCCGATAACGACTGCACTACGATTGATGGATCGAAGTGTGGCATTCATACGACCTTGCAGGTGAGATGGCGTGACATACTGTCGATATCCCATTTCAAGAGGACCTTCGATTCCCATGGCAAAGCCGTAAAAGAACTGCCCAACAATCACAAAAATGAGAGCTATGTACTGCGAGTCGGAGTTGTTAGTTGCTGGAGCTAGAGCCATCAAGATAACTGCTGGAGCATAGAGAATTCGAGAAAAAGCCATTGCACGTCCGACGCCAAAGCGCACGCCGGCTTGAGGAGATAAAGAGTTTCCTGCGACAGCACCAACACCTGCAGCGGCGAGGACATACCCAAGGAGTGAGGCATCGAAGCCAAGCTCAATTAAAAAAATGGATACTAGGATCGTCATGGTCATGCTATGAAAGAGAAACCAGGCGTGCGTGTTTAAAGCGAGTGTATGAAGGTATTGGTGTTGATAGACCCATCGCAAACCTTCCTTGATTTGCTGACCAAGTGGTCCAGTCTTCACTTTTTTTGAGGGCTGGTGTTTAATCGATGCCATTAATACACCTGAAAACAAATATGATAAGGCATCAAAAAGAAGGGCAAATGGTGCACCGATCAATGAGACGAGTCCACCTCCAATGGCTGGACCGCTCGTTTCCGCGACAGCTGAGCTTTGTTCTAATCGTGCATTTGCACGTGTTAATAAATGACGAGGGACGATTTGTGGCACAAAGGACTGGTAGGCAGTATCATTAAAAAGAGACAAAGCACCAAAGAGCACCAGCAGGAACATTAGCCAGCCAATACTGATTACTCCTGTGATAGACATTAAGCAAATGAAGACAAGTATAATGCTGCGCCCCATATCTGTTACCGCCAATACAGTCTTTCGATGAAAGTGATCAACCAAAACCCCCGCTATTAATCCCAACAGTACATACGGAAGCCATCTAGATGCTGAAACCCAGCCAACATCAACAGCACTGCCTCCCATATTACCAACCACTAATACCTGAAGAGCGAGAGTTGTAATATATGTGCCAAAGCTTGAAGTTGTCGAGGCAATCCAAAAACGAACAAAGCTTCTGTGCTCCCTTAATTTCATCGGGCTTCACCTCTTTTGCCAATTTATACAACTTATAAATATAGTAACTATACTGACTTTCAAAAAAGTGTAAACATAGAGTTTTATATGGGACGGACCTTGGGGGAGTAGTGGAAGGCTAACATTGGTTATTTATAAAAAAATCTTAACAAAGAGATGAAAAGAACAAAATCGAAATGGTCAATGACATGAAGGGAAAATTAGGAGTCAAGGTTCTTAAATTTTTTTCTATAAGAAGGGTAATTCTCTATTTATCACAAAAATCCTCTATAAGGCTGCCATTCTCTAAGGCAGCTTTCTTCATGTCAAACGGGGCAGTTTAGCGGAAGAATAATGTTATAATTTGGATGTGAAATATGTGTCTACTTAAACAAACAGAGATTTAGTGAATGAAATGAATGGACTATTGCTACTCACTGAGGGTGTATAAAAAGGAGTTGAGGGGTCTTGATATTTTATGCAGAAATCTTACGTACAATTTCCATTGTAATACTTATTATTAGTTCTTCTATCTACCTTCGGCTTTTGGAAAAACCAAAAAACAAAGGAAACTTTCATCCTATGAACTTACAATGTATACCATCACCCAGATAGCATATATCTTCTTTGCAATTAGTTTATTGATTCCTATATTTGTGTAATTGAGAAGTGGGCTTATGTTCAAGTTCAGCTGCTAATCGAGCAGCTTTTTTCTTCTTCAAATTAAAAGAGCAGGATGAGCAATATTCATTTAGAGAGGTGGATACGTTTGAGTCTATATTATCACGAGTATGGAGATAAAAATGCCTCATTAATGGTCTTTTTGCATGGAGGTGGTGTAAGTAGTTGGATGTGGAATAAACAGATTAAACACTTTAGTCATTATCATTGTCTTGCAATAGACTTACCAGAACAAGGGAAAAGCAACGATGATAATATAGGGAATTTTACTATTAAATATAGTGCTGAGAGGGTTATTGAAATAATAGAAAAAAAGGCTTTTGAAAAAGAGGTAATTGTCATCGGATTCTCTTTGGGAGCACAAGTTATAGTTCAGATGCTGAGTATGAAACCCAATATGGTTAATTATGCAATCATAAATAGTGCGTTAGTTAGGCCTTCTCCATATATAAAAACAATGATTGCTCCTTCAATTAAATTAACATTTCCACTCATTAAGAATAAATTATTTTCAAAACTTCAAGCTAAAGCACTTTATCTCGATGAAGAATATTTTGAAACCTATTATAAAGAAAGTTCTTTAATGAAATCAGGTACACTTATTAGGATATTGGAAGAGAACATGTCTTTTGAGATACCAAGAGGCTTCGAAAAAGCGGAGTGTAAAATATTAGTGACTGTTGGTGAAAGAGAAAAGGCAATAATGAAAAAATCAGCAGCAGACATTGTTTTACATAATTCTAATTGTGAAGGAATAATCATACCTAATGCTGGTCACGGAATCTCATTAGCTAATCCTGATTACTTCAATGGAATAATTGAAAATTGGATTCAGGATGGCGTTCTGCCACTAGATGTAATGCCAATTAAGTGAAGAAAGCGGCAGGTTAGTGGAAAAAGGGATTGTTTTAAAGAGAGAAGAATTATTAATCTTGATAGATAAAAACTTCAATTATAAAGGGGAATAATATGAATACCAGTCCATTTAAAGAGACAAATAAAGATTTTCTTTTAAGTCTTTCAACACGATTTGCCTATTAGGTTGGCTTGATGCTCAAAAAAATGGAGAAGGCAGAAGAATGGGCGCATCAAAAAGGTACAATAAACTCGCCCTAAACTTTGCCAGGGATCATAGTGCAGTAAATTGCTATAAGCATTTTACTGCGAAACTGAAGTTCTAAAAATGGTAAAAGAGATTTAGTGCCAGGGCTGTACTAAAGAATTTCACTTCCAGAAATAAGAAGTGACCGGCTTGAGTTAACGAGGGAGAAAAGATGAAATTATATAGGAAACTATGGAGGAAGAAAAATGAAGATAATAGAACTACCAATTGAATTTGAATCTAATGGGCAAAAAAATTACATTTATCCTAGCTTAATTATATTGAATAATGAACTAACCTTGGTCGATACAGGGTATACAAATTTTTTTACCTTAATTGAAAATGAAATTTTAAAAAATAGACATGAAATAAAGAATTTAAAGAATATAATCATTACTCACTACGATGATGATCATATAGGTTCTTTATATGATTTTAAAGAAAGGTGTCCTTGGATTAACATTATAGCTAGTGAAATTGAATCAAAGTACATTAGTGGTGAAATAAAGTCAGAGAGATTGGTTCAAGCAGAAGAAATGCTAGAAAACATGCCAAATGAAGAAATGGAATTTGGTAAATGGTTTATACAGCAATTAAAGAATTTAAAGCATGTTTCAATTGATGAAAAGGTAAATGATGGTGATATGATTTTAGATAATAAATGTAAAGTAATATCAACACCAGGGCATACTTCAGGGCATATTTCATTATATTTTCCAAGTTTAAAAAGTGTAATTACAGGTGATGCAGCTGTTAAAGAGAATGATGAATTAGTCATTGCTAATCCACAATTTTGTTTAAATGTTGAGAAAGCAGAACAGTCTTTGACAAAGATTAAAAATCTTAAAGCTGAAAATTACTATTGTTATCATGGTGGGAAATTAACTTTATAATTGAGGGCTAAACACAAATATTCGAATTTACACTCATTAATTCTTTATTTTATCGGAGATTTTCAAGGGGTTAGACATTTGTACTTCACAACGGGAACCGGTTTATTTAGGAAATTTATTGGTGATTGCAGAATATTTATATGTTCTTCAAATGTGCCAATATGATAGGAGTGACTGCGATTGCGTTTTGAAAATGAGAAAATACACTCTAAAGTTATTACCAGAAAAATAGAAGTTGGTGGACTTACGAAATCGCAGCTTATCCAGAAATTGCAACAATACTCTATCTTGATGAATGAGTATGCAGAAAAACTATTAGCTGATGATAAATTTACTACCTCTGATACAAAGTACAACCTTCAGACCGTAGAACTAACGGCAGGCAATCTTGGCTTCCCTGATGGAGCTACTACGGATCAACTCTTTAAAAAAGCAAACAAACTAGGTTTGGAATTGTGTCCGCTTGAACTGGGACCTTATCTAAGACTGGAATATCTGGATCAGCCTGAGGGTTATTCGGGGAATTCTTTGCAGCGGAATGAAGCTCCATCTGGCTCTATCACAATAGCCTCGGAGACACTATCTGAAGACGCTGATTTTCCAAAAGGCTTTTATCTTAGACGAATTAACGGCGTGTTGTGGCTGCGTGGGTACAATGCAGATTATCTGCACGTTTGGAATCCTAATGATCATTTTATCTTTTGTCAAACTTAGATCAAAGAGGGATCTTTTTTTAATTGAAGGGCAGTATACCCTGGTGCTTACGTTCATGATCAGCTGCTAATCAGGCAGCTTTTACCTCGATTATTCAATAAGAATGAGCGCCTTTTCCTTATTCAACGGGTGCTAATGTTAAGAGAAGGGGGATCGCTGCAGCAATCCCTATTCTTATGTTTAGGAAAAAGCGATTCTTCTTTATTGAAGATAGCCTCTTTTCTTTGAAGATTCTTATTTTAGTTCAGGCGCTATTCGATGGTTAGTTCCTTCTTGATAAGCATAGGCTAGTTTAATCAAAGTTGGCTCGTCGAATTCTTTTCCTAGCAGCTCTAGCCCGACTGGAAGGCCGTTGTCACTGAAGCCGGCAGGAACCGAGATTGCAGGAAACCCTGAATAAGGACTTAAGCGATTAGCATTCCCTGCACCTTGGCTTTTGCCCACCTGTGCCGGTAAAGCACTCGAAGTTGGATAGAGTAGTGCATCAAGGTCATGTTCATTAAACGTTACCATTAAGCTTTCCCTTGCCATTTTAGGACGATTGGTAATAATGTCATGGTATTCCTCATTATTCTCTAATGATTCTCTTTCATTTCGGGATTTTAATCCACTTTCCAAACTTGGATGGAACTTCCCGCTTTCGATAATATCTGATAAGGTTCTTACAGGTGCATCCGGCCCAAGGGTAGCCAAATAATCATTTAACTGAAATTTAAATTCGTATCCGCTTAAGCTTGGATACGAAAGAATTGGACTAAGACTGGGAACTGTTACCTCGAACACTTCTGCTCCAAGCGCTTCCATGTCCGCAATCACTTGATCCATCACTTTATTGACTTCAGGATCATTCCCAAACAGGTCGCGAATAACGCCTATCCGAGCTTTCTTTAATCCATTTTTCTTAAGATAATGAGTATAGGTTTTTGGAACTTTCCCGATACTCGCTTCAGTAACTGGATCTGCTGGGTCATAGCCAGCAATTGCATCGAGCACAACAGCCACATCTTCAACCGTACGTCCCATCGGTCCGCCGACATCCTGTGATAGTGCAAGTGGAATGATTCCATCTCGGCTGGCAAGTCCCATAGTAGGGCGAAGTCCAACCAGATTATTAAAGGACGATGGTATTCGGATGGATCCACCAGTGTCTGTCCCTAATCCGACAGCGGCAAAGTTGGAAGCAACCGCTGCTGCCGTACCACCGCTTGAACCACCTGGGTATCTTGTTAAATCATATGGATTATATGTTTGTCCACCAAGGGAACTAATTGTTTGGAATCCGAAAGCAAATTCATGCAGGTTCGCTTTCCCTAAGATGATTGCACCTTGATCTCTTAATCTTTTTGTTTGATAGGCATCCTTTAGAGGGATGGAACCTTCAAGTGACAGGGATCCTGCAGTGGTTTGCATATCGTATGTATCATAGTTGTCTTTTAATATAACCGGAATTCCATGCAAGGGACCGCGAACGTTTCCCGCTTTACGCTCTTTATCTAGTTGTTTCGCTTCCTCTAATACATTTTCGTTAACCGTAATGATGGAGTTAATGCTGTCATCGTACTCCCCAATTCGATTGAGATAGAATTGAACCAATTCCTCAGAGGTTAACTCCTCCTTCTGCATCTCATGCTGCAATTCAAATATCGTCGCTTCCTCAATCTCAACAGATAAACCTCTTTCAGCGACGGGGCTCGCTAAATTAGAAACAGCACCTGCTGGATCTGCGTACAGTCCCAAAGCCATTACTAGAGCAGTGAAGAAAACTATAAATTTGTTATACCATTTTTCCATTTCGAACCCCTTTCATTTTTTGGAATAATTTGAATATACCAATCTATATTTATACTGTATATAAGAGGAATGTCATGAAAGACTAGGTTATATAGGGAGTATTAACCAATTAGAAGGTTTCATTTTATTCCACTTGAACAAGCAGTATAATTTCCGGTGCCTGGAACCGCTTTAAGTTAAGGTTCTTAATGATACAAGTTGGAAAAATTGGTAGAATTAGGGGTGTTCAACATTTAATTGACATAAATATTCGCTAGTGGATTTGATTAAACTACATAACTGTACTCATGGAGACATGGAGAGCACGAGTATATTGGAAGCCTATATTCCTTATTTAACAACAGGGGCAGGCTTGTTGAAGAGTGTTGTTTTTCTTAATTCCACAATCGGACCATTTTCTGAGATAGTATTCGATAAGGAATTTGAATAGGTAGAGGAGAAATTTTCAATGAAGTATTTTGTAGATGATGACCATTGGGATGTAATGGGCTATGTTAAGGAATTAAAAAGACTATTACCCAGATTTAATAAAGAGACATCAAATTTTTTAAAAAACCACTCATTCCATGATGGTAAAGTAGTTTCTCTTACGGTTTTGAATCAAGAGAATGGGAAAACAAAGGACCCGACCACAATTAAAATGGTCATTGAGCAATATGAAGAGGGTGCGGGGATATATGAAATACAATGGTTAAACGTTCGTAAGTTCTTAATGGATTTTGATATTAAAAGAAATGTTGATGGTAATAAGCCTAATGAAATTGTCTTCGGTGGTAGAAAAGGACTTGATGATTGGGGCTACGATGAAATCCTTCCATTGAGTAAAAGGAAATTGCAACATGAAATTCTTTTATTTTCACAAACAAAGATACTTATACATTGCTCGGATATTAAGATTAGAAAAATAAAAACTTAGAAAACAAGATGATATAAGATATTTCCTTCCAGACAAGAAAGGTAAAATTATTTAATTGTAAAGAAGTGTACTTAAACTATTTGGTGCTTATATACAAGATCAGCTGCTGAATCGGTAGTTTTTCTTATTCCATAAAAGGGTCAGTTTAGTTGAAGATCGATGTTCAACTTGTGTTCAACAATCGGGCCAGATTATGGAGTAAGGTATTATTGAACTAATGGTGCAGGATATTTGCATAAAACCATTTAGATAATCTTCAACTAAATGGTTTTTTTTGTTTGAATTGTTTGTACGACTGTACTAAAATAAGTACATGAGTAAAAAAAACAAACCAACTAACCAAAAAGAATTATCATTCATCGAAAAAGCCCGCAGAGCTCAAATTGTGGAATGTGCGATTGAAACAATCGCAGAAGTAGGTTACGCTCAAGCCTCTATAGGACAAATTGCAAAGCGTGCAAATATCAGTAAGGGGGTTATTTCTTATCACTTTGCAAATAAAGAGGACTTATTGGAGCAAATACCTATCGAATACTATTTGGCTTGGCAAGCCTATATTGCTCCAAGAATAGAAGCTCAAAAGTCTCCTAAAGACATGCTTCGGGTGTATATTGAATCCAACCTTACATTTATAGATGAAAATCGCCAGCATGTTTTCGCTGTTATTGAAACGGTTTCAAATAAGAGAACTGCTGATGGTAAACTTCAGTTTGCAGCAGACCATGATGAAGCTATTCTACTTCCGATTGAAAATATTCTTACCCTAGGGATGCAGGAAGGAGTTTTCAGAGAATTCACCAGATCATCAGCAAGGGTGATGGCGTTAACAATAAGAAGTGCCATTGACGGGTTCACCCTTGAATTAACGAGAAAGCCTCATTTAGATGTTCAGGAATATACTAGGGAATTGGTTACAATCTTCGATAAATCAACTAAAAAGTAATGTGTCGCTTAGGAGGATTTAATGATTTACTATGAGGTACTTTGTTATAGTTGTAAAAGGATTTTCAGAGTATACGAAGGTTCACTAAATTATAAACAATTTAAGGAAAATAAAGCTAAGATTTTTTGTTGCGAGGATTGTAGTCATAAGATACGTATGGATGCAATTAAAAATTTCTTTAGATACTTAAACTAACGGTTGAAGAAGGTTGTTACTAAAGGTTTATTCCGTTTCTTTTTGACAAACTATTTGATCCAAGTTACAGGTATCTAATTCCGCGAAATTAAGAAAAACGATATAATATAAAACAGGGATATTATAGGGGCCATTCCGGGAAATGCCAGGAAATTAAAGTAAGCTTGAAGATAACTTCTAAAACCAGTATTTCAGCCAATGGATGCTGGTTTTTTGTTCTTCAAGTGAGGAAAGAAAGCAGCTGGAATCTAATTTATGAGCAGATTAAAGTAAGTTCTGGACTGCATTCTGGATGAGAAGGATATCATTAAAAATTTGTTTTTTTATCTTTTCATTCTTACAGCGATTCATTTCGCTTTTCAGTAATAGGAGTTCCTTCTTGAAAATGTCTATTGTACTCATGTGTCTGTTCACTCCTGGCTTTAAGAGGGGAAAAGCTTGTTATTTATAGTCTTTTATACCCTGTATGGGATTGATGAAACCAAAAAATGAGATATTTATGAGTAAATATATCCACTTGCGGATTGTGTGATTTTTAATTATATGGATTGTTTTTTCCGAAACCTTTTCAATTCCGAATCGTAATAGAAGTAGCATCTTCTTAGGAGTAAACACACGAATATGGTATTCTTTAGTTAATCCAATTCAAAGAAAAAGGTGACATTGTGGCAAAGAAAAAACTGCAATACTGGACTTTGCAATTGCTGCTTATCTTAACAATTATTTATGTATCAACTAAAATTTCTTTTTTGTTTGAACCAGTGGGCATTTTTGCATCAACATTATTTTTTCCAATTATTATTTCAGGATTTCTCTATTTCCTATTGAACCCGCTGGTAAGATTGCTGCAGCGCTACAAGGTGCCGAGAACGGCAGCGATATTGATCATCTATGCAGCTGTTATCGGTTTAGTAATGCTGATTATTGGCAACATTGCTCCGCTTATCAGCAGACAGGTGACTGAATTATTCAACGACCTGCCGGGGTATGCGAAGACGACAAGAGACTTTGTTAACTCCATGTCCAGCACCGAAGAGTTCAAATGGTTTTTGGAGCAGGACTACATATCGATTGAAGAAATTGAAGCACGCATTATGGAATATGCCAATACCCTGCCAAGCCGTGTGACACAGGGGGTAGCTGGAATAGTCAGCCTGGTCACCAATATTGCGATTACAATAGTAACGGTGCCATTCCTGCTTTTCTATATGTTTAAAGACGGAGATAAGTTCCCTGCTGCCGTTTCGAAGTTCCTTCCTGCTTCTTACAGGGAAGAGGGGGTTAAAACGCTTAAGGAAACAGGAGAGACACTTTCTTCCTACATTCAGGGGCAGATTACAGTAGCATTATTTGTTGGGACACTTTCATTTATTGGCTATTTAATCATCGACTTGCCATATGCGCTAGTCATGGCGCTTATTGTTGCCATAACCAATATCATTCCTTATGTTGGGCCGTTTCTGGGCGGTGCACCTGCCGTAATCGTTGCACTTTTTGACTCGCCGACTAAAGCCTTTCTGGTGGTCGTAGTCATTGTGATTGCTCAGCAGATTGAAGGAAATGTGCTGTCGCCGCTGATTCTCGGAAAAACCTTGAACACACATCCGGCCACCATCATCATCCTATTGCTGGTTGCAGGCAATCTTGCCGGTATCCTCGGCATGATTCTGGCAATACCTACCTATGCTGTGACCAAAACGATCGTCTTAAATACAGTTAGATTTTTAAGGGCGAGGAAGACAGCGAGGGAAGAAGCGGTTACTTAAATTGAAAAAGCTCCTTTTAAAAAAAGGGGCTTTTTCTATTGCTGAATTTATTTAACATAATTCATCAAATAGGTTACAGCTTGTTGGGCTTTTCTAGCCTTTAAAAAGATTAAGGCATGATCCCTTCTTATCTAACATTTCACATAATTAAAGCGGGTATTTTTTGTTTTTCCCTCCCGAAAAGTTAAAATAATAAATAAAACGAAAGCAGTGATCCGAATGTGTTTAATCCTTTTCGCATATAAGGTTCATCCGGCATACAAGCTTATCGTTGCTGCCAATCGCGATGAATTTTATGGGCGCCCGACTGCACCGGCCCATTTTTGGGAGGACCATCCTGCCATTCTGGCTGGACGTGATTTAAGCAAGATGGGGACATGGATGGGTGTCACAAAGAATGGACGATTTGCAGCTCTTACAAACTACCGTGATCCGAACGCAGTGACAGATGGCAAAAGATCAAGAGGAGATCTCGTAGCGGATTTCTTGAAAGGCAGTGCTTCGCCTTCTAGATTTATGAAAATAGCATCTGAACACCGCAACAGCTATCCCGGATACAATCTGCTTGCGGGCAATTTGGAGGAGCTCTTTTATTACTCGAACGTGGAAGATAGAATAGAACAGCTTGGACCAGGAGTGTACGGGGTGAGCAATCATGTGCTGAATACCGAGTGGCCAAAGGTGAAAAAGGGGAAGGAAGGGTTATCTAAGATAATAGATCATGCAGCAGGGGATTTTACGGAAGCCTTGTTCACACTTCTCCAGAATGCAGACCCTGCCCCTGATGACATGCTTCCGAAAACAGGAGTTTCACTGGAGTGGGAGCGGATGTTGTCTCCTTTATTTATCAGAAGTGAAGGCTACGGAACCAGGAGTTCAACTGTGATGCTGATGTCAGAGGATGAGATTTTTTATAAGGAAAGGGTACATATAGGGGATAGCCCGCAGGAACAGGAGTTTATTATTCAAAAATAAGAAGCCAGTTCAGGCATCTGGCTTCTTTCATTAGGCAAGCGGTAAAGTAATCCGCACCGTTGTTCCTTCATTTTCCCTGCTGTGGATGTAAAGATTTCCGCCATGGTTTTTAATGATTTTTTTGCAGATCATGATGCCAAGGCCTGTGCCTTTTTCTTTTGTGCTGTAAAACGGCTCTCCCAGTTTGGCGAGGCGTTCTTCGGGTATGCCAATTCCCTCATCCTCGACACTGATGATGACAGAATGGTCCTCCTGGCGGATATCCACGTTTATTTTTCCGCCCGCCGGCATGGCTTCAATCGAGTTCTTAATGATGTTAATCAGCACCTGTTTAATTTTATCTTTTTCACATTTCACATAAAACTCGCCTGGTGACTGTGTTAGTTCGATCACGATATTCTCCATAACAGCCTGGCTGTTTAAGAGAGTGATTACACTTTTTACAACGTTTGTCAGGCAGGTTTCTTCCATTTCGGTTATTTGAGGTTTGGCGAGAACGAGCAGGTCATTGACGATGCCTTCAATCCGTTCCAGCTCACTTAGGATGACCTCCGCGAAATCTCCTTTATGTTCTTCATATAATAACTGTGTAAAGCCTTTTATGGCTGTAAGCGGGTTGCGGATTTCATGGGCAATGCCTGCGGCAAGCTGACCGACAACGGAAAGTTTTTCGGCATTCTGCAGCTTTTCCTCTGTCTTCTTTTGTCCGGTCACGTCTTTAATAATGATTTGGTAGACCTTTCTGTTCTTGAAAGTGGTTGGAATCAGCTGGACTTCGGCTTTTCTCGTTTGTCCGTCAGTCCGGATCAGATTAAGCTCAAAATTCACACTTAGCTTTGTTTGCAGAAAATCATCGAGAGTGGAATGTTCTGAAGGAGGAATGTAGTCGTGGAGGGAGGTGCCGATCATCTCTTTGATGCTCGTGAATCCAAAAAGCTTTTTTCCTTCATTATTGATGTAGGTCCAAATCCCCTTTTGTGTGACCATTCCTATCGTATCCTTGGAGAACTCCACCAGAAAGCGGTACTTCTCCTGTGTTTCAAGAATCTCCTCTTCCATGATAATTCTCTGTGTCATATCCCGGATGATGCACATCATTTCTTTATCGTCATTAATGACTGAAAAATTGGCTTCAAGCCACAGATAATGCCCCTCCTTATGCCTGAAGCGAAAGGTCTCCCGTTTATGCGGAAGCTGTTCAAGCTCGGCCAAAGCATCTCTTAAGAGGTCCCGGTCATTTGGATGGCAGTATGTATAAAGGCTGCTTCGATAAAAGTCCTGCTGTGAGTACCCCAGCATCGGCAAGCAGGAAGGGGAGACATATAAAGCAATGCCTTCTTTGGTTACTCTTGCAATCACATCGCTGGAATGCTGAATGGCCAGCTGCAGATTCCTCGCTTCGACTTTATCCGCGAATAAATCTGCGGGATTCTCGGTCATGATCATTTTCTGTCCCTCCTTTTTGAAAAATGGCACTTTTCCATCATTATACAATACATGTTTGGATTGACATATAGGATAAATTTCACTCTATGCAAACTGTGAAAAGGATCCCTTGTCAGGTATCAAACTCATAGGAGCTTTCTAATTTCCTCTCCAAGGATGAATATGCCTTCCTGCAGTTCCCCCAGCGAGGCATAAGCATAGGAAATTCGTATAAAATGATTCGGCCCGTCACTGTATATGCTGCCGGGATTAATCAGCAGTTTTCTTAAAATAGCCTGCCGATAGAGGCTTCGAATTGGAATACTGGACGGTACTTTCAGCCATATAAAAAAACCTCCTTCCGGAGAATTCCATTCTGCTATCCCGGACAAGTGAGCATCTAATGTATTCAGGGCAGTATTACGACGAATTCTCAGCTGCTCACGTACCCTTTCCATATGCTTTTGATAGAGGCCGGTGGACAGCCATTTTTCAGCTACCCTTTGTGAAAGTGAACTTGAACCATAGTCAGTCTGCATTTTAAGATCTGCAAGCCGGTCGATAACAGGTTCAGGTGCTGCTACCCAGCCTATTCGAAGTCCGGGACTCAATGTTTTTGACAAGCTTCCCATATAAAGGACCTGGCCGTTTTTGTCCATTGCTTTTAATGGTGGAGGGGGCATTTCATCAAGCCATAGCTCACGATAAATATCGTCTTCCACAATTGGCAGCTGTTCTATTCTGCAAACATCAAGCAGTTCCCTCCGTCTTTTTTCTGTCATTAAAATTCCAGTCGGGTTATGGTAGGAAGGAATCGTATATAAAATGGATTTCCCTTTTTCATATTTCTTCAAAGAGATGCTTTTCGTGATAACTCCCTCTTTATCCATCGGCAATCCTTTTAAATTCATGCCTGATGACCGGAAAAGCTGTAAAGAATATAAGTAAGAGGGCTTTTCCAGAAATACGGGTGCCCCTCTTTGCACAAGGCCCAATGAAACAAGCTGCAGGGCTTGCAGCCCTCCAGAAACAATAAGTATCGAGGAAGGAGAAGCGTCTATTCCAGATGCTGCCAAATATTCACTAACTGCCTGTCTTAATGGCAAATACCCCTTTGGTTCCTCATAACCGAGTTCACTCAATTCATCAGCAGCTTCCTTTAGAACTTTCTGCATCGTTTGCACAGGGGAAATCTCAGGGGAAAGCTCTCCTTTGCTGAGCTGTATAAAAGCGGGATCCATTTCTAAGTCATTAATTTCCTGAACGATTTTTTCGCTGGCTCTGTGTATCCCTGTATCGATATATTCACTCCAGTTGGCAGACTGCCTTGAAGCGAGCAGAGTCCAAGTATTATTAATAACCTTAGTGCCAACTCCCGTTTTCCCTTCTATTAGTCCATCTGCAGAAAGTTCTTCCAGAGCAGTGATAATTGTGCTTCGGTTTACTCCAAACTCCTCAGCCAGTTTCCGCTGGCTTGGAATTTTACTTCCGATTGGCCATTCCCCTTTGGAAATCTTTCCTTTAATAGTCTCAATAACTCGCTGATATTTTGGCAATTGTGCTGTATCCATCCATATAACCGCCTTTATGAAAATTGGCTGGCAAAATTCTTTCCTAATTGGTTGAGGACATTGTATCAGTTATTGATTATCCTGAAAAGCAGCACAGATAATGGCTGGAAATGTTGATAAGGGGGATGAAGTTGGCAAATAAGAAATTTATGATTATCGGGGCGCATAGTTCTATCATCATTCTTTGGGCATCCGCATTCCCGGGAATTCGGGCTGGGCTTGAATCGTACTCCCCTGAGCACCTTGCCCTTTTTAGACTTTTAGTTGGTTCGGCTGCACTTGGTGTCTTAGCACTGCTGACAAGGATGCGTCTTCCGGATATAAAAGATCTTCCTGCTATTTTTATGCTTGGATTCCTTGGTTTTACGGTTTATCATACAGCTCTCAACATTGGGGAAAAAACAGTAAGCGCCGGACCGGCAAGCTTGATTGTATCAATGACTCCGATCTTTTCGGCTGCTTTGGCTGCTTTATTTTTAAGGGAAAGGTTTGGAAGGGTCAGGTGGACTGGTTCAGCAGTCAGTATTGCTGGTGCCGCACTTATTTCGCTTGGTGCAGGAGGAGGGTTTGAAATCCAAACCGGTATTTTATTTGTCCTGCTTGCTTCCATTTCAGAAAGCATCTATTTCGTGTTTCAGACTAAATACTTTAATAAATACGGATTTTTGTCATTTACATCCTATACGGTATGGGCAGGGACTGGTTTTATGCTGATTTATCTTCCTGGGCTTGGTAATGAGATCTTTCATGCATCGGCCGAATCCACTTTAAGTGTCATCTATTTGGGGATTTTTCCAACGGTAATTCCATATATTGCCCTAGCTTTTCTTGCGTCCATAGGAGGGACTTCTGAAGCGACAAGCTCTCTTTATCTGACACCAGCAATAGCATTTGTCATTGCTTGGGTTTGGCTGGGAGAGGTGCCGACTATGTTATCCATTGCGGGTGGTATAATCGCTCTGGCAGGTGTGATGATTATTCACCGTAAAGACAGCTCTGTTAAAGTAACGGAAATTTTTGAAAATGGCCCAAGTGAAAATATTTGAAAAATAATGATTGACATCCTTTTCTTTATGGTGGTAAAGTAATAAGCATATTAAACAACCGAATAATAAAAATCTTCTTATCCAGAGAGGTTGAGGGACTGGCCCTATGACACCTCGGCAGCGGACAAAAGTGTACCGTGCCAAATCCAGCAAGCGTAGCTTGAAAGATAAGAAGAGGACCATTGATAAATGCCGCCCTCTTCTTTCTTTAGAAGAGGGTTTTTGTTTTTATCCGAAAAAATGCATCAAGATTCTATTCATAAACATATGAATAATTCTTATCGAGAGAAGCAGAGGGACCTGGCCCAATGAAGCTTCGGCAGCAGGCAGACTGCACTGTGCCAAATCCAGCAGGCGATAGCCTGAAAGATAAGGAGGGGACTTCAAAAAACCTCTTCTGTTAGAAGGGGTAAATTTCAGGATATAATTCTTAGTTTTCCCATGGGATTAATTATATATAACATTTAGAAAAGGAGAGATGCTGAATGATAGAGTTTCAGAATTTAAAGAAAATCTATGAAAGCGGAGGACAGCAGGTAGCTGCTTTAAATGGAATAGACTTAAAGATTAACAAAGGTGAGATTTTCGGTGTGATCGGCTTCAGCGGTGCGGGAAAGAGCTCTTTGATCCGCTGTGTCAATTGGCTGGAGAAGCCGACTTCAGGAAAGGTCATTGTCAGTGGACATGATCTGACGGCTTTATCTGTAAGAGAAATTCGCGAAGTGAAAAGAAACATCGGGATGGTCTTTCAGCATTTTAATCTTTTAAATTCGAAAACAGTGTTTGCCAATGTGGCGATGCCGCTCACACTGGCTAAGATCCCTAAAGATGACATCAAAAAGCGTGTCCATGAACTATTAGAATTCGTGGGGCTTGCAGACAAGGCAAACAGCTATCCCGATCAGCTGTCAGGCGGGCAAAAGCAGCGGATCGGAATTGCCAGGGCGCTGGCGACCCAGCCTTCCATTCTATTATGTGATGAAGCAACTTCAGCGCTGGATCCGCAGACAACCAGCTCTATCCTGCAGCTGCTGAAAAAAATAAATAAAGAATACAACATTACTATACTGATCATTACCCATGAAATGTCTGTAATCAGAGAGATCTGTGATCGTGTCGCTGTAATAGAGGCAGGAAAAATTATCGAAGAAGGAACCGTCTTCAATGTCTTTTCATCACCAAAGACACAAACAGCGAAAAACTTTGTCAGCACTGTCATGAATGATCAAATACCTGACTCCATTAAAGAAGTGATTGAAAAACAGCAAGGGCTTCAAAAGGTATTTAGAATCAACTTTGTTGGAAATTCTGCCGGGCAGCCGCTCCTCTCGCAGGTTGCCAAAAAGTTTAATATCGACTTCAACGTCCTGTTTGGAAATATTACTGAACTTCAGGGAACACCGTTTGGCAACCTGATTGTCGAATTCCAGGGTCCGGACAGTGAAATCAGACGTGCTATACAGTACATCAGCCAGGAAAAAGTTTCAATAAAGGAAGTGACAACACGTGCTAGTTAATCAGGAAAAAATCATCGAAGCCTTAATCGAAACGGTTCAAATGGTGGCATTCTCATTGCTGTTTTCAGCTATTATCGGACTGCCGCTTGGTATATTGCTTGTCGTAACAAGGAAAGGGCATCTGCTGGAAAACCTCGTTGTTTTTAATATCATAAACAGCATTATTAATATTTTCAGATCAGTTCCCTTCATCATTTTAATGGTGGCCATTATCCCCATTACCAGGCTGATTGTCGGAACATCGATAGGTACGGCTGCAGCCGTAGTGCCGCTAGTCTTTTATGCCGGGCCATATATTGCAAGATTAATAGAAAACTCATTGCTTGAGGTAGATCCGGGAGTCATAGAAGCTGCAGAAGCAATGGGAGCAACACCAGGCCAGATAATATTAAAATTCCTGATTCCGGAAGCACTTAGTTCGCTGGTATTAGGCTTTACAATTGCAACAATCGGATTGGTCGGAGCATCAGCCATGGCCGGGGCAGTCGGAGGCGGCGGGCTTGGTGACCTCGCCATTACCTACGGCTACCAGAGATTCGATACAACAGTCATGCTGATTACCGTTGCGATCTTAGTTGTCATGGTTCAGGGCCTGCAGTCATTCGGAAATATCTTATCCAAAAAAATCAGAAGAAGATAAATAAGGAGGAAATACATCATGAAAAAACTATTCTTAACATTCATTATTTTAGCATTGGGTGTGTTCACTGCAGCATGCTCAAGCACAACTGGAGGAGAAGAAACAAAGAAGATTAAATTAGGTGTAAGCGGTTCTGATACACGCATCTGGGACTTTATTGCAGAAAAGGCTGAAAAGGAAGGCATTGAAATTGAAGTTGTGACATTCTCTGACTATGTGCAGCCAAATGTTGCCCTTGCAGAAGGCGATCTTGATGTGAATGCATTCCAAACAGTCGCTTATTTTGACACTTTTATTAAAGAGCATAATATGGATCTTACCCCAATAGCGACAACTGTTTTAGCACCAATGGGGCTTTATTCTGAAAAAGTAAAATCGGCAGAAGACATTCCGGAAGGCGGCAAAATTGCCATTCCAAATGATGCTTCAAATGGCGGAAGAGCCCTTCTTTTACTGGAGGAAGCCGGCCTGATTAAATTATCCGAGGACTATGACGGAAACCTGGACTTGAATAAAATCGTTGAAAATCCGAAGAACCTTGAATTTGTAGAAATGGTATCAGCGCAGACACCGCGTGCACTTCCGGATGTCTCTGCTTCTGTAATCAATAACGGAATTGCCGTAGATGCAGGCTTTAACCCAACTAAGGATTCAATTTTTATTGAAAGTGAAACCGCTACTCCATACGTAAATATCATTGCTGTCCGAACAGAAGACAAGGATAACAAAACGCTTAAGAGAATTGCTGAACTTTACCAGGAAGATGATGTAGCTGATTTCATTACGAAGGAATATGACGGAAGCATGATCCCGACTTTTATTCCTTTAAGTGATATTGGCTGGTAAAAAATTATTTATAAAGGAGGAACAATGATGGCGGCACCTGTAAAAGCACTATCTGAACTGAAAGAAGCAATCAAGAAAAATGTTGAGGGAAATAAAGAACTTTATCTTTCCGCAAGCCACCGGATCCATGCGACCCCGGAAATAGGAAATGAGGAGTTTTTTGCCTCTGGCTTGCTTTCAGGCATCCTTGAGAAGGAAGGTTTTGAAGTTGAGCGGGCAGTGGCCGGGCATGAAACAGCTTTCCTTGCCCGGAAAAAATCCGATAAACCAGGGCCGTCTATTGCATTCCTTGCAGAATATGATGCCCTTCCCGGGCTGGGTCATGGATGCGGCCACAATATCATTGGCACAACAAGTGTGGCAGCAGCCATTGCATTGAGCAAGGTTATTGATGAGACCGGAGGAGAGGCAGTAGTATTTGGAACCCCGGCAGAAGAAGGCGGGCCAAATGGAAGTGCAAAAGGCAGCTTTGTGAAGCATGGCTTACTTGAAGGCATTGACGCTGCCCTAATGGTTCATCCATCAAACCATACCCGCCTGACCAGTTCATCACTGGCAGTTGATCCGCTTGACTTCGAGTTTATCGGTAAGCCTGCCCATGCGGCAGCTTCACCGGAGGAAGGAATCAATGCCCTTGATGCAGTTATTCAGCTATTTAACGGAATTAATGCCCTTCGTCAGCAATTAAAGGATGATGTACGAATCCATGGCATTATTACTCATGGCGGGGATGCTCCAAATATTATCCCTGAGTATGCAAAAGCCAGATTCTTCATCCGTGCTACAACCAGAACCAGTCTTAATGAGGTAACACGGAAGGTTAAAGCTGTCGCTGAAGGCGCCGCATTGGCAACCGGAGCAAAGCTCAATGTTATTGCTTTTCAAAATGAAGTTGATAACCTGCTGTTAAACAAGACATATGACCAAGTGTTTAAAGAAGTGATTGAAGACTTGGGAGAAACGGTCGTTGAAGGGGACAGAGATGGAATCGGCTCGACGGATGCAGGCAACATCAGCCAAGTGGTGCCAACCATTCATCCTTATATTAAAATTGGTGCAGATGATCTTGTTGCCCATACAGTTCCGTTTCGTGAGGCTGCAGCATCTGTAAAAGGAGACGAAGCACTGATAACCGGGGCAAAAGGGCTCGCACTCACTGCCTTCCAGCTGGTAACAGACCAGGAGCTGCTTAAATCCATTAAACAGGAATTTCTAGAGCGGAAAGCCGCTGAATAAGAACAAAAGCTATCCTCTTTGCGGGATAGCTTTTCCTTATTCAGTGAGTCTTTTCCTCAAATTGGAGGTTTCTTTCCCTAATTTGCTGAATAATATTTTCCGTAAATTTAGTCTGCGTTTCCCCAATTTTCTCATTCTTTTCCCGAAGTTCACGATTACCTACTGTTCCTTCATCTGTTCCTGTGCCATCCGAATAAGCTCCTTCACCATACTTCCGCCAATCTTCCCGCCCACTGTTCCTGCCTGTTTGGATGTAAGACGGCCGTTATATCCCGGCTTCAATGGCACACCGGCCTCCTCGGCAATTTCATATTTCACGACATCGGGATTTTCATTGTCAACATGGTATCCCTGGTTTGCCATTACCTGATTTTTAAGCTGGTCTAATGCCGCTCTTGATTCCGGCACAAGCGGGCGTCTTTTTCTTCTTGCCATGATGCATTCCTCCATAATAAGTACTTTTTCTTATTATGTGATAGAACATAGGGAATAACACTGAAAAAACTTGTACATCTTCTTATGAAAAGATATTCTAATGTTAGAAACCCTGAATCATTGTGAATAAACAAAAGAAGGTGTTTTGGTTGGCATTAAAATACTTGTCAGCTCTGCTGCTGCCCGGCCTGCTGGTTTTGCTCTTTACGAGAGTAAGCTATAATCGTGTGATTGGGCTTGTATTGACGGTGGGACTGATTGCTGCTTCTGTCTATAAAGGGTATACAAATTCATTTGCCTTGATTGTTATAGACGCACTTTCATTGACTGTCGGGTTTTGGTACGCTCAAAAACTGAAGCCCAAAACAAAGCCAAGTGCGGAATAATTTTTGCGGAACCTGTCGATCAAACGTATCGACAGGTTTTTTGTAAAATGAAATTTCAGCTGTATTTTTGCTCGCATAAAATCAGCTATTAATCAATATCAATCAAACGTTTGATTTAATTTCAGGAGGTTAATCAAACGTTTGATTAACCTTGCTTCGACACCACCCTCAAGAATTCGGCATATTTCCCAAGCAATATTTACCCGGCAAAAATAAAAAAACGAATATCCGTTCGTATATTGTTGGTTTGTTTTAGGCTCTTTGTGGTAGAATGATGATATGAGTTTTGAGTAAAAAACTGACAAATCAGCCATGCATCCCGGATCTTAAATTCTTTCAATGCTGGTTTGTGATTAATATATAGATAAAAGTAATTTGAACGGGAGGCTTATAGGTGAAGGATCAATTTGAATTAGTCTCAAAATATTCCCCTCAGGGCGATCAGCCTGGGGCAATCAAAAAAATTGTGGAGGGAATTAATTCCGGCAAGAAGCACCAGACGCTTTTGGGTGCAACAGGAACGGGAAAAACCTTCACAGTTTCAAATGTTATACAAGAGGTTAACAAGCCGACGCTAGTCATTGCGCATAATAAGACACTTGCAGGGCAGTTATACAGTGAATTTAAGGACTTTTTTCCAAACAATGCTGTTGAGTATTTTGTCAGCTATTATGACTACTATCAGCCGGAGGCATATGTGCCTTCTACAGATACCTTTATTGAAAAAGATGCAAGCATCAATGATGAAATTGATAAGCTCCGCCACTCGGCGACTTCTTCATTATTTGAGCGCAAAGATGTCATTATAATTGCCAGTGTGTCTTGTATATATGGTTTGGGTTCTCCTGAAGAATACAGTGAAATGGTGCTATCCCTCAGAACCGGCATGGAGATTGAGAGGAACCAGCTTCTTCACAGGCTCGTTGACATTCAGTATGAACGCAATGATATCGACTTCCAGCGCGGCACCTTCCGTGTACGCGGGGATGTAGTAGAGATTTTCCCGGCATCACGGGATGAGCATTGTATCCGTGTAGAGTTTTTCGGGGATGAGATAGACCGGATCCGTGAAGTAGATGCCCTCACCGGAGAAATTATGGGTGAACGTGAGCACGTTGCGATCTTCCCGGCATCCCACTTCGTAACGCGTGAAGAAAAAATGCGGATCGCCGTCCAGAACATTGAAAAAGAACTGGAAGAGCGCCTTGCTGAATTAAGAGAAAACGATAAGCTGCTTGAAGCCCAGCGCCTCGAGCAGCGGACCCGCTATGACCTTGAGATGATGAGGGAGATGGGTTTTTGTTCCGGCATAGAAAACTACTCCCGCCACCTTACATTAAGGCCGCCTGGTTCAACACCGTATACCCTTCTGGATTATTTTCCGGAAGACTTTCTAATTGTGATTGATGAGTCGCACGTAACTCTGCCGCAAATCCGCGGTATGTTCAATGGTGACCAGGCAAGAAAATCCGTGCTTGTGGACCATGGTTTCCGTTTGCCTTCAGCCATGGATAACAGGCCGCTTACGTTTACCGAGTTCGAAAAGCATGTGAAACAGGCTGTCTTTGTTTCGGCAACACCTGGCCCTTATGAGCTTGAGCATACACCGGAAATGATTGAGCAAATTATCCGCCCAACCGGTTTGCTTGATCCTACTATTGATGTCCGTCCAATCGAAGGGCAAATTGATGACCTAATCGGTGAAATCCAGGATCGCATTCAGAAAAATGAACGTGTGCTTGTCACTACATTAACAAAGAAAATGTCTGAGGACTTGACAGACTACTTAAAAGAAATCGGCATTAAAGTGCAGTATCTGCACTCAGAGGTAAAAACGCTTGAGCGGATTGAGATTATCAGAGAGCTTCGTCTAGGTAAATACGATGTGTTAGTCGGAATCAACCTTCTAAGGGAAGGACTTGATATACCGGAAGTGTCTCTCGTTACTATACTTGATGCTGATAAGGAAGGTTTCCTCCGTTCGGAACGTTCACTCATCCAGACGATTGGACGTGCAGCGCGTAATGCGAATGGCCATGTCATTATGTACGCAGACCGGATCACTGACAGCATGGAAAAAGCCATCAGTGAAACAAAGCGCCGCCGGTCCATTCAGGAAGAGTACAATAAGAAGCATGGCATCACGCCAATGACTATACAGAAGGATATACGCGATTCAATCCGTGCAACACATGCGGCAGAAGAGCAGGAAGAATACCAGCCGTCAGCAAAGCTCGGCAAGCTGAACAAGAAGGAGCGCGAGAAGCTGATCGGCGATATGGAAAAAGAAATGAAGGAAGCGGCCAAATCCCTGAATTTCGAAAGGGCTGCCGAGCTTCGTGATCTAATATTAGAGCTGAAAGCGGAAGGATGACGTAAAAATGGCGATGGATAAACTGATTGTAAAGGGTGCCAGAGCCCATAATCTGAAAAATATAGATGTCACCATTCCGAGAGATAAGCTTGTCGTCCTGACAGGACTTTCAGGTTCAGGAAAGTCCTCACTGGCATTTGATACGATTTATGCAGAAGGGCAGCGCCGCTATGTGGAATCATTATCTGCTTATGCCCGGCAATTCCTCGGCCAGATGGATAAGCCTGACGTGGATGCGATCGAAGGTCTGTCTCCTGCCATTTCAATTGACCAAAAGACGACAAGCAGAAATCCTCGTTCCACAGTGGGAACGGTGACAGAAATTTATGATTATCTGCGATTATTATTTGCAAGGGTGGGGCGTCCAACCTGTCCGATTCACAATATTGAAATCTCCTCACAGACCATAGAGCAAATGGTTGACCGGATTATGGAGTACCCTGAAAGAACAAAACTCCAGGTTATGGCTCCGCTTGTATCCGGCCGAAAAGGGACACATGTAAAAGTGTTTGAAGATGTCAAAAAGCAGGGGTTTGTCCGTGTCCGTGTCGACGGAGAAATGATGGATCTCGGTGATGAGATTGAGCTGGAAAAAAATAAAAAGCACTCTATAGAAGTAGTAATCGACCGGATTGTCGTAAAAGAAGGCGTAGCACCAAGGCTTGCAGATTCATTGGAAACCGCGTTGAATCTGGGCAATGGCAAGGTGCTTGTGGATGTAATCGGGGAAGAAGAACTGCTGTTCAGCGAGAACCACGCATGCCCTCAATGCGGGTTTTCAATCGGCGAACTTGAGCCAAGAATGTTCTCTTTTAATAGTCCGTTTGGTGCCTGTACGGAATGTGACGGATTGGGCTCAAAGCTGGAGGTAGATATTGATCTGGTCATACCCAATAAGGATCTTTCATTAAAGCAAAATGCTATTGCCCCATGGGAACCGACCAGCTCTCAATATTATCCTCAGCTGCTGGAGGCGGTATGCAATCATTATGGAATTGATATGGACGTTCCGGTTAAGGATATTCCTGAACACTTGCTTGAAAAAGTTTTATACGGATCCGCCAAGGACAGCATTTATTTCCGATATGAAAACGATTTTGGCCAGGTGCGGGAGAATTATATCCATTTTGAAGGTGTCATCCGCAATGTGGAGCGCCGCTATAAAGAAACAAGTTCTGATTATATCCGGGAGCAAATGGAAAAATACATGGCCCAGCATCCATGTCCTTCCTGTAAAGGCTACCGTCTGAAGCCGGAAACGCTTGCGGTGCTTGTATCAGGAAAGCATATCGGCCATGTGACAGAATATTCGATTGAGGAAGCATTCAGCTTCTTTGAGAATCTGACACTGTCTGAAAAAGAAATGAAGATTGCCAAACTCATTTTCCGTGAGATTAAGGAGAGGCTAGGCTTCCTCATTAATGTCGGGCTGGATTACCTGACATTAAGCCGGGCAGCGGGAACTTTGTCCGGCGGTGAAGCCCAGCGTATCCGCCTGGCCACACAAATCGGTTCGCGCCTGACAGGTGTACTCTACATTCTGGATGAGCCTTCCATTGGTCTCCATCAGCGTGATAATGACCGCTTGATTGATACACTGAAAAATATGCGGGATATCGGCAACACCCTGATCGTGGTGGAACACGATGAAGATACAATGGTGGCAGCTGACTATTTAATTGATGTAGGTCCGGGAGCAGGGGTTCATGGCGGACAAATCGTTTCAGCTGGTACCCCTCAGGAGGTAATGGATGATCCAAACTCCCTGACAGGGCAATATTTGTCAGGCAAGAAATTCATTCCGCTTCCAATTGAGCGCCGCAAGAATGACGGGCGCTTTATCGAAATTAAAGGGGCTAAAGAAAACAATCTTAAAAATGTGAATGTTAAGTTCCCGCTCGGTACTTTTATTTCCGTTACTGGTGTATCAGGTTCGGGCAAGAGTACATTGATTAATGAAATTCTTCATAAAGGGCTTGCCCAAAAGCTTCATAGAGCCAAATCAAAGCCGGGTGAGCATAAAGAAATTAAAGGTGTGGATCACCTCGACAAAGTCATTGATATCGACCAATCTCCAATCGGACGGACACCTCGGTCCAACCCGGCAACATACACCGGAGTGTTTGATGATATTCGTGATGTATTTGCTTCAACCAATGAAGCAAAAGTTCGAGGCTACAAAAAGGGGCGCTTCAGCTTCAATGTAAAAGGCGGACGATGTGAAGCATGCCGCGGAGACGGGATCATCAAGATTGAAATGCACTTCCTGCCTGATGTGTATGTGCCATGTGAAGTATGTCATGGCAAACGCTATAACAGGGAAACACTTGAAGTGAAGTATAAAGGGAAGAATATTTCGGAGATTCTCGATATGACAGTGGAAGATGCACTGGAGTTTTTCGAAAATATTCCTAAAATCCGCCGCAAGCTGCAGACGATTTATGATGTTGGCCTGGGCTACATCACTTTGGGACAGCCTGCGACAACATTGTCCGGCGGTGAAGCGCAGCGTGTCAAACTTGCTTCCGAATTGCACCGCCGTTCAACGGGCCGCTCCCTGTACATTCTTGATGAACCGACAACAGGTCTTCATGTAGATGATATCTCAAGACTGCTCGTGGTCCTTCAGCGTCTTGTTGAAAATGGAGACACGGTACTGGTTATTGAGCATAATCTTGATGTCATCAAGGCAGCCGACTATATAGTGGACCTGGGACCTGAGGGCGGAGATAAGGGAGGTACCATCTTAGCAGCCGGTACACCGGAAAAAATTGCCGAAGTCCCGGAATCCTACACAGGCAAATACCTCAAACCAATCCTGGAAAGAGACCGCCTGAGAATGAAACAGCAAATTGAAGAGAAAGAGGGCGTGACAAACGCTTAATTAGGAGGAAGCAGTACCGTTTTGGTACTGTTTCTTTTTTATGTAAAAGAGATTAATTCTTCTGGATGAGGGGTATAGAACATGCGTCTGCAGCAACCCTCAATAATCTCAACCAAGAAAGGAACATTCACTATGAAAAATAAAATCTACCTTTTGGCAGGCCTTATTTTGCTTGGGTTCGGCATCTATCTATCCATCACATTTCTTGGAGAGGAAAAAAAGGCTGAAAGCAATCAATCGATTGTAGCTTTTGGCGATTCGCTCACCTACGGATATGGAGATGAAACTGAGGAGGGGTACATTGGCAGGCTGCAGAGCAAACTGGATCGGACATTTCCGGAGAAGAATTATACAATAACAAATCATGGAGTGTATGGCTTTAAATCTTCGGATGTCCTTCAGCAAATGCTCAAACCGGAAGTGGCACAGGATATTAAAAATGCAGATATGTTTATCGTATATATTGGAACAAACGATTTGCTGAAAAGCAACGGAGGGGATCTTTATCCGCTCCATCACGAAAAACTGGTTGAAGCTAAAGACATTTATGAGGATAAACTGAATGGAATCCTGGAAACACTGGAAACCGCCAACAGTGATGCACCTGTTATCCTTCTCGGACTATACAATCCCTATCAGGACGGTGACCAGATTGAAAAATATATTGACCATTGGAACAATTCCATAAGAAAAAAAGCAGCGGAAGATAAAAATATCACCTACATTTCTACCAATGAACTATTCAAGGGAAAAAACAAGAAACAGTACTTCGCTGATTCCCTTCATCCGAACGGAAAGGGATATGAGATGATTGCGGATAGGATTATGGAAGGCTTTTCTTTTTAATAAAATTTAAAGCTTACTAAATTGATTTTAGCACCCTGTTGCCTGGAGCGGAAATCAACAGGTCAAATCAAAAGAACCATTTGAAGTTCCTTCCTTTCTGACCATTTGATAACACAATGTAATGTTCCAGCAAAATCGATGTAACCAAGCAGCGTTATACTCCTATATAAGGGAAGCTATTGCCTGGAAACAGAAGGGGAGGTCATTATGGAGGATTATTTAGAGAAGTCTCTGGAAGAATGGAAAGAAGATATTTCTGAGGTTTTGGATCAGATTAATAATGAATATGAGGATGTTAAAAAAGAGCTTAAAGTATATTCCTACAAATATGGAATTACAAAGCAGGTTATCCAGTCTACTGTGAACGAAGAGATTATTGATAATATCCGCGAAATGTATCATAAGCCTTTTGAAGAGAAGTATAACGAATTGAAAGAATACATACGTGATTTGGATGAAAAACGAAAAGTTTTCCAAATGTTTGTCAATAAAATCGACGAAGTGAAAAAGAAGGAAGCGCCTCGCACTGACCTGGCAGCTGCCTATAAATAGGACATAATCATAAAACCGTCTTTTCAAGAAAGGCGGTTTTTAATATAGAAAAAAGCTATGCGACTTGAGGCTATGGAACCCCTCAGCCTGCAGATGTATTTTTAGAAATATGAAGGAAAATACTCCTTTGATTTTCTATAATGAAGAAGAGGCTGAAACTTTTAGCGCTCCATTTCCGTATGACAGATAAGGTGAAACTTCAATCAGTGGGGTTTTTTTATCCCCATTGATTGTTAGTTGAACCAATCGGGCCTTTACGGGCAGTTTGCCCCCCCACTTATCCTCCATTGGTTTCTCTGAGTCTTGAAGTGGGGGTCTTACTGCCCGTTAGACTGCGATAAAGGAGCTGAAAACAATGGAAACAAGAAAGGTTCTGTCTGCCTTAAGCTATTTTAGCATTATGTTCGCAGGATTTATTTTTCCGCTCATTGTATTTTTTGCATCAGAAGACACGGAAGTGAAGCGGCATGCCAAGAGTGCATTCTTATCACATTTGATTCCGCTGGTTCCTGTTCCGTTTATTGTTTTTGCTGGGGTGACCCAGTTCACAGTAAATGATCAGGAAATCCCGGTCCTATTTCTTGCAGCTGTGGGCATCACGATCATTCTGCTATTAATTGTACTTATCTGGAATATCATTAAAGGGGTAAAAGTCCTGATGCAAGAATAGAAATAATAGAGGAGGGCCAAAGAATGAAAGAGGAACGCAAACGTATTTTGAAAATGGTCGAGGATGGAAAGCTTACGGTTGACGAAGCTTTAACTCTGCTGGAGCAGCTTGAAAAAACAAACCAGACGATGGAACAGAAGCAGGAGGATTTAATTAAGGAGCTATCTGCTGAGGTTAAGTTTGAAGAAGCTAAAAAGGGTGAGCCATACAGCTCAAAGCAACAAAGTGCCAAGGAAAAAATCATTGATTTTGTAGATTCAGCATTTAAGAAAGTGAAGGATCTCGATCTTGATTTTAATTTTGGGAAAAGTGTTGAGATCTCTCATATATTTCAGCATGCAGACGCATACTTAAAAGATCTGGACATTGATGTTGCCAATGGGACAGTTAAGGTGATTCCATGGGAGCAAAGTGATGTCCGCGTTGAATGCAAAGCTAAGGTCTATCGTGTGGATAATCAGGATGAAGCACGCAGAAATTTCCTGAAGGATGTTATTTTTGCCATTGAGGGGCAAAGGCTGAGATTTTCCAGTCAGCAAAAGTGGATGAAGCTTGAAGCAGTCATCTATATTCCAAGATCTGAATATGAAAATGTGAAAATCCGCATGTTTAATGGCCCGATTGAAAGTCAAAACTTAACAGTGGAAAACTTTAAAGCGAAAACGGCCAATGGAAAGATTACGGTTAGTGATTTAAACAGTAAAAATGTTGAGGCTGAAACCGCCAACGGGCAGATTACCATTCAAAAAAGCCGAATTGATCATGTAGAAGCCGAAACGTTGAATGGTGCAATTCTGGCTGAAGGAGACTTCAAAAAAGCCGAACTCCAATCGTTTAATGGAAATGTAACATGCAGGGCAGAAAATGAACGCTGCGAATGGATCGAAGCGAAGGCAGCGACGGGCAGCATCGACTTGTTTGTTCCGGATTTCGCTGCTGTCAGCGGAGAACTTCGCACCAATCTGGGCAGTTTCCACCCTGATATTGAGGGTATTGAAGTTATAGAAGAAAAGAGCGAAGTGATTCAGAAAATGCTGCGCTTCAAGTCTGTAAAAGAAAGCGGCAGCGGACTCAAGCTGAGGGCTGACTCAAAAACAGGTACGATCACGATCAAGCGGTCAACTGCCTGGTAAAGCGTAAGGAATTTGGCTGTTGATAGATAGTATAAAATTTTGAACATTACTGTCTAGCTCCACAAGGAACGCTCGACAGCTTTATCATCGCACGACTAAAAGCGCCAGCTTTTTAGGAGGAGCGCCTGCCCCCTCGAGGGGTCTGGGGTGGGCAAGGGGCTTTCGCTTTTCTTGATAGGAGGGATTCTTTGTGAATAAATTGGTTCGCTCCCGCAGCAACCGGAAATTAGCGGGGGTATTGGGCGGCTTATCAAAATCGATCGGTATAGATCCTACCGTACTCAGGGTGATTTTCATTGTTTTATTATTTACAACAGGCGTTTTTCCAATGACACTCATTTATGCTCTGCTTGTGTTCTTGCTTCCTAATGAAGAGGTGCTGTAGAAAATGAGATGGATTCTGGGAATATTGATTAATGCGGTCCTATTTGTAGCGATCGCCGGTTTTTTTAAGGATTCGTTTTACTTATCGGGATTTGGGGCTGCCATCGGTGCCAGCTTCATGCTTTCCATCCTGAACATTCTCGTGAAACCAATCCTGATTATATTAACTCTGCCAGTCACTGTTTTAACGCTCGGTCTGTTTTTGTTCGTCATCAATGCTGTTACATTAATGATTACAGATGGCTTTATGGGGGATTCTTTTGAAATTGACGGGTTTGGCACAGCGATTCTTGTGTCTGTGATTATGTCAATTGTTAATCTGATCATTCAAAAAGCGATCCTCGAACCGGCAAGGGAAAAGTAAATGCGTTAAAAAGCCAGCATCCGTGATGCTGGCTTTTTTCTATTCAATGATGGTGGCATTAAAGCCGTCCCTCTTCAGACTCCCGGCAAGTTTCTCGGCAAGCTGCTTTTCTGAAAATGCAACTTGAACTTTATATTGTTTGATTTTATCATTCTTTCTCAAGCCGTATTGTTCGGCGATTGCTTTTACTATGGCTTGTGCACAGCGTTTTCGATAGAGAGGGGTCCGGAGAAGGGAAGCTTCTTCTTTATTGGTCATAAACCCGCATTCCACAAGTACAGCAGTCATTTTTGTCTCACGAAGAACCTGGAATTCAGCTGTTTTGACTCCCCGGTCCCGCAAGCCTGTAGAACTGATTAAGTTTCGCTGTATCTTTTGGGCTAATGCCAGCGCTTCCCGAGGTTTTGAAGGGTAGACATATGTCTCAATTCCGCCTGCACTGTTCCATCCGCCTGTTCCGTAAGCATTGGCATGGATGGACACATAGCAGTCCGCGTTTTGTTTATTTGCCAGCTCGGTCCTTTCGGCAAGCGGCACGTCCCGTACATCCGAGTGTGCAAAGGAAACCACTGTGGTTTGATAGCTTTCCAGCATCTCCTTTGCTAGTTCGGCAACAGCCCGATTGAATTCATATTCTCTCATTCCGTTAGGGCTCCGTTTGCCGGAGGTGCTGTATCCATGCCCGGCATCCAGTATGATTTTCATCTAATCGCTCCTTTCAATAAAAAATATTCTCATGTATATAATATGGACAAACCTTCCAAAAGGACATGGTAAAATGAAAATAGGAGAAAACCCTGATGGGCTTTCTCCTATTTTGCGGCGCGCTGCATCGTATGAACAAATTTATAGCGGTCTGCGCGGTATGCTGATTTGACAAGCTCAAAAGGCGTGCCATCCTCTAAAAAGGAAGTTCGGACAATAAGCAGTACAGGCGATCCGGATTCGACCTGCAAGTGGTTTACTTCCGTTTCCTTAGCGATGGAAGCTTCAATTTGCTGGGTTGCTTCACTGATGGTCAGGGACAATTTTTCTTCAATATGCTGGTAAAGGGACTTGTTGATGATTTCTTCTGTAAGCCCTTTAACGAGATTAGCAGGCAGGCAGGTAGTTTCCAGCGCCATTGGCAGATTATCTGCCATACGCACCCGTTTAATTTCATAAACAGGTGTGTTTTCTTTTATATCAAGCTTTCTCGCCAGCTGCGGCTCGGCCGGGATGATTTCAAATGAAATCAGACGGCTGCTCGGCACCATGCCGCGCTCTTTCATATCTTCAGTAAAGCTGGTCAATCCCTGAAGCTTTTGTTCGACCTTCTGCTTGTTGACGAAAGTTCCGCGCCCTTTTTGCCTGTATAGATAGCCATCATTGACAAGGTTGTTTAATGCCTGTCTGACTGTCATGCGGCTAATCTGGTATTGCTCAGAATACTCGCGCTCAGAAGGGATTGCTTCATCAGGCTTTAATTTGCCGCTTTCTATTAATTGTTTAATATACTCTTCCAATTGGTGATATATCGGGATGGGTGATTGCTTATCGATCATGGGAATTCTCCTATCACTATTAGTAGTGCTCATCAATCCTTACTGACAAGACTAAGTGCTTCTTCATCGGCTATGATTGTCACATTCTCATGAAGCTTCAAAGCTGATGCGGGGAACTGTTCATCAGGTTCTCCATAAACCAGTTGCCTGATAGCTTCTGCCTTGGCTGAACCTGAAGCGAGCAGGATGATTTCCCGGCTATCAAGAATCGAAGCGATTCCCATAGTAATCGCTTGGGCTGGAACGTCTTCAATAGAATTGAAAAACCTTGCGTTCGCCTTACGTGTACTTTCAGCCAGGTCCACGACATGCGTACGGCTTTGAAAAGACGTGCCGGGTTCATTGAAGCCGATATGTCCATTGCGTCCAATTCCCAGCAGCTGCAGATCGATATCTGCCAGATCCTTGATCAGCTGCTCATACCGTTCGCATTCCTGTGGCATATCTTCTGCTGCTCCTTTTGGAAGGTGAGTGTTTTCCAGCCGGATGTCCAGATGATCAAATAGTTCACTATTCATGAAATGCCTGTAGCTATTAGGGTCGAAAGGAGGCAGGCCGATATATTCGTCCAAATTAATCGTCGTGATTTTATCATAAGAAGTGCCATTTTTTTGATGATCTTTAAAAAGTTCAGCATAAACTCCTTTTGGTGTGCTGCCGGTTGCAAGCCCTAATGTCAGATCCGGCTGCTGCCGGATTTTTTCAATCATCATCTGGGCAGCTTTTTGGCTCATATCGTTATAATTGGCTGTTCGAATGATTTTCAAGGTCTTTTCACCTCGCGTTCAAAGGCTTTGACGCCTCTGCAGAAAGTCATGGCAACCTCAAGGTTCTCATCGAGTACAACCAGGTCGGCATCCTTTCCTTCCGAAATGCTGCCTTTCCGGTCAAATATATTGAGCTGTCTGGCCGGGTTGCTGCTTGCAAGCTGGACAGCTTCAGACAGCTGAATATCAGTAAAATCAATCATATTTTTAATGGAATCTTTCATTTTCAAAATACTTCCAGCCAGTGTGCCGTCAGCAAGCAGTGCCTGGCCATTTTCAACCTTTACATCCTGTCCGCCAAGATCATAATGGCCATTTTTCAGGCATTTTGCTCTCATGGAATCGGTTATCAGGATCATTCCATCCGGGCCCTTGGCGTTTAGTGCAAGCTTGATCATTTCAGGCCGGACATGGATTCCATCAGCAATCATTTCAACTATCAATTCTTTGAATAAAAGCGAAGCGCCGGCTACTCCAGGTTCACGGTGATGCATGCCTCTCATTCCGTTAAAAAGGTGAGTCACCTGCTTAGCTCCCGCCTGAACAGCTTTCTCCATTTCTGTAAAAAGGGCATCGCTATGGCCGATTGAGGGGACAACACCGTTTTCACTCAAGTAGCGGATAAATTCATAGCCATTTGCTTTCTCAGGTGCAAGTGTAATCAGCTTGATGGTTCCATTTGCTGCTTCCTGCCAGCGCTTAAAAAGTTCAATATCAGGCTCGAGTATATGATCCTTCGGCTGGGCTCCGCCTCTTGCTTCGTTAATAAACGGGCCCTCCAGGTGGATTCCGATTACTTCCGCCTGGCCAGGAGTATTTTGTTCTTTTTGAAAGTGGGCTGCATTGATCAGCGCGCCTTCTATTTTTTCCTTTTCCTGTGTGATAGTCGTGGCCAGGAAGCTGGTGGTCCCTTCTTCAGGCAGCACGCTGGCCATCGTGTTAAGTGCTTCAAATGTTGCATCCATTGTATCGGCACCGCCAGCGCCGTGAATGTGAACATCAATAAACCCCGGACTGATTGTATGCTCAGGGGAAAGTTCTATGATTTCTGTATCCTGGCCGATGGCAGGAAGCTCCTCCAAAGTTCCAGTTTTTAAGATTCGGTCTTTCTCTATTAGAATAAACCCTTGATCAATCATGCTGTTTTCCAGAATAATTCTAGCGTTTTTCAGTAATAGACGGCTCATTTTAGTTCATCTCCGTTTGAATGATACTTTTATTATAAAAGGTTTGTGTTTAGATGTCTATACCAGTTGGGATAATTAACTCTATCTGGTGTTTTGGTCTATACAACTAAAATAGGATAGAAGGCGGGTGGACGCTTTCTATCCTATTAATTTGAGTTTTAAGGGAATTTCATACAATATATCTGATTATTTAGTATGATATTCCGCAATGGCTTCCCGTAAATAACCATTATGCTTTTTCAGAAGCCTGGCGGCTGCTTCACCTTTTAATCCTGTTAAAATTTGAAGAATCGCAGCCTTTGTATTATGGTTTTGTTCTTTGAGAGCGGCCTGGGCTTCTTCATCAGATGCACCTGTGGCCATTTTGACGATATTTTCAGCACGTTTAAACAGCTTCTCATTTGTCATCTGCACATCCACCATCAGATTGCCGTATACTTTTCCGAGTTTGATCATGGAAGCTGTTGTTAACATGTTCAGGACGAGCTTTTGTGCAGTGCCTGCTTTCATTCTTGTAGAGCCTGTAACCACTTCGGGCCCTGTGATAGGTGCTATCGTATATTTTGCAATTCTCCCCATTTCGGAGTCTTTAGTGCAGGCAACAGCAACAGTAACAGCACCGACTTCATTTCCATATTGAAGAGCACCGATCGTATACGGCGTACGGCCGCTCGCTGCAATGCCGACAAGCACATCCTTGTCCGACAATTGAATATCTGCGACATCCTGGCGTCCCTGTTCACTGTCATCCTCGGCGCCTTCAACTGCCTCGGTCATGGCTTCTTTGCCGCCGGCAATAATGCCGACAACCATTTCCGGGTCCGTTCCATAAGTGGGCGGACATTCTGAAGCATCGATAATGCCAAGGCGTCCTGAGGTGCCTGCACCAACGTAAATCAAGCGGCCTCCTTTTTTAAAACTATCCGTAATTTCATCCACCACTTTTACAATGTGAGGAATTTCTCTTGCAATGGCATTTGGAACAATCGCATCTTCCTGGTTTATGATTGTAATAATTTCTTCGGTTGTCATTAAATCTACTTCCATTGTTTTAGGGTTTCGCTGCTCGGTATTTAGCTTTGTAATATTCATTGTTAATCCCTCACTATTAATTGAAATTTAGTTCCTGCCTTGATCTGGTCAAGGAGTGGCAGATCCTCATCCATAACTCTTGCGATCACATTCACGCGTTCATCCCGGGGGAGATCTGCTAAAGTAATCTGCATCTCGCCTGCGTAGCGGCCGTATAGGATATTATCAACTGTGACACTCCCTTTTTTACGTTCCAGCTGGTTCATAGGTTCCCATTTATTTGATCCCTGGCCAGCATATGACCTTGATTCCACTGACCTTACAACATCCCGGGCAGGATCCATCCGATTTGTATGAGGTTTGTTAAAAAGCTCCTCATAGGTTTGTCCGCCAATTAGCTCGATTCGGAGAGGCACAGTAGCATTGGCGATTTTCGCCAGTTGTGCAAGAGTCCCGTCTTTTACTGAATGATCACCGATCAGCACCTTGTCTGTATAGCAGCTGTTCATCAATTCAGCCGCCGCCGCAGCGGGTGGATAGCCCCGGTGCTTCTCAAGAGTAGGAAGCCCTGCGAAAATGGGTCCGCGATGTTCAGCGTCACCAGGCGCAAACGCCATGGTGGTTATCCCCATGCTTTTAAGGAACCGATTTCGCTCTATAAAAAAGTCTTTATCCAAACCCGTTTCAGGCCGCGGATAAAAATTATGCCAGGCTTCAACATTATGGGCGTTTAATCCCGCTTCCATCCACTCCTGCAGTTCTGCAGCAGAGATAGTGCTCGCATTGATTCCAAGTTTCATTTTTTTAGAGAGTTCAACAATCTGCTTAGAAGTAAAGCCGTAGTCTGCCCGGATTCCGGAGAGACCCCATTCAAGAAGAGTATCGAGCGTTCCCCAGTCCAATCCTAGATGGTCCAATGACTGAGGGGAAACGTCGGCGAGGAGTTCCATTTGATGCTGCTTTGCAAGAGCACCGAGGTTCTGAAGCAATTGTTTATATGTGCTGTGGTCATCTTCGGGAATATGGAGGGAAGTGAAGATGGATGTGAAGCCGTGAGAAGCCGCCCGCGCAATCCATTTTGCATTTTGAAGCTGGCGCTCCTCTGATAGATAAACTGATATTCCAAGCATCATAGTCACCTCTATAAGTCTGAATTTTTCAAAAATGCGACTTCATAAGTAAAGAAGGAGGAATGCTCCTCCTTCTCCTAAATTAGAAAATATAAAATCTTGAATATAGATAACTGCCTAGCTCCAGCGCCTACCCCCTCGAGGTCACAAGGGCTCCTATGGACTCGGGTCATAAGCCGTTTCCTTTCAGAAGGAAGAACGCCTACTTACAGAAACCGTCTTATGCCTGTCGTCCCTGGGCTGTCACCTCCACATTTCTGGCAATCCTCCCAAAAAGGCAAAGAGCGCCTTTCCGTGAGGCTCGTCTTGTGCTTGAGGCCCCCAGGACAAGGAAGGCCTCGTCAGCATAAACATCGCACGACCGAAAGCGACAGCTTTTGGGAGGAGGGGGGCATGCAGACGTTGCCACAGGACGTGGCGTTGGTTAGTCTGCGTTCCTCTGTGGACAAAGCGCTTCCGCTTTTCTATATGTTTTTAGCCATTTCCTCTTTGAATCCGAACATCCATGTGAACAGGAAGCCAAACGCATAGGCAATTAAAAGGCCGATCAGATACAGTACGATTTGATTTGTGTGAACGAGGAAGGCAAGCGGTATGCCGGAAACCCCGATGGCTACTGTAGCAATCTTGAAGAACGCCTGGAAAGCACCGCCCACAGCAGCTCCTAGACATGCTGTTAAGAAAGGACGTCCCAGCGGCAGTGTCACCCCGAAAATAAGCGGCTCACCAATACCGAGCATTCCAACCGGAAGTCCGCCTTTAATCACTTTCTTCAGACGGGCATTTTTTGTTTTGAAGTAGATGGCGAATGCCGCACCTACTTGGCCGGCGCCTCCCATTGCAAGAATCGGCAGGAGCGGATCGTCACCGATTGAGTTAATTAATTCCATATGAACTGGAGTTAAACCTTGATGCAGCCCAGTTACAACAAGCGGAAGGAAGGTTCCGGCAAGTACTAAGCCAGCCAGGATGCCGCCAACATCCAGAACGCCAAGGAGACCTTTTGTGATAATGTCAGACAGGAATCCGCCAACAGGCTGCAGGACAAAGAATGTCGCAAAGCCTGTAATTAATAATGCCAGTGTCGGTGTTACAATAATATCAATTGCTGATGGAACGACTTTGCGGATTCTTTTTTCCAAAAAGGCCACAAGCGCAGCAGCGAGCATGACTCCAATCAAGCCGCCCCGGCCTGGCACCAATGCTTCACCGAAAAGAGTTATATTGGCAAGGCCGGGATTGATTAATAGAATACCGGCTGCACCGCCTAGAGCAGGAGACCCTCCAAACTCCTTCGCTGTGTTAATACCTACAAACACGCCCAGGTAACCGAATAAACCCCAGCCAATCAAATCAAGCATTTGAACGAGCGTGGATTCCGGGTCTCCGCCTGATTTGATGATTACATTATTGATCCCTGCAATCAAACCGGAAGCAACGATAGCTGGAATCAGCGGGATAAAGATACTTGCAATTTTTCTTAAAAATAACTTGAAAGGAGTAGCGTTTTTCTCATTGAGTCCGGCTTTCGTCCGGGCTGCCAGTCCTTCCAATGAAGTGTCAATCTCTTCATCATCATCAATGGATGAAACATTTTTGCCTGTCATCCTGGAAACTTCGTCAGCTACCTTGGTGACGATCCCGGGTCCGAGGATGATTTGGAGTGTTTCTGCTTCCACCACACCCATAACGCCATCAATATCCTTGATGCCATTCAGGTTGACTTTGCTTTCATCGACCGGCTTCACGCGAAGGCGGGTCATGCAGGAGGCCAGTTCCGCGATATTGCCGGTGCCGCCCAACTGCTCCGTAATCTCTTTCGCCAAGCGTTCTTCTTTACGCATGAGTTTTTCCCCCTCTTTTTTTAAAAATGAATGAACGTAATAAAAGCTAAAAAATGTAAATGAATTCGCTTACATAATCATATTACCAAGGTTTAGTATAGTTGTCTATACCATCTGAATATTTTTACAAAAAGCATATCATCATATTTATACGCAGAATATCCCTGAAAATTGTCCCTGTCGAGAAGGATTAAGCATATGGGCCTAGTGTTAATTTTGTAAAAATCGTTTTCAGAAATTTGGTTCTGCGTTAAAAAGTGCTAAAATAGAGTGAAACTTCAGAGTGAATTTTTTAGAAATTATAAGTTACATATAAAGAGATCATCCAGAAGTGCCAGCATTAAAGGAGGAACCTATTTTGGTAAAAGTGCGCACAAAAGATATTATAGAAAAATTTGGGCTCGAATTGATTGCCGGAGAGGAAGGCATTAACCGGCCGATTACGACGAGTGATATTTCCCGTCCGGGCCTGGAGATGGCTGGTTATTTTGATTACTATCCGGCTGAACGTATTCAATTGGTCGGGAAAACCGAGCTGTCTTTTGTTGAAAAGTTAAATAATTCCGAGCGGGAGATCCGGCTTGAACGGCTCTGTACAGATATTACACCCGGCATAATCGTCACGAGAGGACTGGATATACCTGACGAACTGATTGAAGCGGCAGAGAGAGAATCGGTTCCGCTGCTCCGCTCCAAACAGAAAACGACTCGTTTTTCCAGTTTGCTGACCAATTTTCTGGAAAGCAAGCTTGCTCCAACCACAGCTGTACATGGCGTCCTTGTCGATATTTATGGGGTAGGGGTACTGATAACTGGAAAAAGCGGAGTTGGTAAGAGTGAGACGGCGCTTGAGCTAGTTAAGCGGGGACACCGCCTTGTTGCGGATGACTGCGTGGAGATCAGGCAGGAAGATGAAGATTACCTGGTCGGAAACTCACCGGAATTGATTGAACATCTGCTTGAAATCCGCGGCCTCGGCATTATCAATGTCATGACCCTGTTTGGTGCTGGAGCAGTCCGCAGCTATAAGAAAATCTCTGTGGTCATGAATTTGGAGCTGTGGGATCCGAAAAAGCAGTACGACCGTCTTGGCCTTGATGAAGAAAAGATGAAAATCATCGATACAGAAGTTACAAAGCTGACCATTCCGGTAAGACCCGGACGAAACCTGGCTGTCATCATTGAAGTGGCTGCCATGAATTTCCGATTAAAAAGAATGGGGATGAATGCAGCGGAACAGTTCACGAACCGCCTGTCGGATGTGATTGAGGACGGAGACCATGATGATCGTTAAAGAGGGCAAAACACTTTCAATCAAACGTTTGATTGAAAGCTGATAAGCCTGACTAGCTTAGGATCTATAGCGCGTGTGGCAAAAACCACCCCAGAGGTGCATGCGCTTTTCTTGCAATAATAGAATTTATATCTTTGAACTTAGATAACTGTCTAGCTCCAGGCGCCATCGGCTCTCAGGTCTAAGCCAATCCGTCACAAAGGTTAAAAAACAGCCTTCATGCCGGCTTGTCTTATGCTTGCCGCCGATGAGCGGGCGCCTTGCGCTTTTCGATGAGAAGGAGAAGTGATCATGGAAAAAAATATTCAGCCGTTAGATCCGATTGCCATATCCCTTGGGCCAATTCAGGTCCACTGGTACGGCCTGATTATCGGTGTTGGCATTGCACTTGCACTCATTATCGCGATGAGAGAAGGGGAGAGAAGGGGACTCCCTAAAGATATTTTTGCCGATTTGATGCTGTGGGCCATTCCCATTGCGATTATTTCTGCAAGAATCTATTACGTTATTTTTCAATGGGATTTTTACTCGCAGAATCCGGGTGAAATCATTAAAATTTGGAATGGCGGAATTGCCATTCATGGAGCTTTGATTGGTTCTGTCATCACAGCTTATGTTTTTGCAAAGAAAAGGAAGATATCGTTCTGGAAGCTGGCTGATATTGCAGCGCCAAGCATCATCTTAGGGCAGGCAATCGGGCGCTGGGGCAACTTCATGAACCAGGAGGCTCATGGCAGGGAAGTCAGCCGGGCATTCCTGGAAAATATGTATTTGCCTGAATTTATCGTTGACCAGATGTATATTAACGGTGCCTATTATCATCCGACGTTTTTATATGAATCAATCTGGAATATCATTGGGTTTATCATTCTTATATTATTAAGAAGAGCAAACTTAAGGCGCGGGGAACTTTTCCTCTCGTATGTAATCTGGTATTCGATCGGCCGTTTCTTTGTAGAAGGCCTGCGGACCGACAGCCTGATGCTTACTGAGAATTTAAGGATTGCTCAGACGATATCTATCGTTCTTATTATTGGTGCGCTAGTCCTGATTTTTTATAGAAGAGCAGAGGGTCTTGCCAAAGCTCGTTATTTGGATAAAGCCGAGGGGAAATAACGGACAGGGGAGAGTAGAGATGCTGGTTGAATCTTGCAAACGGGGGCTGATGGCCGGCTTAAAGACAACATGGACACTCGGGAAAGTCATTTTCCCGGTCACGCTGATTGTGGCACTGCTTCAGCATACGCCAGTGCTTCCATGGGTAATCAAGCTGATCACGCCCCTTATGAATCTGATTGGGCTGTCAGGAGATGCAGCCATACCGCTTGTATTGGGGAACTTCTTAAATTTGTATGCGGGGATTGGAGCCATTTTAACGCTCGATCTCTCGGTTAAAGAAGTATTTATTATTGCCGTCATGCTGTCTTTTTCACATAATATGCTGATTGAAACCGGAGTGGCATTGAAGGTCGGCGTTAAGCTTTGGGTCGTTCTGGCAGTACGCATCGGACTGGCGCTTTTAAGCGCGATTGTGATCAACCTTGTTTGGCAGGGAGGATCCGAAACTGCTAAGTACGGATTTATTCCGGCAAAAGAAGAGCTGGTATCCGGTGCATTGCCCATCCTGCTGGATGCACTGCAGACTGCATTGCTCGGTATTCTCCAGCTTGCCATCATCGTCATTCCACTGATGATTATTATTCAAATCTTAAAAGATAAGCAATGGCTTGCTGTTTTTTCAAAATGGATGGCGCCTGTGACCAGGGCACTTGGAATGAAAGAAAATACGTCTACAACTCTTGCAGCCGGCTTGCTGATTGGCCTTGCCTATGGGGCGGGCGTCATGATTCAGGCAGTAGAGGAAGATGGCGTCAGTAAACGAGATGTAACGATCGCATTTATTTTCCTCGTTGCCTGCCACGCAGTCGTTGAAGATACTTTGATTTTTGTGCCGCTTGGCATTCCGGTGTTACCGCTTCTGCTGATTCGCCTGGGTGTGGCAATTATCCTGACATTGGCAGTGGCAGCGATCTGGAAGCGTGCTGATCTGGCAAAAAGAAAGGAAGCAACATATGAGCATTAACACACTATTATTTGACTTAGATGGAACATTGATCGACACAAACGAATTGATTATTTCCTCATTTTTGCATACGCTGGGAAAATATTATCCAGACCGCTATCAGCGGGAAGATGTTCTCCCATTCATGGGGCCGACCCTGCATGAAACATTCGAGTCCATCAACCCGGAAAAAGTGGAGGAGATGATCTCGGTTTACAGGGAGTACAATATTAAGAACCACGACGTGCTTGTGAAAGAATTTGCTGGCGTATTTGAAACGGTTCGGACTTTAAAAGAATCGGGATATAAACTGGGCATTGTTACGACAAAAGTTTCCAATGTAGTTGAAAAGGGCTTAAAGCTGACAAATCTTGACCAGTTTTTCGACGTGGTTGTTACGCTCGACCACGTGGATAAGCCAAAGCCCGATCCGGAGCCAATCTTGAAGGCATTAAGCCTGCTGGATGCGAAGCCGGAAGAAGCTATTATGGTCGGCGATAATTCGCACGATATCGATGGAGGAAAAAACGCCGGCACAAAAACGGCTGGTGTTGCCTGGACAGCGAAAGGCCGTGATTTCCTCGCGCGCTTTGAACCGGATTATATGCTGGACAATATGGCTGACCTGCTCGATATTCTTGAGGCAGAAAACCAATGAGAAAAACGGAGCGTTTTCCGGTAGAGGGAGGCAATTCTCTCTGGCATGTGTATAAAACGGTTCCGTTCTTGAAGGTGGTCAAAAACTTTATTGTGATCCAGCTTGCGCGCTACACGCCATTTCTGGGTATGAAAAATTGGCTCTATCGTAATTTCCTGAGAATGAAGGTGGGGGATCAGACATCATTCGCACTCATGGTTATGCTGGACGTCATGTTCCCGGAAAAAATATGTGTCGGCCGCAACACGGTCATTGGATATAACACTACGATCCTCGCCCATGAATATTTGATTAAGGAATATCGCCTCGGGAGGGTTGAAATTGGCAGCGAAGTCATGATTGGCGCCAATTCAACCATTCTTCCCGGCGTCACGATCGGAGATGGTGCGATTGTTTCAGCTGGAACGCTTGTTCATAAAGATGTCCCGTCTGGCGCTTTTGTTGGCGGCAACCCGATGCGTGTCATCTATACAAAGGAAGAACTTGCCGCACGCTGGGCGGATGATCCGATATATGGCATTAATAAAGACCAAACTCCGTTAGCTTAGGCTGGCGGTTTTTTTTATTATTGTGAGATGTTGGATAGATTCCAAAAGATGCTCGATATATTTAGATGCAAGTCTTTAACTCAAATAACCTTTCCAAAAAAGTACAAACTATATGAAAGCTCGTTTTTAAAAAAAGGGAGTCTTTTTTATTTTTCTGATTCTTTTGGTTGACGGCATAGAATTTGCGCGTTAAACTACATATAACTTCAATTTGCTACCATATTAGCGAACTAAAGGATTCGGAATTTTTAAGTCATAGAGGTGAATACTTTTGAGCCGATTATTTATGTTTGAAAAGCCGTTAGGCATGAGAGATACATTACCAGATTTATATGAAAGAAAGGCAGCAGTCCGGTCATCCATCCAGGAGGAAATGAAACGGTGGGGCTATCAGTTTATCGAAACGCCTGCACTCGAATATTACGAAACAGTTGGAGCGGCATCAGCAATACTTGATCAGCAGCTGTTCAAGCTGCTTGATCAGCAGGGCCATACCCTTGTGCTGCGGCCGGATATGACAGCGCCGATCGCAAGGGTGGCAGCATCCCGTCTTTTAAAAGACGAGCTGCCTATAAGGCTTGCATATTCTGCCAATGTATACCGCGCCCAGCAGCGGGAGGGCGGCAGGCCAGCTGAGTTTGAGCAGATCGGTGTTGAATGCATTGGCGACCATACGATCAGTGCGGATGGCGAAGGGATGGCGATGATGATCTCTGCTTTAAAAGAAGCTGGTCTTCAGAACTTCCAGCTTTCCGCCGGCCACATCGGTTTTGTCCGGGACTTCTTCCAGCAGATTTTAGGAACGGAAGAAAGAGTGGAAAACCTGACAAGATTTTTATATGAGAAAAATTATGTCGGGTACAGAGAACATGTTAAGAGCCTGGCTCTTTCATCCATTGATAAACAAAGGCTTCTCGATTTCCTTAAATTAAGAGGCGGGGAAGAAGTCATTGAGATTGCTTATGGCCTTCTGGAAAACGGCACAGGAAAAAAAGCATTAGCCGAGCTCGAACAGCTTTGGGGCATTATGCAGGACTACGGCCAGGAAGGGACAGTTAAATTTGATTTAACGCTCGTCAGCCATATGAGCTACTACACGGGCATTCTTTTTGAGGTATATGCGGAAAATGTTGGTTTCCCGATCGGAAATGGCGGCCGCTATGATCTGCTGCTCCAAAAGTTCGGAAAAGATACGGGAGCAACCGGCTTTGCCATCAGAATGGACCGCCTGCTTGAGGCTCTGGAAGACAGCATTGCGGCTGAACCTGTGTACTGCGTTCTATACAGTCCGGAACGCCGCAAAGAGGCATTCGATTTTGCGAAGAAGGAACGTTCTGCCGGAAAGAAAGTGGTTCTGCAGGATATTAGCGGTGTCAAGGACATCGATGCCTGCACCAGCCAATATGAGGATATTACCTTTTTAGTCGGAAAAGCTGGAAAGGAGAGCATAAAATGAGTGATGTTTTAACGATTGCGATGCCAAAGGGCCGCATTTTTGAAGAAGCGGCTGAATTGCTCCGCCAGGCAGGCTTTCAATTGCCTCCGGAATTTGATGATTCACGTAAATTGATTATAGATGTACCTGAAGAGAATTTTCGCTTTATCCTTGCAAAGCCGATGGATGTGCCAACTTATATAGAGCATGGTGTGGCAGACCTTGGGATTGCGGGGAAGGATGTAATGCTTGAAGAAGAGCGGGATGTTTACGAGCTTCTTGATTTAAAGATCAGCGCCTGCTATCTCGCGGTCGCAGGACTGCCAAATACCAGGCTGAACGATGTTGCTCCTAAAATTGCAACGAAGTATCCGCAGATTGCGGCAGCGTATTTCCGTGAGCAGGGGGAGCAGGTGGAGATCATTAAATTGAACGGTTCCATAGAGCTTGCGCCTATGATCGGGCTGGCAGACCGGATCGTGGACATCGTATCAACCGGCCGAACGTTAAAAGAGAACGGGCTCGTTGAATACGAAACCATCGTCGGCATCACTTCAAGATTGATTGTCAATCCTGTCAGCTACCGCATGAAGGATGAACGCATAAGCGAGCTGGTTGGACGTCTTACGGAAGTAATAGCTGGAGAAGAAATTCGTACTTAAAGTGAAACTTCCATCAGTGGTGTTCTTCCACTGATGGTTAGTTGAACCAATCGGGCCTTTATGGGCAGTTTATCCCTACCTGATTTCTAATTAGGTCTTGATTGAAAATATGAGGTAGGGATATTACTGCCCGTTAATCTGCGATAAAGGATGTAGAGGTCTATGAAAATTTTAAAAGTAATTGACCAGATTTCAATTAAACGGTCTGTTGATAACGGAACAGAAGAACAGCGGGCGATTGTAAAAGATATAATTGAATCAGTCCGCCAAAACGGAGATCAGGCATTAAAAGATTACACAGAAAAATTTGATGGCATATCCCTGGATGATTTCAAGGTATCGCAGGCTGAAATAGAGGAAGCTTTTAGTCAAGTGGATGGAAAAATCCTGGAGATCATTAAAGAAGCTGCCGAGAATATCCGGTCTTTTCATGAAAAGCAGCTGCGTCCTTCCTGGATGACAACAGAAGAAAACGGCACAGTGCTTGGCCAAAAGATCACACCGCTTGATTCAGTCGGCCTGTATGTCCCAGGCGGTACGGCTGCCTATCCATCATCAGTACTTATGAATGTGATCCCGGCAAAAGTTGCGGGCGTCAAACGGATCGTCATTACCTCTCCTCCTGATAAAAAGACTGGAAAGCTGCCTCCTGCGGTCCTTGCTGCGGCCAAAATTGCAGGAGCAGAAGAAATCTATAAAGCAGGCGGTGCCCAGGCAATTGCCGCTCTTGCATATGGAACCGAAACGATAGCTCCTGTTGATAAAATTACAGGTCCCGGAAATATCTTTGTCGCTCTTGCAAAGCGTGAAGTTTTCGGGGACGTTGATATTGATATGATCGCAGGCCCCAGTGAGATTGCGATTTTAGCAGATGATACGGCACACGCAGATGAAGTGGCTTCAGATCTTTTATCACAGGCCGAACACGACCCTATGGCAAGTGCAGTCCTTGTGACACCATCATCAGCGCTTGCAGCGCAGGTCTCAAGAGAAGTGGACCGCCAGCTGGCTGAGCTGCCAAGGCAGCAAATTGCCTTTCAATCAATCGAAAACTATGGTGCTGTCTATGTGGCGGAAAACATGGATGAAGCTATTGAAACGGTGAATAGTCTGGCTCCTGAGCATCTGGAGATTTTAACGGAGAATCCGATGGAGCTTCTCGGACGGATTCGTCACGCCGGAGCAATCTTCCTCGGGAGGTTTAGCCCTGAACCGGTCGGTGACTATTTTGCCGGCCCGAACCACGTCCTGCCGACAAACGGAACGGCCCGTTTCTCAAGCCCGCTTAATGTGGAGGATTTTCAAAAGAAATCAAGTATTCTTTTATACAGTGAAAAAGCATTAAAGGATAATGGCGAAAAAATAGCGGCCTTTGCGCGTCTGGAAGGCCTTGAAGCCCATGCCAGATCCATTGAAACAAGACTAAGAAAATAAGCTGGAGGAATAATCATGGCCAGAACTGCTGAAATTTCACGTAAAACCAATGAAACGAATATCACTCTATCCTTAAATATAGACGGCGAAGGCAAAAGCGATCTGGAAACAGGGGTGCCTTTTATGACGCATATGCTGGACCTGTTTGCCAAGCACGGACAATTTGACTTGAACATCGTTGCAAATGGCGATACAGACGTGGATGATCACCACACAACAGAGGACATTGGCATCTGCTTAGGCCAGGTACTGAAGGACGCTTTAGGCGATAAGAAAGGCATTAAGCGCTATGGAAATGCTTTCGTTCCGATGGACGAAGCATTGGCTCAAGTTACAGTTGACCTCAGCAACCGCCCTCACTTGGAGATGCGTGCCGAGTTCCCGAGCCAAAAAGTCGGTACATTTGATACCGAGCTTGTTCACGAGTTTCTTTGGAAACTTGCACTTGAAGCCAGAATGAACCTGCATGTCATCGTCCACTATGGACAGAATACACACCACATTATCGAAGCGATTTTCAAAGCACTCGCTCGTGCGCTTGATGAGGCAACAACGATTGATCCAAGGATTAAGGGAGTTCCATCAACGAAAGGGATGTTGTAAATGATCGGCATCATCGATTACGGAATGGGGAATTTGTTCAGTGTCAGTAAAGCGCTTGAACGGTTGGAGGTTCCTTATTTCCTTTCTGAAAATAAAGACGAGCTCCTTAAAGCAGACGCCTTAATTCTGCCGGGTGTCGGCTCTTTCAAAGATGCCATGACCATCTTAAATTCTACAGGTCTGGCAGATCTGGTAAAGGAGTTTGCTGATACAGGCAAGCCGCTTCTTGGCATTTGCCTTGGCATGCAGCTTTTATTTGAGAGCAGTGAGGAGAATGGCATGACGGAAGGCCTGAAGCTTCTCCCTGGCCATGTGAGGCGTTTTCCCGGTGCAACAGCAGAAGGCGAAACGTATAAAGTTCCGCATATGGGCTGGAACCGTCTTGAATTCTTACAGGGTTCGCCAATTTTAAAAGGACTTAATGAAGATTATGTCTATTTCGTCCACTCCTACTTTGTAGATACAGATGATAGAGAAGTTGTTATCAGCAGAAGTATGTATGATGTAGAAGTGCCGGCAGTTGCCGGAAGGGGCAATGTGTTCGGCATGCAGTTCCACCCTGAAAAAAGCAGTTCGCTCGGCATGGCGCTTTTACGCAATTTTACCGAGCTGGTTGAAGAAAGGATGTCTGTGAAATGAGTTTTACGATCTATCCGGCAATCGATATGAGAGGCGGCAAGTGCGTCCGGCTGCTGCAGGGGGATTACGATAAGGAAACGGTGTATGGCGACTCTCCGTTTGATATGGCCAAAAAGTTTGCTGATGAAGGAGCAGACTGGATTCATATGGTAGATCTAGACGGGGCAAAGGATGGGAAGCGGGTTAATGATCAATATGTCATTCAGGCTTCCCGCGAACTTGGCGCCTCCGTCCAGATCGGCGGGGGAATCCGTACGGAAGAAGACATCCTGCATTATCTGGATAATGGCGTAACACGCGTAATAATTGGAAGCATCGCCGTCTCCAATCCTGAGTTTGCTATTGAAATGATCCGCAAATACGGCAAAGCCATTGCAGTCGGCCTTGATGCGAAAAATGGCTTTGTGGCCACACATGGCTGGCTGGAAACGTCTGAAGTGAGGGCAGTTGACTTAGGAAGGCGATTTGCCGACGCAGGTGCGGAAACTTTTATTTTTACAGATATCGCAACAGACGGAATGTTATCGGGGCCAAATATTGAAGCTGTTCGTCTGCTTGCAGGGGAAACCGGAAAAAGTGTCATTGCATCTGGCGGCGTCAGCCAGCTGGCTGATTTGGCGAAGCTGCGGGAGTATTCTTCAGAAGGTGTTGCTGGCGCCATTGTCGGAAAGGCCATTTATGAAGGCCGTTTTACCGTAGCGGAAGCTCTGAAAGAGGTGAAGGAATCATGCTGACGAAACGCATCGTTCCCTGTCTGGATGTAAAAGACGGCCGTGTGGTAAAAGGGGTCCAATTCGTGCAGCTGCGTGATGCCGGAGATCCGGTTGAGCTTGCCCGATTTTATGATGAGCAGGGAGCTGACGAGCTGGTCTTCCTCGATATCTCCGCTTCACATGAAGGTCGGAAAACTATGGTTGAGGTTGTAAAGGCTGTTGCGTCTGAGCTTGCCATTCCATTTACAGTCGGCGGCGGGATTAACGCGCTGGAAGATATGAAACGAATTTTGCGGGCAGGGGCTGATAAGGTTTCTCTCAATACAGCTGCCGTAAACAATCCTGATTTAATTACAGAAGGGGCAAATTTTTTCGGATCACAGTGCATCGTTGTTGCGATTGATGCAAAATACGATGAAGACCTTGGTTCCTGGCGCGTGTACACACATGGCGGACGGACACCGACTGACCTTGAGGTCATCGCTTGGGCCCATGAAGCAGCGGAGCGCGGGGCCGGAGAAATTTTACTCACAAGCATGGACTCTGACGGTGAGAAAAAAGGCTTCGATATTAAGCTGACAAAAGCAGTCAGCGAGGCGGTTTCGATTCCGGTAATTGCTTCAGGCGGTGCCGGAAATGCTGATCACTTTGCTGAAGCATTTATCGATGGAAAAGCGGATGCCGCATTGGCTGCATCGATTTTTCACTATAAAGAAACGTCTGTTGCAGAAGTAAAGTCATATATTGAGGAAAAAGGGGTGGTTGTCCGATGAATATTGAAAGTGTAAAGTTCGATGAAAAGGGACTGATCCCTGCAGTTGTACAGGATGCAAAAACAAAAGAAGTATTAACGTTAGCATATATGAATCGGGAATCCCTTTTAAAATCGGCGGAAACAGGTGAGACCTGGTTTTTCAGCCGTTCCCGCAATGAGCTTTGGCACAAAGGGGCAACAAGCGGCAACACACAGAAAATTGTTGAAATGAAGCTTGACTGTGATCAGGATGCGATTGTGGTTATGGTTGAACCAGCAGGTCCTGCCTGCCACAATGGAACAGTCAGCTGCTTTGAGGAAAGAGTATACGGGGAAGGGTCAGGCGGCTTATCTGAGTACGAAATCCTTTATACACTTGAAAAGGTCATTGAAGAACGGGAAAAGACACGCCCTGAAGGAGCATACACGACATATCTTTTTGAAAAGGGCGTGGATAAAATCCTGAAGAAGGTCGGCGAAGAATCCGCAGAAGTCATCATCGCTGCGAAAAACCGTGATAAGGACGAACTGAAATGGGAAGCAGCCGACCTGATTTATCATTTGATGGTGCTGCTGCGGGAGCAGGAACTGCCTTTTAATGAGGTATTAAAAATACTGAATAAACGGCATGACAAGAAAAGCGAACCGGCCTCCGAATAGGGAGGGCGGTTATTTTACGAAAATTTGCTATTGGATCATTACATTTTATCCTATTTCCTTTAAAGAATCCTGTTCTTTCCTATAAAGATCCTCCCAAAGTTCATAGATTTTCCTCCGGCCGTTTGCAATTTCAGGGTTGAATTGGATGGCAGCGTTTTGACGGACAGTATGAACATTTTTCAATGCCTGTTCAAGCTTCTTGTTGATGTCGGTGCTGCCCTTTCCAGCGTGTTTAGCAATCGAAATGCCTGCTGTTGTTCCTTGGGCCATGGCGATTTTTCCGCTTTCAATGCCGGTGATATTCCCGGCAACAAATAATCCTTCGAGCGGAGTTTCCATTTTTTCAGAATGAAGCGGAACATGTCCCCCAAGTTCTGGAACGTATTGGAATGGGCATCCGGCAACTGCTGTAAGCTCTGCTAACGGATACAAGCCGCCTGCGATACACACGAAATCTGCTTCGTAAATTTTTTCTGTACCTTTGATTACGTTACCATTCACATCTATTTCTGCAGTGAGTACGCCTTCTACCTGATCCTTTCCAAGAATTTCAAGTGCTGCTTTTCTAAGCTGCAATGGTGTTCCATTCACCTTAACGCCGCTTTTAGGATAAAATTTCATCCCTAATTTGCGGAATCCTCTATTTCTCATAAAGCGACTGCCCAGCCGCAAAATGGGTGACGGGGCAAGATGGGCCGCATTTAGAAGTGACTTCAAGACTTCCTCAGGTTCTCCCGCTTTTTGGCTAAGCGGACTCTTTTCTGGCAGTACAATATGTTCCACATTAATTCCGGCTATTTGGAGCTCGTTTAAAATCGCAAATGCTAAAATGTTAGCACCAATGATGATGCCTTTTTTGCCAACCTCAACACGATGAACATTCGTCATGACCTGTGCAGCCCCGATGGACATAACACCTGGAAGAGTCCAGCCTGGCACAGGAATAGGGAACTCAGCTGCACCAGTTGCTACCAGCACATAAGGAGCTATCAGTGTTCCTATATTAGTATGAACATTCCAGCAATCCTTATCTTTTTCAAGGTTATATACAGAAACGCCGCAGCGGATATCTACAGAGAGTTTCTGTGCTTCGTTATGCATACGAGTGGATTCTTTTATTCCATTCCACCATTCTCCAGACGGTTCCTGGTGCAATTGACCGATTAATCTTCCGCCTGGCCTGACAAATTCATCAATGACGGTAACTTTTAAGCCGTATTCAGCACAGGTTATGGCACCAGCTAAACCGGCTGGTCCAGCTCCAATAACGATTACATCTATCATAGATTCTCCACCATCCTTTTAACAATATTAGGATGCTGTTTTCCTCTTTCAACAACCATATTCTCCTTCACAACAGTTAAACAGGCTCTTATATTGGCCTGCCCATTAACATTTACACGGCATTCCATACAGTGGCCGATATTGCAATAAAACCCTCTTGGTGTTCCACTTTCCTCATGAACACGCAGTGTTCTCACACCGTTTGCCAGCAGAGCTGCCGCGATTGTTTCAGTTTCAAATGCTTCATATACTTTCCCATCAAAAGTGAATGGAATCTTTTTTCTATCATCTAATTTTCCTAAAACCGGATGATCTATAATTCTAGTCATTCTTTTCACCTGCCGTTCCAAAAGTTACAGGGCGAATTGGAGGCTGATATTTTAAAGGAATTTCACCTTCTCCTGTATTAGGTACGATACTTTCAATAATCCGATCGACCATGACCCTGCAAGTGCGTCCTCCACAAAACCCCATTCCAGCTCTTGTTCTAAGCTTCAGTTCCCTGGATGTACATTGATGTTCTTTTGCTGTTGCGAAAAGCCGCCCATAGGTAACCTCTTCACAACGACAGATCATAAGTGCCTCATTGTTATTCATTTGGAAATCCCTCCTCTTCAGGTACATGTAAAAATATAATGCAAAAATCGTACCAACTTTGAAGCCAGTATTTCAAATTAGCTTAAGCCAAGATGTTTTAGACGATTGTAAAGGGTCGCCCGGGTGATTCCCAGTTTTTTCGAGCATTCTAATTTGTTGCCGCTGGTTAATGCCAATGCTTTTTCGAGTACCTTCTTTTCGTGCTGGTCCATTTCCTCCTGAAGAGGCACAATGACCGTTTTCATTTCTATGTTGTTTTCCTGAAGGTCCGTATCAGATACAGCTGAATAGCTCATTGCTGAGTGAAATGGCAAATATTCTTTTCGAATGACTCCATCTGTTGCAAAAACAACCAGACGTTCAACGACATTACGCAGCTCCCGAACATTGCCCGGCCAATCATATTGAAGCATCTCTTGCATAACTTCCTGTGAAAAATGATGGATCGGCCGCTGATAGCGCAGTGAAAAATCATTTAAAAAGTAATGAATTAGTTCAACGATATCTTCACAGCGTTCTTTTAAAGGAGGAATTTTTAAACTGACAACATTTAGCCGATAATATAAATCCTCCCGGAATTGGCCTTCTTTTATTAATTCTTTTAAATCCCTATTTGTTGCAGCAATTACCCGGAAATTAGCCTCAATTTCTTTTTCACCGCCAACCTTGTAATATTTTCTTTCTTGAAGAACACGAAGCATCTTGACCTGCATTTCTAAAGGCATTTCACCAATTTCATCCAGAAAAAGAGTGCCCCCTTTAGCAAGCTCAATTTTTCCTTTTTTTCCTCTATGATCCGCACCGGAAAAGGCGCCGCGTTCATAGCCAAATAATTCGCTTTCAAATAATGAGGCTGGAATAGCACCGCAGTTAATTGAAATAAATGGAGCTTCAGGTCCTTCAGTTGCCTCATGAATGGATTTGGCAAAGACCTCCTTGCCGACTCCGCTTTCTCCTAAGATCAATACAGTTGAACGGACAGAGCACACCTTTTTTGCCATTTGCACCGTCTTTTCCATCACAGCGCTTTTCCCTTTAATGTATCTGAAGGGATCTGAAGGTCTGTATTTCGCCATCTCCTGTTCTAAACGATGAACCTCAGTCGACATATTAAATAATTTTTCATTAAGAACAACCTGGCTTGTCACATCAGTTTCCGACACAACTGCCCCGATAATGCGTCCATTAAAGTAAACAGGGTTTGAATTTATTAGGACAAAGAGATCAGATCTTGGCTGGTGATGCTTTCCTTGTATTCTCTTTCCTTTGTATAAGGATTCTAAGATTTGCAGATTCTGATGTTCAAAGAATTCTATTATTGGTTTGCCCACAATCTCATCTTTTTTTACAGAGAAAATTTTTTCAGCTCCTTCGGTCCATGTGCGGACACGTTCATCAGCATCAATCACTGTGACTGAAGCGTCCGATGTTTTGATGACAGCCTCATAGAAAGCCTTTAATTGATTGTAGGAATCATACAAAAAATCAATGATTTGTTCATTTGTGATGCAGCCGAGTACTTGGCCGCCTGAATTTACAACGGCAACGGCTGCATAGCGCTTGCAAGCATCAGCTAATGCAGCAAAGGAATCATCCAAATAAACTTTTGGTAAAGCGCCTTCATTATCAACTTGGTTCAGACAGATAAAATTACTTTCAATTATTTCTTTGACTGACGGAAATTCAAACATGACAGCCTCCTGAATGTAAAATTTTTTATACACTGTTCAATATTTTATACACTATTTTATCAAATTTTTTGACAATTAAGAACAGGTCAAAAAAATCTATATTTGGGTTAGCAGCAAAATTATTAGAAGGTTCTTATTTCTGCGTAAGATATAAAAAGTTGGCATGTTATTTGCATTAATAAAATGATGTAACAAGACGAAGGGAAGTTGGTTTTGTGAAATATCATTGTGACGTTTTGGTTATAGGCGGGGGAATCATAGGCTGTGCAATTGCCTATTATACTTCTAAATCTGGAAGATATGTAACAGTTATTGAAAAAGGTGAATTTGTCAGTGGCACGTCTTCCCGCTGTGACGGAAATATTTTAGCTATTGATAAAGATCCTGGCTTCGATAGTCAAATGTCACTTGTCAGTCAGAAATTAGTAGATGAATTAAGCAGAGAATTGAAACAGCCTTTTGAATATCGGGCTCCCGGAAGCATCCTTGTATGCGAGACAGAAGAAGAAATGGAAGCAGCACAAAAGTGGGTTGACCGTCAGAGTGAGGCCGGTTTGCCGTTCAGGATGCTGGACAGACAGGACATCCGCCAAGACTCCAAGTATTTTGCTGATGATTTATTAGGCGGCTTAGAGTGTGCAACAGATTCTACAGTCAATCCATATCTACTTGCCTTTAACCTTCTTGAGGGGGCAAAGGAGATGGGCGCTAAAGCCCATAAACAAACTGAGGTTACCGGAATGAGAAGGAAGACGGACGGTACATTTAGCGTTGAAACATCCAATGGGACCTTCACCGCTAACTATGTCATTAATGCGGCAGGTGTATGGGCTCCATATATCGGTGAGATGCTGGACTTGTCTATTCCAATTAAACCAAGAAAAGGCCACATTATGGTCGCATCACGCCAGGATTTTGTTGGGCCAAGAAAAGTCATGGAATTTGGCTATTTAATATCAAAATTTGGCGGCAAGCGCCAGGTTGACCCGATTACTGAAAAATACGGAGTAGCACTTGTTTTTGAACCGACTGAAAGTCAAAACTTCCTGATTGGAAGCAGCCGTGAATTTGTTGGGTTTAATACAAAAATCAATAATGAAATTATTAAATGCATTGCCAATAGGGCCATTAGATTCTATCCGAAAATGGCTGACATGATGGTCATACGTACTTATGCTGGCTTACGGCCCTGGACGGAGGATCACTTGCCAATTGTGTCAGAAGTGGAAGGAATTCCTAACTATTATATTGCAGCTGGTCATGAGGGAGACGGAATTAGCCTTGCCGCTGTTACTGGAAAAGTGATAGAGGAAATGCTTAATGAAAAGGAAACTTGCATCCCAATTGAACCGCTGAGATTTTCTCGATTTAAGGAAAGGGAGAGGAGCTGATGAAAGCCAATCGGGTTTTTACAACCATTGATACACACACGGGCGGAAATCCGACAAGGACATTGATTAGTGGACTCCCAGTACTAAAAGGAGCGACAATGTCCGAAAAAATGCTTCATATGCAAAAGGAATATGATTGGATTCGTAAGCTCCTGATGAATGAACCAAGAGGGCATGATGTAATGTCAGGAGTACTTTTAACAGATCCATGTCATCCGGAAGCAGATATCGGTGTTATATATATCGAGACCGGCGGATATTTGCCAATGTGCGGCCATGACACAATCGGAGTTTGTACAGCATTAGTGGAAGCAGGGCTATTCCCTGTTCAGGAGCCAGTTACTACCATCAGGCTTGATACACCAGCAGGTCTTGTTAAGGCAGAGATAAAGGTAGAGAACGGTAAAGCAAAAGAGGTTTCCTTCTGTAATGTCCCTGCGTTCCTGTTAAAGAGTGTCTCTGTTGAAGTTGAGGGAATCGGAACCGTTGATGCAGACATTGCTTATGGGGGCAACTTCTATGGAATCATTAATGCCCAATCTGTTGGATTAGAACTGACACCGGAGAATGCTTCAACAATCATTGAAAAAGCTATCAAAATTAGGAATACAATTAACGAAAAAACGGATGTCATTCATCCGCAATATCCATTTATTCGCGGTTTGACCCATATTGAATTTTTCACTGTGCCAACCCATGAAGAAGCTGATGTAAAAAATACAGTTGTTGTCCCTCCAGGCGGGATTGATCGTTCACCATGCGGTACAGGTACTTCGGCCAAATTATCTGTCCTCTATGCCAAAAAGGAGATTGGTATCAAAGAAGAATTTGTACATGAGAGTATTGTCGGCTCTTTATTCCGCGGAGAAGTCCTTGAAACAGCAGATGTTCTGGGTGTGGAGGCTGTTATTACAAGAATCACTGGTTCAGCATGGCTAATGGGAATGCACCGGTTCTTTTATAACGAGGAGGATCCGCTTAAAGAAGGCTTCTTACTTATTCCCCCAATGAAACATGAAATGGAGGATGTGAAATGATAATTCAAAAGACGTATACAGCAACCGATGTACACGTAGCAGGTCAGGCTTATCGTATTGTTAAGGATGGACCATTTGTTCATTATCAAAGTATACAGGAGCTGAATGAGCAGTTTTCGCTTGCCTATCAGGAGGAAATTAAACTTCTATTAAATGAGCCCCGCGGATTTGCTGGATTAATGGGTTGTTTGATCGTCCCGCCTTTTAAAAGCGATGCCGATGCAGCTGTAATCTTTTTCGATCATTACGGAACCGTACCGGTGCAATATGGCGGAATTGTTGCTGTCATAACCGCATTGTTAGAGTGCGGCCAATTAAAGGCCAGGCCTTCAAATGTATACAGAATTGAAACAATTAACGGTGTTGTTTCTGTTACTGCAGCAATTAAAGATGGTGAAGTGAAATCAGTTAAGTTAAAAAGCGGGTCTTGCCAGGTTGTACAGGTCAATGCGCCGGTGTCTTATTTTGATTTAAATACCGAAGTATCTCTAGTCCAAGCCGATCATATTTATGCCATTTTTGATAAAGCAGAGCTGCCTTTTGAGATTGAGATGGAGAACCTTCCAGTTATTAATCAATGGGGGCAAAAGGCAATTGAAGCATTAGAAGGCAAATATGCTTTCAGCAGAGTGATATTGCTGGATCATTCGCAAAAAAGTGAAGGCAAAATCAAAACGGTAACCTTCCGTCCGGATCGTTATATTGTGCGTTCTCCGGGATTTGGCACTCTGGCTGCCTGCAGTAGCTATTTATTAAGGAATGGCGATATATCTGCAGGCAGCCCAATTGAAAATGAAAGCCTTTTCAAAGGTAAATTAAGAGCCGAGTATTCAGCACAAATTGAAACCAGTTACGAGTTTAGTTTTTCAGCCCGCGGATTTATTACGGGTATGCAGACATATTTATTAGACCCGACAGATCCATTATTCGCAGGGTTTTTATTAAAATAAAAAACTATTAATTATAGGGAGGAAAATTAAAATGACTAGAATTAGAGGAGCTTATCCAGTATTAATTACACCAATGACACAGGAGCAGGAGATTGATTGGGGCGGTGTAAAGAATAATGTTAATTACTTTGTGGATCAAGGTGTGGCAGGTATCGTCATCAATGGGAGTACTGGTGAATTTGTCAGTCTATCAAGAGAAGAAAAATTCCAGATGGTAGAAACTGTTATGAAGGAAGTAAGCGGCCGCATCCCTGTTATTGTGGGGACAGCTGCTGAAACAACAAGGGAAACAATCGAGTATACAAAGCAAGCTGAAGTACATGGAGCGGATTGTGCTCTAATCATTAACCCTTTTTACATGAAGCCAAAGGAAAATGAAATCTACCATCATTTTAAAGAAGTATCTGGCAGTGTTAATCTTCCAATCATGCTTTATAACAACCCATTTACTTCTGGCGTTAATATGAGCGCAGATTTAATGCTTCAAATTGGCAAGGATTGTAAAAATGTAACTCACATTAAGGAATCAAGCGGTGAAATTGGCAAGGTAAGAGATCTTGCAAGAAAAGGAAAAGGAGACTTTGAAGTATTCTGCGGTGCTGAAGAGCTTGTAATGGAGTCTTACTTAGTTGGAGCAACCGGGTGGATTTCTGTTGCAGGAAATATTGTGCCAAAGCTGGTTACAGATATGTATAACCATTTCCAAAACGGTGAGTTAGAAGAAGCTTGGTCAATCAATGATCGTATTTTACCACTGTGCGCGTTCCTTGAAGGATCTGGAAAGTATGTGCAAATTGTGAAGAGAGCCATGGAATTAACCGGCCAGGCTGGCGGACCTGCGCGTTACCCTCGTCTAGGCCTATCACCTGAGGAGGATCAAAAGCTAAAAGACCTGCTTGCAAGTTTAGAGACAGTAAAAAACTAAAAAAGTGAAGGAGTGAGGATATGCAAGCGACAAAATACAATTTAAAACCGAAAGTTCAAGAATTCCTGGAAGGTGTGAAAGGGCTATATATTAACGGTAAATATGTACCGGCGATCAGTGGTAAAAGGTTTACCGTCGTTAATCCTGCAAACGAAGAGGTGATTGCAGAAGTAAGTGAAGCGCAAGAGGAAGATATTAACGCTGCGGTAGCTGCTGCAAGAAAAGCATTTGATGATGGCCAATGGACAAAAATGGATGCCGCTGAACGCTCCCGCCTAATCTATAAATTTGCGGATCTCTTAGAAGAAAATCGAGAGGAACTTGCACAACTGGAATCATTGGATAACGGAAAGCCCTATAAGGTCGCCTTGGCAGATGATGTCGACGGAACAATCCAGCATTTTAGATATTACGCAGGCTGGGCCACAAAAATATTTGGTAAGACAACTCAGGTTTCAAAGAATTATGTAACCTATACTGTACACGAGCCGGTTGGGGTTGTAGGCCAAATTATTCCATGGAACTTTCCGCTCGCCATGGCTGCCTGGAAGCTCGGATCTGCACTCGCAGTCGGCTGTACGATTGTGATTAAACCGGCAACTGAAACACCATTATCTCTTCTCTACGCAGGAAAGCTATTCAAGGAAGCCGGGTTCCCGGATGGTGTTGTAAATATTGTGCCAGGAACGGGCAGGGTTGCGGGAGAAGCAATTACTGCACATAAAGATATCGATAAGGTAGCATTCACAGGATCAACTGCTGTCGGAAAAGAAGTAATGAAAAAAGCTGCAGATCAAATTAAAGGTGTTACGCTGGAGCTTGGCGGAAAATCGCCAGCCATTGTCTTAGATGATGCTAATCTTGAGGAAGCAATTGAAGGGGTATTTAACGGAACAATGTACAATCATGGGCAAAACTGCAGTGCTTGTACACGTGTATTTGTACAGAGAAACATATATGATCATGTAGTAAAAGCCTTAGCAGAACGAGCGAATGCAATGAAGTTAGGTGATGGAATGAACCCCGAAACGGAAATGGGCCCGCTTGTTTCAGCAAAACAGCATCAAACTGTTCTTAAGTATATTGAACAAGGGAAGAAAGAAGGGGCGCGCCTCGTGGCAGGGGGCGAAAAAGGATTTGAAAAAGGTTATTTTGTACAGCCAACCATTTTTGCTGATGTACAAGATCATATGGTTATTGCTCGTGAAGAAATCTTTGGTCCTGTAATGTCCATTTTCGTTTTCGATACGATTAATGAGGTCATTAAACGCGCGAACGATAGTGAATATGGCTTAGCTGCAAGTATCTGGACAGAAAGTATGAAAAAGGGACATTATATTGCAAGCAAGCTGCAATCAGGTACAGTCTGGATTAATGATTTTGGTCTTGAATGGGAAACTATGCCTTTCGGCGGCTACAAACAATCAGGCATCGGCCGCGAAATGGGTGGAGAATATGGCTTACAAAACTATACGGAAGTGAAAAGTGTATTTGTTAACATCAAGCATGATGAGAAATTTTAAGGAACAATTGGACAATCAATCCTGTGTACTAATTGGATGGGAGTGGGACAGCGTTTTGTTACAATGTCCCATTTTGCACATTTATATGTCTGAATATTATTAATATTATAAATTAAAACAGAAACGGAACTATCTACTTAAAGTTTGAAAATAGGTGGGATAAGATGGAAGAATTAGTGAATAAAGCGTCGGGTTTAGTTTGGAGTCTTGGATTGGTAGCGTTCGCGCTTGGTGCTGGATTGTTCTTTTCCATTATGACACGTTTTGTGCAATTTAGATATTTTAAGGAAATGATTAAACTTCTTTTTGAAAAGGGTAACCCGGAATCAGGTGTATCCTCTTTCCAGGCATTTACAATGGCTTTAGCTGGCCGGGTCGGTATTGGCAATATCGCCGGGGTTGCTACTGCGATTGCATTCGGAGGTCCGGGAGCGGTTTTCTGGATGTGGATTATGGCTTTATTAGGTGGAGCAAGTGCTTTTATAGAATCTACTCTTGCTCAGGTCTATAAAGTAAAAGATGGTAATCAATACCGGGGCGGAACTCCTTATTTCATTGAAAAAGGTTTAAATATAAAATGGTTCGCGGTATTTGTTGCGATTGTTGTTACCCTCTGCTACGGAATTTTAGTTCCAGGTATTCAGGCAAATACGATTGCTGTTGGGTTCGAAAACACAATTGGCCTCAATAAAAGCATCACTGGAATCATTCTTGTTGTATTACTTGGCATCATTATTTTTGGCGGCGTTAAGCGAATTGCTACTGTTTCGGAAAAAGTTGTCCCTTTTATGGCCTTAGGATATGTGGTTATTACTTTCGTTCTTTTATTTGCCAATGCAGCAGAAATTCCAGCCATGCTTTGGCTGATTATTTCAAGTGCATTTGGTGCAAATGAAATGTTTGGCGGTATTATCGGTGCAGCGATTGCATGGGGCGTTAAGAGAGCGGTATTCTCTAACGTTGCTGGTGTAGGGGAAGGAACTTATAGTTCAGCTGCAGCAGATGTATCCCATCCGGCAAAACAAGGTCTTGTTCAAGCATTCTCTGTTTATATTGATACTATCATTGTTTGCACAGCTACTGCACTTATGATTCTAATCACCGGTATGTACAGCGTTACACCAGAAGGAAAGCAGCCGATTGTTGAGAACATCCCAGGTGTTGAAGCTGGACCAATGTGGACACAGGCGGCCGTTGAAAGCGTTATCCCTGGATTTGGCGGTTTTTTCGTAGCTATTGCTATCTTCTTCTTTGCCTTTACAACCCTGTTGGCTTACTACTATATTTCTGAAACAACCCTCGTTTACCTTGGCAGAAAGAGAAATCTAAAAGGGCTAAAAGCAGGCTTAATGATTCTTTTCTTAGGAATGATCTACTTAGGCAGTGTTGAAAATGCATCCCTATTATGGGCGCTCGGAGACTTTGGCTTCGGAAGTATGGCCTGGCTTAACTTAGTCGCTATTCTATTTTTGACTAAAACAGCCTTAAAAGTATTTAAAGATTATGAAGAACAGAAGAAAGCGGGCATTGAACCAGTCTTCGATCCTGTTAAACTTGGCATTAAAGGTGCTGATTTTTGGGAGGAGAAAGTGAAAGAAAGCAATTCAAAAGGCAAGAAGGTAATTTAAGTGCAGCCGGAAACAGAGAACACTTCCCGCTTTTACTTCTAAAATCCTTATTGCATGTGGTGGCAGCTTCTTCACCAACTGCTGGAGCCCAAATGGCCAGTACTCCAGGCTGTCACCATCTTTATGTTCAGCAACTAGATCCGAAACCCCACTTACAGACTCCGATTGCGAATAAGGACTTTCGGGAGCTCCTTCACTGAAATCTCCTCATATATCCAGAAGGTTATTCGATTCCCTCATCCCCCACACCGGCACCACCAGAGGCCGCTGCTATCACCCGGCGCGAAGCGAGCAGTTTATCTCCTAATTTAGCTCCCCTATTAAACCACCGCAACAACCCTTTAAAACATAACCGCGATAAGATTTCCAATAAAAAATTCCGATGGGAAATAGTATTGTCATTTCTTCCCTTCTCCACAGGCTTGTTCGTGTGATATACTACTTTAGTTACTAACATTTATGGAGGATTTCATGAGTAAAGACTCTAAAGCTAGACACCAAAAGGGAAAGTTACTGTCATTTATCCCGAATGGTGAGTACTATTTTTCCAAAGGGATTAAGGCGTACCACCGCAGGGATTTTCATAAAGCAAAGAAATATTTAATGCGGGCGATGCAGCTTGAGCCGGGTGAACCGATGATTATCTGTCAGCTTGCAATTGTCCATTCAGAAATGGGTGAGTATCAGGAGTCGAATAAGCTGCTTCATATGATATTGGAAGAGCTTGATGAGGATATGGTGGAATGCCATTATTTCCTTGCCAACAACTATGCTCATATGGGCCTTTTCAAAGATGCTTACACGCATGCAAATACGTATCTGGATTTGGATCGGGACGGAGAGTTTACGGAAGATACAGAGGATCTGCTGGAACTTCTGACGCTTGAAGGGGAAGATTTGGATGATGAGCTCTACGAGCAGGATGACCTGATAACGAAACAGGAACACGCACGGGAATTGCTGGAGTCCGGTCATTTTCCAAAAGCGGTTGAGATACTGAACTCTGTGATTGATGAGTATCCGGAGTACTGGTCCGCATACAACAATTTGGCCTTGGCGTATTTTTACCTTGGAGAAGTGCAAAAGGCAGCAGATATTTTAGAGAAGGTGCTGGAAGAAAATCCGGGTAATCTGCACGCTTTGTGCAACAAGCTTGTCTTTGCTTTTTACGAGCGGGATTTTAGGCAGGTGCGCTTGTTGAAAGAGGCTCTGAAAAAAATTAAGCCGCTTTCAATTGAACATCAGTTCAAGCTTGGTGCCACTTTTGCTTTGACCGGCGAATATGAGGCTGCCTTTGCATGGCTTCGCAAGCTTCAAAAGAAAGGCTTTGAAGGGGACGGACCATTTTATTACTGGCTATCCTATTCCGCATATTTTACCGGACGTGAAGAAATGGCGAAATCAGCATGGAAGAAAGCCATTGAGATTAATCCGGAAAAAGAAGGCTTTGAGCCCTGGAACGATGAAAAAGTAACCAGCAGCGGCTTTGAAGACCATTATTCATCCATTCTAAAAAAGCTGGAAAGCGACTATATTGAAGAGCGGTTATTCGGCCTTTTCCTTACGTCAGTATCCAGCAGAAGAGATGAAATTTTGATCTCTGAAGCAATTGTACGAAACAATAAGTTTTCAGCTGTGGAGAAGGAATATCTCTCTTTTGTGAAAACAGACCAGGAAGCGCCTGCCCAGGTTCAGGCTGCGCATGAGACAGCTGAACTGTTTTATGAAAACTACCATCCGATTGGCACGGTGGAAGCCGGCCTGTATTTAATGTGGTTTACCATTTTTGCTGAATTGACAAATAACTGCCAGAATATAAAAAACAATAAGGCTTGGGCTGCAGCAATTGAGTATGTCTGGCATAAGCTTCGAAACGAAAAGGTTTCCCAATCAAAAATTGCAGGAAGATACGGGATTTCCGCTTCAACGATGGGTAAATATGTAAAATCGGTGAACGACCGCCTTCAGTGAGCAGATGTATGGACGAAACACGCGCCAATTTTATAGGATAACAGTAAGAAGGTCATACTATAATATGCGTATTTATAGAGTGTTTTATTTAAAATACTGGATTTCTGATTACTGAAGGAGTGAATCGCTGTGACTGAAGAAAAAATTTATGATGTCATTATCGCTGGCGCAGGTCCGGCAGGGATGACGGCAGCTGTATATACATCTCGTGCAAATCTGTCTACACTAATGATTGAACGCGGTGTTCCGGGCGGACAAATGGCCAATACAGAAGAAGTTGAGAACTATCCTGGTTTTGACCATATTTTAGGCCCGGATTTATCCACCAAAATGTTCGATCATGCGAAGAAATTTGGCGCTGAATATGCGTATGGAGATATTAAAGAAATCATTGACGGCGAAGAATATAAAACTGTTATTGCTGGATCGAAGCAATATAAAGCACGCTCAGTAATTATTTCTGCTGGTGCCGAATACAAAAAGCTTGGCATTCCTGGTGAGAAAGAGCTTGGCGGACGCGGTGTATCCTATTGTGCAGTTTGTGATGGAGCATTCTTTAAAGGCAAAGAGCTTGTTGTAGTCGGCGGCGGTGACTCTGCTGTTGAGGAAGGCGTATATTTGACCCGTTTCGCCTCTAAGGTGACAATCGTTCATAGACGGGACCAGCTTCGTGCGCAGGCGATTCTTCAGCAGCGTGCGTTTGACAATGAAAAAATCGACTTTATCTGGAACACTACAGTGAAGGAAGTTAATGATAAGGACGGAAAAGTAGGCAGCGTAACGCTTGTGTCTACTGAAACAGGGGAAGAAAGAGAATTCAAAGCAGATGGTGTCTTCATCTATATCGGCATGGTTCCTCTTTCCAAGCCATTTGAAAGCCTTGGCATCACGAACAGCAATGGCTATATTGAAACAAACGACCGAATGGAAACAAGGGTGGAAGGCATTTTTGCAGCCGGAGATATCCGCGAAAAATCCCTTCGCCAAATCGTTACAGCAACAGGTGATGGAAGCATCGCTGCCCAAAGCGCCCAGCACTATGTTGAAGAATTGCAAGAACGCCTTAAAGTGAAGAAATAATGGGAACAGGCATATGGTCCTAGGGGCTGTATGCCTTTTATTTTAGTAAAAAAAGCCACTGGTTGAAAAGTTTTACAAAAAGTCATGTGGTTTTAATTCTCCTGTAACCTTCATGAAATAAATTTCGGGTAGTATAGGAATAGAAATTGACCCCCTTTTAAAGATATAATCCTTTTAAAGCACAGGCACATGCCTGTGCTCTTTTTTTGCATAAATACAGTATGTTTTGAAGAATGTTTTTTGGAAACCTGTATTCATTGTGGCTGTAAGCCAAAAATAGTATAATGAAATGAATAAGAAAAGAACGTTAGCCGGACTTTACTTTAAGCGATTTCATGAAAAGGCGGCAGCGGTATGATTTCGGAAAATTAGAGGTGAAATGTGTTGCAGCGAGTCACGAACTGTGTGTTACTGAAAGACGATAAAGTATTGCTTTTACAGAAGCCGAGAAGAGGCTGGTGGGTGGCTCCGGGCGGAAAAATGGAGCCGGGTGAATCAGTGAGGGACTCGTGCATCCGTGAGTTCAGGGAAGAAACAGGCATTTATCTGCGAAATCCGAATATTAAAGGCATTTTTACGTTCATCATGAAGGATGGCGATAAGGTTGTACAGGAGTGGATGATGTTTACTTTCCTGGCTACAGCTTCTGATGGGCTGAACCTGGAGGAATCAGATGAAGGCAAACTTCGCTGGCATCCGTTTTCAGAGGTTAAGAATCTGCCGATGGCTGCCGGAGATTCACATATTTTGGAGTATATGATTCATGGACAGGGCATGATTTATGGAACGTTTACGTATACGCCTGATTTTGAACTGCTTAGTTACAGGCTGGATCCAAGCTGAATTTGACAGAAACAGGGGGAAATTATAAATGAGCACGGGTGCAGTTAATGATACTCAAATGGTGATTATTACGGGAATGTCAGGGGCAGGGAAAACAGTAGCCATCCAAAGCTTTGAAGATCTTGGCTTCTTCTGTGTAGACAACTTGCCGCCGACACTGCTGCCGAAATTCCTTGAACTTATGAAGGAATCAGGGAATAAAATGAATAAGGTGGCATTGGTGATGGATTTGCGCGGCCGTGAGTTTTTTGACCACTTATTTAAAGCGCTGGATGAATTATCCGAGACATCCTGGGTCACCCCGCAAATTTTATATCTTGATGCTGATGATTCGACGCTCGTCAGAAGATATAAAGAAACAAGACGATTCCATCCCCTTGCACCATCAGGATTACCTCTTGAAGGCATAAAGCTTGAACGGGAACTGCTTGAAGAATTAAAAGGCAGGGCCCAGCTTATTTATAACACATCACAAATGAAACCAAGGGAATTGCGAGAGAAAATTCTCACAGAATTCTCATTGAATAAGAAAACTATATTTACGGTTAACGTCATGTCTTTTGGCTTTAAGCATGGAATTCCAATTGATGCCGACCTGGTGTTCGATGTCCGGTTCCTTCCGAATCCGCATTATATTGAGCATATGAGGCCGAAGACAGGATTAGATGAAGAGGTATCCAGCTATGTGCTGAAATGGACTGAAACAAGTAAATTTCTCGAGAAGGTTACGGAGCTGCTGAGCTTCATGCTTCCGCATTATAAACGGGAAGGGAAAGCTCAATTGGTCGTTGCAATCGGCTGTACGGGAGGCCAGCATCGTTCGGTAGCGCTGACAGAGTATATTGCTGACTATTTCGGCAAGGATTACCATACGGCAATCACGCACCGTGACATCGAGAGGAGAAAGGAAAACATCAAATGAACCGACAGCCAAGAATCGTCATCATCGGTGGAGGAACAGGGCTGCCTGTCCTCTTAAGGGGATTGAAACAATTCCCTGTTGATATTACTGCCATTGTGACAGTTGCCGATGATGGCGGCAGTTCAGGAAGATTGAGAAATGATCTTCATATCCCGCCGCCCGGTGACATCCGCAATGTACTGGCAGCTCTTTCAGACGTGGAGCCGCTCATTGAGGAGATGTTCCAGCACCGCTTTGCGACATCCAATGAGTTATCCGGGCATTCGCTTGGCAATCTGATTCTAGCGGCCATGACCTCGATAACAGGAAACTTTGTTCATGCGATTCAGGAAATGAGCAAGGTGTTAAACGTAAGGGGAAAGGTATTGCCGGCTGCAAACCAGAGTGTGGTCCTTCATGCAGAAATGGAAGACGGGACCATAGTATCGGGAGAATCAAAGATTCCCTATTCCGGCAAAAAAATTAAACGGGTATTTTTAACCCCTAAAAATATCAAAGCCCTGCCTGAATCACTGCAGGCAATCAGACAGGCTGATATGATCATCATAGGGCCTGGAAGCTTATATACCAGTATTCTTCCAAACCTGCTTGTCCCTAGGCTGGGACGTGAGGTCTGTCATTCTAAGGCGAAAAAGGTGTATATATGCAATTTAATGACACAGGCAGGAGAGACGCTCGATTACACGGCAAGTGATCACGTAAAAGCATTGTATGATCATATGAGCTGTGCTTTTATCAATACCATTCTGGTAAACAATGAGGAAATTCCTCCTCATATTCAGGAGAGGTACAGCGAGGAAATGGCAAAGCCTGTTGTGTATGATACAGGTGCTCTTACCGAACTGGGCCTTGAAATAATGCACGGTGAAATTGTCAGCCACGAAGGCGGGATCATTCGCCATGATACAAAAGAAGTTGCCCAAATGCTATATAATTTACTTTTACATGAAACCAATAGGCGTTTTAACGCGTAGTATACAGGTGTGAAAGGGCTTTTGCCGGTAAAAAAATAAACTGTGCATACGTTTGCTCAGTAAAGAATATCTTTTTATATGCTACTGGCTTAGCGCTTTTGCGGATAGGAGGTGAAGGGATGTCTTTCGCTTCGGAAACGAAAAAAGAATTGACGAACCTGGAAATAAAAGACTGCTGCGGGAAGGCGGAATTGTCCGCCTTAATCAGGATGAATGGTTCACTTTCTTTTTCCAGCCGGAAATTGATTGTGGATATACAGACGGAGAATGCAGCAATTGCAAGAAGGATTTACACTCTGATTAAAAGGAATTACAACGTTCAGGTCGAGCTCCTGGTCCGGAAAAAAATGCGGCTGAAAAAGAACAATGTTTATATTGTCAGGCTAACGGAACAGGCCAGTATGATTCTTGATGATCTGAAAATTTTAAGCGAGGGATTCGTATTTACACACGATATTTCCAATGAGCTCATAAAAAAGAAATGCTGTAAGCGTTCTTATCTGCGCGGTGCATTCCTTGCCGGGGGATCGGTAAATAATCCGGAGACCTCCTCCTATCATTTGGAGATCTTTTCACTTTACAAGGAGCATAATGACTCCCTGTGTGAATTGATGAATACGTTCGGGCTGAACAGCAAAACGCTTGAACGGAAAAAAGGCTATATCACGTATTTAAAGGAAGCCGAAAAAATAACGGAGTTCCTAAATATTATCGGTGCACACGCAGCTCTGCTCCGGTTTGAAGACATCCGGATTGTCCGCGATATGCGAAACTCGGTCAACCGGCTCGTAAATTGTGAAACAGCGAACTTAAACAAAACAATTGGAGCTGCTTTGCGCCAGGTGGAAAATATCCGGTTCATCGATCAAACTGTCGGACTTCAGGTTCTTCCTGACAAACTGCGGGAAATTGCCGAATTGCGTGTAGCTTACCAGGATGTCACTTTAAAAGAGCTTGGGGAAATGGTCTCAGGCGGAAATATCAGTAAATCGGGTATTAATCACAGATTAAGAAAAATAGATGAAATCGCTGAGAAACTCCGGGCAGGCGACACTATAGATGCTCACTGATAGAGGGATCAGCAGGGAGGAGATATACAATGGCGGAAAAACAGGTTGAAGTTAAGCTGAAAACAGGATTACAGGCACGTCCGGCGGCATTGTTCGTACAGGAGGCCAATCGGTTCTCATCCGATATTTTTCTGGAGAAGGACGGAAAGAAGGTAAATGCCAAAAGCATAATGGGGCTGATGAGTCTGGCAGTAAGCTCAGGATCAGTCATTACCCTCAAGGCTGAAGGGAACGACGAAAACGAAGCTCTTGAGGCACTTGCGAACTATATTCAAAAGGAAAACTAAAACAACTCGCATCGGGAAGATGCGAGTTGTTTTTTTATGCTTATTATTTATCTTTCTTCTCATCCAAAGAGTTTCTGGTAATGATTTGGTCAACCAAACCGTATTCAAGAGCTCTTTCAGCTGTCATAAAGTTATCGCGGTCAGTGTCTCTCGCAATGACTTCAAGCGGCTGTCCAGTGCGCTCTGAAAGAATTGTGTTTAATTTTTCGCGAAGGAAAAGAATGCGCTTTGCAGCGATTTCAATTTCAGTCGCCTGTCCCTGAGCTCCGCCTAGTGGCTGATGAATCATGACTTCACTGTTTGGAAGGGCAAAACGCTTGCCTTTCTCACCAGCAGCAAGAAGGAACGCACCCATGGATGCTGCCATACCGATACAGATCGTTTGTACCTTTGGCTTGATAAATTGCATCGTATCATAAATAGCCATACCAGCTGTAATGCTACCGCCCGGGCTATTAATGTAAATGGAAATGTCTTTTTCAGGATTTTCTGCTTCAAGGAATAAAAGCTGGGCAACAATTGAGTTTGCCACATTGTCATCGATTGCGCTTCCCAGCATAATGATGCGGTCTTTTAAAAGGCGGGAGTAAATATCATAAGCGCGCTCCCCGCGGTTTGTTTGTTCAATAACTGTAGGGATTAAGTTCATTTTCCAATTCCTCCTTCAAGATAAGGTCAACACACAAGATGAACAAGCATGTTCTTCCAAGTAAAGAAAATTTTTTAACTCCTATGTATTATCATGATACACTGATGGTCAATTAAGGTCAAACAAATCGCATAGAATTCGTGCTTGATTCGTTCGACACTTTTTTCTGTGCTGTGCTATCTCATTCCATGATACCCATTGTTCCAATTTTTAAACTAAAAGGAGGCTTGCAAAGTGAATAAACTTATCATATAATTAGTTATCGTAGCGGCTGAGCGCTTGGTCAGCCACCTATTAAAATATCTGCCCTCGTGGTGCAACGGATAGCACGTGAGATTCCGGTTCTTAAGATGTGGGTTCGATTCCTGCCGAGGGCGCTGCCAAAACTCCTTGTCTGATATGGACAGGGAGTTTTTACTTTTTACGCTATCCGCAAATAAATCCAGCCTATGCGCACACAAAAAAATTTATCCGCAAGTAAATTGGCCCTATACGCAAATAAAATTCCTCTATCCGCACATAAATCTAAAAAACTTCCTAAACTTAAGCCTGAATTTCAAAAAAATCCTTAAAATCCACAGTTTTCACCATAAAAAATGAATATTCTTCCCTCTTCCATGCATATTGTGAAGTATTCAGAAAGATGGTAAAGTGCCCGTGCGATTGGCATTTGCCAAGAAATTTCCATACAACATTTACCTGGAATATTGTAAAATGGGGACAGGGGGAATGTACGATGAATTTGAAAGCTGGGTTATGGCAGCAGCAGACAATGAAATTAACAATGACACAGGAGCTGACGCAGGCGATTGCCCTTCTGCAATACAGCACACAGGAGCTTTCTGCTTTTTTGGAAAGCAAGGCGCTTGAAAATCCCCTTTTAAAAGTAGAGTCCGGTCAAGTCCAGACGATGGATCCCCGTTATGACCGTGTCAAACCGACGAGAATAAAAGTCGAAAAAGATAAAATAAATTGGATTGAGCAGATTGGCTGCGGAAAGACGATGAAGCTGGATGAATATTTGAAGTCGCAGCTTCATTTGAAATTAAACAAGGACGAACAAAAAGTAATTGAGCATCTTATTGAGAGCCTTGATGAAAACGGTTACTTGCGAGCGGATTTGCAGACAGCTGCCAAGGCGCTCCAGATGCCTCTTGAAAATATGGAACAGATGCTTGAAGAATTGCAGGAACTCGAGCCTGCTGGTGTTGGCGCGAGGAATCTCCAGGAGTGCCTTTCCCTGCAGATTAAGAGATTGCCAGAGAGAAATGAACTCGCTGAAATTATTTTAGATGAATACTTTACCTTTTTTGCGGAGAAGAAATGGAAAGAGATTTCCAAGCAGCTTGGTGTGGGGCTAAAAGAGATTCAGGAGGTATTCGACCTTGTGCAGACCTTGAATCCTAGGCCGGCTTCATCCTTCCAAAGCGAGAAATCGGCATATATAACACCGGACGTGATAATTAAGTGGGATGGAAGCTCCTTTTCTGTAAGTGTTTTTGATGAAGTGCTTCCTAAAATCAGTTTTAATGAAGGTTATTATAAAAAGTTTGCGGCCTCTGGAGACCGGAATGTCAGCCGCTTCCTTCAGGAAAAGCAGCAGGATTATCAATGGATCATGAGGAGCATAGAGCAGAGAAAAGAGACTCTTGCGAATGTGACCCTTAAAATCGTTGAAAAACAGCAGGACTTCTTTATAAAAGGACCTTCACATCTGAAGCCGATGACCATGAAGGAAATATCAGATGAACTCGATATTCATGAATCAACTGTCAGCCGTGCTGTCCGGGAAAAATATGCGCAAACGCCATATGGGACCTATGAGCTGAGGTCGTTTTTCTCAAGCACGATTAAAACAACATCCGATGAAAATACGTCTTCACAGCAGGTCAAGACGATAATTGGTAAAATGATAGAAAAGGAAAATAAGCAAAAGCCTTTATCCGACCAGGAGCTTGTGAAGCTGCTGAAGGAAGAAGAGGGGATGGTTGTCAGCAGAAGGACGATAGCAAAATATCGGGATCAGCTGGGCATCCCATCATCATCTAAACGGAAAAGGTATGACTGATAAAGGAGATTTGCTGATTGAAACAGCCAGAGGTCGTGTTTTATACACGCAGCAGTTGCCCGCTGTGTGATAAAGCCAAGGATGTAATAATGGAATTAAAGAAAGAGTACGAATTTATCTTAATTGAGAAAGACATTGATGGTAGCGATGAACTGACAGAGAAGTATGGGCTCATGATCCCGGTTGTTGAAATTGATGGGTATAAAGTGCAGTTCGGGCATATTGATGCCATTACGGTAAGTGAAGCGCTTACAGAAAAAAACTGAGTTTTATCAGTTGATTTCACTACTCACTCTTGCTATTATTGAAGAGAAGCAAGGGTGATTTTTTTTGTGGTAAGTGGGACATAATATGTCTATGCGGGACAAAAAATGACCACATATGATTAAGGAGCTATCCGGATGTACTCACTAATTGATATTCAAAAAAGATTATTGCCTGATATGCTTGCGGTTATGCAGAAGCGCTATGGGATCCTTCATTACATAGGGCTGATGGAGCCGGTTGGAAGAAGGAGCCTTGCAGTAAGTTTGGGCCTGACGGAAAGAGTGCTGAGAAGTGAGGTTGAATTTTTAAAAGACCAGAATCTGATCCGCATTTCAAGTACGGGGATGAGCCTTTCTGCCGATGGCAGGGATTTGCTTGAAGCTCTTGAAGGAATAATGAGGGATATATCGGGTATAGCCGTAATGGAGCAGGAATTATCCCGAAAACTTGGCATTCGCCAGGCGATCATTGTTTCGGGCAACAGCGATGAATCTCCATGGGTAAAGCAGGAGCTTGGCAGGGCAACAGCGATGTGTATGAAATCAAGGCTCAAAGGCAAAAATATCATCGCAGTTACCGGCGGATCCACAATGGCAGCCGTAGCGGAGATGCTAACCCCTGATCTTGCTGAACGGGATTGGCTGTTTGTGCCGGCACGGGGCGGAATTGGGGAAGATGTTAAAAATCAGGCTAACACCATTTGTGCAAAAATGGCTGATCATACAGATTCCAGACACCGCGTCCTTTATGTACCGGACCAGGTGAGCAGGGAGATGTATGAAAGCATTATTAAGGAACCCAATATTAAAGAAGTAATCACCCAGATCAAATCTGCTAGCATGGTTTTACACGGGATTGGGGACGCTATTACAATGGCGGAACGCCGCAAAACCAGTGAAGAAGATTTTGTTAAAATCAAGCATGCCCAAGCAGTAGGAGAATCCTTTGGTTATTACTTCAATGAAGGCGGCGAGGTTGTACATAAGGTTCAGACCATCGGCCTTCAGCTGGATGACCTATCCCATATTGAACATGTCATTGCAGTGGCAGGCGGCTCTTCAAAGGCAAAAGCCATTGCTGCATACATGAAACGGGCACCATCCTCTACCATTTTAGTGACAGATGAAGGTGCAGCAAAACAGTTGTTAAAAGGGTAATCCCTTTTCAAATATTAAATCTACCTTTCTAAGGAGGAAATAATCATGGCAGTTAAAGTTGGTATTAACGGATTTGGAAGAATCGGGCGTGTTGTTTTCCGTGCAGCTCTTAAAAACCCTAACGTAGAGGTTGTAGCAGTAAATGACCTTACAGATGCAAACATGCTTGCACACCTTTTAAAATATGATTCCGTACACGGAACATTAAATGAAGAAGTAACAGTTGATGGCGATTACCTTGTTGTTGGCGGCCATAAAGTAAAAGTACTTGCTGAGCGCGATCCTGCTCAATTAGGATGGGGAGACCTTGGCGTAGAAGTAGTAGTAGAATCTACTGGCCGTTTCACAAAGCGTGCTGACGCTGCGAAACACCTTGAAGCTGGTGCGAAGAAAGTAATCATTTCAGCTCCTGCAAGTGACGAAGATATCACAGTGGTTATGGGTGTTAACCATGATAAATATGACCCTGCAAACCACCATGTAATCTCTAACGCATCTTGTACAACAAACTGCTTGGCTCCATTTGCAAAAGTATTGAACGACAGCTTCGGAATCAAGCGCGGTATGATGACAACTGTTCACTCATACACAAATGACCAGCAAATCCTTGACTTGCCGCACAAAGACTACCGCCGTGCCCGTGCAGCAGCAGAAAATATCATTCCAACAACTACTGGCGCTGCAAAAGCAGTATCTCTAGTATTGCCTGAACTTAAAGGCAAATTGAACGGTGGAGCTATGCGTGTTCCAACTCCAAACGTTTCTCTTGTTGACCTTGTTGCTGAGCTTGACAAAGATGTAACAGCAGAAGAAGTAAACAGCGCTCTTAAAGCAGCTGCTGAAGGCGAACTTAAAGGCATTCTTGCATACAGCGAAGAGCCATTAGTATCTGGCGACTACAACGGAAACCCAGCTTCTTCTACAATCGATGCACTGTCTACAATGGTTATGGAAGGCAGCATGGTAAAAGTTATCTCTTGGTATGACAACGAGTCTGGTTATTCTAACCGTGTAGTTGACCTTGTTGACTACATCGCTCAAAAAGGACTTTAAAAAAGAAAACTTCCATCAGAGGGGAATTAGTTCTTCTCCTTTGATGGTTAATTGAAGTTACCGGGCATAACGGGAAGTTACTCCTCGTTTTACTCCAGGGGGCTACTGCCCGTTAATCGCGGCAATTGAGAAATCTTTACGAGAAAAAAATTCGTTTTGCGAAGCATTCTCAAGGTGAATTTTTTCTCTAAAAAAATACCTCATCTTGTTGGATATTAAAATCTCTAACGTCTATAATGGATAAGGGTAAAAGGGGAGCAGGGAAACAATCCCTCTCCCTTTTGTTTTAAAGCAAAAAGTAAAAATAATTGACTAGGTTGGTGTCTAGCTCCAGCGCCTGGGGTCTCGAGTCATAAGCCAATCGCTTCTGAAGGCAAAGCACGCCTTCTGCCAGCGCTCGTCTTATACTTGTCGCCCCTGGGCAAGGCGCTTCCGCTTTTCCTGGTAAGGAGGTCCTTTTGCTGTGAACAAAAAAAGCGTAAAAGATGTGGAGTTAAAAGGCAAACGAGTTTTTTGCCGCGTTGATTTCAACGTACCTATGAAGGATGGACAGGTTACAGATGAAACTCGTATCCGTGCAGCTCTTCCAACTATTGAGTATTTGACTAACCAGGGTGCTAAAGTAATCTTAGCAAGCCATTTGGGCCGTCCGAAGGGTTCAGTTGTTGAAGAATTGCGTTTAACACCAGTAGCAAAGCGTTTGTCCGAGCTTCTTGGCAAAGAAGTGAAGAAGGCCGATGAAGCATATGGCGATTCTGTAAAAGCAATGGTTGACACGCTAAGTGAAGGAGATGTTCTTCTTCTTGAAAACGTGCGTTTCTATCCTGGAGAGGAAAAGAATGATTCTGAACTTGCAAAGGCATTTGCTGAGCTTGCTGACGTGTATGTGAACGATGCCTTTGGAGCAGCACACCGTGCACATGCCTCAACGGAAGGAATTGCGCATCATCTTCCTGCAGTATCAGGACTATTAATGGAAAAAGAACTGGATGTACTTGGAAAAGCTCTTTCAAATCCTGAGCGTCCATTTACAGCCATTATCGGCGGCGCAAAGGTTAAAGATAAGATCGGTGTAATAGAAAACCTTCTTGAAAAGGTAGATAACCTGATCATTGGCGGCGGACTGGCCTATACATTTGTAAAGGCACAGGGCCATGAAGTAGGGAAATCCCTATTGGAAGAAGATAAGATTGAACTTGCAAAGTCCTTTATGGAAAAAGCGAAAGAAAAAGGCGTGAACTTCTACATGCCTGTTGATGTCGTGGTAGCAGACGATTTTTCCGAGGAAGCCAATATTAAGACAGTAGCAATTGAAGAAATTCCTTCTGATTGGGAAGCACTTGATATCGGACCTAAAACGCGCGAAATCTACAGTGATGTAATCCAGAATTCCAAGCTGGTCATCTGGAATGGGCCAATGGGTGTGTTCGAATTGAAAAAATTCGCCGGCGGAACAAGAGCAGTGGCTGAGGCTTTAGCAGAAGCGAACGATACATATTCAGTCATTGGCGGCGGAGATTCTGCAGCTGCAGTTGAGAAATTCCATCTTGCTGACCGCATGAGCCATATCTCAACAGGCGGCGGCGCTTCCCTTGAGTTTATGGAAGGAAAGGCTCTGCCTGGCGTAGTGGCTTTAAACGATAAATAATTTAACCAGGGCTGTTTAGCCCTGTCTTTTGACAATAATAAAAGCATGAAAGGACGTGCAACATGCGTAAACCAATTATCGCAGGAAACTGGAAAATGCATAAAACACTTCCGGAAGCGAAAGTATTTCTTGAAGAAATCAATGGCTTAGTACCGGGGAAGGAGCAGGTAGAAACAGTTGTATGTGCCCCTGCACTATTCCTGGAACGCCTTGTGGATAGCGCAAAGGGTTATGATGTTGAAATCGGCGCGCAAAACATGCACTTTGAAGAAAGTGGTGCTTTTACAGGCGAAATCAGCCCTGTGGCACTTGAAGACCTTGGGGTAAAATATGTAATCCTTGGTCATTCCGAGCGCCGGGAAATGTTTAATGAAACAGACGAGGCCGTTAACAAAAAAACTCTGGCTGCTTTTAAATACAATTTAACTCCTATCGTTTGTGTCGGTGAATCGCTTGAACAGCGTGAAAAGGGCGAAACAATGGATCTTGTAGGCTCTCAGGTGGAAAAGGCTCTTAATGGTCTAACTGAAGAGCAGGTAAAGCAGACTGTTATTGCGTATGAGCCAATCTGGGCAATCGGAACTGGCAAGTCTTCAACATCGGCAGATGCGAATGAGGTATGTGCACATATCCGCTCTGTAGTTGCGAAGCAATTTTCCCAAGTTGCAGCAGATGCAGTCCGCATTCAGTACGGCGGAAGCGTAAAGCCTGCAAATATTAAAGAATATATGAGCCAGCCTGATATTGATGGAGCTCTTGTAGGCGGCGCAAGCCTTGAGCCGCAATCATTCCTTCAATTATTGGAGGCAGGCAAGAATGAGTAAATCTCCAGTTGCATTAATCATCTTAGATGGCTTCGCATTGCGTGGAGAGCGGATGGGAAATGCCGTTGCCCAGGCAAAGAAACCAAACTTCGAACGCTACTGGAATACCTACCCTAACGCAACTCTGACAGCCAGCGGCGAAGCAGTAGGTCTTCCAGAAGGGCAGATGGGAAACTCTGAAGTAGGCCACTTAAACATTGGTGCAGGCCGGATTGTTTATCAGAGCTTAACAAGAGTAAACGTGGCCATTCGTGAAGGACATTTTGAGAAAAACGAAACGTTCCGTTCTGCTATTGACCATGTCAAAAAGAATGGCACGGATCTTCATTTGATGGGACTTCTTTCAGATGGAGGCGTTCACAGCCATATTCAGCACTTATTCGCACTGCTTCGCATGGCTGCTGAAGAAGGCGTGAAGAATGTCTATGTTCATGGGTTCCTGGATGGACGTGATGTTGGCCCGCAAACAGCAGCAGGCTACATTAAAGAAACGCAGGAAAAAATGAAGGAATACGGAGTCGGCGAATTTGCGACGATTTCTGGACGCTATTATTCCATGGACCGCGACAAACGCTGGGAGCGAGTTGAAAAGTCATACCGTTCCATGGTGTATGGCGATGGCCCATCATACAGCGATCCCCTGGATTTAGTTGAAGATAACTATAAGAATGGTATCTTTGATGAGTTCGTCATTCCATCTGTCATAACAGCAGAAGATGGTAAACCGGTTGCAACAATTAAGAAAAATGATGCAGTCATTTTCTATAACTTCCGTCCGGATCGGGCAATCCAGATTTCGAACACTTTTACAAATAAAGACTTCCGTTCATTTGATAGAGGGCCAGGACATCCTGAGAACTTGTTCTTCGTTTGTTTAACCCACTTCAGTGAAACAGTTGACGGATATGTTGCGTTCAAACCGACCAACCTTGATAACACCCTTGGTGAAGTTCTAGCGCAAAATGGAAAAACACAGCTCCGCATTGCGGAAACAGAAAAGTACCCTCATGTGACGTTCTTTATGAGCGGCGGACGTGAAGAGAAATTCCCTGGCGAAGAGCGGATCCTGATCGATTCACCGAAAGTAGCTACCTATGACCTTAAGCCTGAAATGAGCGCTTATGAAGTAACGGACGCGTTGCTGAAGGAAATAGAGGCTGATAATTTCGATGCGATCATCCTGAACTTTGCCAACCCGGACATGGTGGGGCACTCAGGCATGCTTGAGCCAACGATCAAGGCGGTTGAAACAGTTGACGAATGCCTTGGCAAAATTGTTGATTTGATTATTTCTAAAGGCGGAAAAGCGATTATCACAGCTGACCATGGCAACGCTGATGAAGTTGTTACCTTGGAAGGCAGCCCAATGACCGCTCATACAACAAACCCAGTTCCAGTCATCGTTACACAGGATGGTGCAGAGCTCCGTACAGACGGAATTTTAGGAGACCTTGCTCCAACTGTCCTGGACCTGCTTGGATTGGAAAAACCTGAAGAAATGACAGGAACCTCTTTATTGAAAAAATAAAAGATTTTCTATAAAAAAGGAGAGAATTACTATGCCATTTATCGAACAAGTATATGCTCGTGAAGTATTAGATTCCCGCGGTAACCCAACAGTTGAAGTTGAAGTTTTAACAGAATCAGGATTTTTTGGCCGTGCCATCGTTCCTTCTGGAGCGTCCACTGGTGAGCACGAAGCAGTAGAACTTCGTGACGGCGACAAGTCCCGTTACCTTGGAAAAGGCGTTCAAAAAGCAGTAGACAACGTAAACAACCTAATTGCTGACGCTGTTATTGGTCTAGATGTAACTGACCAGGTTGGCATCGACCGCACGATGATCGCATTAGATGGAACTGAAAACAAAGGCAAGCTTGGCGCGAATGCGATCCTTGGCGTATCCATGGCTTGTGCACATGCTGCTGCCGAGTCTGTAGGACTTCCGTTATACCGTTACCTTGGAGGCTTCAATGCGAAGCAGCTTCCAACACCAATGATGAACATCATCAACGGCGGATCTCACGCTGACAACAACGTGGACTTCCAGGAATTCATGATCATGCCTGTAGGAGCTCCTACTTTTAAAGAAGCAATCCGTATGGGTGCTGAAGTTTTCCATTCATTGAAAAAAGTTTTATCTGGCAAAGGCCTGAACACAGCTGTAGGTGATGAAGGCGGATTCGCTCCAAACCTTGGCTCTAACCGTGAAGCTCTTGAAGTCATCATTGAAGCTATCACAAATGCTGGCTACGAAGCAGGCAAAGACATCTACCTTGCAATGGATGTTGCTTCTTCTGAGTTCTTCAACAAAGAAACTGGCAAATACGATCTTGCAGGCGAAGGCCGTACTGGCTTAACTTCAGAAGACATGGTTAACTTCTACGAAGAGCTTGTAAACGAGTTCCCAATCATCTCAATTGAAGATGGTCTTGACGAAAACGACTGGGAAGGACACAAGCTGTTAACTGATCGCATCGGCGGAAAAGTTCAGCTTGTTGGTGATGACTTATTCGTTACAAACACGAAGAAGCTTGCTCAAGGAATCGAGCAGGGCGTAGGCAACTCAATCCTGATCAAAGTAAACCAAATCGGTACTTTAACGGAAACATTCGAAGCAATCGAAATGGCGAAGCGTGCCGGCTACACAGCAGTTGTATCTCACCGTTCCGGTGAAACAGAAGATGCTACAATCGCTGACATCGCTGTTGCAACAAACGCTGGCCAAATCAAAACTGGTTCAATGTCACGTACAGACCGTATTGCTAAATACAACCAGCTTCTTCGCATCGAAGACGAGCTTGGCGATTTAGCTGTATATGATGGATTAAAATCCTTCTATAACTTGAGCAAGTAATCTTGCTTGTGAAGCCGTCCCGCGTGGGGCGGCTGTTTTTTTGATGTTGGCCGGTAAATAGGACAGTTTGGCCGGCATTTTCCCGGTTTTGGCCGGTAAAAATCAAATATTGGCCAGTAAATATTCATTTTCGGCTGGTAAAATGGAGTCTCTCAAAAAAATCGGCAGATAATTGATAGGTTCGGTCTTTATATGAACTGGAAAAGGGAAGTTTCAGCGCAGTAAGCAGCTTTTTGGCAATATTTGAGGAAGATAAATGGGTGAATTCCCGAAATTGCTGATTCGTAATGGAGGAACTAATCGAAAGAAGGTAATCATGGAGGGTTCTAATATGTGCTTCCTTATCAGCAGTATGGCAATTACTGCATTTCCAGGTGCCCAGCATCCTTTTCATTGAAAATCTGCTGCATTCAGGACATTGAATGCCGGTAATAATCTCTTTTATATCAATGTCATAGTATTTTAGGACATTGTAATTCGCAGGGATATTCTTTTTTGTAATAGCTCTGCTTAACTTTCTGATCTCTCTGTCTGTTAATGTCTCTGCCGGATAGTTCTCCTTTAGTTTATCTATCCTTTCTCTCAAATGGCTCGCATGCAGCACCTTTTCTATGGCCAATTTGTGATAAGAGGAAGTCTTGATAACAGTAGAAGGATTACTGATTACAACAAGATATTCAATGGGTGTGTGAATCTTATGATCAGCCAGCCATTTTCCAAGTTCCTTTTGCTGCCTTTTAGCTTGTATTAAAGGATCGAAAACCTCTTTCCTTTTCTTGCTTGCTCATATTCAGCTGGTTAAATGCGGGGTCAAAATAAAGAGTGCCGGAGATGTTCTTAATTTCGAGGATAAGAAGGAAGTTTGGGCATAGGAGAAGCATATCGATTTGAAAGAAGTCTCCGTTTCCATTGGAAAGCCGAGTATCTTTAACGATTATGAACTCAGGTTAATCTTTTAAAAAGTAATCCACAGCCTCTTCTCCGCGAATACCTGCTTTTCCGCTTTGTTAAATCATTTTCGATGAGACCCCTTTTTGGCTGTGATAGCGGGAGTCTACTCAGGCATTAATGCTTAGAATAAAATTTGATATTTTCCTCTCTTTTATGATCAACGGCATCATTCCTTTCACAATATAAATTCTCTCAGCTGCTATAAAAGTCCTTCCAACTAACAGGTCCTGCCAAAATCTTATTGTTTATGCAATAAAAATGTGATAAATTAAGAATAATGTGATTGTACGTTTTCAGGAGGTGGCTTCATGCATACATTATTGATTACCCTTTTAGTCATAGTTTCGATTGGCCTAATTGTAGTTGTACTCCTTCAGTCTGGTAAAAGCGCAGGTCTTTCCGGTGCCATTTCAGGGGGAGCTGAGCAGCTTTTTGGAAAGCAAAAAGCACGCGGGATTGATCTGATTCTTCACCGCATCACGATCGTTCTTTCTGTTTTATTCTTTATCCTTACTGTTTTAGTTTCTTATTTCGCGATATAAATGAATGCAGCGCCTGGCCTTCAGAAGGTCAGGCTTTTATTTTTGGCTCTGTACATTTGCCTATTTTGGCTAACGTTCACATTTTTTACATAAGAAAGCTTTTTTATTGGCATGTTGCCCCGCTGTTTGCTAAAAATAAGGAATGCAGATTTAATCACACGTTTGATTAATAAAAATATAGGAATTATAAAGGTAAAAGGAGTTTTATCAATGAGAGTTGTGGCGCCAAAACCGTTTACATTTGGAAATGGAAAAAGAGCAGTCCTGCTGCTGCATGGTTTTACCGGAAATACAGCAGATGTAAGAATGATGGCAAGATTTCTTGAAACGAAGGGATACACCTGCCATGCCCCGCAGTATAAGGGACATGGAGTTCCGCCAGAAGAGCTGGTTCATACAGGCCCGGAAGACTGGTGGAAAGATGTGGTGGAAGGGTATGAATTTCTAAAAAACAAGGGACATAAAGAAATTGCAGTGGCCGGACTTTCCCTTGGCGGCGTATTTTCCCTTAAATTGGGTTACACTGTACCTGTAAAGGGTATTGTTCCGATGTGCGCACCTATGTACATAAAAAGCGAAGAAGTCATGTATGAAGGAATTCTGAGCTACGCGAGAGAATATAAGAGACTTGAAGGTAAGCCGGAAGAACAAATTGAACAGGAAATGGAAGAGTTCCAAAAAACACCGATGAATACATTAAAGGCACTCCAGGAGCTGATCGCGGATGTGCGAAATCATGTGGATATGATTTACTCCCCAACATTTGTTGTACAGGCACGACATGACCATATGATCAACACGGACAGTGCTAATATCATTTTTAATGAAGTGGAGAATGACTTAAAGCAGCTGAAGTGGTACGAAGAATCCGGGCACGTGATTACTCTCGATAAAGAGCGTGATCAGCTGCACGAAGATGTGTATGGGTTTTTAGAAAAGCTTGATTGGGAAGAATAATACCAGAAGAAAAACTCCCCAAGGAGGGATGAAGATATGGAAATTAATATACAACAACTGATCGACAAGCTGCTTCATTATATGAAAGATGAAGCGTATAAGCCATTGACGGTTCAGGAGCTTGAAGCTGCGTTTGGAATAGAGGATTCCACAGGCTTCAAAGATTTCGTCAAGGCACTTGTTGTCATGGAGGAAAAAGGGCTTGTCGTCAGGACGAGAAGCAATCGCTACGGCTTGCCGGAAAAAATGAATCTTATCCGCGGCAAGCTTTCCGGCCATGCAAAGGGATTTGCCTTTGTCATTCCGGAAGAGCAGGGAATGGATGATATTTTTATCCCGCCCAATGAAACGAATAATGCTTTAAATGGCGATATCGTTCTTGCGCGTGTGACGACTGAGAGTTCAGGGCAGAGGCGGGAAGGTACAATTGTCCGCATCTTAGAGCGCGGTGTGACACAAATTGTCGGAACTTATACGGAAAGTAAGCATTTTGGATTTGTTATCCCGGATGATAAAAAGTTTGCCAGTGATATTTTTATCCCCAAAGCAGCATCAAAAGGCGCTGTTGAAGGGCACAAGGTCGTTGTAAAACTGACCACTTATCCAGAAGGCAGAAAGAGTGCAGAAGGAGAAGTTATTGACATTCTCGGGCATAAAAATGACCCGGGTGTGGATATTCTATCTGTTATTCACAAGCATGGCCTTCCGCTTGAGTTTCCGGATGAGGTGCTTAAGCAAGCTGAAGAAACGCCGGATACGATTGATCCAAGTGAATTGGAAAACCGCCGGGATCTTAGGAACGAAGTCATCGTTACCATTGACGGTGCTGATGCGAAAGACCTTGATGACGCAGTAATGGTCCAAAAGCTTGAAAACGGACATTACAGACTGGGTGTCCATATTGCAGATGTAACGTATTATGTACGCGAAGATTCACCAATCGACCGGGAGGCTGAAGAGCGGGCAACCTCCGTGTATTTAGTGGACCGGGTGATCCCGATGATTCCGCATCGCTTATCAAACGGCATCTGCTCTTTGAATCCGAAAGTGGACCGTCTTACCCTTTCTTGTGAGATGGAAATCACACCGGATGGGGAAGTGGTGAATCACGAGATTTTCCAGAGTGTGATCAAAACAACGGAACGGATGACTTATTCAGATGTGAATAAGATTTTGGAAGAGCAGGACGAAGAACTTATCGACAGGTACCAGCCGCTTGTGCCGATGTTCGAGCTGATGAAGGAGCTTTCTCTGATCTTGCGTAATAAGAGAATGCATCGCGGAGCCATCGACTTTGATTTTAAAGAAGCGAAAGTCATTGTGGATGAAGAGGGCAATCCGACAGAGGTGGCATTGCGCGAACGCTCGATTGCGGAGCGCCTAATTGAAGAGTTTATGCTCGCAGCCAATGAAACCGTTGCTGAGCACTTCCATTGGATGGATGTACCTTTCATTTACCGTATCCATGAAGATCCGAAGGAAGATAAGCTGAGAAGATTTTTCGAGTTCATCACGAACTTTGGCTATATTGTAAAAGGAACAGCCAATTCCGTTCACCCGCGTGCTCTTCAGGAAATCATTGAAGAGGTTCAGGGAAAGCCGGAAGAAATGGTTGTATCCACAGTGATGCTCCGCTCCATGCAGCAGGCGAAATATTATGAAGAGAGCCTGGGCCATTTCGGGTTATCAACAGAGTTTTACACACACTTCACATCACCGATTCGCCGTTACCCGGACTTAATTGTCCACAGACTAATCCGCACCTATTTAATTGAAGGCAAGCTGGATCAGGCGACAAGGGAAAAGTGGAATGTACAGCTCCCGGATATTGCTGAGCATTCTTCCAATATGGAGCGCCGTGCAGTGGAAGCGGAACGCGAAACAGATGAGCTTAAGAAAGCGGAATATATGGCTGATAAAATTGGCGAAGAATATGATGGGATCATCAGTTCTGTTACGAATTTTGGAATGTTTGTCGAGCTTCCAAACACAATTGAAGGCCTTATTCATGTCAGCTATATGACGGACGATTATTACCGCTATGACGAGCGCCAGATGGCGATGATTGGCGAGCGTACGGGCAATGTGTTCCGCATAGGCGACGAGATCACTGTTCGTGTCGTCAATGTAAATAAAGACGAACGCTCGATTGATTTTGAAATCGTCGGCATGAAGGGAACCCGCAGACGGGAACCACGTGAAGCACCAAAGGTGTTCAAGACAGGCAGCACCGAAAAAAAGCCGCGCAGAAGTAAGACTGACCAGGGAAATGGAAACAGTTCAGGCGGCCCGAGAAAGAAAAAAGAGAAAAAGCATTACGAAAATGCGCCAAAAGCAAAGCGGAAGAAAAAGAAGAGGTAAAGAAAATTAGGAGGGCCGAAAAGGCTCTCTCTTTCCCTTCACAGCAGGGCTACTCGTTGAGAGGGGCACGCAATTTTGCTATAATAGAGAGACCGCTATAGTAGACGGATGCTGCATTTCCTGATTTCAGGAAAGAGGAGCAAAGGGGGATTCAACATGCCAAAAGGAACTGGCAAAATGGTTGCGCAAAATAAAAAGGCCTATCATGACTATGCTATAGAAGAAACATATGAAGCAGGCATTGTTCTGCAGGGGACGGAAATTAAATCGATCCGTGCGGGCAAGGTGAATCTTAAGGACTCATATGCCAGAATTCAAAACAATGAAATCTATCTTTTCGGCATGCATGTCAGTCCTTATGAGCAGGGAAACCGCTACAATCACGATCCGCTAAGGACAAGAAAGCTTCTTTTGCATAGAAAAGAAATCAGCAAGCTGATTGGCGAGTCAAAGGAAGTCGGCTATTCGATCGTTCCATTAAAAATGTATCTTAAAAATGGTTATGCAAAAGTTTTAATTGGCCTGGCAAGGGGTAAAAAGAAATATGACAAGCGTGAGGATCTGAAGAAGAAAGAAGCCAAGCGTGAAGTAGAGCGTGCTTTCCGTGAAAGGCAGAAAATGTAAACCCAGAACCTTACAATTGAAAAATTAGTTCAGTGTGCTATAATAGTAATTGTCACAGCGAGTGACACAATCTTTAGCTCATCTATTCGAGCTTATCCGAACGTCAGCGTACTGAATAAGATTCGACGCAGACCTATTATAATGGGGACGCTACGGATTCGACAGGGATAGTTCGAGCTTAGGTTGCGAGTCGAGGGGATCGGCCTCGTTAAAACGTCAAAGCCAATAACTGGCAAAACTCAAAACAACTTCGCTTTAGCTGCCTAATAGGCCTTTAGCGGTTCGCCCCTCCATAGCCCATGTGGTAGGGTAGCGGACTCACTCTTAGTGGGCTACGCCGGATTCCACCGCCTGAGGATGAAGGAAGAGAACAACCAGGCTAGCTGGCCGGACGCCCGTCGATAGGCATAAGGATCAGCGAATTGCGAATATATCGACTACACTCGTAGAAGCTTAAGTGCCGATATTTCTGGACGAGGGTTCGACTCCCTCCGTCTCCACCAAATACATATTTGGTGGTTTTTTATTTGTTGTAACTTAAACTATATGATTCTTTAAAGTGTTTTTGACAATGTTATGCTTTAAATGCATTGAATAAAGTTAAGTGTAACTCTATCTTTCGAAACAAAGAGAAGTGGCTAATGCATTTCGAGAAGTCACTTTAATGATTGGGGACATTGCAATATGGTGTCCTCTTCCAATCGTAAAAATTTGAAGTTACATTCTTAAAACCCACAGTAATATTCCGCAGACAAAATCACTGGCTGTTGTGTTTGTATAAATATTTCAACACGCTTTTTAAACCCGCATCAATTACCTGATACTGTTTTTTCCTTACTTACCTAACGGTGTTTTTCTTCAATAAGATTGGTCTTGCCTTCTTATCTCACTTTTTAATAAATATAAATAAGTTACGGTTCCCGTTGATCCAAAAAGGGTTAACGCTCTTTTTTGTCGAACTTGCTATTGATCAAGTTTAAAGGGATACGAAGTAAAATGAAGGAGAGTTAATCTTACGAACTGCAGGTTTAGGCCAAATACGGGGGGATAGACTTTGAATCAAAAGAATGAACGTATTGGAAGAGTCCAAGAAATCAATAGGTTTCCAGTGAAATCAGTTTTGGGGGAGTCTTTATCCTCTGCCCCAGTTGATAGTCGAGGTATACTCGGAGACCGTTTATGGGCAATTAAAAATGAGGATGGAAAATTTGGCAGTGGAAAGACTACACGGCGCTTTCAGCAGATGGAAGGCTTGTTTAACTTTAAAGCAAAATATGAGCGGGACACCCCCCTTATCACTATGCCCGATGGAACAGAATATCGAGGTGATCAGGAAAGGGTAAACAAGGCACTAAGTGAGCTGTTAGGGTTTCCAGTAATATTGGCAAAGGAAGAGTCAATATCACATTTTGATGAAGGGCCCATAAGTATCATCACAACCTCTGCGTTAAAAATGTTAAGTAAGGATTTAGCGGAAATAGCAGACTCTCGCCGATTTCGGGCAAACCTAGTAATCGAAACAGAAGCAACAGGGTATCTTGAGGATGAATGGGTGGATCAGCTAATTCAAGTAGGAGAAAGTGTTACCCTGAAAATTGTTGCCCCGCTTCAAAGGTGTATTATGGTAAACAATCCTCAAGAGGAACTAAAGCAGGATGCTCGTATATTGAAAACCTTGGCAACTCACCATGCTGCAATGTTTGGGGTTTGGGCAAAAGTTGAACGATGTGGTGAGATAAGAGTTGGGGATGAGGCAATATTACTTAAATAAAATGTGCTGAGTATTTGTTCTGCTAGAATAGTAATTCAATACTTTTGCTCCAAGAAATTTAACAGGAGGACATATAAATTGACCGAAACCAATATGAGGTGGATGACGAGACCAGGATTTTCGCCGTGATAGTGATGATGTTGTTAAAGAAGATTTTTTAAAGGTCTTTTAATCCCTGTTCATATGTTTTATAGTGTTAATGAAGATAAAAAGTAATAGGTGATGGAGTTCACCTTTAACCGCCTTTAGGCTAATGACTCCTGTCAGTTGTGAGGTAGCTGGCAGGAGTCTTTTTATATTGGACAAACTAAGAAAAAAGGGAGGGATAGGGTGGTTTATTTATTAGTTGGGGCTGCAGGATTTCTTGGAGCCTCTTTGAGGTACTCCATTGGTATTTTCCTCTTTCATGAGAGTGCGGTTTTTCCATTTGCTACTTTGATGGTTAATTTGCTGGGAAGTTTTCTTCTCGCTTGGCTTATGACGGGTCTGCTTGTGCGTTTTTCCTTGCCAGCCCATTTAAAAACAGCTCTGGGAACTGGTTTTGTTGGCTCCTTTACGACTTTTTCAACCTTAAGTGTTGAAACGGTAACACTCTTTCTCGATGGAAAGACAGCACTGGCAGTTTTGTATGTTGCAGCCAGCATTTTTGGCGGATTATGGATGAGCCGACTAGGATTCCGAGTCACGAAAGGAGAAGAAGCAGAATGAGTATGTTTCATTTTCTGATGGTGGGGATGGGCGGTTTCTTTGGAGCGATATGCCGGCTGTGGGTCAGTCAGGTTATAAATAAAAGGATTGTGTCGAGGTTCCCTGCAGCTACGCTTGTTATTAACTTAAGTGGTTCCCTTCTTCTTGGAATCATGGTGGGCTCAGGAATAGAAGGCAGTCTTTTTATGCTGATCGGCACTGGTTTTATGGGAGCTTTCACTACTTTTTCTACATTTAAGCTGGAAGCAATACAGCTCCATATGGATAAAAGGAAAAAAGAGCTCATTCTTTATAATGTATTGAGCTATGGCGGCGGAATACTCTTGGCTTTGCTGGGTATTGAACTGGGCAAGCTCTTCGGATGAAGAAAGGTTTTTCCAATGCGTTTTTTAGGGAATTTCGTATGATAACCTGTCTTATAGAATTATGTTATGATAACAAATAGCATCAAGGAGGTTATTCATATGTTCTGGGAAACTTACATGAAAGAAGATATATTGGTGGATCTGGGAATATCAATTGGGATTTTCCTGCTGTTTCTCCTTTTCCGGAAGCTTTTCACCAAATATATATTTACACTATTATTAAGGCTTAGCAGAAAAGCGCCAAATGACTTTTTCTCACATATTTTTGTTTCATTTCAAAAGCCGATTCAGTGGTTATTTATCATTATAGGAATCTATGTTTCTGTCGGTTATTTTCCTCACTTAAACCAGCATAATTCCTTGTTTTTAGATATTATTAGAGCGTCTGTTATCATTATGATTACCTGGGGCTTGTACAACATGGCAGCTGCATCATCTGCCCTTTTTACCAGTCTAAAGGTTAGGTATAATCTGGAAATTGATGATATTCTCATTCCATTTATCTCAAAGTCCTTGAGAGTTGTTATTGTGGCGATCAGTATAAGCGTGGTTGCCCAGGAATTTGATTATGATGTTAATGGCTTTGTTGCTGGACTTGGATTAGGCGGAGTCGCCATTGCTTTTGCTGCCAAGGATGTACTGGGCAATTTGTTTGGCGGATTTGTCATCATTACTGAAAAGCCGTTCACGATTGGCGATTGGATTATGACGCCAAGTGTGGAGGGAACAGTTGAAGATATTTCTTTTCGAAGCACCAGGGTAAGGACATTTGCCCAGGCGCTGGTCACAGTTCCTAATGCTACTTTAGCCAATGAATCGATTACAAACTGGAGCAAGATGGGGAAAAGGCAAATCAGCTTCAGATTGCGTGTTACTCATGATACAACGAAAGATCAAATGGCGAATGTGGTAGGGCAGATCGAGTATCTGTTAAAAAATCATCCCGATATACACCCGGAAACCATTCTTGTGACCTTTGACGACTACAAAGAAAATGGACTCGATATCTTCCTTTATTTCTTTACCAAAACGACAAATTGGGGAGAATTCCTGAAAATTAAGGAAGAAATTAATTTTGAGATCATGGACATTCTTGAAAATGAGCGTGTTTATGTAGCTATGCCAAGCAGGAAATTATATTTAGACCCTGATGGGGAAAATCAGCTGAATAAAGATTCCAGGGTAAGACAGGAATCGTGATATGAAAAAAAGGCGGACCGGTGAGTCCGCCTTTTTATTTTGAAAACAATGTATTCCACTGTTCGGCCTTGGCTAAAGCAAGAGTGTCCTCTTTAACTTCTCCCGGCTTTACTCCGCTTCCAATGATATAGTCAGCAAACTCCATGCCTACAAACTCGAAGATATATTGAAATTGCTGAACAAGGGGAAGTCCTTTTACTTTCGCGCTGCTGCCGCCTGTAATAACAACGTAAGCTTTCTTCTTTGCCAGCTCTTCTTTCAGGTTAAAGCGTTCATCCCTTAGATACTGTGACCAGCGATCAAAGAAATCCTTCATCGGACCGCTCATCCCATACCAATACAGAGGCGTGGCAAATAGAAAAACATCATGTGACAGCATATGCTGAATTAATTGCTCATAATCGTCTTTTACCGGTGAAAAACCGCCTGCTGCATGCCTCTTATCAATAATCGGTTCAATATGCATTTCAGACAGCTGAACAAGGGTATGTTCAGTGCCTTCTACTATTTTTTTTGCCAGGAATTCGGAGTTGCCATTTTCTCTTGTGCTTCCCAGCAGGGCCAAAACTTTCATAAAAAATCGCTCCTTCAACACTTTCATTTGTTAATGGATTTTACACAAAAAATTCCAAGAAAGCAAAGACCAGGTCTTTACATAAGTGCCCTCTAATCTTTACATTCTATTAATCTTCCATTTACACACTGTCACTATACTTTTAATTGTGGTTAAAAACAACAGGGAGGATTACTAGAATGAGATTAAAGAAATTGACAAAAAAAGCAATTCCGGTTCTTGCTGCTTCTGCAGTTGCGTTTGGAGGACTGATGGGTACAGTTCAGCATACAGAAGCAAAAGGGAACGAAGATAATAGAAAAATTAAGAATGTAATTTTCCTTATCGGTGATGGAATGGGAGTATCTTATACATCTGCATACCGTTATATGAAAGACGACCCAAGCACAAAGTTTGTTGAGCGTTCCGAGCTGGATAAATATTTGGTCGGCCAGCAAATGACTTACCCGGAAGATCCGGAACAAAATGTAACAGACTCCGCATCTGCAGCAACAGCAATGTCTGCAGGCATTAAAACTTATAACAATGCGATTGCCGTAGATAACGATGGATCAGAAGTGAAAACCGTTTTGGAAGCTGCAAAAGAGAAAGGAAAAGCAACAGGACTTGTGGCAACGTCTGAAATTACGCATGCGACTCCTGCATCATTCGGCTCCCATGACGAAAGCCGCAAGAATATGAATGCCATTGCGGATGATTACTATGATGAGCTTATCAATGGCGATCATAAGGTAGATGTACTTCTAGGCGGAGGTACAGATTTATTTGTCCGCAATGACAGAAATCTTACAGAAGAGTTTAAGAAGGATGGATTCAGCTATGTAACAGACCGGGACCAGTTATTTGCGGATGACAATGAGCAGGTTCTTGGTTTATTTGCAGAGCGCGGCTTGCCAAAAATGATTGACCGCACAGAAGACACTCCTTCATTGGAAGAAATGACGAGTTCTGCAATCCAGCGTTTGAACAAGGATAAAGACGGTTTCTTCCTGATGATAGAAGGCAGCCAGGTAGACTGGGCTGGCCATGATAATGATATAGTTGGGGCAATGAGCGAAATGGAAGACTTCGAAAAGGCATTCAAAGCAGCTATTGATTTTGCAAAAAAGGACAAGCATACCCTTGTTGTTGCAACTGCTGACCACTCAACTGGGGGCTATTCCATCGGTTCTGACGGCATCTATAATTGGTTCAGCGAGCCAATTAAAGCAGCAAAGCGTACACCTGACTTTATGGCAGCGGAAATTGTAAAAGGTGCAGATGCAGAAAAAACTTTGAACCAATATATCGACCTTGATCTAACTGGTGAAGAGATCCAATCTGTTAAAGATGCTGCCGAAACGAAGAATGTAACAGATATTGATAACGCGATTGAGGAAATCTTTAATGAGCGATCACATACTGGCTGGACAACTGGCGGCCATACTGGTGAAGACGTGCCGGTATATGCATTTGGCCCTTCAAGCGACCGCTTTGCAGGGCAAATCGAAAATACAGACCATGCTAAATTGATTTTTGAAATATTGAAGTCCAATGTAAAAGTTGAAGATAAATAATGTATCATCTCCCGCTGCTTTCAAGGAGCAGCGGGAACTTTTTACACCAATGGAAGGGGGATCATCATGAAAAAACTGATAACAATGATTGCTCTCTTATCGTTTGTTTTATTTGGATGCTCAAACGCGCCGGAACAGCCTTCTGATGTCAGTGCTGAAGCTCCGGAAAAAAGTGAAACTGTGAAAAATTATGCACCAAACCCTCAGGTTCCGGATGATCGGCAGTTGGAAAAAGCAGGACAGACTCACCTGGACGAAAAAGGTGAACTTACTTTGAAAAAAACAAAAAACGTTAATGGTATTCATAGTATCGGCCCAATTGAAATGAAAGTGACAGATGCAAAAGTAATGCATTTGAAGCCAGACTACAGCTTAGTGGATTATTTTCATACCCTGACGCATGACGAGGAATTTGATTTTGTTAAAGTCTTTGTTGAAATAAAGAACACTTCAGATCAAAAAGTGAACTTTGCCCCGGCAGCCATCCTTGAAACAAGTAAAGGTGAGCAAATCACCTGGGAAAAGGATATTTACCTTGATGGGCTAACAGAAGAAATTGGGCCAAACGAAACCAAAGCTGGCAATGTTGGCTTTATTATAGAAGAATCGGATTTGACAAATTTCGAAATCACCACCAGCGATGTGTTTAGTGCTGATGGGAAGAAGATTCAAGATGCGGAAAAGATTCAAATCGAATTTTAACGGACAAGGCTCCAGAGATGGGGTCTTTTTTGCTGGAAATTATATTTGCTGATCAGGGCCCTGGGTACAGTGCAGGAAATAAAAAAGGAAAACGTTATTTTATTCCTTTTGATGAAGTTTAATTGACAACCATCTTCCCCTGTATTAAAGTTAACTACGTTAATAGTTAAACAGTTGAACAGTTAAACGATAGAATAATTACTTTGTGAGGTGAATATATAAGTGAATGTGCCAAATATTAAGGATTTGGTCGACCGGTATATTGCCGTTTCTTTTTCCGTTGAGAAAAAGGCTGCGTCACTTGTGAAAAATCAAATAGGCAGCGATCTGACCAATGACCAGCATTTTACACTGAGGTACATAAATCAGGTGGGATCTTGTACTTCGTCAGAGCTTGCAGAAGTGTTTGACGTGAAAAAGAGCGCGATTACGGCGATGATCACGCGCATGTGGGAAAAAGGGCTGATTCAGCGAACACGAGATGAAAATGATCGCAGGGTTGTCTATCTGACTCTTACCGAAAAAGGGAATGAGTTGTACGTCAAAGCAGAAGAAAAGATTCATAACCTTGTAGAATCGCTGATAAACAGATTTGATCAGGCCGAAATCCAGCAGTTCATTGAAACCTTTGAAAAATTGGATAAAGTACTATCGCAGTCTAACGGGCAGTAAGGCTCCCGTTCTAGACTCAGGAGCAATCGAAGGAGTATGAGCGGGAGTCAAACTGCCCGTATAGGCCCGATTGGTTCAACTAACAATCAGTGGGGGGAGAGAACCCCCACTGATTGAAGTTTCACTTTATCAGAAAACAAAGCGGGGGATTAAAGAGTGTATTCAATTATTAAAAGAAAATGGCTTGTCATTGTCGTTTGGATCGCAGTGGTTGCCGGCTTGTTTATGGCAGCGCCAAACATGGCAGATCTGGTCCGTGACAAAGGGCAGATTACTGTGCCTGAAGAGTATTCATCCACACTTGCCGGGGATATCATGCAAGAAGTGCAGAAGCAGGAAGGCGGCGGGGATGAGACCCAGGTCGCACTTGTTTTTCATAATGATAAAAAGCTGACAGAAGAAGAAATCCAAGAAGCGGAGAAAGCTGTCCGAAAGCTTGAAGAAAAAAGCGGCGAAATGGGAATTACGGAAATTCTTACCCACTTTAATGAAGAAAGCTTGAAAGAACAGCTTGTTTCAGAGGATGGCAAGTCCATTCTGACTTCTGTCAATGTAAGCTGGAACGACCGTGAGCCAGCTGAGCTGAGTGAAGAGCTTTACTCAGCTATTGATGATGCAAAGGTAGATCATTATTATACGAGTGAATGGCTGATCAATGAAGATCTCATGAACAGTTCGCAGGAAGGACTGAAAAAGACGGAAGGAATCACAGTCGTCTTTATTCTGGTTGTTTTGCTGCTGGTATTCCGATCAGTGGTTGCGCCAATTATCCCGCTGCTGACAGTTGGATTTACCTATCTTGCCTCACAATCCATTGTGGCATTTTTAGTGGATAGACTGGATTTTCCAATTTCAAACTATACTCAGATTTTCCTTGTGGCGATTCTGTTTGGGATTGGAACAGACTATTGTATCCTTCTGCTAAGCCGCTTTAAAGAAGAACTTTCCTATAATGAAAGCACAGCGGATGCCATTGTGGCAACATACCGGAATGCGGGCCGCACAGTATTTTTCAGCGGCTTGGCTGTTATGATTGGCTTTGCTGCAATTGGCTTCTCGCAATTTATTCTTTATCAGTCAGCAGCAGCTGTGGCCATTGGTGTAGCAATATTATTAATTGCTTTATTTACCATTGTGCCATTCTTTATGGCGGTGCTGGGGCAGAAAATTTTCTGGCCTTCGAAAAAGAGTGCCGAGCATGGAGAAAGCAAGCTATGGGGTACAGTCGGGCGATTCTCTCTTGCGCGTCCATTCGTGGCATTGCTTATAGTGGCAGCCGTTTGTGTGCCGTTCCTGGTGACATATGACGGAGAACTTTCTTACAACTCCCTTGAGGAAATCGGAGGAGATGTTAATTCCATTAAAGCGTTTAATGCCATTGCTGACAGCTTTGGGCCAGGAGAATCCATGCCAACGCAAATCGTCTTGAAAAACGATGAGGAAATGGATTCCGCAGAATATGTAGGCCTGGCTGAAAAAATCAGCCGAGAGGTTGAAAAAGTAAATCTGGTGGATACAGTCCGATCTGTCACAAGACCAACTGGAGAGCCAATCGAAGACTTCTTTGTTGCCAAACAAGCTGAGACTCTTGAAGAAGGCCTTGGAGAAGGTAAGGACGGATTAAATAAAATTTCAGACGGCTTAAATGAAGCAAGCAGCGAACTGTCCAAATCAGAGCCTGAGCTGCAGAATGCCACAAAAGGCATCAACGATTTGATCTCTGGCACCAATGAAATCAAGTCCGGACTTGGTGAAATTCAGACGAACCTTGCAAAAATTGAAGATGGAATTCGCCGGGGGTCTGTGGGTTCAGATCAAATTAAAGATGGCTTGGAAAAATCCAAGGCTGGTGCCGAAGAGCTTCTTGCCGGATACCAGAAGCTGCTAGTTGGATATCAGTCAGCGGAACAGTTAATTCCTTCACTAATTGCAGGTTATAAAGAAATCCAGACGAATGTAAATCAGCTATCGGATGGCATCAAACAGGCGAATGATGCACTGTTTGGCTATGTTGAAACAAATGACCCAGCATTGGCCCAAGATCCCCAGTACCAAGCTATTAAAGGTCAGGTTGCAGGCCTGCAGCAGCAGCTTCCAAAGGTTTCCGAAGGGATTAATGCTGCTAATGGTGGCTTAACAAAGCTGCAGACTGGCTTGGCCGAAGCGAATAGAAACTTTGGAACTGCCATATCGGGCCAAAAAGAATTAGCTGCAGGCCTCCAGAAGCTAATAGACGGAATTGAAGCCCAGCAGGCTGGCCTCAATCAGCTTGCTGACGGGCAGGGGCAAATCGTCGATAATTTTCCGAAGCTGACAAATGGTTTAGCAGGAATCAATGGCGGGCAGGAACAGCTGCTCGCAGGATTCAGCGGTCTTGGCGGACAAATCAGCCAGCTGACAGATGGTCTTGGCCAGAGTGCAGATGGGCTGGAACAGGTGTCTGAAGGTCTCGGTTCGGCACAGGATTATCTGGCAGGTCTATCAAATTCGGAAAATATGGATGGTTTCTATCTGCCGCCTGAAGTTCTGGAGGATGAAGAGTTTGCCCAGGTGTTTGATGTCTATTTGTCGGAGGACCGAAAAGTCATGACAATGGATGTAGTGCTAGAAGCAAATCCTTATTCCAACGAAGCCATTAACCAGGTGGATGAAATTAAAGAAGCGGTGGAAAGAGCGACAAAAGGGACCAAGCTTGAAAATGCGGTTGTCGCAGTAGGAGGGATAACAAGTACGAATGCTGATTTGAGCACGATGTCAGATCAGGATTATTCCCGTACAGTTGTATTGATGCTGCTTGGTATTTCGATTATTCTTGTGTTCCTTTTCAGGTCTATTATCATGCCAATCTATTTAATTGGTTCATTGATTTTGACCTACTATACAAGTATGGCAATGAATGAAGCGATTTTTGTAAACCTGCTTGGATATTCGGGCATCAGCTGGGCGGTTCCATTCTTTGCATTCGTTATTTTGGTCGCACTTGGCGTTGATTATAGCATTTTCTTAATGGACCGCTTTAATGAATATCGTGACCTTTCAATTGCAGATGCAATGCTGTTGTCCATGAAAAAGATGGGCACAGTTATTATCTCAGCTGCTGTTATCCTTGGCGGAACATTCGCGGCCATGATGCCATCCGGGATGCTGTCGCTATTGCAGATCGCGTCTATCGTTCTGGTCGGATTAATGCTTTATGCACTGGTAGTGCTGCCGCTATTTATTCCGGTTATGGTCAAGAACTTCGGCCAGGCAAACTGGTGGCCGTTTAAAAGAAGTGCAAATTAATGTATGTCGAGACTGTCTTTAAGGCAGTCTCTTTTTGATGGAGAAAGAGTTTAATTCAAAAAGAAAAATAAAGCCCCAATCATAAAGCGATAGGGGCTCCTCCAAAATCTTACGGATTTGTCGACCACATGCCTGCTGTCTTCACAAACACCCGAGGGTTCAATTTCAGCTGTGCTACCATGAATTCTGCGAGGTCTTCCGGCTGCATAACCTTTTCCGGGTTGCCGTCTGTCAGGTTTGTTTCAATCGCAAGATCAGTGGCAACCGTGCTTGGAGTCAATGCGCTAACTCGAATATTATGCTTTCGAACCTCAAGCATCAGGGATTCTGTTAAGCCTAAAACGGCAAATTTGGATGCGCTGTATGCACTAGTGACAGGTGCGCCTTTTTGGCCGGCTGTGGATGCAATGTTGATAATGTCTCCGGACTTCTGTTCGATCATTTCAGGAAGAACGGCTCTTGTAACATTATAAACACCCATCAAGTTGACCTGGATGATGCTTTCCCACTCATCAGGAGATAGCTCCAGGAATCCTCCAAACTTGGCAATTCCGGCATTGTTGATCAGGATATCCACAGAGCCAAGGTCTGACTTAATATGCTCGACTGCATGAGTAACGGCTTCAAGGTCGGCAACATCGGCTGCAGCAGCAGATACATTCACATCGTACTGGCTAAGTTCATCCGCCATTTTTTCAAGATTTTCAATCGTGCGGCCAAGCAAACCAATATTGACGCCTTCTTTCGCAAGCGCGATAGCTGCTGCACGCCCGATCCCTCTGCCTGCTCCTGTGATTAGAGCTGTTTTGCCTTTTAATGTATGCATCGTTTTTCCTCCTTAAAAAAAATCATTCATATACTACCAGAAAGGCTGTAAATTTCCTAATAAATCGCTTGCGCAGCCGGGACATTTGAGGAAACTGCATCCCTTGTGATAAGATCATCTTCAATAAAAGGGGGAGTTCTAATGAAGCTCAGTGTTTTGGATCAATCTGTCGTGGCAAAAGGGGATACTGCAGCTGAAACTTTTCGTAAAACAGTCAAGCTTGCCCAAGTGGCAGAAGAGCTTGGCTACACCCGTTTTTGGGTGGCTGAGCATCATAATTCGAATGGAATGGCTGGCTCCTCACCGGAAATTCTTATCTCCCATATTGCATCAAGCACCAGCCGAATTAAGGTCGGTTCAGGCGGAATCCTTCTGCCGCAATACAGCCCTTATAAAATTGCCGAAAATTTTAATGTGCTCCAAACTCTATTTCCAGGACGAATCGATCTGGGCATTGGGAGGTCTCCCGGAGGATCCGCATCCACCCGGCTTGCCCTGACAGATGGAGTAAGGAAAAGTCTGAATGAGTTTCCGAGACAGCTTAGGGATTTGCAGGGGTTTTTGAACAAAGAGCTTCCAGAAGGCCATCCTTATCAGCAAGTAAAAGCTTTTCCGCAGGCTGAAGATCCTGCATTATTATGGCTTCTTGGAATCACGCATCGCGGAGCAAGACTGGCAGCAGAACATGGAGCTGCCTTTACGTATGGCCACTTTATCAATCCCGCCAATGGAAAGAGAGCAATGGATACATATTTCAGCCAATTCCAGCCTTCAGCAGCTTTGTCTGAGCCGAAAGCAAATGTGTGTATTTTTGTTGTATGCGCTGAGACACAGGAAGAGGCCGAGAAGCTGGCTTTGAGCCAGGATCTGTGGCTTCTGGCAGTTGAAAAAGGGAGAGATACGAGATTAATCCCAAGCATAGAAGCTGAAGGTATCCAGCTCACACATGTGGAAAAAGAAAAAATTACTGAAAACCGCCAACGGATGATAGTTGGTACCCCAGCAAAAATAAAAGAGGAATTGAAGCTGCTCAGCGAAATCTACGGAACAGATGAGTTTATGGTCATTACCAATATTCATGGCTTTCAAGACAAGCTAAATTCTTACAAACTGCTGGCCGAAGCTTTCGGCTTAGTTAAAAATTTGTAATTCACAAATCATCCGCGGATTGAGGATGATTTTTATTTTAGAGCTTCCCATATTTCAAAATGTGCATAACTAATTCATTGACTTTTTCAATTTTTCAGAAGTATCCACAATATAAGGTGTTTTTTGTCCGATTCATCCACATTAAGTGGATAATCCAAGGAAATAATAGAGTTATCCACATAGGTAATCTTGATCGAGACAAAAAATTATCCCCATACATTCGCGGTTTTTATTTATCCACATAAGTGATTGCCTGTCTTCCCATCTGTTCCCATCCGGCAATGAACTTGTCCTTTTGGTATTGGGTATTTTTCTCCTTAAGCGGATCATTTGCATAGATATGATCTTCATCATAGCCTGTGGCTAATACAGCATGCATTCGGTAGGTTATTTTGACCGGGCCATCTTTAGTTTCCCAGGTTTCCCATTCTGAATCAGGCAATACGTCGTAAGTGCTGGTGATGATCACCCAGACTGGTCTCCCGTCATCAAGCTGCTCGATTACTTTGTCGAACCCGCTGCCTGTCAGGTCTTCAATTTTTCCGGGCAAATGGCTTTCAGCCAGTTCTGCAACGGGTTCATGGTAGGCACCGAGTCCAGGTTCATCCAATGTCTGCATATTGCCAACAAAGCCTTTATGAATGTTTCCCCTATAGCCATCCATTTCGAAAGGAACACGGTTTATTTTTTCGGCTAATTCCATTTTACTGGTCTCTTCTCCTGCATGATTCAGGAGCATGGCAAGACTGGTTACTTCACATCCTCTTTCAAGCTCAGGCTTTTGCGAATAATGAGGGGCATCAATTAACACTTTGCCGTCCTCCTGCTCTGCGGATTCAGTTTCACTTTCCTGGCCGGGAATCCAGGATGGTGAAGAGCAGCCTGACAACAGAATGGATGCCAGTAAAATAGCTTTCTTCAAGATTCACACTCCTTTGTGAGATTTCGCTTGTCAAAATGATGGTATAAGACTATTTCCCCATGGTGTCGAGTCTTAATCCTCATTCAGCATTAAAAAAAGCCCGGTTTCCCGGACTTCAATGCAGCAGTTAATTAATTTCAGCTTTTCCGCTGGAGACAGAGATACGGATGTCATGTTCTCCAGATCGATGTTTGCCGGAAATATCATTTTTATCGCGTTTCTCATCATCCAATTCAATATTGCTGCTGATATGGCCGCTGCTTGCTTTGCCCTTTAAGGTGAAGCCCGCATCATCAGGCAAATCAAGACGGACAAAGCCTGAACTTGCTTCCACTTTAATTGAGTCAATCAGTTTGCCGACCATTATATCCAGCTGTCCCGACGATACTCCGGCATCAAGCTTGCCCTGGTAGTTGCGGATCTTTACTTTGCCGGAACTCATATCTATTTCTCCTGCACGGGTAGTTATATGATCTGCTTCCATCATCCCTGATGACCCTTCATGCTCAAATTCATCAGTCTTAATGTTGGCAAGGCTGACTTTGCCGGAGCTCATATGAACATCCAGACTCTCAAGCTCGAAAGGCTTGCTTTTAGATTCACCGGCAAAATTCAGACGGCCTGAACCAATGTCAATTGACATGGACTTATTGAAATCTTCAGGAATGTAAATCCTCAGATTGCTTTTATTATTGAAAAACTGAAAGCCGTCCAGCCATTTTCTTTTGTATTCTACACGAACTTCGTTTCCTGACTTATTTACGGTCACTTTCCCTTTACCGTCAAGCACTGCTCTAACATCATTTCTCTTTTCAGGAATAATGACTGTATCTGAACTTGATACATCTATGCTGATATGATCTGTCCTCTTGCTGAGAGAAGCTTCGGTACTGTTTCCTCCAGAACTGAGCCAGCTGTTTACGCCGGTAAAGAGCAAATAAGAACAGATTAAAATGATAAAAATGGCGAAAATCCTTTTCACTATGAACCCCTGCTTTCCTTCATAAATTTCTTAATTATATTTTATGTTAATCCCAATTCATGCACATTGAGCCCCAGCTTTAAATTCAGCTAAGACTTGAGGCGTACGGAATAAAGTATAACGTTTTTTTGTCCGGCGGGGATGCGCAAACTGGAATGTATTCAGAGCAGCAAAAGTTCTAGAGAGAAGCTCCGCTTATTTTAACTTTCTAAAAAGAATTTTCTTTTTACTGCTAATATCTTATTATAAAAGGAAAAAACAGGAGAATCTATGAAAACCACTACTGTCAATGGAAAAACAATTAATGGCGGTATGCCTGAGGTATGCGATAAAAAACTGGCTGCTGCTGAGCTGAAAATGATTAAATCGGATTTAAAGATTGTACAGATCTCAAAAGATCACGAGACTGCTGCAAAAGAATTAATACTGAATGGATTCCAGGAACGCTTCGGATTTATTGACCATTCGTTAAATTCTGATTTGAATTACCTTACAGAAACATATAACGGTGAGGGTATCCTTTTTCTGGCTGGTTTGATTGAAAATGAACTGGTGTGTACGGGTGCGATGACCAATGAAGGCAATGGGGAATGCAGGCTGCAGCGAATGTCTGTAAAAAAGGAATTCCGGGGTCAGGGCATTGCCAGTATGATGGTACGGCAACTGGAGGAACGCGCCAAAGCAGCCGGTTACAGAAAAGTTGTCCTCGAAACAAATATTGCCTGGAATAGTGCGGTAAACCTCTATAAACGCTGCGGATATAAGGAGTATAAACTGGAAGATGAGATGATTCATCTATCTAAAGAAATTTAGCGGATTTGCCTAATGGCAAGTCCGATTTTTATTAAAAGCATGCATATGAAGTGCAATGTTACATAATATATGTTATGATGTATTTATGTTACATTAAAAAAACGATAAAGACAGCGGAAGCGGCAAAAGATAATCTTATGCTGGAAACCAAGCTCGCGGCTCACTGTCACTTCTTTTCTAACAGCAGCTCTTCACCATGCTAAAGATCCGTCATGAACTGTTGTCATCACTTCTCCGGGCATTACACTGGCTAACATTAAATTCTGCCTTTTTCGTAAAGAACACAAGTCATTCTTCACTTTAAAAGAAATTGTTCAAAAGCAAGGCAAATTCTCCGTTGTAAAAAAGTCACTTAAGTCTGAACAAACTGAGACTTAATTTTGCATGATATTGTCTCCTTCATACAGCTTTACTGATTCATAAAAAGAATTCCTCAACAATAATAAAACATTTTTTATAACCTATATCCTTTAATTAAATCTAAATAAAGAAGGTGATTCGTATTGGCTGAATTTATTTGGCACACAGATGCACTTATCCTATTGGCTGCTATTCTGTTTATTACTGGAGTTATGACAACTAAATTTTCTGCACGGCTTGGCGTGCCGGCTCTTGTTCTCTTTATCGCGGTCGGGATGGGATTAGGGCAATTCATTTATTTTGATAATGCGAGAATTGCTCAGATGATTGGGGTTTTGGCCTTTATCATTATTTTGTTTGAAGGTGGACTGCAGACGAACTGGAAAACAGCTCGGACGGTCATTGCACCTTCCTTATCATTGGCAACCTTAGGTGTTGTGATTACCACTGGTCTTGTTGCTGTGGCTGCAAAGTTTATTCTTGGGGTGGATTGGACTGTCGCGGTGCTTTTTGGCGCGATTGTCGGATCGACTGATGCAGCTGCCGTTTTTGCTGTATTGAAAGGGCAAAATATAAAATCCAGGATTTCCGCAACATTGGAAGCCGAATCTGGCTCCAATGATCCTATGGCAGTATTCCTGACAGTTGCCATGATTGAGTTAATCATGACTCCCGGCTCCGGCATTTTCTCGCTTGTTGGTTCCTTCTTTATCCAAATGGGAGTGGGAGCAATAGCCGGTCTCCTGTTTGGCAAATTGGCAATATGGTCATTGAATAAAATTAACTTGGATTCAAGCGGGCTTTATCCTGTGTTTGCAACAGGATTTGCCATGCTGACATATGGAATAACAGCTTATCTGGGAGGCAGCGGCCTTCTTGCTGTATATGTGGCGGGTATTATGATAGGAAACGCAGACATTGCCTATCGCCACTCTGTTTTCCGTTTTACAGAAGGGTTTGCCTGGATGATGCAAATTGCGATGTTCGTTATTTTGGGTCTCCTGGTCTTCCCGAATGAGCTTTTCCAATCTGACATTTTGCTAAAAGGACTGGCTCTTTCAGCTCTTCTTATATTTGTTGCCAGACCTGCTGCTGTGTTCTTAACCACCATCAAGATGGGCTTCTCAATGAAGGAATTGATCTTCTTATCTTGGGCAGGATTAAAAGGAGCTGTGCCAATCGTGCTGGCCACTTTCCCGCTGCTATCCGGTGTGGAAGGAAGTCACGAAATTTTCAATGTTGTCTTCTTCGTTGTCCTGACAAGCGCTCTTATCCAGGGGTCAACGATTACATTGTTAGCCGAAAAGCTCGGTCTTACTGGGCCTGAGAAGGCTACTCCCATGCATTCCCTGGAATTGGTTTCCCTTGGAAAAGCAGATGCTGAAATGATTGAATTCGAAATAGAAGATGATGCATTCATTATCGGGCAAAATCTGATGGAGATCCCGTTTCCTGAAGGCGCACTCGTCAATGCAATCATTCGTAAAGATGAGTTAATTACTCCGACAGGCAACACCCAAATTGAGCAGGGAGATTTTCTTTACATCCTTACTAAGAGAAAATATAAAAGAGAGCTTAAGCTGCTGCTGAAAAAGAAAAAACCAGCTGAAACTCTGGTAGAAGCAGAGGCGTAGTCAAATAAGGAACCAGTGTGGAGAAAGATCTGCACTGGTTTTTTTGCAATTTCACGGATATTTGTGTTTTTTCGCGGATAAACCAAGTAAAATCGCGGATAAAATCAAAATATCGCGATTATCTTCTGTTTTTCGCGAAAAAATTTCATGGGCATCAACTAATGTCCAAAGTATTGGACATCCTGCCGTCTGAAATGCTACCATAATAATAGTTTCAGCCCAAAAGGTGATAGGATGAAAAATAAAATAAAGGAAATACGAAAAAAGCTGGGAATAACACAGAAAAGGCTCGCTCAAGAATGCAGTGTGGCCAGGCAGACAATCAATTGCATAGAAAATAATAAATATGATCCCACACTGGAGCTCGCTTTTAAAATTTCTAAAACATTAAAAGTAAAGGTAGATGAATTGTTTATTTATGAGTAAATTTAATGCTGATACAATCATTACTATGAAAGATATTGTGCGGGAAGGGGATCCGATCCTGCGGGAGGTAACAAAAGAAGTCACAGTGCCTTTGACTGAAGAAGATCGCGGAACGCTGATTGCGATGATGCAATATTTGAAGAACAGCCAGGACCCTGCCATTGCAAAGAAATATGGCTTACGTCCGGGCATTGGGCTATCTGCCAACCAAATCGGCCTTAACAAACGCATGTTTACCGCCTATTTTACCAATGAAAAAGCTGAGCCTCAGGAGTATTTCGTAATTAACCCGAAAATCATCAGCCACTCTGTCGGTGTCATTTTCCTGCCGGAGGGAGAGGGCTGCCTGTCAGTAGACCGTGACGTAAAAGGGTATGTGCCCCGTTATGAGCGCATTAAGGTAAAAGCCCATAATCTTGAAGGCGAAGAAGTGACACTCCGATTCAAGGGGATTCCGGCCATCATTATGCAGCATGAAATCGACCATCTGAACGGAATAATGTTTTATGATCGAATTAATAGAAATGATCCGTTCAGAGTTCCGGAAAACTCGGTTATGGAGAACTTTTAGAAGCATAGACCATGGGTTTATGCTTTTTGTTTTGTGGGAACAGGATGTGGTAAATAATTTATAACCGATTATAACAAACTATAACAAAAGGAGGATTAGGCAAATGGATGATAAAACTGCTGAAACCAATATCAAGCTTAATGAAAAGCTTGAGGATCAGACTGTTCACTTCCAAACGAACAGCAAGACAGAAACAGAGGATGCTAATCTAAAATTGCAAGAAGCTATGAATAATCGTGATCAGACACAAAACATGGCTCCAACCTATCTTTATAACAACACGCCTGCAATTAAAATTTCAGGAGATGACGAATAGAAACCGGCTTTGATAAGGAAGCCGGTTTTCTCTTAAAAGATTAAAAGTATAACTTTGAACTTCGATAACTGTCTAGCTCCAGGCGCCATAGGCTCTCGGGTCTAAGCCAATCCGTCCAAAAGGTTAAAGAACAACCTTTCAGCCGGCTTGTCTTATGCTTGAGGCCCGCAGGATGCGGGTCATGCAGACGTTGCCACAGGACGTGGCGGTTTTAGTCTGCGTTCCTAGGTAGGCGGGCGCCTTGCGCTTTTCTTAATCCAAATCAGTCTTATCCTTTTGATCTTTATTCCTCTTATTGCCCTTGCTGTTATCTCCGCTGATGGCTGATTGATTTCCTCTTGGTGAGTTTTGATTATTACTGCCTTTATTGAACTTTTTTGTCATAGCGATTCTCCTTTCTTATAAATGCTTCCTTATTTTTTCTAAAGCGCCCCTTTTTTATCCGGACCGGCCTTCATCTTTCCTTTATGAATGGCATATACATCTAAAAGGATTATAATGGGGGGATCTAAATGAATGAGATAGGATTGACACCTTGGGAGGAGCATGCCTTTTGGCTGGAGATTCTTGAAGACCATGCAATTTTTGTCAGGGACAATCTTTCTCCAACAGAAAGCAAGTATGTAAAAAGAGCGGATGAATACAGACAAGCCTTCCGTAACCTTAGAAATAGGCTTAATCAGTTATCTCCATCTTCAGAAGCAAACACACAGGGGGCAATCGCCATGGCCATGGAGATATGGCCAATTGCAAACGGCTATTTTCAATTTGAAGGAAAGCTTCAGAATCTGAGAATCAATAATTTAATCAATCTTAATCTCTCGCCAACATATTTTAACGGCACATTAAGTGAAAATGAGGAATATCTGCGCTTGCTGTCCTATTATGTAAAAGGGCTTATACCACAGCCGCAATCCCTATTTGATTTGCTGGATTTGTGGCTTGAGGATCAGCTGGGGCACATCATTCTTCTGAGAAATTCAATCGATCCCATTGAGGTATTTGTAAATGAACAGGCAGAAATTTATACCCGGATTTTTCAGGGTTTCCTGGTGCAGAACCGACATATGAAAGGATATCTCCGGTTTACGCAGCCAGGATTTCCGCGGCAGCAGGAAATGGCCAGGGATGTAGGGCTGGCTGTGATTGAAATGAATGAATACATTAAGGGGATAGTCCAGAAATACGCCGGCAAAAGGATTCTCAATAAGACAACCCTGAGGTTTCTCGAACATCATTTCCCTGAAGCCTGCTATTTAATTAAAAAGCTCAGCTACTATGCACCTGAACTGGCGGAAGAAGCTTCTAAATGTTCTTTGAAAAAACCATCTTATACTTAGTATCCTAAGCCTTCTTTTAGAAAGAGGGTTTTTTTCTTTGACCTCCTATAAACTAAGCACTTTAGGAAAAGATAAAATAAAATCATTTCTCAAACAGGAGGCAAACATGAAAAAGACTCTTTTTACTGCTGTTCTAATCTGTTTTGTTTTAATCATTTCAGGGTGCGGAACGAATAAAGCAAACCCGGACAATCAGGATCAGCCTGCGTCAGAAGAGCAGGAGCAGGACTTATGGAAAAAGGTCCAGGATGAGGGGAAGCTGCTAATTGGAACGGAAGGCACTTATCCGCCATTCACGTTCCATGACGATAAAGGCGAGCTTACCGGTTTTGATGTGGAAATCTCAAAGGAAGTGGCCAAAAGGCTTGGTTTAAAGCCGGAATTTCTGGAAACACAATGGGATGCCATGTTCGCCGGATTGGATTCAAAACGATTCGATATGATTGCAAACCAGGTGGGGATTCGACCTGATCGCCAGGAGAAATATGATTTCTCGGATCCCTACATTTCTTCTGCTGCTGTTTTGATTACTCATGAATCAAATGAATCAGTTTCAAGCTTTGAAGACATAGAGGGTTTGAAAGCCGCACAGTCCATGACAAGCAATTATGCTGATCTGGCAAAGTCTTATGGAGCAGAAATTGTAGGAGTAGACGGATTTAACCAGGCGATTGAGCTGATTAATTCAAAGCGAGCAGATGTTACACTCAACGATAATTTGTCTTTTTTGGACTTTAAAAAACATAAGCCTGATGCTCCAGTCAAAATCGCGGATGAATCCGAAGATGCTTCCCAAAGCGGCCTAATGTTCAGGAAGGGAAGCGATACATTGGTTAATGAAGTTAATAAAGCTTTGACCGAAATGGTGGAGGATGGCACTTACTTGAAAATTTCGGAAAAATGGTTTGGCGAAGATGTACTTAAGTAGTATTTTTGCCAACCCGGAAAGGGTCGAAAGACTGATAGAGATTGGGAAGAATTCATTCCAGCCATTGCTGGAGGGGGCCATTGTTTATACCATCCCTTTAACATTGATTTCATTTATATTCGGGCTGGCATTGGCAATATTTACGGCACTTGCGCGAATTTCGGGTAATAAGGCACTGGAGACGATAGCGGGAATATATGTATCAGCAATAAGGGGAACGCCGCTTCTTGTGCAGCTGTTCATCATTTTTTACGGGCTCCCGACGATTGGTGTCATTATTGATCCTTTCCCTTCGGCGATTATAGGATTTTCGCTGAATGTAGGGGCGTACTCCTCAGAAATTATCCGGGCAGCCATCCTTTCGATCCCAAAAGGACAATGGGAAGCGGGGTATTCCATTGGCATGTCTTATTCGCAGACGCTTAAGAGAATTATTCTTCCGCAGGCATCCAGGGTATCGATACCGCCGCTATCCAATTCATTCATCAGCCTTGTAAAAGATACCTCTCTGGCTTCCATGATTTTGGTTACAGAGATGTTCCGAAGAGCACAGGAAATAGCTGCAACCAATTATGAATTTTTACTTCTCTATACACAGGCTGCCTTCATATATTGGGTGATTTGCTTCATGCTCTCGATCTTGCAGGGGAGGCTTGAACGCCGTCTTGACAGATATATTTCTTCATGAAAAGAGGCAGTGCTATAGATGATTAATATAAAGGATTTGCATAAGCAATTTGATCAGCTGAAAGTACTGAAAGGAATTAATTTGGAAGTGAAAACAGGGCAAGTGGTTGTAGTGATTGGGCCATCCGGCTCCGGAAAAACAACCTTGCTGCGGTGCATAAATGTGCTGGAGCAGCCTACTTCAGGACTGCTTGCCATTGGCGATCAAGTCCTCGACTTTTCTCAGCAGGTCTCGAAAAGGCAAATTCCTCCCTTCAGGCGCCTTACAGGAATGGTTTTTCAGAACTATAACTTATTTCCGCATATGACTGCACTGGAAAATGTCATGGAAGGGCCGGTTACAGTTAAAGGCGAATCAAAGGAAACTGCAAAGGAAAAGGGGGAGCTGCTTTTAAGAAAAGTTGGTTTAGCGGATAAAGCCGGCTATTATCCTTACCAGCTTTCAGGGGGCCAGCAGCAGCGGGTTGGGATTGCTAGGGCTCTTGCTATGGAGCCAAAGGTTATGCTTTTCGATGAGCCTACTTCGGCACTGGACCCTGAACTTGTTGGAGAAGTGCTGAAGGTGATGAGGGACCTGGCCGCTGAAGGAATGACAATGGTGATCGTTACTCATGAGATGAGATTTGCCAGGGAAGCAGCGGATGAAGTCATTTTCATGGACGGCGGTATTATAAAAGAACGCGGCAAGCCTGAACAGATATTTTCCAGTCCAAAAGAAGCGCGCACCAGCCAGTTCCTGAATTTAATTCAATAAAAAGACCTCTGCATACTGGCAGAGGTCAATTTTTATCAAAAAAAATGCTTCCTTAACAGGAAGCGGAAAAAAAGGGGGATTTACACTTGTAGGATTAGTATGCCCGGGCAGAGATATTCTTATTCATATTTTCTAAAAATTATTAATTGATTTTAACACATTCTCATGGAGCCCTTTTGCCGCGGGGTTTATTCCATGGTATTCGTGCTATACTGAATATAGAATCCGTGGGAGAGGTGTAAAAATGAAGGAAAATATTCTAATATGTGTAAGCAATCCCAATCATGCGGAGATACTGGCCCATAGAGGCAAAAAACTGAAGGAAGCATTTCAGGGGGATGGCTATATTCTCTACGTGGAAAACCGGAAGCAGGAAGAGCTTGACTTTAACGAGCTTCAGACAAAATATTTGTTCGAAAGTTTGGCAGAGAAATACGGGCTAAATATGCTCTCCAAGTATGCTGAGGGCAAAAAAGTCGCCAGGGTGATAGCTGATGTGGTACAGGAGCATAAAATTACCCAGATTATCCTTGGGCAGGCTGTTCAAACCAAGCTGGAGCGGATGGTAAAGCATTCGCTGATCAATGATTTATTCCAGCTGCTTGAAGGGGTGGACATACATGTCGTTGAAGTTTCAAGAAAGGTTCATGATCCCTCTGACGACTGGGATAAAGGGCTCCCGGCCCAGATAGTCAAAAAAGGCTCCGATTATCACCTGATCATTGGGGAAGATCAGGAAAATGGAATAAAGGGCATCTTCTTTAAAGAATTATCCTCCGACTTCTCGAACGGTTTTTTTGTTATACAAAAAGATAATAATCATGAAGTGCTCCGTATTCACCATGGTGTTGTAGATAGTAATATATTGGGAGATAAATAAGCCGGCTCATTTAGCCGGCTTTTGTTGCCTTTTAGATTAAGTCATTTACATAATAAACTTTTCCGCTCTCAATTTCCTTCTGGAGCAGCAAATCGACTAGTGCATTAGCCACAGTTTCCGTATCCCGCAGCATTCCTTTCTCCTTGTATGCCTGGAATTTCTCAAGATCATGAAATGCTTCCTTCGCTGAAGAACGTATGGTTCCCTGCATAGCGGTATCCATAACACCGGGACTAAAGGCAATAACCTTATGGCTGCTGCCTGCTGTCTGCAATTCCAATGCTGCTGTTTCCGTGAACATATTTATTCCGGCTTTAGTGCTGCAGTAAGCACTCCACCCCTGTATGGGCCTTTCAGCAGCACCTGAAGTAATGTTGACAATGGTCATTTCACTTGAAACCTCACGCATCAGGATGTTGGAAATCATAATAGGAGCAATCAGATTAACGTGGGCATTTTGAATTAATGCCGCATGATCAAGATTTCCGGCTGTTCCAATGGGGTCTATGACCCCTGCGTTGTTAAATACATATAGGGTTTCCGGCTGTTTTTCCTGCAATAGTGCTGTCAGTTCGCTGAAAGCAGATTCAAGCTCATCCGGTGAGGAGAGATTGCAGAAATATTGCGCAAAAAAAACTTGATTCTCTGCAGCAAGTTTTGCCAACTCAGGGTTTTCAGTCCTTGATACAGATATGATGCCAGTTCCTTCTGTTATCATTCTCTTGGCGATGGAAGCTCCTAAACCTTTGGATGCACCTGTTATGATAGCTAATTTCACTTTGATCACTCCTATTTCCTGTTTCATTATCTTCTATTAAAACAGAAAATAATCATTTTTTCTTTTATCAGCCATTATGGTCCTTTCTGAATGCCATCATTTCATCTTCTATTAAATTGATGATTGAGAGGATAATTCCTGAAAACAGGCAGGAAACCGTAATAGTGCTTATGCCAAACAGAAGGTAAAGAATAAACGTGATGAAAAAAGTAAACAGCAGACAATAATGGCAAGCTTTAATTTTCCGCATTGACTGGCTCTGCCTTCCAATAATAATCACTAAATACATCAGCAAATGCTTTTATGGAGTTATTTAGTTCATCCAGATTGTTTTCCACACCTCCGAATTCCAGCAAAAGGGCCCGCTCGGAAAGATCCTGGTTGTAAATGCCGTTGCCTTCACTTTTTCCTTTAACAAATACTCCTCTGCTTATTCCTTTATATTTTGCTTCCAGCGCTTTATGGAGCTCGGTAGCCACTTTTAAATTCTGTTCATAGTTTTTGTGCTCTTTGCCGACGACAAAAAATAGTCGCGCGTATGGTTCCTGGCCAATTACTGCGGTTGTTTTCCCTCGGGGCAGCGAATCCCTATGGATATCAATTAGGAATTTAACATCCTTATTCTCTGTCATGGCGGATTGTACAGTCTCTCTGGACATGGCATAGGAATTTTCCCAGTTCCAGCCCTTCTTTTTCAGTTCTGCGGCAATATTGGTTTTATCATGCTCAGCACCTATGCCTTTTCTCGCCAGCTCTTCACTAAGCTTTTTCCCGACAGCAATTACATTCACCTGCTCATTTGGACTAACGGCCTCATCTGTATCCGTTACATCTTTTAAAAGCGGAGCGAACGATTCCCAGCTGTGGGAATGGTAAATAAGGACCCCTTTCTTGTCCGGAATAACTGGAGGAGCCGTATTTTCTTCATTTTGACCGTCATTCATAGCAAGTTCTTTTTCTTTTAAAAGGACTTCAAGGGGAGGGGCAGATTCCACTGGCAGGTTGGTAAAGTCGGTACCCTCTCCGGCAACAGCAATACCGGTGTCAAAGATTGAAAAACCAGGCAGCTCCCGGCCAAGGAATGTTCTGATATCCTTCGGCTGTGTGTTGGTTGCCAGCTTAAAAAGGGTTCCGGATAGGGAGTAGCTTTCAGCAGGAACATCCTTGTGAAAATAATGGTTTTCAGCTTTCAAAAAGTGAATGAAGAGCTGGTCGGCTTTAATGTCCTTAAGCAGCACATTCATATGTGATGAAGAGAAGGCAGCCGGATAAAGCGTAACAATTCCAGCGATCGCGACTACTGCACAAATACTGAAAAGCCAGCTGTTTATATAAAAGAAAATAGAATGGATTGTTAATTTAGAATTCATATAAATCCCTCCACTCTCTAAATATATGACGGATAAGCTGATTTAGAAGATGGGGGATTCCCTTAATATGAAAAGAGGCTGCAGAAGAGATCTCGAAAGAAGGGGGCAAAAAAGCGGTCCTGAATGATCTTGCGTCCATCTGGTATAAAACACATTATAAAAAGCAATCCTTTTTACTAAATCTCAAAAGGCCTGAAAAGGAGGGTCTTTTATTTTTTGAAAAAATTTCATTGTTTTATCACAATTGGCTTTTATATTGATAATATCAAAAGACAATATAGATAAAGAGAGGGACACTAAATTGAAAAAGATATTATTCAGCATAATGGCGAGCTTGCTTGTTCTTGGCGGATGCAGCCAATCAGAAGAAGAAAAGCCCGCAAAAAACGACGAAGTGCCGCAAATCATTGAAGCCGTCATCCAGGTGCCTGAAACCATTAATCCTGGAGAGGAGGCAACCCTTGCCGTCACTGTAAGACAGGGCGATGAGGCCGTAACGGATGCGGATGAGGTGAAATTTGAAATATGGCAGGAAGGACAAAAAGAAAACGGTGATATGGCAGAGGCAAAGCACGATTCAGAGGGGAAATATACCGCTGATCATATATTTGCAGAAGAAGGCCTATACTATGTTCAGTCCCATGTAACGGCTAGAAGCCAGCATACAATGCCAATGGTTTCCGTACAAGTTGGCGAGGCAAAAGCGGAGGACTCAGGAACGGGGCATGAACAAGAAAATGAGGGACATGAAGAAGGCCACTCTCACAGTCATGGCGGAGAGGTATCCATTGAGCTGCAGGCATCTGACCAAATTTATGCAAACGAACAAACAGCTTTATCTGTCAAGGTTGATAATGAAGGGGAACCGCTGGCGGAGGCTAAAGTAAAGCTTGAAATTGCACTTAATGGCGAAACACCTCAATGGGTGAACATGTCTGAAACAGAACCGGGCAAATACACTGCCGACCATCAGTTTACCGAACCGGGCACATACACGATCACAACCCATGTTGAAAAAGGCGACGATATTCACGAGCACACAGAAACTGAATTAACGGTGCAATAAAGCATTAATCAGCGGGGTTTTTCATGCCCTGCTGATTTTTTGTTGGGTCAGACAGGAAATATTTAATTAAACAGATGAACTTTAGCTGTAGTTTTAAATAATGCGGGGTAAGGTTCGGACAGGAAAGGCAGGAAATTGCCTGTTGTTGTCCGAACCCAGGGCAAGTTCGGACAGAAAAGCGAGAAAAAGGCCCCAGTCTGTCCGAATCCAGGGCAAGTTCGGACAGGGAAGGCAGGAAAAGTCCAGAGTTCTGTCCGAACCCGGGGCAAATTCGGACAGGAAAGGCAGAAAAAGTCCAGAGTCTTTCCGAACCTGAGGCAAGTTCGGACAGGAAAGGCAGAAAAGGGCCCGAGTCTGTCCGAACCTGAGGCAAGTTCGGACAGGGAAGGCAGGAAAAGTCCAGAGTCTGTCCGAACCCGGGGCAAATTCGGACAGGAAAGGCAGAAAAAGTCCAGAGTCTGTCCGAACCTGAGGCAAGTTTGGACAGGCAAGGCAGGAAAAGTCCAGAGTCTGTCCGAATCCCGGGCAAGTTCGGACAGAAAAGACAGAAAAAGGCCAGAATCTGTCCGAACCCGGGCCAGGTTCGGACAGGAAAGGCAGGAAAAGTCCAGAGTCTGTCCGAACCTGAGGCAAGTTCGGACAGGAAAGGCAGAAAAAGTCCAGAGTCTGTCCAAACCCGGGGCTTCTTCGGTCAAAATCACCCAAGAAACTGCCTGAGGTACTTCGCTGCCATTTTCATGATAAAATAAAAGGAGAGATTACAGAAAAGCAGGTGTCAAAGAGATGTCAGATACACATTTGCATTTTAATACGGGGATTGGGGTCCAAAAGCCTAATAGCATTCGGAATAAGGATATAAGCTGCCCTTTTTGTGCAAGGGAGGAGCTGACGGATATCATCGCCGTTGAGGATTCAATCATTCTGCTGAAAAATAAGTTTCCTGTTCTTGAAAGTTCCTATCAGACCGTGCTGATTGAAACGGATCAATGTGACGGAGAGCTGTCCATTTATTCAGAGGAGCATTTGGTCAGGCTGATTTCATTTGGGTTGAAGCATTGGCTTCAGATGGAAAAGAGCGGAGAATATGAATCTGTGTTATTTTTCAAAAACCACGGCCCATTATCCGGGGGGAGTATCGCCCATCCACATATGCAAATTGTCGGATTGAGAAATATTGATTACAAGGAAAAAATTCAGGCAGAGGACTTTGAAGGTCTCCTTATTCATCAGGAAAGCAATACGGTGTTCACTTTATCGACTTCTCCGAGAATCGGTTTCTATGAATTCAACGTTAAGCTTGCCGATCAGGATGATATTCCGCACTTTGCAAAATGCATCCAGACAGCTGCTCATTATATTCTGAATGCCTTTCCTTTTCCGAGCAATAGCTATAATTTGTTTTTCTACAAGCTGGGCAGGGATATTTACGCAAAAATTGTTCCACGCTATATTACCACGCCAATTTTTATTGGCTACAGCATCCCTCAGGTTCCTAATAATCTTGAATGGATGAGAGATGATATAAAAGTGAGATATTTCAGCGGGGAATTTAAAGTCAGGCCTTAATGCCTGGTATACCCGATTGATGGGTACCTTCGACGGATGCCGGATATGGACGGAAATAACCATTCTCAGTAATCGTAAAAATTTGAAATAATAACCATTCGCTTTTAGAAGTTGTGATTTATCTCTATAAAAAATATAATGAAATATTGTAGTGAGAAATTATATGAAGTACATATTTTATTTCTTGCGCTGTGCTCCGTTATGCCTTAAAAGATAAAGGCAAATGGTTTTGTTTTTTAAAGGAGAATGATCATGACCTCAAATCGATATACACCTCCTAAGCTGGATTGGGGCTTAGTATTAATATTGATGCTTTTATTCCTGGTAAGCGCCATTTCCATTTACAGCGCACAGACAACAGGTCAATATACAGAAAACTTCCTTTTGAAGCAGGTTGTCTGGTATGCTGTTGGAACAGGAATCATAGCTGCGGTAATCACACTGGATTCCGATCAGCTGAAGAAGATATCCTGGTATGTGTATGGCCTGGGGATTGTACTGCTTGGATTCCTGATTGTGGCGCCATCAAGCATTGCCCCTGTCATTAATGGGGCAAAGGCATGGTACAAGGTTCCGGGTATGGGCTCACTTCAGCCTGCCGAGCTTGTTAAAGTGTTTATTATTCTGGTTTTGGCAAAAACAATTGACGAGCATCATCAAAAAAATGTATACAAAACCATGCAGACTGATTTATGGCTGCTCATTAAACTGGTTGGTTTAACTATGGTGCCTCTGCTGCTTGTTATGCAGCAGCCCGATTTAGGGACAAGCCTTGTATTTCTGGCAATCATGCTTGGCATGATATTCATTTCAGGAATCAGCTGGAAGCTTCTGGCGCCAATATTTGGAACAGGGGCGGCTCTGGCTGGCACTATTTTGTATTTTGTTTTATGGCATCCGGATATTCTTGAGAAGTATCTAGGGGTAAAGGAATATCAGTTTGCGCGTATTTATTCCTGGATTGATCCTTATAACTATCAAAGTTCAACCGGATTTCAGCTGACACGCTCACTCCTCGCCATTGGATCAGGGGAAACAAGCGGGAAAGGATATGGAACGAGGGAAGTCTATCTGCCTGAAAGCCATACCGACTTTATTTTCAGTATCGTAGGGGAAGAGTTTGGCTTTGTAGGCGCAAGTATTGTCGTCAGCCTTTTCTTTCTGCTGATTTACCATATTACTAAGATCGGCATGGAAACCAAAAACAACTTTTATACCTATATTTGTGTAGGTGTCATCAGCATGGTTACATTCCATGTCTTTCAAAATATCGGGATGACTATCGGCCTTTTGCCAATCACAGGCATACCGCTTCCTTTCATCAGCTATGGAGGAAGCTCGCTGATGGGGAATATGCTGGCCATGGGGCTGATTTTCTCGATTCGTTATCACTATAAAAAATATATGTTCTCGACAAATGATTAAAATTGAAAGAGCGGGCTGTGAAAGCCCGCTCTTTTACTCAATTACGCCGGTTTCCTCAATTGTTACATTGCATTTTACATCAAAACTCAGCGTTTTATAATCATCTTCCCACTTTTTAAAATCAAAATTCCGATGCTTGGATTTTTTCATTTGGCCGAGCCCAATTGGATCAATTCCGAGTTCCTGAAACTGTTTTAGTAGTCTGAGGCATTCCTTTTCGACCTTTTTCTCCAGTTTCTTTTGAACGGCGCCAACAACCTCTGATGCTAACTTATCTCCGGTATACTCACGAATAATCCCTTCAATGTTAATGGTTATGGAAGCATGATGATCAGTTATCTTAATTTTATGCTTGGACCTTAAACTCTTTACAGCAGCTAACTCGTCCTTTTTTAACTTAACATCGAAGTTTCCTTCGCTATATTTATCGACCAGCAATTTAAAAAAGAACATGTCTTTCACAGGAAGGACCTCTACTTCCCTATCCTTGCTGAAAAGGCTGATGCCGGCTATTTCCACTTTATCATCATCTAATTTTTTAAGACGCGGCAGAAATGGGTCCTTGCCTTCCTGGTAATAATCATTGGCTAGGATATGCAAGTTGGTTTTAGGAATATCCCGATGTTCAATATTATGCTGGATTAGATTGTAGATGTAGGTTGAGTTTCCTCGTGTTCCATACTCACCATTTAACATGTCTTCTGCCTTCCCTTCCGAAGTTGCAACAAATACACGTGCTCCGATACTTGCGTCTCTTTGAAAGGAATCTACAAGATCATAAATTCCTTTCTTGGAAAGTTCAGGTCCAAAGACTGCCAGTTTTAACCCTCCTGTTACGACTGGCTCTGATGATTGTTTAGTCACTTCGAGCAGAAGGTCCTGGCGCAGTTTTCCACTTCCAGAAAATGTCCGATTAATCACACTTTTATCAGGCTGAAATTCCTGAAATAATACAGTACCTCTATACTTGTCTTTTAAATCATCTGCTAAATCGTAGCCCACTCCTACTTCAATATTAATATCATCTAGTATTTCTTTATCCACACAGCCGGAAAGCAGCAAGACGAGACAGAGCAGTATTAGCTTCTTCATTTCTTCTTCCCCTTTTTTAGCTTCTTGGCGATCATTACAGCAGCGAAAAGCAAAGGAATATAAAGAAAGGTAAAAGCAAATCCCATTTTTCCAACATAGTTATTAAGCATATTAATTTTTTCTCTTGTGTCCAGAAAATGTATAACGGAAAGCACTGCTGCAACAACAAAAAACACTCCCACTTTCTGGCGGATGTTAAATACCCTTTTAATAAGTCTGGAGGCGATCCAAATGGAAATGCAAACATTAGGAAGGATGATTAAGTTCCAGTTGGCTATCCCGATATATTCAAATCGTTCAACAAAGGGCATCTCAACTATTTTCCACATCGTTAAGCTGGCCCAAATTTGTTTAGCCAGCTGGTCTTCAGAAAAATAGGCAAAAGTAATGATGGCTAGAATAGTGTAAATAAGAGTAGTTGTTAATACGGCCAGATGAGCCCATTTCTGCGATTTTTTTGGTTCTTTAATAAATGGATAGAAAAAAAGGATGATCTCAAACCCAATGAAAGTAAGGGACATATGATAAGAAGCTGTAAGCAGTTCTTTAATGGAATGATCCCAGATGGGCAACAGATTGTAAAAGTTGGAGAATTTAATCGCCCAGCCGAATGTGAGGAGGAGGTAAGCCGGCAGAACAAGCCCGAAGAAGGCTGTACCGACTACCGTTCTAAATCCTCCAAAAATAATATAAACACAAAGAATCATAAAACCGAAGGAGAACCAGAAAGTGCTTAATTCAGGGAACATCCAAACCTGTATGACTTCAATAAATGTCCTTACTACTGTTAAGGAATACAGGATAAAATAGCCAATAAAAATGAAGCAGAGTGCCTTGCCGAGAAAGTTACCCACGACGTATTTATGTGCTGTTACAATATCGCCGCCAACGGTATCGCCAATTTTATAGATCATCCAAACAATTACATGAATGCATGCGCCGGCAAATAATATGGAGATCCAGGCATCGTATCCTGCATCCATTGCGATAATCCTCTGATAGCCTAACACACCGATCCCAATTTGCATGGACATGACCAAGTAAAATACTAAAAAGGGAGATATCTGCAATCTCTCTGGTACTGGCTGTTCCTTCATCTGGTTCACCTCCACTTAAGTTGGTACATTGGGCATTACTCGTCGATATCTTTTTTCTCTTTGGCCTTTTTCCTACTGAAACGGATTGGATTTTTTGTCCGTAAAAATATCGGCCTTTTGGATTGCTTTTCAAATGGAAGCCTGATAAGGGCATCTTTCATATCCATAACCCGAGGCGGATAGAGCGGCTCAAGGAATGGCCTTCCAAGTGAAGTCAGCCTTATTAAATGAGTCAGCAGTACACAGAAACAAAACACAATCCCGAGCAGGCCCCATAGTTCTGCAAAAAACAGGAAAGGGAAGCGAAGCAGGCGGATCGTATTGCCCATCCTGTATACAGGTGTTGTAAAGGAGGCGAGAGCGGCGAGAGCTACAATAATGAGCAGGACGTTACTCGTCAAGCCTGCTTCTACAGATGCAGTCCCGATTACGATTCCTCCAACGATACCGATTGTCTGGCCAACCTTGGTCGGAAGGCGGGCTCCTGCCTCACGCAGCAGTTCAATGGTCAGCTCCAGAAATAATGCCTCCAAAATGGGAGGGAGCGGAATTTCCCGTCTTGATGTAATTAATGTGCTCAGCAAGTCTTTTGGAATAAGTTCATAATGATATGAAAGGGTTGCTACATAAATAGGTGTAATGAGAATGGAAAACGCAACCGCGAACAACCGGATCAGCCGGAAAAAAGAAGACAAAATCCAATTTAAAAAATAATCTTCAAAAGAACTGAAAAATTCAACAAGCGTGGTTGGTGTGATTAACACATGGGGTGAGCCGTCAACCACAATGGCTATTTTTCCCTCTGCCAAAATTCCCGCGACCCTATCAGGCCGCTCCGTATCAAGCAGCTGAGGAAAAGGGGAATTGGAGTTATCACTAATCAGCTGTACAATATAAGAACTGTCTGTAATGGCATCAAACTTCACGTTTGTAAGTCTCTGCCTGACAGTATTTACATTATCCTCATTTGTGATATCTTCCATATAAAGCATGGCTACAGCGGTTTTTGACAGGCTTCCTAGCTTAAACTCTTCAATAATCAGTTCTTTTACCGGAAGACGTTTCCTGATTAAGTTTAAATTTTGGCCCATTGACTCTACAAAAGCTTCTTTAGGGCCGATAACCGAAAATTCAACTTCAGGCTGGCTTAACCCCCTGACGATTTCTTTTTGCGCAGCTATAAAGCCGAAATGTTTAAGTTCTGTCTCAATCGTCAGCATGACGTAGCCATTTAAAAGCTTTTGTTCGATTAGAGAAGGGTCATCACAAATCTGTACATCGGCCACAGGGACAAGCTGCTTAATATCCTCTATTTCCCGGAATTCTTCTTCCAGAAGATTAGGGAGAACACCATCCTGAATAATATTTTCATCAATTAAAGTAGCCATGAAAGTAAGTCCAAAGCGCACATTTGTTTTTTGGTTATAATAAAATATTTTTTTGAAGTCTTTGGATTTAATCAAGGATTTTTCCCAATCCTTATGCTGGATATCCTCTTTAATCCGTTTGTTTTTCAACCAGTTTCTCATAGGAAAATCACCATCATTTTCGGCATTACGCTTATTGTTGCCGGTTTTGGAAAACTTATGAATGGAAGGCAATAAAAAAAGAAGGGTTTGGATGTACGGCAGGTAAGATCGGGAAAATGTAATATGGAAAAATAAAAAAGGAACCTGGTTGGTTCAGGTTCCTTTTAATATATTTGAGCTCCTATAAAAGAGGGGGTATTATGGGAGCGCAATCACGAGTTGAGATTACTTGGAAAAATATTTTTCGATATCATCCAGAAGCAGGTTTGCAGCTATGACTCCGCCGGCAGTGTTCCAGATTGTGTCATTAACCTTGTGGACATTGCCGTCCTGGGATACCTTTAAGTTTTTGAATAGTGGATCTTCAATCCATTCTTTCTCAAGCTGGCTTGCTTCACCGTCGCCAGTTTCATATGTGAAGTAGAATAGGATATCTCCATCCATGGCAGGAATTCGCTCTTTTGTAGCATTTTTTTCTGCAAAATCATCAACATTCTGGCTTTCAGGTCTTGCAAAACCGATTTGGTCAAGGATTACACCAGAGAAGGTATCTTTATGGTAGATGCGGACATCTCCAGCCATAAAGCGGACAATGGAAACTTCCTGGTTTATTTTGTCGCCAAGGCTTGTTTTGATTTCCTGGATGCGGCTGTCATAATCAGCAAGGACTTTTTTGCCTTCTTCTTCTTTATTCAGTGCTTTAGCGTAAAGCTCAAAGTTTTCCTTCCAGTCTCCGCGCAATGTTTCAGCAAAAACAGTAGGGGCAATATCATTTAATTGATCATAGATTTTTTCCTGGCGCATCTTGTTTCCGATGATAAGGTCCGGCTGCAGCGCTGCAATTGCTTCTACATTGACTTCGCTTTCTGTTCCCACAACCTGAACATCTTTCATATCTTCTGCTATATGTTCATACCATGGATCGCCAGTCCAGGACTGAACGGCACCGACTGGAGTAACACCCATGGAAAGTAATGCTTCTGTACCTTCGTTTGTCAGAATTACTACCTTTTCAGGTGTTTTATCAAGCTTAGTTGTGCCCATTGCATGCTCTACTGTGTAACCTGTATCTTCTGTTTTGCTTCCTTCTTTTTCTTTGTCAGCTGTCTCATCCTGTTCATTGTTGTTCCCGCAGGCTGCCAGGAACAAGATTGTGAAAACTGAAAGAATGGCAAGTAAAGATTTGAATTTCATTATGTACTCCTCCATCGCGTTGTTAATGATAATCATTTTCATTTGACATTTTTATAGTAATGTGGCCACGGTAAAATGTCAATAGGTAATTGAAAATCATTTTCATTTAATTTTTTCAAATCATCACTGAAAATGATTTTCAAACTCATTGACAGCTAATCCTCTGTACAATAGACTGAAAATGTAACTAAACCTTATTAAATAGACGCAAGAAGGGTCTCGCTATGCTATTAAAAACAAATTCTCTGAGGTGGGCTGGGCTATTTGCAGCTATGCTCCTATTATTAGTATTAATGTCTTTCAGTATTGTATACGGGTATACCGACACAACCTGGAAGATGGCACTTGATGCCTTTACCCAATTCGATGGAACGAATGAACACATAATCATTCAATCAGTCCGTCTGCCGAGAGCATTGATTGCGGCGGCCGTAGGGGCAAGCCTTGCGATTGCGGGTGTACTGCTCCAGACATTGACAAAGAATCCCCTTGCTGCTCCTGAAATTTTTGGAATAAACGCAGGTGCTGGATTTGCAGTCGTTATTACAGTAACGCTTTTTTCAATTAGTAATCTTCAGGTCTTTACATGGGTTTCATTTCTGGGAGCTGCTGTTTCATTTATATTCGTATATATAATTGGGTCTATCGGCAGGGAAGGGCTGACCCCCATGAAATTGACCCTTGCCGGTGCAGCGATGAGTGCCATGTTTGCTTCGATGACACAAGGCTTCCTCGTTATTAATGAGACTGCCCTGGAACAGGTGCTATTTTGGCTGGCAGGATCGGTATCGGGAAGGAAGCTGGACACCCTCGCAGCTGTATTTCCATATTTATTAGCCGGCTGGATCTTTTCCCTGATCATTGCGGGGAAATTGAACGTCTTATCAATGGGCGAGGATGTCGCAAAGGGGCTGGGCTTGAAAACAGGATTGCTGAAATTGGGTGCGGGCATTGTTATTGTGCTTCTGTCAGGAGGAGCGGTAGCTGTTGCTGGTCCTATCGGCTTTTTAGGCATTGTCATTCCCCATTTAACCCGGGCGGTTGTCGGCATTGATCATCGCTGGGTCATTCCTTATGCGGGTCTATTCGGGGGGATGCTCCTTCTTGTAGCGGACATAGCATCAAGGTATATCATCATGCCGCAGGAAGTTCCTGTTGGCGTCATGACAGCTGTAATTGGAACTCCTTTCTTTGTGTATATTGCCAGAAGGGGGTTCAATCAGTAATGAAAAAATATTATAACTTGCGCCTGTTTGGCGATAGAATTTCTTTTTTAGTAAACCGGAAAGCACTTATCACTTTTTTATTATTGGCAGCAGCTGCTGCCGGAGTATTTGTCATCAGCACCGGCACGGGTGAAATGAAAATCAGCCCTCTGAAGGTAGTGCAGGTTTTCTTTGGCGGGGGTTCGGATATGGATAGACTGGTCATTCAGTCATTCAGACTTCCAAGAATTATCGTTGCCTTAATGGTAGGAATGGCGCTTGCTGCAGCCGGGGGAATCCTGCAGGGGATAATCAGAAATCCGCTTGCATCTCCTGACATAATCGGGATTACAGGAGGGGCCTCTGCAGCAGTTGTAGCATTTCTTGCTTTTTTTAGTGATAAAAATAATGCATTAACTGTAAGTATTAATTGGATGCCTCTTGCAGCTTTCGCGGGTGCTGCTATTTTGGCCTTCCTTGTTTATTTTCTCGCCTATAAGGATGGGGTATCACCAGTACGGCTTGTTTTAATCGGGATCGGGCTTGCAGCCCTAATGAAGGCACTCACCACCTTGATGATGGTCTTTGGGCCGATTTACCAGGCAAGCCAGGCAAATATTTGGATAACCGGGACTGTTTACGGTTCAAATTGGGATAATGTCACAATTTTGGTCCCTTGGACCATCGTGTTTCTGATACTTGCCTTTGTTTTAGCACGAAATGTCAATATCCAGGAACTTGGCGATGATATTGCCAAGGGTGTAGGGAGCACAGTCCAAAAATACCGGTTTCTTCTGCTCATGGTCAGCACAGCATTAATTGGCGGAGCTGTTGCATTTGGCGGCGGGATAGGCTTTGTTGGATTGATGGCTCCTCATATGGCCCGCAGGCTGGTTGGCTCTGCTTTTGGCGCTTTGCTTCCGGCTTCTGCGCTGATTGGAGGAATCCTTGTGATGGCAGCCGACCTGATAGGCAGGACTTTGTTCTCACCGCTTGAAATCCCGGCGGGTGTATTTACAGCCAGCATTGGAGCACCTTACTTTATTTACCTGCTTTTCAAGACAAGAAACGCATAATCTGGAAAAGCTTGAAACTCGTATCGTACTGGTAAATGGATAGCCTATAGATATAGATATAGATATTAAGGAAAAGGAGAGGGCAGAAATGACAGCAGGGCAAGCGATCGCAACAAAAGACTTAACCTTGTCATATGGGGAAACCATTATTATTAATGAATTGGACCTGGAAATTCCCAAGGGAGAAATCACAGTATTTATTGGTGGAAATGGCTGCGGAAAATCGACATTGCTAAGGTCCATTGCCCGGCTGCTAAAGCCGAAATCAGGTGCCGTTTTATTGGAAGGTGAGGCTATAGCCAAACTTTCAACCAAAGATGTTGCCAGAAAGATGGCGATTCTGCCCCAATCCCCTTCTGCTCCAGAAGGACTCACAGTGCTTCAGCTTGTCAAACAGGGGCGGTACCCTTATCAAACTTGGCTGAAGCAATGGTCAACTGAAGATGAAATAAAGGTCAGAAATGCATTAAAGGCTACAGGCATGGAGGAATTGAAAGATCGGACAGTGGATTCATTATCGGGCGGACAGCGCCAGCGCGCCTGGATTGCCATGACGTTGGCTCAGGATACTGATACGATTCTGCTTGATGAGCCTACTACGTATTTAGATATGACCCACCAAATTGAAATACTGGATTTATTATTTGAATTAAATGAAATTGAAGAGCGTACCATCGTCATGGTGCTGCATGATCTGAATTTAGCCTGCCGCTATGCCCATAATATTGTTGCCATAAAGGATCAGAAGGTTTTCGCTCAGGGCAAGCCTGAACATGTCATCAATTGCGGATTAGTCAAAACCGTATTTGGCATGGAATGCGAGGTTACGATAGATCCATTATTCGGCACGCCGCTTTGCATTCCTTATGGGAAGGGCAGATGTATTTTAAAAGGGCAAGGATTCCAGGAATGATTAAATTAACTGGAGAACAGGCAGAAGCTCTCGGGCAGTTCAGACTTGTCCTGGATTCAGGAGAAGGTTCTCCTTTAACAATTGAAGTGAAAAAGCTGCTGGATTCGAGTCAGACAGGTCCATACCTGGATAAAGTGAAAAATCATATAGGAGCAACTGACAAGAAAACGGCTGCTTCTATTTTAATTAAAAGATATGCCTTTCTGCCTGTAATTTACTTGTATAGCATGACATCCTGGAACATCAAATTAGATATAAGGCCTGAAAATATAACATTTGTCAGTCAGGAAAAAGATGGACTATGGCTTCCATGCTTTAGTTTTATTCACCTTCAAGGCCAAGAAATTGAGGAGGAAAGGGAAAAATGGAGAGAAGATGCTTTGCGGACTCTTTTTAATGGCCATATTTTTCCGGTGCTGAATAGAATAGCAATCGAAGCAAATGTTTCTAAACTAATTCTTTGGGAGAATATAGCGATTTATCTCTTCTGGCTTTACGAGAAGATTTTGCCTTTGGAAACACATTCTGAAAGGGCTGCTGAAGATTTTGAGTTTATCCTGGAAAAGGCTTCAGGCAATTTGTTCGGCTGCGAAAAAACGAATCCCTTAAAGAAATTTGACAGTACTAAAATACTGATTGAAAGTACCGGCCAAACGGTGAGGCCAAGAAAAACATGCTGCTATTCCTATTTGACCAGCAGCGGAAAACGATGCGGGACATGTCCTCAGGCCTGCAGGATAAAATGAAACTTCGGCTTTATCCCAATGATTGATAGCTGAACTAATCAAAGGAGGAATCGCAATGAATGAGGAGTTGAAGGAACAGCTGGATGGCCTGCTTGAAAAATATACCGAACTCCTAATTGGAGAGACCTCCCCGGAGTTAAAGGAAAAGGTTGAAGCTTGGGTGCTGTACTCTTTTATTGCGAAATCCATGCCGCCTCTAGCCAAGCACTGGAATGATACATACCCTTCTGCAAAAGAGGAAATGAAGGCTCTGGTCGCTGAAATTAAAACAATGAATGAAGAGATGAGAAGCAAAAAATAAAAATTTGTAGAATCTAAAAAACCGCTGGAGATAAAAACAGCGGTTTTTTGTTTGGCACTCCTTCTTATTGCATCTGACCATTGCCATATGGCAATTGATTTGTATAGCCCTGGAACTGCTGATAAGATTGCTGAAGCTTCTGCTGGTCAGCCGCTTCAACCTTATACCAGCCTTTTTTGAACATTAGGTTATAAAATTCTCTCTGCTGGTTTTGTGTTTCGTTAAAAGCCGCAAGAATATCCTGATACAGGCTCTGATGGCTTGCCTCATTTAGGGCGACAGAATATGCATCTGTCATATATTTTTCTGTAGATAAAATATCATTTGTAAAATCCCGATCATTCATTTGCGGAGTTTTATTTACCTGTGTCTCGGGATTTTGAATCGTATTTGGATTCTGGTTCTGGTTCATTTTCAAGACTCCTTTCTATTGCATTCCCATAAAGTTCTGCTGATTTTGCTGGTTTAAATGAGCAAGCAGCTGTTCGTAGTGACGCTGATGCATTTGGCCGCATTGCTCGAAGTGTGTTTTTAGCTCCTGGTCCTGGCATTGCTGCGCGTAAAAATGCGCTTTTTTACAGGCGAGAAGGTTCCAGGTAAGCATATCTGTTAAGTAAAGAGCATCCTTAGTGGAAATAACCGCAGGAGGCTGCTGCATAATGCCCTGCTGGTTCTGCATATTCATATTTTGCTGTTGCATTAATTGTCCCTCCAATTCTTTTAGCCTATAATAGCTTCAATTCTTTTCGAGGATATCTTTCCTCTGAAAAACGTTTGCTATTCTGCAGAAGATGAATTACCTATATACATAATGGAAACTATAAAAGGCTGACGGCAGCCAGCCTTTAAACAGCGTGTTACCGCTTATATTGATTATTTTGGCTATTCCTTTTTTTAGGCCCTTGCCTTTCAACGGTAGGACCTGCATCTCCCTGGACACTTGCAGCGCTGACTCCTGCTTTGGAAGGATCTTTTTTCATTTTTCCCATTTCTTTCACCTCCGTAACGAACAAAAAATGTTTCCTTTTTAGAGTGTCCAAAACACCTATTTACATTTCGCATAAAATATATAAATTACTTTGAGCCATGAAAAATTTCAAAACATTTTTAAATTTCCGCTTAAAATCATTGCGTAAATTTTGCAAATATTTTATAGTTATAACTAACAGAACTCATTCAGAAGAGATGCATATTTTTTTTGAGAATAAAATGAATGAGTATTCATTCAAAAAAGTTAAAGGGGGAAATAAAGTTGATCCAACAAATAAAGAAGGCGGCAGTTTTAGGCTCAGGGGTCATGGGTTCAGGGATCGCAGCCCATCTGGCCAATATCGGGATCCCGACATTATTATTGGATATCGCGCCTCGCGAATTAACGGATGCTGAAAAGGCAAAGGGGCTTACTCTTGAAGATAAAGCAGTCCGCAATCGAATCAGTGAAGGAAACCGCCAAAAATTATTAAAACAAAAACCGGCTCCATTAACTTCCAAAAATAATATTGCGTTAGTTGAGGCAGGAAACTTTGAAGATGACATGGAGCGTCTAAAGGATGTCGATTGGATTATTGAAGTTGTTGTGGAGAACCTCGCCATTAAGAAGCAGGTTTTTGAAAAGGTGGACCAATCCCGCAAGCCAGGAAGCATCGTCAGCTCCAATACGTCTGGAATATCTGTAGAAGCAATGTCAGAAGGGCGCTCGGAAGATTTCCAAAAACACTTTCTTGGAACACATTTCTTTAATCCTCCTCGTTACTTAAAACTTCTCGAGGTCATACCTACTAAAAACACTTCTTCCGAAGTGCTGTCATTTATGAAGCAATTTGGAGAAGATGTACTGGGAAAAGGAGTAGTTGAAGCTAAAGATACACCAAACTTTATCGCCAACCGAATCGGCACTTATGGCCTGCTGATTACAGTGCAGGAGATGCTAAAGGGCGGGTACAGTATCGGTGAAGTAGATTCCATAACTGGTCCGCTGATTGGCCGCCCGAAAAGTGCTACATTCAGAACACTTGATGTAGTAGGGCTTGATACATTTATACACGTGGCAAACAATGTTTATGACCAGGTAGACGGGAAAGAAAAGGAAGTATTTGAAGTTCCGGGCTTTATGAAAGTTATGCAGGAAAAAGGCTGGCTTGGAAGCAAGTCAGGGCAAGGATTTTTCTTGAAAAAGGGCAAAGAGATTCTTGAACTGAATCCTGAATCTCTGGAATACGGTCCGCGCAAAAAGCTTAAGACAGCTTCGACTGAATTGAGCAAGCAGGAAAAAGGCACTCCTGGAAAATTGAAAGCGCTTGTATACTCAGATGACCGCGCAGGCCAATTATTGTGGAACATCCTGAGTCCGGCTCTTCTTTACTCGGCGCAATTACTCGGCGAAATAGCTGATGATGTAACAGCAATAGACAAAGCGATGAAATGGGGCTTTGGCTGGGAATTGGGGCCATTTGAAACCTGGGATGCCATTGGAGTAGGGAAATCTGTCCAGAAGATGGAAGATGCAGGTGAGGAAGTGCCGGCATGGGTAAAGGATATGCTGGAAAAAGGCTTTGATTCTTTCTATAAAGAAGAAGAAGGCAAGCAATATTTCTATCACAATGGCGAGTACAGATTAATCGAGGAAAACCCTAAAGCAATCAACTTGAAACAGATTAAAAAGCAAAAAGGTGTAATTAAAAAAAATACCGGTGCAAGCCTGATTGATTTAGGCGATGGTGTTGCATTGCTTGAATTCCATTCGCAAAGCAATGCCATTGGACTGGATATTATCCAAATGATCAATTTTGCAGTGGATGAAGTGGAGAAGAACTACAAAGGACTTGTTATCGGGAATCAGGGCAAGAATTTCTGTGTAGGCGCCAACCTCGGAATGATCCTCATGGAAGCGCAGGATGACAATATTTATGAATTGGATATGGTAGTCCGTCAGTTCCAGAATGCCATGATGAAAATTAAGTACAGTGCGAAACCGGTAGTTGCTGCTCCATTTGGCATGACACTTGGCGGCGGGGCTGAGGTTTGTCTGCCGGCAGCACATATTCAGGCATCAAGCGAAACATATATGGGACTTGTTGAAGTGGGGGTAGGCCTGATTCCAGGAGGAAGCGGTAACAAAGAGCTCTACATTAAGCATCTTAAAAATATGCCAAATGGTGTGGAATTTGACCTTCAAAAGGTTGCCAATAAAGTATTTGAATCGATTGCAATGGCAAAGGTTTCAACATCAGGCGAGGAAGCTAGGGATAATAACTTTCTGAACCTGGCAGATGGCATCAGTGTGAATGGTGACCATCTCCTTTATGATGCAAAGCAGGCAGTTCTTGCTCTGCACAAAAAAGGCTATAAGCCTCCTGTAAGGAAGAAGGTGCCGGTTGTCGGCGAAACAGGATATGCAACACTCCTGCTTGGAGCGCAGGCAATGCTCTACTCAGGGTATATCTCAGAGCATGATCTAAAAATCGCGAAGAAGCTTGCTTATGTAATCGCAGGCGGAAAAGTGCCATACGGTACAGAAGTGGATGAGCAATATTTGCTTGACTTGGAGAGAGAAGCATTCCTAAGCCTTGTAGCTGAACCGAAATCACAGCAGCGGATGCAGCACATGCTCTTAAAAGGGAAACCGTTGCGTAATTAAAGTAATAGTTTGAGACATTAAGAGAAAGAGAGGGAAAATAATGAGAGAAGCGGTAATAGTTGCAGGTGCCAGGACACCGGTCGGAAAAGCCAAAAAAGGTACGCTTGCAAACGTCAGGCCGGATGACTTAGGTGCACTTGTAGTAAAGGAAACCCTTAAGCGCGCAGGAAATTATGAAGGAAACATCGATGATTTAATTATCGGCTGTTCTATGCCTGAAGCCGAACAGGGGCTGAACATGGCAAGGAATATCGGAGCTCTTGCCGGACTTTCACATGAAGTGCCGGGAATAACCATTAATCGCTATTGTTCTTCAGGCCTGCAGGCAATTGCTTATGCAGCTGAAAAAATCATGATTGGCCATGCTGATACAATCATTGCAGGCGGAGCGGAATCTATGAGCCTTGTGCCGATGATGGGGCATGTAGTCCGCCCGAATGCCAAACTTGCCGAAACAGCCCCCCAATACTATATGGGTATGGGACATACAGCTGAAGAAGTTGCAAAGAAGTATGGCATTACACGAGAAGACCAGGATGCATTTGCGGTCAGAAGTCATCAGAGAGCTGCACAGGCAATCCAGGATGGCAAATTTGAAGAAGAAATTGTGCCAGTAGACGTAACGTTTAGATCCGTTGGAAAAGACAATAAGCTTAAAGAAAAAACAATCCAGTTCCGCCAGGATGAAGGCGTCCGTTCAGATTCCACAGTTGAAACACTCGGAAAACTGCGTCCGGCATTCTCGGTAACCGGCAGTGTCACAGCTGGGAATTCATCGCAGACAAGCGATGGAGCTGCAGCAGTAATGGTAATGGACAGGGAAAAGGCGGAGTCTTCTGGGTTGAAGCCAATGGCTAAATTCAGAAGCTTTGCAGTAGGCGGTGTTCCTCCTGAAATCATGGGTGTCGGTCCAGTTGTGGCCATCCCTAAAGCATTAAAGCTTGCAGGGCTGGAGCTTTCTGATATCGGTTTATTTGAATTGAATGAAGCTTTTGCGTCCCAATCCATTCAAATTATCCGTGAGCTGGACTTAGATGAAGAGAAAGTAAATGTAAATGGAGGGGCCATTGCACTTGGACACCCGCTGGGCTGTTCCGGTGCCAAGCTCACTCTATCTCTAATTCATGAAATGAAGCGCCGCAATCAGCAATTTGGAGTTGTAACAATGTGCATCGGTGGCGGAATGGGCGCAGCCGGAGTATTTGAACTTTTATAAATTGAGCAGGAATTTGGAGAGAAGCCAAAGGCTTCTCCGCAAAACAGAATGGAGGAAATAAGAAAATGTCAAACCAAACTGAAAACCTTATCAAAGGCGGAAGCTTTTTAATCGAAGATGTTTCCTATGACCGGGTTTTTACGCCTGAAGACTATACAGATGAGCAGGTTATGATTGCTAAGACGACTGAAGATTATGTTGTAAATGAAGTTGTTCCGCAAATTGAGCATCTGGAAAACCACGAATTTGACCGTTCGGTAAAGTTATTGAAGCAAGCTGGAGACCTCGGACTATTAGGCGCAGATGTTCCAGAGGAATACGGCGGACTTGCTTTAGATAAAGTTAGCTCTGCACTTATAGCCGAGAAAATGGCGCGTGCAGGCGGCTTTTCCATCTCGCATGGTGCACATGTTGGAATTGGTTCCCTTCCAATTGTTCTTTTCGGAAATGAAGAGCAAAAGCAAAAATACCTTCCTGCATTAGCTACCGGCGAAAAACTTGCTGCTTATGCATTGACGGAGCCAAGCTCAGGTTCTGATGCTCTTGGAGCAAAGACGACTGCCAAGCTGAATGCAGAAGGTACGCACTATGTATTAAACGGGGAAAAGCAATGGATAACGAATGCAGGCTTCGCAGATGTATTCGTAGTATACGCAAAAATTGACGGTGAACACTTCTCAGCATTTATCGTTGAAAGGGAGTTCCCGGGTGTTTCTGTAGGAGCAGAAGAAAAGAAAATGGGAATTAAGAGCTCTTCTACCCGTACGTTAATTCTTGAAGATGCCCAGGTGCCAAAGGAAAACCTTCTTGGTGAATTTGGCAAGGGACATGTGATTGCATTTAATATATTAAATATTGGCCGCTATAAGTTAGGTGTTGGAGCAGTCGGCGGTGCGAAGCGGGCATTCGAACTTGCTGTTCAATATGCCAATCAGCGCCAGCAGTTTAAGACACCAATCTCTCAGTTTAATTTGACAAAAGAGAAACTGGGAACAATGGCTTCTAAGATATATGCCGCTGAAAGTGCAGTATACCGGACTGTAGGCTTATTCGAGGACCGTATGAGCAAGCTTTCGGACGAAGAAGTGAAAGATGGAAAAGAAGTGGCGAAGTCAATCGCTGAATATGCTATAGAGTGCTCCATGAATAAATTCTTTAATACGGAAGTCCTCGACTATGTAGTAGATGAGGGTGTTCAGATCCACGGAGGCTACGGTTTCATGGCTGAATATGAGATTGAAAGAGCTTACCGTGATTCACGCATTAACCGTATTTTCGAAGGAACAAACGAAATCAATCGTCTATTGGTGCCGGGCACGTACCTCCGCAAAGCATTAAAAGGAGAGCTTCCATTATTCCAGAAAGCCCAGGCACTGCAGGAAGAGCTTATGATGTTGATGCCTGAAGAGCCTGGTGACGAGCCGCTTGCACAGGAAAAATATCTGGTGAAAAATGCAAAGAAAATCGGCTTGCTTGCAGCTGGTTTAGCAGCACAGAAGTACGGAAAAGCTCTTGAAAAAGAACAGGAAGTGCTCGTGAACATTGCGGATATTATATCAAATGCTTATGTAATGGAGTCGGTTGTTCTCCGTACGGAAAAGGCTATTGAAAAGGCAGGGCTTGAAAAGAACAAGCAAAAACTTCTTTACACTCAAATCTTCTGCCAGGAAGCATTTAACAAAATCGAGCAGGATGCAAAAGAAACACTTGTGGCAGTAGAAAACGGCGATGCTCTGCGCATGATGATGTCAGCACTTCGCAAATTTACCCGCCACACCCCAATCAACGTCATTGCAAAGAAGCGTGAAGCATCAGAAAAACTGATCGACGCGGAACGTTTTACAGTTTAATTGATCTTAGGCTCTCTTCATCATGAAGGGAGCTTTATTTTTTGCCAAAAATAACCCTTCAAAAAATTTTTTTTGCCAGAAGGATAATATAGAAATTTGTCGAATATAAATTTGGAGATCAATGTTATGCTTTGTCATCCATTTATGTTACTATTCAATTAAAAGGCAGCAATTTTGGATAAGCCTGAATTTGCTAAAATGGGTGGTGAAAAAATGGCGTTGACTTTTTATTGGTATCCTAAATGCGGGACATGCCGAAAGGCCAAGAAATGGCTTGATGAACATAATCTGTCCTATGAAGAAATACATATAACAGACAATCCGCCTTCTCGAAGCGAACTTGAAACGCTTTATAAAAAGAGCGGTTTAGAACTGAAAAAGTTCTTTAATACGAGTGGTCAAAAATACCGGGAACTCGGACTGAAGGACAAGGTGAAGACCTCTATGGAAGAAGAACTGCTCGATATTTTGGCAACAGACGGCATGCTGATTAAGCGTCCGCTGCTGACAGATGGAGAAAAGGTAACAGTGGGCTTCAAAGAAGAGGAATATGAAAAGACATGGCTTTCCTAAGCGCTGGACTTTAGCCTTTTAAGCCATATTTAACCATGAGATCGATTTACTGATCATAAATTGAAATATTAATTTGGAGGGATACATAATGAGCACACCAAAAGAATTACGTTATTCAGAAGAGCATGAGTGGGTAAAAACAGAAGATGGGAAAGTACGTATCGGGATTACGCATTTCGCGCAATCAGAACTTGGTGACATCGTATTTGTTGAGCTTCCTGAAGTTGGCGATGAGCTAAATGCAAACGAGCCATTCGGAAGCGTAGAATCTGTAAAAACAGTTTCTGAACTTTATGCGCCATTAAGCGGTAAAGTGGTTGAAGTAAATGAAGACCTTAACGACAACCCTGAATTCGTAAACGAATCCCCATATGAAAAAGCATGGATGGTTGTGGTGGAGCCTTCAGATTTAAGCGAAGTAGAGAGCTTGATGACTGCTGAGCAATATGAAGAAATGACAAACGAAGACTAATGTATGAAAGCCGGTTCTATAAGAACCGGCTTTCATGCTGTTTATGTAACTGAGGGGCTGATCAAGGGTTCTGCTATTAGAATTTGTATCTATGTACTTCGAGACCTGTCTAGCTCCAGCGCCTACCCCCTCGAGGTCACAAGCTTGTCTAGTTGCGGCTCCTAGGGACTCGAGACATAAGCCAATCCCTTCCAGAAGGAAAGAACACCTTCTTGCAGGGCTCGTCTTATGCTTGTCGTCCCTGAGCAATCGCCTCCACATTTCGGTTTGTCTAGTTGCGGCTCCTGGGGACTCGGAAGCATAAGCCGATTCCTTTCAGAAGGAAAAACGCCTTCTTACAGGAACCGTCTTATGCCTGTCGTGCCTGGGCAGTCGCCTCCACATTTCAGGCAATCCTCCCAAAAAGGCAAAGGACGCCTTTCTGTGAGGCTCGTCTTGTGATTGTCGGGGTGGACAAGGCGCTTGCGCTTTTCTAACTGGCTTTAATTGCTATTTTTTCTTTTGCAGAGAAAGGGCAAACTATAGATACCCAAAAGCATGAAAGGATTGGTTACCCATGACATTGAATCAGCAGAAAATCGATATTACAGATCGGGTTGTCGGCAAGCTTAAAAGTAATGGGATTGATCTTTATCTTGAGAACGAAAAAATTGGCCAAATCAGCCTTCCTGAAGGCTCTTCCTTTAACCTGGCCCATCATTTTGAGACCGACCACCAAAAAATATATCAGAATGTCTCCGTTCCAGATAAAGCGCAAGAGCGCTACACAGACTGTGACGAAGGCGGCTGGTGCTGACTACTGTAAACAGCGGAATGGATTCCGCTGTTTATTTAATAGGATAAAGCAATATTACCGGGCATACAATGAAATAGGCTGTTTAAGAGTACTACAATGATTATTTTTCTTCAAAAATATTTCCTTTATCAAGCTGTAGAATAATATGTAAAATCAGCGCAGTCCTAACCTCCAATATGGGCAGGAGATTCACACCATAACCGAGAATATTGAATATATTAAGATAAGTACCAATGTAAGACTGGTTTTTTAAATTTGGCTGTTTTGTAAACTTTGCTTACGATAAACTAAGTTTGTCAACTGAGTTGATTGGGGCGGAGGGCACTTGATCCTCGAAAAAGCTTCCGCATTTTCTTTGTACAGATGCTAATTCAGGAAGCTTATTCAATATCCTGCAGGAGGCTCTCATTTCTCCCAGCGGAAATCAACGGGATATTTACAATCTAAGATCAATCTCATGAGTAAACAGCTAACATTAAAGCAACAGTTTCAAAATAACTCCTTTCAGGTGATGACGATGAACGAGGGAATTCCGGAAAAAGTTATTATTGTCGAGGGAAAGTCAGATAAAACGAAGGTTAAAAACATAATAAGAGAACCTGTAGAGATTATCTGCACAAATGGAACAATAAGCATTACCAAGCTGGATGAATTAATTGACACACTGTTTGATAAGGATGTATATATATTGGTGGATGCCGATTCAGCCGGTGAAAAGCTGAGAAAACAGTTTAAAAGGGAATTTCCAGAGGCAGAGCATCTATACATCGATAGAATGTACAGAGAAGTAGCGACAGCACCGGAACATCATTTGGCTACAGTGCTGCTGGGAGCTAATATTGACGTTTATACACAATATTTAGACAGATAAAGTAAGGATGATAAAATGCAGGAATGGTCGCAGCTGGAGATTGAGGAAGCGGTTAACGGGCAAGAAACTGCCCTTATCTATTTGTACACGCCTATGTGCGGAACCTGTCAGATGGCAGGAAAGATGCTGACAGTTACAGAACAATTGCTGCCTGATCAAAAGATTGGGAAAGCGGACTTAAATTATATGCCGCAATTGGCTGAACAATGGGGAGTGGAAAGCGTACCTTGTCTTCTCATCTTTAAAGAAGGAAATTTACAGGAAAAATTATATGCATTCCGATCAGTTCCCTATTTGTTGGATAGAATCAGAAGCATCTATTGAGAAAGCCAGGAGCAAAGCTTCCTGGTTTTTTGCATTTTAAAAAAATATAGAAATTCGCCTTTTCAATATTCTAAATATATTTACAAAATCCTTTTGAAAGAGTATGATACTTAGGGAATCGAAATAAACATACAGTGCAGGAAGGGATCCGGATGGCATTTTACAAGGAGTGGGCAGGCCAATTTAAAGGCTATAACCGCAATATAAAATTGGCTTTTATGGCGAATATCCTTACACAAATAGGCTTTGGGATATTCATGGTAATCTATAATTTTTACATAAGGGAGCTTGGCTACTCCGAAAGTGTGAATGGGCAAATCATATCTATGACTGCACTCGCCACAGCACTGATTCTTGTGCCGGCAGGAATCGCAAGCGACCGAATTGGAAGAAAAAGAGCGATGCTGTTCGGGGCTGTTGCAACGGGTGTCGCTATGCTTTTCAGAAGTATGGTTGAAATGCAGGAACTCCTGATTTTATTTGCCTTTTTTACAGGGCTGACTACAGCATTTCTGCAAGTATCCGGCATACCATGGCTGGCTGAGAATTCTAAGGCTGACCAAAGGGTTCATTTATTCAGCATCCATTTTGCCATTATGACGGGTGCAAATGTAATCGGAAACTTAAGCGGAGGCATCTTTACGGATGTATTTTCTTTATTTGTGGACCAGCTCACCAGCATCCGGATTACACTTCTGATTGCAAGTGTTTTCTTCATAGCAGGCCTTGTTCCCATCCTTCGTTTCGCAGAAGCTCCGAAAGATAAAAACGATGTAAGAGGCATAAAAGGTTTTTCGTTCAAAAACCTATCCGCTAATAATGAAGGCGTCAAAATTATCGCCATGTTTGCTTTTGCGCAGCTGCTGATAGGAATTGGAGCAGGACTGGTTATCCCTTATCTAAATCTATACTTCGCAGACCGTTTTGAAGCTTCCAATTCAGCCATTGGCATTATTATTTCATTAGGGCAGGCTGCCACAGCTTTTGCTATGATTATCGGCCCGGTTGTGGTAAGGAAGGTGGGAGAAGTCAGAGCAGTTGTAATCCTGCAGCTCATGTCACTTCCTTTTCTGCTTTTAACTGCTTATACAGAGAATCTTTGGCTGGCTGCCATCGGCTTTTTGTTCCGGCAGGCATTAATGAATGCTGGAAACCCAATACAAATGTCGCTGATGATGTCTAGGGTAAATGATTCGATGAAAGGGCTGGCAAACTCCGTTAATCAGATGGTTTTCAATCTGGGCTGGGCTGTAATGGGGCCTATTTCAACAGGAATTGTCATGAGATATGGAGATTATTGGGGATATGCACTCGTATTCTCCATTACAGCTTCTTTATATTTGATTGGCTCTCTCTATTTTTTCTTTGTTTTCAAAAACTATAAAAAGACAAAAACTGCATCACCTTCCGTAAAAACAGTATAATCTGACATATTTCTCGGGAAATGAAAGACAATGCCTAATAAACAGGTATTGTCTTTCTGGTTCTTCCAGAATTAATAAATTTGAAATGCGAGAACTGTCTGGCTCCAGCGATCTTCTGATTTTGTCGAAAGAAAATTAAAGGATTGAAGCCATTTATTACTGAATATTAAAGATGATAAACCCATTAAAAGAGGTGAGGCTGTGAAGGATTTACCTGATGTATTTATCCGGGAATTAAAGTCTAAAGGTCATCTTGGATACTTTTTAAGAAAATCAAATTTCTCTTTGCTTATTAAGGCGGGAAATATAAGCATTCCTCTGGAAATTATGAATGGGGAAATCCGGAAGGCCAGTCACACCAGTAATTTTGATGTGGAGGTCTCGGGCTCTGAAGAAGCTGTGCTGTCACTGATTTCAGGCGAGTTAAAGTTAAGGGATGCTATTTTCCAAAATAAAATAAAGATGGAAACCACCTTCAGAAAAAAATTGCTCCTCGAATCCTTTTTCTGTTTAGGGAAAATTTCATATCACAATACTTGACCATTTTTTAAATAGTATGATAATATCGTTTTAATATCAATTAACTGAATATTCTTATCAAGAGAGGCGGAGGGACTGGCCCAGCGAAGCCCGGCAACCGGTAAAGTACACGGTGCTAAATCCAGCAGAGCGGGATGCTCTGGAAGATAAGAAGAGACGATAAAACCCTCTTCTTATGAAGAGGGTTTTTTCATAATATCAGACTTTTTTCTTTGAAATTTGATAACTGTCTAGCTCCAGGCACCTTGCATTTTTCTTAGTTTTTCGATAAGAAATACTAAAATTTTTATAGAGGAGAGAAAGCAATGACTGATAAACAAAAAAAATACCGTTTTGAAACAATTGGAGTGCATGGGGGACTGAAGCCAGACCCTGTAACTGGCGCAAGGGCGGTACCGATTTACCAGAACAATGCTTACCAGTTCAAGAATACAGATCACGCTGCAGATCTCTTTGCTCTTAAAGAGCCAGGATATATTTATAGCAGGATACATAATCCGACTGTAAGTGTATTTGAGGAAAGAGTGGCCTTGCTTGAAGGAGGAGTTGGTGCCCTGGCTCTTGCAAGCGGACAATCTGCCATTACGCTTGCCATTTTAAACATAGCTGAAGCAGGGGATGAAATTATTGCTGCGTCCAATTTATATGGCGGTACTTATAATTTGTTTGCAGTCACACTTCCCAAGTATGGAATTAAAGTGAAACTGGTTGATCCAAAAGAGCCGGAAAATTTCCGTAACGCGATTACAGATAAAACAAAGGCCATCTTTGCCGAAACGATAGGGAACCCAAGCTTAAAAATCCTGGATATTGAAAAGGTAGCAGCAATTGCACACGAGAATGGTGTGCCGCTGATTGTCGATAACACTTTTGCTACACCTTATCTATGCAGGCCGATCGAACATGGGGCTGACATTGTTATACACTCTGCGACTAAATGGCTGCTCGGCAATGGAACAACAATGGGAGGAATTATTGTAGACGGAGGAAAATTTGACTGGAATTCCCATAAGTTCCCGGGCTTTACAGAGCCAGATCCCAGCTACCATGATATTGTCTATAGCGAAGCAATTGGCGAGGCGGCTTATATTATCAAAGCACGCGTACAGCTTTTGAGAGACTTAGGGCCTGCTATGAGTGCGCAAAGTGCATTTCAATTCACATTGGGGCTTGAAACTTTGCATGTACGGATGAAAGAGCATGTTGCCAACACGAAAAAAGTAGTGGAGTATCTAGAGGCGCATCCAGCTGTTAATTGGGTCCTGTATCCTGGAAATGAAAGCCATCCGGATAAAAAATTGGCGGATAAATACATGCCGAAAGGAGCAGGAGCTGTGGCTGTGTTTGGAATTGCTGGCGGAAGAGAAGCAGGTGCCAAGCTAATAAACAGCCTGAAGCTTTGGGCACATGTGGCAAATGTCGGGGATGCAAAGAGCCTGATTATCCACCCTGCAAGTACAACTCACCAGCAGCTTGATGAAGAAGGTTTAAAAGCTGCGGGAGTGCCGGAGGATCTAATTCGAATTTCTATCGGAATCGAGAATGCGGAAGATTTGATTGAAGATCTGGAACAGGCGATCGAAGCAGCTGCAGGCATTACATCACTTTCTGCAAAAGCATAAAGGAAAATTTACCATTCATTTTTTTCCGAAAGTTTAAAATTTCTTCGTTGACACCTTTTTGATGGCTATGATACGATAGCAAACGTAATTAATAAACTGCTTAATTTATTAAAATATTAATTGAATATAAATCGTTACGCTCTTATCAAGAGAGGTGGAGGGAAGTGCCCTATGAAGCCCGGCAACCGTCAATTATTTGAAATGGTGCCAATTCACTCAAAGCATAGCTTTGACAGATGAGAGAAAGGACTTAATTTTTAATGCCTTTCTGCTCATGTGCAGAAAGGCATTTTTGCTTTTAGCGCATGAAAGCCTATAAGGAGTAAAAAATAGGGGAATATAAGCAGTCTAATAATTATAATCTGTATCTTTCGATTAAAGAGGTGACAATTCACGTTGATTTCTATAAAAGATGTACAGAAGATTTTCTCTTCAAAAAAAGGCCAGGTAAAAGCTGTTGACAATGTAAACCTGGAAGTAAAGGAAGGAGAAATCTTCGGAGTTATCGGATATAGCGGTGCAGGTAAAAGTACCTTGATCCGCATGCTGAATGGGCTGGAGCTTCCTACCCATGGCAGTGTGACAGTTGCAGGAAATGAGGTTTCAAAGATAAAGGGAAGCAAGCTAAGAAAAGCGCGTCAGGAAATAAGCATGATCTTCCAGCATTTCAACCTATTATGGTCGAGAACGGTAAGAGAGAATATCGCTTTTCCGCTTGAAATTGCTGGTGTTTCCCGGCAGGAAAGGCTGAAAAGGGTAGACGAGCTCATTAAACTCGTTGGCCTCGAAGGAAGAGAAGATGCCTATCCTTCCCAGCTCAGCGGCGGTCAAAAACAAAGGGTTGGAATTGCTAGAGCCCTTGCCAACAATCCAAAAGTACTGCTTTGTGATGAGGCGACATCTGCACTTGATCCGCAGACTACAGATTCCATTTTGGAGCTGCTTGTTGACATCAATGAGCGTCTGGGCTTAACGATTGTCCTAATTACTCATGAAATGCACGTTATCCGTAAAATCTGCCATCGGGTTGCAGTCATGGAAGGCGGCCGAATTGTTGAAATCGGGCCTGTATTGGATGTATTTAGGAATCCCAAAGCTGTGATTACAAAGCGGTTTGTACAGCAGGTGACAGAGCCTGAAGAAACTAAGGAAACGATTGATCATCTGGTCGATTTGTATCCAAAAGGAAAAGTAGTGCAATTAGGGTTTGTCGGCGAATCAGCTGAACAGCCGTTGATTACAAACCTGATCCGTAATTTCCAGGTAACCGTAAATATCCTTCAAGGAAAGATTTCCCAGACACAGAATGGTTCTTACGGTACTTTATTCATCCATGTTGATGGAGAAGCAGAGGAAGTTGCAAAAGCCATTGAATTTATTCATTCTCAGCAGGTTGGCGTGGAGGTGATTTCCAATGCTTAACGAATGGTTTCCAAATGTGAAATGGGATTCCATGTGGGAAGCTACAATGGAAACCCTATATATGACAGCTATTTCTGTTCTCGCAACTTTTATTTTAGGTGCAATTCTGGGATTGCTGCTCTTCCTGACTTCCAAGGGTAACATCTGGGAAAACGCAGCAATTAATAAAGTTATTTCTGCTTTCGTCAATATATTCCGCTCAATTCCGTTTATTATTCTGATCGTGTTATTGATTCCATTTACCAAGTTTCTTCTAGGAACAATGATCGGGGAAGATGCAGCACTGCCTGCATTAATTATTGGTGCCGCCCCTTTTTATGCCCGTATGGTGGAAATAGGCTTGAGGGAAATAGATAAAGGTGTAATTGAAGCGGCCAAGTCTATGGGGGCAAAAACAAGCACGATTATCTGGAAGGTTCTGCTTCCGGAATCAATGCCCGCCCTTGTTTCAGGAATTACCGTTACAGCCATCGCGCTTGTTGGCTACACGGCCATGGCCGGTGTCATCGGTGCTGGCGGACTTGGAAACCTTGCTTACCTGGAAGGATTCCAGAGGAGCCGCAGTGATGTGACGCTTATGGCGACTGTCATTATTCTAATCATCGTATTTATCATCCAGTTTATTGGAGATATCATAACAACTAAATTAGACAAACGTTAAGGAGAGATTCATATGAAAAAATGGTTATCACTTGCTCTTGCACTTGCAGTAGCACTTGTTCTTGCAGCTTGCGGAACGTCAGAAGAAGACGGCAATGCCGGTGAAGGCGGAGAAAGTAAAGAAAGCACTAAAATTACAGTAGGGGCTTCCAACGTCCCACACGCTGAAATCCTTGAAGAGGCAAAGCCATTACTTGAAGAAAAAGGCTTTGAACTTGATGTTGTACCATTCCAGGATTATGTATTGCCAAACCAGGCTCTTGAGTCTAAGGAGCTGGATGCAAACTATTTCCAGCACATTCCTTACCTTGAGTCACAGAAAGCTGAACATGGATATGATTTTACAAATGCAGGCGGAATTCATATCGAGCCAATCGGAGTATATTCTCAAAAATATAAGAGCCTTGACGAACTTCCTGAGGGTGCATCTATCATCATGAGCAACTCAGTAGCAGACCATGGCCGTATACTTTCCATGCTTGAAGCAGAGGGACTTATTACTTTAAATGAAGATGTAGAAAAAACCGAAGCAACTCTGGAAGATATTAAAGACAATCCTAAAAAGTTAAAGTTTGATACTGAATATGAAGCTTCACTTCTTCCTCAAATCTACAATAATGAAGAAGGGGATGCAGTCCTGATCAACTCCAATTATGCAATTGATGCCGGATTGAATCCTCTTAAGGATTCAATTGCAATTGAAGACAAAGATTCCCCATACGTAAATGTAATTGCTGTCCGCTCAGGCGATGAAGAAAAAGAAGGAATTAAAGCTCTTGTAGAAGTGCTTCGTTCTAAAGAAATTCAGGATTTCATTCTTGAAAAATATGAAGGTGCCGTTGTACCGGTATCTGAGTAAGAGTTAAAAAAGCAGGCGTCTATGCGCCTGTTTTTTTTATAGTATAGGTATAATTTTTGAACGTCGATAACAGTCCAGTTCTAGCGCCTGCCTCCTCGAAGGTCGGGAGTGGGCAGGGCGCTTCCGCTTTAATTGCCATATCTCAGGCCCGCTTCCCGTATAGATTGAATAGTAATCAAACATACTAACCTTGAAACTATTTCGAAATGGAGTGAAGCCGAATGGAACATTATCATGAACCTTCAAACTCGATAGAAGCAGCCCTTCATGACTATAAAGTTGGATTGGGTGTTTTCACTGAAAAAATGCCTGATTTAGCACAGCATTATAATGCTTTTACAGAAGCCTGTTTTAAGGAAGGGGTTTTATCCCAAAAGGAGAAGCAGCTGATTGCCCTTGGAATCAGCTTATATTCTCAGGATGAATATTGCATTATTTATCATACGAAAGGATGCATCGATCAAGGTGCGTCAGAAGAAGAAATTCTAGAGGCAGTAGGAGTTACTGCAGCTTTTGGCGGCGGTGCCGCAATGAGCCAGGCGGTTACGCTTGTCCAGGAGGCTATGACAGAATTAAATCAGCAAAATCATTAATAAGCAGCTCCTGCTCAATAGCAGGAGTTTTATTTTTTTTATGGTAATTTCAGAAAATTATTGAAACAACCATTAATCCAGAGGATATGGCCAGTATTTTAAGAATGCGCATTATGAAAGCGCCTCATGGGTTCTCGTTCCTTATTTTGCTAAAAAAATCAGGTTTTTTCCGCTTTGTGCGGGGTATATGGTGAGTGTTAAGATTTTAGATGTAAAACTAAATGCGAAAGCATAAAAACCGAAAGGATTGATTCATTATCAGTCAGTTACAGCTGAACTACACGAGTGAAATGGAAAAAGCTATGCAAGCTGCCCATGGAGTTGGATATGAAGTGTACAGCCGGAAACATGATATTCGAATGGAAGTTGAAAAAAAACGCGAAGAAGATTATCTTCAAAGCCAGCGCTTAGTTGCAGATCTTGAAAGAAAAATTCATTCCTAGGTTAATGGTATATATAATAATGAAGAAAATAGAAACCAGTGCCAATTATGCACTGGTTTTCTTTTTTGCAATACATGAAATTACAGTCCCGGGAAAAAATAGATAGGACATGCCAGGTTCCCGGTTATTTTCACTTTGATGCCATTAAGTTAATATGATAAAATCTATATTTACAGGCTTTCTAAACATTTTTGTTTGAAAAGTTTGTTAATGGTCTTAAAGAGTTGCTATGACATTTGATTTGTTATAAGATTGTAATGAGAATAAAATGAGAATAGAGATTTGCGGCTGCAGGCCGATTTACAAATCTTCTTTTATTGACGGAGGTATATATTATGGCAGGATCAGTACTTACAATTAAAGACCTTCATGTTGCTATTGAGGGAAAAGAAATATTAAAAGGTGTAAACCTTGAAATCAAAGGCGGAGAAATTCACGCCATTATGGGGCCGAACGGTACAGGTAAATCAACTCTATCTTCTGCAATCATGGGCCATCCTAAATATGAAGTTACACAGGGAAGCATCACATTAGATGGTGAAGATGTTCTTGAAATGGAAGTTGACGAACGCGCACGAGCGGGCCTATTCCTTGCAATGCAATATCCAAGTGAAATCAGCGGTGTAACAAATGCCGATTTTTTACGTTCTGCAATTAACAGCCGCCTTGAGGAAGGCAATGAAATTTCTCTTATGAAATTCATCCGCAAAATGGACAGCAAGATGGAATTTCTTGAAATGGATCTTGATATGGCTCAGCGTTATTTAAATGAAGGCTTCTCAGGCGGTGAAAAGAAGCGCAATGAAATTCTTCAATTAATGATGATTGAGCCTAAAATTGCGATCCTTGACGAAATTGATTCCGGTTTGGATATCGATGCATTGAAGGTTGTTTCTAAAGGAATCAATGAAATGCGCGGCGAAGAGTTTGGCTGCTTAATCATCACACACTACCAGCGCCTTCTAAACTACATCACTCCTGACCATGTTCACGTGATGATGCAGGGACGCGTTGTAAAATCTGGCGGTCCAGAGCTTGCACAGCGCTTAGAAGCTGAAGGGTATGACTGGATTAAAAAAGAACTGGGCATTGAAGACGAAACAGTTGGGCAAGAAGCGTAAGCGTTAGGGGGATCACTATGACAACGGAAATAAAATTACCATTTGATAAGGAATATGTTAGTTCCTTTTCAAAAGATATGGGCGAGCCGGCATGGCTGACAGAACTCCGTCTAAATGCGCTTGCAAACGCGGAAAACCTGCCAATGCCAAAGCCTGATAAAACCAAGATAGATAAATGGAACTTTACACAGTTTGAAAAGCACATCGTTGGAAGCGAAGATTTTTCTTCATTAAACGACCTTCCTGAGGATGTCAGAAATCTGATTGACACTGAAGCCGGCGATCAGAACCTATACATTCAGCGTAATAATAGACCAACCTATTTGGCTGTTTCTAAAGAGTTGCAGGAAAAAGGTGTTATTTTCACAGATATCTTTACGGCGGCAAGAGAACATGGCGACCTGCTTCAGAAGTATTTTATGAAGGACGGCGTCAAAACGGATGAACACCGTTTAACTGCATTGCACGCGGCACTTTTTAACGGCGGAGCGTTCTTGTATATTCCGAAAAACGTGGAAGTTTCGGCGCCTATTCAGGCTGTATATATTCATGATGATAAAGAAGCCAACTTATTCAACCACGTATTGGTTGCAGCTGATGATAACAGCTCTGTGACGTATGTAGAAAACTATGTTTCTACAGTTGAGGAAGCAAACGGCATATTCAATATAGTTACAGAAGTAATTGCCAATGCAAATGCAAGCGTTCAGTATGGTGCTGTTGACACACTTGCTAAAGGAACAACAGCTTATGTGAACCGCCGTGGTGTTGCAGGACGTGATGCCCGCATTGAATGGGCTCTTGGCCTCATGAATGATGGCAATACAGTATCTGAAAACACAACCAACCTTATTGGAGACGGGTCTTTCGGAGACACAAAAACAGTTGTTGTAGGTCGCGGGGAACAGACTCAAAACTTTACAACGAAGGTTGTTCATTTCGGAAAGAATTCTGAAGGATACATCTTAAAGCATGGTGTTATGAAAGACTCTGCATCATCCATCTTTAATGGAATCGGCAAAATTGAGCATGGAGCTTCTAAGTCAAATGCTGAGCAGGAATCACGCGTACTGATGCTAAGCGAAAAAGCCCGCGGCGATGCAAACCCTATCCTATTAATTGATGAAGATGATGTAACAGCAGGACACGCAGCTTCAGTTGGCCGTGTGGATCCATTGCAGCTTTACTATCTAATGAGCCGCGGTATCTCGCAAAAAGAGGCAGAGCGTCTTGTTATTCACGGCTTCTTAGCGCCAGTTGTGAATGCTCTTCCTATCGAAGGGGTTAAAAAGCAGCTGACAGCCGTTATTGAAAGGAAAGTAAAATAATGAATGCCCGTGAGATTCGGCAAATGTTTCCCATTCTGGACCAGGAAGTCAATGGAAAGCCTCTTGTTTATTTGGACAGTTCCGCTACTTCCCAAAAACCTGTTCCGGTGATTGAAGCGCTTGACAAATACTACCGGGAATACAACTCGAATGTTCATAGAGGAGTCCATACCCTGGGTACTAGAGCGACTGATGGCTATGAAGGCGCCCGGGAAAAGGTGCGTAAATTCATTAACGCTAAATCGACTGAGGAAGTTATTTTTACAAGAGGAACAACAACTGCACTCAATACTGTAGCAGCAAGCTATGGGCGTGACAACCTGAACAAAGGCGATGAGATTGTTATCTCTTATATGGAGCATCACAGCAATATCATTCCCTGGCAGCAGGTAGCAAAACAAACGGGTGCCACCTTAAAATACCTTCCTCTTCAGGAAGATGGAACAATATCTCTTGATGATGTTAGGGAAACTGTGACAAGCAATACGAAAATTGTGTCTATCATGCAAGTATCGAATGTACTTGGTGTGATAAATCCAATCAAGGATATTGCGAAAATTGCCCATGAAAATGGAGCAATCATGGTTGTAGATGGTGCACAAAGTGCTCCACATTTGAAAGTTGATGTTCAAGACCTGGATTGTGATTTCCTTGCTTTTTCCGGCCATAAGATGTGCGGCCCTACAGGCATTGGTGTTCTGTATGGAAAGAAAAAGCATCTTGAAAAAATGGAGCCGATTGAGTTTGGCGGTGAAATGATTGACTTTGTAGGCCTTTATGAATCAACTTGGAAGGAGCTTCCCTGGAAATTCGAAGGCGGTACGCCAATTATTGCAGGTGCGATTGGATTAGGAGCAGCCATTGATTTCCTGGAGCAGATCGGCCTGAATGAAATTGAAGCCTATGAGCATAAACTGGCTGCATATGCCTTGGAAAAAATGTCTGCTATAGACGGAATGACCATATATGGTCCAAAAGAAGCGTCAAAGCGCGCCGGAGTAATTACTTTTAATATAAATGTTGTCCATCCTCATGATGTGGCTACTGTATTGGATGCAGAAGGAATTGCAGTCCGGGCCGGCCACCATTGTGCACAGCCGCTGATGAAGTGGCTCAAGGTGTCGGCAACTGCACGTGCAAGCTTCTATCTGTACAATACGGAAGAAGATATTGATAAGCTTGTTTCAGGGCTTGTCAAAACAAAGGAGTATTTCAGCGATGTCTTCTAAAAATTTAGATACCCTTTACCGCCAGGTTATAATGGATCATTATAAAAACCCTCGTAATAAAGGGGTACTTGAAGATGACAGCCTGACGATCAATATGAATAACCCTACTTGCGGAGACCGGATTCAATTGACGCTGAAGCTTGAAGATGGCAAAGTGGCAGATGCGAAGTTTGAAGGCGAAGGATGTTCCATTTCCATGTCCTCGGCTTCCATGATGACTCAAGCCATCAAGGGCAAAAATATTGAAGAAGCATTAAAGCTTTCCAAAGTTTTCTCAGACATGATGCTGGGAAAAGAATATGATGAAGACGACCTGGATCTTGGCGATATCGAAGCTCTCCAGGGAGTTTCCCAATTCCCTGCCAGAATCAAATGCGCTACATTGGCATGGAAAGCAATGGAAAAAGGCGTTAGCACGGAGAAAGAAGAACAGGAATAAATCAATCAAACGTTTGATTAAAAATTTTTTCATCTGCCTTGTGTGCTAAAATATAATGAAATGATGGGGTGTGAAGACCCTTTCTCATACGAATGGAGGAATACGACGATGGCAAAAAAAATGCCTGAGATCGGCGATTACAAGTATGGTTTTGCCGATAAAGACGTTTCCATTTTCCGATCAAAACGCGGTTTGACAAAAGAAATTGTTGAAGAGATTTCAAAATTGAAGGAAGAGCCACAATGGATGCTTGACTTCCGTTTAAAATCATTGGAGCATTTCTATAACATGCCTATGCCGCAATGGGGCGGAGATTTAGCGTCATTAAACTTTGATGAAATTACGTATTATGTAAAGCCTTCTGAAAAAACTGAACGCTCTTGGGATGAGGTTCCAGACGAAATTAAACAGACATTTGATAAATTGGGTATTCCTGAAGCAGAGCAGAAGTATCTTGCAGGTGTTTCTGCCCAGTATGAATCAGAGGTTGTTTACCATAACATGCAGGAAGACCTTGAAGCGAAAGGAATTGTGTTCAAAGATACCGATTCCGCTCTTCGCGAAAATGAAGATATTTTCCGTGAGCATTGGGCAAAGGTTATCCCTCCAACAGATAACAAATTCGCTGCATTAAACTCAGCGGTTTGGTCTGGCGGATCGTTCATTTATGTTCCTAAAGGGATTAAGGTTGATACGCCGCTGCAGGCATATTTCCGCATTAACTCTGAGAACATGGGGCAGTTTGAGCGTACATTAATCATTGTTGATGAAGGCGCACATGTACACTATGTAGAGGGCTGTACAGCACCTGTTTACACAACAAACTCACTTCACAGTGCGGTTGTTGAAATCATCATTAAAAAAGACGCATACTGCCGTTATACAACCATCCAGAACTGGGCGAACAACGTGTTTAACCTGGTTACGAAGCGTGCTGTTTGTGAATCAAACGCAACAATGGAATGGATTGACGGAAACATCGGTTCAAAACTGACAATGAAATATCCGGCAGTTATTCTTAAAGGGGAAGGTGCACGCGGCATGACCCTTTCCATTGCATTAGCAGGTAAGGGACAGCACCAGGATGCAGGTGCGAAAATGATCCACCTTGCACCAAACACTTCTTCGACGATTGTATCGAAATCGATTTCCAAGCAGGGCGGTAAAGTAACTTACCGCGGAATCGTTCACTTCGGCCGCAAAGCGGAAGGTGCACGTGCCAACATCGAGTGTGATACTTTAATCATGGATAACCAGTCAACTTCAGATACGATTCCTTACAATGAAATCCTGAACGACAACATCTCTCTTGAGCATGAAGCGAAGGTTTCAAAAGTATCAGAAGAACAGTTATTCTATCTAATGAGCCGTGGAATCTCAGAGGAAGAAGCAACAGAAATGATCGTAATGGGCTTCATCGAGCCATTTACGAAAGAACTTCCAATGGAATACGCAGTAGAGATGAACCGCCTGATTAAATTCGAAATGGAAGGTTCTATCGGTTAATAAATATTTTATGAAAACCCGTTTACCGGCCATGGTAAGCGGGTTTTTTAATGGTAAGAGGCTGAGAAGGGCAGAAACTGTTTAAATTTTGGAAAATTAATGATTTAATTGCTAAAGTGAAGATATAACCCTTTGTGAAAAACGGTTTTAAATTATTATTCTTAAAATACTTATGGCAAAAAAACGGAGGTGTTTTAATGATTATTATAGGCGTAACAGGGTGGGGCGACCATGATAGCCTTTATACAGGCAATATATCGCCGAGAGATAAATTAAAGGAGTACGCCGGCCATTTTCCAACTGTCGAGGTGGACTCTGCTTTTTATGCGGTGCAGCCAAAGCGCAACTCTTCCAAATGGGTAAAAGACACACCTGAATCTTTTCAATTCATAGTAAAAGCCTACCAGGGCATGACCGGCCATCAGAGAGGCGAAATCCCCTTTGAAAGCAAAGAAGAAATGTTTGCAGCTTTCAAGGACTCATTAGAGCCTTATATCCAATCCGGCAAGCTGGCTATGGTGCTGTTTCAATTTCCGCCATGGTTTGACTGCAAAAAAGCCAATGTCGACTATCTTCGCTGGTGCAAAGGGCAGATGGGGGATATCCCTTGTGCCCTGGAATTCAGACATCAATCCTGGTTTCGACCGGAGTTAAAGGAAAGTACATTAAGATTTATGAGAGAAGAAGGCTGGATTCACAGCATCTGTGACGAGCCGCAAGCCGGTGAGGGTTCTGTTCCAACTGTCCTGGAATCAACCAGTCCTGATAAGGTGCTTGTTCGGTTTCATGGCCGGAATTTTCATGGCTGGCAGAAAAAGAATGGAGATAACTGGCGAGAGGTCCGATATCTTTACCGCTATAACGAAAAAGAACTGGCTGAATGGGCAGAACATCTAAAACAACTTGAGAAAAATTGTAAAAATGTATTCGTCGTCTTCAATAACAACTCTGGCGGTGACGCTGCAGACAATGCTAAACAAATGATCGGACTTCTTGATATCGAATACCAGCAGCTCGCTCCCAGACAGCTTGATTTATTTTAAGCGATGCCAGGCACTTTCACCCTTTTCCTTGTCCTCACATATTGTGTTAATGGAAAAGGAAAGGAGTGGCGGCAAGTATGATTGATTTAAAACCGATTGATATAGATGGCCATACTTTTTTGAGTGTATCGGTGCAATTGCCGAAGACCAATCTGCTGGTGGTAACGAATGATAAAGGGTATATCATGTGCGGCGCCCTTGATGTAGCTTTGCTGAATGAGAAGCTTAAGGACCGCAAAGTAATTGCCGGCAGGGCGGTCGGCGTAAAAACCATAGAGCAGCTGTTAAATGCCCCCCTTGAATCTGTCACATTTGAGGCAGAGGAACTGGGCATTGTTAAAGGGACGATAGGAAAAGAAGCACTTCTTAAAATGATCTAAAGGCATGCCTTGACAGGGCTGTCTTTTTTATTGGATCTATATTAAGAGCTTACTTCGGACATAAATTTTTTTAATACGGGTTATCCGCACATAAAGTATTTTATCCGAACATAAAAAACGGTTATCGGCACATAAATTTTTTTATCCGCATGTAAAAATTGGCTATCCGCACACAAAAAACATAAATTGAAGAAAAAATCTCCCTGGAATGAAGGCGAGCACCCTATGTTATCCTTAAAAATCAACTTTCATAAAAAATTAGAGAGCATCGGCCAATGCCGGAATTTTGTCGTATAATGTAAATAAAACCAAATTATACCCGAAATATAAAGTAGCACTGAAAAAAGGATATGGGAGATACATATGAGATTAGCAGCAACCAATACAATTGAGACTGGCAGCGTTTTGGCCAAGGCAATATATAATGACAAGGGTCAGGTCCTCTTGCATGAAGGTGTGGAGCTGGCTGATAAATTGATACATAAATTGCAGGAAATGGGTATTACGTATGTGTATATCAGGGATTGGCGCACTGAAGATATCCAATATAAGGACCCTCTGTCTGCCAAAATGCGAACGATGGCTATCCAAACCATAGAATCGGTTCTGAAGGAAGTAGGAGCAAATAAAGATTTATCAGGCTCTTTAGTGATTGAGAAAGCCTCTAAACGGCTATCAGGGCTAATTCGTCAGCTAATCGATGAAATAAGGGGAAATAGAGAGCTGCTTACGATCTTATCAGATGTTTATACATATGACCACTATATTTTCACACACTCCCTGAATGTAACCCTTTATTCTCTGGCAATCGGGATGAAGCTTCAGCTCCTGCCAAAGGAACTTGAAATCCTGGGGCTAGGTGCTATTCTCCATGATGTAGGAAAAATGAAGGTGCCGGCAGATATTCTTTTGAAACCGGGTAAATTGACAGTGAAAGAATTTGAATCAATAAAGAAGCACCCTGAAGATGGATTTAATATATTAAGAAAAGTAGAGACGATTCCGCTCCTTGTTGCACATTGTGCCTTTCAGCATCATGAGCGTTTGAATGGTACCGGCTACCCGCGCGGCCTTGAGGGAGACGAGATACATGATTTCGGCAAGATTATTGCGATTGCCGATGTGTTTGATGCAGTAACATCTAATCGCATTTACAGACAGGCTATGCTTCCGCATGAAGGTCTGGAGATTTTGTATGCAGGGGCAGAAAAGTTATTTGATAAGAGGATAATCGAAGTTTTTCGTCAAGCGGTCGCTGTATATCCTGTGGGTGTTACAGTTGAGCTGAATGATGGCAGGAAAGGCGTTGTCTGCCGGCAGAACGCGGGTCTGAGTGATAGGCCTGTCATCCGCATACTTGAAGAAAAGGGCAGGAATGTCGAGCCATATGAAGCAGATTTGAGGATTGAATTGAATTCTGTCATTATAGGATGCGATACGACTTTTGTACAACAATAAACTATTTTGGATTTTTGAGCCTAGTTCCCTCCTTTACAGCATACATATAGCTTGTAAAGGGGGGATTTGTTTTGGCAAAATTTCGCGGCCGGCTGCCCCGGAAAGGTCCTCTGCCATTTCGCTATGTATTTCTATTGACCTTTATATTTTTCGTCATCTCAACTGCTGCCGGCCTATGGATTATCAACGAAGGGCTTAAGCCCACACTTATGAGCTATGCCGATTCACAGACAAGGAAAATCGCATCATTGGTGATAAACAATGCGATTAATAAAAAAATTACCAATGTGATGGATTTGGAAGATATGTTTGAAGCAAGTGAAAGCGGTGTTGTCAGCATCAATGTTGAAAAGCTGAACAGGGTCAAAGCGGAAGTAACCGAACTGGTTCAGGATAATATTAAGAAAGCGGAAAAGGGCGATTTGGATGCTTTGGAGTCCTTTACAGACGTGGAAATCAACACGGAACAAATGGAGAATACAAATGGAATTGTTTATTATGTGCCGCTTGGCCAGGCAACCAATAATGCGCTTCTCGGAAACTTGGGTCCCCGGATACCGGTAAAATTTAATGCAGTGGGCTCTGTTACCTCCAATTTTATAACTGAAACAAAGGATCATGGCATTAATAATGTTGAAGTAAAGGTTCTGGTACGCCTGGATGTGCAGGTTCAAATCATTATTCCTTTTGCCACCAAAATTATCACTGTACAGGAGGATGTGCTTGCCGCTTATGGTATTTACCCAGGAAAGGTCCCGCAATTTTATAATGGCGGAGGGGGCACCTCACCATCAATAGAAATACCGGCCGGCCAATAACACTTGCAAATAGATTAGTATTTTGATAAAATTTCAATATAATTTCATAAAAACCTTATCATATCCGATGGGGTAGAGGCGCAAGATTCAAGAGTACGCTGTGCGAGGATGACAACTAAGACCGCAGCCGAAAGGGAATGTTGCCGAAGCATGATTAGTGAGTCAGAACTAATCTTGCTGGGGTTACTTCGAATAGGAGTAACACTGTCATTATGAGGGGAAAGTATGAATATACTTTGTCAAAGCCTTCATAATGGGGAGCTACAGATCGTGATGGAGAAACTAATTACTTCAAAAGAGTAATGATAGATTTTTCTCTATCGTTACTCTTTTTTTATTTTGACTCTGTCATCATCCTTGTTGTTTCCCCTACGAAAAGCGGAAGGCGCCCGCTTATCGGCGCCTGTAGCTGGACACCAATCAAATTTCAGAGGAGGACAAGTAATGGCAAACACGATTTTCTCCCTGCTTCCGCCTTTGGTAGCAATCGCCATGGTTATCCTGACCAGGCGTGTATTGCTGTCATTGGGAGTGGGAATCGTAACAGCCGCACTATTGCTGGCTGAATTTAGCATCACAGAAACATTCAGCATCATTTGGGATGCTGTAAAAGGAATTTTTGTTTCAGACGGAGAGCTGAACACCTGGAATGTATATATTATTTTATTCTTGCTTGTATTAGGAGTTATTACTGCATTTATATCTATTTCAGGCGGAAGCCGCGCATTTGGAGAATGGGCGATGAAGCGGGTCAAGACCCGTGCAGGCGCACAGATTGTCGGAGCTGTTTTAGGTATTATCATATTCATTGACGACTATTTCAATGCTCTGGCAGTCGGACAGATTTCACGTCCGATTACTGACAGGCAGCGCGTTTCCCGTGCGAAACTTGCCTATTTGATTGATTCGACTTCAGCACCTGTTTGTGTGGTTTCACCAGTATCAAGCTGGGGAGCTTACATCATTGCGCTGATTGGAACTATCCTTGCTGCCCATAATGTTAGCGAGTATTCAGCTTTCTCGGCATTTATTCAAATGATTCCAATGAATCTTTATGTATGGGCTACACTTGCTATTGTGTTTATTGTTGCAATAAGGGGCATCGAAATTGGGCCAATGAGGGTACATGAGAAGCGGGCAGTTGAAGAGGGACTTGTAATGGATCCTGAGAAGCCTGCACCTGGTGAGCTTAAAGACGACCTTCCAACAAGTTCAAAAGGATCAGTCGGAGATCTTGTGTGGCCGATTATTGCCCTTGTCATTGGTACAGTTGGTGCGATGCTTTGGACGGGGTCACAAGCGGTTGAAGGAAATGCGACGATCCTGCAAATTTTTGAAAACACAGATGTATCGAAGTCACTTATCCTTGGCGGCCTCGTAGGTCTAGTGGTTTCAATGGGATTATTCTTCCGTCAGGCCTTTGTTTTGAAAGGTGTTAACGCAAATGTTTTTGGCAAAGGGGTATGGGAAGGCGTAAAATCCATGCTTCCAGCTGTTTATATCTTGCTGTTTGCCTGGGCGATTGTTGATCTGATCGGCCGTCTGGAAACTGGAAAGTATTTGGCAGGTATTGTGGAAAGTTCCAATATGAGCACTTCATGGCTTCCGCTTTTACTTTTCCTCATCGCGGGAATTATGGCATTCAGTACTGGAACCTCATGGGGATCTTTCGGCATCCTGCTTCCGATTGCTGGAGACATTGCTGCTGCAACAGATATCGCGCTGTTATTGCCGGTTATGTCAGCGGTCCTTGCCGGAGCGGTTTTCGGAGATCATTGTTCACCTATTTCCGATACAACGATTCTTTCCTCAACTGGAGCAGGGTGTAACCATATAGACCATGTGATGACGCAGCTTCCATACGCCTTGATTTCAGCGGGTATCGCAGCTGTTGGTTATTTAATCGTCGGGTTTACTGGAAGCACTGCTATCGCATTACTCACAGTGGCTGTTCTTGTTGCGGCATTTGCTTTCGTTGGCCGTGGCAAAAAAGAAGCCTGGCAGGAAAATAAGGCTAGTTAAAACCTATAGAAAAAGGCTTTCTCTTTGAGAAAGCCTTTTGGTGTTCATCCATCATATTAAAGAGGTCCCCCGGAAGGGACCTTTTTAATTATAGGTTGTCATTATTTTTTCTATTAAGAGAACGATTTAAGTCTTCATCGTCAGTAACATATTCTTGGCCGCCTTCTAGATGCACTTCTTCTTTCTTGAGGTTTTCTTTAACCTGCTGGGTTTCCTGAACTTCCCGTTTGCCTACGACAATTTCTTCGGTGACAACAGGCCTTTTGGAGACTTCTACACGCTCTTCTGTAATTGGGATCCTGATTGTTTCCTCATCTGATATAGGTGATGTGCTTGCACCAGTTGGATCATCCACTCTTCTTCTTTCTACATACACTTCTTCATGCTCTACCGGTACATTAATTGCTTTTTGTTCTTCCACAACATCTTTATGGATTTCAACTTCTCCGGCTTGAACACGTTCTTTTGACACATCCAGCTGTTCTTCCCGAAGTTTTAATGATTGTTCATCTTCTTCAGCGGGATTCCTCTGCTGGCTATATCCCCCATTGTAAGTGCTGTCCACATTGGCTTCAGCAGTTCCGGCATTGGTAAAGCCTGTTGCAGTATCCATTCTATCACTGTATAAAATGATTTTTCCCTCGTTTACATAAGCTTCATACTTGCGTGCTTCATCATCTGACATGCCCAGTTCCCTGAACTTTTCACCTGCAGAGTCGCTGCTCATGCGATCATCATCAAACCATGATGCCAGACTATTTAAGAATCCCGCGCTCTCGCTGCTGTCTCTATCTTTAGTCTCGAAGGTCTCTGTATGAACACCGGTTTTATCTTCAAGAGACGTATCCAGGTGTTCTGTCTGTCCAATGATGGATAGATCCTGAACAGGGTATCCGTCATTCTGCAGTTCTTGAATGGCATTTACTACTTCCCTTTGTGAATTATAAACTCCGATAATATTGGCATCCATTTGTAAAAACCTCCTTTGTAGTGCTTTATGCTATATTTGGTAATGGTTAAGCACATTGATTATATTCCCGGGTCTTAGAAGAGCAAACAAGGTTAATTTTGGCATCTTACCAATTTTATTTTGAATTTTCTGAATAAAAAATGAAAGTTTTTAGCTTTTAAGAATAAATTTTACTAAGGGGGTGAGGACAAAGAATATATTGATCAGCTTTGGTGGAATAACTCCTGGCCGAGTTGAATTCTAATGATAATTAAAATACGAGTATACTAATTTTTTATGTGCTTTACTCTGGCAATGTACTAAAATAAATTATTTCGAAAAATAATACTATTAGGAAAATAATGTTTTGACAGATTATCAAAAACTAGCTATACTAGGCTTAGTTAGATTTAATTATCTGAAAATATAAAAAGTTCCCATTGTTCTTTTTAATTGGGAATATTTACAGGGGGTAGTAATTACTATGGAGAATCGTCCGCAGTGGGGATCCAGAGCTGGCTTTATAATGGCAGCAGTGGGTTCTGCAATTGGTCTAGGAAACATTTGGCGTTTCCCTGCAGTTGCATATGAAAATGGAGGGGGAGCATTCTTTTTTCCGTATTTATTTGCTCTGCTGACAGCAGGTATACCGCTTCTGATTATGGAATTTACAATTGGCCATAAGTATCGGGGTTCAGCACCACTGTCTTATGCTAGATTAAGTAAAAAATACGAATGGTTAGGCTGGTGGCAGGTAGCCATCTCATTTGTCATTTCAACATATTATGCGGTTATTATCGCATGGGCGATGTCTTTCGCAGGCTTTTCGTTTAATCTCAAATGGGGTGACGATCCAAACGGATTCCTCTTTGGAGAATATTTGAAGCTTTCTGAAACGCCAGGAGATATTGGCGGGATTGTCCCAGGAGTTTTTATTCCGTTAGTTATTGTTTGGGCAGTAACACTTGGCATCCTGTTCAAGGGAATTAAAAAAGGCATCGAAATCGCGAACAAAATCTTTATTCCTGTCCTTGTAGTTTTATTTTTAATTATTGTTGTTCGCGCATTGACGCTTGATGGAGCTATTGCCGGCTTGGATGCATTCTTTAAGCCGAACTGGGAGATGATTGCAGAACCTAAAGTTTGGGTTGCGGCATATGGCCAGATCTTCTTTAGTTTATCAATTGGATTTGCCATCATGGTAACATATTCAAGCTACCTTCCTAAGAAAACGGATCTGACAAACAGTGCTTTCATTACAGGTTTTGCAAACTCTGGATTTGAACTTCTTGCAGGGATCGGAGTTTTTGCCGCATTAGGATTCATGGCTGCACAGCAGGGTGTGGGTATTAATGAAGTTGTATCATCCGGTGTAGGATTAGCATTCGTGGTATTCCCGCAAATCATTAACGAATTCCCTGCTTTAAATGGGTTATTCGGGTCTTTCTTCTTTATCTGTTTAACACTGGCGGGCTTAACTTCGCTAATTTCAATTGTTGAAACATTTGTTGCCGGAGTACAGGATAAGTTTAATGTATCACGTAATAAAGCTGTTCTTGTTGGCGGCGGTTTATCTGCTGTTATTTCCATCCTTTTTGCTACACAGGGCGGTTTATACTTCCTTGATGCAGCTGATTACTTCATTAACCAGTTTGGAGTTGCTTTGGCAGGACTTGTCCAGGTTGTAATTGTTGGATGGGTTTTAAAAGAATTGAAAAATCTTCAAAACCATGCAGATGCTGTTTCCGATATAAAACTTGGGGCATGGTGGAAAGTGTGTTTAATTGGAATTACACCAATCGTGCTTGGTTATATGATGATTCAAAACATTATTACGAATGTTAAAGATAATTATGAAGGATATCCTACAAGCTTCCTGCTCTATTCAGGATGGGGAGTAGCAATTGGAGCCATTATCTTAGGCTTTGTGTTTATGGCAATTAAAAAGAACGAAACACAGACTAAGCTTACGATCCCAAATGATAAGGAGGTATCTCAATAATGTCTGGTGGCGCAATTACAATGATGGTGGTTGGGATGCTCATTATCTGGGGCGGTCTGGCAGCAAGTATAATGAATGCAGTATCTAAAGCTAAAAAAGCTAAATAATAAATAATAAATAATGAAGGACTGCCTGGTTAAATAGGCAGCCCTTTATTTATGTTTATTTTCTTCTTGCTTTTATCCGATCCTGTCTTTCCCATAATCTTAAATGAGGATATGGATCATAGGACCACTCAGTATAGCCATTGTCTTTGTATATGCCATAATGGAGATGGGGAGGGAATTTACCTGATGTACCCGGAGGCCCGTAGCCGGAGCTTCCTACCCCTCCTATCATCATCCCGGGCTCAACGATTTGCCCAACTTTCAGATCTTTTGCAAATCCGCTTAAATGGGCAAAGTAATGATAGTTATTATTAATATCACGTATGCCGATTCTCCATCCTCCATATTTGTTCCAGCCTTTCATTTCCACTATTCCATAAGATGTAGCCCGGACGGGCACCCCGTAATCAGCGAAAATATCTGTTCCTTCATGAATCCGCCTTCCTCCCCATCCTCTGGCGTCACCCCAGGTATTTCTGTAGCTGTAATTGCTCCTCAAAGGGACAGGGAAGGTGTGATCATCAAGATCAAGGCGGCCGAACTGCTTATAAATTTGGGCTTTGCCGATAATGATGCCGACAGCTTTATCGCGTTTATAATAATTCCACAATCCAATTTTTAAATTATCATGGTCTGTACCATATGAGAGAAGGAATTTGGCAAAGGAATGAAGAACATCTTCATCACTTTTCAAGCTGGCTTTTCCGTCCCCGTCCCCGTCCATTCCTATTCCATTGAAAAATTGTATGGATGTAGGATTCTCATCGGATGGATCTGGGTTCAATATTCCCGCCCACTCTTCAGGTTTGAAATAGATGCCTGTAATGCCTTCTGCTTTGGGAATATCCCTTCTGGACTGCCGGACATTCCGTTCATACTGATCAATCCCCGCAAGGTAATACCAGGGGATGTTCGTAACAGCTTCAACTTTTTTATATAAGGTCATTCTTTGTTTATATACATCAGCTTGATTTTCTTGGGCGCTGACTGTGCATAAGGAAATCAGAAATAACGATAAGGCCGCAGCTGCGGTAAATAATATCCGCACGGAAATCCTCCCTTCTTTTATGGTCTGCTTATTTAGTTTGTGAGGAATGGATAATTTAATAAATATCAATTAATGGTAATACCAGAATCTTCGGCTTGTCCTCTTCAATTCATTATGATAAAGTGGCATCAGGTGAAGCCTAATCAGCTTAGTCGGAATTTGCTTATGACAGGCTTTTTTAATAGGCAGGAATGTATTAATTCTGAAGTCAGATAACTGTCTGGCTCCAGCGCCTACCCCCTCGAGGCCTCAAGCCAAGGGAAAGGCGCTTGCGCCTTTCTTTCCGTCTAGCTTCAGTTTAAGGAGTGGGAAAATGAGCAAAAAAGAAGAGTACTTGCGCAAGCCTGAATGGCTGAAAATAAAGTTAAACACAAATGAAAATTATACTGGCCTAAAAAAAATGATGAGGGAAAAAAATCTGCATACTGTTTGTGAAGAGGCTAAGTGCCCCAACATTCATGAATGCTGGGCAGTAAGAAGAACGGCCACGTTCATGATTCTTGGGGATGTTTGTACGCGTGCCTGCCGTTTTTGTGCTGTCAAAACGGGCCTGCCAACTGAATTGGATCTTCAGGAGCCGGAACGCGTAGCAGATTCCGTAGCGCTAATGAACTTAAAGCATGCAGTGGTAACAGCTGTAGCAAGAGATGATTTAAAGGACGGCGGTGCTGCTGTTTTCGCAGAAACGGTCCGTGCCATCAGAAGAAAAAGCCCGTTCACTACGATTGAAGTATTGCCCTCAGACATGGGCGGTGTGTATGATAATCTGAAAATGCTTATGGATGCCCGGCCTGATATTCTTAACCACAATATCGAAACAGTTGAGCGCCTGACTCCAAGAGTAAGAGCGCGTGCAAAATATAAGCGCTCTCTTGAATTTTTAAAGCGTGCAAAAGAGATGCAGCCAGATATTCCTACAAAATCCAGCTTGATGATCGGGCTTGGCGAAACAAAAGAGGAAATAATTGCGGTAATGGATGATCTGCGTGCCCATGATGTTGATATTATGACAATAGGGCAGTATCTTCAGCCATCCAAGAAACATCTTAAGGTTTTGAAATACTATTCACCTGAAGAATTCCAGGAGCTGAAGGACATTGCAATGAGCAAAGGATTCAGCCATTGTGAAGCAGGCCCGCTTGTCCGCTCTTCCTATCATGCTGATGAACAGGTAAATGCGGCATCTAAACAAAAGCAGCTTCTGGGAGAAAAGGAAATCCAGGAAGCATAAGATAAAAAAAAGAGTTCAGCGCCATCGCTGGACTCTTTTTTCATACTGCTGAATGATTAACGGTTACCTGCTTTCTTGACGTTTTCCCCAAGATCATCTTTATCCATATCATCGTTTCTTTCGCCTTGCATTTCACCGTTTTCATTTTCACTTTCACTCATTCTTTCTCCTTGAGGAGAATTAAGCATTTGTTTAATTAACTGGTTAATGCCATTTTCAGCATTACGTCCATCAGAATCAACTGTTGCATAGTTTTCAACATTTTTCCTTAATGAAGTATCATCACTTACATAGACATGATACCATCTTGGGACTACAGACATAGCCATCTTCTTCACCTGATCAGCTGTCTGATTGCGATTTTTTGTGTCAGTGTTATACACGATCAGGACTTCTTCATCTGTTACAAGAGTTGAAATATCGTCCACGTTCGGAACTTCAGTACAATATTTTCCGATAATATCTGCAACCTGCTCACGGTCAATGGCAGCATAGTGATCCGCTGAAACGTTGTCTCCCATAATTGGGCTTTTTTGATGGCGCACATATCCGAAGTCTTCACCGGTATTGTTTCGGCCGTTTCGCCCATTGCCCATATCCCTGTTGTATAAATCAGCACGCTGGTCATTTACATTTATGGTGTGACCGGTTTCTTCATAGATATCTTCTTTTGCGGCATTGTTTTGACAGGCAGTCAGTGCAGCCATGCCGCTAATGCCAAGAATGATTAGTGATTTTTTCACTATAAACACCTCCTCATCTATAGAATTGCCACTGCTGAATTTTTTTCTCTTAGTAATTGATGGGGAATCAGTTATAATTTAATTAGGACAAATATTGGTTTGTTTTCATATCCTGTGATTTCCAATATAATACTGGTACATATGCTTTTTAAGTTGAGGTGAATAAATTGGTCTGCATTAATAATATCTGCTATGAAGTGATTCAGGAAGAACGGGATGGTTTTAATGAGGAAGCATTTCGCGGGAGATACAGCGAAATTTTATCCAGGTATGACTATATTGTTGGCGACTGGGGATATGGTCAGCTTCGTCTCCGCGGCTTTTTCGATGATCAGAACCAAAAGGCTTCATTTGATACAAAAATAAGTACTCTGACCGAGTATCTTTACGAATTCTGTAATTTCGGATGTGCCTATTTTGTTGTGAAAAAAGTGAAAAGCTAAAAAGGGCAGGGGGGTAACCCTGCCCTTTTTTTGATGCTGCCTGCCCTTTGTTGGTGTACGCTTTTTTAAGTCTCTGTATATGGCGGTTCTTCATTTTTATCAGGGTCATCATGCGGCGGATGCGCCCCTGGCATTTGCCTCGGCAAGTTCTGATGGAGGGACTTGAACTCATAATTGAAGGCACTGTAATAGCGCTGGCCCTCCTGCCATGGGGTGCTTTTGTTCTCTACCGGCTCATCCGCATTTCTGGGAGAGCCATAGGCACCTTCAGGCAAGTCCTCGGGAATAAGGAAATTCCTTTGCGTTTCCACATTTGAGAAATCGGTGTATGTGCGTCTTTCTTTATCGTCCATGCTATCACTCCTTAGGAAGTTTATATGCAGCAGGGTCTTTAAAGAAAAAGGAGAACCCACAAAATAGGTTCTCCCTTAGTATCTGTTTATTATCGTATATTAAACGATTTCCATGAGAAATGACTTAAGCTCCTCTGCATCTTCCTCAGAAAGCTGAAAAACATGCTCAAGATAGCCTTCTTCCTTTAAATCATCTTCTCCAATAATGGCAAATCGGCTTCCCTGGATATCAAGGACCAATTGTTTGCCGTAATAGCGATCGGAACGAACAATAGCCAAATCGAATCGCTGGTTTTCTCCCATAAAGCTGACAAATCTGGTTTTTGTTTCTTCGAGATCATCATATAAGAAAAAGCGTTCTGCCAAATATAACACTCCTCAGTTGTTTTATATACCGATTATAGCATGTCCTTGTTGGGTTTATGTTCGAAGGGGATGAATCTTTTTATTCTCTTTTCACCCTTTAATGGCTAAATATATATTTTTTCTATTAAAGGAAAAAATACTCAATTCAAAATATTGTGATACAATAGCTGGTAGGGTAGCATAGTAATAAAGGCTTATAGTCAATACAAAAATAAAGCTGGCAGCTGAGAGGAATGAAAGGTATGGTCCACCATTACATAAAAAGATTTAAGCCGGTTGGAAATTGGGGCAAACTTATGCTTCCTTTAAATAAGATAAAGTATTTCCCTCCCCAATTCATTATCCGTGACCCGATTGCAGAAGGAGTAAATCTGGCGCTGAAACAAGGGTTTGAAGTGGCCGTTGCTGTTTTTAATTTTAAAAATTGGCAAGACCTGTCCGAACAGCTGGGTGAGCTTTCTTTCAGACAGTTTATAAAAAACATTAAGATCATATTTTTGGCAGTCATTCAGCGGGAACTTGAAGATAATCAAATCATTATCGTGCATGATCATTATAGCGATGGCCTTGCCTTGATAATGAAAGTGGACCATAGCAGGGATTGTGTGACAGAAATTGATCAAACACTGAAAAAAATTGTCAAAGAAGCTGAAAAATACATACATAGTGATACACCTCATATAAAGCCGGTTATTGATACGGGATATATGTTTGTTGAAAAGAAGTATTATTCGTCTGTTCAGGAAGCAGTCTACAAAGCCCATCAGCATGCACTCGCAATGGCCGAAAAAAGGGTCAGATCCGAGTTTAATGAAATGATGTACAAAATAAATAAAATTGTAGCGAAAAAGGATATTAAAATGCTGGCACAGCCGATTATTAATGTGGCTACAGGCGAGATAAAGGCTTGGGAAATGCTCACAAGAGGTCCGAGCGGCACTTCCCTGGAAAGCCCTCTACAGCTTTTTAGCATTGCTCGGCAGACGGGAAGCCTTTATGATCTGGAGCTAATCGTACTTGAGAAAACACTTCAACAGATAACAAAGACAGACTGCAATCAGGATATATTTATTAACTTCACCCCGATTACAATAGGGAATGAAAGGTTTGTGAGGGATGTAAAGAAAATGCTCACCGGCTATAAAAATATTCCCCCTGAACAGATCACACTTGAAATTACTGAACGTGATCCCATTGAAGGTATTGAAAACTTTATATACAATATAAAGGTATTAAGAACATTAGGATTTCGGGTGGCTGTGGATGACACCGGTGCAGGTTATGCCAGTTTAAATTCAATAAGTGAGATTATGCCGGATATTATAAAAATCGACCGTTCCGTCATTAAAGGCATTGATACGAACAGGGTAAAAGAATCCATGCTGAAGGGTCTCCTTTTAGTGGCGAAAGAAGCGGGTTCACTGGTGGTTGCCGAGGGAATTGAAAGTGAAGGGGAGGCATCGGTTCTCTCCAGAAACAATGTCGATTTAGCTCAGGGATATTTCTACGCTCGGCCGGATACTTTAACCAAGAGCCTGAAATCTTCATAGGAGGAAGGAAGCATTATGTATTTCGTAGACAGGGAAAAGATCGAAGACACACTTAGTTATCTGGAACAGCAAATCTCCCTTTTTGAAGAAGTGAAAGAGTGGACATCCCCTATTGAAAAGGCAGCCTTGGAACGGATTGCCCAAATTATGATCGAAGCTATCCTTGATACTGGTAATACGATGATTGACGGCTTTATCATGAGGGATCCAGGCAGCTACGATGATATCGTGGATATTCTTGACGACGAAAAGGTCATCAGCAAAGAAATGAGCAATAGCTTTAAACAGTTCATTACATATCGTAAAATGCTCGTCCAAAATTACACAGACGTCAATCATGAGGGGCTAATAACAGCTATAAGCAGTCATATGTCCATGATTAAAGAGTTTCCGGGCAGGGTCAGGGAGTATCTAACCAATGAACTGGGGCCGGTTTCTGCTTTTAAACCTCAATAAAGATCGGAGAAATCCGATCTTTTTCTCTGTATGGGAAACTATGAAATGGAACTGTATGAATAACTCTGTGGAAAGGCTGTCTGCATCTAGCTCCAGCGCCTAGCCCCTCGGGTCATAAGCCAAATCACTCAAGAAATCGGGCAAGGAACGCTTCGTCAGCGATTCATCGCCCGACCGAAGCTTGCTTTGGGAGGTTTCCTGCTTGATTCGTCTTATGCCTGCCGGACTTGCACTGGATGTGCTGGCTTCAACGTTCACCACAGGACGGTGGCGGTTTTTAGTTGGAGTTCATCTGATCAAGATGCTTCCGCTTTTGTTCCTAGGGAGCATATTAGGCTTGAATAAAGAGAAGGGCGGTGAATGTCATGCATGTTGGAGAAAATTCAACAAAAGAAGAGATCTTGAGGTTAATTAAAACAACCGGGAAGCTTTCCATACTGGAAATGGCCAGAGAGCTGGGAATAACAGAAATGGCCGTCAGAAAGCATATTCAGGCTCTTGAAAAAGATGGCTTTATTAGATCTGCAATCCAGAGGCAAACAAAAGGGCGCCCTTCAAAGCTTTATCAGCTAACAGCAAAGGGCGAAGATCTGTTTCCGAAAAAATACAAGCAGTTAAGTGTTGAATTATTAACAGAACTTAAAAGCATGGGGCAGGGCCATTTAATTACAGAGTTGTTTTCAAGAAGGAAAAACCGCCTCGTACAGCAGTATGAGATTCAGACGGCCGGGAAATCTTTTTCAGAAAAGCTTCAAGTTCTTGAGGACCTTCTCCTGCTTGAAGGCTTTATGCCGGAATTGCTAATAGAGGAAGGCCAAGTCCACCTCAAAGAGTTTAATTGCCCATATATTGAAACAGCAGAAGAATTTAAACAAATCTGCAGGTCCGAAAAAGAGTTTATCAAAGATTTTCTTTCTGCTGATCATGTTGATATCAAATCCTGTATGGCTGCAGGTGATGGGTGCTGTCATTATATAATAAAGCAAGATTAGGCGGGGGCCCCTGTTCAAGGAGTTTTTTTGCGGGAATTACTTTATTATTCATCCTTGCAATCGTGAAAAATTGCACAATTCACCACGTTCCTTTAAGATAGCTTTTATGGGCGATAGCTCAGTTGAAAAATAGGGATATTAATAAAAGCATAGATCATTTGGGAGTGATGGCTGTGAAAAAATATAAAGGATACTTAATCGATTTAGATGGCACCATGTATCGCGGGACAGAGCTGATCAGTGAGGCAGCTGATTTTGTCAATAAGCTTAGGGAACTGGATCTTCCCTATTTGTTTGTGACGAATAATTCTTCCAGAACACCAGCCCAGGTAGCAGAGAAGCTTGTGAAGTTCGGCATTCCTGCCGAAGAAGAGCAGGTCTTTACAACGAGCATGGCTACTGCCAACTACATATATGAACAGCAAACCGATGCTTCAGTTTATGTGATTGGAGAAGAAGGAATACGGGAAGCGCTGGCTGAAAAGGGGCTAAGCTTTGCTGAGGAGCATGCGGACTACGTCGTAGTGGGGATTGACCGCTCCATTAACTATGAAAAGCTATCCATCGCCTGTCTGGCTGTCCGGAATGGAGCAGCATTCATTTCCACGAACGGAGACATTGCTATTCCGACAGAAAGAGGGCTGCTTCCGGGTAATGGGTCACTAACCTCTGTCATTACTGTATCGACACAAAAAGAGCCGGTGTTTATCGGAAAACCGGAATCGATCATCATGGAGCAGGCTTTAAAGGTGCTGGGAACAGCTAAGGAAGAAACCCTGATGGTTGGGGATAACTATGATACGGATATTTTAGCAGGAATGAATGCCAGTATGGATACCTTGCTTGTCCATACAGGTGTAACAACGAAAGAGCTATTGAAGGGTTATGACAAAAAGCCTGACTTTGTGCTCGATTCATTAGCGGATTGGGACTTTAAATAGAAAAGGATGGAGAAAAGCTCTCCATCCTTTTTTATTCCGCATTTTCGGCACTGTGTGCCAGCCTGCTCGAAGCGGCTGCAGCGATAGCTCCGACAATATCATCGAGGAAGGTATGGCATCTTCCTGAACTCTTATCGTTCAGATCCTTCAGGATGCCAGGCTTCAATTTATCGATATATCCAAAATTGGTAAATCCAATGGAACCATATACGTTTACAATGGATAATGCCAGTACTTCATCCGCTCCATATAAACCCTCATCTGTAGCGATAATCGACTGCAGCGGCTCTAAGAGTTTCTTTTCCTCGGCCAGCATATCAAGCTGAATGCCCGTTAAAATGGCGTTTTGAACTTCTCTTTTTGATAAAACACGCTCAACATTATGAATGCAATCTTTCATTTGTAAATTGGGGTGATATTTCTCTTGGAGGAAGAACACTAAATCAGCTATATCCTGAATTTCTACCCCTCTTTCATGGAGCCATTTACGTGCTGTCTGCTCTGTAACGTTAACTGCTTTTTTTTCTTCATTCATTGGCTTCACCTTTTCTGGTTATTAAATAATTGCGGGAATGTCCAGGCCTAGCTAAGGTCCTGTGTTATGCACTTTTAGATTCTTTTCACTATGTATATACCCTTTTTTTATCAAATATGCCCGATGCCGCTGAAACGGAAAAATTTCATTTCCTGTATTATTTCCATGGTACACAGTCTTATCCAAGAAAACAACAAGTTTTAAAGTCTTCTATCATATATATTCCATAAGGATCTCTCTAAAATGAGGTGGTATAATGTTTAGAAAACTTTTGAAAGAACAATTTGGGATAGAAGCAGAGGATACGATGAGAATCGGAAAATATGATGCATGCCGAAAGCAGGGACAGCTTTATTTGCTTGTGCCTGCGGGGCATACAGATGAAGAAGAACTCGAAGAACTGGACCAAATGGCAGAACACCTTACCAATTGCGGGGATAGGAACATAAGCACTTTTATGAAAACAAAGGAAGGTAAACAATCAATTGATTGGAACGATAGCCGCTTTTGCATTCTGGTTAACCGGCATACACTGAGCAGAAAACAAAGTCAGTTTGGACGAAAGCTGGCAAAGTTCCATTACAGAGGCAGGAGCATTTCGTTTCCCGTGAAAAAAACAAGCAGAATCGGGCAGTGGAAACAGCTCTGGGAACAGCGGCTGGATCAAATGGAAAAGGTATGGAATGAGATGCTTTTCCAAAAGCCTGAAAATGATTTTGAGAGAATGTTTTTAGAGTCGTTTCCATACTATATGGGGCTTGCTGAAAATTCAATCCAATATCTTGTGGATACTGAGCTTGATGACGAACCAGAAATGGCAGACAGCGGAACCGTTTGTCATATAAGACTAACATCTGCCACCTGGGGAGACAGTTATTATATGAAAAATCCATTTGACTGGGTATTTGATCATTCATCCAGAGATTTGGCGGAATGGACGAGAGAGAAATATTTCCATAATATCAAAACGTATCAGCCGGATCTGCGCCAATTTTTATCGGAATATCAAAGTGTAGGGCCATTATCCTCCTTCTCATGGCGGCTATACTATGCTCGTCTATTATTTCCTCTCCATTATTTCGAAACAATAGAAAATTATTATGGTGCAGATTCTGAACAGCAGAAGCTTGTGCTTCAGGAGCGCCTGCAGAAGTATCTTTGGCAGTCTGACGATCATGAGCGTTTTCTGGGGGGATTTTTCGAATTTGCCGAGGTCCCCATCAAAAAACTCAGGATTCCTCTGGTGAATTGGATCAAGAGCTGAAAATAGGCAGGGAAATTCCCCTTACTTGGCGAATGGAACATAAGCTTGAGAATGTAAAGAGGGGATATTTTAATGAAACCATACGTATTTATCAGCAGGAAGCTGCCTGAAAATGTTATTGCCATTTTAAAAGAAAAGTACACAGTTGAAATGTGGGATCGGGAAGATGTGCCGGTACCTTACGATGTATTCTTACAGGAGGCGAGAAAAGCAGATGCCCTTTTAACTATGCTATCAGAGCCGGTGAATGAGGAAGTTCTGGAAGCAGGAGGGAAGCTGAAGATCATAGCCAATATGGCTGTCGGCTATGATAATGTGGATGTTGAGACAGCAAAAAGGCTCGGAATCACGGTGACCAATACACCAGAGGTATTGAATGATTCAACTGCCGACCTGACGTTTGCGCTTGTGCTCGCTGCTGCGCGCAGAATGGTGGAGGCTGCTGAGTTTGTGAAGAAAGGCAATTGGAAGAGCTGGAGTCCGCTGCTTTTAGCAGGGCAGGATGTACATCATAAAACAATCGGGATTGTAGGGATGGGGAATATCGGAAAAACAGTTGCAAAGCGTGCAGCTGGATTTGATATGGAGATTTTATATCACAATCGTTCGAGGAAGCCGGATGCGGAACAGGAACTGGGAGCCCAATATGTCAGCTTTGATGAATTGCTCGAACGCTCAGATTTCGTTGTCTGCCTGACGCCCTTGACAGAAGAAACAAGGAATTTATTTAACCGAAATGCATTCCAGAAGATGAAAGGCAAGGCTGTTTTTGTAAATGCCTCAAGAGGGCCGGTTGTAAATGAACATGATTTATATGAAGCACTGAAGGCAGGAGAGATTGCAGCGGCAGGATTGGATGTTTTTGCGGAGGAGCCAATTGGCGAAGACCATCCTCTGCTGGAGCTGAAAAATGTAGTGGCTATGCCCCATATCGGAAGTGCCAGCATAGAAACGCGCTATGCCATGATGCAGCTGTGTGTGGAAAACATTGATCTAGTCCTTTCAGGAAAGAAACCAAAAACACCAGTCGAATAGAAGTGATGAAGGCACCCCAAAGCAGGGTGCCTTTATTTATAGATAAAAAAATTTAAAAAATAAAATCGCAATAAATCAGTATGTGAAGCGCTTCCAGTCATTATTTTCGGAAAATTGCCTATTGTAAAAACGCCGCTTGACCCCTATAATGTCTACTATACAAATACAAATGTACTTTCATAGTGAACACTAAAGGGGGAGCTAGCGTGGAATCAATCTCAATCGGTTTATTAGGATTAGGAACAGTTGGATCGGGTGTGGTGCAAATCATTGAGAAACATCAGGATAAACTCATGCACCAAGTCGGCTGTCCGGTTGTTGTAAAGAGAGTTCTTGTTAAAGATGCAGATAAAGAAAGAGCAGTTAAAGTGGACAGGAATTTGCTGACGCTAAATCCTGAAGACATTTTAAATGATGCTGATATAGATGTTGTAATTGAAGTAATGGGCGGCATAGAAGAAACAAGAAATCATTTAAAGAAAGCTTTGGATAATGGCAAGCATGTGGTGACGGCAAATAAGGACCTAATGGCTGTTTATGGACCCGAATTGCTGGCTGCTGCTACGCAAAACGGGTGTGACCTCTTTTATGAGGCAAGTGTGGCCGGCGGCATTCCCATTTTAAGAGGGCTGGTAGATGGTTTGGCTTCAGACAGAATTACAAAAATGATGGGAATTGTGAATGGGACAACAAACTTTATTTTGACAAAGATGAGCAAGAATGGGAGCGCTTATGAGGAAGTTCTGAAAGAAGCCCAGGAGCTGGGATATGCGGAAAGCGATCCGACTGCAGATGTGGAGGGCCTTGATGCAGCAAGGAAAATGGCGATCCTGTCAACACTTGGTTTTTCCATGAATATTGACCTTGATGATGTAAAGGTTAAAGGCATTACAGATATTACAGAAGAGGACCTGCAGTACGGCAAGCAGCTTGGATACACCATGAAGCTGATCGGGATTGCTCATCGGGAGGGGGAGAAGGTGGAAGTAAGCGTTCAGCCGACTTTGCTGTCCGAGTCTCACCCGCTTGCATCGGTTCAGGATGAATACAATGCTGTATATGTATACGGTGAAGCGGTAGGGGAAACGATGTTCTACGGACCTGGGGCGGGCAGTCTGCCTACAGCTACTGCAGTGGTATCGGACCTCGTGGGTGTCATGAAAAATATGCGTCTTGGGGTAAATGGTAAGAGCGCGGTAGCCCCTCAATATGATAAGAAATTAAAAGGTGCAGATGAAATTTATTCGAAGTATTTCTTAAGATTGCATGTTAAAGATGAGGTAGGGACTTTTGCCAACATCACATCCATATTCTCAGAGCACCATGTCAGCTTCGAAAAAATCCTGCAGCTTCCTTTAAAAGAAAAAGGGCTTGCTGAGATTGTACTGGTTACCCACCAGGCATCTCTTAAGGATTATGAGGATATATTAGTAAGTTTAAGAGATTTGCCGGCAGTCCAAACAATTAAAAGTTCGTATCGTGTGGAAGGGAGCGCCAGAGTATGAGATGGGAAGGCCTTTTAAAAACATATAAAGATTTACTGCCTGTTAATGAAAATACACCAATGCTTACCTTAAATGAGGGCAACACTCCCCTGATCAGGCTGGATAAACTTTCAAGAGACTGGGGCATTGACCTCTATGTGAAAACGGAAGGAGCTAATCCAACCGGGTCATTTAAAGATAGAGGCATGGTTATGGCTGTTGCAAAGGCGAAAGAAGAAGGAAGTGATGCCATTATCTGTGCTTCCACCGGCAATACCTCTGCAGCAGCTGCTGCATATGCAGCCAGAGCCGGCATGAGATGTGTGGTTGTCATCCCTGAAGGAAAGATCGCCATGGGAAAGCTGGCGCAGGCTGTTATGTATGGAGCGGAAGTTGTATCTATTGAAGGCAACTTTGACCAGGCACTGGCAATGGTTCGGAAAATAAGCGAAACAGAACCTATTACTCTCGTAAACTCGGTTAATCCATATCGTCTTGAGGGCCAGAAGACAGCGGCCTTTGAGATCTGCGACCAGCTTGGAGGCGCCCCGGATATCCTTGCCCTGCCTGTGGGCAATGCAGGCAATATTTCTGCCTATTGGAAAGGGTTTAAAGAATATAGTGAAGTACGCGGCACTGATCTTCCAAAAATGCATGGAGTACAGGCCGAAGGTGCAGCGGCCATCGTTCATAACCGTGTGTTTGAAAATCCCGAGACGATTGCTACAGCCATCCGAATCGGAAATCCTGCGAGCTGGCACTTAGCCAATGCAGCATTGTCAGAATCAAATGGGAAGATTGATGAAGTCAGCGATGAAGAGATTCTTTGCATGTATCGTAAACTTGCTTCTTCTGAAGGGATTTTTGCTGAGCCAGCTTCGTGTGCTTCGCTTGCGGGAGTATATAAACAGCTTCGCAATGGGGAGATTCCGCATAAAACAAAGGTTGTGGCCATCCTGACTGGGAACGGACTTAAGGATCCTAATACAGCCATTGATTGCAGCCCTGTGAAGCCAGTTTTGCTGCCTAATGATGAAAAAGCAGTAGCGGATCATATCAAGGGAGCCGTTCACACATGAGCGAAGGTGAAATGGTTGTCATCAAAGTACCGGCCAGCACTGCAAATCTCGGGCCAGGCTTCGACTCGATCGGCCTCGCATTAAATTTATATTTGACGCTTGAAGCCGAGAGGGCAGATAAGTTTGAAATGATTCCTTTATCAGAGCCGCTAAGCATCTACCCTTTAGATGAATCGAATTTTATTTTTCAAGTTGCAAAGGGTACGGCAAAGAAGTATGGAAGAGAGCTTCCAGGATGCAAAGCCCGGATTTCAAGTGATATCCCCCTTACACGCGGACTTGGATCAAGCGCTGCTGCCATTGTAGCGGGAATTGAATTAGCTGACGCGCTTTGTGATCTTCAGCTGAGCCAGTATGAAAAGCTGGAGCTGTCATCACGAATGGAGGGGCATCCGGATAACGCAGGAGCTTCCCTTCTCGGAGGCCTTGTCATTGGCTGCATGTCAGAGGAAGAGGTTTCTGTCCAAAGCATTAAAAATATAAGTTTTGATGTTATAGCAGTGGTGCCAAAAGAAGAGCTCCTTACAAAGGAATCCAGAGGCGTCCTGCCTGAAGCATGGTCTTTTAAAGAAGCCGTACAGGCTGGGGCAGTCGGCAATGTCATGGTTGCAGCACTGCTTAGCGGGAATTATTCCCTGGCAGGCAAGATGATGAGTGCTGACTTATTTCATCATCCTTACCGCAAGAAAATGGTTCCCCATTTGGAAGTTATTGAAAAGGAAGCACCTCGTCTAGGAGCATTTGGAGTTGCCTTAAGCGGTGCCGGACCGGCGGTTCTCTGCCTTGCAGAGCCAGAAGGTGCTCCTGCAGTGGCTGAAGGGCTTCAGCGGATTTTTCCGGAAATGGAAATCCTTTCCCTCAAAATTGATCAGGTAGGCGTCACTGTTTTAAAAAAAAGCCTAGCTGAACTGGAAATAGGCCATACAGTATAAATAAAAAAAGCGATGTCATGCCGACATCGCTTTTTGTAAGGTAAAATTAAAATACTTGTTCTACTTCGACTACACCAGGTACTTCTTCTAAAAGAGCGCGCTCAATACCGGCTTTTAACGTAATCGTTGAACTTGGGCAGCTGCCGCATGCACCAAGAAGGCGCAATTTAACGATGCCATCTTCAACATCCACCAATTCACAGTCCCCGCCATCGCGAAGAAGGAATGGGCGCAATTTATCTAATACTTCCTGAACTTGTTCAGTCATAGTCGTTTGTTCTGCCATGTGAAATCGACTCCTTTCCATATATTTATTATAATCAAATCAGTCTTAAAAATCTATTCCAAGAGCGTAATTTCCACTCATTAGGAGAATATTTTATTAGGTTTGCTCTTTGTTAATGTTGTAAAATGAAGGTAAGAACAAGTTTTGCATAGGGGGAGAGAAGATTGAAAAAAGAAATTGAAATCACTGTGTATGGTGCAGAACAGCTTTGTCCAAGCTGTGTGAATCTCCCATCATCCAAGGAGACATATGAATGGCTGGAAGCGGCAGTATCCCGCAAATTTGCCAACCAGCCTTTTAAAATTGTGTATGTTGACATTCATAATCCGCCCGAAGAAGAGAACAAAAAAGAGTTCGCCTTGAGAGTGATTGAGGAGGATATGTTTTACCCGGTTGTCCTGATTGAGGATGAAATTGTTGGTGAAGGCAATCCGAAATTAAAAACAATCTATGCGGAAATGGAAAAGTACGGATACCAGGCAGTTTAATAAAAAATGAGCATCGAAAGGGATGCTCATTTTTTTATTTGGTAAGAGTTTCAGCTGATTCAGCTGGATATTGAAGTTGAATTTTCATCTCTACAGTATTTATACCAGAATATCGGTCAGATTTTTACTTTATCGGTCACTTCCTTTCAAATTAATTTTTCAGCAAAGTAATGGCGCAAATATAAATCAATCTCTATCGTTATCCGCGCTACTTTGGTTCAAACGTAAAAAAAAGAGCCCGCAATGGGCCCTCTTATCCGTTATGGTATTTATACATCCATAAAATCCCCGATTTTAGCAGGCGGGCAACACGTCCTGTGATAGGGCGTTCTGCGACTAGACCGAATCCGTGCTTTTTGCCCAATGATCCAAGAACTCCTTTAAGTTTGATTACTGGCAATGTTTCAGGGAGTTCCTCACCTTTCCAGCGTTTCAATAGGATTTGAACGATTTGCTCTGCCTGCCCTTCAGCAAGCTGGGCACTTGGTGCATGCGGAAGGCTTGCACAATCTCCTACGACATAGACATGTTCATTTCCAGGGATATTGTGATGCTTCGTTAAAACTACCCGTCCTTGCTGATCCTTTTCCACATTCATATCGCGAACCACTTTGTTCGGCTGGATGCCGGCTGTCCATACGATGGCATCACAGTGGATGGCTTCGTCATGATTATAAAGGGTTTTTTCTTCTACTTTAGTAATATTTGATTGGTTAATAATTTCTACATTATGTTCTAGAAACCAATTTTCTACATATGTGCTTAATCTTTCAGAGAATGCAGAGAGTATATGCTTCCCTCTATCGAACAATTTGACTTTCAAATCCGGACGGCTTTCATTTAATTCTGAAGCCAGTTCTACTCCGCTTAATCCTGCACCCACAATTCCAACAACAGAGCCTGGTGATAGATTATTTAAAGCTTCATACGTTCTTCTGGATTTTTCAATTGTTTGAATGCTATATGTGTGAATGTCGGCTCCCGGAACATTATGATACTTATCTTCACAACCAAGGCCTATTATTATATCATCATATAAAACAGGCTCCTCGCCTTGAAGATAAACCTTGTTTTCCTCTATGCTGATTTTCGTCACTTCACCGTATTTAATGGTCAATCTTTGATGTTCAGGGAATGATACACGCACATGCTGATCGGAAATGGTGCCTGCAGCAAGAGCGTAATATTCAGTTTTTAAACAATGATAAGGAACACGATCTATTAGTGTAATGGAGACATCATCAGGAAGCTGATTAGGCAAAAGGCGGGCAAGCGCCCTCATACCGCCATAACCTCCGCCAAGTATCACAAGATTTTTCATAGTATATTTCCCCTTTATGTCCGTACTGTTTACTTTCGCCGAACTCAAATAACGTTAATTAGTTATCTTAAAAAAATAAATAAATGATATTAATAACCTCAAACCCATAAAAAGTATAACGAAATTGTGTCAAAATCACAACACATATCAGCAGGAAACTTGACAATAAACGACATGAAGTGGTAAATATGTGCACTTTAAAGGAGAGAATGGAATCCATTTCTTGCAGAATTCAAGTAAAAAAGGTAGCATTAACAGGGTAGAGAGGTGAAAGATGTGATTAAGCCAATCATCGAATTTTGCATCAGCAATTTGGCCAGCGGCTCTCAAAAAGCGCTTGAAAAGCTGGAAAAGGATTATGACCTGGATGTCATAGAATATGGCTGTCTTGGGTATTGCGGCAAATGTGCAAGCACTCTTTTTGCGCTTGTGAACGGAGAAGTGGTTACTGGAGAAACGCCAGATGAACTGGTTGAAAATATATATCAATATCTGGATGAAAATCCAATGTTTTAATAAAAGGAGCGATTAAATTTCGCTCCTTTTTCTTGTGTCAAAAGTAACAAAGTAACCACTTGAATAACTGTCTGGCGCAAGCGGGCAAGGTTCTTCTGCTTTCCTTAGTTGCCGGCAGTTTTTTGTTCCTGTCTCATCTCATGCCAGCGTTCTCTTGCCATTTCAATTAATTTAGGCTCAGTGGAGCGGCTTTGCAGTTCAATTACTTTTGAAAAGTATTTAACAGCCTGTTCAGACTGATGTGTCCTTCTGGATAACTCTCCGATCAGATAGAAAATCCTCGTTTCAGAAATAGATGATCCTTTAAAATCATCTGACATATAAGACTCCGAATATTCTTTTAGAGCAAGTTTCAAAAATCTCTGTTCTTGATTATCATTTTTTATACTCCGGAAAAGCCAGGCCAGCCTGATATATAAACCAGCCATAATAATATGCTTCTCCCTTTTTAAAGTACCGCAATAAATAGCCAGCTTATAGGCGTTGATTGCAACAGGGATGGTACGGTCCTGGCAATAATCCTGGGGTATCCAGGCATCTACAACTTTAGAATTAATCATGTCCAGGGCTCCAGGCGGAAAATAAGGGGAAAAGTCCTCTGATTCTGAGTAGCCGCAATGTGGGCAAGTGTTAATATAATATAGAAGAGGATTCATGCTTTCATCAGAATAAATTGGGCAAAAATCACTGTCATAATTAAATACTTTTACAAATCGGGTGCGGATTTTTTTTGTGGTGAAACTCTCTCTGCAGACTCTGCATCCGCAATTTTTATCATAAGTAGGCTTTAATTGCTGCATAGAATGCCACCTCCGAATATAATGAATATGACTATTGTATCATGCATTGTTTGGTTTAGGGGCATAAAGAACTATTCGTTAAACAGTGTTCTGAAAAGGCAATAAAAAGAAAAAGCCTCTTAAGTTGAGCACATACCTTTTACTGTATATACTATATATATAGAAATATCCTTACGTGTACAGGAGGGAATAACATGGAACAAGTTGTGGATATAACAGAAGCAGCAGCTTTGCATATAAAAGAAATGATGAAACAAAATGAGGAAGAAGATGCATTCTTGCGTGTAGCCGTTAAAGGAGGCGGGTGCAGCGGACTTTCCTATGGAATGGGGTTTGCCCATGAAGTCGAGGAGGGTGATATCCAGTCAGAGCATTATGGTATCCAGGTTCTTGTCAGCAAGGAAGACGCCCCTATCTTAAAAGGCACAAAAATTGATTACAAACAATCGATGATGGGCGGCGGATTCACAATCGATAATCCTAATGCAATCGCAAATTGTGGTTGTGGGTCATCTTTCCGTACCGCTTCAAATACAGGTACTCCGGAAGAGTGCTAAATACTGCCTTTAACGCTTCTAGACAGTTACTGGAATAATTTCGAACTATATCTTTGTAATCTCAAAAAAGGACGGTCCCCGAAGGGCCGTCCTTTTTTATCGAAAGAAAGCTGATAGCCTGCCTCCTCGATGTATCTGGGTAAGCAAGGAGCTTCCGCATTTCTTTATTTGCCAAACATGGAAGAGCTGTGCATTGGCTGGACTTTCGCTTTTGGATCGATGTAGGATTTTGCGTGGTTCACTGCAGTTGGCGCTTCACCGAAACCGCAGGCAATAAGCTTCACTTTTCCATCGTATGTGCAGATATCACCGGCAGCATATATGCCTTCGATATTTGTTTCCATTCTTGAGTTAACAACAATGGAGTTCTTTTCAATTTCAAGACCCCATTCTTTAATTGGGCCAAGGGAGGAAACGAATCCGTAGTTTACGATCACAGCATCAACATCGAATACCTCTTTTTCCTTTGAAGTAACACCTTCGAGGACAACCTGTTTGATTCCTTCGCTGTCACCGATAAGCTCAGCAGGCACATAAGGTGTTTTGATTTCGACCTTAGAGTTCTGCAGATTTTCTACACTATGCTCATGCGCGCGGAATTTATCGCGGCGGTGTACAATCGTTACTTTTTCAGCGATAGGCTCAAGCATTAATGCCCAGTCTACTGCAGAATCCCCGCCTCCGAATACAACTGCTTTCTTGCCGGCGAATTGACTTAAATCATCAATAAAGTAATGAAGGTTCGTGCCTTCGTATTGAGCTGCGCTTTCAAGTTCTAGACGGCGAGGCTGGAACGCGCCATTGCCGGCAGTGATAATGATGGTTTTTGAGTAATGCACTTCTTTATTGGTCGTAAGCTTAAATGTTCCATCAGCTTGTTTCTCTAATTTTTCAACAGATTGTTCAAGTGATACAGTAGGCTCGAATTTAGCCATTTGTTCCTTAAGGTTATCAATTAATTCCTGGGCGCGGACTTTCGGGAAGCCGGCAACATCATATATGTATTTTTCAGGATAAAGAGCAGATAACTGTCCCCCAAGCTGCGGCAAGCTCTCAATAATCTTTACTGATGCTTGTCTCATGCCTCCGTAGAAAGCAGTGAATAAACCAGTTGGCCCCCCGCCAATGATGGTTATGTCATACACCTTTTGATCTTCTTTCATGCAATATCCCCCCGCGTATGTATTGAAATTCCACTCTTTATTCTAACATAAATCGTTTAAAACCTCATCAATCGAGGTAAATATTATGAATAATTGGAAGATTTCAAATGGAGATCCTGAATTAAAAACACGTATATTTCTTTAGGTTTTCTTAAAATTTTTAAGTTTTTCGTCTATTTTTTTAGGCTTGAAAAACTATATGAAGTAGAATAAGATGTAATGGAGGAATAATGTTAATATTTTATGACAATTTTGTTGAGTTTTTTTAAACTAGTTCGTGAATAACATCACAAAGTTTTTTTATGTTTTTTGCTATAAAAAATATAAAGCAGTGGAAGATAAGAAAACATTAGAAAATACTTAAAAAAGGTGGAAGTGATACACTTGAGAAAGCCAAAGATTGTTATCCTCGGTGCAGGCTACGGCGGTTTGATGGTTGCAACCCGTTTGCAGAAATCTGTAGGAACAAACGAAGCAGAAATCGTTTTAGTGAACAAGAATGACTACCATTATGAAACAACATGGCTGCATGAAGCATCAGCCGGAACACTTCATCACGATCGTGTACGCTATGATATAAAAGATGTTATTGACCGCAACAAAGTTGAATTCGTTCAGGGAACTGCTCTGGAAATTAAAACAGAAGAAAAGAAAGTCATTTTGGAAAGTGGCGAAATTGACTATGATTATCTAGTTGTTTCCCTAGGAGCTGAGCCGGAAACATTCGGTATTAAAGGACTTAAGGAACATGCATTTTCTATTGTCAATGTAAATGCTGCGCGTCAGATCCGCGAGCATATTGAATATCAATTTGCTACTTACAATACAGACGCTGAGAAAAAAGACGAGCGCCTGACAATTGTTGTCGGCGGAGCAGGCTTTACCGGCATTGAATTCCTTGGAGAATTGGCAAACCGTGTTCCTGAGCTTTGCAAAGAGTACGATGTGGACTACCACAAAGTGAAAATCATTTGCGTAGAAGCAGCGCCAATGGTTCTTCCTGGCTTCGATCCTGAGCTTGTTAATTACGCTGTTTCTCACTTGGAGAAAAAAGGCGTACAATTCATGATTGGAACAGCTATTAAGGAAGCTACTCCTGAAGGCATCATTGTTGGCAAGGGCGAAGATGAAGTAGAAGAAATCAAAGCTGCAACTGTTGTCTGGGCTGCAGGTGTACGCGGAAATTCTATTATTGAGAATTCCGGTATTGAAGCAATGCGCGGACGTGTAAAAGTACAGCCTGATTTGCGTGCTCCTGGCCATGATAATTTATTTATCATCGGAGACTGCTCATTAATCATCAATGAAGAAATTAACCGTCCATACCCTCCTACTGCGCAAATCGCTATGCAGCAGGGTGAAGTGTGTGCAAGAAACATTACTGCTTTAATCCGCAATAAAACTGAACTTGAAACATTTACTCCAGATATTAAAGGTACTGTATGTTCTCTTGGTGAACACGATGCCATCGGTGTTGCATTCGGCAAGAAAATGGTTGGTACAAAAGCTTCATTCATGAAGAAGATGATCGATAACCGTGCTCTTTACATGGTTGGCGGGCCTTCACTTGTATTGAAAAAAGGTAAATTCAACGTTCTTTAATAAATCGGCTATCATATATAGTAATGGGATGGACTATTTAGTCTGTCCCTTTTTTAATGGACAAATTTTCGTGATAGAATTAGTTAAAAAGGAGGTTATCGGATGGGAGTGGAACATAAACGGGGAAAGGTCTGGCTGGCGGTTTCAGGGCTCGTTATTTCACCTGAAGGTTATTGGCTTGTCGTTAAAAAGAAATACGGAGGCCTTAAAGGCAAATGGTCTCTGCCTGCCGGATTTGTCGAGCCGGGCGAAACAGCTGATGAAGCTGCAGTTCGTGAAGTTGAAGAAGAGACAGGAATTAAATGTTCAGTGAAAGGCTTGCTTGGATTGCGTACAGGTGTTCTCAAAGGGGAGGTCAGTGATAATATGGTTATGTTTTTGCTGGAAGCTGAGCCTGGACAATCATTAAAAGTTCAGGAAAGTGAACTTTTTGATGTGCAGTATCGCGATCCGAAAGAGCTTGCTGAAGACCCGGATGCATCAGTTCTTTTAAAATACATATTAGATCCTTCTGATTCCTCCATAAAACCTTTAATTAACGGCATTAATCCCGGAGATACTTTTGGATACACTGCATATAAACTATTTTTATAATTTTCTGAAATTTTAAGATAGAACGAGAAATATGAAGCAAACTATGCTTGTATGCGTTTCCAACGGTAGTTTTTCATGAAATATGGTGCTTTTCATTTCTTCATATCCTTGGTATATTATCAGAAAATTCAGTTACGAAATAAGGAGATGAATGAAATGACAGCTAAGAATTATGAAAATAAAGAGTGTATGTATTGTTCAGGGAAAGGGTATTTCCAATTATTGTTAGGTGGATCTGAAACCTGCAGCTGCTGCGGTGGTACAGGAAAGAAAAAGGAATAAACCAAAAACTTCGCGGAATGCGAAGTTTTTCTTTTCAAAGGATAAGAATGTATAATTTCTGAAGTTAGATAACTGTCTAACAAAAGTAGACTACCCCCTCGAGGTTTCGGGGATGGGCAAGGCGCTTCCAGTTTTCTAAATAGCGGGTGTGCTGGCCCGCCCACTTTTCTTGTTGACTCCCTAATCTACATTAAAGTACACTAAATATTGATGTGCTAAGGGAGGAAATAAGTTCATGCAAATGACGATTTTCGTTTTGCCTATTTCAATGCTTCTATTTTTTGTGCTGTTTTTTGGGATAGGTTTTATATTAAATATGCTGTTAAGAATGTCCTGGATCATGGCCATTATTTATCCAATTATCGCTATCTTTATCATCGATAAAGTTCGTTTTATTGAGTATTTTCAGGACCCGGGAGAATCGTTTTCCAGTCTTGGCGTTGAGTTGTCCAGCCTCGCTCTGGCTGACATCCTCATATTAAGCAGCGGAATGGCAGGCGCCATCGTTGCCGGAATTACCATTAGGCTGCTCCGTAAAAAAGGATATCGGATGTTTTAAATTTGATGTGAAATCTCTGCTGACGGCAGGGATTTTTTATTTTTTTTGATTAGTGTGATCAAATCGCCCAACCCTATGCTATTACTGGCTTTAGCCCTGTCTAAAAACGGATGCCCGGAGGCTTCCGCTCCCATAAGTTATGAATATTTCTCTCGAAGATGGGAAATGAATAACTTTGGGAGGAGTGTAATAGATGAGCAAATTAAAAATATGGATGAAACGTTCGGTAATGTCAGCCTTATTTATAGGCGCGTTATTGACAACATTCCATTCGATTTCCGGAGTGGAAGCCCGATCAATTGTTCAGCTGCATCAAAGTGATGCTGAACAAGCTGGCGAAGATGGAAATTCAAAGTTTGACCATACATTAAAATCGGTTGGCGTAGCATTTAAGTTTTTGAAGCAGGCAGTGAGTCTGGAACCTAAGATTTCTGCGAGTGAAGCTGTAGCAATTGAGCAGCCGCCGACACTGGAAGAATCGATTGACTGGTCGCAGTATCAGAAAAAACAAGTAATAGCTACTGGATATACGGCATTTTACGAGTCGACAGGCAAAAATCCGGATCACCCGTCCTTTGGAATTACATACTCAGGAGTTAAAGTTAAAAGAGATTTATACTCTACAGTTGCAGCAGATTTAAATGTTTTTCCGATTGGAACGATCCTGTTTGTCCCGGGTTATGGGTATGGTGTTGTAGCCGATAAAGGCGGTGCTATTAAGGGGAATAAATTGGATCTCTATTATGAAACGGTAGATGATGTTTATAATAACTGGGGAAAGAAAACACTCGATGTTTACATCGTTGAAATGGGCGATGGTACCCTGACTGAAGAAGAATTAATGTTACTGAATGAAAATGAATCCATGCAGGTTTTTAGACAGCAATATATTAAATCTGAGAAAAAATAAATACGGAATGCAGGCAAATCCGCGGGAATAATCGGATTTGCCTTTTTATTTTTATATCTTAGAAAATGCCTGCGGGTGGATTTTTTTAGCTAATTTTATGGCTCCTTCAATCAGCCGAGGTGAAGGCCTGCAAAAAAGTTCTTCTTCCAGAACCAGAATTCTGTTCTGCTTAACTGCTTCCATTTCACTCCAGCCTGGACGTTTCAGGACAATATCCGGATTAACCTTTTCTCTTCTGACACCGACCCAGGCGAGACAGATATAATCCGGCTGCCGATTCAGGACATCTTCCCAATCGGTCTGGACACTCGCAAGCTCAATATCCCTAAATAAATTCATTCCACCGGAAATTTCACTGATTTCCGTCAGCCAATTGACTTTGCCGGGTGTAAATACAGGCTTGGGCCACCATTCCCAATAGAGGCTCGGTTTATTTTCAATTCTGCTTGAGATGAGCTTAAGTGCCTCAATTTTTGCCGCAAACTCTTCAGCAGCCAAAATACCTCTTTCTGGCTTTCCGATTTTCTCTGCAGTCAGAATCAGGTCCTGTTCAATATCTGCCAGGCTTTGAGGATTTAAAACAATGTGGGGAATCTGCCTTTTTTCAAGCTCTGCTACATTCTTTTCCATGCCGGGTACACTAAGGGATGCCAGCACAAGATCAGGCTCTAATTTCTCCACTTTGTCCATATTAATAGACAAGTCAGGGCCCAGCCGGGGCAGCCTGGATATTCGGTCCGGCCAATCCGAATAATCGTCCACCCCCGCGAGCATATCAGTAAATCCCAAGTATTCCACTAATTCCGTGTTGCTTGGGCATAAAGAAAGGATTTTCAAAATAAATCACACCCTCACGAAAATAAATAATGAAGAGCTAAAGTCAATAGGATTCCAGTCAGGCCGCCAAATAGAACTTCTATCGGCTTATGGCCAAGCAGCTCCTTCAATTCTTTCTGTTTTTCTTGGCCTTCTTTCTTCTGCCATGTCTTTGCTTCTTCAACGAATTTATTGAAGTCGGCTACAAGCTGGTTTAGTACAATCGCCTGTTCACCAGCCTGACGCCGTACTCCGGTAGCATCAAACATTGTGATAATGGCAAAAACGGCTGAGACAGCGAAAACAGCGGATTCCATTCCGGTCTCTAGTGCAACCCCGGTTGAAAGGGCAGTTACTGCTGCTGAGTGTGAGCTGGGCATCCCTCCAGTACTTGTCAAAAGGGACCAATTCACTTTTCGGGTGGCAATAAATTGAATGGGCACTTTTACAAATTGGGCAAAGAAGATGGCTGCCAATGCAGACCATAAGGGAAAATTTGTCAATAACTCCATGTGAGACCACCTCTTGAGTGTATGATACTCCCGCTGCAGCTTCGAATAGGCATTTTTTAAGGAACTGCCGAAAGCTATACTAACTAATATTCTCCAACAGATTGTTCCTTCCTGCAAGCTGATCTATTTTAAGTTTTTGTTAAACGATGCTTTTTTTGAAAATACGAAGTTGCTGTCAGGGAAAACAAAAGAAGCCACTCAAAGGCATTCACTGCAGCTGCACTTTCAATTGGAATATCAATGGCGCTTCCGATAATCATCAATACAGCTCCGGCAAAAAACCAGAACCAGCCCTGTTTGCGCCAAATAACAACAGATGCCGCCAGCAGCACAGCAGATACGATCAGTACCATAACGGGAGGGCCGCCTGGTGCCTCTGTACCTGAATAGCTGAGAACACCATATTCCCGCCTTGCTTCCAGTTTAAGTCCGAATACCTCAGCAGCAAGTTCCAGAATAATTAATCCTGCAGTAAGCAAATAGGCAATCCATTTAAATGTGCCTGTTTTGGCCCATTCTAGATCTGCTTGTTTTAAAGTATTCCAGGAGTAGAGTACAAGCAGTGGCGTGAAAAAAGCGTGAATCCAAAAACGGGCATAATTCAGATATTTTAAAGTGCTGCCCTCCCCGATAAAACGGCCAGCAGCCAGAATTCCGTTATCGTAAATTAACCCCAGAAGTACAGGAAGCAGGAAGACAGCACTAATGAGGCCGCTATCCTTAACAGTGCTTAGCGCCCAGAAGAACAGCAGGATATATCCTGCTGAGAAGGCGGCAAATAATAGAGGATCCATAACATTCTCCTTTCTGTCTCTATTTTCTTTACCCAATAATTAAAGAATATACTTAAGGATTTGTATATATAGGATAGTCTCTATTCTTTTTGTTAAAATGATAGTGATAGGAAGTCCTGAATATGGGGTGGTTTCATGGAAGATTATCCTCTTGAATACTACGAATTCTTTGTCAGTTTCAATGAAGGTGACTATTACACATGCCATGATCTTCTTGAGGAAATGTGGATGACGGACAAAGGCAATTTATTTCTGAAAGGCCTGCTGCAAATGAGTGTCAGCATTTATCATTATGAATACGGCAATGTAAAAGGAGCAAGGCTGATGATGCAGGCGGCACAGGAATACTTGCAGTCTTACCGCCCTAAACACTGGGGGATTAATCTTGAGCATGTGTATGGGTTTATTGAAGAATGCCTTACTATTTTTCCGGAAAATATCGATCGGCTGCCATTTGAAATGATAGAAACTCTTCCTAAGCTGCCGCAGCTGGTCCTGTATTTGGAAGATTAGCAAAAATAGAAATGCCATAAAATTAGATAGTCGAAATAATTCAGTATTTTCGATATAATAAGATGAAAAAGATACTATGGGGGTGCCAGAAATGTTTTCAGTAAAGAAAGAATTTGACTTCTCAGCCGAACAGGAATGCCTGATCGTTGGTGTCTTCGATAAACCAGCCAGGCTTGAAGGTGTATTGGCCCGTGCAGATGACCAATTTGACGGCCAGCTGACAGATTTGGTGAAAAGCGGAGATATTTCTGCCAAGAAAAAAGCCATTGCAAAAATACATACTTTTGGAAAAATTGGGGCCAAACGATTAATTACAGTAGGCCTTGGAAAAGAAAAAGAATTCAGCTTTGAAGGGTTACGTGAAGCATTGGGCAGGGCATTTAAGGAAGTGAAATCGTCCAAGCTTCAAAATGCGGGTGTTTACCTTGATACATTTATCGGAGGAAATGTAGATGCGCTTGATGCAGCCCATGCAGCCAGCGAGGCGTTTGCGCTTTCCACCTATAAGTTTGAAGATTACAAACAGAAATCGAACGAACCCGAAAAAGATATTGAAAGTATTGCTGTTTATTGCGAAGCCGCAGATGAGGAAGATGTAAAGGCCTCCCTTACAGTAGGGTATGCACACGGAAAAGGAACGAACTCAGCCCGTACATTAGTCAACCTGCCAGGCAATATGCTGACCGCCACTGATCTGGCAAATTACTCTTCTGAACTGGCATGGAGATACGGATTTGAAGTGGAAATACTTGAAAAAGAGGATATGCTTAAGCTTGGCATGGGTGCTCTATTGGCAGTAAATCAGGGATCAGCAGAGCCTCCTAAGATGATTGTCATTAAATATCAGGGCAAGGAAGAATGGAAGGATGTCATCGGCCTGGTGGGCAAAGGAATTACCTTTGATACAGGAGGCTATTCCATTAAACCAAAGGACGGCATTGTCGGTATGAAAACCGATATGGGCGGAGCGGCGGCTGTGCTTGGCGCAATGGAAGTCATCGGCGAACTGAAGCCTGAACAAAATGTTGTCGCTGTTATTCCTTCTACAGATAATATGGTGAGCGGAACAGCGTTTAAGCCGGATGATGTCATCACATCCATGAGCGGGAAAACCATTGAAGTTCTTAACACGGATGCAGAAGGGCGTCTGGCTCTTGCTGATGCGGTAACATATGCAAAGCATCATGGAGCGGACTACCTGGTGGATGTTGCCACTCTGACTGGCGGTGTCATTGTTGCACTGGGGGAAGAAACAACAGGTGCATTAACCAATAATGAAGAGTGGTTTGAGCAGGTGCTGGAAGCATCCTATGAAGCTGGCGAACCAATCTGGCGCCTGCCTCTCTTTGAAAAAGATAAAGAAAGAATCAGAAGCAGCAAAGTTGCGGATCTTAACAATTCGCCAGGACGTGCCGGCCATGCCATTATGGGCGGAGGATTTGTCGGCGAATTTGCCGAGGACACACCATGGGTGCATCTTGATATTGCCGGTACAGCCACAACATCAAAAAGCCATGATCTTGGACCAGACGGCGCTACAGGCGTTATGGTGCGTACTTTAGCACTGCTTGTTGAAAGATTTGAAGTAAAATAACGATGAAACAGACTCTGGAGAGATCCGGAGTTTTTTTATGCAGTTTTTTAGCCTAAATTGACTTGGCACTGTAAAAATGAACTTTACCGGCCGGTTTACCAAAAATACGGGGCTAAAACCGTCGATTTATCGGCCAAAACAGCGTCTTGGCGTAAACTCCCATTTCTGAATCTGCCTTAAATCATTGACACAAAATGTGGAAATATGATAGTTTAATAATTGTGTTTTAGTTCTCTACCAATTTAGCATAGTAAAGTATAATGGGACATAAGTACAGAAAGAGGGTATCATCATGAATGCAGTTATACTTGCAGTTTTAATCATGCTTGTTCTCAGCCTTCTGCGTGTCAATGTGGTTCTTGCCCTTGTGGCTGGTGCATTGGCAGGCGGGCTGGCAGGCGGTTTAAGCATAGATAAAACCATTGAAGTTTTTTCAAATGGGCTCGGCGGCAGTGCAGAGGTTGCATTAAGTTATGCGTTATTGGGCGGATTTGCCTTAGCCATTTCCGCAACCGGACTTCCGAATCTATTAGTGGACTGGGTCCTGGCAAAGGTCGGAAAAGACGGGGAATCCAGAGGGAAAACCTTATCAAAAGCACTCATCATATTTTCCATTTTATTAATGTCTATTTTTTCTCAGAATCTGATTCCAATTCATATTGCGTTTATTCCGATATTAATTCCGCCTTTATTGAAGGTTATGAATGAGCTCCAAATGGACCGTCGGCTGATAGCATCTGTATTGACATTTGGTTTGACAGCTCCGTATATTTTGCTTCCTGCGGGATTTGGCCAAATTTTCCACGGGATACTCGCAGAAAATATGGAGAATAGCGGATTGGCAGTAGAGATGGCAGACATTCCGAAAGCCATGCTTATTCCTGTAGCCGGCATGGCAGCTGGTCTTTTAATTGCATTATTTGTTTACCGTAAAAAAAGGGATTATCGTCCATCAGAATTAATGGAGACGGAGAAAGGCAATTACTCAAAAAAGGGCATTATTTTTTCTCTCGTTGCGATTGCAGCAGCTCTCATTGTACAGCTGCAGCTGGATTCAATGATCTTTGGGGCGCTGACAGGTATTTTAGTTATTTATATCAGCGGTGCTATTAAATGGAACGAGGCAGATCAGCTTTTAACAGAGGGCATGAAGATGATGGCATTTATTGGATTTGTCATGCTGGCTGCATTTGGATTTGCAGATGTATTAAAAGAAACAGGCGATGTTGAAAGCCTGGTTGAACAGGCGGCAGGAATCATCGGCGATAATAAATCACTTGCTGCATTGCTTATGCTCCTTGTCGGCTTACTTGTTACAATGGGAATTGGATCTTCATTTTCAACCATCCCGATTATTGCAACCATATTTGTGCCTCTTGCACTAGAGGTTGGCTTCAGTCCGATGGCAACTATTGCTCTAGTAGGGACAGCCGCTGCTCTTGGAGATGCCGGTTCGCCTGCGTCAGACAGTACATTGGGGCCAACAGCGGGCTTGAATGCAGATGGACAGCACAATCACATCTGGGATACTTGTGTACCAACATTTCTTCACTACAACATTCCGCTCATCCTGTTTGGATGGCTGGCGGCGATTATCTTATAAAATCAGCAGCTTCCATAAAGGGGGCTGTTTTCTCATTGCTTTTATCAGTCCGAAAAGTAGGGTACGATAAAGGAAAAAGAACTGAGGTGGCTTCAGTGTATTTCGGGAAAATCAGAAAACAGACCTCAAGCCGGGTACCGCCAAATCAAAATGTGACGACTGCCTTTCCTGTACTGCACTATGGAAATGTTCCGCACTATAAGGATATGCAGGAATGGAGTCTGCAGATATTTGGGGAAGTGGAAAAGGAATTATCCTTTTCGCATGAGGAGGTAATGAACCTTCCTCAGACACAGTACAAAAATGATATCCACTGTGTTACGGGCTGGTCAAAGCTTGATAATGTTTGGGAGGGAGTCTCCGCCACGGAAATTGCCAGGCGGGCAGGCGTAAAAGAAATCGCCCAATTTGTAATTCTCCATGCGGAAGAAGGGTGGACAACGAACCTCCCTATTAAAGATTTTTTAAAAAGCACCAGTCTGCTTGCCCATACTCATAACGGTGAGCTCCTGACTCCTGAGCATGGATTTCCACTAAGAGCCGTGATTCCGCATCTTTATTTTTGGAAAAGTGCAAAGTGGATTAGAGGCATCGAGTTTTCTGAAACTGACAAACCTGGTTTTTGGGAGAAAAACGGCTATCACAACTATGGTGATCCCTTCCGTGAGCAGCGATTCAGCTGGGATGATTAATCAACATAAAAGCGTTACATGCCGTAACGCTTTTATGCCCATTAAAATCCAAATAGCATAGTAAAAATATTTTTCTTTTTTAATTTTTTTCTGGGCTTCTCCTGATCAAAAACCAAAAGGGTATCAGCGGGGAGGCTTCGGCTTTTTACAGCTGTCCTGGCTTCAAGAACCTCAATCCGTTTAAGCAAGCGTGCATTCTCTTTTTGCAGCTCTTCTATTTCGCTGCGGTGCTGCAGCAGCTGATAGGAGACAACATCATCCGCTTTTCCGTTCAGCCGCTGCTCAAGCTCGCTGATCTTCAAATAAATTTTCTCCATGGCTGGTTCAGCTGTTTCGCCCTGGACCGTACCTTTTCTGGTCTTTTTGCCATTTACCGTAACGTCCTGCAATATAATCCCCTGGTTAAGCTGGTCCTGCACCTGCTTTAGCAGGTTAATGTCTTCTTCGCTAAATAAGTAATGGCCTAGTTCATTCCGTTCCGTCCGGAGTCCCAGTTGTTTAACCCATCGCTGAATAGTGCTTGGCGAAACTCCTAACAACTTGGCTGCAGCACTTGTATTCATTCTGAATCCCCTCCCGTTTTCACAATGGATTCTATCCGGATAACGGGAAGTCCTTCCCAGCTGACAAAACAAGTTTTCATTCGGCAAAGAAAGTGAGGATTTTACATTTTTTTATCATCCTGATTTCCTTCTTTCAAATTCAAATGTAAACATTTTTCTGTCATCCAGCCTATTGTTCCGCCAATAAGGGCACCGCCTATTACATCGGAAGGGTAATGGTGGCCAGCCCAGATACGCGCGAAACCTGTAAGAGCTGAAACCCACAGCAAAATACGACCTATAAATCGATTGCCGTAAAAAATGACGATAGAAGCAGCAAACGACACCACTGTATGTTTGCTTGGAAAACTGGAATCTCTTTTGGCTGGGATCAATATGCCAACCTTGTTTTTTATGAAGGGGCGGGGCTTAAAATAACAAATTTTAATGATCTTGTTAACCAGGATAGCGATCAGGGAAGCTGCAGCAGCTTTTTTTGCGGCTGTTTTGGAGGAACCTTTTGCCAGCCACATGCATACCAGTACGAATAAAAATAAATACCTTGCCCTATTTGATATAAGAATCATTAAAAAGTCCATGAAAGCAATACGTCCGGACATTCGGTTGATTGCCTTAAAAATCTTCATGTCCATTATTAGTCTCCTTCTGTTCTTGTCATTGGGCAGATTTCTCTCTCATGCGCTCTTTATGGAGAGGACTTCTGCCTTTTGTTCATTTTTTATTATTTGCAACCCAGAACTTAAAAACACAATTTAGTAAAGATATTAAAATTAATAAAACCATGCAGCAATTGCATGGTTTTTAAAAGCTATACATAGAATAAATCTTTAAACACATATGAAGCAAAACCCATATAGGCACTGATAGTGTGGTCGCTTATAATATAACTTGGATAATTCCATAAAATCATTAAGATACCTCCTTTAAAAGTGAATCCCCTGCAGAGACAGGGGAAATTGAATATTATATTTGTCCCGAGCGCGATGCCAGCCATTTGTCCAGATAGTCAGGAACTTTTCCCTCTGAAGTCAGATTGGCATGCCCCCCTTGAAGCAGATGGAAAGTTTTGTCAGTACTTGAGGTCAGGTTCATGACCGGAAAAATCTGTTCTTTTGGTACAAGGCGGTCAAGATCCGAAGCAACAGCGAGTAAATTGGCTTTGATATTGCTTAGCACCGCCTTCCTTTCACCGACGGTTAAGGTCCCATTCACAAGCTTATTTTCTTTCAAAAGGTCATAATTGATTTGCTTTAGTGCTGCCCCTGCAAATGGAATATGGCCATCGGTCCAGTGGCTGAAACGTTTCCACCGGGAGGCGTATGCTTCATCGTCAGCCCTGGCCAGAAGCGACAAATAAGGGGAGTAATAAATGGGTGAAGTAAAAAGCCGCATACCTGATTTGATGGCAAAGGGTGGTATAAGTCCCCATGCTTCAAAAATGGAGTCCAGGCTGCCTTCTCCATTCCGCAATTCTTCTGCCCATTTATCAAAGACAGGGACGATGCTGAAGTCAACCGGTGCGACAGATAATACTAAGTTTTTGACCGGCTCATCCGCAATGGCCGCATAAATGGCTGCAAAAGTGCCGCCCAGGCAAAAGCCCATAACGGTTATTTCTTCTGCTTTGGCGTGATATAAAGCTCTTTTTACCCCCTTCTGGATGTATTCAGTAATATAATCGTCCATCGTAATCTCTTTGTCCTCATAACCGGGAATCCCGAAATCCAGCAAGTAAACATCGTATCCGCTGTTGGTCAAAGCCTCAATTAAACTGTTCTGCGGACAAAGATCTAGAATAAAGGGCTGATTGACGAGCGAATATACAAGGAAAACTGGAATTTTGTATTTTTTACTGGAAGGGGCATAGTGCCAGAGAGTAGCCTTATTTCTTTTCCAAACTGCAGTCCTTGGAGTTGAATGGGTCTCCGGGGGCTGGAGAATGGTCTTAAAGAATCCATGCAGTTTTTTGGAAGCTGTATTTTGATCCATTTATTTTCCCGCGCTTTCACTGCTGCTGGAAGATTGCAATTCCTGATCCAGCGACTGCTTTAAATCAGGACTGCCAAGTGCCTTTTTTATTTCCTCTAGTGATTGAGCCAAAGCTATGACTTTTTCGTCAATCAGGTCCATTTTTTCTTCCGCCTGCACAGTTAATTTTGCTGCATTTGCCACGTCAGTCTTGGTAGGGAAATTAAGAGGGATGGATAGTGTCTCAATGGCTTCCTGGAGTTTTTTCATGCTTGCTGCGGTCACCTCGGAACGGGTGATTAGATTTTTAAATATTTCTTCTTTGTTGATAGAGTTCTGAATGGATTCATTCAGTTCTCTTTCCACTTTTGTCCCTAACTTTTTTATTGCCTGTAATAGGGCTTCAGTATGGTTAATAGACATAAACATTCTCCTTTCTATGAAGTCAACCAATCAACGGACTTAGAGGGATGCTGTCATTCCTCCATCTACGACTAAAACCTGTCCAGTCATGTAATCAGATGCTTTGGAGGATAAAAAGACAGCTGCTCCTTTTAAATCATGTTCACTTCCAAACCTTCCGGCAGGAATTTTTCCAAGAATAACTGGACTCGATTTTTCCAGGACCTTTGTTATTCTTGTAGGAAAGAATCCTGGAGCAATAGCGTTTACTTGAATGCCGGCAGGTGCCAATTTTACAGCTAAATCCTTTGTAAGTGCAATAACAGCTCCTTTACTTGTATTGTAGGCAATTGCATCAAGAAATGCGGAATGTGTACCCCTCATTCCATTTACAGAAGAAATATTAATGATTTTGCCGCTGCCCTGCTTCGTCATCACTTTTGCCGCAGCCTGTGAAAATAAAAACAGCCCCTTTAGATTCACATTCATGACTTTGTCCCATTTATCAGCAGGCAGTTCAAGAAATGGCGCAACCCAGGATGTCCCGCTATTATTAATGAGAATATCGATGCTTCCAAATGTCTCTAAGGTCTTGCTGATGACGATTTGGATGTCTTCGTCATTGGTTATGTCACATTCAATCGCCAGAGATTTAATTCCCTTTGCTTCAAGGCTTTTTCTGACATGCTCACATGCTTCAATGCTGCGTGAGCAGATGACTACATTTGCTCCTGCTTCCCCAAGTGCATTTGCCATTTGCTCGCCGAGTCCTCGGCCTCCTCCTGTTACAATTGCTGTTTTATTGCCTAAATGAAATAACTCGTTCAATTCCATCGTTATCCCTCCCTTAGTCTTTTTAAAAATCAATCCTTCTGAATAAAATAGACTTCGATATAGTATAGACAAGTTAACCCCATGTGGTGCTAAAATTGTATATTTGCCTTGTCCCAAAATGCATAAAGAAGTTAAAAACAGAAAAGGATGGATAACATACGAGAAGGGAGGCTTAAAAGGTGGAAAGGGAGCAAATAGAGGAACTTTTTGAAGAAAGCGGATATCACGCTTTAAACAGCAAACTTGCCTATAAAGTCTGGTTGACCGGGGTATGGGATGAAGAGGATGAAGACAAAATAGAAGCTTTTATAGATGCTTATTCTTTTGAAGGAGAAGGAATAGTAACTGACGATTTTCTCTATCACTATCGAATATTTGCCTATATTCACGAAAAAAATGAATGTTTGGGATTCCAGCGGGAGATATTTTAGGAACACAGCTTAAAACAAAAACAAACACAGATCCAGGACCTGTGTTTGTTTTAATATATCAGCCAGCATTCTTAAGCTGCTTATTAGCCGCTTTATAGTGGTTTTCAAAGAATTCATTAGTATCTTTAACAACCACTTTGCTTAGAAGGATTAATGCAATCAAGTTAGGAATCATCATTAATGCATTTGCCATGTCAGCGAAAGCCCAAACGGTAGTTAAGTTGGCAACCGCACCGATTCCAGTCGCAAAGATGTAGATGGCACGGTATCCCATAATTCCTTTTGTGCCAACCAGGTACTCAAAGCATTTTTCGCCGTATACATACCAGCCGACGATTGTTGAGAAACCGAAGAATATAACAGAGAATGCAACGATATATTCACCCGCTGTTCCAAGTACATGGGCAAAGGCTGCACTTGTTAATGCCCCGCCGTCAAGGCTGCCGTCATGAGCCACACCAGAGATCAATCCGCCAGTTGTGTCCCAGAAACCAGTCATGATAAGCACTAATCCAGTCATCGTACAAACAACAATTGTAACAATGAATGTACCAGTCATTGCAACAAGAGCCTGTTTTACAGGGTGGTCTGTCTTTGCGTTGCCTGCGATAAGCGCTGCTGTACCAAGACCGGCTTCATTAGAGAAAATCCCCCTTGAAACACCATTCTTGATCGCTTCAGATACAACAACACCGACAAAACCGCCAGTCGCTGCAACCGGATTGAAGGCATAGTAGAAGATAGTCTGGAAACCAGGAATGATTTGATCATAATTAACTGCCAGGATAATTAAAGCACCGCCAATATAAAGCACCGCCATGACGGGTACAAAGAATCCAGCAACTGTACTTATACGCTGAATGCCGCCAAAAATGATTAAAGCAGCCAGTACAGCAAGAATAACGCCTGTAATCCAATTATTTATTCCAAATGAAGTGTCCATAACAGCTGCAATGGTATTCGATTGAACACTGTTGCCGATTCCAAGTGCTGCAAATGCTCCGAAGATTGCAAATGCAACTGCAAGCCATTTGAACTTTTTGCCAAGACCGCGTTCTACATAATACATCGGTCCGCTGGAGTACTCTCCATTTGCGTTTTTCACTCGGTATTTCATTGCCAGTAATGCCTCAGCATATTTGGTTGCCATTCCCAGCAGACCAACAATCCACATCCAGAAGATGGCCCCTGGTCCGCCAAGTGTAATCGCAGTGGCAACACCGGCGATATTACCATTGCCAATTGTTGCTGCGAGAGCTGTCATAAGCGCCTTAAAGTTACTGACATCGCCCTCATCATTAGATCCAGCCTGACCTTCTTTGGTAAACCCTAATTTAAACGCATATATCAGCCTTCTGAATTGAAGGCCTTTCAGCATGAATGTTAAAAGAACACCAGTACCAAAAAGCAAAATCAAACTTGGTGTGCCCCAGAGCACCCCGTTAATTTTATTAAGCGCCTCAAGCATAAATTTCATCGCCTCCCAGATGTTAACGCTTTCAATTGCTGTGAACAAACCTATTAAAATATGATTTTTTTGTGAACATGTCCTATTGTAAAATTATCTGAATATAACTTCAAGTCAAATAGGAGAAGTAAAACTATTGGGAATCTTTCAAAAAAAGTTTAAAGGTACCGCCCGAATTTTGTCGAATGGCTTGTAGGCTTTGGTAGAGTACCGGGTGGGACCTGAGGTATAATATAATAGGATAGAAAAAGTGAATTGCCGTTCAAAGGAGTTTTACGATTGGGTGATGATAAAATGGAAAAAGATCCGTTTAAGAGGGCATTCAGTGATCTGGAGGAATTGGTAGATAAGATCCGCGATGTCCTGGAATGCCCTGTTACAATAGAAGATGTTAACCATCGCCTGCTGGCCTACAGTACACATGATGACCAGACAGATACTGCAAGAATTGCAACGATTATCAGCAGAAAGGTTCCTGAAAAAGTGATTAATCGTTTATGGAAGGAACGTGTGATTCCGCAGCTGATGCAAAGCGGAGAACCGCTTAGAATCCCTGAAATAAAGGAAATAGGACTTGGAAATCGGGTAGCCATTTCCATACGCAATCATAATGAAGTATTAGGCTACATATGGGCAGTTGAAGAAGAAACCCTCTTGACAGAAAGCAAGCTGAACCTGCTTAAGCTTGCTGCACAGTCTGCAAGGACGGAAATGCTTAGATTAAACGCCCAAAAGAAAAAAAGAGCTGAGGGATACCGGGATTTTTTCTGGGAGCTGTTAACCGGCCATTTCCAAAGCCATGATGAAATTGCAGAAAGGTTTGAGGAGTTAAGCATTAAACCGCCATCGCCGTTTGCTGTACTTGTCTTTAGGTTTAAAGAAGAAGTTACCTCTAAAATAGAACAAAATATCATTTATCTGATCACGACGAGCCAAAAGGTTCATATAACCTTTCATGCAGCGATGGGAAATGAATTTATTATTCTGGCAGCGCCTCCAGATCCTGCTTTTTCTGAAAGTGCTTTTATAGAATTTATCCGTTTTTTCATCGATCAAATGAATACGCGGTTTAGCATTGGTTATATTAGCGGGGCAACTGGAACAACTTATCAACACTATGAAAAAGTTGAAAAAAGCTATCAGGAGGCACTGCAGGTCCTGCGCCTTAAAGAACAATTTCCCGAAGAGATTCATCATGTTTATAGCTATCAGCAGCTTGGCATTTTTCGCTATCTTGATGCCATACTCGAAAAGAAACGGCTGGAACCATATGAGCATCCGGCTATCGAAAAGCTTAAAAAATATGATCTTGAGCATCGGACCAATCTGCTGGCTACTCTGGAAGCCTTTATTGATCATGACAGCAATGTGAATGAAACAGCTAAAAAGCTGCATATCCATATGAATACATTGAATTATCGCTTAAAGAGGATAACCGATATCGGGGAAGTGGATCTGAAGAATACAAATACAAAACTTTCTTTATATCTTGAACTTAAAATCCGGAGAATCGAAAAGAAGAGCCCCCATTTGTAGATTTCCACAAATGGAGGCTCTTTTATTTTATCAATTCAACAATGACAGCGCTTTACAAAAATTATTATACTGACAATAGTAAATATCAATTTGATAGATTGAAAGGGGATTTTTCCATGATTATTGGAGTACCTAAAGAGATTAAAAATAACGAAAATCGTGTTGCTGCGACACCAGCAAGCGTTGATGCATTAGTAAAAGCCGGACATAAAGTACTTGTAGAAATTGACGCAGGTATTGGAAGCGGTTTCACAAATGAAGATTATACAGAAGTAGGAGCTGTTATTGTAGATACAGCTGCAGAGGCATGGAATGCTGAAATGGTTATGAAGGTTAAAGAGCCTCTAGCTTCTGAGTATGGTTATTTCCGTGAAGGTTTGGTTCTTTTCACATACCTTCACCTTGCAGCAGAGCCTGAGCTTGCAAAAGCATTAACTGAAAAAGGTGTTACAGCTATTGCGTATGAAACAGTAGAAGTGAACCGTACATTGCCTCTTCTTACTCCAATGAGTGAAGTAGCAGGACGCATGTCTGCTCAGATTGGAGCTCAATTCCTTCAGAAGACAAATGGCGGAATGGGTATTCTTCTGGCAGGTGTTCCAGGCGTTTCACGCGGAAAAGTTACCATCATTGGCGGCGGTGTAGTTGGAATCAACGCAGCGAAAATGGCAATCGGGCTTGGCGCGCAAGTTACGATCATCGACTTAAGCCCAGAGCGTCTGCGTCAGCTTGACGATATCTTCGGAAACAGCATCCAAACTTTAATGTCTAATCCTTTCAACATTGCACAAGCTGTTAAAGATGCTGACCTGGTAATTGGTGCGGTTCTAATCCCAGGAGCTAAAGCGCCTAAGCTTGTAACGGAAGAAATGATTAAAACAATGAAGCCTGGTTCAGTAGTTGTTGACGTGGCGATTGATCAAGGCGGTATTTTCGAAACAGTTGATCATATTACAACTCATGATAACCCAACTTACGATAAGCATGGCGTTGTTCACTATGCAGTTGCAAACATGCCTGGTGCCGTTCCAAGAACATCTACAATTGCTCTTACAAACGTTACAATCAATTACGCACTGCAGATTGCAAACAAAGGTGTTGTTAAAGCTATTGAAGACAATGCAGCACTTAAGCTTGGCGTTAACGTCGTAAACGGCAGCATCACATATCCAGCGGTTGCGAAAGATCTTGGCTATGAGTATGTTTCTGTCGAAGATGCATTTGCTAAAGTAAAAGCAGCTAACTAATAGATCAAATCCCCTTGGCCAAAAGGCTAAGGGGATTTTGTTTTACCAAGGCTCCTTCCGCTTTTCTAATGCTGTCCAGCTCCAGCGCCTACCCCCTCGAGGTCACAAGCTTGTCTAGTTTCGGCTCCTAGGGACTCGGGGTCATAAGCCGTTTCCTTTCAGAAGGAAAAAACCCCTTCTTACAGGGGCCGTCTTATGCTAGACGTCCCTGGGCAGTCGCCTCAACATTTCTTCAATCCGTCCAAAAGGTTAAAGAACAGCCTTTTAACCGGCTCGTCTTATGCTTGAGGCCCGCAGGATGCGGGTCATGCAGACGTTGCCACAGGACGTGGAGGTTTTAGTCTGCGTTCCTTTAAAAGCGGGCGCCTTCCGCTTTTCTAATGCTCTCCAGCTCCAGCGCCTACCCCCTCGAGGTCACAAGCCAATCCTCCCAAAAAGGCAAAGGACGCCTTTCCGTGAGGCCGGTCTTGTGCTTGTCGGGGGTGGGCAAGGCGCTTCCGCATTTCTAGTAGCCCACTCAAAATGCGGACATCTGCATATTAAATAGAGAAGGCATTGAAAATTAAGGAGGTTACCCTGCATGTATTATTATAGAGGCCCATATAGAAACGGGGGCGAAAGGTTCTTCTTTTTAGGAGCTCCTTTTGTCGGCGGCCTGCTCGGCGGTTTCCTGGGAGGGGGGCTGGGAGCAGCATTATTTGCTCCCCGTCCATTTTACGGCCCTCCGCCGCCATTCTATGGCCCGCCAGCTGCACCATATGCTCCTTATGGCGGAGGCGGATACCCTGGCTATGGACCATATGGAAACCCTTATTATCGCTGAACAGGTAAAAGCTCTCTTGATTGAGAGCTTTTTTATTTATGTTTTCTTACATCCATCTCAGCTTTAATGTAAGATCACAGCATTTCTGGGAATCCTCCTTATCAGACTCGAAATGGAGGCTGAGCCCGTCAGGTGTATAGGACACCGCAGGAATTTGGGAAATTCCTGTTGATTTTATCATTTTTTCGACTGCATCCTTTTTTGACTGCTGAGCGGCTGACATCAGTTCATAAGAAAACTTTTTTGACTCTGCCATATTTACAAGCAATGTACTGGCGTCCCTCATGAGGACTTCCATTTTTTTAGCGGAGCTCATGAACATTTGAGGATCGACAGCTGGAAAGGTTCTATAGAAATGGACAGGATGATAATAAGACTGATATGCATGCGGATAATTCCAGCAGTTTTGAAGCTGAGGGTTGTATCCAGGCTTTGGGTAGCGAAAATAATAATAGGGGTACATCCGGATCTGCCCCTTTCGATTAATAATTAATGCACGCATTCCCAATATATGAAACGAAGGCTTTTCCTATGAGAAAACAAAATGAAATGCTTTCTCGCAAAAATGTGGCTTGCACCCTGCATAGATAAAATGGGTTTGCATAAGGTGCATTAGAAAGGCAATTTTTATAAGGATTGATCTAATTAGAAAAGGGGTAAAAGAACCGCATGAAGAATATATTAGTGTAATGAATATAAATAAGTGAGCACTGCTTACATAGATGGGAGGCCCCGGATGGAACTGGAACTGATATTGGAAATTATTGAGAATAACGGATATTTGGGGCTGTTTCTTTGGCTTTGGGTAGGGGTCTTTATTTTTCCTGTGCCAAATGAATTGATCGTGATGACTGTTGGACTTTCTTCCTCTTTAAAAACACTTCACCCTGTGCTTGCTTTCATTGTCATTTATCTTGGCATCCTGGCTGCACTGTCAACCTGTTATACAATCGGACGTTTGATCGGCAGGCCATTGCTGAAATACTTTCAAAAAAGTAAAAGAATGTCTAAAACGATTGATGCTTCTTTAAAACTAATGGAGAAGTATCATGCCTTTTCCCTCTCCTTCAGTTATTTTGTTCCGGGTATCAGAAATTTCCTCCCTTTCTTATACGGCTTCAGTAAATTGCCATTTAAAAAATTCGCTTTGTTTGCATATAGCGGCGCCCTGTTATGGCTGTCTGTGACTTTTACGATCGGCTATGTATTTGGAGATCATATTGATGCCATCATCAAACATGAAAAAGAATTACTGCTTAGCCTGGCAGGCTTGACTTTGCTCTTCCTCATTTTTCGCTTCACCAGAAGAAAGCGCGGGAAGGAGCAAGAAAAACTGCATGATCAGGGGTTGGGACTTTAAATATAAAAAGGCAGCCTGGAAAGCTGCCTTTTTTTATTTAATACTGATTGCGGTGCTCTACCAGGTCGATGGCTCCCAGTACAATATGGGCGAGCCCGAAACCAACGATGGTATCTGATAACATGTTATTGGTTCTGCGGTTTTGTTTCATTGCATATCCAGCCGCAGTAACAGCGGTGCCGAGAACAGTTGGAATTAATCCTTCGCGAACGCGATTCATGACGGTCACCTCTTATTTTTTGATTGTCCTACAGGACATACATAGTTTGTTCTTATATAATGAAGTATAGTATGACAACATTTTACATATGGAAAGGGGATAGGGGAATGGAGTTGAAAGATACATTAATCGAAACACTCGGAATGGAAATTGTGTCACTTGAAAAGGGCCGTGTAGTTGCTACCATGCCTGTTGATGAACGCACCCGCCAGCCGTTTGGCCTGCTGCATGGAGGGGCGTCTGTCGCCCTTGCGGAAACTGTTGCAAGCATAGGAGCTTTTGAACTTTGCGATAAAGAAGCGGAATCTGTTGCAGGGCTTGAAATCAATGCCAACCATATACGTGCTAAAAAGGATGGAATTGTAACGGCTGTCGCAACAGTGCTGCATCAGGGAAGAACCACAATGGTATGGGATATCAAAATAACGGATGAAAATGACAAGCTGATATGCACATCCAGATGCACAATGGCCGTAATAAAAAGAAAATAAAAAATAACAAAACCGCAAGAGGATTTCTTGCGGTTTTCCATTTATTGTTCCTTGCTGCCTGCCTTTTTCATATGTGGTGCATCTTTTAAGTCATCCTGTACACTTTTATCCCATAGCTCTACACCGGAGTTATAAGCTGCCCGGGCAATTAAATGCCCGGCTACAGGTGAAGTCATGAAGATGAATATAATTCCGAGCAGCACTCTGGAATTGAAAAAGCCATCTTTAACATAAAAGAACAGCAGGGCTCCGAGCAGAATGGACATAACCCCCAGTGTAGCGGACTTTGATGCGGCATGGTTCCTGGTATAGATATCAGGAAGCCTGATAACACCATATGCTGCGACAAGGCTTAAAAAGGCTCCCAAAATAATCAGCACAATAATGACAATATTAGCGATCTCGTTCATTTTCGATAATAACCCCCTTCTCCAGATATTTAGAGAAGGCTACGGTCCCTATAAAGGCAAGGATCCCGATCAGAAGGATAACCTCCACAAACGCACTTGTATTAAGGGCGATAGAAATCAATGCAACAATTGCAACAAGATTTATGCCAATAGCATCAAGTGCAACCACACGGTCTGGTGTGGTCGGCCCTTTTATCACTCTGTAAATCAAACCGATGGTGGCAGCCGAAATGATAAGGATGGCACTTAGAACAATAGTATTCAGCATTACCGGCTCACCTCCAAGATTGCTTTTTCAAACGAGTTCCTGATTGAATCAATGGTTTCCTCTGCATCTTCAATATCAATTGCATGAATGTAAAGAATCTTATTATCCGGGGAAACGTCTACAACCAATGTCCCCGGAGTCAGTGTGATCAAATTCGATAGTACTGTAATTTCCCAGTCCTTTTTTAGGACAGTGGGGTAGGCAAAAATGCCTGGCCGCATATCAAGCTTGGGTCTTAACAATACTTTGAGCACCCCGATGTTCGCTAAGATAAGCTCTTTGATGAAAAGAAACAAAAGATTGATTACCGCCACAACTCTTAATAGATAAAAGCGTGAATCGAAAAATCTTCTGAAAGTAAAGATGATGAGCAGGCCAAAAAGGTATCCTTTAAGGAACGCAACCGGTTCGTATGATCCTGTTAAAAACATCCACATAAACCCAAGGAACACATTTAATAATATTTGAAATGCCATACTCAATACTCCTTTAAAACTGCTTCAATATATATTTCTGGATTTGCAAGAGTTTCAGCAGCCTGTAAGATATACGGATAAACATACTCCGAGCCGGCTCCGTAGAAAACGGCAATGACAACAAGGATAACCGGGGCAATCATCATTTTGCCGACAGGTACTTTGTCTTCCCCTTTATAGGCGCGAGGTGTACCCCAAAAGCCATTAATGAAGACTTTCATGATTGAGAACAGCACAAGAAGACTGGACATTAAAACAATCCCTGCTCCCCAGTAATGTTCTGCTTCGAAACCGCCTTTAACAATTAGAAGCTTTCCAACAAATCCGCTTAACGGCGGGATTCCCGCAAGAGCAAGCGCTGCGATGAAAAAGGTCCAGCCCAGACCAGGATAGCGCTTGATCAACCCGCTTATCTTATGCAGGTTGCTTGTACCGGCTATCGCTATAACGATGCCGGCAAGTAAAAATAGAGCCGCCTTAATAATCATATCATGAATCAAATAGAAGATGGACCCGGTAAGGGAATCAGTCGTCATCGCTGATACTCCAAACAAAATCGCCCCTACAGCAATAATGATATTGTAGATGATAATTTTCTTAATATCCCAGTAGGCAATTGCTCCAATGACTCCGGCGATGATCGACATAACCGCCAAAAAGCTCAAGAGCTGATGGGTAAAGCCAGTATCATGATAAAAGAACAACGTATAGGTTCTTGTAATGGAGTAAACTCCGACTTTTGTCAGCAGCGCTCCGAATAAAGCCAAAACAGGAGCAGGCGGCGCATAGTAAGAGCCCGGCATCCAGAAATATAAAGGAAAAATGGCTCCTTTCAATCCAAATACGATTAAAAACAGCACAGCAATCACTGTAATGATTCCAGGGGGATTCCCTTGGCTGGCTTCGCTGATGCGGACGGATATATGCGCCATATTGAGTGTTCCAACAACGGAATAAAGGTAGGCTACAGCTATAACAAACAGAGCGGAAGATATAACGTTTACAAGGATATATTTAATGGACTCCCTAAGCTGTGCCTTCTTTCCTCCCAGTACAAGCAATACATAGGAAGCCATCAGCATAACCTCAAAAAATACGAAAAGGTTGAAGATATCTCCTGTTGTAAACGCACCGTTCACGCCAACAATTAAAAAGTTGAAGGCAGCATAATAGTAAAACTTCTCTCTGGCTTCCCCAATGCTCCAAAATGAATAAATCAAGCATAGAAATGCTATTATACTGGTTGTCAGCACCAGCAGAGCTGACATCATGTCAGAAACAAGCGTGATCCCAAACGGAGCCTCCCAGCTTGAAACATCCAGCGTTTGTATCCCGTCAACTCGAACCTTCTGAACCAGCAAGGCAGAAAAAATGATTGCAATCACTGATGAAATGCCTGCAATCCACCTTTGCAGCATAATTCTCTTAGCGGCGAAGATGAGAAGGACACCCGTAACTAAAGGGATCAGGATGGGCAATATTAAAAAGTTAATCATTTCCTTCAGTTCCTCTCATTCGATCCATATTATCAGTGCCAAGCTCCTGGTAGGCACGGTATGCCAGTACAAGGAAAAACGCAGTGACCCCGAAGCTGATTACAATTGCCGTCAGGATAAGAGCCTGGGGAATCGGATCGGTATAGGGTGCTTTTTCGCCCAGCAGCGGGGCAGATCCTGTTTTTAAACCGCCCATCGTTAATATCAGCATATGTGCCCCATGACTTAAAAGACCGGTTCCGACAATAATGCGAAGCAAGCTTTTTGACAGCATGAGATAAGTAGCTGACATAAATAAAATACCAATTACGAAAGCCATTAATATTTCCATTATTCATCCTCCCCTATCGTTTGAATAATGGTCATCGTAACGCCAACAACAACCAGAAAAACACCCAGGTCAAACAGTGTAGCTGTATGGAGGGAAGTGTCCCCCAGGACTGGCAAGTCAACATGTCCAAAAGCATGGGTAAGGAAAGGGACATTAAATAGCAATGCTCCCGCCCCTGTACCAATTGCAAATAGCAGTCCAACTGCAATCATGTGAATATAATTGACAGGAAGGATTTTTGAGACAGTTTTCATGTCAAAAGCCAGCAGCAGCAGAACGATTGCCCCCGATGTCAGCAAACCGCCGACGAATCCGCCCCCCGGTGTATAATGACCGGCAAAAAAGATATGGATAGAGAAAAGAACAATGAGAAACAAAACTACTTTCGTAGCGGTCTGCAGAATAATATCATTTGTTTTCATTTTTCTTTCCTCCTTCCAGGCGAAGTTTAATCATAGCGAAAATTCCAAGGGCTGCAATTCCGAGAACCGTAATTTCAAACATGGTATCAAAGCCCCGGAAATCAACAAGTATTACGTTTACCATGTTTTTCCCGGCTGCTTCCTTATACGTATTCTCGACGTAATATTGCGCAATGGAAGGAAACATCTTATTGCTGTGGGCAGATAGGGCAATCAGCGTGACAATCGCACCCACCCCGACAGAAATAAGGGCATTCGTCATTTTAAATCTCATCCGCTCCTCATGCCGAAGCTTAGGCAGATGGTAGAAAGCAAGCAGGAATAAAGAGACAGAAATAGTCTCGATTACAAGCTGTGTTAATGCAAGGTCAGGAGCACGGAAAATAACAAAGAACAATGAAACGGTATATCCGACTGCCCCCAGCAGAATGATGGATGTCATTCTGGATTTTACAAAAAGAATGGAAACAGATGCAGCAGCGATGACTAATGCCAGCAGAACCTCCGCATAATGGATGTCGGCCACATGCTCCGTGTCAAATTTAAACGCATCTTTCAGAACCAGTGTGGTAGCCAAAGCTACAATGAAAAATGAAAAAATATACACAAGATAGGTTCTGATGAATCCGTTCATATATAATCTTGTTAAGTTGAAGGAAGCCCTCTGTGATACTTCCAGCATAGAATCGTAAAAACGATTTAGCGCCAATTTCTCAGGGAAAAGATTATACACACTTCTCCACTTCGGCAGAGTGACAAAAAGCAGAATTCCCAATGTAATAACACCCAATGTCATAAACAATTCAGGCGTAAATCCATGCCAGAAGTATATATGAGTATCATACACATACCCTTCAACAGGCATGATGGCGGCCTGTGCAGGAGAGATGAGCGTGTTTGAAATAATATTAGGGAAGAAACCGATAATGATCACTAGTGAAGCCAGGATAATGGGTGATATTAGCATACCGATTGGAGCTTCGTGCGGTTTCTTTTCTAATTGTTCAGGCTGGAACTTGCCTGTGAACGTTTTGAATACAAGAATCATGCTGTAAATGAACGTGAATACACTTGCCACCCAGGCAAGAACAGGGAACAAGAATCCCCATGTATCCAAATTTAATATATCCATTTCCAGAACACGGACCATTCCTGTGAAGAACATTTCTTTACTTAAGAACCCATTAAAAGGCGGAAGCCCGGCCATAGAAAATGTCCCGATGACCGCCAAAGTAAAAGTAATCGGCATAAAGTTCATCAGACCGCCAAGCTTGCGGATATCACGGGTGCCGGTTTCATGGTCTACGATTCCAGCTACCATAAATAGACTTCCTTTAAAAGTGGCATGGTTAATCAAATGAAAGACAGCAGCTGTAGTGGCAACCGTATAAATACTGTCTTCTACTGTTTCGAAGTGAAGTGCTGCAGCACCAATGCCGAGAAGGGACATGATCATCCCCAGCTGGCTGACCGTTGAGAAAGCCAGGATGGCTTTAAGGTCAGTCTGTTTGACAGCTGAGAAGGAACCCCAGAATAATGTTGTAATGCCAAATCCTGCAATGAGCCAGAGCCAGAGCGAGTGCTCCGCAAATACCGGACTCATACGTGCAACTAAATAAATGCCTGCTTTAACCATTGTTGCCGAATGAAGATATGCGCTGACAGGTGTTGGAGCTTCCATGGCATCCGGCAGCCAGATGTGAAATGGAAATTGTGCAGACTTGGTAAAGGCCCCAAGCAAAATGCAAAGCAAAGCAGGAACAAATAATGCATGTGAAAATATCTCATCTGATTGAGCAATAATTTCGGAAATGCTGAAAGTACCAGTCATCATATAAAGAAGTATGATGCCTCCAAGCATAGAAAGACCGCCGAAAACCGTGATGATCATCGACTTCTGTGCACCATATCTTGATTTCTCTCTGTGGTACCAGTACCCGATTAGCAGGAATGAAGAAAAGCTCGTAAATTCCCAGAAAGTATAAAGCACAATCAAGTTATCCGAAAGGACAACTCCCAGCATAGCCCCCATAAATAGAAGCAAGTAAACATAGAAGGTGTTCAGTTTTTCTTTGTTTTTATCCAAGTAATAGATGGAATACAGAACAACTAAGGCTCCTATTCCGGTGATCAGCAAAGCAAAAAGCAAACCAAGTCCGTCTACTTTTGCCGTGAAATCGATCCCAAGAGCGGGAATCCATGCAAAAGATTTTGTGACGGATTGCTGATTGGAGGTGATGGATAAATAAGAGATAAAATAACTGAATAAAAGGATTGGCAGAGGAAGTACGAACCAACCCGTATGTATCTGCCTAAACAGCTTGTACGCAATAGGCACAAGGATGGCAAGCAAAAATGGTGAAATTATTGCCAGGTGAAGCAGAGACAAAACATTACCCCCTTTTAAATTAATTGTTGTTACTCGAAAAAGTATCCTAGTATGCAGCTTGATGTAGCGGCTATATGGCTTCTAACAGTTCAGTATATTTAGAAAACTGTATTTTTCCTCCGCAGCATGTATAAAACTTTTTTCGCAATACGTAAAGCGCTTAATAAAAGTTTTTCCACCTTCCCCCATATTATCCAGCCAAGGGAGGCAAGACAGGCGTGCCATAATCATCATTACTATCCGCTCATGCACCTCAGAACAAATTATAACCTAAAAATAAAGTCTGTGCATTCTTCAAACCCTTATCAGTAAAGGATTTATCCATTCTTATTAAATAGGTAGAAACACGAATTAATCAGGAAAAATTTTTTTGAAAAAATGTCTCCCAAAACAGCATTTTTGTATAAAAAAACATTAATTTACGCACACTACTCATAGGTGGTGTTGTGTATGATTAAGCATAAAATTTCAGCAGCCATTACAATCTTTGCCCTTCTGTTTGCAGGCGCCTGGATATTGGACCACCAAACCAAAAGGGAATTCTATATTCCGGCAGACGAAGAAGAAGTGGTCGAATTATTACCGGCAAATTACGAAATGGAAGCTGAAAATAAGCAAAAGCTGAAGGTGTTTGAACCGAGAGAATATGTGAGGATACAGACAGCATCATAAGAAAAGCGGACTCCCCTCGAGGGGCAGGCGCTCCTCCCAAAAGCTGCCGCTTTTAGTAGTGCGATGATAAAGCTGGCTAAGCGTTCCTTTTGAAGCCAGACAACAAGAAGAGGATGAGAAATGGCTCATCCTCTCTTACTGCTGTTTTAAAGTTTACTTTGGCCGCGGTTATGAAAAATCATGATGAATAGAGGGACCGTAATGATGAAGGAAAGAAAGAATAAGAAGAGAAATTTGGAGAAGGGCGTAATATTTTTTTCAATATCGTCCGCATACATTTCAAAAAAATCCCTGATTGATTCATTGCCGAGCACATTGGATGCTGTCAGGAATTCATTTTTGTCATAATCATAGTAAAAGAAATCTTTTTTCTTAAAAATAAATAAGCCATCTCTTTTTTGTTCTAATTCCAAAAAAACAATGCCAATGTGAGATGAATATTCTTCAGTTTCCTCTTCATTTTCTGATGTTTGCGGGTCATCAGGTGTAACAATCTTTGTTACTTGCCCCTGCATCCCGTATGCATCAATGACTGAAAAGGAGTCTTCGCTGTAATAATGGATAGTGCTGCGAAGCTGTTCTTCAAGTATGTCCTCGAACTCTTTTTCAGCATCAGCAGCTTTTGCAGGCATAAGGTACTGAACTGACAGCAATACGGCAAACAAAAAACAGCATATTCCTTTTTTCATTTCCTTCCCCCTTTTTCTCTATTTAATGCAAGATTTACTAGAATATGGTTTATGTCTATGCTAGGAAACACTAAAATATACAGAAGGGATAAGCTGTTGTAAAAATTATGAAAATCACTGATAATAGATAGCTAGAGTAAAGAAAGACAAATATGGATGGGGAAAAATGAAAAATACATATCTGACGAGTTATTTTCCGCTTTTGGCGATTATTTTGTTTAGTACTTCTCTGGCATTAAAAACCCAGATGGAATTAGTTTATTTTCTGAAAAAGACAGGAATTTTCCAGGGGATGCTAGAGTTCTTTTCAGAAGGCGGCGTAAAGCTGTCACTGACGGTCCTCCTCCTGGTCCTTTTTTTTATGGTGTTTGCAGCCTTGAAATTGGTGGCAGATACGATCAATGGACTGTCACTTCTGTTCTTTTCTAAAGATCTGGAAGGGGAAAGTCTGACAAAGTCGAGGCAAGGTTCGGCCATCTATTTTATTGGAGGCGCTTTGTCGCTTCTGAGTTTATTCAGTTATATCGGGATTGCCATCCTTTTTGCGGCCGCTACCTTTATTTATTTCAGTTACTTTGTTTATAAAGCCAGTTCTTCATTGACTGCATCCGGCATTGCTGGTGTGATTTTTTTTCAGGTTATGGTCTGGTCTTCTCTTTTAACAGGAATACTCTATCTTTCTTTGAAAATACACAACAGCATCATGGCAAGTCTGCCGATATAGTAAAAGGAGGCCGCAGTAAAGGGCCTCCTTTAAAGTAAACATATCATTTTAATCAGACATTATATCCTTCCAAATCAGCAGCTGGGGAGAAGCCGATTCGATAGAAGCCAGATTTCCGGGCCGATCCTTTCCAACCCAGACACCTGCTGTATACTGGCCAGTCAAGCCCACAAACCAGAAATCATGATAGCCATTAGTGGTTCCTGTTTTGCCGCCGGCATATCCAATTGGCAGACGTGCTTTCCGTGCAGTGCCGGATTGAACGGTCCTGGCCATTAAATTCCTCACTTTTTCTATCGTTTTTTCGCTCCAAACCTGCGTTTTAGAATCATCCCAGCTATAAAGCAATTTTCCTTTCAGGTCAGTGATTTTACGGATGGCTCTTGCCGGCTGGTAATAACCATCATTTGCAAACACAGTATATGCTGATGTGAGTTCAAGCGGTGTCATCCCGTATGTAAAACCTCCTATAGCTGCAGAAAGGGCATGATCCTTATCTGTAACCTTTTTAAAACCAAACTTATCTAAATCACGAAAACCATTTTCAATTCCAATGTCGTCCAGCAGTCTTACTGCAGGTGTATTATACGAATAAATAAAGGCTTTTTCGAGTGTTGTCGATCCATAGCGGGCACCGCCATAATTCTGGGGGCAATACCCATTTTTGCAGAAAGGTCCTGCATTCACTTGATCATGAATGGCTGCGCTGGTGTGCTCAAAGTATGGTGCATAAACAAGCAGCGGCTTAATAGCGGAACCGGGCTGTCTGTATGCCTGGAAAGCTCGATTAAAGTTGTATTTCTTATAATTCTTTCCGCCTGCAAGCGCTGTTATTTCATGTGATCCATTATCTATCACGGCTGCTGCACCTTCCACATCCTTGTAGGACAGGCGCTTATTAAGGGAATTTGCAGCCTTTTCCTGAAGGGCAGGGTTCAGGGCAGTTTCAATGATTATGCCTTGCTCCATTATTTGGGATATTCTCTTATCAAGCTTGGCGCTCAATGATGCTTTTTCCTGCTCTCCTGCTTTTAGGAGCTTATCCTGATAGCCTTCTTTAACAGAAATTAATTCACGCAGCTCCGCTTCTACATATGAAACATAATCCGGATATAAATCTATTCTTTGTTTGACCTGAAGCTGAATCCGTTCACTTTTCATCTTCTCTGCTTCCTTAGGCGAAATCAGCTGCTCTTCCTTTAATTGATCAATCAGCCGCTCCTGCCTTTCTTTTGTATGGTTAAAGTGTTTCATAGGATCATATAAAGATGGGTTGTTTGGGATGGCAGCCAAAAAAGCTTCTTGAGCTTTGGTCAGGTCTTTGGCGCTTTTTTTAAAATAGAGCTGGGAAGCAGCCTCAATTCCGTAAGCTCCATTATGGAAATAAATTGCGTTAATATACAATTCCAGAATTTTTTCTTTGGATAATTTCCTCTCCAGTTCATATGCATATAGGAGTTCACTGAGCTTACGGTTATAGGATTGTTCATGATTCAGAAAGATATTACGAGCCAGCTGCTGGGTAATGGTGCTGGCCCCCTGTTCAATATCATCCGATTGGATGTTGATGGCCAGGGCACGTCCAATGGCAGCAACATCGAATCCGGCATGGTCATAAAAGTGCTGGTCCTCCGCTGTGATAAAAACATCCTTAAGAAAAGGGGAAATGTCACCTGACGATAGGCTGATTCTGTTTACCGGATGATCCATTTCAGAGATTACCTGGCCGTTGCCTGCTTTAATATAACTTGTCTGGGGCAGGCTGACTTCTTTTATTTCAAGCTTTTCATCCAGCAGCTCATGAAATCCCTGAACCTTTTGCGATTCAGCAGAGACAGCAAATACCAGTAAAGAAAAAATAGGAAGCAAGAGAATGATGATCATAAATCCAGACCAGGAACGCAAAGGAATCCGCCTCCGTTATTTTAAACTTCTATCCTATTTTTCGGCTTTTTTTCTGAGGAGTTAAGCTTTTTTTAAGAAGGCAGACGCTGCTGAAAAATTCCGGCTTAAATGCAATTTACTCAGAAAATTGAAATATTTCATGCTATAATATAAGAAATTATGTGCGTGAATTTCTAATGGAAAGCAGGTGAAAACATGGGGGAGGAACACCAATACCTATTTATTGATTTTGAGTTTACCATGCCTGAGAAAGGCAGTGCTTTCAGAGGGTTTTTTCCGGAAATTATCGAAGCGGGAATTGTATCAGTCATCGGCAATCAAGTTTGTGAAGAGTTCTCTTCATATGTAACTCCCGTCCGGTTTCCGAAATTGTCCGAGCGCTGCAAATCCTTTCTGCATATAACACAGGAACAGGTAGACCAGGGCATCGATTTTCTTGAACTCGTGAAAAAAATGATAGATATGAACAGAAACCGTCCATGCACGATTGTTACGTGGGGAAATATGGATATGAAGGTGCTTAGAAATAATTGTACCCACGCTGGAGTTGACTTTCCGTTCAGAGGCAGGGAAGTGGATCTTTCGATGGAATATAAGCGTTTCTTCGGGGATCAAAACCAGACAGGATTATGGAAAGCCGTTCAGGAATATGGCAAGGAAGGAACAGGAAAACATCACCGGGCTTTGGATGATGCCTTAACGACTTACAATATTTTCAGATTGGTAGAAAAAGATAAGAAATATCTGCAGAAGCCGGAACCTACTACAATTGGCGATCGGGTGGACTTCTCGAAACTGTTTAATAAATTTGCCTGACAAGCCAAATCCATCAAAATGATTTGGCTTGTTTTCATTTTACTTAAAATAATCCTTTTCCAATGAGTCAAGATTCCTTATGCTTTGTTCTGCCCAGGGAGAAGAATCTCCTTCCAGCTCCGTTCTCATTTTATCCAAAGCTATTTGCAGCGAATCCTTATAATCTGGTATTTCTTCACTAAAGGGCTTTACCATCTGCTTAGGCACATTGGTCTGCTCTCTGTATGCAAGCGCGCGGCGCTCATGGAAAAGCATCACGTCCGCCTCTTTAGGATTATGCAAGTCGCCCTGCATTGGATGCTTTAAGACCGCAAGCACTCTGACCAGGTAATGCTGTGGCCGGATGTCTGTAACTTCCCCGATATACTTGCCTGTTTTATAGATGGCTGTTACTCTATCGCCGATCTTTACTTCTGCCAATCTAACCTCTCCTTTTCATTTTTCTTTAGCCCTATTATGAAGCTTGAAAAAACAAAGTGCAAATTTTCAATAAATCAGGTAAGCTAAAAAATGATTAGTTTTTTCATAGGAGGATGAGAAAATGAAATGTCGTTTTCTAGCACCGCTTCTTTTTCTGATGCTGATCCTGGCAGCATGCGGGACAAGCACTGAAAAAGAAGAGGACAAGGCAAATGGTTCTGCTGCTGAAGAAAGCCAAACAGATAACCAGGCAAGTGAAGAAGCACCGGACAGCTTTCCGCAATTAACAGAAGAAGTTGAGGGAAATGAAAGACTGGTGGAAATGCAGACGTCAAAAGGGAATATTAAAATTAAACTTTTCCCGGATCAGGCTCCCAAAGCGGTTGAAAACTTCATTAAGCATAGTGAAGATGGCTATTACGATGGGGTGACTTTCCACCGTGTCATTCAGGAATTTATGATCCAGGGAGGCGACCCTGAGGGAACCGGCAGGGGCGGAGAAAGCATTTACGGTGAAGCGTTTGAAGATGAATTCTCCAACGAGCTCTTTCACATTCGCGGTGCGCTATCAATGGCAAATGCAGGTCCGAATACAAACGGTAGCCAATTCTTTATTGTTCAGAACACGAGACTTGATCCAAGCTTGAAAGGGCAAATGGAAAAGGCCGGTTATCCGGAAGATATTATTAAAGCTTATGAAAATGGTGGTACACCAACGCTTGACCATAAGCACACCGTTTTTGGACAGGTTGTTGAGGGAATGGATGTAGTCGACAGTATCGCAGAAGTTGAAACTGCCGAAGAGGACAAGCCAGCGGAAGATGTGGTCATTGAAAAGATAGAGGTTTTAAAATAAGTGTATAAACATTGGACTGTGTAATCATTGCTGATATAATAATTCGGGTGGACACTGCTTTTAGCAGAAAGGATTGATTAGGATGTTGCAATGGTATGTACTGTCGCTGTTTCTATATTTTCCGGAAGATAAATCAGAATATGGCCCTGCAGCTGTAACGTTTGCCATCTTTTTAGTTGCGGCCATTCTTACAATGAGATTAATTATCCGTGTGTCAAAGCGCGAAGCAGCCAAGGCGAAAGAGCTTGAAGAGCGCATCGATAGGCAAAATAGACAAGGGGGGAACAGCTGAGCAGCTGTTCTTCTTTTTTTGTTAAGAAATTATAACTTTGATAACTGTCTAGCGCAAGCAGCCTACCCCCTCGAGGTCACAACCTTGTCTAGTTTCGGCTCCTAGGGACTCGGGGTCATAAGCCGTTTCCTTTCAGAAGGAAGAACGCCTTCTTACAGGAACCGTCTTATGCCTGAGGCCCGCAGGACAGGGAAGGCTTCGTCAGCATAAACATCGCATGACCGAAAGCGACAGCTTTTGGGAGGATGCGGGTCATGCAGACGTTGCCACAGGACGAGGCGATCTTAGTCTGCGTTCCTTAGGTGAGCAAGGAGCTTGCGCTTTTCTTGTTTATTGATAAAGTGATTGGGCAACACTAAAGACAAAATGTCTTGATGGAGGATTCAATCATGAAAAAAGCGCTGATGCTTGGTTTTGTTCTTCTTCTGTCCGGTTGCGGGGAAGAGAACATTACGAATACGGAAGTTGAAATGTTTAACGCTGCAGGTGATTCATTAGGGACAATTAAGGTGCAGGAACAGGCGAGCGGAGTAAAGTTGAGCGGGGGTCTGAGCGGACTTCCTCCGGGGGAACTTGCCATCCATATCCATGAAGAAGCAAAATGCGAGCCTCCTGACTTTAAATCGGCAGGGAATCATTTCAATCCTGACAATAAGGAACATGGGCTGCTTCATCCCAAAGGATCACATGCGGGTGATCTTCCCAACCTGATTGTTGAGGATGACGGCAAGGCTAAGATTGACTTTATGGCGCCCCAAGTCACGTTAAAAGAAGACAAAAATTCTTTGTTGACAAAGGAAGGGACTTCCATTGTTATCCATGATGGACCAGATGATGGCATGACTCAGCCGGCAGGAGATTCAGGAGAACGCATTGCCTGCGGCCGTATTTCAAAAGATAAAGAAGAAGAAGGACAGAAAAAAGCACAGGACGATCAATCAACAGAAGAATAAATAATTGAAGGCTTTCCTGGCAGGGGAGACTTTATCACTGGGAATTTTTCCGAACGATCCGTATAATGGAGTTAAACCTTATAATGGAGGTTGGTTAAATGGGAATTTTCGATGGTTTTATCGGCAATGCATCTGAAGCGGACATTAATGAGGTTCAGGAGGAATTTTCAGCAGTCCTTGCCCCGAGTGAACAGGTTGAAAAAGCCTATAGGCTCGTCCGCGATTTATTCATTTTTACAAACAAGCGTCTGATTCTGGTGGATAAGCAAGGAATCACAGGGAAAAAAATCGAGTATCATTCCATCCCTTACAAAAACATCACCCATTTTAGCATTGAAACCGCAGGCAGCTTCGATCTGGAGGCCGAATTAAAAATTTGGATCTCAGGATCAGACGAACCAATTGAAAAGCATTTTAATAAAAACTTGAACATATACGAAGTGCAGAGTGTGCTTGCTGAATATGTACTATAAATCCCCTTGCTAGTATAACCAAGGGGATTTTGCTTGTAGTTCAGGTGGAATTTTCATAAAATTAAATTATCTTGATAAAGGATGTGAGTGATGATAAACAGACTCCGTTTCGAACCAAAGGAGCTGGAAATGCTCCGCTTTCTGTCCCGCCGCCTGGAACTGCCTTTGAAAAATGAAAATCAGTATCTGCATTTAGAGAAGGGCTATGCAGGCGAGCAGCATTTTGATAGGGAGCTTCAGGACTTGCCAGACTCTTGCATTATTCTAAATGATCTATTGCTGGAAAACAGCAATACCCATTTCCAAATCGATACTCTCCTTATCGCCGGCGGCACTATATTCATCTTTGAAGTAAAAAACTATGAAGGGGACTATTACATAGAAAATGAAAGATGGTATTCCCTGCTATCCAAAACAGAAATAAAAAATCCCCTCCTCCAGCTGCAAAGAAGCGAAACCCTTTTACGGGGCCTCCTTAAAGAATTCGGCTACCATCTTCCCATCAAATCACATCTGATATTCATTAATCCCGGCTTTCAGCTTTATCAAGCTCCTATCAATATTCCTGCAGTATTTCCTTCGCAGCTTAATCGATTCCTGGAGAAATTAAAAACTATTCCTAATGCGGCGAAATCGAGAAACCTGAAGCTGGCTGAACAGTTAAATGCCCGCTGCTTGAAGGAGAATCCCTATGTTCGGATTCCAGAATACACTTATGACCTTTTGAGGAAAGGGATTATATGCAGTTCGTGTACTTCGTTTTTAGCCCGCTTTACTCAAGGTTACTTAACCTGCGGGGAATGTGGATCGAAAGAAAAGGTGGATACTGCAGTACTGAGAAGTGTAAAGGAATTTGCGGTTTTGTTTCCGGATAGGAAAATTACTACAAATACAATAGTAGATTGGTGCGGTGGTATTGGTTCCGGGAAAGTGGTGCAGAGGATACTAGTGAGAAATTATGAAAAAAAGGGGAGGGGGAAGGCTTCTTATTACCAAGCATGCCAAAGGGAGGAAAAAGTGAATGGAGGTCAGATGGATTAACACCGAAAATAAGAGAGGCAAGAGGAAAATGGTAGTTAATCGGAAGAGTTAACACCGAAAACAAGAAGGGGAGGGAAAAATGGTAGTTAATCGGAGGATTAACGCCGAAAATAGGGGAGGGGAGAGAAAAATGGTAGTTAATCAGAGGGATTAACGCCGAAAATAAGGGTGTAAAAGAAAAATGGTAGTTAATCAGATGGATTAACACCGAAAATAGGGGAGGGGAGAGAAAAATGGTAGTTAATCAGAGGGATTAACGCCGAGAATAAGAGGTGCAAAGAAAAACGGTAGTTAATCGGATGGATTAACGCCAAAAATACGGGATGCAAAGAAAAATGGTAGTTAATCGGAGGGATTAACGCCAAAAATAAGGGGTCCACAGAAAAACGGTAGTTAATCAGAGGGATTAACGCCGAAAATAAGAGGTACAAAGAAAAACGGTAGTTAATCGGATGGATTAACGCCGAAAATAAGGGGTGCAAAGAAAAATGGTAGTTAATCAGAGAGATTAACACCGAAAAAAGGAGAGGAGAGAGGAAAATGGTAATTAATCAGAAGTATTAAGGACGAAAAAAAGAGAAACAAGAGAGTATGGACAACCGGGATATCCCAGCACACAAAAAAGCACGGCCTCAGCCGTGCCTCCACAAACGCTATCACCCAAAAGCTCTTTTCAGCCTCTCCAGCCCTTCCGCCAATACTTCATGAGGGCAGGCAATATTCATTCGAACAAATCCTTCGCCGCCCGGGCCGTATTTCGGACCTGGTTCCAGGGCTAGCTTCCCTTTTTCCAAAAGGTTTTGGCGCAGTTCGGCATCAGTTAATCCCATTCCGCGGCAATCAAGCCATAGAAGATATGTGCCGTCTGGCTCCATCAAGCGAATACCCGGAAGGTGTTGTGTAATAAATTCCGCAGCAGTCCTTTTATTTTCTTCCAGATAATCCATCAAACCATCAAGCCATTCTTCACCATGGCGGTAAGCTGCTTCCATGCCAATAATTCCAAAAGCGGACAGTGTGAAGAATCCTTGCTTGTGCTGTTCTGCCTGAAAAGCCTTCCGCAGCTTCTCATTGCTTATAATGGCAGCTGAAGCTTGAATTCCTGCAAGGTTCCAGGTTTTTGTGGGAGCTATGCAGGTGACCGTGAGTTCTGCAAATCGCGGATCCAGTGAAGCAAGGGGATAATGCTTATGGCCTTTATAAATTAAATCAGAATGAATCTCGTCAGAAAGAATAAGGCAATCATATTTAACACATAGCTCCCCTATTTTCCTCAGTTCCTCTTCTGTCCACATTCGGCCGCCCGGGTTGTGCGGATTGCAGAGAAGGAATAGTTTCACGCCCTCTTTCAATTTGTTTTCAAAATCGGCAAAATCAATTACGTACCGGCCATTCTCGAGTTTCAATTGAGAATTAACGACAGTGCGCCCATTCTGTTTAATCATCTCAAAGAATGGAGTATATACTGGAGACTGCAGCAATACTTTATCCTCTTTTTCAGTAAAAGCCTGGATGGCAGTTGCGATGGAGGGAACCACTCCCGTGCTGTATAGAATCCACTCATTTTCGATTTTCCAGCCATGCCGTTTGTTCAGCCACTGTCCGATAGCTTCTGCAGTAGAATCCGGTGCATACGTATATCCATAGACCCCATGAGCAATTCTGTCTTCAATGGCTTGCTTTACTTCTTCGGGAGGCTGAAAGTCCATGTCTGCTACCCACATGGGCAATACATCGGATCTGCCAAAAACCTCCTTGGTCCGATCCCATTTAACAGAAGCTGTATTTTCCCTGCTGATTTTTTGATGGAAATTAAAACGATTCAATCCTGTCACCGCCTTAAGAATTCTTTTATGTACCTTGACTCTATGATATGATATTGATGCTAAAAATTAAAATATTGCGGCTCGGTCGGCCGAATAATAAAAAGGTGATATACATGGAAATTCAGCAAACGAATCTCTTGCTTGTCTACACCCTGGATCAGTGGGATCCATTTGGAGTGGGGCCGGGCAATTATGATACTGAAATTGCGGATTCAGTCCAGGCAGTCCATGACTTAAATGATTTAATGAAATTGGCCAGGAAGATTCAATCCATTTATGAATTCTCGTTTGAGGAAATTATTCCTTTGGAAAAATGCAAAGAAATCTCAGGGCGTCTTCTGGAAATAAAGAATAATGGCTCCTGTGCTATTTAAGATAAAAACGGCAGCTCTCAGACCTTGGGGCTGCCATTTTTATTCACAATACTATACACTTTCCTGTACCCGAACGGTATTCATAAAACTCTTGATATGCTGAAGAACATCTTCCGGCCGTTCTTCCGGCACAAGATGCCCGGTTTCTTTTAATACCACCAGCTTGGAATGTTTTAAATCCTTATTCAGCCGTTTGCCGATATGAAGCGGGACGACTCTGTCATGTTCTCCCCAAATTAATAGACAAGGCGTTTCTATTTTCTTCAATGCAGAGGCAGGCATATCGCCTTCCCTATCGCGAATCATCCTGGTTAAAGCCCGGAAAATATCGTCTTCTAAAAATGGCGACAAATATCCGTAAAGCATTTCATCATCAATCATGGAATGATCGTAGACAACATTTTTTAAATTCTGCTTTACCCCTGAGCGCTGTAGATATAATTTAACATACAGATGAAAGAAAGGTATGTAACTTGAAAAGATGATATGCGGCTTCATTCGTTTCATATATCCGGAACTGCAAAGCAATACTGCCTGGTCTACGAGTTCAGGCTTGGAGTGTGCGACATTTAAAACAATCTGTCCCCCCATGGAATGGCCAATTAAAGTAACTTTTTCAAAGCCCATCTTTTCTGATAAGCGGATAACCGTATCCGCCAAGTTTTTGTATGAGTAGACGAACTGCTGGGATTTTCCGCTTTTGCCGAAGGGCGGCAAATCAATTGATACCACATTGAATTCCGTTTGCAGCAGAGGAATCAGCCTGCGATAGCTAAAGGTGGATGACAGAAAACCATGCAGCAGCACCAGGGTATCCCTGGAGGACTCATGTTTGTAGTATTCATAATAGACCTCTGTTCCATTAATAGGCTCTGTTCCAGAAAAAGTCGCTTGTTCCATTGGCCTTCCCCTCCTAGTCCCGGTTTTACTTTATTTTCCCCTTAAACTTAATCTTGACACATATGATTTTAAAGAAATTAATAAATAATGAAAGTGACACATTTATTTTCCGCAGTTTTTGCTATAATGTAACTATTTTATAGAGTAAATCACTAAAGGATGGGAGCGACAAAGGTGAAATTAACTGAAAAGCAAATAGAGGTTTTAGAAATTTTAGAAAACAACAGTGCGCGAATCCCTGTGGAAGACATTGCGAAAATGGCTGAATTAAGTATGGCTGAAACAGAAACTATTTTAGATAAACTCGAGGAAATGAAAGTGCTTGTGCGTTTTAATTCCGTTATTGACTGGTCAAAAGTCGACGGTCATGAAGGGGTTACCGCAATGATTGATGTGAAGGTCGCTCCAAAGCGCGGGGTGGGATTTGATGAAGTTGCACAAAGAATTTACCGTTTCAAAGAAGTAAGGTCTGTCTATTTAATGTCCGGTGCCTATGATCTTTCTGTCATCATCGAAGGCCGTTCCATGAATGAGGTCGCCCGATTTGTATCAGAAAAGCTATCGACTCTCGATTCTGTCTTATCGACAACCACACATTTTATTCTAAAAAAATATAAGCATGACGGCACTATTTTTGAACATAATGAAGACGACAAACGAATTGTGGTGTCACCGTAATGAATGGAACTAAGTCTTATTTATCAAAAACGGTGGAAGAGCTGAAGCCTTCCGGGATCCGCCGCTTTTTTGACCTTGCTGCAGGAATGGAAGGAGTCATCTCCCTTGGGGTGGGGGAACCTGATTTCATCACACCATGGTCTGTGCGTGAGGCAGCCATCCTATCGCTTGAGCAGGGATATACATCTTATACGGCTAATGCCGGGTTAATGGAGCTTCGGGAGGAAATTGCAGGATATATGCAGAAAAGCTTCGGAGTATGTTATTCTCCCCGGAGTGAAATAATCGTGACAGTGGGAGCGAGCCAGGCGCTTGATATAGCTCTTAGGGCCATCCTCGATCCGGGCGATGAAGTAATTTTAGTCGAGCCAAGCTTTGTATCCTATGTGCCATTAGTGTCTCTTGCGGGCGGTGTGCCTGTTCAGGTTCAAACTTTAAAAGAGAATGGGTTTAAGATTCTGCCTAAGCAGCTGGAAAAAGTAATAACTGACAGAACTAAAGCCATTATACTTTGTTCACCCAATAATCCGACTGGAACAATGTTAAGTGGGAGTGAACTGGAGGCCATTGCCCAAATAGCTGAAAAATACGATTTGCTGGTTCTTTCAGATGAGATTTATGCTGAGCTTGCTTATGATGGCGAGTATACAAGTTTTGCCGCAATAAGCGGGATGAAAAAAAGAACCATCCTGATCTCGGGATTTTCAAAGGGGTTTGCCATGACAGGCTGGAGATTGGGGTTTGTCTGCGCTCCTGAAGCGATATCCCAGGCGATGCTGAAAATTCACCAGTATGCGATGATGTGTGCGCCAACGATGGCCCAGTTTGCCGCTCTTGAAGCCTTGAAAACAGGCAGATCAGATGTTGAGGATATGAAAAAGAGCTATAAGCGCAGGCGGAATTATTTCGTTCAATCCCTAAATGAACTGGGATTAACATGCCATGTGCCGGGCGGAGCCTTTTATGCTTTCCCATCTATTGAAAGTACGGGACTTTCTTCTGAAGAATTTGCAGAAAAGCTGCTGCTGGAGGAAAAGGTAGCGGTGGTGCCAGGCAATATTTTTGGCGAAAGCGGGGAAGGCCATGTGCGCTGCTCTTATGCCACTTCCATGGAGTTGCTGCAGGAAGCAATTAAGAGAATTGGCCATTTCTTAAAGCGAAACCAAAAGGCATAAAAAAAGGACAATCCGCAACAGATTGTCAACTTCAAAAAGGGGGGAATACTAGAAAGCCTTACACTACAAGGCTAACCAGTATTCTCTTTTTATATACTCTCTTTTATAAAACTTTTTGATCATATTTGATCTCAAATAGCATTTGCATGACACGGAGGAAATCTTCCTCGCTGAATTCCTTTGCTTTGCGCAAGATGAGCTTAGCTTTTTTGGTGCCAATTTCACGCACAAGCTGTTCAATTTCATAATCGATTCCTGACTGGCCCTTCTGAAGTTCCTGTTCAAGCAGCTCAGAAGCTGGAATATCGAGGGCGGTTGAGATTTTTAAAACAGTCTGGGTATCAGGAATCTGGTCTCCATTTTCATATTTTGCAATCGTCCCCGTTCCAACTCTCACTTTCAAAGCTAGCTGCTGCTGGGTTATATTTGCGCGTTCTCGGCAGGCTTTAATGTTATGGCCGATTTTTGACATACCCATCACTCCCACTGTCAATTTCTTCTATCTATATTTTATCATGAGAAACGTGAGATCCTTTCTTTACTTCATGAACATTTCGTTAACAAACCAAAAAGATGTCTACATATTGTTTGCGGATTGTTTTATTATAATGAATGGCTGTCAGAATTGTTTATGGGATAAAATGTAAGTGAGTGTCATCAAAATCATTTTTGATATTTTTAAGAAGTTATGATATAATTTCTTATTGCGTATAAAGAGATAAAATTTGAATTTAAATAGGAGTGTTTTCATGTCTGAGAAAATCGAAGTAGGCAGTGTTATTACAGGAAAGGTAACAGGTATTCAGCCATATGGTGCGTTCGTGGCATTAGATGAGAATACACAGGGGTTAGTGCACATTTCCGAAGTGACTCATGGTTTCGTTAAAGATATCAATGAGCATCTTAAAGTGGGCGATGAAGTAAAGGTGAAAGTGCTGTCTGTTGACGAAGAAGCAGGTAAAATTGGTTTATCAATCCGTGCAACAGAAGAAGCTCCCCAAGCAGAAGCGAAAGCTAGAAAGCCTCGCAAGCGCCAGGCAGCTCCAATCAAAATGGAAGACGAATCTGCACAGGGATTCAACACACTTAAGGATAAGCTTCAAGAGTGGATTGACCAGTCCCAGCGCGAAGATCTTATTAAGAAGTAATAAAATGGATAAACCGGGTTTCCTGCCCGGTTTTTTATTTTCATTGGGATGCAAAAAATATTTGCTTTCTCGTGCAAAATGAGCGAGCGCTCGACAAATTCTTTTGCATGCTTAGATACATAAAAAAGATGAAATTTATATTTTTTAAGATAAATAGTCTGAAAAATGTTGGAATTTAATATCTTGGCATTAATCTTGCAATAGTTAAACCAACTGCAACTTTAAAAGGAGGAACATACATGCAAGAAACAGGAAAGAAAATTCCCTTCTGGTTTTCAGTGCTGCCGCTGCTGGTGATGATTGCTGCCATGATTATTACAATTGTTAAGTTTGAGGGAAGCCCTCATGTGCCTTTAATTACCGGAACAATTGTATCCGCTTTCATCGCCTGGCGTTTTGGCTATAAGTGGAACGATATTGAGGAAGGCTTCTATAAAGGCATTAAGTTAGCGCTCCCGGCTATTCTGATTATTATAATGGTCGGTTTGACAATTGGCTCCTGGATTGGCGGGGGAATTGTAGCGACCATGGTCTTTTACGGATTAAAACTGATGACCCCATCCATGTTTTTAGTCTCAATTTGTATTATCTGTGCCATTGTCACTCTGGCAATCGGAAGCTCATGGTCTACAATGGGAACAATTGGCGTCGCCGGTATGGGCATTGGAATCAGTATGGGCATCCCGGCTCCAATGGTGGCGGGAGCTATCATCTCAGGCGCCTATTTCGGAGATAAAATGTCACCGCTGTCCGACACGACTAATTTGGCTGCGGGAATCACAGGCACGGATCTTTTTGCGCATATAAAGCATATGTTTTACACAACCCTTCCGGCGCTGGCCATTGCCATTATTGCTTATTGGTTTTTGGGAAGGCAATTTGGCGGGGATGATTTGAATAATGATAAAATAACTGGTGTCATGAATGTTTTATCAGAGAACTTTGTCATCTCTCCTTGGCTTTTACTGGTACCTGTAATTGTTATAGGGTTAGTGGCAAAAAAGGTGCCTGCACTGCCTTCGCTTGCGGTGGGGGTTTTCCTTGGCTGGCTTTGCCATATTTTAGTCCAGGGCGGTGCTGTGGGGGATGCGGTCAATACTCTTCAGGGCGGATTTTCGATTGAATCAGGCAACACAATGGTGGACGAGCTTTTCAATAGAGGCGGCATTGACGATATGATGTACACCGTGTCCCTAACGATTGTGGCGATGGCTTTCGGGGGAGTTATGGAGCAGACCGGCATGTTAAAAGCCATAGTTGAACAGATACTGAAATTGGCCCGTTCAGCAAGAAGTTTAGTAGCAACTACCGTACTATCTGCGTTCTTTACAAATGTGGCGGCTGCAGAGCAGTATATTTCCATTCTGCTGCCGGGAAGAATGTACACACAGGCATTTAAGGATAAAAATCTGCAATCCAAAAATCTTTCACGGGCACTTGAAGATGGGGGTACGGTCACTTCTGTTTTTGTTCCATGGAATACTTGTGCAGTGTTTATCATGTCAACATTGGCTGTTCATCCCTTTGAATATGCACCTTACGCGATTTTAAATTTCACTGTGCCGATCCTGGCTATTATCTTTGCCATGCTTGGCTACAAAATAACTTTCATGAGTGATCAGGAACGAAAAGAAATGGAAGAAAAAGATCAAATAGCATCATAGGGCTCCGATCATTCGGAGTCTTTTGTTTTTTGAAAAAGCGATGATAGGGTAAAGTAAACGGGAGCAATTCCTGTCGTGATTTATGAATAGGGACTTTGAGTTAGTCAAAGAATACATTTTGTTAAAAGGAGAGATAGTTATGGCAGAACAGACACTTTATGAAAAAGCAGGCGGCGGAGAAGCCATTGAAAAGGTAGTTGATTATTTTTACGAGGAACTGGTATTAAAGGATCCGACCGTCAATCAGTTTTTTGAGCATACGGATATGATTAAGCAAAAACGTCATCAATCCAAGTTCATAAGCTATGCATTAGGCGGCCCTAATCAATATTCAGGCAATTCCATGGCAAAAGCGCATGAGGGTATGAACCTGCAGCCCGAACACTTTAACGCGATTGCCAGGCATCTGCATGGTGCGCTTGCCCATTTTGGGGTGAATGAGAGGGATATCGATGAAGCTTTGACTCGCGTTGCAGCTCTTAGGGACGATATTCTATACAAATAAGCTCCCCAAGGGGAGCTTTTCGTTTTTGTTACGCGGAAATTAGGATACACCAGCGGAAAATATCTTTTATCCGCCAAAGAATATAATCACGATAATCAAGTTTTATCGCGTAAAATTCATTATATCTGCGAACAAATTATTCTTCTAACCTCAAGCGGCTTCAATCAGCTGTTTCTTTCCTTACTCCGTATTTTCTTAGCCGGTATTGCAGGTTTTGCCGGCTCATGCCAAGAGATTTTGCGGACTGGGTTATATTATTGCCATGGTGTTTAAGGACCTTCTTTAGATAGTAGGTCTCAGCTTCCTGTATATATTGTTCAAGTGGTTTAATAGGCTTGTTTTTCTGTATAAGCAAATCCTCCAAATGACCGGTTTCGTTCGGCTCCTCCTTGAATTGAGGCTTATTCCGGAAGTGAAGAGGCAAATGCACATAGCTGATCGCTTCTTCCTGGTCAATCAGATTCATGGCCCCTTCGATAATATGCTCCAGTTCCCGTACATTGCCCGGCCAATCGTATTGCTCGAATTTGCTCATTACTTCTTCATCGATTTCCGCTACATTCATCCCAAAGAGCTGATTGTATTTTTCTATGAAAAATTGTGCAAGATCCCTGATATCCTTTCTTCTCTCGCGCAGAGGCGGAACAAAGAGGGAAACAACACTTAGCCTGTAATATAAATCTTTTCTCATACGGTCTTCTGAGATAGCATCAATCGGGTCTTCGTTAATGGTTGCTATAATTCTTACATCTACTGTCCGGTCTTTCGTATCACCGACCCTTCTGACCGTTTTTTCCTGCAAAACTCTCAAAAGCTTTGCCTGCAGGGATGGATTAAGTGAATTGATTTCATCGAGCAGCAAAGTCCCGCCATTTGCCTGTTCAAACAATCCTGGCCTTTCAATGGAGCCTGTAAATGCCCCTTTCTTTGTACCAAATAAAAGACCCTCTATCAGACTGTCCGGAAGAGCAGCGCAATTTTGGGAGATAAATGGTTTTGAAGAGCGGCTGCTGCCATTATGGATGCTTTGGGCAAAAAGCTCTTTCCCTGTGCCGGTCTCCCCGATAATCAGGACAGAAGAACTTGTCCGGGTTGCTCTTTTGCTCGCTTCAATCACTTCTTGGATCTCGTCGCTGCTGCCAATAATACTATCGAAAGTATAGCGGGTGTCTCCGCGTTTATTCATATTTTCTCTGATCAGCTTTTCAAGCTTGGTGACATCACGTGCGATTTCCATAGCACCAATCTGTTCACCATCTTCCATAATTGGGAAAGTATTATTGATCGTGGTGATTTCCTGTCCCTTATTGTTAAAATAGGTTTGTTTGGCATTTTTAATTTTGCTGCCATTTTTGAGCGCCTGAAGCAAGGTGCTGTCTTCGTCCTGATTGAAAGAAAATACATCCAGCAGATTTTTATCCAGTACATCTTCATAATCCATACCCTCTATTTGGGCCATTTTTTTATTGTAGAATGTTGTTCTTCCTTCCTCATTCACTACATGGACACCAACATCAATTTCATCTAATATCCGTTGAAATAACTTGCTTTTCAATTGGAGCTGTTCAAATTCCCTGTGATTCATTGTGATCTCCTTCACTCGGCAGTTTATTCAATAGTATATACTAATTCGAATATATGCAATGAAAATTTGCACCAATAACTATTAGTGATTTAAAAAGGGCAAAAATATTTTGCTTTCAGTTTATGAAAATACTCATTTATCAGCTTTTTATATTTGGCACAGTTCTTGCATAATAAAATAGTGGATAAAAAACGAATTTATTAAAGGGGGATGGCATCATGGTACAGCCTTACAAACATGAACCTTTCACAAATTTTAAAACAGAAGAAAACCGTGAAGCATACTTACTGGGATTAAAAACAGTCGAAAGCTATTTAGGACAGGACTATGACTTATTAATAGGCGGAGAAAGAATCTCTACTGATGAAAAAATCGTATCCATCAATCCTTCTAATAAAGAAGAAGTAGTTGGCCGTGTTTCAAAGGCAAACCGCGAGCTTGCGGAAAAAGCAATGCAGGCTGCTGTTGAAGCATTCAAAACATGGAGAAAAGTGAAGCCGGAAACACGCGCAGATGTTTTATTCAAAGCTGCTGCGATTATCCGCCGCCGCAAGCATGAGTTTTCTGCCCTTTTAACAAAGGAAGCAGGGAAGCCTTGGAACGAGGCAGATGCTGATACTGCGGAAGCCATTGACTTCCTTGAGTACTATGCACGCCAAATCTTAAAAATCAAAGACGGTGTTCCAGTCAACAGCCGTCCGAACGAATATAACCGTTATGACTACATTCCATTGGGAGTGGGGATCATCATCTCTCCTTGGAACTTCCCGCTTGCAATCATGGCCGGCACTACTGTTGCCGCGATCGTGGCAGGAAATACAGTCCTATTAAAACCAGCTTCTACAACACCGGTTGTGGCTGCGAAATTTGTTGAAGTGATGGAAGAGGCAGGCCTTCCGAAGGGCGTGCTGAACTTTGTACCGGGCAGCGGTGCAGAAGTGGGCGACTATTTGGTTGACCATAAAGACACTCGCTTCATCTCCTTCACGGGTTCACGCGACGTTGGTCTTCGCATCAACGAACGTGCTTCCAAGCTAAACGAAGGCCAAATCTGGCTAAAGCGTGTTATCGCTGAAATGGGCGGTAAGGACACAATCGTTGTGGACAAAGAAGCAGACCTTGAATTGGCAGCTACTTCAATCGTTGCCTCTGCTTTCGGATTCTCCGGCCAGAAGTGCTCTGCATGTTCACGTGCGGTTGTAGTAGAAGATGTATACGATCAGGTTCTTAACCGTGTGGTGGAACTGACGAACGAATTAACGCAGGGCAATCCTGAAGACCAGAGCAATTACATGGGTCCAGTGATTGACCAGGGCGCATTTGACAAGATCATGAGCTACATCGAAATCGGCAAAGAGGAAGGCAAGCTGATGACTGGCGGAGAAGGAGACAGCTCGAAAGGCTTCTTCATCAAGCCGACAGTATTCGCAGACCTTGCCCCGGATGCACGCTTAATGCAGGAAGAGATCTTTGGACCTGTCGTTGGCTTCACAAAGGCAAAAGATTTCGATCATGCGCTTGAAATCGCCAACAACACCGAGTACGGCTTAACAGGTGCTGTGATCACACAGAACCGTGAGCACATCCAAAAAGCGCGCGAAGACTTCCATGTTGGAAACTTATACTTCAACCGCGGCTGTACAGGCGCGATTGTTGGATACCAGCCATTCGGCGGATTCAACCTGTCAGGAACTGACTCCAAGGCGGGCGGCCCTGACTACATTCTTCTGCACATGCAGGCGAAGACTACTTCTGAAATGTACTAAGACTTGTAAAGCATGCACAGGATTTTTCATATCCTGTGCATGCTAAAACCCTAAATAGTTTAAAGAAGAATAGCTTAACGTTACAATATAAAGGACTATTCTGAAAAAGGAGGAATTTTAATTGACTGAAGCGACAAAATCACATTCACTAATCGAACAAACTGAAAAATACGGTGCAAACAACTATCACCCGCTTCCAATCGTTATTTCGAAAGCGGAAGGTGTCTGGGTGGAAGATCCTGAAGGCAATAAATACATGGATATGCTAAGTGCTTATTCAGCAGTAAACCAGGGGCACCGCCATCCAAAAATCATCCAGGCGCTGAAGGATCAGGCTGACCGCGTAACGCTAACTTCCCGTGCTTTCCATAACGATCAGCTGGGGCCTTGGTATGAAATGATCTGTGAACTGACAAATAAAGAAATGGCCCTTCCGATGAACACTGGTGCGGAAGCGGTTGAAACGGCAATCAAAGCTGCACGCCGCTGGGCTTATGATGTAAAAGGCGTGGCAGATAACCAGGCAGAGATCATTGCTTGTATAGGTAACTTCCATGGCCGTACAATGACAGCGGTTTCGCTTTCTTCTGAAGAAGAATATAAGCGGGGCTTCGGACCTATGCTTCCAGGCATTAAGCTGATTCCTTACGGAGATCTTGACGCTCTTAAAGAAGCAATCACTGAGAATACGGCGGCTTTCTTAATTGAGCCAATCCAAGGTGAAGCTGGAATTGTGATTCCTCCGGAAGGCTTCCTGAAAAAAGCATATGAAACTTGTAAGGAAAACAATGTATTATTCATTGCAGATGAAATTCAGGCTGGCCTTGCGCGTTCCGGAAAAATGTTTGCATGCGAATGGGAAGATGTAGATCCTGACATGTTCATTTTAGGGAAAGCGCTTGGTGGAGGAGTATTCCCGATTTCATGCGTAGTTGCGAATAAAGATGTTCTTGGGGTATTTAATCCTGGATCACATGGTTCAACATTTGGAGGAAACCCAATGGCTTGTGCCGTATCTGTTGCTTCCATGAACGTATTGGTTGAAGAAAAGCTGGCAGACCGTTCCCTTAAACTGGGCGACTATTTCATGAGCAAATTAAAAGAAATTAATAATCCGGTTATTAAAGAAGTGCGCGGCCGCGGCTTATTTATCGGTGTTGAGCTGAATGAGCCAGCTCGCAAATATTGTGAAGAGCTTAAAGAACAAGGATTGCTTTGCAAAGAAACGCATGACACGGTTATTCGTTTTGCCCCTCCTTTAGTCATTTCTGAAGAAGAGCTTGATTGGGCAATTGAAAGAATCAATAAAGTATTAAGCTAATACAATTATACGGACAGTTGGCCCTTGTGTCTGAATTTGTGATGCAGGGCCGCCGGTTATGGAGTATTGCTGTAATTTTCCTAAATATTAAAATCAAGAGGTGCCATGATGGGAGCTGCAGGAGTAGCTGGTAAAGAAACTGAACAAAAAATGGAAGAGTCTTTAAATTTATTTACTTCAACTCAAGTTGTGATCAAAGAAGCTTTGAACAAGCTCGGCTATGCAGATGAGATGTATGAGCTGCTGAAAGAGCCGCTGAGGATGCTCACGGTAAGAATCCCGATAAGGATGGATGACGGGTCGACAAAAATTTTCACCGGCTACAGATCACAGCATAATGATGCGGTAGGACCGACAAAGGGCGGTGTCCGTTTTCATCCTGAAGTAAATGAGAATGAAGTAAAAGCTTTATCCATGTGGATGAGTTTAAAGTGCGGAATTGTGGATCTTCCTTATGGAGGGGGGAAAGGCGGCATCATTTGTGATCCCCGTTCCATGTCAATGGGAGAGCTGGAACGCTTAAGCCGAGGATATGTAAGGGCAATCAGCCAGATCGTTGGCCCTACAAAAGATATACCTGCTCCGGATGTTTATACGAATTCACAGATCATGGCCTGGATGATGGATGAATACAGCCGACTCCGTGAGTATGATTCTCCCGGATTTATCACAGGCAAGCCGCTTGTTCTCGGCGGGTCGCAAGGAAGGGAAAAGGCAACTGCACAGGGTGTAGTGATCTGCATTGAGGAAGCTGCGAAAAAGCGCGGCATTTCCATTGAAGGAGCACGTGTGGCTGTTCAGGGGTTTGGAAATGCAGGAAGCTTCCTGGCAAAATTCATGCATGATGCAGGCGCTAAAGTGGTCGCCATTTCAGATGCTTATGGTGCTCTATATGATCCAAATGGCCTGGATATTGATTACCTTCTTGATAGGCGCGATAGCTTTGGAACGGTAACGACCCTTTTCGATAACACTTTGACAAACGAAGAATTGCTTGAACTGGATTGCGATATCCTGGTTCCTGCGGCTGTGTCCAATCAGATTACCGCTGCAAACGCCCATAATATTAAAGCTTCCATCATAGTAGAGGCAGCAAATGGCCCAACCACTCTTGAAGCGACAAAAATTCTTTCAGACCGGGGAATCCTGCTTGTTCCTGATGTGTTAGCCAGTTCAGGCGGTGTGACGGTATCCTATTTCGAATGGGTACAGAACAATCAGGGGTACTATTGGACTGAAGAGGAAGTTACAGAAAAGCTGAAAAAAGTGCTTGTTCAAGCTTTCGATAATGTTTATCAGACTTCACAGCAAAGAAAAGTAAATATGCGTCTTGCTGCCTACATGGTCGGCGCGAGAAAAATGTCTGAAGCATCCCGCTTCAGAGGCTGGGTGTAATTCGGTAATCGATATATAAAACAAAAAAATCCTTGCACACAATGTGCAAGGATTTTTTGCATGCATTAACGGGTTGGCCTTGCTTCAGGTTCTCTTTCCAGCTCTTCATTTGGTTTGAAGAGAAGCCCCAGATTGATTAAGCCCGCAATGCCCACAAGACCGTATATTATTCTTGAAAGGGCTGAATCCTGACCGCCAAAGATAGCTGCCACAAGATCAAATTGGAAGAATCCGATTAAACCCCAGTTAATAGCGCCAATAATTGTTAGAACCAGTGCAATACGCTGTATGCCACTCATGATGTTTCCTCCTTGTAGTATAGGTTCACTATTATGTTGCTGCACGGAAATAAAAAATATTCATCGTAATAATCGTTAAGAGCCATAATGAAAAAGATGATCTGAGAACCGGCATATATAATGTCCGCCTTTCGAATCGTACTTTTTGCATTAGCTGAAAATTTGAAAGATAATGATGTGGAAAAGGAGATGGTGATATGCAAAATTTTACCTTTTATAATCCGACTAAATTAATTTTTGGGAAAGATCAGCTCTCCCAATTGCAGACTGAAATCCCGCAGTATGGCAAGAAGGTTCTTATTGTGTATGGCGGGGGAAGCATTAAGCGCAATGGTTTATATGATAAAGTGAAGGAACAGCTTCATGAAATTGGGGCTGAAGTATTTGAACTATCAGGGGTTGAGCCTAATCCAAGAATTTCCACTGTCCGCAAAGGCGTTGAAATCTGCAAAACTGAAGGCATTGATTTCCTGCTGGCAGTTGGAGGCGGGAGTGTAATTGACTGCACAAAAGCTATCGCAGCTGGTGCCAAATATGATGGCGATGCCTGGGATTTAGTCATCAAGAAAGCATTTGCTGCAAAAGCTCTGCCGTTTGGAACCGTTCTTACACTAGCGGCAACCGGTTCTGAAATGAATGCAGGATCTGTAATTACAAACTGGGAAACAAACGAAAAATATGGCTGGGGCAGTCCTGTGACTTTCCCTAAATTTTCAATTCTTGACCCTGTTAATACGTTCACGGTGCCAAGGAATCAGACGGTATATGGAATTGTGGACATGATGTCCCATGTACTGGAGCATTACTTCCATCTTGAAGAAAATACCGATTTTCAGGATCGCATGTGTGAATCCCTGCTGATTACCATTATGGAAGCAGCTCCTAAGCTCCTTGAAGACCTTGAAAGCTACGAGCATCGTGCTTCCATCTTATATTCCGGCACAATGGCATTGAACGGTATTCTGAATATGGGCTACCGGGGAGACTGGGCTACACATAACATCGAGCATGCTGTATCGGCCGTTTATGATATTCCTCATGGCGGGGGTCTGGCCATTCTGTTCCCGAACTGGATGAAGCATAATCTGAACGTGAAGCCTGAGCGATTCAAGCAGCTGGCTATCCGTGTATTTAACGTGGATCCGGCAGGAAAAACAGATGAGGAGACTGCGCTTGAAGGCATTGAAAAGCTTCGTGAATTCTGGAACAGCATTGGTGCACCTTCACGCCTGGCTGATTATGATATTGATGACAGCAAGATCGAATTGATGGCAGACAAAGCGACTGTCAACGGAGAATTCGGCAATTTCGCGAAATTAAATCATGATGACGTGGTTTCAATCTACCGCGCTTCTTTATAAATATCAGGCTGGACTCTGCCAAAGCAGAGTCCTTTTACAATTTTCGCCGAAAAATGACAATCACCTTTTGCGCGTAAAAAATATGTCAAAATTGGACACGCTTACATTAGAGGATGATTCTTGATTAACTTTAAGGCTTTCGTTAAAGTGGTATAAGGATGACAGCCAGAATTACTGAAGGCTGTTTAAATTTGAGAAAAATTGGAGGACATTCATGACACACGTTCGTTTTGATTACGCAAAAGCACTTCCTTTTTTTGGCGAACATGAAATTACATATCTGCAGGATGCCGTGAAGGTAGCCCATCACTCCCTTCATGAACAAACTGGAGCTGGCAGTGACTTTTTAGGCTGGATCGATTTGCCTGCAAACTACGATAAAGAAGAGTTTTCCCGCATTCAAAAAGCTGCTGAGAAAATTAAAAGCGATTCCGATGTTCTTATCGTCATTGGAATTGGAGGTTCCTATCTTGGAGCGCGTGCGGCTATTGAAATGCTTCAGCACAGTTTCTATAATGCACTTCCAAAAGAAAAGCGCGGCACTCCGCAGGTATTATTTGCCGGCAACAATATTAGTTCCGCTTATATGAACGATTTAATGGACCTTCTTGACGGCAAAGATTGGTCCATCAATGTTATCTCAAAATCAGGCACAACAACTGAGCCTGCATTGGCTTTCCGTATTTTCCGCAAAATGCTGGAAGAGAAATATGGTGTGGAAGAAGCGCGTAAACGAATCTATGCTACAACCGATAAAGTAAGAGGCGCTCTAAAGACTCTTGCGACAGAAGAAGGCTATGAGTCATTTATTATTCCGGATGACGTAGGAGGCCGCTATTCAGTCCTTACAGCAGTTGGTCTTTTGCCGATTGCTGTCAGCGGTGCAAACATTGAAGATATGATGAGCGGTGCTGCACAGGCACGCGAAGACTTCAGCAAATCTGAGCTTCAGGAGAATGCAGCATACCAGTACGCAGCGGTCCGCAATGTTCTTTATAACAAAGGCAAAACGATTGAAATGCTGATCAACTACGAACCAGGACTTCAATATTTTGCAGAGTGGTGGAAGCAGCTGTTTGGTGAAAGTGAAGGAAAAGATCAGAAAGGAATTTTCCCTTCTTCAGCAAATTTCTCCACTGACCTTCATTCATTAGGCCAGTATGTGCAGGAAGGCCGCCGGGACCTTTTCGAAACGGTTATCAAGGTGGAAGAATCACGCCATGAGCTTACCATTGAAGAAGCAGAGAATGATCTTGATGGCCTGAACTATCTTGCGGGTGAGACTGTCGACTTTGTAAATAACAAAGCCTTTGAGGGGACAATGCTTGCACACACAGACGGCGGAGTGCCAAACCTGATCGTATCCATACCAAAAATGGATGCCTACACATTTGGCTACCTGGTTTACTTCTTTGAAAAAGCCTGTGCAATGAGCGGCTACCTGCTGGGAGTGAATCCGTTCGACCAGCCTGGAGTAGAAGCATATAAAGTGAACATGTTCGCTCTGTTAGGAAAACCAGGATTTGAAGAGAAAAAAGCTGAACTTGAAAAGAGATTAAAGTAATAGTGAAAAGCGTCTGCCTGCGGGTGGGCGTTTTTTTATTGAAGAAAGTAAATTCTGCCTTTTTTTAGTGCCTGAACTGGGCATTACAGACAGAAGTCGAGATGCGGTATCTTCAGAAGCTAAATGAAGGAAGGCTCTGGCTTGCTTGTATAGCAGGACTAATCAGAAGAAGATAATCTTGGATAGCGGGCAGATGAGCTTTCTTATTCTTACACCCGCACTGGGGGCACAGCCAATCTCCATGGATCCGCCGCATGGGGAAAATAAGACAGCTTGGACATTGAACACCACTAATAATTTCTTGAGAAGAGATATTGTAATGGTCCAAGACATTTAAAAATCCAGGTACATGGTTTATAACCAGTGCTCTCGGAATCTTTTTAATCTGTCGAGATGTAATAACTTCTATAGGATAACTTTGTTTGAAGAACTTAATTTTTTCAATAAGGTGTTCGATGTGAATAACGCGAAATGGAACATGTGTGCTATCTGCAGAAGTTTTCAGGATAGTAGAGGGGCTGCTTATGCCAATTAGATATTCTATTGGTATATCGGCAGCTAAGTTTTGGATTAACCAGGTTTTTAATTGTGTTTTCTGGGCGCTTGGCTTGTATAAGAGGATTAGGGAAGCCTTCTTCTTTTTCATTCCGAGTTCTTATGAACTGATTAAAGGTCTCATCGAAAAGGAGGGTTCCAAGGATATTTTTCACTTCAATAATTAAAGCGAAGTATGGGGAAAGAATGAGGGTGTCGATTTGAAAATAAGTGCTTCCATTAAAAAGCCTTAAATCATGCAGGATAGTAAATTCCTTATCAGGCAGGTGACTTAAATAATAATCCAGCGACTGTTCCCCTCGATAACTGACTCTTCTTTTAGCTAAATCACCTTCTATAGTTGATCTCTGTGGATGAGCAGCTGGGATTCGCCTGATTAGGGCCTCGTTCTGTCGGATTCTGATAGGTATTAAACGATTTTTTATTATCAAATAGGTTTCACTCCTTTCTAAGTAATGATAATTCCGCTTTTAAGAATGGAATTCCTTCTTTCCAAAAACGAAAATAGCACTTAACCGCAAAAACCTTAATAATTTCCGCGAGATTTTACATATATCCGCGAAAAACACAGAGTTATCCGCGATTTTCTGCAGATAATCGCGAAAACTAAATTATATTCGCGAAACCTCAAATTCTTAAACATAATCTTCGGAAATCGCATTCATGATATCCCTTACATTGGAGAAACTAAGCAAAAAGCGTAAAAGGGGATGGATTCAGTGATTGAGATACCTTCAAAAGCGGAAGGAAAGCATTTTGATTTATATAAGCTGGAGCAGGCTTTGAAGCCGATTGGCTATTCGATTGGCGGGAACTGGGATTATGATCACGGATCTTTTGATTACAAAATTGATGATGAGGTGGGGTACCAGTTTTTAAGGGTCCCATTTAAGGCAATTGATGGGCAGCTTGATGATCCAAGCTGTACGGTGGAAATAGGCAGGCCGTTTCTGCTTTCCCATAAGTATCAGCGCGGCCTGGATGACCACGCCTATACAGGGAATTTCAGCGCCTCCTTTGATCAATTCTCGGAGCCTGTGGATAAGGATGCCAGTTTTCCGGAAGAATTCATTGATCTCGGCAAAGCGCTTGTCGAAGAGCTGGAGTCTAAATTATTAAGAGATTAACCGAGTATAACAATCAGCTGATCCTGCTGAAGAATTCTAAAAGGCTGGGGAGGATTAACCAGAGTTTCTTCCCCTCTTTTAACACCCAAAAGCAGAATGCCTTCTTTCATAAGCTCAGCACTAAGTTCAGCAAAAGTCTTATTTTCCACTTCTTCTGATGCAGGCTGAAAAGTTAATTTGCGTTTATCAAGCTGTCCCAGCAAATCAAGGAATGAAGTAACAAGCTCCTGGGAAGAGACGCTGTTAATCATGACGAAGCTAGTAAGAACATTCGTTTGAACAATTTCATCGGCTCCCGCTCTTTTGGCGTTGGCTGCCTGTTCTGAAGTTAATATTTCAACAATACATTGTACATCCCGGTTTAATCCTTTGATTGCCAATAAGGTTAATATTGAATTCATGTCAGCATGCAGTTCATCTTTGTTCTGATCAGCTGTTATAATTACTTTTTGGGCATCAAAGATATTTGCCTTCACAAGTACATCATCTCTGTTAGCGCGACCCTGAATAAAATGTACATTATTGTGGGGAACAGGGTTAGACTTTAGTGTTTCATCTATTAAGGCAATGGAATGGTTCATCCCATCGCCTCCAAGAGTATTGACGATCTCCCTTGAGCGCTCGTTCCAGCCGATCACAACAATATGGTTTTGACCCCGATATTCGATCTTTCCTTCCAGGAAGTCATTCTGTCTGGTAACTGCTGCTGTTGCAAGTGAAATAAAATAGGTAGACAGAAAGCCCGCTCCTGTAAAAATAAGCGCAATACCCACTATTCGCCCTGCAGTACTTTTGGGATAAAAATCTCCAAAACCGACAGTTGAAGCGGTTACAACCGCCCACCAGATTCCATCAAAAAATGTCGGAAAGGAGGAGGGTTCAATAATATGTATTAATCCGCCAAATAGAAAGATCACCATCAGGGCAATCAGCAGAATTCTGATTACTAAGGGCAAACGTATGAAACTGTAATAGATGTGCTGAGGCATATTACCCCTCCTAAATTTCAAAAAGGTTTCAGCAGCTGACTGCTAAAAAATGCCAGCTGCATAGAATATAAAAAAAAGCCATGCCAGCATATACTTTAATTAAGTATATCGTCTATTGCACGGCTCAGCAGTTGAATGTCCTTTGATATTTCATTTTTCACGTCGTCAATCTCGCACCTTTCATATTCATCCATGAGAAGGGAGAGTTCTCTTTGTAGTATGACAGCCTCGTGTTCAAAATCCATGATGACTCCCTCCTTTAGGGATATATAGGACTATCGGGCAGATAGTAAATGCCTTAGTATTGTTACATTTATGTTACCCGATTTCTTTTCCATTTAAACGGTAAATCCCTTAATAATTTGAACATGAAATTTAGAACGAATATAATTTACCCTCATATTTTGCTCGTAAACGCATCGTTTATACTAAATAGCCGGAAAGTAAAAAAACGAAAAAAAATACCCCGGGGAAAATCCGGGGATTCTTTAAGTCAATTCTATTTTCGAATTAAGCTGTAAACCGAAGCGCCTATTAGATCACCGGCTTCTTTCATCCGCTCGGCACTAATGTGCTCGATGGAATCAAGTGGTGTGTGGTAATACGGTTCAAGATTGGCAGTGGCAGGTTCTCGTCTGATAAAGTTGACTGCCGGGATTCCTGCATCATGAAAAGAAACATGGTCTGAAGCTCCGCGCTGATAAAGAACCAGCTCAGATGGGGTGCCAATCCGCCCGGCTGTGGCAATGGCGGCTTCTGTTGCGATATTTGCCTGGCCATCAAGGGTATTCATGTAAATCGCAGTGGCATTTTCCCATGCTGTGCCTACCATATCCATATTGAAATTTGCGATGCTTCGCTCTATTTCATTGCCGCTCAGCTGGCTCACATAATATTGAGAACCAAGAAGACCAATCTCTTCTGCACCTACAAAAGCAAAACGCAATTCTTTGTCAGCGGGATAGCTTTTCAGGACTCTGGCCAGCTCTAAGGCAACAGCGGTTCCGGATGCGTTATCGCTAGCCCCAGGAGCAAATGGTACACTATCAAAATGTGCAGAAATGTGGACAATGTCAGTTTCCCCGCCTTTATTAGGCTTAGGGTGCTTGGTGGCAATAATATTTTGCGATCTTATGTTTTTAAAGCTCTTGACAGTCAGTGTTACCGTTTTGTTATGTGCAGCAACATCTTGAAGTAGTGCTTCTCCGCTTGCCTTTGTTATGCTTCCCACCGGAATGTCATATGGGCCTCCAATTGAAGGATTCATGGGTGCTGGCTGATCCACATTGTTATAAATTAGAACTCCCGCAGCACCGGCATTCACTGCGTTTGTAACTTTTTCCGCAAAACTAATCTCTCCGCGTGAAATAAGTGCTATTTTTCCTTTGGCTTCCTCTGTAAAATCAGCTGCCCTGCCTAATCCAGCATCATATAATTCAGAAGTAATTCCTTCTTCGGGCGTTGATCCTGATCCGGAAGGAATGGTTATAAGAACCTCCTTCAGATCACTGGTGTGTAAATCTCCAGCCATTTTATCCGGTATGCTGAACTCTTGTGTTTCTACTGTGTAGCCATAGGACTCCAGGCGTTTGCGTATAAAATCAGCTGCCTGCTTTTCTGCTTCTGTTCCTGCAACCCGCGGCCCTATGGTTTCAGATAAATAGCTGACATCCTCCATCATGCGGGATGCATCGACCCTTGCAATTACCTTCTGATCAAATGCACTGGAGCCAGGATCCAAAGCTTTACTTTGTGCTGCTTCAGCACTCTGCACAAATTGAACAGGCACTGCATACAAACTTGAAGCTGTCAGAACGGCTGCAAGCATAATTGAAGAAGCTTTCCTTCCAACTTTCATCTTTTATTCCTCCTCGACTAGTAATCCAGCTATATGTATTCGCTTACATATCTCCGCTTCCTTTAATAAAGAGTTAAAACGATTCTATTTGACTAGCAGATATTTCAGATGTGTGAGAAAAGTAAGATTCTGCCTTTTCGAATTGTAAAAAATGGTAGATTTAAAGTACTAAATCTGGACAGCAGACATGTAAAATCATGACCTTTGAAGGAGACTGATAGTTTATGATCATATGCAACTAGAAAAATACAGGTCTTTCGACTATCGAAACTTACGTACTTTTGATTTATTCTGAAAATTATAACATTATTTTAAATAGGGGGATTTTTATGAAAAAAGCTGCATTAAAAGTGGTCATGGCCTCAGTTATCGTTTTCCCGCTAATTGCAGGAGGGATTTTGCCTGCAGCAGGTAAAGACAATCAAAGCAGCATGGCCTTGGCTGAATCTCGGATTAAAGTCGAAAATGGCATGACACAGCCCATTTTTTCTCTGGATGATGCCATTGTCGAAAGAGTATTTGTTGAAACAGCAACTGACAGTGATGGAGATGGAAAGCTGGATCGAATACGTGCTGATATTATCAGGCCAAAGGAAACAGAGGAAGGTTTAAAGGTTCCTGTTATTTATGAAATGAGTCCTTACCGTTCTGGAATTAAAGGTGTCCCGGTTTATGACGTGGATACAGAACTGAACTCTGTACCCAAGAAAGGGAAAAGCAAAGGTGAAAAAGGTAACCCTCAGGCAAATCTCCCAGGTTATTATGATGACTATTTTGTACCAAGAGGCTACGCGGTTGTTCTTGCAGAAAGTGTAGGGACAGGCTTGTCGGATGGATGTCCTACAACCGGCGATGAGCATGAGATCCTTGGAACTCGTGCTGTAATCGATTGGCTGAATGGCAGAACGAAAGCTTTTAATGCAGAGGGACAGGAAATACAAGCTGATTGGTCAACAGGGAATGTGGGGATGACAGGAGTATCTTATAATGGAACACTCCCTAATGCTGTGGCAGCAACAGGAGTTGAAGGCCTGAAAACGATTGTGCCAATAGCGGCCATAAGCAGCTGGTATGACTATTATCGTTCGAATGGTGCTGTGATAGCACCAGGCGGATACCAGGGGGAAGATGCGGATAACATGGCAGAAGCCATTTTAACCAGGCAAAACCCTGAAGCTTGCAGCAATGTCATAAAAGGATTAACGGAAGGCCAGGACAGGGAAACCGGGGATTACAACGAATTCTGGAGTAAAAGGGATTATACAAAGGATGCTGATCAGGTTAAAGCAAGTGTCTTTATTGTCCATGGGTTAAATGACTGGAATGTTAAAACAAAGCATTTTTCAGATTGGTGGCAAGCGCTTGGCGATAATAATGTTCCCAGAAAAATGTGGCTTCATCAAGGCGGCCATTCCAGCCCATACAGCTTCAGACGCGATGTATGGCTACCAACTTTAAATAAATGGTTTGATTACTGGCTCTATGATATTAAAAATAATGTCATGGATGAACCAATGGTTGACATCCAGAGGGAGGATAAAACATGGCATACTGAGGCAAACTGGCCGGCTAAGGGAACCTCTGACGCAAAATTGCATTTTAAACCGGCTTCCGATGGAGGGGGCAGCTTAGAACTGCATCCTGTACCGAACAAGAATAAGGAGAATCAGCATTTTGTGGATGATGCCACAATCAAGGCTGAAGAATTGGCCCTGAATCCTGATTCTTCATTACCTCATAGGCTCGTCTATTTGACGCCTCCATTAGAAAACGACATTCGGATGAGCGGAACCCCGGAAATTCAAATTCGTGCAAGCATTGACCGGAAAACGGCCAACTTAACTGCCCTCCTTGTTAAATATGGGGAAGGAAAGCCGGAAATTGTTACTAGAGGGTGGATGGATCCGCAAAACCTTCACAGTGAAAATAGATCTTCAGGACTGACGCCGGACCGTGAATACACTTTTACATGGGATATGCAGCCGGATGATTATGTATTTAAAAAAGGTGATCGTATGGGAGTAGTAGTTCTATCAAGTGATTATAACTATACAATCAGACCTGGGGCAGGCACGAAAATAACCATCGACCCGGAGAGAAGCCATATAATGCTTCCTGTGCAAGGTGGAGTTAAAGCATTTAAGTAGAAAAATAGAAGGGATCATTTCTGGGTCCCTCTTTTCTTTTTAGGAAAATAGTTGCATTGCCACAATTGAATACATTGAATTAAAATAAAACCTATCTCATAAATATACAAAACTATTGCATCTGGAGGTACATAATGAATAAAAAGAAAGCTTTATCAGGAGTTTTGGCAGCGGGTATTTTGGCATCTGTTCCTTTAAGTGCTGCTCATGCGATCAGCCCAAAGTGGGTCAATGTTAATGTGTCAGAGGAAAAGGAAGGAAGTTTATTCAATAGCGAAAACTATGACTTTATGAAATTCTCAGTAATAGGGACAAAACTTGCAGAAATTGAAAAACAGTCTAATAGAGTGAAGGTGGAGGTAAAAGGTACTTCCGCGGATGGATACCCTCTATATGTCGTGACCATTGCAGATCCGGGTGCTCAGGGCAAGTTCGGTAAAATTCAGGCCTTAAGAAAGCAAATGTTCAAAAATCCGGAGAAAGCCCAGGATTGGATTGCTGATAACCCGGACTTTAAAGTGCCAATCATGATCAATGGGTCGATCCATGGGACAGAGTTTGTGGGAAGCGATGCTGTGATGCAGCTTATTGAACGTTTTGCCACACAGAATGACGAGGAAACAAAGGAGATTCTGGACAATAATATCCTTATTTTTAACGTGGTGCAGAACCCGGATGGCCGTGTGGATGCGACCCGTTTTAATGGCGAAGGAATTGATTTGAACCGTGATTTTATCACGCAATCACAGCCTGAAACGCAAGAAACCGTGTCTCTTATTAAAGAGTGGAATCCGATGGTCTTCCTGGATACTCACGGATATGTGAAAAATTATGCACCAAACAAACAGGGTTTGATTGAACCTTGTACACCTCCGCATAATCCTAACTATGAATATGATTTATATCAAAAATGGGCTAATCATCAGGCAGAAGCAATGGAAGCAGAAATTATGGGAGACAAGGCTCTTTACACAGGCACCCTGTATAAAGAAATGGATGGTGCATATATTCCGCAGCGGGATGATTCCGCCGGCTGGGACGATTATCCGCCAATTTTCACCCCGATGTATGCCATGTATCATGGTGCTTATGGCCATACCCTTGAAGCTCCGACAAATGACGAAGACGGCGTCCGCTGGATGTACAATGCCATTATGGGAGCACTGAAATATTCAACCGATAACAAGGAAGCAATGATTACAGACCAAATTGAAATGTTTAAGCGCGGCATTAATTTTGATCATCCTTTTCATGAAGAAGGGCATTTCCCGAAAGCATATATTCTTCCAGTGAATGAGGAAGATCCAACCGCAGTAAATAAGGCTGTTAATCATTTAATTAAGAATGATATCGAGGTTGTTCAGGCGTCAAAAGCATTTGCAGCAGACGGCAATTCCTATCCAAAGGGCACTTACATCGTTCCAATGGATCAGGCAAAGGCAGGTCTGGCAAACACCATGCTGTGGGATGGTGAGGATATAACAGATGATACACCGGCCATGTATGATATTTCTGCCTGGAGTCTTCCAGAACTATGGGGCTTTGAAGCAATCGCTGTTCAAAATGATGTAAAGGCAGCGGCAACAAAGGTGAATAATGTGAAAGAACAGGGTTCACTAAGCGGAAAAGGGCCATTTATTATTCCGAACAGCTCAGTGAAAGCAGTTCAGCTTGTGAACGAATTGCTTAAGCAGGGGGTTATGGTTAAACGAGACAGCGAAGGAAACTTCTATGCTGAAGGATCAGCAAGTGCTATTTCAGCGGCTGTTAAAGAGTCCGGCCTAGATATCATGTCAGGAAGTGTTCCTGCAGATGCAGAGACAATTAAAGAAATGAGTGTAGGCATTTTAAAAGATGGAGGGATGAACAAAGCGCAATCTCATTCAGGCACGAAACTGGCTCTTGAGAGATTAGGCTTTAGTGTAACGGAATTGACTCCAGCGGAGGTTGCAAATACTGGCCTTGCTTCCCATGATGTCTTTGTTTACAGTGGAACGGAAAATTTAATTTCTTTGAATTTGAGTAATGCCAATAAAGAATTTGGCCTTAAAAATCAGGAAGAACTGGCTGCATTTAAAGCAAATGTAGAAAAGTTCGTTTCTGAAGGAGGAAAATATATTGCTGTAGGTGCCGGTGCTTCCCGTGCAACAAAGACCCTGGGCCTGACAGATGATATTATCAATACTGGAGGATCCAATAGCAACGGAATTATTAAGGTAGATTATAAAGGCACTGGCGCAACAGCAGGCTACAGTAGAGATGATCTTGGATTCGTTTACCGTCCAGTCTGGTATACGGGCACAGAGAATGATGACGTGCTTGCAGCCATTGCTGATGAAGAAAACTTCTTCGTAGCGGGACACTGGAAAAACCGCAGTGCTGCACAGGGCCAGGCCATCATGGTGAAAGAGCAGGATAAGGATGTTACACTAATTGGCCTTGAAGCCGGCTTCCGTGATCATACTGATTACCTCTTCCGATTGCTTTCAAATTCTATTTTTGAAAAGTAAAGTCCCCTTAGGGAGTACCCATTCAGTTTCGGGAGGAACGTATCATTTGACTAATGGATGATTGAATCATATAATTAAGTTAACAAAATAGTTCGGATTCTTCCTGAAGGGGAGTAGCTGTTAAGTAGAGTCGTCAATACGAGATGATAAATCTCCGGCTTTACTGGCAACACAACGTTGCTTGCGAGACCTTTACCATTAATTTGGTAAGGTCTCTTTTGTTTAAAAGGCACTGAGACCAATAAATGGTTCAGTGCCTTTTATTTTTAGGGGAGAGTCTGGAACAGGGAGGTTTAAAATGAAACCATATCAAAAGCTTGCAGAAAGTGTGAAATTTTCCAGGAGCCTTAATTGGACCAGACTTCTTGAGAAAGATGACAGCTTGGAATTTATAGGAGCAGGAAGAAGTGCATTTGCCTTTAGGATAAAAGGAACTAATCTTGTATTAAAAGTATTTTTCCCTGAGTTTAAGAAAATTGCCAGGGAAGAGGCGGAAATTTACAAGGCGCTCCCTGACCACCCATATTACCCATCTCTGTATGGGTCTGGAGATAACTATATTGTGATTGATTATGTACAGGGTTTGACTCTCTTTGAATGTCTCGCAAAGGGAGTCCCGATAGAAGAGGAGAAAATCAGGCAGATAGATGAGGCTTTAAAGCTTGCGAGGGAAAAAGGGCTGAACCCTTCGGATATCCACTTGCGCAATATTATTCTTACAGATGATGGCCATATTAAGATCATTGATGTTGCCCGATTTAAACAGACGAAGAATTGTACACAGTGGGACGACTTGAAGCATGCATTCTATAAATTTTACAGAAAAAAATATTTTCCAAAGAAGATTCCTGTATTAATCATGAATACGATTGCGGCTCTTTATAAAAAACGGATTGTCCGGATGGGTTCCTAAACAGTTCATTTGATATAGCATTTTTCTTTTGAAATAATAAATATCACAAAAACACAGAAAGGGGCGGTATCCATGAAAGTTCTAATCGTCGGAGCAAACGGACAAATCGGAAAGCAGCTGGTAAAGCTTATTAAAGAAGAAGATAAACATACAGTACGAGCGATGATCAGAAAAGAAGAGCAGGCCCGGCAGTTTGAAGATATGGGTGTTGAGACGGCAGTTGCAAGTCTTGAAGGAACGGTTGATGAATTGGCTGAAGCTGCCAAAGGCTGTGATGCAATTGTGTTTACTGCAGGTTCAGGCGGACATACAGGCTATGACAAAACTCTGCTGATTGACCTTGATGGAGCTGTAAAAACAATAGAAGCGGCGGAGAAGGCTGGTGTGGATCGGTTTGTTATGGTCAGCGCTATTCAGGCGAATAATCGTGATAATTGGAGTGAAACGATCAAGCCTTATTACGCGGCAAAGCACTATGCCGACAGAATTCTGGAAAACAGCAGCTTGAACTACACTATCGTTCGTCCAGGCGGCCTGACAGATGAAGCCGGAACCGGCAAAATCAAAGCAGCAGAAAATTTGGAGCGTGGCTTCATTCCCCGTGAGGATGTAGCCAAAACCCTGTACGCTGTCCTGGATAAAGAGAACACCTATAAACGTGCATTTGACCTGGTATCAGGTGAAGAAGATGCAGAAACTGCAGTGAATAATTTATAACTCTTGCCCGGTGTGTATGCACCGGGTTTTTTATTGGCAAAATCAAGTATATATTGTGCCGTTTAGAGAAGATTAAATTATAAAACACAGGTGTCTGCCCATAAGAAAAGGGTAAAAATTATATTGCTTATGGCTATTTATACGCCAAAACACATATAAGTTACAGGCATTGGAAATTCCAATGTCCTTTTCGTTTTAATTGCTTCTCAAAAGGGAATAGGAAGCTGTAAAAGGAATTACATAACTTTCACATTTTCCTCATATAAATGTTGTTTAAGTGTCACAGCTTTTAGTCCGGAACTGGGGAATAATGTGATGTAGTGAGCATTCTGGAGGAGTGAACGAATGAATGTATAAAAAACAGGAACGCATATTAATGTGGCTTGCTTTTACAGTGGCTATCATTATGGGGCTTTCTTTTATTGGCCGCATTTTTGCAGGATAGGAAAAGGAGAATGTTAAATGGGAAATGAAGAATCTGTCTTTTTCAGCCGTGTCTTAACTGAGCTGACATTATCCTTCCATATCATTTACGCAACCATTGGTGTTGGCATTCCGCTCATGATTATGATTGCACAATGGGTGGGGATAAAAAAACAGGATGAGCATTATATTCTGCTCGCGCGAAGATGGACGCGCGGTTTTGTCATTACGGTGGCAGTCGGTGTTGTTACGGGCACTGCCATCGGCCTGCAGCTTTCATTGCTGTGGCCAAACTTTATGGAACTCGCAGGCAATGTCATTGCACTGCCTCTTTTTATGGAGACATTTGCCTTTTTCTTTGAAGCGATTTTCCTTGGGATTTATCTGTATACGTGGGATCGGTTTGAGAATCAGAAGAAGCACATGCTTTTATTGATCCCGGTTGCAATTGGGGCTTCATTTTCAGCTATTTTCATTACAATTGTAAATGCTTTTATGAACGCACCTCAGGGTTTTGACATTGTGAATGGGCAGCTTGTAAATATTAACCCGATACTGGCGATGTTCACTCCCGCCATGCCAACGAAGGTAGCGCATGTGCTTTCAACAGCCTATATGACATCAGCGTTTGTTCTGGCATCAATAGGAGCCTTTCGCCTTCTAAAAGGATCGAATCATATCTACCATAAGAAGGCATTACTGCTTACAATGAAAATCGGATTGATTTTTTCGATCGCTACAGCGGTAATTGGTGATTTCTCCGGAAAATATCTCGCAGAATACCAGCCGGAAAAACTGGCTGCCGCCGAGTGGCATTTTGAAACAAAAGAAGGGGCACCGTTAATGCTCTACGGGGTCCTTGAAGACGGTGAAGTGAAATATGCGATTAAGATTCCTTATGCACTCAGCATCCTTGCGCACAGCAATCCAAATGCAGAAGTTATCGGACTCGATCAATTTCCAGAAGATGAAATTCCGCCGCTTTATATCCATTACCTGTTTGACCTGATGGTGACTATCGGCATGTGGATGACGGCACTTTCACTCATCTATGTCTTAGGCACCTGGTTTAAAATGCGGTTTGTTAAGTCGAAATGGTTCCGCTGGCTGATCGTTCTGGGCGGCCCTTTATCCATCATTGCGATTGAAGCAGGCTGGTGGTTTGCGGAAGTGGGCCGGCAGCCGTGGATTCTGAGGGGTATCATGCGTACTGAAGATGCGGCAACCTCAAGCGGCCAAGTAGACTTAATGCTTCTTCTGTTTGCAGGCTTATATCTCGTGCTGGCAATCGGAAGCATCATTGTCCTCACTAGAATGTTCCGCAAAAATCCTGTCGAACAGGAATTGGCCGACCGGGAACTGGAGAAAGAAGGTGAGCTGCGATGACTCTTGAGATCATCGGAATTTCCGTCTTATGGCTATTTCTATTTGGTTACGTCATCGTTGCCTCGATTGACTTTGGAGCAGGGTTTTTCAACGCATACAGTCTATTCCGCGGTAAGCAGCATATTTTAACGAGAATCATACAGCGTTATTTATCACCGGTTTGGGAAGTTACAAATGTGTTCCTGGTGTTTTTCTTCGTAGGCATTGTCGGATTTTTTCCGAAAACAGCCTACTATTATGGAACGATCCTGCTGGTGCCGGCAAGCATTGCAGTAGTCCTTCTTGCCATCCGCGGTTCTTATTACGCCTTTACCACATACGGAGGGCTAAGACAAAAAAGGTGGACCTACCTGTATGGGCTCTCAGGTCTTTTCATCCCAGCTTCCCTGTCCATTGTCCTGACCATTTCTGAAGGCGGATTCGTTAGTGAAGGATCAGCGGGACTGGAGCTTGACTATTGGGCATTGTTTACAAGTCCTCTTACGTGGAGCATTGTTGTGCTGAGTTTGGCAGCAGTATTATATATATCAGCAGTGTTCCTGACGTGGTATGCCAATAAAGCAAACGATGAACCAGCTACTGAGCTGCTTAGAAAATATGCCCTTATATGGGCGGTGCCTGCTATCGTAACAGCGACAGGCATTATTGTCGAATTGCGGGATCACAATCCTGAGCATTTCAGCAGATTAATGGACCTATGGTGGCTGTTCGGCATTTCATTCATTCTGTTTGCAGGAACTGTTTATCTAATATGGAAGCGAGAAATGTACGGACTTGCATTCGGGCTCTTGGCAGGGCAATTCCTTGTGGCGTTCTTTGCCTACGGAATCTCGCATTATCCGTACCTGCTTTATCCATACCTGACCATTTATGACGGCTTTACAAACGAAGCTATGGCCATCGCCCTGATCATTGCCTTCATAGCAGGACTGGGATTGCTCCTGCCGTCCCTTTATCTGCTTCTCAGGCTGTTCCTTTTCAATAAAGACTATGTTCAGGGAAAGCGGGACGATCATGCATAGGAGGGAAAACTCATGGCGGAATTTGTGATGTTTTATGCGCCGTTTATTGTGATCATTGCTTCCATTGCCGCGGCTTTTTGGCTGGCGGGGAAGGATGAGCGGATAGAGGAGTAATTAGTACGATTCAGCCCTAAGCGGGCTGTTTTTTTTTGCCAATGTATACTTGGAAACCTTCTCCTTTTATAACATAAACCTGTCATCATTCAGTGATTTACTAGGATTCACCTAATTGACTCTATCTAGAGCTAGTCTAAATCCTGATGACTTATATTATAGACACTGCTAATAAAAGAGATAGATGAACGGAGGAATGCTTGCAGAAGCGTTTTAACTATTGGATTCTAATCTATGTTCCGCCATTTGGAAATAAGGAAAATTAATCAAAGGCTTCGATGCATTGATAACCGTCGAAGTCTTTTTTATGCCTTTTGAAACACAAAAATATATTGTTTAAGAAATTTGTAAGAGCGGACCTTTACTATAAGTAATGCTTACATTTTTATATGATAGCGGGAGGTTTTTCATGTGTTTTGAAAGTTTACATAAAGGTAAGCTAGCATGGCTTAGTGAATTTTCACAAAGTGAAATGATGAATTGTTTACTCTCTATTTTAGACATTTATAATGTGGTTTTTATTGATACAAAGGGAAAATTTGTGAGATATAACCAGCAATTTAAAAACTTTATTCAGAGCGGCGATTATCATTTTTGCGATCAAGGTTGCATAGCGGAGATTTTTAAAGAGTTAAATGAGCAGAAGCTATTTGACTCCATACTATCCAATGTAGAAGATAACGGGATATGGTCGGGGAAACTTCTCATTAATTTCAGCGGTTTTCCCCAGGTACAGGTCCATATTTCGCGTGTAAATGGAGATCAGCTTCATGATCCAATATACATGTTTTTATTTTTCAAGGACGAAGTAAAAAGTGCAGAAGAGAAATGGAAGGAGCTTGCCTATACAGATGAACTGACAGGACTTTCGAACTGGAGGGAATTCCGGGAAAAGTTTTCCACTATCAAAAAAGAAAGAGAGTCGTTCGGGCTCTTATTTATTGATATTGACAATTTTAAAGAAATAAATGATCGGCATGGGCATATTGTAGGAGACAAAATGCTGCGGTTATGTTCCAATAGGATTAAAGAAGTTATAGGTCTAAATATGCATGCTTTCCGAAAAAGCGGAGATGAATTTCTTGTCCTCGTCGAGGAAGTAGAGAAGACAGAATATGTAGAGAAAAAAATAAAAAGAAGCTTATCTGGCGATTTTCTAATAGGGGAATCTGTGGTGAGTGTGAGTGTGAGTATTGGGCTAAGTACTTACCCAGCATTGGGAAAAGATGAGGAAACACTCATTCACCATGCAGATATGTCGATGTTTAAAGATAAAATGAGAAAAGTAGAAAGAGGTATAAGTTGTGGGGATTAGGCAAGAAAATAAGACGGGATTAATAATTGAAGAGATGCAGGCTGCTCCAATCTTCAATATGTTAACTGCTAATATTATAAGATCAAAAGCACCTATTACAGCAATTTTCTTAGGCGTTTACAAGGAATCAATATTGCTTGAGGGAGATTTGGAAGCAATTGAAGATGATATAACATCATACCTTAATGCTCAAATACGTCAAACAGACATGCTGATAAAGTTATCCAAGGCATTTCAATGGTGTGTTATCTTACCCCAAAGCAAGGAGGAAGAGGCAAACGCCTTTTTAAGCCGTCTTTTCCAGGGAGTTCAAAAGGAGAATGATTGGTTATTTCAGGTGCATCAGCTAGCGTTTTCAGCAGGTGTGATAGAAATAAGAAACAATGAAATTAATTATGATGAGTTAATGCTTATTGGGTACAGATCACTTGAAAGATCCATAAGGCTAGGGGATTGGAATATAGAATATATAGAAGATTTCAAAGAAACAGCCCCTGAGGAAATAAGGGTTAGCATTCTCGAAGAAGATGAAGTTTTCAGCCGCATTCTAAATATGAGTCTGGAAAATCTTCCATTGAAACGGGTGGATCTTAATATTAATACGTTTCAAGATGGCTTGGAATTCCTTGAATCAGACTGGCATTCATCGAGCCATACTCATTTAGTTATAATGAATGATATTTTGCCCAGAAAGAACGGGTTTGAGGTCCTATATAATATTCGAAGATGGCCTAACAATAAACGATTTATCATTTTTATGCTTACGAAAAGAACTACAGAAGAAGATATGATTTTTGCCTTTGAGAATGGAGCCGATGCGTATTTAGCCAAGCCGTTCAATATCCGTTTGTTTGAAGCACAGGTGAAAGGGACACTGGAAAGATTATGGAAATGATAAGGGTATCGATAGGAGTGCTGGCGGTGTTCATAATTATTATGCTGCTGGTTTTAATTTGCCTGGCATTTTATATTGCAGTTCAATATGAGAAAAAACAAGCTCTAATAACAAGGAAAAACGAATACTTAAATGAACTATCAAGTGTCTGGCATGATTATTTGGTTAAAAGTAAGGAAGCTGATCTTGCAAAATTAAAGCCCTCCAACAAAGAAGAATACGAGATTACAGAAAAAATACTTCTATGCTATGTGAAAAACTTATCTAATAGTGAGATTCTGTTGAAAATTAATGGTTTTGCGAATGAATTTCTTACAGACTATTATGCGCTTTTATTGAGAAGCCGTAAATGGAGTCTAAGGATGAATGCTTTATACAGAACAGCTGACTTTAAATTGGAAACACTGATTGAAGAATGCCATCTGCTTGAGCAAAGGAAGTGTACACCAGAGGAAATACATCAAATCTATAAAATATACTCAATCATGGATTTTGATTCTTTAGTGGAAAAGTTACAAGCAAATAAAGACACATTCACTGAAATAGAATACAGTAGACTGCTAACCTTTATTTCTGATAAGGATTTAAATCATATGGTTACTTTATTTGAAGAGTTCCCATACAAATGTCAGTTAGCGATTGTAAATGCACTTGGTCATAGAAGACTGCAGGAATATGTTTCCTTTTTTGAAAAATTGATTTTGCATACAGATCCAGAAATGCGATTACGCTCTTTAAAAGCTATATTCGAAACAGGGTGGGTTATCGACATTGAAAAATATCTGCATTTTGTGCATTCGGATATTTGGGAGGAAAGGCTGCATGTCACAAAATTATTGGGCCGTCTTCCACTGGAAGATTCGTACTCATATCTCCAAAAATTGCTTAAGGATCAATCTTGGAAGGTACGCTCTGAAGCGGCCAATACTATCGGGAAAATTAAAGATGGGAAAAAAATGCTAATAGAGTTCGTGGACACTTCCAGTGACCGTTATGCTATTGAGATAGCGAATGAAATAATCAGGAAAGGAACGTAAGGAAGAAAATGGAGAAATTTACCGAAACAATAGGACTGTTCTTCGGGAGCGCAATCCTTATTTACATGCTAATCGTTATTTTTGCTTACACTTTTATGCTCGTAATTGCCTTTATCCATATCCGTAAGCATTATTTGCTTGATAAAGAGGAAGCGGATGAAGAAAACTTAAGCAGTATTAATATGAAGCCTATCTCCATTATTGTACCTGCTTATAATGAGGAAGCAGGAATATTGGATACAGTTCATTCCCTGCTTTCCCTTCGATTTCCTCAGACTGAGGTTATTATTGTTAATGATGGTTCCACAGATAGTACTCAGAACAAACTAATCCAGGAATTCAAATTTCTTGAAGTAGAAAAAGTCTACAGGCAGGAGCTTTCTACAAAGCCCGTTAAGCGGATTTTTCAATCAGCCGTCTATCAGGGGGTATGGCTGATTGAAAAAGAAAATGGCGGGAAGGCTGATGCTTTAAATACAGGCATAAATTTTGCAAGGTTCCCTTACTTTTGTTCGATAGACGGAGATTCCATTCTTAATGAGAAATCGCTCCTCAAGGTCATGAATCCAATTATATCATCAGATGGTGAAGTTATAGCTGCTGGCGGGAATGTCAGAATTGCAAATGGCAGTATTGTTCATTCCGGCACTGTAAGAAAAACACAATTAGCGAAAAATTCCCTTGTATTAATGCAGGTAATTGAGTATTTGAGAGCCTTTATGATGGGAAGGATTTCATTCAGCAAGTATAACCTGGTTCTAATAATCTCCGGGGCATTTAGTGTGTTCTCCAAGGAATGGACCGTCAAAGCTGGAGGTTATGCTGCAAATTCCATCGGGGAAGATATGGAATTGGTTGTAAAGCTCCATCGATATTTAAAAGAAAATAAATTAAAGAAGAGGATAGAATTTGTTCCTGATCCTGTCTGCTGGACTGAGGCTCCAGAAAAACTTTCAATACTAAGGAAACAAAGAAGAAGATGGCATCAAGGCCTAATTGAAAGTCTCTGGAAGCATAAACGTATCACTTTGAATCCAAAGTACGGCGCAATTGGAATGGTTTCCTTTCCATATTTCTGGCTTGTAGAATGCCTGGGACCGATTTTTGAGTTAGGCGGATATCTTTATATCATAGCAGCCTTTTTTCTGGGGGAGATCTATTTTGAATTTGCTGTCTTATTGGCCCTCTTATTTATACTTTATGGGAGTGTTCTTTCTATTGCTTCCCTCCTGCTGGACGCATGGAACAAAGATGTTTACCCCACAAAGAGCGACCTCTTTCGCCTTATTTTTATGTCTTTAACAGAGGTTTTCTGGTATAAGCCGCTGACACTTTTATGGCGGATGGAAGGACTTATGTTTTTCATAATTAGAAGAAAAGAATGGGGAAATATGCAGCGGATCGGACATTCTTCGAAAGGACAATCAATATGAAGCGTTTTTATATAGCTGGGGTTTTTCTGCTGATACTTTGTCTGCTGCCAATTATATGGTGGCAGCTTGAATCACATAAAAACGTTAAAATTGCAATTCTTGACAAGACGGTGCCAAGTGAATCATACCGAGAACATCAGGGATTGACCTGGGTCTTAAATTACTTGAAGTACGGAAATGATAAAGGAAAAGCTATACATGCATCTGAGGATTACTTCGGTTTCAGGCCTAAAGAAGACAAGAGGAGCTACAAGGTCAAGAATTTTCCAAGCCATTATTTGGATTATGATATTATCTATGCAGCTGATACTTATGGTGTGTATGAAGATGATCTTCCATGGCTTGATAAAAAGAGAAAGGGTGCTCGGACCGGACAAATTTATGGAGGTCTGGAAGAAAGTGAATGGAAGTCAATTTTAGAGAGACTTAATCAAAAGGAAAAAAGCTTATTTATTGCTGAGTTTAACACCTTCGCCTCACCAACTAAAAAAGCAGTAAGGGAATCTGTTACGGAATACCTTGGGCTCGATTGGGGCGGCTGGACTGGAAGGTATTTTGAAGAACTTGATCCTGACAAAAATGAAGAAATCCCCAAGTGGATATTGGATGAATATAGAGATGCATGGAAGTATAGCGGTGCAGGCTTCATTCTTGTCAATGATATCGACTATAAAGTAATCGTACTGGAAAAAGATAAACATATAAATGAAGGCGGCATAAAGTTATCTTTTACTGATAATGGAACTAAACTGTTTGGACTTAAAGATAGTCCAGAGTACAAGTATTGGTTTGACATTGTTACGCCGAAGGGCACGGCCGAAGTTCTGGCAAATTACCAGTGGAATCTTACTAACGAAGGTAAGGCCTTACTTGAAGAAAACCGGATTCCATCCCAATTCGCAGCTGTTCTGGCAAATAAATCTGGAAGTGCATTGAGTTACTATTTTGCTGGTGATTTTAATGACATCGAACGAGTGCCTTCATTTTACGGGATGAAATGGCTGGATGCTGCATATCAGTTTGGGCACAAATATTCAGATGAAGCATTCTACTGGTCAGCTTATGTTCCCATGATGAAAAATATTCTGAGCCATTTCCCCGATAGTAATGAAATTGAAAAGTCTAAACCTGATAGTCTTCAATATAATGCAAGAGTTAATAAGGATGCCTTTGAGGTGAACAAAAATGGGAAATGGATTGAAATTCCCATAAAAGGTGTCAATTTAGGAATGGGGAAGCCTGGGCATTTTCCTGGAGAAGCGGCCATTACAGAAGAGGAATACTATCGATGGTTCGAAATGATAGGAGAAATGAATGCAAATAGCATTCGAGTATATACACTTCATCCTCCTGGGTTTTATCGCGCCTTAAAACGATATAATGAAGAGCATAAAGAGAAATTATACATTTTCCATGGTGTGTGGATGAATGAAGAGAAATTAGAGGAATCAATGGATGCATATGAGGAAGATAATCTCCGCGATTTCGAGAAAGAAATGAAAAAAATTGTGGATGTCGTTCATGGCAATAAAATAGTAGATCAAGAGCCTGGTCATGCTTCAGGGGCCTATCAGGCAGATGTGTCTGAGTTTGTAATTGGATGGCTGATAGGAATTGAGTGGAATCCGTATATGGTTGAAAACACAAATAAAATTCATAAAGGAATGAGGGATTTTAAAGGAGAGTATTTCCAAACAAAAGATGCAGAGCCGTTTGAAGCATGGATTGCCCAGCAGATGGAAACGATTGTCCAATACGAGAAGGATAAATATAATTGGATTAGACCGCTTAGCTTCACAAACTGGGTTACTACCGATATTCTTGATCACCCGGCAGAACCTAATGATCAAGAAGACCTTGTCAGTGTCAATCCAAATGTCATTTATACCAAAGGTGATATGAAAAAAACAGAACAGTTTGCCTCATACCACATTTATCCATATTATCCTGATTTCTTTAATTATGAAGAATCCTATCAGTCTTATAGAGATCATAGAGGGGAAAATAATAGCTATGCTGCCTATTTAAATGAACTGCATCAAGTGCATAGGCTCCCCATTCTGGTGGCGGAATTTGGTGTGCCAGCTTCGAGAGGCTTGACACATGAAAACCCTTTCGGATGGAATCAGGGATTCCTCTCTGAAAAACAGCAGGGGGAAATTGTCAGCCGTTTATATGAAGATATTATGGCCGAAGAGTTACTCGGGGGTATGATTTTTACCTGGCAGGATGAGTGGTTCAAACGGACGTGGAATACTATGGACTATGATAACCCTGACCGACGGCCGTTTTGGTCCAATGCTCAGACAAATGAACAGCAATTTGGTCTCTTGAGTTTTGACCGGAACAAGATCCGAGTAGATGGAAATACAGAAGAATGGGAGGATGAGCCTCTTTACAAAGGAAATAAAATTAAAGAGTTATACGCTGATCATGATGAAAGGTATTTCTATTTGAGAATGGAGCTCGATGCTGAAAGTAAAGGCTATCCTATGATTCTGCTCGATATCATACCTAATCAGGGAAATCACTTTATCAATGGCCGTGATCTTCCTGGCTTCTCTAATGGTGTTGATTTTATCGTGAATTTGAATGAGAACGAATCCAGAATAATGGTGGATGATTATTATAATCTCTTCAACTTCCAGTACGGTCATCAATTGGAGATGATCCAACCGAAACCTCCATTACCTGCGAAAAATAGCGGGAATTTCTCCCGGATTGAATACGTATTAAGCAGAGAGCTTTTTATCCCATCTCAAAACCGTAAAATAGACTTTAAAAGCTATGAGACTGGCAAGCTGCAAGCAGGAAATGGAAACCCCGAAGCAAAGGAATACGATTCGCTCGCAGATTATACTATTGCAGAGGATGGCATAATAGAAATGAGGATTCCTTGGCTCTTATTGCAGGCAAAAGATCCGAGCCAAAAAGAGTTCATGGCTGATGTCTATTCAGAAGGACTAGAAGGAAGCGTAAAGATCGATCAAATATATGTAGGCGGACTCTATTTTGATGAACAGCACAACTTAATAGATTCCGTGCCTGAAATAACCAATGGAAACCTGGAAAAAATGAAGGAATATAAGTGGGAGGCATGGGATATGCCTCTTTCGGAAGAAAGGCTAAAGCAGTCCTATTATTTAATAAAAACGTTATATGGGAATTACAAATAAAAGTTCAGAGGGCTTTGGCCTTCTGAACTTTCTTAATCCAGGAGCATATTGTATAAGTCTCTTGCTTGTGGGCTGGTTTCCTCTTCAAGCAGCTTTTCATAGCTATGATAGGTTCGTATGGCTTCTGAAAGCCATCCTATTTCAGCAAAGATTCGTTGTAAGCAAAGATCCTATCATAATTGAACGGATACCTATGACAAAATAATGAGTTAATACCAATTTCTTTTATGTAATAAAAGATAATAATTTAAACGGCCTAACCATGAAGATATTCATCCAAAATGAAGTTTTTATGATATTCCCTGCTGCAGAAGGACAAGTCTCCTCCCAGTTAAAGAAAACTAGCCTGATAATTCTAAAATCAGGTTTGTACTTTATAAAAATGTCACTGATGTTATATTTGATTAACCTACCTACCCCTCCTCGTATTTTATACGGTAACACAATTCCCTATTCTCATTTAAATTACAAATTAAAACGTTAAGAGAATTATTTTTTCCCTGCTAAATGGGGCGATTAATTAATAGCTTAGCAAGTTAGCTATCATAGTTCCATCTTTTTAGGTTTGTGTCCATCATTATTTATTTTTAGAGGGCACGTGAAAAAATGTTTATTGTTAAGAAAATGTAAAGAGGAAAATAGTAACTTTATTTAAGTTGCTATGGGGGATATTTCCTCGATTGACCAAACAGAATCCTTTAGTTTTTTCTTATTTCCCTGTAGTTAATAAGAATAAAGCATCATAGGTTGCTTTAAAAAATTTAGGGAAGGAGATTTTAAAGTGTCAAAAAAAGTAAGCATTATTATGTTCATTCTTATTCTAGTTTCTCAGACTGTACTAAGCGGGAGCGGACTTTCTTACTCAGCAGTAGCAAGTGAAGCTGCACAAGGATTTTTGACTGATGTTAATATGACGGATGATAAAGGCAATCTTATAGATTCTGAGAGGAACCCAGATTATCAGTCAAATGCGGAAACTGCTGTAAACGTAAATTATCACTGGAGTTTAGAGGGCTTGAAGGTAACAAGCGGAGATACATACTCGTTTAAAATACCTAAAGAGATAAAAATCCAAAATGAACAGCAAGGGAAACTAATTGCAGCTGATGTTGAATTAGGATCCTTCTACGCAGGAACAGACGGAGCGGTTGTCGTCACATTCTATGAAGAAGTCGAGAATTATGCAGGAACTGAAGGAATGTTTACTATTAAAACATTCTTTAGTAGTGACATGATTAAAGACAATGAAACGGTTTCCATTCCTTTCGCTTTATCTGCAAAGGAAAAAATTATTAACGTTGCTTTTCAAGTGGATCCCATTTCAGAAAATAATCAACAACAAGATGAAACTCCCGCAAGTGTGGAATCTGATGAAAAGACTGAAGCACACACTGGAGATTTAAAAGATGAAGTAAAAGTTGAAACAGATGCAGAGGCTGCAGAGGAAGAGCAAACAGAGGACAAGGTGCCAGTGCTTGAAAAGTCTACTAAAGAGGAGAAAATAGAAACAAATCAAAGTAATCTATATGAACCTGTAGAAATTCAAGAAAATATTATCACTGATTTTGAATTGACATTAAGAGACGGCACTCCTTTGCCAGATCCCCTTCCAAATCCAAACGAACATGATATCGAACTTAAAGCAAAGTACTCATTTGCTTTAGCGAATGACCATACTTATAGGGCTGGATCAACCTATACGTTTAAACTCCCTGAGCAATTAACAGTGTATAACCAGGCTAGCGGTAAACTCGGAGAATACGGCACATTTACAGTATCGACAGATGGTACAGTAGTTTTTACCTTCAACGAAAATATTGAAGCCCATTCAGATATTGATGGCTGGATTGAAGTATATTCGCTAATTGATAGACATTTAGAAGGCGGCACGACACAGAAAATCGTTGTTCCGATTAAGGGTGAAACTGTAAAAGAGTTAATCCTGAATTTTGAACCTAAAAATGGAAACTCAATCGACAAAAGAGGAACACCTAATCAAAAGTATAACGCCTCGTCCATTGCATGGGAAATTGACTTTAATAAAAACCAGGATGTTCTTGCAGGAGCACAACTGCTGGATCCTATCGATGATCCAAATCAGGAATTCATTGCTGGTTCGATAAAAATTTATAAATTAGACGTTCAATTAAATGGATCGGTGAACCTTGGAGAAGAAGTTACAGAGAAATATAAAGGGACATTCCCTATTGACTTTGGAAACATTAATAGAGACGCATACCGAGTAGTATTTGATACCAGGATAACAGACAGTGAGGCAACAAACTATCAAAACCATGCCACCATTAAGTGGAAAGATGGGGAATTGTCTGCGGGTGCAACTGTAAATGTTGGCCGCGGGAAGGCATTAGAAAAACGGTCAAGCCATTACGATTCAAAGTCACAAACTATTACTTGGGAAGTGAAATATAACTATAATCAAAAAGAAATCTCTAAAGACGAAGCTGTGTTGACAGATATCTTTGGGGAAAATCAAGTTTTAGTAGAAGACAGCTTTGAAGTACGTGAAATCACGATTAATCCTGAAACAGGTGCCGAAGCAGGGGAAGGCGAAATATTTAATAATTATTCTATTACAAAGAATGGGAATAAAGGATTCCAGCTTCAGTTTGGGCAAGACATTCAGACGGCATACAAAATCACTTACAAAACAAAAGCTGATGAACGGGTCTACGAAAACAGCACGGTGTCTAACAAAATAACGGCGAATGGAAAAGAAGCGACAGGCAGCCGTACAATGATTCAAGAAGTTTTCCATAAATACCATTACAATCAACATACGGATTACAATAACAAAACCACCCGCTGGGGAATCTCGTTCAATAAAGACAGCCACACAATGGAGAATGTCACATTGACGGACACACTTCCAAAAGGGTTGAAGCTTGAGAATTATACCATTAAACATGGCGGGGAAGCCTTGGTTAAGGATGAGCATTATGAATATAGCTACAATGAAGAGACAGGTGAAGTAGTATTTAACTTCACAGGACTAAACCCTGTTACAAAAGAAGTATATATCGAATACACAACAAGCTTCGATTTTAATATGATAGATAAAGATAATGAAAGCTTTACTAATTTGGCTAAGCTGACTTGGACTCCTGAAGGGGAAGAAGAGCAGCGGAGTGAAGAACGGAAAGCTACATTCACACCGAACAAGAACACTCAGCTGAACGGTTCGAAGAGTGGTTCTTATAACGCTAAAACTAAAGAAATTACTTGGACAATCGGGGTAAATTACAATAACCGTAACATTAAAGAAGCGATCGTCGAAGACTTGATTCAAGGTAATCAAAACCTTGATTTAGGGTCGATAGAAGTCTATCAGATGTTGGTCCAATCAAATGGTAATTGGTCGAAGGGTGAGAAGTTATCTTCAGATCAATACGGTAAAGAAGAATTTGAGTCAGAGGGCAAGCCAGGTTTTCGTGTGAATTTAGGAGAGATCAATAGTCCCTATGTAATTGAGTTCAAAACCAATCTTGCAGGAGAATTGATAGTAAATCGGTACAATAATGAAGCGCTATTGAAAGATGGAGCAGCAGATTTTCCTTTGAACGCTCATGTATCGGTCGCGAATGGCGGAACTTACACTACAAAAGATGCTGCACAAAACGGACAGAATGAGGAAGTTCTGAATTGGTCAGTCCGCATTAACGCTGCGCAATCAATGATTGAAAACCCAAAATTGATTGATCGTCCAAGTGCTAATCAGCTCATTTTAAAAGATTCTTTTGTTCTCTATGGAACAACTGTACATGAAAGCGGCAGTTTCACTAAAAATACAGAAGACATTTTAAAAGAAGGAACGGATTACTCCATTGAATTTAAGAAGGATGAAGAAGGAAAAGAATACTTTGAATTACTATTCTCAAAAACAATAGACCGTCCATATATTTTGGAATATGATACGTTCCTGATGGCGGGGCATGGAGAAGAAGTTAGTAATCACGCACTCATAGAGGGAAAGAATATCACAACAGAAAAGACAGACACTAAAAAGCAACACATTGTTCGTTATTCTGCCGGTGATGGAGGAGCTAGCGGTAAGGTTGGTAAGCTTACTATTAAGAAAGTAGATGCAGCGACTGAAGAGCCTCTCCAAGGAGTAGAGTTCACCCTCTTCGATAAATCAGGAACGATTGCTCTTTTCACTGAAAAAACCGATTCAAAGGGAGAAATCACATTCGATCAATTGCGATTTGGTGATTACGTCTTAAAGGAAACGAAAGTACCTGAAGGGTATGTAAGTTTTTATGTAGATGGAAAAGTCATTACCATTGATCAAGAAGTGAACAGCCCTGAGGATACAGGCAATATCCATAAAGTTGAAAATCATCCAATTATCTATGCAGTTCAACTTACAAAAGTGGATGAAGCTAACCCGGATACCAAGTTAGAGGGAGCTGCATTCGAACTTCAAAAACAAGTAGATGGAGAGTTTGTCACCATTACCGATAAAGTCTTGACTAATAACAAAGGCATCATCTACGTGGATGATCTGACTCCTGGTAAATATCAGTTCATCGAAAAAACAGCGCCATATGGTTATCTCCTAGATAAAAAGCCTGTGCTTTTTACTATTCAGGAAGAGGCAATTGAAGTTGTGGAAGTCACAGCTGCTAATAAGGCAATTGAAATAACGTCCATTAAAGGCCAGAAGGTATGGAAAGACGAAGGCCCATCTGAACGTCCTGAAAGCATCTATGTGGATTTACTTCAAAATAATAAGGTTATAGAGACACTGAAAGTTTCTGAAGATTCTCAGTGGTCTTATAGTTTTAATGATCTGTTGAAAACAGATTCACTAGGCAATGCTTACAAATATGCTATTAATGAGCATCCAGTCCCCGGTTACGAGTCCATAGTCGATGGCTATGACATTACGAATCTGCGCATTGGCAAGACGTCCGTCGAAGGCGCGAAGATATGGAAGGATGACAATTCGCCTGAACGACCAGAATCAATCATGGTGAACTTGCTCCAGAACGGTGAGGTCATCGACAGCCGAGAAGTCACATCTGAAACAAACTGGACATATAGCTTCACCGGCCTGGAGAAGTATGATCTGGAAGGAAAAGCTTACGAATACACAGTTGAGGAAGAGCCAGTTAAAGGTTACGAGTCTGCAATCGATGGCTACGATATTACGAACCTGCGCGTCGGTAAGACATCGGTTGAAGGTTCTAAGATATGGAAGGATGACAATTCACCTGAACGACCAAAGTCAATAACGGTAAACCTCCTTCAGAATGGGGAAGTCATCGACAGCCAAGAAGTCACTGCAGAAACGGACTGGACATATAGCTTCATCGACCTGAATAAGTACGACGAGGAAGGGAAAGCTTACCAGTATACTGTAAAGGAACTGCCCGTCCAAGGCTATGAATCTACAATTGAAGACCATAATATCACGAATGTCCGCACAGGAAAGACAGCTGTTGAAGGAATAAAAACATGGAAAGATGGAAACTCCAAAGATCGTCCATCTAAAATTAAAGTGAATCTCCTTCAAAATGGGGTGGTCATCGATACGCAGGAAGTAACAGCTAAGACAGATTGGACATATCATTTTACAGACCTGGAGAAGTATGATCAGGATGGAAAAGCATATAACTATACTGTAAAAGAGCAAGGGGTCCCGGGCTATGAATCAAAAGTTGACGGGTATAATATCACGAACACACGCTCAGAGCAAACCTCCGCTGTTATTACAAAGGGCTGGAAAGACGATAACTCTGAAGACCGTCCGGAAAGCGTGACAGTGAAACTTCTTCAAAACGGCAAAGTTATGAAGACAGTTGAATTGAAGGCAATTGAAGGCTGGACATATAAGTTCAAGGATTTAGAAGCATATGATGAAGATGGTATTGCTTATGAGTATACTGTCGAAGAAGAAGCGGTTGAAGGTTACGAATCCAAAGTAGATGGTTATGACATCACCAATGTCCGAGTCGGCAAAACTACCGTAGAAGGCTTAAAGACATGGAAAGACGATAATTCCAAAGACCGTCCGGTAATGATCAAAGTGGATCTTCTTCAAAATGATAAAGTTATTGCTACTCAAGAAACAACTGCTGAAACGGACTGGAAGTTTAGCTTTACGGACCTTGAGAATTACGACGAGGAAGGGAAAGCTTACCACTATACTGTAAAAGAACAGCCGGTTCAAGGCTATGAATCTACAGTTGAAGACCATAATATCACGAATGTCCGCACAGGAAAAACAACAGTTGAAGGAACAAAAACATGGAAAGATGGAAACTCTAAAGATCGTCCATCCAATATTAAAGTGAACCTCCTTCAAAATGGGGTGGTAATAGATACACAGGAAGTTACAGCCAAGACCGATTGGACATATCAATTTACTGACCTGGAAAAGTATGATGAGGATGGAAAGTCATATAATTATTCTGTAAAGGAGCAAGGAGTTCCGGGCTATAAATCAAAAGTAGACGGGTTTGACATCACGAACACACGTTCAGAGCAAACCTCCGCTGTAATAACAAAAGGCTGGAAAGACGATAACTCTGAAGAACGTCCGGAAAGCGTAACAGTGAACCTCCTCCAAAACGGTAAAGTTATTGAGACAGTTGAATTGAAGGCAAGTGAAGGCTGGACATATGATTTCAAAGGTTTAGAGGCATATGATGAAGATGGTATTGCTTACGAATACACTGTCAAGGAAGAAGCAGTTGAAGGTTACGAATCCAAAATAACTGGTTACGATATCACCAATGTCCGTATAGGCCAAACATCTGTAGAAGGAACAAAGATTTGGAAAGACGATAATTTCAAAAATCGTCCGAAGATAATAGTAATTGATCTTCTGCGGAATGGTAAAATAATTCACACGCAAGAAGTGACTGCTGATACTGGCTGGAAGTACAGTTTTCCTGATCTAGAGAAGTATGATCAAGAAGGTAAAGCATATGCTTATACAGTCAAGGAGCATCCTGTTAAAGGTTATGAATCTATTATTTCCGATTATAATATCACCAACAAGTTAATTCTTGGCACGGTTGAATTGACCAAGGTCGATAGTGACAATCATCAGATTAAGCTTGAAGGGGCTGTATTCAAGCTGCAGGATGCAGAAGGCACGACTCTGAAAGAGGGTCTTACCACAGATTCAAACGGGAAGCTTGTTATCGATGATTTGAAGCCGGGTAATTACCAGTTTATTGAAACGAAGGCTCCGGAAGGTTATGAACTCGACCCGTCACCTGCTTCCTTTACAATCGAAACAGGACAACACGATAAAGTGACGGTTATAGCAGAAAACCATAAAAAACCTGAAAACGGAGCCCCAGGGGTTGATAAGCCGCAAGGTCCGGCTGATCTACCTGGGAAACCTGATACAACAAAACCAGCAACACCCGGCACACCAGTCAACGGAAATGGTCAGTTAAACTCCAATACTGGCAATATATTGCCGGATACGGCTACTTCGATTTTTAATTCTGGGCTGATAGGAATCCTTCTCTTGTTGGCAGGATTGCTTCTCACAGTTCGAAGGAAAAAGAAATTAAGATAAACAGGAAGGCTATCCTCTACGTATCACAAAGAGGATAGCCTGTTTGCAGATTATCCTCATATTCATATTGTCAAGTTCTTCCTAAAAGATAACCAATGGCATTGAACTCAAAATACACGGTAGACGTATTTTAAAAGTATCTTTCAAGAAAATCAGCATTATTCAGAGGATTGCTTTTTATGTTTCTGAACGATAAACTGTTAGACTGCAATTTGAAAAACTTACAAAATGGTTAGCGGCAGACAACTTGGGACTTAACATTTCCAAGTTGTTTTAAATACCGGTAACAAAAATGGAAGGAAAAGATAGGATGAAAAAAGCAGTCAGTACCCTGCTAATAATTACAGGCGCATTGATATTAACGATCTCCATCTGCCAATTTTACCAACAAAAAGTAAGTACAAACAAAACTCTGGAAAAAGCACAGCAGCTTGTCTTCAAAAGTGATGGACGGGCAAAGATGGTGGATCAATTTTCCCCAAAGGAAAACGATGTCATTGGAGTTTTGAATATCCCTAAATTAGAAAGGTCTTTGCCAATTATAGAAGGAACAGATGAGGAAATCCTGGAAAAAGGTGTAGGACACTATTCATCCACCGTGTTCCCAGGTCAGGATGAACAAATTCTCTTATCTGGTCATCGAGATACGGTATTTAGAAAGTTTGGAGAGCTGGAAATAGGAGACCGTTTAATTGTGGAAATGACATATGGGGAATTCGAATACGAAATAAGGAAGACGGAGGTTGTAGCATCTGATAATACGACGGTGATAGGCCCAAAAGGAGAGGAAGTTCTGACAGTTTCGACCTGCTATCCGTTCTCCTACATCGGTTCTGCACCGGATCGCTATATCATTTACGCCTATCCTGTGAAACAATTGGAATAGAAGACATGCTAGGTTAAAGCAGTCTAATTATATACCTAAAAGAGGCTATATCTTGGGAATATAGAGAAAAGTTCAGAGGGCTTTGGCCTGCTGAACTTTCTTAATTAAGCAGCTTTGAATACAAATCTTTTATTTGAGGGGCAGGGCTTAATGCCATTTCCTCTTCCAGCAGTTTTTCGTAGCACTGATAGGTTTTAAGGGCTTCTGACCACAAGCCTATTTCAGCAAAGATTTGAATAAGATTAAGTACTGCAAATTCTGAATATGGTTCGACTTTCTGGTAAATTTTTAAGTATGATATTGCTTTATTTAAATCTGTGCGTTTTGTCTCCTTAATTGCCGCTGTCAGTATATGGAGCAGGGTTTCCTTGTATGTTTCTGAATATTCATAAACCCACTCATATGCATTTATTTCTAAAAATGGTCCTTTATATTTTTCGATTGCTGATTCAATTGTTTTAAAGTCCAGAGCTTTACTATTCAATATATCCTTGGCCAATTTATTAAATTCATCAGCATCAAAAAGTACATTATCAAGCATCAAACAGTAGCTTTGGTTTATAAAGCTAATTGGATTTGAAATGCCCAGCCCAGAAAAGGTTTTTCTTAAATGTGACAAACACGTGTGCAAATATGTTTTTGCATTTTTATAATCATGCTCTGGCCAGAGTTTTTCTATGATGATGTCGCGGTGAACATACTTTCCCATATTTGCAGTCAGGAATGCAAAAAGCTCCTTGGTTTTTGCTGTCCTAAATCGGAGTGGCTTCTCATTGAAGTATACTTGCAGCGCACCAAAACAATAAATTTTAAGGATCGGTTTGGTTTTGTTAACAATTGCCTTTGACTGTGACTGAGTTCGGGTTTTCAGACGCTTAACCGTTTTCTCCAACCTTTTGGCTGTAACCGGCTTTAGGAGGTAATCGATACTTTCAAGTTCAAATGCATTGACTGCGTAGTTTGTATGTCCCGATACAAAAACAACTTGGGTTGAAGGGTAAGAAGATAAAATTTCCTGCGCAAGTTCAATACCGTTTATGTCTTTCATTTCAATATCCAAAAATATTGCATCAATAGATTCATTTTTTAAATCATCAAAAACATTCTCGTGTGTAGTATAACTTCTGACAATTTTGATATCTGGGAAAATTTGCAGTTTTTTTTCAAGGGCCAGCAATGAAAGCTCTTCATCATCTATAATGATTGTCCTTATCATATTTGCCTCCTTACTTATAAATTTCTAAGTATTTCCTTTTCTGGTATTATACCTTACTATTATTAAAAAGCATAAAAATATGGAAAAATGTGAGTCAAGGGGAAGGACTGCCATGCAGCGTAAAATATCAATCATTGTTTCTATCTTAGTCTGCGGTTTTACACTAATAAGTATAATTAGAGAATCTGGATTAAACTGGGGAAATCATTCTGCAGTAAATAAAGGTCAAATGCACCTAACATCTTCCGAGGATCTAATGGAATTAAATGGGGAATGGGGATTTTATCCGAATAAATTAATTAACCCAGCAGATCTTGAGAAAAGTAATAGAAAGCCTATTTTTTTAAAAGTGCCGATGAAGTGGGATTCTCTATATAGCTATAAAGACCATCTAAAAATTGAGGTGGGAACCTATCGGCTAACTATAACTGTCCCAGAGGATGGAATGTATGGATTCAGGGCGGAGTCTATCAGACAATCCAGCAGAGTTTATATTAATGGAGAAAAAGCGGGTGGAATTGGTAATCCAAGTATAAATAAAAAAGAATATGAATTCCGTGAGGGCCCCTTTTTATTTTTCGGAAAAAGCAAGAATAAACGAATGGATGTTATTATTCACGCTGCCAATCGAGCAAGTCCTAACGGTGGAATTGTAAAACCCATACTATTCGGCGAGGCAGACCAAATAGTGCTTCAAGCCGCTCAAGAGAAACAGACCGAGGGATTTATTACAGCAGGATACCTGATTCTGTCTTTGCTTATTTTATTTCAGTATTTCCGGCAAAGACACGCAAAAAATGAACTGTATTTTGCGGCATTCTGTTTTTCACAGAGTATTTACATATCTACCCAAAAAGAAAAACTTATCTATTTATTTTACCCAGACATCTCCTCTAAGGTGCTCTTAAGCCTACAGCTGAGTTTTATTCATTTATCGGTTTTGTTTTTCCTATGGTTTGCCCATAGTACATTCAAGAAGCAGTCTTCAATAAAAATTACGAAGTGGATGTCTATTCTGCTTATTATAAAAATTGCCTATGTAAGTATAACGCCATTATTATTCTGGTTTTATTCATTGATACCTATGATATTTATGCAGGTTAGCTTAATTGGTTTACTTGGGAGTGTTTACATCTATATCCTGTTTATCCTTTTTCGAGCTTACAGGGAAAAGGTGAGCGGATGTGAATATATCCTAACTGCTGCCATTTCATTCACCTGCTATGGTGCTGCGTTAGGCATTGAATTATTCCTGCAGATTGATATAGGCAAGATACCCTTGTTTTTATTTTTAATCATGACGATATGCCTGTCTCTCTATATAGGCTATTTAAGACAGCTTTCTTTTATTATGATTGATAATCTCTCAAAAGACTTGCTGGTCCAGGATCAGCTAAAAAATGAGTTTTTGATCAAAACATCCGATAAGTTAATGGAACCATTGCGTACTTTTATGTGGCATTCCAAAAAGTTAATGGAAGGTAAGGAAGGGCCGTTAAATAAAAGGCAGCTTAAATATATCCTGGAGATGCAAAGTTCAGGGAAAAAAATAGATCGTCTAGTAAACAACCTAAGGCATGCAAGTTCCAGTATAAACCATTCATTAAGATTAAGACCAGTTCCTCTAGACGTTATCTCAGAAATGGTGCTTGAGCTGCGGGATGTCCTAAAGCTTCCTAAAGAAGTCAAACTGGTAGATGACATACCCAAGAAGATGCCAAGTGTAATAGCTGATAGCAATATATTGAAAGAAGTAATTTTCAATGTGCTCGATAATGCTATTCGGCATACAGCTTCAGGTGAAATTCGCATCAGTGCTTTTAGAGTGAGAGAGAGTGTGCATATCGAAATATCAGATACTGGGCAAGGGATGGATTCCTTATACCTGGAAAAAATATTTGAAACATTTTACCAGATACCTGACCATTCCAAACATGATGGGATTGGAATTGGCCTGAGCATTTCAAAGAAATTTGTCCATCTTATGAAAGGTGAGATTTGGGCAGATTCTTCAAAAGGCAGAGGATCAACCATTACTATAAAGCTCCCAGCCTATAAAAATCTTTTTTACGAAGATAAAGATTTACTTGGGGAAGTTTCTGCTGACTTGGAATTGTTACGTGATTATCCTGAAGAAATTGGCAATCATAGCAGAAAGGAAATTGTATTTGCATGTGCCAATACCGAAAATAATCAATATCTTAAATACTATTTAAAGAGTTCTGGTTACTCGATTACAATTTCTCATGATGAAAAAACTGCTTTTGAAAAGGTTGAAGGTGTGATGGCGGATATGCTGATTATTGATTTAAATCTGGGGAATCAGTCTGGTATTGCACTTTGCCAAATGATCAGAAAAAGGTACCTCTTAACAGAACTGCCTATTCTCATGATTGGGTCAACAAATCAAATAGTGCCGATACTCGATAGTATGGAAATTGGAGCCAACGAATATATTCAAAAACCAGTTGATAAACTGGAGTTACTGGCCAAAATCAAATCCTTATTCGCTATGAAGGATTCTGTTAGCCAGTCCATTCACAATGAATTAAGTTACTATCAAGCGCAAATCACTCCGCATTTTTTATATAACACTATGAACACTATCATTGGGCTGAGTTATCAAAACGCGGATAGGGCAAGGGATGCGCTTGAACATCTGGCAGTTTATTTTCGATCTAAACTAGATTATACGAAGCATCATAGCATGGTCTCGATAGAGGAAGAAATGGAACTAGTCGAATCCTACTTAGCAATTGAAAAAATCAGGTTTGGTGACCTATTATTCTTTGATTGGGATATAGATGAAAGCATAGATATAATGCTTCCATCCATGACAATTCAGCCGCTAGTAGAAAATGCCGTTCAGCATGGCGTTTCCAAAAAGAAAGACGGTGGACGAATTAAGCTATCCATTCGTCAAAAAGGAAATAAGGCTGAAATAGTAGTAGAGGATAACGGAATTGGAATGTCAAAGGAAAAGCAAAATCAGCTTTATAGGGGATATAACCACCGGATAGGCTTCATTAATCCATATACAAAGGTGAAATTAATAAAGAATGCAACTTTTGAATTAATAAGTGAGGAGGGGAAAGGGACAAAAGTAATCATTACAATGCCAAATGAGAGATAAATTCTAGACGAAGAAAAGCTGTCCCCATTATTAGGGACAGCTTTTCTTGTTTAAGTCCTACAAAAAATAATAGGATTAAGGTTCAATTTAAATCGAATATACAGTTTTTCTTAATACTGGATATTATTTGAAAATAATAGTAAAAAAGTATGGTTATATAATGGCTGGGACTACATATATTTGTTTAAAGAGTCAGGTTTTCTCGAATCAATGGTGAAAAATGAACTATCAATTCGAGGAGAAAAATTCTTTAAACGGAAAGGTGAATACTATGAAGGTTTTGTTAACCGGCGGAGCAGGATTTATTGGTTCCCACATTGCCGAAGAGCTTATTAAAGAAGATTATGAAGTCGTTATTTTGGACAGTTTAGTAACTGGACAAGAACACAATATTCCTGCCGGAGCTAGATTTTACCATATTGATATATGCGGAAATTTAGATCCAATTTTCCTGGCAGAAAAACCGGATTATGTAATTCATCAAGCTGCACAAGTGTCAGTTTCCAATTCATTGATTCATCCAAAATTAGATGGAGAATCAAATATTATTGGAACAATCAATCTTTTGAATGCATGTGTAAGGCATCAAACGAAGAAATTTATATTCGCATCCACAGCTGCATTATATGGAAATCCAAAATATTTATCGATTGACGAAGAACATCCTGTATTACCTATATCCTTTTATGGCTTATCGAAACTAAATGCTGAATCCTATATTAAGCTTTTTTCAGATCTGTACGGACTGTCTTACACAATTTTACGGTACTCGAATGTTTATGGCATGAGGCAAGATACAGAGGGTGAAGCAGGAGTAGTTGCTATTTTCATTGAGAGGGCAATAACTGGACAATCCTTGAATATTTATGGAGATGGTTTCCAGACAAGAGATTTTGTATTTGTAAAGGATGTTGCCAAAGCAAATGCAGCAGCTATTCTTTATGGTGATAATGAAATAATTAACATAAGTAATAATACTCAAACTTCCATTAAAGATATTGTAAACGAGCTGAACTATCTATTAGAGTCTGAGGTTATGCCAATTTACCATGAGGAAAGGGAAGGAGATATAAGGCATAGCTGTTTATCAAATAAAAAAGCTCTTAAATTGCTGAAATGGGAGCCCCGGTATACTTTTATAGATGGTTTAAGAGAAACGGTTGCCTTTATGGACCAAATTCAATTAAAGGCATAAAAGTTTTGGAGGTTTCCATGAACGAACATATAGATCTAAAAACATTTTTCAAGATAATGAAAAAAAGATGGCTGACCATTATTTTTACTGTGATTTGCATTTTCCTTCTGACTTTGTGTCTGTCCATTTATGTTATAAAGCCGACTTATGAAGCAACTGAGAATATACTTATCGGCAAGCTGACAAAAAAGGATGGGCAATATGGAGATTCACAGGAACTTAACATGCTGCTTGCTTCAACAATTGATCTAATTAAGAGTCCGATTGTCCTGAATTCTGTTAAAGAACAGTTTAATTTGGAAGATGATGAACTAGAGAAAAAGTTAGCTGTCCAAAACAATCGAGACTCACAAATAGTCAACGTAGTGGTAAGAGGGCATGATTTGGGTACGACCAAGGAAATTGCCAATACGATTGCTAAAACAACAGTTAATAAAATGAATGCTCAGTTTGATGTGCAGGATATAAAGCTATTAAGCGACAATGATACAGACCCATCGATTAAAGTTGTCGGAAGTTTGTCATTGAATATCGCAATTGGTCTGGTAATAGGCCTTTTTCTTGGAGTGGGACTTGCCATGTGCAGAGAGTATTGGGATGAATCAATAAAAAATGTAAACGAAGTAGAAATGACTTTGGGACTTCCTGTCCTGGGACAGGTTAATTTAAAAAAAAGCAAAAGAATGTATAAGAATAAAACTGGAGTTAAACATCAGGCATCCTTAGTAAATAATGAAAAAGGGAGACAAATCGGTGTTTAAAAAAAAGAAAATAAAAAAATATACCAAGATGGTCCAACAAAGTGGCCAATCCATTTGTTCAGAGCAAATTCGTATGATTAGTACTTATATAGAACATTTATATGATAGTGAATCCCCATTATTAATGGTAACTTCACCCAGTGAGGAGGGACAGAAATCTATTATCTCTTCTAAATTGGCGATTGCTTTTGTCGAACAGGGAAAAAAGGTGCTTTTGGTAGATGCAAATATTCGCAGCCCTTCACTCCATCATTGGTTTCAGATGAAGAATGAAAATGGATTTACAAATGCAGTTAGGTATGCGGAAAGCATCCATTTGAATAGTAAAGAGACGCTTATTCCAAACTTATTCGTAATGCCTGCAGGTCCAGTTCCTTCAAATCCATCAGAAATATGGGTAGCCAGCAAAATAAAGGATATGGCAAGCTGCTGCAGGACAGAATACGATGTTGTTATTTTTGAGGCACCGCCTATTTTATCTGCATCAGATTCTCAAGTGTTAGCGAGTTATTGTGATGGAACCATATTAGTACTTAAGGAAAACAAGACAAAAAAAGATGATGCTTTCAAAGCAAAAATGAAGTTAGAACGGAAAAACAGCAAAATATTAGGGGTTATTTATCAAACAGGTTAATGCCTAACTAACACGCGGGTGGCTATGCCATTGAAAAAATTACAGAAACATACTATAGGAAAAAATATATTTCACTTATTTTATAGTACCGCCTTATCGAGTGGTTTAAATGCTGCTGCCTTAATTATTTTAGCTAATTATCTTCAATCCTATTATTATGGCATGTTTAGTGTAGCGTTAGCTTTTGCAATGATTATGGGATATTTAACAGATGCCGGGCTGAACAACATTGTGTTAAGAGAAGGATCTAAGAAAGACGTGGACCTATCAATTCTAATTTCCTCTTATTTGAAGGTTAGAATCATTTTACTTGCTGTTTCTCTCTTATGTGGATTTGCCATAATTCATTTTACAAATTCATGGAATAAAGAGTTCATTTTAACATCATATTTTTTAATTATTCCTATGGTGTTAGGGCTTACTCTGCAAAGTATTGGAACCATATTCTTTCAAATGATTGAGAGAATGCACTATTGCGGCTTAATCCGGATTATAGCCTCTGTTTGTTTAGTTGTCACATTGTCTGCTGGATTAATATTTAATTTAAACCATTTAATCATCTGCACTTTATACGGCTTTTCTTACCTGGCAGCAGGAGCGTTTGGAATATATAAAGTACGCCAATACGTGCAAATACGAATGAAAAGTTCGTTTCATAAGGGACTATTGCGAAATATTGGATCATTTTCGCTTGGTGGCCTGCTTTTTGTCATTTTACCTCATTTAGGCCCTCTTATTATAGAAAAAACTTTGACCCTAAGTGAAGTAGGCATATTTGCAGTTGCATACCGGATCCCCCAGGCACTGCAGCAAATCCCGTTTATTATAGCAGGAGCTTACTACCCTGTGTTATTCAGGGCATATAATAATAATCAACTACAGGAGCACTTACATAAAAACATTACTCTTATTAAACTGATGGCATTGGCTGGTATAACGATAACAGTTCCCCTGTATGCTAAATCGGATGCAGTTATCCGTTTATTATTTGGTGAAATGTGGATTGATGCTTCATTTCCGCTAAAGATTTTATCTTTAATGGTTACTCTGCAGGCTATAAATATTGCATTAGCTGACGGGCTAACTACTAAAGGGCTGCAATCTTACCGAACTGCCATACAGGCCATAGCCATTATTACAGGCATCCCTTTATATATTCAGTTCAGTAAATCATATGGCATAGCCGGTGCTGCATGTGCAGGAGCGGCAATTGAAGGAATTGCACTTTTGGGGTTTTGGATCTGTAATCCTAATCGCTGGATAATAGCAAAAAAAGCTTTATTTCCATATTTATTATTTTTTGCTATCTGCATCTGCAGTATAAAACTGTTTACTGATTCTCACTATATCATCGTTTTCTTATTTCATTTTCTTCTATTGGTTCTAGTCATTTTCATAGATAAAGAGATGAAGAATATGATTCTTGATGTTATGACAAGAGTACTTAATAAATGGAGGGTCAAGGAAACGCAGGGAGGATAAGATGGACCAAGGTATTATGATCAGAAAACAAAAAGCCAGCTTCACACTATTCTTCCTTTTTTTGCTCGTAACTATGGCAAATTATTATATTTACATCGGTTTTGCCATAAAGCCATACTTGATCTTTTCTTTTTTATATTTACTAGTCCATATAAGTTCATTTTACTTTCAGCGCCTGCATGGATTTGAAGTGGCAATGCTGATTTTTTACTTAATGTATAGTTTTACAGGAGCGTTTGCGTTATATCCCTCTGCAAGTATAAGAATTTTACTGGGGATTATACTTTATATTGCATGTTATTTCATTATTAAATCAATCATCGGCCGTACTAATAATTGGACTATCGAAAGAGCTATTGCCGATGCAGGTGTTTTGTTTAATACCCTAAGCCTCATTTTATATTTGATAGGGCTGCAGAGACTCGGCTTTGACTTTGAGGGTGACAGAATCTATGAATGGGGTGTGATGCTTGACCGTAATTACCCAAGGTTAATCGGAGTACTGCAGGATCCAAATTACTTTGTCTTTTATAATACTCTCTTTTTCTGTTATTTTTTATGCCATTCAAAATCCATGAAAAATAAAATGGGATTGCTCCTTTGTATTCTTACAAATTTATTAACCTTTTCAAGGGGAGGACTATTAGTATTATTGATTATTCTATGCCTTTATATTTTGAAAGATAAGCCTTTAAAAAGGATAAAGCTTCTAGCTGGGATGGTTGTTTCTCTATCAGCTGCTGTTTACCTTGCGGTCTTCTATATGAAATTAGATCTTTTCAGTATCTTAGGATCTAGAATAGAAGATCTTGCAGAGGATGGCGGAAGCGGAAGATTGGAATTATGGGGAAGAGCCTGGGATTTCTTTGTTTCCAATAAGTATTTAGGAATTGGAGCTTATAATTTTCCCGAATATAATTCATTTCAATATGGTGATTCGCTTCAGGTCCATAACACCTTTTTGGAGATTTTATCAGAATCAGGATTAATCGGCATATCCTGTTTCGGTGTGTTTATTCTTACAGTGTTTATGCAATTGATCCAAAGTAAGTTATATAGAAACAAACCCTATCTCTTACTTGTTTTTTTTGGAATAATACTTCAAATGGGATTCCTCTCGATCATTATTAACGATATGTTTTTTTTGTACTTAGCGATCCTATCAACCTATTTGCATAATGAACGGAACAAAAATCAAATAAATCAGCGAGGCGCAGTGATTTATCCTGTCCATTCCGCAGAAAAAAATGAATAGGAGGTGAAGGCAAAGCGTGAATATCCTGGTTATTACAGACAAATTAGATTTCGGAGGAGCTGAAATGTATTTTTGTAAATTAGAGAACCTCATGCATGATTCAAATATTACTTTTCACTTTGCAGCAGGACACGGCCAACTGTACGAAAGAATCAAAAATAAACACCGTTTTCACGAACTAAGCAGAACGAGCCATACTCAGAATATGAAGAAACTGGTAAAGATAGTTTCTGATGAAAAAATTGACCTGGTTCACGCGAATAGTTTAAGGATGGTTCTTTACTGTATATGTGTCAGAAAAATATCTGGCATTAAATTTAAAATAATGTATACAAAGCATAATGTAACAATCCTTGAGAATAGAAGCCGCAGGGTCTTTGCCTATTTAATAAATAGGTATGTTGAAAGAGTGATCACAGTAAGTGACTTTGAAAAAAACAACCTTATTAAGGCTGGGATAAAGGCAAACAAAATTAAGACTGTGTACAACGGAGTAGATTTGAACCAATTTGGCTTTAATCAAGAGGAAAAAGGTGATTTTTTTAAAGTTGGTATATTAGCAAGATTATCTGAGGAAAAAAACCATGAATTATTTATTAGAATTGCAGATCAGCTAAGAGATAAACCGCAAATTATATTTTATATTGCGGGTGATGGTCCGAGGAAGCAAAAAATCAAAACCATGATTGAAACCTGCAATCTGTCTCATAAGGTTAAATTGATTGGTTCTGTGAACAGACCGGAGGAATTTATAAAAAATATAGACATTCTGCTCTTAACTTCTTATCGTGAGGTATTCCCAATGGTTATTTTAGAGGCTATGGCTGTGGGAACCAACGTTATTTCTATAGATCGGGGCGGTATAAGGGAAGCCATTATTGATAAAGAGACTGGTTTTTTAATAAGCAGTCATTCAGCAGAAGAGTTTTGCCGAATAATACTAGAAATGGAATCCGATGAGTCACTTAAATATAAGCTAATTGAAAATGCCAGAAGAAAAGTGGAGGATGAATTCTCATTAGATAGCATGGTGGAAAATACTCTCGGGGAGTATCGGAAGTGTTATTAATATGTGCTATTACAAATCCGCCCTCTGAGCTGGAAATTCCTATTATGGATTTGAGCCAAACTTCCCCCAAGGACACTGTGAAAAGGAGTAGTGTAAATTGATTTTGGCCATTTTGGATATCGGGTTGGTTTTTTTAGGGTATATAGTGACTATTTGGTTTTACCATGTATTTTCAATACCTGCAGAATTAGAATCCTTAAATTTACTCTGGTTATTGGTACCCTCAGCAGCAGCTTTCATCTTTTTCTATTTCTTTGATTTATATAAGAATTTACGCGGAAATTCTTTAAAAACACAGCTTTATTCCCGTGTTTTACCAATGATATTATTTTCAATCTTCGTTTCCGCTTCATCCGGCTTAGGATCCTTATTGTTTTATCGGAAAAGCTTCTTTATTGAAGCATTCTTTATCCAAATTATTTTGCTGGCGGCCGTTCATGCCGGAATATGGCTTATTGCTAATAAATTACATGGCCGTAAAAGAGTAATCATTATTTGTGAGGATGAGAATACTGGCCAGTCTTTGGCACAAAAATTCCATAGGCATAAGTGGTTTGAAATTTCAGGATATTTACCTTTAAATCAAATAGCGCATTTAGAAAACTACGTAAATAAATTCGATGTATTTCTCCTTGCACCTACTATAATCGGACAGTTAAAAAGCGACATCCTCAACTTATGCATCAAGAACGGGAAGGAGGTCCTGATCGTTCCTCATGTTTCGGACTTGTTTGTACAATCTGCTAAATCACAACAAGTTGGTGATATGCTGGTAATTCCAATTAATGCTCCTGGATTAAACATTTGGCAGCGGATAATTAAACGGGGTTTTGATGTAGTCACATCAGTAATCCTGCTTGTACTTGCAAGTCCGATTTTTTTACTGTTGCTTATAATAATCCCACTGACCTCTAGTGGTCCAGCTATATATAAACAAGAACGGATAGGGATAAATGGAAAACCATATTGGATCTATAAATTCAGAAGTATGATAGAGGATGCTGAAAAAATAACCGGTCCTGTATTGGCTGCAAGTAAGGATACAAGGATAACAATAATTGGAAGATTCTTAAGGGCTATTCGTTTAGATGAGCTCCCCCAGCTCCTTAATGTATTGAAAGGGGAGATGAGCTTAATTGGTCCAAGACCGGAAAGAGAATTCTTCATTAGCCAATTTAAAGAAAAACTTCCCGATTATCCTTATAGATTATCAGTTAAACCGGGCATTACAGGACTTGCTCAAGTATTAGCTTACTATTCTACGACCGCTGAGGATAAGCTGCGCTTTGATTTATTATATGTGCGAAATTATTCCTTTTCATTGGATCTAAAAATTTTGTTTCAAACATTGCAAGTAGTCCTTCAGCGAGATAGAGCTCAAGGATTATTGAAGAATAACAATTATGGACATCAGAATCTAATAAAAAGTCTGAAACAAGATAAGGCAATTTAGAGATTACTTTCTAATCATTTGTTTATGAAGATATACTCCAACATGAAAAATGAATATTGAGGAGATGCCAAAAATGGGAACTTCAGTTCAGGATCTTGTTTCGATTATTACTCCGTCATATAATTCTTCAAACTATATTTGCTCTGCAATCCAATCCGTTAAAGCACAAACTTTTCAGAACTGGGAATTGATTATTATTGATGATTGTTCTTCTGATGACACATTAGAGAAAGTAAAAAAAGAGATGCATGATGAATCCAGAATTAAAGTAATACAGCTGAAAGAAAACAAGGGTCCTGCCTATGCCAGGAATTTAGGTATTGCAGCAGCAAAAGGGAACTACCTATCCTTTCTTGACAGTGACGATATTTGGCTTCCGGAGAAACTGGAAAGACAGTTAATGTTCATGAAAAGAAATCACATAGCTTTTTCATATACAAGCTACAGAATAATGAATGAAAGCGGGGAAAAAGCAAAAGAAGTTATTTATGTCCCGCCAAGAACGACTTATCATAGCTTACTAAAAAATACGGCGATAGGGACACTTACTGTAATGCTTGATATAAGACAATTAGGGTTCGTGCAAATGCCTTTATATAGAGATTGTTCAGAGGATTTCGGACTTTGGCTTTCCATTTTATCTAAAGGGATCCATGCATATGGCCTAAATGAGGAGTTGGCTATTTATAGAAAGAGAGAGCATTCCCTATCAGGCAATAAACTCAGATCCGCTCAAAAAACATGGAATACCTATAGGAAAGTAGAGAAAATTAATTTCGCTTCCGCACTATGGTATTTTGCAAATTACTCAGTAAATGCCTTAAAGAAGCATTCAATAATCAGTTAATAGAAAACAGTTAACCGGCTCTCAAGAAAAAATTAGGGGCTGGTTCTTTTCTTTTACTTATTGTTTACTAAAGAATAATTGAAATCAATCATTCGAATTCTTCCAATTTAAATATTAATTTTGGATGCATAGGTTATTCGTTTATTCGTTGAATTTAAAGATACATACAATATAGTAATAAATTGGATGGAGTGAGTTATGATGGCAGAAAATCCAAATATTGTTTACGTTGAAGATTTCGCCGGCAGTACAGCACAATCGAAAATTCAGGCGGCAATAAATTTCGCCTTTCAAAATAATAAAAAAACCGTTATTGCAGCAAATAAGGATTATTACATGACAGGTAACGTTATTATCAAACAGGGGGTGAAGCTGCAAGGCAGTTATGGGACAAGATTTATCATTGGAGCAAACGTTAGAGGATTTGAATTAGAGAGGGATGCTTCGCTGTGGAACGCCAGTATTATGGTTGATTATAAAGGCTACACCAAAGAGGTTATTTATTTGGACGGAAAGCATAAGTACTATAACACATGGCATAATGCTTCACTAAATAACATTGTGATAATAAATTGGTCAGGAACAGTATCAGGAACTGGAATTCACTTGTATTCAGGCGGGAGTGGACATGAAATCTCTTTTGTGAATTTTATGGATATCAAAATTGTAGGATTTGCGAGAGGGCTTTATTTAAAAGCAGTTAAACCTGCAAGCGGATTTGCTTACGTGAATGCAAATCGTTTTGATAAGATTTCTTTGGATGATTGCATTGATAATATTATCTTGGAAGGGAGCGAAACCATTCCAAATGAATGCAGCGGAAATTCCTTCACAAATTTACAGATACAGCCAACACCCAACACTAAACGAATTATGACCATTCAAGGGCAAATTAATAAAGTTGACGGAATTTGCTGGGATCTGGAGCAAATACAGCATTCGGACCCTATTTTTATATTTAAAGCAGAAAGCAATTATAATTATTTAGACATGAGAACAATACCTGCAAATCGCATCTTAAATAGTGGGAAATCAGGCAACCGCTTCGAACCACTTTAATAAACATTTAATACAGTTTAAGGTTCGACATGCAGTGTTAAAGATTCCTTTAAAAAATCTAGAGCCTTTCTAGCAACTCATTTGAAGTTTTTCTTCTGATTGTAGGCAGTAGTGCATACTAATAGTAGTACGAGACAAGGGAAATGCAGATACTGCTTAAGGAGTTTTTTTGGGGGGATCTTACATGAAAATTCGAAAAGCAATCATTCCGGCTGCGGGTTTGGGAACTAGATTTTTACCGGCAACTAAATCACAGCCAAAGGAAATGTTGCCTATTGTTGATAAGCCAACACTTCAATATATTGTAGAGGAGGCAGTGGAATCCGGGATAGAGGAAATTCTAATAATAACAGGAAGAAATAAAAGTTCGATTGAAGATCACTTTGATAAATCTTTAGAACTCGAACTTGAGCTCGAAGCAAAGAAAAAATATGAATTACTAAATGAAGTGCGCTCTATCTCAGAGATGATCAATATTCATTATATTCGGCAAAAGGAGCCAAAGGGACTTGGTCATGCGGTATATTGTGCAAAAAGCTTTATTGGCAATGAGCCTTTTGCAGTTCTATTAGGCGACGATATTGTATATGGAAAAAAACCATGTTTAAAGCAATTGATAGAAGCCTATGAAGTATATAAAACAACAATTCTCGGAGTCCAAACAGTAAATACAAATGAAATCAGTAAATACGGCATAATCCAAGGTGAATATATTAAAGAAAGCATATTCAAGGTAAACAGTCTGATTGAAAAACCCTCTATTAAAAATGCTCCATCTAATATAGCAATTCTGGGCAGATATATCATTACTCCTACGATTTTTGATATCCTCGAAAATGCCCCTCCAGGATTAGGCGGTGAAATTCAGTTAACAGATGCACTAAAGGAATTGTCAAAGGCAGAATCACTATTTGCGATTGCTTTTGAAGGAACTAGGTATGATGTTGGGGATAAACTGGGTTTTTTACAGGCAACAATTGATTTTGCGCTAAGAAGAGAAGATCTAAGAGAAGAATTCCTTAGCTATCTATTTAAAATTCTAAAGAAAGAGAAAATACTCGTAAAATAAATCGTGGATTCCCTGTTATATAAAATCATCGTTTAGAAAGAATCCTATAATATAATAACTTTGTGTAATTGAAGATATTTGACATTATTTTATAAAGAGCAGCGGCTTTTCAATTCTGGTCCCACCAATGAGCAAAGCAAATGGAACCAGAATAGGAAAGCTATTTTATTTATTCTGACTAATAAAAGAGATAAGGAAAGAGTAATATCCCAAAAGATATCAATTTCTTTAATAAAGCGGCTGCTGGTTATGACAAGGAGGAAATCCATTAATATCCTGAATCATAAAGGCATCATATTGCTTTAAGGCAAATTGAGCTTGATACAAGTATTCAATAACAAGAACCTTTGTACCTGATACTCCGCATAAAACCCACGTTGCACCTTGCCCATTGGTGAATGAAATCTCAACAGGCTGGCCTGTTAAATATCTGATTTTTTGCTGCAAAGGCATTGCCATCACTCCTTTTGTATATCCTATTAGATTGGAAAAAATGGATGCCTGTATGATTTACCGTGTTGAAAACAAGCTGCAGCTGAAATTTTTATAATAGTACAAGCCTTAAGCAGACAAAGCTTGGGGGAATTACTTAGGTGATATAGACTGGTTATTTAGGCATGCTTCGGCTATCTGCGCATATTTTTAAGAAATCCAGTTCCTCAATCCTGGATTTTTAGGAATGAATACCTGTATCTTCATGAGTAATTTCCTCTCTTAAAACCCCAATACAACAACTTTTAGAACTGTGCAATAATATAATTATTAATCAGAATAGTAATTAAATTCTGATTAAATCTGTCAATATTATTACTAATCATATATACGGGAATAGAGGGTGAGTATTGGAAAAAGTAATGTTTTTAGTAAAAAAAACAGTCCCAGCAGCAATTATATTATTCATCATGATGATCATACTTTCCATCTTTGCAAGCATTAGCAGCAACAAACCATTAACCGTTTTTGGATTTAAACCGCTGACCGTATTGTCGAATAGTATGGTTCCTGTCTTTGAAGCGGGGGATGTCATTATTACTAGAGAGATTGATGCAGAGGACCTTAAAGAAGGTGACATTATCTCTTTTTACAACGAAGAAAAGAACCTCATTACCCATAGAATAACATCTATCGTTGAAAAAAATGGGGAAAGACTTTTTTTTACAAAAGGTGATAACAACAATACGGCGGATGAAGAGGCTATAACAGCAGGTGACATAGCAGGAAAAGAGCTGTTTCATATTCCGAAGCTCGGTTTTCTTTCCAACTATACGAAAGGGCCGATGGGCTTTCTGCTGTTCATTGTTCTTCCATTAACAGGTTATATTTGTTTAACCGTATATGAAAAATTGAAGCAAGCGAAGAAGCAAGAGAAGAAGCAAGAGGAGTTTACCAAATCATAATAAATAATAGGGGGATACACATGTTTAAGTTGAAAAATGCCTTTTTAGGAAGTGCGTTAGTCGGAGCGATTGTTGTGTCAGGCAGTTTTGGTACATATTCCTGGTTTACCTCCCAGACGAATGCTTCAGGTGAGATTACAAATGGCACACTGGAAATTAACAACAGCCAGGACATGCAGACAAAAATTATCGAAGCTACCGGGTTTGCTCCTTCTCAATTAAAATATGGGGAGTGGCTGAAAATAGAAAACACTGGAGATATGGATGCTTATCTGAAAGCTACATACAATCAGTCTCTAAGCACAGATGTTCCTTTAGATGCCTATAAGGTTGGATACATTGCCTATAAGTTTTCAGAAGGGCAAGAAATGACCGAGGATATTCTGGAAGAATCAAGAATTTATCTTGACCAGCTTTTCAAAGGAACGACTAATGAAGTTACGCAGGCAGCTAAGACCATTGCTCCTGGAGTTGAAATGATCGTAGGGTTTGTAGAGGGAGCAGAGGCTGAACCAGCTGCAAAAGGCATGGCAGGAAAACCAAAGATGTTGTTAGGCGATGGATCAAAAGAGGGTGAGAAGCATGAGTTCTGGCAATTAAACGATGACCAGTACATCGATCTTTCTTTCGCTATTAAACTTAATGAAAATGCAGGAAACGAATATCAGGGAGTTACATATAGTTCAAACTTAAATGTAACAGCTAAACAAATGGATGATGGAGCAAAATATTAATTAGTTTTATAATATTAATAACAAGCCACTGAATGTACAAAACGGTGGCTTGTTATTTTTTAGTCGCTATTAATTTTGCGTAATGGATGTCTTCCTTTCAATTTACGATTACAATAAAATGGTGAAAGTGACATTGTGCCAGTTGTATTCAATAATATTGTCCAAAAATATACAAGGAGAGATAGATAAATGGCAGACACAGATCAATTAATAAATTCTTTTGAAGAGATCAATTTCAATCAATATCAAATGCCGATTATTTGCATATTCTCAAATCCAAAAGATTATCGCGGAATGTTTGTTGCACGAATTTTCGATACGGATAAGCCGACAGAATATATAATCATGAGAGTCAGTTTAGATGCAATAAGAAAGGAAATACCGGATGGTTTCACTTTAATGCCTAAATCTGCTGATGATGATTCTGCGTTAGTAGAAACCTGGATTTGATAGAGAAAGGTTTTTTGTCCAAATACAACAGGAAAATAGTTGTGTATCCTTTTGTCTATATATATCTTAATGTTTATAAATTAGTGATTTTTCTGCTTTTCATTCGTTGAAATGGTCCTATTTAACCATCAATTATCCATGTTTACTTTGTTGAATTAACCCCAATGACAATCTAATTGTCAGAAAATATAATTAGAGTCAGTAAAGTAGAGGGGTTGAATCAATGAGTAAAAGTAAATATTCAAAAGTGGCATTAAGCCTTGGACTGCTCATAGGCGGTGTCGCACCAATAGGCTATGAATCTATTGGACATGCAGAAACTCAATCAGATGCCATGAACATCTTAGCCAGTCTAACGAAAGAGCAGCGCGAAGCTTTGCAAAAGCTAGAAGCCAACCGGTCTTTGCAGGGACTCCAATTATCTAGGGATATTGATTTGGAGAGCACAGAAGAAGTGAATGTTATCGTGGAATTTAAACAGCTTCCAGCAAAGGTAGAAAAAGTTCAAAAATCGTTGAAGGGGGAAGAGGTTTCTCTTGAAGCGGCCAAGAAAAAGATAGAGGCGTCACACAAAAAGTTTGCGAAAGACCTGCAGGACAAAATAGGCAAAAAGGCTAAATCGGGAAATGCAAAGTATGAGATCAAACATACATATAAAAATGCTTTAAATGGAGCCGCTGTAACACTTCCGGCAAACGAAATCCAGAATCTTCTGGAATCGGAAGTCGTGAAAGCAGTTTACAGTGAGTTAGAAGTAAAGCTTGCCCCGCCTAAATCCAATGAGGAAGAGGGCTCAGCTACAAAAGTAGACAGTATTCCTTTTCTAATCTATTTTTCTATGGATGCACTGGATTAGACTGTTAAAGCATTGATGTCAGCGGAATAATTCCCCCCATTGCCGCTTTAATGAGCATTATATAAAATTTTAACTAGGGTACCCATCCATTTTGAATTATTCTAGTTGCCGGAAGTTGAATTTATTAATCAAATGGTCAGGGGGAAAGTATCTTGATATCTTTAGATCGCATGATCTCCTCTTCAATATTAATTCCGAGCCGTTTAGAAAACAGCAAGTGATTTCTGGAGAATAATCTGTAATCCCCCTTTCAATTTTACTGACATGTGTATCAGAGCAAATCCCCTCACCAAGCTGCTGTTGTGTTAATTTAGCCTTCTCACGATAAAATTTAATAGTTTTTCCCTCATATATGCAAAATTCACCCCATAGCTGAAAGCAGATTTTTTAAAGGTAAAAATCCTAATAGCTAGAAATCCTATTTTGGTCATCAACACTTGCTGAGTTCTATATTTATTATTGATATCAAATTATGTTTCATTATAATGAAATTTGATGGAATAATATTTTTGAAAAATTCTATCAAGTAGGAAGGGGTTAACATCTTAGGAAGAAGTGTTACATTATATTTGGTGGATGTCAGGTTAATAAAGGAAAGAATGATTCTCAAAAAGATGACAAGGTGGTGGAAAAAAGATGCATTCGTCAGCCAAGGTAGATCCATCCATTGACCTTTCAAACAATCAGCTCGTTTCCATTATAATTGAATTCAAAACGAAACCTGCAAAAATAGCTGTTTTAGAAGCGAAAGCGAAAGGACTCACCCTGACATTAGAGGAAGCTAAAAGGCAAGTTGAACAAAGTCATCAATCGTTCCGGAAACTTCTCTCATTATTAGAGGATAATAAAGTGCCGTATCGGATTAAACACACTTATAAGGCTGCTTTAAACGGAGTTTCAATGGAAATGCCAGCAAATGAAATAAATCGATTATTGGGTTCTTCCGTTATTTCTAAAATCTATCCAGATAAACAAATTCAGCTTGACCCGCCCATATATCCTTCAGACCAGTTGTAAAAGAGAACGGTCAGTTAGTCTAACTTAATATTTTTCCCTTTAGACAGTCAGATAAATAGTTGGATCAAAAAAATTAAGAACCCCAGCTCTTCAGATGAAGACAGCTGGGGTTTGTATATGTGAAACAACACTTAATATATAAGAAAATGTTCGGTCAAAGTGACATGGGTTGCCAGACAGTGTTTTATCATAAAAATCAACTTGATGAAATTTGCGGGAAATAAAATTATATCAAATATCAATATAATAAAATCCTAACTTAACCATTATGAGGACGAACTTATACCGGCTTCAGCAAATGGTCGCTATAAAGGTTAGTGAGAAAAATACTATAGTACTCCATTACACACAGAAAAATAGCAGGTGAGAGAATGAATACAATTTTATTCCAGAAGATAATCAGGATATGCGGAATTCAATCCATTGACCGGCGCTACTTATTAAACTCAACATGGAACCCATGTTTCCCCCAGTATTGCGGGCCAAGGTGAAAATAAAACCGATTATGCGATGACAGGAGTTGGGCCGGATGTGGATATTTTTGCGTATCGTGTATTAGGACAATATGGTTCCGGTACAACAGAAGAATTTTAGCTGCAATCGATCGGGCTGTAGCAGATGGAATGGATGTCATCAACCCTTCTCTGGGAATGTCCTATAATATTCCTTTCTATATCACAAGTATGGCATAAAATAATGCGGTGCTGGCGGGTGTAACGTCGGTTGTTGCTGCTGGAAACTGCGGTGACAGGATGTATACACTAGGGTCTCCAGGTACAGCTGCCTTAGCGATTACAGTAGGGGCGAGCGATACATCAGAAACCATTGCAACGTCCAAAGGTATCTTAGAAGGTGTTTCCTCAGATTTAAAGCTGATGGCCGAGGGGACATGTGCATTGTCCCGATTGATCATTTTTCTTGGGTCATAAATCTTCCGCCTTGTCCTTCACATAATGTTCGAAAAAGAGAAATCCGCTGTTTCAAAAAATAAATGTTTTCGAATCTTTTGTGGTTTATATTCGTAAATTAAAAAGTGTGAGGAAGCGGGGTGATGATATTGACAAAAACGAGAAAAATGATGACGGGCATTACATCAACGGCACTTATGCTTGGTCTTTCCGGCTGTGGTTCAGAATCTCAGGAAATTCCTCCTCCGCCTGAGGATTCGAGCTGCAGTGATTGGGAGTGGGATGAAGATGACGGGGTATGGGAATGTGATGACAGCCGTTCCAGTTATTATAGACATTATTATTATGGGGGCCAATATTTTAAAAACAAAACAGCTTTGTACAAAAGCAAGGATTTTCTAAACTATAAAAATAGCACGTCTTTTAAAGGGGGAAGTAATTCTGAATTGGGACAGAAAAGCTCTGGATTTGGAAGTGGCAAAAAGAGCTACGGAGGATAAGGTAAAGAATTGATGAAAGGGAGTATGTTTATGAACTTATATGTAAATTTTGCTTCGTATTTAGGAGTAGCGCTGCTTCTTTTGGCTGCCGGAATTGTTCTGTTTATGATTAGTACACCAAAATTGAAGGAAATTAGCTTAATTGCCGAAAAGAATGTTTCGGCAGCATTGGTGCTTGGAGGAAAGATTATTGGTCTTGCCATTGTTTTGGGGGCTGCAGCTGAATACTCCATCTCACTTTTTGACATGGTCATATGGGGTATAATCGGCATCGTTTCGCAGGTGATTGTATTTATTTTGGCAGAAGTTATCACCATTCGTTTCAGTATCCATAAGGCAATCGAAGATGATAACCGTGCTGTAGGTGTCATGCTGTTTTCCTTATCATTGGCAATCGGCTGGATCGTGGCAAAGTGCCTATCTTACTAAGAAAGCTGGTTAATAGATGAAAAAGCTGACGTATTATATCGACAAAGGGAAAGGCGAATACGAACCTTTTTATGAGTATTCTGCTCAATCTGTGGGAATTGATGAATTATATGCCAGGCAGCTATGCACTTATTTTATCATGAGAGGCCAGCAGTACGAGCTTATTTGCAACGAGATGGATGGAGAAGAGGAGATTCTCGTCATTAAAGACATAGGAAGAAATCCACACGTGCTGGACGAAAAAGTTTTCCGCGGAAAAGGGCTGAATATCGAGGTTCGCAGGTACCGTGAAATGGAGAATTATAAACTGCTTTCCATTATCCCTTGTCAAACGCATTTTGATATCATTCGCTATCTTTTAAAAGATATTGTTGATATCCCCGGAATTGGGCAAAAGCAAGTGACTTCTACTGAAATCGACGAGGACAGGGGCGTATATGTTCTATATATCAAGGACATAGGAGAGAAGGAATAGTGGATAAAAAAGCCTACCATGATAAAAGAAAAAGGTTTTACCGCAAAATAAATCATTTCTGGGCCGATCTATATGGGGAAGAATATGCACTATATGATATTGCCTATATCGATAGAACTGAACGTGAACGTATCCGAACTGTCAGTGAAAGAATTGGCAAAATATTTTTTAAGGTGTGCAGCCTGCTTCGAGAAGTGCCAGATCGGACACTTATTGAAATGGGATTTCCGAAAGAAACGCTTTCGTTCATCAGACTGAAAAGCATTGCCTCAGAAAGCGTTATTGCCCGGCTTGATCTAATCCCATACGGAGCTGGCTATAAATGCATTGAAATCAATGCTGATACCCCAACATTTATTAAAGAGCTTTTCCATGTCAATAGTGAGGTGTGCAAAGAATTTGCAGCAGAAGACCCAAATGAAGGAATGGAACGTCTACTGAGTAAAGAAGTTTGTGGAAGCATTGAACAATATGCACGGAAATTGAAATTGAAAACACCTAATGTTGTCTTTACTGCCCATGAAGACAACCTCGAAGACCGGGAAACAGTCCGATATATTCAAAAGCTTTCCGGTGTGGCTTCTAATTTTATCCCTCTTCATAAACTGGAGATTCAAAGAGGAATTGGGCTTTTTGATGAAAAGGGATCCAGAATTGATATATTGTACCGTCAAACTTTCCCGATTGAGAACTTAATTTCCGATGAGGATGCAGATGGAAACAGGATTGGTTTATGGCTCCTGGAACTGGTCGAGGCAGAAAAGCTTGCGATTATTAATCCCCCATCCGCATTTATGCTGCAAAACAAAGCGGTACAGGCGGTTATTTGGGGATTGCACATGGAGGAACATCCATTTTTTACAAAGGAAGAGCATGTATGGATTGAAGAATCCTTCCTTCCAACCTATCTTGAGCCTGATATTTTTATTATGTCGGGGCTGTCATTTGTTAAAAAGCCTGTTTTTGGAAGAGAAGGAGATACGGTCGAAATATATAATCATGAAGGCTTCCTCACCCATGCTGACGCCCAGCAATCATATACTGAATATCTGCCAGTTTATCAGCAATATGTAGAGCACCCTGCTGTTGATTTCAATAGTGAAAAGGGAAAACAGAAGGGCAGACTTTTATTGGGAAGCTTCCTTCTTAACGGCAAACCGTCGGCTGCAGGATATAGAATAGGAGGAGCGATTACAAATAATCTCTCCTATTATTTGCCGTTCGGGATTAAAAAAGGGGGGTGAAAAAAAATGTGGATTCTACATAAAGTTTTTTTAAAAATGACGAAAATAAGTATATTGCAAGCATCGGCTCTTGCACTATTTCTCATTGTCTTCAGCAGCATTACGATGAGGGCAGCCGAGCCGGAAACATTTCCGCGCTTTATTGATGCTCTGTGGTGGACGATGACAACACTTGTCACAGTAGGCTATGGCGACTATTTTCCTGAAAGTGATTTTGGTCGAATCTTCACCATGCTGCTGCTTTACACATTTGGCATTGGCGCAATGGGTATCATCATAGGGAAAGTCTTTGAAAGCTTCAGCATGTACCGGAAATGGAAGGAGGAAGGACGATTGACTTATTCGGGAAAAGGGCATTACATACTAATTGGTGCATCAAAAGAAAAATTGGAAAATGTGGTAGAGGAGATCCTTCACAGCAAGCAAAAATGTGATGTTGTCATTGTTGACCATTCTGAAAGAACACCCATGGAGCATGAGAGGGTCCATTTTGTCAGCGGAAATCCTGCTGAAGAGGAAGTGTTAATGAAAGCCAATATCCTTGAAGCAAAATCAGTTGCCATTTTTTCGGATGACCGAAATGACCATGCTGAATACTCCGATGGAAAAACTCTTCTCATCGCTTCCAGGGTGGAACATATCTCAAAGAAATATGAGAAAAGCATCTACACCATTGTTGAAATAAAAAAAGATAAGCACGTTTCCTTGTTTGAACACGCAAACGTTGATGAATTGATCCTTTCAAATGATTCTATCTCCCGCCTCATGGCTCATGCGGCCATCAACCACGGTTCAAGCAAGCTTTTTAATCAGATGCTGAGCAGCTCTGAAGGGGAAAACCTCTATGAAATTAAGGCTAAACCGCATTGGAGCACATACAGGGATGCAGCGATGGAACTTTTTGAAATAGGAGCGACCTTAATTTCAGATGGAAGTTCTCTTGATTTAGCCCGCCGTCATCATGAATTAATTCCCGATTCAGCGAAACTATTTGTCATTTGCGATGAGACTACATATCAAAAAATTATTTCATAAAGTTTTTATTGTACTAGTCCTATTTAAAGCTGAAGATAATACGAATCTTCAAGCTTTTTACTTGTAAAAGGATGGGGATCATAAATCTTTATACAGGTGCAATAATGAATATAAAAAAACTTAGTTTGGGGTGATTTGGTGTCAATAAAAGGCATTAATCATTTTTTATTTTCAGTTTCCAATTTAGAAGCTTCTATTGAGTTTTATAAAAATGTGTTTGGTGCAAAGTTATTAGTTAAGGGAAGTAGTACTGCCTATTTTGACTTAAACGGTATATGGCTTGCCCTCAATGAAGAAAAGGATATTCCACGTACTGAAATTTCCCAATCATATACACATATAGCTTTTTCAATAGAAGAAGCGGAATTTGATAATATGTACCGTAAGCTAAAAGAATTGAAGGTAAACATTCTGTCAGGGCGTCCAAGAGACGAAAAAGATAAAAAGTCTATTTACTTTACTGATCCAGATGGGCACAAGTTTGAATTTCATACAGGTACTTTACAAGACAGACTAAATTATTACAAAAAGGAAAAAACACATATGGAGTTTTACAATTAAATGATTTTGTACAAACTTAGTTGGTTAGAAGAGTTTGTGAAGGTTTGTACTTAAAGAAATTGGTGCTTTTGCTCTCTTCAACAAACGGGCAGGGTTTTTTACAGTGAGGACCGAAGTATTTAGTTAGGGAAAATTAACTAAAAGGGAGGAATCCTTGATGAGAAAACATCATGCATTAGAATTGTATGATTATCATGTTTGGGCAAACAAAAAGTTTTTCGAGCGATTGAAAGAATTACCCAAGGACATTTATGATCAGGAAATACAAAGTGTTTTTTCCTCGATTTCGAAGGCACTTGTTCATATTTATATGACAGATACAGTATGGCTTGGTGTAATGCAGGAGAATAGTATGGAAGAGATTCAAGCTTCTATCGCCATTGCTCAAGACAAGACAAAGGATAAGAGTCTTGAAGAAATGGAAAAGCTATTTCAAAGTTTATCAGAGGAATATCAAAAGCTTCTTAATAATATTAGCGATTTGGATAAAGAGATTTCCCCGGTACATCCTAAATTTGGGCGTCTGGATACTTACTTCTCAGAATTGGTTCAGCATGTTGTTAACCATGGCACATATCACCGCGGAAATCTTACGGCAATGATACGACAACAGGGTTATTCAAGTGTATCTAATGATTATGTTTTCTATCTTTACGATATCAGCAAGTCAAATTAGTTTTTTTGCTTCTGATTATTGCAATTGGATTCTTCTCGAGTAACACGTTTTTTGTGGATAGGAACCAGTTAATATCTGCAAATTTTTCAACCTATTAAGACTAAGACCAGTAGGCTGATAAGACACAATGTCAGACTTAGAATGGGCAATGAATTCACAGGATAGTAAAATTAGTGTTGGAGTTTCACGCGGACAAGCCTTCGAAAATCGCGAGTAAATAAACGGAGCTAATACTACTGTTGGTAGTGAAGTAGAATAGTTAGTACTCTCTAATTGAGTTGGGGCGATAATGCATTTCTTTTTATATACAAAGATTGTGACGAATGTTACATAAAGAAAAGGGTGCGTTAGTATTAACAAATACCTCAAAATGTATAAAGACTCCAAAAATAAATTTCGTGACAGTCCAGCGACAATAACGAACATTCTGAATCGAAAATAAAAAAAGCCTTGATATACAAGGCTTTTTTCTATGGAGAATAGGGGGCTCGAACCCCTGACCTCAACGCTGCCAGCGTTGCGCTCTCCCAGCTGAGCTAATCCCCCGAGTAGTGGTACAAGAAAAATTATAACCACATCGGAGTTATCTTGCAAGAGGAATTATTAAAAAATTTTACTGCATACTATCAATTTCCATGCACTGCACTCCAGGGATGCTTGAAACGCTGTAATAAACATCCGTTGTTCTTCTTTTGTAGTCGACGGCAACTATCAGCTGTACAAGATGCAGATGTTCATCTTCTAGGTCTTTAATACGAATATGTTTTATAGATATATCAAGGTCTTTTACCGCTGGGATGATATCAGCAATATTTTCTTTATCCCTTACTTTCAGCTGCAGGTTGATTTCTTTTTCTCTTAAGCGTTTGGGACCAATTAAGCCCATGATAAAAGGAATTACCTCCACTGAAATAATCAGCAGCGCCACTCCGGCCATTGCTTCAATATAAAAGCCTGCTCCTACAGCAATTCCGATTCCTGCTGCCCCCCAAATTAATGCGGCTGTTGTAAGGCCAGAAATACTGTCATTTCCCCGCCTTAAAATAACGCCTGCACCCAAAAAGCCGATGCCTGAGACAATTTGGGCAGCTAAACGGAGAGGATCCATCGTTATGTTGATGTCATCATTACCAGGAAACATATAAGCCGATTCTATAGACACAATAGTCAGCAGGCAGCTTACTATGGAAATAACTAAACTTGTCTTTAAGCCGACCGGCTTTCTTTTTAATTCTCTCTCCAGGCCGATAACAAGACCAAGCACTGCTGAAATCCCCAGTTTCATTAATATTTCTATCTCTAAACTGCTCATAATATCTCCCGCTTTTTTAAGTATTATATATCCAAAATATGATCTTTAAAATCCTGCTATAATAAAACCGTAGTAAAAGTTTGAATATACGTTGTAAAATGAAATATACCCTAATTATTAGGAAACAGAAACAAGGAGTATTAAAAATGTCAGATAAAAAAATAAATCCCTATGTTGCCCTGGCAATTGGTGTCATTTCTGTCTCAACCTCAGCCATATTGGTGAAGGTATCCAGCGCTCCATCGGGAGTCATTGCGTTTTACAGGTTATTATTTTCTGTCCTATTCATGCTGCCTGTATTTCTTATAAAGTATGTTCCGGAACTTCGTCTTATTACACGGCGGGATTGGATCTATTCCATCATTGCCGGTGTGTTTCTCGCCTTTCATTTTATTCTTTGGTTTGAGTCACTGAACTACACCTCTGTAGCCAGTTCTACAGTCCTTGTAACACTGCAGCCCTTATTTGCATTTGCAGGCACGTATTTCTTTTTTAAAGAAAAGTTTACCTGGAAAGCAATATTAAGCGGGCTTCTCGCAATTGTGGGCAGTATTATTATCAGCTGGGGAGATTTTCAAATCAGCGGGACTGCTTTGTTCGGGGATATACTTGCAATCATTGCCTGCGCCCTGGTAACAGCCTACTTAATGTTTGGGCAAACAGTCAGAAAAAGGATGTCACTCGTTACCTATACTTTTGTTGTCTACAGTATAAGTACTGTTACATTGTTATTCTACGTGTTAATGGTTAATGAACCTTTAATCCCATATGGAACCAGTGACTGGGTATATTTTATATTGCTGGCTCTAATTCCAACCCTGCTTGGACACACATTATTTAATTGGTCACTTAAATGGCTAAGCACCTCAACTATTTCTATGGCCATCTTATTTGAGCCGGTAGGTGCTGCAATTCTAGCTTATTATTTGCTTCATGAGTCGATTATATGGACACAAGTTCTTGGTGGAACAGTGGTAATTGGAGGAATAACTATCTTCTTATTAGATGAGAGAAGGATTCGGATGAAAGAATTGAAGAAAAAAACAACGATTTCCGGATAAGTAGATAATCTATCTATAGTTATATAAGAGAAAAATCTCCCTGGGAATGGGGAGATTTTTTTATTTGAATACATAGGTCAGAGCAGAAAAAATAAATGCGGCTGTAACTGAAAAGATGAAGGTGCCACCATAAACCTCTTCATCTGAATTTGCAATTTTAATGCCCTCTGCATAGGCATAAGCAAATAAAAATATGGCCATGATTACTGATAGATATAGTGCTGCGGTTTCCAGTGTCATTCACACCTTCCGTATAGAGTAGAGTTAATAGATTTTATGAAAAATAACCAAAACTATTACTATTTCTTTGTATTGATATTTTGTTAAAACTTGATTTCTCATCCTTTTGACGGCTAATCAGTAAAATATGTATTAATTTAATTATTGTTATAAGAAGCTTATAAAAGTGTGGAAAAGTGAACAAGATTATCCACATGCTGTGAGTAACTTTGTTGACAACTGTATTAATAAGTGTTTTGCAGTGGATAAGTTTGTGGGTATTTGAGATGGAGGTTTCGAGAATTATGTTACTGATATAATGAATTTTCAAAAGATCAGGTGAAATGCGTATAAATCTGATGTTAAGAAAATGCACACTTTATAAGATCTGGCTGCAGAACAATTAAAATAAAATCAGTTTCGTAAAGGTACCGTCTTTTAATTTGATCCCAAAAAGGCAATCGATAGAGAAGAGATATATAATTAATATGCACTGAAAATATAAAGATAAACATTTTTAAAAATTATATTGCAAACATTTAATAAGTCGTGGTATATTAATTCTTGTCCTCAACAAGGCAAGTTAAACTGCGAAAAAACATTTTAAAAAGCTGTTGACTTGTTGATGGATAACATGTTATATTGATAAAGTCGCTTCCGGGCGACGAGGTAAAATATAGCAAAGAGAAATTGATCTTTGAAAACTGAACGAACAAAAACGTCAACGTTAATTCTTTAGTCTTTTTTGAAAAGACAACTTATGAGCTTAATCAACTCTTATATGGAGAGTTTGATCCTGGCTCAGGACGAACGCTGGCGGCGTGCCTAATACATGCAAGTCGAGCGGACAGATGGGAGCTTGCTCCCTGAAGTCAGCGGCGGACGGGTGAGTAACACGTGGGCAACCTGCCTGTAAGACTGGGATAACTCCGGGAAACCGGGGCTAATACCGGATAATTCTTTCCCTCACATGAGGGAAAGCTGAAAGATGGTTTCGGCTATCACTTACAGATGGGCCCGCGGCGCATTAGCTAGTTGGTGAGGTAACGGCTCACCAAGGCAACGATGCGTAGCCGACCTGAGAGGGTGATCGGCCACACTGGGACTGAGACACGGCCCAGACTCCTACGGGAGGCAGCAGTAGGGAATCTTCCGCAATGGACGAAAGTCTGACGGAGCAACGCCGCGTGAGTGATGAAGGTTTTCGGATCGTAAAACTCTGTTGTTAGGGAAGAACAAGTACCGGAGTAACTGCCGGTACCTTGACGGTACCTAACCAGAAAGCCACGGCTAACTACGTGCCAGCAGCCGCGGTAATACGTAGGTGGCAAGCGTTGTCCGGAATTATTGGGCGTAAAGCGCGCGCAGGCGGTTCCTTAAGTCTGATGTGAAAGCCCCCGGCTCAACCGGGGAGGGTCATTGGAAACTGGGGAACTTGAGTGCAGAAGAGAAGAGTGGAATTCCACGTGTAGCGGTGAAATGCGTAGAGATGTGGAGGAACACCAGTGGCGAAGGCGACTCTTTGGTCTGTAACTGACGCTGAGGCGCGAAAGCGTGGGGAGCAAACAGGATTAGATACCCTGGTAGTCCACGCCGTAAACGATGAGTGCTAAGTGTTAGAGGGTTTCCGCCCTTTAGTGCTGCAGCAAACGCATTAAGCACTCCGCCTGGGGAGTACGGCCGCAAGGCTGAAACTCAAAGGAATTGACGGGGGCCCGCACAAGCGGTGGAGCATGTGGTTTAATTCGAAGCAACGCGAAGAACCTTACCAGGTCTTGACATCTCCTGACAACCCTAGAGATAGGGCGTTCCCCTTCGGGGGACAGGATGACAGGTGGTGCATGGTTGTCGTCAGCTCGTGTCGTGAGATGTTGGGTTAAGTCCCGCAACGAGCGCAACCCTTGATCTTAGTTGCCAGCATTCAGTTGGGCACTCTAAGGTGACTGCCGGTGACAAACCGGAGGAAGGTGGGGATGACGTCAAATCATCATGCCCCTTATGACCTGGGCTACACACGTGCTACAATGGATGGTACAAAGGGCTGCGAGACCGCGAGGTTAAGCGAATCCCATAAAACCATTCTCAGTTCGGATTGCAGGCTGCAACTCGCCTGCATGAAGCCGGAATCGCTAGTAATCGCGGATCAGCATGCCGCGGTGAATACGTTCCCGGGCCTTGTACACACCGCCCGTCACACCACGAGAGTTTGTAACACCCGAAGTCGGTGGGGTAACCTTTTGGAGCCAGCCGCCTAAGGTGGGACAGATGATTGGGGTGAAGTCGTAACAAGGTAGCCGTATCGGAAGGTGCGGCTGGATCACCTCCTTTCTAAGGATATTTACATGAAACGTGACGCGTTTTGTTCGTTCAGTTTTGAGAGTTCAATCTCTCAATGAAAGATTCGTTCTTTGAAAACTAGATAATGTTAATGAAGAAGCAATAACCGAGTGATCGCCATCTTAGTTTTTTTCTCTTATTTTGAAAATAAGTAAGAGCACAAACCATGAGGACGATGAGCGGCAAGGAGATCAAGGAAGCGACCGAGTGAGCACCGGAGCGTACTTCAGTACGTGAGGAGCGGAGCGAGAGAGCTGACGCAGAGATCCGCAGTCGATCAGCGGCCGAAGTAGGTTAAGTTAGAAAGGGCGCACGGTGAATGCCTTGGCACTAGGAGCCGATGAAGGACGGTACTAACACCGATATGCTTCGGGGAGCTGTAAGTAAGCTTTGATCCGGAGATTTCCGAATGGGGAAACCCCCTATCCGTAATGGGATAGGATCTTTACCTGAATACATAGGGTATAGAAGGCAGACCCGGGGAACTGAAACATCTAAGTACCCGGAGGAAGAGAAAGCAAACGCGATTCCCTGAGTAGCGGCGAGCGAAACGGGATTAGCCCAAACCAAGAGGCTTGCCTCTTGGGGTTGTAGGACACTCTACACGGAGTTACAAAGGAACGAGGTAAATGAACAGGTCTGGAAAGGCCGGCCAGAGAAGGTAAAAGCCCTGTAGTTGAAACTTCGTTCCCTCCAGAGTGGATCCTGAGTACGGCGGGACACGAGAAATCCCGTCGGAAGCAGGGAGGACCATCTCCCAAGGCTAAATACTCCCTAGTGACCGATAGTGAACCAGTACCGTGAGGGAAAGGTGAAAAGCACCCCGGAAGGGGAGTGAAAGAGATCCTGAAACCGTGTGCCTACAAGTAGTTAGAGCCCGTTAATGGGTGATAGCGTGCCTTTTGTAGAATGAACCGGCGAGTTACGATTACATGCGAGGTTAAGTTGATGAGACGGAGCCGCAGCGAAAGCGAGTCTGAATAGGGCGAATGAGTATGTGGTCGTAGACCCGAAACCAGGTGATCTACCCATGTCCAGGGTGAAGTCCAGGTAACACTGGATGGAGGCCCGAACCCACGCACGTTGAAAAGTGCGGGGATGAGGTGTGGGTAGCGGAGAAATTCCAATCGAACTTGGAGATAGCTGGTTCTCTCCGAAATAGCTTTAGGGCTAGCCTCATGTAGTAAGAGTCTTGGAGGTAGAGCACTGTTTGGACTAGGGGCCCCCATCGGGTTACCGAATTCAGACAAACTCCGAATGCCAAAGACTTATCCATGGGAGTCAGACTGCGAGTGATAAGATCCGTAGTCAAGAGGGAAACAGCCCAGACCACCAGCTAAGGTCCCAAAGTATACGTTAAGTGGAAAAGGATGTGGAGTTGCTTAGACAACCAGGATGTTGGCTTAGAAGCAGCCACCATTTAAAGAGTGCGTAATAGCTCACTGGTCGAGTGACTCCGCGCCGAAAATGTACCGGGGCTAAACGTATCACCGAAGCTGTGGATTGACATCTTACGATGTCAGTGGTAGGAGAGCGTTCTAAGGGCGTTGAAGCGGGATCGCAAGGACCCGTGGAGCGCTTAGAAGTGAGAATGCCGGTATGAGTAGCGAAAGATGGGTGAGAATCCCATCCACCGAATGCCTAAGGTTTCCTGAGGAAGGCTCGTCCGCTCAGGGTTAGTCGGGACCTAAGCCGAGGCTGAAAAGCGTAGGCGATGGACAACAGGTTGATATTCCTGTACCACCTCTTTACCGTTTGAGCAATGGGGGGACGCAGGAGGATAGGGTAAGCACGCTGCTGGATTAGCGTGTCCAAGCAGTTAGGCCGGTAACGAGGCAAATCCCGTTACCACATAGGCTGAGCTGTGACGGCGAGGGAAATTTAGTACCGAAGTTCCTGATTCCACACTGCCAAGAAAAGCCTCTAGCGAGGGAAAAGGTGCCCGTACCGCAAACCGACACAGGTAGGCGAGGAGAGAATCCTAAGGTGAGCGAGAGAACTCTCGTTAAGGAACTCGGCAAAATGACCCCGTAACTTCGGGAGAAGGGGTGCTCATTAGGGTGAATAGCCCTGATGAGCCGCAGTGAATAGGCCCAGGCGACTGTTTAGCAAAAACACAGGTCTCTGCGAAGCCGCAAGGCGAAGTATAGGGGCTGACGCCTGCCCGGTGCTGGAAGGTTAAGAGGAGAGGTTAGCGCAAGCGAAGCTTTGAATCGAAGCCCCAGTAAACGGCGGCCGTAACTATAACGGTCCTAAGGTAGCGAAATTCCTTGTCGGGTAAGTTCCGACCCGCACGAAAGGCGTAACGATCTGGGCACTGTCTCAACGAGAGACTCGGTGAAATTATAGTACCTGTGAAGATGCAGGTTACCCGCGACAGGACGGAAAGACCCCGTGGAGCTTTACTGTAGCCTGATATTGAATTTTGGTACAGCTTGTACAGGATAGGTAGGAGCCTGAGAAGCCGGAGCGCCAGCTTCGGTGGAGGCGTCGGTGGGATACTACCCTGGCTGTATTGAAATTCTAACCCGCGCCCCTTATCGGGGCGGGAGACAGTGTCAGGTGGGCAGTTTGACTGGGGCGGTCGCCTCCTAAAAAGTAACGGAGGCGCCCAAAGGTTCCCTCAGAATGGTTGGAAATCATTCGCAGAGTGTAAAGGCACAAGGGAGCTTGACTGCGAGACCTACAAGTCGAGCAGGGACGAAAGTCGGGCTTAGTGATCCGGTGGTTCCGCATGGAAGGGCCATCGCTCAACGGATAAAAGCTACCCCGGGGATAACAGGCTTATCTCCCCCAAGAGTCCACATCGACGGGGAGGTTTGGCACCTCGATGTCGGCTCATCGCATCCTGGGGCTGTAGTCGGTCCCAAGGGTTGGGCTGTTCGCCCATTAAAGCGGTACGCGAGCTGGGTTCAGAACGTCGTGAGACAGTTCGGTCCCTATCCGTCGTGGGCGCAGGAAATTTGAGAGGAGCTGTCCTTAGTACGAGAGGACCGGGATGGACGCACCGCTGGTGTACCAGTTGTCTTGCCAAAGGCATCGCTGGGTAGCTATGTGCGGAAGGGATAAGTGCTGAAAGCATCTAAGCATGAAGCCCCCCTCGAGATGAGATTTCCCATAGCGTCAAGCTAGTAAGATCCCTGAAAGATGATCAGGTTGATAGGTCAGAGGTGGAAGCGTGGCGACATGTGGAGCTGACTGATACTAATCGATCGAGGACTTAACCAAGTCATTGGTGAATACTCGGCAAATGCTTCTTCATGCATTATCTAGTTTTGAGAGAATGAAAAATATGAAATTTTCTCTTGAAAAATCCTAAAAAGACGGTATAATAAAACTTGTCTTTGGAAAATAGTCTGGTGGCGATAGCGAGAAGGTCACACCCGTTCCCATACCGAACACGGAAGTTAAGCTTCTCAGCGCCGATGGTAGTTAGGGGCTGTCCCCTTGTGAGAGTAGGACGCTGCCGGGCGTTAATAATGGAGGATTAGCTCAGCTGGGAGAGCATCTGCCTTACAAGCAGAGGGTCGGCGGTTCGATCCCGTCATCCTCCACCATTAATTTAAATGTACAAGCTGCCGGTGTAGCTCAATTGGTAGAGCAACTGACTTGTAATCAGTAGGTTGGGGGTTCAAGTCCTCTCGCCGGCACCATTTCAACGAGCCATTAGCTCAGTCGGTAGAGCAGATTGCAGCATCAGTGAATTTCTACATCCGAATAGCAATCTGTGACAAAGCGTTTAGCTTTGGAACATCTGACTGCACATAACAGGCTTTAGGTAGTCTCATAAAATTATGAGCCATTAGCTCAGTCGGTAGAGCATCTGACTTTTAATCAGAGGGTCGAAGGTTCGAGTCCTTCATGGCTCACCATTTTAATTTCATATTGCGGGTGTGGCGGAATTGGCAGACGCACCAGACTTAGGATCTGGCGCCGCAAGGCGTGGGGGTTCGACTCCCTTCACCCGCACCATTCTTTATGCGGAAGTAGTTCAGTGGTAGAACATCACCTTGCCAAGGTGGGGGTCGCGGGTTCGAATCCCGTCTTCCGCTCCATTTATTGCCGGGGTGGCGGAACTGGCAGACGCACAGGACTTAAAATCCTGCGGTAGGTGACTACCGTACCGGTTCGATTCCGGTCCTCGGCACCAGTAGAATTTAACATTGCGCCCGTAGCTCAATTGGATAGAGCGTTTGACTACGGATCAAAAGGTTAGGGGTTCGACTCCTCTCGGGCGCGCCATTATATACGGGGAGTAGCTCAGCTTGGTAGAGCACTTGGTTTGGGACCAAGGGGTCGCAGGTTCGAATCCTGTCTTCCCGACCATTTATTATTGGGGCCTTAGCTCAGCTGGGAGAGCGCCTGCTTTGCACGCAGGAGGTCAGCGGTTCGATCCCGCTAGGCTCCACCATAAATATTTTAACACTTCGGCGGTGTAGCTCAGCTGGCTAGAGCGTACGGTTCATACCCGTGAGGTCGGGGGTTCGATCCCCTCCGCCGCTACCATTTAATTCATCGATGCTGGACCTTTAGCTCAGCTGGTTAGAGCAGACGGCTCATAACCGTCCGGTCGTAGGTTCGAGTCCTACAAGGTCCACCACTTTCATTTCTACGGAGGAATACCCAAGTCCGGCTGAAGGGATCGGTCTTGAAAACCGACAGGCGGGTCAAACCGCGCAGGGGTTCGAATCCCCTTTCCTCCTCCATATATTTAATAATATTATCGCGGGGTGGAGCAGTCCGGTAGCTCGTCGGGCTCATAACCCGAAGGTCGCAGGTTCAAATCCTGCCCCCGCAATCTGGTCCGGTAGTTCAGTTGGTTAGAATGCCTGCCTGTCACGCAGGAGGTCGCGGGTTCGAGTCCCGTCCGGACCGCCATTTTTACAAAAAATAAATAATATATGGCTCAGTAGCTCAGTCGGTAGAGCAAAGGACTGAAAATCCTTGTGTCGGCGGTTCGATTCCGTCCTGAGCCACCATTTTAGAACCTTATGCGGGTGTAGTTTAGTGGTAAAACCTCAGCCTTCCAAGCTGATGATGAGGGTTCGATTCCCTTCACCCGCTCCAAAATGGGCCTATAGCTCAGCTGGTTAGAGCGCACGCCTGATAAGCGTGAGGTCGATGGTTCGAGTCCATTTAGGCCCACCATTTTATATTATTGTTCCGCAGTAGCTCAGTGGTAGAGCATTCGGCTGTTAACCGAACGGTCGTAGGTTCGAATCCTACCTGCGGAGCCATATATGGGGAAGTACTCAAGTGGCTGAAGAGGCGCCCCTGCTAAGGGTGTAGGTCGGGTAACCGGCGCGAGGGTTCAAATCCCTCCTTCTCCGCCATATTGGCCCCTTGGTCAAGCGGTTAAGACACCGCCCTTTCACGGCGGTAACACGGGTTCGAATCCCGTAGGGGTCATACAAAAAAGCTGTCAACAATTTGTTGGCAGCTTTTTTGTTGTCTTTTCTGTTCCAGCCTGCCCTCGGTTAGTTGCTTCTCTGTTTTTTAATCAAACCTCTCTTCTTCCTTGCTTAATTTATTGCCTGGATTATTCAAATCGATTTCAGAAGATATTCCCGTATAGGGACCTCTAAACATATCCCCTGTGGCCATAATCTTTCCATCCGGTGCTTCAAATATCGGAATTCTTATTTCATCTTTTGATGCCTCGTTTAATAAAAATTCCTCTTCTTTATTGCTCAAAATATTATTCTCCTTTCATTTTTTGCTTGCATACTTTGTTTTATTTTGTCTAAGTTTACCGGAGATTATGTCGAAGACTGTTAAATTGGGCAGAATGCTATCGGTTTTTAACGGGATTTGAATGTTGTTGTCATAAAATTAAAAAAACTTTTACAAGGATTTTTCTCACGTCTCACGAATATAACAGGAAAGTCAAAAGAAACGACACTGGGTGGGGAGAAGGATGGTAGTGGATACTTTGGTTCCAACCGATTACCAGCTGCATTTGTTCCATGAAGGGACATATTATGAGAGTCACCAGTTATTTGGTGCACATGTAGTTTCAAATGGCGGAGAAGTGATTACCCGTTTTTGCGTATGGGCACCGAACGCTGAAATTATCAGATTAGTCGGTGATTTTAATGATTGGAATGGAGAAGGCTATACCTTACATAGAGTGAATAATGAAGGTGTCTGGTTTATTCAGCTGGATGGAAACATGGAAGGTGCCTTGTATAAGTATGAAATTGAAACAAAGAAAGGGGATGTGGTATTAAAGGCTGATCCTTATAGCTTTTTTTCAGAAGTAAGGCCCAATACAGCATCTATAGTATATTCGCTTGACGGATATCAGTGGAATGACAGCAAATGGATGCAAAAAAAAGAAATGAAGCCTATTTATACGGAGCCTGCAGTCATTTATGAAGTTCATCTGGGTTCGTGGAAGCAAAAAGAGTCTGGAAGTCTGTTTACATACAGGGAGCTTGCAGATGAACTCATTCCTTATGTGGTGGAGCATGGGTTTACGCATATAGAATTGCTTCCTCTAATTGAGCATCCGCTCGACGCTTCCTGGGGCTATCAGGGAACAGGTTATTACTCTGTTACAAGCCGTTACGGCAACCCGCATGATTTTATGTATTTTGTTGATCAGTGCCATCAGCAGGGTGTTGGGGTCATTCTGGACTGGGTACCGGGACACTTCTGCAAAGATGCCCACGGCCTTTACCAGTTTGATGGATCGTATTTGTATGAGTATGAAACAGAAGGCGACAGAGAGAACCGAGTATGGGGGACTGCTAATTTTGACCTCAGCAAAAATGAAATTCAAAGCTTTCTTATTTCCAACGCTGTTTTTTGGATGGAAAAATATCATATTGATGGCTTCCGGGTTGATGCGGTGGCTAATATTATCTATTGGCCTAACCGGGATGGAAAGACAGAAAATCCATTCGGCACCCGTTTTCTGCAAAACTTAAATATAGTTGTTTCGCAATATGATTCTTCCTTTCTTATGATGGCAGAGGATTCAACAGATTGGCCGCAAGTGACTGCACCAGTCCATTATGGAGGGCTGGGTTTTCATTACAAGTGGAATATGGGCTGGATGAATGACGTTCTTACATATATGGAAACAGCACCTGAGAGACGATCTGATGTTCATGGAAAGATGACTTTTTCGCTTTTGTATGCTTTTACGGAAAACTTCATACTTCCTTTTTCACATGATGAAGTTGTCCATGGAAAGAAATCGCTGCTTGATAAAATGCCCGGAGATTACTGGCAAAAATTTGCGCAATTCAGGCTCCTGCTTGGCTACATGATTGCCCACCCCGGCAAGAAGCTTCTTTTCATGGGGAGCGAACTTGGGCAGTTTTCCGAATGGAAAGACAAAGAACAGCTTGATTGGCATCTGCTTGATTACGAGATGCATAAAAAAGCAAATGATTATGTGAAAGAATTAATAAAGGTTTATAAACGTTCAAAGGCTCTTTTTGAGCTTGATCACCTTCAGGATGGCTTTGAATGGATTGATTGTCATAATGCAGACCAATCCATCTTTTCCTTTATCAGAAAAGGCTCAAAAGTGGATGATTTTCTTGTGATTGTCTGCAATTTCACACCTGCTTTCTACCCTAATTATCGTATTGGAATTCCAAAGGCGGGGTCTTATAGGGAAATACTCAACAGTGATAGTGATAGCTTTGGAGGATCAAATAGCACCAACAAGAGGGTCCTTAAGACTGAGGAAAAAGAGTTTCACGGCAAGCCGTTCAGTTTGGAAATGTCTATTCCGCCATTTGGCATTTCAATCTTACGCCCTGTAAAACATCGGAAGGAGAGGAAGGGAAATGGGAAAGAAAAAGTGCGTCGCAATGTTATTAGCAGGAGGGAAAGGGAGCAGGCTTAGTTCTCTAACAAAAAGTCTTGCGAAACCTGCAGTGCCATTTGGAGGGAAATACCGGATTATTGATTTTACATTGAGCAATTGCACCAATTCCGGAATTGATACAGTCGGTGTTCTTACCCAATACCAGCCGCTGGTTCTGAATTCGTATATTGGCATAGGCAGCGCATGGGATCTTGATAGAAAGAACGGCGGTGTGACAGTGCTGCCCCCTTACAGTGAATCATCGGAAGTCAAGTGGTATACGGGAACAGCAAGTGCTATTTATCAAAACCTCAATTATCTAAAGCAATATGATCCGGAATATGTCCTGATTTTATCCGGTGATCATATTTATAAAATGAATTATGAGCTGATGCTGAATTATCATATTGAAAAAGGCGCGGATGCGACTATTTCTGTAATTGAAGTACCTTGGCCGGAGGCAAGCAGGTTCGGAATCATGAACACGGATGAGGAGATGCGGGTCGCAGAATTTGAGGAAAAACCAGCATATCCAAAAAATAATCTTGCCTCCATGGGAATATATATTTTTAATTGGTCTGTTTTAAAAGAATATCTGGAAATGGATGACCGCAATCCGGAGTCCACTCATGACTTTGGAAAGGATATCATTCCATTAATGCTTGACGAAAATAAAAAGCTGTTCGCATACCCGTTCAATGGCTATTGGAAGGATGTCGGTACAGTCAAGAGCCTGTGGGAGGCAAATATGGATTTATTGGATGATGAATGCGAGCTGAATCTTTTTGATCATGATTGGCGGATCTATTCGGTGAATCCGAATCATCCTCCACAGTATATTTCAACTCAAGCTGAGGTTGCAGAGTCTTTGATAAATGAAGGCTGTACAATTGAAGGGGAAGTTGAAAAGTCAGTGCTTTTTCAAGGGGTGCTGGTTGGGAAGAATACTGTGATCCGTGAATCGGTCATCATGCCTGATGCTGTAATTGGTGAAAATGTCTATATTGAAAAGGCGATAGTGCCAAGCGGACTGAACATACCTGATGGCGTTGTGATTAGTGCTTCCGAAGAAGATGATGAAATTATTCTGATAACACCGGAAATGATACAGGGAATTTGTTCTTAATTCACAGCCTGGATGCCAAAACGGCCCCTGGCCAATAAAACGGGAGGGAATGTCATGAAGAAGAGAATGCTTGGTGTGATAGACGCAACAACCTACCATGAAGATTTAGAGGAATTGACAGTACACAGGTCGCTCGCAGCTGTTCCGTTTGCAGGCCGCTATAGGCTAATCGATTTTGTTCTCTCCAATATGGTCAACTCGGATATTGAAAGTGTTGCCATATTTCCAAAGTATCAATATCGCTCTTTAATGGATCATCTTGGTTCGGGAAAAAACTGGGACCTAAACAGAAAAAGGGATGGGCTATTCTTTTTCCCATCTCCTTTGCTGGATAGTCCAAGTAAAGGAATTGGATCTTTCAATCACTTTGCTGCTAATTTGGATTATTTTTATCGCAGCAAACAGGAATATGCATTGATCTCAAACTGTTTTACCGTTTTTAATATGGATTTCAGGCCTGTTCTAGATAGACATATTATGACGGGGTGTGATATTACAGTTGTTCGGCAGGATGGGCGCTCCCTTGAAATGTACCTTGTAAAAACTTCGCTGCTCGTTAGCTTAATAGAAAATAGAAACGAAACTGGATACACATGCATGAGTGATGTCGTTACAGACATCCATCATTCCTATACGATATGCAATTATGAATATGCCGGTTTGGCCGTCATGATTGATTCCATTGAAAATTACTTTGCTGCCAGCATGGGCCTATTGGAACCGGAGGCATGGAAAAATATTTTCCTTCGCAGCCAGCCAATTTATACAAAAGTAAAAGATGAACCGCCAACCCGTTATATGAAAGGTGCAAGCGCAAAGAATTCGATGATTGCGAATGGATGCATGATTGAAGGGACAGTTGAGAACAGCATTATCTCCCGCGGGGTAAAAATTGGCAAGGGCTCAGTCGTGAAAAACTGCATAATTATGCAAAAAACCCAAATTGGAGAAAACTGTGTTTTAGACTCCGTTATTTTAGATAAAGATGTTAAGGTAGAATCCGGTGCCAGGATTGAGGGAAGACATGAAATGCCTCTTGTTATTCGCAAAGGTACCGTACAAGGAGCGCTGATGAACTCGTGAAAGTATTGTTTGCTGTTTCTGAATGTGTTCCATTCGTTAAATCCGGAGGTCTTGCTGATGTAGCCGGTTCTCTCCCGAAAGAACTTGCAAAGCAGGGGACTGACGTACGGGTTATTCTTCCTAAGTATGGTTCCATATCAGATGATTTAAAAAAGAAAATGTCTAAAAAGTGCGAGTTTACAGTTCAGGTAGGATGGAGAAACCAGTTTTGCGGAATTGAAGAACTTGAGCATCAGGGAATCGTATTCTATTTTGTTGATAATGAATACTACTTCAACCGTGAAAAATTATACGGGTATTACGATGATGGAGAGAGGTTTGCCTATTTTAACCGCGCCGTGCTGGATGCTCTTCAGCATATTGATTTCTATCCGGATGTTATTCACAGCCATGATTGGCATACTGGGATGATTCCTTTTCTGCTGAGGGTTGAGTATCGTGCGAAAAAGGGGTATGAGTTCATTCGGACAGTCTTCACCATTCATAATCTTCAGTTTCAGGGAATCATGCCGGGGAGTGCTTTAGGAGATTTATTAGGGCTTGACTATAGCCATTTTCATCCAGATAAGCTTGAATTCTTCGGAAATATCAATTTTATGAAGGGCGGACTTGTCGCTGCTGATAAAATTACAACAGTCAGCCCTACTTATAAAGATGAAATTCAAACGAAATATTACGGAGAGAAACTGCATGATTTGCTGAAGCGCAGAGCTTATGATTTGGAAGGAATCCTAAATGGGATTGATGATGAGTTTTATAATCCTGAGAAGGATCCATTTATAAAAGAAAATTATGCCTTTGAAAAGCTTCAGATTAAAAAAGAGAATAAGATGCATCTTCAGAAAAAATTCAGCCTGCCGGTAAAGGAAGAGGTTCCTCTGATAGCCATGGTTACGAGACTGACAAAACAAAAGGGCCTGGACCTTGTTAAATGTGTGTTCCATGAGCTAATGCAGGATGATATACAAGTTCTAGTTTTAGGAACTGGGGATCCTGAGTTTGAGCAATTTTTCAGGGAGATGGAAGCGGGGTACCCCGATAAGTGCAAAGCATTTATTGGGTTTGATGAGGGGCTTGCACATGAATTCTATGCAGGGTCCGATTTATTCTTAATGCCTTCACAATTTGAGCCATGCGGTTTAGGACAGATGATTGCCATGAGGTATGGATCCATTCCCATCGTCAGGGAAACAGGCGGATTAAATGATACTGTTCATTCTTATAATGAATACACAGGAGAAGGCAACGGTTTTTCCTTCAGCCATTTTAATGCCCATGATATGCTGTACACTATTAGAAGAGCAGTAAGCTTTTTCGGTGACAGCAAAATATGGGAGCAAATTATGAAAAATGCAATGGGAATGGATAATAGCTGGGCGCAATCCGCTTTCAAATACAATCAGCTATATGCAGACCTTGTTTCAAGGAGTGAAAGCCATGTTTTCTGATCGCGATGAGTTCAAAGAGGAATTCCTGAAGAAACTGGAGATGACATGCGGTAAAAGCTTTGGTGAAAGCACAGAAAGAGATCATTACTTCACACTCGGAAATATGATCAGGGAACATGTGAGCACAGAGTGGATTAATACAAATGAGCGGTACCGCATCGACCGTGAAAAGCAGGTGTATTACTTATCCATCGAGTTTTTATTGGGACGCCTGCTTCATCATAATCTGATCAATCTGGGAATTGAGCAGGTTGTTAAAGAGGGCCTCGCAGATCTGGGAATTGACTTGAACCGTCTTGAAGAAATCGAGGCAGATGCAGGGCTTGGAAACGGCGGGCTGGGACGTCTGGCAGCTTGCTTTATGGATTCACTTGCATCCTTGAATCTTCCCGGCCATGGCTGCGGAATTCGCTATAAGCATGGACTATTTGAGCAGAAAATTGTGGATGGCTATCAGGTGGAGCTTCCGGAGCAGTGGCTGCGGAACGGTCATGTCTGGGAAGTAAGAAAAGCAGACCTGGCGATTGAAGTTCCTTTTTGGGGCAAAGTCGAAACAGCAGAGGACAACGGCAGGCTTGTTTTCCGCCATGTGAATGCTGAGACAATTTCGGCTGTTCCTTACGATATGCCTGTCGCTGGATATAAAACAGATACAATTAACACTCTCAGGCTTTGGAATGCTGAACCCTCTCCTTATCCTGTAAATCATGATATTTTAAAATATAAACGGGAAACCGAATCTGTTTCGGAGTTTCTTTATCCTGATGATACCCATGATGAAGGGAAGATTTTAAGGCTGAAGCAGCAATACTTTCTTGTTTCAGCCAGTATCCGTTCCATTGTGCGTTCCTATCGAAAGCAGCATAATAGTTTAAGAGATTTCCATGATTTTGTGAGCATTCATATTAATGATACACATCCGGTCCTTGCCATTCCTGAACTTATGAGAATCCTGCTGGATGAAGAGGGAATGGGCTGGGAGGAAGCCTGGGACATTACTGTCCGGACGATTGCCTATACGAATCATACTACTCTTTCAGAGGCTTTGGAGAAATGGCCTATCCGTATTTTCCAGCCTTTGCTTCCGCGGATTTACATGATAGTGAATGAAATTAATGAGCGCTTTTGCAGCGAACTTTGGAACAGATACCCGGGTGACTGGAAGCGGATTGAGGATATGGCGATCATCGCACATGACCAGGTTAAGATGGCACACCTTGCCCTTGTCGGCAGCTCCAGCGTAAATGGTGTAGCTGCACTTCATACAGAAATCTTAAAGAAGCGGGAAATGAATCAGTTTTATGACATTTTTCCTGAGAAATTTAATAATAAAACCAATGGGATCACACATAGAAGATGGCTCCTGAAAGCCAATCCGCTTTTGTCCGATCTTATTAATGAGGGCATTGGGGCTGGCTGGATTCGGGAACCGGAAAAGCTTCACGAACTGGCAGATTTTAAGAATGATAGAGTTTTCCTTGATCAGCTGCATCAGGTTAAGCAATTGAACAAGGAAAGATTGGCGAAGCGCATCCAGGAGCAGCAGGGCATTGTGGTTGATACGTCTTCCATTTTTGACATTCAGGTTAAGCGTCTGCATGCTTATAAGCGCCAGCTGTTAAATATTCTTCATGTTATGCATTTATATAATAGGCTGAAGGAAGACTCCAATTTCCGCATGCACCCGCGGACATTTATTTTCGGGGCAAAAGCTTCGCCGGGCTATTACTATGCAAAGAAAATCATTAAATTAATTAATACCGTTGCTGTAAAGGTGAACAATGACCCGCAGACAAGAGATATTCTAAAGGTTATCTTCATGGAAAATTACCGGGTTTCGCTGGCGGAGGAAATTTTTCCGGCTGCGGATATCAGCGAGCAAATTTCAACGGCAAGCAAGGAAGCTTCCGGTACAGGCAATATGAAATTCATGATGAATGGTGCTTTGACAGTGGGCACGCTGGATGGAGCCAATATTGAGATAAAAGAAAAAGCAGGGGATGACAATATTTTCATCTTTGGCTTAACGGCAGATGAGGTTCTCAGTTATCACCAGAATGGCGGATATAATTCCAGAGAGTATTATCATCATGATAAACGAATCCGCCAGGTTGCCGACCAGCTCGTGAATGGATTTTTCCCGGACGCCGATGATGAGTTCGAGCCCATTTTTGACTCACTGCTGATGGAAAATGACCAATACTTTGTGTTGAGGGATTTTGCTTCCTATGTCAATATCCAGAAAGAAGCCGGGAAAGCATATGAGGGTCGGGAACATTGGCTTAAAATGAGCTTAATGAACATTGCCGGTTCAGGATACTTTTCCAGCGACCGCACAATCAGCGAATATGCACGGGATATCTGGAAAATCAAGCCCGCTGGCGTTGAAATGATGAATAAGTAAAAAGGAGAACAGCCTTTCCGGTGAGAAGAGGCTGTTTTTTGTTGATTAGTGGGAATTACCCCCAGAATGAAGGTGGTCAAGAGAAAATGGGAGTTAATCAGGGGGAATAGCCCAAAATGAAAGTGCTCAAGAGAAAATGGGAGTTAATCAGTGGCAATAAAGCCCAAAATGAGGAGGCTCAAGAGAAAATGGGAGTTAATCAATGTAATAACGCCCAAAATGAAGGTGGTCAAGAGAAAATGGGAGTTAATCAGTATGAATAATGCCCAAAATGAAAATGCTCAAGAGAAAATGGGAGTTAATCAATGTGAATAACGCCCAAAATGAAGGTGGTCAAGAGAAAATGGGAGTTAATCAGGGGGAATTACGCCCAAAATGAAGGTGCTCAAGAGAAAATGGGAGTTAATCAGTGGCAATAAAGCCCAAAATGAGGAGGCACAAGAGAAAATGAGAGTTAATCAATGTGAATAACGCCCAAAATGAAGGTGGTCAAGAGAAAATGGGAGTTAATCAGTATGAATAATGCCCAAAATGAAAATGCTCAAGAGAAAATGGGAGTTAATCACGAGGATTAACTCCCAAACATGCCTAAGAGAAAACAGCGGTTAATCACAAAAAAGGCGGTTTCCAAGAGAGTCTATAATCATTATTCCGTTTCATTGAGGCAGGAGATCTACCCTTTACTGCGCCTAACAGGCATCGTGCAGCAGCGGAAGGCACCTCCGGATTTAATGATTTCAGTAATGTCTACCTCAATGACTTCATAGCCCCTGGACCTGAGCTCTTTATTGACATTCTTATTAATCGGTAGACTGAAGATTTTTTTATTGCCGATAGAGAGGACGTTGGTTCCGAGCGTGAATTGCTCCTCTTCCGATACTTTTATTAAATCATAGCGTGATTCCAGCATTTTGACTTTTTCCCCATGGATCTCTCCCGGAAAGATAAGAGCTTCCTCCGGTGAAATAATATTGAATACACAATCAAGATGCAGATATGTATCAGTGAAAGGGATGGATACAACATCATAATCGGGCATAAGGCTGCGAAGATGCTCGATCGCTTCTTCGTGGGTACGGCTGCTCACTCCTGCAAATATCGTTTGGCCATCGATCAGGACGTCTCCTCCCTCTATGCGGTCTCCCGTAAGATTGTAAAAAGGAACCTGGTTTACTTCCAGCCATTGCTTCAGAACATTTTCTTCTCCTTGCCGAATGTCTGCCGCCATTTCTGCAACATATACCTTTTCTCCAAGTGTAAATCCGATATCACGGGTAAAAACCTGTTCAGGATATTTTTCAAGCGAGGGCAGCAAAACCACATTGATTCCCTGATCCTTTAATGCACTGACAAAATGTCTGTGCTGTTTCATGGCTGTATCTATATTAATTCCTTCTTTTTCATAATGCTTTTGTGTTTCATTAATTGTATCTACAATCGTCATGTACTTCGGTTCACATAACACCACTTGTTCAAGTTTGTCATATTCTGAAAAGCATGCAGCTTTTATTTGTCCAGACATTGTGATCCTCCCAGCGATATATTCTTAAGATAATATTGCCTATGAAAAGCGGTTTTACTCCGTAAAGTGCAAATATTAACAAAAATTCCCACTACAAAAAAGGTTTAAAAACCCTGATAATGAAATCATTAGATATAAAGGGGGTAGCTGTTAAATGTACCAAATCGAGAAAGGATCAATGGAAGAAGTTTTGCTGCATCTTCAAAATATTGGACTGCAACTAAATGAATTCGAGAAATCAAATGATTCTATTCCGGTGAAAAATTATAAAGAACTGCTGGAATTCAGCATCTCCATTGCCCGCCGCACAAACGATGTTTCTGATACGATTGATGAGATTATCCAGGATATCGAATCCAAATTATAAATATATATAAGGGTATCTTATTTTGCCATTTGACATAAAAAAGCGATGCATCTGCATCGCTTTTACTTTAATCCTTATCTTCATCCACATAGCCGTCAGTCTGATGATACGGCACATCACCGAAAGGTGCTTCGATATCATTTTCATCCAGCATCGCTTCATACTCTTCCTGTTTCTTGGAAGGATACACTTTTCTCCCCTTGCCTTCAAGGTCATTTCCGATAAACGTCTCATAATCTTCTGTAAACCCTTCATCATCATGCCCTTCATTATAAAGAGAATTATAATCTTCATAGTCGCCTCTTAAGTCAGAGGGTGTCTCAGAAGTGCCAAAACGGGCAACTTCCTGGAAGCTGTCTTCGTTATCCACAACTTCTCTAAATTGATGATGCTGAAAGGTATTCCCGTGTGCAGGTTCAAGCACATCTTCTTCAACAGGACGGTCCCCGGGCACGTTTTGCTCTGGACTATGTTCCTTGCAGTAAAGGGTTGCTGGAATCACTTCAAGCCGATCATATGGAATTTCGGAACCGCACTCTTTGCATTTGCCGTATGAACCATCTTCAATTGCCTGCAGTGCTGCATTTACTTTATTCAGTTCAGAGTCATGATGTTCTTCTAAAGCAAAATCCTTTTCACGCTCATAAAGTTCAGAACCCATATCGGCTGGATGGTTGTCATAAAGGGATAGCTCTCCTACTGTGTCTCTGGCACTCGCACCTTCCAGACTTCCTTCTTTATTGCCTTGAAGCTGGGATTCCAGTGATTTTTTTTCATCATTCAATTCTTTTTTTAAATGGCTGATTTGTTCATTGGTCAACATATTAGTCACATCCTTGGATTTGATAAATATTATACAAGGCCTGCTCATGCCAGAGTCAAGCCCAAAATAAAGCCGAGCTTTGCCGCTCTTGCTCTGCTGAGTATTAAAAATCTTAGTCCATATGGGTTTAGTATGGACGTAGTTGGCAAAATCATAACGGAAGAAAAAATTTTAGGGTCAAGCATCTTCCTTAAATAAAAAATACCCGTTAAAAATGGGATGAAACCAAGAGGGTGCTTTCTGCTGTTTTTTTCCAAACAAAAAACCCCTGCTATAAAAGCAGAGGTTCCATTTAATTATAAAAGATATCCGATAAACAAGCCTACTGATAAAAGAAAGCCAAAGATTGTATTTGTCTGGGCAGTGGCTTTCATCGCAGGCATCATTTGCATAGGCAGTGTTTTTCCGATGAAGCCTTTCGTTGCTTTAATGGCCTTGGGCGCACTTAGAACAACAATTGCAAGCCATGGTGTTATGATGTTCATGGCAATCAATATGAAAACCCATGCATACGAAACGATGAACATTGCGGCAAGCAGCTTAATTGCTCCTTTTTTCCCTAAAAGAATTGCCAATGTTTTGCGGCCGAATTCCTTGTCGCCGTCCAGGTCTCTGATATTATTGGCCAGCAGAATGGCGCCAACAAGAATCAAAATAGGGAAGGAAACTAAAACACTTGTTGCAGTTACGGTTCCTGCCTGAATGTAAAAAGAAATTAGGATGATCAGCATGCCCATGAAAAAACCTGCAAATAATTCACCAAATGGTGTGTACGCTATCGGAAGCGGACCGCCTGTATATAAATATCCTACTGCCATGGAGGCCAGTCCAATTGCTGCAATCCACCAGCTTGTGTTCATGCAAATATAGAATCCAAGCAATATCGAAATCCCATACAGGCCAAAAGCAAGGTTCAGAACCGTTTTTGGTTTGATTCCTTCCCGTACAATAGCCCCGCCAATTCCGACAGAGTCTTCCGTATCAAGCCCTCTTTTGAAGTCGTAGTATTCGTTAAACATATTAGTGGCAGCCTGAATCAGCAAGCTTGCTGCCAGCATAGCAAAAAACAGGCCAAAATTTATTTCAGTAAGTTCCATAGCAAGAGCTGTTCCAAGCAGAACCGGCACAAAGGCAGCGGTAAGAGTATGTGGCCTGGTCAGCTGCCACCAGACCCTCCAGTTCTTTGAGTTGGAAGCAGGCGGAAAATTGGTCTGTGCTTGTGGTTGCATGATAACTCTCCCCTTATTTATCTATTCTGTAATGATATCATTAATTGGATCATTCAAACTTGTTTATTTTAACCGATTAACAGGGTATTGTCAAAGTAAACCGCTATATTACCAAACACCTTAAGTTTAGGTAAATAATGCAAGAGTGTCAACGTATTATTGCCGTAAATAGAACCGGTATTTTCCATAAATAAGGAAACCGTAAAGCAGCACATTCCGATGTTAACAGTGCTAATGGCTGAATTGAGTTCAATTCATATTATAGATGCCTAAAGTAAGCTATAATATAATAAGGATGCAAAATGGAATGGCGTGATTGACATCATTGACATTCCCTGAATCACAGGTGTATCTTAGAATAAGTTTAAAGTAGGATAACGGCAATTTAAGCTGTTATTGGAGGGATTTTTTTGGTTACGATACAAGATACGGAACTAAAAGAAGGGATCCAAGAGGCAATTGAGAGGGCCAAATCCTTGTCAAAGCCTGTTTTAGTGAGCGAAGTTCAAAAAATAAATCATATAGACCCCCTTTCTTTTTATGCGGCAGGAAAGAGCCGTTTTTTTGGTGAACGCTTTTTCTGGAAGGATCCTTCTGGTGAAACTTATATAATCGGGCTTGGGATTTGCAAGCAAATTCAGTCAGATCAAAGTACCGGCAGATTTAATCATGTTGAAAAGGAATGGAAGCGTTTTATTAATAACAGCATTATTTTTAACCCTTATGATAAAAATGCTACAGGGCCCGTGATGTTTGGCGGTTTTTCTTTCGATCCTCTAAAGAGGAAAACAAAGCTTTGGTCGAAGTATTCTGATTCCCTTTTTCATGTGCCGACTTATATGTATAGTGAAATGAATGGACAGGCCTTTTTGACAACAAATGTTGTCTGCACTCAGCATGACGGTGATTCTCTTTTTGAAAAGATAGTGGCCGAACGAGGCATGATAATGGCTTCAATCAGCGATTATCATCCTGAGAATGCAAACACTCTTCAGGAAGAAGCAGATATAAATCCGGAAAAATGGATGGAGACAGTAGATGCGGTTGTGGATGAACTTAAATCAGGATCTTTAAAAAAGGTTGTGCTTGCCCGGGAGTCCAGGCTCATCTATGATAAGCCGATCGAGATTGAAAGAGTTCTCTGGAATCTTATGGAGATGCAAAGGGAAAGCTTTATTTTTGCTTTTGAATCGAACGGTGACTGCTTTATTGGAGCCTCTCCTGAACGGCTTATAAAGAAATATGGAGAAAATGTTTTTACAACCTGTCTGGCAGGTTCCATCCCAAGAGGGAAAACAGCAGAAGATGATCATATCCTTGGCGATGCTTTATTGCATGATCAGAAAAATTTAACCGAACATCAATATGTGGTTGATATGATTAAGGAAGCAATGGAGGAATCCTGCTCAGAAGTTGAACTGCCGGATGAGCCGCAGCTGATGAAGATGAGAGATATACAGCACCTTTATACTCCTGTAATAGGTAAAACCAAGGGAGATGCTTCCCTTCTTGCTTTAGTTGACCGTCTGCATCCGACTCCTGCTCTTGGAGGCCTGCCTAAGAGAGAAGCAGTGGAAAAAATAAGAGAAGTAGAAGAACTGGATCGGGGCTTTTATGCTGCTCCATTAGGATGGATGGACTTCAGGGGAAATGGCGAATATGCTGTTACAATCAGATCTGGTCTTATTCAGGGAAATGAAGCATCCTTATTCGCAGGCTGCGGAGTGGTGCAGGATTCAAATGCCGAAAGCGAGTATCAGGAAACAAAAATTAAATTCCGGCCAATGCTTACGGCTCTTGGGGGTTATGAAAAGTGAATCATCAGGAAGCTTTAACTTCATATATAGCCGCATTTGTGGCTGAATTAGTAAAAAGCGGGGTAGAGGATGTCGTGGTCAGTCCCGGCTCCCGTTCTACCCCAATGGCTATGGTAATGGCAGAGCATCCGGAGCTTCGTGTACATATCCATGTGGACGAGCGATCGGCTGCCTTTTTTGCGTTGGGGATTGCTAAGGCATCCCAAAGACCAGCAGCTCTGCTGTGTACATCTGGAACGGCTGCAGCCAATTACTATCCTGCCATTGTGGAAGCCCAGTATTCCAGAGTACCGCTAATCGTGCTTACTGCGGACCGGCCTCATGAACTAAGGGATGTTGGCGCTCCTCAGGCGATCGATCAGATTCATTTGTATGGAAAAAATGTAAAATGGTTTGTTGAGATGGCTCCTCCTGAGAATACAGCAGAAATGCTTCGTTATGCCCGCACAGTTTGCGCAAGGGCAGCATCTGCTGCCCAGACCTCACCAGCAGGGCCGGTTCATCTTAACTTTCCTTTCCGTGAGCCTTTAGTGCCGCAGCTTGACCGCAATGATTTATTTGAGCTGAGTGAGCGCACCGAAGGTTATGTAAATATCCATAGTGGCCAGTTTGGTTTGCCTAATGAAGAGTACAAGGAAATGGCACAGATATTTAACTCTGCACAAAAAGGAATTATTGTCTGCGGTCCTCTGGAAAAAGCTGACTTCTCTGCAGCCGTGATTAAGCTGGCGGAAAAGCTCAACTATCCGATCATTGCTGATCCATTATCCCAGCTAAGAAGCGGACTTCACGAAGGAAGCTTCATTATTGATGCCTATGATAGCTTTTTGAAAAACGATGATGCGAAGAAGGCACTCAAGCCGGATGTCATTATACGCTTCGGTGCTATGCCTGTATCGAAGCCATTGACTATTTTCATGAAAGAAAACAGCACTGCCCGCCAGATTATTGTCGATGGAGGCAGGGGATGGCGGGATCCTGCACTGCTCTCAACCGAAATGATTCATTGCGATGAGATTCTATTCTGCGAGTCTGTCACCTCATTTTTAAACACTTCAGAGAATGATGAATTTATTGCTTTATGGAAAAAAATCAATGATCTTACCAGATCAAAGCTTGCGGATATTAATGCAGTGGACGAACTGAGCGAGGGGAAATTATTTTTCCAGCTGGCGGAATTACTGCCGGAAGGCTCTACCCTATTTGTAGGAAATAGTATGCCTATAAGGGATCTGGATACATTCTTCCATTATAATCAAAAGAGCATTAGAGTAATGGCCAACAGGGGAGCAAATGGCATTGATGGCACCGTTTCAACTGCTCTTGGTGCTGGAATGGCATCACAGCCGCTGTATCTAGTGCTTGGTGATTTAACCTTTTTCCATGACTTAAATGGCTTAATTGCCTCTAAGCAGTATGGAATAGATATCAATATATTGCTGATTAATAATAATGGAGGCGGAATCTTCTCATTCCTGCCGCAGGCAAATCACCCCAGAAATTTTGAAAAATTGTTTGGGACACCTCTTGATCTGGATTTTAGCCATGCCATTAAGATGTTTGGCGGCCAATATGATTTAATCTCAGATTGGGAACATTTTATTTCCGCCTTCCAACAGAACATGGGCAGATCAGGCATAAAGGTAATGGAAATTACGACAAATCGGGACAGGAATTTAACCGAGCATCGAGAATTGTGGGAATCTGTTTCCCGGGAAATAAGTCGATTGCTGGAAGGGTGAATGCCGATGAAATATGTCATTAATGGAGTCCGATATCATGTCGATACATGGGGAACTGGATTTCCACTTCTGCTTCTCCATGGCTTCACAGGAAATAGTGAAGGGTGGAAAGAGTTCGCTCCCTTCTGGAAGGATCATTCGAAGACAATAGCTTTGGATATCATCGGCCATGGAAAGTCTGGATCACCACCTGATATTGGTCAATATCAAATAGAAGAGTCTGCCGCAGTGATTAACAGTCTATTAGAAAAGATGGGAATCGGGAAGATTGATGTTCTTGGATATTCTATGGGAGGGCGCCTTGCGCTAACTTTTGCGGTCAATTATCCTGAAAAGGTCCGCAAGCTGATTTTGGAAAGTGCATCTCCAGGTCTTAGGACGGAAGCGGAAAGGCATGAAAGAAGGATTCAGGATAAAAAATTGTCTGAAAAGATTCGGCAGGAAGGCATTAAGAATTTTATTGACTATTGGGAGAACATCCCTTTATTTCAAAGCCAAAAAAGTCTTCCGGAAAAAATTCGAACCAGAATAAGATGCCAGCGTTTGGCCAATTCCATTGATGGCCTGGCAAACAGCCTGAACGGCATGGGCACTGGGGTGCAGCCATCCTGGTGGGATGAGCTTGCTCATCTCGAAATGCCAGTCCTTCTAATTACCGGAAACCTGGATCAAAAATTCTGCAGAATTGCGGAAGAAATGTCAAAAATTTTGCCAAATGTCAAGTGGAAGACCGCTGAAGATGCAGGACATGCAATTCATGTGGAGAAACCTGAATTATTTGGTACAATAGTAAGTGGGTTTTTGTCGCAGACAGGGGAGAATAATACAAATGGCAGTAAAGATTGAGGAATGATGTCATTTGATGTAGCGGCAATTAACGCTTTCTAATACATATTAAGGAGGATTTATGTATGTCAGCTGTTGAATGGATTGCAGGAAAACAGTACGAAGAAATCATTTATGAAACATACAATGGAATTGCGAAAATTACGATTAACAGACCGCAAGTCCACAATGCCTTTACTCCAAGAACGGTAATGGAATTAATTGATGCTTTTGCGTACGCACGTGATGATGAAAATGTAGGTGTTATTGTCCTGACGGGTGCCGGAGATAAAGCATTTTGTTCAGGCGGGGATCAATCTGTCAGAGGACATGGCGGATATGTAGGTGACGACCAGATCCCTCGTTTAAATGTACTGGATCTGCAGCGCCTGATCCGTGTTATTCCTAAGCCGGTTATTGCAATGGTAAAAGGCTATGCGATTGGGGGAGGACATGTCCTTCATATCGTATGTGATTTAACGATTGCAGCAGATAACGCTGTATTCGGACAAACAGGCCCTAAAGTAGGCAGCTTTGATGCAGGTTATGGTTCAGGATATCTTGCTAGAATCGTCGGCCATAAGAAAGCACGCGAAATTTGGTATCTGTGCCGCCAGTACGGCGCTCAGGAAGCTTTGGATATGGGGCTTGTCAATACTGTGGTGCCGCTTGAGAAAGTGGAAGAAGAAACAATTAAGTGGTGTGAAGAAATACTGGAGAAGAGCCCGACGGCTATCCGCTTCTTGAAGGCTGCCTTCAATGCCGATACTGATGGGCTTGCAGGAATCCAGCAATTCGCCGGAGATGCAACACTTCTATACTATACAACAGATGAAGCGAAAGAAGGCCGTGACGCATTTAAAGAAAAGCGCAAGCCAGACTTCGGCCAATTCCCGCGTTTCCCTTGATTGAATATTAATTTTTTCAGCTTGATGGCTTGCCATCAGGCTGTTTTTATATGAAAAATCGCATGAAATGAGGAGTATATGATGGAAGCGCAAATAGTACCGAATTTTCTTCAACAGCGAACTTTTTTAACCCCCGATCGCCCTGCCCTTTCCTTTTTGGGGAAAACCTATACATTTTCTGAAGTATACGAGCGTACATACACAATAGCAGGGCAGCTCCAGGCAGCTGGATGCATGAGAGGACAGTTTGTAGGTGTCCTTCTCCGAAATCATGAGGACACTGTTTTTATTCTTTTGGCCCTGCAGCTGCTCGATGTAAAAGCCGTCATATTAAATAACAGGCTGACTGCTGAGGAATTGATTTGGCAAATGAATGATTCGAAGTCCGCTTTCCTTTTAACTGAGAATACTTTTAATGAAGTTAGCCAAAAGGTTGTAAACTCCTTAGGAGAAATTTCGGCAATCTATAAAGAAGATTTATTCAGGAGAGATCCTGATGAGCCGTCAGTAGTAGAAGAAATAAGTCTTGATGAGGTTTGTACCATCATGTATACATCCGGTACAACCGGCAATCCAAAAGGTGTACTGCAAACCTACGGAAATCATTGGTGGAGTGCAGTGGGGTCTGCATTGAATTTAGGGTTGAATGAAAACGACAGCTGGCTGTGTGCTGTCCCGATTTTTCATATTAGCGGCTATTCCATTTTAATGCGGAGCATTATCTACGGCATGAAAATGGTTCTTTTTGAATCTTTCCATGAAGAGAAAGCCATTGAGGCCATTTCCATCGAAAAAGTGACAATCATGTCTGTTGTAAGTACGATGCTGACCAGGGTAGCAGATGCACTTAAAGGTGAAAAGCTGCCGGAGTATTTCAGATGTATGTTATTAGGGGGAGGACCCGCAGCAAAATCTCTTCTTGAAGATTGCAGAGAGAAGGGAATTCCTGTATACCAGACTTACGGAATGACAGAAACTTCGTCCCAGATCGTGACACTGGCTCCGGAATACAGTCTCAGCAAATTGGGTTCGGCCGGTAAACCTTTATTCCCTTCCCAGCTGAAAGTTGCTGATCCAAATGGGAAGCATGCTGATCCCGGAGAAGCGGGCGAAATTCTTGTAAAAGGTCCAAATGTGACAAAAGGGTATTTAAACCGAAAAGAGGAAACAGCAGAAAAACTAAAGGGTGGCTGGCTTTCAACTGGAGATATTGGATATGTGGATAAAGAAGGATTCTTATATGTGCTTGATCGGCGGTCAGATTTAATCATTTCAGGCGGTGAAAATATCTATCCGGCTGAAGTCGAGGGTGTGCTTGTTTCACACGCCCAAATATCGGATGCAGGGGTTATCGGCATGAAGGACGATGTTTGGGGTGAGGTGCCTGTAGCCTTTATCGCTGGAGACGAGAATCTGGATGAAAAAGAAGTGATGAAGTACTGCTTTGAGAAGCTGGCAAAGTATAAAGCACCTAAAAAACTCATCATCATTAATGAAATCCCTAGGAACGCTTCAAAAAAGATATTAAGAAGAAAGCTTCGGGAACTGCTTGAGGAAAGCGGGAATTAGCATGGATATCAAGACAATTACTTTATATAAAATCAAGATGCCTTTGAAAACACCTTTTTCCACGCATTTAGGGACAGTGAAGGATAGAGAGGGAATTATTATTGAGGTAATCGATCAAGAAGGACGGAAAGGCTACGGTGAAGGAGTCGCTTTTTCTTCACCCTGGTATACGGAGGAAACGGTTGAAACGAGCTATCATATGCTAAAAGAATTCCTTATCCCAATAATGCGTAATGCGGATATAAAGCATCCTTCAGAAGCGGGCCGCGTTTTTGACGCTTTCAGAAGGAATCAAATGGCGAAAGCGGCACTTGAAACGGCTTTATGGGACTTGGCAGCCAAAAAAGAAGATATTTCTCTATCAAAATATATAGGAGGCCAGCGGGAATTGATTCCATCCGGCGTGGTTGTTGGCGCTAAAACAAAGGAAGAAGTAAGAAGGCAAATTGAATACTATCTGGAGAGCGGCTATCAAAGGGTAAAAGTAAAGATCAGCCCGGCGAACGATTATGAATTTATTTCAGAGATCCGCCGCTTTTACCCTGATCTGCCAATCATGGCAGATGCAAATTCAGCTTACTCATTGGACGATATAGAACATTTAAAAAGGCTTGATGATTTTGGGCTGCTGATGATTGAACAGCCGCTGGAATATGATGATATTGTTGATCATGCAAAGCTTCAGAAAGAACTGAAAACACCAATTTGCCTGGATGAGAGTATTGTCACCTTTAATGATGCCAGGAGAGCTGTCGAGCTGGGAAGCTGTAAAGTCATCAATATTAAGATTGGCCGGGTTGGAGGTCTGGGAACAGCAAAGAAGATTCATGATTATTGTCTGGATAAAGGGATCCAAGTCTGGTGTGGAGGCATGCTGGAGTTTGGAGTCTCCCGTGCACATAATATTGCTCTTGCCTCCATGGAGGGCTTTTCCATTCCTGGAGATATCTCAGCCTCGGGCAGGTATTGGGAAGAAGACATCATTCTGCCCGAAGTCACCGTGGAAAACGGGATGATAAAAGTTCCTGATAAACCGGGAATCGGTTATGAAATTAATGAAAAAAGGCTGAATGAAGTTTCCACCTCTAAAGATAGCATTGCTTTATAAGTAAAAAACCGCAGTTCTGCTTTTGGCAGATTTGCGGTTTTCGTTATATTGCAAAAAAATAGACGCATTATCAGCGCCCTTTATTTATAAATTATTGCGTAATTTCGTCTTTAATAAATGAATCCTCTTTAATGGCAAAGGAGCTTAATCCAGCAGCAGCGGCAAAAGCAGCTCCAAGCAAAATAATGGTTGATAACATATGTATCACTCCTATAAGTTGTTGTTACTCTATACATTCCCGGTAGGAATCTTAATAAACTTGTTTTTATAAAAAACACAAAAGCGATGCATAAAATGCACCGCTTTTGCAGCATTTCGCCTAACCATCCAATGAAATGCGTACCAGCAATCCGATAGCACCCGGAAGGTGCTGTCACCCATTAAAGGTCATGAGGCTCAAACGTTTTGCAGTCTGTTTCTTTGCTGTTGTCTGCGGTTTCTCCAGTATGGCTGACTACGTATATTTGGTCTGCACTGCATCGGTTCCCATTTTTCCAGAAAGCGCAGTTGTTAACTTCACATAAAACGTCTTTTGCCATTTTCAAACACCTCTTATCAGAAAATTGTGACCACATTAAAATTGACAAATTTGCGGAGCATGTCACTTCTTTATTTTCTGCAGTGCTTTACTGTTCAGTCATGGCATTTGCAGGAATATCATGCCGGATCTTTAGTTTGTTTTTGCCGCAAATATCGTTTGTCGTTCATGAAAAGGCTCCAAAAGTATATGAACCCAGGGAAAAGGATTAGGAATCCTGCGATATAGGTGGCAAATATGGCCCGGAATGAGCTCGGATCTGTAAACGCAGAAGCAATAGTCACTTCAGGGTATACAATATAGGGCAGATGAGCTTTTCCATATACATAGCTGGCAGCAAGGTATTGGAGGGTTATGGAAATAACCGCCAATCTGGGAATTCCCCTAACTCCTTTTTTGTTTACGGACGGAAGGAACAGTGCCAGTCCTCCTATTAGAAACAATCCAAGAGACAGCAAAAGCAAAGGCAAATCATCGATCATCTTTTCATAAATCCAAAATGCTTCCCTTTTTAAAGTAAACATAATAAGAAATGCCATTATGATTGAAACCGGTCCAAGCATGATTGCATCCCTGCGGTACACTGAGTAAGCTTCCATCTCTTCCGAGGCTTTTGAGTAGTCAGCGAGTAGAAGGGAAGACAAAAACAGTGTGCTGCTGATGGCAAAACCAATAAAAGCATATTCATTCGGGCTAGTAAAAAGATGCGCAAGGTCCAGAGATTGCCTGCCATCAGTAAATTCAACAAAATCTCCATGGGTGATGGGCAAAACGCTAATCAGCAATCCGGGGATAAGGATTCCGGATAGGCCTGAAATATAGGTGAGCGGCTTCCTGTATTCTTCCGCAATGTTGGAAAACACGAGGAATGCACTTCGGATCGCAAGTAATAGCAATATGATGCTGCCTGGTATTAGAAGTACAGTTCCCAGTGTATAGGCTGCAGTTGGAAAAAGGCTATAGACTGCCACTACAATTGCGACGATAAAGGTGTTTGTCACTTCCCAGGTAGGAGACAAATAACGATTCGCCACATTTGCCGCCTTTATTTTGGGCAGATTGAAGTAAATCATGGACCAGAAGCCTGCGCCGAAATCCATTGTTGCCATTACCGCATATATGAAGACGAATCCCCATAACACTGTGATGGCAAGTAATTCTTCAGCCATTGGATTCACTCCTTCATGTATTTGATCCGTATAGAGGAACGTTTTTCTGTTCGGCTCTATTTATATCATCTATTACGGTATTCTTTTTGAAGTAATATAGCATAACAAACACAACTGCCACCCCAAGCACTACATATACCAGGGCAAAGAGAATAAATAATATCCCCAGATTTTCAGCGGTCGTAACAGAATCAGCAGTGGACAGCACCCGGTAGATGGTCCAAGGCTGACGTCCGGTACAGGCAAATACCCAGCCAAATTCTATTCCAAGAACTGCTAGCGGCCCTGAAGCAACAAATGCCCACATGAGGACCCGCGGAAAATGATTTTTTTTCAGAAACTTATTCCATACGAAAGCGATTAAGGATAAAAATATCAGCAATGAACCAATTCCGACCATGGCATTAAAGAGAGTATGAACAAAAAGTGGAGGCCATTCTTCTTCCGGAAAGTCATTCAGACCCACTACAACGGTGTCAAAGCTGTTGCCCGCCAAAAAGCTTAGTGCCCACGGAATTTCGATTCCCCACTTAACCCCCTGTGTTTCACGGTCTGTAAATCCGCCGATTGCAAGGGGGGCATAGGATTGTGTTTCAAACAGCCCCTCTGCTGCTGCAAGTTTTTCCGGCTGATACTCATGCAGATATTGAGCCGATTCATGGCCGTTTAAAGCTGTTAAAAATGAAAAAATTCCGCCGACAATCAGGCTCAGCATAAGTGCTTTCTTATGAAAGTTATATACTCGTGTTCCGAATGGAGTTCTCAGCATTTTGAAAGCAGCAACTGACGCTACAACAAATGCGCCTGTTGTGTAAGCTGATAGTGCCACATGGCCAGCTGTAACGATAAAGCTTGGGTTAAAAAACGCAGCCCATGGATCCACATCGACAATTTCCCCATCGACAATCCTGAAGCCCTGTGGTGTTCCTTCAAATGCGTGAACATTGGTTATCAGAACAGCAGAGGCGAAAGCGCCAAGGGCAACCAGCACAAGGCTTGATATACGCATCCATGGAGGAATTCTTTCGGCAGCATACACATAAATTGACATAAATAAAGCTTCAATAAAAAAAGCGTAAATTTCAATCTGGAATGGCAAAGCCATCACCTTGCCGATAACCTCCATAAAACCAGGCCAGAGAAGGGAAAGCTGCGTTCCTGCTATGGTTCCTGTCGGAATTCCTACTCCAAGAAGCACTGCAAATGCCTTGGTCCACCGTTTTGCCATAATGACGTAATCATGATCCTTCGTTTTCTGGTAAAGAAGTTCCGCTGTCAGCATCATCAGTGGCAAGCCAACTCCAATCGTTGCAAAAATAATATGAAAGCCCATTGTAGTCCCAAATAAAGACCTTGCAATCAATAAATCACTCAATGCATTTTCATCCCTTCAATTTCTTCAATGGAAATAGTTTCTTCAAAAACCAGCCAACTATGTAAACTTTTCCTGTATTAGCTATATTAAGGAAACGAAAAAACCTCCCAATGTGGGAGGTTAGTGAGAACTTATTCGTTCAGCGCTTTTTTCAATGAATCCAGATTATCTTCCATAAGTGTAAAATAAGTTTGATTTTCTGATATATTTTCTTCTGTAAGGACCGATAAATTATGAAGCATTAAAGGTTCTGCACCGATTTCTTTTTGCAGAATTTCAGTCAGTCTTGAGCTGACATTCTGTTCAAAAAAGACATATTTCAAGTCATGTTCTTTGGCTTCCGCAATGATTTTCTGCAGTTCTTTCTGAGTAGGCTCGCTGGAAGAATTTAAACCCGATACACTGATTTGATCTAAACCATATCGTTCTTCCCAATATCCATATGCTGCGTGTGAAACAATGAATTCCTTATGCTCAGCATTTTGAACTGTCTGCTCAAAGTCATTATGGAGAAGATCCAGCTCCTGGGCAAGCTCCAGATAATTCTGTTCAAACTGCTCTTTCTGTTGAGGCATCTGCTCAACTAAAGCATCTTTAATTGATTCAGCCAATTCCTTGGAGTATAAAGGATCCAGCCAAACATGGGGGTCGATATCTCCATGGCTATGATCATGACCTTCTTCAGATTCTCCTTCATGATCATGACCTTCTTCAGATTCTCCTTCATGTTCATGGCCATCTTCAGATTCAGCTCCGTGCTCATCAGCATGTTCTTCTTCATGTTCAGCTTCATCAGCATGTTCTTCGGCTTCATGCGCAGGATCATGATTTTCATCTGAGTGAACAAACTCAATATTTTCTCCTGCGGCCACCATTTTAACTTTCTCATTTTTCAATGTTTCTTTTGCTTTTTCCACAAAGCCTTCAAGACCGAGTCCTATAAAAATAAAAAGATCTGAATCAGCCAGCTTCATCATATCTTTTTGTGATGGTTCAAAAGTATGTTCATCCGACCCGGGAGGATAGATGGTTTCAACTTCTAACGCATCCCCTCCGATTCGTTCAGTAAAATATTGAAGCGGGTATACCGTTGTATAAACCGTAGTTTTATTGCTGCTGTTTTCTTCTGGCTTATCGTCTGAGCAGCCTGATAGAACTAAGATTAGGCCTAAAATAAATACTAAAAATTTCTTTGTCATTTTCTCTTTCTCCTCCTTTAGTAAAACGTAGTTATTACGATTTAAAGCACGGACTATATTTTTAAATAATGTTTATTAGGGCAGTTAATTGCAGCAGTCAGCGTCCAAGTGATTAATAATACGTAATCATTACGATTTCCCTTAGTTATCTTACATAATTTCCAGCCAAAAAGCAAGAATAAAAATTTGTTTGAAGCTCCAGCTTTATGTATCATAAATATAGATGCCTGTTAAAGGTCATCATTAGTATTGACATCTTTTTGTCAAGTATTGCAGCATTTATGCCTGCTCAAAGCAAAAAAATACATAAAAGTCAGGGAGTGGAACAATTGAAACTTTTAGAAGAAATCTTAAACCATAACCAGCAGTTTGTTGAAGAAAAAAAGTATGAAGAGTTTGAAACAACGAAATTCCCTAATAAGAAAATGGTTATCTTGACTTGCATGGACACTCGTTTAGTGGAGCTTTTGCCAAAAGCGCTCAATGTAAGAAATGGTGATGTGAAAATTATCAAAAATGCGGGAGCTTTAGTAACACATCCGTTTGGAAGTATTATGAGAAGCATTTTAGTAGCTGTTTACCAGCTGCAGGCAAAAGAAGTGTTTGTTATTGGCCATCATGACTGTGGCATGAGCGGAATGAAAGCAGATGCGGTTGTCAGCAGCATGAAGGAGAGAGGCATTACTGAGGATGCATTGGATACGATGACATACTCAGGAATCGCTGCAGAAGACTGGCTAAGAGGCTTTGAAAATGTAGAGGATAGTGTGTCCCATAGCGTCCATATGGTGAAAAAGCATCCATTGATGCCGGCAGATGTGCCTGTGCATGGGCTTGTTATTCATCCTGGCACAGGCAAGCTTGACCTGGTAGTGGACGGATACGAGGGTTAATTCTTTTTCTTTTTGGGCCATTCCTCCGGAACAAGGTCAACACCGCCTGGATGAAAGGGATGACATTTAAGGATCCGTTTTATAGTCAGCCAGCCGCCCTTTAAGGCGCCAAATCGCTTAACAGACTCCAGCCCATAATGGGAACATGTCGGATAAAAACGGCATGTTGGAGGCTTTAGCGGTGAAATCGCAATTTGATAGAAACGAAATATCGAAATCATTATTTTTTTTAACATGGCATTACCTTTCCTGGTTAAATCATATTTTCTTTTAAAATAACATATAATCGTGAAAACGTCATAATTTTCATATTAATTTGATGAATTTAGTCGGATATTGCGTTATAATAAAAGGAAAACTTTAGGGGAGTGTTTTGAATGCCTTCAGTAGAAAGTTTCGAGTTGGATCACAATGCTGTTAAAGCTCCATACGTGAGGCACTGCGGTGTCCATAAAGTGGGAAGTGACGGTTTAGTTAACAAGTTTGATATCCGTTTCTGTCAGCCAAATAAGCAGGCGATGAAGCCGGATGTCATTCATACACTTGAGCATCTGCTCGCTTTTAATATCCGTACGCATGCAGAGAATTATGATCATTTTGATATTATTGATATTTCCCCGATGGGATGCCAGACAGGCTATTATTTAGTCGTTAGCGGAGAGCCGTCAGTTGAAGAAATAATCGATCTGCTTGAAGCTACAATGCAAGATGCGGTTGAAATAACCGAGATTCCTGCTGCAAATGAGAAGCAATGCGGACAGGCAAAGCTTCATGACCTTGAAGGCGCAAAACGTCTTATGAGATTCTGGCTGGATCAATCGAAGGATGATTTGAAACAGGTTTTTGCATAATGAAAACGGGCTGACTGGTCAGCCCGTTTTTATAATAAGATAAGAATAAAATTTTGTAAGCCGATAACTGCATGACTTATAAAATCGGCGATAAAAGTCTTGAAATGGATTCTTTCAATTTGATTTTTAAGGCTCTATTTCTGTAATCTTCTGCAGTAAGGTTAGTTGATAGCTGGACATCTTCCTGAAAGCTCTCAGTCAGTTCTTTCGAAACGTCCTCATCATATATAAAGGCATTTACCTCAAAATTCAGCCTGAAGCTTCTAACATCTATATTCGCGGTTCCAACCGACGAAACTTTCTCGTCAACAATCAAGGTTTTTGCATGGATAAAGCCATTCTCATATATATAGATGTTCGCATTAGCTTTTAACATTTCTCCTATATAGGAGTAGGTTGCCCAATAAACAAACATATGGTCAGGCTTGTTCGGTACCATAATGTTCACTTCCACCCCTGATAATGCAGCTATTTTCAATGCATCCAGTAGACTAGCGTCCGGAATGAAGTAGGGAGTTTGGATATAAATAGATTTACGGGCCGATGAAATCATTTTTATATACCCATTTTTAATCTGTTCCCATTCCGAATCAGGACCGCTGGTAACAATTTGCATCCCTACGCTATCTCGAGACTCGGTCAGTGGAAAATACTTAGGAGCATAGTAAATATCATGGCGGTGCGAAGCCTGGTTCCAGTCCAGGATAAAGCGGGTCTGCAGGGAATGGACAGCACTCCCTCTAATTCTTAAATGAGTATCACGCCAATACCCAAACTTTGGATTTAGCCCGAGGTATTCATCCCCGACATTAAACCCGCCAACATATCCAATTCGGCCGTCAATAATGGCAATCTTGCGATGGTTCCGGTAATTAATTCTCAAGTTGATAAATTGCAGCCGGGAAGGGAAAAAGGCTTCAATTTCCCCTCCTGCCGCAATCAGCTCTTTAAACGCCCTTTTATGCAGGCTTCTTGAACCCAGTTCATCATAGAGAAGCCTTACTTTTACGCCTTCCTTTGCCTTTTCCGTCAAAAGATTGATTAAGCTTTTCCCCAGATTATCTCTCTTGAAGATATAATATTGCAGATGGATGTGATCGACTGCATTTTTGATGTCATCCACAAGCGAATTGAACTTCTCTTTCCCATCTGTAAAAATCCTGACCTCGTTGTCCTGGGTTAATACCGAATCATTATTGACAAGATGCATATATATAAGGTCCTTGGAGTTTTTAATTATGTCATTTCGAAAATGGAAATCCTTTTCCTTGATTCCTCTGATTTGATTGTTCAGCAGTTCATCAATTCCAATCTTTTTGCGGTCTTCCCATTGAAACATCTTTCTTCTGGTTAAATTCTGCCCAAAGAAGAGATACATGAAAAAACCAAGAAGAGGAAGAAAGAACAAAACCATGAGCCAGGCCCATGTGGCACCTGCATCCCTTCGCTCCAGAAAGATAACAAATGCTGCCAGGATAATATTTAATACTAGAAATACTGTAAGCATCATGGAGTATATATCCATCTCAATGTCCTCTCATTACATGTATATTATTTCCGTCCATTTAAAAGGAAAACCTCCGGCTATACGGAGGCTGTATATATAATAGCGTATGCTTATGAACGGTTTTGGTTATCTTCTTGATCTTCTTTAGCCTCTTTTTGTTCCTGCTCGCTGTCAGGAAGCGGATCAACTGGGTCTACCGTATGTTTGAATTGGTAAGCTTTTGAAGTGGTAATGACGCTTAAAAGCAGTACCACGATCACAATGATAATCGATATGACTAATACCGTATACATGTTTCTCCCCCTTTTCTCTCAATATTTTACCATGAAAGCAGCTCTTTCATGAAAGATTTCGCAATCACCAAGGTACAGGTTTGATTTTTGTTAATGTGGGTAATCTATTGTTGGGAGGATGATTTATATGAGTATAGAATTGGTAAAGGCTGTTAACCAGCAAGTAGCAAACTGGACTGTTCTGTATGTAAAGCTTCACAATTACCATTGGTATATTAAAGGGAAAAACTTTTTTACCCTTCATGCAAAATTTGAAGAACTTTATAATGAAGCCAACGTACATGTTGATGAACTGGCTGAGAGAATCCTGGCTCTTGAAGCCAAGCCGGTTGCGACTATGAAGGAAGTTCTTGAGACCAGTTCTCTCGAAGAAGCGACAGGAAAAGAAAATGAAGAAGAGATGGTCCAATCTGTCGTTGATGACTTCGAAAAAATGGTGGACGAGCTTCAGGAAGCCATTGAGCTAGCAGAAGAAGCCAAAGATGAAGGAACAGGCGACATGCTGATTGCTGTAAAGCAAAGCTTAAAGAAACATATTTGGATGCTAAAAGCATACCTTGGCTAATAAACAAAGACTGGCTGGAAAGCTGGTCTTTTTGTATGCAAAAAAAAAGAGAGAGTGCCTTCGGAACAAATCTAAACCGGGTGCCTTTCCTTTGTGCTTACCTTACTCCCGGCGTGTATGTACAATAAAACAAAAAGCGGCTTATCGCCGCCTTAAATAATATGGATAGTTAATAATTCCGGATATGTATAGTTTAGTGTATGTTACGGTGATGAATGATTGGGCTTCTGCGCTGGCCGTAATTCTCACTGGCAAATTTCCCTTTTAAGCTCTCAATCAGATAAAGCCCCATTAAATCATATAATTCCTGATTTTCGAGATCCTTGATGATATTCAGCAGGTCTTCTCTGTCCATTTCTTCTAAGAAAGCAAAAGCGAGCATATCGATATCCTCTTCATCACCTGTCAGCTTATTCCTGTAAAGTTCATATAGCTCATCAATCAGTTTCATGATAACACCTCCTTAATAATGCGCCTGTTTTATTTAGTATACTTAATTTAATACCCCTGATGCAGGAAAATATTCACCCGGATAAATTGAGAAGCCGTTTCCCATTTATTTAACTTAGTATATGTAAGCTTATGAAGAATGATCGTAATTTCGTATAATTTTATCATAAATGTGGGATACGATAACTATAGAAATGAAAAAGTAATGATATTTAAGATAAAGCAACCGGTGTTGAAGCTGTGTCACAGGAATGAACAAAAAAGGGGCTGACATGATTGGAAGGGAATAAAAAGACGTATTATATAACGCTTGGTTCTGGGGAGATTTCCCAAAGTGCCACTGGCTCAACATGGAATTTTAAAATAGAGGCAACAGATGATGAAATCATTGCCTTAAGAGAATATTTTGACCAGAACTATTCAACTGAGTGGCAGAATTTTTACAGGGCCCATGTTCCTTATGTTCAATACCATTATGACCGTGAAAATGATGCTTATGATGATACAATGAAGAAAATTTATGGAATGATTTATGATCTTGGAGATGATGAAGCAAGAAAGCATATTGAAAGCATGGGGATCCTCACCGAAGAGGAACATAAATAAGAAAAACGGAAGCGCCTCGCCCACCCCCTGCACCTGAATGGGGCAGGCTGGAAAGCTCTCGAAGTGCCAAGTAATATTTAGTAGCATAAAAAGCTGAGGCGAATGCCTCAGCTTTTCTACATTTCCATTTCTACAGCTGTATCAAGAACTTCCTGCGGAACAGCTATAGCCTCTACCTTATTATAGTTTGAGTATTGGCCGTTCATGTTCTGCTTCATGGAGATGGTCTGGCCTTCAGCCGTGATTTCCATTTCCATAATCATATTCAGCACACTTGGATAAAAAGTTTCTTTATCAATCACGATTTCGTATTCAACGCCGTTAATTTTCATGTTATCAAGCATTTCTCCGTTCGCGGCCAGTTCAGGCGGGAGCGTTTCTGCTGCTGTTTCCTTCACAAAATCATTGAATTTTTCTCCATCGGCTTTCAGCTTTAGGATGTAGTTTTCTGCGTCCTGTTCAAACGTAAAGTCGTCCACGAACTCCTGCAATTTTTTTAGTTCTTCACCAGGATTCGTCTGCTGACTGGACATTTGAAGCAAATCATCCGACATTTCTTTAGGGAACTTCATCCACTGCTTACCGGCGGCGTCATAAAGGAACATGCCTTCTTCAGTAAAATAGCTTTCGATATCATATGACTCTTCTGTGCCGTCCATCGACATAGTCATCTTTTGATAGAAGGCCATTGGATCTGTTGTAACATCCATGTCAATGACAGAATCGATATTCATATTTTCCCCTTCAGTGCCTGAGCTCATTTCCTGGCTCATATCCATATTTACGGAGAAGCTTTTAAGCTCTTCTGAAGCCTCGGTTGATTTCGTTAAAACTTCCTCCAGTGTCAATTCTGAAGCTTCTTCTGCTTTGGTTTCTTCCTTGTCTGTGCCACCATCAGATTCATTTACAGGTTTTGCTGTCTCACTGCATGCAGCCAGCATTAGAATCATTAAGAAGCCAATAAGAATTGCAAGGGACTTTTTCAAGGTATACACTCCTCTATTTTGGTTAGTCAGCTAATTTTACGGTAAAAAAAGGAAAAAAGTTTCAAAAATATGTAATTTGATACTTTAGGCCCAGAAGTTTTTAAATAAATAATAAACATATATAATGATAACAACAGAAATTTATTTTCGAGTGAGGGAAAAGTATGGAAACCTTTTTGGATGCGAACGGCGGGGAAGTGAGATTTTCTTTTAATAAAAGAGCTTTTGGAACAGAGCCAAGACATGTTCTGGTCATTTGCCGCTATGGCGATCAATGGCTGCTGACGAATCATAAAAAGCGGGGGTGGGAATTTCCGGGCGGCAAGAGAGAACAGGGGGAGTCACTTGATGAGGCAGCCAGAAGAGAGGTATATGAAGAAACAGGAGCGGACTTAAAGGATTTACACTTTATTGGTGAATATGAAGTAAACTTTGGAACCGAACGTTTTGTCAAAGCCATTTTTTTCGCAGAGGTGGAGAGCCTTAACAAAAAGGAGCAATATTTTGAAACTGACGGTCCCATCCTGACAGAGGGAAACATGCTGGAAGACAGATGGAACAGTCAATACAGTTTTATCATGAAGGATAAAGTAATTGAAAACTGCCTCGAAAAAATCATGAAGGAAAAGTAAAAAACGGCAATACACTGTGCCGTTTTTTTAAGATCCATTTTTAATCAGTTTTCGCTCGAGAAGTTCGACAAGCTGATACATCACTGTTGCAAAAACAGCAATTACCAGCAATGACAGCATGACAAGGGTGAAGTTGAATACTTGGAAGCCGTAAATAATCATGTATCCGAGACCTTTTGAAGATACAAGGAATTCGCCGACAATGACTCCGACCCATGATAGCCCGACATTCACCTTTAAAGTGGAAATGATAGTCGGGAATGAAGCAGGCAAAATGGCTTCCCTGAAGATTTGAAATCGATTCGCCCCAAAGGTCTGAAGCACTTTAATATAATTGGGGTCTACTTCTTTGAAAGATGTATAGACGACAATGGTTGTGATGATGATGGAAATAATCGCTCCCATGGCTACAATTGAAGTAAAACTGGGGCCTAATGCGACGATTAATATCGGGCCAAGGGCAACCTTTGGCATTGAATTCAGGACAACCAAATAGGGATCCGCTATTTTCGATAGCATCGGTGACCACCAGAGAATGGCTGCAAGCAATGTGCCTAAAAAAGTACCCAAAATGAATCCAAAAACGGTTTCTGACAAAGTATAGCCTAAATCCACCATCAAGGTACCATCCTGGATTTTGGTTAAAAATAACCCCCATACTTTAGAAGGCGAACTGAAAATCAGCGGATCTATCCATTGCTTTTGGCTTGCCAGCTCCCACCCTGAAAAAAACACGATAAAGATGACAGCCTGATAGAAGCGGACCCATTTTTTTTCACGGTTCAACGACTGGATATATTTCTGGTGGAGGAATTTAACGTTCTCCTGCGGGCTCAAGGGACTCCAGCTCCTTCCATATAGTTTGAAAAATTGCTGGATATGCTTCATGATTTCTTGCGTTAAAAGGAGTTTCATCTCTTAATTCTTTCGGAATGACAAACGTTTTATGAAGCTGTCCGGGCCTTGCGGAAAAGAGAAAAACGCGATCACTCATGCTGATTGCCTCACCAATATCATGGGTAACCAGTATGGCTGTTTTACCAAAAGATTTAAGCGTGTTAGAGACCAAATCCTCAAGCTTCAGCTTGGTTTGATAATCTAATGCGGAAAAGGGTTCATCAAGCATGAGCAGCTTTGGTTCTGTTGCAAGTGTTCTTACAAGGGCAACACGCTGGCGCATTCCGCCTGAAAGCTGCTTCGGAAACTGTGATTCTACACCTTTTAATCCCATCTCCTTAAGGAGCTGCAGAGCATAAGCTTTTTTGTCTGGAGTAAGGCTGTTCCCGATTTTCAGCCCCAGCAGGATATTTTCTTCAATCGTTTTCCAGGGAAAAAGATAATCCTGCTGCAGCATATAGCCAATTTCATTTTCTGCCGTTTCAACCCGCTTTCCTTCAAGTGTTACAGTGCCTTCTGTGGGTTCAAACAGGCCTGCTATGATGGAAAGCAAAGTTGTCTTGCCGCATCCGCTTGGGCCGAGGAAGGAAACAAATTCGCCTTCCTCCACTTCAAGCGAAATATCGGAGAGGGCCGTTACAGCAGAGGTTTTCGTAAAATAAGTGTGGTGGACAGCATCTACCTTTAAAAAATTCATGTCGGCCTCCTCTTTCGTTTATTACTTCATTACACCTTCAGCGATTTCTGTGTTGACAAGTGTGTCATGCTCTATGCGCTTAGGGAGCTCTCCTGCTTCGTCCATGATGTTCTGCAGATTTTCCCATTCTTCAGTGTCCAGGATAGGATCTGTTGCAAAGGATCCCTGGCTCTTATAGCGGTCTACTACCATCTCAATGATATCAAGCTCGGTATTGTCGAAATATCCTTGAATGGTTTCTGCCGTTTCTTTCGCACTGTGTGTCTCAACCCATTGCTGTGCTTTATAAATCGCTCTTGTGAATTTTTCGACCGTTTCTTTATTTTCATCAATATAGCTTTGTTTTGTCATGAATGTGGTATATGGTACATGACCGGACTCTGTTCCGAAAGAAGCTACGATATAGCCTTTGCCTTCTTTTTCAAAAACACTGGCAGTCGGCTCGAACAGCTGAACAAACTCGCCTGTTCCTGAAGCGAAGGCCGGAGCGATATTGGCATAATCAATATTTTGAATCAAGTCCATATCTGCGTGAGGATCAATTCCATGCTTTTTCAGAACAAACTCACCGGCCATTTGCGGCATACCGCCTTTGCGCTGGCCAAGGAATGTTTTGCCTTTCAGCATATCCCAGGAAAAATTGTCGATTTTATTGCGGGAAACTAAAAATGTTCCATCTGTCTGGGTTAGCTGTGCAAAGTTGATAACCGGGTCATTGGAGCCCTGCGCGGATACGTAAATCGATGTTTCAGAGCCAACAAGCGCCACATCAGCGCTGTCTGAAAGCAAAGCTGTCATCGTTTTATCTCCGCCTGCTGTAGTCGTAAGCTCTACTTTAAGACCTTCTTCTTCAAAGAAACCCTTCTCAAGGGCTACATATTGCGGAGCATAGAAGATGGAACGTGTCACTTCGGCAATACGGACGTTTTGCATTTCATCCTTTCCGCAAGCGGCCAAAGGAACAATAAGTATCGCCGTAAGCAAAAGAAGCATGCTTACTTTCATCCATTTTTTCATAAGCCATAAGACCTCCCTTATGCTAAAAAAGTCAGATTTAAAAGCCTAGGATATCGTATGAAAATCGAAAAAATGTGTGAATGCCCATGGAAACATTTTTAGGCGGAGGTCATAAAGCTCATACTATTAGTCGTATTCAGATTACTTCAAGAGGGGGAATGAGGACATGGAATTCCAAAATGGCCAAATCATAAATAAACAGAGATTTCCTTCGCCAAATCCGGCAATCGAATTATCAGTTGTCACATATCATGCAAACGGATTACATATAAAAGGCCTGCTGGCAGAGCCAAAGGGGGAGGAGCTATATGATGGATTCCTATACCTGAGAGGAGGCATAAAAAATGTCGGGAAAGTAAGGCCTTCACGGATTGTCCAGTTTGCCTGTGAAGGCTTTATTGTATTCGCCCCTTTTTACAGAGGCAACCAAGGGGGAGATGGCAACGAAGATTTTGCAGGGGAGGACAGACAGGACGCGTTTGCCGCTTTCACTCTTCTTCAGGAGCATGCACGGGTAAAAAGAGTCCATATATTTGGCTTTTCCCGCGGTGGCGTAATGGCATTGCTTACTGCAATCGAGTTTCCGGAAGCCGCGTCCATTGTAACATGGGGAGGGGTCAGTGATATGTTTCTCACTTATGTGGAGCGCAAGGATCTCCGAAGAATGATGAAACGTGTAATAGGCGGAACCCCGACGAAGTTTCCGGAAAGGTATAAATATCGCACCCCGCTTTTTCGGCTGGAACAGCTGGAGGCGCCTGTCTTAATCATCCATGGGGAACAGGATCATAATGTTTCGGTGGAGCATTCCTATCGCCTGGAAAAAAGGCTCAAGGCTCTTAAAAAAGAAGTAGGCAGCTGGTATTTCCCTGAATATACCCACTACTTTCCGCCAGCCGTGAACCGGAAGACAGTAGAGGATTTAAGTGCGTGGATGAAAAGCAATGGGTAGATAAAATTAAAGACTTTCAGAGCGGAAAAAGGTGGGGTAAAATAGAGGTAAGGATATTAAGAATGAAGGAGAGATACCAATGGGTATGCCTTTAGAGCTGAACACAATGATCGTGACAAAGGGAAGGGAAAAAAGACTTGATGAAAATTTCTTTTCGCTTGTCAAAGACGGATACCGATTATATCCGCTCGATATCCCTGTCGAGGTAAAAAGAACAATTGACGGAGACCTGAACGGAATGGGTATTATTAGAAAAGTAGAATGGGAAAACAGCCAGACACTCATTACTTACCAGCTTGTTTCTCTAAACTCAACAAACTAAAGAGCGCCTGGACTTAGTCCGGCGTTTTTTTGTTCAAAAGATTTCTGCAAATCGCAAGTGAGAATAGTGCTTTTTTAATCAGGGAATGAGAAAGAATGATTAGTTGGAATAGTGCCGCTGAGCGAGGAAAAGGAGTTGCGAAAGGACTTAAACAGAAGGAATAGTGCTACTGAGAAATAGAAAAAGAGTGCGAACTGGAACTAATCGAAGCGCACTGTGCCGATCAACGACTATAAGTCTGCATGCAAGAAACTTATTCGTTCGAGCTTGAAGACTTATAAAATGAAATATAAAAAAGGAATTGCTGCTAAGCTGCAATTCCTTTTCTATATTATGCGATTGGTCCGCCTTTTTCTTCGATTTCAGAAGAAACGCTTGTGAACTTCTTGAAGTTCTCACGGAATTTTGCAGCGAGTTCTTTTGCCTTTGCTTCATAAGCAGCCTGATCTGCCCATGTTTTGTTTGGCTGAAGAACTTCGTCAGGCACACCCGTAACGTGCTGCGGAATTTCCAATCCGAAAATTTCGTCTTTGACTGTTTCTACGTTGTTTAGTTCGCCTTCAAGTGCAGCTTCCACCATAGCACGAGTGTAAGCAAGTTTCATGCGTTCACCGACTCCGTACTCTCCGCCAGTCCATCCTGTGTTTACCAGGAAGACTTTTGCATTATGCTCATCGATCTTCTCGCCAAGCATTTCAGCATAACGGTTTGCAGGAAGCGGAAGGAAAGGTGATCCAAAGCAAGTTGAGAACGTTGCCTGCGGTGAAGTGATGCCGCGCTCAGTTCCTGCCAGCTTGGAAGTATATCCGCTTAAGAAATGGTACATTGCCTGCTCTTTTGACAGTTTAGAGATTGGAGGCAATACGCCAAATGCGTCAGCTGTTAAAAATACGATTGTATTAGGATGTCCGGCAATGCTTGGGTCAACAATATTATCGATGGCCTGAAGCTGGTAAGCCGCACGTGTATTTTCAGTTAAAGTGCTGTCATCGTAATCAGCAACCCGAGTTTCGCTGTTTACTACCACATTTTCCAATACAGCCCCAAATCGGATAGCATCAAAAATTTGCGGTTCTTTCTCACGGGATAAGTTAATGCATTTCGCATAGCAGCCGCCTTCAATATTGAAGACGCCATTTGCTGACCAGCCATGCTCGTCATCCCCAATCAGCTTGCGGTTAGGGTCTGCAGATAAGGTTGTTTTCCCTGTTCCGGATAAGCCGAAGAATAAAGCAACATCTCCTTCACGACCAACGTTCGCGGAACAGTGCATAGGAAGGATCCCGTTTTCTGGAAGCATATAGTTCATAACAGAGAAAATGGACTTTTTCATTTCGCCTGCATATTCAGTACCACCGATTAAAACAGTACGGCGCTCGAATGAAATGATGATAAATGTTTCGGACTTTGTGCCGTCAACTGCAGGGTCTGCTTTGAAATTAGGAGCAGAAATGACTGTGAACTCTGCTTGATGATCCAATAGCTCGTCTTCTGCCGGACGAATGAATAACTGATGTGCGAAAAGATTGTGCCAGGCATATTCATTAATTACCTGGATTGGCATGCGGTGCTTTTTATCTGCGCCTGCGAAGCCTTTGAAAACAAATACTTCTTCTTTTTCTTTTAAGTAGTTGATTACTTTATTATAAAGATTAGAGAATGCTTCTTCAGAGATAGGCTGGTTTACGCTGCCCCAATCCATTTTATCTTTATTTGATGCTTCTTCAACAATGTATTTATCTTTAGGAGAACGTCCTGTATACTTTCCTGTAGTAGCGCGTACGGCGCCAGTAGAGGTAAGGGACCCTTCATTGCGGTTTAAAACTTTTTCCACAAGCTGAGGAACGGATAATTGCACTTGAATGTTGCTGCCATTTAATAATTCGCTCAATTCGTTTGATATGCTTACAGAGTTCATCTGATGAATACCTTCCTTTTTTCCGATTTTTTTATGAAAGTGATTACATCTCGAAATTAGTATAACACATTAAAACGATTAGTCTATACTATTACGAAACTTTTTTATTCATGTTATAAAAATGTCATAATTGGACATGCAATTCCACTTTAATCACCTTATAACTGATATATGTTAATATAGAAGAAAGTGTTAATTTTAACATGGGACTGATCTAAAATGAAGACAATTGCCCTCTATGATGAAACTTGTTCTTTATGCAAGGAAACAAAGAAGATATTTAAAAAACTTGATTGGCTGAATAAAGTGGTATGGATTTCTCTGCAGGAGTATGAAAAAATCCCGGATTCTCTCTCGTTTTCCAAGCATGACCTGCGCAGAGAGCTTCATATTATTACTCCATCGGGCGGTGTGAAAAAGGGTTATTCTGCAGTAAGGAGACTGCTGTTCCTCTTTCCTGCCTCCTTTTTAATCAGCCTCCTTTTATATCTCCCATTGACGCCAATACTGGGCGATCCGATCTACAAATGGATTGCTAAAAACAGGCATAAATTTCTAAAGAAAAAATGTGATGATGGAAGCTGTTCGCTGTAAGCATGGAGCATAATTTTCAATGCTGAAATTTTACTGTTAAAAATAATGAAAACTTGTTGACATGATTCGATAAAATACGGTATGATTCAACCTTGAACGGATACTCTCTTATCCCGAGCTGGTGGAGGGACAGGCCCTATGAAACCCAGCAACCTGCTAAAAGGCATTTATCAGCAAAGGTGCTAACCTGACGCAAGGACGTAATTCCTTGAACGATAAGAGTGAAAGGCGCGAATCGATTTGCTTTCAACCTTTTCACTATTGAGAAGGTTTTTTATTTTGCACAGGCAATGGGATGAACGGCTTTTGGAATGTACTATTTATGTGAGTTTTTAGCAGCTTGCAGAGAGGCATAAGAAAAGATGGATGCCTGGCTTTCTAGCCAGCGATGCCTATTTTTCTAATAAAAACTCCATGTTTATTTCATACTACTAAGGGAATGAGTTCCGTATCAAACAGAGATCCATGAAATGACAGGGAAAAGTTCTTTTCCGCTTCCCCATTTCTTAATTCTCGCTCAATTTTCTATTTATAAGGAGGAAGCCAGATGTCAACAAAGCGTCGTTTGTTTACTTCTGAATCAGTTACTGAAGGTCATCCGGATAAAATCTGTGACCAAATTTCTGATGCAATCTTAGATGCGATTTTAGCTAAAGATGCGAATGCCCGTGTTGCTGCAGAGACTTCTGTAACAACTGGACTTGTATTAGTTGCAGGTGAAATCACAACATCTACATACGTAGATATTCCAAAAATCGTTCGTGAAACGGTAAAAGAAATCGGTTATACCCGTGCTAAATATGGTTTCGATTCCGAAACATGTGCAGTTTTAACTTCCATTGATGAGCAGTCAGCAGATATTGCAATGGGTGTTGACCAGGCTCTTGAAGCAAGGGAAGGACAAATGAGTGATCAGGAAATCGAAGCAATCGGTGCAGGGGACCAGGGTTTAATGTTCGGTTTTGCATGCAACGAAACGAAAGAGCTAATGCCTCTTCCGATTTCTTTAGCACATAAACTTTCCCGCCGTCTGACTGAAGTTCGTAAAGAAGAAATTCTTCCTTACCTTCGTCCGGACGGAAAAACTCAGGTAACGGTTGAGTATGATGAAAATGACAAGCCAGTCCGCATTGACACAATCGTTATTTCTACCCAGCATCACCCTGAGATCAGCCTGGAACAAATCCAGCGCAATCTTAAGGAGCATGTTATTAACCCGGTTGTTCCCAAAGAACTAATCGATGAGAATACAAAGTATTTCATCAACCCAACAGGACGTTTTGTAATCGGCGGACCTCAAGGGGATGCAGGCCTGACTGGACGCAAAATCATTGTTGATACTTACGGCGGATATGCCCGTCATGGCGGAGGCGCGTTCTCCGGTAAGGATCCTACAAAGGTTGACCGCTCTGCTGCTTATGCTGCTCGTTATGTAGCGAAGAACCTTGTGGCAGCAGGTTTAGCTGAGAAAGTGGAAGTTCAGCTTGCTTATGCGATTGGTGTAGCACAGCCAGTGTCGATTTCTGTTGATACATTCGGAACAGGCAAAGTCGATGAAGATGTACTAGTTGATCTAGTTAGAAAGCACTTTGATCTTCGCCCTGCAGGAATTATTAACATGCTTGGCCTTCGCCGCCCAATTTACAAGCAGACAGCTGCTTACGGACACTTCGGACGTACAGATGTTGATCTTCCTTGGGAGCGTACGGACAAAGCTGAAATCCTTCGCTCTGAAGCTTAATAGAAAAGCGGAAGCTCTTTGGCCATCCCCGATACTTTAAGGGGGAGACAAAAATATAAAAAGCGGGAGTTGCATTAATCAATGTAACTCCCGCTTTCTTTTTTGCGTCATTATACATAAAGGGTGTTTATTCACTTTTCGGTCTTTATGCTCTTTAGTCGTTTATAATTATATGTTATCGTATAAACTTCGGATAATGGCTTAATTTTCCGTGCATATTTTTTTTATATTCCACGTGCTAATTATAAATGATTAGTGGTAGTATTATAGGGTATGTTTTCTAAGAAAAAGGAGCCGTTAAGGCTGTATCTAAATATTGAGAAAAGAATGGAGTAGGTGACGTACATAATGTGTGGTTTTATTGGTTGTGTACATGAAAAAGCACAAAATTACCGTGACGCAGATAAAGAACAGTTCCAAAATATGAATGATATCATTACCCATCGGGGTCCCGATGATTCAGGATACTATTTTGATGACCATATTCAATTCGGCTTCCGCCGGCTGAGCATTATCGATATCGAAAGCGGACACCAGCCGCTGACATACGAGAATGAGCGTTATTGGATTATCTTTAATGGTGAAATCTATAACTATGTGGAACTTCGTGAAGAACTTCTCAAAGCTGGATTAAGCTTTGAAACAAGCTCCGATACAGAAGTCATAATTGCCCTTTACAGCCATATGAAAGAAAAGGCTGTTGAAAAATTGCGCGGTATGTTTGCGTTTGTCATTTGGGATAAACAGGAACAGTCTCTATATGGAGCCAGAGATCCATTTGGGATTAAGCCTTTCTTTTATTACGATAAGGGAGACCGCACGTTCTTTGGATCAGAGAAGAAGAGCATTCTTTTGGCTCTTCAAAATGATGTATTAAACTATGACTCCCTCCAGCATTATCTGACCTATCAGTTTGTGCCTGAGCCAAACACGATGTCAGAGGGAATCCATAAGCTTGAGCCTGGCCATTATTTTACTAAAAAAATTGGTGCTCAAATGGATATTAAGCGATATTGGAAAGCTGCTTTCCATCCAGCGCAGAAGTCAGAAGCTGATTTCACGAAAGAAATTAGAGATGTTTTGTTCGACTCAGTCAAAATGCATATGCGTGCCGATGTTCCGGTAGGTTCATTTCTTTCAGGCGGAATAGATTCTTCCATCATTGCTTCCATTGCGAAAGAATTCCATCCTGCTATTAAAACATTCTCCGTCGGGTTTGAACGCAATGGCTTCAGCGAGGTGGATGTAGCGAAAGAAACAGCGGAAAAGCTGGGTGTCGAAAACATCAGCTACATCATAACTCCTGAGGAATACATGAATGAGATTCCGAGAATCATGTGGCATATGGACGATCCGCTTGCTGACCCGGCTTGTGTGCCCCTTTATTTTGTAGCAAGAGAAGCACGCAAGCATGTAACGGTTGTACTTTCAGGTGAGGGCGCTGATGAGCTATTTGGCGGCTATAATATTTACCGTGAACCACAATCCCTGGAAGTCTTCAATAAAATTCCTGCCATCGGCAAAAAGCTTCTACGCATGATTGCAAACATGATGCCAGAGGGAATGAAGGGGAAAAGCTTTATCGAACGCGGTGTAACACCAATGGAAGAGCGCTACATTGGAAATGCAAAAATGTTTACAGAGCAAGAGAAGCGCAGCCTGCTTCATGTATATAAAGACAGCTTAAATTATACGGATATCACTAAACCGCTATATGAAGAAAGCCGGGGCTATGATCCGGTTGACCGCATGCAGTATATCGATATTCATACGTGGATGCGCGGAGACATTCTATTGAAAGCGGACAAAATGACGATGGCTCATTCTCTCGAGCTTCGTGTTCCGTTCCTTGATAAAGAAGTGTTTGAAGTGGCTTCCAAAATTCCGACCAGCCTGAAAACGGCCAATGGAACTACGAAGTATATTCTTCGCAAAGCTGCTGAAGGAGTCGTTCCAGACCATGTGCTGAACCGCAAGAAGCTTGGATTCCCTGTGCCAATCCGCCACTGGCTGAAAGACGAGATGAATGAATGGGCGAAAAATATCATTCGTGAAAGCAGCACAGATCATCTAATTAATAAAGATTACGTACTGCAGCTGCTAGAAGACCATTGTCAGGATAAAGCGGACAATAGCCGCAAAATCTGGACAGTTCTTATGTTCATGGTTTGGCATCAGGTATATGTGGAGAAAAAGTATTCTTTCGAGAAAGAGTATTTGTTAAATAAAGACTTGCAGCCGCTTAAAGGCTAAAAATAAAAACGTCCATCAGGTGAAAACCTGGTGGACGTTTTTATTAATTATAAGAATGTATAAATTTTTTAAGTCAGATAATTGTCTGGCGCAAGCAGCCTCCCACCTCGAGATCACAAGCTTGTCTAGCTGAGGCTCCTAGGGACGAAAGATAAGACACTCCCTCACAAAAGGCAAAGGACGTCTTTCCGGAATGCTCGTCTTGTGCTTGAGGCCGCAGGATAAGGAATGCTTCGTTAGCATAAAAATCGCACGACCGAAAACGTTAGGTTTTGGGAGGTCGCGGCGATCTTAGTCTGCGTTCTTTCGTGGGCAAGGCGCTTCCGCTTTTCTTATGGGAGATAGGTAATAGCCTGTTTGCCCATCTGCACCCATGCTTTTTCAAAATCGTTTTTGGGTGCTTTTTTATTTTTCTCTCCTGTGAGCGGATCGTTGAAATACATGTATTCCTGATCATACCCTGTGAGCAGGACTGAATGCTCTTTATAGGTAATCTGTATTTTTCCGCTTGGCGTATGCCAGGTCTGGAAAAAGTCATCAGAAAGCTGTTTATAGGCTGTGTTGATAATAACCCAGACAGGCCTGCCGTCTGACAAATGGATCTTTAAGTCTTCAAAATCGGATCCGGTAAGGTCTTCAATGGAGCCAGGCATGTACTTTTCCGCAAGCTCTTTTACCGGTTTATGATAAACGCCAAGACCTGGATTATCAAAGGAATACATATCGCCTATGAATCCGTCATTCGGGTGCCCGAAATAGATTTTTCCGTTTTCTATGCGATAAGGCTCAGGATTTTTCTTTATTTCTTTAGCGAGTGTCATTTTATCAGCCTGTATTCCTGCATGCTGAAGGAGCATGGATAAGCTCGTCACCTCGCATCCTCTGGGGAGCTCAGGAAACTGATTGACTGCGGGTGCATCTATAATTGTTTCTTCCTTGATCTTTATTACGACAGTGTTGTTTCCAAGGAAAGAGCTGGCTTTCTCAGCAGGTTCAGACAGCCATGATTTAATTTGGTTTACGGCTGAAGCAGGCTGGCTGCCTGAAAGGTTGTCATAAACAAATGCACCAGAAATCAGGATGAAGACAAGTAAAAACATTGGTGCCGTTTTTAACATTGTTTTTCTGAATATCACTATTAAAAATAAGAATAGAACAATTGCCGCAATATAAATCTTCAATTTCTTCACCCGCCCATTGGTATTGCCTTATGTTTATTATCGGCTGTTTTCCCATTCTATAATAGGGGGCAGGTGAGTTATTCAGGCTTTTTCTGCAAAGACTTATAGTACTGCCCTTTTTCGGCGTACTCCCTGCTGATCCGTTCCATATCTTTGATATCTTCTGGTGTCAGCTCGCGGATCACTTTTGCGGGCCTTCCGAATGCAAGTGTATTGGGAGGAATTTTCTTTCCCTGTGGAACAAGGCTCCCTGCACCAATGAATGCTCCCTCTCCGATTTCAGCCTGATCTAATACAATTGAGCCCATTCCTATTAAAGCCTTTTTGCGGACAATGCAGCTATGAAGGATTACCTGATGGCCAACTGTCACTTCATCTTCCAATATCAGCGGGTTATTCGGGCTTTGATGCAGGACGGAATTGTCCTGGATATTGACTTTTTTGCCGATGATTGTTGGTGCTACATCTCCGCGTATAACGGAGTTGAACCAAACGCTGGAATCCTCGCCAATTTCAACATCGCCGGTAATGGTAGTAAAATCTGCAATAAATGCGGATTCTGCAATTTTAGGTTCTTTATCTTTATATGGATAGATCATGTGAAACACTCCTATATGAAGTTTGATTATTTTGATTTTATCATAAGAGGCATGATAAACGTTATTTTGGCAAAAAGAATTCCAATTTTACAAAGGGTTGATTCATGAACAATTTCAGCATCTAGGCTATAATATATATACAAAAGACAGTACGTAAAAAGGCTGGGAGGATTGACTATGTGGAAATGGGAAACTGAAGGAGATGCAAAGGGCGTTATTGTCATGGTGCATGGGGCAATGGAGCATCACCGCCGTTATGGCTGGCTGATTGAAATGTGGCGCTTGGCCGGTTTCCATGTCATTATGGGAGATCTTCCTGGCCAGGGGATGACTTCAAGATCCAGAAGAGGCCATATTGACTCCTTTGATGAATATATACTTGAAGTTCAGGATTGGGTACATGCTGCCTATGAATTTGAATTGCCGGTCTTTCTTTTAGGGCACAGCATGGGCGGTCTGATTGCCATTCGCCTGCTGCAGGAGGAAAGGATGAATCTCGCTGGGGTAATTCTGTCCTCCCCATGCTTAGGCTTGGTTCAACAGCCTTCAAAATTTCTGAACTTCTTATCGCTTGGACTCAATTCTGTGATGCCTGGCCTGAAAATGGATGCCGGATTATCCGTTGACATGGCGACGCGGAATCAGGACGTCCTTGATGCTGATTTAAATGATTCTCTTTATGTGACAAAAGTTTCGGTCAGATGGTACAGGGAACTTGTTTCTGCAATAAAGCTTGCCTTTGAGAATCTTGATAAGATCCAGGATGTGCCCCTCCTTGTATTACAGGGCGGCGATGATAAGATCGTAAATAAAACAACTGTCAGAGAATGGTTTAACCTTGCGCCCTTCTCAGAGAAAAGGTTCAAAGAATGGCCTAAATGCTACCATGAAGTCTTTAATGAACCTGAGCGTGAAGAAGTCTTTGAATACGCGAAGGATTTCGTTAACAGCCAATTAAAAGCGCTTGGTTATGTGGTTTAAGGACGGTGTTTTAATTATGGAGGGGTGCAGCTTAATATAAGAAACTGTTCACCTATCCCTAAGCAAAAGGAGGTTTATCATGTCATGAGTGTCCCTTCCATGCCAATTAGCTTAATGTCACATGTCTACAGGAAGGTTCTTCCTGCGGTACATAAGGAACTAGCATACTGGAAAAGCAGAGCGGAAGCCATTCCTGATCAGGAGTTAAGAAAGCAGGCTCTTGCCAGCATTGAGCATAAAACCTTCCACTGTGAAGGCGGAGCTATTATGTCATTAATGGCCAAGGAAAAATATGAACAAGCGGTTAAGTTCATCGTCGCATATCAGACAATCAGTGATTATTTGGACAATCTCTGCGATCGGAGCACTTCACTTGATCCCCGGGACTTTGCGGCACTGCACGAGTCAATGGAGGATGCCCTCGATACCGATGCAGCAGAAAAAAATTATTATCGGCTGAGAAATGAACAGGATGATGGAAACTATCTTGCAGATTTGGCAGGAGTCTGCAGGGAAGTGCTGTCCAGTCTGAGGCATTACAGACATATAAAAAGCCATCTGCTTGAATTATGCCGATACTATTGTGATCTGCAAATACATAAGCATGTTGTGGTGGAAGAACGAGTTCCCCGTCTGCAGAACTGGTTTGACCAATATCGGTCTGATATTCCTGAGATGGAATGGTATGAGTTCTCTGCTTGCTCGGGATCTACTTTGGGGATTTTTTGCCTTGTTTCCTACGCACTGAGAGATGATTTTGAAGCGGAGCATGCGGTAAATATACGAAATGGTTATTTTCCATACATCCAGGGTCTCCACATTCTTCTTGATTATCTGATTGATCAGGAAGAGGACAAAGCCGGTGGAGACTTGAATTTTTGCTTTTACTATGAGAACGAAGAAAAACTGTTTTCGAGATTGAAGCATTTTGTTGCCGAAGCAGATAAGCATACTGAAAAGCTGCCTCATAAACATTTCCATAAACTGATTAATCGCGGCTTGCTCGGGGTTTATCTATCCGATGAGAAGGTCCGGAAGCAGCGGAATGTCAGAAGATTAGCCAAAAGCATGATCAGAACAGGCGGCATGGTAAGCTTTTTCTTTTATGTGAACGGCAGAGCTTACCGTACTTTGCAGAAGATGATGCCTGCGGGCTTTTCAGGAGCGATTGAAAAATAATAAAAAGCCTGCATTTTTTGCAGGCTTTTACCGTTTTTCAATAACTACAATAAACGGCGGGTTATTTTTTTGATTAATAAACTGGTATTGCAATACATGGACGAGGCTTTGATCCAGCTGCCTTACATATCTGAGCAGATAATCACGCTCAACAGCTCCCTCAATATGGCCGTGATAAATCACTAAAAGAATAATCCCCTCCGGAGCCATCAGTTCCAAAAGCTGATCGATGGCAGAAATGGTTGTCTGCGGACGGGTGACAATATCTTTATCACCGCCGGGCAGGTAACCTAAATTAAAAATGGCTGCAGTTATTTTTCCATGATGCACAGGCGGCACATTCTCAAGAATGAATTCATGTCCTGTATGGAAAAGGGTAGCCCTGTCTGACAGGTCATGATCAGCCAGGCGCGTTTTTGTATTCTGGACAGCTTCTTCCTGAATATCGAAACCGTAAACTCTTCCATTATGTCCTACCAGATCCGCCAGAAATACTGTATCATGTCCGTTGCCCAAAGTGGCATCAATAACGATATCTCCAGGTGATACTGCTTTCTCAAGCAGCTGTCTTGCATAAGGTAAGATTCTTTCAAGCTTCATGACAATGCCTCCATTTGGCTTGGATTGTAAAGTTTGCCTTGCCAGCTGTTTCTGCGCTTTAATTCCGCATCAATGCTATTTAGCACTTCCCACTTATTTACGCTCCACATTGGCCCGATCATCAAGTCGATTGGCCCATCTCCTGTTATTCGGTGTACAATCATTTCCGGAGGTAAAATCTCCAGCTGGTCACATACTAAGTTTACATATTCATTAAGTGACAGAAACTCAAGCATGCCTTTTTCAAATTGTTTAACCATCGGGGTTCCTTTTAATAAATGAAGGAGATGAATTTTTATCCCCTGCACATCCAGTTTTGCAACTTCCCGTGCGGTTTCCATCATCATATCCGGTGTTTCAAGCGGAAGGCCATTAATGATGTGGGAACAGATGCGGATGCCATGTTTGCGGAGCTTCTTTACTCCCTCTGCATAGCATTGATAATCATGAGCGCGGTTAATTAAAAGGGCAGTCCGTTCATGCACAGTTTGTAAGCCCAGTTCTACCCAGAGATAAGTTCGCTGATTAAGCTCTGCCAGATATTCGACTACATCATCAGGCAGACAGTCAGGGCGGGTCGCAATAGACAGTCCGACAACTCCGTCCTGCTCAAGCACTCTCTCATACATATCACGAAGCACTTCCACAGGGGCATGAGTATTCGTAAAGGCCTGAAAATAAGCCATGTATTTTCCATCTTTCCATTTATGATGCATTTTTGTTTTTATTGCATTAAATTGTGTTTCCAAATCATCAGCACGGTTCCCGGCAAAGTCTCCCGAACCGGATGCACTGCAGAATGTACATCCCCCATGTGCGACTGTGCCATCACGGTTGGGGCAATCAAAGCCGCCATCGAGTGCCACCTTGAAAACCTTATGGCCAAATTCATTACGCAAATGATAATTCCATGTATGGTACCGTTTATTATCGGATGCATATGGAAAAGGATTTACTTTATCCACAATTATCCCTCCTTTTTCAAAGAGTAATCTATAAGGTAAAAATGAATATGAAGGATTTCATAAAATTAATCTTATCATGACCCAAAACCTTATCCAAGGGGAATTGGCAGGAAATAGAGTGGTAAGAATTACAGAAAAATGAACAAACTAATTATTGAAGCATGCAAGCTTCTAGACCCATTCTTTAAGGAGGGGAACAGATAATGGCAACCCGTGAATCGATGGATACACTCCTGCAGCAGTGTGAGGATGCAATCCGTTTTGCCCAGGAGCAGTTTGAATCAGGCAGGACACAGGAGCATTATAATGATAACGAATACTCCAATGCTCTTCAATCTTTGGAAGCTGCTTATAATGATATAACCCAGATGGCCCATAGCGCCAACTCCCAGCAGCGGGAACAGCTTCACCGAATGAGACTCCAGCTGCAGCAGCTCCAAAATCAGATGATAATACTTCCTCATTAAGGAGTGGTCCACAGATGGTAAAAAAGCGCTCAAAACAAAACAATCCGGAACAAAAGACCCGCAATGGCGCCAATAGCCAGGACGTTGAACTTGGCCGGGATTTTGATGCGGTAAAGCAGTCGAAAAAGAATTATGAGAAGTCAGGCGGCCAGCCTGTAAAATCAAAATTTCACCCTGAGCCGGAACAATCATCATAAATAGAATATGGAAAGCCCCGATTTTTCAAAATCGGGGCTTTATTTTTGTGCCGTTTAACGAACTATTCTCAATAGGTGCATTCCTTAAATATCCACATTCAGTTTCAATTATAAAAGAAGAAGTATTCTGTCTATTAAAATCGAATGAAAACCTATTGCAAGGACAGGAAAAACCAACTAAAATTATTTTGGATTTCGAAATAGTGCCGGGTGGTAATATGCCGGCTGACATAAAAAAAATTTTAAAAAAGGGGCGTAATTTTATGCCGCGGACCTTATGGCTTTTAATAATTGGGATGGCAGTGAATGTAACCGGATCTTCTTTTTTGTGGCCACTTAATACAATCTACATTCATGACCACTTAGGCAAGTCCTTATCGGTTGCCGGCCTGGTTTTGATGGTGAACGCAGCTGCAAGCGTCGCAGGAAATTTAATAGGGGGAAGCCTATATGATAAAATAGGCGGCTATCGTTCGATTCTTCTTGGAATTATCATCACGGTAATGGCGCTTCTCGGTTTGACCTTTTGGCACGGCTGGCCTGCATACGTGGTGTTTCTCACTATTGTCGGATTTGGGTCTGGCATTGTTTTTCCATCTATGTTTGCGATGGCTGGATCTGTGTGGAAGGAAGGCGGCCGCAAAGCTTTCAATGCCATCTATGTGGCTCAGAATGCCGGTGTTGCCATTGGTGCTGCTCTCGGCGGCCTTGTGGCTTCGTACTCTTTTCAGTTGATTTTTCTGGCCAATACTGTCATGTATATCGTTTTTTTACTGATCGCTGTTTTTGGATACAGGGGAATAAATACTGCTTCGGGTCAGCAGACCTCCATCCTTCAGGAAAATCGCATGGTTAAAAATCATACCAAGCTTTATGCACTGCTCATATTATGTGCAGGCTATTTATTGTGCTGGGTCGGATATGTGCAATGGCAATCAACTATTGCTGCTTACACACAGGAATTGAATATTTCGTTAAAGCAATACAGCTTGCTGTGGACTATTAATGGAGCCCTGATTGTATTGGGACAGCCGTTTATCAGTGCTTTGGTAAAATGGTTTAAAACACTTAAGGTTCAGATGGTCGCCGGCATGGTCATATTTATAGGTTCATTTGCTGCTGCAGCAAGTGCCGAGAAATTCTCAGCTTTTATCACAGCCATGGTTATACTGACGATTGGCGAAATGCTAATATGGCCAGCGGTTCCGACCATTGCTAACCAGCTTGCCCCTAAAGGGCGGGAAGGTTTTTACCAGGGAATCGTAAACAGTACTGCTACAGGCGGAAGGATGATCGGGCCTTTACTGGGGGGGATTCTCGTTGACCTTTACGGAATCTCCATGCTGTTTGCTGTATTAATAGTTCTATTTGTTTTTGCCATTCTGACAACTCTTGTGTATGACCGGAAATTGAAGGAGCCTAAAAAATTGGCGCATGTATCATAAGAAAGAAACCTGCAGTTTTGAGCTGCAGGTTTTTTTGAAATTTTAGTTCTTAACCGGCGCCTTCGAAGTAATTTTCTTTTTGCTTAGCGGCAAATACAACTTCATTGAAGAAGCTTTTCAAAATCAGCCATCTCGCTGGATAAGAACTGATAAAATCCTCGAGAACCTCTTCTGAATAAAGAAGCAGGACATCCAGATCTGCCTTCTTTTGCTTCAAATCATACAAAAGGGCATGCGGAATGGTGTAATAGTCATTCAGCTGCCATTGATTTAGTTTCACAGTTAAAATATTATGGTCATCAATATAGGTTTGCAGCGCCTGTTTTTGCGCCTGAGTGCATTCCTGTTTTGATTTGTTTCCAGATTGCCAATTCGGATTAATCAGATAGATGCCTTTCATCTGAAACACCTCCCATGTCTGCTAGTACTAATGTTATGGGCAGTAAAAGCCATAAGAATACCCATTGAAGTGAATTTGTTTTCAGAAAAATATGATAAAATAGTATTCATAAATAGTAGATTGACCTAAATGAGGGGATTCAAATGAAAAGTGCATTCTTCGATCTGCCTGTGAAGGTTGTCGAAACCATTGTTGAGAACGCCTTTGGATGGCTTGTAGTTGTGAATAAAGAAGGAACAATTATTTACATTAATAAAAATTATTGTAATTTTCTGGAAACAGAAAGGGAAAAGGCTCTTGGGAAGCATGTGTCCGAGGTGATTGAAAATTCACGTATGCATATAGTGGCAGAATCAGGAAAGGAAGAAATTGCAGATCTGCAATATATAAGAGGCAACTATATGATAGCAAATCGCATCCCCATTTTTTCTGATGGCGAAGTAATTGGCGCTTTCGGGACAGTCTTTTTTAGGGATACAAAGGAATGGATGCAGATGAACAGCCATGTAAAGAGCATGCTGACAAAAATCCAGAGCTTTATCCAGGAAATTGATCCAAGTGTTAAATACAGCCTTGATGATATCCTGGGAAACTCGAGCCAGATTCATAGCCTTAAAGAAAAGGTGAAAATGGTGGCAGCCAGTGATATTTCCGTTTTAATCCGCGGGGAAAGCGGGACTGGAAAAGAACTATTTGCGCACAGCATACATCAGCTCAGCAACAGGAGCCATCAGCCATTTGTGAAAATTAACTGCGGAGCCATTCCGGAACATCTGCTGGAGTCTGAACTGTTTGGCTACGAAGAAGGTGCGTTTACAGGTGCGAAAAAGGGAGGTAAAAAGGGGAAATTCCAGCTTGCTGATGGAGGGACTTTATTTTTGGATGAAATTGGAGATATGCCGCTTAATATGCAGGTGAAGTTATTGCGTGCTCTGCAGGAAGGCGAGATTGAAAGCGTGGGTTCGACTTCTCCGGTTAAAGTAGATGTCCGGATTATCGCTGCAACTAACAGACCGCTCGAAAAAATGATGGAGGAAAAGCGCTTTAGGGAGGATCTATTCTATCGGATTAATGTGGTGCCGTTCATGATTCCTTCTTTGCGCGACAGGATGGAAGATTTATCACTCCTGATCGATAGCTTTATCAAGAAAATAACGAAAAAATCGGGAAAGAGAATAAGTGCAATTGAAGACGAGGTAATAGAAAAGTTTCATCAATATAGCTGGCCCGGCAATATTAGAGAGCTTGAAAATGTAATAGAGGCATCCATTCATTTAACAAGCAATGAAAGTATTACTACAGAATCTTTGCCGGATTACATGAAAGAATCTGCCGTTTATCCCGTTGGAAAAAAGAACTTGAAGGACATTCTGGAAGAAACAGAAAAGCGGATATTGACTCAAAGCTTGAGCAAATATAACCATGATCGATTAGAAGCGGCAAAAGCTCTAGGCATCAGTAAATCTTCTATGTATGAAAAACTAAAGAAATATGGAATTGAATAAAGATAAACAGTCCAGAAATCCGGAATATGTTCCAGAATTCTGGACTGTTTTCATTCTAGTAATTTTATGTACACTTAGTCCTACCCTTAGACGGAATTATCAGAAACTAGTCTATTATATCTGTGGACTTGTTTCCTTTGCATTCCAGAATTCTGGAAAAATGATTCATTAATTGTTCACGATTCCCTTTACCTACAAGCCTTTCATGTTGGCACGACTCTTGCATTATCATTTCTCAGCAAGTTATTTTTCAGTTATTTTTTGCAAGCGTTTTCAGGAGGAGGATGAAAAGTTCTTTTCTTATTTTTAAAACAAAGGGGGAAATGAAATGCTAAGTATGATTGGATTAATAGGCGGGCTTGCCCTGCTGATTTACCTGACTATGCGGGGAATGAACCTGCTGGTTGTCGGACCGCTATCTGCCTTGTTTGTAGCTCTTTTTAGCGGCATGCCATTATTTCCGCAGCTGGCAGGTGAAGGGGAGGCCAATTTGGTCGGGAACTATATGTCCGGCTTTTCAGGGTTTGTAACATCATGGTACCTAATGTTCCTATTGGGTGCAATTTTTGGGAAGGTAATGGAAGACAGCGGCGCGGCCGACAGTGTATCCAAAATGGTAGTGGATAAGCTCGGAATGAAATATGCCGTTCTTGCCATTGTCGCTTCCTGTGCTATTTTAACTTATGGCGGAGTCAGTTTATTCGTAGTTGCTTTCTCTGTATATCCAATGGCATTAAGTTTATTTAAACAGGCAAATCTTCCAAGAAGGTTCATCCCTGCAGCACTTGCCTTTGGATCTGTAACTTTTACGATGACTTCTGCGGGTTCACCGGAAATTCAAAACTGGATCCCGATTGAATTTCTTGGAACGACTCCATATGCAGGCTGGGAAGTCAGCTTAATTGTCGCTGTGTTCATGATGATTTTTGGCTACTGGTGGCTGAAGCGGATGATCACAAAGGCTGTAAACAAAGGAGAAACCTTTGAATCCCGAAAGCAGGATCCTGTAACTGAGAATAAGGAATTACCGCACCCTTTTATGGGGGTTCTCCCATTGGCTGTTGTTTTAATTATCTCATTCGTATTCCATGATTCTCTTGCACAATCTGCACTTATTCTTGCATTACTGGGCGGAGTTATTGCCACATATCTATTGAACAGAAAGTATTTCACAAATTTCTGGAATGCTGTGTCTGATGGTACATTAGGCGCATTAATAGCGATTGGGAATACAGCTGCTGTTGTCGGGTTCGGCGGAGTGGCAAAGGCAGTTCCTGCATTTGCCACAGCAGTAGATTGGATGACAAGCATTCCTGGGAGCCCGCTGATAGGCGGTGCCATAGCAGTAAGTGTTATCGCCGGCATGACCGGTTCAGCTTCAGGCGGGCAGGCCATCGCATTGCCGATTCTGGCCCCGCATTATATGGACATGGGCGTCAATGCAGAAGCCCTGCACAGAACAGTAGCCATTTCATCCGGTGCTCTGGATTCCTTGCCGCATAATGGCTATGTCGTTACCACTGTACGGGCTATCTGCGGGGAATCTCACCAGGCTGCATATGGAGCGGTAGCGGCTGTTACAGTAATCGTTCCGCTGATTGGTTTAGCACTTGCGATTGTATTATTCTCACTCGGTCTAGGAATCTAATTTCGGCAGGGGCTCATAAAATAGAGCCCCGGCTTTGTTTTTGAAAGGAGCTTATTCATGGTACAAAATAAAGTAGTTTTTATAACCGGTGCAGCGCAGGGAATTGGCTATGAAATAGGCAAGAGATTTGCTGAACACGGCTCGAAAATCGTTCTGACAGATATTCAGGAAGAGGCTGTGAAAAAAGCTGCAGAAAATTTGCAGAATGAAGGTTTTGAAGCAATCGGGCTTAAATGTGATGTGACCTTGGAGTCTGATATACAATCGGCCATCAATGAAACTGTCAGTCAATTCGGTGCCTTGGATGTGCTCATTAACAATGCAGGGCTGCAGCATGTTTCCTTTATTGAAGACTTTCCTACTGAAAAATTCGAGTTTCTTATCAAAGTAATGCTGACTGCACCGTTCATGGCCATTAAACATGTCATGCCCGTCATGAAAAAACAAAAGTCCGGCCGTATCCTGAACATGGCATCCATTAACGGTCTTGTTGGATTCGCGGGGAAAGCAGCTTATAACAGTGCCAAGCATGGCGTTATAGGCCTTACTAAAGTCGCAGCATTGGAAGCTGCTGAAGATGGCATTACGGTCAATGCCATATGCCCGGGCTATGTGGATACACCACTCGTAAGAAATCAGCTGAATGACCTTGCTAAAACAAGAAATGTACCTATTGAAAAAGCGCTGGAAGAAGTCATTTATCCCTTAGTGCCGCAAAAGAGGCTGCTGAAGGTAGAAGAGATTGCAGATTATGCTATTTTTTTGGCTGGTGACGGAGCTAAAGGCATTACAGGACAGGCGGCAGTTATCGATGGAGGATATACTGTTCAGTAAATCAGGCACATTTTCTGAAAGATTGCATATTCTAGTTATTAAATTCCTGTCAGGATAAGCCTACTTGCATCCTGGCGGGAAATTTATTACAATAGTCATATTCCTATACTAAAATGCTTAGATAAGGAGCAGTAGTGGTGCAATAGCCCGTTATAGAGAGTTGACGGAAGGTGCAAGTCAGCCGGGCACATCATGAACTCGCCTTGGAGCAGCAAGTGTGAAGTACCAGTAATGCTTGCCGTTTTCCGCGTTAAGGATGAATGAAGCGAGTGACATGTTCACTAATGTGGGTGGTACCGCGGGAGATTTATACATAATCCTCTCGTCCCTTTTTTGGGATGAGAGGTTTTTTATTATATTTTTTAGGCTGTTTCGTAAAGTTGATTGCAGCGGAGGGCACTTGATCCTCGAAAATGCTGACGCATTTTCTTCGTGCGGTGCTCATTCATGGAGGGTTATTCAATGTCCTGCGGGTAGTGAGGAAAGTGAGAGACCCCGCAGGCGAAGCCGGGGAGGCTCTCATCTCTCCCGCGGGTTCGCTAAGTGCCTCGTGCTGAAATCAACGGGCAATATTCATAAGCCCAAAAACGGTTTATAAGAAAAGAGCCTGATTTTATTTTCATTAATAGGAGGAAACAAAAATGAGTTTCAATCATCAGGAGATTGAAAAAAAGTGGCAAGGCTACTGGGAAGAAAATAAAACTTTTAAAACAACTGAAGATAAAGGCAAGCGCAAGTTTTATGCGCTTGATATGTTCCCTTATCCTTCAGGCGCAGGACTTCATGTCGGTCACCCGGAAGGATATACGGCAACAGACATCCTTTCCCGCATGAAGCGCATGCAAGGCTATAATGTTCTTCACCCAATGGGCTGGGATGCATTTGGTTTGCCTGCCGAGCAATATGCCCTTGATACAGGAAACGATCCTGCTGAATTCACAGAAAAGAATATCAACACCTTCCGACGCCAGATTAAGGCTTTAGGTTTTTCATATGACTGGGATCGTGAAGTAAACACAACAGACCCTGAATATTATAAATGGACTCAGTGGATTTTCTTAAAGCTTTATGAAAAAGGGCTTGCATATATCGATGAAGTAGCTGTTAACTGGTGTCCCGCACTTGGAACAGTACTTGCAAATGAAGAGGTCATCGACGGAAAAAGTGAACGAGGAGGCCATCCGGTAGAACGCCGTCCAATGAGACAGTGGATGCTAAAAATTACGGCTTATGCTGATCGCCTGCTTGAAGATCTTGATTTATTGGATTGGCCAGAGAGCCTTAAAGATATGCAGCGAAACTGGATCGGCCGTTCTGAAGGAGCAGAAGTAACGTTCAATATTGAAGGCCATGATGGAACGTTCACTGTTTTCACAACACGACCTGACACATTATATGGTGCAACATATGCTGTTCTTGCTCCAGAACATGCGCTTGTTGAAAAAATCACAGCAGATGGGCAGCGCGAGGCAGTTCAGGCTTACATTGACAAAGTAAAGAGCAAGAGCGATCTCGAGCGGACAGATCTTGCTAAAGAAAAAACAGGTGTCTTCACTGGTGCTTATGCGATTAACCCGGTCAATGGCGAAAAAATGCCAATCTGGATTGCAGATTATGTTTTAGCCAGCTATGGAACTGGGGCCATCATGGCGGTTCCAGCCCATGACGAGCGCGACTATGAGTTCGCCAAGCAATTTGATCTGCCTATTAAAGAAGTCGTTGCCGGCGGAGAAGTTGGAAAAGAAGCATACACTGGCGATGGCGAGCATGTTAACTCAGGTTTCCTTGATGGATTAAACAAAGAGGAAGCGATTGAGAAAATGATCGCATGGCTTGAAGAGAAAGGCATTGGCACTAAGAAGGTTACTTATCGTCTTCGTGACTGGCTATTCAGCCGCCAGCGTTATTGGGGCGAGCCGATTCCAGTGATCCACTGGGAAGATGGCACAATGACTGCCGTGCCGGAAGATCAGCTGCCATTAGTGCTTCCAAAAACAACGGAAATCAAACCATCCGGCACTGGAGAGTCACCATTAGCCAACATCGATGAGTGGGTTAATGTCGTGGATCCTGAAACAGGCAAGAAGGGCCGCAGGGAAACGAACACAATGCCACAATGGGCAGGCAGCTGCTGGTACTATCTTCGCTATATTGATCCGAAAAACAGTGAAGCTCTTGCAGATCCTGAGAAATTAAAAGAATGGCTTCCGGTTGATATTTATATCGGCGGAGCTGAACATGCGGTTCTTCATCTCCTATATGCCCGCTTCTGGCACAAGGTCCTTTATGATGTGGGAATTGTCCATACGAAGGAACCGTTCCAAAAGTTATTTAACCAAGGTATGATTCTTGGGGAAAATAATGAAAAAATGAGTAAATCAAAAGGCAATGTCGTTAATCCGGATGAAATTGTAGCAAGCCATGGTGCTGATACTCTTCGTCTATACGAAATGTTCATGGGGCCTCTTGAAGCTTCCATCGCATGGTCTACAAATGGATTGGATGGTTCAAGAAGATTCCTTGACCGCATCTGGCGTTTGTTTGTGGAAGAGACTGGTGAATTAAGCCAGGGAATTCAGGACATTGAAGAAGGCAGCAGCCTTGAAAAGGTTTACCACCAAACGGTGAAAAAAGTAACTGAGGACTACGAAGGGCTGCGTTTCAACACAGCTATTTCTCAAATGATGGTATTCATCAATGAAGCATATAAAGCAGATGTGCTTCCAAAGACCTTTGCAGAAGGCTTTGTTAAAATGCTTTCACCCATTGCTCCACACATGTCCGAAGAGCTTTGGTCTAAATTAGGCCATGGTGAATCCATTGCTTATGAAGCTTGGCCTGCATATGATGAAGCCAAAATGATAGATGATGAAGTCGAAATCGTTATCCAAATCAACGGTAAAGTTAAAGCAAAGCTTATGGTTCCTGCCGATGCCAAAAAAGACCTATTGGAGCAAATCGCAATGGGCGATGACAAAGTAAAAGAACAAATTGACGGAAAAACCGTCCGTAAAGTCATCGCGGTGCCAGGTAAACTTGTGAATATCGTTGCGAATTAAGTTATATCAGATGAAACCACCTCTATTTGTCAGAGGTGGTTTTTGTATTTGTGTTTTAGAAACGTCCCGTTTATATTTTTCGTCCCATATAGGGTATTATAGAATTGGCAGCATTATTTAATGTTAAGTGCTATTTAAAAGGCTTTCCAGAAAGGGTGTTAGGATTGGACCGTATTGAAGAGATAACAACAGAAGAATTGCAAAAAAAGCTTGAAGAAGGGGAGAAACTTGAGCTTGTCGATGTAAGGGAAGATGAAGAGGTTGCATCCGGCATGATTCCAGGGGCGAGACATATCCGTATGGGCACGATACCTGAGAATCTTGATAAATTTGATAAAGATACGGAGTACATCATTATTTGCCGTTCTGGCAATCGCAGCGGAAACGTATGCCACTATTTGCAGGACCAGGGATATAAAGTCCGCAATATGACCGGGGGCATGCTGAACTGGCAGGGTGAAACAAAATAGAGAAGAGCGGAGCCGCAGCAGGCTTCGTTTTTTTTTATGTTTCGGTTTTAAAAATTCAGAAAATTGTACAAACTGATAAAAAACTAAGAAAGGAAGTTTCCTGTGATTAAGGTAAAGCTATTTGATCATGAACATGAAAAAGACCTGGAAAAGGATATGAATCATTTTCTGGAGAAGATTGAAGAAAAAAAGCTGCTGGATATTAAATATAATGTTGCCGCAGTGCAAGAGGACGAAGATGAACAAATTTATTGTTTCTCTGCCATGGTTATATATAGAGCCTGATGTCTGAGGAGCATCAGGCTCTATCTTTATTATACAATCCTAGCTGAGACTGCTGCGTTTAATCCGGCTAACCTGCCTGTTACAAGTGCGGATGTAATATTATATCCGCCTGTGTAGCCATGGATGTCCAGGATTTCTCCGCAGAAGAAAAGTCCTTCCATCAATTTTGAAGCCATTGTTTGCGGTTCAATTTCTTTGACGGAAACCCCTCCGCCGGTAACAAAGGCTTTATCGAGAGGCAATGTCCCATTTACTTTAAACTGAAAAGATTTGCAGGCTTTAACAAAGCTTCTGATCTTTTCGTTTGAAATCGCAGCTCCCTGTGAGGACGGATCAATTCCGTTCTTCTCAAGAAGAAACAAAAGATATCTTTCAGGAAGCCTCCCTTTTAAGAGATTTTTCATACTTTTCTTTGGATCTTCTTTGATCTTTTTGGACACTTCCTGAAAAAGAGGCTCTTCTTTTGTATCCGGGATTGCGTCCAAATTCATGACCACTTCTTTTAAATTCCACTTCTTCATCGCTTTCACCGCATATTGGCTGCAGCGCAAGACGGCCGGGCCGCTAATGCCAATATGGGTAAAAATCATATCCATCCGATGGGTTATAAGCGCTTTTCCTTTAGGGTTTAAAACACTAAGCGCCACATTCCGGAGCGACAATCCCTGCAGTATTTTTTCTTTAATAAAGTTCTCAGAAGATGTCAGCGGAACCTCGGTTGGGAAAAGCTCTGTAATCGTATGGCCTGCTTTTTCCGCCCATGCATAGCCGTCGCCGGTTGAGCCGGTATGAGGGACTGATTTCCCTCCTACGGCAACCACAACTGAATCTGCTTCATATACATCGCCTGTTTTTAATTCTACCGATTTCACCCTGCCATTTTCATAGTGAACATCCTGGATAGGGCTATTCGTCTTGATATCGACTTTCAGCTCCTTCAGCCTTGAAATCAAGGCATCAACAACAGATTGCGCTTTGTCGGTAACAGGAAACATCCGTCCGTGATCTTCTTCTTTCAGCTTAATTCCTAAATTCTCAAAGAAGCGGATAATATCTTCATTGCTGAAAATGGAGAATGCACTGTACAAAAACCGGCCATTGCCAGGAATATGCTTAATGATCTCGTCCACTGGAAGCCTGTTTGTGACATTGCACCTGCCCCCTCCGGAAATGGCAAGCTTCCTTCCAAGCTTGGTTCCTTTGTCAATCAGCAGTACTTTTGCCTTCTGTTCCGCAGCACCGATTGCTGCCATCAATCCCGAAGGACCCCCGCCTATAACTATTACATCATATTTCATATTTTCACCAACTTATCTTGATTCGCTAAAAAAGCAGTAGCTTCATTATAAATCAAATATCCTATTTCTAAAAATAATGCCCCATAATACGGTATTGCAAGTGGAATTTCCTCTGCAAGAAGAGTACACTACAAATAGTGTGTCTAAAAAGATAGAAAATTGACGAACTTACTGCGAATTGTTTTGGCAATCACAGGCTGTAAAAGCTGCATGCTGCAGGTTTTTAAATAAGAGAGAAAGCTTTGAAAGTCGATAACTGTCTAGCTCCACAAGGAACGCTACGATAGCTTTATCATCGCACGGCTAAAAGCGCTGGCTTTTAGGAGGAGCGCCTACCGGGGGGTGGGCAAAGCGCTTCCGCATTTCATAAAGGAAGGGATTATATGTCATCTAAGCTCTTAAAGGGAACCTTCATCCTTACGCTTGGCACAATTATCTCGAAGGTTCTTGGTTTGTTTTATGTTATTCCTTTTTACCAAATTGTCGGGAAGGAAGGGACAGCCCTTTATTCCTTTTCGTATACACCTTATACAATCTTTATTAGTGTTGCAACAGCGGGAGTTCCGCTTGCTGTTTCAAAATTCATCTCTAAATATAATGCAATAGAGGAATACGCAGTCGGAAGAAAGCTGTTCAAATCAGGCCTGGCGGTCATGACGGCAAGCGGAATCATTTCATTCCTGATCCTATTCTTCCTTGCTCCGGCAGTTGCCGAAATGACCTTGGCAGGAAAAGACGTTGAAGTTAGTGTTAAAGATGTAACAACTGTAATTAGAGCGGTATCATTTGCCCTGATTATTATTCCGTTCATGAGTTTGATAAGAGGGTTCTTTCAGGGACATCAGTCAATGGGTCCTACTGCTGTTTCACAGGTTGTGGAGCAGATTGTCCGCATCCTGTTCGTTCTTGCAGGTGCATATGTCGTTTTAAATGTAATGAAAGGTTCACTGACTGCCGCGATCAGTGTCGCCACCTTTGCTGCCTTTATTGGCGGACTCGGAAGCCTCGGGGTATTATTCTGGTATTGGTATAAACGTAAGCCGCATTTGGATAAAATGCTTGAAGAAGATAAAGGAACCGTTGACATTTCCCTAAAGGAAATTTATAAAGAAATCATTCTTTATGCCGCACCATTTGTATTTGTGGGTCTCGCGAATCCTCTCTTTCAGTTTATCGATCAGATAACATTTACCAGGGCGATGGATGCCATCGGTGAATCGAAAAATGCAGTTGCAGCCTTTTCTGTCCTGAACTTTGAGACGCATAAGCTGGTCATCATTCCTGTCTCGCTTGCCACAGCTTTCTCGCTGACGCTTGTGCCAAGTGTGACGAAAGCATTTATGGAAGAAGATAGGTCAGATTTAAACCGCCAGCTTAACCAGACTTTCCAGGTGCTTCTCTTTCTGACTCTTCCTGCCGTAGCAGGATTGTCCCTGCTTGCCGAGCCGGTTTTCACCCTGTTTTATGAGCATAAGGATTTGGGTACTGAGGTGCTAAGAACTTATGCCCCAGTGGCGATTCTCTTTGCTTATTTTTCGGTAACTGCAGCCATTCTGCAGGGAATCAATGAACAGCGTTTTACAATTTTAAGTTTGCTGACAGGCCTGCTTGTAAAGCTGTCATTGAATATTCCGCTCATAAAACTGTTCGAAACACAGGGAGCCGTATTTGCAACCGCTCTTGGCTATATCGTAGCTATTTTAATTAACCTTTTCGTAATTAAAACATTTGCAAAATATCCTTTCAAGCTTGTCTTAAGACGAGGAATGCTGATTGTATTATTTACTGCATGCATGTACATTGCTGCAGGCGTGGTTTATAAAATCACAACTGCCTTCTTATCGCCGGCATCCAATTTTCAGGCTATCATCATTGTCATCACCTGCGCAGCAGCTGGAGCGGGAGTCTATTTCTACCTAAGCTTCAGAACTAAATTAATCTATCTCCTGTTTGGATCAAGAGTCGATAGAATGCTTAAGAAGTTAAGATTGAAGGCTTAAAATTAGAAGGTCTCCGTGATGGGGGCCTTTTTTAAAAAATGTTTAGGATTTGGTTTTAGATAACAATATACAAAGCACTGAGTTGATTGGAGCGGAGGGTACTTGATCCTCGAAAATGCTGGCGCATTTTCTTCGTACGGTGTTCAGTCGAGGAAGTTTATTCAACGTCCTGCGGGAGCAGTGGGGCAGGTGAGACCCCGCAGGCGCAAAGCGACGAGGAGGCTCACCGCCCGCTCCGCGGAAAGCAAGTGCCCCGTGCTGAAATCAGCGGACAGAATATTTACTTATAACAAGGATAAGAGAACCTTTTTAAAAGGTAAATCTTTAATAACGCGATTTTAATAAAAATCAGATTAATTAGGATTAAAAGGGAGGGGCAGCCATGAGAATTGACAAAATGCTGGCCAATCTGGGCTACGGAAGCCGTAAGGATGTTAAAAAGCTATTAAAGGATGGAGCTGTAACCGTTAATGATGAAAAAGTAAAGGATCCCAAGCACCAGGTCGATCCTGAACAGGATGCTGTCATCATTAATGGCGAAAAGGTTGAATATAAGGAATTCATTTATTTGATGATGAACAAACCGCCAGGCGTCATTTCCGCAACAGAAGACTCTCAATTTGAAACCGTGGTCGACCTGCTCGAAATGGAAGACCTTGTTTTTTCTCCTTTTCCAGTGGGACGCCTGGATAAGGATACAGAAGGGCTTTTGCTGCTGACTAATGACGGCCAGCTGGCACATCGGCTGCTTTCTCCAAAAAAGCATGTTCCTAAAACCTATTTTGCAGTCATAGACAGGGAAGTAACAGCTGATGATGTTGCTGCGTTTAAAAAAGGGGTTATACTAGATGATGGCTATGAAACCAAGCCTGGGGAGCTGGAAATCCTTAAATCCGGCATAACATCTGATATTGAGTTAACCATTACGGAGGGAAAGTTTCATCAGGTGAAAAGAATGTTTGAGGCAGTGGGAAAAAGAGTCATCTATTTGAAGAGAATCTCAATGGGCCCGCTTGAGCTGGATAAAACATTGGAATTGGGTGAATATCGGGAATTGACTGATGAAGAGCTTGATAAGCTGATGAATTATGAAGTGAGATGAGACGGAAAAATCGCCCTGACAGCAGGGCGATTTTTTATTTGTTAGGTTGGTTATGCTTTGAGTGTTAAGATGACATCTTTACTTTCTTTTGAGTTATGGTCCATTTGCCTCTGCTCGGACTCTTAACCAAGTCATTGTAGGCGAGGACATTTAAATCTCTTTGAATGGTGCGAGGAGTAATACCAAATTCCTCTACAAGCTCCTGAGTTGTTACAGTTCCGCGCTTACTTATAAACATGTAGACGGATTTTACACGGTTTAACATCCGGTTAGTTGAAGGTTTCAAAAAACCACTCCCTATCCTTTTTTCAAACCCCATGGCAATTTCCTGCAACCGACAGCTACATTGAAGGATTTTCCTTCAATCGTATGTAGTTTTCTTTTCCCCAGACAACCCCTTTGCATTCTGGTTATTTAGTCAAGATGTCATACCTCTGACTATATTGTAACGCTATTATCTGATTATTTCTACTTTAAGGATACAATTTTACAAAATATTTATAATGCTGCTTGTGTTTTAGTCTTTACGTTCCCCTCCTTTTTAATGTATGTTCAATTCCCTAATTATTTGCGATTAAACCTCAATGGGAAAAGGGACTATTACTATACCTTATGGCAGATGGGGCTTGAATTATGTACAGAATATTCAAATAATCGTTCAAGAAAGTTTCTATATCCTAAAATTTGTTTTTTGATTATAATCAATTGGTATATTTAAAAGAGATTGAAAGGAAGAAAGTGTAATGGAAGCTTACTCGCTGAGAGATCGCCTGGTATACCCGAAGGAAAATATTTATTTTGCATTCGTTGCTTTATTTAGTATTTTGTCTTATATTTTTCTCGCATTCTCTATTATTGGCATTGTGATTATTTTAGCATTAATACTTGTATCTCTTCTGTTCCATGGGATTATGATGGGCGGCATCAGAAGAAACGGAGTAAGAATAAGTGAGAAACAATTTCCTGAAATTTATGAAAAAGCAGTATTAACTGCAAAGGAAATGGGTCTGCAAGATTTGCCGGATATATACGTGATTGAGTCTGAAGGTGTCTTAAATGCCTTTGCAACCAGGTTTTTCAGAAGAAATATGGTTGTCTTATATTCTGGTATTTTTGAATTGACTGCTCGTGGAGCTGAAAAGGAAGTGCTGTTTGTCCTGGCCCATGAGTTTGCACATTTAAAAAGAAAGCATGTTATCATAAGCCTTCTTCTGCTCCCTGCTATGTGGGTTCCATTCCTGGGGAATGCGTACTTAAGAGCATGTGAGTATACATGTGATCGTTATGCTGCCTATTATATAAAGTCGTTTGAAGCATCTAGAGATGCCTTAACTATGCTTGCGATTGGAAAAGAACTTTATCCTAAGGTCAATAAGCATGCATACATGGAGCAGCTCCAAACGGAAACTGGATTTTTTGTATGGCTGAATGAGAAACTTTCCACCCATCCTCACCTGCCGAAAAGAATTTATGCTTTATCAAAAGTTTTTGATGAAGAATCTGCAGTTGAGTTAAAAGAACCAAAGGGCAGGATATGGCTAGGGATAGCAGGAGCGGTCTTAACGCTGACTATTCTTTCCGGCGGACTCTGGGTTGGGTATAAATCACTTAAAAAAATGGATTTGTGGACTGAAACGGTTATGGGCATTGAAGGAGCTACCGCTCTAATGAATGCAGCGAGTGAAAATGATACTGAAATGATCCACATTTTATTGGCTGATGGGGCGGATATTGAGGAAATGGATGCAGATGGCACTACTGCCTTACACTGGGCTGTTTCTTATGGCCAGTATGACAGCGCTGCCCTTCTGCTGGAAAATGGCGCAGAGCCTAATACGGCAGATAACTATCAAACCACTCCTTTAATGAGTGCAGTATTTAATGAGGATACTGAAATGGCCATGCTTCTCCTGGAGTATGGTGCAGATCCCGCTGTGAAAGATGCGGATGGCTACACAGCCTATGATTACGCTGCAGACTTTGAAAATACAGAATTAATGGATATCCTCCAGCCATAATGAAACTGCCCCTTTCGGAGGGGCAGTTTCATTATGGTTTTAAAGAATATATGAAAAAGAGCAAACCTTTTCCAATTATATCCGTATGTATAGTCAGGAGGAGAGTAAATGAACTTATTAAACGTCGATATTGCATCAGCAGGCTATGAAAATGGAAAACCGATCATACATAATATTAATTTTGATGTAATGGCGGGGGAATTGATCGGCCTTATAGGTCCTAACGGGGCAGGAAAAAGCACAACGATTAAAACAATCCTGGGATTATTGGAACATAAAAAGGGGACAGTGAAATTTAAGCAGGGAGTTAAGTATTCCTATATACCTGAACGCCCCATCTTTTATGATGAGCTGACATTGTGGGAACACTTGGATTTTACAGCTGCCGTAGAGGGACTGTCGGAAATACAGTATAAGAAGAGGGCATCAGAGCTCTTGAGGGAGTATAATCTGTCTGAACACGCTCATAAATTTCCCGGCACATATTCAAAGGGGATGCAGCAAAAGGCGATGCTGATTCTTGCGATGATTGCCAAGCCGGATGTCTATATTATTGATGAACCGTTTATTGGACTTGATCCTAATGCTATGAAACTGTTTCTGGAATCAATTGAAAGAGAGAGGCAAAGGGGCGCAGGCATTCTTATGTCCACTCATGTACTGGATACGGCAGAGAAAGTGTGCAGCAGCTTTCTAATTGTGCATGATGGCCAGTTGAAGGCTTCCGGCTCATTAGACGATATCAGGCAGCAATGCGGTCTTTTGGCTGGTTCGCTTTATGATTGCTTTCATCAGATTGCAGAGGGAAATGACAATGAAAAGTAGTTCGCTCTTTTTTGGAAGGTTAATCAATAGCTGGAAGTATCAATTTGGTATTTTCCGTTCCGTTGCAGATTGGACCATCATGGTTTATCTCATTGTTCCCGGTGCAATCATTTTTGGAATGATATATCGCTCCTGGTGGTTGGAAACGCCTGAATGGATTGCAAACTTGCCAATGTTTCTCCTTTTCTTCCTGCTTTATATTTATTCATGGCTGGGTAACTTTCGCCCATTTATACAAGAGGCTGACAAGGTGTTTCTGGTGAAAAATAAGAGCCTCTATTTGGGAATGAGAAAATGGGGAGTTGGCTATTCACTTTTCTTTCAGGCAGTCAGTACAGGCGCGATAATCGCTCTTCTTCTTCCCTTTCTAAAGAACAGTTATTTTTTGCAATGGAGTCAAATCATTGCCCTGCTGACTTTTTTCATTACTCTGAAATGGACGCTTATGACAGTTTCCTATTCTCTGAAAAGGATTGAAGGGAAGTTTAGAAAATATGTAATTGGCTTTCTGCTGTTTGTATTATTGAGCTGGTTCAGCCAGCTCGTTTATTCTCTGTGGAATTTCGGTGCAGACTTTCCGGTTTACATGATTTCGGCAGTGCTGCTTTCCGGCACTTTAACGAGAGTCTCCCAGATGCTGAAAGGGATATCGGCCGTAGACTTTGAAATTTTGCTTGAGCAGGAGGAAAAAACAAAGTATATCAAATGGATATTTATGATGGCTCCTGAAATAGAAAAGCCTGCTATTTCAATGAGGACAAAACCTCTATTATTCAGAAACTCCAGAAGAATCTTTAAGAAGAGAACACCCATTACGGGACTGATAGAATTATTCATAAAGATTTTCATACGGAATCCCTCCTTTATTTTCAGTTATTTTCAAATCATTTCTGTAAGCGCAGCGGGGATTATTGCCATTCCGCCACTATGGATAAAAGTAATTGTGTCGGGTGTCTTTCTTTTCTTGATGTATACATGGCTTTCTATTACTTGGGATAAATCCATCATGTCCCATCCCTTTACAAAAAAATATAGTGAAAAAGATTCCTATTTCACCGCAAAGAATAGAACGGTCATAGCCTTATTCTTCCTCGCCATTTTGATCTTAGGACTGATTGTAAGCGCCTTGACAATCATCTTGGCAAGGTTCGGCATTCTTGGTGCATAATAAAGGTATGCTTTTATTAAACAGTCCCATAAGCAAATTTAAGGCAAAATCGGTTATAATGGGGAAATCATAAATGTTCAAATCAGGATAAGGAGGTAACTTTTATGAACGTATTGGATTGGCAAAAAGAGGTTAATAACAGAAAAGACGCTTTAATTGAAGATACCCAAAAACTTTTAAGAATTAAAAGCCTGCTGGATGAAGAGAATGCAGCAGAAGATGCCCCCCTTGGTGAAGGTGTGAAGGAAGCACTCGATTTCATGCTTGAACTTGGAGAAAAGGATGGATTCACTGTCAAAAATGTCGGCAGCCTGGCTGGTCATCTGGAATTTGGCGAGGGTGAAGAAATTGTTGGTGTACTTTGTCATGTCGACGTAGTTCCTGAAGGAGATGGATGGACTAGCGACCCATTTGGTGCAGAAATTCGCGATGGAAAGATTTTTGCCAGAGGGGCGATCGACGACAAAGGCCCAACAATGGCTGCATATTATGCTATGAAAATTGTAAAGGAATTGGAGCTGCCTTTAAGCAAAAGGGTCCGAATGATTATTGGAACAGATGAAGAAAGTGATTGGCGCTGTGTAGAGCATTATTTTAAACACGAAGAAATGCCGGCAATGGGATTTGCCCCTGATGCCGATTTCCCAATCATCTATGCAGAAAAGGGCATCTCTGATTTTGATCTTGTCCAAATCGGCCATACCGAAGAAACAGACAGGGAAGTACTGGCAGAGGTCGTGCATTTCCAGTCAGGAAGAAGATATAACATGGTTCCTGATTTTGCAAAAGCTAGTCTTGTAGTCCATCTTGAACACACTGAAGTGGTGCAAAGGTATATTGATTTCCTCAAAAAGACTGAGCTTGAAGGAAAGTAGTACATAGATAACGGCGAACTGATTCTGGAGCTTCAGGGGGTATCGGCTCATGGGATGGAGCCTGATAATGGGAAAAATGCAGGTATTCTGATGGCGTCATTCCTGGCATCCCTTCAGCTGGATGAGAAGGCATGCCATTATTTTCAGTTTGTATCACGATACTTATGTGATGATTCCAGAGGAAGAAAGCTTGGCATCGCCTGTGCGGATGAGATTACCGGTGATTTAACCGTTAATGTAGGAAAACTATCATATACAAAAGAAAATGGCGGCCGTTTAGGCTTTAATGTACGTTATCCCGTCACTAACAATATGGATGATACGAAAAATAGGCTTCAGTCATTGATCGAAGACGAACATTTCAGATTAGAGAATTTCACTGATTCCAAGCCGCATCATGTGGAAGAAGATGACTTTCTTATCCAAACCCTGAAAAAAGTGTATGAACAGCAGACTGGCGAAAAGGCAGAGCTTTTAGCAATTGGCGGGGGCACATATGCACGTTCCTTGAAGTCTGGTGTAGCGTTTGGCCCGCTTTTCCCAGGCAGGGAAGACGTGGCACATCAAAAAGATGAATATGTGTTTATTGAGGATTTAATTAAAGCTGCAGCTATTTATGCACAGGCGATTTATGAACTTGCGAAATAGCTCTAAAACCTGATATGATGGCTGAAAGATTTTACATTAACAGCTAATAGATTAGACAAACAAACCATTTACAGGGAGTGTCAGAGAAATGGAATATGTCATTTTGAACGGTGATTTGATCGAACGCTCTGAAGCGAAAGTAGATATTGAGGACCGCGGCTATCAATTTGGTGATGGCGTCTATGAAGTAATCCGCGTCTATAACGGAAAAATGTTTACGGCAGATGAGCACCTTGAAAGGCTGCTTGAGAGCGGAAGGAAAATAGAGCTCGATATCCCTTATTCTATAGGGCAGCTTAAACAGATGCTTGCAGAGATGATCGAAAGGAATAATCTTGAACTTGGAATAGTATATATGCAATTTTCCAGGGGGACTTCTCCAAGAAATCATGCTTATCCTGGTGCAGACGTTGCACCGGTGCTTACAGCCTATACCCGTGAAACCTCAAGACCTGTTGAGAGCATGAGAAATGGTGTTAAGGCTAGTTTGATTGAAGATATACGCTGGCTGCGCTGTGACATAAAGAGTCTGAACTTGCTTGGCAATATCATGGCAAAGCAAAAAGCAGCACAATCGGGCTGCTTTGAAGCAATTCAGCATCGCGGGGATACGGTGACTGAGGGAAGTTCTTCCAATATAGCGATTGTAAAAGATGGGACACTATATACGCACCCTGCAACAAATCTGATCCTAAATGGCATTACCCGCCGTAAAATCAACGAGATCTGCAGGGGAAATGGAGTAGCACTTGAAGAATCTGCTTTTACAAAGGATGATCTGCTGGACGCGGATGAAGTCTTTATGTCCAGTACATCAGCTGAAATTACTCCGATTATAGAGATTGAAGGAAAGCCGGTTGGTAATGGAAGTCCTGGTCCCATCACAAATAAATTACAGAACCTTTTTGAAGAGGCAATTGAAAAAGAGTGCGGCAGTTTGACGGTTAAAATTAGATAGTTCTAAAACGAAAGACCCCAGGAGTAATCCCTGGGGTCTTGTCTTTTAACTTACTTATTCAAACTGAAACAGATCGCTTGAAAGGTATCTTTCTCCAGTATCGCAAACGATGAATACGACAACATCGTCCGGCTTTAGCCTTTTTGCAACCTGGATGGCAGCATAGCAGGCTGCTCCTGAGGATGGACCGACTAATATCCCTTCTTCTCTTGCCATTCTGCGCGTTGTATCATATGCTTCTTCATCTTTGATTTGATGGATTTCATCATAAACATCCGTATTGAGAATTACCGGAACAAATCCGGGACTTGTGCCGACAAGCTTGTGTCTGCCAGGCTTTCCGCCTGATAGGACAGGTGAGCCCTTGGGTTCCACAACATGTACTTCCAATCCAGTATAATGCTCTTTCAAAACTTCTCCTGTGCCGGTAATCGTGCCGCCAGTGCCTGCCGTGGCAACAAAGGCAGAGAGTGGTTTGCCGATTTCCTTCATGCCCTCAATAATTTCGACTGCTGTTGAATAGCGGTGTGCATCAGGGTTAGCGCTATTTTCAAATTGCATCGGCACAAAGCTGTTTGGAATTTCCTCAGCCAGCTCATTTGCTTTTTGTATAGCACCGGGCATTTTGTCATCTCCAGGAGTCAGGACAACTTCTGCTCCATATGCTTTCAAAAGGTTGATGCGCTCTGCCGTCATGGTGTCAGGCATAACCAGAATGGCCTTATAGCCACGTGCTGCTGCATTCATTGCAAGCCCGATGCCGGTGTTTCCGCTGGTTGGTTCAATAATAGTTGAACCTGGTTTCAATTGGCCTGCTTTCTCAGCTTCGACAATCATATTATAAGCCGCGCGGTCTTTTACACTGCGGCTTGGATTGTAGAATTCAAGCTTTGCATAGATGCTTGCTCCATTTTCAGGGGCGAGCTTATTTAATTTAACAAGTGGAGTATCTCCAATTAAGTCCGCGAGATTGTTAACAACTTTCATCTGACTCTCCCTTTCAAATAAGACTGTAATAACAAGGAAGTTTAATACTTTGTTATTTTATGTCGATTTGTTTAATTTCATCCTAACAAAGGAAATCTATAACTATTCATATTATGTCCATCATACTAAAACAGACTATTCCAATCAAATCAAAAGGAATTGGAAGAATACTTAAAATGAGAGGTCAAACAGAAAGTATCTGCCAATTTTAACTGATGTTTGTTAAAATAAGTGAAAATATGGAGGAATCTCAAGTGTACAAACAATTGAATGCTCATTTTTTCTTTGCGATGAAATTACCGGTTGAAACAAAGAAAAAGTTGAAAGAATACTGTGGGAATTTAAGTCCAAAATTGCCTTTTAGCCGCTGGGTCCATCAAGAGGATTATCATATTACCCTAGCATTTCTAGGGTCTGCACCCCAGGAAAAACTGCAGAAAGCAGCCAAGCTTGCCGCTGACTCAATCAGACACGAAAAAAGATTTCCTCTGCATATCTGCAAACTTGGCGTATTTGGAAAACAAGACGCACCAAGAATTTTCTGGTGTGGAACCCAGCAGGACAAACATCTCCAAGATTTAAGATCGAAAGTATATTCAGCATGCCAGGAAGCGGGCTTTGAAATGGAGACAAGACCATTTAAACCTCATATCACTATGGCAAGAAAATGGGCCGGCACTTTTCCGTTTCAGGAAAACATGCTGGACGCTTACAGTCCATTCAAGGAGGAGCCCCTTGAATTTGAGGCTTCAGAAGTCGTTCTATATCAGACCCATCTGGACAAAACACCGAAATATGAAAGCATTGCCATCTTTCCGCTTGTGGGGGAATAAAATAAATACATACTATTAATGAAAAACAGCTTAGGTGAAATTGCTGCTTTTGAGAGAATATAAAATATTTATCACTGAGTTGATAGGAGCGGAAGGTGGGGGACTCCAACGGGAGTAGCGCACCAGGGGAGACCCCGCAGACACATCGCGTTGAGGAGGATCCCGGCAGTCCCGTGGAAGGCTAGTGCCTGCAGCGGAAATCAACGGGCAAAATAAAAAAACTTAAATGAATAATTAGAGATAGAAAGTTATATACGAAAGCAGGGCTAGGAGTATGGGACAGTTAATTAAATTGCAGGATTATGTTTCACGTTACCAGCAAGACATTTTTGTATATCCTTCCCGATTTGTCAGACTAAAAAAACAGCAGTGGGATAAATGGCATAAAGCATGGGAATCAAATGATTCATTCAATCCTCAATCCGGGCAGCAATATACAGCCGGCACAGCGGAGTGGCTTGAGGAAGAAAAAGAACCGCTCATGGAAAAGCTAAAGGGGTTGTTAAAGCGGGGAAAAAATGAAGAATTAGAGGAATACGGGGCTTCCGGGGATGAATTGAAAAAGGAGGAAGAGGTGCTTGAATTTGAAGCCTCCTTTGCTGTGCGTCCAGAAACAATTGAGAATTTAAAACACCAGTTTCTAGACCAGCTTTTCCGATTCCAGATGAAATGGGCAACCTCCACATTAACGGAAAAATCATTTCCCGATAAGCATTACTATTATGATGAAAAGCTAAAGTATTTTCTGCAAAGATATCCGGATACGTATCTTGTCATGTTCAATCCGATCTTTCTGCTGAAAAAGGCTCCGGTGGAAACAGAAACTATTGTTATAAGCCCGACAGAGGTATGGTGCATCAGCTTTTTGGAGGAAGAAGATTCAGCAGTATTCTCAGGTTCGAAGGATAGATTCTGGACAAAAAAGGGAAAAGGGGAGGAAAAGAAGGTCCTGAATCCGCTGCTTGCATTAAATAGGACTGAAAAAATTGTCCGAAAAATATTTGAAATTCATTCTATTGAATTGCCGATTAAAAAGGCTTTACTTACCCGAAATGGATATATTGATTATCCGGCAGCTCCTATTGATGTTCAGCTAATCGATAAAAGGACCTATGATCAATGGTTTCAGACAATGAGAAGCCAGCGTTCGCCTCTCAAGCATGTTCAATTAAAAGGAGCGCAGGTACTGCTTCAATATTGCCAGACTGCATCAGTCAAAAGGCTGGAGTGGGAGAATCGCGATGAATCATGAAGATTTCCTCGAGGATAAAGCTCATAGCAGGGAAGAGCTTAAGTTCATTATTAACCCGCAGGCGAAAAATGGCTCCTGCCTGAAAGTCTGGAAAAAAGTTGAGCAGATGCTGAAAGAGGAAAATATCCCTTTCTCTGCAGCCAGGACAGAATATCAGGGCCATGCCAGGGAATTGGCAAAGATCTATGCAGAACAGGCGGGCGGGCAAAGATTATATCTTGTTGCTGTGGGCGGAGACGGGACGGTTCACGAGGTTATGAATGGTGCTGTGAGTCATCGGAATGTGACAGTCGGATTTATTCCGGGAGGATCTGGGAATGATTTCTCGCGGGGCTTTAGAATTCCTAAAGACCCGGCAGAATCTTTAAAAGCAATTCTTAAGGGGATCAGTCATTCTTCTGTAAAAGCTGATATCGGAATGATTAGACACATAGATGGGAAAAAAACATATTTTATTAATAATATGGGTGCTGGTTTTGATGCACTGATTTCCCGGAAAGTAAACAGTTCAAAGATGAAAGGAATCTTGAATCAGTTATCTCTGGGGAAATTTGTATACGCTCTCTTTCTTGTAAAAGAGCTGTTTACTTATAAATGCTCTGATCTTGAAATCGTCATTGATGGAAAAAAATTCGATTTCGATTCAGCCTGGTTTATTACTATTTCCAATCAGCCATTCTATGGAGGCGGTATGATGATTTCTCCGGATGCAAATCCTTTTGATGGAATTCTAAATGTTACGGTCGTCCACAATATATCAAGAATAAAAATTTTGTTTGTATTTGCCTCTGTCTTCAAGGGGCGTCATATAGCATTTAAAGAAGTCACAGTTCTTCAGGGCCAGAATGTCAGCATTAGATCTTCACACCCCATTCCTGCTCACGCAGATGGAGAGGCTTTAGGCAGCTCCCCGATTTCGGCCTCTGTTTGCCCCGAAGCCATTCCTGTAATTATTGGCAATGGAAAAGATGGGTGTTGATTTTAGGAGAGAGCTGCTCTTAAATTACCGTCCGACTAAGTAAAGGAGATGAATTCGGAATGATAACGATTGAACGGACTTTTAATGCATACTTAGACGAAATGCACATCATTACGATCATACTTCCTTTCAGCTATCATCAGGGGCGTTCTTCCGGGTTCTCTCTCCTTACTGACTGGGAAGAAGAGTTTCCTGTTGAAATATTGAAAAGCATGCCGATTGAGGATGCCGTTAAATATACATGCAGAATAGAACATGAAGCGGAATTTGGGAAACAATATTGGATAGTGGACGAATATGGGGGAAAAACAGATCTGCAAATTGGCGCCGTTATTCGTACAAGTGATTTTGATGAGAAATTCTATTATGACGGTCCGCTGGGGTTCTCGTACAGCAAAGAAAAGACACATTTCAGGCTCTGGGCTCCGACAGCCGCAAAGGTAAAGCTGAAGCTTAAAGGAGCACTGGAGCAGGAAGCTGAGCTTATTCCGATGGGAAGAGAAGAGAGAGGAGTCTGGAGCTGTGAAGTAAAAGGCGACCTGGATCGTTTTCTTTATTCTTTCCTTGTATGCATTAACCTTGAGTGGAAAGAAGCTGTTGATCCATACGCAGTCTCTTCGGCTATAAATGGGGAATATGGTGCGGTAGTCAATATGGAAAATACAAAAGTAAAGAAGCCGGAGCTTCCGCCGCTTCCGCAGCCCACAGATGCCATCATATATGAAACGCATATTAGGGATTTTACCATTCATCCCGCGAGCGGGGCAGCACAGAAAGGCCTTTATTTAGGAGCGGGAGAGACAAATACCGTCGGCAGAGACGGGGAGCCTACATGCCTGTCCTATGTGAAGCAGCTTGGTATTACTCATATTGAGTTTCTGCCTGTCCATGACTTCGAAGGTGTGGATGAAAAAAGTCCAAAAGAAGAATATAACTGGGGTTATAACCCCCTCCATTTTAATGTTCCGGAAGGAAGTTATTCTACAAATCCTTTAGATCCCTACTCGCGGATCAGAGAATTGAAAGCCTTAATTTATGCTGTTCATTCCCAGGGAATTCGGGTCATTTTGGACGTAGTCTATAATCATGTTTATATTCGCGAGCATTCTTCTTTTGAAAAAATCGTACCGGGTTATTTCTTCCGGCATGATGAATATGGAATGCCGTCAAATGGCACCGGAGTTGGAAATGACTTTGCTTCGGAACGCCTGATGGCCCGGAAGTTTATTGTTGATTCCGTATCATACTGGATAAAGGAATATCAAATTGATGGGTTCAGGTTTGATTTGATGGGTATACTCGATATTGAAACGATGAATGAGGTTCGCCAGAATGCAGAATTGATTGACCCGTCTGTCATTATTATTGGTGAGGGCTGGGATTTGAATACCCCTATACCGGATGACCAAAAAGCAAGCATCCGCAATCAGGAAAAGCTTCCTGGAATCGGCCAATTCAATGACTGGTTCAGAGATTCCATCAAAGGCAGTACGTTTAATTTATATGATAAAGGTTATGCATTGGGAAATGAGCATTATTATGATGCGGCAAAGCAGGTATTGGCTGGAAGCATTGGCCTCGAAAAAAAGGAAAAAGGCATTTTCCTTTCCCCGTCCCAATCTGTAAATTATGTGGAATCACATGATAATCATACCTTATGGGATAAAATACAGGTTTGTTCTGAAAATGCGAATCCTCTTGTGCAGCAGCAAAAGCACCGCTTAGCAACAGCAATGGTCCTTCTTTCCCAAGGAATTCCATTTTTGCATAGCGGACAGGAATTTTTTCGGACCAAAGAAGGAAATGGAAACAGCTACCGTGCTCCAGATTCCATCAATAATCTGGACTGGGAAAGGAAATCCCGTTACTTAAATAATGTTGAATATATTAAAGGGCTGATCAGCATAAGAAGGTCAATTCCTCTTTTCAGACTCGCCAATGCAGAAATGATCCGGAATTCCATGCGGTTTCTGGATATTAAAAAACCTCTATTGGGTTATGTGTTAACAAGCAGTGATCAAAATGCCGAGTGCAGCCATGCAGCCGTGATTATCAATCCTTTAATGACGGAAGAAGAAATTTTTCTCCCGGCTGGGGATTGGGACCTTATTGCGGATGAACGTGAGGCCGGGATTTCCACTATCCGCAAGATTAACACCAGATTTGAAATGCCGCCATTAAGTTCATATGTATTGGTTTGCAGAAGATAGAAGAAGTCTGAGAAGCATACCACTGTTCAGTTCTATTATTTCAAAAATTATCCTTAATAAGAAAATAATGATGAATTGACCAGAAAAATCTTCATTTTTTTAGATGATATTCCGTAAACCTAAATAGATGCACTTGACGAAAAAAGCCAGTAAGAATAAAATTTATAAAGATGGCTATTGTGAGGGACTAACATCAATAGCTTTTTTTTTATTTTATATTCCCAAAACATTGCTGGTTTGTATTTGCTGATTACTTTGTGCTTTATAGGAGCTTTATTTAATTAACCTGATAAACAGCTATATTTGCGAAAATGCAATATAGTCGAATAGAACAAAACATTATTAAGCAACGGCCCTTTTATTGGCCATGGCAAAATAAGTCTTGCTGCAAAAAACAGGGCTTATTTTTCAACTTTTTATTATTTGAACTCGAGAATTGTCTAGCGCAAGCAGCCTACCCCTCGAGGTCACAAGCCGATTCCCCCAAAAAGGCAAAGGCGCCTTTTTGGGAGGCACGTCTTGTGCTTGAGGCCCACAGGGTGTGGGTCATGCAGACTTTGCCACAGGACGTGGCGATCTTAGTCTGCGTTCCTTAGGTGGGCAAGGCGTTTGCGCTATTCTACAACCAATGGCTTACTAAATTGCAGGTGAACAATTTTGGAACATTTATTTGGACATGACTGGGAGATTGTTCCCGCCGGAGGGGCGACAGGGGAAGCCTTCTATGCAAAGCACGAAGAGCAGAGGCTTTTTCTTAAAAGAAACTCCTCTCCTTTCCTGGCGGTTCTGTCTGCGGAAGGAATCGTCCCGAAACTTATCTGGACAAAAAGAATGGAAAATGGGGACGTTATAACTGCCCAGCAATGGCTTAATGGAAGAGAGCTAAAAGCTTCTGACATGAACCAGGAAAGCGTAGCAAAGCTTTTGAGAAAAATACATTCTTCAAAGCCGCTGCTTGGTATGCTGACAAGAATGGGTAAGTCTCCGCTGCAGCCCGAAACCCTTTTGCGTTTGATTGAGGAAGAACTGGATTGTGATCTGAAGGAGCAGGCTGCTGTTATTCAGTCAGTCGATTTCCTGAAGCAAGAGGTTTCGCATATCCACTGTGAGGAAAATACGGTGTGCCATTGCGATGTGAATCATAACAACTGGCTGCTTTCGGAAAACAACCAGCTGTACTTGATTGATTGGGATGGAGCCATGATAGCAGATCCGGCCATTGATCTGGGGATGCTATTGTATTGGTATATTTCTAAAGAAGAATGGCCAAATTGGCTTGAGCGGTACGGCATTCAGTTGACAGATAATTTGCTGCTCCGCATGAAATGGTATGTGATTGCACAGACTTTGACATCTATCCAATGGCATAAAAATAAATTCAGGTACCAGGAAATGGAAAAGTGGCTTTCCTATCTGGATGAGCTCCTTTAAGATTTACGAAAATTGATCTATATCCTGTACCCATTGTGATAATTCATTCTGGTGGGATTCAATGTGAGTATCCAATTGTGAAGAATTGATCCCGTGCTGACTGTATTCATAAATTTCTTCTAATACTGTTTTTACGTTTTGATTAATATTTCCGTTGATCATTAATGATTTAACCAAACGTTCCAATTGTTCACATTCTGAAATAGAGCCACAGCAATCTGTCTGATGATTGCTTAAAATATCTTTTAATAAATTTAATTGATCCTGGTGTCCAAGCGGCATGAAAAGCACCCTTTCTATTGAAGCTGAAAATAAAAACAAAAGGAATTCACTTTTAGGTTGTGGATTCTTTTTTTTATTTATTCATTGGCGGATTGTAATTTAGGTGTTTGAGTGCCATTGGGTTAAACTACAAACAAGGGATGAACCACTATAGTAATCCCTCTAAAAATAAAGTTGCATCACTGCGACAGGCATGATATTGTTTGAACGATATTAATTTTTAGGAGTGTCAAAATGCGACAGCGAAATAAACCTTGGGCGAAAGATAAATTAGCCGAATATCCACAATACGTAATTTCAGAACCTGAAAAATATAAAGGAAAGTGGAAGGAAGCCTTCGATAAAGATCAGCCCCTTCATATAGAAATTGGGACAGGAAAAGGCCGCTTCATAACTGGTATGGCGAAAGCAAACCCGGAAAACAACTACATTGGAATTGAGCTCGCTGACAGCGTCATCGTCACTGCTCTGGATCGTATCATCGAGGATGAACTTCCAAATGTAAAGCTTCTGAATGTGAATGCCAATGATCTTCGGGATTACTTTGAAAAAGGCGAAGTCGATCGTGTCTACCTTAATTTTTCAGATCCATGGCCAAAGAAACGCCATGCAAAACGCAGGCTGACTTATAAAAGTTTCCTGGAGATTTATGAAAATATCCTTGGGGATAAAGGAGAAATACACTTTAAGACTGATAACCAGGGATTATTTGAATCATCTCTTATGAGTTTCTCCGAGTACGGCATGCTTCTGACATTTGTCAGCCTGGACCTTCACAATAGCGATTATGAAGGAAACATCATGACCGAATATGAAGAGAAGTTTTCTTCAAGGGGAAGCCGTATATTCCGGTGTGAAGTTCAATACAGATAAGCTAGTCTATCCGGATGGATAGGCTTTTTTTGGATATTGCTATATTTGACTGTTTGCATTCGTGTGGAATAATTTAAATATTTCTACAAGTAAGCGCTTAAATGTTAATATGAGATAAGGGGAATGCGAGCGCTTGCTCAGAAAAACTCAAATGGAGGAGATAATGATGGAAGCATTGGAGTTAAAGAACGTAAAGCTGTACTGGCTTCGCGGCGGTGTCACACATCTTGATGGCGGAGCCATGTTTGGGGTAGTTCCTAAGCCTTTATGGTCTAAAAGATATCCCTGCAATGAAAATAATCAGATCGAACTGAGAACAGATCCGATCCTTATTCAGTTTGACGGTAAAAATATTCTAGTCGAATCGGGTCTTGGAAACGGGAAGCTGAGTGATAAACAGAAGAGGAATTTCGGAGCGCTTGAAGAGTCTTTTGTTGAACAGGATTTAGCCAAGCACGGCCTGTCACCAAAGGACATCGATTATATCCTTATGACGCATCTTCATTTTGATCATGCCTGCGGACTGACAAAACCGGAAGAAGGAAAATTTTCTTCTATATTTCCAAATGCAAGAATCATTGCATCACAAGTGGAATGGGAAGAAATGAGAAATCCTAATATCCGTTCAAGGAATACATATTGGAAAGAAAACTGGGAGTCCATTCAGGATCAGGTGGATGTCTTTGCAGGAGAGTGGACGCTCGGCCCTATTAAAATGGTGCATACAGGCGGCCACAGTGATGGCCATTCTATACTTGTTATAGAAGATGAGGATGAGACCGTCATTCATATGGCTGATATCATGCCAACTCATGCCCATGCGAATGTACTTTGGGTTCTCGCTTACGATGACTATCCGATGGATTCCATAAGTGCCAAGGAAAAATGGATGGAATACGGGCTGGAAAGAAATGCATGGTTTACTTTTTATCATGATGCTTTTTACCGGGCAGTCAAATGGGATGAATCAGGAAATATTGCTGAGAAGGTGGAAAAGAAGCAAAGTTAAAAAATCCCCATCCGGGGATTTTTTAATACTCTTTAAACGTCTATAACTGGCCTGCCCCCTCGAGGTCACAAGCTTGTCTAGTTACGGCTCCTAGGGACTCGGGGACATAAGCTGTTTCCTTTCAGAAGGAGAAAACCACCTTCTTTCAGGAAATGTCTTATGCCTGAGGCCCGCAGGACAAGGAAGGCTTCGACAGTATAAACATCGCACGACAGAGCGGTAGGTAGCTTTTGGGAGGACGTGGCGTTCTTAGTCTGCATTCCTTCTTGGGCAAGGCATTTGTGCTTTTCTCAATGCAGTGGAAAAACGTCCAAAATGGTTCCAGTCTCTGCGTCGGCAATGAATTCATACTGCTCGGCTTCTTCACCCGAAAACCTCGAAATGCCGCCCTTATAAACCTGATATTTTAAATGACCTTTTTCATAAGGTTCAGCTTTCATATGAATCCATGATCCGCTTATCGGCCCTTCCTGTTTAAATGCATCCTTTGCATTTGCCAAAGCTTTCTCAGGGGAAACAGCAGTTTTCTGCGACAGCAATTCCCTAGCTGCGTACCCGCTCGCCAAACCAACCCCAACACCTAACATAAATGACTTCCAATTCATAATTGCACCTCCCCAGGCTGATGATATAAGCAGTTCATTTTTACAAATTTTTCTGTTTTCCAATTCTATCTTATCAAAAATAGGCATGAACTAAAATAAATAATACACAGCTTAAATTTCGCCAACCGAAGTTTCCTGCCTGAAATGGTGGAAAGACGTATGAAAGTTCTGTAAAATGAAATTATACATATCTGCATAGCCAATTCGCAAAGTGATAAAGGAGAATAATAATGAACGAAAAAACATTGCAGCTTTTTAAAACATTGACAGAGTTGCCAGGGGCGCCTGGAAACGAGCATTTAGTACGGAAATTCATGCGCGAACAGATCAGCCAGTATACAGAAGAAGTCGTTCAGGATAAGCTTGGAGGCATCTTCGGCGTGAAAAGAGGCGATCAAAGCGGCCCGACTGTCATGGTGGCAGGCCATATGGATGAAGTTGGATTCATGGTCACTTCCATAACAGATAATGGAATGATCCGTTTTCAGACACTGGGAGGCTGGTGGAGCCAGGTTTTGCTTGCACAAAGAGTCCAAATTATTACAGATAATGGACCGGTGACAGGAGTTATCGGTTCAATTCCTCCGCATCTTTTAGACGAAGCAAAGCGCAGCAAGCCGATGGAAATAAAGAATATGCTGATTGACATTGGTGCAGATGACCGTGAAGATGCGAAAAGAATAGGCATTAAGCCAGGACAGCAAATTCTCCCGATTTGTCCATTTACACCAATGGCAAATGCAAAGAAAATCCTGGCGAAAGCATGGGATAACCGTTATGGCTGCGGTTTGGCGGTGGAACTTTTAGAAGAAGTCCAGAGTGAAGCACTTCCCAATATTCTCTATTCCGGAGCAACAGTTCAGGAAGAAGTTGGCTTAAGAGGTGCACAGACAGCAGCGAATATGATCAATCCTGACATTTTCTTTGCGTTGGATGCAAGCCCTGCCAACGATATGACCGGGGATAAAAACGAGTTCGGCCATTTAGGAAAAGGAGCTCTTCTGCGCATACTGGACCGTTCAATGGTAACGCACCGCGGCATGAGGGAGTTTGTTCTGGATACAGCTGAAACGAACAACATTCCATATCAGTATTTCGTCTCGCAAGGCGGAACAGATGCAGGTAAAGTTCACATATCCAATGAAGGTGTTCCAAGTGCAGTAATCGGCATTTGCTCCCGTTATATTCACACACATGCATCCATTGTGCATGTCGATGATTATGCAGCGGCAAAAGAATTGCTTGTTAAATTAGTAAAAGCTTGTGACCGTTCAACAGTAGAAACCATCCGTCAAAACAGTTAAGCAGATGAGACAGCAGGTGCTGTCTCTTTTTCCTGTAATATGAAAGGAGTACACATGAAAGTCATCATTGGTTCAAAAAATCCCGCAAAGATTTTGGCAGTAAAAACTGCTTTTAGCCATTATGAAGCTGTTATTATGTCCGAAGATGTGCCCTCAGGAGTGAACGACCAGCCATTCTCGGATGAAGAAACCATAAAAGGGGCCATCAATAGAGCATATGGAGCACTCCAAGCATCCGGCGGACAAATTGGCATTGGCCTCGAGGGCGGTGTGCAGAAAACAGAGCACGGGCTATTTCTCTGTAATTGGGGGGCTCTTGCGGAAAAAGGGCAGCCTCCGATTATTGCTGGCGGAGCCAGGATTCCCCTTCCAGATGGGGTTGCAGTCCGGCTTTTGGCTGGCGAAGAACTTGGCCCTGTAATGGATGATTACGCAAAAAAAGAAAATATCCGCAAAAATGAAGGAGCTGTTGGGATTTTTACAAATGGGCAGATTAATCGTGCTGACATGTTCTCGCATGTCATGAAGCTTCTTCTTGGGCAATATGAATATAGAAAAAAGGGCTAGCTTGGTGCTAACCCCTTTTTCTATTCGGTTTCGAAGATGTACGACAAAACTTTCAAGGCCTGGTTGACCGTTTCAACAGTAACATTGGCTTTACTTGAAAGCTCCTTTAAAGGGTGATGCAGCTCATTGGGACGGATGAGGATCAGCGGTTTTCCAAGTGCCGCAGCAGCACTTGCGTCCATGGCTGTGTTCCATTGCTTATATTTTTCACCAAACAAAGCAATCACGAGATCCGATTTTTGCATAAGAAGCTGTGTTCTTAAGTTATTGATGCTTGAAGCGGCTTCATCACGGAAGATTGCATCCGGCTGCTTCCCGAGAATTTCCTCTCCGATCATGTCAGAACGGTCATGGTTTTCCATAGGACCCGTAAAATGAACAGGCAGCTGAAGTGATTTAGCTTTCTCCTTTAATTCATTGCGCCAATTGGAATGTATTTCACCTGCTAAGTAGACGGTTATTTCCATTCTTTTTCCTCCTTTATGCAATATTCTTATATTTTAACATTTCTTCTAAGAAGTAACGCAGTGAAAAGGCCCTCAATCCTTATATGAAGGGTTGTCAGACTATTAAGAAGAAATGTATGATAGGGAAGGATATGAGATTCCATGCAAGGAGGGGACTTTAGAATGCATAAAAGATTCACCGCAGCCTTGCTCTTATTTATTTCATTTATACTGGTCAGTGCCTGTTCAGCATCGTTGGAAGAAGAGCAAACTGCCGCAAAGAATGCTGCAGAGGAAGCATTCAACCTATCACCTGAAAAGACAAATCATGAGTTTGAAGATATAGAATATTATTTGCCTTTCGGCTACGAAGTAGAAGAGGAAAGTCCAAATAACATCATTTTAAAAAATGGCTCCAAAAGGTATATCCTTTTTTACAACCAGCATGAAGGCCCGGACAGCAAGGTTGTTTATGATGCTACCCTAAAGCAAAAAGATAAATATGAAGTTAAAGAGACGTTTACAAAAGATGGACATAATGGCTTCCTGTTAATCAACAGAGGGAAAAAAGACGAACACGAATTGGTAGTCGGGATTGGCGGAGTAAAATTATCTACGCAGGCTGCGACCAGAAATTTATCCTCTGAGGCCGCTGCAATGATGGAGATAGCTAATTCTGTCCAGGTGAAGAATTAAAGCGAAGGGCGATGTCCTTCGTTTTTGTTTTGCTTTTTTTTAAGAATTTATTTTTAATAAATTATGATAGAAAACCCCTATTATAAAGAACAATAAGAATACAAAAGATTTTATATTACAAGTGTCTTTACATGTGTTATCTTATAGTTGCAGAACTTTTAAATAGGGGGAAAATAATGAGAGCCTTTCTGAATAGAAAAGGGGTAACCCTTTCACCTAAAGTATATTTTATAGATGCACTGAGCAGCATGGCGCTTGGATTATTCGCTTCGCTGATCATTGGGCTTATTATTAAGACAGTCGGCGAACAGACTGATTTCAAATACCTGGAGGATATGGGCACTCTGGCTATGGGTCTGATGGGGCCTGCAATAGGTGTTGCAGTTGCATACGGACTTAATGCTCCACCGCTTGTTATCTTTTCAGCCATTGCCAGCGGGGCTGCCGGCGCGGCTCTTGGCGGTCCAGCAGGGAGCTTCGCTGCAGCTCTTATTTCCACAGAGCTTGGAAAACTTGTCAGTAAGGAAACAAAGGTTGATATCATTGTAACACCGCTTGTTACAATTGTGGCTGGTTATATGGTTTCAACATTAATTGGCCCCGGGATCGATTATGGAATGAAGAGCTTTGGCAGCCTGATCATGTGGGGAACAGAGCAAAGGCCAATCATCATGGGCATCATTGTGGCGGTATTAATGGGTCTTGCCTTGACGGCACCCATTTCTTCAGCCGCCATTGCGCTTATGCTTGATCTGCACGGAGTTGCAGCAGGAGCTGCCACTATTGGCTGTGCAGCACAAATGGTCGGCTTCGCAGTGAGCAGCTTCAGGGAAAATAAAATGGGCGGTTTAGTAGCGATTGGAATAGGAACATCCATGCTGCAGGTAGCCAACATTATTAAAAATCCGCGTATTCTTATTCCACCTACCCTTGCAGGTGCGTTCCTGGCACCCTTTGGCACGACCGTCTGGCTAATGGAGAACAATGCTGCAGGAGCAGGCATGGGAACAAGCGGGCTGGTTGGACAGATAATGACTTTTACAACGATGGGCTTTGGTTCAGAAATTTGGATGAAGGTCATTATATTGCATTTTATTGGACCGGCTCTTATCAGCCTGTTATTATCTGAGTATATGAGGAAGAAAGGCTGGATCCAATATGGAGACATGCATATCAGCACAGGGGGCGAAAAAAAATGAAAAAACTGGAATCGGCAGAACAATTTAACGAGATGCGCAGCAATGGGAAGCATATTTTCATGTTTTCAGCTGACTGGTGTCCGGATTGCCGGGTTATTGAACCGATATTGCCTGAAATAGAAGCAAAATATAGTGAATACACTTTTATTTATGTAGATCGCGATCAATTCATTGATCTTTGCATTGAGCTTGATGTCTTTGGGATCCCAAGCTTCATCGGATACAGGGATGGCCAGGAACTTGGCCGCTTTGTCAGCAAAGACCGCAAAACCCAGGAAGAAATTGAAAACTTTATTCAAACTCTTGAACAATAAGCCTGTGTACATTTAGTGTTCAAATTTTACTTTGATAAATGTCTAGCGCAAGCAGCCTGCCCTCTCGAGGCGTCGGGGGCTGGCAAGGCGCTTCCGTTTTTAGGCCCTCCTGCATCTCTTTTGAGCAGGAGGGTTTATTAGTGTAGAATGATAGTCGGAAATCAATCCCCATAAGGAGGGGCTTATATATGAAAATGGATAGTAAAAAGATGAAAAATGAATTGGAGCAGCGCTTAGCAAAAGAGAACCGGACTTTCTCTTTTGACAGGGAAAAAGATCAGTTCAGAATCGAAAATAAGGACACTGGAAAAGGAATTACCATCTCTCTTCCGGGCATTATTGCTAAATGGCAGGAGCAAAAGGAAAAAGCGATTGAAGAAGTCGTTTATTATGTGGAAGAAGGCCTGGAGGCAATGGTGGAGGATGCCCATTTGTCGGGACATGAAAAAAATATTTTTCCAGTCATCCGATCAACTTCTTTTCCAGGCGAGTCACAGGAAGGTATTCCTTTTTTGACAGATGAACATACGGCTGAAACACGAATTTACTATGCGCTCGATCTTGGAAATACGTATCGCCTCATTGATGCAAAGCTAATGGAAAAAGAGAGCTGGGATCCCGAAAGAATTAGAGAAACGGCTCTTTTCAACGTAAGATCCCTGTCGACAGATATGAAATCGGATACTGTTGCAGGCAACACTTTCTATTTCTTAAACAAAAATGATGGATATGATGCAAGCAGAATCCTGAATGATTCCTTTATTAAAGAAATGGGCAGGAAAGTAGAAGGATCCATGGCCGTTGCCGTTCCGCATCAGGACGTATTGATTATTGCTGATATAAAAAATGAAACAGGCTATGACGTTCTCGCCCAGATGACTATGAGTTTCTTTGCGAGCGGCAGAGTGCCCATTACTTCCCTGTCATTCTTATATGAGAATGGAGAGTTTGAACCAATATTTATTTTGGGTAAGAATAAAAAAAAGTAGGTTTTAAGGGTCACAGCAATGTGGTCCTTTTTTTGTTTAACACTGATTCTTCCTGAAAACAAGGCGATAAACCCCCAGGTGAGATGAACCATTACCGAATGATATATAGATCCGTTATTTTAAATGAAAGTTAAGCAGTTCCGGGTAAAAAGACAGATATCACTACTTATGAACCTTTAATCACCCGCCTGAGTCGAAAGTATGCCTGCAGCCTTTAGTTTGTTTGTAAATTTACCCATTCTGTCTTTATAAGGACTCATTCTCGGATTTCTTATTCAAAATCTGTGAATAACTGCTAAAATAATATAGAAAGTCTAACAAAGTTTTTAATAGAAAGAGTTGATATAAATGAGCTGGATTAAAAAGCTATTCCATATGTTTAAAAGTGATGAGGAAGAATATGAGGAAATGGAAGAACATGCAGATGAGCATAACTATGAGAAGCAGCCGCCTGCAAAAAAAACAAAAGAAAGTTCGAGAGACATAGATGCTAAAGTAGTCTATCAATACCCCAAAGGCCAATTCCGTTTTCCGGTCATACCTGACCATGAAGCAGAACGGGAGAATAAGAGGCAGCAAAGACAGGATCATAATAGACAGGATCATAATCGTGGGAAGCCTGTAAATAAAACTGAAAAACGGAAGTCAAGGGCAGGAGAAACGGAATGGCAGAAAAAGCCGGCGGATACTCCAATCCATGAAAAAAGGACGCCTCGTTCCGCAGATAGGGAGCGGCAAAGAAAGTCTGCGCCACCACCTGCCAGTGAAGAAAAAATTCTGACCCGTAATGAAAGAGAGGCTGCCAGCAAGAAAAGACCTTTTCAGCCAACAGAAATTCCATCGCCGATATATGGATTTAAAAGGCCACGGCCAAATGCCCAGCAAGATAAATCTGATAACGGGGAACAGGAAAACCGCAGGGAACTTACATACGATGAGGTTATGCGCAAAATTCAGCAGACCCCCCCTAATCGGCCGAATGTAACCGAAGCTGTTTCGGATGAAGAAAGAGAAACTGTCATTTCCGATAAACTGAAAGCTTTACAGGCACAGGCTTCTGCATTGGAAACAGAGGAACCAGCAGCCAAAAGATACAAAATAGGTGAAGCGTCTGAATTAATGTTTGAAGTACCTGAAAATAACCAAGAAACATTGCGGCATGAAGAAACACATACTGCCTGGCAAGATCATAAGGAACCTGGCAGGCAGCTTGGAGGATCTTCCAAGCCTGACGGTGAATCTCCAAATAGTGAGGATCGCATCGGTCTTAAAAAAAAATCGGAAATCAGCAGATCGCTCGCAAACTTGATTGAAGAGGCTCTGCACGAGGAAGAAAAAGAAGAATACACAGCAGAACTCTCAGAGCAGAGCGAATTAAGATCTCATGATATCCTTGAGATTGAAGCTGAAGAGGATGCAGAAAAGAATGAATTTCATCACGATTTAGGGATTGTTGCTAAAAGTGACTCGGAAGAGTTTATCCATATAAACTTAAAAGAGGGAAACTCACAAGCAGAAGGAATGGAGATGTCTAATAAAGCTGAATTAAGTTCTGATCATGAAGATAGCGGGGAATTAACAGGCTCGTTCTCTACTCAGGCTGAACTGATTTCTGATATAAACAGGGCTGAGAATGCAGAGCAAAATGAGACTGCAGGTGCAAATGAATACTTAGAAACAAAAACAGAATCTGCTGCGTCAACCCCACAGCAGGAAGAAGATGCCCAGGAAGGGAAGAAGCCTTCATCAAGAGGATCAATTCCATTTAATGTCATCATGCTGAATAATGACAGAAAAAAACTGAATCAGCAGGATAAGATGGCAAGACCGTCAGATGAAAAAAAAAATAATATCGCTATGTTTCCGTCAGAAAATATCCAGCAGTCTGCTGCTGCTGCAGAAAAGATCGAGAATCATCCACCGGTGAACCATTTGCCTATGGAAGAACGTGCAGAGCAGACACCGCCTGCATCGGAAATGGACCGATTTGAGGATGAACAGACATATCAGGGGGACGAAGAAATTTTTTATTACCAATTTCCTTCCCAGACATTGCTGACACCGCCAGTAATCATGGAGGAAGCTTCCGATTGGCTTTACGAACAGGAACAGATGTTAAATTCTACACTGCAAAATTTCAATGTCAGGGCGAGGGTGGTTAATGTTACGCAAGGACCTTCTGTAACAAGGTTTGAAGTACAGCCCGAACCAGGTGTCAAGGTGAATAAAATCACGAACCTCTCAGATGATATAAAGCTGAGTCTGGCAGCAAGGGATATTCGGATCGAAGCGCCGATACCAGGAAAGCATACAATCGGCATTGAGGTTCCGAACCAGAGCAGCCGTCCGGTACTTATCAGTGAGATCATCAGCACCCCGGAGTTCCAGACTGGCCAATCCCCATTAACGGCTGTGCTGGGGCTTGATATCTCTGGGAAGCCGATTGTGACGGATTTACGGAAAATGCCGCATGGTTTGATTGCCGGTGCAACGGGATCAGGGAAGAGCGTCTGTATTAACACGATCCTGGTAAGCCTGCTGTATAAGGCGAGTCCCGATGAATTGAAGCTTCTTCTGATCGACCCAAAAATGGTCGAACTTGCACCATATAATCGAATTCCACATTTGGTCAGCCCGGTTATTACCGATGTAAAAGCGGCAACGGCAGCCTTGAAGTGGGCTGTCGAGGAGATGGAACGCAGATATGAATTGTTTGCCCATGCAGGTGTGAGGGATATAAACCGTTTTAATGAGCTGGCAGAGGAGCATCAGCAATATTCAGAGAAGCTGCCATTTATGGTCATTGTGATTGATGAGCTGGCAGACTTAATGATGATGTCGCCAGCCGATGTGGAAGAAGCCATTTGCCGGATTGCACAAAAAGCCCGTGCATGCGGAATTCATCTTATTATTGCAACCCAGCGTCCTTCCGTGGATGTTATTACCGGCTTAATCAAGGCGAATGTGCCTACAAGAATTGCATTCTCTGTGTCATCTCAAATCGATTCAAGAACAATCATTGATATAAGCGGAGCTGAAAAACTGCTTGGACGGGGAGATATGCTTTTCCTTGAAAACGGATCCTCAAAGCCAGTGAGGCTGCAGGGTACATTTGTTTCAGATAAAGAAATTGATGATGTGGTAGCCCATGTACGGAGGGAACGCGATCCTGACTACTTATTTGAGCAGGAAGAACTTCTGAAAAAAGCTCATGCAATAGAAGAAGAGGATGAATTGTTTTTTGAAGCATGCGAGTTTGTTGTTGATCAGGGAGCGGCTTCCACTTCAAGCCTGCAAAGAAGATTTAAAATAGGATATAATAGGGCAGCCAGGCTGATTGATATGATGGAAAAACAAGGGTTCATTTCTGAAAATAGAGGCAGCAAGCCAAGGGATGTCCTCATTACAGAAGCTGATCTTGAATCCATACAAGAGACTAGTACATTAAATTAATCCATGGTATTCTTTACTTGCATGTTTAAAATAATATGAATAAACAACTACGATAAACGAAGAAAGCATTCTAAAGCTGGCGGGCTGCCGGCATAGAGGCCTGCTCCTTGCAAACCAAGTCAGCAGGCGCTTCTGCTTTCTTTAATGTTTCTAAGGAGCTTTAGGGATGAAGGAAATTGAAATGAAGGTTAAAGGAGAAATCAAACGTCTGACAAACCAGACTTTTAAATTCGATGAACGTGTAAGAGATGGCTGGTTTTCAGCGGTTTACTTCCTTAAAACAAGAGAAATTGTTAAGAAATATCACGAAGATAAAATCGTAACCATGCAGTTTTTCCAAAAGAATCATGCCGTTCTATGCGGTACGGATGAAGTCATTGCGCTGCTAAAAACATTTGCAGACCGCCCGGATGATCTGGAAATTTATTCATTAAAAGACGGTGATAAGATTTCACCCTTTGAAACAGTTTTAACCATTACAGGAAGATATCAGGATTTCGGATATCTTGAAGGAATAATTGACGGCATATTGGCCAGAAGAACTTCAGTTGCCACGAATGTCTATAATGTGGTAAAAGCAGCAGGTGTTTCTGGTGTTCAAAAGCAGGTCATCTTCATGGGGGACCGGGATGATCATTATATCACCCAGGCAGGAGATGGCTATGCAGCCTTTATTGGGGGGGCAACAGCCCAGGCCACGCATGCGATGAATGAATGGTGGGGCAAAAAAGGAATGGGAACAATGCCGCATGCTTTGATCCAAATGTTCGAGGGAGATATCGTTGCATCTACTAAGGCTTATCAGGAGACGTTTCCTGAAGACGATTTAGTTGCTCTGGTAGACTACAACAATGATGCCATAACCGATTCCCTGAAAGTGGCAAGAGCCTTTGGCAAAGAGCTTAAAGGTGTCCGGGTTGATACATCAAGAACAATGATTGATCAATATTTCTTAAGAAATCAGCATTTGCTGGGAACGTTTGACCCGCGCGGAGTCAATGCAGAACTGATTTTCGCTTTAAGAAAAGCGCTGGATGATGAAGGTTTCCAACATGTGAAGATTGTGGTGAGCGGCGGTTTTACTGAATCCCGAATCCGTGAATTTGAAGAACAGGGTGTTCCGGTTGATACCTATGGAATTGGAAGCAGCCTGCTGAAGATCACCACAGGGTTCACTGGAGACAATGTAATGATTGACGGTAAGCATGCAGCTAAGGCAGGACGCCGTTATCGTCCAAACCCCCGCCTTGAAAAGGTTGAATAACTGAACGCTATTTACAAGAAAGTAAGGAGCATCCTAAATGGATATGGACAGCTCAATTCTGGATTTACAATCTTTCCGTAAAGCTAAACAGCTCCAGGGAGAGAATAATGCTCTGCGTTTATACACATTAAGCAAGGATTATACAGAACGAACGGCTAATATCAGAGAGAAAGTCCGGGCAAAGCATTTATTTCGGAAAACGCTCGGTCTTGCTTCTGAGACGGCTTTTTCGCCTATTCAGCAGGAAGTTTTTCAGGATTGGTTTCTCTTTGATTATAAAACCATTCAAGGCTCTACTATGTTCAGTCTGTTCTTAAAGAACAATGCCAGGCAGCTTTCAGAGTCAGATCTCATTCAGGGGGCTCTCTTTTTAACATCAGTCATGGAACCCATCCGGATTTTAGATGTAAGTCAAAAGAAAATCTCCGCCTCAGGTGTGGAAGATAGCACTTCTTTTCTCTTAAGTCAGCACGGGGTGTTTCGGCCGGAACTGTCAATAGGGTGGTATTTTATTAGAAGAATACCAATCCAGATGTATGATCTTCCTATTGGACCATTTATCTCTATTCAAAAGGATGAAGGAGTTCACCGTTTAACGAAGGCATTTTCGAAGGCAAAATTAAAGGTTCCTGACCTTACATGGAGAGCTTTCCTGAAATCTAATGTTTTATTTTTTATTTCTGGGGTATAAATAGCTGGCAATACGTTACATAGTTTTTAGAATCGATTAATGATATAATGATTCAATACATTAAAGTGTAAGTAAATAAAAATGACAGCGGAAAAGCTTAGCAGCACAGTCATGGAAGCATGTCTTCTAAGGGGATATGCGCAAAACTAGATATATGTCATATACTGTTTTACAGATATACGATGGTTGGAGGTTCTTTATATGACTATTTACCATTTCGTAGGTATTAAGGGGTCTGGAATGAGTGCATTGGCACAAGTTCTGCATGATATGAATTATCAGGTTCAAGGCTCCGATTTTGAGAAACACTTTTTTACTCAGGTTGCACTTGAGAAATCCGGAATAAAGATCCTTCCCTTTCAAAAGGAAAACATACAGCCGGGCATGACGGTAATCGCCGGGAATGCATATCCGGACACGCATGAAGAGATTGAGGAAGCAATGAAGCTTGGCTTGCCTGTTGTGCGTTATCATCGATTTTTAGGTGATTTCATGAAGAATTTTACGAGCATCGCTGTGACGGGAGCTCATGGGAAAACATCCACTACAGGCTTGCTTGCGCACGTAATGCGAGGCGCAAAACCAACTTCATTCCTTATTGGAGACGGTACGGGCAAAGGGGACAAGGAAGCTGAATATTTTGTTTTCGAAGCTTGTGAATACAGAAGGCACTTCCTTTCTTACTATCCTGATTATGCAATAATGACGAATATTGATTTTGACCACCCTGATTACTTTGCCAACATTGAAGATGTGTTTTCTGCTTTTCAGGAAATGTCATGGCAAGTGAATAAGGGGATTTTCGCATGCGGTGATGACGAGCAGCTGCAAAAAATCCAGGCAAAAGTGCCCGTGGTATTCTATGGTTTTGGAGAAGATAATGATTTTCAGGCACGCAATGTAGTTAAAACTACAGAAGGAACAACATTTGATGTATTTGTCCGGAACACCTTCTTTGAGACTTTCTCTATTCCAGCGTATGGAGATCATAACGTCTTGAACTCCTTAGCTGTTATCGCTCTATGTCATTATGAAGAGATCGATGCAAAGATTGTCCAGGAACAGCTTCTTTCCTTTGAAGGAGTGAAAAGAAGATTTTCCGAGAAGAAAGTGGGCTCTCAGGTAATTATTGATGACTATGCCCACCATCCGACAGAAATTAAGGCGACTGTAGAAGCTGCCAGACAAAAGTATCCTGAAAAGGATGTGGTTGCAGTTTTCCAGCCGCATACATTTACGAGGACTCAGGCCTTTCTTGATGATTTTGCATCAAGCCTTAATTTGGCTGACAAAGTATATCTTTGCGAAATCTTTGGCTCTGCCCGTGAAAACCATGGAAAACTCACGATTGATGACTTAAAGGCCAAAATTCCCAATGCACAAATTCTAAATGAAGAAGAAACGGCTGTACTAAGGAATCATGAAGATAGCGTAATTATGTTTATGGGTGCCGGGGATATCCAAAAATTCCAGCAGGCATACGAAAACCAAATATAAATCATAAGAAGGATGCTTCGCTAAGGAAGCATCTTTTTCTTTATGACTTTAAATGTTGATAACTTTTTTGCTCCAGGCGCCTGGAGCTTTTTTATTACTTTAAATTTTCCGGATTTAATGCTTCAAGTTCACTAATGACAAATCGCCCGTCTTTTCGGATTAATACCTCATCAAAGTAGATTTCACCGCCGCCATAGTCAGGGCGCTGGATGTTGACCATATCCCAATGAATATTGGATTTATTGCCATTATAAGCTTCGTCATAGCACTGTCCAGGTGTGAAGTGGAAGCTTCCGTCAATTTTTTCATCGAACAGAATATCCTGCATTGGATGAAGAATGTATGGGTTAACCCCGATAGCGAATTCACCAATATAGCGCGCACCCTCATCAGTATCAAAGATTTTATTGATGCGTTCGCTATCATTGGCTTCCGCTTCAACAATTTTCCCGTCTTTAAATGTCAGTTTTACATTTTCAAATGTAAAACCATGGTATGGAGATGGAGTGTTATAGGTGATGACGCCGTTGACAGACTCACGTACAGGGGCAGTATAGACCTCTCCATCAGGGATATTCATTTGACCTGAGCATTTTATTGCCGGAATATCCTTAATCGAGAAGGATAGATCTGTTCCAGGGCCAGTTATTCTGACTTTATCGGTTTTATTCATTAATTCCACAAGGCTGTCCATTGCTTTGTCCATTTTGCCGTAATCCAAATTGCAGACATCAAAATAGAAATCTTCAAATGCTTCTGTACTCATTTTAGCCAGCTGGGCCATGGAAGCATTAGGGTAACGCAAAACCACCCATTTCGTTTTTGGCACGCGGATTTCTCTATGCACTCTTTGTCCGATGGTTGATCCATGGATTTTCATTTTATCATCCGGCACATCAGCCTGCTCGTTGATGTTGTCTCCGGAGCGCAGTCCTATGTATGCATCCATTTTGCTCATAACATTTGCTTCAAACTCAGCCATCAAATTGAATTGCTCTTCCTGTGCCCCTAAAAGCAGGGAGCGATCAACCTGATGATCCTTTAAGGAAACAAAAGGGTATCCTCCAGCTGCATATGCTTCCTTAACCAGCGCGGTCACTAATTCCTTCTGCAGTCCGAAATTTTCAATAAGGACCTTCTCTCCTTTCTGGAGTCTGACTGAATAGTTAATCAAATTTTTTGCCAGTTTTGCAATACGGGGATCTTTCATGGATAAATACCTCCAGTAAATTTATTTTTCCGACAACTATTATTGTACCCGAAATGATAGGTTTTGTTTAACCTTTTCCAGTTGTGCTAAAATTTACTTTAACTGATGAAAATACCTGTTAGAGAAGGAATTTCGACTTCACAAGTGGAATCTATTAATGTACTCCTGGTTTAGAGGCAGTGCATCTGGGTAAAAAGATATTATACAGACAACCGGAGGTGTAAGAATTGGAAATTATTTTATACTTAAGTGTAGCAGTAATTGCTATAGCATTTCTTGTTTTGGTCATATATCTGGCGAAAACGTTAAAATCCTTACAAGGGACATTAGATAACGTATCAAACACATTGGCAGGCCTTGAAAGGCAACTAGATGGTGTCACGAAGGAAACCACTGTCCTGCTGCATAAAACCAATTCACTGGCTACAGATATTCAGCAGAAATCTGAAAACCTGAACAGTGTCGTGACTGCGGTAAAAGAAGTTGGTGACTCTGTCCGCAAATTTAATGGATCCATTCAGAAAATCACATCTTCTGTAAACACACAGCTTGAACAGAATAAAGATAAAATCTCACAGGTGGTACAGTGGAGCAATGTTCTCCTTGAAATCAAGGATAAATGGAAAATGAGAAAAGAAGACCCTTATCAGTACAACGTCAGCGAGAAACAGATGCTTCCGCCTGAACGCCAGAGAGAAAGAGCAAGATACTAGATTTAAAGGAGGAAAAAGGAGAATGAATAGTCAAGACCGCACTCAATTTGATTCAAATCAGGCGAAAACAGATGAAAATATCAATACGAAAGATTTCATGATTGGTGCCTTAATCGGAGGCATGGTTGGCGCAGCAACCGCTCTGTTCCTGGCTCCTAAATCAGGCAAAGAGCTTCAGAGTGATTTAAGCGAAAAGGCTGCCCTATTAAAAGAGAAGTCAGGACAGTACCGTGAAACAGCTATGACAAAAGGTACCGAACTGGCTAATGCTGCAAAAGAAAAAACAAATGTGCTGACTCAAACGGTGACAAAGCAATCCAATGAACTCGTTAATAAAGTAAAAAGCTTGAAAGAAGCTCAAAATGGACAAGCTGGTGCAAACGGGACATCCGAAGAAAATGGAGAGGCCATCAATAACGAGACATTCCAGGCAGAAGGGAACGCTCCAGTAAATGATGCAGAAATCCAAATGAAGCTGGAAGAGACGAAAAAAGCTTTTGACGAAACCGAGCAAAAGTATAATTAATTTTATTTGTTTAAGCAACGGTGAAGTGGTACGATTACTTCACCGTTATTTAATTTAAAGAGCGAGGCTTTGCCTGGCTTAGTTGGGGAGGCAAGAAAATGAAAAAATTTGATAGCCATGAATCATTTGATCAAGCAGTAGAATCAGGAGAGCAGCTGCTGGTTTTAAAACACAGTTCCACTTGTCCGGTGAGCGGCGCAGCGTTTGAAGAATATGAAAGCTTTGTAAAAGAGCATCAAGATGTAAATGCTTATTACTTAGTTGTTCAGGATGATCGTCCCTTGTCAAATCACATTGCAGAAGCTTTTCATATCAAACATGAGTCTCCTCAGGCCATTCTATTTAATAATGGAGATGTTGCCTGGCATGCATCACATTGGAAGATTACATATGATTCCCTGGTGAATGCTGTGAAGGAAAACAGATAAAACCCATCCAATCGGATGGGTTTTTGCTATCAAACAAGAAAATATATATTTATTAAACGTCGATAACTGTCTAACACTAGCAGCCTGCCCCCGCTTTTCTTATATATACTTCACATTTGAATTTTTATTATTTATGGCAGGCCACACGATTTTGAGATGATCACCAGGCTCTATAGGTTCATGAAAAGATGCCTTTTCCCCATTTTTCAAGAGAACGAAGCTTCCGGAAGATGCTGCAGGCATATCTACACTAACATGGCTGAAGATATCCTGAAAAATAAAAGGAGACATTGGTTTTTTCACGAGTGTTATCGCATCTCCAGCATGAATCGCATCATCTTCATTGAGGACAGCTCCTTCCCTCTGAAATTCAAGTATCCCTCTTGAAAGCTCTAATTTCTTACCGTTAAACATGACCGGGATCCTCTGCTGTAGTACCAGCTGCTTTATATCTGCTAATTCCTTTACTGATAGTGTGCCTCTTTTTTCAATTCGGAGATTGTCACCATCGTCTACTATGCTATGATAATTCGCCTCAAGGCCGTTTTTAAAAAGCTTTCCGGTATGGCGGGGGAGGAATGTCTCTTTTTCATTAATGCTGATTCTAAAAGGCGTAAGCTCGCTTAATAAATCGTTTAGGTTCAAGTTTCCTAAGACTTCTTCAAATGTTTCCGGAATTCTGCACTCTACCTTATCCCGATCAGCAATGATCTGTTCAAGCGAGGCAGCTTTTTCATTACAGGTAATAACAGGGTGGATTGTGTACTGCTTTTCGTTAATAGTAATAGACTTTTCAGGAACTTCATCAATCAAATCTTTTATGCGGACTTCAGCAGGCAATCCGTCACGTCCTCTTGAAACAGTGATGATATCCCCTGATTTGATTTCTTCATCCAAAGCACTTGTAAGGCTGTTGCGTATGATGACAGGAGCTTCTCCATGACTTCCTGGAATCGTAACGCTTTGCCCGTTTAGTTTGACTATCATGGCGAGTCCGGGCTTACCGTAAAGCTTATTCATTTTAATGCCTGCTGCCAGGAGACAATCCCCAACTGTCAGGTTCTTGACCTCGAATAGCCTGACAGGCTGATCGTTGACGTAAACTGTACAATATTGGACTGGGGCTTTTTTAGCAGCGATGGCTATTCCTATTGGGGTGACAAGTTCAGGGCCTTTGTATGTAAAATCCGGTAAATTCAGCCCGCTTATTGCGTCAATTCCCCTTATTGCGACTCTATTCGCTGGAAGGCCCAGTCTTTGCGCTATTCTTTCAGGAAGTCCAGGTGTTAAGCTCCCGCCCCCTACCAGCATGACGGCTTTGGGCGGCCTATTATTCAGCTGCAGAATTTCATCGCAGATGGAATTTGTCAATCGTTCTAGCGCAGGAGAAATTTTTTCAATTGTCTCTTCCCTGCTGACTTCTGTCTGGAAGCCGAGAATATCCGTGACAGTAATTGTATCCGATACATGCAAATCTCTCTTTGCCTTTTCGGCTAAAGGAAAGTCCAGGAGAAACTGGTCACTGATTGCTTCAGTTATCTCATCTCCTGCTACAGGCACCATTCCGTAAGCTGTAACTGTGCCCATATCTGTAATGGCAATATCGGACGTTCCGGCACCGATATCAACAAGAGCAACATTCAGCCTTCTCATCGAAGGAGGAATCAGCACATTAATAGCTGCGATTGGCTCAAGTGTCAAAGCTTCCATTTCCAGGCCAGCCCTTTGTAGAGCTGAGATTAGTGACTCCACTACAACCTTGGGCAGGAACGTAGCAATGATTTCAACGGATGCTTCATCCCCCTGCTGATCAATTAGACTGCCGATTTCTTCTTTATCAAGACGATAGTATAAAACGGAATATCCAACACAATAGTAATAATAGCTTTTCTCAGTTTCATGTTTTTCTGCAACCATTGCCTGTGCCTGCTGAACTGCACTTAATTCAAGGTGAAGTATATCCTGCTTTTGCATCATCGGTTTTCCTTTAATACAGATAACTGTTTCAGATCTTTCTGTTTTTAAAGCCCTGCCTGCCGCTGCAACGCACACCTTTTTTAATGGGCCGTGTTTTGCTTCTAGTTCATCCCTGATTTCTGCTATAATTTTTGATACAGCCAGTACATCATGGATCTGTCCGTCGAGCATGGCCCTTTCTGCATGCTCCTTAATCACGATGTCTTTCACATGATATTGCCCGCCGTTTTCTTCGAGAATAATTCCGACCACCGTGCGGGTGCCGATATCCAGTGCAAAAAGCTTTTTTTGTTCGTCCAAAGCAGTACACCTTCTTTGTAAATGTCATAAAATGCATAAATAAAGCCCTGAAGCCGCTTTATCACTTAAAAGCGTTTAATTAATAAAGAAATATTTCGTGACATGTCTGAATAATTCATATATAATAACCCTAATTATAAAAAATGTATCACATATCCAGAGGCCGTAAAAGAGAAAGATGGAAATGTTTAACGCTGTGCACATTTAGATGCACGTTTTGTGCATTATCCTGAAACCAACACGGCTTAAATTCAGATTTGAAAGGAAGGGACAGGAAATGAGCAATAAAGAGCTAGATAAACTTCGTGATCGAGTGGATGAGCTGAATCTCCAGCTTTTATCTTTGATCAATGAAAGAGCAGAACTTGTTCAGGAAATCGGAAGAGTAAAGGAAACACAAGGGGTTTATCGTTATGATCCTGTCCGGGAACGCAAGATGCTGGACTTGATAAAAGAGCATAATGACGGTCCTTTTGAAAATTCAACAATTGAGCATATGTTCAAGGAAATTTTTAAAGCAGGTCTTGAACTTCAAAAAGATGATCATAGAAAGGCGCTTCTTGTTTCACGCAAAAAGAAGCCTGAAAATACGATTGTAGACTTAAAGGGTGAAAAAGTAGGGGATGGCAATCCTCATCTTGTTTTTGGCCCTTGCGCAGTTGAATCTTATGAGCAGGTGGCAACTGTTGCTGAAGCTGTAAAAGCAAAAGGACTTAAGCTCCTTCGCGGAGGCGCATATAAACCAAGAACATCACCGTATGATTTCCAGGGGCTTGGCCTTGAAGGTTTAAAAATCTTAAAAAGAGTGGCAGATGAATACGATCTGGCTGTTATTTCTGAAATCGTAAGCCCTAATGATATTGAAACGGCTGTAAATTATATTGATGTCATTCAAATCGGGGCAAGAAACATGCAAAACTTCGAGCTATTAAAAGCAGCGGGGGCTGTAAACAAACCAGTTCTTTTAAAGCGCGGGATTGCAGCTACAATTGAAGAATTCATCAATGCAGCGGAATATATCATGTCCCAGGGGAATGGACAGATTATTCTATGTGAGCGCGGAATCCGCACATACGAACGTGCTACACGCAATACATTGGACATTTCGGCTGTGCCTATTCTTAAGCAGGAAACACATTTGCCAGTACTGGTTGACGTTACGCATTCAACAGGCCGCAGAGATTTGCTTCTTCCAGCAGCAAAAGCTGCGCTGGCAATCGGCGCAGATGGTGTAATGGCAGAAGTTCATCCAGACCCGGCCGTTGCCCTATCAGATTCAGCGCAGCAAATGGACTTGAATCAATTTGATCAATTTATGGCTGAACTTCAATCTTCAGCATTGCTGAAAGTGTAGCCATCTAAATATGGAGAGCCTTCTGCTGGTAGCAGGAGGCTCTTTTTTTTGCATTTAAAGTGGAAATTTAAGTTTTTTTCAAAAATACAAGCCTTGACATTGCGGCAATTCCTGGACTGTCGTATGATTAAATACATAATTGTACATGTGTAACCACTCACAAATTAGGATAAAAAATGAGTAGGTTACGTCGTGTTGCTGTAAAATATAAAGTAATTGAAGCGACCGCTATTTAAAGAAGGAGTGTAAGTAATGAATGTAACAATATACGATGTAGCAAGAGAAGCGAATGTATCAATGGCAACGGTTTCTCGTGTTGTAAATGGCAACCCGAATGTTAAGCCTGCAACAAGAAAAAAAGTAATGGAAGTAATTGACCGGCTTGGGTACCGCCCCAACGCGGTTGCAAGAGGATTGGCAAGCAAAAAAACGACGACAGTCGGTGTAATCATTCCCGATATCTCCAGCACCTTTTTTGCAGAACTGGCAAGGGGCATAGAGGATATTGCGACAATGTATAAATACAATATCATTCTCAGCAACTCCGACCAAAATATTGAAAAAGAACTGCACTTGCTCAATACTATGCTCGGGAAACAGGTGGATGGAATAGTCTTCATGGGCGGCAATATTACCTCCGAGCATGTTGAAGAGTTTGAAAAGTCACCGGTTCCGATCGTACTGGCTGGCTCTATTGAAGAAACAGGCAAAATCCCATCTGTAAATATTAATTATGAACAGGCAGCATTTGATGTGACTAAGTCATTTATTGAAAAAGGCCATAAAGATGCAGCTATCGTGGTGGGACCTCTCCGCGAGCCGATTAATCAGGAAAAAAAGCTTGCAGGCTATAAGCGGGCTTTGGAAGAAGCTGAGGTGGCCTTCCGCGATGAATTGGTGGTTGAAGGAGATTATACTTACGATTCAGGTATAGAAGCCTTTGAAAAGCTGCTTGAGGCAGATCCGCGTCCAACAGCTATTTTTGCAGGATCTGATGAAATGGCATTGGGAATTGTCCACGGGGCGGAGGATAAAGGGTATAATATCCCGAAAGACTTTGAGGTCATCAGCTCTGACAATACAAGATTGGCATTAATGGTCCGTCCTCAGCTGACATCAGTCGTTCAGCCATTGTATGATATTGGTGCAGTTGCCATGAGATTGCTTACGAAACTTATGAATAAAGAATCAGTCGATGAGCAAATTGTTGTACTCCCTCACCGAATTGAAGAACGAAGCTCAACAAAGTAATGAATTTGCCGATATAACAGAAAAGCGGAAGCTCCTCGACCAGCCCCGACCAGCGCTGGAGGTCCAGAAGTTGAAGTCGTTCTTTGACTTCAGCATCTGGACCGAAGTGACTAGGGGGCTAGGCGCTGCAGCTGGACAAAAGAGAAGAAAGAGAAGCGCCTTAATTAAAAGGCGTTTCTTTCTGCCAATTTTAAGCTATCGTACCTGTTTTAGAGCACATAAATAATAAACCATTAGACAAAGGCAATTCGCAATGGATCAGGGAGAGAGAGTATGAGAAAGGTTGATATGTTAACACCGGCTGGATTAATGGTGGGGCTTGCTATGCTGATTTTTGGAATCATGTGGAATGGAGGAGCTGATGGTTTTTTATCCTTTGTTGACCCTTCTTCAATTCTTATTGTTCTGGGCGGTTTAATAGCCGGGCTGCTTGTAAGTTTTCCTTTAAAAGATATCAGGCATATGGCCACCGTTTTTAAGCAGGTTTTTTCCAGTGAAGAGCAAAGCGTTGGCGAGCTGATTGGAATTTTTGTCAAACTCTCTGAGCGTGCCCGGCGTGAAGGGCTGTTATCGCTTGAGGCTGAAATCGGGAAGGTGGAAGATCCATTCATTCAGAAAGGCGTATACCTGGCTGTGGATGGTATAGAGCCAGATGTCATTACTGACATTATGAATGCCGAAATTATGGCGATGGAAGAGAGGCACAGAAAAGGAAGAAGCATTCTCGAAAGAGCCGGGGAATACGCTCCGGCATGGGGAATGATAGGGACCCTGATCGGACTGGTTCTGATGCTGAAAAATTTGAATGATCCTTCCACACTTGGGCCCAATATGGCTCTTGCCTTACTGACTACTTTATATGGATCCCTGCTGGCCAATCTGATTTTTCTGCCGATGGCAGCGAAGCTGGCTTTAAAGACAGAGAAGGAAGTTTTTTTGAAGCAGATTATTATTGAAGGGGTTATCGGTGTTCAATCCGGGCAGAATCCGAGAATATTGGAAGAAAAGCTGAGCGCCTTTTTATCCTCAGAAGAACGGAGAGATTTGGATAAAGCTGTAAATGAGGGGGAGGCACTGGATAATGAAGCCTAGGAGAAGATCTCCGGAGCCTCCAAAAGGCTCCCCAAGATGGATGGTGACTTTCTCCGATCTCGTCACACTGATATTGGTATTTTTTATTCTGCTGTTTTCGATGTCCCAGATTGATTTAATGAAGTTTCAGGCATTATCCGATTCTTTCCGGGACAGACAGGTGCTGGATTTTCAGCCGTCTATCATTCCTGCAGAGAACCCGGAACAAAATGAAGAAATAAAGGAAAATGAGGACAGCGGGCAATCAGATTCGCTTGATGAGCTTCTGATGGAGATCCAGTCGTTTTTGGATGAGAATGGCTTAGAAAAAGTGATTGTGGCGAACAGGACGGAACGGGGGGGCGTTCTCGTTCTGCAGGAACAGGTTTTATTTGAATCCGGAGATGCCAGTCTGATAGACAGTTCATACTCTTTCCTGGATAAAGTAGGAACCCTTTTAGCAAACATGCCAAACCTTGTGAAGGTGGAGGGACATACTGATGACCGGCCCATAACTACTTACAGATATCCGTCCAATTGGGAGTTATCTGCTGCCAGGGCTAGTACTGTAATCAGATATCTAACAGAAAAGCATAATCTTGAAAGTCATAGGTTTATGGCTGTGGGCTATGGGGAAACCCGTCCTATCGTCCCTAATTCCGGACCGGAGAATTGGGAGAAAAACAGGCGTGTTGAAATCATTATTTCTGATCCGAAATTTAATGAAGATAACAATATTCATAATTGATAACAGGTCTGGCAATAGTCAGACCTGTTTATTTACATATGCAGAAATGAACAGCGGCCGGTAAAATGTTCCCGGCCGCTGTTCTTATAAAGATTCTGTCATTGTTCTGTTTCGGATCGGATAAAGAACTTTGTCCACTGTCCGGGCATTTTTTTCAGTTATTTCGCTCTTACGGGGGATAGGCTCATATAAATCAGCAGGATCATCCCATTCCAGGGGAAGAGGCACAGGTGCGTGTTCTTTCCACTTGTTTATCCATTCCGCCGGTATATTGCCGTAACAATTAGAGTTTTCAGTCATTTCGAGCCATATCATGGCCCATGCCCGGGGAACAACCCTCCAAATATCATAACCTCCGCCGCCGACGGCAATCCATTTCCCGTCACAATATTCATGGGCAATTTCATGGGCCAGTTTCGGAATTTCCCTATAAATCTTTATAGTAGATGACAAATGGGTAAGAGGATCAAGATAATGGGCATCAGCACCATTTTGCGTCAGGATCACATCCGGTTTGAAAAATTCTGCAACCTCCCGAAAAGCTGTACGGTATGCGTGAAGCCAGGAATCGTCTTCAGTAAATGCATCCACGGGAATATTAAAAGAGAATCCATATCCTTTCCCTTGTCCTCGTTCATTTACATTTCCGGTTCCGGGGAAAAGGTATCTGCCAGTTTCATGAATAGATAAGGTGCATACATCCGGGTCATCATAAAATGACCATTGGACACCATCACCATGATGGGCATCTGTATCCACATACAGAATACGGGCTTTATACTTTTCCTGTATATATTTTATGGCTACGGAGCTATCGTTGTAGATGCAAAATCCAGAAGCTTTTCCCCGAAACCCGTGATGAAGGCCGCCGCCAAGGTGAAGTGCGTGCTTAGCAAGTCCGCTCATGACTGCATCAACGGCTGCCAGAGTGCCTCCTACTAAAAGGGAGCTTGCTTCGTGCATGTTTTGAAAAATAGGTGTGTCCTCTGTTCCAAGACCATAGTTTTCGCAGATATCCTCAGGCAGGTTTCCTTTGCCGGCGAGCTTGACAGCATTCACATAACTAGGATCATGAATCAAGTGTAGCTCTTCATCGGAAGCCTTGCGCGGAGGAATAATATGACATTCTTCAATGGCATTGATGTTTTTGAGCAAATCGAGTGTCAGTTTCAGCCTTATCTGATTAAAAGGATGATTTTTGCTGAATTTGTAGTTCAGCAGGTCTTCCGAAAAAACAAATAATGAATCATGTGTCATAGTGAAATCCCCGGCAGGCTGGGCCATAAAACATGATGGCCTGCTTTTTTCAAATCTTCTACTACAAGCGTAGGGTTCATTGTCTGTACCCTTATCACCAGTATTTTGTATTTATCATCCGTTTTGTCAGGGTAAACAAGGACACTCTGTATATTTGCTTTTCTTTTGCAGATGACTTCAGCGATTTCAAACAGCATGCCTGCCCTGTTTGGCACCTTTACTTCAATCTGCGAACCTGGCTGATGGGCTCCCGTCAATTGAACTAACGTATGAAGCAAATCGGTTTCTGTGACAATTCCGACCAGCTTATCATCGTTTAATATTGGCAGGCAGCCAATTCGCTGTTCATAAAAAACCGCAGCAATTTCTTCAGCAAAATCAAGAGGGTGTCCGGTAATGATATCTGTCTTCATAATCATTTTTAATGGTCTCTGCAGATCTTCCTTAAATAGTTCTGTATGAAAAATAGATGGAGTCGCATCACGGATGTCCCTATCTGTTACAAGTCCCTGCAATCTGCCCGCTTCATCTGTAATAGGCAAATGCCGTATTCTTTTTTCGTTCATAATTTTTATGGCGTCGGCAATGGTGTCTTCTTTTGACAAGGCCGTGACATCCGTTTTCATAATTTCTTCAACAATCACTTTAAATGCCTCCTTATAAATATATGGAGATACATTCATGCCGAAAAAATAGTGTGAATACAGGCATGAATTATGTATTGACGCTATTATTAAGATTTAATACATAAAGCGATTCATAAAGCGCAAGCGGTCAAATTGCTGCACTGAATCCTGATCCACTCTTTTTCCAATGCGGGCCATTAGGCAATTTGCGGGATGAGAACTGATTTCAGGGTCATCTGTGGCATACCATTCAAGACCACCGGCATTCATCATCTTTTCCATAACCTTCCTATATTCCCATACGTTCAGGCCAGTTCCTTTTAAATCCCAATGCCAATAATATTCAGTTGTTATAACAATATAGTCTTCCATTGCGTCATCCATCATGGATACTTTCAGCAGGTTCTTTCCTGTTCCTGAACCTCTGAAAGCCGGGATCACTTCTATTGCACCCAATTCTATTAAATTATCCATTTTTCCTTCCGACCAGCGCTCGAGAGGGTCTGGATACAAGTAAGTAACATAGCCGACAATGGTATGCCTGTCACGGGCCACTATAATTCTTCCCTCCGGCAATCCCGCAATTTCAACCAGGGCTTTATGCTGCTGAGCCGGAGGCCTGAAAGCAACAAGATCCTTGTGAAACTCATAATCTGCCAATTTTTCAGGTGAAATTGGCCCCTCAATGATTAATTTACCATTGGCTGTTTTTAATTCTTTTGCATTATAAGTTTTTTTATATTCCATTTATTCACCGCCATAGACATGATCAATGTAACTTCTATTATACATAAAAACACGGGGGATAAAGCGCTTTCACGCAATTTTCTGTGTAATTTAAATAAGTTTGTGACAATTTACCAGTTGGTTCATAAGTAATTTTTTCCCCGCTCCAAAATTTTAAAAATTGAGAAAATATAATGTTTATACTATAATAATATCAAATCTTAAATAAGGGGGATAATTATATGAAAGTGGAAGCGCTGCCAGTAACACAAGGGGACTTCAATTTAAAAAGCTATGATGAGCTGTATGAAAATTTTAACTGGGCTGATGCGGAAAAAGAATTTTCCTGGAAAGAAACCGGCCGCATGAATATGGCCTATGAGGCCATTGACCGACATGCGGAATCTTTCAGAAAAAATAAGGTTGCCCTTTATTATCGCGATGGACAGAGAAATGAGAAATATACATTCAAGGAAATGAAGGAACTATCCAATAAAGCGGGAAATGCATTAAAAGCATATGGCGATGTTGAAAAAGGAGACCGAGTTTTCATTTTTATGCCGCGTTCTCCTGAACTCTATTTTGCCGTATTGGGAGCAATTAAACTGGGAGCCATTGTAGGTCCTCTTTTTGAAGCATTTATGGAAGGGGCAGTCCGTGACAGGCTTGATGACAGTGAAGCAAAAGTTCTGATTACAACCCCTGAGCTTTTGGAACGTGTGCCTGTTGATCAGCTGCCTGCCTTAAAGCATGTTTTCCTTGTTGGGGAAAATATTGAGGAAACAGGCCCGTATGTGGACTTTAATAAAAGAATGGCTGAATCAAGCAGAAAGCTTCCAATTGAATGGGTTGACGGAAAAGATGGCCTTATTTTGCATTACACTTCCGGCTCTACAGGCAAGCCAAAGGGAGTTCTGCATGTACATAATGCAATGATTCAGCATTATCAGACCGCTAAATGGGTGCTGGACTTAAAAGAAGAAGATGTATATTGGTGCACTGCTGACCCTGGCTGGGTAACCGGTACTTCATATGGCATTTTCGGCCCGTGGCTGACAGGGACTTCAAACCTTATTGTCGGGGGCAGATTTAATCCGGAGACTTGGTATAAAATGATTGAGGAGTATGGCGTTTCGGTTTGGTATAGTGCTCCGACCGCTTTCCGTATGCTGATGGGGGCAGGTGATGAGGTTGTGAAAAAGTTTGATTTAAGCTCCCTTCGTCATGTCCTCAGTGTCGGTGAACCGCTAAATCCTGAAGTAGTCAGATGGGGAATGAAAGTATTCAATATGCGCATCCATGATACGTGGTGGATGACAGAAACAGGTGCACAGCTCATCTGCAACTATCCTTGCCTGGAGATTAAGCCGGGCTCCATGGGTAAGCCGATTCCTGGTGTTAAAGCTGCCATTGTCGATGACCAGGGAAATGAGCTGCCGCCAAACCGCATGGGGAACCTTGCAATTAAAAAAGGCTGGCCTTCCATGATGAATGCCATCTGGAATAACGAGCAAAAATATGAATCTTATTTTATGCCAGGTGACTGGTATGTTTCTGGAGATTCAGCATATATGGATGAAGATGGATATTTCTGGTTCCAGGGTCGTGTAGATGATGTGATCATGACATCTGGTGAACGCGTTGGGCCGTTTGAAGTGGAGAGCAAGCTCATCGAACACCCGGCTGTTGCAGAAGCTGGAGTTATCGGCAAGCCTGATCCTGTCCGAGGTGAAATAATAAAGGCATTTGTTGCTTTACGGGACGGACATGAACCTTCTGAAGAACTGGTGGAAGATATCCGTCAATTCGTTAAGAAAGGCCTTGCTGCCCACGCAGCCCCGCGTGAAATTGAATTCCGCGACAAACTTCCAAAAACACGGAGCGGCAAAATTATGCGCCGGGTGCTTAAAGCCTGGGAACTGGATCTGCCAACTGGCGATTTGTCTACAATGGAAGATTAATAGAGGAGACCGCTGCATAAATGAGCAGCGGTTTTTTGTTTAGCAAAGTATCTAGAATATATTTTGGGCGATTGTTATTTCTATAAAGAAAAAGCAGAATCCCAAGCCCTTTTTGGGCAAATGGGATTCTGCTTTTCTTTAATTAGTTTCTTCACCTTCATCAGGTTCTGATGGTTTATCAGCATCAGGCTTTTCCTCGGCTGGAGGAGGATCTTTAGGTTTCTCTTCTTTAGGTTTCTCTTCTTTCGGCTTCTCTTCTTTTGGCTTCTCTTCCTTCGGCTTTTCTTCTTTCGGTTTTTCTTCTTCCGTCTTTTGGCCGATTTTTACTACATTGGAAGAAGCAGACTCTTTGCCGGCAATGTCAACGGCTGTTACATGGATCGAGCCGCTTCCAGCCTTGTAGTTTAAGGAAGAGCCGGCTTTTATTGTAGCAACTTTTTTACCTCCGCTGTAAACGCGATAGCCAATGACATCTTTTTCAGGATGTGCTCCCCAAGTAATGGTTTGGCCAGAAGCTTTTATGCTTGGGGCCGCAGGTGCTTTGCCATTGTCTTTGAGCTGATCTGCACTTGTCAGAATACTCTTCCAGCGTTCTTTATTCGGAATAAGAGTACTTAGATTTGCTTTAATGCCGAATAGTTTTTGAATATAATCCGGATTCACTACCATTCCAGGTTCAGTAAACTCTTCTGGTGTTGAATCAAGTGCCATATATTTTTTATCGCCAATTCGTACAAGTTTTCCATTGCCAAGGCTATCGTCAACTTTTGTAGGAACAAATTTGGCATTGAATAAATCAGTCTCGACTAAGCCAGCTTTAGAGCATGCTTCTGAAGGAAGAAGGCCTGAAATGGCACAGAATGAACGTCTTACGATTCCGCCCGGCATTTTAAAGCTTTCACTCGGGTCAACAAGATCAGGTGCGACGTCATATGCTGCATTCATCAAATCTGCCCAGAGATAGTTATTGCGCAAACTATAGCTTAGCGGTCCAGGGGCTTTTAATGATTTAGGCGTATCATATCCTGACCATATGCCGAAAGTGACATTCGGATTGGATGCCACGAACCATGCATCTATGAATTCAGTACCAGTACCAGTTTTCCCTGCCCAGTCAGAACTGAACTTCAATCTGTTCTTAATCGATGTGGCAGTTCCGCTGTTAATAACGTCTCTCATCATATCGATTGTAAGGTACGCTGTCTGCGGACTGAATACATCTACAGGCTCAGATTTATTCTGGAATATAATGTTCCCGTCTTTATCTGTGATTTTCTCGATCATATAGGCGTCAATAAACTTTCCGCCGTTGGCAAATGTAGTAAAGGCATTCGTATTTTCTTCAACAGTTACCCCATATTCCAAAGAACCAATGGATGTAGACAAGTTTGTATAGTCAGGACCGATCAGAGAGGTAAAGCCCATTTTTTCCAGATAAGAGGCAGGCCGCTGTCCGACTATATCCTTATAAAGCTTTACAGCTGGGACATTGTATGAATGCTTAAGTGCTTGTCTGGCTGAAACGAGCCCGCTATAGGTATTCGTATAGTTCTTTGGCCAAGGCCTATTTAATCCTGGACTTAGATATAGCGGCACATCAGGCAGAATGGTGCCAGGTGCTGCTTTTCCAAGTTCCATTGCAGGAGCATAGACTAATAGCGGCTTCATGGTTGAACCATTTTGTCTTAGAGCGCTTGTAGCATGATTCAGCTGCTCGCGTTTGTGATCGCGTCCGCCGACAAAGCTGATGATTTTACCGGTTTTATTTTCAATTAAAATGGCTCCAACCTCTACGGGCTCCATGATTTGTTTATTTTCACCGGTTTCTGGGTCCTTAATCGTCTCAGGTTTGTCTGGCCCATAATAAGGGTAGTTATTTTTTACCTGCTGCATTTTATCATAAATATCTTTGTTGATCGTCGTATGGATCTGGAAGCCATTCTGGCGGATCGTCCGGTCTGCCAGAGTCCTGTATTCCTCTCGGAGCTCGTCATCTTCTTTTAAGTCCTGCTCTTCGTATCCATCATTTTTTGCGAGAATCTTAGTCATGATGTTTACTGCACGTTCTTCAATTTCATACGTCAAATATGGGTACTTTTCCAAAGGGCTTTCTGAAGGCGTAGTGAAATCCTTGGTCAGGTCGTAAGCCAAAGCTTCCTCATATTGCTTCTGGTCAATCTTTCCGTCGTCATACATTCTTTTCAGAACAGTTTTCATCCTGGAGAAACCTGGTTCCAGATTTTCTTTGACCGTTCCCTCCCTTGTAAAAGGAGTGTAGCCGAATGGACTCTGCGGCAGCCCTGCTATGAATGCAGCCTGGGGCAAGGTTAATTCTTTTGCACTCACCCCAAAAATGCCTTTGGCAGCTGCTTCAACTCCGGCAATATTACGTCCGGATGCATTTCTTCCAAAGGTAGATACATTCAGATATGCTTCCAATATCTCTTTTTTATCAAAGAATTTCTCCAATCGCAAAGCAAGCAGAATCTCTTTTGCTTTCCGCTCGAAAGAAACTTCATTCGTTAAGATTTGGTTCTTTATCAGCTGCTGTGTAAGTGTACTTCCGCCGGATTGAACAGATGAATTTGTTACTTCCTGGAACAGTGCGCGCATAATCGCTTTTGGCACCACTCCGTCATGCTCGTAGAAATATTCATCTTCAGTAGCTACAACTGCGTTAATTAAGTGTTCCGAAACATCATCAAGCTTAACTTCCTCACGTTCCAGGTCAGTCCGGAGCTTCCCTAAATAAACATTATCGGCAAAATAAATTTCCGATGTTTCTGCATAGTCATAAATATCTTTTTTCATGCTGGCATAAGATCGGATTGGCTCATCCTTTACCAGCGACGCGAAGTAACCTGCTCCAAGCCCCCCCGCAAATGAACCGCCAATGACAGCTAAAATGAGAAACAGCAAAGTAAGGTTCCAGACAACCTGGTAAGTAATGCTCGCACCTTTAGCTGCTTTTTTATTCCCGAAAAGGCCCGGAGTTTGCCTCAATTTATTAAATAACATCTGAAACTTTTCTTTCATCATATCAATCCCCCTAAAATCACATCTATTATAGCATATTGCGACATAGTAATATGACAAGGTTCGCCATTTATCTGAAATTTCCTTTTTTCGCACAGGCATTTGACATTTGGCTGATTTATATGATAAAAATGTTTTATCTTAGACGTTTAAATATTTTATAGGCATTGATGGGAACCCAGTAATGCTTCTATCCCTGTTTCAGAAAGCCGGCGTTCGCTGCGAGCCGGTACAAATAGAAGTATGAATTACCTCCCTGAGCTTTCACTGTCAACCTGCCCAGCAGTTATAGCAGTGGACGGATTATCCGTTATTCTGAAAGAGTGGAGGACAGCTGTCCTCAATTTGGGTGGTACCGCGCAAAAACGATCATGCGTCCCTGCATATTTGCAGGGGCGTTTTTTTGTATGGGTGATTCCCTGTTAATGCCTTGAAAATAGCCGTTAAATAGGAGGAGTTAAGATGAGTTTACTTGAAGATTTGCAATGGAGAGGGATTATTTATCAGCAGACAGATGAAGAGGGCATTGAGAACACTCTCGGTAAAGAAGCAATCTCTTTATACTGTGGTGTAGACCCAACAGCTGACAGCATGCACATTGGGCATCTGTTGCCGTTTTTGACATTAAGGCGCTTTCAAAAGGAAGGCCATCGTCCAATCGTTCTAGTAGGCGGGGCCACTGGCCTGATTGGAGATCCAAGCGGTAAAAGCGAAGAGCGGAAGCTGCAGACGCTGGAAACTGTCCAGCATAATGTGAACTGCATAAAGAACCAGCTAAAAAGAATTTTTGATTTTGAAGGTGAAAATGGTGCAATCATGGTTAACAACTATGATTGGGCAGGGTCCATGGATATTGTTACATTCCTGCGTGATTACGGGAAACATGTCGGAGTCAATTACATGCTCGCTAAAGACACCATTTCTTCCAGACTGGAAACGGGAATTTCCTTTACAGAATTCACATACACCATCCTGCAGGCCATGGATTTCCTTCATTTATATGAGAATCATAACTGCAAAATGCAGATTGGCGGAAGCGACCAATGGGGGAATATCACAACCGGCCTTGAGCTCATCCGCAAAATGGCGCCTGAAGGGTCAAAGGCATACGGCCTGACCATACCTTTGGTTACGAAAGCGGATGGAACAAAATTCGGCAAAACGGAAAGCGGAGCAATCTGGCTTGATTCGGAGAAAACATCTCCTTATGAGTTTTACCAGTTCTGGATTAATACAGCAGATGCGGATGTAATCAAATACCTTAAGTTCTTTACATTCTTATCCCGTGAAGAAATTGAAGGCCTTGAAAAAGCTGTTCAAGATGAACCGCATCTCCGCAAAGCCCAAAAAGCACTTGCTGAAGAAATGACACGCATGATTCATGGAGATGAAGCATTGGAACAGGCTATAAAGATTACAGCAGCGTTATTCAGCGGAGAAATTAAAAACCTTTCGGCTTCAGAGATAAAACAAGGCTTTAAGGATGTTCCATCTTATGAGCATTCTGAAGGAGGAGAATTGGGGATCGTTGATTTGCTTGTTGCTGCCAAAATCTCCCCATCCAAACGCCAGGCACGTGAAGATGTGACGAATGGCGCTGTTTCAGTAAATGGCGAACGCATAACGGAGCTTGACTACACTCTTTCTGATAAGGATAAGATTGAAGGCCAATTTACTGTCATTCGCCGCGGAAAGAAGAAATATTTCTTAATTAAATACTAATCAAAAAGCCCTCCTTTGATGGAGGGCTTTTTGATTATCTCAGAGTTTTCCGGACAACAAAAAAACTGCCGAAATGTATCGGCAGTTTTAAAATTATTAACGAGAGTAGAATTCAACGATTAGAGATTCGTTGATTTCAGCTGGAAGTTCAGAACGCTCAGGCATGCGAGTGAAAGTTCCTTCTAGCTTGTCTGCATCGAAAGATACGAAGTCAGGTACGAAGTTGTTAACTTCAATTGCTTCTTTAACGATGTCAAGGCTGCGAGATTTTTCGCGAAGTGTAATTGTTTGACCAGGTGCTACGCGGTATGATGGAATATCAACGCGAGATCCATCAACCATGATATGACCATGGTTAACTAGCTGGCGAGCTTGACGGCGAGTGCGTGCAAGACCTAAACGGTAAACCACGTTGTCAAGGCGTGATTCAAGAAGAATCATGAAGTTTTCACCGTGCTTACCAGGCATTTTGCCAGCTTTATCGAATAAATTGCGGAATTGACGCTCATTTACTCCGTACATATGACGAAGCTTTTGCTTCTCCTGCAATTGTAATCCGTATTCAGATAATTTTTTGCGCTGGTTTGGACCATGTTGTCCAGGAGCGTAAGGACGCTTTTCTAATTCTTTACCAGTTCCGCTTAGAGAGATTCCAAGACGACGGGATAATTTCCAGCTTGGACCAGTATAACGAGCCATTTAAGACTCCTCCTTTTGTGTTTTTATTTGGGTAAAATAAAAACAGAAACAGATGCGCACAACAATCATGTCCATTTTGTTTTCATGTACCTTCGCCCTAGCAGCAGAGGGTTACACAGTACCCCATCCCCAGAAAACTCTGGTTGAGGAACAAAATGAGTGCATCAAGGTGCTCACATAGGCTGCAATATTTTACACAAGGAGTATTATATAATTTTTAGAGGATAAAAGTCAAGTTGATTTTATTTTTACTCCTTCATTTTTTAAGGATGTTTAAATTATAAGCGAAGATTTTGTCCTGTGCCATAATTCACTTGAATTAGAAAACTTAATAACGAGTCCATTAGCAAGATATGATATAATAAAGAAAAAATTGGAATTGTTTAATTAATAGGAATGCGGCTTCGCTTTTTTTATTTTAATGTGTATTTTATGCAGCGATTACTTTTCTTAAAAATATGAATATAGGAAAGTTGAAACGAAATAGCCACATGTATGCTCAAAATATTAATTTCTAGTCCGTTATAATATACCTTATTGGTTTAAAGATTCATGATCTGAGACATTTGATAGGTGATAATAAAGATGGATACACTTGAACACCAAATCATACTTAGTTTAAAAAGCCGCTTTTTTGACATTATCGATACGGAGAACGGTTTCTTTCACTATGAAAAATTACTGAATGAAATGCTCTCTTCCATTAAAGCCCTTACCGGAGCGGATGAAATAACTCTGTACGTCTTTAATGAATGGAAACAGGAGTTTTTTGCAGAAGCTGCCACGAACCCGGATGCTTTGCTTTCACCTGCTTTTTCAGGTGATTTAAAAAGATGGGCTAACAAAAACAGAGGGTTGCAGAGTTTAAGGACCGAGATTAAGGAAGAACAAATCATGATTCCTCTTGTAAAGAGAGGCAAGCTGCTGGGATGCATGATTTTATCAGGTGAATCAGGCTGTTTTCATTCCTATACAGAAAAAGTATTTCAGGAGCTTAGCGAAGAATGCGGGCAATTTCTTGATAAAGCTCAGGGGCTGGCCAAAATTGCATCTGAAGAAAAACGTTATAAACAGCTGTATCGAGTTACGGAGAAATTCCATTCCTCAATGGATATGGATATGGTGCTTGGGGAAATTATTTATACTTTGCAGGAAATGTACCCCACTTTTACCTATTATCTTCTGCTGTCCCAGGATAACAATAATCATGGGGATCTGCCCATCAGAGACCTTGAATATGACAGCGAAAACATCGCGGCCATGCAGGCATATGTCACAGGGGCAGTTCAATTTGAAGATTCCCTGCAGGAAATGCGCTCTGTCTTATATGCCCCATTAAAAGGGAAGCAGGGGGTTTATGGAGTACTTCAGGTCATTGCGCCTAATACCATGATATTCCCTAAAAATGAAATTGAGTTTATAACACTTCTGGCTAATACTGCAGGAAGTGCACTGGAAAATGCGCAGCTTTATCAGCAATCCAAGCGATTGATAGCGGACCTTCAATTAATTAACGAAACTTCCCACCGCTTGAATTCGAATTTGCGGCTGACAGAAACCATGAACTACATGGCAGATCAGATTCTGCATTCCTTTGATGCTGAAGAAGCGGGTTTCATCTTGATAAATTCTGAAAATGCCGATGTGAATGTAATCCAGGGCAGTACTGAATTTTTTCAAACCAAAGAGGCAGAAGACTATATTCACTATATAAGGAAAAAGATCATCAAGGAGAAAGAGTCTCTTTTTATTGGGGATTTTTCTTTACAGTTCGAGGGTGCGGCAAGTTTATATAAATCCATCATGGCTGTTCCAATGGCCCAATCTGGAGTATTAAAGGGATTTGCCCTTGTCATGCATAGCTCTCCTTATCATTTTTCATTTGAAACATTCAAGTTGCTTCAGTCTTTGATTCATCATTCCACGCTTGCCTTTACCAATTCAATGCTTAGAGAAGAGCTTGAAAAGATGGTTGTAACAGATCACTTAACCAAACTATATTCCCGAAGCTATCTGGATGATCGGATTCATCAGTCCATGAATGAAGATCATGAAGGAACATTTATGCTTGTGGATATAGATGATTTTAAATTGGTAAATGATACATACGGACATCAGGTTGGCGATGAAATCATTATTCAAGTTGCCAATTTAATTAACAGCAATATCCGCAGCACTGATATAGGCGCACGATGGGGCGGAGAGGAGCTGGCTCTTTATCTTCCGGGTGTTTCATTGTCGGCGGGAGTACTTATTGCTGAACGGATTGTCAGAAAGGTATGTCAAATCACAGATCCCCAAGTAACCATTTCATGCGGTATTTCGTATTGGAGCAGGGGGAAAAAAGATTCATATGCAGCGCTTTTTAAAAGGGCTGACAGGGCATTATATACCGCCAAAAACACAGGGAAAAATAAAGTGATCATTGAGTCGGCTGCAGATTCATTTATCTAGGACTGCCTTATGGAAAGGCAGTCTTTATTGATATTTTTCCAAAACAAAATACTTTCAAAAAATATACTATTATCATATGCTGAAAGAGAAGTTTATTATAGATAATAATGTAAGCGCTTGCAATGAAAAGGAGAGGTAAAATGGATAGGAAACATCGGTTTAACTTCGAGACGCAGGTCATCCATGAAGGATACGATGCTGAAAGGTTCAAAGGGAGCCTCGCACCGCCAATATTCCAGACGTCAACTTTTACATTTGAGACAGCACAGCAGGGTGAAAAACGTTTTTCCGGTGAAGAAGAAGGGTATATCTATTCCCGTCTGGGCAATCCAACAGTTAAGATGCTTGAAGAAAGAATGGCCGTACTGGAAAAGGGAGAAGCAGCCCTTGCTTTTGGGTCTGGTATGGCTGCAGTTTCAGCTGTCCTGTTTGCTTTAACCAAAACAGGTGATCATATTTTATGTTCTCAGGGAGTTTATGGATGTACATTTGGACTCCTGGAGATGATGGAGGAAAAATTTCAAATCAGCCATGATTTTTCAGCTATGGAATCAAAGCAGCAGCTGCTTGATGAAATTAAACCGGAGACTGCCTGTATTTATGTTGAAACTCCAATAAATCCAACAATGAAATTAGTGGATCTGAGTATGGTTGCAGAAGCAGCGAAAGAGAAAGGAATTCCAGTTGTAGTGGATAATACTTTCTGTTCACCATATTTGCAGAATCCGATCGAACTGGGCTGTGATATTGTCATTCATAGTGCGACAAAATACATCGGAGGTCATGGTGACGTAGTTGCCGGGCTTGTAATAGGCTCTAAAGAATTTTTGGATAAAGTCTCCATGACGACTCAAAAAGACATTGGAGGCATTATTTCACCTTTTGATGCCTGGCTGCTTCTGCGCGGACTGAAAACACTTGCAGTCAGACTCGACAGGCATTGTGACAATGCGGAACGGCTCGCATCATATTTGCTGGCACATCCAAAAGTAGAAAAAGTTTATTTTCCTGGAGACAGCAATAATGCAGATTTTGAAATTGGGCAAAAACAAATGAGGAGGCCCGGCGGGATGATTTCTTTTACTCTAAAGGGGGATAAAGAGACTGCCCAGGAATTTATGAACCGGCTGAATCTTATTAAAATTGCCGTGAGCCTTGGTGATGCTGAGACATTAATTCAGCACCCTGCTACTATGACTCATGCAGTGGTTCCAAAGGGATCACGTGAAAAAATGGGCATTGAAGATACGCTGCTGAGGCTTTCAGTTGGGCTTGAGTCAGTTGAAGATATCAGGGATGATCTGTCCCAGGCACTCGAAGGAGTTTAATAGTAAAAGGAGATGGTCGCAGATACGGTCATCTCCTTTTTGCTATTCCGTTAAAGGAATGATACAAGTACTTCCGAGAAATCTTCCAGGAATTTTTGGTCAAGTTCATCAAACCGGTTTTTTTCAGGAGAATCGATATCCAATACACCAAGAAGATTGCCCTCTTTGACAAGCGGAATGACGATTTCAGACTGTGAGGCTGCATCACAGGCGATATGTCCAGGAAATTGATGGACATCTTCAACACGGACTGTTTCCATTTGCCTGGCAGCAGTCCCGCAAACACCCTTACCAAGGGGGATTCTTACACATGCCGGCAGACCTTGAAATGGCCCAAGAACAAGCTCCCCTTCTTCCATCAGGTAAAATCCTACCCAGTTGGTGCGGTCCAGGAATTGATTAAGAAGTGCTGATGCATTGCTTAGATTGGCAATGCTGTTCGTTTCCCCTTCAAGAAGAGCAGCGAGCTGTTTAATCAATAATTGATAATTTTCTTCACGGGTTCCCTTGTATGATTCGACACTAAACATCACAATTCACCTTACTTTCTAAAAGATATATGAATTTCCTGGCAGATGAACAGGAAAATAGATAGACATTGTCGAGAACTTTAAAAAGGATAAGACGATTTTAGCAAGAATGTTTAATTATCACAACAAATCCGTTTTTGAATAAACCCATAATTTATTATTCGCTCATATGTACATGAACAGAGACTTTACAAAAGAAAGCGAGGCGGGAAAGATGAAAAAAAATTCAAAAGAGGCAATTGTATCGGCCGCTATATCCTTATTTAATACGAAAGGTTTCTCCGGGACTTCCATCCGTGATATTGCAGGGAAAGCGCAGACGAATCCAGCGAATATTGCATATTATTTCGATAACAAACACGGGCTGCTTGAATATTGCTTTACAGCATTTTTTGAAGGGTATATTGAGGAAATAGAGAAGGGATTTTCAATTCTTGAGCAGGGGGCGGCTCTGAGCCTGAAAAAAATTGCGCAAAATATCATGGTTTATCAATTTGAGCATAGCCATCTAACAAGATTGATACTCCGGGAAATTTCTATAGATTCCCAAGTGGTAAGGGAAATTATGTCCACTTATTTAGCAAAGGAAAAGTTTTATTTTGGCAAGGTGCTGGAAAGGGGAATGAAAACAAAGGAGTTTCGTAACCATTCAGCCAATTATATGATTGTTCAGCTGAAAGGACTCCTGTCAATGCCATTTTTGAACACACATTATATGGCTGAAGTTCTGCATGTATTTCCTCATGAAAAATATTTCGCAGACAAATACACGAAGGAGATCTTCAATTGGGTTGATGGAGTCCTGTGCAATCATGCTGGAAAACCTTATGCTGCTGTACTCTAAAAGCATTTAAAGGTGTTTCATTCTATCAAGGCCCTGACCCATTTCCTTTGCCTGATGAGAATCGGACCCATAAACCAGTGAAATGCCTTTTTGGGCAGCTGCTTCTGCAGCCCAATCGGGAGGATAGGACTCCTTGCATAACGGCTTGGCGAAACCGGCTCCGTTATAGTCGAGTTCATAGCCTTTATTTTGCACCTCATCAAGTATTTGGTTTATTTCCTCTCTAAATTCCCGATCAGCGGGATATTTTTTTTGGAATTTTTTCACCAGGGTGATATGCCCAATCCTTCCAGGTTTAAACGGCCCTAAATCTGCTTTTATAGATAAAAGCAGGGTGCGGAAATAATTCAAATAAACTGCTTCAATAGAACCGTATTCTTTGATCATCTTTGCAAAAACATCGGGACTGTAGTCCAGGCATTCGTAGCGGCTTCCATGCTTTAGAAAGTGTACAGATAAAATGGAGTCATCTATATATCTCCCGTTCATATCAAGAAATTTGCGGATCTCCTGTTCAAAGCCTTCAATATAATCCACTTCAAGCCCCGCATTAATCCTGATTTTTCCTTGATAGGCAGCTTTCACCCTTGATATATCAGTGAAGTATTTCTCAAGATGCTCCTTGCGCATCGCACTGTCGCGAGCAGGTGCGGGATCCTCAAAGCCCTCAGGGAGCGGAGCATGTTCAGTAAATGAAATTTCTTTAAAACCCAGATTTATTGCTTTTTCAACATAATCTTCAAATGCGTCCTTTGTCCCGTGCGGACAATAGGGAGTGTGGATGTGTCCGTCTTTTAGCATATGGAGAACTTCCTTTCTGCATAGGTTTTTCGCAGTCTAACGGGCAGAAAAGCTCCCTCTTTAAGAGCCTAGGTATTTTAGAAGGAATAGAGAGAGTCAAACTGCCCGTAAAGGCCCGAAAGAAGAACAAAGCCTAAGAAAACCGCGTCCTACCAGAAGCTTCCGCTTTCGGTCGTGCGATCTATCGCTGCCGTAGCCTTCCTTGTCCTGTGGCAACGTCTTTGTGGCCCGCTTCCTCCCAAAAGCTGTCGCATTTGGTCGTGCGATGCTCATGCTGACGAAGCCTTCCTTGTCCTGTGGGCCTCAACTAAAAAACAGTGGGGAAGAAATCCCGCTGTTTGAAGTTTCACTTTAAAAATACAGTACTCAAGTCACTTTTTAACTTATCTCTTAAATAAAGAAGGAAATCTTTTATAAAAAGCGAATTGTTTGTATTTGAACAGTTCATATAGTTCAATAAAAAATACGGATGTTCCAGTTATTTTCCGAAAATAGCAATTTAGACAAGATATAAAAGAAGAAATTCATAAAAATATGAAATAAATAGTCAAAAAATGTCGTTTACATGGTATCATAAAAGCATTGAAAATAACATGTGAAAATGAAGAAACGCCTGCGGGCATTTGTTATTTCTTAAATAAAAACTTTACATATACATATTGGCTCGGGAACAGAACAGGGGGCTTTAAAATGGAATACATAATTGGAGTTATAGTCATTCTTTTATGCCTATATCTCACGGGTTATTTTTTAAAGAAAAAACATTATAAGGAAATTGACAGGCTGGAAACATGGAAGATGGACATAACGGATCGCCCAGTTCTAGATGAGATGTCAAGAGTGAAAAAGCTTAATATGACGGGCCAGACAGAAGAATTATTTGAGCGATGGAGAAATGAATGGGATGAAATCGTAACATCACAGCTTCCGGATGTGGAGGAATTGTTATTTGATGCTGAAGAGAGCATCGATAAATACCGCTTTAAGAATTCCCAGGAAATTCAGCAGAGAATAGAGAAGAGATTAACTGAGATTGAAGAAAGCATAAAAAATCTGCTGAGTGAATTGAATGAGCTGGTAGGCAGTGAAGAAAAAAATAGAGCGGAAATTGAAGAACTGAAAGAAATGTATCGCCAATGCAAAAAGTCTCTGCTTGCGCATCGCCATACATTCGGTAAATCAGAAAAAATTCTTGAAGAACAGCTGGATGAAGCATTGGCCAAATTTGAAGAATTCGATGAGAAAACCGAGAAGGGCAATTACCTTGAAGCTCGTGAAACCCTTCTAGTGATCAAAGCGCTGCTTGAGGATTCTCAGGCTAAAATGGAAGCTATTCCAAACCTGATGGTTGAGTGTCAATCCAAGATCCCTTCCCAGCTGGAAGAGTTAAGGGAAGGGTACAAGGAAATGCTGGATCAGGGGTATCTGCTTGATCACCTTCAACTAGATAAAGAAATTGAGAGGCTTGAAGAACAAGTAACAGGATATGCCGGCTCCATTGATCAGGCGCAAATCGAGGAAGTTCAAAAAGGGGTCGAAGAGATTAAAGATAATATTGAACTTCTGTATGATCTGCTCGAAAAGGAAGTACATGCCAGACATTACTTAAGCCAGCAGGATGATGCAACAAGAAACATGCTTTATAATAATAAAGATATGAATAATCAGCTTAAGACAGAGATAACGGCTATCCGTCATAGCTATCATGTTCCAGACAAGGATCTGGAAATTCAAATCCACCTGGAGAAAAAAATAACTCAGCTCTTCAAAAAATTCGAAGTGCTGGAGCATAAGATTAATAACGGGAGTACTCCCCATACTGTCTTGAGAGAAGAGCTTGCTGAAATCAAGGAACACATTGAGGAAATTTCAGATGAGCAGACAGCCTTTGCGGAAATGCTCCAGGCCTTAAGAAAAGACGAGATGTCTGCCAGGGAAAAAGTCAAAGAGTTAAGCAAGAAAGTGGCAGAAACGATAAGGCTTATCTCCAAAAACAATGTGCCCGGTGTTTCCCAGGAATATAAATATTTGATCCAGGATGCGAAAGAAAGCATAGATAATGTGCTGGCTAAACTCGATGAGAAACCATTGAATATTCCTGCGGTTCAGCAATATCTTGAAGTTGCTGTGCTTACTGTTGATAAGGCTGCTGATTCAGTGGGTGATATGATTGAGACGATTCTTTTAGCAGAGAAAGTCATTCAATATGGAAATCGGTACAGAAGCAGATATCCATCTATTGATAAAGGGTTAAAGGAAGCAGAAGCTTCATTCAGAAGCTATGAATATAAAACAGCACTGGAGCAGGCTGCAGCTTCGATCGAAGAGGTCGAGCCGGGTGCGATCAAGAGAATAGAAGAAATAATAACTGAGCACTAAAAAACCAGATCCGATTGGATCTGGTTTTTTGTTGTCTGGTAATTTATAAAATATATCGTTGTAAATAACTTTAATGAAAAATTATCTGCATTCAGCTCCAGCGCCTAGCCCCCGGGTCATAAGCCAAATCACTCCATAAATCAGGACAAGGAACGCTTCGTCAGCGATACATCGCCCGGCCAAAGCGAGCTTTAGGAGGTTTCCTGTGTGATTCGGTCTTATGCCTGCGGGACTTGCACAGGATATGCCGGCTTTAACGTTCGCCACCGGACGTGGCGGTTTTTAGTTGAAGTTCATCTGATTCAGGCGCTTCCGCCTTTGGTCTTTAGTCATTTACTGCAATTGGCTTTTTAGCTTCTCCGAAAGCCATTGCCAGGAAGTAACCTATAACAGCTCCTGCAATGGCAGGTACAATCCAGCCGATTCCCTCAGCAAAGAATGGCAGGAATTGCAATGAGTCTGTGATGACGGATACATCCATTCCAGCAGTTTTTAACCCATCCACAAAACTAATTAAGCCTGTGGGTATTAAAGCCCCTATATATACCGCCGAGTATCCATTAAACGCATTGTGCATAAAAGAAAGCAGAATCAGCACGATGGCCAGAGGATAAATTATGATTAAGATTGGCAATGAAAGTTGAATCAGCTGAGTTAAACCAATGTTTGCAACCACCATGCTGAACAGCGAAAGAATGATGACAATGGTTTTATAAGGTACTTTTGGGAGCAGTTTATGAAAGTACTGCGCACAAGCGGAAACGAGTCCGACAGACGTTGTAAGGCATGCTACCGTAATGGCCAGCCCAAGGATCAATGCTCCAGCAGGTCCAAATAGGTACTGAGAAGCAGAGGATAGGATAGCGCCGCCATTATCAAGTTGACCTATAGCTTCCATACTTGATGCCCCAATATACGCAAGGGACAAGTATACTGCCGCAAGACCAGCAGCTGCTATAAGTCCGGCTGTAATGCATATTTTCATAAGTGAATGTTTATTTGTCACACCCATGCCCTGTATTGAACCAATAACAATAATACCGAATACCAAAGCTGCAATTGTATCCATAGTCAGATAGCCTTCAATGAAGCCTTTAAAGAACGGCCCCTCTGCATATGCCCCCATTGGCGCTTTTAATTCGCCCATTGGAGTAATGATGCTTTTAATAACCAGAACAGCAAGGATTATGAGGAGTGCAGGCGTGAAAATATTCCCGATTCTATCCACTAACTTCGATGGATTCAAAGAAAGCCATGCTGTTATGCAAAAGAAGACAATGGTATAAGCCAGTAAAGAGTAAGTGCTATTGGAAGCGGTTTCAGACAAGAACGGAGTAACCCCTATTTCATAAGCAACGGTTCCGGTACGCGGAATTCCGAAAAATGGTCCTATGGCTAAGTACATAATAATCGTGAAAATAATTCCATATAAAGGGTGTACCCGGCTCGCAATCGTTTGTAAATCGCCATTTTTGGCAATGGCAATAATGCCTAATAGCGGCAATCCGACCCCTGTTATTAAAAAACCGATAATAGCAGTCCATACATTCGTGCCGGCAGATTGTCCCAGGAATGGAGGGAAAATCATATTCCCTGCCCCAAAGAATAGAGCAAATAACATGAGTCCGACGGCGAGAATTTGTTTTGGTGCCAATGTTTTATTCTCCATATATATCCTCCTGAAAATGGTTCCATATCTTAATGTTTAGAACATTTTCATATTAGCACAGGCGCTAAAAAAAATGTCGAAAAAATACGAAGTCTTAATATTAAGTATTTTATGATAATAAACTGGAGCTGTCCTTTACCCACAGTGCAATATTATCAGCTTTCCACGGGGGCAGCAATTCATTCATTTGGTTAAACTGCACAAACTTGAATAACTTAATAGTAAAGAAATGAATATTTAAAAACAAAAGCTTTAATTACATTTCCAATCTTACGTGGTTATGATATGATTTACAGTTGGCTAAAGGGTTTTCGGAACGGAAAGGAGAAGTCCGTGATTTATTTTGATAACAGTGCAACGACAAAACCATATAAAGAAGTGCTTGAATCTTTTATAAAGGTTTCTTCAGAATACTTTGGGAATCCCTCTTCCCTGCATGAATTCGGCGGAAAAGCAGAGAGACTGCTGATGCAGGCACGTGAGCAAATTGCTCATCTGCTGAATGTTAAGCATAATGAGGTGTATTTTACATCCGGAGGGACAGAGAGCAATAATCTTGCAATAAAAGGAACGGCTCTAATGCATAGGAAAAGAGGCCGCCATATTATCACAACTGGATTGGAACATGCTTCAGTGAAGGAAGCGATGGATCAGCTAAAGGAATTGGGCTTCAGCATCTCCATCATTGCACCGGATAAAAACGGTATTGTCCATGCTGAAGACATTGAAAAGGAAATTACACCGGAAACTATTTTAGTCTCTGTCATGCATGTAAACAATGAAATTGGTTCCATTCAGCCAATAAAGAAAATTGGAGAGATGCTGAAGAAGCATTCGCGAGTGTTATTTCATGTAGATAATGTCCAGGGAATCGGCAAGGTTCCTCTTGATCTTTATCAAGCAAGTGTGGATCTGTGTACGATTTCGGCTCATAAATTCCATGGTTTGAAAGGGAATGGGGTTTTGTTCATTCGTGATGGTCTTCGTCTTTCACCGTTATTATCCGGGGGCAATCAGGAATGGAAAATGAGAAGCGGCACAGAAAATGTAGCTGGCATTGTAGCAATGGCAAAGGCACTAAGGCTGACAATAAATAATATGGAAAGGCGTTTAAGCCAGATTATATCTATTAAAAGGTATATTTTTGAAGAAATGAATAAAATCGGGGGTATTACTGTCCATACCCCCGAAAAAAACTCTGCTCCTCATATTGTGAATTTTTCCATAGAAGGATTCAAAGCAGAGGTGTTTGTCCATGCTTTAGGAGAGCGCGGGATATATATATCAACTACAAGTGCCTGCTCTTCAAAGAAAGCTGCTGCCAGCAGCACCTTGATGGCTATGGGAATTCCTGAAAAAAATGCGAAAAGTGCAGTCAGGATCAGCTTATCTTATGATAGTACAATGGAAGAGGCAGAGGTTTTTGTTGAGACAGTAAAAGAGACCGTTATAAGGCTAAGAGAGGTTATGAAATCATGATAAATTATGATCGTATACTTATACGATATGGAGAAATCTCCACAAAAGGCAGAAACCGGAATAAGTTCGTGGATAAATTAAGAAAAAGCATATTCGATGTGCTCAATGAATTTCCCGGGATCAAGATAGAATCTACAAGAGACCGAATGTACGTTGTTTTGAATGGGGCAGATGGCAGAGAGGTTTCTGATCGACTTAGGGGCATCTTTGGCATTCAGTCTTTCAGTCCTGCTGTTAAAACCTCTAAAGATATCGAAGAAATGAAGGCAGCAGCATTGGCGTTATTTTTAAAACATTTTGAAGAAGGAAAGACTTTCAAAATTACGGCTAAGAGAGCGGATAAAAGCTTCCCTTTAAATACGGATGAACTGAATCATGAATTTGGCGGACACCTCCTGCAGAATGTGGCGGGTCTAAAAGTGAACGTAAAAAAACCGGATATAAATCTGCAAATTGAGGTTCGCGAAGAAGCGGCTTATTTATCATGCGAAACCATTCAGGGGGCTGGCGGACTTCCTGCAGGTTCCAGCGGAAAGGCCATGCTTATGCTCTCTGGAGGAATTGACAGTCCGGTAGCAGGTTATTTGTCCATGAAGAGAGGATTGGAAATTGAAGCTGTCCATTTTCACAGCCCGCCTTTCACGAGTGAGCGTGCAAAGCAAAAAGTAATTGATTTAACTGAAAAACTTGCTAATATTGCTGGAACCGTTGTACTCCATATAATCCCATTTACAGAGATTCAGCAGCTGATCCATCAGCAGGTTCCATCGAATTATACGATGACAGCTACAAGGCGATTGATGCTCCGGATCACTGATGAAATCCGCAATAAAAATGATGGTCTAGCCATCATCACTGGGGAAAGCCTTGGACAGGTAGCCAGCCAGACTCTCGAGAGCATGTTTGCCATTAATGATGTGACAACAACACCTATCCTTCGGCCTCTTATCACAATGGATAAATCAGAAATCATCGAGATTGCCCAAAGCATTGATACCCACGATATATCCATCAGGCCATTTGAAGATTGCTGTACCGTTTTTGTCCCATCATCACCAAAAACAAAACCAAAACGCGACAAAGTCCGCCGCTTCGAAAGCTTTGTTGACTTCGAACCGCTCATCGCAAAAGCAGTTGAGGATACCGAAAAGATGGTTATTAAGCCTCAATCGCGTAATGCAGAGTCTTTTGGGGAGTTATTTTAATCTAAATTCAGGTTAATTGTTAAATACAAGTTTTATTTCGCTGAGTTGATTGTAGCGGAGGGGGCTTGCTCCTCGAAAAATGCTGACGCATTTTCTTCGTACGGTGTTCATTCGGGTAAGTGTATTCAATGTCCTGCGGTAGGCTCCCGTACCTCCCCGCTGAAAGCAAGTGACCCGTGCTGAAATCAACGCAATTCATCTATATGCCAAAACAGTAAATGTTAAATTTAACTTCGAAAAATAATACAACAATTACCAATTAATTAGTGTATATGGCCATGTGATTCTACACATTCTATACTCACAAGGAGGTGAAAATCACATGGCAAACAACAACAACTCAAACCAACTTCTAGTTCCTGGAGTACAACAAGCTCTTGACCAAATGAAGTACGAAATCGCTACTGAATTCGGTGTAAACCTTGGTGCTGAAACTACTTCTCGCGCTAACGGTTCTGTAGGTGGAGAAATCACTAAGCGTTTAGTTCAAATGGCTGAACAGCAATTAGGCGGTTTCCAAAGATAATTAAATAATATGGCTACAAGGAGCAGGAATTATTCCTGCTCCTTATTTTTGCGCAAAAATTATTTTTCAAAAAATAAATAATTTAAAATTTTATAATAATTTAGTATAATAATTTCTATAGACTACGCATCCGAGTTAAGACACCAGTATTTGACATTGTCAGGGGGAGATTTAATGAAACGGGAAGACTTAATTGCACCGGAGAAATACAATCTCGTATCAGAAATGGAGCGGTTTGCCGGAGATAAGGACAAACTTGCAATAAAGTGGGAAAATGAGCTGGGAGAAAAGAAAGAGATTACATACAGTGAACTGATCCTTAATGCAAATAGAATTGGAAACGTTTTCTTGGAAAATGGTCTGAATAAAGGGGATGTTATTCTGATCATTGTTCCAAGACTGATTGAAGCGTATCAGGTTTATGTTGCATCACTAAAAGCCGGAATTGTCGTCATACCAAGTTCAGAAATGCTTCGCTCGAAAGATCTGCAATACCGGATTAATCATGGGGATGTAAAAGGTATTGTAAGTTATTATCCATATGTTGACCAATTTGAAGATATTAAGGAAGCTGCAGACCTGCCGAAGTTTGTGATAGGCGGAAACGCAGATGGCTGGACCCAGCTGGATGAGGAAATGAAAAAGGCATCCGATGAACTTTCTTTGGCTGACACCTCCCGGGATGACATGGCGTTCCTTTCATATACATCAGGAACAACAGGAAATCCTAAAGGTGTAGTACATACACATGGCTGGGCATTTGCTCACCTTAAAACAGCAGCACCGAACTGGCTATGCATTAATGAAGGCGATACAGTATGGGCAACGGCAGGCCCTGGCTGGCAAAAGTGGATCTGGAGCCCTTTCCTTTCTGTTCTGGGTTCTGGTGCTACCGGAATTGTCTACAATGGAAAGTTCGAGCCGAAGAAATATTTGCAGCTGTTAGAGGATTACCAGGTAAACGTACTTTGCTGTACGCCTACTGAATACAGGCTGATGGCAAAGGCAGAAAATATTCATGATTACAAGCTGCCGGCGCTTCATAGTGCTGTTTCAGCAGGAGAACCGCTAAACCGCGAAGTGATTGATACATTCAAAAAGCATTTTAACGTAAAGGTCCGTGATGGGTATGGCCAAACAGAAAATACCCTGCTGGTCGGCATTACAAAGGATATGGAGTTAAAAGCAGGTTCAATGGGCAAACCGACCCCAGGCAACAGAGTTGACATTATCAATGAAGAAGGTGAGGTATGTGCTGTTGGTGAGGTAGGAGATATCGCTGTCCATGTCGAAACTCCTGCGCTCTTCAAAAATTATTATAAAGATCCGGAAAGAACAGCTATGCAATTCCGCGGTGATTACTATATTACCGGAGATAAAGCAAAGAAAGATGAAGATGGCTATTTCTGGTTTGAAGGACGCGGTGATGATATTATTATCAGTTCAGGCTATACGATTGGACCTTTCGAGGTGGAAGATGCGCTTGTAAAGCACCCGTATGTAGCTGAATGTGCAGTTGTGGGGAGTCCGGATGAAGTGCGCGGATTAATCGTTAAAGCATTCGTTGTATTAAGAGAAGGTGTGGACCAAAGCGATCCTAATCTTGTTTCCCAGCTGCAGGAACATGTAAAAGAACTGACAGCTCCTTATAAATACCCTCGGAAAATTGAATTTCTGTCAGAGCTTCCTAAGACCACTTCAGGAAAAATCATGCGTGTGGAATTACGGAAAAAAGAAGCGGAAACTGCTTCCGCACAAAACTGAATGTGTAAAAAATGCAGGCGGGAATTCCGCCTGTATTTTTGTTATACTATGGTAAATGTGAACTTTTAGTTTATCGCAGGCTTAAGGGCAGTAAGACCCCTACTTTAACACTCAGAGTGATCAATGGAGGATTGGTTGGGGGCAGACTGCCCGTAAAGGCCCGATAGAAGAACAAAGACTAAGAATGCCACGTCCTCCCAAAAGCTACCGCTTTCGGTTGTGCGATGTATCGCTGCAGCAGCTTTCCTTGTCCTGTGGCAACGTCTTTGTGACCCGCTTCCTGTGGGCCTCAACTAACAATCAGTGGAAAAAAGATCCCCGCTGATTGAAGTTTCACTCTATTAAAGGAGAAAAGATTTATGGGAACGCTTTGGCATGGGGGCTCGATTTATACCCTTCAGCAGGAAGGTCATCAGATAGAGGCCGTTTTTACAGAAGGAAGCCAAATTATTGAAATTGGCGCGTTGAGAGATTTAAAAAGCAAATATAAAGAAGAGATTCAAAATGAGATAGATCTGCAGGGAAGCACTATGCTGCCGGGATTTGTGGATAGCCATATGCATCTAATCGGGCATGGTGAAAGGCTAATAAGGCTCGACTTATCTAAGCACACATCAAAGCATGAAGTTCTTATGGCTGTAAAGGAATTTTCAGAGACCATAGAAGAGGGAGAGTGGGTCATTGGGGAAGGCTGGAATGAAAATTTATGGGATCAGCCGGAACCTATTTATGCCTCAGAACTTGATCAATTTGTTCCAAAGCATCCTGTCATGCTGAAACGTGTGTGCAGACATGCCCTTGCAGTGAACTCCCTTGGATTAGAAAAAGCAAACATTACTGCAGATACAGAATGTCCTCCAGGAGGAGTAATCGATAAAGATGAATCTGGGAAACTAAATGGACTTTTGAAAGACCAGGCCCAGGAGCTTTTATTTAATGTGATGCCGGCTGTATCAGAAAGCTATTTAAAGAAGGCGCTTCATGCTGCCATTAAAGATGCCTATAGGCTTGGGCTGACAGGAGGACATACTGAGGATCTCAATTATTACGGAGGATTCAGCCAAACTTATCAGGCTTTCAAGCAGGTAATAGAGGCGGATGGTCTATCTTTCCGTGCACATCTGCTTGTTCATCATGGAGTTGCGGATGAAATGAAGGAATCCGGCGGAGGCTATTTAGAGGGAAGTAACCATATAGAGTTTGGAGCTATGAAGATATTCGCCGATGGAGCCCTGGGCGGAAGAACAGCTTTATTAAGTCATCCGTATGCAGATGACCCATCCACTTCGGGAGTTGCCATTTATTCACAGGAGCAGCTTGATGAATTAGTGGAGAAAGCCCGCAAGCATGAATTGCCGGTTGCCGTCCATACGATTGGGGATTTGGCATTTGAAATGGCATTAAATGCGATAGAAAAGCATCCACTGGAAGGTTTGGGGCGAGACAGGCTGATTCATGCACAAATTTTGCGCAAAGAACTTATAGACAGGGCTAAAAAACTGCCTTTAATTATTGATATCCAGCCAAGATTTACAGCTTCTGATTTTCCATGGGTGATTGACCGGATTGGTGAAGAACATATGGAGTACTGTTATGCATGGAAGACACTTCTGAAAGAAGGGATACATTGTGCAGGAGGTTCTGATGCACCGATTGAACCGGCCAATCCGTTCCTTGGAATTCATGCGGCTGTTACAAGAACAAATATAGATGATCCGCATAATACAGTCTATTATCCAAGTGAAGCGTTAACTGTTTATGAAGCAGTAAGCTTATTCACAAAAGGCAGTGCATATGCTGCATCCCATGAAAATGATAGAGGTATTATAAAAGAAGGATATCTGGCAGATTTCACAATATTAAATGAAGATATCTTTAAAATGCCAATAGGGCAAATTGCTGCCATTTCAGTTAACAAAACCGTTATTGACGGAATAATAGTATACGAAGCATAAGTGAAAGTGCCAGGCACCTATTCAGCAGGTGCCTGGCACTCGTTTTAGCAGAAAAAATGATTGCAAACATTTTTATCGCAGATTTATAATATAAATATTTCGATACTAGAAAGAATTGAGGAAATGGCAATGAAAAATAATGAAGTGCAAACGGGAGCTCTATACGCAGGGTTTGCTTACTTTTTATGGGGCATTCTCCCGGTTTATTGGAAGTTTTTAGATCACGTCCAAGCAGATGAGATTTTGGCAAACAGGATTTTTTGGTCATTTTTCTTTATGCTGATGATTTTGCTGGCATCAAAGAAATGGAATGATTTTGCTGCAACAATGAAAGGATTTAAAACAAATAGAAAGCAGCTCTACGCCCTTATAATTGCCTCCATTCTGATCAGCACCAACTGGTTTTTATATATTTGGGCGGTCAATAACGATCAGATGATTGAGGCTAGCCTTGGCTATTATATTAACCCGCTCGTAAGTGTGATTCTGGGAATGGTGGTTTTTAAAGAGAAACTATCAACTGCGCAATATTTATCTTTTGGATTTGCATTTACAGGGGTTTTGATTTTGACTGTCAGCTATGGGCGGTTTCCCTGGATAGCCATTGTCCTTGCTTTATCCTTTGGTCTTTATGGGCTTGCCAAAAAGCTTATAAAGGTGGATTCAGCAGTTGGGTTAACGCTTGAAACACTTGTAGTGACCCCGATAGCATTTATTTATATGATTATTCTTTTCATGGATGGCAAACAGGCATTCCTGCATGTTTCGCTAAGCTCCGACTTGCTCCTTATAGGAGCAGGCGCAGCCACAGCAGTACCGCTATTGTACTTTGCCAAAGGGGCACAAAAGATACCGATGTCCATGCTTGGGTTTCTGCAGTATATTGCGCCGACAATTACATTGATTCTGGGGATCTTCGTTTATCATGAACACTTTACAAAGCTTCACTTGCTTTCCTTTATGTTTATTTGGCTGGCCTTAACGATTTACTCTGTTTCAAGAACAAAACTCTTTGCCCATTGGGAAACAAAACTAAAACGCGGAAAAGGTATTGGCATATAGAAAAAGAGTTTCGCACCATCTTGCGAAACTCTTTTTTTATAAAAATTAGAAAGTATAAAGTTTTGAACGCCAGGCTGTCTAGCGCAAGCAGCCTACCCCCCTCGAGGTGCCTGGGGTGGGAAAGGCGCTTCCGCTTTTCTTATAAAAATGTCCTCTTAACCTTTTCCCAAAAGGAATTGTCTTTCAGTTTTACGGTTTTAATGATTTTGTCGCTAAGTTTAATATCAATCTTTTCTACATGCTGAATGCTGAGGGCTTCGTTGTCCATTCCCATTGTAGGGTGGTCGTTGCCATCTTGAACCACCTTTAGGGTCAGCTTTCTGTTTCCGCTCAGGATAAAGGAAGATCCGAGCGTGCGATAGCGATTATTATTCAGTGAAGCGAGTTCGCTCACCTGCATGCAGGGAAGCAGCGGGTCAACAACAGCTCCATTTACAGATTTATTATAAGCCGTGCTTCCAGTTGGGGTGGCAACAATCATTCCGTCCCCGCGGAACGTTTCAAAATGAAAATCATCGATAAAGACATCGATTACAAAAGTTTTAATGATGGCAGAACGGATGCTGAATTCATTTAAGCACTGAAACGATGTCTGGTCATCAACCGTAACATCTATAGTGGGATAGCGTCTTACTTCTACTTGTTCATTTGTCATTGCCTCTACCATTTTCGCGGTATCATCGAGATGGAAATCACAGTACAGGCTCAGGCTGCCAGTCGTTGAAATCCCGGCATACAAACAATCATCCCTATAGCCAGTTTTACGAACTGCCTGCAAAAACGTTCCGTCTCCCCCGATGCTTACAATGATATTGGCTTGTTTGAAGTCATTAACAATGGTAAAGGCATGCTCTTCAGCCAGGCTATAAAGCGGTGCTACTTTCTCCATCGTTGCTTCATCTTTTTTGTGATAAAAGTATATATTGCGTCTTTCAGGCATATTCATTCCTCCAAACAGTAATAAAGGTTGTGGAATTCCAGGGGGAAATGTCCTTGAGGATTTTCTTTCCCAAATAATTCATATTTTGCTATGATTATGGTTGCCTGAGTTCAGTTTACCTTTTTTTGAAACATTTTAAAAGTTTATACGTATGAAGAATATGTGACGAATAGGTTTTCTGGGAATCATAATCGGTCAAACAAGGCACAAGGCGGCTGGTTATGTAAGGAGAAAGCATATTAAAAGGAGGATTTCACAATGAATGGAAAACGTTGGGCTGCACTGGGAATAGCAGCAGGTCTGTTTGTTTTTTCTGTTGTGCTGAACTTTGTAACTGCATTTGCATTTACAGATTTTGAAAGCTCGGTAAATGAACTGTTTGCAGGAAGCAATGAAGCGTTTTTGGAAGAAGTCATTGAAGAGGGAAATGCACAGAAAAAGATAGCCGTGCTTGATGTAAATGGAGTGATTCAGGATACTGGAGATGCAGCTTCTTTATTTGCAAGCCCGGGATATAATCACAAAGGATTCATGGATAATCTTGAATATGTGAAAGAAGACGGCACAGTAAAGGCGATTGTCATTAAGGTTAATTCTCCAGGCGGAGGAGTAGTGGAAAGCGCCGAAATACATGATAAGATTATTGAAATTCAAAAAGAAACAAAGAAGCCAGTATACATATCAATGGGGTCCATGGCTGCATCCGGAGGCTATTATATATCCGCTCCGGCTGACAAGATATTTGCGAGCCCTGAGACAATGACCGGTTCGCTGGGTGTTATCATGCAGGGCTATAATTATGCAGGGCTTGCTGAAAAATATGGTGTCGAGTTTGTAACGATTAAGAGCGGGCCGTATAAAGATATTATGAGCCCTACCAGAGATATGACAGATGAGGAAAGAAAAATCCTTCAATCCATGATTGATAATTCATATGCAGGGTTTGTTAAAGTCATCTCGGAAGGACGCGGACTAACTGAGGCACAGGTGAAGGAAATTGCTGATGGCCGTATTTATGACGGACGGCAGGCGAAAGAACTAAATCTAATCGACGGTTTTGGCTATGCCGATGATGTAATTGAACAATTAAAGAAAGACCATAAATTAGATGGTGCCCAGGTTGTTAAGTACACTGAGAATTTTGGGTTCGGCTCCATGTTCAGCATGGGGGCGCGAAAAATCATGGGGGATGACCTGGAAATGGCAGGGATGATGAAATTGTTATCTCAGCCAAACTCACCGCGTTTAATGTATCTTTATGCTGAATAGGGAGGGGGAGAGAAAATGACTTCAAATGAACAGAATGAAAGAGAGCTTGCCCGTCCTGTATCATTGCAGGGTGAAGGCAGGAATGAGTCATCCCCTGATGAAGCAGCTCCTGCTGTTAACGAAACGATTACACAAGCAGAAACCCTCCCCATTCAGAAAACTGGGGAACCAATCAGGTTTGCCGGGTTTTGGATGAGATTTTGGGCTTATCTTTTAGATTTAATTGTGGTTGGCAGTGTTGACCGGATATTGATTAATCCAATTTTTAGGGCGCTGGATATTCCTCTGCATGAAAGCAATTTGTTTGCTCCGATTTCGATAGCTACTGCCATTACGTTTTATGCCTATTTTGTGCTGATGACAAAGTTTTTTGGCCAGACACTCGGTAAAATGGTATTTGGTTTAAAGGTAGTAAATCTTAAAGGAGAGAAACTGACATGGAGCACAATTTTGTTCCGTGAATGGATCGGCCGCTTTATATCAGCGACCATTTTTGTCGGGTATGTGATTGTAGCATTCCTGCCGAAGAAACAGGGGCTGCATGACCTTTTTGCAGAAACCTCTGTAGTTCATGAAAGGCAAAAAGAACAAGTCTATAATTGAAAAAAAGGAAGCCTGTCACCGCTTGGTGGCAGGTTTATTTTTTTTCAGTTGGGCATAATACAATGCTGAAAGGGTGTGAAAAAAGTGAAGTGGCTTCTGATTGCCGTAATTGCCCTCATACTTCTTTTAATTCTAATCATGGCAACAAAACTAAAGATATATATTCATTTTTACCATGGTAATGATAATGACCATTTAAAAATCCAATTTAAAGCCTGGTTCGGCCTAATCAGATACAAAATAGAAGTCCCTCTAATAAAACTTGATGATAACTCGCCAACTCTTGTTGTTAATGAAAAGACAGCTGCTGGACCACAGGAGGATGCTCCTAAACAGGATACAAAGCAATTCTCCGCAAAAGATCTTATTAATAGTTTGCATGATACGAAATCAATAATAAATCATATCGTGTCTATTCACAAAATAATACGGAAATTTCTAAAGCGTGTGACTATCCGGAATCTTGAATGGCATACATTTGCTGGCCTTGGGGATGCAGCCCATACGGGAATGCTAACTGGAGCTCTCTGGGCGATAAAAGGGAGCATTCTTGGATTAATAAGTCATTATATGAAGCTGAAAACGCCTCCCAGCATCACTGTAACTCCCCATTTCCAATTTTCCGTTTCACAAACAGCCATTTCATGTATGATTCATTTTCGTGTCGGGCATGCTATGTTAGCAGGAATTAAACTGATCAAATATTGGAAAGGCGGACGGCCCGACTTCAGGACAAAGCCGCTTTCTGCCTTATCTGATGATGGTACTAAAACTGTCTAAAAAAGGAGGAGCAATGAATGTCTGACCATCCTATTCAAGGTCTTATGACTACTGCCATGGAAAACCTGAAAGAGATGATTGATGTTAACACCATAATTGGGGATCCAGTAGAAACCCCTGATGGAAGTGTAATTTTAACCGTTTCAAAGGTCGGCTTTGGTTTTGCCGCAGGAGGAAGCGAATTCATGCTTGATGGACAATCAGGCGAGGAAAAGGGCCACCCGTTTGGCGGCGGAAGCGGCGGCGGTGTCTCCATCACTCCAATCGCCTTTTTGATTGTCAATTCTCAAGGGGTGAAAATGGTTCATCTGGATGAAAGCACTCATTTATATGAGAAAATTCTTGACCTTGCTCCACAGGCCGTCGATAAAATTCAGCAAATGTTCAACAAGAAAGACGGAGGAACCGGCAATCAGCAAAGCCAGCCTCAGAGTCAAAACAATGATGAGTACAGCGGCAAGAAACAAGACCTTGATATTTAAGAGAAGGAAGTTAACTTTCCCAGGGAGAGTTAACTTTTTTCTTGGAATGTATCCTTAATAATTGCAAAAAAGATTCTGAAAAGATATGATTTACACTGTACATAAGTGATTAAGGAGGACGATTTAAATGGCATCTATTACGTTCAAAGGAAATCCTGTAACATTGCTGGGCAATGAAGTAAAAGTTGGAGATAAAGCTCCTGAATTCAAGGTGCTGGCAAATGATCTTTCTGAAGTAACACTTGCTGATTCAAAAGGGCAGGTGCGTCTAATCAGCGTAGTTCCTTCTATTGACACGGGAGTTTGTGATGCACAGACACGCCGTTTTAACGAAGAAGCTTCCAAGCTTGACAATGTTAAGATTCTTACTGTAAGTGTGGATCTTCCATTTGCTCAAAAACGCTGGTGTGCAGCAGCAGGCATTGAAAATGTTCAAACCGTTTCTGATTACCGTGACCTTTCTTTCGGAGAAGCTTATGGGGTTGCCATCCAGGAACTTCGCCTATTGGCTCGTGCCGTTTTTGTTGTCGATTCAAATGACACAGTTACATATGCGGAATATGTAAGTGAAGCAACAGATCATCCAAACTATGAAGCGGCCGTGGAAGCTGCTAAGCAGGCGAAATAATCATAGAATATTGAAAGCCCCGGATTTGGTCCGGGGCTTTATTTTTTTACTTCCCTTCAGCACCAAACTTGTGAATGAAACAAAAGCCCGTTAAAATAGGAAAAAGAATAAGGACGGGAGGAATAAGCTGTGAAAATAACTCCGGTTGAGGATTTATTTACCATGTTAAATGAAACGGCTACGATTATGCAGGAAGAACTGCATTCTACATACCTTGAAGCTCTTGCAGAAACAGGAGAGAATTTATTCCATGAAAGCATTCTTCAGGATGAGCTAAGCGAATTAACAGTAAAAAGGCTTAGGAAGAGTTATGAATCAATTAACTTAAGCAGCTACTCAAAAGAAGAGATTAGAAAATCCTTTCAGCTTGCCATATTAAAAGGCATGAAAGAAAATGTACAGCCTAATCATCAAATGACTCCTGATGCAGTGGGCATGCTAATGGGGTATCTAGTCGAAAAATTCATTCAGGAAAAAAGTTTCCGCCTGCTGGATCCTGCAGTAGGAACAGGAAATTTATTGACAACTGTAATGAATCACCAAAAGGATAAAACGGTTGAGGCAACTGGGATTGAGATTGACGACTTATTAATTAAGCTTGCTTATATAAATGCCAATTTACAGGAGCATCCCATTCAATTTTTTAACCAGGATAGCCTTGAGCCCCTGTTTATAGAAGCTGCTGATGCTGTAGTGAGTGATCTGCCTATTGGCTATTATCCGAATGATGTCCGTTCAGCTGAGTATAAGTTAAAAGCAGATGAGGGACATTCCTATTCCCATCACTTATTTATTGAGCAGAGCATGAATCATGTGAAATCTGGAGGTTATTTATTTTTCATCATTCCAAATGGGCTGTTTGAAAGTGAACAGGCACCAAAGCTGCATGAATTCATTAAGGAAACTGCCTATATTCAAGGTTTGGTCCAGCTGCCGCTTACCATGTTCAAAAATGAAAAAGCTGCCAAAAGCATATTTATCCTTCAGAAAAAAGGGGATGGAGTCACTCCACCTAAGCAGGCTCTGCTGGTCAACTTGCCCAGCTTGTCCAAAACAGCAGAAGCTGAAAAAATTCTCAAGAAAATTGATGTCTGGTTTAAAGAAAGCAAATAAGGATAAACGAAAAGAAGCCGTGCATTTGCCGGCTTCTTTTTAAATGTATGGAAAGTATAATTTTTACACATTGATAACTGTCTAGCGCAAGCAGCCTACCCCTCGAGGTCACAAGCCGTTTCCTTTCAGAAGGAAGAGCGCCTTTCTTACAGCAACCGTCATATGCCTATCGTCCCTGGGCAGTTTCCTCCACATTTCGGGGGAATCCTCACAAAAAGGCAAAGGACGCCTTTCCGAGAGGCACGTTTTGTGCATGTCCGGGGTGGGCAAGGCGCTGCCGCTTTTTCTTTAAATATAGGGAAGTATCAGAAAATATTTAATTTATCATGAAAACGATACCATTGCAAGGTGCTTCTTGAAATGTATTGCTTACAGTGTTTAAATGGGAAATTGAGAGATATTAATTGTGGCCGATGCACAGAATAAAGTTGTATTACTTTTAGTGTCGTATCACACATTGTTATATAAAAGTATGGGTTTGGAGAGACAATGAAGTCCCTTTGAACATCTTCTAAAGGAGCGGTAGCTTTATGGCAAAAATCATAGCAATCAATGCCGGCAGTTCTTCGTTAAAATTTCAATTATTTGACATGCCGAGTGAAGAGGTTATTACCAAAGGATTAATCGAGCGTATTGGGCTGGATAATGCAGTCTTCAATATCTCTGTAAATGGAGAAAAAATCAAGGAAGTAACGGATATACCTGATCATGCAGTTGCGGTTAAAATCCTGCTAGATAAATTAACAAATCTTGAGATTATTAAATCTCTTGATGAGATCGAAGGAATTGGCCATCGTGTAGTACACGGCGGTGAGGCATTCAACGATTCTGTAGTCATTACGGATGAAGTGCTTGCGAAAATAGATGAACTTTCTGAACTTGCACCCCTTCATAACCCGGCTAATATTACGGGAATTAAGGCATTCCAGCAGGTTCTTCCAAATGTGCCTGCAGTGGCGGTATTTGATACAGCATTTCATCAGACGATGCCTGAAAGCTCATTCCTATATAGTCTGCCATATGAGTATTATGAAAAGTATGGCATCCGCAAGTATGGATTCCATGGCACTTCACATAAATATGTATCAGAGCGTGCTGCAGAAATGCTTGGCCGACCGCTTGAACAGCTTCGCCTCATCTCCTGCCATTTAGGGAATGGAGCGAGTATTACAGCTATTGAAGGCGGAAAGTCAATCGATACCTCCATGGGGTTCACTCCGTTAGCGGGTGTTACAATGGGTACGCGCTCAGGTAACATTGACCCTGCACTTATTCCATTCATTATGGAAAAGACGGGTAAGAATGCAGATGAAGTTCTTGACGTTCTAAATAAAAAGAGCGGTATGCTGGGTGTTTCCGGATTCTCCAGTGATCTTCGCGATATTGAAGTTCAAGCTGTTGAAGGAAATGAAAGAGCAGAATTGGCTCTTGAAGTATTCGCAAACAGAATCCATAAATATATCGGATCCTATGCATCCCGCATGTATGGCGTAGATGCGATCATCTTCACAGCCGGAATCGGTGAGAATAGTGATGTCATCCGTGATCGTGTTCTTCAGGGGCTGGAATTCATGGGCGTATACTGGGATCCTGCATTAAATAAAGTACGCGGTGAAGAAGCATTCATTAACTACCCTCATTCACCAGTTAAAGTCATGATTATCCCGACAAATGAGGAAGTCATGATTGCACGTGATGTTTTGAGATTGTCTAAATAACATTCATAACAAGGCAAGGGCTAACGCTCTTGTCTTTTTGTTTTTATCGAGATTTAGTCCCCGCCAGGCGGAAGGAGAATTCATCATCTGCTTATGCTATACTGAGTCCAAGAAAAAAATGTTTTGGGAGGAATTGCGATGCCATTGAACGAACGGGAAGAAAGTGTTTTGACCGGTATTCAGGAGTGGGAGAACAAGCTGTTAAATTATGAGCCCAATGATTTGGAAATGGTTTATGATAAATCATTGGAAAGGTCTTTCTCACTACTGCCTGAAGAAGTTCAGCAGCAATTTTTTTCAGCAATGGATAGCTGGCTGTTTCATCTTCATGCGCTTATTCAAGGCTCACAGCTTCAAATGGATGCGAAAGAGCGCATTTTGACAGCAGGCCGTGTTTTTCATTCTGATATTGAAACGATTGAAGACCTTAAGCAATTGACTATCGACCAGCTTCAATACATAGCTCAGCAGCAGATTGCCCGGCATCGCCTTTATTCTTTTGCGCAAGGCGGCATTGCAGGTTCAGGCAGCTCACTCATGCTGGGTACAGATATTCCTGCTATGGCGGTTATTAATCTTCGTGCCGTCCAGCTGATTGCCATGACCTATGGTTTTGAAGTCAATACTCCATTCGAAATGATGAGCTCTCTTAAGGTTTTTCACGCAGCCACACTGCCGCCGCGCATGCAGGGCAGTGCTTGGGAAGAATTAAAGAACGAGCTGAAGAATCAGGAAGAATTCTATTTTTATGAGGGAAAAGAAGAATTGACTGATATAACCTGGGTTGAGCAGCCAATGAAGCAGCTTTTTAAAGCGATGGCTATTTACTTTTTTCGGAGAAAATCCGTTCAAGGAATTCCTTTCATCAGCATGGCCATTGGAGCCGGGACCAATTATCAGCTGACAAGAAAAGTAACAGATTTCGCTCATAAATATTATCAAATGAGATATTTGCATAGAAAAAACAATCAGCAGTAAACTCCCGGATAACTATGATTTATAAGCAAAGGTGATGCCAAATGAGTACATTCGAGCATAAAAAAGAAGCGCCAAAAGAAGTTAGATGCAAAGTGGTCACCGTGAGTGATACGAGAGATAAAGAAACTGATAAAAGCGGAAAGCTGATGATCCGCCTGCTGGAAGAGGCAGGACATGTCATATCTGACTATGAAATCGTCAAGGATGAAGGAAGTCTCATTCGCCAGGCCGTATTAAAAGGTTGTGAAAACCCCGGCATTGATGCTGTACTTACAAATGGAGGCACTGGAATTGCGTTAAGGGACGTGACTATTGAGACAGTAAGACAATTATTTGATAAAGAAATGGACGGATTCGGCGAATTGTTCAGAATGCTAAGCTATACGGAAGATATCGGGTCTGCGGCCATTCTTTCACGAGCTGCTGCAGGCACAGTTCAAAATAAAGCAGTTTTCTCAACACCAGGATCATCAGGGGCAGTTCGCCTTGCGATGAATAAGCTGATTTTGCCTGAACTCGGGCATATCGTCAGGGAACTAAGGAAAGATTTATAAAGGGCAAAAAAACCTTTCCTCCGCGGAAAGGTTTTTTTGAAAAGAGAAGGAAGTATCATTTTGAACTTTGAGAACCGTCTAGCGTAAGCAGCCCTCCCCCCTCGAGTTGACGCAGGACAAGGAAGGCTTCGAAAGGCTTCGGCAGCAAAAACATCGCGACCGAAAGCGGCGGCTTTTGAGAGGACGTGGCGTTCTTAGTCTGCATTTCTTCCTGGGCAAGGCGCTTCCGCTTTTCTATTATGAATGCATTTTCCCTGTAATATCCTGATTCGTTCGATACCATAGCCACAGATCATTTATGACTGATGCCAGTTCTGAAATTTCACTGTTAAGTCTGCATGATCTTTCGAAATTGCCCTCATCTGATAGCTCAGCCTGTTTCCTGTTGATATCCGCTTCAAGCTCTGCGATGCGGTCAGGAATCCTGCCTCTTATTTTTTCCCACTGAAACAGGATCATCTGCTGTGTTTTTGGTGAATATTCATCCCAATCCCGGTCAAAGGCCGGTATAGGAATGCCAAGACGACGATTATGTGAAAAATGCTCTTCCATTATGAATCCCCCAAACGATAATCTTGTTTTTATTTTACTATAAAGGTGTTTATGGTGCATGGATGTTTTAGTATTCAATCTTTTTTGCAGATACTATTATGGGACTAATGTGAAAATAAATGAACTTGGTTCACAAGTACTGATTTAATAGAAAGGCTATGGGATTGGTTTGCAGATTTAATAGAAATCGAATAGTATATTTACTATTAAGAATATTTAATTATTTTAAAGGGGGAGAATATGAAAAGGTTTATAACACGCTTAACAGTTTTAGGCCTGGTGTTGAGTTTGCTTTTGCCTTATCCCATTGCAGCCTTAGGAGTGGAATTGGGCACAACAGATAGCAGCAGTTCAGAAGAGCAAGTCTTTAAACATAAAAAACCATTAGAATATCCAACCTTGTCAAAAGCAAAGCGCCCCGAGGATGCAGGCTTTTCTTCCAAAAGGCTCAAAGAGGTTGATAAGCTGATCGAGGGAGAAATAGAAAATGGTTTTCCAGGAGCAGCTTTAGTCGTAATTAAAGATGGAAAGATTGTTAAAAACTCCGCATATGGTTCAGCCAAAATATTTGATAAAACTGATCCATTAACTCACCCGCAGAAAATGAAGACAAAAACCATGTTTGACTTAGCATCAAACACGAAAATGTATGCCGTTAACTTTTCACTGCAGCATCTTGTCAGTGAAGGTAAGATCAATCTTGAAGAAAAAATTCAGCATTATTTTCCTGCATTTAAAGATTCAGCGGACGATGAAATAAAAGGGAAAGGTGAACTCCGGATAATCGACTTGCTTCATCATACTGCCGGATTTCCTTCAAGCATCCATTATCATAATCCTGAAAGGGCGGGAGAATTGTATTCCCAGGAACGCAGTAAAACGCTTTCCATGATTTTAAAAACTCCCCTTCAGTATGAACCTGGCACCAAACAGGTTTACAGTGACATTGACTATATGCTGCTGGGATTTATTATTGAAAAAATAACGGGAATGCAGCTGGACCATTATACTGAGAATCATATCTATAAGCCCTTAGGGTTAAAGCATACTTTATTTAATCCGCTCCGCAAGGGTTTCAAAGAAAAGGATTTCGCTGCAACTGAATTACACGGCAACACCAGGGATGGGGTCATTTCCTTCCCTAATATCCGGACCTATACTCTCCAGGGAGAGGTTCATGATGAGAAGTCTTTTTATTCAATGGATGGAATATCCGGGCATGCTGGCCTCTTTTCCACAACTTCAGATCTTGCTGTCCTGATGCAGGTGATGCTTAATGATGGAGGCTATGGAAATGTAAAGTTATTTGATAAACGCACAATTGATGAGTTTGTAGAACCATATGATATGAACCCTACATATGGGTTAGGATGGCGTTTGAACGGAGATTCAAGTATGGAGTGGATGTTCAGCCAGTATGCCGGGAAAAAAGTTTTTGGACATACTGGCTGGACAGGAACGGTAACGGTGATAGACAGGGAAAATAATTTAGCTATCGCTCTCCTGACAAATAAAAAACATTCTCCAGTCATCGATCCATTAAAAGATCCGCATAAGTTTCAAGGTGACACATACAGCATCAGTCAATATGGAAGTGTAATTTCAGCGGTTTATGAAGCATTAAATGACTAAACTATTACAGGGCAAAAGCCAAAACGGGGCTTTTGCCTTTTTTGTTGGGAAAATTTTATTTATTTTTATACATTTTTTAGAATAAGTATTGATTTTTAAAAAAAAGGTTGTTAAAGTAAGAGAATAATAAATGAATAAAAACATAATTTAGTTGTATATTTATACGAACAATCTAAGGAGGAAATATAAATGTCACAAAATAAAGTTGTTCTTGCATACTCAGGCGGATTGGATACATCAGTTGCGGTTAAATGGCTGCAGGATCAAGGTTATGCTGTTGTTGCCTGCTGCCTAGACGTTGGTGAAGGGAAAGATCTGAACTTTATCCAGAAAAAAGCTTTAACTGTGGGAGCTGTCCAATCTTATGTGATTGATGCAAAAGAGGAATTTGCTAATGAATATGCATTAATAGCGCTGCAGGCACATGCCTTATATGAAAATAAGTATCCATTAGTCTCTGCACTTTCACGCCCGCTGATCGCCAAAAAGCTTGTTGAAGTAGCAGAAAAAGAAGGTGCAGTAGCAGTCGCGCATGGATGTACCGGCAAAGGAAATGACCAGGTTCGTTTTGAAGTGGCAATTCAGGCCCTTAACCCTGATCTTCAAGTGCTGGCTCCGGTTCGTGAGTGGAGCTGGTCACGTGAGGAAGAAATTGAATATGCAAAACAAAACAATATCCCCATCCCAATTAATCTGGATTCTCCGTACAGCATTGATCAAAACTTATGGGGCAGAAGCAATGAGTGCGGAGTCTTGGAAGATCCATGGGCAGCTCCTCCGGAAGATGCATACGATCTTACTGTTTCTCTTGAAAAAGCACCTGATACACCTGATACGGTTGAAATCGGTTTTGAAAAGGGTGTTCCAGTCAGCTTGAATGGCAAAAGTATGAAGCTTTCCGAGCTTATTGCCGAACTGAATGAGGTTGCAGGCAAGCATGGAGTTGGGCGTATCGATCATGTTGAAAATCGTCTTGTCGGAATCAAATCCCGTGAAGTTTACGAGTGTCCGGGAGCAATGACACTCCTTAAAGCACATAAAGAGCTTGAGGATTTAACGATGGTAAAAGAATTGGCCCACTTTAAACCGGTTATTGAGAAAAAAGTGGCTGAGCTTATATACGAGGGATTGTGGTTCTCGCAGCTTAACAATGCTTTAACGGCTTTCCTGAAAGAGACACAAACCTTTGTTACAGGAACAGTGAGAGTGAAGCTGTTTAAAGGCCATGCGATTGTTGAAGGAAGAAAATCTCCTTATTCCCTATACGATGAAAAGTTAGCAACTTATACTTCTGATGATGAATTTGACCATAATGCGGCAGTAGGCTTTATTAAGCTTTGGGGATTGCCGACAAAGGTGCAGAGCATTGTTCAAAACAGCAAGAAGGTGACAGTGTGAAAAAGTTATGGGGAGGCAGATTCACAAAATCTGCTGAAGAATGGGTAGATGAGTTCGGAGCGTCAATTTCATTTGACCAGGAATTGGTTATGGAAGATATCGAAGGGAGCATGGCCCATGTTGCCATGCTTTCTAAAACAGGAATCATCACAGAGGACGAAGCTCAAAAAATCAAAACAGGCCTTCAGCAGCTTAAAGAGAAAGCTGCTAAGGGTGAACTGGCTTACTCAGTAAAGCTTGAAGATATCCATTTAAATCTTGAGAGTCATTTGACCGAACTGTCTGGGCCTGTCGGAGGTAAACTTCATACCGCAAGAAGCCGAAATGACCAGGTGGCAACAGATATGCATTTATACTTGCGAAAGCAGGTGGAGCAGATTGTTGAATTGATTCAGGAAATGCAGGAAGAGTTAATCATCCAGGCTGAAAATAATGTGGAAACTATCATGCCGGGCTATACTCATCTGCAGCGGGCACAGCCGATCTCTTTCGGCCACCATTTAATGGCCTATTTCTGGATGCTTGAGAGGGACAAAGAGCGTTTTTCTGAAAGCTTAAAGAGAATAAACTTATCTCCTCTTGGAGCAGGGGCTCTGGCTGGCACCACTTTCCCGATTGACCGTGAGTATACAGCTGAACTTCTGGGCTTTGAAGGCATCTATGAGAACAGCCTGGATGCGGTCAGTGACAGAGACTTTATTCTTGAGTTTTTATCCTCAAGCTCAATCCTGATGATGCATCTGTCTCGTTTAAGTGAAGAATTCATCCTTTGGTCAAGCCAGGAGTTTCAATTCATTGAACTGGACGACAGCTTCGCAACTGGCAGCAGTATTATGCCGCAGAAGAAGAATCCGGATATGGCGGAACTCATCCGCGGTAAAACCGGACGTGTATACGGTAACCTTATGGGGCTGCTGACAGTACTGAAGGGCCTGCCGCTAGCCTATAATAAAGATATGCAGGAAGATAAGGAAGGGATGTTTGACACTGTAAAGACAGTCACAGGTTCACTGAAAATCTTTGCAGGGATGATCCGCACCATGAAGGTTAAAACAGAGCAAATGGAAAAAGCGACTAAAAATGATTTTTCCAACGCTACTGAATTGGCGGATTATCTATCTGATAAAGGCATTCCATTCAGAGAAGCACATGAAATTGTCGGGAAACTTGTTCTTGTCTGTGTACAAAAGGGATGCTTCCTTGGAGATTTGCCGCTTGTTGATTTCAAGAACGCCCATTCATTGTTCGATGAAGATATTTATGAAGTGCTGAATCCTTATACAGCTGTCAAAAGAAGAAATAGTGCAGGCGGAACAGGATTCAAACAAGTAAGCATCGCAATTGATAAAGCGAAGGAATCTCTCGGCATTAAAGAGTTTGTCAATAAATAAATGAAAAAATGGCGCTGCGGAAGGCAGCGCCATTTTTTTCTATTCTTCATCTTCTTTATCCGTTCTGACAACGAGGACATCACAGCGGGCATAGCGGGTAATATGTTCAGATACACTGCCGATGATGAAACGTTCAACTGCGTTCATGCCTGTTGCACCGCAAATGATCAGGTCGACGCTGTGCTTTCTGGCAATATCCTTTGGAATTTTCACTTTTGGGGAACCATAATCGACTTCATATGTTACATTATCGATGCCTGCATCCATTGCTGTTCTTTTGTATTTTTCCATTAATTCAGTTGCGAAAAGGTCAGCCCTTTCAGCTATTGTGCGGTCATAGGCTTCAACAGTAGCAAAAGTGCGGGTATCAATGATATGTGCCAAGACAAGAGAAGCATTATTGCGCTTCGCAATTTCAATTGCTTTTTTAAAAGCCCATTCTGCTTCCGTTGAACCATCTACAGCGACTAATATGTTTTTATACTTCATGCCCATTTGTATCTCCTCCTTTACCTATATTATACAGCTGTAAAATCTGAATATCTGTAACAAAAAATCGAACAATAGTAAGGCTGATAAAAATATATTAAAGGAGCAGATGAGGATGGAAAAGCGAGAACCACAAGCAGGATCCGCATATTTTTTTGATGAGCAGGGGACAAATGAAGTTAGCGAACAAATTATGAATGCCTATAACAGCGGTGTTATTGATCAGCCGAATGCCGAGTTTGACATGAAAGCTCACGAACGGAATGAAGGCCATCTCCGATAAGAAAAAGAAGCAAAGCTCTCATTAATCATGAGAGCTTTTTAGCTGAGAATTAAGAATGCCGGAAAAAGTAAAAATGGGCAAAGGTTTTGTATACTTTTCCGTCAAATAGCCATATAAAGTTAATAGGTATTTCACTTAAACTACGGAGGTATGCAGCATGCGTATCGGAGTTCCAAAGGAAGTAAAAAACAATGAAAACAGGGTTGCGATGACCCCTGCTGGGGTTATGAATCTCATTCAATTTGGACATGAAGTCTATATCCAAGCGGATGCCGGGACAGGTTCCGGTTTTTCGGATAACGACTATATAGGTGCTGGTGCACATATTGTTCAAACTGCAGAAGAGGCATGGTCAATGGATATGGTCATGAAGGTTAAAGAGCCGATACAAGGCGAATATGTATATTTTCGGGAAGGGTTAATTCTCTTTACATATCTGCATTTGGCTGCTGAACCTGATTTGACAAGTGCTTTAATTGATAAGAAAGTAGCTGGCATTGCTTATGAAACAGTCCAGCTTCCCAACCGGACTTTGCCTCTATTGACTCCAATGAGTGAAGTTGCCGGAAGAATGGCAGCTCAGGTAGGAGCCCAATTTTTAGAAAAAATACATGGAGGGAAAGGAATCCTGCTATCGGGGGTACCAGGTGTACAGCGTGGAAATGTTACCATAATCGGCGGCGGGGTTGCTGGAACCAATGCGGCAAAAATGGCAATAGGCCTTGGGGCAAAGGTAACAATGATTGACTTGAATCCCGACCGCCTTCGGCAGCTGGATGATATCTTCGGAAAAGAAGTAACAACGCTTATCTCTAACCCTTACAATATCGCTGAAGCTGTTAAGGATTCAGATCTCGTAATTGGAGCCGTACTTATTCCGGGAGCAAAAGCACCGAAGCTTGTCACAGAGGATATGATTAAAACGATGAACCCGGGCTCTGTAATTGTGGACATTGCGATCGATCAGGGTGGAATATTCGAAACAACTGATCGAATTACGACCCATGATAATCCCACATATGAAAAGCATGGCGTAGTTCATTATGCGGTAGCTAATATGCCTGGAGCAGTTCCCAGAACATCCACTCTTGCACTGACCAACGTGACGGTGCCTTATGCAGTTCAAATTGCGAATAAAGGCTACAAGCAGGCATGTCTGGATAATGAGGCTTTATTAAAGGGAGTTAATACGTTAAATGGCTATGTGACTTACAAAGCGGTAGCAGAGGCCCATAGCCTTGACTATTCAGATACGAGTACGCAATTGGAACAGCAATAGGAAAAGCTCCAGGTATCCGCTTATCGGCGCCTGGAGCTTGACACTTATCTCAATTCAGAATTTAAACCCTTATTTCAAAAAAAATCCGGAGCTGAATAGCTCCGGATTTTTTTGTGGAATTTTTTCTAATGTCTATTTAATAACCTGAAGCTCTTTCGGGAACTTGGTTAAAATTTCAACTCCGTCTGCTGTTACAGCAAGGTCATCTTCAATCCGCACTCCGGCAACGCCTGGGACATAGATTCCCGGCTCGATGGTGAAAACCATACCTTCTTCAAGCAAAAGTGAGTTTGTTTCTGTTAGTGAAGGATATTCATGAACGCTCACACCTAGTCCGTGGCCCAATCGATGCGGGAAATATTCGCCGTAGCCGGCTTCTGCTATCAGGTTTCTAGCTGTCAGGTCAATATCTGCGCAAGTGACTCCCGGCTTGCTCGCTTCAACAGCTGCAAGCTGAGCTTTTAAGACGGTATCATAAATTTCTTTTTGTTTATCATTAATATCACCGTAAGCTACAGTTCTAGTAATATCTGAGCAGTAGCCATTCCAGACAACTCCGAGGTCAAATAGGACTAAATCCCCTTTTTGAATCTTCGTCATTCCTGGTGTGCCATGAGGAGAAGCCCCGTTAGCCCCCGTCAGGACCATGGTAGAGAAAGACATTTCGTTAACGCCTTTTTTCTTTAACGCATATTCTACAGCAGCTAGAACATCCAGTTCAGTTTTTCCTTCCTGGATCTCGGCACAGCCTGTTTCAATCGCAAAATCGGCCAGTGCACATGCTTCGCGAATGATTTCCAATTCTTTTTCATCTTTAACCATCCGAAGCTGGCGAAGCTTTTCTTCTGCCGAAGCGAATGAAGCGCCGCTTAACAGAGCAGAGATGGCTTCATACCGCTCTACATTCATATGCTCTTTTTCGATTGCTGCTTTATTTACCTTCCCAATTCTCTTATGTATGGATGTCTGGATGAATTCCCAAGGGTTCTGAATATCGCTGTAGCCAATAAGTTCATGGCTCCAGCCTGCTTTCTTGGCATCTTCTTTTTCCATGGCCGGACATACGAGGAAAGGCTCTTCTTCCTGGAAAACAGCCAGCCCAAGCAAGCGTTCATGTGGGTCGCTTAAAAAGCCGCTTAAATAATAAACATTATCCGGTGATGTTACAAAGGTGACCTGGATATCATTTTCCTTCATCCACTGAGATAGTTTCTGCAATCTATTATTCATAGTGAACCTCCTTATTTACTTATACTTTGAGAGTAGCAACTAAATAAGAAAATGTAAACTTTTTAAAGATTGCCAATCGGGTATATATTAAAAGAAAGCAGGAATAACTTGTTTTTCGTTGAAGTAACTTACATAACCTAAAATTAGAGAGGAGCATAAAATTGAAAGTATCATTTCATGGCCATGCCATAGTGAAGATCGAATCACAGGGAAAAACCATCTTAATAGATCCTTTTATTACCGGGAATGATTTGACAGACTTAAAAGCTGAGGACCAGAAGCCAGACGTCATCATTGTCACCCATGGACATGGTGACCATCTTGGGGACACGATTGAACTGGCAAAGCGCAATGACTCTCTTGTCATTGCCAACTTTGAGCTTGCCACCTATCTGGGCTGGCAGGGAGTTAACGCGCATGGAATGTCGATCGGAGGCGGATATGATTTTGACTTCGGAAGAGTGAAGCTGACACAAGCCTTTCATGGAACTGGCCTCGAGACAGAGAATCAGGAAATCATCTATTTGGGAATGCCAGCCGGTGTTCTCATCACTTTAGAAGGAAAAACGATTTACCATGCAGGGGATACAGGGCTTTTCTCTGACATGAAGTTAATTGGCGACCGGCATCCGATAGATTTGGCATTTCTGCCGATCGGGGACAATTTCACTATGGGTCCGGATGATGCAGCATACGCAGCAGAACTTCTTGGCGCCAAAAAGGTGGTTCCGATTCACTTCAACACGTTCCCGCCAATCAGGCAGGATCCGCATAAATTCATCAGCATGCTGGAAACAGGAGTCGGGCAGGTGCTGGAAGCAGGAGAATCAATCGAATTATAATATGAAAACGCAGCTTCCGATGGAGGCTGCGTTTGTTAATGAGGAATGTATAAATCCTGAAGTTAGATAACTGTCTAGCGCAAGCAGCCTATCCCCTCGAGGTCACAAGCCTGTCTAGTTGCGACTCCTGGGGACAAAAGACTAGTCAATCCCTTCCAGAAGGAAAGAACCCCTTCTTGCAGGGCTCGTCTTATGCTTGTCGGGGGTGGGCAAGGCGCTTACGCTTTTCTTTAAAAACCAATCATTTTCCCAGCCTGTCCGCATACATTTTAGGGAGGATAGGATAAAGGAGGAAGCTAAATTGAATAAAAATCGATATTTGCTATGTTTGCTGCTGTGCGGATTGCTGCTTTATTATGCCGCTCCTAGAATGGGTGTGTTTAATGGAGGGACTGAAGGGATCTTTGCCATCAGCTGGCTGGCCCTTGCCCTTTTTGTCATTGCCGGAAACCTGACTGCATTGTTGTTTGCCCCGAAAAAAGCGGCTGCTTCGGGGAAGCGGGTGCGCAAAATGGCAGTAAGGAAGCGGGTGCGTTCCTTCGGCAGATAAAGTGAAACTTCAATCAGTGTCCCTCATTGTTGTTAGTTGAGGCCCACAGGACAAGGAGGCATCGTCAGCATGAGCATCGCACGACCGAAAGCGGCAGCTTTTGGGAGGACGTGGCGTTCTTAGTCTTTGTTCTTCTATCGGGCCTTTATGGGCAGTTTGACCCCTACCTATCTTCTTGATTGCTCTGAGTCTTGAAGTGGGGGTTATACTGCCCGTTAGCCTGCGATAATTTAAGATTGCCGAAGTCAATTGTATCAAGGTCTCTTTACCCTTATAATGAAAAATAAGGAATAATTTGTAGAGGGTGAAAGTCTTGGCTACTAAGCATGAGCAAATATTACATTACATTGATGAACTGCCAATTGGAGAAAAAATATCGGTCAGACAGATCGCCAAGGCGCTCGCTGTGAGTGAAGGGACTGCTTACAGAGCAATTAAGGATGCTGAAAATAAGGGATATGTCAGTACAATAGAACGTGTTGGGACAATAAGAATCGAGCGGAAAAAGAAAGAAAATATTGAGAAGCTTACTTTTGCCGAAGTTGTTAATATCGTTGACGGCCAGGTACTCGGAGGAAGAGCTGGTCTTCATAAAACACTGAACAAGTTTGTTATTGGAGCGATGAAGCTTGAAGCGATGATGAGATACACGGATGCCGGAAACCTGCTGATTGTCGGAAACCGGACCCAGGCACACGAATTGGCATTGAAGGCTGGGGCTGCTGTGTTAATTACTGGGGGCTTTGATACAGAAGACCATGTCAAAAAACTTGCTGACGATCTGCAGCTTCCTGTGATCTCAAGCAGCTATGACACCTTCACAGTTGCAACTATGATCAATCGGGCTATCTATGACCAGCTTATCAAAAAGGAGATTGTACTTGTTGAAGATATCCTGACTCCTCTGAAAGAAGCGATTTTCCTGAAAACAACCGATACAATTGCAGATTGGCTAACGTACAATCGTGAAACCGGCCATAGCCGATTCCCGGTTGTCGACAGTAATCTAAAAGTGCAGGGAGTTGTCACTTCCAAGGATATTATGGGACATGATAAAGAAACGCTTATTGAAAAAATTATGACCAAAAACCCTATGACGGTTGGCGGAAAAACGAGCGTTGCCTCTTCCTCGCATATGATGGTATGGGAAGGGATTGAATTGCTTCCTGTGGTAGATGAAGCCAATAAACTTGAAGGGATTGTTAGCCGTCAGGATGTGCTGAAGGCGCTGCAGATGATCCAAAGGCAGCCGCAGGTAGGTGAAACAATTGACGATATAGTCACCAACCAGCTGGTTATGACTAGGGGAAAAACCAAAGGGGATGACGTTTATCGCTGTGAGGTTACTCCGCAGATGACCAACCACCTTGGAACGATATCCTATGGGGTCTTTACAACCATTGTTTCGGAAGCTGCAAACAGAGTGTTAAGAAGCTATAAAAAAGGTGATCTCGTAGTTGAAAATATGACGGTCTACTTTATTAAGCCTGTTCAAATCGACAGTATGCTTGAAATCTATCCAAAAGTATTGGAAGTAGGACGGAAGTTCGGAAAAGTGGATGTGGAAGTTTTTAACGAAGGCGTCCTTGTAGGCAAGGCAATGATGATGTGCCAGCTAATTGACAGACATTAATACAAGAAAAGCAGAAGCACCTTGCCCACAAAGGAACGCAGACCAAGAACGCCACGTCCTCCCAAAAGCTGCCGCTTTCGGTCGTGCGATGTTTATGATGACGAAGACTCCCTTGTCCTGAGGGCCTCATCTCGAGGGGGCCGGCTGTTTGCGTTAGACAGTAATAAGTGTTCAAGGATATATTTTCCATCTGATGAAGAAAAAGCCGCTCACATTTTGAACGGCTTTTTTTGCAGGCACTTACGGAAATCCGGTTAAATTTAACTCTTCCTTGCTTCCTCAGCTTCTTTTGCAGCGTGAGGCATGTAAAACTTATATGCTTTCATGCCGCCCCATATGCTTAATACCCCAACAAGGATAAACACAATTCCCACAATAAGAGCTGTTGTTGTATTGTATAAAAACAGCTGATTAAGGCCAAATATGGCGACGAATGATCCAAGCGCAATCCTGGACTTGGCTGATATCCATTGTCTTTCAGCCGGCTGTCTGCTTCTGAAGAATTTCACTTTGTAGAAAATATAGAAAGAAAAAGAGAGAATAATCAGGATAACAAAGATAGGCATTTCATAACCTCCAAGTTTCGACAATCTCTTATTATTTTACCTTCATTAATAAAAAATTGCCATAAGCGTGCTGTGTTTTCTTTTTCTTTTCACGATGATATGGTAAAAATAAAGTAGTATTCAGAAAAAAGGAGCGCGCCATGAAACAAAAGATACTTGATGAAATTAAAAAATATGAAACAATCATTATTCATAGGCATGTCCGTCCTGATCCGGATGCATATGGTTCACAGGGAGGCCTTGCTGAAATCCTGAAGGCTTCATTCCCTGAAAAATCAATCTTCACTGTCGGGAAGGAAGAAGAAACACTTCATTATATGAGAAGGCTGGATGAAGTATCTGATGATGCATATAATGGGGCGCTGGTCATTGTTTGTGATACAGCAAATGCGGAACGGATATGTGATGATAGATATGGAACGGGTAATAAACTGATCAAAATTGACCATCACCCGAATATGGATCCATATGGAGATATGATGTGGGTTGATACGGATGCAAGCTCTACCAGTGAAATGATTTATGAGTTTTATCTTTTCGGCAAAGATCAGGGTCTGAAAATGTCTGATGAAGCTGCTAGATTGTTATTTGCCGGAATAGTAGGGGACACCGGCCGTTTCCTCTATCCAAGCACGACAGAAAAGACGTTTGCATATGCAGGTGAACTGATTCACTATAATTTTTCGCGGCCGGAACTGTTTGATAAGATGTATGAGCTGGACGCAAATATTGTTAAATTGAAAGGCTATGTACTGCAGAACTTTGAAATGAGAGGCAGCGGTGCAGCTGTCATGATCCTGAAAAAAGAACTGCTCGAAGAATTTCAGGCAGTACCTTCTAAAGCTTCCCTGCTTGTAAGTGTTCTAGGCGATGTGAAGGGAATAAAAGCTTGGGTTTTCTTTATCGAGGAGAGCGATCAAATCCGTGTGCGGTTCCGTTCGAAGGGTCCAATTATTAATGAAGTTGCAAGAAAGTATAATGGCGGAGGACATCCTCTTGCTGCCGGAGCTTCCATTTATTCATGGGAAGAGATGGAATCGGTTGTAAGAGATTTGGAGGATGTCTGCAAAGCTAACTAAAATATAATGCCCGGCAAAAGCCGGGCATTAATCCAGCATGATATTTAATTCAATTGAGACGGTTGTATAGATGACCAGTTCTTTAACTTCGACCCGGTATCTCTTTTCATTTACCCGATGTGTTTTATTTTCTATTATTTTCTTGATCAGTTCGCTGCTTTTGTAAACAGTATCGATGTCTTTGGCAACCATCATGCTAATATCCTCTTTTATTTCATCTTCCAGCTGAAAAACACTGAAGGAATCCAATTTATATTTTTCGCTGTTGACAATTTTAATGGATATATCCTGGACAGTCAGTTTTTTCTGGTTTTCTTTATTTAGTTTTTTGAATTCCTCCTGCCAGATTTCCTTATCTTTTTCCAATTCAAAGATAGCATCCTTTTGAAGCTTGATTTCTTTGCTGTATCTCTCCTGCCATTGTCCAAAAACAAATAAAAAAATAAACCAGCTGATGATGCCCCCTAGGGCCATTCCTGCTAAAAAGCGCTGCCAGGATGGCAATCGGTAGTAAGGCGGTATCCTCATGCTGAAATGTTCTCCTGAGTCAGCCAGTTAATAAGCATGGCGCCTGTCTGGGCCCCTCCGAGAGCAGAAAGAATCAGCATGAATTGCTTAAATATATCCTTTGTCTGTCCGTCCATGACACCTCTTTCAAAGCTGTAAACTGTATCAAAGGTTCCTCCGATTGCTGCAATGATAGCCCAGATGCGTATCATATTTGAAATCTGGAAGATTTGATTTAAAGGAGGCTTTCCTGTCAGAAAAGCAGCCATGCCTCCAATGATTGAACCTCCTATCAAAACACCGAAAGCAATAAAATAACTATCAATTAAAGTGGAAAAAAAGGGCTGGGTATTCATATCATCCATCCTCGCTGCAGGAATGGCCCTGCCAGAATTATCTTGATACTTCATCATATGGACAAACTTAGAAAAATATGTTTTTTAGCTGCCATTAAAAAGAGAACATATTTTCTTTTTGGAAACGGGCGTTCTATAATGAAAATACAGAGAAATTAAGGGTGTGAGAAACGTGTCATTTATTCACCTTCATGTATATAGCGCTTATAGCCTGCTATCGAGCACGGCAAGAATAGAACAGCTAGTGTCAGGCGCCAGGGAAAACAGGTTTCCTGCCCTGGCTTTAACGGACCGGAATGTCATGTACGGAGCTGTTGCCTTTTATAAAGAATGTCTTAAGCAGTCCATAAAGCCAATCCTGGGCCTCTCTGTGGATGTATTAAGCGAGATATCCGAAGGGGAAGCTTATCCGATGGTCCTTTTGGCTAAAGACAGGCAGGGTTTTCAGAATCTATTAAAAATCACAAGCACAGTCCAGACAAAATCACCTGAAGGCATCCCTGTTAAATGGCTTAAGCACTATGCAGGAGGATTGTTTGCTTTAACTCCCGGCCTTGACGGGGAAATAGAACACTATCTTGAGGCGGGTGAATACGGCCAGGCAAAAAGAACAGCTGAACTTTTCAGCAGTCTTTTCGAGCCGCATTCATTCTTTTTCGCTATACAGGATCATGGGCTGCGTGAAGAGAAAAAAAACCATGAACTTCTGGTTCAGCTTTCCGGGGAAACCGGGATTGGCCTGGCGGCTTCAAATGGTGTTTGTTACATAAAAAAAGAAGATGCTTTTGCCCATGAGTGCCTGCTGGCCATTAAAAATGGAGAAAAGCTTCAGGATGAAGCGAGAGAGCGGCTGAAGAGCGATGAGTATTATTTAAAGTCATCCGGGGAAATGGCAGAATTGTTATCGGGTTATCCGGATGCTTTGGAGAATACGATTAAGATAGCAGAGCAATGCAATGTTATGCTTGAGCTGGATAAACAGAACCTCCCTAAATACCCTGCTGTAAAAGGGATGAGTGCCGATGAGCTATTGGCAGAAGTTTGCTGGAAGGGTTTTGCTGACAGATATCCGGATGCAGATGGTGAGCATAGGGAGCGTTTGCAGTATGAGCTGAATATAATTAAGAATATGAAATTCAGCGATTATTTTCTAATCGTTTGGGATTTTATGAAGTTTTCGAGAGAAAATGGAATTTTAACCGGTCCGGGGCGGGGATCTGCTGCCGGTTCAATGGTTGCTTATGTCTTATATATTACAGATGTGGATCCAATTGAGCATCAGCTATTATTTGAGCGGTTCCTTAATCCAGAAAGAATTTCCATGCCTGATATTGATATCGATTTCCCGGATCACAGAAGGGATGAGGTGATTCGGTATGTGTCCAGGAAATATGGAGAGTTGCATGTTGCTCAAATTCTTACGTTTGGAACATTGGCAGCTAAGGCGGCACTACGGGATGTCGGCAGGGCATTTGGGCTTAATCCGAAAGAGCTGGACATGCTTTCAAGAAAAGTACCTTCCAAATTGGGCATCAGTCTCAAAGAGGCTTACAAAGAATCAGAGCCTTTAAGAAGATTCACCGAGGAATCCGATTTAAATCGCAGACTTTTTGAAACGGCTATCAAACTGGAAGGTCTCCCAAGGCACACATCCACTCATGCTGCCGGCGTTGTAATCAGCGAGCACCCGCTGGTTGAGGCCATTCCCATTCAAAAGGGACATGAGAATGTTTATTTGACCCAATACTCGATGGAGCATCTTGAGGATGTCGGCCTATTAAAAATGGATTTTCTCGGTCTTAGGAACCTGACACTAATCGAGAATATCTTAAGCTCTATACAGAGAAAGACAGGCACACAGATTGATATAAAAAACATTCCCCTGGATGATGAGGCAGTATACAGTCTTTTGGGAAGAGGAGATACTACAGGCATTTTCCAGCTTGAGTCTGAGGGGATGCGAAGTGTGCTGACAAGGCTCCAGCCAACGCGCTTTGAAGATATTGTGGCTGTCAATGCCCTTTACCGCCCCGGCCCTATGGAAAATATCCCGCTGTTTATTGACAGAAAGCACGGAAGGAAGCCGATTATATTTCCGCATCCTGATTTGAAGCCTATTCTTGAAAATACGTATGGTGTCATCGTGTATCAGGAACAAATTATGCAAATCGCTGCAAAAATGGCAGGATTTTCACTGGGTGAAGCCGATTTGCTTCGGAGAGCGGTCAGCAAGAAGCAAAAAGAAGTGCTTGACCGTGAGCGTGTCCATTTTGTAGGGGGAGCAGTAAAGAAAGGCTATAATGAACAAGCTGCTCATGATATATATGATCTAATTGTCCGGTTTGCAAACTATGGATTTAACCGGAGCCATGCGGTTGCATACAGTTTCATAGCTTATCAGCTGGCATATTTAAAAACTCATTATCCGCTTTACTTCATGGCTTCACTGCTGACTTCAGCAGTAGGCAATGAAGGCAGGATTGCCCAGTATATCGGAGAACTGAGACAGATGGGTTTGGCGCTCAGCCCGCCATCCATAAATAAAAGCGGCTATTCGTTTCTGGTAGAGAAAGATTCAATCAGGTATAGTCTTGCAGCCATAAAAGGCGTAGGTGCTGCAGCTTTAAGGGATATTTTTCAGGCTAGGAAAAATAAGCGCTTTGAAGATCTGTTTGATTTTTGCATAAGGGTTTCAACAAAAGCTGTTAATCGCAAGGTCCTCGAGTCCCTGGTTCATTCAGGAAGCTTTGATGAATTTGGGGAAGATAGAGCAGTTCTGCTTGCCAGCCTGGATGTGGCTGCGGAACATGCCCAGCTTGTTATGCCGGAAGACGATCAAGCTGATTTCTTTGAGGATGATGAATTTTTTCCTAAGCCTAAATATACCGAAGTAGATCCGATCCGTTCCGAGGACAAGCTGAGATTTGAAAAAGATGTGCTGGGCCTGTATTTATCAGATCATCCGGTTTCAATCTACGAATCATCTTTTCACCTGCTGGATGCCAGTCCGCTGATTGAACTCGAAAGAAATGCAAATAAGGCAAAAACAGTTGCATATTTATCCGAAGTGAAAAAGATCCGTACGAAAAAAGGAGAGCCAATGGCATTTCTATCCTTGAGCGATCAGACAGGGGATATGGAGGCAGTTGTTTTTCCAAAGGTGTTTAACCGATTTTCAATGCTGTGCTCCCAGGGAAGCATCGTCTTTGCGGAAGGAAGGATTGAGGAACGGGACGGAAAGAAGCAGCTGATTGTCCAGCATCTGGATGATGTGAAGGAAGCAATTGAAAAACTGCAAAACAAAGATCCAGTTTTATATTTAAGGATTACCGAGGATCGGGAAACATCCGAAAATCTTCGTTTGCTTAAAGAGTTATTTAAGAAAAATGAAGGCCGGGTTCAGGTGGTTTTATATTATGAAAGCTCCCGAAAAACCATTCGCCTGGGTGAAGAAGACCTGATCTCGCCATCAGAAGATTTCCTTCAATTGCTTATGAAAGTGCTTGGGCAGAATAACGTCATTTTAAAGTAATTACCCTTTACAACAATAACAATTATGGTATATTTGTAAGAAGAAAAATAAACTGGTCTGACCACTGAAGCGAAGGATAAGCCCTGCGCCATCTGATAATCAAGCAGAAAGGCAGCAGGTATTTCTTCGTCGATCTATGTTTATATATAAATCCTATCCGGAATATGAGGAGTGAAAATTTTGACCTTACGCGAAGAAGCACTGCATATGCATAGAGCTAATAAAGGGAAATTGGAATCTAAATCAAAAGTACAGGTGCGAAATGCCAAAGACTTAAGCCTTGCTTATTCCCCAGGGGTTGCTGAGCCCTGCAAGGAGATTTATGATAAGCCGGAAACTGTCTATGAATATACGATGAAAGGTAATATGGTTGCGGTTGTTTCCGATGGAACAGCTGTGCTGGGATTAGGAAATATCGGGCCGGAAGCCGCCCTGCCTGTAATGGAAGGTAAAGCTGTACTATTCAAAAGTTTTGCAGGAGTGGATGCATTTCCGATTTGCCTCAATACGACCGATGTTGATAAAATTGTTGAGACTGTAAAACTTCTTGAACCTACATTTGGAGGCGTAAACCTTGAAGATATTGCTGCTCCAAATTGCTTTTATGTAGAAGAGCGACTAAAAAAGGAAACAAATATTCCTGTTTTCCATGATGACCAGCATGGCACTGCCATTGTGACTGTTGCAGGTCTTGTGAATGCCTTGAAGCTTTCAGGAAAGAAAATGAATGAAATTAAGGTTGTGGCAAACGGTGCCGGTGCGGCCGGAATTGCCATCATTAAACTTCTATACAGCTATGGTGTTCGCGATATTATTATGTGTGACACCAAGGGTGCCATCTATGAAGGCCGCCCACAGGGAATGAATGAGATAAAAAATGAAGTAGCGAAGTATACGAATCGTGAAAATGCCAATGGAAGCCTAGCTGATGTTATTAAAGGTGCAGATGTATTCATCGGGGTTTCTGCGGCTGGAGCGTTAACGGCAGAGATGATTGGTGCCATGAATCAGGACCCGATTATTTTCGCTATGGCTAATCCAACTCCTGAAATTATGCCTGAAGAAGCGAAAGCAGCTGGAGCGATGGTAGTTGGAACAGGAAGATCCGATTTTCCAAACCAGGTCAATAATGTGCTGGCTTTCCCGGGAATTTTCAGAGGGGCTCTGGATGTCCGTGCAACTCATATCAATGAGAAAATGAAAGTAGCTGCTGTAGAAGCCATTGCCAATTTGGTTCATCAGGATGAGCTGAATGCGGATTATGTCATCCCTGGGCCATTCGATCCCCGTGTCGCACCTGCAGTTGCGGCTGCAGTGGCAAAGGCAGCAATGGAAACCGGTGTTGCCCGCATTAAAGTGGATCCTGAAGAAGTAAAGGAAAAAACGAAGCAACTTGCTGTCATTGGAAAAGGTGAGTGACTCCATACGTGAATTCACCTCAAAATAACACGAAGGTTTATATCGGCATTGTCAAACAGCTTAGGTCCATGATTGAACATGACGGACTTAAGCCTGGAGATCGATTGCCTTCCGAAAGAGAGCTGTCAGAGCGCCTGGGTGTCGGGCGCTCTTCCGTTCGGGAAGCATTAAGAGCCCTTGAACTTCTTGGTTTAATAGAGACAAGGAGGGGCGAGGGGACTTTTATGAGGGATTTTAGAGGTCATCAGCTCGTACAGCTGCTTAGCACGTTTATTCTTCAGGATAAGAAATCCATCAGAGATGTTAAAGAAACCAAGTTCTTGATCGAACTTGATTGTTTATGGCTAATCATTCAAAAGGCTGGAGAAGATCAGCTTCTTAGGTTCAAAAAGTGGTCTCTTGAAGCAGACTATTCAGATGATGACTTTTTTCTGGAAATCGTCACACTTGCAGATAATCATCTATTCCTCCGCATCTGGATTATCCTTAAAGATTATTATAATTCTTTGGATCTGGAGACAATGATGGTAACCAAGGAACAATATGCAAAGCTGATTGAGACATTGATTTCCAGAAATGAATCCGAAGTTATTCGTGTATATAGAAATCTGAGAAAATTGTCGAAAGGCTAACGACAATTTTTTGCAAATTTTATAGCTGATATCCTCTATATTTAAATAATCAGACAAGCATTAATGGAGCCTAGGAGAGTTAGGCATTCATTTTTAAATCGGTGGTCTGACCACTGTTGAAATTAATGGAATTGATTCAGCGATTATCAGGGAGGTTTCATCTTGCTTAAAGATATTTTCACTAAGACGAAGAAGAAGAAATATGCAACCATTCCATCGGAAACGGCAAAGCAGGATGTGCCGGAAGGAATCATGACAAAGTGTCCGAACTGCAAGAAGATCATGTATACAAAAGAATTGGTTAAGAACCTTAAAGTGTGTTTCCACTGTCAATACCACCACACCATGAATTCAAAAGAGCGTTTGGAAAGCTTTTTGGATGCCAATAGCTTTGATGAAATTAACGCAAACATGATATCTGAAAATCCTCTTAATTTCCCGGATTATATTGAAAAGCTAGAAAAGGATCGGGAAAAAACAAAGATTAATGAAGCGGTAGTGACTGGGACAGGCACTGTAAATGGCCAAAAAATAGCAGTGGCCGTTATGGATTCCACATTCAGAATGGGAAGCATGGGCTCAGTAGTCGGAGAAAAAATTACCCGTGCCATTGAAAAAGCTGATGAACTTGGAGTTCCTTTTATTATATTTACCGCATCAGGCGGAGCAAGAATGCAGGAAGGCGTATTAAGCCTGATGCAAATGGCTAAGACAAGTGTAGCCTTAAAAAGATTCAGTGATAATGGAGGCCTGATTATCTCCATCATGACTCACCCGACAACAGGCGGTGTGTCTGCAAGCTTTGCTTCACTGGGAGATTACAATTTGGCGGAACCAGGTGCATTGATTGGCTTTGCGGGGCGCAGAATCATAGAACAAACGATCCGTGAAGAACTGCCGGAAGACTTCCAGACAGCAGAATTCTTATTAAAACACGGTCAATTGGATGCAGTCATCCCCAGAACAGAGTTAAAGGACAAGATATCAGCCATTTTATCAATACATCAACCAGGAGGTGACTTCCAATGGCAGGAGAATTAGAATTTGAACGTCCGGTTATGGAGCTGAAAAAAAAGATTGCTGAATTAAAAGAGTTCACAAAAACAGCCGATGTAGACCTATCCTCTGAGATAGAGAAGCTGGAAGCGCGCTTGGAGAAATTAGAAGCCGATATATATGAAAATATGAAACCGTGGGATCGTGTGCAGATTGCAAGACATCCCGCAAGGCCTACCACCCAGGACTATATTTCCTTTCTTTTTGAGGATTTTTTCGAGTGTCATGGAGATCGTGCTTTTGGGGATGACGAAGCCATTGTTGGAGGCATTGCAAAGTTTAGGGGCCTTCCGGTTACCGTCATCGGGCATCAGCGCGGAAAAGACACAAAAGAGAATATCCGCAGAAATTTTGGAATGCCGCATCCCGAAGGTTACCGAAAAGCATTAAGACTAATGAAGCAAGCAGATAAATTCCGAAGGCCGATTATTTGTTTCATTGATACAAAGGGCGCCTATCCTGGGAAAGCCGCAGAGGAACGCGGACAGAGTGAGGCGATCGCAAAAAACCTGTTTGAAATGGCCAGTCTTAGGGTGCCTGTTATCTGTATCGTCATCGGTGAAGGCGGAAGCGGCGGAGCGCTGGCTCTCGGTGTGGGAAACCATATTCATATGCTTGAGAACTCCACTTATTCGGTTATTTCTCCAGAAGGAGCTGCTGCTATTCTCTGGAAAGATGCCACGCAGGCCAAAAAGGCTGCAGAATCCATGAGAATTACTGCTCCGGATTTAAAAGAATTAGGTGTTGTGGATGAGATTATCGAAGAGGTAAAGGGCGGAGCCCACAAAGATGTAAAGGTACAGGCTGCAGAAATCGGAGAGGTCCTTTATCGATCATTGAAGGATTTGTTGGATCTTTCTGAAGATCAGCTGATCGATCACCGGTACAACAAGTTCAAATCCATTGGTGAATATTCGTTTTTAAAGGAATTTATTGGGGTAAAATAAAAGCGTGCTTTCGGGCACGCTTTTATTTTTTGCCTATTTCAGTGCACAAGCCATCTACGTCAGCGGGAGGCTTATACAAATACCACTTTCAAAGTAAAAAATGCAGGTTTTTCTATTTAAACCGCTTTCAGTTACCCGACAATTCTGTATTTCCTTGAATTTGCCTGATAAAGTTGAGATGCTCCCTTCTTCATGGTATTTTAGAAATATTCAATAGCGTTTTGTTAAATAATAAGATAAGCAGACTATGCTCTGCTTTACATAAAGAAGAGCCTATATTACATACAAAATTCCTGGGCAGGCGGTGTCCATGATTTATAGGCTGTGAATAAACAGCTCAGCAGACAACACGCTTTCTTATTTTATATAAATATACATTCGGGGTGATTATTGTGAAGAAAATAGGAGTATTAACAAGCGGCGGCGATTCTCCTGGCATGAATGCAGCTGTACGTGCAGTTGTCCGTAAAGCGATTTATCATAATATTGAAGTGTATGGTGTTTATGGCGGATATTCCGGCTTAATGTCAGGGAATATTAAGAAGCTTGACCTTGGTTCGGTTGGTGATATCATCCATCGCGGCGGCACAGTCCTGCATTCGGCAAGAAGCGAAGAGTTCAAAACAAAAGAAGGCCAGCAAAAAGGCATTGAACAGATGAATAAGCACGGTATTGAAGGTCTTGTGGTAATTGGCGGGGACGGTTCATACCGTGGAGCAAAAGCTTTGACAGAGCAGGGATTTCCTTGTGTGGGCGTACCTGGCACCATCGATAATGATATTCCGGGAACCCAATATACTATTGGCTTTGACACAGCTTTAAATACGGTTATTGATGCAATTGATAAAATCCGTGATACGGCTACTTCCCATGAAAGAACATTTATCATTGAAGTAATGGGAAGAGATGCAGGAGACATCGCTTTATGTGCAGGATTAGCAGGCGGTGCGGAAACAATCCTCATTCCTGAAGCAGGCTATAGTATGGATGAAATTGCAGAGAGACTTAAAAAGGGACATGAACGGGGCAAGAAACATAGTATCATTGTGGTTGCAGAAGGAGTCTGCAGCGGAGTGGAATTTGCCAAGCAGATTAAGGATACAACAAACTTTGATACGCGGGTTTCTGTACTTGGCCATATGCAGAGGGGCGGATCCCCAACTGCATTCGACCGGGTGCTGGCAAGCCGCCTTGGAGCACATGCAGTAGAACTTCTCCTTGAAGGCAAAGGCGGACGTGCAGTAGGAATTCAAAATAATAAACTTGTTGACCATGATATAATAGAAATATTGGATAGAGAGCATACACTTGACCTGGACCTATACAAACTTTCGAAAGAGCTGTCTATTTAATCTAATCAGATATAAGCCGGCACAAGCGGCATAAAGCTGTCAGTGCTGGTATTCAAGCTGCATCAAATCAGGAGGTAAATTAAAATGCGTAAAACGAAAATCGTTTGTACTATTGGACCTGCCAGTGAAAGTGTTGAAAAGTTAACACAGCTTATTGAAGCAGGAATGAATGTTGCCCGGTTAAATTTTTCCCATGGTGATTTCCAGGAGCATGGACAGCGAATTCAGAACATCCGTGAAGCTGCGGAAAAGACAGGAAAGACAGTAGCAATCCTCTTAGACACAAAAGGGCCGGAGATCCGCACAAACAATATGCTGGAAGGTGCGATTGAACTGAGAGCTGGGGAAAACATTATTATCTCCATGAACGAGGTTGAAGGAACAGCAGAAAAGTTTTCTGTTACATACGCAGGGCTAATTGAAGATGTACACACAGGAAGCAAAATTCTGCTTGATGACGGTTTAATTGGACTTGAAGTAACAAAAATCGATAAAGCCAACAGTGAAATTCACACAAAAATCTTAAATAGCGGAACACTTAAAAATAAAAAAGGCGTCAACGTTCCGGGTGTATCTGTGAATCTTCCTGGCATAACGGAGAAAGATGCTCAGGACATCATCTTCGGAATCGAACAGGGCGTAGATTTCATTGCCGCTTCTTTTGTCCGCAGAGCGTCTGATGTTTTGGAAATCAGACAGCTGCTTGAGGAGCACAATGCCTCTTATATCAACATCATTCCTAAGATTGAAAATCAGGAAGGTGTAGATAACATTGATGAAATTCTTGAAATTTCCGACGGTCTTATGGTAGCGCGCGGAGACCTTGGTGTCGAAATTCCGGCAGAAGAAGTTCCGCTTGTGCAAAAGAAATTAATTAAAGAGTGCAATGCACAGGGTAAACCTGTTATTACTGCAACACAAATGCTGGATTCCATGCAGCGCAACCCCCGTCCAACACGCGCAGAAGCGAGTGATGTAGCAAATGCCATTTTTGATGGTACTGATGCTATCATGTTATCCGGTGAAACGGCTGCGGGCTCTTATCCTGTCGAGGCTGTGCAGACGATGCACAACATCGCATCAAGAGCAGAATCTGCTTTGGATCATAAAGAAATTCTATCAAACCGAAGCAAAGATAATGAACATAACATTACAGATGCCATTGGACAATCAGTGGCACATACAGCTCTAAACCTGGATGTTAACGCCATTATTACACCGACTGAAAGCGGCCATACAGCAAGGATGATTTCAAAGTACCGTCCGAAAGCTCCTATTGTTGCTGTTACTTCAAACGACTATGTATCACGGCGCTTATCTTTAACATGGGGTGTTTATCCTCAAATTGGCCAAAAAGCGTCAACTACAGACGATATGCTTGATATTGCAGTTGAGGAAAGTGTGAACAGCGGAATTGTCGCATCAGGAGATTTAGTGGTTATTACAGCTGGTGTGCCTGTTGGTGAAGCTGGTACCACCAATTTAATGAAAATTCATGTAGTGGGGGATATCCTGGCTAAGGCACAAGGAATCGGGCGCAAATCAGCCTTTGGAAAAGTCGTTGTGGCAAGAAATGCAGAGGAAGCATTGGCAAAAGTAACAGAAGGCTCTATTCTGGTTACTATCGGTTCTGACCGTGAAATGGTCCCTGCCATTGAAAAATGCAGTGCACTTATTACAGAAGAAGGCGGACTTACAAGCCATGCGGCTGTCGTGGGCCTTAATATTGGCATACCTGTCATTGTAGGGGTTGAAAAAGCAACAACCCTTCTCAAAGATGGGCAGGAAGTAACAGTCGATTCTCAGCGAGGTGTAATTTATAACGGCCACGCAAGCGTGCTGTAATTAGGATTAAAAAAGGAAGGGTTCGCCCTTCTTTTTTTTGGATTCCTGGGACAGACAAATTGTTATATTCTCAGTTTCATGTTTGGTATAATAAAGGTAAGTCTTATACAAAATAGAGGTGGCTTGATGCGCTACATTCTCTTGCTGATGATAATCGTTCCTGCTGCTGAAATTGGTGTTTTACTGCTATCAGGGAACACAATTGGTCTATGGCCTACTCTTGCGGTTATCTTGTTTACAGGCGTTCTCGGTGCTTATCTGGCCAAAAAACAGGGTCTTGAAACAATCAGAAAAATACAGGATCAGCTGCGCTGCGGGCAAATGCCTGGAGATGCCATTCTTGATGGGGCCTGCATCCTTATTGGAGGCACCCTGCTTCTTGCACCGGGATTCATTACAGATGCATTAGGATTTACATTGCTTCTTCCTTCTGCAAGAAAAGTACTTAAAAACATCCTGTATATAGGTCTGAAAAAATGGATGAACAAGGGAACAATCACGATAATCAGGTGAAAAAAGCTATATATAAAGCCGCTCCTTTAAATTGGAGCGGCTTGTTTATTTTATTGGCCATTTTATTTTCGGACGCATTCACACTTTTGATTATGCAAGTGCCAAATAGGCAATCCATTACATAGCCTGATTAAGATTAAGGGATGCCCACATTCAGATCATCATCTTAATCTGCTTCCTCATTGCCTTTTATAAACAACCAGATATCCCTGAATACTCCAGCTTTATGAAGAGTTGTGATGAGTACAAGAGTAACCGGCCCGGCGATTAAGCCCAGAAATCCAATCAGTTTAAAACCGACAAATAAAGCAATCAGGGTAGCTAAAGGATCAAGTCCAATACTTGATGAAAGGATCTTTGGCTCCATAATCTGCCGCTGTACCAATACGATGATATAAAGAATGCCAAGTCCGATTGCCCTGCTCATTTCTCCGCCGATTGCTTCATAGATGATCCATGGCACAAAAACCAGCCCTGTTCCGAGATAGGGTATTATATCGACAAGGCCAGTCACCAGTGCAATTGTAATAGCATAATCGACACGCAAAATCAGCAGTCCGGCAAGTATGATAACAGTCGTGATAGATACTAAGGTAGCCTGTGCCTTGACAAAGCCAAACAAGGCCTTCTGCAGATCGGCAAATACAGTTCTGCCGCTCTTTTTTGCACGGCTGGGCAGTATGCGGCTGAAGAGGCCTGAAAGCCTATGCCAATCCTTGCTGATGAAAAAAGTGGCCAGCAGCGAGAATATCAGGACAGTTGCTGCATTGGGAAACCAGGAAAGGATATTTGGGATTTTCTCGAAGAATGCCTGGATAAAATCTCCCAGAGTGGAGCCAAATTGCTTCCCGACATTTTCTATGTTCGTCATTATGGTATCCTGCTGGCCTGTGCCAAGATTATTAAATAAACTGGCAAGCTGGTTATAAAGAGGAATGATTTGCCCAGCAAAGAACTGCTCAATGAAGTCAATTAAAGTATCGAGGTGCTGCGGTACTACTTTTGCCAAATAATCTGCACCTGATACGATCTCTGCCACCAGCAATGTGATTAATCCAGCAAAAATGGCAAAGATAAGAATCAAAGCAATGAGGACTGCAAGAGCCCTGGGAATTTTCCATTTAACTTCCATCATGTTGACAAAGGGATTAATTAGAAAGGCAATGGCCAGTCCAATAATGAAAGGGTAAGTCACTTTGGATAAATATAAGAAAGCATAGAGACTTAAGATCACTACTCCAATAACAAAGAAAAATCTTACGGTCCGATAGATATATGCCGGGTTCAAGTAATAGCCTCCTTATTTAATTAGAACAGACTAAGTCATTGCAGCTGCCGTTTTTATGTAATGTTATTAGTCATATCATACATCAATTTTGATGAAGCTAAAATAATTAGCTATTGTCTAGTAATACTTATTCTATTTATTAAAATCCGGTAAAGAACTCAGAAATTATTAAAATGAATTAAATTATGTTACGATAATATAGAAAGCTGGCAGGTGAATTAGCAAATGTTTTCCCAATCGCTCATTTTTTTGATTCTATTGCTGGGTATTGGTGTAATAGCAAAAAATCAATCATTGATCATTGCTGTCTTTGTATTGATTGTCCTTAAAGCAGCCGGCCTCGATTCAAAAGCCTTTTCATTCCTGCAGTCCAAAGGGATTAACTGGGGCGTAACCATAATTACAATCGCTGTCCTGGCGCCTATAGCAAGCGGTGAAATCGGCTTCCGGGATTTAGGTGGAGCGTTCAAGTCCCCTTATGCATGGGTTGCCCTTGTCTCAGGGATTGCAGTTGCGCTTTTGGCAAAAGGCGGCATCGTTCTGCTGGCTGAAGACCCTCATATAACAACTGCTCTTGTTCTTGGGACCATACTTGCTGTTTCCCTTTTTAAAGGTGTTGCCGTCGGTCCTCTGATAGGGGCAGGAATTGCGTATATGGCAATGAAAATCTTTGAACTCTTTAAATGAAGGATTCAAAAGGTTTTTCATTGCCCTTGGGCATTATTGTAAATAAACTTTTTTTGGAAAATAATATTTTTTAACATTTTAAGTGCTTTTCATTCACAAAAGTCAGATAATTGTTTATAATAGGACTTGTAAGCGTAACCTATTTCACGGTACCTATTATATTCAGTTAAGCTCTATTAAAATGTTATTAATATATTTTATTTTTTCTATTCAGAAAAAAATGTAAGCATTTTCTTTTTTTTAAAGAGTACCGAGCAACCGCTCGATGGAATGCATGCCAAAAGAAAGTTTATTTCTTCCGTATATCGTGGAGTGCCCTTTCACTAAATGGAAGTTTCACCTTTCATGGTTTTGGTCTGTAGATCGGCTAATACAGCCGACTTTGCAATGGCTCCAGCAGCCCTATAAAAGTGTTCATAGTAAAGATAAAACAGAATGTGGACATGACAAGGAAGCTTTTCTGAAAAATGAAAAATCAGGTTCGGCTTACTTATGTTTAATGTACAGACAAAAATGGGTATGGGGAAATTTTATTATGTAAAGGAGAGATTCGGTATGACAGTAACACGCGGTCTTGAAGGGGTAGTAGCTACTACTTCGTCTATCAGCTCCATCATAGACGATACATTAACCTATGCAGGCTACAATATTGATGATTTGGCTGAAAATGCAAGCTTTGAAGAGGTTATTTATCTTTTATGGCACAGAAAGCTTCCTACTCAATCCGAGCTGGATGAGTTGAAGAGTCAGCTTGCAGCAAACTACTCTCTTCCAGAGGAAGTTCTGAACCATTTTAAAACATATCCAATTGACAAAGTGCATCCAATGGCTGCTCTGCGTTCTGCAGTGTCTCTATTGGGACTTTATGATGAAGAAGCAGACCAGATGGGTGAAGAAGCAAATTATAAAAAAGCAATTCGCCTTCAAGCTAAAATGCCTGCTATCGTAACGGCATTTGCTAGAGTAAGAAAAGGCCTTGAGCCAATTGCTCCTAGAACAGATCTTGGATTTGCAGCCAACTTCCTATACATGCTTACAGGCAAAGAGCCTGAACCAATCGCAATTGAAGCATTTAATAAAGCGCTGGTTCTTCATGCAGACCATGAACTAAATGCTTCCACTTTTACTGCACGTGTATGTGTAGCCACATTGTCAGATATCTATTCCGGAGTTACAGCTGCAATTGGCGCTTTAAAAGGGCCTTTGCATGGCGGTGCCAATGAGGCGGTAATGAAAATGCTTACTGATATCAGCACTCTTGAAAATGTGGAGCCATATATCCGTGAAAAGCTTGAAAAGAAAGAGAAAATCATGGGATTTGGACATCGTGTATACCGTCAGGGCGACCCTCGTGCCAAGCACTTAAGAGAAATGTCCAAAAAGCTTACAGAACTTACCGGGGAACCACACTGGTACGAAATGTCCACGCAAATTGAAGCGATTGTTACCGGAGAGAAAAAACTTCCGCCAAATGTCGACTTCTATTCTGCATCTGTATACCACAGCCTGGGAATCGACCATGATCTGTTCACGCCGATTTTCGCTGTAAGCCGCGTATCCGGCTGGCTGGCCCATATTCTCGAACAATATGAAAATAATCGTCTGATCCGCCCGCGTGCTGACTATACAGGCCCGGGAATGCAAAAATTCGTTCCAGTAGAGCAAAGAGGTCTTTAAAAAGCAGAAAAAGCAGATTAATAGAACTAATTACTACTCAGCATTTTACTTTTTATCAAAAAATTGCTGTAATAGAGAGAGCAGGGAAAAGGTTAGGGGCAAATGCCTTCTAACCTTTGATTCTGATATACTGATGCAGCATCGTGCCGAAACTATATAAAAATAAAGGCTGATGCTCGCACTTTTCAAAATGGAGGGTATAACAATGCAAGGTGAAAAAATCACAGTTACTAATGGTGTATTAAATGTACCAAACAATCCAATCGTTCCTTTTATTGAAGGAGACGGAACAGGTCCTGATATTTGGGCAGCAGCTTCCCGTGTATTGGATGCATCAGTTGAAAAAGCCTATAATGGTGAGCGCAAGCTTGTCTGGAAAGAAGTATTAGCAGGAGAAAAAGCTTTCAATCAGACTGGTGAGTGGCTTCCTTCTGAAACACTTGATGTGATTAATGAATATCTAATTGCGATTAAAGGACCATTAACAACGCCAATCGGCGGCGGCATCCGTTCCCTGAATGTTGCGCTTCGCCAGGAGCTTGACCTATTTGTGTGCCTGCGTCCGGTTCGCTGGTTTGAAGGTGTTCCTTCTCCAGTTAAGCGCCCTCAGGATACTGACATGGTTATTTTCCGTGAAAATACTGAAGATATTTATGCTGGCATTGAGTATGCAAAAGGCTCTGATGAGGTTAAAAAGCTAATTTCATTCCTTCAGGATGAAATGGGCGTTAATAAGATCCGCTTCCCAGAAACTTCAGGCATCGGCATTAAGCCTGTTTCAGAAGAAGGAACTAGCCGTCTTGTACGCGCTGCCATCGAGTATGCAATTAAAGAAGGCCGCAAATCTCTAACACTTGTACATAAAGGCAATATCATGAAATTTACTGAGGGTGCCTTTAAAAACTGGGGTTATGAGCTTGCTGAAAGGGAGTACGGAGAAAAAGTATTCACTTGGGCTCAATATGACCGCATTAAAGATGAGCAGGGTGTTGAAGCAGCGAACAAAGCACAGGCAGATGCAGAAGCTGCTGGCAAAATTATCGTTAAAGATGCGATTGCTGATATTTTCCTTCAGCAGATCCTTACCCGTCCAAAAGAGTTTGATGTTGTTGCGACAATGAACTTGAACGGCGATTATATTTCTGACGCACTTGCTGCACAGGTTGGCGGCATTGGTATTGCTCCAGGAGCAAACATTAACTATGAAACTGGACATGCGATCTTCGAAGCAACTCATGGTACAGCTCCAAAGTATGCTGGCCTTGATAAGGTTAACCCTTCTTCTGTTATTCTTTCAGGTGTATTAATGCTTGAACACCTTGGATGGAACGAAGCTGCAAACATGATCGTTAAATCTATGGAAAAATCTATCGCTTCAAAAGTCGTAACATATGATTTTGCCCGTCTAATGGATGGAGCAACTGAAGTGAAATGCTCAGAGTTTGCAGACGAATTAATTAAAAATATGGAGTAAAAAACAAAAGCGCCTTTAATAAAAGGCGCTTTTGGCTAATATACTATTTCTGCAGTGTTATTTGGATTGCTTCTTGGGGAAACTTCTGCAGCTGGGCAGCTGGCGATTTTTGTAAGTGATGAATGTGTAAAGCTAATAGGATGGCTGTTTTAATAAAACAGCCTCTTACATAAGGAATGCAAATTCCTGATACTTTCATTTCCTAAAGGAGGAACTGCTCATGTCATTGAAACGCAAAAAGATTTCTGTAATCGGTGGGGGATTTACTGGAGCGACAACCGCATTTTTGCTTGCCCAAAAGGAACTTGGAGACGTTGTGCTGGTCGATATTCCGCAAATGGAAAACCCGACAAAGGGTAAAGCTCTTGATATGCTTGAAGCAAGTCCTGTTCAAGGATTCGATGCGAACATCACGGGTACTTCCAGCTATGAAGATACAAAGGACTCTGACATTGTCGTTATTACAGCAGGCATAGCCAGGAAGCCAGGCATGAGCCGGGACGACCTTGTTCAAACGAACCAGAAGATTATGAAAAGCGTAGCTCAGGAGATTGTAAAACATTCCCCAATTAGCTATATTGTTGTCCTGACTAATCCAGTTGATGCGATGACCTATACAGTCTTCAAAGAATCAGGCTTCCCCAAAAACCGTGTAATTGGTCAATCGGGTGTTCTTGATACAGCCCGCTTCCGCACATTTGTGGCCCAGGAACTGAATTTGTCTGTTAAAGACATTACAGGATTCGTACTTGGCGGACACGGTGATGATATGGTTCCGCTAGTCCGCTATTCATATGCAGGCGGCATTCCTTTGGAAACATTAATTTCAAAAGATCGTCTTGATGCCATAGTTGAGCGCACGCGTAAAGGCGGCGGAGAAATCGTCAACTTATTAGGCAACGGAAGTGCATACTATGCTCCGGCTGCTTCCCTTGTGGAAATGTGTGAAGCTATCCTTAAAGATCAGCGACGTGTATTGCCTTCCATTGCTTACCTTGAAGGAGAATATGGCTACGAAGGAATCTATCTGGGTGTGCCTGCAATCCTTGGTGCAAACGGTATTGAAAAAATAATAGAACTTGAACTGACAAGCGAGGAAAAAGCTGCCCTCGATAAATCGGCATATTCAGTTCGCAAGGTAATGGAAGTTTTAGCGTACTAAGGAAAGATGGCTAGTGTTTTCACTGCAGCAGTCTCAGTTTAATCGCTGATTTGATTGGAGCGGAGGTCACTTGAACCTCAATGTCCTGGTGAGACTCCACAGGCGCAGGAGCGGAGAGGCGGCGCACCGCCCGCCCCCAGAAAGCAAGTGACCCGTGCTGAAATCAACGTGCAGAATTCTTAAGCTAGTCAATAACTTTGAAAAATAAATAGTAAAAAAATTCGGGGTCGGCTCTCCGAATTTTTTTACTTGAAGCTCTTTTGGGAAATAGTATAAAATGATATCATATAAAAAATAGACTGAATAATTTAAAATATTTTACAGTCTATTTTTTTACAGCAACTATGTAAACGGTTACAATACTTGGAGGTGCTAAGATATGCTGCTTGGAAAGAAAAGAAAACTGGGAAGAACCATTGATGAAATTTCTGTTGGTGAAAAACTGACGCTTACAGAAAAAATAGAAGATAAGGACCTATTGCTGTACCTGGGCTTAACGAACGATGCAAACCCTTTATATATCCAGCATGACTATGCCTCACAAACACCTTATAAAAAGCCGATTGTGCCAAGTGTTATGCTGAATGGCATCATTAACTCAGCCATATCAAAATATTTGCCGGGGCCAGGAAGCCATGTTTTAAAGCAGGAGATCGAGTATGTGAAGCCTGTCTATCATTATGGCACCGTTCAATTTTTATTCGAGGTAACAGAAGTGAACACGTCAAGTCACACCGTACAAATTAAGGTACAGGGAACAAATGAAGAGGATCAGACGGTTATTAACGGACAGCTCCTTATATGCCCGCCATACAAGCCTCAGCCAATGGATGGGAATGCTCTGGATAATTTCTGATAGTAAAAAGATGTGCAGAAGACGCACATCTTTTTTTATGAATCCAGTCTTATCCAACAATTGATCCGAAAAAAAATCATGAAATATATTATAATAAAGGTATATGGCAAATAGGGGTTTGATAGGCAGGAGGGATACCTGCTTTTATAAAGATCGCTGACACTCCAATGGTGCTGTTTCAGCTGAGGTTTCAAAACAGGGGTAATTCATTCACTCGGAGGATCGTATGGATAAGAAAATTCTAGTTGTAGATGACGAACAATCTATCGTAACTTTACTTCAATATAACCTGCAGCAGGCGGGCTATGAAGTGATCACAGCCATGGATGGCCAGGAGGGAAAAGATTTGGCCATTTCTGAAAAGCCGGATCTAATTGTACTTGATCTTATGCTTCCAAAGCTTGATGGAATTGAAGTATGCAAACAGCTTAGACAGCAGAAAATTGCGACACCTATTTTAATGCTGACTGCCAAGGATGATGAATTTGATAAGGTCCTTGGCCTTGAACTGGGTGCGGATGATTACATGACAAAGCCTTTCAGCCCCCGGGAAGTGGTTGCCAGAGTTAAAGCCATCTTAAGGAGAACTCAATTTGTTCCTGAGGCTGCTGAGGAGAAAACAGAAGATGGCGATTCTTTGCGGATTGGCGGCCTGAAGATATTTCCGCAGCATTATGAAGCTTATTTTGAAGATGAACTCCTTGAATTAACTCCGAAGGAATTTGAATTGCTATTATATCTTGCCAAGAATAAGAGCCGTGTTCTTACAAGGGATCAGCTTCTTAGCGCAGTTTGGAATTATGATTTTGCGGGAGACACAAGAATCGTTGATGTACATATTAGCCATTTAAGAGAGAAGATTGAAACCAACACTAAAAAACCTGTATATATAAAGACCATTCGCGGACTGGGCTACAAATTGGAGGAGCCTAAAGGAGAATGAACACGTTTCGCACCCGCCTGCTATTCGCATTGCTCACTTTAATTCTGGTTGTTTTAATTGCGTTGGGCCTTCTTTTAGGCCAGCTTTTTAAAAGCTATTATTTACAAACATTTGATGCACGTCTGCAAAAAGAGTCTGAACTGGTATCGAGCTATGTTGAGGGCAACGGGGGCATTGGATCCCTAAGTATTGACAAAATCAATGAGTTCGGGGACATTCTTGATTTGCGTGTAACAGTTACGGATGGCCAGGGCAGAATACTATTGGACAGCAGCGTTAAAAGTGAGACAACACAAAGCAGGCATCAGGAAATTATATTAGAAGTACTAAAAAAGGAATCTGCAAATGAATCAGGATTGGAAGTGGCCGGAGGGTTTAACCTGCACTATTATTGGCAGCCTGTCATAATAAATGGCGAGAAGGACGGCTATATCTTCTTAAGCACAAAGATGGCTGAATTCCAAAAGGCTTACCAGCAGATTTGGTGGATTTTGACTATCAGCCTGGGGCTTTCTTTATTTGTGATTATTCTGCTTGGATCAAGAATTACCGCACGGTATACAAAACCTATCGAGTCAGCTACAAAGGTTGCAATTGAACTTACAAAGGGAAACTACCGTGCAAGAACATATGAAGACCAGGAAGACGAAACAGGTATGCTTAGTAAGTCTATCAATGTATTGGCGAGGAATCTTCAGGAAATGGTGAAGTCCCAGGAAATGCAGCAGGACCGGCTTGGGGCTCTCATTGAAAACATGGGAAGCGGCCTGATTCTTATTGACAGCAGAGGCTATATTAATTTAATGAACCGGCCATATAAAGAGGTTTTCAATGTAAATCCTTCCGAATATCTTTATAAACTCTATTATGAAGTGATTGAGCACAAAGGTATTACCGAAATGGTCGAAGAAATTTTCATGACTGAGCAGAAAGTAAAAAAACAGCTTATTATTCCCGTCAATATCGAAAGACGTTACTTTGAAGTATATGGAGTCCCGATTATTGGCACGAATGATGAATGGAAAGGGATTTTACTTGTTTTTCATGATATTACAGAACTGAAAAAGCTTGAGCAGATGAGGAAGGATTTTGTAGCAAACGTTTCCCATGAATTGAAAACACCTATAACTTCGATAAAGGGTTTTTCGGAAACTCTTTTGGATGGTGCGATGGAAGACAAACAGGCTTTAAATGATTTCCTCAGTATCATTTTGAAGGAGAGTGACCGGCTTCAATCTCTTATTCAGGATTTGCTGGATCTATCGAAAATCGAAAAGCAAGGATTCAGCCTTTCCATTCAGCAGCTGGACCTGACTGATGTACTCGAAGATGTGATGGCCATTATGAAAGGGAAAGCAGCAGAAAAGGAAATTGTTTTTAAATATCAGAGAGATGAAAAGCCGGTATATATCGAAGGAGATATTCACCGGCTTAAGCAGGTGTTTATAAATATCATATCCAATGCAATTTCTTATACGCCGAATCAGGGAGTCATCTATATTTCAGCAGCAAAGACCGGCAGCACAGTTTTGACTGAAATAAGGGATACGGGGATTGGAATTGAAGCCAGTGAAATTCCTCGTATTTTTGAACGTTTTTATCGGGTGGATAAAGCTAGAAGCAGGAATTCAGGCGGTACAGGACTGGGCCTTGCCATCGTTAAGCATCTGGTTGAAGCACATAAAGGATCCATCTCAGTAAAAAGTGAGGTCGGCAAAGGTACCTCCTTTATAATTGAACTTCCCAAAATGAATAATGAAAAAAATGGGTGAAGTGGCAGGTTTATCTTTACATTATTTTTACAGCAGATTTATGTCCCCTTTACATTCCGCTGATAAAATCATAATTGTTAAACCCCTTCATCCAAGGAGCCATAGAAAAAGGTGAAAGCTGACCCCGCTTTCGCCTTTTTCATTTTTGCTGATTTTCCTTCTTTCTTGAACTTTTGTCATATTTATGAAACCTTTACGTAAATAAATCGTATGAAAAGTTATAGAAAGAGTGCTAGGGAAGGGGAGAGAGAAATGGTCAGCTTAAAGCGGATTTATACAATCGCAGGGCTAATTCTGGCAATTGTTATTTTAAGTATAGTTGCCTTTACAACATGGTACACCGTCGATGAATCGGATCAGGCAGTCATTTTAACATTTGGGAAAGTGGAGGAAGGCATTACGGAGCCGGGACTTCATTTCAAACTGCCATGGCCTGTCCAAACCGTGGAGAAGCTTTCAAAGGAAACCTTTTCGCTCCAGTTTGGATATGAAGAAAAGGATGGAGAAATAAAGGATTTTCCTGATGAGACAAAGATGATAACCGGTGATGAAAATATCGTTCTGGCAGATCTGGTGGTACAGTGGAAAATTACGGATCCGGAAAAATATCTTTATAATGCTGAAGATCCAGAAGAAATCCTATATGATGCTACTTCCTCATCCTTAAGAAGTATTATAGGGGGATCTAAAATTGATGATGCACTAACTTCAGGAAAAGCAGAAATTGAAGCGGATGTCAGAGAGCTCCTAACCTCTTTAATTGGCAAATATGATATTGGCATATCCGTTCTTGCAGTCAAACTGCAGGATGTGGAACTGCCGAATGATGATGTCAGAAAAGCCTTTACGGATGTAACGGATGCGAGGGAAACCGCCAATACCAAAAAAAATGAAGCAGAAAAATATAAGAACCAGAGAATGAATGAAGCAGAAGGTGAGAAGGAGGCTCTTGCCTCCAAAGCGGAAGGTGAAAAAGCGGCCCGTCTGGAAAGAGCACGTGGAGATGTGGCAGTATTTAATAAATTGTATGGAGAATATAAGAATAATCCTGATATCACAAGAGAGCGGCTTGTCATTGAAACGCTGGAGCAAGTCCTTCCAGGTGCTGAAATTTACATTATGAATGACGATGGAAATACAATGAAATATTTCCCGATCAGGCCGCTTGAGAAAGAACAGGCCAAACCGAAAGAGGAAGCTGGTGAGGATAATGAGTGATCAAAATGTGGTAAATATCAATGAACGGGGCGGGAATTTCCAGTGGAAAAGTTATACCAAACTTGGACTCATCCTTGTGCTTGTCGTTGCCGCACTCGTAATTCTTTTCAGCAACCTTTTTATTGTAAAGGAAGGGGAGTACAGGGTCATCCGTCAATTTGGAGAGGTAGTCCGGATTGAGAGCGAGCCTGGATTAACATACAAAATACCATTTATCCAAAGTGTTACCACGCTCCCTAAATACCAAATGACTTATGACGTGTCCGAAGCTGAAATCAATACAAAGGACAAAAAGGTTATGATTATTGATAATTATGCAGTATGGAAAATTGATGACCCGAAGAAAATGATCTCAAATGCCAGAACATTGGAGGGAGCGGAGGCCAGAATGGAAGAATTCATCTACTCTGTGACCCGCTCCGAATTGGGCCGGCTGAATTATGATGAAATAATTAATGATGAAAAGTCATCAAGGGGATCATTGAATGATCAAATTACTACTAAAGTGAATGAATTGCTTTCTAATGATAACTATGGAATCACAGTAACAGATGTACGAATTAAACGAACAGATTTACCTTCTGAAAACGAACAGTCCGTGTACACCAGAATGATTTCAGAGCGCCAGTCAACAGCCCAGGAATACTTGTCCAAGGGTGATGCCCAGAAGAATATCATCATTGCTGAAACGGACAGGAATGTCAGGGAAATGCTGGCCAAGGCCCAGGCGGATGCTGAAACGATCCGGGCGGAAGGAGAAGCGGGAGCTGCGAAAGTCTACAACGAAGCCTTCTCAAAGGATCCTGAATTTTATTCCTTGTACCGCACGCTAGAATCATATAAAAAGACCATTAATGGTGAAACTGTAATTGTTCTCCCTTCGGACTCACCATATGCCCGACTGCTGATGGGGTATACGGATTAATAATTTTTAACCCAAAGCCGTTATTTTTCTTTCTCTATCTGCTCATGATAGAATAAAGGAAAATAACGGCTTTTTTATTGTGGGCAAGGCGCTTGCGCTTTTCTAGTTAGATAACTGTCTAGCTTCAGGCGCCATCAGCTCTAGGGTCTAGGCCAATCCGTCTAAAAGGTTAAAGAACACCCTTTCAGCCGGCTTGTCATATGCTTGAGGCCCACAGGACATGGAAGGCTTCGTCAGCATAAACATCGCACGACCGAAAGCGATAGCTTTTGGGAGGATGTGGGTTATGCAGACGTTGCCACAGGACGTGGCGTTTTTAGTCTGCGTGCCTTTATTAAGCGGGCGCCTTCCGCTTTTCTGATAGGAGGAGATATTAGTTGGATAAAAAAAAGCTTGTTCTGATTGATGGCAACAGCATAGCTTATCGGGCATTTTTTGCTCTGCCGCTTTTAAACAATGATAAAGGAATACATACAAATGCTGTCTACGGATTTACCATGATGCTGCAAAGGATTCTCGAGGATGAAAAACCAACTCATCTTCTTGTGGCGTTCGATGCCGGAAAAACAACCTTCCGCCATAAAACCTTCAGCGAGTATAAAGGCGGAAGGCAGAAAACACCGCCTGAGCTATCAGAGCAGTTCCCCTATATCAGAGAACTTCTTGATGCTTACGGGATTTCCAGATATGAACTGGAAAACTATGAAGCGGATGATATTATTGGAACACTGTCCCTGCATGCCGAAAAAGATGGCTATGAAGTTAAAGTTATATCTGGGGATAAGGATTTAACACAGTTAAGTTCTGATGCTGTAACAGTCAGCATTACCCGCAAAGGCATTACTGACATTGAAGAATACACACCAGCTCATATAGAAGAGAAATACGGAATCACAGCTGACAGGATTATTGATATGAAAGGCCTAATGGGAGATAGTTCCGATAATATCCCAGGAGTTCCGGGAGTTGGGGAAAAAACAGCCCTTAAATTGCTGAAAGAGTTTGGAACCCTTGAAGAGCTCTTGGATTCTGTTGATAAGGTGAGCGGGAAAAAACTGAAAGAAAAGCTGGAAGAATTCAGGGATCAAGCTTTAATGAGCAAAGAACTTGCCACTATCACCAGAGAAGCCCCTGTTGAAATTAAAATTGAAGATGTTGAATATGAAGGTTTTGATAAAGAAAAAGTTATAAACATCTTTAAAGAATTAGGCTTTAACTCTTTACTGGAAAAGCTGGGCGGTGACACAGAAGCGGTCGAAGAGAAACTTGAAGAAATTGAATTTATCATTGCGGATGAGATTAAGGAAGAGATGTTTACCGATGAAAATGCATTTTATGTTGAGCTTCTAGAAGATAATTACCATTATGCAGACATCATTGGTTTTTCCGTTGCGAATGATAAGGGGAATTTTTTCTTCTCCAAAGAAACGGCCTTAAAGTCAGATGTTTTTAAAACGTGGGCTGAAGATGAAACGAAAAAGAAGACAGTCTATGATGCCAAAAGATCGGAAGTTTCACTCCGGCATCATGGAGTTCATCTAAAAGGTGCCGATTTTGACCTTTATATTGCTTCTTATCTTATTAACCCATCTCAGACTATTGAAGATATGGCCTCTATAGCAAAAAATCATGGCTATAATGCGATTCAATCTGATGAAGCTTTTTACGGAAAAGGAGCAAAAAGGCGGATTCCGGAAGAAAAGGAACTCGCCGGGCATTTGGCAAGGAAAGCAGCGGCCTTGATGACATTGAAGGAAAAATTGGATAGTGAATTGAAGGAAAACCAGCAATCCGAGCTTTTTTATGACCTGGAAATGCCGCTGTCTCTGATTTTGGCTGATATGGAATCAACCGGTATTAAAGTGGATCTTGAGCGCCTGAAAACAATGGGACAAGACCTGCTCTCCAAATTGGATGAAATCGAAAAGCGCATACATGAGCTTGCCGGAGAAGCGTTTAATATCAATTCTCCAAAACAGCTCGGTGTGATCCTTTTTGAAAAATTAGGGCTGCCTGCCATTAAAAAAACAAAAACAGGGTATTCCACATCTGCTGATGTTCTGGAGAAACTAGAGAACAGCCATGAAATTATCCGGGACATTCTGCATTACCGCCAGCTTGGCAAACTTCAATCCACTTATATTGAAGGCCTGCTTAAGGTGGTTAACTATGAAACAGGCAAAGTCCACACCAGATTTAATCAGGCTCTTACACAGACAGGAAGGTTAAGCTCAACAGATCCGAACCTGCAGAATATTCCGATCCGTCTGGAGGAAGGGAGAAAAATCAGGCAGGCATTTGTCCCTTCAGAACCTGGCTGGGCCATCTTTGCAGCAGACTACTCGCAGATTGAACTGAGAGTACTGGCTCATATTGCGAATGATGAAAAGCTGATTGAAGCATTTATTGAAGATATGGATATTCACACGAAAACGGCAATGGAAGTATTCCACGTTAATGCCGATGAAGTTACATCCAATATGAGGCGCCATGCAAAGGCCGTAAACTTTGGAATTGTCTACGGAATCAGTGATTATGGCCTGTCCCAAAGCCTGGGTATCACACGGAAAGAAGCGGGTAAATTTATTGACCGCTATCTGGAAAGTTATCCTGGCGTTAAGCAGTATATGGATGATATTATCCATGATGCTAAACAAAAGGGATATGTCTCGACCCTTCTTCACAGAAGAAGGTATCTGCCTGAAATCACAAGCCGAAACTTCAACCTGCGAAGCTTTGCAGAACGAACCGCCATGAATACACCAATCCAGGGAAGCGCGGCCGATATAATAAAAAAAGCCATGATTGACATGGCTGACCGCCTAAGAAAAGAAGAACTCAAAGCACGCCTTCTGCTGCAGGTTCACGATGAACTGATCTTTGAGGTGCCAGAGGATGAAATAGAAACGCTCAAAAAAATCGTACCGGACGTTATGGAAAATGCAGTAGAATTGAAAGTTCCGCTAAAAGTGGATTATTCCTTTGGGCCAACGTGGTTTGATGCGAAATAAAAGTTGGTCTTGAGGAAATTACTTTGCAAGTAATTCACCTAAAATGATTTTTCTTGTTGTGATATGCTAAGTGCTATTAAAGATCGTGTTAATTGGAGTGGAAGGTGCGGGACTCCTGCGGGAGTGGCGAACCCAGGGAGACCCCACAGGTGCATAGCGCCGAGGAGGCTCCCGGAAGCCCCGCGGAAAGCGAGTGCCTGCAGCGGAAATTAACACCCCGGCAAACAGGATTCAATATATATCATAAAGCAAAGTCCAAAGCATTTTTAACTGATTTACAAAGGAGGGAGGACCATGCCTGAACTTCCTGAAGTTGAAACGGTCAGAAGAACATTGCAGGAATTGGTCATCGGCAAAACCATTGCACATGTTTCGGTTTTCTGGCCCAAAATGGTTAAGCATCCGGAAGAGCTTGTTCAATTCAAGGATGCTTTAGCAGGCCAAATTTTTCAGGACATTGGCAGGAGAGGAAAGTTTCTAATACTCTATACCATTGATTATGCCCTTGTGTCCCATCTGAGAATGGAAGGCAGGTACGGACTTTTTTTAAAAGAAGAGCCTGTTGATAAACATACTCATGTGATTTTTCATTTTACAGATGGCACAGAGCTCAGATATAAGGATGTCCGTAAATTTGGAACGATGCACTTATATGCAAAGGGTGAAGAATTTAAGACTCTTCCGCTGGCACACCTGGGACCGGAACCATTTGGAGAAGAGTTTACGGCAGAAGATCTTGCTGCAAGACTTGCACGGACCACCCGCAATATCAAAACTGCACTTCTCGATCAGAAAACGATCGTAGGGTTAGGAAATATTTATGTCGATGAAGCATTATTCCGTTCACGAATACATCCTGAAAGAGCGGCAAATAGTTTAACAAAAAGCGAATTGGAGACACTTCACAAAGAGATTGCAGATACCCTGAGGGAAGCGGTTGATAAGGGAGGGAGCACCATTCGCTCCTATGTTAATTCCCAGGGGCAAATTGGCATGTTTCAGCTTGAACTTTATGTGTATGGGCGAAAAGGGGAAGATTGCAAAGTCTGCGGAAGCACGCTTGAGCGGATCGTGACAGGAGGCAGAGGGACAGTCTATTGTCCAGCATGCCAGAAAAAATAATAATGCAGAATAGAGCTGAAATGCGTTTCGAATAACATTGGATGGGCTTCTTCCATATACTATCGTAGCGATTGACAGGAAGGAGCTCTATTCTATGGCGCATACATTCTCTCTTTTGATACTTGCTTTTGCTGTCAGTCTTGACAGTTTTAGTGTCGGTTTAACCTATGGCTTAAGGAAAATGAGCATACCATTTAAATCGATCAGTATAATCGCTTGCTGTTCAGCTTTAACATTAATGGCTGCCATGACTATTGGCCATTTTATAGAAGCCTTTTTATCTCCGGCTTTAGCTGAAAGTTTTGGGGGAGTCATACTTATTTTTCTTGGTGCCTGGGTACTTTATCAATTTTTCAGGCCGGAAAAGATTAAGGATGTCCTGCCGCATGAAAAAACGATTGTGAACCTGGAAATCAAATCTCTTGGGCTTGTCATTAATATCCTGAAAAAGCCGATGTCCGCTGATTTTGACAAATCCGGAACCATCACAGGAATTGAAGCACTGATGCTCGGGCTCGCTTTATCCCTTGATGCTTTCGGAGCTGGGATCGGTGCAGCTATGCTTGGGTACTCGCCTTTCTACCTGGCAATGACAGTCGCCGTTATGAGTTCTCTGTTTGTGTTTATGGGAATGCAAGTAGGATCCCTCTTCTCCAAAAGCGGGTGGGTCCATAAGTTCTCATTCATCCCTGGAATTATTTTAATCGTAATCGGGATATTAAAAATCTAGCATTTTATATGAAAGGAACACACTATGTCACTGACTGTAGGTTTGACAGGCGGGATTGCAAGCGGGAAAAGCACCGTTTCATCTCTCCTCATCGAAAAAGGATACACTGTAATCGACGCGGATATAGAAGCCAGATTAGCTGTTGAAAAAGGAGAAGAAGCTTATCAGGAAATTGTCCGTCATTTTGGGGAAAGGGTTCTGCTCAAAGACGGTTCAATTGATCGTGCGGAACTGGGCTCCATTATTTTTCATGATGAAAAAGAGCGGAAAGCCTTAAATAGCATTGTACATCCTGCTGTCCGCAAAAGAATGACAGCCAAAAAGGAACAAGCAATCAGCCGTAATGAACAGATGATTATTTTAGATATACCGCTTTTATTTGAAAGTAAATTACAATACATGTGCGACAAAACATTATTAGTTTATGCAGATGAAGGTATACAGCTGCAGAGGCTGATGCAAAGAAATCAGCTTTCCGAGAAAGAAGCAATGGCAAGAATTCATTCCCAAATGCCTTTAAGAGAAAAGAAGGCATTGGCCGATGCTGTAATCGATAATAATGGCAGGATTGAAGAAACAGAGAAACAATTGTGGGATATTTTAAGAAAATGGAATGCTATCTAAGGGCCTGTCACAGGCTCTTTTTTGTTGCATTTAATACCCAATTAGTATGACAAAAATAAACTATATGTTTCTGATTTTTAGACCATTACCCCATAAAACATGGTGAAAGTAAAGGGTTTATATTTCTGAATTGTTAAACATTAAAAAATCCGCATTTAATTCATCACAAATGATTTTATATATGTTATACTAATTACATCTTAGGGTAACAAAAAGTATAACACTAATGCGGAAGGGGCCGTAACATGAAGGCGAGAATAGCGATTAACGGTTTTGGAAGAATTGGACGTATGGTTTTTAGAAAAGCCATCCTTGATGAAAATCTTGAAGTGGTTGCCATAAATGCAAGTTATCCAGCTGAAACTTTGGCACACTTAATTAAATATGATACAAACCACGGACCATTCGAAGGAAGTGTTGTTCCTGAAGACAATGCTATTGTGGTGAACGGAAAAAGTGTTAAGCTTGTCAGCAGCCGAAATCCTGAAGAGCTTCCGTGGAAAGAATTGAACATCGATATCGTCATTGAAGCAACAGGAAAGTTTAATTCACGTGATAAAGCAGCTCTTCACCTTGAAGCCGGAGCTAAAAAAGTAATTCTGACTGCTCCTGGAAAAAATGAAGATGTGACTATTGTTATGGGCGTAAATGAAAGCGCATTAAAAATTGAAGAACATGATATTATTTCTAATGCTTCATGTACAACAAACTGTCTTGCACCTGTTGCAAAAGTCCTTGATGAACAATTTGGCATTGAAAACGGACTTATGACAACAGTTCATGCATATACAAACGACCAAAAAAATATTGATAACCCGCATAAGGATTTACGCCGGGCGCGTGCTTGCGGACAGTCCATAATCCCGACTTCCACTGGTGCCGCTAAAGCTTTGTCGCTGGTATTGCCTCACTTAAAGGGCAAATTGCATGGAATGGCACTCCGTGTCCCAACGCCTAACGTTTCATTAGTTGACCTCGTAGTGGACTTAAAGCGCGACGTTACATTAGAAGAAGTGAATGCGGCATTTGCAACTGCTTCACAGGGATCGCTGCACGGTATCCTTGATATTACTGACGAACCATTGGTTTCAATTGATTTCAACACAAATGAACACTCTGCCATCATCGATGGATTATCTACAATGGTAATCGGCACCAGCAAAGTAAAAGTACTTGCATGGTACGATAATGAGTGGGGTTATTCCTGCCGTGTTGTAGACTTAACAAAATTTGTTGCACAGGAACTTTTCCAGGCATCTGCAGTAAAAATTGGATAATCGCCAATTTCTCTTAATATAAAACTACCCATACCCTTAAAGCCTGCCATTCCCCGGCAGGCTCCTTTTATTGGACAGAATTAAATCCTGAGAAGGACAAAGCCTTCAGAAATTTTGCCAAAAAAAATGTAAAACAATGTGTTGCAAAAAGAAATTAAACAAAGTATACTAATCCTCGTGAACTTCTCCGAGGTTTTGGTATGGTAGCTACTTAAAGGGTTAGGACCTCTCTGGACTAACTTTCCCCCGTGGTAGTTATGGACCAGTTTAAATCTGGAATTTCATTAATTAATAGCTTAAAAGTTTAAAGGGGGAAATTTGAATATGGAAACTATGGGTCGTCACGTAATCTCAGAACTTTGGGGATGCGATTTTGAAAAGTTAAATGATATGGATTTTATTGAGCAGACATTCGTAAATGCTGCATTAAAATCTGGTGCTGAAATTCGCGAGGTTGCATTTCATAAATTTGCACCACAGGGTGTAAGCGGAGTGGTTATCATCTCTGAATCTCATTTAACTATTCACAGCTTCCCGGAGCATGGCTATGCCAGCATTGATGTGTATACGTGTGGAGATCTTGACCCTAACATCGCTGCAGACTTTATTGCAGAATCGTTAGGAGCTCAAACGCGTGAGAATATCGAAATTCCTCGCGGTATGGGTCCAGTTCAAGTTAAACAAGCTCAAGTACTTTAATAACAGAATGATCTTAGGCAATCCAGAGGTGTATTCAATACACCTCTTTTTATTTTGTTTAATACTCTGCCACTACCTTTAGTATCTTCCTCAAAAATAGTACAATAAGGATACATAATAAATATCGGAGGAAAGAGGATGTCTATTTTCAGGCAGCTTGCCAGCCGCTATAAAAAGCAGTGTGAAACAAATGAAAACCACTCTGATCCTGAGCTCACTACAAGATATTATAGAACCAATACAGCTCAAATGATGCAAACGATTGAAGATTTATTTAAAGCAGACCAGAATGTGAACATTCTCAGCATTTCCAGAGAACGCGGCGAGATAGCAGCAGAAATTAAGAAAAATAAAGCTTGTTTTGCCATTGTCACAGTCGTGACTGTCAGGCCTTTCGAAACGGCTGTAGATATCAATATCTCAACTGAGCAATCCTCCCCGGCAGGTGTCCACCCAATCCTTAAGGGAGAAGTTCTTTCCATTTATGAAAAGGTGAATAAACGGCATGATTTTCTCGGTTCTGCAGAAACGCAGATAAATAGTTGTACTTGTACTGACAACTCCTTTTTTATAAGATAAGAGTATCAAATAAAATTCGGTAATTGATCTAACGCCAGCAAAATAACTTACTTATAAAAGAATTCGGAGCTGATTGTATGAGATGCCCTTCATGCCAAAACAATAATACCCGTGTTCTCGATTCCCGTCCTGTTGATGACAGCAGATCCATTCGGCGCAGAAGGGAATGCGAGAAATGCGGGTACCGGTTTACGACTTTTGAAAAAGTGGAAGAAATTCCTTTAATTGTTGTGAAAAAAGAAGGCACCAGAGAGGAATTCAGCCGGGAAAAAATACTTAGAGGCCTTATTAAGGCATGTGAAAAGAGGCCGGTTGCCCTAAAGGACCTGGAGGAAATTACTTTTGAAGTGGAAAAAGAGCTCCGCAGCAACGGTGTCTCTGAAATAAAAAGTGATGAAATTGGCGAAATGGTCATGGACAGGCTCGCAAATGTGGATGATGTGGCATATGTTCGTTTCGCATCGGTTTACAGGCAATTTAAAGATATCAATGTTTTTATTGATGAACTCAAAGAATTAATCAAAAAAGAACACTCTTAAATCAGGTCAGTTGCCGCTGTCCCTGATTTCGAATGAAATAGTTTGATGGGCTGAAGGATTTCTTTGGCTCTTTTTTTACGGTATATGTTTTTGATATTAATCAATGTGATAAATATTCTTAATAGAAAAAGGTGAAATACCATGGCCCAGCATTGGCAGGAGATGCTCCCCATTGATCGATATACAGTAGCAGCCAGCGGGCTTTTGCATGATTATGACCGAAAAGTGCTGACGCTGTTATACCAGCCGCTCATTGGCTCTGTGTGCTTCAGTTTATATATGACATTATGGGCGGAACTTGAAGAAAATCGGCTATGGTCATCTTCTAATTCACACCATAGTTTAATGAATTTCATGGACATGGGGCTTAAGGATATATATGAAGCCCGCCTTAAGCTTGAAGGGATAGGACTTTTAAAGGTATACGTAAACAAAGATGAAGAGACAAGGTCATTTATTTATGAACTGCTTCCCCCGCTGACACCTGAACAATTTTTCCTTGATGGCATGCTTAATATTTATCTTTATAAGAAATTGGGCAGAAACCAATTTATGAGGCTTAAACGCTTCTTCTCAGAACAGAAGGTGAAGACAGCTACAGGGTATGAGGAAGTAACCAAGGCTTTTCAGGATGTATTTCAATCAGGACACCCTGGTTCTTTTGAGATTGACGATGAAGTGGTGCAGCTGATGAATGAATCAGAGGTGGAAGGGTATATTGGAAGGCAGGAGCAGGAAGGTATTCAAATCGGGAATGAAGATTTTAATTTTGAACTGCTTCAGGCAGGGCTGAATGAATCACTAGTACCGAAAAAGGCCATTACAGTTAAAGTAAAGGAATCTATCAGCAATCTTGCCTTTTTGTACGGAATCGACCCCATTCAAATGAAAAATATCGTCATCAGCGCAGTAAATGAAGATAATGAGATAAACATTGATGAGTTGAGAAAATCTGCACGGGACTGGTATCAATTCCAAAACCAGGACCAGCTGCCATCCCTGATTGACAGGGTTCAGCCTGCCATCCATCAGACTCATAAAAAACAGCCTGAAACGCAGGAAGAAGAGTTGATCCGTTATTTGGAAATCACCTCACCAAGGCAGCTATTAAAAGATATATCAGGAGGGGCAGAGCCATCAAAAGGCGATATGCAGATCATTGAAGATGTCATGTTTCAGCAAAAGCTTTTGCCAGGGGTAATTAATGTACTGATTCAATATGTTATGCTCAAAACAGATATGAAATTGACCAAAGGCTACGTAGAAAAAATAGCTGGCCACTGGGCTAGAAAGAAAATAAAAACACCCCAGGAAGCTATTGCTTTAGCTAAGAAAGAACACCGTCAATACCTGGATTGGGCGGAAGGAAAGAAAACAGCCAGCACAACCGGTAACAAAAAGAAGCCAATCAGGACAGAGATGCTTCCGGACTGGTTTGATGAAAAAAGCAGTTCATCAGCCAAAAAGAAAGAGCCCCAGCAGCAAATAAGCGAAAAGGATCAGTATGAGCTGGAAATGAAGAAAAAGGAGCTTCATGAAAAATTAAAAAAACTGCGTTCACAGGAGGTGACTGATTGATGGAGAAAATTAATGAAACATTAAGGCGCCTTGCGGGCAATGAAGGTTTTCAAAAAAGGTATGAAAGGATGAGAAACCAAACGCTTAATCACCCTGAAGTGAAGGCTTTTATCCAAACTCATCAAGATGAATTGACATCTGAGATGGTTGAAAAGAGCCTTAGCAAACTCTTTGAGTATACACAGCAGAGCAAGGAGTGCAATAAATGTTCAAGCTTGGAGGGCTGTGTGAACTTTATGCAGGGCTATCATCCGGAACTTGTGATTCAAAGAGGATCGGTCGATCTGAAATATGATAAGTGCCCGCGCAAGGTCATGCACGATGAGAAGCGGAGAAATGAAAAATTAATTCAGAGCTTATATGTACCATCTGATATCCTTCATGCCACTTTTGATTCCATATATGATGATGACGATCGTATTGAGGCCGTTGATAAGGCGGCATCTTTTGTTATGGACTACCAGCCGGGATCCAAGGGAAAAGGAATTTATTTTTATGGGAAATTCGGTGTAGGAAAATCTTATTTGCTTGGTGCTATCGCCAATAAGCTTGCAAGCCAGAAAGTATCCTCCATGATTGTCTACGTTCCTGAACTATTCAGGGAATTGAAAAATTCAATTGGAGATCAAACTCTTAACAGCAAAATTGAAACCATTAAAAAAGCACCGGTTTTAATGTTTGATGACATTGGTGCAGAAACCATGTCCAGCTGGACAAGGGATGAGATTTTAGGGCCGATTCTGCAGTTCCGCATGCAGGAAAGCCTGCCAACTTTCTTTACTTCCAATTTCGACCTGCAGGGTCTTGAACATCATCTCTCCTACAGCCAGCGCGGAGAGGAAGAGAAAATGAAGGCAAGGAGAATCATGGAGCGCATTAAATACCTTGCTGAACCAGTGCTTGTAGAAGGACCGAACAGAAGAGTATAATCTGAAAGCTGCCGATAAAGTATCCGGCAGCTTTTGTTATAAAGTAAGAAATCATTCCTTTGAACTTTGATACTGTCTAGCTTCGGCAGCGTATACATCGCACGATCGAAAGCATTAGCTTTTGGGAGGACGTGGCGTTTTTAGTCTGCGTTCCTTCATGGGCAAGGCGCTTCCGCTTTTCTTATAGTTTAATGCACTAAAAGGCTAATCCCACTTCTAACTTGGCCAAGTCCGCCATATACATAGAACAGAGATTTGTATAAAGGGGGGATTTGGTTGATCGAAATCATTTTCCAAAGCAGCACGGATGCGAGGAATTTTTATGAGCATCTTTATGTGCAGCTGCAGTCTTTTTGTCAATGTGATAATAATATTCTTCATTTTGAAGATCGACATATAGTCAGAGTCTCTGCTGGAAATAACGGCAATGTCCTGAATATTGTTAAGGAAGTATTTTTTCAATTTATAGTGAACCAGAAGCAGGATGATTGGTTTAAACGGATACTGATGGAGCATTATTATTATGAGGATGAAGGTGAACAGCAGCAGATTCTTGAAATCATTCACTCTATTTTGGAAGGAAGCAGGGAGGATCTTGCTGCGTTTGTCAGTGGCCTGGATGTAAAAGAAAGCTTGAGGAGCGCAATTGATCAGCTGTTTCAGAATAACATTTCCTTTTCTTTTGATTCTTTTGTAAAATTCCGAATGCGGCCGCTTATGAATGAAATGACCAAATACGTTGAAGTTTCCATCGATGAATATAAAATGGAGCAGGAATATCAGATGTTTATTCATACATTGAGGGACTTCCTGTCAGGAAAGCAGCCAAAGATTAATACGATCCATGTCGTGATGGATGAAGGTGTTTATTTTTATGATGAGCACTTGTGCGAAATTAAACGCGGAGAGCTATTAAGAATGATTGACCGCAAGCTATTATCCAATCATCCTGTATACGTGGATTCTGTTACGATTGCGCCGCTGCTCTCAATCGCACCTTCAGCCATTTATCTGTATTCAGATGATTTCGAGCAGCCGCTGGTCAGAACAATCCGCAATATTTTTGAAGAAAGACTTGAATTAAGCTCTATTGAAGCCTTTTATAATTATCAAAACGCCCATTCTTATGCCGATGATGAAAAATGTAAAAGATACCCTTGATTTTCCTGAAATAACAAACTATAATAACGTACATATTATAAAAATCGAGCAAAAGTTGCGATGAGGATATGGGTATTCTGATACGGTTTAAAGAGAGGGAAGGCAGGGCTGAAACCTTCCTAACACGATTCGAATGCTTACCGCCTCTGAACTCCAGCCAGGAAATGGGCTGGCGGGAAAAAAAGACCGTTATCTTACTACAGAGTCGTTTTTCTTCTAAGAGAACGAGAAGTAGGGTGGAACCGCGTGTTAAATACAACTCGTCCCTTTTTTAGGGACGGGTTTTTTTATTTTTTCAAGTGTATAACCCGTTTTAGGAGCAAAATCTGAATCCAGCTCCAGCGCCTAGCCCCTCGAGGTCACAAGTTTGTCTAGTTGCGGCTCCAGGGGACGAAAGACTAACCCATCCCTTTCAGAAGGAGAAAACGCCTTCTTGCAGGGCTTGTCTTCGTCCCTGGGCAGTCGCCTCCACATTTCGGGGATCCTTCAAAAAAGGAAAGAACGCCTTTTTATGAGGCCCGCCTTGTGCTTGTCGGGGCTGATCAAGGCGCTTGCGCTTTATCGCAGTCTAACGGACAGTATATACCCATGCAAGTTGGTTACACTCGATAAGTATGTATGGATAACTGCCCGTAAGGCCCGATAAGTTCAACTAACAATCAGGAGAAAATGACTCCTGATTGGAGTTTCACTTTATAAATAAGGAGGAAATATCATGTCAGAAGTTGTTAAAGTTTCGTTTCCAGATGGAGCTGTAAAGGAGTACCCTAAGGGAACGACAACAGAAGATATTGCAGCTTCGATCAGCCCGGGCCTGAAGAAAAAGGCAATTGCCGGCAAGCTGGATGGAGAAATGTATGATCTTCGCCGTCCAATCGAAAAGGATGGAGCTATTGAAATTGTAACACCGGACTCAAACGATGCGCTGGAGGTTCTTCGCCACAGTACTGCCCATCTAATGGCGCAGGCAATCAAGCGTTTATATAAAAATGTAAAGCTTGGGGTAGGTCCTGTCATTGAAGGCGGATTTTATTATGACATCGACCTCGAAGAATCACTTTCACCAGAAGACCTTCCTGTGATAGAAAAAGAAATGAAGAAAATCATTAATGAAAACCTTGACGTTGTCCGCAAGGAAGTCAGCCGTAATGAGGCGGTTCAGATGTACAAGGAAATTGGTGATGAATACAAGCTTGAACTGATTGAAGCCATTCCTGAAGATGAAACAGTGACAATCTATGAGCAGGGCGAATTCTTTGATCTCTGCCGCGGAGTCCACGTTCCATCGACCGGCAAACTAAAAGAGTTTAAATTATTAAGTATTGCTGGCGCCTACTGGAGAGGCGACAGTGACAATAAGATGCTTCAGCGCATTTATGGAACAGCTTTCTTTAAGAAAGAAGACCTGGCCGAGCATTTGCGTCTCCTTGAGGAAGCGAAAGAGCGTGATCATCGTAAAATCGGCAAAGAGCTTAACTTGTTCATGAATTCGCAAAAAGTCGGACAGGGCTTGCCTATGTGGCTTCCAAAAGGGGCAACAATCCGCCGCAATATCGAGCGCTATATCGTTGATAAGGAAGAAAGACTGGGCTATGACCATGTATATACTCCGATCATGGGAAGTGTAGATCTTTATAAAACATCCGGGCACTGGGATCATTATCAGGAAGATATGTTCCCTGTAATGGAAATGGATAACGAACAGCTTGTTCTTCGTCCAATGAATTGCCCGCATCATATGATGATCTATAAGAATGGCATCCACAGCTACCGTGAACTGCCAATCCGTATTGCTGAGCTTGGAACAATGCACCGCTATGAAATGTCAGGAGCACTATCCGGCCTTCAGCGTGTACGCGGCATGACTCTGAACGATGCTCATATTTTTGTCCGCCCTGACCAGATTAAGGAAGAGTTTAAGCGCGTAGTACACCTGATTCTTGAAGTATATAAAGACTTCGATATCAATGACTACTCATTCCGTCTTTCCTACAGAGATCCACAGGATACTGAGAAGTACTTTGATGACGATGAAATGTGGGAAAAAGCACAGGCAATGCTTAAAGAAGCCATGGATGAAATCGGCCTTGATTATTTTGAGGCAGAAGGTGAAGCAGCTTTCTACGGTCCGAAGTTGGATGTTCAAGTTAAAACTGCTCTTGGAAAGGATGAGACATTATCCACTGTCCAGCTGGACTTCTTGCTTCCTGAACGCTTTGACCTGACTTATGTAGCCGAAGATGGAAAGCCTCATCGTCCGGTCGTTATCCACCGCGGTGTCGTTTCCACTATGGAGCGTTTTGTGGCATTCCTGATTGAAGAGTATAAGGGAGCATTTCCAACATGGCTTGCCCCGGTTCAAGTTCAGGTCATTCCGGTTTCTCCTGATATTCACTTTGATTATGCAAAACAAGTCCGGGAGCAGCTTCAGGCAGAGGGCTTCCGCGTAGAGCTGGATGACCGCAATGAAAAAATCGGCTATAAGATCCGTGAAGCTCAAATGCAAAAGACTCCATACATGCTTGTTGTGGGGGACAATGAAGTAGCTGAAAAAGCTGTCAATGTCCGTAAATATGGAGAGCAAAAATCAGAAACAGTTTCATTTGAAGACTTCATCTCAGCATTAAAAGCAGAAGTTAAACGATAATTATGAAAAAGTGCTGCACGAGCTGCAGCCCTTTTTTGTGAAGTTTTTGTGACAGCCGCAGAATCTGTAATACCCAAGTCAGCTGTGCAAACCAGAAAGTTGGCATTAAATTCATTTTGAAAAAATGTTGAAATCATATTGCCAAAAGCGATTAATTTTGTTATGCTTTTCTTCGTTGTGATAAAAGTTATTCGTTTGACACGAAATCATACTTTGTGATATAGTAGCTAAGGTAAATTGAATACAGTTTGAGGAAAAGAAGAAGCACCCGCTTCTCACCTGATTGACGCAAAGTGCAGTTGGCAGGTTTTACGTGAACATTTTCTGTTTATATACGTAAGTGTGGGTGTTTTCATCCGCACTTTTTTATTTGGTTAAAAACAGCTCTGCTTCCGCTCCGGAAGAGAAATGTTGCATAACTTGCGATTCAGCTTTGGTCCGGTGCAGCTGGCAGCTTAAAAGTTGTCTGCTCCAGCAGGCGCTTGCGCTTTTCTTGACCCAAACGTTGTGTTCGCATTAAACCTTGGAGGTGTCTAGCTATTAGCAAAGATATGTTGTTAAACGAGGGCATTCGCGCCCGCGAAGTCCGTCTTATTGACCAAAACGGCGAGCAGTTAGGTATTAAATCAAAATTCGACGCACTTGAAATTGCTTCTCGTGCCAATCTGGATCTTGTTCTGGTTGCACCGAATGCGAAACCTCCGGTAGCCCGTATCATGGACTACGGAAAGTTCAAATTCGAGCAGCAGAAGAAAGATAAAGAAGCTCGCAAAAACCAGAAGATTATCAGTATTAAAGAAGTTCGTCTTAGCCCGACTATTGAAGAGCATGACTTTAATACAAAGCTTCGCAATGCTATTAAATTCCTTGAAAAAGGCGATAAAGTAAAAGCATCGATCCGATTTAAAGGTCGTGCCATTACGCATAAGGAAATTGGCCAGCGTGTTTTAATCCGGTTTGCACAAGCATGCAATGAAGTTGCAGTAGTGGAATCGCATCCAAAAATGGATGGCCGAAGCATGTTTATGGTCTTAGCACCGAAAAACGACAAGTAAGAGGAGGAATTCCCAATGCCAAAAATGAAAACTCACCGCGGCGCTGCTAAGCGTTTCAAAAGAACAGGTTCTGGTAAACTGAAGCGTTCTCATGCTTACAGAAGCCATATGTTCGCTAACAAATCTCAAAAGCAAAAGCGTAAGCTTCGCAAAGGAACTCTTGTTTCTTCAGGCGATTACAAGCGCATCCGTAACTTACTAGTAAATCTTAAGTAATATCTCGAAATTAGGAGGGAAATAATATGCCACGTGTAAAAGGCGGTACAGTTACTCGCAAACGTCGTAAAAAAGTCATCAAATTAGCTAAAGGTTATTTCGGTTCAAAACATACATTATACAAAGTTGCTAACCAGCAGGTTATGAAATCCCTAATGTATGCATACCGCGACCGTCGCCAGAAAAAGCGCGACTTCCGCAAACTTTGGGTTACTCGCATCAACGCAGCAGCTCGCATGAACGGTCTTTCTTACAGCCGTTTAATGCATGGTTTAAAGCTTGCTGGCATCGAAGTTAACCGCAAAATGCTTGCTGAATTAGCAATCGCTGACGAAAAAGCATTTGCTGAATTAGCATCAGTTGCAAAGCAGCAGCTTAGCAAGTAATAATTATTCATAAAATAGCCATTCCCTTAAATGTGGGAATGGTTTTTATTTTGCTTTAAATGGACAGAAGCTTTTGTTTCATTTAAGCTCAATACAGACTTAATACATATAAAGGAGAAAGCTCATGGTCAAGACAATTGCTCTTATCTATCTGATTATGAATGTGGCTGGTTTTTATCTGATGAAGCTTGATAAGGAGAAGGCGAAACGGAATCAGTATCGAATCAGCGAAAAAAATCTCTGGATCACAGCCATTTTGAGCGGGGCTGCGGGAATGACTCTTGGAATGAAGGCTTTCAGGCATAAAACAAAGCATGTGCAGTTTAAATGGGGACTGCCTATTCTGGCGATGCTTGAAGCAGGCTTACTTGTGTACCTGATTATTCTCTTGTCATAAACAATCAGGGCTATCCATAAGCTTTAGGGAACAGCAGGAATGACATCGGGGAGAGGTGAAGGCATGAATGATCAATTGACTCTATTGTTTGCCATGGCAGAGACTGCTGGAATTCTTGCTCCCATTGCTTTTATCTTTTTTCATATCATCAGGCAGTTTCTATTCATTCCGGTACCGCTTGTCTGCATAACTGGAGGAGTTCTGTTTGGAAGTTTTTTTGGTTCTGTTTTCTCCATTGCAGGACTGATGATCAGCAGCATTCTTTTTTATTTCTTGATCACAAAAATGCCGAGGACACATGAAAAGCTTTCATTACTAAGAAAGCGGTGGTTCGGGGAATACCGGAATTTGACTGTCGGTCAGGTTGCGGTTTTAAGGCTCATCCCTTTTATTCATTACCATTTATTGAACTTTTGTCTTATGGAGAGGAATAAGGGTTTTGATCAATATTTGAAAAATTCTTGGATCACCAATTTGCCGCTGGCTGTTTTTTATACCGTTTTCGGAGAATTCATCAGCCGATTCACTCCTTCAATGGTTATTCTGATTTTGCTTTCCCTTTCTGTTTTAGTATTTGTGCTGAGGGAAAAGGTGACTGTCATTAAATGGAAGGAATTCTTTAAAGCAGCATAAAAAAAACGTTCGGGGCTGCCGAACGTTTTTTTTATAAATGGTTTTTAATTTCATCTCCTGGTGAAGCTGTTTTATGCATAAATTCCTTCACAGGGCTTTTCCAGTCAATTTTTGCAGTGGGATAGGCCTCGGTTATCTTTCTTTCTATAAAAAGAAAATCCTCCCTTACCATCCCTTTAAGGGCCGATGTATTGTGCGGCCAGATGAAAATGGAGACCACATCAAAGGCATTGTCCGTGGTTCCCAGATATTTTTCGCCCTCAAATAAAACCCCTTTATACGTAATCAGGAAGTTCTTCCTGACATTTTCCTGGTCATCCCAAAAATAATATCGTTTCTGTTCGTGGGCAAGCTCGAGCTTTCTCTTAGAATTCAGCAGATATTTTACCGCGGTGTATATAAGAAAAAGAATCAGAGCAAACAATAGCATACGCAGGAGCCACATATTAACCAGCCCTCCATTATTATTTTCCTTACTTTACGGATGAGATTAAAAAAAGTTTCAACCTTTTTGCGATTTGTTATAATTTTTTTGATAGGCAATGTTTTGTATGTTAATCATTTATTTCTTATAGGATGGTGGAAAATGAATTATCAGCTATTATTTCAAATGCAAAAAGGGCTGGACAGCCATATAGAATCAAATCATGGTTTAGAGGAAGAAGATTTATTTGAACGTAAGGTGCTTGCGCTGCTGGTTGAATTGGGAGAGCTTGCAAATGAGACAAGATGCTTCAAGTTTTGGAGCCTTAAGCCATCCTCCCCTCAGGAAACAGTATTGGAAGAGTTTGTAGACGGTATACATTTCATTTTATCACTTGGAATTGAATGCGGATTTGATGCTGAAAAGGAATATGCTGTTCCTTTGGAAAAGGCAGAGTCAGTGAATGGCCAGTTTTTGTCTGTATATGATGAAATCGGACAGTTTCGGACTAGCCGTTCCCTAGCCGATTATAAAGAGCTTATTGCTGCCTATTTGCAGCTAGGGGAAATGCTTGGTTTTAACTCTTCAGATATAGAAAAAGCATATATAGATAAAAATGAAGTAAATTATAAAAGGCAGGCTGAAGGATACTAATCCTGCAGGTCCGCCTGCAGCCGGAGTAAATATCCGTCTGATAATTCTTTATATTAAATCGCATGTTCGGTATAATAGGGTTGAATAAATATTAAGGGAGTCGAAATGATGGCTAAATTAGATGAAACGTTAACCATGCTTAAAGACTTAACGGATGCGAAAGGAATTCCGGGAAATGAGCGCGAACCGCGCGAGGTTATGAAAAAATACATAGCAGCATATGCTGATGAAGTGACAACAGATGGACTGGGAAGCCTGATTGCTAAAAAAACCGGAAAAGAAGGCGGCCCTAAGATCATGGTGGCTGGCCACTTAGATGAAGTTGGATTTATGGTAACAAACATTGATGATAAAGGTTTCATCCGCTTCCAGACAGTTGGGGGCTGGTGGTCACAGGTTATGCTTGCACAGCGTGTGACGATTGTAACGTCCAAGGGAGATATCACCGGGGTAATTGGTTCTAAGCCTCCGCATATCTTATCCCCGGATGCGCGCAAAAAGCCTGTTGAAATTAAAGACATGTTCATTGATATTGGTGCTTCAAGCCGTGAAGAAGCGAAAGAATGGGGAGTAAAACCTGGTGACATGGTGGTTCCATATTTTGAGTTTACGGTTATGAATAATGAAAAGATGCTATTGGCAAAGGCTTGGGATAACCGCATCGGCTGTGCAATTGCCATTGATGTGCTTAAGCAATTGAAAGATGCTGATCATCCAAATGAAGTATATGGTGTAGGAACGGTTCAGGAAGAGGTTGGACTTCGCGGAGCCCGCACTTCGGCTCAAAAAATCGAGCCGGATATCGCATTTGGTGTAGATGTGGGAATCGCAGGTGACACGCCAGGGATTTCTGAAAAAGAAGCCATGAGCAAAATGGGCAAAGGGCCGCAAATCATCCTTTATGATGCATCAATGGTCTCGCACAAAGGTCTTCGTGATCTAGTAACAGACACTGCGGATGAATTGAATATCCCATATCAATTTGATGCCATCGCTGGCGGCGGAACAGATTCAGGAGCCATTCATGTTACTCATAATGGAGTTCCATCACTTTCCATCACCATTGCAACTCGCTATATCCATTCCCATGCAGCAATGCTTCACCGCGATGACTATGAAAATGCCGTTAAGCTTATTGCTGAAGTGATTAAGAAGCTTGACCAGGAAACAGTGGATAGGATTACTTTTGAATAAGAAAAGCTGAAGGCCCGCTGCTTTGACCCGAGAGCTGATGGCGCTGGACAGTTATCTAAGTTTTACCCTTTGTTATTTAGCAGAATTAAAAAAACTCCGGAGCTATACCGGAGTTTTTTCATTTTATTTAAGGCCGCTCTCCAATGTTTGAAGCATTTCCAGCTTGTCTTCCTCTGAAGAATTTTTCCAAATTACTTCAAACAAAACACCTAATCCAGGCAGCATTTTCTCTTCCCCATTTTGAATGGCATCTACGATCGTATCTTTAAGTTCGTCTTGAGAGTTGCCTGAAACATTGTGTAAAATGGCATTGCGCAGGTTTAAATTCACCTTGATGCACTCCTTCCAGATTTAATTCGTTATTATCTTCTCTAATTTCGCTTTTATTATGTATTTCAAATAGGCTATAATGAAAAAACTGTATAAAGAAATTCCGGTTGTGCGGGATTTTCTATAAAAGGAGAGACCGTGTTGAAGCATATACAATCTGCAAAAAATCCAAAAATTAAAGAATGGAAGAAACTTTTGACCAAAAAAGAGCGGGACAAAACAGAAACCTTTTTGGTTGAAGGCTTTCATTTAGTGGAAGAAGCACTGAAAGCCAATCAAATAGCTGAAATAATCATTAGTGAAAATAAAGACATGCCTCCTGGATGGGATTATGGCGACATCCCTGTAACAATGGTTACAGAAGAAATCATCGGGCAGCTGGCGGATACGGAAACGCCGCAGGGAATCTTTGCTGTCTGCAGTCAGGAACCATCTTCCGAGGAAGTAAAAGGAAAACGGTTTTTATTAATTGATGCCGTCCAGGATCCCGGCAATCTGGGTACGATGATCAGGACGGCAGATGCTGCTGGTATCGATGCCGTTATTGTGGGTGAAGGAAGCGTTGACGCATATAACCCAAAGGTGCTCCGCTCTGCACAGGGCAGTCACTTCCATTTGCCGGTTTTAAGAGGGAATCTGTCTGACTGGATTGGCAGACTGAAAGAAAGTAAAGTTCCTGTCTATGGAACTGCTTTGGAAAATGCCCGGGAATACACAAAGTATGAGTCCTCTGATTCCTTCGCGCTGCTCGTTGGAAATGAAGGAAATGGGGTGAATAAAGAGCTTCTGGCTAATACAGCAGCAAACCTTTATATACCGATATTCGGGAAAAGCGAATCACTTAATGTGGCGGTGGCTGCCGGAATTCTTCTTTATCACTTAAGAAAATAGAAAATGGGCGGCCATTTTTTGAAAACCGTTTGAAACAGCCTCAAGAATGTAATATAATTAACAGCAAAATTATAATAACAAAACGATGACGGAGACCAATACCTTGCAGTCAGCCTTTTCAGGGAGAAAATGCCTAAGACTGAAAGCATTTTTACAGGAAATGCAAGGGAACATTCACCTCCTGAGTTGGCATCGGGACCATTGAAAAGTAAGCGAGAAAGAATAGATAACTGTCTAGCTCCGGCTCCTAGGGGCTAGAGGTCATAAGCCAATCTGTCATGAAGGTAAAGTTCAACCTTAATGCCATCTTGTCTTATGCTTGTCGCCTCCGCTTTTCGATGTAAAGATGTACCGGCATAAGCCGTTATCCCAATGAAGTGAACACGTGCATGAAGTACATATATGTGTTAAAAAGGGTGGTACCGCGAAACCTCGTCCCTTTATGGGGATAGAGGTTTTTTATTTTGGCCAAAAAAGTAAAAGTATTAATTTCAAGGAGGATATTTAGATGCAAGAACGTTTAAAGGAACTGCAAACTGAAGCGTTGGAAAAAATCAGCACTGCTGCTGATTTAAAAGAATTAAATGACATCCGTGTTTCTTACCTGGGCAAAAAGGGTCCAATAACTGAAGTTCTAAAAGGAATGGGGAAACTGTCTGCGGAAGAGCGCCCTAAAATGGGGGCACTTGCTAACGAAGTAAGAGACAGTATTGCTGCAGGAATTGAAGAAAAGCAGAAGCATCTTGAGGAAGCGGCAGTACAGGAAAAGCTGTCTGCTGAAAAGATAGATGTTACTCTTCCTGGACGTCCTGTCAAATCAGGAAACCATCATCCGCTGACACGCATTATTGAAGAAATTGAAGATTTGTTTATTGGAATGGGCTATACAGTAGCTGAAGGCCCTGAAGTTGAAAAAGATTATTATAATTTTGAAGCCTTGAACCTCCCTAAAGGCCACCCTGCCCGCGATATGCAGGATTCCTTCTATATTACAGAAGAGATTCTTCTTCGTACCCATACTTCGCCGGTACAGGCAAGAACAATGGAGAAGCATGAAGGCAAAGGGCCGGTTAAAATCATCTGTCCGGGAAAAGTGTATCGCCGTGACAATGATGATGCTACACACTCCCACCAGTTCATGCAAATAGAAGGACTTGTTGTAGATGAAAACATCCGAATGACCGATTTGAAAGGAACACTGGAAGTGTTTGCGAAGAAAATGTTCGGAGATGACAGGGAAATCCGTCTTCGCCCAAGTTTCTTCCCATTTACAGAACCATCTGTGGAAATGGATATTTCCTGTAAAATCTGCGGCGGAAAAGGCTGCAGCGTATGTAAAGGCACTGGCTGGATTGAAATTCTTGGCGCCGGAATGGTTCATCCCAATGTTCTTGAGATGGCAGGCTTCGACTCTAAGAAATACACAGGCTTTGCATTCGGAATGGGACCTGAGCGAATTGCCATGCTGAAGTATGGTGTGGATGATATTCGCCACTTCTATACAAATGATGTTCGTTTCTTAAAGCAATTTTCAATTCATGAGTAATTAGAAAAGCGGAGGCGACTGTTCAACCCCGACATGCATAAGGCAAGCTGCCATGAAGGTTGTTCTTTAACCTTCATGGCAGAATGACTTATAACCTCGAGGGGGCAGAAGCAGGAGCTGGACAATAAAAGAGGAGGATCATAAATGTTCGTTTCATATAAATGGCTGCAGGAATATGTTGATTTATCAGGCGTTACACCTGCAGAGCTTGCAGAAAAGATTACAAAAAGCGGTATCGAAGTTGAAGGTGTAGAAGTTTTGAATGAAGGCATCAAAGGTGTTGTAGTAGGGCATGTCCTTGAAAGAGAACAGCACCCAAATGCTGATAAGCTGAATAAATGCTTAGTTGATACAGGAGCTGGTGAGCCTGTACAAATCATATGCGGTGCCCCAAATGTGGATAAAGGGCAGAAAGTGGCTGTGGCTACCGTTGGAGCTGTGCTTCCAGGCAATTTCAAAATTAAGCGCGCGAAGCTGCGAGGCGAAGAATCAAATGGAATGATCTGTTCACTTCAAGAGCTGGGCATTGAAAGCAAGCTGATTGCAAAGGAATATGCTGAAGGCATTTATGTTTTCCCTAATGATACAGAAGTTGGCCAGGATGCTCTTGAGCAGCTTAATCGTGACGACCAGATTCTTGAGCTTGGGCTGACTCCGAACCGTTCTGACTGCTTAAGCATGCTGGGTGTTGCTTATGAAGTAGCTGCTATTTTAGGAAGAGGAGTAAAGCTTCCTGAGCCGCAGGCTGAGACTTCATCTGAAAAGGCTTCTGATTATATTGAAGTTCAGGTGGAAGCAAAAGAAGATAATCCTCTTTACGTTGCGAAGGTTGTAAAAAATGCAAAAATAGGTCCATCTCCTGTATGGATGCAGGCTCGTTTAATGGCGGCGGGCATTCGCCCTCACAATAACGTGGTGGACATCACAAACTACATTCTGCTTGAATACGGCCAGCCGCTTCATGCTTTTGATTATGACCGGCTGGGATCAAAGCAAATCCTTGTCCGCAAAGCAAGAGATGGTGAAGTGATTGTTACTCTTGATGATGCCAAGCGTGAGTTAACCTCAGATCACCTTTTAATAACAAATGGGTCTGAACCCATTGCACTTGCCGGCGTCATGGGCGGGGCAAATTCTGAAGTACAGTCGGACACTAAAAATGTACTTATCGAATCAGCTTATTTTAAAGGGGCAACGGTTAGAAAAGCTTCAAAAGATCATGGCTTAAGAAGCGAAGCAAGTGCCCGTTTTGAAAAAGGTGTGGATCCAAACAGAGTTAGAGCTGCTGCAGAAAGAGCTGTTCAATTGCTTGCACAATATGCGGGCGGGGAAGTGCTTGAAGGTTCCGTGGAAGCAGATGCACTGCAAGTGGAACCCGCTGTGGTGTCTGTAACGCTTGAAAAAATCAATCGTGTGCTTGGCACGGAACTATCCATGAAAGAAGTAGAGGATATATTTGCCCGTCTTCAATTTGAAACAAATACTGATAACGATACGATTACTGTTACAGTTCCAACACGCAGAGGCGACATTACGATTGAAGAAGACCTTATTGAAGAAGTTGGCCGCTTATTTGGCTACGACAATCTGGCATCCACTTTGCCTGTTGGGTCCTCTACACCAGGGCATCTATCTGAATACCAGAACAAACGCAGAATGGTCCGCCGTTACCTTGAAGGTGCAGGACTTTACCAGGCAGTAACCTATTCATTAACAAATGAAGCAAAAGCGTCTCAATATGCACTGGAAGAGCGCAAACCTGTGCAGCTGGCAATGCCTATGAGTGAAGATCGCAGCCTGCTCCGATTAAGTATTGTTCCGCAGCTTCTAGAAGTATTAAAATATAACTCTGCACGCCAGAACGACAGCCTGGCTGTTTATGAAACAGGAGCGGTCTTCCTCTCCAATGGAGAAGAGGATCTGCCTGAAGAGCGTGAGCACCTTGCTGGAGCGGTTACTGGCTTATGGCACAGCCACCCATGGCAGGGAGAAAAGAAGCCGGTTGATTTTTACGCTGTAAAAGGAGTTCTTGAGGGCTTATTTGATAAGCTGGGACTATCCGATAAGGCTGAATTCCGTCAGGCACAAAAGGATGGGATGCACCCTGGAAGAACAGCAGAAATATTGCTTTCCGGGAAATCAGTGGGATTTGTCGGCCAAATCCATCCTACTGTGGAAAAAGAGCTTGATTTGAAAGAAACATATGCGTTTGAGCTTTCCTTAAAAGCGATCCTGGATGAAGAAGTTTCACCTTTGCAGTATGAAGCTATCCCGCGTTTCCCTTCCATCACAAGGGATATTGCCCTTGTGGCAGATAAGGGAACAGCAGCAGGCGAGCTTGAAGGAATCATTAAAGAAGCCGGCGGCAAGCTATTAAAAGACGTTCATGTTTTTGACCTGTACGAAGGCGAACGGATGGAGCCAGGCAAAAAATCAATTGCTTTCTCCCTTAAATACTTCGACCCTGAACGTACACTAACGGATGAAGATGTAACAAAAGCACATGATAAAGTATTGGATGCTGTGAAGGAAAAAGCCGGAGCAGTATTGAGAGGATAAAATAATGAGGAAGGCAGCCCGAAGGCTGCCTTTTCTTTAATTGGCCGTTAAAACAGCTCATTTGGCCGATAAACCTCTCATTTTGGCCGATAAACCTCTGCTTTTGGCCGATAAATATTTATTCCAAAGAGTTATGGTCCTCTTAAACAGGAAAAAGCAGCCAATCTCCTTAAATTGGCTGCTTCATTATCAATTATACTTCCTGCTGTAAAGCTTCATCGCTTTTTCAGTATTCGCAAAGTGCAGTTTTACAAAAGAAGGCAATGCCTCACGCCCTTTATCTCTGATCAGCCGGGCTGCTGCTTCATCAACCTTCGGACCGGCGCCTTTAGTGAGCCGGAAACCGGCCTTTGTGCTAAGATTTTCAAAGTGGCGCACAAACGCATAGCGGGCCAGGATGGATGCTGCTGCAACTGCGAGGTGGATTCCTTCTGCTTTTGTGCTGAAAAAGACCCGTTCCCTTTGAATGGTCTGCTGGTTTTTCAAATAGTTGAAGTAAACCTCTTCCTTTGCAAACTGGTCAATCAAAATGGCTTCAGGCTTTTCAGGAGCAATTTTCCCTAAAACATGCCCGATTGCCTGATTGTGCAGCAATGCTTTGATTTTCCCCTGTGACATCCCTGATTGCTGAAGCTTATTGTATTTTTCATTATGCAGGGTTAACAGGCTGTGGGGAACGATATCTTTTATCTGTTTTGCGATTTCAATGATTTTTTCATCTCCCAGATTCTTGGAGTCCTTTACTCCAAGCTCCTTCAGCAAAGGGATTTGATCTTTTTTTACGTAAGCTGCAACAACCGTGATGGGGCCAAAATAATCACCGGTACCCACTTCGTCTGATCCTATGACAGAAAGGGAACTGATATTTTCCGGCAAGTTGGCCGCTGCAGGGCTGGTTTTTTTGCTCGGCTGTGCACTGCGTGCGGTATCTCCCCATTTTTTTGCCTCTGTTTCACTTCCGCTGCCCTGAAAGAGTACTTTCCCCGATTTATAGGCAGTGATCGAACACCCTGGCACCTTTGCAGCAAATACGCTTCCGGGAGGCAGCTTGTCATTTAGCCTGCCTGAATAATAGGCCTTCATTTCTGAGATTTCATTTGCTTTTTTTAAAAGTACTACTTGGCTCATATTAATTCTCCTCATCTTTGTTAACTGTTTGAATCTGCTGCCTCTATTTGGAAAAAGATTTACATGAACTGAGCTCTTTTGACATGCTTTGACTTCCCACCAATATACGTTCATGTTATGATATTGATTAGGATTCTTTAAAAAAGGAGGGCATGGGCGTTGTCAGAGATACAAAGAAATCGCACAAGTGTAGATATTTATGGACAGCAATATGTAATAGTAGGCTCAGAGAGCTCCAGCCATGTTCGCCTTGTCGCTTCGCTGGTTGACGATAAAATGCGTGAGATCAGTTCGAAGAATCCTTCACTCGACATTAGTAAGTTAGCCGTGCTAACCGCAGTCAATGCTGTTAATGATTATATAAAGCTAACAGACCGTCTGGAACGGCTGGAAAACGAATTAAATAGAGTAAAGGACGGAAAGTAGTCATGCTGGATCTTGCAATTATCATTATTTTGGTTTTTGGCTTTTTTATAGGCTTGAAAAGAGGATTTATCCTTCAATTAATTCATTTGACTGGATTCATTATTGCTTTCATTGTAGCCCGTATGTATTACGGCGAGCTAGCACCTAAGCTGACTTTATGGGTGCCATATCCCAGCTTTAGCAGTGACTCGGCGATTCAGACGTTATTTGAGAATGCAGATCTTGAAGATGCTTACTATCGCGCCATTGCATTTGTCGTGATTTTTTTTGCGGTAAGAATATTACTGCAGATTATTGGAAGCATGCTTGATTTTGTTGCCCATCTTCCTATTCTAAAACAGCTGAATGTTTGGGCTGGCGGCATTCTCGGATTTATCGAAGTCTATCTTATCATGTTTATTCTATTATACATAGCCGCACTGGTTCCAATAGAAGTGCTGCAGGGGCCGATCAATAATTCCTTTATGGCAGAATTAATGGTTAAGAATACGCCTGTTCTCTCTAACCAGCTCAAAGAAATGTGGGTTGAATATATGGCTGCGTAACTTCTCTTTTTCTAGAGAAGTTTTCTTTTTGAAAGGCTGTTAATATAAGTTTTGTGGATTTACTACAATCTAGCTAAATCCACTGAGTTGGTTGGAGCGGAGGACGCTTGATCCTCGAGAATGCGTTCGCATTTTCTTCGTGCGGTATTGCTCAGGGAGGTTATTCAATGTCCTGCGGGAGGAGAGGGAGCGGGAGACCCCACAGGCGAAGCCGAGGAGGCTCCCGTACCTCCCCGCGGAAAGCAAGTGTCCGCAGTGGAAACCAACGGGCAATATTAAAAGGTAAAACCTCACTTATTAAGTAAGAGGCTTTAGAGATAGCCATGATTTGAAGTTCAAACACAAAATAAGAGATAATACGAATACGAATACAGTTACAGGCAGGTGGTTTTCGTGAGTATAAATAAAAAAGATGTTGTGAGGCTTTTAGAAACAATTGCTGTTTATATGGAATTAAAAGGAGAAAATCCTTTCAAAACAGCTGCGTTCCGAAAAGCGGCACTGGCACTTGAATCAAATGATGAAAGCTTGACTGAAATAAAAGACTTTACAAAGCTATCCGGCATCGGGAAAGGAACCGCTGCTGTTATTGAGGAGTACATAAAAGAAGGAAAGTCTTCTGTTCTGGATGAATTAAAAGAAGAAGTGCCTTCAGGATTAATTCCTCTTCTTCAGCTCCCTGGACTGGGCGGCAAGAAAATTGCCAAGCTATATAAAGAGCTGGGCGTCGAAAATGCCGCAGATCTTGAGGATGCCTGCCGCAATAAGAAGGTCCGCGTACTTGCAGGCTTTGGGGAAAAATCGGAAGAAAAGATACTCGCTGCCCTTGAAAATGCAGGAACCAGACCGGAACGGCTGCCGCTTGCATATATGCTGCCAATAGCGGTAGGCATAGAAGCCGCCCTGGAGGAAATGAAGGATATCGAAAAATACTCAAGGGCAGGAAGCTTAAGGAGAATGAGGGAAACAATCAAAGACCTCGACTTTATTATAGCTACAGACAATCCTGCTTCAGTCAAAGAGCAGTTATTAAGTTTATCCGGGATTAAAGAAGTGATTGCCGCAGGAGATACAAAGGTTTCCGTTGTTTTTGAACATTCCTATGATATATCGGCTGATTTCCGTATAGTTCTGCCGCATGAATTTGCCACTACACTCCATCATTTTACTGGATCGAAGGATCATAATGTCAGAATGCGCCAGCTTGCAAAAGAGCGCGGGGAAAAAATCAGTGAATACGGAGTTGAAAACACTGAAACAGGTGAAATCCTTACCTTTAAGGATGAAGAGGAATTTTACGCCCATTTCGGACTTCCATTCTTTCCTCCTGAAATCAGAGAAGATGGGAAAGAAGTGGATGAATATACGCAAGACATGGAATTAATATCTCTTGAAGATATTAAGGGTGACCTTCATATGCACTCAACCTGGAGTGATGGCGCCTATTCCATTGAAGAAATGATTGAAGCATGCCGGGCCCGCGGCTATAAATATATGGCAATAACAGACCATTCTCAGTACTTGAAAGTGGCGAACGGTTTGACTGCTGAAAGACTTCGCAGTCAAAAAGAAGAAATAAAGCGGCTTAATGAGCAATTCGATGATTTCACGATTCTGTCAGGAGTGGAAATGGATATTCTGCCCGATGGATCGCTTGATTATGATGATGAACTTCTAGAGGAATTGGACATTGTCATTGCTTCTATTCATTCTTCTTTCTCACAGCCGAAGGAGAAAATCATGGCTCGCTTGAAAACGGCGCTGCAGAATGCCCATGTCGACATTATTGCCCACCCTACGGGAAGATTGATCGGCCGCAGGGAAGGCTATGAAGTAGACATGGAAATGCTCATCGAGCTTGCAAAAGAAACAAATACAGCCCTTGAGCTGAATGCAAATCCGAACAGGCTGGACCTTGCTTCCGAGCATATCAGACAAGCTCAGGAAGCTGGTGTGAAAATAGTGATTAATACTGATGCACATAAAATAGACACTTTAAATCACATGGAAATCGGAGTTTCTGCGGCAAAGAAGGGATGGATCAAGAAGGAATCCGTTTTAAATGCCATGGAAACAGAAGATTTGCTCAAATTTCTGAAAGAACGCCAGTAGGAAATTGGGCATGAAAGGGGAAAATCCTCATGCAAGAAAGAGTCTTGAAGATACTTGAGTTCAATAAAGTGAAGGAACAGCTGCTTGAGCACGTTTCTTCATCCTTGGGAAGAAAAAAGGCCATAAATATTCGTCCTTCCACTGACTATGAAGAAGTTATCCGCAGGCAGGAAGAGACAGATGAAGCCGTGACAGTACTTAGAATTAAGGGAAATGTACCGCTTGGAGGCATTTTTGATATTCGTCCTCATGTGAAGAGAGCGGTCATTGGAGGGATGCTTAGTCCCCAGGAACTTAACCAGATATCCAGCACGATTCATGCAAGCAGGCAGATGAAGAGGTTCATCGAGGAATTTGCCGAGGAAGAAAGCAGCCTGCCGATCCTGCTGGGATATACAGATAAAATTATTGTACTGGCTGACCTGGAAACGTCTATCCGCAATGCGGTTGACGACAATGGAGAAGTGCTTGACAGTGCAAGCGAGACTCTCCGTTCTCTTCGAAATCAGCTGCGCACGAAAGAATCACGTGTAAGAGAGCGTCTGGAGAGCATGATTCGCTCCACCAGTGCCCAAAAGATGCTTTCTGATGCGATTATTACAATCCGCAATGACCGTTTTGTCATACCTGTAAAGCAGGAGTACCGGGGACATTACGGCGGTATTATCCATGACCAAAGCTCCTCTGGCCAGACATTATTTATTGAGCCCGCGTCCATTGTCCAGCTGAACAATGAATTGCAGGGCATCAGGGTAAAAGAACAGCAGGAGATTGAACGGATTCTCATCGCACTGTCAGTACAGGCCGCTGAAAACAGCAGTGAACTGGAAACCATTGTAGAGGTGCTTGGGGAAATCGATTTTATGTTTGCTAAAGCCAGGTACAGTAAACGCATAAAGGCCTCCAAGCCGAAAATTAATAATGAAGGGATAATTTCATTATTCAAAGCCCGTCATCCGCTTATTCCTATTGATGAGGTAGTGGCAAATGATATTAAGCTCGGAGCTGAATATTCGACCATTGTCATTACGGGACCAAATACCGGCGGTAAAACAGTTACATTAAAAACAGTGGGGCTTTGTACATTGATGGCTCAGGCCGGTCTGCAGATCCCAGCGCTTGATGGTTCTGAAACGGCTGTTTTCGGAAATGTTTATGCTGATATCGGGGATGAACAGTCAATTGAACAAAGCTTGAGTACTTTCTCTTCGCATATGGTTAATATCGTGGATATTCTTGACCAGGTTGACTTCAATAGTCTGGTATTATTCGATGAGCTTGGTGCAGGTACAGATCCGCAGGAAGGTGCTGCCCTGGCGATTTCTATTCTTGACGAAGTATACAAGCGGGGGGCAAGAGTTATCGCCACAACTCATTATCCTGAACTGAAAGCCTATGGCTATAACAGAGAAGGAGTTATCAACGCCAGTGTTGAATTTGATATTGAAACGCTTAGTCCAACCTATAAGCTGCTGATTGGGGTTCCGGGCCGAAGCAATGCTTTTGAAATATCAAAACGGCTTGGGCTCAAGGATCAAGTGATTGAGACCGCAAGATCCTATATAGGAGCAGATACAAATCAGGTTGAAAATATGATTGCATCCCTTGAAGAAAGCCGCAGACAAGCAGAGGCTGACATGGAAGAAGCCAATGACTTTTTGAAAAGTGCAGAAAAACTTCATAAAGATCTGCAAAAGCAAATGGCTGAATTTTATGAGGAAAAAGATGCAATGCATGAGAAAGCAGCAGAAAGAGCCGAGGATATCGTTGAGAAAGCCAAGGCAGAAGCAGAAGAAATTATCCGCGATTTAAGAAAAATGCGCATGGAGAAACATGCTGAAGTGAAGGAACATGAGCTGATAGAAGCAAAGAAACGCCTGTCCGAAGCTGCACCGCAGATGAGCTCAGCAAAGAATAAATTAAAGCCAAAGAATAATAAACATGTGTTTGAAGCAGGCGATGAGGTAAAAGTTCTGAGTTTTGGACAAAAAGGGCATTTGCTTGAAAAGGTGTCTGACAATGAATGGCAGGTTCAAATCGGCATCTTAAAAATGAAAGTAGCCGAAAGGGATTTAGAATATGTCAAGAGTCCAAAACCTGTTGAAACAAAACCAGTAGCAACAGTAAAAGGCAAAGATTTTCATGTGAGCCTTGAACTTGATTTACGGGGCGAACGATATGAAAACGCACTTTTAAGAGTGGAGAAATATATAGATGATGCCCTTTTAGCTGGATATCCCCGTGTCTCCATCATTCATGGTAAAGGGACTGGTGCTTTGAGGCAGGGTGTTCAGGAATATCTGAAAAATCACAGGTCAGTTAAAAAAATTCGATTTGGTGAAGCAGGAGAAGGCGGCACAGGGGTTACAGTCGTTGAATTTAAATAAGCTTTGCCACCCGCTCTCCTTTTGTTTTTTATTAGGGGGGAGGGTACTTAAATTCCAGCGGGGAGAATGGAAATGAAAGAATTTTGGGAAAATGAATTTATTCAGACAGCTGCTTATTATAGTGTAGTCATTTTATGTATGATTGTTTTTTTAGCTGTTTTTGAATTAGTTACCAAGTATCGCAATTGGGAAGAAATCAAAAATGGAAATGTCGCTGTAGCGATGGCGACCGGCGGGAAAATTTTTGGGATTGCCAATATCTTCAGACATTCCATCATGCATAATGATACCTTGCTGACAATGATTACGTGGGGAATTTTTGGATTTTTTCTTTTGTTGATCGGCTATTTCATTTTTGAATTTTTAACACCTAAGTTTAGAATTGACGAAGAAATTGAAAATAATAACAAAGCAGTCGGTTTTATTTCCATGGTGCTGTCAATCGGATTGTCTTATGTCATTGGTGCAGGTTTATCATAAGGAGAGAATTAACATTGGAAAAGTTAGCAAAGGTTCTGCTGGTTCTTAGCGGAGTGTTTCTTCTTATAGGGGCCATTTATATATTTTTCATAACATAATATTTTTGTGAAATAAGGATATGGGAAAATCGCCATTATATATGGCGATTTTTTTTATGTCCATTAAAAAGAATATCCACGATAGGCTGGACAGCCCTCTGAAAAAAATATCTTCCTGATTGTAAGGTCGTATTCTAATTGTCATAGAACCAGCATTATATTATAATAAGGTCGAACAGTTAGAATGTTCTAAAAGTTCAGAAGGTGTCCATCGTTTTTCTAAAAGTTTAGCAAGTGAAACTTTGAACTTCAATAACTGTCTAGCGCAAGCAGCCTACCCCCTCGAGGTCACAAGCTTGTCTAGTTGCGGCTCATAGGGACTCGGGGTCATAAGCCGTTTCCTTTCAGAAGGAAAAACGCCTTCTTACAGGAACTGTCTTATGCCTGTCGTCCCTGGGCAGTCGCCTTCACATTTCGGGCAATCCTCCCAAAAGGCAAAGAACGCCTTTCCGTGAGGCTCGTCTTGTGCTTGTCGGGGGTGGGTAAGGGCGCTTGCGCTTTTCTGATGGGCATGAAGCAAAGGAGGGACAAAATGGCAGTAGCAAAACCATGGCTTAAGCAATATCCGGCAGAAATCCCCTCAACCTTGTCATATCCCAAACAGCCGGTACAAGATTATTTGAAAAATGCTGCAGATGAATTTCCGGAGAAAATAGCCATCCACTTTATGGGAAAGGAATTCACATATAAATATATATATGAATCTTCCCTGAAGCTTGCCGCCCATTTACAGAATCTTGGAATTGAAAAGGGAGACCGCGTCGCGATTATGCTTCCGAATACTCCTCAGTCCGTTATCAGCTATTATGGAATTCTGATGGCTGGCGGGGTTGTTGTCCAGACAAATCCGCTGTATATGGAACGGGAATTGGAATACCAAATGAAAGATTCAGGAGCAAAAGCAATTATTACAATGGATATCTTATTTCCGAAAGTGAGCAAAGTGGTGCCGCAGACAGAATTGAAGCATATAGTTGTAACCGCTGTCAAAGATGCTCTTCCATTCCCTAAAAATCTAATATATCCTTTTATCCAGAAAAAACAGTATGGCATTGTCGTAAATGTAAAACATGAAGGGCATAACCATTTGCTGACGGAGATTTTAAAGAGGCCGGCTGAACCGATGAAAATCCATGACTTCGATTTTGAAGAAGACTTGGCATTACTGCAATATACAGGCGGCACAACCGGTTTTCCAAAGGGTGTCATGCTTACGCACAGCAATCTGGTATCCAATACAGCCATGTGTAAAGCCTGGCTCTATAAGTGCAGACGCGGTGAGGAAACAGTGCTGGGCATACTTCCGTTCTTTCACGTGTATGGAATGACAACCGTTATGATCTTATCTGTTATGGATGCTCAAAAAATGGTCCTCCTTCCGAAATTTGATCCGGAAACGACCCTGAAAACTATTCATAAAGAGAGGCCGACCTTATTCCCTGGTGCCCCAACGATTTACATTGGGTTATTGAACCATCCGGATATAAAAAAATATGATTTATCTTCCATAGACTCTTGCATCAGCGGATCTGCTGCCCTGCCCGTTGAAGTCCAGCAGAAATTTGAAGAAATAACAGGAGGAAAGCTTGTCGAGGGGTATGGTTTGACGGAATCTTCACCTGTTACACATGCTAATTTCTTATGGGATCGCCCCCGTGTCAAAGGCAGTATAGGTGTCCCTTGGCCTGATACAGATGCAGCGATTTTTTCACTGGAAACGGGAGAAGCGCTTCCGGCAGGAGAAGTGGGCGAAATTGCAGTTAAAGGTCCTCAGGTAATGAAAGGCTATTGGAACCGCCCGGAAGAAACAGCACAGACTTTAAGAGATGGCTGGCTGCTTACAGGTGACCTGGGCTATATGGATGAGAATGGATACTTCTATGTAGTGGACCGGAAGAAAGATATGATTATTGCAGGGGGATTCAATATTTATCCCCGTGAAATAGAGGAAGTGCTATACGAGCATCCAGCCGTGCAGGAAGTGATTGCTGCAGGTATACCTGACCCATATCGCGGAGAAACAGTAAAAGCATATATTGTGCTGAAAGAGGGCAAAGAAGCAACGGAAGAAGAGCTGAATGAGTTTGCAAGAAAGCATCTTGCAGCATATAAGGTTCCAAGGCAATATGAATTCCGCAAGGAGCTTCCTAAGACAGCTGTTGGAAAAATACTGAGAAGGGCATTAGTAGATGAAGAAAAAAAGAAATTTAAAGAAGAAGAGGAAAAGCGGGCTTAACTTCAGAGACCGATTTTCGATCGGCTCTTTATTTTTGCGCCATTAAGCTTGTCCAGACATAAAAGAAATGTAATAATAAAATATATTTCTAGGGATAATTTCTTGACACGAATGAATTGTCCTACTATTATAAAAATATGAATGATGATTCATTCATTTTAGATCGTTTTTTAAATTCAAAAATAAACGAAGCTGATTGGCCAATCCCGGCAGCAGGTATGGCATTACTCCAGCCCTGCTGCTCCTTAAAAATCTATGCACCTGTTTATTCTGAAAGGAGGGAACCTATTGAAAAAAACAAAGCCTAAATACCGGCAAATTATTGATGCGGCTGTAGTCGTGATCGCTGAAAATGGATATCACCAGGCCCAGGTATCAAAAATTGCCAAACAGGCTGGTGTCGCTGATGGCACCATATACTTATATTTCAAAAACAAAGAAGATATATTAATATCCCTCTTTCAGGATAAAATGGGCTACTTTGTTGAGAAAATTGAAGAAAAAATTGCAGGAAAAGAAAAAGCTGCAGAGAAACTATTAATGATGGTAGAATCACACTTTAGAATGCTCTCGGAAGACAGGCACCTGGCAATTGTAACCCAGCTCGAATTGAGGCAGTCCAATAAAGACCTTCGCCATAAAATTAATGAGGTGCTCAAAGGATATCTTGCTTTAGTGGAAAGGATTCTTGCTGATGGCAGGGAGAGCGGTGAGTTTCCAGCTGATCTGGACATTAGGCTGGCGCGCCAGATGATTTTTGGCACCATGGATGAAACAGTGACCACATGGGTAATGAATGAGCAAAAATATGATCTTACTGCATTGGCAGAGCCTGTTCATAAACTTTTGATCGGCGGGTGCGGAAAACTTTGAGGCAGATAAAGTGCTCTATAATATAGTCAGGAGGGATAAGATGGAATATCTAAAATGGTCCCATCAGGACTTTGTGGCGACGATTACTATTGAACGTCCGCCTGCGAATGCTCTTTCATCAGGTCTATTGAAAGAGCTTTCAGCTGTCCTGGATGAAGTTGAAAATAATGAGGAAATTAGGGTAATCCTTATTCATGGGGAGGGCAGATTCTTCTCAGCAGGCGCTGATATTAAAGAATTTACAACCATTGAAAGCGGTGAAGATTTTTCAAGCTTGGCGACTTATGGACAGGATCTCTTTGAGAGAATGGAAAAATTCCCTAAGCCAATTATTGCAGCGATTCATGGAGCGGCATTGGGCGGCGGTTTGGAGCTTGCCATGGGCTGTCATTTCCGTCTCGTAGCTGAAAACGCAAAGCTGGGTCTTCCAGAGCTTCAGCTTGGATTAATTCCTGGTTTTGCCGGAACTCAGAGGCTTCCCCGATATGTAGGTGCAGCGCGTGCAGCAGAAATGCTTTTCACTAGTGACCCAATTACCGGGCTTGAGGCAGTGCAATATGGTCTGGCTAACCATGCCTATCCTGAGGAGCAGCTGTTGGACAATGCTTATAGTATGGCGAAGAAAATTGCCAAGAAGAGCCCTGGTTCGATCAAGGCGGCCATTGAGCTCTTAAACTACGGAAAGACGGGGCAATTCTACGAAGGTGTTAAAAAAGAAGCAGAATTGTTTGGGGAAGTATTTGTTTCTGAAGATGGCAAGGAAGGCATATCTGCGTTTATTGAAAAGCGTGAACCAAGCTTTACCGGAAAATAGTGTTTTAAAAGATTTGTACTGAAAGATTACATTCATCCTCATAATCTATTATAATAGACTTGTATGCGGATGATCTAATCTTCAGAAGATTCAATGGTTATATTATGGTCTGTGAGCGAGCGCCCGCTCAATTCTAAAAGCGGGCAGTTCCAAGCAGATAAGCCTTTCTGTATGCGTTAAATATTTTCAATCTTTCGAAGTGAAGAAATGTTTTAATTAATGGCTTTGTTTTATGACAATGCTTAATTACTAGGAGGGAAATCATGAACATCTACGTATTAATGAAGAGAACATTTGATACTGAGGAAAAAATTACCATCTCCGGCGGCAAAATCAATGAAGATGGCGCTGAATTTATCATTAATCCATATGATGAATATGCAATTGAAGAAGCAATCCAGGTTCGGGATGCGAATGGCGGAGAAGTGACGGTTGTTTCCGTAGGAACAGAAGAAGCTGAAAAGCAGCTCCGTACCGCTCTTGCGATGGGTGCCGATAAAGCTGTATTAATAAATACAGAAGATGATCTTGAAGGTGGAGATCAATACACGACTGCAAAAATCTTATCCGAATACTTGAAAGACAAAGATGCTGACTTAATCATTGCAGGAAATGTAGCAATTGATGGGGGTTCGGGACAGGTTGGACCTCGTGTAGCAGAAATTTTGGGCATTTCTTATGTAACAACTATTACAAAGCTTGATATCAATGGCAGCTCTGCGACAGTAGTGCGCGATGTTGAAGGGGATTCAGAAGTAATTGAGACATCACTTCCATTATTGGTCACAGCTCAGCAGGGGTTAAATGAGCCGCGCTATCCATCTTTGCCGGGAATTATGAAGGCAAAAAAGAAGCCACTTGATGAGCTTGAGCTTGATGATCTTGATCTTGATGAGGACGATGTTGAAGCCAAAACAAAAACAATTGAAATCTATTTGCCTCCTAAGAAGGAAGCAGGAAAAGTTCTTGAAGGTGAGCTGGAAGATCAAGTTAAGGAACTTGTGAAACTTCTTCATACTGAAGCCAAAGTTGTCTGATCATCAATAACTGATAATAATAACGCAGGGGGTAAAACATATGGCTAGAAAAGTATTAGTGTTAGGTGAAGTCCGTGACGGTTCATTGCGTAATGTATCCTTCGAAGCTGTTGCAGCTGGTAAGACTGCGTCAGAAGGCGGAGAGGTTGTAGGTGTTTTAATTGGTGATTCTGTAAGCGCTTTAGCTAATGAAATGATTCACTATGGTGCTGACCGTGTTGTAACTGTTGAAGATGAAAAGCTGAAGCAGTATACTCCTGACGGCTTTTCACAGGCTTTAATGGCTGTGATTGATTCCGAAAGTCCGGAAGGCCTGATTTTTGGACATACAGCATTAGGGAAAGATCTCGCTCCTAAAATTGCTGCCAAGCTGGAGTCAGGTTTAATCTCTGACGTAACGAGCCTTGAAGAGGCAGGCGGCAACCTGGTGTTCACACGCCCGATTTATTCAGGTAAAGCTTTTGAAAAGAAAATTGTTACAGATGGCCTCCTCTTTGCAACAATTCGTCCAAACAACATAGCTCCATTGGAGAAAGATGAATCAAGATCAGGAGATATTGCTTCTGTTGCAGCAGAAATCAAAGATCTTCGCACGATCATTAAGGAAGTTGTCCGCAAAGCAAGTGAAGGCGTTGATTTATCCGAAGCTAAGGTTATCATTGCCGGCGGCCGCGGCGTTAAGAGCGAGGAAGGCTTTGAGCCATTAAAAGAACTTGCTTCGGTTCTAAATGGAGCAGTGGGTGCATCACGCGGAGCTTGTGATGCTGATTATTGTGACTACTCGCTGCAAATTGGCCAAACCGGTAAGGTTGTAACACCAGATCTATATATTGCTTGCGGCATCTCCGGTGCTATTCAGCATTTAGCTGGGATGTCCAACTCAAAAGTAATCGTAGCCATTAACAAAGATCCGGAAGCCAATATCTTTAAAGTAGCTGATTATGGTATTGTTGGAGATCTGTTTGAGGTTGTTCCACTGTTAACTGAAGAATTCAAAAAGCTTAAAGTAAATGCATAAGATAGTATATCGAATGGGCGGCTGATGGCCGCCCATTATACATAGTGCCAATAGGGAAAGAAAGAGAATAATCTGTTCCAAATAGGGTAAATTACGATCGAGCAGATTGTTCGCAACATATAATAAACGATGGTATACTGTCGTTAGTATTTGAGTTAAATTTTAGGAGGCATATCAAATGGCTATTTCACATGCAACTGACCAAAACTTCACTGCTGAGACTGGTTCGGGATTAGTATTGGCAGATTTCTGGGCTCCTTGGTGCGGCCCTTGTAAAATGATCGCTCCTGTTTTAGAAGAGCTTGATTCTGAAATGGGCGATAAAGTAAAAATTGTAAAAATCGATGTTGACGAAAACCAGGAAACTGCTGGAAAGTTTGGCGTAATGAGCATTCCGACATTAATCGTTCTAAAAGACGGTGAAGTTGTAGATAAAGTGGTTGGTTTCCAGCCGAAAGAGGCTCTCGCTGAATTACTTTCAAAACATGCGTAATTTATAAGGAATTTTCCCGGTGTCCCATAAGGACATCGGGATTTTTTTGTCATATGGGTTTTGTTGTTATGCTGCAGGTTTCCAGGCTGATATAATAAGATGGTAATAATGTGCCATCTGCATATTAGCGGCTAAATAATATTGGTTTGCTGCCAGCGCAAACAAAGTATTATACTAGCTTTCACCCCAAAATGATTATGCCAAACAATGAATAAATTGAACTTCAATAAAAAGTTTTAACCGGGGAGGTGTAGTGCCATGAATGATACGATAAAAAATAAACTGATGCTGCTTCCTGCCCAGCCGGGATGTTATTTGATGAAAGACAGGCAGGGTACCATCATATACGTGGGGAAGGCAAAAATCCTGAAAAACCGTGTAAGATCCTATTTCACAGGCTCACATGACGGAAAAACATTAAGACTTGTTAATGAGATCGTAGATTTTGAGTACATTGTCACTTCTTCAGATATGGAAGCACTGATCCTTGAGATGAATCTGATCAAGAAATATGATCCGAAATATAATGTAATGCTGAAGGACGATAAAAGTTACCCTTTTATCAAATTGACGGCCGAACGCCATCCCCGTCTAATTACAACCAGAAAAGTAAAAAAAGACAGGGGAAAATACTTCGGACCATATCCCAATGTGCAGGCTGCCAATGAAACAAAAAAGCTGCTCGACCGAATTTATCCTCTCCGCAAATGTTCAACTCTTCCGGACAGAGTTTGCCTTTATTATCATTTAGGCCAATGTCTTGCGCCATGCGTGAAGGCCGTAGGTGAAGACCAATATAAGCAAATGACAGACGAGATTGCAAAATTCTTGAATGGCGGATACAAAGAGATTAAAAAAGACCTGACTGCAAAAATGACAGCAGCTGCTGAAGAATTGGACTTTGAAAGGGCAAAGGAGCTTAGGGATAAAATTGCCCATATAGATGCAACAATGGAAAAGCAAAAAATGACAATGACAGACTTTACCGACCGGGATGTATTTGGATATGCGGTTGATAAAGGATGGATGTGTGTTCAGGTATTCTTCATCAGACAGGGTAAACTCATTGAAAGAGATGTATCAATGTTCCCTATTTATAATGAGCCGGAAGAAGAAATCTTAACTTTCCTCGGCCAGTTTTATACAAAAGCAAACCACTTTAAACCGCGAGAAATATTGGCACCGGATTCGGTTGATGCTGAAATGGCAGAACAGCTTCTGGATGTTAAGGTGCTAAAACCGCAGCGAGGGCAAAAAAAGGACCTGGTGAAGCTTGCTTATAAAAATGCAAAAATTGCTCTCCAGGAGAAGTTTTCTTTAATTGAGCGTGATGAAGAACGGACAATTAAGGCTGTAGAAAATCTGGGGGATCAGCTTGGAATATATACGCCTCACCGGATAGAAGCATTTGATAATTCAAATATCCAGGGAACGGACCCTGTTTCAGCCATGATCGTCTTTATTGATGGCAAACCAGAGAAAAGAGAATACCGTAAATATAAGATTAAGTCTGTTAAAGGCCCTGATGACTATGAATCCATGAGAGAAGTAGTCCGGCGCAGATATACAAGGGTACTGAAAGAAGAGCTGCCGCTTCCGGACTTAATCATGATTGATGGGGGAAAAGGGCATGTTGAAGCTGTACGGGATGTGCTTGAAAATGAGCTCGGTCTGGATATTCCGATTTCTGGCCTGGTGAAGGATGAAAAGCACAGGACTTCTCAGCTCTTATATGGTAATCCGCTTCAAATTATTCCACTTGCAAGGAACAGCCAGGAATTTTATCTGCTTCAGAGAATTCAGGACGAGGTTCATCGTTTTGCGATTACTTTTCATCGCCAGCTTCGCGGGAAAAATGCCTTTCAGTCTATTCTTGATGATATTCCCGGCATAGGAGAAAAACGAAAGAAACAGCTGCTGAAAGCCTTTGGATCTGTAAAGAAAATGAAAGAAGCACCAATAGAGGAGTATAGGAAAATAGGCATTCCTGAGAATGTTGCCGAGGAATTGAAGTTGAGGCTCGAGGAACAAAATGGAAATCCTAAGTCATAAATGGATATAGACAGAAAATTTCAGATATGTTATACTAATTCAAACTTTATATCAATATCACTTTATAGCGATAAAGCGTATGTTCATTTAGTTCAAACAAAGTTTTGGGACTATGAACCGAATCGTTAAGTGAAGGTAGAGGTGCGAACTTCATCAGTAAAAGCTTGGAGAAGAATGAGCTTCCATGAAAAGCTTTGAAAGGGTACGTTCGCCGAAGTGGAGAAAATCTCATCATTTTTTCTGCTGGTTCTGCATTGAATAAATGCAGGATTGTCAGGACAATGCCGTCCTGGAGAGCTATCTCACTGTGTTTGCTCATTTTTATACTTTGGCTGCACAGCAATGGGATAGTAAACTATTCCATTGCTTTTTTTATTGCCCAAAAGGGTATTTTAGAGTTAAGGCCATTGTCAAATACAGCAGAGTGAACTGATATGCTTCACTTACATAGGACGGCAAATCACAAAATTACTATTTCTTTAGAAAGAAGGGAAAGCTGTGGGAATCATTGTGCAGAAATTCGGGGGCACCTCCGTGGGGACTGTAGACAGAATTCAAAATGTTGCCAATCGGGTAATTGAAGAAAAAAATCGGGGAAATGATGTTGTTGTAGTTGTTTCGGCAATGGGCAAAACAACTGATCAGCTGGTTGGCATGGCAAGGGAGATTTCCCCCTCACCTGATAAAAGGGAAATGGACATGCTGCTTACAACCGGCGAACAGGTGACCATCTCTTTATTGGCAATGGCTTTAAATGCGAAAGGGCATCCCGCCGTTTCTTTTACAGGGTGGCAGGCAGGCATTAAAACAGAAGCAGTCCATGGCAATGCGAGGATAGTGAATATTGATCCAGGTACCATTAAGGGTGAATTAAACCAGGGGAAAATTGTAATTGTGGCAGGCTTCCAGGGGATGACTGAAGATGGTTCCATCACCACACTTGGCCGGGGCGGATCTGATACAACGGCTGTTGCACTGGCTGCAGCACTTAAAGCTGATAAATGTGATATTTATACTGATGTAACCGGGGTATTTACATCAGATCCCCGCTTTATAAAGAATGCCAGAAAATTATATTCTGTTTCCTATGATGAAATGCTTGAACTGGCCAATTTGGGGGCAGGTGTGCTCCATCCAAGAGCAGTCGAATTTGCGAAAAATTATGGACTTCCCCTTGAAGTGCGTTCAAGCCTTGAGAAGGAAGCCGGAACAATCATTGAGGAGGAAGTAAAAATGGAACAAAACTTAGTCGTGCGCGGTGTGGCATTTGAGGATGATATAACAAGGGTGACGATTCTTGGTCTTCCTAATTCAATGACTGGATTGTCTACTATTTTCTCGGCGCTTGCCAAAAATCGCATTAACGTTGATATCATTATCCAGAGCATGACAGAGGCTCAGACGACAAACCTTTCATTTTCAATAAAGAATGAAGATCTCACAGATACAGTAAAAGTGCTGGAAAAGCATAGAGAACAATTAAATTATGACAGAATTGAATGGGAATCGGGCCTTGCTAAGGTTTCGATTGTTGGCTCAGGCATGATTTCCAATCCGGGTGTGGCTGCAGAAATGTTCGAAGTGCTTTCCGCGAATGAAATAACGGTGAAAATGGTAAGCACATCAGAAATTAAAGTATCGGCGGTTGTTGAAAACAGCAAAATGATTGATGCAGTTGATGCTTTGCATGATGCATTCAATCTGTCGGTTTCTCCGGTTAAGGCTTAATTCCAGGAATATCAAACAATAAGCTATCAAAATTGATAGCTTATTGTTTGTACATATGATATTACTCAGCAGGATCCTTTTTATCCCACTTCACTGTAATAAGGATTTTGCCAGTTTTTTTGCGGGGATGTTCGAATGCCTCACAAATGACTTCTTTTTGAAGTTCAATCTGCTGGGCTATAAATCCGGCCTCAAGCTGAAAGGTGCAGTTATGATTTTTTTTGCAGCGGTCTGTAATCAGCTGGCTGGATAATTCCATTTCAATTTCATTTTTCGATTCGTTTGCGATGGAAAGATTTCCCCAGCCGGCGTTTATAAAAAACTCGGCAATCTGGCCGGCTGTTTCCAGAGGATACATGCGTGCGATCCTTTTGCCTGCCCAATATAAAATTTCCGGTGCTTCATTTCCCAAAAGGTCATGCAGCAGCACTTCCCGGATTAGTTCATAGCCAAAAACCGGAACTGACTGTATGTGATCTTCATTAGTGGATTTCGCAGATGCTAATTCGCTCAATAGTCTCCCCTCTTTCTATGATTCTATTATATACAATATGCTGAGAGAGTTAATATCAATTCGGGAAAAAATAGAACGATTTGCATAGAAATAATTACTATTCCAGTATACTGGAGAGCAGCAACTGGGTCATATTGAACTGCAGAATAATATATGTTTTTTAGCCGCTAATATTTTTTAAAAATTTTATTAATATGGAACATTTTATGTATCCGTTTTCTTGACGCTCTATTATCTTGGGAGTAAAATGGACATGTCACATAATTGTAAGAAAATGAATAACATTTTCGAGATGATGTCCTGAGCGGGGGCTCAGCATCATTTTTTTAAAATCAGGGGGGGAAAGTTTATGGCAGGTAATCGTGAGTTTTTTAATCGCAGATTGCATTCATTACTTGGGGTTATACCGGTTGGTTTGTTTTTGGTGCAGCACCTTGTAGTGAACCATTTTGCAACAGGGGGAGAGGAATCTTTTAATAATGCAGCGCATTTCATGGAAAGTCTTCCATTCAGAATATTCCTTGAAACGTTTGTAATCTATCTACCTTTGCTGTTCCACGCAATCTATGGACTTTATATTGCTTTTACTGCAAAAAATAACGCAAGCAGGTATGGATACTTCCGAAACTGGATGTTTATGCTGCAGCGTGTTTCAGGTGTCATTACACTGGTTTTTGTTGCATGGCATGTTTGGGAAACACGTGTACAGGCTGCCTTTGGAGCAGATGTTAACTTTCAGATGATGGAGAACATCCTATCTAATCCATTTATGTTCTGGTTCTATATTATTGGAGTCATTTCTGCAATTTTCCACTTTGCTAATGGGCTTTGGTCATTCCTTGTCAGCTGGGGAATTACAGTATCTCCTCGTTCACAGGTTATTTCCACGTATGTAACGATCGGAATATTCATTGCACTATCTATTGTTGGTGTACGTGCTCTAACAGCATTCATTTAAAAGACAATAAAAGACTATTAGACTTCGGATTTATAACGTGCCAATAATATTGCAGCTTTGAGAAGCAGTCTGGCTTTAAGCGCGATAGGCAGGCGCTCTGCGCTTTTCTAAGTTGTACTAGTAATTAGGGAGTGAGTCACTATGGGTAAAGGAAAGGTTATAGTTGTCGGCGGCGGATTAGCCGGTTTAATGGCGACAATTAAAGTTGCAGAATCAGGGACTCCGGTTGAATTATTTTCTTTAGTGCCGGTTAAACGTTCTCACTCTGTTTGTGCCCAGGGCGGCATCAACGGAGCAGTAAATACAAAAGGGGAAGGCGATTCTCCTTGGATTCATTTTGACGATACAATTTATGGCGGAGACTTCCTGGCAAACCAGCCGCCTGTTAAAGCGATGGCAGAGGCAGCACCAGGAATTATTCACTTATTTGACCGTATGGGTGTTATGTTCAACCGTACCCCTGAAGGGCTGCTTGACTTCCGCCGCTTTGGCGGTACACAGCATCACCGTACAGCATTCGCTGGTGCTACGACAGGTCAGCAGCTTCTTTACGCGATGGACGAGCAGGTCCGCCGCCATGAAGTTGCAGGCTTAGTAACAAAGTACGAAGGCTGGGAATTCCTAGGGGTAGTAATCGACGATGATGGAGCTTGTAAGGGTGTCGTTGCCCAGAACCTGACTTCTATGGAGATCAAGTCTTTTGCTGCTGACGCCGTTATTATGGCATCCGGCGGACCTGGAATTATCTTCGGGAAATCCACTAACTCTGTTATTAACACAGGCTCAGCTGCCTCGATTGTTTATCAGCAGGGTGCTTATTATGCAAATGGAGAATTTATTCAAATTCATCCAACCGCTATTCCGGGAGACGATAAGCTTCGTCTAATGAGTGAATCTGCGCGTGGTGAAGGCGGACGAGTTTGGACATATAAAGATGGCAAACCATGGTATTTCCTTGAAGAGAAATATCCTGCTTATGGAAACCTGGTGCCTCGTGATATTGCAACCCGTGAAATTTTTGACGTGTGTGTTAACCAGAAGCTTGGCATTAATGGGGAAAACATGGTCTATCTTGATCTTTCCCATAAAGATCCTAAAGAGCTTGATATTAAGCTTGGCGGAATTATTGAAATCTATGAAAAATTCCAGGGTGAAGACCCGCGTAAAGTGCCAATGAAAATCTTCCCTGCTGTCCACTATTCAATGGGCGGACTATGGGTGGACTATGATCAGATGACGAATATTCCTGGCCTATTTGCTGCAGGTGAATGTGATTATTCACAGCATGGTGCCAACCGTCTGGGTGCAAACTCCCTTCTATCAGCCATTTACGGCGGTATGGTAGCAGGTCCGAATGCTGTCAAATATATCAGCGGCCTTGATAAGAGTGCTGAAGATCTGCCATCATCATTATTTGACCGCCACGTAAAACAGGAAGAAGAAAAATGGAATAATATTATGTCTCTTGATGGCACAGAGAATGCATATGTCCTTCATAAAGAGCTTGGTGAATGGATGACAGATAATGTAACGGTTGTACGCCACAATGACAGGCTTTTGAAAACAGATGAAAAAATTGTTGAACTTATGGAGCGCTATAAAAACATCAATATTAATGACACTGCGAAGTGGAGCAATCAGGGTGCAAGCTTTACCCGCCAATTGCAGAATATGCTTCAATTGGCTCGTGTTATTACAATTGGTGCATACAACCGTAATGAAAGCCGCGGTGCACACTATAAGCCGGATTTCCCAGAGCGTAACGATGAGGAATTCATGAAAACAACAATGGCGAAGTTTGTTGATGCAAATTCCGCTCCTGCATTCCATTACGAAGACATTGATGTAAGCTTAATAAAACCGCGTAAGCGTGACTATTCTAAAAAGAAAGGGGAGAATTAATCCATGCAAGAAACAAAAACTAAAACAGTCCGTTTTGTAATCAGCCGCCAGGATACTCCTGATTCAGCCCCTTATCAGGAAGAGTTTGAAATAGATTACCGTCCAAATATGAATGTTATTTCTGCCCTTATGGAAATTCGCCGTAATCCGGTCAACGTGAAGGGTGAACATACTACTCCAATCGCATGGGATATGAACTGTCTTGAAGAAGTCTGCGGTGCATGTTCAATGATTATTAATGGAAAGCCCCGCCAGTCCTGCACGGCTCTTGTAGATCAGCTGGAACAGCCGATCCGTCTTGAGCCGATGCGCACGTTCCCTGTAGTCCGTGACCTGCAGGTAGACAGAAGCCGTATGTTTGACTCCTTGAAAAAGGTTAAAGCGTGGATTCCAATCGATGGTACTTATGATTTGGGACCAGGACCGCGTATGCCTGAGAGAAAGCGCCAATGGGCATATGAATTGTCAAAGTGCATGACATGCGGTGTTTGTCTGGAAGCATGCCCGAATGTAAACAGCAAATCTGACTTTATTGGGCCAGCTCCTTTATCACAGGTTCGTTTGTTCAATGCTCACCCAACTGGTGAAATGAATAAAGCAGAACGCCTGGAGCAAATTATGGGTGATGGCGGACTAGCCAACTGCGGAAACTCTCAAAACTGCGTACAGTCCTGCCCGAAAGGCATTCCTTTAACAACATCCATTGCGGCACTTAACCGCGATACAACATTCCAGTCTTTCAAAAACTTCTTTGGAAGCGATCAGATCTAAACATCTTAAAACCCCTTTCCTTTTTGGAGAGGGGTTTTTTTAGGTTTCTTTGAGCAGCTAATTAAATTTAACCACTGAGCTGAGTGGAGTGGAAGGCGCGAGATCCTCGAAAATGCATGGCATTTTCTTCATGCGGTGTGGATTCAAGGAAGTTTATTCAACGTCCTTCGCAAGTAGCGTACCATGGGAGGGCCGCAGACGCGAAGCGTCGGCAGCCCCGTGGGAAAGCTTGATTACCAGCAACGGAAAATCAACGGGCAGAATTAATTTTCCATAAATTTGATTAGAGGCACAATATTTTAACACATGCTGAAAGGTTTTCAAATAATTCCAAAAATACTATAATGAAATATAACAGAGTGAGCGCTCATTCATTAATAGCCGGGAGGAACTGCCATGAAAAAATTGAGCTATATTGACGATTTTAAAAAATGGGAAGAAGAATTCATTTTCTTCCATCCAGTAAAAGTCAGATTTTCTGAAACAGATATGTTTGGACATTTGAACAATACCGTTCCATTCACATATTATGAAGAAGCACGGATAGAATTTTTCAAAAGCAAAGGCTTTATGCAGGACTGGGTAAAACATAATAATGAAACCATACCAGTCGTAGCAGACCTCCAATGCGATTTTATCTGCCAGCTTTTCTTTGATGAAGAGATACAAATTTATGTAAAAGCTGCTTCGATAGGTAATTCTTCTGTTGATCTTCATTATATGGGCAAGAAATCAGACGGTTCAGTTTGCTTCACCGGCAGGGGCACGATGGTGCAGATATCAAAGGTGACAGGCAAGGGTGTGCCTTGGACCGCAGAGATGAAAGAAATGCTGAAAAGCGGGGTTAAAGTACGAGCCTAGCGGCACAAATGGCACATTTTTGAAAATAACTTTCTCCTTTCACTAAATATAGTCACTTCGGCTGTTTTGCTGACATATGATATGGTGACTAAATATATACCCATCCCGCGGTTCATAGCTGGCGAAAGGCAAGGAGGGTTACAATACTTGAAGGAGAATGAATATACTCACAAGCCGTTACTCACCAAACGAGAAAGAGAAGTATTCGAATTGTTAGTACAAGATAAAACAACAAGGGAAATCGCTGGTGAATTGTTTATAAGTGAAAAAACGGTTCGGAACCACATTTCCAATGCCATGCAAAAGCTTGGTGTAAAGGGGCGATCACAAGCTGTTGTAGAGCTCCTTCGAATGGGAGAGCTAGAACTTTAATTTAGACCGGCTATCCTTCTGGGAAGCCGGTTATCACATTTATAAAGGGGTTTTTCATTATTGGTTTTATTTCTATCTTGAAATTTATACGGAAAAAGGTGAAAATAAATGCACAAGGGCAGAAAACGTCGTATAAGCTTAAATGGGAGTGTTTAAGAATGAAGCTTGAAGATCCTAAAACAAATGAAATAAATGATGTTGTAGCTGAAATTGAGAAAGACTTAAGATACATATCCGGCATTATCAAGCAGAAGGGAAGGGAAATTCTAAGTGATTTCACCATTACCCCTCCTCAGTTTGTTGCATTGCAATGGCTTTTTGAAGAAGGCGATATGACCATCGGTGAGCTATCAAACAAAATGTATCTTGCATGCAGCACGACAACAGATCTTGTTGACCGAATGGAGAAAAACACCCTTGTGAAGAGGGTTAAAGACCCAAATGACCGAAGAGTGGTCAGGATCCACCTGCTTGAAGAAGGAGAACGGATTATTGAAGAAGTTATAAAAAAACGCCAGGATTATCTAAAAGAAGTTTTAAAAAATTCTTCACATAATGAGGTCTTGTTCCTAAAAGATAACTTAATGAAATTACACCATGATATGCGAGGAGAATGAGGCGGTACTTGTGAAACAACCTATAGGAATTATTGACTCCGGAGTCGGAGGCTTAACAGTCGCAAAAGAAATCATGCGGCAGCTGCCAAATGAAGATATTGTTTACCTTGGAGATACAGCCCGATGCCCCTATGGCCCCCGGCCTGGTGACGAGGTAAAATCTTTTACCTGGCAAATGACGAAATACTTGCTTGAAAGAAATATTAAAATGCTGATCATTGCCTGTAATACTGCTACTGCTGTAGCCCTTGAAGAAATACGCAGGGAACTCACGATACCGGTTATCGGTGTCATTTTCCCTGGGGCCAGAACAGCTATAAAAGTAACAAAAAATCATAAAATTGGTGTCATTGGCACAGAAGGCACAGTCAGAAGCAAGGCATATGAAAATGCGCTGATTCAGTTAAACAGGAGATCTGATGTGCATAGTCTGGCATGCCCTAAATTCGTTCCTCTTGTAGAGAGCGGGGAGTATGAAGGCTCTGTTGCCAAAAAAATCGTGGCTGAGACTCTTCAGCCTATTAAAGGCAAAGGAATGGATACACTCATTCTCGGGTGTACCCATTATCCTTTATTAGAACCAATTATAAAAAATGTAATGGGAAAAGACGTAAATGTCATCAGTTCCGGTGAGGAAACAGCAAGGGAAGCAAGTACCATTCTGCATCACTATGGAATGCTAAAAGCTGTTGCTGAGAACCCTGAATATAAATTCTGCACAACGGGCTCAACAGCCATTTTTTCTAAAATTGCTTCAAAATGGCTGGGGTCTCCCGTAAATACCGTAGAAAAAATATCGCTTTAATAAATGCAGACATCTTCTGAACTTTTTCAGAAGGTGTTTTTTTAAGATAAGTATAAAATTTTGAACGCGGATAACTGTCTAGCTCCAGCGCCTTGCCCAGCCCCTCGAGGTGAGGCCCCCAGGATGGGGGTCATGCAGACGTTGCCACAGGACGTGGCGTTCTTAGTCTGCGTTCCTTCGCGGGCAAGGCGCTTCCGCTTTTCTTTTAGGATTACATTTTAAAAAAGCTTTGGTATCATGAGAATGATAGACAAATTATATTAGTTGAGTTGGTGATCAATTTGCTGGCACAAGCCGAAAACTATCTGAAAAAATATTTTGGATATACCTCTTTCCGCCCTGGCCAACAGGATATTATTCAAAATATCCTTTCTCAAAACAATACTCTTGGCATTCTCCCAACTGGAGGCGGAAAGTCAATCTGCTTCCAAATACCCGCTCTTGTACTCCCCGGAACGGCCATTGTGATCTCTCCCTTAATTTCCCTGATGAAAGATCAAGTAGATGCTCTTAGCCTTGCCGGCATCCCGGCTGCTTTTATCAACAGCACGCTGTCTTCAGCTGAGTATCAGCATGTTATGGCCGGAATACGCAATGGTGAATATAAGCTCGTGTATGTGGCGCCGGAACGATTTGGTTCCATGGCCTTTTTGGAATTATTAAACGATATTTCAATTAGTGCTATCGTCTTTGATGAGGCGCACTGCATCTCTCAATGGGGACATGATTTCAGACCAAGTTATCGTTCCGTTGTCGAAGAGCTAAACAGCCTGTACCAGAAACCTGTAATCGCTGCTTTGACAGCAACAGCAACACGTGACGTCGCAGAGGATATTCGCAGGCTTTTAAACATAGGAGAGGAACATACGTTTATTACCGGTTTTGCAAGGGAGAATTTATCTTTCCACGTTTTGAAAGGTGTTAACAAAAGGGACTTTATATTGCAGACCATAAAGAAACATAAAAACGAAGCGGGAATTATATATACTTCAAGCCGCAAGGAAACGGACCAGCTGTACCAATTTTTAAAAAGCAAGAACTGCTCAGCTGCCAAGTATCATGCAGGCTTAAAGGAAGAAGAACGAAAAGAAGCACAGAATTCCTTTGTATACGATGAATCAGACATTATGATCGCCACGAATGCTTTTGGAATGGGGATTGATAAATCCAATGTCAGATTTGTCATCCACTATAATCTTCCGCGGAACATTGAAGCCTATTATCAGGAAGCGGGGAGGGCTGGCAGAGATGGCGTGGATAGTACATGCTACCTGCTGTTTGCCCCTCAGGATATCCAGCTGCAGAAGTTTTTGATAGAGGAGAGCAGTCTGAATCAACAAAAAATGGAGCAGGAATACAGCAAGCTAAAGGATATGGTGAATTACTGCCATACAGAAAAATGTCTCCAGTCCTATATCATTGAATATTTTGATGAAAATGCCGATCCTATTCGATGCGGCAAATGCAGCAGCTGTCTGGATGAACGGACAAGCATGGATATTACTCAGGAAGCATTAATGATTTTCTCATGCATTAAGCGGATGGGAGAAAGATTTGGCATTACTTTGACAGCCCAGGTTTTAAAAGGCTCCAATAATAAGAGAATCCGCGAAATGAATTTTAATAAACTTTCAACATTTGGATTGCTGAAAAACCGCAAAGAAAAAGAGATTGCTGATATGATAAACTATCTTCTGGCCGAGGACTATCTGGCTTTAACAGATGGGAAATATCCAACAGTAAGGCTGTCAGCCAGTGCGGTTCCCGTGTTGAAGGGGCAGAAAAGATTATTTATGAAAATAAGCGAACCGGTGCCTGTTCAGGAAACAGATGAAAACATTGAGCTCTTCGAGATGCTGAGAAAGCTCAGGAAAAAGTTTGCAGATGAGGAAAATGTCCCTCCTTTCGTAGTATTTGCTGATGCATCATTAAAAGAAATGAGCCGGTATTTTCCAGTCAGCAAGGAAATGATGTTAAATATTAAAGGTGTAGGGCAAATGAAGTATGAAAAGTATGGGGAAGACTTTATCCAGGCTATCAGAGAGTTTGCCGAAGAACATAATATTTCGCCTAATCCGGCTGCAGAAGCACCTTCAAAAACAGAGGAACCAATAGATGATCGCCCAAGCTACCTGATTTCCTTTGACTATTACAAGGATGGAGATTCAATAAGAGAAATAGCCAAAAAGCGAAATTTCTCACCGATAACAATTCAAGAGCATATATTTCGCTCTGTCAGAGAAGGCAATGTAATTGACTGGTCAGAAATATTCAATGAAACTGAAGAAAAGCTCGTTTTACAGGCTGCTGAAAAAGCTGGAAGAGACAAACTTAAACCAATCAAAGAAGAACTTCCGGAAGAAATAGATTATTTTAAAATCAAAGCCGTCCTGGTAAAAGATGAACTGCAGAAACAAATATGACAAAGAAGCTCCTTATGGGGGCTTCTTTTTTAATGGATGCCATTTCAAACCTTTCTTTCGGTTTGTCCAAATTTGTCAAAAATCTATTAACACTTTTATCCCAAAAGCCGGTCTAAATTTCAGATAGGCTCGTATACATGTAGTACAAACTGTCTCAGGGGGGATTATGTATGTCTATAAATAAAAAAACGTCTATAGTGTCAGCTGTGCTGGTATCATCTGTTCTATTATCAGGATGCGGATTGTTCGGAAGCCAGGGGAAGGAAAAGGTCGATCCGCCAAAAGCAGTATCTTATACCGATGAAGGCGAGAGTGTAGCCGAAGAAACAGCTGGAAAAGAAACAGCCGAAAATGAAGAGGGTGTTACGGCAAATCTTAAAACAGAGCTTTACTTGATTGATAAGAACGGGTATGTCGTTCCCCAGACTATTGACTTGCCAAAAACTAATTCAGTTGCTACACAGGCGTTAGAATACCTGGTAGAAAACGGTCCTGTTACAGAATTTCTTCCTAATGATTTCCGTGCAGTCCTTCCGGCTGATACAAAAGTTTCGGTAAATATTAAAGATAAAGTTGCAACCGTCGATTTTTCAAAAGAATTTAAGGAATATGCTAAGGAGGATGAAAAGAAAATTCTCCAATCAGTAACCTGGACACTTACACAATTTGATTCCATTGATAAAGTTAAGCTGACATTAAACGGACATGAATTAAAGGAGATGCCTGTGAATGGCACTCCGGTCAGTTCGGCGTTAAGCAGAGCCAATGGAATAAACATGGATACAACGGAAGTAGTGGATATCACGAATACGAAGCCGGTTACCGTTTATTATCTGGGCGGGGATGAAGAAAACTATTATTACGTGCCTGTCACCAAGCGTGTCAGCAATGATATGGACAATAAAGTTGAAGCGGTTGTATCCGAACTGATAAAGGGGCCGAACTATGCTTCCAATCTGGTGACAGACTTCCTTCCGGATGTAGAGCTGCTTGAGGCTCCAAAAGTTGAAGAAGGAAAAGTCACATTAAACTTCAATGAGAATGTTTTCAGCAGCTTCGAAGAGAAAATGATTTCCAAGCACTTGCTGAATACACTTGTCCTTTCACTGACCGAACAAAAGGGCATCGAAAGCGTGGCTGTCACAGTCGATGGCAAAGCAGAGATTGTCAATGAGGATGGCCAAAAACTATCTGAGCCTGTAACCCGTCCTGAAAATGTGAATACAGGAAGTTTTTAATAGAGCAGATTTTGTTATACTATATAATAACAGGAAAAAGAGGTTGGCATTTAATGCCGCCTCTTCTTTGTTGGTAAAATGAAGGCATGCCAATGTACCTGGACAAAAACATACTTAGGGCGATGCTCTGGATAAATTATTTTTTTACATATGGAAAAGAAGGGGGAATCAGCTTATGCGTGCAGATGGACGTGAACCGAAGCAGCTTAGGCCTATACATATTGAATCAGATTACTTAAAGCATCCTGAGGGCTCTGTGCTTATAACTGTGGGAGACACGAAGGTGATTTGCACAGCAAGTATCGATGAGAGGGTCCCTCCTTTTATGAGGGGACAGGGGAAAGGCTGGATAACAGCTGAATATTCCATGCTTCCAAGAGCAACCGAACAGAGAAACATCAGGGAATCGGCAAAAGGGAAAATCTCAGGTAGAACAATGGAAATCCAGCGTCTGATCGGCCGTGCTCTCCGCGCAGTGGTGGATCTTGATGCGCTTGGCGAAAGAACGGTTTGGCTTGATTGCGACGTAATCCAGGCGGATGGAGGGACCCGGACAGCATCTATTACAGGAGCCTTTGTCGCTATGTCACAGGCGATGGATAAACTGTACAGCAGCAAGAAGCTTGCTCACTACCCAATCAATGATTTCCTTGCTGCCACAAGCGTGGGAATTCTTAAAAATAAGCAGGCTGCAGTGGATTTGAATTATATTGAAGACTCCTCAGCGGAAGTAGATATGAATGTCGTTATGACTGGCAGCGGTGAGTTTGTGGAGCTTCAGGGAACGGGAGAAGAAGCGACTTTTTCTTATACCCAGCTGCAGGAAATGCTGGGTGCTGCACAGGAAGGGATATCAGAGCTGTTTGAGTTTCAAAAGGCTGCGCTTGGAGAGAAAATCACAGAAAGTATTCTAAGTAAAAGAGAAAAGCTGGAGGGGAGGTCATAGCATGCAGGAAGTGATTATCGCTACTAAAAATGCAGGCAAAGCCAGAGAGTTTGAACGGATGTTCAAACCTCTTGGGTATGAAGTTAAAACGCTGCTGGATTATCCTGATTTTCACGATGTAGAGGAAACAGGAAGCACGTTTGAAGAGAATGCCATTCTGAAAGCGGAAGCCGTTTCTGAAGCTTTTGGAAGAATGGTAATTGCCGATGATTCAGGATTGATCATTGATGCGCTTGGAGGAAAGCCAGGCATCTATTCAGCCCGCTATGCAGGAGAAGAAAAAAACGACCAGAAAAACATGGAAAAGGTTCTGGATGAGCTCGAAAGTATTCCGGATCATAAGCGGCAGGCGCGGTTCTATTGTGCTCTTGCAATCGCTGCACCCGGAAAAACTACTGTAACAGTTGCAGGAACTTGTGAAGGCCATATCTTAAGAGAAAAAAGAGGGACTAATGGATTTGGCTATGATCCTATTTTCTTTACAGAAGAAAAAAACAAAGCAATGGCTGAATTAATGCCGGAGGAAAAAAGCCAGATCAGCCATAGGGCGAATGCTCTCAAAAAGCTGGAGGAGCTGCTTCCTTCTTTTGTGACCGGAGCTGAGAACTCATGAAGGTTCTGATAGTCAGTGATAGCCATGGGTTAACCTCTGAACTCAGCCAAATCCGCGAAATGCATCCTGATATGGATTTGATGATTCATTGCGGAGATTCTGAGCTTCAGGCAGATCATGACTCATTAAGAGGCTACGCTGCTGTAAGAGGAAATTGTGACTTTGAGGCAGCGTTCCCGGAGGATAGAGTAGAAGAAGCTGGGGGACTCCGCTTTTTCGTCACACACGGCCACAGATATTCCGTTAAGTCTACCTTAATGAATCTATCATACAAGGCACGTGAAATGGAAGCAGATATCGTATGCTTTGGCCATTCACACGGTCTGGGAGCTGAAATGTCCGATGGGATATTATTTATTAACCCCGGAAGCATATGGCTGCCCAGAGGAAGAAAGGAAAAAACATATGTCATACTGGAAGCCAGGGGAAAGGATGTTACACTGGATGTGTATGACTTATCTAATGGGAAAATTCCTGAACTGACACAAAATTTTTCACTGGTAAAAAGCGAGTAATTTGAATATAATAACTGAGGGAAGCCAGTCTTCCCTCAATAATAAAAAAATATCTTACAAAGTGTTGACTTCTTAACATTTGTTTAATATAATAAATCTTGTCGTTGAGTTAATTAATCTCAATCAAGAAAAAATATTCAATACGTCCCAGTAGCTCAGCTGGATAGAGCAACGGCCTTCTAAGCCGTCGGTCGGGAGTTCGAATCTCTCCTGGGACGCCATTTACACATCTGGCAGCACTACATATCTTACCGAATTCTTACTCACCTTTTTGGTGAGTTTTTTTATTTTTAATTTAGTTTTAATAACAGTAGTCTGCCAGTGGAACCTTCAGTACTTAAGCCATTTTAAAACCTCTTAAATTTAAACCAATTTCAGCTGTTATACCCCTTCATAAAAAAATTATCTAAAATTTTTTTGTCCCAGAGAATGTGAATATATCAACAATGTAAGCGGATACACAAAAACAGACTAATCGAAATTATCAAATAATTCATAAAAAGGGTGTTGACGGCTGATAAAAATGGGCGTAAGATAGTCCTCAATATAAGAAATTCACACCTTTAAGTTAAATAGAATTATAACCTTCATCTTAGTGAAAACATTCTTGTAATAAGCTTCTTGGGTTTTTTTTATTTAATAATTCAACGGTTTAAAGCGTTAGTGTAATGAGGTTGAAATCAGAATATGAAAAGCGTAGAAGAGGATAAGTAGTTTTATGACAGGCATTCACAGAGAGCCGGACCTGCTGAAAACCGGTAATGCCCTCTTAAAATGAACTCACCTCTGAGCGCAGTCCTGAAAGATGATCGATTAGGGGCTGCCGGGTGTTCTTCACCCGTTATCAAAACGGACAGCATTTGGCTGTTCATGAGTGCACGCACTATAAGCGTGAATCAGGGTGGTACCGTGGAACAGGTTATCAAAGCCTTTTCATCCCTTATACCTACAATCGATAGGTGTCTTTAGGGGTGGAAGGGCTTTTTATATTGGAATTATATAAACATGAGGAGGTTATCAACAAATGCTGCAGGAAGCTGCCTTAACAGAAACAAAAACGGAGACACATCCTGTCACCGGTGCTGATCTGTTATTAAGAGCCTTGGAGAAAGAAAATGTTGAAGTGATTTTTGGTTATCCTGGAGGAGCTGTTCTTCCACTCTACGACAAACTGTATCATTCAGAGATTCTTCATGTGCTGCCGCGTCATGAACAGGGAGGAATTCATGCTGCTGAAGGGTATGCCCGGATATCTGGAAAGCCGGGCGTTGTAATTGCCACTTCAGGCCCAGGAGCCACTAATATTGTTACCGGGCTTGCGGACGCAATGATGGATTCACTTCCGCTGATTGTTTTTACAGGCCAGGTGGCAACGGGAGTCATTGGATCAGACGCCTTTCAGGAGGCAGATATCCTGGGGATAACCACTCCAATTACAAAATACAATTATCAGGTCCGCAGCATTGAAGATATCCCGAGAATTGTTAAAGAAGCTTTTTATATAGCTTCAACCGGCAGGCCAGGACCAGTACTGATCGATATACCTAAAGACATCGCTGCGGGAGTTTCAGATCAGCCTGAGGAAGAAAAGGAAGTGAATCTGCCGGGATATCAGCCGACATTAAAACCAAATTACCTGCAAATAAGGAAATTAACTGAAGCGGTCAGCCGATCGAAAAAGCCTGTCATCCTGGCTGGTGCGGGCGTGCTTCATGGAAGAGCATCCAAAGAATTAAAAGAGTATGCGGAGCAGCAGCAAATTCCTATAATTCACACACTCCTGGGCCTCGGCGGGTTCCCGGCAGATCATCCATTATTTATCGGAATGGCAGGGATGCATGGCTGTTATGCAGCCAATATGGGACTTACAGAATGTGACTTGCTGATAAATATTGGAGCCCGATTTGATGACAGATTAACTGGAAACTTACAGCATTTTGCACCACATGCAACAGTCGCCCATATTGATATTGATCCTGCTGAAATCGGCAAGAACGTTCCGACTTCCATTCCGATTGTCGCAGATGCAAAAGAAGCTCTAGAGCAGCTGATTCTGCAGGATGGAAAACCGCCGGCCCATAAAGAATGGATGGAAACCATCATGGGGTGGCAGGAGGAATATCCATATTTCTATGATAAAGAGTCTGGACGATTGAAGCCCCAGAAAGTCATGGAAATGCTTCATTCAAAAACGGAAGGGAATGCCATCGTCGTAACAGACGTAGGACAGCATCAAATGTGGGCAGCCCAATACTACCGCTTTAATAAGGCAGACAGGTGGGTGACATCAGGAGGGCTTGGTACAATGGGATTTGGTTTCCCTGCCAGCATCGGAGCTCAGCTGGCCGACCCGGAAGCATGCGTACTCGCTATTTGCGGAGATGGAGGGTTCCAAATGTCAACGCAGGAGCTTGCCATTATACAGGAAATGAACCTGCCGGTGAAAATTATCATTTTTAATAATATGGCCCTTGGCATGGTCCGGCAATGGCAGGAGATATTTTATGAATCCCGTTTCTCTCACAGCAAAATTCCAGTACAGCCATCATTCGTAAAATTGGCAGAAGCCTACGGAATAAAAGGATATGTCATTCAATCTGAAGAAGAAGCTGAAGAGTTATTGGATGAAGTGCTTCATAACCGCGAACCAGTACTTATCGACTTCCGGGTGGATCCGGATGAAAACGTGTATCCGATGATTGCGCCTGGAAAAGGACTTCATGAAATGGCAGGTGTAAAACCATGAAAAGAGTCATATGCCTGACTGTTATGAATCGGCCGGGTGTGCTAAACAGAATCACGAATTTATTTTCCAAAAGAAACTTTAATATCGAAAGCATTTCAGTTGGGCTGTCTGAACATGAAGGGATGTCGCGCATCACTTGTGTGGTCCATGTTGAGGACTCCAGTGCCAGTGAACAAATTACGAAACAGCTAAACAAGCAAATCGATGTGATAAAAGTGACTGATATCACGGATCAGTCGATAGTGGCAAGGGAGCTCGCCCTCATAAAAGTTCAGGCGGTCCCTTATACAAGAAATGAAATATACTCTTTGATTGAACCTTTTAGAGCTTCTGTCATAGATGTCAGCAAGGATAGCATGACTGTTCAGATTACAGGTGAATCTGATAAAGTAGAAGCTTTCATTGAACTTATTAAACCTTATGGAATCAAAGAGCTTGCCCGGACGGGAACAACGGCATTCCCAAGAGGAACACAGCGTACTTCCCAGCAGTCCAAATCATATTCAATTGTTTAATTATTAATTACTGAGTTGATTGTAGCGGAAGGTGCGAGACTCCTGCAGGAGTAGCGGGACAGGTGAGACCCCGCAGACGCGCAGCGTCGAGGAGGCTCACCGCCCGCCCCGCGGAAAGAGAGCAGCCTGGAGCGGAAATCAACGGACAGCATTGATAAAAGAAACACTACAATAATAAATTTTAATAGGAGAGGGAGATAAAACATGGCAAAAATGTACTATAACGGAGATGCAAATGCAGCTTATTTAAACGGAAAGAAAGTAGCGGTTATCGGATATGGTTCTCAGGGACATGCGCATGCGTTAAACATGAGGGACAGCGGAGTTGAAGTTGTAATCGGCCTTAGAAAAGGGAAGTCTTGGGAAAAAGCAGAAGAAGACGGCTTCCAGGTATATTCGGTCGCTGAGGCTGCTGCACAGTCTGATGTAGTGATGATCTTATTGCCGGATGAACTCCAGCCAAAAGTATACAAGGAAGAAATTGAACCGAATCTATCAAGCCAGGCATTAATGTTTGCTCATGGATTTAATATTCATTTTAATCAGATCGTGCCTCCAAAAGAGTGTGATGTACTGCTTGTAGCACCTAAGGGACCAGGCCATTTGGTCAGAAGAACATATGAACAGGATGCAGGTGTCCCAGCACTGTTTGCAGTCCATCAGGACGTAACGGGAGAAGCGAAGGAACTGGCCCTTGCTTACGCTAAAGCCATTGGATCTCTTCGCGCAGGTGCATTAGAAACAACGTTTAAAGAAGAAACCGAGACAGATCTATTTGGCGAACAGGCAGTGCTATGCGGCGGGTTGACTTCTTTGGTGAAAGCAGGATTTGAAACTCTTACAGAAGCTGGGTATCAGCCGGAACTGGCATACTTTGAATGTCTCCATGAGCTAAAACTCATCGTTGACCTTATGTATGAAGGCGGTTTGGAAGGAATGCGCTATTCCATCTCAGATACTGCTCAATGGGGAGATTTTGTCAGCGGCCCGCGGGTAGTAGATGCAAGAGTGAAAGAAGAAATGAAGGCAGTTTTGAAAGATATCCAGGAAGGCAATTTTGCTAAAGGCTGGATTTTGGAAAACCAGGCAAATAGACCGGTATTCAATGCCGTAAATCAGAGAGAAAATGAGCATCCGATCGAGCAGGTTGGAAGAGAGCTTCGCAAGATGATGCCGTTTGTCAATAGCAGCAAGAAGAAAGAAGTGGTCGTAAGTGCGAACAATTAAGATATTTGACACAACCTTAAGAGATGGCGAACAATCGGCCGGTGTAAACCTTAACTTTTCCGAAAAGTTAGAAATTGCCAGACAGCTGGAGCGCTTGAATGTTGATATTATTGAAGCTGGTTTTCCTGCAGCGTCAAAAGGTGATTTTGCTTCTGTTCAGAAAATTGCCCAGACTATTAATAATTGCTCGGTCACAGGCCTGGCGAGAGCAGTTATCTCTGATATAGATGCCGCATGGGGAGCATTAAAGGACGGGGCTGAGCCAAGGATACATACATTCCTGGCAACCTCTCCGATTCACAGACAATATAAGTTAAAGAAAACGAAAGAAGAAGTGGTTGAAACAGCAGTTGAAACAGTTAAGTATGCTGCTTCAAAGTTCCCGATCGTCCAGTGGTCTGCGGAGGATGCTACCAGGACGGAATTGCCTTTTCTTGCTGAAATAATTGAAAAGGTCATCCAGGCTGGGGCGACGATCATTAATATACCGGATACTGTGGGATACACAACACCGCAGGAATATGGAGAGATTTTTCAATATTTAAGAAATCATGTTCCTTCTATTGATAAAGTATCCTTATCAGCTCATTGCCATGATGACTTGGGAATGGCCATAGCTAATTCCCTTTCAGCTATAGAAAATGGAGCAACACAGATTGAGGGCACTATCAACGGGATTGGTGAAAGAGCAGGAAATGCGGCATTGGAGGAACTGGCGGTAGCCCTTTACATCCGAAATAATCATTATCAGGCTTCCACCCGTCTGAATCTTCAGGAAATCAGCAGAACGAGCAGCCTGATCAGCAAGCTGACAGGCATGGTGGTACCAGCCAATAAAGCGATTGTCGGAAGAAATGCTTTTGCACATGAATCAGGAATACACCAGGATGGGGTACTGAAGGAAAAAACAACTTATGAAATTATTTCCCCTGATCTAGTCGGATTCCAATCCAATTCCATGGTGCTTGGAAAACACTCTGGACGCCATGCCTTTAAAAATCGTCTGAGTGAACTGGGGCTTGAAGTAGCAGATGAAGAAGCAAACCGGCTATTCACAGTTTTCAAGGATTTGGCTGACCGCAAAAAAGAGATGACAGACGATGACCTTGCAGCCATTGTACTTGAAGAGAAGCTCTCCAAGGAACAACGATTCTATGATTTGATCGGAATCCAAATTCAATATGGCACGAACTCTGTTCCAACGGCAACTGTTACTCTGTCAGGATCAAATAACGAAGTGATCCAGGAAGCCGGTACTGGAGCAGGAAGCATAGAAGCTCTGTATAACACATTGGAAAAATGCTTGAATGGAACAGCTAACCTTCTTGATTACCGCATTCAATCCGTAGGGGCAGGTAGAGACGCTTTAGCTCAGGTTTATGTAAAGCTGAACTACGAAGGAGTGGAAACCAGCGGCCGCGGATTGGCTCAGGATGTGCTCGAAGCTTCCTCAAAGGCTTACTTGAACGCTGTTAATAGAGTGATATATATGAAAGAAAAAGCACAGGCGCAAGCGGTAGAGGCGAATTAATAGAAGCTCCTGTTCCTCCCCGCGGGTTTGCTATAGTGCCCCGTGCTGAAATCAATAACCAAAACAATAATCTATAAGAATAAACAAAAAAACAGACGGAGGGATTAAAAATGAAAAAACGTATCGCAGTACTTCCAGGAGATGGGATCGGCAAAGAAGTGGTGAAGGGAGCAATTGAAGTCCTGCAGGCCGTTGGAGAACGGTTCGGACATCAATTCCAATTTTTATATGGCAAAATTGGCGGTTCTGCTATTGATGCAGCCGGAACTCCACTGCCTGATGAAACGCTGGAGCTTTGCAAAGAAAGCGATGCGGTCATGCTGGGAGCGGTTGGAGGGCCTAAATGGGACCGGCAGCCTCCCCACCTTCGTCCTGAAAAGGGTCTCTTGAAGATCCGAAAGGAATTGAATCTCTATGCAAATCTGCGGCCAACTCAATATTATTCCAGCCTTTCTGATACTTCTCCATTAAAAAATGAAGTAATTGAAGGTGTGGATATGCTGATGGTCAGAGAATTAACTGGCGGCCTGTATTTCGGAAAGCCAAGCGAGAGGACCCAGCAAAACGGAAAAGATGCTGTGGTAGATACATTGTTTTATCAAAAAGAAGAAATGCGGCGAGTCATTAAACTGGCCTTTGAACTTGCCGGAAGCCGCCGTGGCAAGGTGACTTCTGTTGACAAGGCAAATGTTCTGGAATCAAGCCGAATGTGGAGAGAGGTAGCGGAGGAAATTGCAAAGCAATATCCGGAAGTGGCATTGGAGCATATGCTTGTTGACAATGCAGCGATGCAAATGATTAAAAATCCGAAGCAATTCGATGTTGTAGTAACGGAAAATATGTTTGGTGATATTTTGAGCGATGAAGCTTCTGTATTGACTGGCTCTTTAGGGATGCTTCCTTCTGCCAGTATCTCGGAAAATGGGCCATATTTATACGAACCAATCCATGGTTCAGCACCGGATATTCAAGGGAAGAATGCAGCCAATCCTATTGCCATGATTTTATCAGCAGCGATGATGCTTCGATTATCTTTCGGAATGGAAGAGGAAGCTGAAGCGGTTGAAAATGCTGTTAATCAAGTACTTGAAGCTGGCTATCGTACAAGAGATATTGTTTCATTTGGAAAAAAGGTGGTAACTACTTCTGAAATGATTGAAGAGGTGAAGGCTACCCTTTTGGATAACGAAGCAATTCTAAATATCATGGGGGCTTATGCATAAAGCTGAAATGATGGCTGGACACAGTTTCAGCTGATTTTAAAAAATGAGACACGGCCTTCATCGGCCGTGTTTCTTTTAAAAAGGGAGTGGAACAGAATGGGAAAATCAATAATAGATAAGATTTGGGAAAAGCATGTAGTCCACAGGGAAGAGGGGAAGCCGGATTTGATGTACATAGACCTCCACTTAGTGCACGAGGTTACATCCCCTCAGGCTTTTTCAGGTTTAAGAATGAAAAACAGAAAAGTCAGAAGGCCTGATAAAACGTTTGCTACAGTTGACCATAATATTCCTACTGATAACCGAAAAGTCATCAATGACCCTGTTGCACTGAACCAAATGACTACTTTGGAAAAAAACTGTCTGGAATTCGGCATCCCTCTTGCAGGCCTGGATAGTCCTGAACAGGGGATAGTCCATGTTATCGGGCCGGAGCTGGGGCTTACTCAGCCAGGCATGACAATTGTTTGCGGTGACAGCCATACATCGACTCATGGTGCTTTTGGATCAATAGCATTTGGCATTGGAACAAGTGAAGTGGAGCATGTCATGGCTACCCAGACTTTATGGCAAAGCAAGCCTAAAACATTAAAACTGGAGATAAATGGCGAGTTGAAAAAAGGGGTTACCGCTAAAGATGTCATACTTTATATTATTGCCAAAAACGGAATTGGCTTTGGTACGGGCCATATTATTGAATATTGCGGGGATGCCATTGCGAAAATGTCAATGGAAGAAAGAATGACGATTTGTAATATGTCCATTGAAGGAGGAGCAAGGGCAGGGCTTGTCAGTCCTGATGGAACGACGTTTGCGTATCTGCAAGGACGGAAGTATGCACCAAAAGGAGCTGAATTTGCGCAGGCGGTAGAGAATTGGAAAGAGCTTGTATCCGATCCTGATGCGGCATACGATAAAACCATTCAAATTGATGCAGCAGATATTGCGCCAATGGTCAGCTGGGGGACAAATCCTTCTATGACTTCCAAAGTGAATGAACAGCTTCCAAAACTTGAGGAATGCAAAAACGAGCTTGAACAAAAATCACTTTCTAGAGCTTTAGATTATATGGGGCTGCAGGAAGGGCAGAAAATTGAAGACATTCAGATTCAGCATGTATTCATCGGGTCCTGTACAAATTCCCGGCTGGAAGACTTAAAACAGGCCGCGGAAATAATTAGAGGGAAGAAAGTTCATCCTCAAGTCCGTGCACTTGTTGTTCCGGGGTCACAGCAGGTCAAAAAGCAGGCGGAGGCTGAAGGACTGGATCTTATCTTTAAGCAGGCTGGTTTTGAATGGAGGGAATCAGGCTGCAGCATGTGTTTGAGCATGAATAATGATATTGTGCCAAGCGGCGAGCATTGTGCATCAACATCAAACCGAAATTTTGAAGGACGCCAGGGATCAGGGGCCAGAACACATCTTGTCAGTCCATTAATGGCGGCTGCGGCAGCTTTGTACGGACATTTTGTGGACGTAGGTGCTTTGCTTAGCGCAGAAACAGTTCAATAAAAAGGAGGAGAACAAAATGAGCGGATTTAAAACACTGCAAGGGAAAGCTGCTGCTTTAGATAGAGCAAATGTGGATACTGATCAGATTATCCCCAAGCAATTTCTTAAGAGAATTGAAAAAACGGGGTTTGGACAGTATCTGTTCTATGACTGGAGATTTACAAAAGATGGTTTGCCTAATCCTGAGTTTGAGTTGAATAAGGAAGAAAACCAGGGTGCCCCTATCCTCATTGCAAATGAAAACTTCGGCTGCGGTTCTTCGAGGGAGCATGCACCATGGGCTTTAGGAGATTATGGCTTTAAAGTCATCATTGCCCCTTCATTTGCTGATATTTTTCATCAAAATTGCTTAAAAAATGGACTTTTGCCAATCACTCTTCCGGCTGAAACAGTCGAATATCTGCTCAAGCGTGCTAAAAGCCAGCCATACGAATTAAAGGTTGATTTGCAGAATCAAGTAATTGAAGATGAACATAGTTTTTCAGCATCATTCTCTATTAATGATTACTGGAAAAAAATGCTGATTAATGGATGGGATGAAATAGAGATTACCCTTCAATTAGAAAAAAGCATTTCAAATTTTGAAGAAAAAAAGTTAGCGGTACAGTAGGAATATATGAAAGATTCATGGCGGGAAACCATGAATCTTTTTGTTTTTCTGCTGATTCATGCTACACTATCTTCAAAAATATAAGTTGAGGCGGTACTAGCATGGGAAAGCGGGAACGGAAAAATCAAAACAATAAAATCATTCTATTTCCCGGCCTTGAGAAAAGACTGCTGGAAAAGGGGCTTGAGTCCTTTCAGCAGAAAAGGTATCAGGAATCGATCCTGTTCTTTGAAGAAGCAATGGAGATGGAGCCTGAGAATACCGATGTACATATCGGGCTTGTTCTGGCATATTATGAAGCGGGAGAGTTGGAAAAAGCGAAAGAACTGGCTAATAAAATGCTCCAAACAGGCATTGGGGATTACATACAGGTAATGGATCTTTATTTAATGATCCTTGTGCAGCTGCACCAATACAGCGAGATTGCAGCAATGATTGAAGTTCTCCTTGAAGAGAGGGAGATCCCGAAGGAGAAGTTTGAGCATTTCAGCAGAATGCTTGAGTTCAGCAGAAAGATGGCGGCTTCACCGTCTGAAGCCGAGATTGAAGCACCTGAAATGGAGGAATTCAAGAACAGGAAGTTAAATCTGTTCTCCTACCAGGATCAGCATGACCAAGTGCAGATCGCTGCACAGCTGGCAGAGCATAATATCAGGCCATATATAGAAGATATTAAAGCATATCTTGAAGCGCATGACGGTAATCCTTTCTTTAAAACGATGCTGTTAAATGTGCTTACCGAGCATGGTTATGATAAATATGTACCGATTCGGAAATTTAATAAGAGTGTACGAGTTATTCCTGCTGATCTCCCCCCGGTACATCAGCAGCCGATGCTGTTAAAAATAGTCAATAAACTGGAGATTCAGCTCGAGCAGGAAGATCCGGTATTATATGAAAATACAAAAAGCCTTGCAGAAAGGCACTTTTTCCTGCTATATCCGCTTGAGGCTTCACCGGATAACGCTGCGTCCTGGGCGGCGGCATACCATATGCTTTCATATGAGTACCATGGCTTAACCAGTTCTTTCAGCAAACTGGGAGATATTTATGAAGCTCCTGAAGAGGAAATTGAACAGGCTCTTGCCTTTATAAGAAAGATAGAAGAAATTTCTTATCCCAATATTTAGCCTTCAATGTTGAAAGACAGGGAGTGTATGTTATAATATAATGGTTGTATTATGTGTATATATACATTTTTATTAAATGGATATGGCTTGAAAAACAAGAGATATTCATAACATTCTGTGTTGAATGAAATGATAATAGATTTTTGGAGGGAAATGATTGTATGTCTGCTAAATTTGAAAAGTTAGAAGGGAACCGCGGGGTTCTTACAATTGAAGTAGATGCAGAGAAAGTGAATGAAGGCTTAGACGCTGCATTTAAAAAAGTAGTTAAGCAAGTAAACGTACCAGGATTCCGTAAAGGAAAAATGCCTCGCGGAATGTTTGAAAAGCGTTTCGGAGTTGAATCTTTATACCAGGATGCAGTAGATTATCTTCTTCCAGAAGCTTATGCTAATGCAATTGATGAAACAGGCATTGAGCCGGTAGATCGTCCTGAAATCGATGTTGAGCAAATCGAACAAGGAAAAAACCTTATCTTCAAAGCTACAGTTACTGTTAAGCCTGAAGTAAAGCTTGGCGAATACAAAGGCCTTGAAGTCAAGCCACTTGAAACAAACGTTACAGATGAAGATGTTAACAGCGAGCTAACTTCACTTCAGGAAAGACAAGCTGAACTTGCCGTTAAAGAAGAAGGAAAAGCTGAAACTGGCGATACAGTTGTTATGGACTTTGAAGGATTCGTTGATGGCGAAGCTTTCGAAGGCGGAAAAGCTGAGAATTACTCACTTGAACTTGGTTCAGGACAGTTCATCCCTGGCTTTGAAGACCAATTGACTGGAACCGCGGCTGGAGAATCCAAGGAAGTTGAAGTTACTTTCCCAGAGGAATACCATGCTGCCGAGCTAGCTGGAAAGCCTGCAACATTCAAAGTAACTGTACATGAAATCAAAACAAAACAGCTTCCTGAGCTTGATGATGAGTTTGCTAAAGATGCAGACGAAGAAGTTGAAACTTTGGATGCATTAAAAGAAAAAATCAAAACTCGCTTAGAAGAAAGCAAGAAGCATGAAGCTGAGCACCATGTCCGTGATACTGTTGTTGAAGCAGCAGCAGCTAATGCTGAAATGGAAATTCCAGCAGCAATGGTTGACACAGAAGTTAACCGCATGATGCAGGAGTTCGAACAGCGTCTGCAAATGCAAGGCATGAACCTTGAACTATACTTCCAGTTCTCCGGACAGGATGAAGCTGCACTGCGCGAGCAAATGAAAGAGGAAGCTGAAAAGCGCGTACGCGTTAACCTGACTCTTGAAGCAATCGCAAAAGCAGAAAACATCGAAGTAAGTGATGAAGAAGTTACAGAAGAACTTAACAAAATGGCAGAAATGTACAACATGTCTGCTGACCAGATCACACAAGCTCTTGGAAGCCTTGAAGGCCTAAAAGCAGATCTTCAAATTAAAAAAGCAGTAGATTTCCTTGTGGAAAATAGTAAAACTGTTGCATAATAAAAGAAAAGCGGAGTCGGAGCTAGACAGTGGTCTAACTTCGAAAGCAGAAATTTTCTCCCTTTTAATAAGAAACAAGGCGCGAGTTTATCGTGCCTTGTTTTATACCATCAAGACAATACATAATTAAAATCTCCCTTGTATCTTTTGCCTGGTGAAAGTTTTACGGCATATTGAACATGGACAGGAATACAAATACATATATAGATAATTTAATTATCGGTCCAAGGGGCCGACTTAATTTAGCCATTTTTGGTTAAGCTTATGAAAGTACATATAATATTCAGCCTGTTTTTTCTTTGCGAAATCCCATCACATGCATGCATACATAATTGAAATGTTTTAAGAGTTATCATTTCCTGTCCACTGTAAAAATGTGTTACAATGCAATACATAACTGCTGAAGGTTTTGATTTTTAAGAAAGTGTGAATTATTAAAGAGGGCATGTTTGCACGTATATTTCAAAGAGCCCGCCATAATTCCCAACCTTTCTATGGCTGAATAAAGAACTATTTGCATGTGATCTCGCAAGCTTAATATATCGTTTTGAAGTTTTTTCAAGGGGTGAAGGATTTGTTTAAATTTAATGATGAAAAAGGGCAATTGAAATGTTCTTTCTGTGGCAAGACACAGGATCAGGTCCGCAAACTTGTTGCTGGGCCAGGAGTATATATATGTGATGAATGCATTGAACTTTGCACTGAAATTGTGGAGGAAGAGCTGGGTACAGAAGAAGAAGTGGAATTCAAAGATGTGCCAAAGCCAGCTGAAATCCGCGATATTCTGGATGAGTACGTAATTGGCCAGGATCAGGCGAAAAAATCGTTATCTGTTGCGGTATATAATCACTATAAGCGCATCAATTCCAACAGCAAGATAGATGAAGTTGAACTATCAAAAAGTAATATTGCCATGATCGGTCCGACTGGTAGCGGTAAAACCTTGCTTGCTCAGACATTGGCCCGTATTCTTAATGTTCCGTTTGCAATTGCAGACGCAACATCATTGACTGAAGCCGGATATGTCGGGGAAGATGTTGAAAATATTCTCCTAAAGCTTATTCAGGCAGCAGATTATGATGTGGAAAAGGCAGAAAAAGGAATCATTTATATTGATGAGATTGATAAAGTTGCACGTAAGTCAGAAAATCCATCAATTACTCGTGATGTATCGGGTGAAGGTGTGCAGCAGGCTCTATTGAAAATTCTGGAGGGAACAGTTGCGAGCGTACCGCCACAAGGCGGCCGCAAACATCCTCATCAGGAATTTATCCAGATTGACACGACCAATATCCTGTTTATTTGCGGCGGTGCATTTGATGGCATTGAGCAAATTATTAAACGCCGCTTAGGCCAGAAGGTAATTGGCTTTGGATCCGACCAGAATCAAAAAGAAATCGAGCCAAAGGATCTTCTTGCAAAAGTGCTTCCTGAAGACCTGCTGAAATTCGGTTTAATCCCTGAATTTATTGGACGTCTTCCAGTTATTGCAAGCCTTTCCCAGCTTGATGAAGCTGCATTGATTGAGATTTTAACTAAACCTAAAAATGCACTTGTCAAACAATACCAGAAAATGCTTGAACTTGATGATGTTGAGCTTGATTTTGAAGAAGGCGCACTTGAAGAAATTGCTAAAAAAGCAATTGAAAGAAAAACAGGTGCCCGAGGACTGCGCTCCATTATTGAAGGAATCATGCTGGATGTAATGTTTGATCTTCCATCACGCGAAGATATTAAAAAATGCATTATTACGAAAGAAACGGTTATTGATAATGGTTCGCCAAAACTTGTTTTGGAGGACGGAACAGTCGTAGAAGAAGAGCGTAAGACGTCAGCATAATAAAAAGTGGCCAGCCTTGAGGCATGGCCATTTTTTATGCTCTTAAATATTTATTCTTGATGCCCCCAAGGATGGGGTCATGCGGACATTGCCACAGGACAAGGAAAGCTGTGGTAACGATACATCGCAGGACCGAAAGCGGCACTTTAATCTGTGTTCCTTCGTGAGCAAGACGCTTCCGCTTTCCATGCTTACTTTTAAATGAATTCCTTGTTTATTCCAACTCAGTCAGGGAGATACTAGCATTATCAACGAGAACAAATAATGCAGGAGGGAACACAATGAGTTGGACGGGGATCGCTTTATTTATCCAATTGTTTTTTGGAATTGTCATTGGGCTTTACTTTTGGAATTTGCTTAGGAGCCAGCGGACACAAAAGGTTTCTATCGACCGTGAATCAAGGAAGGAAATGGATGTATTGAAAAAGATGCGTTCCATTTCATTAACTGAACCTTTATCAGAAAAAGTTCGTCCAGCCAGTTTTGCAGACATTGTAGGGCAGGAGGATGGAATTAAATCTCTGAAAGCGGCATTGTGCGGACCCAATCCTCAACATGTAATTATTTATGGTCCTCCCGGCGTGGGAAAAACGGCTGCTGCCAGATTGGTACTGGAAGAGGCCAAGAAAAATGCAAAGTCCCCTTTTGAAGCAGCTTCTGTTTTTATAGAACTGGATGCTACTACGGCGAGATTCGATGAGAGGGGTATTGCAGATCCTCTAATAGGTTCTGTTCATGATCCAATTTATCAGGGAGCCGGGGCAATGGGCCAGGCGGGAATCCCGCAGCCTAAACAGGGGGCTGTTACAAATGCACATGGTGGGGTGCTTTTTATTGACGAAATCGGTGAGCTTCACCCCATTCAGATGAACAAGCTTCTGAAAGTGCTTGAAGACCGGAAAGTATTTCTGGAGAGTGCTTATTATAATGAAGAAAATACTCAAATACCAACCCATATTCATGATATCTTTAAAAATGGCCTGCCGGCGGACTTTCGCCTGATTGGAGCAACTACCAGGACCCCGAATGAAATACCGCCTGCCATTCGTTCCAGATGCATGGAGGTATTTTTCAGAGAGTTAGCTGAAGAAGAGATTTCAGCTGTAGCCAAAAAGGCTTCGGAAAAGGTCAATCTCACTATTAGTGAAAATGCTCTAGGCATTCTCGCCAATTATGCAAGAAATGGACGAGAAGCGGTTAATATGATTCAAATTTCTGCAGGGTTAGCGATTACTGAAGATCGTGATTACATAAAAGATGAAGATATTGAATGGGTTGTGCAATCGAGTCAGCTTTCACCGAGAATGGAAAGGAAAATCAATTCTCATTCTGCTGTTGGTCTTGTAAATGGTCTGGCCGTATATGGACCGAACACAGGTGCTTTGCTTGACATTGAAGTTACTGTGATTCCTGCAAAAGAAAAGGGCAGTATTAATATAACAGGCATAGTAGAAGAAGAAAGCATTGGCGGCCAAGGAAAGTCAATCCGCAGAAAAAGTATGGCCAAGGGTTCAATTGAAAATGTTATTACTGTTTTGAGATCAATGGGCGTACCGGCTGACGAATATGATATTCATGTCAACTTCCCCGGCGGAGTTCCAATTGACGGCCCTTCTGCGGGCATTGCCATGGCAACAGGGATTTATTCTGCCATTTATAAACGGCCAGTGGACAATACGGTAGCCATGACCGGGGAAATCAGCATTCACGGGTATGTCAAGCCAATTGGAGGCGTATATCCAAAGGTGAAGGCTGCTAAAAAAGCAGGAGCACAGACAGTTATTATCCCAAAAGAAAATATGCAATCCATCTTAAAGGAGATAACAGGCATTAAGATTATCCCTGTAACCCATTTGAATGAAGTATTTGATGCAGCGCTGCATAAAGAGTATCTCAAAGAGCAAGCCATAACCGCTTCAATCGAATTAAAGAAAAAAGAGAGCATATGATGTGTGGCCCAGTAACCCATTCAGGGTTTGTCAGTTATTGAAAACTCGCTGTACAAACGCCTCCCGCTAATCGCGGTCAGAAACTTCGGTTTGCAGTTTAGGCTACAAACCGAAGTTTTATTTGCGTAAAGAAGGATAAAGTGTAATTATAAATGAATATCTTTTTAATACAGGCTTTCAGCAATTTCTCTTTAATAGACACTGCTATTTAAATACGATAGAATTGTACAAAGAAATTATTAGCAATAATGGGGTTAAAAAGATGCATTTTGGAGGTGCAAAGGAATGGCGAAAAAGAAAGAAATCATCGTCCCCCTCCTGCCGCTTCGAGGCTTGCTTGTTTATCCGACCATGGTTCTGCATTTGGATGTAGGCCGTGAGAAATCGGTTCAGGCCCTTGAAAAAGCAATGGTAGATGACCATTTAATTTTCTTAACAACACAAAAGGATATATCTATAGATGAACCATCAGAAGATGATCTATATAGAATGGGTACGCTAACACGTGTAAAGCAGATGCTCAAGCTTCCAAACGGTACCATCCGAGTTCTTGTTGAAGGGCTTAAGAGAGCGGAAATTATTGATTTTCAGGATGAAGCCGAACATTATTCTGTTAGTGTAAAGGTTTTTGAGGATCCTGAGACTAAGGACGTAGAAGATCAGGCATTGATGAGGACCATGCTTGAATATTTTGAGCAATACATAAAGGTATCGAAGAAGATTTCAGCCGAAACGTACTCCTCTGTAGCAGATATAGAAGAGCCGGGGCGCATGGCAGATATCATTTCTTCCCATTTGCCTTTAAAGCTTAAAGAAAAACAGGAAATTCTTGAAACCATAGATGTAAAAGAGCGGATGAACCAGGTTATTGAAATCATCCATAATGAAAAAGAAGTTCTGAACCTTGAAAAAAAGATTGGCCAGCGTGTGAAAAAATCGATGGAGAGAACGCAAAAGGAATATTATTTGCGTGAACAGATGAAGGCAATCCAAAAAGAGCTGGGGGATAAGGAAGGCAAGACAGGAGAAATAGCTGAGCTGACGGAAAAGATTGAAAATGCCGGCATGCCTGAGCATGTCGAGCTGACAGCTTTAAAAGAACTGGACCGCTATGAAAAAGTTCCATCCAGTTCAGCTGAAAGTGCAGTTATCCGCAACTATATCGAATGGCTTGTCACATTGCCATGGTCAAAGGCAACAGATGATGACCTGGATATCCTGAAGGCGGAAAGAATTCTGAATGAAGACCATCATGGCCTGGAAAAAGTTAAGGAACGGGTTCTGGAATACCTTGCAGTGCAAAAGCTGACGAATTCCCTTAAAGGGCCGATTCTTTGTCTTGCAGGCCCTCCTGGTGTCGGCAAAACAAGCCTTGCCCGTTCTATCGCGACATCGCTTAACCGCAATTTTGTCCGTGTATCACTCGGCGGAGTTCGGGACGAGTCTGAGATTCGCGGACATAGAAGAACTTATGTAGGTGCAATGCCTGGCCGCATCATTCAGGGCATGAAAAAGGCAGGTACGATTAACCCTGTGTTCCTGCTTGATGAAATCGACAAAATGTCTTCTGACTTCCGCGGGGATCCTTCATCTGCGATGCTGGAGGTTTTAGACCCCGAGCAGAACCATAATTTTAGTGATCATTACATTGAAGAAACATATGATCTTTCAAAGGTCATGTTTATAGCCACAGCCAACAATCTCGGGACGATTCCTGGTCCGCTGCTGGACAGAATGGAAGTTATCACGATTGCAGGCTATACAGAGCAGGAAAAGATTCATATAGCAAAAGACCACCTGCTGCCTAAACAAATTAAAGAACATGGTCTTTCCAAATCTCAGCTTCAGATTCGTGAAGATGGCCTTCAGAAGGTAGTCCGCTATTATACTCGTGAGGCAGGAGTCCGGGGCTTGGAGCGTCAGCTGGCTACTATCTGCAGGAAAACGGCTAAAATTATCGTATCCGGCGAAAAGAAGAAAGTGATTGTGAATGGTAAAAATACTGAGGAGTTTCTTGGAAAGCCAAAATACCGCTACGGTCAGGCTGAGCTTGAAGACCAGGTTGGTGTTGCTACAGGGCTGGCCTATACAACAGTTGGCGGCGACACCCTTCAGATAGAAGTATCCCTCTCTCCTGGAAAAGGGAAGCTTGTTCTTACAGGTAAACTTGGGGATGTCATGAAAGAGTCTGCTCAAGCGGCATTCAGTTATGTTCGTTCTAAAGCAAAGGAACTGGGAATTGATGAGAATTTCCATGAAAAGCATGACATTCACATTCATGTTCCAGAAGGTGCAGTCCCAAAAGATGGTCCATCTGCAGGGATTACTATTACAACCGCACTGGTTTCTGCGCTGTCTGGAAAGCCAATCCGTAAAGAAGTGGGAATGACAGGGGAAATCACTTTAAGAGGCCGAGTGCTTCCTATTGGCGGTTTGAAAGAAAAGTCTTTGAGCGCCCATCGGGCAGGATTGACTAAGATCATCCTCCCTAAAGATAATGAAAAAGACATAGAAGATATCCCTGAAAGCATCAGGGAAGAGCTTGATTTTGTTTTGGTATCACATGTGGACGAAGTCTTAAAACATGCCCTGAATGGCGGTGTCGAAGCATGAAAGTAACCAGCTCAGAAATCGTCATCAGTGCTGTTAAGCCTGATCAATACCCTGAAAGTGAATTGCCGGAATTCGCCCTTGCCGGCCGTTCCAACGTCGGCAAATCTTCATTCATTAATAAAATGCTTAATCGAAGGGGACTTGCAAGAATATCCTCTAAACCGGGGAAGACACAAACCCTGAATTTTTACCTTATTAACGAAATTCTTCACTTTGTTGATGTTCCAGGCTATGGATATGCTAAGGTATCCAAAAAGGAACGTGAAGCTTGGGGAAAGATGATAGAAACATACTTAACCAGCAGAGAGCAGTTAAAAGCAGTTGTGCTGATAGTTGATTTGCGCCATCCCCCTTCAAGTGACGATGTCATGATGTACGACTTTTTAAAGCATTATGATATTCCCTGTGTAGTGATTGCTACAAAAGCGGATAAAATACCTAAGTCCAAGTGGCAAAAACATATGAAAATCACGAAAGAAACCTTGGATATCGATCCGAATGATCAGATCATTATGTTTTCCTCCGAAACGGGTTATGGAAAAGACAAGGCCTGGTCTGCATTGAAAAGCTTTATGTAATTCAAAAAATCCCGCTGCATTGTGCAGCGGGATTTTTTGTGATTTCTCCATTTGGGTCTTTCGTCATAGAGAAGCTTTCAGTGCGATATTTTGCAGGGTGAAAGAATGGGATAATATGGATAATATTTTTGTCGAAGGGTGAGGAATCTGCAGAATACTGGAGGATAAGGAGTCATGTTGGAGTTCAAAGAGGGTAAGTTAATGAGAACAGCTTAAATTCTGTAATATCATTAATTATCATAAAATATGAATTTTGAGAATATTTTAAAATCATGATAGAGTTAAAGGGCATTTATAAAAGAGAGATACTGAAGGGGGAATTTAGACTAGTGAGACATTGGTTAAAAGGAATTATAGCAGCTGCTTTTGTATTGGTCCTGGCGGCATGCGGCGGATCAGAGGAAGCGTCTAAAAGCGGAATGGATCTAGTAAACGATGACAAATTTACGTATGCAGCTTCAGGAGAGTTCAAACCTTTTAGTTATACAAATGATGATGGAAGCATGAGCGGATTTGATATTGATGTGGCCGAAGCTGTAGCAAAAGAACTCGGGCTTGAGCCGGTTCAGAATAAATTTAAGTTTGGCGGTATTGTCGAAGGTGTGAAATCCGGCCGTTTTGATGCAGCGGTAGCCAGCCATACCATTACGGAAGAACGTTTGAAGGCAGTCAATTTTTCGACGCCATATTACTATTCTGGCCCGCAAATTTATGTGCGTCCAGACAGCAGCGTTGAAACGCTTGCTGACCTCAAAGGCATGGAAATAGCAGTATCGAAGGGTTCTACATATACTTCAAATGCAGAGGAGGCTACAGATAATATCCAGTTCTATGATAGTGATGTTGTAGCCCTGGAGGCCTTGAGCAAGGGAAAACATGATGCGGTCATCACAGACTTTGTAACAGGTAAAGAAGCGATTGGCGCCGGAATGAAAATCGAAGGCAAAGAGCTGCTGGGCCGCAGTGAGCAGGCAATTGCTGTTGCAAAGGATAATAAAGAGCTGCTCGAAAAAGTGAATGAAGCTCTTGAAACACTTCGAGAGAATGGAACACTCACAGAAATCAGCAAAAAATATATCGGTGAAGATATAACAGTTGATCCTGAGAAGGAATAACATTGCGGGCGGATGTGTGTCAAACATTCGCCTGTTTTGTTTTTTACACAAACTGAAATAGCCAACTGAAGGGGGATTTTTGTGGATTTGCTTACAAAGTTTATGGATACATATCCCGTATTTTTAAAGGGAATGCTCTTAACCTTTCAATTAACCATTGTAGCGGTGTTTATTGCTATTTTTATAGGATTGTTTTTTGCCTTTTTAAAGATTTCGAGAATTAAAGTTCTGGAATGGATTGCGGACATCTATATTTTCCTTGTAAGGGGAACGCCGCTTGTTGTTCAGATTTTCATCTTCTATTTCGGTTTGACAGCATTGGATATTTCACAGTTTTGGTCAGTTGTCCTTGGACTTGCTTTTCACAATGGTGCCTATATAGCCGAAATTTTCAGGGGCTCCATTCAATCCATCGACAAAGGACAAATGGAAGCAGGGCGTTCGCTGGGTATGACTGCTGGCCTTGCAATGAGAAGGATCATTCTGCCTCAGGCTTTCCGCCGGGCTATGCCGCCTCTTGGCAATCAATTTATCATTGCTTTGAAGGATTCATCACTTGCTTCCTTTATCGGCATGTACGAGCTCTTTAATGTGGCCACGACTTACGGTTCCAATGAATATGACTACATGAGTTATCTGCTGATCGTAGCTGTTTACTATTTAGTACTTGTACTTATTTTCTCTATCCTTGTAAATATGATTGAGAAAAGAATGGCAAGCAGTGATTAAGGGGGAATGAAGGCATGAGTGAATCGTATATGATTAAGGTGGAAAAATTGAACAAATCATTCGGGGATCTGCACGTACTAAAGGACATTGACATAACAGTAAAAGAAAGTGATGTTGTTTGCCTGATCGGTGCAAGCGGGTCCGGTAAAAGCACACTTCTCCGCTGCTTGAACTTTCTAGAATTAAAGGACAGCGGCAATATCATTTTTGAGGGCGAAAAGGTTGAAAAAGAAACACATGATCTAAATAAAGTAAGAGAAAAAGTAGGAATGGTTTTTCAGCATTTCCATTTATTTCCTCATATGACTGTTCTCGAAAATGTGATGGAAGCACCATTACATGTGAAAAGGCTTCCAAAGGATCAAGTAAAAAAAGATGCCCAGGACCTATTAAAAAAAGTAGGGCTTTCTGACAAGGAGAATGTATATCCATCAAAACTTTCGGGCGGACAAAAACAGCGTGTAGCCATTGCAAGAGCGCTGGCAATGAAACCCGATATCATGCTTTTTGATGAGCCGACATCGGCACTTGATCCGGAGCTTGTAGGGGAAGTGCTTTCCACAATGAAAGAGCTCGCCCTTGAAGGGATGACAATGGTCGTTGTCACCCATGAAATGGGCTTTGCAAGAGAAGTAGCAGACTGGGCTGTCTATATGCATGACGGTAGAATTGTAGAAGTGGGGCATCCGGAGGATTTGTTTAACAATCCAAAAGAACAAAGAACCAAAAATTTTCTCGATTCAGTACTCTAACCAGTTTGAATATAAAAAGACAGGGAAAAGTTTACTATCCCTGTCTTTATTTTTTTGCCCCAGCGCCTGCCCCCTCGAGGTCATAAGCCTGTCTAGTTGCGGCTCCCAGGGACGAAAGACTAGCCAAACCCTTCCAGACGGAAAGAACACTTCCGGCAGGGCTCGTCTTATGCTTGTCATCCCTGTGCAGTTGCCTTCACATTTTCGGTTTGTCTAGTTGCGGCTCCTAGGAACTCGGGGTCATAAGCCGTTTCCTTCCGGCAGGAAAAACGCCTTCTTACAGGAACCGTCTTATGCCTGTCGTCCCTGGGCAGTCGCCTCCACATTTCAAGCAATCCTCCCCAAAAGGCAAAGAATGCCTTTCCGTGAGTCTCGTCTTGTGCTTGCAGGGGGTGAGCAGTAAGGGAAAGCTTCCTTGGATGTTCTTCGCAGGAACAGGCGCTTTTGGCTTGCTCCGAAGATGCTTACGCTTTTACTTTTTCTTCACTAATAAAAAATATAATCCAATTAGCATTAAAAGAATTGGCCATAGCTGCCAAACATCAGAAACACCATTTTCCAGGAGCCCCATCCACTCTGCAACCCTGTCATAAAAAAGAAGCAATGCGGCAAGAATTAAAAATAAGATGCCCTGGAACAATCCTGCCCCTGTTTTCTGATGACGAAGGAGGAAGCCGAGAGCAATTATCAGAATAAATGTTCCGATATGATCCGGCCAAATTTCCAGGCGGTTCACCACATGAAAGTGAAGGCCAAATCCTGTTAAAATGACACCTGGCAATATGGAATCATAATCCCTTGCTCCATATCCCTGAATTAAAAAGGCTGCTCCGACGATAATGAGAAGGGTCGGCCAGGAATAGAACGGCTGTAAGGCAGTAAATCCGCTCTGCTGAAGGAAAAAGTAGGCTCCAAATCCGAGTAAAATAATTCCTGGAAAAACACGCTGATTTTTCATAAAAAACACCACTTCCAATAAGGTATACTTGAATCCGGCAAGTTTTTTTGTTACTGTACATAAGGGAGTATTTGTCTATTTAAGGATACCTATGACCAGGCTCCTGTTTAAAAAATATAGTACCATATGTGTTCAATATCTGTTCACATTTAAGCATTAATTGAAAAAATAGAAATGATATAATTAATATTAATGAACAAGGCAATAATTCTGGGGGTGTCAATTTCAATGCATATCTTGGTCGTCGGTCTAAACTATAAAACTGCCCCTGTTGAAATCCGTGAACGTCTAACCTTTAATCCTTCACAATTGGGCGAGGCAATGAAGACATTAAATGACAAAAAAAGCATTTTAGAGAATGTCATTCTGTCTACATGCAATCGGACCGAAATTTATGCAGTTGTGGACCAGCTTCATACTGGCCGCTATTATATAAAGGAATTTTTGGCAGAACATTTCAAAATGGATCAGAGTGAATTTTCTCCATTCCTATTTATTTATGAAGAGGATGGGGCCATTGAGCATCTATTCAAGGTAGCATGCGGCCTTAACTCCATGATCCTTGGCGAAACACAGATTTTAGGACAGGTAAGGACAAGTTTTCTGGAGGCTCAATCAGAAAATACAACCGGAACAGTTTTTAACCACTTGTTTAAGCAGGCAGTAACGCTCGCTAAGCGGGCACACTCTGAAACGGAGATAGGGGCAAATGCAGTTTCTGTCAGTTATGCAGCAGTGGAACTGGCTAAGAAGATTTTCGGATCCCTCCAAAATAAACATGTTCTTATTTTAGGAGCCGGTAAAATGGGGGAGCTGGCAATCCAAAACCTTCATGCCAACGGAGCCAGTAAAGTAACAGTTATTAACCGTACATTCGAAAAAGCGCAGGATCTCGCAAGCCGCTATGCGGGCCAGGCAAAAACATTGCATGAGCTTCAATGTGCCCTTGTTGAAGCAGATATTTTAATTAGTTCTACTGGGGCAAAAGAGTTTGTTGTCACGAAGGAAATGATGGCTTACGCAGAAAAAATGCGCAAAGGCAAGCCTCTATTTATGGTGGATATTGCTGTCCCAAGAGATCTGGATCCGAAACTGGCTGATCTGGACAGCGTTTTCCTATATGATATTGATGATCTTGAAGGCATTGTTGAAGCAAACCTTCAGGAGCGTAAAAAGGCAGCCGAGAAGATTCAGCTTATGATTGAAGGGGATATTGTTGAATTCAAGCAATGGCTGAACTTGCTTGGTGTTGTTCCGGTAATTTCCGCTTTGCGTGAGAAAGCACTGGCTATACAGAGTGAAACCATGACAAGCATTGAAAGAAAGCTGCCGCATTTGAGTGATCGTGATAAAAAAGTGCTGAACAAGCATACAAAGAGCATCATCAATCAGCTATTAAAAGATCCTATTTTACAAGCTAAAGAAATGGCTGGACAGAAAGATTCGGAACAGGCATTAGACTTATTTGTAAAAATCTTTAATATAGAAGAACTTGTTTCAGATCAGCAGAACGTGCCCGCAGCAGCCAAACCAAAGCACGCATTCGCTCAATCACCGCAGACTTCCTTTCAATCATAAAAGGGGTCCTGTCCATGTCTGACATCTATATGACACGGCTGCACGAATTAACGGTGGTTCTGTATGCCCTATGTGTCTTATTATATTTTATTGATTTTCTTCATCATAACCGGAAGGCGAATAGGATTGCCTTCTGGTTACTTGCATTTGTATGGGTGCTTCAAACGGTGTTCCTGATACTTTATATGATTAATACAGGAAGGTTTCCTGTATTGACCATTTTTGAGGGCCTATACTTTTATGCCTGGGTGCTTATCACTCTTTCTTTGGGAATTAACAGGCTGCTCAGAGTCGATTTTATCGTCTTTTTTACAAATGTTCTCGGCTTTATCATAATGGCGATCCATACATTCGCACCTGTGCAGATTGATTCGGCTGTCAAAGCACAGCAGCTCATATCAGAACTTCTGCTGATTCATATAACGGTTGCAATCCTTTCATATGGAGCGTTCTCGCTATCCTTCGTTTTTTCATTGCTTTATCTGATTCAATACGATTTGCTGAAAAGGAAAAAATGGGGAACGAGGCTGCTCCGGATAACAGATTTGTCAAAGCTTGAACATATGTCGTATGTATTAAATGTAATCGGTGTACCTATGCTGATGATAAGTTTAATTTTAGGTATCCAGTGGGCCTACATTAAATTGCCCCATATGGTCTGGTATGACTCAAAGGTGATCGGTTCTTTCATTGTCCTTGCTTTATATAGTATTTATCTCTATATGAAAGTTGGAAAGGGCCTATATGGAAAATCTTTAGCCCTCTGGAATTTGGCATCATTTTTAATTGTATTAATCAACTTCTTTTTATTTGGTAAACTTTCATCTTTCCATTTTTGGTATTCATAGAAAAGCGGAGGCGACTGTTCAGCCCCGACAAGCATAAGATGGGCTGTGGCGCGGCGCAGTTTGCCGCAGAGCAGACCAGCTTATGACCTCGAGGGGCTAGGAGCCGCAGCTGGACATAGTAAAGAAAAGCGGAGGCGACTGTTCAGCAGGAGCCATAGCTAGACATATTTGCAGGAGGCAGTCATGAGAAAAATTATCGTAGGTTCAAGACGAAGCAAGCTGGCACTAACTCAGACAAATTGGGTGATCAGCCAATTGAAAAGCATTGATCCATCCTTTGAGTTCGAGGTGAAGGAAATTGTCACTAAGGGTGATAAAATTCTTGATGTTACCCTTTCAAAGGTCGGAGGAAAAGGGTTGTTCGTAAAGGAAATAGAGCAGGCCATGCTTGATGAAGAAATAGATATGGCTGTACATAGCATGAAGGATATGCCCGCTGTTCTTCCGGCAGGGCTGACAATTGGCAGCATTCCTGAAAGAGAAGACCATCGGGATGCCCTTATCTCAAAAGGGCATATAAAACTGAATGACTTAAGGGAAGGATCTATTGTAGGAACAAGCAGCCTGCGCAGAGGGGCACAATTGCTGGCACAGCGTCCGGATCTGGAGATTAAGTGGATCAGAGGAAACATTGATACCAGATTATCTAAACTGGAAACGGAAGAATATGATGCGATTATTCTTGCAGCAGCAGGTCTCTCCCGAATGGGCTGGGCGGCTGATGTTGTTACAGAATTCCTGGAGCCGGAAGTTTGTGTGCCGGCTGTTGGCCAGGGGGCACTATCCATTGAGTGCCGTGAAAGTGATAAGGAGCTTCGTGCATTGCTGGATAAATTTACATGCTCTGAGACGAATCAGACTGTACGTGCAGAGCGTGCGTTCCTTCATAAAATGGAAGGCGGCTGCCAGGTTCCGATTGCAGGGTTTGCCACAATTAATGAAACGGGTGAAATGGAGTTAACCGGACTTGTAGGTTCCCCTGATGGAAAAGTGATTTATAAGGAGACCCTAGCAGGTTCTGATCCGGAAGAACTTGGTGTTAAGATGGCTGACATGCTAACCGAACAAGGGGCCAAAGAGCTGATTGACAGAGTGAAAGAGGAGCTTGACGGGCAATGAAACAGACTTCCCCTTTAGAAGGCATGACTGTTTTAGTGCCAAGAGGGAAAAAACAGGCTCACTCCTTTTCGGCTCTTATCCAAAGCTATGGGGGGATACCTGTTGAGATCCCCTTGATTGCTTTCGAGCCATTGCAGGATAAGGAAACTTTATATAAAACACATAAGCGGATTCAAACTTATGATTGGGTGATTTTCACAAGCGCGACAGCTGTGGACGCTTTTTTTGAAAATCTGAGTCAGGGCGGGCCTTTCCCTAACATAGCGGTTATCGGAGAGAAGACTAAGAAATTGCTTATGGATAAGGGATTAAAAGTGCAATTTATGCCTCGGGATTATGTTGCTGAAGGGTTTGTTGAGGATTTTTTGCCATTAGTAGAAGAAGGGATGAAAGTATTAATCCCCAAAGGGAATCTGGCGCGTGACTATATCGCAGCCTCCCTTTCGGAAAATGGTGCAGACGTTGATGAAATCATTGTTTATGAGACAACTTTTCCACGTGAAAGCATCGGTCTGTTAAAAAAACAGCTTTCAGGAAAAGGGTTAGATATTCTTGCTTTTACCAGCCCTTCCACAGTAGATCATTTTATAGGGGCTTTAAAGGAGCTTGGATATGAGAATGCTGTTAAAGACAGTGTGGTGGGCTGCATCGGGCCTGTGACTAGAGAACGCGCAAAGGCTTATGGGCTGCAGGTTCATGCGGTTCCTGAAGAATATACAGTACATAACATGCTTAAGAGCATTATTAGCTACTTGGCAGAAATCAGGAGGGAAAATTAATGGATCTTCAATTTAATAGACATAGACGCCTTCGCAAAAGTCCGAATATGAGAGCGCTTATCCGTGAGAACTTCTTGCGTACAGAGGATTTAATTTATCCAATTTTCGTGGCAGAAGGAGACGATATTAAAAGAGAAATCCCTTCGATGCCGGGAATATACAATTTGTCGCTTGATCACCTCGAAGAGGAAATGAATGAAGTTGTTTCTCTTGGAATAAAATCGGTGCTCTTATTTGGAATACCTAAAGAGAAAGATGCATGCGGGGAGCAGGCTTATCATGATCATGGGATCGTGCAGGAAGCTACAAGATTTATAAAAGCTAAATATCCGGAAATTATCGTAATTGCTGATACATGCCTTTGCGAGTATACCGATCATGGCCATTGCGGATTAATTGAAAATGGAGAAGTGCTGAACGATGCATCCCTTGAACTGCTTGTGCAGACAGCTGTCAGCCAGGCTAAAGCAGGAGCAGACATAATTGCCCCGTCAAATATGATGGATGGATTTACAGCAGCTATCCGGGCAGGTCTTGATGAAGCCGGATTTGAAGATATCCCGGTTATGTCTTATGCGGTTAAATATGCATCTGCATTCTATGGTCCTTTCCGTGATGCAGCTGACAGCACGCCGCAATTTGGCGACCGAAAAGCATATCAGATGGATCCTTCCAACCGCATGGAAGCCATGCGAGAAGCAGAATCTGACTTAATGGAAGGGGCAGACTTCCTGATTGTTAAACCGGGAATGCCTTATCTGGATATTGTTCGGGATGTGAAAAACAACATCAACCTGCCGATTGTGATTTATAATGTGAGCGGTGAATATTCAATGGTTAAAGCTGCTGCACAGAACGGCTGGATCGATGAACAGAAAATCGTCATGGAAATGCTCACAGGCATGAAGCGTGCAGGAAGTGATTTAATTATTACTTACCATGCGAAAGATGCGGCAAGGTGGATTAAGGAACAGGACTAATAATATGATGTCTTAGTAAGTCTTAGTAATTGAAAACTTCTTATTAAACGAAAAGAGGGATGACATGCGCTCTTACGAAAAATCTAACAAGGCTTTTAAAGAGGCAAGCGAATTGATGCCTGGGGGAGTAAACTCTCCTGTACGTGCATTTAAATCAGTTAATATGGACCCCATTTTTATGGAACGCGGACGAGGCTCTAAAATCTACGATATCGATGGAAATGAATATATCGATTATGTTTTGTCCTGGGGCCCATTAATCCTGGGACATACTAATGAACGTGTGGTCGAGGGTATTAAGAAAGTAGCTGAAATGGGGACAAGCTTTGGCGCTCCTACCGAAATCGAGAACGATCTTGCCAAGCTGGTCATTGAACGTGTGCCTTCCATTGAAGTAGTGCGAATGGTTTCTTCCGGAACAGAAGCTACTATGAGTGCCCTGAGGCTTGCTCGAGGATATACCGGCCGAAATAAAATCATGAAATTTGAAGGCTGCTATCATGGCCACGGCGATTCCCTTTTAATTAAAGCTGGTTCTGGTGTAGCAACTCTGGGGCTGCCTGACAGTCCGGGGGTTCCTGAAGGAGTTGCCAAAAATACAATTACCGTTCCTTACAATGACCTTGAAAGCGTAAGATATGCCTTTGAGCAATTCGGAGACGATATCGCAGGTGTGATTGTGGAACCGGTAGCTGGAAATATGGGTGTCGTTCCTCCTCAGCCAGGTTTCCTTGAAGGCTTAAGAGAAATTACAGAACAAAACGGCTCTCTGCTTATTTTTGATGAAGTAATGACTGGTTTCCGCGTCGGCTATAATTGTGCGCAGGGTTACTTTGGAGTGACACCGGATATTACATGTCTTGGAAAAGTTATTGGCGGTGGGCTCCCAGTCGGTGCATATGGCGGAAAAGCGGAAATTATGAAGCAGATTGCACCAAGCGGTCCAATTTACCAGGCAGGAACACTATCCGGAAACCCTCTTGCCATGACAGCAGGTTACGAGACATTAAGCCAGCTGACTCCACATTCCTACAAAGAATTCGAAAGAAAAGCAGACAGACTGGAAGAAGGGCTTAAAGCAGCTGCAGAAAAATATTATATCCCGCACACCATTAACCGTGCAGGTTCAATGATCGGTATATTCTTTACAAATGAAGATGTTATTAACTATGAAAAAGCCAAAACATCCAATCTGGAGTTCTTTGCAGAATACTACAGGGAAATGGCAAACCAGGGAGTCTTCCTGCCGCCATCCCAATTCGAAGGACTCTTCCTCTCAACTGCACACACTGATGAAGATATTGAAAAGACTATCCAGGCAGCGGAAAAGGCATTTTCAAAATTAAAATAAGCAAGACCTGACACTCATCGATTGATGGGTGTTTTTTTATGCCCTTGGAAATATAGTTATTAGAGCTTTTATCCATCGTTTGGGAGAAACCCCTTTCCTGTGGCTGGATTCAATAGACTGTGAAAATGCAAAATTTTTATTTTGCACGGTGTTGATTGGAGTGGAAGGCGCTAATCCCGCGAAAATGTATCCGCATTTTATTCGTGCGGTGTTGATTCAAGGAAGCTTATTTATTGTCCTGCGGGAGTAGCGTACAGGGAGACCCCACAGACGCATAGCGCCGAGGAGGCTCCCGGCAGCCCCGCAGGGAAGCTTGAGTGCCTGCAGCGGAAATCAACACTCATAGCAAACAGCCGCTAAAAAAGTCTTATCTAAGGAACTTTTTCTAAATTAATCTAAGATTCCCTTAGAGCGCTATTTTTCTAATCATAAAGTATCCTAATCCTTCATAGGATTGTTAATGACATAGTGATTAAACGTAAAGATTCGAAGGGAGGAGTCGCTTTGTCTCAGGGGAATCCATCGTGCTTACGATTTTCTTTAGAAGAATCAGTATGGTTTCAAAAAGGACAGGAAGTATCGGACCTGATTACCATCTCGTTAGACCCCAATATAACAATTCAGGAAAGCGATCAATATGTAACAATCCAGGGAGCACTTGAACTGGCAGGTGAGTATAGACGCAGCGATGAAGAAGCATCCGAGGAAGATCAAGAGGGTTTGGCAGTCACCAAATTCGTTCAGACAGTTGAAGAAAGAGGAGAAGGAGTTTGTGAATTCAAACACTATTTTCCTGTCGATATAACCATTCCGAATAATAGAATCCAAAGCATCTACGATATTGATGTTGCGGTAGAGTCCTTCGATTATGTTCTGCCGGAAAGAAGCTGTATGAAATTGACAGCTAATTTAACCATTACCGGATTATATGGTGATCAGCAGCATATTCCTGTTCAAGAATGGGAGGAAGAAGCGGAAGCTGAAACTGAAACGGAAGAATTAGAGATTCAGTACAGATCTTCTGAGGTGGCAGAGGAGACAGAGGAAGAAGAAATTATACAGCAGGAATGGCCGTCATATCAGCAAGAAGAACAGGACCTAGAGGAAGAGGAAGAAAGAGAGGAAGAAAGAGAGGAACAGGTATACTCGAGCGCCGAGGAAGATGTACGGGAAGAGGATCCGCAGGAAGAGCAGTCAGAAACCGATGAGGTTTTTATTCCATTTGAGGCAGAAGCAAGAAAGCAGCCTGAAGTGGAAGAGCAGGCCGTCATTAGACCTTCAGTGCCGGCGGCGCTCGAATTAAAACAAGAGCAGCCAGAAGAAGAAGAACAGACTCCGAAAACTGCACCGGAAATATCTTTTTCTTCTCAGCGCAATGAGGAGGAAGCACCGCCAACCGCACAGGAAATCTATCAAATGACGGAAGCATCCGAATCAGATAGTCCTTCCTTTGAAAAGAAGCCTGTTCAAGCGGCTGCACAGGAAACCCATGAGGAAACAGAGGAATCCTCATCCTCTTCAGAACAGGAGGCTAAGAAGAAGAAACTCTCCAAGAAGAAAAGCATGTCGTTAACAGAGTTCTTTGCCCGGAAGGAAGAGACAGAGGAACATGTTAAGCTCAAGGTTTGCATTGTGCAGAACGGCGACACAATTGATGCCATTGCTGAAAGGTATGATATACCAGCCCAGCAGCTATTACGGGTGAATCACCTTGAAATCAATCAGGATATTTATGAAGGGCAAGTGCTGTACATTCCTGTTGCGGTAGCCCATTAAATGGTTAAAAGGCTGAGCAGGTATTAATAACCCGCTCAGCTATTTTCGTTTAACCAATATATTTTAGAATAACATCATTTTTTCTCATTCTGGAAAGTGAGTGGTTAAGGTGGAAGAAAAAAATCGGCTGCGGAAAGTCTCCCCTATTTTAAATCATTATTCAATAGAGCCGCATTTTGTAGAGGAGTTTGGGAGAGTTCAGAAGGTATACAGCAGCAAAGGTGTATTTGCCTTGAAGAAAATAAAGCCTCAGCATGGAGCAGATTTTATAAGGCATGTACAAACCCTCTTTCAAAAAGGCTATAACAGAATTGTCCCTATTTACCCGACGGTGGATGGAAGATATGGGGTGCTCCATCAGAATGAATTATATTATTTAATGCCATGGATGCCTAATGAAGAAAAAGAGGATAGATTTGAGAGGCATCAGCAGATGCTGAGGGAATTGGCAAGACTGCATACATTGTCCTCGAGGGAAGTTCCTATAAACAAGGAAGACAGAACCGAACATTATGAAAAAACTTTGCAGGAATGGGAGAAAGAAAAGGAGTTCTTGGAGGGATTTATCGAAGCCTGTGAAAGAAAAGAGTATATGTCTCCTTTTGAGCTAATGTTTTCCCTATATTATCACGACGTCAGCCAGGGACTAAAATTCTCCACAAACAAATTTAAAGATTGGTATGAAAAAACAAAAGAAAGCGACAAAGCACGAACGGTAATCGTCCATGGGAAAGTTTCAACCGAGCATTTTCTTTACGATGATAGGGGATATGGGTACTTCACGAATTTCGAAAATGCAAGACAGGGGTCGCCGCTCCATGATATATTGCCGTTTTTATCAAGGACTCTGAAAACTTATCCAAAAAGATCAGAAGAATGTGTAGAGTGGATTTACACCTATATGAAATACTTTCCATTCAGAGACGATGAGATGCTGCTGTTTCAAAGCTACTTTGCTCATCCGGGTCCTATTATCAGGGCGGCCGAACAATATTATAAAGGGGAGAGTAAAAGGGGAGAAAGAAAGGCTGTCCAGCATTTGCAAAGGCAGTATTGGCTCTTGAAAAATATTGAATATGCTGTAATGAGAATCGATGAGATCGAGAGGCAAAAACAAGAAGCAAAAGCAGCTGCCGAAGCTCAAGCACAAGAAGGAGCCCAAAGCTAAAAGATGCGGGCTCCTAAACCAATTGAAGATGGAAAGCAATAGCAATCAGAATGAACAGCGATAGCAGCAGTACATCAAAGGTGGTAGGCAGCAAAATTGTTCTTATGCCTTGAAAAACACAGAACGGGATTATGAACTGTGCACATACATTCCTGAAAGTTCTTAACCAGGGAGGCAGTGTGTAAGGATTATATTTTCTTCTCATTGTCGCATGCCCCTTTCCCGAATGTTCATATGTATATTCTATGATTCATTTTTCGGTAAAGTGCCTATTTTCGTTTCTTTCCTGTATAACAGTATTTTAAAACTCCCCTAAAGAAGTCTTTTTCGGGCAAAATCATCATCACTTCGGTAGAAATAATGAATAATATATAAAAAACTCGGGTATCCTTATTGACTATAACAGTCTTTTTTCGGTAGTATATTTTATATATAAAATTGTATATCGATGCTAAGACAGGGAAGAGTACAATGGCGATTTGCCTTTTAGAGAGGAAAACCAGCAGCTGAAAGGTTATCCAGGCAAAACTGTTGGAAGGTCGCCCTAGAGCATCTTTTGCGAAAGGCTGCAGCCAAGTAGTAAAAGACGGGAAATCCGTTATCTGTTTAAGTGTCAATCTCTATAAGAATGTCTTTCCCTGATTTTCTTTAGTGATTGAAAAAAAGGTGGTACCGCGAAGCAAACTCCATTCGTCCTTTTATGGCGAATGGAGTTTTTTATTTTTTTGGATTGCTTTCAGAAAGGAAGAATGACACATGGATAATAATGAATTATCAATGCCGACGAAATATGATCCGCAGGCGATTGAAAAAGGACGATATGACTGGTGGCTGGAAGGTAAATTCTTTGAAGCAAAAGACGATGAAACAAAGCAGCCATATACAATTGTGATTCCGCCTCCGAATGTAACAGGAAAGCTTCATCTCGGTCATGCATGGGATACAACTCTTCAGGATATCCTTACTCGAATGAAGCGAATGCAGGGATACGATGTTCTATGGCTTCCAGGAATGGACCATGCGGGCATCGCCACTCAGGCAAAGGTTGAAGAAAAGCTTCGCAATGACGGCAAAAGCCGCTATGATTTAGGCCGTGAAAAATTTGTAGAAGAAACATGGAAGTGGAAAGAGGAGTATGCCAGCCATATCCGCCAGCAATGGTCAAAGCTTGGATTGGGACTTGATTACAGCCGCGAACGTTTTACACTGGATGAAGGCCTTTCAAAAGCTGTAAGAGAAGTTTTCGTTTCACTTTATAATAAAGGATTGATTTATCGCGGCGAGTATATTATTAACTGGGATCCGTCTACAAAAACGGCTCTTTCTGATATCGAAGTTATTTATAAGGATGTTCAGGGTGCCTTCTACCATATGAGATATCCTTTAACGGATGGTTCAGGACATATCGAAATTGCCACTACACGCCCTGAAACGATGCTTGGCGATACAGCTGTAGCAGTACATCCGGAAGATGACCGCTATAAGCATTTAATCGGCAAAACGGTTAAACTGCCGATCACAGGACGCGAAATTCCGATTGTTGCAGATGATTATGTAGAAATGGATTTCGGATCCGGCGCAGTAAAAATTACGCCGGCTCATGACCCAAATGATTTTGAAATAGGAAACCGCCACAATCTTGAAAGAATTCTTGTAATGAATGAAGACGGCACAATGAACAGCCGAGCCGGTAAATACCAAGGTATGGACCGCTTTGAATGCCGCAAGCAGATCGTGAAGGATCTTCAGGACGAAGGAGTGCTTTTCAAAATTGAAGAGCATATGCATTCTGTGGGCCATTCAGAGCGCAGCGGCGCAGTTGTTGAACCTTACCTTTCAACACAATGGTTTGTAAAGATGCAGCCTCTTGCTGATGAAGCCATCGCTCTTCAAACTAAAGAGGAAAAAGTAAACTTTGTTCCAGAGCGATTTGAAAAAACGTATTTGCGCTGGATGGAAAATATTCGTGACTGGTGTATTTCACGCCAGCTTTGGTGGGGGCATCGGATCCCGGCCTGGTACCACAAAGAGACAGGTGAGGTTTTCGTAGGGCACGAAGCACCAGAAGATATTGAAAACTGGGAACAGGACAAAGATGTTTTGGATACCTGGTTCAGTTCAGCTCTATGGCCATTTTCAACAATGGGCTGGCCGGATACAGACTCAAGCGATTTCAAGAGATACTATCCGACTGCTGCTTTGGTGACTGGCTATGACATCATTTTCTTCTGGGTATCACGAATGATCTTCCAAGGTCTCGAATTTACAGGGGAGCGTCCATTCCAGGATGTATTAATTCATGGTCTTGTTCGTGACTCACAGGGACGCAAGATGAGTAAGTCCCTTGGAAATGGCGTTGATCCAATGGATGTAATTGATCAGTATGGTGCTGATTCACTCCGCTATTTCCTTTCTACAGGAAGCTCGCCGGGACAGGATCTGCGCTTCAGTATGGAAAAGGTTGAGGCAACATGGAACTTTGCCAATAAAATCTGGAATGCATCCCGATTTGCATTAATGAACATGGATGGATTAACATATGAAGAAATTGATTTAAGCGGTGAAAAGTCTGTTGCTGATAAATGGATATTAACCCGTTTGAATGAAACTATTGAGACGGTTACAAGATTATCTGACCGCTATGAGTTTGGCGAGGTTGGCCGAGTGCTGTATAACTTCATTTGGGATGACTTCTGTGATTGGTATATCGAAATGGCAAAGCTTCCGCTGTACGGAGAAGATGAAGCTGCCAAGAAAACCACCCGTTCCATCCTGGCATATGTTCTGGACAATACAATGCGTCTGCTGCATCCATTTATGCCATTTATCACGGAAGAAATTTGGCAGAACCTTCCTCATTCAGGTGAATCCATTACGGCTGCACAATGGCCGGCAGTTAACAATGAATACACTGATAACCAGGCTGCAAATGAAATGAAGCTGCTTGTAGAAATTATTCGCTCTGTCCGCAACAGCCGTGCTGAAGTAAACACGCCTATGAGCAAGAAGATTAAAATGATGGTAAAAGCTAAGGATGAGGAAATTCTGGGCACACTGGAAAATAACCGTGCCTATATTGAACGATTCTGTAACCCAGAAGAACTAGTGCTGGCTCTGAATGTTGAGACGCCTGATAAGGCGATGACAGCAGTTGTGACTGGTGCAGAAATCATCCTTCCGCTTGAAGGCCTGATTAACATTGAAGAAGAAGTTGCCCGCCTTCAGAAAGAGTGGGATAAATTAAATAAAGAAGTTGAAAGAGTCCAGAAGAAACTTTCAAACGAAGGCTTTATTAAAAAAGCGCCTGAAAAGGTAATTGAAGAAGAGAAAGCAAAAGAACAAGACTACAGCGAGAAGAGAGCTGCTGTAGAAGCTCGCATTAAAGAGCTAAAAGGAGAATAATTAATAGTTGCGGAAGGCGGGTCCATATGAAGGATTCGTCTTCCTTCCTGTATAACGGAGGTGCATTTATATATGTTTTCTACTTATGAGGAAGCACTGGAATGGATTCATTCAAGGCTAAGACTTGGGATGAAGCCGGGACTGCAAAGGATGGAATGGATGATGGAAAAACTCGGGCATCCCGAAAGAAGAATTAAGTCCATCCATATTGGCGGAACGAATGGTAAAGGCTCAACTGTAACGTTTCTAAGATCCATTCTTCAGGAGGCGGGTTATTCTGTCGGAACTTTTACATCGCCATATTTTGAGAAATTTAATGAACGGATTTCTCTGAACGGAATTCCAATTAACGATGAAGATCTTGTTCGGCTTGCTAATGATATATATCCGCTTGCGATTGAATTGGAACAGACGGAACTCGGCGGTCCAACCGAGTTTGAAATCATTACCGCCATGGCTTTCCAATATTTTGGCCATGTACAGCCGGTGGATCTCGTTTTGTTTGAAGTGGGCCTTGGCGGAAGGTATGACTCTACGAACATCATCTATCCTATATTATCAATCATTACAAGCATCGGACTCGACCATACAGCTATCCTTGGGAATACATACGAGGAAATCGCTTTTGAAAAAGCGGGAATCATTAAACCTGGAGTCAGTGTGATTACAGCTGTTAAACAAGAAGAAGCGCTCGCTGTTATTCAAGATAAAGCTTTAAGCATGAAGTCACCAGTTTATCAGCTGGGGAATGAGTTTGCTATTTCTGATCATAAATCCCTGGACCTGGGAGAATTCTTCTCCCTTAAGACAGTCTTTCAGAACTTCCCTGATCTTGAGACAGGAATGAGCGGAAAACACCAGACTGAAAATGCTTCCCTTGCTGTAATGGCAGCAGAGCTATTGAATAAATTTTATTCTTTCCTTATAGAGGTAAATCATATTAGAGCGGGATTGAAAAAAGCTTTCTGGCCCGGGCGATTTGAAATTCTATCTGAAGACCCGCTGGTAGTAATAGATGGAGCGCATAATGAAGAAGGGATAGCTGCCTTAACTGCTGAGCTGAACAACCGTTTTGAGGATAAAAGCAAAAATATTGTATTCGCTGCACTTGCTGATAAAAAGCTTGATAAAATGATCGGTAAGCTTGATTCTGCTGCAGATCGCATCACCTTTACCGAATTTGAGTTTCCGAGAGCAGCAGCAGCTGAAGATTTATATAATCTCAGTAAAAACAGCAGGAGACAGTTTCATACGGACTGGAAGGAGCTATTGGAGGCTGAACTTCGTGAAGCAGGAAAAAACAGCGTACTGGTTATTACCGGATCACTTTACTTCCTCTCAGAAGTGAAGCCTATTCTTTTGAATCTTTTGAAAAAAATAAATGAAATATGACAAAAGTTAGAAAATTTGATAAAATGTTCGTGTTATCCGACTATTTTCCTGAATAAATTGGAGGAGGGGGAAAAGATCGTTAGTTCACAAGCCAAAAAAATAATATGGTTATTATGGATATTAATATTTCCTGCAGGTTCCATGCTAACCTATCATTTTTACCCTCCAGATTTTTCAGGACAGGGAATCAGTTTGTTTGCCTTTTTCATATTGATGTTTTTCGTTTCTTCCATGCCGATGGTAATCAATAATACACCAATCTTTTTAATTCAATGGGTTACGATGGCAGTGTTTTTAACCTTTGGGCTCTTTGCTGAAATGATAATGGTACAATTGGGGATCCTGGTACTTCTATTAAGGCTGAAAATACAAAAGGATCAGCTGTTTCGTCTGCCGCTTAACTCACTTTTGTTCTTTACATTATCTTTATTGAGCGGGCTGGCTTACTTTGCAATGGGTGGCAAAATAGGCGTAGATCTAATAGAAAATCCCCAATATTTCTGGATTGCTGCAGCATACCCGATAATCCATTTTACTTTAAATCAGGTATTAATCAGTGTAATTCAGGCTGCATTGTATGGCAGGAAAATATCCTTTCTGGAAAAAGACCTTATATGGGAAACTGTTACCTCTCTCATAACATTCCCGATTGGCCTTATCCTTTACATTTTATATTCTGAAGTGGGAATTCTTGCACTGCTGTTTGTAGGGGTCCCATTTGTAAGTCTTTCTATCATTCTTCATCTTTATTACTCAAGTGAAAAGGTTATTGAATACCTTCAAAAAGCCGCAGATATAGGGCATCAAATGGCAGAGCGCCTTGATGTGAATGAGGTTATGGAGCTTTTTATTTTGAAATTGAGCGAAATGTTGCCTGTTGACTATGCCTATATTCTTGATATTAAGGATAACGATGAACTTCACTCCATTTACCGAATTGAGCATGGACAAATAAAGCCGAATGACCTTAAGCCTACCAAAAAAAGTGAGGGAATCAGCGGATTGGTTTTGGGTACCCGAAAATCTGCCCTTTTCCATTCGCGGAAGAAATGGAAAAGCATTGCTAAGGAATTCTTGCCTGAAGATGCCGAAAGCCTTATTTGTGTTCCAATAGTCAGGAGCAATGAAGTATTGGGGATACTGCTGCTTTCTTCAGCAAAAAAGAGGTCCTATGAAAAGTCACAGCTCATGATTGTCGATATTTTATGTTCGCACTTTGCAATAGCAATAGAGAATGCAAAGCACTATGAGGAAACAAAAGCCAAAAGCGAGCGCTGCGCGTTAACGAAACTATTCAATTATAGATATATGGAAGCTAAATTAAATGAAGAATTCAGCAGATTGCAAAATGGTGAAAGAGAATTCCTTTCACTCATCATCCTTGACATCGATCATTTTAAAAAAGTGAACGATACTTATGGGCACCAAAGCGGAAATGAAATTCTCTGCGAACTGGCAGGCAGGCTGGCAAATTTAATAGATGAAGCAGGAATTGCTGCCAGATATGGCGGAGAAGAATTTGTTGTCTTAATGCCGGATACAAGCAAAGAAGATACGCTTGCCTGGGCAGAGCTTATCAGGCAGACCATAGCTAACCGTCCATTCATACTCAAACAGAACATCGATGGAAGCAGCAGCAGCACAAAAGTTTATATAACTGCCTCCATTGGGGTAGCTGCTGCACCTGAAGATGCTGATGATTCACTGGCCCTTATACGCCATGCTGACAGGGCATTATATGTTGGAGCGAAGCGGGCAGGGAGAAATAGGGTTGCGGAATATGTGAAGTAAAAATCCTTTTGTTTGTCAAAAGGATTTTTTTGTGAAAATAAACCTTTTTACCTATTAATATATTGGTCCTATAGTGTATTGGTGTAATGTTAGTGATATACATCATTGAAGTTCATAAAGAATACACATATACTGTCCAAGTATATTTATATTTTTTTGGTTTTACAAATTTTGGAGGAGGAAACAAGCTGCGGGCATATCACAATATTGAGGACCTCTATATAAAATAGGACACTGAGGAAATCCAGCTTTCTTGTGCCTGCGCCGGCGCGTTGATATTTATGGTAAATCTCTTAATAATATTATTTTTATTCGGTACCATATTAGGTTCTTTCTACAATGTAGTTGGCCTAAGAGTTCCTGAAAATCAATCAATAGTAAAGCCGAGATCTCATTGTAAACACTGTAAGCATACTTTATCATATTTGGAGCTTATCCCAATTCTGTCTTATGTATTTCTAGGTGGAAAATGCAGGCGCTGTAAGGTGTCAATTTCAGCCTTATATCCGGCTGCAGAGCTTTCGACAGGTACTTTGTTTGCTGCTGCTCCATTAATTTTAGGGTGGACTTCCGAGGTGATTGTTGCCTGGACACTAGTTTCCCTTATGGTCATTATATTTGTATCTGACTATAAATATATGATCATTCCAAATAAAGTTCTCTTAGTTTTTGGTGTGATCCTAACAGCAGAACGTATTCTTATTCCTCTTTCTCCTTGGTGGGACAGTTTAGCAGGTGGGATACTTGGTTTTTTACTCCTTTTATTTATAGCTGTAATCAGTAAAGGCGGCATGGGTGGAGGTGATATAAAACTATACTCAGTTATTGGTATTGCTTTAGGTGTGAAGCTTGTGTTGCTTTCGTTTTTTCTAGCCACTTTGTTTGGTGCATTTCTAGGTGGTACAGGCATGCTTATAGGAGTTGTGAAAAAGGGAAAACCAATTCCATTCGGTCCTTTTATTGGTTTGGGAACAATAATTGCTTACTTTTATGGCAATGAATTGATTGAATGGTACTTTCACGCAGTCCTGTGAGTATAAATCTGTAATTTTTCTATTCTGATGGCAATGAAGGAATACCTATAAATAAATTAGATCTAACTGAAAATCAAAATGAAAAATTTGACGAAATCCTTCCGTAGCAAGACGACAAAAGTCTTGTTATTTTTTTTTTTTCTTATGTTAGGATGAAAACAATTCAGGAAACGGCACGGAAGGAGGATGAGATATGGACAAGCCTAAAAGCGAGAAAACGATCACGATTAAGATAAATGGCAAGGACCGTCCGTTTCAGGAGAAAAAGGAAGAAATGCAGGAAAAAGCATGGGATCCGAGACAGCTGGATAGACAGAAAAAACAGGAACAAACTGAATTTTTCGCATCCATACAAACAGCGGCTGGCAAAGAGGCGGATGACAGCTTTGACTGGATTCTGCCTGAGGAAACGGAAGATGCGGATATAAAGGAATATAAAATAGCAGCCCCTCCTAAATCACCAGCTAAAAATGGTTTGAGTACACTGGCTAACAAATTCCAGGGAAGAAATAAGCAAGGATTCTTAACATCCATTTTTCTGGCTGTCTTTTTTGCTGTTCTGCTTGGGACTGGCTTCGGATTCATCATGCTGAAGCTGGTATTTACCGATCAGGCAGCCGAAACTGTAGCGCCTCCAATTAAAGAAACTCCGGCAGCATCAAATCAGCAGTCTCCCGCTGCAGCCGCAGAATTAGAAACATTAACAGCATACGTAGTTCAAGGCGGCGTATGGTCAAACAGTGAGGCAGCACAGCAAGTCCAGGAAGCGAACTCGCAAAAAGGAGTCTATAGCCAATCATTAAAAATGGGAGAGCAGACTTTTCTTTTTTTAGGGGTATCCGGGAGTCTTGATCAGGCGAAGGAAATAGGTGCCGATCTAAAAAGCAAAGGAATTGATGTATTTGCAAAAGAAGTTGCCTTTGAAGGTAAAGTAATTGAAGGGCTGAATGCTGAAGAGAAAAAGCTGGCTGACATTGCACCTGCTTTATATCAAAGCCTCTCAGAAGGCGCTGCCAGTGCCTCTCTCGGCAGCTCCATAGCGCCAGAGACGGCTCAGGAAATAAAAAATCATAGCAACGCAGTGAATGAACTGCAGGCAGATCAAATTCAAAATAAAAGCCTGACATCTATAAAAGAGGAACTTTTGGATGCCTCGAAGCAAATAGAAACTTACCAGCAGGCAGGGGATTCTGCATCAGCCGGTAAAATTCAGGAGCACCTGCTGGCATTTCTTGCCGCTTATCAGTCTCTGCTCCAGTCAGACGGGCAGTAAGGACCCGGCATATTGTGCCATAATTTTATCCGATTCGAATATTTTCTGGGAAATATCACATATTAAATGGAGTCTGTTCGGGAAATTTAGACAGACTCTTTCTTTTTGCCACATTTCGATAATTTATGATAAAAATATCTACAAATTACCTCTTAAAAATTGTTTGTCTGGCAATTTTTTGATACGATTAATCTGTATCTCCCAATATGATACATAAAGGTAAGGTGATTACATGCAAAACCTCATTTTAGCCTCTTCTTCCCCGCGGCGAAAAGAACTTCTTGAAAATCTTCATTTGCAATTTGAAGTCTCCAGCAGTGATGTCGATGAAAGTTTTGATCCAGTGCTGAAACCAGGAGAGATCGTGAAGGAGCTTGCCCATAGAAAGGCACAGGCTGTATTTAATAAACACCCTGATTCATATGTAATTGGCTCAGATACAGTTGTAGTTAAAGACGGCAATGTTTTAGGAAAGCCAGGCAGCAGCAAGGAAGCCTTCACTATGCTCAAAAGTCTGTCTGGAACCACCCATTCTGTTTACACAGGTGTATCCATCGTGACGCCTGAAAATGTAATTACATTTTATGAAAAAACCGATGTGGTGTTCTGGGAGTTAACAGATGAAGAAATTGACTCTTATATCGGCACCGGTGAACCATTTGACAAGGCAGGTGCATATGGGATACAAGGCATTGGCAGCATGCTTGTAAAAAGCATAAATGGAGATTATTTCTCTGTTGTCGGCCTTCCTGTCTCCAGAACGGTTCGTGAACTAAGGAAAGCAGGATATTCGCTTCCTTAATATACTTTTTTTCATCCTCAGCTCCTGGCCCCAGAGTTTAGGGAGGAAAATATGCAAACGGATACTCTATTGATTAAAGATTTCCCTCAGGATGAACGCCCTCGTGAGCGCTTTGTCCTAAATGGTCCGCAAAGCTTATCCAATCACGAACTGATAGCGATATTACTCAGAACAGGCACGAAAGATGAATCTGTCCTCCAATTAGCGAACAGGCTTATTACCCATTTTGAAGGACTCCGGCTATTAAAGGATGCATCCCTGGATGAAATAACGGCCATTAAAGGAATAGGATCGGCAAAGGCAATACAGCTGCTGGCAGCAGTTGAAATTGGCCGGAGGATTTCAACTCTCACATATGACGACAGATATACTATCCGTTCTCCTGAGGATGGAGCAAATTATGTCATGCATGATATGCGATTCCTGTCTCAGGAACATTTTGTATGCCTTTATTTAAATACAAAAAATCAGGTGCTTCATAAGAAGACCATCTTTATTGGAAGCCTGAATGCTTCAATTGTTCATCCGAGAGAGGTTTTTAAAGAGGCCTTTCGCAGATCGGCTGCGTCGATTATCTGCATTCATAATCATCCGAGCGGTGATCCGACTCCAAGCCGGGAAGATATTGAAGTAACCAAGAGACTTGCAGAGTCCGGGAAAATAATCGGCATTGAAGTGCTGGACCATCTTATCATCGGTGAAAATAAATTTGTCAGTTTAAAGGAAAAAGGGTATTTATAACACTATGTTTTTATTTGACGTTACGCTATAATATTGGTTATGATTTTTGAGATGCCTCGCATTTTGGAGGCTCATTGTACTAGAAAAATTAAAGAAAATTCCATTAAAATACCTTACTTAGGAAAATGAGCAATTTGTATCAGAAAGGGAGATACCATTTATGTTTGGAATCGGTACTAGAGACCTTGGAATAGATTTAGGAACAGCTAATACACTTGTCTATGTTAAAGGAAAAGGAATTGTTGTCAGAGAGCCGTCAGTAGTAGCACTGCAGACAGATACTAAAAATATTGTAGCTGTCGGCAATGATGCAAAAAATATGATCGGCCGTACACCTGGCAATATTGTTGCGCTCCGTCCAATGAAGGATGGCGTTATTGCGGATTATGAAACAACCGCTGTCATGATGAAATATTATATTAAACAAGCCAATAAAAATAAGGGCTTCTTTGCAGGCAAGCCATATGTAATGGTTTGTGTACCATCCGGCATTACAGCTGTTGAAGAACGTGCTGTTGTCGATGCAACCCGCCAGGCAGGGGCACGCGATGCTTATACCATCGAAGAGCCGTTTGCCGCTGCAATCGGGGCTAATCTTCCTGTTTGGGAACCGACAGGAAGCATGGTGGTTGATATCGGGGGAGGAACTACCGAAGTTGCCATCATCTCCTTGGGCGGAATTGTTACGAGCCAATCCATCCGCATTGCCGGTGATGAAATGGATGACGCGATCATCAATTATATCCGCAAAACTTACAACTTAATGATTGGTGACCGTACAGCAGAAACCGTTAAAGTAGAGGTTGGCTCTGCAGGAGATCCTGAAGGTGTTGAAAACATGGAAATCCGCGGACGTGACCTGCTGACAGGCCTGCCAAAAACAATTGAAATTACTGCTGAAGAAATTTCAAAAGCATTGAATGATACTGTATATGCGATTGTGGATGCAGTAAAAAATACTCTTGAAAAAACTCCTCCTGAACTGGCAGCAGATATTATGGACCGAGGTATTGTACTGACTGGAGGGGGGGCGCTTCTTCGCAACCTCGACAAGGTGATCAGCGAAGAAACAAAAATGCCTGTCCTTATTGCAGAAAACCCATTGGACTGTGTCGCAATTGGTACTGGAAAAGCTCTTGACCATATCGATTTATTCAAAACAAAAGCAAAAGAATCCAGATAAATTGAAGCCTGAATAAGAAAATGATAAAGCCCATTCACTTCTTAAAAAGTGCATGGGCTCAAATTTGGTTTTTTTCTTGAACCATAAATGATAATTTTGCAGATATATGTTATATTTTGTTGAGCAGTGCCTGAATGGCGCAATCTTTTCTGAAAAAATACTAATCGAGGTGTAACGGATGCCACAGTTCTTTTTGAACAAACGCCTGATTATTTTGCTTGTCAGCATTATTATTCTCGTGGCATTGATTGGATTTTCTTTAAAAGATAGAGAAAATTTGACCTGGCCTGAACAATTTTTAAAAGATACTACCGGGTTTATACAAAATGCTGTTTCCAGCCCAGTGAATTATGTGGCAGGATTCTTTGAAAATGTCGAAGACTTGCAAAATACATACAAAGAAAATAAAGAGCTAAAGACAAGGCTGGATGAGCTTGCACGCCTTGAGTCTGAGGTTCAGCGACTGAAAAAGGATAATACAGAACTTCGTGAGATTCTGGATAAGAAAGACTCTTTAAGTGAATTTGAGCCAAAGCAGGCAACTGTTATAGGAAGAAATCCCGACAGATGGCATGAATTGCTTATCATTAATAAGGGAAAAAATGCTGGCATTGAACCGAACATGGCTGTTATTACGTCTAAAGGCCTGATCGGCAAAGTGAAAAGCAGCAATACCTTTACTTCAACAGTTCAGCTTCTTAGTTCAATGGACCCGACAAATCGCATCTCTGCAAAAATTCAGGCGGGCGATAATAACTTTTTCGGTCTGATAGAAGGCTATGATAAAGAAAAAGGTCTTCTTTTGCTTAAGCGAATTCCTTATGATGCAAAGGTAAAAAAGGATCAAAACGTTATTACTTCAGGTCTGGGCGGTGTTTTTCCTGAGAGCCTTCCGATTGGGAAGGTTGTAGATGTTGTTCCTGATGAATTTGGTCTCACTCAAACCGCCTATGTTAAGCCGGGGGCAGATTTCTACGATATTGGACATGTAATGGTCGTCAAAAGAGGTGCTTTACAGCCTGAGCTAATGGAAATGGTTGATGAGAAGGAGGAGGAACTGTGAGAAGATTCCTTCTTCCTCTCATACTCCTGGCCTTATTTATCGGTGAAAGCATATTTGTTCAAATAACTCCGCATGATTTGTTAGGCAGCGGAAAAATAGCTGTTCCCCGTTTCCTGCTGGCCGGCTTGCTTTTTTTGACCATCTTTGGCTCAAAAAAACACGGAATTCTTTACGGCTTATTATTCGGCTTGCTTTTTGATATTGTATATGTTGAAATTATCGGCATTTACCTGTTTCTATTTCCAGTCATTGCTTTTATTACAACTAAACTAATGAAAATTCTTCAGACAAATATGGCTATGGCTTCCATCATTGTGCTTTTAGGCATCACTCTCCTTGAGGCCGGTGTCTACCAGATGAACTTATTAATTCACCATACTGATATGGTTTTTGCAGCTTTTCTATCGTCACGCCTCGTGCCAACTCTGATTTTAAATGCCATTTTCATTATTTTAGCTGTTTATCCATTTAAAAGACTTTCTGAAAAATTTTCAGATAGCTTAAACGACTAATTGTTTGAAGTGATATAATTTCACAGTTCATTTAAAAGAAACCGGATTAATCCGGTTTCTTTTAAATGAATAATTTTTAGTAAAAAAGGAATTTAGAAGGTTTCTGTCGAATTCTACCTTTATGGGCAAATTGGATAGGGATAATTGACATAATTTATTTTTAAAAGAATGGCCCTGCGAGGCTGATTGAAAATATAGCAGTTCATGGACTGCTTTAAAATAGAGTGCCACCAGCACTTATGTGTTTCTTATCATTGAGGTGAACATCTTGAAATGAAAAAAAACCAAAACGTTACAATAAAAGGGACGAAAGATGGTCTGACACTGCATCTCGATGATTCCTGTTCATATGGAGAGCTGAAGAAAGAACTTGATAGAAAGCTTTCAGAAAACTCGAGATCGGTTGAAGACCGGCTTCTTTCAGTGAGGGTACAAGTCGGCAATCGTTATCTCACAGAAGAGCAGCAGGAAGAATTGAAGGAGTTAATAAGGCAAAAGAAGAACCTGATCGTTGAGTCTATAAGCTCGAATGTCATTACCAAAGAAGAAGCTGAAAAACAGAAGGAAGAAAATGAAATTGTATCTGTTGCGAAGGTGATTCGTTCCGGGCAGGTTCTCGAAGTGGCGGGAGATCTGCTTCTTATCGGAGATGTAAACCCCGGAGGCACTGTCATGGCAGGTGGAAACATCTTTATAATGGGGGCGCTAAAAGGCATAGCCCATGCCGGATGCCATGGGAATAAGGAAGCTGTGATCGTTGCTTCGCTTATGAAACCATCCCAATTAAGGATCAGCAATTGTATTAACCGGGCTCCAGACAAGGATCAGGATGACGAAAAAAGAGAAATGGAATGTGCTTACATAGATGAAAATGATCAAATAACTGTAGATAGATTACAAGTATTAATGCATCTGAGACCTAATATAACTAGATTGCAAGGGGGAAGCTAGGATGGGAGAAGCGATTGTCATTACGTCCGGAAAAGGCGGAGTCGGAAAAACGACTACTTCCGCAAATGTAGGTACTGCTCTTGCCCTTCAGGGGAAAAGAGTGTGCCTGGTGGATACAGACATTGGCCTTCGAAATCTTGATGTGGTGATGGGATTGGAAAACCGCATTATTTATGATCTGGTCGATGTAGTCGAAGGCCGGTGCAAAATACATCAGGCTGTGGTTAAAGACAAACGGTTTGATGATTTGCTGTATTTGCTTCCTGCTGCTCAAACAAGTGATAAGACGGCTGTTACTCCAGAGCAGATGAAAAAGCTGGTCGATGAATTAAAGCAGGATTATGACTATATTGTCATAGACTGCCCTGCTGGAATTGAGCAGGGGTACAAAAATGCTGTTGCCGGTGCTGATAAAGCAATTGTTGTTACCACTCCGGAAGTTTCAGCCGTACGTGATGCTGACCGGATTATCGGCTTGCTTGAAAAAGAGGAAAATGTAGAGGCTCCAAAACTGATAATAAATAGAATTAGAAGCCATATGATGAAAAATGGCGACATGCTCGATGTAGATGAAATTACCGCACATTTGTCGATTGATTTAATTGGAATTGTGGCAGATGATGATGAAGTAATCAAGGCATCCAATCATGGTGAGCCTATTGCATTAAACCCTAACAGTAAGGCTTCTGTTGCTTACCGTAATATCGCCCGCCGCATACTTGGTGAAGCTGTTCCGCTTCAGCCTCTTGAAGAAGAGAATAAAGGTGTATTCTCAAAACTAAAAAAGTTTTTTGGTGTTAAATAATTATAATTTATCGAACAAAAGCCGGGGAGACTTCTTCGGTTTATTTTTTTATCTCAGACACCCACTTCAAGTCATACTCTATTTGGACAACTCATAAACTTGTACAAATAGAGCTATATAGAAATGGTGGGGATATTATGAATTCAAGAGCGGATGAAATACGCAAGAGAATTGAGCGGAGAAAAAAAGAGAAAGAAAGATTCTCAAATAAGAAAGATTCAACAGTTCTTTGGACAGAAGATGAAGAGCGGTATGGGTTTAGTAAGCTGCCTTCATACGAGAGCAAACTCGATGAGGGGAACCACCCTTTATTTCGAAAGGAACTATTTCTATTCAAGCTGCTAGCTTCTGCCTGTATTTTTTTATTCGCTGCTATTCTTTTTAAAAACCAGGCTGCGACATTTGATCCTGCTAGAGATTTTGTAAAGGCAGCCATGGAGAAGGATTTTCAATTCGCCGCAGTTTCCGGCTGGTATGAAGAACAATTCGGAAAACCACTGGCACTGCTGCCATTTTCAGATGGCAAAAAAGATGAGAAGAACGTTGAAGAAAACAGTGAGTATGCATTGCCTGCTTCTGCAAAAATCCTGGAAGACTTTAATGATAATGGACAGAGAATAACAATCGAAACAGGTAAAGAAGCATCCATCGAAGCAATGAGTGAAGGGCTTGTGCGGTTTGCTGGAAAGAAAGATGGTTTCGGAAATACGGTTATTATTCAGCATGGTGATAAAAGTGAGTCCTGGTATGGCAATTTGGCTGAAATTAATGTGAATTTATATCAATATGTTGAAAAAGGAACCGGTATTGGCACTGCAGGTGACACCGGTGATGGAGAAAAAGGGTCTTTCTATTTCGCGATTAAAAAAGATGATGATTTTATAGATCCGATCCAGGTGATCCCATTTGAATAAAATAACAGGATTAATTAAATATATTCATATACATCCTTTGTTATGGGCCATTATCGGACTATCTGTCGCAACTGCTCATTTTATGGAATTATGCATGCTGCTCCTGATTATCTTCGTTCATGAAATGGGTCATGCAGCTGCAGCATCCCTTTATTCCTGGAGAATAAAAAAGATCGCCCTTTTGCCATTTGGCGGTGTAGCGGAAATGGATGAACACGGAAACCGGCCGCTGAAAGAGGAAATCGTAGTCATTATAGCAGGGCCGCTTCAGCATATTTGGATGATGGGGGCGGCGCTGTTATTTTATGAGCTCTCTTTTGTATCTGCTGATATTTTTCACCTGTTTATTCAGTTCAATTTAATGATCCTGATTTTTAATCTGCTACCTGTATGGCCATTAGATGGAGGAAAGCTTGTTTTTTTATGGCTTTCTCTTAATAAGGCATTTCCGGAAGCGCATAGAAAAACACTTTTCATTTCGGCTGCGGGTCTATTCAGTTTCATAATATTAACTTTGCTGACCTCTCCTGTAAACCTGAATATATGGGTAGTCCTCGCTTTTTTGGTGTTTTCGCTATATCATGAATGGAAGCAGAGCCGATTCATATTTATCCGTTTTCTCCTCGAAAGATACTATGGGAAGCACAGCGACTTCCGGACATTAAAACCTATCGTTGTAAGAGAGGAAGAATTGGTTATTGACGTTCTGGAAAGATTTCAGCGAGGATGCAAACACCCAATCATAGTTGAAAAGGACGGGAAAGAGAAGGGTGCTTTAGATGAAAATGAATTGCTGCATGCGTGCTTTGCAGAAAAAGTGCTGACTGCTAAAATTGGAGATTTGCTTTATGTTTACTGAAGAGCGAGTTTTTATTGAAATGAATAAATAATGGTTTAAAGTGAGGAAATAGTTTTGGACATGTTAGTTGTAAATTATGCATCAAGAGAGCGCCGGTTTGCACATTTAAAAGATAAGAGGGTCGAGAAGCTATTTATCGATCAGCCGAAGCAGCGTTCATCAGTAGGGGATATTTACTTGGGCACCGTTGCAAAAGTAATGCCTGGATTGAATGCAGCTTTTGTAGAGATTGGGGAAGATCAAAGCGGATTTATACACCGGGACAAACTGGCAGCCTATGTTTGTTCTGCCGAAGAATCTCAAGTAAAGGAAAAACGGAGCATCTCTTCTTTTGTCCATCAGGGAGAAAGAATACTTGTTCAAGTTGAAAAGGACGCTGCCGGAACTAAAGGACCGAGATTGTCAGGGGTGCTTGAGTTTTCAGGAGATTCGCTGATATATATGCCAAATGGCCGTTATGTTGCTGTATCCAAGAAAATTGAGGATAGTGAAGCAAGAGAAAACTGGCGCCAATTTGGCTATCGTGCTAAGAAAGAGAATGAAGGGCTGATTTTCAGAACATCCTGTGATAACAAGAAAGAAATTGAACTCATAGATGAACTTGAAAGGCTAAGACTGGAGTACAGGGACCTTTTAAGGGCAGCAGAAGTAAAGAAAAAACCGGGAAAAGTTTACGAAGCGAATTCTTTTATTGAGAAAATTAAAGAAGAAGCAAAGAAACTGGCCGATGGAGAAATCGCAGTGGACGACTTAACACTGAAGAGTGTGCTCCAGAAACACACCAGCCTGCCAATTCGGCTGCATTCTGGCAAGGAAAATATCTTCTCCGCTTTTAATGTTGAATCTGAAATTGATAAAGCGCTGAAACGGATTGTATGGCTTGAAACTGGCGCATATCTTATTTTTGATGAAACCGAAGCTTTAACAGTCATCGATGTAAATACCGGAAAGTTCGCCGGTAAGCAGGACCGCAGGGAAACTGTGTTAAAAACGAACCAGCAGGCGGCCGAAGAAGCTGCAAGACAGATCAGGCTCCGCGATATAGGCGGCATGATCCTAATCGATTTTATCGACATGAAAGAAGCATCTGACCGCAACCATATCCTCTCCACCATGGAAAATGCGCTGAAAAAGGATGAAAGACGCACTAAACTTGTTGGATTCACCCCGCTTGGAATCCTCCAGATGACCCGAAAAAAAACGAAACCGGCCATTTCAGAATCACTTACCGAAAGGTGTCAAGTATGTGAAGGCACCGGAAGAGTGCTGAGTGCTGAAACCATTGCCTTCAGGCTGGAAAGAGAACTGTGGGAACATCGAGGCAATGACCATGAAGCTGTCTTAATCGAAACCACCCCAGACACAGCAGCGGTATTCTCAGGGGAAAATGATGCCCATAAAAAGAGAATCGAAGACAGCATTGGACTAAAAATCATGTTTTCCTATAAGGAAAAGTGCAAGCCATTTTATGAAATCAGAAAGTTTGGCAGTGCCAATGAGCTAGGTTAGTTCAAAGCAGGCGGATTTAACCACCCCGCCTGCTTTTTTAGTGCAGTATTTCCCACTTCCCTAATAACCCCATTAGCATTATAATTGTATAGGCACGCAAAAAAGTCACTTTTAGGTGCAAACAAAGAGAATCATATAATTCTTATTGACATGATTAATCATTATATGATAGGATTTTTATGTTATGTTTGTAGCGCACCCGTGCTACAACCGCACAGAACAGGTACATAAGCCCGCTTTCGTGTCGGCGCCTGGGATGGCGAGTCTTAGTCTAAGAGGAGGTGCAGTTCATGTACGCGATTATCGAAACTGGCGGTAAGCAATTACGTGTAGAAGAAGGTCAAGCTATCTACATCGAAAAGCTTAGCGCTGAAGCAGGCGAAACAGTTACATTTGAAAAGGTTCTTTTCGTTGGCGGAGACAGCGTAAAAGTAGGAAGCCCTGTAGTTGAAGGTGCTACTGTTACAGCTAAAGTTGAAAAACAAGGCCGTCAAAAGAAAATCACTGTATTCAAGTACAAAGCAAAGAAAAACTATCGTAAGAAGCAAGGTCATCGTCAGCCTTACACTAAAGTTGTGATTGAAAAAATCAACGCTTAATCAGGCGATTCAGATGATTGAAGTAACGATTATTCGTAAAGATTCCGGAAAAATTCATTCGTTTGAAATAAGCGGTCATGCATTCTTCGCAAACAGAGGCAAGGATATCGTCTGTGCAGGCGTATCTGCCGTTTCCATCGGTGCCATTAATGCTGTCCATGCCCTAACCGGCGTGACACCAGAAATCAGCCATGGAGATGGCTTTCTCCGCTGTGTTCTTCCTGATCTTCAGGATGACATGAATGAGAAAGTGCAGCTTCTTCTTGAAGGCATGGTTGTTTCATTGCAGACGATTGAAGAAGACTACGGAACGTATATAAAGATTACCTTCAAAAAGCAGGAGGTGGAATAAATGCTATTAAAATTAGATCTTCAGTTGTTCGCTTCTAAAAAGGGAGTAGGTTCTACAAAGAACGGCCGTGACTCAATCTCTAAGCGTCTTGGCGCTAAGCGTGCGGACGGACAATTCGTAACTGGCGGCTCAATCCTGTACCGTCAGCGCGGTACTAAGATCTACCCAGGTGTAAACGTGGGTAAAGGCGGCGATGACACACTATTCGCGAAAGTTGACGGTGTTGTTAAGTTCGAACGTCTTGGACGTGACCGCAAGCAAGTGAGCGTATATCCTGCAGCTCAAGAGGCGTAAGCCTTTTCGAGAAAACCCTAGCCCACAAGGTTAGGGTTTTCTTTTTTTGGCAAAAAAATCCGCCAGTGCACTTCACATTTTATCTGATGAATTTATAGCTCCAGAAGACAGCAGCTCTTCTTCGCATAAGCAATATTTTCTTATTTAACATAAATTTGCTTACTGTACTTATGTTTTTTGATATACTTACAGCAAGCACAGTCTTCTGTCAGCCTAATAACCATACAGGAGTGCATATATGGAAAAAGACTGGAATATGATTGAAGTGCTGCGTCATGCCCGGCATGACTGGCTGAATAAAATACAATTAATTAAAGGCAACCTTTCCCTTAACAAGGTAGACAGAGCTAAGGAAATCATAGATGAAATCGTGGTGGAAGCACAGCAGGAAGCAAGACTTTCGAACTTAAACCTTCCTGAGTTTGCTTCGCTTTTATTGACTTATAATTGGGAAAACCACTACTTTCAGCTTGAATATGAGGTGCTTGATGATACCATTTCCGGCCGATTGGATGACATTATCCTTTCTGAGTGGACAGGCTCTTTTTTTGCCATTTTGGACTCATCAGTAAAGCCTTACCATGATAATCATTTATCTGTATCCATCAGGCATGAAAAAGAAGGGGCTCGTTTCTTTTTTGATTTTAGCGGAATACTAACAGATATCGATAAATTGGATCAGTTCTTCAAAAAGAAGAACGATGACATAACGGCTGCTGTTCAGGTATTAGCTGAAGAGGAGCTTGCACTGGAGTTATTTGTGCCATTCATTGCGAATGGCAGAGAGTGATTTCCGCCGCAAAAAGCAATACTAAGTGTGAAACTCTGCAGGCTGGAGCATTTCTTAAGTGTAAGAGTGGATCCAGTCAGTGCCTGTAATTTGGCTGAATGCCAGACAATTGGGACATACTGCAGACGGGAGGAATAATATATGTTTGTCGATCAAGTCAAAGTTTATGTTAAAGGCGGAGACGGGGGCAACGGAATGGTTGCTTTCCGCCGAGAAAAATATGTGCCGAACGGAGGCCCAGCCGGCGGAGATGGCGGTAAGGGTGCCAATGTTGTTTTTGAAGTGAATGAGGGATTACGCACGTTAATGGATTTCCGTTATCAGCGCCATTTTAAAGCTCCCCGCGGTGAGCATGGCATGTCTAAAAATCAGCATGGAAGAAATGCAAAAGACATGATTGTTAAAGTCCCGCCGGGAACAGTCGTAACTGATGCCGAGTCAGGGGAAGTAATCGCAGATTTGACTGAGCACGGGCAAAAAGCTGTCATAGCCCGCGGGGGCCGCGGAGGCAGAGGGAATACCCGTTTTGCCACACCGGCTAATCCTGCTCCAGAATTGTCCGAACATGGCGAACCGGGCCAGGAAAGAGATGTTGTGCTGGAGCTCAAGCTTTTAGCTGATGTTGGTTTAGTCGGTTTTCCGAGCGTCGGAAAATCCACGCTGCTATCGGTTGTATCATCGGCAAGGCCGAAGATTGCGGAATACCACTTTACGACGATTGTTCCCAATCTGGGAATGGTTGAGACTGAAGACGGCCGCAGCTTTGTCATGGCAGACTTGCCTGGATTAATTGAAGGCGCCCATTCGGGAGTAGGCCTTGGTCATCAATTTTTACGGCATATTGAGAGAACCAGAGTTATTGTCCATGTTATCGATATGGCTGCTGTTGAGGGCAGGGATCCATTTGAAGACTATCTAACCATCAATAAAGAATTAAAAGAGTATAACCTTCGTCTCACTGAAAGGCCTCAAGTCATTGTGGCTAATAAAATGGACATGCCTGATGCAGAGGAAAATCTTAAGAAATTCAAAGAACAGCTTGAAGAAGAGTATCCGATTTTTCCGATCTCCGCTTTAACAAGACAAGGGTTAAGGGATTTATTATTTGCCGTTGCGGATAAGCTTGAAGAAACGCCTGAATTCCCGCTGTCACATGAAGAAGAAGAAGACACAGGTGTGCACCGCGTTCTTTATAAGCATGAAGCTGACCAGACGGAGTTTGTCATTACGAGAGACCCTGCAGGAGTGTTCGTCGTATCTGGCGATGCTATTGAGAAGCTCTTTAAGATGACTGATTTCTCAAGAGATGAATCTGTCCGCAGGTTTGCAAGACAGCTGCGCGGAATGGGTGTGGATGATGCTCTTCGTGAAAAAGGAGCAAAAGACGGTGATACAGTTAAGCTGCTTGATTATGAATTCGAGTTTATTGACTAACCTTCACGATTGACGGGGTGGAGAAATGAGAAAAGATAGATTCGATAAGAAATTTTATTTGGTTCGCGAAGATGTTTTGCCTGAAGCAATGAAGAAAACTTTGGATGCGAAGGAAATGATCGAAAGGGGAAAAGCCGAATCGGTTTGGGATGCTGTCCAAAAAGTTGATTTGAGCAGAAGTGCTTTTTATAAATATAGAGACACTGTGTTTCCTTTCCATACTGTTGTCAAAGAACGGCTGATCACTTTATTCTTTCATTTGGAAGACAGATCGGGGACTTTATCACATTTATTGGGCGTTGTGGCTTCATCGGGGTGCAATGTCCTAACCATACACCAGACCATTCCGCTCCAGGGAAGGGCAAATGTCACGCTTTCCCTGAATGTAACTGAAATGGGCATCGAGATTGAGGAGCTCTTGGGTAGGCTTCGAAAATTGGAGTTTGTAGAAAAAGTAGAGGTGCTGGGGACGGGTGCGTAAGAAAATGCGCTCTGTACCCTGCCCTTTTTTAGTTTTTTATTTTGCAAATTACATACATATGTTAAAGTAGTAAAGTATAAAGAAAATTTTCAGTGATTTATGATAAGTCTGACGAAAAGGAGGTAATTACCGTGAAGATAGGATTTTTGGGCCCAAAAGCCACCTTTACAGATATTGCTGCAAGGAGTTTATTTCCGAATGAGACAGCCGTTGCCTACCCAACGATACCTGCCTGTTTTGATGCATTAAATGAGAATGAAATAGAACTGGCGGTAGTTCCTCTTGAAAACGCATTGGAAGGCTCAGTGAATATTACATTGGATTATTTAATCCATGAAGTGGATTTTCCAATTATCGGCGAACTGACAGCCCCGATTCGCCAGCATTTTATGGTCCATCCTGATCATGTGAACGAATGGGATAAAACTGATGCAGTCTATAGCCATTCCCATGCTATTGCACAATGCCATAAATTTCTGCATAAAGAGCTGAAAGGCATCCCTTGCGAAAGCACTACTTCAACTGCAGCAGCAGCTCAATATGTAAAAGAAAATCCAGATTTGCGGGCCGGCGCCATCGCTAATGAATTAGCGGCAGAAGTATATGGACTGGCGATCGTTAAAGAGGATATCCATGATTTTGATTTTAACCATACAAAGTTCATAGTATTATCCAGTAAAGAACTGTCAATCAATGAAGACCGCAAAGAGTTTGCCGGGCACAAGACGACTGTTATGGTGACGCTGCCGGCTGATAGGTCAGGGGCACTTCATCAAGTGCTTTCGGCATTTGCCTGGAGGAAGCTCAATTTGACTAAGATTGAATCAAGGCCGATGAAAACAGGATTGGGAAATTATTTCTTTATCATTGACGTGGATATGAAGCAGGACGATGTCCTTATCCCCGGAGCAGTTGCCGAATTGGAGGCACTGGGCTGCAGCGTTAAGATTTTGGGTAGCTATCCATATTTTCAGCTTCGCAATAAAAATACAAAAGTTCTTCAGGATTAAAGCTAAAGAAAAGGATCCGGTATACATATCCGGATCCTTTCTTATTTAAAAATAATAAGGATTAACGCTATTCCTGGTCAATAAGAAATCCTGCTTCCTTTAATAATTTCTCAGCTTCATCGAGTTTCCGTTCTGAGGCTGCAGAAAGAGTATGAAGATGAATGCCATCTGTCAGTTCTGATAAGAAGGAAGCTTTTGTGGCTTTAATTTTATCCATGAATTGCTTGACTTCCTGACGGGTTGAAACCATAACCGAGGCAGTTAAGTCACCATAAACAGGATGTTCAATCCTTACATCTTTTACTGTAACCCCATGATCGACAAGCAGATTCAATTCTTCTTCAGTCCTCGCGGGGTCATGATGGCAGGCAATGACCCGCTCAGCTGAAGAGGCAGGAGAAGCCTGATGAAGATACATATAACCTTGGCTCGTAGCAATGATTGGCTCTTTTCTTGCCTTTAGAAGGGTGATATCCCCAACAATTACCTGTCTGCTTACATTTGTTTTTGCTGCAAGGTCGCCTCCTGTAATGGGCTGTCCGCTTTCTTTAAGAAGCTGAAGCAGAAAGGTCCTTCGCTCCTCTCCGAGCACCTTTTTTTGTTCCTTCATTTTTCCTCACCCTTATAATCCGATAATGTCTCATTCTAACATAAGAACCGGCAGAATATAAAAGATTAGAGCGGTCCGAGTTCCCGGGCCATTTCTGCCAGCTTTTCCCCCAGTGACTTTGCCTCCTCAACAGCAGTATTCCACCCGAAAGAAATCCGGAAAAATTCCTTTCCTTTTTTTTCTGTAACCCCTAGGGCCATCATCGTTTTAGAAACAGTTTTCATGCCTGTGCTGCATGCGCTTCCTGTAGATATGGCATATCCATGTCTGTTGCATTCAAGCATGATATATTGCCCTTCGACCCCTTTTAACCGAAGTCCCAATGTAGAAGGAAGCTGGTAAGAGCCTGCAAAATCGTATAACACAAATTTCTCCTGTGAAGACTCAAGCTCCTTCAGCAGTGCTTCACGCAGTGTTTGGAAATGGCTGTTATGTCTGTTTAAATTTACATAAGCTTTCTGTGCAGCTACTGTCATTCCGGCAATTCCTGGAAGGTTCACAGTGCCTGGCCTGAAACCTTTTTCATGTGATACGCCTGGTAAGAAGGAGCTCCACCGCCTGCCAGGTTTGAGGTAAACCCCGCCCACCCCTTTTGGCCCGTAAAATTTATGGGCAGAAAAGGACAGGCTATCAACAAAGCTGGCGACTTCTTTTAAATCTGATTTTCCAAAAGTATGGACACAATCACTATGCAGCAATATCTTCCTTTGCCTGCAAAGCTGGCTGATCTCAGGGACAGGCTGCAATGTGCCAATTTCAGGATTGCCATGCTGTATGGTAATTAAGACGGTATCATCCCTGATGGCCGAACTTAATTTTTTTAGGTCAATACGGCCATCCGCCCCAAAAGGGATTTCTGTAATTTCATAGCCATTATCAAGGCTTAATTTCTCTAGGACACTATGAATAGAGGAATGTTCAGCCATTCCCGCTATAATATGTTTTCCTGATTTTTCAGAGGCAGACAGCAAGGCTAATATAGCGAGTAAATTGCTTTCTGTACCTCCACTGGTAAAGTAGATTCCTTCACTCTCAACTCCCAAAAGGATGGCTAATTCTCTCCGGCAGTTTTCAAGAAGCCCTTCTGCTGCGCTCCCGGTATCATGAAGGCTGAGGGAGTTGCCAAAGTATTCAGTTGAGGCTTTAATATAGGCATCTGCCGCTTCCGGATCAAGCGGACAAGATGCTGCATAATCGAAATATTTCATGTTCTCACCTGCTCTCTCTCTTTAAATAAAGCCTTCGAAAAGCAAGAAGTTCCTCTTAAACTATGAAAACCTCTTGTCATAATTCTAAATCTGTGTAAATATAGGTGTCAAGACACCTGTATAAACAGGAGGTATAAAATAATGAATGCCGACGTTTTGATTATTGGAAGCGGGGTAGCCGCTTTGCAGTTGGCAAAGAAGCTGCGACAGGACTTAAATGTGATTATTCTCACAAAGTCAACTGTAAAAAATGGAAACTCATATATGGCGCAGGGCGGCATTGCGGCTGCCCTGGGAGTAAATGATCACCCATCCAAGCACTACATGGATACACTCGAAGCAGGAAGGTTTCATAATGATTCTGATGCAGTGCTGTCCCTGACCAGTGAGGCACCCTCCCTGATAAAAGAGCTTAATCAAGAGGGATGCCTGTTTGATATGGATTCTGAAGGAGCATTTGCGTTAGGCATGGAAGGGGCTCATTCAGAAAGCAGAATTGTTCATGGAGGCGGGGACAGCACTGGAAAAACAGTCATTGATTTTATGCTGTCAAATAAAAATCAAAACGTTCGAATCATGGAAAATGTTCTTGTGTTTCAATTGCTGATAAATGAAACGGAAGGCAGTTGTATAGGGGTAAAAGGAAAAGATTCCAATGGTGTAATTCATCGTTTCATTTCATCTCATGTTGTGCTTGCAACAGGGGGCTGCGGCCAGCTATATGAATATACATCCAATGCCGATTCCGTAACCGGAGATGGTATTGCCTTAGCGTACAGAGCAGGTGCGGAGATAGCGGATATGGAGTTCATCCAATTTCATCCCACACTTCTATATAAAGACGGTAAAGCATTAGGGCTAATCTCGGAAGCTGTCAGGGGAGAGGGCGGCAGGCTCGTTACAGAAGACGGAAGACCAGTAATGGCAGGACTTCATCCACTGGGAGATTTAGCGCCAAGACATGTTGTGTCACAAGCAATTTTTCATTCTTTAGAGAAAGGGAAATCCGTGTTCCTGGATATCTCCTCAATTGAAAACTTTAAATCCAGGTTTCCGACAATAACAAAAATCTGTGAACAAAACGGAGTAGATCTAAGCATTGGGAAAATTCCAGTTTCACCCGGAAGCCACTTTTTAATGGGAGGAATTAAAACAGATTTATTGGGCCGCACCAGCATTCCTGGCCTGTATGCGATTGGTGAAGCTGCATGCACAGGCGTACATGGCGCTAACCGGCTTGCAAGTAACTCCCTTCTGGAAGGTTTATATTTGGGCAAAAGGCTTGCGGAGTGGATTAATGAACAGCCATCAAGTGATCCTGCTAAAGGACTGACATTTCCCGAGACAGCATTAAGATGTCAAGTCAAAGAAAGTTTACCTTCAGTTGAAGAAATTAAATTGAGAATGATGAAAAATGCAGGGATTATCAAAACAAAAGAAGGGCTTTTAGATCAGCTTGCCTGGCTTAAAGGCTGCAAAATTGAAGAATGGATTAAAGCAGAACTTGATGATCTTTCAATAGAGGAAGCAACACGGGCTTTCATGCTTATCGCAGCTTATCTGATAACAGACGCTGCAGTAAGGAGGACAGAGAGCCGGGGAGGCCATTTCCGGCAGGATTATCCCTTCGAAAGTCATGAATGGCTTGGAAAAAGAATCATTCAATCCCGAAAATCTGAAAAGGGTGGTAAATATGAACAAATTAAAGCTGCGATTGCAACTTGAACAGTTTTTTCTCGAGGATATCGGTGACCGCGACCTGACAAGCGGACTTATTTTTGGAGAAGATCAGACTGGAATGGTCGTTTTCCTTGCAAAGGACAATGGCATTTTTTGCGGAGAAGAAATAATCAGGTCAGGATATAAGATGCTAAATCCAGCCGCTGAAGTCAATATAAAAGTAAAGGATGGAGAATGGATTGAGAAAGGTCAAGTCCTTGCTGAAGCTGCAGGGCCTGTATCCGATTTATTAAAAGGAGAAAGAGTGGTCTTAAATCTGCTCCAAAGAATGAGCGGAATTGCAACAAAAACAAGTGAGGCTGTCCGGGTATTAAATAGTTCACATACGAAAATCTGCGATACAAGAAAAACTACACCTGGCCTTAGAATGCTTGAAAAATATGCAGTCAGATGCGGAGGGGGATTTAACCATCGATATGGCCTCTATGATGCAGTCATGATTAAAGACAACCATATTTCTTTTGCAGGATCAATTTCGAAAGCTGTGGAAGAAGTACGGTCAAAAGTTGGGCATATGGTAAAAGTTGAAGTCGAAACGGAAACAAAAGAACAGGTTCTTGAAGCAGTTGAGTCAGGGGCAGATGTTATCATGTTTGACAACAGGAGCCCTGAAGAGATTAAAGAGTGGATCAGCAGCGTGCCGAAGGGGATCCTGACAGAAGCATCCGGCGGAATCACGTTGGATAACCTGTCAGCTTACAGCGATACAGGGGTTGATTTTATTTCATTGGGTTTTCTTACTCATTCCGTGAAATCGCTTGATATAAGTGTGAAGGTTACTGTGGAATAAAAGCGGAAGCGCCTTGCCCACAAAAGAACGCAGACTAGGAACGCCACGTCCTGTGGCAACGTCTGCATGACCCCCATCCTAGGGGCCTCAACCCACAAGACGAGCCTCCCAGGAAGGTGTTCTTGCCTTTTTGGAGGATTGGCGCTTGTTACCTCGAGGTGGGAGACGCTTCTCTAATGAGCTAACGCTTTTAGTCGTGCGATGAATACGCTGTCGAAGCGTTCCATGTGGAGCTGGACTGTTACCGACGTTCAAAGGATATAAATTCCTAAAAAAATAAATGCATAATTGGCAAAGGGGTATGGAGGAAATGAATATTTTTCAGACAGCAGAAAAACAAACAACTATTCTTCCGGAAAAATATCGAATGATGACTATAAAGGAACTGGAGGATCGAGCAAGAGAAATAAAAGATAAGCTTGGGAATAAGCTGTTTATTCCGGGTCATCATTATCAGAAGGATGAGGTCATCCAGTTTGCGGACGCTACCGGTGATTCACTAAAGCTTGCCCAGCTTTCACAGGAAAATGCAGAGGCAGAATATATTGTGTTTTGCGGAGTTCACTTTATGGCTGAAACGGCAGATATATTAACAGATTCTAGTCAAAAGGTACTATTGCCTGATATGCGCGCAGGCTGCTCTATGGCCGATATGGCTGATATCAGCCAAACAGAAAGAGCCTGGACGAAGCTGCAGAATATGTTTGGCGATACAATGCTTCCTTTAACATACGTAAACTCTACTGCGGGCATCAAGGCTTTTGTAGGCCGCCATGGAGGAGCAACTGTTACTTCTTCGAATGCTGAAAAAATGGTGAGCTGGGCGTTTGAGCAGAAGCCGAGAATTGTATTTCTGCCTGACCAGCATCTTGGAAGAAATACGGCTTATAACCTCGGAATTGGGCTTGAGGAAATGGCTGTATGGAACCCCATTACGGATCAGCTGGAATATGAAGGGCCGCTTGAGGACATTAAAGTAATTCTTTGGAAGGGCCATTGTTCAGTTCATGAAAACTTTACTGTTGAAAATGTCAAAGAAGTTCGGGAACAATATCCGGCAATGAAGATCATTGTCCATCCGGAATGCAGAAGGGAAGTTGTGGAACTTTCCGACATGGCCGGGTCGACCAATTATATAATAGATGCAATAGAACATTCAGAACCTGGGTCTTCATGGGCGATCGGTACAGAGATGAATTTGGTTAAAAGGATTATCACACAGCATTCAGATAAAAAAATCATCTCACTTAACCCTCATATGTGTCCTTGCCTGACCATGAACCGAATCGATTTACCGCACCTTGTTTGGTGCCTTGAAGCAATTGAGCAGGGGGAAAGCCAAAATCTAATTCAGGTTGAAGAACAAACAGCAGCATTTGCTAAATTGGCATTAGATAGGATGCTCGAACGTCCATAAGCGTTTGCAAAAGGTTAGCCGGTCATTAAATCAGCGGAAATTACACAGAAATACTCTTCGTAAATTTAGGCAATAAAAAATTCTCCCCGCCCGGGAGGATTTTTTTATTGCCTTGCTGCCCTTTGCTGTTAATAGGATTAGAAGAAACGATGAAGCATAAATCCTGGGAAAAATGCATATCTTTTTGTGTAGATTGTTAGCAATTTGCCCATTTCTTCATACACTATATGGACTCATCGCGATTAACGGGCACTAATCTGCAATTTTCAAATAAATGGATGAAATGCCCGTAAATGCTGATTAGGAACACAGACTAGGAACGCCACGTCCTGTGGCAACGTCTGTGTGACCCACATCGTGTGGGCCTATACTAACCATCATTGATGGAAGTATCACCTTACGCATAGGAGGGAATTCAGAGTGAAAATCCATATCGTACAGAAAGGGGATACTCTTTGGAAGATTGCAAAAAAGTACGGCGTGAATTTTGAAGAGCTGAAAAAGATGAATACACAGCTCAGCAACCCTGATATGATTATGCCCGGTATGAAAATAAAAGTTCCTGCAAGCGGGGGCTCAATAAAAAAAGAGGCTCCTATTGGAGGAAAACCGGAAGCAAAAATAAATATGGGTGCCAAAAAGGAAATGCCAAAAGCAGAACAACCTTTTGCCAAAGAGAAACCTATTACCATGCCATCAGCTGAAGCACCTAAGGAGAAGCCGGTAAAAGAAGCACCGAAAAAGGAAATGCCAAAAGTAACGGCGCCAAAGGTTGAAATTCCGAAAGAAGTGCCAAAACCTGCACCAAAAGAAGTTCCCAAAAAACCTTATACGCCAAAAATGCCAAAGCCTATTATGCCTGAAATTGATATAAATAATTATTATATGATGAATATTCAGCAGCCGGCTCCGCAGCAAAAGCCGCTTCCAGCAAAAGAGATTAAACCGCAGCAGCAAAAGCCGCTTCCAGCAAAAGAGGTTAAACCGCAGCAGCAGAAACCGCTTCCGGCTAAAGAGGTTAAAGTGAAGGAAAAACCAGTGAAGCCTGCAGAAACAAAACCACAGCAAAAACCACTGCCTATATCAGAATCCAAGCCACAGCCCCAGCTCCCGCCTAAACCAGTCAATATCCTTCCGCAGGTAAAGCCGGCTCCAAATCAAGAAAGTCCTGAATCGCCGGAAAGCGAATCTTCTTTATATACACATCAAGGAGGTCAATATCAGCCAATGTTTCCTTTTAATCCATGTTACCCGCAAATGCCTTATCCTCAAGTACAGGGAGCAATGATGCCGCAGATGCCGCATCAGATGCCGCATCAGGTGCAGGGAGCAATGATGCCGCAGATGCCGCATCAGATGCCACACCAGGTGCAGGGAGCGATGATGCCGCAGATGCCGCATCAGATGCCACATCAGGTGCAGGGAGCGATGATGCCGCAGATGCCGCATCAGATGCCACACCAGGTGCAGGGAGCGATGATGCCGCAGATGCCGCATCAGATGCCACACCAGGTGCAGGGAGCGATGATGCCGCAGATGCCACACCAGATGCCACAGGTACAGGGAGCGATGATGCCGGAGCATCAAATGCCGCATATGGGTATGATGGCTGGAGTTGAAAGTCCGGATTATGATGAATCTTCGCCGTTCATGCCAATGGCTCAAATGCCATCAGGTGTGATGGGGGCAGAAGATATGGGACAACAGATGCCACATCAAGTGCAAGGGGCGATGATGCCGCAGATGCCGCATCAGATGCCACATCAGGTGCAGGGAGCGATGATGCCGCAGATGCCGCATCAGATGCCACATCAGGTGCAGGGAGCGATGATGCCGCAGATGCCGCATCAGATGCCACATCAGGTGCAGGGAGCGATGATGCCGCAGATGCCGCATCAGATGCCACACCAGGTGCAGGGAGCAATGATGCCGCAGATGCCGCATCAAATGCCATCGGGAGTGATGGGTGCAGAAGATATGGGAATGCAAATGCCGCACCAAATGCCATCGGGTGTAATGGGTGCAGAAGACGTGGGAATGCAAATGCCGCATCAGATGCCGCATCAAGTGCAAGGAGCAATGATGCCGCAAATGCCGCATCAAATGCCATCAGGTGTAATGGGTGCAGAAGACATGGGAATGCAAATGCCACACATGCCGCAGGTGCAGGGAATGGAAGAATCTCCGGGTATGTCTCAAAAGCCATTAATGCCTGGTTCAGTGATGGGTGCTTCTAATGATTGCGGATGCGGAGGACCGAAATTTGCTCCGGGAGGATACGGTCCGGGACCAGGATTCGGTCCAGGGCCGGCATATGGTCCGGGATTTGGCTATGGCCCAGGACCAGCATTCGGTCAAGGTTTTGGCCAAATGGGCGGAGAGGCATTTGGAATGCCAAGAAGCTTTGACGAAAGCAGTGAATACGACGGTTAATAATGGAGGAGACGATTTAGTTAAAAATCGTCTCCTCTCCTATTTGCAAGATCAGCTGCCCTTTAAAATTGAAGAGTTAAAGCCGATTAGAAAGAAGGTTTATTTACTGAGGACACAGGAACGGGCCTTTGTATTGAAAGGATTTTCATCCTATCACCGGCTAAAGCTTCAGGAGGCATTTACTTCATCATTAATGAATGAAGGATTTGCAAAAACATATATTTTTTATGAGGTTGCCAAAGAACCGCCATTGTTTTTTGACCGGACATATTTTGGGTGTCTGGAGTATATCCCGCCTTCTGAAGAAGTGTTCACCTATTTTTTGAAGAGCGATCGTTTGGAAGGGCTAAATTTGCTGAAAAATTTCCACGATACTACAGAGAAGCTTGTAAGCCGTTACCAAACGGTTGTGCCGGCATATCGGCAGGCAGACAAGTGGAGAGAGAGAGCGACCCTTTTCCTTAATAATCTCCCAGTAATAAGATATTTTGTCCAAAAAGAAATTATTAATGAATTATTAGCCTGGGCAGATTGGGCCTTGAAAGGAATTGAAGAGGACGCCTGGCTTTTTCAATCCGGGAGGAAGGTTATTCTGCATGGTGATGTAGCACATCATAATTTTCTCAGAGCTAAAGATCAATCTTTATATTTGCTTGATTTTGACCTGATAGCAGTAGGTACTCCACATTCCGATTACCTGCAGTATGCGAACCGCATCCTCCCCTTTATGAAATGGTCATTTGACGATTTGGGAAAATATTCAATATTTAAATCCAATCTTGAAGAAAAGTGCTTTCTTCATGCATTGGCATTTCCAACTGATATATTTAGGGAATGGAATCGTGTAATAAGGGATAGAACATATCTTGATTCTGTAAAGATTCGTCCTGTTTTGGATTTAACTGTTGGTCAGTTTGCTGAGAGACAGCGTTTTATTAAAGCTCTTAAATATGCCGTTAATGAGATAAACAAATAATGTACAAAAAAATGGACGTAAATGGACAGAATGAAAGCCTCCTTTCGCTCACAAGCTAAGAAAGAGCAGCAATGCTCAGGGCTTGTAATATTAGCGAGGGGGTTTTTCGCTTGCACAAGAAATTAATTGCAGTACCGATGGCTGCCATCATGACAATGGGATTGGCAGGATGCGGAACGAACGAAGATGCATCTGTTGATCGAAAGAATGAAATTGGTCAGCCCATGGGATATTATTCAAATGAAAATCACGGAAACCGCGGTGGAAATGTCCGGGTTGAAGATGGTACAGATAATGATGGGCCTCTGACAGAAATGATGGATCATACTCTGGGTGCAGAGGGAAAAAATAATGGCTCCAACAGAGTGGAAAATAATGCAAGAAGAGTCAGGAATGAAAATACCGGAAACCCAACTGTTCCTCTTGCTGACAGGGACCGCAGCTTTTTGCAGAGAGATAATCGTTTTAGCCATAGCGATGCAAATTATCATGGCCATCTCGATGACAATACACGACAAGCCAAAAATTCTTATTATCAGGCTTATGAAGGTGAGCTTGCTGAAAAAATTGGCAACGTTGCAGCTTCTGTTCCTAACGTTGAGGATGTCCGTTCCGTGACCTATGGAAGCGATGTTTTGATTGCTGTGGATTTGAATGATTATGATAAGGAAGAACAGACGAAAGAAGCGATTCATGAAGCTGTTCAGCCATATTTACGCGGAAGATCTGCTACGGTGGTAACGGACGAAGGAACGTTTAGCCGTTTAAGAAATATTGATAACAATCTTCGTGATGGCGGCCCGCGAGAGCAAATTGATTGGGATTTAAAAAGTTTATTCCGCAGGGAAAAATAATGATTCAGCAAAGAGGGCAAAGCTGCTGGGCTTTGCCCCTTTTTACATAATTAATTTTTTTCAGGATAAACATGAAAATGTTGGTCACACTAAGCATAAAGATCTGGGAAAACAGGCTCAGGCGGATGCTGCAGAAGTTACTATTTAATCGAGGTGATCGATCATGAGAACCATATGGGGCTTGCTAATAATAGGAGCTGCTTCCTTTTATCCCTTCTTCCAGACGGATGCATTCAACTTTTTATCTGAGGGTACTTCTGTATATGCTGAGGCAGCAGGAAAACACATTGAAGGGCCGCTTAAGATGGATGTCATTTTGGAGAGAGAATATCTGGATGGGGAAGTAAGCCAGGAAACCATAGAGGAAATCATATGGACCCTTGAAGATTTCTGGGCTAAATATGATCAATGGCAGCTTGTTGATATGGATATGGATTATATAGTGTTCCGCCGGAAAATGGATGATATATCGCCATTATTAAAAGCAAATGGGTACTTCGGTGTAACCGAGGACGGCACATTAACCATTTTCAATGGAAGGCCGAAAAAAACAAATATTATTCAGTCTTTCTTTCAAATCGATTTAGGGAAATTAGAAAGCACGAAATGTGAAGAATTAAAAAAAGGAATCCCCATTGTAACAAAAGATCGATATGTGGAAGTTCTGGAGACCTTTAAAAGCTATACTGCCGGTGAAAAGCAAGCGAATTGAAAAGCAGTAAAACATGCAAGGGAATGGGATTCTCTTGCATGTTTCTGTTTTTTTAAACAATAAGAAAATAATTATTTTGAACGTTGATAATCTGACTAGGTCCAGCGTCTTCCTGCTTAAGATGTCGGGGGAGAGCAAGGCGCTTCCGCTTTTCTTATGAACTGCATTCAATCATTTGTAATGTTACTTATTTTTTGATAGCTTATACTTATGTAACATTAGTTGCAGGAGGGAATCTTGTGGAATATGTTGATCCTATCAAGGACATCAAAAGCATAAATAAAATTAAAGAGATTTTAAGACCGCAGTCACAGCGGGATCTTTTGCTTTTTGTATTAGGTATAAATACGGGCATAAGGGTGAGTGATTTGCTATCTCTGAAAATTAGTGATGTTTGCGATGGGAAGGAGATAAAAGAGTTTATTTATTTAAACGATCTCAATAGTGATGAAAATAAAGCATTTTACTTAAATAACAGCGTGAAAAAAGAACTGAAAAAGTATTTTACTCAGCATGATTTCTCTGAATGTGATTATCTCTTCAAATCCAAGAAGAATAACCAGCCAATTACCCGCCAGCAAGCCTATCGGATCATAAATAATGCAGCAAAGGAAGCTGGAATTCCAGGGAAGATCGGAACACATACACTTCGAAAAACATTTGGCTATCATGCCTATAGAAAAGGGATTGCCATTTCAATCATTATGTCCATCTATAATCACCATTCTTCCGCTGAAACTTTGCGCTATCTGGGTATTGAAAGAGGCGGGAAGCAATTAATAAAAGTGGACGTTAATCTATAAAATGAGTTTAATGCATTGGCTGATATAAAGCGTCTTGTGTACCATAAGGATTTTCGTCCATAAGCAATGTATCTTGCCCCATTCTGTTCAGCATTTTATTCTTCGTGCCTAAAATATAATATGGTACAATGAGGTACAGTTAAACTAGAGGAGAGAAAGGCATTGTATGAATTCGTAAGAGGCAAGCTGGATTTTATCGGGCCGGAATATGTGGTTATTGAAAACAATGGTATTGGCTATCAGATTTTAACGCCAAATCCATTTAGTTATACCCCGGAGTTCGGGCAGGAAGTAAGGATATACACGTATCATTATGTACGGGAAGATATTATGGCACTGTACGGTTTTCAGACTCGGGAGGAGAAGACCCTTTTTACCAAGCTGCTGAATGTTACCGGAATTGGGCCGAAGGGAGCTCTTGCAATTCTTGCTTCAGGTGAACCGGAACAGGTGGTGCAGGCAATTGAAAATGAAGATGAAGCGTTCCTCGTTAAGTTTCCTGGAGTCGGAAAGAAAACAGCGAGGCAGATGATTCTTGATCTGAAAGGGAAGCTGCCGGATATTGTACCTGACTTTTTCCCTAATCTGTTTTCTGCGGATAAACTTCAGGCTGAAAGCGGACCTTCAGGGGACCTGGAGGAAGCATTGCTTGCATTAAAGGCGCTGGGCTATTCAGATAAGGAACTGAAAAAGATTACACCGGAAATGAAGAAGGAAAAGCTTACAACGGACCAATACATAAAGAAAGCTCTGCAAAAGCTTTTAAAACTATAATGTATTGGAACGGGTCCGATTCATTTAAGCTGATATTAAGTAGGTGATTATGTATGGAAGAGCGGATAATATCCGGTGAAGCTGATCTTCAGGATCTTTCATTCGAACAGAGTCTGCGACCGCAGACACTAAAGCAGTATATTGGACAGGATAAAGTAAAGCAGAACCTCGAGATCTTTATCAAAGCTGCCAGAATACGCGAGGAGACCTTAGATCATGTCCTTCTATATGGGCCGCCTGGATTGGGGAAAACCACACTGGCTGCCATTATAGCCAATGAAATGGGAGTAAATATCAGAACCACTGCAGGCCCCGCCATTGAAAGGCCTGGTGATTTGGCTGCGATCCTGACTGCATTGGAACCTGGTGACGTCCTGTTTATTGATGAAATTCATCGCTTGCCGCGTTCTATAGAAGAAGTTCTATATCCGGCAATGGAGGACTTTTGTCTTGATATTGTCATCGGAAAAGGGCCAAGTGCCAGATCAGTCAGATTGGACTTACCGCCTTTTACACTGGTTGGCGCGACTACAAGGGCGGGGTCGTTATCGGCTCCGTTAAGGGACCGTTTTGGTGTGCTTAGCAGGCTTGAATACTATTCAGAAGAGCAGCTGACTGATATTGTTGTCCGTACAGCTGAGGTCCTTGATACAGGTATAGATCTAAAAGCCGCCATTGAGGTTGCCAGAAGGTCAAGAGGCACGCCTAGAATTGCAAACAGGCTCCTCCGGAGAGTCCGGGATTTTGCCCAGGTCAAATCAGATGGCCAGGTTGATGAAACACTGGCAAAGGAAGCTTTGGAGCTTTTGCAGGTTGACCGTTTAGGCCTTGACCATATTGACCATAAATTATTAAGAGGGATTATAGAGAAATTCCGCGGCGGTCCTGTTGGCCTTGAAACAATTGCAGCGACCATTGGGGAAGAAGCACACACGATTGAAGATGTTTATGAACCATATTTATTGCAGATTGGGTTTCTTCAGCGGACGCCAAGAGGAAGAATTGTAACGGACCTGGTGTACCGCCATTTTCAGATGGAGGTGCCTGCTGATTGAGCGGCATATCAAAGTGGCTGATGGTCATTGGTGCCATCATTTTTGCTATCGGATTTATAAGCCAGTTTATTAATATTGGCAAGCTGCCGGGGGATATAGTGATCAAGAAAGGCAATACGACATTTTATTTTCCAGTCGTTACATCGATTTTGATCAGTGTTATCCTTTCTGCCATCTTTTATTTTATAGGAAGGCTTCGGTAGTCTATATGAATAACAGAGGGTGACATCATGAAAGTAGATTGGTTTGATTTTCATTTGCCTGAGGAATTAATTGCACAAACGCCTTTGGCTGATCGGACTGGCAGCAGGCTAATGGTCCTTGATAAAATAACCGGAGATCTTCAGCATAGTGTATTTAAAAATATTAAACATTATCTCAAAGCTGGAGATTGTCTTGTGCTGAACGACACAAAGGTCCTTCCTGCCAGGCTGTTTGGAGAAAAAACAGGCACTGGTGCGAAAATAGAGGTGCTTCTTCTAAAACAGCTTGAAGGGGATTCCTGGGAAACGCTGGTCAAGCCAGCCAAGAGAGTGAAAGAAGGAACTGAGATAACGTTTGGAAACGGCAATTTGACTGCTGTTTGCACTGGAACTTCAGATCATGGCGGCAGGGTACTGGAGTTTAAGTATGACGGGATATTCTATGAGGTGCTGGAGGAATTGGGAGAAATGCCATTGCCGCCTTATATTAAGGAGCAGCTTGATGATCGTGACCGTTATCAGACTGTATTTGCCCGTGAACGCGGTTCTGCTGCAGCCCCTACAGCAGGCCTTCATTTTACTGAGCAGCTTCTTGAAGAGATTAAGGAAATGGGTGTGCATATTGCTTTTATTACTCTGCACGTTGGTCTGGGAACTTTCAGGCCGGTTAGTGTGGATGATTTGAATGAGCATGAAATGCACGCTGAATTTTACCAGGTAACAGAAGGGACTGCACGGCTGTTGAATGAAGTGCGTGAGCAGGGAGGAAGAATTATCAGTGTGGGGACTACATCCACAAGGACTTTAGAAACCATTGCTTCCATGCATAATGGCCGTTTTGAAGAAGCAAGCGGCTGGACAGATATTTTCATTTATCCCGGCTATGAATTTAAAGCGATTGATGGCATGATTACAAATTTTCATCTGCCTAAATCGACCTTGATTATGCTTGTAAGTGCACTGGCTGGCCGTGACAACGTTCTGAATGCCTATAATCAGGCCGTGGAGGAGCATTATCGTTTCTTCAGCTTTGGAGATGCTATGCTCATTATTTAATAAATAGGTTATCTCTGTACTTCGATAACTGTCTAGCTCCTAGCGCCGATAAGCAGGCGCTAGGAGCTTTAAATGGAAGGAGAACTGTAAGTTGACTGCAATTCGTTATGAATTAATTAAAACATGTAAGCAAACCGGTGCCCGTCTGGGACGGGTCCATACGCCGCATGGATCTTTTGAAACTCCTGTGTTCATGCCTGTGGGAACACTTGCTACAGTAAAAACCATGTCCCCTGAAGAATTAGTGGAAATGGGTGCGGGCATTATTCTGAGCAATACTTACCACCTGTGGCTTCGACCGGGTCAGGAAATTGTGGAAGAAGCAGGCGGCCTGCATAAGTTTATGAATTGGGACCGGGCCATTCTGACAGATTCCGGCGGGTTTCAGGTGTTCAGTCTTAGTGAATTCCGTAAGATTGAAGAAGAAGGCGTTCATTTCAGGAACCACCTGAATGGAGACAAGCTGTTTTTATCACCTGAAAAAGCAATGGACATTCAAAATTCCCTTGGTTCAGATATTATGATGGCGTTTGATGAATGCCCACCTTACCCAGCATCCTTCGAATATATGAAGAAGTCAGTAGAGCGGACTTCCCGCTGGGCTGAGCGATGCTTACAAGCACATAAACGCCCGAATGATCAGGGACTCTTCGGAATTATTCAGGGTGGAGAATATGAGGAGCTGCGTAAACAAAGCGCGAAAGACTTAACATCTCTTGATTTCCCGGGGTATGCTGTTGGCGGTTTATCTGTAGGCGAGCCTAAAGATGTAATGAACCGTGTACTTGAGTTCACAACACCGCTTTTGCCGTCTGATAAGCCAAGATACCTTATGGGAGTAGGATCCCCTGATTCCCTGATTGATGGTTCAATCAGAGGGATTGATATGTTTGACTGTGTTCTCCCTACAAGGATTGCCAGAAACGGAACATTGATGACAAGTAATGGCAGACTGGTTGTTAAGAATGCAAAATTTGCAAGAGATTTTGGCCCAATTGACGAGAATTGCGATTGCTACACATGCCGTAATTACAGCCGTGCTTACATCAGGCATTTGATCCGCTGTGACGAAACATTTGGAATCAGGCTTACAACTTACCATAATCTCTATTTTCTGCTAAAATTAATGGAGCAGGTAAGACAGGCGATTAGAGATGATCGCTTGGGTGATTTTAGAGAAGAGTTTTTCGAAAGGTATGGATTCAATAAGCCTAACGCGAAGAACTTTTAATAATAAAAATTGAGAGTTCGTTTAAGGAGCAGCTTTTCCTTAAATCGGGACAATCTTTGAAAGGGGGGAAAACTATGGAGCTTTTAGGAACATTAGGACCATTATTGCTGATGTTTGTTTTATTCTATTTCCTGTTAATTCGTCCGCAGCAGAAACGCCAAAAGGCAGTTCAGCAAATGCAAAGTGATTTAAAAAAGGGAGATAAGGTTGTTACAATCGGCGGTCTTCATGGATTCGTTGATGCCATCGACGAAGACAAAGTGGTTATTAAATGTGGTGACGGAAGCCGTCTTACATACGATCGTGCAGCGATCCGCGAAGTAACGCAGGCAACTGGCGATGCATTAGCAAAATCTTAATATCAAAAAAAGAAGGTCCTGAATTTCAGGACCTTCTTTTTTAAGCTGTTCTTTTAGTGTTGAGATTAACTCCCAATATACCGCCCATCATTGCAGTCAGCGTAAAACAGGTGTGGTATATCATTTGCTCCATATCAAATAAACTGTCATGTCCCAAATATTGAAATAGAAAAATAACGATTGAGTAAATAAGGCCTGTCAAGCCTCCAAGCAGCCATCCTTTTTGCTTCCCTTTACCTCCGGATATGAACCCGCCCACAAAAAGAGAAACAAATGAAACAGCAGAAATAATATACTGCAGGGAAGACTCCTGCAGCGAGGTGAACCGCAGAAGCAGTGAAAAAACGAGACTGCTCGCTACAGCAATGGCAAAAATGGCGATAATTCCATAAAGTACAGCGCTTCCGAAGTTCTTTGACTCTTCTATATTGACCCTCTCCCTTCTGAATCAGTAAATAGGAACAGCTTTTACCCCAGAGGCTATTCAGCTTAATCCTTAGTACAAGCATATTCACACAATGAAAAAATAGAATCTAAAATGTTCAAAGAAAAAGCCAGATAAAATCATAAAAGTTTTAATATGCGGAAGGATATAAAGGATTGCATCAAAAGGAGTGCTGTAGAAGTGGAAGAATATCTAATCATTGTAGGAAGAACATTATTTCTCTATGCAGTCATTCTTCTCATTTTTAGACTAATGGGCAAAAGAGAAATTGGTGAACTAAGCATCCTGGATTTAGTCGTCTATATCATGATTGCTGAACTTGCAGTAGTGGCGATTGAAACTCCGGATTCAGAAATCCTGAAAAATGTGCTGCCAATGCTCCTTTTGATGGTTGTGCAGATTGTGCTGGCCATACTTTCCCTGAAGAGCAAAACGTTCAGGGATGTCGTTGATGGCAAACCGACCATTATTATTAATAAAGGAAAAATTGATGAAAATGCCATGAGGAAACAAAGGTATAACTTTGATGACCTGCTTTTGCAGTTAAGAGAAAAAGATATTTCCAAAATCTCAGATGTGGAATTTGCCATCCTTGAATCTTCCGGTACTTTGTCAGTGTTTGAAAAAAAGGACAGCAAAGAGGGGGGAATTACAATCCCTTTAATCATAGATGGGACAATTCAGAAAACTAATCTGGAAACGATAAACAAAAGTGACTTTTGGCTTCGTCAGGAGCTTAGAAAAGAGGGGTATAAAGAGATATCAAATATATCATTCTGCAGCTATGAAAATGGCCAATTTTATGTAGATCTGCTTGACGATAGGAAATAAATCGAGGGCCAGCTCAAGATAGGCAAAATTGAGCTGACCCTGCTGATATAGGCAGATTATCTAAATGCAAACCTTGATAATAATCTGCCAACCCATGGAATCCGAATCAGATCACTCTTTTTAATCAGCTTGAAGAATAATAAGAAAATTATATATACAGAAGTGATGGCGGAAGAAATCACAATTACCCTCACTGCTGTATTTAAGTCAGGGGAAAGTAAATCTTTGAGCATCCAGAAGCCAATGCCCCCTGACAAAAACATGGCAATAAACGTCATTAGATAGTCCCTGATGAAAAAAGTAAACGAAATAGCTTTCAGTACTGTTGCAAAGTGAAGCATTGTCACCAGGACTGTGCCGGTCAGAATTCCCATCGCAACACCATTGATGCCAAATGCAGGCTGGCTGGCAAGTAGAAAGATGACTGCCGTTTTAACGGCAGCGCCAATCAGACTGTTGATCATTGCGGCACGGGCCAGATTTAATGCCTGTAAAGTTGCCTGAAGAGGTCCCTGATAATAATAAAACAGAAAAAATGGCGCCATCAATTTAATAAAATGAGAACCGCTTGAGGAGCCGTACATTACTTCCATCAATTGATCGGAAAGGACATAAAGAACCACCACTGCCAGGCCGCCAGTAATAAATGCAAACCGAAGTGCCTGCTGAAGCCGGTATTCGATCAGACGCATATTATTCTGGGAATTTGCTTCGCTGATAGCCGGAACAAGAGATGTTGACAAAGAATAAGTAATAAACGATGGAAGCATCAGAAGAGGCATGGCAAAGCCGGTAAGAGCACCATATTGCTTCGTAGCCGCAGCGGCCGCCACCCCTGCAAGTGCAAGACTCTGTGCTACCACAATCGGTTCAAAAAACCAGGCGACTGAACCGATCATTTTGCTGCCTGTCGTTGGAAGAGCGACGGTCATCAATTCGTTAAATGTACTTTTTCCGGAAGACACAAATTTAAAGAATTGTTTCCTGACTCTGAATTTCTTTTTAAGCTTAAATGTGGTCATTAAATAGAGCAATGATGCAAGCTCCCCAATGACTGCTGCCAGCATGGCTCCCGCTGCCGCATACTCAATTCCGTATGGCAGAAATGCCTTAGTCATCAAAGCAATCAGGCTTATTCGGACTATCTGTTCAATCATCTGGGAATAGGCAGCAGGCTTCATGTTCTGTCTGCCCTGAAAATAACCCCGAATGACAGAAGAAATTGCAATGATCGGCACGATAGGGGCGATCGCCATCAAAGGAAGCTGTGTGCGTTCATCGGTAAAGAGTGTATCTGATAATAATGGAGCAAGCAAAATTAAAGCAGGAGTGAAAACAATTGAAAGTGAGATAGTCGTCGCTAAGGAAACAACTAATATTTTCTTGATTTTTGCTGTATCGCCCTTTGCCTCCGCTTCGGCCACATTCTTAGAAATAGCAACCGGCAGCCCAAGCTGTGTGATAGTGACGACTAGAATCATGGTGGGAAAAGCCATCATATAAAGGCCAACGCCTTCTTCTCCAATAAACCGGGCAATGACAATTCTGTTTATAAAGCCCAGGACCCTGGTCACCAGGCCTGCAGCGAGCAGGATCATGGTACCTTTCAGAAATTTGGACATTCAACTCCCTGCCTTCTCAAAATGGGTATTATCATATACAATTATCTATATGCAAGGAAGAGGACAAAGCATGACAAGCTATCATAATTTCCATGTGAATAATGGCGGGGAGGCGGCTGAAAGTGAAAATCGGCCATGAATATGATTATTTTCGCACTACGGTAAAACCTGCATTGGAAAGCAAATTAGATGAATTTCGGCTGCTGGGATATAAAAAAGTGACTGAACAGGAGCTCTGGGAATTCCTCACAAAGAAGAAGTGGAAAAACACAAAAGAAAATGTCAGGCTATTTGAAATTGTAGAAGAAATCATGGAGGTAAAAGTGAGTGAATACATTCACTATGCTACCATCGAGGCTTTTAAAGAGGCTGACTTTGTTTTTGATAGTGAAGAAGAGAGAAGGGAACTGTTAAAATAGTCACCTTTCTACTTTTTACAAAAATTAACATGGTATATGACAAATTGACAGGTTTTACAATCTATCTCATAATGAAAAGCGGAGTAAACGGTATTATTTCATGTCAGTTTTCATACATAGAATGAAATTCAAGAACGGATAGTAAAGCCAGCTAGGGTTCAAACAAAGTCATAATACTGGGGGCTGCATTGAAAAGATATGCAGCTTTCCGACGCAAGACTGTATGGTTAATGATGCATCACAGAGGTTGAAGTGATGCTTGTGATTTCAATAAGCGGGCGATAGCTAAGGAGGATTTATTCATAATGGTAAAGCGCAGCCGTATCGTTGCCTTTTTCCTGATTGTTGTATTATTGGGAAGCCTGGCAGGGGCAACGACAAACAACATTTTAAAAAATATTAAGCTTGGCCTTGATTTGCAGGGCGGATTTGAAGTCCTCTATGAGGTAACGCCAAAAGATGGGCAGAAGGTTGATAAAGCCGTCCTTGCAAGTACTGCCGAAGCACTGGATAGGCGGATCAATGTTCTTGGAGTCAGTGAGCCGAATATCCAGATTGAGGGAGATAAGAGGATCCGCGTTCAGCTTGCTGGTGTAACAGATCAGAATAAGGCAAGGGAAATTCTATCCACAGAAGCTAATCTATCATTTAGAGATGTTAATGATCAATTGATGATGGATGGTTCAGACCTTGCTGAAAATGGGGCAAAGCAGACATTCGATGAAAACGGAAAGCCAAGTGTTTCATTGAAGCTGAAGAGTGCAAGCAAATTTAAAGATGTAACTCAAAAAATTGTCAATATGGGAGCGCCAAATAACCTGCTTGTCATTTGGCTTGATTTTGAAGAAGGCCAGGATTCATTCCAGGCTGAGTCAGCAAAAGAAGATCCAAAATACTTATCTGCTCCACAGGTAAGCCAGATCTTTAATCAGGATACCGTGTCCATTGTTGGGAATTTTACGATTGAAGAAGCAAAGACACTGTCGGATTTGTTGAATGCCGGTTCCCTGCCAGTACAGCTCGATGAAGTTTATTCGACATCGGTAGGTGCGAAATTCGGTGAGCAGGCAATGGAAACGACTATTCTTGCCGGTATTATTGGAATTGCCATTATATTTATCTACATGATTGCGGTATATCGTTTCCCTGGGTTTATAGCAACAATTACATTATCTTTCTATATTTATCTGATTTTACTCGTATTTGACTGGATGAATGGCGTATTGACGCTGCCTGGTATTGCTGCGCTCATTCTGGGGGTCGGTATGGCTGTTGATGCGAATATTATTACCTATGAGAGAATCCGCGAAGAAATAAAAGTGGGCAGAACAATCAAATCAGCTTTCCAGGCTGGTGAGAAAAACTCCCTTTCGACGATATTTGATGCAAATATCACAACCATTTTAGCAGCAGCCGTTTTATTCATGTATGGGACAAGTTCTGTAAAAGGATTTGCTACCATGCTTATTATAAGCATCCTGGCAAGCTTTATTACTGCGGTTTATGGCACAAGGCTGCTAATGGGGCTTTGGGTCCATAGTAAAGCACTGAATAAAAAGCCAGGCTGGTTTGGTGTTAAGAAAAGTGAAATCAAAAACATTGCTGAAAATTACGATACTCTGGATTTGCCGACCAAGTTCGATAAATTTGATTTTGTAGGGAACCGCAAGAAGTTCTTCATCCTTTCTGCTGTATTAATTGCAGTGGGAATCATTGTTGTTTCTATTTTCCGCTTAAATCTAGGAATCGATTTTGTCAGCGGTACCCGCATCGAGCAGCAGGCAAGTGAACCTTTAACAAAAGAAAAATTTCAAGCTGAATTATCAGCGCTTGGAATCGAGACAGATGATATTGTCATCTCGGGCGATAATAAAGAAATCGGTGTTGCTAGATTTAAAGATGTTTTAACTAAAGATGAAATAGCAGAGGTTAAAACTCATTTTCATGAAGAATTCGGTCAAGATCCGAATGTCAGCACAGTTTCACCAACTGTAGGAAAAGAGCTCGCTAAAAATGCACTAAAAGCTCTTGCCATAGCCTCTGTAGGCATTATCATCTATGTAACCATTCGCTTTGAGATCAAGATGGCTATTCCAGCAGTTCTTGCGCTTCTGCATGATGCCTTCTTTATAATCGCTGTATTTAGCTTTACGCGTCTTGAGGTGGACATTACCTTCATTGCAGCAGTACTGACGGTAGTAGGTTATTCGATCAACGATACAATCGTAACGTTCGACCGGATGCGTGAGAATATGCAGAAAAAGAAAAAGCTCAAATCATTCGAAGATATTGCTGATGTTGTAAACAAAAGTCTTCGCCAAACGCTTGGCCGCTCTGTGAATACTGTTTTAACTGTTGTATTTACTGTCGTTGCGCTCCTGGTGTTTGGAAGTGAGTCAATCAGAAATTTCTCGTTTGCGCTTCTGATCGGTTTAATTGCAGGTACCTATTCATCGATTTTCCTTGCTGCGCAGATTTGGGCAGTATGGAAAGGCAAAGAACTGAAAGAAAAAGGCGTTATTAATACCGTAAAAGAAAAACGCAAAGTCAGTGACGAACCTCAAGTATAATACTTTCAAAGACTCAGGCGAATGCCTGAGTTTTTTTGTTAATCTGGAAAACTGGATGCCGTCTATTTTACAAAAAAGGTTAATGATTCCGGGAAATAGGATAAACTAAAAACAAGTTCAGGGAGGAAGGAAGTATCGCTTTGGAAAATAACGATCGTTTTAAGAAAGCTGAATTTGCAGCCATTATTGGCATCGTGGGCAATATTATTCTTGCTGCCATCAAATGGGGAATAGGCATTTATTCAGGAAGTAAAGCGCTCGTGGCAGATGCGGTCCATTCTGCTTCAGATGTAACCGGATCCTTTGCTGTATATTTAGGGCTGAGAGCTGCAAAACAGCCGCCGGATAAGGATCACCCATATGGTCATGGAAAAGCTGAAATGATTGCAGCCATTATTGTTGCGGTTTTGCTGTTCCTCGTGGGAATTGAAATCGGCAAATCATCATTTGAGTCATTTTTTTCGCCAATTGAACCTCCAAAAGCAATTGCAATAGCTGCAGTGCTGGTTTCTATCATTGTGAAAGAAGCGATGTTTCGTTATAAGTATAATTTGGGAAAGAAACTAAACAGTGATGCTTTAATTGTAAATGCCTATGAACACCGTTCAGATGTCTATTCATCAATTGCAGCTTTAATAGGCATTGGATGTGCAATAATTGGCGGAAGAATGGGGATCGAATGGCTTGAGTATGCAGATCCTGTTGCTGGTCTCATTGTTTCCCTTATGATTCTCAAGATGGCATGGAGGCTGGGGAAAGAATCCATTCATAGCACACTTGATCATGTGCTTCATGAAGAAGATACACTTGAGATGCGCAAAACTGCTGAATCCGTTGATCTGGTTAAAAGGATTGATGAACTGCACGCAAGGGAACACGGACATTATGTTATTGTAGATATTAAAGTTTCAGTGGATCCCAATATGACTGTTGAGGATGGCCACCGGGTGGGCAAAGAAGTGAAACGCAAGCTGCTTGGATTGGAAAATGTTCAAAATGTATTTGTGCACATTAATCCTTATAGTGAAGAGCGCATAAATTAGAGAAAATATTGGGGAGAGGATTGCATGAAATTTCAATGGGCTTTATTATTTGGTTTTTTATTTGCACTAATAGTCGCTGTTTTTGCAGTAATCAATGTTGATAATGTAACGGTAAACTACTTGTTTGGGGAAAGCCAGTGGCCGCTGATTCTAGTGATTTTAGGATCAGTCCTTATGGGAGGAATGATTGTCGGGTCTGTGGGCCTTGTCCGTATTTACTCACTTCAAAGGAAAGTGAAAATACTAAAAAAGGAAAATGAAAAGCTGCATGCGGGACATGCGGTAAAGGATAATGCCAATAATGAAGAGTTTGAAAAAGAGCTGGATAGGGATATTCATTAAAATAAAACAGGCTTGGGCTTTTGCCCAAGTTTTTCTCTTGTCCGCAAAAAAGTGGCCTGCAATTCATATCTTTCTTTCTAAATCTGTATGGAATATCCCTATTTTAACTTATTGAAACACATGTCCCCCTCTTGTATAATTAATAAGCTGAGGGGTGAACGTATGTTACATTCAAGAACGCGATGGATTGTTCGGCAAACACAGGAGGATAAGGTGCAGCAGCTTTCAAAGGAATTGAATATTTCTCCACTGGCCGCATCGCTGTTAATTAATCGCGGAATGGATACCGTTGATTCAGCACGGTATTTTTTATTGGATAAAGACCAGGAATTTCATGATCCTTTTTTAATGACAGATATGGCAAAAGCTGTTTCCAGAATAAAAGAAGCAATAGAAAAACAGGAACCTATCTTAATTTTTGGTGATTATGATGCGGATGGAGTGACAAGCACTTCTGTCATGATGATGGCACTTAGAGATCTCGGTGCTGACGTCCAATTCTACATACCGAATCGATTTACTGAAGGTTATGGACCAAATATCCCGGCTTTTGAACAAGCCGCTGATACTGGCATCCGTTTAATTATTACCGTAGATACAGGGATATCGGCTGTAAACGAAGCAAAGGCTGCAAAAGAGCTTGGAATGGATTTGATTATTACAGATCACCATGAGCCTGGCCATGAGCTTCCTGAAGCATGGGCAATTGTGCATCCTAAGCATCCGGATAGCAGATACCCATTCCGGGAACTGGCCGGAGTTGGAGTAGCATTTAAACTTGCACATGCGCTATATGGTGAAATGCCTGATCACCTTTTGGAAATAGCTGCAATCGGCACAATTGCCGACCTTGTTTCTTTAACGGGAGAGAACAGGCTTATTGCCAAGCGCGGGATTCAAAAGCTGAAATCAACTAAGAATACAGGTTTGAAAGCCTTGTTTAAAGCGGCTGGAATTGAACTTCCATCCATTAATGAAGAAACAATCGGCTTTACAATCGGGCCTCGCCTCAATGCAGCCGGCAGGCTTGAAAGTGCGGATCCAGCAGTGGATTTGCTTCTGACAAATGATCCTTATGAAGCACAAGCCATTGCTGAAGAAATTGAAATGTTAAATAAAGAGAGGCAAGCTATTGTCAATGACATTGCAGCACAAGCGGTTAAAGAGGTTGAAACTAATTTTCCAATCAGTGAGAATTCAGTAATTGTTGTAGGCAAAGAAGGCTGGAATGCCGGTGTAATTGGAATAGTAGCTTCGAAGCTTGTTGAAAAGTTTTACCGCCCAGCTATTGTTCTCAGTTATGACAGTGATAAAGGGCTGGCAAAGGGATCAGCAAGAAGTATTAAAGGTTTTGATCTGTTCAAAAATCTTTCTGAATGCCGGGATATCCTTCCCCACTTTGGGGGCCATCCAATGGCGGCAGGAATGACCTTGTCAATTGAATCGGTCGATGACCTCAGGGATAGACTGAATACTCTTGCAAATGAACAGCTGACCGAGGAAGATTTTATTCCAGTAACCAGCATTGATGGCGTCTTCCATCTAAAGGATATCAGCCTCTCTTCTATTGAAGAAATGCAGCTGCTTGCCCCATTTGGGATGGGAAATCCAAAACCTAAAGTCTTGATAAAAGAGGCCAATATTGCCGCTATGAGAAAAATCGGATCTGATCAAACTCATATAAAGGTCACCATCGAAAATGATGGATCTTCCCTTGATGGAATCGGCTTTGGCCTCGGACATTTGCATGAGCATATTTCACCATATTCCAAGCTATCGGTTATTGGCGAATTATCCATTAATGAATGGAATAATATTAAAAAACCGCAAATCTTCCTGCAGGATATGGCAGTGAACTCCTGGCAGCTATTTGATATCCGGAGTTTAAAGCGGCTCGAAAGGCTCCAAAGCGTCATTCCTGAGGTAAATACTACTTGGATATTCTTTAATGAGGAACATATATCCAAATTCAGGACATATGCAGGGGAAAGTATGGTGAAAATATCATCTGAAGAGGATGCAGAAGCATTAAAACTAGATGGCTCAAACATCGTGCTTGCTGATATGCCGCCTTCAAAGGAAATGCTTGCTCATGTATTCTCCGGAAAAAACCCTGCCAGAATTTATGCTCATTTTTATAAAGAGGACAGTGACTATTTCAGCACTATTCCAACAAGAGATCATTTTAAGTGGTATTTTGCCCTGCTTGCTAAAAAAGGCTCGGTCGATATCAGGCGTCATGGGAATGATATAGCGAAGCATAAGGGATGGAGCAGGGAAACGGTAGATTTTATGTCTCAAGTGTTTTTTGAATTGGATTTTGTTAAAATAAATAATGGTGTCATTTCGTTAAACAATACATCAATTAAACGTGATTTAGCTGATTCGCGAACCTATCAGCTTAAACAGGCACAATACACTCTTGAGAGCGATTTGCTCTATTCATCCTTTCAGCAGCTCAAAGACTGGTTTGATGAAGTTATGCAAGGGGCTGTAAAACTTGAGGAGGCAAAGGAAGAAAAATGGACTTAAAACAGTATATAACAATTGTTGAAGATTGGCCGAAGCCAGGCATAAAATTTAAAGATATTACAACACTTATGGACAACGGTGAAGCGTATAAATATGCGACTGACCAAATTGTTGAATATGCCCGTGAAAAGAAAATTGATCTGGTTGTTGGCCCGGAAGCCCGCGGATTCATCATCGGCTGCCCTGTTGCTTATTCATTAGGTGTAGGTTTTGCCCCTGTCCGCAAAGAAGGAAAACTTCCCCGTGAAACAGTCAAGGTTAATTATGGCTTAGAATATGGCAAGGATATATTAACCATTCATAAAGATGCCATCAAACCTGGGCAAAGAGTTCTGATCACTGACGATCTCCTTGCGACAGGCGGAACAATTGATGCAACCATCCAGCTGGTTGAAGAACTTGGCGGAGTAGTGGCTGGCATTGCATTCCTTATCGAATTAACATACCTTGATGGCCGTAAAAAGCTTGACGATTACGATATTCTGACATTGATGCAATATTAATTTTTTCATACCAAGAGAGCGCCATACGAAATGGTGCTCTTTTTAATTTATCTGTCAAAATAGGTATATAAAGTGCTTCCAAAACCAATTATGGAAAAACAATAAAGAAATTCGGACAAAAAACGACAAAATTTTTGTTATTCCCATAAAAATAACAGTCTATCCCTTTACATCTTCACTTTTTTTTTCGATAATAGTAGCAATATTAATTTTTTTTATAACTTGTTATAAATCCAATTACAAAATTATTACATTATGCAAATGCATAAAATTCAGGGAGATAAAGGTGATTCCATGGCGAACGATCAAGTTCTGACCGCCGAGCAAGTCATCAACAGAGCAAAAGAATATTTAAACGATGAGCATGCAGAGCTTGTAAAAAAAGCGTACGAGTTTGCCAAGCATGCCCACCGTGAACAATATAGGAAGTCCGGTGAACCATACATTATCCATCCAATTCAAGTGGCAGGCATCCTTGCTGATCTGGAGATGGATCCATCAACGGTTGCTGCCGGCTTTCTTCACGATGTGGTTGAAGACACCGAAATCTCATTGGAGAATATCGAAGAAGCCTTCAATTCAGAAGTGGCAATGCTTGTCGATGGTGTAACAAAACTGGGGAAAATTAAATATAAATCACAGGAAGAGCAGCAGGCTGAAAATCATCGGAAAATGTTCGTGGCAATGGCCCAGGACATCCGTGTAATCTTAATTAAGCTTGCTGACCGTCTTCATAATATGCGGACACTTAAGCATCTGCCAGCTGAAAAGCAGCGCCGCATTTCGAACGAAACGCTTGAAATTTTTGCACCTCTTGCGCATAGGCTTGGAATTTCAAAGATTAAGTGGGAGCTTGAAGATACGGCTCTAAGGTACCTAAATCCGCAGCAATATTATCGGATTGTAAACCTGATGAAGAAAAAAAGAGCGGAACGGGAAGAGTACCTGGATGATGTTATCAATGTCATGCGGGGCAGGCTGTCAGAGGTTTCAATTAAATCAGAGATATCCGGCCGCCCTAAGCATATATACAGCATCTATCGAAAAATGGCGCTTCAAAACAAGCAATTCAATGAGATATATGATCTTCTTGCTGTACGCATTGTTGTAAGCAGCATTAAAGATTGCTATGCAGTTCTCGGGATTATTCATACATGCTGGAAGCCGATGCCCGGCCGTTTTAAAGATTACATTGCCATGCCTAAACAGAATATGTATCAATCTCTTCATACCACGGTTATCGGGCCAAAAGGTGACCCGCTGGAAGTCCAGATCCGTACCATGGATATGCATAGAATTGCAGAGTTTGGTATTGCTGCCCATTGGGCTTATAAAGAAGGAAAAAGAGTGAATGAGGGCTCTTCATTTGAGGAGAAGCTGACCTGGTTCCGTGAAATCCTGGAGTTTCAGGATGATGCTGCAAATGCTGAAGAGTTCATGGAATCACTGAAGATCGATTTGTTTTCCGATATGGTGTTTGTTTTTACTCCTAAAGGGGATGTCATCGAACTTCCTTCCGGCTCCGTTCCCATTGACTTTGCTTACCGAATTCACTCGGAAATTGGAAACAAGACAATCGGTGCCAAAGTCAACGGAAAAATGGTCACGCTGGATTACAAATTGAAGACCGGCGATATTATTGAAATCCTGACATCCAAGCATTCATATGGACCGAGCAAAGATTGGCTGAAGCTTGCTCAGACTTCACAGGCTAAAAATAGAATACGAACCTTTTTCAAAAAGCAGAGAAAAGAAGAAAATGTGGAAAAAGGAAAAGAGCTTGTTGAGCGGGAGATTCGCAATATGGATTTCGACCTGAAGGAAATTTTGACATCTGATAATGTAAAAAGGGTCGCAGAGAAATTCAATTTTGCCACAGAGGAAGATATGTATGCTGCTGTTGGCTATAACGGAGTAACGGCACTTCAGGTTGCCAACAGGCTGACAGAAAAATGGCGCAAGAAACGCGATCTTGAACAAACCTCCGATATTACAAATGCTGTTTCGGAACTGAAGACTTTTCCATCTGCCAAAAAACGCGAATCCGGTGTCCGGGTTTCAGGCATTGATAACCTGCTGATTCGCCTTTCCCGCTGCTGTAATCCTGTCCCCGGAGATGAAATCGTCGGGTTTATTACAAAGGGCAGAGGAGTTTCTGTACACCGTGATGATTGTCCTAATATTGAAACGGATGATGCAAAACAAAGGCTCATCCCGGTTGAGTGGGAAACAGCCTTAAATGACCGGAAAGAATACAATGTTGAAATTGAAATTACCGGTTATGACCGCAGGGGATTATTAAATGAGGTCCTTCAGGCTGTTAATGAAACGAAAACCAACATTTCAGCTGTATCAGGACGATCAGACCGCAATAAATCAGCAACGATTAATATGTCCATTGCCATACACAATGTCAGCCATCTGCAAAAGGTTGTGGATCGGATTAAACAAATCCCTGATATTTATGCAGTAAGAAGGATTATGAACTAAAGGGAGCAGATAGAATGCGTGTTGTAGTGCAGCGAAGCAAAGAAGCCAGCGTAACGGTGGACGGCAAAACCGTCGGAAGCATCAAAAAGGGGTTTGTTTTGCTCGTTGGAGTCACCCATGAAGATAAGGAAGAGGACGCAGCTTTTCTGGCTGATAAAATTGCCAATCTTCGCGTCTTCGAAGATGAAAATGGCAAAATGAATTTTTCCCTGCTGGATCAGGAAGGTGAAATTCTTTCGGTTTCCCAGTTTACTTTATATGGAGACTGCCGGAAGGGCAGACGGCCCAATTTCATGGAAGCGGCTATCCCGGCGCATGCCGTAAATATCTATGATGCTTTTAACCGGTATTTAGAAGCTAAAGGCCTGAAAGTAGAAACAGGTGTATTCGGGGCCATGATGGATGTTCAGTTAACCAACGATGGACCCGTTACGTTAATTTTAGAAAGCAAGTAAGTTAATTTATAACGAAACGCAAAAAAGCCCCGGCACCCAAAGTAGGATGCCGGGGCTTTTTTGCTAATTTTTGAAATAGCGGGCAAGTCCCTGATAAATTCCTGCTGTTGCTGATTGCTGATACTGTGCAGAAGAAATCAGGGCCTCTTCAGCCGGATTGCTCAGATATCCAAGCTCGATGAGAACTGCATTGCGTTTATTCTCTCTTATCACATGATAATCTCCAGCTCTATAGCCCCGATCTCTCAGGTTTGTCATGGCTATTACATTGGAGTGGATATTGGCTGCAAGTTCCTGTTGAAAAGGATGATAATAATAAGTAGTCGCTCCTCTTGCAGTGCGATCTGGCGTGCTGTCATAATGAATGCTGATGAAAGCATCTGCATTATGATAATGTGAAATGCCTACTCTGGAAGGAAGCGGCAAATAGGTATCTCCGCTTCTGGTAAGAATAACATTTGCACCTGCAGATCTTAATTTGTCTGCGAGCAATTGAGCGGTCCTGATTGTAATATCTTTTTCACGAGTCCCTCGTGCCCCTGTTGTCCCGTTATCACGGCCACCATGGCCGGGATCAAGGACGATTGTTTTATTTTCCAGGTGCTGTTCTGCTCCCGGTTTTGTTACTGCAGGTGCAGATCCTTCAACCTTGACGATCCATCCTGCTACAAAACCCGTCCCGCCGTTTGGAAGGCGGACTTCATACCAATCATCATTCAGGCTGATAATTTCAAAGCTGTCCCCTTTATTTGCCCTGTGAATGACAGATGACTGGCTGCTGGCTTTTTTTCTAATATTTGATCCGTTATGTAATATAATTGCAGAACTGCCGTTTACACTCTGCTGGGAAGAGCCGGAATTTTTCTCGGCTGTTATGTCTATGAACCAGCTTGCTACCCATCCATAAGAACCAGTCTGATATTCAATTTTTGCCCAATTATCAGCTTGCTCAAGAATAGGAAAGGTTTGGCCTTTTGTAACAGAACCAATCGGTTTCCCATTTAACGATCCTTTATTCCTAACGGTTAAAGAAGTTGCCGTAACAGTGCCGGTTTTCCCGGACGCCGACTGTTTTGGCTTGCTTTCTGATTGTGAGGATTGAACCGCAATATATTGGCTGCTGATCCATCCGGCATTGCCCGAGAAAGAGATTTCTGTCCAGCTGTCATTTTGAGAAATAACAGCTACTGTCTCCCCCGAATTTAGTTTGCCGATGACGTCACTATTAAGCGATGGCCTGTTTCTTACATTCAAGGAGTTTGCCGTGATTTTCCCGGTTTGGCTGCTGCTTGATGAATTTTTCTTTTGGCTGCCGCTGTATTGGACGAATTCATTTGCGACCCATCCATCTCCATAAGGTGTTTGGATCTTAACCCAGCTTCCTTCTGTGCTCATGACCTTATAGGCTGTTCCTTTCTGTATAGTTCCCAGGACACCGTAACTTGTGCCAGGTCCCTTTCTCACCCTCAGGCCATCTGTTGTGATGATTGCCTGGGAATTTGAACTGGCTGCTTTTTCTCCTCTCTGACTGGTGGTCATATCGGAAACAAGCCAGCTGGCCACATAGCCGTTTTCCCCCTGGAAATTAATTTTAATCCAATCTCCTTCACGGGAAAGAGCGTTAAATTGATCTCCTTTCTGGGCTTGTCCCAGAATGGGGTAGCTTAAGCCTGGGCCTTGACGGACGTTAAGATTATTTGTGGGGATTGTTACAGAACTGTTTTCAGCTTTAACCTGTGTTTCCGCCTGTGTTATGCCAGCCAAAAGCATAAGACATATCACGAGAATAAGTGGTTTTTTCTTCAACAGGCCGCCTCCTTTCATAATTAAAATCCTTATTAAAAGAAAAACAAACAAGGTGCTGGCAGTCAAGATAACTTTGGTCCTAGAATACTTCTGCATCTTGTGCAATTTCCCTTCTATTATCGGTTTATCAGCAATCATTTTTAGCTGGGAATTAAATTTGTCCTGTTATGAAACATTTCATCTGAAAATGGAAAGAATAGAACAGACTATAAAAAAAAGGGTGAGCACTATGAGATTTGGTGAAAAAGGGATGTCTGCACAATCTGGTGAAAATCAGCTGTTCGGGGTGGATTTTCATGATTTTATACAAAGAGAACAAAACTCAAACATGATTGAACTCGCATCAGAGTTTGGACTATCTCTCAAGGATGTCAGGAAACTGAAAAAAAAGCTGGAACGATCATAACATGTTTTTAGTCTTGACATTGATGAAAATGCTCCGTATTATAATATAAATAAAATGACAATTACAATTAAATGTCTAGCTGCAGCGCCTGACCAAGGCGTTTCTGCTTTTCGATAAACCATTGATGGAGAAGAGTAGTTAAACCCCACATGAAAAGAGAGAGAGTGCCGCCCGGCTGAAAGCATTCTCACATGATGATTTAACGAAAGAACACTTCGTAGGTTTCTCTCTGAAAAAGGCGTGATCTTTAGTAGGAGCTGAACGTTAACAGGCGTTAACTGTAAAAGAGGAAGTCTATATATTGGCTTCAACTAGGGTGGCACCACGGGAAAACCAAACTCTCGTCCCTTGTATTTAATATACAAGGAGGCGGGAGTTTTTTTTATTTTGTCGATGCTTTCGATTATGGCCTATTTATTAGCTAAAGCGTAAAGGGTCAATAAATTATACATAGTTATCATTTTGCATTAGGAGGTAATTTTCATGTCTATCCGAATACCGAGGGGAACGCAGGACATTTTGCCGGGGGAAGTTGAAAAATGGCAATTGATAGAAAAAAAGGCAAGGGAACTTTGTGAGAAATTTCAATATCGTGAAATCAGAACACCTATATTTGAACATACGGAATTATTTCTGCGCAGTGTTGGAGACACGACAGATATTGTTCAAAAAGAAATGTACACGTTTGAAGACCGCGGCGGACGAAGCCTGACACTTCGTCCTGAAGGAACGGCTTCTGCTGTAAGGTCATTCGTTGAACATAAAATGTACGGTGATGCGAGCCAGCCTGTAAAGCTTTATTATATGGGACCAATGTTCCGTTATGAACGCCCCCAGGCAGGACGTTTTCGCCAGTTTGTCCAATTCGGCGTCGAAGCGATCGGCAGCGCGGATCCGGCAATTGATGCGGAAGTTATCGCACTGGCAATGTCACTTTATAGAAGCATGGGCCTGCAAAAGCTTAAATTGATTGTGAACAGCCTGGGAGATAAAGAAAGCCGATCTGCACACAGAGAGGCTCTGGTCAATCACTTCAAGCCGCGGATCGGGGAGTTTTGCCAGGATTGCCAGAATCGCCTTGAAAAAAATCCAATGCGCATCCTGGACTGTAAACAGGACCGTGAACATGAACTTATGAAATCTGCTCCATCCATCATTGATTATTTAAATGATGATTCAAAAACCTACTTTGAGAAGGTTCAAAAGTATTTAAAGAACCTGGATATTGACTTTATTGTTGATCCAAATCTTGTTCGCGGCCTGGATTATTACAATCATACGGCCTTTGAAATTATGAGTGATTCCGAAGGTTTCGGAGCAATTACCACTCTTTGCGGCGGCGGACGATACAATGGCCTCACTGAGGAAATTGGCGGTCCTGAAGCGCCGGGAATAGGTTTTGCTTTAAGTATCGAGCGATTCATTGCTGCTCTTGAAGCAGAGAAGGTGGATCTGCCTCTTAATAAGGACATTGATTGCTACCTTGTATCCCTTGGAGAGGAAGCAAAGGATTACACAGTCGGCCTTCTTCAAAAACTTCGAATGGCAGGATATTCTGCTGAAAGAGATTATCTTGACAGAAAAATTAAAGCCCAGTTTAAAGCGGCAGACCGGTCGAATGCAAAGTTTGTTGCTGTCTTGGGTGAAGATGAACTTAAAGCGAACAAAATTAATGTAAAATCAATGGAATCGGGAGAACAAACAGAGCTTAGTCTTGATTCTTTCATAGAAAAATTTACAGAGCTTTATCAATCATAAATCAGTTTTATATTTGGGAGGAATTAGAATGTTTGGGCGAACGTATTTTTGCGGGGAAGTAACGGAAAAAGCTATAGGAGAAAAAGTAAGCTTAAAAGGCTGGGTACAAAAGCGCCGGGATTTAGGCGGGCTGATCTTTGTGGATCTTCGTGACCGCACTGGCATTGTTCAGGTGGTATTCAATCCGGAAGTTTCCCCTGAAGCTCTTGCAGCAGCTGAAAAGATCCGCAATGAATTTGTTCTTGATATAGAGGGAGAAGTAATTGCGCGTGAAGAAGGCACCATCAATGAGAACCTGAAAACAGGGCGCATTGAGATTAAAGCAGAGAAAGTGACTATCATCAATGAAGCAAAAACACCTCCTTTTGTCATTGATGATAAAGCGGATGTTTCCGAAGATGTCCGCCTTAAATACCGCTATTTGGATTTGAGACGCCCTATTATGTTTGATACCTTTAAGATGCGTCATCAAGTAACAAAAGCAATGAGGGATTATCTGGACAGCGAAGGATTTCTTGATGTTGAAACACCAATCTTAACGAAGAGCACACCGGAAGGAGCCCGTGACTATTTAGTTCCAAGCCGTGTGCATCCGGGTGAATTCTATGCTCTTCCACAATCTCCTCAAATCTTTAAGCAGTTATTAATGGTAGGCGGATTTGAACGCTATTACCAAATAGCACGATGCTTCCGTGATGAAGACCTGCGTGCAGATCGCCAGCCTGAATTTACTCAGGTCGACATCGAAATGAGTTTTATGAGCCAGGAAGACATCATCGGCCTAATGGAAAACATGATGAAAAAGATCATGAAAGAAGTGAAAGGCCTGGATGTCCAGCTTCCATTCCCGCGCATGACCTATCAGGAAGCGATGGACCGTTTTGGATCTGATAAGCCGGATACACGCTTTGGGATGGAATTGACGGATTTATCCGAAATAGTAAAAGAGTCAAGCTTCAAAGTATTTGCCGGAGCAGTAGCTTCCGGGGGACAGGTTAAGGCCATTAATGTAAAAAATGGTGCAGGAAAGTATTCACGAAAAGATATTGATGCCCTAACAGAGTTTGCTGCTGTTTATGGTGCAAAAGGGCTTGCATGGTTTAAAGCGGAAGAAGACGGTTTAAAAGGTCCGATTGCCAAGTTTGTGACTGAGGATGAGCAAAAAGCATTCTATGCTGCTCTGTCAGTAGAACCAGGAGACTTGCTCCTCTTTGTGGCTGATAAGAAAAATGTTGTGGCAGATGCACTCGGCGCTCTGCGATTAAAGCTTGGAAAAGAGCTTGATCTGATTGATCAAAGCAAGTTTAACTTCCTTTGGGTTACAGACTGGCCGCTTCTGGAATACGATGAGGAAGAAGGCCGCTATTATGCAGCCCATCATCCTTTTACAATGCCTGCCAGAGAAGATTTAGATCTTCTTGATAAAGATCCTGCTCAAGTCCGTGCACAAGCATATGACCTTGTATTAAACGGCTACGAGCTTGGCGGCGGATCATTGCGTATTTTCGAAAGAGACGTTCAAGAAAAAATGTTCAGTGTGCTTGGCTTCTCAAAAGAGGAAGCTGTTGAACAGTTTGGATTCCTGCTTGAAGCATTTGAATATGGCACTCCTCCGCATGGCGGAATTGCCCTTGGATTAGACAGACTTGTAATGCTGCTTGCTGGCAGAACAAATCTAAGGGATACGATTGCCTTCCCTAAAACAGCCAGTGCGAGCTGTGTGCTAACAGAAGCTCCTGGTGAAGTTAGCCAGTCCCAGCTTAATGATTTGCACTTAGCGCTTAATTTGAAAAAAAGTGAGTAATTTCCTATATAATGATTAAATGGTGAAAAAAACACATTTTTCAGAAAAATAAACTGGGAAGTAACTCCTGATTTTAAGGCAGGTTCCATAACTTCAAGGAAGAAAGTGGATAAAAATGTTCAAATTAGCTCCATTTCATCAGCTTGAAAAAGAAGAAACCGTGTGATATGATCATATCAATAAATAAAGAGTCCTGATGTGTTCGTTGTAAAACCTGAAATTTTGACCAACATTATTCCTTCGGGAGTCCGGAGTTTTCCCGCAGCGTAAAAGCCTCATGGATGAGGACTTACAAACGCAGGAAACAGGACACCCACCTGCTGAGTGCGGGTTCAAAACGAGGGCATCAATAGCGACGGCACGATTGGGACTCTTTAGTACATACGATTGTAAAAATCCATGCTCGTGAGCATGGATTTTTTGTTTGTCCTGCTCTTTATGTTCGTACTTGAACTGAGCTATTGCTGATATGATGATAAGGATTAAATATGATAGCGCAGTTAACACTATTGGATAGAAAGTTTCGATTTAATTATTGCTTAAAATGTTAATGTCATTAATCCTATAGAACTACTTGCTTTAAAGTTCAAGTATGATATATTCATTATCGGGTATAAGATAATACATGCTTTTTAAATAACATCTGATGGAGTTGATTTATATATGCTTCACCAATTTTCCAGGAATGAATTGGCTATTGGCAAAGAAGGCCTTGAAAAAATGAAAAATAGTACCGTGGCAGTACTGGGCATCGGCGGAGTTGGTTCCTTTGCAGCGGAAGCACTGGCGCGTTCCGGTGTTGGACGGCTTGTTCTGGTTGATAAAGACGATGTTGATATTACAAATGTGAACAGGCAGGTCATCGCTTTATTATCCACTGTCGGGAAACCAAAGGTGGATTTAATGAAAGAAAGAATCAAGGATATCAATCCTGACTGTGAAGTTATTGCTTTAAAAATGTTTTATACAGAAGAAACCTATGAGCAATTCTTTGATTATGGACTCGACTTTGTAGTTGATGCTTCCGATACGATTTCTTATAAAATTCATCTAATGAAAGAATGCCTGAACAGAGGGATTCCAATGATCTCAAGCATGGGTGCTGCAAATAAAATGGATCCGACCAGGTTCCAGATTGCTGATATCTTCAAAACTCATACTGACCCGATTGCTAAGGTTATCCGCACACGCCTGAGAAAAGAAGGAATCAGAAAAGGCGTTCCGGTTGTATTCTCCGATGAAAGCCCGATCGTTATCCGGGAAGATGTCCGCAAAACAGTTGGAAAAGATGATGCTGAAATAAGAAAGGCCAAAATGCCGCCTTCTTCCAACGCATTTGTTCCTTCTGTTGCAGGTTTAATCATGGCTAGCTACGTAACTAGAGAACTACTAAGCGATATTAAAATTGCACGTGTAAATGACTGAAAAGAGACCGGCTTTCTGCAGGCCGGTCTTTGCGCATATTAATGTTTTGGAATCCTCGAATCAATGAACAGCTCTTTTCTCTTCATTGCTTTCATGCTTTAGAAGCTGGTCGGCTTCTTTCAGGATGCTTGCCATTTCCTCATATTGCATAAGCTGATGTTTAAATTCCGCTTCTTTTTCCTTCAACCTTCTAATTAACTGCTGATTTTGAAGTTTTAAGTGCATTTGTTCTTCATGCAGACGTTTATTTTCCTTCATTTGCTCTGAAATAGGCTGTGTTTTCGCAAAGTTCCTTAGGAAGCGTATAACTTGAGCCAGATTTTCAGGGGGAACAGAGTCAGGATTTTCATGGGTTTGACAGGCTGCATTATTGCTTGAGATTTCTTGGGTTCTATAATCTGTCCTTTTTGTTATGACTGTGTTCCAGCGGTATTGGCAGGCTGAAACTGTACGGCCGAGTTCAGTACTTGCCTTCTTAAAAGCTGATGCTTTTGAATCCCCATTTGATGTGTATTCAAGTACTATCTCTTCGAGTAATTGATCCTCTTCCGGTTTCCATAAATCTTTCCGTTCCTTCATTCCTTTAACCACCTCGGAAAATACGATTGTTAGGCTTATCGTCACCCTAATAGATGAAAATATTCCATTCTCAGTTGTTGAAAGGTAAAATAGTGTAAGTCAAATAATAATCCCGACTTTAAAGGCGTCTGCAAAGAACCGGACTTTAAAAGATGGGAGGAGGTTGCCTAAATGGATACTCTTGTAGAAATACAGGACGTTACAAAAGTAATAAAAGGAAGAACGATTATTGATTCTGTCAGCTTTGAGGTGAAAAAGGGGGAGGTATTCGGTTTCCTTGGCCCAAACGGTGCGGGGAAGACCACCACTATTCGAATGCTGGTGGGCTTGATCGGCATTACTTCCGGGGACATTAAAATTCTTGGCAGCAGCATCAAAACAGATTTTGAAAAGGCGGTTTCCCATATTGGAGCCATTGTGGAAAATCCTGAGATGTATAAGTTTTTGTCAGGCTATCAAAATCTGGTTCATTATGCACGAATGTCAAAAGGTATAACTAGAGAAAAAATTGATGAAACGGTTGAGCTTGTAGGACTGGCGGATCGGATTCATGATAAAGTCAGAACATACTCGCTAGGCATGAGGCAGAGGCTTGGTCTGGCACAGTGTCTTTTGCATGATCCCAAAATCCTCATTCTGGATGAACCTACGAATGGGCTTGACCCTGCCGGCATCAGGGAGATTCGGGATCACCTGAGGATGCTTGCAAGAGAAAGAGAAATGGCTGTCATTGTTTCCAGCCATTTACTATCTGAAATGGAAATGATGTGTGACAGAATCGGCATTATTCAAAACGGGAAGTTGATTGATGTTCAGCACATCAGTGATTTTGTACAGGGGAAAGAAAAAGTTTACGAAGTAGAAGTGGATGATCCTGGAAAAGCAAACGGAATTTTACAAGGGGCACATCCTGGTTTGCCTGTACAGCTTACAGAAACTAGTGTGATACTTTCGCTTGTCCGGGAAGATATACCTGAAATGATAAAAGTGTTTGTCCAGGAAGATATGAAAATATTTGCTGTTCGTGAAGTGACCAAAACATTGGAAGACCGTTTTCTGGAAGTAACAGAGTACAAAGGGGGTGCAGGTGATGCTCGGACTGATTCAAAATGAATGGATGAAAATTTTTAGGCGGCCGGGCACATACGTCATGATCGGACTTCTTTTAATTATGACGACTGTTGCAGGCGCCTTTATAAAATATCAGGAAAGCGGAGGGACAGTCCCGGATAATTCGGAATGGAAAAAGGGACTGCAGACTCAAAACGAAAGCTATAAAAAACAGCTTGAAGAGATGGGGGAAATGGCTCCCAGAGATATGAAGGAACAGTATCAGAGGGAGATTGCCATAAACGAATACAGAATTAAGAATGATATTTCACCGAATCAGGAATACTCTGTCTGGGGATTTGTATCTGACACCTCACAGCTGATTGAATTTGCCGGCCTGTTTACGATTATTATTGCCGGGGGAATCGTGGCGAGTGAGTTTACATGGGGAACCATCAAACTACTTTTGATTAGGCCTATTAAAAGAGTTAAAATCCTGGGAGCAAAGTATATTACCGTGATTTTATTCGGTCTGCTGGTGCTGGCCGTCCTCTTCGGATATTCAGCACTGCTGGGCGGACTCCTCTTTGGATTTCCTGCAGAAGCATTTCCTTATTTATATTATTACAATGGAACAGTGATAGAACAAAGCATGGGACTTCATCTGATAGCTTATTATGGTCTTAAATCCATTAATATGCTTATGCTTGCAACCATGGCTTTTATGATTTCAGCTGTTTTCAGGAATAGCTCGCTGGCGATAGGACTTTCCCTGTTTCTGATGTTTATGGGAGGACAGGTCACAAGGCTGATTGCAATGAAATATGATTGGGCCAAGTACAGCCTTTTTGCCAATACAGACCTCCTTCAATATTTTGAAGGAATGCCAATGGTTCACGGGATGACGATTGGATTTTCCATCATGATGATATTTATATATTTTCTGCTTTTCCAGGTACTTGCATTTTATGTGTTTAATAAAAGGGATGTTTCTGCTTAAAAGCCCAAATAGCAAAAGGTCTGGCATTGCTGCCAGACCTTTTGCTATTTAAGAAGTTTTTCATAGACAGATGCTAATGCCTGTTCGAATTTGCCTGTTTTCTTAGGCTGATAATATACCTTGTTTTTAATTCTGTCAGGCAAGTACTGCTGTTTGACCCAGCCTGTTTCATAATCGTGAGGGTATAAATAGCCGATGCCCCTGCCAAGCTCTTTTGCTCCTTTGTAGTGGGCGTCCTTCAAGTGATCAGGGACTTCACCGCTTTTGCCTGCGCGGATATCCGCTATTGCGGAATCCAATGCTGTGTATGCTGAATTGGATTTTGGAGAGAGGCAGAGCTCAATAACCGCATTTGCAAGCGGAATCCTTGCTTCCGGGAATCCAATCCTTTCAGCTGTTTCTATAGCTGCAAGGGTTCTGGCTCCGGCTTGCGGCGATGCCAGTCCAATATCTTCATAGGCAATAACCAAAAGTCTTCTGCTTATGCTTTGCAGGTCGCCTGCTTCAATTAATCTTCCTAAATAGTGCAATGCCGCATTTACATCGCTTCCGCGAATGGACTTTTGAAAACCGGATAAGACATCGTAATGGGCATCTCCATCTTTATCGTGTGTAAAGCTTTTGCGCTGAATGCATTCCTCGGCAACAGACAAATCAATCTTAATGATTCCTTCTTCATCTTCTTTAGTTGAAAGGACGGCCAATTCCAATGCATTTAGCGAGCTTCTGACATCACCATTTGAAGCGGTGGCAAGATGTGTAAGTGCATCATCGGTAACTTCAGTTTGTCTATTGCCAAGGCCTCGTTCCTTATCCAGTAAAGCCCTTGTCAGTGCTTTTTTTATATCATCAGCAGACAGCGGCTTTAGTTCGAAAATTTGGCATCGGCTTCTAATAGCCGGGTTAATTGCATGATATGGATTGCTGGTTGTGGCGCCAATTAAAGTGATGCTGCCATTTTCAAGATAGGGCAGCAGGAAATCTTGTTTGCCTTTATCAAGTCTATGGACTTCATCCAGCAGCAGAATCACCTTTCCGGACATTTTGGCCTCTGCCGCTACCACTTCCATATCTTTTTTATTGTTAGTCACAGCATTTAAAGTACGGAAAGCGTATTTGGTGCTCCCTGCAATGGCACTTGCAATCGAAGTTTTGCCTATACCTGGGGGGCCGTACAGAATCATCGATGACAGCTGCTTAGCCTGCACCATGCGGTGGATAATTTTTCCTTCTGAAACAAGGTGCTCCTGGCCAATGATTTCATCAATCGTTCTAGGCCTCATCCGGAATGCAAGAGGTTTAATGTTCAAAGTTATCACTCCAGCCTTTTGCTGGCAGCCTTCAGTCTGCCTATCAATTTTCAGCAAAGTTTTCGCTTTCTATTTAAGATACCATAACATTTCCTGCTGCGAAATCAATTAGGCCACAGCCGGTATTGAACTGAGTCCAATCCCGGCCCGCCCCTTTTCCTCCTAAAATATGCTATAATGTCAAAAGTCTATAATATTACTAAGGATTTAAACTTCATATATATTTGCAGGTCTTGCGGGGAGCGTTGGGGCACATGATACTGAAAAATAAAGGGCAAATCGGTTCCAGGTTTTTGATTTATCTAATAGGGCTGCTTGTCATGAGCCTGGGGATTGTTTTGTTAATTACAGCTGATTTAGGGGCAACCCCCTGGGATGTTCTGCATGTAGGACTCTACTACCAGCTGGGCCTGACGATAGGCAGCTGGTCCATTATTGTTGGGATATTCATATTAGCTGCTGCAGCCCTTATTTCAAAGGAACTTCCACAAGTCGGTGCTTTCTTGAATATGGTCCTGATCGGACTGTTTATTGACGCTTATCTGCTTTTGCCATTTATGCAGACCCCTGATGGGCTGGCGGGAAAATTGGCCATGTTTGGTTTTGGCATAGTTGTTTATTGCTATGGAATGGGGCTGTATATTTCGGCTCAGCTCGGAGCTGGGCCAAGGGATAGCCTGATGATTGCATTAACAGCAAAAACCGGCTGGAAAGTCAGAAATGTCAGAGCTTTAATGGAAATTGCTGTACTGACTGTTGGATGGCAGCTTGGGGGCCCTGTATTCTGGGGCACAATTGTGCTAAGTCTTGCAGTCGGGCCAATTGTCGGTGCTGCTTTGCCGCAGTGTCAGGCTTTAACTGACCGATTTTTGGCAAAACTTAGAGAAAAGGATATCTATGCGAATCAAATGCTTAAAGAAAAGGATAGAGGTGCAAGCTGATGAAAATATCTACTAAAGGACGTTATGGGTTAACTATAATGATTGAATTAGCCAAAAAGCATGGGGAGGGTCCCACTTCGTTAAAATCGATTGCCCAGACGAATGACCTGTCTGAGCACTATCTCGAGCAGCTTATAGCGCCGCTTCGGAACGCAGGGCTTGTTAAAAGCATCCGAGGTGCATACGGCGGATATATTTTAGGGAAAGAGCCTACAAAAATTACTGCCGGGGATATCATCAGAGTTCTGGAAGGGCCGATCAGTCCAGTGGAAGGAATTGAAGATGAAGAGCCTGCAAAGAGAGAACTATGGATGCGTATTCGTGATGCTGTGAAAGATGTGCTTGATAACACAACGCTTGAAGATCTTGCCAGCCATACAGATACCGGCGAATCAGATGCTTATATGTTTTATATTTAGTCCTTAATCAGGGAATAATTCAGGTGGAAAATACAAGCAGCAGGACGAAATGAAGTAGGTGAGATAAATTGGAAAGAATATACCTTGATCATGCAGCAACTTCGCCAATGCATCCGGAAGTGATTGAACGGATGACTGAAGTCATGAAATCTGAATATGGAAATCCTTCCAGCATTCATTATTTCGGGCGGAGTGCACGCCATATTGTCGATGAAGCAAGGTCTGCTTTAGCAAACAGTATTGGTGCTAAAGCCAATGACATTATTTTTACAAGCGGCGGTACAGAAGCTGATAATCATGCGATTTTTGGAACAGCTGAATCCTGCCGCGATAGGGGCAAACACATCATCACAACCCAAATTGAACATCATGCGGTTTTGCATGCGTGTGAGGAGCTTGAAAAACAGGGCTTTGAGGTAACGTATTTGCCTGTTGATCCAAATGGGCGTGTTTCGGTAAAGGAAGTAGAAGATGCTTTGCGGGAGGATACCATTCTTGTAACCATTATGTACGGAAATAATGAAATAGGGACCCTTCAGCCGATTAAGGAAATAGGCGAGTTATTGGCGGAGCATCCTGCTAAATTCCATACCGATGCTGTTCAGGCTTACGGGCTTGAAAAAATTGATGTGCAGGACTTGAAAGTGGATTTGCTTTCCGTCTCCGCCCATAAAATTAATGGCCCAAAAGGGATCGGCTTTTTATACGCCCATCCTGATGTGAAACTTTCTTCACGGCTTTTTGGCGGTGAACAAGAAAGGAAGCGCAGGGCAGGAACTGAAAATGTTCCATCTATTGCAGGCTTCGAGGAGGCTGTTCGGATCACTCAGAAGGAGATGGAAACTAAGCGGGAAGAGCTGCATTCTTTAAGGAAGCTGTTCATGAATAAACTGAAGCAGGAAGGTGCTGTTTTTGAACTGAACGGATCACTTGATTATTCCCTGCCTCATGTTTTAAACTTAAGCTTTCCCGGAACAAATGTTGAAGCCATGCTAGTTAATCTTGATTTGGCTGGAATAGCAGCATCAAGCGGATCGGCCTGTACTGCAGGCTCCATCGATCCATCCCACGTCCTTGTCAGTATGTTTGGAAAAGGATCAGACAAACTGCAAAATTCCATCCGTTTCAGCTTCGGCCTCTTTAATACAAAGGAACAAGCTGAAAGTGCTGCAGAACAGACTGCTAAAATCGTGAAGCGGCTGGCTAAATAGATAGGATATTTGAAAAAAGTGCAAGTCTAAGCGTTTAGAATTGAGGTGAAATAGAGATGAAAAAAGATCCAAAGGATACCCGCGTAGTGGTCGGAATGTCCGGAGGCGTTGATTCTTCTGTTGCAGCCCTTCTTCTGAAGGAACAGGGGTACGATGTGATCGGGATTTTTATGAAAAACTGGGATGACACCGACGAGAACGGTGTTTGTACCGCCACAGAGGATTACAATGATGTCATCCGGGTATGCAACCAAATCGGAATTCCTTATTATGCAGTAAACTTTGAAAAGCAATATTGGGATAAAGTGTTTACCTACTTCCTTGAAGAATACAAGGCAGGACGAACACCCAATCCTGATGTCATGTGCAATAAGGAAATAAAATTTAAGGCTTTCCTTGAACACGCTATGAGCCTTGGCGCAGACTACCTGGCTACTGGCCACTATGCACGCGTGGAATTCAGGGATGGCGAATACAAAATGCTAAGAGGCCTTGATGATAATAAGGATCAAACGTATTTCCTGAATCAGTTAACACAGGATCAACTCGAAAAAGTTATGTTTCCTATTGGCGACATTGAAAAATCAAAAGTGAGAGAACTGGCAAAGGATGCCGGTTTGGCAACTGCAGCAAAGAAAGACAGCACGGGCATCTGTTTTATTGGTGAACGCAACTTCAAGGAGTTCCTTGGAAATTACCTTCCCGCTCAGCCAGGGAACATGGAAACCATGGACGGAAAGATTGTCGGCAAGCATGATGGTCTGATGTATTATACCATTGGGCAGCGACATGGACTTGGCATTGGCGGAGCAGGTGAACCATGGTTTGCAATCGGTAAAGACCTGAAGCGGAATGTCTTGTATGTTGGACAAGGCTTCCACAATGAAATGCTCTATTCAGACTCCATTATTGCTGTTAATGCAAGCTGGGTTACCCATTCAGAACAGCCGCAGGAATTTGAATGTACGGCTAAGTTCAGATACCGCCAGGCTGATAGCAGAGTAAAGGTTCAGATTCTTGGAGATGGAAAAGTACAAGTTATTTTTGACGAGCCAATCCGAGCTGTTACCCCGGGGCAGGCTGTTGTTTTTTATAATGGAGACGAGTGTCTTGGCGGCGGAACAATTGATAAAATATTCAAAGATGGCAAACAGCTGGATTATGTGGGTTAAGAAAAGACGGGCCCCCGATTCTTACATAGAATCGGGGTTTTATTATGGAAATAGCGGACAGCGGAAAATGAAAATTCAAATATGCTATACTTTGATTTGAATGGAGTGATGAATAATGGATAAGAACCAAATGGGTATTCAATATATGCAAGAAGGAAAATGGGAAGAAGCAGCGAAGGTTTTTATGGAAGCAATTGAAGAAAATCCTTCTGATCCTGTTTCCTATATTAACTTTGGAAATGTGCTATCAGCTGTAGGGGAAAACGAAAAAGCGCTGAAGTTGTATGAAAAAGCAATAGGACTTGATGAAAACGCGGCAGCTGCGTATTACAGTGCGGGAAACTTATATTATGAATTGCAGCATTTTGACGAAGCCAAAAAGATGTTTGAAACAGCATTGAAAAAAGGCCTGGAAACTGGAGATAACTTCTTCATGCTCGGTATGTCCCTAACAGCACTTGACCAGGGTAAACTGGCTTTGCCTTATTTGCAGCGCAGTGTGGAGCTGAATGAAAACGATGCCGAAGCACATTTTCAATATGGATTATGCCTTGCGCAGCTCGATTATATTGATGAAGCAATCCAGCAGATGAAAAAGTGCATTGAAATTGAGCCGGAGCATGCAGATGCCTATTACAACCTTGGAGTAGCTTATGGATTTAAAGAACAGGAAAATGAAGCACTCTCTTACTTTAATAGGGCACTGGAAATTCAGCCGGACCATATGCTTGCCGGGTATGGAAAAAAGCTGATTGAAAAAGGCGGCAGTGACTTGAGCTAAATGTATTATGGGGAGGATAAGGAAATGGAGAAACAGGATTCCATGGATCTTTTTGCCGAACAGGGAAAGTTCATAAAAGGCAGACATCTTGTCACAATCTTTCATAATGAGCAAAACTTATATACGGTTGTGCGAATCCGGGTTGATGAAACGAATGACTCTTATGATGAAAAAGAAGCGGTCATTACAGGTTATCTGCCAAAGATGCATGAGCAGGAAACGTATATTTTCTACGGTGAATTCAAGGATCACCCTAAGTTCGGTGTCCAATTCCACGCAAGCCATTACCGGAAAGATCTTCCCCAGACCAAACAAGGTGTAGCCAATTATTTATCAAGCGAATTATTTAAAGGGATTGGAAAGAAAACCGCCGAGCAAATCGTTGAAACACTTGGCGAAGATGCGATTACACGCATTCTGAATCAGCCGTCTCTTCTCGATAAGGTTCCAAAACTGTCACCTGAAAAAGCAAAATTGCTTTACGACACGCTTATGGAACATCAAGGCCTTGAGCAAGCCATGATTGCGCTAAATCAATATGGTTTTGGTCCGCAGCTTTCCATGAGAATTTATCAAGTATATAAAGAAATGACGATTGAAGTCGTCCAAAGCAATCCGTATAAGCTGGTTGAGGATATAGAAGGAGTCGGCTTTGGCCGTGCAGATGAACTGGGATATCAAATCGGCATATCAGGTAATCATCCTGATCGTATTAAAGCAGCCTGCCTCTACATACTTGAAATGGAAAGCATGCAGGCAGGCCATGTTTATACTGAAGCAAAACCTCTTCTGCAAAGTGTGAAGAAGCTTTTAGAAGAAAATAAGCGTGATAGCATTGAATACAGGGATATATCCAATGAACTGATTAAGCTTGAAGAGGAAGGGAAAATCATGGCTGAAGGCCAAAAAATATACCTTCCATCCCTTTACTTTTCTGAAAAGGGACTTGTAACCAATATTAAACGGATCCTTAAGCAAACACAATATGATGAACAGTTTCCGGAGTCGGAATTTCTTTTGGCCCTTGGCAATCTGGAGGAACGTCTGGGTGTTCAGTACGCCCCGACCCAAAAAGAAGCCATTCAAACAGCTCTTATGTCTCCTATGCTGATACTGACTGGCGGCCCTGGTACAGGAAAAACAACCGTTATTAAAGGAATTGTTGAGTTATATGCCGAACTGCATGGCTGCTCCCTGGAGCCAAAAGACTATAAAAAGGAAGAGCCTTTTCCCTTCCTGCTGGCTGCGCCTACAGGAAGGGCTGCAAAACGGATGGCCGAGTCAACAGGGCTGCCTGCGGTAACCATTCACCGCCTGCTTGGCTGGAATGGGACCGAAGGGTTTGACCGGCATGAAGAGAGTCCATTGGAAGGCAGGATTTTAATTGTAGATGAGACATCAATGGTTGATGTTTGGCTTGCTAATCAGCTTTTCAAGGCTCTCCCTGAAAATATGCAGGTGATCCTTGTGGGGGATGAAGATCAGCTGCCCTCAGTGGGGCCAGGCCAGGTTTTAAAAGATCTTTTGCGTTCAGAACGTATTCCTACCGTTCGTTTAACAGATATATACAGGCAGGCTGAAGGATCCTCAATCATTGAATTGGCTCATGAAATGAAAAAAGGCAAACTTCCGGCGAACATTTCTGCACAGCAGACAGATCGTTCCTTTATCAAATGCCAGCCGGGCCAAATTGCGGATGTTGTTGAAAAAGTTGTTCTGAATGCCAAGAAGAAAGGTTATTCTTCAAAAGATATTCAGGTGCTTGCCCCTATGTACCGCGGACCTGCAGGAATTGACAGGCTAAACGAAATATTGCAGGAAATACTAAATCCAAATCCTGATGGAACGAGAAAAGAGCTGTCCTTCGGTGATGTGAAATACAGAATCGGCGATAAAGTCCTTCAGCTTGTCAATCAGCCTGAGAATAATGTGTTTAATGGGGATATGGGTGAGATTGTTTCTATTTTTTACGCAAAGGAAAATACGGAAAAACAGGATATGATTGTCGTATCCTTCGATGGTGCAGAAGCTACTTATACAAGGCAGGATCTTAATCAGATCACACATGCCTACTGCTGTTCAGTCCATAAATCCCAGGGAAGTGAATTCCCTATCGTCATTTTGCCAATTGTTAAAAGCTATTACAGGATGCTTAGGAGAAATCTTCTTTATACCGCCATTACCCGCAGCAGACAGTTTTTGATACTGTGCGGTGAAGAAGATGCGTTGAAAATCGGTGTGGAACGTGCGGATGAACAGGCCCGACTGACAACTCTTTCAGAAAAGCTTAGAGATGCCATTCCATTAAATGGTGAAACAATACAGGAAGAGACAGCAGAGTTATCCCTGCCTGAAACCTTAACCCTTGAAGAAAGGCTTCTCCAAGCCGATCCAATGATAGGAATGGGAAATATAACACCGTATGATTTTATGGAAAAAGAATATAGCTAAAAAGAACAGTCTTAATAACAGACTGTTCTTTTTGTATACCATCAGATTTCGAGGGGGGATTTCATGGGAAAGTGGAATGAAGAAGCTGCACCAAACAACGATATGGCTTCAGAAGAGCTGTCAGCCTCCAATCTAACCTCCAGCGCTGACCTGGTTAAAGGGGATACTAAGAAAGATTCAGCCAAAGGGGAATTAAATAATCCTGGCAATAGAAGCACTGTGTAGTCGTTTGATTATAAATTTATATATAGGAGCAGTGAACATGAATAATAAAAGCAGAACCTCTCTTCTCAATCTCCATGGTGTGAAACGGCGTAAAAAGCCGCAGCAGCCGGATTATGAATTTTCAGAGGAACTTTCGGATGGTGGAGAGCGTAATGAGCGCTTTAATAAGCCGAGATATACTGGCAAGTAAAAGGGAAAGAAAAAATTTTTTGGCTCCCATGGCAAAGGTTTTTCGTCATGTTTTTTAAGGGACAGTGAAAACTAAAAATGTTCGGGAAGGCGGGATTCTCTTTGCGGACATTTTCTTTATTAAAGGGTTTGCCGGTTTTTGAATTGAAAACCGGCAATAAAGCAGGCGATATTTGTGATTTATCCATCACAGGCACCGGTAAAGTACAGGGATTACTGCTGCGAAAGGGCGCTCTTCTGAAAAAGACATATATCATCAATATTGAGGACGTAACATCTTTTGGCTGGGATGGAGTAATGATTGAAGATTCCTCTGTTCTGCAAGCAATTCCAAAACATGAGGATTATACATGTGAGACCCATAACCGGTTAACAGGCAAAATGATTATGAGCCAGGAAGGTGAACGGCTGGGCTTACTTGAGGATGTATACTTCAGGGAAGAATTGGGCACGATTGTAGGGTACGAACTGTCGGATGGCTTCTTTTCAGATGTGCTGGAAGGAAAACGTGTCATAAAAACCGATGACCCGCCTGCAATAGGAAAAGACGCCATAATTGTAAATGTAAAATAGTGAGGTGTCTTTTCCGTGCTGAAATGTCCAAATTGCCAGAGCAAAGATATTGGAAAAATTGGAATTAACCAATATTACTGCTGGAATTGCTTTATAGAACTTTCCTTGGCCAAGGGGGTTATTAATACCCATCAGGTAGAGGAAGATGGTACACTTAGCTCCCTTGATGATTTATTTGAAGAAGATGAGCGCCGGTATCTTTCGTAATTTTGGACGAAAGAGGTGAGCAGATTGAACAAAATATTAACCTCTGCAATGATGCTTGGTGCAGGTATGGCGGCTTATAATTACGCCCAAAAAAATAATATGATATCAGGCCGAAAAATGAAACGCATGCAAAAAAAAATAACGAAAGCTTTATTCTAAAAATGATTTTGGGGCTGGTTCTTAAAAAGGGCCAGCTTTTTTGTGTAATGGAATGGCTGATTTCCTCTCATGAACAAATGTCTTGCGCTTATCTTATTAAGCACATGTATAAATCCCCAGGAACCTATCACAATAAAAACAAGGAGGCGGGCCATATTGAATATTCAAATGAAATGGTACTACCGGCTTGGATTTCTGCTTCTCTTGTTTATTGTGATTTTAGTCTTCCTAAAGCTTCAGGCATTATGGATGCCTGTTCTGGAAATCTTATTTGCGGTATTCATACCGTTTGTTATTGGAGCATTTATTACATATCTCCTTCACCCGATTGTGGAGAAATTGCATGAAACTGGCCTTCATAGGGGGCTTGCCGTTTTTATTATATATTTTTTATTTTTCGGAGGAATCGGCCTTGCTTTATATAAAGGGATTCCGGCTTTTATTCACCAATTGCGTGATCTTGCGGAAAATGCTCCTCAATTTGCCAATCAGTACCGGGGATGGATAGACCTTATTCAGAGTAAAACATCAACATTGCCTGATGGCCTGCAAACCAGGATAGATGATTTCATTGCAGCGGTGGAGAAACGGTTGAATAATCTTTTATCAAAGGTAATCACATTTTTTCTTAATGTATTGAATTATGCTGTGATTATCGCTGTTATTCCCTTCATTTCTTTTTATCTACTTAAAGATTTTTCGATTATGAAAAAGGCTGCCTGGTATTTGACGCCAAGGAAATGGAGAAAGGAAGGCGTCTTATTCTTAAGAGATGTAGATAAGTCCCTGGGAAGCTATATTAGAGGACAGCTTTTGGTATGTGCGGCCATCGGGGCCATTTCTTCTCTGCTTTTCTGGATCTTTGATATGCGCTACCCTCTTTTGCTTGGCACTATAATAGGGGTCACTAATGTAATCCCTTATTTTGGCCCAATTATTGGAGCGGTACCGGCTGTTATCATTGCCTCTGCTTTATCGGTCAAGATGATCGTGATTACGGTTGGCATCATTATTGTTCTTCAGTTTCTTGAGGGGAATATCCTATCACCCCTCATTGTTGGAAAAAGCCTTCATATGCATCCGCTTCTTATTATGCTGGCCTTGCTGGCTGGCGGGGAAGCAGCAGGGATATTGGGATTAATCATTGCAGTTCCAATTTTAGCTGTCATTAAAGTAAGCATCATACATGCGAAAAAACACTTTTCAAAAAATAAACAGCCAAAAATCACTGGAACATCATCATGATGTTGACAACAATAAAGATAAATCGCTATAATTCGTCTATAAAGCTATATTAAACATGTTGAAGGAATAAGTATGTTATAGGCCATCTGCGTGAAATGCTACTATTGCATTCACATAAGAGAGGGAGTTCCATGGCTGAAAGAACTCCTAGATGAAGGATAACAGAAAGCTAATCCCGAGTGCAGCTAATCCCTGCCGTTTATCCGCGTTAAGGATCTGAGAGATGGGAGATTTCCTAATGAACTGGATAAAGGTCTGGTCATTGGTTCATAAACTTCCATAATCAGGGTGGTACCGCGAGCAAGCTCTCGTCCCTGTCCAGGGATGAGGGCTTTTTTTGTTGTTTTTAAAAGCTTTTACATAATTTTAGGAGGCTGGTTAGTATGAAACAATTATCAGGTGCAGAAATACGCCGAATGTTTTTAGACTTCTTCAAGGAGAAAGGACACGCTGTTGAACCCAGCGCTTCCCTAGTTCCGCACGAAGACCCTTCTCTGCTTTGGATTAATAGTGGTGTTGCCACTCTAAAAAAATATTTTGACGGCCGTGTCATCCCAGAGAATCCAAGGATTACAAATGCCCAAAAATCCATCCGCACCAACGATATCGAAAATGTAGGCAAAACAGCAAGGCACCATACATTTTTTGAAATGCTTGGCAATTTCTCAATTGGTGATTACTTTAAAGAAGAAGCCATCATTTGGGCCTGGGAGTTTTTGACTGATAAAAAATGGATTGGGTTTGAAGATGAAAAGCTATCTGTTACGATTCATCCCGAAGATGACGAAGCTTTTAAAATCTGGCGGGAAAAAGTGGGGGTTCCGGAAGAAAGAATTATCCGCCTCGAAGGAAACTTCTGGGATATTGGAGAAGGCCCAAGCGGCCCAAATACAGAAATTTTCTATGATCGCGGACCCGAATATGGAAATGACCCGGAAGATCCTGAACTATACCCAGGCGGTGAAAATGATCGCTATTTAGAAGTTTGGAACCTTGTGTTTTCTGAATTCAATCATAATCCGGATGGCACCTATACACCTCTTCCAAAGAAAAATATTGATACCGGTATGGGTCTTGAACGGATGGCATCTGTCGTACAAAATGTGCCTACAAACTTTGATACAGATTTATTTATGCCGATTATCCGAGGAACAGAAGAAATCTCGGGCAAGAAATATGGAGCTTCTAAAGAAACCGATGTTGCATTTAAAGTTATTGCTGATCATATCCGCACAGTAGCATTCGCAGTGGGGGATGGTGCACTGCCTTCCAATGAAGGACGGGGTTATGTTTTGAGAAGATTGCTTCGCCGTGCAGTCAGATATGCCAAGCAAATCAATATAAATGAGCCATTCATGTATGATTTGGTGCCGGTAGTAGGGGAAATAATGCATGACTTCTATCCGGAAGTAAAAGAAAAAACAGAATTTATTCAAAAAGTCATCAAAAATGAAGAAGAACGTTTCCATGAAACACTTCATGAAGGTCTGGCCATCCTGTCATCTGTAATTAAGAAAGAAAAGGAAAAAGGCAGTGTTACGATTCAGGGGGCAGATGTCTTCCGACTTTATGATACGTATGGATTCCCCGTAGAATTAACTGAGGAATATGCGGAAGAAGAAGGAATGAAAGTGGATCATGCCGGGTTTGAAAAGGAAATGGAAGGTCAGCGTGAGCGTGCACGTTCAGCGCGCCAGGATGTAGATTCCATGCAGGTCCAAGGCGGCGTATTAGGTGAGCTGAAAATTGAAAGCGAATTTGTTGGATATGATAAGCTTCAGACAGCAGCTAAAGTAGCAGCCATCGTAAAAGACGGGCAGCTAATTGATGAAGCCCATGCTGGTGAAGAAGTCCAGCTGATTCTGAATGAAACACCATTTTACGCAGAGAGCGGCGGACAGATTGCGGACCAGGGAACTCTTAAAGCAGAGGGTTTAAAGGTTTCCATTAAGGATGTTCAAAAAGCGCCAAATGGACAAAACCTTCATAGAGCTGTCATTGAAGAAGGGACGCTGAAGGCTGAAGCATCTGTATTGGCTTCGGTAGATGAGCAAATACGTTCTAAGGTAATCAAGAATCACACAGCAACTCACTTGCTTCATCAGGCTTTAAAAGATGTATTGGGAAGCCATGTCAACCAGGCTGGATCTCTGGTAGGCCCTGATCGCCTGCGCTTTGACTTCTCTCATTTCGGTCAAATTACCTCTGAAGAACTGGAGAAGATTGAGGCTATTGTCAACGAACAAATTTGGGAAAGCCTTGATGTTGATATCAATTTCAAAGATATTGACGAGGCAAAGGCAATGGGGGCTATGGCACTATTTGGAGAGAAATATGGAAAAATCGTCCGTGTTGTTCAGGTTGGAGATTATAGTCTTGAGCTTTGCGGCGGGTGCCATGTTCCGAACACTTCTTCGATCGGATTGTTTAAGATTCAATCGGAAAGCGGAATTGGGGCAGGAACTCGCAGAATTGAAGCTGTAACCGGCGAGGCTGCATACAAGCTGATGAATGACCAGATTCATGTTTTAAAAGAAGCTTCAGGCAAATTAAAAACCAATCCAAAAGATTTATCTTCAAGAATTGATGTGCTGCTTGGAGAAATGAAGCAGCTGCAGCGAGAAAACGAATCTTTAGCTGCGAAATTGGGCAATATTGAAGCAGGGAGCCTGGTATCAAAGGCAAAAGAAATCAACGGCATTACTGTTCTTGCTGAGAAGGTCCAGGCGTCAGACATGAATAACCTGCGCAATATGGCCGACGATTTAAAACAAAAGCTCGGATCTGGAGTTGTTGTATTAGGCAGTGTAAATGAGGGTAAAGTGAATATTATAGCTGGGGTAACAGATGACCTTATCAAAAAAGGTTTCCATGCGGGCAAAGCGGTCAAAGAAGTCGCTGCAAAATGCGGCGGCGGAGGAGGCGGCCGTCCGGACATGGCCCAGGCTGGCGGAAAAGACCCGGAAAAACTTGAAAGTGCTCTGCAATTTGTGGAAGAATGGGTTAAATCCGTTTGATATCCCTGAGAAGTAGTGTAAAATGAAGGTAACCAAGAGAAATTGTTCATCATCAGGAAGAAACAGCTTGTTCTTCACCATGTTTTCCTGTCACGAACAAGATCATTTATTGATCGCTCTGTATATTCAGGCGGCAGGCCAAACCGTTATGAAGAGCAGGACAAGCTGGCTGTTCACCGGATTTCAGTTCCGGCACATTTAAGCTATCCTCATCCTTCATACAGAAAAGCGAGGTGTAAGATATGAGCTCATTTGATAAAACAATGAGGTTCAATTTTCCTGAGGAACCAATCGAACAAGATGTGAATGAAGTTCTTTTTCAAGTTTATGGGGCCCTCCAGGAAAAAGGGTATAACCCTATTAACCAAATTGTCGGTTATCTGCTGTCCGGGGATCCAGCTTACATTCCCCGCCATAAGGATGCCCGCAATATCATCCGTAAACTTGAACGGGATGAGATCATCGAAGAATTGGTTAAATCATACTTAAAACAGCAGCGTGAGGGGTAAACATGCGGACTATGGGACTGGATGTCGGCTCTAAGACAGTCGGCGTCGCTCTAAGTGATGCGTTTGGATGGACAGCGCAGGGCTTGGAAACCATCAAAATCAGCGAGGAAGAAAAAGAGTTTGGTTTTGAAAGAATTAGTGAAATAATAAAAGAGCATGAAGTCAGTAAAATTGTTGTCGGCTTGCCTAAAAATATGAATGGAACCATTGGCCCCCGCGGAGAAGCAAGCCAGTTCTATGCTTCAGAGCTGGAAAAGCTATTTGGTCTTCCAGTCGTATTATGGGACGAACGTCTCTCTACAATGGCAGCTGAAAGAGTTTTGCTTGAAGCGGATGTCAGCCGCAAGAAACGGAAAAAGGTCATTGATAAAATGGCAGCCGTCATGATTTTACAAGGCTTTTTAAATAGCCAAATTTAATGAGGTGAACAGAAATGAACCATGGAGATAACAACATTACTGTAATTGACGAGGAAGGCAACGAGCAGCTTTGCGAAGTATTGTTCACGTTCGATTCCGAAGAATTCGGCAAATCATATGTCCTGTACTACCCAGTGGGGGCAGATGAAAATGATGATGAAGAAATTGAAATTCATGCATCGGCATTCAGCCCAAGCGAAGACAGCAAGGACGGCGAACTGCAGCCAATCGAAACAGAAGAGGAATGGGATTTAATTGAAGAAATGCTTAACACATTCCTTGATGAGCAGGAAGATTAATAAAACTGGCCCCCGGGCCAGTTTTTTTATTTTCTCTGGATTTCTGATATTAGTTCAGATGGACCATAATTAATAAAATCAGGAGTGAAAAATGTGGAAAAAATTGGCGAATCTTTTTGGTTTTTGTAATATCCTGCGACTTCCAAAAGAAAATATAGTATAATAAGCCGAGATGTATCAGGAATTATTCTTAGGCCTGTTGGCAAGCAAGCATACTGGTTAATTTACAGGATAACATCATGATTTAGCCTGTCTTTTGCAAAAGAAGCCAACGTCTTTGGAACGGAGGGGATATGTGATGTCGGCAGACGATAAAAAAGGGAAAAAAGAAATAATGCGCGAAAAAATGATTGAGCGCCAAGGGGAAGCGAAAGTAGTCCGGAAAATTGTAATGATTGTTGCAATCATATTATTAATCTCAGCTGCTGCAGTGATTGGCGGCGGATATTTTTATATTAATTCAGCTTTAAAGCCTGTTGATCCCGACAATGATAAGCCAAAGAAAGTAGAAATACCAATCGGTTCATCTGTTACAGGAATCGGCACTGTTCTTGAAGAAAATGGAATCATCAGGGATGCACGTGTATTTAAATATTATGTGAAATTTAAAAATGAAGCTGGATTCATGGCAGGAGAATATGAATTAAAGCCTTCCATGAATATGAAGGAAATCCTGGATAGCTTGAAAACAGGTAAAGTTATGGAAGAAATGGCTTTCAAGATCACCATTCCTGAGGGAAAACAGCTTGAGCAAATTGCAGGAATTATTGCCGAAAAGACTGATAAAAAACCTGAAGACGTTTTAAAGAAACTCAATGATAAAGCGTTTATTGAGTCGTTAATGGCAGAATATCCCAAATTGCTGACAAAGGAAATCCTTGCACAAAATATTAAGTATCCCCTTGAAGGATACTTATTTCCGGCAACCTATCCTTTTTACAAAGAAGATCCGACTATAGAGGAAATTGTCAAAGTTATGCTTGATAAAACGGCATCAGTTATTAATGAATATAGAGGTGACATGGAGCAGCGGGAATACACCCCGCACAAATTATTGACAATGGCATCGCTCATTGAGGAAGAAGCAACGGCGAAAGTAGACCGTGATCAGATTGCCAGTGTTTTCTACAATCGGATAGACACAGGAATGCCGCTTCAGACAGATCCAACTGTCCTGTATGCACATGGAGAGCATAAATCAAGGGTCCTATATAAAGACCTGGAGATCGACTCGCCATACAACACTTATAAGTATCCTGGACTGACGCCAGGACCAATTGCCAATGCCGGCGTTTCATCGATTGAAGCAGCATTGGTGCCTGCAGAGACAGATTACCTGTATTTCCTGGCTACCTCTACAGGAGAAGTGCTTTTCTCAAAAACTCTGGATGAGCATAATCAAAAGAAAGCACAGCATATAACAAATAATTGAACAGCAAAAAGGGGAATGTGCAGATATAGCATTCCCCTTTTAATTATGGTAAAATAGATCAGGTGTTTTATTACAGTGAAACTTCAATTAGTGGGGGCCTTATCCCCGCTAATTGTTAGTTGAGGCCCACAGGATGTGGGTCACAAAGACATTGCCACTGGACAAGGAAAGCTACGGCAGCGATACATCGCACGACCGAAAGCGCAGCTTTTGGAAGGACGTGGCGATCTTAGTCTTTGTTCTTCTTTCGTACCTTTACGGACAGTTTGACCTCACATATACTTCTTTGATTTTCATTCAGTCTTGGAGTGGGGTCTTATTGTCCGTTAGACTGCGATATAGCTTTGCAATAGCGTAAATCACGGACAAGCATGGATACAGGCTCACCTAAGCCGGAATGCCGCACAGCGCATTTTCACATCCTATCTGTGAACGCTATTTTTTCATGTCTAAATAGAAAAGCGGCTGAGACCTGTGAGTCCCTGGGAGCCGCAGCTTGACAATAAAATTCCGTCTGAACGAGGTGATGCCAGCTTGATGAACGATAAGCTGCATGCATATATAGAGGAAATAATACCTGAAAGACCCCAGTTACTGGACAAAATGGAGCAATTCGCCAGGGAACATAATGTACCGATCATGGAACTGGCAGGGATCGAGGCAATGCTTCAGCTTTTGCGCATCCAAAGGCCTAAAACGATTTTGGAAGTAGGCACAGCAATTGGCTATTCTGCTCTCAGAATGGCATTTGCAGTTCCTGAAGCGAAAATTGTAACAATTGAACGCGATGTTGAACGTTATCAGCTTGCCGAGCAATATATAGATGAAGCCCGGAAAAAGGAGCAAATCCTTATTATAAAGGGAGATGCTCTGGAAGTTGAGGAGGATGTCAAAAAACATGGACCCTATGATGCTATATTTATCGATGCAGCAAAGGGACAATATCAGCGTTTTTTTGAATTATATTCCCGCTATCTCTCTTCTGATGGCGTAATCATTACAGACAATGTTCTTTTTAAAGGTCTTGTGTGCGAACCTGATATAGAAAATAAACGTATCCGGAATCTGGTTAAAAAAATTGATGTTTTTAATAAATGGTTAATGAGTCATCCTGAATACCACACAGTTATTTTGCCTGTTGGGGATGGCGTGGCAATTAGTAAAAAGAGGTGATCATAATGAAAAAACCTGAACTCTTAGTAACACCCGCAAGAGTTGAAGATATCGAGCAGCTTGTGTCAGCTGGTGCAGATGCCTTTGTTGTAGGTGAACAGCGTTTTGGACTGAGGCTTGCAGGAGAATTTACAAGGGAAGATGTGCAAAAAACGGTGGAAATTGCCCACGAGCATGGGAAAAAAGTGTATGTAGCGATGAATGCTTTATTTCATAATGATAAAGTGCCTGAACTCGAGGGCTATATCAGTTTCTTAAAAGAAATAAATGCAGATGCTATCATCTTTGGGGATCCTGCTGTATTGATGGCAGCCCGCTCGGCTGCACCTGATATGAAACTTCATTGGAATACTGAAACTACTGCAACAAACTGGTATACATGCAATTACTGGGGCAGAAAAGGTGCTAAACGCGCAGTCCTGGCAAGAGAGATTAATATGGATGCCATCATTGAAATAAAAGAAAATGCTGAAGTGGAAATTGAAGTGCAGGTTCATGGCATGACTGCAATGTTCCAATCTAAGCGCTCCTTGCTTGGCAATTATTATGAATACCAGGGAAAAGCTCTGGAAGTTGAAAACCGCAAACAGGAAAGAAATATGTTCCTTCACGATAAGGAACGGGAAAACAAATACCCGATCTTTGAAGATGAAAATGGCACCCATATCATGAGCCCTAATGACATCTGCATTATTGATGAACTGCAGGAAATGATTGAAGCTGGCGTTGATTCATTTAAAATTGACGGGGTATTAAAAAGTCCTGAATATATTATCGAAGTCACTAAGCTCTACAGAAAAGCTATTGATCTATGTGTTGAAGACCCGGACCAATACGATGAAATAAAAGAGGATCTACTCGCTGAAATTGAAGAAATTCAGCCAGCAAACCGTAAGCTTGATACAGGATTCTTCTTTAAAGAAACCGTCTACTGATTTGACTAAATTAAAAAGAAAGAGGAGGAAGCTTTATGGCAGCGGTAAAAGAGAAAATTTCCGAAATTGTCAACGGCAAAAGGGTTATTGTAAAGAAGCCTGAATTGCTTGCTCCGGCAGGAAACCTTGAAAAGCTGAAGATTGCCGTCCACTATGGTGCAGACGCCGTGTTTATTGGCGGACAGGAATATGGCCTTCGTTCGAACGCAGGCAACTTCACTTTTGAAGAAATGAAAGAGGGCGTGGAATTCGCCAAAAAATACGGAGCTAAGATTTATGTTACAACCAATATTTTCGCGCATAACGAAAATATTGATGGTCTTGAGGAGTATTTGCTGGGTCTTAAAGAAGCAGGAGTAGCTGGAATCATTGTAGCAGATCCGCTTATCATTGAAACCTGCCGCCGTGTTGCACCTGAGATAGAAGTCCATTTAAGCACGCAGCAGTCCCTGTCTAACTGGAAAGCAGTGGAGTTCTGGAAAGAAGAAGGATTGGAGCGTGTCGTCCTTGCGCGTGAAACAAGTGCGGAGGAAATCAAAGAAATGAAGGAGAAGGTAGACATTGAAATTGAAACCTTCATCCACGGGGCTATGTGCATTGCTTACTCCGGACGCTGTACACTCAGCAATCATATGACAGCCCGTGATTCCAACAGAGGCGGCTGCTGTCAATCCTGCCGCTGGGATTATGATTTATACCAGCTTGAAGGCGAGAATGAAGTTCCTTTATACAGCGAAGGAGATGCTCCTTTTGCCATGAGTCCGAAAGATCTTAAGCTGATTGAATCAATTCCCCGTATGATTGAACTGGGAATCGACAGCTTAAAAATAGAAGGACGCATGAAATCCATTCATTACATTGCAACAGTAGTCAGCGTGTACCGTAAAGTGATTGATGCCTATTGTGCAGATCCAGATAACTTCAAGATTAAGCAGGAATGGCTTGTAGAGCTCGATAAATGTGCTAATCGCGAAACAGCTCCCGCTTTCTTTGAAGGGGTTCCTGGGTATAAAGAGCAAATGTTTGGAAATCATAGCAAAAAGACGAATATCGATTTCGTTGGGCTTGTACTGGAATACAATCCGGATACACAGGTTGTTACCCTTCAGCAGAGAAACAAATTTCAGCCTGGAGAAGAAGTGGAATTCTTTGGTCCGGAAATTGACAATTTTACACAAGTCATCGATAAAATATGGGATGAAAAAGGCAATGAGCTGGATGCAGCGCGCCATCCGCTTCAAATTGTTCAATTTAAGGTTGATAAGCCGGTATACCCTAACAACATGATGCGAAAGGAGCTCTAATCAATGAAACGCAAACCCGTTGTAATTGGGGTGGCCGGCGGTTCCGGCTCAGGAAAAACGAGCGTAACCAAAGCGATCTATGATCGTTTCAAAGGGCATTCAATCCTTATGATCGAACAGGACTATTATTATAAGGATCAGACTCATCTGCCTTTTGAAGAAAGATTGAAAACGAATTATGACCATCCGCTTGCATTTGATAACGACCTGCTAATTGAACATATTGAAAACCTGCTGAGATATGAACCGATTAACAAGCCTGTATATGATTATGCCATGCATACAAGGTCCGAAGAGGTAATTGAAGTCGAACCAAAGGATGTCATCATTTTAGAAGGCATTCTGATCCTTGAGGATGAGAGGCTCCGTAATCTGATGGACATGAAATTATATGTAGATACGGATGCCGACCTGCGTATTATCCGCCGCTTATTCAGGGATATAAAAGAACGGGGACGCACCATGGATTCAGTTATAGAACAATATGTAAATGTGGTACGGCCGATGCATAATCAATTTATAGAGCCGACCAAAAGATATGCTGACATCATTATTCCTGAAGGCGGGCATAATTATGTTGCCATCGATTTAATGGTCACAAAAATTCAAACAATTCTTGAACAAAAGTCATTTTTATGAAACAATAGCATTGAAAATGTTCAATAGGACTTATCCTTTTACCGAATGGCTATGTTGCTTGCGATCAGCATTTTAAAATTATCAGAGCCAGTGAACATAAAAAGATGATCTGCGCGCCCTTTAACAAAGGACGCGCTCCTGTTCATTTTCCTAAAAATATGATAAAAAGAAGTACATACATTATAGAACACATACTTTTAAAGATGTGTAATTCGAAGGAGTGAAGGTTTTGGCTACAGAAAAGGTTTTCCCAATGACACAAGCAGGTAAAGAAAAACTTGAGCAGGAACTTGAATATTTAAAATCGGTTAAACGCAAAGAAGTGGTTGAACGTATAAAAATCGCAAGAAGCTTCGGGGATCTTTCCGAGAACTCAGAATATGATTCAGCGAAAGAAGAGCAGGCATTTGTTGAAGGCAGGATTACCACACTTGAAAATATGATCCGCAATGCAAAGATCATCCAAGAAGAAGAAATGGCCGGAGATATTGTGGGACTTGGCCGTTCCGTTACTTTCGTAGAGCTTCCAGATGGAGACGAAGAAACTTACACTATCGTGGGAAGTGCTGAGGCGGATCCATTTGAAGGGAAAATCTCAAATGATTCGCCAATTGCCAAAAGCCTGATTGGCCGTACAGTTGGAGATGAAGTGACTGTTCAGACTCCGGGTGGAGAAATGAACGTACGTATTGTTTCCATTAAATAAGAATAGCTGGTTTGAAATCAGAAAACCTCGTCAAGACTTTTGACGAGGTGTTTTTTATGTGGAGAAAAAGAGCAGTAGGCTGGCTAATCGTTAGTTTCATGGTCCTTGGTTTTCTTATGGGCAGACTGATACAGCTGCAGCTTGTTTCAACAGAGCATTTTACAGACAGAGAAATTAATTTATTGGAATCGAGTGTCCGCCAGCGTTCCCAGGAAATGATTATTGATGCAGGAAGAGGGAATTTCCTGGATCGCAGCGGAAACCCAATGACATTTGAAAATAAATCTGTTCTTATATTATTCCCCTTCCTTGCAAGAATGGAATGGGATATAAATAAGATATCTAAGATTACAGGTGCTTCGGAGTATTCCTTGCGACATTCAGTTGAGAATGCAAAGGAGCCTTTTGCTTTTGGAACCCCAGAGCCAATTCAGCTGTCATTCGAGCAGATGGAGGACATCAATGCATTGAAAATTCCGGGTGTCTTTGCTGTTGAGAAGAAATACAGCCGTTCCGAAAAACCTGCAGCCCAGCTTATTGGAATTACTGGACAAAATCAGAACGTTTTAAATGAAAGATATCCGAGCAAAGATCTGTCTTCTGACACAATGATCGGCATTACCGGCATGGAGAAAAGTTTTGATGAGTTTCTGCTTCCTGAAGGAGCATCAAAACTTGTTTATCATGTGGACGGGACAGGCGGCCCGCTGTTTGGGATTGATGTAAAATATGTTGAGCCGGCAAATCCCTTTTATCCGGTCAATATTAAAACAACCTTGGACTACGATTTGCAGATGATGACCGAAAAATTGGCTGATCAGCATGGGATTAAAAAAGGGGGAGTTGTCCTCCTTGATATAGAGACTAATTCAGTTTTGGCTATGGTGTCACGTCCATCCATTAACAAAGATAATCCTTTTGATGAAGAAAGCAGCGGAACAGTAAATCATATGATTAAACAGCAAATTATGGGATCAGTTTTTAAAACAGTGGTGGCAGCTGCGGCAATTGATCAAGGTCTGGACGATCCGAAAAGGCAATTTGACTGCAGCAGGAAAATAAACGGGGAGCCTGATCTTAAATACCAGCATGGGATGCTGAATTTTAATGATAGCTTTGCCAGAAGCTGCAATAATACATTTGCTTCCATTGCTAAGGAGCTAAAAGATATTAACCCGGATCTCCTTGAGGAGTATGCAGATAAACTTTCATTAATGGGTCCTGTGAGCTGGCAGGGGGATATTTATCATTTTAATGATTTCAAACAGCTTCAAGACGAAGAAAAAGGACGAGTGTTTCTGTCAGAAGATGCAAAAAAAGACAGTAATTTTGCAGGCTTGACAGGGATCGGACAGCATGAAGTGAGAGCCACTCCACTTGCTGTTGCCAACATGATGGCAACTATAGCAAGAGGAGGAGATAAAGAAATGGTCCGGGTTGCTTCTAAAATAGAATATAAAAACAGTACATCTCTTATAGAATTCAAGGAGCAGAAGCTGGAGGGAGATAAAATTGCCCCTTTTACCGCTATGAAGCTTCAAAGGCTGCTTAGGGAAGTAGTATTAAATGAAGAAGGGACCGGCCGCTGGTTTAAAGAACTTCCATACGAGGTTGCAGGCAAATCGGGCACTGCAGAAACAGGTATTATGGCAGATGGGCAACAGCTTCACAATAAATGGTTTGCGGGTTATTTTCCTTATAAAAACCCAAAATATGCCCTTGTAGCTGTAAACCTGGAAGTTACTGAAGACACAGGAGGAGTAAATCCGCTTTTTTCTGATATTGTGAAAGAAATCTATAACAATAATCATAATGAAGAAAATCCTCCATCTGGCTCTGCAGACTCTTAAACAAATATGGTATAGTGTAACTTTCCTCATGCTGCCGTCGTCCATATAACTGCTGGCAGTGCCTGAGTCCATAGGTTATTCCTTTTAAGATAACCTGTTTCCATGTTAGAATGTTGACAGCCGCTGTTTAGGTTTTAATATTGATTCTATCAACGTATGTAGATTTTATGCATATGCACTGAGTTGATTGGAGCGGAGGGCGCTTTACTCCTGCGGGAAGCTCGCAGCACTCCCCGCGGGTTCGCTGCGGCCTGTAGCGGAAATTAACGGACTGATTTATAAGTAAAAATATATTATATTAGTGTATCAAACAGCACCTTTAGATATTTACTTGTAATCTTGACAGATTTGGGAGGAGAAAGCCTTGAAAGGGAATAGCAGAGAATCCCGTTTTGGAAAACGGGAAAAAAGAAAAAAAACCAATATCATTTTAAATAGTCTTATTGCATTTGTTATCGTCCTAATTATTGTTGTATCAGCCAAAATATTCCTCAGCGGAAATAATGACCAGGCAGTTCCTGCTGATGAACAGACAGCATCTGAATCGAAACAAAATGAGAGCAGCCAGGAAGACCAGGACAATGACATAGAGCAGGATAAGAGTAAAGACAAAGAGAAAGCAGATAAAGAATCTGATAAAGAAGAAAAAGAGGCTGAAGAGAATGAAGCTGAAGATGAGTCTGAGGAAGATAAAGAACAAGTCGTAACAGAAGGCGGAAGCGGGCCTGATGTTGAAAAAACGATTGAAAATCCAGCATGGAAACCAGTCGGCACATCTCAGTCCGGAGAACATACTGCTGTCTACGATCAAAATCATGTGGATTGGCAGGAAATGCTCAGTGCCATTTCATATGCTACAGGTATCGAACAGGGCAATATGACTGTTTGGTTCCTTGGCAATAATGGGCCAAACAGCTCTGTTGGGACAATTTCCACAAAAGATCAAAGCGAAAAGTACCGAGTCTATATTGACTGGGTTGACGGAGAAGGCTGGAAGCCATCCAAAGTGGAAGTTTTAAATGCAATAAATTAATTAGGTAATAAGGACGCCAGCGGCGTCCTTATTTTTTTGCCTTAAAGTGCACCACTGCCGAGTAATACGTTCTCCCATTCTCATCGAGATGCATTTGATGGGAAACGTGATGGACGGTTAAAAGAATTGCTTTATTATGCTCAATTTGTGCATTTATCTTCTTTTCAAGATCTTTTAAAGCAAGAGCCTCAAAGAACTCAACCTTATCTTCTATCAAATCAAACTGAAAATTCATTGTGATTCGCCTTCCCTTCCATACTGTTTTCACTATTTATTTTATGGGGTGCATTTAAGTCTGGCAACTTTCAATTCTGGATAGGTGGCTGTATGGATAGATTATCGAATATGGCAAACATCCCGTCTATGATGGTAGAATAGACTTTGGATATTGCATATGGGCATTCTATTACTGATGAATGCAATCAAAAGCTTAGAAAAATGAGAAAGAGGTTTTATTTATGAAAATAGCTATTATTGGAGCAATGGAAGAGGAAGTAACATTACTTAGAGATAAAATAGAAGAAAAGAGCCAGGAAACGATCGCCGGGTGCGAGTATACAGCAGGGAAAATGAATGGCGCGGAAGTGGTGCTTCTCCGTTCAGGCATAGGCAAAGTAAACGCAGCCATGTCCACAGCTATTCTTTTGGAGAGATATAAGCCGGATTATGTAATTAATACCGGTTCTGCTGGAGGCTTTAATCCTGAACTGAATGTGGGAGATACGGTAATCTCCACGGAAGTTAGGCATCATGATGTAGACGTTACTGCTTTTGGCTACGAATATGGCCAGGTGCCCCAATTGCCGCCTGCTTTTGAAGCAGACAGCAATCTGGTGCAGATCGCTGAAGCGTGTGCAAAGGAAATCGGGGATATCCAGGTTGTCAGAGGGTTAATTGCAACAGGTGATTCCTTCATGAATGATCCTGCAAGAGTTGACTATATCCGTGATAAATTTACAGACTTGCAGGCAGTAGAAATGGAAGCAGCGGCGGTGGCACAGGTTGCCCATCAATTTCAGATTCCTTTTGTTGTCATTCGTGCACTTTCTGATATTGCTGGAAAAGAATCCGATGTTTCATTTGAGCAATTTTTGGAGAAGGCGGCACTTCATTCCGCTACGCTGGTAATGAAGATTGTCGATTCTCTAAAGCAATAATAAAGGATAACGGCGTTTTGGCGGCTTTTCATCATGGGAAGCCGTCTTTTCGTAATATCAGCACCTATATGTTTGCACTTCGATAACTGTCTAGCTTCAGGCGCCTTCTGCTTTTCTAATTTAGATGTTTTTCCCTCGCTTACAATATTTACATCACCTTCACAACTGCCATATATGTTAAAGTAGGATTATAGTCTTTTATAAGATCTATTCCATAGAAGGTGATAATAAATGAAAAATGAAGCAAAGCATTTATTTGAAAAAATGGTGGATTTCAAGCGTTTTGCAATTTCTATGCTTGCTGTCGGATCATTTTTTTACATTGGTTTGATTATCCCTGACACTGCAAACACAGTTTCTGATTTATATATAATGGCTGGATCTTCCTCAGCTTTCCTGTTTGGCTCAATCCTTTTCTTTATCCTTTCAAAACGTTGCCGAAGTAAATTGAATGAAACGGATGAAGGACAGGAATACCTAATGAGGAAATAAATAAAATGAACGTCCGGATTTCCGGGCGTTTTTTTTATTTAATAAAAAAATTAATAAAAATAATCAAAAAAGGTTTACAAACCATATAACTGTGGATATAATTACCAATATAAGTGAAAATATTCTAAAAAGGAGGTCGAATGAAATGATGTTAAAAGCAATTGTATTAGAAGCACAGCTAAATAAATATTTTACAAATTCGACCTACATGGAATGGATCGCTTAGATTTGCTTAATTGACATTACATATCCATGCCGCAGGGAGAATTGTGCCCTGCGGTTTTTTATGCCTTATGGCCAGGCCGCTGGGAGTGTATCTCTTTGCGGCTTTTTTGTGCCTTCAGGCTGGATATGAATAAGGAGGTGGAATATCTAATGACACTAAATATATTATTTTTGACAGTCACAATAAAAAAACGTCAATTATCAGCAGAAGATGTTGTACGCGAACAATTGGCTAAAAAAATTATCGATCAAAACCGAGATCGTCAATTCTCTATTTACCGTCCATTTTAATTTAAGTATAAAAAATTAGGAAAGGTGGTTTGCTAAATGTTTTACATTTTACAAGGACGTCAGGCAATTTTCTGGGTGGAGAAAGATTCCACCTAACAAAGCTGTAACCGGTTAGGAGGTATGGTGCATGTCTTTGCATATTTTAATTTTAACCCTGAAATTCCGTAAAAAAAGGAACTGATCCACTTGATCCGGATTAACAGAATGTTCATATTCCTCTCCTTTTCTGAAGCAGAAACCATGTTACATTAAAGAAAATAAGGAATTTAATAGGGGTGTGAAAGATGTTTTGGATCGTAATGGGATTGGTTGTATGCGGCACTATCGGCTGCATCATATCGGCTGAGGTGAGCGTAGCCGAGTAACTTGGAATAAAAGAAAAAGGACTGACTTTGGGATTGAAAAGTCAGTCCTTTTTGTTTGGGAAAATCCAGAGAAATAATACGATTCCAGAAACTCCAAGCAATATCAGCAAGGTCTTTAAAGAAAAACCTTCGAAAATAAATTTGGCTAGGCTGTCAAGCAGAACAATAAAAAAAACGAGAGCTAAAATGATTCTCTGGGCATTCAAATATCAAGACCTCTTTCTTCCAAAGCTATGTATTGGGAATACCAGCCAAAATTATTTATTACATGAATGATTATATCCTATTACTGTGACGGATAGCTTGTCTAATTGCAGAGAAAATGAAGAATAAAATATTTTCTGAAGAAAATATCTCGATTGGACAGACAAAAACAACTCCATCCATACATAGGAATTAGTTATAGACGTTTTTGAACGCATTCAAAGCGGGGGTGGAACGATGTCCGGTATTTTAACTGCACTCGGGTTTTTGGTTAAGGAGATTGTGTTTCTTGTATCTTATGTAAAAAATAATGCATTTCCTCAACCGCTGTCTCCTGCAGATGAAAAGAAATACCTGCGATTGATGGCTGCAGGCGATGCACATGCCCGTAATATGCTTATTGAACATAATCTAAGGCTGGTCGCCCATATTGTAAAGAAATTCGAAAACACAGGCGAGGATTCTGAAGATCTGATATCAATAGGGACAATCGGACTGATAAAGGCCATTGAGAGCTATTCAGAAGGTAAAGGCACAAAACTTGCCACCTATGCAGCCCGCTGTATTGAAAATGAGATACTGATGCACTTGCGGGCATTGAAGAAGACGAAGAAAGATGTATCCCTTCATGATCCCATCGGGCAGGACAAAGAAGGAAACGAAATATCCCTTATTGACGTTCTTAAGTCGGAATCTGAGGATGTTATTAATACCATACAGTTAAATATGGAGCTGGAAAAAGTGAAGGAGTATATTGATGTTTTAGATGACAGGGAAAAAGAAGTAATTGTGGGTAGGTTCGGGCTTGACCTGCAAAAAGAAAAAACACAAAGAGAAATTGCCAAAGAGCTTGGCATCTCTAGAAGTTACGTCTCCCGTATTGAAAAGAGGGCACTGATGAAAATGTTTCATGAGTTTTATCGGGCGGAAAAAGAAAAAAGGAAAAATAACAGCTAAAGGGACAGTTCAACTGTCCCTTTGGTTTTTGTATAGGAACTATAAAATGGAGCGTTGTGAATAAATCCGCGAAATGTTGTCTGCATCCAGCTCCAGCGCCCGGGTCATAAGCCAAATCACTCCAGAAATCAGGCAAGGAACGCTTCGGCAGAGATGCTTCGCCCGACCACAGCTTGCTTTGGGAGGTTTCCTGCGTGAAGTCTTATGCCTGTTGGACTTGCACAGGATGTACAGACTGCAGCGTTCGCCATTGAACGTGGCGGTTTTAGGTGAAGTTCCTATGATCAAGTAGCTTTCGTTTTGGTTATTCTATTCTTCCGTTTTTTAACAAAAGCTGCCAATTTTCACCGCTGTCTGCTGATTCATATAAATCTTTGAGATACGTTGAAACTGCAAGTGTTCCGCTAGATTTATTATCGGCAGCAATGTATGTAATAGGGTTGTCATAGCTGAGAAAAGGGATTTTAATATGTGAGTTTTCCATCGTTTCAAGATCGATTTTACTCATTTGCACCTTTTCCTGATCTGCATACGCATAGTACAAGCTATTTTCCGTGAAGGTGAGTGCTGTAGCCATGATTGGATCAGATACTAATTTTACATTTTCACCTCTATCCTCTGAGAAGAAGATGCCGCTTCTTGTGGACATAGCCATGATTTCCGGATCAGTTGGATGTGCCGCGATCATACCAAGTGTGTCACCCTCAAGCCCATTTAAGCTGACTGGCTCCCATGTTTTGCCTGCGTCCTGAGAGCGGTAAACACCTGCCTCAAGCTCTTCGGTTTTTTCCTGGTTGATCATGTAGATTATATTTGTATCATAGCCGGCAGCTAAAAAAGGAAAGGAACTTGTTCCGCTAAAAGCCAGGTCTTTAAAAGAAGCTCCTTTATCAGTGCTTTTCACAATACCAAGAGGGTTTTTTATGACGGAGTTCTTATCAGGCTGGCCGCTGACAATAAATCCATCTTTGACTGCCTGAAAACCCATGTAGTCATGGTTAAGGGAAGTGGCCTCATGCCAAGTGCCATCTTTATAAAACTTTAAGCCATCGCTGGACGATAGGTAGAGTGCAGTATCATTTCCCGGGTATCCAATTCCTTGAATATGCTCGATTTGCTGAGCTGATGCCTCAATAATAGTATAGTCAGCCTCATCTGAAGTTTTACTTGATGGTTCATCAGCAGTTTTTTTACTTTGCTCTTTCTCAGCAGAACAGCCAGCTGCGAACAATAACAGGAGAACTGCCAAAATCATTCTGCCTTGTTTCATTGATTTCACTCCAATTCATATCAGTTTAACGGATATTATGATTATCGATGTCATTATATAGTATTTCAGCGTAAAATAAAAAACCCTTGCCTATGGAAGGGTTCAGATAAATAGCTCCCTATAAAGAGTGAAGAAAAAACTTATTCCGTTCCTCTTTTTTAAAATCGGAAAGGTGCTTAGTTACTTTGCCGGATCCTTTGCAGACAGGGCAGGTTTTCTTTATGAATTTATATGCTGTAATATTGCCTGTACCTTTGCATTTTTTACAGATTGAGATAATTTTCATTTAACACTCCTCCCATAAAATTCCTTCTAGTATATCCTATGAACCATTCTAAGAGAGGTGCTGGGAACATACCGATTTTCACCGGGATTTTAGTGTAAAAGCCTAATCGCTGGTCCATAAATTACATATCTTAGTAATAGAAGGCGAAGGGAGGTAAAGGTTATGCCTTATGGTTATGGCGGTTATCCCGTTCCCCCTCCTTATCCATGCGGTTATTATGGAGGCGGAGGATTCTGGCTGGCCCTCGTAGTTGTACTGCTGATCCTGCTGCTTGTTTTTGGAGGATTTGCATACTATGGCGGCGGCTATTTCAGGTAGAGATATAACCAGAAGTTGGCTCATACCAATGGTATGGGCTTCTTTTATATAGGATATTTTATAGAAATTTCGGAAAAATCGCGGTATAATATTTCTGTAATCGAAATTTTTTATGGGGGGATCATATGACTGTAACAGCCTATTCGTCAGTTTGGGATTTGGATGTCTTTTTTAAGGGTGGAAGCGACTCAGCAGAATTTGATCAGCATTTACTGGAAACAAGAAAGCATATTGATTCATTTTTTAATCAAATACATAACTGGGAGCCTGCTAATTCAGCTGCAGATTCAGCTGCAATAAGTGAAATCATTGAGCTTTTCCAGCAGACGGCAAGAAAAGTGCGTCAGGCTGGTGCTTTTGTGAGCTGTCTTCAGGCCCAAAATACCGAGGATAAGAAAGCGAAAGATCTTAGAGGGACAACTACGGAACTTAGTGCAGCTTTTCAAAACGCTTTAACGGCATTTGATCAGAAGCTTGCAAGTTTAGATCAAAGTTCATGGGAGCAAATTATAAATGATAAGGATTTAATTGAGCTTTCATTTGTATTAAACGAACGCCGCGAAAATGCCTCAGAAAAACTTTCGCAAGAGGAAGAAACGGTCATTAATGCCCTTGCAGTTGATGGTTACCACGGTTGGGGACAGATGTATGACGTAATAGTAGGAAATATAAAAATTCCTTACACTGAAAATGGCGAGATAAAGCAGCTTTCAGTTGGACAGGCTGCTAATAAGTTTTCAAGTCCTGACAGAAAATTGCGCAAGGAAGTTTTTGATAATTGGGAAAAATCATGGAACAGCCAGTCTGATTATTTATCTAAAACCTTAAATCATTTAGCCGGTTTTAGATTAAATATATATAAACTAAGAGGCTGGAGCGACTTCCTCAAAGAACCTCTGGACTTAAACAGAATGAAAAAAGAAACCCTGGATACCATGTGGAATGTCATTTCAAGAAATAAAGCACCTCTTATTAAATATTTGGAGAGAAAAGCAAAGCTTTTAGGCTTAGAGAAATTAAGCTGGTATGACCTGGATGCCCCGCTCTCCAAGTCAGAAACAAAATTAACTTATCAGCAGGGTGCAGATTTTATTCTTGAGCAGTTTGCTCACTTTGGAGAAGAAATGACAGCCTTTTCTAAAAAAGCGTTTGAAGAAAAATGGATTGAAGCAGAGGATCGTCCAGGAAAGGCGCCAGGCGGTTTCCATACTTACTTCCCTGAAAGCAGTCAATCAAGGATCTTTATGACATACTCAGGGACACCATCCAATGTTTCAACCCTGGCACATGAACTGGGGCATGGATTTCATACATATGCAATGAGGGACCTTCATTTGCTGAATCGAAATTATGCCATGAATGTTGCTGAGACAGCTTCTACTTTCGCAGAAATGATTGTCTCTGATGCAGCAGTGAAAAATGCTGGATCAGAAGAAGAGAAACTGGCGCTTTTAGAAGATAAAGTGCAAAGGTCTGTTGCGCTGCTAATGAATATCCATGCACGATTCCTGTTTGAAACACGATTCTATGAAGAAAGAAAACGAGGAGTTGTAAGTGCGGACCGTCTGAATGAAATCATGACGGATGCCCAAAAAGAAGCTTATGGAAACGCACTTGATGAGTATCATCCATCTTTCTGGGCTTCAAAGCTCCATTTCTTTATTACTGGCGTGCCATTTTATAATTTCCCATATACTTTTGGATATTTGTTCTCGCTGGGAATCTATGCACAGGCTCTTAAAGAAGGAAAAGGGTATGAAGAAAAATATATAGCATTATTAAAGGATACTGCATCGATGACAGTCGAAGATTTAGCTATGAAGCATTTAAATGCAGATTTAACAAAACCTGAGTTCTGGGAAAGTGCCGTTCAATTATGCATGGACGATGTGGAAGAATTCCTGGCATTAACAGAAAATTAATAAAAGCAGAAGCCGCGCTCTTATTATGAGCACGGCTTTTTTTACATTTTTTTCAGCCTGAAAGGACTTATCATTAGAATGGAAAGTGTCAGCATTATAAAGAGAAATAAAGGTGAAGGCCAATATGGAATTGCCAGAAAGCATAAAGTGGCCAGGCAGCCGGCAGCCGTTATCGGCAAGCCTGTAAAATAGCCATTATTGTCACTGATGTTAAAACGGGCTAGCCGCAAAGCTCCACAGCCGATATATAGAGCAGTTAAGAAAGCTCCTGGTGCCCCAAAATCATAAAGGACTCCCATGTATAGGAGCAGTGCAGGAGCAACTCCAAAAGAAATAATATCACTCATGGAATCCAGCTGCTTTCCTAGATCCGATTCAATATTCATTTTTCTCGCTGCCATCCCATCAAAACGGTCAGCAAGAGCTGCGATAAAGATCAGCAGCATACTCAATTTCAAATTATCATTAATAGAAAATAAAATAGCAAAGCACCCTAAGAACAGGTTAGACAGAGTTAAGATATTGGCTGTCTGTGCCTTTAGCTTCTTGATGGTTAAATCAAGAACATCCTGTAAAAACATGTCAAACACTCCTTGCACCTGGGAATCACAGCCTGCAGACTATAAGAAGTTTTTTCTTATGGGCAATGTGTTAAAGTGTACGTTAATTGGGAAAAATCTGGAAGGATAAAAAGAAGCAATCCACAGTATTTCAAGAAAGCCAAAAATAAAAAAAGTGTCAAATCTGAGGAAGTCTATGGCAAACTTAGTTTTATATGTTATATAATAATATTTTATTCTATGCTTTTTATGCCTGTTCGTAAAGAACATATTTTTTTAGGGGGCATGTCGTTTGTTAAAACCTGTATATCGCCTGCTGATTGAATTGACAAATGGAAGATGGACATCCGGGATACTGCAGAAATTTGCAAAATCAAATTTGAGCAGGCGGGTCATTCCGTCATTTTCAAGGGTTTATAATATAAATGAAAGTGAAATGGAAAAAAGCCTGAATGAATATCCAACACTGCATGATTTTTTCATTAGAAGGCTTAAAGAAGGTGCAAGAGTTACAGATCTGAGCCCTAACTCGGCAGTCAGTCCTGTAGATGCTGTTATCGAAGATGTTGGTAGTATCCGGAAGGACCGTGTTATTACAGTAAAAGGAAAAAACTATTCCATCTCTGAGATGCTGGGTGAAGATAAAGCAGGAAAATATGCAGGCGGCACTTATATGATCTTTTATTTAAGTCCGAGCCACTATCATAGGATACACAGCCCGGTCACTGGAAAAGTAGCAGATCAATGGATTCTTGGGCTGAAGTCTTATCCGGTCAACAAATGGGGATTAAAATATGGTAGAGATACACTTTCCAAAAATTATCGGAGCATAACTGAGGTGAGGCATGGAGATGCAGCAATCGCGATTGTGAAGGTTGGCGCTATGTTTGTAAATTCCATTGAACTTATACATGAAGGGGATCAGCTTGAAAAAGGAAAGGAAATGGCCTATTTTACGTTTGGCTCTACTGTCATTCTCCTGTTTGAGCAAGGGAAATTCGAACTTGAAAAGTCAATCAGGACTCCTGCTCACATTAAAGTAGGGGAGCGGATTGGGACGCTATTGTGAATGTTTGGGCCGCTTATTTCAGTTTTTAATGAATATGGAGAATAAAAAAAGCCCTATTAAGGGCTTGTCCATTTTTAAGAAGTAACTTTTATTCTGTTTGATAGTGAGCGACGGTGGATTTCTGTTTCGATTAAACGAATGAAGTCTTTGCTAAGCTGCAGTTCCTTTGCTTTATAATATGATTCGATTAGTAAATCATCTGACAGTTTACGCATTCCTGTCCCACCTCCAGGCACTTGATATTTCAGTTCTAAAAGAATTATTTTATACATATAATGTAAGATTTTATGTTGTACCCCTACTCTAGCAAAATTAAACGATTAGAACAACTGTTCTCTTATCCACAGGAAACAGTGGATAACCTGTGATTATTTTGTTTATAAAAAGGGAAAAAGTATAAAAATCATATTGGATTATGTGCATAAAGTTATCCACAGGGTTGAAGGGCAGTTGTTTTTTGTCGAAAAATTTTTATTATAAGGATAAATAATATCTATTCCATGGAAATTTACTGAGCTTTGAGTGTCTTTCCCCATTTTGTGGAATCGTATAAAATAGAACAGCTGGATTGTATCCTCCGGTTTTTATTTTGAAAGAGCAGATGAAATTGGGTATGATGAAATCGGTGTTTTTCAATAGTGAAAACACTGCTGAAACTAATTATTATTAAAGCCCGAGCGGTATTTGAGGATTCAGAAACAATATTGTTGGACCATAAGAATTTATGATTGAGGTGTAAATATAGTGTTAAAGCATTTTTTGCCTGATCAGCATGTTAAAAGTATATTTGAAATTACTCCCCACAGTTTACAGGAAAAAGGAGTTAAAGGAATTATCACGGACCTGGATAATACACTAGTCGAATGGGACAGGCCAAATGCAACACCGAAGCTGATTAGCTGGTTTGAAGAAATGAAGCAAAGTAACATCAAGGTTACCATTGTCTCAAATAATAATGAAAATCGGGTTAAGGCTTTTTCCCACCCCCTCGATATTCCATTTATCTACCAGGCAAGAAAGCCAATGGGCAGGGCCTTCCGAAGAGCCCTATCAGAGATGGGGCTGAGAAAAGAAGAAACAGTTGTGATTGGTGATCAATTGCTGACTGACGTCCTGGGGGGAAACAGAAGCGGCTTCCATACTATTTTGGTCGTGCCTGTCGCTCAGACTGACGGATTTTTTACAAAATTTAACCGGCTTGTGGAAAGACGAATATTAAATTGGTTCAGAAAAAAGGGAATGATTCAGTGGGAGGATTAAGAAGTGAGTGAAGAACAATTTGTTTGCATAGGCTGTGGAGTAAAAGTTCAAACAGAAAATCCTGATGAGCTGGGCTATGCTCCTCATTCAGCTCTGCAGAAGGAAACGATTATTTGCCAGCGCTGTTTTAGGCTGAAACATTATAATGAAGTTCAGGATGTAAGCTTGACGGATGATGATTTTCTTAAGATCCTGAATGAAATTGGACAAAGTGATGCACTTATCGTGAAGATTGTGGACATCTTTGATTTTAACGGGAGCTGGCTTCCTGGGCTCCACCGTTTTGTAGGCAACAATAAAATCCTGCTTGTAGGAAACAAAGTTGACCTTCTTCCAAAGTCGGTGAAAACAAACAAGCTGATTAACTGGATGAAGCAGGAATCAAAACAGTTGGGACTGAAACCGGAAGAAGTCTATCTGGCAAGTGCTGCGAAAGGGTATTCCATTAACGAGATTGCAGCAGCTATCGACCATTACCGGGAAGGAAAAGACGTGTATGTAGTAGGGTGTACAAATGTAGGTAAATCCACATTCATCAATCGTATATTAAAGGAAGTAACAGGTGAGGGCGATGTCATCACAACTTCCCACTTTCCTGGCACAACCCTTGATATTATCGAAATACCTTTATCTGACGGAAAAGCTTTAGTAGATACGCCAGGTATAATAAACCATCATCAAATGGCCCATTATGTAGATAAAAGGGACTTAAAGGTTATAACACCTAAAAAGGAAATAAAGACTAAGGTTTACCAGCTGAACGAAGCGCAGACCCTGTTCTTTGGCGGACTGGCAAGATTTGATTACATTGCCGGGGGCCGACGTTCATTTGTTTGCCATTTCTCCAATGAACTAACTATTCACCGCACCAAAACTGAAAAGGCCGATGAGCTGTATCGGAATCATGCGGGAGAGATGCTCACACCGCCAAGGGAAGAACAAATGGAAACCTTCCCGGAGCTTGTGAAACATGAATTCACAATAAAAGAACCAAAAACAGATATAGTATTTTCAGGGCTTGGCTGGATTACAGTAAATGAAGGCGGGGCCAAGGTAGCTGCATATGTTCCTAAAGGTGTCCATGCCATGATAAGGAAGTCTTTAATTTAGGCTGTGAACCTGCAGCTGCTTACGCTTTTCAAAAGGGGTGAGGAATTTTGAAAAAGCTGTTTGGGGTGATTGGGGATCCGATTTCCCATTCAATGTCCCCCGCTATGCACAATGATCTATTTGCCGCTTACAGTCTTGATGCACATTATCAGGCATTCCATATATCAAGGGAAAATCTGACGGATGCTATTATAGGGTTCAGGGCAATGGGCATTGCGGGATTTAATGTTACAGTACCGCATAAGGAGGCTATCATCCCTCTTTTAGATGAACTGGATCCCCTGGCAGAGGCTATTGGAGCAGTTAATACAGTAGTCAATCAGACCGGAAAGCTAATAGGCTATAATACGGATGGGAGCGGGTATGTAAAAGGCCTGCTGAATCAAAAACAATCAATTAAAGACAAAAAAGTGCTCATAGTGGGGGCGGGCGGAGCTGCAAGAGCCATTTATTTTACAATTGCCAAAGAAGGTCCTGAGCTTCTGGATATTTGCAATCGGACTCCAAAGAGGGCGGAACAAATTATAAATGATTGCCCTTTCCGTGTCCCGGCGCGAGTGCTGAGCAGACCGGACGCAGAGGGAAGCCTCGAGACATACGATCTAATAGTTCAGACTACATCGATAGGGATGCATCCGGAAATTGGCCAAAGCCCGCTTTCAGTACATAAGCTTAAGCCTGGAGCCTTTGTCAGTGATATCATATACAACCCGCTCGAAACAAAGCTTCTGACTGAGGCTGCTGAAAAGGGTGCGGGAATTCAGAATGGAATCGATATGTTTGTATATCAGGGTGCACTTGCTTTCGAGATGTGGACTGGTATTGGACCTGACATTGAAAGAATGAGACATAAAGTTTTAAATCAGCTGGGAGGATTATCATGCTAACAGGAAAGCAAAAACGTTTTTTACGATCAAAAGCCCACCATTTAAACCCGATTTTCCAAGTAGGAAAGGGCGGGGTAAATGAAAATATGATTAAACAAGTTGGAGAAGCACTGGAAGCCCGTGAATTATTAAAGGTTTCAGTCCTTCAAAACTGTGAAGAAGACAGGGATACGGTGGCGCAGCAGCTGTCAAAAGGTACAAAGGCTGATGTTGTACAAATCATCGGGAATATAATTGTTTTATATAAAGAATCGAAAGAAAACAAACAAATCGACTTGCCGTAAATTTCTTCAGCATAAAACTGGAAAGCATGGAGGAGTGTAAATGGAAAAGGTAGGCATACTTGGAGGGACCTTTAATCCGCCTCATTTAGGCCATCTCATTATCGCGAATGAGGTAATGTCTTCTCATGGTTTGGATGAAATCTGGTTTATGCCGAACCATGAACCTCCCCATAAAAAGCGGTCTGATAATGTAAGCAGCGGTGATCGTACAGAAATGCTGAAACTGGCATTGCAGAGCCATCCCGGCTTTAAATTGCAATTGATTGAGCTGGAGCGCGATGGTCCTTCATTTACCTACGATACAATCAGGATTTTGAAGGAAAACTATCCTCAAAAGCAATTTTATTTTATTATTGGAGCTGACATGGTTGAGTATCTGCCCAAGTGGCATAACATTGACAAACTTCTTGAATTGATTACCTTTATAGGAGTGAGGCGGCCATCTTACAATCTGCAGACTCCGTATCCGATTCTTTATGCTGACGTTCCTGAAATGGGGATATCCTCGAGTATGATCAGAAGCCGTGTAAAGGAAGGCGGAACTATTCGCTATCTGGTACCGGATGCTATACGGAGTTATATAAAGGAGAATCATTTATATGAATCGTGAACAGGCTCTTGCAATTGTAAAGGAACAGCTGACTGAACATCGCTACCTTCATACAGTAGGAGTGATGGAAACAGCCATTAACCTTGCAGCGAAATATGGTGCTGATACAAAGAAAGCGGAACTGGCGGCTATTTTTCATGATTATGCTAAGTTTCGTCCTAAGGAAGAGATGAGGGAAATTATCATTAAGGAAGGAATGCCAAGTGAGCTTTTGGAGTACAATAGTGAACTTTGGCATGCTCCCGTCGGTGCTTTTCTGACGGAGAAGGAAGCAGGAATTAATGATAAAGAGGTTTTGGATGCTATAAGGTACCATACTTCCGGCAGGCCGGGAATGGTGCTTCTTGAAAAGATCATATATCTTGCGGATTATATTGAACCTGGAAGGCACTTTCCAGGTGTTGGTGAAGTGCGTGATTTAGCGGAGACAAATCTGAACAAAGCCTTAATCAAGGCCGTCCAAAATACCATCATGTTTTTAATGAAAAAAGGGCAGCCGGTTTTTCCAGCGTCCTTTCAAACCTATAATGACCTTGTAATGAATAAGGAGGACTGATTAGATGAATGAAAATACATTGCTGATGACAGCAGTTAAAGCAGCAGACGATAAACGGGCAGAAGATATAACAGTACTTAATATGAAAGGCATTTCTCTGATTTCGGACTACTTTGTAATTTGCCACGGCAACTCAGATAAACAAGTGCAGGCCATTGCTCGGGAAATGAAAGAAAAATCTGAAGAACACGGGTTTGCTGTTAAAAGGATGGAAGGTTTTGATGAAGCAAGGTGGATTCTAGTCGATATGGGTGATATAGTTGCTCATATTTTCCATAAGGATGAAAGAAGCTACTATAATCTGGAAAGACTTTGGGGCGATGCACCGGTCGAGAACGTTCAGGGCATGCTTAACCAATGAGCTACGGAAAGTTCGCTTATCTCTATGACAGGCTAATGGAAGATGTTCCTTATGACAGCTGGATTAAATTGATCAATGAAAAGCATGCGGAATTTAATGTGCCCGGAAAAAAACTGCTGGACCTTGCCTGCGGCACAGGCCAGCTTTCTATAAGGCTAAGTAAACAGGGGTATGATGTTACTGGTGTGGACTTATCAGAGGATATGCTGGCTGTTGCACAGGCAAAGGCAGAACAGAACGGTCTGCAAATCCCCTTTTACCTGCAAAACATGGCTGAACTTGAAGGATTCAGTGAATTTGACATTATTGGCATTTTTTGTGATTCTTTAAATTATCTGAAGACGGAATCAGAGGTGAAGGACACCTTCATGAGGGCCCACGCCCATTTGAAAAGGGATGGTCTTTTTATATTTGATGTTCACTCCATTTATAAAATCATGCAGATATTTATGAACCAGACATTTGCTGAAAATGATGAGGAAATTTCATATATCTGGCACAGCTATCAGGGTGAATATCCTAATTCTGTGGAGCATGATCTTTCATTTTTTGTCCTGGAAGAAGAAACCGGAAAGTATGACCGCTATGACGAACTTCACTTCCAGCGTACGTATCCTATTGATCAATATGAAAATTGGCTTAGAGAATGCGGATTTGAACTGCTAGACATTTCAGCAGATTTTGAAGAGGGCCCTCCAGGCAGTCAGGCTGAACGAATCATTTTTATTGCAAAGAAAAGGAACTAATATATATTACAGCCGGACTGTGAAGCAATCCGGCTGTTTTTTTTTAGAAAAAAGAAGGATTATTTCCATTAACATCGAATAGCTAATGGAGAGAATACTGTTTCTTTACCTCAATAAGATCTTCGTCATACTTGGAATGTGTTGCCTGGAATAAGTGCTCAAATACTGTGCCAAGCTCGCTTTCAAGAATCTTAATTCCCTCTCCTGTAATTCCTCCTTTGACGCATACCTTCTCCTGTAATGTCGGCAATGTATAAAATCCCTTTTTCAGTAAATCCCCAAGTCCGATCAGCATCTCTCCTGCAAGCTTTGTGGCTGTTTCTTTATCAATCTCCGTTTCTGCAACTGCCGCGTTGATGAAGCGCTGTGTCAAATAGCTGAAAAAGGCAGGTCCGCAGCTGACAATATCTGAAGAAACCCGTGTAATATTTTCCTCGATAAAGACAGGTGTGGAGATGCTTTCAAAAAGCTTATGAAGTATCCCTTTCCAATGCTCGCTGCACTGTTCACCGAATGATAAAAGCGAAACCCCCGATAAGGCCCGATTTGTTATGCTTGGAATCGCCCTGGCTGCTGAACAGGGCAGAATAGATTCAAGCTGTTTTACACTAATAGGGCTGGTTATTGAAACTACACATTTATCTTTTGACAGGGACGGCAAAATATCCTGAACGACATTATACACATCATGAGGCTTTACACAAATGAAGATAAGTGAAGAACGATGTGCGGCCTCTCTTGCGTTATTTACCACTGTAATATCCGGATGAGTTTCCTTTATATCCATCGCTTTTGCCGCTGTCCGATTGGTAATTGTCATGGAGGATGGGGAAACGGTTCCGCCATCGAGGAAAGCCTCGGTCAGTATTCTCCCCATGTTACCTGTGCCAATTATACCGATTTTCATTGCTTTATCCCTCCTTCAAAAGCAAGCTCTCTCATATAACGATATGTATCAAAAACACATTTATTCCAAAAAGAAAGGATTGATCCTTAATGGCTCAATGGATAAAAACACATAAAATTTACGCTGCAGGAGCCGCCATTGCACTGGCTGCCTTCCTCTATTATTTTTTCATGCCTGTTCAAGAGGCTGAATTATTGCCTGAGATTGAACAGACAGTTCAATTAAATGAAAAGGAAGATGATGATAAAGAAATGGAAACAGAAGGTGATGAACAGGCGGAACAGATGCCACAGCCAATGAAGGCAGATATTAAAGGAGCTGTACAAAAGCCGGGAGTATACGAAGCGGCAGAAGGTGACAGGGTGATAGACCTTCTGGAAAAAGCAGGCGGACTGACAGATAAAGCAGATGGAACTAAAATCAATTTTGCCCTCAATATTACGGATGAAATGGTCATATATGTTCCAGAAAAGGGTGAAATTCTCGAGGAGGCCACGGTCGAAGATGGAAAGGCGAGAGGCCAGCAGGATAATGGAAAGATAAATTTAAACCAAGCCAATGAATCAGAACTGCAGATGCTGCCGGGAATCGGCCCATCTAAGGCCGCAGCCATAATTGAACACCGCGAGACAAATGGACCCTTTAAGGATGTTGCAGACTTGAAATTAATATCAGGGATAGGAGAGAAAACCTTTGAAAAACTCAAAGAACATATTAGTGTAAAATAATTTCATTCCATTGACCTTAGCGAGCATGAGGCTTACACTTATTTAGAGAAAAAGCTATGTTTTTGAATTAAGGGCATATACGCCTGTGCAAAAGACGGAAGGGGAGAGACTGCAAGATGGATCGGATTTCCTGGAACCAATATTTTATGGCGCAAAGCCATTTGCTTGCTTTGAGGAGCACTTGTACAAGGCTTGCGGTAGGCGCAACCATTGTAAGGGATAAGAGGATCATTGCCGGAGGCTATAATGGATCGATTGCGGGCGGTGAACATTGTATTGATGAAGGCTGCTATGTTATTGATAACCATTGTGTCAGAACCATTCATGCGGAAATGAATGCGATTTTGCAGTGTGCAAAATTCGGGGTACCTACAACTGATGCGGAAATATATGTAACTCATTTTCCATGCCTCCAATGCTGCAAAGCGATCATACAGGCGGGAATTAAAACTGTTTATTACGCACAGGATTATAAAAATCACCCATATGGAATTGAGCTCTTTGAAAAGGCTGGAGTGAAAACAGTACAGGTAATAGCAGAAAAAGTGTCCTTTGATGACAGCAAACAAGAAAAACATGATTTTATAGAAGAATTAATAAATGAGCTTGAAAAAAGCGGAAAAGATAGGGACTTGGTGAAAAGCTATAAAGAAACAAAGGACAAGCTTTTCGAGAAATAAAACATTCAAGGAGTAACACCTGAAATGAAGGTCTTACTCCTTCTAAAAAAATAAAGGAGCAAATGATATGAAAGGCAGATGGATCTATGCGGCTGCTGCCTCATTGCTGGGAATTTTGACATCTTTTTTTCATCCGGCTATTGCTATCGTTATTTTTCTTCTGACATTTTTCCTCTTAAAAAGAAATATTTTATCATCCTATAACGCTGCCATTATGATAGTGATTTTCCTTGCCTTTATCATGCGCAGTGAATTTGCATCCGAACACAATAGGACAAGCCTTTCCGGAAATGAGAGCGAGTTCGAAGTAACAATGAAAGAATCTGCAAAAATAGATGGAGATCTTCTTACAGTCTTCATTGAATTAGCAGATAAACAAGAAAAGCTGGCAGCCAGGTATAAAATTAAATCCGAAGCAGAAAAAAAGACCCTTACAGACAACCTGGGAACAGGTATGACATGCCGGGTAAATGGCACCTTACAGCCCCCTCCAACATCCACCAATCCTAATTCCTTCAGCTATCAGGAATATCTAAACCACAACAGCATCTTTTGGATACTCGAAATGGAACAGTTAAACCTCTCTGATTGCAGTTACCGTAAAAGCAGCCTTGTATTAACCATTTTAAAAATAAGAGAAACGGGAATTAATTATCTCCTGGACCATTTTCCTGAACAATCAGCTCCACTGGCTATTGCCCTTATATTCGGCGAACGTAATTTTATTGATCAGGCTACTATTGCTTCTTATCAGAAAATCGGAATTATCCATTTGCTTGCGATATCCGGCCTTCATGTAGGTATGCTTGCTGGGATGTTCTTTCTTGCTGGTGTACGTGCCGGAATCACCAGAGAAAAAATGACCAGCATCTTATTATTGGTTTTGCCTTTATATGCCATCCTGACAGGGGCAGCACCATCTGTTCTGCGGGCTGTGTTTATGATGCTTGTGGTTTTGCTCGCAAAGAAGCTGAAGGCACCTATTCAATTAGCTGATGTTATCTCTATTGTGTTTATTGGCTACCTTTTTATCTCTCCTTATATCATCTATAATGCCGGGTTTCAGCTGTCGTTTGCTGTCGCCCTATCGCTTATTCTCTCAGCTCCCATCATCCTCAAAAGATTTTCTGAATCATACGCTGCTATCCTGGCAGTTTCTTTTGTTTGCCAGATGGCTGCCATTCCGATCCTTCTGTGGCATTTTTATGAGGTGTCGATTATTTCCATAATTGCCAATCTGATTTTTGTGCCTTTATATTCTTCCATAATCCTTCCGGTGGTGTTGATTCTCTTCATTTTTGATTTATTAACAGGGGGGAAAGCAGTTTTATTGCTCAATGTATTTGAAAGACTTATCAGTTTTCTAAATTGGATTGCTGAATTGCTTTCGGCTATTCCTAACTCGACCCTTGTTCTTGGCAGGCCATCCCTGATTATGCTGATCGTCTATCTGCTCCTGATTCCCGCATTCTTTGCAGGCTGGGAAAGGTCAAAAAATAAAAAGGCTCTTATCAGGAGCGGTGTGCTTCCAATCCTTGCCATGCTAATTCAGTACTGGTCGAATGTGTTTACTCCTGCAGGTGAAATTACATTTATAGATGTTGGACAGGGTGACAGCATTCTGATAAAGCTTCCATATGGAAGAGGGAATTATCTGATAGATGCAGGAGGCACGCTTATGTTTGACACTGAGGATTGGAGGATGAGAAGTGATCCTTATGAAACAGGAAAGGATACGGTAGTGCCTTTTCTGAAAAGCAAAGGGATCAGTAAAATAGATAAGTTTTTTTTGACTCACGGGGATATGGATCATATTGGAGGAGCATCAGCTGTGATTAGGGAAATGAGGGTAAAGTCTGTTGTGTTTTCACAGGAAGCGGAAATTTCAGAGGCTGAAAAGGATTTGATTGTTCAGGCTAAATTTAAAAAAAGCAATATTGTATTCACTAAAGCTGGAGATAACTGGTCAAAAGGAGATTCCGTATTTCAAGTTTTGTCTCCATTTGGAGATCGGATGGGGGACGTGTATACAGGGAAAAATGATAGCTCTATTGTCCTTTTTGCCAAAGTGGGTGGCCTTAACTGGCTGTTTACCGGAGATTTGGAGGAAACGGGGGAAAGTGAGTTTATAAAAGCTTATCCCAATTTGAAAATTGATGTTTTAAAGATTGCACATCATGGAAGCAAAACCTCCACAACAGAATCATTTCTGGCTGCTGTTAAGCCGAGAATTGCCGTTATTTCTGCAGGCAGAAACAACAGGTATGGGCATCCTCATAATGATGTAATGGGCAGGCTTAAAGACATTAATGTGCATGTTCTGAGAACCGATAAGCAAGGGGCGGTTAACTATGTTTTTAAAGGAAATTCAGGAACCTTTTCCGTTCAGCTTCCATAGTATATGTTAGAAATGCTTCAGCTCCCTTTCCATACTCTCAATGCCTATTATCACTTACAGCCACAAAAAAAAAGAGACTGCTGAGGCAGCCTCGATGTGTCAGAGGTATGACACAATTACTTACTTTATGTAGCCATTAAGCTCCTAAAAATTTAATGACTGTTGCAATAACAAATAACGTTGCGAAGAAACCGAATGATACGATGAATCCTACTCCAGAGTCGATGGCATCATTACGTTTGCTTTGGACGTTCTTTTCAAATTCGTTCACAGTCTACCCCTCCTATTTCCTTATATAGTATAAGTCATTCAAATAAAAAAATCTAGAGTTCCCCTGCCCTTTTCCTGCAATAGCAGGAGTTGTCACAAATATGCCGGCACATCAAGGGGAAAATAATAGAACAAAGGTGCACCGCAGCTTCCTGAGTATCCCGGGCCTCAGGAGGCAGCGTTCTATATAGATTGGAAATTGGCGTTCTTCTGGGCGCCAATTTCTTATGTCTTGTCAAATTGGCATTGGTTCTTTAGGATATATAGTGAACATGCAATCAGCGGGATAGGGGCTTTATCCCTGCCCGTTAGACTGCAATAAAGTGAATATAATGTAAGGCGAACGGAGAGAAAGAAATTGGTTTTTGATATTTGGAAGCAGATAAAAGCAAAAAGTTTTGCTCCTATTTACTTATTATATGGAACAGAACCTTATCTTATAAACGAAACGAAGCAGCTTCTGATCAACAATGTGCTAAGCGAAGATGAAGCTGATTTTAATTTATCCTCTTATGACCTTGAGGAAACCCCAATCGATACAGCCCTTGAAGATGCGGAGACATTTCCGTTTATGGGGGAAAGAAGACTGATCTTTTTACATAACCCAGTTTTTTTAACATCAGAAAAATCGAAGGCTAAACAGGAGCATAATCTGTCAAAGCTGGAAGCCTATATGAAAGAGCCTGCCCCGTATTCAGTGGTGGTATTTTCCTCAACTGCAGAAAAGCTGGATGACCGGAAAAAAATAACTAAACAATTGAAAAAAACGGCTGCAATCCTTGAAGCAAAGAAACTAAATGAAGGAGAATTGAAAGCCTGGATCAGGGAACGCGCAGCACTTAATGGCGTGCAGATTGATGAATCGGCAGTTGAGCTAATATTGACATTGGCAGGCACCAACCTATTTATCTTGACAAACGAGATCGATAAATTAGCTTTATATGCGAATGACACGAAGCGAATCGATGAACAAATGGCAGAGAAAATGGTATCAAGGTCATTGGAGCAAAACATTTTTTCCCTTGTAGACAAAGTTGTTCACCGCAAAATAGAAGAAGCCCTGAGAATTTATTATGATTTATTAAAGCAAAATGAAGAACCCATTAAGATTTTATCTGTTATTACAGGGCAGTTCAGATTGATTTATCAGGTGAAGGAGCTTGCGAGAAGAGGCTACGGCCAGCAGCAGATTGCCGGCTACTTAAAGATTCATCCTTTCCGGGTGAAACTTGCAGCTGGACAGGCGCAGATGTTTGCAGACGAAGAACTTGCAGCGATTATAAGCTTGCTTGCTGATGCAGATTACCAAATGAAAACTGGAGGCATGAATAAAACCATGCTGATTGAAATGTTCCTGTTTCGTCTGCAAAGTCAGGCTCTCAGAAAAAATCCATAAAGAAATAACGTTTCTGCCTCCGGCACCTTGAGTGTTGAGACAAAATTAGTAATTCTGATTACGTAAAAAAGCGGTCCAACTGGACCGCTTTTTTACGTAAAATAAAAGGCTATCCCTTAAGATAGCCGATATCTTCAAACATTAAGCGTTTAAAGAGTTCATTTTTTTCATTAAACGAGACTTTTTACGGCCAGCAGCATTTTTGTGGATAAGACCTTTTGCAGCAGCTTTGTCTAGTTTACGAGCAGCATCAGCGAAAGATTCAGTTGCAGCAGCAGCATCGTTGTTTACGACTGCAGCATCAACCTTCTTTACAGCTGTACGCATTGCTGATTTAACTGTAGCGTTATGAGCGTTGCGAGCTTCGCTAGTTTTAACACGCTTAATAGCAGATTTAATGTTTGGCATTCCATTCACCTCCTGAAAAAGCATCGAGATTCTATAACTCGACATTCACATTCATTAACAATAATTAAGAACAAGTGATATTTTATCAAACACGGGGGCATAATGCAATACTCTGTAATCAAAATTGCTGGAGGCGATTCTGCATGTTTTTGGACTTTAAAGGCAATGATAGTATATATCCGAATTTTAGTATAATGTGTGTTATTTTCCAATAGCTGAGAATGTGAGGGATAAATATGAAGGAATCAATAGATTTAAGCCAATACTCAGTCCGAACGGACCTTGCCATTGAAGCCAGGGAAATGGTTATTTCCGACAGGCAGAAAGACAATATTCATCAGCAGGAGAATCTCTCCCAAATAGAAGGCGTAATAATTAAAGAAAGAGAAGAAAATGATATAAAAATTTCTTTTGTTGAAGTAACAAAAGAAGGTGCAGAGGCATTGGGGAAAAAAGAGGGAAAATATCTGACCCTTGAAGTGACGGGCATACGCCAGCAGGATACGGAGCTGCAGCACAAAGTAGAGTCTGTATTTGCGAGTGAGTTCTCCCAATTTATTAAGCAGCTGGGAATCAATGAAGATGCATCCTGTTTAATTGTCGGTCTGGGCAATTGGAATGTCACTCCCGATGCACTGGGTCCGCAAGTATGTGAAAACTTGCTTATTACAAGGCATCTCTATCAGCTGCAGCCTGAAAGTGTAGAAGAAGGCTATCGGCCAGTAAGTGCTATTTCCCCGGGAGTGATGGGCCTGACCGGGATAGAAACAAGTGACATTATTTATGGCATTGTTGACAAAACAAAGCCCGATTTTGTCATTGCAATCGATGCTCTTGCTTCCCGATCAATTGAAAGAGTGAATTCTACCATTCAAATTTCGGATACAGGGATTCACCCTGGTTCTGGTGTCGGGAATAAGCGAAAAGAAATCAGCAAAGAAACTTTAGGGATACCTGTCATAGCGATTGGCATCCCAACCGTTGTTGATGCTGTGTCCATTACAAGCGATACAATTGATTACATCCTCAAGCATTTCGGTAAGGAAATGAAAGAAGGCGGACGTCCATCGCGTGCCCTGGCTCCTGCAGGAATGACTTTTGGAGAGAAGAAGAAGCTGACAGATGAAGACCTGCCGGAAGAACATCATAGAAAAACCTTCCTTGGCATGATTGGAACCTTGCCTGAAGAGGAGAAGCGGAAGCTTATTTATGAAGTCCTGTCTCCTTTGGGCCACAACCTTATGGTGACTCCAAAGGAAGTGGATGTATTTATTGAAGATATGTCAAATTTAATTGCTAACGGTTTGAACGCAGCACTCCATCAAAAAGTGAATCAGGATAATGCCGGTTTTTATACCAGATAGGAAATAACATGTTCTATCTTTTCTAGCAAAGTCATAACATTTACTAGACTAGCAAGGAGAGGTGGAACAATGAAACCTTTTAAATCGAACGGACTTGTAGTAACCATTCAAGGGACAAGCTTGCTGAAAGCCATAGGCGGATTTTTGCTTTTTCTTTTTATGATATTTTCAATAAGCGGAGCATTAACTTCATTAAAGCCGGAATACAGAATCAGCTCCTCCTCAGTTAATTCTGCCGCGAACAGCCTGACAGGAGAAATGCTTTATCATTTTCTTGGATGGGAAAACCACTCATTTCTCCAGGGGGTTTCTGAAACCAGTTCTCCCCCGGGCATTGCCAATTTGGTTTTTAAGCTATCCACAAATGTCAATTTGGATGATCCCAGAAGCCTTTTGGGAAGGGAGCTTCCATTCTTCTCTATTTATGACAGTAAGATTCTTGTTGCTGGTGAAGGAACGGATTATACAAACATGCCTGTGGAATCTTCTCCTCCTATCGAAGTGCTGATGGCAGAACAGGAAGCAGCCCTGCAAAACACCGAAGGACTTGAGCCTGACGGTGATTCGAAACAATCGAAAACACCGCCGATGTCAACAGGTGATAAAAAACCGGTCTATATTTACTTTTCGCACAATACTGAATCCTATCTTCCTTATTTAAAGGGTGTAACCAATCCTGATGCAGCCTATCATTCCAAAATTAACGTTACTAAGATTGGTGATAAGCTTAAAGAAGAGATGGAGAGCAAAGGAATAGGGACCTTTGTCGACAAAACGGATATCCAGGGGAATTTAAGCAAGAAAGGATTAACGTATGGACGCTCCTATCAGGAATCCAGAGAAGTTGTTCAGGCTGCAATTACGTCCAACCGGGATTTGTCTTACTTAATCGATATTCACCGTGATTCAAAAAGAAAAAAAGATACAACGAAAGAAATAAACGGAGAGTCTTATGCCAAATTAGCTTTCATTATTGGCGGAAATAACCCGAACTATGAAAAGAACTTAAAATTTGCGAAAGAGCTGCATGATAGATTGAACGTTAAGTACAAAGGGTTAAGCAGGGGAATCATGAAAAAAGAAGGTGCAGGGACAAATGGCAACTTCAATCAGGATTTATCGGGAAATGCCATTCTCATTGAATTTGGCGGAGTTGATAATACGTTTGAAGAATTAAACCGTTCGGCAGAAGCAATCGCAGAAGTGTTCAGTGAATATTATTGGCAGGCCGAGGAAGTAAATTCATCAGCTGGCGGTGAATCTGAAAAGAAATAGTATTAGGATGATGCGGAATGAAAATATTTATGCTAAAAGCTCTTTTTCTGGCAGCCCTTATGTTTGTCTCAGTATTATTTGGAATGCAGCAGGCAAATGAAGGAATCCACAGAATGAAGGGTTTCCATGACGAAGATTTCAAAAGTGCCCTAACCTTAAATGAAACCAATGAAGGTGAAGTGCAGGCATCTGTCCTGGGGAATGATCTGTCCAGCCATGATCTTCAGCAGAAAAAAGAAAAGCTTGAAGAGATGAAGGCATATAACTTTTTTTCATCTCTGGGAAAAAGTATATCCGAAGGTTTATCAGAGCTGACAGAAAAATCGGTCGCATTCATTACAGACTTAATAACCGGAAAATAGGCTGCTCAAGAGGGCAGCCTTATTTTTTTTGGACGGTTAAAGACGTAAAGCTTAGCATTGAATCTTCACAAACGTACTGATATAATCAAAAATAGTGTATAAACTAAAAGGACTATTTAAAATTGAACACACTTGGCTCCAGGCGCCTGTCTTAAGGCGCTTGCGCTTTTCTTATAGTAGGAGTTGAATTATTTATAATGAACAGAGAAGAGAGACTAAAAAGGCAAGAGAAAATAAGGAATTTTTCGATCATTGCCCATATTGACCATGGCAAGTCGACTTTGGCGGATAGGATCCTTGAAAAAACCAATGCGCTGACATCGCGCGAAATGAAGGATCAGCTCCTTGATTCCATGGACCTCGAAAGAGAGCGCGGCATCACGATCAAGCTTAATTCCGTCCAGCTAAAATATAAAGCTAAAGATGGAGAGATATACACTTTTCACTTAATTGATACCCCGGGACACGTCGATTTTACATATGAAGTATCCCGAAGTCTGGCAGCCTGTGAAGGTGCAATCCTGGTTGTGGATGCGGCTCAGGGTATTGAAGCGCAGACCCTTGCAAATGTATATCTGGCCTTGGATAACGATCTTGAGATTCTTCCAATCATCAATAAAATTGACCTTCCAAGTGCGGATCCGGAACGGGTGCGCAATGAGATCGAAGAAGTCATCGGCCTCGATGCTTCTGAAGCGGTACTTGCTTCAGCAAAAGCAGGAATCGGCATTGAAGAAATCCTTGAACAGGTCGTTGAAAAAGTGCCCGCTCCAGTAGGTGATCCGGATGCCCCTTTAAAGGCGCTTATATTTGACTCCCTTTATGATGCCTACCGTGGAGTAGTAGCCTACATCCGTGTGGTGGAAGGTACGGTTAAAGTAGGGGATAAAATTAAAATGATGGCAACTGGCAAAGAGTTTGAAGTTACTGAGGTTGGTGTGTTCACTCCTAAATCCACTCCATTGCCTGAATTGTCAGTTGGAGACGTCGGCTTTTTGACTGCTGCAATCAAAAATGTTGGCGATACACGTGTAGGTGATACCATCACAAGTGCGAAAAATGGTGCAGCCGAAGCTCTTCCTGGGTACAGAAAGATGAATCCGATGGTTTATTGCGGACTTTATCCAATAGACAGCGCCAAGTTCAATGATTTGCGTGAAGCACTTGAAAAACTGGAACTGAACGATTCTGCCCTGCAGTTTGAGCCTGAAACGTCACAAGCGCTTGGCTTTGGATTCCGCTGCGGTTTCCTTGGATTGCTTCACATGGAAATTATTCAGGAGCGCATTGAGCGCGAATTCAAAATTGATTTGATTACAACAGCACCAAGTGTTATTTATGATGTCATCCTGACTGATGGCACAGAGGTTAAAGTGGATAACCCATCCAATATGCCTGATCCGCAAAAGATTGACCGTGTCGAAGAGCCTTATGTAAAAGCTACAATGATGGCGCCGAATGATTATGTGGGAGCCATAATGGAACTTTGCCAGCAAAAACGCGGCATCTTTATTGATATGCAATACATGGATGAAACAAGAGTTAACATTATATATGAAATTCCTTTATCGGAAATTGTTTATGATTTCTTTGATCAGCTGAAATCCAATACAAAAGGATATGCTTCTTTTGATTATGAATTAATTGGGTACAAGCCATCAAAACTTGTTAAAATGGATATCTTGTTAAATGCAGAAAAAGTAGACGCATTAAGCTTCATCGTTCATAAGGATTTTGCTTATGAAAGAGGAAAAGTAATCGTTGAGAAGTTAAAAGAGCTAATTCCCCGTCAGCAGTTTGAGGTTCCTATTCAAGCGGCGATCGGCCAGAAAATTGTAGCCCGCTCAACCATTAAAGCCATCCGCAAAAATGTATTGGCGAAATGTTATGGCGGAGACATCTCCCGTAAGCGTAAATTATTGGAGAAGCAGAAAGAAGGTAAAAAGCGGATGAAACAGGTCGGTTCTGTTGAAGTTCCGCAGGAAGCCTTCATGGCAGTCTTGAAGATGGATGATAACAGCCCTAAAAAGTAAAATATTTGCTTTGTTTTAAGAGGTTAGATATGCTGTCATAATAATAACAGCACTAACCTCTTTTTTATTGAATGTGTTTTAAAACTTGTTGCTTTCCAGTGGCTAAATCATTAAAACATTAAGTTGATTGGAGCAAAAGGCCCGAGATTCTCGAAAATGCTGCCGCATTTTCTTCGTGCGGTGCTGATTCAAGGAAGCTTATTCATCGTCCTGCGGGAGCAGCGTGCCTGGGGAGACCCCAAAGACGCAGAGCGTCGAGGAGCTTCGGGAGCCCCGTGGGAAAGCTTGAGTGCCTGCAGCGGAAATCAACGGGTGAAATTCAAAAAGCTATATAAATTAAGTGGAAAGCGATTGAATGATGAAAGTAGTGAAATAAATGATTAAAGCAGCTTATATACACATCCCATTTTGTGAACATATCTGTCATTACTGTGATTTTAATAAAGTGTTCTTGAAGAACCAGCCAGTTGGAGAATATCTGGACTCTCTTGACAAAGAGATGAATCTTGCTTTGAAAGAAGTACCTGCATCCCGCCTTGATTCCATCTTTGTAGGAGGCGGTACGCCAACTGCGCTGAACGGGAAACAGCTTGAAAAGCTTTGCGGCACTATCAAAGGGCAGCTTCCCTATGACTCTTTCACGGAATATACATTCGAAGCTAACCCGGGAGATCTCACTGAGGAAAAACTTCAAATATTGCATGATGCAGGAGTCAACCGGCTCAGCTTTGGCGTTCAGACCTTTAATGATGAACTCTTAAAAAAAATTGGAAGGTCACACAGAGCAAGAGACGTTTTTCAGTCAATTGAAGCTGCAAAAAAAGTCGGGTTTGATAACATCAGTATCGATCTTATATATAGTCTTCCTGGCCAGACACTTCAGGATTTTAAGGATACACTCGAAACATCATTTACACTGGATATTGCCCACTATTCCGGCTATTCGCTGATCATTGAACCCAAGACGGTATTCTATAATCTGATGAGGAAGGGAAAACTGCCAACTCCTGGAGAAGATGTGGAAGCTGAGATGTATGAATTATTAATGGAACAAATGGGCAAACACGGCTTTGCGCAATATGAAATCAGCAATTTTGCAAAACCAGGCTATGAAAGCCGGCATAACATCACTTATTGGGATAATGAATGGTACTTTGGCTTTGGGGCTGGCGCACATGGCTATGTAAAAGGGCTTCGCCGTTCAAACCACGGACCCCTGAAAAAATATATGGAGCCTATTGAAAACGGCCGGCTTCCGATCCTGGAAGAGCATAAGGTACCCCTGGAAGAACAGATGGAAGAGGAAATGTTTCTTGGACTGAGAAAAACGGAAGGTGTCTCAATAAGTCGCTTTAAAGAGAAATTTGGCAAAGATCCGCTGGAGCTGTTTAAAGTACAAATTAAACAGCATGCTGAAAAAGAATTAATTATTGCAGAGGAAGAGCATATTAAATTGACAAGGCGAGGACGCTTCCTTGGAAATGAAGTATTTCAGTCCTTTATAGGGTAATCAGGCATGGGGATTGCGTCGGGAAAAAAGAAAGCCAAATTATTGACACTGCACGTTTGATTTGATAATTTATTAGTAGAATTAGCACTCAGGAACAAAGAGTGCTAACAGAGGTGATAACTGTGTTAACAGATCGTCAATTATTAATTTTTCAAGTAATTGTTGATGATTTTATTCAAACTGCACAGCCTGTCGGGTCGAGAACCTTGTCGAAAAAAGAAGAAATTTCTTTTAGTTCCGCGACGATCAGAAATGAGATGGCTGATTTAGAGGAACTTGGGTTTATTGAAAAAACACACACCTCATCGGGGAGGATTCCATCTGAAAAAGGGTACCGCTACTACGTGGATCACCTTTTATCCCCGCAAAAATTAAATCAGCATGATATCCACAAAGTGCAATCTATCTTTGCGGAAAGAATCTATGAGCTCGAGAAAATCGTTCAAAGATCGGCAAAAATTCTATCTGAGCTGACAAATTATACATCCATTGTCCTCGGGCCTGCAGTAAGGGATAACAAGCTGAAGAGAATTCAGATCGTTCCCTTGAATAAAGAAACAGCGATAGCAATTATTGTCACAGATACTGGCCATGTGGAGAACAGGATGTTCCACTTGCCGGAAAACATTGATGCCGGTGATTTGGAGAAGGTTGTCAATATCCTTAATGACCGGCTTGCCGGTGCACCATTGGAAAGTCTGAACAATAAGTTATATAAAGAAGTTGCCGTTCTTTTAAGGCATCATATCAATAATTACGATCTAATGCTGAATTCAATTGCCGATACAATCAAGATACCGGCCTATGATAAGCTTTTCTTCGGCGGTAAAACAAATATGCTCAGCCAGCCCGAGTTTCATGATATTGAAAAGGTTAAAAACCTCATGAATATGATCGAGCAGGAAGAAGGCATATATGATTTAATCCGTAAAAATAAGTCAGGGATCAATATAAAAATCGGCCGGGAAAATAATAATTCAGCAATGGAAAACTGCAGTCTGATAACAGCAAGCTATTCGATCGGCACCGAACAGCTCGGTACCATTGCCATTCTGGGGCCGACCAGAATGGAATATTCAAGAGTCATAAGCTTATTGAACTATATCAGTGCAGACCTATCAGCTGTTTTATCTAAACTGTATCAAAACAGGTGATGGTGGAGATATTGATTAAGGGTGGAAAAACCTTTCCACTCCTTTCCTTATGGTTTTTATTTCGAAGAAACACCCATTCTTTAAGGGAGGTGAACATGTTGGCAGAAGAGAAAGACACACTAAACCAAGAATTAAATGAACAAACCAACGAACCTGAAGGAACCGAAAATGAGGCTCTTATTGAAGAGGTATTTGCGGAGGCAGAAGCAGAAGCTGGTACTGATGAGGGAAGCACTGATGCAGAGCTTACAGCAGCGAAAGCGAAAATAGCTGAACTGGAAGGCAAGCTGGAAAAGGAAGAGAATCGCATCTACCGCCTTCAGGCTGATTTTGAAAATTCCCGGCGCCGTGCAAGGCTTGACCTTGAAGCGTCTGAAAAATATAGAGCACAGAGCTTAATCTCCGATTTGCTGCCTGCAATTGACAATTTTGAGAGGGCTCTTCAGATGGAAGCTGAAAATGAACAGGCTAAATCTATCCTTCAAGGGATGGAAATGGTTTACCGCAGCTTGCTGGAGGCTATTAAAAAAGAAGGCGCAGAACAGATTGAAGCAGTTGGGAAAGAATTCGATCCTCATTTACACCAGGCTGTGATGCAGGTGGAAGATGAGAATTTTGATTCCAATATCGTGGTCGAAGAATTTCAAAAAGGCTACAAGTTAAAGGATAGAGTCATTCGTCCATCAATGGTTAAAGTAAATCAATAACTACATATTTGGGGAGGTAAAGAACATGAGCAAAATTATCGGAATCGATTTAGGTACAACAAACTCATGTGTCGCTGTCCTTGAAGGCGGCGAACCAAAAGTAATTCCAAATCCGGAAGGCAACCGTACAACACCTTCAGTTGTTGCGTTTAAGAACGGCGAGCGCCAGGTCGGAGAGGTCGCAAAGCGCCAGTCTATTACAAACCCGAACACAATCATTTCCATTAAACGCCACATGGGAACTGATCATAAAACTGAAATCGAAGGAAAAGAATACTCGCCTCAAGAGGTTTCTGCTATTATTCTTCAATATTTGAAATCTTATGCAGAAGACTATCTTGGCGAGAATGTTACTAAAGCAGTAATCACAGTTCCTGCATATTTCAACGATGCTGAGCGTCAGGCTACAAAAGATGCAGGCAGAATTGCCGGCCTGGAAGTTGAACGAATCATCAACGAACCTACTGCTGCAGCGTTGGCTTATGGTCTTGATAAAATGGATGAAGACCAGACAATTCTTGTTTATGACCTTGGCGGCGGTACTTTTGACGTGTCTATCCTTGAACTTGGCGATGGAGTATTTGAGGTAAAATCCACTGCCGGAGATAACCGTCTTGGCGGAGACGATTTTGACCAAGTAATTATTGACTACCTGGTTGATCAATTCAAAAAAGAGAATGGCATTGACCTTGCCAAAGATAAGATGGCTCTTCAGCGTTTAAAAGATGCCGCTGAAAAAGCGAAAAAAGATCTTTCAGGTGTGACTTCAACGCAAATCTCGCTTCCGTTTATCACGGCTGGGGAAGCAGGACCTTTACACCTTGAAGTTACACTTTCAAGAGCTAAATTTGAAGAACTGTCTGCAGACCTTGTAGAACGCACAATGGGACCTACACGCCAGGCGTTAAAGGATGCTGGATTGACTCCTTCAGAACTTGATAAAGTTATCCTTGTCGGCGGTTCAACTCGTATTCCTGCCGTACAGGAAGCAATCAAGAAAGAAACAGGAAAAGAACCGCATAGAGGAGTTAACCCTGATGAAGTTGTTGCAATGGGTGCAGCCATTCAGGGCGGTGTAATAACAGGTGACGTCAAGGATGTTGTCCTATTGGACGTAACTCCTTTGTCACTTGGAATTGAAACAATGGGTGGAGTGTTCACTAAGCTGATTGAACGCAATACAACCATCCCAACATCAAAATCCCAAGTGTTCTCAACTGCTGCTGATAACCAGTCAGCTGTTGATATCCATGTGCTTCAAGGGGAACGTCCGATGGCTGCAGATAATAAAACACTGGGCCGCTTCCAGCTTGGCGATATTCCTCCTGCTCCTCGTGGAGTGCCTCAAATCGAAGTATCTTTCGATATCGACAAAAATGGTATCGTGAACGTACGCGCTAAAGACTTGGGCACAAATAAAGAGCAGGCCATTACGATTAAATCTTCAACAGGATTATCTGATGAAGAAATCGAAAAAATGGTAAGAGAAGCTGAAGAAAATGCTGAAGCAGATAAGAAGCGCAAAGAAGAAGTTGAACTTCGCAATGAAGCGGATCAGCTGGTATTCACTACCGAAAAGACTCTAAAAGATCTTGAAGGCAAAGTGGATGAAGCTGAAGTGAACAAAGCAAATGAAGCAAAAGATGCCCTAAAGGCTGCAATTGAAAAGAACGATTTGGATGAAATCCGTGAGAAGAAAGATGCCCTGCAGGAGGTTGTCCAGGCGTTAACAATGAAACTTTATGAGCAGGCTCAAGCTGCTCAGGGTGCACAGGATGCAGAAGGCACTGAAAGCAAAAGTGACGACGATAATGTCGTCGATGCTGAGTTCGAAGAAGTTAAAGACGATAAATAAATCATCAATTAAATGATGGTGTGATCTACACACCAGCTACAGGTTCACATCAAAAGTCAAAGTCAGGTTTTTCTTGGCTTTGGCTTTTATTTCTGTTTGAAGCAATCCATTAAATATGCATAAAAGTGTTTTTTGCCCCTTGCCCTATGAGTGGACCGGGGTCCTTTCTTTGGGGAAGCGGCAAATGCCAATGCATAATTCTCTGCATTAGAAGTGTGTATTGCGGTTGCGGAATATAATTAGAGAATGATACAATAACCTTTATGTGAAATGAATCGGGGAGTGGTAATCATGAGTAAAAGGGATTACTATGAAGTTCTTGGAATCAGCAAAGGTGCATCCAAGGATGAAATTAAGAAGGCTTATCGAAAGCTTTCAAAAAAATATCATCCTGATATTAATAAAGAGCCTGATGCAGACGAGAAGTTCAAGGAAGTTAAAGAAGCATATGAAGTCCTCAGCGACGACCAGAAAAAGGCCCACTATGATCAATTTGGGCATACGGACCCTAATCAGGGCTTTGGCGGAGGCGGATTTGAAGGGTTTGGCGGATTTGAAGACATCTTCAGCACCTTCTTCGGAGGAGGCTCCCGCCGGCGTGATCCAAATGCCCCAAGACAGGGTGCAGACTTGCAGTACACCATGTCCTTATCCTTTGAGGAAGCAGTATTTGGCAAAGAGACGGATATTGAAATTCCGCGTGAAGAAACGTGTGAGACATGCAGCGGATCAGGCGCGAAGCCAGGAACGAAGCCGGAAACATGCCGTCACTGTCATGGATCAGGTCAGCTGAATGTAGAACAAAATACGCCATTTGGCAAGATAGTAAATAGAAGGGTTTGCCACTATTGTAACGGCACCGGCAAAGAAATTAAAGAGAAGTGCACTACTTGCCGAGGAACTGGTAAAGTACAAAAACGCAGGAAGATACATGTGAAAATTCCTGCAGGCATTGATGATGGCCAGCAGCTTCGAGTGGCTGGTCAAGGGGAACCCGGTGTAAATGGAGGCCCTCCTGGCGATCTTTATGTCGTATTCCATGTTCGTTCACATGAATTCTTTGAGCGTGATGGCGATGATGTATATTGTGAGATGCCTATTACGTTTGTGCAGGCAGCCCTTGGCGATGAGATCGAAGTGCCTACACTGCATGGAAAAGTAAAGCTGAAAGTCCCATCAGGCACACAAACAGGAACAAAATTCCGTCTAAAAGGAAAAGGTGTCCCTAATGTCAGAGGATATGGAACAGGGGATCAGCATATTATTGTCCGTATTATTACTCCGACAAAGCTGACAGAAAAACAGAAGCAGCTTTTAAGCGAATTTGCTGAAATCAGCGGAACAGTTCCTCAGGGAGAACAGGAAGAAAGCTTTTTTTCGAAAGTAAAACGAGCCTTTAAAGGTGAATAAAGGAATGGAGTTGGTAGTAGTGAAATGGTCAGAAATCAGTATTCATACTGCAAATGAAGCTGTTGAACCGATTTCGAATATTTTGCATGAAGCCGGAGCAAGCGGAGTTGTAATTGAGGATCCTTTAGAACTTGTAAAAGAAAGAAAGGACCAATTCGGTGAAATCTACCAGCTCAATCCGCAGGATTATCCTGAAGAAGGCGTAATTGTAAAAGCGTATCTGCCAGTAAATAGTTTTCTCGGTGAAACTGTCGATGAAATAAAAGAAGCCATCAATAACCTGATATTATTTAACATTGACATCGGGGCAAATAAAGTCAGCATCAGTGAAGTAAATGAAGAAGAATGGGCTACTGCCTGGAAAAAATACTATAATCCTGTAAAAATTTCAGAACGTTTTACAATTGTCCCAACCTGGGAGGATTACACACCTGTCAGCAGTGATGAACTTATCATAGAGCTTGACCCTGGAATGGCCTTTGGAACGGGAACACACCCTACAACGGTGATGTGTATACAAGCACTTGAAAGAACAGTAAAACAGGGTGATAAAGTTGTAGATGTAGGAACAGGATCGGGAGTTTTAAGCATTGCAGCAGCTATGCTCGGTGCTGAGAAGGTGAAAGCACTTGATCTTGATGAAGTGGCAGTAAATTCAGCTAAATTAAATATTAAGCTGAATAAAGTGCAGGATATAGTTGAGGTTTCACAAGGAAACCTGCTCGACGGTGTCAGTCAGGGAGCTGATGTGGTCGTTGCAAACATCCTGGCAGAAGTGATTCTCAGATTTACTGATGATGTTGCATCTGTCGTAAAGGAAGGCGGGCACTTTATCGCTTCAGGCATTATCCAGCAGAAGAAACAGGAAGTAAGAGATGCTATTTCCGCAGCGGGATTTGAAGTTGAAGAAACCATTCAAATGGAAGATTGGGTTGCTATTGTGGCAAGGAGAAAGCAATAATGTAAAAAAGGGGGTAATGAACTTACCCCCCTTTTACAGTTGAAAGAATTCTGGACAGGCAAGAAAGAGGGTGCAGGTTGTGCAGCGGTATTTCACAGAGAGTGCTGTAAAGGAAAATGTCTTTCTAATTAAAGGGGAAGACCGCCATCATATTGTAAAAGTAATGCGCATGAAAGAAGGCGATCAGATTATCTGTGTTGATCAATCCCAAAATAGTGCACTTTGCGCAATTGCAGAAATTACCGATGAACATGTGGCTGCAGAAGTTGTACAATGGATTGAAGGGTCTTCTGAGCTGCCTGCCAATATTACGATTGTGAGCGGACTGCCTAAAGGGGATAAGCTTGAGTGGATCATTCAAAAAGGCACTGAGCTGGGAGCACACCGTTTTATCCCTTTTACTTCAGCCCGTTCAGTAGTAAAATGGGATGCGAAGAAATCTGTGAAAAAAGCAGAGAGATGGCAGAAGATTGCTAAAGAAGCTGCTGAACAGTCACACAGGACCATGGTGCCTGAAGTGTTTGCACCTCTTGATTTGAAGTCATTGCTGAAATTATCTGGAGATTATTCATATAAATTGATTGCCTTTGAGGAAGAAGCGAAGCAGGGAGAGGACTCTGTGCTCTATAAAACACTTACTTCTATGAATAAAGGACAATCGCTTATGGTTGTATTCGGGCCTGAAGGCGGTCTTTCTGACAATGAAGTTTCATTGCTGCAGGAAGCAGGCTTTGTTGCCTGCGGATTGGGGCCGCGTATTTTAAGAACAGAGACAGCACCTCTCTATTTGCTGTCAGCTGTTTCCTATCATTTTGAATTAATGGGGTGAAATTAGATGCCTGCAGTTGCATTTCATACACTTGGCTGCAAAGTCAATCATTACGAAACAGAAGCCATTTGGCAGCTGTTCAAAGAAGCTGGCTATGAACGGACAGACTTTGAATCCGTTTCAGATGTATATGTAATTAATACATGTACGGTTACAAATACTGGTGATAAGAAAAGCCGACAGGTAATCAGAAGGGCAATCAGGAAAAACCCTGATGCGGTTATCTGTGTAACGGGCTGTTATGCACAAACCTCACCGGCTGAAATTATGGCGATTCCTGGTGTGGATATCGTTGTTGGCACCCAGGATCGAGTAAAGATGCTTGAATATATCGAGCAGTATAAACAAGAACGGCAGCCGATTAATGGTGTTGGAAACATCATGAAGAATCGTGTCTACGAAGAGCTTGATGTTCCGGCATTTACCGATAGGACACGTGCTTCCCTTAAAATTCAGGAAGGCTGCAATAACTTCTGTACTTTCTGCATTATCCCCTGGGCGCGCGGTTTAATGAGATCCAGGGATCCGAAAGAAGTAATCCGCCAGGCGCAGCAGCTGGTTGATGCCGGCTATAAAGAAATTGTTCTGACTGGAATCCATACAGGCGGGTATGGCGAAGACATGAAAGATTATAATCTGGCTATGCTTCTTAGGGATCTGGAGGCTCAGGTAAAAGGTCTTAAACGTTTAAGAATTTCTTCAATTGAAGCCAGCCAGATTACCGATGAAGTTATTGAAGTTATGGATCAGTCCAAGGTTGTTGTAAGACACTTGCACATTCCTCTTCAGTCTGGCTCAAATACTGTCCTTAAGAGAATGCGCCGCAAGTATACCATGGAGTTCTTTGCTGAGCGTCTTGAGCGCTTGAAAGAAGCTCTCCCAGGTTTGGCTGTTACATCAGATGTTATCGTTGGCTTCCCGGGAGAAACAGAAGAAGAATTTATGGAAACCTACAACTTTATTAAAGAACATAAATTTTCCGAGCTTCATGTATTTCCTTATTCAAAGCGTACAGGAACACCTGCAGCGAGAATGGACGACCAGATTGATGAAGAAATTAAAAATGAGCGTGTCCATCGCCTGATTGCATTATCAGATCAGCTTGCAAAAGAATACGCATCTCAGTATGAAGGCGAAGTTCTTGAAGTGATTCCGGAGGAAAGCTTTAAGGAAAGCAGTGACAGCAGTTTATTTGTCGGCTACACTGACAATTACTTGAAAGTCGTCTTCCCGGCGGCAGAAGAAATGGTCGGCCAGATTGTAAAAGTTAAGATTACAAAAGCTGGCTACCCTTACAATGAAGGTCAATTTGTTAGAGTCCTTGATGAATTGAATGAAACAGAAGAGGCTGCAGTTTAGTGGAATTACCCAAGGGTAATTCCTTTTTTTATTAAGCTGTTATTGTTTAGTTTATTGCTCTTAAAATAACTAAGTTACGGAGTTGATTGGAGTGGAGGGCACTTGATCCTCGAAAATGCTGAAGCATTTCCTTCGTGCGGTGCTCATTCCGGGAAGCTTAATCAATGTCCTGGGTGAGGAGGCTCCCGTTGCTCCCCGCGTAAGGCAGGTGCCCCGTGCTGAAATCAAAGGGGATGAATTCCTAAGCAAAAACATCAATCTACGAGAAAAGTGATTTTGATTAATTTATTAATATCTTTTGGGAAAAACTACTTTCGAAAACGATTACAAAAAACATAAATAGTGCTCGATATTTTATTATCTAAGTGATATTATGTAAGAGGTACGTACAACTAACTGTTTTTTAAAAGGAGTAGTTACAATGACAAATAACGTAGCAAAAATGATCGATCATACATTACTTAAAGCCGATGCAACAAAAGACCAAATTGAGAAAATCTGTGCCGAGGCTAAAGAATACAATTTCGCATCAGTTTGTGTAAACCCGGCATGGGTCAAACTTTCAAGCGACTTGCTTAACGGGACTGAAGTGAAAGTCTGCACGGTAATCGGCTTCCCGCTGGGAGCTTCCACACCTGAAACAAAAGCATATGAAACAAAGAATGCCATCGAAAACGGTGCAACAGAAGTAGATATGGTCATTAACATTGGCGCTTTAAAAGGCGGAGACAATGAGCTAGTGGAGAGAGATATCCGTGCGGTTGTTGATGCTGCCAAAGGAAAGGCACTAACAAAGGTTATTATCGAAACCTGTCTTCTTACTGAAGAAGAAAAAGTTCGTGCATGTGAACTTTCTGTAAAAGCAGGGGCTGACTTTGTTAAAACATCTACAGGATTTTCAACAGGCGGAGCAACTGCAGAAGATATCGCCCTGATGAGAAAAACTGTCGGCCCGGAAATCGGTGTTAAAGCTTCAGGCGGTGTCAGAAGCGCTGAAGATGCACAGAAAATGATTGATGCAGGTGCAACGAGAATTGGGGCAAGCTCTGGGGCTGCTATTGTCAACGGTTTAACAAGCGATTCGGATTACTAAGAAAAGCGGAAGGTGCCCGTTTATCGGCTTAGACCTGTGAGCCGATGGCACCTGTAGACAGTTGTCGAAATTTAAAATTTTATATTTGTTGAAAAAAATGCCGGGATTTACCGGCATTTTTTTATTGTTCTATCGGTCATGAAGCCTGATGACAAACCTTCCAAACTGATTTGCAACTGGAAGAACAAGCAGTGAAGATATTACATTAAATAAAACACTGATGTGTGCAAGCTGCACATCCGGAGAACCTGCTGCACTTTGTCCAAAAACAGCAAGGGCATGAATAAAAGGATAAAAGGCTGCGACACCTAGGCAGTTGAGCCAGATATGGGCAAAGGCAGTCAGCTTTGCTTCTTTTCCAGAACCAATGGATGCCAAATAAGCGTCTACGCATGTTCCGATATTAGATCCAAGCATTATGGCAATGCCGGTATCCAAATCCATTGCTCCTGCAGTTAAAAACCCCATTATAATGCCAGTTGTTGCGGTGCTTGATTGGATAATCGCAGTAAGGACAATCCCAGCCGCTACTGCGAACATATAATTCCCATCCAAGGTAAGCAGCCAATGATTGACCATATCATTATTTTTAACTGAACTGGCAAGATATTCAAACCCGCGCATGGCTGCAAAAACCGCTGATAAACCCAGCAATGCCAGACCGGTGCTTCGCATGCTGTTTTTCTTCAATACAGCCAGGATGCTTCCGGCAGCAGCAAGCGGAATAATATAAGATTCTATATTAAAAGTGATTAATTCTGTCGTAAATGTTGTCCCGATGTTGGTTCCTAAAATGATGCCGATTGTCTGGGGAAAAGTAAGCATCCGTGCAGCTACCATTCCAATTGTAATGATCATTACCGCTGAGCTGCTCTGCAGGACAGCTGTGACGATTGTGCCAATAACAAGGCCTTTCCAGGGTGAATTTGTCATCACTGCCAGCCATTTTTTTAATGAATCGGCAGATAAATTAAATAGACCTGACCTTAAAAGTGTCATACCATAAATAAATAACCCGATTAGCAGAAAAAATAATAACAGCTGGACCAAGCATTCACCCCCTACAATTAATACTATGGGACAGTATGCTGGGACATGCTTAAGTGCGAAAATTTGTTTCGTTTGTGATGAACGGGGTATTAAACAATCACAATCAAATAAAAACTCATCTCATAGCAGGCTAATTACTGTTGACCTTGATAAGCTGTTATATTATAATTGCAAGGTACATGGAATAAACCATGTTGTTGATGTAAGTGTGTTGTGCTCGGAGGGAGGGAAAGAGAATGTCTAAAACCGTCGTTCGTAAAAACGAATCGCTTGAAGATGCTCTTCGTCGCTTCAAACGTTCAGTATCAAAAACTGGTACTTTGCAGGAAGCAAGAAAGCGCGAATTCTACGAAAAACCTAGTATTAAACGTAAGAAAAAGTCTGAGGCTGCTAGAAAGCGTAAGTGGTAAGAGAGGGTGTATGTAATGAGTCTTCTCGAGCGTTTAAATGAAGATATGAAACAAGCGATGAGGAATAAAGAAAAAGAAAAGCTTACTGTCATTCGTATGATTAAAGCTTCGCTTCAAAACGAAGCAATCAAGCTTGGTAAAGATCTTAACGAAGAACAGGAGCTGACTGTCCTTTCTCGCGAAGTTAAACAACGCAAGGATTCCCTCCATGAATTTGAAAAAGCAGGTCGTGAAGATCTTGTTGAAAAAATTCGTACTGAACTTCAGTATGTCGAATTATATATGCCAAAACAGCTCTCTGAAGATGAAGTTTCAAAAATTGTTGCAGAAACGGTTGCTGAAACTGGTGCTTCATCAAAAGCTGATATGGGAAAAGTGATGGCTGCTATTATGCCTAAGGTAAAAGGCAAAGCAGATGGTTCACTTGTAAATAAACTTGTACAACAACACCTTTCATAAAACTATGCAATAAAAGACCGAAAGCCATTGGCTGACGGTCTTTTTTATTTTGCGCTGACTTATTTTATGCATATCCTTAGGGCTATGTGACTAAATACTGCTGGCATGATTTACATTCATTTCTAGGTTATACTAATAATACAGCCGCTTTGTAAATACTAATCAAAGGGAAAAATAAAAAATGAAACTTTTTAATAATTGAATCGTAAATACAAATAGAATCAATTTTGCGGTTAAAGGGGGGAAAGATTTGATTGCCAGAAGAGCAATAACCGCCTTTTCATTGTTTTTTGCTCTGCTGCTTTTAGGAAGCCCTTTTCAAGGAAAAGCCGATAATGAAAAAATACTGATTGTTCCTATTGAAGAAACTGTGGAAAAAGGGCTTTATGCATTTTTAAACAGAGCGGTCCAAACAGCTGAAGAAGAAAATGCCTCAGCCATTATATTTGAAATAAATACACCCGGAGGCGCAGTGGATGCAGCCGGGCAAATCGGAAGGCTGTTAACCTCGACAAATATAAAAACAATATCTTTTGTCAATAAGCAGGCCTTATCTGCAGGTGCCTATATAGCTTTGAATACGGATGAAATATACATGGTCCCGGGTTCAACAATGGGTTCTGCAGCAATTATTGATCAGCAGGGAAATACGGCTGGCAAAAAAGCTGAATCATACTGGTTTGCGGCTATGCAGAGTGCTGCCGCACAAACGGACAGAGATCCTGTTTATGCCCTTGCTATGGCAGATGAGTCGGTTGATCTGCCAGATTTGGGGGCGCCGAAAGGGAAGCTTCTTACCCTTACAGCGGAACAGGCTAAAGAGGTAGGGTATTCGGAAGGCACAGTAGATTCAAGGGCGGAATTACTGAAAGTGCTCGGCTTTGAGGGAGCTGATATACAGACAATTGATGAAAGCTTTGCAGAAAAGGTGGCCCGTTTTATTACCCATCCTGTCGTTATACCAATTCTATTGTCCATCGGAAGCCTCGGACTTGTTCTTGAGCTGTATTCACCGGGCTTCGGCATCCCTGGCCTCATGGGGTTATCGGCTCTGCTCCTTTTCTTTTATGGCCATATGGTGGCCGGTCTGGCAGGATATGAAACTTTAATTCTGTTTGTAATTGGCATAGGTTTAATAATAGCTGAGTTTTTCCTTCCTGGAGGAATTGCAGGAATAGCTGGAATAGCAGCAGTATTGGGCAGCCTGTTCCTGGCTGCTGACAATGCAGCCCATATGGGGATGTCTATTTTAATTGCTATGGGAGTTTCAATATTGGCATCTATATTAATGATAAAGGTGTTTGGTAAAAAGATGAAATTCTTTAAAAAAATTATATTAACCGATAGCACAAATACAGAAAAAGGCTATATCTCAAATAAAAGCAGACTTGAATTGCTTGGCCTTGAGGGTTATGCACTTACAGCTCTAAGGCCATCTGGTACAGTCGTCATCGGGGATGAGCGGATTGACGTTGTCAGTGAGGGAGGCTTTATCCTTAAAGGGGCAAAAATAAAAGTTGTTAAAGCAGAAGGCTCACGTATTGTTGTAAGGGAAGTATCTAATCTTGATTTAGATAAATAAAATCATCAGGAGGTAGGAATATGTTAGAAGCAGGGACAGTATTTGTTCTGGTTGCCGTTGTACTTGGTGTCATTTTACTTGGGATATTATTCACCTTTGTACCGGTAATGCTATGGATTTCAGCATTGGCAGCAGGTGTCAGAGTCAGTATCTTTACATTAATTGGGATGAGGCTTCGCCGGGTTATCCCAAGCCGTGTTATTAACCCGCTTATTAAGGCACACAAAGCAGGGCTGAATGTATCAACAAACCAACTGGAAAGCCATTATTTGGCCGGAGGTAATGTTGACAGGGTTGTGAATGCATTGATTGCAGCCCATCGTGCAAATATCGATTTAAGTTTTGAGAGAAGTGCCGCTATTGATTTGGCAGGCCGAGATGTTTTGGAAGCAGTACAGATGAGCGTTAACCCTAAAGTAATTGAAACACCTTTTATTGCAGGGGTGGCGATGGATGGTATTGAGGTTAAAGCAAAGGCCAGAATTACTGTAAGAGCCAATATTGACCGCCTTGTCGGGGGAGCTGGAGAGGAAACAATCGTAGCACGTGTCGGGGAAGGGATCGTATCTACAATCGGTTCATCTGATAATCATAAAAAGGTCTTGGAGAATCCAGATATGATTTCTCAGACCGTTCTCTCAAAAGGTCTGGACGCAGGCACCGCTTTTGAAATCCTTTCGATTGATATTGCAGATGTCGATATCGGCAAAAACATTGGTGCGGAACTTCAGACTGAACAGGCTGAAGCAGATAAGAAGATTGCCCAAGCTAAAGCGGAAGAAAGACGTGCAATGGCAGTAGCGCAAGAACAGGAAATGAAAGCCCGCGTTGAGGAAATGCGAGCGAAGGTTGTGGAAGCAGAGGCTCAGGTGCCGCTTGCCATGTCAGAAGCGCTCCGTTCTGGAAATATTGGTGTAATGGACTATATGAATATCCAAAACATCTCGGCTGATACCGAAATGAGGGACTCAATCGGCAATATGAGTGATGATGGCAAAAATGGCCGCAAAAATGACTAAATGATCCCATATTGGGAGAAGGGAGGAAACTCTCTTGGAATTCTTATTGGAGAATCCTTTTATTCTTATTGCCTTAATAGCTTTCATTTCCTCCTTCTTCAAAAAAAAGAAGGAGGAAAAGCCTGTTAAACAGACTCCCCGTTCAGTACAGCAAGAGCAGAGGGCACAGGCAGAAAGAACTTCGGCAGATTCTGCATTGGCCGAAACGCTAAAAGAAGAATACAGGCAGCAGGAAGAGAAAGCCAAAAGAATAGAAGAAGAATACAGGCAGCGTAAACAGCAGGCTGAAGAAAGCATGAAGGCTCTTCAGAATCAGCGGAGAGCTGCAGAAAGAAAAGCAAGTAAAATAGCGAAAACAGCTTCCAATACAAACGCAGAGCATCGAAAAGAACCATCTGGAGCAGGAAGTTTTGAGTTTAGGAAACAATCGCTTGCTGACGGAATAATCTGGTCTGAAATCCTTGGGCCACCAAGATCAAAAAATCCTCACCGATCCCTGAACAGGAAGCAATAAGAAAAGTGGAAGCTCCTTGCCCGCGAAGGAACGCAGACTAAGATCGCTGCGTCCTGTGGCAGCGTCTGCATGACCCGCATCCTCCCAAAAGCTGTCGCTTCGTGCGATGTTTATGCTGACGAAGCCTTCCTTATCCTGCGGGCCCAAGCACAAGACGAGTCTCACCAAAAGGCGTTATTTGCCTTTTTGGGAGGGTTGGCATTGATACATTCTATTCTTATCAAAAATAAGTGCTAGAACCTCCGTTCATTTCATAAATATGAGATGAAAGGGGGTTCTTTTTTTATGGCAAAAAAGTGGGGACAATTCGTCCGCGGCTGGATGACTAAAAATATGGAGCTTCCTCAAGATGTCATGATGGATCTGCCCCGCATCACAATGATTGGACAAATCCATATCTATATAGAGAACCACAGGGGATTATTGGCTTTTTCAGATAAGGAATTAAGACTGCTTTTGAAGCAGGGGCAGCTTTTAATTAGAGGGAAAGCTTTCGTCATAAAAACGATACTGCCAGAAGAAATACTGCTGGAGGGGAAAATTGACTCAGTAACTTATATTTCAGACACTGATTAAGAATTCAGGGGGAAGGAAATGAAGAACCAGTGGATCGAATTTTACAGGGGGCTTGTAACAGTTAAAGCAAGCGGGAAGGGAATAGAAAGGTTTATTAATGCGCTTACCCGCAGCGGAATCAATATCTGGAATGTAAAAAACCATGGAACGCAATCAGTCACCTTCAAAATGAAATTGGAAGATGCCAAAAAAATAAGGAGCCACGCCAGGAACAGCGATTGCAGAATCGAGTTCCTGCAGCGGGCAGGAGCTCCATTCCTTGTGAAAAGGCTGCTGAAAAACAGCGGATTTGCTGCTGGTGCCCTCGCATTTTTTGCAGTCATTCTCCTTTTATCCAATATGGTTTGGGGAATAGAGATTAAGGGTGCAAATCCTGCTACTGAATATCAGATTATCAAAGAATTGGACAAGATGGGGGTTAAAAAAGGAAAGCTGCAGTTCTTTGTTGATAACGTGGAGTCTATTCAGCGTCAACTTTCAAACAACATTGAAGCCATTACTTGGGTAGGTGTGGAGTTAAAAGGGACAACCTACCATCTACAGGTCGTAGAGAAAAATGAGCCTAAGAAGCCTGAGTATTTAAGTCCGCGCCATTTGGTAGCGAAGAAAAAAGCCGTCATTGTAGATATGTTTGTCGAAGAAGGGCGTCCAGTCGTTGATATACACGATCATGTTCAGCCAGGACAGCTTTTGGTCTCAGGGATAATCGGGAAAGAAGGTCAAACAGAGACTGTTCCTTCGAAGGGGGAGATTTTCGGGGAAACATGGTATAAATCTGAGGTCATTCTTCCGCTTAAGAGCACTTTCAAAGTATTCAGCGGCAATGAAAAAGTCAAGCATGCACTTACGATCGGAAATCTTGAGATCCCAATATGGGGGTTTGGGAGCCCGGAGTTTGAAGAATATGAATTAGAGGAAAATGAAAAAAGCGTAAAATTCCTGAAATGGGAGCTTCCTATTTCATATGTGAATAAAACGTTCCGTGAAAGGGAGCAAGTCACAAGAATTTATTCGAATAAAGAGGCATTTGAAGCTGCGAAAGATTTGGCAAGAAAAAAAATAAAAAGCAGCTTAGATGAAAATGCTAAAGTTATGGGAGAAAAAGTTTTGCACCAATCAATTGACAATGGTAAAGTAACTATAGCAATACATTTCCAAATTATTGAGAATATTGCAGAAGGACAACCAATTATTCAAGGAGATTCGGAATGACAGAAGACTTGAAAACAATGAACCTGCAGCTAGAAGACCCAAACGAAGCAATTGCCCTATTGGGGAATTCGGATGCAAACCTAAAAGTTATTGAGCAAGAACTGAATGTTTCCATTGTAACCAGGGGAGAATCTGTTTATGTGTCTGGAGAAATGGACAAGGTAGAACTCGTTGGAAAGGTTCTGGATAAACTGCTTTATGTAATCCGGAAAGGAATAAATATAAGCCAGAGAGACGTTATGTATGCTCTTCAAATGGCTCATAAGGGTACACTTGAGTATTTCAGTGATTTATATGAAGAAGAAATCACAAAAAATGCAAAAGGCAAGTCCATTCGCGTTAAGACACTGGGCCAGCGTCAATATATTCATGCAATCCGCGGGAATGACCTGGTTTTTGGCATAGGTCCAGCAGGAACGGGAAAAACATATTTGGCTGTTGTCATGGCTGTAAATGCTTTGAAAAATGGGAATGTGAAAAGGATTATCCTTACCCGTCCTGCAGTCGAAGCAGGCGAGAGCCTTGGTTTTCTGCCGGGGGATCTGAAGGAAAAAGTCGATCCTTACTTAAGGCCATTGTATGATGCTTTGCATGATATATTAGGTGCAGAGCATACACAAAGAATGATTGAAAGAGGCACGATTGAAATTGCACCGCTTGCGTACATGCGCGGAAGAACTTTAGATGATGCCTTTGTCATTCTGGATGAAGCGCAAAATACAACTCAAGCCCAAATGAAGATGTTTCTAACCCGGCTTGGCTTCGGCTCAAAAATGATTATTACTGGAGACAGAACACAAGTTGACCTTCCAAAAGGAGTAAAATCGGGCCTCATAGTGGCTGAAGATATACTAAAGGGTGTAAGTGGGCTATCATTCGTTCATTTGGAACAAAGTGACGTTGTTCGGCATCCGCTTGTGGCCAGGATTATCCAGGCATACGAAAAGGAAGATAACTAGTGAACCGTTAAACCGCCGACTTTGGCGGTTTTTTCGTTAAGTAAAAAATCCCACCGGTATGAATGATAGCAGGATTTATCATGGAATTATTTGCTATTAATGAAATGTTTAGGTAACCTGTTAATAGATAGGCCATTTTTTCTTGGTGAAAACCATCAGAAAAGCTGTTATGATTTTACATAATTAATACTGAAATGCTTTTTAAAGTTATTGGAATTTTTTTACCCAGGACAGGAGGGGTAAATGTGCCAAACCTTCAGCAGAGTATGTCAACAATCAGAAATTTGCTTAATATGACCTTTTTTCGTGTTCTCTTATTTATTCTCTTGGGGATTGTTATGTATTTTTCCATGTATAGCAATGTTAAGCCTGAAAAACTGGATTTAAGTCTGTTCTCTGTTGCTGAACAGACTATAAGGTCTCCAATAACAATAGAGGATAAAGCTAGCACAGAAAGAAAGAGAAAAGAAGCAGAAAATAATGTTAAGGATATTTACGTTGTAAAAAAAGAGATTGCACAAAACAGAGTTGACCTGGTTACCTCCATTTTCGGATCTGTATCGGAAGTGAACGATGAAGTAAAAGAAGAGATGGAAGAGAAAAAGAAAGCTGCTCAAACTGAGGCCGATAATAATGTTGAGGCACCGGACCCAGAAGCCACCCGTCCTGAAGATAAATTGGCTATGGTTAAGGAAAAGCTCACTGATGACGTAACACGTGAGGTATCAGATGGCGTTTTCCTTTCTTTGCTGCAGGCAAAGGAGGGGGAGCTGAGCATTGCAAAAGACCTTACGGTAACGGCCATCAATAAAATTATGAATAATGAGATTCCGGCTGAACAGGTGGAGAACGCGAAAAAGCGGGTTGAAGAAGAATTGAAGTTCACCAGCTTGAATTCAGATTTAAAAAAAGCTGCAATAGAACTGGGACGTTATGCTATATATCAAAATCAATTTTATGATCCTGCTGCCACGGAAGAATTACGACAGCAGACTGTTGAGAGTGTCGAGCCGGTTAAGATCCTGCAGGGACAGATAATCGTAGAGGAAAATCAGCTTATCAGCCGGGACATATACAGGCAGCTGGAACTTGCAGGACTTCTTGACAGTGTTAATTCGATTCAGCCTTTTATAGGGCTATCGCTGATAATCGTCATTGTCTTATCAGCCCTATATTATTATTTCCATGAAATGAACGTGCAGCGGGAAACAAAGCAAAGTTATCTTTTGCTGTTTAGCCTAATTTTTATCTTATCCATATTGCTGATGAAGGTCATCAGTCTATTCCAATATGCTGATTATTCAGAGATAGGATACATTTACCCTGCAGCCATGGGAGCTATGCTAATCAAAATACTGATTGATGAAAAGCTTGCCATGTACTATACGATCATTATGGCTATTGCAGGAAGCGTAATTTTTAATGAAGGCGTTACTGGCACATTTCAGCTGACATCAGCCATTTATATCCTCTGCAGCGGCTTGGCTGCTATATTGTTTTTGAGCAAGCAGAATCGCCGCTCCAAAATCTTGCAGGCTGGTTTATTTGTATCCGCAGTAAACATACTTGTTATCTTTTCAATGCTTTTCTTAAGAAACGGCCACTATGATACGATTGAATATGGCTTTTACTTTGTTATTGCTCTGATTTCAGGTATTTCGTCTGCAGTGCTGGCAATTGGCCTGCTGCCGTATTTCGAGGCAGGTTTTGGAATTTTGTCTACTATGAGGCTGATAGAACTATCTAATCCTAATCATCCTCTGCTGAGAAAGATACTGACCGAGTCTCCCGGAACTTATCATCATAGTGTAATGGTTGCCAATCTTTCCGAGTCAGCGTGTGAAGCTATTGGGGCGAATGGCCTTCTGGCAAGGGTGGGATGCTATTATCACGATATCGGTAAAACAAAGCGGCCTCAGTTTTTTATCGAGAATCAGGTTAATATTGAGAATCCGCATGATCGCCTCCCTCCGCATACCAGCAAGAATATAATAATCGCCCATGCTGCCGATGGGGCTGAAATGCTGAGGAAGCATAAGATGCCGAAGGAGATAGTAGATATTGCCGAACAGCATCATGGAACAACATTGCTTAAATATTTTTACTACAAAGCAAAACAGAATGGGCTGGAAGTAAAGGAAGAGGACTATCGCTATCCGGGACCAAAACCGCAATCAAAAGAGTCGGCAGTAATTGGCATTGCTGATAGTGTGGAAGCTGCAGTCCGTTCCATGGCGCATCCTACAACAGAACAAATAGAGGAACTGGTCAAAAAGATAATCGCAGACAGACTTCAGGATGGACAGCTGAATGAATGTGATTTAACCTTAAAAGAACTGGAAACCGTTTCACACTCGTTCTGCGAAACGTTAAACGGGATTTTCCATTCACGTATCGAGTATCCTGAAATGACAAAACAGAAGGTGAAACAGGCATGAATTTAAATATTGATTTTTTGGACGAAACAAATGAGCTTCAGGAAAATGATATAGCCAAAATTGAAGAGCTAATTAATTTTGCTGCCTCTAAAGAATCTGTGGAGCCGGAAAGCGAAGTATCCATCACATTTGTGACCAATGAACGCATCCGGGAAATTAACAGGGAGTATCGGGATAAAGATCGGCCGACAGATGTTATTTCTTTTGCAATGGAAGAGCTGGGTGAAGGTGAAATCGAACTGATTGGTGCCGATATGCCCAGAGTCCTGGGGGATATCATTATCTCAGTTGCAAAGGCCAAGGAGCAGGCTGAGGAGTACGGTCACTCTTTTATAAGGGAGCTTGGTTTTTTGGCGGTCCATGGCTTCCTTCATCTTCTTGGATATGATCATGAAAATCCAGAAGATGAGAAAAAAATGTTTTCCCGCCAAAAGGATATATTAGATGAATTCGGGCTCACAAGATAGAAAGGTCCGAAAACACAGTGTCCTAAAATCCTTTTCGTTTGCTTTTTCCGGCATTAGGGCAGCATTATTGAATGAAAGGAATCTGCAAATACATTTGGCAGTGTCGATAGCTGTTATTATGTTTGGGGTATTCTTTGGCATTTCCAGCCTTGAATGGATAATCATTCTCCTGGCCATAGGGGGCATGCTCTCACTCGAACTGCTGAACACTGCCATTGAAAGGGTTGTGGATCTGGCGACAGAAGAGTATCATCCCCTTGCAAAGCAAGCAAAGGATATTGCTGCTGGAGCAGTATTGGTGTATGCAATTGTAAGTGTAATTATAGGCGGAGTTATATTCCTTCCTAAAATTCTCATATTTTTGCAGTAATGTGAAGCTGTCCGGATGGGCAGCTTTGCTTTTTGGTATTTCTATATAAACAGCAAAGTCTGAAGTATGGTGAAAAAATTTAGAGCATGGGTTTGAAAACGCTCACTGAATCCGCTAAAATGACAGAACAGCAGTAAATATTGCATGCTGGGGAGATGTTTGTGGAATCTCATTCAGAACAGGGACCTGGTTCAAAATTAAATCAGCCTATGTATTTTTAGAAAATTCAATTTTTTTGTTACGTTTTTGCTACAAACGATGAAAATCACAGTAAAATGTTGTAAAATAAAAGAGAAGCGGCTGCTTCTTACCGAAGAAGCTATTGAGCGCATTGCTTAATTTCACAAGGCCCATTGCAGGTCCAAACCTTGGGTTTATTGGCTTGGGGAGCAACTCGCTTTACAGGAAAGGAAGAATTATTTGTGAACAGCGATCAACTAATAAAAGAAGCAATGATTGCAAGAGATAGAGCATATGTGCCATATTCAAAATTTAAAGTAGGAGCGGCACTATTAAGCAGTGACGGGCAGGTCTTTCATGGCTGCAACATCGAAAATGCTGCATACAGCATGTGTAATTGTGCTGAGAGGACTGCGCTTTTTAAAGCGTATTCTGATGGCGTAAAAAGTTTTTCAGCCATAGCTGTAGTTGCTGACACAGACCGTCCAGTTCCCCCATGCGGTGCATGCAGACAGGTAATAGCCGAATTATGTCCGCCTGAAATGAAAGTGGTTTTAACCAACTTAAAAGGGGATATTAAGGAATTAACAGTTGAAGAATTACTGCCAGGAGCATTTTCACCGGAGGATTTACATGAATAACACTACTACACCAAAAGGACACAAATCAGGGTTTATTTCCATAATCGGCAGACCGAACGTAGGGAAGTCAACGTTCTTAAATCGCGTAATCGGGCAGAAGATTGCGATTATGAGTGATAAACCGCAAACAACGCGCAACAAAGTTCAAGGTGTCCTGACTACCAATGACGCACAATTTATATTTATTGATACGCCAGGAATCCATAAGCCAAAGCATAAACTGGGAGACTTTATGATGAAAGTTGCCCAAAATACACTTAAAGAAGTGGATGTCATCCTGTTTATGGTAAATGCCCAGGAAGGCTTTGGACGCGGTGAAGAATTCATACTTGAGAAATTTCAGTCAGTCCGTACACCGATTTTCCTTGTAATCAATAAGATTGACCAGGTACATCCTGATGAACTTCTTAAAATTATTGAGTCTTACAAGGAAAAGTACGAGTTCAGCGAAATTATCCCCATTTCTGCTTTAGAAGGCAATAATGTAGAGACGCTGTTAGGACAGATTAAAGAATATATTCCGGAAGGGCCGCAGTTTTATCCAGCTGATCAAGTAACGGACCACCCAGAGAGATTTATCGTTTCCGAACTGATCAGGGAAAAAGCACTGCATTTAACAAGAGAAGAAATACCGCACTCGCTTGCTGTAACCATTGATAAAATGGAACGCCGCGAAGATAAGGATGTCATTCATGTCATGGCTACAATCATTGTGGAGCGTGACTCCCAAAAAGGCATTGTGATTGGAAAGCAAGGGAAAATGCTCAAGGAAATCGGAAAAAGAGCAAGAGTTGATATTGAGAATCTTCTTGGATCAAAGGTTTTCCTGGAGCTATGGGTCAAAGTCCAAAAAGACTGGCGCAATAAAATGTCACAGCTCCGCGACTTTGGCTTCCGTGAAGATGAGTACTAAACCCAGCCCTAATTAAAGTATTATTCATTTCTGATTTATATGCATGCAGGTGATTGACAATATTTTCGTCTCATGATTTTACAAAGACAGGCTATGATATAGATAAATGTATTGGGATAAAGAAATTGCTAGTTGAATAACTGAAAGGTGGGGTTTTCGATGATGGATTTTACCTGGAGAGTGTTTTCCCAGACAGGAAATATTGACACATATCTTCTCTTCAAGGAGCTAGAAAAGGAAACTCAGGATATACCCGGCAGCAATGATGAAGAGCTAGCAGAAGCTGATTTTCCCATCTCATAGGTTTGTCGAAAGACAGGGATGGTGTCACGGTTGCTTGATAAATGTGAAGGCATCGTCATCAGGACAACTAATTATAGTGAAACAAATAAGATTGTTACTTTATATACCCGTGAATGGGGAAAAGTTGGTGTGATGGCACGAGGAGCGAAAAAGCCGAACAGCAGACTTGCTGCTGTCACCCAGCTTTTTACATACGGGAATTTCTTAGTTCAGCGTGGAAGCGGTTTGGGTACCCTGCAGCAGGGGGACATGATTTCATCTATGCGGTCCATTAAAGAAGATATTTTTCTGACTGCATATGCAAGCTATATTGTCGATTTGACTGATAAAAGCATTGAGGATAAGAAGCCCAACCCATTTTTGTTCGAATTGCTGTATCAAACCCTAAATTTAATAAACGAAGGATATGACCCGGAAATTCTTACAAACATTTATGAAATGAAAATGCTGAATGCTCTGGGTTTATATCCAGTACTTGATCAATGTTCTGTCTGCGGAAGCACTGACGGGCATTTTGCATTTTCTATCCGCGAAAACGGGCTTATTTGTCACCGCTGCCTTGATAAGGATCCTTATCATTATAAAGTGTCCCAGGCGACAATTAAGCTTCTTCGCCTGTTTTACTTTTTTGACTTGTCCCGGCTCGGCAATATCTCTGTCAAACCAGAAACCAAAGCTGAATTGAAAAAGATTATTTCTGCCTATTATGAAGAGTATTCAGGCTTAAACTTGAAGACAAAGAAGTTTCTGAATCAAATGGCTAAGTTTAATGATTTAATGTAATGCGTTTCTTTATAGGCGAAGCGCATTGGCTTTTGTTATTATTGACAATTTAAATCCATTCCGCTATGATTCAAAGTAATAAAATATAATTGCTGTGAAGGAGAAGAGTACTTAACCTTTTCTAATTAAAGCGAACCCGGGATAGTGGGAGCCGGGCATGGATGGTTAAGGAAGGGCGCTCCAGAGCAATATTGTCTATCGACAACTAAAGAGGCTGTGGTCAAAATCGCAGCAAATAGGGTGGAACCGCGGGTAAACTCTCGTCCCTATGCCATTGGGCATAGAGACGGGAGTTTTTTATGTTCACAGAAAAGCGGTGGGTAGACAGCTGTTAAGTTCATAAAGCTATAATTTATACAATAAGAAAGAGGTGTCCTATGAATATTCAAAGCATGATATTAACACTTCAAAAACATTGGTCTGAACAGGGTTGTATCTTGATGCAGGCATATGATACTGAAAAAGGGGCCGGAACAATGAGCCCGTATACTTTTTTAAGAGCGATTGGACCAGAGCCGTGGAATGTTGCTTATGTGGAGCCTTCACGCCGTCCTGCCGATGGGCGTTTTGGTGAGAATCCAAACCGGCTTTATCAGCATCATCAATTTCAGGTGATCATGAAGCCGTCGCCGGATAATATTCAGGAGCTGTATCTTGATTCATTAAAAGCATTGGGCATTGATCCGCTTGAACATGATATCCGGTTTGTAGAAGATAACTGGGAAAATCCTTCTCTGGGCTGTGCAGGCTTAGGATGGGAAGTTTGGCTTGATGGTATGGAAATAACGCAGTTCACATATTTCCAGCAGGTAGGCGGATTGGAATGTAAGCCTGTGTCAGTTGAGATTACCTACGGAATAGAAAGGCTTGCATCCTACATTCAGGACAAGGAAAATGTCTTTGACCTTGAATGGACTGACGGGTTTACGGTTAGAGATATCTTCCTGCAGCCTGAGTTCGAGCATTCGAAATACACATTTGAAACATCAGATCAGGAAATGCTCTTCAATTTGTTCAATATTTATGAAAAAGAAGCACATAGACAAATGGATGAAGGCCTAGTACACCCGGCATATGACTATGTATTAAAATGTTCTCATACCTTTAATTTGCTTGATGCAAGGGGAGCGATCTCTGTTACAGAAAGAACCGGCTATATCGCCCGATGCCGAAATCTGGCCAGAAAAGTAGCCAAAACTTTTTATGAAGAGAGAGAAAAACTCGGTTTCCCAATATTAAAGGATAAGGAGGAAGAATCTCATGAATAAGAAAGATCTTCTGCTGGAAATTGGACTTGAAGAAATGCCTGCCAGATTTGTCACTAATTCAATGAATCAGCTTTCAGATAAAGTGAACTCATGGCTTTTGGAAAAGAAAATATCTTTTGACGAGATCAGCGCTTTCTCTTCTCCACGCCGTTTGGCTGTTCTTGTAACGGGAGTAGATACCGCCCAGGAGGACATAAATGAGGAAGCGAAAGGACCTGCAAAAAAAATTGCCTTAACCGAGGATGGAGAATGGTCAAAAGCTGCGGTTGGATTCAGCCGGGGCCAGGGAGCTTCTGTTGAAGATATATTCTTTAAAGAAATTAATGGGGTTGAATATGCCCATGTCAGCAAATTTATAAAAGGAAAGGAAACAGCAGCACTGCTGCCGGAACTCCAGCAGATTGTCACCTCGTTATCATTCCCGAAAAATATGCGCTGGGCAAACCAGGAGCTGCGCTTTATCAGGCCGATCAAATGGCTTATGGCATTATTCGGAAATGAAGTCATTCCTTTTGCAATTACAAACGTTCATACTTCTAACCTTACAAGGGGCCACCGCTTTCTGGGCGAAGAGATTGAAATTAACAATCCTTCTGATTATGAAAAGTCCCTGCTGGCGCAATATGTGATAACTAATCCGCAGGAAAGAAAAAGTGCAATTCTATCACAATTGCAAAAAATAGAAGAAGAAAATGACTGGGTGATCCCTGTAGATGAAGATTTATTGGAAGAAGTAAATAACCTGGTTGAGTATCCAACAGCATTATATGGCCAGTTTGAAGAAGAATACCTGGAGCTTCCGGAAGAGGTTTTAATTACATCGATGAAGGAGCATCAGCGTTATTTTCCGGTAAAGTCCAAAGAGGGCAGGCTGCTTCCTTACTTTGTTACTGTCCGAAATGGATCCCATGAACATTTGGAGAAAGTGGCTAAAGGAAATGAGAAAGTATTGCGGGCAAGACTTTCTGATGCAGCTTTCTTCTACAGGGAGGACCAAAAAACGGATATCGCGGCATCACTGGAAAAACTTAAGAACATTGTTTATCATGAAGAAATTGGAACTCTTGCTGAAAAGGTGGAACGTGTTCGCCAGCTGGCAGCTAATTTGAGTGAAAATCTTCATTTCAGCGATGAGGCAAAGGCAGTGACAGACCGGGCTGCTGAAATCAGCAAGTTCGACCTTGTTTCGCACATGGTTTATGAATTTCCAGAGCTGCAAGGCTTTATGGGTGAAAAATATGCCCTGCAAAAAGGTGAAAAGGAAGCTGTGGCGCGTGCAATTAATGAACATTATATGCCGCGCAATTCAGAGGACCAGACGCCTGCAAGTGATGCTGGTGCAGTGCTGTCCATTGCTGAAAAGCTCGACACAATTGTGTCTTCCTTTGCAATAGGGATTATTCCAAGCGGCTCCCAGGATCCATATGCCTTAAGAAGACAGGCAACGGGTGTTATCCAGACTTTACTGGCAAAAAATTGGGATTTAAAACTCGAAGAATTAATTGCATTATCTTCTGAGACTGTTCTTAATTCGAAGATTGGAAAGAAATCAAAGGGTGAATTGATGCAGGAACTGGTTTCATTCTTTAAATTAAGAATCAAATATATGCTGCAGGAGAAGACAGTTCGTTATGACTTAATTGAAGCCGTTTTGGGCAGTGAAATCGGTTCAGTGCCTTCACTTGTAAAAAGAGCTGAAGTATTGGAGTCCCATAAGGATGCTGCAGGTTTCAAGGAAAGCATTGAAGCTCTTAGCCGAGTTATCAACATTGCTTCTAAAGCAGAGGATAAAGGGGATATAGACAGCAGCTTATTTGAAAATGTTTACGAAAAATCTCTTTTCAACAAATATTTATCAGTGAACGAGGAATTAAGAAAAGAGGTAGCAGAAGAAGTTGCCTTTAACCTGCTAATTAGCCTGAAACCAGAAATTGATCAATACTTCGAGCATACTATGGTTATGGATGAAAAGCAGGAAATTCGCAGCAATAGGCTGCACCAGATGGCAAATTTGGCTGATTTGATTAAGAAGTTTGCAAATATGAACGAAATTATTGTTAAATAACGAGCTTAAATTTTGCGTTTTTTGCTGGAATAGGATTAAATTTTAAGAAAGAAGACAGCAGCTTTAGCTGTCAGGAAAGAGCCTGTTATATTGCTGACGGGCTCTTTCATATTTTGGACATATTGGGCGAAGTAAAGAGAACTATATAGGAAACACATCTTTTCATTTATGACAAATAGTATATAATAATTATATAAAAGTATAACATTATTATAATGGGAAATGAGTGCCATTAGCATACCCTGTTCAGAATAGGTGGTGAGGAAGATCGAATTAAATAAAAGGCAGGAAAAGATCATAGAAATCGTAAAGGAAAACGGACCGATCACTGGTGAGAGTATAGCGGAACAGCTTAACTTAACCAGGGCAACACTAAGGCCGGATCTGGCTATATTAACGATGGCAGGCTATTTGGATGCCCGTCCGCGTGTAGGATATTTTTATACAGGAAAAACCGGGGCACAGCTGTTGACAGAAAACCTTCAGAAGCTTTATGTAAGAGATTATCAATCCATTCCTGTAGTCGTTAATGAGAATGTATCGGTATATGATGCAATTGTGACTATGTTTCTGGAAGATGTCGGCACGCTATTTGTAGTGGACCAGAGTTCACTGCTTGTAGGGGTTTTGTCAAGGAAGGATTTGCTTAGGGCTAGTATTGGCAAGCAGGAGCTTAATTCTATCCCTGTTAATATCATTATGACAAGAATGCCTAATATTACGATGTGTGAAAAAGATGATTTGCTCATAGAAGTTGCTAAAAAGCTGATTGAAAAGCAAATCGATGCCCTTCCTGTTGTAAAAAAGACAGAGAAAGGGTTCGAAGTAAACGGCCGGATAACCAAAACAAACCTGACAAAAGCATTCTTGGCCCTGGCCGGCGAAAAGTAGCAAAGTAAGAAGGAGATGGTGTTGAAGAATGGAAAAATTGCCGATCATCTACGTCGTTTCGGACTCAGTGGGAGAAACGGCCGAACTTGTAACAAAAGCTGCCACAAGCCAGTTTAATGGCAGTGATATATCTATTAAGCGCTTCCCATATGTTGAAGAAAAAATACATATTGATGAAGTCATTTCGCTGGCAAAACTGGATAATGGCATGATAGCCTATACAATGGTTAAGCCGGATATGAGGAAGTATATTAACCAGAGGTCTGCAGAAGAAGGAATATATGCTTTTGATATCGTTGGCCCTTTAATGGATCAAATCCAAAGAGCCTGCGGCATTACCCCTCTTTTTGAACCTGGACTGGTCAGAAAGCTTGATGAGGATTATTTTAAAAAGATTGAGGCTATCGAGTTCGCTGTTAAATATGATGATGGCCGAGACCCTCGTGGGATATTAAAAGCGGATATAGTGTTAATAGGCGTTTCAAGGACATCAAAAACACCTCTTTCTCAATATCTGGCACATAAGCGCCTTAAAGTGGCTAACGTTCCCCTTGTTCCTGAAGTCGATCCTCCAGAAGAGCTGTTTCTTGTCCCGCCTGATAAGTGCTTCGGCCTGAAAATCAGTCCTGAGAAATTAAACTTTATCCGGAGAGAACGTCTAATATCGCTAGGTTTAAGCGATAATGCCAGCTATGCTAATATAGAGAGAATCAAAGAAGAAATAGGTTACTTTGAAAAGATTGTATCTAAAATTAAATGCCCGGTTATAGATGTCACGAATAAGGCAGTAGAAGAAACAGCCAATATGATTCTAAATCAATACCGTAAAAGCTTTCCGAAAAGCTAGCACATAAATTTTTATGTGCCTTTTCTTTTTTATACTAGGCATTTAGGCTGTTTAGCTTAGGGTAGAATAGGGAGCGGGAGACTCCTCTGGAACCCCGAAATAAAGCTCCATTCTAAGGATGGCTTTTTTCAGGGGAAAACCTGTAAATTAAATTATATTCATCCCAGATAAATTAATGGCAAAATAGAGATTAATGTACTATAATAAAAAATTGTGATAAAAATGTCCCTGAATAGGTTTAGAGTTCATTGCGAAGGAATAAACTATTTATTGTGGCATGTCAAGTTTTCGACCAAGAAAAAATTCGACATATCTCACAATGCAAAAGTTATTCATGCAAAGAAGGATTATGCGGAGTGATGTAGAATTATTAGAACATCAGGCAAACCGAACATTATAGTAGATGCTGATTCCTGTCCCGTTAAAGAAGAAATTGTCGAAATAGCCAATTCCTTTACGTTGGACGCAGTATTTGTTGCTTCTTATGCCCATATGAAAAATGACCTAAATGGGGCTGTCTGGAAATTCGTTGACAGCAGTAAGGAAGCTGCTGATTTATTCATAATGAATTATGTGAAATCAGGAGATGTAGTTGTAACTCAAGATATTGGATTGGCATCAACTCTTTTGCTCAATGGTGTTTATGTCCTTTCTCCCAGGGGAATTTTATTTGAGGAAAATGAAATTCGGACCGCGCTTGAAATGAGGCACCTTTCAGCGAAAGCGCGAAGAAGAGGAGTTTATGGGAAAGGCCCAAAACCATACAGCCGAGAGGACAGATCCAGGTTTGTGCAGCAATTGACAAAAATTTTGTCGAATCTTGAAGGAATTCAGTAACGTTTATCGAATACCTGAGTAAGTAATGGAGTTGTTCATATGGCAGAACGGATCGCCGAGGAGAAAGTAAATGAGATTCGGCAAGCTGTAGATATTGTTGATGTCATTGGCGACTATATTCAATTAAACAAGCAAGGACGCAACTATTTTGGGCTTTGTCCTTTTCATGGCGAAAATACTCCTTCCTTTTCTGTATCGCCCGAAAAGCAAATCTATCATTGCTTTGGATGCGGAGCGGGAGGCAATGCCTTTTCTTTCTTAATGGAATTAGAAGGATATTCCTTTCAGGAAGCAGCCTTGAAACTCGCTGAAAAAGGAAATGTCAAGCTTGAAATTGATGCGGCATCTGCAGCATCAGCAAAATCAATGCCTGTAGATTTACAGCAGATGATGGAAGCTCATGAGCTTCTACGTAAATTTTATCACCATCTGCTCGTAAACACAAAAGATGGTCAGCATGCACTTGAATATTTGCTTAATAGAGGCTTTACAATGGAATCGATTGAGAAATTTCAAATCGGCTATTCATTGAAGTCCTGGGATTTTGTTTTCAAGTTCCTTACTAAAAGAAAATTCCCGGCAGATGTTATGGAAAGGGCAGGACTGATTATCAAAAGGGAGAAAGATGGGAACTATTTTGACCGCTTCAGAGATAGAATCATGTTCCCGATTTTTGACCGCAGCGGAAATACGATTGCTTTTTCGGGAAGATCACTTGGGGACGATGAGCCCAAATATTTAAATAGCCCTGAAACTGTAATCTTCAATAAAAGCAAAACTTTATATAATTTTCATTTGGCGAGACCACAGATTAAAAAATTGCAGAGGGCCGTTCTTTTTGAAGGGTTTGCAGATGTAATCGCTGCTGATCGTGCTGGTGTCGGCAATGGCGTTGGTACGATGGGCACCGCTTTAACTGAAGAACATGTTGCTTCTTTAAGAAGAAATGTTCAATCAATCACGATCTGTTATGATTCCGATAATGCAGGTATTGAAGCCGCATACCGGGCTGCAAATCTGCTAATGGAAGCAGGATGCCAGATCAGAGTGGCGCTCATGCCTGACGGATATGATCCGGATGATTATATTAATGAGTTCGGAGAAGAAAAATTTCGTCATGATGTAATCGAGTCCAGCATAACCTTTATGGCATTTAAGATGCTTTATCTCCGCAGGGGGAAAAGGCTTCAAAATGAAGGAGATCGTCTCCTTTATATCGAAGAGGTATTAAAGGAGATCAGCCAGCTGGATAAAGCGGTCGAAAGAGATCATTATCTGCGCCAGCTTGCGAATGAATTCTCACTTTCTCTGGAAGCCTTGAAAGAGCAGCAAAAACAGGTCTATTATACGGAGAAGCGAAGGAACACCCATAAAGGGAAAGGTGCTTTCGAACCTCAAAAAAGGCTTCAAACACCAAAAAGGGCTGACAGTCTTAAACCCGCCTACCATACAGCGGAGAGAAGGCTAATCGCCCACATGCTCAGGAATAGTGACATAGCATTTAAAGTTCAAGATATGCTTCAGGGAAATACATTTAACATCGATGAACACCAGGCAATTATTACCTATCTTTTAGGTTTCTACGAAAAAGGCCATACGCCTGATCCGAGTGCATTTATAAATTTTATAAAAGATGAAAAGCTTAAGCGAATTGTGGTGGATATAGAAATGATGTCCATTAACGATGAAATAAGCGAACAGGAATTATCAGATTATCTTAAACAGGTGTTGAATTATCAAAAGATGTTAAAAATAAAGGAAAAACTAAATGAAGAAAAAGAAGCAGAACGACAAAAGGATTATGCTAAAGCGGCTTTAATCGCAATGGAGATCCTTCATTTGCGAAAGTCACTATAAGAAGGCCTTGTGCCTCAAATAAATGTTTCTGGGGATTAGGCGTCTCCTAAGGAATAGTCCCATTTGCAAGATGTATTAAGAATGTGTTTGATTTTTGGAAGGAGGGGGACATATGGCTGAAAAGTCGGCCCGTTCAAAAGAGGTTGATACAGAGTTGACCCTTGAACAAGTGAAAGATCAATTAGTTGAAATAGGAAAAAAGACAGGTGTCCTTGCCTATGATGATATAGCAGAAAGATTGTCTCAATTTGAAGTCGATTCCCACCAGATGGATGAATTCTATGAATTCCTCGGAGATCAGGGTGTTGAATTAGTCGGAGACAATGAAAATGAAGATCCAAATGTTCAGGAGCTTGCAAAAAATGAAGAGGAATTTGACCTTAATGATTTAAGTGTCCCTCCGGGTGTGAAAATTAATGATCCTGTCCGTATGTACCTAAAAGAGATTGGGCGTGTTGATTTACTCTCTGCAGAGGAAGAAATCGCACTTGCCAATCGAATTGAGGAAGGCGATGAAGAAGCAAAAAGACGTCTCGCAGAAGCTAACCTCCGATTGGTTGTAAGTATTGCTAAAAGGTATGTGGGACGCGGAATGCTATTCCTTGACCTTATTCAGGAAGGAAATATGGGACTGATAAAAGCGGTTGAAAAATTCGACTACCGCAAAGGATTTAAGTTCAGTACGTATGCAACATGGTGGATCCGCCAGGCCATCACAAGAGCAATTGCTGACCAGGCCCGTACAATTCGTATTCCTGTCCATATGGTTGAAACCATCAATAAGTTGATCCGTGTCCAGCGTCAGCTTCTTCAGGATCTTGGCCGCGAACCAACACCAGAAGAAATTGCTGAAGATATGGATTTAACTCCAGATAAAGTAAGAGAAATTCTTAAGATTGCACAGGAACCTGTTTCATTAGAAACACCTATTGGTGAGGAGGATGACTCTCACTTAGGTGACTTTATTGAAGATCAGGATGCCACTTCTCCATCAGAGCATGCGGCATATGAACTCCTTAAGGAACAGCTTGAAGATGTTCTTGACACACTTACTGACCGGGAAGAAAATGTTCTTCGTCTTCGATTCGGACTGGACGACGGCCGAACCAGGACTTTAGAAGAAGTTGGCAAGGTATTTGGCGTTACCCGGGAGCGTATACGTCAAATTGAAGCCAAAGCCTTAAGAAAACTGCGTCATCCCAGCAGAAGCAAGCGTTTAAAAGACTTCTTAGAATAAAAAAGAATTGCCAGTGGATAGTTTACTTCTTAAAATGGAAGTAAACTATTTTTTTTTGACTGGATGTGCTTTGGTTGGATGAAAACAGAAAAAAGGTCATTGTTAACGAACTTCTGTATTGGAAGAAAAGCCGAATGCTCCCTGATCGATATTGTGACTACCTGCTGGCTCTTTATACGGAAGGAAGTCAGCCGAAGGAAATAAAAAAGCATAAAAGTGTAATGGGTCTGTATCTGGCCAATCTTATTTTCTTGCTGCTTATTCCAATTTCTGCTTTATTAATTTATTTTACTGAATTGTCTATTATTTTGCAAACTGCCATTTTGTTTCTTTTTATTTTCACGTGTATATTCTTTGTTTTTTATTTTTTCAGGAAAGCAAAATTAATGCATATTCCCATCATATCAGCAGCATTGAATTTACTGATGGGATCTGTTGCACTAGTATCGGAGGTATATCGCGAAAACCAGAAAGCTCTCTATGCTGCCCTAGTAATTAATTGTGTTCTTTGGCTGTTTGCGGGTTTGAAATTGAAGTTTCAATATTTATGGATTTCCGGGGCGCTAGGATGCTTTTTAATAGTTATTTCTATATTCGTATAATAAAATATTTTAAAAAGTTTTTAAATGTTGAGAAAACTCTTGCATCCCTTATATAATAGTAATGAAAGCGTATACAACAACTTTTGTGTTTAAGGGGGATGTAAATGAATTTTGATTTGACGGCCGAACAGAATATGATCTATAAAACCATAAGGGAATTTGCTCAGGAAGAAGTGGCACCGGGGGCTTTGGAAAGAGACCGTACAAAAGAATTCCCGATAGAAGTTTTTAAAAAAATGGCGGATCTTGGTTTAATGGGACTTCCTTTCCCTGAAGAATATGGTGGGGCAGGGGCAGATACTGTAAGTTTCGCTATTGTAACAGAAGAATTGAGCAGAGCGTGCGCTTCTACCGGAATCACTTACTCAGCGCATATTTCTCTTGGCGGAGCACCGCTTTATTTATTTGGAACTGAAGAGCAGAAGCGAAAATATCTGGTGCCAATTTGTACAGGTGAGTCGTTTGGAGCTTTCGGTCTGACAGAACCAAATGCAGGCTCTGATGCAGGCGGTACGAGAACAACAGCCGTAGAAAAAGATGGAGAATATATCATTAACGGAAATAAGTGTTTCATTACAAATGCAAGCTATGCTAAGCATTTAGCATTGACTGCTGTCACCGGTGAAAAGGATGGCAAAAAAGAAATAAGCGCAATTATTGTTCCAACGGATGCAGAAGGATTTACTGTGATCGATAATTACGAAAAGATGGGACTCAATTCATCAAATACTACTGAACTTGTCCTTGAAGACGTACGCGTTCCGACTGAGCACTTGCTCGGCAAAAAAGGAGAGGGCTTTAAACAATTTTTAATTACTTTGGATGGAGGGCGTATTGGAATTGGAGCTATGGCTCTGGGAATAGCGCAGGCTGCCTATGACAAGGCACTCCAGTATGCAAAGGAACGCAAGCAGTTTGGCCGTTCATTATCAGATTTTCAGGCTATTCAATTTAAACTTGCAGATATGGCAATGAAAATTGAACTGGCAAGGAATATGGTTTACAAAGCTGCATGGCTGAAAGACCAGGGCAGACCTTTCGCAAAAGAAGCATCCATGTGCAAGCTCTATGCTTCTGAAATCTGTATGGAAATCGCTGATCAGGCCGTCCAAATCCACGGAGGATACGGCTATATGAAAGACTACCATGTAGAACGCTACATGAGAGACGGAAAGCTCACAGAAATAGGTGAAGGTACCTCAGAAGTACAAAGAATGGTCATTGCACGCCTTATTGGGTGCTAAATTTATTATGAATCCAATAATAGGAAGGACAAAAACTCCACCCTCAGGATGGAGTTTTTGTCCATTTTATGAACAAGATTTGACAAAGTTTACAATAGGGCTTTTCCTTCTGACTTTTTTAAAGTAAAATAGAGATTGTTTGTATACTTACTTAAACTGAATGTGCTTACATAAGGGAGGTTAAATCATGAATCGCAATCCAATCATTCCATTTGTGTTAATTATGGTTTTTGGTGTGGTAGCAATGTTCCTTGTTTCTTTTAAAGGTCTTGGCGATATGGAAGAGCTTGCTAAAGAACAGGAAGGCGGCGGTGCTGAAACTGAAGAAACTGCAGCTGCAACCCCTGAAGAAATTTATCAGAAGAGCTGTATCGGATGTCACGGTGACCAGTATCAAGGTGGAGTTGGTCCTGCTCTAACAGGTGTAGGCGATCGTTTATCACAAGATGATATCGCAAATATCGTAGTAAACGGTAAAGGCTCAATGCCTCCAGGATTAGTGCCTCAAGACAAAGCTGCCGAAATGGCTGAATGGTTAGCAGGCCTTAAGTAATACCTATAATGAAAGTCCTTTGCATATGTAAAGGACTTTTTTTATACTATAAGAAAGGCTATCGCAAATTACGATAGCTTTTTTTAGCTTTTCTCTCAGGAGGAGCAGATAGGCAGGCGCTCTGCGCTTGTTACAATACATATATAAGTGGTGACAGAATGAATACAGAGAAATTATCAAATCGGCTTGAAGCTGTAACAAATTATATCCCCCCTGGTTCACGAGTGGCTGATATAGGCTCAGACCATGCGTATTTGCCCTGCTACGCAGTAAAGAAAGGCATTGTCCCTTTTGCTATTGCTGGTGAAGTGGTGGAAGGGCCGTTTCAATCAGCCAAAAAACAGGTGAAAATGGAAGGGCTCGAAAATCAGATTTCTGTAAGAAAAGGCAGCGGCCTTGAAGTAATTGGGCCAGGCGAAGTAGACTGTATAACCATTGCGGGCATGGGAGGCGCTTTAATTGCGAGCATTCTTGAAGATGGGAAGAGCAAGCTTGCTGCTATAAAGAGGCTTATCCTCCAGCCGAATTTAAGTGCCATCTCGATTAGAACCTGGCTGATTGCTAACGGCTGGGAGCTAATCGCTGAAGAAATTCTCGAAGAAGACGGAAAGATTTATGAAATCCTTGCAGCTGAAAAAGGAGAGCCTTTGAAACCATACAAGAATAAAGAACAAGGTTTGCTGATGGGCCCTTTTCTAATGGAGCAAAAATCCGAAGTTTTTCGAAACAAGTGGATTGGTGAAAGGAAAAATTGGGAGAGAATCCTTTTGCAGCTCGATAAGGCTGCATACTCCAGCGAAACAGAAAAGAGAAAACAGGAGCTGAAGGAGAAAATCAAAATGGCAGAGGAGGTACTAAAACAGTGAAAAAAATAAATGGACATGAGATTATCCAATTATTTGAGCAGTTCTCCCCAAAAGGATATGCGATGGAAGGAGACAAAATCGGCCTCCAGATCGGCAGGCTTAACACCCCCGTTGAAAATGTCATGATTGCCCTTGATGTGCTGGAAGAAGTCGTTGATGAGGCAATTGAAAAGAAGGTACAGCTGATTATTGCTCATCATCCGTTAATCTACAGGCCGCTGCAAAAAATTTCAACGGATACTCCATCCGGAAGAATTATTGAAAAGCTTATCAAACATGATATAGCCGTATATGCAGCACATACCAATTTGGATATCGCCAAAGGCGGGGTCAATGATATGCTTGCTGATGCACTGAAGCTGACCAATACAGAAGTTTTATATCCAACATATGAAACTGAATTGAAAAAGCTCGCTGTGTTTGTACCTGAAGAAAATGCTGAATCACTAAGGCAAGCGCTTGGTAACTCAGGGGCAGGTTCAATTGGCAATTACAGTCATTGTTCGTTCGCCTCCCGTGGAACAGGGCGGTTTAAGCCTAATGGGGAGGCCAATCCGCATATCGGCCAGCAGGGTAAGCTTGAGACTGTTGAAGAAGTCTGCATTGAGACCATTTATCCTGAACATATAGAAAAGAAAGTGCTGTCGGCCATGTTCAAAAACCATCCTTATGAAGAAGTTGCTTATGATATTTATAAGCTTGAAAACAAGGGGGAAGTTCTTGGGCTTGGAAAAATTGGAGAAATCAGCGAGATGACTCTAAAGGAATTTGCAGAGCATGTAAAACATACACTTGAAGTGGATGGAGTCCGGGTAGTAGGTGACCTCTCATCCAAAATCAGGAAAGTTGCTGTCCTGGGCGGAGATGGAAATAAATACTTCATGTCAGCAAAGATGAAGGGGGCTGATGTATATGTTACAGGTGACATGTATTATCATGTGGCACATGATGCCATGATGATGGGCCTCAATATTGTTGATCCGGGACATAATGTGGAAAAAATAATGAAAAAGGGAGTTGCCCAAAAATTAGTACAGATGTGTTCTGGAAAAGGGTATAGCGTATCCATTTTTCCTTCTGAAATTCATACGGATCCATTTAAGTTTGTTTGACTAAAAAAGAACCGGTCTCCTATAGGGACCGGTCTTTTTGATTTATAGCTTTGCAGACTTCTTCACTTTAGGAAGTATCTTATTTAATGGCACTTTTTTCTCGCGTGACCATGTGGATTCATCAATGGGATTAAATTGTTCCAGGAACGTGATGACTTCCTTTGTGATCGGTGTCGGTGTAGAGGCTCCTGCTGTGACTGCAACTGTCGTTGCATCTTTTAGCCAATTCACATCCAGTTCAGTTATATCAGCAATGCGGTAGGCTTTTGTACCGGCAATTTCTTCTGATACCTGTGCAAGACGATTGGAGTTATTGCTCTTTGGGTCCCCCACGACGATTAAAACGTCAGCCTGGCCAGCTTGTTCCGCAACAGCTTCCTGGCGCACCTGGGTAGCCATGCAGATTTCTTTGTGGAACTCTGCGTGAGGATATTTTTCCTTTATCTGATCCATAACATGTACGACATCCCATTGGCTCATTGTAGTCTGATTAGTCACCAGTATTTTATCAGCCTGTATGCTAAGTTCATTTACATCCTCAATGGTCTGTACTAAATGGACTGCTTGAGGAGCTACACCTACTGCACCTTCAGGTTCTGGATGGCCTTTTTTGCCAATGTAAATGATTTGAAAACCTTCCTTTTCCTTCTCTCTGATTAAATCATGTGTTCTTGTTACGTCAGGGCACGTAGCATCGATTGTCACAAGGCCTTTTTGTTTGGCTGCTTCACGCACTTCAGGTGAGATGCCATGTGCTGTAAAAATGACAGTGCCTTTATCGACTTTATCTAAGATTTCTTTGCGGTCTTTCCCATCAAGTGTAATAATGCCTTCCTCTTCGAAAGCATCTGTTACATGTTTGTTATGAACGATCATACCCAAAATATAGATGGGTCTTGGCAATGACGGATCAAGTGCAGCGTTTCTGGCAATAACCATTGCATCCACCACACCGTAACAATACCCCCGAGGAGAGATTTTTATGACATTCATCTGCTTATCCTCCCTAATGAAAGCTTATATCTGAATTGAAGTGAGTTCTATTTCTAATGCGGAAAAATCCCATATTGCATTTCTATTATATAAGAGATAAACCGATATTACAAAAGGAGTAATTCTTCTTAATAAAAAGCAAAAAAAGAATGCCTCAGCATCCTTTTCTTTAAATATATAATTTAGGTTTGGAAATACCTTCTGCTGAAGATGATTTAACGGCTGGCTTTTCAGAGACAGGTGCCTTTTTGGTTTTTTTGCTCTGGGAATCTGGTTTCTTTTTTTCTGCTTTCGTCTGATTGGATTCCTCTTTAGGTTCAGAAGCGGTCTCATCAGCTTCAGGGGCATCTTTCAAACCTCTATAAAGTTTCCACATAGCAGGAAGATTCCTGACCAGCGGACCATACTGCTGAACCATTGGTCCAATTTGCTGTGCGGTATTTAGAACCTTTTGAGTGTTTGTTAAAAAGCCGTTTATGGAAGAAGGGTTGCTTATTGCCTGCAATATGCCTCCACCTGCGGGGGAGCCTCCTGCTGCTCTTGCTCCCCCCATTCCGGCTGCAGGCTGTGCATTGCCTTTTCCCAATATTTTTGAAAGCAATCCTCCCCTGCCTCCACCGCGTTTCATTCCCGGAGGACCGCTCATCATTGGCCCCATAGGAGGTCTTCCCTGCATCGGTGTCATAAAAGGATGGGGAGGCATTCCTCCGCGCATAGGGGGTCTTGATCCTGGCATCATATCTATTGGCCTCCTTTCTTTGCACATTTCTGCTTCTTAATAAAATTTCATATAATAAAGTATGCGTTTATCCCATTTTGGTTTAGGCATAAAGCAGAAGAAACCAATTTATTTATTAAAATCGCCCAAAAAGCTTATCATAAAAATATAAATGCCTGTATGAGTGGTTATTTGCAGGAAACTTTATTATAATAACAGGATGTAGGAAAAGCTCGGAACCAGCAAGTTGCAGTTGATACTAGTAGATCTTACTTCACTAATATATGTTTCGGATGCTGCCTGAACTGAGGCGAATCTGAATAATTGAGGAGTTTTTATATGAACGAAACGAAATTTGACCGATTTAATTTGAAGCCTTTTATTATAGAAGCGGTTAAGGATTTTGGCTTTTTCGAGCCGACAGAAATTCAGGAAAGAATGATTCCTGCAGTACTGAAGGGTGAAAGCGCCATTGGCCAGTCGCAGACAGGTACAGGAAAAACTCATTCATACGTACTGCCTATTCTTCAAAAAGTTGATCCATCCCGCCAGGAGGTTCAGGCCATTATTACTGCACCGACACGTGAGCTGGCCAACCAGATTTATCATGAAATTCTTAAAGTAACAGAGCATTGTCCAGAAGGAGAAGAGATAACTGCCCGCTGCTATATCGGCGGAACAGATAAGCAGAGAACGATTGAAAAACTGAAAAGACAGCCTCATGTGGTTGTAGGGACTCCTGGAAGAATTAATGACCTTGTAAAGGAACAGGCGCTATTTGTGCATACTGCAGAAATTCTTATTGTGGATGAAGCTGATTTAATGCTTGATATGGGATTTATAGAGGATGTTGATCAGATTGCAGCAAGGATGCCGGAAAAGCTTCAGATGCTTGTGTTCTCAGCTACCATTCCGGAGAAGCTAAAGCCTTTCCTGAAGAAATATATGGAAAATCCGAAATATGTTCACGTTGAGCCTAAGCAGGCAGCAGCAGCTAATATTGAGCACTGGCTTTTGCCGTCCAGACATCGAAACAAAGTGGAACTTGTCTACCAAGCATTGACTTCGCTTAATCCTTACTTAGCCATTGTTTTTACCAACACCAAGAAAAAGGCAGATGAAGTGGCAGACGGATTAATCAGCAAAGGTCTAAAAGTCGGGCGGATTCACGGAGACCTTAACCCTCGTGAGCGAAAGAAAATGATGAAGCAGATTCTCGACCTTGAGTTTCAATATATTGTGGCAACAGACCTGGCAGCCCGGGGCATTGACATACAGGGAATCAGCCATGTAATCAACTATGAACTTCCGACAGATCTTGATTTTTATATACACCGGGTTGGCCGGACAGCGCGTGCAGGATTCTCGGGAATTGCTGTGACGGTGTATGAGACTTCCGATGAAGATGCATTAAACAGACTTGAAAAAATGGGATTGGAATTCCAGCACAAAGATCTGCAAAAAGGTGAATGGACAGACCTGGATAATCGCAATAAGCGAAAAACAAGACAGAAACAAACAGATGACATTGATAAAAAAGCTGCATCACTAGTGAAAAAACCAAAAAAAGTAAAACCAGGATATAAAAAGAAAATGAAATGGGAAATGGATAAAATTAAAAAACGCGAAAGAAGAATAAAGCGCAAATAAATTTTTGCAAGACTTTTGACCTGCTAACTCGTCTTAACCACTGAGTTGGTTGGGAGCTGATGGGATTTGATTCTTGAAAAGTTAATTCAAGGAAGCTTAGTCAAAGTCCTGCGGGAGGAGAGGGAGTGAGAGACCCTGCAGTCGAATCCGAGAAGGCTCTCATTCCTCCGGAAATCAAAATGCACGCAGTGGAAATCAACGGGCATGGTTTATAAGTAAAACAAATTTTTAAAAGAAATATTAAAGGGAGAGGTATCGTCATGCTGAAAATTGGATCACATGTGTCCATGAGCGGAAAAAAAATGCTTTTAGCAGCAAGTGAAGAAGCTGTTTCATATGGCTCCAATACATTTATGATCTATACAGGAGCCCCGCAAAACACAAGAAGAAAAAAAATCGAAGATCTGAACATTGAGGCCGGGCTGAAGCATATGGCAGAGCACGGGATTGCTGATATCGTTGTACATGCTCCTTATATTATCAATATCGGGAATACTTCAAACCCTTCAACATTTGAATTAGGCGTTAATTTCCTTCGCTCTGAAATCGACCGCACCGAAGCGATTGGTGCTAAGCAGATTGTTCTTCATCCAGGTGCACATGTAGGAGCTGGAACAGAGGCCGGCATCAAACAAATCGTGGAGGGCTTGAATGAAGTCTTAAATGGCGAAGAAAATGTGCAGATCGCACTAGAAACCATGGCCGGAAAAGGTTCGGAGTGCGGGAAATCCTTTGAAGAGCTGGCTATGATTATAGAGGGAGTCAATTATAACAACCATTTATCTGTATGCTTTGATACTTGTCATACGCATGATGCAGGATATGATATTGTAAATGATTTCGATGGTGTATTGGAAGAATTCGATAAGATTATTGGGCTTGACCGCCTGAAAGTGCTCCATATTAATGACAGTAAGAATGAGCGCGGAATGCGTAAAGACCGTCATGCGAATATCGGATTTGGCCACATTGGCTTCAGTGCGTTAAACTACATTGTTCATCATCCTCAATTACAGGATATCCCTAAAATTCTGGAGACTCCTTATGTTGGCGAAGATAAAAACAATAAAAAAGCGCCTTATAAGCAAGAAATTAATATGCTGCGCAGCCAGGAATTCAATGAAAATCTACTAGAAGCCATTACGGCTGGATAACTATAATAAAAAGCTGTGCCCGAGAATGCACAGCTTTTTGCATGAGTAATTAAGTATTATAAGCCAAGTCCTATTTTGTAAATTGCAAAAACAGCCTGTTTACTTCCCTTGCAGTTTCCGGACCCGCAATCCTGGCAATTTCTTTTATTATTTTTGTCCGTTCCCGATCATCAAAGATGTTTACTTGCTTTCCTCTCAAATGGTCTGCAATTTTCTGAGCCTGCGCTTTAGTAATTCTGATGTTGAACTGCTCTCCATATTTTAATAATTCATCTGCTGTAATATTGCTTAGTTTGTGATTAATGATGTTTTCGAATATTTTCATGTTCATCACTCCTCCTCAGTACTTTATGAGTTAAGAATATGAATAGTGACAATAAGTTTTGAAATTCCAATAAATAAGCATGTACCTTTACTTTGAATGCAGGTTCCTGTATACTGTGTTAGTAAATCGTAATGATTCTTAATATGTAAGGTGATAAAAATGGCACAGCCAATTATTGAAATAGATCATGTTTCTTATAGATATGAGAAAGAAAATGTCCTGGAGGATATTAATCTGACCATTAATTCAGGAGATTTCCTTGGAATCGTCGGGCCAAATGGTTCGGGAAAATCAACCCTGCTAAAGCTTATCCTGAATTTGCTTAAAGTGCAGAAGGGGAGCGTTAAACTGTTTGGCAATGAAATAAGCCGCTTTAAGGATTGGCAGAACATTGGGTTTGTTTCTCAAAAGGCAAATTCATTTAACACAGGATTCCCGGCAACGGTCTTTGAAGTCGTTTCAAGCGGCCTTACAAAGAAGCTGGGGCTTTTTAAATTTATGGGCAAGGCCGATCAGGCAAAAGTTCTGCATGCTATTGAATCTGTTGGCATGCAAGAGTTTGCCGGACGCAATATAGGCGAGCTTTCAGGCGGGCAGCAGCAGCGGGTTTTCATTGCCCGGGCATTGGTAAGCGATCCAAAATTGCTAATATTGGATGAACCCACAGTAGGTGTAGATGTAAAAAATGTCCAGTCTTTCTACGAGATGCTTGATGATTTAAATAAGAAGCTTGGTATAACTCTATTGCTGGTTACACATGACATTGGCACAATTTCTGATAAAGTCACTCATGTGGCTTGCCTGAATAAGAATTTGCATTTCCATGGAAATACAGCAGAATTTGAAAGCTTAAATATCAATGAAATGTCAGAAATCTACGGGCATGATGTACATGTTCTGACACATAATCATGACCATCATCATGACCATCATCACCACGATAAAGGAGCAGGCAGATGATTGCAGGAATCCTTCAATATGAATTTTTACAAAATGCTTTTTTAACGGGAATCATCATCGGAATCATTGCTCCTCTACTGGGTGTGTTCATTGTTGTCAGGAGGCTGTCTTTAATTGCCGATGCTTTAAGTCATGTGACACTTGCTGGGATCGCTGCAAGCTTGCTGCTTGAAAAGAAATTTATCGGATTGAGCGGGTTGAATCCGTTATATATGGGGATGGCTTTTTCCGTAGCAGGGTCATTGTTTATTGAAAAACTGAGGGCTGTTTATAAACATTATCAGGAGCTTGCTATTCCTATTATTTTATCTGGAGGCATTGGGCTTGGAGTAATATTTATTTCACTCGCTGACGGGTTCAATACTGATTTATTCAGTTATCTCTTTGGCAGTGTCAGTGCGGTCAGCCGGCTGGATTTATGGACGATTTTAATCATCAGCGTGTTTGTTATTGCACTTGTGGTGCTGCTCTATAAAGAATTGTTTCTGCTGTCATTTGATGAAGAGCATGCCAAGGCATCTGGAATAGCTGCTAAAAGTGTCCACTTCATATTTATTGTCATGGTAGCTTTGGTCATAGCTGCTTCCATGAGAATAGTGGGTATTTTATTGGTTTCATCACTTATGACTTTGCCGGTTGCTGCCAGCATCAGAATCGCAAAAGGATTCAAACAGACGATTTTCCTGTCCATGCTTTTCGGTGAAATTTCAGTTTTAGGCGGGCTGACGATTTCCTACTATATAGATTTAGCTCCAGGCGGAACAATCGTCATGATTGCCGTGTTAATACTGATTGTGACAATCTTGTTTAAAAAAATTGCAGGCCTGAGGCCGGCATAATATAAAGGAATTCTATCCGAAGTTATTTCAGAGCAAACAATGAGGTGAAAGTATGAATGTTGATGAAGCCATGCAGCTTTTAAAGGATAAAGGCTATAAGCATACAGGGAAGAGGGAAGAAATGCTTCAGCTATTTGCTGATAGCGATAAATATTTAACGGCAAAAGATGTTCTGGAAAAAATGAAGGATAATTACCCTGGACTCAGCTTTGATACAATCTACAGAAACTTATCATTATTCGTGGACCTGGATATTTTTGAGATGACAGAGCTATCAGGGGAAAAACACTTCCGCTTTACTTGCTCACATGAACATCATCATCATCACTTTATATGTCTGGATTGCGGCAAAACGAAGGAAATCGAAGTCTGTCCCATGAAGCAGGTACAGGAAAATCTCAAGGGATATGATGTTTCTGGACATAAGTTCGAAATATATGGGAAGTGCCCGGAATGTTTTCAATAAGGAAATAAAAAAGAGGCATGGAGCTATTTATTATAGTCCCATGCTTCTTTTTGTAATCTAGGAAATAAAAAAATATAAAGATGTGAACTTTGTGGAGAAATAATAATCTGCATCCAGCTACAGCGCCTAGCCTCTTGGTTCATAAGCCAAATTACTCCAGAAACCAGGAACAAGAAATGCTTCGGCAGCGATACATCGCCCGACCAAAGTAGCTTTGGGAGGTTTCCTGCGTGATTCGTCTTATGCCTGCCGGACTTGCACAGGATGTGCTGGCTTCAACGTTCGCCACATGAGGTGGCGGTTTTTAGTTTGAGTTCATCTGATCAAGGCGCTACCGCTTTTGTTCCTGCAGCCAGTCTTCCACCCATGCATATGCTTCCTTCCAGCTTCTTACTCTAATGACGCCATTGGGAAGGGGTTCCTGGTTATAGGGTGTATCGAATAAGATGACAGGAATTCCACATGCCTCATGAATCATAACTGCATTATCATGTTTGTCTTCAAAAAATATATCCACTTCATATTTTTTTGCTGCTTCGATTTTATCATGGCTCCCGATCAGTTCAATATGATCGAACTCCAATGTGTTCTCTAGAAACCATTCCTCTGTTATTTGCTGAAGGTGAGAACCCCTGGCACTTATAAAATACAATTCATGCTTGCGTTTCCAGTTGGTCAAAGCTTCCTTTGCGCCTTTTGCAATGGGTGATTCTTTGTATATAATGGGCTCATTTTCATAAAACCAATCTGCAAATTGTTCTTCTGAAATCGTCACCAAAGGTGTTAAATCATATTGCTTAATATCATTTAAAGTAATATTCAGATTAAATGCTTCATTTAAATACGGAACCATGGCTTCAGGGCGCGTAACCGTTCCGTCTATATCAATGCCAAAACGCTTCTTCATCATTATGATCTCCTTTAATGCATATATCCCTTATCTTAACAAAAGTCCCGGCCTTGAAAAAGAGTGTTGCCTGAACAGGTATGAAAGTTAAACATTTACATCTTAAAAAGGGCTTATATCGCAAACACTATAAATGCTCCATTAAGCAATACTTTTTAGTAACACAGCAAAGGAAGCGAGGGATCATGATGGCAGACCAAGAGCGCAGTAATGAAGAGTATGACCTTCGATACAGTGAGCGGATTGGCGAAGCAGATCCAGATTATTCTGAAGAAGCTGCTGCAGAAATAGCAGCTCCAGGTATCTACGGCAGATCGCTGGATCGGGATGAGGAAAACGAAACAGCTGCAGTCCATGAAGATTATTCTGAAGAAGCTGCTGCAGAAATAGCAGCTCCAGGTGTCTACGGCAGATCGCTGGATCGGGATGAGGAAAACGAAACAGCTGCAATTCATGCAGATTATTCTGAGGAAACCTCTGCCGAAATAGCAGCGCCTGGTGTCTATAATAGATCAGCGAACAGGGATGAAGAAAATGAAACAGTTGCAGCCGGCAGAGGAGTCGGATATGCTGCCCTGGCACTTTCCATTTTATCTTTGTTTGTGCTGCCGGTTCTTTTTGGAGCAACAGGAATTGTCCTTGGTTTTATCGCACGCCGCAGGGGTTCAGAAAGCCTTGGGGGCTGGGCGATTGCAATAGGGGCTATATCCATTATTGTCGGTATGTTTATTCTGCCGTTTTTTTAGAAAAAGAAAAAAAGCCTGGCTCCCAAAATTATTTGGTGCCAGGCTTTTTCTATTTCGGAAAGGGACAATATTGCCTTACGGCAGCAGGCTTTCTGCCTGTGCTTTTTCCTCTTCCTGTTTGGCAAAATACTCTGCAGCGATTTTGTCGATTTCAATCTTAAGTTCTTCAACCATTGTCTCTTCTGGAACTTTCCTTACAATCTGGCCTTTACGGAAAAGAAGCCCTTCACCGCGGGCACCTGCAATGCCGATATCAGCTTCCCTGGCTTCACCAGGCCCGTTAACGGCACAGCCCAATACAGCAACTTTAATTGGCGCTTTAATTTTTTGAATATAGTCTTCCACTTCATTTGCAATGCTGATTAAGTCAATCTCGATCCTTCCGCATGTTGGACAGGAAATTAAAGTTGCTGCATTGGAGGATAATCCAAACACTTTAAGAAGTTCACGGGCAACCTTTACTTCTTCCACGGGATCTGCGCTAAGTGAAATTCTTAACGTATTTCCAATTCCTTTGCTTAAGATTGCACCAAGTCCAGCGGCACTTTTTACAGTACCTGCAAAAAGTGTGCCTGATTCTGTTATACCTAAATGGAGAGGGTAGTCAAATGCTTGTGCTGCTTTCTCATAAGCCTCAATGGCCAAATTAACATCGGATGCTTTCATAGAAACGATGATGTCATGGAAATCAAGGTCTTCTAAAATTTTGATATGATGCAGGGCGCTTTCAACCATACCATCTGCAGTAGGATATCCATATTTCTCAAGGATTCTTTTTTCAAGAGAACCTGCATTTACACCAATGCGGATAGGGATGCCTTTTTCTTTTGCAGCCTTGACCACTGCTTCCACTTTTTCACGTTTACCAATATTTCCAGGATTAATTCGGATTTTATCTGCTCCGCCTTCGATTGCCTTCAATGCTAGCTTGTAGTCAAAGTGGATATCAACAACAAGCGGTATGTTAATTTGTCTTTTAATATCTGCTATGGCATTTGCAGCTCTTTCATCCGGGCAGGCAACACGCACGATTTGACATCCTGCTTCTTCCAGCCTTTTAATTTCAGCTACAGTCGCTTCAACGTCATGTGTTTTCGTAGTGGTCATACTCTGGATGAACAGCTCATTGCTTCCGCCAATTGTTAATGGCCCAACTTTAACAGGCCTTGTTTTAGTGCGATGTATAATTTCACTCAATGGAGATTCGCTCCTTTTTATCTTTTCATATAACAGCTGAGATGTATGCTGTTAGAGAAGGTTCCACTTTATTGTATCAATGAACCGCTGAAATTGACAAGAATGATGATTAGTTGTCCTGAGTATATTTTGGAAATTTATAGGTCGTCCCTGATTTAATGTCTTCAGGCTGCATTCCATTGTTTAATTCCGAGAAGTCTGACACAACCTGGTCTATGGCTACAGGAATGGGACCATCAAGGTTTAGTTCTATAATTGATAGAACTGTTTCTCCAGGATTGACCTTTTTTTCAAAATAGGGTTCACCTGTTTCTGTGGGGAGGGAACTTGCCTCCAATGCTTGCTTTTGTCCAGCGGGCAGTGTGCCATGATTAAGGTCATAAAAGATTACATATATAACTAGGATTGAAAGCAATACTCCCCCAAGCTTCTTCATACTGGCCAAACCCCCTTGTTTACCCAATATGTATGCTTGTCCAAATATGATTAGACCAAAAAAAGTCCTCAATTTGTATTATTCTGCATTAATAACTGCTTTATTTATAAAATTACTCCTCTTTTTAATTGCAAAAATAAAAACGCGCCATTGGCACGTTTTTATTTAGAGTTATGAGATGGGACTTCCTTTATGGACAAGAGGAGGATGATAAGAGAAACAAACCAGTTAATAATCGCTCCGTTTTGCACTGCTGTCTGCAGGGCTGTCATGATAGTAAAGAAAATGGCTGGCAAAGTAATGCTGTAAGCAGACATGCGCCATAAATGACGATACTCCAATTTCTTGGCAAGAGCTTTTTTAATAAGCAGACCTGCAAGTGCTAACAGGGAGATCTCGATAAATCGAATGCCCGCTGCAAAAATATAAATGACAATCGCTATTAAGGGAATAATAATCGGCATAAGGGATTCTGCAGATGCAAGGAAGTCTGATAAGTCATTTTTTGTTAGTGTGCCGCTTGTCAGTAATGTATATGGATATGTCTGTTCCTGTCCTTCAGCAAGTATGTAGACTTCATTTTTTAATAAGGCAATCGTATTGCCGCTTTCGGATAAAACAGAAGGGTCTACTGCTCCTGTCGAATCAACAATGATTGTAAAGTTATTTTTATTGAGGGTTACAGGTACTTCCTCCTCTGTGTGAAGCTGTCCTTCTGCAATTTCAAAATCCGGTAAATTACTGTCAATTGTTTCATCAATAGCATTTAAACCATTAATGATTGCCGAACCGGAATAAAACAAGGTTGGCAGTGCTGATAGCAGGGTAAGGAAAAACACATACAAAATAGTCTTTCCTATGCCCTGACGACGAAATAAAGCGATATCTTTAGGAGAAAACAAGCTTTTATAAAACTGAAGAAAAATATTCATTTGGACACACCCTTTTTGAGATTCACTATTATATTTTAGCCAAATATCCAGATGTTACAAGTAAACGCGTTTGCAAGGCTTTTTGGAGTTTGTAACAAAAATGTAATATAAGCATGTAATGTTAAGGAATTGTAAATTTAGTCCGCAACAGGTTTACATTTCTATAGGTTTCCATTAATAATTGTATGGGGTTTGATGAATCATGTCGAATAAACAGTTATAGGGGTTGGATAATGGTGGAACTTAATGTTCAGCAAATGCTTTTTGAGTTTTTGGGCGGGCTTGGTATTTTCCTTTATGGAATCAAGTTCATGGGTGATGGGCTCCAAAAATCAGCTGGTGACCGGCTGAGGGATTTATTAGATCGCTTTACTACAAATCCAATCATGGGTGTATTGGCGGGTGTTCTTGTCACCATTCTTATACAGAGCAGCTCTGCAACCACTGTTATTACAGTTGGATTAGTATCTGCCGGATTCATGACATTGCGCCAGGCAATAGGTGTTATTATGGGAGCAAATATCGGGACAACGGTAACTGCTTTCATCATCGGAATAGATATCGGGGAATACGCTTTGCCGATCATTGCTTTAGGCTCTATTCTATTGTTTTTCTTTAAAAGCAAAAAAGTTCACAATGCCGGTCAGATTGTATTTGGCTTTGGTGCATTATTCTATGGACTTGAATTAATGAGCGGGGGAATGAAGCCTCTTCGTACATTGGAAGCTTTTCATGACTTGACCGTAAGCATGAGTTCAAATCCAATTCTAGGTGTGGTTGTCGGAACAGTGTTTACTGTTATTGTTCAGAGCTCAAGTGCCACAATCGGTATTCTCCAAGGGCTGTTTTCTGAAGAGCTGATAAACCTGGATGCAGCATTGCCTGTTCTGTTTGGAGACAATATTGGAACGACCATCACAGCTGTTTTAGCCGCTATTGGAGCATCTGTTGCTGCAAGAAGAGCTGCAGCCGTGCATGTATTGTTTAACTTAATTGGTACTACTATCTTCTTGATTTTATTAAAGCCGTTTACATTATTGATTGAAACACTGCAGGGGAAAATGGATTTAAATCCTGAAATGACCATTGCCTTTGCGCATGGAATTTTTAATAGTACTAATACACTTATTCAACTGCCATTTGTAGCCGTGCTGGCATGGATTGTAACGAAGCTTATTCCGGGAGAAGATGCGGTTGCTGAATATAAAGCAAAACATTTGGATCCTGTTTTTATAGAACAATCCCCTTCGATTGCTCTTGGACAAGCTAAAGAGGAAGTGCTTCGCATGGGGGCATTCTCTTTACGGGGACTTGAAGAAACGGTTCAATATTTGAAAACCGGCAATCAAAAACATTCCGAAAGTGCATACCAGTTAGAGGACGCGATCAATAATCTTGACCGCAAAATTACGGATTATCTGATTAAGTTATCTACAAGCTCACTTTCAGCACATGAGTCGAACGAGCATACCGTGCTGATGGATACAGTAAGAGATATTGAGCGTATCGGTGATCATTTCGAAAATGTAATAGAATTGATTGATTATAAACAGGCAAATAAAGTGTCCATTACCGATTCAGCTATGGCTGATTTAGAACAAATGTTCAAATTGACCATTTCTACTGTAAAAGAAGCTCTTCAGGCACTGGACCACAATGATAAAATTGCTGCAGAGCATGTTGTAAAAAAAGAAGAAGAGATAGACAAGATGGAACGAAAGCTTCGCAAACAGCATATTCTTCGCCTGAATGAAGGAGTCTGCTCTGGCCAGGCGGGCATTGTATATGTAGACATTGTCAGCAACCTTGAGCGTATCGGCGATCACGCGGTGAATATTGCTGAAGCTGTTTTAGGAGAAGAATAAATGGTAAAATAAGCAAGGGGAAATCCCTTGCTTATTTATTTTAAAATAAATAATGTAGAAATTTTGAAGTTAGAAAAATGTCTAGCGCAAGCAGCCTGCCCCCTCGAGGTGTGGGCAATGCGCTTTCATGTTTTCTAGAAAGGGTGCTGATCATGGAGATAATTTATTGGACGCTGATCATTCTGTTATTTATTATCGCTTTTGCGGGCTTGGTTTTTCCGATTATTCCAAGTGTGCTGTTTTTGCTTGGCGGTTTTATCCTGTATGGAATTCTTTTTTCTTTCGAACCTTTTAACTGGCTATTCTGGACGATTCAGGTGCTTTTTGTCCTGCTGCTATTTGGTGCAGACTACGTAGCAAATATGATTGGGGTAAAAAAGTATGGCGGATCAAAAGCGGGTGTCTGGGAAGTACAATCGGCCTGCTGGCAGGTCCATTTGTCATCCCTGTATTAGGAATTTTAATTGGGCCTTTTTTGGGAGCGGTCATTGCTGAACTCGCAGTAAATAAGGCCAGCTTCAATGATGCATTGAAGATCGGTTTCGGATCTGTAATCGGTTTTGTCAGCAGTGCAGCAGCCAAAGCGGTGATACAAGGGGTAATGATTACTTATTTTCTAATTGTGGTCCTTTGATGACCCGCTCGGGTGATTTGAATTTAATGGAATAATAAAAACAAATTAGGATATTGTATATATGTAGTAAAGCATTTTGTTTGAAACAAAAAACCAACTTTGGTAATCTTAAACTAAAGACCTTAGAAATATTCTAAAATCAGAATTTTATAAATGATTGGAGTGTTTCAGGGGGCTTAATAAAACAGATACATAGGGAGGAATTTTATTATGGCATTCGAATTACCGCAATTACCTTACGCTTATGATGCATTGGAGCCAAACATCGACAAAGAAACGATGAATATTCATCATACAAAGCATCACAATACTTATGTAACAAACCTTAACAATGCTTTAGAAGGAAACGAAGAGCTTCTTTCTAAAACTGTTGAAGAAGTAGTTTCTAACCTGGATGCCGTACCTGAAGCTGTTCGCACTGCAGTACGCAACAACGGCGGCGGCCATGCAAACCATTCTCTATTCTGGCAGATCATTTCTCCAAATGGCGGCGGTGAGCCTACAGGTGAATTAGCAGACGCTATCAGCAGCAAATTCGGAAGCTATGACAGCTTCAAAGAAGAATTTGCTAAAGCAGCAACAACTCGCTTCGGTTCTGGCTGGGCTTGGCTGGCAGTAAACAATGGCGAATTGGAAGTTACAAGCACCCCTAACCAGGATTCTCCTTTAATGGAAGGTAAGACACCAATCCTTGGGCTTGATGTTTGGGAGCATGCTTATTACTTAAAATATCAAAACCGCCGTCCTGAATACATCAATTCTTTCTGGAATGTTGTTAACTGGGATGAGGTTTCTAAGCGTTACAGCGCTGCAAAGTAATAAATGAAACAGCACGGCAGATTACATCTGCCGTGTTTTTTTGCTCCAAATTCCGGAGGCTTTCCCCTAATTTCTAAATCATTGCATAACCGCACTGTCTTTGTAGGAGACTACCCTTAGAACCAAAGGGGAGTTTTTTTTATGAGCAGATTTAAAAAACTGATCGGTGATGTCGATTTAACCAAAGACTTAACATTGCTTTTATTTATAGGGGGGCTTTATTCTTTAAGTGCTGCCCTTTCAAACACATTTGTTAATATTTATCTCTGGAAGCAGTCTGGTGAGTTCAGCGATCTGGCTTTATATAACCTGGCCATAGTGGTGCTTCAGCCTTTGACGTTTATCCTGGCAGGGAGATGGGCGAAAAAAATTGACCGTGTCATTGTGCTGAGAATCGGCGTGATTTTTTTGGCTCTATTTTATCTGACAGTGCTTTTCATTGGAACGAATGCCTCTAAATTTCTATTGCTTCTCGGGGCTCTGCTGGGAGTCGGGTATGGGTTCTACTGGCTTGCATTCAATGTACTCACTTTTGAAATTACTGAGCCGGAGAATCGCGATTTCTTTAATGGATTCCTTGGAATACTAACATCCGTTGGGGGTATGATTGGACCGATAGCAGCGGGTTTCATTATTTCAAGGATGGAAAAGTTCACGGGCTATTCCGTTATCTTCGGCATCTCCCTGACACTTTTTTCAATAGCGGTATTTTTAAGCTTTTTTCTAAAAAGGCGGCCAGCTGACGGAAGGTATTTATTTGGAAGAATCCTTGCAGAACGAAAAAACAGCATGAACTGGCGTATGATTACAAATGCCCACTTTTTCCAGGGGCTCAGAGAGGGAACCTTTATCTTTGTCATATCAGTATATGTTTTTATTTCAACTGGCAGTGAACTGGCTCTTGGTACATACGGATTGGTCAACTCAAGTATATCTTTTTTGGGGTATTTTCTTGTATCAAGACTTTTAAAGAAGGAATATCGCAAAAGGGCCATTCTTATTGGCGGGTTATTACTGTATGGTGCCATCTTCTTTATCGTTTTTGAGGTTACGTATCAAAAGCTGCTGATGTATGCAGCCACTATTGCTATAGCGTATCCTCTCCTGCTTGTGCCATATATCTCATTAACATATGATGTCATTGGCAGAGGCTGGAAGGCTGCAGAGATGAGAATTGAGTATATCGTAGTAAGGGAAATCTTCTTAAATGCAGGACGTATAGTATCCATTTTAGGTTTTTTAGCTGCCGTATCTTTTTTCAATGAAGAAAAAAGCATCCCTATTCTTCTCTTAATCATTGGGGCCGGGCATTCGGTCATATATTTATTCGTCAGGAAAATACAATTTCAGTCTGCATGAGAGAGAGGAAAATTCTCTCTCTTTTTTTTACCAGTAAAAATATCTCTGTCGAAAAAGGGTTCTTTATAGTATTTATTGTTATTTTCTTTTAGAATGGGGTTATGAGAATTTTTTAAAGGAAGTGTGCGTAATTTTGAATAGGAAGAAAAAGAAGAAGACCCATGTTCCTTTCCGTCTGAATATGCTCTTCTTTGCTGTGTTCTTATTGTTTTCCATGCTGATCCTCAGGCTTGGAATGGTTCAGATAGTTTATGGTGATGATTATAAGCGGGAGATTGAAAGAACGGAAGATGTTACAGTCAACAGCCCGGTGCCGAGAGGAAAGATGTTTGACAGAAATGGCCAGGTGATTGTTGATAATACGCCGCAAAATGCCATCACATTTACTAATAATGGATACAAGCAGGACGAAATGCTTGAGGTGGCAGAAAGGCTGGCCAAGCTAATACACAAAGATACTGAAAAAGTTCAGGAACGAGATAAGAAGGATTACTGGATTATGAAAAATCCTGAAGAGGCTGAAAAAAAGATCTCTAAAAAAGACAAAGAGAAGCTTGAAAAAAAGTATGAAGGCGACCAGAAAGAATTGGACAAAGCCATCTATCAGCTCACATTGGATCGAATTACAGAAGATGAATTAAGCGAATTGACAAAAGATGACCTTGAAGTACTTGCCATCTACAGAGAGTTTACAAGCGGATATGCATTAACACCGCAAATTGTCAAAAATAAAGAAGTCACTCCTGAGGAATTCGCGGTTGTCAGCGAAAATCTTCAAATACTTCAGGGAGTTGATACAACAACCGACTGGGAAAGGTATTATGCCTTCGGAGATACATTAAAATCAGTGCTGGGTAATGTGACAAGCTCTGATGAAGGGCTGCCGGCTGAACAGCTTGAATACTATATGGCCCGTGATTACAGCCGTAACGACCGTGTAGGAAAGAGTTATATTGAGATGCAATACGAAGAAGTGCTTCACGGCCAAAAGGCAAAAGTGAAAAATGTTACAGATAAAGCCGGCAATGTCCTTGAAACGGTACCCATCACTGATGGACAAAGAGGAAAGGACCTTGTGCTTAGCATTGATATGGATCTTCAGAAGGAAGTAGAGAAAATCATTGAAGAGGAACTGCGTGAAGCTAAGGCATCAGCAGGGACAGGATTATTGGACAGAGCATACGTTGTGCTGATGGATCCTCATACCGGAGAGGTTCTTTCAATGGCCGGCAAAAAGATTGTGAAGGATAAAGAGACAGGAAAATCTGTCATGCAGGACGATGCATTGGGCAACATCACTACTACTTATAATGTAGGTTCTGCTGTGAAGGGTGCTACAATTCTTACCGGATATAAGACGGGCGCCATTAACCCCGGAACCGTTTTTTACGACCGGCCTTTAAAAATTAAAGGAACACCTGTAAAAAAATCCTGGAGAAATTTTGGTGCTTTGAATGATATTAATGCGCTGAAATTTTCTTCCAACGTTTATATGTTTGAAACTGTCATCAATATAGGCGGCGGGAAATATGAGTATGAGCAGCCATTGCGGATAAATGAAAAAGCTTTTAGCACTGTAAGGGATTCCTTCGCTCAATTCGGACTTGGGGTCCGGACAGGAATTGATCTGCCGAATGAGCAAACAGGCTTTAAAGGGATGAGTACATTGCCTGGTTTCATGCTTGACCTTTCGATTGGCCAGTATGATACTTATTCCAATATGCAGCTTGCCCAATATGTTTCGGTCATTGCCAATGGCGGAAATAGGATGGAGCCTCATATAGTAAAGGAAATCCGCGAGCCATTGATGGAAAATAATGAACTTGGACCTATTGTCCAGGAAATGGAGCCGAAAGTCCTTAATCGGGTAGAGCTTGAAGCTGGCTGGATGGACCGTGTCCAGGAAGGCTTCCGCAGAGTCATGCAGGAAAAAGGCGGAACAGCTTACGGTTTGTTTGGCAGTAAGGACTATAAGCCGGCCGGAAAAACCGGAACTGCCGAGGCATTTTATGATGGACCGGAACGCAGCAAGTTTGGCAAAGAGCCGCCTGAAGTCATGAACCTAAGTCTTGTAAGCTATGCTCCGTCTGAAAATCCTGAGGTAGCTATGGCGGTATTAGTTCCATGGGCTTACCAGGGAAGCGTGGATCACGGAGCCAATAAAGAAATTGGAGAGCGTGTCCTTGATGCTTATTTTGATCTTAAAAAGGAACGGCATAAAAAGGGCGATGATAGTGAAGAATCTGTTCAAAAAGTGGAAAATATAGATGAAGTACTTGAAGGGCAGGAAGATGCCCGCAAAGAAGATGAATGAGTTTTGATAAACTGTCTCCTTATAAAAAGGGAGGCAGTTTTTCTTTTTCCTGAATATGAATTGCAAGCAGGCAATGACGGAAAGATAAATTAATGTTATACCTCTTATTCGACATATTTACACAAGAATCGTCCACATTTACAAAAGCTTTACAATCAGTTAAAACCGCGTTAACAGTAAACCCTTATTCTAATACTCGTAGGACAAAACAACCAATTTTCTTAGGGGGAATTCAGGAATGAAACGTCTTAAAAAAATGAGCCTTTTACTAATGCTGGCGGCTGTAATGGCATTCACTGCAGCTTGCGGAGGCGGAGATACAAATGAAGGTGCAAGCGGAAATGGCGAAAAAAGTGAAGAGCTGGAAGGCAGTGTAGTAATAGATGGTTCTGGGACTGTTTATCCATTTATGGCACGCATGGCTGAAAACTATATGGGAGAACAGGAAAATGTCTCTGTAGAAGTTAGCCGCTCCGGAACTTCAGCTGGCTTCAAGAAATTCCTTGCAGAAGACGGAACAGATTTTAACGATGCTTCCCGCCAAATTAAAGATGAAGAGAAAGCTTCTGCTGAAGATCTTGGCATTGATGTACAGGAAATGAAGGTTGCTTTGGATGGCATCACGATTGTCATCAATAAGGAAAATGACTGGGCTACAGAACTTACACAGCAAGAAGTTGTTGATATCTTCCTTGCAAGTGCAGGAAAGAAAAAATGGTCAGATGTTCGCCCTGAATTCCCGGATGAAGAAATTCAGACATATGGCCCAAATGAAAACCACGGCACTTACGAATTTATGTTTGAGAATATTCTCGAAGAACAGGATCTTCCTGAAAATATCAACTTGCAGCAGGACTACTCAACTTTAGTGGATCTTGTCTCTAAAGATAAAAATGCCATCGGATTCTTTGGCTATGGTTACTATGACAGCAACAAAGATAAATTGACTGCAGTAAAAGTAGACTTTGGAAGCGGACCTGTTGAACCATCATTAGATACAATCAAAGAAGACGGAGATTATGCTCCATTTACACGCCCGGTATTCACATACTTGAATACAAATATGGCTAAAGAAAAACCGCAAGTGCTTGATTATGCTATTTATACAATGGAAAATGCACAGGATGTTGCAGCAGAAACTGGATTTGCTCCATTATCAGATGAAGATATCCAGGCTTCTCTAGATGCTTTGAACGGATTGAAGTAAGTGATTGAAAGTATTGTCATGGGAAGATGAGAAGTTTGCCTTCTCATCTTCTTGTGATGTTACTAGTTTTTTCCTTTGTAGTATGAGCTAAAGAGTACTTCTTTGGATGAGAAGGCTGAAAGGGGTTTTACACTTGGCAAAAAGTGCTGTTCAACACGATAACAAAAAGCTGAATGTACGTGAAATCATTCAGCAAAAGAAAAAATCACGAAGTGTTAATAATTACACTGAAAAATTAATACCAAAGATCTTATTTGGCATAGCCGCAATCTCGGTTTTTACGACTATTGGAATTGTACTTACCTTAATTACGGAAACAATCGCCTTTTTTAAAGACGTTCCTTTTATAGATTTCTTTACAGGCACTGAATTAAAGCCTTTAGGAGAAAATGCTGTCTTTGGTGTTCTTCCCTTACTGACGGGAACAATCATTTCCACACTAATCGCCATGCTTGTTGCGATTCCAGTGGGACTGATGACAGCGATATTTTTAAGTGAATACGCATCTGAAAAAACAAGAAAGGCATTAAAGCCTCTTCTTGAAATCCTGGCAGGTATCCCTACTATTGTCTATGGATTTTTTGCTTTTACATTTGTAACACCTTTACTGAGATCCTTTATTCCAGGACTTGAACCTACGAATATTTTGAGTCCAGGGATTGTAATGGGAATTATGATTATTCCGATGGTAGCATCACTTTCAGAAGATGCGATGAGTTCTGTGCCAAATGCAATGAGGGAAGGTGCCCTTGCATTAGGTGCTACTAAGCTTGAAGTAACCTGGAAAGTAGTTGTTCCGGCAGCTATTTCAGGTATCATTGCTTCTTTTGTGCTCGGTATATCAAGAGCAATCGGGGAAACAATGATCGTAACGATTGCAAGCGGAAGTTCAAAGAACTTTACATTTGACGTAACACAGTCCATGCAGACCATGACTGCTTATATCGTGGAAGTTACAGGAGGGGAAGCGGCAGCTGGAACAACATTATATTATAGTCTTTATGCTGTTGCTATGACATTGTTTGTGTTTACGCTGATTATGAACCTGCTCGCTCAGTATATCTCTCGCAAGTTCAGGGAGGAATATTAATATGAAATATGTGGATTCAGAACAAGTGCATAAAAAGATGGGCAGCCGCCTGCTAGCCAATAACCTTGCTAAAACACTCTTCTTTATGGCCACTTTATTTGGCCTTGTCGTATTAATTGTTTTGATCTATCGGGTTCTTGCTGATGGTTTAGGCTGGATCAACATGGATTTTCTGATGAATCGTTTATCGACGGATCCTGAAAGAGCCGGTATCTGGGGAGCAATAACAGGAACACTATGGCTGATGCTTGTTGTTGCACCTGTCACGATGATTTTAGGAGTAGGCACAGCAATTTATCTTGAAGAATATGCAGCCAAGGGACGCATTTCTTCATTTATTAAAACGAATATCTCCAACCTGGCGGGCGTTCCGTCAGTTGTTTTTGGAATCCTTGGTTTAACTGTTTTTGCAAGAGCATTGGATTTAGGTTCTGTAGTTCTCGCAGGAGGTCTTACGATGGCACTGCTGGTTCTTCCTGTTGTAGTAGTTGCCAGCCAGGAAGCTATTCGTGCAGTTCCTCAATTCTTAAGAGAAGCCTCTTATGGTATGGGAGCGACAAAGTGGCAGACTATTAAAAATGTGGTCCTTCCCGCAGCTCTGCCGGGAATTCTTACGGGTGTCATTCTTGCACTGTCCCGGGCAATCGGGGAAACTGCGCCATTGGTTGTTATCGGTATTCCGGCATTGTTAATTCCCGTTCCTGATGGAATTTTTGATAAATTTACGATTTTGCCGGTTCAGATTTACTATTGGACAATTGACTCTGCCCTTGTAGCGGAATATGCCAACCTGGCAGCTGCAACTATCGTTATATTATTGATTGTATTGTTTGCGATGAATTCAATCGCTATTTTGATCCGCAATAAATTCCAAAAAAGATTTTAGTCCGGGAGGTTTAATAAAATGCCTGTAGTTACAGAAAAAGCCAATCTGAATACTAAAACAGCTAATCTAAGCCAAAAAGCAAAAGAGAATAAAAAAGTTGTTTATCATACAAAAGATCTTAACCTTTGGTACGGGGAAGGCCATGCGTTAAAAAATATAAATCTGGCCATTAATGAAAATGAAGTAACGGCCATTATCGGTCCATCCGGATGTGGAAAGTCCACATATATCAAAACCCTGAACCGCATGGTCGAGCTTGTTCCTTCTGTGAAGATTTCCGGTGAAATTTTATACCGCGAGCGCAATATTCTTGATAAATCATTTAAAGTGGAGGATTTAAGAACAAGTGTAGGAATGGTTTTCCAAAAGCCTAATCCATTTCCAAAGTCCATTTATGAAAATGTGGCATATGGACCGAAAATACACGGAATCCGTGATAAAAAAATCCTGGATGAAATTGTTGAAAAAAGCTTAAGGGGAGCTGCAATCTGGGATGAAGTAAAAGATCGCCTGAACCAGAATGCGTACGGCTTATCAGGCGGGCAGCAGCAGCGTCTTTGCATTGCACGCTGTCTTGCAATTGAACCGGATGTCATTTTAATGGATGAGCCTACTTCTGCACTTGACCCCATTTCCACTTTAAAGGTAGAGGAGCTAGTGCAGGAGCTTAAGGAAGAATTCAGCATCATTATTGTTACGCATAATATGCAGCAGGCAGCCCGTATTTCTGATAAAACAGCCTTCTTTTTAAATGGTGAAGTAATCGAGTTTGCCGAAACTGATAAGATTTTCTCCACTCCTTCAGATAAGCGGACTGAAGATTATATCACAGGAAGATTCGGCTAATTATTGTGTGCAGGTTTAATGAAAGAATATAATCCATACTTGAATGGATGAAGGGGGATTACCATGATGGCAGTACGTGAAAGGTTTGAATATGATCTGCAGGAGCTTCAAAAGAAACTGATTGAAATTGGCAATTTTGCAGTAGAGGCCCTGCATAGATCGGTTGAAGCGCTTGAAACACAAAATATAGAATTGGCTCTTGAAATCATTGATGACGATAATCAGGCTGATATTTTATATGAGGAAATAAATGATTTAGCCATTCTGCTAATTGCCAAACAGCAGCCTGTGGCCATTGACCTTCGCCGCATCATTGTCGCTATAAAAATCGCAACAGACATTGAACGGATTGCTGACTTTGGAGTGAATATAGCGAAGTCTACCATACGCATTGGGTCAGAACCTCTTATTAAGCCGATTGAACATATAAAAGAAATGTACGAAATCTCTACAGAAATGCTGCGTCTATCCCTGGAGGCTTTCACTGAAGAAGATATTGCAAAGGCAAAAAAAGTTGCCGATATGGATGATCAGGTAGATGACCTATATGGTGAAACAATTAAAGAGCTGCTGCAGATCAACCTGCAGAAACCGGAATATCTCCCTCAGATCACTCAGCTTTCTTTTGTTTGCCGATATTTAGAAAGAGCAGCTGATCATGTAACCAATATCTCAGAACATATTTTTTACCTGGTTAAAGGACGTCAATATGATTTGAATAATTAAATTAGGAAAGCTTAAGCGCCTTGCACGCTAATGCTGGACAGTAAAAAAGCTAAAAGGATTCAGCTCCTTTTAGCTTTTTGTTATGATTTTTGCGATTTCTTTATAGCTCATATCAGCGGTCAGTTTAAATGTGCCCAGCTGTATTTTTTTGCTGAACCCGTATTCTTCAAGGTAAATGCCGAAATTTGCTGCCTGATCGATTACATTCGCCTCTTCAAGCTGTGCTGCGATTTCCCCAGGCGTCATGCCGCTCTCAATTGTAAGCTGATAGACTTCCTGTGAACCTTCTTGCGGCTCGGTATCTTTCTCAGCAGGTTCTTCTTTATCTTCCGTATTCTTATTTGCTGGATCCTCGGATTTAGTCTGCTGCAATAGAGTATATTCTTCCTCTGTTAAAACAGTATAGCCGTTTGCCTGAAGAAATTCTTTCGCACTGCTTACATCAATTTTTCTATTTTCAGACTGATTCGGCTTTATGAAAAAATAGGGTGTACTGAAGGCTATGACAGCTGTAAGGATGCCAAATGCAAATGCCCGGGTATTTCTTTTATTCATAGCCATGACCTCTAAATTTCATTTCTGTTTGAATGGTTCTTACTTCATCAGGAGAGAGTGATGATTGTCTTGCAATTTGCTCTACTGACAATCCTTGCCTGGTAAGCAGCATCACCTGATTTTTTATAATTTCATGAACTTCCCTTTTCACTAAGGAATGAGCAGAGGACTCTGCAGGGACTTGCTGAATAAATGGTTCTTCACCCACCAGCAGTTCTTCTTCCAATACTTTTAATTTCTTTTTAATCTGATACATTTCCTGAATCTGCTGCATGGACATTTGGTCCATTTCTTCGCGCAGCTCTTTATAAGGATCTTTCAAGAACACTGAAAGAATAAATAGCCCTATAGACAAGATCAATAATGCCAGCATGATTGATTCCAAAAAAAGTCACCTCATATTCATTGAACAGAAATATTTTACCATCAAAAATGACAAATTTCGATATGCAATCCATAAACAGGTGAAAATTAAAGATTTTTGTCGCTGGAACTCTGTCGAAATAGCTTCCCGGCATACTTTAGAAATTTTTTTCTTATTCATTTTCAAGCAGGCATGTGCATTCGCAGGAAGCGACAATTTCCGTTCATTGTAGGCTATCCATATCAGTGATAACATTGGGTTATATAAATAGTCATAAAATTTTGCCTTTCGTCATATATATTCCTTTTTTATTTGCTTATGAAAAAAATCCAAGAGGTGCCGGGTATGATCGATGAAATTATTAAGCTTCGCCGCAGAGGGCTTTCATTTCGCAAAATTGCCAGTGAGCTTGATACAACTGTAGGAAAAGTGCAATATCAGTGGACCAAACTTATCCAAAATAAAGCAAAACGCGACAGCGAGGAATCTGCCGTGAATAATATGACAGCTGAAGAAAATGACGTTCCTAAACAAACGAAAGATCAATTGATATTAACACGCTTAACATTTGATAAGGTAAAAGTATTATGGAAATTATCTAATCATAAAGAGGAAATGGCTTCACTTTACTTGGAAGAGCCTGTCTCTTCCAGGAGAAAATCTTTAAGAATATATGATGTTACCGGGATTTATTTTGATGGGGCCAATGCGGTCGCTGATCATGAAGTAATCCTGTCCCATCAATCAGAATGGATCTTCAAAGGGCTCAAACCTGGCAAGGTGTATTGTGTAGAGCTGGGCATAAAATTGACGGAAACTCATTTTTTCCCATTGCTTCGCTCAGAAGCAATTCATACTTCTGAGGAAATGCCTTATCAAACATCGGGAATAGGCGAAGCTGAGAGGCAGCCTGCTGAATGGACTGTGAATGTGAGTACATACACTTATTATGAATCAATGAGTGAAGGGGAGAAGGTAAAGAATGATGGAAACGGTAACTGCTGAGCGAAATAAAAATACCTGCCATAAAGGTATGCCTAAGATCCTTCTTCTTTCGTGGGAATATCCTCCACATGTTGTAGGCGGCTTATCAAGACATGTGCATGGACTTGCAGGAGGCTTGAAACAGGATTATGAGGTCCATGTTCTGACAGCTAATCCGGGCGATCTTTCCAGCTCTGAACTTAAAGATGGTATCTATATACACCGAGTCAAACCCCTTAATGAAAAAGATCCTAACTTTTTGCATTGGATATTAGGATTGAATTTGGCGATGGAGCAAAAAGCCAATGAACTGACATCTTTCCACCACTTCGAGCTCATCCACGCACATGACTGGCTTGTAGGTGCATGCGGCCTGTCACTAAAGGAAAGGTTACAGTGTCCTTTAATCACGACCATACATGCAACCGAATATGGAAGGAATAATGGGATTTACACAGAATTGCAGAAGTTTATCCATAGAAAAGAAGAGCAGCTGATACTAGGGTCAGATCAGGTTATTGTCTGCAGTGAATATATGAAGGAAGAAGTACTTCAGCAATTTGCTGTCGAAAGCGAGAAAATGTCTGTTATCGCAAATGGAATCAGCAAGGAACCCCAGCTTGATGACCCTGATTCTTTATTGGAGGGGCTGCAGGTGAAAAAAGGAGGCAGGCTGATATTTTCCATTGGGAGGATGGTCAGGGAAAAAGGGTTTGATACCTTGATCGAGGCAGCGCCTATTATTAAAGAAAAGTACCCGGAAACTTATATGATTATAGCCGGCAAAGGTCCTATGCTTGAAGCCCACAGAAAAAAAGCGAAAGAACTGAATGTTGACGATGTAATTCGTTTTCCGGGATTTATTAATGATATGCAAAGAGTAGCCCTCTTTCTAAAGTGCGAGTTCGCTGTTTTTCCAAGTCATTATGAGCCATTTGGCATTGTTGCCCTTGAAGCAATGATTGCAGGAAAACCGGCGATAGTATCTAATACTGGCGGGCTAAAGGGAATAGTAAAACATGGATTTTCCGGCTTGTTTATGACCCCTGGAGATCCTGGCAGTTTCGCAGAGCAGGCGTCCGCTCTCCTTGAAGATCCAAAAGCAGCCCTTACAATTGGCAGACAAGGTCAAAAGGTCGCAGAAAGCCTATTCAGCTGGGGACGCATTTCGGAGGAAACAAAAAGAGTATTCCAAGAAACCCTAATCAGCCAGAAGCTTGAAGACCTTGTTTAAAGCTTTTGCAGTATTAGCAGGCTGAAAATTTTTAAGCACTGAGTTGATTGTAGCGGAGGGCACTTGACTCCTGCTCAGAGGAGAGGGAGCGGGAGACCCCGCAGGCGAAGCCGAGCAGGCTCTCGTTCCTCCCCGCGGAAAGCATGTGACTGTAGCGGAAATCAACGGGTAAAATATGACAAACCTTTTATTAAAATTCTTAAAAAATATAAAGAAAAAGGTGCATGAAGATGAATACATTAAATTGGATTCAATCTGATGTTTATGAAGAAATGGAGAAAGCGCCGATCGGGAAATTGAAAATGATTCCGGGTTTATGGATAGACGGGAAAACTTACTGGATGGAGAATGGCAGTAATGAGATATTTCCTGATGAAAATATTTCTGTTCAAATTAAGACAGAAAAAATACATTCTAAAATTTCATATTTTAAAAGCTATATCACTAACCATGTGGACGAGCCCAGAAAGATTAAGCTCTTATTGCAGCACAGACATGAGTATTCTTCCCGTGAACATCTCTCCTTCATTTCTCCCGCAGAAAATGTCATCTTTCATTTGGCTGATTCCAAGCTGTTTTTGGTCAATGGCCAGCTAAACGGCAAAAAAATGAAAGAGTGTACGATTCAGCCTTACTGGAACGTATACAGTGACCAAATTTGGAACTGCAGAAAGAAAGGGACTTTAAAGTATCATCCTATGGTCCAGGGAAATGCAATAAGCGTCTTCTCGCTTAATGCAGTATTCAATGGCAGAGGGACAATAGAAGGGGAATCATGGATTATTAACGGGGTCAGCAAATCAGAAATCCTTCGGTATAACAACCTGCTGATAGGCAGGGTTAAAGAGGGCACTTTTAAAAAAACGTACTAGCATTTCGAATTAAAAAGTGATATTATAGAAAAGTCGTATGAACGAACTAGTTTGAACATAGTTTGGAGGGAAATTACATGCGTGTAAACATTACGTTAGCTTGCACAGAATGTGGAGATCGTAACTATATTTCTAAAAAAAATAAACGAAATAATCCAGATCGTCTTGAGCTTAAAAAATATTGCCCAAGAGATAAGCGTTCGACTACACATCGTGAAACAAAATAAGCGGTAGGATCATTCCTACTGCTTTTTTTGTTGACTTTTTTTATGGGTATACTTCCCTTTTCTGGATAAATCATTGAGGGGATTTGCAGATGTCATCTTCTGTTGGAGGGGGTTTGGTATGGAAATGGATAAAAAAGCGCTTAGAAAGCAAATGCTGGATAGAATGAAGGAATTGAGTAAGCCTGAGTATGAACAGCTATCATATGAAATTGCCCGCAGCCTTTACAGCAGTCCTTTATGGCTTCAGGCTAAAACGATAGGTATAACGGTTTCAAAGCCGCCTGAGGCGGATACGTGGCAGATTATCAGAAAAGCATGGGAAGATGGAAAAAGGGTTGCTGTCCCGAAGTGCATTCCCCAAGCAAAGCAAATGGTGTTTCGTGAACTGAAAAGCTTCATGGAATTGGAGTCTGTGTACTATGGATTATGGGAGCCAAGTCCAGAAAAGACAGAAGAAGTTCTCAGTGAGGAAATCGAAACTTTAATCGTACCTGGGCTGGCATACATGAAAAACGGCTTCCGCCTGGGGTTTGGGGGAGGCTATTATGATCGTTTTCTCGAGCAATATAAAGGAAGAGCCGTTTCACTGGCTTTTGAACTGCAGGTCATAAACGATTTTCCAGTGGAAAACCATGACAAGCCGGTGGAAATGATTATTACCGATCAGCGGGTCTGGGCATCCGGAAATGCTTGAATCTATTGTTATTTTTATTATTATATTAATCACGGCGCTTGCTGGATATTTTTTTCGATTACTGACCCTTTCAGGCAGTATAGCTGCATTCATTGTAGGTGCGGCAACAGGATGGGGATTTGGCTTTCACGGTCTCCTTGTGCTGGGGTTCTTTTTTGCGAGTTCCAGCTTTTGGTCAAAATTTAAAAGCCATAGAAAAGAGACATTCGAAAAAAAGCATGCAAAAGGGTCAAGAAGGGATTGGCAGCAGGTGGCAGCAAATGGAGGAATTGCAGCTATTGCCAGCATAATCCATCTCCTGATACCATCACCGGTTTGGCTGATAGCATTTCTAATTGGCCTGGCCGCAGCGAACTCGGACACCTGGGCATCAGAAATTGGCTCATTAAGTCAAAAACCTCCCATTTCGTTGAGGACCTGGAAGCCAGCAGAGACGGGAACTTCAGGTGCTGTCAGCATTCTGGGCACAATTGCAGCTTTGTCAGGTTCTTTTACAATAGCACTTCTTTCATTCATGCTGTTCAGCGTTTCACTTTATGAGGTTATGCTGATTGGGATCTTTGGATTTGCGGGAAATCTGATTGATTCCATATTGGGGGCCTTTTTTCAGGCTGAATACAAGTGCCTGGTGTGCAATGAAAGTGTTGAAAAAACCGAACATTGCGGGCAGCCGGCCTCATTGGTAAAAGGCAGGCGTTTTGCAGATAATGACTTTGTTAATTTTTGTTCAGGTTTAGCTTCTGCCTCGGTGGGAATTCTTCTATATATTCTATTGACATAGAGGGACTGAGATGCTGCTGTTCCTTACCTTAAGTGAAAAGGGGAGTTGTTATGAAAAATCGGGTGAACAGAGTCGTGCTGATTGGAACTGGCTTTGTAGGCTCAAGCTATGCCTTTGCACTATTAAATCAAGGTGTTACAGAGGAATTGGTTCTGATTGATTTAAATAAGGATAAATCTGAAGGAGATGCGATGGACTTGAATCATGGCATGCCATTTGCTCCTTCCCCAACATCGATCTGGTTTGGAGATTATTCAGATTGCAAAGAGGCTGATTTGGTTGTCATAACTGCTGGAGCAAATCAAAAGCCTGGAGAGACACGTCTGGATCTAGTGGAAAAAAATTCAAAAATCTTTAAAGGCATTGTGAATCATGTTATGGATAGCGGTTTTGATGGCATTTTCCTGGTTGCGACAAATCCAGTAGATATTCTGACCTATGCAGTCTGGAAATTCTCCGGACTGCCAAAGGAAAGAGTAATCGGATCCGGAACGATATTGGATACAGCCAGATTCAGGTTTCTGCTGGGGGAGTATTTCAAAGTCGATACGCGCAATGTTCATGCATATATTATAGGTGAACACGGGGATACTGAATTGCCTGTATGGAGCCATGCTGATATTGCAGGGAAAAACATTGATGATTGGATAGGGAAAGAAGAGAATTTTAGAAAGGAAGATCTTAATTCGATATTCCTTAATGTCAGAGATGCAGCTTATCAGATTATTGAGCGAAAAGGGGCGACTTATTAGCCATGGGCCTGGTCAGACTGACGAAAGCCATCCTTCAGAACGAGAATTCGGTCCTTACGGTGTCAGCTTACTTAGATGGAAAGTATGGTCATGATGATGTTTACATTGGGGTACCTGCTATAGTCAATAGAAACGGCATTCGCGACATTATTGAACTTGACTTAAACAGCGAAGAGATTGATCAGTTTACCCAATCAGTAAATGTTCTCAAGAAAACGCTGGAACCAATAAGGAAGGATTAGCCAGCTTGCATGGGCGGCGGATTTTATTTTGTTCTGAAGCATGGATAAAAATTATTTCCTCTTCTCACAATAAGGAAGAGGAGGGATTTTTAATGTCTCGATTACTATCCATATTTATGATAGGGCTTGGTACTTATTTTGCCTATCATAACCGTTATCGATTGATTAATGTTATTTTTGGGAACGTCTTTTTGCGGAAACTGCTAGTCACTTCAGTAATGAGTTTTCCGCTTGTCCGCGACAGGATGATGAGCTCTGTTTTCTCTTCTGGGCAATCGGAAGGGCAGCAATAATGTAAAGAAAAGCTGCAGCGCCTCCCCCCGACACCTCAAGGGGGGAGGCGCTGCAGCTAGACAGTTGTCAACATTCAGGATTTTATTTTTTTAGTAATTAGACCGTAATGGTCTTTTTATTTTGGATAAATATTTAGGTGCTTTTTCTTTTACAAAAGGTTTCTTTTTTGCCTATAGTTAAATAAAGTATTGTAATCATTGCAACATATAGAGAGTGGGGGAAGAATTGGCCGTTCAAGAGGATTATTTATTTTGGAAACTTGCGGATTATTTCATATCTGATCAGGGGTACAGGATGATTCAGCTATCTGGTGATCAGGATGAATTATGGCTTGAAAAGATGGAGCATAAAACGATTAAGGCAATCAGGCTCTTAAAATATAATCTTGACTGGAGCAATTGGCTGCAGCGGGATATCGAAGTTACTGCCCAAAAAGCAGAATCTGTCAGGAAGCAGCTTGGCAAAAGGGAGATGCCGGTATTAAATATCTATGTCACTAAGTACCTGCCTGTAGATGACTATGAATTCCGCATCACAGTCCCCTTCATGCCTGAAAATGCGAAAACCTCTGTCCAAACCCTAATCATTGAGTCCGGCAAACCGGATAGCCTTAGTGCGGTTGAGGCCATTTTTGAAAAACCGTTAACGTTTCTGTCCGGAAATTATACGGAAATGGATGTTGATGCACTGAAACATGCCGCTCTTTCTAAAGCAGTAAAAACAGCGAAGAAAGAAAAGGAAATGTTTAATTTTGGGAAGCCCTTCTTTACGTATATATTCATTTTTATTCAAGTTGCTGTTTTTTTAGTTTTGGAAGCAATGGGCGGGAGCACAGATACATCGACTTTAATCAAGTATGGAGCTAAATTCAACCCATTAATTCTTGATGGAGAATGGTGGAGATTTTTGACCCCGATTGTTCTCCATATTGGGCTGCTGCATTTATTAATGAATACACTTGCCTTATTTTATCTAGGTTCGGCAGTAGAACGCGTGTATGGAAATTTAAGGTTCCTATTCATCTATTTGGCTGCAGGTTTTGGCGGGACATTAGCCAGTTTCATTTTTAGTCCTACCCTTTCAGCTGGGGCAAGCGGAGCTATTTTTGGCTGCTTCGGTGCACTTTTATATTTTGGGCTCATTTATCCAAGTCTTTTCTTCCGTACAATAGGATTTAATATAATTGTCGTATTGGGGATCAACCTTGCATTTGGGTTTACCATTCCAGGAATTGATAACGCAGGCCATATCGGCGGGCTGATTGGCGGATTTCTTGCTACTGGCATTGTGCATTTTCCCAAGAAGAAACGGCCATTGCTCCAGTTCCTGTTTTTAGCAGCATCATTCTGTCTGGCGGCTGGATTGTTGAAATATGGTTTCAATGAACCAGGAAGGCTTTTAAATGAACAGACTGCAATGGTGATGGCCCAGGAGCATATTAATGCTGAAGAGTATGAAAAGGCTCGTTCAATGCTTGCTGATTTTGTTAAGGAAGGGAATGCCTCTCCAGAAGCTTATTTTCTGTTATCATATGCGGAAATAAAAGCGGGACAACTGGAAGAAGCAAAAGTGCATCTTCTCCATGTCGTTAAGGAAGAAGCCTCTTTCCACGAAGCACATTATAATCTGGCACTGATCTATTTAGAAGAAGATAACACGGAAAAAGCAAGGCATCATGCTCAAAAAGCCGCTGGTCTTAAATCGGAACACGAAGAGTATCAAAAGCTATTAAACCAAATAGAATAAAAAAACAGCTGATATTTTACTGAATTTTCAGCTTACTACCCGGGAAATAATATCTTCATTTCCGGTGAATTTTCATGAATCATGCCAATCATTGGTATGATTTTTTTTTTGCATGTCTATGATGTTGAATAGTATGCAAGGAAAAGAATGGAACAGAATGCTGAGGTGGGATTTTGGAGAAAGTCAGAAGAGAGCCTGTAAAGGTTTCGCTGAAAGAAAATATAGAATATCTTAGAGATGCACTTGGAGTTGAAAAAAGCTTTGATGTGATTCAGCTGGATGTTGAATATGCAGAAAGGGAAATGGCCCTATATCTTGTAGATGGCTTTGTAAAAGATGATATATTGCACTATCTGATGAAAATGCTTGCAGGATTGGATGCTGGTCAGCTGGAAGGGGATACGCTTTCCAGGTTAATAAAAACGTATATACCCTATGTTGAGGTTGAAACCACTGATGATCTGAATAAAGTTGTGGATATGGTGCTGGCTGGTCCAACTGCATTAGTCGTGGATGGTGTCGATGAAGTGATTCTCATTGATGCCCGTACATACCCTGTAAGAGGCCCACAGGAGCCTGATATCGAACGTGTTGTCCGCGGTTCAAGGGATGGTTTTGTCGAAACACTCGTCTTTAATACAGCCTTAACGAGGAGAAGAATTAGAGACCGGACACTCCGCATGGAATATATGCAGGTGGGCAGGCGGTCTAAAACAGATGTTGTTGTCAGTTATATTGAAGACATTGCAGATCCTGAAATGGTCCAAAAAGTTAAGGATTCTATTTCTAAGATTGACACTGATGGGTTGCCAATGGCTGAAAAATCAATAGAGGAATTCATTTCTGGCCGGCATTGGAATCCATATCCGATGGTAAGATATACCGAGAGGCCTGATACAGCAGCAACCCATCTTTATGAAGGGCATGTCTGCATCATCGTCGATGGTTCGCCCAGTGTGATCATTACACCGACAACCTTCTGGCATCACCTGCAGCACGCTGAGGAATACCGGAATAAGCCCCTTGTAGGTGCATATTTGCGATTTGTCCGCTTTTTGGCTGTCTGGGCGTCCATTTTTCTTTTGCCTTTATGGTACTTATTTGCTATAGAGCCACAGCTGCTGCCTGATGCATTATCATATATCGGGCCGAATGAAACAGGACAGCTGCCATTAGTCATTCAGTTCCTTATGATAGAGCTCGGTTTGGATATGCTGAGGATGGCTGCAATCCATACTCCATCCGCACTGGCCACTGCACTCGGACTGGTGGCTGCCCTGATGATTGGCCAAGTAGCTGTTGAAGTTGGATTGTTCATTAATGAAGTAATTCTTTATTTAGCAATAGCAGCAATTGGAACTTTTTCAACACCAAGCTATGAAATGAGCCTGGCCAACAGGCTGATAAGAATCGCCCTGCTGATTGCAACAAGTATTTTCCATACTTATGGATATGTAGCTGGCATCATGCTGCTGATAATCATGCTGGCGAGAATGAAATCTTTTGGAGTGCCATACCTGTGGCCATTCATCCCTTTCAATCTGAGAGCATTCAGGGATGTATTGCTCAGATCGCCAATACCATTGAAGAACAGGCGGCCGCGTTTCCTGCATCCCAAAGATCCAGATCGCTAAATGTAAAAAAATCCCTTACTGGCTGCTGTGCCAGGAAGGGATTTTTTACGTTAGTCCAGGAATCTTATTTATTTCCGGGAGCTTGTCCATCTTGAGAAGGATGGACATTTAGATTATACTTTATTGTGGTATAAACTTATCGATAAAGCAGAGGTACAGAATGAAAACCATTTATGATATACAGCAATTCCTGAAGAAATATGGGACAATTATCTACATAGGGAATCGTGAAGCTGACTTGGAGCTTATGGCTGCGGAATTAAAAGAGCTATATGATTCTCAGCTTATTGATGTGAAAGATTACCAGAGCAGCATCTTGATTTTACGGACTGAAATTCAGAATCTTAAAGAGAAAAAATAGACAGAAAAGGTGATGGAGTTTGGCAGAGAAATGGCTGGTTGGGGTAGATTTAGGCGGAACAACTACAAAACTTGCTTTTATCAACTATTATGGGGAAATCATTCATAAATGGGAAATTCCCACTGACAATAGTGAAGAAGGAAAAAATATTACGATAAATATAGCTAAAGCCATCGATCATAAATTGGAGGAACTGGATATAAGCAAGGATAAAATCATCGGCATTGGCATGGGGGCTCCAGGTCCTGTAAATCTTGCAACAGGTGTTGTATATAACACTGTTAATTTAGGCTGGAAAGATAATTACCCGCTGAAGGATTTGCTTGAAGTGGAAACATCGCTTCCAGTCATCATTGATAATGATGCTAACTGCGCTGCTCTGGGCGAAATGTGGAAGGGAGCCGGAAATGGCGCTAAAGATCTTGTATGTGTAACACTTGGCACAGGTGTCGGCGGCGGAGTAATTGCCAACGGAGATATTGTGCAGGGAGTCAGCGGAGCTGCAGGTGAAATTGGCCACATTACTTCCGTTCCTTTTGGCGGTGCTCAGTGCAATTGCGGAAAAGCGGGCTGCCTTGAAACAATAGCATCAGCTACAGGCATTGTCCGACAGGCTCTTGAAAACCTAAAATCGGGTGGAGAAGGGGTTCTTTCCAATTTATATAGGGAGAATGGGTTTATCACAGCAAAAGATGTTTTCGATTCAGCAAGGAATGGGGATGAAGCATCTCTTCTGGTAGTCAATGAAACAGCTATGCACCTGGGACTGGCATTGGCAAATATAGCAAATACCTTGAATCCGGAAAAAATAGTATTAGGCGGAGGAGTATCCAAAGCAGGTGATGTCCTGCTGAAGCCTGTTATTGAAAACTTCGCTAAATTTGCGTTTCCAGGAGTGAAGGAATCCACCGTCATAGATATTGCCACATTGGGCAATGATGCCGGCGTAATTGGAGCAGCCTGGCTTGCTAAAAATAAATAAATAAATTGAAAAAAGCGCCTGATTGCGTGCAGGTGCTTTTTTCTTTGCCCACTTTCGACACTGCGGATTCAAATTAACACAGGTAAACAGTCATCTTTTTTTCTTTTTCTCATAAAATTGAAATGATGGAAAGGGGGAGAAAGATGAAAGTCAAAGTCCGGTCCGGAGACTCCATCTGGTATTACAGTCAGCTCTTTATGGTGCCAATCAATCTCATTGCTGATTCCAATCCCGGCGTAAATCCTGCATTGCTGCAGATAGGCCAGGAAATTAATATTCCCGGCTTTACACTGCAAAATTATACGGTAAGACCAGGAGACACCTTTTGGAAGCTGAGTACTTCCAGAAACCTCTCTGTAGATGCTCTTCTCCTGGTTAATCAATCCCTTAATCCAAACAGTCTGGCCCCCGGTACAGCCATAAAGCTGCCAAGGCGGGTAATAACTCCAATTGTATCAGGCAGGAGAAGTTATGCTTACAAAGCTTTAACAGCCGATATTACCATGCTGTCGGATATTTATCCGTTCATAAAGGTAAAATCAATTGGCCAAAGTGTCCTTGGAAAGCCAATTCAGGAGATACGTCTGGGAAAAGGGAATAAGAAAGTGCAAATTAATGCATCCTTTCATGCAAATGAATGGATTACAACCCCTATATTAATGGCTTTGCTGAACAGCTTTCTCTTATCCATAACAAATGTCCGGCCGATAAGAGGCGTGTCAACAATGCCTTTATATAATTCCGTTGACCTTTCCATAGTGCCGATGGTGAATCCTGATGGAGTAGATCTTGTCTTAAATGGGCCACCTCCAGAACTCAGGGAAGAAGTGATTGCCATAAATAGGGGAAGCACTGATTTCACAGGCTGGAAGGCCAATATTAGGGGTGTAGATTTAAATAATCAGTATCCTGCCAAATGGGATTTTGAAAAAGAGAGAAGTGAACAAAATGCTCCGGCACCAAGAGATTATCTTGGGGAAGCCCCGTTAACAGAACCAGAAGCCATAGCAATGGCGGAACTGGCAAAAGATAATCAATTCGATCGAATGCTTGCCTTCCATACACAAGGAGCAGAATTTTATTGGGGATTCGAGGGATTGGAGCCGCCGGAATCACAGGTACTCGCGCTAGAGTTCGAGCGTGTCAGCGGGTATAAAGCAGTTCAATACATTGATAGTTTTGCGGGTTATAAGGATTGGTTCATACAGGAGTTCCGGAGACCGGGATTCACAATTGAACTTGGAAGAGGCATCAATCCCCTGCCCCTGTCACAATTTGATGATATTTATGAAGAAGTGCTGGGCATTTTTCTTGCATCGCTTTATATGTGAAAAATTAACCTTGAAAATGTTTCTTTATTGTATTTTAGTGAAACAGACATTAAAATAACTATCATACTAACTTCACAAGCCAATAGTTCTATGGTAACCGGCCGCTTTTCCAAATCGAAGACGGAAAAACGGCTTTTTCCTATTAAATACATTAATTCTATTATTTTTGAAACATTTTCATGCCGTTTACGTACTTATATTTAGGGAGATAAGGAGGTGCGGATTTGTTGGACACTCAATCTACATATCAAGGGAAGCTTCTTTTTTTATTTTTTGTTATGATGGTTTCCCTATTTTTAATAACCGGCTGTGAACAGCCGGAAAAAGCAGAGATGCAGCAAAAAAAGAATCAAGAAACAGAAGCCTCTGAACCGTCCGCACCACCTGATAATGCTGAAAATAGGAACGTTAAGCCTATCCGGATTAAAGAAGGGGAATTTCAGGGAGCAAATGGCTGGCTCAGCGATGATAAAATTGTTTACACTGTAAGTGAGGGAACAGCTTCCAGGGTTTTTTCTTATAACCTCTTTTCTGGCGATCAAAATCTTCTCTATGAAAGTTCACATCCGATTGCGTCCGTAACGGTCAGCCCGGCTGGCAAATACATTCTGATTCGAACATCACCAGGAACCTATGAAGGAACTTTAACCGCGATAAAAGCAAATGGGAAAGTTGTTTGGGAGAAAAATATATCTGGCTTTGACTTTGCTGTTGAGTGGAACCCTTATCATGAAGAATCATTATTAATTTCTTCATTTACTGAAGACTGGGACTTTACTTCCTACCATATCGACATTGCAAAAGGTACATCAGAAGAATTAAACCTAAGGGAGCCTTTTGCCAAATGGGGGGATTCAAATCTTCTTTTTTTCCTTGATTGGGGCAATGAAAACCCGTCACTTTTTGCACCGCTGGTTAAACAATCTATTGATGGAAATAATGAAACCAAGGTTTTGGCAGACATTTTTCAATTCGATGCTGCCAAAGACAGGCTAATGACCATCACTGTGCCGGCAGATCAGTCAGATCAGGCTATGTATACTTTTATGGATAATGACTTCAGGAAGTTATCTTCAATCTCAGTACCTCATTTGACAAGGTTTTCGGATTGGCTGGTACCGTATTATGACTGGACTCCTCAGGGCATCATAACTTTTCAGCCATTGTATAGCGCTGAAAGTGATATGTATGCAGGGGGATTTCAGCTTATATCCGTTGACAGTGAAACAGGAGATAAGGAAGTGCTTCTGGAAGACATGGAAAATGCGCCGCTCAGCTGCTCACCTAATGGGACAGCCTGTTTAGCGGGTTTTTATCTCGAAGAATTAATAATGCCTGACAAAAGAGAAATCTTTCGGTTAGTAGAACATAACGATAAATCAAGTTAGATAGAGGGGTAAAGATATGGCTATTGCAGACGTTACTGTTATTCCAATTGGAACGGAAACACCAAGTGTCAGCAGTTATGTGGCAGACATTCAGCGTGTATTAAAAAAGTATGAAGAAAGCGGTAAAATCCGATTTCAGCTGACACCCATGAATACCATTATTGAAGGGGAACTTACTGATTTGTTTGAGGTCATCCAGGCAATGCATGAAGTCCCTTTTGAAAAAGGCCTAATGAGGGTGGCAACTAATATCCGCATTGATGACAGACGTGATGTCAAAAGGAAAATGGAAGAGAAGGTCCGAAGGGTTGAAAGTCAGTTAAATGGCTAAAATAAAAGGGCTCCCCATTGAGGGAAGCCCTTTTATTTTTTTAAAAGTCAAGCATCAGACGCCATCTGCTAATGCTTAGCAGGCTGGTTGCGCTTTTCTTAGTGAACAGCAGGATATCCACTGTTAATTATGGTCATTACAGAGAACCATCCGAAAACAGCAAGTGTTCCTACAGCAAAAACCAAGCCAAGGAAGTTCTTGTTTTTCAGTGCGCTAAACGCACCAAAAGCTGCAAGAACTGCGACTAATGCAAAAATGATTGGTAGTCCCATTAAAACAGCCCCCTTTATTTCGTGATCAGCAGGCAAAAGCCATATCAAAATCATTCTTCAGGTTATATACCCATTATGTAAAACCAAAGTATTACATTCGTCCTTTATTTTATATTTTTTTCTTCTATTTGTCGAGGTCTAAAAATGACACTTGTATGTCATATGCTTCAGCAATGCCGATTATTAAATCCTTTAAGTGAAGTTCTGAAAAATAAACCAATGGCACTTCTTCTTCTTTTGCGGTAAAGACTAAATGCTCCTGAAATTGATAGACAGCCATCCGGACATCTTCTGCACTGCCCCCGGTTATAGTAAAGGCGCTAAGGAGCTCGGTGAACAAGCAGAACCCGCTGTCTGTTTCTATGGCAAAGTCATCAAAAGTTTCTCCCTTTACACCAGATTTTATGTACCAGAGATTAAAAAATTCTTCGAATAGCCCGGCTTCGACAAGTACACTTCTTGTGAATTCGGCATGAGCCATCTGCTCAAACAGAAACGTGCTCTGCTGAAAATCGAACAGTTCAGTCTCTTTTTTTATTAGATCCATGAATTCGGGCACATCTTGAATAATATAGCTGGCTTCAACACCAAATAGGATTTTCATCTTATTCTCCTTTTGCAGATATAAGGCATTCCATTCTGATATAGTGTAAAATAATAAACAATTAAACCAACACTGGGAGGTGTAAGCAATGGAATGGAATCAGATCCCTCTTGGCCCATTGCAAACAAACTGTTATGTTCTTTCGAATGAAACCAAAGATTGTTTAATCTTCGATCCGGGTGAAGAGAGCGGAAAACTAAGCGGTATTATTGAACAGAAAGGACTAAAACCTCTAGCTGTAATTCTTACTCATGCTCACTTTGATCATATTGGCGCTGTAGACGAAATAAGAGATGCATTTTCTATTCCTGTATACATACATGAAAAAGAAGCAGCATGGCTTTCAGATCCAGCCTTAAACGGATCTCACCTTTTTAAAATAGGCAAGCTGATAAAAGCAAGGCCCGCCGACCATATTATAACAGGGGAACAAGAGTTGAGCATAGGTGAATTTAACTTGAAAATTCTAGAGACACCAGGCCATTCTCCGGGCAGTATTTCACTATATTTTGAAGATGCAGATCTCGTGGTTGCCGGGGATGCTTTATTCAGCGGGAGCATTGGACGCACAGACCTTCCTGGCGGCAATCATCAGCAGCTTCTTGAAAGTATACATAATAAGCTTTTAACATTGCCTGAAGAAACAGAAGTACTCCCTGGACATGGACCGGTAACGACAATTGGGCAGGAAATGGATTCAAACCCCTTCCTGAATGGGTTCTGAATGTAAAATAGAAAAGCCCTTCTCCAATGAGAAGGGCTTTTCTGGGGGATGTTTTATTCATATAAAAAATGGGAGGGGATATAGTTAAGCTACTACATTAACAATATAACAGAGAAAACACTATGTCAATAGTGAAAAAAAGTGATCAAAACAAGATTGCATGGCTGTTTCCAATAAGCTAGAATTTTTTAAAAAAGGGAGTTCTTATGCGGAATTTTTTAATGAATTTTATAGAAAATACTCCTCAGCAAATGATCAGCTATGCTGAATATATCCAGCAGGCCCTGTATCATTCCGAATATGGTTATTATATGAAAAACACACCAAAAATTGGGCCGGCAGGAGATTATATAACAAGCAGCAATATTTCTGATATATATGGAAGGACGATTTCAAAGTGGTTTTTTCAGATGGCAAAGGAGTATAAGCTGCCTTTTCAGGTCTGCGAAATAGGGGGCGGAAATGGGCGTTTCGCCCGAGCTTTTATTGATGAATGGAAGCTTATTGCTGATGAAGAGATTCATTACTGCATTTTTGAAACAAGTCCCTATCACAGAAAGCTGCAGGAGGAACAGATTGTATTTTCTGAAAGTATAAGACAAATAGATAGCTGGAATGAAATCACCCCATTTTGCGGCATGATTTTTTCAAATGAGCTGTTTGATGCCTTGCCCGTACATGTGGTTGAAAAAAGGAAGGATCAATTGCATGAAATTATGGTTACCGTAAAAGAAGGGGAGCTTGCAGAGATAGCTGTGCCATTAACAAATGGAGATATTTACTTATTTCTTGAAGAAAGCGGTCTGTCACCTAGCAATGGCCAAAGAATTGAAATTCCTCTGCAAATGGAACAGATGATCAAGAGCTTGTCTGCTGCTCTGGATAAAGGCATTGTACTGACTGCCGATTATGGGTATACAGATGAGGAATGGCAAGAGCCGATGAGAAGGGATGGAAGTCTTAGAGGCTATTACAAGCATTCTTTAATGAATAATGTACTCGAGCACCCTGGAAAGATGGATATAACCAGCCATATCCATTTCGATTCCCTGATCCGCATTGGAGAAAAGGAAGGGCTGAACTTCCATTTTAAAATGAGACAGGACGAATTCTTGCTGTCTGCAGGCATACTACAGGAACTTGAAGATCATTATGATTCTAACCCGTTTTCTCCTATCAGCAAAAGAAACAGGGCAATCAGAAGTCTGATTATGCCTTCAGGTATGAGTTCAGCATTTCACCTGGTTCTTCAGGCTAAGAAAATATGAGAAAAATAAAAAAGCGATGGTTTCATCGCTTTTTTATATCGGCAATTAGTGGCCGCCCGCGCCTGGTGTCATCATAAATGTTGACCAATAAGTGAAGCCTACGAAGAAAACAGTCAAGTATGCTCCAAAAACATAAATATACATACGTTCGGAAAGCTTTAAGTAGCTTAAAAGCAGGAAAAATCCTGTTTGGCCGAAGAAAATCAGGGACGTTGTATACATGTCGCCAAGGTAAAACATAACTGCGAAAATTCCCGTCCAGAAGCCTAATACTCTGTACATACGATCCATATGTATCCCTCCTTTTACCCTTACAAGTCCATCACTACAATATTATAAAGTAAATGCTTAATAAAAGTAAATAATGGTTTCAAAATAGTCCAGAAAAGAGCAGGAAAAACGATATGCTTGTTAAGCTGGTTTTTTCCTGGATCTGTTTTTTTAGTTTCCAACAAATGCCTGATAGGAGCATGCATCACAGCCAGTCAGCATATTTTGCTTTTCCACCAGCTGAATAGAATGAAACAAACTTTCGAACATACCCTTCAAATATTCATTATGCATATTGCACACAGGCTCTCTGTGGCGGGCTGCAACTTCTTTAAATGGGCAATTATAAATTTGGAAATAGACAATAGTCTTTTCGGCGTTTACATCAAATTCAGGATGAAAACCTGACATATCGGCAGCATGCTTTAGGATGTTTAATTTCTGGTCAAAGGTAAGTTTTTCTGTTCCTGCAAATCTTTTAAGCTCTTGCTGGATCAGTTCTCTGCCAAATTTCTTTCCTGTCGAATACAGTGCCTTTCTGCCTTCTTCACCTAACTCCAGCATTGTCTCCATGGTTATTTTTGCAAGCAGCTGATAATCCCTGTAAGGAAAATGCAGCTGAATCACGTCATCAGATAACCGATATAAGCGGCTTGGCCTTCCGCCTTTGCCTGTTTTTTTTGTTTCAGATACAAGCATATTGACATCTTCGAGCTTGGATAAATGCAATCTTGCAACATTGGGATGAATGCTGAAATTATCTGCAATCTCCTGTACGGTCACATCTTTATGTCTTTTCGTAATGTATTGATAAATATAATAGCGGGTTGGATCGGATAACACATTAGTTATTTTTAATGTTTGCTCCATTTATTGTCACCTCAAAAGGGTAATTTATTCCCGAGGTCATCAGCTGTCACTTATATGAATGAGCTGGCGCCTTCCTGGCATGCTTCCATTATAATACAGTCGATTTAGGTTAACACTGTAATCACTATAAGTTTAGAAAATGTTCACAAATGAAGTTTAATTACGTATACAAATGTGTATACGTTTATTGTACAAATGATGTACAATTTAAGTAAAATAATATTGAAGTTTGTGAGGAGAAGAGTTATGAGCCAATTGACATTTTTCACATATCCCAGCTGTACTTCCTGCAGAAAGACGAAAAAATGGCTGACAGCCCATTCAATTGATTTTGAAGAAAGGCATCTCTTCAGGGAGACTCCATCATCAAGAGAATTACTAAAAATACTTTCCTTAACAACAAGCGGCCTTGACGAACTGCTCGCTACCCGCAGCCAGACCTATAAAAAACTGGAACAGAACCTTGAGGAATTATCTTTATCAGAAGTGGTGCAAATAGTAATTAAGGAGCCAAAACTGCTGCGGAGGCCCATACTGACAAATGGAGATAAAATTGTCATAGGCTATAATCCGGATGCATTTAAGAATATTGCCAAATAGATTTTATCGCAGTCTAACGGGCAGTAAAATTCCCGTTACAAGAATCAGAGGAATCAATTGAGGATAAGTGGTGGGCAAAATGCCCGTATAGGCCCGATTGGTTCAACTAACAATCAGTGGGTTATAAAAAAAACCACTGATTGAAATTTGAAATTTCACTTTATGGGAAATGCGTATAGATTGCGCATTTCCTTTTTTTTGTAGTAAAAAAAGGAAGGAACACCTGGTGTCCTTCCATAATTACTGGGCTAGCAGGATTCGAACCTGCGCATGACGGAGTCAAAGTCCGGTGCCTTACCGCTTGGCTATAGCCCATCAATTCATTTGGTACACTTTTATTATGAAAAGAAAAAAATAATTTATTCACAAATTCGTCAAAAAGATTTGCCGAAATATGGAGGTTATACTCGGGATTAGGCGAATTATTATCTATAACAATTAATAAAGGTGGTGCATAATTAGTTGAGTGTAATTGAAAGAATGGCAGAACGAATTATCAAAGACGCCGTCAGGAGCCATGCTTCCGACATCCACATTATTCCCCGAAGAAAAGACACTCTAATTCAGCTCAGGTTCGGCAGCCAATTGACCCCCAGGCTTTATCTTCCTAAAGAAGAGTGCGACAGACTGATTTCTCATTTTAAATTTACCGCTTCGATGGACATTGGTGAAAAGAGACGGCCGCAAAGCGGTGCCTATTCTCTTGAAGTAGATGGACAAATGATTGGACTGCGTTTTTCAACCCTCCCATCAAGCCACAGCGAAAGCCTCGTTATCAGAATTCTGCCCCAGCAGGAACAAATTCCTTTTTTTCAAATCAGCCTTTTTCCAGACATGACCAGAAAAATGCTGGCATTGCTGAAACATGCTCATGGATTAATTATTTTCACAGGACCAACTGGAAGCGGAAAAACCACAACATTGTATTCTCTGCTGAATGAAACCTCTCATATGTTCCATCGCAATGTGATTACCCTGGAAGATCCGATTGAAAAAGAGAATGACTTGGTCCTTCAAGTTCAAGTCAATGAGAAAGCGGGCGTATCTTATTCCGCAGGCTTGAAAGCAATCCTTCGCCATGACCCCGATATCATTATGGTGGGTGAAATCAGGGATGCGGAAACTGCGAAGATTGCTGTTAGAGCAGCACTTACAGGTCACCTTGTCTTAAGCACGATGCATACTCGGGATGCTCAGGGGGCTGTATATCGTTTAGCTGAGTTTGGGGTGAATATGATGGAAATTGAGCAGACACTAGTGGCTGTCACGGCTCAGCGCCTTGTCGAATTGAATTGCCCTTATTGTGAAGGGGAATGTTCTCCATTCTGCTATGGATACGGCAGGTGGAAAAGGGCAAGTGTGTTTGAGCTTCTTGCAGGAAGAGCGCTTAATGCCTCCATAAAGAAGGCGAGAGGCGAAAGAAGCCTTGTTAAGTATCGCACACTTAAAGAGGTAATAACTAAAGGGATTGCTCTTGGATATATAAAGGAAACTGAGTACAGCAGGTGGGTGCACGATAATGCGGAAACATAAATGGACCATTCAAGAACAGGGCTTGTTTCTGAAAAATACTGGTGAACTGCTGTCCAGAGGGTACCCCTTATCTGAGGCACTGGAATCAATGATGCATCAGCTGCCGCCAAAACGAAAACATGAAATTAGTCAGTGCCTCTCTCAATTGAAAGAAGGATTTCCTTTTTATCAAATCCTTGCAAACATGAACTTTAATAATAATCTGATCGGCTATGTGTTTTTTGCCGAACAGCATGGCGGCCTTGCTTCTGCATTTCTTGAAGGAAGCGAAATGGTGCTGAGAAAAGGAAGGGACATTCAAAAATTGCAAAAACTGATGACCTATCCTATTTTCCTGATGTTCATTACCGCATTCCTATTTGTTTTCGTTGATAAAGTCCTGCTGCCCCGTTTCTCTTCCTTATTCGTTTCCATGCACCTTAAGCCTAATTTCTTCACAAAAGCCGTTTATTTGTTTGGGGACCTTCTCCCATTATTCATTCTGATTGTACTCTTCGGTTTAGTCACTTTACTTATATACTATTTTTTTAGATTCAGAAACCTTTCCCCTATCCAGCAAAAGATGGTCATAGTAAAAATTCCTGCTGGAGGCCATTTTCTTCGTCTTTACTACACCCATTTCTTTGCTGTACAGCTCAGTCACCTCTTAAACGGCGGCCTATCCACACATGAGGCGCTTAGTCTTTTTGAAAAAAATGATAAGCAGCCTTTTTACAGCGCCCTTGGTGAAGCCGTGAAAATCAAACTCCGTGAGGGGAATAAGCTTGAGGATATACTAATTAGTTATCCTTTTTTTGAAAGGGAGCTGGCCAATATTATCAGACATGGTCAAAAAAATGGCAGGCTGGACCAGGAATTATCTTTTTTCAGCAGGCATTGCCTAAATAAATTGGAGGAAAAGACAGAAAAACTTCTTAAAATGATTCAGCCTGTTTTATACATGTTTATCGGTTTTTTAATAGTGTCAATGTATTTGGCAGTTCTGCTGCCTATGTTTCATCTATTGGAGGGATTTTAATGAAATGGCGTACAGTAAATAATGACAAAGGGTTCACGCTCATTGAAATGATGATTGTTTTATTGGTGATTTCCGTACTCTTAATCATCACCATTCCGAATGTAACGAAACACAATTCAAAAATAAACAGCAAGGGATGCGATGCGTTTGTTAAAATGGTGCAGGCCCAGGTTCAGGCATATGAAATTGACAATAAAGAGCTTCCTTCAGGTATACAGGATTTAGTGGATGCCGATTACCTCAATGCTGAAACCACGACTTGTCCAAATGGAGATGCCATTAAGATTTCTGCAGAGGGGAAGGTTGAATCTTCAGGGTTATGATAAAGAACAAAGAGGGCTTTACATTAATAGAAACTCTTTTCGTTTTCAGTATTTTCCTTATAATTGCCACGATTACCTCTATTCTTCTTAAACCGCAATTCCTCTATCTTGAAAAGAGAATGTTCTTTTCCCAATTAAAGTCTGACCTGCTTTATGCCCAGAATTATGCCATCACCCATCAGACAGATGTAGCTATTCAAATTGTTCCCGAGGAGAAAAGGTATTACGCCCAGGTAAAGTTTGCAGCTGATCCTATCTTCAGCAGAGAATATCCTGGAATCATTGAGATTAAGGAGGGTACCATGCCATTGTATTTTCAATACGGGCCAGGGGGAATTACAAATAAATTTGGTACTTTCTATGTCAAAACAGACAATGAGCAATACAAAATTACCTTTTTAATCGGAAGAGGGAGATTTTATGTGGAGAAGGAATGACGGCTTCTTTTTGGCTGAGCTCCTTCTGTCTTTATCGGGGATGCTGCTTGCAGCGGGTGTAATGTTTCCTCTTGTCATTAAGGCTATTGAGCATTCTGAAGAGGTAAAACAGGATTACGAAAGCACACAGCTGCTTTATGAGAGTCTCCAGGAAGCCGCCTCGGAAGGGAGTTATCCTGTGGGGAAGACTATTATAAAAAATCAAACCGTCTATGAAATAGTCCCTATGGAAAACCAAGGATTTATGGAGGTTTGCATAAGATATGAAAACGTACGGGATAGATCGAAAGAAAAGTGTGAAGTATTCCAATAATAAAGGATTTACCATGCTGGAAATGCTGTTTGCGTTTGCAATATTCTTAATGATTGCTTCCTTTTTGCCTGTCAGCATTAATTTCCTCTTTCAGGACTGGAAAATGGAAGCCAGGACACAAAGACTTGAGTGGCATGTATTTATCAATCAGCTGAAAAAAGAGATTAGGCTTGCTGATGCTGCAGAAATATCACCTGTTTCCATTGTATTAACCATAGACGGGAAAAGTGTGATTTATGAAAAATATGGTTCCAATTTGAGGAGGAGAGTGGATATGAAAGGCCACGAAGTTGTCCTGCAAAAACTTGATAGAATAACATTCAGTTCCATTAATGGCGGAGTTGAAATAAATGTATCAGATAGTTTTGATCAGGAGCATTCGGCCTGTCTTTATTACCTGATGAATATGGAGGATATTGATGTACCGTAATCAGGATGGATTTTCTTACCCTCTTACTTTAACAATCATTCTGGCTGCACTCTTTCTCCTTACGATTCAATTAGATCAGTTTATTTCTGAGAAAAGGATAGTGAATCAGGCGGAAACCGTCATAATGCAGGAGTATTACTTACTATGTTCCTTTAAAAAAACTGAAAAAATGCTGAGCGAAAATATAGACCCTGATAAATCAGGAATTTTTTCGTTTAAAAATGGATCTGTTTCATATGAAATCTCCCCAGTGGCAACAAGCTTAATTCAAATTACCTTCAAAACGAAAATTGGCTCTGATAAGGAAATTTCCGGATATGCTTACTATGACACGGATCTGCAAAAAATGATAAAATGGATTGAAAAAAACTGAGTGGGGATAAAGATGAAGCCAATTTACTTAATCGGATTCATGGGTGCCGGCAAAACAACAATTGGAAAAGAGCTTGCATCCTGCTTAAACCAAGAAGTAATCGATACAGATGAAGAAATAGTTATGCGGGAGAAGAAAAATATTAATGATATTTTTGAAGAGCATGGAGAGGAATACTTCAGAAATCTTGAAACGCTTATATTAAATGAGTTTGACAATAGAGCGGGAATTGTTACTACTGGCGGGGGAATTGTAGTTAAGCCTGAAAACAGAAAAAAGCTGAATGAAAAAGGAATCGTTTTCTTCCTTTATGCTTCGCCGGAAGAAATATTTAAACGGATTGAAAATGATCATTCCAGACCCCTGCTGAAAGGCGATAAAAAAAAGCTGATTCAGGAACTTTATGAAAAAAGGATGCCGCTTTATAAAGAAACCGCCCATGTAGTCATTGATACCACCAATAAAGATAAAGCAGAAATAATTCAGGAAATAATAGATTGTTTAGGGTAAAAACTCGTTGGACATACTTGTAAATATAAATAGCAGGTTGTAATTGCAATATGTGCAGAAAAAGGCAGGTATGACAAATGAAATCCAACGATTATGTAAAGTATCTTACCCAGACAGTAGTAAAATATATAGATCAGCCCAAAGATGAGCGAAAACGGCATAGAATAGAGAAAAAGGACATGAAAGAGCCATTTTTATTCAGGTGGTTTGGCATGTTTTCATATGTTTTCTATTTGGGCATGAGAAGAAAAAAACATAAGTAGATTTCACGCAAAAAACCGGCAATTTCTGCCGGTTTTTTGTGTGCTTTCATACTGCGCTGTCTGTCAGATAGAAGAGGCCTCCATTTATTATAGAGATATTAATCTTTGGCTCATATTGCTCTTGAAGGGCTGCTTTCTCGTTTTCATAGCTTTCGCCCTTTTCTTCTGCATCTTCATAAAAATGTTCAAGAAGGCTGAGATCCTTTTGCCAGCGCTTGCGGGCTTCATCAGCCCATAAATGTTCTTCCTGTTCAATTACGGACTTTATGAAATTAGCTACCCTGAATACACCGCTTCCCGGCATAATGAGCGGTGACAGAGTGAAAGAGTAGTCGGGAATCTTTGGTGTAAGGCTCATGCCAAGCAATCTGTCATGAAAGCTTTCAACCATTTGCCCATTTATTAATTGGAGGCCGATGGATTTAAAGACATCTCTTTTTCGGTCGCATTGATAAGATACACGGACGTTCATTCCCAGCCATGGCCTTAATGGAACCTGCATGCCTGGTGCCTCCCGGTGGTTTTCATACAATCGTATATAGCCTGCCAGGTTCCGGGCAGAATGAAAGATCTGGTGAAGTCTTGGGGAGCCAAAATGAATGACTTCCCCCTTAATATGTGCAGGGGCGAGCTGCTGGTTTGTAATAAGTGTAAGCTGCATTGGGTTAGGAACTCCGCCTGTTTTTTCGAGATAATGCCAGTAAAAGGGGCGATTCATTAATTCCTTATCCAGATCAATCGTCAGCTGTACGGTCATATACCCCGGGCCTTTATCAATTATTTCGCATCCATTTGCGTGAAAATACCTTTCAAGGAATTTATGAATTTCCTGTTGCTGCATTCAGTCCACCTTCTTTCATATCCTCAGCAAATTGAATCATGCTCGTAAGGTTCTCCATTTTGATTCTCATTTCACCTTCAGAAGCAGATCTTCCGAAAATGTCAACAAGGTGATCGTCAATACTGCCAAATTCAAGTTTTGTTAAAATATCATCCAAATCACCTATGACTTTTTCAAAAAGATGTATTTTCTCATATAAAAGCTTCATTACATGTTCTTCGACTGTATCTTTAGTGGCAAAATTATAAATCATGACATCCTTTTCCTGGCCGAGACGATGGATACGTCCTATCCTTTGTTCGAGACGCATTGGATTCCAGGGGAGATCAAAATTAATGATATGATTGCAGAATTGCAGGTTTATCCCTTCTCCTCCTGCTTCTGTTGCAATCAGGACTTGAGCATTCTTTTGGAAAAGCTCCCTCATCCAGTCCTTCTTGCCTCTTTTAAATCCTCCCCTGAACGGCACAGATGTAATCCCATATTGTTTTAAAAACCACTGAAGATACATTTGTGTTGCTCTGTATTCAGTAAAGATTATGACCTTGTCATTTATGTTTTGTATTAATTCCAGAGCTTTTTGAGCTTTGGAATTTTGCTGGACAGCTTCCACTTTTTTAATAAGGTATTGAATTTGTTCCTGAAAAGCTATTGAGGGCTGTTCCTGTCTTTTTAGCATATTCTGAAGGGTGAAATAGACAGCTTCCCTGCTGCTGCACGCCTCTCTTTGCAGGGTCATCACAGAAAATTGGCTCGAACTGACCCAGTCACCTTCACCCCGCAGCTCTGTTACAGCTTCATAAAGCTCGCGCTCAGCCTGCGAGAATTCAATCGGTATTGTTTCCACCTGTCTTTTGGTCCATTCAATTCCTGTATCTGCCCTGCGGTTGCGGATCATTACTTTGTTTACGAGTTCTTTTAGATGTGCATCATCGTTTAAAGAACGCGAGTCCTTTTTATAATTCTCATAAAAGGCTGATTCATTGCCCAGATGGCCTGGTTTGAGCAAAGACACAAGGTTGAATATCTCACTTATGCGATTCTGAATAGGTGTCGCTGTTAAAAGGAGGCAAAACTTCTTTTTCAGGTTTTGCACAAACTCATAGTTTTTGGTTTTATTATTTTTAAGCTTATGAGCTTCATCTATAATGATCAGATCATAATCAAGGCTGTAGATAATATCCCGATGGGGATTTCGTTTGGCTGTATCAATGGATGATACCACTACATCGCATTGTTCCCATACATAGCTTTTCCGCTGTGCCACAGCCGGAATAAAAAATTTGCTGTTGAGCTCCATGGCCCATTGTGAAACGAGGGAAGCAGGAACGAGTATAAGGACTTTTTTTACGAGTCCCCTGATCATATATTCCTTTAATATCAAACCAGCTTCAATCGTTTTGCCGAGACCGACCTCATCAGCAAGGATCGCTTTGCCGTTCATGCTTTCAACAACCTGCTTGGCTACTTCCAGCTGATGGGGAAGGGGAGTAAGATTCGGCAGATGCTTTGGAGCCTGCAGGCCTTCAAAATCAGGAATAGTCGTGTGGTTTTCAACCTCAACAGCCAATTTATAAAGCTCCCAATTTCCCCATGGGCCGTCGTCATCAATTCTTTTTAAGAATTCATCCTGCCAGGCAGAATCAAAGCCAATTTGCACTGTCATAAAAACAGCTCCTTTTATCTATATAAAGATATTGCCCAAACCTCGTTAAGGTGGTACGATGTTAATAGCTTTGAAAGTTTTGAAAGTTAACACATTACATTTAGTTAACCGAAATAATGGATTTTTTATTTTTTCTGTTTGGTATAAGTATGACCAACTTGGAAAATTTTATAAATGCGAATGACAACAAGGGGAGAGACTACTTTGTAGCGCCGAAGGAGCAAGCAAAATCTGTGAATCTCTCAGGCAAAAGAACTCTTGTTTGACGCAGCTCTGGAGAGTGCTTTTTAATAAGCCACCCAAGGGGAAAGCCGATTTCGGTAAACTTTCAGGTGCAAGGACAGAGATCTTCTCATATTTGAGGGGATACTCTGTCCTTTTTTATGTTCAACAAGAAATTTTTGAACTTCGAGAACTGTCTAGCTCCATCGCCTACTCCCTCGAGGTCACAAGCTTGTCTTGTTTCGGCTTCTAGGGACTCGGGGTCATAAGCCGTTTCCTTTCAGAAGGAAAAACGCCTTCTTACAGGAACCGTCTTATGCCTGAGGCCCCCAGGATGAGGGTCATGCAGACGTTGCCACAGGACGTGGCGCTCTCAGTCTGCGTTCCTTGAAAGGACAATCGCCTCCACATTTCGAGCAATCCTCCCAAAAAGGCAAAGAACGCCTTTCCGTGAGGCTTGTCTTGTGCTTGTCGGGGGTGGGCAAGGCGCTTCCGCTTTTCTTATGTTCCTGCAACAACTTCAAAAGATTTAAGGGGGACGAGTAAATGTCACAGTTAAAACGCACGCCTTTATTTGAGGTGTACAAAGATTACGGAGCAAAAACCATTGATTTCGGGGGCTGGGACCTTCCTGTTCAATTTTCAAGCATTAAAGAAGAACATGAAGCAGTCCGTACAAAAGCCGGGCTTTTTGATGTATCCCATATGGGTGAAATCGAAGTGAAGGGGACGGATAGCCTTAAATACCTTCAAAAAATGATGACGAACGATATTTCCAAATTAAAGAACTCAGGTGCTCAATATACAGCCATGTGTTATGAGAATGGCGGAACTGTTGATGATTTACTTGTCTATAAAATAGAGGATGATCATTATTTGCTGGTTGTAAATGCTTCCAATATTGAAAAGGACTTCAACTGGCTTCAGGACCATGCTGAAGGGAATGTGGAATTGAAAAACCTTTCTGAAGATATGGCACAGCTTGCGATTCAGGGACCGCTTGCAGAAAAAGTGCTCCAAAAGCTTGCTGGCACGAACCTGTCGGATATCGGATTTTTCAAATTCCAGCAGGATGTAGATCTGAATGGAAAGAAAGCGCTAGTCTCCAGAACAGGTTATACAGGAGAAGACGGATTTGAAGTTTATTGTGATGCCCAGGATGCAGTCGCATTATGGATTGAAATCCTTGAAGCAGGCAAAGAAGAAGGCGTGCTGCCATGCGGGCTTGGCGCAAGGGATACTCTTCGTTTTGAAGCCAACCTGGCACTCTATGGGCAGGAGCTCTCGCCTGAAATCACACCTCTTGAGGCAGGAATCGGCTTTGCTGTAAAAGTCAATAAAGAAGCTGATTTTATCGGCAAAGAAGTGCTTAAGAATCAAAAAGAAAATGGGGTTCCCCGCAAGCTGGCTGGAATTGAAATGATTGACCGCGGCATTCCGCGCCATGGCTATCCTGTATATAAAGGGGAAGAACTGATCGGGGAAGTGACAACAGGAACTCAATCTCCGACATTAAAAAAGAATATTGGCCTTGTTCTTATCAAGAAAGAGCATGCGGAGCCGGGAACTGATTTGGAAGTGGAAATCCGCGGCAAACGACTGAAGGCTAAGATTGCAGCAACACCTTTTTATAAAAGAGAAAAGAACTAACCGGGGGGAGAAAATGATGAAACATCGCTATTTACCGATGACAGAGTCTGACCAGAAAGCAATGCTTGAAAAAATCGGCGTCAGTTCTGTGGAAGAACTATTCAGTGATATTCCCGAAAGTGTAAGATTTAAGGGTGAATATAAAATCAAGCCGGCAAAATCTGAGACAGCCTTACTGAAAGAGCTTACTAAAATGGCTCAGAAAAATGCTGATCTTCGTACAAATACATCTTTCCTTGGTGCGGGTGTTTATGATCATTACATGCCAATCATTGTTGATCATGTGTTATCCCGTTCAGAGTTTTATACTGCCTATACTCCTTACCAGCCAGAAATCTCCCAGGGAGAGCTCCAGGCAATTTTTGAATTCCAGACCATGATCTGTGAGTTAACAGGAATGGATGTTGCCAACTCATCTATGTATGATGGCGGAACAGCACTTGCTGAAGCAGCCATGCTAAGCGCAGGCAGCACACGCCGCAAGAAAATTCTTATCTCAAGCGCCGTTCATCCTGAATCTAAAGAAGTAGTAAAGACATATGCAAAGGGCCAATATATTGAAGTGATTGAAATTCCTCATAAGGACGGCATCACAGATCTTGAAGCTCTAAATGGAATGATTGGCGATGATATCGCAGCTGTCATTGTACAGTATCCTAACTTTTTTGGCAGAGTCGAGCCTTTACAAGAGCTTGAGGAGATTATCCATGCCCATAAATCCATGTTTGTTGTTTCAAGCAACCCGCTTGCTCTTGGCGCACTGACACCTCCTGGTAAATTCGGAGCAGACATTGTAGCAGGAGATGCCCAGGTTTTCGGAATTCCTACAGCTTTCGGAGGCCCGCATTGCGGATATTTTGCCGTTACAACCAAGCTAATGAGAAAAGTGCCGGGCCGTCTTGTCGGACAAACGGTAGACGATCAGGGGCGCCGCGGCTTCGTGCTTACTCTTCAGGCGCGTGAACAGCATATCCGACGCGATAAGGCAACCTCAAATATTTGTTCCAATCAGGCTCTAAACGCACTTGCGGCATCTGTAGCGATGACTGCTCTTGGCAAGAAGGGCGTAAAGGAAATGGCTGCTGCCAATATGCAAAAAGCCCATTATGCGAAACAGCAATTTAAGGCTGCCGGTTTTGAAGTTCCATTCGAAGGCCCTTCATTTAATGAATTTGTCATCAAATTGAATAAGCCTGTTAAAGAAGTAAATCAAAAGCTTCTTGATAAGGGCATTATTGGCGGCTACGATTTGGGCAGAGATTATGCTGACCTGAAAAATCATATGCTTGTTGCTGTAACAGAATTGAGAACGAAGAATGAAATTGATGCATTCGTTAAAGAAATGGGGGATTACCATGCATAAGGAAGATCAGCCACTCATCTTTGAATTAAGCACAGAAGGCCGTATCGGCTACAGCCTGCCTGAAATGGATATTCCAGAAATTGACCTGGGCGAACTTCTTCCCGAAGGCTACCTGCGAGAGGAAGAGCCTGAGCTGCCGGAAGTGTCTGAACTTGATATCATGCGTCATTATACTGCACTTTCAAAACGCAATCATGGCGTTGATTCAGGGTTTTATCCACTGGGCTCCTGCACAATGAAATACAACCCTAAAATCAATGAGAATGTAGCGCGCTTCAATGGTTTTGCCCACTTGCACCCGCTGCAGGATGAAAGCTCTGTTCAAGGTGCTCTGGAACTGATGTATGATCTGCAGGAGCATCTGATTGAAATTACGGGAATGGATGAGGTTACACTTCAGCCAGCTGCAGGAGCACATGGAGAATGGACTGGATTAATGATGATCCGTTCTTATCATGAAGCAAATGGCGATACAAAGCGCACTAAAGTAGTCGTTCCTGACTCTGCCCACGGAACAAATCCTGCATCCGCGACAGTCGCAGGCTTTGAAACAGTAACTGTTAAATCTGATGAAAATGGGCTGGTGGATTTAGAGGATCTAAGAAGAGTGGTTGGCGAGGATACTGCTGCCCTTATGCTGACTAACCCGAATACTTTAGGTTTGTTTGAAGAAAACATTCTTGAAATGGCTGAGATTGTTCACGGCGCCGGCGGGAAGCTATATTATGATGGAGCTAACCTGAATGCTGTACTTTCAAAAGCACGCCCTGGAGATATGGGATTTGACGTGGTTCACCTTAATCTTCATAAAACCTTTACAGGACCGCATGGCGGCGGCGGACCGGGATCAGGGCCAGTCGGGGTAAAAGCGGATCTGATTCCTTTCCTTCCAAAGCCTGTTTTGGTAAAGAACGGTGACCAATATGAATTTGATTATGACCGCCCGCAATCAATCGGCCGTGTAAAGCCATATTACGGAAACTTTGGAATCAATGTCCGGGCTTATACTTATATCCGTACTATGGGGCCAGATGGACTGAAGGCTGTTACGGAAAATGCGGTATTAAACGCAAACTATATGATGAGAAGGCTTGCGCCATTCTTTGACCTGCCATTTGACAGACATTGCAAGCATGAATTCGTTTTAAGCGGCAAGCGCCAAAAGAAACTTGGCGTGCGTACATTGGATATTGCCAAGCGTCTTCTTGACTTTGGCTACCATCCGCCAACCATCTACTTCCCGCTTAACGTGGAAGAGTGTATTATGATTGAGCCGACAGAAACAGAATCAAAAGAAACGCTGGACGCTTTTGTCGACGCCATGATTCAAATAGCTAAAGAAGCTGAGGAAAACCCTGAGATTGTTCAGGAAGCACCTCACACAACAGTAATTGGCCGTCTTGATGAAACAATGGCTGCAAGAAAGCCGGTTCTTCGCTATCAAAAGCAATAAAACGAAAAAGGGTGTCCCTAAGAGGGCACTCTTTTTTTGCGTCTTATAGACTACTTGTGAACTCTGGGAAGGAATAGGGAAATTTGGGAATTTGCAGCGATTCCGGGGAATGGAATCGAAAACCTGGGCATGAAACAAGCTAAATGAGAAAAGAACAGCGGTTTTGGCGAATAGATTATATGATTGAACTTAGAAGAGGGGTTTCCAATCAATAGACCCCGTTAAAATAACGGGGTCTTTTTAAATATTGCTATTATTTTTTCGCTTTCACTTTTCCTGTCCATTTTTTAAATCCGCCCTGCAGGTGTGAAAGGTCTTTGTAGCCTTTACGATGCAAAAACTGGGCAGCTCTCGCACTTCTCATGCCGCTTTGGCAATATAAGTAGACTGGCTTGTCCGGACGCAATTCCTTCATGCGCATTTTCATTTGTGAAAGCGGTATATTGCGGGCACCTAAAATATGGCCGTTTTCAAATTCATTTGGTTCACGTACATCGATTAATTGGGCTTTTCTGTAGCCTTCTCTGAACTGGTCTTCCGTAAGCGTTTTAACAATTCGGCGCTGATAAAACCAGGTTATCACGGAATAGGTAATGATTGCACCCAAAATGATAAGAATGAAATAAAGTGTTTCCAATATGTCTTTCTCCTTTCACACATAGGTAAGCCAACTAATATTATATAAGCCTTTCCTAATAGGAGTAAAGGAAATCTGTTAAATTTGTTATGGAAATTCAACTTGCTTTAAATTTCACTGGAATTTTGGTAGACTATTAACCGCAAATGACTAGTTAAAGAATCTGAAAATGAGGGCTACATATGACTAAAGAGGTTTGGCGTTTTATCGATTCAAAAGAGGGGTCACCTTCTTTTAATATGGCTTTGGATGAGGCGTTGCTTGACTGGAACAGTGAGGGCAAAATGCCTCCTGTAATCCGTTTTTACGGCTGGAATCCGGCGACTCTTTCAATCGGCTATTTCCAAAAGGTTGAAAAAGAAATAGATATGGAAGCTGTGAAGCAGCATGGATTGGGATTTGTCCGAAGGCCTACAGGCGGAAGAGGCGTACTTCATGAACATGAACTCACATACAGTGTGATCGTACCTGAAGCCCACCCCGAAATGCCGAATACAGTAACTGAAGCATACAGAGTTATTTCGGAAGGGATTTTAAAAGGTTTTCACGGACTTGGGATGGAAGCTTATTTTGCAGTGCCGAAGACAGCTGAAGAAAGGGACTCTCTGAAAAATCCAAGATCTGCTGTTTGTTTTGATGCCCCCAGCTGGTATGAACTTGTTGTAGAAGGCCGTAAAGTGGCTGGGAGTGCACAAACAAGGCAAAAAGGGGTAATCCTTCAGCATGGTTCCATTTTGCTTGATTTGGATGAAGACAAGCTGTTCAGCTTGTTCAAATATCCGAATGACAGAGTCAAAGAGAGAATGCAAAAAGCTTTTAAGAATAAAGCTGTTGCTATAAATGAGCTGACAACTGAAAAAATTACCCTGGATCAAGCAAAAGCAGCTTTCAAAAAGGGATTTGAAGAAGGCTTGAATATTGAACTTGAACCTTACAAGCTTACAGATGAAGAAATGGCATATGTACAAAAAATCGCAAAAGAGCGATATGAAAGTGATGACTGGAACTATAAGAGATAAAAGCGGCAAAGTCGCTTTTTCTCTTTTTTTAATGAATAATTTTCCAATTGTTGCCCTGGAAAAGTGCAAGCTTCAAAATATGTTAAAATTTATCGTTAATTGTCGGAAATCGGCTATTAACTCTGTTTTTCTTTAAATTTTGGTATATTTTAAGTTTGACAAAATCACTTTTAGTTGAACTAGACACAATATGTAGTGGTGTCGAAAATATTTAGGACACTATATATTGATTTTGGGGTTTGAGGTATGATAACTTTAGGGTACTCTTTTAAAACAGATAGATTTACCCTATCTGCCAGAATACTTACACAAATTGATAATTGAATTTAGAAGGAGTTGTAACAATGTCTGTTGCTCTAGGACAAAAAATGAAATTGAACATTGATCGTTTAAACAAGGATATCCGTCTTTTTCCTCAGGTTCACCCTGTAACCCCAGATATGAAAATGACCCACAAAGGTGTTTCCCGCTTAGTTATGCTAGATCGTTACACCTTCAAAGACACCGAGAAAGTGACACTCACAAACGGTGACTTCGTCGTCCTCACAATCAAGGAAGATCCAAAATTTCCGGCACGAGGCTTAGGATTCATCCAGGATATTGACTGGGAAAACAAGACAGCCAAGGTTTTAGTCGAGGAAGACTACAGAGGAGTACTGGATGATCCGGAAGAATCGAGAACAGGCATTATTACAAAGCCTCTTGATGTAATCGAGAAACCCCTTGAAATCTTCTATGAGCAAATCGCCAAGCGTAACGCAACAGGCCTGGCATCTGTTGAGAAAACCGAAGAAAAAAGAAAAGAATGGTTTGAAAAGTTCTATCAGGAATTGAAAAACTTGAATTTCATTCCGGCTGGCCGCGTATTGTATGGAGCGGGTGCCGACACAGATGTTACGTATTTCAATTGCTACGTAATGCCATTCGTACAGGACTCCCGTGAAGGAATTTCCGAGCACCGAAAGCAGGTAATGGAAATCATGAGCCGAGGCGGAGGAGTTGGGACAAACGGTTCAACCCTAAGGCCGCGCAACACACTGGCTAAAGGAGTAAACGGCAAGTCATCGGGTTCAGTATCCTGGCTTGATGATATTGCGAAGCTTACACACCTTGTGGAGCAGGGAGGTTCCCGCAGAGGCGCTCAGATGATTATGCTGGCAGATTGGCACCCGGACATCATCGAATTCATCATCTCGAAAATGCAAAACCCAAGAATTTTACGATTCCTTCTTGAAAATACAAATGATGATACAATAAAAAAATATGCTAAAGAAAAATTAAAATTCACTCCATTTACTGAACAGGAAATAGCCATGTACCAGGGTATTATCAATTACAAGAGCATTCCCGGCTATGGCGGTTTCAGCGATAAAATCATACAGGATGCTGAAGAAAAACTGGCGACTGGCGGTACTTACAGTGTTCATAATTCTGAATTCCTGACCGGGGCAAACATTTCAGTCTGCCTGACAAAAGAATTTATGGATGCAGTTGAAAATGATGCAGAATATGAGCTTCGCTTCCCGGATGTTGAATCATATGATGCTGATACCATGAAAACCTACAACGAAGAATGGCATAAAGTCGGTGACGTCAGAGAATGGGGAAAACTTGGCTATAAAGTCCGTGTTCACCGCAAAATCAAAGCGAAAGAACTTTGGAACCTGATTAATATCTGTGCAACATACTCGGCAGAGCCAGGTATTTTCTTTATTGATAATGCCAATGACATGACCAATGCACAGGCTTACGGACAAAAGGTTGTAGCAACAAATCCGTGTGGCGAACAGCCTCTTGCACCATATTCAGTCTGCAACCTTGCAGCAGTGAACCTTGCAGAAATGGCAGATAAGGAAAATAAGACCGTTAATTTTGAAAAGCTGAAGCGTACTGTTGAAGTGGGAGTACGTATGCAGGACAATGTAATAGATGCTACACCATACTTCCTTGAAGAAAACAAAAAACAGGCATTAGGCGAGCGCCGTGTTGGTCTTGGCGTTATGGGGCTTCATGACCTGCTGATCTATTGTGAAACAGAATATGGTTCTGAGGAAGGCAATGTGCTGATTGACAAAGTCTTCGAAACCATTGCAGCCACAGCTTACAGAGCTTCTGTAGAGCTTGCGGAGGAAAAAGGGAGCTTCCCATTCTTAACAGGTGAAAATGCTGAAGAAACAAATCGCCTGCGCAAAGCTTTTACAGAAACAGGCTTCATGCAGAAAATGCCTGAGGATATCCGTGAATCCATTTTACAAAGCGGAATCCGTAATTCACATCTTCTGACTGTTGCACCTACTGGATCCACAGGTACCATGGTTGGAGTATCTACAGGTCTTGAACCATATTTCTCCTTCTCATACTTCAGGAGCGGCCGCTTAGGCAAGTTCATTGAAGTAAAGGCAGATATTGTTCAGGAATATTTAGACCGCAATCCGGATGCAGATCCTAATAATCTGCCTGAATGGTTTGTGGCAGCAATGGATCTGGCTCCTGAAGCCCACGCAGATGTTCAATGTGTTATACAGCGCTGGATCGACAGCTCGATCAGTAAAACAGTAAATGCACCGAAGGGCTACAGTGTTGAACAGGTTGAGCAAGTGTATGAACGCTTATACCGCGGCGGTGCAAAGGGCGGCACTGTCTATGTAGACGGCTCACGCGATTCTCAAGTATTGACGCTGAAAGCTGAAGAGAACAGCTTTGAAGATACAGATACAGTCAAAAAAGAAAAATCAAAGCAGCATGTAGTTCTGGTTGATACAATCAGCGACCTGCGTTCAACCGATGTAACAATCGGTTCGGAAGTCGGCAATACATGTCCAGTATGCCGTAAAGGAAAAGTCAAAGAAATCGGCGGCTGCAATACTTGCACAAACTGTAATGCCCAGCTGAAATGCGGTTTATAAAAGAATAATTTAAACGAACCAAGAAGATGGAAATAATTGTTCCATCTTCTTTTTTTGCTGTTGGATTAATTGGTTCATACTACAGACATAGGGTTCTGCTGACATTTTTCCGCTGGCAGGACAAATTGATAAAGTGAGGTATGCCTAATGAAGCCATTTATCCCTCAGCTAGTTTATATAGAACCTCAAGCTCTCGAATATCCCCTAGGAAGAGAGCTAAAGGAAAAATTTGAAAAAATGAACTTGGAAATTAGGGAAACAACATCACATAACCAGGTGAGAAATATTCCCGGTGATAACGAATTGCAAAAGTACCGCAATGCGAAATCCACTTTGGTGGTAGGCATCAGACGAACTCTGAAATTTGATACATCCAAGCCTTCGGCAGAATATGCCATTCCGCTTGCTACAGGCTGCATGGGCCACTGCCACTATTGCTATCTGCAAACCACACTTGGAAGCAAGCCATATATTCGCACGTATGTAAACCTTGAAGAAATCTTTGAGCAGGCCTCTAAATATATGGAGGAGAGAAAGCCGGAGCTTACACGATTTGAAGCTGCATGTACATCCGATATCGTAGGGATTGATCATTTGACCCATTCTCTGAAAAAAACAATTGAATTTATTGGCCAGACGGAGTATGGCCAGCTCCGCTTTGTCACTAAGTATCATCATGTCGACCATCTGCTTGATGCTAAACATAATGGGAAAACCCGATTTCGATTTAGTGTTAATTCGCGGTTTGTAATAAAAAACTTTGAACCGGGCACTTCCTCTTTCGACGATCGGCTTGAAGCTGCCCGCAAAGTAGCTAATGCCGGCTACCCGCTTGGCTTTATCGTAGCGCCTATTTACATGCATGATGATTGGCGTGAAGGCTATCATGAACTTTTTCAAAGGTTAAGCAAATCGCTCGAAGGCATCAATCTGGAAGGATTAACTTTCGAGTTAATCCAGCACAGATTTACAAAACCAGCCAAAAAGGTAATTGAAAAACGCTACCCGAAAACAAAGCTGGAAATGGATGAAGAAAAACGCAAATACAAGTGGGGAAGATATGGAATAGGCAAGTATGTTTATCCGACTGATGAAGCAAAGGATCTTGAAAATACGATTAGGGGGTATATTCACTCTTATTTTCCAGAAGCAGAAGTGCAATATTTCACCTAAACCTGAGTTTTTGCTTGTCAGCCGTACTATTTTAAAAAGCTCCTGATTAAAGATGTATAAGTAAGAGTTCCTCTATGGGCAAGTACATCGACAGGAGTGGCTTACATGTATATAGATGGGGTTTTTTCAGGAGGAGGCATCAAGGGGTTTGCGTTAATCGGTGCTTATGAGGAAGTTCACAAAAGAGGCTTTCGATTTAAGCGGGTTGCAGGGACAAGTGCTGGTTCCATCGTTGCTGCTTTAATTGCTGCCAATTATACAAGTGATGAAATATATCAGCTCGTCGATCAGTTTGATGTAAAAAAGCTTCTTGATGAAAGAAAAACCTTTATTCCCTTCGCAGTAGGAAAATGGCTTAACCTTTATTGGCGGCTGGGATTATATAAAGGATCCGAGCTGGAAACCTGGATTGCTCAAAAGCTGGCTGACAGGGGGATTAGAACCTTTTCAGACCTTCCTCCGCAATCGCTGAGAGTCATAGCTTCTGACCTGACAAACGGAAGACTGGTAGTACTGCCCGATGATCTTATAAATTATGGGATTGACCCCGCTTCGTTTTCGGTAGCAAAGGCGATAAGGATGAGCTGCAGTCTCCCGTATTTTTTTGAGCCGGTTAAGCTGAACGCATACAGCAGCTCGAGTGTCATTGTGGATGGCGGGGTTCTAAGCAATTTTCCCATGTGGCTTTTTGATAAGGAAAACGTGAAAAAGACAAGGCCTGTCCTCGGGATAAAGTTAAGCCATAATTTAAGCGAACGGCCGCCGAATAAAATTGACAACGCCATCCAAATGTATGCTGCGCTTTTTGAAACGATGAAGGATGCACATGATGCCAGATACATCTCCAGAAAACATGCACAAAACATTATTTTCATTCCAACGGATGGCGTGCTGACTGCTGAATTTAATATAACCGAGCAAAAGAAAAAAGATCTTCTGGAGCACGGCAGGCAATGTGCGGAGCAATTTTTTTCATCATGGAGCTATTAAAGAGAAAAGCCAGAGCCCGATTCTTGAAGGTTCCCCAGAATTCAGGACTTATCATATAAAAGTAAAAAATCGAGCCCGAGTTAAAGGGAGGCTCGATTTTTCTTTTTGCCTTTTTTGCCTTCTATGACTGTCAAGTGTGGAGAAGATTTTTTCTTAGCCTTTTTAATTGAAGTAAGGGAACCTACAGAAGCCTTTCTTCCATTGGCTGAGCCCGTTTCTTTATTGTTAAAGCGCCTTTTTGATTTTTTGGCTGCCTTTATAAAAGCTCGCTGTTCCCGCTTTGAGGGATTAAATCTGTTAAAGCGCTGAAAAAGAAAGTATACAACAGCACCAATGATGACAATGACAGCTATTCTCTGCAAAAAACCGGCAGGATTTGAGATCAGGCTGACGGCAACTCCGATAACAGCTAGCAAAATGAGCCCGGAGACAATATAAAATGTAAATGGTTTTTTCAAGAAAGCCACCTCCCTAAAAGCATGATGAGCAATTTTATAAGCTTTTAAACTATATAAGCTAAAGTTTATCGAAATAATTAATGAAAGTTGTCTTCATATTTTTCTTTTCCTATTTCTTTACAATTTAAACAGCGGAATATATCTTTTAATAAGTATCGGGAATAGCTGGATGCTGCCTATACTTAAATTTATGCTATGCACACAAGTCCCGGAACACACATTACCTCAAATAAGCACAAAATCAAAGGACTGTATCATTAATTATTTTATTCGACCTAAAATCTCATAAAACCTCTATACAACAGGAAATTATATAAAAAATATGGACGATCTTTGCAGGATAGTTAATCCAATCTGCATTTATTTTAAATCTGGTGCAATGGAATAAATGCGTGTGGACATAATAGGAAAAGGAGGTGGCGCAAAGTGGCAGAAGAAAAGGAGCGCTTGGAACAGGATCAAAGGGAAAAACCAATGTCTTTTATGGCAATGGTGGTCATTACCGGACTGGTTGGAGGCATTCTTTGGAGCGGCCTGGCCTATCTGGCATACGTGTTTAATTTTACCGAAATTCGCCCTAATGTCATTCTCGAACCCTGGACGATTGGTGCCTGGAAAGAGGGCTGGCTGGGAACATTGATCTCAATTCTCTTTATTGGAGGAATATCAATTGTGGCGGCCTTAATTTATTATGCAGCGCTGCGGAAATTTCAAAGTATTTTCGTGGGGGCTGGCTATGGAGTTGCCCTTTTTTTACTGGTATTTTTTATACTCAACCCAATCTTTCCTGGAATCAGCCCGTTTTGGGATCTTGAGCGGAATACAATTATCACATCGATCTGTTTCTATATATTATTTGGCGTTTTCGTAGGGTATTCCATTTCATATGAAGCCCAAGAAATCAGAGGCAAGACTGAAGATGAAAAAAAGACCCGCACAGATCCGGATTTAACTTGATGAACAAAGCATAATGACGAATGTTTTATCTTTGTGCATGATTGCTGTTAAGTGATGAAAAATTATGCGAAAAGCGCTATACATCAGAACTGTATGAAATTTTGCTTTATGATAGAATGTTCTTAATGGGCATTCTTTTTCGATGCTGTCAGGGAAATGACTTGAATAGAAAGAGAAGCCCGTCAGCAACTATGTTAAAGGGGGTTGAACATGGGGAAAATACTCCTGTTAAATGGGCCGAATTTAAATCTGCTCGGCAAAAGGGAACCAGGTGTTTATGGAAAAGAAACGCTTGATCAGCTGGAGCAAAATATGAAAGCATTGGGTGCTTCGTTTGAGACAGAAGTGTCCTGTTTTCAGTCAAATCATGAAGGGGAACTCATTGACAAGCTTCACTCCGCCAATGAAGATGGCACACAGGGTATTATTTTCAATCCCGGGGCATTTACCCATTATAGTTATGCGATCAGGGATGCTGTTGCAGGAATCCAGGTTCCTTTGATCGAAGTACATATTTCTAATGTTCATGCCAGAGAAGAATTCAGGCATACTTCTGTCATTGCACCTGCTGCAATAGGGCAAATAGTTGGCCTGGGCTTTAAAGGATATGAACTTGCTTTTCATGCATTATTGGATATTCAAAAGGGGAGAGGATAAGATGGAGAAAATACAAAAATTACGCGAACGCTTTACAGAGTCTGGGATAGATGGAATGCTGATTACCAGCAGTTACAATCGCCGCTATATGACTGGCTTTACCGGTTCAGCCGGCGTCGTATTAATCAGTGCGGATAAAGCAATCTTCATAACCGATTTCCGCTACACGGAACAGGCAGCTAAACAGTGTGAAGGGTATGAAATTGTAAAGCATACTGGTGCAATTCCTGAAGAAGTTGCCAAACAGGCTGAACAGCTTGGGATCAAAAAGCTTGGCTTTGAAGAGAATCATCTAACTTTTTCTTCCTATAAGGCTTATGAAAAAGCTGTTAACGCTGAACTTGTCCCTGTTTCTGACACAATTGAAAAGTTACGCTTGATAAAGACCGAATCAGAGATTAAGATAATAAAGGTGGCAGCTGACATTGCAGATGCTGCGTTTAAACATATTCTTGATGTCATTCGGCCGGGAATTACTGAACTGGAAGTTTCGAATGAATTAGAATTTTTTATGAGAAAAGCGGGTGCAGTTTCATCATCGTTTGATATTATCGTAGCATCCGGATACCGTTCAGCACTTCCGCATGGAGTCGCCAGTGATAAGGTTATCGAAAAAGGCGATTTTGTCACACTGGACTTCGGCGCTTATTATAAGGGCTATGTTTCAGATATTACCCGCACGGTTGCTGTTGGAGAACCTGAAGATAAGCTGAAAGAAATCTATACAATCGTGCAGGAAGCTCAGGAGCGGGGGATGGAAGGCATCAAACCGGGAATGAGCGGCAAAGAAGCAGATGCCTTAACTCGTGATTATATTTCTGGTAAAGGCTATGGCGAGTATTTTGGCCATTCTACCGGACATGGCATCGGGCTTGAAGTGCATGAAGGGCCTGCATTGTCATTTAAGTCTGATGTTATCCTTGAACCTGGAATGGTTGTAACGGTGGAGCCGGGCATTTACATACCGGGCCTTGGCGGTGTCCGCATTGAGGACGATACAGTCATTACAAAGGATCACAACGAAACGCTTACTCATTCTACTAAAGAATTGATCATTCTTTAATTGTACACAATAGGAGGACAAACTCATGATTTCTGTAAACGATTTTCGTACGGGATTGACGATTGAAGTTGATAACGGCATTTGGCGTGTAATGGATTTCCAGCACGTTAAACCTGGAAAAGGAGCGGCATTTGTACGTTCCAAATTGCGCAACCTCCGTACAGGTGCCATTCAGGAAAAAACCTTCCGCGCAGGTGAAAAAGTAGGGAAGGCACAAATTGATAACCGCAAAATGCAATACCTTTATGCAAATGGAGATCAGCATGTTTTCATGGACAATGAGTCTTATGAGCAAATCGAGCTGCCTGCATCTGCAATTGAGTACGAATTAAAGTTTCTAAAAGAAAACATGGAAGTTGCTATTATGCTTTACCAGGGAGAGTCTCTTGGAATCGAGCTTCCTAACTCTGTTGAACTTACAGTGACTGAAACAGAACCAGGCATTAAAGGGGATACTGCTTCCGGCGGAACGAAACCTGCTACACTTGAAACAGGCCTGACTGTACAAGTTCCTTTCTTTGTCAATGAAGGGGATAAGCTGATCATCAATACAACTGATGGTTCCTACGTGTCTCGTGCATAATTTGAAAAAAAAATCCCGATTTCTCGGGATTTTTTTTATCCTTTATATTTCCTGCCTTCAGCTCCAGGGGATATGTCAGTATCATTGCGATTATTATAATCAGGGTCAGATGCAGGAGCATTTCTGTTATCGCGTGTTCCGCCAAGATAAGCCCTGTCGCCTTTTTTCTGGTATTTTAAAAATTCACCTAAGTTCTCATTCATCCTTAAACCTCATTTCTCTGGGAAGTTACTAAGTGAGACATTATTAGTATTAGCTTTATCCTCAAGATTATAAGACGAAGATCTTTTAACTATAATATGTGAACTCTGCTGTGATTTGGCTTTCTATGTCTATGGTTCCCGGCTGGATAGGTGTACTGACGGCACTTTTCACAAAAGTGGAGGATTGAAACGAAATAGGCTGCTCCATGCCTAAAGTTCCTTCCGCAACGGATAGCGGGGTGCTGATTAATTGTACTCTTAGTGCAGAGGCAATTGTTTCTGCCTTTTTGTAAGCATCCATAACGGCCAGACTTAATGCCTGCCGGTACAATTCAGACTGGTTTTCAGCTTCAAAATGAATTCCTCTGATAGTGTTTGCACCATTATTCACTGCTGTATCCACAACGAGTCCCGTATTTTCTATCTCATCGACAGTAATGCCTAGTATATGCTCGACCCTGTATCCGCGGAAAATTTGCTTGCCATCCACAAAATCGTATTGCGGAAAAATGGTGAAATCGGACGTTTTAATCTGCTGATCTGTTATTCCAATAGCATTAAGAGCCTTTTTGACACTTGAAATGGCATCTGCATTCTGTTCCTGTGCCTTCAGAAGCTCCTTGTCTTCTGTTAAAACTCCCAGTTTTATGTTAGCCTGGTCAGGCTGTACAGCTAGCTTTCCCTCACCTGAAACCCTTAAAATATTTCTGTTTGATCTGGAATGGCTACCTGTTTGTACAGAATTGCGGACAAAGGGCTGATAATAATACATGAATTTCATTCCCCGCTTTCATTGAGGTATCATTCTAGAATTACGCCGGGGAAAGAGAGAAAATGCTACATAATTAATCCCAGCTGTAATTCATCAGCTCCGCAATTCTCTTTGGGATATCTGTATTCTCCATCACTCCTGTAAAAGTTTCGCTTCCATTGCCATAAGCAAATAAAGGGATCATATTGCCTGTATGTCCTCCGGTTGAGCTGAGAGATCTTACTTTATTTGTTAAAATGCCCCCATGATACTTTTCTGCAATCAGGCTTCCTATTTCCCATGCTGCTATATATTGAGGATAAACTTGGCTGTCTGTGGTCATCAGCTTGCCATTAAATGCTTTAATTTCCTGCTCGGTTAAATCAATATTTGCATACTTTTTTAAAACATCCTTCACGCTTTCTGACCGGTAAGTACCTCTGTTTTCACCTTTTGCAAATTGGCTGACCATATACTGCGGCGTCGCCTTGATTTCTTTTAACTGCTGTATATCCAGCGGTTCTGATGCTGATATCCCCATTGTTTCATGATCAGCGGCAACCAATACCAGTGTTTCTTTGTCCTTTTTTGCCCATTCAACTGCATATTTTACAGCTTCATCAAATTCAATGGTTTCTTTCCAGATGCTTGTAATATCGCCTGCGTGAGAAGCATGGTCAATCCTTGCGCCTTCTGCCATAAGAAAAAATCCCTGTTTTCCTTTTGAAAGTACACTGATCGCTTTTTCAGTCATCTCTTTTAAGCTTGGTTCTTTGCTGTTTTTTAGAGGACGGTCCAGTTTAAAGTTCATATATCCATTATTGAACAATCCGAGAAGCTTTCCCCCTTTGGCATTCTGCATTTCCTCCCGATTGGCTGCATAGTCATACCCTTTCAGCCTGGCCTCGTTAATTAAATCCTTCCCATTTTGCTTATCCGGGCCGAAATAGGCTCTCCCGCCTCCCATTAACACATCGACCTCATTATTCAGCTGCTGGCGTGCAATTTCCTCCTGTCCGGACCATCTGTTTGAAACACTTGCTGTAAAGGCGGCAGGTGTTGCATCTGTAATTGTATTGGTAGAGATAACCCCCGCCTTCTTTCCGTTTTTCTTGAATAAATCCAGAATGCTGTCTATTTCCTTGCCATCAGGAGTAACTCCAATCATTTCATTATTCGTCTTTTTTCCAATTGCAAGTGCAGTACCACCGGCAGCTGAGTCTGTAACGAAATTATTGGCAGATTCGGTATGCACCAATGCCGTGTGGGGGAGAGATTCCAGGAACAGCCGCCCATCCTTTCCATATTCCAGTTTTCTTGCAATCTCAATCTGGCCTATTCCCATTCCATCTCCAATCATAAGAATGACATTTTGCGGTCCTTTTGTATTTCCCTGAAGAGCCATTCCTTCTGAAGGGAAGATGCCAAGGACTAAAAGAAGAAAAATAACCAGAATGTAAGTGCATTTAGCTTTCATAAATTGACACCAGCCTTTTTCAATGTTCTTATTGGATTATTTTTTGAAAAAAAGATTTTTTTTACTCAGCAAAAAGCTTGTCCTAAATAATTATGAAGCTTGCAAATCTAAGTCATATTGTTTTGCCTCAGGCATACATTTTAAATAATGAGAAGCTAGTCCGAAATCAGATGATGAATGGAGGAGCAGACATGGAAACGATTATAGCCTTTTTGCCGAAAAAAATTGCCGAACAAATACAGAGAATCCCTCCGCAAATCTTAGAGGATCTGGAGGAAATCAGGGTCCGTATTTCCAGACCCATTGAGCTGACAGCAAGGGGGATGCCGCATTATCTCCCATATATAGTTGAGTCAGAGGATGCTGTGCATTTGCTGAATAAAATAAGCCATTTTTCCATTTACACACTGGAGGAAGAACTGAAGAGAGGTTATATCACGATTGAAGGCGGCCATAGGGTAGGACTAGCAGGGAAGGTCATTCTTGAACAAGGGAAGGTTAAGGCAATCAGGGATATTTCCTCTTTTAACATAAGAATTGCCAGGGAGAAAATTGGCATTGCCCAGAATCTGATTCCCAGAATTTACAGGGATGGGTGGCTGCATACCATGATTATTGGTCCGCCGCAGACTGGTAAAACCACCTTACTGCGCGACATTGCAAGAATCATTTCATCTGGTGATCCAAATAATGACTTTCCTGCCAGCAAGGTTGGGATTGTGGATGAACGCTCCGAAATAGCAGGATGTGTGAACGGGATTCCGCAAATGACATTTGGGAATAGAATTGATGTCCTTGATGCCTGTCCAAAAGCTGAAGGCATGATGATGATGATTCGTTCCATGAGCCCCGAGGTTCTGGTTGTTGATGAAATTGGCAGGCATGAAGATGCAGAGGCCATAATGGAGGCTGTAAATGCCGGAATAAAGCTGATAATGACTACACATGGGAATTCACTGGAAGAAATTAAGAAGCGCCCCACTTTAAAAGCCATATTGGAAATGGGCATTTTTCAGCGATTTATTGAACTGGGCAGGAAAGAAGGGCCAGGCAGCATTGTGTGCATTAGAAACTCAGACAGTGCGGGATATCCTCATAAAGCGGGCGTGATGTAAATGATGAAGGTTATTGGAGCTGTTTTGATCATCGTTGCTACAACGTGGGCAGGATTTGAAGCTTCGAGGCATCTGACCGAACGGCCGCGCCAGCTTCGCCAGCTTAAATCGGCACTGCAGTCCCTGGAGGCTGAAATTATGTATGGACATACGCCACTTCATGAAGCAGCCAGAAGACTTTCTGCCCAGCTTTCCAAGCCATTATCCTGGTTCTTTGAATCCTTTGCAAAGAAATTGACTGATTCCGAGACGACCGTTAAGGACGCCTGGGAAGAAAGTTTGAAGGAAATATGGAAAATGACGGCTTTTAAACAAGGGGAATTCGAGATTATGAAGCAATTTGGCGAAACACTTGGAAGACATGACCGTCTTTCCCAGCAAAAGCAGATTATGCTGACCCTTTCCCACCTGGAACGTGAAGAAGCAGATGCACATGACAGACAAGTGAAATACGAGAGAATGGTCAAAAGTCTGGGTTTTTTATCCGGATTGCTCTTAATCATTTTACTAATGTAGGAAACGCCGGCAGCCTGAATGCCGGACGCTGATCAGAGCTTAGGGGGAGAAAAGATGGGCCTAGAGGTAGATATCATATTTAAGATTGCAGGTGTCGGAATTGTTGTAGCCTTTTTGCATACTATTCTTGATCAGGTGGGCAAAAAGGAATACGCACAATGGGTGACGCTGTTCGGATTTATATATATCTTGTTCATGGTTGCTTCCATTGTAGATAACCTATTCCAAAAAATAAAATCTGTTTTTTTGTTTCAGGGTTAAAAGGGGGGCTCAGCCATTGAAATTCTGCAGATAGTCGGATTTTCGCTTGTAGCCACTTTCCTGGCGCTGATTGTTAAGGAGCAAAAACCCAATTTTGCTTTTTTGCTGATTGTTTTTGTCGGCTGTGCCATCTTTCTTTTTCTGGTAGACCAAATTTATGCCATTATCCATATGATTGAAAAGATTGCCGTCAATGCAAAGGTGAATATCGTATATGTTGAAACCATTTTAAAGATAATCGGAATAGCCTATATTGCTGAATTTGCAGCCCAGATCACGAAAGATGCAGGTCAGGGGGCCATTGCAGCAAAAATTGAAATGGGCGGGAAAATACTTATCCTCGCCATGGCTATCCCGATCCTTACTGTATTAATCGAAACCATCATTCGCATGATTCCGAGCTAGCTTATGCCGGCCTGCTGAATAGGCTGGGCGCCGGAATGGACAAGCACATATTGCGGGCATTAGACAGGGTCTTTTAAAAGAGGTGAAAAAAATGAAGCAAAGGATGCAGAAAACGTTATGGTTAAGCTTAATTCTATTCTTTTTCCTGGCACCAATTGTACAAGCCTCACCTAAGACCGGCGAAGCAGAGGAAACGATATCCCCCCAGGATTTAGTGGAATCACAGGTGGAGAAGTTAGATCTTAATGAATTGAAAGGGTTTTGGGAAGAAATCACAACAGAGTATGGAGGCTTTTTGCCTGAAAGCCAAAAGGGGAGCCTTTATGAATTTATAAAGGGAGAAAAAGAATTCTCACTAAAAGAGTGGGCTGCCGGCGCAATGAAGTTTGTGTTCCATGAGTTTATTGTAAATGGAAAACTGCTTGGAACCTTAATATTGCTGACGGTATTTAGCATGTTCCTCCAGTCCCTGCAGAATTCATTTGAAAAAAGCACTGTCAGTAAAGCGGCCTATTCAATCGTTTTCATGGTTTTAATAATTATTGCACTGAATAGCTTTCATGTTGCGATCACTTATACACAGGAAACCATTTCAACCATGGTGTCATTCATAATGGCTCTAATACCGCTGCTGCTTGCACTGATTGCTTCTTCGGGAGGTGTGGTATCCGCTGCTTTTTTCCACCCGGTGATTTTATTTCTGATGAATGTCAGCGGACTATTTATCCAGTATATCATCCTTCCACTCTTATTCTTATCCGCTCTGTTAAGCATCGTCAGTACATTGTCAGAGCATTACAAGGTAACCCAGCTTGCCAATCTGCTGCGGAATTGGAGCATAGGACTTCTCGGCATGTTCCTGACAGTCTTTTTAGGAGTCATTTCAGTTCAGGGAGCCTCAGCGGCGGTTACCGATGGAATTACCATACGTACAGCGAAATTTATTACTGGAAATTTCATTCCAGTCATTGGGAGGATGTTTACAGATGCGACCGATACAGTCATTAGCGCTTCGGTGCTATTGAAAAATACTGTTGGGATAGCAGGAGTCGCCATTCTCCTTATTATCGCAGCTTTTCCTGCAATCAAGATTTTAATGATTGCGTTTATATATAAATTCGCGGCTGCCATTTTACAGCCGCTGGGGGGAGGGCCGATCATATCCTGCCTGGATATAATCAGCAAAAGCATCATCTATGTTTTTGCCGCTCTGGCCATCGTCTCCCTGATGTTTTTCCTTAGTATTACGGTTATTATAGCAGCCGGTAATTTGACCATGATGGTCAGGTAGGGAGGGAATGAAGTGGATTTCATAAAAGAATGGGTAACGAACATCATATTATTTGTTCTGCTTGCCACTGTCATAGATATGCTCCTCCCCAATTCAAAGCTTCAGAAATACACAAAAATGGTGACAGGGCTGCTGCTGATTGCGATTATTCTTACACCGATTTTAAGAATTATATCAAGTGATTTTGAAGAGGCTCTTGTTTCAGTGCCAGTTTTTGAGGCATCTGGTGAAAAAAACATGGAAAATTTAATAGAAATGAAGAAAAAAGAAATACAAGCCTCAAGTGATGCATATATTTTAGAACAAATGGCTGTCCAAATGGAAAAGGACGCAGAAGAGGAGTTGATGGAACAGTACGGTCTGGAAATTGCCAACATTGATATTTTAGTAGATGAAAGCAGTGATCAAGCCTTCCCGGATAACCTGCAAAAGGTCATGATCCAACTTAAAGCAGAAGATGCAGAAGCAGAAGCTGTAGAAGTGGTTAAAACAGTGGATATCAATACCGGGGAACCTCTTCCATCCAGCGGACCCGATCATGAAGACACAAAAGGAATCGCTTCTTTTCTCGCACAAAAGTGGAATGTAGACGCAAACTCAATCGAAGTTCTGGCAGAAGGGGGGAATATGGATAAGGATGGATAATGAAAAAGGACCTTTCACGTGGATAAAAAAGATAATTTCCAAAGACGGGCAGTCTGACAAGAAGCCTGGGAAATTCCATTATTTGCTTCTAGTTCTCCTTTTTGGAGCAGCGATCATGCTGATCAGCAATACACTGTTTCAAGAAGACAGCTCCACCGAGGATTTGTCCGTTTTTAAAAATGGGGAAGAAGCGAAGCAGAAAGAAGAGGTGCCGGTATTCGGCCAGCAGAAATCCGGAGGAAATGATACAATCTCCAATTATGAAAAGGCATACGAAGCTCAAATAAAAGAGGCCCTTGATGCAATCGTAGGGGTTGAAGATGCAACAGTTGTGGTAAATGTGGATGCCACAGAGAAGAAAGTCCTTGAAAAAAATAAAACGACCCAAACACAGAAAACCGATGAAACTGATCGGGAAGGCGGCAAAAGGAAGGTTGAGGATCAGTCACAGGAAGAACAGCTTGTGATCGTCCGAAATGGAGAAAAAGAGGTTCCGATTGTCATAGAAACCAAGAAACCTGAAATAAGGGGAGTGCTGGTCGTGGCAAAAGGGGCAGAAAATATACAAGTGAAAAAATGGATTATTGAGGCAGTAACAAGGGCACTCGATGTCCCAAGTCATAGAGTATCCGTAATGCCTAAAAAAACAAAGGGGGAATAATAGATGCTTTTAAAGAAACAAACAGTCTGGCTTTTAACAATGCTAAGTTTGGTGGTTGTATTATCCGTATATTATGTAACATCTCCGGAGCAAAAAGGCAGTGACCTGGCTGCTATGGAAGAGAAGGCAAAGGGTGAAATGGAATCAGTTGAAAGTGAAGATGGCAAGGCGATTATTACAAACACTGCCAGTGATGAAATGTTTGAAACTTTGCGCCTTCAGCTTGACGATGAGCGCAGCCGCATGAAGGAAGACCTTACGTCAGTTCTTGGGCAAACAGATCTTCCGGCTGAAGAAAGAATGAAGGCAAAAGATCAAATTGATGAATTAAATGAAATCGCCCAAAAAGAAGCGATGCTTGAAACATTAATCAGAGCGATGGATTATGAAGATGTACTTGTCCGTGCTGACGGCAAGAAGGTTCAAATTACGGTTAAAGCAAAAGATCATTCAGCTTCTGCTGCAAACAATATCATTCAGGAAGTAAGGAACGAAATTGGACAGCTTGAGGCAGTCGCCGTTGAGTTCCAGGTTGAAAAGTAAATAATATAGAGGGAGCCTGCATAATTCCTGCGGGCTCCCTTTTATAATTTTATTTTATGTTTGGTAACTTTTTCATATAAGTGCATAATATAAAAGTCCTGTTTACTATAGAAATCTGGCTGAATTTCATGTAAAATCCTTAAATATTTCACAAAAAATTAGAAAAATATTAAAATGGAACACAGGATGGATAGAGAAATTATTATCCAGTACATAATAGGATGTTGAAGTTTTATAAGGTCTTATCGTATGATATTAGTATCTAGTCATAATTAAATCATGCAGAACATTCCTGCCGTATGTTCTAATTCTTTGCATCAAAAGGATAAATACGGATTAAAGGGATTGTCATGCAGTGAGAAAACAAGGGGTGCCAAAATGTTAAAAGTACAAGAAATCCGTGAACTGATTAAATTAGTTGATCAGTCAAATATTGATGAATTTGTATATGAGCATGAAGGTTCAAAAATTAAGATGAAGAAAAAGGGCAATGAAGCAGCCGTTGTTCAGCAAGTTCAGCCGGCAGCTGTTCAAGCGATAGCTCCTGCTCCGCAGCCAGTCCAGCCAGCTGCTGTAAAAGTGGAAGAGCCAAAAGCAGAAGCGCCAGCGCAAGTGCCGGCACCACAGGCTGATGCCGCGGAAGATTTACATAAGATTGTTTCACCAATGGTAGGGACCTTTTATCAATCATCTTCACCTGATGCCGATGCTTATGTAAAAGCCGGCTCCAAGGTTACAAAAGATTCCATTGTCTGCATTGTAGAAGCAATGAAGTTATTTAATGAAATTGAAGCAGAAGTTAATGGCGAAATTGTAGAAGTGCTTGTAAAGGATGGCCAGTTAGTAGAATATGGCCAGCCACTATTTTTAGTAAAGCCTGAATAAGGAGCGGTTACAGATGATCAAAAAACTCTTGATTGCCAACAGAGGAGAAATAGCGGTGCGCATCATTAGGGCAGCCCGCGAGATGGGGATAGAATCTGTAGCTGTATTTTCAGAAGCTGACAGGGAAGCACTCCATGTTCAGCTGGCCGATGAGGCTTACTGCATTGGCCCAACAGCGTCAAAGGACAGCTATTTGAATTTCACCAATATAATTAGTGTCGCTAAGCTTACAGGCTGTGACGCGATCCATCCAGGTTATGGATTCCTTGCTGAAAATGCGGACTTTGCTGAACTGTGCAGAGAATGCAATATTATCTTTGTCGGCCCGACTCCAGAAGCCATCAGCAAAATGGGCACAAAGGATATTGCAAGGGAAACCATGAAGGAAGCAGGAGTACCGATTGTTCCTGGCTCCAACGGAATCATAAAGGATACAGAAGATGCTATTCAGCTTGCTGAAAAGATTGAATATCCGGTAATTATTAAAGCGACTGCCGGCGGAGGCGGGAAAGGAATCCGTGTAGCCCGTACTGAGCAAGAGCTTATTAAAGGAATTACGATCACTCAGCAGGAAGCACTAACGGCTTTCGGAAATCCTGGCGTTTATATTGAAAAATATATTGAGGACTTCCGCCATGTGGAGATCCAGGTTCTTGCAGATAATTACGGGAACACCGTTCATCTGGGAGAAAGGGATTGCTCCATTCAAAGGCGTCTGCAAAAGCTGCTGGAGGAAACGCCTTCACCTGCCCTTGACGGGGAAACACGCGAAGAAATGGGAAATGCAGCTGTTAAAGCAGCAAAAGCGGTTGATTATACAGGCGCTGGCACGATAGAATTTATATACGATTATCAAAATCGCAAATTCTATTTCATGGAAATGAACACGCGTATTCAAGTGGAGCATCCAGTTACAGAAATGGTTACAGGGGTCGATTTAATCAAGGAGCAAATTAAGGTTGCTTCAGGTGAAAAGCTTAATTTCACACAGAGTGATGTTACTTTTAGCGGCTGGTCGATCGAATGCAGAATTAATGCGGAAAACCCTGAGAAGAACTTTATGCCATCAGCAGGAAAGATCAATATGTACCTGCCTCCTGGCGGGCTGGGTGTCAGAGTGGACTCTGCTGCCTACCCTGGCTATATGATTCCTCCATATTACGATTCAATGATTGCAAAAGTGATCACTTACGGCAATACTAGAGAAGAAGCCATTTCCCGAATGAAACGGGCATTAAGTGAATTTGTAGTGGAAGGGGTACATACAACAATCCCATTCCACCTCAAGCTCCTAAGCCACGAAAACTTTGTGGAAGGGCAGTTTAATACGAAATTTCTTGAATTGCATGATGTAATGAATTCTTAAAGACTTGTGGAGGTGCTAAAATGAGCGAAAATAATATTCTCGAAATGAGCCCTGAAAATTCTGGCCTTGGCAAGGTGGAAATTGCACCGGAAGTTATTGAGGTTATTGCCGGCATTGCTGCTTCGGAAGTAGAAGGCGTAGCGCAAATGCGCGGAAACTTTGCTACAGGAGTGGTTGAAAGGCTCGGTAAGAAGAACCATGGCAAAGGCGTAAAAGTCGAATTAACAGAAGAAGGCATCAAAGTTGATGTATATTGTCTGATGAAATTCGGCGTCTCCATTCCAAGCGTTGCCCAAAAAATTCAGGATAACATCCGTCAGGCCCTCCTGAATATGACAGCCCTTGACGCCCAGGAAGTAAACATCCACGTAGTAGGAATCATGTTTGAAAACCAAAAGCATGAGGTTGAATACGAACAGGAAATGTAACCCACCATCAAGCCAAAGACATAGAATTCGTCTTTGGCTTTTCTCATGGTTCAGTCTCCTTCATCATTCACTCCTTAAGACGTAATAAAGGAGTTTTTAAAGGGAAAATTAAATTTATAAGTTTCCAGCCTGAAATCATGTTTCTGTCCAAACATAATGCTCTTGTTGTAGTGCGAAGATTCCTTACTTATGCTATTATCTTCTTATGCAATTTTTGGACGTGCAAATGCTCAAAAATGAAAAATTACTATGTTAAGCCATAAAGGGGTTTTATAAAGATGAAGAGAAGAACAGCCAGAGAAAAAGCATTGCAGGCTTTATTTCAAATTGATGTAAGCCAGGCAGAACCGGAGACCGCCATCGAACATGTTTTAGAGGGTGAAAAAAGCGATGAGTACCTAAACAAACTAGTATCGGGTGTCCTGCAGCATAAAGAAACAATTGATGGCAAAATCAAAGGATTTCTTGAAAAATGGACACTGGAGAGGCTTGCTACTGTAGACCGCAATCTTCTGCGCTTATCCGTTTACGAGCTGCTGTATTTAGCGGAGGAAGTCCCGGCCAATGTGGTGCTCGATGAAGCTATTGAAATCGCCAAACTTTACGGTGATGATCAATCAAGCAAGTTTATTAATGGTGTTTTATCAAAGGTAAAAGAAAAGCTTTAAAAATAATAGAGTTCTGACTCATACTGGATGTGCTGGCACTTTTTAGATGCAAGCGAGCCGGCAGTCCTTATCATAGGCGCTTCCGAGTTCCTGATAGGGGGATGAAAATGGCTGCAGAATTAATAGATGGAAAAGAAATTGCAAGAAAGAAACAGGATCATATCGGTTCAGAAGTTCAAAAGCTGAAGGCGGAAGGGATCACGCCAGGCCTGGCCGTTATTTTAGCAGGGAATAATCAGGCATCCAGGACATATGTGAAAAACAAGCAGAAAACATGCGATAAGCTGGGAATGAATTCTATGCTTATTGAACTTCCCGAAAGCGTCAGTGAGCAAGAGCTTATCAGAAAAATCACTGAGTTAAACGAAAGTGAAGATATCCATGGAATCCTTGTCCAGCTTCCGCTCCCAAGCCATATTAATGAAAAAGCCATCATCGAGGCCATATCTCCTGACAAAGATGTAGATGGGTTTCATCCCATAAATATTGGCAGGATGATGACAGCTCAGGATGCATTTATCCCCTGTACTCCCGCAGGGATAATTGAAATGCTGGATAGCATTGGTACAGACATTTCCGGAAAGCATGTAGTGGTTATTGGGAGAAGCAACATTGTAGGAAAGCCCGCCGGGCAGCTGTTCCTCAATGAAGACGCTACTGTCACATACTGCCATTCGAAAACGGCTGATTTGAAGGAATATACAAAGCGGGCGGATATACTGGTGGCAGCAGCAGGCAAAGCGAAATTAATCACGAAAGACCACGTTAAAAATGGTGCAATCGTGATAGATGTCGGCATGAATCGAAATGAGGGAGGAAAGCTTTGCGGCGATGTTGATTTCGAGGCAGTGAAGCACAAAGCAGGATTTATTACTCCTGTTCCAGGCGGAGTGGGGCCGATGACAATTACCATGTTAATGCATAATACGCTAAAAGCAGCAAAGCTTTCCATAAGCAAAGTTAAAAGTAATGGCCGCCATTGATGCAAAATCTGTCCATTTCCATTATCCTGTATTTAGGAAACCTGTCATGCAGGAAAAAGCATGCAGGCAGAATGGAAGGACAGTTTTTTTGATAGATAGGAAAGTATAACCTTGAACTTTGATAACTGTCCAGCTTCGCAAGGAAAGCTTCGACAGCTTTATCATCGCACGAATAAAAGCGCTAGCTTTTAGAAGGAGCGCCTACCCCCTCGAGATCATAAGCCGTGCCTCACAAAAAGGCAAAGAACGCCTTTCTATGAGTCGCGTCTTGTGCTTATCAGTGGTGGGCAAGGCGCTTGTGCTTTTCTTGCGTTATTGCTCTGCAGGAGATGCAATGCAGCTTCAGCATAAAGGAGATTGTTATGAAGGAACAGCAGTATCTGACAGTAAACGCACTGACCAAATACATAAAACGAAAATTTGATGCCGACCCTCATCTGCAAAATATTTTGGTTAAGGGGGAAATCTCAAACTTTAAACAGCATTCAAGCGGTCATATGTACTTCACTTTAAAGGATGAGAAAGCCCGAATTTTAGCCGTAATGTTTGCAGGAAATGCGAGGACAATGAAATTCAGGCCGGAAAATGGCATGAAAGTCTTAGTTCGCGGAGCCATATCCGTTTATGAATCCAGCGGGCAATATCAAATATACGTACAGGAAATGCAGCCCGACGGGATAGGAGAACTTTATCTGGCTTATGAACAGCTTAAAGAAAAACTTGAGAAAGAAGGATTCTTTTCACCTGCGCATAAAAAAGATATACCGCGTTATCCAAAAACAGTTGCGATAATCACATCCCCTACTGGAGCTGCAATCAGAGATATTTTGACAACGCTCAAAAGGCGCTATCCAATTGCGAACATACTTATATACCCTGCGCTTGTTCAGGGGAACCAGGCAGCTCCCTCAATTGTGAAAGCGATAACGGAAGCTAATACCTCCAGGGATGCAGATGTCTTAATCATCGGACGGGGCGGAGGCTCCATTGAAGAGCTTTGGGCCTTTAATGAAGAAGCCGTAGCAAGGGCAATATTTAAGTCTGAAATACCTATAATTTCAGCTGTAGGCCATGAAACGGATTTTACAATAGCAGATTTTGTTGCAGATTTAAGGGCCCCAACCCCAACGGGAGCTGCAGAATTGGCTGTTCCGCATATCGATGACTTGACGGAAAGACTTTTCAACAGGCAATCACGGCTGATAAGAGCGATGAAAGAACAAGTTGCACTGCAAAATGAAAGGCTTCTAAGGGTGCAGAAATCATACGCTTTCCGATACCCGCAAAAATTGTATGAGCAAAAAATGGAACAGCTGGATAAAGTGACCGAACAGCTAATGAGAGGTTCAAGAAGGCTGCACGATTTAAAGCTTGAGCAGGCAGAAACCCTGCAAAAAAGGCTGGTTCGGAGTCATCCAGGGCAGCTGAAGAATCAGGCGAAAGAAAACAATGATCGGCTTCATAAACTTTTAAACAGAACAATGACAAACATCCTGGCTGCAAAAGAAAAGGACTTTGCGAGAGTTATTTCAACCCTCGAGGCGCTCAGTCCGCTAAAAATTATGGATAGGGGCTATAGCCTTGCTTATACAGAAAATGAAACCCTGATAAAGACCGTGTCCCAAGTTAAAGCGGATGATATGATAAAATTGAAGGTGTCTGATGGAAGCATTGAATGCAAGGTAACGGATATTGAGGAGTGAATGGCATGGCGGATGAAAAACAACTTTCATTTGAACAAGCAATGGAAGAACTTGAAGTTATTGTGGAAAAGCTTGAAGAGGGAGATGTTCCCCTTGAAGAGGCTATTAATATTTATAAAAAAGGCATGGAGCTTTCAAAATTATGCCATGATAAGCTTAAAAATGTAGAATCACAGCTTACGGAAATACTGGCGGAGGATGGCCGTAAATCGAACTTTGCCATTCCGGAGGAGGAATAATTTTGCATCAATCCTTAAGTTCTTTCTCTGAACTGCATAAAGAGAAACTGGAAATTCATTTAAAGGATTACGTACATAAATTAAATGCTCCTCCTGAGGTCAAGGAATCAATGCTGTATTCACTTGAAGCCGGAGGAAAGCGGATAAGGCCAATGCTGTTATTTGCTTCATTGGCTGCTTTTGGCGAGGATACGTCGAAAGGGCTGTGGACTGCGGCGGCGATTGAAATGGTCCATACTTATTCGCTCATTCACGATGACTTGCCAAGCATGGATAATGATGACTTAAGAAGAGGCAAACCGACGAACCATAAAGTATTTGGAGAAGCATTCGCCATCCTGGCAGGCGATGCCTTGCTTACATACAGCTTCCAAACAATTGCGGAAACGCCTGACGAATTTGCTTCTGCTGAAACAAAGCTTTCTTTAATTAAAGAGCTGTCGAAAGCTTCCGGTGCTGAGGGGATGGTAGGCGGCCAGGCAGCAGACATTAAAGGGGAAGGCAAGCAGCTGGGCTTAGAGGATCTTGAGTACATCCACGTGCACAAAACGGGCAAACTGCTGGAATGCAGTGTTGTATCAGGAGCAATTTTGGCAAATGCCAGTCAGGAAACAATTCAGGCTCTATCTAAATTTGCCTATCACCTGGGACTGGCTTTTCAAATCAGGGATGATATCCTCGACCTTGAAGGGACAGAGGAGATAATCGGGAAGCCTGTAGGCAGTGATGAATCAAAAGATAAAAGTACTTATCCATCTCTTCTTTCAATGAGCGGGGCGAAAGAGGCGCTTGAAGAACATATCAGATCTGCAAAAGAAAAGCTGAGGGAAACAGGCCTTCAAACAGAGCTGCTCGAAGAAATAACAGATCTAATTGCAAACAGGGATCACTAAATCGGAAGTCAGGGTGCCAAAAATGAATTAGAAAAACGATGGTCTTGCCGCTGTACTTTTGTATCAGCGGCATTTGCTGTTTAATAAAATGATGGTCTTCAATGTGTATATTTTGGTATCATAGGAATTGCTGCTGGAGAAGCTTGCACTTTTTTTCCTGTGGATGCATTGGCCAGCGGAAGAGACACCATCAAGACTAAAGCTGTTTAATATGAAAAGCATTTGGAAAATCTCCTGTAATAAGGTAATCTTAAGATACTATCTTTTAGACAGGCTAGACGCTGTAATAAATAGGCTTGTTTTGTTTAGGCTTATACAAACACTGCCTAACATTACGTAAAAAGAAAACGGATGAATAAGAAACGAAAGTGAGTGGTCCGCAGTATGGATCTGTTATCAATTAAAGACCCTTCCTTTTTAAAAGGGCTCTCGAATAAAGAATTGGAAAGTTTGAGTCAGGATATCCGCACTTTTCTAATAGAAAAGCTTTCAGGCACCGGGGGGCATATTGGGCCTAATCTTGGAGTTGTTGAGCTGACTGTCGCATTGCATAAATGTTTTGACAGTCCGAAGGATAAAATTATTTGGGATGTCGGACATCAGTCTTACGTCCATAAAATTCTTACGGGCCGTGCGTGTCAATTCGATACTTTAAGACAATATAAAGGTCTTTGCGGTTTTCCGAAAATGATTGAAAGCGAGCATGATGTATGGGAAACGGGGCACAGCTCCACTTCTTTATCTGCAGCAATGGGAATGGCTATTGCCAGAGACTTGAAAAAAGAGAACAATTATGTCATTCCAGTAATTGGGGACGGTGCATTAACAGGCGGAATGGCTTTAGAAGCCTTAAACCATATCGGTCATGAAAAAAAGGACATGATTGTCATATTAAATGATAATGAAATGTCAATTGCACCTAATGTTGGTGCTCTTCACAATGTACTTGGAAGGTTAAGGACTGCAGGCAAGTATAATTGGGTGAAAGATGAACTTGAATATTTATTAAAAAAGGTTCCGGCAGTCGGCGGAAAGTTGGCCTCAACTGCTGAAAGACTGAAAGATAGCCTAAAGTATCTGTTTGTGTCAGGCATGTTCTTCGAAGAATTAGGTTTTACCTATTTGGGACCTGTCGATGGGCATAACTATGAAGCCTTATTCGAGAACCTTGCTTATGCTAAGAAAACAGAAGGCCCAGTGCTCCTCCATGTTATAACGAAAAAAGGAAAAGGCTATCACCCTGCAGAAAGCGACCGGGTTGGCACATGGCATGGTACGGGACCTTATAAAATGGAAACAGGCGACTTTTTGAAACCTGCAAGTACACCGCCAGCATGGAGCAAGCTTGTCTCGGAAACCGTCAGGAAGCTTGCGAGAGAAGATGAAAGAATCGTTGCAATTACTCCTGCAATGCCTGTTGGCTCGAAGCTTGAAGGCTTTGCAAGTGAATTTCCGGATCGGATGTACGATGTTGGTATTGCTGAACAGCACGCAGCAACGGTAGCTGCCGGGCTGGCAACCCAAAACATGAAGCCGTTTCTTGCAATTTATTCTACTTTCCTGCAGCGTGCTTATGACCAGGTGGTACACGATATTGCTCGCCAGAACTTGAATGTATTTATCGGAATAGACCGGGCAGGACTTGTGGGTGCAGATGGTGAAACCCATCAGGGTGTATTCGATATTGCGTTTTTAAGGCATTTGCCGAATATGGTATTGATGATGCCAAAAGATGAAAATGAAGGCCAGCATATGGTAAAAACAGCTATAGAATATAATGATGGCCCTATCGCAATGCGTTTCCCGCGCGGAAATGGCATAGGAGTACCTATGGACACAGAACTTAAGCCAATTCCAATTGGAACATGGGAAGTTCTGCTCGATGGCAATGATGGAGCGATTTTAACCTTTGGGACAACCATTCCAATGGCTTTGAAGGCAGCACAAATCCTGGAGAAACAGGGACACTCCATTAAAGTCATTAATGCAAGGTTTATTAAGCCGCTTGATGAAAAGATGCTGCATGAATTGTTCACAGCCAATATGCCAATTCTCACTATAGAAGAAGCTGTGCTGCAGGGTGGCTTTGGCAGTGCAATTCTTGAATATGCTCACGAACATGGCTTCCATCATGCGGAAATCGACCGTATGGGGATACCTGATAAATTTATTGAGCATGGCAGTGTAAATGAACTATTAGAAGAAATCGGCATGACTTCAGAAGATGTTGTTGAGAGAATGGGAAAACTGGCAAGAAAAAAACAAAAAAGGGCTTAAAAAATGAAAACAAAGAAAGAACGATTAGACGTTTTATTAGTTGAAAGAGGTCTTGCTGAGACAAGAGAAAAAGCGAAAAGAGCCGTTATGGCCGGCCTGGTGTTCAGCAATGAAAGCAGGATGGATAAGCCGGGCGAGAAGGTTAGTGCGGACATTCCGCTTACTTTAAAGGGGAAGGTCATGCCTTATGTCAGCCGGGGAGGCTTGAAGCTTGAGAAAGCTCTAAAAGTTTTTAATTTAGAAATCGAAGGCAAGATCCTCCTTGACATTGGGTCCTCAACCGGGGGCTTCACAGATTGTGCCCTGCAGAATGGCGCCAAATTGTCATATGCATTAGATGTCGGATATAATCAGCTTGCCTGGAAATTAAGGCAGGATGAACGAGTAGTTGTAATGGAAAGGACCAATTTCCGGTATGTAACCCCTGCCGATCTTTCAGCCGGTATGCCTGATTTTGCTTCCATTGATGTTTCGTTCATTTCTCTAAAGCTTATATTGCCTGTATTAAAAACGCTGCTTGTTCCGGGCAGTGACACAGTTGCCCTAGTGAAACCCCAGTTTGAAGCTGGACGGGAACAGGTTGGGAAAAAGGGGATTGTCAGAGATCCTAAAGTACATGAAGCAGTGCTTGATAAAATTATCGGATTTGCACTGAGCCTCGGTTATGATGTCAAGGACGTTTCCTATTCACCCATTACAGGCGGAGACGGCAACATAGAATTTCTCCTCCATCTGTATTGGTCAGGCAGCAGAGAGGAAGGAGAAAACCTTCTTAAAGCCCAGACAGATGAAGTTGTTAAAGAAGCCCACGCCGAACTGAAAACGAAGGTTAGAGAAGAGGAATAGGCTGATGCCTGTTCCTCTTTTTAAAAAGGATATATAATGTCTGCTTCGAGAACTATCCAGCGCAAGCAGCCTGCCCTTCGAAGGTTTCGGGTGGGAATGGCCCTTGCGCTTTTCTTAAAGGAATTTGTCGAGTTTGAACGAATAATAATAAATAATATACGGGAAAATTGTACTTTATTGAGAAAATCAGCTAACATTAGAGTACAAAATACTTTAAATTAATTTTTTTCTGCCCGCTGTTAAGCGGCTGATTATAGAGGTGAAAAAATGAATAAAGGGCAAAGACATATTAAAATCCGGGAGATTATTACAAATAACGATATTGAAACACAGGATGACCTGGTGGATGAATTGAAAAACGCCGGGTTTAATGTAACTCAGGCGACTGTCTCAAGAGATATTAAAGAGCTTCATCTGGTAAAAGTTCCTTTGATGGACGGAAGATATAAATACAGTCTTCCAGCGGACCAGCGCTTCAATCCGCTGCAAAAGCTTAAACGAAATTTAATGGATGCCTTTGTCAGAGTGGATACTGCAGGACATCTCCTTGTAATGAAGACTCTCCCGGGCAATGCCATGGCTATTGGCGCACTTATTGATAACCTTGACTGGGAAGAGATTCTGGGGACAATCTGCGGGGACGACACATGCCTGATCATATGCAAAACCCCAGAAGATACAGAAGCAATTTCAAACCGTTTTCTTGAAATGCTGTAGATATTTCAAGCTCCGAGCGCCGTCGCTTATGCCGATAGGCTGGTGTTCATCGTGTTTCTTAAAAGATAAGAATGTATGAATACTGAAGTTAGATAACTGCCTAGCTCCAGAGACTGCCCCATCGAGGTCACAAGCTTGTCTAGTTGCGGCTCCTAGAGACTCTCAGATCTAAGCCGTTTCCTTACAGAAGAAACGCCTTCTTACAAGAACCGTCTTATGCCTGAGGCCCGCAGGACAAGGAAAGCTTCGTCAGCATAAACATCGCACGACCGAAAGCGGAAGCTTTTGGAAGTGTACGGGTCATGCAGACGTTGCCATAGGACGTGGCGCTTTTAGTCTGCATTCCTTGAAAGGGCAGTCGCCTTCACATTTCAAGCAAGCCCCCAAAAAGGCAAATAACGCCTTTCCGGGAGGCACGTCATGTGCTTGTCGGGGTTGGGCAAGGCGCTTGCGCTTTTCTTAAGAGGTGATATGATTGTTAAACGAATTATCCATACGAAATTTTGCCATAATCGAAGCCCTTTCTGTCTCATTTGAAAAGGGCTTAACTGTTTTAACTGGTGAAACAGGGGCGGGAAAGTCCATCATTATCGATGCCATTCACTTGCTGGCTGGAGGCAGGGGATCTGCAGAATTTGTCCGCCATGGTGAGGATAAGGCTGAAATTGAGGGGCTTTTTATCCTGGATGATCTTAAACATCCTTGCTATAAACGGTCTGCTGAATTTGGGATAGAGATTGAAGATGGAATGATTGTTCTCCGCAGGGATATATCAAAGACAGGGAAAAGCGTCTGCAGAGTGAACGGAAAACTTGTCACTATATCTGTATTGAGAGAAATCGGAAGTTCCCTTATTGATATACATGGCCAGCACGAACATCAGGAATTAATGGATGAAACCTTTCATCTTCCTCTCCTCGATCAGTTTGGGGGATCCAAATTATCCGCTGCTTTAACTGAATACCAGGATATCTACAGGTTATATGAAAACACACTGAAAAAGCTTAAAAATTTAAGTGAGAATGAACAGCAAATGGCGCACCGGCTTGATTTAATTCAATTTCAGCTGGATGAAATTCAATCTGCTCAGCTTAAATTGAACGAAGATGAAGATTTGATTGAAGAAAAAAGAAAGCTTTCCAATTTTGAACGTATTTTTGATTCTCTTCAGTCAGGCTATAATGCCCTTCAAGGAGAACAAAAAGGGCTTGATTGGATCGGAATGGTTATGGGCTATATGAATGATGCCGCGGAACTGGACCCCGCCTATAAAGAAATAGCGGAAAATGTGGCAAACAGTTTTTATTTGCTTGAAGATGCAGCGAGATCACTCCGCAATGAAATGGACTTTATGGAATATGATCCCCAAAGACTTAATGAGATAGAAAGCAGATTGAATGAAATTAATGGGTTGAAAAGAAAATATGGAAAAACGGTTGAAGAAGTGCTGGAATACGCTGCACAGATAGAAGAAGAAATTGAAACCCTGCTAAATAAAGAAACCCATATTGATAAGCTGCAAAAGGAAGTTGCTGCCCTGAAAAAAGACCTTCTGGTTGAAGGAGAAGAATTGAGCAAGCTGCGCAGAAAATCTGCCCTTAAACTTACCAAGTTAATTCACAAAGAGCTTAAGGAATTATATATGGAAAAGACAGTCTTTGAGGTCAGATTCTTTTCTGATTCCGAAGTCTTCCTGAAAAACGGAATTGACAGGGCTGAGTTCTACATTTCCACCAATCCGGGAGAACCGCTTAAGCCGCTGTCTAAAATTGCATCAGGCGGTGAATTGTCCCGAATCATGCTTGCTTTAAAGAGCATATTTTCAAAGCATCAGGGTGTCACAAGTATTATTTTCGATGAGGTGGATACAGGCGTGAGCGGCAGGGTTGCACAAGCCATCGCGGAAAAGATTCATCACGTTTCCGTGGATTCACAGGTTCTGTGCATCTCTCATCTTCCTCAGGTTGCGGCCATGGCAGATACTCATTTATTTATTGCTAAAAACACAAAGGATGGGCGGACAAAAACAACAGTAAAACCGCTCACTGAAGATGAGAAAATCAAAGAAATCGGCCGTATGATTTCCGGGGTGGAAATTACTGATTTAACAAAAGAGCATGCGAAAGAGCTGCTGCACCTGGCTAATCAGCTAAAGTAATTTTGATCCATTATAAGGTCTGTTCCCGCCAGCGGCGCTATCAGATCTAATACCTTGAAAAGCTATCCAAAGCAGGATAGCTTTTTTTATGTGAATGGCTGTTATAAATGCCCTCAATGCAGGCAAAATTAAAGATGTAGCCATTTGACGTGGATGGACTAGAAGCGAGGAGAGTGAAAAATTTGACATATGATGTTTTACGCAAAATAATTGGTGGAATTCTCCTTGTTTCATTAATTGCTTTAGGTTTTTCCAAGCCTGTTCAGGAATATTTGCAAGTACCTGCAAATATTACTCTTTTTGAAGGGCAGCAGCTGGACATTGCAAAGGCAGAAGCAGTGTCGGCCGGACTGTCCATAGATAATACAAGTGTTTCACTTAAAGAAGATAACCATTCGATTTCGCTTCATGCAAAAGAAAATGGAAAAAATGAAATGCTTCTCGAACTGGCAGGTTTTCCGATAAAGAAAGTTGATGTTAACATCTTAAAAGATTTTAAAGTTATTCCAGGAGGCCAATCGATTGGGGTTAAACTGAATACAGTAGGCGTGTTAGTAGTTGGACACCATCAGGTTAATACGGCTGAAGGAAAAGCTTCGCCTGGCGAAACGGCCGGCATAAAAATTGGAGATATCATTACAGAAATCAATGGAACGAAAATAGAAAAAATGTCAGATGTTGCTCCCTTTGTTCAAGAAGCTGGCAAAAGCGGCAATCCGCTCCAAATTATCGTAAGCCGTGAAAGCGGAAAGGTGAAAACAGAGCTGACACCCTTGAAAGAAAACGGGGAAGAAACCTATAAGCTTGGATTATATATACGTGACTCTGCAGCAGGTATTGGGACGATGACCTTCTATCACCCGGAATCGAAAAAATATGGAGCACTCGGCCATGTTATTTCCGATATGGATACAAAGAAGCCAATTGTGGTTGAAGACGGGCAAATTGTCCGATCAACTGTTACTTCAATTGAAAAAGGAAGCAATGGCAATCCTGGTGAAAAACTTGCACGATTTTCTTCAGATAAAGAAATAATCGGGAATATTGTCAGAAATAGTCCATTCGGAATATTTGGGGAATTAAACCGGGATATGAAGAACGGAATTTTTGACAAACCGATGCCTATAGCCTTATCTCATCAAGTCAAAGAGGGCGCTGCCCAAATTTTAACTGTGGTCGACAATGACGAAGTACAATTGTTCGATATTGAAATTGTCAGTACGATTCCGCAGAAGTTTCCGGCAACAAAAGGAATGGTCATAAAAGTGACGGATCAGAAGCTGCTTGATAAAACAGGCGGCATAGTCCAGGGGATGAGCGGAAGCCCGATTATCCAGGATGGCAGGATTATTGGAGCAGTGACCCATGTATTTGTAAACGACCCTACTTCAGGATATGGTGTTCATATTGAATGGATGTTAAATGAAGCAGGTATTGATATATATGAAAAAGCTGAAGAAAAAGCATCCTAATACTGAATGGATCTTAAAAAAGGCGGGTTAAACCCGTCTTTTTTTTACTGCTCTTGCAGTGAAAAAACAGGCCGCATTATAGGCTAAACAAAAACTATGAGTAAAATAGTTATGTTAAAATGAAAATAAAGAATTTTCGACAAAGAAACACGGATTGTAAAGAGTATGACGAAATCGGTCGAAAACAGAAGAAAACAAAAGAATAAATGAGGTTTAGTTGGTTTTTTAAGAAAATTTCAAAAAAGTAGAGGAATTTTTGTTGCATTGTCGAATTTCTCATTTAGAATAGAAAATAGATATCAAAAAGAGCATGTTCGAAAATGAACATTTATTAAAGAGACCATAATTGGACCGAGGAGGAAAGTAAGTGAAGAAAATAAAAGTTTGTGTTGTGGATGATAATAGGGAACTGGTCGGGCTTTTAGAGGAATATATATCTTCTCAGGAAGACATGGAAGTTGCCGGTGTGGCACATAATGGACAGGATTGCCTCGAAATATTAGAGCATACACAGCCCGACGTTCTTGTATTGGATATCATCATGCCTCACTTGGATGGACTTGCTGTACTCGAAAAAATGAGAGATTTAAATTTGAAAACACTCCCTAATGTAATCATGCTCACTGCATTCGGACAGGAGGATGTTACCAAGAAGGCAGTGGATTTGGGAGCCTCATACTTTATCCTTAAACCATTTGACATGGACAATTTGGCAAGTCATATACGCCAAGTCAGCGGAAAATCGAATTCATTTCTCCGCAAACCCGCTCAATCTTACCGTCCTCAGGGAGAAGCAAAGCCTAAGAACCTGGATGCCAGCATCACCAGCATCATCCATGAAATTGGCGTTCCTGCCCATATTAAAGGATACTTATATCTCCGTGAAGCCATTTCAATGGTATACAACGATATAGAACTTCTCGGTTCCATTACAAAAGTGCTGTACCCTGATATTGCTAAGAAGTTTAATACTACTGCAAGCCGTGTGGAGCGTGCAATCCGCCATGCGATTGAAGTTGCGTGGAGCCGCGGTAATATTGATTCCATTTCCTCTCTTTTTGGGTATACAGTCAGCATGACAAAAGCAAAGCCAACCAACTCGGAATTCATTGCAATGGTTGCAGATAAGCTGCGTCTGGAGCACAAAGCTTCTTGAAAGGGTAAGGACTTATAACAAAATCATTTATTTTTTATGCTGCGCTCCTTATGGGGCGTTTTTTTATTGTCCTCAAAATTCAGCGGAAACAAAAAAGTTCAGTTTGAAATTTTTCAAACTGAACTTATTAATTTATTTCTTTTCTTCATTCTCAAGCTCCATCATCTTTTGAATCAAAATGTGCTGAGGCATGTGCATGATTTGCTCAAGAGGAAGATTTAGTTTTTCAGCAAGCTTTAATGCTGTTTCCGGTGATAACTGCAGCGGCTTCACTTTTTATCCCCCCACTAACTTATTTGGTTTTAAATCGTTCCTGAACTTTGTTTCTCTTTCGATCGCGATAAAGAATAAATCCTGCGATAAAGCCAAGACCTATGATTAAGAAAAGGAAACCTGAAACAAATTGAAGCCATAAATATGGAAATGGGCTTTGCAGGATGCCAAAGACCATATCTCTCATTAATTTTATCCCATAGACAGCCAATATGCCTGGCAGGAGTAAAATTAATAAAGCAATTAGTCTAATCATAAAAAAATTCCCTTCAAATCGAATTACCTATCGAAATCATAAATCATTAAATAAATTTGTCAAGTACCGCTGCTGTGCTAAAATAAATTCATGAAGAATGTTGCACGGAATAATGTCAAGCGTGCAAGAATTTTCAATGAAAGCAGGTAGAAAAATGCAAACAGTAATGATTGTCGGTGCAGGTAAAGGCGGTACGGCCATCCTTAAAATTATAAAGGAAACGGCTGTTCTGGATGTAAAAGCTATGGTGGACATTAATCCGGGTGCTGAAGGACTTCGGATTGCCAAAGAAAGCGGCATCCCGATTGGCACTGATTGGCGTTATTTTATGGATCAGGATATTGATATCATTATTGAAGTTACCGGAAATGAACAGGTGTTTATCGACATCAGGGAAGCCAGGAGCAAAAATACGGTCCTGATTCCTGGAAGTGTAGCTTTCTTAATCGCGAAATTACTTGAAGAAAAGGAAGAACTGATTTCAAAATTCAGAAATGAAACGTATAAGCATGATTTGATTTTTAATTCGACTGATGACGGTATGATTGTAATCAACAACTTTAGTGAGATTACAGTCTTTAATCGAAGTGCGGAGAGAATGACAGGAATTAAGAGGAAAGACGCTTTAGGGAAAAAAATTAATGAAGTCATTACAGACAGCATGCTTCCCAGAGTTATGGCAACAAGGAGAATTGAAGCGAATCAGGAAATGACTTTGGCAAATGGCCTGAAAATTATTACGACAAGAATACCGATGCTTGGAGAAAATAACGAATTAATGGGTGCGTTTGCTGTTTTTAAGGATATAACAGAAGTAGTCTCGCTTGCGGAAGAAATTACGAATTTGAAAGAGATACAGACAATGCTTCAGGCGATTATTCAATCAAGTGAAGAAGCCATTTCTGTGGTTGATGAAAATGGGAAAGGGATTTTGATCAATCCGGCATATTCGAGGCTAACAGGCCTTGAAGAAGAAAAAGTGATCGGGAAGCCTGCCACAGCTGATATTTCCGAAGGTGAAAGTGTGCATATGAAGGTTCTTCAAACGAGAAGGGCAATGAGAGGTGTGGCCATGAGGGTCGGACCGAAAAGAAAGGATGTTATTGTAAATGTTGCGCCTGTCATTGTTGATGGAAAGTTAAAAGGAAGTGTGGGAGTTATTCACGACGTATCGGAAATTCAGAATCTGAATCGTGAATTAAGCCGGGCAAGACAGATTATCCGTACATTGGAAGCGAAATATTCATTCGAGGATATTATTGGATCATCTGAAGAGATGAAGCTTGCAATTGAACAGGCAAGACTCGGGGCTAAAACTCCAGCTACCGTTTTGCTAAGAGGAGAGTCAGGGACAGGCAAAGAATTGTTCGCCCACGCTATACATAATGCCAGCGACCGAAAATATAACAAGTTTATCAGGGTTAATTGCGCAGCATTATCAGAGTCTCTTCTGGAAAGCGAATTATTCGGTTATGAAGAGGGGGCGTTCTCAGGAGCAAAAAGAGGCGGCAAACGGGGTTTGTTTGAGGAAGCTGATAAAGGCAGTATCTTTCTGGATGAAATTGGCGAGCTGACAGCTAACACTCAGGCGAAACTGCTCAGGGTTCTTCAAGAACATGAAATTACAAGAGTGGGAGGGACCAAGCCCATTTCAATAGATGTTCGAGTTATTGCTGCGACCAATGTGAATTTAGAAAAAGGAATTGCAGACGGCACTTTCAGGGAAGACTTATACTACAGGCTGAATCGAATGCCTATACATATTCCTTCATTAAGACGCAGAAAGGAGGATATTCCTCTTCTATGCAGCAGGCTTATTCAAAAGATCAACCAGGAATATGGACGGAATGTAGAAGGTGTAACAGAACAAGCAGTTAATAAACTAATGGCCTATGATTGGCCGGGAAATGTGAGAGAACTTGATAATATCCTCGGCAGAGCCATTATTTTTATGAATTACAACGAAACAGATATAGAGGAAAGGCATATTCCGGATTTGATAGGTGCCAATAAGCCGTCTCCAAGTGTTGAAAAAAGTGAAGAAGCACAAACTAAAACATTAACTCAGCTGGTAGAGCAATATGAGGCAAAAATGATCAGACAAACACTTCACAAGCTGGATGGAAATAAAACCAAGACTGCTAAATCGCTTGGACTCTCTGTCAGGAATCTTTACTATAAATTGGAGAAATACGATATTGCAAAAGATGGCATGCAATAAATTTCACAGTGTGCAATTAATTGCGCACTTTAACTCAGTGAATAAAGCGTTTTCACAGTAATTTTAAGTTGGCACACTTCTTGCAGGTATAATAAACGGATGGACATCAAGAAAAAGGCGCCGGTAATTGTCTAGCACAATCAGCCTGCCCCGCGAGGTGCCGTGGGAGGGCGAGGCGCGCGCTTTTCTAGTAAGGGGGTTGAACAGATGAAATTGGATTCGCTTCTAACGAAAGCAACCCAATATGGTGAGAAAACAGTAGCCGTAGCCGCAGCGGAAGACGAAGAAGTTCTCGAAGCAGTTGCTGAAGCAATTAAGCTGAACTTAGCAAGCTTTTTATTATTTGGGGATCAAGTAAAAATCCGCGAAATCATAAATCGGAACCATAGCGCAGCAGCTGAAAGCCCTAAGCTTGAAATCCTTCATGCAGAATCGCCTGCATATGCTGCAGAATTGGCAGTAAGGGCTGTAAAAGAGCAGAAAGCCAATGTGCTGATGAAGGGAAATATCCCGACGGCAGGTATTTTAAAAGCTGTCTTAAATAAAGAATTCGGCTTAAGAACAGGAAATGTTTTATCACATGTGGCGGTATTTGAGGTTCCAGGTTTTGAACGATTTACGATTGTCACTGATGCAGCAATGAATATTGCACCGGACCTCAATCAAAAAGCACAAATCCTGAAAAATGCAGTTGAAATTGCAAGGAGCATAGGAATAGAAAAGCCTCTTGCAGCCCCGATTGCTGCAGTAGAGGTTGTTAATCCTGCTATGCAGGCAACTCTGGATGCCTCAGCATTAACTCTTATGAACCAAAGGGGCCAGATAAAAGATTGTCTTGTCGACGGTCCCCTGGCTTTGGATAATGCAATTTCTTTTGAAGCGGCTGAACATAAGGGGATCAAAAGTGAAGTTGCCGGACAGGCAGATATTTTATTGGTGCCGACTATAGAAGTTGGGAATACTTTATATAAATCACTTGTCTACTTTGCGAAAGCAAAAGTAGGAGCTGTTATCGCAGGTGCCAAAGCGCCGATCGTTCTTACTTCAAGAGCAGATTCGGCAGAAAGCAAGGTTTATTCCCTTGCTTTAGCGATATGCTCAGCAAAGTAATGGGCTCTGAAAGAAAGAAATTAATTCATTCAGTATTTTATAAATCGTAAATTAAATTTTTTTTAACAAAACGAACATATTACTTTTAAAGAATCCGGGGAGGAATTATAACATGGAAATCTTCAAATACCTAGAAACTTATGATTACGAACAAGTGGTGTTTTGCCAGGACAAACAATCAGGATTAAAAGCTATTATTGCTATTCATGATACCACTTTAGGCCCAGCACTAGGCGGTACACGCATGTGGACTTATGAATCTGAAGAAGCTGCTATTGAGGATGCATTGCGTCTTGCACGCGGCATGACATATAAGAATGCAGCAGCTGGTTTAAATCTTGGAGGCGGTAAAACAGTTATTATCGGCGATCCGCGCAAAGATAAAAACGAAGAAATGTTCCGTGCATTCGGACGCTATATCCAAGGTTTAAATGGACGTTACATTACTGCTGAGGACGTGGGTACTACAGTAGCTGATATGGACCTGATTCATGAGGAAACAGACTATGTAACAGGAATTTCACCTGCGTTCGGCTCTTCCGGCAACCCTTCACCAGTTACAGCTTATGGCGTATACAGAGGTATGAAGGCTGCAGCAAAAGCGGCATTCGGAACTGATTCTCTTGAAGGCAAAACAATTGCTGTTCAAGGAGTTGGAAACGTTGCGTTCAATCTTTGCCGCCATCTGCATGAAGAAGGTGCACAGCTGATTGTTACGGATATTAATAAAGAAGCAGTTCAGCGTGCAGTTGAAGAGTTCGGTGCTAAAGCAGTTGAACCAAATGAAATTTATGGAGTTGAATGTGATATTTATGCTCCTTGTGCTTTAGGTGCGACAGTTAATGATGATACAATCCCGCAGCTGAAAGCAAAAGTAATCGCTGGAGCTGCCAACAACCAGCTTAAAGAAACACGCCACGGTGATTTAATTCATGAGATGGGCATCGTTTATGCTCCTGACTATGTAATTAATGCAGGCGGAGTTATTAATGTTGCGGATGAGCTGTACGGATACAACCGTGAACGAGCAATGAAAAAAGTTGAAACTGTATACAATAATATTGAAAAAGTTATTGAGATTGCTAAAAGGGATGGAATTCCGACATATAAAGCGGCTGACCGCATGGTTGAGGAAAGAATTGAAAGAATGCGTAATTCACGCGGACAATTCCTCCAAAATGGCCATCATATTCTAAGCCGCAGATAAGCTTTAGGGAGGAGTAACTTTCCTGAAATGCAAAGCGCTGAATGGAATATTCAGCGTCTTTGCCTTTAAAAACAGAGTAGAAAAAATTCGGCGGCAGTTAATAGTACCTGAGTAAGAGTATACTTTTACAAGGGAGATTTCCGCTCTTTATGGAGGTTTAAACGTGCTAGAACAAGAACATCGAATTCTCGTCATCAATCCGGGATCCACTTCAACTAAGATTGGAGTTTTCGATAATGAGATCTCTGTCCTGGAGAAGACATTGCGCCATGATGCAGATGTCATTAACTCTTATGAAAGTATTATCGATCAATATGAATTCCGAAAGCAGACCATTCTGGAAACATTGGATCACGAAGGAATCAATATCTCCAAATTAAGTGCAGTGTGCGGCCGCGGGGGGCTGCTGCGACCGATTGAAGGAGGCACATATTCAGTTAATGATGCAATGCTAGAGGATCTTCGTGCCGGTTTTGCTGGTCAGCATGCTTCAAACCTTGGCGGAATACTGGCATATGAGATTGCTTCTGGTTTAAATATTCCTTCGTTCATTGTCGATCCGGTGGTGGTTGATGAATTGGATCCAATTGCCCGAATTTCAGGCTTTTCAATGATAGAAAGAAAAAGTATTTTCCATGCCTTGAATCAGAAAGCTGTTGCCCGGAGAGTAGCCAAAGAACTTGGCAAAAAGTACGGGGAGCTTAACCTAATCGTTACGCATATGGGCGGAGGTATAACTGTAGGTGCTCATAAAAAAGGCAGAGTGGTGGATGTTAATAACGGACTTCATGGAGACGGGCCATTCAGTCCGGAACGGGCAGGTACAGTACCTGCCGGTGATTTGGTGGGACTTTGCTACTCCGGAAGCTTTTATCGTGAAGAAGTGATGAAAAAGCTTGTTGGACAAGGCGGTCTCGTTGGTTACCTGGGAACAAATGATGCAGTAAAGGTTGAAAAGATGATTGAAAGCGGAGATGAGAAAGCAAAGCTTGTCTACTCCGCAATGGCTTATCAGGTGGCTAAGGAAATCGGATCTGCCAGTGCAGTGCTTGGCGGAAAGGTTGATGCCATCATCCTTACAGGGGGTCTTGCCTATGGCAAGGACTTTGTAAACGAAATCAGTGAACGGATTAACTGGATTGCAGATGTCATCGTACAGCCTGGTGAAAATGAACTGCAGGCACTCGCTGAAGGTGCTCTTCGTGTACTCCGCGGTGAAGAGACTGAAAAAGAATATCCTGGAAAAAAAGCTGACAAAGCAGCGTTGAAATAGAAGGGGGAAGCAATTTGGCACAGGAATATGATTTGGTGATTTTAGGCGGAGGCACAGGCGGCTATGTAGCTGCCATCCGTGCTTCACAGCTTGGTTTAAAAACGGCAATCGTTGAAAAAGGAAAACTTGGAGGTACTTGCCTTCATAAAGGCTGTATACCAAGCAAGGCTTTATTAAGAAGTGCTGAAGTGTTTGCTACCGCAAAGCACAGTGAAGATTTTGGCGTAGTGACAAGTGATGTATCCATCAATTTCAATAAGGTACAGGAAAGAAAAAATAAAATCGTTGATCAGCTTCATAAAGGTGTTCAGCACTTGATGAAGCAAGGCAAGATTGATGTATTCGAAGGAACAGGCCGCATACTTGGACCATCTATTTTCTCTCCGATGCCAGGCACAATTTCTGTTGAAATGAACAATGGGGACGAAAATGAAATGCTGATCCCTAAAAATGTTATTGTAGCAACTGGATCACGTCCTCGTACTCTGCCAGGATTGGACATTGATGGACAACTTGTAATGACTTCGGATGAGGCTTTAGCTTTGGAAGAAGTGCCAAGCTCCATTATAATTGTTGGCGGTGGAGTCATCGGCATCGAATGGGCATCTATGTTATCAGACTTTGGTGCTGAGGTAACAGTAATCGAATATGCTGACCGCATTATACCTACGGAAGATAAAGAAATTTCAAAAGAAATGCAGCGCCTTATGAAGAAAAAGGGAGTCAAAATTGTAACAGGAGCAAAAGTGCTTCCTGAAACCCTTCAGAAAGGCGACGGAGTTACGATTTCAGCTGAAGTGAAAGGATCTCAGCAGGAATTCTCCGCCGAGAAATTGCTTGTTTCAGTGGGGCGTCAGGCAAATACAGAGGGTATTGGCATTGAAAATACTGACATTCAGATAGAAAAGGGATTTATTTTAGCAAATGAATACTTCCAGACAAAGGAATCCCATATTTATGCGATTGGTGACGTCATTGGCGGCCTTCAGCTGGCTCATGTTGCTTCTCATGAAGGAATCGTAGCCGTTGAGCACATTGCCGGCAAGAATCCTTCTCCAATTGACTATAGCCTGGTTTCTAAATGCATTTACAGTTCACCTGAAGCGGCAAGTGTAGGATTAACAGAGGATGAAGCAAAAGAAAAAGGCCATAATGTCAAAACGGGCAAGTTCTCATTCCGGGCAATCGGAAAGGCACTGGTATTTGGTGAATCCGACGGTTTTGTGAAAATTGTGGCAGATAAGGATACCGATGATATCCTGGGTGTCCATATGATAGGCCCGCACGTTACAGACATGATCTCAGAAGCAGGTCTGGCCCGTGTTCTTGATGCAACTCCATGGGAAGTAGCACATACAATCCATCCTCATCCGACGTTATCTGAAGCAATCGGTGAAGCTGCCCTTGCAGTTGATGGAAAAGCTATCCACGGATAAAGTTCCAATTGAATAAACAGAAAAGTCCAGGCTTCTTTTGGGAGCCCGGTGATACATATTAGCTTAGGAGGTTGTATAAATGGCTGAAAACCGACATAAAGATTTAGGTTTAAGTGATGAGAAAGTTCTTGAAATGTATGAGACGATGCTATTAGCTCGCCGTATTGATGAGCGTATGTGGCTTTTAAACCGCGCGGGAAAAATCCCTTTCGTTATTTCTTGCCAGGGACAGGAAGCTGCTCAGGTAGGTGCTGCATTTGCACTTGATCGCGAGAAGGATTATGTCCTGCCATATTATCGCGACATGGGAGTAGTCCTTACGTTCGGCATGACAGCCAAGGAATTAATGCTGTCAGGGTTTGCTAAAGCCGAAGATCCAAATTCAGGCGGCCGCCAAATGCCAGGACATTTCGGTCAAAAGAAAAACCGAATCGTAACGGGCTCTTCACCTGTTACTACACAGGTGCCTCATGCTGTTGGAGTTGCTCTTGGCGGAAAGCTGGAAGGAAAAGATCTGGTAACCTTTGTAACTTTTGGTGAAGGTTCTTCAAACCAGGGGGACTTCCATGAAGGTGCGAACTTTGCAGGTGTTCATAAGCTCCCTGTTATCTTTATGTGTGAGAATAATAAATATGCAATCTCTGTACCGATTGAAAAACAGCTTGCTTGCGAAAACGTATCTGACAGAGCTATCGGCTACGGTATGCCAGGTATAACAGTTGATGGAAACGATCCGCTTGAAGTCTATAAAGCTGTGAAAGAAGCAGCGGACAGAGGCCGCCGCGGAGAAGGGCCGACATTGGTCGAAACCATTTCATACCGTTTAACACCACACTCATCTGATGATGATGACCGAAGCTACCGTGCTCCTGATGAAGTGGCTGAAGCGAAAACAAAAGATCCGATTATTACTTTTGGCGCATACCTGAAAGAAAATGGTGTAATGGATGATGCGATTGAAAAGGAAATTAATGACCGGATTATGAAATTGGTAAACGAAGCAACTGATTATGCTGAAAACGCTCCATATGCAGAAGCGGAATCTGCTTTAAAGCATGTCTATGCTGAACAGTAAGGGGGAGAGAATATGGCTGTAATTTCTTATATCGATGCGGTAACTATGGCAATCCGCGAGGAAATGGAAAGAGATTCAAAGGTATTTGTTTTAGGTGAAGACGTAGGTAAAAAAGGTGGCGTGTTTAAAGCGACACAAGGACTGTATGATAAATTTGGCGAAGACCGTGTAATTGATACTCCGCTTGCTGAATCAGCAATTGCAGGGGTTGGAATCGGTGCAGCGATGTATGGAATGCGCCCGATTGCTGAAATGCAATTTGCCGACTTTATAATGCCGGCGGTTAACCAGATTATTTCTGAGGCAGCACGCATCCGCTATCGTTCCAACAATGACTGGAGCTGTCCGATCGTTGTTCGTGCACCATATGGCGGCGGTGTTCATGGAGCACTATACCATTCCCAATCTGTCGAAGCAGTATTTGCGAATCAGCCGGGACTTAAGATTGTTATGCCTTCTACGCCTTATGATGTTAAGGGATTATTGAAAGCGGCAATCCGTGACGAGGATCCTGTACTGTTCTTTGAGCATAAGCGTGCATATCGCCTGATTAAGGGTGAGGTTCCTGATGATGATTATGTGCTGCCAATCGGAAAAGCGGATGTAAAACGCGAGGGTGAAGATATCACTGTGATCACTTATGGCCTATGCGTTCATTTCGCACTGCAGGCTGCTGAAAGACTTGCCAAAGATGGCATCTCAGCGCATATCCTTGATTTAAGGACGGTATATCCGTTAGATAAAGAAGCAATTATCGAAGCTGCGACAAAAACAGGAAAAGTGCTTCTTCTTACTGAAGATAATAAAGAAGGCAGCATTATGAGCGAAGTTTCTGCCATTATTGCAGAGAACTGCCTGTTTGAATTGGATGCACCAATCAAACGCGTTGCCGGTCCTGACGTGCCAGCAATGCCTTACGCCCCGACTATGGAAAAATACTTTATGGTTAACCCTGATAAAGTAGAAAAAGCAATGCGCGAATTGGCTGAATTTTAATAAAGGCATTAGTTAATAAAAATGGAAAGAGCAGATGGTGCAGCTTTCCGGCTGGAATTCATACCGGATCAGCTGTACTAGCTGCATGACCCGCAAATGCGGGCAGCTAGAAGGAGGTTACCCAATGGCTATTGAGCAAATTAAAATGCCCCAGCTTGGGGAAAGTGTTACTGAAGGGACAATCAGCAAATGGCTGGTTTCCGTTGGAGATAAAGTAAATAAATATGATCCGCTTGCTGAAGTAATGACTGATAAAGTAAATGCTGAGGTCCCATCCTCTTTCTCTGGTGTAATCAAAGAGTTGGTTGCAGAAGAGGGAGAAACTTATGAAGTTGGCCAGGTTATTCTGACAATTGAAACTGAAGGCGGCGGAGAAGCAGCTCAGGAAGCCCCATCAGAATCTAAAGCAGAGGACAAAGCTGAAGCTGCACCTTCAGGTGTGGCGCCTTCTGCACCAGCGGCACCTATTTCGGCAGATGCTCCAAAAGGAGTCCGCTATTCACCTGCCGTCTTAAAGCTTTCTCAAGAGCATGGCATTGACTTAAACCAGGTGACAGGTACAGGCGGAGGCGGACGCATTACGCGTAAAGACCTTATGAAAATCATTGAGTCCGGAGATATTCCTACAGCGGCAGCTGCTGCATCAGCACCAGCACCGGAAAAGACAGAGGCACCGGCTCCAGCACCTTCCCAGCCTGCACAGAAACAGGCAGCGCCAGCACCTAATGTTCCAGTAATGCCGGGTGATGTTGAAATCCCTGTTACTGGAGTGCGTAAAGCGATTGCAGCCAATATGCTTCGCAGCAAACATGAAGCACCACATGCCTGGACAATGATGGAAGTAGATGTTACAAATCTTGTTGAATACCGTAACAGCATTAAAGGTGAGTTTAAGCAAAAAGAGGGCTTCAACCTTACGTTCTTTGCTTTCTTCGTGAAAGCTGTTGCGCAGGCCCTTAAAGAATTCCCGCAGATTAATTCTATGTGGGCAGGTGATAAGATTATCCAGAAGAAGGATATCAACATCTCCATTGCAGTTGCAACAGATGACGCGTTATTCGTTCCGGTCATCAAAGCAGCTGATGAAAAAACGATTAAGGGTATTGCCCGTGAAATCAATGATCTTGCCTTAAAAGTACGTACAGGTAAATTGACTTCCGCTGAAATGCAGGGTGGAACTTTCACTGTAAATAATACCGGTTCATTCGGGTCTGTCCAGTCAATGGGCATTATCAATTATCCTCAGGCTGCAATTCTTCAGGTTGAATCCATTGTGAAGCGTCCTGTAGTAATGAACAATGGCATGATTGCTGTCCGTGATATGGTTAACCTTTGTATGTCACTCGATCACCGTGTATTAGACGGCCTGGTTTGCGGCCGCTTCCTGCAGCGTGTGAAGGAAATTCTGGAGAACACTTCTAAAGAAAATACAACTATTTATTAGTAATTAAAATTGCCGCTGTCCTGCTTTGGGACAGCGGTTTCTTATTGTTCATTGCTTGTTTCTCTTTTGTATACTAAAATAGGTATATGGAGAATTTAGAATTTTATTATAATTTTCTTGCGGCATTGTTTCTTATAAGAAACGGGTCCGCTGCCGCATGAGGGGAGGGAACGCTGTCAGCTACAAGGACAGCAAATTTATGTCATTAAAGAAAATGATTGAAGAAAAATTCCCGCAGCAGACAAATGAAGATTGGGAACAAAGTGCGGAAAGAACTCTTAAAGGGAAATCCTTAGAAACATTATCACGAAATACATATGAAAACATAAAATTGAAACCGCTTTATTCCAGAGAAGACCTGGAAACAGGTGCATTATCACAGTATCCGGGCTTAGAAGATTTTAGAAGAGGTTCCTATGCAGCCGGATACCTGTCTGAAGAATGGAAGGTTGCACAGAAAATTAGTGCTTCCTCTTCCGAAGAGCTGTCAGATAAACTTCTTGCTGCCATCAAGACAGGGCAGACAGCTCTTGCGTTTGAGCCTGAACAGTTAAAAAATCCAGAGAAGATAAGCCTGTCTGTAGGCGAACTTTATGAAAGGTACCCTTTCAGTGTGGATGCCGGACGAAATCAGCATGTATTAATAGCAGGACTTGGAAAAGTAAAAGAAAGAGAAAAAGTCTCCGGATATGTTGCCGCAGATCCACTTGCTATTGCTGCTGCCGATACATTGAACGACCGCTCAATCGATGAACTATACGAAGCTTTGAATAAAACGATGAGTAATGCAGAAGAAAATCTGCCAAGCCTGAAAACAATCATGGTGAATTCAGCGGTTTATCATAATAGCGGTGCAAATGCCGTCCAGGAACTTGCATTTTCTCTTGCAGCAGGAGTAAATCACCTGCAATATCTTCTTGATAAAGGCAAAGGCCTTGAACAAATATTATCTAAAATGGTCTTTAAGTTTGCTGTTGGCTCAAACTTTTTTATGGAAATTGCCAAGCTGCGTGCTGCAAGAGTATTATGGGGCAAAGTGGCGGAAGCATTCGGAGCTGGGGGTGACAGTAAAAAAATGGTCATTTCAGCAGAGACGTCCTTCTTTACAAAGTCTGCCTATGATTCCTATGTAAATATGCTGAGAGCGGGGAATGAAGCGTTCGCAGCAGTATTGGGAGGAATACAATACCTTCATGTCAGTCCATATAATGATCTGGAAAGAGCCAAATCTCCTTTTTCAGAACGGATTGCCCGCAATACTCAGTTGATTTTAAGGGAAGAGGCGCATTTACTAAAGGTCTCTGATCCAGCAGGCGGCTCCTGGTATATTGAGCATCTGACAAATGAACTGATTTCCAAATCATGGGGACTTTTCCTTGAGATAGAAGAGCTGGGAGGAATGAAGGATGCCCTTCAAACAGGATGGGTTCATGATCAGATTACCCAAATTCTTGAAAAGAAGAAGAAAGATGTTCATACAAGAAAACAAAGTATCATCGGAACGAATATATATGCAAATCTTGATGAAAAGCCGCTTCAGACAGAATTGGAAACCGTCCAGAACAGCAGGAGTGATCTCAAGATTATCCAGCAGGTTCGTCTTTCTGAGTCCTTCGAGGGTTTGCGGAATTTATCTGAAAGATTAAAAGGAAAGGGCATTCGTCCAGAAGCAGGTCTTATCTGTCTGGGAGCATTGAAAGACCATAAGGCGCGTGCTGATTTTATTTCAGGCTTCCTGGCTCCTGGCGGGGTTGAGGCAGTTAAAAGCGGTTCGGTATATAATCCTGAAGATGCTGAAGCATTTATTCAAAAAACAAATTGCAGGCATTATTTTATTTGCGGATCAAATGAACTATACGATAGCATAGCTGTACCTTTAATTAAACAATTGAAAGAAACTTTCCCGTCAGCTGAAATCTATTTAGCCGGCCTTCCCGAAGAGAGGAAAAAGGATGAATATCAGAACGCTGGCATCGGCGGATACATTCATGTAAAAAGCGATTGCTATGAAACTCTCTTAAATATGCTGAACGAGATGGAGGCGGCAAGCAATGGCCAATAAACCTGATTTTAAAAGCCTGGATATTCTTGAAGTAAAACAATCAGCCAAAGATGACTGGAAAAGAAAAGCAGAGGAAGAAATCGATTCATCCATTGATCAACTTCTCTTTGAAACAAATGAGCAAATAAATGTAAAGCCTCTGTACACAAATGAAGATCTTAGAGACATGGAGCACCTAAACGATAAGCCTGGACTGCCCCCTTATACAAGAGGGCCATATTCAACCATGTATGTGAACAGGCCATGGACTGTCCGGCAGTATGCCGGTTTTTCTACTGCAGAGGAAAGTAATGCCTTTTACCGGCGCAACCTTGCAATGGGTCAAAAAGGCTTATCAGTCGCTTTCGATCTGGCTACTCATAGAGGCTATGATTCAGATCATCCAAGAGTCGAGGGAGATGTCGGGAAAGCTGGCGTAGCCATTGATTCCATCCTGGATATGAAGATGCTGTTTGATGGGATACCTTTAGATCAAATGTCTGTATCCATGACGATGAATGGAGCGGTATTGCCTGTCATGGCTTTTTATATTGTTACAGCGGAAGAGCAGGGAGTAATCCAGGAGAAACTTTCTGGAACGATCCAGAATGATATCCTAAAAGAATATATGGTGCGCAACACATATATATATCCTCCGGAAATGTCCATGAAGATCATTGCCGATATTTTTGAATATACTTCAAAATACATGCCTAAGTTCAATAGCATCAGTATTTCTGGCTATCATATGCAGGAAGCGGGGGCTCCTGCTGATATTGAACTTGCCTATACGCTGGCTGATGGTCTCGAATATGTAAGAACCGGCCTTAAAGCTGGAATCGATATCGACTCCTTTGCGCCAAGGCTCTCGTTTTTCTGGGCAATCGGCATGAATTACTTCATGGAAGTGGCAAAAATGCGCGCAGCCCGCTTCATTTGGGCAAAAATGATGAAGACCTTCGAGCCGGATAATCCCAAATCAATGGCGCTTAGAACGCATTCGCAAACTTCCGGCTGGAGCTTAACAGAGCAGGATCCGTTTAATAATGTAACAAGGACTCTCATTGAGGCGCATGCAGCTTCAATGGGCCATACACAATCCCTTCATACTAATGCGCTGGATGAAGCCATTGCATTGCCGACAGACTTTTCTGCCCGTATAGCCAGAAATACGCAGCTGTACCTTCAGGAAGAGACAGGGATCACGAATGTAATTGATCCATGGGGCGGCTCTTATTATGTTGAAGCTTTAACAGATCAGTTAATTAAGCGAGCCTGGGAGCATATTAAAGAAATCGAAAATCTTGGCGGAATGGCCAAAGCGATTGAGACAGGCTTGCCAAAAATGAGAATCGAAGAAGCGGCAGCCAGAAGGCAGGCACAAATTGATTCCGGAAAAGAAACCATTATTGGTGTGAATAAATACCGGCTGGAAAAAGAAGAGCCGATTGATATTCTTGACATTGACAACACGGCTGTCCGATTAAAGCAAATCGAGAAGCTGGAGCAGCTAAAGGCTTCCCGCGACAATGAGAAAGTTGCTGAAGCTTTGGCGGCTATTACAAAAGCTGCAGATACAGGGGAAGGCAATCTTCTTGAGCTAGCAGTAAATGCAGCCAGGGTTCGAGCCACTCTCGGGGAAATTTCTGAAGCGATTGAAAAAGTTGCCAACCGCCATAAAGCAATTATCCGTTCTATCAGCGGCGTGTACAGTTCTGCTTTTTCCAACGAAGAAGAAATTGCAGAAGTAAAGCAGATGACAGATGAATTTCTTGAAAATGAGGGAAGGAGACCGCGGATTCTGATTGCCAAGATGGGGCAGGATGGACATGACAGGGGAGCAAAAGTGATTTCAACAGCCTTTGCCGATCTCGGTTTTGATGTGGATATCGGCCCTCTTTTCCAGACACCGGAAGAAACAGCCATGCAGGCTGTAGAAAATGACGTTCATGTCATTGGGATCAGCTCACTTGCTGCCGGTCATAAGACTCTTCTGCCGCAGCTCGTTGCTGAACTGAAAAAATTGGATAGGGGAGATATTATTGTCGTAATTGGCGGGGTTATCCCTGCGCAGGATTATCAGTATTTATATGAGCATGGAGCATCTGCCATTTTTGGACCGGGCACAGTCATTCCAGTGGCAGCCCAAAAAGTCATCAGGGAGATCTACAGCCGTCTCGGGTATGAGGAAGTGACCCAGTAAATGACTGAGGATAAGAAACCGGAATGGTTTGATGAAGAAAAGGCAGATAATTTTACAAGCATTGTGCGCGGTGGTGTGGATACAGGCGAGCCGGAGCTGAAATTTGAGAAAAAAGGCAGGTTTCAAAAAAAATCTGCCTCCCTCCCTGATCTAAACGTTCTTGAAGAAGGCATTTTGAATGGCAGCAGAGGTCTGCTTGCCAGAGCGATCACTCTGATTGAAAGTAACGCTGAACATCATTTTCTCCATGCACAGGAAATCCTGCACAAACTTTTGCCCCATTCAGGACAATCGCTTAGGATTGGGATAACAGGAGTGCCGGGAGCAGGAAAGAGCACGTTCATTGAATCTTTTGGGACATACTTATGTGATTTAGGGTTAAAAGTAGCGGTGCTTGCGGTCGATCCGAGCTCCAGCTTGAGCGGCGGCAGCATCCTTGGCGATAAAACAAGGATGGAGCAGCTTTCCAGAAATCCCCGGGCATTCATAAGACCTTCACCTTCTGCAGGAAAATTGGGTGGAGTTCACCGGAAAACGAGAGAGACCATGCTGCTGTGTGAAGCGGCAGGCTTTGATGTTATTCTGGTAGAAACAGTTGGTGTGGGACAAAGTGAAGTCATTGTCAGGGACATGGTGGACTTTTTTATGCTATTAACGCTGACAGGGGCTGGCGATGAATTGCAGGGAATGAAAAAAGGCATTATGGAACTGGCTGATGCGGTAATTGTCAACAAAGCCGATGGAAGCAACAAAAAATTAGCGGAGAAAACAAAAGCAGAGTATAACCGTATACTTCACTTTCTCCAGCCTGCTACAAAGGGATGGCAAACCAGAGCCTACACCTGCTCTTCTGTTTTGAAAGAGGGCATCCCTGAGATATGGAAAGTGATCAAAACGTTCGAAGATACTGCAAAATCTTCAGGTGTATTTGAGGAAAGAAGAAGACTCCAGACAAAACAATGGATCCATTCCATGATCCTGGATCAGCTTCAATTCAGCTTTTTTTATCATCCTGCCATTAAGCCGCTCCTTCCGAAAATCGAAAATGAGGTTATCTCAGGAAACAGGACGGTTACATCTGCAGTGGAAGAATTGTTTAATGTCTATTCGAAATGAAGCTGTCCTTCAACAGGGCAGCTTTTCCTGAAAAAAAATGGCCAGTGCCTTGTGGGCACTGGCGAATCTAGGGAGTTTAGGGGTATGGATCTAGCTGTAGTTTTATCTTTCCCCCATAACCCAGATGCTAAACTTTTTTATTCAAAAAAATGACTTGATTGTAAATTTTGTTCTTGTATTGGTATTATGTATATAGTGAAAAAGATTAATCAGCATAAGGAGCGATGATCTATGAATATGGATTTCAATTTATTTATGAATGATGTTGTAAGGCAGGCACGCCAGGAAATCGTGCATGCCGGCTATACAGAATTAACTACACCGGAGGAAGTGGATGAAGCCCTTAATAAAAAAGGCACCACACTTGTAATGGTGAACTCAGTCTGCGGATGTGCAGGCGGAATTGCCCGCCCTGCGGCCATGCATTCCCTGCATTATGATAAGCGCCCTGACCATTTGGTGACTGTATTTGCCGGCCAGGACAAAGAAGCAACCGAAAAAGCAAGATCTTATTTTACCGGCTATCCGCCATCATCACCATCTTTTGCTCTTCTTAAAGACGGAGAATTATGCACGATGATCGAGCGCCATGAAATTGAAGGCCATGAGCCAATGGCTGTTGTTCAAAAACTGCAGGATACCTTTGAGAAATATTGCGAAGAGCTTTAAACAGGAAAAGCGGAAGCGCCTTGCTCGCGAAGGAACGCCACTTCCTCCCAAAAGCTGCCGCTTTCGGTCGTGCGATGTAAAGCTGTCGAAGTATTCCTTTTGGAACTAGATAGTTTTCGACGTTCAAAGTTTTCTTTTTTATTTCACCAGGAAAAGTCCCGAATTACGGGACTTTTTTTATGTCCATTTATCTGAATAATTAAACTTCTAATAAATATTTAAAAATCTTATTGCATAAATATAAAAATCTGTTAAAATTCATTTTAGTGAATATTTATTAATAGTTATGCAGAGATTATTCATATTTTATAGGGGGAAACTAAAATGAAAAAAGTCATCATGTTTGCTTTAAGCATACTTTTAGTTGGCGTATTAGCTGCATGCGGCACAAGTGAAGAAGCCAGCACTGGAAGCGGCTCAGGGGAAAACTCAGATAAAAAAGTATTAACTATGGGTACATCAGCTGATTATCCGCCATTTGAATATGTAGATTCCGCAAAAGGGGAAGAAATCATCGGTTTTGATGTGGATTTGGCCAAAGCGATCGCTGAAAAATTGGGTTATGAGATACAAGTGAAGGATATGGACTTTAACGGACTGATTCCTGCATTGGAAACTAACCAGGTCGATTTTGTTCTTTCGGGGATGACACCTACTGAAGAGCGCAAGCAAAACGTTGATTTCAGTGATGTATATTATACAGCGAGTCATATGATCGTTTCGAAAAAAGGAAGCGGAATTGAGTCATTGGAAGATTTGAACGGCAAAACTTTAGGTGTGCAGCTTGCCTCTATTCAGGCTGATAAAGCAGAAGAAATTGGTGAGACAGTTGATATGAAAGTAGAAAACCGCAACCGCATCCCTGAATTGATTCAGGAAATTATGGCAGACCGTTTTGATGCTGCCATGATTGAAGATATTGTTGCAAAAGGATACTTTGAAAAAAATGAAGATCTTGCCGGTTTTACGATCGAAGAAGCTGAAGCGGAGGCAGGTTCTGCCATGGCTTTTCCAAAAGGCAGCGAATTAACTGAGAAATTTAATGCAGAGCTTGTGAAGATGAAAGAAAACGGTGAATTGGAAGACCTGATCGTAAAATGGTTTGATAACAAATAATTCCGCTGGGAATTGGCGTCCAAGGCATATTTTCCTTTGGACGCTTTATTCTTCTTGGAAACTAGTAAACTATTTATAGAGAGAGGATGGAAAGATAGTGAATCTGGATTTTCAGCAGTTCGTTCCCTCCCTTCCATATATACTTAAAGGCATTGGCGTTACGCTACAAATAGTTTCTATGGCAGGCATATTGGGTTTTGTATTAGGCATTATTCTATCATTCTTTAAAATCAGCAGATTTAAAATTCTTGGGTGGATAGCAGATGCCTATACCTCCGTTTTTAGAGGAACACCTCTTGTTCTTCAGCTGATGCTCATTTATTATGGATCGCCCCAGCTGATCGGGTATAAAATTGATCCGTCAACAGCTGCCGTCCTGTCATTTGGACTAAACTCAGCTGCCTATATTTCGGAGATTATCCGGGCAGGCATCCTGGCTGTTGATAAGGGCCAAAGTGAAGCGGCCATGGCTTTAGGTGTCCCATATAGGCCGGCCATGATGGATATTATTCTCCCGCAGGCGATGAAAAACATTTTGCCTGCTTTGATGAACGAGTTTATTACCCTTACAAAAGAATCTGCAATCGTAACAGTTATTGGGGTAACAGACGTGATGCGCCGGGCTTACATCGTGGGAGGCGAAAAGTTTTCCTACTTTGAACCAATACTGATTGCCGGGCTTATCTATTACATTATGGTAATGATCCTGACTGTGCTTGGAAAAGGGATTGAAAGGAGAATGAGACGCAGTGATTAAAGTGGAAAATTTGCATAAACATTTCGGTAAACTTGAAGTTCTTAAAGGAATTTCAACCAGTATTCAAGATGGCGAAGTAGTAGCTATTATTGGTCCATCCGGTTCCGGCAAGTCAACATTGCTGCGCTGCATCAATCTCCTGGAAGTGCCTGCAGATGGCAGGATCATGATTAACGGGCAGGACATTACGGATAAGGGCACAAACATTATGAAAGTGCGCCAAGATGTGGGAATGGTTTTTCAGCATTTTCATTTATTTCCGCACAAAACGGTTCTTCAAAACCTGACCTATGCACCAATGAAGGTTAAGGGAGTTTCGAAATCGGAAGCTGAGAAAACAGGGCTCGAGCTTTTGGAGAAGGTCGGATTATCGGCCAAAGCCTACGAATATCCAAATCGGTTATCCGGAGGACAGAAGCAAAGGGTTGCGATATCCAGAGCTCTTGCTATGAAACCTGATGTCATGCTGTTTGATGAGCCCACATCCGCTCTTGACCCGGAAATGGTGAAAGAAGTACTGGACGTTATGAAAAATTTAGCCCATACAGGCATGACAATGGCGATTGTTACCCATGAAATGGGATTTGCCCGTGAAGTGGCAGACAGGGTGCTTTTCCTGGATGGCGGCGTGCTTGTAGAGGATTCTTCACCTAAAGAATTTTTTTCTAATCCTAAGAGTGAACGTGCAAGGGATTTCTTGCAAAAAATGCTATAATCGATATATGCTATGGGAGAAGATGGTCAAAAGGATCATCTTCTCTTTCACTTTTCTTAAAACAAACAGCCTTCTTTAAATTTAGGTGCGGGCAAATGAATATAGGAGTTTGACTATATGAAATACAGAATTGGCTACCGGACAATCAAGACTGCCGTGGGAACTTCCATTAGCATCATGATTGCACAGATGCTGCAGCTTGACAATTTTGTCTCTGCAGGAATATTGACTATTTTATGCATAAAAGTAACGAAGAAAAAATCTCTGCGAGCTTCATGGGACCGTTTTTTTGCCTGCTTAATGGCAATGGTGTTTTCTTCCTTGTTCTTTGAGGGGATTGCCTATCATCCGCTTGTAATAGGACTGCTGCTTTTGTTTTTTATTCCCGCAGCTGTCATGTTAAGGGCCAGCGATGGTATTGTGACAAGCTCCGTTATTATTCTGCATATTTATTCAGCAGGGGAAGTTTCAAAGGAACTCCTGCTGAATGAGCTGGGCATTATTACTGTCGGAATTGGTGTGGCGCTCATCGCAAACCTCTATATGCCAAGTCTGGAATCGAAGCTTAAGGAGTATAGGCTCGAGATAGAAGATAACTTTAAGATTATCTTTGATGAAATCGTGAAGTATTTGCGTACACATGAAAGCAGCTGGGATGGCAGAGAAATCACTGAAACGATGGAATTAATCGATAAGGCTAAAACATTGGCCTTCAGAGATGTCGAAAACCACTTCCGAAGGAATGATAACTTATATTATCACTATTTTAAAATGAGGGAAAAGCAATTCGAGATTATTGAGCGTGTTCTTCCAAGCGTAACGTCCCTAGCCCTGCCTGTTGAACAGGGGGAGATGATTGCTGATTTTATTGAGGAGCTATCGGACCACATTCATCCAGGGAATACGGCCATTCAATTTCTGGATAAATTATACAGAATGAGAGTTTCCTTTGAAAATATGGAGCTCCCCAAGACAAGAGAGGAATTTGAGGCACGGGCTGCGCTGCTTCACTTTGTAAAAGAAATGGAACAGTATTTAATTATAAAAAGCTCTTTTAAAGGATTAAAGGATAGGGAAATGAATCAAGACCGGACAGCAGAAGCAAACTAAGGAAAAGGAATTGGAGCGTGAATGATCATGCTGAAGTTTGCTGCAGCGGCCATCATGTTTTTTTCATTTTCCCCAATCTGGCCATTGGGACCCAACCCGCTGCCCGGAGATCCATTTTTAATTGTCAATAAACAGACAAATGAAGTCGCGTTTATTCATGATCATAAAGTACAAAGTGTAATCACAGCTGCAACCGGGAAAACCGATGATCTTACACCTGAAGGGATGTTCACTGTCACTGTTAAGGCAGCTAATCCTTATTACAGGAAAAAGGATATTAAGGGCGGTGACCCACGTAATCCACTCGGGACTAGATGGATTGGATTTGACGCAGAGGATACAGATGGAAGGATTTATGGCATTCACGGTACGAACGACCCTGCATCCATCGGCAGGTACGTCTCAAATGGATGCATTAGATTGCAGAATGAAGCAGTCGAGTCGTTATATGAATCTGTACCGGTTGGTACGAAAATTTTAGTTGTCAGCTCCCCAAAAAATTTTGATGAACTTGGAAGAGAGTACGGGGCAATAAAAAAATGATCCTTTGAAATAATAATTAGCTGCATCTGAATGGATGCAGTTTTTTTATGCATTGCAGAGCGTTTAAGAAGTAAAATAAAATGGTATGCATGTTAGGTAAATTGAGAATATGCTGAATAAAAAATAGAACATAAGAAAAATTCATGCCAGAAAAAAAGCTGCCCGGAATTGCCCTCCGCAGCAGCTGAAAAAGTCTACATAATTTCTGTTATAAAAACATCGACATCCCCATAATGAGGGTAGATGCGAGCATTGCAAATATCATTAAATAAACAATCACTTTTGTCATTTTCTTATTTGACATTCTATTCCTCCTCGTTCCAATTCTTACTATTATTTTACTAAGAATCTTCAAATTGAACAACCGCTCAATTTTTAAAAGGATTTTCGACATTTTTAACGAATATTTAAATAATAGACCCAAAATATGCCCGCATTCTGCGGGAAATTGATAAATTCCGACATCCATGAGGAGGAAAACATATGATCAAGAAGGTGGACCATATAGGTATCGCTGTCAGGTCTCTTGATGAAGCGCTTCCATTTTATATTGAAGTGCTTCAGCTTGAATTTCTCGGAATTGAGGAAGTGGACAGCCAAGGAGTAAAGGTTGCTTTTATTAAAGCAGGGGAAACGAAACTTGAGCTGCTTGAGCCGACAAGTGAAGAAAGTCCAATTGCCAAGTTTATAGAGAAGCGAGGCGAAGGTCTTCATCATGTAGCATTAGGTGTTGACAGTATACAGGAACGCATTAATCAAATGAAGGAACAGGGCATCAGGATGCTGCAGAATGAACCGAAGATTGGTGCTGGCGGTGCCCAGGTAGCCTTTATGCACCCGAAATCAACAGGTGGCATATTATATGAATTTTGTGAAAAGAAAGGATTGAAATAAAGCATGGCAGACATCTATGAGAAAATAAATGAGTTATACGACCGCCGCAGGGAAGTCGAACTTGGCGGAGGGGATGAGCGTATACAAAAACAGCATGAAAAAGGGAAGCTGACTGCCCGTGAACGAATCGATTTATTAGTTGACCCGGGCACATTCGTTGAGCTGAATCCATTTATTGAGCACCGCAGCACGGATTTTGGATTGGAAAACCAAAAAGGCCCTGGCGATGGTGTTGTAACTGGCTATGGTAAAGTCAACGGACGTCCTATCTTCTTATTTTCCCAGGACTTTACTGTTTTTGGCGGCGCCCTGGGGGAAATGCATGCAAAAAAAATTGCTAATGTAATGGATTTGGCAGCTGAAAATGGGGCTCCATTTGTAGGCTTGAATGATTCCGGCGGTGCCAGAATTCAGGAAGGTGTTGTTTCCCTTGATGGGTACGGCCATATTTTCTACCGGAATTCCATTTATTCAGGAGTGATTCCGCAGATCTCTGTCATTATGGGGCCATGTGCAGGCGGAGCGGTTTATTCTCCAGCGATCACGGATTTTGTCTTCATGGTGGAAAAGACGAGCCAGATGTTCATAACTGGCCCAAAAGTAATCGAAACGGTTACTGGGGAAAAAATTTCACCGGAGGATTTGGGCGGTGCCCGTGTGCATAACACAATCAGCGGAAACGCACACTTTAGAGGCGAGTCCGAAGAGGAAGTTATTGAGCAGGTACGAAGTCTGTTAAGCTACCTTCCGCAGAATAATGAGGAAAAACCGCCAATGTCAGAACGGGATGAGGACGATGATTACCGTCCGGATCTCACAGACGCCATTCCTTTTGATGCCCTTCGTCCATATGACGTCCGAAAAGTCATTGAACAGGTAGTGGATAAAGATACTTTTATGGAGGTACAGCGTGACTTTGCTAAAAATATTGTAGTCGGGCTTGCCCGAATCAAGGGTGAGACGGTGGGACTTGTCTGCAATCAGCCGAAGGTAATGGCAGGAGGCCTTGATATTGATTCTTCCGATAAGGCTTCAAGGTTTATCCGGTTCTGTGATTCCTTTAATATTCCCCTTATTACATTTGAGGACGTTACAGGCTTTTTCCCAGGTGTTAAACAGGAGCATGGCGGGATCATACGGCATGGCGCAAAGATTCTTTATGCTTACTCAGAAGCAACAGTGCCAAAGCTTACTGTAATTTTAAGAAAAGCATTCGGAGGAGCCTACGTTGCCCTGAACAGTAAATCTATTGGCGCAGATCTTGTATTTGCATGGCCGAATGCGGAAGTAGCTGTAATGGGTCCTCAAGGTGCAGCCAACATTATTTTTGCAAGGGAAATCCAGAATAGTGAAGATCCTGAGGCTACCAGGGCACAAAAAATCGAGGAGTACAGAGAAAAGTTCGCCAATCCATATGTGGCAGCAAGCCGAGGCATGGTGGATGATGTCATCGATCCGCGAGAAACCAGAATCAAGATCATTCAGGCGCTTGAAATGCTGCGAAATAAAAAAGAAAGCAGGCCTCATAAAAAGCATGGAAATATCCCGCTATAATGGATTCCTGATTTGCTGTGCCAAAATATTGGAGTTATACTTGCTTAGTAAGCTTAAATTTGGAGGTTTGTACATAAATGATTAATGAGGAACGGTTATTAAACGAATTTCTGGAACTGGTGCAAATTGATTCTGAAACAAAGTATGAAGCTCAAATTGCAAAAGTGCTGAAGAAAAAATTCAGGGATCTTGGGGTTGAGGTATATGAAGACGATACAACTGCACAGACCGGACACGGTGCAGGCAACCTCATCTGCACTCTTCAGGGAACCAAAGAAGGAACAGATATAATCTATTTCACTTCCCACATGGATACGGTTGTTCCTGGAAAAGGTATTAAACCTTCCATCAAGGACGGCTATGTTGTAACCGATGGAACAACGATCCTGGGTGCCGACGACAAAGCAGGACTTGCCGTTATGCTTGAAGTTGTTAAAGTCCTGAAAGAGCAGAATATTGCTCATGGAACTATCCAGTTCATTATCACAGTTGGGGAAGAATCCGGACTGGTCGGAGCGAAGGTACTCGACCCTTCACTTGTTAAAGCGAAGTTTGGCTACGCACTGGACAGTGACGGCAAAGTCGGAAATATTATCGTTGCCGCCCCGACACAAGCGAAAGTTAAGGCTGCTATTCTAGGGAAAACAGCACATGCCGGTGTAGCCCCTGAGAAAGGCATTTCGGCTATCACTATGGCAGCGAAAGCGATCTCAAGAATGCCTCTGGGCCGCATTGATGAAGAAACAACGGCTAACATTGGCCGTTTTGAAGGCGGACAGCAGACGAATATCGTGTGTGACCATGTTGATATTTTAGCAGAAGCACGTTCATTAATTCCTGAAAAGATGGAACAGCAGGTTGCTAAAATGAAAGAAGCTTTTGAAAGTGCTGCTGAAGAAATGGGGGGCAAAGCTGAAGTGGATGTTCAGGTTATGTACCCTGGCTTTAAATTTGGCGAAGGCGACCATGTCGTTGAAGTGGCCCGAAAAGCGGCTGAAAAGATTGGCCGAAGCTCCGAGCTTCTTCACAGTGGCGGCGGAAGTGATGCGAACGTTATTGCCGGTTTAGGCATACCAACAGTCAACCTTGCTGTTGGCTACGAAGAAATTCATACAACCAATGAGCGCATGCCTATTGAAGAATTAAATAAACTGGCTGAAATGGTCATTGCCATTATCGAAGAAGTCTAAAGTCTAAGCTTAAAGAAAGGGAACCCGAAGCGGTTCTCTTTTTTATATCACTTAATTCTATTAGATCCTCTCTAGTTAGAAAATAATGCCTATGGTATATTAGTTCTATACATAAGAGTTTCCGGGGAGGAAATGGAATGACTGAAAATAATAAAGCTGTCGTTTTCCGGGCAGGAAATGAGGAATATGCCACACCCATTCCCTTTGTTATATCCATTGAGAAAATGGAAGGCATAACACCGATCCCTCATTTGCCCAGTTATGTAAGAGGAATTGTCAAAGTCAGAGGAGAGCTAATTCCTGTTGTTGATTTTGAAGAAATTCTTTACAGCCGGGCACTGTCCGATAGCGGTTCGGCAAGGATGATCGTGCTGCAGACAGAAGAGCTATCATTTGCAGTGCTGGTGACTGAAGCCAAGGAAATTTTAGATATTCCAGCAGACTGCCTGAAACAGCCAGGTTTGATTGCCTATCAAAAAACCAATTATTTTACAGGGGTAGCCAATATCGATCATAGGCTGATTACTATAATCGACCCTGCAAATCTGGTGGAATCTCTGGAAGGAATAAGGGAAATAAAAGAGTATATGAAAACACAGAAAACAACAGCATAGCGGGCGAATTCAAAAACAGAGGAGCAAGATTCTCTGTTTTTGCTTTTATAATCCTCATAATAAAAGAAAAGAAGAATATCTGCTAAAATAGAAGTGAATGATTTTACAGGGAAGTGCCGGCATGAAGCAAATGTATCCGAAAAACGGGAGAGTTATCCTCCATGTTGATATGAATAGTTTTTATGCTTCGGTTGAGATGGCTTATGATCCCACATTAAAGGGCAAGCCTTTAGCGATCGCAGGCAATCCGGAGGAGAGGCGCGGAATAATCGTGACTTGCAGCTATGAGGCAAGGAGCTTCGGGGTAAAAACCACCATGCCTCTGTGGGAGGCTAAAAAGCTCTGTCCCCAGCTGATTATTATGAAGCCAAATTTTGAGAGATATCGTGCAGCTTCTATGGGAATGTTTGATATATTGCACGAATATTCCACTCTTGTTGAACCTGTATCCATTGATGAAGGATATGTGGACATTACAGACAGCTATGAGTTTGGGAGCCCAATAGAAATTGCTGAGACGATACAGAAGCAGATTTTCCAGCAGCTCGATTTGCCCTGCAGCATCGGTGTTGCTCCCAACAAATTTCTAGCCAAGATGGCTTCTGACATGAAAAAACCAATGGGGATTACAGTTCTTAGAAAAAGAGATGTACCCCATATTTTATGGCCGATGCAAGTGGAAGAAATGCACGGAGTCGGCAAGAAGACCGGGGAAAAGCTGAGAAATCTGAACATCGCCACAATCGGTGAATTGGCAAAAGCGGATGAAATTGTATTAAAAGCAGCCCTGGGGATCAATGGCCCGAGACTGAAACAAAAAGCCAATGGCCAAGATCTTAGGAAAGTTGATCCGGAATCGGCATCCGAATTTAAAAGTGTAGGAAATTCCACCACACTGCCAAGGGATGTTTCGAATCAAAGAGAGCTGCTTCAAGTATTTGAAAAATTGTCTTCACAGGTTTCTTCCAGACTGAAAAGAAAAAAGGTAATGGCGGTTTCTCTGGGGATTACCATTAGGTATAAGGATAGAAAGACCATTACCAGAAGCCGCAAACTGAAGAATCCTATTCAGCAGGATGAAGAAATTTATCGAATGGCAAAGGAGCTTTTTATAAAACATTGGAATGGAAACGCTGTACGGCTGCTGGGCATTACAGGAACAGACCTTGTCGAACCCGATCAGGCAGTTAAACAGCTGGATTTATTCAGTTTTGAAAAAGATGCTAAAAAAGAGCCGTTATTTCAGACAATGGACCTTTTGCGAAAGAAATATGGGGCTAAAATAATTGACAATGCAGGTGCACTTTCGGAAATGAAATTGCCCCGCCCCAAAATCGGCACTGATACCAGCTTTAATAAAGACTTTTTGCAGAGTAGGCCAGGGAAGGGCAGTAAAAAAGATGATATTTCATGAGTTTTTCAGGCGGCTATAAGCTAAACTAAGACAGGAAAGTTGAATAAGAATAGGAATCTTGCTAAAGTAAAGTGGATTCTTTTATTGGATGATGTTCAAATAATCTTAATAAAGATCTTCTTTTTGAACAAGCAATTACACGCTTAAAGGCTGGAAGGGAAGTAATAAAAGATGACGAAATCACAGTTTGGTGTTATCGGCTTAGCCGTAATGGGCAAAAATCTTGCCATGAATATTGAAAGCAGAGGCTACTCTGTATCCGTTTTTAACCGGTCACGCGAAAAAACGGATGAGATGCTTAAGGAAGTCGAAGGAAGAAATTTTAAAGGTACATATACAATTGAGGAGTTTGTTGATTCCCTGGAAAAACCGCGCAAAATCATGCTTATGGTTAAAGCAGGCGGCCCGACAGATGCGACCATTGAGCAGCTAAAGCCTTTATTGGATAAAGGGGATATTTTGATTGATGGCGGAAATACCTTCTTTGTGGACACGCAGCGCCGCAATAAGGAATTAAGCGAGCTGGGCATACACTTCATCGGTACTGGTGTATCCGGCGGTGAAGAAGGCGCATTAAAAGGGCCTTCCATTATGCCTGGCGGCCAAAAAGAAGCCTACGAGCTGGTTGCCCCTATTTTTCAAGATATCGCGGCAAAGGTTAATGGCGAAGCATGCACAACATACATCGGTCCGGATGGGGCAGGCCATTATGTGAAAATGGTCCACAACGGCATTGAATACGGCGATATGCAGCTGATTTCCGAATCTTATTTTCTGTTGAAAAATGTGCTTGGTTTGACTGCTGAAGAGCTTCATGAAGTATTTGCCGATTGGAATAAAGGTGAGCTTGACAGCTATCTTATTGAAATCACCGCTGATATCTTCACGAAAAAAGATGATGAAACCGGCAAGCCGCTGGTAGATGTCATCCTAGACACAGCCGGCCAAAAGGGAACCGGCAAATGGACAAGCCAAAGTGCGCTGGATCTTGGCGTACCGCTTCCAATCATTACTGAATCCGTTTTTGCCCGATTCATCTCTGCCATGAAAGAAGAGCGTGTCAACGCAAGCAAAGTTCTTCGCGGGCCAGCTGCATCGGAATTCACCGGTGATAAAAAAGCCTTTATCGAAAGTGTCCGCAAAGCCCTTTACATGAGCAAAATCTGCTCATACGCACAAGGCTTTGCTCAAATGAGAGCAGCATCCGAAGAATATGGATGGGATCTTAAATACGGCGATATTGCGATGATTTTCCGCGGAGGATGCATTATCCGTGCCCAATTCCTGCAAAAAATTAAGGAAGCATATGACCGTGAGCCTGGTTTAAAGAACCTGCTTCTTGATCCGTATTTCAAGGAAATCGTGGAAAGCTACCAGGATGCTACCCGTGAAATTATCAGTACGGCTGTGAAGAACGGCATCCCTGTACCATGCTTCTCTGCGGCACTGTCCTATTATGACAGCTACCGCACTGAAACTTTGCCTGCAAACCTTCTTCAGGCACAGCGTGATTACTTTGGCGCACACACCTATCAGCGTACAGATAAAGAAGGCATCTTCCATACAAATTGGATGGAGTAATATAAAAAAACAGCGTTCAAAAGGCGCTGTTTTTTTTGTAATTGCAGGAAGCCGGATCATGGTATCCCCTAAACGAACCCCCCTGCCGCGGCAGGGGGGTTCGAAAATTATTTAACACTGTTCAACATCAAGGTCTGTTACAGGCCACCAGAAGAAACCGTCTTTTTCAAGCATCTGGTCTGCTTCTTTTGGACCCATTGAACCGGATTCATAGTTAGGGAAGCCTGCTTCTTTTGTGTTTTCCCATACGTCGGAAATTTTGTCGACAAAGCTCCAGGAAAGGGCCACTTCATCCCAATGGGTAAAGTTGGTTGCATCTCCGCGCATGCAATCATATAAAAGCCTTTCATAAGCTTCAGGCGTATTCATGTCATCGATGCCTTTGTTGGCAAAATTTAATTTTACCGGTGTGGCTTCCATGTTTTGTCCTGATTTTTGGGCATTCAAATATAGAGTAATGCCTTCTTCAGGCTGAATATGGATGACCAGCAGGTTCGGATTTAACGTTTGCTCAGTCTGATAGTATAAGTTCATCGGAATATCCTTGAACTGGATAACAATTTTCGTTGATTTTGCAGCCATTCTTTTTCCAGTACGAATGTAGATTGGTACACCTGCCCAGCGGAAATTGTCAATCATCAGCTTGCCAGCTACAAAAGTTTCGGTGTTTGATTGTTCATCCACCATCGGCTCTTCATTGTATGCAGGGACTTCCTGTCCGTTTAATTGGCCTTTTCCGTACTGGCCGCGGACAAAGTATTCTTTCACCTGGTCCCCTTCAAGCGGACGCATGGCTCTTAATACCTTCACTTTTTCGGATCTGATTTCATCTGTTGTCAGGCGGATTGGCGGCTCCATTGCCAGGAGGGCAACCATTTGCAGCATATGGTTTTGAACCATATCACGAAGGGCGCCGCTTTTTTCATAGTAACGGCCGCGTTCTTCTACACCCAGTACTTCGCTTGATGTAACCTGGATATTTGAGATGTAGCGATTGTTCCATAAAGGTTCGAAAATGGCATTGGCAAAACGGATAACTTCAATATTTTGTACCATATCTTTCCCTAAGTAGTGGTCAATCCGGTAAATTTCATTTTCTGAAAAAGCTTTTCGAATTTGCTTATTAAGCTGTTTCGCTGATTCCAAATCATGACCAAAAGGCTTTTCAATGACAAGGCGCTTAAAGCCATCCACATCCGTCAGTCCATCTGCTTTTAAATGCTCTGCAATGGTACCGAAAAATTCAGGGGCCATGGCAAGGTAAAAAATGCGGTTGCCTTCAAGGGAATAATGAGCATCCAATTTTTCAGCCACACTCTTTAATGCCAAATAGGAGCCTGAATCCGTTACATCGTGCGAATGATAGTAAAAATGAGAAATAAAATCTTCAAGTTCTCCGTTATCTTTAATAGCTGACTCAACAGAGGCTTTGACACTTGCCTGAAACTCTTCATTCGAGAGCGGCCTTCTGGCGATCCCGACTACCGCGAAACGTTCAGACAGCCTGCCTTTTTTGTACAAGCGGTAAAGTGAGGGAAACAATTTTCTTTTAGCCAAATCCCCCGTTGCCCCAAATATCATTATTAATGCGGTCGGTTTTTCGTTTGATTTCACGATTCTAGAACCTCTTTTCGAAAATATTTCTGTATGTAAGGCTGGACTGGCATTTGCCCGCCCGCAGCTTGAATAAAAGCTGTTATATTGCATTCGCAAAAAACGTCTGTACAAGTATAAAATTGTATCTGTTTAAAGCTATTTTCGCAAATATTAAGTTTGCCTTTTTAACATAGTTTCTTTCTAAAGGCCAGGAACTATCCTGTTAAATAAAACAAAAAACAATTGATTTAAATATTCCGCAGTTGCTGTGGTATATTGTTTATATTCGAACTGGCAAGCTCTGACAGATTTTTTTATCCTGACTGCTGGAAAGGAGGTTGTTTTTTCAATGGATGTTTTTTTCTTGGGAACGGGTGCAGGAATTCCAGCTAAACTGAGGAATGTATCTTCGATGGCTTTAAAGCTCCTGGATGAAAGAGGGAGCATTTGGCTTTTTGACTGTGGGGAGGCTACCCAGCATCAAATACTGCATACAAGCATTAAACCGAGGAGAATTGAAAAAATCTTTATTACACATCTGCATGGAGATCATATCTATGGTCTGCCCGGATTGCTCTCCAGCCGCTCTTTTCAGGGCGGTGATACTGAGGTGACTCTCTACGGGCCAAAAGGGCTGAAAGAATATATTGAAGTCTCGCTCTCTGTCAGCGGTACATACCTTAAATACCCTTTGAAAGTTGCTGAAATCAGTGATGGCACTATATTGGATGAAAAAGACTTTAAGGTGGAAGCGCGCTTGCTCGAGCACGGGATTCCTTCATATGGCTACCGGGTTACTGAAAAGGACCGTCCGGGAACATTGCTCGCGGATAAACTTGCAGAAGCGGGAATTAAGCCGGGTCCGATATATAAGAAAATAAAAAATGGCGAAAACATAGAGCTTGAGAATGGGAATATTCTGGAAGCAAAAAACTTTCTGGGCCCGGCTCAAAAGGGCAGAATCATCACGGTGCTGGGAGATACCAGGATTTGCGATGCGGCAATAGAATTAGCGGCTCATGCAGACCTATTAATTCATGAGGCAACCTTCTCACAGGGAGAAGAAAAGCTTGCACACGATTATTTCCATTCGACAACCCGGCAGGCTGCCAAAGTCGCGCGTGAGGCGAATGCAAGGAAGCTTTGTCTGAATCATATCAGTTCACGATATGAACGCCAGGATTGGGAACAGCTTGTGAAGGAATCGCAGACAATTTTCCCCAATACGGTAATTGCTGAGGACTTTAAAGAAATTCATATACCGCTGGATAAAGGAGAGGTGAATTAATTGAAAACTTTCTATGTCGTGCGCCATGCAAAGGCTGAGGGCCAGCCTTTCTCTGCCAGATTGACAGAAAGCGGAAGGGAACAGGCATTAAAATTAATTGATTTCTTTAAAGACAAGGAAATTAATCGCATCTATTCAAGCCCTTTTGTGCGGGCGATGGAAACTATCCGGCCGCTTGCACAGTCGAGAAACCTTGAGATTGTGGAGGAAAGCCGTTTGGGGGAAAGGGTGCTATCCTCCATTCTTTTTGATGATTGGCAGGAGAAGCTTAAGCAAAGCTTTTCCGATTTTGAACTGGTTTTCGAAGGGGGAGAATCCCATTCGTCAGGCATGGAACGAGCTGCTTCCCTGCTGGATGAATTAATCGCTTCCAGTGAAAATCATATCGTTCTGGTCAGTCATGGCAATTTATCCACTTTGCTGCTGCGCTATTTTGATGAAAATGCAGGCTTTGAGCATCTTATGAAGATGAGCAACCCGGATGTTTTCGAGATTAAGGCAGATAGTGAGGGTGCGGCATGGAGGCGGATTTGGAACGAAAAGTAATGTCTGGAAAAATTGAATTTTCAAATTTGGCATTGACGGTTTCCTGCAGGCATAATATAATCACACTTATACTTTAAAACATTATATTAAAAAGCTATGAAGAGACTCTATTAAGTCTTATCTCCCTGTTTATAGAGAGCCAGTGGATGGTGAAAACTGGCACAAAGATAAGATGAATTTCATCTTGGAGCTTATCTTTTCTGCTCAATAGCAGGAAAGACGGTTAATCCGTTATATTTCGAGTGGAAAGTCACATGCTTTCAAAAAGGGTGGTACCGCGTGAATCTGATTCGCGTCCCTTTTGAAGTATGTGGCTTTTTTGTTTTTTTGGGAAAGTTCTAAAAAATGGAAACCCAGCCGGTTTCTATTAAGAAAAGCTCCAGGCGCCAGCTTATCGCCGCCTGGAACCAGGCAGTATCTATATTGTAAATTATGGAGGTACAGGCATGCAGCAAAATGAGCAATGGTCATCGAAGATAGGATTTATTTTAGCCTCGGCCGGTTCGGCAATCGGACTTGGAGCTATCTGGAAGCTTCCGTATGTTACCGGGACAAGCGGTGGTGGAGCATTTATATTATTATTTCTGCTATTTTCACTATTAATTGGTTTTCCGCTTTTGCTGGCTGAGTTTGTGATCGGCCGCAGCACGGGGAAAGAGGCAATCTCGGCATACAAGGATATTGCTCCGGGAACTAAATGGCACTGGATTGGCTACCTTGGCGTATTTACCTGTTTTCTGCTTTTATCGTTTTATAGTGTAATAGGCGGGTGGATTCTGAAGTACATTGTATACGGGGTTACCGGTTCTATGAATGGAGCCGGCAATTATGAAGAGTTATTTGGCACATCCGTGTCAGACTCTGTGTCTGTTGTAGCGGCACAAGGGCTCTTTTTATTAATAACTGTTTTAGTGGTTGCTAAAGGTATCCAGAAGGGTATCGAGCAGGTCAGCAAAATTATGATGCCGGCTTTGTTCCTTTTATTTATTATCTTGATTGCACGATCCCTAACACTGGAAAATGCCATGGAAGGCGTCGCATTCTTCTTAAAGCCTGATTTTTCAAATCTGACGTCTGAAACCGTCCTTTATGCGATGGGTCAATCGTTTTTCTCTCTAAGTGTCGGGGTATCGGTTATGGTAACTTACAGCTCTTATCTATCTAAAAATGAAAATCTGATGCAGCCGGCCTTTTCCGTTGTCGGAATGAATTTGTTTATTTCTATTCTAGCTGGATTGGCTATTTTCCCGGCCGTTTTCTCACTGGGATTTGAGCCGGCTGCAGGTCCTGGTTTATTGTTCATTGTTCTGCCATCTGTTTTTGATCAGATTCTGTTCGGACGAGTGTTCTTGCTCTTATTCCTTGCACTGTTTCTATTTGCAACCTTAACTTCCGCTTTTTCAATGCTTGAGATAGTGGTGGCTGCTCTGACGAATAAGGAGGGAAGAGGCAGAATCCGTGCAGCCTGGCTGACAGGATTGGCAATCTTTATCGTAGGAGTCCCATCTGCACTTTCCTTCAGCAGCCTATCAGATATTTCAATTTTCGGCAAAACGATATTTGACAGTGCTGATTTTCTTGTCAGCAATGTATTAATGCCGGTAGGGGCGCTCTTCATTTCTATTTTTGTTTCATACAAAATGAAGAAGGATCTGCTGAGAAATGAATTGATTCAAGGTTCAAAATCGCTGAATGGAATCTTTTCCGCCTGGTATTTCCTTTTGCGTTATGTAGTGCCTTTGGTTATCATCATTGTATTCCTTGATTCACTGCAGATTATTTAATAGAAAAGGGATGGCGAACCGCCATCCCTTTTCTTTATTTTAATTTCAGAATTTATAACTTTGTATACCTTGAGAGCTGTCTAGCGCAAGCAGCCTGCCCCCTCGAGGTGAGGCCCCACGATGGGGGTCATGCAGACGTTGCCGCAGGTCAAGGAAAGTTGCGGCAGCGATCGCACATCCGAAAGCGGCAGCTTTTTGGGAGGATGTGGCGTTCTTAGTCTGCGTCCCTTCGTGGGCAAGGTGCTTCTGCTTTTCTTTAAATCCAGCCGCGTTCATATTGCTTAGGCGGTTCAATTGCTGCTCCAAGTTCCTTTGCTGCTGTGCGAGGCCAATAAGGGTCCCTCAGCAATTCCCTCGCAATGAAGATTAAATCTGCCCGTCCGTTTTGCAGAATTTCTTCTGCCTGCAGGCCGGATGTAATTAGCCCGACTGCACCAGTCTGAATATTGGCACCTTCCTTAATGGTTTCAGAGAATTTGACCTGGTAGCCCGGGTAGCTATTTATTCTAGCCGGCACTACCGCTCCGGAACTTACGTCAATAAGATCCACTCCCTGCTCCTTCATCCATTTTCCCATTTCTGCATAATCCTCTGCAGTTAACCCCTCATCATGATAATCATGTGCTGATACTCTAACAAACAAAGGCCCACCCCAAACGGTTTTAACTGCTTCAATGACTTCACGGAGGAAACGGTAGCGGTTTTCGGCTGATCCCCCATACTCATCACTTCGTTTATTGCTTAGCGGTGAAAGAAACTCATTGATCAAGTAGCCGTGTGCCGCATGAATTTCAATTACTTCAAAGCCGGCTTTCTTCGCCCTTTCAGCCCCTTTTTTGAATGCCTCCACAGTTTCAGACACTTCTTCTTTTGTCATTTCTTTAGGTGTTTTCATTTTTTCATTAAAAGCAATAGCTGATGGGGCGAGAATTTCCCCTTCGACAGTCGCTTTTCTGCCGGCATGTGCAAGCTGTATCCCAGCTGATGCCCCGTGTTCTTTCATTAGCCCGGTTAATTCTTTCAGGCCTGCGATATGGTCATCGTTCCATATTCCCAGATCCTGCGGAGAAATACGTCCCTGCGGAGTTACAGCAGTTGCCTCCAGGATGATTAATCCCACCTGGCCAACAGCCCGGCTCGTATAATGTGTCCGGTGCCAGTTTTCAACCATGCCGTCTTCATTATGGCTTGAGTACATGCACATCGGTGCCATAACAATTCTGTTCTTAAAGGTGATTCCTTTAATTGTTAAAGGGGAAAAAAGCTTTGTTTCCATAATCAATGCCTCCTTATTTCGCTATCCTAAATATTAAGTATATCAGGTGATTCCGCAAATGAAAAAGAACATGCACTTAGGAAGGTGTTTGCTTACTTCAGCGTTTATTCCTGAGTTCGCTTAATCTATATAATGTACCTCTCCAGACAATGCCGCCCCTTACAAAGGTTAGAATGCTGGCACGAAGTATGGAATAAATAAACAGGAGAGCTGTAATTGGAAATACAACAAACAGAAGCGGGGAAAATTTGGACATTCTTTTTGTAATAATTGTATAAACAACTGCTAAAAAAATGATGTTTACAAGGCTTAAACTGAAAATAACTTTTTCGGCTGAAAAAATTGTGATAAAGGGAAGCACCTGAGAAATGAATGTGCCGGCAATTGCAAACAGAACCATGCTAACCCGGTAATGAAGGCCTGCAAAAGTATTTTTCTCCAATCCTTTGAAGGCCTCTTTTAAGCTTTCATACCATTCAACTTCAATCAGGTTCATCGCCGTTGCAAATTTCTGTTTGAGGCCATTTTGTTTTATTTTCATTCCAAGCATTAAATCATCATCAGGCCGCATTCTTATTGCTTTATGTGTTCCGATTGCTTCATAGGATTGCCTGGATACCATGTTAAATGCCCCAATGCCAATGCCGGTTTTGGAACGTTGATTGTTCGCCAGCCAGGGGCGTTTATAATAGGAAAAACCGAAAAGAAAAAAAGCAATGAACGTGTTGAGCCAGAAACTCCTTCCCATCAAGCTCGGTGCCGCGGTTAAATGGTCAAGGTCATTCTTACTAAAATAATGAACCGCCCTGCTGAGGGCGTCCTTTTTAAATAATACATCAGCATCTGTGAACAAAATTAATTCCCCTGATGACTCCAAATATCCCATGTAAAGGGCATGGTTTTTTCCAAGCCATCCACTGGGAAGAGTCTTGATATCGATACACTTAACCCTTGAATCACTTTTCTGGAGGCGGTCCATGATGCTTCCTGTGCTGTCGGTTGAACGATCATTGACCAATATCCATTCAATGCGTTTATAGCTTTGCTGCAGCTGGGTTTTTAAGCTCTCCTCAAGCCTGGCTTCTTCATTCCTTGCCGCTGTTATGATAGAAAGAAGAGGGCCATCAGTCATCGTATTGCTATCTTCAAGGCGGTCCAGGCTTTTTAGTCCCAGAACGGCATCAATTAGTACTGCAATCCATACAAGGAGGCTTGCGCTTAATAGAATAGTGAGCATTTGCGTGTTTCTCATCCTTTTTTCATAGTTTGCAATAAGAAGACGTAATTACAGGGGAGATGCCCCAGTTAAATTTTCACTGTGCTGCTGAAGCTTTGGCCAAGCCGTCTGGATTGGGCTGTCGCTTCCTTGATGCATTCAATAAAGGCTCGCTGCACCCCGTTTGCTTCAAGCACTTTTACACCTGCTTCTGTGGTGCCGCCGGGGCTTGTTACTTCCTTCCTAAGCTGCTGAGGATCCTTGGCCGACCTGGCCAGCATTTCGGCTGCCCCGATGAGGGTTTGGATGATGAATTCTTTCGCCATCTCCTTTTCGAGCCCGATTTCTTCCGCGCTTTTTTCCATGGCTTCTGCAAGATAATAAATATACGCTGGTCCGCTGCCTGACAGACCTGTCACGGCATCGAGCTGACGTTCCTCAACAAACGCTGACTTTCCCACTGTATCAAAAATGCCTCTTACTGCTTCCATCTGTTCTTTGGTCACTCTTTCATTAGCCGATAAGGCGCTCGCTGACTTTCCGACGGCTGCCGATGTATTCGGCATGGCTCTCACGACTGGCAGCTTTTTTTCCGCCAATAGTTCAATGCTTTCGATTGAAACGCCTGCCAGAACAGAAATGATCAGCATATCTTCCTGTAAATAAGGTTTTATTAGAGTAATGGCATCCGCTGCATCTTTTGGCTTCATCGCTAAAATAACCGTTTCAGCCCCCCTGAACAGTTCACTGTGATTATAAGTTGCCTGAACGCCATAGGCTTTTTGCATGGATTGCAGCTTTTCCCTGCTGCATTTGTTTGTGACCCAAATATTGCTGCCGGTTATGAGCCGGCTTTCAATCATTCCTGATATTAACGCTTCTGCCATTGATCCTGCTCCAACAATAACTAATTTTTTCATTTGCTGTTATTCCTCCTTTATTGATCCAAATGCCGGCTGACTAAAATAAAAAAAGCCTTTCCATCCAGTAAAGGACGAAAAGACTATGCTTCCGCGGTACCACCTTCATTGCCTTTCCTTCTGAGTGCAGCATGCCTGCTGCATCCGCTGTCTTTGAAAAGGCATCTCGATCCCGATAACGCCGGGGGTGCGTTTAGGTTTTCCTAACAGCTCATAAGGCAGGTTCAATGGTCAAGTGGACTGTGAAGCCTTTCAGCCGCTGAGCTTCACTCTCTTTCGCCGTTTTCCATTTACTAATCTTATTCATCGCTATTTTCCTGCTGTCCAATAGTGCAGCTTGGTTTGTGAAATCAAATTTTAATTGTGATTATGCAAGAAGACACGCTTATTTGTCAAGCAGTATTTTCCTATAAAATATTAATAATGTGCAAAAGTTATGTGAAAATAATGACAATTGATAAAAAGAACGGTACACTTATTTTTATATATGAAGATTTCTAAATTATGTTATGGAATTTCGGTAATTTGTACGCATGGCAAATGCTGATATTTTAAGGGTAAAACAAGTTGGTTTATCTAAAGGGCATATGGACTGTATGACTTGGATGGCCTGCGGAAGTATATAAAAAAACAGCTTTATTTTATTTAAATATAGTGATTTAGGGGGATTGTTAAAATGGCAAATTGGAAGAATGGAATTGCAAAGCTTGTTATCCCGACACCTTTTCCTGTCGGTGACGTTAATGTATATGCAGTGAAAGGGGAAAAGCTGACTCTTGTTGATGCCGGCCCTAAAACGGATGAAGCATGGGAAGCCTTAAAATCCCAGCTTAAAGAGCTGAATTTAACTCCCGGTGATTTTGAACAGGTTGTCCTCACACATCATCATCCCGATCATGCCGGGCTGCTTGACTTTTTCCCTGATAATCTCGATGTGTTCGGGCACCGGGTTAACCAAAGGTGGCTGTCCCGGACGGACCAATTTCTAAAATTTCATGATGAATTTTACATAAAACTGTTCAATGAATTTGGGATTCCTGAAAGTTATTTTTCCTTTATAAATAAGATGAAAAAGACTCTGCGCTATTCCTGCAATCGTACTCTGACGGGCGAACTGGAGGAAGGCAGGCAGCCTGAAGGGCTGGACGATTGGACGGTAATGGAGACACCCGGGCATGCACAGAGCCATATAGGTTTGTTCAGGGAGAAAGATGGTGTATTTCTTGGAGGAGACCATTTGCTTGCACACATTTCTCCTAATCCCATCCTGGAGCCGCCGCTTCCCGGCAATACGGAACGGCCAAAGCCGCAGATTCAGTATAATGAGTCGCTGAAAAAGCTGCAGCAGCTTCCAATATCCCTTTTTTACTCTGGACATGGCGAGGATATTACAAATGTGAATGAGTTAATAAACGAAAGGCTTGGCCGGCAGCATGAGCGGGCAATGAAAGTAAAGGCATGGCTCGAGTCCGAATCGCTCACTGTTTTTGAAGTGTGCCGCCGCCTTTTTCCGAAAGTTTATGAGAAGGAGCTTTCCCTGACGATTTCCGAAACGGTTGCTCAGCTTGACTATTTACATTCAATAGGAGAGATTTATATAAATAAAGAGGAGGAAGCATTCTTGTATTCCGCATCAAAAGAGGTGGTTTGATTTGTCAGACAGATTAAAGAATAAAAATGTGATTATTACAGGTGCATCCGGAGGGATCGGGGCCCAGATGGCTGTCCTTTGTGCCGAGAGGGGAGCGAACCTTGTCCTTCTTGCCCGCAGTTTTGACAAATTGCAGGAACTGCAGGCAGATTTGCTTAGGCGTTTTTCAGTGGATGTTTACATACATAAACTTGATGTTTCGGACACTGACGAGGTCTCGGCTGTTTTTTCCGAGGTACTTGCCCGGTTTGATCATATAGATGTTCTTGTGAATAATGCCGGGTTCGGCGTTTTCCGGGAAGCGCATGAAGCAAACGTTGAAGAAATAAAGGGAATGTTTGATGTAAATGTAGTTGGTTTAATGGCTTGCACCAGCATGGTGCTGCCGGTGATGAGGAAGCAGAGGAGCGGCCATATTATCAACATCGCCTCACAGGCGGGCAAAATTGCCACACCGAAATCCAGTGTCTATTCCGCAACCAAGCATGCTGTTCTTGGCTATACGAACAGCCTTCGGATGGAGCTGGCTGACAGCAATGTCTTTGTGACTGCTGTTAATCCCGGACCGATTGAGACAAACTTCTTCAATATTGCCGATGAAAAAGGCACATATGTGAAAAATGTCAGCAAATTTATGCTTAAGCCCGAATATGTTGCGCTCAAGGTAGTTAATGCAATGCTCCGGCCGGTCAGGGAAATTAATCTTCCTCGGTGGATGAATGCGGGAAGCATCGTCTATACACTTTTTCCAGGGCTTTTCGAAAAAATTGGAAAGCGTGCATTCAATCAGAAATGAAAAGAAGCCGGAGCAATCGCTTTGGCTTCTTTTTCATTCAAAAATATGGTGAACCAGTAATATACCCGTATACCACATCATTTACTATTTCATGCAGCTCGCTGTCTGCTTCTTTATTTTTCTCCTCTATTACTTTATTGAATATCTCTGCAAATTCCCTGCTCTCAAACGAAATGGAATGGCTGTCCTCGTTATATTGCTTTAAACAGTTTTGAACCATTTTATATATCAGTTTTTTGTTCATTATTTTTGCACCTCAAGCTGATTATACTGGCTTCTGGTAATATCGGCACCTGGCAAAAGAACCTGTTTTAAGAAAAAACGCGTAAAATTTCCATTGAAACCGAACGCATATTCGCTTAATATAATGGGTATACATATATAGAACGGATGTTCTTGTTTGTTTTTATTGGATTCAGGAGCTGCCGGCCAGCATAAGCAGGTACGGCGCCTTGCGCTTTTCTGAAGGAGGATGTCGATGTCATGGTTGATTACAGCGCAATGCCGAATAATCAAATTTTGTGTGTTGATATGAAGAGCTTTTATGCAAGCTGTTCTGCTGTCATGCTTGGTCTGGATCCTCTTGATTGCTATCTTGTAATTGCCGGGAATGTGGAACGGAAGGGCAGCGTTGTTCTGGCTGCCTCTCCGCGAATGAAAAAAGAGTTTGGGATAAAGACAGGGGCCCGGCTTTTTGAGGTTCCAAATGATCCGCGCATTAGAATTGAGGAGCCGAAAATGGCGACTTATTTAAGAATCTCCACTGAAATCACCAGGGTGTTTAACCGTTATGTCCCCAAGGAAGCCATCCATACCTACAGTGTCGATGAAAGTTTTATAAAAGTAGACGGTGCAGTGCATCTCTGGGGTGATGCCCAGACAATTGCCTGGAAAATAAAAGATGATATTGAACGGGAATTTCAGCTCCCCTGTGCCATAGGAATAGGGCCTAATTTGCTTATGTCAAAGCTCTGCCTGGATCTTGAGGCGAAAAAAAAGGGGGTTGCTGAATGGACGTACGAAGATGTGAAAGCAAAGCTGTGGAATGTATCCCCTTTAAGGGAAATGTGGGGCATCGGCCGCCGTGTTGAAAAGACATTGAATGGAATGGGGATTTTTACAGTTGGACAGCTTGCCCGCTATGATCTGGCTAAGCTTGAAAAAAAGTTTGGGATTATGGGCAATCAGCTCTATCACCATGCATGGGGTATTGATCTGTCGGAAATAGGGGCACCGATCATGGAAGGGCAGATCAGCTTTGGGAAAAGCCAGATTTTACTGAGGGATTATAAAGAGGAAAAGGAAATTAAGCATGTGGTCCTTGAGATGTGTGAGGAAGTGGCAAGAAGGGCCCGCAGCCACCGCAAAGCCGGAAGGACCATCAGTTTTGGCCTTGGCTACAGCCAGGATGAATTTGGAGGAGGCTTTTACCGCTCAAGGACAGTTGACCAGCCAACCAATATTACGATGGATCTTTATCGCGTTTGCCTCGAGCTTTTTGACGAGAATTATGAGGGCAAAACAGTGCGTCAGATTTCCATTTCCCTCGGCAATATTACGGATGACAGCGAAATGCAGCTGAATCTGTTCGATTTGGATGGCTGGAAAAAAAGGGAGCTCGGCTACACAGTGGACCGGATCCGCTCCAAGTTTGGAGGAGGAGCTTTGCTAAGAGCCGTCTCTTATACAAGCGCAGGAACCGCCAAGCACCGTGCGACATTGGTTGGCGGCCATAAGATGTAAAAGGGGGTCAGCTCATGATTCGCGATCGGGGCAGAATAAAATGGACTTCTATGATGCTGCCGGAACATGTAAAGCTCTTGAGAGACTGGGCAGAGGAAGATACGTACGAGCAAAAGCGGGAATTGGATGAGCAGAAATTTGAATATATGAATGAAATTCTTTCGGAGGCAATGGAATTTCAAAAAAGCGTTACACTTACTCATTACAGGGGCAGAAATTATGAACTGGTCATCGGGAGCATCCATTACTGGGATGAACTTGGCCAAAAGCTTCATATTGTTGATCGATTTGGGGAGATTCACCGTATTTCCATTAACGCTATAGCGGATGCGCGGTTCACGGAAGAATAGAGCTGTCTGAACTGGATGAATTTAAAACGGGTAGTTTTTGGGCGCGGGAAGCACCTTAACAGCAGGGGGGTGTAAGAAATATGCCTAGAGGAAAAGAACTGGAACAGCTGCCGATGGCTAATATCGCACCAGGGGCAGGAGAAGACAGTACGGACAGGGACCGGGAAATGCTACAGGGGATTGTACAGGATGAAAGAGCAACACCCGCAGGAATAAAAAATGAAAAAAAACGGGGATGACTGTCCCCGTTTTCCACCCTTATTGCTTGTCGTCGAGAGCTTTCTCCGCACGGACACAGGATTGGAAAGTTCCTTTATGAGTGCCGTCACAAAATGGGATTTTTTGGGACCTCCCGCAGCGGCAAAGGGAGAAGGTTTGTTTTGTTTCAAATTTATTGCCATCCATATCAATTAACTCTACATCACCTGTTACACGCAGCGATCCATTATCCATTACTTTAATCTGCGCCTTTGACATATCCAATCATCCTTTCACATTTTGGTGGCTGAATAAGCAACTGTCTCTTTCAGAAGCATGTTATTCCTATCTGTGTTAAAATACAGCATATGCAAAGGGGAGGTAGTTTTAAACATGGAAATTGCATTAACTGAATTGGCGGCTGAAAAATTGTCCGAACGGATTGCCGGCAAAGATGGATTCATAAAACTAAAGTATGATATAGATGGCTGCGGCTGTGTAGTAAGCGGGGTAACGGCTCTCTGGCTTGTTAATGACCTGGATGAAGATGACAGGGAAATTAAAACGAACGCTGGCAGCATATATGCGGAAAAATCAAAGGAAGTATTTTTGGATGACGATTTAACAATAGACTTTTCAGTGAAAGCAAATTGCTTTCAGTTAAAAAGCCCAAATCAGTATTTAAACCCTAGGATGAGCTTTATTGATAAAACAAAATAATGATGTAGCAGGCGGCCGCTGAGGGAAGGCGGTCTTTTTTAATAGGTTACATAGGTAAAAATACCCTTCCAAAATTCTGGAAAATAAGGTTTTAATATATTAGTAAAAGGTTACAGGCTAAATAGAATAACAATAACAAAGATGTTTTGTCATTATTGGTGAAGAGAGAGTGCTGATGGGGGGAGATTCGAATGAAGCAGAAGTTATTTTTGCTGGCGGCAGCTTTCCTGATGCTGTCAGGGTGCAGTACAGCAACAATGGGCCAGGCGATTGATGATGGAATTCCATTCAACGTAAAAGAAGTCTTACATAAAGAAAAAGTAAAAGATGGAGTCATACTGCTGTATTTAACGCAGCAGAATGATGGACAAAACGAGGTCGAGGCCATGGCGGCTGCCTATTTGAAGGGCAGTGACAAAAAAGGCTGGAAAAATGAAGGCCATAACCATTGGGAATATTATGAGAATGAACATATGACCGTTTATAAAGATACTTTTTATGATTACGATAAGGAAGGTAAATTAGAAAACAGATTACCGATTATTTTTGGCGAGATTCAGAGCGGAGATATAAAAAAAGTAGAGGTGGCCGGCAAGGAAGAGAAATTTGAAGAAGCGGCTATTATTAAAAAAGAAAACAAACGCTATTATTTTAAAATGGGAGATTTTCATACTGCAAGAGGGCTGTCGGCAGAGGGCAAGGAAATCATAAAGAAAAAGAAAAATTAGAGGATCCTATATGAAGCAGCTGGCTCACATTGAAGCCAGCTGTTTCTATTGTGATAAAGTATCTTTGCTGCTGACATACTGATCCAAAAACTCGTCGATGACTTTTTCATAATCTTCTCTGTTTTCATTGAAGGATTGGGCATGGATTCCATTGACAGCAAGGTAAAGTTGTTTAGGGCCTTTTTTCTTCTCGTATAAAGCCTCGGACATGGTCGGCAAAATAAAATCATCTTTTTCACTGTGTATGAACAGGATGGGTTTCTTTATATTTTCAATTACAGAAATAGGCGATACATCTGCGATGGAGTACTTCTCACGCATCCGCAGAAATAGATCGGCAACAGGCAAAAAGAGCTTTGGAGACAGCCTCATTTCTGCTTTCAGACGGTAAGCCAGCTGCTCTTTAAAGTCTGAAAAAGGGCAATCGGCGATGTAAAAGTCGGCACCGTCTTCGAGCATTCCCGCATAGAGGATCATTGTAGCAGCTCCCATGCTTTCGCCATGAATGCCAATCTGAATAGTTGGCCCTTTTTCCGCTTTAAGCCAATCAATAATTGCTTTTAAATCAAACTTTTCATAATGCCCGTAACTTGTCGTTCTTCCTCCGGATTCTCCGTGGCGGCGATGATCATAGATAACCGCATTAAATCCCCGGTCCAAAAAAAGGTTCATATATTTAATCGAGTTCATTTTATTTTCCGTAACCCCGTGGGAAATAACAATATAGCGACTATTTTTATGCGGTTCGACAGCCACAGCTTTTAAGTTATAGCCAAATGGGGAGGGAATAAGCACTTCTCTTTTTGGCAGGCTTTCATACTTGATAAGATCAAGTCTGCCGGACTCCTTCTCCCTTTCTAAAATAAAGTCATCTTCCTTCTTTCTCATAAACATAAGCCTATTGGTAAAATAGACGCCGAGTGATGAAAGAAAGAGTACGATGGAAAATAAATAACGTAAAAACCTTCTCAAACCCATCCCTCCATCTTTTTTCTTTATTTTACCATTCCGGATAAAATTAAAACAGAGATGTGAGCCGGGACATGCAGAAATTTCAGAAGGAATCTCGGCATGAAAAAAGCCGCTTTTCGGCGGCTTATTGCTTTGCGTTTTGTCTTTTAGTTGGATGAATTGCCTTTTCTAAATCCTCGGCAGCAATCGTCTGGTTTACTGTATCGGAATTCGGCTTTCCCTTCTAGCTATATCCTTTATCACGTTTTTGGCTCATCGGATAATCCCCCTTCTAATAGGCTTCAGCTGATTTGAGTTCGTCAGCTGCTTTAGCAGTTGCTTTCATCTAATAAGATGCTATAAGAAAGGGCGTATTATTCATCTTAAGAAGCTGCTATTGAACAGTTTGAGCGTTCAGCCTGAAATAGGTGCTTTCAATCGGCCTGGAAAGATGAGGCTGAACAATTTTTACCGCTTCAAGTAATTGATCAAGATTAACATTGGTTTCAATTCCCATACGCTCTAGCATATACACAACATCTTCAGTTGCCGCATTGCCTGCAGCGCCCGGGGCAAATGGGCATCCGCCAAGTCCTCCGGCGGAAGTGTCAAAGCGGTCGACACCTGCCTGTAAGGCTGCAAAAATATTAGTGAGGGCCATTTTTCTTGTGTCATGAAAATGTGCAGCCAGCAGGGTAGTTGGAAACTCTTCTTTTAAACGGGAAAAAAGCCCGTGCGATTCATGGGGAGCAGCCATCCCGATAGTATCTGCCACGCTTAATTCATCAGCCCCTGCGTCAACAAATTGACGGCATAGCCCAACTGTATCTTCAGGGTCGATTGCTCCTTCATACGGGCAATGAAATGCCGTAGAGATGCAGGCGCGGACAAAGTAACCTTTCTCCTTCAGTTCTCCGATAATCGGCTTTAGTTCATCCATGCTTTCCTGAGTGGATTTATTAATATTTTTCTTATTAAATGTATTGCTTACACCGACGAAAACGGCAACGGCCCGGCATTCAGTCATATATATCCTTTCAATGCCCTTGCGGTTTGGGGCCAGCACGATATCCCTTGTATTTGCATCAAGGCAATCTGCCGTAATTTCAGTTGCATCCCCCATCTGCGGAACCCACTTAGGAGACACAAATGAAGTAAGCTCCAATTCTGTTAATCCTGCATTTTTTAAACTTCTAATAAAGTCTTTCTTGACTTCGGTGGGTACAAAGGACTTTTCATTTTGCAGTCCATCCCGAGGGCCAACTTCAATGATGGTTACTTTATTTGGAATTGCAAGCGTCATGTTTTCCTCTCCCGTTTCATATTTTAGATTGTGCCTGGTAAGCGCTTTCTTAAAAAGGTTAAATCCCTTGAATTTATTGTAGTAGGAAAGCATTTTTGATTGCAAGAATAATAAAAATTTTGACAAAATAAAAGGAATTTTGAGATCTTGGCACGAATATAAGCAGAGAGATGTTTTGAAAGGATGAGAGAGATGGCACAAACAGAAGTCGTAATAGTCAGCGCTGTCCGGACAGCAATCGGCAGTTTTAATGGAAGCCTTAAAGACGTATCAGCACCAGAGCTTGGGGCGATTGCGATAAAAGGCGCACTTGAAAAAGCAGGTGTAACACCGGATCAGATAGATGAAGTAATCCTGGGGAATGTCCTGCAGGCAGGTCTGGGACAGAATCCGGCAAGGCAGGCAGCTCTTAAAGCGGGCCTTCCTGAAAGCGTTTCCGCGATGACGATTAATAAGGTCTGCGGTTCCGGGCTGAAAGCAGTTCATTTAGCTGCACAGGCCATTTTAGCCGGTGATGCAGAAGCGGTGATTGCTGGCGGCATGGAGAATATGAGTCAGGCTCCTTACATACTGAAAAATGCAAGAAATGGCTTTAAAATGGGAGATCAAAAGCTTATAGATTCGATGATATCAGACGGGCTCTGGTGTGCATTTAATGATTACCATATGGGAGTTACTGCTGAGAATCTCTGCTCTAAATACGAGCTGAGCCGGGAAGAACAGGACGAATTCGCAGCAGCCAGCCAGGAAAAGGCGGCAAAGGCAATTGAAGAAGGAAAATTCAATGATGAAATCGTTCCTGTGGAAATTCCTCAGCGAAAAGGGGATCCGATTGTTTTTAATACAGACGAGTATCCAAAAAAAGGGACGAATGCTGAAAAGCTCGCAGGCCTGCGCCCGGCGTTTAAGAAAGACGGCAGCGTAACAGCCGGTAATGCTTCCGGGATTAATGACGGTGCTGCGGTATTGCTTGTTATGAGCAAAAAGAAAGCAGATGCACTTGGACTTAAGCCATTAGTAACGATTAAAGGAAATGCAAGTGCAGGTGTGGATCCAAGCATCATGGGCATTGGCCCTGTTGCTGCGGTAAAAAAAGCTCTTCAAAAGGCTTCTGTTTCCATGGATGAATTGGAGCTTATTGAAGCAAACGAAGCATTTGCAGCCCAGTCGCTCGCAGTTGACAGGGAGCTTCGTTTTAACAAGGAGATTCTGAATGTAAATGGCGGGGCAATTGCGCTCGGACATCCAATCGGCGCAAGCGGTGCAAGAATTCTTGTAACTCTTATTCATGAGATGCAAAAAAGACAGGCGAAAAAAGGCCTTGCAACTCTATGCATCGGCGGTGGCCAGGGGGTAGCCACGGTGGTGGAGCTTGCATAGGAATTTCGAAAATAAATGAAAAGCAAAAAAATTGAGTATTTCAATGAAAGGAGTGATTGAAGTGAAGAAAATTTGTACTTCCTTCAGTGAAGCAGTTCAGGAAATTCATGATGGCGCTGTCCTTATGGTTGGCGGCTTCGGTCTGTGCGGAATCCCTGAAAACCTTATTCTTGCTTTAGTTGATAAAGGGGTCAAGGACCTTACTGTCATTTCAAATAACTGCGGTGTTGATGATTGGGGGCTTGGGCTGCTATTAAAAAATAAACAGATTAAGAAAATGGTCGGTTCTTATGTCGGCGAAAACAAAGAGTTTGAGAGACAGGTTCTTTCAGGCGAAATTGAAGTAGAGCTGCTGCCTCAAGGAACACTGGCGGAAAAAATTCGTGCAGGCGGTGCCGGCATTCCTGCTTTTTATACGCCGGCAGGAGTAGGCACACCGATTGCAGAGGGGAAAGAAACCAAGGTTTTTGACGGCAAGGAATATCTCCTTGAAGAGGCACTGAAAGCAGACTTCAGCCTTGTAAGAGCATGGAAGGGCGATAAAATGGGCAATCTTGTATATCACAAAACTGCCCGGAACTTCAATCCGATGATTGCAGCAGCAGGCAAAGTGACAATTGCAGAAGTGGAGACACTTTATGAAATTGGTGAATTGGATCCGAACTATATTCATACGCCGAGCATCTATGTCCAGTCGCTGATTGAGGGAGCACAGGAGAAGCGCATTGAAAGACTGACTGTGAAGAAATAGATACGGACGGAAGGAGAGGGACTCATGAGTAACGATAAAGCAGCAGTCCGCGAGAAAATTGCCAGACGTGCTGAGAAAGAAATTGAAAATGGCTTTTACGTTAATTTGGGAATCGGCATGCCGACATTGGTTGCAAACTATATTTCTGATAATAAAGAAGTAGTCCTTCAATCTGAAAATGGATTGCTGGGAATTGGACCATACCCTGCCGAAAGCGAAGTTGATCCGGATTTAATTAATGCAGGAAAAGAAACAGTTACCGCAATTTCGGGGGCCTCCTATTTTGATAGTGCTGAATCTTTTGCGATGATCAGGGGAGGCCATGTGAATATTGCCATTCTCGGCGGCATGGAGGTTTCTGAAAAAGGGGATCTGGCCAACTGGATGATTCCCGGGAAAATGATCAAGGGAATGGGCGGTGCAATGGATCTGGTTCATGGCGCCAATAAAATCATCGTCATCATGGACCACACCAATAAAAATGGAGATTCGAAAATCCTTAAAGAATGCAGCCTGCCTTTAACAGGAAAAAACGTTGTTGACCGCATTATAACTGAGCGGGCAGTCATCGATGTCACTGATTCTGGTTTGAAGCTTGTTGAAGTCGCTAAAGGCTTCACAATCGAGGACATAATCAATTCAACAGAACCTGAATTGCAAATTGATGAAAACGTTGTAACAGAAGCTTATTAATTTCTTTTGAAAAGTACAGCTGCATGCTGTGCTTTTCATTATTTTTGAATTGTTTTTTAATAAATTTCAGTGTTTATATTTGCACATAACTCAATGTCCTGCGGGAGGAGGCTCTCGTTCCTCCCCGCGGGAAAGCTTGAGTGCCTGCAGCGGAAATCAACGGGCAGCATTCAAAAGTGCAAACAACTAATGAGAAATAGAAATAGGCCTCTTAATAAGAGGTTGAAAGAAAAGAGGAGAAAAAATGAGTTTTTCATTTAAAGGAATCGATCATATCCAGCTGGCAGCTCCAAAAGGCTGCGAGGATGCAGCGAGGAAATTTTACGGTGAGCAGCTTGGACTGAAGGAAATTCCCAAGCCTGAAAATCTTCAGAAGCGCGGCGGCTGCTGGTTTATATGCGGAGATCAGGAAATCCATATCGGGGTGCAGGAAGGCTTCCTGCCGGCCAAAAAAGCCCACCCTGGATTTATTGTAGAAAACCTCGAAGACTTGAGAAGCAGTCTCCAAGAGCAGAAGATAGCTATAAAGGAAGAACCGCCAATAGAAGGAAGGAAGCGATTCTTTGTTGATGATCCATTCGGAAACAGAATTGAGTTCCTGGAGTATTTGTCGTAATAGCCATGCAGCCTGTTCCTTCATGAATAGAAAAATATGATATAATAAATGGCAAAATTAGTTGATGAGGGGATTATATGAAAAAGAAAAAACACCATTCCCAGCCTAAAAAAGACGATAAGCCAGTCACGCTTGGCGATATGCTAAACCAGGACTTAATGGAGCAATTAAAAGGGAAAAAGCAGGAATTAAAAGCTGCCGAAGATAAACAGAAGGAAGAAGATGAGCGCAAAAAAAGAGAGGAAAGAAGACTGCGCGAAAAAAATAAAAGTTTTGAAGAACTGCTTGGAGAAAGCGATCTTAACTGGAAAGAGTTCAAATAATAAGAAAAGCGGAAGGCGCACGCTTAGCAGCTTAGGCCCGAGAGCCGATGGTGCCTGAGCTGGACAGTTATCTAACTTCAGAAATTACATATTCTTATCTTTCAAAAAAAGAAGGGGCTGACTTTCCATCAGCCCCTTCTTTTCTCATTATTACAAGCTATTATTATCGATGCTGCTCATATTTGTTTAGCTTGGCAATGGATTGAATAATAGTCAATTCATCTTTATTCAGGGGATTAGCTCTTATTGCTCTTGCATTTGCTCTAACTTGCTCTGCCTTGCTGGCACCTGCCGTCACGGAAGCGACAGCGGGATCCGCAAGATTATACTGAAATGCTATCTCAGTCATGGAGCGCTCATCCGAAATTTTTTCCCTGATGCTGGTAAGCGTTTCTTCCAATTCAGCATAGCTGTAATCCAAATAGCCTTTCTTTTTAACTGACTCCGTTGCCTTATACAGCATTTTGTCGCTGAGCAGACCTTTAGCGAGCGGACCTCTTGTAACCGCGCTGATGCCTTTTTGATTTAGAAGCGGTAAAGCTTCTTCTTCCGGTCGCCGATCTAGAATGCTGTATTGCATCATGACCGAAATGATGGAGGACTTTGAAGCATATTCACGGATCACATTTGGACGGATGGAGGATATGCCATATTGCCGGATGTATCCTTCTTCCTTCAGTTCCTCAAATGCTTCAATGGTTTCATCAATAGGATCTTCAATCGTGCCTCCATGAAGCTGATATAAATCAATATAGTCTGTGCCCAGCCTTTTTAAACTGTCCTTTACAGCTTCTTTGATGTGGCTTTTTGAGGGATCCCAGCTCCAGCCATCTTTATTATTATTCCAGCGGTTGCCGGCTTTGGTAGCAATGATAACCTGTTCCCGGACACTCTTTAAGGATTGTCCGACAAGCTTTTCATTTTCGCCAAAGTCATATAAGTCAGCTGTATCAAAATAATTGATTCCTTCCTCAAGGGCAGCTTCAATAATCTCCTGAGCCTGGGAAGGGTTGGTGCCAATTGACATGCAGCCCAGCCCAAGCTCGCTTACGTACAAGTCTGAGTTTCCAAGTCTTCTCTTTTTCAAGTACCCACCTCATTTGAGTGTTTTCTATAATTGTACATAAACAAATGAGGCATACTCAAATTTAGAGGCTTATCATTTTATATTGTTCTGAGATTCAACCCAGTCTTTTACAAGAACGTACTGCCTGCTGTATTGTTTTAATTTCTCACGGACTTCCCAGGCTTTTCCGGTCAGAATAATTCCCCTTTTGTGGACATACACCTTCATGCCATACTCCCCCTCATCAAGTATGATAAAATGTATGAGCAATCATTATCGGAATAGAACAGGAGTGACTTAAAAACAATGAGCCGCCTAGAAGAAAGAACGATTAATACGGAAAAAATCTTCACTGGTAAAGTCATTAGTCTGCAGGTGGAAGATGTTGAATTGCCGAATGGCAAAACATCGAAGCGGGAAATTATCAAACATCCCGGGGCAGTAGCTGTATTGGCTGTAACAGAAGATAATAAAATAGTGATGGTCGAACAATATAGAAAAGCGCTGGATAAGATTATTGCTGAAATCCCTGCCGGAAAGCTTGAAGCAGGAGAAGAGCCCAGAGTTTGTGCAGAAAGGGAACTTGAAGAAGAAACGGGGTACGGCTGCACGGAAATGGAATGGCTGATCTCATTCTACACTTCTCCTGGATTTGCCGATGAGCTGGTACATTTATATATAGCAAAGGGTCTTATGAAAAAAGAAAATGCCGCTTCGCCTGATGAGGATGAATTTGTGAATCTTATGGAAGTAACGCTTGATGAAGCAATTTCCCTGCTGAAGCAGCAAAGGATTTATGATGCGAAAACCGCTTATGCTATCCAATATCTGCAGCTGCAAGAGGCGCAGAAAAAATAGCATGAAGCGCTTTTTTACTGATCTCCATATCCATATTGGACGTACGTTTACGGGAAAGCCGGTTAAAATAACAGGCGCTAAATCCTTAACCTTCACAAATATCATCAGGCATGCCCGAAATGAAAAAGGGCTTGATATCATCGGCATTATTGATTGTCATTCTCCTGAAGTCATTCTTGAAATCGAGGATTTGGCTCAAAAAGGACTGGTAACTGAACATAGCGACGGGGGACTTCAGTATGGAGATTTAACGATTATACCTGGCTCAGAGCTTGAAATATATGATGAATTCTGTAAAGGCCCCATTCATGTTCTTTGCTTCTTTCCGACCCTTTCAGCTATGAAGGTTTTCTCAGCCTGGCTATCGGGACATTTAAAGAATATAACATTAAGCTCACAGAGAATTTATGCCTCAGGCAGAATTCTTCAGAAAAAAGTGAAGGAACTGGATGGGCTTTTTATACCTGCCCATGTTTTTACCCCATTTAAAAGTTTATTCGGGAAAGGGGTGGAGCGGTCGCTGTCAGAAGTGTTTGATCCTGGCTTAATTGATGCAATAGAGCTGGGGCTCAGTGCAGATACTATGATGGCTGATCAAATAGCTGAACTACACAGATATACCTTTTTAACCAACTCAGATGCCCATTCACTAAAAAAAATTGCAAGAGAATATCAAATCCTTGAAATGGAGTCACCAACATTTGCTGGCCTGAAAAAGGCTTTGGCTGAAAAAGAAAAATGCAAGGTGAAAGCCAATTTCGGGCTCGATCCGCTGCTTGGAAAATACCATCAGACTGTTTGCTCTGAATGTTTTGCCCCATTTGATGGAGCAAAGGGCATATGCAGAAATTGCGGTAACCACAAATTTATCAAAGGCGTGGCTGACCGGATCTCTGAACTAAAATCATCTGGAGAATTGCTCGTTGAACGGCCTCCCTATATTCATCAAGTGCCGCTTGAGTTCATTCCAGGGTTAGGCCCGAAAATGCTGGAGAAGCTGCTGAATCATTTCGGCACTGAAATGGCCATTCTTCACGATGTTCCTTTATCAGAAATAAGCAAAGTAATCCCTGAGAAAACAGCCAGGCTTATTGAGAAAGCCCGAGGAGGAACATTAAACCTCAAGGCAGGGGGCGGGGGCAAGTACGGCAAAATTATGGATATCTAAAAAACATAGAGCCCATCAGGCTCTATGTTTTTTAGATACTTTAGCATAAATGCATGTATCCCTAAGCTCTTTTCCATCTGCGCTCAGACTGTCATTGATTAGTACCCCTTCAAGCGTGTATCCCAGCCTTTCGGGAATCCTTCGGCTGTTTATGTTTTTCGGATCACATCTAATTTCCACTCTGTTCGCTTGAAAATGCTCAAAGGCAAATTTCGTCAAACCTTCGGCAGCTTCAGTAATATATCCTTTTTTCTGAAACCTCGAATCTCCCCAATAACCTATTTCGAATTTGCGGACATCCCAATCAATACGATGCAGGCCAGTGGAGCCAATAAAGACATCGTCTTCTTTCCTATAAATATGGATACGGAAATCTTCCCTAAGGATAAACTTGGCATAAGATTTGCGGATGCCAGCTTCAGTTTCTTCCACTGATTGTTCATTCTGTGCAAAAGGAAGCCATTTTCTTAGCTCAGCAGCTGAAACTAATATAGCTTCATGCACTGTTTTCCCATCTCCGGGCAAGGCAGGTCTCATATATAGCCTTTCGGTTTCAATCCTCTCTGGAAACTCATTTAAAATCGAATCCATTTTCTCATTCCCCTCTATGACAATTTAAATAATTTTGAAAATTATAGCGGAAATAACTGAAGTATTCAAGACTTTTTTTCCATTGGGGAGTAACCAATTCTTTGTCATACAAATCTGGGACAGGCATAGAATTTAATATCCAATCTGTTTTGTTTTAGGAGGAAGAGCAATGAAGAAAAAAATGTACCAGAACGCTGCAGCAGCCCACTTTCGCGAACATTCCTCAATCTATTTATTTGTTGTTGTATTATTCCTGATGGGTGTCATTTTTGGGGCTATCGTTGTGAATAGCTTAAGCTTTACACAAAAGGAAGATTTATTTTATTATCTGTCGCAGTTTTTTGGCCAGGTATCAGATGGACATGTTGCAGCAGCAGATGAATTATTCAAACAGAGCTTTTTTCATAATACAAAATTTATAGGACTGATGTGGATTTTGGGAATCTCCATAATTGGACTGCCTGTCATTCTGATTCTTCTATTTATGAAAGGGATGGTGGTTGGCTTTACAGTTGGTTTTCTCGTTAACCAAATGGGATGGGAAGGGTTTTTGCTTTCCTTTGTATCGGTCCTTCCCCAGAATCTGATCATTATACCTATATTTATTCTCGCTGCAGCACTGGCTGTTTCTTTCTCTTTAAAAATGATAAGAAGACAATTTATGAAAAAAGTCGGTCAGCCCATGATGCCTCTTTTTGGAAGGTATATGGTTGCTTTTGCAGTAGCCATTCTGTTTCTAATTGCTGCAGCCGGAGTGGAGGCGTTTATCTCGCCTGTCTTAATGAAGTCTGTTGTCAACTCAATCCAATCCTAACATATGAATGAATGTAATGGCAGAGCTACCAGCTCTGTCTTTTGTTTGTGCAGGAAAAGGGATAGAAACAAAGAAGATAGGGTACATATAAAGAGGTTTAAATATGTTTTGAATCATTTTATAATAATTATTATATGAAAGTAATTTTTATCTGTTATTTATAATTATTTTATTTTGAATGTGATCTCATTTCTGTTATAATGAGAATGTTAGTGGCGAGGGAGGGACTTTCGGTATGGAAAGCAGAATTGAAAGAATAAAAAAACAGTTGCATTCATCCAGCTATAAACTAACACCACAGCGAGAGGCAACAGTTCGCGTCCTGTTAGAACACGAAGAGGATCATTTAAGTGCGGAAGATGTCTACCTCCTAGTAAAAGAGAAATCGCCTGAGATAGGCTTGGCAACTGTATATAGAACACTTGAATTGCTGACTGAACTAAAAATTGTCGATAAAATTAACTTTGGTGATGGAGTTTCCCGTTATGACCTGCGTCAGGAAGGGGCAGCCCATTTTCACCACCATTTAGTCTGTATTGAGTGCGGAGCTGTTGATGAAATTCAGGAAGATTTGCTTGAAGACGTAGAGGAAGTGGTTGAACGCCGCTGGAACTTTAAAATAAAGGATCACCGCCTTACGTTTCATGGCATCTGCTACCGCTGCCAGGATAAACAGACAGACAACGAAACCGAAACAGAAGAAAACTAATATTTATTGACAAAGCTTATTCTTACATTAGAATGGGCTTTTTATTTTGATCTATTTTCACAAAGTTTGCTGTTTTCGAATGGATAAAAATATTTTTTACCGCAAAGTTGATCTTCGCTGTGGGCACTTGATCCTCGAAAATGCTATCGCATTTCCTTCGTGCGGTGTTCATTCAAGGAGGTTTATTCAATGTTCTGCGGGAGGAGAGGGAAGGGAGAGACGCGAAGCCGAGGAGGCTCTCATTCCTCCCCGCGGGAAAGCTGGAGTGCCCCGTGCTGAAATCAACGGGCTTCTTTCAGAAAAACAACAATCCATAAGAGCCTGGTTATAAAAGTAAATCCCCAATAACAAACAAAAAGGAAGAGTGCCCTGAAGAAACGCCAATTATGCAGATTCAGGTATAATTCTTGTCCAAAATGGCATACCTTTTAATAATAGAAAGCATTTGAATCTTTGCTTATTAAAAGTGATGGAGGACCAAACAATGAAATCCTGGCTGAGTATGGCTTTTCAGACCATTAAAGTGTTTGTCATTTTTACTGGATGCACAATCCTTTTTTATTATGGTATTATGTGGTTAAACGAAGAATACCAGGATTATCACCGCTATGACGAACCACAGGGAGCGGCTGTTAAGGTGTCGGCGAGCGGTACAGATGAAGATAGGAGCTTGCTGGACCGGTTAATTCTTTTCTATTTAAATGGGGAGTAATGCAATCATATGGATGATCAGTTAAGGGACTTTATTCATTATTTACTTGTAGAAAAAGGCCTGGCCAAAAATACAATTGTATCTTATGAAAGAGATTTGAAAAGTTATCTGAAATATCTCAAGTCTGAAGAGAAGATTTCAAGCCTTGAGAGTGTGCAGCGGACACAGATTGTCCAATTTCTCAGCTTTTTAAAAAAACAGGGCAAATCCTCAAAAACCTTGGCCCGGCATATAGCCTCCATAAGGGCCTTTCACCAATTTCTGCTCCGCGAAAAAGCAGTTGGCCATGACCCTTCGGTCCATATAGAAACACCGCAAATGGAACGTTCGCTTCCAAAAGTATTAAATATGCAGGAAGTGGAAACTTTATTGGATTTTCCAGAGATAAAGGATCACTTTGGTTTGCGCGATAAAGCCATGCTTGAACTTTTATATGCTACAGGCATTCGCGTAAGTGAGCTGATTGGCCTGAACATAGGTGATGTCCATTTAACGATGGGCTTTGTAAGATGTATAGGCAAAGGAAACAAGGAGCGGATTGTGCCTATTGGCAAAACAGCCTCAGAAGCGCTGGAAAAATATTTAAATGAAGGAAGAGGAAAGTTTGCTCCAAAAAAGCATAAAGATGAAGCGTTATTTTTAAATCATCACGGCAAACGTCTTTCAAGACAGGGATTTTGGAAAATATTGAAGCGGCTGGCTCAGGAGGCAGGGATCGAGAAGGAACTTACTCCGCATACGCTGAGGCATTCATTTGCTACTCATCTGCTTGAAAATGGTGCGGATTTGCGGGCAGTCCAGGAAATGCTTGGACATGCCGATATTTCCACCACGCAAATTTATACGCATGTAACCAAAACTCGCCTTAAAGATGTGTACAGCCAATATCATCCCCGTGCTTAAACCATTAATTAACTAAGTAAATATAAATGTCATAAAGCTGCCATGAAAAATAGGCAGCTTTTTCTTGTCTTTTTACCTGTTTATTATGTAAAATATAGATGTCAGACTTCTGACGAATGAAAGGGCTATCTATATATTTATTTAACTGAAAGAATTACCTTTTTTACTGTCCAGGTCCATCGCCTGCCTCCTTGAGGTGTGTGGGCAGACAAGGCGTTCCGCTTTTCTTTCAGCAAGAGAATCAGTGTTAAATAAACCTAAAAAGGGTACTATACGAATATGATTTTTGTAACCGTATTCAAATAATTAGGAGGTTTACATATGTCTGCATATACATATAAGCGCGTTTTTTTAATCGTCATGGACTCAGTAGGAATTGGAGAAGCGCCTGATGCCGATAAGTTCGGTGATAAAGGCGCTGATACGATTGGCCACATTGCAGAAAAAATGAATGGCCTGAAGATGCCGAATATGGGCAAACTCGGGCTTAGTAATATCAATGAAATCAAAGGAATCGAAAAAGCAGAGAAGCCAATGGCATTTTACACTAAAATGCAGGAAGCATCTAACGGAAAAGACACAATGACTGGACATTGGGAGATCATGGGCTTGAATATCCAAACCCCCTTTCGGGTATTTCCAGACGGGTTCCCGCAGGAATTGATTTCTGAACTTGAAGCCCGTACCGGGAGAAAAATAATCGGCAATAAACCGGCGAGCGGAACGGAAATTCTAGTTGAACTCGGGGAAGAGCATATGAAAACCGGCGCTTTGATTGTTTATACATCAGCCGATTCAGTACTGCAGATCGCGGCACATGAAGATATAATACCAATCGAAGAACAGTATGAAATCTGTAAGATTGCACGCGAACTGACGCTGGATGAAAAATATATGGTCGGCAGAGTGATTGCCAGACCATTCATTGGCGAGCCGGGAAATTTCCAAAGAACATCCAATAGACATGATTATGCGTTAAAGCCTTTTGACCGCACGGTAATGAACGAAATGGCAGACATTGGCCTCGATGTATTGGCAATCGGCAAAATTTCCGACATTTTTGATGGCGAAGGGGTAACGGAAGCCATTCGTACAACTTCAAATATGGACGGAATGGATAAGCTGATTGAAACATTTGAAAAAGAGTTTACGGGCCTGAGCTTTTTGAATCTTGTTGACTTTGATGCATTATTTGGGCATAGACGTGATCCGGAAGGCTATGGAAAAGCACTTGAAGAATTTGATGAGCGCCTGCCTGAAGTATTTGAAAAAATGCAGGACGGCGACCTATTAATGATCACTGCGGACCATGGTAATGACCCGGTCCACCATGGCACAGATCATACACGTGAATATGTTCCTCTTCTTGTTTACTCAAAAGACATGGAGGAAGGGCAAGAGCTTCCAATTAGCGAAACCTTTGCAGATATTGGAGCAACAATTGCTGATAACTTTAATGTAAAGATGCCGGCTTTTGGCAAAAGCTTTTTAAATCAATTGAAATAACGAATAAAAAAGCAGATGAGGAGAATGACGATGAATTATAGCAAAATTCAAAATGCGGCTGAATTTCTTAAAAATAAGTATACTGGACAGCCAAAGATTGGGCTGATATTAGGGTCAGGACTTGGAGTGCTGGCAGACGAAATTGAAGAACCGGTTAAAATCCCTTATAACGAAATCCCTGATTTTCCTGTATCAACAGTAGAGGGCCATGCAGGACAACTGGTATTCGGACGTTTGAACGGCATTGAAGTGGTTGCTATGCAAGGCCGTTTCCATTATTACGAAGGATACTCATTTGATAAAGTAACCTTTCCGGTAAGAGTTATGAACGAAATGGGTGTTGAGAAGCTTATTGTTACGAATGCAGCAGGCGGAGTGAATGAAGCCTATTCACCTGGTGATCTCATGCTTATTTCAGACCATATCAACAATATGGGCAGCAATCCGCTTATTGGTCCCAATGATTCCCGCATGGGTCCGCGTTTTCCGGATATGTCAGAAGCATATTCCAAAGAATTGAGAAAGCTTGCCAGAGATATAGCCGATAAGCTAGACCTGAAGATTCAGGAAGGAGTTTATGTCGGCAATACAGGGCCAACTTATGAAACACCTGCAGAAATTCGCATGCTGAGAACAATGGGCGGAGATGCAGTCGGCATGTCAACTGTTCCAGAAGTCATTGTGGCACAGCATTCAGGAATGAATGTTCTTGGAATCTCCTGTATCTCAAATATGGCTGCAGGTATCCTGGATCAGCCGCTGAACCACGAAGAAGTAATCGAAACAACTGAGAAAGTTAAAGCCGATTTCCTTCGTTATGTGAAAGCAATTGTTAAGGAACTTGGTGTATAAGATTTTTTAAGGCATGTTGATTCTGAGGCTATGCGGCTAACTTAGTTTAATTACTAAGTTGGTTGGAGCGGAGGGCACTTGACTCCTGCTCAGAGGAGGCTCTCGTTCCTCCCTGCGGGAAGCAAGTGTCCCGTGCTGAAATCAACGGGCTGCTTATTGAACAAAAACAACAATCCGATTAGATTAGAGCCATAAGAAAAGAATAAATGAAAGCAGTGGTGTTTGATGATGAGAATGGTGGATCTTATTGAAAAGAAAAGGGATGGACTTGAGTTAACAACAGAAGAAATTCAGTTTGTCATTAAAGGATATACAGACGGATCAATCCCGGATTATCAGGTAAGTGCTTTAACAATGGCTATCTTTTTCCAGGGAATGACAGAGAGCGAAAGAGCCGACTTGACTATGGCGATGGTAGAATCCGGTGATCAAATCGACTTATCGAAAATAGAAGGCATTAAAGTAGATAAACATTCAACTGGCGGTGTTGGCGATACAACAACACTGGTCCTGGGGCCGCTTGTAGCGGCAGTGGGTGTTCCGGTTGCGAAGATGTCAGGCAGGGGACTCGGACATACAGGCGGAACAATCGACAAACTTGAGTCTGTAGTAGGTTTCCATGTGGAAATTGAAAATGATGAATTTATAAAGCTTGTTAATCAAAATAAAATTGCAGTAATTGGACAGAGCGGAAACTTAACACCAGCTGACAAAAAGTTGTATGCACTGCGCGATGTTACAGCTACAGTCGACAGCATTCCTCTAATTGCAAGTTCGATTATGAGCAAGAAAATCGCTGCAGGTGCTGACGCCATTGTCCTTGATGTTAAAACAGGCGCTGGCGCATTTATGAAGACACTTGATGATTCACGTGAATTAGCGAAAGCGATGGTTCGAATCGGAAATAATGTTGGCAGAAACACAATGGCAGTTATCTCCGATATGAGCCAGCCGCTGGGCTATGCAATTGGAAATGCCCTTGAAGTAAAAGAAGCGATCGATACATTAAAAGGCGAAGGTCCTGAAGATTTGACAGAACTTTGCCTGACCTTGGGCAGCCATATGGTTTTCTTGGCGAAAAAAGCGAATTCATTGAAGGAGGCGCGTGAGAAGCTTGAAAATGTTATTAAAGACGGTTCCGCTTTAGACACATTCAAAGTATTCTTAAGCTCTCAGGGCGGAGATGCTTCCGTTGTTGATGATCCGCAAAAATTGCCTCAGGCAAAATATACATTTGAATTAGAAGCTAAGCAGGATGGCTATGTTTCTGAGATTGCAGCGGATGAAATCGGAACAGCAGCCATGCTTTTAGGAGCAGGAAGAGCAACCAAGGAATCCGAAATCGATCTTGCTGTCGGCCTTATGTTAAGAAAGAAAATCGGCGACCAGGTACAGAAGGGCGAATCTCTCGTAACCATCTACAGCAACTTCGAAAATGTAGAAGAAGTAAGAAATATGCTTTATGAAAACATTGCTATGTCGACTGAAAAAGTACCGGCTCCAGTATTGATTCATGAAGAAATAACTGAATAATATAGCAGCAAAAAGCCGCCAGGACTTCATGTCTGGCGGCTTTTTGCTGTGGTGCTGTTTCTCTTATTTTCTTTTTAGTCAGCCAGAACTGTATAAATTTTCTTTGAATGGAAAAAATGGAGGCTATAAAGAATGGAGGTATTGTGTGATGAAACGACTCGTCTCATTGATGTTAATAACATTATTAATGGCAACAATCTTTGTTCCTTCAGGATTTGCAAGAGAAAGCAGTGCAGATTTAGCGGATAATGTGAAATCCGCAATTCTTATCGAACGTGATACCGGATCGATATTGTATGAAAAAAATAGCGGTGAACAGCTGCCGCCTGCGAGTATGACTAAAGTAATGACAATGCTTCTAATCATGGAAGCTATAGATGAAGGAAAGCTGTCATGGGATGAGAAAATCCGGACAAGCGAGTATGCGGCATCAATGGGCGGCTCGCAAATTTTCCTTGAGCCAGGTGAAGAAATGACCACAAAGCAAATGCTGCAGGGAATCGCTATTGGTTCAGGAAATGATGCGTCCGTTGCAATGGCTGAGAGAATTGCCGGTTCAGAAGAAGCTTTCGTTGAAATGATGAATAATAAGGCAAAGGAATTAGGCCTTAAGAACACTAATTTCCAAAACCCTACAGGCCTGTCAGCTAAAGAACATTACAGTACTGCACATGATATGGCAATAATGGCAAAAGAGCTCCTTAAATATGAAAAGATAACAGATTTTACTGGAACCTATGAAGCCTATCTTCGTGAAGACACAGATAAAAAATTCTGGCTTGTCAATACAAATCGCCTTGTGCGATTTTATCCAGGAGTTGATGGGCTTAAAACAGGTTTCACATCTGAAGCAAAATACTGCTTGACAGCAACTGCCGAGAAAGATGGCATGCGGGTAATAGCAGTTGTATTTGGCGCACCGACTTCCAAAGAACGCAATGCCCAAGTGACTAAAATGCTCGACTATGCATTTAGCCAATATAAGACACATCCAATGTATGAAAGAAATCATGTCCTTGGCAAAGTTGCAGTAAGCAAAGGGGAGAAGAAAATGGTTGAAGCCCTGACAAGCGAACCGATTTCCCTATTAACTAAAAAAGGTGAAAGCATTGAGGAAATTGAACAAAAAGTTACATTAAATAAAAATATTAAAGCACCTGTCCAAAAGGGCGATCAAATCGGGACACTAACCTTGAAAAAGAATGGAAAAGTTTTAGTTGAAAGCCCTCTGGTTGCTAAAGAAGATAGTATGGAAGCATCATGGTGGACCTTGTTTAAGAGATCTATGGGATTATTTTCAAAAGCTGAATAAATAACCATTCATTTTTGTCGAAAAGAATCTTTATGTTAATTATTTTTAGCGAAAATGCACTAGTTTTGTCTCCAGGAAGGAAATGAAACATCATGCATCGAAATTGACTCACTATAAGGGCGGATACCGGAATTTTTTGAGATTCCGGCTTATCCTATCCGGAGAAAGAGCATGGAGTATTAGCGGCTTTTTCAGTTGCGGGTACCAGATAAGGAGGCTAAGATAGTGAGTCTTAACATTAATTTGGAAGTGAAGCATGATGTCTTATGTATTCGTTTAAGCGGGGAGCTGGACCACCATTCGGCAGATGAGCTGCGTGAACAGGCAACAAGGGCGATTGAAGAGCATGACATCCATCACATTATTTTAAACCTTGAGCAGCTTTCTTTTATGGATAGTTCAGGGTTGGGAGTTATTTTGGGCAGATACAAACAAATCAAACAAAAGCATGGTGAAATGGTTGTTTGTGCCATTTCTCCAGCGGTGCAGAGACTATTTGATATGTCGGGTTTATTTAAGATTATCCGTTTAGAACCGACAGAAGAAAACGCACTGCAAAGATTGGGGGTTGCCTGAAATATGAAAAATGTGATGAACCTCGAATTCAGCGCACTTAGCCAAAATGAATCATTCGCTCGTGTCACTGTTGCTGCTTTTATTGCTCAGCTTGATCCGACAATGGATGAACTGACAGAAATTAAAACTGTCGTTTCCGAAGCTGTAACCAACTCCATTATTCACGGCTATGAAAATGATCCTAATGGGATTGTCTATATTTCTGTCCTGATTGAAGATGGATTCATTGATTTGACCATTAAGGATAAAGGCCTTGGAATTATGGATGTGGAGGAGGCACGTCAGCCGTTATTTACAACAAAGCCTGAACTGGAAAGATCAGGTATGGGCTTTACCATCATGGAAAATTTCATGGACGAAATCGAAATCAAATCGCAGCCGGGGATAGGCACAGAGATCCGATTAAGGAAGCATTTATCAAATAGTAAAATGCTATGCAATTAAGGGAGTCTTGCTATGGATGTGGAGGTTAAAGCAGAGAAGGGCCAAACCTATTTAAAGGACAATGAAGTCAAGGAGCTTATAAAGCAAAGCCAAAGCGGAGATCAGGGTGCGAGAGACAAAATTGTTCAAAAAAATATGCGTCTTGTCTGGTCTGTCGTCCAGAGATTCTTGAATAGAGGATATGAACCGGATGACCTTTTCCAAATTGGCTGTATTGGCTTGTTGAAATCGGTTGATAAATTTGATCTCAGTTATGATGTGAAGTTTTCAACCTATGCGGTTCCAATGATTATCGGAGAAATCCAAAGATTCATCCGCGATGATGGAACGGTGAAGGTAAGCCGTTCATTGAAGGAAATGGGCAATAAAATCAGGAAGGCCAAAGATGAGCTATCAAAAACGCTTGGCCGCATCCCAACAGTTACAGAGCTTTCCGAGTTTCTGGAAATCTCTCCGGAAGATATTATCCTAGCCCAGGAAGCAAGCCGGATACCTTCATCAATACATGAAACAGTTTATGAAAATGATGGAGATCCCATAACGCTGCTCGATCAGATAGATGATGGCAATGAAGGGAAATGGTTTGATAAAATAGCTCTAAAAGAAGCGATCCGCGAATTGGATGAGCGGGAAAGACTGATAGTTTATTTGCGCTATTATAAAGATCAGACTCAATCTGAAGTGGCAGCAAGGCTTGGTATTTCCCAGGTTCAGGTATCGCGTCTTGAAAAAAAGATACTCCAGCAAATGAAAGATCGAATGGATATATAAATCCATCCGGTCTTTTTTTTTATTTTCAAAATACCAAAGCATAAAGCTTTGGACATCGATAACTGTCTAGATCCCCCACTTCTGCTGCTTTTCTAAACAGCCAATTATTGGAGTTCATGAAGCTAATATATGTAACTCATACTAAATATAGACACAAAAGCGGAAACGCTCTAAATAGTCGTACCAAGTTTATAAAAAGGAAATCACTTTGTGGGAAGTGAGCGTTTTGGAGAAAACAGTTTATATTCGCTTGCGGCACCGTCTGCAAATACGGCCCAATCAGATAATACTGCTTAAAGATATTGCACAGGTCATTGCCGATGATGATATTTATGTAAAGCTTTGTGCACTTCCGCTATATAAAGTAAATGAGCATGACCAAAATATTGTGATAATTGACGTTATGAAGGTAATTCGTGCCATTACCCAATTATTTTCAAACCTGGAGGTCCAGTCGATTGGGCCGGCTCAATCGATAGTTGAGGTTGTTACAAAAAAGCAAAAAGTATCATTCCCTCTTTTCCTGCTGGTTTGGCTGCTTCTGTTTATTGGTGCCGCCCTGGCAATTATGAATTTTCATGAAGATGTGAGCATGCAGGCTGTACAGCTTAGAATTTACACTCTCATAACTGGGGAAGTGGACAGAAAGCCCCTCATTTTTCAAATTCCCTATTCCATAGGCCTGGGGCTCGGCATGATCATATTCTTTAATCATGTTTTTAAGAAGCGGCTTAATGAAGAGCCTAGCCCATTGGAAGTGGAAATGTTCAATTATCAGCTGGATCTTGATAATTATGTTGCATTGAAAGAAAACAAGGAGAGTATGAAGTATCTTGATGACCATTAATGTTGTCCTGGTAATGATCATTGGATTTGCGGGGGGGCTCGCTGTTGGTTCAGGGTTCGTTGCCTTTCTGGCTGTTTTAGGCATTATCCCGAGGCTGACCCAGCTGACCAAAACGATGAAAATGATCCATCATTATGAAGCTGCAGTTGTTATGGGTGCTTTGGCAGGTGCCCTGGCAACTTTATGGGATCCGGTGCTCCAGTTAACACCGCTGCTTTTAATCCCCCTGGGGCTCGCGTCGGGAATATTTATTGGAATGCTGGCAGCAGCTTTAACCGAAGTTTTGAATGTATTTCCAATCCTTGCGAAAAGAATCGGAGTGGATGGGAAAATTGCGATTTTATTAATGGCATTTGTATTTGGAAAGGTGTTCGGATCACTGTTTCAATGGATTTATTTTGTAAATAAATAAGCAATCGGCTGGGCATATTTAAAGAAAAAATGAGGATTCGGAAAGGAAAAGCCGCTATGGATGAACGGAGGCACGTCATTCTTATAACAGATGGAGACGATTTTGCAAGGAAGACAGTTGAACTTGTTGCTAAGGAAATCGGAGGAAGATGTTTGTCCTTGTCGCATGGAAACCCTTCAATCTTAACCGGTCAGCAAATCGTCAAGCTAATAAAAAAGGTTTCCCATGATCCTGTCCTGGTTATGTTTGATGACAGCGGGTTTATCGGGGAGGGAACTGGAGAGAATGCGCTGAAATATGTTGCGTGCCATAAGGATATCGATGTTCTGGGAATCATAGCAGTTGCCTCAAAAACAAGACAGGCCGAATGGACAAAAGTAGATGTGTGTATTGATAATAATGGCGAATTAACCCCCTACGGAGTTGATAAGTTTGGAGTTCCCGAGATGGAAATAGGCAGAATCAATGGTGATACCGTTTATTGTCTGGATCAGCTGGATGTGCCGATAATCGTGGGAATTGGCGATATCGGGAAGATGTCCAAAAAAGATCATTATGATGCAGGATCACCGATTACTAAAAAGGCAGTAGAACTTGTATTGGAAAGGAGCGGCTATTATGGCACAAAGGAAGACGAAAGAAGATAAGACACCCATATTTGAATCCGTACATGAAATTGAAAAATATATGAAAAATAGAGTCGGCCTGGGAGAAAGCTTCGATCTGGGTGTCAGAAAGCTAACGATCTTAAGGAAGGATGTACATTTCTATTATATTAACGGATTAACGGATACGAATTATATCATTGCTATCATTGAGGGATTGGTTGGAATCAATGACAGTGAAAAACTTTCCGCTAACCTTTTTAAAATCATTGAAAACAGGCTGAGGCATCAATCAATTGAACACATTAAAACAATGGATGAGCTGGTCGATCAGGTGCTCTCAGGTCTAATTGTGGTTGTAGGCGAGGGAGAGGGAGAAGGGCTTGTCATCGATGTCAGAAGCTATCCCGGCAGAACCCCTCAGGAGCCGGATACTGAAAAAGTTGTCCGCGGATCAAGAGATGGCTATGTAGAAAATATTATAGTAAACACGGCCTTAACCCGCAGAAGAATTAGGGATGAGAGACTGCGATTTGAGATAATGCGCGTAGGTGAAAGGTCTAAAACGGATGTTGCCATTGGTTTCATTAAAGATGTGGCCAATCAGGATTTAGTTGATTTAATTAGAAAAGAAATAAAAGCCATTGAAATAGATGGCATTACCATGGCTGATAAAACAGTTGAAGAATTTATACTGAAACAGGGTTACAATCCCTTCCCGCTGGTACGGTATACGGAAAGGGCAGATGTGGCAGCAGCCCATTTGCTTGAAGGGCATGTTATTGTTTTTGTTGATACTTCACCAAGTGTGATTATAACACCTACTACTTATTTCCATCATTTACAGCATGCGGAAGAATACAGGCAATCGCCAGCTGTCGGCACATTTGTCCGCTGGATTCGCTTTTTAGGTCTCTTGGCTTCTGTTGTGCTTTTGCCGCTATGGTTCTTGTTTGTTTTGGAGCCTTCGCTTCTGCCTGAAAGGATCGCGTTTATCGGACCAAACGAAGAAACGAATGTGCCTGTCATAGCCCAGCTGTTTCTTGCAGACATCGGAATTGAGTTTCTAAGGATTGCAGCCATCCATACACCTACACCGCTTTCAACAGCTATGGGCTTAATAGCCGCTGTACTTATAGGCCAAATTGCCATAGATGTTGGCCTATTTGTTCCTGAAGTCATTTTATATGTATCACTTTCGGCAATTGGGACATATACGACACCAAGCTATGAACTGAGCATTGCCAATAAAATTCTGCGATTGTGTTTGCTTGTGGCAGTTGCCATTTTCCATACACCCGGCCTAGTCGTGGGACTCACACTAATCATTCTCCTGCTGGCAAGCATTAAATCTTTAAATACACCATATCTATGGCCATTTATTCCATTCAGCCCGGTGGCTTTAACCCAGATCCTGATTCGCCGTTCCATGCCCGGTTCAAAGATCAGGCCGAGTATTGTCCAGACTAAAAATCGTTATAAGCAGCCTGTTAAATAAGAAATACGCGTAATGCCGATTGCGGAAATACACGAAATATGGTAAAGTTTTTTTAATTAAATAAAGGATTAAAGGAAACAGAATAGACAGTCTCTTACGCAGCTGTCTTTTTCTTTCATAAACTGATTAATCACGGGGGCAGGGGAACCTGGCCTGGCTCCTGCGGAAAAGGAAGAGGGGGAACCATGTATTTTCACGGCACCATGAAGGTAAATGAAAAAGGGCATCTTGAAATTGGCGGTATGGACACAGTCGATCTTGCCGGTCAATTTGGAACACCTTTATACGTATATGATGTGGCATTAATAAGAGAACGGGCAAGGGGATTTAAGCAGACTTTCGATAAGCTTGGAATAAAAGCACAAGTGGCATATGCAAGCAAAGCTTTTTCTACAGTGGCCATGGTTCAGCTTGTTGATGAAGAAGGTCTTTCTTTGGATGTAGTTTCAGGCGGAGAGTTATACACGGCTCTTGCTGCAGATTTTCCACCTGAAAGAATTCATTTTCACGGGAATAATAAAAGCAGAGAAGAATTGAAAATGGCTCTTAAGAATCAGGTCGGCTGTATTGTTGTCGATAATTTTTATGAGCTGGAATTATTAGAGGAGATTTGCGAATCTCTTGCAGCCAGGACAAAAATCTTACTGAGGGTTACACCTGGAATTGAAGCCCATACCCATGATTATATCTTAACTGGCCAGGAAGATTCAAAATTTGGGTTTGACCTTCAGAATGGACAGGCGGAAACGGCTTTACAAAAAGCGCTGAATTCAAGCTGGATCGAAACACTTGGACTGCATTGTCATATCGGTTCTCAGATTTTCGATACAACAGGATTCATTTTGGCTGCCAAGAAAATTTTTGAAAAGATGGCAGAATGGAAAGAAAAGCATGCTTATGAACCTATAGTGCTTAACTTAGGCGGAGGTTTTGGAATCCGCTATACAGAAGATGATGATCCGATTCATGCATCTCAATATGTTGAAGAAATCATTGGGGAAGTTAAGAAACAGGCTGAACATTACTCAATGAAGATGCCGGAAATTTGGATTGAGCCGGGGCGCTCCCTTGTGGGAGATGCAGGGACAACTTTATACCAGACGGGATCACGCAAAGAGGTTCCAAATGTCAGAAATTATCTGGCTGTGGACGGCGGCATGAGTGACAATATCAGGCCGGCTCTTTATCAGGCTAAATATGAAGCGGTATTGGCAAACCGGGTATTGGATAAACCCGAAGAGACAGTATCAATTGCCGGTAAATGCTGTGAATCAGGCGATATGCTTATTTGGGATTTGCCTCTTCCAAAAGCAGGGGATCAAGACCTCTTGGCGGTTTTCTGCACCGGCGCATACGGCTATTCCATGGCAAACAACTATAACCGAATTCCAAGGCCGCCTGTCGTTTTTATTGAAAATGGAGAGGCAAAGCTGGTTGTTAAAAGAGAAACATACGAGGACATTTTAAGATTGGATTTGCCAATCAATGAAAAAATAAAAAATTAAGCTGCCCGTCAAGGCAGCTTAATTTTTTAAGAGAAGAAGGCTTTAACAGCGTCTATTACACTCACAAAAAAACGCTTTAAACTTTCTAAAAAACCTTGGCCTTCTTCACTTTCAAGGTATTTGGATATTTTGTCTTTTGCCTGGTTAAGCTGCTCGCCGACCTGATTCCAGTCGATATCAAGCTCTTTCAGCTTGTTGAACAAATCTATTAAACTTAAAATCTCCTGTTCAGTCAGAGTGATGCCGAGTTCCTTGGCGGCATTTTCGATAATAGTTCTTAGTTCTGCATCGGTTTCAGGTGAGTTTTTTGCAATTTCCTCTTTAATTTTGGCAATTAAAGCAGCAGCATTCTCGTTTCCGACCGAATCGCCAAGCTTAGCTGTTTCGACCATTTCTTCATTAGCCGCCTGTTTTACTTCTTCAGGGATTGTTTTTTCGGCCGAAATTTCATATGCCTTGATGATGCCTGTTAAGGCAGCTGTTCCGGAAACATTCGCAGGAGCTGTTATATAGATTTTCGCATCTTTTACACCTGCAGTAATCAAGGCATTAATATACATTTCATCAGTAACCCAGTTGATATTCTTTGTCTCAACTTCAAGTCCGGAGCCTTGTTTTGCTATTGTGACAGCTGAAGAAGATATCGCTCTCGTGCCTATTAAAGCTTTAGAGATATAATTGCCAAGATATTTATGTTCTTCTTCATTTGAAACAGTAATGATGGCCGCATCTTTCGGAGCTTTCATTTCAGCCAGAAGCATATTTTTTTGTTCTTCTGATAGATTCTCTCCTAGGGTGACAATTACGTCACCTTCTGCCATATCGGCAAATGCCTGTATCGGCATAATAAATAATAGCGAAATCATGAATAGCGCAAGCATTTTATTCCATTTCATGCGGTTTCCTCCCGAAGCAAAAATAGGTAAGCCATGTATGACAAGTCTGCCTTAATTATAATGGCTTCCTGTAAATAGACGATTCTTATGCGGAAAAGTTTCAATTCTTCTTTACCTGAAACATTAGCTCAAAATGCCTATTTCAGCAAGCAGAATGGAATTATCAAAAAGAATAGTGTAAAATGAATGATAGTTTGTGAGTCATAGGATTTATATAAATGGGGGCAGTAAGGAATCATGAAAAAAAGCAATTGGCTTCTTTTTATTTTATTGCTTGTCTTAAGTATCGGATGGGGACTGGTTTACTGGTTTTTTATAGTTTAGAGCCGTCTTGTATCAAAAAAGGCGCTAAGGCAATGAATTATACGGTTTTTATTCGAAAATAGCAACATTCAGCATGAATACATATACTGTTATGGTAAGTTTATAAATATTAAAAAGTGGGAAAAATAGTTATGATGTTTTTATTCAAATAATGAGGGATTAATATGCTAATTCGATATAAAAAATCATTTGAAAAAATTGCAATGGGTCTTTTATCTTTCATGCCTAATGAAAAAGACCTGAAAAGGCTGCAGCAGACGATGAAGCAATATGAATCAGAAGAAAATTGGCAGCTGTTTTTGTGGAAGGAAGACGAAGATATAATTGGGCTGGTTGGGGTTACATCAAGTGATCAGACCATGGAGATTCAGCATATCTCTGTTAACCCGTCACACCGGCATCAAGGGATAGGCAAAACAATGATAAAAGCATTGGATGAACTATACCCTGGCAAAACGTTAACTGCAACTGATGAAACGGAAGCTTTTTTGAACAAGTGTGATATCAATAATGAAAATAAAGAAAAAGGCAGCGAATAATTATTATTCCTGCCTTTTTTTCTGATTCAGGGCATCCAGTCTCTCTTTAATGACCATTGTTCTATCTCTTCTTTTATGGCGGTGAACAATTTCTTTATCCAGTAGAATGCTGTCAGAGCACCAGGCAAATCCCTTGGAGGAGCAAACATCCATGCATTTTTCCTTAAGCAAGTGGTCTGTTATTGGCAAATTAACGCTCGTGTACTTACCGCCTTTTTGTATCAGCTCGAGCCTGTCCTTAAGGTCTTTCATCAATTGATCTGCATTAAGTCCCAGTGCCGTCAAATCTGCAGGACTGCACTCCAATATGCCGATTCCTTTGCGGAGAGTACGTTCGGCACCATTATTATTTTCTCTGCGATGATGATAAAAAGAAACTGCCATGAGAATTAGCCCAACCCATGTAGAACTTTTATTGTTTCGATCTGTATTCTTCCAGTATTCCTCCAGTATTTCGTGACATTCAAAATAATCACGGTCACCATGAAAATGGACCATGAACTCGATATATGCATCAGGATACATACTTTCACTCCTTGACAATTCTTTCTTTATTTTAACATAGGAGAAGCGGTTATCAGAAAAATAAAAACCCGGCGATTTAACCGGGCTTTTGAACACGTATATTTTGGCGCTTCTGGCTGGTCTCTGAAAGGCAATCCTTGTTCAGGTCCAGCCAGCAAAGTGCTGAATTTGTTATTTACTGTATTTAACGCAACAATTTAGAAGCACCAGGAAGCTCCTACAATAATTAAAAGGATGAACAACACTACAATTAAAGCAAACCCGGTTCCGCAATCTCCAAATCCAGAATTAGACATTCAAAATACCTCCTGTATCTTTATTTCCATACATCGTATGTAGGCAATTGCCTGAATGATTGGGCGCATCAAAAAAATTTGAAAATGAAATTGGGGGCATTCCGGACATCAGGGTTATTTTTCTATTGGATAACATTAATGAATAATCTATACTAGATATAGTCTTTTGGCGTTTAACGGAATCAATATTAGGAAAATTTGGTGGGTATTTATGCAATATGATCATTATAACGTAAAAATAGATGCGTTCGAGGGGCCGCTGGATCTCCTTCTTCATCTTATCAATCGGCTGGAAATCGATATCTATGACATTCCTGTATCAGAAATAACCGAGCAATACCTCATTTATATACATACAATGAAAGAGCTCCAGCTTGACGTAGCAAGCGAATATCTTGTGATGGCAGCTACACTGCTGGCTATTAAAAGCAAAATGCTCCTGCCAAAGCATGAAGAGGAAGAGCTGGAGGATGAATTTGGAATGGAAATGGAGGAAGATCCAAGAGATGAACTTGTAGAACGGCTGATTGAATACCGTAAATATAAGGAAGCTGCAGAAGAGCTTAAGGAGCGCGAACAGGATAGAAGTTTAATGTATACAAAGCCGCCTGCAGACCTTTCAGAATATGTGAATGATTCTCAGCAGGAAAAAGCTGATTTGAATGTAAGTCTTTATGATATGCTTGGTGCTCTGCAAAAGTTATTAAGAAGGAAGAAACTGCAAAGGCCGCTTTCTGCGAAAGTTGCCCGTCAGGAGATTCCCATAGAGAAGCGGATGTCTGAAATTGTGGACCAATTAAGGAATTTTAAGGGGAGGAAAAAATTCACCGACCTTTTTCCAATATCAGACAGAGAACATATAGTGGTTACTTTCTTGGCGGTGCTGGAGTTAATCAAGCGCAAAGAAATACAGGTCGAGCAGGACAGAAACTTCTCGGATATCTTTGTAGCGTCCATGGAAGGAGACAAATAGTATGGAGATTATTAATTGGAAAGGAATTGCTGAAAGCCTTCTGTTTGCAGCCGGTGATGAAGGCTTATCCCTAAAGCAAATTGCCCATGTTCTGGAGGTGGAAGAACTTCAGGCCCGTGAAATCATGGACAGCCTTATTGAAGACTACAGCAATAGCAGCCGCGGAATTATGGTGGTTGAACTGGCAGGGACTTTTCAGCTGGTTACGAAAAAAGAGTTTTCTGCGTATTTAAAAAAGCTGGTAGAATCTCCATCGTCCGCTTCCTTATCTCAGGCGGCACTCGAGACATTGGCAATCATTGCTTACAGACAGCCTATTACAAGGACAGAGATTGAAGAGATAAGGGGAGTCAAGACAGAGAGGCCTCTTCAGACATTATCGGCAAAAGTACTGATTAAAGAAGTTGGACGGGCAGAAGGAACAGGGCGGGCCTACCTGTATGGAACGACTAAAGAATTCCTTGATTATTTTGGCCTTAAAAGCATAGAAGAGCTTCCGCCGCTCCCCGATAAGGTTAGTGAAGAAGAGGATTCCTTCCAGGAAGAGGCAGATTTATTCTTTGAGAAGTTCCAGGAGCTAGATTCTTGAGTTTTCTGACACATTACATAGGAAGTGTGGTAAAATAGATTTATATTTTTCCCTTTCCTTTTAAAACAGCTGTCATACATATCATCTTAAAACCGTCGGGGGAAATAGGAGGGTTTTGCTTGCTGATTAAACATTGCATTGGATACGAGCTTGAAAAAGAAAAGCCGAACACTTCGGAAGACTTTTTTAACAGAAGCGAGATTGTGTTCGAAGAAGATGGGCAGGAGAAAACTTTTCATGTTTTATATGTCCGTTTCTTTGATGAATCCATGAATGAGTTCACACCCTATGAACAGGACCCGGTCTTCATTGCTGGTTCGAGAGAGGTGCAGTTCAAGGATCTTGTTGCTCTTTCATGTTTATTAAAGAACCCGGGTTTTAGGCATCGTAAACGAATTTATCTTAACTCAAAGGCTGATTTTGCATCCTATTTTCAGGATCTGGACTTTTCCAAGCTTCCATCCATTTTTGAAGCGCTGGAGAATAAAAAATCCTTTGACCTGCGATCACCTTTAGATTTTATTGTTCAACCGCAGTAATAGCCAGTGTATAAATACGGGGGTGTAATGGATGGGGAATTCAATCGTTAAATCACAAATGGAAGATGTGAAAAATTTCCTCGGTAATAGCGTTGCCGCTTTTGAAGATTTCTTAAATAATACAACGATTAAAGATCTTGAAACAGAAAAACAGGGAAATGTGAATTATTATAAAAGCATTCTTTCACATGTCAGAAAACTCCTGGTTTATTGTGAAGAAGGGCTTGATACCTGCACGATCATTTTAAAAAGTGAACCCTTCCAAAAGGGGGCTGCCGAAAAGACATTATATCGGATTTACCATCAATGCATTGAAGAGTTTTTCTCTCCGAAAAATGATGCCTGGTTTGAGAATAGCCGTTCAGCATATACTGGAAAAAACTCAATCCAATTCCACGAGGAAGTTCCTGACAGCCTAAAAACAATGTTCAGGCAGCTGGAAGGAGAGTTCCAGCGGATTCGGGAGGAACTTGAATATTACGAAACCGACTACCGGACAAAAATGATTCAATCAAAATAGGAATGTTGAAGAACAGCAGGCGGCTGTTCTTTTTTTGTGGGCGGGTTTACTGCAGTCTAGCGGGCAGTAAAAGATTGAAGTTTCACTTTATATGCAGGTTTCCAATTTTCTTTGGAAAACGTACAAACTTCCACTCATACAAATAGAAAGTGAGCTATAAAAAGAAGTGAGTGAGGGATTGTATGAGTAAAATGGAAGATTACATCAAGGAAGTTACAAAATGGAACAAAGAGCTAAGAGATTTCTTAGACTCGGAGGATGTTGAACAAAACAATGAACTGTGGCAAAGGCTGGATCATTTTACCGAAATTATGGATGGAATAAACGGTCCCCTCGATATTGAAGCCCTCGAAAAGCTGCAGGAACACGTAGATACTCTTCATTCCGATATGGAGAATTATTTTACTAATAGACAGCAGCTTGGAAATATCTATATCAATGAACCGTACATTTCTGCGGGTAAGCACTTTTTGCCTCCGCTCCCTTATGATTACAGTGCACTTGAACCGCATATCTCAGGTGAAATTATGAGACTGCATCATGATAAGCATCATCAATCTTATGTGGATGGATTGAATAAAGCAGAAGTGATGCTTCAAAATGCGAGAGACAATAATGACTACAGTCTCGTAAAACACTGGTCCCGTGAACTCGCCTTTCATGGATCGGGCCATTATTTGCATACGATATTCTGGAATAATATGAGCCCTGAGGGCGGAGGAAAACCTTCTGGGGCACTCCTCAAAGAAATTAACAAATACTTTGGGAGCTTTGAGAGGTTCAAAAACCATTTCACTGAAGCAGCCAAACAGGTAGAGGGCGTAGGCTGGGCAATACTGGTCTGGTCGCCAAGAGCGCGCAGACTCGAAATACTTCAGTCGGAAAGACATATGCTCTTAACCCAGTGGGATACGATCCCATTGCTGGTTTTAGATGTATGGGAACATGCATATTATCTGCAATATAAAAATAATCGTGGAGATTATGTGAAAAGTTGGTGGAATGTTGTCAACTGGAAGGATGTAGAAGACAGGTATTTAAAAGCATCTGAGTTAAAATGGAAGCCGTTCTAAATAGGAGAAGAAATAAGAAAAAGGGGAGTACCAAGAGTATTCCCCTCATTTTTGATGGACAAGCCTTTTCCAAAGCCGCCTGACAAGTCAAACTTAATAGTCATATCACTACTTGTCCTGCATAAACTTGTACAAATAAATGAAAAACATGGAGCTCCTCTCTGCGGGGGGATCCTGTATTTCGCTCAATTTGACATTCCACAAAGGAGACGGGGTTTTGTGCAATGAAATGGTTTAGAAGGCTGATGGCCATGGTTTTGGCCACCGCGTTGATGGTGATGAATATTCCTCAGAAGGCAGAAGCGTCTGTTTCAGTAAGTGCCCGGAGTGCCATATTAATGGAGCAGGATTCTGGCCGTATCCTTTACCAGAAAGATGCAAATGAAGTGAGGAGAATAGCAAGTATTACAAAAATAATGACAGCAATTCTGGCTATAGAGTCCGGAAAAATGGACGACATGGTTAAAGTAAGTGAGCGTGCTGTCAGAGCGGAAGGCTCCTCGATTTATCTAAAGGCAGGCGAAAAAATTAAGCTTGAAGATCTGGTCTATGGACTCATGCTTCGTTCAGGCAATGACTCTGCTGTTGCAATCGCAGAGCATGTTGGCGGAAGTCTTGAAGGATTCGGCTTTTTAATGAATAAGAAAGCTGAAGAGATTGGCATGAAGAACACACATTTCGCAAATCCCCATGGTCTGGATGATCATGAAGACCATTATTCGACAGCGTATGATATGGCTTTGCTGACCAGGTATGCAATGAATAATGAGACATACCAAAAGATTGCTGGTACAAAGGTGCACAGAGCACCAAATCCGAATGAAAGCTGGGACAGGGTGTGGAAAAATAAAAATAGGCTCCTGACTGAATTATATGAGTATTGCACCGGGGGAAAAACAGGATATACAAAAAGGGCAAAAAGAACTCTTGTTACAACAGCATCCAAAGGCAGCCTTAATCTGATTGCAGTAACCTTAAACGGACCCGATGACTGGAATGACCATATTAATATGTATGAGAAAGCTTTTAAAACCTATGAAATTGTGGAAGTCCTGCCCGAGGGAATTATAGATGATATTGATGAAGAATATTATAAAGGCAAAGTTTATTTAAAGCATCCCTACCACTACCCTGTTTTAAAAGAGGAAAAAGACAAGTTTAAGATTAATATAGAGCTGCAGAAACCTGAAACAGAGTGGAAAGACAGCCGGACAATGCCTGAAGTCATAGGACAGGCAACAGTGTATTTTGAAGATCAGCCTGTTAAAAAACTTCCTTTATATTACAAGCATGATAAAGCAAAAGAAGATAAATCGCTTTTAGAATACTTTAAGGGTCTTTTTACCTCCATTGCGGGAGTGAAGATCAATGGTTAATATCATTTGGGTAATGCTTACCGCTATAGGCATTGTCTTTGCCATGATAAATGGCACCATAAACGAAGTGAACGAAGCCATTTTCAATGGTGCAAAAGAAGCGGTCACGTTATGTATCGGTCTAATCAGCATACTCGTTTTTTGGCTGGGAATGATGAGAATTGCAGAGGATGCCGGATTGCTGAAGAAGCTTGCTTCCTTATTCCGGCCTCTTGTGAAAAGGCTATTTCCAGAGGTGCCGGGTGATCACCCGGCGATGGGATATATGCTGTCAAACATGATGGCCAATATGTTCGGTCTTGGAAACGCAGCTACCCCGCTCGGTATAAAAGCTATGGAAGAGCTGAAGCAATTGAATGGGGGCAAAAATGAAGCGAGCCGCTCTATGATTACCTTTCTGGCCATCAATACTTCAAGTCTTACTTTAATTCCTACAACCGTGATTGCAATACGGATGAATTATAATTCCGCCTCGCCAACTGATATTGTAGGTCCCACTTTAGTGGCTACATTCTGTTCAACATTGGCCGCAATAATGATTGACCGTTATTTCTATTATCGAAGAACGCGTAAAGGATGAGGTTAGGATGGAGATTGTGTCAGCTGTTTCCCTTTGGTTAATTCCTATTTTAATAGGATTTATATTAATATATGGAACATTTAAGAAAGTTCCTACCTATGAAAGCTTTACTGAAGGCGGAAAAGAAGGCATAAAAATTGCTGTATCCATCATTCCGTTTCTTGTCGGCATGCTTGTAGCCATATCGGTCTTCAGGGCTTCCGGCGCTCTGGAGTATTTTATGGATCTGATCAGGCCCGGACTAGATGCCCTTGGAGTACCTCCTGATATCGTGCCCCTGGCTATTATCCGTCCGATCTCTGGTACTGCAGCTCTGGGAATGACCAGTGATTTAATCGCTGTCCATGGTCCCGACTCGTTCATAGGCAGACTTGCCTCAGTGCTTCAGGGCAGTACAGATACAACTTTTTATGTACTGACGGTCTACTTTGGGGCGGTAGGAATCAAAAAAATGGGAGATGCCCTCAAAGTCGGACTCTTAGCCGATTTGGCAGGCATCATTGCCTCCATAGTGATTGTAACACTTGTTTTTGGAAATATGTAAAACAGAATGGAAAATAAAAGGCGTTTAATATAGGGTCTTAACGATGAGTCAGGTTGTTGCTATTTAACTGCAAACGAAGTTTAACCATCGGGCTGATTGGACTGGAGAGCACTTGATCCTCGAAAATGCATTCGTATTTTCTTCGTGCGGTGTAAATTCACAGAAGAAAATCCAATGTCCGGCGTGAGGAGGCTATCGTTCCTCTCTGCGGATTCACTAGCCGCAGCGGAAATCAGCGGATATCAGTTTAAAAACAAAACATCCTATTAATTAAAAGATACCTAATTAGGTGTCTTTTTTTATTTTTATCTAAATTCCAACATTCAGTAATTACAGACTATTTCTGATGCAAGCTGTTTTAACTATGGTTTGCTTTGAAAACTTGACGAATTATGTCATAATTCAGTAGGAGTGAAAAAGTATGAAATACTGTTAATAAAACTTTGAGGTGACATATATGGAAAGATTGCAGAAGGTTATTGCCCATGCTGGGTTTGCTTCGCGAAGAAAAGCGGAAGAGCTAATGGCTGAAGGCCGTGTAAAGGTTAATGGAAAAACAGTGAAGGAACTGGGAGTTAAGGTCTCTCCTTCAGATCGGATTGAAGTGGATGGAATTCCAGTTGAGAGAGAGGAGCCCGTTTATTTCCTTCTCTATAAGCCAAGAGGAGTAATTTCTGCCGTTTCCGATGATAAAGGCAGAAAAGTCGTCACGGATTTCTTTGAAGGAATCAAACAAAGAATTTACCCTGTTGGCAGATTGGATTACGATACATCCGGAATTCTCATTCTTACCAATGACGGGGAATTTGCAAATCTTTTAATGCACCCAAGCAATGAGATTGAAAAAGTCTACGTTGCCAAGATAAAAGGCATCCCTTCAAAAGAAAGCATGAGAAGCCTTCAAAGAGGAGTGGTCCTCGAAGATGGAAAAACAGCGCCTGCTAAAACCAAACTTTTATCAATGGATAAGAAAAAACAGACAGCCATTGTGGAAATCAGCATCCATGAAGGACGAAATCGCCAGGTTAGAAGGATGTTTGAAGCCATTGGCCATCCTGTTCTGAAACTGAAGAGGGAGAGATACGGCTATCTTACTTTGCAGGGTTTATCAGCGGGAGATGCGAGAGAACTTACTGCCCATGAAGTTAAACAGCTGCGGGCACTTGCTATGAAGAAGAAATAGTGAGCACAATAAAAATTCATAGAAGTGTCACAGTTACGATAATTTGTTAACAATATAGGTATGATGAAAAATGCTATAATAGTAAACAGCTATGAGGCTAAATTCTTTTTCCATATGTTACATATTAACGTATTAAAGGTACGATTTTTGATCTGAAAAGGATGCCTTAGGAGGGAAGTTTTTTATGAAGAAGCAGCGTCTGGTAATGAGAACAGTCATATTGCTTGTCCTTGGTGCTGCCGTGGCATATACGCTATACGCTAATTTTACGAAAGACAAGATTCAAAAGGTTGCTGTAGGAGAAAAGGCACCTGATTTCGTTTTGACAGACATGGATGGAAATAAACACCGGTTATCAGATTATGAAGGCCAGGGTGTTTTCCTGAACTTTTGGGGAACATGGTGCAAGCCCTGTGAGAAAGAAATGCCATATATGAACAACCAATACAAACAATTTAAAGATGAGGGTGTTCAGGTTTTGGCTGTCAATGTAGGAGAAACAGATTTGGCAGTTAATAAATTTTCTGAGCGTTACGATTTATCTTTCCCGATTGTCATTGATAAGAATACCCAGGTTCAATCAGCTTACGGGATTAATCCTCTTCCTGCAACTTTCCTTATCGATAAAGACGGGAAGGTAGTCAAGTATATTACAGGAGAGTTGACTGAAGATACAATCAAGAACTATATGGAACAGATTAAACCATAAGTTACGGGGAGTTTTATATATGAAAGAAGTAAAATGCGACTGCGGCCATGTAAATCCCATAGGAACGATACTATGTGAGTCATGCGGCAAGGTATTGGAAGAAAAAGAAAAAGATAAGAAACTTCTGGATATGCGGTATGAAGGTAGTGCACGCCGTTCGCAAACCTATAACAAAACCATAATTGATAAAATATGGAATTTCTTCTCGTCTGTAAAGGTTGGAGTCTGGCTGATTGTCATAACGCTGATTGCTTCAGCCCTAGGAACGATTCTCCCTCAGGAAATGTATATTCCGCCGATCATGCCTGCTGAAGAATATTACGAAGATCAATATGGATGGATAGGCAAATTATACTATGATTTAGGATTCCATAACCTTTACAGCTCATGGTGGTATTTGATTTTGATTGCCTCAATCGGCATATCGCTTGTAATATGCAGTCTGGATAGGGTAATCCCTTTGTACAGGGCTCTAAAAAAACAGAGGGTAAGCCGTCATGAAAGCTATCTCCAGCGCCAGCGGGTTTTTGGGGTTTCACAGGCAGAAGACACTGATCAGGCATTTACTATGGCAAAAGAAAAATTAAAATCAAAGAAATACAGCATCAGAGAAGAGAATGGAAACATCCTTGCCGAGAAGGGACGTTTTTCAAGATGGGGCCCATACGTTAACCATGTAGGGCTTATCATATTTTTAATCGGCGGAATGCTGCGTTTTGTACCAGGCATGTACGTTGACAAAATACTCTGGATCCGGGAAGGCGAGACAAAGGTCATTCCTGAAACCAATGGAGAATACTACCTTAAAAATGATGGCTTCATCCTTGAAATGTACGATAAAGAGAAAGATAAAGAAGTGTTTGAAGAAGCGATCGATAAAGCAGGAATGGTAGCAAAAAATTATCAGTCCAATGTGACTCTTTATAAAAAACAGGGAGATACAGTTGCAGGGGAAGAGGCTGATCTCGAGAAAGTTAAGGATTTTGAAATTAAGGTAAATAACCCTCTGAAGTTTGAAAAATTTGCATTATACCAAGTAGATTACAAGCTTAATGAGCTTAACAAAATGTCCTTTGCCCTGACCAATAAAAAAACGGGTGAAGAATATGGTGATTTAACAGTCGACCTGAACGATCCTCAGGATGTATATGATCTTGGAAATGGCTATAAAGCTGAAGTTGTCAGCTATTTTCCTGATTTTGAATTTGATGAAAATGGGGAACCGATAACAAAGTCCAGAGTTCCTAATAATCCTGCCTTTGTTTTTAAAATGTTTACTCCGGATAAGCCAGATGGCGAAATTAGCTTCGTTGCAATCAGACAGACAATTGAACCTTTTGGTGATAATGAATATAAGATGGCATTTAAAGGCATAGATACTAAAAATGTATCGGCTCTGACTGTCCGAAAAGATTTAACCCTATGGATTATTGCATTGGGCGGTGTTATTTTCATGATAGGTGTTGCACAGGGGTCTTATTGGAACCATCGAAGAATCTGGCTGCGCCGTGTCAATGGAGAAGTATGGGTAGCCGGACACACTAACAAAAACTGGCATGGACTTAAAAGGGAAATAGAGGCAGCATTGGACGGAACCGGAATTAAGGTGCCGGAAGACCAGCTGCAAAATCAAAGTGAAAAGAAAGGCTAAGGAGGAATCTGAGTGGTTACAATAAGCAGCAATTTACTATACACAGCTTTTATCCTCTATTTAATTGCTACTGTCTTTTTTGCTGGCTCCATAAAGGATAAGAAAAATACAAACAAAGGGCCAAACAAATGGGCGGCAATCGGATTATGGATTACCATTATCGGGTTTGCTGCACAGTTGGGCTACTTTATTACGAGATGGATTGCAGCCGGGCATGCGCCTGTCAGCAATTTATTTGAATTTACAACATTCTTTGGAATGTCGCTTGTAGGTGCTTTTATAGTGATTTATTTAATTTATAAAACACCTATTTTAGGAGTCTTTACGCTTCCTGTTGCTTTGCTTATGATCGCTTATGCAAGTATGTTTCCGCGGGAAGTTTCACCCCTGATCCCGGCTCTGCAGAGTGATTGGCTTCATATTCACGTTACAACTGCAGCAGTTGGACAGGCTATTTTAGCTGTCAGCTTTGCTGCAGGAATTATCTATTTGGTTAAATCAGTCGATCAATCAAAGCAAAGCAAACAGAGATTCTGGCTAGAAGCCGTTATGTTTGGCTTGGTTTGTACACTTGGCTTTATTATTATAAGCTCAAGCTTTTCAGCTTCCGGCTACAAGGCCGAATTTAACTGGGTTGATAAAAACGGACAGGAAGATGTGCTTGAGTATCATATGCCCGCTTTAACAGGTCCTAACGAAGGAAAGCTGATTACGGAAGGGAAATTTGAACCGCTGGCAGAAATGCCTGCAATTATTAATGCAAAAAAATTAAATACAGTTATATGGTCATTGGCTTCAGGTATCATTTTATATCTTGCATTAAGATTGATTCTCCGAAAAAGAGTTGGAGCTGCGCTTCAGCCGCTTGCTAAAAATATTAATCTGGATTTGGTTGATGAGATCGGCTACCGTTCAGTATTAATCGGATTTCCGGTATTTACGCTCGGAGCGTTGATATTTGCCATGATATGGGCACAAATCGCCTGGACTCGTTTCTGGGGATGGGATCCAAAGGAAGTATGGGCACTTATTACCTTCCTATTTTATGCTGCCTATCTTCACCTTCGCCTTTCAAAGGGCTGGCATGGTGAAAAGTCTGCGTGGCTTGCAGTAATCGGATTTATCATTATCATGTTTAACCTGGTTGCGGTAAACCTGGTCATTGCAGGATTGCACTCCTACGCCGGATCATAACAAGAAAAGCGGAAGCCGCCTTGCTCACCCCCGACAAGCACAAGACGGGCCTCCCGGAAAGGCGTCCTTTGCCTTTTTGGGAGGATTACTCGAAATGTGGAGGCGACTGCCCTATCAACGTACGCAGACTAAGATCGCCTCGTCCTGTGGCAACGTCTGCATGACCCGCATCCTGCGGGCCTCAGGCATAAGACGGTTCCTGTAAGAAGGCGTTCTTCCTTCTGAAAGGAAACGCCTTATGACCCCGAGTCCCTAGGAGCCGAAACAAGACAAGCTTGTGACCTCGAGGGGGTAGGCGCTGGAGTTAGACAGTTCTCAAAATTCAAAGATAATAATTCTGATATTAATCATACAAGCCTTCACTTCACAACAGTGAAGGCTTTAATTAAAACTATAATTCTTCTGTGATTTTCTGCTCTATATTTACTATGTGTCACCGCGATTTGATTGGAGCGGAAGGTGAGAGATCCTCGAATATGCATCCGCATTTTCTTCGTGCGGTGTTCTTTCGAGGAAGCTCATTCAACGTCCTACGGGAGTAGCGTACCAGGGGAGACCCCGCAGACGCTAAGCGTCGGAGAATCCAGGCAGCCCCGTGTGTCGCTAAGTGCCTGCAGCGGAAATCAACGGGCAGAATTCTTTAGCTAAAATAGATTTTTGAGAAGAGCCATTTCTATTGAACGTTAGGGGGATTTGAAAAATGGAAAACCAAGTGAAAATTCTACTAGTGGATGATGAAGAAAGAATCCGCCGTTTATTAAAGATGTACCTTGAGCGTGAAAATTATTCGATTGATGAAGCGGAAAATGGAAACCAGGCTTTGTCAAAAGCTCTCGCAAATGATTACGATGTCATCCTTTTGGATTTAATGATGCCCGGCAAAGACGGCATTGAAGTCTGCAGAGAGCTGAGAGAGAAAAAAGCTACTCCTGTGATCATGCTGACAGCCAAAGGGGAAGAAGTTAACCGCGTACAGGGATTTGAAGTGGGCACAGATGATTATATTGTAAAGCCTTTCAGCCCGAGGGAAGTTGTGCTGCGAGTGAAGGCATTATTGCGCAGGTCTTCTAAAACTACCTACCTTCAAACAGAAACAACAGCAAAGGATGTAATTGTTTTTCCTCATCTAACGATTGATAATGACGCTCACAAAGTGTTGGCTGATGGAAAAGAAGTCAGTTTAACGCCAAAGGAATATGAACTTCTCTATTTCCTGGCAAAGGCACCGGATAAGGTTTTTGACAGGGAGCAGCTGCTTAAGGAAGTTTGGCACTATGAATTTTTCGGAGATTTAAGAACTGTCGATACACATGTGAAGCGCTTGCGTGAAAAATTAAATAAAGTTTCTGAGCAGGCTGCCAGAATGATTGTCACTGTTTGGGGAGTGGGCTACAAGTTCGAGGTTATTAATGAATGATGCTCTTTAGGAGTGTTGCAGGTAAGCTTTGGGGCACAATTCTTTTGTTAGTTTCCTTTGTACTGCTAATTTTAACAGTCATGCTGCTTGAGTTTTTTGAAAATTACCATATAAATGAAACAGAGAAAGGATTATCAAATACAGCCCATAAAATAACCAGAATTTTAAAAGAGCATAATCGTGAAGTCGGTTTGGAGATCTCCTGGGAACTTGTCGACGATGTTACAAAAGTAGTCATTATTAACTCGCCGAAAGAGTACTACTATTCTCCAAATCATACAGGTTCATTAAAACTCCCTATCTCCTACCTCACCGAGGAAGATGATTTAAAAGAAGTCCTCACGGAAGATAAGACTGTAAAAAAAGTAACATCCGTTAATCCTGAGTACACAGATGTAGCCGCAGATGATGACAGCAAGATTCTTATAATTGGGGTCCCTCTTGAAGGGGACAGCAGCAATGGGGCCGTCTTTATTTATCAATCCATTGAAGTCATGCATGAAACACTGCGTTCAACGACTAAATTTATTTTGCTGGCTGCAGGAGTTGCCATTATCCTAACAACCATCTTTGCATTTTTCTTATCGACAAGAATTAATGCTCCGCTCAGAAAAATGAAAGAAGCTGCCTTTGAGGTAGCAAGAGGTAAATTCGACACAAAGGTTCCGATCCTGACTAATGATGAGGTTGGCGAATTAGCCATGGCTTTTAATCAAATGGGCAGACAGCTGAAATTCAATATGAATGCTCTAAGCCAGGAAAAAGAACAGCTGGCAAGCATTCTAAGCGGGATGGCTGATGGGGTAATCACCTTCAACCGGGATGGCACGATCCTCATCACAAATCCTCCTGCAGAGCGGTTTTTGCAAAGCTGGTTTTATGAACTGGATGACATTGAGAATAATACAGAGGAAGTGCCATCCAAAGTCATGGAGCTTTTCCAGCTTGCTGTTAATACCGAGAAGGAGCAGATCGGAGAAATCTCTATACAAGGACGTTCCTGGGTGATAATCGTAAGCCCTCTTTATAATAATAAATATATAAGAGGAGCGGTTGCGGTTATCAGGGACATGACGGAAGAGCGTAAGCTTGATAAGCTCCGGAACGATTTTATAGCGAATGTTTCTCATGAATTAAGGACGCCGATTTCTATGATGCAGGGATATAGTGAAGCGATTGTCGATGATATTGCCGGAACGGACGAAGAGAAAAAAGAGATGGCAAGTGTCATTTATGATGAATCCCTGAGAATGGGCCGGCTTGTGAATGAATTGCTGGACCTTGCCAGAATGGAAGCCGGACATATTCAGCTGACAATGGAAGAAACTGAAGTGAATTCCTATCTGCAAAGAATTATCAGGAAGTTCCAGGGGCTGGCAAAAGAGAAGGAAATTAGTCTGGAACATGATCTGCAAAGCAAGGGTGTCCCTATTCAAATTGATCCGGACAGAATTGAACAGGTTATGACTAATCTGATTGATAATGCCATCCGGCATACCCCTCAGAATGGAGAGGTAAAAGTGCTCGAGAGAAGTGATGAACGGGGACTGTTTATCGAAGTGAGAGATTCTGGCTCAGGGATTCCTGAAGAAGACCTGCCGTTTGTATTTGAACGCTTTTATAAAGCGGACAAAGCAAGAACGAGAGGCCGATCTGGAACTGGCCTTGGCCTTGCAATTGCAAAAAATATAATTGAAGCTCATAAAGGACATATTACCGTTCAAAGCAAGACCGGACACGGTACGACATTTTCAATCTTTATCCCTCGAAATGAAGGATAAAGGCGAGAAATGTGGCGATTGTTCTTGATACACGGGAAACAATTTGTCATAGGCTTAGGGAAGGAGATGCATAAAGTTTCCTTCCCTTTTTTTTGAAATATAGTTCTAATCAACAGGCCGGGCGTTTTTGAAGGCAAGGGAGTAATCCTGCACCCAAACAGGCTCTTGCGCTTTTCTGCAAAATAATAATATAGTTAAACTGTAACTTTTTTTAGAGAGAGAACGACTATTTTATTGAACGGGGAGGGGAATCCATGGACTCCGTTTTTGATGATCTTTATAAAAAATACCATCATGACGTTTTTCAATTTCTATTTTATATGGTCAAAAACAAGGAACTGGCTGAGGATTTAGTCCAGGAAGTCTATATAAGAGTATTAAAATCATATGAAAAGTTTGAAGGGAAAAGCAGCGAAAAAACATGGCTCTTTTCCATTGCGCGGAATGTTGCCATAGATTCCTTTCGCAAGCAAAAGGGCTGGAAGCAAAGGATTATGGAGAAATTTGACTGGTCAACTCAGGAGGTAAAGGATGAACTTCCCTTGCCGGAAGAAATTGCCCTGCAAAGAGAAGAAATTCAGCTGATCTACCGCTGTCTGGATTTATGCACCATTGACCAGAGGCTTGTCATAATTATGAGATATATACATGAACTCAGCATTAATGAAACAGCTGATGCACTTGGCTGGTCCGAAAGCAAGGTTAAAACAACCCAGCATCGTGCCTTAAAGGTGCTTAAGAAACATATGGAAGATTTTAAGGTAAAGGAGGGAATGGATAATGAAGGAATCAAAGTGGAGCGATGAGCAGCTTCAGGAATTGCTGAGTCAGTTGCCTAAAATTAAAGATGATCGTGATCCGAGAGACATTTATCAAGCCATCGAAATTAAGATGGGAAAGCAAAAAAACAAAACATGGATCCTGCCATCTATCGCAGCGGCTGCTGCATTGCTCCTGCTTTTTATTCTCGTCCCAAACCTTATGAGCTGGCAGGAGTCTGCCGATAAGCAGGTCGAATCGAAAGCGGACCAATCAACCTCATCTGAACAAATAACAAGTGAAAATAACACTTTTCTGGAAGCAAAAGAGGAAGACTCTGAATTAATTGCTCAAGAGAAAGGCTCAGAAGAACAGGACCAGGCAGAGCTGTCCACTGAGCCGGAAGCGGAAGCGGAAGTAAATGATGAGGAGATAAGCCAGAAGACGGTTGCATCAGAATCTAGCCCTACTGCCGTTTATGAAGAAGATTTGGCAGGGAAAGAGGTACTGACTTATGCGATTCCAGATCAGGCGGCACAAAATATTGTACCCGTCAGTGTTTTAGTTGATGAAAATCCTGCCAGGACGAAATTTGAATTATTTGAAGACACAATGGGCAGGCTGACCGAAGATGAATGGGGTTTAGAGGATTACTATCCTCTGAAAGCAAATTTCACCTATGATCAGGGAAATAAAATGTTAACTGTTGATGTGCCAGCGGATCATCCATATAGTATGTCTTCCACGACAGAATTACTTTTAGAGAAGGTCTTGTCCAATATAATGAATAATCTTGATATTGAAAAGATTAACCTCATGACTGAAGGGGAAATCGGCATTGAATTTAGCCATTACGGATATAGAGAGGAATTTATCCCGGAAAATAGCAATGGTAACTTAATTTATTATTTCTTATATCCAAATGGCGCAGATTCAACACCATTCCTGGTCCCGCTAAGAGAGCAGCTCAACTCTATAAAAGATGCTCTAACAGCTATGAAGCAAAACCGGACTGAAAATAATTTACAGGCATCCATACCAGAAGACATTGATTTTGAAACAGAAGAAATACAGGATGGCAAACTCTTAATCCGTTTTAATAATGAATCAGAAATAATTGATGATGAATCAACACTTCATGCGATTGAAGCAATACTTCTGACGGCAAAAGACTTTGATTTTGACACGGTTAAATTGGAAAATGCAGATGTTGATAAAATAGGCAAGTTTGACCTTACAGAAGAATTAAAAGTACCAATAGCAGCGAATAAACGAGATTTGCCAAATTAGAGAGGTGGCCAATGTGGCTGCCTTTTCTTTTTTCAGGGATAAAAATCCCTCAGGTCTGCATAAAAACTATGCTGCTGGAAGTATACTAATAACTGTGCTTTTAAGAGCTTTATTATTAATTGTTCTAAAAGAGTACAAGCTGTCATAGGGTGAAAGAGAGTGCGGTCACTGAAAGGCACTCGTACGGATATTTCAGCTGACAACATAGGAGGAAAAGAATGAAGGATTACATAAGACGTTTCTTTATCGCAGGAATAATGGCTCTTTGTGTGAGTCTGTTATTTCTGGGAGGGAAGCATTCTAAAGCTGCCGAGCCAAAAATTCCGGAACTGACAGAGCATTGGGTATGGCCTGCAGATGGTGTAATTACAGACACGTTTGGGACAAGAGAAGGACAGCATAAAGGCATTGATATAGCTGGAGATTCCGGGTCTCCAGTTTATGCTGTTGACGCAGGAATTGTGTCCAGGTCTTATTATTCCCAAACATATGGAAATGTGATATTCATTAAACATAACAATCAAACTGAAACAGTATACGCCCATCTGGATAAACGCTTTTCTGCTGAAGGAGAAAGTGTTGGGCTGGGACAGAAAATCGGACTGATGGGAAGCACGGGTGACTCCTCAGGGGTGCATCTCCATTTTGAAATACATACGCAGGCATGGACAGCTGATAAAATAAATGCAGTTGACCCTTCTGTTGCATTTGGGATGGGAGAAGTTGGACAAGCTGTAAATGCAGTGATGAAAGATGAAAATGCGCGTGAAGTTTCAGCACGGCCATCTAATTTTGAGTCAGGGAAAATAAAAAATGGTTTCGAGGAAACTTACCATATAGTTAAAACAGGGGAAACATTATGGTCCATTGCTGCACACTATAATTTGCGGGCCGGGGAAATTGCGGATTTAAATAATATTAATCCTGATCACATTTTTTCAGGTCAAAAACTATTGATAAAACCCGTGAAATCTTTACAATACACTGTTAAACAGGGAGATACTCTATCTTCTATAGCAAAAATGCATGATACAACGGCAGAAACAATCAAAAAATTAAATAATGCTGATTCAGATACAATAAAAATTGGACAAATTCTAATCATTCGCAAAAAATAGAATAGAAATGATTGCACCGCTTTACTCCCTTAAAGTATAATGGGTAAAAAAACTGGGGGAGTTTGAGAAATGCTTACAGACTATCATAATCATCTCGAAAATGGCACGTTGAGCCTGGATTATTTAAGAAAATTCACAGATGCTGCAGCCCGGAAAGGCATTGAATCTTTTGGAATCTCAGAGCATGCATATCATTTCTATCAGACAGCAGACATCCTGCAGAATTCATGGGTAAACGAAAGGCGCTTTTATGATATGAAAGACTATGTGAATGTTTTTCATGAAGCGTGGAGCAATGACATAGATGTGAAGATGTCAATTGAAATGGACTACACGCCAGGCAAACACCGTGAAATGGCGAAGTTTATAAATAGTTATTCTTTTGACTATGTTATTGGATCCATTCATTGGGTTGGAGATTTCGGCATAGACCTGGCTGAATTTAGGAAAGAATGGGACAAAAGGGATTTATATGATGTATATCGTAAGTACTTTGATCAGGTGGTCACTCTGGCTCAGTCAAATTTATTTGATATTGTTGGCCATTTAGACCTCGTGAAAATTTTTAAATATGTTCCCCAGGACGAAGAATTCCTGCTGGAGCAATATGATCGTGCAGCCAATGCGCTGGCAGAATCCAAGACATGTGTTGAAATCAGCACGGCTGGTCTGCGAAAACCAGTGGGGGAACTATACCCGGACAAACGGCTTCTTCAGAAATGCTATGATAAAAATATCCCGATTGTTCTTTCGTCTGATGCACACTTTCCTGAACATGTAGGTGCAGATTTTGAAAAAGCAATTGATCTTGCAAGAGAAGTGGGGTATCAGTCCATCATGACATTCTCAAAAGGAGAAAGAAAGGAATTTCCGCTTGGATAATATAAAGGATGGCATATTGCCGTCTTTTTTTGTTATATCGATAAAAATCTGTAAGGCTCTCGGTTAGAATAAACATATCCCTTCACAGAATAACTTTTTTTCAGTATAATTAATTTGTATAAATAAATACGGTCTATCTTCGGGGCAGGGTGAAATTCCCGACCGGCGGTGATGGGTCATTCTTGACTCTAAGCCCGCGAGCCTGAAAGCAGAGTTTTTGAAGAGAAACCTTTGCGGTTAATTTGGGCAGGATTTGGTGCGATTCCAAAGCCGACAGTACAGTCTGGATGGGAGAAGATGGAGGTTCTGCAGACGTTCAAAAAATGCAGGTTTTGAACGTTATTAAGCGTGCCTTTGCAACTCTCCCTCAAGTTATATTAGCTTGAGGGTTATTTATTGCGAAGACATTTGCTTAGCTGAACCTTTCTTCTTTAGGAGAGATAGTCCTTAAAAGGAGAGAGGAACATGAAAAAACTTAATATCAAAACCATGGTTGCCATCGGAATGCTGAGCAGCATTTCTTACGTATTAATGCTTCTCAATTTTCCAATCCCGCCGTTTCCGCAATTTCTGATGATTGACTTCAGTGATATTCCTGCATTAATCGCTGCGTTAATTTTTGGGCCGGCAGCAGGGATTTTGGTGGAACTTATTAAGAATATTCTTGACTACTTCATGACAGGGAGTGCAACAGGAGTACCTGTTGGGCATATTGCAAACTTTGCCGCAGGCATTTTGTTCGTCCTGCCGACTTACTATATGTACAGCAAGCTGAAAACAAAAAAGGGCATGACGTTTGGACTTGTTATCGGCACAATGGTTATGGCTGTCATAATGAGTGTGCTTAATTACCTTGTAATACTGCCGGCATATACTTTCTTCCTTAACTTCCCTGCAATGTCAGCACCTGAAATGAGAACTATGATTGTGACAGGGATTTTGCCATTCAATATTATAAAAGGTTTAATCATTTCATTTGTTTTCATGCTTATTTTTACACGCATGAGAACTTGGGTGGAGAAGCAGGCTGTTATAAAAAGCGCAGCTTAATAATATATAAGTTTAAAGCAGCGGCAAATGTGCCGCTGCTTTTTCTATTCACTCCATTTAATCTTGTTAAATGTTAACATAAAAAACTCCCTTTCATGATGAAAGGGAGCAGCAGCTTAACAAAGGGTAAAGTATGGTTGAAGGATTATTCGTATTTAAGCGGATCGCCATCAAAAGCATCATCAGCTACTTTAATTGAATCGGTTGGGCAGCCTTCAAATGCATCCATCATATCATCAACTAATACATCAGGAATTTCAACGATACCCTGGTTATCATCAAGGGTAACGAAAGCGATGCCTTCATCATCATAATCATAAATGTCCGGTGCAGCTGCGCCGCAAGCTCCACATGCAATGCATGTTTCTTTGTCAACAATTGTATACTTTGCCATGAAAAAAACCTCCCAAGATTTAAACAATTAATCGTCCATCAAGATGATGGTAACACATTCCTCACATCTATTGTAAAACTGAATGTTCAACTTTTCAATAGAAAATGTATTGAGAATGCTTATCACACAAGGGTTTAGGCATAATTTACCCTGTGAATAAATAATTAAAACGGCCTGCCGATTTCTTTCATGATAAAATGGAAGAAGGGCAACAAGCTTCTTAAAACAAGAAAAAAATCTTTGGCCGTAAGGTGAAAAAAATGGAAAGATCTTATTTAAAAACTATAATAATGTACTGTATTAAAGAATTACAGGGACAAAGAACTATATATTCTATTTTACATTTGCTCAATGGAAAAAAATCTTCCCAAACCATTCAGGATGCTCATTTATTTCAGCTAACCCCGCTTTTTAGAACATTTGGAAGTTTAAGCCGGGATGTTCTGGATCAACTTGCACAAGAAATTGTAAGCAAAAGCTGGATGACTCCAACTGATGAAAAGCATTACATTTTGACTTCAGATGGTAAGGAAGAGCTGGAAAGGTCTCTTTTAGAATGTCCAATACCGTCTTCATTAAACGGATGGCTGTATCATAGTGCAGGTGACCTGTTTTGGGAGAGGATTACTCTTTTAATCCAGGTTATATCACATTTAAATAATAACAATGTAAAATACCTTCCTATTCAAAGAAAAAGAGATGTTCACGAATGGCTGAAATACTTTTTGAGAACATCTGGATTCGCCCGCAATGAAGTAGGAAGTGTGCTAAACAGGGAACTTTGCCAGTGCCTTGAAAGACTAAGTGATATTAATCCTGCTGTACTGACATTGAGGCTGACAGGCTATAACCGTATTGGCCTCACTGCTGTTCAGACTTCAGAACAGCTGGGAATCAGTCATGATTATTATCACCATCAGTTCCTTGGAGCCATTCATCATATCCTTGCAAGCGTAAGAGAAAATCCTGACGAATATCCGCTTATCGATAAATTAGTGAGCGGGACAGGAAATGAAGTTCAGCTAACGTTGTCTGCTCAAAAAACATATACACTGCTAAAACAGGGACTGGATTTGGATGTGATCGCAAAAACGAGAAACTTGAAAAAAAGCACAATTGAGGATCATGTTGTGGAGGTAGCGTTAAATGACAGCGGTTTTAATATCACAAGTTATGTTTCAGAAAAGAAGCAGAAATTGATTCTTCAAGCAGCGAACAGTGCTGATTCATTGCAATTAAAGCAAATACGTCAAATGGTGCCGGAATCCGATTATTTTGAAATCAGATTAGTCATGGCAAAGCTTGGAGAGGGACAATGAGATTAGAAGCGCTATTACAGAGCAAATTTGGATTTTCTGCCTTTAGACCTGGACAAAAGGAGATCATTGAATCTGTGCTTTCAGGGAGAAATACTGTTGCCATGCTGCCTACAGGTACAGGTAAATCCCTATGTTATCAGCTGCCGGGATATATGATTGAAGGTCAGGTGATTATTATATCTCCTTTGCTGTCCCTTATGCAGGATCAGGCTGAACACCTTATGATGAATGGGGAAAAAAAGGTGATTGCATTCAATTCCTTTTTAACCCGCGGAGAAAAAAAACAGGCATTGATTCATCTGAATCAATATAAGTTTATCTTTATTTCACCCGAAATGCTTTATTATGAGTCAGTACTATCACAGTTGAAGAAATTGCGCATTGCTTTATTTGTTGTGGATGAAGCTCATTGTATTTCCCAATGGGGGTATGATTTCAGACCCGATTATTTAAAGCTGGGGGAAGTCAGGAAAATTATAGGGAACCCGGTTACTCTGGCATTAACAGCTACAGCTACCGCTGAAGTTAAAGCAGATATAAAAAAGTCACTTGGCATACTGGACTGCAGCGAATTTATATACTCCGTTGACCGTCCTAATATTGCATTATCTGTAGAAAGGTTAGAGAATTTCCGTGAAAAAACAGAGAGACTTGTGGAGCTTGCTGAAATCCTTCAGGGCCCTGGAATTATTTATTTTTCCAGCAAAAAAATGGCGGAACAGTCAGCTGAGCTGCTTAGGGACAAAGGAGCCAAAAGAGTGATGGCTTACCATGGGGGAATGGACCAGGAAAGCCGTATCCTTGTGCAGCAGCAGTTTATTCATGGGCAGCTCGATCTTATTTGTGCTACAAGCGCCTTTGGCATGGGGATTAATAAAGATAATATCAGGTATGTAATACACTTTCATATGCCTCTTCAGATTGAATCCTATTTGCAGGAAATTGGCCGGGCAGGGAGAGATGGAAATCAAAGTATAGCCATTATGCTCTATGCACCGGGTGATGAGCAGCTTCCCATACAGCTTGCAGAAAGTGAATTGCCTGACAAAGCACAAATTGATTGGATTAAGGAATGGATAGAAGAAAACCCAAATGCGATCCAGAATATTGGTCCTTTTGAAGAGCTAATTAAGCAGCGTTCCGGTTTGACCGATGTTCAGTGGCGAATTTTTAATGATTTTTTTGAAAAGAAAAGCAAATCTGGACTCGATTACAGAAGGATTCTGCAGGAGATGAAGGAGTATTATGAAGGCAGAATCAAACTGAAAAGGGATAGCATTGAGGAAGTATATAAGTGGATCTACAAGAAGACATGCCGGAGAGAGAGTATACTTTCCTGCTTTGATGAGGAAAAAAATGCCTCAGTCCCATCCTGCTGCGATATTTGCGGTTTGCAATTGGAAAATTTCTTAAGGAATACAAATTCAGATAATCAGGAAAGCCCGCTGTATGATTGGAAAAATCATCTGGAATACCTCCTGATTCCAAGTGAGTGAACCAAAATGAGGAAAAGATACGCGGACATTATTAAGGAATTGACTGACAAGGAACTATTATTCCATCTTTATCTTACTCAGGTGCTTATTTTATCCATTTCTTTGATACTAAGTATTATATTGTTTAATAGTTTTGGGGAGTTCCAAGCTCTTTTTGAATTCAATGATATAAACATTTTTGTAATTGGAGCGGCGGCAGGAGCTGCAGTTGTCCTGATTGATATCGTGTTGATGAAGGTTCTCCCTGAAGTGCTGTATGATGATGGAGGATTAAATGAGAAAATCTTTCAGAATCGCAGTTTTATCCATATTGCTTTTATTGCGGCTGTGGTGGCGTTTAGTGAAGAACTTCTATTCAGGGGAGTCATTCAGACCCATTTCGGCCTTGCTATTTCCAGTCTTATTTTTGCGCTTGTTCATTATCGATATCTTTTTAATTGGTTTTTGTTTGTAAATATTATTACATTAAGCTTTTTAATAGGTTATATTTATCATATAACCAATAATTTGCTTGTTACGATTGTTATGCATTTTCTGATTGACTTTCTTCTTGGTATTCTTATTCGAAAACGTTACCTGAAAAAAACTATAAGGAAAGCTGAAGAGGACAATTCAATTAACGATCATTAACAGCAGCACACAAAATATACTTCTTATGATTTTTATTACAGGAAGGGATGAAACATGAATAAAGAAGACCCTTATAGAGATCAAGCTGAAAGACTCCGTAAGAAGATTGACCGAAAACAGGAAGCGGAATATAGCGGGCAAAAATCCGCTTTGCCGCCACGGAGCCGTGTTCACCAGGAAAAAAGGAAAAAGAGTAAATGGAAGGTTAAATACCCAGTTATTCGCCTGCTTGCTTTATTTTTTATCCTTTTGCCCATCACCATTTTCAGTATATATCAATATGTAAGTAGTGATAAAAGCATTAATGCCGGGTTAAATGCAGAAAATGAAGAAACCGGTTCTGAAACGGTCGTTTTTGCCACAAATGATGAAGGGGAAGGGACAACCATAGAAGTAAGAGAAGAGCCGGAATCCCAGGAACCTGAGAAACCTGAAAAAGCTGAGGGCGTTCAAGTAAAAGAAGATGCCAAAGTCCAGCAGGAAAAAGAGGCCTCTCAAACGACTGATAAAGAAGATAAAGGATCTGAATCCAATTCCAAAAAGCAAGCCCAGCAAACAGCACCTGAAAGTACAGACTCTTCCAAAACTGCCGGGAAACAGGAACAGGAAGAATTAAAAACGGAAGGCAAAGTTGTTTACCATACGGTCAAACCAAAGGAAACAATTTTTAGAATTGCCATGACCTATTATAAATCCCAGTCGGGAATTGAAAAAATAAAGCAAGCCAACAATTTGCCGTCGAATGAAATACAAACGGGCCAGGTATTAAAGATTCCGCTTGAGCAATAGAAGGAGCGGAAACAGGTAAGGCAGCGGCCTCTCTTTCTTAGTCATATAATAATGGACAGGCTCATACATTATTGAGAAAGGGAGGGAGAGTATTGGAATCGCCAATTAGAATGCTTGACGAACGTACAGATCAGGCTACCAGAAAAATGCTTGAGAAAGTGGTAGAGAGAAAGCAAAAATTTGATCGATTCAAGTCCTGGCATTTACTTGCCATGTGGGCAACTGTTTTTATTTCTTTTTTATTCTTTTTATATATTTATAAAAGTGTTATGCAGCCTTACTCTTACTCGTTTGCTTCCATGTTTTCGGCTTTTGTCAATCAGTCAGCTAATTTCTATTTGCTCGTTTTTTCTGTTGGCCTATATGGGCTTATGAACCTTCTGAGGGAAAAAAGAGAAAAAGCAGAAAAAGAATATCATGCTCTAAGGTGTGAAATAATAGATAAGAGCAAAGACCTTTGGAAAAAAGAAGATGAATGGAAAAACCGCCATACTGTTTTCGAAATGATGAAAAAAAATTATGATATAAATCTTTATCATGAGAATAAATGACAGTGCAGTTAATGGAAAAAGAAGCAGCTTGCCTGCTTCTTTTTTGTTAAGTATCTTTTAAAAGAATTTCTTCTTATCCCGTTCTTCCTTAAGAATTTCCACGGCTTCTCTAAAGCGCTGTGAATGAACAATCTCTCGTTCTCTTAAAAACCGGAGTCCGTCATTTAAATCCGTGTCATCACTCATATTAATGATCCACTGATAGGTTGCTCTGGCTTTCTCTTCTGCTGCGATATCTTCGTATAAATCTGCAATTGGGTCTCCCTTTGCCTGGATATAAGTAGCTGTCCAAGGAACACCTGCAGCATTATGGTAAAACAGTGCGTTATCATGGTCAGCATAATGATCACCGAGACCAGCGGCTTTCATTTGATCAGGCGTAGCGTCCTTCGTTAATTTGTATACCATTGTTGCGATCATTTCCAGGTGGGCAAACTCCTCTGTTCCAATATCTGTAAGTAGCCCGATGACCTTATCAGGTATAGAATAACGCTGGTTCAAATATCTTAGGGCAGCAGCAAGTTCTCCGTCAGCCCCCCCATATTGTTCAATTAGAAACTTTGCCAGTTTGGGGTTGCATGTGCTTACCCTTACCGGATATTGCAGCTTCTTTTCATAAACCCACATTCTTTCTCAGCTCCTTTCAAATATCCAGATATATTCCTATTTAGCGCCTTCATATAAGAAGGCGCCGGGAAAAAATTTATACTTGCCAAGGCCACGGTGCATCATCCCAATTCCAAGGCTGGCCGGAATAGCTGTGTCCAAATTGCATTAATGGACCATACTTGCTCTCAATGGCATTTCTCAGTTTTTTTCGTTCCTTTGCATAGTGATTGAATTGCTTAATGGCTTCAGAATCATTGTTATGAGTGTCAAGGTATAGAGTCAGTTCAACAAGGACAAAATCCACAGCCTGGAGCTGTTCAAGAAGCTGATAGTAATCTGCCGGCAATTGTTTCATGGCTATTGTCCCTCCCTGGCTTTTTCATAGGGACTGTACCATGGATCATAGAAAGCCTTCCAAAGCGTTCCTGCTCTTAAAGCCTCCATTGGCGTAAATTGTTCAAGCCCTGGCGGCTGAAATCCCATATATAGATTTGGAGGAGTGGAATAAGTTTTGACCTTTATAGGAGTGCAAGGGTCAAATGGGCTTACATAAGGGTGCCAGGTTTTACGGAGTGTATTCATCATAATCCCTCCTTTTTATGCGTCATTGAAACTTATGAAAAGTGCAGTGTTTTTATGATTGTTTACTCTAATAAAAAGAAGGGAAAGTTGAGGTGATGGCGAAATTAAATGTTAGGTCTAATTAATATTACTCTGAGGTGATGGCAATGTTTGTGAAAAGTATCATGATCCCCAAACATACCTGTTATACAATCGGACAGGATGCACCATTGAAAGAAGCTCTGGCTCTGCTGGAGGACCATCAGATTGACGGGCTTCCTGTATTGGATGGCGAACAATATGCCGGCATAATTACGAGATATGGAATATATGAGAACTTCTTTTTGTCAGGTAATTCAAAGGAGGGTTTCCTGGAAGGAACACTGGTCAAGGATATTGCCACACATCAGGAGCAATATTTAAAAGGAAATGAGATTTTTGAAAAAACGCTTCTGGATTTAAAGGATTTCCCTTTACTTGCAGTTTTGGGCGATAATCGAAAATTTCTGGGCATTGTTACACGCTTTGATGTTCTCGCTCAATTCCAATCGGCCTTCGGAACCAATAAATCCGGTGTCAGGATTGCGTTTACTTCGGTAGAAGCGGAAGGGCGAATTGCACGTTTAGCCGAAATCGCCCATTATTTCCATGAACACATCATTTCCCTTGTTACCTTTGATGAAACAGACAAGCTGGTCCGCCGCATCGTGATGAAGGTTGAAAAAAATAATAATATGGATAAGTTCATCAGCCGGCTTGAAAAATCCGGTTTCCGTGTTTTGGACATAACTGAGGACTAGAGTAAATATAGTCAACAAAATAAATCCTTCTCATACACTTTGTATGGGAGGGATTTATTTTGTTTTTTATTTTGCTGAAGCTATTTACAGGCTTTATTAGCGGCATATTATTTATTAAATTTTTTCCGGTGTCTATTCCAATGGGCATCTCGGATATGATTGTCATTTTTGTACTGGAGCCGGCGGGCTTCGTCATGGGAATGATTTTTTTCCTTATCGCTTTTATAGCCAACGCAGAGATCATCAGAAGTATTATCGAGTGGACTGCCAGGCTTTTAAAAAATATGAGGTCATTAAAACATATGGATGCTTTATTTGGGCCTGTGCTGAGTTTATTGCTAATTGGAGGCTTTTTTGTTTTGTCAGTCCTTTCGCCATGGGAAGCATTTGCCCTTTTCTGTTTTTCAGTAATTTATGGTATTATTTCTTTAGATTTCAAGAAAATCAATCTTGCCGAAGACTGATCGAAGGCGATTGATGGCAGGAGGATTTATGATATACCTAATAGCTTTGGCCATAATTGGCGGTGCGTGTTTACTAATGTATATGTTTAGTGAGGCATTTGCAGATAGAATTATATATAAAGAGCTTTCTTTTCCTGAGTTTCCGGAAAGCTTCGGTGAAGTAAAGCTTTTTTTTATTTCGGATATTCATAAGAGGACGGTGTCAGAATCGATAATCGGGGAGGTTAAAGAAAAGAAGCCTGATCTGGTCATCATCGGCGGCGATCTCTTGGAAAAAGGAGTCCCTTTTGAAAGAGTAAAGAAGAACCTTTTGGGATTAAAGGAATGCGGGCCCGTCTATTTCGTTTGGGGAAATAATGACTATGAAGCGGATTACCACGAGCTCGATGCTCTGCTTCTCGAATGCGGAGTAAAAATTCTAGATAATACTGCCCTTTCCTTTGAATCAAATGAAGGAGAACGTTTTATTTTGATGGGAACAGATGATCTAAGCAAGGATAGGGATCGGCTCGACCTTGCACTTAAGGATGCAGGCTCAGGGGGGTTTCAGGTGCTGGTCAGCCATGATCCAAGAATCATTAACAGTATAACAAAAGAACAAAATATTCACCTGGTGTTAAGTGGACACACACATGGCGGGCAAATTCGCATTTTCGGGTTTGGTCCTTATGAGAAGGGCCGGATAAAAGTGCTGCCGCAAACAACTATTCTGATCAGCAACGGCTATGGTACGACCGGTGTGCCATTGAGGCTGGGGGCAAAGCCGGAAACTCATTTCATTACAATTAATAAGGGCTGAAAATAAAACACACCCAGATTTTACAGTTCCACCGGCGGTTTTTATAATTAGTAATGAATGGAGGGCTGGGTATGGCAACTGAAGAAGGAAAGTATAATATTAAGGCTGTATCTAAGATGCTCGGCATTCAGCCAGGAACGTTAAGAGCATGGGAGAGACGGTATCAAATTGTTGCTCCAAAGAGAAATGAATCTGGCCATAGGCTTTATACAGAGGAACATATCAAAGTGTTAAAATGGCTGATCAGGAAAGTGGATCAGGGTTTTTCCATAAGTCAGGCTGTTTCCCTTCTGGAAAATAAGGAACTGAATGCCGAGCCGCTTCAGATGGATAAGGAAGGTGATCGGTCTGGTGCCCTCGCCAATGAGCTGCTTGAAGCTCTCCTTCAGTTTAATGAAACAAAAGCACATGATTTAATTAATCAGGCTTTCAGTTTTTATACAATAGATAAAGTTCTTATTGATATATTAGGTTCACTTCTTGTAAAAATCGGGCATCAATGGGAAGAGGGGAAAATAACAAGTGCACATGAGCATTTTGCCTCATCTATATTAAGATCCAGAATTGGGATGATTCTGCATTCTTTTCCGCATAACGGAGTTCTGCCAAAGGTGATAGCAGTCTGCGGACCAGGTGAAGCTCACGAATTAGGGCTATTAATTTTTACTTTATTTTTGCGCAGAAGAGGATTTGAAGTCGTTTACCTTGGGACAAGCATCGCTGAAGAAGATATCGAAACTGTGATTGAGATAGTTAAACCAAAGTTTATATTCTTATCCTGTACGATGAAGTCCAACGTACCAGAAACCCTAAAACTGTCAGAGAGCCTTGCAGAGACTTATGGGAATTTGCATGTAGGCATTGGGGGATTCGGGATTGATACCCTCAGTAATGAAGAAAAAACGAAGTATGAACAGTTAATTCCCGGCAGTTCCACAAATGAATGGGAAGAATGGATTAGAAAACGGCTCCAATAAGATAAGATCTGGCGGTAAATTGCCGGGTCTTTTCTTTTTAGCCATACAAAATAAGACGACTCACAAACTGCGCAATGTTTCATACACTAAATCAAAGAGTTGGTTCAGGTCAGGGGGCTTATTATGCGCTTAGAACGTTTGAATTATAATAAAATCAAAATCTTTCTCACATTAGATGATTTAAATGATAGAGGACTGACTAAGGAAGATGTCTGGAAGGATTCACTTAAATGGCATCAGCTTTTTCATGAGATGCTGGAAGAGGCAAGTGAAGAATTTGGTGTAGATATTCAAGGTTCAGTTGCTGTGGAGATATTCTCCATGCAGTCTCAGGGAATGGTTATGATCGTTACAATGGAGGAGCAGATGGATGATGAAGAGCTCCTTGAGGATGGTTTTATTGAAATGCAAGTAACTGTTGAGGGCAGTGAAGATATATTATTCGAGTTCCAGGATTTTGAAGATGTAATTCAAATGGCTGCAGAGCTGAATCGTGTACAGATTGAGGAAGGAAGCCTTTATTCTTATAAAGAGAAGTATTATTATCATGTTACTGATATAGCGGCAGAAAACGTTCATAGAGTAATTGCCATACTAGCTGAGTACGGTGATTCAGCCTTTACCAGCATACATGTTATTCAGGAATATGGGAAAGTACTTATCGAGTCCCAAGCAGTAAAGGAGCTGGTAAAATACTTTTCATAAGGCTGAAAAGAGGGAAATCCTCTTTCTTTTTTTTGAACATAGGCAATCTTCCCCGCACAGATTATCAGGGAGGATGATTACAGCGAAATACAGTGATTTTGGATTAAATGGTCATGAACTATATAAAAATTGGGTAAAACAAGTATAGTCAATCAAATGCAATAATAGCATAAAAATGGAAAAGTTTTTAACTAAACAGTAAAGAGGGAAATGGATGTTTCCTTTAGGTTAAAACGGGAAAACGGGTACTAGGAGTAAACAGAAAATTCCCTTTAATACCAGGGCTGATAGCGGTTTCATGAAAATATTAAAAAATGAGGAAAAGTACATTATTCTTCTTGCATAAATTAGGCAAAGGTGTATACTAATCCATGGAAGCGGACAACTAATGAAAGTGATTTTTCTAGGAGGTTTACAAATGGTAGCCGAGAAAGGTACTGATTCAAATAAAGCTGAAAAATTGGACGTCTTAAGGTCGACTCAAACTGTCATACATAAGGCTTTAGGGAAGCTGGGATATTCTGATGAGGTCTATGAGCTTCTAAAAGAGCCAATTCGCATGATGACAGTGAAAATCCCTGTACGGATGGATGACGGAACAGTAAAAGTCTTTACTGGCTACCGGGCCCAGCATAATGATGCTGTTGGTCCTACTAAAGGCGGTATTCGTTTTCACCCGAATGTAACTGAAAAGGAAGTAAAGGCACTGTCAATCTGGATGAGCTTAAAATGCGGAATTGTGGATCTTCCATATGGCGGAGGTAAAGGCGGAATCGTTTGCGACCCTCGCGATATGTCCTTCGGTGAGTTAGAGCGGCTAAGCCGCGGTTATGTACGGGCAATCAGTCAAATTGTGGGACCGACTAAGGATATTCCTGCACCTGATGTATTTACCAATTCGCAGATCATGGCATGGATGATGGATGAATACAGCCGGATTGATGAATTTAACTCTCCAGGCTTCATTACAGGTAAACCACTTGTACTAGGCGGTTCACATGGACGGGAATCAGCAACAGCTAAAGGGGTTACAATTTGCATACGCGAAGCTGCAAAGAAAAAAGGCATTAATCTGGAAGGTGCAAGAGTAGTTGTTCAGGGATTCGGTAATGCTGGAAGTTTCCTCTCAAAGTTTATGCATGATGCTGGTGCAAAGGTTGTTGGCATTTCAGATGCTTATGGCGGTTTATATGATCCAGACGGTCTTGATATCGATTACCTCTTGGATCGCCGTGATAGCTTTGGCACTGTGACAAAGTTGTTTAATGATACAATTACAAATAAAGAGCTGCTTGAACTTGATTGCGATATTCTGGTTCCTGCGGCCATCGAAAATCAGATAACAGAAGAAAATGCACATAATATAAGAGCGAGCATTGTAGTGGAGGCGGCTAACGGCCCAACTACTTTGGAAGCAACACGAATTCTTTCCGAGCGCGGAATTCTGCTTGTGCCTGACGTGCTGGCCTCGGCTGGAGGAGTAACGGTTTCATACTTCGAATGGGTGCAAAATAACCAGGGATATTACTGGACCGAAGAAGAAGTAGAAGAAAAGCTTGAGAAGGTAATGGTTAAGTCATTTGATAATATTTATCAGACTTCCCAAACCCGCCGTGTGGATATGCGCCTGGCTGCTTATATGGTTGGTGTGAGAAAAATGGCGGAAGCTTCAAGATTCCGCGGATGGATTTAATTATAAATCCCATTGGTGAAAGTAAGACATTTGAATAATCATAAAAAATCTCCTATCATAAACTGATGGGAGATTTTTCAGTTGTTTTCAGTAAAGGTTGTTGCTTTTTATCTTCAAACTAAGTTTACCTGTTGAGTTTATCTTCGCTGTGGGCACTTTATCCACGGAATTCATCCGCATTTCCTTCGTGGGGGGTTATTTCTAGGACGCTTATTCAGTATCCTGCAGGAGGTTAGGGAAGTGAGAGACCCCGCAGGCGGAAGCGAGGAGGCTCTCATCTCTCCGCGCGGTAAGCAAGTGCCCCATGCTGATTTGAACACGCATATTATAGGCTAAAACAATTATTTGTAAGAAAAACAGCAACATGAAACTTTTTTTCATGGGTATTGATTAAGGAGTGAGAATCTTGAATATAGACGCTATTATTGTTGGCGGAGGACCATGCGGATTGGCAGCTGCCATAGCCCTTCAGGAAGCTGGGAGAAACCCGCTTGTTATCGAAAAAGGCAATATTGTAAACGCAATTTACCACTATCCAACACACCAAACCTTCTTCAGCACGAGCGAAAAGCTCGAAATCGGCGGGGTACCCTTTATAACAGAAAATTATAAGCCTAAGAGAAACCAGGCACTAACTTATTACCGGGAAGTTGTAAAAAGAAAAGGGATTAAGGTAAATGCCTTTGAAAAAGTTCTCAAAGTAATTAAAAATCCATCTGATGTATTTGAAGTACAAACAGATAAGGGCATTTATACCGCCAATTACGTAGTAATTGCTACAGGCTATTACGACCATCCAAATTACATGGGAGTTCCAGGGGAGGATCTGCCAAAGGTGTTTCACTATTTCAAAGAAGCCCATCCTTATTTTGATAAAGACGTAACGGTAATTGGCGGGAAAAACTCAAGCGTCGATGCTGCGATCGAACTGGTTAAAGCAGGAGCCAGAGTTACGGTGATCTATCGCGGAACAGAATATTCACCCAGCATAAAGCCATGGATTCTCCCTGAGTTTGAGTCCTTAGTCAGAAACGGCGTCATCAAAATGGAATTTAATGCACATGTGAAAGAAATCAGTGAAAATAAGCTGACCTACATGGCAGGTGGCCAGCATTTTGACATTGAGAACGACTTTGTATTTGCCATGACCGGCTACCATCCTGACCATGAATTTTTAAGGGGTATGGGAATTCAAATAAATGAAGAAACGGGCCGCCCTCAATTTAATCCTGAAACGATGGAAACGAATGTCCCTGGAATGTTTATTGCGGGTGTAATAGCTGCCGGGAATAATGCCAACGAAATTTTTATTGAAAATGGCAGATTCCATGGCGGACAAATAGCAAAAGCTATAATTGAAAAAGGCAATAACAAAGGCTGATCACAAGTGATTAGCCTTTGTTATTGCCAATTTATATTTGGAAAATCTCTTCGATATTTTGCTGGGTTTCCAGTCCGATAAGCAGTTTAATTCTTGCTTTTTGCCCGTTTAGTCCATTTGAGAAAATAACACCCATGTCCTTTAGATGCTTTCCGCCTCCGTCATAGCCATACACATCTTGTGCAATTCCATTGAAACATCGGGAAACCAATACAATCGGAATGTTCTTTTCTGTAAGAGCCTTAATGCCTTCAATTGTGGCTGGAGGCAAATTGCCTTGTCCAAGTGCTTCAATCACAACTCCGTCAAAATCTAAATCACCTATCGCATAAAGCAAAGAAGAATCCATTCCGGCAAATGCTTTAATAAGTGTGACTTTTTTAACAATAGCATTTAAAGGATAAAATTCTCTATTTGTGGGCGTGTTGTGGAATAATACACCTCTCTTTGTGACTATTCCGATTGGTCCATACTGCGGGCTTTGGAAAGTAGATACATTGCTTGTGTGTGTCTTTGTCACATTTTCCGCAGTATGAATTTCATCATTTAGAACAACCAGAACCCCTTTGTCTTTTGCTTCTTCACATGAAGCCACGCGAATGGAGGAAATTAGGTTGTAAAGTCCGTCAGAGCCGATTTCATTACTTGATCTCATTGCACCAGTAACAACGATGGGAAGAGATGTTTTAACAGTCAGATCCAAGAAATAGGCTGTCTCTTCTAATGTATCTGTTCCATGGGTAATGACTACGCCGCTAATTTTTTCTTTTGCCAGGTTTTTTTCAATGATTTCCTTCAATTTAAGCATTTCTCTAGGTGTTATATGAGGTGAAGGGAGATGAAAAGGCTCTTCAACCAGTAATTCTGCAAGGGAAAGCAGTTCCTTTGTTTTTTCAGTTAATGGATTATTATCTGTTGGCTTAACAGCACCAGTTGCTGCATCCTCACTCATTGAAATGGTGCCTCCAGTGTGTATAACAAGTATCTTTTTTTTCTCCATGTTAATCCCCCAATTCTAGCTTTGACTCAAAATATGATGTGAAATATTTTGTTTTCCAATATTTGAATAATCATTTTAATTCTTTCTATATCATGATACGATTAAGAAAACAGATTGAAAAGAGGGCAGCTCATGCTGGGAATATTATCCGCTGGCATCGCGCCGGGGTTGGCATTATTAAGCTATTTTTATTTAAAAGATCAATATGAGTCTGAACCCATATCAATGGTTTTTAAAACTTTTTTGTTTGGTGCTTTGCTCGTTTTCCCTATCATGTTCATCCAGTATGTTTTAGAGACTGAAGGGGTGCTGCAGTCTAGTTTGATGGATGCATTTCTGTCATCAAGTCTGCTGGAAGAATTCTTTAAATGGTTTATATTATTTTATACTATTTATCAGCATATAACATTTGATGAACCATATGATGGAATTGTGTATGGTGCTTCTGTATCACTTGGCTTTGCCACTGCAGAAAATATCTTCTATCTCGTCGCGCTCGGTGTGGAACACGCTCTTGGAAGGGCCTTGCTTCCGGTTTCCAGTCATGCTCTCTTTGGTGTTATCATGGGCTATTATATAGGAAAAGGAAAATTCTCGGCAACCTCGACAAAAAAATGGATAGCCTTTTCGCTCTTTATACCTTTTCTCCTTCACGGTATTTACGACTATATCCTGATCTCCTTAAAACATTGGATTTTTATCATGTTCCCATTTATGATCTTCCTTTGGTGGCTGGGCTTAAGAAAAGTCAAAAAAGCAAGGGCACATAGTCTAAACCACATGAATAATCAATTTGATTTACAGAAAACTCTCCATTCTTGATGGAGGGTTTTTTATTTTGCCGAAAATAAACCAAAAGTAAAAAGACTCAAGTTATTGAATAAAAAGCCAAGGACTACAAAAAATAGGGTCAATGAAAAAAGATTGACTTTTGGAGGTTAAAATCCATGAAAAAGAATTTTTTGGCAGGAAAGGTTTTACTCATAATCTCCCTTTGTATTCTAGGAATTCCTTTTAGCGGGAATATGGACAAAGCTAATGCCTTTTCGAACCAGGTTATCCAGCACGGAGCAGTGGGAAATGATGTAATCGAGCTTCAGTCCCGCCTGCAGTATTTAGGATTCTACAATGGGAAAATCGATGGAGTTTTTGGGTGGGGAACCTATTGGGCACTCAGGAATTTTCAATATGAATTCGGCCTTCCGATAGATGGGCTTGCTGGCCAGGAAACAAAAAATAAGCTCGTAAAAGCATCCAAGTATAATGAACAGTATGTGAAAGAACAAATTAATAAGGGCAATAAATTTACCCATTACGGCGGGGTGGACACTGAAAAGCAGACTAAGCCTCAGCAAGGTGGAACTTCCGGGGGAACGGCACAGCAGCAGGAAGCTCCTAAACAGCCGACTGCTGCAAATGTGCCTAACGGATTCTCAGATAATGATATCCAGTTAATGGCCAATGCGGTTTATGGAGAATCAAGAGGAGAGCCGTATACAGGCCAGGTGGCAGTTGCCGCAGTTATCTTAAACCGTGTAGAAAGTGCATCATTTCCGAACACTGTATCTGGCGTTATTTTTGAGCCGCGTGCTTTTACCGCTGTGGCCGATGGACAGATATGGTTAACGCCGAATGAAACTGCAAAAAAGGCCGTCCTTGATGCCATTAATGGATGGGATCCAACAGGCGAGGCACTGTATTACTTTAACCCGGATACAGCAACAAGCGGATGGATTTGGACACGGCCGCAAATCAAGCAGATTGGAAAACATATATTCTGTAAATAGAGGGGTGAATGATCATGCTTAGAGGAATTCTCATAGGCGTACTTGCACTGGGTGTTGCCGGTACAGCGTTTTGGGGTTATCAGGAACACCGGGAGAAAAATGCAATCCTAATTAATGCCGAAAATAATTATCAAAGGGCATTTCATGATTTAACTTACCAAATTGACCTATTGCATGACAAAATCGGAACAACCTTAGCAATGAATTCGAGAGCTTCACTATCACCTGAATTGGCAGAAGTGTGGAGATTGACTTCAGAAGCCCACTCAGATGTTGGCCAGCTGCCTCTCTCACTTCTTCCTTTCAATAAAACAGAAGAGTTTCTATCCAATATTGGAGATTTCAGTTATCGGACAGCAGTAAGGGATTTGGAGAAGGAACCTTTATCGAATAAAGAATATCAAGCGCTAAAGCAGCTCTATAAACAGTCGGCTGATGTTCAGCAGGATTTGCGCAAAGTTCAGCATATGGTGCTTGAAAAGAACTTACGGTGGATGGATGTAGAAATGGCGCTCGCTTCCAATGGGGAAGCTGCAGATAATACAATCATAGATGGATTTAAGACAGTGGAAAAAACGGTTGAAGGCTATGGAGAGACAGACTTTGGACCGGCATTTGTAAATATGCAGAGGAAAGATGAAAATTACAAATATCTTAAAGGTAAAGAAATAACAGAAGAAGAAGCTGCACGAATAGGTCAGCACTATGCAAAGTTGGGAAAAAATGTAAATATGAGAGTGACTGAAAACGGCAAAGGATCTGATTACGGGTTCTATAGTGTCAGTATTCAAAATAAGAAAACAAAAGAAGAAGCAAACATGGATATCACTAAGAAAGGCGGGTATCCTATCTGGTTCATACTGGATCGGGAAGTGGCGAAACAAAAAGTAAGCCTTAATGAAGCAAGCAATAATGCGATTAAATTTCTGAAAGAAAATGGCTTCAAGGACCTTGATTTATTCGAGAGTGCTCAGTATGACAATTTAGGCGTATTTACCTTCGTATCCAATCAGGATGGCGTAAGAATTTATCCGGACTCCATTCGTGTGAAAGTTGCGCTTGATAATGGCAGTATGGCAGCCTTTTCTGCTGAGGATTATTTAAAAGCTCATCACCAGAGAGAAATTCCTGAGCCTGCAATTACTGCAGAAGAGGCGAGAGCCAAGGTGAATCCACAGCTGAAAGTCATGGAAGACAGACGGGCAATCATCATTAATGATTTAAAACAGGAAGTTTCCTGTTATGAAATTCTAGGCACATTGGGTGAAGATACCTACAGAATCTATATAAACGCAGAAACAGGACAAGAAGAAAAAGTAGAAAAGCTAAAAAATGCTGAGCCAGTATTTGAAGATGTACTGTAGAGAAAGCCGTATAGGCTTTCTTTTTTTGCCTTAGGAAGCACTTGGGTCTTTTTGCCTAAGTTTTTTAAAAATGCTATTGCGGGAATCTTTTATACCGGTCATAATTAAATGACAAGATTATCCTTTTAATAAGGGAAGTGTGTCAGTGTGATAAATATTGGAGAGACAGTGCTGCTCGAATTAACATACTCGGAAAAATCCGAGAAATATAAATGCAAGCTTGTTGAAAGAGAAGGAAATAATCTATATATTGATTATCCGATAGTACAGGAAACAAATAAAACTGCTTTCCTGCTCGATGGGACTCAGCTGAAGGCAACCTTTTTGGCTGAAGATGGGACGGTATATCTTTTCGAAAGCGAGGTTATGGGAAGAGTTAAGTTGAAGATCCCGATGATTGTTTTATCATATCCGGGGGACGAACATTTGGTAAAAATTCAGCGGCGTCAGTTTGTCCGGGTTGAAACACCCGTTGATGTTGCTATCCACCCGGAAAGTAATGAGTTTAGTCCTTTTGTATCCGTTACGGATGATATTAGTGCTGGCGGGGCTGCAATCATCGCACAAACAGGCAGCTCTTTAATAGCGAATATGCAAATACTCACTTATTTCGTATTAACTATGCAAAACGGCGACAATTATTATTTACGGCTTAAAAGTAAGGTAATCAGAGTTTCTGAACCTCAAAATGGAAAATCGCTTATTTCTGTTCAGTTTTTGGAGGTAAGCCCCCAGGATAGACAATTGCTCCTGCGATTTTGTTTCGATAGGCAACTGGCAATGAAGAAAAAAGGCCTGGAAATATAAATAAAGGAATATTTTTTATATTCATCTCTCATAATAGATGGTGAAGTCTATTGGCTTATTCTTATTTTACCAGTTGGAGAGATGGCATTGATGAAAACGGTGGAGAGGATTATTCTAAAGTTAATTATTGTGCAATTTGTTTTCTTGCTGTTCACTCAATTTTTCTTTCATCATATGGATGCTTTTCCGGAATTAAAGCAGCTGACTCAGTATGAGGGTGTTACAGATCAGAATTTCACTGAGCTGCTTGAAACGTTCTGGGAAAATTATTAGCAGGCAGGCGCCTGCTTATTTTTTGTCCCGGCAGTCGGGAAAATCGATCATCTATAAGCCTTTCAGGGGCTATTTTTTAATATTTGCAAGACTTAAAAAACAGCTTAATTATGCACTGATGCAGACTTATTATGTTAAAATAAAGCTGAATGAACCTGGGAAAGAAGCGGCCAGGGGTACAGGAGGAACTATGAGCAAACGTATATCAATTGCAATTGACGGCCCAGCTGCTGCGGGGAAAAGTACAGTAGCAAAGATTGTGGCAGAAAAATTATCTTACATATATATTGATACTGGTGCCATGTATCGCGCCTTGACTTATAAAGCTATTCAGAAGAATGCAAGTCTTGAAGATGAAGCTTCTCTTATGGAGATTCTAAACAATACAGCTATTGAACTGCAGCCAGGCGAAAAAGGGCAATTAATTTATCTGGACGGGCTGGATGTGACAAATGAAATCAGGACTTCTGAAGTGACAAATTCTGTTTCTATAGTCTCCATGCATAAGCTAGTTAGAGAAGAAATGGTATTGCGCCAGCAAAGCTTTGCTTTAAATGGAGGAGTTGTAATGGATGGCCGGGATATCGGAACTCATGTCCTGCCCCATGCAGAAGTAAAGATTTTTCTTTTAGCCTCTGTCGATGAAAGAGCTGTAAGGCGACATAACGAAAATATCCAGAAGGGATATCCATCTGATCTTGAAAAACTAAAGGAAGAAATTTCCTTAAGGGACAAGTTGGACTCTGAGCGCGAAGTAGCTCCCTTAAAGAAAGCAGATGATGCAAAGGAGATTGATACAACTTCTTTGTCAATTGGACAGGTAGTCGATAAGATAATGGATCTGGCTATTGAAAGGATTGGTTCAAAGTGAATCTCTATTCTTTTGCTAAAGCAGCAGTCTATGGAGTTCTAAAACCCATATACAGATTTGAAGTAATTGGGAAGGAGAACTTTCCTGCTGAAGGGGGCGTCCTTTTATGCTCCAATCATATAGATAATCTCGATCCTCCGGTAGTCGGCATTAATGCTCCAAGGCCAGTTTATTTTATGGCCAAGGAAGAGCTTTTTAATGTACCGGTTCTGGGGAAAATTCTTCCCGATCTCAACGCATTTCCTGTCAAGAGAGGAATGAGTGACAGAGAGGCATTGAGAAAAGGGCTTGGAATATTAAAAGAAGGAAAGGTTTTAGGGCTGTTTCCAGAGGGTACTAGAAGTAAAACGGGGCAGCTGGGGAAAGGACTGGCAGGTGCAGGTTTTTTTGCTCTCAGGTCAGAAGCGAATGTCGTTCCCTGTGCCATTATTGGCCCCTATAAAGCTTTTTCAAGATTAAAAGTTGTATATGGTAAACCAATTGATATGAAAGAGCTAAGGGAAAGAAAGGCCTCGGCAGAGGAAACCACTGAATTGATTATGTCAGAAATACGTAAATTAATTGAAGATTATTCATAGACCTTCTTGCTTGACAAAAAACTTCTTTTGTAAGAAGTTAGTAAAAAGGCATTTTTTAAAAAGGCGAAAATATTCGAAAAATAAGGCTGTCCTTTACTTTGAACTTCAAGAATTGTCTAGCGCAAGCAGCCTAACCCTTCGAGGTCACAAGTCTTGTTCTTGTCGGGGGTGGGCAAGGCGTTTACGCTTTTCTTATGAGGGCAGAAAGAGACATTCAACAACAGTTGAAAAATAGCCTGCAAAATAAATAGCCATTCGAGTATTTCTGCTGCTGACACAGGGTTCTTGCCTGGATGGCAGGCAGTTGAATACAGATTAAAAATTTGAAAGCAGCCATTGGATTAAGGAGGAATACATATGTCAGAGGAAATGAATCAAGTAGAAGTTAAAAATTTTGAGGTGGGTGACAAGGTAAAAGGCCAAGTTACCAAAGTGGAAGAAAAGCAAGTCATTGTTGACCTTGCTGACAGCAAATTGGATGGGATTATCCCAATCAGCGAGCTTTCAAGCCTTCATATTGAAAAAGCAAGCGATGCGGTTTCAGAAGGAGATGAGCTCGAGCTTGAAGTTTTAAAAGTGGAGGAAGAAGCCCTTATTCTTTCTAAACGAAAAGTGGATGCCGGGAAATCCTGGGAAACCCTTGAAAAGAAATTCAATGATGGTGAAGTTTTTGAAGCAGAAATAAAAGATGTTGTTAAAGGCGGCTTAGTAGTAGACTTGGGTGTGCGCGGATTTGTTCCTGCTTCCCTGGTTGAAGCTCACTTTGTTGAGGACTTTACTGATTATAAAGGCAAAACGATGACATTTAAAATTGTAGAGCTTGATAAAGATAAAAATCGCCTTATTCTTTCTCACCGCGCTGTAATAGAGGAAGAAAAAGGAAAACAGAAACACCAAGTGCTTGAATCCCTTCAGGCAGGTCAGGTTTTAGATGGAACAGTTCAAAGAATTACTGACTTTGGAGCATTTGTTGATATTGGCGGGATCGATGGTCTTGTTCATATTTCCCAGCTTTCTTATGAGCATGTAGAGAAGCCCTCAGATGTTGTGGAAGAAGGCCAAAAAGTGAATGTGAAAGTATTAAGTGTAGACCGGGATAATGAACGCATTTCACTTTCCATTAAGGAGACTTTGCCAGGACCATGGGATAATATCAGTGAAAAGGCTCCTAAAGGAAGCACTCTTGAAGGAACAGTAAAAAGACTGGTTTCATATGGAGCATTTGTTGAAGTTTTCCCAGGAGTGGAAGGCCTTGTCCATATTTCTCAAATTGCGCATAAGCATATTGGAACTCCTCACGAAGTATTGAGCGAAGGACAGGAAATAAAAGTAAAGGTTCTTGATGTGAACGAACAGGACCAGCGCCTGTCATTGAGCATCAAAGATCTTCTTGAAAAAGAACAGGAAGAAGTGACTGACTATGAACTTCCTGAAGAAAATAAAGGCTTCTCGCTTGGTGATATGATAGGCGACCAGCTAAAGAATTTAAAAAAGTAATGGTGATAAATTTTGTCTAGATCAAAACGTAAATGGGATCATATCCAGCATGCTTTGGCAACGGGCCAAAATAGCAATACCGGTTTAGAGGATATTGCATTTATTCATCAAAGTCTTCCTGATGCGTTTCTTGATCAGGCTGATTTAGGCACTTCAATTGGCGAACTTTCATTAAGTTCGCCAATTTTTATAAATGCCATGACAGGGGGAGGAGGAGAAAGAACGGTTCAAATTAACCGGGATCTCGCCCTGGCTGCCAGATCAACAGGCCTTGCTATGGCAGTAGGGTCTCAAATGTCTGCACTGAAGGATCCAAGTGAAGCAGAATCCTACAGGGTTGTCAGGAGAGAAAACCCCTATGGAATTATTATTGGCAACTTAGGCAGCGAAGCTACAATCGATCAGGCAAAAGCAGCGGTTGATATGATAGAAGCAGATGCTTTGCAAATTCACTTAAATGTAGTCCAGGAATTGACCATGCCTGAAGGTGACCGTGATTTTCGGGGTGCCCTAAAAAGAATTGAACATATCGTCTCCCATTCTGAAGTTCCAGTAGTTGTAAAAGAAGTGGGGTTTGGCATGAATAAAGAAACAGTATCAATGCTTGCATCAGCCGGTGTTACAGCAATCGATATCGGCGGATTTGGCGGAACGAATTTCTCCCGCATAGAAAATGCAAGAAGAGAAAGACTGTTAACGTTTTTTAATGAGTGGGGAATCCCGACAGCAGTTTCCATAGCAGAAGCTGTATCTTTGGAAAAAGATATTGCTGTCATAGCTTCTGGGGGGATCCAGTCAAGCCATGAAATAGCTAAGGCAATTGCTCTTGGTGCAGGAGCTGCAGGGATGGCGGGATACTTTTTGAAAGTACTCATGAAAGAAGGACTTGAAGCACTCATTGAAGAGATTAACAATATGCATATCGAATTGAAAGTGATCATGACGGCCTTGGGGGCAGCAAACATCGCCCAGCTTCAGCAGTCTCCAATTATCATAACTGGAGGGACCCATCATTGGCTGAATGAACGTGGCATTGATACAAAGGCATATTCCCAGCGGATCATCCCAAAGTAAAGCTCTCGTCAAATGACGAGAGCTATTTTTTTGCTTTCAGAGGCGTGTATATTAGATTTTTGAACATCGATAACTGTCTGGGTCCACAAGGAACACTTCGACAGCATGACCATAGCACGATTAAAAGCGTTAGCTTTTATGAGGAGCGCCTCCACCCTCGAGGTCACAAGTTTGTCCGGTTTCGGCTCCGGACGAAAGCTAACCATTCCATTCCAGAAGGAAAGAACACCTTCCTGCAGGGCTAATCTTGTGCTTGGTGCCCCCAGGAAAGGAGGGTTTTGTCAGCATAATCATCGCACGATCAAATGCGCCAGCTTTTGAGAGGATGTGGCGTTTTTAGTCTGTGTTCCTTTGTGAGCAAGGCGCTTGCGCTTTTCTTTTTAACTGTATTTTGAATCATTCAAAGATCTGGCTTCTTCGGGGCTCTGCATCTTGGCAGCTCCAGCATAATGAAGTGCCTGGTCGCGATCGGATTCCACTTTTCTGCTATTTTTAAGTTTTTTTTCCTGTCTGTCTTTACCCATATTAAACACCTCCATGTTATTAAGATGAAATGAGTGCAAAAGAATTATGCAAAAAGATAGCTTTGATTCCAAAGGAATTATCCTTTTGAACTTGCAGGGTTATTTTACATATGAAAAAGCCATAATGGAAATGATAGGAGGTAGAGGATGGAAGGATTAATTTTCTATTGGATTTCCTGGATGGTTTGGATTATGGCGACTTTTTTTATGGATCGAAATAATAAATACAGGTTTCTATTATCTGCCTGGATTTTATTCTTCATTATGCTGTCACCCTGGACACTTAAAATCTTCAATGTTGAAACTGGTATTGGTGGCCTTTTTCTGCTTGTATCTTTATATATTTTTGCTGGGAGATTAAAAAAACTGAGTAAACTTTATTTCCTTTTTTGTGCTTTCATCCTGATGATGGCATATGTCACATTTCATCTGTTTGAACTGTTTGATCCGGTTTGGGTAATATTCTCACGAAATTGGATGCTGTCAGTCCTTCTTGTTTATTTGGCAGTTCTCCTGCAAAAAAACAGAATGCTCAGACTGCCGTTAATATTGCTCGGGAGCATCCAGGGAGAAGTTCTTTATGCGCTCATACTTAATCAATTTTCCTTTCCGTACACTATTGGATCATTGGCCTTTCTGGATATCATGGCAATCTCTGTTTCCATATCGGCCGTATGGATTGCAGTGCAATGGGCCGTCAAATATATTGAAGCCAACTTTAAACATTTCGAAAGGGAGAAACAAAAATTATCATGAGCGAATATACGTACCCGATACTTTTTGGTCTGGCAGCCGGAACTTTGACCCGTATTTATATGCTGCGGACCGATTACCGGCAATACCCTACATACTTACATGGAAAAATTATACATGTTGCATTGGGATTCATTGCTGCTGGCCTGGGAACGGTGGCCATCCCTTCAATTATGGAGGAAGAATTCACAGCCATTACCTTCCTGACCCTTGCTGCATCCCAGTTTAGGGAAGTCAGAAACATGGAGAGAAACACGCTTACTGAACTGGACAGCTACGAAATGGTTCCCAGAGGCAAAACGTATATAGAAGGCGTGGCGATCGCCTTCGAAAGCAGAAATTATCTTGTGATTTTTACATCTTTATTAAGTACGCTTGGCTATCTGCTATTTAATATATGGGGAGGGCTTGCGGCAGCCATTCTGGCCGTACTTATTTCAAAGAAATTAATGTCAGGGGGAAGGCTGAAGGAAATCGTTGAAGTTGAGTTTGTAGAGCCGCGATTTGATGGAGCGGGCTTGTATGTTGACAATATTTATATCATGAATATAGGTTTGCCTGAAAGACAAGAGGAAGTGCTGCGATATGGGATGGGATTTATTTTAAAACCTAAAAATTTCAATGCCCGCTCCACTATTGCGAATCTTGGGCAGAGACAGGCTATATTGCATGATGTTTCTACTGCTTTGGGTGTTTACCGGGATTCCGGAACTCCTGCGCTTGTTCCGCTTGCGAAAAGGGACCTTGATGATGGGCGTGTGGGGGTTTTTGTATTGCCGCAGGAAAAGAATATCAATAAAGCCATAAAAATCATCGAAGCGGTTCCGACACTCGAAAACGCGATTAGGATGCCTACTGAACGGCAAACGAATGGGAAAGGAAGTTAGCGTATGGTGCTTGAAAAATTCATACTGGCTGCAATTACAACAAATCCAGCCAAGATACCCTCAGGAACCGCCGTATTTCATTGTGAAGATAAAAAAGAAATGGAAATCATCGCAGCCAATCTCGAAGCTATTCTTGACGGTATTGCCCATGCTTTAACAGATGAACTATATGTAATTGTTAAGCATTAATCCAGCTTCCAAGTTTTTCATTGCTAGGAAGGTTTCTCTTTGTTAAAATATCTAAGTTAGACCCTTCTATCTTTGAGAAGGGTTTATTTTATAAATGTACAGCTGTTTGGATGGTTTTAACATCAATGTAGTGTTATTGTGGACAGCCATCTGTATGCTTACTCAAGGTAAAGGCATTTCTGGAACATAGATGGGATGTTTAAACAATTTAAATAAAGAATTGAAAGGGTGATGTTCATGGCAAAACCAGTGGTGGCTATTGTCGGGCGTCCTAACGTTGGGAAATCAACGATATTTAACAGAATTGTAGGAGAACGGATATCCATTGTCGAAGATATTCCGGGAGTGACAAGGGACAGGATTTATAGTTCTGCAGAATGGCTGACTCATGATTTTAATATTATTGACACAGGCGGAATTGATATTGGAGACGAGCCATTTTTAGAGCAAATTCGGCTTCAGGCAGAAATTGCGATTGATGAAGCAGATGTCATCATTTTTCTTGTAAACGGGCGAGAGGGTGTTACCTCTGCAGACGAGGAAGTTGCCAAAATTTTATATAAAGCCAAAAAGCCTGTAGTTCTTGGGGTAAATAAGATCGATAACCCTGAGATGCGGGATTTAGTCTATGACTTTTATGCACTTGGCTTTGGTGAACCATTTCCTATTTCAGGTTCTCATGGGCTTGGTCTTGGAGACTTGCTTGATGAAGCAGCCAAGCATTTCCCGAAACATGGCCAAACTGAATATGGAGAAGATGTCATTAAGTTTTCTTTAATTGGGCGCCCGAATGTCGGGAAATCCTCCCTTGTAAACGCAATGCTTGGTGAAGAACGGGTCATTGTCAGCAATATCGCAGGCACCACAAGAGATGCTATCGACTCGAAGGTGAAAGTTGACGGACAGGAATATGTCATCATCGATACTGCAGGAATGCGAAAAAAAGGGAAAGTCTATGAAACAACAGAAAAATACAGTGTACTGAGAGCTTTGCGGGCAATCGAACGTTCCGATGTTGTCCTAGTGGTCATCGATGGGGAAGAAGGAATCATCGAGCAGGACAAGCGCATTGCCGGTTATGCTCATGAAGCAGGCAGAGCTGTTGTTATTGTAGTCAATAAGTGGGATGCAGTTGAAAAAGATGAGAGAACAATGAAGGCATTTGAACAAAATATCCGTGAGCATTTTCAATTCCTTGATTATGCACCAATTGTTTTCCTTTCAGCTAAAACGAAAAAGCGTATTCATACTCTTATCCCGATGATTAATACAGCCAGTGAAAACCATGCTTTGCGTGTTGAAACAAGCGTCCTCAATGATGTCGTTATGGATGCTGTTGCGATGAATCCAACACCTACAGATAAAGGAAGACGCCTAAGAATTTATTATACAACACAGGTTGCTGTGAAGCCGCCGACATTTGTTGTGTTTGTTAATGATCCTGAACTTCTTCATTTTTCATATGAACGTTTCCTTGAAAACAGAATTAGAGACGCTTTTGGTTTTGAAGGCACACCTATTAAGATATTTGCAAGGGAAAGAAAATAATGCGATGATGCCAGCCGGAAAGCTTTAATGTTGTCTGGCAGGCAGAATCGGATGAATTTTTGATGCATCCAAATACATTGAAAGGCAGTGATCAAATGGAGCGGAAAAAAGAAAGTGTAGCTGTAGCAGGTGCTGGCAGCTGGGGTACTGCCCTGGCGATGGTGCTTGCGGATAATGGGCATGACGTCAGACTGTGGGGCCATAACCCTGATCAGATAGAAGAAATTAATAAGCACCATACTAATCAAAAATATTTATCAGGGATACATCTGCCTGCAGAAATAAGGGGATACACGTCGCTTGAAGAGGCTTTAACCGGAACAGACACTTTGATTTTGGCAGTACCGACAAAGGCAATTCGTGAAGTAGTCGGCAAGATCAAGGGAAGTAGAAAAGAGCCTCTAACCATTGTACACGTAAGTAAAGGCATTGAACCTGATTCACTTCTCCGGATTTCTGAAATGATTGAAGAAGAAATGCCTGGAAATCTTCTGGATAGTGTAGTGGTACTCTCTGGTCCAAGCCATGCAGAAGAAGTTAGTCTGCGGCATCCAACTACTGTTACGGTATCATCAAAAAATATGGTTGCTGCCGAAAAAATCCAGGATTTGTTTATCAATAACAATTTCAGAGTATATACAAACCCGGATATCATTGGAGTGGAAATTGGCGGGGCTTTGAAAAATATTATTGCGCTTGCAGCTGGAATTACAGATGGCTTAGGCTATGGAGACAATGCAAAGGCAGCCCTGATAACCAGAGGCCTTGCTGAAATTGCCCGTCTCGGTATGAAGATGGGGGCAAGCCCGCTTACTTTCTCCGGTTTAGCGGGAATCGGTGATTTGATCGTTACATGCACTTCTGTCCATTCACGCAATTGGCGAGCTGGCAACCTTCTTGGAAAGGGCCATAATCTGCAGGAAGTCCTTGATAATATGGGGATGGTCGTAGAGGGAGTCAGGACAACAAAGGCAGCACATCAGCTGGCTCAAAAATATGATGTAAAAATGCCGATTACTACTGTCCTGTATGATGTTCTTTTTAATAATGTAATTGCGAAGGATGCTGTTGATCTTCTGATGGCAAGAGGAAAAACACATGAGATGGAAGATCTTGCGAACGTTTTGGAAGATCAAAGCGGGAATAAAAAGGACTGAAATGTTTATTAATTGAAAAATATAGGCATTAGATGATGCGAGACAGCAGGTTCCTGCATACAATGCAACGAAGCAAACTAGTGTAATGAACAGGGTGCTGGGTTATTTAGTCAAATGGCTGAGGTAAAGAATTGCCCCTTCTTTGCCTCAGTTTTTTTTGTGTTTAATTTTTTCGTAATGAAAAGTTTTTAGATTTATTCAATTAGTATGTTATAATACATTTCGGAAAAGGGAGTTGATTTGTATGTCGCCGGCTTTAATGAAAATGTGGATATCCCTTGCTTCTATGGGATTTATGTTTTTATCTATAATATTAATTTATCTTAGCCGCTACAAGCTGAAACCTGGAGTTTTTAAGATTATAACAGCCATTGTTGCCTACTTTTTAATGATAATAAGCGGGATTATTATAGTGATTGTCGTGTTCAGCGGTCCGACAAGCAGCTAGCACTTTTACATAAAGGGTTGATTAAATGAAAAAAGCTTTTAATATATTTTTGCTCTTGTTGAGCGGTGCTTTGATTCTGACGGGCTGTATGTATCCTGAAGAGAAATTATCACAAAATCAGATAGCCTATAAGGATCAGCTTCAGTCTGTCCAGTCGGCAGTGGACCAATATCGGGAAGCAAATGGAGGCCTTTTGCCGATCAAAACCAAGGATCAGACGACCCCTATATATCAAAAATATCCGATTGATTTTAAGAAAATTGCCCCCGAATATATGGCAGAGCCGCCTGGGAATGCCTTTGAATCCGGCGGAGTTTTTCAATATGTAATCGTTGATGCAGAAACAGATCCAAAAGTGAAGATTTTTGATTTAAGAATTGCTGAAACCATCAGGGATATTAACCTGAGGGTTAAGGCACATGGGTTCCCGCCATATAAAGAGCAGATAGCAGAAAATGTCTTTACGATGGATTTCAAAAAATTAGGGTTTAAGGAAGAACCTAAAGCCCTCAGTCCATACAGCGGCCAGAGCCTCCCGTATGTTGTTACCGGCAATGCAGAGGTATACGTGGATTACCGGGCTGATTTATATCAGGCATTGGAGAATAAGGAAAACAAGCCTAAACCTGGAGAAGATATTAGAGATCTTCTTGTAGAGGATTCTGATTTTGTTCCTGCCTATTCCCTGCCTTACACAATCGATCCCGCCACAAATGATCCAATCTTTTTGGTGAAATAGTCATAACCCTTCTCCTGCAAAATATATTGTAGGAGAAGGGTTATTTTTTTATATACTTTTATAGCCACTCTTCAACTATTGACTATAAGCATAAAGGTAAAGGAATAAAGAGTAAGGGGAGTTTGAAAATAAAAAAGGAAATTTGGAATGGTAAGCTGTCCATTTCAGACTGTCATTGGTTTGGAGATTTCCAGCTGGGCTGGCAGGTGCAATGCACATTCCTGATAGGGGGTAAAAATTTTAAAAAACTGTCATAACAATGTAGGACAACATCATACACATATAATGTCCAAACATAATAGATAGGATAATATTATCCCATTAACTCAAGATTTCAGGAGGGGATCACTTGGAAAAGGTTGATATTTTTAAAGATATTGCCGAAAGAACTGGCGGCGATATATATTTTGGAGTAGTTGGCGCAGTTCGCACCGGCAAATCTACATTTATAAAAAAGTTTATGGAACTAGTTGTTCTGCCAAATATGGAGAATGAAGCAGAACGTGCCCGCACACAGGATGAGCTTCCTCAAAGTGCTGCTGGCAAGACGATTATGACAACAGAACCGAAATTTGTCCCTAACCAGGCTGCTACAGTGCATGTTGCAGAAGGGCTGGATGTAAATATCAGGCTTGTGGACTGTGTGGGATATACAGTACCGGGGGCGAAGGGCTATGAAGACGAAAACGGCCCGAGAATGATCAATACACCTTGGTATGAAGAGCCGATTCCTTTTCATGAAGCTGCTGAAATAGGAACTAGAAAGGTAATTCAGGAGCATTCGACTATCGGAGTAGTGGTTACAACTGACGGAACAATTGGAGAGATCCCGCGTGCGAATTACCTGGAAGCCGAAGAAAGGGTTATTGAAGAGTTAAAGGAAGTTGGCAAGCCATTTATCATGATCATTAACAGTGTCCAGCCTCATCATCCGAATACGGATGCCCTGAGAAATGATCTCGCTGAAAAATACGATATCCCTGTCCTGGCCATGAGTGTTGAGGGCATGAGGGAATCAGATGTACTAAACGTTATGCGTGAAGCTCTTTATGAGTTCCCGGTACTGGAGGTCAATGTAAACCTTCCGAGCTGGGTAATGGTGCTGCATGAAGATCACTGGCTTCGTGAAAGCTATCAGGAAGCTGTTAAAGAAACGGTTAAGGATATAAAGAGGCTAAGAGATGTCGACCGAGTGGTCCATCAATTCAGCGACTTTGAATTCATTGACCGGGCAGGCCTCGCAGGTATTGAAATGGGGCAGGGAGTAGCCGAAATTGACTTATATGCGCCAGATGATCTTTATGATGAGGTACTTAAAGAGATAGTGGGTGTTGAAATCCGCGGAAAAGACCACTTGCTTGAGCTGATGCAGGAATTTGCTCATGCCAAAGCAGAGTATGATCAAATTTCCGATGCATTGAGAATGGTAAAGCAAACCGGCTACGGCATTGCTGCTCCTTCGCTGGCTGATATGAGCCTCGATGAACCGGAAATTACACGCCATGGTTCCCGCTTTGGTGTAAGGCTAAAAGCCGTTGCCCCATCCATTCATATGATTAAAGTGGATGTAGAATCTGAATTCTCACCTATCATCGGAACAGAAAAGCAAAGTGAAGAACTTGTCCGCTATCTGATGCAGGACTTTGAAGACGATCCGCTTTCAATTTGGAACTCCGACATCTTTGGACGCAGCCTAAGCTCCATCGTAAGAGAAGGAATTCAGGCCAAACTCTCCCTAATGCCTGAAAATGCAAGATACAAACTGAAAGAAACATTAGAAAGAATCATCAACGAAGGCTCTGGCGGATTAATAGCGATTATTCTTTAATGAAGGCTCCTTTTGGAGTCTTTTTTTACGTTTATTCTAATTTAAAGGAAATGTTTGAAAAATTCACTGCTTAATTTGCAATTGATTTTCTAAAATAGTGTTTTAAAAAGCGCCGTAAGGGTAATAAAAACAGGTCAACTTATTACAAATATGTTGCAAAGAAGAAAAGATTCCCATTAAATCATGAAATATTCTTGATAACAGCATTTGATTGTGATAATCTTTTAACAGAATTACCGTTATGGCGGCCGAAACCCTTATATTTAAAGGGTTTATAATGATTTTTGGATTGAAAAATTTCAATTTATCATTTATTATAGGGCTTGTTATACAAAAAAAACGCCATAACGTATAGAATTCAGTAATTTTGTTTACAAATGTATGTAAGGAATCTTATTTTACTGGGTTTTATCCATATTTGGGAGGAGGTGAAAGGCATGAACAAAACAGAACTAATTAACGCAGTTGCTGAAGCTGGCGAACTTTCTAAAAAAGACGCGACTAAAGCAGTTGATGCTGTTTTCGATACAATCCTTGATGCTTTGAAAAATGGTGATAAGGTACAACTAATCGGTTTCGGAAACTTTGAAGTTCGCGAGCGTGCAGCCCGTAAAGGACGCAACCCGCAAACTGGCGAAGAAATCGAAATCGCTGCAAGCAAAGTTCCTGCTTTCAAACCAGGTAAAGCGCTTAAAGATGCAGTTAAATAATCTACATACAAGTGCTTAAAGCTTATGCTTGAGCTAAAAACCGCGAATAATCGCGGTTTTTTCTTTTTTATCCGATCTGAAATCACCCTGGCTACAGGGGAAAGAGCTGTATATTTAAATTAGAGAAAGACACGGAAGTTTCAGTTTTGCCTGAATGAAAGGGTTATGCTAATATGAACATATTATTACCACAGTGTTAATACATAGGAGGCATAATTATGGCAGAAGTGAATCGTGCCCAGATAGAGGATGCGGTGCGTTTAATATTAGAAGCTATCGGAGAAGACCCGAATCGTGAAGGACTTCTTGATACGCCTAAGCGAGTCGCAAAAATGTATGAAGAAGTTTTTATGGGGCTTAACCAGGATCCTAAAGAATACTTTGAAACAGTATTTGGCGAAGATCATGAAGAACTTGTTTTAGTTAAAGATATTCCATTCTACTCTATGTGTGAACATCATCTTGTACCTTTCTTTGGTGTTGCTCATGTAGCTTACATCCCAAGGGGCGGCAGAGTAACAGGTTTAAGCAAACTTGCCAGAGCAGTGGAGGCGGTTGCCAAGCGTCCTCAGCTTCAGGAACGCATTACATCTACTGTGGCAAATTCCATTCTGGAAAAGCTTGAGCCCCATGGTGTAATGGTCGTTGTGGAAGCGGAACATATGTGCATGACAATGCGCGGAGTTAAAAAGCCTGGTTCAAAAACGGTGACATCAGCAGTAAGAGGTGTGTTTGCAGAGGATGCAAGAGCACGGGCTGAAGTGCTTTCGCTTATTAAACAATAATAATGAGAACTCTGTAATGAAGGAGTTCAGGCTATAAAAAGGTCAAAGGCTGAAAGATAAAACTTTTAGCCTTTTTTTGTAAGTAATTATCATGAACATATGAAGCAAAGGATGGTTTAAATGGAAAAGAAAAGTCCATCAGCAAATGAATATATTGTGATAAAAGCCAAAGAAGACGGTGTTAATGTCATAGGGTTAACAAGAGGCTCTGATACAAGATTCCATCATTCAGAAAAACTTGATCAGGGAGAAGTAATGATTGCACAATTTACCGAGCATACATCCGCGATTAAGATCCGGGGGAATGCAAGAATAATGACAAGCTATGGGGAACTTGAAAGTGAAGCTAAGAAATAACCTTCCCTTTGAAAAGAAGGATAGGATATTTTCACAAGAGAATGTCCTGACATGTTCCTGTAATTTATGATATAATTGTTTCTGCTTGATTATTTCTCTTGAATACAAGATACCGGGTAAAAGGCTTTTTTTTGCCCGTTTTACTTTAATAGTAACCAATGAATTGGCTAAAATAGATAAGATGTGTAAGGCAATTTGTGCCCGTTCTCTTTGTCGCAGTATTTACATGGAGAAAGCGCGCGGCTGAAAAAGAAAACTAAGGGGAAACAAGGGTGATGGCATGCATGATGTGAAGATTAAATTAGCAGATATAAAAGAACAGATTGAGAAAAAAGTTAACCACCCTTATCTGCTCAGGTATATTGATTCTCCTGTTATTGATGAAGACAAGCTTCTGCTTCTGATCTCTTTCCTGAATGATGTGGAAATACCTGACACAAAAGCAGAAAAATATGCAGTTACTGCAATGCTTATCCAAATCGCCCTTGATACCCATGAACTTGTTAAGAACGATGAATCTGAAGACAAAGGTCTTAAGCATAGACAGCTCACTGTCCTTGCAGGTGTTTATTACAGCGGTTTATATTACAAGATTCTCGCAGCTTTTGATGATATTAAAATGATCAGGGCCTTCGCAGATGGGATTAAAGATGTAAATGAGCATAAAATTTCGCTATATCAGAAGTCTCCTGATGCAGTTGACAGCCTGATGAATTCAGTCAAAAAAGTTGAGGCGTCCCTATTTGAAAAACTGGCTGATGCATTCAGCAAGGCAGCTTGGAAAGAGGTAATATCCAATCTTTTATTCATCAAGCGATTGATTGCAGAGAAGCAGCAGTTCATTAAGGAAGGAACCTCAGTCGTTTTTGAAGCCCTGAAAAAGCTGACTTTCCCAAAAGTGAAAGACATGTCTGCTGAGCAGCGGAGATATCTGATTCTCATTTGTGATAGATATATTGATTTTTCAAGGAATATAGTTGATCAATCCCTGAGGAAATTCCCTCTTGCAAATGAATTATTAGAGCAGCGTATTCACTGCATTTTTAATAATAGTCAGTCTGTGGCTAAAACTTTTGTGGAAGAAGGATAAAATATGCAGCAATCAAAAGAAGAACGTGTTCATAGCGTATTTGAAAAGATTTATGGCAACTACGATAAAATGAATTCAGTTATCAGCTTTCAGCAGCATTTAAGATGGCGCAAAGATACAATGAAAAAGATGAATGTTCAAAAGGGTTCAAAGGCTCTTGATGTTTGCTGCGGTACTGCCGATTGGTCCATTGCGCTTGCTGAAGCCGTAGGTGAAAACGGTAAAGTTGTAGGTTTGGATTTCAGTAAAAATATGCTTAAAATCGGTGAGGAAAAAATTAAGGATCGGAAACTGAAGCAAGTCGAGCTTGTGCATGGAAATGCAATGGAACTTCCTTTTGCGGACAATTCCTTCGATTATGTTACAATCGGTTTCGGTCTTCGCAATGTTCCGGATTATCTGCAGGTATTAAAAGAAATGCACCGTGTTGCAAAGCCTGGCGGTATAGCAGTGTGTCTGGAGACTTCTCAGCCAACTCTGTTTGGATACAAGCAGGCTTATTATTTCTACTTCCGTTTTATCATGCCTATGTTTGGCAAGCTTTTTGCCAAAAGTTTTAATGAATATTCCTGGCTGCAGGAATCAGCCAGAGACTTTCCTGGGATGAAAGAACTTGCAGGAATGTTCGAAGAAGCAGGCTTTAAGAACGTCACATTCAAGCCTTATAGCGGCGGTGTGGCTGCAGTACACATTGGAACGAAATAAAAAATAATAACTTGTTCTGTATGTTTCTCATTGAACGATAGAGAATAGATCAGACGGGATCGATAAGCTGGGTGAGTAAGCAAATGAAATTGAAAATGATGTATTCATTTTTAAATTCAGATTTAACTGTTATAGAGAACGAGCTTGAGGAGACGATTAAAGCTGAGTCTCCTCTATTGCATCAGGCTTCCCTGCATCTGCTGCAGGCCGGGGGGAAAAGAATCCGGCCAGTTTTTGTTTTGCTTGCTGCAAAGTTCGGAGAATATGATATTGATAAAATTAAAAACGTAGCGGTATCACTGGAGCTTATCCATATGGCGTCGCTTGTCCATGATGATGTTATTGATGATGCAGAACTGCGCCGGGGGCAGCCTACCATTAAAGCAAAGTGGGATAATAAGATTGCCATGTATACCGGTGATTATATTTTCGCACGCGCTTTGGAATTAATAACCAATATACAAAATCCGCATGCTCACAAAATTCTCTCCCATACCCTTGTGGAACTTTGCATAGGAGAAATTGAGCAAATTAAAGATAAGTATAACTATGATCAGAATATAAGGACATATTTCCGGAGAATTAAAAGGAAAACAGCCATGCTTATTGCGGTGAGCTGTCAGCTTGGCGGCATTGCAGCTAATGTGGAGGAAGATATACATAAAAAGCTCTTTAAATTCGGCTATTTTGTGGGAATGTCCTATCAAATCATTGACGATGTCCTGGATTTTGTCGGTACAGAAAAAGAACTTGGCAAGCCGGCGGGAGGAGATCTCCACCAGGGTAACATTACGCTCCCTGCTTTATTTGCAATGGAGAACAGCATCATCTGCGATCAAATCAGCAGAGTCCACGAAGGAACTGAACGAAGTGATATTGAGAAGATAATTGCTTTGGTCAAAGACTCCGGTGCAATTGAAAAGTCTCTGCAAATTAGTGATAAATATCTGCAGAAAGCCTTGGGGGTTCTCGAAGAGCTGCCTCCTTCCAGGTCAAAGAAAGCTTTGCGGGATATTGCAAAATTTATAGGCAAAAGAAAATTTTAATCCGCCAATTAATTGCCAGCACTTTTACAGGTGCCGGCAATTTTGTTTAGGAGGAAATTATTAAGTAAAAGCGCTTTCAGATTTCTGTTGCTAAATTTTCAAAACAATGTTAATATTTTCGTGGATTAACATAAATCACTATACATAAAGTTTTAGGAGTGGAATCAATGGAAAGAACATTTTTAATGGTTAAACCAGACGGAGTACAGCGCAATCTAATCGGGGAAATCGTTTCCCGTTTCGAAAAAAAAGGCTTTCAGCTTGTTGGCGGCAAGCTAATGAGCATCAGCAGGGAACTTGCTGAAGAGCATTATGGAGAGCATAAAGAGCGTCCATTTTTCGGAGAACTTGTTGACTTTATTACATCCGGACCAGTATTCGCAATGGTTTGGGAAGGTGAAAATGTTATCGCTACAGCTCGTCAGATGATGGGTTCAACAAATCCTAAAGATGCTGCTCCTGGAACAATCAGAGGAGATTTCGGCATTACAGTTGGGAAAAATGTAATCCATGGATCAGATTCACCTGCAAGTGCAGAACGTGAGATCGGCCTTTTCTTCAAAGAGGAAGAAAAAGTGGAATACAAAAAACTAATGAATGAATGGATTAACTAATATTCAAAAAAAGTACTTGTCCCTGACAAGTGCTTTTTTTGTAACCGAATTCATTTTTACGGCTGGGCGGGCATAGATAGAAGTCAAAAAGCTCACCAATTATTATAAGAGGGGAAAAGGAATGGCTAACGATTATCAGGATTTTATTCTAAATATTAAAAGAAAAACAGGAATCGACCTATCTCTGTACAAAGAAGCACAAATGAAAAGAAGGCTCATTTCATTGTATGAGAAAAAAGGCTTTAATTCATTTGGAGATTTTTTTAATGGCATAGTCAAGGATAGAGAACTCCTGAATGATTTTTTGGACAGGATGACGATAAATGTTTCCGAATTTTACCGTAATGCGCAGAGATGGGAGGTGCTCGAAAAAAAAATCCTGCCGGGGTTATTAGAGCAGAATAGGAATTTGAAAATCTGGAGCGCAGCATGCTCCACTGGTGAAGAGCCTTATACAATTGCCATGATTTTATCAAAAATGCTGCCGCTATCCCAAATAAAGATTACTGCAACAGATATTGATGAAAATGCCCTGGCGAGGGCCCGGATGGGTGTATACCCTGAGCGTTCGCTTAATGAGGTTCCTAAAACCATGAGACAGAAATTCTTTGGGCGTGAAGGAAGTTTCTTTAAAATATCCGAGGATATAAAAAAGACGGTAATTTTTAAAAAACAAAATCTTCTTGCAGACGATTTTGGCGGGCCGTTCGATTTAATTGTATGCAGGAACGTTCTTATTTATTTTACAGAGGAAGCAAAGGATCAGCTTTATCATAAATTCAGCAGCGCATTAAGAAAAGATGGCATATTCTTTGTTGGGAGTACTGAACAGATTTTTAACTCAGGCCGCTATCACTTGGAATCTGCTGAAACCTTTTTTTATAGAAAAGAATAAAAAAAGTAACCGCATAGGGGATGATTTTCTGACATCCTCTTTCTTTTGTTTTTCTCCGTTTTGTAGTAAATATCTATTCGTGTTAAAATGGCTCCATTCATAAGAAGAAATAAAATATTATAGGAATTTTCAATTTTATCTATTCTTATATTTATCATTATGTTATATTGATACATAATCCTTTAATGAGTTGAAGGGGGAAAGAGTTTTGAGATATCTTACATCTGGTGAATCTCACGGACCACAGCTGACCACTATAATTGAAGGGCTGCCTGCAGGAATGCCGCTGATTGATTCAGATATAAATGAAGAACTTGCCAGACGCCAGAAAGGCTATGGCAGAGGCAGAAGGATGCAAATTGAAAAGGATACTGTTCAAATAACAGCGGGGATCAGGCATGGATATACATTAGGATCGCCGGTGGCACTTGTGGTTGAGAATAATGATTGGAAGCATTGGACAAAGATTATGGGCCAGGACCCTCTAAGTCCTGAGGATGAGGGTGAAGTGAAGAGAAAAATATCGCGTCCCCGTCCAGGCCATGCTGACTTAAATGGAGCACTAAAATATGGGCACAGGGATATGAGGAATGTGCTGGAGCGATCTTCAGCCAGAGAAACGACAGTGAGGGTGGCAGCCGGTGCAGCTGCCAAAAAACTGCTCTCTGAATTGGGGATTGAAGTTGCAGCCCATGTTATTGAAATTGGCGGGGTTGTTTCAAGCAAAAGAGATTATTCTTCACTAAAAGAGTTAAAGGAAATCACAGAAGAATCGCCTGTTCGCTGTCTGGATCAGAATGCCGGCCAAAAAATGATGGATGCCATTGATTCCGCGAAAGAAAATGGGGATTCCATTGGCGGAGTAGTAGAGGTTATTGTTGAAGGCATGCCTCCGGGTGTCGGAAGTTATGTACACTATGACCGCAAGCTCGATTCAAAGCTTGCAGGGGCAATGGTGAGCATTAATGCGTTTAAAGGTGTTGAGTTTGGCATTGGCTTTGAGGCTGCAAGGAAGCCTGGAAGTGAAGTTCATGATGAGATCACATGGGATCCTGAAAAAGGCTATTATCGGAAAACGAACCGGCTTGGCGGCTTAGAAGGGGGCATGACAACGGGTATGCCTATTGTTGTCAGAGGAGTGATGAAACCAATTCCTACCCTCTATAAGCCTCTTCAAAGTGTCGATATTGAAACAAAGGAACCCTTCTCAGCAAGCATAGAGCGTTCTGACAGCTGTGCAGTACCTGCAGCTGCAGTCGTTGCAGAAAATGTAATTGCCTGGGAATTGGCTTCAGCTATTGTGGATCAATTTTATTCTGACCGTTTCGAAGCATTAAAAGCTTCGGTTGAGCAGCAAAGAAAATTTGCGAGGGAGTTTTAATGAATAGTATTTCAATCAAAACCCCCGGGAGGACCTATCCAGTTTATATAGGGTCAGGAGCAATTGAGGGATTGGGATCATATATTAAAGATACTTTTCCGGCTCTAACCAATTTAATGATAATTACAGATGAAACGGTCCGGGCCATACATCTGCCTGTGCTGGAAACAGCACTTAGGGGTATAGATGCAAAAGTCTGCACAGTGCCAAGCGGGGAGAGAGCAAAGACATTTGAAGTTTACTATCAATGCTTGTCATTTGCTTTGGAACATAAGCTTGACCGAAAATCTCTTATTCTGGCGTTTGGCGGGGGAGCTGTCGGAGATTTGGGAGGTTTCGTGGCTGCCACATTTATGAGGGGGATACCCTTCATTCAGATTCCTACTACCATTTTGGCGCATGATAGCGCCGTTGGAGGGAAAGTGGCCATCAACCATCCTTCAGGAAAAAATATGGTGGGATCCTTTTATCAGCCTCAAGCTGTATTTTATGATTTGAATTTTCTTGATTCCCTTCCTCCAAAAGAGGTGCGCTCAGGGTTTGCAGAAGTAATAAAGCATAGCTTGATACATGATATGAACTTTTATTTGAGTCTTAAAGACAACATCCGCTCGCTTGAAGGGCTTCCTTCTGATGAATTAAGCGGAATGCTTACAAAGGGGATAGAAATCAAAGGCATGATCGTTGCTGAGGACGAAAAGGAAGCTGGTGTTCGCGCATTCTTGAATTTCGGCCATACCTTGGGTCATGCAATTGAAGCAGAAAAAGGCTATGGAGAATGGACACATGGAGAATCTGTTGCAGTAGGAATGCTATTCGCACTCCAATTAAGCAATAAAATGCTTGATCTGCGTTTTGATGTTAACGAATTCCGGTGCTGGCTTGATCAGCTTGGCTACCAAACGGATCTCCCGGAAGATTTATCGCATTCAAAACTGCTGGAACGGATGAAGCAGGATAAAAAATCAGAAGGCCAGAATGTCCGCTTTGTTCTTTTGAAAGAAGTGGGCAGTCCCGTTATACACCAGGTTTCTGATGATTTTATTCTGCAGGAGCTCGCAATATTTTTAAAATAAACAAGGAAGACTTTATTACTAAGAGATAAAAAGGCTGGTGAATCAGCTTTGGGAGGTGCTGCAAGTGATTCGAGGGGTGAGGGGAGCCGTCACCGTAGATAAGAATAGTGAATCTGAGATATTAGAGGCAACTGAGATGCTGATCAGACAAATGATTCAGGAGAATAAGATTAATTCTGAGGATGTTGCTTCTGTATTCATATCCGTTACGGAAGAATTAACAGCAGCCTTTCCCGCAAAGGCAATGCGTTCAATAGAGGGCTGGACCTATGTTCCTGTCATGTGCATGAGGGAAATACCTGTTGAAGGATCACTTCGTAATTGTATTAGGGTAATGATGCATGTGAATATAGATGTCCCTCAGGAGAATATCTGCCATATATATTTGCGTGAAGCCATCCAGCTCCGGCCAGATCTAAAGACCACAGACTCTCCTTAATGGAGAGTTTTGTGATAATATAGGAGCAGATCAAATAACGCTTTAATACGATAATAAGTAAAAGTGATAAAAAGAGGTGGATTTGAATGAAATGGAAGGAACAGCTGTTGGATTTAACTCCTTACCAGCCGGGAAAATCAATTGATCAAGTAAAAAAGGAATACGGTCTGGATAAAATAGTTAAGCTTGCGTCAAATGAAAATCCGTTTGGATGCTCTGAAAAAGTTCTTTTTACTATGAATCAGTCGACATCATTTTTTGCGCTGTATCCCGATGGCTATGCTTCTGAACTGCGGACTGCTCTGGCTGGACACTTAAGCATACAGGAAGATCAGCTGATTTTTGGAAACGGATCGGATGAAATAATTCAAATGATTTCCAGAGCTTTATTAAGCCCGGAAACAAATACTGTAATGGCTGCGCCAACATTCCCTCAATATAGGCATAATGCTGTAGTAGAAGGGGCCGAGATCAGGGAAATTCCATTAGTTGATGGGGGACATGATCTTGATGGAATGCTGGCTGCAATTGATGAAAATACAGCTGTAGTATGGGTTTGCAGTCCAAACAATCCGACAGGAAACTATGTTAATGAATCTTCATTGCTTTCCTTTCTGCAAAAGGTGCCTCGTGATGTATTGATAGTCCTTGATGAAGCTTATTATGAATATGTTATTGCTGAGGATTACTACAATGCATTGGATTTGATCCGGAAATTCGAAAATTTGATTGTCCTTCGTACATTTTCGAAAATTTATGGCTTAGCAAGCCTTCGGGTAGGCTATGGAATTGCAGATCCTCAAACTATCAAAGCTCTTGAGCCGGTTAGGGAGCCGTTCAATGTAAACAAGTTTGCTCAGGCTGCAGCAGCTGCAGCCATAGGGGATCAGAACTTTATCGAAGAGTGCAGACAGAAAAATCGGGAAGGGCTGGAACAATTCTATGCTTTCTGTGAAGCACATGGACTGGAATACTACCCTTCACAGGGAAATTTCATTTTAATCAACTTTAATGCAGATTCAAATGAAGTGTTTCAATTTTTGCTTGAAAAAGGGTATATCGTCCGCTCCGGCAAAGCACTTGGCTTCCAGGGATATGTCCGTGTCACAGTAGGTTCCAAGGAACAGAATGATGGTGTGCTTGCCGCCATGGATCAATACCTTGCAAAGCAGGCTGCAGCATTGTAGGCAATATGGGTTCTTAGTATTAATACTTTTTGATATCCATTCAGAGGCATATAGATGCCTCTGAATTATTTTTAATAAGGCGGTGAGAGGATGAGAGGGAAAATCTTTATTATCGGCCTTGGTTTGATCGGCGGCTCTTTGGCATTATCGATAAAAAGAAGCCATAGTGAAAGCATGATCATCGGCTTTGATGTAAATAAAGAGCAGGGACGCCTTGCTGAAATGCTTGGGGTCGCAGATGGAATTTCTTCTACAATTGAGGATGGAGCAAGGGACGCCGATTTAATTTTAATAGCTGCACCTGTGCAGGAGACACAAAAAATTATACATATATTAAAAGAGTGTGAATTAAAAAACACGGTCATCATCTCGGATGCAGGCAGCACTAAAAAGGAAATTGTCAGCTGCGCTAAGGTACTGAAGGAAAAAGGAATTACGTTTATCGGAGGCCACCCAATGGCTGGCTCTCATAAGAGCGGTGTTACTGCAGCAAAAGCATTGCTTTTTGAAAATGCCTTTTATCTGCTCACTCCTGAAGAGCACGTTTCCACGGCAGAGGTTGAAAGGTTAAAAGAATGGCTCACAGGGACGAAAGCAAAATTTCTAACCTTATCGCCTGAAGAACATGATTATATAACTGGTATTGTGAGCCATTTTCCGCACATGGTGGCTGCTTCTCTAGTGCATCAGGCAGAAAAAACAAGCCGTTCACAAAAGCTGATTCCAAGACTGGCTGCCGGCGGATTCAGGGATATTACCAGGATTGCCTCCAGCAGCCCTGCAATGTGGAGAGATATCCTGCTTCAGAATAAAGAAGTGCTTCTTAAGTTAATGGAGGATTGGCAGGAGGAAATGGAGAATGTTAAATCAATCCTCAGGCAAGAAAACAGTGAGGGCATTTTTGAGTATTTCCTCCGTGCAAAATTGTTCAGGGATGAACTTCCGCAAAAAGAAAAAGGCGCAATTCCGGCATTTTATGATCTCTTCGTCGATGTGCCGGACTACCCAGGTGTCATTTCAGAAATAACTGGATATTTAGCTAAGGAAGAAATCAGCATTACGAATATCAGAATTCTGGAAACAAGAGAAGAAATTTATGGAGTTTTGGTTATCAGCTTTCAAACTGAAGAGGACCGGGAACGGGCCATTAATTGCTTAGAACAATATACAAGCTATGAAACAACCATCGGTCTATAGTTCAGCAGGGAAGACCTTTATAAACCAGCAAAGGGTGATTAATATGATTCCGGCAAATTTAAGGACAAATCTTAAGGGATTAAGCGGAGAAATTGCGGTACCAGGTGATAAATCCATATCTCATCGATCTGTGATGTTTGGATCAATTGCAAAGGGAAAGACTGTTGTAACCAATTTCCTGCTTGGTGAGGACTGCTTAAGTACTATAGCCTGCTTTAGAAAGCTGGGTGTATCTATTGAACAGGAAGGCAATAAAGTCACAATTATGGGGAAGGGGATGGATGGATTACATGAACCCGAAGCTATTCTGGATGTTGGCAATTCCGGTACAACCATTCGCCTTATGATGGGAATCCTGGCTGGCCGTCCATTCCATTCAGTCCTTGTCGGGGATGAATCAATTGCAAAAAGGCCAATGACAAGAGTTACCGCACCGCTTAGTTTATTTGGGGCGAAGATTTATGGCAGGAAGAATGGTGAATTTACCCCTTTATCAGTAATTGGCGGACCGTTGGCCGGGGCAGCATACGAGCTTCCTGTAGCGAGCGCACAGGTAAAATCCTCGCTGCTCTTTGCCGGCCTGCAGGCCAGTGGGGAAACAGTCATTATTGAACCTATGAAGACGCGTGATCATACCGAAAGAATGATTAAGCAATTTGGCGGGGAAGTTGCAGCAGATGGGCATACCATTCGGATTAAAGGCGGTCAAACGCTAACAGGGACGGAAATCCATGTTCCAGGCGATATATCTTCTGCTGCCTTCTTCCTGGCTGCAGGAGCCATTGTGCCTAACAGTGAGATTAAACTGAAAAACGTCGGGCTCAATCCTACAAGAACCGGCATCATTGAGGTATTGCAGCAGATGGGTGCAAATATTAGCATTGAGCCATATGAAAATGGCTTAGCCGAGCCCGCAGGAGATATTACCATTAGAACATCCACTCTTAAAGGAACCGTTATCGAAGGGGCGCTCATTCCCCGGCTTATCGATGAAATTCCTATTATAGCCCTGCTCGCAACACAGGCAGAGGGAGAAACAGTTATCAAGGATGCAGAAGAACTTAAAGTCAAGGAAACGAATCGCATTGATACGGTTGTCAAGGAACTGTCAAAGCTTGGAGCCGATATTACTGCTACGGAAGATGGAATGGTGATCAAAGGGAGGGCATCCCTTTCTGGAGGTACTGTTTCAAGCCATGGGGACCATCGAATCGGCATGATGCTTGCAGTTGCCGCTGCCATTTCAAAGGGGGAAGTTCAGCTTCAACAGAAAGAAGCTATTTCTGTATCCTATCCGTCGTTTTTTGAGCATTTTGAAAGCCTGATTTCGGAGACGTAAGAAAAGCTGTAAGCGCCTTGCACGCCCCGGCACATCGAGGAGGCAGGCTGCTTGCGCTGATAGTTATCAAACTTCGGAATTTTGGACATTCTTGTCATTTAAAAAAGAGCTGATTTCCTGCAGCTCTTTTTCTATTGAATCAGTCATATTTGCGAGAAAAATTCATAGCTTGTCATAAGACCGTTTTAGAGGGTGGTTTTATGACTTATATTATTGAGAATGCAAATATTTTAAAGGAAGACAAGCTGATAAAAACATCACTGCTGATCAAGAATAATGAGATTTCACTGATGCAGGCAGAAATGAGAAGGTTTCAGTTTGCCAGAATGGATGCCGCTGCATTTATTATGGCTGCAGGATTTGTGGTTCTGGATACATCTATACCGCTGGAAAAGCCTTTTATTGAACTCAAAGAGTATTATATAAGGGAGTTCCTATTAAAAGGCTGTACAGCCTTCCTAACAGCCGCACCTGTAAAGCATGAATATTCCATGAAGAGTGACCTGAAATGCTTTAAGGCAAGTTTGTTAAGCAGTCCAATCGATTATATTATTGGTGTTAAGATTCCTGTCCGTCTCCTCACACCTTCATTTATTAGAAGATGCAAGAGGGAAAGGGTTCCTGTTGTTTTTGTTGAAATACAGGATGCAAAGGAGCTTGAAGCTGTACCATGGGGGTGGCTGCGGGAAGCCATGTTTCCTTATAATTGCCCGCTTTCCCCAATCTTTGCAAGCAGGAATGAAAAGGAGAAAAGCAGAATTAATACATTATGGAAAAAAATGATGCAGGAGCAGAAAATCCCTTCCATGCCAAATGAGCTGAATGAACACGAACCGCTATCCCGGTCAGTCCTTTCCAAAGCAGGAATTTACCCGTTAAAAGGAAATATCCATCAGGGTGGTGAAATCAGCTATAATTTATATGAAAAACCTGCAGAAGGTCTTACCGTTGAAGAATCACAGCTGTTTCATTATCATAGAGATAAACTTGCTGTTTCTGTACTGAGGGGGAAAGTGATACGAGCCGGGCAAGAAGTGGTTTTCCGTTCAGGGTCAGGCGAGCATGTTAATATCAGTACGCCAGCTTACTTTAAAATAGCCGATTAGCATTCGAAAGGAATTTAGTATGGATAAAGTAAATAAAATCATTACTCTTTTAGAAAACGGTCATCACGAAGAAGCATTGGAGAGCTATCAGCTAATACTGCTGGATGGTTCACATGAAGAAAGGTTCCTGCTGGCAGAAGAACTGTTCCAGTATGGGTTCCTTGAAGAATCAAAAGCATTATATGAACGTCTTCTGGAAGCATATCCGGAAGAAGGGGAACTGCTCGTTCTGTTAGCTGAAACACATATTGATCTGGGAAATGAAGAGGAAGCCATCCTCGTCCTTGAAAGAATAAATGAGCATGATCCAAGCTTTCCGCAGTCGCTTCTTCTATTAGCAGACCTTTATCAAATGGATGGTCTATTCGAAGTCAGCGAACAAAAGCTGCTGAAAGCAAAAGAAATATTACCTGAAGAAGTAATTGTAGATTTTGCTTTGGGAGAACTTTATGCAGAGCAGGGAAGATTCCTGGAAGCAAAGCGGATTTACGAAAATGTTCTCGGTAAAGAGGAAGTCATTGCGGGGATAAATGTAAATCAGAGAATGGCGGATATTCTCAGCGCAGGAGGAGCATTTGAAGAAGCCCTTCCATATTACGAAAAAGCGCTTGCTGATAAACTGGAGATTAATACCCTATTCAGCTATGCTTTTACAGCGCTGCAAGCGGGCTTTAACCGTACAGCAATTGAAAAGTTGACAGAACTGAAGGATCTGGACCCCGAGTATCATTCACTGTATTTATATCTTGCCCAGGCATATGAGAGGGAGGAAGAGGCTGGAAAAGGCCTTGAAGCGGTAAAGGAAGGCATTAAACTGGACGAATTTAATAAAGAACTATTTTTCTATGGCGGTAAGCTTGCCCTGAAAAATGGCAATGAAAAAGAAGCTGAAGATATGTTCAGACAGGCTCTTGCACTGGATCCCGAATATGTCCAGGCAGCCATTTATTTAAATAGACTGCTTCTGCAGCACGAAAGATATGAAGATGTAATCGAGATCACTGATATTTTGAACGAGCTTGAAGAGCCGCAGCTTATATGGGATTCAGCTGTTGCCTTTCAGCATACTGAAGAATATTCAGAGGCATTAAACAAATACCAGCTTGCATATACTTTCTTTAAACAGCAGCCTGATTTTCTTTCAGATTACGGATATTTTTTAGCAGAGGAAGGAAAAAGGGAAGAGGCTGCCGAAATTTTTAATACATTAATCAAACTGGAGCCAGGCAATGAAGAGTACCTCGATGTTCTGGAAAGACTTACTGATGATTTTCTTGATTAAATAAGGAAGCTGTTTTTTTAGCGTAGGGTGCCCTTATTGTAATTTCAGTTAGGCCAAATTTGTCTGTAAGCAGAGGAGGGAATCAAAAATGGCGACCCCTGTATCTGTCAACGAGAAGAAAGATTTTATCCGCTGGTTTTTAAACCATTATCAGCTCAAAAGAAGAGAATGCGTATGGATTCTCAATTATTTGATGAGCCATGACCAGCTTATGGAGAAGGTGCATTTTGTGGAACAGGCACAGTATTGTCCAAGAGGCCTGATCATGTCCGCCCACTGTGTGGATGAAGTTCCTTTCCGTTTTTATAAAGAGAATGTAATGACTACAGATGCGGAGAAGTCCTTCCATGATATCCGCTTAAACAGGGATGAAGAGATTTACATTCAGCTTAATTTCCATGCTTCCAACAAGGCCCATCAGTATGCAGCTGTCATGGAGGAAAATCCCTTTATGCCTAAAACACTTCAGATTAATGAAAAGGACCGGCTGATCGCGGAAAGGTTCCTGACAGAAAGCCTGGAGAAGTTCAGAAGAGAAAAACTTCTTGAGCTGATTGATGAAGCACTGGATAAGCAGGATAAAAAAGCTTTTAAAATTTTGACTCAGCAGCTGAATAAATTAGAAACAACCTAAGCCTTGCTTTTATAAAAGCAGGGCTCTTATTTTTGTCTGCGCCCTATAGCGTAATCTGATTTGAAGCACTCTAAGCATTAATGATATATTAAGGGAGGCAAATATATGTAATGGAGTGAATGATATGAAATGGGTATCACAGGATATCGAAATGTTCCTTAAAGAAAAGCAATATGTAGACACTGCAGTTCTGCCGCTCCTTCCAGTATCATTTGGTGATGATATTAAACAGTCTGTAGCCATGACAGAATTTATATCGCTTCTAAGTGTCCAGCTTGAACGGCAATTCAGAGGACGTCTGATCATGCTTCCTGGCTATGCCTATCTGAAATCAGCAGGGGAAGAAAGCCTGCTCAGCGGCTTGAGTGAATGGGAAGCAGAATTGAAGGCACAGGGATTTAAGCACATATTCCTTCTAACTTCAGATAGCATGTGGAAATCCCTTGAAGACCGCTTGGAAGGAGGTTTGATTTGGCTGCCATCCCTGCCTCTTGAGCATATGGATGAAAACTATCGAAATTCCATTCTGGATGACCAGGTGAAGCAGCTGTTGAATTTATTCGTGCAAAAGTGGCAAAATGGTGAATAGTGTGAATGTTAAGCCGCCCTATTTACATGTTTCGCCAAAGGATTATATTGACCTTACATAAAGATTGATATATCATTGTTATGTCCTAGTTTTATATTGTGTTGAATTTTGTCCGTTGGACTTAACTTCATAATAGAGGGGGGAAAAGTATGAGCAAAAATCGAGTTTCTAGACGTCAATTCCTAAACTATACACTTACTGGTGTAGGCGGTTTCATGGCAGCTGGCATGCTGATGCCGATGGTCCGTTTTGCGGTCGATCCTGTATTGCAGGCAGCTGGTGAGAGTGATTTTATCCCAACAAAGCAAAAAGTGGCTGAAATTACTGAAACGCCAACAAGGGTTGATTACACATTTGAACAGCAGGATGCTTGGTACACATCCGAAGTTACCGGCACTGCTTGGGTTTATAAGGATGAAAAAGGTGAAATTGTAGCATTGTCTCCAGTATGTAAGCATTTAGGGTGCGTAGTCGACTGGAATACTGACAAATCAAACCCTGATCATTTCTACTGCCCTTGCCATGGCGGCCTTTATACAAAGGATGGGACAAACGTTCCAGGTACACCGCCGGTTGCAGCGCTGGATGTATTTCCTTACACAGAAAAAGACGGCTTTTTGTATTTAGGCAAGGCTGAACCGCGAAAGGAGGCGTAATAATTGTTAAACAAAATTTATGATTGGGTAGATGAACGTTTAGATATTACGCCGATCTGGCGGGATATTGCTGACCACGAAGTTCCAGAGCATGTAAACCCTGCACATCATTTCTCTGCATTCGTTTACTGTTTTGGCGGTCTGACGTTTTTTGTAACTGTAATTCAGATTTTATCCGGTATGTTCCTGACAATGTATTATGTTCCGGATATTAAAAATGCATGGGAATCCGTGTATTATCTTCAGAACCATGTTGCATTTGGACAGATTGTCCGCGGAATGCACCACTGGGGAGCAAGTTTGGTAATCGTAATGATGTTCCTACATACGTTACGTGTTTTCTTCCAGGGAGCTTATAAGAAGCCCCGTGAATTAAACTGGATTGTCGGAGTGCTCATTTTCTTCATTATGCTTGCACTTGGACTGACAGGTTACTTATTGCCTTGGGATATGAAAGCCCTTTTCGCTACAAAAGTAACAATCCAGATCGTAGAATCAACTCCGCTGATTGGAGAATATCTGAAAATACTTATTGCCGGACATTCTGATATTGTCGGCGCTCAGACGATCACCCGATTCTTTGCCATCCATGTATTCTTCTTACCGGCTGCACTATTCGGGTTAATGGCTGCCCACTTTATTATGATTCGTAAACAGGGTATTTCAGGACCGTTGTAAGAAATAATTTTTTGATCATTGCAAAAGGAGGGGAAATCGCCCAATGCATCGTGGTAAAGGTATGAAATTCGTAGGTGACTCTCGTGTTCCTGCAGAACGCAAACCGAATATCCCGAAAGACTATTCGGAATATCCAGGAAAAACAGAAGCATTCTGGCCAAACTTCCTGTTAAAGGAATGGATGGTAGGGGCTGTATTCCTTATCGGTTTCCTATGCTTGACAATTGCGCATGAGCCGCCATTAGAAAAAATTGCTGATCCTAGTGATACAGCTTATATCCCGCTGCCAGACTGGTACTTCCTGTTCTTGTACCAGCTTCTGAAATACAGCTATGCTTCAGGACCTTATAATGCAATCGGTGCTTTCATTATACCGGGTCTTGCATTTGGAGCTTTGCTGCTTGCGCCATTCATTGACCGCGGACCTGAACGCCGCCCATCCAAGCGTCCTTTAGCAACTGGCTTCATGCTATTGGCTCTTGCCGGCATCACTTTCCTGACTTGGGAGTCTGTTGCACACCATGACTGGGAAGCTGCTGCACAGCAAGGTAAGATTGTAGCTGAAGTAGAATTTGATAAAGAGGACGAAGGCTACAAGATTTTTGAAGCGAACGGCTGTATTTCCTGCCATGGAGGAGATCTTCAGGGTGGAGCAGGTTCACCCGCACTTGTTGATACTGGATTAACACCTGAAGAAGTTGCTGACATTGCTAAAAACGGTAAAGGCGCCATGCCTCCGGGAATGTTCAAAGGCACTGATGAAGAACTTCAAAAGCTTGCTGAGTTTATTTCTGGCCTTGAAAGCAAATAATTTGTAAAGAAGCTGGCACTGCCAGCTTCTTTTTTATGCACAAAAATTGTTCGGTTTTTTTTACAGGCATTTGGTGTGGTAAAATAATGAAATAATCGTGTACATAGAGAAGGAGAACAAAATATGAAATGGATCTATCCTTTATTAGGCAGCAGAGCTATGCTGATACTGCTACTGGTCATTAACACGGCAGGCACAATTTATGGGTATGTATGGTATAAGTGGCAGCTTGTCGATACACCGCCGATTTTTTTGCCTTTCGTACCGGACAGTCCTACAGCGAGCCTGTTTTTTATGTTTGTGCTTATCGCCTTTCTATTGGGCAAAAATTGGCCGCTGTTTGAAGCGCTAGCTATTGTAACCCTTATTAAATACGGAATATGGGCTGTGGTTATGAATTTGCTCGTTTTTCAGGTGACAGGTGAATTGGATCCTGTAGCGCTCATGCTGATATTCTCGCATGGTGCAATGGCAGTCCAGGGTGTTTTGTATGCACCATTCTACCGTTTTAAACTATGGCATCTAGTTTTAACAGCAATTTGGACTCTTCATAATGATGTAATTGATTATGTCTTTTTCATGCTGCCGCGCTACCCTATTTTAAATCTTTACACACCGCAAATTGGCTACTTTACATTTTGGCTCAGTATTTTTTCCTTAGGAACCGCTTATTACTTCGTCTTAAGAAAGAATCGGTTTAGTCTGGATATAGTGAAATAGTGCTCCGATTGTCCTAATCCAAACCATTGAGTGATTTGGTTCCTCGTTTGTTTGAAAGAAATATCCTGGCTGGCTGAATTAATTTCTGGTCTAACCTTGTCCCTCTTTTCATATTTATCTAATAGTAATTTGAGGGGGGACAAGTTTAATGAGGCGAAAAGTAATCGCATTCTTATTCATTATTATGTTATTGCCTGGAATGGTGTCTGCGGATAAGACAACACAAATAGATAAATTAGATCAATTATCTAATGAAGCCTTACAGATGGTTAAGCTTCATAGGTATGAGGATGCCAAGAAGCTTTTGGAGTATTTTTCCGAGCAATTTGTTGCTGTGAATGGCAAGGAAAGGCCATTTACAATGGACGAACTCCGGATTATTACAGTCTCTCATGATGATGCTGTACAAGCTGCTGTCAATACATCAATGAGCCATGAAGAACGGCTGAATCATGCAACAAAGTTCCGCCTGGTTATGGATGCAATCTCCTCAAAGTATCAGCCTTTGTGGACCGAAATGGAGAAGCCGATTATGACTGTATTTGGAGAAGTTAAGGAAGCGGCATACAGAGGCAATAACGAGAACTTTCATTCACATTTGAATTCCTTTTTGTCTTTATATGAGGTTATTTATCCCAGTTTAAAAATTGATGTTGATGCCGAAAAGGTACAAAAACTGAACGCACGCATTAATTTTATCGATCATTATCGGCCGCAGGTGCTTTCTCAGCAGGCAAGTCAGCAGGAGCTGGCGGCATTGGAAAATGATCTGCAGACAATCTTTGATGAAATGAAAGAAGATGAAACGGACCCATCCCTTTGGTGGGTAATCATTTCAACCGGGAGTATTATCATCATTACATTATCTTACGTAGGCTGGAGAAAATATAAGGGAGACAGGGCAAGACAAAAAAACAGATCGTGATAAGAAAAGAGGAAGCGCCTTGCCCACAAAGGAACGCAGACTAAGAACGCCACGTCTTCCTAAAAGCTTCGCTTTCGGTCGTGCGATGTTTTTGCTGACGAAGCCTACATTGTCCTGTGTGCCTCAAGCACAAGACGAGCCTCATGAAAAGGTGTTCTTTGCCTTTTTGGGGGGAGTCCCCGAAATGTGGAGTCCCTAGGAGCCGTAACTAGACAAGCTTGTGACCTCCAGGTGGTAGGTGCTGTAGCTAGACAGTCCTCGAAGTTCAAAAATTTCTACACCCTTATTTTTGAACAAAAAGAATAATTGAGCGTCTTTTCCGTTTTGCAATAAAGGAAAATGGGAAAAAGATAATTAGAACTACTCATATGCTGGAGAGAAAAGCCAGCGGTTAAAATTCAACATGATCAGCTTGATGGGGGGTAACAAAATGGGAGGATATCTCATTTATTTTGCAATAATTATTCTTGTTCCGCTCTGGGCACAAATGAAAGTTAAGGGAGCTTACAGCAAATATTCAAAAATTCCTTCATCCACACAAATGAGAGGTGCTGAAGTAGCCAGAAGAATCCTGGATGAAAATGGCCTATATAACGTTGGCGTGGAAGAGACCAGGGGACATTTAACGGATCATTATGATCCGCGTTCTAAAACTGTCAGGCTATCAGCAACAAATTATCACGGCCATTCAGTGGCAGCAGCTGCCATTGCGGCCCATGAGGTTGGCCATGCAATTCAGGATAATCAGGATTACGCTTTTCTGCGTTTTCGCCATGCGCTTGTGCCTGTTGCAAATCTTGGTTCAAACTTCTCCTGGATTCTGATCATGATCGGTTTTTTTGCAGGATTGAGCGGAATGGTGCTGCTGGGAATTATCTTTATGGCAGCTGCAGTGGTATTCCAGGTTATCACTCTTCCTGTGGAGTTCAATGCTTCTAATCGTGCAATGGATCAGGTAGTGTCCCTCGGAATTATCAGAAACGATGAAGAACGGGAAACAAAAAAAGTTTTGAATGCAGCTGCATTGACATATGTGGCGGCAGCAGCTGTTGCTGTGCTGGAATTGCTGCGTTTAATCCTTATTTACACAGGTATGACAAGATCCGAGTAAGAAAAGCTGCTAGATAGTTATCTTAAAAAAGCCGGCTAGTGTTAATGTCCCCTTTAAGTAGACATTCAAAAAAACCTTCATGTTACCATGGAGGAAAGAATGCTACTTGGAGGGGATTTTTTCTATGGCAAAGAAAGGACAAACTTTTAATAGCTATTCGGAGGAGTTTAAACATAATGCTGTCATGAGATACGTGAATGGGTCTAAGAGCTATAAAGTGTTGTCAGAAGAATTGGGAATTCGTCACTGCAGCCAGCTTAAAGTGTGGGTTAAGAAATGGAAAGATGGAGTACCATTTGATGAGCGTAAGGAGTCTCTAACCCTTTAAAAGGCAGGCCTAGGACTAAATTTAAATCGGTTGAAGAGGAAAGAGATTATTTAAAAGCACAGGTTGAATTTCTAAAAAAGCAGTATCCAAATCTGGTAAAGGAGGAGGAAACATACCCAGAAGAATAAAATATGAACTGGTTGATGAGTTAAGGGGGACCTATCCGGTCTCCTGGCTGCTGGAGATTGCCTATATCAAACCGGCTAGCTATTACAAATGGAAAAAAACGAATGTTAAACGGGAAGAGAAGGCTAAGGATGAACAAGTCATCCGTGAGCACATTTTGGGGATCCATTTCATGCATCCTGAATTTGGCCGGCCTCGTATTACAGATGAATTAAATGAAAACGGGTATTTAATTAACCACAAGAAGGTCTGCAGGCTGATGATGGAAATGGACATACAATCAGTCATCCGAAAGAAGAGAAAATGGCACGGTCGTAGTCCTTCTATCCTCTTCCCTAATCGCCTTAAAAGGAATTTCAGGGCTGCAGGACCTAATCAAAAGATGGTAACGGATATAACATATGTGTCTGTTGGAGAAGAATTTTATTATGTATCGGTCATACAGGATCTCTTTAATAACGAAATAGTAAGTTGGGAGCTATCTAAGAGAAATGATCTGGAACTTGTGTTAAATACAGTAGAAAAATGGACAAGAAAAAAGACGTAGCTGAAGCCGTTCTCCATTCAGATCAAGGTTTCCAGTATACGTCAAAGCTATACAGCAGCCGATTAGAGGATTATGGCATCAAGGGCAGCCACTCTCGAAAAAGAAACTGCCTGGACAATGCCAGTGTAGAATCGTTCTTCTCACACCTCAAAACCGAGAAGCTGTATATAAATAAGTGTAAGTCAGAAGAAGAACTAGAACAAGCTCTTGAGAATTACCTCTACCATTACAAACGAAGACAAAAGAAACTAAAGATACGCGCGCCGATTGAATATCGACACGCGCTCACTGCTTAGCTTTTTATGTTGTCTACTTGACAGGGGCAAGACCACTAGCTGGCTTTTTCTTTTTGCTGAAAAAAGAGATGCCATTATGGCATCTCCTGGATCTATTCTTTAGCGTTCAACCGGCTTTTTATTTTCATCCAGAGTAAAGCCTTCCCCCAGTACGTCATGGACAGCTGTAACCGATACAAATGCATGCGGATCAACAGCTGTGATGACATTTTTCAAACGAACAATTTCATTGCGGCCAACTACACAATAGAGCACTTCCCGTTCTATCTTAGTGAAGGAGCCGTGGCCTTTTAACACGGTGACACCCCGGTCCATTTCTTTCATGATTTTATCGGCAATCGCTTCATTTTGTTCTGAAATGATCATCGCTCCCCTTGCTGCATAGGCGCCTTCTTGCATAAAATCAATTACTTTGGCACCGATAAAAACAGCAACAAGAGTATACATGGCCTCCCTGTAATCCAAGTATGTAATTAAAGAAAGTGCTATAACAAAAAAGTCAAAAATGAACATCGTTTTTCCCATGCTTACCCCTGCGTACTTATGGGTAAGCCTCGCGATTATATCCACTCCGCCTGTTGTGCCCCCATACCTGAAAATGGTCCCAAGTCCAATCCCGATGAAGACTCCGGCGAATAGAGAAGCAAGAGTTAAATCCTCTTTTAGAGGCATTTCGATCTGGTACCGCTGAAAAATCCACAAGAAAATGGACACAGCGACCGTTCCGATAATCGTGTAAACAAAAACATTCCTGCCAAGAAGTTTCCACCCTATAAAGAAAAGGGGTATATTCAGCAGCAAGTTTGTATAAGAAGGATCCCACTTGAACAGGAAATATAAGAGCAGTGTTATCCCGGTGAATCCGCCTTCAGCCAAATTATTCTGCATATTAAAATGAACAAGGCCCCACGAAAAAATGGCCGCACCAAGCAAAATGAAAAAAATATTCTTAAATTTTACTCCAAAATGCATATTATCCCTCCACTGCCTGAATATCACAATACCAAAGCGTATCTAATTATATAAGATACAGAATATAAGAGCAATGACCTTTCCGGGACAAGATGGCAGAGGGGAATCAAATAAGCTCGATGATAAAAAATATTTGTAAAATAGCCGATCTTTAGCTTAACATGAAAAGTGGTAATCTCCGTATATAGATACACCTATAAAAAGCAGAGGTGAAATAAATGCAACCAGCAAAATCAATGAAAGATATGCAAACAGAAGTAGACACATACATAAGCCAATTTAAAGAAGGTTATTTCAGTCCATTGGCCATGCTTGCAAGAATGACTGAAGAACTTGGGGAACTATCCAGGGAAGTAAACCATTACTATGGTGAAAAACCCAAAAAATCCACCGAGGAAGAAAAAGCGATCGAAGAAGAGCTTGGAGATATGCTTTTTGTTCTAATATGCTTTGCTAATTCCTTAAATATTGACTTGGAAGAAGCGCACGATCGTGTCATGAAAAAATTCAGCACACGTGATAAAGACAGATGGACAAGAATTGAAGAATAGAAGGAGAGAAAACAATGGATAAAGTTAAAATTGTTATAGCGGGACCGCGGGGACGAATGGGAAGTGAAGCCGTCCAGCTTGTTAATCGAACAGAAAATTATGAAATAGCTGCAGTGATCGACCATAAAAATGGAGGAGGCTTTCTTGGCGATTTTGAAGGGTTTTCACAGTTTGGCCAGGTTCCGGTTTACACAGATCTTGCCTTATGCTTTCAGGAACTAAAACCAGATGTGCTTATTGATTTGACCACTCCGGAAGTAGGAATGTTCCACACGAAAACAGCACTGGAGTATGGTGTTAGACCAGTTGTTGGGACAACAGGCTTTTCGAAGGAAAATTTGAAAGAGCTTGAAGAACTTTGCCAGGAAAAAGGAATCGGCTGCATTATTGCCCCAAACTTTGCACTTGGTGCTGTATTAATGATGAAATTCTCACAATTAGCAGGAAGATATTTTAACGATGTGGAAATTATAGAGCTCCACCATGACCAGAAATTGGATGCTCCATCTGGAACTGCAGTGAAAACAGCAGAAATGATTGCTGATGTAAGAGAGAACAAAGAGCAGGGCCATTCACAGGAGAAGGAAACGATTCCTGGTGCAAGAGGCGCAAACTTTGATGGCATGCATATACACTCTGTACGGCTTCCTGGCCTGATTGCTCATCAGCAGGTTATGTTCGGTTCGGAGGGACAAACATTGACCATCCGCCATGACTCCTATAACAGGGCTTCCTTTATGTCTGGAGTAAAACTTGCTGTCGATACAGTTTTAAAAATTGATACTCTCGTCTACGGCCTCGAAAATATTATTGATTAGAAAGGGGTGCCACCATGAATATTGCCTTAATTGCCCATGATAAGAAAAAGGATGATATTGTAAGATTTGCAATCGCCTATAAATCAATTCTTGCTGAACATACCCTTTACGCTACTGGAACAACCGGTTCACGCATCATGAAGGAAACTGGCCTTTCCATTCATCGTTTTCAGTCTGGGCCACTTGGCGGGGACCAGGAAATTGGTGCTTTAATTGCTAACAATAAAATGGATGTAGTATTTTTCTTTAGAGATCCTCTGACTGTTCAGCCTCATGAGCCGGATGTTTCAGCTTTGGTGCGCCTCTGTGATGTATATGCCGTCCCATTGGCGACTAATATGGGCACTGCTGAAATTATTATTAAAGGACTGGAACGCAATGATTTATCATGGAGGAATATTGTAAGTGAAAAAGGTGACATGAATGAACCTGGATAATCTTGATATTCTGGCATTTGGTGCGCATGCTGATGATGTTGAAATTGGCATGGGCGGCACAATTGCCAAATTTGCCTCAATCGGAAAAAAAATTGGAATATGCGACTTGACCCGGGCCGAGCTTTCTTCTAATGGGACGGTTGAAATCCGTAAAGAGGAATCACTGAAAGCAGCTGATATTCTGGGGGTTAGTGTGCGGGAAACACTTAATCTGCCTGACAGGGGTTTATATTATAATCAGGAATACATAAAAAAGATTGCGGAAATGATCCGTAAATACAAGCCTGTTCTTGTGTTTGCACCTTACATGGAGGACAGGCATCCTGACCATGGCCATTGTGCCCGGCTGGTGGAAGAAGCCGTCTTTTCGGCCGGAATAAGAAAATACGAAACAGGGGGGGATTTTGCTCCGCATAAGGTGAAAAGCCTTCACTTTTACATGATAAATGGTTTCCATAAGCCTGACTTCCTAATTGATATCTCATCTTTTATGGATAAAAAAGCTGAAGGGCTGGAGTCTTATCAAAGTCAATTTGTAAAAAAACCTGGTTCATTTGATACTCCGCTTGTCAACGGTTATATTGAGACTGTTGCAGCGAGGGAAGGCCTATTTGGAAAACAGGCAGGGGTGGAATATGCAGAGGGCTTTAAAGTCAATAAGCCCTTAATGATTAATATGGATATATTCGGTGGAGAATTATGAGAAAAAAATTAAAAATAGGTATCACCTGCTATCCCACGGTGGGAGGATCAGGTGTTGTTGCAACAGAACTGGGTAAAATGCTGGCTGAAAAAGGCCATGAAATACATTTTATTTCATCAAGCCTCCCTTTTAGACTGAAAAGGATGTACCCAAATATTTTTTATCACCAGGTAGATGTAAATCAATACTCCGTGTTCCAATATGCTCCTTACGATATCGCGCTTGCAAGTAAAATGGCAGAAGTGATAAAACGTGAAGGACTTGACCTTCTTCATGTGCATTATGCAATCCCGCATGCAGTTTGTGCGATTCTGGCTAAGCAGATGAGCGGCACGGATATTAAGATTGTTACCACCCTTCATGGAACGGATATTACAGTTCTCGGGTATGATCCATCCCTGACAGATGCGATCCGTTTCGGAATCGAAAAGTCTGATGGCGTTACAGCTGTATCCAATGCGCTCATTTCGCAAACTTATGACCTGATAAAACCTGATAAATCTATAAGAGCAGTTTATAACTTTATAGATGAAAGAATATACAAGAAAACCGACTCTGCTTATCTTAAAGAAGAATATGGCATAAAACCGGATGAGAAGGTTGTCATCCATGTTTCCAATTTTCGCGGTGTAAAGCGGGTACCTGATGTTGTTAAGGCTTTTGCAAAAATCACGGAAGAAGTTCCTTCCAAGCTGCTATTAGTAGGAGACGGACCGGAAATGACCGTTATATGCAGGCTGGTGAATGATCTGCAGCTTAAAGATAAGGTCTTGTTTTTGGGAAAACAGGATAATCTGGAGGAGCTATACAGCATCAGTGATTTAATGCTCTTATTATCCGAAAAGGAAAGCTTTGGACTTGTTGCTCTCGAGGCAATGGCATGCGGAGTGCCGTGCATCGGCACTAATACTGGGGGAATTCCAGAAGTAATCAGCGACGGTGAGACAGGTTATATTTGTACTCTGGGGGATATAACTGATATCTCAAAAAAAGCAATTAAACTGCTTAATGATGAGTCCCTGCTTGAAAGGTTTGCTTCCCAATCCATTTCACTCGCTAAAGGAAGGTTCAGTGCCAGTCAGATTGTCATTCAATATGAAGAGTTTTATTATGAACTTTTGGAAAAAGGTGACCTTCGATGAATGAAGCTTTTTTAAGGGCAGTTCCTGTCCTCGAGAATATAGAAGCGGCAGGTTATGAGGCCTATTTTGTAGGAGGCTCCGTACGGGATTTTATCCTTGGCAAGGAAATTGCGGACGTCGATATTGCCACTTCCGCTGCCCCTGAGGAAGTCAAAACCATATTCCCAAGAACACTTGATGTGGGCATCGAGCATGGCACTGTGGTTGTACTGCATAATGGCATACCCTATGAAATTACAACTTTCAGGTCAGAGGCTGAATATCTGGATTTTAGGAGGCCTTCAAAGGTTCAATTTATCAGGTCTCTAAAAGAGGATTTGAAAAGAAGAGATTTTACAATGAACGCCATTGCTATGGATAAGAAAGGGCATCTTATTGATCCATTTAACGGCAGGGGAGCAATAGAAGAGAAAAGAATCTGCACCGTTGGACAGCCTGCTGAGAGATTTACTGAAGATGCACTTCGAATGATGAGAGCAGTCCGCTTTTATAGTCAGCTTGCATTCGAAATTGAAAAAAACACTTATGATGCTTTGGCATCTTTGGCTCATTTACTTGAAAACATTGCAGTTGAAAGAAAGCTGGCAGAATTCGAAAAACTATTAGCAGGAACCAGCCGGATGAAAGCTCTTATGATAATTGGGGAAACAGGACTATCTAAGTATCTGCCAAATATGTCTGGCTTCCAAAAGGAATTAATGCAGGCAGAAGATTATAATGCAGCTGAACTGACAGTGGATGAAATGTGGGCCTTTCTTGCATGCATCTTTAACTTGGACGAGTCGCAGGCTGAAGCCTTTTTCAAAAGCTGGAAACTGCCTGTAAAGAAAATAAAAAAGATATTGGCAATTAATAAATGGATTCGGTATAGAGCCAAAAATATGTGGGATGCCTATTCCCTTTACCAGGCAGGATGCGTTTCACTAAACGCCGAGCGGGTCCTCAACGTAATCGTGCATGAGGACTCAAGCAGGGGAACCGATATCCTGGTGAGTAAATATAATTGCCTGCCGATTAAAGAGAGAAGCGATCTTCAGCTTACCGGAGATAACCTGATGGATTGGTTTGGCAAACCTCCTGGACCCTGGATTAAAGCAATTCTTGAAAAAACGGAGGAAGCTGTCTTGCGCGGCGAATTGAATAATAGCAATGAATCCATAAGGGAGTGGCTCATAAATTGCAATCAGAAATTAGGAAAAAATTGATTGATGCTTTTACGAAGAGCAAGGAGGAATACCTTTCAGGCCAGTATTTAGCCGACCTGATTGGCTGCTCAAGAACGGCTGTATGGAAGCATATTGAAGAGCTGAGGAAAGAAGGCTTTGAACTGGAAGCGGTCAGAAGAAAGGGATATCGGATTACGAAAACACCTGAAAAGGTTACTCCTGATGAAATCAGGCTGGGTCTGCAGACTGAAACACTTGGCCGTCAAATTCATCATGAAGAAAGTGTTGACTCAACACAGAAGATTGCTCATCGCCTTGCTTACGAAGGTGCGCAGGAAGGAACGGTCGTCATCGCGGAGGAACAGCTTTCAGGCAGGGGAAGAATGGACAGGATATGGCATTCCCCGAAATCAACAGGCGTATGGATGAGTGTTATCCTGAGGCCGAATATTCCACCTCCGAAAGCACCGCAGCTGACGCTCATTACAGCGGTGGCTGTTGTACAGGCGATTGAAGAGCTGACAGATTTAACACCGCAAATTAAATGGCCGAATGATATATTAATGAACGGGAAGAAAGTTACAGGAATCCTGACGGAACTGCAGGCGGATGCAGACCGCATTATTTCAATAATCATCGGCATCGGAATCAATGTTAACCAGGAGCTTGATGATTATCCAGATGAACTTAAAGACATTGCCACTTCTATATCCATTGAAAAAGGCGAAAAGCTTTCAAGAGCGGAGCTGATTAGAGTATTACTGGCAAAACTGGAAAACCTTTATAAACTGTATTTAGATAAAGGCTTCTATCCGATTAAGCTTTTATGGGAAAGTTATGCTGTCAGCATTGGTAAGAACCTTACTGCAAGAACTATTACCGGCAGTATATATGGCAAGGCTCTTGGAATTACAGAAGATGGAGTCCTGATGATCGAAGACAGCAGCGGAAAGGTCCATCATGTCTATTCTGCGGACATTGAGCTGGATGTTTAATTGTTTGCCTAAAATTTTTATAGCCAATTCTTTTGCCTTTTTGATATACTTTTTATGGGCAGTATCCTTAAAAGAACTGCACCTTTTTTGAGCGAATCATAAAATAAATAGATATCTGCCTAGATCCAAAAAAATGGACCGGGACAGAGGGATGAACTGATATATGAGCTATTGCAAAATCCTTCTGCCTACAGAAGGATTTTTTAATGTTCTGTTTTTTAACTCATTTGGAAGTTTTATTGCCTCTTCCTGCATAAGGAGGACGAATGATGAAGCAAACAACTGATTTTCTAAAAATGAAGGAACATGAAGAGAAAATTGTAATGCTGACAGCTTATGATTTCCCTGCTGCCAAACAGGCCGAAGGGGCCAATGTGGACATGATTCTTGTGGGGGACTCGCTTGGGATGGTAGTGCTGGGCTATGATTCAACTGTTCCAGTTACAATGGAGGATATGATTCATCATGGAAAGGCTGTCAAACGTGGAGCAAAAAATACATTTATTGTGATTGATATGCCGTTTATGAGCTATCACTTGTCCGCAAAAGATACACTTATAAATGGAGCAAGGCTCATTCAGGAAACAGGGGCACATGCTGTTAAGCTTGAAGGCGGTGATGAAGTCGCACAACAAATCGGAGCGTTAACAAAAGCAGGCATTCCTGTTGTTGCCCACCTGGGCCTGACACCACAATCTGTGGGGGTCCTTGGGGGATATAAAGTTCAGGGGAAAAACGCTGAAGCAGCCAGAAAGCTGATTGATGATGCCAGAGAATGTGAGAGGGCTGGAGCTTTCGCTCTTGTCCTTGAGTGTGTTCCAAAACAGCTGGCAAAGCAGATTACTGATGAATTGACGATTCCTGTCATTGGGATCGGGGCCGGCAAGGATACAGACGGACAGGTTCTTGTTTACCATGATGTATTGGGATACGGTGTAGAGCGTGTTCCAAAGTTTGTGAAACAGTATGAAAACCTGAACCCAATTATCGCCGATAGTCTTGCAGCTTATTCCGCAGAAGTGAAGAACGGATCATTTCCTGATGATTCCCATTCCTTCAAGATGAAAGAGGAAGAGCTGCTGAGCTTGTACGGAGGAAAAGCATGAGAACGATTACTGATATAAGAGAAATGCAAAGTATTGCTTTACAGCTTAAGAGGGAAGGAAAGACAATTGGATTCGTCCCGACAATGGGTTATTTACACGAAGGTCATCTCTCCTTATTAAGTGCCGCCAGAGAAGAAAATGATGTGACAGTGGTAAGCATCTTTGTCAATCCGCTTCAATTCGGCCCTAAAGAAGATTTAGCGACATATCCCAGGGATTTCGAGCGTGACAGCAGCCTTGCAGAGAAAGAGGGGAATGACTACATCTTCTTTCCTTCAGCAGAGGAAATGTATCCTGAGACTCCGTCTGTAACAGCTAAAGTACAGGATCGTACGGATGTTTTATGCGGAAAATCCAGGCCGGGACATTTCGATGGTGTTGCAACGGTCCTTATAAAGCTCTTTAACATTGTACAGCCTGATAAAGTATATTTTGGGATGAAGGATGCTCAGCAGGTGGCCGTTGTTGATGGGCTAGTACGAGATTTCAATATTCCAGTGGAAATTGTCCCTGTTCAGACGGTCAGAGAAGAAGATGGATTGGCTAAGAGCTCAAGAAACGTACATCTTCTTCCGGCAGAACGAGATCAAGCAGCAGCTCTCCATCAAAGTCTTAAGATGGCGGAGTCCGCTATAGATGAAGGGGAACAAGATCCCCGGAAGATTCTAGCCTGCATGAAGGAATTCATCACAAAAAATACAAGCGGGGAAATAGATTATATTGAAATCCTATCCTATCCCCACCTTAAACAGCTTTCCCGCCTGGAAGGTAAAATCATCATCGCAATGGCCGTTAAATTCTCAAAGGCCCGTTTAATAGATAACGCTATAATATCAGTAAAAAAACAAAGCTAAGGGAGGAAGACAGCATGTTTCGCACCATGATGAATGGCAAGATCCATCGTGCAACAGTAACAGAAGCCAATCTTAATTATGTTGGCAGCATCACTATCGATACAGACATTATTGAAGCAGTAGGCATGGCTCCCAATGAGAAAGTTCAAATTGTTAATAATAACAATGGAGCACGATTTGAAACCTATATTATACCCGGTGAAAGAGGGAGCGGCGTAATCTGTGTTAATGGTGCAGCTGCACGCCTTGTACAGGAAGGGGATATTGTCATTATCATTTCATATGCTCTCGTTCCTGATGAAAAGGTGCCTTATCATGAACCAAAGGTAGCGATAATGGACAGCAGCAATCGGATCGCTGACATGATACATGCAGAGCCGGAAAGTACAGTTTTTTAAATAGAGTTTTATAAAGTGCTGAACTCCTATGGAGATTCAGCTCTTTTTTATAAACAGCCTGAATAACTGCATAGTTCAAGTGGAAGAAAAATAATAAGGGGAAAAGCTATTTGCCTTTTTCTTTTTCCGTTTTTATGATACCGTTTGAATGACTGAATATTGAGGTGTTAGCCATGGGTAATAAATATGTTGTAGTGGATTTGGAAACAACCGGGAACGCCCCGAAAAAAGGCGATAAAATGATACAATTTGCTGCTGTGGTGATTGAAAACGGAAAAATCACAGAGGAATACTCCTCCCTTGTAAACCCGGAGCAATCCATCCCCCCGTTTATAGAAGAACTGACAGGATTGTCAGATGAAATGGTCGAGAATGCCCCGCTCTTTTCGGAAATTGCCCCTAAAGTCTTGACTTTGCTTGAGGGTGCTTATTTTGTGGCTCATAATGTTTTATTTGATTTATCTTTTTTACAGGAAGAATTAATTGAGGCAGGATATAACGGATTTTACGGTCCTGTTCTTGATACAGTTGAGATGGCCCGTATTCTTTTTCCGACTGCAGATAGCTTTAAATTATCTGATCTTGCACTCCGGGAAGGCCTTAATCATGAACGTCCCCATCAGGCAGACAGTGATGCGTATGTGACCGCTGAGCTCCTGTTAATATTATTGAATAAGCTTAAAAACCTTCCCCATAACACCATAGACCTGCTGCATAAGCTGTCTGGAGGCTTAAAGAGTGATCTTGATATATTATTGGACGAGTTCATTGCGGTTAATGAAAGTAGGATTGGTTATTTAGATGATGGTATTGAAGTTCACAGAGGGATTGCACTGAAAAAAGAAATGAAACCACGGGAACTAGCAGGCTCCGAATTTCAGGGCTTTCCTTTCAGTGAAGAGGAAAAGCAGGAAATGTTCATTAAAGCCTTCCCTTCTTTTGAAAAAAGAGATGGCCAGTTTATCATGATGGATTCGGTTTATGGAGCGTTCAAAAATAAACGGCATGCATTGATTGAGGCAGGCACTGGTGTTGGGAAGTCCTTGGCATATCTTGTTCCATCAGCTGTTTATGCAAAGGAAAGCGGAAGAACTGTTATTATCAGTACATATACAACACAGCTTCAGGAGCAGCTGCTGAGGAAGGATGTTCCACTGCTTCAAAAAATGCTGCCATTCCCGCTTAAAGCTGTATTGCTGAAGGGAAGAAGCCATTATATCAGCCTTGCGAAGTTCGCTCAAACGTTAAGAGATGATGAAGATAATTATGATACAACCCTTAGCAAAATGCAGATTCTTGTCTGGCTGCTGGAGACTGACACAGGTGATATTGATGAATTAAACCTGTCAAGCGGCGGGATGATTTACTGGAGCAGGATAAAGAATGATGAAACAGCTTTTTTACAGGATAAGTCGTGGATTTCCAGAGATTTTTATCTAAGGGCAAGAAAGGATGCCCAAAAGGCAGATATCATTATTACGAATCACTCACTGCTTTTAACGGATCTAACAGCAGATAATGTTATTTTGCCTGAATTCAGCCATGTGGTGATCGATGAGGGACATCATTTTGTTAAGGCTTCTGGGAAACATTTTGGCAATAAGCTTGATTATCTATCAGTTCGGCTGATGCTTGGTCAAATTGGATTATTTGAACAGAAGCAGCTGTATTATAAGCTTGAAAAGCTGGTGGAAGAGAAAGCAGCGGCACCTGATGATGTCATGCATTCTTTTGAAATCAACCAAACAATAGCTGACATTATTCATGAAATGGATGAGTTGTTTAGAGTTATAGCGATTTATGCTAAAAAATATACAAAAGCAAAAAAAAGCGTAAATCGAATTACGGTCCGATTTAATAGAAATGCTGATAACAAGGAAACGAATGTCGTATTAGCGAGTGCCGAACGTTTTAAATTTATGCTTAAGGAATTGATCCAGGGCATAGACAGCCGTGTAGGAGCAGTTACAAATATTAAATCAGCTCTTTCTCTTGAGGAGAAGGCATTAATGGAGGAAGTGGCTTCCATTCTGGATGATTTAAGGGGAATGTATGAGGATTTAAACCATATCTTTCACTTGCCGTCCCGGGAATTTGTTGTTTGGATTGAAATGGATACTCGCTCTGCACAAAATGCTACAACTGTTTATGCACAGCCTGTATCAGTTTCTGAATATCTTAATGAACAATTCTTCAGCCAAAAGGAAAGTACGGTCATTACATCTGCCACTTTATCTGTGAAAAATTCTTTCAGTTTTATTCTAAAGGAACTAGGGCTTGAGGAACAGCAATGCACTCTAAAGCAAATTCAATCTCCTTTTGATTATCAAAGGCAGGTTAAGCTAGTGATTTCTGATGATTTGCCTGAAGTGAATGCAGTACCGCTCGAGGAGTATGTGGCATCAATTACCGAGCATATAATTTCAATTGCGGAAGCAGCGAAAGGAAGAATGCTGATTCTTTTCACTTCGCATGAGATGTTAAGAAGAACCTATGAGCTTATAAAGGAATCAGGGTTCCTGGAGGATTATGTTCTCATTGCCCAGGGTGTTACAAGCGGAAGCAGATCAAGACTTACGAGGAATTTTCAGCGATTTGATAAAGCCATTCTTTTAGGGACAAGCAGCTTTTGGGAAGGTGTGGATATCCCTGGTGAGGATCTTTCCTGTCTTGTAATTGTCAGGCTGCCATTTTCACCTCCAGATGAACCGATGGCACAGGCGAAAAATGAGCAAATTGCAAAGGAAGGAAAAAATCCGTTTTCCGAATACTCATTGCCCGAAGCAGTTATCCGCTTTAAGCAAGGTGTCGGGAGATTAATTAGAACAAGTTCGGATAGAGGAGTCATCGTGATATTTGACCGAAGAATTATCACCGCAAGGTATGGAAAGGCATTTCTGGATTCCATTCCGCCTATTCCTGTCCAGAAAAGTAATATTGATGAAATTGTCGAATTAATTTATACTTGGCTGTAAAAAATTCCGCGATTTTCACCGGAATCCTACTATGAGAACAAGGCATCTGGTTTTTATCAGGATAAATTTAGATGATTAACGCATTATAATTTTGTGGGTTCTTTATTTATAAATCCTCAGTATGCTTTTGTTCATATGTAGGAGGAATGGAAAGATGAACGTGCTGTTCGCCTTTATGCTACTGTTCACGAATTGGTATTACATACCTAAGGATTCACCAGCAGTTCCTGTTAAAGTGGAAAGCATTGATCTAAAACTAAAAAGTGATGAGCTGGCTTTTACGTTTTTTTCCTTGTCTGATGGCGAGGCTTCCTTGCTTCATCATGGAAATGACGAAAAAGTCCTTATTAACACCGGCGGGCCAGGAACAGAGGAAGAATTAAAGAAGCTTCTTGAATTATATGGCGTAAATAGGATTTCAGCTATTATCCTGACAGATGAGGAATTATATAACGTGGCCAGCCTTAAATGGCTGATAGAAGATTTTGGGGTTAAAGAAATTATTGCCTATGATTCTGCAGTTTCTGAGTTGAGGGCTGAGAACGGAATCAGTGACCTTAGTCTGCATGCCTGGAATCAGAATTTTAAGCAGCAGCTATTTCCGGGGTTGCTTGCAGAAGTTCTTTACGCAGGTAATGAATCGGGGGAAGGAATGGATATTTCCTTTACATTTGCAAGGCATCGTGTATTATTTATGAACTCGACTAGTCCAAAATCTAAAGATTTTCTCATGAAAAAAGAGTTATCCAATGTTAATATTGTAAAACTTCCTGCGTTTGGCAGGAACGATTCCATATCAGAAGAGATGATCAAACATTTGGATCCGCAGATCGCCATTCTTTTTTATAAACCATCCATAAAACATGATTCGGATCTGTTCGGGCTGTTAAACGATGCCTGGGTTGATGTATATTATACAAGAAAGCACGGAACCGTCACCATCAAATTTACAGACATTAATTATGAATTATTCACGATTTTCCAGGGCGAGGAGTTCAAATAAACATATACCTTCACCAAAATATCAAAGGGAAATATTTTGTGAAGGTAATGACTTTTAGGGGGAATTTTATCACTTTCAACAGGCCAAATAATTAGCAATCAAAATTTAATGGCCAAATGGAAAAAAGCTGCGCTTGCGGCGCAGCTTGACGTGGTGGACCAGAAGAAAATTTGTAGTTGTTTTAATACCAGTTAATCAATTCTGCTGTTATACTGTTACTGAGATTTATTTCTTTGTAAAATTAGTTTAACCTTAACGGCTGGGTATATAAGTTACAAATATTGTAGAGGCTGAGGAGGAATTCCAGAATGGAAAGCAAAATTGAGGTTTTATCTACCGTGAAGATCCAGCAAAGCCCGGATCTGTATAAAATTGTTGATGCACTGAACAGAACTTTAAAAGAAAAAGATTTGATGTTCGGTTTGGCGCTTGATCAGGAAGACCAAAATAAAGCGATTTTTACGATTTATCGTACATAAAAGAGTGATTGAGACATGAAGAGAGCAATATGGGGTATCATTATTCTGCTTGTCATATGCATTGGAGCAGGCTCTTTAATTTATTTCAACAGCATGAAGCCGGTTAGAGCGGCAGAATCAAAGGCTGTAGAGCTTGCGAAAAAGGAAACAGATCTTGCTGAAACTGAAGATTTCAATTTATATCATGGCACTGAGACCTACTATGTAATCGAGGGTAAAGATCATGATGGGACAAGTATATATGTGTGGGTTCCAGAAAAAAAAGGGAAAATCGTTACACTGAAAGAATCTGAAGGAATTTCCAGAAATGAGGCCATTAACAGACTTAAGCAGGAGAAAAATGCTGCTGAAATCATGTCTGTGCGGCTTGGAATGGAGAAAAATATTCCATTATGGGAAATTCATTACCGTTCCGGCAGTGATTTAATAAATTATTATTATATAGATTTTAAAACAGGAGAATGGCTAAAAAAAATTGAAAATCTATAGCCTGAGGCATTACAGCGCCTTAGTGCAGGAGAAAATCGGGAGGAAGCAAGCAAATGGAGATTCAACTGGCACAAAGAGTAAAAGCGTTGACACCATCAACAACTCTGGCAATCACAGCAAAAGCAAAAGAGCTAAAAGCCCAGGGACATGATGTTATTGGATTGGGAGCAGGCGAGCCGGATTTTAATACGCCGCAGCATATTATCGATGCAGCAGTGAAATCAATGAATGAGGGACATACAAAATATACGGCTTCAGCAGGTCTTCCAGCATTAAAGAAAGAAATCGCAAACAAGTTTAAAAAAGACCAGGGACTTGAGTATGACGCTTCAGAAATCATCGTTACCAATGGTGCAAAGCATGGCTTATATACACTTTTCCAGGTTTTGCTTAATGAAGGGGATGAAGTCATTATCCCGACTCCATATTGGGTCAGCTATCCTGAACAGGTTAAACTAGCAGGAGGTATTCCTGTTTATGCAGAGGGAAGAGAAGAGAATGATTTTAAGATCACACCGGAACAGCTGGCTAAAAGCATAACTGACAAAACCAAGGCAGTGATTATTAACTCACCAAGCAACCCGACCGGCATGCTTTATTCAGCGGAGGAATTAAAGGAGCTTGGCGAGGTTTGTTTAAAGCATAATGTCCTTATCATTTCTGATGAAATCTATGAAAAACTGGTATATGGCGGCCACCAGCATACTTCGATTGCTGAAATTTCACCTGAACTTAAAGAACAAACCATTATCATTAATGGGGTATCCAAGTCTCATTCCATGACAGGGTGGAGAATTGGATATGCAGCAGGTAATAAGAATATTATTAAGGCCATGACCAACCTTGCCAGCCACAGCACATCCAACCCGACAACAACAGCACAATATGGTTCAATCGCTGCATATGCCGGATCACAGGATACACTGGAAGAAATGAGAGAAGCATTCGAACATCGATTAAATGTTATCTATGATAAATTAATCAGCATACCAGGCTTTACTTGTGTAAAACCACAAGGAGCATTTTACCTGTTTCCCAATGTGAAAAAGGCAGCAGAATTGACCGGTTTTGAGAGTGTCGATGAATTTGTTAAGGCTCTTCTTGAGGAAGCGATGGTTGCAGTAATTCCAGGTTCTGGTTTTGGCTCTCCGGATAATATCCGTTTATCATATGCAACTTCTCTTGAATTATTAGAAAAAGCTGTGGAACGGATGCATGGATTTGTAGAAAAGAACATGAAGTAAAGAAAAGCGGAAGCGCCTTGCCCACCCCGTACACTTCAAGGCTTACGTTAGAAATCGACGTTCAAAATTTTGGACTTTCTAATTTTTGTGAAACAGGAGCGCTGGATTATATCCGGCCTCCTTCTGTATTTTTCGTAAGAACACTTAAAATATTACTAATATTGCTTGTCAATGTGCTTGAAGGTATAATATATAGCGTTACATAAGAAGTGATTGCTTAGATTTTTTTGGAGGGAACATAAATTGATAAAAACAACAATTTCTCAAGTTCATAAATATGTTGATCAGGAAGTTACGATTGGAGCTTGGATTGCCAACAAGCGCTCAAGCGGAAAGATTGCATTTTTACAGCTGCGCGATGGGACTGGTTTTATTCAAGGTGTTGTAGTGAAAGCGGAAGTGCCGGAAGAGATTTTCCAGGGTGCAAAATCAGTTACACAGGAATCTTCCGTTTATGTTACTGGCAAGATTCAAAAGGATGAGCGTTCACCTTTCGGATTTGAAATGCTGGTTACAGGCCTGGAAGTTATTCATCAGGCTGTGGACTATCCGATTACTCCTAAAGAACATGGAACTGAATTCCTAATGGACAATCGTCACTTATGGCTGCGCTCCCGCCGACAGCATGCAGTCATGAAAATCAGAAATGAAATTATCCGGGCAACTTATGAGTTTTTCAACGAGCAAGGTTTTTCAAAGGTTGACCCTCCAATTTTGACGGGAAGCGCCCCAGAAGGTACATCGGAACTTTTTGCGACAAAGTATTTTGATGAAGATGCTTATTTATCACAAAGCGGCCAGCTTTATATGGAGGCAGCTGCTATGGCTCTTGGAAAAGTATTTTCATTCGGGCCGACCTTCCGTGCTGAAAAATCCAAAACTCGCCGTCATTTAATCGAATTTTGGATGATTGAACCTGAAATGGCTTTCTGTGAGTTTGATGATAACCTGAAAGTACAGGAAGAATATGTAGCTCATATTGTACAATCTGTTCTTAAGAACTGTTCAATTGAACTCAAAACACTAGGCCGTGATACGGAGAAACTTGAAAAAATTACGGCACCATTCCCGCGCATCACGTATGATGAAGCAATTAAGTTTCTTCAGGAAAAAGGTTTTGATGATATCCAGTGGGGAGACGACTTTGGTGCACCGCATGAGACAGCAATTGCAGAAAGCTATGATAAGCCAGTCTTTATCACACACTATCCAACTTCACTGAAACCATTCTATATGCAGCCTGATCCATCAAGAGAAGATGTTGTATTATGTGCCGACTTGATTGCACCTGAAGGGTATGGAGAAATCATCGGCGGCTCTGAGCGTATTCACGACTATGACCTTCTAAAGCAGCGCCTTGATGAACATAAGTTAGATAGGGATGCTTACAAATGGTACCTGGAGCTTCGTCAATATGGGTCCGTACCGCATTCGGGATTTGGTCTTGGACTTGAAAGAACAGTTGCGTGGATAAGCGGCGTCGAGCATGTACGTGAAACAATTCCTTTTCCTCGTTTATTAAACCGCCTATATCCATAATTTTTTAAAAAACTGATAGATAAAGCAGAAATCCGCCTTCCGCGGATTTTTTGCTTCTTCAGATTCCCGCAACATCTTCCAGAAGAAAGCAGTCAAGCTGAATCTTCATGGAAAAGTTACCGGTTTTTCATCTCACTTTGGCCACTGTGTTCATGATATACTGAGAAGGAGGTGTCCCGAATGTCTAAAAATAGTTTATTAAAATGGCTTCAGGAAGGAAATATTTCAATACCTGGAGTCCTGCTTTCTCAATATAAAGAAATGAATTTGAATGAGCATGAACTCGTCTTAATTCTTCATGTAATTTCCTATATTGAACATGGGAATGAATTTCCCACCCCTGTAGAATTATCTTCGCGCATGACCATTTCTGTGGCTGAATGTACGGATATGCTAAGGAAACTAATCCAAAAAGGATTTTTTGATATCAAAGATAGCTACTCTGCTGATGGCATCAGATATGAAAAATACCATCTAGATCCGCTTTGGGAGAAGCTCATTGATCAGTTTCTGCTCAGCGGCAAGAAAGAGGAAGCTGTTAAGATACAGCAGGAGGAAACAGATCTTTATACTTGCTTTGAAAGGGAATTCGGCAGGCCGCTTTCACCTTTTGAATGTGAAACACTTGCGCTCTGGATGGATGATGATCATCATGATCCCCATATTATAAAAGCTGCATTAAGAGAATCTGTCCTGTCCGGCAAACTGAATTTCAGATATATAGACAGGATTCTTTTTGAGTGGAAAAAGAATGGCATAAAAACGATTGAACAGGCTAAAAGCTATGGAAAAAAATTCAGGCAGAACCAGGCACAGCTAAGGACAAAGAGGGAAGACACTCCGTCACAGACGACGAAATCTGTTCCCTTTTATAATTGGCTTGAACAGTAAGCAGGTTAAAGCTGCACCCAAAATATTGAAGATAGTAAGTTGGTGATTTCTTTGTTAAATAAAACACAAATAAGATACTGCCTTGATGCAATGGGGGAAATGTTCCCGGAGGCACATTGTGAATTAAATCATTCCAATCCATTTGAATTAGTCATAGCTGTAGCACTATCTGCACAATGTACTGATGCACTGGTAAACAAAGTGACAAAAAACCTGTTCCAAAAGTATAAAACACCCCAGGATTACCTCAATGTTTCCATAGAGGAACTGCAGGAAGATATCCGCTCAATTGGTCTTTATCGCAACAAAGCTAAAAATATCCAAAAGCTGTGCAGATTGCTTCTGGATGAATATGAGGGTGTAGTGCCGCGTGACAGAGATGAGCTGACAAAGCTTCCTGGAGTAGGCCGCAAAACTGCCAATGTCGTTGTCTCAGTGGCTTATGGAGTGCCTGCTATTGCAGTCGATACTCATGTTGAACGAGTAAGCAAAAGGCTTGGCTTCTGCCGCTGGAAGGACTCTGTACTGGAAGTTGAAAAGACATTAATGAAGAAAGTGCCGATGGATGAATGGTCAATTACTCATCATCGTATGATCTTTTTTGGGAGATATCACTGTAAGGCACAGAATCCTCAATGTGAGATTTGCCCTCTGCTAGATTTATGCCGGGAAGGCAAGAAACGTATGAAGGTGAAGCAAGCAAAATGACCGGGGAGATAGTCATTCCTGTTACAGAACAATTATGCCATTCCCTGTTTTACAAAATGAATGATTCATTGGCTGTAAAAGAAAGATCCCTTTCCGCTTATCAGCCTCTACCGCCATTTCTATATGAAGCGGCTTTTTATAGGGGCATACCTGCTGTAAGGCCTTGGGAAACCAGCGAAAAATTTATTCCTGTCTTAATGAATGAGTGGGCAGGGCAGAAACATCTTCTGGGTATGCACTTTTCGAACCGGGACCAGAAGGCAGCATTAGATCCGATGAAAGTATCTTTGGGAGTATTTTTACAGCTATTGTATTGGGCAAACAGCAAGCCGGTAAACCTTCAGTCAGATCCTGGAGAATTGCCAATAAAGCCAGTGAACCTTAAGGAACGGCTGAATTTCATTTTTGCACGACCGGCTTTTTATCATTCTTATATACAGCTGTCTGAACTAATGTCTGAAATGGAAAAGCAATATATGAAGATGCTTGCATTGGAAAAATCGAAGAGAAAGCGCCTTTAAATGATAGGCGCTTTTTTCTATGGCTAGAGAAAACAATAGCCTGCGCGAACTACAAGTCCCGCGCATAAACCCCATTAAGGCCGCGCGCGAAAGGAGAGAAAGCGCGCACAAGAAATGCGAGCGTAAAAGACCGGAACCCGCGCACAAAAGGAGGGAAAGCGCACACAACGGAAGAAATGCGAGCGTAAAAGACCAGGACCCGCGCAAACCCAAAAGTCCCGCGCATAAATCCCATTAAGCCGCGCGCAAAAGGAGGGAAAGCGCGCACAAATGGAAGAAATGCGAGCGTAAAAGACCAGGACCCGCGCAAACCCAAAAGTATCGCGCACAACTCCAAAAAAGCCGCGCGTAAAAGGAGAGAAAGTGCGCACAAACCGGAGAAATGGGCGCACAAAAGACCGAGACTCGCGCGAATCCAAAGGTCTCAGCGCAAAAATCTCATTAAACAGCGCGGAAAGTGAGGAAACCGCGCACAAACGGAAGAAATGCACGCGCAAAAGACCGGGATCCGCGCGAACCCAACAGAATCGCGCACAACTTCAAAGAATCCGAGCGCCAAAGGAGGAAGCTGCCTACAATCACGAATTACCCGGACACAATTGTACCAATACCGTCCATTCCATAAAACCTCAGCAGGACAAAGATAAAAAAGAGCCGACTCAACCCTGAGCCAGCTCTTCATTTCTATTTAGTTATGTGCCAGATCCATTTCCAGAACCGCTCGAGCCTGAAGTGCCGCTGCCATTGCCGTTTCCGCCGCTGCCAGTACCTCCAGTACCTCCAGTATCTCCAGTACCTCCTGTATCTCCAGCACCCGCTCCATTTCCTTCTCCGGTACCGGTGTCGCCATCTCCGGAACCTTCACCATTACCTTCACCGTTTCCGGCTCCTTCGCCATCTCCGGAACCATCACCGGAACCTTCACCTTCACCATTTCCAGAACCGTCGCCATCTTGGTTTCCGTCCTGGCCGTCTTCACCATTTTGTCCTTCTTGACCTTCCTGTTCCTCTTCGCCAGTTCCATCTTGTCCTTCACCTTCAGTTTCATCTTCTTCGATGACGCCTGGATCAGGGATTTCTACTTTTACAGAGGCAGGATCACTTTGCTGATCACCTTTAAATGCTGTTACTTTAAAGGTATAAACAGCTCCTGGCTGAGGGTTGGCAATTTTTAAGCCTTTTTCAGAAGTGACGCTAAGCTGCTGATCTCCGCCTTCATTTACGGATACCGTCACTTCAAATTGAGTGCCTTCTGCGTCTTCTGGGTATTCCCATGATAATGCAATTTCATTTGTCTCCTGGTCAAAGTTCGCTGACAGACCAGAAGGGGAGTCGAGTTTATCAAACTTCTCAGACACTTGTGTCGGAGCATTGCCTTTTACAGCATATTCATAAATGATTTGGTCCTTAGGTGTAAATTGGCTTGCCCGTTTGGCAGGGTTGCTTCCTTTTTCAATGGCAACCTCCTCCACGGAGTTAGGGACCTTGAAGTCTTCTGTTTCTTTTCCTTCTGAAACATGTGCCATTAGACTGCTGAAAAGTCTTTGCGCAATTTTTTGCTCATCGCCTGCAGGGATATAGTTTTTTCTATCCTGATAGCCGGTCCATATAGCTGCTGTATAGTTCGTCGTATAACCTGCAAACCATGCATCAGGCACAGCACCACTAGGAATTCCCCATTCCTGTTCCTGTTCATCAGTGTAGTTTGTAGTTCCTGTTTTTCCTGCTACAGGCAATCCTTGAACATCTGCCTGTCGGCCAGTTCCATACGAAGATTTAACTACACTTTTCAGCATGTCACTAATCATAAATGCTGTATAATCTTTCATCACTACTTCAGACTCTGGTTTCAAGTCAAGCTTCGTGCCGTCACGCATTTCAATTTGCTTGATGGCATGAGGCTCAGTGTAAAAGCCATTATTCCCAAAAGCACTATATGCGCCGGCTACCTGCAGAGAGGAAACCTCATATGCGCCGATAGAATATGACTCATACATTTCTTCCATTGGGATGCCTAATCTATTGGTGAATTCTAAAGCCTTATCAGTTCCTACTTCCTGAAGGGTTTTCAGGGCCGGGATATTACGTGAACGGGCGAGGGCTTCACGCATGGACATAGGGCCCATATGTTTTCCGTCCCAGTTATTAATTTTTGTTCCGCCGGAATATGTGTGGGGTTCATCAACAATAGTCTGGTAGGTTCCCCATTTTAGATACTCGATTGCTGGGCCATAATCGACAATCGGTTTAAAAGTTGAACCAGCATGTCTTTTTTGATCTACAGCATAGTTAAACCCGCGTTTTACTTCCTGGTTGCGACCGCCGCCAATTGCTCTTATTTCCCCAGTTTTTGTATCCAGCAAAGTGATTCCTGCCTGGAATTCGTCATCTGGATACGCTACCGCTGCATCAGTGTTTAAGATGTTTTCTACGTGTTTCTGTGCATTTGGATCCAGGGTCGTATAAATTTTTAATCCATCAGAATATGGGTTAAGATCCGGGTATTTCTTTTCTACTTCATCCAAGACAACATCGATGAAAGAATCATATTTTGATTCGTTTGTTTCTCTTTTCTCTTCAGCCACAAGTGTAGATTCCACAGGAACTTTTTGGGCTGCTTCCATTTGTTCTTTTGTAATGAAACCATGCTGATTCATCAGTGAAAGGACAATATTTCTCCTTTTCTCTGCCTTGTCAGGATGATCAAAAGGATTATAATTGTTCGGGCTTTGCGGCATGCCGGCTAAGAGGGCCGCTTCATGCAGCTCCAGCTCATCTAGTTCTTTATCAAAAAAGATTTTCGATGCCGTTAAAACTCCATGCCCTTCTGACATGTAAATCTTGTTCACATACATCTCAAAGATTTCCTGTTTTGTATACTTGCGCTCAAGCTGGAATGCGAGCCAGGCTTCCTGGGCTTTCCTGCTTAGCGTTTTTTCATTATTTAAGAAGGAGTTCTTTACCACCTGCTGGGTAATCGTACTTGCCCCTTCAGAACCAAATCCGCGAGTTACGTTGGCTATTACTGCACCGCCTAATCGAATTAAGTCCATGCCATTATGTTTGTAAAAGCGAACATCCTCAGTTGCCAAAAACGCGTCTTCCACTAGTTTTGGTATGTCTTCATAAGCGACATAATCACGGTTTTCGGAGCCTACATCAGTAATGAATTCGCCCTCCATATCGTAAATCTGTGAAGAAATTGGATCCTTCAGCAATTTTTCATCAAGCTTTGGTGCGTCTTTCACCATAAAAGCAAAAGCGCCTGCTCCTATAAGCATTCCAGCAATCCCGAGGGCAATTAAAATTAGGAAAATACGTTTAAAAGTGCCTGTGCCTTTTTTTCTGCCCTTCTTTTTAGGCTTGGATTGCTGTTTGCGGCGCTCCTCTCTTGATTGATATTTTTCAGTCATATCTATGTTCATCCTTTCTTGACAATGGAACTGTAAAAAAACTTATTTAAGGGTATAAAGATAATCTATTATCTTAATATAGTCAATTCTGGGCTGAAATCCAAGCGGAATGTGGTGGCCATGCATTTCGATTTCCCCCTTGGTAATTGATTTTCTTCCCCCAGCCTTCATTCTCTCCCAGTATGAGAGCAAATAATGTGCCTCTAAAAGGAAAACTTCTTCGGTAGCAGAAAAGCGGAGAAGAACAAAACAAATCCCTTGCTGGGCTAATACCTTCTCCATGTGCTTCACCTGGTGTTCATGAAAATTCTTTAGAGGGAAGGAGGTCGTGTTCTGAGTTTCTTTTGCTTCAAAATCAATATATCTCCCTTTATACACACCATTATAATCTGTTGTTGATGCTTGTTTGAAATATGCTTCTTTAATAACTGCCGCACTTCTCTTTGGATAATCAACCTGGACGATTTGAACAGGCGTTGGTTTTTTATGAATAGTGGCTATTCCATGTTCCAGATAGAATTCATTCGTTTCGTTTATATCTTCCTCCAGTGTCATTCCACGATTGCTGTAGGTCCATTTCTTCTCTGGTGTTAATTTTTTGGCGCTATTGGGAGAAGGAGTATATCTCCTGCCATTAGGATAATGGAAATTCATGCATTCACCTCGTTTTAAACTACTCCCTATAATAACAAAAGTAAGCATGATTTGGTTGAATAAAAAGTTCTAAATAACAAAGTATATAGGAAACTCCATTTGAGCGTTACTTTCCAGTTTTATTCGTTTTACAGAGTCATTTGGAGTGTCTGCCTGCTGGCCAAATACAGACCATTCATTTTCTGAGGTGAAATGCGATGTTTCTTCCTGGGAAATTCTTGAATAGCCATGAGAAAAAGGAACAGGCAATAATGGATCATATTATGAAGATGACTGCAAAATATAACCTGGACAATATTTCAAGAACGGAAGCATATTTCAGATTTTATAAAAAGCATCCTGAGATACGCTGGGCGTTTCTTGCCTCCATGGTGTCTCGAAATGCCGGCTGGAATATGTGTGATCTTGAAGGAAACTGTTTTCCTAAATTGATAGGAAAGAAATTGCGGGACATGCTTTATATTACATATGAAAGGGCCAATTGGCTGATTTTTCAGGATGCATTTCCGCAATTGCTCCTCTATCATTATTCGACGAAAATAAATAGGCCAATGTTTCATTTATTAAAAATTTTTCGTGTATCGGCATTTATGGAACAGGAGTGGCTTTCTTTCTGGAAAAATAGAAATAAAAAGAGGTTAATGATTTCACTGATTATCAATGAACAAAATGTTATCCAAGAACCTGTAATGGAACATGAAATTTATAAGAATAAAGTTTTTCATACATTGCTTTTTTCCTTTCAGGACTATCTTCATTTTAGTTCTGTAATCTTCCCTACTTGTAAAGGGGAATTATACGGGGCAAGTGTCAATGGTTTCCGCTCGGTGTCGAAAAGAATTGATCTTGGAAAACGGCTGGCAGAAATCTTATTTGACACCAGCTATTATGGGGACGTGTATGAATTTGCTTCAGGCACAATTCATACTGGTTCAAGACATGATTATGAGAAATACTTTGAGGGAAGACAACGGAGAACCACCCCTTTCTTACGCTGTACATACCCGATAATCACCCATCACATTCATCAATTTAATGATTGGTCCGAAAAAAAACGCATTAAAAGTAAATGGGCATCTGAATCGGTTGTCTTAAAGCACCCTGTCCATATTACCAAATGGTATTTGCATAAGCAGAAACAGCTTCATACTGCTGCAAAGCTGGGGAAATTATTTCGCTTGCTTTGTTAGCGGAAAAGTGAAAAAAAGCAAGGAATCCCTTGCTTTTTACAATGTCTATGAAATTATAAAATATAACAATGTGGATAACTTTGATGAAAAATATCTGCATCCAGCTCCAGCGCCTAGCCCCTCGGGTCATAAGCCAAATCACTCCAGAAATCTGCGTGATTCGTCTTATGCCTGTCGGGGCTGATCAAGGCGCTTCCGCCTTTGTTCTTTTAAGTTGAAGGGCGGTCAGGGCCTTCAAGTTTCTTATTGCCATAGCCTGTTTTTGTTTCTTCCAGCTTTTTCGGCTGTGCTTTATTTTGTTTTTCTTTTTCTTTTTTTGCCATTACATTACACCTCCGTTAATTAGTTTGTTCAATGACGCTGTTTTCATTCTTCCGGGGGCTGTCGAAACCATGTTGCTGCCATGCAAATAAGTACTTTCTTTGACGAATCACTTCTAGTTTTGTCATGCATGGAGGAAACCTACAAACGAAATAGAATTATGTAGGCACACAGCAAAATTTTCACTGTATCCTTCGTCGTATTTATTGCAGGAAGCAAGGAGAAAAAGAAATCGGGAGGTTTTTTGTATGCAGGGAAAAATGGTAGAAAAAGATGAATTGCTGGCCATGCTTACAGAAATATATGATCAGCTGGAAGAGCTTGAAAATGTCCTGGAGTCTAATTTGTCTGGGCTTCGCCAGGATTGGTATTATGAACAGTCAGAAAAACTGGAGGTTTGCGAAAGCAGGCTGGAAGCGATTGAAGAGGGCATGACGGTAATCAGGTCTGAGGCAGACAATATAGAAGATACAAAAAGGTCAGCAGCAATGAAGCTTGAACTTGGCTTCTAAGTGGCATAGAATAGCAGTATCCTTCAGTAGCTAATGTTGACTAGCTACTTTTATTTTTTAATAAAGCGTATAAGATCTGAAGTTAGAAAACTGTCTAGCTCCAGGCGCCATCGGCTCTCGGGTCTAAGCCAATCCGTCCAAAAGGTTAAAGAGTCTTATGTATGAGGCCCACAGGACATGGAAGGCTTCGTCAGCATAAACATCGCACGACCGAAAGCGATAGCTTTTGGGAGGATGTGGGTCATGCAGACGTTGCCACCGGACGTGGCGTTTTAGTCTGCGTGCCTTTATTAAGCGGGCGCCTTCCGCTATTCTAATTGGAGTTGATGCTGAATGGTTCATGAAAATTCCCTGCTGCAAATGACAGAACAGCTGCTTGAATGTGTGGAAATCTCAGACAGCAGGTTTAAAAAGGTTAAGGAATCAGGTGAGAAGGGTGATTTTTATAATGAAGTCAAACCTTTTGCCGATGATGTTAAATCCATAAATGAAAGATGGAAAGAAGAAGCCCTGGAGTGGATTGGCATTCATAAACCCCGAAATCTTTATCCTCAGCAGATTGAATCTGCTGCTGAACATATTGAACTGGTCTCCATTCAGGCATTTTTCCCTGAAACAAGCAAAACCAGGTTCATTAATTATGTTAATTCGGCCGTGTATGTCCTAAAGCAATTGATAAAATTAGTAGGTGAAGAAAAAAAGGGAACCTGAAATAGGGTCCCTTTTTTAAATATTTCTTATGCATTTACTGAATCCTGGAGGGTGTTATCTTTGTAGCTTTCCGGAACGGCCGCTCCTTGAGCTTCAAGCTCACGAACGAGATTTCGATAATCTGTACTGGAAATTTCATTATGGATATAGGCCTTTTTAGCAAAATCCAATAATTCATTAACATTTTCAGGAGTATACTCCCGCAGCTGATGAAACTTCATTTTTAGTTCGTGAACATTCATGATATTGCCTCCTCAGAATATTGATTCGCGGAGAAATTTCTTCCCCGCAGCCCGGTAAATGAAAAAGGGGACAAGAAACTGTTTTGTTTTTTATATCCTATCATGAAAATTTATTTTTCATCGTTTTTAAAAAAATCAAACTTCCGACATGATTCTTCATAGTTAGACAAAAACGGAAACCGCTTCCATTTTTAATGTTAATTGATCCTTTCACATTCTGGGCAAAACTTTCATATATTATATTGGTGATAATTAGAAGGCTTTTGCCTGGAATTATTGCTAATATACTTATATTTTTTGAATGGGGAGGATGTTTGCCCATGTTTGGCCGAGTAATGAATAGAGCGAGCCATCTGCAGCCATACGGCCATTTAAATCAAAGTATATACATGGATCCATTTTATATGGGGCCGAATGGCCAATTTTATATGAGGCAGCAGCCAATGCAGAATTATAATAATTCTGCTGGACAGTATAACCCTTATTATTTGCCTTATAATATGGAGTATCATCAGCCGCCTCAGATGGCAGGATTGCAGCAGCAAAATTATTCACCAAATCCCTATCCGCAGCATAACTATGACCAAGGATACTACGCAAAGACCGGTTCGAAAAATGCTGGTGTTTTTCAAAACCCATTAGAATCTGAAGATTATTACGGAACTCAGGCAAGCAAGTCCGCTGCGCAGCAGATGCCGTATATGAATCCGTATCCTAAACAATCATTCATTCCTAAACAGCCATCTGGAGTGCAAAGCATTATGAATTCCTTTAAAGCCCAGGATGGTTCGCTTGATCTCAATAAAATGGTGGATACCGCAGGTCAGATGATGTCAGCTGTAACGCAAGTGTCATCGATGGTTAAGGGAATAGGGGGAATCTTTAAGGCATAGGGTTTCCTATGCCTTCTTTGTATCTTTGACCACATTTTGACCACTTTTCATCACTTTTGAGAATTGGTCTGATAAATCTTGTTGCATAGAAGGCAATACATGCGAATAAGTATCTAATGTAATCTTTACAGATGAATGCCCAAGACGATCAGCAACTATTTTAGGGTTTACTCCCATTTGCAATAGAATAGTCGCATGAGTATGCCTTAAATCGTGAAAACGAATAACCGGTAAATCAGTTTGCTTAATATACCTTACAAATAGGATGTTTGCAGCTGATGGATATACGAATTCACCTGATTCTTGCGCAAATACCATATTATGCTCTTTGTAAACACCGCGATACTTCATTCGTTCAACATTCTGTTTGGCTTTTTGTTTCTTTAACACTTTAACCAAATCATCATCCATATATATAGTTCTTATGGAATGTTTGGTCTTTGGTTCGTGCAAAAGGAACTGCCCTTTAATCTTGTATAGCGTTCTGTTCACTTTGATGGTTTTTGCTTCAAAATTAATATCATCCCAAGTTAAACCAAGGATTTCCCCTTTGCGCATCCCGGTGTATGCAGCTAAATAGAAAACTGGATGATACCTGGAGTGTTTGGTATGGTCTAAAAACTCATTAATTTGTTCGACTGACCACACTTTCATTTCCTTTTTCATAAGGCGAGGAGCTTCTATTAGACTCGCTATATCCTTTGGAATAAGCTCCCATTTATAAGCAATCTTCAGTAACATATTAATAACTTCATGCATTCTCTGAATGTAAGAGGAAGATAACCCTTCCTTAATCTTTTCATCGTAAAATTGGTGAATTAAAAATTGATCTATATCCTTTAGACCAATGTTGCCAAACCATGGGAAAATTTGATTTAATAATAAAGAATGTAATCGTTCATACGTCGAAGCCTTTACCTTGTTCTTGTACGATTTTTCAAGGTATTCAAGAGCGAAGTCTTGTAGCTTTTGTTTAGTTGGTTCGATGTATGAACCTTTCTCAACATTATTAATTAACTCAGCAAGCGCAGCCTGCGCTTCTTTTTTTGTCCTAAATCCCGACCGCGTTTTTTGTTTCCTCTTTCCTGTTTTGAGATCCTTCCCAATATCTACAGTGTAAGAATAAGTTTTTCCCCTTTTCCTGATGTAACCCTTCATCGTTCTTCACCTCGTCATTGTATTTTAGTCCAGTTCCTTCAACAATGTGTGTTGCGGTAAAGTAGATGAAGCCTTCTGGTAATTCGTCAACCCTTAAAATTTTTCTCATGTTAGTAGCCCCCTCGAAATGAACAGAACCCAAATGCGAACAGACGCGAACAAATGTTCCCAAATGCTTCTAAAGCCATTATATAACTTTTTTACCAGTAGGGAAACAATTTACGATATGTCTTATTTCGACAAAGAGGGGCTAAATTTGTCGATTGTGTTTTATTTGTGGATAAGGAGGAATATAATGTTAAATTATTTGTTTTTATCTTTTTCTATCTCTTCTTGAGCCATCCTCAAAAACACTTCTCCTGGTGAAAAACCTCTATCTTTTAGTCTTTTTACTACAAAAGCCCAATCATCTTCTCCGGTGAATGGATTTCGTACTTTTTCTTTATCAGAAAGAAACTCGATCATATCAACATCAAGTGCACTAGCTATCAATTGAAGATTTTCTAAATTAATTTTCTTTTTCCCAGTTTCCAATTTGGAAATAAAGCTTTTTGATTTCCCAATCTTGTTTCCTAACTCTTCAAGCGTTATCTTTTTTTCTTCCCTTATCTCCCTTATACGATAACCCACTTCTTCAAACATTATCTCTCACCACCTACTACTTTAAATAAGAAGCAACATACATATTATGCGTTTTTTTGTCTCAAATCTCAACTTATAAAAAGAGTTTGGATTTACTTTTTTTACCTATTGAAACTAAATGACCTAAAAAATCTTTAAAAGAAATTATCAGAAACTTGTTGACCTTTTGGGAAACATGAGTATAATAAGGATTATAAAGTTTCCCCATAGGGAAATTAAGAAAGGGGTGATGAAGTGACCAACCGCATGAAAGAACGCAGAGAAGAATTAGGTCTCACACAAAAGCAGTTGGCAGAAAAACTTAAAATGAGCGAAGCGTATATAAACAAAATCGAAAATGAGACGAGAAACATAAATGTTGTTTTAGCTATAAGAATAGCCAAAGCATTAGAAGCGACTGTAGAGGAAATTTTTTTACCTAACTAGTTTCCCTATAGGTTAACAAAAAGGAGGAAGAACTGGTGAAACGTAAAGAAGATTACCCAATTGTTTTAACTGTTAAAGAAGTCATGGAGATTTTGGGAATCGGAAAAAGAAAGGCTTATGAGTTAATGGATCAACCTGGATTTCCATGTGTCAAAATCGGCGAAAAACTAAAAAGAGTTAATCGCGATGCATTTTTCAGATGGTTAGAAAAGGCGTCCTGATAAGGAGATGAAGAAATGAACGAACTAACAAAAGTATTCCAATACGGAGCAAATGTACTAAGAACAGTTGTTAAGGATGGAGAACCTTGGTTTGTTGCTAAAGATGTTTGTGAAGTTTTAGAAATCAAAAATAATCGTGATGCATTATCTCGACTTGATGAGGATGAGAAGGGGGTAGATTTAATCGACACCCTAGGCGGAAGGCAAGAAGTGACAATTATTAATGAACCTGGTCTTTACTCATTAATCTTAGGAAGTCGTAAATCAGAAGCAAAGAAATTCAAAAGATGGATAACGCACGAAGTCATCCCTACTATCAGAAAACATGGAGCATACATGACTGATGAGGTTTTAGAAAAAACAGTTAATGATCCTGATTTTATGATTGGATTACTCACAAATCTAAAAGTTGAAAAGCAAAAGCGCATTGCTGCTGAACAGACAATTGTAGAACAACGTCCAAAAGTTGTTTTTGCAGAAGCAGTTGAAGTTTCTAAGAACTCCATCTTAGTAAAGGATTTAGCAACGTTATTAAAACAAAAAGGAATTGATATTGGTCAAAACAGATTATTCGAATGGCTTAGAAATAATGGTTATCTCTGCAAGAAACTAGGAGCTATGTATAACAAACCAACTCAAAAAAGCTTGGATAAAGGTTTGTTTGAACTAAAGCCATATGTTCGCTCTGGTTCAAATGGAGAAATGAAAACCGAATTCACACCTAAAGTCACTGGGAAAGGCCAGATTTACTTTGTTAACAAGTTCATGAAAGAGCTGCAACTAACCACGGAGGTTATTTAAATGTCAACTATCAAACGATTAACAGAAGCGATCGAAGTATTAGAATCAGCATTCGAAGATAAAAAACCGTTTTATGAAGTAACCATTATCGACAATAACGGTCCAAGAAAAGAAATTGAGTCAAGGGAGCAACACCTTGAATCCCTAATCGATATAGCCATTCAAATTCTAGAGGATGTACAAGAAAGAGTAGTAAAAAAAAGCAATTTCAAGGTAGTAGCCAAACAATGACCATAATCGAACAGCTGCATAAAGAGATCCTCACCAATGATTGGTCTAAATACTTCAATACCATAAAGGAGGAAGAGAAATGAAAGTAAAATTCAATTTTCGGGGACAGGTAAACGAAGGTATTGTAATCGACACTTACAAAAGCGATTATGACGGTCGCAAAATGCTAGTTGTTAAGTGTGATGAGAAAGGAAAAGTTGTTGAATGTGTTCCTGCTGATTGCACGCAAGAAATAAAAGAAGAATCCGGTGGAATGACTGACAAAACCAAATTAGCTTATCTCGCCTACAAACTCGAATCAATGTTAGACACACACCAAAGTGACATAGATAAGCCTTTCAATGATTCAGATTTCTTAAAAGTCTATAACCAAGGCAAAAAGCATGTGGTTGATACTACACACTCACTCGCTAAAGAGATCCTTGAATTAGCAAACAAACTCAAAGATGAACAGTTCAAAGGTTATCTAATCGAAGATGTTGATTTATCAGGCTCTGAACACATCGGTCAAAGGATTGATAAATATGCTTAGAAATTACATCTGGGCCTATATCAATGACAGGTATGAAAACGATGGTGTTCTCCCTGATGCAGATGAAATTTATGAAAAGTTTCAACTTGAATTCGATAACGGAGCAGACCTTAGTTGGATTGATTCAGCCATGGAAGGTTTCACTCGCACGCACGATTTAAGCGGGATAACAGTCTTATGGGAGGGAGTTATAAATGAAAAGCGCCTTACAACGCATTAAAGAAGATATGAACCACCACATAGACCAAATCAGCAAAAACAACCACAAAATTGACAGCTACATGGAATCCATCAGAACCCTGGAGGATTGCAACGCTAAAGAGCAGCAGTTAGTTGAGGAATATGAAGAAATCATTAAACGAATAGAGGGAGCTGGAGAGAGTGCGTGAGATTAAGTTTAGGGCTTGGGATTTAGATACACAAGACAGAATGTACAGTTGGGATGAAATTAAACTTCATTTTAATGAACATCTTGAACACGAAAGAGTGGTAACAATGCAATTTACTGGCCTAAAAGATAAAAACGGCAAGGAGATTTATGAAGGGGATTTAATCAAAAAGAAATTCAAAGATAGAGAAATCGGAGAGTTTTACGCAATCGGTGAGGTGGTCTATGGATATTGGTATGCAGGTTTCACTGTTCCATATAATTACCACGGTTATAAGAAGCTTGAACGATTAAGCAATAGTTTTGATAAAGATGGTTGGGTTGTAGCTAATCGTGATATGGAAGTAATCGGAAACATTTACGAAAACCCAGAATTAATAAAAGACTGACCCCGACCACAGAAGTCAGTCCATTAAAAAACATTACATCCTTATTATAGGAGGTTTATCCAATGAGTACAATAACGGTTTACCACATACACGGGAAATACTTTCTTCCGGTCTCAAACGGAGTAAGGGAAGTTTCTTCATGGCAAGTAGTTGAATGGCAAAGCAAAGGCTTAGAAGTACACGTTGAGGAGGGTGAACACTTTGACTAACTTCATCCAGATGAAAGGAGAGAAGTTTGGTCGATGGACTGTCCTAATGAGAGATAAAGAATCAAATTACACATCGTGGATTTGCCAATGCGATTGCGGAACTATCAAAAGCGTTATTGGTGGAAACCTTAGGAGAGGTAAAAGCATTAGCTGCGGTTGCCATCGTAAAGAGTTTCACAGCAAAAACAACAGTACTCACGGCAAATCTAAGACCGATTTATACAAGATCTGGAGAGCTATAAGAAATAGATGTTACAACTCTAACACAAAAGATTATAAAAATTACGGAGGTAGAGGGATTTCTGTCTGTGAGGGTTGGTTAGAAAACTTCGAGAATTTTTACGAATGGTCAATAAATAACGGTTATGAAAAAGGTTTGACTATTGATCGTATAGACAACAACGAAGATTATAGACCAACGAATTGCAGATGGGCAGAACGCAAAACCCAAAATAACAACCGTAGAAATAATCATTTCATTGAAATAAATGGCGTCACTAAAACATTGGCAGAATGGGCTGCATTTGCTGGACTTAGCAGAAAAACCATTACAAGCAGGATTGCATACGGTTGGACAGGAAAGGATTTGATTTTACCAACGAAAGGTCGTGGAGCAAATGGAACAACAGCAAGATAGCTTGAATATATATCAAAAATTAATCGAAGTGAGGAAGTCGGTTCCGTACCTAAAAAAAGAGTCACAAGGCCATCAGTATCAATATACAGGCAGCTCGCAAGTTTTAGCATCTGTCAGAGCAAAGATGGATGAATTAGGATTACTGCTTATTTGCAAGGTGTTGAGTCATAACTTGATTGAAGGCAAGACAAATAAAGGCGCAAAAGAATATATGACAGAGCTGGACCTTGAATTTACATGGGTTAATGCAGAAAATCCAGACGAAAAAATTGTTTGCCCTTGGTATGGTCAGGGTGTTGATAGCGGAGAAAAAGGTGTAGGGAAAAGTCTTACGTATGCGGAAAAATACTTTATTTTAAAACAGTTCAACATTGCCACAGATAAAGATGATCCAGATTCATTCCAGGAGAAGGCGCAGACATACCGGAAGCCCGACCCTATCTCATCTAAAGAAGTAGGAGAGTTGAAAACTAAGGTCCTGGAATTTGCCCAATTAAGAAGCAAAACAGATACAGATGTTTATCAGGCTCTTGGAATTGAGGATATTACGTTATTAACTTCTAAAGAAGCTAAATCTGTCATTGCAAAAGTAAATAGTTGGATTACGGCTGCGAAGAAAGAAAACAAATCAGCGTAAGGAGCGATCCATCATGAGAGAAGAAGATTTACTACTTATCAGGTCTTGCTTCGCCCTCTCTCCAAACATAAACGCAGATGAACTCCGACTAGTAGACGAACTCATAGAAGAAATCGTTGACCTGAACGACCAGTTAGACCGTGCAACAGCTGCTAACCGTCACTATTTATTCCATTTCTTTAACGGAAGTGTAGAAAAGATGGCGGAGACTTTTAAATATATGAAGAGTGAACAATGAAACAAAAGGTAGGAGGAGTTAATTTGGATCAGGTACAGGCTTTCATAGCAAGAAATCAACATCAGTTTGGATATATCATGCAGGAAGCAAGTAGACAGTGGAAAACTAAAGACCCGATAGGCGCTTTAACGGTTGGACCTTGTAACCTTTTCGTTGAAAAGTACGGTGATTATCACGAAATGCAAGACAAGAAAGAAATTGCTGAGAAACAATGGGAACTTTTAAAACTTGAATTAAAGAATTTAGAAGAGTTTTATGAGCGAACAGATGACACCAATGAATTACATGTAATACATGATATTCAATCGCTTATCAGCAAAATAGAAACAGGCGAGTATTAGAAATAGGAAACACAAGATAGATTCAGTTAACTATCCAGGGGTTAACTTCCCGTTAGCCCCTACAAGGGAGAGAACCATATGCAGCCTTTACGAAGCGATATTTATAACACTTTACAAGATGGCACTACATACTCCTTAGAATCGTTAGCACACAAATATAGAACCAACAAACATGTTATCAGAGTACAGCTGGACCGACTGCAGCAGGAAGGTAAGAAGCTGAAAGTGACTGATGAGGAAGTTTCAGTATTCTTAGACCACAATCGTCCTTTCTGGCTCTATGCAGGTTGGGTCTTCATGGGATTCATTCTATACGTCTTATTCTCCGGTGTTATCCATGGGTAGACAAAGATTCAATGAGATCACCATCACACGCCAGCGGGAAAACGAAATAAATCAAGCAATTAAAGACCTTACAGACCGTGGATTCATCCTTAAAGCCAAGAAACAGCTGCACCATGACGGCAAGGTGTACAAGCGCTCCTATTACGGCCGGTATCAGTATGACGGTAATTCCTCACACTCCGTATGGGTGGCAAGACTCCGCAGGGAGGTAGCTTTAAATGGAACTAACGGTTAAAGAGTACCTTTCCTTAAAGGAACAAGGTGTATCAGATAGCGAACTACTCAGAATGTTTCATTACAGCGAAAACAGCGGCATGATGCTGTATTACTGGAAAAAGAAAAACGGTTTGTTAAACAAGTACGGCAAAAAGGATATGCCAAAGAAAACAGATGTATTAGACGAACACATTGAGGAAATCAATCAAATGCGTCTATCAAACTATACAACTAAGGAAATAGCTTTTAAGTTTGGCGTAAAGCGCTCATCTTATGAATATTGGGTTAAAAAGAAAAAAGAAGAAGGCTTGTTAAACTCCATTCCAAGGGCGAAGAAAAGGACAACACAACTAAGAAAGTACGCAGCTGAGTTGAGCGATAACAGAGAGGCTTCTTTCCATCCGGGCTCAATCAAAGGAATGGTTAGCAGGAAAAGGCAAGATGCTTTGAACGATGTTAGAAGATCGTTGATGAACAATTGACATATATTGTGCAATAAGGAAGGAGCGTTGAAAAATGTATTATGTGGTAAATAAAAGAACTAACGAAACATTATATTCAAGTGTGTCTTGGACAGTTTGTGACGTATGGATTCGCAGAAGATACCCTGAAAATCACGAGGATTATAAAAACATTGAAGTTATAACAGATGAAGGAGTAAAAGTTTTCTAGTTATGTCGCAGTGCGAACATTTAGCGCACTAAAATACAGCAATATACTGGAGGAATTAAAATGCAAATTAAATTAATAGGTCACACTCAATTATCATGCGAATTTTACGATGAGGTTTTTCTTGGAACAACTGACGGGATTTATTATAGATCAACTAACGAAGGAGATATTTCAGACGGACAAGCAATCGCTCTTTCTGCTATCCGTACGTGTTACAGTCACAACAAACCAAGCGAGATTGTGAAACTGGAAGGTGAAAAGTATTTCAGCACTGATGCTAAAGATGGAGAAGGCGGCACAGATGCAGACAGATTACTTCGCCACATCGTCAAGAGCGGGCATACAAGCACATTAGAACACATTAACTTTACCTTTGCTATAGAAGGTGTTTCACGCTCTTTATTAGCCCAAATTACACGACACAGGCATTTCTCTTTTAGTGTACAGTCTCAACGCTATGTAAAGCTAGAAAGCGATTCTAAGAGTGGTGGATTTGAATATGTAACACCTGAATCCATTTCAAAAAATCCTAAAACTCATGCAGCTTATGACTTTGCAATGACAGAAATACAGCGAATTTATAATGAATTAAGAGCAAATGGAGTAGTAGCAGAAGATGCACGATATGTCTTACCAAACGCAGCCACTTGCAATTTAGTCTTAACCGGCAATCTTCGTTCTATCCTGGAGTTTTACTCGAAACGGGGAGCGAAACAAGCGCAGTGGGAAATTAGGGAATTAGCGGAGTTAATGAAATCTGCAGTTATCGAAGTTGAACCTTGGACAGAAGCCTTCTTCAAGGTCAAATAAAAAAGCGCTCGATTGATTCATCCAAGCGCTTGTCTAGCTTTCTTTTTCTCAACTAACTCTGCATATTTTAATCCCATCTGGAGTAGATCAGCGATAGCAGCGGAACGGTTTTCTTTTCTTTTTGAAAATCTGTAGTCTTCCACCATTGCCAAAAGCTTTTCCTCTAAAGAAATTGTAGTTGTAGGCTTGCTTGAGTCTTTACGTATATGGGCCATGTGTATTCTCCTTTTTTAATAAGTTTTCGTAATACGATATTAGGTTGATAAGGGGTGGTTAGTTTGAGTCGGGATCCTCCAGGTAAAGCAATTCGCCAACGTCTTTAAGTTCCAGGATAGTGCAAAGAGTAGCAAGAGTATCCCAATCTATACGATTAGATTCGTTGTTATAAAACTTATCTAATGTTCTTCGGCTCATTGTCATTCCTTTATCTTGAATCATACGATGAAGCTCCGATACGCTGCGAATTCCTTTCTCAGCCATTCGAACAGCTAGTTTATTCTTAACTTTCATTGTATATTCTCCTTTTTGTGTAAAAAATTTTCACCTTTATAATAAAACATATTCGTAAGGTAGTCAAATTTATTACAAAAATAATTTTTATTAATTGCTAATTTAGTACAATTGTAGTAAAATTAGGTATGAAGGTAATAATAAAGAAGGGGGCTTTGGAGTGAAAATCCAGCACAACTTAAAACCTTTGATGAAGCAACATGACATACGCAATATCACTCATCTATCTGAAAAAACGGAGGTGGATTATCGGAAGTTACATTCTTTCTACACTTATAGGAGTAAGAAGATTGATCCAGAGGTAGTTGAGGGGATCTGTAAGACATTTAAATGTGAAATTGGTGAACTATTAACCTTAAGGAAATAAAGGAAGGTGTGATAATGGCACGTCCAAAAAAAGAAGGAATGGACTACTTCCCGCATGATACAGACGCGGTAAACGATGAAAAGATTGAATCACTTCGGCTGCTGTATGGCAATGACGGTTATGCGTTTTACTTCATATTACTGGAGCGTATCTACCGCACAAAACAGTTTGAATTAGATGTTTCTGATGCAGAAACTATTCAGATACTCGCCAAAAAGGTGTCAGTAAGTGAGGATAAATTCCTCAAAATGCTGGAAACATCTTTGAAGAGAGATTGTTTTGACAGACAAGCTTATGAAGAACGAAAGGTATTAACATCAGAGGGCATTAAGAAAAGAGCTTCTGTAGTAGTGGATAAGCGTGTAAAGATGCGTGATAAGTACCAACAGACAAAAGAAGAGGTTTCTGACGCAGAAACTACCCAAGAAACAGGGGTAGAAAGTACACAAAGTAAAGAAAAGAAAAGAAAAGAAAAGAAAAGTAAAAATAAATATGCTGAATATGTTTCTATGTCTCTTGAAGAATATGAAAAGCTTACAGAACAATTCGGAGAACAGGGAGCCAAAGACAGGATTGAAAAACTTAATCTCTATAAAGGCTCTACTGGAAAGAAGTACAAAAGTGATTACCTAACCATTCTGAATTGGGAACGAAAGAACTCAAAGAAAGAGACTAGCAAGCAAATAGATTGGGAGGGTTTATAAAGTGACGAGGGATCAGGTTAAAGAAGTCTTTAAAATCCTTAAATACGCTTATCCTCTATTCGAAGTAACGAGTGAAAAAGTGGATACGTGGACCAGGTTGCTTAAAGACCAAAATCCTGCGGTAATTATGAGGAATGCTGAAAGGTTCATCTTAGAAAGCAAGTTTCCCCCTTCGATTGCAGATTTAAGGGAAAGAAATCATGCTGCTTATCAGTCAAACATCTTGGATCAAATAAAGGAGTGGGAAAAGAATGCATATAGAAAACAATGAACAGGCATTACTTTCCTGCATCATAAAAAAAGGTGACCTCATAAAAGAAGTCACATTAAACGAAGATCACTTTGATTATTTGCCACATAAAAAAATATTTCAAGCTATGCGACAGCTTGAAAGGAAAAATATTCTTATCGACATTGTATCACTAAATACAGAGATAGGGCAAGAGCTGTTATTTCTTGGTGGGAGTGACTACCTTGCCGACTTATATAACATTATTACCACGGAATCGAATTTTAAAACCTATGAAAGATATGTTTTAGAAGAATTTAAGATTCGTAAATCCAAAGAGCTGCTAAAAGGCCTGGAAGAAGTTCATACCCCTAAAGATATAGAGAAACTGAACCAGGCAATTGCAGAAATTAATGAACTATTGGAACAAGGGCAAGAAAGTGAGTTTGATTTAATCGAAACGCTTTTTGACCTTAACGAAGATATAGAAGCAGAGAAGGACGGTATCAACGGCATTCCGACAGGTTACACAGAGTTAGACCAGTTACTTGATGGACTAAGCGAAGAAGAATTAATCATCTTAGGAGCTCGCCCATCAGTAGGGAAAACAGCTTTCGCTTTGGGGATCACAACGAATGTCTGTTTAAAAGGACACTTTGTAAACTTCTTCTCACTTGAAATGTCGGACAAGTCCTTACTCACTAGAATGATATGTAACATCGGAAACATTAATTCCATGAAAATAAAAAATGCAAATCAGCGCTTTGATAAAGAGGATTGGGATAAGTACAGAAAAGCCCAGGGGGTTGTTGCAAGATTTAAAAACAATTTTGCAATCTATGACAACTCAAAGGTGACGGTCCAGGAAATCCGGTCAAAGGTAAAACAGAACATGAACAAGCACCCTGAAAGAAGGCATCTGGTAGTCATTGATTATCTTGGATTGGTACAGGGCAGCGGCAGGAAAGAACGCCATTTAGAGATTGGTGAAATAACACGTAATTTAAAGCGCATGGCGAGGGATTTGAAGGTTTCAGTCCTTCTCCTAGCCCAGCTATCTAGGGGAGTCGAACAACGCCAGGACAAGCGCCCTATGCTCTCTGATTTAAGGGATAGCGGAGAGATAGAACAGGATGCAGATAAAATCCTCTTTCTCCATCGTGATGATTACTACGACAAAGAAACAGAAAACAAAAACATCGTGGAAGTTATTGCAGCTAAAGTCCGGAACGGATCCCTTGGAACAGTTAATTTAGCTTTCGTGAAGGAATACAGTAAATTCGTCAACTTAGAGCGCAGATATGACGGTTAGGGAAGTCTATGCCGAAGCCATTAAAGGAAAGCATTACAGCTTAAAGTTACTAATTGAATTTGCGGTGTATGAAAAAGGGGTGCTGAAGATGACAGACAACCAAGAAGCTTTACATAAATTCTTCAACCCCAAACACCGGGATTATGTGAATAAACATTTACAAGAATACGAGGTGCGAAAAAATGGATGAGTTAGAGCGTGGAGCATACGACTTTATGAATGACCTTCACAAGAATTGTGAACCATTGCCGAATATAAATTACGAAAACATGCCAGAGGACATTATAAACAAACCTAATCACTACCACAAAAACGAAATAGATGTGAATGGATACCTAGAAAAGCACTTCCCAAAAGAATCAAATGTAACGGTAGTGGAAGGGTTTTATATCGGAAATATCATCAAGTATGTAAGTCGGCACAAAGAAAAGAACGGAATGCAAGACCTGGAGAAAGCAATGTTCAACCTTAATAAGCTCATGGAATGGAGAGAGAAGAATGGCTGAAAAATTCATTCGAGGACAAGAGGAAATAGATTATAAAGCAAGACTGAAAGCCTTCATGCAGGAGATCAACCCAAAGCCTTCACTTGAAACCATTGAGAAGCTAAAGCAAGAGCTTATTGCGAAAAGGGGCGTGAAGTAATGTCTAATATTTGTGAAGAGCATGGTGTATTAAAACGGAGTTGCCATATTTGTGAGCTTGAAGAAGAAAACAAAGAATTAAAAAGTTTATCTTTATGGGCTATAAGAAGGGTCCATAGAAGTCAAAAAGAGTTTGGTTATGACGAATACAAAAAGATTACAGGTGAAGAACCAGAAAGGTTATAAAAAGGGGGAGAAAGCTTGAAATCTGGGTCATGGATTCAATCAAAGCTGTCACTATACACAGTCTATGGGTATTTAGTAGAAGTCGGTGAACCACATAAAGTACTGCAAGTATATAGAGTATACAACACCGGAGTAAAAGAGTTTTACTATCCGTTCAGAGAAACCACCTTTTATAATGTTGAGCCGGTAGACACAGCTATCCATCCAGACGATCTCCAAGAATTAGTGAGCATGGCATTAGATACAAAGGATGAGAAGTGGTTCCGAGAATTAACCGGAAGGGAGCGGGTTTGAATGGATACTGCTGCTGACTTACGTAATTTAGTGGACGAACTAAGTAAAGAACTGGAAGCAGAAAAGAAACTGGCTGCAAAATACCATGACCAGCTGCTTGATACCCGGCATGAATTAGTGCAAAAAGATATAACGGTGGAGAATCAAAAGAAGGCCCTGGAACAGACAAGGGTAACACTTGAACGGTATGAGAAAGAAAACCAAGCCTTACGGCAGTTAGTGGAGTTGTGGATATGAAGGTATTGGAACTGTTTGCTGGAACCAGGAGTATGTCGAAAGCTTTTGAAGCTGCTGGACATGAAGCATATACGATCGAACTTGATGAGCAGCATGAGAATATCAGCATGTATGCTGATGTTTTAACGGTAACGCCAGAAATGATATTAAAAGAGTTTGGTAGACCGGATATCATATGGGCGAGTCCACCTTGTACAAGTTACAGTATAGCAGCAATATCGCACCATCGAACAAGAGAAGATAACGAAAACCTCTTGCCGAAAAGTGAGTTCGCTAAAGTGTCAGACGAATTGGTGAAACACACGCTTTATTTGATTCAAAGATTAAGGCCGAAATACTGGTTCATCGAAAACCCACGGGGTGGCATGAGGAAAATGGATTTTGTCCAAATGTTACCTAGATACACGGTCACTTATTGTCAGTATGGGTGTTTCAGGATGAAACCAACAGATATATGGACGAACCACACTGATCCTCAATTCAAGCCAATGTGTAAAAATGGGGATTCGTGCCATGAGGCAGCTCCAAGGGGTTCCAAGACAGGTACGCAGGGATTGAAGAATGCTAAGGATAGATCAGTAATCCCTCAAGGTCTTTGTGAACATATCGTTAAAATTAGTGAAGGCGGTGCTAAATGTTTAACGAAGTCAGGAGTTACAGTAAAGCAGACCAGTTAAAGGGAAAGCGGAAAGCACCTAAGAGGGGTGACAAAGGTAAATTCTCCACTAAAACAATAAAAGAAATCCTGGAGCGTGATAATTACCAATGTGTAAGGTGCGGTTCATACCATTTAGAAGCAGTACCACATCACGTTATATACAGATCGCAAGGCGGGGAAGGAATCAAAAGGAACGGAGTTTCAATATGTCTAAGCTGCCATCGAGAAGCGCACAGACTGAAAGAAGTAAGGAAATGGTTTGAAGATTGGGTAGAGCGGAATCTTGATGAAAACGGTGATAAGTTTTAGCTCAAACAAGAAAAAGGCAATAAATCACCATTTATACAGTATACGTCAACGAAAGGGGCGAACGTCAAGCGAACATGATTAAGCCTATTCCCGGATATGAAGGTTATTTCGTAGATTCGTCAGGTAATGTCTTTTCTAAATGGATAAACAAAGGGCGGCACGGCAAGGTTATGGGTCGAGAACTCAGAAAGATTAAAGGAAGTAAAACAAAAAGAGGGCATGTTTATGTGAGGTTTGGTCGTAAAGCTAAACCGTTATATATCCACAGATTAGTATATCAAGTGTTTGTAGGGGAAATAGCAGAAGGTTTGTTAATAAGACACTTAAATGACATTCCGTATGACAATCGAGTAGAAAACTTAGCGATGGGTACTCAAAAAGAAAATATGGAAGATGCGAGAAAAAATAAATTGTTCCCGTTAGGTTCTAAGAATGGACAAAGCAAATTAACAGAAAAAGATGTAAAAGAAATTAGAAAGCTTGCAAAAACAAATACCAAAACAGAATTAGCTAACAAATATCAGGTTTCAAGAGCTGCTATAAGAGAAGCCGTTAATAACAATACATGGAAGCATGTTAATTAGGAGGAATTACAAATGAATGTAATCGTATTGACTGGAAACGCAACTAAGGAAGTAGAAATCCGTTATAACCAAAAAGGCACACCTATTGCAAATGGAACTCTTGCAGTAAGAAGGGATTTTAAAAACCAACAAGGTGAATATGAATCAGATTTCTTTAACTTTGTTGTAATCGGGAAGCTCGGAGAGGTCATTGCAAATCATGTGAAAAAAGGTGATAAGTTCGGAATCAGAGGAAAGTTGCAAAATAGAGTTTGGGATTCAGAAAACGGCAAGAAATACTTTACAGAGGTAGTCGTAGAGGGCTTTGATTTCCCTTCTAAGACCAATAACTCTCCTGCACCAAACAACGGCAACAGAGGGGCTTCAAATACGCCACAGGATGACCCGTTTCAAAATGATGGACAAATAAATATTTCAGATGATGATCTGCCGTTCTGAGGTGAATAACATGGACTATTCAAAAGCGACCTCTGAACAGTTGTCGGATATTGTAGCCAATGATATTGATTGCCCTACTCATTTATTGAGTGGGGTGGTCACAGAGTTATTAAATCGGAATAAATTTGAAGGGCTAATAACCAAAACCATTATTAAGCGGTTTAAACATACCAGAATTGCCATTGATGTGTTAGGGATGCCTGAGGAAGATATAAGGCAGCTGTGCCGCATGTCATTGTTTACATCAATTGAAAAGTTCACTCCTGGAAAGAGCTCCTTCTTATTCTTTGCTCATATGCGAATGTACAGTGATCTAAAGGATAAAGAGAACAGGGTGAAGGCCGGCAAACGAAAAGTATATGAAAATATCCAAAGTATAGATTGCCAGCGGAATGAAAAGGGTGAAAGTTTCGTTGAAATATTCCCTTCTACAACGAATGTAGAGAGGGAAGTCATCAGAAAGTTATCACTTGAAGAAAGTATGCAGCCTTTAACTCGGTTAGAAAGAAAAACGCTGCTGCTTTACCTGAAGGGATACAGTAGTACAGAAATTGGACAGATGATGGATAAATCAAGAAAAGCAGTCGCCAGGCAGATTAATAACGGATTAAGCAAAATGTGCGGATATAAAACATCAATAAAAGAATTAGGAATGTTGAACACAGGGAAGGCGGAAACGGCATGAAATTAAATGAATACCAGGAATTAGCGAAAAGAACACATAACGAGGATTTACCACAGCCACAGGCTTTATGTAATTATGCTCTAGGAATCACAGGAGAAGCGGGAGAGGTAGCGGATCACATTAAGAAGGGTGTCTTTCATGGACATGAAATGAATCGTCATGAGCTCGCTAAAGAGTTAGGAGACGTCATGTGGTATGTGGCTAATCTGGCAAACTTAGCAGGATTCACATTAGAACAGGTTGCCACAATGAATGTAACTAAGCTGATGAAGCGGTTTCCAAATGGATTTAATTCAGAAGATAGCAAGAAACGAGTTGATGCTAAATGACCAGAGCGGAATTAATTTCATGGCTTGAATCGTTTACGTATTATTCGATGGAGTATCTTAAAACGCTGTCAACAGAGAAGCTGCAGCAGATATACGAGGATAAGCGATGAGCGGGCTTAAATCCAGGAGAAAAGGACAATCAGCGGAAAGAGAGTTTGCTAAGTTAATAGGTGGTCATCGTGTGCCGTTATCAGGGGCGCAAGAAGGCTATCGAAATGATGTTATAGGGTTAGGGCTAGAGTGGGAAGTGAAAAGGCGCAAGAGTGGTTTTAAACAGCTGTATGAGTGGATAGAGGATGAACGGGAAAGACCGGATGCAGTGGCATTGAGAACGGATAACAAGCAATGGATAGTGTGCATGACATTAGATAAGTTTAAGGGGTTGGTGGAGAAATGACTGAATCATTAATGTTTTTCCTTTTGGGAATACTTACTTTTGCATTAGGGTTGGCTTCCGGATGGAATATGAGGGGAAACACAAAGGAAGAGGAATTGATAAGGTATAAGGAATTAGGCGAAAGTTTTAATAAATTGAAGTGGCGAGTTATCGATTTGATAGAGCAGGTGAAAAAATGATAGAAATCAAGGCGAGTTTTGAAGTTTGGTGTAATGAATGCCATTCAAATGATGTTGGGTTCGAGTTGGTACGTTATGAAAGTATGGATGATTATGATATTTCAATTGAATGTATGTCATGTGGTTATGAAGAATTACTCGATTTCGGAGAAGGTGAATAAATGACCAGAACAGAAAAGCTCCAAGAATTATATAGCAGGGTGAGTTCTCTTAATGAGGACTTACCCAAAGAGTTAATGGACAAACTTTCACTTTACGGACAGATACTTGAATATATCGGGCGATTCCATGCAGATGCAACGAAAGCCTGGAAGTTGGCAGAAGCCAAACGAAGAGAAACCATAGCAAGTGCTATTGTATACGGTGCTGAAGCGGCTGGAATGGAGATTAAAACAGCAAAGGATAGAGAAGCTGCAGCAGAGGTTATCGGAGCTAAAGCAAGGCAGGAAGAAGCTCTGACAGAAGCAGAAGCGCAGCGGTGGAAGAATGCTTATATCTCTACACAGGAAATGATACAGATCCTTAAAAAGAAATATGACCATCTAAAAGAGGTAGCTAAAGGGGGAGTTTAAATGCAATTAGCTTTCTTAGATACCAAACTAAGCAAAGAAGTAAAACGCAAGACAGAGAAGCTTATAAGCAGTTATAAGAACTTGGAAGCGATAATTGAATCAAAGAAAATGGATGCAGAGCACAAGATGACTGTTAATTATCAGCCAAGTGAATCGCAAAGAGGTAATCAGTTTCATAGTGAAACAGAAAAAATTGCTGAACTGAATATAGAAATAAAAGAACACCTTTTGACAATGAGAAAGTTGAATGTAGTTTATCACTCCTTGAAGCCTATACAGCAAAGAATATGGGACCAGAAGTTCTTGCGAGGCCGGTATGATGTGGATGTATATTCAGATTTAGATATACCGGATAGGACGTATTACAGGTTGAAGCGGGAAATGATTGCAGTTGTAGCGGAAGCGTTTGGATTTATTTAAGAAGGGGTGGCAAACGTGGAAAAGAAATTTGTTGTTGAATGCCAGATGCAAGAGCGGTGGATTCCACATTTTATGTCTATGCTCAAAACGATGGAAAAGCTAGGGAGCGTTGGATCTAGTAAAATGGTTAGCTTATATTCAGATGGTGATGGAGACTTTAGGCCGAAGTTTAAGGCGAATATTAACTTTGCAGAAGAAGAACCATCAGTAATTGACGGTGAAGGTAATTTTGAATATGATGCGGGTTAAAAAAAATGGCAGAATAATGCAGTAAAAAAGCCTTACATGGCACGTTTTTTCTAGATAAAATGGTAATATCAAAGACTATCGGAAAATGGTCTATAACCAAATATTCTGATGGATTTGGTAAACGTTCTGTTTTAAAGAGTCTGCGTGAAGGCGCAGTAAATCCTTCAAAATTCGACAAAGTGAAAAGACGGCGGTGCTGATTGGGTCCAGCATCGCCGTTTTATTTTGGTGTGCCTTCGGGCGGGTAAATATCTCCTTTAAAACCATTTGCACAAAGAGGGGTGCAGGAGATAAAAACCTTTATATATCAAGGGTTTGTAATGGTATTTAAGGTTAAAATTTGGTATAATTAAGACATGAGAAAAGCCCTAGCGGTGCGGGAACACCCTAGAGCATGATAACCAACTAATTAGGAGTTGATTACAATTGAATAATAACATAGTTGTCCTGAAAATGAAAGCATGTAATACATGCGAAAGGGAATTACCTGAAACATCAGAATACTTTTATAGGAATAAGAAAAACGGAAGAGCATTCTATTATTCCGTATGTAAGGAATGTAAAAACAAAAAGTATAAAAGGAAACAACCGGAAACTAAGGTTTGCCTTAATTGTGGTGTAAAAATAGAAGGTAAAAGAAGCAATAAAAAATATTGTTCTAGAAGGTGTTTGGTATACTTCAATAAAACACCTGGTTACCTACCTGAACCCAATAAGAAAGCTGTTACTCACGAGTGTGTGAATTGTAGGGAAAATACCGTTAAGGGTAGATATAGATTTTGTGATAAGTGTAAAAATTTAATTGTAAAAAGGAATTGCAGGGCTTGTGGTGATTCTTTCGCTGTAAAGATTCATAAATTGAATAAATTTTGTTCTGATACATGTAGAAATAGAGATACAGTAAGAAAAAGAAAAATACATGATGAAGTAAATGATGTATTCGTTTCTAGAGATGAAGTATTTAAGGTAGAGAGTTATAAGTGTAAGTGTTGTGGGTGCAATACAGAGAAGAAATTTTCTTATATAAAAGGTACTCAAATACCGAAACCAACATCACCAACGATAGATCATATAATTCCTTTAAATCATGGTGGAACACACACGTTAAACAACGTTCAATTGCTCTGTTACAGATGTAATAATAGTAAACAAGATGGGTTTTTAGATTTTGGTGAACAATTAAAAATGTTTTAAAGCATCCTTTATGGGTGCTTTTTATTATGGGTGGTGAATCTCTATTGGAGTTTATAAGGAAGAAGTTAAAGCCACATAAAGAATGGAATATCCTGTGTCTCAATGATTGGCATTTAGGGAGCCATGCAGTAAATGAGGAATTAAAGAATAAGATTCTAAGCTTTATAGATTCCAATAGGGAAAACACCAGGATCTTATTGAATGGGGATTTATTTCATAACATTACGAAGCACAGTAAGGGCAGTCAGAAGGACCAGCATCTAACACCACAAGAGCAATTTGATTTAGCGGTAGAGATATTTAAACCGTATGCAGATTTGATTGATGGGGTGACATTGGGTAATCATGACTGGCGCACAGAGGATGAAACAGAAATAGATCTCATGTTGATGTTCTGTAAGATGATTGGCATAGAGGATAAATACTTAAAGTATCGAGGGGTAGTAGGGTACAGCGCAAACAAGAACTTCTACTCCATTGAAATGTTCCATGGTACAGGGTCAGGAGCAACCATAGCAGCGGCAGAGAGAAACTTAAAGAAGATGAAACGTTCTACTGCTGATGTGATGTATTGCGGACACTGGCACAAGGAATATGCAAAGCCATACAAGGAATATCACATAGACCCATACAATCATCAGGTAAAAGAATATAAACGGTGGTTCTTATGTGGGAATACATTAGTGGATACAGAAAGCTATGCGAAGAAGTTCTCTTATGATGAGTCATTCCCTAGTCAAGCGGTGATTAAGTTGAGTGGGATAAAGGGGAAACGGAGTATAGAAGTGGAGTGGATCAGGTGAAAAGCATTTTGGATAGGGTGATAAAACGATTTAAAGAAAAATTCTTTATGGAATTCCCTTTACAGGAAGCAGGTGAATAGATGGGTACTACAAAAGAGCCTAAGTGGGATGAAACTAAATGGGATAACGGGAACAAATGGAAGTAGGTGATTAAATGATATACCTAACAGCATTAGCATTAATCCTAATTGCTTTTATCACATATGTAGTGTTAAGTATGCAGCACCAGCGAAGTTTAGAGGAACTATGGAGAGAAGAGCGCCAGGACTTATTAAATAGAGCGATGGCTAAAGATATACAGGAATATAAAGAAATGACAGCAGAGCCTGTTAAGTATGAGCCGGTTACAGTATCAGAGGAAAAAGAATACTGGATGGAAGTGGAGGAAAATAAACGATGAGTAATAATAAAGTGACACAGGAGCATATTCAGAAAATCATGGATAATTCAGAATTTGAAATATCGACTGCGTTTGATAAATGTACAGTGGTCTCTTGCAAATTACCGAGTGGTTTTGTAATTACAGAAAGTTCAGCGTGTGTTGATCCAGCTAATTACGATATTAAACTTGGTGCTGAAATCTGCACAAAGAGAATTGTAGATAAAGTATGGGAGTTGGAAGGATATAAACTTCAACATTCAATGAAGTAAGCGAGGTGATGTTTTGTGTTATCTGAACAACAAAAGAAATTCGCTGATCTATACATTGCTTCAGGTAATGCAAAGCAAGCTTACATTGAGGCAGGGTATAAAGCGAAAGGGAATGCTGCTGAAGCCTCTGCCAGTCGTTTGCTAAGAAATGTTAAGGTGGCAACATATATAGAAGAACGTAACAATAGCCTGCAGAGTGACAGGATAGCCGATATGGAAGAGATAAAACGCTTCTGGAGTGAAACTGTTAGGGATGGAGAAGTGGACTTAAAACACCGTTTAAAAGCTTCTGAGTATATAGCGAAAACAAACGCTGCTTTCATCGAGAAACGGGAAGTGGCTAACACCCATTCCTTTGAATCTTTATTAGAGGAATTAGAGGATGAGTAAAGAGAAGCTAAAACGCATCTTAAAAGACTCTGAAAGCTATATGCAGAAGTTCTTAAAGATCCGTACGAAAAAAGGTGACATGGTTCACTTCAAGCTTAACTCCTCACAGCGGCGTTTAAATGAGAAAATAAACGAGCTGAAGAGAGAAGGCAAGCCAGTACGTATCATTATCCTTAAAGCACGTCAGATGGGCTTCAGTACACTGACAGAAGGCAGAATCTTTTATGAGACTGCCACAACTAAGCTTATGAACAGTTTCATTATTGCTCATAAGGAAGAAGCATCCACTAACCTTTTTAATATGTCTAAGCTGTTTTATGAGGAATTACCGCAGCTGTTAAGGCCGATGAAGAAAGCTTCCAATGCTAAAGAGCTCATCTTTGAGAATCCTACAGCGGATTTAGATGAAAAGAAGCGAGCTCCAGGGCTTAGAAGTAAGATTAAGATTGATACAGCGAAGAACTTAGACGCTGGGAGATCATCCACTATCCATAACCTTCACGCTTCAGAGGTAGCTTTCTGGGATAATGCAGAGACGGTTATGTTAGGTCTGATGCAAGCGATCCCGAACACAGCTAATACCATGGCAGTTATCGAGAGTACGGCAAATGGTGTGGGTGGTTACTTCTATGATATGTGGCAGAAGGCAAAGCGTGGAGAGAATGACTTCGTTGCAATGTTCTTTCCCTGGTATGAACATGATGAATATAACATGGATGTTCCGAGTGACTTCACCTTAACGGATGAAGAGAAGGAACTGAAAGAGCTATACAATCTGAAAGACAGTCAATTAGTCTGGCGCCGTTGGGCCATCCGGAATAACTGTGGTGGCGATGTGGAGCAGTTTAAACAAGAATATCCTTCTAATGATGAAGAAGCCTTCCTAACAAGCGGAAGACCACGATTCCATGTTCCTGTTCTTAACAAGTGGTATCAAGCAGCCACACAGGGAGAGCGAGGGAATATTGAGCGTGGATCATTCATCCAAGAGGATAAGGGATATCTTGAAGTATGGGAGCATCCTAAAGTTGGTAAGCGCTATGTGATTGGTGCTGATACATCAGAAGGGAAATTAACTGGAGACTATTCAGCTGCTACGGTATGGGAAGCAGAAACCTATGAACAGGTAGCTAAGTGGCACGGACATATTGACCCTGACCTATACGCTGATGAATTAGTGAGATTAGCTAAGTATTACAATACGGCTCTAATCGCACCAGAGAAGAACAATCACGGATTTACAACCATTAACAAGCTGAAGAAGCTTAATTATCATAACGTGTTCCAGATGGAGAAATATGACCAAGCAACGGATAAGACAACTAAAGAGTTAGGATTCCTGACCAACAAGAAAACGAAACCTTTAATCATAGATCATATGGCAAGTTTAATCAGAGAAAATCAAATCAAAACGAGAGATAAAGCGCTAATCAGTGAGTGCATTACTTACATACGTGAAGATGACGGGGCAACAAACGCCCAGGAAGGCTGTCACGATGACTTAGTAATGGCTTCTGCTATAGCGCTTTTTGTGTTGTCTAACTTTATCAGTGATTACTTTGAACACTTCGAATACAACGCACTCTCGCACATTAATAAAGATGATGAACACTTACCTCATGCGCTGCAGGATGATTCAGATGATGATTACAGCTGGCATGACTTATAAGGGGTGATACCTTGGAGAAGTTAGAGAAAGAGAACACAGGCGAACGAGAGGAATATAAACGCATCGTCTCCCATTTCCGTGAAGCATTAAGCGCACAAGCTAACATGCGGGATGAGTGGAGAGAGTACGATGATTTCTACTTAGGGAAGCATTGGAACAAGGAAAGAGCCAGTTGGCGACCTGATCCAGTCATTAACTATGTATCGTATGTAGTGGACCAGAAGGCACCACAATTAACAGATACCAAACCTAGCGGCTTAATCCTTCCTACAGCACAGGACGATGAAGAAGCAGCAAAGCTATTCACGCAGGTAACAGATGTAGTTGCTGAACGAGTGGACTTAGACGACAAAATAGACCAGGTAGTTAGAACTGGACTCTTATTGGGTACCGGCTTTTTTAAGGTTTATTGGGATAACTCATTATCGGGCGGAAGCAAGGAAAAGAACAACATCTGGAAAGGTGATGTGTCCATTGATGTGCCGGACCCTTCCAATATCTTTATAGATCCTTCAGCTGTGACGGTTGATGAAGCACGTTACATTATTTACAACGTGCCTAAGACTGTTCAATGGGTTGAAAAGGTGTTCGGGCAGAAGGTAGACCCTGACCAGGCAATTGAAACAGAGATCTTTGACAGACCTTCTACAAACCACGGTAAAGACCGAGTGGCATTTTACGAGTACTGGCATCGGGATAAGAACGGTGTGCATGTTACGTATGCTGCAGGCGGAAAGATCCTTAAAAAGATTAAACAAGTCTATAAACATGGCAAATACCCATTCATTCCGTTTGTAGCTAAGAAGAATCGTAAGAGCATTTGGGGCATTGGTGAGCCTAAGAACATCATTGATAATCAGAAGCTGCTTAACAAGCTTGTGGAACTACCTGTAACTCATGCTATGCTGCACGCTAATCCTATTACTCTAGTGGATCCTACCTCTGGTATTAATCCGAATAAGTGGACCAACAAGCCGGGTCAGATATGGAACGCTAAAAACCCAAAAGAAGCTGTACACTTCTTGCAGCCGCCACAAATGTCTAATGACGTTTATAAGCTTGCAGATAACATCATCAGTTACATTGAGCGCATAGGTGGTGTATATGACTCTGTAACAGGAGAAACCCCTGGAGGAGTCACAGCAGCTACAGCTATTCAATTGCTGCAGGAACAAGGCTCTATACCAATCAAAGGTATTCTTCGAAACCTACACCAATCCATTAAAGATGTGTATGAGCTCATCATTGAATTGGTAAAGGAGAATTACACAGAGACCCGTTATATTCGGATTATTGATGAAGATGGAACAGTGGAGTTTAAGGAATTCAATGCTGTTCAGTATTCAGAGATTGATTTAGATGTAAAGGTAACAGCTGGAGCATCCACACCAACAAGCAAAGCATATGTAGCACAATTAGCAGCGGATCTATTCCAACAGGGCTTATTACTTGGTAGTGAGTATGTGGAAATGCAGGAAGGCTTGCCGAATAGAGACCGTATTGTATCCCGTTTAAGGGAGCAAGAAGAAATGCAGCAAGCAATGCCGATGGGTCCTGATGGTGCGCCAATGGGTCCAGAGGGTATGCCTATGCCTGGTGAAATACCAATGGAAGGTATGCCGATGGATGAAGGCGCTAGTGCTGTACCTGATGACCGTATGGCGTTTGCTGAGTTTGTACAAGGTTTATCACCGGAAGCGCAGGAAGCAGTCGCACAAGCCCTAGAAGAAGGGGAAAGCGAAGAAGATATAATGCAAGCCATTATGGAAGGGCAAATGAGCCAGGGATGAGAGTTCCTTGGCTCTTTTTATTGATAAAACACTCGCAGGAATAGCGCAAAAATCCAAGGAGGAACCACAATGGAAGAATTAGAACAAAGCGTAAACACGGCGGAAGTCGCTGAACCGTCAACAGTAGTAACTGAAACACCTGAAGTAGTAGAAACGCAGGAACCAGGCGTAAACGATTCTGAAGTCGCTGATCAGAAACCTGTGCAAGATGCTGAAACAAATGCTCGTTATGCTGAAATGAGACGCAATCAAGAAATTAACGAGTTTAAGACAAAAGCATCTACCTATGAAGAAAACTTAAACCGTATTGCTCGATATGCCGGTTATGAGTCTCACGATGAAATGATTAAGGCAGTAGAGGAAGCGGAAAGGCAGCAACAGATCCAACAGGAAGCGCAGCGGTTAGGCATTAATGAAGATGCTTATAAACAGCACTTTGAGCCTGTTAACAGCAAGATGGGTGAGCTTGAAAAAGAGTTAGAAACCCTTCGCACTAAGGAAAAAATGAGGGAAGTCGAAACTGAACTCAAAACTTTATCTGAAAAGTACCCTGATTTCTCTGAATATGAAGAAAAAGTATTTACTGTGGCAGCTGAAAAGGGTTATTCCCTGGAAGATGCCTATAAAATCGCTACCTATGACGATAGGTTGGCTAAAGTAGCGCGCGAAAAAGAACAAGAAGTATTGGCAAAGGTCACGGGTAGGGATGAAAAGCAAGTACTTGCGAGTAATGACCAGCCGAATAATACCAAATTTGATCCTAATTCTATGTCATTGGAAGAAATTGAAGCACTCTCACGCCGAGCAAGGTTAGGAGAGCGCATAACATTCTAAGGAGCTGATTAACCATGGCAGTACAAACTACAGGCCTAGCTGGATTAAGTCCAGAAATGAAAACATATTATGATAAGAAACTTCTTTCTCGTTTACTACCGAATCACGTATTTGGGCAATTCGCTCAAAAGCGCCCGATTCCAAAGAACGGCGGTAAAACAATTGAATTCCGTCAGTTTACTTCATTAGCACCTGCGACTACTGCTATTACAGAGGGTGTAACACCTGCTGGTAACAGCCTAAACGTCACTAATAAGACTGCTACAATCGCTCAATATGGTGACTTTATCGAGATCTCTGATGTTCTAGATATGACAGCTATTGACCCTGTATTAGATGAATCTGCAGAGCTTCTAGGTGAACAGTCTGCTGAAACTTTGGATGTTCTTGCTCGTGATATCATTGTCGCTGGCACAAACGTTCAATATGCAAACGGTCGTGCTTCTCGTATCACGGTAGCTGCAGGAGATAACCTAACGGTTCTTGAAATCCGTAAAGCGGTTAGAACAATGAAGCGTAACAAAGTTAAGCCTCTTGATGGTGGCGATTATGTAGCTATCGTTGAACCAGGTGCAACTTTTGACCTTCAATCCGATGCTAAATGGGAAGCTGCTTCTCAATACGCTGGATCTAAGCAAATCTTCTCTGGTGAAATTGGTAAACTATACGGAGTACGCTTTGTAGAGACTCCACTTGCTAAGAAGTTTGCTGGTGCCGGTGCTGCGGGTGTAGACGTGTACGCAACAATCATCCTTGGTAAAGATGCTTACGGCATGGTGGACGTTGCAGGAAGTGGAGCGGTTCAGAACATCGTGAAGCCCCACGGCTCTGCCGGTACTGCTGACCCATTAAACCAGCGTGCTACAAGCGGTTGGAAAGCAATGTTTACGGTTGCTCGTTTGGAAGAACTTGCAATCCTTCGTATCGAACACACTGTATCTGGATAATTAAATTCATGGGAGGGGGCTTTGGTCCTCTCCTTTTTCTATTATGAGGAGGAATAATAATGGCTAAACAAGTGACCGAAAAAGAAATGCAGAATGTAACTGAGAATACAGCGGATGCCCTTAAAAAGCAGGATAAAGTCAAAGTACGCCTTCATATGCCCCAAGATCAACTAAATAAGTTAAGAGCAGCAGAGGAAGCTGGGAAAAAGGTTGAATGGCCTTATCAAACGGTAGCAGTTAACGGATATATTTTTCAGATTCAATTAGGGAAATCGGTAGAAGTCCCTCAAACAGTTGCGGAAATCTTAGAACAGGCAGGGTTAATCTAAAACTCTGCCTTTCTTTTTATGCAAAGGGGGTTTTTAGATGAATCTTACAGAGATTATTGAAGAAGTAAATAAAGATATAGATGATTCGCTTGATAATGGAGAGATTTCCGGATGGGTTAATCGAGCATTAGATGACTTGACACCGATTGCAAAAGCCGAAGCTAAATATAATAGTGATTCTGCACCGTTTCAATTACCTAATGACTTTTTCGATATAGCACACCTTTTTGTAGGCGATGAAGAATACTTCCCTGTGGAGTTAAATGATCGCGTCAGCAGAGGTTATCGGCTATGGGGAAAAGAAGTAACGCTGCAAAAAAACACAGGTTCAGGTGAAATAGAACTTTATTATTATAAAAGGCTAACACACCTTGAGAACGGCGACGATGTGCCAGAGATAGACCCGGCTTTTCATGATTTGTTAATTTTATATACAATTGCATACAGTCAATTTGCGGATGAGGAACCTGAAAGGCAAATGGATGCCATGAATCGTTATTTCCAGCGGAAAAGGGAGTTTGAAACGTTTGCCTCAAAGCATTCTTATCAAACCTTCCAGATTAGGTTGGTGGAATAATGGCTAGAAAAGAAATTGTCGGCATAACTGATTTTAGCCAAGGGATTAATGTCAAGGATGCAGCGAATTTGATTCCCAAAAATGCTTTGACTGATGCGCAAAATGCAGTAATTGGAAGAGGGTTTATCTCCAAGAGGCCAGGATATGAGCGGTTTATTTCTGCTGCAATCGAACGCCCTGTGAACTGGCAGGATATTGGCGGTAAGAAATGGAGTGATTTATAAATGGCGGATTATACACCGAATTATAACTTATACAAGCCTAATCGAAATGATACAGAACCCGTAGATACAACTCTCTCAGCAAATTTTGAGAAGGTTGACATAGAACTGTGGAAGAAAGAAGTAGATATTTTAACTTTAAATCACGATCTTACTACTAACACTAACCTCCTGCAAGAGCAGATTAATAATAACTCCTTAGCACTTCAGGAGCAAATCAATACGTTAGTAGCGAATGGGGATTCCTCTCCTGCAATAGAGCAGGCATTGGCTGGAACTCCTTATGTTACACTTCGCCAAAAACATGAAGCTATAGATTCGCGTATTGCTGCAAGAGCTGTGGATCTAATAGATTATGAATCATTAGTGGTAGAAGGCAATTGGACAGAAGCTATAAAGGCAGCTTGTGCAGATATACAGCTAATGGGCGGCGGGAAGTTATTTATCCCAAAAGGAGAATATCATTTTACTGCAACAAAAGGCACATTTCTTTATGAATTTAGTGGGTTAAATTATTTCGAATTAGAAGGAAATAACGCCAAACTCATTGATGATCAAATATATAGCACGACTGTCGCTGAACAAGCTATTTTCTTTCAATTCAGAAACTGTAAAAATGTTTCAACCCAAAACGGATTAATCTTACAAAGTCAGTTGTATGAAAGTTTCACGACGGGATTGATTTGGTATAACTTTGTTCAGGGCTGTGAGAACCTTGATATTAATGCAGATATTATTGGAGGAAGAAACGGCGTTAGACTGGAAAGGGCAGAGTCCGAACCACTTGATTATGTTTCTAAAAACATCAAAGCTAATATTAAAGCTGTAAATGTTCGCTACCCTTATTCTAGTACTCGCTCTGGTGACAGTGCAGAGGTCAGATTGAACACTGATTACTGTGGTAGATCATTTTTTGTATACAACTGCAAAAACGTCAAAATTCATTGCGTTGCTAAGAATGATCTTACTTCACTCATTAAGGTTTATACCGGTGGAGTTACAGAAAATATTGATGTGTACTATGAAAACACAGACTCGACACGTAACACAGGTCAAGTTGGGGAAAAAGTATCTGTGCATTTTGGTGATATTACCCCAGCGACATTTAAAAATATCAAGGTAAGGCTAAATGTTAAAAACTATGCGGGTGGGTGGGGTTCGCCTTTTTCTATCGTTAAATGGCTAAATGACCCGAACGATTCCGATAGCGTAGGACGAGGACATGTAATAGATGGGCTTACTATATCAGGATATTCCAAAGGTATTAGTGGAGTCAGTCAGATCACTACCATGGGGAAATTAGCTGCGCCTGACGTTGTAAAGAACTTAAAAATAGATGATTTCACCTTAGTTGACGGTGGTTCTTTAAATCTTGATTTAGGAGATACCCTTCAAGGAACTGCGCACATTAGAAACTCATCTAACAATACAGGGAATCTTAATATTATTAACAGCACCGGTCTGGCTCTGTTCGAGAATTGTAAAACATTAAATTTTGGAGGTTCCAATACCAGTACTTCCGTTCATAAATATGTGAATAGCGAAATTACTAACGGAGCTTCGCAGAACTATAGTAACAACAAGGAATTTGTTAATACTAACACGCCTATCGGCACAATAACATCTGCTCGACAAATCGGAACACCAGGGAACAGCAAAAGCAGTGTTACGGTATTAGGCAGCTTAGCAACTGGGAAAAACATCTTTAAAATCAATACAAAATCATCAGGATACTATAGATTGTCTTATTATCTGAGTTTAGATCGAGGGAATGTAAATCCCGGCACAAGAACTGAAAAATTTGGTGCTAAAAGTTGGACGATGACCGTCAATGGAAGCGGTGTGCTAACATTGCAATCTCCTGTTTCGGATGAAGTAACAGAAAGAATTAAAGGTGATTTTACCGGTGCTTTAGAGGTTACTTTAGTAAATGGAGATGCGAACGGAGCATTTGTGAATGTTAAGAACACCCAAATGACAGGAACTAACGCGTCCGGGACTTTCTCTTTAGAGTGTTTGGCGCAAAATGGTGACGCTTCAATTCTTCCAATACAGTAGGGTATATCTATGTCCCTGAAAGAGGTGAATACGCGTGACTACATGGGATAAAACTTTATATATCCGTCATCCTATAACCAAAATGTATCAATTTTATAAAAGTGATGGAAATGAAGAGTTGTTGATGGCTTCTAATAATCAACTGCACAAGCAAAGCGGCGAATCTTTTGTATCTGTAGGGAACCTAACTAGCAGCAAAGTGAAATTCCTGACATATAAGGATCGGTTTGTGAAAGATGTTGTCTTAGTTGCGGATTATGGACAGTTAAAGAAATATGATGGAAACAGCGTCAGTTCGGTTATTCCATATGACCCAAGTGTTGAAGAACAAACCAACCCGGGTTTAAACGACTTAAATATTCTAACCAACTTTCGAACCTTCGCCGTGAAAAAAGATCGTATTTATGCAGCTGCGCACCCCACCGTTAAAAATAGGGTGTCTTTTTGTTTCATTGACCCTATTATTGGTTCGGCAGTATATGATTATTTTCCGGCATCATATTTCTTTGATGTTGCCACTGAAGATAATGACGAAATCATTGAGTTGAAGGTATTCAGAGATACACTGATTATCTTCTGCAGAAGAAGTATATGGGCACTTCATGGCGATGGTCCTGATTTAGCTAATTTCCAATTAGTAAAAATTAATGTGCCAAAAGGTTGTATTGCTCCGGGTAGTATCCAAGAGGTGGGCAACAACCTTTTTTATTTATCTGATGATCATGTATACAGCCTTTTCTCCACTGATAGGAATTTTATATCTGCAGAGCCGGTGAGTGTAAACATTCATCGGATTCTCAAAGATATGGGTATATCGGATAAAGAAAAAGCGGCTGGAGTATTCCATGACAATAAATACTTTCTTAGTTTCCCAAGCGGACTTACGCTTGTTTATGATACTACATTAAAATCTTGGACCAAATACACGAACATAAAAGCGAATGACTTCCTTGTATTGGATGAAGTACTGTATTTCAGTACGAATGAGGGGTTTATTTATCGTTTCTCTGACACTAAATACTCTGATGATGGGTCACCAATTCCTTTCTTGTTGAAAACGAAAATAATCGATTTCGACTCTCCTATCCATCGGAAAAAAGTTAAGCGTATGTGGATTGCGCAAAAGCAATGGGCTGGCTATCATTCCTCATATGATTTATTTGGAACAATAGATCAATATGAACTGATTGATTTTAAGCAAACCCAAGTTTTAAATGGAGCTGGAGCGGTATGGGATGAAAGCGAATGGGATAACTCACTTTGGGACTTTAGCGAGGTTTCCCAAGATGAGATTAAACTCCGTAAAAAAGCAAAATCATTACAATTACAAATTAGCAACAATAAGGCAGACGAGCCAATATCAATTTTTGGCTTATTTTTTGAGTATCAACGTAAAAAACCATGAGGTGGTGAAGTAGGTGCCAATTCAAAGGAAACATGATTTTCAGCCAGGAATGAAAATTAGTTCTTCTCATATGGATGATGAGTTAAATCAATTTGTTGCTCAACTAAACAAAATTGAGTCTGATGATGATAAAAAAGATGCACTCTTGAGATCTATTGCTCAATTAACAAAGATAACCAATGATCTTGGGGGAGCAAAACTAAACATCACAGACAGCAAACAAGATTTATTTGTAGAATTGTTGAAACTAGGAACAGGGTTTCATACTTTCTACGCTGTGGATGGTACAGCAAACCTTCCAAACGGGAAAAGCACAAGGGGGATTTTTCATAATACCGGGTCGAATATAGGATGGCTACTAGCTTTTGACTATACAAACACCTTGTATTATAACTATTTCAATTCAGGTACTTGGATGGGGTGGAACACAAAGCCGTTTTTAGATGTGTCTAAAACGGATGCAGCTGTTATTTCGGTTAATACCTGGACAAAGATCATTCCGAATTCTCTCGTTTCCAATATTGGAGGGGGAGATTGGGGAGGTGGTACTTATACCATCCCTTCGACTGGTGTGTATCAAATTTACATGAGTGTTAGTATGGCTGGAATGATTGCAGGACATACCATATACACAGCTGCCTATGTAAATGGGAACCTTTTCGACAAAACCAGGATTGCTCAAAAACAGATGTCAGGTGAAAATGATGGCATAGTCATTGGAAGCACAACACTTCACCTTTCTGCAGGTGATAAATTAGACTTTTGGGTTTATCAGAATAGCGCGGGAGCTAAGAACTTGAATTACAGCTATATAAGGGTGGTTAAAATAACATGATACTTGAAAAAGCTATTTTAAAAATCTATCCGGATGCTGTACCGAATAGAGATTTTCTAATAATGGATTCAGGAAGCGGACCCGAAATTAAGCATTGGAAATATAACAAACCTATCCCTACAAAAACGCAATTACAAACTGCGTGGGAAAAAGTCCTGGCTGATCCTAAAGAACTTTCTCCAATCGAAAGACTTGAACAGCAGCAAAAGTTAATGCAGAAGGCGATAGACGATATCATTCTGGGAGGTGCTTTGTAATTGAGTGAATACATGGGGCAAAGAATTATAGACGGAGCATACACCTATGAATATGTAATTACAAAGCGTCCAGACCTCAAAGAAGGGATAGACGCTTATTTTATTTCTCAAGGAAGAGAAGATTTAGTAAAGGTGGGATAACATGGCTGGATTTTCTTACAATTATAACGGCTTAAAGTATAAAGATGCCGAGAATCAAGTAGGAAAACAAGTTAATCCTTTGTATGACCGGGCTATTAGAGGTGTGCAACAGCAAAGGTATCAGAACGATGTTCAATCTGGACAAGTTGCGGCTGCTCGTGGTTTGGGTCGAAGTGGATTAGCTGCGGATGCTCTTAATAAAAACGGCATTGCGGCACAATCGCAAATTGGTGATCTTAATTCTCAGCGCGCTTCCCAGATTGCTGAGATGGCTAATAGTCTATTGGAAAGGGATAAAGACCGGGGGATGCAAGCTCGTTCGCAAGCCTATTCCGAATGGTTAGGGCAGCAGAATTTAACGAGAACAGACCGTGACTTTAATTATCAAAAATCACTTAATGACCGTAACTTCAATTACCAAAAACAGCTTAATGCGGATGAGAAGAAATGGCGTGAGCATACGTTTAATAACATGTCAGCAAAAGATAAGCTTCTATTTAACTATACCAAGCAAAAAGACGGCGAAGACGCTGCATGGCGCATGTTTGAGTTGAAATATAGAGGTGAGTTAGAAAAGAGCATGAATGATTCGCAATTAAGCCTGTATGGACAGGATTTTCTAATACCGTAGGAGGCGGGTCTGGTTCAACTACTTTAGGTTCTTTATCTAAAAAGTATGAATCAGGCTCATCCGGTCCTGGAACCATCGCCCGAAATAGTGGTGATTGGGGTGGTGCATCCTACGGAACCTATCAAATTGCCACTAATACCGGTACTATGTCTAGTTTCTTAAGTTATGCCAAAAGAAAAGACCCGAAGATCGGGAACATGCTTGCTAAATATGCTCCAGGTTCTAAAGCGTTTGATTCAGCGTGGAAGGGAATTGCAGCTATGAAGCCCGCGGAATTCAATCGTCTGCAGCATAATTTTATTAAGGCTTCCCATTTTGATCCTGCTGCAAAGATGATAAAAGGCGCTACTGGTTTTGATGTTAATAGATATTCCGTTGCTGTTCAGAATGTTCTTTGGTCTACTGCTGTTCAACATGGGTCAGGTGGAGCGAAAAACATATTTAGAAATGCTGGAATCAGACCAGGGATGAGTGAAGCAGAGATAATCAGACGGGTGTATAACGAACGGGGAGCCAATAACGGCTTAAAGTATTTCTCTCGTTCCTCCGCAAGCATACGTCAGTCAGTTGTGAACCGATTCCGAAATGAAATGAACGACGCACTCAGAATGTTAGGTTAGGGCGGTGGAAAAATGGCATGGAATGAAGATAAGTATAAAAGGATATTTGAATCGCAGTATGGTAAAGGCTCGTTTGATTCGGGCCTTTCTTCTGCTCGTGCTATTGGCGAGAACAAGGCAAGGGCTGAATATGCGAAGAAATTATATGAACAGCGCAAAAAAGAACAGCAAGAAGCTGCCCTGAAGCAAAGTTTATTTTCCGATAACGTAGATAATACCACGCTTACTATGAGGGATGGCACGACTCTAACCCTTGAAGACATGAGAAGGCAAGGAGCGTATCGAATTAGCGAGGAAATCCGTAACGACCCTTATCTGAAAGCGCAAGTGAAAGAAAAAGGGTTTGGCATAGATGAATATGTCGATTCCCTTTATGATAAACTGTCAAACGGTAAGTTTCGTTCACAAAGAGAATATAATAAATTCTCTGAAGCACAACAAAAAGAAGCAAATAAAAAGCCGACTAAAGAGGATTTAATCGCTCAATTCAGCAAACAAACTGCTTCATCATCAGCGAAAAAAAAAGAGAAGAAAGATGATGACGGCCCATCCTTATTAAAAGATATTTTCACTCCTTTAAAACGGTTCGGTCAGGCTATTAATCCTTTTGATGATGTGAGTATCAAAGAAGCGATTCAAGGCAATGTAGACGATGCCTTAAAAACAGAAAGAAGTTCTGTCACCAAAGAAGTGACAAGGGGATTAACACGTATTGCTAACACCGGTACATTAGGTGCTCTTGACCAAGTTTACAAGAAAACTAATGACGGTGAAAGGGCTGCTCAATTCACAAACGAGGATAGAAGCACAGGCGGTAAGGTAGCTGATTTCGGTTATGATGCACTAGGTTATCTAATCCCTGGTGTTGGTGCGTATGGAGCTGTCAGAGGGGCAGGATTAGGCGTTAAATCTGGTTCGCGAGGATTAACTAAGCTCAGGCAACTAGCGCAAGAGGGAGCCATTACAGGGGCTGGAATTGGAGCAGCTGAAGTAGGGGTAAGAGAAGGTCTTAATCCTGGTGATACTACTACAGCAGATAACCTGAAACATATTGCTCTTGGTGGTGCATTGGGTGCGGTTGCAGATCCTGCATTATATGGTGCTGGTAAAGTAGCTGGAAATGCGCTTGCTAGGTTTGCTAAAGGTGATGTACCTACTTATAGCGGTGGTGTGAGCAATGATGTAATAAACAATTTACCTAGGTCTCAAACCCCTAGTCAAGGCGGTCAATCAAATCAATTATTTGATAATCTAATAGCTAATTCTCGTCAAATGGATGAAACTGCAGCTACAAGATCCTTAGAATCTTTAAGAAATCCTGAACCAATTCAACCGGCTGGCAATCTTGAACGTTTACGAGCTGGACGGGATTTTGAACCGATTAACAGAGGAACTGCAGAAAGAGAACCTGAATTAGCGCGTGTGAGTGACGTATTGCTAGATGATGCACGACAATCCCAGGGTGATATGAACTCTTTCCGTTCAAGAATTAACGACACACCACAGAAGAAAGATGGCAACTTAAAAGGATTGCGTGCTCAATTCATTGATGATGTAGCCCCATTAGAAAACATCGAAAAGCAAATAGCAGGAAAAGTCGGCAGCGCAGAGAATAGTTTATACAAGCAAGCGCGGTTATTTAGAGGAAGTCCGGAGAAAGCGCATATGATGGTACAAGAGCAATTACAGCCAGTGCTTAGAGATCTTGAAACGAGTAAAATAGATTATAAAGACCTTCGTGACTATGCGCTTGCTGTTCATGCGAAAGATGTTAATGAAAATGGTATTAATTCAGGCTTTACCAACGCAGAAATAGATGATGTTATCCGGAAACTTGGTTCTGAGCCTATGGAAGCAGCAAGACAAAAGCTCTTAGGCGTTAATAACAATGTCCTGGATATGCTGTCATCTAATGGAGTGCTTAGTCGTGAACAAGTAGACGCAATGAAACAGAAATGGCCTAATTATATGTCTTTGTTCCGTTCCTTTGATGATGATAAAATCGAATTTGCTGGAGGAATGAATAAAGCAATGGCGAACGCAACAAACCCTATCAAGAAATTGGAGGGTTCTAGCCGTGATGTTATTGACCCCATGGAAAGCATGGTAAAGAACATCTTTAAAGCGGTGAACACAGTAGAAAAGAATAAAGTTTCTACACAAGTTGCTAAATTAGCTGAAAAAGATGTTGAGGGTAATTTCATCCGGAAGTTAGCGGATACTGAAGATGCTAGCAGGCTAAATGTTATAAGTGTTCTCAATAATGGGAAGAAAGAAAAATATGAAGTTCCTCCTGAAGTCTATAAAACTTTAATGAATTTAGACAAAGAGAGCACCAATACACTTATAAAGATACTTCAAAAACCAGCTTCTATGCTTCGTGCCGGTGCTACCCTTACACCTGAATTTAGTTTACGTAACCCATTGCGTGACGTTCCACATGCTTTCATTGTATCTGAATCGGGCTTTAATCCCATCACTGACTTTACCTATGGATTAGTACAGTCAATTGGTAAGGGACGTACAATAAAAATCGGTAGGAAAGAGTACAAAGTACCTGGTGAGCTTTATAAACAGTGGGTAAAAGAAAATGGTGGTTATGGCAATATCATTTCAATGGATAGAGAACTTCATAGGCAAACTCTTAAAAAGGCTCTTACTGACGTTAACACGAATTATATTGATGTATTAGATCCGAAAACGTATACTTCAATCATGAAAAAGTTCGCTAATCCTATTGGTGTATTACGTACTGTTGCAGATGTAAGTGAATCAGCAACTAAGGTTGGAGAATTTAGAGCAGCGTTGCGCAAAGGGGTATCACCACAAGAGGCGGCATATCGTGCGAGAGATATCATGGATTTCGGAAGAGCTGGTATTAGCGTGAGGGAGGCTAACAAAGTAGTGGCATTCTTAAATGCGAATATCCAAGGTAAAAGCAAATTGTGGAGAGCATTTAAAGAAAATCCTGCTGCTGTTACAGGTAAAGCTATTGCATCAGTTACTTTGCCAACGATAGGCGCAATAGTAGCCCAACACACATATTCTAACGAAAAACAAAGAGAAATACTTGATGATGCTCCACGTTGGTTGAAAGACACTTTTTATCTTATTCCTGTCCCTGGCACTAATCAAATTGCCCGAATACCTAAACCTTTTGACTTAGCTTTCGCATTCTCGAATACAATTGAAAGAGCGGCTGATTATATTTACAAAAATGACAAAGAAGCTTTCAATGATTGGGTTAAACAAGGGTTTTCTACTGCGGCTGTTCCTACTATGTTAACAGGGATTGCTCCTCTTGTTGAAGGTATGGCAAATTACTCTTTCTTCCGTCAAGGTCCGATAATTCCGCAACGAGAGCAAAACATGGAGTATCCAGACCAATACGATATTAACACCACTGAGACTGCTAAGTTTATTGGAAATCAAATCAATAAGGTTACAGGTGGTCAGGGCGCTTTCAGAAACTTTGGATCTCCGAGAGTAATTGATAACACAATCCAAGGATTTACAGGCGGTTTAGGAACTTACGGTACTAGTGCTATTGATTACTTTGTAAATAAAGCTAGTGATACTGATAAGCCGCAAAGACCAACCAAGAGCATCGATCAGGCGCCATTAACAAGGGCTTTCTTAGTTAATCAATCTTCAACCGGAGCATCTTTAGATAAGTTGTATAAATTGAAAGATACCTTGTCAAAACAACGTGGTTCTGCATCTACCAACGATAGGGAGTTCGAAAAAGAAGGCTTATATGATGCTGTTAATGATTTCACTAAACGAATTAGTGAAATTAACAAAGAAATTCGAGCGGTTGAAAACTCTCCGGAGCTTACTTCGGATGAAAAGAAAAATGCAATGGATGAACTGAACAAGGTAAGGAATGAAATTGCTCGCCAAGCTATGGAACTATTACAAAATGTGGAGTGATGAAATTGGCGTGGTATCATTGGATTGCAGGATGGCTCATAATTATAGCTGGAACAACATTTACAATTATTCCGGATAAACCTTTGTGGTTGTGGGCTGCGATTTTTATTGTAGGTTTAATGGGATTGTTAATGGTGTTTTTACCTCATAAAGAGGATAAATATGCGAATAAAAATTAAGAGGGCTGATTTTCAGCTCTCTTTTTATTTGGGGGAGAAAAGAATGAAACATAATACCGACACATTATATACAGTTATCACTGGCGGCACTATATCTAGTGTCGCTTATTTATTTGGAGGATTAGATAAGCTACTGTTAGCATTTGTGATTCTTATGGCATGCGACTTCGCCACAGGAGTACTAGCTGCTTTCTATGATAAGAAAGTATCTTCGAAGAGCGCGTATAAAGGCTTGGCTAAAAAAGGCGGCATGTTCGTTATGATCATTGCTGCTAATGTAGTGGACCAGGTGACAGGGAGTGATAATCACTTCATGAGGAATGCCATGATCATGTTTTTGATTGCCACAGAAGGAATTAGCTTAATTGAAAATCTTGGCCGTTTAGATGTAACGGTACCTAAATTTTTGTCGCAGGCATTCTCTCAATTGAAAGATAAACATGGTAAGGGGGAGTAAATATGAAAATCTCATTGTCTCCAGGTCATGCTTCAACTACTTCCGGCAAACAAACACCTGACGGCATGAAAGAATGGGAGTTTAATGCTGCGGTTGTAAAGTGTATTATTGACGGGCTAGAAAACTATGAAGATGTTCAAGTTTTGCGTTTGGATGATCCATCAGGAAAAAAAGATATTTCCTTGAAAACTCGTTCTGATAAAGCAAACGCCTGGAAATCAGATGTGCATATTGACATACACGCAAACGCTGCGGGTCCTGGAGGCTGGTATGATGACGCAAAAGGGATTGAAACCTTTGTATACACTTCTAAGCCTAAAGAAGCTCTTACACTTGCTCAAAAGGTGCAAAGTAACCTTGTCTCAGCGACTAAACTTCAAAACAGAGGTGTAAAAGCAGCTGATTTCCATATGCTCAGAGAAACAAAGATGACTTCTATTTTAATCGAAGCTGGATTCATGACAAATAAGGATGAAGCGAAACTCCTGAAGTCCGATAATTATCGAAGAATCGTTGCTGGAGCTATTCTTGATGCGTTGGTTAGTCATTATGGGTTAAAACAGAAAGCGAGGGTATCAGCCGTGAAAAAAGAGGATCTTTCTAAGGTATGGGGTGCAGATTCCATTAAAAAAGTAATTGATCAAGGTGTTATCCCGGGATATTCTGATGGAACATGGAGACCTAACGAACCAATTAAAAGGGCAGAACTTGCTGTTATTTTGGATAGGTTAGGATTACTGAATAAAAAGTAAAATCAAGAGCCCTCTGCTTTTACGGAGGGCTTAACTAATCATATCCACTCTTTTAGCGGTTTCCCCTTATTCCACGTTAGATTCTTCACATTCTCATATACTTCCGGATAACACTTGCTGCAGTAATACTGTCCTAACAGCACCCACATTTCATTTTCTGGATGCCATTTAGCACAGTACAAACACATTTTATTCATTTCTTACCTAATTTCCTTAAAATCCGAGGATGTGAAGTTTTTAATAATAATTGGAAAATTTTCTTTAACGCTTCATCTGATGGCTGTTTCATGTTGTTTTCTCCTTTTTAATTATCCTACGTTTAATAGTATAGTAAATAAATTCTTGTGCCTTCTTCTTATTTAACTCAAATTTAGGTCCTTTGATTATGTTTACTTTCATATTTCACCTCTTACTTATCCCATAGACCATCGTTATCTAAATCTCTGTCTATTCCACCTGCGTCATAATCCCACATGCCGTCATTATCTATATCGTTGTCAATCCCACCAAAATTATAATCCCAAGAACCGTCATTGTCTAAATCTTTGTCAATTCCTGAATTAAAGTCAGGGACAGGCTCATATGTGCTGAGTTCAAGTTCTTCTAATGTAATAACCAATTCTTCATTAGCTGATTTTAGTTCTTCGTTCTCTGTAGCAAGATCGTAATTTTCTAATTCCAAATCACTCATCTCATCTTCTAGCTCATCTATCGTAACCTGCATTTCTTCAATTGTATCTTCCAATTCATAAATCGCTTCATCATTTGCTGCATTCTCGGAACACCCGGCGAGCAATAATAAAGGGATCATTAATAACCTTTTCATTCTTCTGTACCTCCACTTGTTCGTTCATATAAATCATCTACCTTAACACCTAATAAATCAGCTAATATGTATGCTTTATCAATAGGTATAAGACTTCGGCCAGATTCATAATTTCTTAATTGTTTCACGCTTACACCTAAATTTTCAGCTATGAAACTCTTTTTATAACCACTTTCATCTGTAAGTTTTTTAATTTTACTCTTAATATCCATCATCATCACCTGAGAATATATTCCACATAGACAAGTGTTATTCCTCTTAGGAACAAAAATTAGCCTGTTCGAGGAATTTTAAGTGGCATAACGGACAATCCAATCATAATACCATTAACTATATCCCTTGGAATTTCCAAATTAGAATTTGTGTTGGCAGAAGAAAAAGCCTGTTATACCAAAGTAGAACAGACATTTTTAGCATTCTAAGTAAAAGGGATACTTACTATCGTAAGTTCAATGAGGTGGCGTAGGAAGGAGGAAGATAAACAAATGATTTTCGAAATCTTATCGACAGCTGCATTCGGAGCAATTTCTTTGAAAGCTTATTTATCAAAAAGCGGAGTAGGGAACGATTCTCAAAAACTGAATAAAATTTTTACTCTTAGCGGCCTGAATGTTAAAGACGGCAAACAGACACTTACAGCTCAACTGATGAAGAAAAGAAATTATGATTGGGGAAACGAATACCGTTACCGCATACCATTAGGCAGAAGTTTTGAAGATTACCTTAGCAAACAGAAAACCATTGAAGCGGGGATAAATACTCGTTCTGTAAAGATGCAGTTTAAAGACCTTAGAAGCCTAAAATTAGACCGTCACATCATTTCAAATATAAAGAGTCTATACGAGAAGAACCTAGCCGATAGGAAGGAGATAGAGCTTTCATATGACGGTATGTTGATTATAAGAGTGTACAATGATCCGTTACCCGCCAAAATTGAATTTGAAAAGGCTGATGACTGGAAAGTGTTTTTTGGTGTAACCAGGGAGAAAAACAAACCTATCTATCATGATTTTAGAGAAATCCCTCATTTAGCATTAGGAGGGGCAACACGCTATGGAAAATCAAACACAATTAATTGCATTATCACATCCTTGCTCCAGCAGCATCCCGAAAACACAAGATTACACCTTGTTGATTTAAAAGGTGGTATGGAATTATGTGATTACGAAAACATCAAACAGACAGTATCTATCGCTTACGAGCCAGAAGAAGCTCTTTTAACACTTGAAAATGCTTATTGCCGAATGAAAGCTATGCAGCAAAGGATTAAAAAGTTAGGCAAAAAGAAAATTGAAGATACCGATATCCAAGAAAGAAACTTTATCATCATAGATGAAGTTGGGGAATTAAATCCGGATGAGGCAGTGGATGGGGAAGAAAAGAAGCTGAAACAAAAATGCCAAAAATACATGTCCCAAATAGCTCGTTTAGGTGCAGGGGTGGGATTTTACCAAATTCTAGCCACCCAGTACGGAACTGGAGATGTCATCCCTCGTCAATGTAAGCAAAATAGTGACGGAAAGTTATGCTTCCGTGTGCAGTCAGGTACGGCCTCTAGAGTTGTTTTGGATAGTGATGGAGCGGAGCATCTTCCTAAAATCAAAGGGCGGGCAATTTATCAAACAGCAGATAAAAGAACTATCGTTCAAACACCTCTTATCACACCAGATATCATACAAAAAACTATTCAACCTTACATCATTGATAAAGGAGGTTTGAGACTTGAAACCATTAACAGAGAGACAAGAGAAGATACTGTTATCTTTGAAAAAACAGGATTATCTTAATCGGGATCAGTTAATGCGAATGCACAGGCTGGGAAGTGTAAGAAATGCCAACCTTGTGTTAAAAAACCTATCACACTATTTATCAAGCTTTAGGGAAGATTCTAATCCCACTGTGTATTTTTTAAATAAAGAAGGAAGAGAGTATGTCAGGTCTGAAAAGGTAAAACGAAAAACCAAATTTGTAAATCACTATCTTATGAGGAACGATTTTTACATCTACATGGGCTATCCTCACGAATGGGAAAACGAATTGAAAATAAGTGATGGAACATATACGGTCATATGTGATTCTTATTTTAAAAAGGATGGCAGATATCATTTCCTGGAAGTAGACTCTACACAAAAAATGATTGTTAACAGGAAGAAGATTGAGCAGTACAAAGGCTTAATGAAAGAAGGGAAACTTGCTAAAAATGTAGGTCATTTCCCTAAGTTAGTTTGGCTTACAGTAACTGAGTTGAGAAAAAAACAGTTAGCGGCATTGTGCAAAGGGCTGCCTTTTGCAATTTACACCATGAATGAAATCAAATAAAGGGAGTGTCTATAATGTCTAAAATGATTAATTTTAAAGACTTTATGACTGGAGAATATAAAACGAAGGAAAAGGTGAAAAAGAAAAAAAGAATGCGTAATGTGGCAAGAATCGCAAGCGCAGCTATACTCCCTGTGGCAACTTGCGGGGCTGTTGGGACATTAGGGTTTGCTGCAAAGGCTTTCGCTGCCACGAGTTCTCCTGTAATTGCTCCAGTTGCAGTGGAAGCTACAGCGAAAGAATGGATGGGAGAGCAAACATTATCAGCATTAGCACATGTATTGGATCCTGTAATAGATATTCTCGTGGCATTATCCTTTCCTATAGCAAGTGTGATAATTGTAGGAGCTTGTTTCTTGTTTATGTTTAGTAGCGCAGAGAAAGCTTGGACTATGATTCAAAACGCAGGACTAGGTTATGTGTTGATCCAGGTATCCCCTTTAATCTTAAATGTACTGAAGCAAGTGGGCAATGCAGTATAAAAAAAGTGGTCAGCAGCCAAAATGACCACATGACCACAAAATGACCACGCACTTGCAATACACAAGCTGAAATTCAAGGGTTTTAAGGCTTCATAAGGTGGTGAGAGGAACCTGTTTGAAACCAATTGCTTCTACATTATCATTTGTCATCGATGGTAAAAGGGATTGGCGGAATATTTAAAGCTTAACTGATCATGGCCGAATAGGCCTTTTTTTTATCTCTTATTTTAATGGCGTGGAATTATATATAAAAATCAGACTTGAAAAAAAATTAAATATATTTGAAAATAAAATAGCTGGTCTATTTTTTGCGACTCCCATTGTATAGGAATTATTATCCAGAAGAATTTATCGCATGATTGACAAAGTTTTTTAGATAAAAGTGAAAAGATAGAAAAATGGCTCATGGTCATAAAGGGGGATTTGTATGGTTCGTGCTCTTCAGCAAATATTTATCATATTTATATTAATTTTGCTACTTGCGGCATTGCCAAAAATTATTTCTGTTGATCCATCAAACGGGAGTCTTGATTGGAGCTTTGAAAGTCTACCGCAGATTTATGGAGATTTTATTAAAGAAGTAAGCGGGGGCAGCCTGGGTACCTATCAGCTCGGCCGGCAAACTCGTCCTATAGCGGAGGATATTGCTGATAACTTTACTACCAGTCTGCTAATTGTATTGATTGCTGTGAATGCTTCCTTAGTTATAAGTCTTATTTTCGGGGTATTTATCAGCCGTTTCAAACTAACTAAGCTTTTTGGTGCATTCTTGAATATCCTTGCGTCCATACCCGACTTTATCATCATTGTAATGTCTATGATTCTCGCTGTTAAAATATATAAAATGACGGGGATCAGAGTGATCTCACTAAGGCCGGATGGAGGAGCCCTTAACACCTGGTTTCCAACAGTGCTCGCAAGCTTAGCTCCAACTCTATATCTATTTAAGCTTGTTTCGGTAAAATATTATCAAACAAGCGGGGAGGACTATATAAAGACTGCAGTTGCTAAAGGAATGAGCTTGAATTACATAAATTTTCAGCATGTATTTAAAAATTTGGAGCCATTTATTAAATCTGAGCTAATCAAAGTGATTTCCCTGGCGATTGGCAATCTCTTCATTATTGAACATATTATGAATGTCTCCGGCATAACTAAATTTATTTTTCAGAGCAATGAGGTCCAGCCGATCGCAATTGGCTTGTTTGCCATGCTTTTGATTTCTCTAATTGTCTATATTTCTAACAGGCTCATATTCTATCTGTTTAAACGGGGTTTTATCTATGAATAAGCTGCTAAAAATAAATTACTCCTTGATTATCGGAATTCTTATGGTTGCAGGCTTGCTTTTTTTCAGCATATTTGGACCTTATCTTGCACCGCATTCATTGACTGCAGCATTGGAAACACAATATACAAACGGGAAGGTTTTGGCCCCGCCATTAGAGCCCTTTGAATCACCCTCCTATCCGCTGGGGACAGACAAATGGGGCTACGACCTTTTGTCCATGATTTTATATGGATTAAGATACACTGTTTTTATTGCAGCTGCTGTTACGATGATTAAAATGGCTTTCGGAACAATCATCGGTTTGTATGCTGGCACATTGAAACGGACACCAGGCTGGCTGATTGCTTTTGAAAATGCCTGGAGCTATGTTCCGCTGTTTCTGATCCTGTATTTTTTCCTGGCGCCAATAAGCTTCAACAGCAGCCTTAAACAAAATGTATTAATAGTCTACTTTATAGTTATTGCGTCGGTCATCAGCATTCCTAGCATCGTGTCATCTGTAAGGCTTAAAACCGCTGAATTATATAAGTCCGTTTATATTGAAGCGGCCAAAGCACTGGGTGCTGGAAAACACCGTTTGATTTGGAAGCATCTATTTCCTCAGTTAAAGGAAACTTTCCTTGTTATGTTTATACTTGAAATTGTGTATGTGATTGCTCTTATGGGCCAGCTGGCGCTTTTAAATATTTTTGTCGGCGGAACCATTATGAGATTTGACCCCATCATATACCTATCAGCTACAAAAGAGCTCGCAGGGCTGGTTGGGCAGGCGAGGTTGAATATCTATGGAAACACTCATATATTAGTTGCGCCACTTGCAGTCCTTTTATATACAACAGTATCCTTCAGCCTTCTGGCAAATGGATTGAAGAATCGATTTCAGTCAAATTATCAGCGTACACCGTGGATTAGGACAGGGCATGAACCATTAATTCAGCCTTCCAGAAAACAATATGGCCAAAAAAAGAAGTTTTGGTCATTTTCTGCCCCAAAAGCAGCCTTTTCTTCACTAGTCATTGCTTTTGCTGGTGCTGGAATTTATGTAATGGCAGCAAAAGATGCCAATATTGGCGTTAAAAGCGGCAGCCACTCGGATTACAACATTGATCTGAAAATGAATGGCGAAGGTTATTTCACTGCCAATGCTAATATCCAAGTGAAAAACCAATCAAATAAAGAATGGGAAGACCTTGTATTTTATTTCATTCCAAACGTTTTTGCAGAGGGACATACATTTGATTCAGTCGAGGGAACATCTGAGGCAGATATCGGGAAGGTAACAGTGAACGGGCAAAAAGCGTCATTTATGCTAAAGGGTGATACGTTAACCATAAAGTTAAAACCTGAAATGAAAGATAAAAGAAGACATAATGTAAAGATCGAATATGGATTTACAGTCCCTGACAAAGGCAGCCGCTTTTCAAAAGTAGACACAAACTATTATCTTGCTCAATGGTACCCTATGGCTGCAGTTTATCAAAAAGGCAAATGGAATAAAGAGCCGTATATGGAAGGACTGGAAACATTTCATACAGGCTTCTCTGATTTCAACGTTTCCTATAAGCTTCCGAAAGGGTATTCTCTGGCTTCCACAGCAGACAAAGATCCTGCAGAAGGGAAGAATGAAGGGCATATTAAAGCCAAAAAGGTCAGGGATTTCTTCATTGCTGTCATGAAGGATATGGAAGTTCATGAAACGGAAGCGAAAGACGGCGTGAAGGTCAGATTGTTTTCAAGAAGCAATCATGACAAAGACCCTGTAGCTTCATTGACACTGGCCAAAAATGCATTAACATTCTATCAGGATCATATTGGAGACTACCCGCATGAGCAGCTTGACATCGTTTTAGATGATGGACAATTTATGGAATATCCCGGTATTGTAACCATTAACCCTTATATTGATGATAAGAGATTTTATGATATATCTATTGTTCATGAAATTGCGCATCAGTATTTTTATGGAGTAGTGGCCAATGACCCCTACAATAATGCGTGGATTGATGAAGGAATTACTGAATTTGCCACCTCTATGTATTTCTATGCAGGTCAAAACCAGGCTGAAAGACAGGCATTTGGCATTTCCCATTTTCGAATGGAGGCCATTGAAGAAGCTGGACTTGGAAGGCAATATTCAAATGTGCCGGTTAATGAGGTAAAGCATTCAGGCTATATCTATGGGCAGCCTTCTCTGGAGATTTTACAGATGATTCAGGAAAAATATACCCTAAAAGGAGAATCCCCTAAAGCCGTGGGGATGCAGTTCCTGTCAGATTATTATCAAAATTTCCGTTATAAAGAGGTCGATACAAAGGAGTTTATATCCTTCACAAAAGATTACTTCAGTGTTCCGACCGGTTATTTCAATAATTGGATTGATACATCTAAACTAGACAGCTAAATAGTTCATTTAAACAAAAACAAGCAGTCATTGAGCCTGCTTGTTTTTGTTTAACCAGGCCGCATTAGTGAATTAATTTTACCTGGCTTGCAGGCAGGATCAGCTTTCATCGATTACGATTCTTTTTCCCTGCTGCTTTGGCACCGTGATTTGCAGAAGGCCGTTTTGGTAAACTGCCTTTACTTTCTTTTCATTAACTGGCTGGGGAAGCGGAACGGTCCGGCTGGAACGCTGCATGCTTTGCTGTCTTCTAAAGATTTTATTTTTCTCATCCTCTTCTGTCACCATCTCAGAGGACTTGACAGAAATGGTTATATAATTGTCCAGGATGTCAATTTGTATTTGCTCTCTATTTATTCCTGGAAGTTCTGCACTAATGATATGTTCTTTTTCGGTTTCCGCAACATCGACATGAAAAGAAGAAGAATTTGGGAAGGGATTCTTAAAGAAATCATCCATGGTCTGCAGAAATCCTCTAACGGGTTTTTCATGAAAAAGCTGATTCATCGATTTCATTAAATCACCAAAAGGCTCATTTCGGTCTTTTTTCTTTGGATCCTCCATATACATCCATCCCCTCTCAAACAGGATTTTTCAACATATCCTATGCTGCCAATTGGGTGGATGTTCCTGTTGAGCAAATAAGGTTAAAAGAAAAGCGGAAGCGCCCTTTGGAACAAGTAAAACCGCTTGTTCCTGCGACTGCGAGAACCTCCAAGGAATCTTTCCTTTGGTGCTCACGGCCGAAACCTCGAGGGAGTAAACGCTTGAGCTGGAAAATAGAATAAACCGCATAGGCGGTTTTTAAAAGATTGTCTCTAAGAGCTGATCAGGGTTTATGATTAAATGTCCATCCTGATCTGTTTCAATTAACTTTTCTTTTTTCATTTTGGTTAAAGTCCTGCTGACCGTTTCCCTTGTAGTGCCAATCATATTGGCGAGGTCTTTATTGGTGAAGTCCCCTTTTAAAAGAAAGCTGCCGTTTTCAAGCGTTTTTCCATGCATTTTGGCTAGACGGACAAGTAATTTGATAATTTGTTCATAAGTATTGTTTAAAATTTGCGCTTCCAGCCGCTCCTGAAGATCAACAATCTTCTCGCCCAGAACTTTAAACACCTTAATGCATAGCACGGGATTTTCAATTAGTACCTTTTCAAATTGCGAAATTGGTACAACGACGAGTTGAGCATTTTCAAGCACCTCCGAAAAAGCCGGATATCCCCCTTTTCTGAAAAATCCTACGTGAGGAAACATCTCGCCTTTTGTTAAGATGGCAACAATCTGCTCTTTTCCATTAATATCACTTCTATAAATCTTAACTCTGCCGTTGTTAATAAAATAAACATTATCCAGCGGGTCATCCTGAAGAAAAACATGGCTTCCTTTTTTCCAATCCCGTGAAATTGATATCTCTACCACTTTATCGAGCTCTTCATTGTTCAGTTCTTTAAATAGAGAGAACTGGGAAAGAACTCCCTTAATTTCTTCTGCTCTCATAATCCACCTCTTGCGTCTGTCCTATAAAGCTTATTGTAACAAAAAACATTCTTAACGTTCATATAAAGAAAAGCTTATTTTAAAATCAGTTTCCTTAAAGAAGATAGTCCGGCTGGGACGTCTAAATATATCGGACCTTCTTGGTGAAAAATGATTTTAATCCCTGAGCGAATATATTAAACGTTAAGATGGCACAGGTCATTGCAAATGCTGGGAAGAAAGGAATCCAAATCGGGCCTCTTATATCCTCAAAGGCTTTCATCAGCATCATAGGCCAAGAAATCGAATTATTGACCAATTGCCAATCTCCTCCCATGGATTGAACTAAATCCTGGGAAATAAAAATGCCGACAAACCCTAATTGACCAAGTAAAAACATGACTTTTCCAAGGTCTGTAACCATATATACAAGAAGCTTGCTAAATAGAAAAGGCAGATAGTATGTTCTGAAAAGCCTGTATGGTGAAGCTCCAGCAGCAATCCCTCCATATATATATTCTTTGGAAGAAATCTGATCAAATTCCAGCTTTATCATTTCTGCGGCACGGGGCATTTCTGCCAGACCTATAATTAGGAGCAGGAATAGGGGCCGGTGTTCAGTTAACAAAAATGGCGGAAGCATGGCAAGAAGCATGACAATGATGATGGTCGGAATATATGACAGCAGTCCATTAAGCCATTTAAGGAAGAGGTGTGTACCCATCCATTTTTTGTGCGCAAGAAAGGAGAGCGGAATTGCCAGTGTATATCTCAGGCCAGTTATACAGGCGACCAGCAAAATGGTTTCTTTTGCGCCCAATATAATCAGGCTGAGTAAATCCCTTCCGCTTTTGTCAGTGCCGAATATGTATTCCTCTGATGGCGGATAAGGCGGTATAACGGGCTTTTTATCCTCATTAAGGATGTAAGTAATCTTTGTTAACTCGCGGTCTACAAAAGGAAGATAAGGTCCGGCAAACGTGATTGCCAATAGTAGCATCAGAAAAACAGTTCCTGTGCAAAATAGGGCATGTCTCTTAAACCATATTAAAACGCGCATACTCCATCACGCCCTTCCTTTTGGCATGAGCCAGAATTTTGCTATCTGTGAAAGGATAATAGTAATAAACATGATAAAGAGAAAAGGGAGCATCAGGGACAGTGCCTTAATTTCATCATTAGATGTTATGCTGAATAGAAGCTCCTTGCCTGCCCCATTATAGCCAGCCAGCTTTTCAATGATTGGCAGACTGGATAGGATATAGAGCATCACCAGCTGCGCCTGGTTCAAAATGGGGGACCAGCAATTCCATAGCATATGCAGGAGTGCTTTAAAGTCGCCAAGCCCTTTTGCATAGGTGGTGCGCACATACTCTTCGCCCATTTCATTTTCAAGTGCAGCCGAGGTAAAACGGGACATGTGAAGAAATGGAAACACGGATAAAGAAATGAGCGGCAGTAAAAAGCTATACCAATTTTCATGCCCATATAGCTTAAAGTAAGGAAGCCCTTGCTGCATCAACAGAATCAGAAGGTATTGAATGGCAATAAAAAGAAAAAAATCGGGTATGGAAGAAAACAGCCAGGAAAGAAAGTTCTGAAGCTTCCCGGAAAATTTTTTTCTCCTGTAAAATTGGAGTGCACCCATCAGTGTGCCAAGCAGCATGCTGACCATGAAGGCCGGCAAAATAATCTTAATGCTGCGCTTAACAAATATCGCTGATTCCTCACTGACTGGGCGTCCGCTCCTTGCATCACCCAAACCTTTTTCAGTTACTATATAAACAGTGAAATCTTGTATTCTCTCTTTATATAATTCAAAGCTAAAGGGGTAATCCGCTTCAACATGAAACGCCGAAAAAACAGCTATTTCTTGTTCCCGGGGAAGAAGAAGAATCAGGATAAATCCAATTAGAATTAACAAAAACACCGCTGCTGATTTTAAAATGCTGTAAAGCATGGCTTCACCTCTTAAAAAAATGAAAAATATACATAATATTGTCCTATATTTAGAACTTTCAGTCAATTTTTCCCATGAAGTCTAATTTAGGGAATTGAGGACGAAGGATTTTAGAGTTTAATAGAATATTTCCATAAAAAGTTAATGGGATTTAAGAGTTTGCTCTGTTAGAACGAACGTTTATTCGCTAGAATAGGGGTATGAGGTGAAATAGATGAAAGTGCGTAAAAATCTGCCTGAAATCATGAAAGAACTTATATCTGAACAGCAATATAAAGATAATATTGTCCATTGGCATACAATAGAAGAAAAAGAGGCTAAGACTGCCGGCCTTCCGGAAGACATACATCCGTCTTTAATAGAAGCATTGCAAAAGAGGGGCATTACAAGGCTTTATACACATCAAAAAACATCTTATCGGGCAGCCATGAATGGGGACAGTCTTGTGGCAGTTACTCCAACGGCCTCAGGCAAAACACTTTGCTACAACCTTCCAGTCCTGCAGACGATCGTCAATGATCCAGATGCAAGGGCGCTTTATATGTTTCCGACAAAAGCCTTGGCTCAGGACCAAAAAAGCGAAATCAATGAAATCATCCAGGAGTCCGGATTGGATATCAATTCCTATACATACGACGGGGATACACCAGCAAATATTCGGCAAAAGGTACGCAGGGCTGGGCATGTGGTTATAACAAACCCGGACATGCTTCATTCGGCGATATTGCCCCATCATACAAAATGGGTGTCTTTGTTTGAAAATTTGAAGTATGTGGTCATAGATGAACTTCATATTTACAGAGGGGTATTTGGCAGTCATGTAGCCAATGTCATACGCCGCCTTAGACGGATTTGCCGTTTTTATGGAAGTGACCCCATTTTTATCTGTACTTCTGCAACAATTGCAAATCCATTGGAACTCGCAGAAAAGCTTACAGAAAAGCCGATGAAACTTGTAGATAATAATGGAGCCCCGAGCGGGAAAAAACATTTTGTATTTTACAATCCTCCTATTGTCAATAAACCGCTGAATATTAGAAGAAGCGCTACTCTAGAAGCGAGAAAGCTCGCAGGTGAACTACTGAAAAATAAAATCCAGACCATTGTGTTTGCAAGAAGCAGAGTCAGAGTCGAGATTCTGCTGACATACCTCCAGGAGCTTGTAAAGCATAAGTTGGGACCTAAAGCCATTCGGGGTTATAGAGGCGGTTATCTGCCAACTCAGAGGCGGGAAATTGAAAAAGGACTTCGTTCAGGGGAGATTTATGGAGTTGTCAGCACAAATGCGCTTGAGCTCGGAGTGGACATCGGACAGCTGCAGGTTTGTATTATGACCGGATACCCCGGTACAATTGCCAGCTCATGGCAGCAGGCTGGCCGTGCAGGCAGAAGGCATGGTGAATCGCTTGTCATCATGGTGGCAAGCTCCAGTCCGCTTGACCAATATGTTATTCAAAACCCTGATTACTTTTTTAATAAAAGTCCTGAAACAGCCAGAATTAATCCAGATAATCTTATTATTCTGGTGGATCATATCAAGTGTGCAGCCTATGAGCTTCCTTTTAATGCCGGGGAACGTTTTGGCACCTTTGAAACTGAAGAGGTATTGGAATACCTGGCAGAAGAAAGGGTACTGCATCAAAATGGAGATAAATTTTATTGGATGAAAGACTCATTTCCTGCCCATAACATCAGCCTCCGTTCAGCATCACAGGAAAATGTCGTTATAATCGATCAATCGGATATCGCGAATGTGAAAGTTATTGGCGAAATGGACCGCTTTTCCGCTATGACCCTTCTGCATGAAGAAGCAATCTATCTCCACCAGGGGACCCAGTTTCAGGTGGAAATGCTTGATTGGGAAGAGAAAAAAGCATTTGTCCGCGAAGTGGATGTAGACTATTTTACAGATGCTAACCTGGCAGTTGAGCTAAAGGTGCTGGAACAGGATAAACTCAGATCATCCACCATTGGGGAAGTAGGGTTTGGGGATGTAAGTGTTGTGGCAATGGCTACGATCTTTAAGAAAATTAAGTTTGAAACACATGAAAATATCGGATCCGGTCCAATAACACTTCCGGAAGAAGAACTTCATACAAGCTCAACCTGGCTTTCGTTTAACAAGGAATCCTTAAATTATAAGCAAGACCGGCTTGAGCAGGGACTCATCGGAACAGCACATGCGCTTAAACATATTGTGCCTCTTTTTGTTATGTGCGATCCTCAGGATGTTCATGTTGTCCCACAGGTAAAAGCGGCCCATAATGAAAAGCCGACGATCTTTTTTTATGACAGGTATCCCGGCGGGGTAGGGCTAAGCGAGAAGATTTTTGGGGGAATAGAACATATCATGCACGAAACGATGGAAATGGTCAGCAGATGTTCATGTGAGCATGGGTGTCCTTCCTGCATTGGAACTGATACCTCTTCAGAAACCGCGAAAAAAGACGTACTCAGGATTCTCAGCTCTTTTAAAAATGGAGTTAATCGAGCAGGTGATAGACTTGTCCATTAAAAACAAACTGAACAGGCTAAAGGGCCATCTCGGTACAGAGAAGGATAAACAGCCATCACCCGTCAAGTTGTCAAAGAATAATATCGATGTGCCATTTAAAGAAGTATGGGAAGCCGAAAGTGTCTATCCATATTATTTTGAAGACTCCTATTGCCTTGTGAGGGAAAAGGAATATAGCCTTGATCAAATGCATGGAATCTATTCTTTTGGCCAGTTTACAGCGGCGGTGGAGGCCTGGAATTCTTCAGGCATCAGGCATCCGCTGTCTGCTGCCGGACATGGGCCGGAAAATCTTTTCTTCTTTGATACAGAGACAACAGGCTTAGGCGGAGGGACTGGAAACACTATTTTCCTGCTTGGCCAAGCCAGTCTGCACGGAGATAAAATAAAGCTGAAGCAGCATATCCTTCCTCATCCTGGAGCCGAGATTCCATTGTATAAAAGCTTTCTTGAAAGCATTGATTATTCAACAATGGTGACATACAACGGGAAGGCTTTCGACTGGCCGCAGGTAAAAACGAGGCATACCCTTCTGAAGGAGCATGTCCCCAAACTTCCTCCATTTGGCCATTTTGATTTGTATCATGCAGCAAGGAGAATGTGGAAGCACAAACTCGAGAGGATAAAACTTACTGCAGTGGAAAAAGATGTTTTGGGGATCGAAAGAAAGGATGATATTCCGGGTTTTCTGGCACCGATGATCTATTTTGATTTTGTGGAAAGAAAAAATCCTGAAGGAATGCTGGGAATAATTAAACATAATGAAATAGATATTTTGTCCCTGATCAGTCTTTATACACATCTTTCTTTCCAAATAATGCAGCTGGATGAAAAACAGACTCCCCGTGAGGTCTATGAAGTAGGAAGATGGCTTTCGACATTGGGTGAATCTTCACAGGCGAAGACAGCCTTTAATAGAATATCTGAAGGAGAGTCTTCTGAAGCTTTGGATGCCAGGTTTGCACTGGCTTTTGAGCATAAGAAACATAAAAATTGGGATGAGGCGGCAAAATTATGGAAGGATATTGCTGAAAAAGGCTTGATGAATAGGAAGGTAATATCATGCATTGAACTGGCCAAGATCTATGAGCATCGCTTAAAGGATATAGGCCAGGCAATTATATATGCGAAAAAAGCTTTTAACATGATGAAAGATATCTCAGGTGGCGAAACAGAAAAGCTGAAAATAAAACAGGAAGAATTGCATCGGCGGATTGTACGGCTTGAACGAAAGTTTAATCGAACTTAAATTTCCCTGTAACATAATTTTAATATACCAGACAAAAAAATCCACTATTTCCTAGTTGTATGTACTTCTTCTTACAGGTAAAATTATAACTTGTGTGGTACTTTTTTAGGAATTTTATATAGTGAGGCTGGTAAAATGTATAAAGCAATCTTATTTTTATTCTTCCTTGTGATTTTCACTACAGCAATCGTTTTCTCCAATTTAAAAGACAGTTTCTACAGCATGCTCTAAGGCTAGTACCTAAAAAATAGGTGTTTTCATTAGTACAAGATTACTCTTTCTCACATAGGTTGTTAATGTAAAAACAATTTGGAAAGGGGATCTTTACATGTTTTGCAGACCAAGACCTTCGCAGGTGATGCCTGCTGTTGTTCATCCGACAAAATGCTGTGTAACTCATTCGTTCCAGAACATTGTGGTTCCACACATTCATCCTACACATCATACTCATGTAAACCACATTAACTATGAGAATCAGCATTCTTTCCCGCATACTCAGTCAAATGTGAACCAGGTGACACAATCAAATGTTAATATGGGACCAAGACCAGGCGTGGCAGGTGCATATAGCCCAGGAATGGGTCCAGGTATGGGAATGGGCCCAGGTATGGGAATGGGTCCAGGATATGGCGGACCAGGAACTGGCGTAGCAGGAGCATCAACCGGAATGGGGCCAAAACAAGGGCCGAGTTTTTCCGGCAGATAATCAACAAGGGCTTTATGCCCTTGTTTTATTTATATAAATATCAAATGGAAACTTAAATGAGTCCCGGCCAGATTTCTTTAAGGAGTTTTTGCAATTGACAAAAGTAGCAGTTATTTCAGGGTATAAGCCTTTTGAAGTAGGGATTTTTAAAAATGATGACCCGGCAGTCGGCTATATAAAAACCGCCATAAGAAAAAGCCTGCTTTCACTGATTGATGATGGGCTCGAGTGGGTAATCATCAGCGGGCAGCTGGGTGCCGAGCTTTGGGCGGCTGAAGTTGTATCTGACCTGAAGCTGGAAGGTTACGAAGACCTGAAGCTTGCATTCATAACTCCTTTTTTGGAGCAGGAAGCATCCTGGAAGGATGCGAACAAAGAATGGTATGAATCCATACTGCTTCAGGCTGATTTTGTTGATTCAGTATCAAAAAAACCTTATGAAAGTCCTCAGCAATTCAGGGTGAAAAATCATTTTTTTGTCGGCAAAAGTGATGTGCTGCTTCTTTTTTATGATTTGGAAAAAGAGGGAAGCCCCAAATATTTGTATGAAACCGCAAAAAAATATCAGGAAGAAAATGAATATGAAATTAGACTAATCACCTTTTATGATTTACAATTGATTGTAGAAGAAGAACAATTCTCTCAGAGAGACATATTTGAATAATACACAGATAAATTGACAAATGTACATATCTCTGGAAAAATAGTATTAATTATGATTGGCGATATACTGAGGTGAGTATCATGCTATCCGATAAAATTAAATTAACTGCAAAAGATATTTTGGAAAAAGAGTTTAAGACAGCTATGAGAGGCTATAAGCCTGAAGATGTTGACAAGTTCTTAGATTTGGTCATAAAAGATTATGAAGCATTCCATCAGGAAATTGAAGATCTTCAGCAGGAAAATATGAGATTGAAAAAACAGGTTGACGATGCTTCACGCAGACCGGCAGCACAAACTGCAGGTACAACCAATTTTGATATTCTAAAAAGATTATCAAATCTGGAAAAACACGTTTTTGGCAGTAAATTGTATGATTGACAGGAATTAACAGTTTTTCCTGTTTAAAACCATTGCTATTCCATCGCAGATTACATATAATATTCTTTGTGATCATTAATAGCGTTCGGGTAATCGCTGCAATATGTTTTATATTGTAGAGGAAAGTCCATGCTCGCACAGGCTGAGATGCCTGTAGTGTTCGTGCCTAGCGAATTCATAAGCTAGGGCAGTCTGAGCTAGCTCTGGCTGACGGCAGGGAAAATGCCTAAGTCCTTCTGGATATGGCATGAATACCTTGAAAGTGCCACAGTGACGTAGCCTTTTCAGAAATGAAAAGGGTGGAACGAGGTAAACCCCGCGAGCGAGAAACCCAAATGATGGTAGGGGCACTTTCCCTGAGGAAATGAACAACGGGAAGGACAGGCAGATGCCTGTAGATAGATGATTACCACCTGAGTACGAGACATTTGTCGCTTGCAGTACTACGGTACAAAACATGGCTTACAGAACGTTATTAGTGAGACAGTATGAGTGTTATAAATTCAAGCTCTCCTTTTTGGGAGAGCTTTTTTACTTTTCTGCCTGCTGTTAAGAAGTTTAAGCTGTTTTCGTAAAGTTTGTTGCTATTTAATAACTTAGTTTAATGGTGTAAATTCGAAGTAGCTTATTCAATGTCCTGCGGGAGGAGGGGGAGCGGGAGACCCCGTAGTCGAAGCTGGGGAGGCTCCCGTTCCTCCCCGCGGAAAGCAACTTCCCGCAGTGGAAATCAACGGACTAATTCATTAGCAAAAACACAAAACTTTTAGAAAAAAGCAAGGCTGAAGTCCAAGATGACCAATCAGAGAACCTGAAAGGCTCATTGCGGGTAAGTAAATAAACAGATATACTTTATATGTTGATTGCTAAGCCGAGTTAGGGTATACATAATAGTAATAAGAATTAGGTTAGGGTGAAAATATGTCTAAATACGATTTAATCGCCACTACGGCCATGGGGCTTGAGGCACTCGCTGCCAAAGAAGTGCGCGATCTCGGATATGAATGTGAAGTTGAAAACGGCAGAATAACATATAAAGGCGATGAAGCTGCAATTGTCCGGTCGAATTTATGGCTGAGAACAGCAGACAGAATACGCATAAAAGTGGGAGAATTTAAAGCAACAAGTTTTGATGAGCTTTTTGAGAAAACAAAATCGCTGCCCTGGGAAAATTATATGCCTGAAAATGCCGAATTTCCTGTTTCAGGAAAGTCTGTGAAGTCCAAGCTTTTTTCAGTTTCCGATTGTCAGGCTATTGTCAAGAAAGCAATAGTGGAACGCATGAGAACAAAGTATAATAAGACAGGCTGGCTCGAAGAAAATGGGCCGTTATTTAAAATAGAAGTTGCTCTTCATAAAGATGTAGCGCTTTTGACCATCGATGCCAGCGGAAGTGGACTCCATAAACGGGGATATCGTACGGGGCAGGGGGAAGCACCCCTAAAGGAAACACTTGCAGCTGCACTGGTTATGCTGACTAATTGGAACCCGGATAAGCCATTTGCAGATCCCTTCTGCGGATCTGGCACTATTCCGATAGAAGCAGCGTTAATCGGCCAGAATATTGCACCAGGTTTTAATCGTGAATTCATTTCGGAAGGATGGTCATGGATTCCTGAAAAAGTCTGGGAGGATGGAAGAAACGAAGCTGAAGATCTGGCGAACTATGATCAGCCTCTCGATATTACAGGTGCTGACATTGATCACAGGATGGTGAAAATAGCAGAAGAAAATGCTTTTGAAGCCGGATTGGGAGATTTAATAAACTTCAAACAAATGCAAGTGCGCGATTTTACGACTGCTAAGGAATATGGTGTCATTGTCGGAAATCCTCCGTATGGGGAGAGACTTGGTGAGAAGGCAGCGGTACAGCGAATGTACGCTGAAATGGGGAGGGCCTTGGCCCCTCTTGATACGTGGTCGATTTATATCCTGACTTCAGACGAGGAATTTGAAAATCACTTTGGAAAAAAAGCGACTAAGAAACGCAAGCTCTTCAATGGTTTTATTCGCACAGACTATTATCAGTACTGGGGCAAAAGACCGCCAAGAAATAATTAGATGTAAAAACAAAAGCATAATTCCTCCTGAGGCTGTATAGAATATATCTATCTGATTCTTTTTTCAACATCAGAATCTATATTCTTTTTCGAGAGCTGTCTAGCTCCAGCGCCTACCCCCTCGAGTTCACAAGCCATTCCTCCCAAAAAGGCACAAAACGCCTTTCCGTGAGGCTCGTCTTGTGCATGTCGGGGGTGGGCAAGGCGCTTGCGCTTTTCTAAGGAGGGGTGGCAATGAAACATTCAAGCATTGATTTTAATAAAATTTCCCAGGCGCTTAATGGAACACTTGAAGCAATACAGGGTGACGGTGATCCATCAGCAGAAGCACTGGAGAGTCTAAGAAATGCACAGGACGAATTGCAGCAGGCATTGTCATTTTCTATGTCACGTGTCAACTAATCGTCAATACCTGAGCAGGGGCTGCCTAATAGCACCCCTGTTTTTTTATGTAAAAGATCAATATTCGTTTTTTTATAAATCTTGACAGTTGCAGTATTTGAGATAAAATTATATGATGTTCATTTGATTATTAACAATCTAAATATGAAATACTGATAGAACTGAAATCAAAGCGTCTGGATAAAAAGGCGCTTTAACTTTTTAATTACGGAGGGGTAGCATGTCTAACCGAATGCCTTTTGCCATATCCAAAAGCGAATCTTTTTACGAAAAGCTAAGCGAGTGGATCGGAGATGTTTTTTACGATATATTGCCTGAAGCAGGATTTGAAATTCGGGATGAACAAATATTTATGGCCTTTCAGCTTGAGAAGGCATTTAAAGACAAAAGTGTTATTTTTGCTGAGGCTGGTGTAGGGACTGGGAAAACGATTGTTTATCTTTTATATGCAATCAGCTATGCAAGGTACATAAACAAACCTGCTATTATCGCATGTGCGGATGAGACTTTAATTGAGCAGCTTGTGAAAAAGGAAGGAGATATTGCCAAGCTGGAGAAAGCATTAGGATTGAATATTGATGTCAGGCTGGCAAAATCACGTGATCAGTACCTATGCTTAAATAAGCTGGATAAGCTCGTAGCGAATGATGTTCATGATCATTATAACCGCATTTTTGATGATCTCCCGGATTTTGTTCAAACAGGATCTTCCATGCAAAAGTTTGAGAAATATGGTGACCGGAAAGATTATCCTGATTTGCCGGATGAGCATTGGAAGAATGTCTCGTGGGATTCAATCCAGGATTGTTTTACTTGTGAGAAGCGCCACCGCTGTGGTCAAACCCTCCATAGGGAATACTACCGGAGCGCAAAAGACTTGATTATTTGTTCGCATGATTTTTATATGGAACATATCTGGACAAAGGAATCAAGAAAACGTGAAGGGCAGCTGCCTTTGCTTCCTGAGAGCTCCTGTGTGGTTTTTGATGAAGGCCATTTGTTGGAATATGCATCCCAAAAGGCTCTGACGTATCGTTTTACTGAGCAGATACTGGAATCCATTTTAACAAGACTCATGGCTAATGATGTACGTGAAAAAACGTTAAATATAATTGAGGATGCCATTTACCAGAATGAGCATTTCTTTTTAACACTTGCCATGTCCGCTTCTGGTGACGCAGGCTCTGACAAGAAAACGATTGAAAAAACTGCCGATGTAATGAGAGAAGGCCGTAAACTCCAGAACTTAATCAATACACTTGAGGAAGAATTGGTGTTTGAAAGCGAAATGTACGTTATTAATGAATATGACTTAAAAATTGTCGAAGAATATCTTGAGCAAATCGCATACTCACTTTCACTGTTCCTAAAGGATTTAAAAGGAATTACCTGGTTTGAAGAAACAAATGGTGAAAGAACCCTGGTCATCATGCCAAGAATGGTGGAAGATATTATGCGGGAAGAAGTATTTTCCCAGAAGAAGCCGTTTGTATTTTCTTCAGCAACATTATCAGAGAATAAATCCTTTGATTATATGGCAAAGAGCCTTGGGGTAGATGAGTATTTATCATTTACCGTAGATTCCCCATTTGACTATGAAGAGAATATGGTTATTCGCATGCCGGAATTTGCAGAGGAATCTGCCACAGCGAAGATGGATTATATTCTTGAACAAATTATGCTGACAGAAGGCAGGGCTTTAGTTTTATTCAATAGCGCTTCTGAATTGGCAGAATTCAAAGCCTTTGCATCAGGAAAATTGAGTGTGCCAATCTTTTTTGAAGGGGATGCAGAAATAAGTACCCTCGTGTCAAATTTCCAAAATGATGAGTATTCAGTACTCTGTTCTGTCCATTTATGGGAAGGTCTTGATATACCGGGAAGATCCCTGGAAAATGTGCTTATTTTTGGCTTGCCATTTCCTCCTCATGATCCGGTCTTTACAGCCAAAAGGGAAGGTTCATCTTATCCTTTCAGAGAGGTTGATCTGCCATATATGATTCTGAGGTTAAGGCAGGGTATTGGGAGATTAATTAGAACACATGAAGACAAGGGCACAGTTCACATTCTAATGAATGAAAATGAAAACGAAGAAGTGCGTGAAACGATAAAAAAGGTTCTGCCTGCAGAGCCATCCATAAAGAGTTGAACAAAGGCAGTGCCCCAAGCGGGCACTGCCTTATTGTTAACCTCTCAAAAGCTGATTTGCTTCAGATGTCATACGGGCAGGGGTCCAGGCTGGTTCCCAGACAAGATTAACCTCAACAGCAGAAAATTGCTTCAGATCTTCAATGCAATATTTCACTCCGCTGACAATACTGTCATGAAGCGGGCATCCGGGTGTTGTCAGGGTCATGGTAATAACTGCCTTGCCATCATCGGGAAAATCAATATTATAAATAAGTCCCAAATCCACCACGTTTATATTTAACTCAGGATCCATAACTCTTTTTAGATTGCTGAGAACTAATTCTTCTGGATTCATGTTCATTCCTCCTATTTTTTTAAAACAGAAATAATTAAATAACAGAAAACAATGGATGCTCCAAGAGTTAAAATCTGGCCGGAAAGGAACAGGGCAAGGTGTTCATATGCAATGGAAACAGTCACACTGAGTATACCGAGAATAAAGGCGGAAAGAACCGGAATGGATGCCTTGTCATTCATCATATCCTTGAGCGAAGGCACACTGTGTTTGCCTATCTCTTTGCTATATCTCCAAGTCCACCATAAGAATGGAACAATTTTAAATAAATAACCCATAATGCTCAATGCTACCCAAAGCTGGAGGTATGCAAATGCCAGATATCCAATGGCACTTTCGAAGCTCCCGGTAAGCGAGCATATGAAAGCTCCCAGGTGGATGGCCAGTCCTGCAGGTATAGCGAGCAGAGCAAAGCGGAATGAATAATCAAGCTTTTTCTTTACTCTTCTCTGCAGGATTTGCAGCATGTGCCAGGTGAAGAATGCAAATCCGCCTGCCAGAATCATTAATGCAATGGTAAAAAGTGAGTTTTTCTCTGTGAAAAAAGACAGAACTGCCGCAGCCAGCCCTGATGCATAAACCGTAAAGACGTATTTGGCCGGCTTCATGCTGTAGCCATGAGACAAGGAAAACATGGGAACCATTTTATAGGAAAATCCAAAAATCAAGAGGGTAAACCAGCCCGCTGTTGCGAACAGTATGTGGCTTTTAAAGACTGCTTGATAATAATCAGAGATAAATCCAGTTTTCATGCTGAAGACCATAAGGATTCCCAGTAGAATTGCAGTTAACAGGCTAATTAGTGCAGTTCCCACGAAAAGAGTCAATACATTGGGCTTCGCCTGCTGCCTTAAAGTCATGAACATTTGCAGCAGAAACATTAAGATCCCCGTTAAAGTAATAAGCCCAGGCAGCAGTGCACTCTCCGGATTATGAAATAAACTATGGGCAAAATATAATATTCCAAAGGCAGTAACCGTAAATTGGATAAAGCCAAACCTTTCATTCCAAATTGGTGTCAGAAAAACCACTGGAACGAGCTGATACATGGCTCCCATTGCTGTCATCAGCGCCCATCCCAATATAAAAAGGTGAGCGGCTGACCAAATTGCGGGTACACGAAATTGGCTGCTGATGATGGAATCCCCTTTAAAAAGAATAAGGGACATAGCTCCTATTAAACAGAGCAGGCTGAAAAGTATAAATAAAAATGGAAGTTTGATATTGGTCTCATTTTTTGTTTTGGCGAACATTGGGATCACCTGCTTATTTCTTAATTTCTATTAAAAAGCTTCCATCTTCCTGTTCGGCAGTTACATGGCTGCAGCCCATTTCGTCCAGCTGTTCATAAAGAAACATGGGCCGCCTGTCATTAATGATTAATAAGGTTTCTCCTTCTGGAAGGCTTTCAAGAGCTGCAAGTGTTCTCAGCATGGGCTGCGGCGGCTCCAGTCCCCGGTTATCCAGCTTCATTTTGACTCACCGCTCTTAGTAAAGATCACTTTCCAATGCTTCTTATCAATTTCTTCAGTTTTATATTCAAACCCTTTTGCCTTTAATACTCCAAAAAGAGGGATGGGCTTAAATGGTGCATGCAGAATAAAAACATCTTCGGCATCCAGTCCAGATACCGCGGACATGATTTTCTGAAATGGCTCCAATTTGTTTTTTATATCTTCTCTTACATCAAGTTCAACGACTTTGTTTTTCATTTTGACCTCTCCTTTAATTGGCTGATAGTTTAAAATAGCTGCCAATAACAGTGAATCAACTGCAGTGAGAATAGTTATTAATTGCTTTAAGTTTAACAGCGGCAGCTTTTCAAATAAGTGACATAAATCATATTTCGAAGAACATTTTTCAAAAGGCATTATAAAGTTATAAAAAAATCATTGGAACAAAAAAACCCGCAGATGCTTACTCTGCGGATTCTTCCTGTTCTTCAATACATTTAAAACAGATTGTTTCATTTTTTTCGTTATGAACTCCGTTGAAGAATCCATCAAGACAGAATAGGTCTTTGCCGCAAACAGAGCAGCTGCCAACTAATTCCTTCATTTTCGGTCACTCCTGGCTCTCTAATATTTGGGAACTTTGCTTTTTAAAGTATATGAACATCCCGCATACCGTTAACAGTAAAAGCGCTGCGGCGATCAAGAAACCTATATTGAAAGTTACTCCCATTAAACCTAATACGGTGGAGCCGGCTACAACGCCCAAAGAAAAAAAGGCATAGAAGAGGCCAAATGCCTTTCCTCTTGTTTTTTCAGTTGTATGGCTGGCTATAAGGGCATTAATGGAAGGGAATAAAAGAGCAAACCCGGTGCCGTAAAGGACCATGCATAAAAACATGAATGCAAGAGAATAAGCTGAACTTAGCAGAATGAGTGCAATTCCAATGATCAGCATCCCTGAAAGCATGCTATTGTGATGCTTAAATGTATCAAAAATTTTATTAATAGGCAGCAGAAAAATAAGAATTGCGGTTATTCCGAAAGTGCTTAATAAGATTCCGCTGTACATTGAATCAAATTGCAGAGCTTCTACCTGAAGGGGGAGAAGGTAAGCAAGTGCCCCTTGAGCAAACATGAGTGAAAAAGCTCCTAAATAGCTTGCTGCGAGCATAGGATTCTTTAATAATGAAAGCATTTTCTCAGAATGAGAGCTTTCTTCTTTAACCTTTTTCAGATTCCCTGATGGCAAAAACACAAAGGCCAGGACTGCACTGCTGATCATCGTTGCTGCTATAATTAAAAAGACCCAGTTTATGCTGTAATTGGAAGCAACCACAGCGCCAAAAGCAGGCCCGATAATGGCAGAACAGCCAACAGCAGCACCTGATACAGCCATTTTTTTTCCTTGTTTGTCTGATTTTCCGCGGTCTGCGATGACTGTAAAAGCTGCAGGTACCAGAAACCCGCCAAATAACCCATGAAAAAACCTTACTGTAATTAAATGCAAAGGTGTCTCAGCAAATGCATACAGGACTAAAATGGTGCCAGTTAAGGAAAGGCCAGAGACCAAAACTTTTTTTGCTCCGTTTTTATCAATCCAATAGCCTGCTAATATATTGCCTATCATATTCGAGAAGGAATACATCCCAACAATTAATCCCACAAAGGCTGGTGAGGAGTCAAAGGTTTTGGCAAAAGGGCTCATAATAGGGAGCTGGGAAAAGGTATCAATAAATGCTGCGATAATGATAAAGTAAATCAAATATTTCATGCTATCTCACTTTCTCGCGTCCAACGGGCAGTAAGACCTTCACTTTAGGGCTAAAGAGGAATCAAAAGAGGATAAGTGGGGGTCAAACTGCCCATAAGGGCACGATAAGTTCAACTAACAATCAGCGGGGAAAAGCGCCCCGCTAATTGAAGTTTCACTTTATAGTTAGTTCACTTTCCATCATTATAACTCTTTGGCCGGCAGGTTAAAAAGAAAAACAGCAATGGGAAAGAGATTATGTTGACTGCCTTTTCAGAAAAATGTGATAAAATGATAATGTAATAGATATATATAGGGGGTAAAATTATGGCAGAATCATTAAAACAGACAGAACAGCAATTCCTTGATTATGTCAAAAAAATGACGGCATATAATGAAGCCATCGGGCTGATGTATTGGGATATGCGGACAGGGGCACCCAAGCAGGGTCTGGAACAGCGTTCCGAAGTGATTGGAATGATCTCTTCAGAAGTATTCAAAATGTCAACATCTGAGGAAATGGCTGCATACATAGCAAAACTTTCAGGTCAGGAAAATCTTACTGAAGTGACATTGAAAACTCTTGAAGAATGCAAAAAGGATTATGATCGGAATAAAAAAATTCCTGCGGAGGAATATACGGAGTATGTCATCCTGCAATCCAAAGCTGAAAGCATTTGGGAAGATGCAAAAGCAAGCTCAGATTTCGAGATGTTCCAGCCATATTTGGAAAAGCTTGTTGAAATGAATAAACGATTCATTTCTTATTGGGGATATGAAGGTAACAAATATAATACTCTGCTGGATATGTATGAACCTGGTGTTACCGTTGAAACACTTGATCAGGTTTTTGGGCAGCTTAGGGAGAAAATTGTCCCTCTGGTTCACCAAATTTCCGAATCACAGAATAAACCGGACACCAGCTTTTTATTTGAACACTTTGCCAAGGACAAACAGCGGGATTTCAGCCTTAAAGTTCTTGAACAAATGGGTTATAACTTTAAAGCAGGACGACTGGATGAGACTGTTCATCCTTTTGCGACCGGTTTAAACCCTGGTGATGTCCGGGTGACAACCAAATATGATGAAACAGATTTCCGAACTGCCGTATTTGGCACGATTCATGAAGGCGGGCATGCTCTGTATGAACAAAATATTTCTTCTGATCTTGTGGGCACCCCGCTATGCTCTGGAACATCCATGGGAATTCATGAATCACAGTCATTATTTTATGAAAACTTTGTTGGAAGACATTTTTCTTTCTGGAAAAGGAATTATGACCTTCTTAAAGAATATGCCAGCGGTCAATTTGATGATGTGCCAATAGATGCTTTTTATCGTGCCATTAATGAATCAAAGCCTTCTTTAATCCGTATTGAAGCAGACGAATTAACATATCCTCTTCATATCATCATCCGATATGAAATTGAAAAGGGCTTGTTCAATGATGAAATCGAAGTTAAAGACCTTCCTGCAATCTGGAATGAAAAATATGAACAATACTTGGGAGTAAAGCCTGAAAATGACGGAGCAGGAATTCTGCAGGATGTTCATTGGGCTGGAGGAAGCTTCGGTTATTTCCCTTCATACGCTTTAGGATATATGTACGCAGCACAGCTTAAAAACAGCATGTTAAAGGATTTGCCAAACTATGATGAATTACTTGAAGAGGGCAATTTGCTGCCAATCAAAGAGTGGTTTACCCAAAATGTGCACCAGTTCGGCAAAATGAAAAAACCGCTTGAAATCTTAAATGACGTAACTGGAGAAGGACTGAATGCCCAGCATTTAATTGATTATCTATATGATAAGTACGGTAAGGTCTATCAGTTGAAATAGGTGTTTATTATAATTTGAGAAGAGGGTGGCCTCAGCCATCCTCTTACTTCATGGAGAGAAATAATGAAGAAAATACTTCCATTCATTATGATTGCGTTAGGGGCAAGTCTATGGGGAATTATTGCTGTTTTTGTTAAAGGGCTCGGAGAATATGGATTTACGGCTATGGAAATTGTGGCCGCGAGAGTTTTTTTTGCAGCAATATTTCTTGTCCTAATAGGAATTATGCGTTTCCGGAACTGCTTTAAATTGCAATCTGCCTCTGACATCAGACTTTTTGCAGGAACCGGAATACTGAGCATCGTCTTTTTTAATTATTGTTATTTCACAGCAATGAACCAAATCAGCATATCAATGGCTGTCGTTCTGCTTTACACAGCTCCAGCATTTGTTACTGTATTATCTTACCTGTTTTTAAAGGAAGGAATAAATCTTGGAAAGATTGCAGCTGTGGCAGGCACAATTTTAGGCTGCATTCTAATTGCCGGAGTAACAGCAGGCAGCCGTGATATCACTTTGCTTGGAATTATGACGGGATTGGGTTCTGGGTTTGGCTATGCACTGTATACGATATTCGGAAAATTTGCATTAAGAAAATATCATCCGTATACAGTTACGCTTTATACATTCCTGATTGCATCGGTATTTCTAATCCCGGTAACCAGACTGTGGACAAAAGCTGAAATCTTTCTAAACACTGAAGTTTTGTTTCTTAGTATTGGTCTTGGATTTGTACCTACGGTTCTCGCCTATTTTGTATATACATGGGGACTGGAAAAAACGGATGGAAGCAAAGCAGCTGTTATTGCTACAGTTGAACCTGTCGTGGCCATGCTTCTAGGAGTCACACTTTACGGGGAAAGTCTCGGTGCAGTCCAGATTGCTGGTGCTTTGCTGATACTCAGTTCTGTAATTATTGTGAATTTGCCTGCAAGAAGGAAAAATGCAGGAAGGGCGGCTGACTCAAGCAAGCTTGAACACTAAAACACTCCGTCCATATCGGAACGGAGTGTTTTTTTTACCAAAGCTTATATCCTTTAGCCCCGGGAGGTGCATTTTGAATTAAATCTATAAAAGGAATGGTGTAGGCAAATAGAATAAGAACAACCGTAATTCCAAGCCAAAGCTTCCAATTTTCAAATACCATTGGAGCTTTTTCGGCTTCATCAGCAGCTTCTCCGACAGGGAATTCCTGCTCTCCCTTTGGTGCGAAAAAGGCAAGGTTGATGAAGATATAAAGCATTAAGATGATGCCTATAAATAGGATAGAACCGCCGATTGCCTGTGCAACCTGGTATGGAATCCATTCTGCTGCTTGTGCTGCTCCGCCATATTCAGAGTATGATGAACGGCGCGGCGCTCCCAGAAGACCGGCAGCATGCATGGCACCAGACATGAATGTCATTCCGATTGCCCAGATAACTGCTTGGATGATACCCAATTTATTCATCGCTTTTGTTAATGTTCTTCCTGTGAGATGTGGAATCAGCCAGTAAGAAACCCCAAAGAATGTAAGTACTACAGATGTTGCCACGGTTAAGTGAAAGTGGCCGGTTACCCAAATCGTGTTATGGACAACCTGGTTCATCTGGTGGGACGCATTAACGATACCGCCTGCTCCCGCAGGTATAAAGGCAACCATCCCGATGAAAGGAACAGTAAATCGGGCATCTCCCCAAGGCAGTTTTTTTACCCAGCCGAATAATCCTGTGGCCCCTTTGGAACGCCCAAAGCTTTCAAAAGTGGCAAAAAGAGAAAATGCAGTCATAAGAGATGGAATGACAACCAGGAATGTTAGGATAACCTGTAAGAATTTCCATGCTGGGTCAATTCCCGGCTCCATTAATTGATGGTGAAATCCGACAGGGATTGAAAACAGCAGGAATAATATGAATGACATGCGCGCCAATGAATCAGAAAAAATCTTTCCGCCGATGACTTTAGGAATGACAACGTACCAGGCCATGTAAGCTGGCAATAGCCAGAAGTAAACAAGCGGATGTCCGAAATACCAGAATAGAGTACGGCTGACTCCGATATTTACTGTTTCTACAAACCCCAATGACCAAGGAAGAAGCTGGAAAAGAACAGTAGACGCTACACCGATTGTTGCCACAATCCACATCATTGTGTTGACCAATGACATAAAGGTTAATAACGGACTCGGCTGCCCGGGATTTTTTCTTCTCCATTCTGCATACTTCATAATGATGGCTGCCCCGTCAATCCAGCTTCCCACTATAACAAGTGTTAAACCGATATAGTACAATGCATGTGCCTGAAGAGGAGCATAGAAAGTATAAAGAACAGTAGCTTCATTCAACAGGATCATGACAGCTGCAAGAACAGTTCCTGCTGTCATCAGCCAAAAACCGGCCCAGCCGGCAATTCGCTGTTTATTTGTAAGGGTTCCTGATGTTTTGCTTGTTGCTGCTAACTGGAAGCCCATTATAAAAAAGGTAGTAAGTACAAGTCCGAGTACAACACCGTGAACCGTGAGAATTTGGTAATACCCGATGCCTGCCGGAAGCTCGAATTTACCGGAGCGGACCAAAGTCTGCAATAAGCCAGCAAGGCCGCCTATTGCTAAAGCTGTAAATGCAACGAAAAAGTGAGCCATTGCCAATTTTCCGTCACGGCGGTCAACTTTAAATTTTGCTGAAGGATTAAACATTATTCCACCACCTTAATTTTAGACGACATCATGTGGTGACCAACACCGCAATATTCATTACATACAATTAAGTATTCTCCAGTTTTATCAAATGTTGTAATGTGTTCACTGATATAGCCGGGTTCTAGCATCATGTTGATATTTGATCCTGCAACTTCGAAACCGTGGACAACGTCTTTGGTTGTTGCGATAATTTTCACTTTAGCACCATATGGAACCTCCACTTCAGCTGGGCTATAGGAAAACGCAGATGCTACGTATACCAATTCGTAATCCCAATCTTTCCCTTCTACCCTTTTCAGTCCTGGCTCATTAAATGGAGCGGTAGTATCGACCTTTTCAGGGTCGATTGTTGCCAAACAGCTTGGGGGCTGATTGCCCAGGTAAAATGCGCTGACTCCCAAGACTGTTAGAAAAACAAGCAGCGATCCGATTCCAAAAGTGAGCCAGGCCTTTTCAAATTTATGCATATGCATGGCTTTTTCCCCTTTCTAACTCTAAAAGCGGCTGATAAATAATGAATAAACACCTGCCCATGTAATGATCAGGAAGAATCCTAATAAGAAAACGGAAGCTAGCGTTCCCTTTAAGGAAGAGCTATCCTCTATTTCAGTTTTTGTTTTTCGGCTGAGTTCTGTTTTCGCCATTGTCTTTCACTCCTTTCGAATATTTGGAAAAAGTAAATGATTACACTTTCATAATACAAAACATTTAGGAAGATTCTAGATGCTTTCAGTGAGTTCACAAATTGTTCATTCGTAACTTAAACACTATGATAATGGTGAAAAATTGATATTTAAGTGATTTATGTCACAAAAAACTCCTGTGAATTGTGAAAAAACTGTGAAGGTTTAATTGAGCTTCAGAAGGAAGGCAAATTTTTAAAAATAAACATACTGAAGAGGGCGAATTATCTGATTAGCGAACAATTTTCTGGTAATATATTGTTTAGTTCGTATTTAGTTAAATTTTTGATTGAAGTATTAGTAAATGATGTTATAATGTTAATAAATTAATAACATTCACTCATATAATCGCGAGGATATGGCTCGCAAGTTTCTACCGGGTTACCGTAAATGATCCGACTATGAGTGAGCAATGTAAAGGACGTTTAAAGTCATCCTTGTTTGCCTGCAGCTTAGATCATTAGCCTGAAGGCCATTGCTTCACTCATTTTTATGTTGTGAATGCGATGGGCTTCAGGCTTTTTATATGGCTGGAATGAGTAATTGAAGGCTATCTATCATAGAGGAGGATGCAAAATGGATATGCTTATTGAAAAAATAAAGAGCGAAGGGATTGTTTTATCTCCGACAGTTTTAAAGGTGGATTCTTTTCTGAACCACCAAATAGATCCTCAGCTAATGCATGAAGTCGGCAAAGAATTTGCAGATAGATTCTCCAGAAGCGGGATTACAAAAATATTGACTATCGAATCTTCGGGGATTGCGCCAGCTGTAATGGCTGGGCTCCATCTGAATGCTCCAGTTGTATTCGCTAGAAAAAGAAAATCTCTCACTCTGGTAAATGACCTGATTACAGCCTCTGTCTATTCTTTTACTAAGGAAGAAACAAGTGAAATCTCTGTTTCAAAGAAATATCTATCAGAAAAAGATAATGTCCTTATAATCGATGATTTTCTGGCGAATGGACAGGCAGCACTAGGTCTTGCGGATATAGTAAAAAAAGCGGGATCAGGAATTGCAGGGATTGGAATCGTTATTGAAAAAGGCTTTCAAAATGGCGGACAGCTGCTGAGGGAAAAGGGATTCCGGGTCGAGTCCTTAGCTATTATTGACTCACTTGAAAACGGCATGATCAGCTTTGATAATACAGCAAAGAATATGGAGGAAATGATACGATGAATCAGAATCCGCTTAAAATTGCTTCATTGGGAATTCAGCATGTCCTTGCCATGTATGCAGGCGCGGTAATTGTACCATTGATTGTAGGAGGGGCACTTGGCTTAACAGGGGAACAGCTTACTTATCTTGTTTCCATTGATATTTTTATGTGCGGAATTGCAACACTCCTTCAAGTATGGCGCAGTAAATTTTTTGGGATTGGCCTTCCCGTAGTTCTGGGCTGCACATTTACGGCCGTTGGACCGATGATTGCGATCGGAGGGCAGTATGGAATACCTGCTATCTATGGTTCTATTCTGGTTTCTGGTATTTTCGTTGTAGCTGTTTCAAAGTATTTTGGAAAACTGGTTAAATTTTTTCCGCCTGTTGTAACAGGGTCTGTAGTTACCATTATAGGGATTACGTTAATTCCTGTAGCAATGAATAATATGGCTGGAGGTGAGGGAAGCCCTGACTTTGGCTCCCTGACAAATATAGCATTGGCTTTTGGCACTTTGCTGTTCATCATAGTACTTTTCCGATTCTTTAAAGGCTTTGTTCGAGCGATTGCCATTTTGCTGGGGCTGGCTGCTGGCACCATTACTGCGTTTTTTATGGGCATGGTAGATTTCTCCGCTGTTGGGGAAGCTTCCTGGTTTCATATGCCATCCCCTTTCTATTTCGGCATGCCGACATTTGAGGTGACAGCGATCCTCACAATGATACTCGTAGCAATGGTCAGTTTAGTTGAATCTACGGGCGTATACTTTGCCCTTGGTGATATCTGTGAAGAAAAATTGGAAGAGAAAGATCTGTCAAATGGCTATCGTGCCGAAGGACTTGCGATTATCCTTGGTGCTGTCTTTAATGCTTTTCCTTATACAACATATTCGCAAAACGTCGGACTTCTTCAGATGTCAGGCGTTAAAACAAAAAATGTCATATATACAGCAGGGGCTTTTCTTGTACTGCTTGGGCTAGTTCCGAAAATCGGCGCATTGACAACCATTATTCCTACTCCTGTTTTAGGAGGCGCAATGGTAGCTATGTTCGGTATGGTAGTCGCCTATGGAATAAAAATGCTCAGCAAGGTAGAGTTCTCCTCTCAGGAAAATTTATTAATCATTGCCTGCTCTGTCGGGATGGGATTGGGAGTAACAGCCGTTCCTGAACTATTCGCGCAAATGCCTTCCAGTGTGCGTATCCTGACTGATAACGGTATAGTGGCTGGCAGTGTGACAGCAATTCTTTTAAATATCGTATTCAATGTTGCTAAAGGAAAAAAAGCAGTTCAGCCTGCATCTTTTGCGGAGCAGAAGGCTTCATAATTCTTCTTTGCGGCAATCACAATAATTCTGGCAATCAATATAATATTCTATCGGTATTTTACATTTCCGAAGCGATTGTTTCTTGCACGAAAGAGAGTGGAATGTGATGGAGAAATTTTATTGTGATAACTGCCGGCTTTTATATAATGAAGAAGAGGTTTGTGCTGCTTGCGGTATCCTGGTTACGAAAAAAATATATATAGAAGTACAAAAGCATCACAAAAACAATAATGGATTGGATGCATCAGAATAACTATGCCATGGGCCAGCCATTTTTTATTGAATGCTTGGCTCTAGAGCTAATTGGAAAAGATTTAGTAATGATATTCATTTAGTTATTCCATTATAATAAAGATGCACAACAACTCCTTCAAAACACATTGCTTCCTCCTAATGGGGGGAGCTTTTTTTTGCTTGATTATCCAATTTTGTAACATAAATTGCTTTTATTTGGAAAAAGTAAAAGAAAGCAAGTGGAGGAGAGTCATGTATGCCAGCAATTGTATCAGTTGCAGAAGCAATACCTGAACATGTTCTGACACAGGATCAGGTAATGGATTTTGCCAGAGATTTATTTTCAGAGTCCTTTAAGGATATTGAACGCCTATTGAAAGCTTTCCGCAACGGCCAAATTGAAAAGCGCCACTTCGCAAAGGGACTCGAATGGTTTAAAACAGATAAATCATTTGAAGAGCGAAACAATGCTTATATTGAACAGGCTATTGAACTGGGAACAAAGGCTATAAAGTGCTGTCTGGAAAATGACATTTTCCTGAGCAAGAATCTCCAATGTGATGATATCGATGCCATCTTTACTATTTCAAGCTCAGGAATCGCCACACCGAGTATTGAAGCAAGAATCATGAATAAGCTTCCATTTTCTGAACATACGAAGCGAATACCGATATGGGGACTGGGTTGTGCGGGCGGCGCATCAGGCCTTTCAAGAGCCTATGAATACTGCCTGGCTTACCCTGAAGCAAAAGTATTGGTTTTAACTATAGAATTATGCAGTTTGACCTTTCAGCGCAATGACAGATCAAAGAGTAATCTTATCGGGACCTCTCTTTTTGCTGACGGCGCAGCATGTGCGCTGATAACGGGTGATGAAGTTCAAAGGGATTTTCAAAAGGTGTCATCCATTCCGAGAATCCTGGGAACCCAATCAACAACAATGCGCAATTCTCTGGATGTGATGGGCTGGGAAGTGAAGAATGCGGGCTTATATGTGGTTTTCTCAAAGGATATACCATCCATAATAGAGGGCTGGCTAAAGCAGAATGTAACGGAATTTCTAAGGGGAAAAGGCATGGAGATGAAAAAAATAATCCATTTTGTTGCCCATCCTGGGGGAAAAAAAGTTATTGATGCTTATCAGAAAGCATTGCAATTCGATCCTGATATGACAAAAGTTTCACTTGATGTATTAAAGGAGTTCGGGAATATGTCCTCAGCAACCATTCTTTACGTGCTGAAAAGGTTTATGGAGATCGGCAGAAAGGGAGATACCGGACTTGCAACTGCTCTCGGCCCGGGATTTAGCTCGGAATTACTGCTGCTGGAATGGGAGTGAATACATGCTGTTCAAACTATTTATTGCCGTCATCATTTTGCAGAGGGCAGCAGAGCTTGCTGTAGCCCGAAATAATGAAAAGTGGATGAAAGGCCGGGGCGCACTGGAATTTGGTCAGCGGCACTATCCCTGGATCGTTGTGGTTCACGTTTCTTTTTTCATTTGCTTTCTGATTGAAGTAACCATCTTTGAAAAAGACCTGTCCCCTTTTTGGCCCATTCTTCTGATTCTTTTCTTTCTTACCCAGGCAGGAAGAGTATGGGCACTCTTCTCTTTAGGGAAATACTGGAATACCAAAATCATAGTCATGCCGGGGGCAAAGGTCGTCAGAAGGGGGCCATACCGCTTTATAAAGCATCCCAATTATGTAATTGTAGCTGCTGAATTTCTCGTAATACCTTTAATGTTCCAGGCTTATATCACTGCGGCTGTATTTACCCTGCTAAACATAATGGTACTTTCGGTCAGGATACCAGCCGAAGAAAAAGCACTGAAAGAATTGACAGGATACGAAGAAGCTTTTTTACGATTAAGACCTGGCAAGAATAGAGATATTAAAAAAGTTTGACAATTTTAAAATCCCTATTGAAAATGATTATCGTTCGTGATAAACTTCTAATTGAATTTGAAAATTATTCTCAATATCATTCCAACAGGAAGGTGTTGCTACATATGACAATTCTATTTGTTGCAGGCACAATTGCTGCCTACTCACTTGTTATGAAACATGTATTAAATAACGTAGCTAGACCACATACAAGATAATAGTATTTTTTGAAACCAGGCGCGGGAGGCCTGGTTTTTGTTTTTTTAACGCATGTGAAAATACAAGCAAATGAACATAGAATAAAAGCAGCTGCTGAGAAATATTAGAAAAATCAAAGAATAAACCATCCTATATAGGAAAATAAACGAAAATCATTTAAAATAGGAAGTAAATTAAAGTTACAAGGGGATTAATGGAAATGGCTGACACGATTTTGCAACCAGGATTACAGCAAACTGAATTAATGAACAGAATTACTGCGATATATACATTCGCCCAGAGAAATGGGGATAGCCAGACAGCTAAAAGAGCTAAAGATCTCTTAATTAAGCTAAGAGACCAGGAATTTGCCATCGCTTTTTGCGGACATTTTTCTGCTGGAAAATCGAGCATGATTAACAAGCTTGCAGGAGAAGACCTCCTTCCGTCCTCGCCGATTCCAACCAGTGCCAACCTGGTAAAAGTCAAATCAGGTGAGGAAGATTATGCAAAAGTTATTTTTAAGGAAGGAAAGCCAAGGCTTTATCCTGCTCCGTATGATTACGGACAGGTAAAATCCTATTGCAAGGACGGCGATTCAATTCATTCCATTGAAATAAGCCATTCCGCCACCAGTTTGCCCAAGAAGGCAGTAATTATGGATACACCTGGAATCGATTCTACAGATGATGCGCATAGAATTGCTACTGAATCTGCTCTTCATTTGGCTGACCTTATTTTTTATGTTATGGATTATAACCATGTCCAGTCGGAATTAAATTTTCTTTTTACAAAAGAACTGACGGCTGCAGGAAAAGAAGTTTATCTTGTTATCAATCAAATTGATAAACATCGGGATGAAGAGCTCAGCTTTGAACAATTTAAAGAAAGCGTAAAGGAATCATTTGCATCCTGGGGAGTAAAGCCTGCACGGATTTTTTACACCACGTTAAAAGATGAAAATCACCAGGCAAACGATTTTAAGGCACTTCAGAACTTTATTAACAGCAGCATTGATAACCGTGAAGAGCTTTTGCCCCAATCCGTTTTTAATTCTTTAAAGAAATTAACAGAGGACCATCTGGCATTTTTAGGAGACACCCATGCAGCTGAAAAAGGTAAATGGGAAGAAAAACTGGCTGAATTAGATCAGGATGAACGGGGTCAGCTCGGAAACAGGCTGCAAGAGTTAGAGAATCAGTTGAATAAGCTAAAGTCTTCTATGCATGAAGCAGATATTGAGTTAACCGGAAAGATAGATGAGATTTTAAAAAACGCTTATTTAATGCCTTTCCAGACGAGGGAACTGGCTGAATCTTACCTTGAGTCGTGCCAGCCTTCGTTTAAAATTGGCCTATTTTTCAGCAAACAGAAAACGGAGCAGGAAAGGTCAGTGCGGCTTGACCGCTTCTATCAAGATTTTTCCGAAAAGGTTAAGTCTCAGCTGGAGTGGCATATAAAAGAGCTGTTTTTACAGCAGTTCAAGCAGCATAATATCCATGATTCAGAAATTCTAGCACAAGTTCAGAGCTTCAAGCTTTCCTTTGAACCAGCAGTTTTAGCCGAAACAGTAAAGTCCGGGGCCATGGTTTCAGGAGATTATGTTCTTCAGTATACGAACGACACCGCAGAGGCTGTAAAGAGAATTGCCAAAAAGAACGCAGCTTTCCTGAAAAATGCACTACTGGAAGCGCTTGAAGAAAATATCAGCCAGGATCAGACTGTACTGGTCAATGAAATCCGCAAGCTTACTGTCTATGCGGAAGCTCTTAGTGCAATTAAAGCTCTCAATGAAAAAGTTATTAAGGCATCTGCCGAGATGAAAGTCTATTTAACAGGTGACTTTGCTCAAGTTGAGTTTCAAGAGCAAGCCAAAATCCTTGCAGCAGAAGATGTCGATGAAGCTGAAGTTGTTTTCCTGCATGAAGATAAAGCTGAGAAGGAAAAGGTGCCAAAGAAATCTGGAAAATCTGCTGAGGAAGAGCAGACAGGGGAAGCCGTTCCTGCGGTTTTCGTTCAGCCTGTTATTGAAAAGCTTCAATTCACCGCTAATGCAGTAAAGGATATCCCAGGTTTCAGAAAGCTTGCTGCTGATTTGGCAGATAAAGCATCAAGGCTTGAGAGCAAAGAATTCACAGTTGCCCTTTTTGGTGCATTCAGTGCAGGAAAGTCCTCCTTTGCCAATGCTTTAATCGGGAAAAAACTGCTTCCGGTTTCACCAAATCCGACGACAGCTGCAATCAACAAAATTAAGCCTGTTACGGCTGAAAATGTCCATGGAACTGTTCTTGTAAAAGTAAAGGATTCACAGACTCTCTTAAATGATATCAATCATTCATTGAAGGTCTTTGATTATTCTGCAGGAAACTTTGGCGATGCTGCTGCAGCGATTAAAAAGATCACTGGGGAAAACCAGGATTTCGATGCGAATGAAAAGACACACTTTGCATTTCTTAATGCCTTTATGAGAGGTTTTAATTTCTTCACAGATCAGCTTGGGAAAATCATAAAAGCTGATTTGGAAGAGTTTCGGGATTATGTAGCCAATGAGGAAAAATCATGCTTCGTTGAGACAATAGAGGTTTACTTTGATTGTGAACTGACAAGGCAGGGAATTACCCTGGTTGACACACCTGGGGCAGATTCGATTAATGCGAGGCATACCGGGGTCGCATTTGAATATATAAAAAACTCGGATGCAATCCTTTTTGTAACTTATTATAATCATGCCTTTTCGAAAGCCGATAGAGAATTTCTTATTCAGCTTGGAAGGGTCAAAGACACCTTCTCACTTGATAAAATGTTCTTTATCGTTAATGCCATTGACCTTGCCAATAATGAAGAAGAAAAGGATTCGGTACTTGAGTACGTTGAAGAACAGCTGGTGCAATACGGAATCCGCCGGCCGCATCTGTCTGGCATTTCAAGCCTTCAAGCTCTGGCAGAGAAGCTGGATAACAGCAAAGAGGGAGTTTCCAATATCAGTTCATTTGAAAAAAGCTTTTACTCCTTTATAAATCAAGACCTGCTGAATATTTCCATCTCATCAGCAGAAACAGAGTGGAGGCGGCTATTAGCCCAGCTGAGGTCTTACATTTCCTCCTCACAGGAAAATAAAGAAGTCAGGTTTGAAAAGCTGAAACAGCTTGAGGAAGAGCATCAGACGGTTACTGAGATTATCCGTGGACAAAAATCCGAACTGCTTTCCCAAAGGCTTGAACAGGAAACGGATGAGCTAGTCTTTTACATCAAGCAAAGAGTATTTCTGCGTTTCTTTGATTTTGTTAAGGAGGCTTTCAACCCTTCAGTCCTGAAGGATGATGGCCGGAACTTAAAGAAAATGCTTAAAATCGCTCTTGATGAATTCCTTGCAAGCTTTGGGTTTGATTTTGCCCAGGAACTTCGTGCAACAACATTAAGGCTTGAATCCTATATATCCAAGCTGATCGGCCAGCAGCAGGAGACTATTTCGAAAAAAGCCGCCAATGTGAACAGTGATTTGTCTTTTAGCTCATATGAGCCATTAAAAATGGAGAGTATTGAATTTGATTCTGCATTTTCCAATGAAGACCCGAACCAATTTAAAAAGGCTCTATCCTACTTTAAAAACCCAAAAACGTTTTTTGAAAAGAATGAACGCAAGCAGTTGGCGGATGAACTGGAGAAGAACCTGCAGGAACCTGCAGATCGTTACCTGCAAGCTGAAAGCACCAGACTAAAATTCCATTACAGCAGCCTGCTGACGGTCGAATTTGAGCGGCTGCTCAATTCGCTGATTGAACAGAACAATGAATATTATGAAGGTATTACGGCTGCTTTAAAAGATGATTTCCCGATTGAAGAGCTGAAAGAAATTGAGAGGAACATTGCACAGTACGAATAATAGGTATTGAAAGGTTGCTGCTTTTCTTATGGAAAAATGGCTTTCCGCTGCTGAAGAAAAATATAATATAGACATCCTGTTTGCATGTGAAGCAGGAAGCAGGGCCTGGGGGACAGATGATGCGGAATCAGATTATGATATCCGCTTCATCTTTAAACATAAGGACCTGAAAGCATATCTTTCCCTTGAACGTGCCAAAGAGGTTATTGATTCAGATAACCCTTATGATGCGCACGGCTGGGATATTTTTAAAGCATTTGACCTTATGCAAAGATCAAATCCAAGTATATTCGAATGGGCATACTCACCCATCATCTACAAGGATAGGGATGGCTTTTCAAATAGGCTGAGGAGTATCGCGGAAAAAGAGTTCTCACGGTATAAGTTATTCCAGCATTACACCCAGCTATTTTCCCGCAATCTTGGGGAAGCGGCAAAAAAAGAGGGCTTTTCTATTAAAAAACAGAAGCTGTTAATCCAGGCGATAAGAGCCTGCCTCATTTCAAGGCAGCTGCTTCAGCAAAGCAAAATAAACGGAGATTTTTTGTATACAGGTCTCTTTTGCTTAAAGGAAGAGGATGAGATTACCCGCTTTTATCAGACCCTGGTTAATGCAAAACAACGCGGGGATCTTATTCAGGAGCATCTAGCTAATCAAATAGCTGATACACTCGAGTCAGAAAGGGAATTCCTCTATACAGCCGGTGAATCAATGCCTATAGGAAAAGGCAAAGTATCCGGACTGAATAAATGGCTTTGGGAACTGCTGAAAGTTTAATATCATTCTGAGAAGTAAAGGGAGAGCTATGGAGAAAAATTCATTTCATGCATGTGCAACCTGCGTAAACTTCCATCCTGAAAAGCGTAAAGAAGGAATGGTTTATTTTTGCAGCAGACTGGGCTATGAAACGAAACCTGACTATCAATTTAACTGCTGGACACCAAAGGAACATATAAAACGCCTGATGGAAAAGAGAAAAGGGGAGAACCTTAAATGAAGTATCAAGTAGAAAAGGAATGGGTAGTAACTAAACTGGATGATCTTAATATCCGAATTGCCGACTGCCGCTTTAAACTTGGGTCACCTGAAGAAGGGCGCAGCTTATATAATCTCAGCCATATTCCCAATGCCGTGTATTTTGATTTAGAGAAGGATCTGTCAGGCCCTGTTAGAGAACATGGGGGCAGGCACCCGCTTCCAAATCCCTCTCAATTTAAAGAAGTCCTGGAGAAGGCTGGTATCAGCAGGGATACCACAGTAATTGCCTATGATGGAGGAGAAGGGGCTTTTGCCGCAAGGTTCTGGTGGCTCCTCAGGTATTTGGGACATGATAAAGTTTATGTATTGAACGGCGGATATAAAGAATGGGCTGAAAGCGACTATCCTTTGTATAATAAGATTCAAAGCTTCGGGCCAGCTGACTTTAAAATCGATCTGCGGCCTGACATACTTGCCTCATACGAAGAAGTTAAAGAATATACCGGTAATCAGGATACTGCTGTAATTATTGACTCGAGAGAGGAAAAGAGATACCTGGGACTGGAGGAGCCAATTGATAAAAAAGCCGGCCATATCCCTGGAGCAATCAATAGAGTTTGGCTTGAAGCGTATAAAAATGGCAGGTTTAAAGAAGCAGAGGAACAGGAAAAACGGTTTGCAGACATCGATAAGAATAAACCTGTAGTTGTTTACTGCGGATCTGGGGTAACAGCAGCACCTAATTTTCTGGCATTAAAGGAAGCTGGCTTCCGTAATGTTAAATTATATGCTGGAAGCTTCAGCGATTGGATCTCTTATGACGGAAATAAAATAGAAACTGTCGAAGAATAGAGGAATCCCTTTTAAAAAAAGGGATTTTTTTACTGTTAAAATTATTATATAATTCAAAAGGTTTAATAGATTTTGAAAATGGGGTGGTTAAATGAATACTTCGGGCTACACGATAACAAAAAAACAAAGAACTGAAACAAAACAAATATTGGTAACGACTGCAATTATTCTAATATTGTCAGCAATTTTTATTCCTATATTTTTACTTTCACCATTTCAGGCACAATTTTTCAGACCTGAAGGGACCTGGGTTTTCGAAGCGCCTAAAGCCGCTTATGTTACATTTAGCATAGCTTTGGCATCGATGGGGATTTTTATCCTAGCGGGGGTTTGGCTGCACAGTGCTGAAAAATTGGGCAGGATTGCGAAATTTATTACAGGAGCCGGTTTTTTGTTTTCACTGGCTACAGTTATCCTCAGTTTTGATTATTACCACTATATTGATAAGAATGGTGTCCATTTTAATACATTATTCAGTTTGAAGGAGAAGCACTATAATTGGCCGGAAATCAAACATGCCAGGCAAACGGTCATAAACAAAATGGGTGTTATGTCTGATGATGAATTAATCTTTACCTTTAAAGATGGAACTACATATGCGTATCCATTAAATAATAATGTCCGAAATGCGCGAATCGCTACTTACTATGAACTGGAAGAACATGGAGTTGAACTAATAAGGGAAACAGAATAGGGCTGTAAAACTTTTCAAGAGAAACGGAGAGTTTCCCATGATATAATAGTTGTTATGATTATAATCGGGAGGCGGAAAAATGAACGAGAAAAAACCTTCACTGCTGCTGGTTGATGGAATGGCTCTGCTGTTCAGGGCATATTTTGCAACAGCGATGTCCGGTCAATTTATGATAAATTCAAAAGGAATACCTACAAATGGAGTTTACGGATTTGTTAAACACTTTTTAACGGCTGTTTCTTCCTTTAGCCCGACTCATGTGGCCGTTTGCTGGGATATGGGAAGCAAAACCTTCCGTACGGAAATGTTTGATGCCTATAAAGCAAACCGTCCTGAAGCTCCAATTGAACTTGTGCCTCAATTCGATCTGGTAAAAGAAGTCGTGGAAGCTTTTGATGTTCCAAATATTGGCCTTGAAGGATATGAAGCTGATGACTGCATTGGCACCATTGCAAGAAAAGCAAGCCAGGAAGCGGAAGTACTGATCCTTACTGGCGACCAGGATATCCTTCAGCTTCTGGATGATAATATTTCTGTCATTTTGCTGCAAAAAGGCTACGGCAATTATCTTGTGCATACGACAGAAACCTTTTATGAAGAAAAGGGAATAACACCGAAGCAGATGATTGATTTGAAAGCCTTCATGGGAGATACAAGTGATAATTATCCCGGAGTAAAAGGGATTGGCGAAAAAACAGCTCTGAAGCTGCTGCAGCAATTTGAGCATATTGAAGGTGTATTAGAAAACCTGGAACAGCTCACAAAAGGACAGCGTGCCAAGATCGAACAGGATCTTGAAATGCTGCACTTGAGCAGACAGCTCGCCGAAATAAAATGCGATGTACCTGTTGAATGCCCTCTAGACCTGGCGCAATTCACAATGAACCGGGAAAAGGTCATAGAGAAATTCACTGAAATTGAATTCCGCGGTCTTCATAGATTTCTTGATTTTAAAAAGGAATATGCATAATAGAGACCCCAGGCTCCTGCCTGGGGTTTTAAATTTTTTTCATGATTGCGCATCTCCAAGTAAAAGAGAAAACTGAGCGCATAAATGCAAGAAACCCGCACACACCATAATCATGCGCGCATACCGAAGAACCCCCGCGCACAAAAATGACAGTAACCGCTCACACAAGGATCATGCACATATAACCGAAGTAAAATGTGTACATCTCCATCAGACCCCAAATGCAGCTTTACTCTAACAAACATTAATGCCGCCAAAGGCGGCATCCAATTTACTTAGTATTCTTCTTTTTCGCTGCATTCTCCAGTTTGCTTTTAGGTTCCTCTGAAAATTCAGCATCCTGCCCGTATCCTTGAGGGTTTACACCAGGTGCTTTTATTCCTCTGTTTGTATGTCCATTTTTGCTCATGTGATTCACCTCCCCAGTCAGCAACTTCTCCATTGATAACCTTATTATTGTTAAAGTCTTCGGGTTTTAATCATGTCCATCGAGGGTACAATTTAGCAACTGATGCGGTGAGTTCTTCTTCTGTTTTGGGTTTAATTATTCCATAATTACAGGCCTATTTAGCATTTGAAGGAGGAATAATAAAAGTCTGCATACTTCACAATAAAGAAGAGGTGAATTGTTATGAACAAGGGAGTTTATATCGCTCTTTTAAGTATAGGGCTGGCACAGGGCCTAAAAATCCCCATCCATTATGTGAAAAAGGGAGAACTTCGTCCTGATTTGTTTTTCCAGACAGGGGGCATGCCGAGTTCTCATTCGGCTGGTGTTTCTTCTTTAACCACTTTTATAGCTTTAAAGCGCGGAGTTCCGACGGTCGACTTTGCTTTATCACTGGTTTATGGCCTGATTGTTATGTATGATGCCCAGGGAATCAGGCGCCAAACCGGTGAGCTTACCTTAAAGGTAAATAGTCTTGGTGAGCTGGTTGATAAAATTCACAAAGATGAGACAGTTAAGTTTGAAGAGGAAGGTCCAAAGAAGCTGAAGGAAATGCTCGGCCACCAGCCTGCTGAAGTATTGGGCGGAGCTCTCCTCGGTGTATTAACCGGAACACTTGGCTACCTTCTAACTAAGAAGAAATAATTGAGCTTACAACTCCCCTGCTTCATGCAGAAAAAAGGTAGATAATTGTCGAAAAATCAGGTAAGATTTAGGAGAACGCAGGAGGGAGCAGGGGAAGAGGGTAAGTGAAATGAAGACAGTTGAAGAGTATTTGCACTTTTTGCAAAGTAAAGGATTTCAATTTCGGGAAGACGCGATTGGCTTCATTTACTTTGGCAAAAATTATACCAATGCTTCTGATGAGCTTGCCAATGCAGCAATAGAACTTACATTAAAAGCTCAGAAATCATTTGACGGCAGTTTTTACGTATCATTGCTTGAAACATTGGTTTCAAAGAATATTACCAGCAGGCGTGAAGCAATAAAATTTGTAAAAGAAAAATCAATCATTTAAAAGGCGTGTTTTTTGAGGACACGCCCTTTTTCTATTTATTAAGCTGTTTTTCTCCTAAAGATGGATAATGTTTTCTTAGCAGGAATTTCTGCAAAGACCATACCTGCAAAAATTAGCAGACAGCCAGTCAGGGCACTAAAGGAAAGTCTCTCATTCGCCCACATAAATCCTGCAGCAGCAGCAAACACAGGTTCCATGGCGAATATGAGGGCCACTCTTGTTGGGGTTGTGAATTTTTGAAAAGCCGTCTGTGCAAAAAATGCGAGCGCGGTCGCAAACAATGAAGTTACAATTAGAGCAGTCACCACATTGGTCTTAAATAATACTCCAGTTTCAAATGCCTGCTGCCAATTTTCTGTAAAAAACGCAAAAATGCCTGATAGCAAGGCCACGGTACCTACTTGAATAACCGTTAATAGCAGGGCCGGGTATTTGCTGCTATATTTTCCTGTGAATATAATATGAAGGGCAAAACCAACTGCACAGATTAATACATATGCATCACCGATATTTAGCGAGACTTTATCAGTCATTGTAAGCAAATACAATCCCGCTGTTGCAATTGATACACCTATAATAGCATTGAACCCTGGCTTAATTTTTAAAAGCATAAAAGAAAAGACTGGGACCATTACTACACTTAACCCCGTAATAAAGCCAGCTTTTGAGGAAGTTGTATGAAGCAGTCCGATTGTCTGGAAAGCATAGCCTATAAATAAAAACAAGCCCATAATAATTCCAGAAATCAAAAGCTTTTTGTTTATTTTCTTTAACTGTTCTCTTTCAAAAATAACTAGCCAGCCTCCCAGCAAGAAAGCGGCCATGAAAAAGCGTACACCATTAAAAGAAAATGGCTCAAGAAAAGCAATGGCGTTTTGTACAAGCACAAAGGTAGTTCCCCACACAAAGGCTACGAGCAATAGGCTTACATCTGCAAATATAACCGATCTATTCATTATCTCATTGACCTTTCGTTCTATTTTTGCGAATGGCTGCTCTGGCTAATTCATCCGCTCCTTTGTTTTCGGAGCTGGGCACCCATTTCATAAAAAACAAATCAAATTGCCTTGTAAGCTCCAAAGCATTTTCAAGCAAGGGAGCAAATTTTTTATTTTTAACGAATTCCTTTTCAACGGCCCGGTTAACGAGCTGTGAATCCGTTCGAAAGGATACTGTTTTGTATCCCTTTTCTATACATATTTCCAGAGCATGAATAAATGCACGGTATTCGGCTTCGTGATTTTCCATATTCCCTAAAGGAATGGAATAGCGTTCAACTTGGCCATTATTTTTAATGAAAATGCCTGCCCCGCTGGGACCCGGGTTTCCGGCACTTGCTCCATCGATATACACTTCAATCAATTAAACTGCCTCCTGATTTTAACAGCATAATAGGGTAAACTAAGTGTAGTTTATCATAAAAATAAGCGATAAAGTGAAACTTCAATAAGTGGGGGGCTTTATCTCCCACTTATTGTTAGTTGAACCAATCGGGCCTTTACGGGCAGTTGGATCCCCCAGTTATCCTCCATTGATACCGCTGAGTCTTTAATTGGGGGAGCCTACTGCCCGTCAGACCGCGATAAAGCAGAAAAGGATACCAAAAATGGCATCCTAATCTTTTACTGGAAAACGTTTAGCAATATAGCCAAACGGGGTATCAAGTATAGCTACTATAAATTTCAGCAAATAAGTGGTGATGAATATTTGAATCCATTCCTCCATTGGAAATACGCCGAGGAAAGCAATGCTTGTAAAAACAAGGGTATCCAATAGCTGGCTGATCATAGTGCTGCCATTATTCCTGATCCAAAATTGGCCATCCTTTGGAAATTTCTTTTTTAAATAGGTAAAAATATAAACATCCGTAAATTGACTGACTAAATAGGCAGCGAGGCTTCCGGCAGCAATCCGCGGCAGAATCGAAAAAAGAGTGCTGAGGGGCTCCTGTGCAAAATCTGTTTCATGCGGTTTAAATAATAAAACCATCTGCATGATGAGAGTCATGGACAGAAGAGTAAAGAAACCAAGCCATACAGCTTTTTTTGCTTCTTCCTTTCCGTACTTTTCATTTAGGATATCCGTAACGAGAAAAGCGGTACCGTACATAGCGTTTCCTAAAGTAGCCGTCAGGCCGAACATTTCAATGGTTTTTACGACTTGAAGATTGGCCATGACAGTAGAGAAGCCAATCCACACGAATAAACCAGTCTTTCCGAACACGCGGTACATAGTCAATACTAATGTGAAATTAATAATTGCAAAGAGAAGTCCAAACCATTCGTTAAACATCATATTCCTCCTAGTTTTGTTAATGCGGGAGTTTACGAACCGCAGGAGATATAAAATTGTCATTGACCATTATACCTTGAAATATACTCAGTTAGTAATAAACTGAGTAAAGTATAATAAGTTCAACTATTGCAAACAGTTCTAATAATGATGACCAGCTAATAAAGTACAGAAAGGCTGACCTTAATGAAATATAAATTGGAATGGAAATATAAACTTAAAGGTAATGAGGATATATTATTTACTTCAGACTGGATTGACGGTGAATCGGCCTTGCAGGCTGGAGAAGATATTGAAAAATCAGGGAAGGGCAAAGAAATAATTTACTATGATGAAGCTGGCACTTCATGGAGCACAAAGGAAATGAGAAAACTTCTAATGGAAGTGGAAGAGGATCCCCACGATATTACCGTATTTTTTGATGGGGGATTTAATAAAGAAACCTGTCAGGCTGGGCTCGGTGCAGTAATATATTTTAAACAGGGCAAAAAAAAGTACCGTGTGCGGGCAAATGAGCTATTTGATGAGATGGATAATAATAATGAAGCAGAATATGCGGCCATTTATTACACTCTCAACCTGCTCGAAGAAATGGGCGTTCATCATATGACTTGTGAATTCAAAGGTGATTCACAGGTAGTGTTGAAACAGCTTGAAGGTGAATGGCCATGTTATGAAGAAAATTTAAACCGCTGGCTTGACCGAATTGAAGAAAAGATTAAAAAGCTTGGTATTCTGCCAAGATATAGACCCATTCCGCGCAATGAAAATAAAGAAGCAGATAAATTGGCCGGTCAGGCACTGCAGGGGAAGTTTATTAACAGCAAAATGCAGATCATATAATCCGATATAAGGAAGGCGTGAATCGTTTGAGCAGGAAGGAAATTATTAATGAAGTGGAGGAGCTGATAATCAGTTACTGCAAAGACTGCTTCCTTCATAAGCATCATAAAGAGGAAAGAGGGCGCAGATATGCCCATCGATTTTGCATTACAGAGTGCACTGTAGGTGAGAAAATTAAATCAATAGGCAGCAAGCTTTCATAAATCAGGAAAAAAATAAAAGGCTGGCAGGTGCCAGCCTTTTTATCGTTATATTTGAATTATAGTTTTACAACGTTTGCAGCTTGAGGTCCGCGGTTTCCTTCAACGATTTCAAAAGAAACTTCCTGGCCTTCTTCTAAAGATTTGAAACCTTCACCTTGGATAGCAGTGAAGTGAACGAATACATCGTCTCCGCCTTCAACTTCGATGAAACCGAAACCTTTTTCATTGTTGAACCATTTTACTTTACCGTTTTGCATGTTTACTTTTCCTCCTAAGCCTGTCAAGACACATCTTGTGCCTTAGATGAATATTACCACCTAACAAAACATAGAGCAGATATTTTTATCTAATAACGGAAATATATTCTGTTAAATGATGATTATAATATACATGAATGGGCACTTTCCGTCAAGGAATTAAAACGCTTTTTTACAAAAAACAATAAAATATTTAAAATATTTCAACTTTTGTTTATTTGAGAGTGAAATGCAATGTTCACTAGTCAATTGATAACATAAATTAGAGATTTTCTCATATTAATTATTAATTATCTTGTTGGCAAAGGGTGAGGAAAATGTATCGGTTTTCCATTGAGAATCAAGATTGGATCTTGAGGTTTTCACCCAACATCCAAATAGAAGCAGAAGAGAAGCAGGCCATCATAAGCTCGATCCTGCAGCTTGGCAAGGATCTCCCTCTATACTCACATGGAGAGTCATTTCTTATTATGAATGACCAATTAGGCATCATTGTATTTAATGTTGAGAAAATTCCATCCATGATTTTGACGGTCGCAAACATTGTTACAGAAAATAAATGGTACATCCAAAAAAACCTGACAATAAAGCGCTATCTTAAAGAATGATCGGCAAAAGCCATTTTTTTGATAGAAAAAAATTTTAATCGTCGATAACTTTCCAGCTCCACAAGGAATGCAACGACAGCTTTATCATCGCACGACTAAAAGTGTTAGCTTTTAGGAGGAGCGCCTGCCCCTCGAGGTCACAAGGCTGTCTAGTTGCGGCTCCTAGTGACGAAAGACTAGCCAATCCCTTCCAAGGAAAGTACACTTCTTGCAGGGCTCGTCTTATGCTTGTCGTCCCTGTGCAGTCGCCTCTACATGTAGGGCAGCCTTCGAAAAAAGGGAAAGAACTCCTTTCCGAGAGGCTAGTCGTGTGCTTGATGCCCACAGGTTAAGGAAGGCTTCGACGGTATACACACCGCACGACCAAAATTGGCAGCTTTTGAGAGATATGGCGTTCTTACTGCAAGGCGCTTGCGCTTTTCTTATTGCAAGCAAATTTATTAGGTAATAAATCACAGGGTCTTCCGCCTTATGCAAACGCTTTCCTGCATGGATTAATATATAATTGCAGGAAACTTTAAACAATTTGCAAAGGAGGACTTATGTTGAGAGGGTATAAACAGTTTATTTTTCTGGCCGCTGCTATAATATTGGCGGCATCCAATCTTTTATCCCCATTTATGCAAACGATTGCATCAGCTGAAAAATCGACACAAGGGCTCGATCAGACTACTGCAGTCACTATCCATTATCAGCCTGCAGAGGGCAATGCGAAAGATTGGAATTTATGGGTATGGCCTAAAGATGGCGAAGGTCAGGCTTTTGAATTCACTGGTGAAGATGAATTTGGACTCACTGCAGAGATTGTACTCCCTGGAATCCATGATGAAGTTGGGTTTATTGTCCGTACTGACAGCTGGGAGAAGGATGGGGGAGACCGATTCATCAATGTACAGAGCGGCAATGATGAAGTATGGGTAAAAGCAGGCGATGAACATACATATACATCACCGCCTGATGGTGAGTACAGAGACTTTCCGGCATTTGGAAGGGTGAAGGTAAAACTCCACTACTTTCGATATGACGGTAATTATGAAGGCTGGAATTTATGGACTTGGCCAGAAGGCAAAGATGGCAAAAGAGTTGATTTTGCAGCAGAAGATGATTTTGGGAAAGTTGCTGAATTTGAGCTTGAAAATCCGGAAGGTATGACAAAGGCCGGATTTATAGTCAGGAAGAGCATAGAAGGAAATGACTGGGCAGGCAAGGAATTTAGTGATCGCTTTATTACAAAGTTCGATGAAAATGGGAATGCAGAAATATGGATTGTTCAGGGAACAGAAAGAATTTATTACAATCCAGCCTATATTGAAAAAGATCCAAAAATAGTGAATGCTTCTATGGATACTTTTAATCAGATTACGCTTGAAACTAATTTTCCTTTCCAGTGGAGGGATTGGGAATCCATCATTGAAATTGACAATGCTGATATTAAAGATGTTGTTCCTTTTGACGGGGACGAGGAAAAGGATTTTACAAATAAAGTAAGAGTGATAACAGAAGATAAACTAGATTTCAGGCAATCATATAAAATTTCTGCAGTTTCATTCGGAGAGGCAGAGGTGAAGATTGGGGAAATTGTCAGATCAAAGGAATTTGATGATGCTTTCTATTATGATGGGAAGCTGGGAAACCAGTATGCGAAAAATCAAACCTCCTTCAGGCTTTGGGCCCCTACAGCAAGTGAAGCATCGATAGTGCTTTATGACAGCTGGCATGATCAGACTGCTGAAGAACTGCCTCTTAATAGAGGTGAAAAAGGAACCTGGACAACTGTTCTAAAAGGTAATCAAAATGGGCTGATTTACAATTATAAAGTTAAAATCGGAGGGGAATGGACAGAAGCGACTGATCCCTATGTCCGGGCTGTAACAGTGAATGGCGACAGGGGCGTTGTGATGGATCTGGATTCAACCGACCCTAAAAAGTGGAATAAACAGAAGCCGAAGTTAAAGAATCCAGAGGACTCCATCATTTATGAAGTTCATATACGGGACCTTTCGATTCATGAGGACAGCGGCATTAAGCATAAGGGGAAGTTCCTTGGAGCTGCTGAGAAAAGCACTTTAAATTCAAAAGGAGAAAAAACAGGTTTACATCATATAAAAGATCTTGGAGTCACACATGTTCAGTTCCTTCCGATTTATGACTACCGGACAGTTGATGAAACAAAACTGAACGAACCACAATATAACTGGGGCTATGATCCTAAAAACTACAATGTGCCGGAAGGCTCGTATTCTACTGATCCTTATGATCCAGCTGCAAGAATTACAGAATTGAAGACAATGATTCAGGAATACCATAAAGAGCAGCTGCGGGTTGTAATGGATGTTGTGTATAATCATGTATTTGCAGTAAATGAATCCAGTTTCCATAAGCTTGTTCCAGGCTACTATTTCCGCTATAACGAAGATGGAACACTTGCCAATGGCACAGGAGTCGGCAATGATACAGCTTCGGAAAGAAAAATGATGCAGAAATTTATCGTCGACTCTGTTGCATATTGGGCTGAGGAATATAATCTTGATGGATTCCGCTTCGATCTGATGGGCATTCATGATACTGAGACAATGAATAAAGTAAGAAAGGCATTGGATAAAATTGATCCTACTATCATTATCATTGGGGAGGGATGGGATTTAAACACACCACTGGCAGCTGAAAGAAAGGCCAATCAGAAAAATGCCGAAGATATGCCTGGCATTGGCCATTTCAACGATGGCATCCGGGATGGTTTAAAAGGCAGTGTGTTTGATGAACTGGATAAAGGTTTTGTAAATGGCAAACAAGGCATGGAAGAATTTGTTCAGCAAGGAATTGCAGCAGGATTGGAATATCCGGGCACTATGGCCACATACAAAGATCCTGAACAGGCGGTTACCTATGCTGAGGCGCATGATAACCACACTCTTTGGGATAAGCTTGAACTGACTAATCCAGACGCAGCGGAGGAATCAAGAAAGAAAATGCATAAATTGGCTTCTTCCATTATACTGACATCCCAAGGAATCAGCTTTGTTCATGCAGGCCAGGAATTCATGCGGACAAAATACGGGGATCACAACAGCTATAAATCCCCTGACAGTGTAAATCAGTTAGACTGGGACCGCCGAACAGATTTCAGCGGGGAAGTAGACTATTTTAAAGGTCTGATTAAGCTCAGAAAGCATTATAAATCGTTTAGAATGACATCAGCTGAGGATATTCAATCAAAGCTTGAATTTATTGATGCCCCAGATAATACGGTGGCTTATAGACTGGATGCAAAAGGCCTAAAAGATAGAGCGAAAGAGATTGTTGTAATCCATAATGCAAATACAGAAACAGCCAAAATAACACTTCCAGGCAAGGGCCCTTGGCATTTGCTTGCAGACGGAAAACAGGCAGGGATAAAAACCCTAAAGATATATCAGTCAAAAACAATTGAAGTACCTGCACAAACAAGCTTTATTCTAAAAAGATAAGTAACGGAGGAGAATCCTGTCAGGGGATTCTTCTTTTGTTTTGCTTAGCGGAACAGATTGTTTTAAAAATTTCATAACTATATAGGTATTTTAACTCCCTTTGCTAAATTTTTAGGTTAATATTAAAATAGATGTCTACAATTTGTTCTACAATGCAAAGGGAGCTAAAGTATGAAATTGATAATCGCGGAAAAACCCGATCAGGGTATGACGCTGGCTTCTATTTTTAAAATGAAGAAACACCAGGGATATATTGAGATTCTTCCGAACGATATATTTCCCCATGGGGCTCATGTTACTTGGGCTATAGGCCACCTATGCCAGCTGTCTGCCCCTGAAAAATACAAGAAGGATTGGAAAAAATGGTCATTGGATACATTGCCCATAATTCCGGAGCAATTTCAATATGAAGTGACAAAGGATAAAGCAAAACAATTTAATATAATCAAACAGCTTGCTTCTAATCCTAACTTAACAGAAATTATCCATGCTGGTGATGCAGGGAGAGAAGGCGAGCTTATCATCCGGAATATTCTAAGGCTTACCGGTACCAGAGTGCCCATGAAAAGGCTCTGGATCTCTTCCTTGACACCTAAAGCCATAAAGGAAGGGTTTCTTACCCTGCTGGATGAAAGTGACACAAGGAACTTATATTATGAAGCCTATACGAGAGCATGTGCCGACTGGATCGTTGGCATGAATGCTTCACGATTATACAGTCTTCTTCTGCAGCAGAAAGGCTTCTCGGATGTTTTTTCAGTAGGAAGGGTTCAGACTCCCACTTTAGCTTTAATCGTAAAAAGGGAACAGGAAATCCAGAATTTTGTTTCCGAACCTTTCTGGGAAGTAAATGCACAGTTTAAAGTAAACGGGAAAAAATATACCGGCAAGTGGGAAAAAGATGGGGAATCAAGAATTAAGACGAAGGAGCTTGCCGAAAAGATTGCGGCATTCTGCAGGGACAAAGATGCACAGGTAGAAGATGTGCAGGCCGAAAAAAAAGAATTCCTGCCGCCGATGCTTTATAACCTTTCTGCATTGCAGGCAGAAACCAACCGCAGATTCAAATTCCCGCCCAAAAAAACACTTGATGTATTGCAGAAGCTTTATCAAAAAGGAATCGTTTCATATCCTCGCTCAGATTCCAGGCATGTAACAGAAGGAGAAGCGGAAATGTTTCCGGAGATCCTCAGGAAAATGGAAACAAAAGATGAGTATAAGGAATTTTTCCCTTTGCCTTCAAGCTCGATTTTGCAGAATAAACGGTATGTGAATGATAAAAAGGTAACTGATCACTATGCTATTATTCCGACCGAACAAGTGCCCGACCTGGTAAGATTATCTTCGGATGAAAAAATTCTCTATGACCTGATCGTTAGGAGCTTAATAGCTGCACATTATGGAAAAGCTGTAACAGAATATACAACTATTAAAACCCTTGCAGATGGAAGAGCTTTGTTTTTATCCAAGGGAAAAGTACAGCTTGAAGAAGGCTGGAGAAAAGTGATTCCGCAGCAGGAGAAGGAAAAGGAACCGATTCTGCCTTTATTGCAGGCGGGTGATCAAGGTACAGTGTTAAAGGCGGATGTAAAAGAAAGCAAAACCCAGCCGCCAAAAAGGTATACGGAAGGCCAGCTGATTACACTGATGAAAACGGCCGGGAAGCAAATCGAAGATAAGGAACTTGAGAAGGTCCTGATGAAGACGGAAGGCCTTGGAACGGAAGCTACAAGGGCGGGAATCATCACAATGCTGAAGGAGCGCAAATACATTGATATAAAGAAGAATCTTGTATATGCAAACTCAAAAGCAAAAATCCTGATAGAAGCAATAGGCACAGAAATACTGGCTTCTCCAGAAATGACAGCCAAATGGGAACAGCGGCTGAAGGATATTTCGGATGGTCAGGCATCCCCCAAACAATTCATGGAGCAAACCAATAAAATGGTTGGCCATTTGATTTCCGCCTCCATTGAACATGCGGGAAAGTGGACATTCTCTGAGGAAGATAAAGAGGGGTTCACGCCCGGGAAATTCAAGCAAAAAAGAGCAGTCAATCTGGGCAAATGCATGCTGTGTGATGGTAAAGCTGTTGATAAGGGGAGCTTTTATGGCTGCTCCAATTATAATAAAACAAAATGCACTTTCACTATTTCCAAAAACATTATGGGCAAGACGGTGACTCAGAAACTGATCAAACAGCTACTGAAGGATGGGGAAACAGACTTAGTTGAAGGTTTTACAAGCAAAGGAAAGGATAAAACATTTTCAGCTAAATTAACCTGGGACCGACAGGAGAATAGAGTCAAATTTCTCTTCCCGCAAAAGACCTGAATTGGCTTGCAGCAGCGTATTTCCTTGTCTCCATTTTCCAACTGTAGTAAAATCGTTAAAGTCTTATAATTGTTAATGAATGAAATAAAGTGGACATGGCGCTCTGCGCATTTATAATATCTGAATTTATATCTTTGAATTTTGAGAATGGTCTAGCTCGAGCGGCTACCCCCTCGAGATCACAAGTCAATCCTCCCAAAGAGGCAAAGAACGCCTTTCTGATAGGCTCGTCTTGTGTTTGTCGGGGGTGGGCAAGGCGCTTGCGCTTTTCTAATTGGCAGGAGGTTGCGTAATGCCAACACCAAGTATGGAAGATTACATTGAACAAATATATATGTTAATCGAGGACAAAGGATATGCCAGAGTTTCTGATATTGCCGAGGCTCTCTCTGTACATCCCTCTTCTGTGACAAAAATGGTTCAGAAGCTTGATAAGGATGAGTATCTAGTTTATGAAAAGTATCGAGGGCTTATTTTAACGGCAAAAGGAAAAAAAATCGGCAAGAGGCTTGTATATCGGCATGAACTTTTAGAACAGCTCCTGCGTATTATTGGAGTTAAAGAAGAAAATATTTATGAAGATGTGGAAGGCATTGAACATCACCTGAGCTGGGATGCCATCGATAGGGTTGGCGACTTGGTTCAGTTTTTTGAAGAGGATGATAGCCGCATTGGAGTGCTGAGGGAAATCCAGCGTAAAAATGAAGAAGAACAGTAAAAACCTGACTGCTTTGCGTCAGGTTTTTTTCATGCACCGGACTTTTTTAATAGAAGCTGGGAAAATCATCAAAAGATGACGCAAAGGAAGGATTCAGATATATCGAACCATCTTCGTTTTCATAAATTTGAATACCTTCAATCAAGCCTTCTTTAGCCTCCAATAGTGCTTTCCGATAAGAAATGATCCTTCCTCCGGAAGTCAGGAATGAAATAATCTCTTCATTGTTGTTTCTGTATACTGCAGTCAGCTGTTCGCCGTTCATATAAACACTCCTTATTCATTTTCTATCAGTATTGTTGACTTTTTTAACATTTTATAATCAGAGGTATTTTTGATAATCTTAGCGAATTTAAAATATTGGGAACTTTTTTAATGAACAATCGTATGCATACACGGGGGGATATGATGAGCACTTTTAACTGGTCTGCAGAAGCAGAGAGGCTTTGGGATGAAAATTCGGAATCATGGAATGCAAAGAGTGCAGCAATGTGGGAGGAAGGGAGCCGAAAGGATATCATCTCCTTCTTCGAAAAGCATGTCAAAAAGGGATCTGCCGTATGTGACCTTGGATGCGGTGATGGGTATGGTTCATATAAACTTGCTTTGGCTGGCTATAAAGTTATCGGGATTGATGTCTCTGAAGAGATGATACATAAAGCAGAAAAATTGAACGAAAAAACAGGTGCGGTATTTAAGAAAGAAGACATTTCAGATCTTACCCTTGAAGAGAATGCACTTGATGCGGTCCTTGCCATCAATTCACTGGAATGGACAGAGAGCCCGCTGGATGTATTAAAAGAAATTCGGCGAACTGTTAAGCCGGGCGGAAGGGCATGTATAGGCATTCTTGGTCCAACAGCTGCACCCAGGGCTAACAGCTACCGCAGGCTTTATAAGGAAAAAGTTATCTGCAATACCATGATGCCGTGGGAGTTTGAACGGCTTGCAAAAGAAAACGGATGGTCAAAGATTGATGAACTTGGTGTTTATAAAAAAGCATCAGACCAGCTTTCAAAAGGCTCGCTGACGGATGAGCTAAAGCAATCATTATCTTTTATGTGGATCTTTATGCTTGAAAACAGGAAAAATGAAGGATGGGAAGAGAATGAGCAGATATTCAATTGAAGAGTTTGTAAAGCAGACAAAACAGCAGGATAAAGGAGAAGGATTATTTGAACTTGAAACACCAAGGATGCTCGAAATTAATTTAACCAGCCAGGTTTGGGCTAAAGCAGGCGGGATGGTTTCCTACCGCGGCCAAATTAAGTTTGAACGCGAGGGGATACTCGAGCATGGCTTAGGAAAAATGTTTAAAAAGGCACTTACTGGAGAAGGGGCAGCTTTAATGAAAGCTACGGGCAACGGAAAGCTGTACCTTGCAGACCAAGGAAAGAAAATTTCAATTCTGAATCTCGATGGAGATGCCATCTTTGTAAATGGGAATGATCTGCTTGCATTCGAGCCTTCTATCAGCTGGGACATTAAGTTAATGAAGAGGATGGCAGGCATGCTTGCAGGAGGTTTGTTCAACGTTCGTTTAGAAGGAACAGGAATGGTGGCTATCACTTCTCACTATGAGCCGCTGACACTCTTGGTTACTCCTGATAATCCGGTGTATACAGATCCAAATGCGACAGTTGCATGGTCAGGTACACTGCAGCCGGAATTTGTGACAGATATCTCATTTAAAACGTTCCTTGGAAGAGGAAGCGGAGAGTCGATCCAAATGAAGTTTTCAGGCAACGGCTTTGTAGTAGTTCAGCCATTTGAAGAAGTGTATTATGCTCAGCAATCATAAGGAAAAGCCGGTATTTGAGAGGGGCAAACCTCTCAAATACCGGCTTTTTTCATGCTTTTTGATGCAAATTAAGTTATCCGTTCACTGCACTATTAATCCCAATCATAAGGAGTTTCCTGGTAAACATAGTAGTTCAGCCAGTTGGAAAACATTAAATGGGCATGTGACCGCCATTTATTATGGGGGGTTCTGCCGGGATCATTATTCGGGAAATAGTGTTTTGGCATGGGGACCTGCAGGCCTCTGGTTCTGTCTCTTGTGTATTCTTCCGCAAGTGTGCCTGCTTCATATTCCAGGTGTCCTGTTACCATGATTTGTCTTCCGCCGTTGGCACTCATGATGAAAGGACCCGCTTCCTCAGATGATGACAGGAGCTTGACTTCCGGGTGTTTCAGCAATTGCTCTGTATAAACATCAGTATGGCGCGAATGCGGAGCAAAGTAGATGTCATCGAATCCTCTCAATAATTTCTCGCTTCTGTCATGGACTTCATGAAGGTAAACGCCTGAGCACTTTTCAGGCAGCTCATATTTTCCAATTCCAAAGTGATAGAATAACGCTGCCTGTGCTCCCCAGCATATATGCAGGGTGGAAGTAACATTCGTTTTCGTCCACTCCATAATTACGGTTAGTTCCTCCCAATAGTCCACTTCTTTAAAGTCGAGAAGCTCTACAGGTGCTCCAGTTATGATCATCCCGTCAAATTTGCGGTTTCGGACTTGCTCAAACGTAGTATAGAATTGTTCGAGATGCATAGGACTGGTATTTTTTGATTGATGTGTGGCAGTTTTTAAAAACGAGATGTTCACCTGTAAAGGCGTATTTCCAAGGAGTCTTAAAAGGTGTGCTTCGGTTTTTTCTTTTTCAGGCATCAAATTCAGGATGAGGATATTTAATGGGCGAATATCCTGCTGTTTGGCACGATCCTCATCCATGATAAATATATTTTCTTCCTCTAAGATCTCCCTTGCAGGAAGCAGCTTAGGAATTTTTATTGGCAAGTGATCATCTCCCTGTGCAAAAATTCAATTAAACTTATTATAAAGACGATTCGAAATTGTATCAATGCTTCACTGTGTGAAAATGCGAAAATATCAAAAGTAAATGACAATATTTCGATTCGGGGATGGTACAATATAGCTGTAAGGAACCTATACATATTGGATTCTAGGGGGATAAAAATGAATGTGAAACCGATTGTAAAATCAGACATTGAAATTGCCCAGGCATCTGCAATGAAGCCTATTGCGGAAATAGCTGAAAAAATCGGGCTCTTAGAGGATGATCTGGAGCTTTTCGGCAAGTATAAAGCAAAATTATCCGCTGATACCTTAAAGAAATTAAGTACGAAAGAAAGCGGAAAAATAATTCTTGTCACCTCCATTAATCCGACACCTGCAGGAGAAGGAAAATCCACAGTAACAGTCGGTCTTGCCGATGCTTTCAACAGACTTGGCAAAAAAGCTATGGTCGCGATGAGGGAACCTTCTCTTGGGCCAACTATGGGAATCAAGGGCGGAGCAACCGGCGGAGGGTATTCGCAGGTTCTGCCGATGGAAGACATCAATCTGCATTTTACCGGTGATCTTCACGCAATCACTACAGCCAATAATGCATTGGCTGCCCTGATTGATAATCACCTCCAGCAGGGGAATCTGTTAAATATTGACCAGAGAAGGATAGTATGGAAGCGTGCCCTGGATTTGAACGACCGTGCATTAAGAAAAATAGTCATTGGCCTTGGAGGGCCTGTACAAGGTGTTCCGAGAGAAGATGGATTTGATATCACTGTGGCTTCAGAAATTATGGCCGTCCTATGCCTTGCCTCCGACCTTCAGAACTTGAAGGAAAGACTGGGGAAAATGGTGATAGCATACAATTATGATAAACAGCCGGTAACAGTAGCCGATCTTGGAGTGGAAGGAGCTCTTACCTTGCTTCTTAAAGAAGCAGTCAAACCTAATCTGGTGCAGACAATTGAACATACACCGGCATTGGTTCATGGCGGCCCGTTTGCCAATATTGCTCATGGATGCAACAGTGTGATTGCAACTGCCGCTGCCTCCAAGCTGGCTGACTATGTAGTGACAGAAGCCGGTTTTGGCGCGGATCTTGGTGCAGAAAAGTTTTTAAATATTAAAGCCAGAACAGAGGGCATTGACCCTGAAGCAGTGGTGATTGTAGCTACAATCCGTGCTCTAAAAATGCATGGCGGCTTGTCAAAAGCAGAATTGGGCAAAGAAGATACTGAAGCACTCACTAAAGGCTTTGCTAATTTAAAAAAGCATATTGAAACAATTGAAAGTTTTGGCCTTCCGTATGTAGTGGCTATTAACCGGTTTATTTCCGATAGCGAGAATGAAATAGAGGTCCTTACAGAACTTTGCAGTGAGGCCGGCATGCCAGTGGCGCTGACAGAGGTTTGGGAAAAAGGCGGGCAGGGAGGAATTGAGCTGGCCGAGAAGCTCCTGGGAATTTTGGATGAAAAAGCAGCGAATTTCAGCCACCTATATGATTTATCTTTGCCTCTTGAGGAGAAAATTCTAACAGTAGCCCAGACGGTTTATGGCGCAAGCAAAATGGAATACTCAACTAAAGCCAAAAAGCAGATAAAAGACTTTGAAAGCTTTGGCTGGGGCGTCCTGCCGGTTTGTATGGCTAAAACACAATATTCATTATCTGATGATCCTTCAAAGCTTGGAAGGCCATCAGATTTTACCATTACTATACGCGAGCTGAAGCCATCTATTGGTGCAGGATTCATTGTAGCACTCACCGGTGATGTGATGACTATGCCTGGATTGCCTAAAGCCCCTGCAGCCATGAACATGGATGTAGATGAAGATGGGAATGCTGTCGGCCTATTTTAAGGGGGAATTAGCCCATGTTTGACCCAACGGCCTTTGAGAATATGAAGGTTGTAATGGAAGGCGGATTCTATGACCGGGATCTGGACGGTGAAATAAGAATCGTTGATCGAAATGACATATTAAACTCAGCTAAAATGAGCCGGAGGTATGACATTACTTTCACAGACATTGCAAAAGGGCTGGCAGAGATTTTCTGTACCTTTACAATGGAAGCGGGATTGGATAATCTCGCAGCTGAGCTATTGCCTCAAGGGAAATCTGAGAAGCTGGCAGGCTGCCGGATTAATGTAAAATTTACAATTAAGCATCCACAAGATTCAAAAGCATTTCTGCAAATCCGTGAAGTTCTGCGTCATATCTGGGGCAGCGGACGGAAGGTCGAACAGACTGTAAAATACAACCCTGAAAATATGAAGGCCTTGGCTGAAACAGAAACCGTCATTTCTTTTAACCGGCTTATTCATGAAGAACAGATAGATGATCTGAATGAAATGATCACTTATATGACCGCTTCGATGAAAGCTTTAAGAAAAGTCTATATTTAATATGAATGCGTCTTGCCGAAAATAGCAAGGCGCTTTTTTCGTATGGAATTTATACGGAAAATTCAAAATTATATTTACAATCATTTACTCTGATAATACGATTAAGAAGGAATGGAAAAACATTCCGAATAATATCAAAAGGAGGAGAGGCAAATGGTTTTGGTTATCATTGAAGGAAAAGGAATTGAGAAGGGTAGACAAGACGTAACCTAGTCAGGAGGACAAAGGTATGATTCAAAGTACAGACAAAATAGTCATTGCAGAGTATCATGAGGGCTTTGCGGCAGGAATAGCAAAAATGTGGAACTTGAGCAGAGACAGCTGGGGCGGAGATACCAGTGTAATGACTGAAGAACAAGTAAAAACGAAGGAAGCGAATAATGGCAATATTACTTTATACTTAGCGCTGGATGGTGAAGAGGTCGTAGGCTATTGCGGGTTATCGGAATATAAAGAAGATACGGGATCCCTATACATCCCTCTTTTAAATGTAAGGCCGGATTACCATGGACGGAAAATAGGAAAGATGCTTGTGCTGAAAGCGCTGCAAAAAACAATTGAATTGGGCTGGCCGCGCCTTGACTTGTATACATGGCCAGGAAATGTGAAAGCTGTCCCGCTTTACAAAAAATGCGGTTTCTTCTGGGAAGACAGAGATGATACAACACACTTAATGAATTTTATTCCGGCTGTTCATCAGACACAGCTTTTGAAACCTGCCTTCGAAAAGCTTGATTGGTATAGCAGCAGCATGAGAGAAATTGACGTGAAGCCAGATGGAATCAAAGAAAGCGGCTTTACATTTTACGAGTATTTATGGGAGAGCGGGGAAGTGTCTGCGAGAGTCAGGTTTGAAAGAACGGGCAGAGGAATCAGTTTAATAGAAACGGATGATTACCTTCTAGAACTATCCATGGATCATCATGAAGTAATCGAAAATGAAATCCAAAATTTCCAGCTCAAACTCATCAATAAGACGGGAGTTCCTGTTTCTTTTAAGGCTGAAGGCAGTAACCAGGGAAGAGTCGAAGCTGTTTTCGAACATGACCTGATGGCCGAGAGTGACGCGGTAATTACCGGACAATTCATAGTGCATGAAGGGGAAGAGCCTAGTATCTGGAAAACGCATCCTTCATTAGAAGTTAAGGTGTGGGTAAATGGTGAGGAGTGTGAATTGCGCCTTGGTCTGCTGCCTAAGCAGCCAGCCAAAATTACAGGCGGTTCTAAAGGGAATCTCAGGTTTATAAATCAGGAAGCTGAATTGGAAATTGAGGTTGAGAACAACCTTGAAGAAGACGCCGTATTTCACCTTTCATTTCCTGTAAGTGATCTTGTCGAATTAGAAGAGCGGGACTTTAGAATAGAGCTTCACAAAAAAGGGCGTAAATTGCTGAAGGTGCCTTTCATTGTTAAAAAATATGGCTTTTATCAGCCGGAAATGGCAATATTGGCAACAAAGGAGAATGGAGACGACCTCGCTTTTTCATGCAGCTCAATGGGCATCCCCATTAAAAGCTTCGGTCAAAAGTTCGGGGGAGAGTCAAAGGATTATTGGCATATCTGCAATGGAATCTGCCAGGTGAATATCCGTAAATTGGATTATAAAATAACGGCTGGCAGGAACGAAAGTGTTAACCAGCCTTTCGCGTTTTTTGCTCCTAAACTTGGGAAACCCTTTTCAGCTGAATTTTCAAAGGCAAAGCCGGCGGCAGCTGAGTGGTTTACAGATGACACGGCAATCACTTTCAAATTGGTATTCAAGTCTGAAGCATTTACAGGTATTCTTGTATCATTGTTTACATCCCTATATGGTGAAGGCCTTGTTAAAATATGGGCTGAATTGACAAACGAAGGGGATGAAAAATATGAGAATCTGTATTTCAGCCAGCCGTTATATTATGAAATGCAGAAGCCGTATTTCCCCCTGGATAATGAAGTAATCGAGTTTTCTGACATAAAAGAATTGGGGTTCATGGAGTTATCAGGTATAACCGAAAATTGGTTTTTCGCCGATCATAACGGCGAGCCGGTTGGATTCTGCTGGCCGAAAAATGCGAAGTCCAATCCTGATGGGTGGCAATTTTACTATCAGCAGGAAACTGGCTGCATTGAATCGGGAGATCAGATAGTATTGGCACCTGGCTATTTATCAATAGGAGCTTTCCGGACATGGGAAGAAATGCGGCATTTTGCAGGTGTCGGGACAGAGTATAAAAAAAATGTTTACCAAGAAAAAGCACTAATTATCAATAGGGGAAATCCAGTTGCAAAAGAACAGGATACAGCAGAATTCACTCTTAAAACATATCGTTCTAGTTATCTTAATGGCACTATTGATTTATATTTAAATACAGATAAAAAACAAACCTCAAATTTCAGTCAAGAACAGGAATTAAGTGTGTTCAAATCCAATTTTCCTATTAAGGATACGGAACCTCTATCTATTATAAATGCTGAAATTACCCTTGACAGTGAAAAGAAGCAAGTAAGGGAACTTCTGCTTGTGCCCCGGGGTAATGTCCGTATGCTTACGGAAGAGCATGGCGGCAAGACTGTTTATATCATGGATAATGGCATCATTAGTTTAAAAGGTGCACCGGATTTTTATCCTGGCTTATTCTCATTAACCTATAAAGAGAGGGAGTGGCTTGATTCATCCTTTCCCGAACCGGTTGCCAAAGGATGGTGGAACCCATGGACTGGCGGCATGAAAACTGTGCCATCGCAAATGAGTGTGTTCTCGCTATTGAAGGAGTCATCTTCTGCTGAATTTACCAGTGTTAAAGATTCGTATGGAAACGAATGGTCTGCATTGGCCATCCGTACGAAAGTTGTCCATCACTCCATATGGAAAGGCCTTGAATATACACAGTATTTCGCGTTATTGCCGGGAGTGCCGCTCCTTGCCCATTGGGTAAAAGCGGAGAATGCAGGCGGGAAGTACCTGTTAAATGAAAAATGGATTACAGATTTATTTATAGCCGGTAGCTCATTAAAGGATCTTACTCTTACAGTAAGTGACAAAGGAGCAGAATCAGCATATCAGGCCGGAGTTGAGGAGCAGTCATTTGTTCTAATTGATGGATCCCGTATTTCCAGCTGCCTGTCTCCTGAAAATATGTATGTAATGAGAAGTAAAGATAATGAATTCCTTGGAGCATATATGAATAAAGAAGCATTCGAAGTTATTTCGGAACGAAAAGCAGGCCCATTGGCCAAACCGGGCTTTATTGCATTTGATGAAAGAAGCTTCGAGGGCAGACTGCTTAATAGACTCCACAACCTGGAATTCTGCTAAAGGAGAAATTATGAAAGTCATAGATGCACATATTCATTTTTCTGATATTAAATCATTTCATCATACTGCCAATGAACTCTCACTTGTAGATTATTCATACCATGGGCATCAGCAGGAGTTCCAAAAAGCTAATGTAGTCTTGAGCATTGCAATGGGGCTTACAGAAACAGAAAATATGGGCTTTCCGGATTATGAAGCAAGAACGCCTATGGGGCTTGACCTGGATGATAAGATACCGGCTAATGTTGTTTACTGCGCTGGCATCAATCCATATGATCTCAATGAAGGAGCTCTTCAAAGGCTGGAGGATAATCTGCAAAAGCCGAACGTGGCAGGGATCAAGATTTACCTGGGATATTATCCTTTCTACGCCTATGATGATGTTTATGAACCTGTGTACGAACTCGCTGCAAAATATGGAGTTCCTGTTGTATTTCATACAGGAGATACTTATTCAGAAAGGGGATTGCTTAAGTATTCTCACCCGCTGGCTATTGACGAGGTTGCTGTTAAACACCGGAATGTTAATTTCATGATGGCTCATTTTGGAGACCCATGGACTTTGACAGGAGCTGAAATCATATACAAGAATCCAAATGTCTATGCGGATCTTTCAGGCCTGATTGTCGGTACAGAAAAAGAATTGAAGAAGCGCAGCAAAGGAAGATTTTTGGATCATCTGAGGCATGCTTTAGTGTTTGCAGATTCTTACGATAAATTGCTGTTTGGAACCGATTGGCCTCTTGCGCCAGTAGGTCCTTATATTGAATTTATAAAAGAACTCATACCTGAAGAGCATCATGAAGATGTATTTTACAATACCGCTATAAAGGTTTTTCCTAAAATCAAGCCTTTTCTGCCATAGAACCTGCGGCTGGAAGAGAAATCTTTCACTTCCAGCCTTTCAAATAGTCTTAATTACATACATACACGTATAAATATCTTAAAAGGGGGCGGCTATAGTGGATAAAATTGCATGGGTAACAGACAGCACTGCTTTTTTAAATAACGAGTTAAGAAACCATCCTCACATGTACCAGATTCCGATGACCATCATTATGGATGGCAAAGAATATACAGATGGAGTTGATTTAACACCGGAAGAACTTTATGCGAGCTTAAAAACCCTTGATACTCCTCCAAAAACTTCCCAGCCATCCATTGGTGCTTTTCAGGAGTTATATGAAAATCTGCAGAAGGACTATGACTGTATTATCGCAGTGCTGGTATCGGCAAAACTCAGCGGGACTGTTTCTTCCAGTGAACAGGCCGCCCAGCTGGTTGATATACCAGTATACAGCATAGACTCCAAGATATTATCATACCCTTTAACAAGATTAATCCTTAAGGGGATGGAATTGGCAGAAGCCGGACTGGATATTAAAGAAATTATCCGCAGGCTTGAGGCACTCCGCGATACGGGAGAAACCTATGTCCTCATTGGGAGTCTTGAACAGCTTCATAGAAGCGGCAGGATGTCCGGAGTTCAGTTTTTCCTGGGCAGCATGCTAAATGTAAAGCCGATCATTTCAGTTCGTGATGGGGAATTAAGCGTAAAAGAGAAAGCCAGAAGCGAAAGAAAGGCAAAAGACAAAATTGTGAATCTGCTCAAGGGTGCACATGAGAGAAAACTGCTGAAGGAAGTATTCATCCTATACGGTTTGCATCCGGAAGAAGCGGAGGCATGGAAGAAGGAGCTCCAGGAAGAATTTAATGGAGTTGAATTTGGATGCTATTCTTTGGGGGCTACCATTGGCGTCCATGCAGGAGAAAATACACTTGGCATCAGCTGGCTGAATGGCCTGGAATAAAATAGCTTAGGGACCTGGTGCAGGAAATCAAATACTGGTTTTCTGCACCATTTTTTTATCGGTGCAGTCTTTAAGAATGAATCCAATAAATGGTTCTATAGATATGGCATTACCTTGCCATCGTTTCTTTTTGGGACTAATGTTAAAATGGAGTGTGGAGTTTGAAAGCAGGTGAAATAATGAAGGAAAAAAATATACATTTAACAGAAAAATTCGTCCGGGATACACTCGGAGAAGATTCGACCGGGCATGACTGGCATCATATTGAGCGGGTGAGAAAAAATGCCCTTTACATAGCTAAAAAGGAACAAGCAGGAGATCCTTTTTTAATTGAAATGGCAGCACTGCTTCATGATATACCCGATGCTAAACTGAACACTTCAAGGGAAGCTGGAGAAAGGAAGCTATCTGATTTTCTGCAGGAAATTGAGATTGCAGAAGAAGCTTCCAGCAGCATTAAGACAATTATTGATTCAGTTTCTTTTAAAGGAGGCAATAACAAGAAGGTCTTAACCGTGGAAGCTAAAATAGTCCAGGATGCGGACCGATTGGATGCGATTGGTGCTGTGGGGATTGCACGGGCATTTGCCTATGGCGGCAAAAAAGGGCAGCCAATTCATGATCCCGGCCTTGAAATCAGAAAAGTAATGACTGAAGATGAATACCGGAATGGTAAGTCATCATCCATCAATCATTTCTACGAAAAGCTATTGAAGCTGAGAGACCTGCTAAATACTGACACTGCCAGGGAAATGGCAGAAGAGCGGCATCAAATTATGGAGAAATATCTGCATCAATTTTTTATAGAATGGAATGGTCAAGCATGAAGATGATCTCTGTGGAAAATGTTACAAAAACATATGGAGAGAAAGAACTTTTTAATGATATATCTTTTACAATCGCTGAAAAAGAAAGAGCAGGACTGATCGGTGTAAACGGTACAGGGAAATCTTCCCTGCTTAAAGTGATTGCCGGTGTTGACCTGCCAGACTCTGGAGAAATAGTCACTCCTAGAGATTACACCATTTCATATTCAGCACAGCAGCCTGAACTCAACTATGATTTAACAGTTCTCGAGCAGGTTTTTGCAGGAGATGCGCCAATTCTTGTACTGCAGAGAGAATATGAACAAGCCCTGCTGGAGCTTAGCATGCACCCCGAAGATTCAGACATTCAGCAAAATCTTTTCGAACTTCAAAAAAGAATGGATACCCTTGATGCCTGGGAAGTGAACACCGATGCAAAAACGATACTCACTAAGCTGGGTATCGAGGAGTTCAGCAAAAAGATTGGAGAGCTTTCTGGCGGGCAAAAAAAACGGGTTGCCCTGGCACAAGTATTGATCCAGTCACCTGACTTGCTGATTCTTGACGAGCCGACAAATCATCTTGATTTTGAATCGGTCAAATGGCTGGAAGAATATCTGGGCAGGTACAGGGGGGCTCTGCTCCTTGTAACACATGATCGTTATTTCCTTGACCGGGTTACAAATAGAATGTTTGAACTTGAAGGCGGAAATCTATACAGCTATAAAGGGAATTATGCTGCATTCCTTGAAGCAAAGGCGGTAAGAGAGGAAAATGAGGCGGCAGCCATCGATAAGCAGAAAAATCTGTTCAGAAGGGAACTGGAATGGATCAGAAGAGGTGCAAAAGCCCGTACCACCAAACAAAAAGCCAGAATCCAGCGGTTTGAAACCCTTGACAGCCAGCTTGCTTCAGTTAAATCCTCCGAAAAATTGGATATGTCCCTAAGCGGCAGCCGCCTAGGAAAACAGGTATTTGAACTCGAATCTGCTTCAAAAAAGTATGGCACTCAAACGATTCTGGATCATTTTGATCTTCTTGTAAAACCAGGGGATAGAATAGGGATTATCGGAAGAAATGGAACGGGGAAATCTACTCTGCTTAACATACTGGCAGGCCGGATTCCGCTTGACTCAGGTAAGCGCATTATTGGGCAGACAGTAAAAATCGCTTACTATACACAGGAAAGCGAAGATATGGATGAGAACAAGCGCATGATCGAATACCTCAAAGAAACAGCAGAAGTGGTTGAAACATCCGATGGCAAAACGATTTCTGCAGCTCAAATGCTTGAGCGCTTCCTATTTCCGGCCTATTCTCACGGCACTCCTATCCGCAAGCTTTCCGGCGGGGAAAAACGCAGGCTGTATTTATTGAAAATCTTAATGTCTGAGCCTAATGTTCTTCTGCTTGATGAGCCGACCAATAACCTTGATACTCAAACCCTAACGGTTCTCGAAGATTATCTTGAAGATTTTCCCGGTGTAGTCATTACAGTTTCGCATGACCGCTACTTCCTGGATAAAGTGGCTGAGCAGCTTCTTGTATTAAAAGGCGAGGGCAAAATCGAATCCTACTATGGAAATTACAGTGAATTTCTTGAAAGCGAGAATGCCAAGCCTGTTCAGGAAGCTGATCATGCCCCCAAAAAAGCGAGGGAAACTAAGCCGAAAAAGAAGAGAATGAGCTACAAAGAAAAAAAGGAATGGGAAGAAATCGAGGGTAAAATTGAAGCGGCTGAATCCCGTCTCGAAGCGATTTCCTCAGAAATGGCCAGCATCGGCAGTGACTTTGAAAAGGGTCAGGCCTTAGTAGAAGAAGAAACAAAGCTGAATGAAGAGCTTGAATACTTGATTGAGAGATGGAGCTATCTTTCAGAAGCAGCTGAAAATGAATAATTCATACCCGGGGATTTTTCCCGGGTTTCTTTGCATATTCAGAAACAGCTAAAATGCCTCGATAATCTCCTTATGTTAAAATAATACCAGTTACCATCGTGAATATATAAAAAAGGGTGATACTTTTGAGAATAAAAGCAATCGAACCAACACCAAGTCCAAACACTATGAAGGTTATTCTTGATGAAGAGCTTCCGATGGGGAAGGCCAATAATTATAAAAAGGAAAAAAAAGAAGGAGCTCCAAAGATTATTCTAGATATACTTGAAATTGAAGGAATCAAAGGGGTGTACCATGTTGCCGATTTCCTTGCTGTCGAAAGAAATGCGAAATATGACTGGAAAGAGCTTCTCCCTCAAGTAAGATCCGCTTTTGGCGAGGATGTGGAAAATGAAGGCACAGAAGACAACGGCATCGATGAACATTTTGGCGAAGTCCAAGTGTTAGTCCAAATGTATAAAGGAATTCCCATGCAGGTGAAACTGACTGACGGCACAGAAGAAAAGCGCTTTGGACTTCCTGAAAACTTTATCAGTGCTGTTTCAGAGGCCCAGGATCCTGCAGATAACGTTGTCATGGTCCGCAAGTGGAAAGAATTCGGTGTCCGCTATGGAGACTTTGACCAAGTTGGCCATGATATTGTTGAAGAACTAATGGCTGCCTATCCAGAAGCAAGACTCCAGATACTTGTTAAAACGGCAAAAAGCCCGGATAAAGCGGAGGAAAAACACGCACGTTCCCTTCTTAAACTGTCTGTCGAAGATCTGGATTCCCCAGATTGGCGGGAGCGCTATCAAAAACTCGAACAGATGGATGATCCTGAACTGGAGGACCTGCCTGTGCTTGAAAAAGCGCTTAAAGATGAGAAGGCTTCAATCAGAAGACTTGCGACAGTTTATCTTGGGATGATTGAGGAAAAGAGTGTCCTGCCTCTCCTCTACAAAGCATTAAAGGATAAAACGGTCACTGTAAGACGTACAGCAGGGGATTGTTTGTCAGACCTGGGATTTGAAGAAGCAATGGACGCCATGAAGGAAGCACTGCAGGATGACAGTAAACTTGTGCGCTGGCGTGCGGCTATGTTCCTTTACGAAGTGGGTGATGAAAGTGTGCTTCCTGCTTTAAAAGCAGCAGAAGACGATCCGGAATTCGAAGTCAGCATGCAAATCAAATTGGCTATTGAAAGAATTGAACATGGAGAAGAAGCAAAAGGGTCAGTTTGGAAACAGATGACTGAATCCCGGAAACAGGGCCAGGAATAATTACAGGAAAAAAACCGCTCACAGAATGAAAATCTGGAGCGGTTTTTTTGTTGGGCATATAAGGAATTGTTCCCGGCGTCTTAGGAAAGATGGCAGCAGGAATAAGGTAACGACTGAAGCAAAATTGTGTGCCCGGCTTTTTATAGAATGTCCCGTCCCCAATTATTGAATTCCATAACTCACACACACTGCAGTTTCACCCATTTAAAGCGAAAAATTATAATAAATTTTTAAAAATTATTGAAATTATCCGAAAAAGGGTCTATATTGGAAAGAAAATATTTGGGAGCAGGAGGCTTATCATATTATTCCCATAGAATAAGAGATTATGAATCTAGGGTAAACGGAGGTATTACATACTATGACTGGCTCACAGATGAGAAGTGATATGATCAAAAAAGGCACAGACCGGGCTCCGCACCGCAGCTTGCTGCGTGCTGCCGGGGTAAAGGAAGAGGATTTCGGAAAACCATTTATTGCTGTGTGCAATTCCTATATTGATATCGTACCTGGACATGTGCATTTGCAGGAATTCGGTAAAATTGTTAAAGAAGCAATCCGTGAAGCAGGAGGAGTTCCATTTGAATTTAATACCATCGGAGTAGATGATGGAATTGCCATGGGCCATATTGGCATGCGCTATTCTCTGCCAAGCCGCGAAATCATTGCAGACTCACTTGAAACAGTTGTTTCTGCACACTGGTTTGACGGAATGGTCTGTATCCCGAACTGCGATAAAATTACGCCTGGAATGATGATGGGGGCCTTAAGGGTTAATATTCCAACCGTTTTTGTCAGCGGAGGCCCGATGAAAGCTGGCGTTGATTCAAGCGGAAAACCTTTATCTTTAAGCTCTGTCTTTGAGGGTGTAGGTGCCTTTGAATCTGGACAAATCGATGAAAAAAGGCTTCAGGAAATCGAGCAGGTTGCCTGTCCGACTTGCGGATCATGTTCCGGAATGTTCACTGCAAATTCTATGAACTGTCTGGCAGAAGGGCTGGGTCTTGCACTTCCTGGCAATGGGACGATTCTGGCAGTATCAGAAGAGAGAAAAGAGTTTGTTAAACGTTCAGCCAAGCAGCTGATGGAATTAATAAAAAAAGATATCAAGCCGCGCGATATCGTTACAATTGATGCGATTGACAATGCATTTGCCCTGGATATGGCAATGGGCGGGTCAACCAATACAGTTCTTCACACATTGGCACTTGCTCACGAAGCCGAATTTGAATATCCGATTGAACGAATTAATCAGATTGCCAACCGGGTTCCGCATTTAGCGAAGATTGCTCCTGCTTCAGATTATCATATTGAAGATGTTCATAATGCGGGTGGAGTCAGTGCGATCATCAATGAATTGCTTAAAAAGCCGGACGCCCTGAATGGAGATTGTCTGACAGTTACCGGAAAGACGCTAAGGGAGAATGTTGCAGGCAGTGAAATTCTGGATAAAAACGTAATCCGTACCCTGGAGAATCCGCATTCTGAACGCGGAGGGCTGGCAGTTCTGTTTGGAAATCTTGCTCCTGAAGGATCAATTATAAAAGTCGGTGCTGTTGATGAATCAGTAGGCGGATACCATAGAGGACCAGCCATCTGCTTTGATTCGCAGGAAGAGGCATTATCCGGAATCATTACCGGTAAAGTGCAGGAAGGCCATGTTGTAGTCATTCGATATGAGGGTCCTAAAGGAGGGCCTGGAATGCCGGAGATGCTTGCACCTACTTCCCAGATTGTTGGCCGGGGACTTGGGGCAAAAGTCGGCCTGATTACAGATGGCCGTTTCTCAGGGGCTTCCAGGGGGATCAGCATTGGGCACATTTCTCCTGAGGCTGCTGAAGGCGGGCCTATTGCATTCGTGGAAAATGGAGATATCATTGAATTGGATTTGAATAACCGTACAATCAACCTGGAAATCTCCGATGAAGAATTTGAAGAACGCAAAGCCAATTGGCAAGGCTTCGAGCCAAAGGTCAAAAAAGGGTATCTTGCCCGTTATTCGAAGCTTGTAACCAATGCCAGCACAGGCGGTGTTATGAAAATTTAATAATGTTAAGAAAGCCGGTCATTTATGACTGGCTTTCTTGCTGATAAGAGTTTTTGGCCGATATGTATGTGATTTAGGACGATAGAATACCGTAATAGGACGATAAAAAGGATTACAAAGTAATACCCGGCATAGAAAAATTGCATAAAGATCATACGTTATAGTATGCTTACTTTACAAACTGCAGCTTAAGGAGGAGGCAATTTTATGTCTATGGCATATGAAGAATATATGAAACAAATGGTCAAGCCGATGCGTGAGGAGCTTGTACAGGCTGGTTTTAAAGAGCTGACGGCTTCAGAAGATGTAGAGCAGTTTATGGAAGGTCTTGAAGGAACAGCTCTTGTTGTTGTCAATTCAGTTTGCGGCTGTGCTGCTGGACTGGCTCGGCCGGCAGCTACACAGGCCGTCTTACGCAGTGAAAAGAAACCTGATCATTTAGTGACGGTGTTTGCAGGACAGGATAAAGAAGCAACAGCTAAAATGCGCGAGTACTTTGATGGATATGAGCCTTCATCTCCTTCTATGGCTGTTTTAAAAGGGAAGGAAGTTGTGCACTTCATTCACCGCCATGATATTGAAGACCATTCCATGGAAGCGATCATGGAAAATCTTCTTGCGGCTTTTGAGGCGAATTGCTGAGAATATAAAGATTAAACAAAACGGGGTGTCTGCTGGCACCCTTTTTTTATAGCAAAATTAAGAAATTCAGGTGAACACAATGATTATTACAACTGCCGGACGCACCAATGAAGCAATGAAAGAAAAAGCAAAAAAAATTGCCGAACAATTGGGTGCAGAATATATCAGCAGGAATAAAAGGTCTGTAGGAATGATCCAAAAACAAGTTCCTGAAGACTGCATAGTAGTTGGAAAAGAACGTTTGGAGCTTTTTCCGATAGGTGAAAGCCAGCCATTTTTCTTTCATCCCAGTTCAGCGATGTTCAGAGTAAAGCGTCTCCTAAAAGGAGAGGGTGATCCTTTTCTTCAGGCTGCGGGGCTTAAAGAAGGCAGCAGTATTCTAGATTGTACCCTTGGACTGGCCTCGGACAGCATAACAGCCAGTTATGCAGCAGGGAGTAAAGGCAAAGTTACAGGGCTGGAAGGAAATAAATATCTTTCCTTCCTGGTGGCGAATGGCCTTAGACAATGGGACTCCGGGCTTGATAGTATGAATCAGGCAATGAGAAGAATAAAGGTGGAGTCGTCAATGGCCCTTCCTTATTTGAAAAAATTGCCCCCGGACAGTTATGACGTTGTATATTTTGATCCCATGTTTGAAGAAAAAATCCTTGAGTCAGAGGGGATTAAAGCACTGAGGAACTTTGCTGTTTATGAGGACCTGTCAGAGGAAGTTATTTTTCATGCAAAAAGAGCAGCCAGACAGAGAGTGGTTCTGAAGGATCACTTTAGAAGTTCAAGGTTTGACCGATATGGCTTCAAAGTAATTGAAAGAAAGTCATCGAAATTTCATTTTGGGGTAATTGAAAAATAAGAAAAAGTGCCTGAATACCAGGCACCTTCTTATTTAATCTGCGATGGCCAGATAAACAAAGTAAGCCATCAGCAAAAGGCTTGCAATAACAAAGAATACAGACCAATCCATTTGAATTTCCCCCTTTTTATTCTCCTCGGCTTGAAGAAAACGATTTGTTCTTATTATTCCCGCTTTGCTGATTTATAATCCGGCAAATATATTTTTCACTATATATCTATTGTTCTTTTTAACGATACATGAAATCAATTTAAATTTGGTTCGAAAAGAAGTATAATAGAAAAATAGAATTGAGATACATAGCGAGGAAGGATACTATGGAATTTCCTATTTCAAAAAGAATGGCTTCTTTTCCGGAAAGTGTGTTTGCTGAATTGTCCCAAATTAAGAATTCGAAACTTTCAGACGGATTTCCGGTGATTGATTTGAGCATTGGCAGCCCTGATTTGCCCCCTCCCGCTTTTGTTATGGAGGAGTTAGCAAGAGGAACCCGGGAACCAGAATCATATGGGTACTCGTTAACAGGTACAAATGAATTTCATACTGCAGTCTGCAGCTATTATAAACGAAATTTTGAAGTGAATCTTGAATCTTCAGAGGTGCTGCTTTTAATGGGTTCCCAGGACGGGCTGGTTCATTTGCCGATGGTTCTATGCAACCCTGGAGAGTATATCCTAGTCCCGGACCCGGGATATACTGCTTATGCTGCAGGTGCAGCATTGGCCGGGGCAAAGATGTACGGCATGCCCTTAAAAAAGGACAGTAGCTTCCTGCCGGATTTTGATGAAATCCCTGATGAAATACTCGCAAACACGAAATTAATGATTCTGAATTTCCCCGGCAATCCCGTTCCTGCAATGGCGACAGAAGAGTTTTTTCTTCAGGTGATCCATCTGGCAAAGAAGTACGGCTTTGCTGTATTGCATGATTTTGCTTATTCAGAACTTTATTATGAGAAGAGACCTCTAAGTTTTTTGTCTGTTACAGGGGCAATGGATGTAGGGATTGAAATGAATTCACTATCAAAAAGCTTTAATATGGCAGGATGCAGGGTGGCATATGCTGCCGGTAATCAGCAGCTTATTGCGCTGCTGGCCAACTTCAAATCCAATTTGGATTATGGGGTATTCTTGCCGGTGCAGTCAGCTGCAGTGAAAGCATTGAATGATCAGTCCTCTTTTTTGCAGGACTTGAGAGAAACATATAGAAAAAGAAGAGATGTATTATTAAAAGAGCTGAAAAATATCGGGTGGGATATCAGCAAGCCGGAGGGGTCAATGTTCTTGTGGGCAGAGGTTCCAAATGGATACAGCTCCTCCCGGAATTTTGCGGTTGACTTGATTAACCGCGCCGGCGTAGTCGTAACCCCTGGAAGTGCCTTTGGCCAATGGGGTGAGGGATATGTTCGGATTGCACTTGTTCAGCCCGAAGATGTATTAAAGCAAGCTGCCGCAAATATTGAAAAAAGCGGCATATTTAAGAAAATCCTTGCTTAGCAGAAAGGAAGGCGAAAAAACATGCCGAATTGGCTGAGAAAATCCTTTGTTGTACTTGTTACCATTTTAACATTTGGCCTCGTCACACCTTCTCAGGCTTTTCTATATGAAAATACCAGCCAGTTAAAAGCCTCTAGAGCTTCTGATGTGGAAAACTCGGAAAACAGTGCAGAACTTGCTGAAGAGGAAGATACTAATTTTGATAAGGATGACTTTATCAGGCAAATGCTTATAGAAGCTGAGGCACAATCATATGAGAAGTTTGGCGCAAAGATAGGCCCTGTTATTGAAGATGAGTTTAACGAGGTGATACTTCCAAATATTGAGAAAGCCATCCACGAGGTGGCGGTGCAATTTCCCGAAGAAAGCCTTGCTAACTTAAAGGTTACAGAAACTCCGGGGGGCGGATTGTCGGAAAAAATCTTCCATATCACCAATAGCAAGGCGAATGAAGATGTCATTCGCTTCCATGTAAGAAGGGACCATCCTCCTCAGCAGGGATACTGGTTTAATTTTCACTATCATACACACCATGATAATTTTCAGGCCCATCATGAACTTGGATCAATTTACTGGAATAAAAACACTCCGCCGAAATGGATGACTTAAAGATTGAAATAAATCCTGGAATATGAAAAAATATTTTTATGGATTATGAAACTTTTCATGATTTATAGCGTAAATACATTTATTCTACATAATGGAGGTTTGAGTTGAAATGGCAGTAAGCTTATCAAAAGGACAAAAAGTTGACTTAACAAAAACAAACCCGGGTATGACTAAGGTAATAGTCGGACTTGGGTGGGACACGAATAAATACGATGGCGGAACTGACTTCGATTTGGATTCTTCTGTATTCCTCCTCGGAGACACTGGGAAGGTAACTTCTGAAAGCGACTTTGTTTTTTATAACAATACAACTGGTGCTAATGGTTCCGTTGTACATACTGGAGATAACCGTACAGGAGAAGGAGCTGGAGATGACGAGCAGGTGAAAATTGACCTTGCTAATGTGCCTGCAAACATCCAGCGTATTACGTTCACAATCACAATTCATGACGGAGAAGCACGCAATCAGAACTTTGGACAGGTATCAAATTCCTATGTAAGAATCCTTAATGAAGATACAGGCGAAGAATTGATCCGCTATGACCTGGGGGAAGATTTCTCTATTGAAACTGCACTTGTAGTTGGAGAACTATACAGACATAACGGAGAATGGAAATTCAGTGCGATTGGAAGCGGATATCAGGGCGGACTGGCTGCACTGGCAAAAGATTTTGGTTTACAGGTTGGATAAATAAGAGGTATATTTTTTTATAAGGCTCGGCAATGCCGGGTCTTTTATATGAATAAAATAGTCATCATCCGGGGGGAATAAATTAGAATGGAAATCTTAGAATCTATTATGCATACATATTCCCAGTTTTTTAACTGGGAAATGTGGGCTGAAGCTTTATCAAAGCCGGAAAGCTGGGCACTGATAGGGACACTTGTCATTTTAGAAGGCTTATTGTCTGCTGATAATGCACTCGTACTTGCTGTAATGGTAAAACATCTACCGGAAAAACAGCGCAAGAAAGCACTTTTTTATGGTCTGTTAGGTGCTTATTTCTTCAGGTTTATTGCCATTGGAATCGGTGTATTCTTAATTGAATTCTGGTATATTAAGGTATTGGGTGCAGCCTATTTAGCCTGGCTTGCAATCAAGTATTTTATTGATAAGCGCAAAGCTGAGCAAGAAGGTGATGAAGAGGCAATAGAAGGGATTAATCAGAAAGGCTTATTAATTCGCCTTTTCGGTACTTTCTGGGGAACAGTCATTGCAGTTGAATTAATGGATATTGCTTTTTCAATAGACAGTATATTGGCTGCGCTTGGAGTGAGTCAGGAAATCTGGGTGCTGTTAATTGGAGGCATGCTTGGAATTATCATGATGCGTGGTGTAGCGGGAGTATTCTTAAAGCTGATTGACAGGGTGCCTGAACTGGAAACCAGCTCATATATTCTGATCCTTCTTATTTCTGCTAAGATGATTGCCAGCGCGGCTGGAATTCATATTGACCATATTTACTTCTTTATTGTATTGGTTATCGTGTTTGCTATTACATTTATTGTTCATGCTAAGAATGCAAAAAAGGAAGCTGCAGATCAGGGCTGAACTTAAATATCTAATTGCTCAACGTTTAAAAGGGAACAGACACTTGTCCGCTCCCTTTTATTTTTATCTTTTTTGGACGAAAAAGGAAGAAAGTAGTATTTGTGTGAAGGAATGGAGCTGCAAAAATGAGACTATTTTCCGATCTCCCGGATAAAAAATTAAATCAGGTATTTTACAAAAAGCCGGGCCATTTTAACAAGAGGTCAGGCAGGGATCTTTTAGCATATGCACTTGGAGCAACTTTGTATATGCCGGCTACAAGGCCTAATATTCATCAGGATCTGCTCTCAAAAAAGCATGCAGGCCTTACATCCATGGTCATATGCCTTGAAGATGCAATTGGTGATGATGAAGTGGAACAGGCAGAAGACCTGCTGTCTTTGGAATTGGAGAATTTGAGCTCGGACCTTGCGAAGGGGCTTTGTGACGAAGAAGATCTCCCTTTGCTCTTCGTGCGTATCAGAAGCTATGAACAGCTTATTAGACTCAAAAACAGAATCCCCAATGGCATGCATCTTCTCACTGGTTTTGTCCTGCCAAAGTTCTCTCCGGCTGAAGGATGCAAAATTTTAGCTGAAATTAAAAAGCTTAATTCTTATGGTTATTGTTTATATGCCATGCCGATTCTGGAAACTAAAGAAATCATTCAAAAAGAAACAAGGCTTGATGAATTAATCGGCATTAAGAAGGTTTTGGACCAGCATTCTGAACTGATTTTGAATGTGCGGATTGGTGCCACTGATTTTAGCGGGCTATATGGAATTCGCAGAAACTCAGATACTACTGTATATGATATTGCTGTTATCAGAGATTGTATCTCAGATATCATTAATATATTTTTGCGTTCCGATCAGCCATATGTCATCTCAGGCCCGGTATGGGAATACTTCTCCTCAAAGGAGCGTCTTCTGAAGCCTCAAATCAGGCAGACTCCATTCAGGGAACGTCTTGGGCAGGATGGGCTCAAAATGAGGACGGACTTGATTGACCGGCATATGGACGGATTAATTAGAGAAATCGCGATGGATATATCAAATGGCTTAACTGGAAAAACCATTATCCATCCAACCCATATCAGGCCCGTACAGGCATTGAATACTGTCACCCTTGAAGAGTATTTGGATGCACAGAGCATCGCCGGTCAGGCCGGCGGAAAAATAGGGGTTATGAAAAGCGATTACCAAAACAAAATGAATGAAATTAAACCCCATTTATATTGGGCTAAAAAAATATTATTAAAATCAGAAGTATACGGGGTGCTGCAGGATGAGATCACATACATTGACCTACTCAAAAACGAAATATTCAATTCAGATACTCAACTCATTAACCGTTGATATTCAGATAACCGATAACCCTTATGAGCTTGCGCCTGAAGATTTGTTTGTCATGGCCGCAAGAATAAATAAAAAAAGATCCTTTTTATTTGTCAGCAAAGTACTCGGAAAACATATTCCGATTAATCCGCAAATCGGACTCCTGACAGGGGAACTGCTTGCAAGCCGTTATATGGAAAAGGTAAAGAACGTAGACACAGGAAAGGCCGCTGAGCTTCTATCTGCTTTTAAAAACGGCTCAGGCGTCATAAACAGCAGCCCTTTTATTCATGAAGAACATAACCCTGTCATTATCGGTTTTGCCGAAACAGCAACGGCACTTGGGCATGCTTTCTTTCAATCATTTAAACGTGCCGATTACTTTCACACAACAAGAGAGCAGCTGATTGATAGGAATTCTGTCATAACATTTGAAGAAGAACATTCCCATGCTACTTCCCACAGGTGTTACACAAATGAAAGCCTTTTGGATAATAAGAGAGAGATCATTCTTGTTGATGATGAAATGACAACAGGAAAAACAGCTATTAATATCATCCGATCCATTCATGAACGATTTCCCAGAAAGATTTATACAGTCGTCTCCATTCTGGATTGGCGTTCCCTAAAAAACCAGATTCTGTTTGATGATCTTGAAAAAGAATTGGGCATTATTATTCACAGTGTGTCTCTTCTAAAAGGGGAGATCGACGTTAAGGGTTCCCCTGAAGTGCATGAAAGTCAGTCATCGGATGAACTGAAAGGAAATGATGGGCTAATTTCCTATATTCATATAAATAATGAATTCCCTGAACTATTAAGCCCGGTGAATGAGCCTTCTGCTGCTCTAAGGGGTGAAGTCAAAACTATTCCTTATTTAAAAGATTCTGGCCGTTTCGGGCTGGATGCAAAACGCCAAGCCAGATTAAGTGTGTCATTAGCTGAGATCGGCCAATACCTATCAGGTAAACGGGATGGCAGGAATACGCTATGTCTTGGAACAGGGGAGTTTATGTATATCCCTATGAAACTTGCCTCATTAATGGGGGAAGGCGTAAAATTCCACTCAACAACACGCAGTCCCATATTTGTAAGTAGTGATAATGAATATGGAGCCAAATACGGCATTTCCTTTCAAAACCCTGAAAACCCTGAAATGGCACAATTTGTTTATAACATTCCAGAGGACTATTATGAAGAACTATTCCTATTTTTCGAAAGAGAGCCGGAAAAAGATTCACTTATGCCTTTTATCAATCAATTAAAGAAATATATAAAGAATATAAAAATAGTTTGCTTTAATGGGGGTGAAACAAATGAATAGAATTGCGGAAAAATTTGGTTCATATAGTAAAGATGACGTTGTATTTTTACTGAAGGATTTAAGCAGATATTCACTTGAAGGATCCATTGAGCAAAGGGAAAAAAACATTCAGTCCGGTCAGCATTATAGTGAAACACTTCCTATTGAATACCAGCCTCCTGAAAATTACCTTTCCCTGTTTTGGGAAACACTTGATGAATACAAACGAAAAACAGCATTGTCCACAGGAGTGGTTTCTGAACAAATTTGGAAGAAAAAAGGAGAAAATGCGGTTTTAGTTTCCCTGGCCAGAGCAGGGACGCCTGTCGGTATTCTAATAAAACGGTATCTTTATGAAGTATATGGAGTAAGATTGCCGCATTACAGCATTTCCATTATCAGGGACCGGGGGATCGACGAAAATGCGATAAAGCATATCTTAAACTCACATCCTGGCTGCAATATTCAGTTTGTGGATGGATGGACAGGCAAAGGGGCTATTTCTGTTGAATTAACCAAGGCCAGCAGACAATTCCATGAACATTATGGTGTTCTTCTCGATGACACTTTGGCTGTTCTTGCAGATCCAGGATTTTGCACAACACTTTATGGAACAAGGGAGGACTTTCTGATTCCAAGTGCCTGCCTCAATTCTACTGTTTCAGGATTGGTCAGCAGAACAGTATTAAATGAATCCTTAATTGGGCCGGAAGATTACCATGGCGCCAAATACTATAGGGAGCTGGAGGAAGCAGATGTTTCAAACCATTATCTCTCAGCGATTACAGAAGAGTTCTCGGCTATTAAACAGGAAGCAGCTGAACTTGCGGCCAAGATTATGGAAAACCCTGGGGAAGCATGTTTTAAAGGAATGAAAGAAGTTCAGAGAATACAAGAGGAATTTAAAATTGAATCTATTAACTTTGTAAAGCCGGGAGTCGGAGAAACCACCAGGGTTCTTCTGAGAAGGCTTCCATGGAAAATTCTGATGAGAGACCCTAAAAGCCCATATGTTCGCCATATTGTGATGCTTGCCCGGGAGAGAAATGTCGAGATTATTCATTATCCTGATATGAGCTACACATGCTGTGGATTAATTAAAAAGACGGGAGAAGAATAATGAGGATGTTTGCTTCAGACCTGGACAGGACATTGATCTACTCAAATAAAGCACTAGCTGATTTTGGTCAGACAGGAGAAAAAAATTTAATTGGGGTTGAGCGTAAAGATGGCAGGGAAGTGGCCTTTATGACGAACGAGGCGCTCTTGATGCTGAAAAGGGTATCCGCTCAAATGCTCTTTGTGCCTGTTACAACGAGAACTTACGAACAATATAAGCGCATTTTAATTTTTCAGGATGACCAACTTAATATTCCGTACACTGTCACATCGAATGGCGCAAATATCCATTATCATGGAAAGCCTCTTGAGGAGTGGTCCGGCATAGTACGAAAGCGTCTAAAGGCAGAGTGTGCATTGCTTGAGGAAATGATGGACAGATCACAATCTCTGGAACTGAACGGAAAAATAAAAACCGCTGAAAATCTTTTCTTTTACTATATTCTGAATGAACATATTACAACAGCAGCCAAAGAGGAAATAGTAAGGCTGACTGAGTCTTATGGGTGGAGAATATCCCTTCAGGGGAGAAAACTGTATTTTATGCCGAATCCCATCTGTAAAGGCGAGGCAGTAAAATTTATTAAGAATCGGGAAGAAATAAAAATTGTTTTCGGAGCAGGTGATTCAGTTCTGGACCATGATTTCTTAAAGTTCTGCGATTTCCCATATGTCCCAAACCATGGTGAGCTGGCAGCTAATCCAGCCCTCTCACATCCTTACTTGATTTCTAATAATATAGGGGCAGCAGCCGGGGAAGAAATTCTTAATGATGTTTTAAATAATATTAAAGAAAGAGTTTAGTCCGGCTGGTCCCTCAGCCATTTTTTTAAAGCGATAAATAAACAGATGCAAAACGTATAGCATCCTGTAAAGATTAAGCTGCTGATGGCAATAGACTGGTAACTAACAAAAGTGAAGACTGCAAGGATTAATGACAAGAAAAAGATGTCTGTAAAAACAAAAGAACTGGAACATAAAATATTCCTGATCATATCCAGATCATGATCAATCCCCTGATATCTCACTCTTCGAAAAAGCAGCCTCATACTGATTCACCTTCCTTTCACAGAGTACTCCAATTTATGCGGGGACAGGAATAATGGTGAAAAAGTTCATTTGAGGTTATTCAGCTATGAAAATACGGCTGAAATGAAACTTTCTTCCTGTTAAATCGTAAAGAAAGTTAACCATTTTAGAAATAGGCTGTATTCCTATGATATGATGGTAATAAGTTTACATATTTTTTCCCGTGTCATTATCCGGGAACTGAAACGCCATTTTTGAATGAAATGATAAGAATGCATCTTTCGCTCATAGAGGGAAGGGATATAAATTGAACTTGTCGTACAGTCAAATTAAAAATCACATTATAAAGATTACACATGAGAATTGGACCTCACACTTAACAAAGCCTAATCACGAGCGTGTCAGTTACAGAGAGGAACAGCAAACTTTGCATATTGGCCAGATGGTTGCCAGGTTTCTCGGAGTTCCGCTTGATGAAGATGAATATTATAATCGTCTTTTTGACCTTATTCACACAGAGAATGCAGGGCTGCTTCTTTTGAGTGAAGAACATCTGGATAAAACCATTAATAATCAGCAGTTCCAGGCGATACAAAAAGTCCTGAACATTAACCAGGAACAGGATTTATCCATAAACCGCTTTGCTGCTTTCCTTGATGGGGAACAGCTGCTGCTTAAATCATCCTCACCTTCTATGCACAGGAAGATTAGAGAAGCGATGATCAGTATGCTGAAACTTTTTTCTGAACATGAACCAGCCGGATTAAAAAACCAGGATATCCGAAGAGTGCTTGTAGATGTGATTAAGTGGTCCACTAACCATTTGGGCACAGAACTTAAAGATATTGACCCTAAAAGGGCCATGCCAAAAATCCTATGGTACGGTAATGGGAAAAAGAGTCATTTTTATTTTTTGTATTACTTAATTCAAATCGGGTGCGATATTCTTTATTTTTCTCCTTCAGGGGAAGATCTTCCGGCAAAAATGGGGCCGGTTGGTCAGGAATCTTTTGTCCATCATTACCCTGAAAAGAAAAAGCCAGAGCCTTTTCCGCAAGAAAAGAGAAGAAGGAGTGCTACAGTTGCCTATAGAGCATCCAGGGAAATAGAAACCATCCTTAACCATGAGGGATCAGGACTTTATAAGCCTTGGCAGCTGCGGGATTATACTCCTTCCTCTGTTACTTTGAAAACCACTTATGATGAGCTCTTTATTTTAATTAAAGAGAAAGCCATGATCCGCCCAAACTTCGAGGTGAAAGAAGGAAGGGTCATGATACCTTCCGTATTTTCAAAAATCCAGGGTGTAAGCAGGAACCGCAAGGAATACTGGGATCGAATACATACAATCAGCCAGTATGATGAAAGTTTGCTGATAAGGAGATTTCCTTTTACAAATAGCGTCAACAATGATTTTCGGTTCCATTATCGGAATGCACTTGACAGGGAAGGAAAGCTTGATCCTGAAAAAATCATTGCAGGGCACTATTGGAGGTATCAGCAGCTTCCTGGCGGCCTGCAAAATGGAATTGCAATGGCGATTAGAAATATGTGTGAACGTCCGCGTATAAAGCCGCTTTCCGGTGAAGCGGAAGATGAATTGAAGATTTATCTATTTAGCCAAAGCCTGCAAATTCCGCCGAGCATTCTAAAATTAATGCAGCAATTTGATTATTCGCAGGAAGTCCCTAAAATTATCCTCTATAACAACGAGCTGAACGGGACGATGGTAAGATCGGATGCCGCTCTTCTTTTGCTGCTTAATCAGTTTGGACTGGATATTGTATTGTATAATCCGCCGGGCCATAACGACATTGAAAACTTCATTGAGGAAGATTTATATGATGTCCATTGGCTTGAGGATGTTGTTTTTGAACAGGAATTTAAGGAACCATCTTTTCTAAAGAAGGTTCTCTTTCAAGGAATATTAAAAAATTTAAAGGGTGATTGAAAATGAATCCGACTAACGCAACAGATTTGAATTTAACAGCCCAGGTGCAGGATGACAAATTAACCGAAAATAAGGTATCAGAAATTAAGCTTGCTTTAAGGCAGGAGCCTGAGGTGCAAAATTTGGCCAGGTCCATCGATGAGAAGGACCAAATTCAAATACTTGAATTCGGTAAAGAGCCTGCAGTCCAGATTTCCCGCTTTTCCGATCAGATACTGAGCAACATGAGAACAACCAGGGTTGAAGATTCAGGTGAGCTTTTAAAGCAGCTCGGCAGAATTATGGATAAATTTGACAAGAAGGATTTCGAGCAGGGATCAAAAGGGATCTTTGGCAAGCTTTTCAAGCGCGGTGAAAAGATGATTGAAAAGCTTTTCGGGAAATATCAGACAATGGGCGCGGAAATTGATAAGGTTTATGTTGAAATTTCCAAATACCAAAGTGAAATGGTTGATTCCACATCCATGCTTGAACAAATGTATGAGCAAAATTATCAGTACTATCTGACGCTCGAAAAATATGCTGTGGCAGGACAGCTGAAAGCCGACGATTTAAAAGCCCATCAGCTTCCTCAGCTGGAAGAAAGGGCGGCCCAGGGGGATCAAATGGCTTCGATGCAGCTGGATACGTTAAGAAATGCCATCGAACTGCTGGAGCAAAGAGTCTATGATCTTGAAATGGCTAAAATGGTTGCCCTTCAAACTGCACCGCAAATCCGGCTGCTGCAGCGAGGCAATACTAAGCTGATCGGGAAGATTAATTCTGCATTCGTTACTACGATTCCAATTTTTAAGAATGGCCTGATTCAGGCAGTGGCAGCAAAGAGACAAAAACTTGTTGCAGATTCAATGAGCGAGCTGGACAGACGAACAAATGAAATGCTTGTGCGCAATGCCCAGAATATTTCTAATCAAAGCGCTGATATCGCAAGATTGGCAGGCGGTCCGAGCATTAAGATAGAAACCATTGAGGAATCCTGGAATATCATCATGAAAGGTATGCAGGAGACAAAATCAATAGAAGAAGAAAACAAGCGTTTACGGCAAGAAGGAACCAGGAGACTGGAACAGCTGCAGGACAATTTTAAAAAAATGAAGCAGCAGGGTTAGGCAGCTGCTCATTTTAAAATAATATATAAATAATTGATGAGGTGGAATTGATATGGCAATAAATCTTCAAAAAGGCCAGCGTGTTGACTTAACTAAAGGAAATCCCGGATTATCTAAAATTATGGTAGGATTAGGCTGGGATCCAGTACAAAAAAGCGGAGGCGGCGGTCTTCTGGGATCTTTATTCGGAGGCGGCGGCGGTGCAAATATCGACTGCGATGCTTCTGTTATCATGCTTGGTGAAAATGGAAAGCTTAAGAGTAATAAAGATGTTATATATTTCGGTAATTTAAAAAGCAGCGATGGAAGTGTACAGCATTCCGGGGACAATCTTACCGGAGCGGGAGATGGAGACGACGAGCAGGTAATGGTTGATTTAAGCAGAGTGCCGGCACACGTTCACAAAATGGTTTTTGTTGTAAATATCTATGATAGTGTAAAAAGAAAGCAGCATTTTGGCATGATTCAGAATGCATTCATCCGTGTCGTTAACTCTGGAAATAATCAAGAATTGATTAAATATAATCTTACAGATGATTACAGCGGAAAAACTAGTTTAATTGTCGGTGAGATTTATCGCCATGGAGGCGATTGGAAGTTTGCTGCAGTTGGCACTGGAACGGCTTCTCCAGGCCTATCAGATGTTGTGCGTTCATATTCTTAATAAAGATATTCATTGGCAGGGCCCGAATTTATTCGGGCCCTTTTTGAATTTTCATTTAATTTTCCCATCATTTGTTTCCTTCAACTTCTTCATTCGTATGTTATAATTTTAATAGATTAACAGAACGGTTAAAAATTTTTTCTCCATTCAGGCAGTTCCACAGCTTAGACACTTCAAAGAGCTCTGTTGCCCGTAAATTATACATCTTAGATTAGCAGAAGGGGCTTTTAAAATGCGCAAAATGGCACTGACATTTACAATCATGATGGTTTCCCTTGCACTGCTGGGGAACTCTCAGGCTGCCATGGGCGGGATCAAACTAAAAGATTATCCGAATTCCTCCCAGCTTAAAGAGTTTCTCAGTTTAAAATCTCCACGACAGCTTGGCGGCATTTTTATATTGCCGCTCGAACCTTTTGATGAGGGGGAGGCTGCAGAAATGATTTCCCGGGTGGATAATCTGCCAGCCTCCCTGCTGACCAAAATAGAGGATGAAGATATCAGGGTGAAATTATTCGTAGGAAAGCTTACTGATAATCCTACAGCCCAGCACCTTGAAGGGGTAATTCCCCGCGGCTATACAGGGGGTACCACTTGGGACGATGTCCCGGGGATTGGCGGGGCAAAAACAGTCCTTGTTAAAATAGGCTACAGTGAGAAGGGGAAAGGCCATGGATCCATTAACCTGGAACTTCATGAACTTGCCCATTCTGTTGATCGCTATGTTTACAATGGCATCCGATTTAATCAGAAGTTTCTCTCTGTCTGGAAAGCTGAGAAAGCTAAATTGTTCCCGGGTCAAAACTATTTTCTATCCTTCCCTGAAGAATATTTCGCTGAGGCTTTTGCCATGTATTTTGCAGGCGGGGAATCCAGGAAATCATTAAGTGTGAATGCTCCGAAGACCTATGATTTTATAAACAAATTAAACTAATTTCATCGTATTCTCTTAATTTTTATCCGATGTGAAATTTACGGAAATTCGTGTACAATAGCAATGAGTATTTAAAAAAGGTTGGGTTGAAATGAAACAATATTTGGATCTATGCAAGCATGTTTTGGAGAATGGGACAAAGAAAGAAGACCGCACTGGTACAGGGACAATAAGTACATTTGGCTATCAGATGCGCTTTAACCTGCAGGAAGGCTTCCCATTGGTTACAACAAAGAAATTGCATTTAAAATCCATTATCCATGAGCTGTTATGGTTTTTAAACGGTGATACCAATGTAAAATACCTTCAGGAGAATGGTGTGCGAATCTGGAATGAATGGGCTGACGAGGAAGGCAATCTTGGGCCGGTATATGGTCATCAATGGAGATCATGGACAGGTGCCGATGGAAAAACAGTTGATCAGATTAGCAGCCTGATTGACCAGATTAAAACAAATCCTGATTCCCGCCGGCTGATAGTAAATGCCTGGAACGCAGGAGAGATAGAAAAAATGGCTTTGCCGCCTTGCCACTGCATGTTCCAGTTTTATGCAGCAGATGGAAAGCTTTCCTGCCAGCTTTATCAGAGATCTGCGGATGTTTTTCTCGGGGTTCCGTTTAATATTGCTTCCTATGCTTTACTGACTATGATGGTTGCACAGGTGTGCGATCTGGAGCCTGGTGAATTCGTACATACTTTCGGAGATGTGCATATTTACCAGAATCATATTGACCAGGTAAACCTCCAGCTGAGCCGTGATCCCCGGCCGCTTCCAAAAATGATCATTAATCCGGATGTGAAAGATATTTTCAGCTTTAAGTTTGATGATTTCCAGCTGGAAGACTATAATCCCCACCCTCATATTAAAGGAGTTGTCAGTGTATGATTTCTTTAATGTGGGCAATGGATGAGAATCGAGTGATCGGCAAGGATAATAAACTTCCCTGGCATCTGCCTGAGGATTTAAAGTTCTTTAAAAGAACTACGATGGGACATCCGATTGCCATGGGACGAAAAACCTGGGATTCAATCGGAAGACCTCTGCCGGGGAGAGAGAATATTGTTATTACCCGGAATAAATCCTTTTCCTGTGAAGGATGCACAGTTGTAAATACGGTTGAAGAGCTTCTGAAGTACAGCGGTGTAAAGGAAGATGAAATCTTCGTCATTGGCGGTGCCGAGATTTTTAAAGCCATCCTTCCTGCAGCAGATCGTCTCTATTTGACTATGATTTATGACCAATTTGCAGGAGACACATACTTTCCGGAATTAGACATGTCAGAATGGGATCTCCTTTCAAGGGAGAAGGGCACCAGGGATGAAAAAAATCCATATGATTTTGAATTCCTCATTTATAAAAGAAAATAATCTTAAAAGCAGCTCGCTCCGGCGGGCTGCTTTGTTTTTATCATTTATTCTGTAAACATATAGTGAAAGGAACCTGATTATTATATAATGTAAACCATCCCAAGATCTGGAGGTCATTATGCTTCGATTAATAATCTTTTTTCTGTATATGGGCGGATATTTGGTTTATAGCCTGCCTGCACTAACCCGAATGAGGAAACTGAATGCTGCGCTCCCTGTTGAGGAACGAGACCGCATTATCCATAATGTGCCGCAGAAGTGGTCCAGGACAATTATGAAAATCTCAGGCTCTCAAGTGAAAGTTAAGGGGCAGGAATTGATTCCGGGCGGACCTGTTGTCATTGTTTGCAACCATGAAGGGGATTTTGATATTCCAGTCCTTCTTGCATCTATTGATAAACCTTTTGGTTTTATTTCAAAAGTTGAAGTTAAGAAAGCACCCATTATCTCTTCATGGATGGAAGTCATGAACTGTGTTTTTATTGATCGCAGCAATCGCAGCAAGGCTGTCAATTCTTTAAAGGATGCTGCATTACTATTAAGGCAGGGGCACTCTCTCCTGATTTTTCCGGAAGGAACCAGAAGCAAGGGCGGTCAGGTAGCGCCTTTTAAGGTGGGCGGATTCAGGCTTGCACAGGATGCAGGTGTTCCGATTGTGCCAATTTCCATTAAAGGGACAGCTGATGTGTTTGAAAAGAATGGGAGGCTCATAAAGCCGGCTAAAATAGAAATCCAGGTGTGTAAGCCTGTGAATTCCAGGATCGTTCAAAATATGGAAGCAAAGTTTCTTGCGCAGGAAGTAAGAGAAATAATCTGCAGCAGCCTTACAGGCAAGAAGATCGCGTCATAAGAAGAAGGCCCCTTTCAGTCAGGGGCCTTATTTAAATTATGCGGTTAATTAAATTAGAAATTGGGATTCACTAAATAATCTGTCATTTTCTGAATCATTCCGTGGTATTCTTTGGGATCGCAAAACTCTTCTGCTGTAAAGTTGGTTTTCACCCATTGTATTAATTCGTCAGCACTGTTGAAGTACTCTCCGCTCGTGTCGCTTTTCCGAATCATATACCTGCCGTTATCTTCATCCAATGTTACTTCTACAGGCAAAGCGCTATCCAGACTGCATAAAGAAAACTCCATTCCGGCACCCCTTTGAGATATAAATTAGCTTTTGCTTATTATATGTCAGTTTCAGCGATTTCTATCCTTAAAATAATTCGAAAAATGTAAATTTTAAAAAAAACCCGATTGAAATCATGATTTGTCATGGTATAATGTACAAATTAATAACTTGTAAAGAAGAGGGTGGCAAAATGGAACAGAAGGTAATGACAAAAAAATGGGTGCAGTTGGAAGATATTTTGATTGCATACCAGCAGCTAAAGGATATTGTTGCCCATACACCTTTACAGAAAAATGAACGTCTATCAGAAAAGTATGGGTGCAATGTCTATCTGAAAAGAGAAGATCTTCAGCATGTCCGCTCATTTAAATTAAGAGGTGCCTACTATAAAGTTAAATCTTTAACTGCGGTGGAGCTGGAAAATGGTGTTGTCTGTGCAAGTGCTGGGAACCATGCACAGGGAGTTGCCTATGCATGCAGGCATCTTGGCGTCCAGGGAAAAATTTTTATGCCGGCAACCACACCGAGACAAAAAGTAAGTCAGGTGGAGCTGTTTGGGAGGGACTCAGTGGAAATCATTCTCGTAGGAGATACCTTTGATGATTCCTATTACGAAGCTCTTAAATGTGCAGAGGCGGAAAGCAGGGCATTTATTCACCCATTTGATGATCAAATGGTGATTGCAGGACAAGGGACAGTAGCGGTGGAAATCCTTAACGACTGTGAAGAGCCTGCAGATTTTGTTTTTGCGAGTATTGGCGGAGGCGGATTAATGGCCGGACTGAGCACTTACATAAAAAGTATATCACCGGAAACACAGATGATTGGAGTAGAACCGGCAGGAGCACCATCGATGAGTGAATCTATCAGGGCTCAAGCAGTAGCGCCTCTCGAGGAAATTGATAAGTTCGTAGATGGAGCGGCAGTAAAATGTGTCGGTGAAAAAACCTATGAAATCTGCAATGAGCTTGTTGATGATATTTTCATGGTGCCTGAAGGGAAAGTGTGTACGACGATCCTTGAATTATATAATGAGCATGCGATTGTGGCTGAGCCTGCAGGTGCGCTGCCAATAGCCGCACTTGATATGTGCAGGGAGCAAATTAAAGGAAAGAATGTCGTATGTGTGATCAGCGGCGGCAATAATGATATTGGACGAATGCAGGAAATAAAAGAGAGGTCCTTGCTTTATGAAGGCCTGCTTTACCACTTTATTGTGAATTTCCCTCAGCGTGCCGGAGCATTAAGAGAGTTTCTTGACGAGGTTCTTGGCCCGGCAGACGATATTACACGTTTTGAGTACACGAAGAAAAATAATAAAGAAAATGGTCCAGCCCTTGTGGGAATTGAGTTAAAGCATAAAGAGGACTATAGTGACCTCATTTTAAGAATGAATAAAAAAGGATTTTCATACAAAGAGATAAACAAAGACAGTAACCTTTTTCATCTGCTGGTATAAGCACCCGGATGACTTGGCAGCTTCATATTATTTACTATGATTTGTGACTGAAATATGAATTTTGATGATATCTGTGACATTTCCTTTGAAAAGTACTATAATCGTATTAGATTCAGATGGGAAGTACTTAAAAGGAGATGTGAATATGCTTTCAAATATTGGTGTTCCGGGATTAATTTTAATCCTTGTTTTAGCGTTAATCATATTCGGACCAAAAAAACTGCCGGAAATTGGCCGTGCTTTTGGTGAAACACTTAGAGAATTCAAAAAATCCACCCGTGATTTAACGAGTGACGTAATGGAAGAATTTGAACAGGATTCTAAGAAAAAAACGGTTAAATAAGGTGTAAGGATATACTTCTTGCACCTTTTTGTTTTGGTTTCAGATACAGCAGGCTGGGCCATAGCCTGGTTTTTTATAAAATTAGCAGGAGAATTATATGGAAGAAAAAGAGTTAAATTTAGTCGAACATCTAGATGAATTAAGAAAAAGACTCATTATAACGGCATCAGCATTTATCCTGTTTTTTATTGCAGGCTTTGTTTTTGTGGAGGATATTTATAAATGGCTGGTAAGAGACCTGGACGTCAAATTGATTGTCCTGGGTCCAAGTGATATTATCTGGGTTTACTTTATGCTTGCTACGGTCATTGCAGTTGCAGGAACAATTCCCGTTCTGGCTTTGCAGATTTGGCTTTTTGTCAAGCCTGCCCTGACAGCCGCTGAGCGGAAGATTTCTCTTTCTTATGTGCCGGCGCTTTTTATATTGTTCATTATTGGTCTTTGCTTTGGCTATTTTGTCATTTTCCCCACAGTATTGAGTTTTCTTGTTGAATTGGGTGGAGAAATGTTTGAGGCTAATTTCACTGCGGATAAATATTTCCGCTTTGTCCTAAATATGACTTTGCCTTTTGGAGTTTTGTTTGAACTCCCTGTAGTCATCATGTTCCTGACTTCGCTTGGAATCATTAATCCTTATGTGCTTACTAAAATCAGGAAGTATGCTTATTTTGTCCTTGTCGTGATTTCAGTTGTTATATCACCTCCTGACTTCATGTCTGATATTCTTGTCACTATTCCATTGCTTCTGCTTTATGAAATAAGCATCAACTTATCTAAAATTGTTTACAAAAGAAAGCTGAAAAAGGCAGAGAATTCAGGAGAGGCATCTTCTTAAAAAAATTAATCAGATAGCATAATCAGACACATTTCGAGCCGTATTTGGGGTATAATATAAACAAACGGGTGAAAAAGAGGATTGATATTTTGCTATTTAAAAGCCTAGAGTTCAAAAATGCTGTTGGACAGAAGGTAAAAATTATTGAAATTCCTGTATTGGCAAAAGATAGCCCTTATTATTTTATGATCCAAGTCCGTTTGAAAACTTTTATTGCGGCCACTAACGCCAATGAGAAAACACTTAAGAACCATTCATTTAGAGAATATCTAAAGCGAGTTTTAAAGTGGCCCGTCTATGAAGAGATTTTTAAGACTCCAGAATTAAAAAATAACGCTTAACAACTTTGATGCCGGCAGCCAGCCGGTATTTTTTTGGCCACTTGAGGAGGAGAAATACAGGCTTTATATTTATCGCTTTATTTGTATTTTGCTTAAATGTATAATATGAACTAATTGTTAATCCAGGGGAAGTGAAAGCATAATGGCTAAAATTAAAATTGTAACAGATTCTACAGCTGACCTATCCAGCGAATTGATTGAAAAATTCGATATTGAAGTTGTCCCGCTATCTATTCACATAGAAGGTAATACATACTTGGACCGGGTTGATATTACTCCATCTGAATTCATGAGAAAAATGAAAGAAGCGGACGAGTTGCCTAAAAGCTCCCAGCCTCCTGCAGGAGTATTAGCTGAGGTGTATGACAGGTTTGGTGACCAAGGCTATGATATTCTCTCTATTCATATGACTGGCGGAATGAGCGGTACTGTTCAATCAGCAGAAAGTGCAGCAGCTATGTCACATGCAAATGTTACAGTGGTTGATTCAAGATATATATCCAAAGCACTGGCTTTTCAAGTATTGGAGGCTGCAAAAATGGCCAGCGAAGGGAAAAGTATTCAGGAAATTGTCAGCCGGCTGGAAACCATTCGCAGTAATACTAAATTATTTGTAGTAGTAGATACGCTGGAAAATCTTGTGAAAGGCGGAAGAATCGGCAAAGGCAAGGCCATGATCGGGTCCTTGCTGAATATAAAACCAATTGCCTCGCTTGAAGGCGGTGTATACACACCAGTTGCCAAAGTAAGAAGCCATACCCAGGTGGCCAAGTATTTGGCCAAGCAATTTGCAGAGGATATCAAAGGGAAAACAATAAAAGGTGTAGGCCTTGTCCATGCAGAAGGCATTGAGTTAGCTTCTAAACTGAAGAAAATGATTGAAGAGCTGGATGCTGCTGCAGAAATTGAAATCGAAGAAACAACTCCAATTATCAGTACACATACGGGACCAGGAGCAATTGGATTTATGTATCATCTGGAAGATTAATAAAACGGACGCATGGCTATCAGGCTATGCGTTTTTTTGCAGTTTAGGAATTTATAAAATATAACGATGTGAATAACTTTGATGAAAAATTATCTGCATCCAGCTCCTACCCGATCAAGGGCCTTCCGTTTTTGACCAGGATATAAATGCTGCACTTTTAAAACTTTGGCGTTTTTAGAGGATTTCAGCAGAATTTTGCCGAAAAAGGTTAGATAGCTACTTAGAATATAAGGAATCGGTGACTGCTATATGAAGGATCAAATAAAAAATCTGCCTTTGTTCAGAAAAGTACTGTTATTCTCCTTCCTCATTTCTATCTTTGTCACAGTTTTTACAGCAGGCATCAGCTTTATGGTTGAAACCCGGCATCTGGAGAAGCAGCTTACAGATAGAGTGACTGACATGGCTTCTCTTTGGAGCTCTGTTATAGAGTACAAAGATGTTGAAAAAGTAAAGGAATATCAGGATCCGTCCGATCCGGCTTATAAAAGGCTGCAACATGTTATTTCATTGGTAAATGAAAAGGCAGCCTATTCAAATGCTTCACTGCTGATGCCGGAAAAAAGTGATGATAACTCGGTAAAGTTATTAGTAACTTCCAAAAGCTCTAAAGAAATGGGCCTGGAATCATTTTCATTTTATTCGGCAAGTGACGATTTTATAGATGGTTTAACGGAAGCTGTGCAGAAGAGAAGTACTGCATCCAGTAAGGTTTATCAGGATCAGTTTGGCACCTGGATTTCTGCCTTTTCACCTATTGTGGACTCTAAAGGAAATATTATTGCCATATTATGTATCGATATTGATGCTGCTGTGCTGAAATCGATTCAAAGAGATTTAGCCCTTTATTTATCAGGCTTATTTTTAATCATTATCTTTTTAGTATATTTTGTTTTGAAACGGGGTCTTAAAAAAGTATTAGAGCCAATTAATGATATTATTTCAGGTTTTAAAGAAGTCAGCAGCGGTAACTTTAACGTAAAGTTAAAGCCTTCTAATCAAGCAGATTTAGGCATTCTTTCAGAGAGATTTAACTTTATGACCACCCGGCTGGCTATCCTTTTTGAAAGACTGTCTGCCACTTCCGAGCAATTTGGGACAGTGCCAAGGAATACTCCCTCTTCACATCGCTTTGAAGAAGCAATAGGGGAAATGGAGCATATCATGGAAAGGACAAAGATTCTTAAAGAGCTGCAAAGAGCTGAAAAGATGAACGCAATTGGCCAGCTTGCTGCTTCGGTGGCACATGAAATCAGAAACCCAATGACGGTAGTAAAAGGATTTCTACAAATTTTTTTGGCTAAGGAAGAAATGACCGAAGAAGAAAAAATGTACATAAAGCTTATGATTGATGAGATGGATAGGGCGGAAACAATCATAAATGATTATTTATCCCTTGCCAAACCTGATATAGAACAAGTAGAGGCAATTAATGCCGGAGAACTTGCTGCCGGTGTAATTGATCTAATGAACTCTTATGCCATGATGTCAAAAAATATATCTGTTGCTTCCGAGATATCTGAAGGTATATGGATACAAGGGAATGCCAGTGAGTTAAAGCAGGTTTTGATCAATATTTATAAAAACGGCATTGAAGCCATGAAAAATGGGGGCTGTTTGTCACTTTCGGTATCCACTGAAGGTATATATGGTGTTTTTGAAATTTCTGATACCGGGATTGGTATGACAAGAGAAGAAATGGATAGATTGGGAACCGCTTTTTATTCTTTGAAAGAAAAGGGAACTGGGATGGGCCTGCTGGTATGCTACCAAATTGTCGACCGGATGAAGGGACGTATTGAGGTTAATAGTGAAAAAGGAAAAGGAACGGTATTCCGGATATTCATTCCGCTGGCAATTGATTAGATTTATAGAGCTTTATCCTGTAATTGAAAATATTTGCCATTCTTGTTTATCCCCCGAATAAAATGAATTATGGGGGTGTAGGGTTGAAGAAAAAAAATGTCCTTTTATTCAGTGACTTTGGAATAGATGATTTTGTTGCGGTGATCTTTGCCTTTTTCTCAGAAGAAATCAATATCGTGGGGATTGTTGCTGATTATGGAAATGTATCAAGGGAAGATGCCATCCGAAATGCTGCATACCTGCAAGAAGTAACTGGACACAAGGAAATTCCTGTATTCAGCGGAGCTGTTTTGCCATTAACCGGGGAAGTTCCGGTGTATTATCCTGACGTCCACGGTATAGAGGGACTCGGCCCGATTGTGCCGAATCTGGAGAATTCCAATGACATATTTGAAAATTTTGATGATTTCAAAGGCCTGATCCAGAAGTATGAAAATGATATAATTATAGTAAATGTAGGCAGGCTTTCATCACTGGCTGCGGCATTTATTCTTTACCCTGGACTCATGAGTAAAGTCAGTGACTTTTACATAATGGGAGGGGCATTTAATGTTCCTGGCAATGTGACTCCGGTAGCTGAAGCAAATTTTTATGGTGATCCATATGCGGCCAATGTCGTGTTTGCGAATGCACCGAAGAAAATTCATATTCTTCCTTTGGATGTAACGATGTCTGCAATCATTACACCAGCTGTTGTCGACGCCCTTGATGCTTATTATCAGTCTGTACAAAATAAAGTAGGCTTGCTTATTAAGCCTATGGTTGATTATTATTTTCATTTTTATAAAGGAACCTCCCCTGGCATAAGCGGCAGTCCCCTGCACGATTTGTTAACCTTTTGGGCAATGCTAGAAGAAGCTGAAATTCAATATATGGAAGTCCCGGTAAAAATAATTGTCAACAGAGGGGAGGCGTTCGGCCAGAGCATTGGAGATTTTAGGAATGCACCTCCTGAAGATAAGATGAAATACCGGATTCATCGGATTGCTGTACAATTTAATTATTCAAGTTTTATCAGGAAATTTTATGAGATAATGACCAATCATAAAACGAAAACACCCTAAAAGGAAAAATGTGTTTATGCGGATGCTTCCGGCTTATCCCGCTATTTCTTAAAAAAGAGGCAAAAGCTTCTATTCACAAGTTTGTCACAAGTACTTCTTTCTTCTTTCAAGAATATTTGCTAAAATTAGCATCGTAACTAATTAAAGCAGGTGAATGTATGAGAAAAAGAGTTTTTGCCATTATCGTTTCAGTTTTTATGCTTTTAGTCCTTTCAGCATGTGGACAGAGTGGCATAAAGGATGCGTTAAACTGGGAACTTGCAGATTTTAAGTATACAAATCAGGACAATCAGGAAATTGGTTTAAAGGATCTTGAAGGCAAGGTATGGGTTGCGGACTTTATTTTTACTAACTGTGAAGATGTATGTATGCCAATGACAGCTAATATGAAGAAGCTTCAGGATTTGGCTAAGAAGGAAGGCATTAAAAATATCGAATTTGTTTCTTTCAGTGTTGACCCCAAGGTTGATACACCGGAGGTATTAAAGGAATTTGCATCAACATACAATGCAGATTTCACCAATTGGCATTTTCTGACCGGCTATTCCCAGGAAGAAATTGAAAAGTATGCTATGGAATATTTCAAAGCCATTGTGAAAAAGCCGCAAACAGGCGATCAGGTTATCCATGGAACTGATTTTTACCTTGTTGACCAGAACGGCAATGTAATGAAATATTATACCGGTCTTAATGAAATTCCATTAGATGAAATAATGAATGATATTAAAGCCTTGCAATAGACCTTGGAAAAGGTCTATTCAGACTGTCGACAAACTCGATGAAAATCGTGCTTGTCTGCAGTCTTTTTTATTTTAAAATAGAAGTAATACAAAGCTTGAGGTGATTTAAATGCTTTCAAAACATAATCCAATTCAACGGGATCAAATTGAAATGGTTGCTTTAGACGAACTTGTACCGGCGGACCATTTGGTCCGCAAAATTGAAGCGGCGATTAATTTCTCATTCATCTATGACTTGGTAAAAGATAAGTATTCAGAAAAAGGCCGCCCAAGTATTGACCCTGTAATATTAATTAAACTCACATTTATTCAATATACCTTCGGTATTCGCTCCATGCGTCAAACAATTGAAGAATTGAAAACGAATATGGCTTATCGATGGTTTTTAGGATATGGCTTTCACGATAAAGTTCCTCACTTCTCAACTTTCGGTAAAAATTATGAGCGCCGATTTAAAGACAGCGATCTCTTTGAACAAATATTTTACCGAATCTTAAAAACCGCAGCTGAAAAGAATTTAATTAGTGCTGAACACGTTTTTGTAGATTCTACTCATGTAAAAGCGAGTGCAAATAAACGCAAATTTGAAAAGAAAGTTGTTCGAAAAGAAACCCGTGCTTATCAAGAACGCCTTCAAGAGGAGATTAACCAAGACCGCGAGGATCATGGAAAAAAGCCGTTTCCACCTGATAAGTTTGATAAAGAAGAATACAAAGAAATCAAGGAAAGTACAACAGATCCAGAGAGTGGCTACTATGTAAAAGATGAGCGTACAAAACAGTTCGCTTATTCTTTCCATGCGGCTGCAGACCGCAACGGCTTCGTGTTAGGCGCAATTGTAACCCCTGGTAACACGCATGATAGTCATATTTTAGAGCCATTGGTAGAACAAGTCATTGAGAAAGTTAGTAAACCAAAAGCTGTTGCGGCAGACGCAGCCTATAAAACACCTGCTATCACGAGCTACTTATTGAAAAACGACATCACACCTGCTTTACCTTACACACGACCTCGCACAAAAGAGGGTTTCTTCAGAAAACATGAGTATGTTTATGATGAGCATTTTGACTGTTACATTTGCCCAACTGGTGAGATATTAAAATATACTACAACTACAAAGGAAGGCTATCGTCAATATAAATCAGATCCTCGAATTTGTGCTGGATGCCCTTTCTTGTCTCAATGCACACAGAGTCAAGCACATCAAAAACTGATTCAACGTCATGTGTGGGAGGAACATGTGGAAGAAGCAGATCATCTTCGCCACCATCAAGACGTCAAACCGATCTATGAAAAACGCAAAGAAACAATTGAACGAGTATTCGCAGATGCAAAAGAAAAGCATGGCATGCGTTGGACAACCCTCAGGGGACTTAAAAAAATGTCGATGCAGGCGATGCTTACTTTCGCTGCCATGAATTTGAAGAAAATGGCCAACTGGACTTGGCAAGGTCCAGAAATGGCCTAAATGATAACCTCGGAGAGGTCTGCAATTCTCTGTAATTACTTGAAGTCCTACAAAAAATCAAAAAAAGAGTTCGGAATGAGACTATTCCGAACTCTTTTTGTCTACAAACTGAATAGACCTTGGAAAAGGTCTATTTTTCTTTTCAGATAAGCCCGGGAACCTTCCGGGCAAAAGCTAATTCTTTTTAATAGTAAAGTACATGTTATAATATGATTGAATTATATAGGCAGGTGATAGTATGATAAAAAAATTCACCTTCATCTTTTTGATCATGCTTCTTCTCGCCTCCTGCAGTTCCTCAAACAACAGCGAAATCATTCATTCTGAAAAAGAATCTAAACTTGCACTTAAAGAGGAGATTCCCTTCGACTTTTTTCCAAGAAATATTACTGTTGCTGCAGTAGGGGACTCTTTAACCCAGGGGGTTGGAGACAGTACTGAACGCGGAGGCTACGTGCCCTATCTTGAAATGTCACTGGAAAAAGACAAAAGTGTGCAAGACGCTGTTTTTTATAATTTTGGAGTAAGAGGCAATCGTTCCGATCAATTATTGAAAAAGCTAGGGACTGAAGAAGTAAAAGATGTTGTGAAGAGTGCAGACGCGGTTATCATAACCATTGGCGGAAATGATGTGATGAAAGTAGTCCGCGAGAATTTTTCAAACCTAAAGCTGAGAGCTTTTGTTAAGGAAAAGAAAAAATATGAGCAGAATCTGATTGATGTTTTAGATGCGATTAAAGAGGTAAACCCTAATAGTAAAATCATTTTAATAGGATTATATAATCCCTTCTTAAAATGGTTTTCCGAAATAACGGAAATAAATGATATTCTTGAAGATTGGAATGGCACAAGCCAGACAATATTAAAAAAGTATCCGGGAACCTATTTTGTTGAAATAGATGATATTTTCGAAAATACCGATGATAATCTTTTATATACAGACTATTTTCACCCAAATGACAAAGGATATGAATTAATAGCTGACCGAGTTCATCAAATCCTCACAGAAGAAGTTCTGAAAGAAATTCCGTATAAAAGGAAAGCAGAAGGAAATGGAGAGAAGATTATTGAAAGATAGCAAATGGAAAAAGCTGTTTTTTGCGCTGCTGGTCATTAATGCACTCATCTTAATTGTGCTGTTTATTTTTATCAGCATGCCGGCAGATGATGAAGGCTATACAGCGATCACCGAGAATAGTGATAATTATGTTCCTTTTAACATAAAAGCCAATAAAGAAGACTTGAATAGAGTCATTAACCACTATCTTGAAAAAGAAGGACTGACAGGGGCAATAGATTATAAAGTTCTCTTGAATGATGAAGTTGATTTATATGGCACAATCCCTTTTTTCAGCCAGGATTTGCAAATGAAATTATCATTTGAACCAGAAGCCTTGGAGAATGGGGATGTTGTCCTCCAGCAAAAGTCCATATCTGTAGGGCAGCTGAATCTTCCTGTATCACATGTCCTAAAGCTGGTAAAAGACCGCTACAAGGTTCCAGAAGGGGTCACAATCCAGCCGCAGAAAGAACGAATTTATGTGTCGCTGCAGGAGATGAAGCTGAAAAGTGATGTGAAAGTAAAAGTGGATGAATTTAATTTAAAGCAGGATGATATTCGTTTTACCCTTCTTGTGCCGGTTAAATGAGAAAAGGGAATCCTTTCGCAAAGGATTCCTTTTTCTGTTAATGGGTATTTGAACCCATTAGTCTGGAATCAGAATTGCTTCAAGCACAGGCTCATTGGCAACAGAACCTACAGCCAATAGGGTGTAAGCCTGGTCTGCTTGAAATTGCATCCGAGGAATTGCCAGGGCTACATTGGGGGTGCCTGATATCCTTGCTTCCAAGTCGACAGTCATTGGAGTTAAGGCCAGATATTTGCTTGCCTGCCTGAAAGCGATATTGGGAAAAACGACATCCCGGTTTTTTACGGCGATATCAACCGCAGGAGCATCAGCTGAAAGATGGGCAAATCTGACTTTTGTTTCTCCAGCAGGCACTTTATGGTGGTCTTCTAAAATAACAAGCTTTAATTTCGATGCAATTCCTGCGGCAGCAATTGTATAAGCCTTACCTGCGGCAGCAATGATTTTTCTGCTTAGAAGCGTGGACACCATATTGCCTGCTCGATATATGTCTATCTGATGCTTGCCGGCTGGCAGGGAAGCATAGCCGCTTGCTTCTTTATAGTGGAAGTCCTTCAAAATACGCGTACCGTCTACATAAATATCAACCTGACCGGCATCAGGTGAACCATGAAAGATCCGTACTTTTGCCTGCTGTCCCTCAGAAGGCTGCTGGTTTTGTGTCCGCATTATTTGAAAAGCCTGATTCAGGCAATGTAAATGTTTATAGTAATAAGCAATATGCTGTGCAGGATCAATATATTTAAAATACTGCGAAAGAAGATCATACTTAGCTGCTCTTTGGAAGTACCATTGCCGATTTCTCTCTGAAGCCATGCTTCTCCCTCCTAAATCTGCTCCAATAACATATGATTCTGACTGGATGAATGCCACATGGGGAAAATGAAGTAGAGAAAAAAATAGGCTTTACTTCTGGTGCAATATTCCATATAATATAAACAAATAAACGAAAGCGGGTGATGTGCTATGAAAAGAGAAATTTATGCAAATACGTTCATTGTAAAAAATTCAGGCACAGCCCAAATGGAGATCGTTTAATCGAGCGGAACAGTTAGTTTTCCACTGCTTATTGAACCTTGCATTATTAAACCATGGGCTGATTGCCTATGGTTTTTTGTATGTAAATAAATTTCTATAAGCATGGAGGAACAAACATTGACAATCAATAAATTTGGATTTAATAACTTTTTTAAAGAGGCTTTTTCAGTGTATGAAGATAAAGATTATCAAATTGGCCGTGTTGCACTAGAGCATAAAAGAATGTATCGCGTTTGGACAGATAACTCTGAAATGCTTTGCGAAGTATCAGGGAAGTTTTCTTTCAGTGCATCTTCAAGGGAAGATTATCCAGCTGTCGGTGACTGGGTTGTCATCAAAGAAAGGGCAGGAGAACAGCGAGGGACGATTCATGCTGTCCTTCCAAGAAAAAGCAAATTTTCACGGAAAACTGCAGGGATGAATACTGAAGAGCAAATTGTAGCAGCCAATGTAGACACTATTTTCCTTGTTAATTCTCTTAACGAGGATCTTAATTTAAGGAGATTGGAACGTTATTTGCTTTTATCATGGGAAAGCGGGGCAAATCCTGTTATAGTTCTTACCAAGGCTGATCTTTGTGAAAATCTGGAGGATCAGCTTGCTGATGTGGATAGTGTCGCCATGGGTGTTCCTGTTATCTCAATCAGCGTCATTGAAGAGAAGGGAATAGACCAGCTTAAGCCTTTTTTAGAGCCAGGAAAAACAATCGCCTTACTCGGCTCTTCAGGCGTAGGGAAATCCACTCTTACAAATTACCTTCTTGGCGAGGATAAGCAAAAAGTCCAGGATATTAGGATTAGTGATGATAAAGGAAAGCATACAACTACCCATCGGGAGCTCATCCTGCTGCCTGACGGTGCCATATTAATTGATACTCCAGGAATGAGAGAGCTTCAGCTGTGGGAAAGTGAAAATGGGCTTTCTGAAAGCTTCACAGATATTGAGCAAGCCGCTGAAAACTGCAGGTTCAGGGACTGTACACATGAAAATGAGCCAGGCTGTGCTGTGCATAGGTTGATAGAGGATGGAGACATATCAGGGGAACGTCTTAACAGCTATAAAAAGCTTCTCAAGGAACTCGCTTATCTGGACAGAAAGCAGGATAAGAGAGCCCAATCTGAAGAACGCAAACGCTGGAAAAAAGTGAGTGCCGGAGCAAAGAACAAAAGAATGTGAAAATTCATAAACCTCAGAAACCTCTTCGCTAAAGAGGTTTCTTTTGCATATAAGGAATCTTTTCATTAATCTTATGTATATAGCTTTAAATTATCATTCTAAGGGAAAAAGTAAAAGATAGAAAAGTGCCGGAAAGAGGTGGAGTAAATGACAGAGAAACTATTTGAAAAGGCAACATTTGCAGGAGGCTGCTTTTGGTGTATGGTAAAACCTTTTGATGAACAGCCTGGAATTAAAGAAGTAATATCCGGATATACCGGAGGGAATGTAAAAAATCCTACTTACCAGCAAGTCTGTTCAGAAACGACTGGTCATTACGAAGCAGTTCAAATTACATTTGATCCTGTGGTTTTCCCATATGAAAAGCTTCTTGAACTATATTGGCAGCAGATTGACCCAACAGATGCAGGCGGGCAGTTCTATGATCGCGGCCAATCATATCAGACAGCGATTTTCTATCATAATGAAAAACAAAAGCAATCAGCAGTAGAATCCAAACAAAAGCTTGAAGAAACCGGACCATTTACGAAACCGATAGTTACCAGGATTCTGCCTGCTTCAGACTTTTATCCTGCAGAAGACTATCATCAGCATTATTACAAAAAAAATCCGGATAGATACAGTTCCTATCAAACCGGCTCTGGAAGAAAGGCATTTATTAATAAGCATTGGGGTGAAAGATAATGGCAAAAAATAGAGAAGATTTAAAGCAGAAACTTGATCCAATGCAATATGAAGTCACTCAGAATAATGGCACGGAGCCGCCATTCCGCAATGAATATTGGAATGAATTTAAAGAGGGAATCTATGTCGATATTGTTTCCGGCAAGCCTCTCTTCAGCTCAAAAGACAAGTATGACGCAGGATGTGGCTGGCCAAGCTTCACAAAGCCCATACAGGATGAAGAAATTGTGGAAAAAGAAGACCGCAGCCACTTTATGGTCAGAACGGAAGTGAGAAGCAAATCAGCCGATTCCCATCTTGGTCATGTTTTTGATGATGGGCCGGGACCTGAGGGCCTCCGTTATTGCATTAATTCTGCTGCACTAAGGTTTATTCCTAAGGAAAAACTGGAGGAAGAAGGCTATAAAGAATTTCTGCGATTATTTAATGATGCAAACTAAGAAATGGAAGGTGTTTTTATGTTTAAGAAATTATTTGGCAAAAAGGAAGCAGTTAAAGCAATTGAGGTTAAGGCTGCTTTGACAGGCACGGCAGTTAATCTGGAAGACGTGCCTGATCCTGTATTTGCAGAAAGAATGATGGGGGACGGTATTGCAATCGAACCTGCAGAAGGGGTGGTTGTTTCCCCGGTAAATGGAGAAGTAGTTCAAGTGTTTCCTACCAAGCATGCAATTGGCATTCGTGCTGAGAATGGTGCAGAGATTTTAATTCATATAGGCCTTGAAACGGTTTCGATGAAAGGGGAAGGGTTTGAGACCCATATTTCCGAAGGATCAAAGGTCAGTGAAGGGGATAAGCTTGTCACTTTTGATTTAGCTCTAGTTAAAGAAAAGGCAAAGAGCACTATCACTCCGATCATTGTCACTAATGGCGACCAGGTCGCTTCTCTTGAGAAGAGTGTGGAGGGACCTGTGGCTAGAGGGACATCTACGATTATGACTGTTACTGCAAAATAATTAGAAAAAGCCGCCTAATTTTTAGGCGGCTTTTTCTGATTATTTCTTAAAAACTCCGGTCCTTTTCCGGAACTCCCTTCGAGGTCATTCCTCCAGATAGAATAAATTTCATTGCATTTTCCGGCTTAACATCTATGATCTCGATTTGATCCTTTGGTATTAAGAATGTGAAGCCGGCTACCTGGAAAGTCTGCGGAACATAGACAGCCGCATATTCCTTCAGCGGGTCATAAAATTCTTCCAATTCTTCTGAAGTAATAAACCCGAGACTCTTCATTTCGGTCCCAGGGATTGTAACCAATGCTACTTTTGAGAAAGATTTCTTTTCACCCAAGAAGGAATGGACAGTATCTTTAATGACTGTGTAAATCGTTTTAACAAGAGGAATTCTTTCCAGCATTCGATCCACAAGTTTAATAATGGAACCTGTAAGGAAATTGGTGGAAAGCCATCCTAATAAAGTAATCAGGATAAGTGTAGCTATTAGTCCGATTCCAGGGATATAATCATCTTTTAAATAAGGCTTTAAGAGATTCCCCAAAATGCTGTCTAAAAACAAAAAGGTTTTTACCACAACAAATATTGCTAAAATAATGGGCACAATTGTTAGAATCCCATTGATAAAATTCTTTAATAAACTTTTCATGAATTTCTCCTCAATCGAACGAAAAACCTTCCTATTCTGATCTGCTCAGGATGGAAGAAATTTGAATAACAGCATCGTTCGTGCTGTTGTTTACTGATTTTTCATCCGATACAATAAATTTCACATGGTGCGTTCCGTGATCAAGGCCGCTAATGATATACTGGTATCGCTCTTTAGTTAATGGCCACCAAGCGGATAAAGATGTGATATATGCATCATCTATAAAAACATCCATCTTTCCGCCTTTTTCACTTCGAATCATATTGACGCCTAGGAAGGGGCCGCTAAATTGATATTCAAGACTGTCACCCGCCTTGCTGCTCTCCCAAATGCCGTCTTTGTGAATAAATGAACCCGATATGTCCGTTACATGAGGAATCGATGCTATTTCAATATCCGCATTTTCATGAATGGGGGCAGAAAGTTCAGCAATTTCTGCATGACTGCCGGCTAATTCTCTTATTTTCTTTATTAGTGTATCTGCATATATTTTGTAGCCCTCATCATTTGGATGGACCATATCCTTTGTCAGTTCCTGAGCAGGCAATCCGGATTGTCCGAACGGCTTTCTCATATCCACATTTTTTGCGCCATAGTGATTAGAAATAACAGAAATGGCCTGGACAAATGCTTCATTATCAAGCGGATTTTCTGTAATGGTTATGATCTCGGTATCAGGGTAGAGCTGTTTGGTTTTCCGGATAAGCCCTTCGTAGAAATATGAAAATTGCTTTTCATCCATATATTTGCGGTCATTCTCCCCAAACACGATAAAAGTTAAATCAATTTTCCCTAAATGTTCGGATTGCTGAAGCTTATATAAGCCTTCAAAGGCAGTGGCACCGCTTTGGACTATAGAATGCCTTCTGGCTTTGATTTCAAATTCACTATGAAGATGCCGCTCAAGCCTTGTAAACCATGCAGATGATTTGGAGGTCGCACCTGACCCCCTGCCAATGCTATCCCCGATAATGAGGTAATTGATATTCTCTTTTGATGATAACTTTTGATACACGTTAGTTGGATTTGCCCCTTCAACTTTAGATAGGCTATCAAACAAATGATACAAACCATATATAAAAGTGATGATAAAAAAATATATGCCGATCTTCCTTTTCTTCATTGGTTTGAATCCCCCGCTTCTTTTCTGAATCCTTAATGTTATCGTACCCTAATAATGGCTATGGGGGAAGATTTAAAATGGAGTTCAGCGTTTTTTTAAAAAAATGGGCAAATGCACATGCGGGTCAAGTTCTCCGCACATACATTAATATTGAAAATGCCCAAGAAATCTTGTTGAGGAGTGATTATTAATGTATAAAGGTGCAGTTGCTGGTGCTGGCTACGACCAATGTTTTCCAGGATATGGATATCCTGTAGCGGGTGCTCAATATGGAGGATGCGGATATGGCGGTTTCGCATTGATCGTCGTATTGTTCATTCTATTGATCATTATCGGAGCATGCTGCTGTGGAAATTGGTAATATAAAATGAATCTTGTGGAGGCTGCTCTTTAGGAGCAGCCTTCAGTTTGTTAAGGGGCCAGCAATTGCGGTTTATTCGCGGAATTTTACATAAACTTTTGTAAAACCGAACAATATTGATTAATTTTATTAAATAGTTCGTAAAAAGATTGACCATTTATTCAGTGTTTGATATAGTTACCTAGGGTTGATGAAATTAACGAATAATGCGTCTGGGGGAATAGGACGATGAATGCAAATTATGATGTTATTGTTGTCGGTGCTGGACCGGCTGGAATATTTACTTGTTATGAACTAACACTAAAAATGCCTGAAGCAAATATTTTATTAATTGATAAAGGTCATGATATTTATCGGAGGAATTGTCCGATTTTACAGAAAAAGATTGAGAAATGCCCGCCGGCCGCGGGAAGAAAAGAGTATGCAGGGTGTTTGCCGGCATGTTCAATCACCAATGGTTTTGGCGGAGCAGGGGCTTATTCAGATGGGAAATTCAATATTACAAGTGAATTCGGCGGCTGGATGACAGATTATCTCCCTGATTCCCAGGTTGTTGAATTGATCAAATATGTAGATGAAATTAATTTGAAACACGGTGCAACTGAAAGCATCACAGATCCAATGACGGCTGAAGTGAGAGATATTGAGCGCCGCGGTTATGCAGCGGGACTGAAACTTCTTCGTGCACAGGTTAGGCATTTAGGTACGGAGCAGAACCTTGAAATACTAAAAAGCATTTATGAATATTTACGTGAAAAAATTGATATGTCTTATAAGACAGAGGTTGAAGATCTTATAAGCGAAAAAACGCCTGATGGCCATCGCATTATGGGGGTTAAGCTTAAGTCCGGAAATGAAGTTCATGCTGATAAGGTGGTTGTAGCACCCGGGAGAGATGGATCTGTTTGGCTGGCAAACCTCCTGAAGTCCCGCCGCTTAAAGATGATCAATAATCAAGTCGACATTGGTGTCCGGGTCGAAACTTCCAATATTGTCATGGAAGAGATTAATAAACATCTTTACGAAGGAAAGTTCACATTTAATACATCTGTCGGTACAAGAGTTCGGACATTCTGCAGCAATCCTTCTGGCCATGTCGTAGTGGAAAACCACTCCGGAATCATGCTGGCGAATGGCCATGCTTATAAAGACCCTAAACTGGGAAGCCCGAATACAAACTTTGCTCTGCTTGTATCCCATACATTCTCAGAACCGTTTGATAAGCCAAATGAGTATGCACACGAAATCTCAAGGCTTGCCAACAGCCTTTCAAACGGCGGAATCATTGTTCAAAAGTATGGAGATATATTAAAAGGAAGAAGATCAACTGAGAAGAGGATTAAAGAAGGTTTCCTGGAGCCAACCTTAAAAGAGGCGGTACCTGGCGACCTAGGCCTTGTGCTTCCATATAATACAATGAAAAGCCTGATTGAAATGACTGAGGCTTTAAACCATGTATCTCCTGGTCTTGCATCAGAACATACACTTTTTTATGGCGTAGAGGCAAAATTCTACTCTGCGCGCCCAAGACTTAATAACCGTTTCGAAACGGAAATTAGCGGCCTTTATGTCGGCGGGGACGGTGCAGGCATCACTAGAGGTCTCGCACAAGCGGGAGCTTGCGGAGTCTGGATTGCAAGGGATATCGTAGAAAAGAAAAGCAATGCACCAAGAAGGGAAGCTGCAATAGTATAAAAGCAGAAAGGCCAAGCTGAAAAGCTGGCCTTTTTTCAATATGTAAAAACAGTCATTTCTTAACGAGATTGTATCTGATAAAATGTAAAAAAAATAAACAAGGCTCAAAGGAGCAAAGGAGAGGACATAATGCTTGCAGAGCGTTTAAAGCCAGGAGATGAAATCCGGGTCATTGCACCGGCAAGAAGCATGGCCATCATAAAAGGCGAACAATTGCGAATTGCCCAGGAACGGCTGAATCAGCTTGGATTCACAATAACATACGGCAAAAATGCAGAATTGCATGATGAGTTTTTCAGTACTTCTATTGAAGAGAGAATTGAAGATTTGCATGATGCTTTTACTGATCCTAATGTAAAGGGGATCCTCACAGTGATTGGCGGCTATAACGCCAACCAGCTTTTGAATTACATAGACTTCGAGATAATAAAAAACAATCCGAAAATACTTTGCGGATTTAGTGATATCACGGCACTGCAGGGAGCAATTTATAAAAAAACAGGATTGATCACCTATTCAGGCCCGCATTTTTCAAGCTTCGGTGTGAAACATGGGTTTGAGTACACTCTTGATTCTTTTATTAATGCAGTAACCAATGACGCTCCCTATGAAATCCTCGCTTCGTCAGATTGGAGTGATGATCCATGGTATCTTGATCAGGAAGACAGGCATTTCATCAAAAATAATGGGTATACGGTAATCCAGGAAGGGGATGCAGAAGGGAGATTAATTGGAGGAAATTTATGCACACTTAATTTGCTGCAGGGGACAGAATTCATGCCATCATTAAAGGATTCAATCTTATTTATTGAAGATGATGAGGAATCACATGCTCTTACATTTGATCGGGATCTTCAATCACTCCTGCACCTGCCTGATGCTCAAGGCATCAAAGGAATCCTGATTGGCAGATTTCAGAAGAATTCCCAGGTTACCGAAGAGGCACTGAGAAAGATTATTGAGTCAAAAAAAGAGCTTCACGGCATTCCTGTGATAGCTGATGTGAATTTTGGCCATGTACAGCCTTATGCCACTATCCCGATTGGAGGAAGGGCAGCAATAAAAGCAAAAGGTTTTGAAAGTGAAATTTGGATTGAACAGAGATAATTAATCCCCGGATCATATGCCGGGGTATTTTTATGCAAAGAAAAAAATACAACCATTTCCTGTAGTAAATCTCTGTAAATGTTTGTATTATATTTCTATCATACCCAAATGAGGTGCACAATGGAAATTCTGGAAAATCTAAAAGGCCTGGCAGAAGACAGGCAGTTTTTAAAGGCGCTGAATGTTCTGGCTAATGAGTTGGAAGATATGAAAAAATCAAAATTCTCAATTATTAAGAATAAATTAGCAAAAATATCTTCAGTTGAAGATTTTAAGCTGCTCATTCGATTATTTGACCGTGGAGTGATGTACCAATATAGCGGGTTTCTTGCCCGCTATGCACACAGGCGTTTTAAAACACTTCAAACCGCCATTTGGTATTGCGATGAGTTAATTGACAGTGGAAGGTCACTGGAAGCAAATTATATTATAACGGAATATTTGAAAAAGATGCCGCATGAAGCAGAAACTGAGCTGAGGATAAGTGCTTTATTTACAGAAGTACATAGCCTTCTTGAGTTAAAAAGAACAAAAGAAGCAGTGAAAAAGCTCGTTGAAATGGAGGCGATCAGCGAAAAGCCAATCTGGGATAAACTTGGATTTTATTATCTGCAGATAGGAGACCGTGCAAAGGCAGAATCTCATTTAACTGCTGGCCTGAGAGATGAAGAACGGGGACTTGCTTGTTATCTTTTGTTATCAGATCTATACGCATCAAATGGAGGAGGGGGAAAGTCTCTTCAAACGATTAAAGAAGGCATGGAAGTCCACCCGCAGGCGCCTGCATTAAAATTGGAGCTTATTCGCAGATACAGAGATTTCGGCTTGCATGAGGACATGCTATCAGAAATGAGTGAGCTCGATCGACTTGTTCCTTTTCACAGCTATGAGTGCTATTTTGAACATCTTAGAGCTCTTTCCTACTATCAAAAAGATGAACTTGAAAAATTACATCACTTTATCTCTCAGAAGAAAATGAAGGACAGTCCTTTCTCAGGAGATAAGGGGTTTTCTGAAACAGGTGATGCAGTAAAGCTCTCAATCAATCCAATTGTACAGAAAAGCAATTACTGTGTGCCTGCCAGCTTTGAAATGCTCTTTTCTTATTTTGGTAAAAAGGAAACTCAGGATGATATTGCTGAACATATTTTTGATGTGACTGGTTCAAAGCTGTCTGCATCTGCGGAATACCTTGAAAAAGAAGGTTTCGCATACCGTTTCTTTACAGGTGAAAAGGAGCGTTATAAGGCATTATTGCAGCAGGGGATACCCATCATCCTTAGTGTGGACTTTGAGGCATCTTCACATGTGCAGGTTATGATTGGGATTGATGAACGATTTGGCTTTTATTTGGTACAAGATCCAAACTTTCTTGATACAATGTATGTTCCTTATGGAGAGTTCCAAAAGCTAGCTGTAAATACTAACTTTTTGTCGATTGCGGCAGTGCCAATAGAGAGAGAGGCGGAGCTTGAATTCCTGCCTATGGATGATCACCTGTATTATAAAAAACTTCACTCCCTTTCGGAAATGGTTGAAGAAGACATAATGAAAAGTGAACCTGCTATGGCAGACTTTTTATCTTCTTCAATGAATGAGCCTTATACGCTCATATATACATTAAAATTTTTTTCCGGGGATAAACATAAAGAATTCATTATTAAATGTTCCGAAAAGCTGCTGGCCATTTTTCCTGAGTCAGACTTTTTTAAGCTGTATGCAGCTCAGGCATATATACGTTTAAACGAAATCGATCGAGCGGAAAAGACTTTATCACTTGTCAATAGAAAAACCTTTAGCCCATTATACCAATATTTGAGTGGAAGGATCCAGATGTATAAGGACCAATACTATTCTGCGATCGGCTATTTCAGAAAATCCCTTCAGCTTGACCCAGACCAATACTATATTTGGAGTTATATTGCGCTGTGCTTCCTCTATAATTCTGAGACGGAAAATGCGAAAGAAATGTCAGACATTGCACTAAATATAAATGAGCAAGACCGCTTTATTAGAGTAAATCATGCCATAATTCTTACGGATCAGGAAAAGTACAATGAAGCACGCTCGATATTCAGCCAGCTTCTTCGTGAAGATCATGGTGATGCGCATGTATGGTATGAGAGAGCGAAGCTTGACCAGGCAGAAGGAAAAATCCGCAAAGCAGAAAGAGGCTACATAATTTCAGCCAGCCTGGATGCTGAAATTTCTTATCCATATCTGGCTCTTGCCGACTGCTATGAATATTTGTTTGAAGATAAAATGCGTGCTGAAGAGATTTTACTGAAAGGAGCGGGGGTATCAGGAAGTCCGCAGATTCTAATTCGCTTGGGTGATCTTTACAAAGATCATGAGGAATATGAAAAAGCAGAGAGTATTTACTTCTCCTGTATAGAAGAAAATCCTAATGAGGTTTTTGCCTATCTGGGTTATGCATTTGCTATCTCTGAAATGAAGAGGCCAGATGAAGCAGCAGAATTTATAAGACAACATGAAGAACGTTTCAGTGAGGATAGCGAATTTTTAATAAATGGGGGCAAACTGGTTGCAGACTTTGCACAAGACCTGAAGGATTCCCACCTGCTGGAGGCAGGAATGTCTCTAATTGAAAGGGGATTTAACTACGTTGATCAAAATCTGAATGAAGCCCTGGAGCTATATGTAAATATAGCAGAAGAGTCGCCTTATGTGAATCGTGCAATCGCTTTTCTGGAAGCAAAGGCTGATGAAGACTCTCAAACTGACTATCTATGCTATACGGGCACTTTATATGAAAGTGCTGAGCGATATGCTGAAGCAATTAGCCTTTATAAAAGAGCCATCGGGGAAAATGAAACAGCTTTTCCATACTACAGGCTGGGGGAAACGTATTTTAGACTTGAAAAGTTTGAACCGGCGATTAAAGCATTTAGAAAATGTCTTGATCTTAATCCTGAAACAGAGGGGGCATATAGCCGCATTGCACAAATCTATGGGATTTTAGGAAATGAACTGAAGGAAGCAGAGTATATGCTGAAGCTGATTGATAAGGCTCCTCTAAGAGTTAATATTGAATATTTATCAAGCTTACTATCCATGGAAGAGCTTCGGGGGGTTATTGAAAAATTAATTCGTATGCAGGGTGAAGTTCTGGAAACATGGAGATTGGATAGCCTTGCTTATGCTTATGGAGCTGCAGGAGACAGAATCAAGGAAGAGGAATGTCTTTTGCAGGCCCTGAATCTGGATTCTCAATTAGCTGAAATAAAACATCACTATTCAAAATTGCTTATAGAGAATAAGAAATATAAAGAGGCTAGGAAGCTTCTGGAGGAACTTATTAAAGAATATTGGGATGATGAAGACATATATGAAACTTTAATTGTGCTATTTGTCGAAACCAATAAAATTTTACACCTTCCGGCATTCCTCGGGAAAATTAGAACTGAAAAAACGGAAAAAAGCCAGGTATTCTTAAAGGCAGCTGATGCATTGGCCCAGCATGCAAGCGGTGTGGATTGGGAAGCTGATCAAAATTCCTCCTTCATTGGAAGGTTTGTTCAAAAGATGAGAGAGAAGACAAAGCAGATCACTTTGTTTGGAGTGATTATCGACTTATATGAATCCTCAATCAGACATAATCCGTTTAATAAAAATGCACCAATCGGTCTTGCGGGATTCTATGAATCTGTAAATCTTGAGGAGGATGCCAAAAAGGTTCTGAAATCTTCTCTTGAAAAAGGTTGGGATTTTATTACAGCCTATCAGCTTGTACAGATCCATATGGCGGGCGGGAATGATCCCATTGAGGAAGCGGCAGAGATGAACACAGCAATAAAACTGCTGGATGCCTGCCTAAAAGAAAAGCCGAACGATACACATCTCATGCTCTTAAAGGCAGTTGCATTTACACACAGGATGCGATTCACCCAGGCAGAAACAATCTTAAGAAAGGTGTTAACAGAAAATCCGTATGAAAAAGAAGCCCATTTTAGATACGGACAATTATTAAATAAAAGAAAACGGTATGAAGAAGCAATAGAGATTATGGAAGAAGGATTAAAGTTTCATACCGATGATACTTCCTTATATATTGAACTGGCTATTTCTTTTCATAAAATAAAGGATGTTGAAAAATCACTAAAACTAATGGAGGAAGCGCTTGAAATTGATCCTGATCTTTTGATAGCGAGATATAATAAAGCTTGCTATCTATCAATCTTAAATAAATTGAAAGAAGCTGAAGAAGAACTTGAGTATGTCTTTCATCATGATGAAGAAGGATATTTTCAAGAACTTGCAGAGGAAGACATTGATCTGATGAACCTGAAAAAAAGCATTATTTAACCAAAAAAACAGCCGATTACACCGGCTGTTTTTTTAATTCCTGCAAATGGTTCATTTTAAAGATATGAATATTCTTTAAGAAAGATTTTGGAAGTCATTTCATATATTTTAATATATTGGCCCAGAAGATAGCGTCACACTTTACAATTCTGCTTCAACTTTAGAGCCCAAGACGCTTTTTTTCCACGAATAACAATGGAGGGGTTTCTGAAATGGATCAATCAAACCTAATTAAGCCAATGCTTCATGCACATTATCCAGTTATTGATTATGGCATAGGCGTCTATTTATATGATACTGACGGAAAGGAATATTTGGATGCATCGTCTGGCGCGATAACGGCAAATATTGGCCATGGTGTTGAGGAAATCATTGAGGCAATGCATGAACAGGCTAAGAAAGTCTCTTTTGTGTATCGTTCGCAATTTACCAGCGGGGCAGCTGAAAAGCTGGCTCTTAAAATCGCGGAAGCGGCAATTGGCGACTTAAATTGGAGCTTTTTTGTGAACAGCGGCTCTGAGGCCACTGAAACAGCTATGAAAATTGCGATTCAATATTGGCAGGAAAAAGGCATTCAGACAAAAACAAAGGTGCTTTCAAGGTGGATGAGCTATCATGGCATAACTCTGGGTGCTTTATCAATGTCAGGTCATACGGGCAGAAGGGCGCGTTTCATACCGCTGCTTGAAGATTTTCCTGTCATTCATCCGCCATATTGCTATAGGTGTCCATACAATCTGGAAGCGCCTGAATGCGGATATCTGTGTGCCCATGAACTTGAAACCGTCATTAAACGGATAGGGCAAGAGAATATTGCTGCATTTATCGCAGAGCCAGTCATTGGGGCTGCAGGGGGTGCTATAACCCCTCCAAAAGATTACTACAGGATAATAAAAGAAATTTGTGACCGGCATGACATTTTATTTATTGCTGATGAGGTTATGACCGGTTTTGGCAGAACGGGCACAATGCTTGCCTGCGAGCAATGGAATGTAAAACCTGATATTGTCGCACTGGGTAAAGGAATGGGGGCCGGGTATGCTCCGATTGCGGCTGCCCTTGTAAGCGATGAAATTATGAAGCCTATTTTGGCAGGGTCAAAGAGCATTATGAGCGGCCATACCTTAAGTGCCAATCCTCAGTCCTGCGCAGTTTCTCTCGCAGTGCTTGAGTATATTGAAAAAAACAACATCATCCCTGAAGTGGATAGCAAAGGTGTGTATTTGAAAAATAAGCTGACAAAACTGCAATCCAAATTTTCCTTTATTGGTGATGTAAGAGGAAAAGGACTAATGATCGGACTTGAATTTGTAAAAGATCATCTGTCCAGAGAGCCGTTTTCGAGAAAGTTTAATCTGACACAGAGATTAATACAGGAAGCGCAGGAACAGGGACTGCTTATTTACCCGGCGGGGGCAGGCAAAACCGGCATCGATGGAGATGCTGTATTGATTGCACCGCCGCTTACCATTACCAAAAGGGAAATTGATGATCTGGTGAAAAGGTTTGAAGGGACTTTGCAGATTTTCACAGAAAAACACTTGATCTTTGCTGAGGAAGAGGCTGAATAAATATGGAGAACACTTATAACAAAATCATTGAAATTGATGAGGCAATGAAGCATTTTCGGGATGGCATGATCATTATGTTTGGCGGATTTGGAGGAATTGGCACCCCTCCTGCCCTTATTGACGGAATTTTGGATAATGGATTCAAAGATTTAACGCTTATTGGCAATGATTCAGGGTTTCCCCATATTGGCATCGGGAAAGTGGTAAGCCAGGGAAGGGCGAAAAAAATGATTGCCTCCCATATCGGATCAAATCCCGTTGCTGGCCAATTAATGACAGATGGGAAAATGGAAGTGGAGTTTTCGCCACAGGGAATATTGGCAGAAAGAATCCGTGCAGGGGGAGTCGGCATCCCTGCCATTCTTTCCGATATTGGACTTGATAATGACATTGTAACAAGCAATAAACAAACATGTAATTTGAGTGGAAAAAAATATCTTGTTGAAACGGCTCTAACAGCTGAAATATCCATTGTCTTTGCAAAAAAAGCGGATCCTTACGGAAACTTAATTTATGACAAAAGTGCGAGAAACACAAACCCGCTTGTTGCTATGGCGGGAGATATGACCATTGCAGAAGTGGAGGAAATTGTCCCCCTTGGCAGCCTGGATCCTGATGAAATTATAACACCAGGGGTTTTTGTGGATTATATTGTCCCTTCTAAAGGAGTGAATTGGAAATGGGCATGGGAGTAGAAATCAGAGATCGCATTGCAAAACGTGCTGCTGAAGAAATAAAGAACGGGATGATTGTAAACCTTGGCATTGGAATTCCTTCGCTTGTTCCCAATCATTTGCCAGCTGGGACAAATGTGATGTTTCATGCTGAAAATGGCATTACAGGTATGGGGCCAAGTCCGGAGAAAGGGAAGGAAGATGAAAATCTCTGTAATGCTGGCGGATTTCCGGTTTCCGTTGTAAAAGGTGCTTCGTATTGTGACAGTACTATTGCCTTTGGGATGATACGCAGAGGAAGAGTTGATATGACGATCCTTGGCTCCCTGCAGGTGAGTGAAAGGGGAGATCTGGCCAATTGGATTGTCCCTGGTAAAAAAGTTCCTGGCATGGGCGGGGCAATGGAACTTGCCCAAAAAGCCAGAAAAGTAATTGTCCTTATGAACCAGACAGATAAGTATGGAAATTCAAAAATTGTGAACGAGTGCAGTCTGCCTCTTACATCTGCCCGCTGTGTAGACATGATTATTACGGAGATGGCTGTCTTTCAAATAACAAATCATGGTCTGACACTGACAGAATTGTTTGCACCGCACTCGATTCATGCAGTAAGGGCGAAAACCGGCTGCGGCTTTACCATTGCTGGGAATGTGAGAGTGATTAATTGATAGATAGTATCCTATGTTTGGCTGTGGTCTCAGAAAAGGAGTGGGAATATGAATGCTCATGCAAAGATTAAACAGTGGCTGGAAGAAAATAGGCAAAGGGGAACAAGACTTCTTCAGCAGCTTGTCCAGGAAGGAAGCATCCGTGGGAAAGAAAGCAGTGCACAGGCTGTCATCATTGAAAAATGCCGCAAACTTGGACTAACCCTGGATATTTGGGAGATTGGCAAGGAGCAATTGACCAAACATCCTGCTTTTTGTTCGGATAGAAAGGATTTTTCCGGAAATCCCAATGTAGTGGCTGTTTTGAAAGGAACAGGCGGAGGAAGGTCCCTTATCCTCAATGGCCATATTGATGTTGTTCCAGAGGGAGACCGAAATGATTGGGATCATGACCCATTTAGCGGCAGAATCGAAGATGGAAAACTATATGGCCGGGGTTCGACGGATATGAAAGGGGGAACAGTCTCACTCCTGCTTGCAATGGAAGCCATCATAACGCTTGGAATTAAGCTTAAAGGTGATGTGATATTCCAAAGTGTCATAGAAGAAGAAAGCGGAGGGGCGGGTACTCTGGCTGCTGTCCTCCGGGGATATACAGCCGACGGGGCAATCATTCCCGAACCGACAAATATGAAGCTCTTCCCAAAACAGCAGGGTTCGATGTGGTTTCGGATAACGGTAAAAGGGCGTTCTGCTCATGGAGGAACCAGATATGAAGGCATCAATGCAATCGAAAAAGCCATGACAGTTATGACAAAGCTTCAGGAACTTGAAAAATTAAGAAACCTTAGAATTGAGGATCCGCTATATTCCAAGATTCCTATACCAATCCCTATAAATATCGGAAAAATAAATAGCGGAGAATGGCCTTCTTCAGTGCCGGATATTGCCATCATAGAGGGAAGGATGGGGGTGGCGCCAGATGAGGAAATGAAATCTGCGGAAAAAGAGCTGGAACAGTGCCTGAAGGAAGCAGCACAAAATGATGCGTGGCTTAAAAAAAATCCTCCTCAAGTTGAATGGTTCGGCGGACGCTGGCTGCCTGGTGATTTGGAACAGGATCACCCTCTAATGACCGTAATATCGGAGTCTTTTGAAGAAGTAAAAGGCATGCAGCCGGCAGTTGAAGCATCACCCTGGGGCACGGATGGAGGCATATTATCCAAAGTGGGGAATACACCTGTTGTTGTCTTTGGCCCCGGTGTAACTGAAGCGGCCCATGATGTTAACGAGTATATCTCCTTGCCGGAAGTTTTTGAAGCTGCTGAAATCATTGCTCTGGCCATGATGGAATGGTGCGGCACTAATCAGTGAGAGGGGAAATGATGATGGGATCAATAAAAATAAGAACGGAGATACCGGGGCCGAGAGCGAAGGAATTATTGGCTAAAAAAGAGCAGAATGTGCCAAAGGGGCCGTTTAACACGATTCAGACATTTGCTGATAAGGGAAATGGAGTACTTCTGACAGATATAGACGGAAATACTTTTCTTGATTTTGCCGGGGCAATCGGCACATTAAATGTTGGCCATTGCCCGCCAAGGGTAGTGGAAGCCCTGCATGCCCAAATTGACCAATATCTTCATCCGTGCTTCCATGTCATGATGTATGAGCCTTATATTAAACTGGCAGAAAAGCTCAACAGCATTACACCTGGAAACCACAGAAAAAAAACATTCTTTTTAAGCACCGGCGCAGAGGCAGTGGAAAATGCCGTAAAGATAGCAAGGAAATATACCGGCCGAAAAGGGATCATATCATTTGAGCGGGGGTTTCATGGCCGGACCTATATGTCCATGAGTTTAACAAGTAAGGTTAAACCATATAAATATGAATTCGGGCCATTTGCGCCTGAAACATATAAATGGCCTTACCCTTATTATTACCGCAGCGAAGGTCTGAAGGAAAAAGAACATGATCTTGCCTTACTTAAAAGATTCGAAACTTTTTTTCTCAGCGAGGTGCCTCCTGAAGAAATTGCTGCTGTCATTATGGAGCCTGTACAGGGTGAGGGCGGTTTTGTTATGCCGTCTTCCCGTTTTGTAAAAGGTGTAAAACAGCTTTGTGAAAAGTATGGAATCCTCTTTATCGCTGATGAGGTTCAGACGGGATTTGGCAGGACTGGCAAAATGTTTGCTATGGAGCATTATGATGTTGTGCCGGATTTAATTACGATGTCAAAATCAATCGGTGCCGGATTGCCTATCAGTGCTGTAACTGGAAGGGCTGACATAATGGATTCACCGAATATCGGTGAAATTGGCGGAACTTATGGAGGCAGTCCGCTCGGGTGTACAGCCGCATTAGAAGTGATTCGAACAATTGAGGAAGAAGGATTATTAGGAAGGGCAAATGAAATCGGAAGCCTTTTTACTGAAAAATTTTCAGATCTTCCTTTAAAATATAAGCAAGTGGGTGAAGTTCGTTCTTTAGGGGCAATGTGTGCCATTGAATTTGTTAAAGATCAGGATACAAAGGAACCGAATAAGGAAATCGTTCAGGAGATCCTGTCAAAAGCGCACAAGCGCGGTCTCATTATTATGAGTGCTGGCCTCTATGGCAATATTATTCGCCTGCTTTCTCCGCTTATTACAACCGATGAACAGCTCAATGAAGGTTTAACCGTACTGGAAGAAGTAATAGGTGAATGCTGCACATAAGGAGGAATACAATGAAACAACATTTATGGATTGGCGGAAAGTTCAAGGAAACAGAGAACTACAAAGCATTGAAAAGCCCCTATAGCGGGGAAGGTATTGCAGAAGTTGCCATGGCTTCTCCTTCCGATGTGAAGTCAGCGATTGATGCGGCAGATCATGCCAGAAAAATAATGGCTGAAATGCCTGCTCATAAAAGGGCAGAAATACTGGAAAATGCAGTTGCCATTATGAAGGAAGAAAAAGAAGAGTGCGCAATGATCATTGCGCGTGAAGCATCTAAACCTCTAAAGGCTGCAAGAGGAGAAGTGGACCGCACCATCATGACATATACCTTCGCTGCCCAGGAAGCGCGCAAGCTTTATGGAGAGACAATCCCAATGGATGCTGCTCCTGGAGGCGAAGGCAGGGTTGCCTATACAGTAAAGGAGCCGCTTGGAATTATCGGCGCCATCACTCCATTCAATTTTCCTATGAACCTTGTTGCCCATAAAGTGGGTCCTGCAATTGCTGCCGGAAACACGGTTGTATTAAAGCCTGCATCCCAAACGCCAATGTCGGCATATAAAATAGCTGATATTTTTCACAGAGCCGGACTTCCTGATGGAGCTCTGAATGTAATTACAGGGAGCGGCGGAACGGTAGGGGATGTGCTTGTTGCAGACGACCGCATATCGATGATTACTTTTACAGGGAGCCCTGCAGTAGGAAAGCAGATTCGGGAAAATGCAGGCTTAAAGAGAGTAACACTTGAATTGGGTTCCAATTCGGCAGTTGTAGTGGATGAGAATGCAGACGTGGAGAGAATTGTTCCGCGAATTGCAGCTGGGGCATTTGCCTTCCAGGGGCAGGTATGTATTTCCGTTCAGCGCATTTATGTCCATGAATCCCTGTACCAGACATTTGCCGAACGCTTTGTTGAGGAAGCCAAAAAGCTAAAAATCGGCGATCCGCTTAATGAAGAAACAGATATTTCTGCAATGATCTCCAAAAGCGACACCGACCGCGCGCAAAGCTGGATCGAGAGTGCCGTTAAGAGCGGAGCAGAACTTGCTCTTGGCGGAAAGGCAGCAGATAATACCCTGTATCCAACCGTCCTGCTGAACGTTGATAAATCAGAAAAAATTTCTTGTGAGGAAGCATTTGCACCTGTTGTCCATATTAATTCATTCAGCAGCTTTGAAGAGGCGCTTGCGCTTGTGAATGATTCAGATTATGGCCTGCAGGCTGGTGTTTTCACCAATGATGTGAATAAAGCCTTCAAAGCAGCAAGGGAGCTTCATGTCGGCGGTGTGATGGTTAACGATTTCCCAACCTTCCGCGTAGACCATATGCCATATGGTGGTGTAAAAATGAGCGGAATGGGACGTGAAGGCATAAAATATGCTGTTGAAGAAATGACAGAGATGAAGCTGATCAGCTTTAAAATTGACTAAGATGAAGGACAGGAACAGTAAGACCTCCACTTCGAGGATCTGGAAAAATCGTTGAGGGATAAGTGGGGGTCAAACTGCCCGTGAAGGCCCGAAAAGAAGAACAAAGACTAAGAAACGCCACCTCCTGTGGCAACGTCTTTGTGACCCACTTCCTGTGGGCCTCAACTAGCAATCAGTGGCGAAAATTGAAGTTCACTATATTTGGCCGGTATTTTAATCGGCTTGGCCGGTAAAAGCGCTGATTCGGCCGAAAAAAAGGCGGAATTGGCCCGTATATCCTTCATCATCTATAATGCCTGGCCGTTTGGCCGGGCAGTTTTTTAATAGAAGGGGGTCTGAGCAATGAATAAAAAAGCTTCTGTAAAAACAATAAAAAAAGAAAACGTTCTTGCCGAATTATACCTTGATCCATTCAATAAACGCTTAAGAGTAGACGATTATGCAGGGAAATTGGAAGATGCTGTCCATGAAGCAGAGAAAACGGCAAAAGAACACCAGTGTGAGAAATTAATTTTTAGAGGAAGAGTGGAAAATTATACGGAACTGCTTGCTATGGGTTTTCAGTGCGAAGCTGTTATTGACGGATATTTCCGGGGATCTGATCAATACTTTTTCTGCAAATATTTCTCGGACGAAAGAAGAATCAATCCACATTGGATTTCAGAAGACAGCATTATTACAAATGTAGCTGCCCTTTCAAGAAACCCGGATGTCATCATGCCTCCATCCGAATATCAGCTTATGAAAATATCAGAGCAAAATGCTGAAAAACTTGCTGCACTTTATCGGGAAGTATTTCAAATTTATCCAACACCACTCCATGATCCCTCATATATTAAAAAGACAATCCAGGAAGGTACCATCTATTACGCATTTCAGTATAATGATGACCTTGTCAGTGCAGCTTCAGCGGAGGTCAATCTTTTTTATAAAAACGCAGAACTGACAGATTGTGCAACACTTCCGTCCCACCGTAAACATGGTTTAATGAAAATACTCCTTGAAAAATTGGAAAAAGGTTTAAAATCGCAGGGTGTATTCTGTGCCTACTCCATTGCCAGAGCGCTGTCGTTCGGAATGAATGCCGTTCTGCATCAGCTGGGGTATTCCTATCGGGGCCGGCTTCTTAACAACTGTTATATTTTCGATAAACTTGAAAATATGAATGTCTGGGTAAAGAATTTGGCTGCTGAAGATTCCTGGAGCCATAAAAAATAGTGCCAGTTTTTCGGCACCATCCTGACAAATTTTCGGCACCCTTTCATATACATAAATATGGGAGGGGATTTTGATGACTGAAACTCAAAGCATTTCAAAAGAAGTTCTGGCAGCCATACTAAAGGGCATTGATGAAGGAATTCATGTTGTGGATTTGGATGGAAATACCATTTTTTATAATGAAATTGCTGCAAGGCACGATGGCCTGGAGGTTTCTGAGGTTATCGGAAGACCTGTTCTGAAAGTTTTTCCTTCATTGGATAAAGAGACAAGCACCTTACTAAAAGTAATGAAAACAAAAAAACCGATCTATAATCAGACGCAATCCTATGTTAACCTTCATGGCGCGCAAATAGAAACCATTAATACAACTCTCCCTATTACTGTAGATGGCAAAGTAGCAGGAGCTGTTGAGATTGCTAAGGACTATTCCAGATTAAAGCTTCTATCAGAAAGCCTTCTGGATTTGCGAAAAAAAATAAAACAGCCTGTCAAAAAAAAGACTCCTGTTCAGAATGTACAGTACACACTGGATAGTCTTCTTACTGTAAATCAGGAAATGCAAAAAATTAAGAAGGAAGCAGCCAAACTGGCAAAGTCTGATTCCTCCATTCTGGTGTTTGGCGAAAGCGGGTGCGGAAAGGAGCTTTTTGTTCAGGGACTCCACCATGCTTCCTCAAGAGCAGCCGGGCCATTTATTGCCCAGAACTGTGCAGCTATACCTGAATCCTTGCTTGAAAGCATTCTATTCGGAACGGCTAAAGGAAGCTATACAGGAGCTGTAGACAGACCAGGGCTATTTGAATTAGCCGATGGGGGAACACTCTTCCTTGATGAAATACATGCCATGCCAATTGAGCTCCAGGCAAAACTTCTTAGAGTGCTGGAGGATGGGATTGTCAGAAGAGTGGGAAGCCCGAAGAGCACCCATGTAGATGTAAGAGTGATTGCAGCCATGAATATCCATCCAGTGGAAGCACTGGAGAGAAATCAAATCAGAACAGACTTATTTTACCGCTTAAATGTTCTCACTTTCGGGCTCCTTCCTCTAAGGGATAGGAAAGAAGATATTGAATTTCTTGCACATCATTTTATGAGGGGATTTAATCAGGTTTTAGACAAAAACCTTTCAGGAGTCGGGGAGGATGTGCTTGCCTTTTTCAGACAATATCATTGGCCCGGGAATGTCAGGGAATTAAAGCATACAATCGAATACATGATGAATGTCTGTGAAGATCATTTTCTTAAAGCAGAGGATTTGCCTGTGATAATGAAACAGCAGCTGCAAAAGGATGAACAGGCTGTTTCACTAAAGGTTCAGCCATTAAAGGCGAGCATGGAAGAACAGGAAAAAGCATTAATTAAAAAAGCCCTTCTAGAGACCAATGGAAATATAAAAAGAGCCGCAAAGCTATTGGAGGTTCCGCGGCAAACGCTGCAATATAAACTGGCAAAGTATAATATTGATATAAATAACGGGAGTCTTGTCTGCAGCAATTATGAAAGTGCCGAATAATCGGCATTTTTTTTTGTTTCAAAGTCACCAGTTTAATAAAAATATCCCCTCAGCTGCTAACAATCGCCACTCAGTCAGGGTTTTCATATGATAATACGAAAGCTTCAGAATTGGCATGATTCTTGCAGTATATATTTTTAAAGAAATCCATATAGGGGGAATTTAAATGAAGAACTTTTTATATAAACCGGATCGGTACTGGAAAGATATTGAGCTGTGGAAGGATGTCACAGAAGAACAATGGAATGATTGGCTTTGGCAGCTGACAAATACGATTCGCACTGTTGATGATCTGAAGAAAGTCATCAATCTCACTCCGGATGAGGAAGAAGGAGTAAGGATCTCGACCAAGACGATTCCGCTGAACATTACACCTTATTATGCTTCACTAATGAATCCGGATGATCCGCGATGCCCGATCAGAATGCAATCGGTACCAATTTCAAAAGAAATATATAAAACAAAATATGATCTTGAAGATCCTTTGCATGAAGATGAAGATTCACCTGTCCCTGGCCTGACGCACCGTTATCCTGATCGTGTCTTATTTCTGGTGACAAATCAATGCTCCATGTATTGCCGCTATTGTACACGCAGGAGATTTTCCGGTCAAATTGGCATGGGAGTGCCGAAAAAACAGCTTGATGCAGCGATCAGCTATATCAGGAGTGCGCCTCAGGTTAGGGATGTTCTCATATCTGGCGGGGATGGACTTTTGATCAATGATAATATCCTTGAGTACATTTTGAAGAATTTGAGGGAAATCGATCATGTTGAAATCATCAGAATCGGCACGCGGGCACCAGTTGTTTTTCCGCAGCGGATTACCGAAAATTTATGCAATATCCTGAAAAAGTATCATCCGGTATGGCTGAATACACATTTTAATACTTCCATTGAGATTACCGAAGATTCTAAGAGAGCGTGTGAGATGCTGGCAAATGCCGGTGTTCCAGTAGGCAACCAATCCGTGATTTTGGCTGGTATAAACGATAGCGTTCCAATAATGAAAAAATTAATGCATGATCTTGTTAAAATCCGGGTCCGGCCTTATTACATTTATCAATGTGATTTATCTGAAGGCATTGGCCATTTCCGTGCACCAGTTTCAAAGGGGCTTGAGATCATTGAAGGATTAAGAGGACATACTTCCGGATATGCGGTTCCAACATTTGTTGTTGACGCGCCTGGCGGAGGCGGAAAAATCTCCTTGCAGCCAAATTACCTGATCTCACAAAGTGCCGATAAAGTGGTCCTTCGTAATTTTGAAGGAGTTATAACCACTTATCCGGAGCCGGAAAACTATGTTCCGGGCCGTGCTGAAGGGTATTTTAAAGAAGTTTACCCGGAAATGGATGAAAAACGGTCCAATGTCGGAATAGCAGCGCTGATGAATGATCAGCAGTTTAATCTTGTACCTGAAGGGCTCGCAAGACTTGACCGCCGCGAAAAATATGAAAGCGATCCGTCCCACAGTTCATTGAAGGATAAGCGTGACAAACGCGATGAACTAAAGGAAAAGAAATTCAATGCCCAGCAGACGAAACAGAAACCAGCAGCTGAAACGAATGCAGAGACCGCATCGGCAAAGGAATAGGAGGCTCATAATGCAAAGTAAATGTGCATGGTGTGAAAGCCAGAATATAAATGAAAGCAGGGAAACCGTTTATTGGGAGCTGCCTGATGGAACAAGGGCCATCCAAATTAATGAGACCCCTTCCATTTCCTGCAGGGATTGTGAAATGGTTTACCAGTCAGATGATCTCGTTAAGGAGATTGAGGACCAACTATTTTTGATTGATGTGAAAAAGATTGGAAAAGAGATTAGTTTCGAAAAGCTGATGGAGCAGCCAAGGCTGCTGAAGCGAAATTATTTCGATTTCTCTTCCTATGATAAGTAAGTGATAAGGGCAGCCCGCAAAGCTATGCGGGCTGCTTTTCTATGTAATAGTAGACGAACTGAGCACAATTCGATTATAGTAGAAAATAAATTAATGAACGACAGAATAAAGGGGAAGGCGTTAGTATGTCCAAAACTTTCTATCACTTTTTAATGAAATACAGACACCCTGCACCAAAGGACGACATCAGCCGTTTTGCCAATGAGGCATATGAGGATCACAGCTTTCCGAAAACAGCCTATGAGTATGATGAGGTCAGCTCTTACCTCGAATTGAATGGAAGTTATCCTGAGAGCATGTCTGTATTTGATGAAGTCTGGCAATTGTATATACTTTCTGAAAGCTAAATGAACACTTTGAAACACTCCGGCACAGGAGTGTTTTTTTATTTGGCTGTTTTCGTAAAGGTTGTTGCTTTTGGGCAGGTAACTAATTTATGAGTTGATTGGAGCGGAAGGCACTTGATCCTCGAAAATGCTGACGCATTTCCTTCGTGCTGTGCCCATTCGAGGAAGCTTATTCAATGTCCTGCGGGAGGAGAGGGAAGTGTGAGACCCCGCAGGCGAAGCCGAGGAGGCTCGCATTCCTCCCCGCGGAAAGCAAGTGCCTGGAAATCAACGGGCAGTATTCAAAAATAAAAATCATCAATCATTGAAAAAGAGCCATTTTTTGAGAATGGCTTTTGATTGATTGTGATGAACGTACGGACGATTTTCATAAAAAGTGCATATACTATTGTATTCAATACTCACGACTCAGTCATTGAGAGGATGGAGGAAATGAGCAAAAAGAAGAAACCAAAGTACAAAATCGGTGATACAGTCGTGATCACTATTTATGGTACAGTCGGAAAAGTAACAGATGTGAAATGGCTAGATGATATGTACGTCTATGAAGTCAATAAAAGTGAAGGTCTATATATGGAATCCAGCCTTCAAATGCTTTCTGAGTATGAAGGTGAGATTATGGAAAAGGAGCATATTGACATCGAATATAAATACTTTTTTGGTGACCTTGTCCAAGTCAAGGGGTATGGTTCGGATCTCTTCAAAATAGTAGGCTTCAGGACGGAAATTTGGAGATACAAAGAAGATGCATGGGAAGATGTTATTTATGAGCTTTCGAGAATTAATGACGGGGAATGGCTGGAGGCTGGAGAGGAAGAGCTGACACTCGTTGCGGATGCTGAAAGTGCAGATGCTTTTATTCAGAAGCTGGGACTCCTTTATATGATCAACAAAAAAGAAAAGCTGCCTGAATTAAAGGATTCTGCTCATTCATTCCGCAAGGCAGAAAAGGAATTGCTTGAAGGCATTAAAGAAAGAAAAGTGCTTATTGATGGTTTGCTTGATATATATAATGATTATCGTATACTTTATGAAATGTTTCAGGATGATGAGTATAAGCATATCATGCGGGTTATACTCAGAAAACTGAAGCATATTGCCAATAATGATGATAAGAGCACTGTGTAAAGCAGCTTAGGGGTCTCAGCTCTTCTTAGAGCCATGTGATTAGGAGATACAGTAAAAATGGTATGCCAAACCATATGACCAGCTTATACCAGACATTTAATAGATTGCTATAAAAATTGATAATGGAGCTTTCTTCACGATTGACATCTTCTTTAATGATTAGGGCCAGTCTGGATATACTTGACATGTCGCTGCCTCCTCAATTTCTGAATAAAATGGATCGTTGTTAGATGCTTATCCTATATGTATGTCCTAATTGAAGAAAAATGCACTTTAAGACAAAATAAAGAATATGACTTTTCTGAAAGTTGTTTTGCATGAATCCAGGTAGTGCTTCATACATTTTGTACAAAGGGGGCGTTGCTGTGAAGGAAATAGAGGTCGTAATAGATACGGAAGAAATTGCTGAGTTTTTCTTTCATGAGCTGGCAAAAAGAGGTTATGTGCCTACTGAAGGAGAATTGGATGAGCTTGCAGATATCACATTTGAATACCTGCTGCAAAAGTGCATCATTGATGAAGAAATTGAAGATGATTAATATAGAAAAATGACGAGGAAAGGTGCTCGTCATTTTTTTGCGGAGCAGCAGGAACACCATGCGCATACATATTCTGAAAATTCGAATTGCAAGCATACATCATTTTTCAAGAAAACGCTGAGAAATATAAAGCGATTTCCGCAAATATAAAAAATTTATGGCAGCACATTTGAAAAATGAAACTTTTCTTGTTATAAGCTCGTATATCTAAATGAAGCTAGTGCTTTGTGTTATTTATAAATAAAGACCGCCTGAAATGTTTAAAAAGTTGGCCGGATGGAAGGTAAACCTTCTATTGGAAAGGAAAAAAATAAAAAAAGAACTAGGGAGAGAAGCATATGTCATTTTTTAATAAAGTCCTGGCAAGTGTTGGAATTGGATCGGCAAAAGTCGATACGAAACTTGAGAAGGATTCAGCAGCTCCAGGAGAAGCTCTCAGAGGCGTTGTTGAGATTACAGGGGGAAGCACCGAACAGAAAATCGATGATATTTATCTTTCATTGAATACTACTTACATTAAAGAATCAGATGATAAAAAATATACAGTCTCAGGTTTGATTGACCGTTTCAGGCTCGCTCACTCCTTCACCCTGGCGGCGAATGAACGAAAGGAAATTCCATTTACCTTTAATCTTCCAACTGACACACCTTTGTCTTTTGGGAAGACAAAAATTTGGGTGGCGACAGGACTGGATATAAAAAACGCGGTGGATCCTGCTGATAAGGATTATATTCGAGTCGTGGCAAACCCGCTAATGGATTCTGTATTGAACGCTGTATCGAGTATGGGATTCCGTTTGCGGGAAGCAGAATGCGAACAGGCTCCGCATCGCCTCCGCAGCAGGCTGCCGTTTATCCAAGAGTTTGAATTTGTTCCAGTCTCCGGTCCTTACAGAGGAAAGCTGGATGAACTGGAAGTTGTATTTTTTCCACAGGCAAATGGAGAGACTGAGATCATGATTCAAGTAGACCGCAAAGCGAGAGGGTTGGGAGGATTCCTGGCAGAGGCACTGGAAATGGATGAAACCTTTGTCCGTTTCACTGTTACAAATGCAGATATTCCTTATATGCAGCAAAAGCTTCAGTCTGTCATTGCAAAATATGCTTAAAATTTATGCTGACGAAAACGATGGGTGACGCCCATCGTTTTTACATGCTCAGACTCAGACTGCAGCATGGGACTGCATATAGCTATGCAAGAAGTGTTTTGAAAAAATCCTGACCTTTTAAAAAGGGGGTTATTAACACGTAAATGATTGAGTCGGGAATTCTCTTCTCATCATCGGAAATAATTCCGTGAACACCAAGCCGCTGCATGTCTGCAAACTGGTATTGTTTGCTAATGGTCCACGAGTATATCTCATAACCGAATAACTCAGCTTGATTAATGAAGGACTTGGAAAGTAAGAGATGATGAACAGATAAGAAAGAGGCAAATTCGCGGTAGGATGCCAAATGAAACAAATCCAGGTGCTTGCTCAGCAGCAGGCCTGCAGGAATTTCGGGAGCAAGCTGGTGAAACTTTTTTATCTCATTAATATGGAAAGATTGGACCTTAATCTCATTGTCAGGTTTAAAAGAATGTAACATATTTGCCAGAATTTCTGTCATGCCAGGCTGATTTTCAGGTGATTTCATTTCAATTATGATTCCTGTTTTTCCGCTGACTTCTTTTAAAACTTCATTTAATAAAGGGATCCTTTCCCCGGCATACGCAGGAGAAAACCAGGATCCTGCATCCAGCTTTTTTATTTCCTTAACCGTCAAATCCTCAATCAGCCCCTCTCCGTCGGTAGTGCGCATAACATTAGCGTCATGAATTACGACAAGCTGTTTATCCTTGCTCAGCCTCACATCTAATTCGATATAGTCAAAGCCCAGTTCAATAGCTTTTTCAAAGGATGCCAGCGTATTTTCCGGTGCAAGAGCGGATGCACCTCTGTGTGCGATAGACTGAAAAGGCATGAGTGGCTGAAAAAAATAAGAAATAGTCATTAGTAACAATCCGATGAGGATTGAATATAAAACAGGCTTTTTAGATACCCGCAATTCTTCACCCCCTTAAAAGACTTTTATACATAATATGCAGATTAAACACTTTTGAAAGCGTTTTCTCTGTGAAAAAAACCTTAAATCGACAAAAGTAGTATTTTTTTGATGGAGGAAACGACAAGAAAAATGGCTAATTAAACAGTAATACAAAATTGTTTTTAGAAATTTGGCGGGCAAGTAAAAAAATGTCATTAAAAATGCTTATGAAGACCTTATTTGTCAAAACAGCTGAATTTGTCTGATAGGTAAATCAGACAAAAAAGCGGATGCATAGAATGTGAGGGGGATGCAAATGCTGAAGGAACTAACAAGAATCAAAAGAAAAGAATATGATGTGACAATCTTTCAAACACCGAAATTTAGGGACAAAAAAGGCTTTCAGCAAGTATATCGCCTAAATGTCGAAGCTTTAACCCATGTGGAATGTCTTGATTCAGTTTTTAGGAAGTTTAATGTGCTTGACAGGATTCCCGGGGATTTTGATGGCCGATTTATTTCCACAGGGGATATACTCTATATTGATGAAGGCAGAAGAGGGCAATTTTATTATCAGCTAAAGCCGGGCGGCTGGGAAGAAGTTAATCGAATACATATACGCTAAAGAACAAAAGCGGAAGTGCCTTGATCAGATGAACTCTAACTAAAACCGCCACTTCCTGTGGCGCACACCCTGTGCAGGTCCGACAGGCATAAGTCGAATCACCCAAAGCTACTTTGGTCGGAGCGATGTATCGCTGCCGAAGCATTCCTTGGCCCGATTTCTGGAGTAATTTGGCTTATGACCCGAGGTGCTGGGCGGTGGAGCTGATGCAGATATCTTTTTCTAAAAGTTATTCACATCGTTATTTTTTATAAATTCCCTTAACAATGAAATAGCAGGAGGGCACTAGAGCTCTCCTGCTTATTTTATTAAATATTTTATTCCGTAATGTTTGATCCTGGACTATTTTTGCGTTTATTGGCAGTGTATTCCTTGCCGTGGGCTTCTTGCTCTGCAATAATGGCTTCAGCAGGAATATGATTATTTTTCTTTGGAGAATTTATACGGTTGCGGTGCTTTTTTCCCATCCTAATCCCTCCGATTATCGATTGCTTTTTGTTTTGACTGTTTTGGATGTATGGGGCTCGGTATTAGCCCTCGAAGATGGATTTGTCTCGTTGGCATGCTGTACGGCCTGCCTGAGTTTTTTGCTCATTCCTTTTTGCGGCATGATTACAACCTCCTTTGGAAAAGCTAAAAATAGCTTTCCCGTACAGTGAAAAAACATGCCTTATGTAATTTGTTTCTAAGTGATGGCACATATGGTATAGTTTGACTTGGAAGCATTTACAGTGGCTTCAGAATTAATTTGGAGGTTTTGATTATGAGCATACATATCGGTGCTAAAGAAAACGAAATTGCGGAAACGGTCCTGCTCCCTGGAGACCCTCTGCGTGCAAAATATATTGCAGAAACATTTTTGGAAAATGCAGAATGCTACAATGAAGTCCGCAACATGTTTGGCTATACAGGAACGTATAAAGGGAAACGCATATCAGTTCAGGGCACAGGCATGGGAGTGCCATCCATTTCCATTTATATTAATGAACTTATGCAGAGCTACAATGTTCAAAACTTAATTAGAGTAGGCACATGCGGTGCAATTCAAAAAGATGTGAAAGTTAGGGATGTAATCCTGGCAATGAGCTCTTCTACAGATTCCCAAATGAACAGGCTTACATTTGGAGGGGTAGACTTTGCGCCGACAGCTAACTTCGACCTTCTGAAAAAAGCCTATGATGCAGGTGTTGAAAAAGGATTAAACCTCAAAGTCGGAAATGTATTCACAGCAGATATGTTCTATAATGATAATGCTGAACACGAAAAATGGGCACAATATCAGATTTTGGCGATTGAGATGGAAACGGCTGCGCTTTATACACTTGCAGCGAAGTTTGGCCGTAAGGCGCTTTCTGTCTTAACAGTCAGCGATCATATCCTTACAGGTGAGGAAACAACTTCTGAAGAAAGACAAACCACCTTCAATGAAATGATTGAAGTTGCACTTGAGGCGGCTGTTAAAGAATAAAGGAAATGGAAACTGGTTCATTGTGAGCCAGTTTTATTTTTTTTGAGTTTAAATAAAAAAAATCTGCCAAAAGCAATTTGTGCCGTTTGTCCTGTTTTTCACACAATTATGGACTAGTTGACTTGTAGTGTTAAAATAGTAATGTTGCAAAGAAAAAGAAAAGCAGCAGCGCCTAGCCCGAGGGGCAGGGTGATTGCGCTAGACAAAAAAAGTCAGGTGAAAATGAATGAAGAAAATCATAATTATGGCAGGGACCCTTAGCCTCCTGCTCTCCGGCTGCAGCAAGCTCGATCCTTATATGGAGAAGGTTCAGCCGCTTATTAAAAAAATTCCATTTCTGGGAGGAGAAAAAAGTCTTGAGGAACCTCCTCTAGAAGATGAATCCTCAAAAGAAGAAGAAAACAGTGCTGAGGAAGCAGGCAATGAAGGCAAAGAAGGCAAAGAAGAAATTCAAAATGATCCTCTTTCATTGGAAGCGGCATATTTTAATGATGTTAAAGTTGTCGATGGAAGAAATATAATTCAGAATCCTGAAAATGTGATGGCCCTCGTGAATAAACAGTTCAGTCTTCCGGATGGCTATGAACCTTCCAAGTTAATGATTCCTGATGTCGCATTTTCTTATGGGAAATTAGATTTGGAAAAAAGCTATTTGCGGCAGGACGCTGCCCAGGCTTTGGAAAAGCTATTTACCGGAGCGCTAAATGAAGGTGTTGAATTGTTTGCAGTTTCCGGATACCGTTCATTTACCAGGCAATCACAGGTTTTTGAAGCAGAGGTAAGCAAAGTAGGAAAAGAAAAAGCAGTTCAGGCAGTTGCCATTCCGGGCAGCAGTGAACATCAGACAGGCCTTTCAATGGATATCTCAAGCAGAAGTGCAAATCTTGAACTTTCAGAAGAATTCGGGGAAACCAGGGAAGGAAAGTGGCTTGCTGAAAATGCACATCGCTACGGATTTATCCTCCGCTACCCTAAAGGAAAAGAAGGCATCACAGGTTATAAATATGAGCCTTGGCATTTCCGCTATGTTGGGACTGAAGCAGCAACAGTCATTTACGAAAAGAAATGGACTTTGGAAGAATACTTCGATATTGTTAAAAAGATCTAAGAGGCCACAAAGGCCTCTTTTATTTTCCTTTTTGCTTGGGGCTGCTTTTCCCTGATTGAAAATAAAATATAACTGCTAAAATGAGGGGAACAGCGGGAAGTGCAGACAGGATGCGGAGAGCGTTTTCTGCCCCAGTTAAATAATAGCCTAAGGGCAGAAGTAGAAAAAAGCTTGATAGAGCAAGTTTCCATGACTGATTCATGATTCCTGCAATAAGGCAGATCAATGAAACTGCGAAACTTAACCATAACACTGCGATTATCATTATAATTCACTCCTTAAAAAAGTGATGGGAGGCTCGAGGGAAGGCTGGTGTATAGGATTAGGCGGAAGCTTGTGGATTTTTAAAATGAGACTATATAATAAAATATGGTCTATGCCGGCTAAACATTAATCTTTTATTTTTCTCGATGTTTATATTGAGGGGAAGTATGATTCCTGTGTTGGCATACATCAAGCCGCCGACTGTTGACTCGATGTTTATTAACACCCTTAAATGAGGTAATAATAAACTAAGGTTTTACAGGTGAAAAGGAGGTTCATACATTGGAAAAAGTTTCACTTAAAGTTGCGGGCATGACCTGCAGCCACTGTGAAGAGGCGGTCAAAAATGCCCTTCTCTCCATTGATGGTGTGGCAAGCGTCGCCATTGCCTTTCACGACGAACATGCAGAAATCGAGTATGACCCGAAAAAAGCTGATAAGGAAAACTTAATAAAAGCGATAGAAGATCAAGGCTATGGGGTAGCCTAACATAAGAAGGAGCGCTTTAGCATTTTTCGCTGGCGCTCTTTCAATTTTTACACATATGCATTTTTCTTTGTTATTTTTTCGATAAAAATGTTATTCTAATCATTAAGGATTCTACATAGTTATTTTACGGTAATGAAAGTGGTGAAGAGTTTGCAAAATGAAGATCTAAACAAAGAAATTTCCGAAACACCCGATAATAACCATTCAGGTTTTATCCGCATGAAAAAGTTTCATTTTGTAATGCTGCTGTTTTTTATTGTTTTCCTTTCAGCTGGAATTACTACCTTTGCACTGGCTTTTGGAGATGAAAAAGCAGTAGATGTTGGAACTGGCGATAGAAGGGAATTTGATAAGTTTTATACAGCTTATGATACCCTTAAAACAAACTACTTCCAGGAAGTTGACCAGGATAACCTTATAAATGGCGCTATTAACGGTATGCTTGAAGCGCTGGATGATCCATACTCAGACTATATGAATGAGGAAGAAGCCAAAAGCTTCCATCAGAGTATTTCATCCTCATTTGAAGGAATCGGAGCTGAAATCCAGGAACAGGAAGGCTACATTGTAATTGTTTCACCATTAAAAGGTTCACCTGCTGAAAAAGCCGGGCTTAAACCGAATGACAAGGTCCTGTCCGTTGATGGAAAAAGTCTTCAGGGGATGAGTTCGACTGAGGCCGTTATGCTGATCAGAGGTGAAAAGGGCACTAAGGTAGAACTTTCAGTTCAGCGCCCTGGTTCAGATGAGCCTATGAATATTTCCATTACTCGTGAAACTATTCCCCTTGAAACCGTCTATGGGGAAATGCTTGAAGATGGTATTGCAAAAGTGCAGATTACTACTTTCTCGGAAAATACTTCTAAAGAGCTGGTGGAAACTCTGAATGATCTGCAGAAGCAGGGCATGAAAGGGTTAATTCTTGATCTTCGCCAGAATCCTGGGGGTCTTTTGGATCAGGCGGTGGAAATTTCCAGCCTGTTTGTCCCGGATGGCGAGATTTTATTCCAAATTGAAGACCGCAATGGAAACAGGGAAGAAGTTAAATCAACGAAAGAGGAAAACCCGAATATTCCTTTAGTAGTTGTAATTGATAAAGGAAGCGCAAGTGCATCAGAAATTTTGGCCGCCGCAGTACACGAGTCTGCAGATGTGCCGCTTGTCGGTGAAAAGTCGTTTGGAAAGGGCACAGTCCAGCGTGCACAGGACTTCTCCGATGGATCAAACATGAAATTCACTACTGAAAAATGGCTCACACCGGATGGGAATTGGATTCATAAAAAGGGAATAACACCGGATCACAAAGTGGCCTTGCCGGATTATGCTACACTGCCATTTATTAATCCTGACACTGAATTAAAGCTTTCTGTTTCTTCAGCTCAGGTTAAAGCAGGACAGCAAATGCTAAAAGCACTTGGATATGATCCTGGAAGAGAAGACGGTTTCTTTGATGAAAAAACAGAACAGGTTGTCAAAGAATTTCAGGCCGCCGAAAAGCTTGAGCAAAATGGAGTATTATCAGGGCAGTCTACCCTTAGACTGATGGAAAAACTCCGTGAAAAAATTGATCAAAATGATACGCAAATTCAAAAAGCAGCCGAAGTGCTGAAAGAACAAATAGAATATTAAGGCAAAAGCTCTCCATTTTTGGAGAGCTTTTTTCTGTTGATACATGTATTCCTGTTATAGAAAATGGGTATATAAAGCATTCATCTTTCCCACAATGATAGTAAACTTTACTATAAGCAGTGCAGGGGTGATTCGCTTGAAGAATATAATAATTGTCTTTTTATTGGCTGCAGCCATCCTGTCCGGCTGTACTTCCTATCAGCAAAAAGAAGATCCAAATGAGGTAAGGCAGGATTCTGGAGCTGATGGGGTTGAAAAGGAAGGTAAAAAGCCATCCGCTATTGGAAATGAAACGAAAAACTTTTTGCTCATTGGTGTTGACAGCAGGGGAGAAGAGGATTCACGTTCAGATGCTATTCTTCTGGCCAGTTATATACCTTCTGGAGAATCGATTAAATTGGTCTCTTTAATGAGGGACAGCTATGTAAAAATTCCTGATTATGAATATATGTACAGCAAACTGAATCATGCTTATTATATAGGCGGCAAGGACTTATTAAAGGATACAATAGAGCAAAACTTCGGAGTCCAAATCGATCATACAGCAATTATCGATTTTAAGGGATTTACAAAAATGCTTGATGCCATTGCTCCGGATGGAATTGAAGTGGAAGTCAGTTCTGCAATGATTGACGATATGGGATTGGAATTGGATCCTGGCAAGCAAAAACTTAAGGGGAGCGACCTATTATCGTATGTCAGATTTCGCCATGATGGACAAAGTGATTTTGGGAGAGTGGACAGGCAGCAGGAGATTTTGATAGAGCTTAAAGATGAAGTGATGAATCAATTCTCTTCACCTGCTGGTTTGGCAAGATTTCCGGAAGTGATCAGCCAGGCATTGAAATACGTTGAAACTGACTTAAAGATTGAGGAAGCAATAGCCTTAGGTGTTTCATTTTTAATGGATCCTGTTACTGATATTGAAACACTGAGGGTGCCGATTACAGACAGTTTTGAAAATAAAACCTATGAGCATGCCGGATCGGTTCTCCAGCTGGATTTTGAAGAAAACTCAGAAGCACTGAAGCAGTTTCTGAAGGCTGAAAAAGAATAGTTCCGAAAAAAGAGCCGAAGAGCTCTAAAAAAGTAAATGAGGAGCCAGTGGGGCTCCTCATTTACTTTTTTCTGCAGACCGCAATCCCAAAAGGGTAGTGTTTGCCTTCTCTTTTCGGTTCAATAAGAACACTTCTCTGATAATAAAATTCCGTCTCTCCGTATGCCTTAAACAGATCAGTGAATTCATTTTCAGTCAGCTGATGATAATGGAATGGCTCTCTTGTTGGTTTTCCCCTTCCAGCGCCGAATGGAGTGGATAAAATGAGAGTCCCTCCAGGCTTTAGCATTTTATAAAGGCTGTTAAGAAATATTTCTTCTGATTCCAGGTGTTCAAGCGTTTCAAAGCTCGTTATCACATCAAAGAATCCCAATTGATCTGGGAGGATTTCATCTTCTGCATTGGCCTGTACATATTGCACAAGAGGATGATAATGGTGCTGCCTGGCATATTTCAGTGTATCTCCATCAACGTCTACTGCGATTATTTCATTGATTTCTTTTTTCTTGGCTTTTGCCATGATTTTTGAGCCGTACCCCGTTCCGCAGGCAATATCGAGGACTCTTCCTCTTGCATAATAAAGGGCAAAATAGTAACGCGCCAAATGTTCCAGAAGCATTCCGTTTGTAATCGGCATTTCCTCCGGTATGATTCTTTCCCCGGTATTTTCGAGCATATTAACTCCACCATCCTTATTAGAGATTATAGCAAATATGACTTAAGGTTTGTATGGACTGAGAAAATCATATACAATGTGTCATTAGACAGGATAGCTATAAAGAGGTGATCCTTTGAAGCAGATAGTGGAACTTAATGAGCAGACCCGTAATCAAATATCAGCTATAGAACAAAAATGCGAAAAGCTTGCAGAAAAACTTCTTAATAACTATAAAACAGACTTTCAAACCGGCGGGGAAAATCTGGTAGTAGACCTGATCAGAACCATTAAAGGCCGCAGTGCTTCAGAAAATGATGTATTTAAAGTTGACTATGAGTCCATTTTGGAATTGGGAATTGAAACGGAAGATGATTTTTATCCAAATGCATATATTCCCATCTGGAAATGCAAACAGGAAATGTTTCATTCCGTTGGTTACTTAACAAATCTGGATATTGATTCAATAGAGAAGAAAATGATGATTATGATTGAAGAAATGCTTGCAGACCGTGAAGAAGGGGAAAAATATGAATAAAACAGAAATATATATATTATCAGGCTTTCTTGGGAGCGGGAAGACTACACTTCTTAAGCAGCTGCTCCAGGAGGAAAAAAAGCAAGGCAGGAAAGTGGCAGTCATGATGAACGAGCTTGGAAAAGTATCAATTGACTCGGACGTGGTCGATGAGGATGTACCATTAAAGGAGCTGCTTGATGGATGCATATGCTGTACAATCTCAGATAAGCTGGAAGCTCAGCTTCAGGAATTATTGATGGTTGATAAGCCGGAAGCGATCTATATTGAAACAACAGGCGCAGCTCATCCCATTGAAGTTCTGGATAGTATCCTTTCCCCCCTCTTTGCAGATCGAATGCTGGTAAAAGGGATTCTTTCAGTTGTTGATGGTCCAAGATGGCTTAGTCGAAAGCTGTTAAGCCCTCAGATTCAGCAGCTATTAATTGAGCAGGTGAGGCATGCGGATTTAATTATTTTAAATAAAGCAGATGACCTTACTGAAGAGGAACAGGCCAGGCTTACAATGGAGGTACAGGGTCTAAACAGCCAGGCTTTCAGCATCTTAACATCGTACTCAAAGATTGCTGTGAAGCAGGTAAGAGGTATGACTTCCGGGAAAAAGAGCCCGGCTTCCAGTTCACATGTTTTTTCTGATCTAAGCTTGAGCACTTTTGTTTATCAGTTTCAAAAACCTGTTAACCAGACTGAATTTGAGGAGTTTCTAAGAGGCCTCCCTGATACTGTTTACAGAATAAAAGGATATTTGAAACTGCATTCATCACAGTATCCGTTGCTGTTTCAGTATTCTTATGGAATGCCGCTGTATATGCAGGAAAACATGAATTTGCCCTTGAATATGGTTTTTATAGGAGAAAATCTTGACTGGGGAGAAATGGAGAAAAGATTAAAAACCCTTGAAGGTATTCATTAAAGAAAAGAAAAATCGCACTCAACTTGTGCGATTTTTTTATTCCTTCATATGAATGAAAAAAACCTGTTTTTGGGAAACTCAATATATAATGCTGAACCGAAAAAACATAAAAAATGAGTGGAACTTATGAAAACAATACACGCAATCGTTATCTTCATTGTTCTTTTTGCTGCAGGAGCCACACACACTACTGCAGCGGAAGAGGGGATAAGCTGGAAAATTGAGATGATCCCTTGGGAAAAAGTGAATGGGATCTTGCCTAAATACAGTAAATTTACTGTTCTGGATGTTGAAACAGGCAAGAAGTTTAAAGTTCAAAGACGAGCCGGCAGCCATCATGCAGATGTACAGCCATTAGACGCAGAAGAAACAAAAATAATGAAAAGCATTTATGGAGGAAAATGGAGCTGGAAGAGGCGAGCAATCATTATTATTAATGGAAATCAGTGGATTGCCGCTTCCATGCATGGAATGCCCCATGGAGGCGGTGCACTGAAAAACAACTTTCCCGGCCACTTCTGTATTCATTTTTATGGCAGTACCACCCACCGTACCAATTACATGGATTTATCGCACAAGCTGATGATATTAAAAGCAGCAGGAAAACTTGATGGATATCTCTATAAAGCAAATCCATATGAAGTAATCAGTGCATTCATGGCTGGATTAAAACAGCAGGATTCCAAGATCGTACAGCCCATTTCCCTGCAGCCTTTGCCATGGAATAAAATCCTGCCCATCATAGAAAATGTAAGGCTGAGTGCGATGCCTGTGCTTCCTGCTGAGGATTTGACAGGCGAGCTGAGCCTGGAAGTGCCGGTGGAAGTTGACTGGTTTATAAAGAACCGCGGCAGAATGCATTTTAGAGGCAGCATCTATCTTGTGCGCTATTCACAAGCCGACGCATGGAAAGTGGACAATAAAAGATTCTTTAAGGAAAATAAGTTAGTGAACGAATAAAAGCTTGAGAATAAAATCTCAAGCTTTTATTCGTTTTCAGCAATACTACTGTTTTTCGCCAAATTTGATGAATGTGCGTTCGTCTTCCACTAGTCCGCAAGCAGCACACTGCACTCTCTTATCAGGGCCTTTATAAGGCATATGAAAAGGGGACAGCTGTTCACTGCTGTACTCTTCCAATACATTCCCTGTCTGTGGATCCATTTTAATGGATTGAGGCACCTGCTGAATAATATTGAATCGGCTTCTGTTGGTTTTACAGTTTGGGCACCGATAAGGTGAATTCATTAATCATTCTCCTTTCTGGCATATTAGCTATATTTTTTGCATTTATAAAATTATTTATGTAAAAATACATTTAGGGATATATAATGGTTCCTGTTTTGGAAGGGATGTGGCAGTAATGAGTCCAGACTATGAAAAGCTTCTGAATGAATACCGGAAGCTTTGGAATAACCGGAAACTCGAAGAGGATCATAATGCTGAAATGATATTGAAGGAAGCAATCTCCAGGGAGCTAAAGGATGAAAATTCCCATCCTAGAGTCCGTAAGACTATCTATGAAAAATTCTACCTTGCGGTTAAGAGAATTACACAGTCAGACTTGGATGAAACATCAAAAAACGCACTTATCCAAATGCATATCAATGAATGTGAATGTTTGAAATAGGAAGGGTTAAGCTTCCTATTTTTTTTGAATTCAGCAGGTTTTCTTTAGGTTTCAAGATCCTTTCACATTTATCTCACAATATTAAGGTAAGATGAAGGTAAGATAGTCATAAGGAGAAATGGTATGTCAAAAAATAAATATTGGTTTTTCTTATTATTGATAATAGCAGCCTTTCTTACTTCCTGCTCAGAAAAGAGACAGCCTGCAATTCCAGAAGATATAACTTTTGCTGCTACAGTCAATATCAAGGATATGACCATATCTTATGTAGACTTGGCTAAGAAGGAGATGGCGGCAGAGTGGATTATGGAGAAACCTTATACAGGGGCTTTGATTCTCCCGGACAATGACTCCATACTTCTTTATGGAAAACAGCTGGAGACGGCTGATCAATATTCCTTAAAGGAAGGAAAACTGATTGATAGCTGGGAGACAGGAGAAGGAATTGTCAACGGCATCCTGCTTGATACTAATGAAATAGCTTTTGCAGATCAAAACTTGAACAAAATAAGGTTCTTTAATTTAAATGGAGAGGAGGAAAAACAGGTCGAGACAGAAAGAGATCCGCTTACCCTCCTTGAATCCTCTGCAGAGAAAAAGCTATTTGTCCTAAGCTTCAACCATGAGAAATTGGGAATTATCGATCTTGAGTCAAAAGCAAAAAGCGGGGAATTTACAATTCATCCTTCAGCAGCCGGTGCCTGGCTTAATGAGAAAAGCGGTGAAATCTGGATTGGCGGACATGGAGAAGGTGTTGAGATTGAACAGAATATCCATGTGTATAATACCGAAACAGGGGAGTTAAAAAAGAGGATTAAGGCTGCTTCGATGCCGATTAATTTTCTTGGACAAGAAAATCATGTATATGTCTTAAGCCATGGATCAAATATGTTATATAAAATTAATGAATCAGGGGAAGAAACTGCCTCTGTATCGGTTGCAGCAAATCCCTTTGAAATGGCTTTTGCAAAAGATATACTTTTGGTCGCCGGTTATGACAGCAATGATTTACATATACTAGAGCCAAAAAATTTAAAAACGCTTAAAAATATTAAGGTTGGAGAGGGCCCTTTTAAAATAGTCATTAGGGAGAGTGTGAAATGACATGCTGAATATCCTGATTATAGATGATGAAGCAGATATGAGGCATTTGATTGAAATGTACCTGGGGAATTCAGGATTTACATGCTTTTCAGCAGAAAGCGGCTTTGAAGCATATGGCATACTTGAAAATAATGTGATGGACTTAGTTATTCTAGATATTATGATGCCGGGTGAAGATGGATTTGAAGTATGTTCTCGAATCAGGGGAAAATCAAATGTACCAATTATATTTCTCTCTGCCAAGGGAGAGGAATGGGATAAAGTGAAAGCCCTGCAGTTAGGAGGGGATGACTATATTGTCAAACCCTTTAGTCCTGGAGAACTTATTGCCAGAATGAATGCAGTTCTCCGAAGAACGGGCGGATTAAAAAGTGACATGGATTCTATTCAAATTGGAAAAATCACAATTGACAAAAAAGCAAGGAAGGTCACGGTTGCGGGGATACAGGTCACGCTTACTCTTAAAGAATATGAATTGCTTCTATTTTTTATCGAACATAAAAACCAGGCATTAAGCAGGGAACAGCTGCTTGAATATATATGGGGCATTGATTATACAGGAAGTTTAAGAACCGTGGATACTCATATAAAAACGCTGAGAATGAAGCTGGGGGTTGGTGACTATATCCAAACAGTCTGGGGAGTAGGCTATAAATTCGAGGTGCCAAGTGAATGAAATTCCTGACCAATAGCCTGGCGAAAAAAATGTGGCTGACCGTGACTGCGGCGATTATCATTACGATCTTATATTCCTACTTTCTATCTTATTTATTTTATGAAAAAATTTATGTGGAAAATGTAAGGGAATCTCTGCTTACTGAAGGGAGGAGCCTTTCTTCAGAATACATGGGGGGGCCTTTGACAGAGGATCTCAGGGAAAAAATCGATTGGTATAATTCAAAATCAGAAACAGAGGTTTTTATCGTCAGTAACCCTAGAGAGCTTAGTGCCTGTCTGCCTTTTGAAATTGACTATCAGACACTAATTGGTGAAGAAGAACGTGAAGAGCTGCTAAAAGGCAGCGCAGTTGAAAAAATGGGATATGAAAAAAGGTTTGACCGAAAGATTATGGGTGTCATTATTCCGCTTCTCGATGATAATCGGCTGCAGGGCATAATATATTTATATGTTCCCCTGGCGAAAATTTCAGAGATTACCCAGGATTTTGCGTATCTTTGGTTTGCTGCCGCGATGATTTTTACAGTTATCAGCATCATTTTAGGTACCATGCTGGTTAAAAAACTGACAAAGCCTCTATTGGATATGAAGGATGCAGCTGACCATGTTTCAAAGGGGTACTATGATATTCATTTAAACATTGATTCGAAGGACGAAATTGGCCAGCTGGCAAATGCATTTAATCATATGTCCTCATCTATACAGAAAGAAGACGAAAAGAAAAAGGATTTTCTGGCAAACGTATCGCATGAATTAAGAACTCCCATCAGCTATGTAAAAGGCTACAGTGAAGCACTCATTTCCGAGATGGCAGAATCTGAGGAGGACAGGCAAAAATATTTGCAGCTGATACTTAGAGAGTCAAAAAGGATGGAACGTTTGGTGGGAGACCTGCTTGATTTATCTAAACTTGAATCAGATGAATACAAACTCGAAAAAATGCCGCTGCCTTTGGGACAGCTTATAGAGGATGCTATTGAAAAATACAAGCCTATCCTCCGTGAAAAAAATTTGGATTTACAATACCGCCTGGATCCTGAAGTAATCATCAACGGGGATGAAGGCAGGATTGAGCAGATCATCCAAAATATTATGGATAATTCAATTCGGTATACAGCAGAAGGCAGAATCAGCATCCGTTTATCTCAAGAGAAAGATAAATGCGTGATTGAAATAGAGGATACAGGGATTGGGATTTCTGAAGAACATTTAAGCAAAATTAAACAAAGGTTTTATAGAGTGAATAAAGGCAGAACGAGATCAGATGGCGGTACAGGTCTTGGTCTTGCGATTGCAGAAAAGCTAGTTAAGCTCCATCAAGGTGAGCTGACTGTTTTAAGTGAATTAAATAAAGGTACGACGGTTAGAATCGTGCTGCCGCTGTTCGAAATAAGGTAAGATTAAGGAGATTTATGATGAAGAAGCTACTAAATATTTGGCTCCCGGTAATGTTCATGGTAAGCCTGACAGCCTGCAGCAATCACAATGCAGCTGAGGAAGAACCGCAATTCCTGGAAGTCGAATTATCGATTAATCCTGAAAAAGCAAAAGCAAATGAGCCGGTAGTTTTTGAAGCAAAAGTTACATATGGGGAAGAAGAGGTCACGGATGCAGATGAAGTAAAGTTTGAAATCTGGAGAGCAAATGCGGAAGAACACGAAAAAATTCTTGTTGAACATGCTGAAAACGGGATTTATCGCCTCGACAAAACATTCGAAGAAGAAGGAACCTACTATATATATTCACACGTAACGGCACGAAGGATGCATAATATGCCTAAAAAAGAATTTGTGATCGGCCAGCCTAGTGAACCTGAAAAAGAATCAGCCAGCCCGGAAATAGAAAATATGGAAGAGAATGATGATAGCGGCCATTAAAAAGCAGCGATGGCTGCTTTTTGTTTTGGATCCGGGTAATTCTCCAAAAACTTTTCCTTTAGGGGCATAGATACCCAAATTCGGGTACATATACCTATAACATTTGTTACAATGGTGTAATAAAAGTAAAGAATATTGTCAGCCTAAAAACCTGTCAATAGTGATGTTTTAGTATATAAATGGTATTTGTTCAGAGCGGCTTCCACTAAAGAGAAAAAAATCCAATCATTCAATTACCCATTTATGAATAACCCTAAACCTATTAATATAAGGATTTATGAAAAGGTGCAGCCCTGATTTTACTAGTTTAAAAGTCTCTGAGGTGTCCTGAAATCAGGGAGTTGTAAAATCTGTCCAAAAATATTACGAAAAACCCTGTGATATGATGATTGTGCAAGTCACACAGCACCATACAACAAAGAAAACAAACACAGGGAGGATTTAAATACATGAATAAGAAAGTTATTTACTCAGTAGCAGCGGCAGCAGCATTACTAGTATCAGCACCAGGAGCTAACCAAGCGGACGCAGCTTCAAATTGTCCTACTCCTGAACAAGCTAAAAAAATGGTAGTTTCTCAATCTGGTAACCTAAGCCAGGAACAGATCAATAGCATTCTTCAAAAATACCTTAAAAACTACAATATTAATTGGGGAAATGTTCAAGTAAATAAACAGGAAGCTCAAAAGCCGGCAGCTCCAGCAGCGCAGCCTGCAAAAGCACAAGAAACAGCAAAAGCTCCAGCAGCGCAGCCTGCAAAAGCACAGGAAACAGCAAAGGCTCCTGCACAGCAGCAAGCACCTGCTGAGCAGACAAAAGAAGCGGCACCTGCAACTTCTGAAGTAAGTGCTTATGAGAAAAAAGTACTTGAATTAACTAACCAGGAACGTGCAAAAGCAGGAGTGCCTGCGCTTAAATTGGATGTAGAATTAAGCAAAGTTGCTCGTGAAAAATCACGTGATATGCAGTCTAAAGGATATTTTGACCATAACAGCCCAACTTACGGTTCACCATTTGATATGATGAAGCAATTCGGCATCTCATACACTACAGCAGGCGAAAACATTGCTATGGGCCAACAGTCTCCTGAAGAAGTTGTACAAGCTTGGATGAATAGTGAAGGCCACCGTAAAAACATCATGAATGCAAACTTCACGCATCTTGGTGTAGGCCATGTTGCTGACGGTAACTACTGGACTCAAATGTTCATTGGCAAATAATATGTGATCGAGTGAAAGGCAGCCTCTTTAGGCTGCCTTTTTTTGTTGCACTGTCACCTGAATACTGTCGTTTACGTTATGAGTAGTATTTACTTGGACTCTATGTATGTATTCAAGCCTTCATAGGAACATTAGTAAAAGACACTAAAATCAGAAGCAACAGGTGATTTGAATGGATATTAGAAAAGGAACAAAAGAAGATTTGAAAAAAATTATGGACATCGTCCAGCAGACTGTTAGCATTATGGAATCCGAGGGAAATGACCAATGGAACCGGACTTATCCCCAGGATCAGGACTTTTTAGCTGATATTGAAGCGGGCAATTTGTACACGGCCATCTTTGATGGAAAAGTTGCAGGTTCCATTACTGTCGATCAAACTCAGGCTGAGGAATATAAAAATGCCTCGTGGAGAAAAGATGAGCCGTGTTTTGTATTTCACCGTCTGGCAGTAGATCCAGAGATCAGAGGTGAGGGAATTGCGAGCAAGTTAATTCTATTTGCTGAAGAACATGCAGTCAGTAAAGGGATACCGTACATGAGAACCGATACATACTCGCTGAATACAAAGGCTCAAAGATTATTTGAAAAAAACGGATATGTCATTGCAGGTACAATCTTCATGGATCGGGTCAACCCTTTTTATTGTTATGATAAACTGCTTGATTAAAGCGTTTCTTCACCCTTTATAAAAATGGGTCTTGCTTCTTCCTCTTGGATTAAGATGGGGAGAGAAATGGAAAGTATCCCATGTTCGAATGACGTTTCTATTGAATATTTATCAACAGGCATGGGGAGGGTAAGCACTTTTTCAAAGGATCTGCTATGTCTTTCTTTCAGAAAATAGCGCAAGTGCTGATGAAATGAAGAACATTTTCCTTTAATAATTAGTTCATTTCCTACGAGAGATACTTTAATGTCATTTTTGCAAACTCCGGGGAGCTCTGCTTCAATTTTGATATCCCCATTGCACTCATACATGTCACATCGCGGATAAATATCCTGATTAGATAGGAAACGATTGATTTTATCCTGCTCCAGTCCTGAAAAGGAATGTTTTTTATTGTGACTGGAATTCTCAGGCGATAAGGTGTCCCAAAAATCCTGGTTCTGATATTGAGCGGACATTTTTATTAAATCTTTCCATTTTTTCAGTTCCATAAAGATGCCCCCTTTATAATATTTCCGTTACATCAATTTCAGAAAATTGCATATCGACGTTTTTAGGTATTTTTATCTCCATATACCCCTCTTTGCAGCTTGCTGATGATCCTTTTTTTCTGACAATAGCAGGGAGGGTTAGGATATGCTTATCGTCTTTCTCAGGAATATGTTCAATAATCATTTGGTTGGATGTGTGGTAAAGTTTCATTTCTTTTAACCAGTCCTCGTTTTTAATAGGGAATCTCACAAAAACATAATCATGTGTTTCAAAGACGGATGCATTCAGCGGTGCAGAATATGGCTGGTGATTAGTTCCAGGGGCTGCTGTATTAAAGCCTTTCATAAAATCTGGTGTTCCGCTCATTTCCTGCATATTTTGAGGAAACATTTGCCCCATGATATTTCGAACATATTTATCAATATCCTCCGGTTTCATTTGATGGGGAGGATTTTTCATATCTTTATTAAATGGAAAAAGGTTCCATGGAAACATCCTTCTCATCCTTTCCATGCTAAACTGCCGGCAAGGCTAATGATTCTTCACTATGTCATATATTCTATGCGGAAAAATGCCTATCCGTTAATAATGGATCAATAAGATTTGCACAGCCCCTGCAGCCAAGGTGAAAAAAATTTCTTATTATTTGCATTAATACACTGTAATTACTAGTATATTGGTATTGATGTATATAAAATTTTTAAATACTGAGGGGTAATTTTGTGAGAAATAAAGCAGCTTTAATAACGGGAGGAGCAACAGGGATCGGGAAAAGAACGGCGTATGTGCTTGCCGCAAAAGGCATCGATCTGGTGATCAATTACCGTAGCAGTCAAAAGGAAGCTGTCTCATTATGCCGGGAACTGACCAAAGAATATGGAACTAAAAATATTGCTTTGCAGGGAGATATTTCAATACCGGCAGAATGTGTAAAGATGTCAGAATCTGCTTTTAATGAATTCCCAGTCATCGATATAGTCATTCATAATGCAGGCCCTTACGTGCATGAAAGAAAAGAGATGATGGAATATACCTTCGAACAATGGAATTATCTGATTAATGGTAATTTAAATGCGGTATTTTATTTATCCAAGCTGTTTATCCCGAAAATGCGTGAAGCTGGATGGGGAAGGATTATTACGATAGGCTTTGATCGTGTAGAGTCAGCTTCCGGCTGGATATACCGTTCCGCTTTTGCGGCTGCGAAAACGGGTGCTGCGTCTTTGACGAAATCCATCGCACTTGAAGAGGCCGGGAATGGAATTACCGCAAATATGGTTTGTCCGGGAGATATCGTCGGTGAATGGAAGGAAAAAAAAATTGAAGAAGCCGCAGAGGTTCAGGAAAATGCCTCACCAGTCGGAAGACCGGGAACAGGTGAGGATATAGCCCGAGTAATTAGCTTTCTGACCGATGAAAAATCCGATTTTATTACAGGCAGCATTATCCCGGTTACAGGGGGCAAAGATGTCCTTGGAAAAATTTATCAGGAATAAACTTATAAAAAAGGCAGAAGAACGGAATTCTTCTACCTTTTTTTAAACTTTCATGGATGCTGGGTATTTTTTGTTCTGAAGATAAATCAGCCTGCCTGTTAAAGTAATGGCGCCAGCTGCAAGTCCTGTAATTAAGCCTATCCAATAACCATATGCCCCCCAGTTTGTATGATTGGCAAGATAATAGCCAAAGGGCAGTCCGATAATCCAATAAGAAATAAGTGACATAATAAAGGTGACGTTTACGTCCTTATACCCCCTTAACGCTCCCTGGACAGGTGCCTGAATGGCATCTGAAAGCTGAAAGAACATGGCATAGATTAAAAAATTGGCCGTTAATTTTAATACATCGCTGTCTTTTGTATAAATAGATGCAACTTCTCTTGGAAAAGCTAAAAGGATGGCTGCACAAATTAATGCCATAATTACGGCAATGCCTACCCCGATCCAGCTGTACTCTTTAGCATCCTTAAATCGTGAAGCCCCTGCTTCAAATCCTACCACTATTGTTAATGCCATTGAGATGCTGAGCGGTATCATATAAAGAAGTGATGCAAAATTGAGGGCAATCTGATGAGCGGCGATAACGGCTGTTTCGAATGTGCTCATTAATAAAGTAACTGCTGAGAAAATGCTTGTTTCGAAAAAAATCGATAAGCCAATTGGGATGCCGATCATAAGAATTTCTTTCCATTTGCCGATTGAAACAGCATGCAAATTCCTGAAAACTCCATAATTCGAGAATGGGGAATTTTTATGAATAATAAAAAATGAAATAAGCATGATCAGCCAGTAAGTAATAGAAGAAGCATAACCTGCACCTGCTCCTCCGAGTTCCGGAAATCCCCATTTGCCATATATAAGCATATAGTTAAACACAGCATTGATCGGCAGTGAAAGAAGTGTAATAATCATACTCACCCTAGTCTTGCCAAGAGCGTCAATAAACGACCTTAATACATTGTAGACAAAAAGGGGAATCAATCCTGTGCTTAAGGCTGCAAGGTAGTTGAAAGCTGTGTCATGGACCCTGTTTTCGAGATTCATTCCACTTAAGATTGGATTTAAGGAGAGTGCTCCTCCGGCAAATACAAGGACGGCCATAATGACGGATAGATAAACACCCTGAATGACAGAAAAGGCAACTTCCTCACTCTGTTTCTTTGCTCCCACCAAGTGGGACACGATCGGTGTAACAGCAAGGAGTATGCCGCTTAGACCGGTGAACACTGGAACCCAAAGTGAGGATCCAATCGCTACACCTGCCAGGTCCTGAGAATTATAGCGGCCGGTCATTAAGGTATCAATAAATGTCATGGAGTACATCGCCAGCTGGGTTACTAGTATTGGAACTAAAATCACCAGCAGCTGATGCAGCTTTTGTTTTTTGCTGTATGTCTGATTCATGATTCTTTCCTCTTTCTTTAAAGTGACTAGAGCATTATATCATACTAAACAGAGGACGGTGCAAAGCAGGCCTTTATTCTGGGAAAAACAGCTATCGTAATCTGAACAAATCGATTAAAAGAAGTGTTTCAATTATGTGAACTTTTGAATAACGAGAATAAAAATCCTTCCAACGGCGAGTATAAATATTAAAAGCAGCCATTTCCAAAACTCGACTTGAAGGAGGCAGAATGATGAGCTTCAATATAAATAGGATTAATCCAAATCAGACTCAAGTTTCATTCGTGGACGGGCGTTTTGAGACACTTACAAATGAAGAGCTGGAAGAATTGCTGACCCAGTACGGAATAAGAGAAAAAACAGATGAACCGGAATCCAATATTATCAATTGAAAGAATAATAAAAAGCACTTGCCTGTATGCAAGTGCTTTCTTCCGCTTTTCAATTAAGCCTCCAGTAATTGGGACGATTCTTGGACTGCTGCTCCATGACGCATTACATGAAGAGTATATAGATCTTTTGGGATCTCATATAAATTGTAAATATCTTCATTGGCATTCAGCTGATCATAAACAGACTTTCTCGTTTCATTTGCAAGAATGACATAAGGAAGCTTTTCTGCAGCTTTTTGCGAGCGGATATTTTCCTTGCGGATCCGCATAAAGATTGTTTCAATGCCGGTTTCAAAAAAGAGTTCCTCAAAGAAAGCATCTTTTGCTAATTTGTTATAGCCTTTGCCATGGTAGGGCTTGCCAAGCCATGTGCCTAGGAAGCCGGCATTGTCCTGGATGTCATACAAATTGATTGTCCCAATCGGAGTGCCCCATTCATCAAGAATTGTGCGTGAAATCAATTCACCGCGTTCTTCTGCTTCGATTGTCTGCTTTGTAATAAACATAAACTCATCATAACAATTGGCTTTTTGGCGAACAAAAGGGAAGACATCAGGGTGCGTCATTAAATCGAATAAAGCATGGCAGTCGTGAAGATCACGTTTCTTGAGCATAGGATATCCCTCCAATTGAGGGCAGTCCTACTCCATGCCAAATAGAGCCATCGGTCCACCCTCGAAATTTTTTATTATGCTGCTAAAAAATTTCGGGGTGGGAATCGAACCCACTAGAACCAGATAACTGGTGGCGCACCATTTGCCTTCCCTATTACTATCGTTTCCGATATTAGATTGTCTGTCATAAAGAAGCAAAATTTTCACTTCACTTTAGGTATAATACTAAAAAAAAATCAAAAAGGAAATAGGTTTTTTGATTATTTTTTTTGCGATTTTATGTCAAATTACACCAGCGATATTCGACACGTTTTCACGATTCCCTGTACACAAAATTTCCGCCTATCATTGTCCATTTCGGCTTGGAAAGAAAGTGAAATGGGTGATGGTTCCACAAAACTAAATCGGCATCTTTTCCTTCCTCGATGCTCCCTAGCCGGTTATCGATCCTGAGGTTTTTTGCCGGCAGAATGGTGATTCCTTCTAAGGCCTTTTGTTCGGAAAGGCCTTCCCGGACTGCAATAGCTGCACACATATTTAAATACTGTACAGGTGTGTAGGGATGATCTGTAGTGATGGAAACTTCAACACCATGCTCTGTCAGCTGCTGATACGTTTTCCAGGTTTTGTTTTTCAGCTCCACTTTAGACCTTCTTGTTAAAGTGGGCCCGACTGATACCTTTAAATTCAGCCCTTCCAATTCGTCCGCAATTAAATGGCCTTCTGTACAATGTTCGATCCGAAGATCCAGATTGAATTCTTCTGCAAAGCGGATAGCAGAAATAATATCATCTGCCCTATGCGCGTGGATTCTGACGGGAATTTCTCTTTTAAGTGCTTTTACAAGCGGTGCGAACCTTAAAGAGTCAGGGTTATCGCACTGTAAGGCCTCATAAAAGGCTTCCCTCAGCATGCCCATTATCCCCATTCTTGTAATGGAATCCTTGTTCCCATGGCTGTGAATCCGTTTTGGATTCTCTCCAAGGGCAATCTTAAGTCCGGCTGTTTCCTGGATAATCATTTTGCTGATATTTTTTCCTGCAGTCTTAATAACAGAAGTAGTTCCCCCAATTACATTGGCGCTGCCTGGCATGATATGGGCAGTTGTGATGCCATATTTCACAGCATCCGCAAAAGCCGGATCAAGAGGATATACTCCATCCATCGCTCGAATGTGCGGGCTTAGCGGTTCAATTGTTTCGTTGGCATCATTGCCTGCCCATCCCGTGCCTTCATCATACAGGCCCAAATGAGTATGAACATCTATGAAGCCCGGAAGCAAGTGGTGTCTATGGCAGTCAATAATTTTTACATTTGAATCAGACTTTAGGTTCTTGCCTGTCTTTATTATCTTTCCGTTTTCTACTAAGACATCCCCATGAAAAGCAGGGGAAGCAACAGGGTAAATGAATGCGTTTTTTAATAAAATTTTCATCACATGGTCTCGTCCTTTGATCCTGTAGTATTTGCTTTATTTTACAAAAATGAAAAGAAAGGGTGAACATTTTCTGATTGAACAAATAAAAAAGTGTAAAATAATCAATTCTACACTTTTGAGTAATAAGCTGATTTAGGTTATGTTAACTTTTTCGCGTTTTGTAAAAAAAATAGAATACCCCCGAACCCAACGCGATGACTATGATAGGCAATATAAATGGTTTTGCGTATTCTTTAATGTCTCTCCAATGGTCACCAAGTTCCATTCCCAATAATAAAAAGAGAACCGTCCATGGCACCATGGCTGCTATTGTATATATTGTAAAGACCGATAATGGCATTTTGGCAATTCCGGCAGGGATGGATATGGCATGCCGTATTACAGGAATAAATCTGGCCGTAAAGATCACTCCAGTTCCATACTTTTCAAACCATTTCTCTGAAGCATCCAAATGTTTTTTTTGAATCAGTAAATATTTTCCATACTTATCAAGAACAGGCCTTCCTCCATACGCGCCAAGCCAGTAAAGAAACAGCTGAGCTAATGTTCCGCCTGCAATCCCCGCAAGCAGGGCACCTGTAAAATGGATGTCTCCGGTGCTGACTAAAAAGCCGCCATAGCTCAGGACAATTTCGCTTGGTATCACCTCAACCATTAATCCAAGTGCAATGCCGGCATAACCCAGCTGGGAAAGTATTTCAAAAATGCTGGCAATAATTTCTTCCATTCTGATACCTCCCCATTAGAAATTTAAAAAATCCCGGTCATTTGCAGGAGTATAATGGTGAACCCTAATATCCAAACGTATACAGCAAATATCTTCAAGGATTTTCGTTTTAGAAAATTAATCATCCAAACGACTGCTGCATAGCCAAAGAGTGCTGAAGACAAAGTTGCCATCAACATACTTCCAAGGGTTATGGCTTCTGTGTGACCGGACATCAATTCCCCAAATTGCATAACAATGCCGCCTGCGATGGCAGGAATGGATAGCAGAAATGAAAAATAAGCCGCTGTTTCCCTGTCGAGCTTTCTAAAGAGGCCTGCTGCAATGGTTAATCCGGATCTGGAGACTGCCGGAAAGATGGCGGCAGCCTGAAAGGTGCCGATAAACAGGGCATCTCCATATGTGATGCTGTCCATCTTTTTGGCACCTTTCTTAACACCATCAGCAATCCAGAGTATGAACCCCGTAAGTAGAAATTCCCAGCCGATTGTAACCCCGGATTTTGAAATTGAATCAAACATGTCACTCAGCAGCAGCCCAACGATTACGGCTGGAATCGTACCGACAATCAGAAGGATAGATAGCTTGCCGAATGGCTTCTTTACGATTTGAAGCAATTCATTTTTGTATACGACAAGGACTGCCAGTAAAGTTCCTATATGCAGCATTGTATCAAGGAAGAGGCCTGCCTCATCAAGCCCAAATAGATGTCTCCCCAAATATAAATGTCCTGTACTGGATATAGGCAGGAACTCTGTGAGCCCCTGTATGATTCCCAGAATGAAAGCCTCCAGCTTTGACATCATCTATATATCACCTTCCTAAGCAGGTAAAAAATTTGGCAAAGTCATGACGCAATGCCTGTCTTTAACATTTGTATTCAAGTTGTCCTAATCAAGAACTTGAAATTAAGGTTTTACGGATTTTATGGATGGGTGCAAAAATTAAAAAATACATGAAACCTTTTAAAATGAATAACGTAAATAATATAGAAGAAATCATAATATAGATTGAGGATTATTAGGAGGAAACAGAATGAATGATTATAAAATGCCTTCCAATGATGAAAGGCTCTTAGCAGCAGCCATCTATGTAACCAGTTTTTTTACAACTTTTATTGGACCGCTGATCATTTGGCTCTTAAAAAAGAATGACTCGGAGTTTGTAGATTATCATGGCAAGGAATATTTAAATTTTTTAATTTCCTATACGATTTACAGCGTCATCAGCGTAGTGCTTATGATCATCTTAATTGGGGTGATTACTATTTGGATCGTGGGAATCCTTGCTTTCGTCTTCACAATAGTAGCTGCTGTCAAAGCGTATGAAGGCAAGGAGTACAGAATACCTTTAGTTTTCAGGATTTTAAAGTAATTAAACAGAGTCCAGGGCCGTTGCCACTGGGCTTTTTTTAATGGATAATTAATTCTGCAGAGCTTTTAGTTATAAAGTACACGGGGTGATGTAATGAATAGACTCGATAACAAACAAAGGATGCTCAAGCTTATGGAGATTCTAAGAGAGCAAACTGATGAAGAAAATGAATATACACTGGACGATATAACTGAATGCTTTAAAAAGGAATATGGACCTGATGTGAAATTAAACAAAAACTCACTGAGGGACGATATTGAGCATCTGATTGAAGCGAAATTCGATATTACCATCAACCAGGAAAAAGAGGGGATGCCGAAGTTCTACAGCCATCAATACCGTCTATTCGAGCTTTATGAATTGCGTATGCTGATTGATGCTGTTGCTTCTGCACGCTTTATTACGAAAGATGAGACGAAACAGCTGATCCGGAAAATTAAGAAGCTGACAAGCCTTCATCATGCCAAAAAGCTGCATAATGAAATTTTGATCGATTCCTCTGTAAAAAGTGAAAGCAAACTGGTTCGGCTGGCTATCAATGATTTGCATGAAGCCATTTCCGAGCGGAGAATCGTCACATTTCAATATGGAAGATATAATCTTAACAAGGAATTTGTTTTAAGCCACAATGGAGGGCAATACAGGGTCAAGCCGCTGGCGCTCACCTGGGTAAATGATTTTTATTATTTAATAGCCTATTACTTTGCTAAAGAAGAAATCCGCCATTATCGGATCGACCGTCTGCGCAATGTGAATATAACGGAAGAACAGTTTGCATATGAACCCTTTGATGTATCCAGGTATGTGAGCTCAACCTTTCATATGTATGCCGGCTCTGAAGAGTGGATAAAAATCCGGTTCCATAACGATCTGATCAACGTGATAATTGATAAATTCGGGCGGGATGCAGACATAAGAAAGCTTGATGAAAACTATTTCGTTTTAACAGCAAAAGCCATTGTAAGTGATGGTCTTGTCAAATGGCTCCTCAACTGGGGTAACCAGGCGAAGGTACTCTCGCCGTCCTCACTCATTGATCAAGTAACAAACGAAATCCGCAATATGATGTCTGTTTATGAAAAAGAAACGGATTAACCCTTCTTTATCTATTAAACTTTGAAGCGCTCCAGGATTGGGGCGTTTTTTTTGTTTAAAAACAATTGAATTACCAGTGAACGTTTTAGGAACTTGCACGTCATATGAATGACATAACAAATAAGGGAGGACAACATAATGGAATTTTTAGAAAGCATTAACTGGGCAATTCTTGCACCTATAGTCATCATTCAGCTTATATTAATCGCCATTGCCATTATTGATCTGGTAAAAATAGAAAAAGCAAATGGGCCTAAATGGGTATGGGCTCTTATTATTTTATTTATAAACCTGCTGGGGCCAATTATTTACTTTATTTTTGGAAGGAGAAGCTGATAATGCCAGTTGTAAACATAATAAACCTAAAAAAGCGGTTCCAGGACCTGGAAGTAATAAAAGGTCTGGACTTCCAATTATCTGAAAGAAAATGTATTGCCCTTCTGGGAGCAAATGGGGCAGGAAAAACAACTACATTAAAAATGCTTGCCGGCCTGGTGAAGCCAGATTCAGGAGCGATCGTGTTTGAAGGGGCAGAAAAAGCGGATTTCCGAAGATTAATAGGCTATCTTCCTCAATTTCCTGTTTTTTATGAATGGATGACAGGCAACGAGTTTCTCGAATATGCTGGCCAGCTTGCAGGTCTTTCTAAATCAGAAGCCAAAGACAGAGCAAAAGAACTTCTTGAACTTACCGGTATAGCTGAAGCTAAGAATCGGCGGATTGGAAAATATTCAGGAGGCATGAAGCAGCGGCTTGGCATTGCACAGGCTATAATCCATCGTCCGAAGCTCGTCATGCTTGATGAGCCGGTTTCTGCACTCGACCCATTTGGACGCAGAGAAGTGCTGGAGCTGATGGATAAGCTGAAAAAAGAATCAGCTATCCTATTTTCAACTCATATACTAAATGATGCAGAAGAGATTTGTGATGAAATATTATTTCTCCATAATGGTGAACTAGTTGAATCAGGGACATTGGCAGGCCTGAGAACTAAACATCAGCAGGCAAAAATTGACTTGGCTTTTAAAGAGAATACACTGCAATATGCAGAAGAATTATCTCTGCTTCAGCCTGTTTCTTCAATGAAATTGGATGGAGAGTATGCGAGCTTTTTGGTAGAGGATATAGAATATGCTAGAGAACTATTCTTAACTGAGATTATGAAACGGAACCTGCCGCTGGTTAAGTTTGAAATCAGCAGAATCAGGCTGGAGGATGTCTTCATGAAGGTGGTGCAAAAATGAATCAATGGATGACTTTATTTAAAAAGGAAATGCTTGAAATGTCCAGAAATTTCAAATGGATATGGGTGCCGCTTACTTTTATTATGATAGCTGTAAAAGAGCCGCTGACATTATATTATATGCCTCAGATTATTGATTCTCTTGGCGGGCTGCCGGAAGGAGCAGTCATCGAGCTTCCTGTCCCATCTGCAGGTGAAGCGCTTGCTGCAAGTCTTAGCCAGTTCAATACGTTTGGTGTGCTTATTATTGTATTAATTACAATGGGGACTATTGCTGGAGAAAGGAAAAGCGGTGTGGCGGGGCTTATACTGGTAAAACCTGTTTCTTATGCCTGGTTTGTAACGGCGAAGTGGGCTAGCTCTATGATTCTCATTTGGTTTTCATATTTTTTGAGTTATTTCCTCTCCTGGTACTATGTAGGCGTATTGTTTGAATTTATTTCTTTTGCGGATTTTCTCCAGTCCTTCTTTGTTAACGGCATCTGGCTTACTCTTATAGTAACTGTAGTAATACTGTTCAATACGTTTATGAAATCGCCTGGAGCAGTCGGATTTATCTCTATTGGCATCATTGTCATATTAAGCCTATTGAGCAGTTCACTCCCTCATTTGCTGGAATGGAGTCCGGCGCTGCTGTCTGCTTATTCGAATGCTTTTATCATGGGCAGTAATCTCCCGGATGAATTGCTGCCGAGCATCATTGTTTCTGTAGTCATGATCACGCTTTCCCTGCTTGCATCAATTGCTATCTTTAAAAGAAGGGAACTTGCCTGAATTCATGGCATGGTCTATCTTTGTGGGCATATATGTATATGGGAGGTTAATATTTTGGTAGTATAGCTTTAAAAGACTGAAAGGAAGATGAGCGGTGATCAGTGAAGCGGGTCTGGTACTTGAAGGCGGAGGGATGCGAGGAGTATACACAGCGGGGGTTCTCGAATATTTTCTTGAACAGGACCTCTGCTTTCCTTATGTCATTGGGGTTTCTGCAGGGGCTTGCAATGCAGCTTCTTACTTATCCAAGCAAAGGGGCAGGAATAGAATTGTGAATGTGGATTATGTTACAGATCCCCGATATATCTCATGGCGGAATTACTTTAAATCCCGCCAGTTTTTCGGGATGGATTTTATTTTTGATGAAATACCGAATAAGCTTGTCCCATATCACTATGATGAGTTTTATAAAAATGAGTCTGAATTTGTTATTGGAACAACTGATTGCCATACAGGTAAACCGGTGTATTACGGTAAAAAAGATTATGGCAAAGATATGCTTAAGGTTTTAAAAGCATCCAGTTCCTTGCCTTTTATTGCTCCGGAGGTAGAATTTAATAGCCGGGTCCTCCTCGATGGCGGAATCAGCGACCCTATACCAATCAAAAAAGCTCAGCAGGATGGATTGAAAAAAAATATAGTAATCTTGACAAGAAACAGGGGATATACCAAAAAGCCATCTAAATTTACTTTTATGGTCAAAAGAAAATATCCGCATTACACTGGGCTTCAGAAAGCATTGACGGAACGCTGCCGGACCTATAATGAGACCCTCCGCTATGTAGAACAGGAAGAGAAGAATGGGACAGTTCTTGTCATCCAGCCTCAGGAGCCATTAACAGTGGGCCGGATGGAGCGGAATCCTCAAAAACTGGAAAAGTTATATCTGCAAGGATATGAAGATGCAAGAAAATCCATTGAGAGAATCAATCAATTTTAGTCAAACCGTATCTAATAAGATGCGGTTTTTTCTTAAGGAAATAGTCTTATCTTTTCGACAGGGCTGACAGGGAGCAAGCAAAGTTTTTGATTGAGAATCAAGCGAATAGACCCGGAAAAACTTAAAATATGTAAAGAAGTAATGGGTTTTAAGTAGTGTTTTTTGCGAAATGACGGAAAGGCATGTCGAAATACAAAGATTGTTGATATCTTTATTTCGAATATAATGAAAATTAGAAAATATAGGGGGGTCTCAATAAAAAATGAATATCAAGAAGGGTATCGTAACGGGTACATTAAGTTTGGCATTATGTGCCTCAGCCGTTTTTGCGGGTTCTGTCAGCACTGGACAAGCCCAAACGGTTGAAAAGAGTTACTTAGTCGTTTTTAAAGATGAAGGAAAGCTTCCTGCAGGCTATACAGACCTATTGAAAAAATTTGGAGGACAAATAGAGAATAAGCTCGAAAAATTAGGAGCTGTTGAGGTTTCATCAGCAAATCCTAATTTTCTTAATGAAATCAGGAAATCTTCCTTGGTATTGTCTGCTGGCGCTGAAAATGTTATTTATCCCGAAGCTCCTGCAGTAGATGCAGATCTTCCATTAGATAATGCTGATTTATATAACAATCTGCAGTGGGATATCAAACAAGTAACAAATAATGGTGCATCATGGAATCTTCCAGGAGGAACTGGAAAGACAGCTGACGGTAAAGATATCGTTGTTGGTGTAATTGACACAGGGATTGACTATACTCATCCAGATTTAAAAGAAAATTATGCATACGGTAAATCCTTTGTTCCAGGCTACCCGGATCCAATGGATGAAAACAGCCATGGAACCCATGTTGCAGGATCCATTGCAGCAAAAGGAAGAACCATGGGTGTCGGACCTGACTTGAAGGTAGCAGCATACCGTGTATTCGGCCCTGATGGCGGTGCAGCGACTTCCCATATCGCCGAAGCCTTAATAACAGCTGCGGACGACAATGTGGATGTTGTCAACATGTCTCTTGGCGGGTATGACTGGTTCCAGAATCCCGAGTATACAACGAAAGAAACCGTAGCGGACGTGCAGATGTTTAACAGAGCCATCAAATATGCGATTCAAAAAGGTGTTACTGTAGTTGGTTCTGCAGGCAATAACGCTGTTGATTTAAAGAGCCCGGGACAGCTGTCAGGTTCTGATAACGGTGCAACACACAGAAGCCCAAGCAGTCAATTGATGATTCGTGTATCTGCTGGAGGAGCTTTAAAGAATCTTGCTTTCTATTCCAATTACGGTGTCGGCAAAATTGATGTCATGGCGCCTGGCGGAGACTTGGGACCAAACTATGATCCAAATACTGGAGCTGGCAGAGACAATTCTTATTTGGCATTAGCAACAATCCCTGGCGGCGGATATGGGTATAAAGGCGGTACTTCTATGGCCGCTCCGAAAGTTGCGGCCCTGGCTGGTGTTATTATCGCAAAACATGGGAAAGACCAAATCTCTCCTGCACAAGTAAAGCAGATCATTCAATCTTCATCAGAAGATATCTTCAAGCCTGGATACGACGAACAATCTGGCCATGGGCTAATTAATGCGGTTAATGCTTTAAAGTAATTCCATCAAACGAGCTGGCGGAAAGTTTCCGTCAGCTTTTTTATTTGAAGGAAAATCAGCGAATAAAGATGGTAACGAATAACTCAAACAGACTATTTGCAGATGCGGCAATATGTACCCTCCAAAAATCCTCCCAAAAATTCATTTTTTTTGGAACTATTTAATAGAATATAGAGAAATACATATAGCGGGGGAGACATACTGATGAATATCCAGCAATATTACCGGAAAACAGCTGACATCTCAATAAATGCGAGCCTGGCCGCACTTGTACCTCCATTTTTCTTTCTATTGATTTTCATAAAAGAATCTCAACGGACGAATTTAATCCTTTTTCTAATCCCTTTCATCATATATAGTTTTCTGTGCCATCAAATTCACTTGCTGAATAAGCAAAGGGCGGCCGAGATAGTGGAGAGAAATTCCAATAATAGCAGACAAGCCCTTCTCTCATTGTTATGCCAGTCAAATTTGATGATCGCTTTTATGCCGGCTCCTTCCCTTAGAATGGTGCTTTTTGATCCGGAAGGAAGGCAGGTTGGTGAAATCAGGGATATGAAAATGTGGAAGTTTAGATGGTTCTTGCCTTATTTTTTGGACCGTCTTTTTCCAAGAAGGCTGGGTATCTATGATTATAACAATAATCTGGAGGCATCAATCCTAATCGATAGAAACGGCGTTGATATTTCGTTTGTGAAAGACTCCTGCAAAGAAACAATCATAAATAAAAAAGATGGATCCAAACTGGTATATGAGAATGGCTGTGATCGATATTCCATTCCTAAAACCTTTTTCCATACGGATTTTCAAGTTCTTGATGAGAAATCAAATAGGATAGCGCGCCTTCGCAAAGGATGGATGCCGCTAGAATGGGGGCAGCAGTTCAGGGATCCCAATACACCTGTACTTTCTTTTGAGGAGGGTCTGACAGCAAAAGAAAAGCTTAGAATATATGCCATTCTTGCGACGCTTTTTCTTTACCGCAATCACTAAAACAGAGTGCACATTTATAGATTCTATATTCCCCATATAGTATGATAAGTTCAGTTTAAATATAGGGATATCAGTATAGAGGTGTTGGAATGAAAAAGTTTCTATTCGCAGCCGCAGTTATTGTCCTTTTGCTGTTTATTGTTGACAAAACAATTCTCAAGGAAAAAGGGGTAGTAGAGCAAGCCGGACAAATGCAGAAATACGATAAAATGGAAGACCCTGAAGATTTGCCTGTTGGTTTGGAGAAAGGAAACCTTGCTCCTGATTTTGAACTGACAGATATGGAAGGAAACCCAGTAAAACTCTCCGATTATAGAGGCAAGGCAGTTTTGTTAAATTTCTGGGCAAGCTGGTGTCCTCCTTGCCGTGCAGAAATGCCGCATATGGAGAAGCTGTATAATAAGTATAAAGATGAAAATTTCGATATTCTTGCAGTCAATCTTACAAACACTGAAAAAAATAGCGGTGACGCAGAGAAATTCGTAAAAGAGCTGGGGCTGACTTTTACAATTCCTATGGATGTAAAAGGCGAGGCAGGTTCTGACTATAATATAATGGCCTATCCTACAAGCTATTTTATTGATTCCGATGGTGTTATTAGAGAGAAAGTTTTGGGAGCTTTAAATGAAGAGTATATGGAGAAGGAAATCAAAAAGCTTCCATAAATAAAACCGGAGAGCCATTGTCAGCTCTCCGGTTTTATTTCTGTAATCATATTCTGGTGCAGACGATTAACGATTACTCTTTTTCGGTATAGCATAATGCCTGCTTCGGCAATATCATTTACGGCTGAGCGATTTATGAAAGCCCCAAACAGCAGTCCGGCTATCGGGATCATTTGAAAAAGTTTTTTCCAGCCAATTTGGTCCCTGTAAGAAAACACAACTTCTCTCCACCCCTGAAGCTCGGAAACGACTTCCCTTTTTGCTCCTGCTTCTTTAGAACCAAACATGGAAAGCTGCTGCAGAATGGCTTTTTTTCCTACAATGTCACTGGAAACAAATTGCAGAATTTTTACGATGAACATTCTTTCATTCTTATCAGCTGGATCAAAGCCATAGCAAATCGCGATATCCTGAAGGGTTTTTAGCTGAATGCCAAGTAGAAGAGGGATATCAATCGTCAGGGTGAAAATCCCTCCAACCCCAGTACTGGCACCTTGCAATGCAGCGGTTCTTTTACGGTTTGAGCTTAGCTTTCCAGCGGCTTCATCCATCTTTGATATGGGCAGGCTTTCTACATCCTCTAAGGTATGAATATTTTGTTCAGGATAATAGTTCTTTAACGCCGAAGCTGAACTTAAATATCTTCCTCCTGATTGAATATATGTGCCAAGCTCATCAAGAATCACTCCAACCTTTTTTGTATGAACTCCGGTGTGAATCTATCAATTAACTTAAAAGGGAGTCTTCCCAGCTTCTCCCAAAACCATAAATCACCTTGGTCTTTTTCCCATTCTTCACATTTTTTTAGTTCATTTATAAGAAGTTCCCTCGGTTCAATCATATTTAAATTCCTCTCCTTCTTCTATAATTACCTATACGTCAGTTTAAAGCAAAAGTTTCAATTCTTTATAAACAATTCTCTTTGTATATTCCGACTATTCATGGTAAGATTCTTATAATAGAATAGGATTTCCTTCGGGGCAGGGTGAAATTCCCAACCGGCGGTGATGAGGGTACGCCCTCTTAGTCCGTGACCCGGTTTTATTAGCAGAGATGCAGGAACATGCGCTTTTCTAATGATTGTCTAGCTCCAGCGCCTACCCCCTCGAGGTCACAAGCCAATCCTCCCAAAAAGGCAAAAGACGCCTTTTCTGCGAGGCTCGTCTTGTGCTTGTCGGGGGTGAACAAGGCGCTTGCGCTTTTCTAATGAAAACGGTGGATTTGGTGAAACTCCAAAGCCGACAGTGAAAGTCTGGATGGGAGAAGGAATGATTATAGTGCTGCGTTCAAAAAAATCTTTTTTAAACGCTTATTTCGTCATGTGATTTTGCCCCGTTTCACCTTGCTGGTGTACGGGGTTTTGCCGTTTCAAACTTAATTTGGAGAAACTGTAAGGGAAGGAGGAACCAGATAATTTGAACCATCAGGAATATATGAAGTTAGCCATCAGCCTGGCAGCGGCCACTAAAGGCCAAACCAGTCCTAACCCGCAGGTGGGTGCGGTTGTTGTTAAAAATGGTGAAATTCTGGGGATGGGTGCTCACCTGAAAGCAGGAACTCCCCATGCTGAAGTCCATGCGATTGCTGCAGCTGGCGATAAGGCTAAAGGTGCTGATATTTATGTCACGCTTGAGCCATGCAGCCATTTTGGCAGGACTCCGCCATGCGCAGACTTAATAATTAATTCAGGAATTAATAGGGTTTTTATTGCTTCTGCCGATCCGAATCCTTTAGTTTCCGGCAAAGGAATTGAAAGAATGCAGGATGCCGGGATTGAAGTGGTGACCGGCTTATTGAAGGAGGAAGCAGATGCCCTAAACGAACCATTTTTCCATTTTATAAAAACAAAGACACCATATGTAACCATTAAAGCAGCTTCATCGTTTGATGGAAAAACAGCTGCAAAAACCGGTGACAGCAAATGGATTACTTCTCCAGAATCCAGGCAGGATGTGCATCGGCTACGGCATGAACATGACGCAATACTTACAGGTGTAAATACGATCATTCACGATAATCCCCTTTTAACCGCCAGGCTGCCCCAAGGCGGAAAAAATCCCATTCGAGTTGTATTAGATACAAATCTGAGAATTCCCGCTGACGCAAATGTCATCCGGGATCAGTCTGTAAAGACCATAATCTTTACCGGCTGCGAAATAGATCGGTCAAAGGCAGAAGAGCTAAAGAAGTATAATACTGAAGTTTTTTCTTTTTCTGCTAATGAGGTGCCGATTAAAGAAGTATTAAGAAATTTAGGTGAAAGAAACATCATGACTTTATTTGTTGAAGGCGGATCAGAGATCCATGCTTCATTTATAAATAGCGGTTTCTTTCAGCAGATAATCCTTTATATGGCTCCTAAAATTATCGGGGGCAATAAGGCGATTCCATTTATTGGCGGGGATGGTGCCAACTATGTAAAAGATGCCCCTGCACTGGAATTCACAGAAATTGAAAAGATTGGCGGAGACCTTAGAATTACCGCAAAACCGCTGAGGGAGGCCAAGGAGTAATGTTTACTGGAATTATTGAGGAACTGGGAACAGTAAAAAAAGTGGTTCAGCAAGGCAAGGCCATGAAACTGACAATTCAGGCATCCACAGTTTTAACAGATGTTCAACTGGGGGACAGCATTTCGGTAAACGGCGTGTGCCTTACAGTTACGGAATTTGCGAAAAATGAATTTTCAGCAGATGTCATGCCTGAAACATTCAAAAGTACTTCGCTTTCTGCCATTAAAGAACGAACAAAAGTCAATCTGGAGAGGGCGATGTCGGCAAATGGCCGCTTTGGAGGACATTTTGTGACAGGGCATATTGATGGAACTGGTCAGATTCTAAAAAAAACAGCGAGTGAAAACGCCATTTATATACAAATATCTGTGCCTCCTGCATTAAGCCATTTGCTTATCATGAAGGGATCAATTGCCGTGGATGGGATTTCCCTGACTGTTTTCGGCAATGAAGACAATACTGTTACTGTCTCGATCATTCCCCACACAGCAAGTGAAACGGTACTCGGCTTCAAAGCAGCGGGAGACATTGTTAACCTCGAGTTCGATATGCTGGCTAAATATCTATATTCCTTCATGAACAGGCAGCAGGAAACCTCATCGCCTAAAGAAGGAGTTTCAGAGCGATTCCTTAAGGAGAACGGCTTCTTATAATTAGCAAAAGGAGGGTCAATCAAACATGTTCAGTGATATAAATGAGGCATTAGAAGATTTAAAAGCAGGAAAAGTCATCATTGTCTGTGATGATGAAGACAGGGAAAATGAAGGGGATTTCCTTGCAATCGCGGAATATGCGAAACCGGACACGATCAACTTTATGGCCAAAGAAGGCAGAGGCCTGATTTGTACACCTATCACTGAGGAACTGGCTGAAAAATTGGAACTGAATCCAATGGCAGAAGTGAATACTGACAGTCATGGAACAGCTTTCACAATCAGTGTTGACCATGTAAAAACCACTACAGGCATCAGTGCATTTGAGCGTGCATTCACGATAAAAGAAATGCTTGAGGACGACGCTAAACCTGCAGACTTTTCACGGCCGGGACATGTTTTTCCGCTAGTGGCCAAAAAAGGAGGAGTCTTAAGGCGTGCAGGCCATACTGAGGCCGCGGTCGATCTGGCACGTCTTGCAGGTGCTGAACCAGCCGGGATAATCTGTGAAATAATGAAAGACGATGGAACGATGGCTCGAGTGGATGATCTGGAAAAAGTGGCTGAAAAGTTTGATTTGAAAATGATTACTATTCAGCAATTGATAGAGTATCGATTGAAGCATGACTCCATTGTCAAAAGGGAAGTGGAGATACAGCTTCCAACAGAATTTGGAGACTTTAAAGCAGTAGGCTATACAAACACTGTCGATGGAAAAGACCATGTAGCTCTTGTAAAGGGAGAAATCGATGAACGTGAACCAGTATTGCTTCGTGTGCATTCGGAGTGTCTGACTGGAGATGTATTTGGATCCAACCGCTGTGACTGCGGGCCGCAGCTTGAAGCAGCGCTGGCACAGATTGAAGAGGCAGGCCGGGGAATCCTTTTATATATGAGACAGGAAGGGCGCGGCATCGGACTGATCAATAAAATGAAAGCCTATAAGCTGCAGGAAGAGGGCTACGATACAGTTGAAGCAAATCATAAGCTCGGATTTAAGGACGATCTACGCGACTATGGGGTAGGTGCACAAATCCTTAGGGATCTGGGAGTAAAAAAAATGCGTCTGCTAACCAATAATCCCCGCAAAATTGCTGGATTGGGCGGTTACGGGCTGGAGGTATCCGAACGGGTTCCTCTTCAAATGCCTGCCAAATCTGAAAATGAAAATTACTTAAAAACAAAGAAAACAAAACTTGGGCATTTATTACAATTTTAAGGGAGCGATTAGAGATGAAAAAGGTAATCGAAGGACATTTAGTAGGAACAGGATTAAAAATGGCCATTGTAGTATCGCGTTTTAATGAATTCATTACGGGCAAGCTTTTAAGCGGAGCGGAAGATGCACTCAAGCGCCACGGAGTAAGCGAAGAAGATGTGACAGTTGTGTGGGTTCCTGGAGCATTCGAAATCCCTCTGGCAGCTAAAAAGCTGTCCCAATCCGGAAAATATGATGCAGTCATCACCCTTGGCACAGTGATCCGCGGAGCAACTCCGCATTTTGATTATGTCAGCGGCGAAGTGGCTAAAGGGGTCTCAAGCACAGCATTGCAAAGCGGTGTTCCTGTTATCTTCGGTGTTCTTACAACTGACACGATTGAACAGGCAATTGAGCGGGCAGGCACCAAAGCTGGAAACAAAGGATGGGAAGCGGCTGTCGGAGCTATTGAAATGGGCAACCTTTACAGACAATTATCCGAAGGTGAATAATGTTCCGGATTTTTTGCCGGCATGAGAATAAGAGTGTGCTTCCAGGTGCAATTGTCTTGCCCGGTTGCAATATCTACCAAAATCGGCGGGGGATTTCCGCCGGTTTTTTTAAAAATTTATGGGCAGACGTCTGACCTTTCTATTGGCAGAATGAGTTTTTTTTGATAAAATACTGCTTGTGGCTCACCCGTACTTTTTAGTGATCACTCTTAACTGAGGGAGATGTATACGGGGAGAGCGGGTAGGGAGAGGGCTAATTGAATAGATAGGTAGTATATATGAATAAGTGGTTTAACCAGCTTTTTCAGCTTGATTCAAATGGAACAACTGTAAAAAGGGAGGTTATGGCTGGGGCAATCGGCTTTTTTACGATTGTTTATATTATCGCAGTTAACTCTCTAATTCTCTCTGAAGCAGGAATTCCGCTGGAGGCAGCCATTTTTGCAACCATTATAACATCGGTTGTCGGCTGTTTGATTATGGGGTTTTGGGCAAATGTACCGATTCTCCTTGTGCCTGGAATGGGAATTAACGCTTTGTTTTCCTATACAATGGTCCAATCGATGGGCTTATCCTGGCAGGAAGCATTGGCTGTTGTCTTTATATCTGGTCTGATCTTTGTATTCGTGGCTTTTTCGCGATTCGCAAAGACATTAAGCGAATCGATTCCACATTCACTTAAAGAAGCAATAACAGTGGGACTCGGACTTTTCTTGATGCTGATCGGACTTGAAAAGGGCGGAATCGTTGAAAAAGGGACAAACTCCATTATTGCTATGGGTGAGCTTGGAGACCCGCAAGTGCTTGCAACCATCTTAACGTTCCTGCTTGCCATTATTTTATTTATGCGCAATGTGCCTGGCAACTTTTTGATTACTGTTGTAGCAGGAACATTGATAGCATGGGCTTTTGGGCTGATTAATGTGCAAAGTACCGAGGAAAAGCCGTTTGCTCTTTCCGATTATATGGAAGTATTTGGATCGATGTCATTCGATAACTTACTTTCCGTCACTTTTTGGATTGCCATTTTTTCATTGACAATGGTTCTTGTCTTTGAAAATATCGGATTAGTTCACGGTCATGTTGGTTTTATTAATAGGCCGGAACAGTTTAAGCGTGCTTTTCAGGCAACTTCGGTTTCTGCATTATTGTCAGGAATTTTTGGGACAAGCCCGACTGTAGCAACGGTTGAAAGTGCAGCGAGTATGGCTGCCGGCGGACGTACAGGATTGACAGCAGTCACAACTGGATTCCTGTTTATGCTATCCGCATTCTTTATCCCTGTTATTAAATTGATTCCCAACAGTGCAATTGCGCCTATTCTTATCATTATTGGCGGACTGATGCTTCAAAACATCCGTAATCTTGACTTAAAGGATATGAGCGAAAGCTTTCCAGCTATCTTTATCATTGCCATGATCCCGTTCACGTATAGTATTGCGGACGGCATTGCCATTGGATTTATTCTTTATCCAATCTTAAAGATTTCGATTGGCAAAGCAAAGGAAGTTTCATTTGCATTGTATGTCATAGCTGCTTTATTTTTATTCAACTTTGTTTTTCATGTCATTAGTTAATATAGATATATTGGGATGCCCTATTTGGGGCATCCTTTTTCTTTTTTCTTAACAAAGAAAACTGGTGAATTTTGTATAAAAATATAAAAATTCTTTTTGTTCAACAAGTTTCGATACACGAGTTAATATAGGTCTATAGTAATATGGGGTTTTCGGAGGTATGTCAATGGAAGTGTTTGTAGCAAGGCAGCCGATTTTCTCCTAAAAAATATACCGGCAAACCGGGCTAATATGTTAGCCGCTGTGCTATTATAGATATTTTTTCTGCGGCTTAATATATCTTTTCATTTCTGCGGCCATATTCCTTTTAGCAGATACCGGAATGTCTGCCTGGGAAAGGTCCTCGGGGAAGGGAAAAATCCCATAGTCATTAAAACGGACCCGGATAATCCCTTCATATACAATTGTATTTTTAAAAAATGCCGTTGTTTCTACAAAGGCATTTTTTTCATTAATAACGCTGCCAAACTCTTCGATCCGCTGGATGAAAAATTTAAATGTATAAAGATCAGTATTAATATCGGCCACTTCCCTAAATGACGGAATTTATCAATTTTCTAATTAGTTAATAATATAATAGGGAAAACAATTATTGAATAATAAATGCTTTTATGGCACTCTTATTTATAAGTTGGGCTACAAATGGTTTGGAGGTATTATTATGAACATTGAATTGCTGAAATGTCATGGATCAGGAAATGATTTCTTTATAATAGATGAAATTTCCCATACGTATAATTTTACAGAAGAGAATCGTGCTGAGCTTGCCAAAGCAATATGTGACCGCAGCACTGAACTTGGTGCAGATGGAATTCTTTTCGTATTAAAAAGTGAAAAAGCAGATGCAAGGATGCGTGTTTTTAATCCGGATGGATCAGAAGCATCAATGTGCGGAAATGGATTAAGATGCGTTGCCCGTTATGTATGTGAACTTCTTGGTCTAAAAGAAGCCATCATTGAAACCATGAAAGCGGATTTGCAGGTAAAAAAGCAAGAGGACATCTTTGAGGACATTCCAACTTATCTTGTTGAAATATCACCTGTTTCATTCGATTTGAAGGATCTTCCTTTAGTTCTCGATAAAGATACTATAATTAATGAAAAAGTCAGCGGGATCTCAGAGGAATTAGCTTTTACGGCCTTAGCAGTCCCTAATCCCCATTTTGTTTCCATTGTGGAGAAAGAGCAAATTACATCTGACCTGCAAAAAAAGATCAGTGAATATTTGAACGGGCCGAATGATTTCTTTCCTGATGGAGTAAATGTCAGCTTTGTAAAGCCGCTAAAAAAAGGGCATATTTATGTAAGGACATTTGAGCGGGGAGTAGGATTCACCAATGCCTGCGGTACAGCCATGTCCGCTTCAACACTTGTCACTTGCATGAATGGGCTGAATAAAATCGAAGAGCCTGTTGAAGTATACAATAATGGCGGAAAAGTGCGCTGTGTAGTTCATGAGAAGAATGGCAGGCAGTCCATTGATTTAATTGGGAATGCCAGCTATGTTTACCGCTGTGAAGCGGAAATCAATATGGAAAAACCGCAAGAGTTCACCCTATCCCAGAAAGAAGAACATACTGGAGAAATTAAGCAATATGCTAAACTTCAGGAATATGCCCAAGCGGTACTTAAAGAATGGATGTAGGATAAGGCATTGGCCTTATCCTTTTTTGTTTTCCTGTTTTAAAAAATCGAGCACTGGAGAAAAGGGCTGATTTTCCTTTGTCTGAAAATAAGAACTGAATGGATCGCCATCGCTGTTTACCCTTTTTATAAGATTGGTTATCTGAAACCGCTCCATTGTGAGTTTCTCATTGACTTCCTCCCAAAACAGAGGAGCAGCAACAGTTGCTGCTTTATTTCCTCTTGCTGAATAAGGGGCAATGATCGTCTTGCCTTCTGCATGCTGGATATAATCCACATAAAGCCGGCCTCCGCGATTTTTCTTTAATCTTTCTATTGTAAAAGAATCGGGATCTTTGGAAATTAGATACTGGGCAATAAATTCGGTGAACAGCCGAGTATCATCAAAGCTATAGGTATTTTCCTGCAGCGGGATATAGATTTGCAGACCTTTATTCCCGGATGTTTTGACAAAGCTGATTAATTTCAGCTGATCAAGCACCTCTTTAATCAATATTGCAGCTTTAATGGCAAGATGAAAAGCGTCCCTCGAAGGAGGATCTAAATCAAACACTATTTCGCTGGGACCATTGCTGTAAATGGTCTTAAATGGGATATGATATTCAAATGCAAGCTGGTTGCCAAGCCAGAGCAGTGTTTGAAGATTATTGCAGACAATATAATTGATGCCTTCAGACATTTCAGTTTCTACAAAATCCGGTGCGTAATCCGGGCAATTTTTCTGGTAGAAAGGCTCAGCAAAGATCCCATGCGGGTAGCGGATTACAGTTAAAAGCCTTTTCTTTAAAAATGGCAGCATATATGGAGCAATCTCTCTTAAAAAGTGAATGTAATCAATCTTTTGAATAGCTGGTGTTTCCCATAATGGCTTATCTGGATGGGTGATTTCTATTTCGGGAGGCAGGTTTTTCTGCTGTTGTATAAATTTCTCATAAGTGCAGGCATCAGGCTTCAAATCGAAACGAAACTGGTGAAAATGCGGTTCGCGCATTTGATCCTCATAAATCTCCAGATATTTAACTTCCACACATATTGCTGGTTCTACATATATGAATTGGCTGTTTTCATCTGTTTTATTATCTTTGATGATTTGGAATAAGGCTTGTTTTTCATCGGGCTTCAACCCAAAAAGAAACTGTCCGATTGCTATGACAGCATCCCCCTGGAATACACCAGCATAAAAATAGCCATTTGATTTTTCATATGCGGTGATAAAGCAGTTAACGTATTTCCAATTCTTGAATTTTAGCCATAAAGATGATCTCTTTCCTTCTTCCCATTTATTCTTCAACTGCTTTGCCACGATTCCTTCACCATCATGCAGGACAATTTTTTCCCAAAGTTCATTAAAGCTGCGGTATGGAGGGATTAATTGTATCAATCTCGGATCCTTCTCATCAGGTTTTAAGGGCATATTACAATCCTTAAACAAAGCTTCCAGTTCTGCTTTTCTGGTAAAGTACTCTTTATCGGTCATTTTTTTGCCTTTTACCATCAAAATGTCAAAAATAAGAAGACGGCATGGCGCAGTTTTTGCCTTCTCTTGAATTTTCTTTTCAGACCTCATCCTGCCCCTGACCTGGATGGACCCAAAATGGGCTTTATAGGCATTCTCCAGAAAGACTAATTCTCCATCTAGTGTAAGTGGAAGGTATGATTCGAATTTATCTTTGTTTTGCTCTAAAAAATCCTTAATTTCCGGGAAAATATGTAATAAAGGCTTATCATTCCTGCTTGTCAGTCTGGGTTCCTTGTCCAAGTGCAGGATTGCTCTAAAACCATCATACTTCGCTTCAAAGAGCCATTCCTTCTCTTCCGGAACATCAAAAGTTAAGGTTGGAAGCATTGGTCTCATTCAATTTGGCCTCCTTTACAATCGTTACTATAGTTTTGGCCATTGCCGCTAAAACTACTCAGTTTCCAAATGTTTTAGCGTATTTCCCTTTTTGTTAATACACAAGTTATGAGTACTACATCTAATAAGAATGGGAGTTTGACTATGCACACAATGTGGAAAGGAAGCATCAGTTTTGGGCTGGTGAATATACCAATTAAGCTGCACTCGGCTACAGAAGATAAGGATATAAAGCTGAGAAATCTTCATAAAGAATGTCATACGCCAATTAAATATGAGAAAACATGTCCTGTTTGTGAAGTAGAAATTAAAAACGAAGATATTGTAAAAGCTTATGAATACACAAAAGGAAAGTTTGTCGTTTTAGAGGATGAGGATTTAGAAAAGCTTAAACAGGAAAATGAGGATAAAGCTGTCGAGATTGTGGACTTTGTAAAAATACAGGAGATTGATCCGATTTATTATAATCGCACATATTATATGTCTCCAGGGGACGGAGGAGGAAAAGCCTATTCCCTTTTAAGAAAAGCGCTGGAGACGTCAGAAAAGGTAGGTTTGGCAAAAATCATTATTCGATCCAAAGAACAGCTGGCTGTGGTCCGGGTATATGAAAACACTCTTGTAATGGAGACGATTCATTACCCTGATGAAGTGCGTAAGGCTGCGGATGTGCCAAATGTACCTGCAGAAGACAAAGTGACTGATAAGGAAATCGATACTGCCATTATGCTGATTGATCAATTAACCACTGAATTTAAACCCGAGAAATATAATGATGACTACCGGACAGCTCTTTTGGAGCTTATCGAAGCAAAACGTACTGGCAAAGATATAGTCACACCGGTCGAAAAAGAACCTGCAGCCAATGTAACCGACCTTATGGCTGCCCTGCAGGCATCAATTGATAAAACCAAGCCTGCTGATGCAGAAACAAAGAAAAAACCGGCAGCTAAAAAGAAACGTGCTCCTGCAAAAACAAAAGCAAAAAAGCAGGCTTAATAGAAATAAAACCGACTTTGCTTTTGCAAAATCGGTTTTTTACTGGAGCTATTTTTTTGAAGAAAAGTCTTCAAAAAATGTTCTGTTTATCAAAGTTAGTGGTAATCCTATAAATAAAAAGGATTTGTTTAAATGAACAGGAAGAATTTAACATCAAAAAATATCATCTACTTAACGTTGGCAGCTGCAATTATTGGCGGATTTGTGCTGCTTTTTATTGAAATAGTGGACGAATTGAAGGAAAATGAGCTAATTCGATTCGATGAAGCTGTGATTCAGTATGTACAGGCCTTTATTTCTCCCCGGCTCACGGAGTATATGAGCGTGATTACTTTTTTGGGGTCGGTAAAATGGCTGGCTTTTTCTGTAATTATGGCGGTCGTGCTTTTGTTTATATTTAAAAAGAGTTCACTTGCATGGTTCATGGTTCTTTCATCCGGTCTTGGAGCACTTTTCAACTTGCTGCTGAAATGGATTTTCAAAAGAGAACGACCGGATATCAGACCTCTGATTGAGGAGCAGGGATTCAGTTTTCCGAGTGGCCATTCAATGGGATCTTTTATTTTTTATGGCTCGCTGGCCTATATGATCATCCATTTGGCAAAAAGAAAACGATGGAAGACTGCATGGACAGTGATGCTAGGCTGTTTTATCATCATGATTGGGTTAAGCCGCATCTATTTAGGCGTTCATTTTCCCAGTGATGTAATAGCTGGATTTGCAGCCGGAGGTGCCTGGCTGACAATAATGATAATTGGATTCCGCTATTATGAGTACCGCAAAAATGTATAATGGGTATTGAGAAATGCGCAGTTTCTTTATAACATAGGGAAATAACAGATACAGGAGTGGGAACAATGAATCAAAAAATTTTGCCGGCATCTTCAAACATGAAAGAATTTGAAAAGTTCCTGAAAAGCCCCTATGACATTGGTGTATTTCTCGATATGCACATTTCGCAGCTGAAGAATGTTTCGCAGATGGCAAAAGCACATAACAAAAAAATGATTTATCATGTTGATCTGATTCATGGCTTGAAAAGCGATGATTATGCCGCAGAATATATATGCCAGGAATTTAAGCCTTACGGGTTAATTTCTACTAAATCCAGCGTCATCCTAAAAGCAAAGCAAAAAGGAGTGATCGCTGTCCAGAGGATTTTCCTCATCGATTCTCACGCGCTTGAAAAAAGTTATAAATTAATCGAGAAAACCAGGCCGGACTACATAGAAGTTTTGCCGGGAGCCATGCCATGGATGATAAAAGAAGTAAATGAACGTTTGAACACCCCCATATTTGCTGGAGGACTCATCCGATCAGAAGAAGAAGTGAAGAATGCGCTTGGTGCAGGAGCAGCTGCCATTACAACTTCGAAAATAGAATTATGGGAAAGGTTTTCATAAAAATGTTCAAGGAAAGTTTGACAACGTTTTCATAGACTTGTATACTCGGTTTAACAAGTTAATTTATGTGTCGGAGATTAGGAGATTCACACAGTTTAGCCATTAATGGCTTAATCTGTCGTGAATCTCCTTTTTTGTTTCCGATCACCCAAAACGGAAAGGGGATTTTCAGATGTCTGCTTTTATGGGAGAAATAATTGGAACGATGATCTTGATTGTTTTTGGAGGAGGCGTTGTTGCCGGAGCGAATTTAAAAAAGACTTTCTCTTTCAATGGAGGGTGGATTGTTATCACCATTGCCTGGGGACTAGCTGTAACGATGGGGATTTTTGCTGTAGGATCGATTAGCGGGGCACACTTGAATCCTGCTGTAACAATCGGGTTTGCGCTTAGCGGGGATTTCCCTTGGGCAGACGTGCCTGGCTATATTCTGGCTCAAGTCCTGGGAGGTTTTTTGGGAGGGGTTATTGTATTCCTTCACTATCTCCCGCATTGGAAAGAAACAGAAGACCAGGGTGCTAAACTTGCTGTTTTCTCAACCAGTCCTGCGATTCCCCATACATTTTCAAATTTATTAAGTGAAATGATTGGGACGTTTATTCTTGTACTGGGATTGATGTTTATTGGGGCAAATCAATTTACAGAAGGCTTAAATCCGATAGCTGCAGGCCTTCTGATTGTTGTAATCGGAATGTCGCTCGGAGGGACAACTGGCTATGCGATTAATCCGGCTCGAGACCTGGGACCGCGAATTGCTCATTTTCTTCTTCCGATTGCAGGAAAAGGGAAATCGAACTGGGGGTATGCATGGATACCGGTAGCTGGTCCAATCCTGGGGGGATTAATGGGTTCCGCATTCTATCAAGTGATGTTCGATGACAAAGCTTCAGGCATGTTATGGGCAGTGCTCGGTGTTAATATAATAGTATTAATTCTTTCATATATTTTTGGCAAAAAACAGCCAGGGGAAGTTGATTCTTCTAAAGTGGCTGCATAAATAAAATAATGAACAAGATTGGGAGGAGTCATTTGTGGACAAATATATTTTATCATTAGACCAGGGGACTACTAGTTCGCGTGCTATCCTATTTAATAAAAAAGGGGAAATTGTGCACACGGCGCAAAAAGAGTTCACACAGCATTTTCCAAAGCCTGGCTGGGTTGAACATAATGCAAATGAAATATGGGGTTCAATTTTATCGGTGATTGCAGGTGTTTTTTCGGAATCCGGGATTAAACCAGAGCAAATTGCCGGCATTGGCATAACAAATCAGAGGGAAACAACTGTTGTTTGGGATAAAGAAACGGGAGTCCCGATTTATAATGCGATTGTCTGGCAGTCAAGGCAGACAAGCGAAATTTGCGATGAATTGAAGGAAAAAGGCTATAACGATCTATTCAGAGAAAAAACCGGTCTTTTAATAGATGCCTATTTCTCAGGAACAAAAGTTAAGTGGATACTGGATCATGTGGAAGGGGCAAGGGAAAAAGCCCAACAGGGCAAATTATTATTTGGAACCATCGATACATGGCTAATCTGGAAGCTATCGGGAGGAAAAGCGCATGTGACCGATTACTCCAATGCGTCCCGCACTCTAATGTTTAATATCCACGAACTTAAATGGGATGAAGAGCTGCTGAACATACTCGGAGTCCCGAAAGCGATGCTGCCTGAAGTGAAGCCATCTTCCGAAGTGTATGCTAAGACAATTGACTATCACTTTTTCGGCAAGGAAGTACCCATTGCCGGAGCAGCGGGTGATCAGCAGGCAGCGCTATTTGGACAGGCATGCTTCGAGAAAGGAATGGCTAAGAATACTTACGGAACCGGCTGTTTCATGCTAATGAATACAGGTGAAAAAGCGGTACAATCTGAACATGGACTTCTAACTACCATTGCCTGGGGACTTGAGGGGAAAATTGAATATGCATTGGAGGGCAGCATTTTTGTTGCGGGCTCTGCCATTCAATGGCTCCGTGATGGAATGAGGATGTTAAAGGATGCAAAGGACAGCGAAAGCTATGCAAAAAAAGTGGACTCGACAGATGGAGTGTATGTGGTTCCGGCTTTTGTAGGTCTAGGGACACCATATTGGGACAGTGATGTAAGGGGTGCAGTATTCGGAGTCACAAGGGGAACGTCCAAAGAGCATTTTATCCGTGCGACACTTGAGTCACTTGCGTATCAGACAAAAGATGTTCTATCTGCCATGGAAGCGGACTCAGGCATTAAGCTTAAGACGCTTAGGGTTGACGGAGGTGCCGTGAAAAATAACTTCTTGATGGAGTTCCAGTCAGATATTTTAGAGGTGCCGGTAGAAAGACCGACAATTAATGAAACTACTGCGCTTGGTGCAGCTTACCTTGCTGGATTGGCTGTCGGGTTCTGGAAATCCCAGGAGGAAATTGCTGAGCAGTGGGCAATTGATCAATCATTTCATCCATCGATGGAAGAAAAAGTCCGTGCAGGTCTTTATCAAGGCTGGAAAAAAGCAGTCAAGGCAGCAATTGCATTTAAATAGTCAGAAGAAAGTTTTATACACAAATCATATCTTTTTATGTTATAATAAGATTAAGTTAATAGTTCGGCAGGAGATGCGGAGAGACCACAAAATCATTATCGGGTAAGCGATAATGTATTTTGTGGTCTCTTTTTTATTCCCTGCTTTTAAAGGGTAGTTATAACTACTAGCCTTTTCGACAAGGAGGAGACAACTATGATATTTTCTAATTTAAATCGTACTGAAATGATAAAAACACTGACAAAGGAAGAATTTGATGTTCTGATTATTGGCGGCGGCATAACGGGAGCGGGAATAGCTCTGGATGCAGCAGCACGGGGAATGAAAACAGCACTCGTCGAAATGCAGGATTTTGCAGCCGGAACTTCCAGCCGTTCAACAAAACTGGTTCACGGCGGATTAAGATATCTTAAACAATTTGAAGTTAAGATGGTAGCGGAAGTCGGCAAGGAGCGGGCAATCGTATATGAAAATGGGCCACATGTGACTACACCGGAGTGGATGCTGCTTCCGATGCATAAAGGAGGCACATTTGGAAAGTTCTCAACTTCTATCGGACTTAGAGTTTACGACTATCTTGCAGGCGTCAGAAAGTCTGAACGCAGAAGTATGCTCAATGCCCAGGAAACATTATCAAAAGAGCCGCTTGTAAAAAAAGATGGACTTAAAGGCGGGGGTTATTATGTAGAATACCGCACAGATGATGCCCGTCTTACAATAGAGGTAATGAAAGCTGCGGCAGAAAAAGGCGCTATGCCTGTTAACTATTTGAAGGTCGAAAAACTTTTATATGATGAACAAGGAAATGTATGCGGAGCTGCAGCTGCAGATCAGCTGACAGGCAGGGTTCATGAAGTTAGAGCAAAAAAAGTCATCAACGCAGCAGGTCCCTGGGTTGATTCCATCCGCGAGAAAGACGGATCAAAGAAAGGAAAGACCCTGCGTTTGACTAAAGGTGTTCATTTGGTAATAGACCAATCCAAGTTTCCGTTAAAACAGGCTGTATACTTTGATACACCTGACAAACGGATGGTATTTGCCATACCGAGAGATGGTAAGACCTATGTAGGAACAACAGATACATTCTATAATTCTAATCCTGTAAATCCCAAAATGACTGCAGATGACAGAACATACATCATTAATGCCATTAACTTTATGTTTCCTTCTGTGAAGATAGTGGAGGATGACATTGAATCCAGCTGGGCTGGTGTTCGTCCGCTTATTTGGGAAGAAGGAAAAGATCCTTCCGAAATATCACGCAAAGATGAAATTTGGGAGTCGGATACTGGTTTGCTGACGATTGCAGGTGGGAAACTGACCGGGTACAGGAAAATGGCCGAAACCATTGTTGATTTGCTTGCTGAAAAATTCAAACAGGAATCAAATAGAACATTTAGCGGAAGTATTACAAAAACATTGCCTATTTCAGGAGGAAATGTAGGAGGATCATCCAAATTTCAGGAATTCGTCAGGTTTCAGACTGAAAAAGGAACAAGTATTGGTTTATCAGCGGAACAGTCCAGGCACCTTGTTAAAATGTATGGATCTAACGTCGGTATCATTTTTAATATGATTGAGACGAAAAGGAGTGAAGCTGAGAATTATGGCTTGCCGATTGTATTATGGGCAAAGCTGAAATATGCAATTGAACATGAAATGGCTGCCACCCCTGTAGATTTTTTTAACCGCCGAACAGGAGCGCTGCTTTTTGATATTGAAACGGTAAGAAACTATCAAAAGCAAGTAATTTCATATATGGCTGATGCATTTAAGTGGGATATAGCTGCAGGAAATAATTTTGAAAACCAGCTGAACCAGGAACTCAGTTTTGCGGTAAAGCCGGCAGATCAGGACTAAAGCTCCCCAATTGGGGAGTTTTCATTTTTTAGGAGTATTTTCTTTAACAAAAGGGACATTCCATTGGCATATTATAGACTAGATAGGTAGCGGAGGTGGCTTATGTACAATGTTCTCATGTTTGTTGACTCGGGGGTTGATGATTCACTTGCCCTAATGTATGCCCTTCAGCATCCCGAGATTAATCTAGTAGGTGTAGTCAGCGCTTATGGCAACATAACCAAAGAAGAATCCATCAATAATACTGCATATTTACTGAAACTTGCAGGCAGAGAGGACATTCCCATTATAGCAGGGGCGAGCGGGCCATTATCCGGTGAGACCGCTGTCTTTTATCCTGAAATACACGGGGAGGAAGGCCTCGGGCCCATTCAGCCTCAGGAGAATTTCATCAGCAAAATAAAGGTATATGACATAAACAAAATAATAGAAATTGTAAATGAATACAAAAATGACCTTGTGATCGTTGGAGTTGGAAGGCAGACAGATTTGGCATTGCCGCTCATTCTGTATGGAAAGGATGCATATAAAGATGTAAATGCATTCTATTTAATGGGCGGTGCGTTTTTAGTTCCGGGAAATGTAACACCAGAGGCTGAGGCGAATTTTTACGCTGACCCCATTGCAGCGGATTCAGTGCTTGAAAAAGCAAAAAACATCTATATATTTCCCCTAAATGTAACAAATAAAGCGATTATCAGGCCTGAAACGATTGATTTTATTACAGATAATACTCAATCGCCTTTTAAAGATCTAATCAAACCTGCTTATGATTATTATTATGAGGCTTATCAAAAGCTTGTCCCGGGAATTAAGGGTGCACCTCTTCATGATGTTCTTGTATTAAGTGTTCTCACAAATCCTGATCTTGCCAAATATGTAAAACGAAGAGTGAGAATAGAACAGTTTGGAAAGGCAAAGGGTAAAAGCATAGCTGACTTTAGGCCGGTGCCCGAAGTTGATCCGCCCGAAACACTTGATAATATAGCGATGGAGTTTGATCTGGAACGTTTTGTTATTGATTTTATCGAGGTTTTCCTTGCTCAGAAAAATCAGAAATAGCTTTTGACACTCAGTGTTAAAAGCTTTTTTATTTGGTGTTGAAGGGGAAAGGAAAGTTGGCATAGAATGTATTAACATGGAAAACATTTGCAGTCAGGGAAGGTTTCTTCAGACAAGGAAGAATGGCAATAATTCCATTTAGTTTCAGCATACATTATCAAAATCAAATGGAGGCTTTCAAATTGCTAAAAAACAAGAAATTAAACAGGTTTCTTTCAATTCTGGGAATGGTCATAGCTATTGCCATAGCATATAGTGTACTTGTCTTTTTAAATAAGGATGAATCAAAGGTTCAAAAAACCTCAGCAAATGCGGAGACATCTGAACAGGGATTAATGTACGATGATTTAGGGGAATTCATTGCCTCCAATCATACTTTTTATAATGAAACACTTGGATGGGGAAGAGATCGTAAAGTCAGCTGGCCAAAACAAAGAGATCAGGCTGAATTAATCGTAAATTCGCTTAAAAAAATATCAGCTGAGAATGAGGATTTGCAGGCTGACCTGGGCACAATAACACGGCTGGCAGAAACTGTGCAGTCGGGCACTAAGGATAAGGAAGTTTTAATTAAATTGCACCGATATTTTCATGATCTGGATATTGGATTTAATGGCTATAAAGACACAACCGATTATTTTGATGTAACAGAGTATAAAGGAGAAGGCTAATAAGCGGGTGACAAGTTATTTTCTTGACACTTTACCGTAAATAAGATAACATAGTGATTGAAGTATTTGAGGTATATTGTTGAAGTCGTTAATTCACTTGGATTGTTCGGCAGCCGAACCTTCTTTTTTTGTGAAACTGCGGCTTTTTATTATGTTTCATGCTCTTTAGGATTTTGAAAGAGTAAGCATGTGTTTGTAATTAAGAATAATTTGTGTGGACAGCTTAATGCTGAATTTTCTTCTTAATCATCTTCTATAAACCAGACACTTCTCCGTATTTTTACTTCAGTAAGTTTCTTACCATTTAATATTAAAATCTCAGAGAGCATCTAAGTCGGAAAGAATTCCGACCAACCTGATTCCCACTGGCGCGGTCTAGGAGCCGCAAGGATGGAAGAGAGGCAGGGCTTTCATTGTTTTAGGTATAACTAATTAACTCAAATATATCATTTATAAGGACAGTATTTGCTGTCCTTTTTTATATATCTCGCAAAAAAACACGAACGTTTGAATAAGTTTCAGTTTAATTATTTGTGTTTTTGTGGTATGATGTATTCATTAGAATAGCTTTTCAAAATCGCAGTGACTGACGACAATGCGGAATGAACCGCTGGGGAGCTGCGTCTATGTATAGCCGGTCGTCTGGGCAGAGATAAGGGATACCCTTGTCTCTTTTTTTCATAACAAAATGGAAAAGCCCGTCAGCCGAATAGGTGCTTTTCCTATAGGAGGAATATGCATGGAAAAAAAGATTATTCTTGATGGAATTGTTGTGGCAAAACATGTGAAAGACCAATTAAAGGATCGAATTGAAGAATTGAAGGGGAAGTATATCGTCCCTTGCTTAGCCACAATTTTGGTGGGAGATGACCCTTCCTCTGAAACGTATGTACGGATGAAGGGGAATGCTTGTGAAAAACTTGGCATATTATCAAAACGTATTCATATGTCAAAGGATACAACAACACAAGAACTATTAGAGAAGATTGCAGAATTAAACAATGATCCTTCTGTACATGGAATCCTTCTACAGCATCCCGTACCAGGACATATAGATGAACGAAAAGCTTTCGAAGCTATTGCTATTGAAAAAGACGTAGACGGTGTTACAAGCCTTGGATATGGACAGACCGCATTCGGTTTTGGTGAATATCCGTCCTGTACACCTGCAGCTATTTTGGAAATTATGGATTTCTATAAATTGAGTGCTGAAGGTATGCATGCTGTAGTCGTAGGCAGAAGCCCAATCCTTGGCAAGCCGGTCTCTGCCCTTTTACTCAATCGAAACGCAACAGTCACTACGTGCCATTCATATACCAAAAATCTGCCCCAAATTGTAAAGCAAGCTGATATTGTAGTAGCAGCTGTAGGGAAACCTAACTTTATCAAGGGTGAATGGATTAAAGAAGGAGCTATTGTCCTTGATGCCGGATATAATGAAGGAAATATTGGGGATGCAGAGTATGAAAGCTGTGCTGAAAAGGCGTTTGCCATTACCCCCGTACCTGGAGGAGTTGGACCTGTTACGATTTCCATGCTTTTGAAACATACTGTTCATGCTGCAGAAAAAATCGCTGAAATACAAGGGAAGCATAAATAGTTCATTTATCCCTAAATAAAAATTGATCTTTAAAAGGATTGACTTATAACTGGGTGTCGTTTATTATTAGGTTAACGCTGTAAAGTTCGTTATATACTTTTTGGATAAGTAGTCGTAGCTGCAAAGAAATGTAGGCGATCGTTCATCCTCATTTCTGCAAGCTGCGACTTTTTTATGTTTAAGTTTATATGGTACATTATAGTGAAAAACAATTTATTGGGAGGCAACACAAATGAACACAGGTAAAGTTAAATGGTTTAATGCAGAAAAAGGTTTCGGATTCATCGAATCTTCAGAAGGTCAAGATGTATTCGTACACTTCTCCGCTATCCAAACTGAAGGTTTCAAAACTTTAGAAGAAGGTCAAGACGTAACTTTCGAAATCGTTGAAGGTAACCGTGGACCTCAAGCTGCTAACGTAACAAAAGCATAATTTTGCTTAAAATGAGGTGATGCATGTCTAATCATGCATCACCTTTTTATGTTTGCATATCCACTTTGTAGCCTTCAGCATTCCTCAAAACAGATCTTCTGTAATAACTGCTTTTAGGAATATGTATTTTTCATTTCACCCAATTAAAATACTTCACTTACAAAAAGTTTAAAAATAGTGCAAACGGAAATGTAAAAAAGAGATACAAACTGGAAAGCCTAGTAAAGTGTCCATGTCTTTATACAAAAAACAATCTTTCAGTACCTAATAAGATTTGCAATTCAAGGAGGAAATTATATTTTGACAACTTTTTCAGATTTTGGCTTAAGTAATGAAATAGTAAAAGCCCTTTCCAATATGGGCTTCGAGGAACCAACACCAATTCAGGCACAGGCAATTCCAATCGGAATGAAGGGGAAGGACATGATTGGCCAGGCGCAGACTGGAACTGGAAAAACCACTGCTTTTGGTGTGCCGCTGTTAGAGCAGATTGATTTAAACGAAGGTATTCAAGGTCTAGTCCTTGCGCCAACACGGGAGCTTGCTGTACAGGTGGCAGAAGAATTAAACCGTATAGGACAGGTAAAAGGAGTCCGGACACTTCCTGTTTACGGTGGTCAGGATATCACCCGCCAAATTCGTGCGCTTAAAAAGCACCCGCATATTATTGCTGCTACACCGGGAAGGTTAATTGATCACATTGAAAGAAAAACAATCCGTTTAAGCAACATCAAGATGGTAGTTCTGGATGAAGCGGATGAAATGCTTAATATGGGCTTCATCGAGGACATTGAAAGAATTTTAAGTGAAATTAAAGGTGAGCGCCAAACCCTTCTTTTCTCAGCAACAATGCCAAAAAGAATTCAGTCTCTTGCTGAAAAATTCATGCAGGAACCAGAAATGGTTAAAGTCAAAGCGAAAGAAATGACTGTTAAAAATATTGAGCAGTACTATATGGAAGTGCATGAAAAACAAAAATTTGATGTGCTTTGCAATCTGTTGGATATTCAGTCACCTGAACTGGCTATTGTGTTTGGAAGGACTAAAAAGCGTGTAGATGAAGTGGTGGAAGGTCTTATCAAGAGAGGCTATTCGGCTGAAGGAATTCATGGTGATATTCCCCAGGCGAAAAGAGATCAGGTTATCCGCCGTTTTAAAGAGCAGACAATCGACATAATGGTAGCCACTGACGTTGCTGCACGAGGTCTGGATATTTCAGGTGTTTCCCATGTTTATAACTTCGATATCCCGCAGGATCCTGAAAGCTACGTTCACCGGATTGGACGTACTGGGCGTGCCGGAAATAAAGGGCTGGCAATTACGTTCGTTTCTCCAAGAGAAATTGACCACCTAAAAATAATTGAAAGTGTTACAAAAAGCAAAATGGCGAAAAAGCCTGTTCCTTCCTTTAAGGATGTTGTTGCAGGCAATCAGCAGGCGACTATTAATAAACTTATGGAAGTTATTGAAAAAGAAGAACATGCAGACTTCAAGAGAGTGGCGGAAAGCCTTCTTGAAGATACAGATTCTGTTACTTTGCTTGCTGCAGCCATCAAATTGCTGACTAAAGGTCCTGATGTAACACCGGTTAAATTAACTGCGGTGGAACCTATCCGTGTCAGAAAACCTAAAGGTGATCGCGGCGGAAGAAGATTCAACGACAGGTCCAGAGGCGGCAGCCGTGATAGAAGAGATTTTAAAGGCGGCCGGGACAGACGCACTAAAAACCGCAGCAGCAATAAGGGATAATACGGTTTAAAATCCAAGAGAAAATGGATATATTGATTTTTTTCGGTACTTTTTGAACATTTTATTATAAAATTAGAGGAATTTACCCATATTAGTAAATGCAGGGTAAAAAATCACTCTGTGAGTTATAGATATTAGGAGGAAATTTACATGGCAACAGGCAAAGTAAAATGGTTTAACTCAGAAAAAGGTTTTGGTTTTATCGAAGTTGAAGGCGGAGAAGATGTATTTGTTCATTACTCTGCAATCCAGACAGAAGGTTTCAAAACCCTTGATGAAGGCCAGGAAGTTAACTTTGACATAGAGCAGGGCCAGCGTGGACCTCAAGCTGTAAATGTAACAAAGTTATAATTAATTGATAAGAGGGTCCCTATTAAGGGGCTCTTTTATTTTTGGGGTAAAATAGGGTATAAAAGTAAGAAGGAAGGAATGATAGTGATTAAAATCCTTATTCTGTCTGATACCCACATGCCAAAGAAGTCAAAACAGCTCCCTGATATACTTCTGAATGAACTTCTCAGCTGTGAATTAATTATTCATGCAGGTGATTGGCAGAGCGTCGAACTGTATTATGAATTAAAACAATATGCACCTGTTGAGGGGGTATATGGAAATACCGACAGTGATGAAATTTGCTCCATTCTTAAGAAAAGAGTACTGCTTAAAATAGAAGGTTTTAAAATTGGGGTTGTCCATGGACATGGAAAGGGAAAAACAACTGAAAAAAGAAGTATAGAAGCATTTGATAAGGAAAATGTTGATGCTATTATATTTGGGCATTCACATATACCGATAAAGAAACTCCATAATGGAATAATACTGTTTAATCCCGGGTCTCCGACAGATAAGCGCAGGCAGCCGAACTATTCGTTCGGCACCCTGGAAATTTCAGATGAGATGACATTCAATCATGTTTATTTTGATTCAAAGGAATAAAACGTGTTTCAAACCTTGAGTGTGTTCAGATCATATTCGTAATAATCTTGTGTGCCGTATGGTACAAAGCCGCATGATTTGTACAATGAAAGTGCATGGTCATTTTCTGCAGCTACTTCTAGATGCACCCAGCTAACTCCCTTGCTGTGCTGCAGATTAACAACATTTGTAAGAGCGCCCCTGCCGATTCCTTTCCCCTGAAAAGAAGGATCGACAGCAAAGCCGTAAATCCACGCAGCATCTTTTTCTGTTTGAATTCTGATTTTGCCGGCTTTTTGGCGTTTGTATTCAATGATAAAAGTCCTCTCATTTTTGCAGGCAAAGATTTTTTTATTAAAAACCTCTGCTTCGTCTTTGGGGATATCAAAGCATGCAGTATCCAGATGATTAATGAATGCAAGGTCACTGCTCACTGCTTGCCGCATAGTTACTTCAGAATTTGCTGTTCCGATTTTTTTGCTTTTATGGCGCTTCATTTGATACTCGGAGAATGAATAGGTGCAAGGTAATGATTTAATATAACCTTCTGCTGATTGGGAAGAGGCTGGAGCATTAATAAGTAATTTGCGTGCTTGGGCCAATTGTTTTACTGCCTCATTGAACAAGCTGGAAAAGATGCCTTTTCGTCTATGATTAGGATGAACCATTCCGCATAATTCAACCGGACCTCCGAAATTATATAGAGCAAGGTAACCTAATAAATTCCCGCTATTATCATAATGGAAATAGTCATTTTCCTCGTCGGCCCTTGACTTCAAGGTATCCCAATTTAATTTTAATTTGATATTGCCCGTTTCTTCGCAAATTTGCTGTAGAGAATGAATATCGTTTAATTGTTTTTTTGTCAGCACTCAGGCGGCCTCCTAGATAAAAGAAATAATAAACCAATATTATAAGAAAACGGTTCATACGAATAGTCCTAAATTTCAATCTATTAGCTTTGGATTGAAATTATGTAAATAAATATAGCAATATGTTAGGATTGTATGGAAAAAGGGGGAGAATCAATGAAGAATTTCACAGTGATGTTCCATAAGGAAGATAATATACAGCCGATGGCTGTTCAAAAATTAAATGAAAATGACTTTGAATTATACACAGAAGGCGGCACAAGGCATTTATTTGAATTGAACTCTAATGTTGGCTATTTTATATTTTTTGATGCTATTGATAAGGAAGGTAAGGAGTCTTACCTGGTTCTTCAATATGAAGGGGAGTCGGAAGAACCCAGTGCATGCTTTGCTTTTGAATTAAAAGATTTCTATCAATTCACCGCTCTTTATCTGAATGACCTTGATTTTAATGAAGGAAATAATGTGGATAGGGAAGAAGAAGCTTATACACCGATACAGCATTTGGCACATTTAATGTATCACATTATTGAAGAGGGTAAAAAAATTCAGTGATAAAATAAAAGAGCAGGTTCTCCTGCTCTTACTCTTGTGCTTGAGAAAGGTTCTCTCTGCAGAAAGCAGAAACTTTCTTTTCTTCCACTTCATCCAAAGCGAAATCCAATATGTTTCCTGAATGACTTTCGACAAAATGATAATTAAGAATCCTCTCATCTTCTCCATTTTTATAATAAAGGACCCTTAACTTAATGCCATTCTCTGAATATAATTCATCGTCTTCATCTACATCGATATCTAAAAAGTATTCGTAGCGGTCACCCGTTAAAATGCCGGTAGGATCCTGTATGTACTCAACAGTATAACTTGTAATATCCATGGTCTTCACCCTTTCTTTCGCTGCTGTACATGTCATTATACACTTTTCCCAGATTGGTTTAATAGTATTTATCAATTTTTTGCCGTGTTTCTAAGGCTGCTGTGTAAGTTTAGAACTTTTTGACAGCGCCCTTTAAATATGTTATACTAATTTTAGTTAAAAGAATATAATATTGCCCATAAACACTTGTTATATAGAGCCAGTGGTTCGTCACTTTATATAGCAAGTGATTTTTATTTTGGGTAAGGGTCTTACTCTTTGGGAGGTGCCTGATTATGGCAATGGGATTTGGCAGAAAAAATTTGGAAGAAATCAAGGTTGAAGAAGTGAAAATCTGGGAGTGTACATCTGAGTCTTGCAACTGCTGGGTAAGGGACAATTTCAAAAGCAGCCAGGTACCTATTTGTCCGATTTGCAAAAGTGAAATGGCAGAAACGACTAAAGAATTGCAAGTCGTTAACAATAACAGCATCTTTTCTAAATAATTGTAAGGGCGATGACATCGCCCTTTATTTTTTTGCTGATTTTTTCTATTACGCTTGCAAGCTCATCAGATCTTAGAAATTCAATAGTGGAAAGCTTTTTTAAACTTAATACTTCCAGATTCAATAAGCAGTACATAACGTCCGTTTACTTTGGCTATAGGAATCGTTTCCCTGAAATCTGAAGGAGCCCGATCACGGATACGTTGTCCATCCTTTAACTTAAGCTCAATCTATGGAGAATGTTTGATAATTTATATGGAAGCTTCAATTACGTGGTCTGTTGAATCTCCCTTTTTGGACTGGCTGCCCAAATTTCCATGCTGCTTTCCGATTGATCTCTCTTCTTCGCTATCAGACTGGAATGCTCTTCTATATGTTCTTGTACCACCGAGTCGTTTGCAATTTTAACAATTTCCGGCAGAGCTCTTTGCAAGCTCACCATCCTAAAAATCCTTTATTGCACTATTCTCATATTTCTCTGAATCGGGAGTCTGAAAGTGTTTAGAGTACTTCTCGGCATTTTCCCCTTTCCCTCGACCTGTACAACAAAAAATGACAAATAACTAATTTCAAAATCCATACATTTCCCCTTTTTCTTCATCTTTAACTTTATAATAAATCTTACATCTAATTGCCCTTCGTTCAATGTTGAGTATATGTTTTTCCATGATGAACAAAATAATGGAAACGCGCTAAACTGGATGTGGAAGAATGTCAAATTTGCTTTGGTTTCTTGGATTAGTGCTTATCAGCATAGGTCTTATTTATATAACTTATATTAGAACTGAATTTCGGCATAATCTGGCGGTTTATTTCTTTGTTATGGGACTTTCTTTTTTAATGGAATACATTGTATTAATTTTAGGTGACGCATACTCCTATTACCCGAAATTATTTTCTATCCAGTGGTATGATGATGTTTTTGGCTCCAGTATATCTCAGGCTTTTTTTATTCCTAGTGTACTAATGGCAATAGCTGCTTTTAGAATTCGCTTCAGATGGATTGCTTTCATAATCGCCGCGATATATGGAATAGAAGAGCTGTTTCTCTGGCTGGGCATCTATCAGCACAATTGGTGGAAATCTTGGTTTACCACGATTATCTTGTTTGCTTCAGTTTTTATTATAAAATGGTGGAGGAATAGAGTTGAAGATCCCACTTTTTTTATACAGTTTATAACCGTTTATATGGCCATCACCACAATTTTTCAGGGTATATCTTTTGGTTTGACGTCTATCCTGGGAACCCATCAGTATAACATTGGGTGGTTTGTATCACCTTATCAGGACCATATAGCTTTCAGTGTTCTGGTTTGGATTATCTATGCACTGCTGCTGACCATTATCATAATAAAATATTTTCGATTTAAATGGATGGCCTTGATATTTTTTGCCGATTTAGCTTTTCAGTGCTTTATGGTGAAAATGGACATTCTAGAAATAAGCACTTTTTGGAATCCTATTTACTTCAGTATGATACTTATGCTATTGCTGATGCTAATCAGGAAATTAAATAACTATATGTTTCCGTCAATCTGAAATCCATACTTTAAGAATTGTTATCTGATGATCCAAAGAAAAAAACTGGAATAAAATACCACGAATAAAGCGTTGACCTGAAGCACTGGCGGTGCTATTATTTAAGAACAGCTTTCACAAAATAACTGATTGAAATTTTTTTTAAAATGTTGTTGACGATGAAGGTTGTAAGTGATATGATATAAAAGTTGCTTTAAGAGATGGCAACTTGAAAGATTGATCTTTGAAAACTGAACGAACAAAAACGTCAACGTTAATTCTTTAGTCTTTTTTGAAAAGACAACTTATGAGCTTAATCAACTCTTATATGGAGAGTTTGATCCTGGCTCAGGACGAACGCTGGCGGCGTGCCTAATACATGCAAGTCGAGCGGACAGATGGGAGCTTGCTCCCTGAAGTCAGCGGCGGACGGGTGAGTAACACGTGGGCAACCTGCCTGTAAGACTGGGATAACTCCGGGAAACCGGGGCTAATACCGGATAATTCTTTCCCTCACATGAGGGAAAGCTGAAAGATGGTTTCGGCTATCACTTACAGATGGGCCCGCGGCGCATTAGCTAGTTGGTGAGGTAACGGCTCACCAAGGCAACGATGCGTAGCCGACCTGAGAGGGTGATCGGCCACACTGGGACTGAGACACGGCCCAGACTCCTACGGGAGGCAGCAGTAGGGAATCTTCCGCAATGGACGAAAGTCTGACGGAGCAACGCCGCGTGAGTGATGAAGGTTTTCGGATCGTAAAACTCTGTTGTTAGGGAAGAACAAGTACCGGAGTAACTGCCGGTACCTTGACGGTACCTAACCAGAAAGCCACGGCTAACTACGTGCCAGCAGCCGCGGTAATACGTAGGTGGCAAGCGTTGTCCGGAATTATTGGGCGTAAAGCGCGCGCAGGCGGTTCCTTAAGTCTGATGTGAAAGCCCCCGGCTCAACCGGGGAGGGTCATTGGAAACTGGGGAACTTGAGTGCAGAAGAGAAGAGTGGAATTCCACGTGTAGCGGTGAAATGCGTAGAGATGTGGAGGAACACCAGTGGCGAAGGCGACTCTTTGGTCTGTAACTGACGCTGAGGCGCGAAAGCGTGGGGAGCAAACAGGATTAGATACCCTGGTAGTCCACGCCGTAAACGATGAGTGCTAAGTGTTAGAGGGTTTCCGCCCTTTAGTGCTGCAGCAAACGCATTAAGCACTCCGCCTGGGGAGTACGGCCGCAAGGCTGAAACTCAAAGGAATTGACGGGGGCCCGCACAAGCGGTGGAGCATGTGGTTTAATTCGAAGCAACGCGAAGAACCTTACCAGGTCTTGACATCTCCTGACAACCCTAGAGATAGGGCGTTCCCCTTCGGGGGACAGGATGACAGGTGGTGCATGGTTGTCGTCAGCTCGTGTCGTGAGATGTTGGGTTAAGTCCCGCAACGAGCGCAACCCTTGATCTTAGTTGCCAGCATTCAGTTGGGCACTCTAAGGTGACTGCCGGTGACAAACCGGAGGAAGGTGGGGATGACGTCAAATCATCATGCCCCTTATGACCTGGGCTACACACGTGCTACAATGGATGGTACAAAGGGCTGCGAGACCGCGAGGTTAAGCGAATCCCATAAAACCATTCTCAGTTCGGATTGCAGGCTGCAACTCGCCTGCATGAAGCCGGAATCGCTAGTAATCGCGGATCAGCATGCCGCGGTGAATACGTTCCCGGGCCTTGTACACACCGCCCGTCACACCACGAGAGTTTGTAACACCCGAAGTCGGTGGGGTAACCTTTTGGAGCCAGCCGCCTAAGGTGGGACAGATGATTGGGGTGAAGTCGTAACAAGGTAGCCGTATCGGAAGGTGCGGCTGGATCACCTCCTTTCTAAGGATATTTACATGAAACGTGACGCGTTTTGTTCGTTTAGTTTTGAGAGTTCAATCTCTCAATGAAAGATTCGTTCTTTGAAAACTAGATAATGATAATGAAGAAGCAATAACCGAGTAATCGCCATCTTAGTTTTTTTCTCTTATTTTTGTTTTAAAACGAAGTAAGAGCACAAACCATGAGGGCAATGAGAAGCAAGAAGATCAAGGAAGCGACCGAACGAGCACCGGAGCGTACGAGAGTACGTGAGGAGCACAGTGACGGAGCTGACGCAGAGATTCGCCGCTTATCATTGGCCGAAGTAGGTTAAGTTAGAAAGGGCGCACGGTGAATGCCTTGGCACTAGGAGCCGATGAAGGACGGTACTAACACCGATATGCTTCGGGGAGCTGTAAGTAAGCTTTGATCCGGAGATTTCCGAATGGGGAAACCCCCTATCCGTAATGGGATAGGATCTTTACCTGAATACATAGGGTATAGAAGGCAGACCCGGGGAACTGAAACATCTAAGTACCCGGAGGAAGAGAAAGCAAACGCGATTCCCTGAGTAGCGGCGAGCGAAACGGGATTAGCCCAAACCAAGAGGCTTGCCTCTTGGGGTTGTAGGACACTCTACACGGAGTTACAAAGGAACGAGGTAAATGAACAGGTCTGGAAAGGCCGGCCAGAGAAGGTAAAAGCCCTGTAGTTGAAACTTCGTTCCCTCCAGAGTGGATCCTGAGTACGGCGGGACACGAGAAATCCCGTCGGAAGCAGGGAGGACCATCTCCCAAGGCTAAATACTCCCTAGTGACCGATAGTGAACCAGTACCGTGAGGGAAAGGTGAAAAGCACCCCGGAAGGGGAGTGAAAGAGATCCTGAAACCGTGTGCCTACAAGTAGTTAGAGCCCGTTAATGGGTGATAGCGTGCCTTTTGTAGAATGAACCGGCGAGTTACGATTACATGCGAGGTTAAGTTGATGAGACGGAGCCGCAGCGAAAGCGAGTCTGAATAGGGCGAATGAGTATGTGGTCGTAGACCCGAAACCAGGTGATCTACCCATGTCCAGGGTGAAGTCCAGGTAACACTGGATGGAGGCCCGAACCCACGCACGTTGAAAAGTGCGGGGATGAGGTGTGGGTAGCGGAGAAATTCCAATCGAACTTGGAGATAGCTGGTTCTCTCCGAAATAGCTTTAGGGCTAGCCTCATGTAGTAAGAGTCTTGGAGGTAGAGCACTGTTTGGACTAGGGGCCCCCATCGGGTTACCGAATTCAGACAAACTCCGAATGCCAAAGACTTATCCATGGGAGTCAGACTGCGAGTGATAAGATCCGTAGTCAAGAGGGAAACAGCCCAGACCACCAGCTAAGGTCCCAAAGTATACGTTAAGTGGAAAAGGATGTGGAGTTGCTTAGACAACCAGGATGTTGGCTTAGAAGCAGCCACCATTTAAAGAGTGCGTAATAGCTCACTGGTCGAGTGACTCCGCGCCGAAAATGTACCGGGGCTAAACGTATCACCGAAGCTGTGGATTGACATCTTACGATGTCAGTGGTAGGAGAGCGTTCTAAGGGCGTTGAAGCGGGATCGCAAGGACCCGTGGAGCGCTTAGAAGTGAGAATGCCGGTATGAGTAGCGAAAGATGGGTGAGAATCCCATCCACCGAATGCCTAAGGTTTCCTGAGGAAGGCTCGTCCGCTCAGGGTTAGTCGGGACCTAAGCCGAGGCTGAAAAGCGTAGGCGATGGACAACAGGTTGATATTCCTGTACCACCTCTTTACCGTTTGAGCAATGGGGGGACGCAGGAGGATAGGGTAAGCGCGCTGCTGGATTAGCGCGTCCAAGCAGTTAGGCCGGTAACGAGGCAAATCCCGTTACCACACAGGCTGAGCTGTGACGGCGAGGGAAATTTAGTACCGAAGTTCCTGATTCCACACTGCCAAGAAAAGCCTCTAGCGAGGGAAAAGGTGCCCGTACCGCAAACCGACACAGGTAGGCGAGGAGAGAATCCTAAGGTGAGCGAGAGAACTCTCGTTAAGGAACTCGGCAAAATGACCCCGTAACTTCGGGAGAAGGGGTGCTCATTAGGGTGAATAGCCCTGATGAGCCGCAGTGAATAGGCCCAGGCGACTGTTTAGCAAAAACACAGGTCTCTGCGAAGCCGCAAGGCGAAGTATAGGGGCTGACGCCTGCCCGGTGCTGGAAGGTTAAGAGGAGAGGTTAGCGCAAGCGAAGCTTTGAATCGAAGCCCCAGTAAACGGCGGCCGTAACTATAACGGTCCTAAGGTAGCGAAATTCCTTGTCGGGTAAGTTCCGACCCGCACGAAAGGCGTAACGATCTGGGCACTGTCTCAACGAGAGACTCGGTGAAATTATAGTACCTGTGAAGATGCAGGTTACCCGCGACAGGACGGAAAGACCCCGTGGAGCTTTACTGTAGCCTGATATTGAATTTTGGTACAGCTTGTACAGGATAGGTAGGAGCCTGAGAAGCCGGAGCGCCAGCTTCGGTGGAGGCGTCGGTGGGATACTACCCTGGCTGTATTGAAATTCTAACCCGCGCCCCTTATCGGGGCGGGAGACAGTGTCAGGTGGGCAGTTTGACTGGGGCGGTCGCCTCCTAAAAAGTAACGGAGGCGCCCAAAGGTTCCCTCAGAATGGTTGGAAATCATTCGCAGAGTGTAAAGGCACAAGGGAGCTTGACTGCGAGACCTACAAGTCGAGCAGGGACGAAAGTCGGGCTTAGTGATCCGGTGGTTCCGCATGGAAGGGCCATCGCTCAACGGATAAAAGCTACCCCGGGGATAACAGGCTTATCTCCCCCAAGAGTCCACATCGACGGGGAGGTTTGGCACCTCGATGTCGGCTCATCGCATCCTGGGGCTGTAGTCGGTCCCAAGGGTTGGGCTGTTCGCCCATTAAAGCGGTACGCGAGCTGGGTTCAGAACGTCGTGAGACAGTTCGGTCCCTATCCGTCGTGGGCGCAGGAAATTTGAGAGGAGCTGTCCTTAGTACGAGAGGACCGGGATGGACGCACCGCTGGTGTACCAGTTGTCTTGCCAAAGGCATCGCTGGGTAGCTATGTGCGGAAGGGATAAGTGCTGAAAGCATCTAAGCATGAAGCCCCCCTCGAGATGAGATTTCCCATAGCGTCAAGCTAGTAAGATCCCTGAAAGATGATCAGGTTGATAGGTCAGAGGTGGAAGCGTGGCGACATGTGGAGCTGACTGATACTAATCGATCGAGGACTTAACCAAAACGAAAAGCGGAGGCGACTGTCAACTTCGAGAGAAGTTAGGAGCCGAAGCTAGACAAGTCATTGGTGAATACTCGGCAAATGCTTCTTCATACATTATCTAGTTTTGAGGGAACGAAGTTTCTTCAATTACATAGTCCGGTGGCGATAGCGAGAAGGTCACACCCGTTCCCATACCGAACACGGAAGTTAAGCTTCTCAGCGCCGATGGTAGTTGGGGGCTGTCCCCCTGTGAGAGTAGGACGCTGCCGGGCATATGAAAGAGCACCTGATGGGTGCTCTTTTTTTGTATGTTTGGATGATTTTCAGTTTATGCTTCACTTTGGCACATATATGCGTCACTTTCATTCGTATAAGCGCCAGAAATGAATTATATATGCTTCACTCCTATTTAACTTCCTGTTTTATGTGTTAAATTTGTTCTCAGCAAAGAAGTATTGTGCCAAATGTGAGATAAACACCAAAACATGTAAGATAAAAATGAAAACCAGTTAGGTCAACTCTTAGACATGCTAAATAAAACTTAATTCATGTCAGATAAATCCCCAAACTTGACAGACAACCATATTAACTGTAATGCAGCTTCAAAGAATTCATACCCTTGGCCATCCTGCAGCTCAGATTGATATTTCAGCACGTAATTATCTGTTTTTCGCCCCCTTGTCTGAATGGATGGAATATGTATTACAACAAAAGTTTATAAGCCTGTATCCCAAAATAAATCCCAAAGCCAATCAGCGATAAGCCAGATAATATGGAAATTAAAGCGAGAATTTTTCCGGTTAAAAATCTTCTAAAGCTGCTGGCGACGGCAGCCATCGTTATGTCCCAGAGGAGAAGCCCAGTGAAAATTGCACCGCTGTATAAAATGACATGAGCCTTGTCATACTCGGCTGCTGTTTTGGCCAGAATGGAACCATAGATGCCAAGCCAAAACAGTATAGTTAAAGGATTTGACAAAGACATGAGAAAACCCGACATAAAGGATTTAATTTTAGATTCATCTTTGGTTCTATAGCTTGAAACGACTTTGCCGGCACTTGTCAGGGTTTCAACTCCTGTGTATACAAGGACGAAAAATCCAAAGCACCATAAGAATGCTTTCATGAATGGTATCTCAAGAAAGTGTACAACCCCCAAATAAACAGCCCCCATATATATGGCATCTGCTGTCATAGCTCCCAGCCCCACCAGCCAGGCATGGAAAAACCCATTTTTTATTCCTTTATCCAACTGTGCAGCATTGATTGGACCGATTGGCGCTGCAAGCGACAGACCCAAGAAAACATAGCTTAGAAAAATGCTCATAAGTGTACAGCTCCTAACTCCAAAACCTATTTGTACAAAGTGTATTCAGTGTATTGGAAGGATAGGACAACTTTTAATCCAGAGCAAGTTATGAACAGCAGATTTTAATCAGATGCCATAGTCCATATAGACCTTGATCAAAAATCGAAGGCTTACTCACTTCACTTTTTGACAAAGTAAAGCATAAATTTCTCGACCATGCAAAAAATAAAATGAAAAATGCAGAGGAGCGTGTTACTTATGGATGCAAAACGTGTGAAGCAAATTCTTTCATCATCAGCAGATATCGAAGTAAAATACAATGGTGCTTCTGTGTGGATCGATAAGCTGAATGAGGATGGAAGAACAGCTACGGTACATTTGCGCGGTCCACTTGAAGAAAGATCCGAGGTAGAAATTGGAGAACTGACAGAATTGTAAAGATGATCTTAAGCCGCCATGTTGGCGGCTTTTAACTCTATATTTCCTGATTGGACTCAGTTTGTGTACGTTCATTTAAATATTGATTCTCAGCAGAAGCAAAATTTACTGACTGCAGGCTGATATCTTTATCGATCCCATATAAATCTTTGCCCGTGTCTTCTGGATTTTTATGCTTTCTTTCCACATTAGCTGCCTCCTTTAATAAAGTGTTTCCGTTAGTATAAACAGAGATTTTAAATATCATGAAAGGGAAATTGTACATAAAAATCCGTAATTTATTTCATTTTGAGCACAGGCCTTTACATAGGATACCGGGGTATAATATAATAAATATAAAGGAGGCTGATCAAATGGCTTTTGAACTGGAAAATGAGGATTTATTGTCTGAAAGCTGCTGTTCGATCGAATCGGAACGAAAAAGTCATCACTCAGAAAAAGTTAAAAAGAATTTGACAACCCGTTTAAATCGGATTGAAGGTCAAATACGCGGAATAAAAGGACTAATTGACAGAGACGTGTATTGTGACGATATAATAACACAAATTTCTGCAACCCAGTCCGCTTTGAATAGCGTAGCGAAGCTTTTGCTCGAAGGCCATTTGAAAAGCTGTGTAGTTGAAAGAATCCATGAAGGCGATCAAGAAGTGCTTGATGAATTTTTAGTCACTATTCAAAAACTAATGAAAAAATAATTGGAGGTTTAAATATTATGGAAAATATCACTTTAAAAGTTAGCGGAATGTCATGCGGACATTGTGTAAAAGCGGTAGAAGGCAGTGTCGGCAAACTAAATGGTGTTGATAAAGTAGCAGTTGACCTTGATAATGGCCAGGTGCAGGTTCAATTTGACTCATCAGCAGTTACACTTGGGCAAATCAAAGAAACAATTGATGATCAAGGCTATGATGTAGAGTAATAGGATCGGGAAAGAACGTGTGAACAAAATACACGTTCTCTTTTTTTAGTAAATAAAATGAGTAATTTGTCTGGATTTATTTGGTTGACATATAGGGTAGATGGGTATAGTATACAAATTGTGAGGAACATCGTTTAATAAAGGAGTGGGAGTTATGGTTGATGCAGCCCTTAAAGAGGTTCACCTTCCAATATCAGGCATGACATGTGCTGCCTGTTCGTCTCGAATTGAGAAAGGATTAAATAAGCTGGATGGCGTCCAAGAAGCAAGTGTCAATCTTGCTTTAGAGAAAGCAGCAATTAAATATAATCCTGAAGTAACTTCTGTCGAAGCTTTTGAGAAAAAAATTGAGGATTTAGGTTATTCGGTCGTATCTGAGAAAGCAGAGTTCGAATTGCTGGGCATGACTTGCGCTGCTTGCTCTGGAAGGATTGAAAAGGGACTTAATAAGCTTCCAGGCGTCAAACAAGCTGTAGTCAATCTGGCTCTTGAAACGGGCACTGTGGAATATAATCCTGAACAAATCTCCATTCAGGACATGATAAAGAAAGTGGAGAATCTAGGGTATCAGGCGAAAGTGAAAATGGATAAAGACCAGGATATCGAGGGATATCGGGAAAAGGAAATTGAGAAACAAAAAGGCAAGTTTATTTTTTCTTTAATTCTTTCCATCCCTTTATTCTGGTCCATGGTTGGACATTTCGAGTTTACATCATTTATTTATGTTCCCGATATGTTTATGAATCCGTGGGTACAGCTGGCTCTTGCAGCACCGATACAATTTTTCATAGGAAAGCAATTTTATGTCGGGGCATATAAGGCATTAAAAAATAAGAGCGCCAATATGGATGTGCTGGTTGCACTCGGAACTTCTGCTGCTTTTTTCTATAGCTTATACCAATCAATTTTATCAATTGGCAGCAATGCACATATGGTGGAACTTTATTACGAAACAAGTGCTATCCTTATAACATTAATAATCTTAGGCAAGCTGTTTGAAGCCCGGGCTAAGGGACGTTCTTCTGAAGCAATCAAAAAGCTTATGGGGCTGCAGGCAAAAACAGCAACTGTCTTAAGGGAAGGGGAAGAAATTGAAATTTCCCTTGAAGAAGTCATTGCTGGGGAAATCATATATGTAAAGCCAGGTGAAAAAGTTCCAGTTGATGGTGAGATTATCGAAGGACAGTCTGCTTTAGATGAATCCATGCTGACAGGGGAAAGTGTACCTGTTGATAAAACAGCAGGAGATACAGTTATTGGGTCCACCATTAATAAAAATGGCTTCCTGAAAATTAAAGCCACTAAAGTCGGCAAAGATACAGCATTGTCACAGATTATTAAAGTGGTTGAAGAAGCGCAAGGTTCAAAAGCCCCTATACAGCGAATGGCAGACAGAATCTCTGGGATATTCGTTCCCATTGTAGTGGCCATAGCAGTGGTTACATTCCTGGTGTGGTATATATGGGTAAGTCCTGGAAATTTTGCAGAAGCACTCGAAAAATTGATTGCTGTCCTGGTAATTGCATGTCCATGTGCTCTAGGTCTGGCGACGCCAACCTCTATAATGGCCGGCTCAGGCCGGGCAGCGGAATATGGGGTTCTCTTCAAAGGCGGAGAGCACCTGGAGCTCACGCACGAAATCACTGCAGTCGTTCTTGATAAAACTGGAACAGTTACACATGGCAAACCGGTATTAACAGATGTGATTATAGAACACAACGTTGAAGAAAAAACATTTCTCCAGCTTGTAGGGTCAGCGGAGAAACAGTCTGAGCATCCATTGGCTGAAGCGATAGTAAAGGGAATAAAGGATAAAGGAATCATGCTATTTAATCCAGTTGAATTTGAAGCTATTCCGGGGTATGGAATAAAAGCGAGAGTGGATGGAAAAGATCTCCTGATAGGTACAAGAAGATTAATGGACAAATACGACGTTAATGTCCAGTCAGCCAAACTTGATATGGAAACACTGGAGGAAAATGGAAAAACGGCAATGCTTGTCGCGGTTGATGGCAAATATGCAGGTATCGTGGCAGTTGCGGATACAATAAAGGAAACATCCAGAGATGCAATCAAACGCTTAAGGAAACTGGGCATTGAAGTCATTATGATTACGGGAGATAACAAACGTACGGCTCAGGCAATAGCTGATGAAGTGGGCATAGACTCTGCAATTGCAGAGGTTCTACCTGAAGGCAAGGCAGAAGAAGTAAAAAAACTTCAGAACCAGGGAAAAAAAGTAGCTATGGTCGGCGATGGCATAAACGATGCACCTGCACTTGCTGTAGCTGATATTGGTATGGCGATCGGAACCGGTACAGACGTTGCGATGGAAGCAGCTGATATTACGCTAATGAGAGGGGATTTAAATAGTATTGCAGACGCCATCCTAATGAGCAAAAAAACCATTAGGAATATAAAACAAAATCTTTTCTGGGCATTTGCATACAATACCCTTGGCATCCCAGTAGCTGCATTAGGGTTCCTTGCACCTTGGCTTGCCGGCGCCGCAATGGCGTTCAGCTCCGTATCTGTCGTTTTAAACGCACTTCGTTTACAAAGAGTAAAAATAAAGTGAAACTTCAATCAGCGGGAATTCTTTTTCTCTGCTGATTGTTAGTTGAACAAATCGGGCCTCAATGGGCAGTTGACCCACTCATCCTCCATGGACTCCTCTGAGCCCTGTAGTGGGGTCATACTGTCCGTTAGACTGCGATAAATGAAAAAACGTTTTATTAAAAGGAGCAGATAAAATGAAAAAATGGGCAGGTGCAGCGATTGCGTATCTCGTTCTTGTAATGGCAGGGTATGCTGTATATGATTCATTTTGGGCTACCCCTGAGCCGGTATCTCATGATATTGAAATGGAAAATCATGAGTGAGAAATAAAGAACAGAGGGAATATCCCCCCTGTTCTTTTTCGTCCATTAACGATTAAAAATTTGTAATCTATTTCTCTATATGATAGAATCATCTACAATATATAGTATATATTAAAAAGAATAAAAACTACATATAGATCGTGATTGGTGTCCTATGAGGACTTAATAGGGAATTCGGTGTAAAACCGAAGCTGTCCCCGCAACTGTAAGTGCAGACGAAAAGAGCATGCCACTGTACAAAACGCTTTATGGCGTTTGTATGGGAAGGGCTTTAAGTAGAGTGAAGCACAAGCCAGGAGACCTGCCAGGGCGATCGAAAGTTTCATATCTTCGGGGATTGAGATGATGAAACGATCGCGTAATGGCCGTTTATTCATCTTCTTCCAGCTATTATACTATCGTTTGATCCGCTCATTTTCCGGGCGGATTTTTATTTTGCCTTTAGGAGGAAGTAAGATGGTCCAAACCATACAACCGATAGAAATTTTAGAAGAACTTAAGACAGAATTTCCACAGCTCGGCATAGAGCACCTATTAAAAAGGTATGAAGAAATGAGCCAGCTGGGAGCGGAAACAATGTATGACCAGTTTATACTGGATTGTTTATCTTTTATCAGTATTGATGAGCCTGATTGGACTTTTGCCGCGTCACGTCTGCTTCTTAAGAAGCTCTATACTGAGTCAGGAAAAAATAGAGAATGCCAGCCGGATGATTGCTACAAACATTTTTATACGTTAATTGAACGGCTGACGGCTTTAGGAATTTATGACCAGGATTTATTAGATGTGTATTCAAAGGATGAGATAAATGAACTTGCCCAATTCATAAAGAAAGAAAATGACCGCTTATTTACATATTTGGGGTTGAAAATGCTGGCTGACCGATATCTTGCCAGGGACAAACAGAAAAATCTTTATGAGCTTCCACAGGAACGGTTCATGATCATCAGCATGGTGCTGATGAAAAGGGAGCCGAAGGGTAAGCGGCTTGAACTCATTAAAGAAGCTTACTGGGCAATGAGTGGTTTGTATATGACTGTTGCCACGCCAACACTCGCTAATGCAGGGAAAAACTGGGGACAGCTTTCAAGCTGTTTCATTGAGACCGTTGATGACAGTCTTGATTCTATATATGACAGCAATACCGATATTGCATCACTGTCTAAAAATGGCGGGGGAATCGGAGTATATTTAGGGAAGATCCGCAGCAGAGGAAGTGATATTAAAGGATTTAAGGGTGCATCTTCAGGTGTGATTCCCTGGATGAAGCAGCTGAATAACACAGCAGTCAGTGTTGATCAGCTTGGACAGAGGCAGGGTGCTATAAGCGTCTATCTGGATGTCTGGCATAAAGATATCTTCTCGTTTCTTGATGCAAAGCTTAATAATGGAGATGAACGGCAACGGACACATGATTTATTCACAGGTGTCTGCATTCCGGATTTGTTTATGGAAAAAGTGGAAAGCCGGGGATATTGGTATTTATTTGATCCCCATGAAGTCCGCAAGGTAATGGGCTTTTCACTGGAGGATTTTTATGATGAAGGTGAAGGCGAAGGTTCATTCCGCCAGAAATATAAAGAGTGTATAGATAACCCGAATCTATCAAGGGAAAAAGTGCCTGCCATCGATATAATGAAATCCATCATGAGAAGCCAGCTTGAAACAGGGACACCATTTATGTTTTACCGGGATGAAGTAAATCGGAAAAATGCCAATTCACATTGCGGAATGATTTATTGTACAAACCTGTGCACTGAGATTGTACAAAACCAAAGTGTTACAAAGAGGGTTGAAGAATATACAAGGGATGGGAGAATTATTATCGAAAAACATCCAGGAGACTTCGTTGTCTGCAATCTTTCATCCATCAATCTTGCAAGGGCCATAAGTGAGGGAGTACTTGAAAGGCTTGTGCCAATTCAGGTGCGAATGCTTGATAATGTCATTGATATTAATAGTATTCCGGTGCCTCAGGGCCAGATCACAAACCAGAAGTACCGTGCGATTGGACTGGGGACTTTTGGATGGCACCACCTTCTTGCACTGAAAAAAATCACATGGGAAAGCGAAGAAGCAGAAAAATTCGCTGACATTCTATATGAGCAAATTGCTTTTTTAGCGATAAAAAGTTCTATGGATCTGGCTAAAGAAAAAGGAAGCTATTCAGCCTTTAAAGGTTCTGATTGGGAAACGGGTGCTTACTTTGAAAAGAGGGGATATCTGGAGGCAGAGTCAGACATGGACTGGGCTGCATTGAGCAAAGAGGTAAGTGAAAACGGTGTTCGAAATGCCTATTTGCTGGCGGTTGCACCTAATGCATCAACTGCTTTAATTGCAGGAAGCACTCCAAGTATTGATCCTATATTCAACAAGCAGTACTCCGAAGAGAAAAAGGATTATCGGATCCCTGTGACAGCTCCCGATATTAACAGTGAGACCATTTGGTATTACAAATCTGCCTATCATATTAACCAGGAGTGGAGCATCAGGCAGAATGCAAACAGACAAAAACATATAGATCAAGCTATTTCATTTAATTTCTATATACCGAACCATATTAAAGCAATCGATCTTTTAAATCTGCATCTTTCAGCATGGAAGAAAAAATTAAAAACAACGTATTATATCCGATCAACTTCATCTGAGATTGAAGACTGTGAATCTTGCTCAAGCTAAAGGAGGACGTTATGAATACTCTAGAAAAACGGCCAATTATTAATCAATCGGCGCCAAACAAATCAACATCAATCATCAATGGGGAATGCTCCAATATTCTTAATTGGGATGATGTACGCTTCTCCTGGGCCTATCCAAAGTATAAAAAAATGCTCGCTAACTTTTGGACGCCTTTTGAAATAAACATGTCACAGGACATTAAGCAATTTCCGGAATTAACGAAAAGTGAACAAGAGGCATTTTTGAAAATTATTGGCCTGCTTGCATTGCTCGACAGTATCCAGACGGATTATGCCGGAAAAGTTGCTGATTATATTACCGACTCAAGCATATCGGCACTCATGATCATACTTGCACAGCAGGAGGTGATTCATAATCACTCATATTCGTATGTTCTATCAAGCCTTGTTCCCAAACAAAAACAGGATGAGGTTTTTGAATTCTGGCGTACAGAACCTATATTAGCTGAAAGAAATGAATTTGTTGTGAACGGATATAAAGATTTTGCTGAGAATCCAAGTGCAGAGAACCTGCTTAAATCTATTGTGTTTGATGTCGTTCTGGAGGGGCTTTTCTTTTATTCAGGCTTTGCATTCTTTTATCACCTGGCCAGAAATCAGAAAATGGTAGCCACCTCAACGATGATTAATTACATCAACCGGGATGAACAAATTCATGTAGATTTGTTTGTTAAAATTTTTAAAGAAATTCTGCAGGAAAATCCGGAACTTAATACTAATGAATTAAGTAAATTCGTCCAGGAGACTTTTAAAAGAGCTGCTGAACTGGAGATTGAATGGGCCCGCGATGTGATCGGCAGCAAAACAGAAGGCATCCTGCTGTCTGACGTTGAAGCTTATATCAAATTTTATGCCAATATCCGCTGCAATCAGCTGGGATATGAACGGCCGTTTGAAGGCTACCGGACCAATCCGCTCCGCTGGATAGTAGCTTATGAGCAGGTTGACCATGGGAAGTCCGATTTCTTTGAACAAAAATCGCGGCAATATACAAAAGTTCAAATTGATAATGGCTTTGATGAATTATAAACCTTATCCGGATATAAAAAAAAAGATTCTGCTGTTGCGCAGAATCTTTTTTTTCATGAGAATACTGGTTCCCCAGATACAAAATCAATCTCAAAACCCAGATCCTTCAGCATTTGGTGATCCGCTGTGCTTTCCTGACCTGCTGTGGTTAAGTAATCTCCTACGAAAATAGAATTAGCAGGATAAAGCCCGAGCGGCTGAAGGCTCCTAAGATTCACCTCTCTGCCTCCGGATATTCTGATTTCCTTTGATGGATTGATAAAACGCATCAGGCAAAGCACCTTCAGACAATAGCGGGGATTCAAATCATCTGTCCCTTCTAAGGGCGTCCCATCAATTGCATGCAAAAAGTTAACCGGGATTGAGTCGGCATCCAGGGCTTTTAGGCTTTTGGCCATCGCTACGACGTCTTCCCTGGTTTCTTTCATGCCAATAATTACCCCGGAACACGGTGAAATACCTGCGTCCTTTATTAATTGGACCGTATTGACTCTGTCACGGTATGTATGGGAGGTAGTGATGCTCTCATGATGATTTTCAGAAGTGTTAATATTGTGATTATAGCGGTCGACCCCAGCCTCCTTGAGCTTATCAGCCTGATCAGGCTTTAGAAGCCCGAGACAGGCGCAGACCTTCATGTTATAGTTATCCTTAATTTCTTTAACCGCTGAAATTACTTCATTTAGCTCCCTATTGCTCGGACCTCTTCCGCTTGCAACGATGCAATAGGTTCCAACATTTAGCTGATGTGCCTGTTTTGCACCCTGGATGATAGATTCCTTATCCATCATCCTGTATTTTTCAATAGGTGCTGTTGAGATGCTGGATTGTGAGCAATAGCCGCAGTTTTCAGGACATAGGCCTGATTTGGTATTAATAATCATATTTAATTTAACATGATTCCCATAATGATGATGGCGGATTTTATAGGCGCTGTGCAATAGATTCAGCAGCTCTTCATCTGGACAATTTAAAACATCCATTGCCTCCGAGTCTGTAAGTTCATGTCCTTCCAGTACGTCAAGTGCTAACTGTTGGAAATTCATATGTATCCTCCTTAGTAAAATTGTTTATGCTGCTCGGTTCATTTTTCTGAACTGACTGCTTGCAAATACTCTATGCTCCAGACGATGGGCCATTAACCCGGCAAAAACAGAGAGAATTATGTCTTTTGGAAGGGGGACCGCCATCCACAGCCATGCCAAATGATAGGTAAATCCCTCAGGTGCTGTAAACCAAAGTTTATAGGCCATATACATCCAATTCGTCCCAAAAACATAATTGATCACCATTCCGATTAAAGCTGCAGTAATATACACCGGAACAGATTTTTTCTTTTCTATCAATTTGCCGGTGACATAGGCTGTTACTATAAACGATAAGATAAAACCGAAAGTGGGGCTTAATAAGGAAGCAAAACCGCCGCCGAATTTTGAAAATACAGGGGCGCCTGCAAGCCCGGCAAAAGCATAGACAGCCATAGTAATAGCCCCTAATCGGCTACCTAAAATAGCCCCTGCCAGAATGGCAAAAAAAGTCTGCAAAGTAATAGGCACTCCCCCAATAACTAAAAATGGGACAAATGAAGTGATATTTGCTCCAACCGCCATTAGGCCAACAAACATGCCAGCCAATGTTAAATCAATCGTTCTTAAACCTGTCTTCATAAAATGCCTCCTGATAGATTTGTATTTATACAATTTAGAATAATAGCAGCAAACGTTTATTGTCAACTTAATTTTATAATAGGTTAACATATATATTTGGTTAAGGTGTGTAAACGTATGGTATGGCATATTGAATGGAGGTTAGGAGAGAAGAAATCGGGGTTAGGCATGGAGTTTCTTTTTTGCTAATAAACCAGCCGCCGGCAATTGGCCAGCGGCTGGATAAAAGCATTAATTATTGCCTTGTGTTTTTTTTCGGACAACATCAAAAAGTCCGGAACCGATGATATCAAGTGCTGATTGCATTCTTTCTGCAGAGATATTATCTTCGATAGTATCCTGCGGTGTATGATAGACTTTTTCAATATGGTAAACAAGCGGATCCCAGCTGTCTATGCCCATCCAGATAAAAAGGGCCGCAGGAATGCCGGCATTATGGAAAGGAACATGGTCACTCGATCCGAATTTGCCTGGGAGAATATCCGAATTGCCCAAGCGTGCCCCAGCTTGACCAGTTGAAGAAGTTACAATGTTTTGGCTGCCGTCTGGTGTCATGGCATATAGGTTTGTAGCCTTTTCATAATTTGTAGCAACCATATCAGGAACAAAAACAGCTTCTATTTGATCTTTTTGTGTCTCTGTTAACTGATCTACATAATATCTTGCTCCTAAAAGTCCGCGTTCCTCAGATCCAAATGCAATGAATTTAAGGGTTTTGTCTGTATTGTATCCTTTATAAACTCTGGCAAGTTCAAGCATTAACCCTACACCGGAAGCATTATCATTCGCACCTGGAGCACCCACCACACTATCATGATGGGCACCTAGTATAACCTCTTTTGTATCTTCATCTTTTGATTTAGCTTCCTTGGTTGCAATTACATTTACCGATTTTAGATCCTTATAATGTTTTGCTGACAGGGAGAGCTCAACTGCACCTTGCTCCATTTGTTCCTTGAGCCATTCTCCATGAATATAGGAAGCCCCAAAAACCGGGATATCATATTCCGATGTAAGGTTAGGATTAAAAGTTTGTCCGTAATTGCCGCGGCTTCCAACAAGGCTTTGGAGAATCACACCAGCTGCCCCTGCCTCAACTGCTTTGGCTACCTGCTCTCGGTATCCGGCTGTAGTATCTGCTCGAGCCAGAAGAACTATTTTACCTTCGGCTCCCTGGAAATTCTCATTTTCCACAAAGATGACTTCTGCATGAACTGGCGTATCGCTGATTGCTCCGTTTGGTGCAGCGCCCATTTCCCATACCGTCCCATCTTCAAATGCTGCACTGCCTATGAATTGATCTGCTACTGGAAAGTATTGAAATTCAACATCATAGCCATAACTTTTGAGTGTATTGGCAATATACTCTGCCGATTTTTTTTCATTTTCTAATCCGCCGGGTCTTGTCCCGATTTCTTCCGATAGATACCTCACGTGTTCGATAGCACGTTCAGCATTTACTCTGGCAATAATCTTCTGATCTTGCGAGTGGGATGAATTTCCATTTTCATTACTTAGCGGGGCAGCATACCCGATTGTGCCAAAAGCTAAAGAAGCTGCTAGAGCCGCTGCTAATATCTTGGGAGATTTTCGACTATTTCTTGACATAATACCCTCCTGAAATTTAGTGGTTTTTCGATTCCCTAACGATTCCTAGTTTAGTAGAAAATGGTATTTTTTGAATAGAGTACTAATTCCTATGGGGTAAGCCTATTTTTGCGACACTATGTGTCAAATTTATATAATAAAAGACAAAATCTATTGGGAAATTATTACTGTTTATGGCGAGAGACTTTGTGTTTTTTTACTCCCTAAAAGGGTAAAGTGATAGTACTCATCGATAGATGAAAGTTCATTTATATAAAGGAGGTATAAACATGGCAAATCGTAAAAGCAACATTCACAGTGATGAACAGGAACAATATTTTAAGGACAGAGCAGGTACAGATGAAGCAAGATTCCATGTAGTACCGCACGATGAGGAAGGATGGGCAGTCAAAAAGGAAGGGCAAAACGAGCCTGAGTATACTGCAGAGTCACAGTCAGAAGCGGTGGAGAAAGCGAAGAGCATGGCAGAAGAAGCGGGGACAATGGCAATACTGCATAATGAAGATGGAAAAATAGATGATCTCGTAAATTATGAAGATAAATAATCGGTCTTATAGAAGGGCACTGCCATTGAGCAGTGCTCTTTTCCTGTTCTGGAAGGCTAATGGAAAGAGATTCTATTTCCAAAACAAAAAAATTCCGCTTTCAAAAAGAAAGCGGATCAAAAAAGAGACCTTGGAACGAGTTAATTCTTAAATTAAAACAATATATAGTATCTGTGGTTGAACAAGAAACTATATATTGTTATTTTTGATTCTAGCATAATCAGACGGATAGAGCAAACTATTATTTTAATATATTTAAAATATTCTACTATTTTAATAATTATTGAGTTAATAATCGTAAAACAATCAAAAACGTTCGATATTTGAACGCTTTTGATTGTTTTTGAATGAAAATGATTGATTTTTGCAATCGGTTTCAGTATGATGTAATCAAGAGGAGCAACACATTCCAGGGGGTGATGTTTTGTTAACACCAGAGCGCCACAAATTGATTCTGCAGCTTTTAAAAGAAAAAGGTGTAGTGAAAATTCAGGATCTCGTTGATATGACAGAAACATCGGAATCAACAATCAGAAGGGACCTGACTCAGCTTGAGGAAGGAAAATACTTAAAAAGGATACATGGAGGGGCTGCCAGGCTTCAGGGAAAGCTCCAGGAACCCAGCATGTCTGAAAAATCCGCCAGAAACCTTCAGCAAAAGCGCCAAATCGCCCAATATGCTGCAAGTCTTGTTGAAGAAGGTGATTCCATCTATCTGGATGCAGGCTCGACAGTTACTGAAATGATTCCTTTCTTGCCTGCAAAAGAAATTGTAGTTGTAACGAACGGATTAATGCATATCAACGCATTGCTGGAACGAAATATAAAAACGTTTTTAATTGGCGGTTTTGCCAAGAGCCAGACAAAAGCCATCATTGGCAGGGGGGCATTGGAAAGCCTCGAAAATTATCGATTTGATAAATGTTTTATGGGGGTTAATGGCATCCATCCTCAATTCGGATACACCACACCGGATCAGGATGAGGCCATGATTAAGCAAATGGCCATTTCGCTTTCAAGGGAGGCATTCGTGCTTGCCGATGATACGAAGTTTTCAGAAATCGCATTTGCCAAGATTGCCGATTTGCATACAGCAGCAATTATTACTAATGAACTGAATGAGGATCAGCAAGAGCCTTATATCAGCAAAACTACAATAAAGGTCGTGACAGCATGATACACACATTGACGCTAAATCCGTCAGTGGACTACATCTTAGAATTGGATGAGATAATAGTCGGCGGTCTTAACCGCATGCAGCATGATACAAAGTTCCCTGGAGGAAAAGGGATAAATGTTTCCAGAGTGCTGAACAGAATGGATGTTAAAAGCAAGGCCCTTGGCTTTGCAGGCGGATTTACAGGAGAGTATATTGTTGATTGCTTAAACAAGGAGAATATTCAAACTGACTTTGTCCAAGTTGCTGGTGACACAAGAATCAATGTAAAGATCAAGACAAAGACGGAAACAGAAATCAATGCCAAAGGGCCGGCCATTTCAGGAAGGAATTTCGAGGATCTGAAAAATAAGATCCGCAGCCTATCAGAAGAAGATTTGCTTGTTCTGGCTGGCAGCATTCCATCTACATTGCCGGAATCAACTTATGAAGAGCTGGTAAGAATTTGTTTAGAAAACGGGACGGCTTTTGTGGTGGATGCAGAGGGAGAATTACTGAAAAAGGTCCTTCCATACAAACCGTTTTTAATAAAGCCTAATCACCATGAATTAGGTGATTTATTCAAGACAGAATTTACTTCCGCAAAAGAAGTTATCCCATATGGACAGAAACTTGTAGAAATGGGCGCACAGAATGTAATTGTTTCATTAGCCGGCAAGGGAGCAGTCTTGATTTCTGATGAAGCAGCGTATATTTCAAGCGTTCCAAATGGGGAAGTGAAAAGTTCTGTAGGTGCAGGAGATTCCATGGTAGCCGGATTTCTTGCAGCTTATGAAAAAAACAAAAATATAGAAAAGGCTTTTCAATACAGTGTTGCTTCCGGAAGCGCTACGGCTTTTTCACTTGGTCTTTGCACAAAGGAAAAAGCAGAGGAATTGCTTTCTCAGGTTTCGATTGAAAAGGTCAGCCTAAAAGGGGAGATTTAGGATGAGAATAACAGAATTACTGACAAGAGATACGATTCTGCTCTCATTGAGCGGAACAGGCAAAATGGATGCCATAAATGGATTGGTAAACCAGCTTGATCAAGCAGGAAAGCTTCATGACAGTTCTGCCTTTAAGAATGCAATTATAAAAAGGGAAGAACAAAGCACAACAGGTATCGGTGACGGAATAGCCATTCCGCATGCAAAAACTGGTGCGGTCAAGGAGCCTGCTATTGCATTCGGCAAATCAGAAGCAGGAGTGGATTATGAATCACTTGACGGTCAGCCCGCACATCTATTCTTTATGATTGCAGCCCCGGAAGGAGCAAACAATACACATCTGGAAGCTCTATCCAGGCTTTCATCAATACTAATGAACGAGGAAGCACGCAAAAAACTCCAAAATGCTGCTTCTGCAGACGAAGTTATTGGAATTATAGACAGCTATGACGAGACAGAAGAAGAGGAAGTCCAAAATATTGCAGACAGTAAACGATTTGTTGTTGCTGTAACAGCCTGCCCAACAGGAATTGCCCATACTTATATGGCGGCTGATTCCCTAAAAGCCAAGGCAGCTGAAATGGGCGTTGATATTAAAGTTGAAACAAATGGCTCCAGCGGTGCTAAAAATGTTCTGACACCAGAAGAAATCGCGAATGCGGCAGCAGTTATAGTCGCAGCAGATACAAAGGTTGAGATGGAGCGATTCAGCGGGAAGCATGTCCTTGAAACGGCAGTTGCTGATGGCATCCGAAAACCTCAGGAACTAATCGAAAAAGCGCTAAAGCAGGATGCGCCGGTATACAAGGGCGGAAGCGCGGACAGCAGCGGAAAAGCAGATAATAAAAAAGAACAAAAAGCAGGAATTTATAAGCATTTGATGAATGGGGTTTCCAACATGCTTCCATTTGTTGTTGGCGGCGGAATACTCATTGCCATTTCCTTTATGTTCGGATATAAAGCAGCAGATCCTAATGATCCGTCGTATCATCCTATCGCAGAAGCACTGATGACCATTGGGGGAGGAAATGCATTTGGATTGATTGTTCCAATACTTGCAGCGTTCATTGCCATGAGTATTGCTGACCGTCCCGGCTTTGCTGCAGGCGCAGTCGGCGGAATGATGGCAGCATCTGGAGGCGCTGGATTCCTTGGCGGCATCATAGCCGGCTTCCTTGCAGGTTATGTAGTAGTTGGGTTGAAAAAAGTCTTTGCTGGTCTGCCTTCATCACTTGAAGGAATTAAAACGATTTTGCTCTATCCGCTCTTTGGAATTGCGTTCACGGGATTGCTGATGCTTTATGTTGTCAACAAACCAGTTGGCGCATTAAATACTGCTATCACCGAGTGGCTTTCAGGTCTTGGTACTGGAAATGCTGTATTGCTTGGAGTAGTCCTTGGGCTGATGATGGCATTTGATATGGGCGGCCCGGTTAATAAATCGGCTTACGTATTTGGTACAGGGCTGCTTGCAAATGGAGTATATGAACCAATGGCAGCCATTATGGCGGCGGGGATGGTTCCGCCTCTTGCCATCGCGCTTGCTACTACTTTATTCAAAAATAGATTTTCAAAACAGGAACAGGATGCAGGAAAAGCAAATTACATCATGGGATTTTCGTTTATCACAGAAGGCGCAATCCCGTTCGCAGCAGCAGATCCATTGCGTGTCATCCCGTCCATCATGGCAGGATCAGCCGTGGCAGGTGCCATCTCAATGATGGCTGGAGTCGGATTAAGGGCACCGCACGGCGGAGTCTTTGTCGTCCCTCTCGTCGATGGCCCATGGGGAATTTACCTTGCAGGAATAATAGCAGGTGCTCTTTTGTCTGCGATCCTTATCGGGTTTCTGAAAAAACCTTTAAATAAATAATGAATAACTAAAGCCGGTACTTAATGTATCGGCTTTTTTTTTTAGAAAATTCCTTTTAGAAAAGATTGAAAAAACAGAAAATAAATGATTAAATTAAAATAAACTAATCAGTCTATTTTATTATATGAATAAATAAACTATCCAGTCTGTATAATTGGAGGTGTGAAACCATGGCCATTATCATTGTTATTAGAAGAGGAAACAAACATAAATAACCAGCCATTAGATGCACACCAAGTAAAACATCAGAAAACACATGAAGGAGAGCGTTTATGAAAATAAAAAAACTTTCTCAAGTTACCCTGGAGGAGGCGCTGACTGCCTGGAATAAAGGCTTTGAAGGTTATATAGTTCCAATAAAAATGGATATCCAGGCCTTTGTTAATCGAATCGCATCTGAGGGACTTTCGCCTGAAAAATCCATTGTCGTTTTTATGCACGGCGAACCTTGCGGAATCATATTGAATGGGTTCCGTGAGATTAACGGCAGGAAAATTGCCTGGAACGGAGGCACCGGGATCGCACCACAATACAGGGGAAAAGGTCTTTCTGCAGCCATGATGTCAGAGGTGCTTAGCATATATAAAGCTGAAAATGTACACACTGCTGTTCTTGAAGCAATTGAAGAAAATGAGAGAGCGATTAAGCTGTACATAAAAGCCGGCTATGCAATTACTGATCAATTGCTTTATCTAAACAAGAAGCTAACACATAAAGAAATAGGCTCATTGACGGAAAGCCATTTAGCAATAAAAAAGATATATCCTGAACAGCTTCAGTCAATCAGCTTTTATGACAGCGATGCTGCCTGGCAGTGCCAGTGGCAAAGTGCGAAACAAGGGGAAGCTGCTGTGCTTATGAGTGAAGATGGGAAAGAGGAAGGCTATATTTTATACAAAAGAGTGCTGGAAGCAGCAGGACGTACAGAACGCATTATTATTTATCAGCTAAATTTTACGGATGGCAGTGCATATGAGGCAATGACTGAAAGTATTCTGGGCCAGCTGTTCCTTGATCAGGATGATTCGATTGATTTCACTGCAGTTAATATTTCTGTTTCCAATCCCGCATCGAAAGCTTTGCTTAAAATGGGATTTGAAAAAAAGATTGGCCAGGTAATGATGAAAAAAACACTATAGGATGCATGATTCCTAGTTAAGATTCCCCCTTTCTGCAAAAAAATAAGTTACCAATTAATTTTTGAGATTCGTGCTTATAGGCATAATTTCTAATGGTTACTGATATGTTTTTATGAGTAAGATGGAAAGGGGAGATATTTTGGCTGCTGGATTTGAAAATGCTGCAAAATTTGAACATGGATTTTGGCTTCAGATTTTGGGTGATCATGCACGCTTCATACATGATTCACTATCACCAAAGGAAAAAGACAGCATTGAAAGAGCAAATTACTTTATACAAACCTTCGATCAGCTATTAGGAAGGGTTGAAGTGGATAACCTGGAGCAATTGAGCCGGAGGGCAGAACAGGAAGCTAAAAAGCTCAGGGAATTTAAATTGAACCTACTTGAACGTCATCTGATAGGGAAAATTTCCATTCATCTTGGTCCTGTTTTTATAAACCATATGGTCAATGAACTTGAAGAATATATGCTTGTCCTTCAATATTTAAAAAAAGGGGAAGTCCCGCCTGTATTTCATGAGCTTCACCACCATTTAATCTGGCTTCTGGATGCAGCTGGCCATGCTGGAGCCATATCAGATAATATGGAAAGTGTTGAGAAGAAAATAAAAAAAATCAGTGATGGCTATACAAAGGATTTTGAAGCATTCTATTTAAAGGCGGTTGAAATGTCCGGCTTCCTTCGGACGAATGTTGAGTCATTCCCGGCACTTCAAAAGTTCAACAGCGATGTTGCACTTGAAATATCTTTGTTTATGAACTTTCTCAATGAAATTGAGGAGCTTGAATTGAGCAAAGAGGCATTGGGGACATTTGCAGCTTTAATGGCTGATCACATGTACCGTGAAGAATGCTATTACCTGTCAAAGCTTGCTGAGTCCACTCAGTCTGAAAAACCGAAATGTGATCCGGCAAAGCCGAGGCTTAAAGAATAAATTCAATGCTGCCAATTTGGCAGTTTTTTTTGCATTAAGAACATGCGTCAGTGTTTTCTGGGTAAAAAGAGTATAAAAAGGCTGATATCATGAAACTGGTAAGATGGAGTTACATGCGGAGAAATCAGGTAAAGGGATTGTTTGACTGTTATCCTGAAGCGGTCATCATTTTTAAAAGAATAAAGAATTATTATTTTATCCACAGTGCTGAATGGACAGGCAGTCCGCAGTTAATTGCTAAGCAGCAGATGGAGGAAATGGAGTATTTGCTTAATAAAGAAATGGGTTTTCTTCGTGGATATCTACAAAGGAAATCTGCAGGCGATAAAGATAGTGAAACTTGAAAAAATAGGAAAGAAGAATCAATTTTACTAAAATAGAACACACGTTCGACTAAATGGACAAGGTTGTGTTATAATAAAGAAGCAATGGGAGTTTCTCAAGGGTGGTCGGCTAGCCCCGTATGAAAGGGGGTGATGCCTTTTGACAGTTTTCGAATCGATCATGATGATGATTTCCTTTTCTAGTCTGATCATTGCTGTCATGACTTTTAACCATAAAAAATAGACCTCCCTTGATCTGACAATTGAGGGAGAGGTCTATGTCTTTGACAGGCCGATCCCCTAAGGGAACGACTATTGCGAATGACCGTGGGTGCGGCAACACCTGCGGTCGTTTTTTTTATTCATATTCTTAATTCAAGAATATCATATACGGTTCAGAAAGTCACGGAAATAAGCATAATCGCATGATTACTTATAGTATATGCAGATTCCAGCTGAAAATCCATAATGATTCGAATCCTAATGTGCCATACTATAATGGCAGTACTTTAAAGGAGGATTAACATGACAAAACGCAATATTAAGACTAAATCCGGATTGCAGAGCACAAACAAGAGCATAAACGATATGGAGTTCTCAAAAGAGCTTGATCAGCAAAGCAAAAAAGCTAAGAAGACAAGACCTAACTGATGTTGGAAATAAAGAATTGACCGAGATGGGGCAGACTAAAACTGTCCCATTTTTATATGGAACAGGAGGCTTTTGAGCCATCTATGTTTTGTGAATGGAAAGGACGATTCTTGTGCCAGCATGTATTTATGAGGATACAAAGATATTTTATGAAACGATGGGAAAAGGGGTACCGATAATCTTTATACATCCGCCTGCCATGGGGAGAAAGGTATTTTATTATCAAGGCCTGCTGGCTGAGCATTTTCAGGTTGTTTTTCCTGATTTAAGCGGGAATGGAGATACCATCGGTCCCGAGAAAACAGTAACCATTCAGGGCTATGCAGAAGAGGTTAAAGCTGTATTAGACCACTTGGAAATTGAAAAAGCCGTTATCCTGGGTTATTCCTCTGGAGGCATAATTGCTCAGGAATTTGCTCTTTCTTTTCCTGAAAGGACACTTGGAGTCATACTGTCTGGCGGATTTCCAGAGGTTTTATCAGAAACTTTCAAATATGAGCATATAATGGGAATGTATTTCGTGAAACATTTTCCGGGTTTTCTGCGGTATGTAATAGCAGCAAGTCACACAAATGATCCAAAAGTCAGAAAAGATATTCTGGAACACATGAAAAAGGCGAATCATACTATGTGGTTTCAATTTTACGATAGGTCGCTCCACTATTCATGCACGGATCGCCTGAGGAACTTGAGTGTCCCCCTTCTCCTGATATATGGATCAAGAGATTTTGTTAATCAGCATATTAGGAGCTATAGGAGATATGTCAGCTTTCAGGCGGCAATAATCAAAGGTGTTTCCCACCAGGCGCCAACCAAAAAGTGGCAGCTTTTCAACCAGGTTGTAACTGGTTTTGTACAGCAGCATTTTAAATAAAAAAATCCGTATCGTCATTGAACGATACGGATTTTTTTTAGCCCTCATTTGCGTCAGGTTTGATTGCTATAATGGCTGCTAGGGCAGCAAGAATGGTTATCCCGCTTAATATATAAAAAAGCCCTTGATCAGAATGCTTCATCAGAATGGCAATGGCCGGCGGGCCTCCGGCAACGCCTATAAACCTCATTGAACTGTATAAAGAAGTAATGGTTCCACGTTCTTCTTTTGCAATTCCTTCGGTAATCAGTGCATCCAACGAAGGCAATGCAACGCCTATGCCAATTCCGGCAAACAGGAACATGCTGATCATAAACCACATGTTGTTTGAAAAGCTTAAGATTGCAGTGGCAGCTGCCACAAGCACTGAGCCTAAAAATATGATCCACTTCATCAGTATTTTATTTTCTTTTATTTTTTTTCCTGTCAGATAGGAGGAAAGGCATAGTGCGCCAAGCGGGACAGCTAGGAGAAGCCCTTTTTTAACATCTTTAATATCGTATGTCTTTTCAAGCACATCAGATAAATAAAAAAGTATCCCAAAAAGCACAAACATAAGAATGGCACCTATTAAGAAAATAGCATATAGCCATTTTCCGTTGTTTTTAAAGGTATCCTTGATATTGCTCCAAAATTTCTTTAGAGGAAGCGGCTCTTCTCTTTTATTTGGCGTTTTTACAAGAAAGAAAACCAGCAGAATTGAAATCGTACAAAAAACCGGAAACGAAAAAAACGGTAAAAACCATATAAACCCTGCAAGAAATGCTCCAAGTATAGGCGATAGAACTTTTCCAAAAGTATTGGAAGTTTCAATAAGTCCAAGGGAACTGCTGACATCATCATCATTTTTAAACATATCCCCTACTAAAGGCATAACAATTGGTGCCGCACCAGCTGCCCCAACACCCTGCAATGCCCTCCCAGCTAATATGATCCAATAAGCATCCGCCATTTTCCATGCCGCCCATCCGGAGATCAGCCCGCCAATTCCTGCAATGAACAGACTTGGTATAATGACTTTTTTACGGCCGATATGATCCGATAAAAAGCCTGCGATTGGGATCAAAATAATGGCTACAATACTATAAACGGTAATAATCATGCTGGATTGGAATGCAGAAATATTTAGTTTATTTTCCATCGCCGGCAGTACAGGAATCAGCATGGAATTCCCAAGTGTCATAACGAGAGGAATTGAAGAAAGTGAAAGAATGGCCCATTTTTGGTTATGAACATCATCACCTGACTTCTTTTTAGCTTTGGAATTTACAGATTGTAAATTTTCAACATGCTCCATATTTCTGACCTTCCTTTTCGTTAATCAAACTAGTCTTAATATGAGCTAATTGCAGGAAAACTAACTAGAAAAACCTCTGTCTTTTTATGGGAAAATTCAAATTCTGGAAAAATATGTTTCGATTTACTAAAAGGAAAGCGTTAAAATATATAGAAAAGCGAATCTGGCGAGGGGATGAATGTGAAAGAAATTATTAGTTTAAGCATAGGGAAACCGAAAAAGCACAGCTGGAAAAACCGTGAGGAAATATCGGGAATAGGCAAAGAAAAAATTGAAAGTGCGTTCTTAACGAAGGATGGTTTCCTAGGGGATGGAGTGGCAAACACTGATTTTCATGGCGGCCCCGACCGGGCAGTTTGCCTATACCCGTTCGAACATTACGGGATGTGGGAAAAAGAATTTAAAAAGACATTCTGTCCCCCGGCATTTGGTGAAAATATTTGTGCGGGTAATATGCTGGAAAAGGATGTTTTTATAGGTGATACCTTTTCGCTTGGTGAATCTGTTATCCAAATAACACAGGGCCGCATTCCATGTTCAACCATATCAAAGCATAACGAAGAAGATCGGCTTTTAAGCAGAATTGTTGAAACATGCTTTACAGGCTACTTTTTCAGAGTGCTGAAGGAAGGAACTGTAACAGCAGGCAGCGTTCTTAAGCTCGAAGAAAGAAAGCAGGAAAAGGTATCGGTTCTGCAAGGAAATTTTATCATGTTCCATGACCGCAAAAATCGTAAAGCAATTGAAGAACTCCTGCAGATTGAGGCACTTGCAGCTGTCTGGAGAGAAAAGCTGGAAAAAGCTCTATTATAAAAAAATGAAAAATATCCTTGACATTTTTCATTTATCGGAATAGTATAATAAGCAATATATCGATCGGCAATGACAAAGAGTAGTAGCTGCAGTGGAAGCTAAAGAGAGCTGATGGTTGGTGCAAATCAGTGTGGAAACAGCAGTGAATGGACTTTCGAGCCTCCAAACCGAACCTTTTTAAGCAGTAGGCTTTGGCGAACGGTCTCATCGTTACAAGGGACAGATATTCAAACGGTTTTTCGTTTTGATATCTGTTAAGTGAGCTGATGTATCAGCTAATGAAGGTGGCACCACGGGTCTCTCGTCCTTTTTAGACGGGAGGCCCTTTTTTATTTAGTTCAGAAAAAATATAGAATTTTTGAACTTAAATAACTGTCTAGCGCAAGCAGCCTACCCCCTCGAGTTCACAAGCCAATCCCCTAAAAAGGCAAAGAACGCCTTTCCGGGAGGCTCGTCTTGTGCTTGTCGGGGGTGGCAAGGCGCTTCCGCTTTTCTTTAACTTTATTACTTTAAATCGCTGAGCAAGAGGAGTAGATTGATGGAGTCCGTTCAAGAGAGCCGGGGTAAGGTGAGAGCCCGGTACGGTAAGTCATTCGAATGGACTTGCGAGAGGCTTCCTGAAAGATAGTAGGGAAGCACGGATTTCCACCGTTAAAAGGATAGGGTATCGATATGTTTCCGTACCCGAAAAAGGGAGCAGCATGCTGCTCTAAAAAGAGGTGGCACCACGTTCACAAGACACGTCCTCTATACCCGCAGATTCTGTCTGTGTGTATAGGGGACTTTTTTATTTATAGTTAAGTAAAAATTCTGAAGTCAGATACCTGTCTGGCTCCATCGCCTGCTCCCTCAAAGTGTCAGGGGTGATCAGGGCGCTTGCGCTTATCTGAATCCGAAAGAACTGGAGGAGAAATATATTGAAAACGATTTTGGAAGGTCCTTATATCATCGAAGAGCTTGAGGGGGACACATTAACACCTATTTTGATCTACCAGAGAATGAGCGGGAGAAAAAAATTTCTGCTTGAAAGCTCGCTAAAGCATGAAAAGTCGGGAAGGTATTCCTTTATTGGGGCGGACCCGGTGATGGAACTAAAAGGGGAAGCATCTCGGACGGCTGTTACTGCGGAGGGGAAAATAGAAGTTTTTAATGAAAAGCCGCTTGATGTATTAAGAAGGCTGATGCCCGAGGAAAAGGCTCACCCCATTGAACAGTTCCCATTTTGTGGAGGAGCTGTTGGATATGCAGGCTATGATGTCATCAGGCAATACGAAGATATCGGGGTGATCCCTCATGATGAGCTGAATGTACCAGATGTTCACCTTATGTTTTTTGAGGAAGTGGCCGTTTTTGATCATCTGGAGCAAAAGGTATTTCTGGTAGCCATGTCTTTATTGGCAGCAACCGATGAATCTCAGCTACGTGAAAGATTGCAGAAAAGAAAGGCCGAAATCCAAAAGGGGGCTGCGGCATCCCAATCGGAAGAAGCATCGCTGTCGGCTTTCAAAGCTTCCATATCTAAAGAAGACTTCGTTGAAAAAGTAAAAAGGGCCAAGGCCTATATTGAAGAGGGAGACATTTTTCAGGTAGTGCTTTCTCAGCGGTTAAAAGCAGAATTGACTGGAGATCCTTTCGCATTTTACCGGAAGTTAAGAGTGCAAAATCCCTCCCCATACATGTACTATCTTGATTTTGAAGAATATGCGGTTGCAGGGGCATCGCCTGAAAGTCTTATAAAAGCAACTGGAAACAAAGTAATTACTAACCCTATTGCAGGAACAAGGCCAAGAGGCAAGACAGAAGAGGAAGACTTACAGCTTGAAAGGGACCTGATAGAAGATGAAAAGGAGCTTGCCGAACACAGGATGCTGCTCGATCTAGGCAGAAATGATCTCGGCCGTGTATGCGAATTTGGATCGGTAACTATAGAAAAAAACATGGTCATTGAGAGATATAAGCATGTCATGCACCTTGTATCCGAAGTGGGCGGCAAGCTGAAAAGTCCTCACAAAGCGATTGATGCCTTAATAGCGTGTCTCCCTGCCGGAACGGTTTCAGGTGCACCCAAAATTAGAGCAATGGAAATCATCAATGAACTGGAAGCAGTGAAAAGAGGAATTTACTCAGGGGCAGTCGGCTATTTTTCCGGAAACGGCAATATGGATTTCGCCCTGGCAATCAGAACCATGGTAATAAAAGATGGATTCGCTTATATACAAGCTGGGGCAGGCATCGTGCATGATTCGATTCCAGAAAAAGAGTACGACGAAACACTTCATAAATTAAAAGCATTTTTGGAGGACAAAAAATGATTCTGCTGATTGATAATTATGATTCATTTACATTTAACCTTTATCAGTATCTGGGTGAACTGGGACAAGAAATTAAAGTTGTAAGGAATGATCAAATAACAATCGAAGATATTGAAAAATTAAATCCTGAAGCCATTGTTCTATCACCTGGACCGGGACGGCCTGAACAAGCTGGAGTTATTGTTGATGTTATTCAGCAATTTTACAGGAAGCTCCCTATCCTGGGCATTTGCCTTGGCCATCAGGCAATCGGCTATGCCTTTGGGGCAAAGATTGAAAAAGCCAAGAGAATTATGCATGGCAAGGTGTCTAATCTGAAGCATAACGGATCACAGCTTTTTCAATACATGCCACAGCCGATCCATATCATGCGTTATCATTCCTTAATAATTAAGTCGGGAACTTTGCCTGGCAGTTTTAAGGTTTTGGCAAGATCAATGGATGATAATGAAATAATGGCAATCAAGCATGAAGATTATCCTTTATACGGTTTGCAATTCCATCCGGAGTCTGTAGGAACAGGCCTTGGAAAAAAGATTTTGGAAAACTTTTTACAAACTATCGGGAGGGAGAAAAACGATGAAAACTATACTGCAGAGGTTATCTGATCGCGAGTCATTAACAGAGGCAGAAATGAAGGAAGCGATGGACAATTTATTTGCCAATGATGTGACGGACAGTGAGATTGCGGCATTTATGGTGAGCCTTAAAACAAAAGGGGAAACAGTTGAAGAAATTGCAGGCATCGTAAAAGCAATGCGGGATAAATCCCTTACATTTAGCAAGAAAATTCCTAATGTTTTGGATAATTGCGGTACAGGAGGAGATGGTTCAAGCAGCTTTAATATCAGTTCTACTTCGGCCTTTGTGATTGCAGGAGCAGGAATTTCTGTTGCCAAGCATGGCAATAGAAGTGTATCCAGCAAAACAGGCAGTGCCGATGTACTGGAACATTTGGGAATAAACTTGGATCACTCGCCTGAGCGCACGGAGGAAATTCTGGAGGAAATTGGGATAGCCTTTCTATTCGCACCTCATGTCCATCCGAATATTAAAAGAATCATGAAAGTACGCAGGGACCTGAGAATACCTACAACTTTCAATTTAATAGGACCTTTAACCAATCCGGTTGAACTTGATCATCAGCTTCTCGGGATCTACCGGAGAGATTATATTGAAATGTTTGCAGAGGTGTTAAAAGCTTTGGGAAGAAAACGGGCAGTTGTTTTAAATGGTGCAGGGTTTATGGATGAAGCATCCTTACAGGGGGAAAATCACCTGGCCATTCTTAATAACGGCAAGGTAACGAAAAAGGTTCTTCATCCAGAGGAAGTTGGCCTATCGGTTAGCAGCAATGATGCGATCAGAGGCGGAGATTCCAGGGAAAATGCTGAAATACTCCTAAGTGTCCTAAAGGGGGAGAAGGGAGCAAGAAGAGACACGGTCCTTCTTAACGCCGGGATTGGCATCTTTACAGGAGGCAAGGCAGAAACAATTCATGGCGGGATAAATTTAGCCAAAGAAAGCATAGATTCAGGTGCTGCATTAGAAAAACTGCATAGGTTAATTGAAGCAAGTAAAAGCGTCCATAAAGAGGTGATATAAGATGGGAACAATTCTAGATCAAATACTGGCTGAAAAAAGAAAAGAAGTCATCGTACTGCAGAAGGAAAAGGAATATTTTCAAATAGGAGAAACCATGTATAAACGCTCCTTTATTAACAAGCTTGCATCAGGCAGTGAACTGGCTGTGATTGCGGAATTCAAAAGAGCCTCACCTTCAAAAGGTGATATAAATACCGGACAAAATCCGAAAGATCAGGCATTATTTTATAAAAAGTATGGTGCCGATGCCATTTCCGTTTTAACAGACAATAGGTTTTTTAAAGGCAGCTTCGCTGATCTGTCAGCTGTCAGAGAGACAGTCGACCTGCCTATCCTTTGCAAAGACTTCATTATAGACGAGGTGCAAGTATTAAAAGCAAAAGCATCAGGGGCAAACCTAATTTTACTCATTGCTGCTGCGATGGAAGCTGAACGGCTTCAAGAGCTTTTCGATTTTGCTGAAAGTGAAGGCCTTGAGGTATTAATGGAGGTTCATAATGAAGAAGAACTGGAAATAGCTCTAAGAACCGGTGCACAGCTGATCGGAGTCAACAACCGAAATTTAAAAACTTTCGAAGTAGACCTTGGTGTAACAGAAAAACTTGCCCCGCTAATAAAAAATGCGGGAAAATTCCTGATCAGTGAAAGCGGGATTAAGTCGGAAGACGATGTGCGGCGTGTAATTGCAGCAGGAGCAAACGCCATTCTTGTCGGAGAAGCATTCATGAAAGCAGATAATCTGGAAGGGCTTTTGAAGGCCATGAAGATTCCTTTGCAGGGGGCTGTCAGACAATGAAGGTGAAGATTTGCGGAATCAGGGATATCAGCACGGCACTTTTTGCTATTGAAAACGGGGCTGATGCCCTGGGATTTGTTTTTGCAGAAAGCAAAAGAAAAATTAATCCTGAGGCAGCAGGGGAGATAATCAGAGAGCTTCCCGGAGAAGTTTTAAAAGTCGGAGTGTTTGTAAATGAAACGAAAGCGACCATTGAAGAAATAGCAAATGTTTCAGGGATCAATGTCATCCAGCTGCACGGAGATGAAACGCCGGAATTTTGCAGCTCATTTTCTCTTCCGGTTATAAAAGCTTTGAGTGTAGGTTCACCAGATGATTTATCTCAATTAGATGAATTTTCATGCGAATACATTCTTCTTGATAGTCCGAAAGGAAAATATCGGGGGGGCAACGGGGTATCTTTTGATTGGTCGATTTTAAATAAACCATTGCAGGACAAAAAAATGATCCTTGCTGGGGGGCTCAATCCTGAAAATGTGGGGGAAGGAATTAAAGCAGCCAATCCTTATATGGTTGATGTAAGCAGCGGGGTTGAGACTGAAGGGAAGAAAGATCCGGAGAAAATAAAAAGATTCATAGAAAACGCTAAATGTGTGGAGAGGGAGGAAGTAAAATGAACACAGCTTATACATTGCCTGATGAACGAGGTCATTTCGGGGATTTTGGAGGAAGGTATGTGCCGGAGACACTTATGCAGGCCATTCTTGAATTGGAAGAGGAGTATAAGAAAGCTCAAGCCGATGAAAGTTTTCAGAAAGAACTGAAGGCTTTGCTGAAAGACTATGTCGGACGGGAAACTCCTCTTTATTTTGCTGAGAACCTCACAAATTATGCCGGCGGTGCGAAGGTCTATCTTAAAAGAGAAGATTTGAATCATACAGGTGCCCATAAAATAAACAACTCACTGGGCCAGGCTCTATTGGCGCTGCGAATGGGAAAAAGAAAAATAGTAGCTGAAACGGGTGCAGGGCAGCATGGAGTCGCAACAGCAACTGCATGTGCGCTTTTAAATCTTGAATGCATTATTTTTATGGGTGAAGAGGACATCAGGAGACAGCAGCTGAACGTATTCAGAATGGAACTGCTTGGAGCGAAGGTTGTAGGGGTACAATCGGGAAGTGCCACCTTAAAAGATGCAGTCAACGAAGCACTCCGCTACTGGGTGACAAATGTCGAGGATACACATTACATCCTTGGTTCTGTGATGGGACCACATCCTTTTCCTATGATTGTACGGGATTTTCAGAGTGTTATCGGAAATGAGACGAAGAAGCAATACCTTGAAAAAGAAGGTAAACTCCCTGATGCAGTTGTGGCTTGCATTGGAGGCGGAAGCAATTCAATGGGCATGTTTTATCCTTTCATTAAAGATGATACGGTCCGCATGGTTGGGGTTGAAGCAGCTGGTTTGGGTACAGATACAGATAAGCACGCTGCTTCTTTAACAAAAGGAACTCCTGGAGTTCTTCATGGAGCATTAATGTATTTGCTGCAGGACGAACACGGTCAAATTCAGGAGGCTCATTCCATCTCAGCTGGCCTTGATTATCCAGGAGTTGGGCCGGAACACAGCTATCTGAAAGACAGCGGAAGAGCCGAGTATGAATCCATTACAGACGATGAGGCGCTTGATGCATTAAAGCTTTTATGCAAACTGGAAGGCATTATCCCTGCGCTGGAAAGCTCCCATGCCGTAGCCTATGCATTAAAGCTTGCCCCGCAAATGAAAAAAGACGAAGGCCTTGTCATCTGTTTATCTGGCAGAGGCGATAAAGATGTAGAAACTGTAAGAGCAAGATTAGGAGGGAAAGGACAATGAACCGGGTTGAAAAAGTTTTTAAGAGCCTTAAGCAAAACAAAGAAAAAGCATTTGTGCCATATATAATGGCTGGGGACGGAGGCTTAGAGACACTGGCCGAGAAAATCACATTCCTTGAAAAAGCGGGAGCAACTGCCATTGAAATTGGGATTCCGTTTTCGGATCCGGTTGCAGATGGCCCAGTCATCCAGCAGGCTGGCATTCGAGCATTAGAAGCCAGAACAACCCTTAGAGGGGTCTTAGCTAAAATTGCGGAAATCCGGCCTATTGTTCACATCCCGCTGATCTTTATGACATACATGAATCCGATCATGGCCTATGGCATTGGCAACTTTATTTCTGATGCCTCCAGGTCAGGGGTAGACGGCTTAATAATCCCTGATCTTCCTGCAGAGGAAGAGGAGATCATTGCACCAATTGCAGAAAGATCTGGAATCGAAATTATCCGCCTTGTGACCTTAACCAGTCCATTGGAGCGCATAGAGGCGATTGCAGCTAAAGGGAAAGGCTTCCTATACGCTGTAACGGTTAATGGCATCACTGGGGCAAGAAAAGAATTTAAAGATGAGCTTGGAAAGCATTTGGAGAAGGTTAGAGATGTAAGTCCGATACCAGTATTGGCCGGCTTCGGAATTTCTGAACCAGAGCATGTAAAAGAAATGAATCAGCATTGTGACGGGGTAATCGTTGGAAGCAAGATCATAGAACTTTTTCAAAGCGGTGAGTTAGCAAAGGTTGAAGAGCTGATCGCTTCATCTAAAATAGAAGAAATTAAATTGTGAAACAATAGCTTTCTCCTTGATGGAGGAGGCTTTTTATTTGATTAAGCCCAATTTTAAAAATATTTATTGTAATGGTTGACATGCAAGGTGAATACTTTATAATTACAAGTAATCCGAGTAAATTAATGAGATTTATAGGAATAGGTGATTTTTAAAATGTTCATTGAGATAAACGATGTGAATAAACAATATTGCGATAAAGAAAATCGTCCTGTTGACGTCTTGAAAGATATTAATTTATCCATTGAGAAAGGCCAGTTTGTTTCAATTTTAGGCCCTTCAGGATGCGGAAAGTCAACACTTCTTTCAATCGTCGCAGGGCTGACTAAAACAACTTCAGGCCACATTCAAATCGATGGCAAAGCCATAACAAAGCCCGGAAAAGACAGGGGAATGGTGTTCCAGCAGGCAGCCTTATTCCCTTGGCTGACAGTCATGGAAAATGTCACGTTTCCGCTGAAAAAAGAAATGAAGAAGAAAGATGCAGAGGAAACAGCACTTAAGTATCTGCAAATGGTTCAGCTGGGAAAATATATATCCCATTATCCTCATGAACTTTCTGGAGGAATGCAGCAGAGGGTGGCGATCGCGAGAGCACTTGCGATGAACCCGGAAACACTCTTAATGGATGAACCATTCGGAGCTCTTGATGAACAGACCCGTTCGCGTCTGCACGGACAGCTGGAAAACATTTGGACTGAGACGAAGAAAACCATTCTTTTTGTTACTCATAGCATCTCAGAATCTATTAAACTGTCAGATCGAATCATTGTTATGGGAACAAAGCCGGGAATCATTTTACAGGATATAACGGTTGATATACCCAGACCCCGTGAAGAACACAAAAAAGAAATGCTCGAGATTGAAGACCACATTATGAAATACCTGAAGAAGGAAATTGATAAAGTTGTAAGTGAGGAACTCCAATATGCAAACAGCCATTAAAAGGATTATATTTTTTGCAGCCATCATTGCATTTTGGGAGATTGGGTCACGGCTTGAACTTTGGCATCCTCTGATTTTCCCTTCCCTTTCTAGTGTATTCAGTGCTCTTGTTGAAGGGTTTCAGGATAAAACTCTCATTTATGATTTAATCGCCAGTTTTAAGAGGCTCGCAGTCGGTCTGGCTATCAGCCTTGTCATTGGCACATTGATTGGCGTTCTCCTTGGAAAATCCAAAACAGCTGATGAAACACTGGGTGCAGTCATCCTTGCCTTGCAAAGTGTTCCCAGCATCGTCTGGCTGCCGATCGCGATTATGTGGTTTGGATTAAATGAAAAGGCTGTTATTTTTGTAACCATACTTGGCGGTACATTTGTAATGGCTCTGAACATGCGAACAGGCATAAAAAATGTTTCACCATTATATATCAAGGCAGCTCAGACTATGGGAGCGAATGGAATTGACTTATTCACAAGAGTCATCTTTCCGGCATCCATTCCATACGTTGTCACTGGTTCACGACTTGCCTGGGCATTTGCCTGGCGTGCATTGATGGCCGGTGAGCTTTTAAGCACAGGACCAGGATTGGGCTACACACTTCGATATGCTTCAGACTTTGGAAGAATGGACATCGTAATCGGTGTCATGATTATTATTGGAGCTATCGGAATGATTGTTGACCAATTCATATTCCAGCGCATTGAAAAATCAGTCATAAAAAAATGGGGACTTGAGTCTTAATTTTGGAGGGGTATAAATGAAAAAGGCTATTTTATGGGTTGCTATATTATTTACCTTCACCGGGCTGCTTGCCGGATGCGGGTCATCTGAGAAGAGCAGCGGAGGAGAAGACAAGATTGTCATCGGCTATTTCCCGAATATCAATCATGTGCCAGCAATGGTTGCGAAAGATCAAGGCTATTTTGAGAAACAGCTTGGCGATGGTACTAAGGTAGAATATAAGACGTTTGCTGAAGGCGGTTCATTCATGACTGCCCTGAAAACAGGCGATATTGATGCAGGACTAGTAGGACCCGGACCAGCAATGAACAACTTCTCAACCGGAGCTGATGTTAAAATTATCGCCGGTGCCTCAACTGGCGGAACAGTTGTCCTTGCCAGAGAAGGAGTAGAAATTAACTCACTTGAAGACTTCCAGGGAAAAACGTTTATTACACCTGGCGTGGGCTGTACACATGATGTCCAGTATGAGACATATCTTGAAGAAGCCGGCATCACTTCAGCTCGCATCGGAGGTACCATGAAGCATTTGACAGGCAACCCTGCACAATATGCAAGTATGCTGAAAACAGGTAAAGTCGATATTGCAGTTGCTCCCGAACCATGGGCAGCGGTCATTGAACAGGAAACAAACGCTGAAGTCGTAATTGGCTGGGATGAAGTATCCTTCGGTGAAACACTTCCGGCATCAGTATTGGTTGCTACTGGTGATGCTGTGAAGAACAGCCCGGAAAAAGTACAGAAAATCGTTGATGCACATAAAGATGCAGTTAAATTTATCGAAGAAAATCCTGAAGAAGCAAAAGCAATTACTATCAAAGACATTAAAGAAGTGACTGGCCAGGAACTGGAAAAAGAAGTCGTAGACCGCGCCTGGGAAAGAATCGGGTTCACTTACGATGTTGATGCAGACACCATCCAGGAATTTGCAGATTCATCCTACACTTTAAAATTCCTGAAAGATAAACCTGAATTCAGTGAACTGATTGCGAACAATTTTATTAAATAATCATACTTGAACTGGGGCCCGAATGGGTTCCGGGTTTTTGTTGTATTATAGGGATTGTTTGGCGCAACTGTGATAAGGAGGCAGCGCGAAAAAGAGACACGGAGGCTCGAATAACCTGCTGGATGACGCGATTATGGGAAGTTAGACGCATTAACGTTGTGATAGCGCAAAAAATTAAAAGATCAGTGCAATAACCTGTCCTGTAGACGCAATATAAGTCAGACATGAAGCAATAATGATAGATAATTACGCGATTACTCTTGATATTGTAAAAAGTCATATGCACGAAACCTACAAGAATTCGCGCTTTAAAGTAGTATATCCGCCCGAACCTGAAGCCTGCCACGATTAAAACGTGCCCCCCGCGCAGAAAAGGAGCCCGCCCGCGCGTAAATCATCCAAATCCGCGCACAAAAGTAATAATCCCGCGCAAAACAGAAGCCAGCCCGCGCAAAAAAACGTGCCCCCGCGCAGAAAAGGAGCCCGCCCGCGCGTAAATCATCCAAATCCGCGCACAAAAGTAATAATCCCGCGCAAAACAGAAGCCAGCCCGCGCAAAAAAACGTGCCCCCGGGCAGAAGGAGCCCGGTCGCGCGTAAATCATCCAAATCCGCGCACAAAAGTAATAATCCCGCGCCAAACAAAAGGAAGCCCGCGCAAAAAAACGTGCCCCCCGGGCAGAAGGAGCCCGGCCGCGCGTAAATCATTCAAATCCGCGCACAAAAGTAATAATCCCGCGCAAAACAAAAGGAAGCCCGCGCAAAAAAACGTGCCCCCGCGCAGAAAGAGCCCTGCCGCGCGTAAATCATCCAAATCCGCGCACAAAAGTAATAATTCCGCGCAAAACAGAAGGAAGCTCGCGCAAAAAAACGTGCCCCACGCAGAAGGAGCCCGCCCGCGCGTAAATCATCCAAATCCGCGCGAGCTTAACAACATCAGCAAACCAATCTCCAGGTTTAACTTTCACCCCAAAAAGGAAAAATACCATGCAAGTGACAAAACAACTTAGAAACAGGAGTGACGCAAATGAAAAAAGGTATGGGAGTTTTAATTGCCGTTATTGCGGCAGTAGTCATAGCAGGCATGATGCTGATGTCCAGTTATAACAGGTTTGTAAGTGCTGAGGAAAATGTGGATCAGGCTTATTCTCAAATTGAGAACCACCTGCAGAGAAGGCTGGATTTGATTCCTAATCTGGTAAATACAGTAAAGGGATATGCTGCTCACGAGAAGGAGACAATTCAGGCTATATCAGATGCTCGTGCGAGATTGGCGGGAGCGGGGTCCCCTGAAGAGGAAGCAGCTGCAAACGCCGAGCTGTCAAGCGCTTTGAGCCGTCTGCTTGTAGTGGTGGAGAACTATCCAAATTTAAAAGCGGATAAGCAGTTTACCCAATTAATGGACGAGCTTGCGGGCACAGAAAATCGGATTTCGGTTGCCCGAAAGGATTATAACGACCAGGTTGCCGTATATAACAAACAAGTAAAAAGGTTCCCGGGTGCAATTGTTGCAGGGATAACCGGCTTTGATGAAAAAGAGTATTTTAGGGCGGATCCGCTGGCGAACGAAGCACCTGATGTTGACTTTGGAGGCAATGGGGAATGATCATCCGCTGGGTCTCTTTGGCCCTTCTTTTCGCAAATTTAATAATGGGGGCAATCCCAGTCCATGCAGATGAATCCATACCGCAGCCTGCTGGAGATATTTATGTCCAGGATTTTGCGGAGGTTCTGAATGACCAGGAAAAAACTGAATTGAATAACCTGGGGAGGCAATTGGAAGATCAGACATCTGCACAGGTTGCAGTGTTAACTGTTGGAACTACTGGAGACAGACCGATTGAAGAATATGCTAATGAAGCTTTCCGGTCTTATGGCATAGGCAGTGCCGCAGAGAATAATGGTGTCCTCTTGGTTGTGGCCATGGAGGATCGGAAGGTGCGGATTGAGGTTGGTTATGGGCTTGAAGGCCAAATTCCCGATGGAAAAGCAGGCAGGATTCTGGATGACGTCACCCTTCCATATCTCCAGGATGGCCAGCCTAACAGAGCTGTAATTGAAACCTATAAGGTGCTTGTACAGGAAGCTGCCGGGGAAGAAGTGAATTTAGGCGGCGATTATGCTGATGCCGGAACACAGGATAGAGGCATTGGCATACCGTCCTGGCTGATAATTTTAATTGTTGTTGGATTATTATTTCTGGACATTAAATTTTTTGGAGGAGCCTTTTCTTACGCCATCCTTTCCATTCTCTCAAGAGGTGGAAGTGGCGGTGGCGGTCCCCGGGGAGGGGGAGGCGGTTCTTCCGGCGGAGGAGGAGCCAGCCGAGGCTGGTGATAAATTGAAAAAGAGCGGGAGCTGCAATCTCCCGCTCTTTTTTATTATTATTTAATTGCAGTTACACAAACGGTTAATACGGGGCGGGCTTCTTTATAAGAAATGGAAATAGAATGGAAACCTGCCGCTTCCATATCAGTTTTGATCACCTGTCCGAGATTTTTGGCAATGGTGTCATCTGCTCCTTCTTCTCTTGGCTGGACGGTGATGGCAATTATTCCGTCTTCCTCAAGCATCCCATAGAGATACTGAAGAGACTCTCTTGGTTTTGTCCATAAAGGATAATTGTTTACTGAAAATATCTTATTATACGTTTTATCAGGGAAGTAATCGTGTATATCTTTTACGAACAATCTGACCTTTCCCTGACGGATATACTCATCATTCCGTTTGGCTGCTGAAGCCTTCATATCTTCGGATACATCAACTCCATCCGTTTCTGCATGGCGGAAGTGATCCATTATATGCCTGATGCTGTAGCCAGGGCCAAAGCCTACTTCTAAAATAGAGTCCCTGCGATTAATCTTTAATTGCTGTATTGTCCATTTGTTAATCTTGCGGTTCTCAAAATACATGATTTTTCCAGCAAGCTTCCCAAGTAATCCTGCGGGTTTCTGAAATTGTTTTGCTAATATATCGAACATGTCCCTCACCTCGTTGCTTAATACTTATATTTAGTCCCTTTAAAGCGGTCCTAAACCTATTCCGTAAAATGGATAAATAATTTTTAACTGGAAAAGGTACTAATATGAATTAAGATTGGAGGAAGTCCGGTGATTTATGGCGAAGATCAATACCGAAAAGATTTAAACCGGTATATTGACAATATCGACAGTCAGATTCATTCTATTTCCAAAACGCTAGAGGACTTCAGCTGCTGTATTTTATCTGATTTCGAGAACTTGCAGAGGGCGGTAACGGAGGCTCACACAATTGCTTCGACATATTATCTTCAGTCATATTTATCGCCGTATACCAAGGAATATTCGAGCTTATCATTGGCCGCCCAGCATTTATCGGAAAAAAGGCATGGCGGGCTTATTGTTGTGGAGAGAAGGCTGCCTATAGGCGATTACCTTCATAATGGGACTCCTATTGGAGCAAAAGTAAGCAGCACTTTGCTCGAAACCATTTTTTATCCTGGAAACCCATTGCATGACGGGGGTATTCTAATAAAAGAAGATACCATTATTTCTGCAGGCAACATCCTGCCTCTTGCCAATAAAACCATTGAGGGGAAAAAATTTGGGACAAGGCATAGAGCGGCAATGGGACTTACGGAAAAATCAGATGCTGTTGCTATTGTAGTTTCAGAGGAAACAGGCCGTATTTCTTTTGCAGTGGAAGGACAGCTGTATACAATCAGGACATGAAAATCCCCCTAAAATGGGGGATTTGTCATTATGACTTCTTATTAATTTGCTTTCCGCTTTTTTTCTGGCTTTGAGATTTATCATTTCCTGCCTGAAACTCGCTTCCCAGTTCAACATCGTTTCGTTTATCCTGTTTTTCAATTTGGGCTCTCGTTTGATTTGCATTTTGTCTGCCTTGTTTTGTCATATTTCATTCCTCCCTGTAAAAATAGCTGACAGTTTTAATATGCGCTATATCCGGGAATAGATGAACATTATATTGCTATTGACTTAAAAGAGGTGATTATATTGTGCGGCCGGTTTACACTAACAGAAACCATCGAAAAACTTCAGCTGCTGTTTGAATTTGAATATGCAGAGGGAGAGGTTTTACCCAGATATAATATCGCGCCAAGCCAGAATATCTTAACCATCATTGGAGATGGTAAACAGCGGATCGGCAGACAGATGAAATGGGGACTGGTCCCCTACTGGGCTAAAGACGAAAAAATTGCTTACAAAATGATAAACGCAAGAGCGGAAGGCATCGACTCGAAACCCAGCTTTAAAGCTCCTTTTAAAAGCAAAAGGTGCTTAATCCTTGCAGATGGCTTTTATGAATGGAAGAAAACCGAAGAAGGTAAACAGCCGTACCGGTTCATTATGAAAGATGATAAGCCGTTTGCCTTTGCAGGCATTTGGGATTCATGGCATAAAGGAGAAAATCCTCTAACGAGCTGTACAATTATTACAACGGGGCCAAATGAAGTAACCGAAGATGTTCATGACCGAATGCCGGTGATATTAAAGGAAAGCGATTTTGAGGACTGGCTTAATCCTCGTTTTAATGACACTGAATACCTGAAGTCATTGCTTGAACCTTATCCGGCTGAAAAAATGGATAAGTATCCGGTATCAAATAAAGTGAATTCACCAAAAAATGAGCTGGCAGAATTAATTTCTCCCCTTAATAGTTTTTAAAACGGACGCGGCGACGCGTCCGTTTTTTCAAAATGATAAGAAATTATAACTTTTAACTTTGAGTACTGTCTAGCTCCAGCGCCTACCTTCTCGAGGAGTCGGGGGTGAGCGCCAAGGGAAAGCTTCCTTGGATGTTCTTCGCAGTAACAAGCGCTTTGGCTTGTTTCGAAGGCGCTTCCGCTTTTCTTATCATCTGCTCACAAACATCGGAAGCTCCGTATGGCCCATTTCACGTACGTAGACAAACAAATTTCCTTTATGATGAATTTCATGATCCATTGCAAGCTGCAGCAGCTGGATGCCGGTAAATTCCATTCCAAATATCCGTGACATATCAATCGTTCTTTCTAACTCATCATTTGTTAATGATGAAATGATCTCAATGGTTTTTTCTGTGTAGTTTTCAGCGGCTTCAGAAAGGTTTGGGGCAATTTCTTCGAATTTCTCGCCAAACACTGCAGGGCTGCCTTCTTTTACTGTTTTGGAAAACATATAAAAAGAAGTAAGCATATGTGTTACAAGCTTGCCGGCCGCCATGCTTGTTTCAGTTGGTTTGTAGTCATAGTTATTTTCATCAATCTTCTTGATTAACTCATTAGTCACCTTTCTGTGAGATAAAAAATAGTTCAGAAATTTTTGTGCTCTTTCCATATTAAAGACCTCCTAAAAAAAATTATCAGATTAACATTTCCACTTAACCTCTTTAAATACCTTTATATTTCAAAATATGTTTTGGACTGGCAGGGATTTTACAAAAACCGTGGAATTATTTAACAGGGGAAGATTTGGAAGAATCTCTATTATACAGACATAATGTTCATAAGGGGGGAGATTCGTACATGGGGAAAAAGAAGAAAAAGAAAAGCCATGTGCCTTTTAGGGTTAATTTATTGTTTTTTGCTGTTTTTGTTTTGTTTTCAGTACTAATCTTAAGACTTGGCGTTGTCCAGATTGTAAATGGTGAGACATACAAAAAAGAAGTGGACAGGACGGAAGATGTCATCGTAGCTAATCCGGTTCCAAGGGGAAGGATGCTTGACAGGAACCATCAGGTTATTGTGGATAATATTCCAAAGAGTGCGATTACGTATACAAATCGGAATGCCAAACAGAAAGAAATGCTTCAGGTGGCAGAGCGGCTGGCCATTCTGATTGATAAAAAGACGGATAAAGTGACGGAACGAGATAAGAAGGATCATTGGATTCTAAAAAATCCTGATGCTGTCCGGGATAAAATAACTGATAAGGAATGGAAGCTGTTTAAAGAGAACAAATTGGATGATAAGCAAATTTATGAGATGCAGCTTAAGAGAATTACAGACGAAGATCTGAAACAGCTGAGCAAGCAGGATCTGGAAGTGCGGGCAATCTTCCGGGAATTTACGAGCGGTTATGCCATGACGCCGCAAATAGTCAAAAATGAGGATGTATCAAGTAAAGAATATGCTGCGGTAAGCGAGAACCTTCAATATCTTCCAGGGGTCAATACAACTACTGACTGGGATCGAACTTATGCTTTTGACAGTACGCTCCAGACAGTCCTGGGGAAGGTTACAGATACAAACGAAGGGCTGCCGCAGGAAAGGCTGGATTATTTTCTGGCCAGGGACTACAGCAGAAATGAACGCGTAGGTAAGAGCTATCTCGAAATGCAATATGAGGATGTTCTGCATGGCCAAAAATCAAAGGAAAAGCTTATTACTAAAAAAGGAGAAATTCTCGGAAGTGAACTGGTTTCTCAGGGCCAAAGAGGCAAGGATCTTGTTCTGACGATTGATATGGATCTGCAGAAGGCTGTGGAAAAAATATTGGAAGAGGAAATTTGGGCTGCAAAAAGGACTCGGGGAACATATTTAATGGATCGTGCGTTTGTCGTCCTAATGAATCCGCATACTGGTGAAGTTCTGACGATGACAGGGAAAATGATAGACAAAGATGATGATGGCAAAACGGTTCTGCAGGATTATGCGCTGGGTACGATTGCCTCTTCTTATAATGTGGGATCCTCTGTAAAAGGGGCAACCGTTTTAACAGGATATAAAACCGGTGCAATTTCACCCGGGACTGCATTTTTAGATGCACCAATGAAAATTGCAGGTACACCACAGGTGAAAAAATCGTGGTTTAACTTTCAGGCAATCATGAACGAAACAAGGGCTTTGCGTATATCCTCAAACGTATATATGTTCAAAACAGCAATTGAAATTGCGGATGCGCGGTATGCATATGATCAGCCTCTGGGATTTAAAAACCCTAATGCATTTGAAGACATGAGAGAGTCATTCGGCCAATTTGGCCTCGGAGTCAGAACTGGCATCGATTTGCCGAATGAGGCGATAGGCTATGAAGGACCGCTTCGCTTGCCGGGATTTCTATTAGACCTTGCAATCGGACAGTATGATACCTACACTCCGATGCAAATGGCGCAATATATATCAACGATTGCAAATGGCGGCTATCGTATCCAGCCGCGCCTTGTAAAAGAAATCCGTGAGCCCGCCACAGAGCAGGAGGAGCTTGGCCGGATCTGGAAGGATATCCAGCCAACTGTCTTAAATACGATAGATGTAAGTGATAGAGAACTAAACACTGTCAAAGAAGGATTAAGACAGGTGATGCAGCATCCTGAAGGGACTGCATATCGAAGGTTCGCAGATGCGCCATATTCTCCAGCAGGAAAAACAGGTACAGCGGAAGCATTTTATGATGGCCCTCTCAAAAAAAAGGGAGATGCATTAATAGATGTTATGAACTTGAGCCTTGTTGCCTATGCACCCCATAATAATCCAGAAATCGCCATGTCTGTCATTGTTCCATGGGCATACCAGGGAAGAAGCGGACATACAGCCAATTATGAAATTGGCAGAAAAGTATTAGATGCCTATTTTGAGCTGAAAAAGAAGCGGATGTCCGGACAGGAACAGTCGCCAGAAGAAGATTCTGAAACAGAAGAATCTAATTAAATATGAGTTTTAGCGGCCAATACTTGCTGGACAAAAAAGCCTTTCCTTATTGGGAATGGCTTTTTTTATACTTGAATTTATTTTTTAAGTGATGCAGTTTTTGTTTAATTAAAACCGGTTTGCCGCTTTTTCCGAAGACCTTACGATTCACCGCAAATTGAATCGTTTCTTCCAAAATAGCGAGGATAATAATAGGGATGAAGATTACCAGAATCCAGAACCACATGCCTCTGCTCCTTTCGTCTGATCGGCATACAATTTATTTATATTCAGGATTGAAACGATAATGATATTTATGGGAAAATCAGCCATGTATTTTTTGGACCGAACAATGTCCTGGTTATTTTCTTAAATAACCTATTATTTCTGAAATAAACTTCTGCTTTTTTAAAGGTTCTGTGTAGTTTAATGAAAAGGCATTCGGGAAAATAGCTTAAAAAGGAGGTCCTGACATGAAAACAATAAATGTAGAGCTTCAGTATGATGATCAGGAAATGAATAATACTCAGACAAAGGTATTTGATCAATTGAAGAACCAGCTCGAAGGAACAGGATTTAAAGTGGTAACGATTATGGAAAATGATCAATATCTAAAGGAGCACTCAGGTCTACCCAATCAAAAGAAAAACAAAGTGCTGCCATCTCAGCCTGAAGGAGCAGAACCTGATATCAATTCCAGCGGTGCCGGCGGTATGGTCTCCCCTGATTCCAGTGAAAGCAAATACTCTGAGTAAGTTACATGAGCCTTAGTCACATTCCGGACTAAGGTTTTTTTATTTTTAAAAAGGAATTAATACGCGTTTGGATAGAATTTACAAAAATAGAGAATTTGTTTGGAGGAGGGGCATTTATGAGTCAAAAGCTCTTAAGAGTGGGAATAGTCACATACCTGTCAGAAATGTAATGGATTCTTTAAACTGGTACACAGAGAATCTTGGAGCAGCAAAAAGTTTTAGGGATGAAAAGGGAAAAATGGCCATAATCAATATGGCAAGCCAAAGCTTTTTCCTTTTGGAAACACCTCAAAGAGGAAAGTCTTAATTTTAAGGGTTCTGACGGAAGATTGCGATTTTGTTTAACCTTTGAACTCAATGGAATAACAGAGCTCGAAAACTTGCATCGGGAACTTTTTGAGAAGGAAGTAAATACAGGAGCTATCGAAAATCGCGGGCATCCTGGCAGGAATTTTGTATCTTCTGACCCGGACGGCATCTTGTTTGATGTATGGAGTGAACTGAGCCCAAGTTTTAAGAAATAACCTTTAGGAAAGAGAGCAGACAATGGACTCTGCTCTCTTTTTACATATGGACATCTCTCCAGCAAATCCTTAGCAATTATCCGATTTGTGAAGATGTAGCGGCGGAGGAATAAGCCAGCCTTTTTCTTTATTCATTCGAAGAACCTTAACACCTAAAGCTGCTTTCTGAGTATGAAATTGGCCAAACATGCCTGCGATATCTTCACGGATACATTGGCCCATGATTGTACTGCAGCCAACCAATCCTGCTGCCAGGTCTCCTGCTAACTTTGCAGCTACTTCAGGATCCATGAATCGGGCACCTGGAGGGATATCATTTACACAAGCATCAGGTCTATCAGGTGGTGCGGGGGGAAGACCGATCCCGTTTTCCTTTAACATCGCCTCAATTTGTTCCTCTTCCTGCTTGCAGAGGCGGATGGCTTCTTCAAGCATTTTCTTCAAGTCCCCATCCCCAGAGTGGCTAAGCATCGTTTGGTAGGCAGAGGTCATTCCCTTTCCTGCCAGCAAGTAGGACCATGTGCTATAAACCTCGCCATAATGCAAAGGCTCGTCCTTTGGATTTCCGCTTAAAATACCCATTGTATACCTCCTGAAAAGATTCATTTTTTGTGCCACCTTCCTTATAATGCACAGCTATATCATGCCCAACTAGCGTCTTAAAATGTCATTGAATATTAAATGGTTAAACTTCCTCAGTATGTGGTAAATATCGTATAAAAGATAGAGGAGATGAAAAACATGGACCAAACAAAAAAAACATATTATATAGATATTGAAAATGCGCAGATTTACACAGAACCAGTTGAAGCAGCCGAATGGCAGTTTAAAATTTTTGCAACAGATGAAGAATTAGCTCAGTTAAATGATTATATTAATGAGAATTATGATGCAGATCTTAAAACATTTGCCCGTGCACATGTCCCTTTCCTGGAATACCACAAAGAATCAAAAAATGATGAATATGATGCATCCATGGAAGGCATATATAAAATGATTTATGATCTGGGTGATGACAAAGCGCGGAGACATATAGAAGGGATGGGAATATTATAATCTAAAAAATGCAGCTGGTCTTTAATCGGACTGGCTGCTTTTGAAAAGATAATACATAAAAAAAGAACCGTCTCTTCTGTTTTCATCAGAATAACGGTTCTTATATTTGCTCCTGTATAATTGTTCTTTTTTGGTTTTTGTTTTTCTTGTGCGCATGTCCGCATTTGCAAATGGGCTTCGATTGCATTCAGGGTTTCTTTTTCCCTCACGTACTGCTTTTTCCCTTAACTTTTTCGCAGCTGATTTAGCCATATGACCAACTCCTTTTCAAGATTGTACCATAATGCCTAAATTGGAGGAATAATATTTGTTAACAGTAAGATAAAGAAAACAAGACCAATAAGTAAAAAGATAACCGAACCGAGAACAGCATAATTCGGTCTGAAGCTGAATTCCTCCCTTTTAGATATGAATCCAGTCATGGCACTTGCGGTGCTGTCCATAAACCTCGTAACCATACCGCCGCTGCTCGAAAACCATACAGTTAAAGCTGTAAAAACCACACCTGAAAAAAACATGATTTCGATGAATCGGATTGAAAAGGCACGTGAAGCGAGCAGGGTAATTAAAGTTTCTGCTGCTAGTGTAATGAACATTATAAATATATTTTTTTTCATTATTCCGCCTCCTATATAGAAATACGCATGAATTTGGAAAAAGTTTCAATATTTTCGCAAGACCTTTGAAAAGGTCTTTTTTTTGTGCATTGTCTTCAGCAACATGCTCATTTAATATCCTTTCTTAAAGATAGGGGAATTTCCCCCCTCTAATGGGGAAGTTCCCCGATATTGAAAAAGTCCTCCCGCTTTTACAATAAGGTTAAGGTAATTGTTTGTGAATGAGGAGGAGTTAATATGCAGGCAAAAGCTGCAGTCAATCAAAAAACAGGAAACACATTAAACAATGCGTTTGCATCTCATTTTGCCAAGTCGATGTTTTTATCTGTTACAGCATTAGCAATTCTTTCTTTTATTGGCACTAGAATGTTTACACATGTGGATTTAAACCTGTACGGATATATGGTCGGAACGATTGTGTTTATTGGAGGGTTTTTCTATAGGTTTATTGCCTGGGGCGAAAGGCCGCCAACAAAGCTTATCCTGAAAAAAGGATTGAAGCTGCTATTTAGAAAGTCAACGCCAAAAACGTCTGTTGAGCATCTTGCAACCTACAATTTTATCTGGAATAGGGGAATTTACCGATGGACTCAGCACGTGCTTATCGGCTGGGGCTGCATTTTATCCTGCTTCGTTACATTCCCTCTCGTTTTCGGATGGATGTATTTTACGATGGATGACAATGGCCATTACAACATTATTGCAATGGGCATGAAGGTAATGACTGTCCCTGCGGATGGCATCGTTGCCACCCTTTCTTATAACGCGCTGAATATTACAGCAGTAATGGTAATCGCTGGAGTTTGCATGGCGCTGTACCGCCGTCTGAAAAATATGCAGGCAAGAGCAGAGCAGAAATTCTTATATGATTTCATGCCTCTTTATATGCTGCTTCTAGTCAGCATCACAGGGTTGGCTTTAACCTTTATGAATCTCTTTTTACACGGTGCAGGACAGCCGGCAATGTCATTGATCCATCAGTGGTCAGTCATCATTACACTGATTTACCTGCCATTTGGAAAGCTTGCACATATTCCTTTCCGCCCAATGAGTGTTTTGGCAAGAAACTACAGAGAACATTATGCCGAACAGGGCATGAAGGAATGCAAGGTGTGCGGAGATCAGTTTGTTTCATCAGAACAATCAAAAGATGTCGTCGATGTACTCGGCGTGAACGATATTGAATTTAAAGCAAAGGAAGGACATCATCTTGCAGAAATGTGCCTCCCTTGCAGAAGGAAATACCGGATTGCACAATTTTCCGGATTCCCCACTCATGAAGTGAAGGTCAAGGAGGCAAACCAGAATGCAAAGGGATAAGTTTTTTAAAGAAATTGAGAATCTAAACCATCCGAATGAAAAATTGATCAAAACACATTGCAGCTATTGCGGCATGCAATGCGGAATGAACTTGAGGGTTAATACACAGACAAATAAAATCATTGGGGTCGAGCCCCGGTATGACTGGCCGGTTACGGTCGGGAAAATGTGCCCTAAAGGGGTTACCGCCTACCAGCAGACCAACCACAAGGACCGCCTGCTGAAACCGCTGATCCGGGATGATGCTTCGTTGAAAGGAACCACAGAAGGGTTCCGTGAAGCAAGCTGGGATGAAGCATACGATTTAATTGCAAAAAAATTTAAAGAGCTTCAAACAGAATTCGGAAAAGATTCACTCTCCGTCTTCAGCGGGGTATCAATGACAAATGAAAAATGTTATTTGACAGGTAAATTTGCCCGTGTTGCTCTTGCAACGCGATATATTGACTATAACGGACGTTTCTGTATGTCAAGCGCTGCCGGCGGTTTCCTCCGTTCTTTCGGAGTTGATAGAGGGTCAACATTGCCTTGGACAGATATTCATGAAACAGATTGCCTGTTTATCGCTGGAAGCAATACAGCTGAATGCCATCCAACTTCCATGTTCCGCATTTGGAACGTTCAGGAAAGAGGCGGTTATATCATTGTAGTCGATCCACGGGAAACGCCAATTGCCAGAAGAGCTGACCTTCATCTCGACCTGCAGCCCGGAACAGACCTTGCACTTGCAAACGGAATTGTTAATCAATTGATTGAAATGGGCTATATAGATGAAGAGTTTATTAATAAACATACCAACGGATTTGAAGAAACAAAGGAACTTGTAAAGGATTTCACACCTGAATATACAAGTATGCTGACTGGTGTGGCGGAGGAAAAAATCATTCGTGCTGCAGAAATATACGGAAAAGCTCCAAATGCAGTTGTCATGTTTGCACGAGGTGTTGAACAGCAGCATAAGGGTGTTGATAATGTTTCCGCCTACACCAATATGGCGCTTGTTACTGGAAAGATTGGCCGTCCGAAAGCCGGCGTAGCCACATTCACCGGTCAGGGCAATGGACAGGGCGGAAGAGAGCATGGACAGAAATCGGATTTGCTTCCAGGCTACCGAAAAATTACTAACCCGAAACATGTTGAAGAAGTATGCAGTGTTTGGGGAATTACACCTGAAGAAATGCCGCAGCCTGGTGTATCTGCTTATGAAATGATTGAGCTGATGGAGCAAAAAACGATTCGCGGTTTATACCTTCTATGTTCCAATCCTGCTGTATCTGCACCAAATCAACATTTTGTCAGGAAAGCATTTAAGGCTCTGGATTTCATGGTATGCTCCGATTTCTACCTTTCTGAATCGGCAGAATTTGCAGATGTTGTTCTTCCTGCAGTCACATGGTCAGAAGATGAAGGAACAGTAACGAATATTGAAGGCCGCATTATTAAAATCAATAAAGCCCAGGAACCTGTTGGGGAATCGAAGCCGGACTGGCAAATACAAGTGGAGCTGGCTGAACGTTTAGGAAAAGGAAAATACTTTTCTCACCTTAAAACGGCACGAGATGTTGCAGATGAGTTCAGACTGGCTACCAAGGGCGGCTATGCTGATTACTATGGAGCTACCTGGGATAAAATCGACAAGCAGGATGGAGTTTTCTGGCCATGCAAAAATGAAAAGGATGAAGGGACACCACATATGTTCCTTGATAAGAAATTTTATCATCCGGACGGCAAAGCAAAAATATGCGCACTTCCATACCGTCCGCCAGCGGAAGAACCATGTGAAAAATATCCGCTCCGTTTAACAACTGGCCGGGTGGTTTACCATTACCTATCCGGTAATCAGACTAGAAGAATTCCATTCCTTCATGATATGTGCCCTGAACCATTTGTGGAGATCCATCCGGAAACAGCATCAAAATATAATATGGAACATGAAGAAAGGGTCCGTTTATTTACCAGAAGAGGCGAGGCCATCTATAAAGTCAAAATTACGGAAGCCATCCGCAAGGATACCGTCTTTGTTCCATACCATTTTGGACATGAGGATTCTATTAATCTATTAACAATTGCAGCATTAGATCCTATTTCCCGAATGCCTGAGTTCAAGGCATGTGCTGCACAGCTGGAAAAAGTCGAATTAAAGAAGGTGCAATAAATGAAGAAGAGGCTGTATTTAGAACTTGAAAACTGTATAGGATGCCGTTCTTGTCTGGCAGCATGTACACAATGCGGGGGGCATGAGGAGCGCAACAGGAATTATGTGTATGATGTAAATCCTCTTGTGAACCGGCAGACGATGCCTCTCATGTGCCTTCACTGTGAAAATCCGGCATGTGCCCGAAGCTGTCCGGCCCAGGCTATTCAAATTCATGAGACAGGCGCTGTGTTATCTGCACTGGTGGAAAAGTGTATTGGCTGCCAGAACTGCACAATTGCCTGCCCATATGGCATACCAAAATTTGATCAAGAGCAGAACTTAATGTACAAATGCGACCTATGTATTGACCGTACTAAAGATGGAATTCCTCCTATGTGTGCGAGTGTATGTCCATCCAACACGCTGCAATGGCTGACAGATGAAGAAATTGAAAACAAGAAGAAGCAATTTAACCTTGATAACGGCAAATGGGTAACAAGCATGCCATACCTAGAAGGCGAAACAAACGTTAAGGTAAATCTGCCGGGAATCCTGCAGGGGATTACAAAGCTGTTTTAGGAGGGATTAGGGATGTCTGATAAGAATAACAAGATTCCCTTTAATGAAGATAATTATACGCATAATATCGAACGGAATAACGAAAGAAAACTGGATAGACGCGGGTTCATGAAAACTTTGGTTGGTGCCGCCGGTGTATTTGCGGTTTCCTCCCTTCCCTGGGGGGCAGTTGCTGCCAAAGAATTAATGGGGCTTGGCGAAAAAGAATATCCTCATAAGAAAATAACTGAAGTAAGCAAGCTGCCAATCGGTGATGCAGTGGAGTTCAAGTTTCCTGGGGATCATGATGACGCCATTTTAATCCGCTTATCAGAGAACAAATATGTCGCCTATCAGAATGCGTGCACACATTTGCGCTGTCCGGTATTTTGGGTGAAGGAGCAAGGTGAAATGATCTGCCCTTGCCACCACGGCAAGTTCGATGTGGAGACTGGTTCGCCAACTGCGGGACCGCCAAGAAGGCCGCTTCCGGAAATCCAGGTTAAGGTGGAGAATGGAGCAATCTTTGCAGTGAGGGTGAAACGTTATGAAGCGTAGCTACCTGGGTGTCATCATTTTGGCCGCGATATTAATGATGAATATTGTCTTTACCCAATATATGGTCCACCAATACTATTACGAAAACTATGTAAATGTACTGATTTTCGGCGGACTGAATATTGTTCTTTTTCCCTTGGCTGTATTCGCTTATAAAAAGACGATTAACAAGAGGGCGTGATTTTTATGAACAGTGAGACATATCTTGATTTTTGTTTTGTAAGAGAACAATCCGGGGATTTTGCTCCAGAAGTGGATCAGCTCCTTTCCGAACTATTCAAGGGAGTCCGCCTGAACTGGTATTTGGATGAGAAATCTCATGACGGCATGAACATTGTTGTAGCAGAGATAAAAGGGATGAGCAAATGGCAATCAGAAGAAGAAACCATTGAATTCATAGAAGAACATGCAAGTGAAACATTCTGGAAATATCTGCAGGGTTATCAAATGTATATTTACCCTGCAAAAAGAGGGTGCGGCAGCTGTGGAACTCATTAAAAAAGAAGATTTGGACCGCTTTGTCCGGCAAAATGTGCAGGTGGCAATTTTAGATGAAAAGGGAAATGACAAAGCCCCTTTTGTTCACAAAGAAATAATAAAAACCGGGCTCTGTCCGGATGGAACACATTTGCGTATTTATTTTGACCGCATGAATTTTTTTGCAGTCCCGCTGACTTCCTCTGTGGAAGCATCTGATAGCAGGTGGGCTGCTTTTGATCAGGAAGCCGGATTAAAATATGTAATAAAGAAGAGAGTGTGAACACAATGATCAGAAAAATACAGCTGCCTTTGCAGACGTTAAACTTAGTAGCCGGGTTTATGGTTTGGGTGCTGATATCCTCCCTTATGCCGTTTATTAAGGAAGATATCAGTATTCCAGCCGACAAGCTAGCCCTTGTAACAGCAGTTCCGGTAATCCTTGGATCGCTGCTGCGCATTCCTCTGGGGTATTATGCTAATCAGTTTGGCGCAAGAATAATCTTTATGCTGAGCTTTATTCTATTATTATTTCCAGTCTATTATATCAGTATAGCTGATTCCATTACTGATTTACTGATCGGGGGATTATTCCTCGGTCTTGGAGGAGCGGTGTTTTCTGTCGGTGTTACATCTCTTCCAAAGTATTATCCAAAGGAGCGCCATGGGTTTGTAAATGGAATATACGGGGCAGGCAATCTTGGAACAGCCATAACCGCATTTGCGGCTCCGGTTGTTGCCACAAAGTTTGGATGGTCCCTAACCGTACAAATCTATCTTGTCCTGCTCGGAATCTTCATTGCAGCAAACTTCTTGCTTGGTGATAAAAAAGAAGTTAAAGTGCAGACTCCGCTTCTGGAACAGATTAAAGGCGTATATAAAAATGAAAAGCTGTGGCTCTTGAGCTTATTCTATTTCATTACTTTCGGATCATTTGTTGCGTTTACCATTTATCTTCCAAATTTCTTAGTTGCTCATTTTGAACTCGATAAAGTGGATGCGGGATTAAGGACAGCCGGATTCATCGTCCTTGCAACTGCCATGAGACCGATTGGCGGATGGCTTGCAGACCGTTTCCATTCTTTAATTCTTCTAATGTTTGTCTTTGGAGTATATACCATCTCTGCAGTAATTCTATCATTATCTCCGTCAATTACATGGTATACATTTGGATGCTTAAGCATTGCTCTATCAGCGGGAATTGGGAATGGTGTTATCTTTAAGCTGGTGCCTATGTACTTCCAGCAGCAGGCGGGTATCGTAAACGGAATTGTTTCCGCAATGGGCGGCCTGGGAGGGTTTTTTCCGCCGCTGATCCTGACCCTGTTATTTAATATCACCGGCCATTATGCGATTGGCTTTATGGCATTGTCAGAAGTGGCGCTTGCCAGCCTGATTCTGGTTGTCTGGATGTACTTCCAAGGTAAAATGGAAATTGCGAGCCAGGTGATTGATCATACAATTGAAGGAATTCTGGTAACGGATAAGGGCGGTAAAATAATCTCTGTAAACCCTGCTTTCACAGAAATAACCGGTTACAAGGAAGAAGAAGTAGTCGGCAAAAATCCGAATATCCTTAAATCAGGGAAGCAGACTAAGGGCTTTTACCAGGACTTATGGACTTCAATCGAAAAAAATGGATTCTGGCAAGGGGAAATATGGAATTGCCGCAAAGACGGAGAAGAATATCTCCAATGGCTTACCATTAGTGCTATTAAAAATGATGCTGGAGATGTAGTCCAATATGCGGGCATGTTTAGTGACATTTCCAGCCATCGGGTAAAAAAAGCAAAGTAAAAGCAAAAATAAAGTCGTAAGGAGGAGGGGTGAAATGGAGATCCAGCCAGCAAAGAAAAATATCAGTTCCTATATTATTCAATCTCAGGAAGATGAGATCAAGCGCATCGCCCTGGAGCTTCATGAAGGGGTCGGGCAGACGCTCTACAGCTTATATACAGGCATGCAGTTCATTCAAACTGCGGTCGATCAGCCCGAGATGAGAGGCTATATTGGAGATATGGCGCAAATGATGGAAAAAACGATTCAGGAAATCAGGCTACTGGCTGTGGAATTGCATCCCCCTGCTCTGGGAACCCTCGGCCTGCTGCCGGCGCTGAAAAGTTATCTGAAATTATACACTTCCACATATGGAATAACAGTGGATCTTCAAAATGAGGGGATGGAAGTCCAAATCAATGAAAGAGAAAGCATTACTTTGTTCCGAGTTTGCCAGGAAGCTCTGGCAAACATAGCCAGGTATGCTGACACAATGAGTGCAGCCATCTTCCTGCAATGGAAACCGGGACAGCTTTCTATAAACATTGAAGACAAGGGGAAGGGCTTTGATGTTAATGCTGGAATGCAAAAATCGTCTGGTCTTGCTGCCATGATTGAAAGAATGTGTTTAATCAGCGGCAAGTGCGTCATCAGCTCCAAAATCGGTGAAGGGACTACAATAGATATCAGCCTTCCGTTATACTAAGATTATACTTAACAAGGGGCCTCGCAAAGCGGCTCCCTTGTTGCCTATAAAAGATTTTTAGCACTGGAATTGTTGCTTTGTACTTCGAGAACTGTCCGGCGCAAGCAGCCTGCCCCCTCGGGCAGGCAAGGCGCTTGTGCTTTTCTCGTGCGGACAAATGGTAAAGGGGGAGCAAGGTTGATCAATATTTTACTTTGCGACGACCACGCGGTAGTCAGAATGGGTTTGAAAATGCTTTTAAATAACCATGAAGATATGCAGGTGGTCGGTGAAGCTTCGGAAGGCAACGAGGGGATTCAGCAGGCTCTTGAATTAAAGCCTGATGTGGTAGTAATGGATTTGAGCATGCCCCATGGAAAAGATGGCATGTCGGCAACGTCAGAATTGAAAAAATTAAAACCGGAAATACAGATCCTGATTTTGACCATGCATGATGATGAAGAGTACTTATTCAGAGCGATCCAAGCGGGTGCGTCCGGATGTATTTTAAAAAGTGCTCCTCATGATGAACTGCTCGCAGCAATCCGGTCTGTTGCAAGCGGGAATGCCTATTTGCATCCGTCTGCAACTAAAAGGCTGATGGAAGAATATATCGGAAGTGTAAAGCAGGGGAACACCGATACATTCAACCTGTTGTCTGACAGGGAGAAAGAGGTTCTTACTTTAATAGCCAAAGGGTTTTCCAATAAGGATATTGCTGAACAGCTTGTGATTAGTGTAAAGACAGTTGAAACCCATAAAGGTAATTTAATGGAAAAACTTCAGATGAAAACCAGGCCGGAACTAGTAGCGTATGCTTTAAAGAAAGGGCTGCTTGGTTATGGAATATAAGGGTTGCAGCCCGGGGGGAAGTGCACTTATTGATCAGGCTTGTGAAAAGGTGCTGACAGAGCTGGACTGTAATTTTGTCGGATTGGCACTGCAAAATACAGATGGCCCGGATGTAAGATGGCATTATGCAGCAGGAAATAGCAACGAAAAATATAAGCGGATTACAGTAAGGTACGGCAAAGGCATTGCAGGAAAGGTAATTTCAACCGGCAGGCCGATGTACGTAGAAAACTTCCCGGAATATGTTGCTGGAAAGGCATTGGAATACCCGATTATGCTTGCTGAAGCCCTGAAGTATGCATATGCTGTTCCCATTCATTTTAAAGGAATCCCTAAAGGGGTCTTCTTGATCGGGAACCGGTCAGGTCAGCCTATAAATGAAAACAAGCAAAACACTGCAAGGAATGCAGCGAGGACACTTGAACTCAAGCTGAATGGTTAAAAAATGCAACTGGAGGAACGTAAATGGACAGGAATAATCAGTTGCCGAAAAAGAGAGAGATTGCTCCTGATTCCAGTGATGCAACGATTCTTGTTAATAGATTTGGGGTCATCTCCTATGCGAATGAGCAGGCGCAAGAGCAATTTGGATATAGGGTAAATGAACTGCAGGGGAAGAGCCTGAAGGAACTGCTCCCTGAGATCACTCTGCATGAAACGGAAGAGGGCAAAGTGGTACACCAATATGGCCGGCATCGTAATGGTCAGGTATTTTCAATCTTTTATAGAATTAATTCTTTCATGCAAGGAGAAGAAACCTATTATTTAATCGTCTTTCATTCAGTCAAAGACCGTTCCCGATTAAAAAAGCAGCAATCATATTCATTAAAGGAATTGGTTGATCTGCAATTTGCCCTGGATGAATCAACAATTGTGGCCTTTACAGACAAAAAAGGAAAAATTACGTATGTGAATGAAAAGTTCTGTGAGGTGTCGAAATATTCTGCGTATGAGCTGGTTGGTAAAGATCATAGAATTATCAACTCATCCTACCATTCCAAAGACTTTATGCAGAACCTTTGGGAAACCATTTCGAGCGGTGAAGTCTGGCGCGGGGAAATTAAAAACAAAGCTAAAGACGGAACTTATTATTGGGTGGATACCACCATCGTTCCCTTCATTGATGACAAAGGAAAGCCATATAAATACCTGGCGATCCGGAATGAAATAACTGAATATAAGCGTGTTGTGGAGGAACTGAAAAATTCCGTAAACGAGCTGATTGATTTAAAATTTGCCCTGGATGCTTCATCCATTGTGGCAATTACAGATCAGAAAGGCACCATTACTTATGTAAATGATCAATTCTGCAGCATCTCAAAATATTCACGGGAAGAATTGCTTGGACAGGATCATAAAATTATCAACTCAGGTTACCATTCTAAAGAATATTTCAGAGATTTGTGGAAGACAATTTCTTCCGGACAGGTATGGAAAGGAGAGATCAAGAACAGAGCCAAGGATGGCACACATTATTGGGTGGATACCACCATCGTCCCATTCCTTAATGAAAAAGGGAAACCTTATCAGCATCTTGCCATTCGCCATGAAGTCACGCAAAGAAAAAATGCAGAAGAAGAGCTGCAAAAAATGATGACCAGGATCATAGAGGTTCAAGAGGATGAACGGAAAAGATTGTCTCGTGAGCTTCATGACGGAATAGGACAGAATTTGTACAGCCATCTTATTACCATTAATAGGCTTCAGGCGGAAATAAGCCACCCGCTGCTTGATCAGATGCAGGATGAGGCTGCTGAAGTCATTGAGGAGCTGAGAGACCTTTCATGGGAACTGCGTCCTTCTGTGCTTGATGATCTTGGTCTGATACCAGCGATTCGATCCTACCTGGTCCGATTTTCAGAACATCACAATATCAACGTCCATTTTGATTGCTACTTGGCTACCCGTCTTAGTTCTAATAAAGAAATCACCATCTACAGGATCATTCAGGAAGCCCTGACTAACATAAGGAAATATGCTGAAACAGATGAGGCAGCAGTCACAATCAGGCAGATGGAAGAAGAAATCCGTATAGTCATTGAAGATAAAGGCATAGGGTTCAATGTTAATGAAGTCTCCAGAGGAGTTGGTCTTTTTAGCATGGAAGAACGAGCAAAAGCTGCAGGCGGTTCCATAAATGTTTATTCAGCAGAAGCTAAAGGGACAAGAATTGTACTTGAAATACCCCTATAGAAAAAAGCTGCCTAATCCAGGCAGCTTTTCTCATTAGATGCGTTTCTAAAATATTGATCCTAATATCGTTCCGCCGATGGCACCTGTCACAACAATAATCCATGGCGGCAGCTTCCAATAAACAAGCATGCTGAATAGTACTGCTGCAAAGGCAAAATCAGCCGGCTCCAGGATGCTGCTGGTCCAAATTGGATGATAAAAGGCAGCGATTAAAATGCCGACAACTGCAGCATTTACACCCATTAATGCACCCTTTATGTTAGGATTGCGGCGAAGTGTGTCCCAAAATGGGAGGGTGCCTAATATCAGCAGAAAGGCAGGCAGGAAGATCGCGGCCGTTGCAAGCAAACCGCCTTGCCAGCCATTCATCACTGCCCCAAGATAGGCAGCAAAAGTAAATAACGGCCCTGGCACTGCTTGGGCTGCACCGTAGCCAGCCAGAAAAGCTTCTTCACTTAGCCAGCCTGTTGGGACAAATTCACGTTCCAGCAAAGGAAGGACAACATGGCCGCCCCCGAAAACCAGAGATCCGGAGCGATAAAAGCTGTCAAAAAGAGCAACCCAATCCAATGCGGTTAACTCCCTTAAAATTGGAAGAATTATTAAAAGGGCGAAAAACAACACTAAACAGCCAATCGCAAACCCTTTTGAAATGGGGAATTCCATACGGGCTTCGCTGTTATCTGCATGCTTCTTGTAGAGTAAAAATCCAATAAATCCAGAAATAAGGATGACCGCTATCTGAGTGATGGCTGTCTGCCATAAAAGTGTGACGATAATCGCGAACAGTGCCAGCGTTTTTCGCGGCAGGTCAGGTACAAGTTTTTGTGCCATTCCCAAAACCGCATGAGCCACTACAGCCACCGCGACAATTTTGAGTCCATGGATCCAGCCGGCTTCCGCAGGATTAATGCCTTGAAGAAGAATGGCAAAAATAATCAGAGCAATAACAGATGGCAATGTGAAACCAAGGAAAGCCATAATGCCGCCGGCTACTCCGGCCCTCATGACACCAACGCCAATGCCAACCTGGCTGCTTGCCGGTCCGGGCAGGAACTGACAAAGTGCAACTAAGTCTGCGTAGCTTTTCTCATCCATCCATTTTCTTCTGCGGACATACTCATCGTGAAAATAGCCGAGATGAGCCACAGGTCCCCCGAAAGAGGTAAGTCCAAGCCTTGTTGAAACCATTAATATTTCCAGTAAAGATTTTAAGCCAGTTCTGTTTTTGTTCATATGCATCTCCTTTAGTCTTTAATCTCTTTAAAAAGCTCATAAGCTTTTTTTCTGGCTTCCTCCAGCACCGAAATTCCTTTTTCTGTTGCAGTATAATATTTTCGGATTCGGCCATCTACATTTTTCTTCTCCTGATGAAGCAGCCCGTCTGATTCCATCGAATGCAGGATAGGATACAATGTTCCGGAACTGATGCTATATCCATGCTCTTTCAGCTCTTCCACCATCCAAGCGCCGAAAACAGGATGTTCCTTTGCATGGTGAAGTATATGGATTTGAATAAACCCCAGGAACAGCTTACGCAATATTTTATCTTCCAAGCAAATGCCTCCTTATTAATTTCGAAAACCGATATCGGAATTCGATAATAGGATGATACCAAAATAATGAGGACAAAAAAAGGGGGAATTATAAATTTACAAAACTTTAACATAGACATAAAAAAGAACGCTTTTCCAAGCGTTCCAGTATTAACTATTTTGTTCATTTCTTAAAATTTCATAAGCATAATCACCGGCTGCTGCCGTTAAACTTTCCCATAGCTGATCACGCAGTAAATCGAGTTCAATAATTCTTCTCGCCAAATCTATTGTATTTTTAGTTTCCATACGGGCCCCCTGATTAATAACGGTTTCGATTGCTGTGTTTTTTAAATATTACCTCAAGTTCTGTTAAAGTCAGCTTTTGCAGAGCCGGTTCAGAATGCTGATATTCGCTTCCAGATTTGACCAGCAGGCCGATTAGATATTGCCGTTTTTTCTCAATCGCCTTCCGTAAATATTGCATTCATTATCTCCCCTTTCCTTTAATGTTTTTTTTATTCTAAAAGAAATTTAGCTCATATTCATGTATTATGTTAAGTTTTCTTACATTGTTTTTGCTGTATTGTTAGATTTTCTGACAGGATTGATGAAAATGTTTGAAAGATTAGTATAATAAAAGAAAATGGTTAGATTGAGGTGACATGATTGGAAAGTGAATCATCCTACAAAACCAGAAAAGTCATTTCGATTGGGACGGTCAGCGAACTGACAGGACTTAGTGAACGGCAGATACGGTATTACGAAGAGAGGAAATTGATTTTCCCTGAAAGATCAGAACGCGGGAGCAGGAAGTATTCTTTTAGCGATGTAGAGACGCTCATCGACATAGCCAACAAAAGGGAGGAGGGAGTCCGAACGGAAGAAATCCGCTCGGAATTAAAGAGAAAAAAGAAAAAAGACGATCAGGCATCACGTTCAAAAATGATTCAGGGTCAGCTTAATGCGCAGTTTGGAATCCGGAAGAAATAATGGGAAAGTGATTATTCTGCAAGGGATAATCGCTTTTTTTATTCAGCTTTAATTCTGCCTTTTAGAATATGCTGCCGGAGTTTACGAAACATTTTTATATAAATTTTAGACAAAAGGTCTTTCTTTCGTTTACCATTTCCGTTAAGATGTAACCCTATATATGAAGGTTTTAAATTTTGATCTGTAAAGCAGGTGAAAGAATGGGGAAGGAATTTCCTCCAACAATAGAAGTAATAGAGATCTGCTTGCTTGCCGGGAAAATCATGCTTCAGGGCGGTGCAGAAACCTATCGGGTAGAGGACACAATGACCAGGATTGCAGCCTCCCTGGGTATACCGCACTCCCATAGCTATGTGACTCCAACCGGAATCATATTTTCAACGGATGGAACTGAACCGGCAAAGCTGATTCGGATTTCAGAACGGTCAACGGATTTGTATAAAGTAACATTAGTGAACGGAGTTTCACGCAGGATCAGCAGCGGTGAACTGGATGGAAAGGGAGCCTTGGCAAGGCTGAAGGAAATTGAAAGTGCCGACTATACTTTCCCTGTTTATCAGCAGATTCTTGCAGCCTCCATTGCAAGCGGGTGCTTTTTAATTATGTTCCTTGGAAGCTGGACAGATTTTATTCCAGCCATGATTGCAGGCGGTCTTGGTTTTGTTTCTTTTATATACGTACATAGAGTGGTCGAGATTAAATTTTTCTCTGAATTTATTGCTTCATTACTAATTGGCCTTATCGCCTATTTCTTTGTGTACACAGGAGCGGGAACAGAACTTGATAAGATCATCATCGGTTCAGTCATGCCGCTCGTTCCGGGGCTGCTGATAACAAATGCAGTCAGGGACTTAATGGCCGGGCACCTTGTTTCTGGTCTGTCAAAAGGGGCTGAGGCCTTTTTGACGGCATTTGCCATTGGAGCTGGGATTGCTCTTGTATTCACTTTCTAAATGAAATGCATTAGCGGAGGAATATGCGTATGTTTATGTTGACACATATGATTACAAGCTTTATTGCTTCAGCAGGGTTCGGAGTGCTTTTCAACGCTCCGAAAAAATCACTGTTGAAATGCGGGTTTGTCGGGATGGTCGGCTGGTTTGTTTATATTTGGCTTGTCAATTGGCAGTATGATGCTGTCATTTCATCATTAATCGCTGCTTTTACCATTGCAGTGATCAGCCAGATTTTTGCCAAAATGTATAAAACACCTATTATTATATTCAGTGTTGCCGGCATCATTCCATTGGTCCCAGGGGGGATTGCTTATAATGCAATGCGGAATTTTGTTGAAAATGATTATAATACGGCAATTCAGCTGGCTGCGAAAGCATTCATGATATCAGGGGCAATCGCAGTAGGACTTGTCATTTCAGAGGTAATCAATCAAATGATCCGTAAAGTTCAGTTTAAATCAAGAATCTAAAATAACTGCGAAGTACGATTACATCGGCCTTTCTTAGGAATTAAGCCGTAATATAACCTCTAACTATCAGACTCGTTTCAGGAAATAAATAGGGACGGGTTTTTCTTGTAATATATTCCTGGTGAATTTATAATCCTATTATGTTTGATTTTTTCAGAAAAAGGAGATTATGATGATCCGACGGTTTTTTAGCTACTATAGGCCACATAAGCGCCTATTCATTCTTGATTTTAGTTCGGCGGTATTCGTGGCAATTCTTGAATTGGGCTTTCCGCTTGCGGTTCAGTGGTTTATCGACAGCCTGCTTCCAAGCGGGAATTGGTCCATGATTGTTTCTGTAAGTGCCGGCCTGCTTGCTCTTTATTTGACCAGCACACTTCTGCAGTTTGTTGTTAACTATTGGGGCCACAAGCTGGGCATCAATATCGAAACAGATATGCGGCAGCAGCTTTTTCAGCACGTTCAAAGGCAGTCTTTCCGCTTCTTTGATAATACCAAAACAGGGCATATCATGAGCCGGGTGACAAATGATCTTATGGATATCGGAGAGCTCGCTCATCATGGCCCCGAGGATTTATTCATTGCGGTCATGACGTTTGCGGGTGCCTTCTGGATTATGCTGACGATCAATGTGAAGCTCGCTCTTATAACGATATTTGTTCTTCCCTTTCTTGTATGGCTGATTACATTTTGCAATATTAAAATGAACAAAGCATGGAAAAGGATGTACGGTGAAATTGCTGATGTGAACGCCCAGGTTGAGGATAGTGTATCTGGAGTGCGTGTGGTTCAGTCTTTTACAAATGAAAGCTATGAAATTAAAAGATTTAGAGAAAACAATGGCAAATTCCGTCTTGCCAAGCTTGCAGCATATAAAATTATGAGCTTTAGTGCTTCCGGAGTTTATATGCTGACCAGATTAGTTACGCTGATTGTTCTAGTGTACGGTTCCTGGCTGAGCTTCAACGGGCAGCTATCATATGGAGAATTGGTCGGATTTGTGCTTTATGTGAATGTACTTTTAAAACCGATTGATAAAATTAGCGCCCTGATGGAACTGTATCCAAAAGGAATGGCTGGTTTCAAACGCTTTTTGGAAATTATTGATACTGAGCCAGAGATTGAGGATGCAAAAGATGCCATTGAGGTTGAATCCTTAAGGGGTGATATCCGCTTTCAAGATGTAGCATTTAGTTATGACAAGCATAAATCGGTGCTTCAGGGGATTGACCTTCAAATAAAAGCAGGTGAAACAGTTGCTTTTGTTGGACCTTCAGGTGCCGGAAAGACAACGATTTGTTCTTTGATTCCACGCTTTTATGATGTAAATAGCGGAAGCATTAAGATCGATGGCATGGATATCAGGGACATGACGAAAAAATCACTGAGATCGCAAATCGGCATTGTTCAGCAGGATGTCTTCCTGTTTACCGGTACACTGAAAGAAAATATAGCTTACGGAATGCTTGGGGCAACAGACGAGCAGATTGCGGACGCAGCTCAAAAAGCCCACCTGCAGGACTTCATTGCATCTCTTCCGGATGGCTATGAAACTCAAATTGGGGAACGGGGATTAAAGCTGTCTGGCGGACAAAAACAAAGAATTGCCATTGCAAGAATGTTCCTGAAAAATCCGCCGATTTTGATTTTGGATGAAGCAACTTCGGCATTGGATACAGAAACCGAACAGATTATTCAAACTGCGTTGAATGAGCTTGCCGTAAACCGCACTACACTTGTGATTGCCCACAGGCTTGCAACCATTCGAAATGCAGACAGAGTGGTGGTTGTCACAGAAGACGGCATAGCCGAAGAAGGTACACATGATGAGTTAATAGAACAGGGCGGGATCTTCGCAGGCCTCCATAATGTGCAATTCCAAAGATAAAGCAGAATCCGTAATGGATTCTGCTTTTTTGTCTAAATGGAGACCTCTGCAAAAATACTGTTTCATCAAACAAACCTGGAAAAAATTAAAGAATAGTAGAAAACTAGCAAACAAGCATTCATTTTTACAAATGAAATTTGGGAAATCTGCAAACAAATCATGGAGTCAATCAATGAAATGCATAATTTTCAGAATAGTCAAAAAGAACTATCGTTTTAATTAAATATATGGAAGTTTTTAACTAGAACAGGACTTATGTGGTATAGACAACTATACTCTAACTCTATTAATCTTACAGTATGTAAACCCTTTCAAACATAAAGGAGGTTATTGGCTGATGAAAGTTCATAAAATTAAAGGAGGCAGTATGAAACATAAAACCAAGCTTATTGCGCTATCAGCAGCACTTAGCACATCACTCTTTATTCCGGCAGCATATCCGGCATCTGCGCAAAGCGCGGAAGGAGTTAAGCCAACAATGGAAAGGAAGGATCATAAAGAGGTGAAATACAAAAGTCATCCGATTTTTTCATGGGATCGCCCTGGGCCGATTTCTCCTATTCTTCATCCAGGTTCAGCGGCGGGAGCTGGAATGGTTCAGCAGCCGCTCAATGAAATCGATCCGCTGATGGAAGGTATGATTTCAGAAGGAGTCATGCCTGGTGCTGTCACTTTTGTCGCAAGGCGGGGCCATATTGTCAAACAAGACGCATACGGATATTCCTACCGTTATACGGATGATAAATTTACTGAAGCGCAGAATCCGATTGAAATGACGGAAGATACAATCTTTGATCTGGCTTCAATCAGTAAAATTTTCACAACTACTGCTGCGATGATATTGTATGATGATGGCCGCTTTCAACTGGATGATCCGGTTGCGAAATATATCCCCGAGTTTGCTGAAAACGGCAAGGAAAATGTAACGATTCGCCAGCTGATGACACATACTTCAGGATTTACTGCATGGATTCCTTTATATTCACAAGGGAGCAGCAGAGACGATCGGATGCAAATCGTTTTTAAACATCCATTGGCCAATGAACCGGGTGAAGCGTATACATACAGCGATTTGAATATGATTACCCTCGGCGCAATAATCGAACGCCTGTCAGGACAAAGCCTGGATGAGTTTGTGAAAAAACGCATAACCAAACCCCTCGGTATGAAGGATACGATGTATAATCCTCCTGAATCTTTGAAACACCGGATTGCGGCAACGGAATACCAGCCTGCTATCGGCAGGGGCCTTGTCTGGGGGGAGGTTCATGATGAAAATGCCTGGTCCCTTAATGGCGTTGCCGGACATGCAGGTGTCTTTTCCACTGCATCCGATCTTGCTAAACTTGCCCATATGTATGTGAATGACGGGCGTTATGGCGGCAAGCGGATTTTAAAGGAAGAGACAGTGAAAATGCTGATTCAAAACCAGATTCCTCAATTTCCTGGAAATGATCATGGCCTTGGCTGGGAGCTTGGTCAGGGATGGTTCATGGATGCCTTATCAGAGGGAACTTCGCTTGGGCATACAGGGTACACTGGTACATCTATTGTAATAAACCGGAATAATGGCACGATTGCTATTCTCTTAACAAATCGCGTCCATCCATCAAGAAATACTGTTACAACGAATATTGCAAGGCGAGCATTTGCAAGACAGGTAGCAGATTCCATTCCTGTTGCAATCCCTGGAAAAGGAGATGCCTGGTTCTCAGGATATGGAGATAAAATTCAGCACAATTTAACGGCTAAAGTGGATCTCAATGAAGAGGCGGTCCTGTCGTTTGATACCTGGTACAGAACTGAAACCAATGCGGATATGGCCTTTGTAGAGGTATCAGAGGATGGCGTCAATTGGACACAGGCGGCACAGCCATTAACAGGCAGCAGCATCGATTGGAAAAACGAAAAACTAACGATTCCTGAAGGAACCTCCCACATTCGATTCCGATACCAGACAGACAGTACAGTAAATGGCAGAGGCTGGTATGTTGATAATGTAAAACTCAGACTTTCAGATGGCAAAAAAGTGACGCCTGCCTTCTCAGGAAACGGGTGGAAAAAAAGAAATTACTAGCATTCGATTTTTTAGTGAAAAGTAAGCTTAAGAGCATATGAAATAAATGCAGTAAGGACGGTGGAAGAAATGGTTAAAGCCCGTAAAATAATGTTCATTTCCCTTCTCGCAATTACACTTGCCGTTTCGCAGTTATGGATCGGAGGAACCTTGAAACAAGCCTCTGCAGAAAGTGCAGCAAAGGATTTAATCATCCTTCAGAATGTGCCTGATGTCAGTACGGAAATTAGTGGAGAAGCATTTCAATTAAAGGCGCTTCATGTCTATAAAGAAGGACATTTCATGGGAATTTCAGATGGTGTGAAATGGAAATCTTCAAATAAAAATGTTGCAGCAGTTGATCAGGCGGGGAATATCACCTTAATGGGGAAGCCAGGAAAAACCTTCATCAGTGTAACGGACGGAGTATATAAGGACCGTATTGCACTTCAAATAAAACCTGACGGCAAAAAGCACAGCAAGGGCAAGCCAGCTTTTAAAGTGAAAATCATTAAGGAGCATGGGAAACGGTATGATCTCATTAGCCGAGCAGTGAAAAACATGTCTATTGAAGAAAAGGTCGGCCAGATGCTGATGCCTGATTTCCGCACCTGGAAGGGGAAAAATGTCACTGAAATGCTGCCGGAAATTGAGAAGCTGGTAAAAGATTATCATCTTGGCGGGGTCATATTATTCCGTGAAAATGTGGTGACAACAGAACAGACAGCCACACTGGTTTCCGACTATCAGAAAGCTGCAGATAAATTCGGCTTATTAATGACGATTGACCAGGAAGGCGGAATTGTAACACGTCTTCAATCAGGAACAGACATGCCTGGCAATATGGCGTTAGGAGCTGCCCGTTCTGAAGAAATTTCCCGAAAGGTCGGCAAGGCGATTGGAAAGGAACTGGCATCACTTGGCATAAATATGAACTTTGCACCTGTTATGGATGTAAATAATAATCCCGACAATCCGGTAATTGGCGTTCGTTCATTTGGTGAGGACCCGCAGCTTGTCGCTGACATGGGTGTTGCTTATACCGAAGGATTGCAATCAGCAGGTGTTGCCGCTACAGCAAAGCACTTTCCCGGACATGGAGATACAGCAGTAGACTCCCATCTTGGATTGCCTGAAGTACCACATGACAAAGAACGTCTAAAAGAAGTTGAATTGTATCCTTTCCAAAAGGGAATGGAAGCAGGGATTGATGCGATCATGACAGCACATGTTACCTTCCCTAAGATTGATGATACAAAAGCAATCTCGAAAAAAACTGGTGAGGAAATTGCAGTTCCGGCCACTCTTTCCCATAAAGTGCTGACAGAACTTATGAGGGAAGAAATGGGCTATGATGGTGTTATTACAACAGACGCGATGAATATGAATGCCATTGCCGAACATTTTGGACCAGTTGACGCGGCCATTCGAGCAGTAAAAGCTGGAACAGATATTGTGCTAATGCCTGTTGGGCTTCAAGAAGTTGCAGAAGGGCTAGTGAATGCTGTGGAGAATGGAGAAATATCAGAAAAACGCATTGAATCATCAGTTGAACGAATTTTAACTTTGAAAATAAAGCGAGGAATTATTAAAGAAGAGACACCACAGCCGATCGATGAAAAAATTGCAAACGCACTTCAGATTGTTGGATCAGAAGAACATAAACAAATAGAAAAAGAAGCAGCTGAACGTTCAGTCACATTGGTTAAAAATGAAAGAGATGCACTGCCGCTGCAATTATCTCCTGAAGATAATATAGTCGTTGTCGGCAATACGTATATTGCAGACTTAAAGAACGCAATCAGCAAGTTTCATGCAAACACAACGGTCATCCAAACCTCAAGCTATGCATTAACGGAAGAGCAGAAGGAGCTAATCAGGAATGCCAGTGCTGTTATTGTGGGCTCCTATACGTTTAATGTATCAGGCCGCTCACCGGACAGCGCTCAGATGAAAATGGTTAATTCCATCATTGCTGAGTCAGAAGCTCCAGTCATTTCGGTTGGCATCCGTAACCCATATGACATCATGGCTTATCCGGAAGTTGATGCCTACATTGCGCAATACGGATTCAGGACGGCAAGCTTTGATGCATCTGCAGGTGTTGTTTTTGGCCAGGTTAATCCTTCAGGTAAATTGCCTGTAACAATTCCGGGTCCAGATGGCAGTGTTTTATTTGAATTTGGCCATGGATTGAGCTATTAGGCACACTGCTATTTTTAAATAGGAAGGGGTACAGGCAGCCTAGGGTTTTGCCTGTGCCTTCATTCTTAATATTAGTAGAATTTTTATCGTTGGAATTTTAGAAACTTTCTAGCTCCACCCCCTTCCCCACCAAGATGTAGGGGATGGGCAAGGAGCTTCCGCTTTTCTGATCAAGGAGGGAAAAATATATGAAGAAATGGTTTATGGGGTTTTTGACAATGATTCTCGTACTCTCTTCTTTAACTGTTGTGCTTGCAGATAACGGCAATGGCAAAGGAAAAGGCAAGAAAAAGAAATTCGAGCTTGGAGTTGAAGTTCTTTTAAATGATAAGAAGGATCTCATAGAGGGGAAAAGAGTGGGCTTAATCACAAACCCGACTGGGGTAGACCAGAATTTAAACAGCATTGTCGATATTCTGCACAATGATCCCGATGTGGAGTTAACAGCTTTATATGGCCCGGAACATGGAGTCCGCGGAAGTGCACAGGCGGGAGAATATGTTGAGTATTATATCGATGAAAAGACAGGGCTTCCTGTTTACAGCTTATACGGAAAAACCAAGAAGCCTACACCTGAAATGCTGGAAAATATCGATGTGCTCCTGTTTGATATCCAGGATGTAGGAACACGTTTCTACACGTATATTTATACAATGGCATATGCAATGGAAGCAGCAAAAGAAAACAATATTCCTTTAATCGTGCTGGACAGGCCAAATCCCCAAGGTGGAACAAAGGTTGAAGGACCTGTGCTTGATATGAAGTATTCCTCATTTGTGGGGAATTATTCGATCCCGCTCCGGCATGGGATGACAGTAGGTGAACTGGCCGAATTATTCAATGAAGAGTTCGAAATTGGTGCAGAGTTAACTGTTGTCAAAATGAATGGCTGGAAGCGGGAAATGTATTATGATGACACCAGCCTTCCGTTTGTCATGCCGTCCCCTAATATGCCCACTTTAGAAACTGCTTTAGTATATCCGGGAGCTGCATTGATTGAAGGGACGAATGTTTCTGAGGGACGCGGAACAACGAAGCCGTTTGAATTAATTGGTGCTCCATTTATCAACGCTGATGATTTGGCTGGACATTTGAACAGTCTTAATCTTCCGGGGGTAACCTTCAGAGCTGCTTCGTTTACACCAAGCTTCTCTAAGCATGCAGGAAAGCTTTCACATGGGATTCAAATTCATGTTACACATCGCGATGCATTCAAGCCTGTCGAGACCGGACTTCATATCGTGAAGGCGATCCATGATATGTATCCGGAAGACTTCGAATTCCGTGCCGAAAACAGTGCAGGAATTTCATTCTTTGACAATCTGATGGGCAATGGCTGGGTCCGTGAAGACATTGAGGAAGGGAAGCCAGTTGAAGAAATCTCCTCCAAATGGCAGAAAGAATTAAAACAATTCAATAAGACACGTGAAGAATATTTACTCTATTAAACTCGCAGGAAAGAACTTGGCGGCAAAATGCCCCAGGTTCTTTTTTTATTATATGGCGGGTCGGCATAATACTGATGGTGTCTGGTACTGAATTATAAAGCCTGTTCATATTATGTAATAATCCATGCAGAAAGAGGTGTGTAAAAATGTTGGGGTTTTTACAAAAGATTGGCAAGTCTTTAATGCTGCCGATTGCAGTCATGCCTGCTGCTGCACTTTTGCTTAGGCTGGGACAGGATGACCTTTTAGGCATTCCGTTTATATCTGCAGCCGGGAATGCTGTGTTTGGACATTTGGCTCTATTGTTTGCCATCGGGATTGCCATCGGTTTTTCTAAGGATGGCAGCGGGGCCGCTGCCCTAGCCGGTGCAGTGGGTTATTTTGTGCTGACTGAAGGTGCCGCGGCGATAAACGAAACGGTCAATATGGGTGTTTTTGGGGGAATCATTTCCGGTATTATTGCAGGGCTATTATACAATAAATATCATGATATTAGGCTGCCGGAATGGCTTGGTTTCTTTGGAGGAAAACGGTTCGTGCCCATTATCACATCACTTGTTATGATTGTCATTGCATTTTTGTTCGGGTATGTGTGGCCGCCGGTCCAGGCAGGCATTAACAGTGTGGGCGATTGGATTATTGGTGCAGGTGCCGCGGGTGTTGGAGTCTTCGGATTCCTCAACCGATTATTAATTCCGGTTGGGCTCCATCATATATTGAACACGCTTGTCTGGTTTGAGTTTGGTGAGTTTACTAATGCAGCCGGGGATGTCATTAAAGGAGACTTATGGCGATTCATTGCAAAAGATCCATCTGCAGGGATTTTCATGACTGGATTCTTCCCGATCATGATGTTTGGTCTGCCGGGCGCTGCTTTTGCCATGGTTGCAGCTGCTAAAAAGGAAAGAAGGAAAGCGGTGGCAGGGGCGATGGCAGGCCTCGCATTTACTTCCTTCCTGACCGGTATTACAGAGCCGATAGAATTCTTATTTATGTTCTTATCACCGGTACTATATTTTATTCATGCTATTTTAACAGGTTTGGCTATGTCCATCTCCTATTTGTTGGATATTCATCATGGGTTCGGGTTTTCAGCAGGTGCCCTGGATTATTTTCTAAACTTCGGCATTGCCCAGAAGCCAGTGCTGCTTGCGGGAATAGGTCTCCTTTATGGCCTTCTGTATTTTGTGGTTTTCTATTTCCTCATTAAGAAACTGGATTTAAAAACGCCGGGAAGGGAAGATGAAATTGCAGGTGAATTTGAAGGGAATTCCGCTCTAAAAGGCAACTATGCTGAAGCTGCAGATGCTTATCTGGAGGCTCTGGGCGGCAGAGAAAATCTTGAAGAAATCGATAATTGTGTAACCCGCCTTCGTTTAAAGGTGAAAGATATAGCTATGGTTGATGAAGGGCGTTTAAAACAGCTGGGGGCAAAAGGGGTAATAAAGCTCAGCAAAACCAGTCTGCAGGTTATTGTTGGAACGGATGTTGAATTTCTGGCAAATGAATTGAAAAAGAAGTAAATGAAAAGCTGGCTCGCTGTCACGGGGGCCAGCTTTTGTTACATATAGTTTTACAAGGGTGCCTCAATTCCCTTAGATACTGATGAAATATATGCTTTCTCATATAGTAATTAAGTTTTAATGATCTCTGCAAATCATAATTTTAATAGCTTTACAGTAAAAAATTAAATTTATAGGATGGACATTTTTTCAAATTTAAGTGTTATCCCCCATGGACAAGCGCCCTTTTTTCTCAGTATAGGATAGTAGTTTAAGCATGTCCAAATTTTAAACATAACATGTCTACGTAAGGGTTCCCTTGCTAAATGACTTTAAAGGGGGGATATCATCATGGTAGAACCATTAACGGTGTTAATTGTCATTCTTTTAGCCGTTGTATTACTTTTGGCAAGCATTCTTGTACCTTCAGCAGAAGGTGCCATCGTGGAGGCAATTTGCAGCCTTTTGGGATGCTCTGCAAATGACGCTTAAAGAAAAATTACAGAAACCCTGGTATATTTCCAGGGTTTTTCGTATGAAAAAATAAAATCTTTTAATCCTGTATGTTTGTCCATTCCAAATATACTGCAGTTTCATAGAATAGTGAGTGAAAACGAAGAAGGACGGGATAAAAATGGAGGAAAATAAACCAGAACAGCAGAATTCATCTGAAAAACCGGCAAGCAATAAGAATCGGTATAATTCCGAGGCTGTAGAAAAACTGGCAGCAAATTTACTGAAGGATGAAAATAATATCAATTTCGGATCTTTATTTAAAATGGCCAATAAGATATTGAAGGATGATTCCCTAATGGGACTGGTCGGGGAAATCTCTCAAAAGCCGCCTGAAGATAAAGATGGAGCAGCTATCGAAGAGATTCCAGACATCGAAAATAGAGAACTTGTTTCCTTGCAAAAAGAAATGGAGGCAATAAGATCCGAATTAAAAACAACTCGAAAAGAGGTAGCTGAATTAAAGAAACAAAACGCTTCCCTTTTAAGCCTATATTTAAAAGTACTTAATGCAGCAAACAATGATTTTAAAAAAGGTATTGGGCTTATATCAGGATTAAGCAAATTATTAAAATAGAGACTTAAGGCATTACTTTTACGGGTAATGCTTTTTTTATGGCACAAAACTAGACCGGCATGCTATAAAACCTTAGGATAGAAAGAAAAACGATGGAAAGATGGTGTCCCAATTGGAAGAAAAAACAGGAAGGATTGCTCAGCAGCAGCTTGATGCTTATAACCGGCAGAACATTGATGAATTTTTAGCAGTATATAGTGATGATGTAACAGTTATGACATTCCCTGGGGACGAGGTTATGTATAAAGGAAAAGAAAAAATGAGGGAGAGGTACAGCCAGCTTTTTAAAAACAATCCAAATCAGCATGCTGAGCTGATTTCCAGAATGGCAAAAGGAAATATAGTTATTGATTATGAATATGTTACTGGAAGGGCAAACGGTCAGTCTATTTATGCAATAGCAATGTATGAAATTGAAGAAGATAAAATTCAAAAAGTCTGGTTTGTAAAATAAAATAGTGTTAATTAAAAAATTTCGTATTCCGATTAAAAAAGTATTGTGCTATGCAGGAAAATCATTGATAATTTTTAAAAGATAGAGTGATACTCATCTATACATTTTCTGATGAGGGGGATTACATTGAAAATTCGTGTATCTGCTGTGCAGTATCATCTGCACACCATTCGTTCGTTTGAAGAGTTTGCCGGGCAATGTGAGCATTACATTAAAACTGCACAGGAGTTCGGATCGGAGTTTGTCTTATTTCCTGAATTTTTTACCACACAGCTTTTGTCCATTGGAAGCGAGCAGGGAACAAGTCTGACGATAAATGAATTGCCTGGTTTTACAGAACAGTATAAAATGCTATTTTCCAATTTTGCTAAAGATACAAAAATGCATATTATTGGCGGTACACACGTTATTAACAGAGATGGCCGCCTTTATAATGTGGCTCATTTATTTTATCCGGATGGGCGGATTGAAGAGCAGGCTAAACTGCATATCACTCCTACTGAAGTCCATGAGTGGAATATGTCACCTGGCGAAGGCCTCCGTGTATTTGATACAGATAAAGGCAGAATAGCAATCCTGACATGCTATGATATTGAGTTTCCGGAAATCGTCCGTATGGCAAAAGCAAAAGGAGCAGATGTTATTTTCTGTCCTTCCTGTACGGACGACCGGCATGGTTTCCACCGTGTCCGCTATACAAGCCATGCAAGAGCTATTGAGAATCAGGTATATGTTGTGGTCACAGGAACAATTGGTTCCCTGCCTACTGTCGACTTTATGCGTGCCAATTTCGGCCAGGCAGCTGTCATTACACCGAATGATATTCCATTTCCGCCAAAAGGGATTATGGTGGAAGGCGAGTTGAATGACGATATGATTGTGACTGCCGACCTTGACCTTAGCCTTTTATATGAAGTCCGAGAACGCGGCTCTGTTACGACTTGGCGCGACCGCAGAACGGATTTGTATGTCGACTGGGAAAAAGAAAATATCGAAGGATGAAAAATGGCATATAGAAGCGAATTTTATGTGTTTGATGGGGATAAGCCGGTGCCTGCTGTAATCAGGAATTATACTAAAGCGGATTTTGATCAATTAATTGACATTCAGGCTGAATGCTTTCCGCCCCCTTTTCCTTCGGATTTATGGTGGAATAAGGAGCAATTAACTAACCATGTGGAGCTCTTTCAGGATGGTGCACTTTGCATCGAGATTGAAGGAATATTAGCAGGGTCTTTAACTGGGCTGATTGTTGATTTTGATCCTTCCCACCCGGAGCATACATGGGAAGAAATAACCGACAGCGGCTATATTCGCAATCATAATCCTCAAGGCAAAACATTATATATTGTTGGTATAAGTGTCCGACCCAAGTTCCGAAAACTTGGGCTGGGCAAATTAATGATGCAGGCTATGTATCAGGTTGTCATTAGATTAGGTCTCGATCGCTTGCTTGGAGGGGGGCGGATGCCTGGCTACCATAAATTCGCCCATGAATTGACTGCCCAGGAATATCTTCAGCAATTGATCGATGGGAAGAAGAAAGATCCGGTTATCACATTTTTGCTGAGGTGCGGCCGAACTCCGCTTACTGTTGCAGAAAATTATTTAGAAGATGAGGAGTCACTTAATTACGGTGCCTTAATGGAGTGGAACAATCCATTTAAGGTATAAGCGGCAAAGGAGATAGTACATTGGAATATATCAGAATTACGAGTATTCATGATCCTCTTTTTGTTAAAATGCATGAGTTGATGAAAGAAGTCTTTCCTCCTGAAGAAGTACTTGAGTTTGAATTGTGGAAGGAACCTCTTGAAGATTCTGGAATTCGTGTGTTTGCGGCTGTTCATGAAGGTGATGTGGTCGGTGCTACCGAATATCGCTACTATCCGCAATGGAATATTGCCATGACTGATTTTACCATCATTGGCCATCAGGGCCTAAGCCTTGGCCGTTTCCTTGCACGAAATCGATCCAAGGATCTTGACGAGCTTGCCGGCCAAAACGGTAAAGAGCTATTTGGCATGTTTGCAGAAATTTATGATCCTTATGGAATTGAAGACCATGAATTTGGCGGTGCCAAGCCAATGAACCCATTCGTCCGCCGGGAGGTTTTGTCTCATATGGGCTATAAGAAGCTTGATTTCCCATATCTTCATCCTTCTTGGAAAAATGATGGGGAAGCAGTTAAGGGACTTGATTTTTGCTTCATGCCAGCAGATGAAGAAATCACAGAGATTCCTTCTGGCTTGGTTATTAATTTCCTTTCAGAATATTACGCTGTTCTATCGGCTAAACCGCAGGAGTGGTATGGAATGATTGAACAGCTGAAAGAAAAAGAGAAAATATCCCTGCTTCCTTTATAATCAGCAGAAAGCCCTTGCCTCAAGGGCTTTTTTGCATTCAATGTTTAACGGACATACTAAAAAGGTAAAGAATATAAAGTAATGTTCAAACCGAAAAGAGGGATCCTTTCATGGCATTGAAAAGATTAATAAAAGCATTCATTGTAAAAAACGGTGCTTCATTAGTGAAAAAATATGTTGTTCCGGCTGTAAAAAGAAAGCTGAAAAGCAGGAGATAAATTTATTCAGGCATCTTCCATTGGAAGGTGTTTTCTTTTTTTGGGGGGGGCAAAAGAAATACGCAAAGACTGGTCAAATTAGTGTAAATATCATATTCCATTATGTTCACTAGTTATATAGGATGGAAGAGAATCAGTCATATATTGTAGAAAATATAGGAAAATTTTCTGATATTAAAAATTCTGAATTTTCTTTAATATAAAAAATGCAGTATTTCGGGACACTTAAACTTAGCGTACCGACTACATAGCTAAATTATATTAGGGGGAATAAATTTGAAGAAGAAAATCTTAATTAAAACTGCTTTAGCCGGAGCTCTTGTCCTATCCGCTGGTGGCCCAACAGCATTTGCACATGATGAATTCAGCGGAGGTATTGAAAAAGGTGATAGTCTGGCAGGTGTTGAATTAGCTGTTCCATTGCTTGATGGCAGCAAAAATACAGGTAATCTTCAAGAAGTAGCGTCTGTTCCACTAAAAGAAGTAAAAGAGGGAGTACAAAATTCATCGGGTGATGTTTATGCGCATAAAGGCTTTGCCTATGTAGGCACACATACCAAAAATGGGGGTGAAGGCGGAGTGCGTGTATTTGATATGAAAAAGCCTTCAAATCCAGTAGAAGTGTCGTCATTTGCTCATATCCCAGGGACATGGCAGGAAAAAGTAATTGTAAAAACTGTTAATACGAAGCACTTTAAAGGTGATTTGGCTGCAGTCAGCGTTCAAAAGGTAGATCGAACCAACCCAAATGCAAAAGGAGGATTTGTATTATACGATGTAACAAACCCTCGGGAACCAAAGGAATTGGGATTTTGGGAAGATACATCGGGGGCACGGGGAACACATGAACTTTACCTAACCGTTCAAGGAAATAATGTTTATGTGCTGACTGCAAATTGCTATGCAGATCTGTATTCTCATGGTGATAAAATGGATGTTAATATTGTAGACGTTACTAATCCCTCAACGCCTGAAACAATTTATGAATTTAATCCGCGCAATTATATATCTGAAGTGAACGATGATAATTATGATGGATATAATTGGACTGATGAAGACGGAATTCAAAGGGCAGCGTTTGCTCATAGCGTCAAAACAGATGGAACTGGGAAAACAGCTTTCCTTTCGTACTGGGATTTAGGAACAATCATACTTGATATTAGCGATGCCAAAAATCCAGTTTATCTGGGCAGGACGGATTTCGCCAATGATGTTCAGGGAGCCGCCCATTCGATGGATTTAGCTAAAGGAGGAAATGTCCTTATAGAGACAAGGGAGGTATTTGGTCCAACCAGAGAGGGCTTTGAGAGTGCCTATGGCTACACAATGATTTATGATATCAAAGATAAGACAGATCCAAAGCTTCTAAGCACTTTTAGAACCGACTTCACTGAGAAGATTCCTGGAGGAGCGACGGTCCATGATCCAAAGGTTCAGGGGAACACATTGTATCTCTCACATTATGCAGGGGGTGTAAGGACAGTTGATATTACAGACCCGTCGAATCCGGAAGAAATTGGTGTCTATATTCCAAGCAAATCTAACATTTGGGGTGTATTCGTAGATCGCAATTATGTACTTGCATCCGATATGGGATCTGGATTGAAAGTCCTGCAGAAAAACGGCAGCCAATAATAATTAAAAAACAGGAGTCCCCGAAGAAGGCTCCTGTTTTTTGATATCTCCTAAAAAAGGACGGTTATAATGATAAACTTTTGACCTGACAAGAAGCAGGTTTTGTGAAACTACAGAGTTATTTTTGAGTTTTCAGCTTTCATTTTTCTCGGCCAAACAGTATAGCTGAAGCTGATGGCAAAATCGATTGCAAGAACCAATGTCCATATTCCTGCTAATCCTTTGAGACTCTCCGTTTGCTGGGGATTGTCAATAAAAAGGATCATAGCCATTAATAAAACCAAACCAATTATCCATGCGAGAAGATGCCTATACCATCCGTTTCTCTCTCTCCTTGCATGTTCTTTGCCGTATTTTGCTGGCTTTTCAGGTTTTGGTCCATTTCCGAACTTAAAGGCAAATCTTTCGTCTGCCCATTGAATCATAGGTTTTCCATAGGCTACGGTTACGCCAATATAAATTGCTGCAAAGCCATGGAAAATGGTTGCCTCTGTTCCACTGTGCAAATCAATGGTCGTTGCTGCAATTAGAATTAAATCAATTAGCGGGGTACAAAGCAGAAGGAAACCACCTAATGATTTTTTCTTTACTATATATCTTGCTGTTAAACCTGCAGCAACAAAAATCCAAAAACCAATTTCACATGCGATAATTAGCCAGCCAATCAGATTTTCCACATCCCTTTTTAACACAGTTGTACTATAAAAATATTGTAATACAACTGTGTTAAAAAAGCAATAGGTGGTATAATATAATTATGCCAAAAAAAGTTAACCATGAAGAGCAAAAGCATATTTTAGGAAAAGCAGCATGGCGGGTGATTAAAAAAGAGGGCATTGAAGGTGCTTCTGTTCGTAAAGTTGCGGAGGAAGCAGGTCTATCTGCTGGGTCTTTGCGCCATTATTTTTCAAATCAAAATGAACTGTTGGCGTATTCAATGAACTTAGTATCAGAAAGGGTGAAAACACGAATTCAGAATGCGGCTTTTACAGATGATCATTTCGAAAATATGATTCTCGTGCTGGGGGAATTACTTCCTCTAGATGAAGAACGGCGATTGGAAATGGAAGTCTGGATAGCATTTAATATAAAGGCTTTAGTAGACCCGCATCTTTCTGAACTTAGCAGCCGTGTATACGAAGAAATGAAGACAGGCATCAGAAACATCATTGAGGGACTAGTTAAATTAGGACTGTCCGGAACTGAAATGAAAGTTGAGGAAGAAGCAGGTCGTCTGCATGCCCTTATTGATGGCCTCGCCCTCCATGCAGTAATGAAACCAGATCAATTTAATGAAGAAAAAATGAAAGCGATTCTTAGAAATCATTTGTTGTCATTGCTGGAAAAATAAATGTGTTAAAGGCGGCTGAATTTACAGCCGTTTTTTTTGTGTCCATTAAAATCTATTTTTGTTAGAATGCCTGGAGTTATCTGCCAATATCATTAACTAAACGTTTAACTTTTTCTTGCAAGGGTAGTGAAAACCTAAGAAACCGATTCATTGAAAGGATGATTGAGTTGCCAGCATCTCTCAATATAAAGATAAATGGTATAGAAATGAAGGCAAAGCAGGATCAAACCGTTTTGCAATTATTAAACGATAGTTCGATTGAAATTCCTCAGGTTTGCTTCCATCCGAGCCTTGGAGCAATAGAGACCTGTGATACCTGCATTGTTTCTGTCAATGGAGAACTTGTACGTTCGTGCTCCACAAAAATTAAAGATGGAGACGTAATTGATACTGTGGATCCTGATGTAAAACAGGCGCAGACCATTGCCATGGATAAGATTCTCTTTAATCATGAATTGTATTGTACGGTTTGTGATTATAACAACGGGGGATGTGAAATACATAATACGGTTAAGGCGATGAAAATCAATCACCAAAGCATCCCGTTTGATCAAAAACCTTATGAAAAGGATGAATCTCATCCATTTTACAGATACGATCCCGATCAGTGCATTCTTTGCGGAAGATGTGTGGAAGCCTGTCAGGACGTCCAGGTTACTGAAACCCTTACCATTGATTGGGAGCGGGAGAGACCAAGGGTTATCTGGGATAACGATGTGCCCATTAACGAGTCCTCCTGCGTATCCTGTGGACACTGTTCTACGGTTTGTCCATGTAATGCCATGATGGAAAAAGGAATGGAGGGGGAAGCCGGATTTCTGACTGGAATTGCCAAAGACACTCTTCGTCCAATGATTGAAATCACTAAAAATGTTGAAACAGGATATGGGTCCATTCTGGCTATATCTGATATGGAAGCAGCTATGCGGGAAGAGAAAATTAAAAAGACCAAAACAGTCTGTACATATTGCGGTGTCGGCTGCAGCTTTGATGTATGGACAAAGGGCCGTGAAATACTGAAGGTGGAGCCTCAGGCAGAAGCACCTGCCAATGGAATTTCTACATGTGTAAAAGGGAAATTTGGCTGGGACTTTGTGAATAGTGAGGAACGATTAACGAAGCCGCTAATCAGGGAAGGCGATTCATTCCGTGAAGCAGAATGGGACGAAGCATTGGAACTGATTACACGAAAATTCTCGGAAATTAAAGAACAGCATGGCCCAGATGCATTGAGCTTTATTACATCATCTAAATGTACCAATGAGGAATCGTATTTAATGCAGAAACTTGGCAGGGCAGTCATAGGGACAAATAATATCGATAACTGTTCAAGATATTGCCAGACCCCTGCAACTGTAGGGTTATTTCGAACTGTGGGATATGGAGGGGATGCTGGTTCAATCGAAGATATTAAAAACTCTGAATTAGTGCTGATTATTGGTTCCAATACGTCTGAATCCCATCCGGTTCTTTCTACCAGGGTGAAACGATCCCAGAAGCTTAACGGCCAAAAAGTAATTGTGGCTGACTTAAGGGAACATGAAATGGCAGAGCGGTCTGATCTGTTTGTGCGTCCTCGTGCAGGTACGGATATGGTCTGGCTTTCTGCCATTACCAAATACATTATCGACCAGGGATGGGCGGATGAGAAGTTTCTGCAGGAAAAAGTAAATGGACTTGAAGAATTTGTATCAAACCTGGAGAAATATACGCTGGAATTTGCAGAAGAAACGACCGGGATTTCCAAAGACAATTTAATCAAAATGGCGAAAATGATTCATGAAGCCAATAGTGTTTCCGCTTTATGGGCAATGGGTGTCACACAGCATCTTGGAGGCAGTGATACAAGTACAGCCATATCAAATCTGCTTCTTGTAACAGGAAATTACGCTAAACCTGGTGCAGGTGCGTATCCTTTAAGGGGCCACAACAATGTGCAGGGGGCAGGTGATTTTGGAAGCAGCCCCGATAATTTGCCTGGGTATCAGAAGGTTTCAGACCCTGATGTGAGAAAGAAGTTTGAAGATGCATGGGGAGTAAAGCTTCCGGAAAAGGCCGGACTGAATAATCACGAAATGGTAGAAGGGATTCATGAAGACCAGCTGAAAGCGATGTATCTGAAGGGTGAAGATATGGGACTTGTGGATTCAAATATTAATTATGTGCAGGCTGCTTTTGAGAAGCTTGATTTCTTTGTGGTACAGGACATTTTCCTTTCCCGTACAGCTGAGTTTGCGGATGTGGTGCTTCCTGCAAGTCCAAGTTTGGAAAAGGAAGGAACATTTACTAACACAGAGAGGAGAATTCAGCGTCTTTACCAGGCGTTCGAGCCGCTTGGGGATTCGAAGCCGGATTGGCAGATTATCATTGAAGTTGCAAATCGGCTGGGAGCAGGCTGGACATATACGCACCCAAGCGAAGTAATGGACGAGGCAGCTGGACTTATGCCATTATACGCAGGAGTTACTTATGATAGATTGGAAGGATACAATAGTCTGCAATGGCCCGTGGCTGAAGATGGAACAGACAGTCCTCTCCTCTATACGGAAGGCTTTCCTTTTCCGGATGGCAAGGCAAGACTTTTTCCGGTAGATTGGACTCCTGCTCTTGAATACCCAATGGAATATGATATTCATGTCAATAATGGGCGTCTTCTGGAGCACTTCCATGAAGGTAATATGACCTATAAGTCAAAAGGAATCAGCTTGAAAACACCGGAAGTTTTCCTGGAGGTATCACCTGAACTAGCCGAAGAACGAGGGTTGAAGGATGGTACACTTGTTCGTTTGACATCGCCATATGGCAATGTGAAAGTAAAGTGCCATATAACGGATAGGGTTAAAGGAAAGGAAGTTTACCTTCCTATGAATGATAGGGGCGAAGCCGCCATAAATTTATTAACAAGCAGCTATGCCGACAAGGATACCGATACACCGGCATATAAGGAAACGAAGGTAAAGCTTGAAATCCTGAGTGAAGAAGGAAGCAACCCGCTTCCAAGAATTAATCACCGCTATGGCAATCCGCAGCCGCAGATAGGTGTAAACGTGCAAAAGAAATGGGCAAGAAAAGATTATATTTTCCCGGGAGAAATGGTGAAAAAGGAGCGAAAGCAGCATGGCTAAAGCGATTAATAACATCAAGCGTTTTGAATTAAGCCCAGAGGATAAACGCAAAAAGGACCTGGAAGAAGTGGAGAATGCCCTGATAGATAATAAGGATTCCATTCTTGAGCTACTGACAGCAGTAGGACATATGCATGATCGGGGAATTCTTTCATTATTAAATGGCTTATTTGGACAGGGAGATAAAGTATTGAATGTCCTTGTTAAAGCAGTGGATAAACCGGAAGCTACCAATACAATCAAAAACCTGCTTCTCATGGTTGGAACTCTTGGCACCATTAATGTTCAGCAGCTTGAACCCTTGCTGTTAAAATTAAATTCCGGTATTGCCAGGGTGGCGGAACATAAAGAAACGGATGAAAAAACAAGCTACTTTGAACTGGTAAAGGCATTAAAAGATCCAGAAGTCAATCGTGCGGTTACACTTCTGATTACTTTCCTAAAAGGGATGGGAGAAGATACAAGCGCCATGGAAAGGAACACACAGCTTCCAGAAGACCAGAAAATACACAAAATGGAGAAAAACGAAAGAGATGTTCCTCCTAACAAAAGAGAATGACAACAAGCCGGTGACCCCATTTAAGGTCACTGGTTTTTTATTGGAAATGATAAAATCAGGCAAATAGCCTTAAATATTGTCAATATTCTCTTTAATATCAATTTAATAGCAAAATTTTTGTGGAAAAATGGAAAATCATGTACTAGAATGGCAATATAGGAAAGTTTATTAATTTGCCACCCAAAACATACATCATTTGCGAAGTATAAGAAAGAGGGTAATAAAGTGGGCATTATAAATGAAGATAGTTTCATTGAAACAGTCCACATGAAAGGCTTGCAAATCTCCCTGATTGCTTCGGGGGACGGGACAGAGGTTATTTATCATAAGCTTGATCCGGGCATAATGTGGGGGATTGAACCCCAAGAAGGCTGGGAAGCACTAGAATATTTATGTGTACTTTCAGGGGAATTAATTCTTAGAAATGGAAATGAAACCAAGAAAATAAAAACAGGGAGTTCTTTTTTTAGGGCACCAGTAGAAGAACATTATGTTTTTGAAGCAGCAGCTACCACTGAATTTCTTTATGTAACATCAAGGCCAGTTTTTTTTCATTATAGTAAAGTAACAAAGGAAATGATGGAGTTATCAATATCAATTGAAGAAAAAGATGGATATACCAGAGATCACTGCCAAAGAATTAATAAGCTTTCTATGCTGGTTGGAAAAACATTAGAGTTAGATTCTAAGCAACTAGTAAACTTGAATTTAGCTTCTTTTCTTCATGATGTGGGGAAGTTGCGCATACCCCTGGAAATATTGCAAAAGCCGAGTAAACTCACTCCAGAGGAATGGGAAATAATGAAGAAACATTCTGTTTTCGGAAGAGAAATACTTGAGGAAACAGGATTGCCGCTCTTGATAGATGCAGGAAAAGTAGTCGAACAGCACCATGAGAGATTTGATGGAAAAGGTTATCCTCTTGGATTGAAAGGCAGCGAGATTTCTATTGAAGCTTCGATCATTTCGATTATTGATTCTTATGATGCTATTACCACGGATAGAGTGTACAAAAAGGGCAGGAGTAAGGAAGAAGCTAAAAAAGAATTATTGAATTACCGTGGAACCATGTATCATCCTGAAATTCTGGATGTTTTCCTGGGGCTTATAGATCAAATTTAAATTTATGGGGGAAAAAAATGAAAAAGATAGGGTTTATTTTAATGGCAGTAATCTTGACTGCCGCATTAGGAATTAAAACCGCGGAGGCTGCATATTTACCGGAATATGATAAATATGTCGAAGTTTCCTATGAAGATGCAAGGAAAATTGCTGATTTGCTGGGATTGAAAGATATACCATTAGGAGAGGAAACAGCAAGGTTATCGTTTGAAATGCAAGAAAAGTTAATCGCTAAAATTGAAGTGATACTTAAAACAGAGATTGACCATTATTATGTATGGTTAACAGTCGATGGACAGCCTGTATTAGGAATTGATCCTCCCGTTCCATTGTATAATTAAATTATAAATTGATTTCAGTGTGAAAAGCCGATCAGAACTTGATTGGTTTTTTTGTCTGAAAAATTAAAATAAAATTGAAACCAAGGTGTGTACAAACACCTTGGTTTGCTAGCTAATAATAATTAGGTTCCTCTTTTATTAATCTTCCGCCCCTGAAACGATCCTTTCAGGATGAGAATAAACATTAAAAGACTGACCGCGTATAAAGCCAACGGCTGTGATATTAAGATCTTCTGCCAGTTTTATGGCCAGATCAGTCGGAGCTGATTTTGATAGAATTATGCCTACTCCGATTTTGGAGGCTTTTAGAAGAACTTCCGAAGAGATTCTGCCGCTGAATGCAATAACTTTATCTCTTACAGGAATCCTGTTTTCAATGCAATACCCAAGGATTTTATCTAGAGCATTATGCCGGCCAATATCTGTTCTGCTGACAATCACTTCATCTGCAGAAAATAAGGCGGCATTATGTACTCCTCCGGTTTCTTGAAAAGTCAGACTGCCTTCCTGCAGCTGTTTCATAAATGAGATGCATTGGCTGGGAGACAAGGTCAGCTTTGATGTAGAAGTTCTGGCTGTCCTGGCATCATTGTGAAAATAAAATTGCCTGCTTTTCCCGCAGCATGAACCAATAAACCGTTTGGAGTGGAACTCATGGCTTGCTGTTGAAGTTTGGGTATGTAACTCCACATATGCAAATCCTTTGCTTTCATCTATTTGTATATCCTTGATTTCGTCAATACTCCTGATGAAGCCTTCAGAAGCCAAAAAGCCGATTGTTAATTCCCGAATATTCTCTGGGCTGCAGACCATTGTTGCGAACTCTTCTCCATTTAGATGAATTGTGAGAGGGTGTTCGGAAACAATTGAATCTTCTGCATCCTGCAGAACTCCATTCTGAAATCTGACAATTTTTCTGCTGCTTAGAATATCCATAATTCTTCCTCCTAGAACCTTTCAACTAACAAAATAGTAGCATATAATTCAGTTAAACAAGAAATTTAGATTGTTTAGTTTGACAATAATTGTATTAATTGATTAACTTATTAAAGTGAAACCTGCATTGGACATGTATAATTGGGATTATACATGAAAATAGGTTAATGAGGGTTGGAATATGAACAAGTATGAAGCTGAATTCAGTAATTTAGTGCGCTCCTTCCGAAAAAAACATATGGGCAAAGGACCTAGCAAAGTTAGGACAACTTTCTGCAAACATTGGGCTATATGTGAAATGGAAGGTAATTTATCTCCTGTGGAAAAATTCATAGCAAGTGCAGACGAAGGGAAACAAATGCTTCGGGCTGCCAGAACAGAAATGGTCAAGGAGATGTATAAAAAGAACCGGCCGGCTGAAATGGAAGAATTTTTGCAGGCAAGACTAATTGACCTGTTTGTGGATATAGATATCGAACGGGATTTTGGAATGTCGGTATTTGTGTTCGATCAGGATATCCAAAGCAAGTTTATGGATTAAAAGTATTCATTAAAGACTGAAATCTGGAAGATAGAATCCGGATTCCAGTCTTTTTTTATTCTTTCCGGAATACAGCACACAACTGTCGTTGGACATCTTCTCTGAGTAAAATAGGGAATTATGTCATATAAGGATGGCGAAAAAAGGGGTTTAATGTCACGTTTGAAATATTTTTGTAATATTTCTATAACAAGTCTGTCAAATAAGGATGGTATAATCCTCCATGGAAAGACAAATTTACTAGAGATATTTATTGTAATCACTTAACAAAATATACATAGATAAATAGTTTTATATTCTTACGGCCAATAAATGACCAAGTACATATTAGAAAGCAGGGTAATGACTTTGAGAAAAAGGCTCATCGTTTTAAATACAACTATTATCCTTGGGCTTGGAAGTGCTTTTTCAATCCCAGGTGTAAATGCTGAATCAATCAATAAGCTCGAAAACCAAAAAAGCCAAATACAGCAGCAGCGTTCCAGCTTGCAGGCCACACTGGCTGAAGCGGATAAGGAATTGGTAAGTGTACTTAAAGAAATCGCTGAATTAAATAATAAAATTAGTAAAGTTGAAAAGGCGATTGAAGATAATAATAAATTAATAGCTGAAACTCAAACTAAAATTGCCAGCACTAAATCCGAAGTAGATCAATTGAAGGCAGAAATGGCTATCATTGAGGAAAGAATCGAAAAGAGAAGCGCGATCCTAAAACAGCGTGCACAATCTTTTCAGGAAAGCGGCGGAACAGTGGCATATTTAGATGTTCTTCTTGGTGCGTCCAGTTTCAGTGACTTTGTTGACCGTGTCGGAGCAGTAACCACATTTGTTCAGGCAGACAAACAATTACTGGAAGAACAGGAACAGGATAAAAAGGCATTTGAAGAAAAGAAGGCTGCAGTGGAAGAAGAGTTAGCGGGATTAACCAGCATGATGACCGAATTAAAAGGCATGCAGTCCATCATGGAGGAGCAAAAGCAGCAAAATAGCTCATTAATCCAGCAGTTAAAAGATAAAGAAAATTCAATTGCAGATAAGAAGGCAAAGCTGCAAAGCGAAGATGTTAAATATGCTTCTATGATTGCTCAAATCGAACAAAGCATTGTGGCGCAAACAGCGCCAGTAGTACAGACAGCTGCATCGACTTCATCATCAGCAGGTTCGGCTTCAGTGACTTCTGCACCAACAGGTTCATCATCTGTCAAAGAGCAAAAAACTGCTGCACAGAAAACAAAAGGATCCAGCAACTCTGCTCCTAAGCCAAGCGTCAAGGGCGGAAGCGCAATTAGCATTGTTACAACTGCAGGCAATAAATATATCGGTAATTCTGTTTATGTTTTTGGCGGCGGCAGAAATGCTTATGATATAGCCAATGGAAGATTTGATTGCTCAGGTTTTGTGCATTGGGCATTCTCCCAGGCTGGAATTAGTGTTGGAGCCAGCACAGATTCTCTTAAGTTTGGCGGGCGCCAGGTTTCAGCAAGCGAAATGAGAGCTGGAGATCTTGTTTTCTTTGATACTTATAAAAGGGATGGCCATGTAGGCATTTACCTCGGCGGCGGTAAATTCATCGGTTCACAAAGCTCAACGGGTGTTGCGGTTGCAAACATGTCCAGTGGCTATTGGAAAACTAAGTTTAATGGACGAGTTGTACGCGTTATAGAATAGTAAAATTAACCTGACTTCCATGTTAAAACGTGGAAGTCAGGTTTTTTATGTTGAACTCACTTTTAGATTATTACCAAATCAGAGTTGGGGATTTATATTTTTTTGGGCCGTGCTGCTTGCAATAACTTGACTGGTTCGGACCCAAAATACGGGATAACCTCAACCAGAGTCCGAAGTTGCACTAGGTTCGGACTCAAATTCCAGGATGAGCTCAACCAAAGTCTGAAGTAGGCTCAGGTTTGGACCCAAAATACGTGATATCCTCAACCAGAGTCCGAAGTTGTACTAGGTTCGGACTCACATTTCAGGATGAGCTCAACCAGAATCTGAAGTAGACTCAGGTTCGGAGCCAAAAAACAGAATCTCTCTACCAGAGTCCAAAGTGCCATCAAGTCCGGACCCAGTTTACTAAACTACCTCAAACTGAGTTTAAAGATACCTCAAGTTTGAGACTCCATCTCCTCAAAAATCCGAAGTTCTCCAGCAATCAAACTCATCCCGCCCATCAAGATAAAATAATTTTTATTAAATTCTAAATATTTTATTGATTATTACAATTAAGCGTGCTTAAATAGTAAATAACAATTAACTTATCAGATATGTGATGTCTGCAAAGGGAGGAGGCGTAAGAATGAATGTAAAAAAGATCTCAACGCGCAAAATTTCTGAGGTTGCTGCTGAGCAAATTCAAGACATGATTGCAAAAGGTTCCTTTAAACCTGGGGATAAGCTTCCTTCTGTAAGGGAGTTGTGTGAACTATTTGGTGTTGGACGGTCAGCTGTCAGAGACGCGCTAACCTCTTTGCAGGGCAAGGGGATTGTGCAGGTAAAGCAAGGAGAAGGCACTTACATAACCCGCTTTGATTCTTCTAAACTGTTTAATAATCCACATTTGCACCCGGATATAAAAGATATCCATGAGTTATTCCAGGCAAGAAAAATGGTTGAGACAGGTCTCGCTGAAATGGCAGCCGCAAATCGGTCTGAAGCGGATTTGGCGAAGATGAATAAGCTGATTTCCGATGCAGCCATCCATGGATGGGAGGAGGATTATCAGTTTCATATGGCGATTGCCCATGCAGCAGGCAATGATATACTTATCCAATTTGTGCAATTTATATCTGAAACACTGAAAAAATCCATGATCGATTTCCATCATTATCTTCAAACACGGGATGATATCGCAAAAAAGATTGAAGAGCAGCATCTGGGTATCTATTTGTCTATTAAAAATAAGCAGCCGGATCAGGCGCATAAGAATATGATTGAACATTTAGAGCTGGTTGAGAAACTTTTGCAAATGAGTATCCTGCAAGAACGTTAATGTTTTTTTGAAATTTATCAGAAACGTTGTTTGCTATTACGAAACAAACGGGGTGGATATGTTGATTGCAGCAGAATCGATAAGTGCTTTAAAAACTTATTTTAGAGAAGACCAGATAATTAAAAATGAAGTTTCAAGCCCATTTGGCAACTCAGGAGAAATGATTATATTACCGGAAACAGAAGATGAGATTGCAGCGGCAATTAAGCATGCAGATTTGAATGGTCTAACCATCAACATTATGGGCGGTGGCACAAAACGTGGATTCGGAGGGTTAAATGAAAAAGCGGATTTTCTTTTATCACTTGAAAAATATACAGGGATTGTGGAACACACACCTGGTGATATGACAGTAACAGTAAGATCCGGAACTCGCTTTAAAGACCTTCAGGATTATCTGGCCAAACATAATCAAAAGATATCTCTCGATCCTTTTTGGCCCGAAAATGCCACAATAGGCGGAATCATTGCAGCAAATGAAAGCGGACCCAAAAGGTTGGGCTACGGTTCAGCCCGTGATGCAGTTATTGGATTAAGGACTGTTTATCCGGATGGAAAGGTAATACGTTCGGGTGGCAGAGTCGTAAAAAATGTTGCCGGCTATGATATGAATAAATTGTTTATAGGATCGATGGGCACACTTGGTGTGATTTCTGAAATTACCTTAAAGCTTCGCCCAATCCCTAAATGTGAGAGTCTGGTTCTCGTTTCGTTTCCAGCCGGAAATCTGGAGGATATAAAGGCGTTTGCAGTGAAGGTTTTGGATTCTATGATTGAACCAGTTTCGCTTGAACTGCTGAATCCGGCACTTTCAGATAGACTCAGCGGAATAAACTCTTACACGATAGCTATGAGTTTTGAAGATGTTGAAAGCTCTGTACGTTATCAGGAAATTTTTGTGGGAAATATGCTGCCGAAAGATGCGAAATTGAGTATAAGCTCCAAGGAAAAAGCGGATTTGTTTTGGGATCGCTTTTACAGGCATATTCCGAATGGGGCAGACAAGGAATTGCTAATTCAAACAGAAGCCTCCTTTAAGGTTGGAACTGTTAATCTCGACGCGGTGAGAATATTAAAGGATACTGAACTGCTTCAAGATAAATTCAATGTGAAAGTCGAATCACACGGAGGTCTGGGCCATGGATTGAGCCAAGTGACCATTAGAGGAGCAGAGCCAGATGTCGCCGATGCCGCTTTACATGTAAGGCAGATCGCTGAAAGAGCAGGGGGATATGCGGTTGCAAAGCACCTGCCATTTGAGCTTCGGAAAAAAGTGGATGTTTGGGGAAATAAACCTTCTCATTTCTTTTTGCTTCAGGGGATTAAAACAAAAGTCGACCCAAATAAAACAGTAAGCCCAAACAGATTCATAGGAGGGATATAAATGAGTGTCCGTGAACTCGATTTAAAGCAAGAGCCGCCATGTACCTCGGGATTGGGAAACTATTTATGGAGCGATCCGCCAGATGAAAAGAAATGGGCTGACTGTGTCCATTGCGGCATGTGTCTGGAATCATGCCCGACATATGAACAGACAGGTCAGGAACAGCATTCTCCAAGGGGGCGTGTACACTTGATCAAATCTGTGGCTGAAGGGAAGCTTCAAGTAAATGAGCAATTCATGGACCCGGTATTTCAATGTCTGGATTGCCGTGCCTGTACAACTGCATGCCCAGCTGATGTCGATGTTGGCGGTTTGATTGAGGAAGCACGCGGCCAGATTCGGCAGGCAATGCCATTAACTGGAGTGAAAGGAGCCATCAGCAAGTTTTTTCTTCATGACCTTTTCCCTCACCAGAATCGCTTAAATACGCTGGGCGGCCTTCTGAAATTCTACCAAAAAAGCGGCATGCAAAAAGCAGTCCGGAAAACCAAATTAATCAATATTATGCCGCAGCACCTTGCCGATATGGAATCCATCATGCCTGAAGTGAAAGAGCCTGTAAAAAAGAAATATAAAGACGTAAAAGTAATCAAAGCAAAAGGGGAGACAAAGCAGGAAGTTGCGATGCTGACCGGCTGTGTAATGGATGTCATGTTCAGTGATATTAATGAATCCACCATAAATGTACTGACCCGAAATGGAAATGATGTTGTCATTCCCCAAAACCAAACATGCTGCGGAGCCCTGCATGTTCACGCGGGAGACCGTGATATGGGCAGGAAGCTGGCGAAGCAGAATATGGAAGCATTCAAAGACTTTGATAAAGTAATTGTTAATGCAGCCGGATGCGGGTGCATGATGAAGGAATACGCAGAATTATTTAAGGAAGACCCTGAAATGCATGCAAAAGCGGAAGAGTTCTCTGAAAAGGTAGAGGATATTTCAAAATTTCTTCATGAAACAGGCTATGAAAAACCAAAGGCAGAAATGAAAACCAGAATTACTTACCATGATGCCTGCCATTTAGCACATGGTCAGGGAATCCGGCAGCAGCCGCGTGATATTCTCCTTGATATTCCTGGTGTTGACATGGTACACATGCCTAATTCAGACCGCTGCTGCGGAAGTGCAGGAATATACAATATTACCAATCCGGAAATGGCCAATGCGGTCCTTGAAAGCAAGATGGAAAATGTTCCAGATGATGTGGAAATGATCTCAATGGGAAATCCCGGCTGTATGCTTCAAATGGCCATGGGAGTTCAAAAATACGGCAGGAATCAGAAAATTGTCCATACTGTCCAGCTTCTTGACTGGGCTTACCAAAAGGAAGACCGTGTGAAGGAGGGAAAAGAGTGAGAACGAAAGATCGGGTTAAATCACAGGACCAACACATCTTAAATTTGGCTGAAATTGTGGGAGGTTCCCGTTCCATTCTTTACCAGAAAGAAGATCTTGTTGCTTATGACTGTGACGGCTTTACGATCCATAAGCACTTGCCAAGAGCAGTCGTTTTTCCAAAGAATACACAAGAAGTGTCGGAGATTGTCACGTACTGCTCGGAAAACAATCTTCCCTTCCTGGCCAGGGGGGCAGGTACGGGGCTGAGCGGCGGAGCCATACCTCTTAATGGAGAAATAATAATCAGTATGGTTAGGATGAAAAAACTTATTAGCGTTGATCTTGAAAACCGCCGCGCCGTTGTGGAGCCTGGGTTTGTAAATCTGAAACTCACAAATTCAATATCCGATAAAGGCTATTATTACGCACCGGATCCATCCAGCCAATACTGCTGTACAATTGGCGGAAATGTTGCAGAAAATGCCGGCGGTGCACATTGTCTGAAGTACGGAGTTACTACAAACCACATTCTTGGACTTGAAGTGGTCATGCCTAATGGTAAGATAGTGGAAATTGGCAAGGACGGTATTCCCGATGCTCCCGGATATGATTTACTGGGTCTGATTACTGGTTCTGAAGGGACCCTTGGAATTGTAACAAAAATAACTGTGAGGGTACTGAAAAACCCTGAAGGAAAGCAGACTGTCCTCGCCTACTTCGATCGGGTTGAAGATGGGAGCCAGGCAGTATCAGATATAATATCTGCGGGTATTGTACCAGCAGCTCTTGAAATGATGGATAAGACTGCTATTGAAGGTGTGGAAGCTGCAGCTTTTCCGGTAGGCCATCCAAAAGATATAGAAGCAGTTCTTTTAATTGAAGTGGATGGAATTGCAGCGGGAATTGAGGAACAGATCGACCAAATCCTTGAGGTTTGCAGAAAGAGGAATGTCCGTGAAGTCCGTGCGGCAGGAAGTGAAGAGGAAAGAGCAAGATGGTGGGCGAACCGTAAGACAGGCTTTGGTGCCATGGGAGCCATTTCTCCCGATTATCTGGTTCAGGATGGGGTCATTCCTCGAAGCAAACTGCCTGAAGTTTTAAGCAGAATCAATCAGATTAGCAGTGAATCGGGATTAAGGATTGCTAATATTTTTCATGCGGGAGATGGAAACCTGCATCCTCTTGTCCTATTTGACGCAAGGATACCAGGAGAATCAGAGAAAGCACTTGAAGCTGGAAGCCAGTGCCTAAAAGTCTGCGCCGATGTTGGAGGGACCATAACTGGAGAACATGGAGTCGGCATTGAAAAGCGGGAAGAAATGCGATTTGTTTTCACAGAAGAAGAAATTGCTGCCCAGACAGATATCCGGGAAGTCTTTAATCCTCATAATCTGCTGAATGCTGGAAAACTGTTCCCATCGCCGAGCAGATGTGCTGAAATCAAAAAAGAGATGAAGGCCCAGGCAATTTCATAACAGAATACCCAGCCTTCAATAGAAGGCTGGGCAGTTACCGAATGTTGAAAAACTAAATTCAGCCTTATCAATTAGAAGAATAAAGTTGTGTGAAAATTATTGAAAATCCATTTGGAAACATGCTATTATTTTTTTAAGAGAAAGTTAGAAACGCCGTTTCGTAATAAGAAACAAGGATCGGCAGCCGCATTAAAATTAGAAATGGTAAAAGCAGCAACCAAAGGAGGAAATGAATATGGGAAACTATGTAAAAACAGGAAGCCTGCAAGTTGCAAGAGAGCTTTATGAATTTATCAATTCCGAGGCTCTGCCGGGAAGCGGAGTGGATCAGGAACAATTTTGGCCAGGTTTGGAAGCGCTTATAAATGATCTGACACCTAAAAATAAAGCATTGCTGGCGAAGCGGGATGAAATTCAGCATAAGCTGAACAATTGGCACAGAGAAAATCAAGATTTTGATTTTAATAGCTATAAGTCTTTTTTAGAAGAGATCGGCTATCTTGAGCCAAAGACCGAAGATTTTAAGATTACTACGGAAAACGTGGATGATGAAGTAGCTGTGAAGGCTGGACCGCAATTGGTCGTTCCAGTTAATAACGGGCGTTATGCGATTAATGCAGCAAATGCCCGGTGGGGAAGCTTATATGATGCACTTTACGGCACAGATGCAATCAGTGAAGAAAACGGGGCAAATAGAGATGGCGGATATAATCCTGTAAGGGGAGAAAAGGTTATTGCGTTTGCCAGGGAATTCCTTGATCAAACCGTTCCTTTGTCAAGAGGTTCTCACAAAGACGCTGTTCAATATAAAGTGGAAGACGATAAGCTGTCTGTTGTACTTAACAATGGCGAAACTGCAAATCTAAAAGAAGAAGCAAAGTTTGCCGGATACCAGGGAGAGCAGGATCAGCCTTCTGCGGTACTTCTAAAGAATAATGGCCTTTATTTTGAAATTCAAATTGACAGAAGCCACCCAATTGGAAAAACGGATGATGCCGGAGTAAAGGATGTTTTGCTTGAAGCTGCAATTACCACAATTATGGATTGTGAAGACTCAGTAACAGCAGTTGATGCTGAAGACAAGGTCCTTGTGTACCGCAACTGGCTTGGTTTAATGAAGGGAGACCTTTCCGCCGCCTTTACAAAGGGTGCTAAATCAATGACACGTACATTAAATCCCGACCGTTCGTATGTTTCTCCAGATGGAGAGAAGTTCTCATTATCTGGACGCTCATTAATGTTTGTCAGGAATGTCGGACATTTAATGTCCATTAATGCGATTTTAGATGCGGATGGAAATGAAGTACAGGAAGGTATTCTGGATACGGTAATTACCAGCCTGATTGGCAAGCATACATTGCTTGGAAATGGCCCATACCAAAACTCATCAGAAGGTTCCATTTATATCGTTAAGCCAAAGATGCACGGTTCCAAGGAAGTTGCTTTTGCAAACGAGTTGTTTGACCGGACAGAAGATCTGCTCGGACTTGAGCGGAATACACTTAAAATTGGTGTAATGGATGAAGAGCGCCGTACATCTTTGAACCTGGCAGCCTGCATTCGTGAAGTAAAGGAGCGCATCGTCTTCATAAACACTGGGTTCCTGGACCGGACTGGGGATGAGATGCATACTTCCATGGAAGCTGGCCCAATGATCCGCAAGAATGACATGAAGGCAACAGCTTGGCTAAAAGGCTATGAAAAATCCAATGTCAATACAGGCCTTGAAACAGGCTTCCAAGGCCGTGCGCAGATTGGAAAAGGTATGTGGGCTATGCCTGATATGATGGCTGATATGATGGAGCAGAAAATCGGCCATCTGAACGCTGGAGCCAATACAGCCTGGGTACCTTCTCCAACTGCTGCAACCCTTCATGCTTTACACTATCATCAGGTGGAAGTTCAAAAGGTGCAAAACCAGCTGCTGGAAGAAATTTCGGACCTTCGTGATGAAATCCTGCAGATTCCGGTTGCTGAAAATCCGCAATGGACTCCAGGGGAAGTTCAAGAAGAACTGGATAACAACGCACAGGGTATCCTGGGATATGTTGTCCGCTGGGTTGAGCAGGGCATCGGCTGTTCCAAAGTTCCTGATATCAATAATATTGGTTTAATGGAGGACCGTGCGACATTAAGAATATCAAGCCAGCATGTTGCGAATTGGCTGCACCATGGAATCTGCACGAAGGAGCAAGTGCTTGAGACACTTAAGAAAATGGCTAAAGTTGTGGATGAACAAAATAGTGGAGATCCAGCATACCGCCCAATGGCTGCTGACTTTGATCAATCAGTTGCATTCCAGGCAGCATGTGACCTCGTTTTTGAAGGTTATGATCAGCCAAATGGCTATACAGAACCTATTTTGCACCGCCGCCGTCTTGAAGCTAAGTCCAGGTATGCTGTTAAACAGTAATAGTTTTAGAACAGGGCATGCATGTGCCCTGTTTTTCTAAAGATCTGCAGACTTAAAGTAATTGAGGGGAGAGGGAAAAAGATGAAATTTACTAGATTTGAAGTTAAAGGGGCAGTACATACAGGAGTAGCAGAGGGGGGCATATTTAAAGAAATTAAAGGTGATATTTTCGGAGATTGGGAGTATACTGGCCAGAGCTTTTCGCAGGATGAAGTTAAGCAGCTTGCTCCGCTGGTTCCAAATCAGATTATTGGTATTGGAGCTAACTATGTGTCAGTGAAATCAGATTTGCCTGAGACACTCCCGGAAATCCCTGTATTCTTCTTTAAGCCTGTATCTTCTGTTATAGGGCCTGATGAGGATATTATCATTCCTGAAGGCATTGAAGAGGTGAAATTTGAATCAGAACTGGCAGTGGTCATTGGCAGGGAAGCTAAAAATGTAGCAGAGTCAGATGTGCTTGATTATGTTTTTGGCTACACAGTTGGGAATGATGTTACTGCACCGCAATTCTTCCATAATGATGGACATTGGACAATTGGCAAATCCTTTGACACATTTACTCCGCTTGGTCCGGTTATCGAAACAGACCTGGATCCATTTCAGGTTAAAGTTGAGGCTAAATTAAACGGCTCAGAGAAGCAGAGCAGCAGCACAGAATTAATGATTATCCCAATTCGAAAAATGATTTCCTACCTGACTAATGTCATGACGCTGATGCCAGGTGACGTAATCCTTACAGGAAGCCCTGTTGGGGCTGAAATGGTTAGGTCAGGCGATGTTATCGAATGTGAGATCAAAGAGATTGGAACGCTGCGGAATACCTTTGCAGTGGCACGTGAAAGCGCAAAAACGGTATAATCTATTTGTAATGGATTAAGGTTTTTGCACCAGAGGTGAGTATTGTGGAAAGAGAAAACATGGTCAAGTCCGTCAGCAGGGCACTGGATATTATTACATTGATCAGCCTGAAAAAAAGCGGTCTTGGCGTAACGGAAATTGCCAATCAGATTGATATCAATAAAAGCTCTGTTTATCGTATCCTCTCTACTCTTGTTCAGTACGGATATATAGAGCAGGATAGCGAAACCGGCAAGTACAAATTAGGGTATAAATTCCTGGAGATCAGTTCAAAACTGCTTGAATCAATCGATTTGCGTGCAGAGGCAAGACCTTTTCTTCAGGAGCTGGAAAATGAAACAAATGAAGTCATTCATTTGGTCGTCTACGACCAGGGAGAGGTTGTGTACATCGAAAAGCTTGAGGGCAATGAGACTTTAAGGATGCATTCTAAAGTTGGCAAACGAGCTCCGATGCATTGCACTTCTGTCGGAAAAGCCATTCTGGCTCATCTGCCTTCAAGCGTTGTTTTTGATATCCTTGAAAGAAAAGGGATGCCGGTTCATACAAATAAAACCATAACGGATAAAGATGAATTTATGAAAGAATTGGGGCAGGTCAGGCAAAATGGATATGCCCTTGATCTGGAAGAAAATGAATATGGGATTACTTGTGTTGCCGTTCCTATTTTTGACCACCTCGGCAAAGTTATTGCTGCAGTCAGTATCTCAGGCCCGACAATGCGGATGACTAGTGATCGACTTGATGCATTAAAGTCTATAATGGTAAAAACCGGACAAGGGATTTCCGCCCGGCTCGGACATGTCAGCCGAATAAGTTAGGATTAGCCCAATATATCTTGATAAAAAGATATATTGGGCTAATTTTTTTGTATATACATACAAATTTTTTTGTGTAAATGCATAGATTAAATTTTCCAAATATTATTGAAATTATGAAAAATGTTTGTATAATAAAAATAAGCTTGATTCATTGTTGTATAACAAAACAATTATAGTTATATAACATGTTTCGCAGTCCGCAACAAAGTGCAATTATTGTTCGCTATTACAAAACAAAAGGGGGAAAAGTAAGTAATGAGTACTGGAATGTTAGCTTTATTATCATTATTGCCAATTATTGCAGTTGCAGTATTCCTTGTCGGACTAAGATGGCCGGCAAGTAAGGCCATGCCCATCTCGTACCTTGTAGCTGTTGTCCTGGCGCTATTTGTCTGGAAGGTGTCGGGTGCAAAAGTGGCGGCTGCATCCATTAATGGCCTGGTTGTCGCCGGAACACTCCTATACATTATTTTTGGTGCAATACTGCTTCTGAATACTCTGCAGGAAAGCGGCGGCTTAAAGACCATCCGCCAGGGATTTACCGATATCTCTCCTGACCGCAGAATTCAAGTGATTATCATTGCCTGGCTATTCGGTTCTTTCATTGAAGGCGCATCCGGGTTTGGGACTCCTGCAGCAGTAGCTGTACCGCTATTAGTGGGTCTGGGCTTCCCGGCTATGGCAGCTGTAATTGCCGGGATGGTTATTCAAAGCACACCAGTTTCATTCGGTGCAGTAGGCACTCCGATGCTCGTTGGTGTGCAGTCCGGTTTATCTGGCAATGCGAGCCTTACAGATAATCTGCTTGGCCTTGTAACGCAAATTGCCGGACAAGTAGCTATTCTCCATATGATTGCAGGCACATTAATTCCTTTATTTGTAGTAGCTTTAATGACAAGATTCTTTGGCAAGAACAAATCGTTTACAGAAGGGATAAAGATTTGGAAGTTTGCCCTGTTCGCATCTTTTGCCATGACAATCCCTTATGTAATTGTTGCCAATGTTCTTGGACCTGAATTCCCGTCTATGATTGGAGGATTAACTGGTTTAGCAATTGTTGTTGTTGCGGCAAAAAAAGGATTTCTTATGCCTCCTAAGGATCAGGTTTGGGATTTTGAAGAGAAATCCAAGTGGGATCCGGAGTGGACTGGTAAACTTGAAATCAAAGCAGTTGCCCACAAAAGCGGAAGCATGAGCATGCTGCGTGCCTGGACTCCTTATGTTTTAGTTGGCCTGTTCTTAGTATTGTCCAGATTGAAATCGCTTCCATTCCTGGAGTGGCTCCAGGCCTGGACGGTTAAGTTTGAAAACATTTTCGATTCCGGCATCACCTCAAGTTTCCAGCCGCTGTATTTGCCGGGGACCATTTTTATTCTTGTATCCGTTATCACCTATTTTATTCATGGAATGAATTCTGGTTCATACAAAAAAGCCTGGGCAGATTCAGGAAAAACAACCGTTGCTGCTTCAACCGCATTAATTTTCACTGTTCCGATGGTACAGGTTTTCATCAATACCGGCGGGGGAGAGGCAGGCTATAATCAGATGCCGATCGAACTTGCAAACGGTGCTGCAGCACTTGCAGGGGAATTCTGGCCGTTCTTTGCAACGTTTATAGGAGGCATGGGTGCTTTTATCGCGGGAAGCAATACTGTCAGTAATATGATGTTTTCTCTATTCCAATATGATGTTGGTTCACAGATTGGAGTGGATGCAACCTGGATTGTAGCTCTTCAGGCAGTCGGCGGAGCAGCTGGAAACATGATTTGTGTCCATAACGTAGTTGCTGCATCAGCTGTTGTTGGTCTTGTCGGAAAAGAAGGCACTGTCATTCGGAAAACCCTTTTCCCATTCTTCTATTATGCCTTGCTGGCTGGGTCAGTGGGCTACTCGATTGTATGGTATTCGCAAAAAGGGATCTTCAATCTCGGATCCTTCATTGCGGTTGGCATCGCATTCGCAGCTGTTTATATTATCGCAACAAACAATAGACGTTCCAACATGATTTTGCCTCCGCCTCCGGTGAATGTGAAATCAGCTAAATAATTAATTATAACTGGTTTAGCCCTTTGGCTGAGCCAGTTTTTTCTTTTTATAAAAATTTAAATTTCCTCTTCTCTTTTCCAATTACTTGTAATATAATCTAACTGTATTAACTGTACTATGAATGATAGTACACTACGTACAGATGGGAGGGTAAACATGTTTGAATTGGACGTAAGGAGCCGAAAGCCTATATATGAACAGCTGGTTGAGCGGCTTAAAGAGCTGATCATCACCGAGGTCTTAACAGCAGATGAACAGCTGCCTTCCGTTCGAACACTGGCCCATCAGCTGACAATCAATCCCAATACGATTCAAAAGGCATACAGGGAACTAGAATCTCAGGGCTATATTTATTCTATAAAGGGGAAGGGCAGTTTTGTCAGTCCAGCAACTCCCAATCTGAACAGAGAAAAAATAGAAAAAGTGAAAAGTGAACTTTCAAAGCTTTTATCAGAAGCTATATATCTTGGAATTACAAAAGATGAATTATTTAATATGATTCAGGAATTAGAAGCAGCTATAGGGGGAGGGATAGAAGATGATCAAAATCCGTAATGTACGTAAATCATTCGAGGAGATGGAGGCTGTTGAAAATGTCTCCATCGAAGTCAATAAAGGGTCCATATACGGCTTGCTTGGTTCCAATGGAGCCGGAAAAACAACGCTCTTGAAGCTTTTGGCAGGCATCTATGCGGAGGATGAGGGGTATGTTGCCATTGACGGCCAGCCGGTCTTCGAAAATCCGGTAATTAAGGAAAGGATCTTTTTTATTCAGGACCATCCCTATTTTCTGCCTCAATATACAGTTAAGCAAATGGCACAATTTTATCAAAATATTTACAGCAGATGGGATGACGGCCGCTTTGAAGAACTTGCTGCTATTTTTGAAATGGACATACATAAAAAGATTCATAGATTTTCAAAAGGCATTCAGAGGCAGGCTGCTTTTATCCTGGCTTTGTCTGCCAGGCCGGAAGTTTTAATTTTGGATGAGCCTATGGATGGGCTGGACCCGGTCATGAGAAAAAAAGTGAAAAGCCTGCTTATAGATGAGGTTGCCGAAAGAGAAATGACCATCCTTATTTCCTCTCATAACCTGCGTGAAGTGGAAGATTTATGTGATTTTATTGGCATCATGCATAAAGGGCGTATGATCCTGGAAAAAGACCTGGATGACCTTAAAACAGATACACATAAGATTCAAGTGGCTTTTAAAGGATCTGTACCAGCCATTTTCGATCCGCTGAAAATCCTTCATAAAGAAAAAAGAGGCAGCATTATGATCTGCATTGTAAAGGGAGATGCGAAGGAAATATCATCATATGTAGAACAATTTAAGCCTGTGATTTTCGATATGCTTCCCCTTACATTAGAGGAGATCTTCATCTATGAAATGGGGGATATTGGATATGCAGTCCAGAACATCCTTGGTTAAAAGGGAAATTTTAAAAACGATTTTCAGAAGTGTAGGCTGGGTTTCCATTGTATATTTTCTCGGTCTGTTCTTCGCTATTCCACTTGATATAATAATGAATTCTTCAGAGGAACAGCGGAAATTTCTGGACATTGACAATCTGTTTCAACACAACTTCCAAATCCAGTTTATTTTTAATATATCAGTGCCGGTGATCTTGTCAGTGTTCTTATTCAGATACACACAGGTAAAACAATATAGCGATTTAATGCACAGTCTCCCAGTCAAGCGGGCATCCATTTTTCATCAGTATGCTTTAACTGGCATCATGCTATTAATTTCGCCGGTTTTACTCATTGCTTTGATAGTTCTGATACTGTACCAGCCCATGAATTTGCAGGAGTTCTATTCAATTGGGGAGATATTCAATTGGGTGGGCATCACCCTTTTGTTTAATATTGTGATTTACCTGGCAGGAGTTTCTGTGGGAATGCTGACGGGATTATCCGCCGTTCAAGGTGCCTTAACGTATATTTTCCTCTTGCTCCCTGTAGGCCTGATCATTTTAGTTTCTATTAATTTGCCATTCTATTTATTTGGCTATCCAGACCAATATTATATGGCAAGCAAATTTGAGAAGTTTTCTCCCTTAATTGCACTAACTCAGATGAACATGCGCACTCCCTCAAGCGCAGAGGCTGTTATTTATCTCTTTCTTATTTTGTCTCTGTATTGTCTTGGTTTGCAGATCTATAAAAGGAGAAGGATGGAGGCTGTCTCCCATGCCCTGGTTTTTCCGATTACAAAACCCATCTTTAAATATGGTGTAACTTTTTGCACGATGCTTTTAGGGGGAGGATATTTCGGTGAGATGCGCGGCGGCATGAGCTGGCTTATAGCTGGCTACGTGTTTGGAGCATTGATTGGATATGCGGCTGCCGAAATGGTTCTGCAAAAATCATGGCGTGTGACCATTAATATGAAAGGATTGCTGGCATACACAGCTTTAATGGCGGCTTTATTCGCCTTATTCCAATTTGACTTTACTCAATATGAAAAAAGCATACCACGGGGCAATGAGATTGAGCGGGTTCATTTTAGCGAGAGTTTTTACCTTTATAGTGATATCGATACTGAGGAACCCTTATATTTGAAAGAATACGAGAATATTGATTTGGTCAGAAGATTTCATGAGACGATTGTAAAGGATGAAAACAGGCTTGCGGAGATTCCGGGCCGCGATTCAGTTTTTATCGTGTATGAACTGAAGAATGGTGAAAAGCTAATCCGTGATTACAGGATTAATAAAAAGGAATACAAGCCATTTCTTAAGCTGATTTATGAATCAGATGAATATAAAAAGGCAACAAATGAAATTTATCAGGTTTCAGCAGATGCTGCAACGAAATTGACGATTACTCCAACTGGCCCAGTTACGAAGCGGGCGGTCATTACAGACGATAAAGATCTAAAAGAGGCTATTGAGATATTAACTGAAGAAATTGATTCTGCTTCCTTTGAAGAACTCCAGGGAAGTGACGAGCCATATGCGCACATTGAGATTTTTTATAATGACAGCAATAAAGCTTATATGCCCTGGTATCCTTCTTATTCAAGATTTGAGAAATGGCTGGAAGAAAAGTCACTGCTGAATGAAGCAAGAGTGAACAGCAATGATATCTCTTATGCTTTGGCTGCAAAAGCGAAGGATATCGATATCAACTTTGCAGCAGGGTACTCGTATGAAGAAGTTTTTGAAGAAATGAGAGATAGCAAATCTGCCGTCAAATTAACGGATAAGGAACAAATTGAAAGCAGCTTGAAGAATTCAGAAGGATTCGTGGATGGAGACTATCTTATTGCGTTCTATTTTGATGAGCAAAGGACAATTGATATTAAAAGCTTCACGGAAAAAACAGTTCCAGCCTTTATAAAAGAACGGCTTCAATAAAAGGTTAGAAACCTATAGGAGAGGGGGATTAAAGTGATTAAACCTTCAATGGATATGAGAGAGATCTGCAGGCTCTACAATAAACGGCTCTATCATATTGCTTATAATATAACTCGGGATCATTATCTTGCACAGGATGTTGTGCAGGAATCCCTGCTCAAAGCATATAAAAAAATGGACAGCATTGATGATCAGGAAAAGCTGGGGGCCTGGTTATCCTCGATTGCAACCAGAACTGCGATTGATTTTGTCCGGAAAGAAAGAAGGACAAATGAGAGAATACAGGATTCTTTTGATTTTGAAAACTGCATGGAAAGTAAATTTATTGATGCTGGGCAGGAAGCAGAAGTTAATTTGCTTGAGGAGCAGATATACGCTTATGTGGATTCCCTCTCCTATGAACAGAAAAGGGTTTTCCTGCTTAAAACAAAGCACGGGCTGAAAGAGAAAGAAATAGCGGACATTCTCCATCTCAACCCAAACACTGTCAAAACTAAATTGTATCGGGTCAGGCAGCACCTTAGAGAAATTCTTGGCGATCGGTATTTGGCATAGAAAAACAGCTTCTGAAAAGGAGCTGTTTTTTTGTGCAATTACAAGGAATTGATAAATAATCAGCAGGGAATTCGGCCAGTCAGCAGGAAAATCTCCATTCTTAATGGAAATGTCTTCATAGAAAACCTGATTAATAAAAGGAGGTTCACTATGGAATTGAAAGATTGCAGGGCCATAATCACTGGCGGCGCCTCAGGGCTTGGCGAGGCGACTGTGAGAAAAATAGCCGGATGCGGCGGAAAAGTTCTTATTGCAGATTTGGCGGAAGATCGGGCAAGCCATCTTATCAAGGAACTGGGAGGGAATGTTTATTTTTTTAAAACGGATGTAACAAAAGAAGAAGACGTGCAGGGAGCAGTTGCATTCGCTTCTGAAAAATTTGGCAGCTTTAATACTGCCGTTAACTGCGCCGGCATCGGAATTGCCGCCAAGCTGCTTGGCAGAAAGGGAGTCCACACACTGGATATGTTCCAAAAGGTCATAACGATTAATCTGGTCGGGACTTTTAATGTCATTCGCCTGGCTGCTGAACAAATGGCAAAGAATGATCCGAATGATCAAGATGAAAGAGGCGTCATTATTAACACTGCTTCCGTAGCAGCCTTTGAAGGACAAATTGGCCAGGCTGCATATAGTGCATCGAAAGGCGGTGTGGTTGCCATGACCTTGCCAATTGCCAGAGAGCTGGCGGATTATGGGATTCGTGTTATGACGATTGCCCCTGGATTGTTTAATACACCTATGTTTGATTCACTGCCTGATGAGGCAAGGGATTCATTGGGGAAAATGGTGCCCTTTCCTTCAAGACTGGGATATCCTGAGGAGTATGCCAGGCTGGCTGAGAGTATTTTAGTGAATCCGATGCTGAATGGAGAAACGATCCGTCTGGATGGCGGCATCCGTATGCAGCCTAAGTAAATAGAGAACCTGCCCTTTCTGCATAGAATAGGTTCTTTTTTTGAAAAATTATTTTAATGTTCTAAAAATATCGATAATTATTGTACAATATAAATGTAAGCCTTTTCAAAGGTGAGGAATAGTACTTTGTGTTATGTCAAAAAAATTTTAGATTCGGAGGATCATAATATGGCTGCTTCATACATACAGGAAGAGCATGAAATTTTTCGGCAATCACTGCGTAAGTTTTTAGAGAAGGAAGCCTATCCGAATTATGACAAATGGGAAGAGGACAGGATCATTCCCCGGGATTTTTGGTACAAGATGGGGGAGCAGGGTTTTTTATGCCCTGATATTGAAGAAAAATATGGCGGAAGCAGCGTTGATTGGGGCTTCTCAGTAGTCATCAATGAAGAACTTGAACGTGTTGGCTCAGGCATGGTGGGAATTGGGCTTCACAATGATATCGTTGTTCCGTATATTACTGCTTATGGAACAGATGAGCAAAAGGAAAGGTGGCTGCCAAAGTGTGCGGCAGGAGAAATCATTACTGCTATCGCAATGACTGAACCTGGCGCCGGATCTGATTTAGCCGGCATCAGAACGACAGCAAGACTTGAAGGGGACCATTACATAGTGAATGGCGAAAAGACCTTTATAACCAATGGAATTCATTCCGATTTAATCATCATTGCCTGTAAAACCAATCCCAATGCAGTTCCCCGGCATAAAGGAGTAAGCTTGCTTGCGGTCGAGAGGGAAACCAAGGGGTTTACAAGGGGAAGAAAATTAAACAAGGTCGGACTTCACTGTCAGGATACGGCAGAGTTAATTTTTGAAGATTGTAAGGTTCCGAAAGAAAATCTGATTGGAGAAGAAGGGAAAGGTTTTCTTTATTTGATGGAAAAGCTGCAGCAGGAAAGACTTGTCGTAGCAATCGCTGCCCAGGTGGCTGCAGAGGAAATGCTTAATTTAACAATGAATTATGTTAAGAATCGCGAGGCATTCGGAAGACCGGTCAGCCAATTTCAAAACACTCAATTTAAGATTGCCGAAATGGCAACAGATATAGAGATGGGAAGGTCGTTCCTTGATCAATTGATCACAGAACATATGGCAGGCAAAGATGTAGTTACAAAAGTCTCCATGGCGAAATGGAAGCTTACAGAAAATGCCCGGAATATTGCCGCAGAATGCATGCAGCTTCATGGCGGCTATGGCTATATGGAAGAATACGAGATTGCAAGGAGATACAGGGATATACCGGTTGCCAGCATATATGCAGGTACAAATGAAATCATGAAAACCATTATTGCGAAGAACATGGGTTTATAAGGAGGAGTAAACATGCGTGAAGCTGTCATCGTCGAAGGTGTCAGAACGCCAGTAGGAAGAAAAAACGGCTTTTTAAAAGATATCAGGGCGGATGATCTGGCTGCTGAAGCACTAATGGCACTTGTCGAACGTGCAGGTATAGATCCGCAAATTATTGATGATGTCATTCTTGGGTGTGTCTCGCAAATAGGCGAACAAACAGGGGATATTGCAAGGGTCGCAGCTTTGATCGCAGGGTTTCCGATTGAAGTGCCAGGTACCACCATTGATCGTCAATGCGGCTCCAGCCAGCAGGCTGTCCATTTTGCAGCTCAGGCGATTTTGGCGGGAGATATGGAAATTGTTATCGCAGGCGGTGTCGAAAGCATGTCCCGTGTCCCAATCGGCTCCAGTTATCAGGGTGTAGGATTCAGTGAAAAACTGACAGACAAACATGAAATCATCCACCAGGGCTTATCAGCTGAACGCATTGCTGAAAAATATGGTTTTACAAGAGAAGAACTTGATCGCTATTCATTAGAGAGCCACCAAAAGGCTTTAAAAGCCCAGGACGAAGGACGTTTTGAGAGAGAGATTGCACCATTAAATGTGAAATTGCCTGATGGACAGCTCATGACGGTTTCGGAGGACTCTGGCCCCAGAAAGGAAACGTCGCTGGAAGCACTTGGAAGTTTAAGGGCTGTTTTTAAGGAGAATGGGGTCATTCATGCAGGAAATTCAAGTCAAATCAGTGATGGAGCCGCAGCACTATTAATTATGTCACGCGATAAAGCAGAGGAGCTTGGAATGAAGCCGAGATTCAGGATACTTTCCCGCACAGCAGTTGGCTCTGATCCTACTTTAATGCTGACTGGACCGATACCTGCAACCGAGAAAGTGTTAAAGAATGCTGGACTGGCTATTGAGGACATCGATGTGTTTGAAGTGAACGAAGCGTTCGCTCCTGTTCCGCTTGCCTGGCTGAAAGAAACTGGAGCCGACCCTGCAAAGCTTAACCCAAACGGCGGAGCCATTGCACTCGGCCATCCTTTGGGAGGCAGCGGTGCACGGCTGATGGTCACCATGATGCATGAACTAGAAAGAACAGGGGGGCGCTATGGACTTCAGACCATGTGTGAAGGCCTTGGTATGGCCAATGCGACTATTATTGAACGTTTAGACTGAAGAATGGGGAGGAATGAAAATGACTACTACTATTGGAAGAATTTTCGATCTAACTGCCGGAAAATTTCCGAATAAAGAAGCCCTGTATGATGTCAGAAAAAATCTGCGTCTTACCTATAAGGAATGGAGCCTTGAGATCAATAAATTGGCGAATGCCTTAATGAATGAGGGAGTCAGGAAGGGTGACAGGGTTTCAACCTACCTTTTTAATACTGAGGAGCTTGCAACAGCATTTTTTGCATGTGCAAAAATCGGCGCCATTTTTAATCCGATCAACTTTAGGCTGATGTCAGAAGAAGTTGCTTATATCCTTCAGGATGCAGAGCCAAAAGTAGTGTTATTTGAACAAATGCTGGAATCCGGCATTACCCCAATTGCTAAACGTTTTCCGCATACAGCCTTTTGGTACATTGATGACAAGGCACCCGGATATGCTTCATCCTATCGGGAAAAAGTGGATGCAGCATCACACGATGAAATTGAAATAGAAATGGACGAAAATGACTTATACGCGATCATGTACACAAGCGGTACCACGGGAAGGCCAAAAGGAGTTGTCCACAGGCACCGGGATATGGCTGAACAAAGTTTAATCGTAATAGGAGCCACAAAGCTTGAAAGCAGTGACAATGGTCTCGTGACTGCACCAATGTTCCACTGTGCAGAGCTTCACTGTGCCTTTTTGCCAAGGGTGCATGTGGGGGCAAAAAATACCATCCTCCATCACTTTGATGCAAAAGAAGTATTACAGTTAATCTCAGATGAGAAGATTACAAAGTTTTTTGCAGCACCTACCATGTGGAATATGCTGCTGCAGGAAAACTTAAGCCATTATAACCTGGAAAGCCTGAAGCTGGGACTGTATGGAGCAGCTCCAATGGCTCCGGCACTTGTTTATGCCTGCCGGGAAAAATTAGGCGTATCCCTCGTACAGGCATATGGAATGACCGAGATGGGGCCAGCGATTACGTTTTTATCTGAAAATGATCAAATCCGGAAAGCAGGGTCTGCCGGGCAGGCATGTTTAAATCATGAGATTAGGATTGTAAGGCCGAATGAAAATGGTCCATCAGATCCTGAGAATGTGGTGCCGACAGGGGAAACAGGTGAAATCATCGTAAAAGGTCCATGCATGATGAGTGGTTATTTTAATCGGGATGAGGCAAACGATCTTGCCATGCACGGGGGCTGGTACCATTCAGGTGACATAGGATATCTGGATGACGAAGGCTACTTGTACGTTAAAGACAGAGTCGATGATATGATCATTAGCGGCGGTGAAAACATTTACCCTAGGGAAGTGGAAGATATTTTATATACGCATAATGGCGTACTGGATGTGGCAGTGATCGGCCAGCCTGATGACCGCTGGGGTGAGACGGTCACAGCATTTGTAGTTAAAAAAGATCCGGCACTATCTGAAAATGAGCTGGATGAACTGTGCAGGAATAGTGATGAACTTGCTAATTATAAGCGGCCGAGAAAATACGTATTCTGTGAAGCTCTGCCAAGGAATGCAAGCGGCAAGATTCAAAAGTTTATGCTCAGAAAGCAGCTGGAGGATCTGTTCGCTGACGGAAAAATTTAGCCGGAAGAAAGGGATGCATGATGTTAAAAGGCATTAGAGTAATTGATTTTTCCAATTATCTCCCCGGTCCGTTTGCTTCCCAGAGACTTGCAGAGCTTGGAGCTGAAGTGATTAAGGTTGAATCCTTGACTGGTGACCCCGCAAGGCAGCTGGATATTAAAATAGAGGGTACAGGAGCCGTGTTTGCCGCCAACAACCGCGGTAAAAAAAGCATTACACTCAATCTGAAGAGTGAGGATGGAAGAAATGCAGCCCTAAAGCTGATTTCTGAAAGTCATGCCGTGCTGGAAAGCTTTCGGCCAGGAGTCATGAAAAAGCTCGGACTTGATTATGAGACTGTAAAAAGACACAAGCCCGCTATCGTTTATTGCTCCCTTACAGGCTACGGGGGCAATGAAGACTATCAATATTTAGGCAGCCATGATTTAAACTATATGGCAGTAAGCGGCGCCCTTTCCCAGCTGAAGGACCCCAGCGGCCGTCCAGTTCACCCGTCCAATACAATAGCGGACTTTATGGGAGGAATGGCCGCGAGTGAAAGGATACTGGCAGCCCTGCTTTCCAGCAGGATTTCCGGAAATGGCGGGCATCACTGCATTTCCATTGCTGAAGTGATGGCTTCCATCATGGGAAACCATTTGCTGATTGAAAACGAAACGGGTTATTCAAATGGGCTATCGGTACTAAGCGGGGAGATCGTCGCCTACTCTATTTATGAAACAAAGGATGCGAGGTTTGCTGCTCTTGCTGCATTAGAGCCGAAGTTTTGGATTAACTTCTGCAAGAGTGCCGGCAGGGAGGATTGGATTGATTCCCATTTCTCCCGTGCTTCTGGCAATAATCCTGTATATTTGGAGATGACCGAATTATTTAAAAGCAGGACATTAAAAGAGTGGACTGAATTCGGGCAAAGAGTTGATTGCTGCCTGACTCCGGTATTGGAGACGGGTGAATTAAAAGACTTTCCACTTTTTAAGGAGATTTATGAACAAGACGGGAATTACCCTTTAGTTAAAATGCATGGAGGAATTGACTCAGCATTGACTGGCCCTCCAAAACTGGGAGAACATAATGAGGAAGTTTTAAGCAATATTGCTGGAATGTCAGCGGAGAATGTTAAAGCTCTGACAGCAAAATAAATATTCTAAATAAAAGTCGGCGAACTTGTCTTTCAGATAGCCGATCTGTAACTTATGAATTCATGAAGAGCCCTAAATCCATATGATGGATTATGGCTCTTTCTTTTTTGGCGGCGAATGTTTCTATGAAAGAGGAGGGCTTTAAAGAAGATTAAATGGTATAATGAAAGGGAATATATAATAAAATAAACTTTTTTCTATTTTTGGAGTGTGATGGTCACTAGTGCGTTTTATTAAAACAATTCCCAATATGGTCACTTTGGGTAACTTATATTGCGGTTTTCTTTCAATCGGAATGGCTGCCAATGGCGAATTTAAAAATGCAGCAATATTAATTTTAATCGGCATGATGCTTGATAGCATGGACGGCAGGCTGGCAAGAATGCTGAAAGCGGATAGTACGCTTGGAAAAGAACTTGATTCACTGGCAGATATTGTTACATTTGGGGTTGCCCCTTCATTTTTGGTCTTTTATACATACTTTTTTCAATTTGGAATCCTTGGATTAATCGTTTCAGGTCTTTTTCCTCTATTCGGGGCATATCGGCTTGCCCGATTCAATATCAGTCCCCCAAAGTCCTCATTAAATTATTTTATAGGAGTTCCAATAACAGCAGCAGGAGGGATAATGGCCATACTGACCCTTTTTGGTGACCGTATTCCCAATATCATTACAACTGTTGTGTTCACAGCACTATGCTTTCTGATGGTAAGCAGAATTCGGATTCCCAGCTTTAAGGAAGTTCCTCTTCCAAAATACGGGACGATTGTTACCATTTTTCTTGGAAGTGTTCTGTACGTTATTTATAAGGGCTCCTATGGACCATTTCCCGATTTAATTTATATTGCGATTCCGCTTTACATAGCGTATTTGACATACCGATTCATTAAAGGTAAAAACAAAAAAGAAATCGATTAATTAGAAATGCGGAAGCGCCTTGCCCGCGAAGGAACGCAGACTTAGACCGCCACCCTCCCAAAAGCTGTTGCTTTCGGTCGTGTGATGTTTATGCTGACGCCCTGGGGCCTCACCTCGAGGAGGCAGGCTGCTTGCGCAAACAGTTATCAGAGTTCAAAGTTATACTTTTTTACAAATAAAAAAAGGCCGGGATGGCCTTTTTTATTTGTAAAATACCTTGTCTATATTAAATTTTGCATGAAGGGTATTAATGATATAAGTTTCATAAATTTCGCGCTCCATGCTGTCTTCCACGTAAATGACCGCAATTTTATAGATATCATCGCGATGATTTTTTATTGGAGAAACATTATCTTCAAAATGTTTTTTCACGCGCTGCCTTAATTTTCGTGCCTTCCCTACAAATAGCAGATCTTCATTCGCATCGAAAAACAGAATCATGCCGCCCTTGTCTCTTGGTATTTTATGATAATCTGTGAAACCATAGACACTGCTAAGGTCACTTTCTCCTGCCTGTCCCGTTTGCCTGCTTCTTGTAATTACGAGATCAGGCTGAGGGATTTCAATTTTTATCAATATCATCACTTCCTATTCTAAGATTAAAGAGTACCATAAATTTCATATGTAATCTACATTAAAAAGTATCATTGGATCCTGCCTTGCCGCAGAAGCTCCTTATATGAAGTGTAATTGTTTTTGTCTTTCTTTTGTCATATTCAGCAGCACTTCATTATTAAGCGAGCGTGCCATTTTAAGGGTAAGATCCAAAATCTTTTTGATTCCTTCCTTCTGGCCGTAATCAATAGCAACCCGATCACATTGAACTTCAGTATCTGTACAAATTATATTCTTTCCAGCAGGATAGGTAATATGTCCAATTTCATGCCAGATTATCGCTTCTTTTATTTCTCTGTCTGAACAGAACTTTTCATAATCATAGACGACAATAAACCAGTCATAATGCGCATACAGGGATTGATAAAACATAGTCAGGAGTCTGCAGTCAATATTCCACAAGTTCAGCCAGCTTCCATCGTTTAGACCAAAGTTTTTTAAAACAGTATGTTTATCTTCTAAAATGGCTATTATTCCGTCCAGGCCGCAATAGGATAAGGAAAGCTCTTCACACAAACAGATCAAGTCAGATTCTCCTTTTAATTAATTTCGGTTTACTAGCATTGTTATGTAAGCGGCACTTTTTTAATCACCAGCCTATAAAAAAATAAAGAAATGAATGGATTTGTTTGCAAACTGCCATGCGGCAGTATGATGCAAAAACGTGGCAGCAGATACATTTCAAGAAAATCTGCAAGGTAATTAATTTAGGTGTGATTTAACTAGTAATCCAAAAGCGGGGCCTCAGCAGCCTTCATGGAGGGGTAAAGGTTGCTCGAGACCAAACTTTCATATGCACAGCGGCTTTCCAGCACACTTTCAGCTAAGCCTGGTTAACGGCACTTTAAGAAGTTAATCGTGTTTTTTCCTGATTATAGTAAACCAAAATGGGTATATTCTAATAAAAATTAACATTGAACGGGTGAATTCCTAAGCTGAGCACATCTGTGTTAGCTTTTTTTCGTTCTTTTTACATAAAGAGTTTCCCTCATAATTATTACTTAGCTTATAGTGAAAAATACTTACACATAAGGAAATTGTCATATCAATATTCCATTTCACATAAAAATGAAAAATAGCTAAGGGCTAAAAAATATTTTAAATATAAAAAGGAGAAAATAAATATGTAAAGAATATTAAAACTATTCATAATTTTATAAAAAATATTTTGTGTTTCGAAATAAAGGGGGTTAGCAAGTTGGGGATATTAGAGATTAAAGATGCTACTTTGAGGTTTGGAGGCGTAGTGGCGCTTGACAACGTCTCATATGAAGTGCAGGAAGGAGAGATTTTTTCACTTATTGGGCCAAATGGCGCAGGGAAGACAAGTATGCTGAATTGCATTAGCGGACTATACAAGCCTTCATCTGGTTCCATCCATTTCAAGGGGGAAGATATCACCCGCTATAAACCTCACAAAAGAGCCAGTATGGGCATTGCCAGGGCATTCCAGAACATCGAACTTTTTCCGCATTTATCTGTTTTGGACAATCTGATGCTTGGCAGGCATGTGAGAATGAAAACCGGACTCCTTGCAGGAGGATTTTATTGGGGAAAGGCGCAAAGAGAGGAAATTGAACATCGGAAAAAAGTTGAGCAGGTGATCGATTTTCTTGAAATTGAGGATATCCGCAATACTCCCGTGGGTACCCTTTCGTATGGATTGCAGAAAAGAGTCGAAACCGGCAGGGCTCTGGCACTGGAACCTGACATCCTTCTTCTGGATGAGCCGATGGCAGGCATGAATAGTGAGGAAAAAGAGGACATGGCCAGATACATTATCGACATTCATGAAGAAATGAATACAACTATTATATTAATTGAACACGACATGGGGGTTGTAATGGATTTATCCGATCACATTGCAGTTCTTGATTTTGGTAAGCTGATTGGTTACGGGACGCCTGAAGAGATTCAGAATAATCCTAGAGTCATAGAAGCTTATCTGGGAGAGGAGAATGCCGTATAAAAGATGATTCGTCTAAACGGTAGATTAATAGTTTTGTAGGGGGGAGAGATTCTTTTGAGCATGACATTTCCGCAGCTGCTTATTGAAAGGGCATACATAAATGGGTCACAAGTTGCTTTAAGAGAAAAAGAATTTGGAATTTGGAATGAGATAACGTATGAAGCGTTCTTGGAGAAAGTTAAGAATTTCAGCTTGGGATTGGCCTCTTTAGGACTAAAAAGGGAGGATAAGCTAGCCATTATCGGCGATAACAGACCTGAATGGGTAATCAGTGAGCTTGCTGTGCAAAGCTTGGGCGGCATTTCAGTTGGAATCTATCAGGAATCCTTATCTGCAGAACTTAGTTACATTATTGATAATTGTGACGCAACTATAATAGTTGCGGAAGATCAGGAGCAAGTGGATAAGCTGATGGAGATTAAAGACTCCATTCCTAAAGTCAGAACGATTATTTATTATGATTCACGGGGCATGAGAAGTTATCGGGAGGATTTCCTGTTTGAATTTGAAGAGGTTCTGCAAATGGGACAAAGCTGTCACTCGGAGCAGCCTGATTTATTTTCGCAGGAAGTTGATAAAGGCACTGCAGATGACGTGGCGATTTTATCATATACTTCAGGAACGACAGGCAATCCGAAAGGAACGATGCTTACCTACCGGAATCTGCTGGATATGGCTAAAAATTTGTCAGACATTGATCCGCTGACGGACAAAGATGAATATGTTTCATTCCTTCCGCTTGCCTGGATCGGGGAGCAGATGATGACCCTTGCGATGGGCTTATACAATGGAATGACAATTAATTTCCCTGAAGAGCCTGCAACCGTTTTGGAAGATCTGCGGGAAATTGGGCCACAGGTTATGTTTTCGCCGCCAAGAATCTATGAAGATATGGTGTCGCGCTTTCAGGTCAGAATTCAGGATAGCGGCTGGCTGAAAAGAAAGATATATAACTGGTGCAAGCCGATAGGCGAGAAGGTAGCTAAAGCCCATTTTGGGAATAAACCTGTCAGCGCAGGTACGAAGGCTCTTTATAAAATTGCTGATTATGTGATGTTCAGTGCAATTCGCGATCACTTTGGACTTTTGAAGATCAAGCGTGCTTATACCGGCGGTGCTCCTTTGGGCCCGGATGTATTTGAATTCTTTCACAGTATTGGAGTCAATGTAAAAAGCATTTACGGGCAGACAGAAGTTGCCGGCATATCCATTGTGCACAGGGATGGCGACATTAAGCTTGATAGTGTCGGAATTCCTATTCCGGGAACAGAAGTGAAAATTTCTGATGAAGGGGAAATTCTGATCAGGAGCTCGAGTGTGTGCAAAGGGTACTACAAAAACGAGAAAAGCACAATCGAAACCATACAGGAAGGCTGGCTGCATACAGGGGATGCAGGGAGGCTGGATAAGGAAGGGCATTTGTATATCATTGACAGGATTAAAGATGTCATCCGTCTTGATACAGGTGAGATGTTCTCCCCGCAATTTATCGAGAATAAGCTTAAATTCAGCTCGTTCATACAGGAAGCGGTAGCAATCGGGAAGGATCGCCCATATGTGGTTGCCATGATCAATATTGATATGAAAAATGTAGGGCGCTGGGCCGAGAAAAATCAAATCAGCTATACCACGTATACCGATTTATCTTCCAAACCTGAAGTGCTGGAATTAATCGAAAAACAGGTGCAGGAAATCAACCAGACCCTGCCTGAAAAAGCCCGGGTTAAGAAATTCGTCCTTCTATATAAAGAACTGGATGCCGATGATGAAGAGCTTACAAGAACAAAGAAAGTCCGCAGGCAATTTGTTGCTAAAAAATATCAGGCATTGATCGACGGGCTTTATACAGAGGACAAAAAAATACGTGTAAATGGCACGATCAAATATCGTGACGGCATGGAACAAACCATCCAAACAACGCTTCAAGTCATTTTTATGGATGAAGGAGAGGGGGCAGCTTAATGACTTTTTTCTTGCAGATGCTTGTAACAGGAATCGTGGTAGGAAGTGTTTATGCACTTGTGGCATTGGGCTTTGTGCTTATTTATAAATCCAGTGACGCCATCAACTTTGCACAGGGTGAGTTCCTTTTAATTGGAACGTATGTATGTTTAACGCTTATTACAGCCTACAACATCCCGTTTATAGCAGCCCTTTTAATTGCGCTTATGTTCAGTGCCGTTTTGGGATTTGTCATTGAACGGATTGTTCTGAGGCCGTTTATCGGAGAGCCGGTCATATCCATGATAATGGCGACGATCGGTTTATCGAGTGTTCTTGCCGGGATTGTCCATATTATTTGGGGCCATGAAACACGTGTGTTTCCAAAAATCTTCTCAGAGCAGCCTGTTAATCTGGGTGAAATTGTCATTGCGCCCGTCTATTTATGGTCACTTTTAATCGTTGTGGCTATGCTAATCATTTTCACTCTATTTTTCAAATATTCGAAGCTGGGAATTGCGATGAGGGCAACCGCAGATGATCAGCAGGCAGCGATGTCGATGGGAATCAGCGTAAAAATGATTTTCGCAGTTGCCTGGGCGATTGCTGCCATTGTTTCAGCAGTTGGAGGCATCCTTCTCGGGAACATAAATGGTGTTAATGCATCCCTTTCAGCGATCGGGTTAAAGGTACTTCCGGTTGCCATCCTTGGGGGACTTGACAGTATCCCAGGGGCCATCATCGGCGGACTGATTATCGGCATTCTTGAGAGCCTGACCGGGGGATATCTGGATCCATTGGTTGGTGGCGGTCTGAAAGAGGTTATGCCGTTTGTCATCCTCGTATTTATCCTTATGTTCAAGCCATATGGTTTGTTCGGAAAAAAAGAAATCGAGAGGGTGTAGCCGAGTGAGAAATCCTTTTGTAATGGATTGTGGAGAATTCCATGTGAATTATAAACAAGATATGGCTATCTGGAAAATAACCAGAGTAAGGATGCGTGTCTTCATTCTTCTGGCTGTATTTGCAGTATTCCCGATGTTGGCATCCGATTATATTATTGGACTGGCTACGCTTTGCGGAATTGCCGCGATTGGTGCTATTGGTTTGAACATCCTGACGGGTTTTACCGGCCAGATTTCCATAGGGGTAGGCGCCTTTCTGGGGGTAGGCGGTTATACATCGGCCATTCTGACAGCAAAGCTGGGGTTAAGCTTCTGGATTGCTATGCCGACAGCCGGCATTGTGACGGCGATTGTAGGCGGACTATTCGGATTGCCTTCCTTAAGGCTAAAAGGATTATATCTAGCCATTGCCACCCTGGCAGCACAGGTAATCATCCTGTTTGTTATTTCCCGCTGGGATGCGCTGACTGGCGGAACAGCCGGAATGGTCCTATCCAGGCCTGAACTTGGCAGTTTTGTCTTTTACAGTGAGCGGAGCTATTATTATCTGATGTTTACGGTGCTGATTATTACAGCCGCCTTTACCTTAAACCTCTTCCGATCGCGGGTCGGCAGGGCATTCATAGCAGTCCGTGACCGTGATGTCGCTGCAGAAGTTATGGGAATCGATTTGTTTAAGTATAAGGTATTGGCATTTATTGTTAGTTCCTTTTTCGTCGGCATCGCCGGAGCTTTACTGGGTCACTATACGATGGTTGTAAGTCCCGAGCTTTACAGCATCACAGTGTCCATTGAATACTTGGCAATCATACTGGTAGGCGGTTTAGGGAGTGTATTCGGGTCGATTTACGGAGCCGTTTTTATTACACTGCTTCCGGTTGTCCTCAGGTCAGGTGTAGAAATGATGAGCGGGGTTTTCCCAGACTTATCTGCAGTCTTAATAGGAATGAAAGAGGTGGTATTTGGCCTCGTGATTATCTTATTCCTGATTTATGAACCGCAGGGGCTCGCAAAAATATGGAAGAATATTAAAGACTACTTTAAGCTGTGGCCGTTTTCTTATTAATTCCCGGGTAATAATTTCTGAAAATTTTGAAAGCAAAACTTTCAAATTTTTATAAAAAAGAGGTAAAAATGAGGGGGAACATTATGAAGAAGGTGTGGAAAGGTTTATTGGCAGCAACATTAATGGCTGGAATGCTTGCTGGCTGTTCAGGAGGCAGCGAGGGAGCATCCGGTGACAAGAAAGGCACTGTCAAAATCGGCGGTATCTTTGACCTAACGGGCGGTACCGGTGATGTAGGAACACCATATGCAGAAGGTGAAAAAGCATTTTTTGAATCCATTGCAGGTGAGGAGATCAATGGCTATAAGCTCGAATTAATCGGTGATGACTATGCTTATAAAATTCCTGAAGCTCAAAAACTTTATCAGAAATTAAAATCAAAGGATAAAGTATCGGCTATTTTAGGATGGGGAACAGGTGACACAGAAGCTCTTCGCCAGCAGGTGGCAGCCGACAAGCTTCCATTCATCTCGGCTTCATACTCAGAGAATCTAAAAAATATTGACGAAAGTCCATATAATTTCCTGGCCGCCGCTTCTTACTCCGACCAGGCAAGATCTGTACTGAAATGGATAAAAGACAATCACACTGGCGGCACACCTACTGTTGCCTTAATTTACAACGATACGGCTTTTGGAAAATCCCCAATTGAAGATGCCAAAAATTATGCACAGGAAAATGGCATTGAAATTGTTGATGAGCAAATAGTTGACCTGAAAACACTTGATGCAACCTCCCAATTACTGAACATGGAAAAGAAAAATCCTGATTATGCGATTATCAACCAAACTTGGGGGGCAACCGCAACGATTCTCAAAGATGCTAAAAAGCTTGGCCTTGATACAAAATTCATCGGTTTAAACTGGGCTACCGGAGAAGGCTTGCTTCCAATTGCGGGCGATGCGGCTGAAGGATTTATCGGGGTTGTCACACATGCATTCCCTTATGAAGATCTTCCTGGAATGGAAGAAATCAAGAAGTTCGTAGAAAGCAAGGGAGAAAAGCTGGAAGACAAAAACCAGAAATTTATCCAGGGATGGGTTTCCGCAAAAATTATGGTTGAAGGCCTAAAACTTGCTGAAGACCCGACTTCAGGCGAAGGGATCCGATCTGGCCTTGAGAAAATCTCAAATCTTGATCTTGGCGGTCTAGCTGCCCCAGTTACATTTTCACCTGACAATCATGCTGGTACAAACCAAATTCGGTTGGCAGAAGTCAAAAACGGCCAGTTTGAAGTGTTCACTGATTATATCGGCTACTAAAATGGTGGGGGCGAGGTTTTATACCCGCCTCCTGTTAACTTTTAAAGGCTTGGATCATTACTAGATTGAGAACTTGGCAAATAAACTCGAAATTTGGCAAACAAACGATTTGAATCCGCAAACAAATCTCAGATTTTGCAAATAAACCGAGAAAACCAGCAAACAACAAATGATTCAGAACTTGACCTTGGGACGAATAAATAGAGAAAGAGTTTATAAAGCTGGGAGGACAGATGAATGCTGACAATAAACAATGTCGAAGTGATGTACGATAAGGTCATCCTTGTACTAAAGGGGATGTCAATGGTGGTGCCCAAAGGGAAAATAGTTGCGTTGCTCGGCAGTAATGGCGCCGGGAAAACGACTACCCTTAAAGCCATTTCCGGACTGTTGAAAAGTGAGAATGGTGAAGTAACAGACGGATTTATCGAGCTGTATGGGGAGCGCATTGATGTAAGCGATGCTGAAACCATCGTAAAGAAAGGCATTTTTCAGTGCATGGAAGGAAGGCGCGTATTCAAGCACCTATCTGTGGAAGATAACCTGATTGCGGGTGCACATACCAGGAAAGACCGGAAGAATATTAAAAGTGATATTCAAAAAGTCTATCATTATTTTCCAAAGCTTGAAATGCTGAAGCACAGGCAGGCCGGCTATCTGTCAGGAGGAGAGCAGCAAATGCTGGCCATTGGCAGGGGGATCATGGCAAAGCCAAAGGTGCTGCTTCTTGATGAACCTTCATTAGGACTGGCCCCACTATTAGTAAAAGAGATTTTCGGGATCATAAAAAAAATCAATGAAGAAGAGGGGACCACGATATTGGTAGTTGAACAAAATGCCAATGTTGCCTTATCGATTGCCGATTATGGATACATCATGGAAAACGGCCGGATTGTGATGGATGGAACGGTGGACCGGCTCCTTTCCAATCAGGATGTGCGTGAATTTTACCTGGGAATGGGGGATAAGGGACGGAAAAGCTATAAAGATATTAAATCTTATAAAAGAAGAAAGAGGTGGCTGTAGTGGAAAAGCTGAAGGAAGTGATCCAGCATGCCTATGACAATGCAAGAGGCTTTAAAAGTCAGCTTGATGAGGCACATATTTCTCCAAGTGACATTCTATCTCTAAAGGATTTACAAAAAATTCCCGTGCTTAAAAAAGACCAATTGCCGGAACTGCAATCTGCAGATCAGCCCTTCGGAAGCCTTTCAGCTGTAAAGCCTAATGAGATGGCACGAATCTTTATGTCACCAGGACCAATTTATGATCCGCAAACCACCGAGAAGGATTTTTGGCGTTTCTCAGAAGCTCTCAGGGCAGCTGGTTTTAACAGTAATGATATTGTTCAGAATACATTTTCCTATCATCTTTCACCGGCAGGCTTTATGTTTGACTCGGCACTCCGAGAATTAGGAGCAACTGTCATCCCGGCAGGAACCGGGAATCGGGAACTGCAGATTCAGATCATGAAGGATACCAGGGTAACCGGCTATGTGGGAACTCCCAGCTTCTTTAGCCTTTTACTTGATGCCCTTGAAGAAAAGGGATGGAAGATGGGAAATGATGTTGTCTTGAACAAAGCTTTCTTTACTGCTGAAATGCTGACTGAACAAATGCGGAAAAGGTGTGAAGACAATGGAATTTCGGTATATGAAGGCTATGGGACTGCGGATTGCGGATGTATTGCTTTTGAAGACAAGCAGGGCCCGGGGTTGAGAATAACTGATTCTGCCATCGTGCAAATCTGTGACCCGCAGACTGGATGGGAGGTTTCAGATGGAGAAGGGGAAGTGGTTGTCACTCTATTTGATAAGAGCTACCCGCTCATCCGCTTTGGCACGGGCGACCTCTCCCGCTGGGTTAAAGGGTACGAAGGAAAAAGGATTGCAGGAGTGCTGGGGCGTGTTAGTGATGGTGTAAAGGTAAAAGGAATGTTTGTAAGAGAAAAACAGCTTGCAAAGATCTTGAATGAAGCAGGGTATTCGATTTTCCAGGCTGTTGTCACAAATGAGAACGGGCAGGATCAGCTTGCCATTTTCATAGAGTCTGAGGAAGGCTTGGAATCTGAGCTTTCAGCAAAAATTCAGGATGTGATCCGGGTCAAGCCAATCCTGAAATTAACAGCGGCAGGCTCAATTAAAAAGGATGATAAGAAGCTGGTGGATAACCGGAATTACGAATTAAAGAAGGTGTAGTCAAAGGAGGCTGATTGAATCGGCCTTCTTTTTTATAGAGAACTGAAAAGGATTTCTAATTTTGAACTATGAATAAAGGCGAAAGTGGATCATGAATAAGAGAATGGGAGTAAATCTTTCACATTAATGACGAAAATGCGCTAGGGGAGAGGAAAATGGTAGTTAACCAGCCGGATTAACGCTGAAAATGTGGTTGTGAAGAGGAAACTGGTAGTTAATCGACTGGATTAACGCCGAAAATGTGGAGGGGAGGAGGAAAAGGGGAGTTAATCGACTGGATTAACGCCGAAAATGTAGAGGGGAGGAAGAAACTGATAGTTAACCAGCCGGATTAAGGCCGAAAATGTGATAGGGGAGAGGAAAAGGGTAGTTAATCAGCCGGATTAAGGCCGAAAATGTAGAGGGGAGGAAGAAACTGATAGTTAATCAGCCGGATTAAGGCCGAAAATGTGGTAGGGGAGAGGAAACTGGTAGTTAATCGACTGGATTAAGGCCGAAAATGTGGAGGGGAGGAGGAAAAGGGTAGTTAATCGACTGGATTAAGGCCGAAAATGTGGAGGGGAGGAGGAAACTGGTAGTTAATCGACTGGATTAACGCCGAAAATGTAGAGGGGAGGAAGAAACTGATAGTTAACCAGCCGGATTAAAGCCGAAAATGTTAAGAGGGAAAAAACGGTAGCTACTCAGCTGCCAACAACAAAGATAGAGTAGCAATCCCAAATGGTGCCGCTAATTAAACATTAAAGGCTGCCATCGCTATTCTCACACTCCATTACCAGAAACAATCCTTTATAATAGGAAGCCACATTCGTAACCTTCATGCCGGATTTCTGAATAGACAGAAGTGTATCACGGTTTAGGTGGCAGCCGTCACAAATTCGTTTCCATAGAGGATTCAGGGCTTCCTGGGCAAATGCCAGAGCGGGCTGCTCCATTTTAACATGCTCAAAGAATAGTATTTTTGCCTTTGGCTTACATACTCGTCTGATCTCCGCTAGCGCTTTGTCAGGATTTGGTATCGTGCAGAAAACAAGAGTGGCAACTGCTGAATCAAAAGTTTTGTCCGCAAATTCAAGAACTTCAGCTGACTGCCGGTGGATATGGATAGGTACTGCGGCCGCATTTTTGCGAGGAATAGATTTTTCAATCATTGCCTGGTTTGGTTCAATGGCATCGACCCGATCCGCCTTTTTGTATAAAGGGAAGTTAATGCCTGTGCCGGCACCAACTTCGAGTACCCGGCCGTCCACCATGGAAAGAATTTCACTTCTGATTTTCCGGAATTTTCTTTTTTCTAGAGGCTGCATGGCCAAATCATATAGGGATGGGAATAAGCTGCTCAAAAAATTCACTCTTTTCATAATAGCTGTCTTTTTCTATTTTACTCTTATCCTAAAATGAAACAAGCCGGTACCTCTCTTAGGGGCACCAGCATCAAATAATCAGGGGAGGCTGTCGAACATCTCGTTAAGCTTCTCATACGTGTCCGGATACTTTGCCTCATACTGAAGGTAGGTTGGAACTGGGTAGCGCACACCGCCTTTGTGGGTTTGCTGTAATCCCTCAGCAAACTCATCTGCCATGGAAAAAGGAATGGTAAAGGCCATTTCGTGATCATGTGTCTGCCCGAAAACCCGATCTCCATAGCATGGCAGGATCACTTGCGGCTTACCGGTTTTTATGGTCTTAATAACGATATCGGCACAGTCAGCTCTAGCCGTAAAAGTGGATGTAATTTCACCGCCCGTATGATAGAGGGCAGCCGCAACCATTCTCATGACTTGGGCTGAATTACCATAAACAGTGATTACTTCCGGTTCAAATGCTGCTCTCCCCAGAGGAGCCATTAATACAGTTCCGGCTTCCTCTTTTGAAAATTTAGGAACTGCCGCTTCGGTTAAGGCGCCAAGGTCACAGGTTTTTGTATACATACCATCTGTTAAGCTGCCTTTTGAGTAATAGTCGAGTTCCTCTTCAAATCCAAAAGCGATTTTGGCAATTGGGCATGATAAGTCTTCTTTGCCCATGGCAATGGACCAGCCATATCTTCTAGACATTGTCACACCCTGACAGATGCTGAATGTTTTGCCAAAGTCTCTTGCCGGACGTTTTACCCTGACAGGCAATTCCTCCTCTTTTTTCAAAACTCTTATAGCCAGCGGAAAAGTATCGGGTCTCACATATGTAAGAATCGCAGTTTCCAGATCAGAAAGTTTTTGGGCTTGAATCGTTTCCTGCATCATGATCCCTCCTTTAGATATTAGATTAATTCTGTAAATTATATGGATTAACCTGCATATTTAGGCTTTATTTTAGAAAACATCATAATATTCCAGTTGACATGAAACCAAAAGGTTGTATATGATTTAAATGAAACCAAAAGGTTGTATTTTATAATTAAAGGAGAGTATGTAAATGGAAACACTTCAGGATATTAAACAAACAGTTATACTTAGTGCCCCGATTGAAAAAGTTTGGAAGACAGTCTCTACTTCGGAAGGGATCGAAGCGTGGTTTATGCCAAATGATTTTAAGGCTGAGCTGGGCTATGAATTTCATATTCAGTCCCCATTTGGTCCGTCCCCGTGTAAGGTCACAGAACTGGATGAGCCCAACCGGCTTTCTTTTAAATGGGATACAGATGGATGGTTTGTATCTTTCCTATTGAAAGATTTGGGCGGCAAAACTGAATTTACTCTTATACATGGCGGCTGGAAACAGTCAGATGAACTGGTTGAGAAAGCTCAAGCTGAGAGTGCAGTTATCCGTGAAAGAATGTCACATGGATGGACTGGAATTCTTGCGAAGCTTGGCAAGGTTGTTGAGGAATAATGGGTGCTTCTGCCAGGAAACATGATGTGTTTCAGGCAATCGCCGATCCAACTAGGAGAGAAGTATTGAGGCTGCTGGCTGAAAAAGAACGCCCGATCTCAGAGATAAGTGCTCATTTTCCCATAAGCCGTACCGCCATATCAAAACATCTTCAGATCCTTTCTGAAGCTGAGTTAGTAAAAGGGAAAAAGGCAGGCAGAGAAAGAATCTACCATCTCCAGCCTGAGCCGCTGACAGAATTGAAGCAATGGCTGTCCTATTATGAACAATTCTGGAATAATAAGCTGCAAAAACTTAAATATATACTTGAAGAAGAAAATGAGTGATGTCCTGAAAAAAGAGCTTCTGCAGCTCTTTTTTCTTTTGTCTAAAAATAAGGTCTTTATTCTTAAAGATATAATATAATGATATTTATGATTAATATTTTGAGAAGGAGTCCTTAGGATGTATCAGACATTTACTTTACAGGAGAAGATCAGGCAAATTACCATCATGTTAATTCCCATTTTAATCACGCAGCTTGGCATGTTTGCAATGGTCTTTTTTAATACGATCATGTCGGGAAGATATAATGCTTCCGACCTTGCTGGCGTAGCGATAGGCTCCTCCATTTGGAATCCTGTTTTTACCGGGCTCAGCGGAATTTTAATGGCTGTATCTCCAATTGCGGCTCAAGCGTTTGGAGAGAAAAAGAACAAGGAAGTAACTTCTATCGTAAAAAATGGAATATTTCTGGGCTTTGTTATTGCCTTTGCAGTCATTCTGTTGGGTTCATTTTTGCTTGACCCGCTGCTAGATAGCATGAATCTGACTAATGCTGTGGAAGCAACGGCTCGGGGCTATCTTGTGGGACTCAGCTTTGGAATCGTTCCTTTATTCATATTTAATGTTTTAAGATCTTTCATCTATGCACTCGGCAAAACGAGAGTTGTAATGGTGATTTTGTTTTGTTCGCTTCCAATCAATTTCTTTCTGAATTATGTCCTGATATTTGGCTATTGGGGATTTCCTGAACTGGGAGGAGCAGGTGGAGGGTATGCAACTTCTATTACTTATTGGTTCATCCTTGTCATGACTGCTTTTATTATAAAAACGAAGGAGCCTTTTTCAAACTATACGATATTCAGCGGTCTTAATGATTTTTCATGGGATAAATGCAAAGAAATCTTAAAGATTGGAGTACCCATGGGATTGTCAATCTTTTTTGAAACGAGTATGTTTGCAGTGGTGACCATCTTAATCAGTAAATTCAATGTGACAACTATTGCCGCTTATCAGTCTGCATTAAACATTGTTTCCTTCCTGTATATGATCCCGATCAGCATTTCCATGGCGCAGACAGTGTTAGTCGGATTTGAAGTGGGTGCAGGCAGGTATAAGGATGCAAAAGCCTACAGCTGGCTTGGCATCTATTTAGCCGTATTGATTGCCTTGTTTACTGGGCTGCTGGTCGTATTTTTCCGCTATGAAGTTGCAGGTTTTTATTCTACTGATAGTGCCGTTATTGCCTTAACTGCCCATTTTCTGATTTACGCCCTGTTTTTCCAGATTTCTGATGCCATCCAAGCTACTGCACAAGCTGCATTAAGAGGATATAAAGATGTGAATATTTCGTTTGTTATCACATTGATTGCTTATTGGCTGATTTGTCTGCCTGCTGGCTACGTTCTTGCACATCATACCAGCCTCGGGGCTACTGGATATTGGCTTGGCCTTACCTTCGGGCTTCTTGCTGCAGGTGTTTGTCTTTCAATGCGGCTCATCTTTATCCAGAAGAGGAAATTTATCAATGAAGAAATTCGGGAAGCAGGCTAAAAACCGTCTGGCCGTTTATTGCGGCATTGACGGTTTTTTTTATTTGTTAAGTTTTTTTTGACATCTACCTGACATATTGCCCGGATATAGTAAAGTCGAGGTTAAGAATGCTTGGCCTTGAAAATATTCAGGAGGTATAGGAATGAAAAAGACAATCATTGGTTTTAGCCTTGCAGGTTTATTATTGGCAGGTGGATATGCGACAACATCTTTTGCATCTGATACAGTAACTTCTGCAGAAAAAGGCGAGTTAAGCTGGAAATTTAAAAACAAGTGGTTTGGACATCATGGCAGGGGGTTTACTAATGACTCTGAATCTGTCCTTCAAAGGGCTGAAGAGCTCGGCATTAAAACAGAAGGAAAAGATGCCGAAACTTTAATTGGTGAAATCAGGGAAGAAGAAATTCTGAAAGTAGCGAAGGAGCTTGGGATTAAAACGGATGGAAAAGATACTGAAGACCTTATGAAGGAAGTAATGCTTGCTAAGCTGAAAAAGGAAGCTGCAGAATTGGGCATCAAGACAGAAGGAAAAGATGCAGAAGCTCTTCATGAAGAAATCGGTACAGCAAAACTGAAAGAGGAGGCCAAAGAACTGGGAGTATCGACTGAAGACAAAGATTTGGATACTCTTAAGAAAGAAATACAGGCTGCTTCCTTAAATAAGAAGGCAAAAGAGCTTGGGATTTCTACTGATGGAAAAGACTTGCAGACCTTATCAGAAGAAATATACACAGCGTCCGTAAAAAAAGAGGCAGAAAAGCTGGGAATCTCCATAGAAGGCAAAGATATCAGGGAAGCTTGGCAAGAGGTATTTTCCGTGATGGTCAAAATAGAAGCGAAGGAACTGGGCATATCAATAGATGGGAAATTTATTCAGCAAATTGCTCAAGAGGTCAGGGAGAAAAAAGTGACTGATCTCGCTAAGGACTTGGGTATTTCCACCAATAATAAATCAACAGCAGAACTTATCTCGGAAATAGAAGAGAAGGACAGTGCTAAATTACAGGATGTACTCGGAGAAAATTTTATGGATATTAAAGGGTTGGGCATGAAGGAAATGAGAGGCAGTCATGGGCATGGGAAAGATGGCAGCATGAAGCAGCGCGTATCTAAAGAAAGTCTAACTGAAACAGATACAGACTCAGGCTCTTTGTAATAAGTTTTAAAAATCCCCGTGTACAAATCCGGGGATTTTTCTTGTATAGTTAACATATTGGAGGAAAGTAAAATGAAAAAGATCCTTGTGGCAGAAGATGAATTGGCTATTTCCAGGGTTTTAAGCGCCTATTTGCAGCGAGAAGGGTTTGAAGTTCTAACAGCATATGACGGCACCAGTGCTCTTGAGCAATTTTTCAGTCACTCACCACAGCTTGTGATCCTGGATATTATGATGCCTGGCATGGATGGCTGGAGTGTGCTTGAAAAAATTCGTGAAAAAAGCGCATGTCCTGTTATCATGCTTACAGCGCTGGGGGATATTGATTACAAGCTGAAGGGCTTGAATACAGGTGCAGATGATTATATTTCAAAGCCTTTTATCGGAGATGAGGTTATTGCACGTGTGAATGCCGTATTGAGGCGATCAGCAAATGTGTACACGGATGAACATATAAAACAATATGGAAGTTTAACGATAAATTTTAATGCGCATACCATTTTCCTGAATGGCAAGGAAGTAAGTTTGACTCCGCGAGATTTATCATTGCTTCTGTTTTTGGCTGAACGGCCTAACAGAACTTTCACCAGGGATCAGTTGATTGAACATGTCTGGGGAATGGATTATGACGGAAGCGACCGTGCTGTCGATTTGGCCGTAAAGAGGATACGGCAGGCATTAACAGACTGGCCGGAAACAGAAGGTGAAATAAGGACGCTCAGAGGAATGGGGTACCAATTCCATGTTTATGAAAAATAACAAAAGAACAACACTGCTCCGCTATTGGACAACCCGCTATCTTATTACACTTGTCATCGGACTTATCTTACTGGCAGCGGGATCTATGTGGTGGATCAGGCAGACAACTCTTGAAAACCGGCTGAATTTGCTGCAGTACGTTGCTGTTGAAACAGCAGATCGTGTCGTACAGCAGGACGGCGGCATCGAATTTGATCCATTTTTTAATAGAATGCTGGAGGAAAGAGCGAAGCTGCTGGAATTTAAGTTTGATCCCCAGGTTTTTATAAGCGATTTAAATGGACAGATATTATATAAAAAATCTGGACGTATGCAGAGAAATAACCAGGCTGGTCCCAATCTCGGAACTTTGCCTGCAGATTTGCTTGAGAACCAAAAGAACGTCCAAAAACTGGAGACAGAGGATGGTCAGGCGGTGTATGCTGTTAAGTCGGAGATATCATTCGATAATAACCAGGTTGGATGGGTCGTGGTGGTCCAAAGCGCAGATGATTTGACGAATGTAAATCAGGAATATTCCTTGTTATTTATCATGCTCACAGGATTGGGTTTACTCGGATGGAGTGTCATTTATTTTCTTTCCAGGAAAATTTCGAGACCCATTCAGGAAGTGGCTCAAGCTGCCTCGAAGGTCAGCGAAGGTGACTATAAAATCGAACTGAAAGCCAGGGCCAATGAGGAAGAGATTCATAATTTAATCATATCGTTTAAAGAAATGACTGAGCGGCTTATGCACCTTGAAAAACTTAGGGCAGAATTGCTGGCTGGGGTCACACACGATTTGAAAACACCTGTCACATCTATAAGCGGTCTAATTCAGGCAGTGCGTGATGATGTTGTAAGCGGGGAAGAAAAAGAGGAATTTCTTGATATTTCTTTAAAAGAAGTCAGCCGTTTGCAGAAAATGATTGAGGACTTGCTCGATTTTAATTCTCTTTCGTCCGGTGCTTTTTCAATCAGGCCCGAAAACTGTGATATGAATAAGCTCGTGCAGAATATTGTAAGGCAATGGGCACTGGCTCAGAAAGGCCATTTTCACTATCGTGTAGAAGTGCCCTCTGAAACCATCTGCAGATCAACAGACCCGTACCGTCTGCAGCAGATTATGATTAATTTATTGAATAATGCTTATCATGCCATTGATGAAGATGGCAGCATTACTGTTATATTGAGTGAGAAATTTATTGAGGTTCATGATACTGGTTCAGGAGTAGCGGAAGAGGAGCAGCCTTATATTTTTGAGCGTTTTTACAGGGGTGAACAGAAAAAGCTGAAAGTAAGAGGGCTTGGCTTGGGGCTTCCATTCAGCAAACTGCTGGCTGGTGCTTTGCACGCAAATTTATTTCTAAAAGAAAGTTCGGCAAAAGGCAGTACATTTACGATTATGTGGGAAGAAGAAGGGTAGGTATAAGCTGGGAGACTTGCTTGCCTATCTCTTTTTTTTGGAGGTGAATAAAAAACTCTGCACGATAAGATGCTGAAAGTTGAATGGATTTTGACTCGCAGGCGGCAAATTTCAGCAGCTATATTTCAAAGGTTTTTTTCATATTTAATAAGGGTTTAACAGAAGCATATACATTTTTGACTCCGAAATAATCTTGAGGGTAGAATAATAATGTTCTTTAAATAGATGACTAGACAGCAACGAAAGTATAAAATGAGGGGGCATTCGATGGAGACTAAATCTTCCAAATATGAAATAAATGTAAATGGATCTTTATTCGATTGGGATTTGGATGATGCAACGTTTAGATTTGAGAACGACGATGTGGTAGTATTTTGGATAAACACAGCTTTCAAGACACTGCTGGACTCCATTGAAGAAATCTCTGGTGAAGAGTCGGCCAAGCTTGTGCTGGAAACAGCAGGGTACCGTACAGGGAAAATTGTCAGCAAATTTTATTTGGAATCGAATAAAGAAAAAGAAGACATTATCAATCATCTGCCCAATATTTATCTAACTGCTGGTTGGGGAAAAACAGACATTGTTTCCTTCTGTCTCGAAGAAAAGAAAGCCATTGTACGTGTTAACAGCGGCTGGGAATATAAGATTAATATTGCTCAAAAGAAAAAAACAGAAGGCACTTTTTTGCCTGGACATTGGGCAGGGGTGTTAAGCGGCCTGTTTGAAACAAATATATGGTATAAAGTGAGGCAAAGCCAGGTCCAGGGGGACCAGTATTCCGAATACGAATTTTTCGAATCCGAAATTACACCTTCCCAGAATATTAGCGCAATGATAAAAGAGCGGACACAGAGCTCCCAGAAAGAGCTGGAAAAGGAAATTGCTGAGCAGACCAGAGTATTGTCTGAAATCATTAAAGAGATTTCTTCTCCTATTATACCTGTGATCGATTCCATTTTAGTCATCCCTTTGGTTGGAAGATATGAAGAGCTGCGGGCAGAGGAATTGCTGAACAGAACATTACTGAATCTTCCCCGATATAAAGCTGAGTATCTAATACTGGACTTAACTGCATTAAAAGGGGTAGATCAATATACTCTGGATTTCCTGAAGAAATTTGTCCGAGCCGCTTCCCTATTGGGCAGCAACTGCATATTTGTCGGGATTTCACCAGAACTTAGCCTCCAAATAATAGAGAGCGGAAATAAAGAAACACAAATTCCTTGTTTTTCTATTCTGCAGCAGGGTATCACCCACGCACTGGATCAATTGGGATTGGAGATTTCTACTAAAAGATAATGAGGAAAAACCAGCATTTAGGGCCAATGCTGGTTTTTTACTGCTTATTAATGCAACTAGACTTTAACGATATTTCCTTCTGCAGGTATCGGATGAGCTTTCAACATTCTAGCAAAATGGATTAAATTATAGGCCATTATTTTGGCATGCTGTCTTGTGAAGTCATTTTCATAGCCCTTTGCTTCAATGAAGGATGGGCCGGGACCAGCCTCTCCAACCCAATAGGTGTCAACATTTGGCGGTATGGTGAATCCCATATGGGAGAGTGAATATAGCACAGAACGCGAAACATGTTTGGCTCCATCTTCATTGCCGGTCACCACTACGCCGCCAACCTTATTGTAATAAATATACTGCCCTTTTTCATTGGTCAGACTGCTCCCTCCATATAATCTTTCGATCACTTTAGTGGTGATGCTGCTTTGCTCGCCAAGCCAGATGGGAGAACCAAGGATAAGGATATCTGCCTCTTCAACCTTCTTAAAAATATCCGGCCATTCATCCTCCTGATCCACAGCTTCAGAAGTAATGCCATATCCAATCTTAAAGTCTGCAGCTGTAATGACCTCTGTTTCCACTTCCGTTTCATCAAAAAATTTAATAACCTCATCTATAAGTGCATCGGTATTGGAGGGTTCACTGCTCTTTTTTAGCGTACAGTTTAATACTAAAGCATTAATTGTCATGGTTAATCAACTCCCTTTCTATTATCCAATACTCTTAATTCCCTTTACTTTGGTTCAAAAACAATAAAATAAAGGAAATGTGATGATTTTAACGAATTACATAAATTGGAATGGGATGGGAGGACTGAAAATGATCTATGAAATGACGATTCAATTCAGGGTGCTGGACATGAAAAAGGGACTGTGGTGGTACGAAACTTTACTTAATAAACAACCTGATTTCATTCCGCATGAAGGTTTTGCAGAGTGGGAACTCATCACAGGGTGCTGGCTTCAGATAGCTGAGGGAACTCCCAGTATAGGAAGCGGTCCAATTAGGCTGGGTGTGCCTGATCTTGAACAGGAACGTGAAAGGCTGATCACAGAATTAAAAATAACACCATTTGATATCCATTCGAGGAAAGAAGTCCCTGTTAAGTGGGCAACATTCTCGGATCCCTGGGGAAATAGAATTGGATATTTTGAATATATCGATAAGCATGAACGGGAAACTCAAATAAAAAAGGTAATCAAAAATGAACGGGGGAGATGACAGCTATGGAGCATCATTTTATAGAAAGAGAGGAAGGCTTTACCCTTCATTATCTGGAATGGATACCTGCATTCGAGAATGACAGCCTTCCTGTAATATGCATTCATGGGAACCTTTCAAATGGAAGAATGTTCAGGTGGATTGGGGAAAAACTATCTCAAGGAAAATGGGGAAAACCAAGACGGGTCATTTCAATTGATTTAAGAGGGTGCGGGGACAGCGGCCTTCCGAAGACCGGCTTTACAATCCGGCATCTGGCCAGTGATATTGAGGCGGTTCTCCAGCACGCCGGAATTGAGAAAGCACACTTTATTTCATTTTCCAGGGGAGTCCCGAATACTGTGCAGTTTGCAGTAGATTATCCGGGCAAAATAAAGGGCTTTGTGGTAGGGGACTTTCCTGCAAAAAGCTTTGTTATGAAAAAGGAATGGGTTGAAAACATAATCGCCAGAAATAAAGTTCATCAGACATGGGAGGAGCATTATCAGGCTATCTCCCCTAATCAGGAAATCAGCCCGGAAGAATTTGCAGAAAGAAAGGAAGAATTCTATGTGAAAAAAGAAGATGGAATTCACGCAAGGGTTCATAAAGATCTCCCCATGAAACTTCAGATGGATTCAGAGGATTTGGACTTAACCTATGGGCTGGATCAAATTGAAGGGCCGGTCCTTTTATTGCGCGGAGAGGAAAAAGGCACTCTGATAAAGGAAGAAGAGGTGCAGGAATTTAGAAGATATCACCCTTCATTAAAAGAAGAATTGATTGCAGGGGCAGGACATTCCGTTTTTGATCCGAAAGAACAAACAGAAAGTATTTTCAAAGATTATTTTGAAAGCCTTGACATAAAAAGGAGGACATAATGAAGATTCGAAGTATTGGCCATTCAGAGCCCCCTCCTATGAACCTGCTATTATTGGCAGATCCTTCAATTGAATTTATTGAGGATTATCTAAATCGAGGGGAAACATATATTGCTGAACTTAACGGAGCAGCAGTCGGCGTTTATATCCTTCTTGCCACAAGGCCAGGAACCTGTGAGATTGTTAATATTGCCGTTAGTGAAAAATATCAGGGAGAGGGCATCGGCAAAAAACTTCTTCAGCATGCAATAGAGCTTGCTTTTCAAGGTGGAAATAAAACCCTTGAAATTGGTACGGGGAATTCCAGTATCGGGCAGCTGGCTCTTTACCAAAAATGCGGTTTTAGAATCACTGGGGTCGATAGAGATTTTTTTGTGCGGCATTACAAAGAAGATATCCATGAAAATGGAATTCTTTGCCGGGATATGATCAGGCTGTCTATGGATTTACAAAGACAGAGCCCAAAATGATTAGGGAGGGCAATGAAAAGGGCAAACTAAAAGCTGATTTCATGAATGTTATGCTGTAATGTGTTACGTTAAAATTAGAACAGTCAGAAAAGGAGTGTTTGGTTTTGCGTGAAAAGGAAACTTTAAAGGAAGACATTCTGAATGCCTATCAATTCAGGCATGCGACAAAGGAATTTGATCCAAATAAAGAAATTCCCGAAGAAGATTTTCGATTTATATTGGAGACAGGCCGTCTGTCACCAAGTTCATTTGGCTTTGAACCATGGCGTTTTGTGGTTGTTCAGAATCAGGAGCTCCGTGAGAAAATTAAGAATGCCTCCTGGGGAGCATTCGGTAAACTGCCTGAAGCAAGTCACTTTGTTTTAGTCCTGGCAAGAACGAAAAAAGATACTAAATATGATTCCCAGTATCTGCAGGATCATTTTAGAAATACTCTGGGGATGCCCGAAGAAATGATGGAAAAATATTTGCAGCGGATAGAGGAATTCCAGAAGTCTGATTTTGATCTTCTGGAAGGAGACCGCCCTCTCTTTGATTGGGCCTGTAAGCAAAGCTACATCGCACTGGGGAATATGATGACCGCTGCTGCACAAATTGGCATAGACTCCTGCCCAATTGAAGGTTTCGATATTGAAAAAATGAATAAGCTGCTGAATGAGGAAGGTTTGCTTGAAGAAGGAAGCTTCGGGCTGTCGGTAATGTGTGCATTTGGGTACAGAGTGAAAGACCCAAGGCCGAAAACACGCAGACCATTCGATGATATTATAAAGTGGATTGATTAGGAAAAGAGCTTTGACTCTTTTCCTTTTTTATTGCTTAAGAAAGGAAATTGAAATTATAGCTAGAAAACTAATAAGAAATCAAATGCGCCTAATTAAGAAAGGAATAATTTATGAAGATAACGAAAGAAAGATTTGAGAATACAGGCAGATGGATTAAAAGAAATGCAAGGCCGCTTGAATCAGCTTTATGGTCATACCATTTTGAGGATCTTAATGATGAAGGGGTAATAAAATGTATTGAAGCTTTTCAGAATGACGATGGAGGATTTGGCCATGGCATTGAACCTGATTTCTGGTCCCCTTACTCGTCACCGATGGCTTCATGGGCGGCCGGACAAATTTTGATGGACATTGAAGCAAAACCCGAGTTAAATGTTGTACAAAAACTAGTAAATTATTTAGAACACAGCTATATGCATGAGAAGAAAATGTGGCCATCAGTTATGCCTTCAAACAACGAGTACCCACATGCTCCATGGTGGCATTGGACAGAGAATGTCCAGGAAAATTGGTCTTATAACCCAAGTGCGGAGCTTGCCGGGTTCTTATTGCATTGGTCACCACCTGGTACCAGTTCTGCTGAAATAGGGTGGGAAACAATTAAGGATGCAGCTGATTACATAATGGAAGCTGATGAGATGGATAGGCATGAAATTAACAATTTTCAGAAGCTGGTAAAGTTAATGTCTAAGCAGGAAACTGAATTTGATTCCAGAATTAATTACACTCTCAAGCATACGGCTGAGAAAGTGAATGCTCTTGCATACAAAGCTGCCGGGAAGAAAAAAGAAGATTGGGGATTAGGCTATACAGCCACTCCCTTGGATTTTGCTGAGCATCCAGAAGATTCTCTTTCTATGAAATTTGGAACGTTAATTGATGATAATCTTGATTTCTATATTGAGCAGATCTCAAATGAAGGAACATGGGATATTTCCTGGAGCTGGGGACAATTTGATAATGAATTCCAAATTGCACGCAATCATTGGAAAGGAATACTTGCAGTTAAGCGATATAAAATATTGCATTCTTTTGGAAGGCTTGACGTTTAATAAATGAGGTGAAAATTATGAATCTAGTGATGAAAAGTGACTTAGCTGAGAGGCTGGACCAGGCAGAGACAGATGTGCTGCACTCCAGATTGACAGCTATTAAAAATCGGGATGAAAACCCAATGGGCGTTGAGATTAAAAGAATTGGCCAGACAACCGCTTTTTTTGCCAGGAATATTCCGGGTCCATCATTCAATCTCGTTAAAGGATTTAAGGAAGCCGATACAGAAGTTCTGGATCAAATAGTTGATTTCTACCAGGGAAAAGGAATCCCAATTCGATTGGAGATCACACCATCAAACGGATCATCAGATTTACTGAAGCTGCTTCATCAAAAAGGATTTTATCAATGTGATTTCCATACCACTTTGTTTGCGGAGCCTTCAGATCTTGTGGATCTTCCCATTCATGCTGGCATTGATATACGCAGGATACAAAGAAAGGAATTTGATCTTTTCGGCGAGGTATATACAAAGGGATTTGGCATGCCTGGTTTCCTTAGCCAGGGGATAGCTGAAAATAATGAGGTGCTTTATGGCAATGAAAACTGGGCCTTTTACCTAGCATTTGTAAACAACGAACCAGCTGGAATAGGTGTCATTTTTATGGAAGAAGGGGTGGCAAATCTTGCGGCCGCGGCTGTTTTGCCTTCTTTCAGAAACATGGGAGTCCACAGCGCGCTTATTCAAGCCCGAATCTGCCAAGCGATTACAAATAATGCCGAGCTGCTGACTGGTCAGGCAAGGTTTGGTTCGGTAAGCCAGAATAATATGGAAAAAGCAGGTTTGAAAATTGGATATACAAAAGCAATTTGGATAAGGGAATAAAACCGCTTGAAGGCAGGAAGGTGCAAAATGAAGCATAAGATACATATCAGGAAAACGGCTATTGAGGATATTCCCAAGCTTGCCCGTTTAATGGGAGACTTGGGTTATCCTGTATCGCAAGAGCAAATGGAAACAAGACTTAATAACATCGGCTCACATCCTGATTACTGCACATTAGTGGCATGTCTAAAAGATAAGGTTATTGGCATGGCTGGATTCCATACAGGTCTTTTATACAATACTGACGGCATTCATATCCGTGTTATTGCTTTAGTTACTGATAGTAATTACAGAGGGATTGGTGCAGGCAAGAAACTGATGCTGGCTGTGGAAGATTTTGCAGAACAATTGGGGGCTGCCGGAATCGTACTAAATAGCGGAAACAGGACTGAGCGTGAAGACGCTCATCATTTTTATTTAAGTTTAGGGTATCAGGCAAACAGTACCGGGTTTGTGAAAACTCTCAACTAGGCAGCGGGAATTGAGGTGAAGGAATAGGAAAACCAGGCTGTTTAAGAGCCTGGTTTTTCTTTATAAAGAAGCTTTTGCATCCATCCCAGAAAGGGACGAGTCTATACTCGCGATACCACTCTAATTCTGCAGTTCAAAACTGTAGCACTCAGCTACGTACAATCATACGCGTTCCAATGTAACGGTGGAAAACCCGTCAAAGCTTACTGTATTTCAGCTTTGCATCTCAGAGATGATCTTCGGATCAGGTACTGGACACCGGCTTTCACCATATGCCGGCTCTCTTTGGAAAAGCATTCCTGTCTTACTCTTCTCGTCAGCGACTTATTATTTGAAATTAATTAGTTGACAAGTAAATATTTTTTGTTAATTAAAATTACTTTTTTGGATAAAAGCGTTAAAGTAGACGGATATAGAGGTATTTACCGAATTATTACAGTAGACTGACTAGAATAAGAAAGTATTTTCTTGTTTAACAGTGCAAGGTGAAGAGGTAAATAATAAATATTCAATTGGAAGAGTGCTCATTAGGATATCGTTATCAAAAGTGGAAAAAATACGTTTACAGAATGGAAAGACTAGGAGACAATCATGATTAGAATACAAGCTGTAAATAAGAAAGATGAACTGCAGAAAGATATTACATTTGAGAGGCTGAAAGCAGAGTGGGAAAGTTATAAGTGGTTTTGGGTTGATTTTGATCAGCCAAACGAGGAGGAAACAGCTGAACTCGACAAGACTTTTCATTTTCATCCCCTGGCAATAGAGGATTGTGTTGTTAAACTCCAGCGTCCTAAAATGGATTATTATGAAGACTACAGCTTTTTTGTCACCCATAGCTTAAATCATATTAACGAAGATAAGCAGGAAATCAACTTTTTCATCGGTTCAAATTACATAGTATCGTACCACCATGAGCTCTCCAAAGAAATGAATGATGTTTGGGAAAGGCTGAGCCAGAGTAAGAAAATCAATAAATGGGACCCCTATTTGGTCATGTATCATATCATTGATAAAATAGTGGATAATTACTTTCCCATCGTTTATCACCTGGAAGATCGTTTGAGTCTCATTGAAGATAATCCAAATGATGAAACAATGGAAGAATTATTGGAGAAATTATTTGATATCCGTTATCATTTATTGCAGATAAGATATACAGTCATTCCGATGCGGGATTTAATATACCGTGTCATTAATTCTCACAGGCTTAAAGGCGTAAAGGAAAGATACGAATACTTTGCTGATATTCATGACCATTTGTTGAAATTGACTGAAATGATTGATGAAAACAGGGAATTGACGACCGATATCCGTGACAGTTATTTATCGATCAACTCCCATCAGACAAACCGGGTGATGAGAGTCCTTACCGTGATAACCACCATATTCATGCCATTAACCTTCATAGCGGGCATTTACGGAATGAATTTTGAAAACATGCCGGAATTAACATGGAAATATGGTTACTTTGAAACGCTGTTTTTAATGTTTATTATTGCCTTAGGCATGTTTTGGTGGTTTAAGAAGAAGGGCTGGTTTCGATAAAAGCATAATGAAAGCTTTGCCTGAAATTTTTGGCAGAGCTTTTTTTATTGGTTTTGTTTTGAGGAAGGGAGGAGAACTTTTTACTTATATGGAATGTTAATGTAATAGATTCGCCAGAGGCGGATTGGATAGAAAAATTAAGAAACGGGTGAACGGGTATGGATATTTTCGAGGTTAAATCCATTGAAGGATATAAAAAAGAGCTGTCCAAACTATTAATTGAGGTGGTAAATGAGGGAGCGTCAATAGGGTTTCTGCCTCCGCTTGATCAAGCTAAGGCAGAGGAATATTGGGAGGATTTATTAAAAAACAATGATGTGGTTTTGTTTTTAGCTGTAATGGATGGAAAAGCTGCCGGAACAATCCAGCTCCATTTATGCCAGAAAGAAAATGGAAGCCATCGTGCGGAGATTGCAAAATTAATGACTGACCCCTCCATCCGCAGAAAGGGTTTGGGACGATTGCTATTAAAAGCGGCAGAAGATAAAGCGAAACAGGAGGGCCGAAGCCTGCTTGTACTTGATACAAGAGAAGGTGATGTTTCCAATATCCTTTATCAATCAGCAGGATATCTTAAAGCAGGCATCATACCAGGCTTCGCACAGTCTGAACAAGGCAATCTGGAGGCGACAGTGATTTATTATAAAAATCTAAACGTGACTTATGACACAAAAACTTCAAGTTAATAGAATGCTTCACTAAATTTTTCATTTATAATGATAAGGTATATTATATTTACAGATGTATTTCTATTTACAAAGGAGTTTATATGATTATTTTCAATCAGCTGGGAGTATTAAAAGAGAGTAAAAACCGGGATACGGAACAGCTTTTCTACGTATTTATGCAATCTGAACAAGGTATGTCTAAATGGAGCAATACGGTTTTTCTTACCTGCTGAAATGATTCAATCCGAATACTTTTGGTCACCGGTTAAACTCTCACTGGAAATTGCCTCTATATCGCTTCTCGCTGTTTTAGTGATAGGGGTTTTAGCTGCAAAACTGATGGCAAATCGGACGTTTAAAGGCCAGGCAATTATAGATACTTTGCTGCTTTTGCCATTGGTCCTTCCACCTTCCGTTGTAGGATTTCTGCTTATTGTGGTTTTTGGAAAGCAATCTTTCGTCGGACGAGGGATTGAATCGCTGTTTAACGGGCCAGTCATTTTTACGTGGTGGGCTGCTGTCATTGCCGCGGCCGTTGTAGCATTTCCACTGATGTATCAATCTGCCAGGGCTGGTTTTGAATCCATTGACAATGAGATTGAAGACGCCTCAAGAGTCGATGGTGCATCAGATTTAAAGGTTTTTCTGTATGTAACGATGCCGCTGGCTTCTAAAGCCATCATGACAGGAGCAATATTAAGCTTTGCCAGGGCAATAGGGGAATTCGGCGCCACATTAATGTTTGCAGGCAATATTCCCGGAAAGACACAAACACTTCCCACCGCGATCTACGTTGCTATGGATTCAGGGGATATGGAACTGGCTTGGATGTGGGTTTCAATTATATTACTTATTTCAACTTCCATGCTTGTGTTCATGAATTTTATTAAGAAACGTTTCTAGAAAGGCGGAATGCAGTCATGTGCAAACCGCCTTTTTTTGTGTGAGCAATTGGATTAATTCACATCAATAAGCGCCACTCGTTCATGAGTATTCTATCTGAAAAGCACTATTCCTAGTGATAAGCGCCATTGGCTGATGATGATTCAGTCCAAAAGGCATTATTCTCATTCATAAGCGTCATTGACTGCTGTTAATTCAGCCTGAAAGGGCGCTATTGGGAATAGATTAGCGCCATTCACACAAGCTGATTTTGCTTGAAAGGCAATATCTAATCATAAGAGAGCCATTCGTTCTTTATTGTTGAACCTTGAATCGTATAGCCAAGCTAAGGGAGAGAGAAATGCTTGCATACATATACGAAAGCATTATTATCACAGGGATAAGCCTGTTAACAGCCAATGTATTTTTTCAGAGCGAAGGTGCTCCTGGTGAGTGGCAGTTTATAAGAAGGTATATTGAAACTGGTATTTCTTAAATAAACTTTTAACAAATTGATTTTTAAATAAAGAAAGGCACAGGAATTTCCCTTTTTAATCTTTTATCAGCTGGTACAGTCTAAACATATCATCTCTGCTGAAGATTTTCGGAACAGGATACAGGGGATTGGCTTCCTTTAAGGCACGTTCAGCCATGATTGGAATGTCCCTGTCTTGAATTCCGCTTACTTTTGGCGGGATCCCCATTCTGCTGTTTAGGGATTTTATGCTAAGAATAAAATTTTTAGCATTTTCTTCAGCCGAATCTGACGCATTGCCGATACCTGCGGCCACTGCCAGCTCGGCCAAAGGGTCCCATACTGCCTCTCCATAATGCTCCAGGACATATGGAAGGATGACGGCATTTGCCAAACCGTGAGGGACCGAATAAAAACCTCCGAGTGTATGGGCAATAGCATGAACATTGCCAACATAGGCCCTGGTGAAAGCCAATCCTGCAAGATACGCAGCTTTCTGCATATTGGCTCTTGCCGTCAGGTTTTCGCCATTCTGGTATGTTTCATAAAGATTATCATAAATTAGGCGGACTGCATTTATGCTGAATTTTCTAGTCTCTGCTGTATTGCTTCTGCCAATGTAGGCTTCGATGGCATGGGTTAGTGCATCCATACCGGTTGCAGCTGTTATATGAGGAGGCATTTTTAATGTAATCAACGGGTCAAGAACTGCATAATGCGGGATTAAGTTCAAATCAATAATCGCATATTTCTCGTGTGAGCTGCTGTCAGTAATGACCGCTGCAACGGTGGCTTCACTTCCAGTACCTGCCGTGGTCGGGACTGCAAAAATGGGAGGGAGCTCTTTTCTAACCTTAAATTGGCCTTTCATTTGTGAAATGCTTTTCTCTGGCCTCATAACTCTTGCACCAACTCCTTTGGCACAATCCATCGGAGAACCCCCGCCAAAAGCAATAATCCCCTGGCAGTCATTCTTTTTATATACCTCAAGTGCTTCTTCTATATTCGTATTTGTAGGATTTGGAATGGTTTTATCATATATATAAAACTCAATGTTCTTTTTCTGTAAATTTGAAAGCAAACCATCCATTAGGCCAAGACCACTGATGCCGCTGTCAGTTACAATCAGAATTCTGCTGATCTCATTCTTCTTAATAACATCAGGAAGCTTGTCCAGGCTATTGGGACCTTCTAATAATTCCGGTTTCCGCCATGGCAGAAAAGGCGATGCCAGCTTGAAGGTTTTTTGAACCATTCGGCAGTATGTTTTATACATTCCCTCACCCCTAAACTTATCGGAAAATTCTAATATTATAAATCATATATACCTTTATGTTAAAGAAGAAGTCAATATGCTGAATGATGTAAAATAATCAGTGATTAAAAATGAGTTAAAACACTTGGCTAAATTAATTCAGCTTTCTTCCCTGCCTTTCTCGTTTTCAATGCGGAATGATGAAAGAGTTCAATCCGGATGATTGACACAATCATAAATGTATTTTATAATTATCTCGAAATCAAGATAAATTAATTCGAAGTATTGGCAGGTGATAATATGAAAAGGCCTTGCCCTAACCCGGCATTCCTGATTCTCATGCAGACATCCAAATCCATTCATGAATGCATAAAGGACAGTATCACCAATTATAGCCTTAGCATGACCGAGTTTTCAGTGCTGGAAGCTCTATACCACAATGATATGCAGACGATACACGAAATTGGAAAGAGGATATTAATTACGAGCGGCTCGATGACTTATGTAATTGATAAGCTTGTGGAAAAGGGATATGCCAAAAGAATCGCATGTCCGAATGACCGCCGGGCGATTCATATTGGTTTAACTGACAAAGGAAATAAGTTATTGGAAGAGATTATGCCGAAACACCAGCAAAAGGTGAATACTTTTTTTGAAGAACTGAATTCAGATGAGCTGGATGATTTAATAAATTTACTTGAAAAAGTTAAAAAGCGGACAGAGATTTAAATTAATATCTTGAATTAAAAATATTTGAATTGAAATGAGTTTTATTGGCTGAATTTAGGATACATTAAATAGGAAGAGGTGTTTACAGTGGGCAGAAAAACTAGCGGGATCCATCATATCACTGCCATCGTCGGCCATCCGCAGGATAATGTCGATTTTTATGCAGGTGTACTAGGTTTGAGAATGGTCAAGCAGACCGTAAATTTTGATGACCCCGGCACTTATCATCTGTACTTTGGCAATCAAGAAGGAAAGCCGGGGACAATCATTACTTTCTTTCCATGGGCAAATGCTTTCCAGGGAGTTATAGGGGATGGCCAGGTTGGGGTCACCTCCTATGCCATTCCCAAAGGTGCCCTTGGATTTTGGCAAGACAGATTTAAGAAATTTAATATTTCTTACACAAGGGAAAAAAGATTCGGAGAAGAATTGATAAAGCTTCTTGATCCACATGGCCTTGTATTAGAGTTGGTAGAAAGAGATGAGGGAGAAATAAATACATGGTCTTTTGGAGGCATCACTCCAGATGCTGCAATAAAGGGATTTGCTGGGGCGACTCTTTATTCATCCCAGCCTGAACAAACGGCAAACCTGCTTGAAAGGGTAATGGGCCTTGAACGTATTGGGGAAGAGGAAGAAATGATCCGGTTCCAATCCACTGCCCAAATCGGCAATGTCATAGACCTGAAAAAGGTTTCCGGCAAGCGCGGCCAGATGGGTGTCGGTACAGTCCATCATATCGCCTGGCGGGCAGAAGATGATGAGGATCAATTGGAGTGGCAGGAGTATGTGAGGTCAAATGGATATAGTGTGACGCCAGTCAGGGATCGGAATTATTTTAATGCCATTTATTTTCGGGAGCAAGGGGAAATTCTGTTTGAGATTGCAACCGACCCTCCTGGATTTGCGCATGACGAATCACCTGGGAAAATGGGAGAGAAGCTGATGCTTCCTGAACAATATGAGGATATGAGAAATCGCATCGAGCGGAAATTAATCCCAATTGAAGTTAGGGAACTGGATTAAAACGAAGAGGGGAAGATACTATGAAACATATTTTTCAACAAGGAAAAGATCCTTCTAAACCTGTATTATTGCTGCTTCACGGAACAGGAGGTACAGAAACTGACCTGCTTCCGCTTGCAGGGCATATTGATCCGGAGGCCTCTGTTCTAAGTGTGCGCGGAAATGTGCTGGAAAATGGTATGCCGAGATTTTTCCGCAGACTGGCAGAAGGTGTCTTTGATGAAGAGGATTTGATTTTTCGCACTAAAGAATTAAACGGATTTTTAGATGAAGCTGCACAGAAATACAAATTTAAGCGTGAAAACATAGTGGCAATTGGCTATTCCAATGGAGCTAATATTGCAGGAAGCTTATTATTCCATCATGAAAACTCCTTAAGAGCAGCGATTCTGCACCATCCGATGGTTCCAAGGCGTGGTGCTGAATTGCCTGATCTTAGCGGAACATCAGTATTTATCGCTGCAGGAACCAATGACCCGATTTGTCCCGCAGAAGAATCTACTGATTTACAGTCTTTATTGGAAAGTGCAGGAGCGAAAGTCGAGCTTCACTGGGAAAGTTTTGGACACCAATTAACCATGGGTGAGGTTCAAGCTGCAGCCCGCTGGTATAAACAAATATAAAATTAGTTAATGCAATGAATTAATAGGGAAGACTATGAAAGAATAGGCGGTGCTGATATGGGTATCCTATCAAGGTTATTTGGAAATTCAACTAAAAAGGAGACGATTAATATGGAAAATGTGAAATTGGCCGTAATTTTTTACAGCATGGGCGGAACAAACTATCAATTGTCTAAATGGGCGGAGGAAGGCGGCAAAGAAGCTGGTGCGGAAGTCAGGGTTTTTAAGGTTCCAGAATTGGCACCGCAATCTGCAATTGAAGGCAATCCTGTATGGAAAGCAACTGTCGAGGCAACAAAGGATGTGCCTGAAATCAAGCCGGACGATCTTGAATGGGCAGATGCCATTATATTCAGCGTGCCGACCCGTTTCGGCAATATGCCTTCCCAAATGAAGCAGTTCCTTGATACAACTGGCGGTCTTTGGGCGAAAGGAAAGCTTGCGAATAAGGCAGTAAGTGCAATGACATCAGCCCAAAATCCTCATGGGGGGCAGGAAGCAACAATTCTTTCCCTTTATACAACAATGTATCATTGGGGAGCGATTGTCGCTGCTCCTGGATATACAGATCCGGTTCTCTTCGGAGCAGGAGGCAATCCGTATGGAACTAGCGTAACAGTTGACCAGGATGGAAAAATGATTGAAGATGTGAAGGAAGCTGTTAAGCATCAGGCGAAAAGAACCGTCACAGTTGCCGGGTGGATAAAAAAAGGTAATCAGTAAACATAATAGATGGAGCAATTGTTATTCAATTGCTCCCTTTACATGTAAAGGGGAGAAATGGCGTATGGAGGAGATTACTAAGCGGGAAATTGCTTCAATCAGGAAAGTATATCTGCAGGAGCATAGCCCCATTCATGCAGCAGGCCCTGTGATAGAACCAGGGAATTGGGAGAAGTTTGACCCATTCCTTCTGATGATGGAGGATAAATTTCAAAAAGGTGCGTTTGACATCCATCCCCATCGCGGTATAGAAACCGTAACTTATGTTATTGAAGGGGCTATTGAACATTTCGATAGTCATTCCGGTGAAGGAGGCGTGTTAGGGCCAGGAGATGTTCAATGGATGACAGCAGGCAGCGGTGTCGTTCATAACGAAGTGCCATCAGAAGGAATAACTGCCCATTCGCTGCAGCTGTGGATCAATCTGCCCAGCGGGAAGAAAATGACAGCGCCTAGATATCAAAATCTTAAAGGCAGTGAAGTTCCTGTCAGAGAGGAAGATGGCGTTATTTTTAAAGTCTTCTCCGGATCCTCAAAGGGGGTTGTATCTCCTGCCTTAAATCATGTGCCTGTAACGATGGTTGAAGCTAACATGAAAAAAGGAGCGGAAGCCTCGCAAGATCTGCCTGGAAGCTACAAGGGCTTCATCTATATTATAGAAGGCAGCGGGGTTTTTGGAGAAAATGAAGCATATGCAGCAAAAGGCCAGGTTCTTGAATTGGGAGATGGCGGGGACGCTGGAAGCGAAATTTTCATCAAAGCCGAAGAGCCTTTGCGCTTTTTACTATATGCAGGCGAGCCAGTCAAAGAACAGGTTGTTGCCCGTGGACCGTTTGTTATGAACACGGAAGAAGAAATACGAACCGCATATAAGGAGTATATGGAAGGTACCTTTCTAAAATAAGAAGAGGGTGAGGAGCAATCATATGGTTGCTCTTTTTTTGCCGGGAGTATTGGTTTTCAGAAACATTACCTGTATTTTAGAGAAGTACTAATCAAATCCAAATAAGGAGTTGGCCTATAATGTATGAAGTTAAAACCAAAGAGAACGATAACAGTGTATTTGAATTCATAGAAAAAGTTGAGAGTCCTAAAAAGAGGGAGGATGCATATAGGCTGCTGGATATCTTTACAGAAACGACAGGCTATCAGGCAAAAATGTGGGGACCAAGCATCATTGGCTTTGGTTCGTATCATTATAAATATGCAACTGGTCATGAAGGGGATGCACCACTTGTTGGCTTTTCGCCAAGAAAGGCAAAAATTAGCCTTTATTTTGCACCCGGGGATAGAAAAAGAGATGAATTGCTTGAAAGGTTTGGGAAACATACCACCGGAAAAGCTTGTGTTTACATAAGTAAGATTGCAGATATCGATGTAGAAGTGCTAAAGGAATTAATTGTTCAATCAATTGATTTTTTAAGAGAGACTTACCCGGAGTAATAGGAAGTCCAGTATGTAAATACTCTCGGATCCATGAGGCAGAAACACTTATTCATCCGCCCGGAGATCTGGTGTTATTTACCAGGTTACTTGACTCTCAGAATGATATATTTTTTAATTAAGTATATCATTTTGAAGGTGAGCCTATGAAGCCAAGTCTAACACCCATCGAGCCGGCAGCAAGACACGGAAGAAAAAAATTATATGTCTCCATTAATAAAAAGTTTGTACTCAGCCACCTCTCTTCAGCAGTATGGCTGACTTTTTCTATATATCTATCGCTGCCATGGCTGAAGGACTTATCGGAAATTGTCACACTCCCGATCAGTATTCTTATTATTGGCGGTATTGCCTATTTACCTGGCTATATGAATGCCTTTCTGGTGATGAGCCTGCTTTTGGACAGGCAGCCTTCATTTAAAAATCCGGATCCTGATAAGGAAGTGACATTGCTGGTAGCTGCCTTCAATGAAGAGAATACAATCTTTCAGACGTTAAGCTATGTGGCAAGCCAGGATTATAAAGGCAAAATTAAAGCTATTGTCATAGACAATCGTTCTTCAGACAATACCTATTGTGAATTAGTAAGGGCTCAAAAAGAGCTTAACCTTGAAATCAAGGTTTTAAAGGAATCTAAGCCGGGAAAATTCCATGCGTTAAACAAAGGGCTGCAGCATGTGACAACAGAGTATGTTATCTCGCTTGATGCCGATACCCTGCTTCATCCTTCAGCGGTCCGCTTTTTAGTGGCACGCATGGAAAGCAGTCCTGAAGAAGTGTGTGCCGTAGCAGGCTCCATGCTTGTGCGCAATAGCCGTGAAAACCTATTGACTAAAATACAGGAGTGGGATTATTATCTGGGGATTGCTTCAATAAAGAGGCTGCAGGGGTTATATCAGGGAACACTGGTTGCTCAAGGGGCCTTCAGTTTGTACAAAACAAATTCCGTCCGCCAGGTAAATGGCTGGCCCGATGCCATTGGCGAAGATATTGTCTTGACATGGAGACTTCTTCAGAAAGAATGGAAAGTGTATTTTGAGCCGCTGGCTGCAGCATTTACGGATGTTCCTTCCAATCTATCACACTTTGCAAAGCAAAGGTCCAGGTGGGCAAGGGGAATGATTGAAGGCCTGAATGAAATTAAACCATGGAATCAGCCCCAAATTTACACAAAATACTTAACGGGCGTTAACCTTGTTATGCCATATCTGGACATGGTGTATACTTTCTTCTGGATCCCTGGATTAATACTGGCATTCTTCGGTTATTTCTGGATAGTTGGTCCAATGACCTTATTTGTCCTGCCGCTTACAATTCTAAGTTACGGTATCTTATATATGTATCAAAAGCATTATGTTTTTAAAAATCTTAATTTGAAAGTAAGAAAAAATATATTAGGTTTTTTTGCATTTATCCTTTTTTATCAAATGATTATGTCGCCCATATCTGTATGGGGATACTTTCAGGAACTTTTCAAGTTAAAGCGTGTCTGGGATTGATCTTCGCTGTGGCAAGCAGCGGAGGTTTTTTTGATTTTTTTAATGCACATTTTCCTCAATCATTCTTATAATATTGAAGAAAAAAGAATTGCGGAGTCATTTTTATTGCTTTTGGTTTGCGTTGGAGATAAAATGTTTACCAAAGTAAACTTTTTAAGTTAGGCGCATATACTTTTAGTAATCTAGGATATATATTTTTTTAACGCAAAAGTTGCCCCAGTGAAACTTTTTGGCAACAGTGAAAAAGGAGAGAGTGAAATGTCGCAGGAAGTATTATTTGCATTAGGTCTCACATTGTTTGCCGGCTTAGCGACAGGTATTGGCAGTTTAATGGCTTTTTTTACTTCTAGAACGAATACGAAGTTTTTATCATTGGCACTTGGATTTTCGGCAGGTGTAATGATTTATGTCTCCATGATTGAAATATTTGTAAAAGCAAAAGATGCACTTGTAGGAGCATTAGGTCAAGTAAACGGCAATTGGGCAACAGTTGGAGGTTTTTTTGGGGGGATAGTCCTTATTGCACTAATAGATCGGTTTATTCCTAAAAAGGATAACCCGCATGAAGTAAGAACAGTTGAAGAGATGAATGATGCAGGCAAGGTTGTCGAAGATCCGGCCCTCTTAAAAATGGGGACCTTTGCCGCTTTGGCGATTGCGATTCATAACTTCCCGGAAGGAATTGCAACTTTTACATCTGCACTTCAGGACCCATCGCTTGGAATCGCCATTGCGGCGGCTATCGCGATCCATAATATCCCAGAGGGGATTGCTGTCTCAGTTCCTGTCTATTATGCCACTGGGAGCAAGAAGAAGGCTTTTAAGCTCTCATTTTTATCAGGGCTCTCAGAGCCAATTGGCGCATTTGTCGCATACTTGATTTTAATGCCATATTTAAACGATGTAATGTTTGGAGTCATTTTTGCTGCAGTTGCCGGAATAATGGTGTTCATTTCTCTAGATGAATTATTGCCGGCTGCCAAGAAGTATGATGAAGCCCATACTTCCATTTATGGACTTGTGGCAGGAATGGCCGTCATGGCGCTCAGCTTGCTGCTGTTTTTATAACAAAGAAAGCAGTCTCCTATTGTGCAGGAGGCTGCTTTCTTCATTTCACAATTAATGAGCTGTGCCTTTGTCAAAGTTGCTGCCGCTGACATCGGCAATATTTTCTATAGCCACTAATGCATTCGGATCGATATCTTCCACAATCGAACGGAGCGTAGATAATTCAATCCGTGTTACAATGGTATAAATGATTTTTTTCGGCTCCCCGGTAAAAACACCCTGGCCCTGAATATAGGTCATCCCCCGCCCTAATTGCTTCATAAGCTCTGCAGAGATTTCTTCAGGCATATCGGAAATGATCGTAACCGACTTCAGCTCTTCCATACCTTCCACAACGATATCAATCATTTTATATGCAATATAATAGGTGATAATGGAGTACATGGCAGTTTCCCAGCTGAAAACGAGGAAGGCCGCAAGAATAAATATAAATACGTTGACAATCATGATGAATTGGCCGACAGACACTGGGCGCTTCTTGCTGACTAGGATGGCGATAATTTCTGAACCGTCCAAAGCTCCGCCAGTCCTGATCACAAGGCCGACCCCTGTACCGAGAATGACAGCTCCAATGACCGTCGCTAAAAATAAATCATTGGTTACCGGCTCAAAATGATGCAGATAAGCGGTACTGGCAGATAAAACAATAACACCGTATAACGTATGTATCGTAAATTTCATTCCTATTTTACGGAAGCCAATATAGAGAAATGGCAGATTTAAAACAATCAGGAATATACTCATGGTTAACCCGGTCAGTTCAGCAGCGATAATGGAAAGACCGATAACCCCGCCATCGAGAATATTATTGGGAACAAGGAAAAACTCAAGTCCTGCCGCTGCAATCACCGCACCTAGCGTAATCATGATGAGCTGCCTTATCTCTTTTATTATCCGTTTTTTCTTTGTCATTGCCAATATGATCAAGCCCTTCTTTTTTAAATACTTTCATATTATAGCACTTATATAGAAAAATCTTTAAGCAGGAACCACTTAGCTGCAAAAAAGGAAATAATACGGGAAGCGTTGAATGTAATTAATTGGATTAAAAAAAAGCGAGGTAAATATATGACTGCTGCTAACGTGGATTGGGGCGGAGCAAGGATAAAATTAACCTGGAAGGAGGCAGCCTATCTTCCGGAGAGAGAATTTATTACGAGCGCTCATGGGTTTTGCTTTTTAGAGGGAAAGGTTTTATTAGTGAATTTGCAGAACCGGGGGTGGGATATTCCCGGCGGCCACATAGAAAAGGGTGAAAGCCCGAAGCAATGTTTTAAGAGAGAAGCCATGGAAGAAGGCTATGCCGAAGGGCAGTGCACACAATTGGGATATATTATCGTAGACCATAGCGAGAATCTGCAGTGGACTGAAAGCAGCGTATATCCCAAAATAGGCTATCAGGTTTTTTATCATATGGAAATAGAAAGAATGTATGACTTTGAAGCCCGGTATGAGTCATCAGAAAGGAAGCTGGTCGATCCTCTGCAAATAACTGAGTTTTGCAAGGGATGGCATGAAACACTTGCTGAGGCTTTAAACTCAGCAATGAAAAGGAGCTCCTCCATTTTATGAACCAAAACGAAATAGAGCATGACTGCTCCTTTTTCCATTATGATCCGTTTTTATTCTGGGCCAATTTTTTTCGGTCTTTTGTGCCGGGCGGCTTTTCCATCCAATGATGTTTAATCATAATGTCTGCTCCCGTTTTGGCATATTTGGCAATCTCAATGGACAAGCGTTCATAATTCATGGCCAGGTCGCTGCGCTGGCTGGCAGCTGCTGCCGTAGCATAATTTCCGGTTCCTGCTGCACTTATTAAACTCATATGGAACATGATCAGCTTATCTGAAAAAGTCTGTGTAACCGAATTGCTGACACTGACATCAGGCAGACGGGGTGTTGGAATATCATTTTGCAGCAGAATATCTGAGAAGATTTTAATATGTTTGTTGGCTATTTCTGCACCTCTAAGCATAAAATCTGAGACCTCTTTTGTCGATGAGGTCTGAGCAAAACTGAGGCTTAAGTTTACCCCCATGGCATTGGTCATGACATTCATATACAAATGAGATATTTCTATTGCATTTAACGGCCTTTTATTCGCCAAAGGATTCAGCCCGCTTAAATAATTTTTGCTATCTATATATTCAGTCACATCCGGAGTTTCAATATAAGGGTGCCTTGCAAGCAGGCCTTTGCTGAGGGCAATCCGGGTTGATTTATTATATAAAACGGAAGTTTCATGAAGCCCATTTGTAAAGTATTCACACATGTCTTCCCTTGAACTCATGGAAAGAAAGCCGCCATAAGAAATAAGACCTGTCCGAGCCATATGGTTAATATACGTTAAACAGAACATATCGGAAAAGAGCCATGGGGCAGACATAATGACGTCGTTATCAGAAAAACCATTAGGCACCGGCATCTCATTCTGCTGAAAAAACTTGACAAGTTTTTTTAAATGGGTGGTGGTCAAATTATATGCGTATTGGACCACTCCCTTAATTTCTTTGTCATCGAGATCTTTAAGCATAAACCCTAAAATGCACTTAGCCATGCTGTCATTCATATAGGAAGTCCACAAAGATGCAATTTCAGCGGCTGTGAGACGTGTCTTATTCTTTTGCATTGGATTGCCTCCATTATACGATTATTGACTATGGTTGATATTTTTTCCTTTAAAGTGGTTCTTATTCTTTTTCCGTATTAAGTCATCAATCAGCATTTTGAAAGGGGCCTGATTATTTGAGAAGAATTATGGTGATTGGGATTTCAGCGGGCGCAGGAAAATCAACCTTTGCCAGAAAGTTGGGAGAAAAAACAGGCATTGAGGTACATCATCTGGATGCTGTGTTCTGGAAGCCCGGCTGGGTGGAAAGCAGACTTTCGGAATTTTCGGATGCCCAGCGTGAACTTGTGAAAAAACAGCAGTGGATTATTGAAGGCAATTACAGCAATACTTTTGAAAACAGGGCAGCTGCTTGTGATACAGTCATATATCTGGAACTTCCCCTGTATCTCTGCCTATACAGGGTATTAAAGAGGTGGCTGACCAATCTTGGTAAAACACGTCCGGATATGGCAGCCGGGTGCAAGGAGAAAATGGACTGGAAATTTATTAAATTCATACTGACAACATACAGAACCCGCAAAAAGAAAATGGCTGAACGGCTTGACAGATTTGCAGCAGAAGGTAAAAAAGTCATTGTACTGAAAAATAAACCGGATATTGATTCATTCATAGAAGATTTTGATGTTAAGACTAACAATGCTTCATAGAAACAAAAACCCCTGCATTTTTTGCAGGGGTTATTCTTTCCTGAATTTCGAAACATTTACCCGGCCTGAAAAGAACACGGCACCGCCGCCCATATCGGAAAGCCGGTCCGGAGTCAGCGAATTGACCAGATGTTTTGTTCCTGGGGCGTCAGCCCATAACCCCTGTGAAACAACTGTACCAGGAAGGACAAGTTCTCCGACAGCCGCTTTGAGTTCGCATTCTCCTCGTTCATTCCAAATACGAACCAAGTCACCATCTTTAATTTCAGCATTTGCAGCATCCCTTGTATTTATGTGAAGACGCGGTTCCTTCTCCATCGCTGCATGTTTTGTATTATTTGAAAAAGTTGAATTCAAAAAGTTATGGTTCGGTGCAGGCACAAACAGAAAAGGGAATTTATTTTCTTCCTTCAGCGGTATGTATGCCGGCAGAGGAGGATACCCATCATCTTTCATTCTCTGCGAGTATAATTCTATTTTTCCGCTAGGCGTAGGCAGCCTGCCAGGAAAAAGCGGTTTTACCCTCGCTTTGATAAACTTGTTTTTCTTCAGAGATTCAGCATTGATTTCTTTGATTAGGGGGTTAGCTGGAAAATCTAGTGCGGCATCAATCATTTCTTCTTCTGTTTCTTTAAATACGGCATCATGAAAGCCCATTCCTTCTGCAAGAAGCCGAAACACTTCGACATTGGATTTTGACTCGCCGTATGGTTCTATGACTGGCTCCTGAATTTGCATGTAGTGGTGCCAATAGGATGAATAGATGTCCGTATTCTCAAAAGAAGAAGCTGCCGGCAGAACAATATCGGCATACTTGGCCGTTTCGGTTAAGAACAGATCATGGACAACAAGGAACAAATCCTCCCTCTGCAGCCCTTGACGGACTTTATTCCCCTCTGGTGCAACAACAGCAGGGTTGGTTCCATAGACATACATAGATTTAATCGGTTTTTCCAGTTCAAGGAGTGCCGAACCGATCTGATTCATATTAATGATGCGTGTATCCTTTTTGTGCAGGAGGTCAGGCCTTTGAAGGGCTCCAGTATTAAAAGCAAGATAGCCGGAGTTTCCCTTGATGGCACCGCCGCCCTTTAAGAGCCAGTGTCCTGTAATTGCAGGAAGACATGAAATGGTGCGGATGCACATTCCGCCATTGTCGTGATGCTGTGGCCCGTTGCCGATTCGGATAAAAGCAGGGGAAGTCTTTCCATACATACGGGCTAATTTCAAAATATCATCTTTGGGCACACCTGTTATGCCGGCTACTGTTTCAGGATCATACTCCTTCACATGTTCACGAAGTTCCTGGTGGCCAACCGTATACTTTTTCAGAAAGTTCTCGTCGGCCAGATTTTCGGCAAACAAGACATGCATCATGCCAAGGGCCAGAGCAGCATCAGTGCCGGGAGTAATCGGTATAAACCAGTCGGCCATTTTTCCAGTCTGGTTTTTATGGACATCAATCACAACGATTTTCGCACCGCTCTTTCTTGCTTTTTGTGCGAGAATCATTTGATGCATGTTCGTGCTGACTGCATTAATGCCCCATAGAATAATGAGCTTTGAATGGATGGTATCTTCTGGATCTATTCCAAAGCTACCGCCCATTGTGTACGTATATCCAGCTGTACCGGCAGATTGGCAAATCGTCCTCTCAAGGCGTGATGCTCCGACTTTATGGAAGAAACGGCGGTCCATTCCTTCTGCGTTTAATCTGCCCATATTTCCGTAGAAACTATATGGCAGGATGCTTTCAGGGCCATTATTGACAATTAGCTCCTTCCATCTGGAGGTAATTGTGTCTATCGCCTCTTTCCACCCAATCCGTTCAAAATGACCATCACCTTTGGTGCCAGTACGCTTCATTGGATATTTTAGGCGATCCTTATCATAGATCCTTGAAGGCATGCTGCGGACCTTATTGCATATATTCCCCTGTGTTACGGGGTGATTGGGATCTCCTTCAACTTTTACGATTCTTCCTTCTTTTTTATGAATGAGAAGGCCGCATTGATCGGGGCAATCCAGGGAGCAAACGGATGGGAAAACACCATTTAATATTTTGCTGTAAGAGTTCATGTCCACATACTCCTTCATCATAGTATTTCGATCATAACATAAAATTCAGATTATTTGATGGGTGTCTGGGGGCATCCATCAAATTTTTATAGTGAAACACCAAGCCTCATATTTGAAATTATTCTTTGTAAAAAATTTTATAAAATAGGTTGGTAGATTCAGAATACATCCGGGCAGGTGAACAGAGAAATGGCGATAAAAATTGCGATTGCAGATGATCATAAGCTCTTCAGAGAAGGGGTCAAACGGATACTGGAAATGGAAGAGGACCTTGAAGCAGCTGCTGAAGGGGAAGATGGCCGTGATGCTCTCATAATTGATAAGAATTATAGGCCTGACGTTATGATTATGAATATTCGATATGCCTATTATGAATGGCATCTAAGCAGTGGATAAGCTGAATGAATACAGTCATTAGTTTATTTTTTTATGATGATGAGAATTATGCACGAGGGTGCCTGGATAAAGAGATGATCTCTCCCTATGAAAAGCAGGATGAGTCGTACACATAAGGAGACGCCTTCAAGCTGGAGGTGTTTTTTTTTAATTTAAAAAACTTGTTGATTTTGATAATCATTATCAATTAAAATGAAGATAGGTGATAATCGTTTTCAATCATACATAGTTTTGATTTTAAGGAGGCGAGGAGTTGATCAAAAACCCTCAAGTATCCGTCCGCACAATGACTGACCAGAATTTAACGGATTTTATCCGGTGTCCTTATAAATTTTATTACGCACATATTGAAAAGAAAAAACATCCTCTTGGCTGGCGTCAGGCCATTCAGCATATTATCAATAAAGTTGTTTCATCCTATTTTCAGCTGCCGCAAAGCCATCGGACCCCTGCAAACGTTTTGATGCTGATCGATCAATATTGGGGAAGGCTGGAGCTGCGTATGTTTGATTCCCAGCTCCAATATTATATGGCTGCAGCAGCTATAACTGATGGTTTAATGAGAAACTTAAGCAGTGAATCTGAAATAGCACAGCCGCTGTTTTTGTATGAAAAGTTCAGAATGAATCTTAAAGAACTGAATGCAGATCTTTCTTTAACTTTTGATGTCGCGGAATGGCAGCAGGATTCTTTTATAGTGAAGAAATTCCTGGTAGATGCTGATGAGCAAATGCTTGAGCTTTATTGTCACTTAACAGTGGTTTTTTCAGAAAAGGTATTTGGAATAAGTCCGGCCAGAATTGAGGTCGTGACATTAATGGATGGTGAGAGGCATGTATTCAATCCAAATAAAGATAGCCTTGAAGCGGGATTAAACTATCTGCAGATGATGAAGACGCTTCTTGAAGACACAAAGCAGTTTTCGGATTTATACAATATGAATGAGTGTCCAGCCTGTCCTTTTCAGGGAGTCTGTGACAGGGATGAAAAGAACGAGAGAAAACCAAAATACTTATCTTAAAAAAGGCGCCTGGGGAAAACCAGGCGCTTCTGTTGTTTATGAATATGCACAACCGATTTAGGGTGAATGTATTTCCATTGCTTTTAATTGAATTTCCCGCTAAAGTTTTTACAGGGATGTTAGATAGAAAGGTTGAGATTCTTCTTTGAATATACTAATTACAGGTGCAAACGGTTTTTTAGGGAAAAAGCTTTCATTAAAGCTTTTGGAACAGGGGCATGAACTTTATTTATTAGTCAGGAGCAGAAAGCGGCTGGATGCCTTCATGCAAGGCGAAGGAAGCGATTTTTCCAGACAGATTCATATATTGGAAGGCGATGTTACCGAAGAACATCTTGGATTAAATAGAGAACTTATGAATTCATTAAAAGGAAAGTTGGATGCCTTATACCATAGTGCAGCACTTCTATCATTTGATGAAAAGGATCGGGATAAGACTTATAAAGTGAATGTGGGAGGAACAGAAAATGTTCTGAATCTTGCTTTGGAAATAAATTGTCCAAAAGTTTTATATATCAGTACCGCCTATACGGTTGGGACAGATACTCAGGGGGCGGAGGCTCTTTACTCTGTGGACAGGCGTTTTGTAAATCCCTATGAAGCTTCCAAGTGCGAGGCAGAACACCTCGTATATACATTCCGGGATAAACTGGATATTGTTATTCTCCGTCCCGGTATTATCATCGGTGATTCCAGAACAGGTGAAGCTGATACAAACTTCGGCTTATATGGATTTCTAAAAGGCATCAAGATCTTGAAAAAACGGGCCATGCGAAGACAAGACGGCCAAACGTGCAGAATCTATTTGGATCCTGAAGTTGCCCAGAATTTTGTGCCGGTGAATTATGTTATAGATACACTGGATGCCGCCCTGATTCATGCAGAAAATGGCGGGATCTTCAACATTACAAATCCTAATCCGCCTCTGCAATCAGATGTATATGAAATAGTAAGAGAGGTACTGAATTTTCCGCAATTGGAGATGTGTATCCCAGGATCATCTGCAGAAATGACTAGTGAGGAAAAGGCTTTTCATAATTCAATGAGCATTTTCCACAGTTATTTCCAGCGGACCATTGATTTTCCATCAGACAATACGGAAAGGATGCTTGCAGATGCAGGAGTTCACATGCTGCAAATGGACCGTGATGTATTAACAAGAATAATAGCAGGATATTTACTCGATGAAGCGGGTATACCTTCCTGACGAAAGAAAGACCGGGGATTGAATTCCCGGTCTTCCTTTATCATTCATGTCTGTTCCCCGTCTTTTTGGGCACCTGCTTCAAGGGGGGCTTTTAAAAGCTTCCTGTGCTTAATTTCCATAGTCTGAATTTGATTCAATTCCTCAATTAAGTCATGGATGGAGAGAACCTCATATAGAATGGCAGTTTCGGGCTGGACATGGTGGTGTGTGCGCGGTTTTAAGCCCCCCGCAGGGTTCAGCTGTTTTTGGTCAATAAACCACTGTGTTACCTCGCTGATTTTTTTATGATGGCTTTCTGTAATAAGAAAGACCGGGTCATATAGGCTGTTTTTTATATCCTCAAGAACAGCAGCGGCAGCCTTTTTCCTGTCTTCCTCCAGCTCCGGAAGGCCAGTTGGCAGAAAGATCAAGTTCCCCACGTGATAGGTAATCTGCCTTAAAATAGTCAATTTTTTATATTCATAATGAAAGTCGCGCATGTCTTCACGGCTAAATCGGTGATACCTATATTCAGCTTTTTGATAATGGCATAAAGTTTCCGTTTTATCGATATCTTTAATAAGTCTTTGAAAATCAGAACGGACAGTGCCATCAGATCCCTGTGAATTGAAAATTTCAAGTCCTCTTTTATGTAAAATGTCACCGGATCGTCTGTAAAGGGCATGTATGTTTTTTATGATGGATGTTGAGTAATTGGGCGGCATGACAAAAAAGTTAACTGCTGTGGAAACGACAATTCCGGTAGTGGTAGTCCCCAATCGAATGAAAAAAGAGGACAGATAATGGTCCTGTACCGTTGAAATCATAGCGACACCTGTTAATGTAGCCACCAGCATCCCATCATGAAGCTTCAGCTTATGGCAGACTATGATTGTCGTAAGCGAAACGGCAGCATAACTGTATGGGCTGTCCCCGAAAATGAACGTAAATAATACAGCAAAGCCCGCACCAATGGCTGCCGCAGGAAATCTGACATATGCTTTCCGAATGGAGTCCGCAACAGTAGGTTCAATCGTTACGATGGCCGTAATCACAGCAAACATGGCTGGCCAATCCAGCATATGGCAAATAAAAGCTGTTATAAAAACAGCCAGTCCGGTTTTGGCGATTCTTCCTCCAATAAAATTATATGGAATAGTCTGTTTCATACATAATCCTTCTTTAAATCGTGGTTTCAATATTAAATTTATATTAGTGCAAGAAACCAATAAGAGCAAATGCGAATCTTCTGACAAAAAGAAATTATCCCGGTGACATCATCTGATAGTATGTTAAAATAGACAACTATAAAGTATAAATACTGAATATATATAAGATTTTACGGACTTAGAGGAAGGGTGAGTTTGAATGTCAATTAAAAGTGTGAAAGCCCATTTCAAAAAATGGGATCGGGAACAGGATGTAATGGAGTTTGATTCTTTAAGCGCAACAGTGGAACAGGCTGCTGAAACAATCGGTGTCAGCCCTGCACAAATTGCCAAGACTCTTTCCTTCAGGGGTGATGGGGATGAAGCAATTCTTGTGGTGGCAGCAGGCGACGCCAAAGTGGATAACAAGAAGTTCCGGAAAACGTTCGGTCTCAAAGCCCGGATGCTTTCAGCTGAGGAAGTCCTCGAACAGACGGGCCATGCCGTAGGCGGAGTGTGTCCATTTGGACTGAAAAATAATCTGGATGTATATCTGGATGAATCTATGAAAAGATTCGAGACCCTTTTCCCTGCATGCGGAAGCAGCAATTCCGCCATTGAACTGACACCTGCTGAAATTAATACATATTCAGATGCAAAAGCCTGGGTGGATGTGTGCAAGGACTGGGAAGAGGCGCTGATCATTGAACGGCCACTGGAAAAAATAACGAAATAGAAGTGATATTTACGTGCCGAAATCAAAAATGTGTTGTATGATTATAATTATTAATGAATAAATATATAGATTTGCGGATTAGGAGAGCAGATAATTCATGGGAAAGAATCTGATTATTAAACATATTGATGAACTTCAGGATGACTTTAATAGAATAAGCACTTATATCGGCGAGAATCCCGAATTGGGCCATGAAGAGTACAAGGCATGCAAAGTATTGACAGAGGAGCTTGAAAAGCATGGCTTTTCTGTAGAAATCGGCATATGCGGTTTACCGACTGCTTTTACCGGAACTTATGACAGCGGAAAAGAAGGTCCTGTGATTGGATACATGTCTGAATACGACGCATTGCCTGAAGTGGGGCATGCATGCGGTCATAATCTAATCGGGACAATGGGGATTGCTGCAGGAATAGGACTAAGTAAAGTGATTCGTGAAACTGGAGGAAAGGTTATTGTCTTTGGCACGCCTGCAGAGGAGACGAAGGGCGGTAAGGTGACCATGGCTGAAGCTGGTATTTTTGATGTTTTGGATGCAGCGATCATGGTTCATCCCCTTGACAATTTTGTGAAAAGCGGGACATCACTGGCAATGGATGCTATACAGTTTGAGTTTTTTGGCAAATCAGCACATGCAGCTGCCAGCCCTCATTTAGGAATTAATGCGTTGGACGCTGTCCTGCAAACGTTCAACAGCATAAACGCTCTGCGTCAGCATATCAAACCTGATGCCAGAATCCATGGCATTATTACGGAAGGTGGCAAAGCCGCAAACGTGGTTCCGGACTATGCGGTTGCCCAATTTTATGTTCGTGCATCCAAACGTGAGTATGTGAATGAACTTGTAGAAAAGGTCAAGAAATGTGCAGAAGGGGCAGCTTTGCAGACTGGTGCCGAAATGAAGTGGTCATTTTATGAGTTTTCTTATGATGATATGGTTACGAACAGCCCTTTATCAGAAGCATTCAATAAAGAACTGCTTTCTCTTGGTGTGAATGAGGAGGAAATTCTGGAACAGAAGAATGGGTCAGGTTCTCTTGACATGGGGAATGTCAGCCAGGCAGCCCCTTCCATCCATCCTTATATTAAAATATGCAATGAGGCATATGCTTGCCACACCCATGAATTCCGGGAAGCTGCTATGAGTGAGCAGGCTAAAGAAGCCATGATCCTCGGGGCCAAGGCAATGGCACTTACGGGGTATGAAGTGTTAACCAATCAGGAGCTTTTAAAACAGATTAAAGAAGAATTCAAGTCAAACAAGGCATTAGCTTAAAATCCAAAATAAGGCCATGATCCATAAGAAACATACGGATCATGGCCATTATATTATGATAAACTATCCCATTCTGAATACAGTCCGGTTCCATTGCAGCCCTGGCAGTCAAATTGGTTGGCATGATAAGCGAATTCATTCCCCGGATAGAGTGAAAAACCCCTGCCGTAACAGTCAGGACACTTGTTTTCTTCCTTCATGCGATTGACATGATTTTGATATCTGCTTTCGCGCCATTCATTAAAGGCATTCAATAATCCCATCTTTTTCACCTCAGCCATTTTTTCCTTATTTTGAATAAAATGGGCAGATTTTATACACTTCGGTACTATAGTATATGAATAAAGTGGGACTAGTGTGAAAAAAAGCTTGTTCTAAAAATGACTATTTTCCCTTAGGGTGCTTCCATTTTTCGCCGAGTGCTTCGATAAAAATGCTGACATTCTTTTTTTCCTGCATGATGGGGGATAGAACATAGGAAAGAGTGCGTTTGAATTCCTGATTTTTCACTTTGATTATAGACAGGTTATTTTGTTTAACGTCCCTTTCGACGACGCTTCCGGAAAGAATGCTTATTCCCAGCCCGTTGATGAGTGTTTCTTTTATCCCCTGGTTGCTGCTGATCGTTAAAAGTGATTTCACCTTAAGGCCATTTGATCTGACTACATGGTTAAAATACTCACGTGTCCCTGACCCGTTTTCCCTCATGATCCATTGCTGATTTTGAAGGTCAGCAATGGTTGTTTCCTCTTTTTGTACCAATGGATGCTGGTTGGAAGTCACAATAAATAATTCATCCTCTAAAAAGGGAGTCACGATAAGCTCTCTTTCATTTGTCTGGCCTTCTATTAACCCTATATCCACATGATGGGACCGTGTTGACTGAACAACTTCCTCTGTGTTGGCAATCGTCACCTGGAGATTAAGCTCAGGATACTGATTCTGCAAATCAAGCAGGAGGGGAGGCAGGATGTACTCCCCTATAGTGAAACTGGCCGCAATTTTCAAGTCTCCTTTAATGGTGTTTTGCTGCTCTAAAATTTCCTGCCTGGTTTGCTCGTAAATGGTAATCATCTGCTTGGCCCGGTCATATAATATTTCACCGCTGGGCGTAATTTTCAAGTATTTTGGAGAGCGTTGAAATAGTTTGGTCTGAAATTCCTTTTCCAGATTTTTAATATGCAGGCTGACACTGGGCTGTGACATTAGAAGGAGCTCGGCCGTCTTCGTAAAATTTTTAACTTCAGCCAATGTGACGAATGTTTTTAACGCATCATAGTACAAAATATCACCCTTTCTATAATTAATAATATTAATAGCTGCGATAATTAATATTTATTTTACTAATGGAATATCATTCGGTAAAGTAATAGATATATATTTTTTGTGTATAAAACCGACTTTTTTTATAGGAAAAGAGGAAATTTAAAGAAATACTATAAAACCAGCCTTTTGCGCTGGTTTGCGAGGTGGATCATGTTGCAACTTCAGGTAATGAACAGTCCGTTTAATCAGGAGCAGACAGAGCTCCTTAATCGTCTTCTTCCGACTCTGACAGAGACACAATCTCTCTGGCTGAGCGGGTATCTTGCCGCAATACAGTCTTCATCATTACAGGCTGCCCCAGCAGTGGAAGAACGTCCCGCACCTGCAGCGGTAAGGGCCATTCCAAAAGAAGTGACCATCTTATTTGGATCACAAACCGGGAATGCGCAGAATCTGGCAAAGAAAGCTGGAAAAACGCTTGAGGAGAGAGGTTTTCAAGTAACGGTTTCAGCAATGAGTGACTTTAAGCCCAATAATCTTAAAAAGGTCAAAAACCTGTTAATTGTCGTAAGTACCCATGGTGAGGGAGATCCGCCTGACAACGCTTTGACATTCCATGAATTTGTTCACGGAAAAAGGGCGCCCAAACTGGAAGACTTCCGATACTCAGTTTTGGCACTTGGCGACAGCTCATATGAATTCTTCTGCCAAACGGGAAAAGATTTTGATAAACGTCTGGAGGAACTTGGCGGAACAAGAATAACGCCAAGAGTGGACTGTGATCTTGATTTCGAGGAGCCTGCAGCAGAGTGGACGGAAGCAGTTTTAGCCGGATTGAGCGAAGGGGAAAGCAGCAATCCTTCTCCTGCAGCAGCAGCTTCAGTTTCAGCCTCAGCACCTGCTGAGTCAGTCTATTCCCGGTCCAATCCTTTCCGGGCAGAAGTTCTGGAAAATCTGAATCTTAATGGACGCGGCTCCAATAAAGAAACCCGCCATCTCGAGATTTCTTTAGAAGGTTCCGGTCTGACTTATCAGCCTGGTGACAGCCTTGGGGTATACCCTGAAAACGATCCTGAATTGGTTGACCTGCTTTTAGCTGAGATGAGCTGGGATCCAGAGGAAACAGTCAGAGTGAAGGAGGAAACAGTAACGTTAAAAGAAGCGCTTACGGCTCACTTTGAGATTACTGTCCTGACTAAACCGCTTGTTGAAAAGGCTGCAAAGTTTTCTGGAAATGAAGAACTGCAACAGCTAGTGTCAGACAGCAATCAACTGAAATCTTATATGGTTGGGCGGGACTTAATTGATTTAGTCCGTGACTTTAAACCATGGAACGGTTCGGCACAGGAGTTTGTTTCTATACTGCGTAAGATGCCTGCGCGTCTTTATTCCATTTCCAGCAGCTTCAAGGCGAATCCCGATGAAGTCCATTTAACAATCGGTGCTGTCCGCTATGATGCCCATGGCCGTGAACGCAAAGGTGTCTGCTCCATATTATGTGCAGAGCGTCTCCAGCCTGGCGATACACTGCCAGTATTTATTCAGCACAACGAAAACTTTAAACTGCCTGAGAATCCGGACACACCAATCATTATGGTTGGTCCTGGAACCGGAATTGCACCGTTCCGATCATTTATGCAGGAGCGTGAAGAAAGCGGCGCTGATGGGAAATCATGGCTATTCTTTGGCGACCAGCATTTTGTGACTGATTTTCTTTATCAGACTGAATGGCAAAAGTGGCTCAAGGATGGAGTCTTGACGAAGCTGGATGTCGCTTTTTCCCGTGATGGTGATGAGAAGGTTTATGTTCAGCATAGAATGCAGGAAAATAGCAAGGAATTATTCCAGTGGCTTCAGGAAGGAGCAGCCATCTATATCTGCGGCGATGAGAAAAACATGGCGCATGATGTCCATAATGCACTTATAGATATTATTGAAAAAGAAGGCGGTATAAGCCGCGACCAGGCTTCTGAATATCTTGCCGATATGCAGAAAAATAAACGCTACCAGCGCGACGTATATTGATTTGGAAGGAAAGGAGTTTTACAGCATGGTAAACCCAAACTTAAAAGCACCGGATGGCCCTCCGAGTGATGTTGAGGGAATTAAGGATCGAAGCAACTATTTGCGCGGAACGCTGGCGGAAGTTATGCAGGACAGGATCAGCGCCGGAATTCCCGATGATGATAATAGATTAATGAAGCACCACGGGAGCTATCTGCAGGATGACCGGGATCTGCGGAATGAACGCCAGAAACAAAAGCTTGAGCCTGCCTACCAGTTTATGCTCCGGCTGCGCCTTCCTGGAGGGGTCGCAACACCTGAACAATGGCTTGTGGTGGATGATTTAGCTGAGAAATATGGGAACGGCACATTAAAACTGACAACACGCCAGACCTTCCAGATGCATGGAATCTTAAAATGGAATATGAAAAAGACAATTCAGGCAATCCATTCGACGATGCTTGATACGATAGCGGCATGCGGCGATGTGAACCGTAATGTAATGTGTATCTCAAATCCCGATCAATCGGAAATTCATTCAGAAGTGTATGAGCTGGCAAAGATGCTAAGTGACGACCTCCTGCCCCGCACACGTGCCTATCATGAAATTTGGCTGGATGAAGAAAAAGTAGCGGGCTCTCCTGAAGTGGATGAAGAGGTTGAGCCGATGTATGGCCCGCTTTATTTGCCCCGTAAATTTAAAATCGGGATTGCTGTACCGCCTTCCAATGACATAGATGTCTTTTCCCAGGATCTCGGCTTCATTGCCATTGTGGAAAACGGCAAGCTGTCAGGCTTTAACGTGGCAATCGGCGGCGGAATGGGCTTCTCCCATGGAGATAAGGCGACCTATCCGCAGCTTTCGAAAGTGATCGGCTTTGTGACACCTGATAAGATTTACGAAGTGGCTGAGAAGGTCATAACGATTCAGCGTGATTACGGCAACCGCTCAGTCCGGAAAAATGCCCGTTTTAAATATACGGTAGACCGCCTTGGTCTGGAAACAGTTATTGTAGAGCTGGAGAACCGTCTGGGCTGGAAGCTGGATGAAGCTCGGGGATTCAAGTTTGATTCCAACGGAGACCGCTACGGATGGGTAAAGGGTGTCCGCGGAAAATGGCATTTTACGATGTTCATAGAAGGCGGCCGTGTGGCAGACTTCGACGGATATAAATTGAAGACAGCATTGCGTGAGATTGCCAAAGTTCATAAAGGCGATTTCAGGCTGACCGCCAATCAGAACCTCATTATCGGAAGTGTATCAACTAAAGATAAGGCAAAGATCGAGGCGCTGATTAAGGAGTATGGCTTAACAGACGGAAGCCGCTATAGTGCATTGCGCCGCGGATCCATGGCCTGCGTGGCCCTTCCGACATGCGGTCTGGCGATGGCCGAGGCAGAACGCTATCTTCCTGTATTGGTCGATAAAATTGATGAGATTGTTGACGAAGCAGGCTTGCGGAACGAAGAAATCACTATCCGCATGACGGGCTGCCCGAACGGCTGCGCCCGTCACGCACTCGGCGAAATCGGATTTATCGGCAAGGCGGTCGGCAAGTACAATATGTATCTCGGGGCAGCATTTGACGGAAGCCGCCTCAGCAAAATGTACCGCGAAAACATTGGCGAAGAAGAAATCCTGAACGAGCTGCGTGCCATTCTGCCGCGCTACGCCCGTGAACGTCAGGACGGCGAGCATTTTGGCGATTTCGTGGTCCGGGCAGGGATTATTGAAGCGACAACGGACGGGACTAATTTTCATGATTGAGCTGAAGAAAGATGGGGCGGGGGCCCTGTCTTTTTTTGTTTGTGTGCGGGGCCGAATGCACGTAAATATTTCTATCCGCACATATTTTCTGTCTATAAGCACACAAAATTGTCTATCCGCACATAAATTTTGGCTATCCGCACATAAACATTCCCTTCGGATTTTTTCTTAGAGGATTTGAAGGAGTATTGCAGAATTTTTTAGTATAAAACAAGAATGGAGTGAAAAAATGATCCTCAAAGAACGAAAAGTTCCTCTTTTAATCCGTAAAACAGAAGCTCTCCTCCGCAGGCTTCCAGCTCATCACCCAAAAATTCCTATCATTAACGAAGAACTGAATAAAAGACTTGCAGGCTATAAAGGAGAAGTTTCATTGGATTTTCCTCTTGATTTTCTAGATAATAAGGTATATTTTATCCTTCATGATCTCCGCCTGCCAGATAATGATCGATTTTTCCAAATCGATACTCTTATACTTACAAAAAAGTTTGCTCTAGTAATTGAAGTGAAAAATATAACAGGTATCCTGCATTTTGATACGGTATATAATCAATTGATTCGTATAAAGAATGGAAAAGAGCAAGTTTTTCCCTGCCCTTTAATTCAGGTGAATAGACAGGCATCGCAGCTTAGAAGTTGGATTAATGCCAATGTCAGTATTGAAAATTTACCGGTCTATTCATTTGTAGTCATAAGTAATCCGCATACAGGAATTAAAGTCATTCCTCCTCATATTGACCTCAGCCATAAAGTTATACACCGAAATACTCTTCCTATAAAAATTGAGCAAATAGAAAAATCCATTAATAGAGAAATCAGTGATAAACTCCTTAAAAAGGTCATTCGTTTATTTAAAAAGCAAAATACAGAACAGGAAAGTTCAATACTATCAAGATTCCAGATTAATCAATCTGAAATTCTTACGGGCGTATTCTGCCCTTCTTGCACCTATCTGCCTCTTGAAAGAGTGATTCGCACCTGGAGATGTCCTAAATGCAAGATAACCAGCAAAGAAGCGCATATCAAAGCATTGCATGACTATAGCCTTCTGCTGGGGGATACCATCACGAACAAGGAGCTCAGAAACTTTCTGCATATTCCTTCTTCCTATACCGCAACCCGACTCCTCCAATCCCTCAACCTCCCGCAAACCGGCGCTCATAAAAATAGAAGATATACACTGATTTTCTCCGAAGGAAACACCAATCAAAAGGTAATTAAAAGAGGTATTTGATAGTAAATGTCGAAACATTTAGATATCTATAAACCTATCAAGGAGGAATATTCATGCCAAACGAGGAAATGCTTTTGATTCCAGGGCCGACACCTGTTGCGGATTCGATTTATGAGGCAATGGCACAAGAGACACGGGGGCATACGGATCCCAGGTTTGCAGCAATTTATAAAAGTGCGATTGAGAAGACCAGGGAGATGCTGAAGACGGATGGGGAAGTGTTTGTAATCTCTGGCTCAGGAACGATAGCAATGGAAATGGCTCTGGTCAACACGGTTGCAGCTGGAGAAAGGCTTTTGATTATAAGTCAGGGCTTCTTTGGTGATCGTTTTCAGCAGTTAGCCAAGGCGTTCGGAATCCAGGCAGAAATCATTCAGTCCGAATGGGGAAAGCAGGTGGATCCCGCAGCTGTTGAGGAAAAACTTGCGTCCCATTCCTATAAAGCTGTGACGATTACCCATGCTGATACTTCAACTGGTGTTGCGGCAGATTTGGATACATTAGTGCCTATCATTAAAAAGCACGGGGCTCTTGTTATTTTGGATGGGGTCTGTGCGACAGCGGCAATGGAGGAGGATATGAGCAAATCGTATGGCGAAGGGAAAATTGATGTCGTTTTGACAGGTTCACAGAAGGCGATTGGTGTCCCGCCAGGTCTCGCTGTTGTGGCATTCAATGGGACTGCACTGGCTGCAAGGGAACAAATGGAACGGGTTCCTGCCTACTATTGCGATATCTATAATTGGATTCCCATTATGCATGACCCCAAAAAATACTTTGCTACACCGCCTGTTAATCTGATTTATGCCTATGATGAGGGCATGAAACTGGTCTTGGCTGAAGGAATGGACAATCGCTACAAGCGCCATGAAGCATATGGTAAAGCGGTCAGGGCTGCTCTTGCTGAATATGGAATGAGGGCAATTGCCGATGAAAATGCAGCAGCAGCAACTCTCAGCTGTATCCTTTACCCTGAAGGAATGGATGATGCTGAATTCCGTGCATCTCTTGCGAAAAAAGGTGTGATTGTTGCGGGAGCACTGGCTCATCTGGCAGGAAAAGCGTTCCGAATTGGCCATATGGGGATTACGTCTGAAGATATGCTTGAAAAAGCCATTGTGCTGATCGGTGAAACAATGAACGAAGCGGGATTTGAAGCAGATATCCAAAAAGCAGTTGATAGGTTTAGAGAACTTGCATTGCCTGTTGCTTGATAAGGAGGGAAAAGATGTCTGATTTGACTTTGCGAGCGGCTGAGACAGAACTTGGAGAATTGAAACTTATAGGGATCCGCGTCTTATGCCCGCCGGATCAGTATCTAGCCGAAATTCCGCAGGCTATAAATCTATTATTGGGCCGCCTTACAGAAATTAAGGGAGCTGTAAATCCAAATCGGCTTGTTGGTGCCTTCAAAGTGGAGGAAGACTCTACTGAAGAAGACGGATATTGGATTGGCATTGAGGTGAAGGAATTTATAAGTGTACCTGATGGTATGTTCTCATTAGAAATTCCACCGCAAAAATATGCTTCTGTCCGGCACAAAGGACCTAATGATGAGATTGGAAATACCTATAGGGAATTGCACAGCTGGATTGAAGAAAAGGGATACAAGCGGCTGAAAAATAAGTGGCACATAGAAATCCATCATAGCTGGGAGAGTATGGAGGATTTAGATATAGAGCTGCTTGACACGATATCATAATGTTAAAAGACTGCCTTCCCGGCAGTCTTTTCCCTGAAAAAAGAAGAATGGAGAATTTAAAAGTGATAGATTATCGAATTAAGCATATGAAGGGCTACGATGAAAAAATAGGAAATCTTGTATCAATGCTTGAACATGCCAGGTCTGTGACTCTCAAAGATGTTGCTGGGTTGACACAGAAAGAGCTGGATTTTCTTCCCGATGAAAACAGTAATTCAATAGGAGCACTTCTGAAGCATATTGCTTTTGTTGAATATGTTCACCAAATCATTACTTTTGAAAATAGAGATCTTAACGAAAAAGAACTTTCAAAATGGGCCGCCGCTTATGAATTAGGTGAGAAAGCAAGGAATGAAATTAATAATCATCCTCTTGAATTTTACTTGGAGGAACTGTCAGCAATTAGAGAGAAAACGCTAAAACTTTTAACATCTAAACAGGATAGCTGGCTATACCAAGAAGGAAAGTGGAGCAACGGATTAGCCTTTAATAATTATTGGTTCTGGTATCACGTCATGGAGGATGAAATTAGCCATCGCGGACAAATCCGGGTGATAAAAAGACAGCTGGCAACTCAGAGGTGATAAGCTGACCGTCTGGTTTTTCCAAAAATATGAAACTATAGTTCCTTTTGTTCGTATATAAGGTAAAACATTTAAAGGCGGTTAAAAGTTATGAACAAAAAAAATTGGGCCCTTTCAACAAGCGGAATGGCATACGGTCTGTCGCTGGGACTAGTTTTTGGAATGCTATTTGAAAATTGGGCATTGGGTATTGCCGTGGGAGTCGCCTTTGGGGCATCCTTTGAATCCTCAGAAAAGAAGTAAAGGAGGATCTGCCTTGATTAAAAATAAAAAGCTCTTTCTGACTTCAATTGTGTTAATCGTTATTTCCATGGCATTAAACTTTCCTTTTCCACATGAAAATCGACTAGTTAATGCAGGGGTTATGATTTTAAATATTCCAATTAATTCAGCGGATGGATTTCATTATACAGGGATTTTTATTCTCCTTTTACTTCTGCTGGGTATGGTCTTGCTTCATCGTTCACTCGAAAAATATCATTTGCGATCATTTTTTGCCGTTATCATCATCGTTTCCCTTCTTCCTCCTTCTCTGGCAGAGGCTTGTCAAAAAACGCTGGCAAATGGCATCAATGCCGTTTCCTATATAAAAGATGAAAGTCAATGTAAGTTTGTAATGATTGGTGAAGATACTTTGCAGGGAACTTGTGAGCTGCCATTTGAAAATTACAGCAATGATGAAGTGTCTTTTACTATCGGCTTTTATGACACATATTTATTTGAAGAGGATGTAAAGATGCTTTCACTGATGAACAGCGGTAAACCTAGTAACGTTAAATTGCTCCCAAACGAAGCTAAGGTTGTCCGGATTGAGAAAGAGATCGATGTGTCAAAAATCAAAAACCACGTTGAAAATGGAGAGGCCGCTTATGTAAGCATCATTATTAAGTCAGGTGATTAAAACAGGAAATTATAAGAAGGTGCTGAAGAAATGAACATAAGATTAAAACCCGTCACAAGAGACAACTGGGAAGAAGCCATTAAGATGAAGGTAAAAGAATCGCAGCGTGACTTCGTTCCTTCAGCGGCTGTTTCACTTGCAAAGGTATATATTAAACCAGATGGGGATGCAATAGAGTATATCCCATTTTCTATATATGACAATGAACAAATGGTCGGTTTTATCATGCATGCCTATGAACCGGACACGGCTAACATGTATTGGATTAACGGTTTTTTTATTGACAAAAATTATCAGGGCAGGGGATATGGACGGCCAGCATTAGCCGAGATGATCGGCTGGATAAAAACTAAATTTCCGCAATGCGAGGAAATCCGCTTGACTGTTCATAAAGATAATCATCACGCAAGGAATCTGTATAAAAACTTCGGATTTTCCCCGACTGGAGAGATTTGGGGAGAGGAAGAAGTTTACTATTTTTCTGTAAAAGGAGATATTTATGATTAATGAAACACTAAAAATAAATAAGCAAAGCTGGGATGAAGCGGCTGAAAGGTTTTATGGGCGCAATCCGCTGCCTGAATATGGACCGCTGGCACCAACTGAAGATGATCTTCAATTGTTCGGAGATGTGCGCAGCTTAAAGATGCTGGAGATTGGGTGCGGAAGCGGGCATTCCCTAAAATATTTGGACCAGCGCGGAGCGGGTGAATTATGGGGATTGGATCTGTCTTCCAGGCAAATCGAATCCGCAAAGGAACTTCTGGTAAATTCATCTTCACGAGTAAAGTTGTTTGAATCCCCGATGGAACAAAATCCGGGAATCCCTGCTGATTACTTCGATTTCGTTTTTTCCATTTATGCGATTGGCTGGACCACGAATTTAGACTGTACGCTTAAAAACATTCATCATTACCTAAAATCAGGCGGGGTGTTTATATTCAGCTGGGAACATCCGATGTATAACCGGATTAAGGCTGAAAATGGAGCATTAATTATGGATAAATCCTATCATGAGGAAGGCTCCTATCAGCATATAGCCTGGAACCAGCCTGCCATTATGCAGCAATATAAACTAAGTACATATATCAATTTATTAATAGAAAACGGGTTTGCGATTGAAAGGGTAATTGAAGATGCCAGCCTTACTGAAGAAGATGTTCAGCGGCATTCCAACCGGTGGTATTCCTATGAAAAAACGAAAGCTATACCCGCTGCTTTTATTATTAAATGCAGAAAGCTATAGAAGAAAAGGCGGATGAGACCGAATGACCTATCATATTAGAGTCAGAGCAGGTGCAGTCATTATAGAAAACAATTCGATTCTGCTGATTGAGTTTCAGGATGACAGAGGCCTTCATTACAATTTGCCTGCAGGAGGGGTTGAACCCAAAGAATCTGTTATTGATGCAGTGAAAAGGGAAGCGAAAGAAGAGGCATCTGTAGATGTGACGGTCGGCCCATTGGCATTCGTTTATGAATATGCCCCTAACTTAAATGCATTCAGGTATGGGCAGATACATTCATTGGGCTTACTGTTTGAATGTCAGTTAAGGGAAGGCTCATTGCCTAAAATGCCTTCAGCCCCGGATCCTAACCAGACAGGAGTTAGATGGGTGCCGCTTTCTGAACTGTCCAATATAGTATTGTATCCTAATATGAAAGCTCACATCTTGGAATATGTTAAACATAAAAGAAACATAGATTTGATCGAAGAACACACACTGGATGTGTACGCAATGGAGAAGAAAAAATGAACGAAGAAATAATGATCGATTGCGGTGAGGTCATCCTTAGGGAATACAGGATGGAAGATGTGCCAGAGCTTTATGAAATTACTTTACAGCCGGAAGTATATAAGTTTATTCCGGGTGCACAGGCTACGCTTGAACAGCGTATGAACTGGATGGAGGATTATGAAATTCCTGCGAATAAAAAATTCAGGTCCTCGATGCCTGCCCTGAAAGATGCAGGATATTTGAATTTGGGAATCATACTAAAGGAAACTGGAAAGTTTATTGGCTTTTGCAATACAGGAATAAAAGATGAATTGCCTGAGCCGAACAGGGAAATTGGCTATGCCATCTCAAAACACTACCGAAATAAAGGATATTCCACGCTTGCTGCAAAAGGGCTAATGGGATTTCTTTTTGAAAAAACAGTTCTTGAAAAACTGAATGCCGTTGCATTAACAAGCAATTCCAGTTCCATTCGCGTTCTGCAAAAGTGCGGATTTCAGCATGCTGGAGAAATGGAAATCGACGGAGAGCGATATTTCCATTACATCATCAGAAAAAAGGATTGGGCATCAAATTCAAAAAAAAGCCGTAACTGCAAAGACACCCTCCATCCACTGTGAGGGTGTCCCGTCATTCCATTATCTATCTGATTTAGAGTTTGTATTAAATGTGCCATTTCTGTTTTCCTGTTCATGTCCACGGACCTGGTCTCCGCCATTTCCTTTTTCGTGTACCTTTTTGCCGCCGAGTTTTACGTTTGGATAATCTTGTTCCTGCATGGTATTCACCTCCATGTTAATTAAATTATCCATAAAGGAAAAAAATATATAAATTTTGGGGTTTTTAAATGGAAATAACACTTATCAGACATGGCAGGTCATCGCAAATGGATAATCACCGCATGAATAGCCGTGAATTTAAAAAATGGGTTGAAATATACAACCGCTTAGGGATTCTTGAGGGTGAGACTTGTTCTTCTGACGCAATTGAAAAAGGGAGTTCAGCATCTTTTTTACTTACAAGTGATTTAAAAAGGTCAATCGAGTCGGCCAAAAGCATAAATCCTTCTGCAAAGATACAGACAGATCCATTATTCAGGGAAACTGAATTGCCCATACCTGCCGATAAATTTCCGGGTATGAGATTGAAGCCAAATACCTGGGCTGTGGTATTAAGGCTACTATGGTTATGCGGCTATTCACAGGGCTGTGAATCATACAGGGATGCAAAATTACGGGCAAAGCATGCATCATCAACATTAACCTCTATTGCAAAAGAACATCACTTTGCTGTTCTCGTAGGTCACGGTTTTTTCAACCATTTAATTGCGAGGGAACTTCAAGAAGCCGGGTGGATCGGGAAGAGAAAAACAGGTTCAAAGCATTGGAATGCGGATACTTACATCTTTTAACGGAGGGGAAGTAGAATGGTAAAACCTAATCTGGCAACCAGATTCAAAACATTTGGACAATATGAATGTCATGGATCCAGTGGGCTTTATGAGTTCTTGTCTTACAAGATTGCAGAGGATGAAGAATTGCTGGTTTTGGCATCTGAAGCGAGAGAAGGCCAGCCTGTGCCGAATTTATTTCTTGGAGCCATTCATTATCTGCTTTTAAGCGGGAAAGAGCATGAACTTAAGGAATATTATTCAAGCTTAGTGGAGAATCCAAGAAACCCTCTTGAATCTTTCCAAAGCTTTAAAGATTTCTGCAGGCTAAATTCACAGGAAATTAAAGAAATAGTAAAAGCAAAATTAGTCCAGACGAATGAAGTTAGGCGCTGTGCTTACTTATACCCTGTGTTTGCCTGGATCTTTCAGCAAACCGAAAAGCCCCTGGCCTTGATTGAAATAGGAACAAGCGCGGGCCTGCAGCTTCTTTGGGATAAATACTGCTACACATATGGTACAGAAGAAACTTTTGGAAATCCAGCCTCGAATGTTCAATTATCCTCTGAAATTAAAGGAGGCCATGTCCCGATTTTACCGCCAGAAATGCCGCCGGTAGCTTCAAGAACTGGAGTTGATCTGCATATAAATGACCTGAATAATGGGGAAGACTTTCTATGGCTGAAATCACTTATCTGGCCAGAACACCAGGAGAGAAGAACTTTATTCGAAAAAGCTGCCCAATGTGTGAAAGAAAATCCAATCAGCCTGTTTGAAGGAGATGGTGTTGAGCTTTTGCCCAGTCTGATTGAAGGTATACCTGATGAACACACAATCTGTGTTTTCCACACCCATGTGGCGAATCAAATGCCCGCTGATGTAAAGGAGAATCTGCTTGGAAAAATAAAAGCAAGCGGACAAAGCAGGGATATCTTTCATATTTATAACAATATCCAGGACCGGAATTTGCATCTGGATTATTATCTGGATTCCAAAGAATATAAGAAATTGGTCGGCCAAACCGAGGGGCATGGACACTGGTTCACATGGGAATTAAATTAAGCTTCCTTACTATTTCGCACCTCTAAAATTTTGAAACTTGACAGCATCTGTTATACTTATCTAGGTAAGTATATATTGTTTTAACCTATTAACAGATATATCTTGCAAATATTAAGTGATAGGTGGAAATACAAATGAGTCAAAAACCATACAGAGTTTTACTTTACTACATGTATGTTCCGATTGAGGACCCTGAGGAGTTCGCAGAGGAGCATAAAGCTTTTTGCAATGAGCTGGGCCTAAAGGGGCGTATTCTTGTTGCGAATGAAGGCATAAACGGGACTGTTTCCGGACCAGTGGAACAGACCGACAGGTATATGGAAGCAATGAAGCAGGATCCGCGCTTTGCGGAAATGGTTTTCAAAATAGATGAAGCAGATGGACATGCATTTCCTAAGATGAAGGTTCGTGCCCGTCCCGAGCTTGTAACTCTTCGCCTTGAAGACGATGTGAACCCGAACGAGGTTACAGGCAAATACCTGGAGCCAAAAGAGTTCTTCGAAAGACTTCAGGATGAAGACACAATTGTGTTAGATGCACGAAATGATTATGAATTTGATCTTGGCCACTTTAGAGGTGCGATCAGGCCGGATATCAAAAATTTCCGCGATCTGCCGGAATGGGTCCGTGAAAATAAAGAATTGCTTGGTGATAAAAAGATCATTACGTATTGCACAGGCGGCATCCGCTGTGAAAAGTTCTCCGGATGGCTTGTAAAAGAAGGATTTGAAGATGTAGCCCAGCTTCACGGAGGAATTGTCACTTATGGAAAAGATCCTGAAGTACAGGGAGAGCTTTGGGACGGCCAGCTATATGTATTCGACGATCGCATTGGCATTCCGGTTAACCAAAAGGAGCATGTAATCGTAGGCAAGGACTACTTCACAGGCGAGCCATGTGAACGCTATGTCAACTGTGCAAATCCTGCATGCAATAAAAAAATCCTATGCTCTGAAGAAAATGAGCATAAATATATGCGCAGCTGTTCTGATGAATGCCGCACGCATCCTCGGAACCGTTATGTTGCTGAACACGGCCTTTCCGAGTCAGAAGTGGAAGAAAGATTAGAAGAAGTAAGAGCATAAATGTTTGGAGCAGATTTTCCTTTATGGAATCTGCTCTTTTTTTATTGGAAATTTCATGAAAACTGATATAATATTCTTAAAATTTTTAGGTGGGTGGGATATGGAGAATTTACTGTTATTTCTGTTTATGTCGTTTCTGCTTGTCATTTTGCCGGGACCTGATACTGGCATCCTAATTCAAAACACGATTTCGAGCGGGAAAAAAAGCGGCATTAAAACGATGTTCGGATCTGTCGCCGGGCTGATGGTCCATACAATGGCCGTTGTATTTGGCTTATCGGCATTAATTGTAAAGTCTGCTTACATTTTTTCTTTTATTAAGTATGCTGGTGCGATATATCTTATTTATTTGGGCATCGTTTCGTTAAAGTCTCTATCAAATAAACAAGAATCAGCGGACATGGTGAGAAAGCATAAGAAGAACAAGTCCCATTTTCTTCAAGGATTTTTCACTTGTGTGTCCAACCCAAAAGTAGCTGTATTCTTTTTAACATTTTTTCCTCAATTTTTAAGTACGGAAGGGAATCACTTTGCGCAGTTTCTTGCGATGGGCTTAATATATAGTCTTATCACAATTATCTGGTTCTTTTTCTACGTATATTTGATTGACTTCTTCAGGGCCTGGCTGAAAAAACCTTCTGTTAATAATGCCATCCAAGGCGTTTCTGGTGTGGTTTTAATGGGCTTTGGCATTAAATTGGCACTTGAGAAACAGCCTTAAGGAAGGGACTGCTTAACCTCTAATATAGGTTAAAGCAGTTTTTTTTATGTTTTAAAGGAGGAATTATACCTTTGATTATAGCTGTTCTCCCCATCTTCTAATTAAATCTGTCATAGCATATTTGTTCTGTTCGAACTGCTTAGCCCGGTGCCCATTTGCGCCAGAAGGATGCGGAAAGCCTGATACTATGATATGTCCTGTAAGTTGTTTGGCTGTGTATAGATGACGGATGATCCTTTCGGCGGTTATTCCCAGCGGGATAATGAGTGCATGGCTATTGATTTGAGCCAGCTCTTCTGGGAATACTTCTGTTGCGTACTCGGCAAGCATCGCTGTTTTTAAAAGATCAGGCTGGTGTCCGGTATAATTATTGCCACGGAAGAAAACCGGATATTTTAGAACAGATGTGGTGTGAAGGAGCGGTCTATTTCGCTCGAAAAGTGTATCAGACCCACAATGTGCAGTGCTTCATATAAACCGCATTGATCTAGCATGCTTATTAAATTTCTCCTCATCCCTCCTGAAAAGCTGGCTGCCTTTTTGGTCTCCTTCAGGATTGCATTAAGCTCTTTTTCAGCAGCCAGTCCTTTCATGAATGATTCAAAGGCAATCCTCATTTGGCTCCATCCAGGAGTAATCCCGACGATCACAATTTTTGCGTCTTTATTGATATATTCGTTGTGCGGAGCATAATATATGTCCAAATCCCCACCCTGACTTATTAAGAACTCTTCAGTCATTAATTGATCCTTTGTCAGCGGCTCGCCTTTTGGCAGCTTTTCAATGGCCGGAAGATACTTTGAAAGTAATGAACACTCCATCAAGATCTCCTTCTAATATGAATTGGTATATGAATAATGTTACCAAATCATGAATAATAAAAGCCATCTAAGAGACATTAACAAATAAAAAGGATTCTGCTCATGATTGGACTGATAATAGCTGCCATTCTTTTTAATTTCATTGCATTTACAACAAAAAAGCGTCTGACTAAAAATCAAATTTTACATATATGGACATTCACAATTTCAGCTCAGCTGATATTTGATGTCATGATTGAGTTTAAATATTGGGGATACTGGTACTTTGACAAGGAGCCAAACTGGGCAGGATTGATGGCACATATTGTTCTTGTACCCCCGGTTAACATGATGTTTCTGAATTGGTATCCTTTCAGAGGGGATCTCATTAAACGATTTTCTTATATTATCTTTTGGGTAGTTGCCATTTTGCTGTATGAAGTCATCGCTTTATTGCCCGAGCCCTGGGGATATTTTAATTATGGCTGGTGGAGATTATGGCATGCAGCTTTACTTGATCCCATGCTGCTTTTATTGATGGTCAAATTCTATAAGCTGATTACGAGGTTTGAAGGGGAACTTAAATAACAGTATAAAGGATGATCTATAAGGGGGATGTGCTCTCCCTTTTTGTGTTAGATGAAATGATTTATGGCAGATGACTGTGATACAATTTAAGTATACATATTCCCGGAAGGAGAACATTTGTGGATATTAAATTGAGTCACAAATTGATAAAAGAAATGTGCGGTACTGTCTCCTTCAAAAGAGGGGACGCTTTTTTCCGTAATAAGAAGGTAACGATAAAGAAATACAATGATGATATTTGTGAAGCAACAGTATCTGCTGGTGAGGATTTTTTCGTTTCGGTCGAGAGTACATCCGGAAACAGTTTTAAGACATTGTGCAGCTGTCCAAAGCTAGCTTCGTTTGATAAAGAATGCCAGCATGCAGCGGCTGTGCTGCTGGAAATTTATGATATGCAGCAGCACAGATCGCCCATGATAAAGGATTCAGCAGGCACCCTTGGGGTTTCTCCCGAACACGCCTTAACGGATGGTCTCATGACACTTTTCAGTGAACAGCCAAGAAGGTCAAGCGGTCACCAGCTTCATTTTGAAAACAGGCAGGTGCTACATCCGGAATTCACATGTGTGCCTGTTCATTTGGGGAAGGGGCATTATTTGTTAGCAATAAAATGTACCATCGGCCCAACAGCTGTCCTTGATATCCGGCAATTTCTTCACTCCGTTAAAGAGGGTGAACCAAGCCTATTATCATTATCATTTACCTATGACCCCGCTTTGCATTGTTTCCCGCCAGAATCTGATGCAGTCCTTCACCAGCTGATACAGCTGATACACGATGAATCCATTTATATAAATGCTTTAATGGATGATTTCGATTATACTGCGACCAAGCATATGCTCTTAATCCCTCCATCATCGTGGGAACGTTTGAAGCCTGTTTTGGCGCTCGCTGAGATAGTAAGGCTTGAGATAATGGGAAAAACATTTGAAAGGATGGCTTTTTCAAAGGAACAGCTGCCTTTAAGGTTTGAGCTTAGCGAAAAAGAAGAGAAATGTTATTTAAATGTTTTTGGCCTGGATCGAATGCTGATCCTGGATTCGTATTATGCTGTTCTATCTGGCGGCAAATTAATCACGCTCAATAAAGAAGATTGCCAGCGTTTATATGATTTAACACAAATGCTGGAGTCAGCCGGGAGAAGCCAGATTCCGATTGCTGCTGAACAAATGGAACTGTTTCTGGAAAAAGTGGTCCCTGGACTGAGAAAGCTGGGGGATGTCCATATTTCTGAAGACATGTCACAAAAATTTATGAAAACACCTTTGGTTGCCAAGCTATACTTAGATCGCCTGCGGAACCGGCTTCTGGCAGGAATTGAATTTCACTATGAAAATATCGTGATCAATCCGCTTGAAAGGAGAGAGCCGAAAGGCGGTACGCGGATTATCAGAGATGTGGAATTAGAGGATGAGATCCTTCAGCTTATGGAGGAAAGCTCCTTTGCAAAGACGGATGGCGGCTACTTTCTGCAAAATGAAGAGCTGGAATATGAATTCCTTTATCATGTTGTCCCTAAACTGCAAAAACTGGTGCAAATATATGCCACTACGTCTGTCAGAAACCGTATTTTCAGGGAGAATGCCAAACCGCAGATACGGATAAAAATGAAAAAAGAGCGGACGAATTGGCTGGAATTCAAGTTTGAATTGACCGGTATAGCTGATCAGGAGATACGGGATGTATTATTTGCACTTGAGGAGAAACGGAAATTCTATCGCCTGAAAAATGGCGCGCTCCTTTCTTTGGAAACAAAAGAATTTGAGGAAATCCAGCGTTTTCTGAAAGCTGTGCCTGAACAGGCTGAGGATCTGGAGAGCGGTTTGAACATGCCGATTGTATCTGGTCTTAGAATGCTGGAGGCAGCTAGTGATCAGGAGATGTTCCGTCATGAGGAATCCTTCAGGGAGTTTTTAGAAGAGCTTCAGAATCCATCATGCCTCCAGACTCCTGTGCCGGAAATCCTGAATCCTATTTTGAGGGAATACCAGAAAAACGGCTTTAAATGGTTAAAGACAATGGCGCATTATGGATTTGGCGGCATTTTGGCTGATGATATGGGACTGGGGAAGACGCTGCAAAGCATTGCTTTTATTCAGTCTGACCTTAAGGAGATTCGGGAATATACCGCTCCTGCACTTATTGTGTGCCCTTCATCCTTAACATATAACTGGTTAAGCGAACTGACGAAGTTCACACCGGACATCCAGACTATTGTCATCGATGGAACTCAAAATGAACGGGCTGAGCTTCAAACGGATTTATCTGGCATTGATGTGGTGATTACTTCCTACCCCTTGGTGCTTAAAGATATTAAATGGTATGAAATGCAGGATTTTTACACTGTTTTTTTCGACGAAGCACAGGCATTTAAAAATCCGGTAACCCAAACAGCGAGGGCAGTAAAGAAAATTAAAGCCAAGTATCGCTTTGCTTTAACAGGCACACCCGTTGAAAATTCAGCGGAAGAACTGTGGTCTATTTTTCATGTTGTCTTCCCTGAATTATTTGGCGGCTTAAAGGATTACGGAAATTTAACACGGAAGACGATTGCCAGAAGGGTTCGTCCCTTCATGCTCAGGAGGCTGAAAGAAGATGTTCTTTCAGAGCTGCCTGAAAAGATGGAGCTTATTGATTCTGCTGAATTGCTGCCGGATCAGAAGAAGCTTTATGCAGCTTACCTGGCAAAACTGAGAGAAGATACCTTAAAGCATTTAAATAAAGATACACTCAGAAAAAACCGCATAAGAATCCTAGCTGGTTTGACACGGCTCCGTCAAATTTGCTGCCACCCTGCTTTATTTGTGGATGGATATAAAGGGAGTTCAGCAAAATTTGAACAGCTCAAGAGAATTATCGAAGAATCCAGATTGTCTGGAAGAAGAGTACTTATTTTTTCGCAGTTCACTAAAATGCTTGATCTTATTGGCCGAGAACTTGCCCTTCTGGATCTGCCGTTTTTCTACCTTGATGGACAGACACCTTCCGCGGAAAGGGTGGAAATCTGCCGCCGATTTAATGAGGGAGAGCGCGATTTTTTCCTGATTTCATTGAAGGCAGGCGGTACGGGTCTAAATTTGACTGGTGCAGATACAGTCATCTTATATGATTTGTGGTGGAACCCCGCCGTTGAGGAACAGGCAGCCGATCGGGCTCATCGCATAGGACAGAAAAATACCGTCCAGGTAATAAAATTATTGTCGAGAGGCACCATCGAAGAGAAGATGAATGAACTTCAGGATAAAAAGAAAAACTTAATTGAAGAAATCATCGATTCGAATGAAAGTGCAGCCGGAAGACTGACGGAAGAAGATATACGCGAAATATTAATGATCTAAAAGGAGAGACCCCATGCCAGAAAATAATCTAAAGGGGAGCAGATTCCCTGAAAAGCTGGCAAAGCCAGCAGTACGTGCACTTGAAGGGGCAGGCTATTTTTCACTGGAACAGCTAGCCGCTGCCACTGAAGCAGAATTGCTGGAACTTCACGGAATGGGACCGAATGCCATGGAAAAACTTCGCAAGGCAATGGCGGACAATGGTTTGTCATTTAAAGGTTAGTTTGGAAGACGCGACTCTTGAGGCGCGTCTTTTTTTTGGCTGTCGTATATTTAGGTTTTTTTAATTACTTAGTTTAATTTGCTGAGTTGATCTTCGCTGTGGGCACTTGATCTCGAAAATGCTGACGCATTTCCTTCGTGCGGTGTTGATTCGAGGAAGTTTATTCAATGTCCTGCGGGATCACCGCACGCCCCGCAGAAAGCAAGTGCCCCGTGCTGAAATCAACGGGCAGAATTCATAGGCAACAACGACAATCTATGAGAAAAAAGTCTTCTTAATCTATCAGATTAAAGGAGGGATTTTCCAATAGTTAGAGAAACTCTTAGTATTAAAAGTTTGGAGGGATTCCTATGTGTAAAGTTGTTTCGCAGGAGTTTAAAGCAGTAGTCATAAAGAACAAGGGTCTTTTTAAGGATTATGCCGGCTTGGTGCCTGAAGCAGCTCAGAGCTTCTTGAAGCATGGCCATCTTGTACAGCATAGCAGCGGACTGGAAGTGACCATTTATGAACCTAAAAGAGGGGAAGACCACTTAGAGGGAATATTTTTTGTCGGTTACTTAGTTCATGAGAAACCTGATACGCTGCCAGATGGGATGGAATATATAGAGGTACAGCATACTTATGCATCAATCAGAGGAAAGGGAGCTGACATGGGCGGCCTGTATGCGCGTCTTAACAATTGGATTAAGGAGCAGGGCAATACGCAGGATTCCGCTGATCATTATATTTTGGAAGTTTATTATCCGGTTGAAAATGAGGATGAGGATGTAGAAGTATACATTCCAGTCAAAAACTAACCGCTCAAATTCTGAGCGGTTGTCTGTCTTAGATCTCTTTCGACGAAATCGGGAGAAAGAGCTTTATGCCCCTTTTATTAAATGGAAGCAATTTAAAATCGGCTATCAAATGACTTATATAACCCGCAAGGCATGTATAGAATACACCCTCTATGCCAAGTGATGCTTCAAATTTCGCAGAGATGAATCCAAAAAAAATAACACCCAGGATGGAATGAGTATAACTGCGGTGGGAAACGAAGGAAGCTATTAATATATAAACCCCAAATAATATCAGCCAAAGTTCCTGCAAAGAGATGCCTCCCGCCAGGACGCCAATTCCGGTAATGGTCAGCATATGCTTTTGCCTGATTTTCGCAGAAATGGCAGTCATACTGATCCCTATAGCGATTCCCAGCCATTTCTCTTTCGGCGAGCCTTCATAGAAGCTATAGATGATCATTAAAATTCCTATGATTTGTGCAACTGTCCGAACGACTTCATGTGAAAGTGTAAGCCGGTCACGAAGTTTTCCATCAATGTCGAGGTCCGGAATTAATCCAGAAACGCTGCCGAGTCCTACTAATAATAGAGTTGTGGATGGGCTGGCATGAACAGTGTTCGCAACCACGTATCCTGCTGCTGCTCCAATAGCTGCATGGGCGGTACCATTCAATATAATTTCCACCTTTATAATATATTTGCATTTTTTTCATGCATTCTTATATTATATCAAAACATTTGTTCTGTTTAGGGGTTAATAGATTATTTTGTTATTTAGGGCTAAATTCCCCTCAGAGTTCATTATCCTGGGCATACTTAAAACAGTTCATGGTATAATGAACAATACATTGAGCTATAAGCATACAAAATAGAATTTGTATCTAAGGAAGGTATTTATGTCAGAGGAAAACATAACGAGGATTCATTTAGACGGCAAGGAATACATACTGATAGGAACAGCACATGTTTCAAAGCACAGCGCGGAACAAGTGAAGGAAGTCATAGAGGCTGAACAGCCTGACTCTGTTTGTGTGGAATTGGATGAACAGAGATATCAATCGATTACAGAAGGCAGCAAGTGGAAGGAAATGGATATCATCCAGGTAATTAAGGAGAAGAAGGCATCACTGCTTTTAATGAATCTGGCGATTTCATCCTTTCAAAACCGCATGGCTGACCAATTCGGCATTAAAGCCGGCCAGGAAATGATTCAGGGAATTGAATCAGCAAAGGCTGCCGGGGCAAAGCTTGTTCTGGCCGACCGGAATATCCAGATTACCTTTGCAAGGATTTGGGGTAACCTCGGATTAAAAGGAAAATCCCTGCTTCTTAGTCAAGTAGTAGCAAGTATTTTCAGCAAGGATACGATAACTGAAGAAGAACTTGAGAAAATGAAAAATCAGGATACGATAAATGCGATTCTAAATGAATTTACAGATAGTTTTCCGCGATTAAAGAAACCGCTCATTGACGAACGGGATCAGTACCTGGCACAAAAAATTAAAGATGCACCAGGAGAAAAAATAGTAGCGGTGCTTGGGGCAGCCCATGTACCGGGGATCAAAGAGGAAATCAAAAAAGAACAGGACATGGCCAAATTGACTGAGCGCCCTCCAAAATCCAATGTTCCAAAGATAATTGGCTGGAGTATTCCGGTGTTCATTTTAGCCATAATCGCCTATACATTCTTCGCAAATCCTTCTGCGGGTCTTGCGCAGACTATCAGCTGGATTATTTGGAATGGCTCCTTGTCGGCGCTGGGGGCTGCCATTGCAATGGGACATCCGCTCACCATTTTAACTGCCTTTGTTGCAGCGCCAATTACATCATTGAATCCCCTTCTTGCAGCAGGCTGGTTTGCCGGACTGACTCAGGCTTATATAAGGCGTCCGAATGTAAGGGATTTTGAAACCTTATCTGAAGATGTCTTCAGTGTTAAAGGATTCTGGAGAAACAAAGTGAGCCGGATTTTATTGATTGTTGTCCTGTCCAATCTGGGCAGTTCGCTGGGAACCTTCATTGGGGGAGCCGATGTAATCAGAGTGTTTTTTGAAAATTTATAAGAAAGCTTTTCTGGGATGAAATCAAAATGATTTCATCCTTTTTCAATTTTAATGAATTTTTTATACTTCCAAAAAAATAATGAAGAAGGCCAGATGGCCGATTTTGGCAGCTGGCACTTCTTTCATTATCTGTCAGCAGCAATCGCTTTTCTCTTATAAAGCAAGGACCCCAAAAGAAAAGTAACGGCTCCCCATATCACCATCACGCCAATTCCTGCCCAAAGTGCTGCTGTAGCAATGCCGGTTTCATACACCATGCTTTCCCTTAAGCCTTCAGCAAAATAGGTTAGCGGCAGGATGCTGGATATTGGCTGGATCCATTCAGGCATCGTTTCAATAGGGAAGAACACTCCGCTTAAAAACATCATGAGAAAACTGCAGATATTGGCTACTCCCATATAAGCTTCTGTCGTTTTGCTGAAAGATGAGAAGAAGTAGCCAAGTGCATTAAAGGATAAAGCACCGATCAGGAATACGATAATCAAGGTAATAGGATTAATATAAAGATTGGCGCCAAATACGAGGACACCTATTAATGAAAGCAGGATGATCTGCACAATACTGAACAACAGCCTCATAACCATATCACTTAATCCGAAGATGCCCATATTTGCCGGTGTCATACGCAGCCTTTTGATTAATCCCTTTCTGCGCATGTCCACCAGGTCCACCATGCCAAACATCCCGCCCTGGGCAATGGATAAAGCTATCATCCCAGTTAAAAGGAAATCTGTATAATCCAATTCATTGGTGCCGGAGGTTATCGATTCATATTGCAAATCATATTTCGGAGAAGCACCTGCAGCCATTAAATTGGCCTGCTGGACAAACTTATCCAGAATGCTTGAAACTGCCTGGGCTGCGGCACCCTGTTCATTTTCTTTGTTTATTACAAGGAAAACAGAGGAAGCCTCTGCCGACTCCGGCAGGATGATGGCGGCATCCACTTCCTGATCTTTTACCCATTCCTCCGCTTTATCCCTCGTGACAGGCTTTCCTGATTTGACTTCCAAAACGGGAAGTCCGCTGATTTGAGAAAGCATCATCTCTGAAGCTGGATTCGGGCTTGGATCCACAACAGCCACTTCGGTTTTAAACTCTTCATCTGAATTTCCGCTGAAGATGACCATGAAGATAACCATTAGAATAACCGGGAAAAAGATGCCCCAGAACCATGCCTGTTTTTCTCGAAGAGTTAATTTCAGCTGTGCCAAAAACATCATTTTAAATTGATGGTATCTATTAATCTTAATCCCTCCATTCTTTGCCGGTAAACGCAATAAACACATCTTCCAGGCTCATTTCCCGTATAGAGACCTGTTCCACCCCGAATGAATTTTCTTTTGTAAACTTAAATAAGTCCAAAAGGGTTTCTTCAGGCTTTGCTGCCCATATTTTTAGAGTTGCTCCTTCCCGTTCCGTTTTGGATACAGATTCCAGATCCTTCGAAAACATATCAGCATTTTCTGCAGCACTTACGCCATCAAGAAAACTCAACCTTATTTCCCGTTCATCTGTAAGCTTCTCTATGAGTGCGGAAGGGGAGTCAAGTGTGATCACATTCCCCTGATCCACGATGCATACACGATCACTTAATTTTTCTGCTTCTTCCATGTAATGAGTGGTAAGGATGGTTGTTTTCCCTAGTTCTTTAAGATGAAGAATGATATCCCAAATATTTCTTCTGGCCTGGGGATCAAGGCCGGTAGTCGGTTCATCCAGAAAAATGATTTCAGGGTCACTAATCAGCGCCAGTCCAATGGCAAGTCTTTGCCTCTGACCGCCTGAAAGCTTTTTTACATGATTTTTGCGGTGCTCCGTAAGATTGACTATTTCCAGGATTTCTTTGGCTGGCCGTGCATGGTCGTAAAAGGATGCAAAAAGGTTCAGGTTTTCTTCTGGTGTCAATAAATCAAACATGGCACTTGACTGTGGCTGGACGCCAATTTTCTTCTTTATTGAAACTGCATGCTTATTCCAATCGAGGTCGCCAAAATGGATTTCACCGTTATCGGGTGAAACAAGGCCCTCAATCATTTCCAGTGTAGTTGTTTTGCCAGCTCCGTTTGGACCGATAATAGTGAAGACTTCCCCGGCATTAACCGAGAAACTTATATCCTGGACAGCCTTTATTTGGCCAAAGGACTTTTGCAGATTTCTTACTTCTAACACAGTCATTCGTTTTCCTCGCTTTCATGACAAGTTGGATATCAGCATCATGCAAATTTCTAACCTTTTATTTAATACGTTACTTTTTTTGAAAAAATTCATTTTTTTAGTAAACTTAATAATATCGATACTGGTACCATAATGTGGGACAAACCGATATAGAAAAGATGAATGCTGAGTTTGAAAATGATATGAGAAGGCTTTTTCTATTAGAAGTTAGGGGAGAAGTGTAAATGCGAGAACTTCCAATAGTGGTTAATGATTTATTAAATGAGTACATAGATCTAGTAAATGAATATATGCCCAATCAGCTTGAAGGCCTTTATTTGCACGGGTCGCTTGCACTGGATGCTTTTGTGGAAGGATCAAGCGATATTGATTTTATTGCGGTTACACAAAGCGGTTTAACTGAATCAGAATTAAAAAAAGCTAAGGAAATCCATAGGATACTAGCAGACAAATATCAGTTTCCTAAGATGGATGGGGTTTATTTAACTCAAAATGACCTGGGAACGCTTTGTGAATGTTTCTACTATAATAACGGGATAATGAATTATGGGCATTTTCTGAATCCAGTCACCTGGTGGCTTTTAAAGAAGAATGGTATTGTCATTTATGGGGATGTTCCGGTTATAGAGATAAATGCCAATGATTTGGTTCGTACACTTATGAGAACATGAATACATATTGGGCAAATCGAATCCAGTCATACGAGGAATCGATTGATGAACTTACACAAACAGCCGACTCTGCGATTGATAAAGAAGTTGAATGGACGGTGCTCGGCATTTTGCGTCAGTTTTACACATTGAGAGAGAAGGATATTATCTCTAAGCAAGGGGCTGGGGAGTACTCCTTAAAGCATTTGCCGGAAAAATGGCACCCAATCATAGTGGATGCCATCAATATTCGCAGAGGTGAGGAAAATAGACATTATACAAGTAAGCGTGATCGAATTGAGGAGACTATTAAACTGTCAAAATATCTTATAAGCCAATCAGCAGCAATTAAAAATAAGTGAGCTTCCCTTGATGTGAAGCTCACTTGACTGAAGGCCGTTACGTTATCCTCATTGGAGTATTCAAGTTATGGGAATCCCGATAAGATCGATAAGAGACAAATCTTTTTCCGTGTGAGGATCCATCCAATTGAAGAATCCTTTCATTAATTGTTTCCATATACAGAAAGTCATCATTCGCATTTAGACGATAGAAAGTGTAGGTGTTTCCAAGGAGTTCTTTCTTTGTTATTTGCGTATCGGGATGCTGCTGGATGAATTCTGACAGCTGCTTAACAGAAACTGAAGGAATCTCTGCCATTTCATAAAGCCTTCCTTTAAGGCTGGCTTTTAGCTTGCCTACGGCACTCATTGCCTTTTCTTTATATTTATTCCTGGACATGAAGTCACTCCTTTATAATGAGATATTAAGAATAATTTCCATTTGCAGAAAGAATAAACATTACCGGCAGGAAAGTCAAGAACAGTAACAACTGAAAAAATATTGCTGAAATCTTTCCTGTACTATGAACGATAGGAAGTGCGCGTTTTGCCTAAACAGATGAGTTATTTAATACCCGATTGTGAAAATTGTTTTGGGCTTTGCTGTGTGGCCCTCCCATATGCAAAATCTGCTGACTTTGCTTTTGATAAGGAAGCAGGTAAACCATGTCCCAATCTGCAAGCTGATTTTCGCTGTCAGATACATGCAGACCTAAGGGGAAAAGGCTTCAGAGGATGCACTTCATTTGAATGCTTTGGAGCAGGCCAAAAAGTATCCCAAAACACTTTTATGAATAGAGACTGGCGCACACATCCCGGACTTAAGAAAGAGATGTTTGATGTGTTTCCCATTATGCATCAGCTTCATGAAATGCTTTTCTACTTAACAGAAATTCTATATTTGGAAGCCGCTAGGCCTATTCATGGTGAAGTCAGAGAAATTTTGGACAAAACAGAGGATTTAACTAATATGGAACCGGGTGTGATTATGGGTACTGATGTCCAGTCACATAGGGGTGAAGTTAATAAGCTGCTTCTGAAAGCCAGTGAGCTTGTCAGGAAGAATTCAGGATTGAATCAAAAATCCGCGAAAAAATATAGCGGCCGGAGAGATTTTATCGGAGCCAGATTAAGCGGTGAGGTGTTGTGCGGAGCAAATTTAAGAGGTTCCCTGTTTATTGCTGCTGACCTGCGCAAAGCTGACTTGAGATATACGGATCTTATTGGTGCAGACTTGAGGGACGCGAATTTAAGCGGAGCTAATCTAATGGGAAGTATTTTTCTTACACAGGCTCAGGTTAATTCAGCAAAAGGGGACATGTATACGAAGCTGCCAAAGGGTTTACAGAGACCTCAGCACTGGGTGAATTAAAAGGAAAGAAGAGATACCGAATGACACAGAACGAAATCGTGCTTGCTGCCAGCACATCAATTCTACAGGAAGGCAAAGTGCTGATGATAAAAGAGAATAAACCCATTGTAAAGAATAAATGGAATTTCCCGTCCGGCCGTGTTGAAAAAGGGGAAGATATCCTTGCGGCTGCCTGAAGAGAAGTAAAAGAAGAAACGGGCTTGGACGTAAACCTGACCCATACAACTGGTATCTATAACTTTACCAGCAGTACAAACCATCAGTCATCTTATTCCCTTTTATTGCTCAAATAAGAGGGGGCTTTTTAAACCTTCAGGAAGAGGAAATTGCCGATAGCTTGGTGAACCTGTCAAACCTTAATCGCTTAAAAGACGAGGCACTTCGCGATGCCAAAGTGATAAGGCAAATCCTCCATGCCGTAAAAGCTGATAAACTTATTCCCTTGGAGCTGTTCAAACAAAGTTATGCTGATAAGGTAAAAGGAATTTTCAGGAATTTTGTCGAAAGAATATCCTATCGATAAAATTAGGTGGGGTATGAATGGAGTTTAAAATTAAGAATGAATATTTTAATAAAGCCGTTGGAGAAGTAAGCAGTGCAATTTCTGCCAAGACACCTTTTCCGATTTTAACCGGGATAAAGCTGACTGCTTGTGAGAACCATTTAAGACTCACTGGAAGCAACTCTGATATTGTGATTGAAAAAGTCATTCCTGCTGCTGATAAAGGGGCTGAACTGGAAATAGTAAAGACTGGCAGTGTTGTAGTAACATCCAGATACCTGACAGAGCTAATTAAAAAGCTGCCGGGTGACATACATATCAAAGTGAATGAAAAGCATAACGTGACAATCATATCAGATGAAATTATCACATACATAAATGGTTTTCCAGCCGAACAGTATCCAAAACTTCCTGAATTTGATAATTCGCACGAGATCCAAATTTCTTCTGTAAAATTATCAGCAATAATAAAGCAGACCGTGTTTGCAGCTTCGAAGAATGATACAAGGCCGGTGCTCACAGGAGTGCATATGATTGTTAAAGAAAATCACTTTTCGTGTGCGGCAACTGACTCACATCGTTTAGCGTTTCTGCAGACAAGGATCGCTTCTGCTTCCAAAGGGTCTTTCATTGTTCCAGGCTCGAGCCTAAAGGAACTTTTAAAGCTATTGGCTCATCAGGAAGAAAGTGAAGTACAAATCTTCTCATCAGAGAGCTATTTAGTTTTCAAAACAAAATCGATCATGCTCTGTTCACGGCTTATTGAAGGCAAGTATCCTGATGTAACTGGACTCATCCCGAATGAAGCGAAAACAGTTATAAAACTGGACGCAAAAAAACTATTAAAGGGAATTGACCGTGCCTGCCTGTTTGCCCTCGAATGGAAGAATAACAATGTCCTCCTGGAGATAAAAGAAGGGGCATTGAAAATATCTTCAGTTTCCTCTGCCATTGGAAAAATTGAAGAAACACAGCCTCTGTTAGAAATCACCGGCGAGCGGGAACTATCCATATCACTTGATGGGAACTTTTTAATGGATGCCCTAAAAGCTATTCAGGAAGAGCATGTACTTTTAAGCTTCAGCGGTTCAATGAAGCCGGTTATAATCAAGCCTGTCAGCGGCGAATCTTATATTCAGCTTGTTTCGCCCGTCCGTTCGTATTGAGAGCAGTCTTCTTACAGAATAAATGACATTTCTAAATCACTTTTTGCACCATTCACCAGCTGGGACAGCTGGCGGATGGTGCTTTTTTATGACTTACCATTACAAGTCTATATTTCCATTTCCATCCATTATAAAATAGAAGGGATGTAAAACTTAAGAAATGCAGATTCAATCTTAAGAAATTCTTAAGATTTCTATTACATTAATGTTAAGATTTTGCGTTTAGTATAAAAATATGAAAAGAGCACCTTGAAAGCAGGGGGATTATGGATAACTATTATGTACTCGTTGTAGATGATGAAAAAGAGATAAGAGATGCTATAGAAATTTATCTTAAAAATGAAGGCATTACTGTATTAAAAGCGAAAGATGGAATCGAAGCTCTGGAGATATTGAATGAGAATCAGGTGCATCTGATTATTTTGGATGTCATGATGCCAAAGCTGGATGGCATTTCAGCTACATATAAAATTCGCGAAAAGAAAAACATCCCGATTATTATTCTGAGTGCCAAAACAGAGGATACAGATAAAATCCTGGGGCTGCAGGTTGGAGCTGATGATTATGTGACCAAGCCTTTCAATCCTATGGAATTGGTTGCCCGTGTGAAATCACAGCTGAGAAGATATGTGACATTCGGAACGTTTGAAGGAGTCAAAAAAGTGATTGATCTGAACGGTCTCATGCTGGATAAGGAAGCAAAAGAAGTGAGTGTTAATGGAGAGCCAGTGAAAATGACTCCGATCGAGTATAAAATTGTGGAACTTTTAATGACGAATGCCGGACGCGTTTTTTCCATTAATGAAATTTATGAACGGGTATGGAACGAGCCGTACTATAACGCAGAAAATACGGTGGCAGTCCATATTCGGAAAATCCGTGAAAAGATTGAAATCGACCCGAAAAATCCGAGATATTTAAAGGTGGTATGGGGAATTGGATACAAGATGGAAAAATAAATTCATCATTGCGATGATAACGGTTTTATTTGCTTACGGAGCGAGCGGCGTTTTGTCTGTTCTAATAAACGGAAGGGAATATGCAAACCCGGACTATTTTCACACAAATCAGTTTAGAAGTGATTTGGATCAATATGCCGGATACCTGGAAATGTTCGAACTGAATAACCTTACCCTCGAAAAAGCTAAGGAAGCCATCGAGGTGTCGGAAGAGGACATCCATGAACATCGCTATCGTTATGGGACTCTGCCTGAACAAATAGATAATATTAGAAGCCAATATGAATATAGAATCCAAGAGGCAAAGGACACTGAAAATAATGAATTTGCCAAGGCTTTAACCGATCAGATGAACAAAAGAATCGAGGATATTACGAAGAACTTTGAGAGCGATGAACACGTACGCCCCAAAGTGATAAAAGAAAAAGAAGAAAAAATAGAAGAGTTTTTCAAGGAAAAAGAACAATTGCGGGATCAGTATGACTTTTATGAGGATTCATTTACTTATTATTTTGAGGACACTTCCACTGGTGAAGTATACACCAATTTAACTTTGTCCAAAAATGAGTCTCCGGATGAAGTAATGAAAAAAGAGATGGTTTATCATACCGATTACACCATGGACAAAAATTACTTCCTTCATATTATTATGGGGGGGTATGAGGGGTTTGAACAGTCGCTGGTAGAATCGCAATCAGGCTACTTCAAAGGACAAATTGGCCTGGCTAAAAATCTTCCTGATTCAAATATGTTCATTGACCAAAATAATCTTTTCAAACAAAAGCAGATTGTATTATTAATCTATGGCGGCTCAGCGGTTTTGGCTGTTATCGCTGCATTGATTGCTGGCAGAAGGTCAAAGGCCCTGTCTGCTGAAATCAAAAGGTGGGAGCCTTTATATAATAAGCTCCCTATTGATTTAAGAATAATCTTCTTGGGATTGACAGTAATAGGGAGCAGTTTAGCTCTTTTTCTGATAAATGATTTTTTAATAGACTCCTACAATATCCTGCCGCGTGTTATTGAATTGATTATTGTGCTACTTGGAGCATCTGTTCTATGCGGTCTGACAATTGTTCAGCTCAAATATATCGCGGGTGAATTTAAGGACTTGGAAAACGCAAAGGCAGTTTTGAAAAAGAGTCTGGTTTATAGAACGGCTGGCGGTTTGAAAACCAGCCTGCAGGAAGCCTTTTTAAACCGGAGTACAGGAACGCAGCTGTTTGTTGTTCTAATAATCATCTTTGGAATGGGAATGGGTTCAATTGTCATGTTCTTCCATCCGCTATTTGCCCTGTTTTATGTAATGCTCTTAGCGTTTGCAGGTATTCCGCTGGTTATGGCACTAATCAGGCGCTTAGGCTATTTCAACCGAATTGTTGAGACCGCAAATGAATTGGCAACGGGTCACATGGGCCAGGACTTGCCGGTTAAAGGAAAAGGTGTTCTGGCTTCACTCGCAGGAAATATTAATGTATTGAAGCAGGGCGTCAAAACTTCCCTTAGCGAGCAGGCAAAAAGCGAAAGGCTGAAAACGGAGCTGATAACAAATGTCAGTCACGATCTAAGAACACCATTAACTTCCATTATTACGTACACGGAGCTGCTGAAGTCAGGTGAGGTTTCTGAGGACGATCGCTCTGCCTACCTTGAAATCATTGACCGGAAGTCTAAACGTCTAAAGGTTTTGATTGATGATTTATTCGAAGTCTCGAAAATGGCTAGCGGCAATATTGAGCTCCGGAAGGAAAGAGTGGATCTTATCCAGCTGCTGCAGCAGGCTCTCGCGGAGCATAATAACGCTATTAATGAATCCAATCTGCATTTCAGAGTAACCAAACCTGATCATCCGGCAATCGCATTTGTAGATGGCCAAAAGCTCTGGCGAGTCTTTGATAATTTAATTGGCAATATACTGAAATACTCATTGGAAAACTCAAGGGTCTATATTGCGATAGCGAAAGTGAAAGGCCAGGCAGTTATAACGTTTAAAAATGTTTCTAAATATGAATTGGACGATCAAAGCGAAGAACTGTTCGAGCGTTTCAAACGAGGAGATAAATCAAGGCATACAGATGGTTCAGGCCTGGGGCTTGCCATAGCCAAATCGATTATTGATCTTCATGATGGAAATCTTGAAATAGATACAGATGGTGACTTGTTCAAGGTGAGCATTTCACTGAATATAGAGGAGTAAGGGAAGAGGATGGATTATGGATATTACCGAGCTGTATACGTGTCATTATAAACGCCTTTATCATATATGTTTCTCAATGACAAGAGACGCTTATCTTGCGGAGGATATCGTTCAAGAAACTTTTATTAAAGCCATGAAGAAAGCGGAAACGATTATCGATGAAGAAAAAGCGGGGGCATGGCTGTCTGTCATTGCCCGAAGGACTGCCCTGGACGCTATTCGGAGAGAAAGGCGGAAGGCTGCTGTGCCGATGGAGCAGGACATGCTCGAATGTCTCGGTGTTGCTACAAAACAGAATGTCGAGCAGGAAGTTGAATCCGGCTTTGCTGCTGAGGAAATCACCGGGGCTGTAAAGAAGCTGACAGGCAGCTATAGAGATATTCTTTTGCTGAAAATAGACCGGGGATTAAAGGAAAGGGAAATAGCGGCTATGCTTAATTTAAATCCTTCAACTGTAAAAACCAGAATCTTCAGGGCTCGAAAGCAGCTGAAAATGATGGTGAAAATGGGGGCATAATAACGAGCAATTGGCCAATAAGATTGGCCGCTTGCTCTCTTTTACATTTATCCTTCCGGCATGGGTGTCGTAGCAGACTCGAATCCGATGGAATTGTACTTCTTCATATCAGGTCAATTGTCTTCGCCTCCTTTGCATAGCAGACGTCCGAATTAGTAAATAATAATAATATAAACTTTCGAGAAAGAGATATAAGGAATAACTATGATCTTACTTATAGCTTCAATAATCGCCTTTAATATGATTGCCTTCAAAATAAATAAAAAAATGACTCCCAGCCAAGTATTGCAAATCTGGACTTTTACAATAGCTTTTCAGATGTTATTTGATTTAGTTGTTGAATTTAAACATCATCATTATTGGTACTTTTCTCCAGGTGTTGAATGGGCAGGCTTGCTGCCGAGGTTATTTTTAATTCCGCCGGTAAACATCATTTTTTTGAACGGATACCCTTTTTCAAAAGGGATTATTAAAAAAATGGTTTATATGTTTTTCTTTGTTGCGGCAATTATCCTTTATGAAATGGCGGCTCTGCTTCCTGAACCCTGGGGTTACTTTAATTATGGTACATGGAAAATATGGTATTCGATTATGGTAGATCCATTTCTTCTGCTGTCTCTCGTTTTATTTTATAAATTTATGATTTTATTAGAGCAGAAAAGTTCTTTCCATCAAAAGTATTGAAACAATAAAAGGCGGTTCATTGTATGTATTGGTTTCCTTATCTTTCCTTGCCAAATAATCTGATAAAAGCTCTTATCGAAAATAGAAATTTACGTCAGCTGGGTTGTCATTGCTTTAATTAACTTAAGAACGGATGCAATGCTAAGTTTATATTTTCGCCTATATAAGCTAAAAAGCGGGGAAGCGTAGCTGGGAGTCCGTATCATTGAACTGACTCTTGAAAGCATCATTTGGGATTATTTTTTTAAATTTCATGCCAGAAAGCAAGCCTCTTTTTTCTTCTATACAGCAGCCTGGGTCATTTTTTCACTTCTTTTCGACTGGGTTACAGTCAAGAATTATTTCTCCTGTAAAAGTGGTATCATGCCCCCTATTTTTATGTGTTTGATTTGCATATTATTAGGTGAAATTAAAGCTTCCTGCTTGTGCCGGAAGCTCATTATCTGTTTGGGAGCCTATCTTTATGCCTGGCCATTCTGTTATCGAACAATTTTTTTGCCTCGTGCTTTATCAAACCTCGAAGTGTTGTCAGTATTTTCATGTTTATCACCACTATAGAAATATGCCGCAAAAATCATTCAGTGCAAGTCCTTATATCTGCTAAGGTGAGGAACAAAAGACTCCTGCTCCGTTAATTAGAGGCAGGAGTTTTTTATTTCATTTTTGGGGGAGAACATTCAATTTTCGATAAAATCCATATTTTCCCCTGCTGAAAAAGGGTTTTTATTATTGATATAATAGATGGATGTGTACAGCGGAGGTGAAAACAGCATGAATGCATTTATTAATGTGGTTAAAGAATCATTTAATTTCAGCGGAAGATCCAGACGAAGAGAATATTGGATGTTTATTTTGTTTACATTTCTCATCTCAATCATTTTAACTATTATTGAGATGATTTTTGGATGGGAGATTACAGAGGACATTGGAGTCCTTACAACTCTTTTCTCTCTGATTATGTTAATTCCGAGTCTTTCTGTAACTGTCAGAAGGCTGCACGACACCGGGAAAAGCGGCTGGTGGATTCTAATTTCTTTGATTCCTTTAATCGGGGGGATTATAATCCTCATCTTTACTCTAATGGATAGTGAACCTGGATCAAATAAATACGGGCCATATCCTAAAAAAGCAGTATAATAAAAATCTTCAGCCGCCTTGGCTGGAGTTTTTTTTTGAAACCTTTTTTTAGAAAATTCGTATTACTAATAAGTGGTACTCTTTACCCGGAAGTGAGGAATTTTGGTGAGGAATCGAATATTGAAGAGATTTTCCTATCTTTTTACTGGTGAAACAACGAGTCTCATAATGTTTGTTTTTGTTAGTTATATGGTGAATTATGCTTATCCTGATCTCCATTTATATTCACTTTTTTCTTTCTGGTCATCGTTTCTGCTGCTGGAGTTTTTACTCCTTCAAGGCTCCATTTATTGGTTTGTAAAATGGAAGCGGTTAAAAAAAGAAAATACAGCTGCTGCACCGATAAGGCTGATTAAACAGTTAAGGGCCATAAAAAAATGGAACATTGCTATCATAATAATTATTCCTGCTGCCTTCATAGCAGATTATTATATGTGGCAACCATCAACACCTCAGGGACTGACTATTGCCGCCTTTATCTATATCTTTGCCATCCTCGAGTATGTTAACTATTTTCATATTCAGTTATCTTATGATAATCGCTCTGACATTAACAGCCTCAAGCAGTCAAAGCGCTTTAAACAATCATGCTTGAGCAAAGACTTTAAAAGACTGAAAAATTTAAAAGCAAAAAGCAGGAATTTAGGGTGAGCATACTGAACACACATGACATGGAAATGATAGAATCAGCAAATAAATTAATGAAGAAATTATACCAGGAAGGAAAACATCATGTTGCCGCACCAGTCAGAACCAATTCCGGCAAGGTCTATACTGCGGTGAATCTTGAAGCTTATGTTGGAAGAGCTGCTGTCTGTGCTGAAGCAATTGTACTTGGAAAAGCCATATCAGAAAGCGATCAGGAATTTGAGACTATTATTGCCGTACTATCAAACAGTGAAGGGTCTGATTCCCGTGTGGTCTCCCCATGGGAATGTGCAGGGAACTGGTGAGCGATTATGGGGAAGATATACAAGTGATTCTGCCAGGTAAAGGCGATGTTTTTAGGAAATTTGGGGTAATGGAATTGCTGCCGGATAAGTCTAAAAGAATTTAGTATATTGGAGGCGGATTTGTATGAATGGGATTATATGCTAAATACAAAGGAAGAGATTCTGAACTTCCGCGACATAGAGAAAGAATCATGCATTCTATTGAAAAGGATTTGATACTTGATCAAAATGTATTATCTGTTTTTTATGGCGGTTCCATAGGAGAAAACAGTACGGATTTATTTTCAGACATTGATCTGCGGATTATCGTGAATGATAAGGTATTTGAGGAATATAGGCTTAATAAAAAGGAAAGGGCGAAAAAATGGGGAAATGTATTATTCTTCGAAGATAATCCCCGCGCATCACATACAGTTGCACACTATATTAATTTTATTAAAGTAGATGCATTTTATTATCGTTCCCAACAGCTCCAGCCATCTGTATGGCTTCAGAATATAAAGATTGTTCATGATATGGCTGGAGTAATGCTTGCATTATCGGAAAAGTCAAAAGGTTTAACTTACCAGCCCGCTCTTGAGGAAGTAGAAAGCTGGAGAAATAAATTTTTTGCCTATGTACATGAGATATACAGAAGAGTGAGCCGGGGGGAGATATATTATGCTCTGCACTGCCTGGACAATCTCCGGTTATCCATAGTAACAGCATGGCATATGGAAGCAGGGCTGCAGCCAAATACCTTTGGAGACTGGGCCAGATTGCAGGGAACAAGGAGCAAACTGGAAACCTGGCAGCTAAAACTACTGGAGGAATGGTTCAGCAGTCCGGAACCCTCTGAAATTATGAAGGTAATGACAAGCATGTTCCCGGAATTCAGAAGAGTTCATGCATGTCTTTGTCACAAGGTTGGGCTGGAAGAAAATGATGATGTTTTGGCGGAAAAGGTACTAGGAATGGTTAATTAAGACAAAGAAAGCAGGCGAGACCAATGGCGAAAGTAATCGGATTTGAATTAAACAGCCAGGATCCGGAAAAAGCAGCTGAGTTTTATTCCAATGTTTTCGGATGGGAGATTGAAGAACCGAATTGGGGATATTGGCCAGTCAAGACAGGAAATGACCAAAATCAAGCTGTAAATGGGGGCATCAGTAAAGGGCCAAACGATTATCCGCATGGAACCCGTATTCAGATAGAAGTGGAATCGATTGACGAATCCATTTCTCTTGCAAAGGAAAATGGGGCAATGGTGGTAAGGGACAAAATGGAATTTGATGATTTCTATCTTGCCTATCTGGTGGATCCGGTCGGGCTTGGGTTTGGGCTTATACAGAAAAAGGGATAAGAGTGATGTTTTAGTGGCGTCCCTCTTGCTTTCTGTCATGATAAAGGAGGTTTTCAATATTCAGCCGCCTGGTAACGATTCCATGGGAATGGCGGAATACATGATTCAAGAACTAATAACGACGAAAAAGACGAAGGTCGAAGGAAAATGGGAGTTAATCGAGAAGAATAACGACGAAAAAGACGAGTGTTGAAGGAAAATGGTAGTTAATCGAGAAGAATAACGACGAAAAAGACGAAGGTCGGAGGAAAATGGTAGTTAATCGAGAGGAATAACGACGAAAAAGACGAAGGTCGGAGGAAAATGGGGGTTAATTAAGAATAATAACGACGAAAAAGACAGGGGTAGAAGGAAAATGGTAGTTAGTCGAGATGAATAATGCCCAAAACGACGAGGGCCGAAGGAAAATGGGAGGTAATAAGAAGAATAACGGCGAAAATCCGAGTGTCGAAGGAAAATGTAGTTAATCAAGAAGAATAATGACGAAAAAGACAAGGGTAGAAGGAAATGGTAGTTAATCCTGCGTCTCTTCAAAAAACGATTTCACAGGTATAGGTCCTAATGAGTCCCAATCTTACTGAAGTTAAAAAGGAGGCCATATTATGAGTATAGGTGCAAATTATCTAATGATCGTAAAGAAAAGATTCCAGGCAGTGAAGGAATTAGCGGATATAACCATTCAGCGGCTTTCCAATGAGGAATTGAATTGGGCTTGCAATGAAGAGTCCAATAGTACAGCGGTAATTATCAGGCATATGAGCGGCAATATGGTTTCACGGTGGACCAATTTTTTGACATCAGATGGAGAAAAGCCTTATCGAAACAGGGATGAGGAGTTTTCAACAGCCACAGCCACAAAGGATGAACTATTATTGATTTGGGAAAAAGGGTGGAAAGTACTGTTTTCCGCTTTAGATAGTTTAAAAGAGGAGGATCTGCTTAAAAATATCACTATTCGAGGCGAGAGCCATCTAGTTATGGATGCAATAGAAAGGCAGATGGCCCATTATTCTTACCATGTTGGACAGATTGTTTATATCGGCAAGCTATTAAAAAACGAAGAGTGGGAAAGTCTCAGTATTCCGAGAGGGAAATCCGATGAATTTCTTAAGGAAATGCTCGACAAGCACGATGCCGGAAAATAGGATAGGCAGTGCATTATTTGCAATTGAGGAGGGAAATCATTGAGTAAACTAAGAATATCGCTGGCGGCAGGCAACATTTTAATTTCCCTTTATATGTTAATCACCCAAAGCTTTGATTGGATTCCATTTAGTTCTTTTCTTTTAGGCATGTTAATGCTGGTGATAGGCTGGGAAGAGCTGAAGAAAGGCAAAAGGGGATTCTTTTTCATCACGCTTCAAACATAATTAGCCTAATGGTATAATAAGGAAAAATCGAAAGAAGTGTTCTTTTTGGATCTTATGACGGGGAAAATCGTGTTTACTTCTTTATTTATTATCCTTATACATAGTATTGAAACACTGGCTTATGCAGTCCGATTATCGGGTGCCAGGGTCAAGCTGATAGCATCAGGGCTTTCTTTGTTCAGTACCATTGTCATTGTTTCACGAATGGCAAACATGGGGCAGCAGCCTTTGCTTGGCAGTATTATTGATACAGCGCCTGAACAAAACTTTCTCGTTTATGTGGAAAGCCAATTCAGGGTGTTAATAGGGGCATCCACAATAGGAACCATAATTGGAATTCTATTGCTCCCAACATTCATAGCCATTTTCTCAAGAGCGATTATCCGTCTTGCCGATGAGGAAGGGTCGGTTCCTTCATTACTGAAAATCGGGTTTAATTGGAAATCGGCAAAGAGAATGGTTAAACATTTTAAAATTCCGAGAATCTCCTATTTAAATGGGCTTAAACTTAGTGAAATTCCAAAACGGCTATTTTTATTCAATATGTTTGTAACAGCCATATATACAATTGGAGTACTGGCAGCCTTATATGCTTCCCTGCTTACAACGGCTAGCTCAAATACTGCTGTAATGGCATCCGGACTCATAAACGGTGTGGCAACGATTCTTCTATCCATTTTTGTGGACCCGAAAATTTCTGTTATGTCAGATAATGTGGTGCACGGGAAGGCCAAGTATTCGAATTTAAAAGGAATTTCGATTATGATGGTTACCTCCAGATTGATTGGAACAGTCCTTGCACAAATCATGTTTATACCCGGTGCATATTACATAGCCTGGGCTTCAAAGTTTTTTGTATAAAACATAAATAGAAACGGCACTGTCCATCCAGTGCCGTTTCCATTTAAATTTATATACTTTGGCTTTTTTTGCGCTTGTTTACATATTTGTAAGTGAACACTATAATGACTGCTGCAATGATGATCAGGGCTAGAGGCAGGGCATAGCTATTAAAAATTTCCTCTGCTTCTTTGTAGTGAGGGCCCAGTTTATATCCTAAATAAACATAGAATGCGGTAATCGGCAGCATTGCGAGGAATGTATAGATAGAGAACTTCCACACATTCATTTTGGCCATCCCGCATGGAATGGAAATCGCAGTACGGACAACTGGCATAAATCGGGCGAAGAAAGCTACCCCTGCGCCATATTTTTCAAAAAACTTGTCCGAAGCATCAATCTGTTTTTGAGAAACCAAGAAATATTTTCCGTATTTTAAAACCATTGGACGGCCGCCATATCTGCCCAATGCATATAAAGTCAGCGGTCCAATCGTTCCTCCCACTGTACCTGCTAATACGACTAAATAATAATTAAAGTCTCCCTGGAAGACCCAAAAGCCCGCCAAAGGAAGAACCACTTCTGCCGGGATAAATTCAAAGCATAATGAAAGCAAAATACCAAAGTAAGAAAACTGTTTTAAGAAATCAATAAAGCTGATAATAATTTCTGACATAGCCACACATCCTGTTGATTAATAAGAAAAGCGCAAGCGCCTTGCCCACCCCGACACCTCGAGGGGGCAGGCTGCTTGCGCTGGACAATTCACGAAATTAAAAGATATAAAACGTACATAAGTCAGTCTAACGGGTAATAGGAAAACAATCAAGTATTTATATAGACAGGCAAAAAAGAAACGGCAGCTGCCGTAACCGGAGCCGCCGTTTTTCCTAGCTTAATTGGGGCTTGCTTTTAAAAACTTCCAGATAATGCAGCTGGTGCCCATCTTTTTCGTGGACTTTAAATGTAAATCCATCTGCTTCAATCTCTGTTCCTATCTCTGCTTCCATATGCTGTGTCAGGAACCAGCCGCCGATTGTATCAACGTCTTCATGCTCAAAATCTGTGCCAAGCAGATTATTGACATCGTCTATAAGAAGCTTGGAATCCAGAATATAGTGGTTATCGTTAAGCTTTCTAATTTCAGGAACCTCATCTTCATCAAATTCATCACGGATTTCTCCGACAATTTCTTCAAGAATGTCTTCGACAGTCACCAATCCGGAAGTTCCGCCATATTCATCCATTAAAATGGCAATATGGATGCGTTCTTTTTGCATTTTGACTAGCAGGTCATGAATCGGAATGCTTTCAATTACATGGATAACCGGGTTAATAAACGAGTCAAGCTCAAGATTCTCCGGGGTGATCCTGTTTGTAAGACTGGCCGTCAGAAATTCTTTTACATTAATAAACCCTCGGATATTGTCCTTATCCCCATCTTCCACTGGATATCGTGTGTAATTCTCTCTCTGGATTGTTTGCATAATATCTTCTATTGTGTCATCAGAAGCAATCGTAATCATTTCAGTACGCGGAACCATGATTTCTTTTGCAATTCTTTCATCAAATTCAAAGATATTGTTCACGTACTTTAACTCATTTTTATTGATCTCACCGCTTTTATAACTCTCGGATAAAAGAATTCGCAGTTCTTCTTCGGAATGGGCGATCTCATGCTCAGAAGCCGGTTTTAAACCAAATATGCCAACCAGTACCCGAGCAGATCCGTTTAAGAACCAAATGAAAGGGAACATCAAACGGTAGAACCAAATAATCGGCGCTGCGAACGCCATTGTAACAGCCTCAGCTTTTTGAATGGCAACGGTTTTTGGTGCAAGCTCACCTACAACCACATGCAGGAAGGTGACTAAAGCAAAGGCTATGCCGAAGGATAAAATATGGGTAAGCGATTCGGCAATCTCAAATCTTTCAAATACCGGGTGCAATAACTTTTCGACAGTAGGCTCACCAAGCCAGCCCAGCCCTAATGCGGTAATGGTTATTCCCAATTGACAGGCTGATAAATACTCATCAAGGTGAGTGACGACTCTCTTAGCTGAAATAGCCCTTTTATTGCCCTCAGCAATCAGTTGATCAATTCGGGAAACACGTACTTTTACAATCGCAAACTCAGTTGCTACGAAGAATGCGGTTAATGCTATTAATAGTGCAATCAGTAATAAATTTATGGTTGTCAACGAGCAGTCTTACTAAAGTAAGACATACACCTCCTAAAATGGTTATAATCCTTATAAAGTTCACTACTTAAATTGTGCCCAAATAGATATCCATAATGCTCCAAAAACCCAAAAAAACGTTTTGGGACAGGATATCAGTTGAGCAATAAAAGCAATGTTTGAATTAATGATAAGCTTTCATGTGAAATATTCTTTTTGACATATTCGTATTTTTCGGGATCAGATTTTTTAAGCTGTGAAAGTGCTTTTGTCACATCTTCCTCCAGATCCTGAATTTTGAGCCTTAGTTCAAGAACATCTACCTCTTCAGAAAATCGGCCGATAACTTTTTTCTTTATTTCCTCCAGCGACAAACCATCCGCTTTACATTTTTCGATAAAAGCAATACGTTCGATGGCGGAATAATCATAATAGCGATAATTTGAAGGGGAACGTTCTGCTTTTAGCAGTCCGAGTGAAGTATAGTAATCAATCGTTCTCTTAGTAACCTTTGCTTTTTCAGCCAATTCTCCTATTCTTAACTTCTCAGCCCCATGAGGATTCCTCCAAACTGTTACGTGATGGTTATGAATCTAATTATACTAAAAAATAATAGAAAATCAATGAATTTGAATAATGAAACAAGCAGGGAGGAAGAGATTTCCACAAAAAAATAACACCGGATAACCGGTGCTATTTTGCATTCAGGCTTTAACGGCCTCTTTCTTTGCTTCCGTTTCCGCTACAATTACTGCACAGGCAGCATCACCTGTAATATTAACTGCTGTTCGCGTCATATCAAGCAGACGGTCAATCCCAATGATTAATGCGATACCTTCAACAGGAAGATTGACAGAGTTAAGAACCATCGCTAGCATAATCAAACCGACACCAGGCACACCAGCTGTACCAACGCTGGCAAGAACGGCAGTAAGGACAACCGTGATTAGCTGTGTCAATGTTAAATCAACATTATATACCTGGGCAATGAAAATAGTTGCAACTCCCTGCATGATGGCTGTTCCATCCATGTTGATGGTTGCACCGAGAGGCTGAACAAAGCTGCTGATTGATTCAGGAACTTTCAGATTTTTTTGGGCCGTATTCATGGAAATCGGCAGAGTCGCATTACTGCTTGATGTACTGAAAGCAACCCCCATGGCCGGCGCAAAGCCTTTAAAGAACCATAGCGGGTTTTTCTTTGCAAGTAAAGCAATAGAACCTCCATAGGTTAAAATCGCATGTATAAATAACGCAAGAAGAACTACGATCATATAAAGTCCCATAGCTTTAATGGCACTTAGACCCTGACTTCCTACAGCAGAAACGATAAGTCCAAACGTTCCATAAGGAGCGAACCTCATAACCAGGTTAACAAGGTACATCATCATGTCATTGCCTTGTTCAATAAGGTTTAATATGCCTTTTGTTTTATTGCCGAGCATGGTTAATGCAAATCCGACAAAAATAGAAAAAGTGATAATCTGAAGCATATTGCCTTCCGTGAAGGCTTTTACCGGATTGGTTGGAATAATATTTAATAGTGTCTCTGAGACAGGAGGAGCTTCCTTCGATTCGTACTCCACGTTTGTTACGTCAAATTCACCAACGTTTCCTGGCTGGAAAACAGCTGCCAAAGCAAGACCTATGACGATTGCAATGCTGGTGGTAACCAGGAAGTAGGAGATTGTCTTAATCCCAATTCTTCCCAACTTCTTAGGATCACCGAGGCCTGCTGTTCCAAGGGTGATGGAAAAGAAGACGATCGGAACAACCAGCATATTGATGAGATTTAAAAAGATTTTTCCCAGCGGAGTAAACAAAAACTTGTCAAGCTCGGGGAAAATGCCAGGTGCAAATAAATTAATCAACAGCCCTGTGATTCCCCCCGCGATCAAAGCAAGAATAATTTTAGTAGATAATTTCATACACGTTCCTCCAATGAAATAAATGATGTAAAAAAATGTAAATCGCGCACAAAAAATATTTTGCCTTTCCTATAATACCCCCAAAAAACATAAACCTAACTAAAAAAGGCAACAAAAAAACACAGAGGTAATAACCACTGTGCATTTATGCAGTGTTCCCTCTCAACACGCTTACGAGGTTAGCTGTCGGGTTCGGGTCTTGAGAGTACCCTACCTGTAAAAGGATTCACCCCAGGTACTTTTGTTAAAAAAGTACAGTTGGTTCCCCCGCTCAATTAAGATTAAGCGAAAATTATTAATGTTTTTTTAATATATTAACAATAATCATAAAAGTTGTAAATCATACGATTTTCTTATCTAGGTTTACTAAGGTTACTATAATTCAAATAGTAATTTAATAGGAAAGGTCAATTTGGTTTTTTAGCAATAAGATTAGAAGTTAAGCCAGCTTAAAAGAGGATGTCTTTTTTTGTCTTTCACTTTCAATTCCTTCTTATTCAGCTTGTCTTCATGTTCGGCCAGCCACTCTTTTAACTCTTCTTTGTCCTTGCATTGCGTATAATAAGTCTCGCCGTTTTTCCCAGTGGCACTTACAACATATCTGCATGTATTTCCCATAAAGCACCCTTTTCAAAGTAATTTCTTTTAGAATTATAACAAGATTTATGACAATGTCCACCATTATTTTTTTGGATTATGAGTATATTGGCTTTGGGGATATTGCTGATGAAAATATGCCTGAAAAAATTCAGGTAAGATATCCGCTGAATTATTGTCGCTTCTGCATTTATCCAATTGGTCCGGCAGCTTATTGATTACTGGGAAAGTTTTTTCCTGTTGTCTGTTCCAGGGGGAATGGCCTTTCTTATTTGCGCGGGAAACTGTAATAAAGCCGTCGAGAATCTCATGACTAACAGTAAACCCTTTGCGAGTATAAAATTCAAGAGCCTCTGTATTCCTATTTGATACATAGATAAAATAATCTTCCACATCTTTGAATTGGCTTAACCATTCCATCGACATGTTAGAAAGAACTGATCCAATTCCATATGGTCTGTAGCATTTTTTATAAAGAATTGAGATAAGCAGCCAACATGGCTTTTCCCGACTGAAGTCAGATCAAAAAAAGTGGCGAAATCATTGGAGCTGGCTTCCTTAGGAGAAACATTGGAATAGACATAGCCCGCGATTTCTTCATCGTCCTTAACGATCTCTAAATAATTATGTAAAGCTGATTTTACGGATGGAATCATTCTAGTTTCAAAATTCATGCTGTCAAAACGCTCAGGTGTTATATGTGCCTTAGATTTCTGAAAAGCCATCAGCTTATTGCATAAATCCCGGCAAAGTCTGATTTTCTCTTCTGTTATCACTTCATATTTTAAATTCATCCTATTCACCCCTAGTTAAATTTTAAATTGGAAGGTCTTCATTCGTCCAAAAAAGAGGGAATTTATCCTTGATAGAGAAGTTTATCTTAAAACTAATATAAAAAGAGGGACCATAATGATTAGGGAAATTGATATTAAAGATCGAAAAGCTGCTGTGCAAGTTCTAAGTGTCCAGCTTCCTGCGTATAAAATTGAGGCTGAAATCATTGGATGTCCTGATTTACCGCCTTTGAAGGATACGGCTGATGACTTGCGAATAACCGGAGAAACCTTCCTGGGGTATTTTATAGGTGAAAAATTATGCGGTGTGATTTCTTTTAAAGAGGAAAATAATGTTTTAGATATTCATAGACTGATTGTGCATCCTGAACATTTTAGAAAGGGAATTGCACAAAAGCTGCTGAACTTCATTGAACTGAGGCCGATGAATGAAAAAATGATTGTCACAACAGGCTCTAAGAATACCCCTGCTGTCACTTTTTATTTAAAGAATGGTTTTAAAGAGCTGAAGAAAATGGAAATAAATGAATCACTGACTATTACTGCTTTTGAAAAATATTTATAAAATACTAAAAGATTAAGCGACTCTTTCATTTGGAGGAATCATCCTCTTTAAATCCGTTATATGTTTTTATAGAGTCTGCTATTACTGTCCCGCATTGCTTTAGGTCAATGGAATATTACTTAAAGGGGAATACTCATGTTATTTAGGGATTATGATAAAAGGTTAAGGTCTGTAATTAAAAATGTTGGTTTTTCCGGTGTCGTACTTGTTAAAGAAAAGGAGGAATTGATCCTTCAATTAGCAGAGGGGGATGCTGATCGAGCAAACAAAACCCAAAATAATCCAGGTACCAGGTTTGGCATCGCCTCCGGGTGTAAGATTTTTACGGCGGTTGGCATTTGTCAATTGGCCGAGAATGGATTCATATCATTCGAAACAAGACTTAATGATGTATTGAAGGATGTTTTTCCCTTATTTGATGAGACAATTACCATTCATCACCTGTTAACCCATACATCCGGAGTGCCCGACTATTTTGATGAGTCAATTATGGATGATTTTGAGGAGCTGTGGAAAGAAAGGCCAATGTATCTATTAAATCATCTGAGAGATTTTCTTCCTATGTTCCAGAATAAAAAGATGATGTTTAAGCCCGGGGAGAAATTTCATTATAATAATGCCGGATATATACTTTTGGGTTTAATTATAGAGAAGAAGACAGGACTGAGTTTCCAGGATTATATTCATTCCCAAATTTTTGAACCATGTGGAATGAAGGATTCAGGCTTTTTCCGATTTGACAATCTTCCTGAAAATACAGCAATTGGTTATATAGATAATGAAGAAGATGGGACATGGAGAACCAATATTTATTCATTGCCCATCAGAGGCGGTTCTGACGGAGGAGCCTATGTTACTGCTCAGGATATGATCTTATTTTGGGAAGCATTGTGTAATGATAAGCTCATGAGCGGGGAGTATACTGAAAAGCTGATGTCCCCGCATGCCAAAGCAGATGAGAATGAGTATTACGGCTACGGATTATGGATCAAAAAGAAAAACGAAGCCATCTTCAAATATCACCTCATGGGCTATGACCCGGGAGTCAGCTTTCATTCTGCCTATTACCCTGAAAGCGGGATAACCCTTGTGGTGCCATCAAATAAATCATATGGGCCATTTACTGTAATGAAAGAAATTGAAAAGGACTTTTAGATGAGCTAAGTACAGGTGCTTATTTTTTGTATCTGATCGGGTCTGTTTATAAAGGAGCGGTTATATGAATTTTAATTTAAGAGAAGCTATTGAGATTCTTGAACGTACACCCCATACGCTGGATGCATTACTAAGCGGTCTATCTTCGGAATGGCTTAATGGCAATGAAGGGGAAGGCACGTGGAATGCTGCCGAAGTGGTTGATCATTTGATTGATGGCGAGGAGAAAAATTGGATTCCACGGCTAAAATTTATTCTGCAGGAAGGGGAAAGCAAGCCCTTCCCCCCATTTGACCGCTTTGCTCATTTAAATGTGTCAGAGAGTCTATCACTTGAAGAAAAGCTTGAAGTCTTTAAGACCCTTAGAATGAAAAATTTGGCCATGCTTAGGGGTATAACTGATCTGGAAATTCATTTCGAAAAGACAGGGCTTCATCCAGCATTTGGACCAGTCAGAGTCAGGGAATTGATTTCCACTTGGGCTGTGCATGACCTTACGCATATTTCACAGATTTCTCGAGTATTGGCAAATAGATACAGAACTGATGTTGGTCCTTGGATTGAGTATCTGGGCATTTTAAAAAAGTAAGCACTTTAAATAAATTGCATCATAGTTAAGTTTGTAAATTCTGTGTGAAAAGTAAACTTTTGGGACCAAAACCTCATGATATGGCCGAAGGTGTTCATTTATACTTGTATGGGATTGTGACTTTTCTGATTATTTAAGTCCATTCAAAAAAATATGGAGGCGAATGAATGCTGAATCGTAAGAAAAAAGGCCTGCTGTTAACTTTTATTCTGGTTACTGTCATTCTGATCGTGATGCAGCCCATTCAAAATTCTATAACTAGGGCAGCTGCAGGGGATGGCTCCTGGACATCACCTTATTCCGTATCACAGGGAATCAATACTCAAAACAACTCATCCAAAACTGTTCAAGGCTATGTGGTTGGACAGCCGACTGCGGCAAATACGGTTATTTCAAACCAGTTTCCAAATGACTATGCTTTGGCCCTGGCGGATAGTCCATCAGAGACCAGCACAGCTAAGATGCTTTATGTTCAAATTCCTTCCACGTTTCGCTCTGCTTTCGGCTTAAAATCCAATCCATCTTTGATTGGAGAAAGAATTAAGGTAACCGGAACACTTACCGCCTATTTCTCTCATCCCGGGCTAAAAGATGGGACGGCCTTCGAACAAGCTGGTGATGGAACAGTCATTCCCGGCCCTGAACCAGGAGGATATTATGATGCTGCAAACGGAAAAACAGGGGAGGCTTTAAAAACAGCCCTCCACACTATCATTGATGATCACACGGAAATTTCCTATTCGAATGTATGGGAAGCACTGCGCGAGACAGATGAAGATCCTGCCAATCCCAATAACGTCATTCTTTTGTATACTGGCCGCTCTCAGGGGAAATTCACCAATGGTTCTGGCGTCAATGATTGGAACAGGGAGCATGTTTGGGCTAAATCTCACGGGGACTTTGGAACAGCTATGGGTCCGGGAACAGACTTGCATCATTTGCGGCCAACAGATGCTTCAGTAAATAGCTCGAGAGGGAATCTTGACTTTGACGATGGGGGCACCCAGCATTCAGAGGCACTGGGAAACTACTATGATTCAGATTCCTGGGAACCCAGGGATACAGTAAAAGGCGATGTTGCGAGGATGCTTTTTTATATGGCTGTCCGTTATGAAGGAGACAGCGGAGAAGTGGATCTGGAGCTAAACAATCAGGTCAATAATGGCTCTGCTCCTTATCATGGCAAAATGTCTGTCCTGCTTAAGTGGCATAAGGAAGATCCGGTAGACGATAACGAGCGGAGAAGAAACGAAATCATCTATTCTGATTACCAGCATAACCGCAATCCATTTATAGATCATCCCGAGTGGGCATCAGCAATTTGGGAATAATCTTCAGGAAAGCACTTTCCGTTACTGGGAAGTGCTTTTTATTTTACTTACTTTGAAAAAAAGATTGACAAGAGATTTCCATGGGAGTAATTTATATTTATTAATTTCATAGTAACCTTTTTGCTGAATCATTATGAGCGGGGGAACCAATTTTGATAAACCTGGTTTATCTTGGGGTGAATCTTAGCATATTAAGGCTAAGAAGGGATACTCTCAATCCCTAATCCGACAGCTAACTCCGTAAGCCGAATCGAGGGAAGGGTTGATGGAAACCATTGGCCATTCTTTTTTTAAGAGTGGTTTTTTTGTGTTCATTTTCAAAAAGAAGGGAATTTCTTCAATGAAAAAACAGTATGCAGTATTTGGTTTAGGCCGCTTTGGCGGAAGTCTCGTAAAGGAATTTCATGAATTGGGAGTGGAAGTGCTCGCAATTGATGTAGACCAGGAGAAAGTAAATCAATACGCACAGTTTGTGACATATGCAGTTCAAATCAATGGCATTGATGAAGCTGCCATAAAGCAATCAGGGATAAAAAATATCGATCATGCATTTGTTTCATTTGGTGAAAACATTGAGTCCAGTATATTGACATCCTTGTTATTAAAAGAAATGGGGATTCCAAAGGTGTGGGCAAAGGCACATAATGAGTATCATGCCAGGGTGCTCGAAAAAATTGGCGTTGATCGTGTTATCCACCCGGAGCGGGATATGGCTAAGCGGATTGCCCACCATATTGTTTCGGAAAAAATGATTGATTATATTGAGCTGTCTGAAGATTACAGTATGGTTGAGATTGTGGCTACAGATAAAATTGCCGGAAAATCCCTTTCTGAATTGAATATTAGGGCTAAGTATGGCTGTAATATTGTGGGGATTCAGCGCGGGAAGGAAATAATCGTTACTCCGTCAGCTGAAGAGGTTATTTTAAAGGGCGACGTCCTGATTGTAATGGGACACAATAAAGGGATTGGCAGATTTGAGAGGCATGGAGTATAAGCCTTGCCGATAAAAAAATACCAATACAAGGGGTTAGCCCTATATGTATAAGGAGCATAAAAGAATGAGGAGAATGGGACGTTCCTATAACTGGATAAAAATGAATCCGGCACAAATGCTTTCGGTCGGTTTCTTAATCTTAATTGGTGTAGGCACACTGCTGCTGATGCTGCCTTTTGCTACGAAAGACAGACATCATTTATCGTTTATCGATGCACTTTTTGAGGCGACTTCTGCTGTATGTGTAACGGGTCTCGTGGTAGTGGATACCCAAACCACATTTACTGTTTTTGGCCAGATTGTACTGATGGTCCTCATACAGATTGGCGGCCTTGGATTTATGACATTTGGGGTTCTCATAGCTATCATGCTTGGAAAGAACATTGGTTTGAAAGGAAGGCTGATGATCCAGGAATCTTTAAATCAGCTTTCGATTGAAGGGATGGTCAGGCTGGTTAAATTCGTTGTCGGCTTTACATTAATCGCTGAAATGATCGGTGCATTGATATTGGCTATTCGCTGGTCGTCCGATTTTGGCTTCCCCCGCTCATTGTATTATGGCATTTTCCATTCGGTTTCTGCCTTTAATAATGCCGGATTCGATATAATGGGCCAATTCAGGAGCGTTACTGAATATGCCGGTGATTTTACTGTCATCATGACACTCAGCTTCCTGTTAATAATCGGAGGTATCGGCTATATCGTTGTACTTGATGTAAAAAGAAACAAGAGTTTGAAAAAGCTCTCTTTGCATACAAAATTGGTCCTCCTGATGACGCTGATCCTTAACATTCTCGGAACAGTATTTATCTTTGCGCTTGAATATGATAATCCTGGGACACTTGCCAATTTGCCTTTAAAAGATAAACTATTGGGGGCTTTTTTTCATGGTGTGGTCCCGAGAACGGCTGGATTTAATTCTTTGAATACTGGCGAATTAACTTTAGGTTCGCAGCTGGTAACAATGCTGCTCATGTTCATTGGAGGGGGATCAGGAGGTACCGCCGGCGGCATTAAAGTCACTACCTTTGTCTTGATTTTTCTTGCAGTCAGAGCGCTGATAAAGGAAGAAGATGAAGTGAGCCTGATGGGAAGGCGAATTCCAAAGGATCTTATTGTCAGAGCTTTTACAATAACCGTCTATTCAATAGGATTCATCTTCTTTATCTTATTTATTTTATCCATAACAGAAAATGCTCCATTGAACGTCCTTTTATTCGAGGTGATATCCGCTTTTGGCACGGTAGGCATGTCGATGGGGCTCACACCTGAATTAAGTGCAACAGGAAAAGGGGTAATTGCATTTATGATGTTTGCAGGAAGAGTAGGGCCAATCACAATCGCTTTTGCACTTGCCCGAAGAAAAGGAAAGGCCAAATATAAATTTGCAGAAGAGAAAATCATGATTGGATAAGTGAAGGAAAGTTATCTGGTGTATAGGACAGAATAATTTAGTTTCAATAAAATTTTCCACCATAAATAGGATAGGGGATTTTAAATGAAAACCAGATTTAATGACTATATAAGCATTAAGATTCATCAAATAGACCTGACCTTAACAAGCTATATTAAGACTAAATTAGCCCACTTAAATATTGCCCCGGAGCAGAACCTGATTCTAATGCTTCTCTGGGAAGAAGACGGATTAAGCCAAAATGAAATCGCCAGGCGGCTGGATAAAGATAAATCTAACATTGCCAGAATGCTGAGCAGTCTTGAAAAGAAAGGCTTTATCAAAAAAAGCATGAATAAAGAGGACAGCAGATCTCTGAATGTTTATCTAACCAAAAACGGCAAAAATCTCAGTGAACATGTATATCCCATCACAGAGGAGTTTCACTCAATCGTCACATCGGGTATTACGAAGGAAGAGCTGAGAATTGTTGACGATGTTTTAATGAAAATGAGAAGAAATATGGAGGGTAATTAGCGGTGCAGGATAGAGTGGGATGCTTCTATCCTGTTTTTTTGTGAAGGTCATGAAGCCCAAAATGAGAACAGCGCTGAGAAACAGTCGCCATGAAGGCTCCATGAACCCGAAAAGTCGTGAAGCGAGAAGAAAACAGTCGCCATGAAAGCTTCATGAAGCCGAAAAGTCGTGAAGCGAGAAGAAAACAGTCGCCATGAAAGCTTCATGAAGCCGAAAAGTCGTGGAGCGAGAAGAAAACGATCGCCATGAGGCAGTCATGAAGCCGAAAAAGAGAGCAGCGGTAAGAAAACGGTCGCCATGAGGCAGTGATGAAGCCGAAAATGGGAGCAGCGCCGAGAAAACTGTTGCCATGAATCTATAAGAATTTAAAACGGCACTCTAAAGAGAATCAGTTTATATGCAAATTTGAACTATCTGAGTTACCAGGTAAATCGATTCAGTTCATTCATTAATAATAGTATAATAAAATACATATATTTCTATATCTGGCTAACGGATGTTTTCATTGAGTCATACAGGGGGAAGATGATGACGAAGATTATGCAGATATCAGATGAACTAAAGGATTGGATTGTGGGTGCGCTAAAAAGTGATGTGAGTCCGATTGCGCTTGCGAACGCTTTGATTAAGAAGGGTTTCGATAACCGGTTTGCATATGAGACTTTATTTAAAATTGTTGGAAATGAAGCAATTAAGACGACAGAAGGGCAGCAGATTCGATATACTTATGAAGTCCCCAAAATAGGCAGGAAGGGGAATATCCTTCATACGAGTGATAAGGACGTAAAAGTGCTTTCCAGAAATGAAAAGCCATTTGTGCTCCATTTGGATCAGGTGCTCAGCTCAGAAGAATGTGATGAGCTTATCAGTCTTTCAAGGAGCCGGCTGCAGCCATCCCTGGTGGTGGATAGGGGTTCTGGAGAAGAACGGGCGGGTTCAGGAAGGACAAGCAAGAGCATGGCTTTCCGGCTTAAAGAAAATGAACTGGTCGAAAGAATCGAAACGAGGATTGCTGAATTGACCGGTTATCCTGCAGAAAATGGTGAAGGCCTTCAGATCTTAAACTATGGATTGGGTGAAGAATATAAGCCTCACTTTGATTTCTTTCCCCCCCACATGGCGGATGCCAGCAAAGGCGGACAGAGGGTTGGAACGTTCCTCATCTATTTGAATGATGTGGAGGATGGCGGTGAAACGGTCTTTTCTAAAGCTGGACTTTCATTTGTTCCCAAAAAGGGAGCGGCCATTTACTTCCATTATGGCAATGCTCAGGGTCAGCTGGACCGATTGTCAGTCCATAGCAGTGTGCCTGTAAGAAAGGGAGAAAAATGGGCTGCTACCAAATGGATTAGGGAAAGCAATATATATTGCCATTAGAGTTTTTAAAGAATAATCAGAAGGAAGTTTGATCAGGTGAAACTCATCAACAAACTATTCTCAAAGCAAAAAACGGCTTCGATTGAATTTTGTCAGCGGAATCTGGATGAATTTTTAAAAGAAGAGAGTTTGGCTGCATTTAATCAATTTCTGAGCCAGAAGAATATTAACTATAAAGAATACGAATGCCAGAGCAGATGCAAAGAATGCAGGCAATCACCTTATGCCCTGGTGGACGGGAAGCTGATTGCAGCGGAGAGTTCGGATGAATTATTGATAAAATTGAAAGAAGAAGTAAAGAAATAAAAGGAATCGGAGCAATCCGATTCCTTTTTTCATACTCTTTTTTTTGATGTACATTGAGAATGTGAATGTGCAAATTAATCTAGTATTGATCCTGAAATAGCATCTCCCTATTCATATAAAAGAGAAGGAGGATTATTGCTCCTTCCCTGCACCAAGATCTTCTGCCAATTCCATAATCGCTTTATTGATTCTCCAGACGAAATAAAGGTGATGAATCAAATCACGCTGGGATTGCTGCCTTGCTGGTGCCAATCGTTCAATTTGTTCCCTTTCATTTTCAAGACTATACACAAGCATGCCGTCTCCGCTATCTTTAATCAAATCCATTAATGTCTCAATATTTAATTCAAGCTTTTCTTCAATCCTTATGAAAACATCGACCAGCTCATCGGGATAGTCGAATCCTTTTCGGTAGGAGGAAGCCACAAGGTGTCTTGCATAATAGTTGATGGCTGAAAATAGTGTAATCCATCTGTTAACGTCAGCATGGCGCGGGGATCCGGGTTTTTTTATCAGAGATTGTGCTTCAACGTTTATGGTTTTAAGTTTTTGATCCAATAAGAAGCCTTTGCCTGAAAGCTCCTTAACGTTCACATCTTCCCGGAAGCTTCTCACATACTCAGTGACATACGGTTTCAGTTCTTGTAAGTAGTCATTTAAGGTATCCGCCACTTTTTCCTTCGTTTTCTTTGGGAAAATAAATAAGGAAACTCCGAATGCAATGCCGGCACCGGCAATTGTATCGATTACCCTTGCACTGATAAGGGAAAATGTAATTCCTCCAAGTAAAAGGTCATATATAAAAGCAACCAGCATCGTTATAAACATGCTCATTAACGTATAGGAGACCTCAAACAAATAAAAGGCGAAAAAAACCGCTGCAAAAATCAGCGTTATTTCCAGGACGGAATGGCCGCTGACCACTCTTGCAAGTGTAAATCCAATTACTGCTCCAATAATTGTTCCAACCGACCGCTGAAAACCTTTCGTATAAATGCGCCCGATCGATTCGGTACCGAGCAAAACAATAAAAGCTGTTAAAAGAACCCAATAAGGCTGGTCAGGCGAAAGAATCTGGCCGGCAATGATGGAAATGATTGCAGCAGTCAATGCCTGAAAAGCTTTTTTGGTGGAAGGTTTGATGCCCTTATCTTCTTCAGATGGTTCATCTTCAGTGTCGCCTTCAGCTGCCTCTTCAGATAATTTAATCTCATTGTCTTTCATTTTATGAAGTGCCTGCTGTATGGTTATGCCGCCCTCGATGACATGGTTCGCAATGGACTCGATCCGCCTGATCAGAAACAGCCATCCTGCAGGTTTGTCTTCCCGGCTGAACAAATCAATAATAAGCAGGCGGAGGGCCTGAACAGCAAGCTCTGCTTCACGCAGATTTTGTTCTTCATATTGTTGGGCAAGAACTTCAGCATCGCGAAGAGAACGGGTTACCCAAACCAGGAGTTTTCTCAGCTCATCAATTTCAAGGGCATTTGCTTTTTTTAAGCTTCTAATTGAGTCTGTCAGTGTTTCAATCAGCATACCTGCATCAAATATATATAACCTCAGCTGAGTAGAGGTCAGCCCAGGCCATAATTTTTGAACATCTTCATCATTTATATACTCCGAAACCATGACAGCATAATCCCTGAGCTTCAGCACGTTTCTCCCCAATTCCTCCCGCTGCTGAGGAGTCATTTCCTTGGCTTGCATCCCCTCAATTAAGAGATTGAACGTAAAATTACTTTGGAAATGAAAGGAGCGAATGCTTCTTTTCAGGTTTTTCGCGGTGTCCTGAAAAAGGATGAAATTGAACAGGAAAGCATACGCGATCCCAATCCAAATGCCGAAGTAGAAGGATGGAAGCTGACTGCCTGATAGTTTTAAAATAGACGCGAAATAAAGTGTCATGAATGCAATCATGCATAGAGAAAAATACCGCACTCCAAAGCGGGTCAAATAAAAGCTTAAGAAGATTAACAGAACCATTGCAATATCGATAAAGACCGTGCTTCCCGCCAATAGGGAACCGCTCGATACCCCTGCCATGGCTGAAAGTCCAAGCAGGCCAGTTGTGAGCATTTTACCTTTTTTGGAGTCATCCATGACAATCATGATGCCAAGCATGCCTGCCATTCCGGACACTATCGCCGGAGTGAGAGCGGCATCAGCACCAGCCAATTGCATGATGAACAAAGTCGTAAAGACTGAAGCCATTAAACTTAAAGTGGCCCGTCCTGCTTTTTGAAATCGGATAAGCCCGGGATCGGATGCCAGCAAACGTCCGAGCCACCGGTGTTTTATAGGAAACTGCTTCATTGTTTCACCAATCTTTTCAGAGAGTTAAAGATTATTTTACCACTCGTACTTTTATTATCCAAATGAACCAGCTTGAGATTTTGTGCTTTACAGGTTTAAAAACAGAACAAATGTTCTATAATAAGAATGGAGGGATTTACTATGCCGCTAAAAGACAGAGGGAAAATAAAATGGCAGCCAGCCCACTTCATGCCGGAACACCGGGCGATGCTAAGAAAATTGGAAACTGAACAAATGGCACAGGACAAGCCGCTTATAGATGAATATGAATTGGAGGACTATGAAAACAAAATTCACTATGCAATGGAATATGCCTTCTTTCTAATAGTAAAAGTCTGGCGGGAGGGATTATTCCACGAATATACAGGGAGGGTAAACAGGCTGGACGGCATCGGCAGAAAAATTTATCTGGAATTGGAAGATGGGTTTCTTGAGAAGGTCATGTTTGATGAAATAGCTTCGGTTGAAGTGAAAGAATAGTGCAGCGAGACATAATTCAATTTTTGCAGAAAAGTTAAAGCTTTACCATACCCATTATTTGCAATTTTTAGATATAATAGAAAGAAAGCGGTGATCGGAGGTACATATGAGCACGGACTTAGAAAAAGCGATTGTACTTCGCAATCTCGGGAAATACAAAGATTCCAGCCTTCTGCTTGTGAAATTGGCTGAAGAGTTTCCCCTAAACCCAGTGATTCATTATCATTGTGCCTGGAGTTTTGACGTTCTAGGGGAGGAATCGAAAGCTGTTTCTCATTATGAAAAAGCGATCGAACTTGGGCTGCCTGAATCTGATCTGCCAGGTGCCATTTTGGGTCTTGGGAGCACATACCGGACTCTTGGGGAATATGAAAAATCAAAGATGGTGTTCGAGAAAGGAATCTCCCAGTTTCCGGCTAATCGTGCAATCCAGGTGTTTTATTCCATGACGCTCCATAATTTAGGCCAGCACAGCGAGGCAATGGAGATGCTCCTAAAGTGTGTGGCCGAAACTTCTGATGACCCGGAAGTTTTGCAATATAAAAAAGCAATTACTTTTTATGCAGACAAACTTGATGAAATATTTGATAAAGATTAGAAAAAGGATTTCCCAAAATACATGATATGACGGCGGAGAATAATTCAAACATCTCTGATTTATTAGAGGTAATTTTAATGAATGGTTAATTGCTATAATAGATGATCTTAAAAGGTCAGACGGCGGCCGTATCCTTTATCCATTCGATGAAAGAGACTGCTATCTTCAAAATGGAGTCTCTTATATATCTGCAGGTGCCAAAAGCGGAAAATGACCGTAGTTTCCTCCAATTTGATAAGTGGAAGAGTATGAAAAGAAGGTTTCCAAGGTTATTTCTCAACATGGCCGGAATTTCCTGTGTGCTTATGATAACAGCAGTACCCTTTGAATTAAAGAATAATTAATACGCTGCCATGATCTGCTTATTACAGATAAAGAATATAAATTTTTGCAAAACTAAAGTGTTTGCTATATTAGGAGAAGCCGATGGAAAAAATCACTTTTAATAATATCCATAAACCGGGACACACAGTACTGGAAAATGAACTTTTTATTCACAACCATAACCCTGACATGCTCCTTCAGTATGACAGCAACTTTATTGCTTTTAAAAGAATGCCTTCTGTTCAAGAGTTTGAGGAGGCACATCAATATTTAAGAACTTTTCATCAAAAATATGGCCAAAAGCATGTAAGATTTTATTTTCCTGATGACGAGGAGCTTACCGGAGAACTTCTGGCCAGCTTTGAGAAGGATGTTGATTTTACGGTTGGTTATTTAGAATTATTTGCGATTCATCCAGCTGATTTTCCTGATGTTCAGGAAAAGGATGAAATTACTGTCGAAAATGTTACGGATGAAACATGGAATGATTATCTGGAATTTCAGCATGAGCAGGATTCGGTTTACGGGATTAATTATGCCGAGAAAAAGAAAGGTCAGCATTTAAGGAATTTTAACGATGAAAGGATTAAGCAGTTCATTGCATATTATAAAGGGAAAGCTGCCGGATCAGTAGATGTAATTATCAAGGAATACACAGCTGAAATTGATGGATTGATGGTCCATGAGGATTTTCAGAAAAAGGGCATCGGCAGGCGCCTGCAGAAATGCGTGATGGATCAGTTTCAGGATAAAACCATCATACTTATTGCAGATGGAGAAGATACTCCAAAGGAAATGTACCGCAGGCAAAATTATCAGTATCTTGGAAAGCAGTATAACCTATTAAAAATATACGAATGAAGAGAAGCCTGGTTCTATAGAGAGCCAGGTCTTTTTGTTTAAATAGAACACTGTTTTATAAAGGGGAGTTCATCCTGGATTGATTTCATGGTGTAAAATCGGGATTTTGTCGAAAAACCTCGGAAAAAAATGAATAATACAATATTCTTAACGTAACAGTGTTATGTTACAATCATACCATCGGAAAGGAGACCTGGAATTGAGCGATGAATTAATTTCAAAAAAAGAAGTCCTTGATTTAACTGGAATTTCTTATGGGCAGCTTTATCGGTGGAAAAGGAAAAGCCTGATACCGGAGGATTGGTTTGTCAGAAAATCAACTTTTACAGGGCAGGAGACATTTTTCCCAAAAGAGAAAATTCTGGAGCGAGTCGATAAAATACAAAAGATGAAGGATAGCCTTTCACTGGATGAGCTGGCAGATTTGTTTTCCTTGAATGCTTCGAATCTGAAGCTGACAAAGGAAAGCCTGATTGCTAAAGGGATAGCTTCTGAACCGGTTATGAATATCTTTCTCGAGACACAGGGAGAGCTTAACGAATTCAATTACCATGAGATTTTGAAGCTTTATATCCTTTCCATCCTGCTTGAATCCGGAGATATCCATATCGAGGAAGGGAAAATGCTTCTTCAGTTATTGAGTGATCATCAAAGTATCCTGCAGCAGCCAAAAGCTGTTATCTGCTTTATTCGCAAACTTGGAATGTCCAGCTGCCTGATTTCGGTTAACGGGGAACAAGTCCTGCTTGAAAAAGGAACAAAAGTGGCCGCCACTTTATCGTTAGAACATTGTGCAGAGGAATTAAAATCCAAATTGGTATAGGGGGAATTTTGCTGTGAATATGAAAACACTAGGGAACTTAATAATTAATGGAGTGGGATCGTCTAATGGAGGTACATATCAGAAGGTTGAATTAAATGGAAAGGGAACGGTAAACAGTGATATTGAATGCGAGAGATTTCATTGTAACGGGACGGGCACTGTCCTTGGAAACATAAAAACTGAAAAGGGAAAGATCAGTGGTGCAGCAAAGATCCATGGAGCTGTTAAAGCTGAATCCCTTGTTATCAATGGCTCTGCCGTCATTTCTGAAGCTGTCAGCTGTCAAAACCTTGAAGTCGCCGGAAGATCCACTATCGGAGGCTCTGTAAAATGCGAAGTAATCGCTGTGAATGGGAAAGTAACTATTGAAGGGGACTGTGAAGCGGAGGTCTTCCGTGCTGAAGGGACATTTTCAGTAGATGGTTTACTGAACGCTGAAACTATTGATATTAAGCTTTTTGGAGACAGTAAAGCGAAAGAAATCGGCGGCAGAAAAATTAAAGTGACACAGCATAGAGAAACCCTATTAAAATTAATCAAATCCATTTTTCCCTTGAAACTGGAGGCGGATTTAATTGAAGGGGATGACATCGAACTCGAAGGCACAGCAGCTCTTGTCGTAAGAGGGAAAAATGTAAAAATCGGCAAAAATTGCGAGATCGGACTTGTGGAATACTCTGGTGTTTATGAATGTGCAGCAGAAGCGGAAGTTAAAGAACTTCGCAAAATCTGATAAAAGGAGAGAGGTGCAGGGAAGCAGTTTTTTACATTTTCTTTCGGATAGTCAAATTTTATTTACAGATAAAATGTTATAAGCTGTTTTTATGACTGGATAACAGAAATTATTTGCGTACATTGCAGAAATGAAAATGTTATCCTAATAACTAACTTCGAAAAGCATAGTGTACAAAATAAGAAAAATATACTGTAGAAAAAATAAAAAATAATTTTAGTAATGTAAGCGCTTTAAAGGGTTGAAGTTTTCAGAAGACTTTGATAAGATTTAAAAAACTGAAAAGGCTATGTGTAACTGGCGAAACGCGGATCACCGCGAGGGAGCACATAGTGTCGAAGCCGTTCGCCTGGGCAGAGGTAAGGGATTCTACCCTTGCCTCTTTCTGTTTTAAAATCTGACAAAGTTAGTTGAAAAGGGGAGAATCCAGTGAGTACCATGACTTTAGACAGAGTGAAGACGATTAAAACGCTGAATGCGATTGCGCCAAGCGGTCTTGAGGTGTTTAACAAGGATCAATTTACAATCGATAATGAAAGCGGCAATCCGGATGCGATAGTCCTTCGGAGCTTTAATATGCATTCAATGGAATTGGGTGATCGATTAAAAGCAATTGCCCGTGCAGGCGCGGGTGTGAATAATATTCCGGTTGAGAAATGCACTGAACAGGGCATTGTTGTTTTTAATACACCTGGTGCCAATGCGAATGCAGTAAAAGAAATGGTGCTTACTTCCTTAATGGCTTCATCCCGCAATCTCTTTGCCGGCATCTCCTGGACCAAAACGCTGAAAGATGAAGGAGACCAGATTCCTAAGCTTGTAGAAGCAGGGAAAAAGCAATTTGTCGGAAAAGAAATTAAGGGGAAAACTCTCGGTGTGATCGGATTGGGGGCAATCGGGGCCCTTGTGGCCAATGATGCACTTGAACTTGATATGGATGTCGTAGGCTTTGACCCATTCATTTCGGTTGACACTGCCTGGAACTTATCCCGCAATGTTCAGCGCGCCATGACCATTGAGCAGGTGTTTGCAGAATCTGACTATATCACTGTACATGTTCCATTAACCGATGATACAAGGGAAATGTTCAATGAAGATACATTCAGCATGATGAAGAATGGTGTTCATATTCTGAATTTCTCACGCGGGGAGCTTGTGAATGAATCAGATATGGCAGCCGCCCTTGAAAGCGGAAAAGTGGGCAAGTATATTACAGATTTCCCAAATGAAAATATCCTGAAAATGAAAAACGCAGTGGCAATTCCGCACCTTGGCGCTTCAACAAAAGAATCTGAGGAAAACTGCGCTGTCATGGCAGCACGACAGGTGAAGCACTTCCTTGAAACAGGCAATGTCAAAAACTCAGTTAACTTCCCAAATGCTGCTCTTCCTTACACAGGCAAGCGGCGTGTCACTGCTTTTCATAAAAACATTCCTAATATGGTCGGCCAAATCACACTTGCTATTTCAAGCTACCAGCTGAATATTGCGGACATGGTGAACCGCAGCCGCGGTGAATATGCGTATACCATGATCGATATCGATAATAAAGTTAATGGTGATGTCATCCCTGGACTGCTTGAACAGATTAATCAAATTGAAGGCATTATCAAGTCACGAATTATATAAAAATACAGCCTCAATTCCGCAGGGATTGGGGCTTTTTTTAACTGCACGAAGGAATGAATCAAAAAAGGTATATGACAAGTATAAAATCAGCTATCCTTAGAATAAACTGATAAAAAATATTAATCACCCGTATCTTTTTGTTCTCTTATTCCGTTATAGAAGCAGAGATGTATTAAAGGAGTGAACAGGTTTATGAAGCAAGGGAAAGTTCAGGCTGAATCAAGGGATTCCATAAAGCAGAAGGAAAGCTGTATTGCAGATATCTATCCTTCACTGCAGCGTTATAGCCGGTTTCTTGCACAGAACCGCTGGGACGGGGACGATCTGGCCCATGAGGCAATCATCCGCGCTTATAGAAGCTATTCGCCTGAGAAAATTAATCAGGCTCTTTTAAAGAAGATTGTCTATAATTGCTGGATTGACACTCTTAGAAACAGAAAGCGGGAAAAGCTTCAAGAGGCGCCGGAACGGGAAATGAAGGAGTTCAGCCCTGATGGCACAGAAGCAATCACCCATCTCCTCAATAGGCTGACATTAAAGCAGGCTGTTGTTTTCACGCTGAAGGAAGGGTTTCAATATCAAACAAAAGAGATTGCTGATATACTTCGGACCACTGAGTTTGCAGTGAAGTCCTCGCTGAACCGTGCACGGAAGCAGCTTCAGCACCCAGTGGAAGATGAGGCTGAGGATTCTTTTGCAAATGAGGAAGAAGAAAAGTTATTTCAGCTGCTGCAGCAATCAGTGGCAGCGGAAGACCCGTCCATCCTGATAAAAACCATACCTTTTCTGCGATCCCTTGAAAGTCATGCCCAGAAGCCTGTACTGCGCGTTCCATCTTCTTCTAATACTCTCTGTATGGCGGCATAGATCCGCAATGAACAGGAGGGATACAGGTGACAGCAATACCATATGTCATTGAGCAGTCCAGCAAGGGAGAACGTTCTTATGATATTTATTCACGGCTGTTGAAAGACAGGATTATCATGATAGGAGAAGAGATTAATGATGTGGTTGCCAATAGTGTGATTGCCCAGCTGCTATTTCTTGCAGCTGAATCTCCTGAAAAGGATATCTCCCTTTATATTAATAGTCCAGGCGGTTCGACAACCGCAGGGTTTGCCATCTTTGACACGATTCAATATATAAAGCCTGATGTGAGAACGATTTGTACAGGAATGGCCGCATCATTTGGTGCGATGCTTCTTCTGGCAGGAAAAAAAGGAAAACGCTACAGCCTTCCGAACAGTGAAATCATGATTCATCAGCCTCTTGGCGGAGCAAGAGGCCAGGCGACCGAAATCGAGATATCTGCAAAACGGATCATAAAGCTTAGGGAGCATATTAATGGAATTATTGCTGAACGAACTGGCCAGCCTATAGAAAAAGTAGCACGGGACACGGACCGCGATTATTTCATGACTGCCGAAGAAGCAAAGGAATACGGGATTATCGATGAAATTATCTATAAAAGCTAGAAAAAAAGAAAAAGCAGCCGATGAAGGCTGCTTTTTTCAGTTTGATCATTTTTCCTCGGAGTAGTACTCATCAATTGCCCGAAGCCAGTTGACGCGTGCAATGTGTCCGGCTTTTTCTCTGTCTTTTTGTTCAAAAGCTTTTAATATATCTTCATGTTCTTCTATTGAACGTTCTTTCAAAATAATTGTTTTATTGTAGTAAAGCCGCATGACATGAGCCTGAAGCATGGAAGCTGTATTCGAGATATAAGGATTCTGAGCAAGATCTATAATAATATTATGAAACTTCTCGTCCTGCTTCAAAGCTGTGAAGGTATCTCCTGCAATTAGAGCTTTAGCGAATTTATGATTAATATCCCTGAGTATATTAATCGTTTCCTGGCTGATAACAGGAGCAGCCAATTCTGCAGCAAGTGCCTGCAATACGCCTAAAGGGGGCAGGATTTTACTAATATCCTCAGGATTAACTGAAGTGACCTGCGTTCCAACTCCGGGAAACATTTCGACGAACCCCTGAACATTCAGCAGCTGAAGAGCTTCCCTGATGGGAGTTCGGCTGACGCCTAATGCTTTTGCTAGATCGGCATCATTCAATTTTTCTTTCGGCTGGAGTGTGCCGTCAATGATCCACTCCTGGATTTGGGAGAAGGCGCGATCCTTGGCTGACACACGGGTAGGTGATGAATAATTGGAGGGTATCGGCATAGCTGTAACCACCTTTTCATTTCATGCAATATATCTGTGAAATTATAGTTATTTCCAATAGATTATAAATTTAGTATATAGAAGTATCTTGAAAAATTCAATATATCGCATGATTCGACAAAAAGTTTTGTGCGATATATTGCATAAGTATTTTGGATATGTTATCTTGAGTTATGCAATATATTACTAGCGTACAAAAATAATAATGTTACAGCGCAATAATTTTTCGGAAAATTTAAATTTAACAAAATAAGTAAATCTTTTAAGACAGACAGATTAATAGGAGGAATTGAAATGACAAGCAAAATACCATTCTCATATATTGTAACAGTTGGTTTTATGCTCTTTGCCTTGTTTTTTGGGGCAGGAAACTTAATTTTCCCTGCGATGCTTGGCCAATCGGCAGGAACGAATGTATGGTCAGCGAACGCTGGCTTCATCATCACAGGTGTAGGTTTGCCTCTTCTTGGTATACTGGCATTGGGCTTCTCGGGAAAAAGTGATCTGCAATCACTGGCGAGCCGCGTCAATCCATTGTTCGGACTAGCCTTCACAGTGGCCCTGTACTTATCAATTGGTCCGCTTTTTGCCATTCCGAGAACAGCTACAGTGTCTTACGAAATTGGAATTAAGCCATATCTATCCGAAGGAAGCGGTTCAATCGGCTTAATCGTATGTTCAGTTATTTTCTTTGGAATTACCGCATTTTTCTCTTTAAATTCTTCAAAGATTGTTGATATCGTGGGGAAATATTTAACACCAATTCTTCTAATTGTAATCGCGGTTTTAATCGGTGCTGCATTTTTCAATCCAATGGGTGCATTCCAGGCTCCGACTGAAGCTTATATGAATGGTGCCTTCTTTAAAGGGTTCCAGGAAGGCTATCTGACAATGGATGCACTGGCAGCATTTGTATTCGGTATTATCGTTGTAAATGCTGTGAAGGAAAAAGGCGCAGTAACTAAAAAGGATATCATGTTATCCATTGCGAAAGCAGGTGTGATTGCTTCTGGTCTATTAGCAGTCATTTATACATCGCTTTCCTTTATTGGGGCTTCAAGTGTCAGCGGTCTAGGAACATTGGATAATGGCGGTGCGGTTCTATCTGGTGCATCTTCCCATTACTTTGGCTCATTTGGTGCGCTGCTATTAAGTGTCATTGTTTTTGGAGCATGTTTGACAACCAGCATCGGTTTAATTACAGCTTGTTCTTCATACTTCAATAAACTGATGCCAAGAGTTTCTTACAAAATGTTCGTGATTGTTTTATCTTTATTCAGCGCAGTTTTTGCCAACTTTGGCTTAAGCCAGCTTATCGCCATTTCCGTGCCTGTCTTGGTGGGAATCTATCCATTGGCTATTGCATTGATGGCTCTTACTTTCCTGCACCCAATCTTTAAAGGCAAGAAAGAAGTTTATCAGGGAAGCATGCTTTTCACATTTGTGGTAAGTTTGTTTGATGGTTTGAATGCAGCAGGCATTTCGTTTGCGCCAATCAATGACCTATTCGGTGCGATCCTTCCTTTATATGATGTTGGGTTAGGATGGATTGTCCCTGCTATCGCGGGCGGTCTGATCGGTCTCGTTGCTTCTGCCATAAAGAATGACAGCCAATCACCTTCGGCTGAAGCAAAAAAAGCAGCATAATGATCACAGCCTCCAGTTTTATACTGGAGGTTTTTTTATGGATGAATATAGTGGAATTGCGAATATTAAATAGTTAATATGAACTAAATGTTCGTATTTTAGTTGAAAACCCACGTGCTATTTGTTATATTGTCATTGTAATCTTACAAATTTCATCACTCGTATATGCTCGGTAATATGGTCTGAGTGTTTCTACCTGGTTCCCAATGAAAGAACCGGACTACGGGTTAAAGTATAGAAAAGGCTGCATTCTTTATGTCAGCTGCTTTAACTCTATGGTCTGGAAGGTAGATATCATTCTGCTTTTACAGGCCTTTTTCTATGGTTAGAACTTCGGGTGTATCAGACAACAAGAAAAGGGGAGAACGTACAATGAAAAAGAAATTAGCTTCACTCGCTGCGATTGCAGCACTGTCTGCAGCAATGCTTGCAGGATGCTCTTCGGCTGCAAAATTAGAAACCGAGGCTGAAGGTGCCCAAAAGCCAATTCTTATCCAAGGGCCAATGCCGATCGAGGCCGAAAAGTTTGCTGAGCGATTAGATAAAGTTAAAGTAGAAAAATCAGGGAACTTTGTTTTTTATAAAGGAAAGCTGGACAAGTACCCAGTCATCGTTGCTAAAACCGGAAAAGGCATGGAAAATACGGCGGCTGCCACAGCAATCGCCATCGAAAAGTATGATCCAGCCGCAATCATCAATCAGGGGACTTCAGGCGGCCATGACCCAAGCCTGAATGTGTATGATATCGTTTTAGGAGAAAGAACAGTCAATATCGGATCATTGAAGACTGGTCATTTGGAAGAAGGGGAAGGGATTGAACCAACCAATTGGATCCCGATGGACCTGATGGCTTCTGAGGGAAGTGCCGGTGAAGACCCTGATGCAGAAAAGATTCGTTATTATGAGGGAAATGAAGACCTTCTTGCTGCTGCCAAAGCAGTAAAAGATAAGCACAAGAAGGGCAAAGTAGTCGAGGGGACAATCGGTTCAGCGGACCTATGGAATAATGAAGTTGACCGCATCAAATGGTTTCATGAAAACTACGGAACATCGGTTGAAGAAATGGAAGGCGCAGCAGCAGCGCAGATTGCCGGAGCATACGATGTTCCATTCCTGGGAATTCGTATTCTTTCTAATAACAAAACAAACGGAGGCCAATACGACCCCAACACTGCTGCTGCAAACCAGGATTACGTATATGAAGTCGTAAAACAGTATATTTCAGAGATAAAAGGAAAGTAAATTGGCTATTTACTTATTAGGACAGGAGAAGGACGAATCCGAGGAATTGAGTCCGAAGTCGGAGCACCTTCGGACAGAATTAAGCAAGAATCCGAGGAATTGAGTCCGAAGTCGAGGCACCTTCGGACAGAAGAAGCAAGAACCCGAGGGAATGAGTCCGAACACGGCCCCCTTCGGACAGGATAAGGATAATTCCGAGGAGTTGAGTCCGAAGTCGGAGCACCTTCGGACAGAAGAAGCAAGAATCCGAGAGAATGAGTCCGAAGTCGGAGCACCTTCGGACAGAAGAAGCAAGAATCCGAGAGAATGAGTCCGAACACGGCCCCCCTTCGGACAGAAGAAGCAAGAATCCGAGGGAATGAGTCCGAACACGGCCCCCCTTCGGACAGAAGAAGCAAGAATCCGAGGGAATGAGTCCGAACACGGCCCCCCTTCGGACAGAAGAAGAAAGATTCTGAGAGGATGAGTCCGAACTCGCTCGCCAGTCAAAATAGGAATAAACACGATCAAAGAGATAACACAAAAAAGAGTCTTCCAAATAGGGAAGACTCTTTTTTGATATATATATAAATTAAGCCTATAACCAGTTCTGCGACCATTTTTCTATTTCCTTCATCAGCGGCTCCATGGCCAGGCCCTTTTCTGTCAGGGAATATTCGATTCTAACAGGAGTTTCAGGGTAAACCTCGCGTTTTACGACCCCCTCATTCTCCAGGTCCTTTAACCGGTCTGAAAGAACTTTGCCGCTTATCCCGATAGAGGATTCTATACTGCAGAACCGCTGCGGCCCGTTAAGCAATTGATAAATGATCAATCCGGTCCAGCGCTGGCTCAATATGCCAATGGCTTTTTCAAATCTTGGACAAATTAGCGACTTTTCCATAATAATCACTCCTTGTTTCTTATTATAGTCATAAACTAGAAATAATTAAATCACTTTTTATAAAATGATTACTTGACGAAAACAAATATCAATATTATACTAACTTACATAAAGTAAGTAACTAACATATGATTCAAGGAGGAAAACATGAACAAAAACGAATTAGGTCATTTCATTCTGCGTGTGATTTTAGGATTTATTTTCTTTATTCATGGATTTTCAAAATTTCAGGGAGGAATAAGCAATACTGCCGGTTTCTTCGATAGTATCGGTATTCCTGGTTTTATGGCTTATGCCGTTGCTGTAATCGAGCTGGCAGGAGGCATAGCGCTTATTTTGGGCATTGGTACAAAAATGGTTTCTGTACTATTTGCTTTCATCATGCTGGGAGCTATCTTTACTGCTAAGCTGCCCGCTGGCCTGCTTGGGAACGGCCAAATGACAGGATATGAATTAGATTTAATCTTGCTTGCTGCATCGATCTATTTTGTATTAGCAAAGGAATCACCACTGTCTCTTGGGAGCAAATTAACACAATCAAAGGCAAACTAATGAGAGGAGAAATTTACATGAACTTTCATCAAAAACCGATTACCTTTGTAGCTCAAGTCAATCTGAAAGTACAGGATCTGGAACGGTCACTGGCCTTCTATCAAGAAGCAATTGGCTTTAAAGTGTTAACAAAGACTGACAGAACTGCCCAGCTTACTGCAGATGGCAATAGTACCTTACTGACCATCGAACAGCCGGAAAATGTTGAACCTGCATTGGGAAGAACAACAGGTTTGTATCATTTCGCCCTGCTCCTCCCAAAGCGTTCTGATTTGGCTAAGATCGTGCGTCATTTCGTCGAGATTGGGCTGCAATTTGGATCTTCCGACCATCTGGTCAGCGAAGCGCTCTATCTCTCGGATCCTGATGGCAATGGGATAGAAATCTATACTGACCGTAACCCTTCCGAATGGACATGGAAAAACGGGGAAGTAAATATGACTGTTGATCCCCTGGACTTCCCTGATCTGCTGTCAATTGGGCAGCAGCAGTCCTGGAGAGGACTGCCCGGCGGTACGGTCATGGGGCATATCCATTTGCATGTGGCTGAACTGGCGAATACCGAAACGTTTTACACAGAGGGGCTGGGATTTGAAGCAGTCTGCCGATATGGCAAACAGGCACTTTTCATTTCGAGCGGAAAATATCACCACCATATTGGTTTGAATACATGGAATGGAGTAGGAGCCCCGCAGCCTTCATCGAATAGTGTCGGGCTTCAATCCTTCAAACTCATTTTTGAAAATGAAGCAGCCAGGGATCAGGCCGTGGGAAATTTGAAAAAGATAGGTGCGGCTGCAGCAGTTGAAAATAATCAGGTGATTACCGAAGACCCTTCGGGGAATCGAATCGTTTTAGGATTTTAAATTGTCATCAGGTGGTGTGAGTAATGGGTTTTTTAAATCAATTATTTGGAAGAAAATCTAAGGAGGAACAAAAAATGAACGAGAAATTAAACATTGGGATTATCTTAGGAAGCACACGTCAGGGGAGAGTTAGCCCTCAGGTCGGATCATGGGTTAAAGAAATTGCCGATAAACGCGGGGATGCCAATTATGAGATTATAGATATCGCTGATTTCAAATTGCCATTCTTAGGTGAAGCGGATTCACCGGGAATTGCTGCATGGAATGAGAAGCTTAACAGTCTGGATGGATTTATATTCATCGTTCAAGAATACAACCACAGTATTACAGGGGCATTAAAGAATGCACTTGATCTAGCTCGTGAACCTTGGAACAATAAAGCTGCAGGAATTGTAAGCTATGGCTCAACCGGCGGTGCGAGAGCTGCTGAACATCTGCGCGGAATCATGGGTGAATTGATGATAGCTGATGTGCGCGTGCATCCAACATTGTCATTATTTACTGATTTTGAAAATGGCACAGTATTTAAACCTCAAGATCTTCATCTCGATAATGTGAACGCAATGATTGACCAGGTTATATCCTGGAGCGGTGCATTAAAAACCATTAGATAGAGATTATAAGCAGAACCTTCGAGGTTCTGCTTTTTTAATCTTATTCTGAATAGCGGTTTTTAGGAAGGATCAAAAGGAAATAACTAAAGAAACAAGAGAAAATGGAAGGGGTGATCATGATGTGGAATGCTGCACTATGGGGAGGGGTCTCTGGATCAGCTGTCCTTTTAGGCGCATTGGCAGCCATGTATTTGCCCATCCAAAACAAAATGATTGGTTACATTATGGCATTTGGAACAGGTGTCCTGATTGGTGCTGCTTCATATGAGCTTCTTGGGGAGTCAGTCCATAACGGCGGCTTACTGCCGACAGGCATTGGATTTGTGGCTGGAGCCATTGTCTTTACCCTGTTTGATATCATGATTTCAAACAGGGGAGCTAAGAACCGGAAAAGATCCGGCCATAAAGCAGCAGCCAGCAGCGGAATAGTCCTTTTTGCGGGGACCATCATGGATGCCATACCAGAATCAATCATGATCGGGACAAGTCTGCTTGAAGGAGGTAAGGTGAGTTTTCTATTGGTGACAGCCATTTTTATCAGCAACTTTCCAGAAGGCCTTTCCAGTACCTCGGGAATGAAAAAGAGCGGCTATTCAAAAAAGAAAATGATCCTCCTTTGGAGTTCGGTATTTGTCATTGCGGGAATTGCTTCGATGGCTGGATACATATTTTTGGATGGAGCTTCAATAGAGGTCATATCAGGAATTGCAGGATTTGCCGGTGGTGCAATTATTGCCATGGTTGCTTCCACGATGATGCCTGAAGCCTTTGAGGACAGTGGTCCGATGACCGGATTCATTGCAGCTATCGGTTTGCTGGCTTCATTGGTGCTTGATCATTTTTCTTGAAATTTTCCAGAAAACAACACCTATATCATGAATGTTTGACACCTTATGTGGAAAAGACAAAACAGAGGTGTTATTCATGAAGATTAGAAATATTGTAAAGGAACAGCAGGAAGATGTGCATATTGAGATAGGCGCCTACGAAATGATCATTGAAAAGCGATATAGGGTAGTATCATTTATTAATGATCTGCTTCTGGGTGTTTTATATTTTATCGGAAGTATATTATTTTTAACAGATGTCAGCCAGGCGGTTTCGATATCGTTTTTCCTTGCAGGAAGCATTATGATGATCATCAGGGCAGGCTTGAATATATTGAAGGACCTTCATGTTAAAAAGATAACAGGAACAAAGAGAGAGTAAATCCATTTGAACATGAATTGGGTTTTACGGAAGGGCGAAACGGCAATACTAGCGACATAGCGAAAACCAGCTAAAAAATAAAAGTTTTTAAAGGAGAATGGCGATGACTGAAGAAACAGAAAAGGTAAGCAAAGGAAAAAAAGCGGATGTCGGCGATACGATCAGCATTTTAAGCGGTTCTGAAAAAGGAAAAAAAGGCAGGGTAATCGTGGTACGGGATAACTCAGTCATTGTTGAGCTTGGAATTAATCCGAAAAAGGATGAGCCCATAAAAACGGTGATCAGCCACAAGCGCTATAAAGTCGTTAAATAAAAAGGGAGTGTTAAAGATGAAATCTGAGCCAAAAAGAACATCTGCGTCCATACCTCCTGACGTCCGTGAAAAGATTATTCAATCGGACAAGGATGAGAAAGCAAAGCGGCAAACAAAACGGCCGCAGTAAATGATATCCATGACAGCCCAACACGCTGTCATGGGTTTTTCTGTTGGCTGAAGGGAGTGGAGTGGAAGGTGCTAATAGGACATGTTAAAGAGATTGTCCGCTATCCGGTGAAAAGCTTTTACGGGGAAAGTGTGGAAAAAACAAAAGTAATGAATTATGGCCTGTATGGGGATCGCAGCCATGCCTACCTGGATGAATCAAGGCCGGGGAAGTATTTGACGATTACTCAGTTTCCGGAAATGGTCATGTATAAAGCAGGGTTTATGGGAGAGGAAAATGAGAACATGTTTCCTCCAGTAAGAATTACTACTCCGGACGGAAGACGGATTCCCTGGGATAATAAAGAATTGCTAAAAGAAATGGAAGAGCATTCTTCCAGAAAAATCACTCCAGTGAAATATAGTCCTGCCCATGTACCTGAAGGGGCAATTGAAGAAGAAAATATTCTATTAGTGACAGACGCGTCTTTGCAAAGAATGAAGGAGCTGTGGGGCAAGGACAAGCTGGACTTCCAGCGGTTTCGCCCGAATTTAGTCATTTCCCTATTAAGAGATGAACCTTTTATTGAGGAAAGCTGGTTTGGGAAGACAATGAAGATTGGCAGCGTTGAGATTCAAGTTAAGCGGCATTGCGAACGGTGTATGATTATTACAGTAGATCCAGAGAGCGGAAAGAGGGATCCCAGTTTGCATAAAAAGGTTATCAGTGAAAGGGATAATCACTTCGGTGTGTATTCCTCAGTCAGGAAAACAGGTGAAATTTCGGCAGGGGATGAGGTTTATCTTTTTGATTAAGTACATGTAAACTGGAAGCAATAAATGTTTCCGGGAATGAAAATATGTACGGGCTGGTTTAACCGAAATGGGGGGAGGCTATTTAATTTGGGAATGGATATGGGAAGGAAGCTTATTCCTGGTGAATCGGCAAAGCGGGTTCATCTTTGGCATCATAAGGCGATTCCTGGCCTTCCCGTTTTTTGGAAGAGTGTATGCTGCATGTGGTGGAGTTTTTTTATAGTTCTATCCATCCTCAGGGGTTGGGGCATAGACAAGAAGGCACCGGATCTATATGACTGAATGGTGCATTAGTTTGTCTGGCGGTGGCTTCTATGAACCTCTTCGCACCGAATCATCAAGGCTATTTTTTATACCTTTTTATTTTAAATGACAGGGTAGTATTGCTTATATGTGGGGTGACAATAGAAAGGAGGCCTCATCCCTATCACTGGCAATCGCAGACTCTGAGCATTTGAATTATACATAACCTTCACTTTTTCATCTGACTGGCTGACTAATAAAAATTTTACTTCCGGTGAGTAATAAAACGGCTCCATATCCTTCTCCTCCTCGGCATCTCTCCATTCACTTTATGCACTCCTGCCCGGTTTGATGCAAATTCCCGTTTATCGGGAGAACAAATTGGGCATTTTCCGCATATTTTAGTCGGGAGTGGAATATTAGGAGGGTTTCTATGCCTGATCGGAAAAAAGAATATCCCATGCACCCTAATTATGGGAAAATAACCCGTTATGAAGAAGTGGCGATTACAGTACCGGAGCAGCGGCAATTTCGGCAGCCGGGGACAGAAGGACTAATGGTTCCGAGACCAATCATTGAGAATCCCAATTATATTGGTACAGGCAAACTTGCGGGAAAAGTGGCGCTCATCACGGGAGGAGATAGCGGCATTGGTGCTGCGGCGGCAATAGCTTTTGCAAAAGAAGGGGCAAATGTAGCAATTTCGTATTTGGATGAACATGAGGATGCGAATCGGACTAAATCAAGAATCGAAGAAATCGGGCAAAGCTGCTTATTGCTTCCGGGAGATGTGAGGGAAAAAGAGCATTGCGCCGACATTGTGGAAAAAACAATTCAAACCTTCGGGCAACTGGATATCCTTTGCAATCATGTCGGAATTCAGTTCCAGCAATTAAGCCTGCTCGATATTACGGATGAACAATTCGATGATACCTTTAAAGTGAATGTGTATTCTCATTTTTACACAACGCGGGCAGCTCTCAGATACTTAAAAGCCGGAAGTTCAATTATAAATACATCATCAGTAGTCGCATACTATGGGAATGAGCAATTAATCGACTATTCCGCGACAAAAGCGGCTAATGTTGGCTTTACCAGGGCACTTGCCAATAATTTGGCAGCAAAGGGGATTCGCGTAAACGCAGTGGCTCCAGGCCGTTTCTGGACACCGCTTATTCCGTCCAGTTTCTCCGCGGACGAGGTCACATTAGCCGGCAACCCGATGGACCGGCAGGGACAGCCATTTGAGCTTGCGCCAACTTTTGTATACCTTGCATCAGATGATTCAAGATTTGTAACCGGGCAAACCCTTCATGTTAATGGAGGACAGATTACATCCTCATAAAATGGGCCATTCCCCAGGATTAAGGGGAAGGCCCGTTCTCAAATTCTCCTTCTTAAACATTTTGACCCATCTGTTCAGCCTTTACCGGCTTTCTCGAAAAGAAAATCACCAGAATGACTGTGGTAATCAGGGACCCATGGAATATCCATACCATCTTAGATAATGATAAAGACTCCAATAAAACAGGAGCGACAGCGAATCCGAGGGCAAAACCTAGAGATTTTAAGAGCATGCCTACTCCAAAAATTCTCCCTCTAATATGATTATCTGTCTTTTGCAGGATTGTCGCATGCAGAGTAGTAAAGCAGGCATCAAAAATACCGGTTAAAAAGGCAAACGGCAGGATAATCCATAAGCTGCTATTTGAGAGGAAGGTGATAAATCCTGCTGACATAAGCATCGCTGTAAAAAAACAAGCATAATATAAACGGCTCCCCTGCAGGCTTTTCAGCTTTGGCAGAATCATGGTTGCCAGTACGGAACCAATCCCCCAAACGCCCCAAATCAACCCGTAATAGAAACTTTGTTTGCTGCTGTCGATGTTTTCAGCGAGCAGCGGAATCCCTAAGTTATGTGAAGCTCCTGCAAATGCGCCTGAGAGGAAGACAATATGACAATATTCACCAGAAGCAGCATCGGTTTAAGTAATATAAACGAATAAACTTCTTTCAAATCCCTGCCAATGCTGGCCAGTTTTTCTTTAAGGCCGCTGCTGATTTTTTTATTCACAGCCGATTCCGACGTTTGCCATTTCATTTTTAATAAAACGAGTGCTGAAATGACGTATGTGGCGGCATCAATGATTAAAGTTATCTGGTATCCGAGGAAATCAGTTATGACTCCAGCCCCGATAAAACCAAACACCAGACTGACAGATGTTAATCGGGAAATTAACGCATTCGTCTCAAGTACCTTATCCTCGCCAAAAATCTGAGGGATTTCTGCGCTGTAGCTAACTGCAAAAAAGCTTGATGTCAATCCGATAAAGAAGCAGACAATGAGAATCATGATTGGATTTGGAAAAGGTATTAAGCCTAAAATGATGACTGCCCGGAATACATCTGTCCAAATCATAATTTTTCGGCGGTCAAAGCGATCGGCCAGAACCCCTGAGAAAAGACTTGATAAAACGCCGCCAAGTGTCCTGATGGCCATTGTCGCTGCAAGCCAGGCAGAGCTTCCGGTGGCCGCATACATGAGCACATTAATGGCAATCAGGTCCATGAACGTACCCAAATCGGAAAAAGCTTTTACATACAGAAAAATTTTACGGTTCATGCGTGTCTCCCTAGTTTTCAAAGATGTTTTCTGTTTTATTTTAAAGATTTTGAATTTAATTCGCAATACGAAACTTCAGATCTTTAATTTGCTGATTTGGCATTCTTTATAAAGGATAATCACATAAGAATGTGGAATACATGATTGGTCAAATTTGAAAGCAAGACTGAATTTAAAAGCACATTATACAAAGAAGGTAAGAGAATGAGCAATATATTCGGGAATCAAAAAAAAGGACTTGATTATAAAATACGCAAGGGTGCTTACGCTGTCATATTCAACCCGGAAAATGAAAAAGTATTAACTGTGCAAACTCAGTCTGGCCATTACTTTCTCCCAGGCGGAGGAATAGAAAAAGGTGAAGGGAAAATCGAATGTCTGAAAAGGGAAGTACAGGAGGAGACCGGCTATGAGATTTCAAATTTATTCTTTATCGGTAATGCAAAGAGCTATTTGCCGCAGACCAAGAAAAGGCCAATGCTAAGTGACGGGTATTTTTATCTGGCTGATCTGGCGGATAAAATACAAGAGCCGACTGAAGAAGACCATGCAATAAAGTGGATTGAAACTGAAAGAATAGCAGAATTGCTGGTTCACAGTCACCACATAGGGGCGGTCCAGAAAGGGATAGGATATAAAAAGCAGGAGGGGGAAGATGAATGATTGCCTACTACGGGGAACTCTGCACAAAGATGTATGAAAGTGATAAATCAATGGCAGAGGGTCCAGAGTTGAGCTTTTATCTGTCATATGTAAAAGACAGGAAGATGAAAGTATTGGAGCCGATGTGCGGAAATGGAAGAATGCTCATACCTTTTATTCAGCATGGCATCGAGACTGATGGTTTTGATGTTTCACAAGACATGCTGAAAGTCTGTAAGGAAAAAGCTGAGAAATTAAACTTAAATCCTAATGTTTTTCAGGAAAAGATAGAAGAGTTTAAAAGTACTAACAAATACGATTTAATTATGATCCCGTATGGTTCTTTTTCACTTTTGCCTGACTCTCTGGTAAATATAAGTCTTCAAAATTTAAAGAATGCCCTAAATGAAGGCGGTAAAATGCTTCTTACCATTGTAGAAAAAGATAATGAAGTAGAAGAAGCTGCAGAATGGACAGAAACGAACAGGAAGGAATTAGAGGGGCAGACCATTATTGAAAATAGAAAAATAGCTTATGATGATGAAACGAAAATCCTGCATATCCAGCTGAAGTATGATGCTGTTGGAGAGGGAACCGCAGAAAGAACAGAATTGATGGATTTTCCTATACGGCTCTATGATCCAGGTGAATTCAATAGAGTACTCAAAGATAACGGGTTTAGGCAAATCGCCGTTCATGAAGTTAGAGATGGGTACGGAGATGGACAATCTTTTCCTGTTTATGAATGTACGAAATAACAAGCTGTCATCTTGACGGCTTTTTTCAGCTTTGTTGGCGGGATAAGGGGTTTTTTATCAAATTACTAAGTGCCAGCATTCATCAGAGAGGGGTGCTCATATGGAACTAGAAGAAAAAAGGGAGTCATCTGAACGTTTGAGGCTGAATAAAAAGATCATGTGGGGAATAACGATTATTTCGATCCTCTTAGCGATGTTCTATATAGATAAGCAAAAGGTATACAAGGAAGAAAAACCGCCAATGCCCACTGTACTATTAGGGGAGCAGGAGTTACATCCAATCTTAAGCACTTATACATGGAACGCAGGAAAAATTGAGAAGGAGATAAAAGATCTTACCAAATTGATTGAATATCAGCATGCTGAATTTCGCGAGAATCTTAACATAGAATTTCCTAAAGATCAGCAGCCCATCTTCATTGCTAGAGGAAATTACTATAATGGCGGGATTCAAGTAGAGCCTTATCAAACTCTTTATAGTAATTTTACACTATTAAGAAACGAATCCCGCAAAGAAATATATTCTATAAAAGCCTACTGGAAGGATGGCAAGCGGGCTGAATATATCATACCTGTTAACATTAAAGAGGTTAGTCCGGAAAAGAACTATCTGGCAAGGAATAAAGGGTATCATTCACTTCTGATTGTTGGAGATACTGATAAAAATGTAATTGATGAACTCTATTCGGAACCATTGCACTTTCTTTTCGAAACAAGCAATTCATTAGGTCTAAAGGATGTAAATGATATTTATCTTGAATTACAAGTAAAGGAAGAGCCAAGTTATATTTTATTTGATCATACGAAGGAAGTATTTCGCGCAGCTTCTCTAGAAGAGTTATTGAAATATATGAAAGAAAATACGTATTCTAAAAAAAGCACAATAGAGGGAAAAGTCACAAAGCTGGATCGAAATTTAGGAGTAATCCAAGTGGATGATAAAATTTTTACTGCTGCAGATATGGAAGAGGTTAAAGTTGGACAGAAAATCTCTTTAGAGGTGATTCAGCTAAATAAGGACATCCCTTACTATCGAGCAATCGAAAACATCAATGTGATAAAAGCTCCTGACACGGTCTTTTCCGCTGCTAAATGGCTAGCGAAGGATGCTGAAAAGGTTTCTATTCTTGCTATTGGACCATCTGCCTTTACTGAGCAGTTTAAATCTCCAAATAAGGAAGACTTCAAGCTGGTGGAAAATATAGAGATTCAAGAGACACTAACATTAAAAAATGGAGAGGCAATCACAGATGCTGCTGTTTATGTATTTAATGATAAGGAATTAGTTTTTCAGACGGACGAATTTGACCAGCTCCTGAACTATTTATTTGAGTTTGAAATGTTAATGCCTGCTAGAAAGGAAAGAAACGGTCTTTAGTGCAGCGAAAGGGGAATAAAGGGTGACTGCTCCTATTATCAAAACAGACAGATTAATAGCGTTGTCTCATTTAATGGAAATTTTCTCTGACCCGGTGGCCATGAGATTTTATCGCTCAACAAAAACAAGAGAACAGGCCGAAGAATGGATCAGCTGGACCTTGCATAATTATCGGACGCATGGTGTGGGCCTTTGGGTTGCGGAAGAAAAAACATCCGGCAGGTTTTTGGGGCAGTGCGGAATTACCCCCTAGGATACAGGCGGCGTTACAGAAATGGAGATTGGCTATTTGTTTGCCAGGCGTGAATGGGGAAAAGGCTATGCGGCGGAAGCGGCATTAGCCTGTAAGGAATATGGGTTTAAAAGCTTAAAATATAAAAAGCTGGTTTCCATCATAAATGTGAAAAATCTTGCTTCTATCCGTGTTGCGGAAAAAGCTGGCATGAAAAAGGAAAAAACATTTCTCAGAGCGGGAAATAAGATGTATGTATATTCCATATCAAACGGTTAGCATTTTAGATGATGTTTTTATAATGTTCATTAAATACCTTAAAAAGCCTTTCATCACCGCCTCGGTCTGGATGGAGGGCTTTTAGCAGTTTCTTGAATTCTTTACGGATCAATTGCACATCCTCATCAGGCTTCAGCCCCAGGAGCCTTCCAGGCTTGATTTCTTCATCAGCGATCATATTTTGTGCTTGTATCATTCTCTTCAATGATCTAACTTTGGATTCCTCTATTTGGACTCTAGTATTCAGGATCTCTATTTGTCCTTTAAGGTCTTTAACTTGCACGAGGATCCCTTCTAGTTTTTGCTGATAAAGCTCTTCATGTTTTTTGATGATGAAATCATTGAGATCCTTCGTCTTAATTGTGTAGCTGATTTGCCTCCTGGGGCTTCGATCCGCTTTCATTTTTCCTTCTTCAATCCAGCGCTCAATGTCGGCCCCATTCGCCTTTATTCCAGCTTTATGTAATTGTGCCACAGCATCAGTAATGTTCATGCTTCATGCTCACTCTCTATAAAATCTATTTAGCATTCAAAAACATCATATCACTGAACACTTTCAGAAAAATAACAAGCAGATAACATAGTATTAAAGTTTATTTACACTGGTAACGCCATCATTTCGAAGAACTGGAATTATTAGAAAATTAGGTGGAATCTTGGTATAATGTAAAAAAATGGATGAGGAAGGATGGGGATAATATTGAAGAGAATGTTTAAATTTGCAGTATGGGTCGCTGCTTTACCGTTTATTCTGCTGTGGACAATCTTTTTTGATTCGAGCGGAAACTCTGCCATGTTTGTGAATGATGTATTAAATGATAAAAAATAGGTTGAAGAAATCCTATGTTTAAGTTTGATTGTTAGCTGAACCAATCGGACCGTATGGGCAGCTGGACTCCCGTACATCCTCAGTTGAACCTTTGAGTGAGGGAGTCTTATGCCCGTTAGACTGCTGTAAAGTGAAACTTCAACAAACAATTACTTTATAGGGCGCTCGAGAGTCAGGATTTCATCCTCCATTGAAGCATATTGCTGCTCCACTACATGCTTAACATCTGAAATTGCTGCATTGTAAAAATGCGGGGCCAATGACTCTTTAACAAAATCCAGCACCCTTTCTGCACCGAACTCAGATATTTCCTCATCTCTTTCTTCAGAGAAAAAAATCTGGATATCCTCGATCATCTTTTGCTGCTGCTCTTTTGTTATTTTTAAAAACATGCCATGCCTTCCTTTCGGTTTTGGATACATGTTACTATACACGGAAATTTTATCAAAAGGGAGGCTGTTATTTTTAAAAGAAATATGTACAGCAGGAAAATGGAGAGCTCCTGCCAACTACTTATGTGATGATTCATCGCCATAGACATCAAAGAGAAGGCTGTAATAATCTTTTACATAAATGTCTTTGTTTGCAGCTTTCTTTTTCGGATAGAGAGAAATAGGGATAGATGACAAGGCAAGAATCGAGCTGCATAATAGAACCAGATATAATATTCCAGATAGAATGAACATTTAGGATACCTCCTTGAGTTGTTAAAAAAAGCTTAAATTATGAAACGCATTTCATAGCAAGAAAAAATGAAAAAAAATTAGGTGGTTTTATGGCAAATATAAAAGACATCGCTAAAAAGGCAGGAGTTTCAGTTACGACCGTATCCAGAGTGCTGAATAATCATCCTTATGTAAGTGAGGATAAAAGGGAAGCTGTCTTGCGGGTGATGGAGGAATTCAATTATCAGCGAAATATTAATGCAGTCCATTTAAGTAAAGGGGAAACACTTCTTATAGGGGTCGTAGTTCCTTTTACCAATCATCCTTATTTCGGCCAGCTGGTAGAAGGGATTGCAAATGAGGCCATGAAAAACAACTATAAATTAGTTCTTTTTCAAACCAATTACGAGGAAGACAGGGAGATTGAAGCTCTAAAAATGCTTCAGCATAAACAAATCGACTCTTTAATCATCTGTTCCAGAATCTGCGAATGGGATGTCATCAATCAGTTTACCGAGTATGGCCCCATTGTTCTCTGTGAAGATGCGAGGAATCGTAATGTATCATCTACTTTTATCGACCATTACATGAGTTTCTCTAATGCTTTAGAGTATCTGCATAACAAAGGGCATCAGAAAATCGGGTATTGCATTGGAAGAAAGACTGGTGCCAACAGCAGGCAGCGCGGAAAGGCTTATGCTGATTTTTTAAAACGAATTGACGAACCATATCAGGAAGAATTTATCTTCTATGAATGTCTGCATTTTGAGCATGGCGAAGAAGTGGTCCGGCGATTATCGAACATGGATAATCCCCCATCTGCTCTGCTGGTAACAAATGATTTTGCTGCTGCCGGAATAGTAACTTCCTGCAGGGAAAACGGCATCCATATTCCGGATGATCTGGCAATCATGGGATTTGATAACCAGCCAATAGCCAAAATCATGCACATTACAACACTTGAAATTCCGCTGGTTCAAATGGGAAGGCAGCTGCTTCTTCAAGCGATTGATGGTAAAAAGCACACACATCAGGAGATATCGGTGAAGCTGATCGAACGGCAAACCGTATAGCATTAAGTTGTTTGAAGCGGCTGCCCTCAGCCGTTTTTTTATTTATTTGTTTTTGCAATTTAAAGATATCAGAGGGTGTCCATTCTGACAGCTGAAAGAGAAGTCTTATGAAATGAGTCTGAACAATGCTTATCTTCGGACAGGAGAAGATGTAATCCGAGGGAACGAGTCCGAACATAGCACATCTTCAGACAGAAGGAGATGAAATCCATGGAATGAGTCCAAACAAGGCTCATCTTCGGACAGGAGAAGAAAAAACCCGTGGGAATGAGTCCGAACAAGGCTCATCTTCAGACAGAAGGAGAAGAAATCCGAGGGAGTGAGTCCGAAGAAGGCTCAATTTCGGACAGGGGAAGAAGAAATCCGTGGGAGAGAGAAATCCATAGAACGGGTCGAACCACAAAACAACCATCAGAATAATTGTCAATTTCCAAGCCAATACTAACAAAAAAGTATGGGACTGATGTTACATGGGATTTGTACTTATAGTTTTTCTAGCCTGGCTGGTGCTAATGCTGTTTACATCGATGAATAAAAATCTGACATTTATTGAAAATACCTTCGTCTATTTGGTGGCGTTAGTCATTAATATTAATTTTACATGGATTGTGTATGAAGAGTTGAATATGGCGAAGATTTCCCAGCAGATCTTAGATAATTCCGCGTTCTTAATACATAGAAGTATAACCCTTCCGCTCACAGTTGCTATCACACTGAATTTATTCAGGACAGCGCCTTCCTTTGGTTCAAAAATTTTTAAAACCATCCTGTCAGTGTTGTTCCTTGTTTTGGCAGTGGTGATTGCCCTTTATTTTGACATTGTGGATTATAGAAAGTGGAATATCGGTTATGAAATAATATATTTATTCCTCCTGCATTTAGTGGTTCAATCCCTGCTGAAGTATTTTGGACAGCTTAAAACTAAAGGGGTGAACGAAGCATGAAATTATGGGAGGATTTCGGCGGCAATGAGCTCTTTCTCTTATTAACTGCTGCTGCTGCCTATCTTGTATATTTTTTACTTATAAGAAGGCCGGATAAGCTGGCCAAACAAATCAGAATCCTGAGCCTGCTTTGGGGAATGTCGATTGGCATTCTATATGATTTCACAATAGGCGGAGGCAGGACTGATTTTTATAAGATAAACGATTTAAATAATTATGAAGTGACAGATGTTCTTTATTATTTATTATTCGCGCCATTCGGCTACTTCTTTTTTTATTTTTATGAAAAAATGAAGATCGGCAAAAAAACATTCATTATATATGTTTTGGTATGGGCGTTATCAGGTGTTTTCTTTCAATGGGTGTTAACTGCTGCAGGTATCATTACCCTGCAGAAAGAGTATCGGATCGCGCACTCTTTTCCTATCTTTCTGCTGACTCAAACACTGACAGGAGTTTATATCCAGGTGCTCAAATCCAAAGAACAGCTTTCAGCAGGAGAATAGACAAATGAAGGCGGCCACATCAGGGATGGCCGCATTTTCTGTTTTTCATGAAACCTTTTCCGGCTTCTGCTCGTATTTAATATTATCAGTAGCAGAATGGGAGAAAAAAAATGTCCTAAGTGCGGATCTAGTGAATTGGGGAAAGGGAACCATTCGGGTTATGGAGTTATGTTCCCTGTCAACAAGATGAGCATCGGTTCTGATATTGAATATCTTATTTGCACCAGCTGCGGTCTTATCATTGAAGGGTACGTGAAGAAGCCGGGAAAATTTATAAGTTCAAAATTTTAAAAAGTCTTTTTAAATTATGAAAAATGCTTACCAGGAAAATTAAAATTCTAAGGTGTATAATAACTATTCTAGAGATTCAATCTCAATTAATCTGAAAAGCTATAGGAGCACCAAGATAAGATCATGAAAAAATATAAATTAAAGAACCATTTTAAAGGATTAAAGAAGGGAACGCACTTTTACCTGATTGCTGAATCTGAATTTATTGGCATTAAAGAGTATGTTTTGCGGACAAAAGACTTAGCGGTCAGGATTTCCATTAATGAAAGCGAGCTGAACAGGTATTTTACTTTAATGCACAGTTATGCATCCAAAGAGGATTAATTCCTCCACTTTATTGTGCTGTAACATAATAAAAAAGCCCCGTATAGGCGGCCTTAAATTAGTACTTTCGATGTTTGACCCCAGCGCATGACAATGGCTCCCCAGCCGAGACCTGCACCATATCCAGCCAGTACAACTACATCCCCGTCTTTTATTTTGCCTTCCTTCACTTCTTCATGAAGCCCAATAGCTATCGTAGGTGCAGAAGAGTTTCCGTAATATTGTATGGTTTTGGTATGAACTTTTTCCATAGGGAAGCCGAGGCGTGCTGTACCTGCTTCAATGATACGCAAGTTGGATTGGTGAGGGATGATGAAATCCACTTCTTGCAGGCTCAGGCCAGAGAGTTCCAAAACTTTATGAACCGCTTTGGGAAATCTGTCTACTGCAAATTCAAAAACGGCTCTACCGTCCATCTTGATGTGCTTGTTTTCATCAAGATGAAGATATTTTCCCCCGCTTCCATCCATTTGCATATGGATGCCGAGAATACCATTGCTTTTATCCACCTGACCTAAGACAACAGCAGCAGCTCCATCTGAAAACAGCAGCGCCGTCTTTTTATCCATCGGATTCAAGAGGGAGGAGCATTTGTCGACAGCAATGACTAATACGTTTTTATACAATCCTGTCTGAACAAATTGGGCCCCGGTTGCCAGGGCAGTGATAAAGCTGGAACAGCCTGAATGAAGGTCCAGCCCTGCACAATGTGCAGCACCGATTCTATCCTGAACCAGCGCAGCCGTAATGTGGGTGTCATGTGTGTTTGTTCCAATAATGACCATGTCAATATCCTTCGGGTTGACCCCTGCGTCTTCTATCGCACGTTTTCCAGCAATTTCGCACATATCTGTAAGTGATGAGTCTGGAGATTCGTAGCGTCTTTCCAGTATGCCCGTTTTTCTGCATATTTCTTCTTGTGTAATACCGAAACGTCTGGCAATCATCTCATTTGTTATAATATTTTCTGGAATGTTTACACCGATTCCTAAAACACCTGCACTGAACAAAGCAATGACCTCCTCGGATGAGTTAATTTTTACCATTACATTTTATCACATAATTGGACAAATTTTGCAATATTGAGAGTTTTATAATTTTATAAAAAAATGCTCAGAGCATTTCGCCCTGAGCAATCTTCATTTCATAAGTTCTTTTACCAGATGTCACCGCGCTCTTTTTTTAGAGCCTTCATTTTTTCAACCCATTCGTCGACTCTCAGCTTGATCTCATCACTTTCCGCCTCAGCTGTATTTCGGTTTTTTTCATAGAGTTCTAAATAGAGGTCCTTCATTTGCTCGCTTCGTTCATAGCCCCAATCACGCAGCTCTGATCGCTGCTCATCAGTGATCCAGCCATTGTCTCCCATGACTGTAACAGCATCAAGGATTCGATGTGCTTCACGCCTGCCGATCGTAAATAATTGGCGGGGATAAATTTCTCCGAGTTCATACTCATCCATCATTTCCCATGGGCTTGGCGACAGTGTAAATGCCCAGGCCAGGTCGCCGGCAGAAGGAAGCCACTCGTATTGGATCGTGTTTTTCAATTCATCCGGGTTATCCGCTTTTAAATATTCCCCATTGCAGGCTTCGGCTACTGCTTTTAATTGGTTCTCGGCTTTTCCATCTACACCAAACCCTATGATATTCACACTATTGCTGCTGTTGTTTTTTACAAGGTTTTTACTGGCCGAGACGGGGTCGCCATCACATGTTTCGGCACCGTCACTGACAATGTAGATCGTTGTGGATCCATCATAACCGCTGCTCATTTCTGCAGCCTTTTGAATGGCACCGGCAAGAGGTGTCCAGCCTTTGCTTTCAAATGAATCCACTGCTTCGTGGAACTCTTTCTTGGAATATTTCCCCATCGGGTAGACTTCCTCTACTCCTGAGCAGGAAATTTCTTTATCAGCGTCCGCTTCAGAGCCTTTATGGCCATATACAACTAGGGAAACTTCGCTGCTTTGGCCAATTGTCTGGGCGAAACTCTTTACGGCACTTTTAGCAATATCCATTTTCATTTTGCCGCCTGCCTGCAGCAGCATGCTTGAACTGGCATCAAGAAGAATAATAGCCTGTTCTGATGCCTTTTTTTCTTCCCCAGGTTCTGATTTAGTGGGATCCGGCAGGTAAGGCTCTTCAAAATCTGGTTTGTAGGAATTGGACTTTTCAATGATGTTTTTATAATTCGGACTCGCCAACAGGGAAAGAAGCCCTTTTTTAATCGAGTCTGTATCTTTGGCTTCTTTCGTCAGCTCCTCAAGTTTGGGGGTCATCTTGCTTATAAGCTCAGGATCAGTTTCAGGCACATTGAATTCAATGGCCTCAATGTCCTTCTCGTATGTGAGCCCTTCCATTAGTGTTCCAGGGGTCAATTTCAGCAGGCTTTCTTCTGAAACCTCCAAATTAATATTCTCAGATTCTGCTAAAATGCTTTCCTGCTTTTTTTCTTCCTTGTCTTCTTGTTTTTGTTCTTCTTTACCTGATGAATCAGCTTCCGCTTCCGCTTTCTCTTTGTCATTGCTGCATGCTGAAAGAATCAATGCGGCAAACAGCAGCCATAACGCATAACGTTTCACATAAATTCTCCTCTTTATTTAAGTTTTACTAATAATAGAGTTTAACATGGATAAAGCTGGGTTTGAAGTAATTTCCATATGATAGGATTTTTTTACAGCATTTTGGTATAGTTGAAGGAAGATATAATGCAAAGGAGGCAATCCGTTGGAAACAGTATTTCCGATCCTTGAAACAGAAAGATTAATTTTAAGAGAAGCAACTGAAGAAGATGCAAAAGATATGTTTGTATACCTGTCAGATCAACTGGTTGTAAAGCATATGGGAATCTCGGCCTGTGAATCTGTCGAAGAGGTGCTGGATGAAATAAAGTGGTATAAATCCATTTACAAAAATCGCACTGGAATGCGCTGGGGCATAACCCTAAAGGATTCCGGGAAGGTCATAGGGAGCTGCGGTTTCCTAAACAGGAATCCCAGACATTTCCGAAGTGAAGTCGGTTATGAATTAAGCAGAGAGCATTGGGGAAAAGGGATTGCCAATGAAGCTCTTGAGAGAGTTTTAAAATTCGGATTTGAACACCTTGAGCTTGAAAGGATTGAGGCCCTGATAGAACCTAAAAATCTCTCATCCCAGAAGCTGGTTGAAAGGCAGGGATTCACGAGAGAAGGTTTGCTGAGGCACTATGAATATACAAATGGAAAATTTGATGATTTGTATATGTACTCTATTTTAAAAGGGGATTTGTAGAAGGGCTGGAGTTAGGAATACATATTGAGTTTGAGTGAAAAAACCAATCTGCTGGGAGGATTATTTTTATGAACTACAATGGCCGTACCTTTGTTTCTGTTCAAAATACTGAGAATGGTGAAGTATCATCAAAAACCTTTTTTCAGTATAAACAGGAGGGAAACATTATATCTGCTGATTATGGCGGGGGAGAGATTATTCAGGGGACACTTATTGGAATTGTAAATGAAGATGGCAGTTTAGAATTTAGATATAACCATGTGAATAACAAATATGAAATACGCGGAGGAAAATGTCATTCAAAACCTGAAAAGCTGCAAGACGGCCGCATCAGGCTATATGAAAAATGGCAATGGCAGGATGATGAAGGGACGGAAGGTCATTCGATTATCGAGGAAGTAAAAAATTAAAGTTTAATAGGCGGCATGGGAGCCGGAGGGAATTATCCCTCCGCATGCAGCTTCAGGTTCTGTCTGCTTCTTTTTGTTTTTTCTTTCGTTAAAGTGAAGAAGAAAACAAAGCCGATGAATGATGTAATAAACAATATGGCACCCATTGGTACCGCAGTGGTTTCATCAATGCTCACCAAAGGGGAAACAGCAGAACCCAGCACTAAAGGAAGCATTCCAATAACGGCGCTGGCACTGCCGGCACGATGCCCCTGATTTTTCATGGCCAATGTAAACGAACTGGTAATGATCATTCCCATTGAAGTCATATAGATAAAGATCGGAATGACAAGCATGAATAGCGGACCATTAATGATGGTCATGATTAAAAGTAACGAAGTGGCACTGACGGCAAGGCAGACGGCTGTCCGGAGCAGGCTTCTTTCCGGAATGACACCTGCCAGGCGGCCAATTAGAAAACTCCCCGTAATGATGGCCAATCCATTAATGCCAAACAGGATGCTGAACACCTGAGGCGATACACCATAAATCCCCTGATAGACAAAAGGTGTCCCCGAAACATAAGCAAAGCTTCCACCATGTATAAATCCTACGATAAGGGCATACCCGATGAAGGAACGGTCCCTGAAAAGGCCCCCCATGCTTTTAACGGAATTTCCAATGGAGCTTGGGACCCTTTTTTCTGGAGGAAGGGTTTCTTTTAATCGGAAATAGATCACAATGGTAATAAATAATCCCAAAAAGCTTAGAAAATAAAATATGGTTTCCCAGCTTGCGAAAGGAATCAGAAGCAGGGCACCGCCTGTCATTGGTGCGATCATCGGAGCTGTTGCATTAATGACCATAAGCAAGGCAAAAAACTTCGTGAGCTCTTTACCGCTGAACACATCACGGACAACTGCCCGGGATAGGACAATTCCAGCAGAGGCGGTTAATCCCTGCAGAAATCGGGCTGCAATAAAGGCTCCGATATTTGGTGAAATGGCGCATAAAAGGGAAGATACGGCAAAGAGAGAGATCCCGATAAGAAGAGGCTTTCTTCTTCCATGGGAATCACTGAGCGGTCCGACAATAACCTGTCCAGCCGCAAGTCCAATCAAGCAGGCTGTTAAACTCATCTGAACAAGTGAAGCCCGGGCACTGAAATCATCAGCGATTTCTGGGAAGCCTGGCAAATACATATCAATATTAAATGGCCCCAATATTCCAAGCATGCTGAGGAGAAATGCCAGCGCAAGCCTCTCTTTTCCAGTAGGGTTGTGAATCATGTTAAACACCTTTCTTTCTATGAAGCTGTTAATCTTTTACATAAATATGGCTAGTATACGCCAGGTGCAGGGGGATGTCCAGCGGAGAATGCTGTAAATAAAAAAATCCATGGCGGAATAGCCACAGATTTAATCATTAACAATTGCAGATCATCAATACATTTCCATCCAAGTCCTGAAAGTTGAAATAGGCAAAATCTCCAATACGCTCAATTTCCTTTACAATGGTGATTCCCTGATCTTTAACAAACGTGTATGCCTCATCAATATCCTGGACGAAGAAATTAAATAAAACGTGACCGGAAGGATTTAAGGTAAAGGCTGGATCAAAGGTGTGGTCATCCAGTGTAAGACCGGTTTCAGAGGTGACAGGAATGTTGTATACCGGGGATTCTACTGAACCCTTATGAAAAGGCAATCCAAGCAGTGTGCTATACCATTCAGCCGACTTTTCCAGGTCGCTGACATGAATAAAAACATTGTTCACTTTGCCTGCAATCGGGGAAGCAATTGATTTCATATACTCACCGCTTTCATTGTGATTATTTTACCAATTCTCCATACGCAGGAAATCTCCTTTAATTTAAGGGTTCAGCCTGTGTATTTCCCTGGCGACAGCTTCCAAAATGTACACAACTGGAACTTGAGTCGTAATATTGGACTGCTCAAACGTTTCCTCTGTCACATAATAGGCGATATTCAAATCTGAAACTTTCGCAATTGTTGAAAGCCGGCTGTTTGTGATGCTGATGATTTTACTGCCTTCCTGCTTCAGCTGGTTAAGATGGGTGACTGTAAAAGGAGTCTCCCCTGAGACAGATAGGGCAATCGTGGCACTGCTGCTGCGGATGCTGGAATGGATCGGAAAATGCAGTGAAAACTTGCCAAGACTCGAGAAATATCTGGCTCCGTATTCAGCCAGTATGCCTGAGCTTCCGATCCCTATAAATATAATGTTATCTGCCGTATTTATAAGTTCTGCTGCCTCGATGATTTTTTCGTCTAAATCACCTCTTAGCGTTCGCTCGAAAAACTCGACGATGGATTGCTTGGAACCTTTTATAGAGGTCTTTTTATTTTCCTGCAAATATAATTTAAACTTTATCTTAAATTCAGTGAAACCCTCACAATTCAGCTTCCTGCAGAACCGCAGGATGGTGGCCGTCGAAACATGGGTTTCATCTGCAAGTTCACGAATCCGCATATAAGGTATCTTTTCTTTGTTTTGACAGATGTAATGATATATGGATGTTTCTAAATCATTGAAAGATGCGATGATTTCATTTGAAAACATGATTCAGTAATCCTCCGTTGAAAAAATAGATAGGCTCATTTTATCACAAGGAGAAACAATACGTTACTTTTATGTAACAAATATCAAAATGCCGTTAAACAAGACTTAATTAACTCTATTTATTTACATACCCTTTGACTCGCTTTAAGCTTCTTCTATATCCCTTTTCGGGTAACATAAAAACTCCATTTAAACAAATATTAAAAAATAGCGGGTATTGGAGGTAATGAAATGAAAAAATACGATTTTCCTAAAGGTTTTTTGTGGGGCGGCGCCACTGCAGCGAACCAAATTGAAGGCGGTTATAAGGAAGGGAATAAAGGCTTGAATATTGCGGATGTCCTTCCCGGAGGAAAAGAAAGATACAATATCTTAATGAAGCCTGGGTTTGACTTCGAAATTCATGAGGATCTTTTTTTTTATCCCAATCATGAAGCAATCGATTTCTATCATCGATATGAAGAAGATATTGCCTTATTTGCCGAAATGGGCTTCAAGGCATTCCGATTGTCGATAGCCTGGACCCGCATTTTTCCTAATGGTGATGAGTCGGAGCCAAATGAAGAAGGACTTGCTTTTTATGATCGTGTTTTTGATGAATTGCAGAAATATGGAATTGAGCCAGTTGTAACGATTTCCCATTATGAAATGCCTGTTCATTTAGTAAAAGAGTATGGTGGGTGGAGAAACCGCAAAGTTGTCAGTTTCTTTGAGAGGTATGCTAAAGCGATTTTGGGCCGGTATAAAGATAAAGTAAAGTACTGGATGACTTTTAATGAAATCAATAGCGGATTGGTCATGCCGATTAATGGGCTCGGCTTTTCCTATCAAAGTGAAGAAGATAAATACCAGCCGACCTTCCAGGCCTATCACCATCAATTGGTCGCAAGCGCAATCGCGGTTAAGGCATGTCATGAGCTCATTCCTAAGTCAAAAATTGGCTGCATGCTTCTATTTGCGCCTGTGTATGCTTATGACAGCAACCCGGAAAATGTCATGTATGCCCTGCAGGAAGAGCAGCTTTTCAATTACTTTTGTGGTGACGTACAGGTTCGCGGTGAATATCCGGCTTTTATTAAAAGGTACTTTAAGGAACATCGTATCAGCCTGGAAATACTGGAAGGCGACCTGGATTTGTTAAAGGACGGCACTGTTGATTATATTGGCTTCAGCTATTATATGTCCCGCACCGAAAAGAAGGTAAAGTCAGATGCAGACTCATCGGAAGGGAACATCATTGGCGGGGTTAGAAATCCCTTTCTTGAAACAAGTGACTGGGGCTGGGAAATCGACCCTGAAGGTTTGAGGATCAGCTTGAACAAGTTATATGATCGCTATCAGAAACCGCTATTTGTCGTAGAAAACGGACTTGGGGCCTATGACAAGGAAGAAGAGGACGGCAGCATCCATGACGACTATCGGATTGACTATCTTCGCGAGCATATAAAAGCAATGGGTGAAGCTATAGAGGATGGCGTCGAGCTAATGGGCTATACAAGCTGGGGCTGCATCGATATGGTCAGCATGTCAACAGGCGAATTTTCAAAACGCTATGGCTATATTTATGTGGACAAGCATGATGATGGCAGTGGAACATTGGAACGGAAAAAGAAGAAATCTTTTTATTGGTATAAAGATGTGATCGAGTCAAACGGAGAAAAACTATAGAATATTTAAGCGGGCTGCCTGAGGGCAGTCTTTACTTGTTTAGAAAGTTAAATGTGCAGGTGTTATTATGAGAAATTTACACATGAACTAATGAAAAAATCTTTATGGAGTAAAATATGAATTAAGTCCAGGAAAATGATATTTCAGAGGAGCTAATAAATAATCCTGGTGTTCAGGAAGTCTAATGAATAGGGAGATGAAGCAGGTGATTTATATCTACCATGATTTTGGGGGAACTCATACAACATCTCTGGCAGCGGCATACCATCTAAAAATCATTCGTCACCGCAAACTCGAAAAAGAAGAAATAAGTGAGCTGCCGTATTTTAATAAATTGACAAAGAAAGATGCAGGAAAATTTATTTTTCATGGTGAAGATGAGGAAGGAAATCCGGTGTACACCCTTGGAAGAAGATCTTCTAAGCTGGCAGTTGAAACACTGCATCACTTTTGCCATTTATTAAATAGTCATAAAGGAATTAATGATAAAATCGTCCTCTCTGATACTTCACCTGCAGTACCGCTTTCTCTGACTATAGGTGGATTCATATCCAAAGGCTTAGGACTGGACAGATTAGGGACTCCACTGGTTATTAAAGGAGCACAGAAATGCAGCGGAAATATTCTGGAGCTGGTGAACGAAACGAAAAAAATTGCCGCCGGTTCTAATTCTGCCATAATTAAAATTGATAATAAGGAGTTTCAGGCATAGACAGTAAGAACCACCCTGATATTCAGATGGTTCTTTTCTTTTGCAGGTAACTATCCGGACAGAAAAAGCCTAGTTTCTTAATATAAATATAGTATCAGTCTGTCGGTTTTAAAATTTCCAGCAGCAGCTCTAACAGCTCTTAAAAACTTATGGAATGTTAGTTTTGCAGGAGTAAGCAAATAATAAAAAGTATTATTAAACCCCCATAATATAAAGAATCTCCTTCGTATTCTTTGAATATAATCAATCAAAAGTCTCGAGGGGAAAAATATGAAATCACCAGCTAAGGGGGCCCTTGCCATGGTATTTGCAGGGGCTATAACGTTTTCTGTTGCCAATGGCATGCTGAAAGCTACTAAACTTTTTTCAGAGGAACACTCTTCTGTTTTATCAGGTATTCAACAAAAATCTGACAGACAAATTGATGAAAAGTCAGAAGCAAACATACTGGCTGTGCAAGAGAATGCGAAACAAAAAACGGTTACAGAAGATGCTCCTGATTTTGAAGAATCATTAAAAAAGGAAAAGAATACCGATAAGATGATTGTTGCTGTTCATACGAATACCGAAAAATCCAATCGGAAACCTGCTGTAAATCCTGTTTCAAAAGCTGTATCTGTCTCAAACGAAAAACCTTCGGCACCGGAGCCTGCCTCTGCACCTGCGGGAAGCAAGACAACAACTGAAGCATCAAAACCTGAGACCAGCACACAAGATCCAAACACACCTGCCTCTGGCACGGGAGGAGGAAGCATAATAAATCCTGCTGCAAAAACACTTAACCATGGCCAGCAGGTTTCCCAAGCCGCAAAAGAAAAAGCTGAGAGTAATCGGGTTAGCAAAGGAAAAGAAGACAAAGAAAACAATGGGAAAAATCATTAAACCTCAGGAAGGATCATCAGGAGACGGTGGTCCTTTTTCCTTTATAGGTATTAGATTATACAGCAAAAAGGCCTTCCCCAAATGGGAAAGGCTCTTGAATTCATTTAATATTCATAATGGAATTATCCTGAGTTACATTGCCTTTTCGTTTAAGTTTATTCCAGCCAACGGCTACTCCTTTTATAGCGGAGAAGATCGATTTTACCACAACATAAGTCATCAGCTGTTTATATAAAATTCGCTGCAGAAACAATGAGACCAGTGGTTTAGGGCTTTCTTTCTCCAGCCTGAACGCATAAAGGGAGGCGAAGAAATCCATCAAGTAGAATAGGACAAATCCAAAGGCTGCTTTTTCAGGGTTTGGGCTGAAAAGGGCAAAGATGAACAATATATCTGCAATAGGAGAAATGGTTTGATAAACATATTGAAAAAGCCACATGTTAGGCAAGGCTACATATCCTAATGAATGATGTTTTTTGTTAAATAATGCCGCGCGATGTTTCCAAAGGCATTGGAGAGTGCCATATACCCATCGGTAGCGCTGCTTTGCCAGGCTTTTAATATCTTCAGGCACCTCTGTATAAGCATAAGCCTTTTCTTCGAACTCAATTTTCTTACCTTTGCGCAATAGTGCAAGTGTGATATCCGTATCTTCTGCAAGGGTATCCTCTCTAAAGTAACCAGCCTCTTCAACCGCAGACTTTTTCCATGCACCGATGGCACCTGGTACTACGGTAATGCAATTAAGAGCCGCAAAGGCTCTTCTTTCCAAATTAAAGCCTGTCACATATTCAATATGCTGCCAATCCGTCAGGAGATTCCCCTTATTCCCAACCTTTACATTACCTGAAACAGCAGCCACTTGATTATCTTTAAAATGGCTAACAAGTAAAGAGATGGCGTTTTCAGCAATGAGTGTATCGGCATCTAATGCAATTACTATTTCCCCCTTAGCTTCCTTAAATCCAAGGTTTACAGCCGAGGATTTTCCGCCATTGGGTTTTTTAACTAACCGGACGCAAGGAGTGTCCGCAAAAGTTTCTTCAACTGCACGAGCAGTATGATCCTTTGAGCCATCGTCGATTATCAGTATCTCAAAATCCGGATAGTCACTGGATAAAATAGAATCTACAGTTTTGCAAATTACTTTTTCTTCATTATAAGCTGCAATTACAACACTGACATAAGGAGTAAAGCCAGGGTCAATCCGGGTCTCTTTATACCTTTTGACCTGTTTCCAGGATAGGAAAACAAGAAATAGAATGCGCAAAACACCTAAGAGGATGGCTGAGTAAAACAAAAAGCTAAGTCCAGTGTTCCAGCTTTTAATGACCTTAAATACCGCCATATCATAAACAGAATAAGGGTTTTCCTGATCAGCAAAAGGCATGATTTCGGTATCTCTTTTCCCAATTAAACCGGCAGTTGTCGTAAATGTGTAGCCTCTATTTTTAAGAGTTTCAATAATTACCGGAAGGGCTTCCACTGTTTTGGAGCGGTCACCGCCAGCATCATGAAGCAAAATGACGTTACCTTCGGCCAGCTGATCCAATGTTCGATTTACAAGTTCATCTGCTGAAGATCCTTGCCAATCACCCGAGTCAATGGATTGGCCGACCATGGTATAGCCCAGATTCTGAGCTTCCATAATAGGAAGCTGTTCGTTTCTTGTGCCCAGTTCCGTATCTGCTATGTATGGAGGGCGAAAAAGAGTCATAGAATGACCTGTTATACCTTGAATTAAGCGCTGTGTTGCATTCAATTCCATTCGTAAACGAGATGGTGTGATGGATGTAATATCAGGGTGTGTAAAGGTATGATTTCCGATTTCATGTCCCTCATCATAAATTCTGTTAACCAGCTGGGGATGCATCAATGCATTTTCTCCAACGATAAAAAAGGTGCCTTTTACCTCATACTTCTTCAATATGTCCAATATTTTTGGTGTGTAGGCTGGGTCAGGACCATCATCAAAAGTAAGAACGATTTCTTTTTTGCTGGATTTTCCATGGCGGATTACTTCAAAAGGCTTTGGATATTTGATATAGGTTTCCTTTTTTATCATTCCATTGGAATTTATCTCGAAAGTCCTATTTCCTTTTTCAGTTTGTGAGGCGATTTTCAATATCTCTCCGTTCCCTGTATGAAGTGGTGAGATATGACTTTCAAAGGCACTTAACATTTGAGATGGATTAATGATTTCCTTAGGCTTGTTAATAACACTCCAGATAGAGGGATCCTCCGAACCGAGCCTCCATATTGCTATTCCGGTAGAGCCGCCATTAATCGCAAGGATCATCTGGTTATAAAAAGTAGCAGCATCCAGAAACCAGACAGTATGATTTTTTCCATTTTCTTTATAGCGTAAGTAGGGGTTTCCAGCATCCATACTCCAATTGATATTAAGGTTCGCCTCGCTGCCCAGCTTCATGATATCTCCAAATGTCATGTCAGCTGCGGGCTTATCCGAACCTTCTTCCCAGTCGTAACCGTATGTTCCTAAGCCTGCTACCAATTTTCCGGATGGAATATCAGCTTGATTCAAGTTCTCCTTAACCCAATCGGTTTGAGCGACAGGGCCTGGTGTGCTCATGGAATAATGCTGGTCATAGAGCATGACAATCACTCGGTCAGCGTATTTTGCTAAAGAAGTATAATCGTAGCTTTCGTCATTGGGCGGAACATCCAATGTCACCATTAAGCCTTCTTTGTGGAAGGCTTTATAAACTTTACTCATGAACTGAGTAAAATGATCCCTGTCGGCTGGTTTAATTGCTTCAAAGTCAATATTTATACCATCAAAGCCATTTGTTATCACATAAGAAAGCATTTCTTTAATAAAGAGATCGTCAGCACCTGGGGCAGTGAATAACCGGTGAAGAACATCTGAATCCCATTTGTTGTCTATAAAATTATTCACTAATGGCAGAATCTTAATTTCATGTTTATTTGCTTCTTTTACTATGGACCGGTCAATTGAAGACTTGAGCTTTAGATCTGGAGTAACCTGCATCCACTCAGGGACTAGAGTGGTTATGGACTCTTTATTTTTCTTGAAGGATGTTTTACTATTCTTGTCCCAATTGACATAGAATCCATACACTTCTTGCTTTCGTGCAATTTGTGCCATCTTTGGCTTTTCTGAAATAGCCGCTGAAGAAGTTGTCTTTTGAATCTGTGATGCCAATTCTTCTTCATTGAAGGGCTTATTTATCGGATTGATCCCGGAACTTGATACGCTTTGATCTAAATGCAGTTCAGGAAGCTTTGGAGCTGTATTTAAACTCTGTATGAAAAATGTCGATATAACAGCAATTAATAGGATGAAGCCAGCGCTCATTCGCTTAATCAGGGACCATCGCATTTTAGCAGGATCAAGAAATATATATTCCTGCTTTCCCTCGTTTTTTTTCAGACCCAGGTTATAAAACCAGTGGAAGAAAAAATAGCAGACTAGTCCAACCAAGCCTCCTAAGACTCCTGATGTAATTGATTCCGAGGTTACTATTTTGGTTTTAAGTGATGAAATGAACCAGTACTCTTCAAATGGGCCAAAATCCATGAAAGGCAGCTCGTGTATGTAGGGTATAAAAACAGTAATCAGAGTGCCCAGGAATAAGGCAATAATATTTAGGCGCAGCAGCAGTGAACAAACAAACAATAATGGAATACTAAAACTTTCCAAAGGTAAAAATGCCAGAAAAAACCCTAGAGTGCTTGCAATCGCTCCTGCATTTCCGGAGACAGGTGCAAACAAAGATCTGACAATCCACCTGAAAAAACGATCCACATTCATTCCCCCCAAAAGTAATGTCGAATTATCTATAATAATTTAATAGCTTTTGGAGTGTATGCTCCAAACATCCAATGGGTCAATTTTTCGACAAAAAATGACCATCAACAAAAATTTAGGTTGTGGTTCTATAATTTTGGGGGTGGGATAAAAAAATGTGTTTGCTTTTTTATGGTATTTAACGCGATTTACCATGGTTTAATGTAAGTAAGTGATAATTGTTTCAATTAAGTTAATTTGAACACCTTATCACCTTGTCTGCTCTGTAAGATTTCCAGCAGCTGTTCCGACATATAATTTGAGTCATATTCAAACCCATGATTTATCCATTCCGTAATCATTCCCAGCATGGCATGTACATAGAAGCTTGCCTGCAGTTCACGATTAATTTTGGGGTTAAACTGTACACCTTTAAGGTCTCTCAAAGTTATCTCTTTCAGTACATCGCACAATTTGCTCTGCAATCCAGATAATGCATTGGATTTTACCATTAGGGAATAGAATTCTTTTTTATGACTGACATGTTCAAAGATTTTAATGGCAGAAGAGGTAAGGGTCTTTAACTCGAAGGTTTCTGTGTCCTTATATGGTTCGCGATAGGAAGAGATTAGGTCTGCTATAACATCATCGACAATTTCATCAAGGAGATCTTCTTTGTATTCATAGTGCTTATAAAAGGTCCCCCTGTTGAGATTGGCTGTCTTCACGATATCTGTTACAGTTATTTTCTTGAATTCTTTCGTCTGCATTAAGGATAATAGGGCATCCATTAAGGCTTGTTTAGATTTAGTTATTCTTCGGTCAATAGGGAGATTTTGCTTATTGGACATAAATGGCCTCCATTGTAGAAATTGGATGAAAAAATGATCAAAATACAATGAATGTGTTCAATAGTAGACAAATTGCCGTTCATTTGCTGATTGAATGGAAGGTTTTATTACCATATTATAAAGGTGTAAGAGATAATCAACAAGTGTTCACTAAAACATTCAACCGAACGGAGGAAGTCTTTATGAAGCTTCAGGATAAAGTAGCGATTGTAACAGGTGCAGCATCAGGAATGGGAAAAGCGATTGCGGAGTTGTACGCAAGGGAAGGTGCAAGTGTCATTGCAGCTGACCTGAACCTGGAAGGGGCAGAGGCTGTGGCAAAGGGAATTACTGAGAATGGCGGAAAAGCCAAAGCTGTTCAGGTTAATGTTTCAAAACAAGCAGATATTGAAGGAATGATAGATGCAGCAGTACATGAATTTGGAACGCTGGATATCCTGGTGAATAACGCAGGAATTATGGACGGATTTGAACCCATTGGAGACATCCAGGACGAACGATGGGATTTAATATTTGATATCAATACGAAGGGCGTCATGCGCGCCATGCGAAAAGCCATCCCGCTCTTTTTAGAAAAAGGGAAAGGGGTAATCATTAATACTGCTTCTACAGGCGGATTGAATGGTGCCCATGCGGGAGCTGCTTATGGGGCTTCAAAGCATGCAGTTATAGGGCTTACGAAAAACACTGCCTATATGTACGCAAACAGCGGCATCCGCTGTAACGCCATTGCACCAGGCGGAGTGGAAACAAACATCGCTGCTTCAATGAAAAACCTGAACGAATTTGGATTCGGCCGTACAAAAGCTGTTCAGGGTGTAATGCCAAGAGTCGGAAAGCCGGAGGAAATTGCACAGGTCGCATTATTCCTGGCATCTGATGATTCCAGCTTTGTTAATGGATCCGTGATTGTTGCTGATGGCGGGTGGACTGCAGCATTCTAAAGGGTAATCATATTTATAAATGGTGAGGCATCAAATCATGATGATTTGGTGCCTTTTTTTGCGACAAATAAGCTAACTGGTTTGGCGTGTCTTGATTCATGCATAGCTGCCAAATTCATAAAAGAATCATAATCTGAAGTTGTCCGGCAGTATGATAAAGTAATAACTTTTTGGCAGATCCCCAGGAGGAGAATAGGTATGGTCTTTTATCGGGATCCACAGGTAAATACAGAAGAAATGCTATCCATCATCAGAAACGGTCTCGGCATTTCTAAGGTCCAAAAAAAAATAATCGTTGTCGGAGCCGGTATGTCAGGTCTTGTTGCCGCTTCCCTGCTGAAGGCAGCAGGGCATGATGTGACGGTTTTAGAGGCAACACAAAGGGTTGGCGGCAGAATATTTACAATGAGAGAGCCTTTTATGGACGGAATGTATCTGGATGTGGGAGCCATGCGCATTCCTCATACCCACCCTTTAGTTTTGGAATATATAAAAAAATTCCGCTTAAAGGTAAATGAATTCCGGAACACAACTCCCCAGGATCTTATCTTTGCCAATGGCATTAAAATAAATCGCACCATATATCAGCAAAACCCTGATATCCTGCGTTATCCTGTTGCTCCGCATGAAAAGGGGAAGACGGCGGAGGAGCTGCTTACGATGGCCATTAAGCCAGTAGCAGATTTTATTAATCAAAACCCTGCTCAGAATTGGAATATTATAGTAAGAGAATTTGACCGGTATCCGATGAGCTTCTTTCTCAGATACAACCCGGTTGGACCGAGTTTATCACCTGGTGCCCTTGAAAGCATTAAAGTTTTGCTTGGTCTGGAAGGCTTCCCGGAGTTGTCGTTTCCTGCGATTCTGCGGGAACTGCTTCCTTTATTTAGCCCGGACATTCATTTTTATGAAGTAGAAGGAGGGAATGACAAGCTTCCAAATGCTTTTTTGCCCCAGTTAAAAGAAGACCTTTATTTCGGTTACCAAATGACAAAAATAGAACAGGATCCTCAGCAGGTTACAATCCATGCCAGACATACCTTGAGTCAAAAACCTTTGACGGTCAGTGGTGATCTTGCCATCTTAACTATACCTTTCTCCTTGCTGTCCTTCGTTGAAATCGTTCCCCGGCAATCATTTTCCCCTAATAAATGGAAAGCTATCAGGGAACTGCATTATGTTTCCTCCACGAAAATTGGGCTGCAGTTTAAACAGCGTTTTTGGGAACGCGAAGGTTTGCAGGGAGGAAAGCTGATGACAGATCTGCCCATTCGGTTCGCTGCCTATCCGAGCCATCTGATTGGATCTTCAGGTTCCGGCATCATTATGGCAAGCTATACATGGGAAGATGATACTTTATCCTGGGATAACCTTCAAGAAGGAGATCGGATTCGGAATGCCCTTGACAACTTGGCTGTCGTTCATGGCAATCAGGTTTACGAGTATTTCTTAACAGGCGCCTCCCATAGCTGGTCACAATATCCGTTTTCTGGCGGAGCCTTCTCCATGTTCAAACCGAACCAGGAAACTGAGCTATTCCCATTTATTCCTGTTCCGGAGGGAAGAGTCCATTTCGCCGGGGATCACACGTCCCTAGCCCCGGGATGGATTGAAGGGGCAATTCAATCAGGAATAAGGGTTGCACGTGAAGTAACCGATTTGCCCCGCAGCTATTAGGGGAGGCAAAAGCTAAAATGCGACAGGAATGTCTGTTTTTGACGTTAAAATGTGCCATTGGATAGGCACTTTTTAACGATTTTCCAACAAATTGTACAAGACAGCTGTAAACGCTTTCAATATAATTGAAATAACAGATAGGAAAGGGGGATGCGTTCAAATGGAACTTTTAATGGAAAAATGTGAACATGGCCAGCAGGAAGAACCTTGTGAAAAGTGTGCCCCTAATCCAGAAGGGGAAGAGAGTTACGATACCTCTGATTATGACTATCATAAGAGACTGTGGTTCTAAGAAAAGCGAAAGCGCCTTGCCCGCCCCCGTTTTGAGACCTCGGGGGGGGGGGCAGGTGCTGAAGCTGGACAATTACAAATTGTTGTATGTTAAAAAACACTTGGAGAAAATTTTTCCCAAGTGTTTTTCTATCTATAATTTTTTTCTCCTCATCCATTGCGTAGCAGCCCATTTATCACCCATGACAACAGGTGCTCCTCCATGAAGTGTCAGGTCGTTTAAGTTCTGATCATTATAAAAGTATTCAAAATAAACAGCCATGCCTTTTTGTGGAGAAACGGAGAAGTTAAGCTTGGGAAAATACGTTTCCCCGCCCTGTTCCACATCATTCAGGTACATGACAAGCGTGCTGATTCTAGGATTGCTTGCTGCTCTGCTGGTCGAAGAGAAGAAGTCAAAATGAGCTTTATATTCCTGGCCTATTTTATAGTTAAGGATCTGCAGCCCTTCACCATGCTCAACTGGAATGTTCATGATTTGAGATATTCTTTTTTCGATTCTGGCGACAATTTCATTTTCCCCTTCATGGAAAAAAGTGCTGCTGCTGGTTCGCAGTTCATCAACTTCAAGGGAGTTGGCAACTTTTGAACGCTGCATGCGATCTTTTGATTGCTGAATCAGCTGGTCACATTCTTCATCGCTCAGCACATTTCCCAGAATCACGATCAATGGTTCTGCTAATTTGGCAATAATATGAATTTCCCGATCTTCTGTAATTATTTTATTTCCAACATGATCAAAAATCGTTAGTTCTTTATTAGATGCATCCATTGCCATGTACATCAACCTCTTTTTATTTAGTTTTCTGAAAATTCGATATATTAAGGGGCTGCTTGAAGTATTCCTATTTGTGCGTTCCTTCCTCCTAAATAAATGGATGTCTGCAGCAGTTTTTCAACTGGCTGAATTTATTTTACACTCTGATATGAAGGAATTCTATCTTTTTTTTACTGGTAAACTATTAAAATAGAAAGGAGGCTTCTGCATTTTATTGATTTTCCGGAATATATTTCAATACATAAGCCAGTCTGAACAAAAGGAGATGGCCAGTGTATAGAAATAGGGTTCAATACTATTTAAGCCAAAGACGAAAGGGCAATTTTTCCACCTTTAAAAATGGACTGATTATCATACTCGGAGCAACACTTGTGGCTGTTTCCCTGCAATTATTCCTTGTGAAAAATTATGTTATTGATGGAGGAATTGTTGGATTGAGCATCATCCTTTCACATGTCTTTCGTGTAGAGGTGGGTGCCTTGATCCTGCTGATGAATCTCCCATTTTTAGTGGCAGGCTTTTTCTTTTTAGGGGGAAGATTTTTGGTGTTAAGCCTGTTTGCCAGTTCAGTGCTGGCAGGGGAGACATACATATTGGCCCCATTTGAGGAAGTGACTAACCATCCGCTGCTGATCATAATTCTGGGAGGCCTCTTGCTCGGAATGGGAGTGGGCCTCATTATCCGGTTTGGAGCCTGCCTGGATGGAACAGAAGTTTTGGCGATTTTATTCAGCGAACGTTTGCCCTTAACCATCGGACAATGCATTCTTATAATGAATACCTTTATCTTTGGAAGTTCTGTATTTTTATTCGGCATTACTGAAGCCGCATACTCCCTTGCAACATTTTTTGTTGCTTATAAAACCATAGATACCATTATAATGAAGACTTAAACATTTTCGAATAATTTGATGGGCCAGGTGCATCCTAAGTCGTAAAAAAGCTGAAGGAGATTTCCTGTGAATCCATACGAAATTACCAGCATGATTATTGATGATGAATTTGATGGAGAAGAATATGTCACAACTGAATTTCTCCAGGAAAATAATACTTTTAGCATAACATTTAAAAAAGCAGATCTTGAGGTGATCAACGCCTGGGTATTTAATGATGGCTCATCGCTTCCCGCGAATTTGTCTGAGGAGATGATAGAGTCAATCAGAAACTCTGTGAAAAAAAGAATAGGACGAAAATAGAGGCAGGAAATTGAACCTCTATTTTTTTTGCATAAAATAAACCCTCTCTCAAACAATACTTGTAAATACAATTGTATCTGCAAGTGAGGGGGAAAAGGGTGAACATTCTATTGAAACAGCAGACATTGCTTGTCATAAGGGCACTGTACTTCTGCATGGAAAAGAAGTGGGCGGAGCTTGAAAAGAAGTTTAAACTGACGCCCGCACAGCAGCATATTCTGTTTCTGCTTGGCACTCATAATCAAAAAATAACCCCGACACAAATAAGTGATCTGGGATGCTGGCATCCATCGACTGTAACTAGGCTTTTAAAGCCGTTAAAGGAAAAAGGGCTGGTCGAAATCACGGCCAATAAAAAGCAGCTCCGCTATAAATTTGTCGCTATTTCTAAAAGCGGAAAGGAAGTATTGGATCAGATTATGGATGAGGTAAAAGAGATGGAACAATTTCCGCTGAATTTGAGTCATTTATCCGAAAACGAGCTTATGTCTTTCCTTGAATATGGTCAGAAGATAGCAGGGGTTCAAAAAGGAGATGCCTTTAGAAAAATGCTGATTGATGCACGGGTAGAAAATTATGATTATGCATAATTCTTTTAGGCTGATGATGCATTTTGGGAGGTGATTGTATGAGTTATAGCGAATATTGGGAGCAAATATATTCACGAAGCGAAAAGATGAATGTCCTCATTTCTTCATACTGGAGAGAATATTCAGGTCTTGGAACCTGGCAGTTTTGGGCGGTTTTGGCACTAATGGTGCTGCCTCTTGTTATTGTATATCTATCAGTAGACCGGACCAGGATATTTGAGATTTTCTTTTTTGGATATACCTTGCACATTCTATGGACGTACGCCGATAGCTTTTTGGAGAGGTACAGTTATTTTGTCCACACCTATTTTATATTGCCCATGTTTCCCTATGCCATGAATATGACAGCCTCTGCTTTGCCGGTCGGTTTCCTTCTGATCTATCAGTACTGCACGAACCGCAATAAAAGCTTTCTTCTTTACACCATTTTAGCAAGTGCGGTTTTTGCCTTTGTTTTTGCCACGGTCGAAGAATGGGCTGGTATGGTCCATTTTAACAAAGGAATGAATCAATTTTATATTTTTCTGATTGATATCGCTATTGCTTATGCAGCCTATTTTTTAACGATGTTTGTTAAAAGAATGAGTGATAATATCAAAGGGTGAAAAGCAACTAGCCTCCCATCTGCTTAGAGATGGGAGGCTAGTTGTTAAACGTTCTCTTTCCAAAGCTTCATTGGATTGTCTTGATCCTCCTGCAATGGCATTTGCACCAATTTGAGTTCCCTGTCATCTCTTGCGTTTTTCAAATCTTCATAAATCATTTTAGACTTGCCTAAGCCTGCATGAAAAGCGTCGTCTACTGATTGGCAATAGTATACCTTATCGATGCCAGCGAAATACATGGCAGTTAAACACATCGGGCAAGGTTCCCCGCTTGCATACATCGTAAAGCCGGCTAAATCATTCGTTTGAAACTGCTCCTGTGCCCGCCGGATAGCAAGCAGTTCCGCATGACCGCTGACATCATGCTTTTTATGCAATTCATTCACTCCTTCAGCAATGATGTCCTGTTCTTTCACCAGAACTGCACCGAAGGGCTGGCCGCCGTCTTTTACATTATTAATGGCCAGTTCTAGAGCCCGTTTCATGAAGTGATCCATTATTAATCATCCTTTTTCAATTAATTGACTCTAATTAAATTAATATCATTTTTTCGTTGGTTATCCAAATAATCTGCTGACTTTACAGCCTGGCAATAGCAAAATTTTCAAATTCGCGCATCAGCATCTGCTGTAAAAGGATGGATATTCATTCAGGTAATCTATATAATTAATTATACATTTTACAGAAAAATAATAAGGAGGCATCCATTATGACAGAGTTAGATTCCAATAGTCCTATTCCGCTTCACATACAGCTAAAGAATGAGCTGCAGGAGTTAATAGACAATCGTTCTTTCAATGAAAAAATACCAAGTGAAAGAGAGTTGATGGATACCTATAAAGTGAGCAGAAGCACTGTGAGAGAAGCGGTTTCCCATTTAGTAAACGAAGGTGTGCTAAAGAAAGTCCACGGAAAAGGCACTTTTATATCAAAAAAACCGATTGAGGAGTGGCTTGGGAATATTACCAGTACAACAGAAGTGATAAAAAAAATGGGTATGAAGCCGGATGCAAAATTATTGGATAATGGCATCGTTGTTCCGGCAAAAGAAATTGTGGAAGCCAGCGGACTTACAGAGGCATACTTTATAAAGCGAATTCGCTATGCTAACGATAAGCCATTGGCCCTTGAAAGTCAGTATTACCCTATTGAAATTGGTGAAAGCCTCGCCCAATATGATATTGAAAAGGGAACACTGTATGATCTGCTTGAGCAGAGTCTGAACTTAAAGTTTGCAGAAGCCGAACAGATGATTACAAGCACTTATTTATCTAAAGAAGAAGCCGATTTGCTTGGTGTTCCATGTTCCTTAAGTGTGCTTCACATTGAACGGTTATTATCAGACATTAATGGAAACTTAATAGAATATTATTCTGCTTATTTTCGTTCGGATATGTACTCATTTAGAATAAAACTATCAAAGAATTCTAGTTAAATACAGTGTTATGCAATTTTGCAATGATACCTATTGATAATTCCGATAATATAAAATTTTTAGAAAATATTGAAAAGAAGTAATGGTTGTGTTTTAATTACAACTGAGGCTAGTCATACAACAACTGGTACGGACGACATGACGTCATGATGTGATGAATACTATTTTTATTTTGCAGGATGGAGTGATGACATGATTATAGGTGTGCCAAAGGAAGTAAAGAATAATGAAAATCGGGTTTCCGTTGTACCGGCAAGTGTTTCTGCGTTTGCAGATGCCGGCCATACAGTCCTGATTGAGAAAGGTGCAGGTGCAGGATGCGGGATCTCTGACCAGGAATATGAAAAAGCAGGTGCAGCAGTTGTTTCAAGTGCAGAAGAGGCCTGGTCTGCGGATATGGTCATGAAGGTGAAGGAGCCGCAGCCTGATGAATACCAATATTTTCGAAAAGGATTGATTCTCTTTACCTATTTGCATCTGGCTGCCGAACCTGAATTGACAAAGGCTTTGCTCGAAAAAGAAGTTACCTCGGTTGCTTATGAAACCATTCAGCTGGATAACAGATCATTGCCTCTCCTTACTCCTATGAGCGAAGTTGCGGGCAGGATGTCTGTCCAGCTTGGAGCCCAATTTCTTGAAAAGATTCATGGCGGGAAAGGAGTCCTTTTAGGCGGAGTTCCCGGTGTGAAGCCAGGAAAAGTGGTGATTATCGGCGGTGGAGTGGTTGGGACGAATGCCGCAAAAATGGCAGTTGGCCTCGGTGCAGAAGTTAGCATCATTGACATAAGTGCTGAAAGACTCCGCCAGCTGGACGATCTTTTTTCCGGCAGGGTAAGGACGGTCATGTCAAATCCGTTCAATATCGCCCAGGAAGTAAAACATGCCGATTTAGTGATAGGGGCTGTTCTCATCCCCGGTGCAAAAGCACCTCAGTTAGTAACCGAAGAAATGGTTAGGCAAATGGAAAAGAATTCGGTCATTATTGATGTTGCCATTGATCAGGGCGGTTCAATTGAAACCATCGATCATATTACCTCACACGATTCTCCAACATATGTAAAGCATGGTGTTTTGCATTATGCGGTTCCAAACATTCCGGGCGCTGTAGCAAGAACTTCCACTTATGCCCTCGCTAATACTACAGCACCATATGCCTTAATGCTCGCTAATACAGTAATTGAAAATTCTATTGTTAAGTATCCTTTTCTTGAAAAAGGGGTCAATACCATGAATGGAAAGGTCACTCATCAGAGAGTTGCAGAGGCGCATAACTACCCTTATACACCCACCCATGAGTTAATAAACAAAATTCCAGCCGCAACATGATTCCCCATTAGAAGAGACACAATGCATACCTGAATCTTTACTAAATAGAAGGAGGCAAGCAATATGTCTACAGTAGAACTGAATGATAACAAAAAGTTAACTGATCAGGATCAGGAACACTTATGGCATGCGATGAGCCGGCATACAGAAGGAAGCAGTCCGATGATAGCCAAATCAGGTGAAGGCTCATGGTTTACTGATATGGATGGCAATCGATATTTGGATGGTGTTTCCGGTCTTTGGTGTCTGAATCTGGGACACGGACGGAAAGAAATTGCAGAGGCCGCAGCAGAGCAAATGATGCAGCTGTCGTATTTCCCTCTCACATTAAGTCATGCGCCAGCCATTAAGTTATCTGCCAAAATTAGTGAATTGCTGGGGGATTCCTATAAAACATTTTTCTCAAATAGCGGTTCCGAAGCAAATGAAACCGCATTCAAAATAGCGAGGCAATACCATAATCAGAATGGCAATCCGGGTAAATATAAATTTATTTCGCGCTACCGTGCCTATCATGGTTCAACTTTAGGTGCATTAAGTGCTACTGCACAGGCCAACAGGAGAGTGAAATACGATCCTGGCATGCCGGGATTCCTGCATGTTCCGCCTCCTTACAGCTATCGCTGTCCATTTGGCGAAGATGTGAAGGATTGCGATAAAGTCGCAGCTGATATGATTGACCAGGTCATCCAATGGGAAGGGTCCGAAACCGTTGCTGCGGTCATAATGGAGCCATTCATTTCAGGCGGGGGAGTTATTATCCCATCTCCTGAATATCTGCAGAGAGTGGCACAAATCTGCAAAAAACATGATGTCCTCCTGATAATGGATGAGGTTGTATCCGGATTCGGGCGAACGGGTAAAATGTTTGGATTTATGCATTCGGCGGGGGTTCAGCCTGATATCGTAACGATGGCAAAAGGGTTGACAAGCGGCTATCTCCCGCTTGGTGCTACGGCAGTTCATTCCAGAATTTATGAGAAATTTAAAGAGCAAGGTACAGATAACCATTTCCGCCATGTCTCAACATATGGCGGACATCCGGCAAGCTGTGCGGTTGCATTGAAAAATATCGAAATCATCGAAAGAGAGAATATTGTCAGCAGGGTAGAGATTCTGGGTGAAAGCATTTTAGGCAGCTTAAAAGATTTGCAGACTCATAAAAATGTAGGCGAAGTCAGAAGCGCCGGTTTCTTGTATGGAATTGAAATGGTTGAAAATAAGGAAACAAAGCAGCCGGCATCAGATCAATTAATGGCAAAGGTCATTGCACTATGTAAAGAAAAAGGCCTGATCATTGGCAGAAATGGGGATACAGTGCCTGGTTTCAATAATGTCCTTATTATAGCTCCGCCACTTTCATCTACAGAAGAAGATTTAAAATTCGTTGTCAGGACGGTCGAAAGTGCATTTAAGGAGATTTAGACAAAAAGTTGTATCTGGATGAGAGCTCTTTTTTTACAGGGCTTCTATCCATTTAAATATATGGAACTTTTAAAAACCGGAAAGGGAGTGCTCGTAATGGCAAAAGCAGAAAAAGAATTAGCAGAAATCAAAACAAAAAAGGTGAAAATGACACCAAGTGAGGCTATTGTAGAAACTTTGGTCAAGGAAGGTGTCACACATATTTCCGGGATTTTGGGATCGGCATTTATGGATCTATTAGACTTGCTTCCAACTGCCGGGATCCGCTTCATCGGTGTGCGGCATGAGCAAAGCGCTGCCCACATGGAAGATGCCTATACTCGAGTTAGCGGAATTGCAGGAGTAGTGATTGGCCAAAATGGGCCAGGAATCACCAATATGGTAACATCTGTTGCCGCTGCGAATCAGGCACACACCCCTATGGTCGTCATTTCTCCATCAGCGGGAACACCTACAGTCGGATGGGACGGTTTCCAGGAGTGTGATCAGGTTTCAGTTTTTAAAGCAATTACAAAGGAAACCGTTCGGGTCACACATCCGGGGCGTGTGGCAGATTGCCTGAGGACTGCCTTTAGAATCGCTTACGCAGAGAGAGGTCCAGTGCTCTTTGATATTCCGCGGGACTATTTTTATGGGGAAGTAGAAGATGTCATTCTTGAACCGCATCAATATCGTGTTGATAATAGGGGCTGCGGATCATTAGAGCAGATTGATCAGGCTGTGGATTTGATTGCTTCTGCCAAGAACCCTGTCATCATTTCCGGCAGGGGAGTAGTGGATTCAGATGGAATAGAGGCAGTGAAGGAAATTGCCGATCACTTAACGATTCCTGTAGCTGTTTCATATATGCATAATGATGCTTTCCCGGCAAATGAACCTTTAGCGGTAGGACCTATTGGATATATGGGGTCAAAAGCAGCTATGAACACATTAAAGGATGCAGATGTGGTGCTGGCTATCGGTACTAGATTATCTGTATTTGGAACATTGCCATGCTATGACATTGATTATTTTCCGAAAAACGCAAAGATTATCCAAATTGATATCAATCCACGCAATATCGCCAGGACCCATCCAGTAGAAATTGGGATCATTGGAGACGCAAAAGCAGCTTCTGTTGAAATCGCAAAACGGCTAAAAGAAAAAGTACCAAGTAAGCAATTCAATTCTGAAAGAATGGCAAGAGTCACAAATGAAAAAGAGCAATGGGATAAAGAACTTGTGGATCTGGCCATGGTGGAAGGAAATCCAATCAATCCGCGCAGGGCGCTCCTGGAGCTTACTAAGGTCCTTCCGGAAAACGCGATTGTTACTACAGATATCGGGAATGTATCTTCTACCGCAAATGCCTATTTAAAATTCAATTCCGGCCGCCAGCATGTGGCAGCCTTAACATTTGGGAATACAGGCTTTGCCTATCCTTCAGCATTAGGCGCTAAGCTTGCAAATCCGAATAGCCCTGTAGTGGCCATCGTAGGGGATGGCGCATGGGGAATGAGCCTGCATGAAGTAAGTACGGCTGTAGAGGAAAACATTCCAGTAGTGGCATGTGTTTTTAATAACAATGCCTGGTGTGCAGAAAAGAAGAACCAAGTAGATTTCTATAATAATCGCTTTGTAGGAGCAGATATCCAGAATCCCGACTTTGCAGTGGTAGCAAGGTCCATGGGGGCACAAGGAATTAGTGTAGATAAACCTGAGGATGTAGGGCCAGCCATTCTCCAGGCTATAAAATCCAATAAACCGACAGTCATTGATATTCAGGTGGATGGCACTCAATTGGCACCTCCATTCCGCAAAGATGCGTTAAAGATGCCGACTCGCCTTCTGCCGAAATATGCTCACCTTGATCATAAAAACTGGTAGGTAAAATGGAAGGAGCTTAATAGATTTTTGATTAAGCTCCTTTTTAAAGGAAAGCTTACGAGTTTGAAGAGAGCGTTATTATGCTGATGTTAGAAAGTTCCTATGACGCGGACTGACCGATATATTAGAAAAGATGGCCGATTAAAATAAAAAATGACCGATAAATCCTAAATCTGACCTATAATCATAGGGAAGTGACCAATATAGTGGAATCCAAATAAAAGATATTACTGTCAATAATTTACAGAATATTAAGAAAAAATAAAGGGGGCAGTCGATGGGCTGGTATTTTGGATACATTTTGGCGTATTTCATATTCATGTTTGCAATTGGAATCTATTATTTTACAAAAATTAAAACCTCAGACAGTTATTTAATTGCAGGCTGGAATATGGGTTTTTGGAATATTGTCGGCACAATCATCAGCACGAATTGCGGCGCTGCTGTTTTTATTGGCTGGATTGGAATGGGATTCACAATTGGCGTATCGGGATTTTTTAAATTTGCTTTACCAGCCATGCTTGTCAGTATGCTCTTGATCTTCTTCTTTAGCCGTCCATTAAGAAGACAGAGATTATATACACTGGCGGACCTATTTAGTGAAAGATTTGGATCAAAAACCGGTATCATTCCATCAGTGTTATCTGCTTTCATTTACTCAGTACCCACTACTGCCCTGCAGATTGTAGGGATGAGTACCGTATTCAGCATTGCTTTTAATATGAATGTGAAAACTGGAATTGTGCTTTCTTTTATTTTGATTCTTGGCTTTACGATTTTGGGCGGCTTAGTAGCGACAATTGTAACGGATGCCATTCAAAGCGTAATTCTGATTGCAGGGATTGTTATGCTTGCATATGCCGCCTTGCAATTTGGCGGAGGAATGGAACACATTCTCAGTAACACGCCGAGAGATTTTTTGACTCCGCTTGGTGCGAATGGCCTTGGGGATGTACTGCTTTTTGCTCTTTCTGTGGCTCCGTTCTACTTGGTCTGGCAATCTACATGGCAGCGGATCTTTGCTTCTAAGACAGAAGATATCGCCATTAAAGCAGGCTTAACCGGTTATGCCATTACTTTATGTATTTCTGTGCTTCCTTATAGTATAGGAATTATGGCAAGGCAATTTGTGCCAGCCGATATTCACCCAGATTTAATTTTCTCCTATGTAACCGTGGAAATGCTTCCTCCGTATATTGGCGGCATTATTCTGATCGGACTCCTATCAGCACTTATGACAGGTGCAGACTCCTTCATTTTACAGGGAAGCTCTAATATTACTCAGGATTTGTATCACCGGCTATTAAATCCCAATGCAACAGAAAAGCAAATGATGTTTGTTTCCCGCTTGAGTGTAGTGATTATATCGGTATTATCACTGGCAGTTGCCTTTGCATTAACAGATATAGTCAGTATGTATCAATGGGCACTCAGGCTGTCAGCAACCACTCTGGTGTTTCCGTTTCTGGCTATTATGTTTTGGAAAAGGACAACCAACACCGCTGTCATTTCCAGCATGCTTCTTGCTTGTTTCACGACCATTCTATGGCCTCTTCTCCATACAGGAATAGATCAGACCATACCTGGCTTTATCATCTCTTTTTGTTCGCTTGTCATAATTAGTCTCTGGACAAAACATTCATCATCAGAAAATGTAATAGCTGTTTACTGGGAAGACCTTCCTTCAGCAAATAGAAAGATAGACGCTATCGATTCAGCAGAAAACAAAGCTGTCTAAATAAGGAGGGATAAGGGTGAGTATCCTTATCATAAAAAATGCAAATATCATCACGCTTGATCCACATAATACTAAGGCAAAATCACTGCTTGTCAGAAATGGAATCATCGAAAAAATTTGGAATAAAAACGAGCCGCATCGTACGGAAGTTCCAGACGGTCCTGATATTGAGATCCTGGATTTGAAAGGGGCTGCGCTGCTTCCTGGTTTTATAGACACTCATAGTCATTTATTAATGTACGGTCAAATGCTGAATTATGTTGATTGCAGATCCCCACGGAATAAAAACATTGGTGATATAAAGGGAGAAATAGCAGCAAGAGCCGGTAAAGCGAAACCTGGGGCATGGATCATAGGGTGGGGTTATGATGATACCCTCTTGGAGGACAAGAGACATCCGAACAGGTCTGATTTAGATCAGGCAGCTCCGGACAATCCCGTTTTTATCCGGCATATTTCAGGGCACTTTGGTGCTGCCAATTCCAAAGCTCTTGAATTGGCTGGAATCGACGAAAGCACATCGAATCCGCATGGCGGGTACTTTACACGGGATGATAATGGAAGGCTGGATGGTGTCATTCATGAAATACCTGCCCTGGAATTTATTTTTCCAGTCCTGCCTTCTCCGTCAAGTGATGAACAAATCAAAAATATTGGGAATGCGGCGAAGGTGTACCTGTCTCAGGGGATCACCACATGTACAGATGCCGGTGTGGGCCTTGACAGAGGAATAGAGGAATTAAATGCGCATATAGCGGCCATTAATTCAGGAAAGAATCCGATGAATATGCGGCTAATGATCTTGCATCATCTTTTAAGAGAGGGAAGTGCTTTTTCCGGTTATACTGCAGATCAGCTGGATCTTGAATTAAAAAGACGCACTAAAAACAGAGCTTCACTGGATAGTGCCAAATTATTTCAGGATGGATCCATCCAGGGACTTACAGGTGCACTCCGCAAACCCTATCATTGTGATGAATCTGTATATGGTGAGCTGCTGCATGATCAAAACAAATTTGCAGAAGAAATGCTGGATCTCCATAAGAGAGGATTTAGGATTGCGATTCATGGAAATGGAGATCGGGCAATCGGATCTATCCTTGAGGCTTTCGATTATGTTTTGTCAAAAAGTCCGATGGAAGACCACAGGCATCGGATTGAACATGTACAGACTGCCGGCAGTGAAGACCTTGATGCCATGCAAAGATTAGGTGTAGCAGCTTCGTTTTTCATCAATCATGTTTACTATTGGGGAGATCGGCACCGCAGAATATTCCTGGGTGAAAAGAGAGCGGCTAGAATTAATCCTTTGGCTGATGCGGTTGACCGCAATTTGCTGTTCACACTGCATTCTGATTGTCCTATTACCCCAATTTCGCCCCTGTTTTCCATATGGGCGGCTGTGAACCGCATCACTTTAGAAGGTGAAGTGCTTGGAGATGATCAAAAAATTGATGTTCTGGAAGCTTTAAAAGCGATGACATCTTACGGGGCAGCTCTGAACTTTGAAGAAGATTCTGCTGGCACCATTGAAGAAGGAAAAAGAGGAGATTTTGTTGTCCTGGAGGCCGATCCTCTAACTTGTCCAGCAATGGAATTAAAAGATATTCCTATCTTGGCGACGATTATTTCCGGTAAGGTTGTGTGGGAGAATACAGAAAAAGCTTATATTCATTCATAGATAACCACTATTGAAAAACTCCTTAATACTGAAGCAAAAGCCGGGGGTCAGCTTTTGCTCCGTTTAAGGATGAGGCATTAGCTCAACAAGATTACGCAGTCCTTAATAGATTTGAGAGAAGCCTTAATAATGGAGGGGAAAACATGGAAGAAAGGGTACAGCTGGAAAAAACGTTTAAGCCGCAATGGGTGTGGGCTATCGCGCTTGGTTCTGCCATTGGCTGGGGAGCATTTATTCTGCCAACTGAATGGATGGGGAAAGCAGGTCCGATTGGTGCGGTGATCGGGTTAACCATTGGTGCTTTATTAATGATGGTGATTGCTGTCAGTTATGGGGTTTTAATTGAAAAGTATCCTGTTTCCGGCGGAGAATTTGCTTATGCATATATCGGGTTTGGGAGGAATCATGCTTTTATTTGCGGATGGTTTCTGACTCTTGGCTATATTTGTATTGTCGCCCTGAATGCATCTGCATTGGCCTTGCTCGGAAAGTTTATGCTTCCCTCGCTTACAAATATCGGTTTGTTATATGAAATAGGCGGCTGGCAGGTTTATCTGGGTGAAGTAGCAATAGCGACAGCAGCACTCCTGATCTTTGCCTATTTTAATATAAAGGGTGCTTCCATATCTGGTAAACTCCAATATATATTCTGTATTATCCTTGTTGCCGGTGTGTTTCTGCTTACTTTAAGTATGTTATTAAGTCCATCTTCAGATCTGTCAAATCTTCAGCCTTTTTTTAAGCCCGAGATTCCTGCCCTTACTGGAATCATTGCAATCATCGCTATTGCTCCATGGGCATACGTTGGTTTTGATAACATTCCTCAGGCGGCTGAAGAGTTTAATTTTCCTCCTAAGAAGGCATTCATGCTTATCATATATTCGTTAATTGTAGCCTGTATCTTATACTCCTTTATGATTATTGCAACAGCAGTGGCAATGCCATGGCAAAACCTTGTTGCCGGAAAGCCGATTTGGGGGACAGGTGATGTCATCTCTGATACTTTAGGTGCCTTCGGAGTACTTCTGCTCGCAATCTCCCTTTGTATGGGTGTATTCACAGGGCTTAACGGATTCTATGTATCTTCCAGCCGTTTATTGTTTGCGATGGGGAGAGCTAAAGTAGTTCCTAAAGTATTTTCCAGGCTTCATCCGAAGCATGGCACCCCATATGCAGGAGTTCTGTTCACATGTGCCGTGTGTCTGTTTGCCCCATGGTTTGGGCGTCCCGTCCTATTATGGATTGTTGACATGTCAGCAACAGGAGTAACCATTGCCTACTTTTATACTTGTTTCACAGCCTATAAGCTATTCAGCTGGACAGAAGCAGCCGATGGAAAAATGGTCTCACCCGGCAAAAAACTGGTTGCTCTGATAGGTGCACTAAGCGGTCTTTCATTTCTTGGATTGCTGCTCATTCCTGGGTCTCCATCAGCACTTGGAGCACCTTCACTGATCGCCTTACTGGTTTGGACAGTATTAGGATTAGCTTTCTATCTATATAAAAGGAAAGAATATAAGCAAATACCTAAAAGTACACTTGATTATTATATTTTAGGGAGTACAGAGAAAATTGGGAAGGAGGATAAGACTGACACTGATACCCAGGTTAGTATCAAAATAGATGCTTAAGTGCTTAAGGGGTCAGCCGCTGATAAATCTATTAAACTGCGTAAATTGGTCTGTTAATTAACGGGGGATGAAGCTTTGGGCAAAAATAGAGCTGGCTTCCAATTCTAGTGCGAAGACGGGCGGATTAAGACAGGAGAGACCGAAAATAGCCTGTTTGTGTCCGAAGAAGGGGCAGGTTCAGACAGGAAGAACGAGAAATAGCCTGTTTGTGTCCGAAGACGGGGCAGGTTCAGACAGGAAGAACGAGAAATAACCTGTTTGTGTCCGAAGAAGAGGCAGGTTCAGACAAGGAGAACCGGAAATAGCCTGTTTGTGTCCGAAGACGGGGCATGTTCAGACAGGGAGAACGAGAAATAACCTGTTTGTGTCCGAAGACGGGGCGAGTTCAGACAGGAAGAACCGGAAATAATCTGTTTGTGTCCGAAGAAAGAACAAGTTCATACAGGAATAAGTATAGCCCCAATCAATAAGTGATTGGGGCAAATTGTTATTTATAAAGTTTAATCACAAAAACTTAACTACCCAGCCTGCAGCTCTACTATAATCCTGCCAATGTCTTTATTGTCTTGATGATATAAATTCCATCAGCTTCCTGCTGGTATGTTTCAGGGCTTCCTCATGATAGATCATGTAAAAGTCCCGCTGCATTGTAATTCCGTCTATATTTAATTGCTTTAAAGTACCGAGCCGAAGTTCTTTTTTTACAGCAGATTTTGAGATGATGGAAATTCCTAATCCTGCTTCTACACAGGATTTTATGGCTTCGGTGTGTTTCAGTTCCATAATGACATTCAATTTGGATGCATCTACATGGCATCTTCTAAAGGAATCCTCCATCACTTGCCTTGTTCCTGATCCTTTTTCACGGATAATAATAGGAACTGAGAGCAGCTCCTCGATGGTTATATTGTCCGTCTTAATGAATTTATTTTCAGGAGAGGCTATGATAATCAACTCATCTTTGGCAAATGGAACTTGTTTTAAGGCTGGGTAGGAGAGCATGGATTCAATGAATCCTAAATTGATTTCATGATTTAACAGCTTCTCAACGATATGCCTGGAGTTGTATACATTTAAATGCAGGCTGACTTTTGGATAAAGACTCGAAAAGTCGGCTAATAAAAAGGGGAGGACATGCTCCCCGATGGTTAAGCTGGCTCCGACCTTTAAGTCCCCATGTACACTTCCCTTTAGTTCTTCAAGTTCATTTTCAGTTTCATTCATTAAAGCTATCAGCTTTTTGACTTTATGATAAAGGATTTCGCCTGCAGGAGTCAGCGAGATTTTTTTGGTTGTCCGTTCAAAGAGCTGACAATCCCACTGTTCTTCAAGTTGTTTGATTTGAAGGCTGACACTTGATTGAGAGAGGTGAAGATCTTTGGCAGTCTGAGAAAAACTCTTATTATTTGCAGTGACATAAAATACTTTCAAATAGTCGAGGTTCATAAATATTCTCCTTCAATCCTGTAACTTCCCTCTCTATTGTAATCGATAGAGGGACATTTAAAAAATTTTATATAGCAGGAGCAGCAGAGGGGTTATGGCAAGAAGACCCAGAAAGCCTGCTATGGCAACAGCCACTGGTTTAAAGCCTACTTTCACGAAGTCTTTCCATTTAATATTAAGCCCAAGCCCTGCCATTCCCATTGCGAGGAGGTAGGTGCTAAGCAATAAGAAGATGCTGACGATACTTCCGGGGATGGAGAAAAGAGTATTGATCAGGCTGGTAAGCAGAAATCCAAAAATAAACCATGGAATTGGCAGCTTCCCTATATTCCGGCTTTTACCGCTGTTTTTTCTGCTGTAAACAAAACTGATAATAAGGGCAACTGGTATCAGCAATAATACTCTTCCGAGTTTAACCAGTATGGCAGAGTCACTGCTGGCATCTCCGCCTGGAACACCAGCCGCCACTACATGGGCAAGTTCGTGCAGTGTTGCGCCGGCTAATACACCATATTCCTGCTCGCTAATAGGCAGCAAGGGAAATAAAACAATATACAAAATGGCCCCTATGGTCCCTAAAACTGCTATGCATGAAACTGCAACTGCGGTTTGCTCTTCCTTGCTTTTGACAATAGGCGCAATCGCAATAATGGCTGCCGCTCCGCAAATAGCAGTGCCTGCAGCAAGCAAAGCTGACAATTTCTTATTGATTCTGAACGCTTTGCCCAAAAGCAGGATGAAACTCATGGTAAAGACGATGACCACAACATCGATGATCATGATTGAAAAACCTGCTGATATAATTTCCTGCAAATTCAGCCTAAAGCCCAGTAAAATAATCCCTGCACGAAGCAGTACCTTGCTTGAAAACTGAATACCTGAATGAGCGTCCGCAGGTACAGATAGCGTATTTCCCCAAATGCCTCCCATCAGAATGGAGAGGATCATGATTCCGAGAATGGAGAAAAAGGGAAGATTGGCAATTTGGCCAGCCAGAACCGCAAGGATGAGGGTCAGCAATAATCCTTTCGCAAACCCGATAGCCTTTTGTTTTTTTTTAGGTTCTTCTATTACATATTCTTGAATTTTTTGTGCTTCCACAGAAAGTTCCCCTTTCGTTCATTTGATACCTTAACCGTATCATAGGAAAGGAAAACCGCTTCACCGATTGTTTAATAAGGCTTATTGGATTTCTTAATGATTCAAAATGGTATGGCTTAAGCCCCTTTTTGCTGCAAAATCATGACTTCCTCTTCTTTTTCTTTCATTGATAGGAAAAGTACTCCAGCAATGATGAAAACACCGCCGAGCAGTTGATAGCTTCCGAAGGTTTCTTTTAGCCACAGGAAGGATATCAAAGCTGCCACAAGCGGCTCAATACTGGATAAAAGACTGGTTTCTGTGGGGGAAAGATACTTCAGAATTCCTATATAGAACAAAAAGGAGAGGGTGCTGATCACAATAATGGCAATTAACATAGATAATGTACCAATATTAAGGGCAACTGCCATGCTGGCAAAGCTGAATGATGGCATCAGTAAATATAGGACGATTCCGCCAAGCAGCATTCCCCAGCCTATGATTGTCATCGTTCCCCAGGTCTTAATGAGGGAAACAGGCTGCAATGTATAAAAGGCAAATCCCAGCGCAGTTAAAAATCCGATCCATAAAGCCTTATCTGTCAAGAGAATTTGGTCCAGAGATCCATTGGTAATAAGCAGAAAAATTCCTGATAAAGCGGTGACAATGGCCAGCAAATGGGTCTTGGATGGCCATCTTCTGGACTCGATTGCCACATAAATCGTGATCAGCACCGGACCAGCAAATTGAAACAGGGTGGCTGTAACGGCATTGCTCACCTGAATGGTTTCAATAAAAGCATATTGCCCTCCAAGCATCCCCAAAACAGCAAAAAGAAGTAGCTGTATCCAGTGGCGGGGATGTTTCCATATCGCAAATACATTTACTTTTCGGCATGATAAGAAAATGAGCGTGAAAATGCCTGCCGCAATCAATCTGATAACTAAATAATCGCTTGATGATAAGTGGGTCTCCTGAAAAAACCACTGGAGCATTGGACCAGATAATCCCCACAAAGAAGCACCGCTTATAATCATGGCCAGTCCCAGCCTGCGTGAATTGCTCATGTTGTATGTCTCCTTACTATATATGTAATTATCATGTATTATAGATAATAACTGGTGTTGTTAGAAGGGTCAGATTTTTATTATAGAAGGGGGCCAGATTAATGTCCGAGTTAACGCCAAATCTAAACTTTACAAGCGGTGAGCCACTATATGTGCAATTATATAAATATATTAAAAACGAAATTAAGACAGGCAATCTGGCGGTAAATGCAAAGCTCCCATCCAAAAGGAAATTTGCCCGTTATCTTCAGGTTAGTGAGAATACAATTGAATCTGCATATGAACAGCTTATGGCTGAAGGATACATCGAATCGAAGGCACGCAAAGGATATTTTGTGTGTGAAGTTGAACAATATCATTTTGCTTCAGAAAATGAAGAGCCTCTCGCTGAAGAAAAGCAGCATATAGAGGGTAAGTTCATGTATCATTTTACTCATTCCGGGGTGGATATCAGGACTTTCCCATTTTCTGTGTTCCGGAAATTAACAAATCAAGTCCTGACAAGGGATAATGGCGAGGTTCTAATGCTTGGCCATCCTCAAGGCGAGCAGGAGCTGCGGAACCAGATCGCGAAGTATCTCTATAAATCCAGGGGTGTAAATTGTTCCCCAAGCCAAATCATTCTTGGATCTGGAACACAATATTTAATGAAAACGTTATTACAGCTGCTGGATGGAAGTACTTTTGCTGTTGAAAATCCGGGATATCACCGCAAGCTCATCATCTTTGAAAAAGGTATGGACAATGTGAGGGACATTCCTCTCGATCAAGATGGACTTGTTTTATCAAAGCTGAAAAAGTCAGGAGCAAACATCGTCTTTGTCACTCCATCTCACCAATTCCCTTGCGGAATGATTATGCCTATTGCCAGAAGGATGCAGCTTTTAAAATGGGCAAAGGAAAAACCTGGACGTTATATCATTGAAGATGACTATGACAGTGAATTCCGCTACACGGGCAAGCCGATTCCTGCCCTGCAGGGATTGGATAAGGATGAAAAAGTAATTTATATGGGCACATTCTCGAAAGCCCTGCTTCCCTCTCTAAGGATTAGTTATATGGTCCTTCCAAGACCTTTGCTGAAGATTTATCAGGAAGATTATTTCTTTTATGCGCAAACTGTTTCCCGGACAGATCAGGAGATTTTAATAAAATTTCTTCAGGAGGACTACTGGGATAAGCATATCCAGAAAATGAGGGTCGTTTATCGAAAGAAAAGAGATATCCTAATTGCTGCCATATCGAAGTATTTTCCACCAGGTTCTGAAGTAATCGGACAGGACTCAGGTTTGCACATATTACTTCGGCCGAATAATGAAATGAATGAACAACAGCTGATCAGGAAAGCCTTAGAGGCAGGAATAAAAATTTATCCTGTATCTCAATTTGGAGAAAATGACGGTCACACTGTATTGCTTGGTTTTGCCTTACTATCTGAAGAAGAGTTATTTGAAGCTATAAGGGTATTGGCCAGGGCATGGTTTGAATTGTAAAACCTGAAAAATGGTGATTTAGCATTCGTAGATTATCAAAACCCATAATGTGGAGAACAGTTGCAGGATTTTTAAAGTAGTTATTAATGCTCATTTTACCAAGTAAAGCGAACTGTTTGTCCATTCAGTACGTTTCCATTTATAACAGGCTTAGCCTGAAAAATTAGATGGAGGTTTTCTTGAATGAAAAAGTTTTCTTTCCTGATGGTTTGTCTATTTGTTATGGCAGGTGCAGCGGGTTTTACGGCATTTTCGAATTCCGCAGAGCCGGCAAATTCTTCAGTTGAAGCCGCACAGACTGAAGCTGTTCAAGTTTATGGTCCAGGTGGTCCTTTGGGCCCGATAAAGGAGACTGCAGAAAAGTTTTCAGCTGAAACAGGTATCAGGGTGAACGTAACGGCTGGACCGGAATCCAATTGGATTCAGCAGGCAAAGGAGGATGCTGACCTGATTTACGGAGGTTCAGAGTATATGATGCAAAGCTTTGTTTTTAACCACCCTGGAATGATAGACGAAAAATCACGAACAGAGCTGTATACTCGTGCTGCTGGCATTCTGGTAAGAAAAGGAAACCCCAAAAAAATAGAATCCCTAGAGGATTTAACAAAGCCAGGAGTTAAAATAGTGGATGTTAACGGTGCAGGCCAGCTTGGTCTTTGGGAAGACCTGGCAGGAAGAAAGGGCCTGATCGCTGGTTTAAATCAAAACATGGATATTTCAGTCAAAACCAGTGCTGAAGCCATTGATCTTTGGAAGACTAATTCAAAGCTGGATGCATGGATCACATATGAGTCCTGGCATTATCGCTTGAAAGAGGAAACAGAATTAATCCAAATGCCGGAAGATGAAAAGATTTACAGAGGAACACCTATTGCTATTGCCAAAGCTTCGCAGCATAAAAAAGAGGCTAAAAAATTCATAGAGTATCTGCAAACGGAATCAGCCCATAAGATTTTTCAAAAATGGGGATGGAACTAAGTGAGTAAGCTGCTATTAAACATGCCTATTTTTCTATCGAAAAACAACAGGCTGTGACCTCTTATCAAGTTTGATATGAATACAAGAGGGAATGAAATGGGCGAGGAGGGATCAAATGAAAAAAATACTTTCATTTATATCCATTTTGGTGATTATTATATTGGCAGCGGGCTGCAGTTCCAATGGAGAGAATGAGAAGCAGGAAAATGCAAACAGCGAAAAAGCAAACAACGCAGACGGACAAATGGCTGATGAGCTTTTAAATGGCAGTGATGAGGTAATGGCGGTTCTGGATGATTTACAAGCTAATTTGGAAAATAAGGCGGAAAACTCGGAACTGATACAAAAAAAGGGCAAAGACCTTGAGGAAAACTGGGATGAGATTGAGAAGAAAGTGGAGGAGAATTTTCCAGAAGACTACGAAAGTATTGAAAAGAGCTTATATCCGCTAATTAGTGAATCTCAGAAAGATCAGGGTGACTCAGCAAAAATGAAAGATCTGGTTACCGAAACAAAGGAAAAATTAGAGTCATTTAATGAGAAATTAGCTGAAAAATAATGAGTTTAAACCTGCCCTAAATTTTATTGGGCAGGTTTATTTCATTATATTAGGTTCCCAGCACTTTTTGTCCTTGCGGCTGAGTGTTAAACGGATTAGGTTCCAATGTAATCCCAATATCTTCAAACGAATATTCTGGAGGCAGGCGGTAGGTGATAAGTCCGCTGCCGTTTTGATCAGGTATCAAAGTGCCAGCACTTTGCCGGTTTCCGTTTTTTAACAGCCATACTTGGTAAACCTCATTACCCTTCGTAATAGGCATATTATTCAAGGCAATGACAAGACTTGTTTCCGTACCTTCCTGAAGAAGGTATGCGCTGCCGGTTGCAGAAGCAGCTAAGCTTTGCCCTGTTAAGGAATAAGTCGTAACAATTTGTGTCGGATCAGCAGCTTTATTCTCTAATGACTTAATAGTATCTTTCAATTGAAGGCTGTTCCAATAAAACCCAATTAAACAAATGATTAAAATAGCTGTTACAGCAGTGGATAGGGGTGAGAAATGCCTTTTGGTAACTGATAAAATTCGTTCTTTAAAGCTAATCGGTTCGGCTTCTATTTTTTCTTCGTGTTTAAGAAATTTATTTTCTTCAAAGACAAAATCCATCACTTGTGACTTCAATGATTCCGGTACCTCTGTTTCTTCTACATCATAAGAAAGCATTTGCCATGTTTCTTGTATAGATTTCAGTTCCTGCTGGCATTTTGCGCATTTTAGCAGATGGTCTTCGAACTGTTTTTTATCTTGGTTATTAAGTTCATTTATAATATATAAAGATAAATTATCACATTTATTCTCCATGCCGAACACCTCCTATTTTCCCGCTGAAATTATTCCGCAGTTTCTTTAAGGCCTGATGCAGGCGGCTTTTAATCGTACCCAGCGGCTTTTGTTCAAGTTCTGCAATTTCACTTAAGGAGTACCCTTCCCAATATAATAAGTTGATCAGGCGCTGCTGAGGTTCAGAGAGATGTCGTTTTGCTTCTTGAATCTGCTGTTTTAGCTGATTTCTGGTAACTTGCTGCTGTACATCATCAGCTGGTAGACCTTGCATTTGCTGCCAGTCCTCAAGCTCCAATTGGACCGTTCCTTTATATTTTTGTTCTTTACGGATGAGATCTATGGAAATGTTTCGAGTTATGGTGAGAAGCCAGTTCACAAACTGTCCTTGGGATGCATTATAGGTGCTTTTTGTCGTCCAAAGCCGAAGGAACACCTGCTGAACAATTTCTTTCGTTTTTTCCGTATCGCCTTTGGTTATTTTTATGGAGAAGCTATAAATAAGCTTTACATATCGGTCATATAGCTCTTCAAGTGCTGGCCGATGATTTTGAACAATTAATTCTATTAGTTCTTCATCTGACTTAGACTTCATTGACGGAAATCGCTCCCTTGTTAAACGAAATTATTTAGTATAGATGTTAACATAGATTGACGGGAAAATTTGATAGGGGAGGAAAAAAAGAACTGCCGATAAACCAGGCAGTTCCTTCGGCAGTATCCATTATTGTGCAAATGATGTTTCGCTGTTAACAATAAACCAAACATCTTTGACGCCTTGTCCCTTTACATCACCAGATGCTCCGTCCTTTACGAAGTAGTAAAGCGGATAGCCCTTGTAGGTCGTTTGTTTCTCACCAGTGTCAGCGCGAGTAATCGTTCCGAAGTCTTCTTTATTAAATCCTTCCGGAACGGCAAAATCTTCAGAGTAGAAAGCAGGCCAGTTTTCAAGGCAATCTCCACTGCAATTTGATGTATTTGGCTGATCTTTTGCAAAGAAGTAAAGTGCCATACCTTTAGCATCTGTAAGATATTTACCAATTTTTTTGTTTTCCATCAGTTGAAGTTTCGCATCCGATTCTGCAAGATCTTTTTCTGACTCGTTGTTAACCGCTGTTGTTGTTTCTTGTGCTTGTTCTTTTGTACCTGTGCTTTCTGGTTTTTCCTGAGAGCTGCATCCTGCAAAAAGTATGCAAGCTAAAAGAATTGTCCAAAAATAAACTTTTGTTTTCATGTTTAATCCCTCCGTTATTTTTTCTTATCAAATACAGGTAACGCAGGGGAGGGGTAAACGGTTTTAAACAAATTTAAAATTTTTTAAGATTCCTTAAGACAGGGCGGAATCAACAACGCGTATTGTGGCATTGATAAATTTAACAATTTTATATTTGTATATAACTTTCTAATCTGACTAGCCTGATTTGAGTGCGCTGATGAGTCAGGGGAAATAATACTAATGAAACAGCAGCCGGTCTTATGTGAACCGGCTGCTGTTTTTTTGCATTATGCAATAGTTGAAGCAGTTTTATCCTGTTTATTGTGCTTATCCTGCAAAACAAATTGATTACGCCCTGCCCCAATTCCGGAAATAGTAAAGATGGCAGTAATGGCCATAAGGAAGATAAGTGGAACGGTCCAGGAGTGAAACAGGTCATACAGTGAGCCGATGAGTATCGGTCCTGCCGCGGCAAGCAGGTAGCCGACCGATTGTGCCATTCCTGAAAGACTGGCTGCCTGTTTGGCATTTTCAGCACGAAGGCCGATCAGGGTTAAGGAATGACTGATTGCAGCCCCAAGACCAATCCCGAGGAGAACAATACTGATGTTAGAGATGATGGCATTGATATTCATCAGGAGTCCCGTTATGCCGGCAAAAGTGAAAATGCCGATGCCAAGAGCAATCCCCTTTTGGTTAGGCAGCCGATCGGCAAGAACCGGAATAATAAAATTAACAGGGAGTCCTGAAAACTGGAAAACTGTTACCATCCATCCAGCAGCAGCGATTTCCCGCCCCTGGCTATGAAGAATTTCGGGGAGCCAGGTGGTGGTGCTGAAATAGACCATTGATTGCAATCCCATAAACAGTGTGACCTGCCAGGCGATGGGTGAGGACCAGATAGAACCCTTTGGTGCAGAACCTTTAGGTGCTTCCGTTTTTTTCTTTCGCAATCTGATCTGAGGAAGCCAGACAATAATGGCGATAAGGATTAAGATGGTCCATACACCAAGTGAAAGCCTCCATCCCAGGCCAAGATCTTCTGCAATCGGGATACTGAATCCTGGCGCAAGCCCTGCACAAATCCCCATTGAAAATGTATAAATGCCTGTAAGCAGGCCAACCTTCTGCGGAAACTTTTCCTTGACCATTCCAGGAAGAAGCACATTGCAAAGACCTACGCCTAAACCTATTAAAATAGTTCCTATGTACAGAGGCGGAAGCATCCCTACAGAACGTGCAGCAATGCCGGATCCCAAAATAGTCAAACCCAATAGAATGCTCCATTCACTTCCAAGCTTTTGGGCAATCCTCGGAACAAAAGGAGAGAGCAGGGCGAAGGCAACGAGCGGAAGGGTAGTCAGAAGGCCTGCTGCACCATTGGAAATTCCCGTTTCATCCCGGATTGCTCCGATCAATGGCCCAACTGATGTAATCGCAGGGCGTAAATTAAAAGCAACAAAAATAATGCCGGCCATCAGGAAAAAGGTTTTTGAATCAAATTTTGCTGAACTTCTCAACTAAAGACACTCCTTAAAGGTATTTCGAAAATCCTTCGCGTAACGAAAAGACAATATTCAGAATAGTATAATTGCTTTTGAGCTAAAAGTACATAGCTTTTAAGCAAAATGGCAATATTTTTACAGTTTATTAGATGGGGATAAATCTGAGGAAACAGCCGGATATATAAAAAGCAAGGGGAGGTACCCCTTGCTTCTATTTTTATACTGATTCTAATGCATCAAGAATTTTAGAAAGCCAATTCATATAAAACTCATTTAACCCTTTATAATGCTCCTGGATCAGGTTCGGAATGACGTCTTGGTAATCATGCTTCACTTCACTTTCTGTCTTCAGATCGGAGATCCAGGATTTAATATGCTCTGCTGCTGCAGGGACTTCGGGTGATTCGATAAATAATAGGGCTGGATAAAGGGAACGAGGTTCAGGCATCCGTTTTTTAAACACCTCAATGATCTCTTCTGAAAGCTGATTTTTTCCTTCTTCAGTAATTTGATAGACAGTGCGGTTTGGCCGGTTATTCACCTGTTCCCGCTTTTCCGCCTGGATCCACTTATGTTTTTCTAGTTTGCGGATGGCATGATATAAATTGCCGTCCGTAACGGGGAATAGCTGATCCCATTTGTGTTCTAAAATAACTTTTTTCATTTCATATGGATGATATTCTTTCTCTTTTAAAAGACCGAGAATCACGATTTGCATGGACATAATAGCAGCTCCTTTTAAATTATTACTTTGTACAAAGTAATGAATGATTTATAATAAAGGTGAGGAGGAGATCATATGAATCTAAAGGACAAAGTTGCATTAATTACAGGCGGTGCCGGCGGAATTGGCAAGGGAATAGCTACTGCCATGCTGAAACATGGCGCTAACGTTGTGATTGCAGATATCAACCGGGAAGCCGGAGAAGCGGCTGTAAAGCAATTACGCCAGTTTGGATCGATTCTTTTTATTGAAAAAGACATATCCCGGAAGGAAAATGCCGTAGAGCTTGTGCAGGAGACTATCTCACAGTATGGAAAATTGGATATCCTTGTCAACAACGCGCATGTTTCCAGACAGATGCCATTTGTGAATACAACACTGGAAGACTTTGAATTATCCTTTAATTCAGGATTTTACCCTACTGTCCATTTAATGCAAGCCTCATACGAACAGCTTAAGAAAAATAAAGGATTCGTGATTAACTTTGCTTCAGGTGCCGGTATTTCGGGCCAGGTTAACCAGGCTTCCTATGGATCTGCAAAAGAAGCGATTCGCGGTTTGACGCGAACCGTTGCAAATGAGTGGGCTAAGGATCAGATTAATGTGAATTTAATCTCACCAATCGCTTATACTGAAGGCGTGAAAAATTGGAGCGAGAACTTCCCTGATCAATATGAGCAGGTACTCAATGGAATTCCGCTTGGCCGCATGGGGGATCCGGAAAAGGATATTGGGGAAGCGGCTGTATTCTTAAGCAGCGAAAGCAGCTCTTATATTACCGGACAGACAATAATGGTAGACGGCGGAACGCAAAAGTTAACATAAACAAAGAAACTGTCTCCTTGGACAGTTTCTTTGTTTGAGATAGGCTTACCTGCTCTGAAGTTAGTTAATTGTCTGGCTTAAAGACCCTTCCGCTTTTCTATTGTGCAGAAAAGCCGCCGTCAATAACTAATTCTGCTCCTGTAATATATGAAGAATCATCTGAAGCAAGGAACAATACAGCGCGTGCCACGTCATCCGCTTCACCAAGTCTTTGGAGCGGAGTGGCCTGAATTAATCTTTGCAGCACTTCACTGGATTCTGACAGGTTTTCTGTCATTGGCGTTTTAATGACGCCAGGGAAGACGGCGTTAACCCTGATACCGAAACGGCCATACTGTGTGCTTGCCGCTCTGGAGATGGCTCTGACAGCACCTTTTGAAGCAGTGTACGTGTTTGTCCCCATCCCCACCATGGCTGTGTAGCTTGAAATATTCACAACTGCACCGCTTTGCTGTTTGACCATCTGCGGCAATACATGCTTCATTCCTGCAAATGGCCCGAAACCATTTATGCGCATCATAAGATCCCAATCTTCAATGGTCACATCATCCATATGCTTCTCGCTTGAAATGCCGGCATTATTAATAAGAACATCGATTCTTCCATGATCGGCAACGATTTCTTCCACTGCCTTTTTCCAATCATCCTCTGACATGACATTCAGCAATTTGCCTTCCACTGAAACATTTTGGCTGACAGCGTTCAAGAGCTCTTTATTAATGTCCGCTGCAATAACATAAGCGCCTTCTTCGACTAAAAGCTCAGTCATTCGTTTTCCCATTCCAGATGCTCCGCCAGTAACCAATACAATTTTATTATCAAATTTACCCATTACAATTCCCCCTTGATGTATCTTTTTAAAATGCGTTTGCAAATTAAGTATAATCGAAAATATACTTTGCGCAAAGTAATTAGTTCTGGGAAAATAACAAGTTTTAAGGGACATTTCATTATTCTTGATAGAAAGGGAAAGGATTGGTATAATGAATGACAGTCAGTCACTTTGAACAAGGAGGATATATACATGCAGGATCGGCCGGATGATAAATACAGTAGAATACTGAACGCTTCTATTGAGGTTATTTCTGAAAAAGGCCTTGAAAAATCCTCGGTATCAGAGATCGTTAAGAAAGCAGGCATTGCTCAGGGAACGTTCTATTTATATTTTTCTTCAAAAAGTGATTTGGTTCCTGCGATCGCCAATTCACTTCTCACCAAAATACTGGATCGGATGAAGAGGAAGGTGCAGGGAGCAGAAAGCTTCTGGAGCACTTTAGATGCCGTCATTGATGAGACCTTTAAGGTTACAGATGAACATAAAGATATCATCGTACTTGTATACTCAGGGCTTGCTGTCAACCATTCCCTGGAAAAATGGGAAGAGGTATACCGGCCATATTACGAATGGCTTGAGGTTGAAATCAGCAAGGCGGTTCAAAAAGAAGAAATTTTACCAGACATTAATGTGAAGTGGACCTCAAGGACCATCATTAACCTTATCGAAAATGCTGCTGAAAGATATTATATTGGCCGCGAGCGGGATGAGTCCCTGACTGTTTATAAGGAAGAGCTTTTTAAATTTATCAGGAAATCATTAATCACGGACTAAAATTATTGGACTGCTTCCAATAATTTTTCTTTAAATAAAAATGACTGACTGTCATTCATAAGGAGTTGAGAGCAAATGAAATGGATGTTAGTATTTACAGCCGGCATCCTTGAAGTGATGTGGGCTTCAGGTTTAAAATATGCAGATTCATTTCTGGAATGGACGATTACCACTGTACTGATAGCAGCAAGCTTTATACTATTGATTCGCTCATATAAAGTAATTCCTGTTGCGGCAGCTTATACCGTATTTGTCGGGATTGGAACTGTAGGCACTTATATTTTAGGTGTGATCATGGGGGAGCCTTTTTCGGTAACTCAAGTATTTTTTCTGGTGATATTATTGGCAGGGATCATTGGCATGAAGACTTTTACGAAACAGGAAAACACTGAAGTGAGAGGTGAATTATAATGGCTTGGGGATTATTGATTCTGGCGGGCATAGAAGAAGTGGTCGCTACAATTGCCATGAAATACATGGATGGAACGAGAAAGAAATGGCCGATCGTTATAATGGCAGTTGGTTTTATTTTCTCTTTCTTCTGTTTATCTATGGCCATGCAAAGGATTCCAGCCGGTGTGGCCTATGCTATTTGGACAGGAGTGGGGAGCATTGGCATTACGCTGGCTGGTTTGTTTTGGTTTAAAGAAAAATTTGGTTATAAGCAATATTTATCCCTGGCATTCATCTTAGTTGGTGTTATTGGACTGGGGATGACATCTTAAGAACTCCTTAGGCTATTAATATCAGAAGCAGACCTTAAAAGTGATGGTCTGTTTTTTTGAAAAAGAAATTAGTTGCAAAATACAACTAAAAGAACTATACTGTAACCAAGAGGTGAAAATAATGGAAAATCTTCGCAGTTTGTTTCAAGTAATGACGCGCCGTTTTGGCTTACTCAATAAAAATTGCTGCAATGTCGGCGGTTGCGATATTTCCCTCATTCAAAGCCATATTCTTTATGAGATTGACAATCAGCATAACCCCTCCATGCAGCAGATTGCAGATACGTTAGGGACGGATATTACTACTTTCAGCAGGCAGGTTCAATCTTTAGTCAAGATGAACTTAGTTAAGAAAACACCGGATCCTGCTGATAAGAGAATCAGTATTCTTTCGCTGACTGCAGAAGGCAAATATATTGCAGGTTCAATAGATCAGCAGATGAATTCATTTTTACATGAGGTTTTTTCACAAATGAATGAGTTTGAAAAAGAAACAGTCATCCGCTCGATTCATTTGTTAAATAATGCAATGGCAAAGTCCAGTGCATGCTGTAAGCCAATACAGGGGTGAATCCCCTGGGTATAATACTTGTATATTGCAAGTAAAAGCAATCAATCCTAATTTGGAGAAAGAGGAGAGAGCATGACGAATCAGAATGATCTTTTTGTTGTCAAAGGGTGCTGCACGTCTAAGAAAGATGTATCAGAAAAGGCGTCGCTAAATAGGGATGATGGAAGAGAGTTGCCTGTGGCTATAATTGGCGCGGGGCCGGTTGGGCTGGCAGCAGCTGCACATCTGGCAAGCAGGGGGCAATCATTTATTTTGCTGGAGTCAGGGAAGCAAGCAGGAGCCAATATTAAAAGCTGGGGTCATATTCGGTTATTCTCACCATGGCGGTACAATATTGATAAAGCGGCTGTCAGGTTATTAAGCGCCAATGGCTGGGTACAGCCGCAGCTGGAAGCTTTGCCTACAGGGGAAGAGCTTGTTGAACACTATCTCAAGCCGCTGTCCAGGTTACCTGAAATAAAGCCTTTCATTCACCTAAATACGAAAGTTTTGTCAGTTGGCAGAAAAGACACCGATAAAATGAAAACCGCAAACCGGGAAAATATTCCCTTTGTTATCCATGCTGAGGAGAATGGAGAGTACAAAACATACGAATCAAAAGCAGTAATAGATGCTGCAGGCACCTGGGGAAATCCTAATCCAGCTTCGTCAAGCGGAATTTGGCTGGCAGAAGAACAGCAGCTGAAGGAGAAAATATATTATGGAATACCCGATATATTAGGGAGTGAGCAGCAGCGCTATAGGAATAAACGGATAGCAGTTGTCGGGGGTGGCCATTCAGCCATTAATGCCTTGCTGGATTTAGCCGAATTGAAAGAGACCTATCCTGAAACAGAGATTCTATGGATTATGAGAAGGAATCAGGTTGAGGATTCCTACGGAGGAGAAGAAAAAGATGCACTTGAAGCACGCGGCCGCCTCGGAAGCAGAATCCGCCAATTGGTTGATAACGGCCAAGTGGAGGCCATTACTCCATTTCGCATCCAGCTGGTCAAAAAGTCAGAAACGGGAATCGAGTTAATAGGCAGCCAAAACGGCAAGCCGGGCAGCCTGGAAGGAATCGATGAAATGATTGTCAATACAGGAAGCCGTCCGGATTTTGCAATGATAAACGAACTCCGTACTTCTATAGATTCTGCAACTGAAAGTGTAGAAGCTTTGGCACCATTAATTGATCCTAATATTCATAGCTGCGGTACAGTTCGCCCCCATGGAGAAAAGGAGTTAAGACAGCCTGAGAAGAATTTTTATATCGTGGGTTCAAAAAGCTATGGCCGTGCTCCAACCTTCTTGATGGCGACAGGCTATGAGCAGGTTAGGTCAGTGGCAGCTTATCTAAGCGGTGATTTCGCCGCTGCAGAAAAAGTGGAACTCGATTTGCCGGAAACGGGTGTTTGCAGCGTTAATCTAAAAAGTTCCTGTGATGAACCTGCTTCTACTTGCTGCAATTAAATAAAGGGGAGAATTAGTTCCCTAATAAAGGTGATGCCAATGACCATCAATCATGCTGGATCGCTCAAAAAAGAATATTTTATTTCATATATGAAATTACTCATGAATGCATTTGGATGTTCTGTTGAGGAAGCCAAAGATAGAACCTTTGAAAGGCTGTTTCGATTGCGCGAAAGTGAAATGGGGCAGGAAACGTATACACAATTTCTTTTGGCTTATCGGGATTTAATGAAACATCCCAATGATTAAGAAAACTCCGGAGAGGATGAATCATGGTGACTATTAAAGATCAATTATCTTCAAAGCCTATTATAATAGTCGCCGTCGTCACAGCTTTAAGTCTATTAGGAGATTCCATGCTTTATATTGCCTTGCCTGTCTATTGGGAAACTGCAGGCCTTGATTCAATTTGGCAAGTGGGTGTGCTCCTATCCATAAACCGTTTCATACGATTGCCTTTTAATCCAATTGCAGGCTGGATATATAAACATATTTCATTAAAGGCTGGCCTGATCGTTGCTGTTCTGTTAGGCGGATTCACAACGATTTGTTATGGTGTTTTCGAAGGATTTGCGGCATGGGTGATCCTCCGTGCATTATGGGGGATTGCCTGGTCATTTTTTCGAATAGGCGGATTATCAGCTGTTGCCGTATATGCGGATAACAATAAGCGGGGAAGTTCCATGGGGTTATATAACGGGCTTTACCGTACTGGAAGCCTGGTTGGAATGCTGATTGGGGGCTTGTTCGTTCCGGTTATAGGTTTGAGAACGGTTTCAATTGCATTTGGGTTTTTGTCCCTATTGGGGCTGCCTTTAATGCTGATTTCTAAAATAAATCAGGATGTGAAAACTCCTGAAAAGAAAGATAGAATGGCTAAAGAGACGCCTTTCATTGGAAAGGCCGGATATAAAGCATCGATAATTGTTTCAGGCTTTCTAATTGCCATGTTATATCAAGGAATAGTGACATCCACACTTAGTTCCTTGATTGAACATTTTTACGGAGAGAATATATCAATATGGAATGTGGTTGTCAGTGTTACATTATTATCAGGCATCATTCAAGCGGTAAGGTGGACATGGGAACCTTTTCTGGGAAGGACAGTGGGGCATTGGTCTGATGGAGCGCGTGGGAGGCTGCCGATTTTTATTGTGTCCCTGATTTTTGCAGGGGTTGTCTTTGGCATGGTATCCATTAGACTTCCATTAGAGCTGTGGATAGCCGTTACTCTTTTAGTAATGGCCGGTGCTACAATTTTATCTACCATTCTGGACACGATTGCACTGGACACAGCAAAGACTGCAAACATTGTATCTTTCCTTACGATATACTCAATCTCTCAAGATATGGGGGCAGCTTTAGGCCCGGCGCTTAGTTACATATTAATACAGTTAGAGGCGGGTTTTACATTTTTATATTGGGGCGGTTCGATCATACTGATTATTTTAGCAGCGATTTGGATGTTGTTAGCAAAGAGGTTAAACACATGTATAAAAAAAGAGATCTATGAATCTTATTAGCGGGGGACCAGAAATGATAAGTGAAACTGTTATTCGTGAAGCCAGAAAGACAGATTTAGAGGATATTCTGGAGATTTATAATCAGGGAATAGAAGATCGCATCGCTACATTGGAAACAGACGCAAAAGATCTTTCCTATATGACAAACTGGTTTGAACAGCATCAAGGCCGATATAGTGTGCTTGCCGCTGAAGAAGGGGATCAAGTGATTGGCTGGGCTTCCTTGAATCCGTATAGCAGCCGCTGTGCTTATGATGGAGTTGCAGATCTATCAGTCTATATCTCCAGAGCATTCAGGGGCAAGGGAGCAGGCGGGAAGCTGCTTTCTGCTCTCGAAATGAAAGCAAGAGAAAACAAGTTTCATAAGCTGGTCTTGTTTACTTTTCCATTTAATGGACTTGGACAGGGACTGTACAAGAAAATGGGGTATCGTGAAGTAGGCATATTTCAAAACCAGGGTGTTTTGGATGGAGAGTTTGTCGATGTGATGGCTATGGAAAAACTGCTTTAATTAAAGGTGCGGCTATTGGTTTAGCCGTTTTTTTGTTGGCTTTTTCTTAAAAGTTCGGAGGGGGAAGAGGTTCAGACAGGGTTTCCCGGATTTCCTGTTTATCTGTCCGAAGTTGGATAAGGTTCGGACAGGATTTCGCGGATTTCCTGTTAATCGGTCCGAAGTTGGATAAGGTTCGGACAAAATCAGCCGGAATTCCTGTTAATCAGTCCGAAGTTGGGACAAGGTTCAGACATGATCTCTCAGATTTCTTCCTCGCCTGTCCGAAGGAACGGAGTGCTATCTATAGTCAGTTTCTTCATAGTAAAATCCCCTTGTTCGAAAAAGCCTTAAGTAAGGCAACCGCACAAAAAAACGGCTCTGTTCCAATAAGCTCATTTGTCAAAACCAGCAAACCAAAATGAATGAGCTGAAGTAAAAAAAGCAAACTATATGTGTAAAGTTTTTGTAAATAAGAAAAAAAGCATTTACTTATATAAGTAAATCATTATATATTAATATGTGCAAAGCGGGGGTGAAAAGATCATGGAAGTGTCCACAGTTGAAATCGACAAAGCATCATCCATTTTAAAATTATTAGGCGATAAAACACGGCTCACAATGGTCAAACTTTTAAATAACCATGAATGCTGTGTGTGTGAGTTTGTGGAAATTTTTAAAATGAGCCAGCCGGCCATTAGCCAGCATCTCAGGAAACTAAAAGATGCAGGAGTGGTAAGGGAAACCAGAAGAGGTCAGTGGATTATTTATTCATTGAATCAGGATAGTGAATACTACCCATTGGTTCAGACTGTGCTCGATCACCTTCCAAGCCAAGATTATTTATTAGAAAAATTGAAAGAACAGGGTTTGCGAATTTCCTGTGAGTAAGAGGGGAGAACACATTGACTCAAATAATTTTAGCATCGGTGATTTTCTTGGTCACCCTCATATTAGTCATTTGGCAGCCAAAAGGGCTATCCATCGGCTGGTCAGCATGCGGTGGAGCCATCCTGGCCTTAATTGCCGGTGTGGTTGACTTCCATGATGTTATAGATGTTACTTCAATTGTCTGGAATGCGACATTAACTTTTATTGCCATCATCATTATATCTCTTATTTTAGATGAAATCGGGTTTTTCGAGTGGGCCGCTTTACATATGGCGAGAGCGGCAAAGGGCAGCGGAGTGAAGATGTTCATTTACGTGTCCATTTTGGGAGCGGTTGTCGCAGCATTCTTTGCGAATGATGGAGCGGCACTCATTCTCACGCCAATCGTCCTCGCAATGGTCCGGAACCTTCAATTTGAAGAAAAATTGGTTTTTCCGTTTATCATTGCGAGCGGATTTATTGCGGATACAACGTCCCTGCCATTGGTTGTCAGCAACCTTGTCAATATCGTCTCAGCTGACTTTTTTGGCATCGGCTTTGTGGAATATGCGTCCCGCATGATTATTCCGAACTTCTTTTCGCTGGCAGCCAGCATTTTAGTCTTATTCCTATACTTTAGAAAAAGCATACCAAAAAATTATGATTTATCTCATTTGAAGGAACCGGCGGAAGCAGTTCGGGACAGCAAAATGTTCCGATTGTCCTGGCTTGTTTTAGGCATCTTATTAATTGGTTATTTTGCAAGTGAATGGATTGGTGTCCCCGTTTCATTCATTGCAGGCATTATAACCATTTTCTTCCTGATTATGGCGCGAAGAAGCCCGGCTGTGAATACGCGTACTGTCATCAAGGGTGCTCCATGGGCGATCGTTTTCTTTTCAATTGGCATGTATGTTGTGGTTTACGGATTAAGAAATGCGGGTCTTACAAATGTATTGGCAGACTTAATTCAAATGACAGCGGACCAGGGACTATTTGCAGCCACGATCGGAATGGGATTCATTGCGGCCATCCTTTCATCTGTCATGAACAATATGCCAACCGTTATGATTGATGCCCTGGCCATTGCTGATACGAATACAAGCGGAATCATGCGTGAAGCCCTTATTTATGCGAACGTGATTGGATCTGACTTAGGCCCGAAAATCACGCCGATTGGTTCCCTGGCAACCTTGCTATGGCTTCATGTATTGTCCCTGAAGGGAGTAAAAATCTCATGGGGAACGTATTTTAAAACAGGGATTGTATTAACCATTCCAACATTATTTATAACATTAGCCGGTCTATATATTTGGCTGCAGATCCTTTAAAAAACTTACCTAAAAGGAGAAATTCAACATGACTAAAAAAACAATCTACTTCCTATGCACAGGCAACTCATGCCGCAGCCAGATGGCAGAAGGATGGGCCAAGCAGCATTTAGGTGATGAATGGAAGGTTTATAGTGCGGGGATCGAAGCACATGGTTTGAATCCTAACGCTATAAAAGCAATGAAAGAAGCAGGAATTGATATTTCCAATCAGACTTCTGATATCATAGATCCTGAGATTCTGAATCATGCTGATTTGGTTGTAACGCTTTGCGGAGACGCAGCTGATAAATGCCCGATGACACCTCCTCATGTGAAGCGGGAGCACTGGGGATTTGATGACCCTGCAAAAGCAGAAGGAACAGAAGCAGAAAAATGGGCTTTTTTCCAGCGTGTCCGTGATGAAATTGGCAGCCGCATTAAAACATTTGCCGAAACAGGAAAGTAAATAATATACTAAAAAACATTCAAGGGAGGGAACAAACATGATAATCACAGACAATGCGCGTGATGAATTAAGAAAAATGCTGGAAGAACAAAATGCCAGCAGCATTCGCATCTTTTTTGATGGCTATGGCTGAGGACAGCCAAGAATAGGACTGGCTCTGGATGAGCCGGCAGCAGATGATATTATTGTCACAATCAATGAAATCAAAGTAGCAATTGACCCTATTATTGAACCAAACACCGAAGACCTTGTTTTAGAGCGAAGCGGAAACGGAAGCGGGATTTCGATGATCGGGAATACGGGAAGATGCTGTTAGAAATAGGACCTTTAGGGTCCTTTTTTATTTTCTTTAAGAGATAGGTGAAATCGGATCAAAAACCTAAGCTGCAGGAGGAATTTAGCACATTCTTGCGGAATAGTCATAGCATCGAAGTAAAAGAAGGAACAAATAAACCCATGAATGAAAATGAAATAAAGGCTATTGTTGACTGCATGGCAGCGGGCAAAATGGCATATGAAGTACAGATGGTTCAGACGAGGCATCGCATAAAGCTTGTGGATTTCTGGGGTATAAAAGCTGAAAGCCAAATTCTTGAAATTGGATGCGGACAGGGAGATACAACCGCGGTGCTGGCTGCCTATGCTGGTGAAAAGGGATTTGTACATGGGATTGATTCTGCTTCACCTGAATACGGGAGTCCGGTTTCACTCGGTGAATCGGCTGAATACCTGAACCAATCCAAAGTCGGCAAGCAGATCAAAATAGATTTTAATTTAGATATTTTAGCTGAGAATGTGGAATTTCAGGAAAACTTCTATGATTATATCGTATTCTCCCACTGTTCATGGTACACGAAATCTTCTGCCGAGCTTTTAAGGATCCTCGAAAAGGTAAAAAAATGGGGAAAGCAGCTTTGTTTTGCAGAATGGAACACCGATATAAACACAATCGAACAATATCCGCATTTATTATCGATCCTCATTCAGGCACAATATGAAGCCTTTAAACAAGAAAGTGATTCTAATGTGAGAACCCTGCTGACTCCTGGCGATTTGAGGGATATTGCGGAACAAGCAGGATGGCGAATCATTAAAGATTCTAACATAGATTCCCCTGATTTGCAGGACGGCCTTTGGGAAATAGATAAGGTGCTGACGGACTTTAACGATGAAATAAAGGGGATAAAGAATTTGCCTGAGAAATTAACAGATCTCCTGCAATCCGAGGTTTCGATGCTGAAAACGGTAGCAGAATCAACAGAAGTTAAGCCTCTATCTGTATATAGCTTTATAGCTGAATAGCTGACTAAAAAAGCCATGCAGCCCCCAAAGAGGACTGCATGGCTCTTTTAACTCAGCGTTCCGAAGTTTTTTCAGTCAAAAAGGTAATCGCCACAAACAGTGCAAAGGCCAGCAGCAGCAAGGTTCCGCCAACGATGAAGAAGACCAGAACAAAGGTATCCCCTAAATTAAACGGATTTAATGTGTACATCCACATTCCGATTGTCAATCCGAGTGCTCCTGCCATTCCAAGTATGCTGTGAATGGCAACGAGCTTTTTATATTTTACTCGGTATACCTTATAAAAGATTCCCCATGCAAATACGGAAAGCCATCCTACGAGCAGGATGTGGGCATGAATAGGCCTTAAAGAATAATCCATTTGCCCGGACATATGCGATCCAAGGTAGGTCCCGATAATGCCAAAGATGGCTGCAAATCTTATTAATCTGATGCTCCATTTTTGTTCCATAGTTTTTTATTCCTCCCGATGTTTCTCCCTGAAAAATGTAATGGTTAAGGTGGTTCCTTTGCCAGCCTGGCTGACTGCCCTGATTTCCCCAGTATGCAGTTCAATAATCTGTTTCACAATCGAAAGCCCGAGTCCTGTGCCATCTTTTTTTCTTGCTGAGTCCACCCGGTAAAATCGGTCGAAAATCTGGCTGATCGCATCCTCGGATATTCCGGTCCCGGTGTCTTTAAAAACAACTTCAATCGATGATTCAGTTTGAGACAGGCTGATTAAAATACTTCCGCCATGAGAGTTATATTTTATCGCATTCGTCAGCAGGTTGTCCCAGATATTCACCAAGAGCTCCGGATCTCCCTTGAAAATGACAGGCGCAAGCTTGTAGGAAACCTCAATCTCTTTTTCTTCCAGCCGCCATTGATGTCTGCGGATGGTTTCCTTGATCTGATCGTCCAATTTCACATCCGAAAGCTTCATCGGATACGATTTCTGGTCAAGAGAAGTCAAAAGCAAAAGCTGTTTGGTCAGATTGGAGAGCCGCTTCGACTCCTGATCGATAATCTGTACATATTCGAAGTGTTCTTCTGCAGACAATTTCTGTGTCTGCAGAAGTTCTGCATACCCTTGAATATTCATAAGAGGGGACTGAAAGTCATGAGATACATTGTTGATGAATGACTTGCGGGCCTCGTCATTGTGCTGCAGCTGTTCCTGCATGCGGCTGAAGCTTTCTGCCAGCTGTCCGATTTCATCCCTGCGGGCAATATTCAGCGGGAAGTTAAAATTCTCCCGTGTGATTTCCCTGGTGGCTTCCGTCAGTTTTGTTATCGGCTTAATGAGATGCTTGGCGAACCAAATTACTCCGGTGATGCTGACAACGGCAATGGCGACAAAGAACCATGCGAAAATCATATGAATGTCCGAGAAAAGAAGTTTATTATTCGGGCGAAGGAATAGCCCGTAATTCTGATCGTTCATGGTAAAGGGGACACCGACGGTATTTTCAAGATCGTTTGAAAAATGCCCCATCAGCAGAAATTGGCCTGCAAAACTATCCATCCCATGATAAACTTCCTGATCGGTCAGCACTTTGGCAGCTTCCTCAGGCAATTCGGTCTTATTAAACGGCTGCCCGAAGAATTCCCCTTCACCCGATTCCGTCACGATATAGAGCTGATAGCCGAGCTTGCTCATGGAATTTAAGTAAGTTTCATAAGCAGGACCAGAGGAATGCATATTTTCCAGGCCATGAGCAATTTCCTCTGCAATCACAACATTTTGCCGGTCGATTTTCCCCTTTGTCGAAGTCATATAGACCCAATTGGTTAAAATGAAGGAAAGCACGATGCTTATGGCTAGAATCACAATTGTGGCTACAATGAATTTTCGGTATAGGGTTTTCATTTTATTTCCTCAAGCTTATAACCGATACCGCGAACAGTCTGGATTTCAACGGTTGCGCCATATTTTTTCAAACGATCGCGAATTCGGTTGATATGGGTATTTAAAGTTTGTTCGCTGCCCTCGTAATCCGATCCCCAAGCCTGTTCGATCAATGCAGCCCGCTGTGTGATTTTACTTTTTCGTGCCGAAAGTAAGCTCAGCAGCTCAAATTCCTTTAATGGAAAAAGGATGGTCTCCTGATTGATTTCCACTTCAAAGCTTTTTCTGTCCATTAACAGGTTTCCGGCTTTGATGACTGTTTCCATTGCCCGCTCAGCCCTTCTTAACACCACGGCTACCCGGAAAAGGAGCTCCCTCACTTCAAACGGCTTTACAATATAATCTTCAGATCCGGATAAGAAGCCTTGTTCCTTATCACCCAGCTGCCCCTTCGCCGTTAAGAGTATAACAGGGATTCCGAAGTCATTAGTCAGAAGCCTGGTGAGTTCGAAACCGTCCATACCAGGCATCATGACATCGACAACTGCTAAATCTGCGGTTTGTTCTTCTAAAAGTGCTAGTGCTTCTTGTGCATTGTTTGCGCGCAGGACTTGATAGCCTTCACGATTTAGATGGATTGTGACGAGTTTCTGTATATTCACATCATCGTCTACGACAAGTATCTTCATATCAGGGCCACCTCACAGAGGAATAGGGAGGGGACCCTCTCTCTATTCCGATATTTTTTGCCGGGAAGTCTCCTTGTCTTTTTCGAAAAACAGAATTAATGCTGGAAGCAGCATCCCTCTAACAAGGAAGGTATCAATCAATATTCCCATGGCAACAATGAATCCAAAAACGAATAAGTCCGCTATCGGCATGGTCATCAGGGCCGCAAATGTAGCAGCCAGAATGAGGCCGGCAGAAGAAATGACGCCTCCGGTATTCCGGATGGCAATTTCAAGAGCGTTCTTGACTCTATGTGTCTTCCTTTCCTCGATAAACCTTGAAACAAGAATGATGTTATAGTCAATCCCCAATGCTACAAGGAAAATGAATGAATAGACAGGAACACGGGAACTGATGGATTCAAAGCCGAATAATACATCAACAAGGAATATCCCCAGTCCTAAAGCTGAGACAAATGAGAGCAGAATGGTTGCCATCATGTAGATCGGCATCTTTACAGATTTCGTAAGCGCAAATAACAGCGCAAGAATCAGAACCGTCTCAAGCAGAACAATTTTTATTATATCACCGTTGTTGATATCCTGTTCGTCCACTATTTTCGCAGTGACCCCGCTGTAGTAAGATTCAGCTTCCAAACCGGCTTCTTGCAGCAGCTCCGGTGTGTCGTCACGCAAATTTTCCATAAAGGCTAAGGCTTCAGTCGAATAGGGATTAATGGATAAAGCGACACTCATTTTAGCTGCCTTGCCGTCTTCAGAAAGTGCTGACAGGCGGACAGAAGCAATTTCATCAAATCCCTGCAGCTTCTCAGTTATCGCACTGGCATCTGTTTCATCCAATTTTTGATTACTGACAACCAGAAGTGTCGAAGGAGCCAGTTCTCCTTTGTCAAATCTGGATTCTACTATTTCATAGCCGACACGGGATGGCAGGTCATCCGGAAATTTTTTAACCATATCGAATTCATAATCAAGGTTAAAGATATTAAGCGCTGTGATGAGCATAAAAATGCCGACCATTCCGCCTGAGAGGCCAGGCTTGTTCACTACGAATCTGGCAAGCGGTCCCCAGACTTTATGTTTAACTTCCGTTTCCGTTCCGTACTGAGGAACTTTCGGCCAAAAAGCCTTACGCCCGAACAGGGTGAATAAAGCAGGAACCAGCGTTACGGACGCGAGCATGATAAAAAACATGGCTGTTCCAAAAATAGGAGCAAAGTTCTGATAATCCCGGAAATCCGCGAAGAACAGAACCAGCATGGCAGCAAGAACGGTTCCGCCCGCAAAGAACACAGGCTCGCCTGTTGCGCGCATCGCATGCTTCATCGCTATATATTTGTTTTCGTAATGGTTGAGCTCCTCCCGATAACGGGAGAATACAAATAATGAATAATCAATGACAGCAGCAAACAGCAAAATACTCATAATCGAGGTTGTCTGGTTATTAACCTCAAGTCCGCCAGCACCCATCAAAGCTATACTCTGGTTTACGACCTGGTAGACAATCGCCGTTGCCAGAAGCGGTATGACTGCAAGCAATGGTGAGCGGTAAATCGCTATAAGCAAAACAAGAATGATAAGAACGGTGGCAATCAGGAGAACAAAGTCCGCCTGTTCAAAAAGTTTAACCGTGTCTCCCGCTATACCCGCTGGGCCAGTGATATAAAATGCAGTACTCTCGAGATCCTCTGCAATGTTATTGCCAGCTTCAGAAGCAAGGTCGTTAATTTCGGCATACTGGTCATTGCCAAGCCCGTTCTCAAGCTCCATCGGCACAATCATCGTGGACTTATCTTCAGAAATGAAAGAACCTAAGGCTTGAGGGGGAAGCTTGCTGATATCGATAATCGTCTTGATTCCATCGATGTCCTCAAGCGTGATCCCTTCTAATATCTGTTTAGCTTCTTCGATATCAACCTCGCCATTTTCATTATGGAAAACCAGGATGCCCGGAGTTCCTTGTTTGTTTGGAAAATATTCCTCGGTTTTATTTTCGGCAATAATGGATTTCGCCTCATCAGGAAGTGACTGGAAATTATTTGTTTTATAATCGCCAAGCTTTGGACCTGCACTTAAGCCAATCATCAGCACAAGCCAGGCAATAATGGTAATCCACATCCCCCGTTTGGTGGAAACCCAATCTGTAATCGAATGCAGCAGTTTTTTCACATGAATGCCTCCTTAACTTATTTCAATGCCTATCTTACAAAAGGAAAATAAACTTAAGATCAACTTTTGTTTACAGTTGAATGGTGAAGGCACAAGGTGATGATTTAGCATTAACAAGCATATTGGATAAAGTATGAAAAAAATCTTTTTGCAGAAAATAGCCATAATGATTTTCGCTGTCTTGGGAGGAGAATTATGGCTCTTGTACTCAGGAAACAGAAAGAGGCTTCAAAGCTTTCCCATTTAAGTATCTTTGGCACAACACAAATCCATCTGCGGAATCCATATATTATAGCCATGTGGTCTGTGATGTTCCCAGGCTACGGGCATCTCCTGTTAAATAAATATTTAAGAGGGTTTTCATTGGTTATATGGGAATTGTTCATAAACCAATCGATCCATTTAAATTCGGCCATGGTTTACTCTTTTATTGGTGAAATTGAAAAAGCAAAGGAAGTATTGGATGTCAGGTATATGCACCTGTATATCCCTGTTTATATATTCGCAATCTGGGATAGTTACCGGACAACCGTGGATATGAATAAAATATATTTGCTTAATGAAAAGGACGCTGCTGCTGTGGAACGTTTAGTGATAAAGCCTTTTGAAATAAATTATCTTGATAAGAGAAATCCTTTATCCGCCATCATGTGGTCAGTGACTATCCCAAGCCTTGGCCAATTGTACATTCACCGAATATTTGCAGCTTTATTTACTTTGGTCATGACTGTCATACTTGTTCACTTTTCTCACTTTATCGAAGCCTTTCATTACCTCTTGGTGGGTGAACTTAAAAAATCCACTCAGGTATTGAATGCTCAGTGGTTAATGTATTTGCCCTCTTTCTACTTTTTTACGATTTATGATTCCTATATGAATGTGGTTGAAAATAATAAATTATATGATTCAGAGCAGAAAAGGCTATTAAGGAAGTTCTATCAATCCAAATCATTTATAGTAAAGAAAGGCATTAAGGTGAAGTAAATGCAGGTTTTTGCAACATTTGATCATTCATCCTATCTGGAACTGGCAATTAAAAAGCTGGAGCAGCATGGAATAAAGGACATATACTCAGTTCCATTGGATAACCGGGCGGAGGATCCCGCGTTGTTTGACACCATTCACCAATCGGATGGAACATCTCTCATAAATAAAGGGATGATTCTGGCAGTAATGTTCTCGGTTGTTGGAGCCAGCAGAGGATTTATATTGGAATGGGGTCCAATTTATTGGGGCCTAATTGGAGCTGTTGCTGGTTTTCTGCTTGGATTTGCAATTGATTTCACTCTTTTAAAGCTAAGGTCCAGAAATAAGCGCCTGTTAAAAGGAGTAAAGTCAGAGGTTATTCTTATTATTGACTGCCAGGAGGAAGAAGGAAAAAAGGTTGAGGCAATCCTCTGGGAGCATCTTGCAAACGGAGTCGCCAGAGTAAATTAAATATCCTTTTTGGAGGACGAGTGATGAATTAATTTCCTAATGCACCAGCATTGATGGTATTAGATATGCAAAAAGGCTTTGATGATCCGTATTGGGGGAAGCGAAATAATCCCCGGGCTGAAAAATGATTTAAGGAGCTGGCAGCTGTTCTGAAGGCGCAGGCCCATAATGTGTAGGGGGAATTTTAATGACGGTAAACGAGACGATCCTTCGTGTAACTATCTCGTTTCTAGTACTTTTCTTATTAGCCAGACTGATGGGACGCAAGGAAATTGGACAAATGACCTTTTTCAACTGGGCTTCAGCCATTGGAATCGGGTCTATCGCCGGTAACCTTGCTGTGAATGAGAGTACCCTCATCAAAGATGGAGTTATATCACTGATTGTTTGGACACTTTTTACCATACTGATGGACATGCTTGACCTCAAGTCGAAACAGGGAAGGACAGTCACAACTGGTGAACCATTAATAGTCATAAAAGCTGGCAGGATAATGGAAAGGGCACTCAAGATATCGAGGGTGGATCTGGATGAGCTGCAGGCATTATTAAGGCAAAAGGACATATTTTCGCTTAACGATGTCGATTACGCAATCCTGGAAACAAACGGAGATCTGTCCGTTTTGAAAAAGGAAAGTCAACAGCCTGTTACGAAAAATGATTTAAATATTATGAGTCCAAAAAAAGATCTCATTCCTTTACCAACAGAAGTCATTGCAGATGGAAAGGTCAATTCAAAAAATCTTTCTAAATTAAAATTAGACAACAACTGGCTTGACAGGGAACTGCAAAAAGCGAAGATCCACTCAGCCGAAGATGTATTTTTTGCTCAAGTCCAGCAGGATGGCACTCTTTATATCGATAGAAAAAACAAATAGAGAACAGAAGCTGCTTCTGTCCTCCTTATTTATTCTTGAATGTTCCCAGCAGACGATGAAAGGGGCATTTAGAGATCGTGGTGTCATCATCCCGCAGAAAATATTGTTTCCATTCGAAGTTATCATCGGCTCCATAACTGTTCAAATCAGGGTGTATCGCTATGCTGTCATATTTTTGAAGCCGTTTGCGGACCTGACTTTTAATTCGTGATGCTAAAGGTACTTTTTTCATAAACTCTTGCAAAACCCACCTCGGTGTGATGGCGAGCATCATCGTATCAAAATGCCGGCTCTGCCGATTTTTATGCGCAGGGGTGGCACAATAGACAAAATACTTTTCTCCGTTAAAGCAAAACTCCCAAAGTGGATCATGCGGATCTTTTGGGATTTCGTTTGGCCACCCAGCATTATCCATCTCAGATAACTCTGTGAGCTGCTCCCAAAAAAGCTGCTCATATTCCTCCACACTCAAATCATCCCTTGTTTTGTAAAAAATGATCAGAGAAGTGTAGCTTCCGAACTCTCTTGAATGTAGAGAGAATTCCCTCAGCATGACTGCGGTTTGCTGAATGGCGGCCGGATCCATTGGGTCGTCAGCAAACCCATAACGGAGCTGATTTTTGGCAAACCCTATAGTTGCTGGTATGCAGGGGAAAGGCCTTTCTTTATCGGTCATCTTTGTCTGGAATCTATCAAAAGCAATCTGCTGCCAATCTTCTAAACTATGCATGCCGGAGGAGTTCGCAGTATATAGACTGTTGATCTTAGTCACCCCCTTCAGACTCCTACACTATATTCAAAATGGGATAAGGCAGGTGAGTGTCCATGGTGAAAATGGGCTGACAGAGGAGGTGACGTTGTGGGGTTTGCAGGGGATGGCGACTAGAAATAGGAGAGTGGGCTGGGAAATGGTACCCATGGTGGGGACAAGGCGACGAAAAGGGGTGGAGAGGTGGGAGAGTGGCAGTCATGGACACAGTGATAAAGACGAAAAATCCAGTGATCAGGAAAAATGGTAGTTAATCAGAGTGAATAACGACGAAAAAGCGGAATGGTCAAGGAAACTGGTAGTTAATCAGAGCGAATAACGACGAAAAAGCGGATGGTCAAGGAAACTGGTAGTTAATCAGAGCGAATAACGACGAAAAACGGAATGGTCAACGAAAGTGGTAGTTAATCAGAGAGAATAACGACGAAAAACGGAATGCTCAAGGAAACTGGTAGTTAATCAGAGAGAATAACGACGAAAAAGCGGAATGGTCAAGGGAACTGGTAGTTAATCAGAGCGAATAACGACGAAAAAGCGGATGGTCAACGAAACTGGTAGTTAATCAGAGCGAATAACGACGAAAAACGGAATGCTCAAGGAAACTGGTAGTTAATCAGAGCGAATAACGACGAAAAAGCGGAATGCTCAAGGAAACTGGTAGTTAATCAGAGCGAATAACGACGAAAAACGGAATGGTCAACGAAACTGGTAGTTAATCAGAGCGAATAACGACGAAAAAGCGGAATGCTCAAGGAAACTGGTAGTTAACCAGAGCGAATAACGACGAAAAAGCGGAATGCTCAAGGAAACTGGTAGTTAATCAGAGTGAATAACGACGAAAAACGGAATGGTCAGCGAAAGTGGAAGTTAATCAGAGTGAATAACGACGAAAAACGGAATGGTCAACGAAACTGGTAGTTAATCAGAGCGAATAACGACGAAAAAGCGGAATTCTCAACGAAACTGGTAGTTAATCAGAGCGAATAACGACGAAAAACGGAATGGTCAACGAAACTGGCAGTTATTCACCATTCTTCCTCAATTAACTTAAATAATTTTAAAGTCAGAGGTTTATTCCAAAACTCGCACGGGTATTGAGATATGTTTAGGATGAAGCGGACCCATTCTTAATGGATTAAATCTAAGTACTATAGGGGGAGAACATGAGTAAACAGATGTGTCTTTTAGGGGAAAAGATTTTAAGAGAGAAAGATATGATAGCCAAAAACCTGCATAAGGATCGAATGAGCGGTGTCGAGATGACGGAAATGGAGAGAATGCAGGCTGACAAAATGGAAGCGCAGATTATTCAGATTCGTACTGAGTTTATTGGATTGTTCGGTGAAGCATTGCTGAACCATGATAATAAAAATAAAACGATGGAAAAGATAGAAAAATGGTGCAAGGAAACAGGGGGAAATTTATTTAAGCTTGGAATCCCTTTGGATGAAGCTTTAAAAGATGCGGGTTATTATCGGAAACATATCTGGAAATCTTTAGAGGAAGCTATGATGGAGCTTGAGATGCCGGCAGCAGAGGTTTTTAAGGTTATCTATTTTATAGATCCCCTGCTGGATCATTCCATCCATTGCTTCAGCATGTCTTATGTCAAATACCATCAGGTAACACTCGAAAATGCAAAGCAGGCTTTTCTTGAGTTATCCGTCCCTGTCGTTCCTCTTTCAAAAGGAGTTGGCATCCTGCCGCTAATTGGAAACATTGATACAGAGAGAGCGCAGCTTCTGATGGAAGAAACATTAAAACAGTCTGCGAACCTGAAGCTGTCGCATTTAATTTTAGACATTTCAGGCGTGATGATTGTTGATACGATGGTGGCAGATCAGCTGTTTAAAGTAATTGAGGCACTCTCGCTGATTGGAGTTAAAACGATTATTACCGGTATCCGTCCGGAAGTGGCCCAGACGATAGTCACGCTCGGCATTAAGCTGAATGGCATTCAGGTTAAAGCCAATGTGTATCAGGCTTTTGAAGAACTGCATGGGTGAGCATAGAAAAATAGCAGAGTAATTCAAAATGAATTTACTCTGCTATTTTTTGGTTTCATAAATTGGGTTTTCGTGCCCAATAATTGATATAAAGGTTTGAAAGAGTAATCTCAACAGTCTCTTCATTTTCGGAATCAACATCTGAAGCGTATATAGAAACTGAAGTCATTCGCATCCTTGTATCCTTAAAGGGCCTTAGCACGCAGGAAATAGTTCAAATGTTATACCCTGATAAGCTGCACCTGCAGTATATCTGTATCTCCTTTATTTTGTCTGGCGTGTTCAATTCCGGAAACCAGTGTCGCCCCGCTGAAATTATAGCTGCCAATGGAGCTAAAAATCACTTGATAATTTGAATATGTGTCGAAAAATACCTCTGAAACATAAATCTTATTGTTATCTTCCTCATAAATAACTTTTCCCTCAGTTTTTTCAAAATTTATTTTTACAACAGGATAGGCTTGAGCAAAAATATCCCCAGCATCTTCCGATATATCCTTTATTTCATGTTTCCAGATTCCGAAGAAGCCGGCTATCCAGAGGAAAAAGATTAGACCAAGTAAAGCAATGAGGTTAATGATAAAAAGAGGAGACTTAAAACTCATTCCATCCCCCTACCCCTTATACTAAAAGGTTAACATAATTTTCCTTTTGGGCGGGCATAAAATCCGGTTTTTCCGCATATTAACCGTGTTTATTTTCCTCACTGTGAATAGAATGAATCAAACAGCACTTCACTGCCTATTGAGGGGGGATGACATCATGTTTTCGGTATCGGGTATGCAGGGATTTGAAATGTTTTCGGTTATGCACCTTGTTACACTGTTTCTTTTCTTTTTTACCGCCTGGTGGCTTGTGTATTACAGGCAGGCACTTAGGGCCTATCAGAAAATCATAAAATGGTCGCTGTTTGGTGCTTTGCTGGCTTGTGAAGTGACGCATCATATATGGCTGGTTCTTACAAATCAGTGGGATGTGGCAGATCTGCCGCTCCAGCTTTGCTCTTTGAGCACTTTCATTGCTCTTTACCTGTTTTTGAAGCCTGATAAAAAGGCTTTTTGGCTGCTTTATTTTATTGGTGCAATACCTCCAATTTTAAGCATGGTGACACCTGATATGGTTTACCAATTTCCTCATTACCGCTACATCAAATACTTTCTTCATCATTCAGCCATTCCGCTTGCCGTATTATATTTTATTTTGTTTGAAGGGTACAGGGTGCCAAAAAAAGCAGTGCTGAAAGGCTTTTTAACACTCAATGTCATTGCGGTTCCAGTCTTCTTTTTGAATATGATGCTTAGTACAAATTTCTTTTATTTGGCCAGCCCGACAGAAACTAAAACCCTGCTGTCGTTTTTCGGGAACGGTGTCTGGTACTATGCAGCACTTGAAGCTGCTGCGCTGATAGTCTTTTTTATTACCTATTTACCGATGCATTACTTGCAGTCAGCGGAACAAAAAAGGGTCCGCGGAAAATGAAAGCCTTATTCCTGCCGGGATTAAGGCTTTTCTCTTTGAAACATATATAATGTAGGTACATATTTATCAAAGCAGGAGGATTTATGCTGATTAAAGACGAGTTATATGGAGAATACAAGCTTGAACAAGTGCTGGAAGAATTAATCAACAGCAGGCCGGTGGAAAGGTTAAAGGGAGTACACCAGGGCGGAGCGGGCTACCTTGTCAATGAAATATGGAATGTCACGAGGTACGAACATTCATTAGGCGTGATGCTGTTAATAAGGAAACTGGGCGGTTCTGTGGAAGAGCAGATTGCCGGTTTGCTTCATGATGTTTCTCATACTGCCTTTTCCCATGTGGTTGATGGAGTCTTGGAAAATGAAGCAGAAGATTATCATGAACATATTTTTGAGCGTGTTGTCCTTGAATCTGAGATCCCGGCCATTTTGAAAAGGCATCATCTTGATTATGAAAGTATCCTTTTTGAGGATTCACAATGGACATTATTAGAACAGCCCGCACCCGAACTTTGTGCGGACCGGCTGGACTACACGTTGAGGGACATGTACCGATACGGTTATATTTCTTTAAATGAGGCACACAGCTTTCTGAAGAATCTGATCGTTGTTGACGGCCGAATTTATATTTCTGACCTGCAGGCAGCTGAGTGGTTTGTAAAAACTTATTATAAAGAAGTCATTGATTTCTTCATGGAACCCTTAAATATTTATGCAAATGAATCTCTTGCAAAGGTCCTGAAAAGATCTCTGGAAAAAGAAATTCTTCATTTGGGTGATCTCCTTGGCAAAGATGAAGAGGTATTAGTTAAAATAAGGGAATCAGGGGATCAGGAAGTGAAGGGTCTGCTTGAGAAAATTGATCATAAGGTCACCGCAGAAGAAAACAAGTTAGACTACGATATTCATTTCAAAGGGAAAATCAGATTGATAGATCCTTCCGTTTTGATTAACAGCAAGCTCATCAGGGCATCCAGCCTGTCAGATGATGTTAAAAACAGTGGACAAAATGCATATGAAAAAGCCATGGAAGGTGTGTACATAAAAATTCAATAATGAAGGAAGCCTTATCACTGCATCCGGGCAGGAATAAGGCTTTTCCTATTTTTATCGTTTATTCTGTTCCTTTTCTTTTTCATACTGCCGCTGCGGAGTCATTTTGGAAATGGCATCTTCAACAACTTCCTGTGCTTTCTGCGCTTCCCGATCCTGCTTTTGAGCTTCTTCCTGAATACGGTTAACATCCTGTGGAGTTTTTTCACTCATATCATTTGCCTCCCTTTTCTCCTGTATGTTACTAATGTTTCCGTTTTAGAAGGAAATAAACAATCCGGATAGAGATGAAACCAACGTAAAATGATAGCGAAGGGGCTGATAAATGGCAGATTTCAATTGATGTTTATCTTATTTATTCCTGTATTCGGGGTGCAGATCTGGAGTTATTTCGATCCGGAAGAAAGCCTGCTGTGGGGAAAGTGGTGGATGTATAAGGAAGAGCCAGAGAAATCGGAAGGGGCCATTCGCTATACAAAAATGATGTGTATGATCGTTCTAACTGTTATCTTTGCATTTGGCCTCTTTTAAGAGAACTCTCAGTCACTCCGTCTAACAGTGGCCTGAGAGTTCTGTTTCATTTTATGTATAGACTTTTACCCATTTTAGCCCATTGAACTTGATTTCCTCCTCCGGCCAATTCTGCGGCAAATCCGCATCAGTAATGACAAAATCAATAGCCGAAAAAGGGCTGATATGGAAAAATGCCCTTTGATTCAGTTTTGAGGAATCGGCTGCCACATAAACCTGTTTAGATCTTTTTATCATGATAGCAGAGGCAGCAGCTTCATCAATATTATAATCGCATATCCCTTCGCGGTTCATTCCTCCACAGGAGATAAAGGCCTTGTCAAAATAAAAGTGTTCCAGCATCTGATTAGTTAGTGAACCTGAGGTTGAGCGCTGCAGAGGATTCACGGTCCCGCCAATCAGAATGACCCTGCCATTGAACAGTTTATTTTCCATTCTTGTATTTAATATTTCTGCGGCAGCCAGTGAATTGGTTACGATCGTTACGTTCTCAACATTTTCAATCGAACCGGCAATATGAAGAGTTGTGGAGCCGACATCCAAAACAATTATTTCTCCATCGGAAATAAAGCTTGCTGCAGCTTCACCAATTTTCTTTTTGATGGGGAGGCTTACAACAATCCTTTTATTTAATTGCTGCTCCTTCTCTAAGCCAAAATAGCATATGGCTCCTCCATGAATTCTTCGCAATTTGTTTCCCTTCTCAAGCCGTCTCAAGTCACTCCGGATTGTTTCTGGCGTTACACTTAATTTTCTGGAGAGATCCGCTACACTCACTTTATTTGTTAATTCTAATTCCCTGATAATCCTCCTGTGCCTTTCCGCAACGAACCCTTTTTTCATTATTGGTCCCCCCGTTTTCATCTTATGGATCATTATAGGGCTGAAGTTTTAAAAATTGAGGTCAAAAATATTAATTTATATAAAAGTTTAAAAACAGAAATGAAAACAAAAGAATACAAAGAGAGGAAAGTCCCGAATTTCATTCTTCCTTCCTATTAATCTCAGATGAAAATTGAAAATCATATTTTTGTTTATCTTTTTGCCTTTGTTTTCTTTACTAAACAATCTATTGATATTAATACTTCTTTAATAGATTTACTCTAGGATTTTAACCGTAGGGGAATTTTTTATCAATTCATGGAGGTAAGGATGATGAAAGAAAATGAAAGCAAAGGAATGGACAGAAGGGCATTTATTAAAGCGGGAGGAGCAGGGACACTGGCTTTAACTATGGCAGCTGCAGGCTTGCCTGGAGACTTATTCGAAAGCAGGGTTCAAGCGGAAGAGATAAGTGAAAAGCTGGAAGGGCCAAGGCTTTCCTTCAATTCGAATGGGAAATTTAAAGTTGTCCAATTTAATGATACTCAGGATGATGAAAGGATCGACAGACGGACCATACAGCTGATGGAAAAGGTGCTTGATTCAGAGAAGCCTGATTTTGTCGTTTTAAATGGTGACAATATAACAGGCGGGTGTGATACAGAATTAGAAATGAAGCAAGCCATGAATAATGTCGTCCAGCCAATGGAAAAAAGGGGAATCCGCTGGGCGGCTACGTTTGGAAATCATGATGAGGACTCAACTCCAAAGAGCGGCATGGATGAGAGCGGTATGCTCAAATTCTATATGAAATACAAGCATAATATGAACACACCTGGGCAAAAAGGCCTTACGGGAACAGGAAATATGAATCTATTAATCAAAAAATCCAAAGGGAATAAGGCAGCATTTAATCTCTGGCTTTTAGACAGCGGCAGATATGCCCCTCAAACGATCGCCGGCCAGGATTTCAAGGGCTATCCAACATGGGATTGGCTGCGATTTAATCAGGTTAATTGGTATTATGAAAGATCCAAAGCAATAGAAAAGCGTTATGGCTATAAAGTGCCTTCTCTTGTATTCATTCATATTCCTCTATGGGAGCACCGTTTTATGTGGTGGGGCAGTGTGGACGGCAGAACACAGGCCGGGCATGATTTGGCTGTGGCCAGGCATCAAATCAATGGAGAGCGGAATGAAGATGAGTGCCCCGGCCCGATCAACAGCGGCTTGTTTACAGCCATGCTGGATAGAGGGGATGTGAAAGGCGTATTCTGCGGCCATGATCATATTAATACATATTGCGGCAACTATTATGGAATTCTGCTCGGATATGCCGGAAATACCGGCTTTGGCACTTACGGTCTTTCAGGGCCCGACAGAAATAGACTTCGGGGAGCGAGAGTGTTTAATTTAGATGAAAATCATGAAGGTGTTTTAGCAGATACCCATATGGTTTTTGCCAAAGACTTCGGTATTGATTTAACAGCCAACGACCAGAGCATTGATCCGCTGCCGCTGGAAAAAGAATAGGATAAAGCATAAGGGACGGTGTTAAGAGGAGTATGGAAAAATTGGAGAAGGAGTTTATTAATCATGAATGATAATCGGACTGGACAAAGAGATGGAAATATATTTAAAAAAGAAATGGATCGCCGTGCTTTTTTGCAGAAGACTACCTTAGCTGCCAGTGCAACAATTGGATTATCTCTTGCTAACTCTCTTAATTTAATTACAGCAAGTGCTGCCTCTTCTGCTTCGATTATGAATTCTGCTGGCAAACCGGATTTAGTTTTCCCGGTTATTAGTGACATTCATATCCATAACAGCAGCAATAAAACACTTGAAAAGTTTATAACAACTTTAGAACAGCTAAATAAGGCTGTTCCGGAGCAGGATGCTTTTTTGGTTGTGGGAGATTTAACAGATTATGGATATGAAGCCGAATTCGATAAGTTTATGTCAGCTTATAATGCCCACAAACAGCCGGGTGCCGTCTCCATGTTTGCCATAGGGAATCATGACTATTGGAATGGCTTATCAGCAGCAGATGCACAGAAGCGATTCCTAACAAAAACAGGCATGGAATCTATCTGCTATCACAAGGTAATCAAAGGCTACCATTTTATTATTCTGGGAACAGAAGATGGATTAACAGAGGGCACATTCTCCGTTGAACAAATTAATTGGCTGGGTGAGCAGCTGAAGATTGCTCATGAAGATGATTGGAAAAAGCCAATTTTTGTCTTTCACCATCAGCCGATTAAAGGGACGGTCTATGGAAGCGAATGGGGCTTTACTCAAAATAGAGACCTTTTTTACAACACTTTAAAGGAATATCCGCAAGTCATCTCATTTTCCGGTCATACGCATTATCCTCTTGATGACCCGAGAATCATTCACCAGAAGGATTTTACTTCAATTGGAACCTCAACTGGCGCTTATTTGTGGCTGGATGCCGGCAGAATTCAAGGGGAAGTGCCTGAGGGTGCAGATGTCCTGAATCAGGCATTAATTGTAGAGGTACATAATAATAAGGTGCTGATCAGGCGACGCGATATTCATCATAATGATTGGACAGGTGAGCCATTTGAAATAAACTATCCGGCAAATAAGCGGAAATTTTCATACACAGAAGACAGAGATAAGCAGGCACCTTTTTTTACAAAAGATGCGATGCTTTCCATTAATCATGAAATGACATCAGCCACTGGCATGGCCATTATGTTTACCCAGGCCAAGGATGACCTGCTGGTTCATGACTACAAGGTAGTGGCAAGACATGCAAATTCAGAGAAAGTTGTGAAGGAATTTCTTGCTTTCTCGGAATTCTATAAAGATCCTGTGCCAAACCCCTTGACGTTAACAATTGAAGGATTAGAGGCCAATACAGCCTATCAAATTGAGGTGCATGCACTGGATGCTTATGGGAATGTATGTAAGAGGCCTTTAAAAGCTTTAGGGAAGACGAAAACATTGGCTGCCGCAGAAACCGTTTAATTAAGACGGTTAGTAACAATACTCAGCAGGAGGGATGAACATGCTGCAAAATATAGGTATACCTGGACTAATATTAGTATTAGTTATCGCACTTATCATTTTCGGTCCATCGAAGCTGCCGGAAATTGGCCGAGCATTCGGCTCGACATTGAGGGAATTTAAAAGCTCAACAAAAGAATTGCTGTCAGAGAACCAGGAAGACAGCAGCAAAACGAAATCATAAAGCAGAAATGGGCCGACTTTTTTGGAGTTGGCCCTTTTTCGTGAAGATTTTTATGAAAAAAGCTGTCTTCCAAATGGGAATATCGGCCACTTTCGGTAGATTATCGGTCAGAAATTGAATATATCGGTCACTTTTCCAATATATCGGTCAGTTGCTTTAATGCGGGGCTTTTACTAAGGCAGAAACCACTAAACTGAAAATCATAATAGGAATTACAAACTCTTAACAGAAATTTACATCCCGTTAACCTATCTGGCTTGGCACCAAGTTATTCTAGTAAAAAAGGCTGCAAATGGGAGGAATGGAGATGAAAGCAGAGCTGCATTGCCATACGAATATTTCTGATTGCCCGCTATCAATTGATGAGGTTTTGAATCTGGCCATTGCCAATGAGGTTTCACATTTGGCCATTACGAACCATGACACCACAAAAGGGCTGAGGGAAGCAATTGAGCGAGGTAAGAGGTATGGAGTGGAGGTGATCCCTGGTATTGAAATTTCTGCTTTTGATTTTGACAGGGCACGCCGGGTCCACATTCTGGGCTATTTTATCGAACCTGGGCATAAGTCAATTGAAACGCTGTGCCAGCCGATCATTGAGCGGAGGCATAAGCTTTCGTTCGAAATGGTTCAAAGGCTGATATCAGCAGGCTACAGCATTACATGGGACCGCTGTCTGGAGCTTTCTGCGGGTGGAACGGGAGTTTATAAGCAGCATATCATGGAAGCTCTTATTGAAACTGGATATGCAGATTCTATATATGGTTCCCAATACAAAAAATTATTTGGCCGCGGTCAAAATGGAGAATCGAAAGGAGTGGCTTTTATCCCGATGGAATATGTGGATGCGAGGCTTGCTGTTGAGGCAATTCTTGAAGCAGGCGGTGTGCCGGTACTTGCCCACCCTGGCCAATATGGAAATTTTGAAAAAGTGCCTGAGCTGGTTGAAGCCGGCCTGCAGGGGATAGAAGTCTGGCACCCCCTTCATAATAAACAGCATGAAGAAATGGCAAGGAAACTGGCCATACAATATGGATTAACCATGACTGGAGGCTCCGACTTTCATGGTGCTTATGGTGAGAAACCGGTTGTGCTGGGCAGCATGTCTCCGGGTGTGGAGAGAGTGCATGAATTAGCTGCAAGACGGCAGAGACTGAAAAGCCAGCGACTATAGGCAGTACATTTAAAAAGGGGTGGGATTTGCACATGTCAATGATTTATAAACCAAAAAAGGATGAAAAGCTCTCTGTTTCACCTGCTGTACATCATTCCAGCTTCATCATTGACAGCTATGCGGGAGAATGGACATCAATCGGAGAAAGAAATAAAATTATCGAATCAAAATTTGGCGACTACACTTATACAATGGATGATGTGACAGTCAACTATGCTGAAATCGGCAAGTTCTGTTCCATTGCTTCTCATGCATGCATTAATCCCGTTCAGCATCCGATGGACCGGGTGACCCAGCACCATATGACCTATCGGAAAGTCGATTATGGTTTTGGCAATCAGGACGATCATGAATTTTTTGATTGGCGCCGAACCAATCGGGTCAAAATTGGCCATGATGTATGGATTGGGCACGGTGCCATCATCATGAAGGGCGTTGAAATCGGCACGGGATCGGTCATCGGGTCCGGGGCAGTCGTTACAAAGGATGTTGACCCCTATACGATTGCAGCCGGAGTGCCCGCTAAGCCGTTGAAAAGAAGGTTCACTGAAAAAACAGCTGCAAAGCTGCTTGAGATTGCCTGGTGGGATTGGCCACGAGAAAAGCTGGAAGCCCATTTTGATGAATTAAACGATACGGAAGCTTTCATCAGGAAATTTGGGAGCTGAAACATAGCCTTACAAGACCCAGTCACTAAAAGGATTGGGTCATTTTCATTTTTTATAAAAACATTACATTCATGTAACTCTCCATATAAACTCTTTTTTTAGACTTAAATTGTTTCCGGATTCCGAAAGGGGCTGACTGTATGAGTGAAAAAATGCTGCTGGTAGACGAGCTGATTACCCAAATAAAGGAAGGGATTTACAAACCAAATGAAAAACTTCCTTCTGAGAATGAGCTTGCAGATCAATATGGGATACCAAGGATGGTTGTACGGAAAGCATATGAACAATTGCAGGATCTTGGGTTCATTTTTTCAAAGCAGGGAAGGGGCAGCTATGTCCAAAATAGGAAACAGCAGATTCCGCTGATTTTGACAGGAGATATCAGCTTCAGTGAAAAGATGAATGAGCATGGGTATGACTTCAGGTCGGAGAATGTTTGCTTTGAAAAGATCCCCTATGAATCTGATATCTATCATTCGTTAAAGGTCAATAAGCAGGATGAGGTCTATAAAATTTCCAGATTAAGAATCGTGGACGGCTGCCCGATTGCCTTGCATACATCTTATGCAGCCAAATCAGTTTTTCCGCAAATTGATAGGGATGGACCAGGAATTACCTCTATTTTTCATTATTACAAAACGCATGGCTATAAAGAATTCACTTCGGGCCAAAGTCAGCTGAGTGTGGTTTTCCCGAATGAATCTGAACGGAAAATCCTGCAATGCTCGAGTTTGATTCCGCTTCTGCTTCTGGAGTCCCTCTGTAAGGACAAGGAGACGGGAACAGTACTGGAAGTCTCAAGAATCAAATATAGGAGCGATTGCTTTACTTACTTAATTTAATTTGGCTTTGGAAATATATCAGGTTAATAAAACTCTTACATAATTTACACTTCTTTAACATCCGCCAGCTTGGCAACAAGATAGATTTAAGATGCAGAACAAAAACAGATGGAGGCCAAAAGGTGAAAAGAAAACAGCGAACAGAAATTTTGATTGAAGGTTCACATGAATTGGCAAAATCTTTAGCGAAAGAAATTGAGCAAAAATATTCAGTTTCTGTTATACAGGAACCGGAAAATGGGCTTGTGATGTTAAAGGTGCGGGAGACTTCCAGGAAAAGCCTGTTTTATTTAGGGGAAGTGCTGGTGACAGAATGCAAGGCAAAGGTGGAAGGAAAGATCGGCATAGGAATTGTGAGAGGCGATCATCCAGATCTGGCTTATCATCTTGCCGTGATTGACGCGGCATTTCTCGGGAATCTTCCCGAAACCAAACCATGGACCGGGATACTCGAAATTGAAAAGCACTATATAGAACAGAAAAGAAAAGCAAAGAATGAAGCCATTTTAAGAACAAAAGTCAGCTTTGAGACGATGGATGTTTAATAGAAGGAGGAACAGGCTTTGAAATTGGATGTTGTTCATGACCTGCAATCTGTATATAGAAAATTAGTCGATTCCACTTCAAGGCCAGGACTGATATCAGACCTGGGCAAGGAGGCAGCAATACTGGACGGAGAAAATGCTGCTGGCTGCTCCAGCTCAATTTTACTGCTGGCACTCACGCTGCTTGATCCTGAGGTTACGTTTAAGGTGTATGGCAGTAAGGCTGAAGCAGTTGAAAAAGAAATCAATCAATTAACATTCGCAAAAGCGGTACAAGCGGGTCAGGCAGATTATTTATTTCTCCTGAAGGATGCCGGGGCTGGGTCTCTGGAACATGCCATTGAAATAGCGAATCCGGGGACGTTCATAAACCCGCACAAATCCGCAGTGATTATAGCAGAAACAGGAGCGATCACGGTCGGTAATGACCTGCTTTTGAAAGGACCTGGCATTCAAACAAGCACCGGAATCAGTATAGATCTAACAGGAAATTGGATTGAAAGACGTAGTGAAAAAAATAAAGAGTATCCAACAGGGGTCGACCTGATATTCGTGGACCGATATCATCAGCTTTTATCACTGCCAAGAACGACTCAAATAACTGAAACCAGGGAGGTGGAGAAAGAATGGGTTATGTAGCGGTAAAAGGCGGGACACAAGCCATTGAAGAATCGATAAAACGCTTGAAATATGAAAGGATTCATAAGGAACAAGTGCTGGAAACCGGACAGATTGAAGCAGGGATGAGAGGGTTAATCGATCAAGTGATGTCAGAAAGCAGCTTATATAATGAAAAGCTTGCAGCATTAGCGATCAAGCAGGCTGAAGGAAATCCGGAAGAAGCAGTATTCCTGCTTCGCGCATACCGCTCGACGCTGCCGAGAAAGTACTGCTCGAAAACCATTGAAACCGGGGAAATGAAGGTTGAACGCCGGATTTCAGCAAGCTTCAAAGATATTCCCGGCGGCCAGATTTTAGGGGCGACAACGGATTATACCCACCGGCTCCTCGATTTCAATCTGATGAAGGAAACGGAAAAGACGGTAAAAGAATGGCTGTCATCTTATGCTTCAGAAAATAACCCATTTGGTGAATTGCAGCAGGAGCCCGATCTTATATTACCGAAGGTGCTGGATTATTTGAGGAAAGAAGGCTTAATTCCTCCACTTGAAAACAATGATGCTGAGCCGGATGATGTGACGAGGGAAAGCCTTGACTTTCCCTCAAGCCGCAGCCAGCGCCTGCAAATTCTGACAAGAGGAGAGACAGGAGCTGTTACTTCACTGGCTTATGCGGTTATCAGAGGCTATGGCGCTCTGCATCCGACTGTTGGGGAGCTAAGAGTTGGAAGCCTGCCAATATACGTGGGCCATCCGAATGACGAGGGCAGTGATGAAGATGACTATTACATTGGTGATATCAAAACAACAGAAGCGGAAATGCTGATGCCGTTCATGGCTGAAAAGGAAAAAGGCAAAAAGGAATTGGAGTTTGAAATCGGATACGGATTATGTTTCGGACAGAATGAGACAAAAGCGATCGCAATGGGCATTCTGGATAATTGTCTGGAGCATCCTGATAATAGCTTCCCAAGCCATAATGAGGAATTTGTCCTTTTTCATATTGATTCTGTCGAGTCAACCGGCTTTATATCGCACTTGAAAATGCCGCATTATGTAACGTTCCAGTCGAAGCTTGACAGTGTGAGAAAGACAAAAACAAAAGCAGACGAACGGGAAGAGGTGCAAGCATATGAATAACGCCTATAACTTTGCTTTCTTTGACGAAGGTTCGAAGCGGGAAATTAGAAGAGCTACATTAAAAGCGATTGCCATCCCGGGTTATCAGGTTCCATTTGCGTCAAGGGAAATGCCGATTGGAAGGGGCTGGGGGACAGGCGGCCTGCAGCTGACACTCTCATTGATCGGGAGAGAGGATGTATTGAAGGTAATTGATCAGGGTTCAGATGAATCTGTCAATGCGGTCAGTATTAAAAAGCTTGTATCAGATACAACAGGTGTTCAGATAACGGAATATACTTCTCAGGCGACCATTATTCAATCACGGCACAGAATCCCTGAGGTACCGCTGAAAAAGGAACAAATCCTTGTGCTGCAGGTACCGCTTCCTGAACCGCTCCGTTATTTTGAACCGAGTGAGCATGTGACGAAAAAGCTGCATGCAGAAAAAGAATACAGCGGTGCCTGGCTCATGCTCTTTGAACAGATCATGAAATACGGAAGCATGACAACAGGTGCAGATCATCCGGTCATGGTTCACGGCCGCTATGTAATGGCACCAAGCCCGATCCCTCGCTTTGATAATCCGAAAATGGATGAAAATGAAGCACTCATTTTATTGGGAGCAGGTCGCGAAAAGAAGATATATGCAGTTCCGCCATTTACGAGAATCGTTTCCCTTGATTTTGAAGATTATCCGTTTGAAGGGGAAAGTTTTGATGGGAAATGCTGCAGGTTGTGCGGCTCTGAGGGAGTATTCCTTGACGAACTGATCGATGAGGCAACAGGAGAGACATATTACCAATGCAATGATACAAGCTATTGCTATGAAATATTAAACGAAGTCGAAAAGGCAGGAGTGAATTAAATGACTGAATTTGAGGTTCCGGTCTTATCTATAAAAAACTTAAACAAGCAATTCGGTCCCGGCTGCGATCATTGCAGAAACCCGGAGCCTTTGACCCTGATCAAAAATTACTGCAGTGTGTGCGGAACGGTCTATGCGTGCAGAGATGTATCATTTGATGTATACCCTGGAGAGGTGCTTGGAATTGTAGGGGAAAGCGGAAGCGGCAAGTCCACCTTAATGCAATGCCTGTACTTTGACCAGGAAACAACTTCAGGGGAAGCGTATATTTCTTCCTACCAGAATGGGCTGAATAATCTTTTTGAGGAGTCTTCCCAGCAAAAACGGTATATCCGCAACCACTTAATGGGGAAAGTCTATCAAAACCCTCTTTTGGGATTAAGAATCGACTTTTCTTCGATTGGAAATATTGCCGAAAAATTGATTGCAGCCGGCAGCAGGAATGTAGGGATTATGGAAGACAGGGGATCAGAGCTGCTCAGTAAGGTGAATATTCCCGTCCATCGCCGGAAAGAAGCACCAAAGAATTTTTCCGGAGGAATGCAGCAGCGTGTGCAAATTGCCAAGGCACTTTCTAATCAGCCTCCGATTCTGCTTTTGGATGAGGTTACGACCGGACTGGATCTATCTGTACAGGCAAGTGTTCTGGATTTAATTAAAAGCCTGCAGAGGGAGATGAATATTAGCATAGTGCTGGTTTCGCATGATTTGGGCGTTATCCGGATGCTTGCGGACAGAACATTGGTCATGCTGGAGGGACAGGTCATTGAACAGGGGCTGACAGATCAAATACTCGAAGATCCTCAAGCTCCATTTACTCAAAGCTTGGTTCATTCGCTTCTTTAAGGCTTAATCGGAATATATTTCATTTCAAATTAGGGGGAAGCACATTGTACGTCATTACGAACGGAAAACTTATTACAGAGGATACTATTCTGCAAGGCTATGACCTTCTGATTGAGAATGATAGGATCAGCAGAATTGCTCCAAAGGGAGAAATGAAATTTGAAGATTCCATGGAAGTGATAGATGCAGCGGGCGGCTATGTCACACCTGGATTTATCGATATCCACTCCGACTATATTGAGCATATGGCGGCACCGAGGCCAACCTCATTAATGAACTTTCATTTAAGTCTAAGGGAAGCAGAGAAGGAGCTCATATCCCATGGAATCACAACGATGTTCCACTCCCTTTCCCTATTTAAAGAAACAGAATATGCATACAAGCCGATCCGGGAACCGGAAAATGTCAGAAAGCTCATCGACCTGATTGATGAGACACACAGTACGAAGCATCTTGTCCGACATCGCTTCCATGCACGAATGGAAATTGATAATGTGGATGAAATCGAAAACCTCAAAAGCTATATAAGCGAAGATAAGGTGCACCTGATTTCGTTTATGGACCATACACCCGGACAAGGGCAATATCGCCATCTGGAAATTTACCGGAACACGGTTAAAAGCTATAACAGCATGAGCGATGCCGCTATAGACGTTTTAATCCGAAATCACCAAACGAAGGAAAAGCTTTCAGTCGAAGATATGAAGGAGATTGCGGAGCACGCACGGGCACATAATATAGCAGTTGCTTCACATGATGATGACAGTTTCGAAAAGCTGGAGCTGGTCAAAAGCTTTGGCACTACCATCAGTGAATTCCCGATTACCCAGGAGGTAGCGTACAAGGCGAAGGGGCTTGGCATGTATACAGTGGCCGGAGCCCCAAATGTGCTGCTCGGAGGCTCCCACAGCGGAAATCTGGGTGCTGCCGACGCGATTCAAAATGATTCAATTGATATCTTGTGCAGTGATTACTATCCGGCTGCCATGCTTCATGCCATTTTTGAACTGGTAAGGAAGTTTGGGATGGATCTGGCAGACATGATCAGGCTTGTCACCATTAATCCTGCAAAAGCCGTGAATATGGATGAGGAAATCGGTTCGATCAAGGAAGGAAAAAAAGCAGACCTTTTGATCATTGAAAAATTGGCAGACGATTTTCCGGTAATCACGGGCGTATTCGTTGATGGGAAGCTGATCCAAAAAACGAATTACAGAATTTAATACTACTTTGAGAGAAAGCGGGTGGATTGGTGGAAAATCTATTGGAAATCAGGGAACTGTCCAAATCATTTAGCCTTCATAATCTCGGGAAAAATATCCATGCAGTGAGCGGCATTGATATCAGATTGGGGGAAGGAGACTTTGTTGGAATTACTGGAAAAAGCGGAAGCGGAAAATCAACAATCCTGAAATGTATTTATGGAACATACAGACTTCAACATGGAAGCATTTGGTACAATTCCAAAAAGTTCGGTCCTCTCAATATTGCAGAGGCAACAAATAGACAAATGATTTATTTGCGCAAGCATGAAATAGGCTATGTATCTCAATTTCTGAATGTTATGCCAAGAACCACTGCCAGGCAGCTTGTAATGCAGGCCCTTATTGAAATGGGACGGGACCTTGTTCATGCTGAGAAAGAGACAGAGCAGATCCTTTCGCATTTCGAGCTGGACCCAGAGCTATGGGACAGCTATCCTGCCACCTTTTCTGGCGGGGAAAAACTCAGACTCAACATTGCGCGGGCGATGGTCAAGAAGCCAAGACTGCTTCTTCTGGATGAACCGACCGCAAGCCTGGACTATGAATCTAAAATGAAGGTGAAAGTCTTAATAGAGCAACTAATGCAAGAAGGCACGACGATGCTGGGAATCTTTCATGATCTTGAATTTATGAACAACTTATGTGACAGGGAATACAACATGCAGAATGGTGTATTTACATTGTCTCATTAATTCTTTACCAGTGCTTAACGATTTCTCATAATGCCTTATCAGTAGATTAATATTCTTTCGCTATAGTTAGGTCAATGGTATTATAAAAATTTTTCCAAATAAGAGAGGGGAAAAAATCATGAAGAAAATGGCGCTATTTCTGCTTTCTATGGCTATGACAGTTGTATTTGCAGGCTGTTCGTTCACTGCAAACTCAGAGAAGGATGATACACTGACGATCGCTTGGCTTCCAAACGAATCAGGCGCAGATTTAGGTGAGGCACGTGACGAAATTGGGAAATTAATAGAAGAGAAAACAGGAAAGAAAGTGGAGCATCAAACAACGACTGACTATATTGTAGCAATTGAAGCGATTGCCAACGGCAATGCAGATATGGCGTTTCTTGGTGCACAAGGATACATAGAATCCCATAACAAGAATGAAAAGGTTCTTCCGCTGGTTGTTCCAAGCGGCGAGTCCGGCACTTTGGAGGACGCTGTGTATTACAGCTGGCTGGCTGTTCAGAAGGAAAATGCAGATGAATACAAAAACGGCGGGGAATTTGCCATAGACAATATTCAAGGAAAGAAATTCTCCTTTGTTTCAAACAGTTCCACATCAGGATTCAAGGTTCCATCTACAGGCATTACTGATTATTTCAGCGAAAAAGAAGAGTTTAAGAGTTTGACAGCTGAGGATTTACTTGAGGGCGGAGAGGACAAGTTCTTCAATGAAGTATTATTTGGCGGCTCCCACCAGGGTTCTGCTGTCAATCTATTAACCGGCAAAGCGGATGTAGCGGCATTCTGTGATACATGTGTGAACAATTATGTGGAGCTTGCAGAAGGTGATGCTAACAAGCCAGGCGCAGTTTATAAAGTGAAAGATGATGCTGCTGAACCATTGAACACGGTTGCCGGAAAAGAGTTCAGCTTAATCTCAGTAACTCCAGTTTTAAATGCACCATTTGTAATTAATTCCGGTACATTGAGCGAAGAAGACCAAAAACAGCTTCTTGAAATCATGACATCAGATGAAGTGGCAAATAACGAAAAAATCTTTGTTCCGGAGGACTCCGAATTTTCCGGATTATTCAGCAAGAAATCTGGAAATGAGCGTCTGGTTGAAGTAGAGGATGGGTGGTTCAATCCGATCCGCGAGCTTGCAAAATAAAGGTAAGCATTCATCAGTGGGGGCTTCCATTCCCCGCTGATGACTTTTACTTTATTGTCTTTGGGGATAGATTAATTTATTTGCATAGAATAGAGAATTTTTTAGGTATATTTCTGATTTATTTTCGGTTAAAATTATTAATTTGCTTACAGTCAAGATTTATTTGCAGTTAGAACAGAGTGATGAAATCTACTGCCCGTTAAAGCAGGATAAAACAATTGGATAGGAGGGGTTAACTCATGACAGCATTATTGGAAGTTAATCACCTTACAAAGCAATTTGGCAAAGATTCGAAAGCATTAACTGATGTAAGCTTCTCAGTCCAGGAAGGGGAGTTCGTTTCCATTATCGGCCCATCAGGAGCAGGGAAATCAACTCTCCTCCGCTGCATCAACCGCATGATTGATGCGACAGGCGGAGAAATAAGGTTCCAGGATCTCCAGGTAATGGACTTGAAGAAAAAAGAATTAAAGCAGGTCCGCACCAAAATTGGCATGATCTTTCAGCACTATAACTTAGTGAATCGATTATCGGTAATCGAAAACACGCTGCACGGAAAATTGGGAACCAAATCAACACTGGCTGGAGTTCTTGGATATTACAGCAAAGAGGAAAAGCAGCAGGCCGTCCAGATTTTGAATGTGCTTGGACTGAACGAAATGATATATAAGCGTGCAGACCAATTAAGCGGCGGGCAAAAACAGCGGGTTGGCATTGCCCGTGCGCTTATCCAAAATCCGCGGATGCTTTTGTGCGACGAACCCATTGCGTCCCTGGATCCTAATTCGGCAAAAGTGATCATGGATCATTTGAAGAAGGTTTCAACAACAATGGGCATTACCGTTGTTGTCAATCTTCATCAGGTAGATGTAGCAATCAAATATTCAGACAGAATCATCGGCATTAACAAAGGGCAAGTAGTGTATAATGGATCGGCTAAAGGCTTGACTTCAGAAGACATTCAGCGAATATATGGATCGGAAGCAGAAGATTTAATCTTTGACATTGGAGGCATACATGCAGGCTGATATCTTTGCTAAGAAAAAGCGAAACACACTTGCCTTCCTATTACTCCTTGGAGCCGTGACCATCCTTGCCATGATTATTACGGAGTACAATGCTTTAAAGGGCTTTGCTTCAATCCCGAAAGCCATTCAATGGGGAATGGCGAACTTTTATCCAACCGCAGAATCCTTAGAAAAGCTGCCAGTTATTCTGGAAAAGCTGCAGGAAACACTCCTGGTTTCGATTGCGGCTACGACAGCAGCTGCTGCATTCGCCCTATTATTTTCCATTTTCGGTTCGAATACAACAAGAATAAATCCCTTTTTTGGAGCGATTACAAGAGGAATTGCCACTGTCTTTCGAAACATCGATGTTGCAGCATGGGCGCTGATTTTGCTGTTTTCATTCGGCCAAAGTTCGTTAACTGGCTATTTTGCTTTATTCTTCGGGTCATTTGGATTTTTAACAAGGGCTTTTACGGAAACGATCGATGAAGTGAGCGGAGGATCAGTAGAGGCGTTAAAAGCGACAGGTGCGGGCTACTTTTCTATCATCTTCCAATCAGTGATCCCATCAAGCATACCGCAATTAATCAGCTGGGTTTTGTTCATGATCGAAACGAATATCCGAAGTGCCACATTAATTGGACTGCTGACAGGATCTGGAATCGGCTTTACATTCAACTTATACTATAAGAGTTTGGCTTATGACACAGCAAGTCTGGTCGTTGTTGTCATCATTGCTGCTATCCTATTGATCGAATATGCATCCAATTATGTAAGGAAGGTGATATTGTAATGGAGGTAAAGGAACAGCTGAGTAATGTAACAGCACCAGCCGATCATCTGCTTGGCAAAAGAATGCCGGCTAAGCCTTTGAACAAAGCGGCCATTGTGACAAGATTAACCCTCTTTATTCTGGCTGCGGTGACAGTCTATGCATTTTACAGCTTTGATTATAAGGAACTGGACTTTATGGATGCGCTTCTTGGCACATTCGCCAATTTAAAAACCATCTTCCTTGAACCGCACTTGAAGCATTTCTCCTTTGGACATGCCCTTTACCAAGTTATGGTCACACTCGGGCTGGCTTTCCTGACAACCTTGTTTGGAGCCATAATTGCAGTACTATTCGGATTGCTGGCTGCTGAGAATCTGTCCTCGAAAAGGGTTTCAATAGTCATTAAAAGCATGGTAGCCTTTATAAGAGCTGTGCCGACCGTCCTGTGGGTGCTGATCTTCGCGGTTGCAGCCGGACTTGGAAGTACAGCTGCAGTTATTGGAATGACCTTCCATTCGATCGGTTATCTAATCAAAGCTTATTCGGAGTCCTTTGAAGAATTGGATAGGGGAGTGATTGAAGCGCTGCAGGCGAGCGGAGCCAATTGGTGGCAAATTGTCTTTCAAGCGGCTATCCCATCTTCCATCACTTATATGATTTCCTGGACATTTCTCCGCTTTGAGATTAACTTTGCAGTAGCCGTTGCCATGGGAGCAGCAGCAGGGGCCGGCGGAATCGGATTTGACATGTTCATGGCAAGCAGCTTTTACCTGGATATGAGGGAAATAGGGGCAATTACTTATTTTATCCTGGCCGTAGCGATTATCCTTGAAGTCTTTGCTGCCAGGATTAAAAGAAAGCTGAAAACAGCTTAATAAGCAAGAATTTGACCAGGTGCTGATATGCCTGGTCTATTAATTTTATAAGAAGAAATTCGGTGGTTATCAAATTTGATGTTTTCAATGGATTTGAGGAAAAGGGACGATTAGCCAGGCAACAAGATTGAAATGAATTGGTCTTATTGGCAAGTTCATTTAACGGGGGCCAACAATCTGAAGTTAAGCCTGGAATCTGGGAAATTGTTCCGATATGCTCATTCATCAGGTGACCCCGACATTGTCAAAAAGAATCAAATATCCATAAGTCAAAGCGGAAGCTGATTTAATGCGTTAAATAGGCTCAGAAAGAGCTTTATTTGCAAGGTTTACATCGTTTTTAAGTAATTTGTTTAAATTGTAAGAAGGATAAAAGCCTCTTTTATACATATACTGGTAAATTTTTGCGTGTAAATCAATTGCTACCATAAGATGTTTAGTTAATACAATTCTTACTGAATCCGTCGCTGTTTCGGTAATGGCAATTGCATAATTCCTGACAGAAGTTTTGGCCAGGCCTAATAAATCCCCAGAGTAAAATGGCAGTTTATCCACTCTTTCCTCATCAAATCGATCCGATCCTGGAGCCATGGGATAAAACTGAAGAAGCTCGCTGATATTTTTACTTAGGGCATGAATGGACTGTCTGTATATTTCCTTTAAATCCGGGTCAGTTATTTCCCGGTATGCTTTTTTTAGTTTCATAAGTCCAATAGATTGAAAAGCGACTAATTCATGGATTTCTAATGTTTCGTGCCATGCGAGATGCTGCGGGGGACGGTTATAGCTTTGTTCCATTATCAAACCTCCAGTAAAGAATTTATATAACTGTTTCAAAAAAATGAATCTGGGACTTTGTCTATTAAATTTTAAATTTCCGGCTTATAAGTTCGGTATTTCTCTGCCTTGTACGAAACTAAAAATAAAGGGAAGAGATAAGAAGTACACCGTGAAAAATAAAAAAATATAAAATTTTCAGAATTTAATATTGAAATCACGAGAATATCAATCTATAATAAATTTAATTATTTTCATCAGTGGAGAAAATAATATGTAAAACAAACTAAAATACGCTAAAATACATAATTTTTTTGCATATTTATTAACTTGGTGAAATTAATTATCTGAATTGAACTTCCAAGAAAAGCAAAAAAGACAAAATTGTTCGAGGGGGAAAGCAATTTGAGAAGGGTAAACGTGTGGAAAATGCTATTTGTTGTTTTTGTTTCTTTGGTACTAATGGCTGGCTGCTCCAGCAAAGAAAGCGGAACGGATGAGAAAGAAAGCTCTGGAAGCTCTTCAAGCTCGAATGAAGAAGAATTAGTGATTGCGGTAAATGAAAACTTTATATCCATGGACCCGCATAATACGGGCGATACGAATTCAAATTCTGTCCAGACGGCCATGTTAGAGGGATTGCTGGGGTCGGATGAAGAAGGGCAAATTATTCCGCAGCTGGCTGAGGAATACAGTGTCAGTGACAATGCACTGGAATATTCATTCAAACTCCGGCAGGGTGTTACCTTCCATGATGGAGAGCTGTTCAATGCAGAGGCGGTTAAAACCAGCTTTGAAAGGATTATGAAGGATGAGAGCCTCAGGTTAAATAGCCGCGGTTTCAATCTTATTACCAGCATCGATGTGATTGATGATTATCAAATTAAAGTCACATTAAAGGAACCATATGCAGGTATGCTGACAAGATTTGTTTCCGCTAAAATCTTAAGCCCGAAGCTGATCAATGATTCTTCCGGTGATATCGGCAAAACACCAGTTGGCACCGGTCCATTCAAGTTTGTGGAATGGGTTCAGGGGGATCATCTAACAGTTGAAAGATTCGATGATTATTGGGATAAGGCTGATCGTGTGAAAAAGATTACTTACAAACCTGTTCCAGAAAACGGCTCCCGTGTAGCTATGCTTAAAACAGGCGAAGCACATGTGATCTATCCGGCGCCAGTTCAAAACTTGAAGGAATTGGAGAGCAATTCAGACGTTGAAATTCATAAGATTCCTTCCACGATTGCCCGATATGTATCCATCAATACGATGAAAGAGCCTTATGATGACGTCCGCATTCGCCAGGCCATTAACTATGCAGTGAATAAAGAGGCATTCATAAGTGTCGTAAATTCCGGCTACGGCTTGCCGCTGGACTCGATTATACCTAGCAAAACCCAGTTTTACTCCAAACAGGAAACCTATGATCACAACATTGAGAAAGCAAAAGAATTAATGAAAGAGGCTGGATTTGAAGATGGCTTCAATGCTGAAATTTGGGGTAACACCAATTCAGATACATTGAAGGGAATGCAGTTTATCCAGCAGCAGTTAAAAGAAATTGGCATTACGGTTGAAATTAAATCAATGGAAGAAGGCACGCTGTCAGATGAGATTTATGGAGCTCAGACACCGGAAGAGGCAAAGGTGCAAATGTGGTATGTCAGCTGGTCTGCGTATCCATCCGATACCACCAATGCAACGAAGCCATTGTTCAGCAGCAGCTCATTCCCGCCGGATGGAGCGAATACTGCATACTACAAAAATGATGATGTAGATAAGTGGATTACAGAGGTAAATCAAACAGCAGATCCTGACAAGCAGGCAGAAATCTACAGCAATATTCAATCAGCTATCTACAAAGATGCACCTTGGATCTTCCTTGGGGTAGATGAGATTCTAGCTGGTTCAAGGTCCAATGTCGAGGGCGTCTTCATTTCTCCAACAGGCGGAATTAATGTGACAGACGCGAATCTTAAGTAAAAGCAAGGTAATCAGAAGAGGCAAAGGTTGTGTACCACCTAATGCCTCTTCCTTTCTAAGAAAGGGGTTTTCATTTTGCTTCAATATATCCTGAAGAGAATCCTGGAAATGATCCCAATCCTATTTATTGTTTCAATATTAATCTTTTTCTTCACTCATTTAATTCCTGGAGATCCTGCCAGATTAGTTGCCGGAAAGGATGCAACTCTTGAAGAGGTCAATATCATCAGGGCGGAATTGGGGCTCGATAAGCCTATTTGGGATCAATACATTACATACATGAGCAATTTGTTTCAAGGAGATTTGGGGACTTCCTTAAAGACAGGTCTTCCGGTTTCAGAGATGTTTGCAGACCGCTTCATGCCCTCCATCTATTTAACGTTCATGAGTATGGGCTGGGCATTGGTGCTTGGTTTGTTAATAGGCACACTGTCTGCGGTATTCAAAAATAAATGGCCGGATTATCTTGGGATGGTCACAGCCGTTTCTGGAATTTCCATGCCGGGATTCTGGCTTGGGTTGATTCTTATTCAGATTTTTTCTGTCCAGCTTGGCTGGTTTCCAACAGGGGGGGCCGAGAGCTGGAAAAGCTATATATTGCCTTCCCTCACTTTAGGCGCAGGCATCATGTCCATGCTTGCCAGATTTACCCGGTCATCATTGCTTGAAACATTAAGAGCCGATTTTATCCGGACGGGAAGAGCGAAAGGGTTAAAGGAATCAGTAGTCATTCCAAAGCATGCATTGAGAAACTCTTTAATTCCTGTAGTCACTATTGCAGGGCTGCAGTTTGGCTTCCTGCTTGGAGGGTCAGTTGTAGTAGAAACCGTCTTTAGTTTTCCGGGAATGGGACGATTGCTGATTGATTCCATTGCCTTCAGGGACTATCCAGTCATCCAGGCCGAGCTATTGCTTTTTTCCATTGAATTTATTCTCGTTAATTTAATAGTAGACATCATGTACAGTATGCTGAATCCGAAAATACGCTACGTTTCCTAGAGGAGGGGAATCATGGAAATCATAAAAGAAGTAAATGCCTATACCCCAGTGATTCCAAAGAAAAAATACTCACCTGTTAAAGAATTCTTTAAGAATTGGAAAAAGCAAAAAATGGCATTTGGGGCAAGCATTTTTATCCTGCTGCTAATCATCATTGCCATCATTGGGCCTTATATTGCACCCTATGATCCTTATGAGCCCGATTATAATACGACGCTGCAGGGTCCGAGCAATGAACATTGGGCAGGCACGGATGAATACGGACGCGATATTTTCAGCCGGCTGCTCGTAGGTGCGAGAATTTCGCTTGGTGTCAGTTTTCTGGCTGTTTTTTTGGGAGCGGCTGGAGGAATCATCCTTGGACTAATGAGCGGTTATTTTGGCGGCTGGCTGGATCGTCTTATTATGCGAGGCAGTGATGTCATGTTTGCGTTTCCGGATCTGCTGCTGGCAATCGCCATTGTGGCCATTTTAGGGCCGGGATTAACGAATGTGGTAATTGCAGTATCCGTTTTCAGTATTCCATCTTTTGCAAGACTGGTAAGGGGCTCGACATTGGAGGGGAAAGAGACCGTCTTTGTGGAAGCAGCGAAATCAATGGGAGCCTCGCACCGAAGAATTATGTTCAAGCACATTTTCCCTGAAACTCTTGGAAGCTTAATCGTTTTTATTACGATGAGAATTGGCACGGCAATCTTAGCGGCCTCCAGTTTAAGTTTCCTGGGTCTCGGCGCCAGTCCTGAAACACCGGATTGGGGTGCTATGCTCAGCCTTGGCCGTGATTATTTAGGAACAGCTTCCCATGTTGTCATGATGCCGGGATTAGCGATCTTTTTGACAGTGCTTGCTTTCAATCTTGTCGGAGATGGGCTCCGGGATGTCCTGGACCCTAAAACGAAGAATGAGTAAGGGAGATTGAAAAAATGGAGAAGCTATTGCAGGTTAACGAGCTGGAGACGCAATTTACAAAGGATAAGGAAAAGCTGAAAATTTTGCGGGGTGTCAGTTTTCATATCAATAAAGGAGAGGTACTCGGGCTCGTAGGGGAATCCGGCTGCGGCAAAAGTTTAACCTCCCTGTCAATCATGAAATTATTTAAAGGCACTAGCGGAGAAATATCGGGCGGGAGCATTTCCTTTAAAGGCGAGGATCTTACTCATAAATCAGAGCGGGAAATGAGAAAGATCCGCGGAAAACAAATGGCCATGATCTTTCAGGAGCCGATGACTTCATTAAATCCCGTAATGAAAATAGGGGAACAGCTGCTGGAGCCTATCCGGCTGCATCTTGCTTTAAACGAAAAACAGGCGAAGGAGCATGTGATTTTTATTTTAAAGAAAGTTGGGATTCCCCGGGCAGAAGAAATCGTTTATGAATTTCCCCATCAGCTGTCCGGGGGGATGCGGCAAAGGATTATGATTGCCATGGCCATGTCCTGCAATCCTCAGCTTCTAATAGCAGATGAGCCGACGACTGCACTGGATGTAACCATTCAGGCGCAAATATTGGAGTTGATGAAACAGCTGCAGCGAGAGGAAGGCATGTCCGTTCTATTAATTACCCATGATCTGGGTGTAGTGGCGGAAATGTGTGACCGGGTAGCAGTCATGTATGCAGGCCGCGTAGTAGAGGAAGCGAATGTATTCGATTTATTTGAAAGCCCCAAGCATCCTTATACGAAAGGACTGATAGGATCTGTTCCAAAAATCGGGCAGAGGAAGGATAAACTGACATCCATTAAAGGGAATGTGCCTGATCCCAGCAATATGCCAAAGGGCTGCAAATTTGCGCCAAGATGCACTGAGGCCATGGCCATTTGTTTAGAGGAAGAACCGAATCCCACTGATTTGGGAAATGGGAGAATGTGCAGCTGCTGGATGATTGAAGAAGGGAGGAAGAATGTATATGCCTGAGACACTGCTGAAAATAAACGGGCTGAGGAAGTCATTCACGCTTCCTGGCGGCATGTTTGCCAAAAAGAGATCATTAAAGGCAGTTCATGATGTGTCGTTCGGGATCGAGCAGGGGACTACATACAGTCTGGTTGGAGAAAGCGGGTGCGGCAAGTCTACAACAGGCCGGCTGATCTCAAGGCTGCTGACTCCTAGCCATGGTGAAATCTGGATTGATGGCGAAGAAATTTCACAAAAGAAAGAATCACAGCTGAAATTGGTAAGAAGAAAGGTGCAGATGATCTTTCAGGACCCTTATGCATCTCTCAATCCAAGAATGAAAGTAAGAGAGATTATTGCCGAACCTCTTGTGATCCATACGAAACTATCAAAAGCCGAACGGAATCACCTGGTGTCAGAAATGCTCGAAGTCGTTGGACTTACAGAACATCATGCAGACCGGTATGCTCATGAATTCAGCGGCGGCCAGCGCCAGCGGATCGGCATAGCCAGGGCGCTGATTATGAAGCCTAAGCTCATTATAGCTGATGAACCCGTGTCCGCTCTTGATGTTTCCATTCAATCTCAAATCCTGAACTTATTAAAGGATTTGCAGACTGAATTTAATCTTACCTATCTATTTATTTCTCATGATCTAAGTGTAGTCGAACATATCAGCGACAGCATCGGGGTCATGTATCTTGGCACCATTGTTGAATCAGGTCCGAAGGATGTCATCTTCTCAAATCCGCAGCATCCTTATACAAAAGCACTGTTATCTTCTGTGCCAGTCCCGGATCCGCGGCTGAGAAGGGAGCGGATTGTCCTGCAGGGAGACTTGCCGAGTCCGGTTAACCCTCCTTCCGGTTGCCGCTTTCACACGAGGTGTCCTGCCTGTATGGATATTTGCAGAACAGTGGAACCAGAGGTGAAAAAAGGACTGGCTGATGATCATTTTGTTGCATGTCATTTAATGGATTAGCCAAACGTGCTGATTCAAGGAGATTTATCTTAAGGATTTTACGCACTGCAGGAATTTATCGGTCACTTTTCGGAGATATAGTTCAGAATTTAATTTTTTCGATCACATGTTTAAAATATCGGCCACTTGGCGGAATATCTGCATTCCTGGCAAATTCACTATAAAAATACTGGAAATAGGAGAGGATTTTCATGAAGGTTGGACTTAGCACGTACAGTTTGGTAAGAGAATTAAGAGATGGCAATATGACGGTTCTGGATGTGATCGACTGGATTGCCGAAAATGGCGGGGAACATATGGAAATAGTCCCTTATGGTTTTTCGGTTGTGGATAATGCGGAGCTGGCACATCAAATTAAGAAGAGAGCAGAAGCAGCAGGTATTGAACTTTCTGCCTATTCCCTGCCGGCCAATTTTGTTCAGCCGACACAGGAAGCATTCGAACAAGAAGTGGAGAGGCTGAAGGAGCATGTGGATATTGTTAATCTCATGGGCATTAAGATTATGCGCCATGATGTAACAGCATTTCAGCTGAAGCCAGAAGAAATGACGATTCACTACTTCGAAGAGCATTTTGATAAGCTAGTAGAAGGAAGCCGTCAAATCGCAGATTATGCAGCACAATACGGCATTACGACAACCATTGAAAACCACGGATTCAATGTCCAATCGAGCGACCGGGTACAGCGGGTCATTCATGAGGTGGACCGTCCTAACTTCAAAACAACTCTCGATGTCGGCAACTTCCTTTGCATTGATGAGGATCCGCTCGTTGGGGTGAAAAAGAATCTGAAATACGCGGCAACTGTCCATTTAAAAGATTTCTATATTCGCCCATATTATGAGAATCCGGGTGATGGAGTATGGTTCAGAACGGTAAATGAAAACTATTTGCGCGGAGCCATCGTGGGCCACGGAGATCTAAATATACGCGAGATTATCAGATTGATAAAAGGCTCCGGCTATGACGGCTATCTAACAGTGGAATTTGAAGGCATGGAAGATTGCAGGACCGGTTCGAAAATTGGCATGGATAATGTAAGAAGATTATGGAACGAAGTGCAGGCAGTGAATGATACTAAGCCGGTTTTGAAAGGGTGAAGAAAGTGGAGCCTTTAAGAGTCTGTATTATAGGAGCCGGATCCATATCTGATATGCACTTCAAGTCCTTTGCCAGCAATTCTGATGCTGTCCTGTACGGAGTTTTTGATTATTCTGCGGAAAGAGCGGAAGCGAAAGCGCTGGAGTATGGAATCACCCATGTATATAGGGATATAGAAGAAGTGTATAGTGACCCGAATATCGATGCAGTAAGCATTTGCACCTGGAATAATAGCCATGCGGAAATATCTGTTGGGGCACTACACGCTGGAAAACATGTACTGGTAGAAAAGCCTTTGGCCATGAATGTGGAAGAAGCGTTAAAAGTGGAAGCGGCTGTAAGGAATAGCGGGAAAACCCTGCAGGTAGGATTCGTCCGAAGGTTTGCTACAAATACAAAAGTGCTGAAAGCTTTTGTTGATAACGGAACTTTAGGCGACATTTACTATGCTAAAGCATCATGCCTGCGCCGTCTCGGAAATCCCGGGGGCTGGTTTGCTGACAAGGATCGCTCAGGGGGAGGCCCTTTAATTGACTTAGGTGTCCATGTCATCGATGTATGCTGGTACCTTATGGGCCGCCCTAAAGTGAAGTCGATTTCCGGAAATGTGTACAGCAAGCTGGGGAACAGAGGGAATGTCGAGAATTTGCGCTTTTATAAAGCGGCAGATTATCAAAAAGACCGTAATACAGTAGAAGATTTAGCAAATGCCCTTATAACGTTTGAGAACGGTGCCTCTTTATTTGTGGATGTATCCTATACACTTCATGCGAAGCAAGATGAAATTGGAGTCAAATTATATGGCACAAAAGGCGGGGCAGAACTTGAGCCAGAATTGGCCATTGTAAGTGAAGAAAATAACACCATTTTAAATATTCATCCGCAAATGGATCATCTAACATTTGATTTTGCCAATGCCTTTCAGAATCAGATCGATTCCTTTGTTTCAAGCAGCATAACAGGTACAAATCCATTGGCGCCCGTTGAAGATGGAGTGGAAATGATGAAGATCCTCGCTGGCATTTATGAAGCGGCTGATAAGAAAAGTGAGGTGACGTTTGCTTAAAATGAAGACTGTGAAACTTTCAAATAAAATTGGTGTCATGGTGGATAGTCTTCGGCTGCCCTTGTACGAAGGACTTAAAGTCTGCAGGGATATGGGGGCGGATGGTGTACAAATATACGCCGTTGAAGGAGAAATGGCTCCTGAAAATATAGATCAAGCTTCCCGAAAAAAACTTAAAAGCTATTTGGATTCCATTGGACTGGAAATATCGGCACTTTGCGGCGACCTTGGAGGGCATGGGTTTCAGGATGCTGAGCAAAATCCAATTAAGATCGAAAAATCCAAACGCATTTTGGATCTCGCTGCAGAATTGGGAACAAGTATTGTTACGACGCATATTGGCATTATTCCTGAAGAGCAGGACAGCCCCATATATGAAGCCATGCAGACAGCATGTGAAGAACTGGCTGTTTACGCAAGAAGCATGAATGCCTACTTTGCCATTGAGACAGGTCCTGAACCTTCTGCCAGGCTTAAAGACTTCCTGGATACCCTGAGCACAAATGGAGTGTCAGTTAATTTCGATCCAGCGAATATGGTTATGGTAACCGGAGATGACCCGGCAGCTGGTGTTAGGCTCCTAAAGGATTATATTGTCCATACACATGTGAAGGATGGAAAAAGGCTTAAGCCTGCTGATCCCCGTGATGTCTACGGGTTCCTTGGATATGGCGGCGGTACAGACCATGCGAAAATTGCCGAAATGGTTGCCTCAGGTGAATATTTTAGGGAGCTTCCGCTCGGAAAGGGAAATGTTGACTTCGAGGCTTACTTCAATACTTTGAACGAAATTAATTATCAAGGGTACTTAACGATTGAAAGAGAAGTGGACCAAAATCCAATCCGTGATATCGCGGAAGCGGTAGGGTTCATTAAAAGCTTTAGGTAAATGGATTCATGCTTTGAACAAAGTGTATAATGAGATAGGGATTTCCAATGAAAGCTTCCAAAATGGAAACGTAAGATTTCTCTTTTGGAAGCTTTAACGAACTTGCACAGAAAAGTGATTTAGTTTTAAAGGATGTTGTTGGTTTTTCCAATGAAGGCGAGAGTCAACACGATTCTTTAAATGCACCTTCAGAGTTGGAAGTCTAAATCTGCAGGCATAAAGAAGGTAGGATAATGGAGAAACACGATCAGCTTTTAATGAAAAGACAAAATAAAAATCTTGTTCTTGATATTTTAAAGACCAAGTCTCCTATATCAAGGATAGATATTGCAAAAATGACGGGGATGAGCCCGACTTCCATAACACGAATTGTCACTGAGCTTCAGCTGCAGGGCTATCTAAGGGAAACGGAGGCAGTTGCATCGGGAGTAGGGAGAAAAGCAACCTTGCTGGAAGTTCGCGGAGATGTGCTTTATACAGTTGGCATTGAAATTGATAAATCCCTGCTGAAGGTTGGAATTGTCAATTATATTGGAGAAATGGTTTCATTACATAAGAGTAAAAGAAATGAATCAGAGAGTTATATGGAAACACTTCATAAAATAGATGCGGTCATTCGAAAGATCATGGATGAAAACGAGATTCCTGCTGCTAAAATAATGGGCCTGGCAGTCGGTTTACCTGGATATATTGATTATAAAAACGGAATTGTAAAGATATCGGATCAGTTAAAGTGGAAAGATGCAAGCCTGGCTGAAGATCTGCAAAAGCTTACCTCTTTTAATGTCATAGTAGATAATGAATTAAAAATGAAGATTGTGGCAGAGAGCTTTACAGGCAAAGCGAAGAATTCGCAGAATTCCATATTAATAGGCATTGGGTCAGGAATAGGCTCTTCTATCATGCTTAATGGAGACATTTACAGAGGGGAAACCAATAATGCAGGGGAAATCGGGCATACCGTGATTGATCCTACTGGCAATGTCTGCAATTGCGGCAAAATAGGCTGTCTTGCAACCTATATTTCTGAAGGGGCGATCCTTGCTGACAGCAGGAAAGTAAAGGATATTTCTTCTATAAAAGATGTGTTCCAATCCTACCGGGACCGGGAGCCCTGGGCACTAAATATTATGGATAGAGCCTCCACTTATATTGCATTGGCCATCAGCAACCTCCTCTGTCTGTATAATCCTGAAGTCATTATCTTGAGCGGCAATACGATTGAGAAGCTGCCTGAAATGAAGCAAGCCATTGAGCAAAAATGCGAGTTATATATTTGGGAGCCATTGAAGCAATCGGTGAGAATCGTATATTCGGAATTAAGTGAGAACGGAGTTGTTCTTGGAGCGGCCATACAGGCCCAAAATCTCATGCTGGAGCTTGAGTAGATAAGCTAATTTTAAGGAGAGAACTGAATTGAAATACACTGCATTAGTAGAGGAAGTCAGGGGAGGACTGGTTGAGAATATTCATACAGGGATCATTTGCGGTATGAATGATCAATTAGAATCCTTTTATCAGGTTGGTGATGAAGAGCATTACACATACTTTCGCTCTGCTTCTAAGCCAATCCAGGCGCTGCCGGTGTTTCTGACTGACATAATTGATAAGTACGGATTAACAGAGCAGGAAGCTGCACTGTTTACAGCTTCCCATCGAGGAGAACCCTACCATATTAAGGCGCTGGAATCCATGCTAGCAAAACTCCCTGTAAAGGAAGAAGAACTTTATTGCCCCCCTTCTTATCCTTTAAATATACAGCCAAGAGAAGAGATGATCAGACAAGGGATTCAGAAAAGGAGGCTTTATCACAATTGCGCAGGCAAACATATGGGATTTATTGCAGTATGCCGTGAATGGGGATTTCCAGTGGAGGGATACTGGAAAGAAGACCATCCTTTACAAAAGCACATCATGGATATTCTTTCTCATTTATCGGGCATCCCGGTCTCTGCTATTCATATTGGTATTGATGGCTGCGGGACCCCCGTTTTTGCCATTCCTTTAAAAAGGATGTCAGAAGTATACCTGAAGCTGGCTTGTCCCGATCTGATTCAAGACCCCCAGCTCCAGCTGGCAGTTGTTAAGATGACGGCCATTATGAATAACCAGTTCAATATGGTTGCATCACAGCATTTTATCTGTTCGATTTTATTGGAAGACAAGAATATTGTAGCTAAAGGCGGAGCCCAGGGTGTGTATTGCTTCGGACTAAAAAAAGAACGGGCTGGATTTGCCCTCAAAGTGTTAAATGGATCTGAGGATGTCTGGCCAAACATTGTAGCATCTATTCTTGAACAAATACACTATAGCAATCACGAAACCATAAAAAACCTGAGAAACCTAAGGCCTTCCGTTATTCGAAATGATGCTGGAATGGAAGTGGGATCTATAAAGGAAATATTTCAGTCCGAGAAATTGCTTTTAAATTAAAATTAGAACGCACGATTAAAGGAGATACAAACATGTTAATAGAAGTGATCGCAGATACCCTAAGTGATGCGCTAATTGCCCAGGAAGCAGGAGCAGGCAGAATTGAACTGGTAACCGGGCTCACAGAGGGCGGTCTGACACCAGGCTATGGCGTCATTGAAAGAGTGTGCAAGGAATTAAAGATTCCAGTAAATGTGATGATCCGTCCGCACAGCCGCGGGTTTTTCTATTCGGAAGAAGACCTTGACATTATGATTCAGGATATTAAAGTATGCAATAAATTAGGAGCGGCGGGTGTAGTGCTTGGCGTTCTTACACCTGATCATCAAGTACATAACGATCATTTGAAACGTCTAATCGATGCAGCAGGTGGGTTGGATATAACCTTCCACCGTGCCTTTGATGAGGCCGATGATCAATTTGCAGCATTGGAAAGTCTAAAACAGTATCCGCAAATTTCGAGAATCCTTACTTCCGGAGGCCGGAGAAGTGCAGCTGATGCAGCAGAAAGACTAAAGAGCCTGCATGAACGTACAGCAAATAGTCATTTAAAGATCATGGCGGGTGCAGGTCTTTCCATTGAAAATATCAGTGTGTTTTTGGATGAGGTGCCAGTCACTGAAGTTCATTTTGGTACAGGAGTTCGTGTGGAATCAAGCTATGAGCATGCGATTGATCCTGAGAGAGTGCAAAAGGTAAAGAAAATAATCGGTGCATAATGTGAAAAGGCTTTAGCGGAATGCGACCTGCTGAAGCAATATAAATTACAAGCCAAAACGCTCAGAGTTATTCTGAGCGTTTTTTTTGAGTGTAATTTTCTATAATCCTTAATCTTTATTTAAGGTGAATCGATGATAGATTCTTAAAGCGGTAAGAACCAATCCAATAATGAAAACAATCGCTAATAAGACCATTGCAGCAGGAAAAAGACCAAATGCATCAATTGTGGTTGAACTATTATTTTGTAATGTTGGGACAATAAAGAACAACCATCCGATTAATGATGCTGGAATTAATTGAGGAATTAATCGAAGGATAAATCTCCAAGTTGGTTGATGTTTCCGTTTTTTCGACCATTTTTTACTTCGCAGTATACCTCTTATTCCTAAAAGTAAGTAAATCAATGTGATAACGCCAAGTGATAAATCGATTATTTTAGGTGAAGGAGCTTTTGATTCAGGTTCTTGTCCCTCGGCTAATTGGATAATACCTGAACTAATCTCATAAGCGTGTTCTAAAGTAGGGGTAAAGCTATTTAGTAAAACTGCAACCGCATAGCCACTGCCAGGAACAATATCTTGTTGAGTTTGATACGTTGAAACTGCACCGCTATGTGAGATTCGGACTGGTTTGACGCTTGGTGAGCTTAAAGACCAGCCAAGTCCGTATTTATTGCTGCCAGGCTGCTGTGAATAAGATTCTTCCAATAATTCTTTGGATAAAAGCTGTTGCCCAGAACTGTTTTTCCCTTCGTTCGTGTGCATAGCAAGCCATTTCCCCATATCTGATGCAGTTGATATGATACTTCCAGCCCCCATATTCATCGCTACAAGCTCTGTCCAAGGTATTGCAGTTCCATAAGCTGTTACATATCCTTTAGGCAGTCCTTGTACAAAATCAGTAGAGTTCACTGCTGCAAGTGAATCACCCATTCCTAATGGAGAGAATATCTTTTGTTTAAGATATTGAGAGAATTCTATTCCGCTTACTTCTTCCACTAAGCGGGCTAAGAGCCAGTAGTTTGCATTGCTATAATAGTGTTTCTCTCCTGGATTTGATTGCAGATTCCAATCATATAAACGTTCCACTCCTGCTTTTAAGCTGCTCGCTGGCGAAACAATAATCGGATTCGGAATCCCTGATGTGTGACTCATTAGTTGACGTATTGTAACTTCTTTCCATCGTGTGTCGTCAAGTTTTACCTCTGGTAAATATTTTATTACTGGGTCATCCAGTTGGATTTTCCCTTCGTCAACGAGCTGTAAAACAGCAAATGAAGTAAATGATTTGGATGCGGAACCGATTCTCATTAATGAGTTTTCATTTATAGACATACCTTCAGAATCGTGACCATATCCTTTCTCATATACTAATTTACCATCTTCTACCACTACGATGGATGCACCGGGTAGTCCGTTACGTTCCATATAGTTAGTAACAAATTTATCAACATCTTCAGTTCTAAACGATTGAGCAGCATGTGCAGAAAAAGGGAGGTGGAACATAGGCATTACAAGAATTATTAACAGAGGAATAAAAAATAATTTCTTCGTATTAAAAGGTATCAAATAATTTTCCTCCAGTAGATTTGTGTTTATTATGAAAGGCTCGAAGTACAAACATAATCATACAAGATAGTCTTTATTAGGTTAACCTGCTATAGACTAATTATTTTCTAAGCCCTCAGTCGTATTTGAATATTCTGCTGTTAATATGATGGTTATTTTCCATGTCAATTCATTGCAAACATTGTTATGACAATAAAAAAACAGACCAAATTGATATGCTGAATGGTCTGCTTCATATACTAATTCAATTGTTCTCTCCCTTATCGGAACCCGTTAACGAATTACACCTGTCTTTTTTATTTCAAAAAGACCTATAAAATACTTTAAATCGCATAAGATTTAAGAAGATAACGTTCAATAAACTCAGCTAATCCATCATTTTCGTGGTGCCCTGTAACAAAATCAGCTGCGTCTTTAACCAGTTTGCCGGCGTTCCCCATTGCCACACCCGTACCGGCATGACGAAGCATCTCTATATCATTGGGGCCATCTCCAATGGCTGCGACTTCATTTGGGCTGATTCCAAGTTCGTTAAGTAAGCTTTTGATAGCAGCCCATTTGGAAACATCGGGAGCAACCAGCTCAAACCCGTCATTCCAATCGATGACTGCTGCTTCCGTTTTAAACAAAGCAGATATTTCTTGGCTTGGGGAACCAGTTCGAACACTATATTTAAGAACATCCTGATAAGCAGCCTGTCTTAAATCTCCAATATACTGCGGCGGAATTTGCCCAACTTTCGTCCAATAATCGATTTCTTCATTTGTTTCCTTACAATATAGCCCAGTTGATGTATGGATCATAACATTACATGGACTTTCTGCGGTCAGATGGTGAAAGCGTTCCTCGTTCAATCGTACGGTTTTTATTTGCGTAGCCCTTCCTGTCTCTGCATCGTGAATAGAGGCACCATTCAAACAGATCATGGGAGTTTGCAATCCAATTTCTTTATGGTAGGGAGCAGTTACTTCATAGTGCCGGCCAGTGGCTAGAAACACCATGACTCCCTGATCTATGAGCCGATAAATGGCTTCCATGTTTCGGCGGGAAATGCAGTTTGAGGCTTTCAGGAGTGTACCATCCATATCAATAAATACTGCACGCATATTCATTTATATTGCCTCCTCTTTCGTTGATAAACCAATCATATCCTCTTAATATTAAAGCCAGGTAAACTCAGTGTATAGTTTTGTGTTTTTTATTTATCGAGTTGAAACATCCACAAAGAATAGAGGGGCAGACTATGAATATTATTCTTGCTAGTGAAGCAAAAGGAAATATAAGAAATGAGATGAGTGTCATTTTTGTAGACGGCTTTTATCAATGGCTGAATTACTTTTCAAAGGATAAAGCTAAACTTTACAGGACATTTGCCCATATGTTTAATACTGAGGTCTTCTATACGGCTGCAGATGACAATCATATTGCAGCTATAGCCGCCTGTACAAACAATACACCTGCAGTGAGATTAAAATATAGTGAATTTAGAAAGCATCTTGGTTTAATTATGGGAAGTATTGCTTATATCGTTCTCAAAAAAGAATTTGAGAAAAATCAATATCCCTTTCAAATATCTGAAAATATGGGTGCAATAGAGTTTGTGGCAACATCAGTTAATTATAGAGGACAGGGTGTGGCGGCAGAACTGCTAAAATCCATAATGGATTCAAATCCATTTGACGAATATGTTCTAGAGGTAGCAGATACCAATACAAATGCCATCAAGCTTTATGAAAAACTGGGCTTTTCAGAGTTTATGCGTATACCTCAAAAGCATAGTGAAAGAAGCGGTGTCAATAATCTTGTCTATATGAAGCATGTGAAGAAGAAAGAAGTTGAGTAGCTGGGTCCTGTCCTGTGATGTGATGGCTAAATGGACGAACTGAGAAACCCTGATGCTGCATAGTTGATTTGAATCCATTTATCTAAAAATACGTTATTTTCACGAAAAAGAAGTTTAATAGAAGTAAAGTTAAGACATCAATTATACTAGGCTTCGATTATAAAATATTTCTAAGAAGGAGATTAATATCAATGGCATCTGTATTCAAAGAAGAGAAACTGTATCGGATTCAGATTATTAAACCATGCCAGGTAATAGGCATTCTCGATAATGTTTTTGGAGGGTTTTATCCCTTTTTAGACGATATTAAAGCAGAAAACTGGGGATGATCCCGGCAGGCTGTGAAGGGTGGTTAATCAAAAAATGGGGACGAACATACTTTTTGCCTGATGAAAACCAGAATGGAATCGAGCAATTCACACCTACAGACCAGCCATTTGTGTTAATTCCCTATCATAAAATAAAAGACTCTTACAAAAAAAAGAGCTAACGGGGACTAAAACTTAATCGGTTATAGAAAAAAATAAGGAGCGGCGGCTGCGGTGATTAATGACTGGATTCTTACAATTATTATCTTGCTGATTATAATCCTTTGTCTTTACTTTATTGCCAGACATAAAAAACAAGCGGTTCAGGTATTTACTTTAGAGAGTTTTTTAAATGCACATCACTGGAATGAAAGTGAAGATACGAATAAAAATATACTGGATTCGATTAAAGGATTTTTTGATGAAGCTGATCATGCCGGGAACGGCGATGAGAGTAATACAGGAGACAGCGATGATGGAGGGGACGACGGTGGAGAATGAGTGCCAGCAGTTACCCTGAAATAAATTAGATCATGAGTTTCAAGGTACCCGTTTGTGAAGGGCTTTTAGTCCCGCTCTTTGAAAAAGCTATGTTTTATTTTCATGAACTTTCTTAAAAGAAGGTTAATGAATGTAAAAAAATGGATTGTGACCTTCTATTTCCGTTCGGATTCTTCTATGATTACTACTGTAACAAATATAGCAGCCAAGGAGGAATTGGAAATGAAAAAATGGTTATTAGCTATGATGGCAGTTTTAATGATTACAGGTGTGGCTACAGGCTGCAACAATGAAGATGATACTGACGAGACTAACACAGAAGAAACTGAAGATACGGGAACAGAAGAAGGCACTGAAGAAGGAACAGAAGAAGGAACTGAAGAGGAAACTGAGTAAGATTCAAATTCAAAGAAAGTGCGCCTTATGAAGAAGGTGCACTTTTCTTTTGGAAAAACAGCTTTATAAACAAGGCTGTTTTCGCAAGGTTTGTTGCTTTTTATATATTATTATTTACTGAGTTGATTGTAGCGGAAGGTGCGAGACTCCTGCGGGAGTAGCAGGACAGGTGAGACCCCGCAGATGCGCAGCGTCGAGGAGGCTCACCGCCCGCCCCGCGGAAAGCGAGCATCCTGGAGCGGAAATCAACGGACAACATTGATAGACGAAAAACAACAATTTATACGAAAAGAGCCTTAAATAATGTACAAATAATTCCAAAAGTTGTTTGACGAGACTGGCAGTTCCGTGCTACAGTAATTTCATAATACAAAAAGGTGTGGTGAAGTATGTCGGTAGTAGGTGTCAACTAATTGTTATTAGTTGAATAAGGTGTTTATTTTTCTGGTTTTAGCCAGTTTATTAAGAATGCCTTTTTTCAAACATAACTTGTTTGAATACCTACTATAAGACTGCTTCCATTTCTATATTTTCGTGTAGCTTAAGACACTATGCCTGCTTTAGGGTTTAGTTTGTTTATGCCTGTTCGAAATAGAACGCCCGCGGAAGCTTTCTGCCCAATTCAATTTGGCGGTGGGGAAGGCTTTTGCGGGCTATTTTATTTGGAGTGAGGCAGAGAATATGAATAAAATGACTTTTGAAAAATTACAATACCACGAATTGAAGAATAAAGTGAAACAGCATTGCGTCAGCAGTTTAGGGAAAGAGTTAATCGACCGGTTACAGCCGAGCTCGAATATGAAAGCCGTCCGCAACCGCTTAAATGAAACAAGCGAGGCCAGAAGGCTGCTGGACGCCGAAAAGCATTTGCCATTAACAGGCATTTCCAATATCACAAGCCATATTGAAAAATTGGAAAAAGGCATCATATTAACTCCATCCGAGTTAAACGCTGTATCCGATTTTTTAAGAGGCTGCCGGAAAATCAAGAAGTTTATGGCTGATAAAGAATTCTTTGCGCCAGTTCTGTACACTTATGCGCTATCTATGACTGAATTTAGAAATATCGAAGAAGAGATCTTATATGCGATTAAAGGAAACATGGTTGATTCCGGTGCCAGCAAAGAGCTGAAACGAATCAGAAATCACATAGCAAAAACAGAAGGGAAAATCGAAGAACGTTTGAATAAGTTTTTGCGTAGCGGAGCAAATAAGGAGTACATTCAAGAATTCTATATCAGCAAAAAGGATGACCGTTTTACAATTCCGATTAAAGCATCCTTTAAAAATCAGGTAGCCGGAACCGTAATCCAAACATCTTCAAAAGGGTCGACTGTTTTCATAGAGCCTGATGCAGTTTCAAAGCTCAATGTTGAATTGGCGATGCTAAAATCGGAGGAGTCGGTAGAGGAATATCAAATATTAGCCACGCTTTCCGGAGCCATTCTTGAATCCATTCATGAGATCCGCATCAATATTGAATGCATCAGCCAGTACGACATGATTTTTGCGAAAGCGAAGTACAGCAAAAGTACGGACGCCATTGAACCGGAAATTAATAATCATGGGTATATCAAATTAGTAAGCAGCAAACACCCCTTATTAGAAGGAACCATTGTCCCGCTGGATTTTGAAATCGGGAAAGATTATAGAAGTTTAGTCATAACAGGCCCAAATGCGGGCGGGAAAACCGTCGTCTTAAAGACAATCGGAATCCTCACTCTGGCTGTCATGTCCGGGTTTCATATTATGGCGAAACCGGGAAGTGAAATCGCCATCTTTGATCATGTGTTTGTTGATATTGGCGATAATCAAAGCATAGAGAACGCTCTAAGCACGTTTTCTTCCCATATGAAGAACATATCAGAGGTCATGAGTGCTTCCACGAATAATACACTGCTTTTATTCGATGAGATCGGCAGCGGAACAGAGCCGAATGAAGGTGCCGCTTTAGCCATTGCCATTCTGGAAGAGTTTTATCATATGGGATGCATCACGGTTGCCACTACTCACTATGGAGAGATTAAACGGTATTCTGAAATGCATGATGATTTTATGAATGCTGCCATGTTATTCGATAGTGCGGAATTGAAGCCGATGTATAAGCTCTTAATAGGTGAATCAGGAGAGAGCAATGCGCTTTGGATTTCCAGAAAGATGAATATCCGCGAACATGTCCTGAAGCGTGCGCAAATGTATATTGAAAACAAGGATTATAATCTGGAAGCAGTAAGAGAGAACAGAATAAAGAAGCCGGTGATTGAAGTGACGCAGAACATAGAGGAATATCATTATGAAATCGGTGACCGGGTAAAATGGATCAGCCAGGATGATTATGCCATTGTTTATGAGCCAATAGATAAATTTAATATCATCAAGCTGTTCTATAAAGATGAAATAGTGGAAGTGAACAGTAAGCGGGTTGAATTGGACATTAAAGCAAGCGAGCTTTATCCGGAAGGATATGATATGAATTCCTTATTTACCAATTACCATCAACGGAAGCTGCAGCATGATCTGGAGAGAGGATCGAAAAAGGCGCTGAGAAAGGTTCAAAAGGAGATCAGAAATAGAAAGCAGGAATAGTGTCTAATGGTATGAAGGCGATCCTCCAGTTTTGGAGAGATCGCTTTTTCTTCTTTGTGTCAATGCGTTTCGGCCCATAATATGAACTAATAGTTAGATAATCCGTTTAAGCAGAAGTAGATTTCTAATCAGCCATTACACCATTATTTAAAAATTACTTACTTAGGCAAATCATTTACCTCATATGCAGCTCGTATGCCGGATTCGATTGCCCCTTGAATCCATGTCCGGGTTTTGGATGCATGCTCTCCGGCAAAATGGACACGCCCCGCAGGTGAAACAATACCGGGAAACAATTCGGTTTCCTGTCCTGGTTCAAAGAATGAAAATCCGCCAGAAGCAAAAGGATCCAGTGCCCAGCTGTATGAAGCACCTGCAGCAAATTCGCTATAAACGATATTGCCGTAAATATCCGCCAGGTTTTTTAGTGCGTATTGAATACGCATCTCCTCCGGCTGGCTATCCCACGTATGAGCCTCATCCGCCCAGGTATAGCTGGCAATAAGAATGGCAGGGCCGCTTGTGCCAATCCCATGGCTTGGAAGATAGGTAAATCGAATCGGCTGATCTGTAATGGTTTTGCCGCCCGGCTGGCCTGCTATCTCCCAAAACCGGGACTTAAACTCAATGGCGATTTTGGTTGCTGCCATATAATTAAGTTCGCGAATAGCTCTCCGCTTGAAATAGGAAAATGAATGAAAGGGTTCGATATTGACAAATCTCATAACTGAAAAGGGGATAGTGATAATGGCAAGGTCTCCGGTTATGGTGGAATGCTCATTGGTCTGCTGATGGGTTAATTGAATGGTCACGCTGTTTGTGTCCTGAATGATTCCAGTCATTTTTTGATGGAGATGAATATCATTTTTCAATTGAGGGAGGAAAGCCTTTGGCAATCGGTCCATTCCTCCTGTTATTTCATAGTAAGCTCCTGGAGAAGTGAAAATGACCAACTCACGTAAAACTTCGGTAAAAGACATTCCCATAAATGCTTCCAAATCCAGCAGCACACCGATCATATCAATCGCACCAGCTGAAAAATAAAGGTTTAATATATAGCCAAAAGAGTATTTTTTATATTGGCTTTCCAAAATGGCCCAATTTCTGGCGGGGTCTGTGCTGACAAAGTCAATAAAAGGCTGTACCGCTGTCAGCAGAAGCGTTTCAGCCGATTTTCCTCTCTCATTAGGATGAATGGGGAAATTTAATATGCCTGGATAGCGTTCAAACACCTCAAGCCGTGTTTTAATGCCATTTGCGTAAAGAAGATCCATAGGAGTGCGGTTTATAAAAACATTTATAGGGAGCTTGAATTTTTTTATATAGGACAAGGTAAGCGAATGGATATGAGGAATTCTCATTGGGCCTGCGTTAAAGAATAATCCTTTGCTGAAAGGGGAGCGCATGGTATATACCCGTCCGCCTATTCTGTCATTTGCTTCAAGAATGGTGATCTTATGCCCCGATTCCTTTAATAAAGAACCTGCCACCAGACCAGCCATACCTGCACCAACAATGATGATATGCTTTGGCGACTGTGTCTTTGGAAGGCCGTGATGAATCACATTCAGCATTTGATCATTCGTTAATTCCGGCTTTTTCTTCCAAGTCATCTCACCGCCCCTTTGCAATAGGATTCATTGCAGTATATTCATTTGCATGAATCACTATGTGCATAAGAGGAAAGGGACTGCTGGACACAGCAGAAGTGAATACAAACTTCCTAGGAAATAAAAACCCCGCTTGCAATGAATAGCCCCGCTGCAATCACACCGCCAATGGCTGAGACCTTCAATTTATATCGTGCATAATCCACAAGGTCCATATCTAAGATCGAAGCAGTGGTAATGGTCGTATCTCCAAGCGGTGAGGTTAACGCTCCGAATGCCCCGCTTGCGAATACGGCTCCAACGGTAAGCGGAATGGAGGCGCCAGTCGAAACCGCCAGGGTAATTCCAAGCGGCATGAATAATCCCCAGGTTCCCCATGAGCTTCCTATAAAGTAGCCGACCACTGAACCGAGCACGAAGATGGCTGCTGGAGTCAGGAAGGCAGGCAGAAAGCTTCCGAGTGAACTCCCGATGAATTCGGAAAATCCAAGATCCTCCGCAGCTAAGGTCAGTGCCCAAATCAGGATGAGCAGGCTGATCGCCTCCATCATCTGATTGCCTCCATCATAAAAATGATAAAGGATTTCGTTCATCTTCTCCCGTCTTATTATGTAGAAAATAAAGGTTAAAACGAGGGTAATAAAAACAGCAAGCAGCATCACAAAGGTTGCATCTGCCATGGAAAAGGCCTCGAATATTGTATTTGCACCCTGTGCCATGCCATCCTGCCATAACAGGAACAGAGAAAAGGCAAGCAATAAAACCACCGGTAAAATCAAATGCCATGGCTGGGCTTTGACAAGGGATAATTCCTTTTTAATTCCCATCCGATGGAACTCATGCTCTTTTTCCTCCAAATCGGTATGGGCCTCCCCATTTTGCTCTCCGGTCTTTTTCCGGCGCCAAAAGGTTTGAATGATTCCGATCAGCAGCATAATGATCGCGTAAAAGTTAAACAAAATACTTAATAAAAAGATCTCATATGCCGACATATCCAGGTTCAGCCCGCTGATGCCGCCTTCAACCAGGGACACCATGAAGCCCACAAATGCCGTTGCAACCGGCAGCAGCACGATGACTGATTCGGTTGAAATATCCAATGTCATGCCCACTTTTTGCTTGGACAAATTCATCTTTTTGATTAAGGATTTTATAATAGGCCCAATCATCATAATCCTGAACATCGGCATCATGAAAGTGAAAGGGAGGGTGATCCAGATGAACACAAGAAGACCCCGCTCAGATCGGATCCGCCTCCCGGCCCATTCGGAAAACCCCTTAATGCCTCCTGAGATATTCATCATCCCGACAAGCCCTCCGAACAAATATAAAAACCCGACAATCTTAATATTTGTTTCATCTGAAAGGGTTGTCACGATATAAGCGACTGATTGCTCCGTACCTGTCAGCAAATCAGCTGAAACAATGATGGAACCAACGAGAATGCCGACTACTAAGCCTGGAAGGATGTTTTTCAGCCAGATGGACATTCCGATTACGATTATAAATGGTATGAGAGATAACCAGGTATGATTCAAATTTCTGCCCTCCATTAAGAATGCCATTACTTATTTAGTATTGCCCAAAATTGTACTATGTAGAGCTATAAATGCCATGAACCTTATTCCTTTCTGCATGGTTATATGGAACCCGATAAATCTGGGTGTTTGATTCAGTAACAATACCCCAGCCCGGCACATATTTTGATGAGGAGAGTATTCGGAGAATGGATGAATTCAAAGAAATGCCGATTGATTTCTGCTGTTCTTCATGATTGCCCTTTGTTGCAGGCACAGCTTATTAATATTTATGGAGGTATGAACATGAATGATTTTCAGAGAGATCTTCAAATGCTGAATGTTGGTGATTTCCATGCGAACGAGGCGGTTCCATGGGATCAAAGCCAGTATTATAATGATCAATCCCGGCAAATTGGTTTTGGTTTTGGCCGCTGCTTTAGCTGCTTTTTCTTCTTCTGTTTCAACTGCTTTAACTGTTTTAATTGTTTCAACTGTTTCAGATGCTCTAATTGTTTCAGATGCGGCGGTCGCTGCGGAGGCCGTTGTGGCGGCCGCTGCGGTGGTTGATAACCATGAATCTATAAAACAATCCTTGCTGTATTGCAAAAGGAAGGCCCCTGCATTTTGCAGGGGCACTTCTCTTGAAGGTAAGACATATGAGACAAAGCCCGGTACATAGGATTATAGAGAAAGTAATGTTTAATAAATAGGAACAGTTTACGGGTAAGGAGGCGCGAAATGAAAAATTTGACCCCTTCTATGCGGCTGAAGGTAAAAAGGGACACGTTTTTTCTCCCAGATCCAACTAAGGGTGTGTATTTCCGCAATAATGTAAGTTCCTTCCAAATGGAAGGAACTATGATCGATCAGTGGGTTCAAAAGCTGATGCCAATGTTTAATGGCGAGCATTCGCTGGGGGAATTGACAGCCGGCTTGCCGGGCCCGCATAGGGATCGGGTGTTTGAAATTGCAGAAGTGCTATACCGTAACGGCTTTGTAAGGGATGTAAGCGGGGACCATCCTCATCAATTGGAAGATCATGTCCTTAAAAAGTATTCTTCTCAAATCGAATTATTGGAAAGCTTCGGTGACTCGGGTGCATACCGATTCCAGGCCTACCGGCAGGAAAAAGTGCTGGCAGCAGGATCTGGCCCTTTTTTGGTTTCGCTGGTTTCTTCGCTGATTGAGTCCGGATTGCCTAAAGTTCATATGGTCATTACAGACCCTGAATCGACGAATACAAGGCGGCTGAATGAGATTGTCGCACATGCCCGGCAAACAGACCCCGAAGTTTCAGTTGAGGACGTAACACACCAGAAGGAAGAAGACTGTCCCTGGGAGGAATTGATACAGCCTTATGATTCCATTTTATATGTTTCGGAAGCAGGGAATGTAGAGGAACTGCAGGTTATACATGCCGCGTGCCGGAAAGAGAAGAAGATATTTCTTCCTGCTATTATCTACAAACAGGCTGGTATGGCAGGGCCTCTCGTGCATCCGGAATCAGAAGGCTGCTGGGAGTCTGCCTGGCATAGAGTCCATCAATTCGCGTTTTGCGAAGACAAGCAATTGCACACCACCTCCCCAACGGCAGGAGCGATGCTGGCTAATTTAATCGTGTTTGAACTGTTTAAAGAGGTCACCGGATTAATCAGTGCTGAACAGAGAAATCAGTTTTTCCTGCTGAATCTGGAGACGCTTGAAGGAAATTGGCATTCCTACCTGCCACATCCGAACCTGATCGGAAATGCTGCTGTGGAATGGATTCAAGATGTTGATCAGAGGATCGGGCAGAGTTCCGAAAGAAATAAGACTGACAGTTTGTTTCTGTTTTTCAGCCAATTGACTTCCAAAGAATCCGGGATTTTTCATACATGGGAGGAGGGGGATTTAAAGCAGCTTCCGCTGGCACAGTGCGGCGTACAGGCAGCAGACCCGTTGTCAAAGGGCCCGGCAGAGCTCCTGCCAAATATAATCTGTGCAGATTTGAGGCATGACGAGGCACGCAGGGAAGCGGGGTTGACCGGGATTGAAGCGTATGTATCGCGGATGGCTGGCCGGCTTGAACTGCCTCCAAATAGCGAAATAAAGGGGAATATTTTAAATTTAAATGAATTTGCTGGAATTGGAGCAGGGGAAACATTTGCAGAGGGTGTTTTACGCGGGCTGGATAGGTGTTTGGAAGAGAAACTGGCTAAGCGTCAAGAGGTTCAGAAAACAGTTTCTCCGCTCCATTTGAATGCAGTAGAAGATGAACGATGCAGGTTCTATTTGGATGCATTGACAACGATGCAGGGAGCACCGAAAATCTGCCGGGGTGAGGGAGTATACGGCTTCCCTGTGGTCTGGGTCGGCACGGACGATCGCTGGTATGGCAGTGTTGGCTTTAATAACACATTAGCTCTGAGGAAAGCGCTGCAGCATGCGATTATACAGGTGCAAAACCAATTGGGGACTCATAAGGGGACCGCTGTGGAGGCACCATCTGTGCTTCTCGAAGAAAAGGAGCCTCAAAGTCTGGTCATTCCTCCTTGTGATGAGAAGGAACAAACCCAGCTATTGCTGTCTGCAAGAAGGGTGCTGGAAGAAAACAGCAAGCGGCTCTTAGTCTGTGAATTTTCGTTCGAGCCATTTTTGAAAGAGAGTCTGGCAGGGGTGTTTGGGGTGTTCATAAGAGAGGAGGAATCTCAGTGAGTGCTGTCGTGGTAGTTGTCGGAGAGGGACTGCTGGCGGACAGCGTAAGCAAAGAACTGCCCGCCGAATATAAGGTAGTCCGTCATGTGAACTTTGAGCCTGAACTGCCGGTTGGGACTGATTTGATACTGGTGGTGCACGATAGCTGGATGCCTTCAGTTCATAAGAAAGCGGAGGAGGTGTCACGATCATCAGGTATTCCCTGGCTGCGGGGCTTTGTATCATTTGGAGAGGGTGTGATTGGCCCATTTGTTCACCCGTCCGCGCCGGGATGCTCACAGTGTGCGGACACTCGAAAACTCCTGGCAGGGCGTGACCGGGAAGAGATGTGGGAACTGCAGCAGAGACTCGAAGGGAGCAGCGGATTAGAGCGTGATGCCTGGGCATCGCGCACAGGCCTTTTACAGATGTCCTGCCTGCTTGTGTCAGAGGTAAAAAGGGTACTGGAGGGCAGTTTGGCGGATCTGGAAGGGCGAATGTATTTGGTCAGCCTGAAAACATTTAAAACCTCTTGCCACCTCATTTTGCCGGATTCAATGTGCCCAGTGTGCAGCTCCCTGCCTGAAGATTCACAGGAAGCTGCAAGAATTACCATTAAGCCAAGTCCGAAAATAAGCGCAGCCAGTTACCGCTGCCGATCATTGGAAGATTTAGAACAAACGCTCGCCAAAAATTATCTGGATCCGCGGACTGGTTTAATGAATGGGAAAATGTATGATTTCACGCCGCCTTTTGCGGATGTAGTCGTAAACCTTCCGCTGTTTAGAGGGGACGAAGGCGTGGCTGGCCGCACTCATTCCTATAAGGTGAGCGAGCTGACAGCCATCCTGGAGGGGCTTGAGCGTTCATGCGGCATATCGCCCCGTGGAAAGAGGACAGCAGTCTATGACAGTTTCCGCAACCTGGAAGATCGGGCTCTTAATCCTGTAAAAGTAGGTGTGCATGCGGATGATCAATATGCACGGCCCAACTTTCCATTTAAAAAATTTAATCCAGATAACCCGATGAATTGGGTATGGGGTTATTCGTTTTTGCAGGAGCGCCCGATTTTGGTTCCTGAGCTGCTTGCTTATTACAGCCTGGGCTGCGGGAATGGATTTGTCTATGAAACATCCAACGGATGCGCGCTGGGCGGCAGCCTGGAAGAAGCGATCTTCTACGGTATTTTAGAAGTGGTGGAGCGTGATTCATTCCTGATGACCTGGTATGGGCAGCTGTCCCTGCCGCGTCTTGATCCTTATTCCTCCAATGAACAGGAATTGCAGCTGATGATTGATCGGGTGAGGACAGTGGCGGGATATGATCTGCATCTGTATAACGCCACAATGGAGCATGGAATTCCAAGTGTTTGGGCGATGGCGAAAAACAGGAAGAAAAAAGGATTGAATATCATTTGTGCGGCTGGAGCTCATCCCGACCCGGTCCGGGCGGTAAAAAGCGCTGTTCATGAGTTAGCCGGAATGATGGGGACACTGGACGATAAACTCGAAGAAAACAAGGGGGAATTTTTGCGAATGCTGCAGGATTCTTCCCTCGTCGGCAAAATGGATGACCATGGGATGCTTTACGGCTTGCCGCAAGCGGAGGAGCGCCTGAAGTTTTTGCTGGATGAAAACCGTCCGCTCCGAACGTTTTCCGAGGAGTTCAAGCGGGAGAGAAGACATGCAGACCTGACAGATGATCTGCAGGACCTTCTTCAGGCATTGCACCGGCAAAATCTTGATGTAATAGTGGTGGATCAGACGACACCGGAAATACAGCGGAGCGGATTGCATTGTGTCAAAGTGCTGATTCCGGGTATGCTGTCAATGACATTTGGACACCACCTGACACGTGTAACAGGGCTTGAGAGGGTGCTTGAGGTCCCAATGAAACTGGGATATGCAAAAGAACCCCTTACAGTTGAACAGCTTAATCCACATCCTCACCCATTTCCATGAGCATGACCGGGAGGTAAAAAGGATGAATCTAGATACCTTTCTGCACAATTTGCATTTTGATATTGACCAAATAAGCCCGCCGGATTGGGAAGTGGATTGGGAAGATGCGCCGCTTGCCTATAAGCTTTACCGGGGCTTGCCAGTTGTTCCCCTGTCACTGGAGGTTCCCCTTTCCTGTAAAGAAATGGAGGAACCTGCAAAGCCTGAACTTAGGAGAATGGGTCATTTTCTTTGGTACACATTCGGCCTTAATCAGGTTAGCCAATCCCTCTTTCCAATTGGGTCCAATGAAGAGGCGGATGGGTTTATGCAGTCGTTTCGGCGGTCTGTGCCTTCTGGCGGAGCGCTGTATCCTAACGAACTATACATGTTCCTGAAATTGGATGACTTGCCGGAGGGAATCTACCACTACGATGTGCTGCACCACCGCCTGGTGCTGCTGCGCAAGGGTAATTTCGATTCCTATATAGCCCGTGCTCTTGGCAATCGCTGTGATGTGACATCTTGTTTTGGGACTGTATTTATGACGACCATGTTCTGGAAAAATTACTTTAAATACAATAACTTTGCTTATCGACTGCAGGGCTTGGATGGAGGTGCAGTGATGGGACAGTTATTAGAGGTTACAAAGAGGTTTGGTTTTGCAGCGGGAGTGTACTTCAACTTTCTTGATCGTGCCCTAAACCATCTCCTTGGACTGTCTGATCAGGAGGAGAGCGTATATGCCGTTATCCCGCTGTCAGTTGAACCGACCAGCTGGGCTGTGAACAGAAGCGGCAGGGATGGAATGGCCTCTGCCTCCGAATTGTGCGAGGAAGTAACATCGGTTCAGAATAATGACTGGGTCAGGTCAATCAGAGTGAAAGACTTTCCGATGTTAACCGGCATCAATAAAGCGTCCATGCAGGAATCAGCTAAATCGTTTCGTCAAATCAGCCCTAGTGAAACCAATTGTGAGGGCCGGCCTTTGACTCTTCCTCATGTAAAAAGGATATCGTATGATTTGGCGTCAGTCTGCCGCGAGCGATTTTCACCGGACATGGATTTTGTTTCAGGAAAGGTTAGCCAGGAGCAGCTTGCTGCACTCCTTCAGGAGGCGACCGCATCCTGCTTGTATCGAAACGACTTAGATATGGCACTTGACAGGCGCGCGTCACGTGTAACTCTATATGTGTGTTTGAATAACGTCGAAGGGATTCCGGATGGAGCTTATTATTATGACAGCGATGCTCATTCACTAAGGGAGCTTAATCCCGGAGACCATCGAATTGCGCTTCAAAACGGAATGCCTGCAGGCAATGTGAATCTGTTTCAAGTCCCGCTCTGCTTTCATATAGCAGGGGATAGAGATTTCCATAAAGAGGAAATGGGCTACAGAGGCTATCGCATCCAGCAAATAGAAGCGGGAATGCTTATGCAGCGGCTGCTTATAGCTGCGACAGCCCTTGGGATGGGCGGGCATCCGCTTCTCGGATTTGATGCGAAAATCTGTGATGAAATTTACAGAATGGAATCACAGGGAAAAACAAGCCTTATCCAAATCCCGATTGGCTTCTACCGGGCACGTCCATGGCTGAGAGGGAATTTAATCAGCTAGGTGAAGAGATGTTTTATGAGAGGCATGCTTGGTAGATTTCCCTGCTAATAATTCAATATAAGACTATATTGTAATTCTCATAGGAAACACTTATTAGTATAGTTGTACATTTTTTTAATTTCATAACTTAAATATGTAAGGCCCCTGTTCTTGAATGAAGGATTCATTAACAGGGGCCTTATCTATTGATGCCGCTTTAAACATACAAAATCTAGCTATTTGAGAGAGCCATGTGTGAAAAATATTGGATGGACTGGTGAGCTGAGTATTTATAGCTTTTTACAAATGCCTGCGCAAAATTTATTAAAGGGTAACCTTTGAATATAGAGAATATTAAATATCATCAGAAAATAACCCGTTTTATAAGGAGGCCCTCATGGACAAAAATCTCTACAGAAGATTCGATTTTCCGGAAACAGGAATTAATTTGTATGAAAGCAAGCATCTCAGAGGCAAGTTTGTGGCTGAACATTATCATGATCATTTTCAAATTCTCTATGCGCTTGAAGGTGAAGGGGAGATTACCCTTGATGGCAAGGCTTATAATTTTTCTAAAGACAAGGTAGTGCTGATAACTCCAAACTGTGTTCACTCCATAAAAGCGACTACTAAAATGACTGTTCTGGTTCTGGCATTTTCAGTACCTTTGCTGAATATTACCCTGCAAAATGAATTGCTTACATTAATTCAGAAAAGCGCCCGCCATTTTGAGCTTGATTTATATACGGCAAGTGAAATTCGGCCGTTAATTAGAAAAATGCTGTACGAACAAAAAAATGGGGACTTATTTGGAAAGCTGTCCATGCCTGTATATCTGATTGAAATCATCATTCACCTTCTGCGTCAGCAGAATTTTTCATTTGTCCAGGACGCGAATGATATTCGGTCCATACAAATGAAGGAATACATAGAAAGGCATTATTTCAATAATATTACGGCAGAAAGCCTGTCTGCTGTGTTCGGAATTTCAACAAGATACATGAATGATATTTTTAAAAGGAAGTTTAATGATACCCCCCTGCAATATCTCCAGAAAGTAAGGATTAACCATGCAAAGGAATTGCTGCTCCAATCTGATCAGGATATCGTATCCATTTGCTTTGAGGTTGGATATGAAACATTATCAACCTTTTATCGTACTTTCAGAAATCTGGTGGGGATTTCACCGAATAAATTCCGCTTGTCCTCTCAGTCAGCTTCAGATGTGTCAGATACCGTTTCCTGATGGCCTATCTCCAAAATTAAGAATTTTTCTCTCAATCTCATAAGACAATAGTTGAAAGAAAATTCAAAATAGTAAACAAGAGAGAAAATCATTTTACTTAGGAGGGCCAAAGGGACATGAAAAGAAAATGGGGATTATTTTCAATTTGTATTTTGATGCTCGCTATGTTTACAGCTGGCTGTGGAAAATCAGCATCATCAGGGGGAAGCGGCAAGGCTGAAGAAAAAGGGGAATATGTAATAAAATTCGCACATGTTGTAAGCGCTTCAACAGCAAAGGGCAAAGCTGCCGAGAAGTTTAAAGAGCTATTGGAAGAGCGGACAGACGGCCAAATTAAAGTGGAAGTCTTCCCGGATTCCCAATTGGGAGCTGACCGGGAAATCACAGAACAAATGCAGTCTGGAACCATTCAAATGAACGCTCCTTTTACTGGCGTTTTGCCTGCCTTTGTTAAACAATTTGAAGTGTTTGACCTTCCCTATTTATTTAAAGACCGTGACCATGTGAAAAGCGCGGTAAATGGAAAAGTGGGTGAAATTTTCAACCAGCACTTAGAGAAACAGGGTCTTCGTGCCTTGGGATATTGGGACGGTGGATTCAAGCATCTGACGAATTCCAAGCAAACGATTCAAAAGCCGGAGGACCTGGATGGCCTGAAGATGCGTGTCTCCCAAAGCCCGCTCTTAATTTCCCAGTTCCAGGCGATGGGCGCTGGCGGGGTTTCCATTGACTTTGCGGAATTATATACGGCTCTTCAAACCAAAACGGTTGATGGGCAGGAAAATCCTTTAAGCAATATCGTCAGCAAGAAATTTTATGAGGTCCAGGATTATTTAACCTTAAGCAGCCATGGATATATGGCTTATCCATTATTAATCAGCGAGCAATTCTATCAGAAGCTTCCTGCAGATCTTCAGAAAGCTGTCGATGAAGTGTCTGCTGAGGTAACGGATTGGCAATGGGAACAATCTGCTGCTGATGAAGAAGCCTATATGAAAACGTTAGAAGAGTCAGGGATTGAAATTACCGAACTGACAGAATCGGATAAAGAGGCATTTATTAAGGCTACAAGTGAAGTATATGAAGACTTTAAGAAAGTGGAGGGCGGGCAGGAAGTACTGGATGCCATAAAAGAAGCGCAATAGCATTTTTAAAATACAATCAAGGACGGCTGATAGCCGTCTCTTTTTCAAGAAGGAGGGATCTTCATTGCAGAAAATCAATCATATTTTGAACTACCTTGAGGAATATGTCGGAGTTGTTTCCTTAATCCTTACTTCCTTGCTTGTGTTCGTACAGGTGGTGTTAAGATATGTTTTCAATTATTCGCTGTCCTGGTCAGAGGAGGTGGCAAGATACTTAATAGTGTGGTTTGTATTTATAGGAAGCAGTATTGCCGTCAGGGAAAAAGCGCATGCCACGATGGACGCCCTTGTTACGTATTTGCCTGAAAAGGGAAAAAAAATCTTCTCAACGATTGCCAATCTGATTTCCATTGTTTTCTGTGTCTTTTTAATTTGGTCAGGCAGCGGGATCGTTTCCAGTGTTATTGAATTCGGCAGTGTGACTCCGTCCACCGGAATGCCGATGTATATCCCATATCTGGCTCTCCCTGTTGGGGCAAGCCTGATGCTGATTCGCTTTCTGCAGCTATTAGTTCAGGATGTAAAAAGCTTGCGTGCAGTAAACCAAACAATTATTCCTCCAAAAGAGGAGGCACCCAAACTATGATGCTATTAATCATCTTTCTGGTTCTTCTTTTATTGGGGGTTCCAATTGCTATTTCCATTGCGTTAAGTACGATTATCGTCATCTTTCAAAGTAACGTTCCAATGGATACATTGGCGAGAACCATGTTTTCTGGAGTAGATTCCTTTTCACTGATGGCCATCCCTTTCTTTGTATTTGCAGGAGATTTAATGCTGGCAGGGGGGACATCCAAGAGATTAATAGATTTCACGAAGAAATGGGTCGGTTGGACAACCGGAGGCCTGCCAATTGCAGGGGTGCTATCGTCCATGTTTTTTGCTGCCCTTTCAGGATCAAGCCCTGCAACGGTTGCTGCGATTGGGGGCATCATGATTCCATCCTTAAAGGAAGCGCGGTTTTCTGAAAAATTCTCGGTTGGATTAATGTGTGCATCCGGCTCGCTCGGGATCATCATCCCTCCCAGTATAACGTTTCTAGTCTATGGCTCAGTTGCGGAAGTTTCAATCGGCAAATTGTTTATTGCCGGAATCATTCCGGGAATCTTTATCGGACTGATTCTTATGACTGTCGGGTATGTTATTGCAAAGAAACAGGGGCATAAGCCAGATCCAAGACCGACCGGAAAGGAATTATGGAAATCAACGGTTTCTGCCATCTGGGGAATTTTGATGCCAGTCATCGTCCTTGGCGGTATTTACTTTGGCGTTTTCACCCCGACCGAAGCTGCAGCGGTTGCGATTGTATACAGCATGATTGTCGGCTTTTTTATCTATAAGGAACTGACCTTTAAAGAATTATTTGCCGTTACAAAAAGATCGATTGTGACATCTGCCATGATTATGCTTGTCATTTCTGCTTCGAAGGTGTTCAGCTGGTATTTGACCTATGAACAGATCCCGTCTACCGTCGCAGGAACACTGATAGAGTATGCATCAAATCCTATTGTTTTCTTAATTCTGGTCAATATCATCCTGCTGATCGTGGGCATGTTTATGGATTCGAGCGCAGCAGTGCTGATCCTCGTCCCGCTGTTTTTGCCGGTGGTGCTTGAAATGGGAATAGATCCGATTCATTTCGGCGTTATCATGATTATCAATCTGGCAATCGGAATGCTGACTCCTCCTTTTGGATTGAATCTATTTGTGGCATCAGGCATCAGCAAAATGTCGCTGGCTGGTGTAACAAGAGGTACCATGCCGTTTATATTTGTGCTGATTGCAGCGCTAATGGTCATTACGTATGTTCCTCAGCTTTCTCTATATCTAGCAGATTTTGTTTACCAATGATCTCATTAATTACCGTCCTTCTTCTGAGAAGTGACGGTATTTTTTTTGAAGGTTTGTAAAAAAGCTTTTAGCACCCTGCTGATTGGAGTGGAAGGTGCGGGACTCCTGCGGGAGAAGCGTGTCATCGGGAGACCCCGCAGGTGCGAAAGCGCCGAGGAGGCTCCCGGACCGCCCGCGGAAAGCGGGTACCTGCAACGGAAATAAACAGGCAAATTTAACAGAGCCAATTGTAATAGATTTCCCCTCTTATCTCCGATATTGCAAATAGCCTTCCGATATGGATGAGATAATCCTTTCAAAAATTTTTAGAATAAAAGTAAGCTAAACAACAAATTACTTGGCTTTAAAGTCAAAAGGAGGAAGTAGTTATGGCAGTTAAAAATATTGGAATTATCATGAACGGTGTGACCGGTAGGATGGGAACGAATCAGCATCTAGTGAGATCTATCGTGGCAATCCGCGAGCAAGGAGGGGTGGAGCTGGCGAATGGTGATGTTATTATGCCGGACCCCATTCTTGTTGGAAGAAACAAAGATAAACTGCAATTGCTAGCTGAAAAGCACAATATCAGCCGATGGAGCACAGACCTTGATGAGTGCCTGGCAGATCCGCATAATGTAATCTATTTTGATTCTCAAACCACCGTCCGAAGGGCAGATGCGATTCGGAAAGCCATAAAAGCCGGAAAGCACATTTACTGTGAAAAACCAACTGCCACAAGCTTGGAGGAATCTATTGAACTGGCAAAGCTGGCGTATGGGGCTGGGGTGAAAAATGGGGTTGTGCAGGATAAATTATTCCTGCCTGGACTATTAAAATTAAAGAGACTGATAGATTCAGGGTTCTTCGGCAAAATCCTATCCGTTCAGATGGAATTTGGCTATTGGGTATTTGAAGGGGATTGGCAGGCTGGACAGAGGCCATCCTGGAATTATCGCAAGGAGGATGGAGGCGGAATTATTGTTGATATGTTTGCCCATTGGCGTTATGTCCTAGATAACTTATTTGGAAATGTAGAGTCTGTTTCCTGCCTGGGTAAAACCCATATTCCAAAACGGGTCGATGAAAATGGAAATACGTACGTGTGCACAGCCGATGATGCTGCATATGCAACCTTTGAACTCGAAGGCGGCATTGTTGCACAGGTGAATTCCTCCTGGACTGTCCGGGTTAATCGGGAAGACTTATTAACGATTCAAGTAGATGGCACACACGGAAGCGCTGTAGCTGGTTTAAGAGATTGCAAGATTCAGCATCGCACCAATACACCGAAGCCTGTATGGAATCCTGACATTGAGAATCCTTTTGCATTTACAGAACAATGGCAAACAGTCCCGGATAACCAGGTTTTTGATAATGGCTTCAAGGTCCAGTGGGAGCTGTTTTTAAAGCATATTGCAGCCGGCGAACCGTTTCCTTGGGATTTGCTCGAGGGTGCCAAAGGAACTCAGCTGGCTGAACTAGGGCTTAAATCGTGGGAGGACCGGCGCTGGGTTGATGTACCGGAATTAAGCCTGGAGGTGAGAAAGAATGGTGAAGCAGTTAACTCTGCCAGATAAAAACGGCAAGTCATATGAATATCACGCTGGGAATCAGAAAGCTTTCATCCTGCCGGAAGGCCCTATCAAAAGCAGGATCGCCTTTTCAGCTGCCCATGTGGTTTGTAATCCTCTCGCAGATTCCGATCCCGTTTTAAAGGCAAAGATCGACTGGGAAAACACCTTAGCTTATCGAAGGCATCTATGGTCTATGGGTCTCTCGGTAGCAGAGGCGATGGATACGGCCCAGCGCGGAATGGGTCTTAATTGGGAGCATGCAAAGGAGCTGATTCGCCGGTCGGCGGCGGAAGCAAAAGTAGAGGGCGGCAGGATAGCATGCGGAGCCGGGACAGATCAGCTGCTCCCTGGCCCATCCGTCACCTTAGCGGATGTTCAAGCTGCCTATGAGGAGCAATGCGAATTTGTGGAACAGCATAACTCTCAAATCATCCTGATGGCAAGCAGGGCCCTGGCAGATTGTGCCCAAGGCCCTGAGGATTATGAGAGGATTTATGCCAATATTTTGAGACAGGTCTCTAAGCCGGTTATCCTTCACTGGCTTGGCGATATGTTCGATCCATCCTTAAAAGGATACTGGGGCTATAAGAATCTGGATGATGCGATGGAAGTTTGTCTGAATGTCATTTGGGATAACAAAGACAAAGTCGACGGAATCAAAATCTCTCTTCTTGATGCTTCCCGTGAAATAGAAATGCGCAGGCTTCTTCCACCAGGTGTGAAAATGTATACCGGTGATGATTTCAATTATCCTGAACTGATTAAAGGGGACGAACACGGATACAGCCATGCCCTGCTGGGGATTTTTGACGCCATCGCACCAGCTGCAGCTGCAGCCCTGCATGCTCTGGATGATCGTGACTATGAGTCCTATCATGCATTATTGGAAAAAACAGTTCCGCTGTCACGTCATATTTTCCAGGCGCCAACTTATTCCTATAAAACCGGTATCGTCTTCATGGCTTATCTGAACGGGCACCAATCCCATTTCCGCATGATTGGCGGGGCTGAGAGTGCAAGGTCCATCGTGCATCTGTCGGAACTGTTTGTATTGGCAGACCAGGCCGGACTGCTGTCGGACCCTGAGCTTGCTGCAGAAAGAATGAAGCTGGTATTGAATTTAGCCGGGATTCGTCAGGAGGAGTATTCCAGTGGAAAATTATGAGCGTTTAAGTCTAAATCAAATTACGACAGAGCAATGGAATTTAAAAGAAGCCATCGAGGGATGTGCCCGGGCGGAAGTTCCCTGGATCGCCCCCTGGAGGCATAAGGTAGAGGAGTTGGGCTTAAGCACAAGCAAACGTCTGATCAAGGATGCGGGATTAAAGGTTTCCAGTTTGTGCAGAGGCGGCATGTTTCCCGCTGGAACTCCATCTGAGCGGCAAAAAAGAATAGAAGATAATAAAAGAGCGGTGGAAGAAGCGGCCGAGCTGGGTACGGATGTTCTCGTTCTGGTCTGCGGGCCGTCTCCTGACCGGGACATTGTATCTGCCCGGCAAATGGTCGAGGAAGGAATCTCCCAGCTGGTTCCATTCGCGGAATCGCATGGGGTGAAATTAGGCATCGAGCCGCTGCACCCTATGTATGCGGCGGAACGGTCGGTGGTCGTTTCTATGGACCTGGCTAACACTCTTGCGGAAGCATACCGGCCTGAACAGGTAGGTGTCGTTGTCGATGTCTTTCATGTATGGTGGGATCCCGACTTATATAACCAGATCAACCGGGCCAAAGGCCGAATCTTAGGCTTCCATGTTTCCGATTGGCTCGTTCCTACACCTGATATGCTGAAGGGACGGGGCATGATGGGCGACGGAGTAATAGAAATCAGCCGCATTCGCAAGGCTGTAGAGGAAACAGGCTACTCGGGGCCCATTGAAGTGGAAATTTTCAATGATCAAATTTGGAGCCAGCCTGCCGATGATACATTAATTCAAATGAAAGAAAGCTACTTGAAGCATGTGTAGTAAAAAAGAAGCGACAATAGTTGTCGCTTCTTTTTTGTATGAGGGAATCTGGCGCATTAAGTGCAAGGAGGTAATTAACATCTCTTTCCAGATTGGCTAATGGATCAACGATCATCCGAACTTCCGATGATAATGAGCCAAAGCCATCAGGGGAAAAATATACCGATAGCTATGATAATGGATGTAAAAGCTTCCTGCCATAGCCTGCCCTTTTGGATAGGCTGTTGTCCAATCCTCTTTATCGATTGAATGGACCAGGCAATGAATTCCTTTCTGGATCTCTTCGGTTGGCTGATCTTCCGCTGTAATTAAGGCATCCAGCGCCCATGCCGTGTCTGTTATGGTACTTGCATGCAAAGGAACATATGATTTCTTGCTGTCACTCAGGCAGGATTCCCCCCAGCCGCCATCCTCGTTTTGAATACCCTTCAGCCAGTCAGCGGCTTTTTGGATGGAAGGATGGTCTTTTGACATGCCTGAAGCAATAAGCCCTGTTACGGCTGCCCACGTGCCATAAATATAGCAAACACCCCATCTGCCATACCAGGAGCCATTCTGTTCCTGGTTGTTCAACAGCCAGTTAATCGCGTGTTGAACTGATGGGTCCTGATCAGGCAGATTGGTATAGTTCCCCAAAAACTCCAGCGTCCTTCCGGTCAGGTCGGCAGAGGTTGGGTCTCCAAATATATATTCACCCTTTTCAATTGGCAGGAAGTCAAGCCATGGATTCTCGGTGTTTCTTTCAAAGGAAGGCCAGCCTCCATCATCATTTTGCATGGATAGCAGCCATTGGGTGCCCCGATTCCAGGCCTCCTGATTTTTTGAATTGTCCTCCACACTCCTGGCTATCGCTCTTAACGAAACAGTTGTATCGTCTATATCGGGATTGCGGGTGTTTACGTCGGAAAATCCCCATCCACCCGGCAGAGCATTCGGATTATGAATAACCCAATCTCCAAACTGATCATGCTGACGCTGCAGCAAATAGGTATTTGCTTTCTTTACAGAAGGATCTTCTGCCGAAAGGCCGGCTAATTGGAGAGTTGCATTAATCAGAGAAGTATTCCAGACACCGGCGTTAGCATACTGCATATGGGGGAGACCATCGATTTCAGTCCTGAGCGATTTCAGCCCTGCGACCGCATTTTTTATAATCGGATCATCCTTGGAGTAGCCAAGAGACAGGAGTGCAAAGATCATTAAAAAGGTAGAGCTGAAATAACTATAGAATGTTCCATCCGGTTCAATCCGCTCGAGCATATATTTTTTTGTCCGGTCCATAGCCAATGAGTGAAACTGTTCAGGCAGTCCTAAAAGATCTTCTACTCCTTCTTTGATGAATGATAATAATGACCGGTATTCCGGCTGGATATCCCATGGGACTTCTCCTGACCTTGTTAAAAGTAAATCTGAAAGGTCGGGGCTGTTTTTCGTTTTAATGCTGAACTTTTTCTCTGCCAGAATGAGAATGGGAGCCAGATTCACACGCCCATACACGGAAAATTGGTAAAAGTTAAAAGGAAAAGATAAAGGAAGAAGCATGATTTCCACCGGAACCGGAAAGGATTCTGGCCATTTATACTGTCCTGTAGAGGAAAGCATAATTTTTGTAAAAACATTCACGCTCTCCATACCGCCATGCTCCAGTATGAATTCCCTGGCGGCTTTCATTCGGGGATCTTCCTTCTGAATATAGCCCGAATATAATAGCCCGTAATAAGCCTCCAAAGTGGCAGTTGCATTTCCATCCTTTTCATCCTCAAAAATCTTCCAGGCGCCATTTTCCTCCTGTTTGCTTATGATCCTTGCTGCCAGCCCCTGTATTAATTTTTCATCATGTATCTCCAGTGTCTTTAATAAAATGATCATATAAGCATCTGTTGAAATGCCAGTTTCAAATGGATAATTCCAGGAACCATCAGGAGACTGGTCTTTTCTTAATAGGGTGATGAGATTGTTCATGCTAGAAACCGTATCAGTCATTTCATGCACATTCCTCTCAAGTAAAATGGATCCTTTAGATACATATTCATCTGACTGAAAGAGAATTCATGGAGGAGGGGATGCTCATCTTTTTTCAAAAGAAACAAGGGAAGTCCCCAATGGGCTGGTTAAAGGAAGAATTAAAGAAAAGGACACGAACTCAAAAATCGATCCATCTTTCAGAAGAGGAGAAGGGGATCCTCGGCCATATTAAACGGGAGACAATGGGCTGGAATCTGAATAATGTCACCAGAACAAAAGCCTATCTTGATTTTTACCGGCAGCACCCGGAAATCCATTGGGCGTTTTTGGGACATATGGTTTCCCGCAATGGCGGATGGAATATGACCGATTTAAAGGGGGAGATTCTGTCCCGATTATTACCGGATCGCGAAAAACATTCCTTCTTTTCCTTTCTGGAAAGAGGGAATTGGCTCATTTTTCAAGATGCCTATCCGCAATTCTTGATTTACCGGGAAAGCCTGAAAAGAAATAAGCCATTATTTTACCTTTTTCCGCTCCTTAATATTTCCGTCTTCATGGAAACGGTCTGGAGCTGTTTTTGGAGAAAGCCCGATCCTTACCTTCTCACCATTGCCCTTGTCATAAATGAACAAAGCTATTTAGAAAATAGGGTGATTCAAAATCCGCTATATAAACAAGAGGTTTTTCATAAGTTTGAATTTAAGCTGCAGGAGCTTCTGGCCTTGAATCACATCCTTTTTCCTTATGAAAGGAATGGCGTTACCCATATGAAGGGCCAGACATTGAATCATTTTGAATCGCTTCATGAACGGATCCTATTAGGGAAAAAGCTGTATGATATCCTGTTTAAGGACAAAGAGTTGCTTGCCTTAACGGAACAATGGGCATATGCTCACCCCCATACCGGTTCAAGGAAGGATTATTGGCCGCATATTTTCAATGATGTCCATGAAGGACTGCCAGGCGAGCAATATCAGTTTCAATTAAAATCGTGCCAGCTGCGGCCGGGGGGAAGACGGATTTATAGCCCAAGCCTTGAAACGGCCTGGAAAAATAGGAGCCAGCCTGATGCCGAATCAGGGGATTGGTTTAGGGATTTTCACGTATTGGAGTATTTTCTGGAGTTAGACGATATGATCAATGGGGAGATCCAGCATGCATACTGTAAAACACTTGAAAGGCTCGAGCTCGCAGCCCTTGCGAAAAAAGCCGTCTGGAATTAAAAGCTATATGCCGGCCATGCTATTGGCATCGCTGTTAGGCACATACTTAGATTTGTACTTTATCGGGAAGGGGATGTACTATTTTCCGAACCGGCCATTCTCAGCCATTTTTACAATCAATATACTGTTCACCCTGGCAGTCCTTCCTATCTTTATGATTCTATTATTAAAAATCATGAAAAGCCTGAAGGGCTGGTTAAAAGGGATGTTTGTTTTATCCATCAGCTTAGCAATGGCAGCCTTGGAAAAAATGGGAGAGGACATGGGAATGTTTGTCCATGCAGAAAACTGGCATCATCATTATACCTTTGTGGGATACAGCCTATTTATCGGATTGATCACTGCGTTTCATGGATGGATCAATAAAAAGAATAAGGAATGAATTATGTTTAAAAGCCTATTTCGATGGAAAATAGGCTTCTTTCTTTTTTCTGTATCAATTAATACGCATCAACGAAAATAGAAGACTATCTTTCAGTAATAATACAAAGATTAGAATTATTAAAGAAAGTTAACACTCTATTTACAAATCGGTAAAGGTGCGATTGTTCGACATATTTTTAAAAAACGCTTGATATAATGACAGTATTTTAAAGGGAGGGAGATGAAACCGGCTAAGTACTTGCATGTTTAATACAATTTGACAATCCTTCGCAGCGAGAATTAACCCATCTATAAAGAAAAATTCACGTCAAAATCATTGGGGGAGGAATCATGACGGAGGTTTTACTTTATGTCGGTACATATATTTCTCTTACTTTTGCCCTCGGCTGGCTGATTACGGTTGCTTTTAATCTGTTTTTAAAATGAACACAACCTCCCATTTCCATACACGATAGAGGGTTCTGCGGATTGTGCTCATTCTTCAAGCATCTTTAAAACCAGGGAGGTTATAAGATTTGTGGATTCTAACACTTTTTTTACATGACAAAGTCAAAATGTTTGAGTATGACAACAAGGATGAAGCCAGAACGGAGTTCGAGAAAGCAAATGGATGTAAGATTCTTTCTGAGATCATCCATTACAGGGACTTTGAAAAAGAGGAAGTTAAATCCCTGGGCAAATGAAGCAGAGTCGTAAATGGGGTAATAATGCTAGGCCTTCTTAACCGGAGGTCTTTTTTTTATGAAAAATTTAAACCTTTTTGTTGGGTGTTTGGAATTATGCAAACATTTAATAGGTGTGTTTGTTATTTCATTGACTAAATTCAAACTTTGTATTATTATGTTTATCATAAAGCAAACAAAGTGATAATTTGTTTATTCATATGGATTAGGATGTGTATTGGCTAATGGAATTATCAAATCTATTCTGGGACGCTTCTTTGGAGGAGCTTAAGCAGGGCTATATCGAAGAAAAGGATTCATTTACATGCCTCTTATGCGGGGAAAAGATTGAAAAAGGGATTGTATATCCGTATAAAGATAGATTGTACGAAGCGGAACGGTATATGCGCATTCATATCGAAACGGCACATAACTCGGTGTTTGATTATTTGCTGTCCATGGATAAGAAGCTTACTGGGCTTACCGATCATCAAAAAAGTCTTCTTCAGCTTTTTCATCAGGGTAAAAGCGATAAGGACATTCAGAAAGAACTGGACATGGGGAGCACCTCGACCATCCGCCATCACCGTTTTGCTTTAAAGGAAAAGGAACGGCAGGCGAAGACCTTCCTGGCAATCATGGAATTGCTGAAGGAAAAGGATGAGTACGCACCAGCGTTCCTGCCTGTCCATAAAACAGCGACAATGGTGGATGATCGCTACAACATTACAGAAGAAGAACAGGAGAAAATCCTTAAGAAATACTTCCCTGAAGGCACTGATAAGCCTCTCGTAAAGTTTCCGCCAAAGGAGAAGCAAAGGCTGATTGTGCTGCGGGAGATTGCCGGGCAGCTTCAGCCTGAGCACACATATGGCGAGAAAGAGATAAATCGGGCATTGAAGGGCTTTTATGAGGATTATGCTCTGATCAGACGATATTTGATCGATTATGGATTTTTGGACCGGAAGCTGGATGGCAGCGAGTATTGGCTTAAAAAATAGATAAACGGGGGATTATCATGGAACGCAAAAGAGAATTAAAACAGCAGTTTAAAGAAACGCCCATTGAAGCAGGGGTTTATCAAATAAAGAATACAGTGAACAATAAAATCTTCATTGGCAGCACGAATAATTTAAAAAGCTTGAATGGAGTAAGATTTTCACTCGAAACAAACGGCTACATGCCTAATCGGGAGCTGCAGGACGAGTGGAATCAGTACGGGAAAGAGGCTTTTGAAATCGGCATTCTGGAGAAGCTGAAAAAGAAAAATGATCCGTATTTCAACGAAAAGGAAGCCCTGGAAAAGCTGGAAGAAAAGTGGCTGGAGGAGCTGCAGCCATACGGGGACAATGGATATAACAAAAAACTAAAGGGCTGATAAAAAGGGAATGGCGTGTATAAATCGCGTCATTCCTTTTTTTCTTTTATAGTGGGCGGAGTGATTTAGTTAAAAGGATACACATTTAGAACATCAAAATTATTGAAATTAAGTAAAAATATACCATGTTTTGTTCAAAACCAGAAGCTATAATCATTTAGAGGAAGGCACCGGTGTTTCGTCAGCGAACTTACAAACAAAGGAGTGGCAGTGTTGGAAAGGAAAAGAATTGCCTATTGGGTTATCCCTCTCATCCTGTTCATTTGCTTTTTGGGAAGTGCTGTCTATACTGCAGGGCAGCCGGAAGCAGCGAGCGGTAAGAACCAATCCGCCCTAAAAGGGCAATATTATCTTGAAGACGTGGTAAAAATTTATGTGCCATCCACCTATGATGTTGATCAGCCAATTGATAATACTCCCTATGTGAACAAAACTTTAGAAAAATTTTCGGGAATGTTTGGAGGGGCAACAGCTGTTGATGGAACAGGTGCATGGCTGTCTGATGACGAGCAGCTTGTAAAGGAGAAAGTGACAATCGTGTACAGCTTTGCAGAGGATCTTGACAAGAAAAAGATTAAGGAAGTAGTTGCCTATGCCAAATCTTTAAAGGAAGAAATGAAACAATCATCCGTATCACTTGAAGTCAACGGAAAGATGTATTTTATTGAATAATATATAAAAAAGAGAGGCTGAAGGTGTGTATCCTTCCAGCCTCTCTGATTGCTATTTCAAGGCTAATGATTCCTTCAGCCAATTCTTTCCCTCGACAAATCGGCTGACCATCATGGCCGAAACCGTATTGCCGGCTGAATTCAGAAGGGTTGCCGGTGCATCAATGATTGTAGAGATGACCGCGATGATCGGAAGTACTTCAGGCGGGAACCCGAACACGCTTAAGATCAGCATCTCGCCAATCATACCGCCGCCAGGGATAGCCCCCATTACAGCTCCAACCAGGAATGATACAGCAAGAATGGTCAGAATGCTTGTCATGCTCGACATGTCTTTTCCAAACAAGCTGAACAGGAAAACAATCTTAAACACTCCGCCAAGAACAGAACCATCTTTATGCGTATTAGCCCCAAGCGGAATCATGGTCTCAGCAATATCCTGCGGAACCCCCATCTTTCTGACGGCTGCAAGGTTAATCGGAATACATGCTGCACTCGAGCATGTGGCAATCGCACTGACTGAAGGAGTGATGGCATTCTTCCAGAACACCTTGACCCCATCCTTCCCGCCAGCCGCAAAGGCATACAGCGTAAAGAATCCAAAGAAGTAGATTAGCGTTAATACAAGATAAAGGACAAACACACGTACATATCCGCCAAGAATCTGCGGGCCAAGCTCACCTATGATGGTTGCGAAGTAACAGCCAAGACCAATCGGTGCATAGTACATCACAAATCCAACAATCTTCATCATGACAGCTGAACCAGAAGAAAGAAGATTTGCAATCGGCTTGCCTTTTTCACCAGACATCGCAGTTGCCAGTCCGAATAAAATCGAGAACACAATCAGCTGCAGCATATTATTTTTCGAAAACAGCATCTGGAAATCAGGCACCGTGAACGCCTGAACCAGCTGACCTAGGAACGTGACATCTTCTGCTTCAGGATCAACAGCTGCCTCCGTCATAATGCTCTTAATGGCAGAGATATCTGTGTTTTTCAGCGGATCCACAATGGAAATTCCGATGAAGCCCAGGATAGCGGAAATAACAGCCGTAATGAAAAACACAGTGAAAATTCCGGCCATGATTTTCCCGAGCCTTTTCATACCGCCCATATTCGCCAGGCTTGAAGCGATGCTGAAGAAGACGAGCGGGACAATGATCATAAACAATAAATTTAAGAATAAATCCCCAAACGGCTTCACAACCGCTGTCTTCGGGCCAAAAACCACTCCGGCAATTCCGCCGATCAGGATGGAAAGGAGCAGGAAGATGGTTAGTTTGTAATTTGAAAGAACCTTTTTCATGAATGTCTCAACCTTTCTATATATTCCAACACTCTATTATATTATCAAATACTGCTGTAAAAAAGGCTGTAGAAATATTTTTTAAAATTCTGTCTGATTTGCTTTTTTCTGGATAAGGATTTCCATCTTTGACCAAGCACCATTTGACTTGAATCATTAAATATCTTACAGTTAAAACAACCAATAGTCGAAAGGGTGAAGAAAAGCACATGATCCTATAATCCTAGCTTTAGAGAAAATCGATATTTCAGCCTCTGGTTCAGTTCCGAAAATGTGTTGGAATGGGCTTTATTTATCGATTGTTTTTCTGAGATAGGATTAATGTGTGTGCTTTTTGACTTGAAAAGGGGCTGAACTAATCGAAAAGCCTATTTAAGTCTATTTATGTGCTGCATTGCCTCCTGTCTTGGAAAAACGAGATAGGGGGCTTTTTGTTTTTGAAAAAAAATATTGGTGTTCGGAGGGAACAGTATGGAATTTAAATTACAGGAAATAGATCTTGCCAGTAAAGATACAGGTCCATACGGAATCGCTGTTTCAGATAAGGGAGAGGTCTGGTTTACACAGCATAAAGCCAATAAGATAAGCTGCATTGGGTTGGACGGGGAATTGACAGAATACCCTCTGCCAACACCGGATGCAAAGGTCATGTGTGTAATGGTATCGTCAAAAGGAGAGGTCTGGTTTACCGAAAATGCAGGCAACAAAATAGGGAGAATTACAAAAGAAGGCACTATTCTTGAATATCCCTTGCCCCATCCAGATTCAGCACCCTATGGAATTACAGAAGGGCCAAACGGAGAGATATGGTTTACTGAAATGAATGGAAACCGTATTGGACGGATTAAGAATGACGGTTCTATCCATGAATACGAGCTTCCTACTCAAGGTTCTTACCCATCATTTATTACGCTGGGATCTGATGATGCCTTATGGTTCACGGAAAACCAAAATAATGTGATTGGAAGAATTACGGAATATGGAGAAGTGACAGAGTTTACAATTCCTACACCGGCTTCTGGGCCGGTTGGAATTACAAAAGGAAACGATGGTGCACTCTGGTTTGTCGAGATTATCGGTAATAAAATAGGACGTATTAACACTTCAGGTGACATAACGGAATACGAAATTCCAACCTGGAACGCCAGGCCGCATGCCATAACGGCAGGAGCAGGAAATGATTTATGGTTCACGGAGTGGGGAGCAAATAAGATTGGAAGACTTACAGATAATGGGATTATTGAGGAGTATCCGATTGAAACTCCAAGTGCTGAACCGCATGGGATTTCAAGCAGTGATGGGAAGACCATATGGTTTGCATTGGAGTGTGATAAGATTGGGAAACTCACTATTATGAATGATTGATCTCATTTTTTAGAGGAAATTTAATAGAGTATTCAACCCCGTTATAACTATTATACGGGGATCTTTTAATTGTGTTTTAAAAACCAAAACTAATATCCTCAGAAAAAATATTATAAGTTATTGTTGTAATTTTAAGAATATTAATTATAATAAAGTTGAGAGGTGATTCAGGTGTCAGTTAAAAATGCGACTGAGGAAAAAGTACTTACTCCAAGAGGAATTGAAACGCGTGAAAAACTGTTAAGAGCAGCTGAAGAGGTTTTTGGGCAGAAGGGATATTTTGAGACTTCCATCGTCAATATTTCACAGGAAGCCAAAGTCGCCCAGGGAACCTTCTATAACTATTTTCCTTCAAAGAAAGATATCTATGATGAGTTAATCCGCAGCTACAGCCGGGATCTGCGCATTGCGATTAAGGAAGGAATGGCAGGAAGTTCTACATTTGAAGAAGCACAGCGAAATGGCTTTTTTGCTTTCTTCAGCTGGGTCAAAAATCATCCTAATTTATACAGCATTGTCCAGCAGGCTGTCGTGGTGGATCAGGAGCTGTTCCGCTGGTATTACGGGAAGCTCGCCAATGGATTTTTAAAGAGTTTGTCTCAAGGCGTAGAGGCTGGCGAATTTAAAGACCTTGACCAGGAGACAGTTGCTTATTGTTTAATGTCGATTGGACAGTTCCTCGGTATGAGATGGGTGTATTGGGAAAAGAAAGAAGTCCCTGAAGAGGCATTTGATGCTGCAATGACACTCATCTTTCAAGGACTAAAAAAGTAAAGAGGGGGAGTTCGATGAAAGGGATTGCCTATTGGATTCAGAAATGGGCATACACACATCCAGATCGAACAGCAGTCATAACAGATAACGAAAAGGTGTCCTACAGGCAGCTGGATAGAATGGTCGATTCAGCTGCCGCGAAGATTCAGGAAAAGCTGCAAGGAGGAAAAGGGGAGCGCATCGCCATTCTGTCGCACAACCGGATTGAATACATAGTCCTCCTTTTTGCCATTGCAAAGGCAGAATGTGTGGCGGTCCCGCTCAATATTCGGCTAAGTGCAACGGAACTGGTTTTCCAGCTCAACGATAGCGGTTCAAAGGTGATCTTTGCTGAAAAAGAAAATGCTGAGTTTGCAGCCTCCCTTATTGAACAAAGCGAACTCCAGAGTATGGAGTTTATGGAGGACTTATACCAGGGTACTCAAACAAGCTTTGTGAATGAAAATACGATTAATGAAGAAGCTCCATACATTATCTGCTACACCTCGGGGACCACCGGCAAACCGAAAGGGGCCGTACTGACACAGAGCAATATGTTCTGGAATGCGGTCAATAACAAACTCGCGATTGATTTAACATCAGAGGACCGCAGCATTGTGCTCCTTCCGCTGTTTCATATTGGCGGAATTGGACTATTTGCATTTCCGGCCCTGTTTTCAGGGGGAACGATCGTCATTCCCGGAAAGTTTGAGCCTGAAAAGGCGATGTCGATGATCCAGGAGCATAAGGTGACCATCGTGATGGGTGTTCCGACCATTCATCAGGCACTGCTGACAAGTCCATCATTCCAAACGGCTGATTTAAGCGCAGTCCGCTGGTTCTATAATGGAGGAGCACCATGTCCGCGTGAATTAATAGATGCCTATTTTGATAGAGGATTCCTGTTCGGCCAGGGCTTTGGAATGACCGAAACCTCTCCTACTCTATTTATGCTTACAAAAGAAGACGCACCGCGAAAGAAGGGATCGATCGGCAAGCCGGTATTATTTTCCGAATATAAGCTGATCGATTCTGACGGTAAGGAGGTTGAAAAAGGAGAAGTTGGCGAGCTTGCGGTGAGAGGGCCAAATATTATGAAGGAATATTGGAACCGGCCTGATGCCACGAAGGATTCATTGAAAGATGGCTGGCTTCTGACAGGCGATTTAGCGAAAACGGATGATGAAGGTTTTCTTTACATTGTAGGCAGGAAGAAAGAAATGATCATTTCAGGCGGAGAAAATATATACCCCCTTGAAGTAGAGCAAGTGATCAGCCAATTAAGAGATGTTGTTGAAGTTGCCGTGGTTGGGAATGCTGATCCACTTTGGGGTGAAGTACCTGAAGCGTTTATTGTCAAACGAAATGGAAGCGCTTTAACAGAGGGGGATGTTATTCAATACTGTCAGGGGAAACTCGCAAAATATAAGATTCCGAAGAAGGTTACTTTTTTAAACGGGCTTCCGAAAAATGCCACGGGAAAAATACAGAAAACACAACTTTTAGTAAGAGGGTGAAATGGTGATCAGTTATAGTGTCGGCCAGCAGGCCTCCTGCAGCAAAACCATTACGGAAACAGACTTTGTGATGTTTGCGGGATTAAGCGGCGACTTCAACCCGGTCCACATAGACGGGGAATACGCCAAAAAAACGAGGTTCAAACAGCGGATCGCTCATGGTCTCTTAACATCCAGTTTATTATCCCAGCTATTGGGTGTGCATCTGCCGGGAAAAGGATCCATTTATGTAGAACAGACGATCCGATTTAAGGCGCCTGTTTTTATAGGGGATACCATTACCGCAAAAGGAACGGTTCAGGAAATTGACAGCGAAAGGCGAATACTGACTTTGCTGACAGAATGCTTTAATCAGGATGGGACACTAGTTTTGACGGGCACAGCCAAAATGATGGTGCCTGAGGATGGAGGGGTAATCTGATGGGAATTGGCATTAAAGCAACAGGAGTTTTTTTTCCTCCTGAAATCGAAACGGCAGCCGATCTGGCTGTAAAGACGGGAATACCCGAACAGGTGATTATCGAAAAGTTCGGTTTAGTTCAAAAGCACGTTGCAGATGACAGCCTGCATGCCTCCGACCTGGCAATTGCTGCGGGAACGCAGGCGATCGAAGGGATCGACCCGCTGTCCATCGATGTCGTGATTTACTTTGGAAGTCCTCATAAGGATTATTATGTCTGGTCAAGTGCTCCGAAAATACAGCATGAATTAGGGACAAAAAATGCCTATGCGTTTGAAATCATGAATGTCAGCTCCTGTTTTCCGATTGCATTGAAGGTAGCGAAAGATATGATTGCTTCAGACCATTCCATTCAAAATATTTTGCTGGTTGGGGGATGCAAGGAATCACAAATTATCGATTATGCTAACCCGCGCTCACGCTTCATGTTCAACTTTGCGGATGGAGGCACTGCTGCTCTGGTCACAAGGGATGCCTCCCAGAATGAAATACTCGAAAGTGCCATCCTGACAGACGGATCCTTTCATGATGATGTCCGAACACCGGCTGGAGGGTCCAAGCACTTTGCAAGCCACGAAACAGTCGAGAAAAACCTCCATTATATTGATGTAAAAGATCCGCAATCCATGAAAGAAAGACTTGATCCTGTATCGATTGCAAATTTTGATCATGTAGTTCGCGAAGCACTCCATAGAAGCGGTTATACTCCTCAAGATATGAAACTCCTATTGCCACTGCACACCAAACGTTCCATGTTCAAAGAACTCTTACAATCACTCGAACTTACAGAAGAAAAAGCCATTTACTTAAATCACCATGGCCACATGTCTTCACTCGACCCATGCATTGGTCTGCACTTTGCACAGGAACGGGGACTTTTAAAACCAGGGGATATTGCCGTAGCTGTCAGTGCGGGAACTGGGTATACGTGGGCTGCGACTGTTGTGAAGTGGAAAGGAGAGAAAAGATGAAAAGGATAAAGGGGATAGTCCTGTTCCTCCTTCTATTTTCACTTTGGGGCGGAAGCAGCGGTTTTGCAGAATCTTCCTATAGCTTTCAGCAGGCCTGGGGAAATGAGACTGATCCCGCCAACAAGTTCAGGACGCCGGTAGCACTGGCCAAAGATAGCTCCGGTAATCTTTACATGGCAGATATGGGGAATCATCGTATAGTAAAAATGGATTCCTCCGGCAAAATCCTGGGTGCATTTGGATCCCTCGGCCATTCACCGGGAGAATTTAATATGCCTTTTGGCATTGCCATTGATCGAGAAGGGAACATTCTGGTTGCTGATACAGGCAACTACCGAATTCAGAAGTTTGATTCCCAATTCAAATTCATTAAGAGCTGGGGAACTAAAGGGGAAGGGAATAATCAATTTGGGTTTCCTAGAGAAATAGCGATAGATCAGCAGAACAATTATTACATTACAGATGAATTTAACCATCGCATTCAAAAATATAATTCCGAGGGACAGTATCTCCTTACGATTGGATCCTATGGAAAAGGCGATGGGCAGATGGCGCTTCCGCAAGGCATTGCCATAAACAATAGTGGCGAAGTTTATGTAGCGGATACGTACAACAATCGAATTCAAGTGTTCGATCAGAACGGCAGCTTCAAGCGAAAAATAGGCGGTCTTGAACCTGGATTAGGCTCTTATCAGTTTTACCATCCAAGGGGAATCAACTTTGAGCCTAATTCCGGAGCTTTATATGTAGCGGACACCTATAATAACCGAATCATGAAATTTGATGCCTCTGACCGTTTTCTCTATACAACTGGTATTTTTCCTAACTTAGTGTATCCGAATCAGGTCCTGCCGGATGGAGATGGAGATTTATTTATTACCGATACAGGCAATAACCGGATTGAAGTCTACAAGGAAATAGGATTGAGCATCTCGTATAAGATGACAATCGGATTAGGCAGGTATGGTGACAAACAATATGCAGGACCTTACGATGTTCAAAGCGATTCAAAGGGAAATGTGTTTGTTTCTGATTCCTTTAATCATAGAATCCTGAAGTATAATACAAACGGAAGTCTGGTAAGTAAATGGGGAAGTATGTACGGGACAGGCGGACCTTTTGGCTACGGCAGTTATGCAGGTCAATTTTTTGTGCCGAGACAAATAGCAGTTGACCGTTATGACAATGTATATGTGGCTGACTCAGTGAATCACCGCATTCAAAAGTTCTCCAATTCAGGAACCTTTCTGGCAGCCTACGGATCTTTAGGAACATTAAGCGGCTTTTTTCAATTCCCAAGCGGTGTGGCAGTTGACAGCAAAGGCAATATCTTTGTGTCAGACTCTGAAAATAACCGAATCCAAAAGTTTAATTCCTTTTTCGTGTATATGAAGGAATGGGGCAGAAAAGGGACTGGCAATGGCGAATTCTCTCAGCCGATGCAGCTGGCGATTGATTCTAAAGACAATGTGTACGCAGTGGACCGAATCAACAATCGTGTTCAGAAATTCGATAACAATGGCCAGTTTATTACGAAATGGGGAACAAACGGAGGAACCGGCCACCTGGATCCATTAGAGAATTGGGGCGAAGAACCGGGTGATTTGTTCCTGCCTACAGGCATTGCCATTGATGAACAGAACCGTGTGTATGTGACAGATACTTCCAACAACCGTATGAATGTCTATGATGAAAATGGCAGATTCATAGAGCAGTTTGGATCTTTCAGCGGTGAGGACGGACATTTCTTTTCACCTCAGGGTCTTGATATAGACAGCAGCGGGAATATCATTGTCGCTGACGGACTGCTCCATAAAATTCAGTTCTTTAGAAAAGAAAATTAAAAAAGGGAAGTGAAGTGTAAGGTGAAAGGCATTAAGTCTGTTTTAACTCTCTTAATCGTACTCACTCTTTTATTCATTACCGGATGTTCCGGAGACACAGCAAGTTCAGAAGAAGATACGGTTAAAATTGGTGTTCTAGCCTCCTTAACCGGTCCTCTCGAGACGTACGGAAAGCAAACAGTTGCCGGATTTGAGCTGGGGCTCGATTATGCAACCGAGGGATCCAATGAAATAGCCGGCAAAAAGGTTGAGTTCATTGTGGAAGATACAGAAACAAAGCCGGATGTAGCAGTAAGAAAAGCAACGAAGCTGCTGGAAGAGGATGAGGTAGATTTCTTAGTGGGTTCATCAAGCTCTGGAGACACTCTTGCCGTCTTGCCGCTCGCTGAAGAATACGAAAAAATTATGGTGGTTGAGCCTGCTGTAGCAGATAGCATCACTGGACAGAACTGGAACAAGTATATCTTCAGGACAGGAAGAAATTCGTCTCAGGATGCTGTTGCCGGTGCGGCAGCAATCGCTGAAAAAAATGTGAAAATCGCGACCTTCGCACAGGATAATGCCTACGGCCGGGAAGGAATCGCCGCTTTTAAAGAAGGAGCAGAGAAGCTCGGTGCCACTATTGTGAATGAACAGTATGCAGACCCGAATTCCACTGACTTCACAGCGAATATTCAAAGCATCATAAATGAAAAGCCTGATTATCTTTATATCGTCTGGGCAGGATCCAATGCACCATGGAAACAGTTAAAGGATATGCAGCTGGAAGAGCAGGGTATAAAAATTTCCACAGCCGCACAGGACATTGCTTCCCTAAAAACGATGGATTCCTTAATTGGCATGAGCGGTTTTTCCATTTATTATCATACCCTTCCGGATAATGAAGTGAACGACTGGCTGGTGGAGGAGCATAAGAAAAAATTTGACGGTGAAATTCCGGATCTGTTTACAGCAGGCGGAATGACAGCTGCCATTTCCATTGTGGAGGCACTAAAGAAAACGGAAGGCGATAAAGATGTGGATGGGTTGATCAGCACAATGGAAAACATGGAATTTGAGACACCGAAAGGAACGATGAAATTCCGTGCTGAGGATCATCAGGCAATGCAGTCTTTGTATGCAGTAACTCTCGAGGAACAGGAAGGCGTAGATCATCCGGTACCGGTCCTGATCAGGGAATTAAATATGGAAGAAACCGAGCCGCCAGTCCGGAATGGCAAGTAAAAAGTCAAAATAGTTAGGTAAAAGGAGGGGCCGACAAGTTGGAAAAAATACTGGAAACAAAAAGCCTATCGGTTTCCTTTGGCGAGCATGATGTCATCAAAGATGTGAGCCTGGAAATAGAGCGAGGGAAGCTGACTTCGATTATCGGTCCCAATGGGGCAGGCAAGACCACACTCTTTAACCTGCTGAGCGGCCAGATCACCCCGACAAATGGAGAGATTTATTTTAAGAAAGATAATATAACCAAGCTTTCGGTACCTTTACGGGCGAGAAGGGGCATCGGCCGCTCCTTCCAGCTCACCAATATTTTTCCGGAGCTGACGGTCCTGGAAAATATCAGGCTGGCTATCCAGTCATCGAGCAAAGATTATTATTCGATCTTACCAAGGCTTTCTTTCATGAGCCGCCAGCAGGAGGAAGCAAAATTTGTCATGGAGCGGTGCATGCTAAGTGGCAAGGAAGATGTGCTGGCACAGGATCTGGCACATGGGGAAAAAAGAAAACTGGAACTGGCCATGCTGCTGGCTCTTAAAACAGAACTGCTTCTGCTCGATGAGCCGACGGCAGGCATATCGATTGAAGAGATCCCTGCGATTCTGCAAGTGATTGAGAACATTAAGAAGGAAGGCATGTACACGATTGTCTTAATCGAACACAAAATGGAAATGGTCATGCATCTGTCCGATACCCTTGTGGTGCTATTCAATGGAGAGCTCTTGGCCAGTGGCAATCCGAAGGAAATTATTAAGGATCAAAGAGTTCAGACGGCATATTTAGGAGGCTTGCACCGTGAGTCTATTAAAACTGGATAATCTGGAGACCTATTTGGGTCAATATCACATTCTTCAGGGTGTGTCCATGTCTGTGGAAGAGGGAAGCATCACCGTTCTCTTCGGGAGAAATGGCGCAGGCAAAACGACAACACTGCGGACCATCATGGGCTTTAACCCATCCACCACGGGTTCCGTGCATTATCACGATCAGAAGATCAGCGGAATCCCTACCCACCTTATCTCCAGAAAAGGAATCGGCTATGTGCCGGAAAATCAGGGAATGTTCAGTGCGCTGACAGTAGAAGAAACCCTGAATCTGGCCAAGGCAAAGAGCACAGGTGAGACAGAGGAAAAAATGGAGTGGATGTTGGAGCTCTTCCCGGATTTGAAGAAGTTCTGGAGCAAGAAAAGCGGATTGCTTTCCGGCGGACAAAAACAGATGCTTGCCATTGCCAGAGCCTATATCAATGGAGATGGACTGCTGCTGATAGATGAACCTAGCAAAGGACTGTCACCCATTATGGTGGAAAAACTCATGGAATCTATTCTGAAAATGAAGGAAAAAACAACGATACTGCTTGTGGAACAGAATTTCCTAATGGCGAGTGAAATCGGCGATTACTTTTACATTATGGACGACGGAAAAATAGTCCATGATGGCTGCATGCAGGATCTTAAGGAAGACAAGGAAACCTGTCAGAAATACTTGGGCATCGCGTAAGCAGTGAAGGGGGGCTGGAAATGGAAGTCTTTATTAATTTATTGGTCAATGGGGTTTCAACAGGGCTTTTGATATTCCTTCTGGCTGCTGGACTTACCTTAATCTTTGGACTGATGAGTGTATTGAACTTCGCCCATGGCGGATTATTCGTCTGGGGCGCTTTCTCAGGAGCGTGGATCTTTAAAGAAACAAACAGTTTTCTATTAGCGATAGCGGGTGCCGCTGCAGTTGGAGTGGTCTTGGGCTGGGTACTGGAGAGATTCCTGATCCGTCCTGTCTATGGGAATCATGTGAGGCAGCTGCTGATTACATTAGGCGGGATGCTGGTATTATCGGAAAGCATCAAAATCTTCTGGGGGCCAAACCCGATAAGGGTAAACCTGCCAGCGTGGCTTGAAGGGAGTTATCAGTTTGATGGAATCATCATCATAAAATACCGTGTGTTTGTGATTGTGGTTGGTTTGCTGCTGTATCTGGCATTATGGCTATTGCTCAGCCGTACGCAGATTGGACTTATGATCAGGGCTGGAGTGCTTGATAAGGAAATGGTTCAGGCGCTCGGAATCAATGTCAAGGGTCTTTTTACATTCGTATTCCTGCTTGGTGCCGGATTGGCTGCTTTAGGAGGAGCGCTATTGGCGCCGTATTCCGGAGTCGTTTTTGCGGAAATGGGTATGCAGTATGCCATACTGGCTTTTATTGTGGTCATCATTGGCGGAATGGGCAGTCTGCAGGGATCGGCACTGGCTTCCCTGATCGTAGGAGTAGCGGGAGCGTTTATGGCTTATTATATGCCTGATTTGTCACTGGCATTGAATATGCTCCTATTGGCCATTGTATTATTAGTAAAACCAACAGGGCTGCTGGGAGAAAAGGGGAGTACCGTATGAGAGGGGTATTTCATAAAGTGCCGCTGTACTGGGGGCTTGCGATTCTGCTATTCCTGCTTCTGTTTCCCTTTGTTAATGACTCCCGAAGCACACTGATTTTACTTGCACAAATCTTCATTTTTGCCATATTTGCGATGAGCTTTGATATTCTTTTAGGTTATACCGGCATTGTTTCCTTTGGTCATTGCATGTTCTTTGGGATCGGCGCGTACAGCACGGCTCTCATTTTTAATAAGCTGGACGCAACTCTGCCCAACTTTTTAATAGGATTGGTGATAGGCATCCTTCTGTCCGCTTTGGTTAGCTATATCATCGGGTTGTTATCCCTAAGGCTCAAAAGCCACTTTTATGCGATGCTGACACTGGCTGTATCACAGCTGTTTCTTGTACTGGCAGAGAAGTGGAGGGGACTGACACAAGGCGGTGACGGATTTACATTCAGTGTGCCAGATGTATTCAAAGACCGTACTTCCTTCTATTATATTACGCTCTTCAGTGTGGCTGCCGTTTTTATCCTGCTGAAGCTCTTTACGGAATCATCCACAGGCAAGGTATTAAAAGCCATATCCCAGAATGAATATCGCGCAGAGGCATTAGGGTATAAAACCTTACATTATAAATTGATTGCCAGTGTAACGGCCGGAGTGGCAGCTTCCTTCAGCGGGGCTCTGTATGCTGTATCGTTAAGGTTCATCAATACCAATGTCTTTTCCATTGAAGTCACGCTGGATGCCCTCCTGATGACAATGATCGGAGGACTGGGAACCCTGGCAGGTGCCATAGCAGGAGCGGGGATCATCGAATTTTTAAGACATTATCTTTCAGAGCTTGCGATGACTTACCCCATCTTTGAACGATGGACGATTATCCTTGGGTTCTTATATATAGTGGTGCTCCTTGGGTTCCCTTCCGGCTTGGCAGGAGTTATGAAAAAATTCACATTGAAAAAGGGGAGGAAAGAGAAGAAGAAAAGGGAAATGGAGAGGGCTGCTTAGGGTACTAAAAGCCATTTTGAGCCCTTAAATAATTTAGTAGAGAAAAACGCTCGGTCATCCCAGCGTTTTTCTTTCATATTTGTATTAGATTATAGTGGTGGATTCGCGACACATAAATTAACCCGGTCTTCTTTAGGTGGCCAATTCTAAATGACGGATCTAACGCTTCATCATCATATCGATAGGACTGTTCTTAAAGCAGCTTGTAAAACTTATTTCGATCACATATCGGTTTTAAGATTATGGGTTCTTCTAAGTGCGTGTTTCAGTTTTGGGACCAGGAAAAATGAAAAAGCCGTAACCGCCAAGTCAAGCGGCAAATAGGCCAGCATCCAGCCCCAGGCCATGCTATAGCTAAACCCCTTTGGTGCTTCTGCCCAAAGAATAAGAGCTAAGTACATCCAGTTGGTTCCAATTATGTAATTGCATAATATGCTTAAAAATCCTGCAGTAAAATAGTGCTTTTGTTTAATAATTTGAGAATCCCCCACTAATTTTCCAGAAACATAAGCAACAGCCACAAAAGACAGCACGAAACCGAAAGTAGGGCTTAATAACTGGACAGGTCCCCCTTTAAACTGCGCAAAAACAGGTGCTCCTATTAAACCAACAAACATATAGACAAGCATTGCCAGTGTCCCTTTTCTGCTCCCTAATACCGCCCCGCCCAAAATAGCAAAGAGAAGCTGGATAGTAATCGGAACACTCCCTATCATTAAAAAAGGGGATAGATTTGCGCCAATTGCCATTAGAGCTGCAAAAAGGCCACAAAGAACTAAATCTTGAGTGCTTAAAGCTTTCATATTAACCTCCTTAAGTTGTGTTAATTTAATTAGTTACTTAGTTAACAATAAGTTGAATATAATAGTCTCATATGTTAACTTTATTGTAAATATGGTTAACATATAAAAAGGGGGAATTTATATTAAAAGTCTCTTTATAACAGGTACAGATACAGATGCAGGAAAAACCACCGCTGCCGCTCTCCTAATAGCATTTTTAACAAAGAGAGGTACCCAGGTCGCGGCATATAAGCCTGTGCAAAGTGGAGCTGAAATCATTAATGGCAAGCTTTCAGCACCTGATGTGGAATTTTATAAACTGGCCAATCCGGAATTAACAGCTTCCTATACATATTTATTTAAAAAACCATGTTCCCCGCATCTGGCAGCAAGGGAAGAAGGAAAAGAAATAGATGTCAATAAGATAATTGAACATTATGAGCAGCTGTCAGAGGACAATGATTTTGTATTAATGGAAGGTGCTGGAGGAGTTATCGTTCCTTTAAGGGATGATGGATATAACATGCTTAATTTAATGAAAGATCTGGATGTTCCTGTTGTTATTGTAGCAAGGACAGGGGTAGGCACAATCAACCACACAACTCTTACAGCAGAGAGATTAATACAGGAGGGTGTGGATGTAAAGGGGATTATTATGAATCAGATGTCCATCGGAGATACAAAGATTGAGCAGGACAACATACAGATGATTGAACTTATGACAAAGCTGCCAGTAATTGGCATGATACCACATTTAGAAAATCCATCATCCGCAGTTGGTGATTCGGAATTTCTTGAGAACATATTTTCAAAGCTGGGCAATATAATGGAGGAGGACAGAAATGAGTGAGCAGGCAAATCTATTAGAAAGCAGCACAAAGCATCTATGGTTACCGTTTACACAAATGAAAGATTATGAGAGTGATCCGCTGATCATTGAATGCGGAGAAGGCATCATTCTGAAGGATATTTGCGGGAAGGAATACTTGGATGGCTACTCCTCACTATGGCTAAATGTACACGGCCACCGGAAAAAGGAATTGAATGAGGCCATAATGGAGCAGCTTGATTTAATCGCTCATTCAACCTTATTAGGAGCAGCTAATGTCCCTGCCATTCGGCTTGCTGACAAACTTATTGAAATTACACCGGAGAATTTGCAGCGAGTATTCTATTCTGATTCAGGAGCAACATCAGTAGAAATTGCCATCAAGATGGCCTATCAATATTGGCAAAACAAAGGAAATCAAAAGAAAAAGAAATTCGTAACCCTCACTAACAATTATCATGGAGATACAATTGGTGCAATCAGTATTGGGAGTGTCGATCTATTTCACCGTGTCTATGGATCCTTAATGTTTCCAACGATAAAGGCCCCTTTTCCGCTCCAATACCGCAGTCCTTATTCAGGAGAAGCGGAAGTTAAAGAACGGGCATTAACAGAGCTAAGAGCCATTTTTCAGGAACATCATGAGGAAATTGCAGCCATAACACTGGAACCGCTTATCCAGGGGGCAGGAGGCATGAATATCATGCCTGAGGGCTATCTTAAAGGAGTAGAAGAGCTGTGCCGGGAATTCAATATCCTTTTAATTGTTGATGAGGTAGCTACTGGTTTTGGCCGGACAGGAAAGATGTTTGCAATCGAGCATGAAGGCGTTCAGCCGGATATTATGACCGTTGCGAAAGGGATAACTGGCGGCTATCTTCCCCTTGCTGCAACACTTACGACAGAGGAAATTTATAAAGAATTTTATGGCGAATATCAAGAAATGAAGACATTCTTTCATGGACATTCATACACGGGCAATCAGCTCGGATGTGCGGTTGCTTTGGCCAATCTGAAAATCTATGAAAAAGAAAAACTCGTGGAACAGGCAGTAAAAAAAGCAGAAGTAATAAAATCCGAACTGGCAGCATTAAAAAGCCTAAAACATGCAGGAGACATCCGCCAATTAGGATTAATGTGCGGTATTGAACTAGTTCAGGATAAAGAAACAGGGAAACCTTTTCCATGGGAAAAGCGAATGGGCTATCATGCCACACTGGAAATGAGAAAAAGGGGGATGCTCACAAGGCCGCTTGGGGATGTAATCGTCTTTATGCCGCCTCTGGCGAGTTCTGATGATCAAATCAGAAAAATGGTTCAAATTATGAGTAATTCAATTGAAGCGGTGACTGAAAAAAAGAAGTCAGTGGTTTGAGAGGAGCAATCGTGTTAATTGTAATTGAATTCAGGAGATTTGTTCTCTAAAACTTCATCTCAAATAACAATACAATTAGAACGAAAAAACGCTTGGTAATCCAAGCGTTTTTTCTTTTTACCTTTGTCACTGATTAGTGGTGGGTTATCTGCCCCTAATTTGACCGAGTCTTCTTTAAAGTGGCCCATACACCCCAAAAGGCCGTGAGCCTACCTGGCGGTTCGGCAATGGGGCATGTTTATTGAGGGTGGTTGCAGTTACAATAAACAATCCAATGGTACAACAAACCTCTCCATATTCCTCTTTAAGGAATTACAAGAGAGGTTTGTTTTATAGGCTGCTCTTGGAGAAATATTTCCGGGTTTCTTCACGTATTTGATTTGGCAAGACACGATCAAGCTCTTCATTTAACCATGAAAGTGTTTTACTTCGCAGGAAATCACGCATTTTTTCTTCGGCTGAGAGCATAACTAAATTGATGGTACAAGAGGAGGGAGCCGAAGAACAGGTATTATCTCTATACAAATAACCATTATCTTTAATGTTTTTGCATTGAAAAATCGGCTTGGGACCTTCCACTGCTTCAATTACATCCCAAAAAGATATTTCTTCTGGAGATTTAGCGAGTTTATAGCCACCCTTTACTCCAGGAACGGAACTGACAATACCGTTCTTTGATAATTTACTGAAAATCTTTGAAAGATATGTTTCGGAAACCCCTTGGAAGGTGGAGAGTTCCTTTATTCCAATGGAGGAATCCTCTGTATGATCAATTAAATATACGAGGCAGTGAAGTGCATATTCAACCCCAATACTATACTGCATTACAAACACCTCTTTATAAATGAGATTCATTTATCTTAAGAATTTTTTATTTCTTTGTCAAACAGGGTCAATTGGAATCAATTAACATGAAAAGTTGTTTGACATAATAAAGTGTACAATTTATTATAGATAATATCAATCGCTGATTGATATTATCTATAATTGAAATTTCAAAATGCGGTTCAATTATTTGTTGAATCAGCTTATAAGGAGGAATTGATATTGGAACAACGAATTGATTATTACAATTTAGCACCAGAGGCAATGAAAATAATGATGGAAATGGAGAAGTATACGAAAACGACAGGTTTAGACCGTAAGCTGCGTGAACTTATAAAAATCAGGGCTTCACAAATAAATGGCTGTGCCTATTGCATTAACATGCATACAGCTGATGCGAGAAAAATGGGAGAAACAGAACAGCGTTTATATTGCATCAGTGCATGGAGAGAGTGCACATTTTACACCGAAGCAGAAAAAGCAGCTCTTGAATTAACAGAGCACATAACTTTAATCCCGGCAAAACGTGTGCCAGATGAGCTTTATCAGCGGGTACGTGAACATTATGATGAGAAGCAATATATTGACCTTGTTCTAATCATCAATCAAATCAACAGCTGGAATAGAATTTCAATTGCAATGGGGAATGTCGCAACTGAATAATAATTCTCCAACAGTTCCGTGAGTTCATAATTTGTCCATTTTTCCCTTGCTTGTCGTTGTAGCACAAGATCGTTTTTTTAAGATAAACTTACCTTCTAGTAAGTAAATTCACGGTGCACCAAAGATAAGGGCAAAGACCAGCTGTATAGAAAAAGTCATTGTCGAGCTCATAAAGGTTACCCTGAATGCAAAAGCTACTTGTGGAAATATTGAAGCCAAAAATATACTAATCCATTATAAAAAGGGGAGTTTTTAAAATGATGAAAATAGAAAAGAAATTGTACACGGCTACTGTAAATGTTCAAGGCGGAAGAGATGGGAAAGCCGTATCTGACGATAACAATCTGAATGTAGACTTGAGATATCCAAAGGAATTAGGCGGGGACGGAGCTGGAACCAATCCGGAGCAGCTGTTCGCTGCAGGGTTTGCCGCATGTTTCCAGGGAGCGATGGGCACTGTCCTTAGGAAAAGGAACATTAAAACAGACGGTATAAATATTGCTTCACAAGTTACGCTTGGCAAGGATGCGAACGATGGCTATGTGCTGGCTATTACAATGGATATCACTGTTAAGGGCGTTGAAACAAGCGTGGCAGAAGAAGTCGTTGCAGAAGCTCATAAGGTTTGTCCTTATGCCAAAGCAACTCAAGGTAATATCGAAGTAATATCAAAAGTTGTTGGTTAAACAGCTTCATGGATCACCTAAAGGGTGCCTATCTTTTAACTAGATAGGCACTCTTTATGCAGTAGGAATTAGATTTTGTTTAACTTATGTTTCATAAAATGGCTCTTTATCCATTTTATAATAAGAAGGAGCGGCAGATACACGTATACAAAACCAATTCCCGCATTAGAAGTAATTTGGACAAGATAATCGATACTCCTAAATTCCTGAAGGTATACAGAAGCTATCATCTCTGCAATAAGCAGGAATAGTAAAGTCGCTTTAGGTGGAATTGAAAAGGTCCTTTTTACGATTCTTGTACATGCCCACAATGAAATACATATAGGGGATATAATCACTAACAGCCATATAAAAATGAATACATATTCAAATCTTTCTATGAAAGAGAATTTAACGATTTTAACCATCATTAAAGTGGGCCAGGGTAAATGTTTCAATACATCCTGATTAAAGTATGAGAAGGATATTAACGTGATAACCAGGTACACAATGAAAGTATATGTATTGCCATAATAGGCCCATTTAGAAATATCTTTGTTATTCGAACTCCTAATGAAGGGATAATACATCAGTATCCACTCGAAGCCAAGAAAAAGCAGGGCATACGCTTTAGAAGAGACAAATAGCTCTTTGAGGGAATGACTGAAGGCCGGGAGCAGATAAATAAAATTCGTATGCTTCAATGGGAAATAGATTAAAAAGAACAGAAAAGAAGGCAGAATCACTCCCCAGAAACTAAAGCCGGCAAGACTGCGGAAGCCGCTTGAGATAATATAATAAAATGTCAGTCCGAAAATGAAACATAGCTGCCATGTTTTTATGGTAGGATACACCCAAATTTGGATGACCTCAATATAAGCACGAAGGACCGTAAAAGAAGCCAGCCAGAAATAAACCAATGCCAGAATAGACATAATGCTACCAAGTGCTTTTCCAAAGCAATACTGATGAACAGCTACTAAATCATTGGTTTCCCCGCCTAGCAGCTTAAAGATCATGTAGAGTATGATTTGGGTTGTGACCCAAGTAATAATTAAAGAAATCCACGCATCCTGTTCAGCATCTTTGATCACCTGGCTTTGAAAATTTAGGATACCAATTCCCGTTTGAGAAGAGTGAATGAGAAAAAATGTGAAAAAAGCTGAAACCTGAAATTGTTTTTCTACTTTTACGTTCACCTATTTTCCCACCCCGGTTTGCCTAACTGTAATTTTGGTAGTTACATCACGTGTCATACTGGGATAAATCCGATCGTAAAAACTCAGTTCAGAATAATTTCTGTGATTGGCTTTATACCTTCTTCCTATACCTAAAGGATCTACCCCATTTGTTTGAAATTTCTTAAGGAGTGATTCAGCCTCTTTTGAAATGGATTTCTGTAAGGCGTTTTTAAACAGTTCAAGGTCTTTTTCATTTTCTAAATTAATCCACTCAGGTAATGCATCAAGCTCTACATCCAAATTCAGACTCACATTTACCTGGTCCCTGAGGTTTTCCCTGGTGATTTTGATCTTATGTTTTCCATTGATCGTTCTGGCCCCAATATTTGCTTTGTGTCCATTCATGTCGAGGTTAAAACTGTAAACCCCTCTTTTATTTGTGTCCGTCATTAATTTTAATAGGAAGGTTTCTTCTTCCGAAATCCTGAGTGCTAATTTGTCATCTTTAAAAATCCCCATTCCATCGACTTTAACATGATCTTTAGAATCAACAGTGAGATTTGGAAAGGACATATCAATTCCGGTTCCAAAATACTGGTCATACATCACATGAAGATCAGATTCAGGAATTCCCTCATTTTCAATACTTTTTTCAATCATATCCATTAGATATAGGGGACTTTCCTTCATGGTTTTACTAAGCAGAAGTTCTGGAGTTCCATCTGTAATGACAATCCTAATTATGCCGATTTTTGGATCCTTGCAGATGGTGTCTAGTATAGGTGCCAACCCCTCTCTGCTTAATTGATCCCCAAATATCATGAGCCTCACCTGACCAATTTCAAAGGGGAATTGAGATTTATGACTAAGCTCTTCCTGCAGGCTGGATGGATTTTTGGCAGCAGCTGTGATCAAAGCAGGTTTATCACTCTCGGCATAATTTGGATAAACAACACTTGCTTTTAACATCTCTTCTTCTTTGTCATATCCGACATTATGCATCAAAGAAACTTCATTAATAATACTGGGTGGTACACATCCAGCCAGAGTTAGAGCAAGAACAACAATACTCACTTTAAGAAATGTGTTATTCGTCATTAAGATCTTCCTTCTTTTTGTTACTCTCTTTAGGTGAATATTTAATTTTATCTTTAGGTCTCAAATAATCCGGCCTTTTGTTTAATTTAGTATAAGGCGGCCTAATGATACTATCCGCAAGACTATTGCTTCGGAACGGATGTAATGGGACCATGTAAGGAGTATTAAATGATTTTAATGTAAACAAATGACTTAGCAGCACAGCAAAGCCTATCATAATACCCAGCCCGCCCAGGAATGATGACATGATGATAAATGGAAATCTTAATATTCGAATGGTGTTGGACATAACGTTAGTGGGTGTAGTAAATGAAGCTAAGGCTGATAAAGCGACAATGATAAGTAAAATATTACTTGTCAGTGCTGCCATTACAGCTGCCTGTCCAATGACAATACCGCCAACAATGCCCAATGTCTGTCCTACTTTAGTAGGCAAACGGGCTCCTGCCTCTCTTAATAATTCAATGGTCAATTCTAAAAAAAGAACTTCCAGCAGCGGCGGAAATGGAACGTTTGCTCTGGACTCGATTAGCGGACCCAGTAAATCCGCGGGCACCACCTCATAATGAAACGTTACAACCGCAACATAAATGGATGAAGAAAAGATGGAAAAGATGATCGCAAGTATTCGGGTAAAACGGAAGAAAGACCCAATAATCCAGTTATAATAATAATCTTCAGATGATAGAAAAAAATCGAATATGGTAGTAGGTCCGGATACTGCGTAGGGTGAACCATCACTAAAGATCACGACTTGGCCGGAAGTGAGTGTATATGAGATTCGATCAAGCCTCTCTGAAGAAAAGTAAAGTGGAAAGGGAGTATAAGAATTCTCTTTAATGAGCTGGATTAAAGCAGAAGTATCCCAAATAATATCAAAATCTATTTCAGAGAGCCTTTTCTTTACAAATTTTATGTGGTCTTCATTTGTAATACCATCTAAATAAACAATGACCACCCTTGTTTTTGACAGCGTGCCCAGCACGATCTCTTCAGTCGTTAATAAAGGAGATTTTAACTTAGTTCGAAGTAGAAGAATATTCGTATCAAGACTCTCAACAAATCCTAATTTTGGACCGATAACATTAAATTCATTTTCTGTTTCATTAGATTCTCTTATCCCTTTAGATAAATTATTTACATTTACCAAAAGAAAATCATCTAAGTTATTTTTAAATTGAATTAGGACATATCCCTGATGAATTTTTTCTTCGATTTCTTTTGCTTCCTTTGTTCTGATAACGTCTTCAAGCGGAAGGCTGTTTTTAAATTGATTAAGATCAAAAGCCTGGTCAGTCTTTTTTTCGCACTCATTAATATATGGAAGAAATACATGTTCCATCGTCTTGTGATCGATTAGTGAAGTAAAGTATAAAATGAATATCTGAATTCCAGAAAAATTTTTTTTAATCTCTTTAAAATCAGATGACTTTTTGGCTCTTTTCACTATCTCTGCAGGTGTTTGATTTTCTGCAGGATTCAGATTATTTTTTTCCTTTATCATAAAAAAATGTACTCCCTAAGATGTGTTAATACTTATTATTATTACTAACAAAAATTGTATGCACTTTATCATTTTTATTATTGCTGAAAGACAAGCAGATAGAGGAAATATTTAAATTTATGAAATTAACATTTTGGCTCAGAATTTTTCCGATTTGACACTTACCTATTAGTAAGTTACTATTGAGGCATGGAAAACAGAAAAAAACAAATTGTAGACTTAGCCATTAAATTGATCCAGCAAAAAGGGTATGTAGCCTTCAGCTATGATGACATTTCTAAACAGCTTGGGGTGACCAAAGCAAGCATTCACTATCACTTTGAGAAGAAGGAGGATTTAGGAGTCGCGGTTGCAGAACGCATTTTATTGAGACTGCAGGAATCTTTAATGTCAATTAAAAATTCGCCGGCTTCTGCTGAAGAGAAGCTGAAGCAGTTCATCCAGCAGCAGGCTCAAAGATTTGAGTGTACTGAAATTTGTCCTATTTCTTCACTGCAGACGGATTATGAATCTTTGCCATCTGCCGTTCAAGAAAAGATTGGGGAAGTCAGCAGACTGGAGATCAGGGTAATGAAAGAATTAGTTGCAGAGGCACAAACTGAAAATATCATAAATAGCTCTCAAGATGTCCATCAAGTAGCGGTTACGATATTATCAAGTGTTAAAGGAGCATTATTATATAGACGTGTTCTGGGTAATGATGTATTAGCCGAAGTACTAAATCAGTTGGATCGTTTCTTAAAAAAACCGTAGTAACGGTTTTTTTAACATCAAACACTTACCTTCTAGTAAGTAACTTTTTCTTGGAGAATTTATTATAGAAAGTGGGGAATTCCGCAGTGAAAAGAATGCTATTGGTTTCTCTATTGATGTCATGTGGGGCTACCTTTATTACTCCGTTATTCCCTCTATATAGTGAGGCTTACCGGCTGAACAGTCTGCATATCACGATCTTGTTTGCCATTTATGCCGCATTCTTGCTGCCGACCTTGTTTATTGCGGGAGAAAAAGGCAGCACGTGGGGATTAAAAAGGGTTGTTCGCATCAGTATATGGATATCCATCGCATCTACCTTGTTCTTCTTGGCAGGCAATCATTCCTGGATGCTCTATCTCGCCAGATCATTGGAAGGAATCGCATATGGAGCCTTTACAGGTACAGCTGCTGCTTTTCTTATGAAGCAAACTTCTCCCAGCCAAATGAGTGCAGCTCTCAAATTATCAGGTGTTACGATTCTCATTGGTTTCGGTCTGGGACCAGCTATCGCGGGTTTGATTCTGCAATATATACATTACCTGCCACTCCATTTGCCATTTTGGATTTTGCTCGTGCTGCTCATCATCTCACTATTCGTGCTGGAAACAATTCCTAAAGATTCTGTTTCCATTGAACAAAAACGCGTAAAAAGGAAGATATCGCTTGGTGTGCCAAATAATATTCGTTCTCCATTTTTCTCAATGGCCGGATTGCCTATCTTCACAGTTTTCACAATTCAAGGAATCGCGTTTGCTCTTATTCCTAATTTCGTAAAGAATGTCATTCATACGTCTAACCTTGCTGTTTCCGGGTTAATCATTTTCGTGCTTCTCAGTGGAGCAGCTGTGGCTCAGTTCATTCCTTGGCCGGGTCACCCCATTACACGTATGAGATTCGGCATCCTGCTTCTTGCGATAGGGTCATGGGTTATTGTTTCTTCCGGGTTAACATCAAGCTTGCCGCTGCTCTGGACAGGCATTTTCATCCAGTCTATCGGGGGCGGATGGACCTTTCAAATCGCCCTGCGGTTTGCCGGACAGTTACCGGAACCAAAAGAACGGCCACGAGTCATTTCGGTTTTCTATTTATGCGCGTACTCAGGATTTATCGTTCCCGTTATTGGTGTCGGAGCGCTTACTCAATTTTTCAGTTTGAACCATTCGCTGATTGTGCTGAACCTGTTTGCTGCATTTATTGTTATATATGTGCTGCTGTATTCCGTCAGATATAATCGCACTTATTCGGACATGATAAATCCCTAATCTATTACTACGCCCTTCGAACCTAATCAAGAATGCATTAAAATCCAGCTGCCGGTTCGGCAGCTTTTTTTCTCCTATTAAAAGGGAGATTAGTTTGAGAAGAGTGCTTACATAATAATAAGTGTGATGCTGAGTAATATTAATTGATATCTTCAGGCAGATGGCAATTAGTTTGCTGTTCTTTAAAAGGGAATTACAGGAAGAGAACACCTATAAGAAACATGGTAAGGGGCTTGAATAGAATGGCGACATCTATAGAAAGGCTATTATGGAGTATTGCACTTCCTGGTTTTGGGCAATTTTTAAATGGAAAACTGATAAAGGGATTGGTTATTGTATTTTTAGAGTTCCTTATCAATGTACAAGCGAATTTCAACGGGGTCATTATTTCAAGTTTTCATGGAGATATTGAGAAAGCAATAGCAGAAACCGATTATTTGTGGCTGATGTTTTATCCTTGTTTGTATTTCTTTGCGATGTGGGATTCCTTTAAAGATGCAGGAGGAGGTAAAAACAGTTATTCGTTTCTTCCGTTTGTGTCTTCAGCTTACTTCGTTACAGTGGGGTGTATATATTCCTCTACCTTTAAGCTTTTTGGTGTATTATTAGGGCCTATTTGGCTTCCGATATTGTGCGTAATACCAGGTGTCAGTGTGGGTGTTATTTTAATGAAGATAATAAGTAAGAAACACATCGATCCAATTTAAACAGGACAGACGTTTTATTGTTAAGCAGCTTAATAATAGGCAATGTAAGATGTTTAGAGACTATTTAATGAATAATTACTATTTTCAATTTACAAACTAAGATAAGAAATAAATTGTGGAGGAGCCTTTTAGATGAATTTAAACGAATTAGGCTTTCTTTGGTACTTACATTCAAGTTCCAATATGGTCAATATTTTTTTGGGAAATCTGATGGAGACTGCTGAAGATACTGATTTGAAGGATGTTTTAACTGAGATTAAAACACTTTCTTCATTCCAGGAACAAGAGGCTTTTCAATTCTTAGCTGATAATGGATTACATGTTACACCGTTTTTTAGTGAAAATGATTTACATAGCCCCTCAGAAAAGTTATTTTCTGATCAATTAATGATAGAAATTCTTAAGCATATAACCAGTAATGGACTGGGTGTACTTTCTTTTCACTACACAGACTTAACCGTCCCAAAGGTTAAGAATTTTTTTAAAGAAATACTCAATAAGTTAATTCAAATTGATATTTCTATTTTAAATTTGCTGGAGCACAAAGGGTTGCTGCAAAACAGGTCCTTTTCATACACAAATGCTGAAGACAGAGAAAACAAATTATTTAAAGTGGCATCAACCCAGCAGAGGCCGCTTAATGCTGTTGAATTAGCAAGTATGTTTGGTTCATTTCAATGTAATAATGTTGGGGTAGCTCTATGTACTGCTTTTTCGGATGTGGCGAAGGATGAAGATACAAAGAGTTTTTTGCAGGATGGGATCAAATTATCCTATCATCAAGTGGATGTTTTATCCGAAATATATAGAGAAAACGGAGTCCCGACAACGACCGGATTAGAGGCTCATGTTCAAAAGGTGAATAAATCCCCATTTTCAGATAAACTAATGGCTAACTTAATCATGTTCTTAAATCCCATTGCAATCGGCAATCTGCAGACTGCTGTCGTTTCCAGTTATAAAAAAAGTCACGTGAAATCTCTAAAGGAATTAATTGATCAAGTGGAAGATTATTCAGAGAAAGGGTTTAAGTTATTGGTAAGGAAAGACTGGTTTAATGAGCCGCCGGTAACCAATAGGTCAATTGATAATTAAAAATTAGAACCAAACAATCTAAAGGAAAACCATCAAAATGGAAGATGAAAAAAGCCGATTTGTTCATTATAGAAAATCGGCTTCTTAAAATAATAAAATTTTTGCTGGGTATTTGGAGTTCGTTATTATTTTTGAAGGAATTCTGTTAACCTTTTATAAGAAAGAACATCGCCATTCGTCATGTGATGAAAGGTCTGGCGGTTAACAATCTCTTCACTGATAGTCCGTAAGAATGTTAGGGTGGCTCTGAATGGGACGGATCCACAGCTAAGCCTTTCGATTCCGATCTCAGATAACTCCGATAAAGAAGGCATCTCTGGATCAACCAATAGGTTGATCGGACAAGAAATTTCCTCTCTAATTTTTTTAATAATCTTCCTATCAGTTAAACCAGGAATGAAAATGCAATCTGCCCCTGCATCTTGATAGGCTTTTGCCCGCTTTATTGCTTCTTGTAATCGCGTTGAAGAATCCCCAATTTTTAACCAATATAGATCTGTTCGTGCATTGATAAATAAAGGCATATTTCTGGATTCTGAAAGTTCTTTGATAGCTGTTATCTTTTCCACTTGGGATGTGATATCAAAGATAGGCCGGTTAGGATCACCTGTACCGTCCTCCAGATTTATCCCGATAGCACCAGCAGCAGCTACTGCTTTTACGGTCTCTAAAACCTCTTCAACTGTCTGTCCATAACCTGCCTCAATGTCTGCGCTCACAGGAACATTCACTGATTTGGCGATATTTTCAATCGTTTCAACCATTTTGTTAAGAGGTATACTTTGCCCATCAAAGTACCCCAAAGAAGCAGCGATGCCAGCACTTGTTGTTCCAATCGCTTTAAAGCCGCATTCTTCAAACATTTTTGCACTGATTACATCCCATGCGTTTGGCAGAACAAAGGTGGACGATTGCTGATGTAAGCGGTGAAAGGTTTTTGCCTTTAATGATTGTCCTTTGCTACTCATAATATTAAGCTCCTTTTACTGATTTGGTTTTAGTTTCTTATTGCTTCATTTCTATTATAAGAGCTAAATAATTCGATTTTCATCGAGATATGGAATACATATTGTTTTTTCAAATAGGATGCCATCTTAATGACGGTGATCGGAGGATTCGATACCCTGGATGGTGCCTTTGCAGGAGCGGGATCATCGAATCCTAAAGAAATTATGTTTCAGAGCTGCAATGACGAAGTTAAGAGGGCAGCTTAGTAAAAAACCTTCCCATTTGAAGGTTTTTTATCTTTTTACCACAATTTTTTCGCTAATAATGATTCCTTCAGGCGTTTCCTGAATCGAATCATGCTATACAGATTTGTAAAAGAGCTATCTATATAGGAATTAAATTTCTTTTTTATCTAATTCCTCCTCATTCGCACTGAACCTCGCACTTCCTATTGAATAGTATATGGGCAGATAGTGTGTGCGCATTTAATTCCTCAATGGAAATTTATTCTTTGGGAAGTGAAGATCATGCAAATTTTTTATACAGTACGTTCAGGTGATACGCTGTACGGGATATCAAGGAGATGGGAAATTCCGGCCGATTCCCTTATTGCGGCAAATAATTTGAAGCCCCCTTACACGATTTATATCGGTCAGCAGCTGTCCGTTCCACCTGGGGTTGATGCTGTGCGTGTTAGGCAAGGAGATTCAGTGTATCGAATTTCACAATTTTACAAAGTTCCGCCTTCAGTTATCATAGAGGCGAATCAGCTTCAGCCACCCTATGTCATTCAGCCCGGTCAATTATTAAAGGTTCCGCCAGGTGTTCCATATTATACCGTCCAGCCAGGGGATACACTTTATCAGCTTGCCATTCGTTTTAATGTCATTACGAATGGGGAGCCAAATACTGAGCTTATTCGGTTTGTAAACCAGCTATCATCCTCACAGCTATTTCCCGGAATGAAATTAAGGATTCCATACGCCCCTCCTGGTGGCCAAGGCCTGATTGCCTATACTGCTGATAGAGGAGGCCAATATGATATTTGGTTATATAATCCCCGGACAGGAGAGAACGTGCAGCTCACCATTGGATTGGGTGACTCTTTTTCAAGTCCAGAATGGTCACCTAATAGCAGGAGAATTGCGTTTATTGGAAAGAACAGAATTATATATGTTGTGGATGTGGCATCTGGTGCGATCGCTCAAATCGATCAGATGGAAGAAGGTGCTGAATTCAAATTGGATTGGTCGCCTGACAGCAGCCAAATTGCTTATACGAAGCAAGGTCGCATTATTATGTACAACGTTCTGTCTCATCAACCGCAAAGCATTCAACAGTCTGACTCAACAGATATTCAATGGTTTCCGAGCGGCAGGGAACTGCTTTTTCAGGCACCGGATGAATCAGGAATTAGCCAGCTTTTCCGAATTCAAACCGATGGATCCGGGAAACAGCAAATTACACGTAACACAGGAGGGCGGCTTAATAATGCCCAGCTATCACCCAACGGAAGCTTTGTTCTTTATACAACACCAGGTGTCAGTATCTCCATCATTCACACCGTTGAGCTTTCAACAGGCAATGTGGTTGAAGTAAAAGGCGGGCCCCTTGCAAAAAATTATTATCCTACATGGTCACCTGATTCTTTGAAAATTGCCTATAGCTCTACCGCCTTTGAAGATCGCGGGTATTTTTCACAAGTTCGAACGGTGGGGAGGCGAGGAGAAGAGGATCGAATCTGGGCTATTTCCAATTGTTTTGCATCGCCTGTCACATGGTCAACAGACGGAACAAAAATAGCCTATCTTAGTGGATGCACGGAACAGGAATTTGCAAGTGAAATGTGGGCTATCGACCTCCGTCACCCCGTCCCGATACGGCTAATTGCAGGAGTTAACATTCAGTCACTTCAATGGTCTCCAACTGCCCTATTGGATGGTACCCAAAAGACCACATATACGAACACTGCCTACAAGATTCGTTTCCAATATCCGTCAAACTGGCGAAAAGTGAACGAGGAAAGATACGAAGGTGCTGACGGCTTTTTTCAAATATCAGCGATTTCAGCAGGTGAAAACTTAGAAGAGGTGTGCCATGGCGAAGCTTTCCATCCATTACTGCCCTATGGATCCATGCCAAGCATCTTGAAGACTCGAATTCAAAACCAGGAAGCCTGCTACATTTTTCCCTCTGCGGACCAGCCAGCAGAAATGCTGAATCAATCAGCTTTAATCGTAAGGTATCCAACTCCCATTACAATCCAAGGAGAAACCTACAATTACTTCATCCTATGGGCAGATCAGCCGCATTTAAAGGAGATAGCTTTAAGTTTAATCTTTTTATAAACATGTGGGCCTGTCCTTCGGTTCGTTGAAGCATTAACGTACTGTGGAGGCTAGGCTCTTTTTTTTGTTCCTATTCATTGCAGCTGCCCTAAAAGACTTCTACCATTTTGAAAGATGGACCATTATCCTCGGGTTCTTATATATAGTGGCGCTGGTTGGATTTTCTTCTGGTTTAACAGAATTTATTAATAAGGTCATTTGAAAAAAGGGGAGGAAGGAGAAGAAGAAAAGGGATAGAGAGGGCTGGTTAGGGTAGCCTTTTATCTAGAAACTAAGAAAAACGCCCGGCAATCTCCGAGCGTTTTCCTCTTTCCCTTTTATAGCGGCGGATTCGTGACACCTAAATTAACCCAATCTTCTTTTGGCGGACCATACACCCCAAAAGGCTTTAATCCTGCCTGACGGATGAGAATGGTCAATTGCCCCCGATGATGCACAATGTGTTTGATTAGCCCCATCAAAATTTGAGCATTGGTTTCTTCTCTTCCAAATGCATTCTGTGTCTGGCTCAATGAGTCATCTGTCCACTGCTGCTCAATCGCCAGGGCTGCTTCCTCACTCAGCTTTTTAAATGTATCCGCAATTTCTTTTGCCGAAGCGGGGACATTTTCTTCATTTACAGCCTTTTCGATTTTTAACCCGAAATGAGCTAAATAATCTGGAATACTTGCTGTTAAATGCCACGCAATTCTCCCTAATGTGCGTCCTTCCGGGTAAACCTGCTGCTTTAAAGAGTCATCTGTTAATCCGTCCAACACCTTTTGCGTCAGTACTGCCTCTCTTTTCCATTCATTAATAAAATCTGAAATGGTTACATACATCAATCGTTCCTCCATTCGTTGGATATTATAGGTAAATAATAAAACATTTGTTCGTGTTTTTCAAGTTGAAGTAAATATGGGAGAAATTAGAAGATCTAAGCCACCTATAATGTATGAGATTCGCAACAAAAAATTCATATTTCATTCGACAATATTCGCGCGAAACGGAGGAATGATTTCTATATAGTTGAAAGTGTTCCTGATACATGATAGATGCGGTGTCAATGCTGGCAGCTTTTAATAGAAATGGGGTGTAGGGATGAGAACTTTAAAGATAAAAGACTTAACTCTGGGCGAGCTGGAGCTGCTTGAACAGGATCTTCACGAAAACGGGGAAAAAAGCGATTACGGCTATTACATGCAGCTGGTGACCGTCTATGAAATGATGTATAAAAAGCTAAAAAGTTTAGCGAGAAATAATGGACCACAATATGACCATTCCCTTCAGCATACTAAAAATGTTTATGTATCCCATCTTATTAAATTCGGTCCCTACATAAAAATGAATCACTTCAAGAATGACGGTGATGCTGTAGAGTCGCTGATCAGGGCCATTGGTTTAGAGCAAAAACTTCCCATTGCCTATTATCGACTTGGTTTTCTGGCTTATAAACATGGCAAGTATGGATCAGCCGTCCGCTATTTTCAGCAAGCCCTGAACAAGCAGCTTCTGAATGATCCCAGATACGACCTTAATCAGCAGCAGGAATTCCATGCCCATATGTATCTGGCTAACAGCGCTTTATACGTTGCCAGCCAGACCTATGAAACGATGGAAAAACTCCCATATTTGCCGGAGGAGCAGCTGCCGAATCCAGAGCTTTCGCCATTAATTGAAACATTGGCAACGAATGAAAAATACTTACAGAACCACGCGTTCTACAAAATAACGAAAAATAAAACGGAAACATGTTCAAAGGAATCATGTGTAGACCTCTACGAAAACAGTGAACCTAATGAACTTATCCTGTACTTTAATGACCGCGAAAATATTCTCTTATTTAATGGGGAGGAAGTCATTATCACCCCAACCCAGGCCAATATGATGAGACACTTCCTGCTATCCTCCAGCAAGGAGAATCCATGCACGAGAATGACCATGTGTGATTTCTTTGGAAGGACTGGCAGTGATGGAGGGGTGAAGAAGAACACTTTTATCAAATCTATTGAAAGACTAAAAGAAGCTTTAAGGTCAATAGAGATACCTGAGATTTTTGATGTTACGCAGTATAGGGGGGAGACTGCTTATTATTTTAATGAGTCGGTTCCTTTTACTGTTTTGTTTAGGGTGGATGATGCATTTGCTAATGAGTATGTGAACTGAAAATGTACGGATTAGGCTCCTTTGCACGGAATGCCTGTTACAGCTCTATCTTACGTGAATAGAAGTGCAATAAAAACAGCCCCTTATTCATTTTAAATAAGGGGTTGGAAGTGTTGAGGGTTATTTAGTAAATTCTTTAGTGCCAGATCTAGGGTGGCATGATTTTCAGGATCCAGCCAGTTTTCTGGAATGATGAGATAAGAGCAGCTGCCGCTGTGTAAATAACGGTAAATAATATGCGCTGCATCGATTTCATGTCTGCTAACGTCTCGGGCTGCATTTGCTTCATCTTTTTTTAAATAAGCTAGAATGTTCGTTTTTATTTTTTCCTCCATGTTGCCTGCTGCTGCATAGTTGTTGCTGAACAGAATATCCGTCCTTTTAATAAGGAAAAGTTTAATCGTTGTATCTGTTAGTCTTTCGATAGCGGCGATATTATGATTTTCTTCGGTGAATTCGATCACTTTTTCTTTTTTTAACAGGGAGCTTACTGCCTGTATATGATCCCGATAGGCGGAGGCCGATTCAAAATCAAATGCTTCAGAAGCATTTAGCATCATTTGATTCATGTCCTCCAGAATACTCATGTCAGTGCCTTTCAGAAAACCGATAAACCTGTCCAGGATGTCATTGTACTGTTGTTCCGCAGGTCCCCCAAGGCACCTGCCAAGGCATGAGCCTAAGGAATAATTCAGGCAGGCAGAGTTCGTTCCATTGGGATTGCTGCAATTCAGCTTAAAGCATTCCTTTAACCCCAGGAGAGCTCTTTCCACATTGCTTCGGCTTGTAAAAGGGCCAAAATAAATCTTGCCGTCATTCTCAATGGGATTAAAGGCAATATCAATTTTACGATGATTGCCGGTAAGGCTGATCGAGATATAAATGAATGACTGCGGACTCTTCATCATTCGATTATATAGCGGCTTAATGTTTTGAATTAATTGGCATTCAAGCATAAAAGCCTCGAATTCAGTATCTGTCAGGATATAGTCAAAATCCCTTAAGTGTTTGACCAGCTTTTTAATCTTGGGAGAATGCTGTGTAGAGTTTCGGAAATAAGACTGAACCCGATTCTTTAGATTTTTCGCCTTCCCCACATACAGAATTTGACCTTGCGAATCCTTCATCAGATATACGCCTGGAGTTAAGGGCAGGTTTTTCACCTTGTCAGGGAGATTAATAGACATTCATTCCTTTTCTAGAATATATATCTAGTATTTTAGCATGGGATGGGATTTTGTAGCTATTGCTCTGATTTGGGTATTGGCATGAATATGTACTGCTTGCCTTTTTGTAATGCGGAGTTATCTTGCTGTTAAAATATGGTATGCTGTTTTTGCTAATTAAAAAATACTACAAAGAGTGGAACAGGAGAAGTGTGAGAAAAATGAGATTAAGAGACTTAACCCTTGAAGAGCTTGAGGACCTTGAACAAGAATTACATGAAAATGGGGAACAAAGCAATTTCGGTTATTACGCCAAACTGATAAATGTCTATGAAGAGATGTATAAAAGAATAATTCCACTTGTAAGAAAAGATAGAGCTATGTACTTTCATTCTCTTCAGTACACAAAAAAATTGCTAGTTTCCTACCTGGTTAAATATGGTACATATTTAAAAATGAATCAAATTAAGGATGATAAAATTGCTGTAGCATCATTAAAGAAGGCATTGAGTTATGAAAAAAATATTCCGATTGCCTATTATAGACTAGGGTTTTTAGCTTATAAGCAAGGTGAATACAGTCAAGCAGTACGCTATTTTCAAGGGGCTCTAAATTATCATAAATTAGGGGATCACCCAAGCTTTAGCATAAATCAGCAACAGGAATTTCACGCACATATGTATCTGGCAAACAGTGCTTTATATGTGGCAAGTTCAACATATGAAGCAATGGAAGATATCCCATACTCCTCAGCAGCAGCTCCCGAATTTAGCACTTTCACCATTATATGAAGCACTGAGGGATAATGAGCAGTTTTTAAAGAATCATGCTTTTTATAAAATTTCAAAAGGACATATTGAGACCTGTTCGAAAGACACTTGTGAGGAAATTGCTGAAAATGGGGAAAAGAATACGCTTGTCGTTTATTTTAATGATCGCGAAAATGTCCTGTTCTTTAATGGGGAAGAGACCATAATTACTCCGGGACAGGCAAATATGATCAGGCATTTTCTGCTGTCATCTAATGAAAAGAATCATGCAACAGAATGACGATGAAGGACTTTTTTGGAAAAACCGGACCTGACGGAGAAGTTAAGAAAAATACCTTCATTAAATCAATAGAACGTCTTGGAACTCGAATGAAAACATTAAGTATGCCTGACATTATCGATGTAAAACAGTACAGGGGAGAAACAGCGTATTATTTCAACGAAACGGTTCCATATATTGTTCTTTTCAGGGTTGATGACGCTTTTGCGAATGACTATGTAAGCTGATGACAGGGCTGTCATCGTCTTTTTGTGATAATGAAGCTACATTCACGAAAGGGAGATGATGTTCAATGAAAAGCTGGAATACATTATTCATTCGTCAAGGCTTTGCTGTGAGGGAGTACTCTAAAAATGAGTTTGATTTTTTAAATGAAACCGAAGAAAATATAGAGTTTTTAATTGAGTGCCTTCAAAAAGCAGGTGCAAACTTCACACGTCAGCATTTTTTTCTTACTATTCACTCTGAGCCTGTTACTGAAAAAGAGTGGCTAGTTGCAGCTGATTTTTCTCACAGAGGATATGGAGAAGGGCTTTGGTTCCATGCCGAAAAAGAAGAGCCGAAAATCAGGGAATTAGATCTGTATATCAGTGGCTTGGTCCGTCAATTAAATCGTCTAGAATTATTTACTATGGGAAGCTGCGACGGCCATGGAAAAAGATATGCTTCCATCCAATTTCGTCCTGGTGTATCTATGGATAAAGCGGCAAAACATTTCAGCATCATTTCTGAAAAAATGTCAAAGTCAGAAACCAGCGCTTGATTCTGCCGCATTCCAGAGAGGAGCTTTTAGAATTAGCTGAAAAAAGCCTTGATCATAGATGCAGCCATCCTGGAACTGGAAACGGAAGAAATCGAAAAACAGCTGTTTTTTGATCAGCTGGAGAAACTCCTTAACATCAGCGGAGAAAGCGGAAACGAGGGCAAAATCCGCAAGCATGCAGAAAGGATTCTTGCTCCTCTAGTTGATCATCTAACTTTTGACAGCAAAGGCAACATCCGGGCTCAAAAACGCTATCGAGGCGGCCATGGACCAACTATTCTATTAAATGCCCATTTGGATACTGTACTTCCGATCGATCCAGGCAGAATAATATTAAAGGAAAAAAACATCTGGACCAGCAGCTCCGGGATACTTGGTGCAGATGACCGTGCGGGTGTGGCGGTATTGCTGCAAATGGGCAAAAACTTAAAAAAAAGCAGATTCAGCGGCACTGTGAAATTTATTTTAACCATTGAAGAAGAAATAGGGCTAGTGGGGGCTCAGCATGTTGATGAATACTTCCTCTGGGACGTAGATGCTGCTGTTGTCCTTGATCGCCGCGGCACTGGTGATATCGTAGTCTCATGTGGTGGATTCATTCCGTTCTGCGATGGAAAATACGGCAAGATTATTGAGTCTACAGCAATAAAGGCAGGTTTAACGAACTGGAAATGCACAAATGGAGGAAGCAGTGACACTAGGATTTGGGCTTCAAATGGGATATAGAGTGTCAATTTATCTGTTGGTTATTTTAAAGAGCATACCAATGATGAAACGTTGGATGTGGAGGGTTGTTATAATACGGTGAAGCTTGTGGAGGCGGTTTTTGAGAGGGCACGGGAGCTGAGGAGAGCTTTGACAGAAAGAAACAGAAATAAATTTCATTTTGCAAACTAATTATTGATTTTTCTAAACTAGGTAATCAGGGGATGGTTCACGCGGTTATACTCTGAAAGAGAAACATAAGAACTGTCCCTGTGTTTCCTCTCCTTAATATCTTCTGGACGTTTTGTACCAGAAGGAGTGTATTTGCATAAAGGAATGTTGACAAGTAGTCTATATTAAATTTTGCAGGTCTTATATAGACTGGAAAATTAAATGTCATAACGTACATTTAGATAATGCCATAAATACTCAGACATATTTAATAATTATTACTTAAAAAGGTGTTCAATTAATGAGCAGCTTTTTTTCTTTAATTTGTAATATGTGGGTACAAGACGCATCGATGAATTTAATAGATTATATTTTTGCGATAAAGACACCAAAAAGACGAAAATCGTCTACTGTTGGTGTCTTTATTTTTTATTTTTAAACTACTAATAATATAAAGAGGAATGATTAATAGATGGAAAGAGCAAATATTAGCGGTAATAGAATAAAGGAAGCTAGAAAACGGGTCAGTATGGATCAAGTAGAATTAGCTGTTGCATTAGAGGTTGAGTACAAAGTTAATTTAACTCAATCTGATATATCAGAGATAGAACGTGGAATTCGCGGAGTTAAAGATTATGAGCTAGATTACATTTCAAGAATTTTAAATGTGAGTCCAATTTGGCTTCTTAGAGGTCAAAGTAATGAGATTTAAATATGATGAACTAAGTCAAGCTATATTAATAGTTAACTCAATATATGAAGGTGGTTCAAAAGGAAGTCCTCCTGCCGATGATCCTTTAACAAAGATATTTAAAGTTGACGGCTTTTTAAGAAGTGTTGGAAATAGAAGTGGATTTAGGAAATCTATGAAAGAAAAAAACGGAAAATCAACAAAAGATGTTGCTTTTGCTGTAATTTATTCTACGGGAAAAGTGAAGGAGTGGCCAGATTTCTATGATAAAAAAAACCAAACCTTTACATATTATGGTGACAATCGAGAACCAGGAAATCATTATCTAAATACAAAGCAAAGAGGGAATTTACTATTAAAGGATTTATTCGAAAAGGCCGCTTCAAAATCACCTGAAATTAGAAGGACTATCCCTCCTATTTTTGTATTTGAATCCACGGGGATTGCCTCAAATGTGGAATTTCTAGGTCTAGCTGTTCCTGGTGTTAAGGGGACAGCAGTAGACCAATCATTAGAGTTAGTTACAGTTGGGGAAGAAGGAAGTCAGTTCCAGAATTATAGGGCCACTTTTACTATGGTAGAAATTGAATTAGAGGGAATTAGCAGGAAATGGCTGGCAGAACTTAAGGATTATAATGGAGATACGTTTAGGTACGCTCCAAAAGAGTGGGTGAAATTTGTTGAAGAGGGTCTAAATTCCGTTTCAGTGATGGATGGAAATTCTGGAGAACAAACCACTTTACCAGATGTTAATGGATTTTCACCAAGTGAAAAGCAATATCTCCTTAAAACTAGACTTACTCAAGGGAAATTTCGTGAAACACTACTCAAGCGTACGAAAGTTTGTAAGCTTTGCGGGGTGGATAATATGAATCTACTAGTTGCTAGTCATATTAAACCTTGGAGTCACAGTGACGATAGAGAACGAATTAATTTCTATAATGGCATACTGTTATGTCCATCCCACGACGCTGCATTTGATAAGGGGTTAATTAGCTTTAATAGTAATGGTAATATAGTCATTTCATCTCTCCTTAGTCAAGAAAATCAAAAACTCCTAAATGTTAACCCAGATATGAAGATAGAGCTGGAACCAAACCATAAAAAATTTATGGACTGGCATTTGAGCAAGGTTTTTGTAACGGAATAGTATTCGTACATTATTCTTACGAGTTAGGGAATAGATTTTAGAAGAGTACAGGAGTTTAATTATTTCATAATGGCTTTTGGTTTACTGGTAATTAAGTAAAAGATTCAAATAAGCTATTAATAAAGAACAAGAAGTAGAGTTAAGACGTTAGGAACCGAAATTCGTAAAAAGGATTTAATAACTAACTGTTAAAACCACCAAAAACAAGACTATAAGAAAAGATTAGATAAGAAACTCTGCCATGGCGCAGGGTTTCTTCCTTTATGTTAATCATTTAATCAAGAAATCCATTTAGAAAATGGTGTCTGACCATAAAATCTATTCTTCAAGGTTTTATTTAGCCTTTAACTTTGGGGGAAATACCTTTTTGTGGGAATCTCTTGGGATTTGCTTACAACTTACCATTTTCTTGCTATAATGTTAATTGTCGAAATATAGGATAAAACTACTAAAGTAGGTGAAGTTTTGGCTGGATTGTTTGTATCTACCTATATGAGAAGAAAAAAGGGTAGCAAAGCAGAAGAAATGGTTTGGAATGCTATTAAAACAGCATTTAAAGAGCGGGATTGTCTAGGTTATTGGAATTATCCAATCTTCTCTCATGATTATAACGGGAGGAAGGAACCTGACATTTTGATTTTAGATAAATTATTAGGAATCACGCTAATAGAAGTTAAGGGAATCACGATTAACAATTTAGAAGGCATCCATGGCCATCAATGGGTATATCAGGGCTTTTATACAGAAGAAGGGAATCCATATCAACAAGCTGAGGATCAAATGTTTAGCTTAATGGATTGGGTTAGAGTGAATGAAGGATTAGATAATAAGCTGACACGAAGGATTTTGGTAGCCCTTCCATATATCACTAAGCTAGAGTGGAAAGAGCGGGGATTTGATCGGCTGCCGAGTAGTCCACCAATTTTATTCAAGGATGATTTTGTAAATGGAGGAGCATTAATCGAAAAAATCTCAGCTACTTCCCTTTACCGTGCGAACTCTTCTTTACTAGAAGAGGAGTGGAGTCGACTAACGGAACTCATTCATGGTGGGAAGCTACCAGTGAGCAAAGAGGAGGAAGAAGGACCTAAATATTCCCTCCTTTACATTGTTTCCACAGAAAGGAAGCTTCTTGACTCGAGACGGATGTTCAAACCACTCTTGGAGAAAGGGATTAAGGTGATTGTCCTTTCTCAATTTAAAAGAGAAGATGATTGGTTTCCAACTGATTTTTATAAGAAATATGAGGATGCTTATTTATTTCAATATATGACCTCGGAAACATACTATGAATTAGATGAGCCAATTATGGTATTCGATGGTAACGGTGTGGATGAAGCATTTGAAAAAGATTGGTTGGATAAGTTCCCACACTTTAATAAAGGACAATACAAGGTAGAGCATGCTTTAACCGACTCTAACCTTACCATTACAGCTGGAGCTGGGACTGGAAAGACAACAGTGATGATTCAACGGATTATGTTCCTGCTTGCTATGGTACCGGATCTCTCACTGAAGGAGATTGTGATGATAACATTTACTAGGGAATCATCACAGGAGATGAAGCATCGGTTAAAAGAGGAATTGGTATTGCGCCAGCAGGTTACGTGTCAACCAAAGTTTCTAGAGTATGCGGAAGAATTGAGAGAAATGAACATCAGTACAATTCATTCCTTTGCGAAATCTCTCATTCAAGAACTTGGCTTTGTCCTCGGATTTGGACGCAATGTCCAACTTAAAGGGTATAAGATAAAACGCCGGGAAATTATCGGGAAAATTTTAAATGAGTATGTTGGTGGAACACCAATTGATCAGCTCGGTCTTAAGGAATTTCGCCATTATGAGCTTGTCAAGATCATTGAATCCTTTTGGGGTGAAATGGAAAGCAAGGGCTTGAGTGAGAATCAAATTGCTCAGTTAGTCTGGCGTGAAGATAATCCAATAGACCAACCATATGAAAAATTGAATGATTTGTTCCGATACGTATTTCCACGTTGTGAAGTAGAGTTTAACAAGGTAAAAAGGATTGATAATGCCATTACTATCGGAGATCTTGTCCGTAAAATTAGTGAAATCAGCATTGAGAATCCCGAGACTTTAAGAGAGTTATCCTATCCGATTAAATACTTATTTGTTGATGAATTTCAGGATAGCGATGATGTCCAAATCAAGCTAGTTGCTCAAATTTACCACATGCTTAAAGCCCATTTGTTTGTCGTTGGGGATATTAAGCAATCAATCTATCGTTTTAGGGGAGCTGATTATACCGCCTTTACTCAATTGAAGGATGAAGTGAAAAAGCATGGTGGCGAACCTTTTGTGGAAGAACCGTTGCAAATTAATTACCGTACCTCTGCATCGCTACTCGAAAAGCTGGATCAGTATTTTAATGCTTGGGGAAAGCGTAGCGAGTTAACCTATGAAAAGAATGATAAATTACTAGGAAGTAATTTTTCAACATTCGGAATGAACGAGTTTCGGGTAAAGAAATACAATAAATGGGCGGATGAGTTAAAAGGTAAAGTTTTACAGGAAGTAGAAAATGCCCAGGAACTCATCAAAAACCAGACACACGAATCAAAGAAAAAAAAGCTTGCTTTGCTAGTTCGGACGAACAATCAAGCAAAGCGTGCCTTTGACTGGCTGGACCAGCATGGGATTGGAGCAGAGATGAATGTGGGTGGAACTTTTTACAATAGTGAAGCAGTCAAGGATTTCTATGTGTTGTTAAGTGCTCTACTTTATCCAAACGACGCAAAAAGCGTACTTAATGCATTAGCCACTCCCTTTTTTAAAGCAGACGTAATGTTAGATGAGCTTGTTAAATGTAACGGAGATAATAATCAAATTCTTGCGTTTTTGCGTGATCATTATAGTCTACATAAGAATTTTGAGGTCCATGTTGAGCAACTAAGGATTAAACCTGTTTTTGCAGTAATTCGTAGGTTTCTCACGAGCGACATTTTCCAAACACTTTATTCAAAGAAGTTAGCATTGATTGAGGGTGAGCCAACAGATAAGGAAAAGGCGAAAGTAAAATTCGAGGTGCAGAAATATCAAACGAACCTTAACCACTTGATGAATATCCTTCATCAGCAGTTCGATAGTACCAATGCGACACTTTATGCGCTACAAACCTGGCTTGGAATTAATATCAAAACCAACCGTGAGGAAGATGAACCTCTAGTTGAGGAAATTGATACAGAAGATGTGGTTGAAATTGTCACCGTTCATAAGTCAAAAGGATTGGAATACCATACGGTTATCATGCCGTTTACTGATCAACCTTTTCATTTTGAATGGGATGAGATTCTTTTTGATGATAAAAAGCAAAAGGTTGGTTGGTTCATAGAGAAGCTAAAGCTTGAAAACGATTTTTATGAACAAATGAATGACCTGGAAACAAAAGAAATTGTTAAAGAAGAAACACGCTTGTTGTATGTTGCGATGACAAGATCGCGAGAGAGACTAGTTATTCTGCAGCCAAAGAAACCAATGGATGAAACCTGGTCCATGCAATTGGATATCGGGAATTAGGAGGGATACCAGCCATTATGAATTGTAAAGTGATTACCTACACCAATCCTAAAACCCTTGACCAATTAGAGGGGTTTAAATCCTATAAAGATGTCCTTCATGTTTGTGCGACGAAAAATATGAGGGATGGGGTCTATGAACGTTATCAAAAAAAAGAGATGTTTATTACGGCTCCTATTGTCAGTTCTGTCAATTTATTGGAGAGTTTACTTGGGGATTGGTATAGCGCGGAAACCAAGCTTATGCAATATCTTCATCTGTCCGAGATCATTCAAGATGATATTCCAATGAGGCAGAATCTTTTATCATCCTTTCGCCGTAACCAAATAGAGGTCCTTGAGACAATTCGGATGCTTGAGGTATCAGGAGTGACATCCGAAAGTTTAGATGATGAGGAACTAGAGCTATCAGAAAAGGAAAACACCTTTCTAAAAATATGGAAAAAGTTCGAGGAAAATCAGACGGTAAGAAGATTCAGAAATTTACTATCAAGTGGTTTTCAGAACAGGTTAACAGCGAATTGGAGCGGAAGGGTTCAAAAGTTGATTAAGGATGCTTACAACAAGGACGATGAAGTATTACGGAAACTAGACCACCAAGTTGGCTGGGAAACGGTTGTTCTTCATGGCTTCTACTTTATGACGCCTGAACAGCAACAAATTTTCCAGTTGATAAAAAATGCTGGTGTAAACATTATCTTTTTAAATCTTTATGATGCCCGGTTCACCGAGACGTTTAACTTTATCGAGAAGTTTATAAATGAGCGACATGGCTGGGTCGATAAGAAAGATTGGAAAATGGAAAAGTGGGTTAATAAGCGTTTAACGTTAGCAGACAAGTTTCTAGCGGACTTTGAAGGAGAGCAAGTTGAGGAGTACCAATTCCCAAATCATTTAAAGGTTAAGGACTTTAAAGATTTCTATGATTTCCTTCAGGACTATGAAAACAACCTAGATATAGATCCGGCGGAAAAGACAAAATACAAAACGTATCTGGCTCCGAATGCAGCGACTTTGAATGACCGCTTGCAGGAATATTACCCAGAGCTATTCAAAGCCAAACGTCATTTTCTCGGATATCCAATCGGACAGTACCTCTTCCAACTGCATCAAATGTGGAGTGAGGAAGAGGATAGCTTAATTTTGTCAGAGAATGTGCTGTTTGAATGCTTTGCTTCTGGTTGGCTGTATGACGAAATAACGGGGAAGAATGCAAGAGAATATACGAAAGCATTACAAGAAGTCCTACCGTTTTTTCAAGGTTGCGTTACTCAAGAATCTTGGTCTAGAAGGGCTGCTACATTGCTTACAATTCATGAACATATCTTACCACCTTTCAAGGAAGAGGACGATGATCGCTTTGAACAAATGATGTCTAGTCCATTTAGCCGGTTTTCTCAATTTGCAGTTTCGATAGATGAGGTTACACAGATTGTTGCTTTTATGGGAATGATTTTCAGGACTTCTTCGGATTTATTCGGTGACGGAAAGAAACGAATATTACTTGCTGACCACTTTTCCAAGCTCAGGAAACTAATAGAGGCATCCAATCCGTTTTTACAGCATGAAATGGTGAAGGAAGAAAAAGTTATCATTCATCAATTAAAGCAGAAGTTGCAGACAACTCCTGATATCGGAGCCGTCCGAGTACATGATATAAGTACAGCAATCAGTCTATACTTAGCGGGTCACTTAAAGAAGGATCATTCGGAAGAAGACGAATTAATCCGTCCATTTATTGAGATTGATGGCGAAGCTTTTAAGCAGAACGGGATTACGCATGTGACTGGACTGGATGAAAACAGTCTCCCATACTCTGAGTTTAAGCTGCCATGGCCGTTGACGGAGAGCGTATTCCATGATCTTGCTAAAAGAAATGTACCTCTGTCTTTTCAAGTTTTACGAAACGAACATGTCAAAGAAATAACAAGATACTTGGTTTACAATTTGCTTCAATTCTCTGAAAGGCTTGAATTATCGTGGATGGTTCATTATGAGGCTGAAAAGAACCTCGATAAAGCCGTCTATTTAAGCCAACTGAATCTCAAACCAAATGAAGAGAGCAGGCAAAATCATAAAGAATGGAAAGATGTAAAATTAGACAGAGAAGTTACGAAGCAGGAACTGGATTTATTTTTAGCTTTTCCGATTGACGCATTAGCTGAATTCAAGTTCTGCCCACGTAGATTTTATTATAGCTATCTAGCAGGTAGGCCGGAGACCTTTCAAAGTGAATTTGTGCAGGAGTTTCTATTTGGCAATCTTCTTAAATCGTTCGGTGCCTTATTACCGAATCTTAGTGATGAGAAAATAAAGGAAGAAGTTTACAAGCTTTTTCCTTATTGGGATGAGTTCAAGTTAAACATGATTGGAGAAGAAAATATAGGTTATCGAAATTGGGCCAAAAAGAATTATGGTGAACACACACCATACGGAGAAGGGAAATTCAGCGATTTGCGTAAGCTATTCCTTTTCCCGGTTCTTCAAAATAAAAAAGCGGATAATGATAGCAAAACAGTTGCTTCAGCCATTGAACAGCTATATTCAAGTCCGGGGGAGTTTCTTCCAGCGTTGAGGGAGGAATTTGAACGTCAGCTTCAAGAATTTCCGATTCAAATGGAGGCGACACCAAGTGGGAAATGTCGTTATTGCCCACATTATCAATTTTGCACGGATGCTTTCCATTCTGTAGATGACGTGGAAAGGAAGCTGGCGAAATGACAATTTGGGAGAAGCTGGCGAAAGAATGGCGCATCCAAATTCCAAAATTCAATAAAGACAAGCTAGAAGAGGACATCGGTGGCAATTTAAATATAGTGAAAAAAACGATAGAGAAAAGCAAAACAGTTCCGTCTGCAATGGATGAAATCTTTGCAGACGACGATAATGATGACGACTGGTGAAATTGGGGGAGAGGTAATGAGTTTAGCAGCCATTGAGCATCGATTGACGGATAAACAGGAGGAAATCGTCAATTATGATGGTGATGAATTATTAGTAAAAGGGATTGCCGGCAGCGGCAAGACAACAGTTTTATTAAAAAAAGCACGGAAGGTAATTGAAAAGAATCCATCGATTCGGATTGGTCTATTCACCTATAATAAAACGCTAAGCCAGTATTCAAAAAAAATTGCTGAACAGATTGGTCCAGACAATCTTTTTGTTTACACATTTCATAGCTGGGCTTATGGTGCCTTAAGGGATGTGACAAGAACTAGATTGAATGTGACAACTACAAGAGATCAAAAGGACTGTTTAAAAAGGGCAGTTGAGATTATTCGGAAGGATTCGAAACATCGCTTTGTCACGGAGGAAAAATTCAGGGAGTTTCTAAGTGATGAAATTTCTTGGATCAAAGGAAAAGGAATTAAAAATCTCTTGGAATATCAGAATGTATCACGAATTGGGAGAGGGAGCTCCGTTCGAGTAACAAAGCCGGATCGAAAAATTATTTTTCGTATTTTTGAAGAATATGAGCGGGCCAAGAAGAACATTCGAAAAATCGATTATGATGACTTCGCTGTTATGCTTTTGGAAAATAAGACAAAGATTAAGGATTCATTTAAGTTTGACCAAGTTATGATTGATGAAGGTCAAGACCTGCAGCAAATCCAACTGAGGCTTTTAAGATATATCGCAAAAGAGAAGTTTATAGTTGCAGCGGATAAAGGGCAGAAAATCTATAAGACTTCTTTTTCATGGAAAGATATTGGTATTAACATCCTTGGGGGAAGAACAAAAATATTACAAAACTCATTCCGCTCAACAAAGCAGATTATTCAGATGGCTCATAGCTTACAGATGAACGATTCAATCATTAAAGATGAAGAATATGTGGCACCCGTTCTCCCAGAATACACTGGTCCAGTACCAGATGTTTTTGAATGCGATTCAAAGGAAAAACAGGATGCAGCCATAATCAGTACAATTAAGCAGCTCTTGGAGGAAAACCCCGATAAAACAATCGGAATCCTTTCAAGGGAATGGAGAAGTATTAATCGCTTGTATTACTCGTTTCAGGCCGAATCAATTCCTTATGAGTTCATAAAAAAAGACCAGGGAGATGCCCATACTCCTGGAGTTAAGCTTACAACTTTCCACTCTGCAAAAGGGTTGGAATTTGATTATGTTATTATCCTAGATTTAGTTGATGAGAGTATTGACGAAGAGCTTCAGGATGAGGAGTATTTGGAAGTTGAACGCCGATTGCTTTATGTATCAATTACACGGGCGAAGACGTACTTACAGCTGTATTATTATGATCAGCCATCTTCTTTATTGAAGGAAATCGATTCGAAGTATTATAAGAAACATAAGATTTAACGGATTCCGGCCTTATAAGAAACAATGATTAATGACTGTCTATAGGGGGGCAAATCGTTAAACGTATTCGTCCCCTATTTAAATGAGGAAATCATAAAAATGAAGTTTGTAAAACACCGTCTAAACTGGAATTCATTAAAAAAATCTCCTCCAAACAAGAAATTCTCCTAGTAAAAAACGCGTAAATTCCTACTTTTAACCGAAAAATCCTTCTGAGAATTCTAGGATATGGAAAAAAGTATACTATAATAGTAAATAAGTGTTATTTCGACAGTGTTTTCATCAGAAGGGGGACTCATGATGGATCAGCAGATTGTATACTCGTATGTCCTATTTAGTGATTGGAAAAAGATTGAAAAACAATCGGATTTTCTCTACGAAATACTAAACCAAGGGGTTAAACTCCTTTTATTTACTAATAAGGTAGTTGAATTGAATATACCAGAACATAAGATATCGGCTTTTAAAAAGGCCAATTTACTTCACTTGATTGTGAACGAAGAAGCCAATATAGACGAAATCATTTCCATTATAGATGGCCAGTCTCAAGATAGGATGGAAACCATTGTAAGCGCTTTTCCGACATTTAATATTGAACAATATAAAATTGAGCACGCACCGTTCCAGGAAAACATTATGGTCAAGGCGGGAGCGGGTACTGGTAAGACGACAGTGATGGTGGACCGTGTTCTCTATCTATTATTGAAAAAAAAGGTAAAGCCAGCGGAAATTGTGATGATTACGTTTACAAAGGACGCAGCACAAAACATGTATAAGAAGCTCCGAGAACAGCTTTTTCTCCGTTCCAAGGCGACTGGTACGACAAAGTTTCTTTCCCTGCTTGAGCAATTAAACGAAATGAATATACAGACAATCCACTCCTTTTCAAAAGCGTTGCTAAAGGAGCTTGGTTCTTTAAGAGGATTCGGCTTGAACCTTCAGTTGCGCAGCTTTAAAACGGAAAAGAAGAGGTGGATTGAGGATGAGTTAAATCAATATTTTGAGAAAGAGCTTGGCGAAAAAAATGGAAATATCGAGGCCCTCATTAGCCCATTAAAATTTTATGAACTCCTTGATACCATTTACGATTTCTGGGAAAAGTTTGAGCAAAAAGGCTTTTCTTCCGAAGAAATTATTAAAAAGGTGGATTATGGAACTGCCTCACCTGGAAATGAACGCTTGAACGATTTAATTCAAACCGTGATTCGGAAGGTGGAGGAGCAGTTTGGTCAGGAAAAAGAGATTTTGAATGCGGTGATGATGAACGACCTGACAAGACAGATTGATTTGATTCGGAAAAACCATGGTGCAGAAGCTTTTAAGACGCTCTCAAAGAAGATTTCGTATTTGTTTGTGGATGAGTTTCAGGATAGTGACGATGTCCAAATCCGATTAATTACCACAATTCAAGAGGCGTTTGAATCGAAGCTTTTGGTGGTTGGAGATACGAAGCAGTCCATATACCGGTTTAGAGGAGCGAATCATACAGCGTTCGATATTTTGAAAAAAGCGTTAAACGAGCGCGAGATTTCCATCAATGATGAAGATTATTACTTGAATAAGAACTACCGGACGACAAAGGAACTATTAGATGAAATGGACCAGTTCTTTACTTGGTGGGGAGAAAGGAAGTATCTTCAATACGATGGGGATAAGGATCGTCTCCAAGGGATGAAACATGGGCAAGAGGAAAAACCACTTGTGACTTTGAACAAGCGGGAGGACACAAAGGACAATATGCAGGTGAACATTATGCCATTCATTAGGGAGCGTTTTAAGAACGTCCAAGCAATGAATGCTTCATTGAAAGAAGGGGAAGAACCAGAAAAGTTAGCGGTCCTTACAAGGACGATTGAAGAAGCGAGAATGATCAACCGCTGGTGCAGTGAAGGAGATATGCCAACGAAGTTAAAAGTGGGTGGGGGCTTCTTTTTATCGGAAGCTGTTCGAAACTTTCATTCACTTGTATTGGCGTTGCTTTTCCCAGAGAACGGGAAATACATTGCGAATCTATTAGTCGGACCATTTGGTCAGGCGCATGCTTATTTACTTCCTGAATTACTATTAGATGGGAGATATTCCCCGAATACAATCGATAGGCTTAAAAAGGCAACAACCTTCTCGTTTAATAAGTATCAAAAGTTGCTCTCTTATCAACCTGTTTTGGCTGTCTTACGTACTATCATAAAAGACCGTAAACCATACAATTGGATTTTTTCGAGAAAGCTTGATGAACTTCGCTACACTTATGAAGGTGAATATACCGAAGAGCAACTTATCAATGAGGCGAAGGATGAAACACGCAAGTATGAGCTGAGTATCGGGAAATTATTTGAGATGCTTCACCAACGATTTTCAGAGGAATTTGTTTCTCTGAATCAAATTGCTGACTGGCTGCAAATCCAGATTGCGACAAACAGAGATGAAGAGGAAGTTTCTTATGAACCATCGAGTGGCGGCTTGGATTATGTTCATATCCTAACCGCGCATCGCGCCAAAGGGATGGAGTATCACACAGTCATCATACCATTTACCGAACGTCCATTTACTTCTTCCTTTAGTAAAATCATTTTTGATGAACAAAAAGAGAAAGCTGGGTGGGCGATTCACAAGCCAGGCTATGAAATGCGCCATAATGACTATTTTATTGACCTTACTTCTCATGATGAAACGGAATCGATTCGGGAAGAGACAAGGCTTCTTTATGTGGCCATGACTCGTGCAAAGAATGAACTAGTCTTGATTCGCAATATGAAAAACGATGCGTTTCAGTGGACTTGGTCAAAATTATTATCTCAATATAGATAGGATGATTAATATGAGTGGGAATGTCAGTGTTTTGACCTATGAAAATCCATATACCTTCCATCTAAAGCCTGAGTTTCAGCCATATGCTAACAGCCCACAGATTTGTGCGACAAAATCATTGGAAATCGGGGTAAGACAACGTCATCGGCTGTCACACGTCCAATCAGCTGGAGCAATTATTGACTTATTTTATCCTGGCTGGAACCTCCCGGAGAACCGATTTATCCAGTACGCTCAACTTTCGGATATATTAAGAAATTGGGACGACACTAGTGAACCAAAGGTCATTCGTTCTTTTAAACGGAATAAACTAAATTTATTGATCACGATGAGGAACTTTATACAAATTGGTTTATGCCCAAGTGACTTGCGTCCAAACGTGACGAAGGTGGAGGAAGAATTATTTTGTGATATTTGGGAAGAGATGTTACCCCATTTTAAAAATTATATGGATGAAGCCGCAGAAACGGTTCAAGATTTAGAAACCGTTCAAGAAGTTTTCAATAAAGCTGAGATTCCGTTGAAAAACAATACAGTGTTATTGCATGGGTTTTACTATATTTCACCTGTACAGCATTATTTGTTCACCAAGTGGAAGGAACTTGGAATCAATATCGTTTTTCTCAATCTTTATTATAGTGATTACCCATCTGTGTTTTCGTTTTTAAATGAAAACTTTTCTGAAAAATACGGGTGGGCAAAAGAGAAAGATTGGCAGATTACTAGCGATGAAACAACGTTGAATGGAGTTATGTTTACGTCCCGGATTGAAGGTATAAACCCTTCATTAGAATACTCTGCTGCTATCTCGGAACAGCCGTACGAGTACATGGTGGAATTTGTGGAGGATTTAAAAGAGGACGTCCGTTATGTATCACCAAACAGCGAGGAGTTAAAAGAAAGAATTCGTGAGTTTAGCCCTGATTTATTTATAGAAGAACGTCATTTTCTTGCGTATCCAATCGGGCAATATCTTTTTCATTTGCATTCGGTTTGGGACGAGGAGAAACAGGATTACTTTTTAACTGAAAAAATCTTAATGGAGTCTTTTGCTTCTGGCTGGTTAGAGGCGGAAGGGGAAAATGCCCGTGATTATACCGCTTATCTTAAAGCGGTATTGCCGTACTTCACAAACTGCCATACCGCTAAGGAATGGGTGTCACAATTCCAAACGCTCATGGATGCAAAACGTTCATCAATTCAAGCCTTTAAAAAGTACAACTTAAAGAAAAATGATTTTCTTGAAGCAGTCAGAGTCAGTCCTTTACTAAGATTTTCGTACTTTTCTGTTCCGGTCCGAGTCTTGAAGAAGTTGCAGGGGTTCATTGAAAAATTAGTAGGAGATGCGACAGGGCTTCTTAACATTAAAGAAGAACGGATTAGCATTAAAAATCATTTTCAGCGTATTCAACAGTTACTTGAGGATTCGAACCTAAAAAGCTCGCTTGCGAATGATTTGGAGAAAAAACTGGTGGACCAGCTAGAGGATATGCTGACAAGTCCATTTGAAGATGAGCAGGAGTATCATATTGGCGACCTTTCGGATGCAATCATCGTGTTTTTAAAAAATGGTTTGGAAGACCCCGACCAGAATTTGATTGGTTCCCTTGATAGAACATCTGATCAAACTAGTAGTGAGAACAAGCCTAACAAGTTTCACCTTTATAAGATGGCTGATTTAGATGGGGTGATTTTAAGAGATGATGTTGATGAATTGCATGTTTGCGGGATGGATGAACAGCATTTTCCAGAAACGTCATCTCCAATGCCGTGGCCGTTATCACTGGAACTTATCACCAAGCTAGATAATCGTTCTGCTGATATGTATCTTTTCCGGAAAAATCATTCTCTAGCATTTTCAAGATATTTGTTTTTTGTTGCTTTGTGCTTTGAAAAAAAGATTTCGTTATCATGGGTTAAAAACTGGAATGAATATCAAAACTTAGATAAATCAATTTATATGGAAATCCTTAATCTTAATTCGGATGAAGAAGAAAATGTGGGAAGTTATGAATATGTAGAATCCCCATCTGTTCCAGAGGCATTTGATTTTGCTTCGATACAGGAGAGATTAGCTCAACTTCCACAAGAAGAGTTTGCTGAAATGAGCTTATGTAAAAGGCGCTTCGTATACAGCTCCATTGTCGGTGGCTTTGCCAACTACCGTTCTTCTTTCCATCAAGGGTTCTTAATTGGAAATCTGGTGAAGATTTACGCTTCAATCGGGAAAATGAAAAGTGAAATCCTCGATATGCTTAGTGATATGTTCCCGTTTTTAACGGAAATCTTATTACGTACGATTGTGGATCAAAACATGAATGATGATTATGTTGCAGGAATGCGGAAGTATGGCTTGGGGAAAAGACGCAAGTTCAATGAAATCGTATATCCGGAAAGTATGCTTTATTTTCAGTTTTTAACCCATCGGGGAGCTTTTCAGAATGAACTTTGGCAGTCTGCTTTTATGCCACCGTCTGGAATAAGAAGACAGAAGGCAGAACTGATTCAACAAATGGTCACTCAATCAGGTGTATTGGGGGAAGCGAATCCCTCTGTTTTTTGTAAACTTTGTCCGCATACTGAATATTGTGAAGACGCCAACTATGCCGTTGATATTTCAAAAAAGGGATTTGATGATAATGACATTGAAGCAGCCGGAATTTGATTCAAAGAAGAATAAGTTTGATTATGCTTTTTCCGTTCTTTCTGATGCTCTTTCCCATGTTCCTAGCGTTGAAGACGATATTTCCGGTCAGACTTCTCAGTTCCTTCGGAATATTGAATTGAGCGATGAGCAGCAAAAGGTAGCCAAGATGAATTCGACTCATTTGCTTATTAAAGGGACCGCCGGTAGTGGGAAGAGCATCACCCTTTTAACCAGAATGATTCAAAAAATGTCAGAGGATTTTGGAAAGCGTTTTTTATTCGTCTCTTTTAATCAGGAGCTGGTAAAGGATGCTGAGAATCGTTTTAAGCAGTCGGAGTATTTTGAGCAGCTTAACAAACAGAATCATAGCGTGCATTTCTATACATTCCATGAGCTTGCCTCTAATCTCTTAAAATCGGTCGGAAAAAAGGTGAAGTTTTTTCAAACGAGTCACTATAACCTGAACCGAAACGAAGATAATGTGAAGGGAACAATGCTACGTTTAATGGATCTTCTCGAAACAGAGGAATTTAAGAACCTACCATCCATTCATACTATAAAAAAGACAAAAAACACCTCCTTTCTGTTTGATGAATTTTCCTGGATGAAAGGTAACGGTTTTATTACGCTAGAAGACTATTTGAACTGTGAACGTGTTGGTCGCGGGAAGCTTCCGAATGTTTCAGTTAAGCAGCGAAGAACGATTTTTCGATTGTTTGAATATTACCAGCAGGATCAATGGAAGGACTTTTATAACCGTATTGACCGTGAAGATTATGCCTTGCTGGTAATAGAGAATCTTCACCGGCTGTTAAAGAAAGAAATGTATGATCATATATTTATTGATGAGGTCCAGGATTTGCAGCCGATGCAATTGCGGGTACTCGTCAATATTAATAAAGGGACGCTTACGCTGAGTGGAGATGAGCGACAGCGAATCTATAAAAGTAGCCCATTTTCCTACAAAGCACTTGGGATTAATGTTCAAAGCGGACATAACGTCGTGCTGAAGCGAAACTGGAGATCGACTTATCAAATTATGAAGCTAGCAAATTCCTTGCAGTTTTCAAGGTCACATGAGGATTCAAAGTATGATGACGAGAAATATTTCCCTCGACAAGGGGATAAGCCCATCATCCAAGCGTTTCCTGGCCACCAAAGGATGCTGACGGCTATTGGGAATAAAATTGCTGAACTACATTCCGAGAATCCAAAAGCGACCTTTGCCATCATTCATCGGCAACATGATGTCAAAAAAGAAAAAGAAATGATAAACTTCCTAGGGCAATTTTTTACTTTTGATACGTATATAAAACGGACCAATGGAATTCAAGAGGATTCAGGTAAGAGAAAACCAGAAATCTATTTTCTTGAAGCCAAAACAACAAAAGGACTGGAGTTTGACTATGTATTCATCATCGACTTTAGCATATTTTATTATCCACATAAAAGTGAGATAGATAGCTTGAAAAAGAAAAAAACCGCTACTTCTAAAGACTTTGATGACGATAAAAAAGAAATCGAGGAAAAAGAAAAACGGATTCTTTACGTATCCTTAACTAGAACCAAGCAAGCCGTGTTTCTATACTTCGCCGCGTCAGAAAGAGCGGAGGAAATTATTTCTCCATTTGTGAAGGATTTTAATTCGAGGGATTATGAAGCAAAGGGGTTTAGGAAGACTATGATATAATGGAAAAGGGAACTAACGGTTGTTAGTTCCCTTTAAATTAAGTAAATTTAATATTATTCTTGAGGTATCAGAACGATAACGGTGGGGTAGGAAAGACACCGAACATTCCTACTTCTCTACACAAATGAGATAACTAACTTTCTTTATGGTGATTTATGGAATAATTTTGAATTAATTAAAGCACCTTTAAGATGATTTAGATGAAGTCGATGTCCTTCAACATAGATACAGCAACGTCGCCTTTCATCCATAGGTATTGCGAGTACATATGTATTCCATTGAGTAATAATGGTTTTTTTGATGCATCTGTACCAGATCCACGTACAAAAAAGTTCCACTCTTTTGCTTTTGGAAAGTTAGGTGCTGTCATAGGTATTTTTGTTTTTGGAGTTATTCGTTGATGATTATTTTTATCTAGAACAGGCTCTTCTTTAAGTTTATTATTATTTACTAAATCTCTTATTTCTTGCCATACATTCTTAATATCATTTTCTAAAACATTTTCATCTATTACCATGCGCTTAAAGCCGATGAACTTATTGTCTAATAATTTCGAACCTGTAGTAGGTTCCTCGAAAATAATGCAAAGAAATTGTTGGCCATTAAAATAGCTATATACAAATGATTCCTCAAAAATTGTCCTTGGATTTGTCCATTCTTCAAAGTCAATCTGAAACAATTTCATATCTTCAGTACGTGATCCTTTCGATGTTTGAACGATTGTTTTAGGGATAATGCCAATTTTGCTAAATAACTCGATTTTACTTAGTTTTTTTGCTTCCCCACCAAACATTTTAACGATAATTTGCTCAGTTACACTTTTATAAACATCACATTTAGCATTAAGTTTAATAGGAATACCTAATATATTCATTAATTCTCGGACAGTTTTATTTTTATATTGTTTTGTAAGCTGATGTAATTCATCATCGAGTTCTCTAAATGTTGAATATGTTTCATCCAGCTTTTCAAATTTAGCGCCAAAGTGTTTTTGTACAATTGTTGAAACAGTTGTTCGCTTTAATCTGAACCGTGGGCGATTCGGCCATTTAGGAGCTGTGTCGATAAGCATCAACTTTTTCTTAAGATCTGAAGAAATACGTGAATACTCATCTTGTGGGTTTTCATATCCATCTTTCAAAGATTGAATAAAATCTCGTACGATGAGCCAGTCATTCATTAGAATTTCTTTATCTTCATTAGAAAATTCATGAAAGTGATAACCTTTGATTAGAAAGTTTGCATACTCAGCAGCCGGCACAGTTTCTGGGGAATCATAGTGGTAATAAACCAACAACATATGCTCTAATTTATGCCAGAAGCTAGATGTTTCAAACTCTTCTTCAGTAATAGAGTGGGGGGAAACAGCTGTTATGGTCATAGGTTCTTTTGCTTCAAAAATCAAGTCTCCTTTCTGCTTGGGTTTTCTGATTCCTGTTGTTTTTAACTCTATCTCAATTCCATCTACAATTAGATCTGGATACTTATCTTGATCCGGTGGATAACCTAAAATCGAGCGCTCTACAACGTCGCCAGCGATTCCGGTAATTTTAGGATGGGTTATTGTGCGGGCAAAAACATTATTTACATCAGCTTCACCAAGCGTTTTACCAACAACATTGCTTAAAATTGTATCTAATTCTTTTCGAGTGAATTTATGCAAGGCCATGATTGAAGAGCTCCTTTTTCGTGTGCTGTTATAACTATAAAATATATGTTTGATTATTTTAACATATTTAACATATTTTGATTTGTTGTTTTTTCTTTACACTTTATTAAAGATGTTTAAAGGTATATTTTCTCTAGGATTACCTATAATGAGTCTGGTATTAGTTGTTGAAAAACTAGTTGTCCTTGATGATGCAACTTCAGGGGTTATACCATTAAACAAAGGTTATCTAGATTAGATTTGGTGAAAAGTATAGAACGAATGTTCTTGAGGGGTTATAATATTATTAGGAAATTAGATATTAGGTTTTAATATAATATAAGTTTCATTTTAAATATTCCAATCTTTTCAGGAGAACTGAAATTTTTTCGTGGTTATGATAAAATAATTTAATCTATTTCTTATTGGTATGGAAAAATACGTAGATAATTATTAGTATTTTGGATCACAACTAGTAAGGTTTAAAAAAAATTAATGAATATTTCTTGGACCATACCGAAAGGATGTACAGTTATGTTGAAAGTAATTGAATTATTCGCTGGTGTCGGTGGTTTTAGACTAGGATTAGAAGCGACAAAAGGGTTCGAGGTCGTTTGGGGGAATCAGTGGGAGCCTTCCAAAAAAGCCCAGGATGCCTTTGATTGTTATGCTAGAAACTTTGAGGGAAATGGAATTCACTCGAATGAAGATATAGCTGCAGTTAAAGTAACGGATTTAATGGATTTATACCCGGAAATCATCGTTGGCGGATTCCCATGTCAGGATTATTCTGTAGCCAGAAGCCTTCATGGAGAAAAAGGTATTCAAGGGAAAAAGGGTGTACTATTTTGGGAGATTATGAGATTGGCAAGGGAGCTTCGTCCGAAGTACCTGTTGCTTGAAAATGTCGATCGCCTGTTAAAATCTCCTTCGAAGCAAAGAGGAAGAGATTTTTCTGTGATGCTAGCAAGTTTCAATGAAGCTGGATATTCAGTAGAGTGGCGTGTTGTCAATGCAGCAGAGTATGGCTTTGCCCAAAGACGCCGTCGAGTGTTTATTTTTGCGATTCGAAATGACACCCCGTATGTTCATTCTAAAAAAATGATTAATCATCCAAAGATGTTGCGGCAAGATGGCTTTTTTGCCAAAGCGTTTCCCGTGACAGATGCGATATCGAAGCATAATCCAAGTGAATTTGAATTATCTAATGATCTTGTCTTTGTATCTGATCATTTCTCAGCAAAATACCTGAATGCTGGAATCATGCGAGATGGGATTGTTTATACCGAGGAACTCCTTCCAAAAACAGAGAAGCCAACAACATTGGGGGAAATCATAGAATCCAATGTGGATCCAAAATATTATCTTTCCCAAGATGCGATAGAGAAATTTAGATATCTAAAAGGGCCTAAAAAGATTGAGCGAACCTCTGCAAGTGGACATAAATACACATTCTCTGAAGGGGGCATGTCATTTCCAGAGCCATTGGACATGCCTGGTCGGACAATGCTTACAAGTGAGGGAACCACGAACCGTAGCAGTCATGTCATAGAGGATCCGGAAACCAAACAAATTCGTATTCTAACTCCAGTTGAATGTGAACGACTCAATGGTTTCCCTGATAATTGGACAGAGGGAATGTCCGAGCGTATGAGGTATTTCTGTATGGGGAATGCACTGGTGGTTGGGCTAATTCAACGGATGGGTGAAAGAATCCTTGAAATTGAAGAGGAGGATCGTGTGGCTCTAAGGAAAGATCCACAACAGCTTACTCTGTTTTAATCTTTTGGGAGAAGTTTGGGCGAACGACTCTAGAAATTAAAAAAAGAAGCAAAAATTATTAGGAATTATCCTCGGCAATTAAGTCAATTTTGAATGATCAATAGAATGGCCATGACTTGAGTCATGGCCTTTTTGAATTATATGATGCTTCAACCATTTTTGCGTCCTCTATGAAAATGATTATTTTTTCAAGTGTATTATCGAAATCCTTCCTAATTTCATGTTCCCAAATCCTCAAAATATGCCACCCTTTCTGCATGTAATACTGGGTGTGTTCCTTATCCCGTTCCTGGTTACGTTCAAGCTTCTTCTTCCAAAAGTCTATATTGCTTTTAGGCATTCTGCCATGGATAGGGCAAAAATGCCAGAAACATGAATCTATGAAGATAACGATTTTATATTTCTTTATAGCAATGTCAGGGGTACCGACCAATCCTTTGACATTCCGTCTGAATCTGTAGCCCCTTTTCCAGAGTTCATGTGTGACTATCGACTCCAATTTGGATACTGCTTTTATAGATGACATTATCTTGCTTCTGGTAGTAGATTCAATAGACATGACCGTACTCCTTTTTAGAGATATGTTATTAAATTCTACCTAATTTAGTGGGATTTAAACATTTATCACTTACTTTTTACAAAACATGAGGTTTAATGAAAAAGGGATTAGTTTTATTAACGTTTGATCTTTCTAATTATTAATAAATGATTAATTCAGTTGCAATTGAATTAAATGTTAGGGGGAAGCCTTAGTGGGGATCTGGATGTTTTGAAGGAATCCGAACACAGAAATGAAATTGTTGATTGTAATAAGGTGCCTGGAAACCAGATGCTGAAGGAGAAAAACTTCAGATAGATACTTCTCTTGTAACAAAGACCTGAAACATTAATTGATACGATTTAAGAAACTGATAAATTTGACTGTATCAAACTATTAGTTATTTGAGTTGATAAGTAGGATGACCCAGGGATGGTAAATGTAGTTTATGACTTACTTTACCCTAAAGTTTTTAAGGAGTTGATGTTAAGTTAGTTGTATCATTAAAACTATCCCTATGAGGAGTGTTAAAAATGGTAAATGTAAAGTCCGCTCAATTAATTAGTAATTATATTAAGGACCACAAAAGTTATTATATTGAAATTTTTTATGTTGACAATGGTATACAAGCGTTTGCTTCATTCCAAGAAAACATTGCAAAAAATGGAGATTGCTTAGTTGGTTCGGGGAATCATGCAGATAATAAAGAATTAGCTATTGAAACTGCAATTGCTGATTTAATGTATCAATTGAATTAAAAAGTTTCACTAGGCGATACAAGGTGGAGCTGTAATAGAGGCTTATAAGAAAACAAATATGATAAACCCTTTGCTAGTTTTAGCAAAGGGTTTATGTATGTACTTAAAAATGGAGAAGCATAATCTCTAAAGAACATTAACGGTCTTTTCATAAAATAGGATTATAAAAAATACTTTTTCCTGGAAAATTTTTAAAGAAATGTTTTCCTTATATACATCTGCAACCTTTTCATTACTTCTTAAATGTCCTCACCTAAATTTCTATAGTATTTTGTATGAAGATTTACTGCTTTTAAATCTATAACATATCAATAATTTCGGGTTCATCATTCCTAATGGAGTTTTGTTCTTGAATAAACAGCTTGTAAGCAACATTCCCTATAGTATTTGTAGCAACTGCATCTACGGTACCGCCAATAATTCCTCCTGCTAAAGGCACCATCTTACCTAAATTTATGACTCCTTTTTCTCCAAACTTTGTTAGTAAACGAAAGCCTACAGCTTGGTTGATTTTTTTAATTACTTCGAAAGGAATTTTTTTAATACCGGCTGCTGCAAGTTTTTTTCCTAGCTGAACGCCGGCACTTTTTAGAATATCTTTTGCTCCATTTCCAGCTAAACAGGCATAAACAAAAGATTTAACCTGGTCATCTTTTATATCATAACCACCCATATGTGCAATAGCTGCAATCATTCTCATTTGAACTAAAATAACGCTTGTTATATTGGCGGGTACAGCAACAGGTAATGTAATAAGTCCACCCAAACCTGTTAAAAATCCACTAGTAGCACTTTTGGTGTTTTGCCATAGTATTAAACTTTTAACTTTTTCATCTAAGGTCCCACTCTTTTGTAAGTAACTATCAGCTAATTCTATGGCAGTGTCCATTCCAGGTACACCACCATTAATTGCTTTATCATAAGACCAATCTAATGCCTTCATTATTGCGTCGTGTGTTAATGATTTTGTGTTTGACAATTTTACTCACCTTTCTCCTAGGGAATTATGGTAATATTATACTATAAAACTAAGTGTGGAAATTACTGTTTTTTCTCTTAAATATTATTAAATAGAGGTGTGAGTATATGCCTATAGAAGTTGGGATATGGAAAGTAAATGGCGGTCTAAAAAAGGTGGATTTTTCTGTAATTGAATCAGAAAAAAAGTTAGAAGATATATTGTCGAAAGATTTGTCTATTATATCTGATAATCTTTTATTGATTGGTAGACAAGTTCAAACAGAGTATGGGAAATACTTAGATATGCTCGCAATAGATAGAGAGGGAAACCTTCATATTATTGAATTAAAAAAGAATAGAGCACCTAGAGAAGTAGTAGCTCAAGCAATAGACTATGCTTCCTGGGTACAGAATCTTACATATGATCAAGTATTGAGAATATACGTAGATAAAAATAACAGTCCCTTAGAAGAGGCATTTGCCGAAAAATTTGATGACAGTTTACCAGATAAGTTAAATGGCACACATCAAATAACGATTGTTTCGTCACAACTTGATAGTGAGACAGAGAGAATAATTAATTATTTAACAAATAATTATGATGTTCCAATTAATGCTGTTTTCTTCCGGTATTTCGAAGAGGGGGAACAACATTTCTTAACTAGAAGTTGGCTTTTAGATCCTAATGTAATAGATGAGAAATCTAGTAATACAAAAGTAGAGAATAAAAAGGAAAAATGGAATAAACAAGACTTTGTAGTTAATTTTGAAGATAAGGCATCAAGAAAATGGGAAGATGCAGTAAAATATGGATTTATTTCAGCAGGTGGAGGACGCTGGTATAGTAGGACATTAAATCAATTATTTGTTGGTGCTAGAATATTCTGTATGATACCTAAAAGTGGATATGTCGGTATTGGTACAGTAATAGATACTGTTAAACCTATAAAAGATGTTACATTTAAGGTTAATCAAACAGAGGTGAAAATGTCAGATCTAAACCTCAAAGCAACTAATATGTTTCACGATGTAGAAAATCTTGAGAAGTGTGAGTATGTAGTTAAAGTAAAATGGTTAGCCAATGTATCTAATGAGGAAGCCTTTTGGGTGAAGGGCTTAAAAGCTAATCAGAACAGTGCCTATCAATTGAGAAGTCAATATACTATTGATAAAGTTTTGGAGTTTTTTAAACTTAATACTGATGAATAAAGATAATAAATAGACAGGTGTTAATATGGAGAGAAAAAGACCTATAATACAAAACAATCTAGAAATCCCAGTAAATATTTTCAAAGGAGAAGAATTAATCGCTGAATGTCCTAGTATTCAAAAGGCGGCAATATTTTTCAAAAAAGAAACAAATTCTAAACGTTTCAATTGGTCTGCCATTAATAAGGGGATTTGGTACGGTGAATCGTATTCTAAAGATGGTACTACTTATTTTTTTACAACCGATAAAGAAGCGGTTAAGAGAAAACTGGATACGATGTAGTCTAAAACTAGCTAAGATTATGATACCAATTACAGAAAGAGGTATTTCCTTTAATACTAGTGAGGTATGTTAAGAAATACTATAGGTACGAAACAGCAGGGAATTAGAGAGGTGGATCAACCTGACAACATATATATTCTTAGAGAAAGAGCCAAAATGAATGTCAATTTTCTAAGAATATTAGGCTGGCTAAAGTATGAGAAAATGAAGTTTATATAGGGTATCTATCTATTCAATGTGATATAAAGAGATGTACGGAGATTATAAATCCTTCTCAAGTACAGGGTGCTATACTTCAAATAGGAATAAAGCTTGTTATCAAAATAATCGTAATAATATATCGTTTCAAAATGGAGATTATAAGCAACATTAGAGGGAAAATTAATTTGCTAGTAAAACTACTATTTATTTTTATAGAAATGAGGTTAATTATGAATAATAAAGAACAAAAGCACTTGTTAATCCAAAAAGCCTTTATTTATGATAAACCAAGAAAAAAGCCCGAGCTAAAGGAATATACTTTTTTAAATAAGGCTGGATATTGGATAGACAAACAAGATAGTCAACCGTATGTCCTTGATTCAAAGAGACCCAAGCCGCAAACTAAAAAAGCCGATGTCGAAACAGGGGAAGATCAAAAAGGTGAGTAATATAGAATTCCTTATCATTTCAAGTAAACTTGATTTTACGACTGATTATATATGTTTAGAGCTAGAAAGGAGAAGATTAAAATATCTCAGATTAAATCGTGATGAGTTTAGAAATTACGAAATTATTTTTAATTTAAATGATTTAACCCTCCAGGTGAAAATAGAAAATAAAATTTATAGTCTAAGTGAAGATACATTAAAAGCCATTTATTATCGTGCTCCAATATTTCTTAGAGATATTTATCAACCTGACATAGATGTTGAAGAACAATTGTACCGGTCTCAATGGACTGCCTTTATTAGAAATCTTACTATATTTGAAAAGGTTAAATGGGTTAATAATCCAATATCAACTTTTAAAGCTGAAAACAAGCTTTTGCAACTGAAGTATGCAGCAAGAACTGGTTTTGAGATTCCACGAACATTGGTAACCAATTCAAATAATCTTAATATTAATCCCTTAGAAAACTATATTGTAAAAACAATTGATACTGCTTTGCTTAGAACTGAAAACAAGGAAGCATTTATTTATAGTTCAGTAGTGAAAGGTAGTGAAGTGTTAGACTCTTACATAAGTACGTCACCTTTGGTATTGCAGGATTATATCCATCCAAAAGTCGATGTTAGAGTAACTGTTATTGGTGATAAAGTTTATCCGGTTAAAATTGAAAAAGATGGTGAAGGAATTGATGGTGATTGGAGGTTGGAGAAATACAACATTTCGTATATTCCTTTTAACCTTCCACAGAAAATAGAACAATACTGTGTAGAGGTAGTTAAGGCTCTTGATTTAGCTTTTGGTGGAATAGATTTAATTGAATCCGAAGGTAAATATTATTTTATAGAAGTTAATCCAACAGGTGAATGGGCTTGGTTAGTGGATAATGCAGACCTCAAAATTTATAAAGGTATTTGTGATTATTTAGAAAGTAAAGAAGATTATGATTAAGAAAATACTTAATTGGTTATTTCCAATAGTTTTTATGGTTTCTGCAAATAAAAAATTAAATAATGAAATAGAAGAATTAAAGGCAAAAACTGAGCAAGATGATGATTACTTATCAGAATATATGGAGGATTTTCAAAGTATAACAACAGAGGAAGCAAAGAATTTATTTGACCAAGTTATTTCTACCAGAAAAACTATAGAAGAAAAGGCTAAAGGCAACATTTTAATTGTTACCATTGCCGTATCAGTAATTCTTGGATTAACAGGTTATTTATTTGGAATGCAAGATAAAATAAATAGTAACTTTGCTTTGGACAGTATTTTAGCCATACTATTTTCTTTATGTTTGGTATATCTTACAATGGGTTCGATTTTATCAATTGCAACTTTAAATAGAGGTGAGCTGAATCAAACTTATGATTTTTCTTCTGCTGATTATAAATACTTATCTAGTTTAGAAGATGATCAAAAAGAGAAGGAAACAAAATATTTTTTATCAAAGTATTCTGAGTTAAATATAAAGGTTAACTTGAAAATTAATAATTATGTGAGTGGCACTTATTCTTTTTTGATGAACTCACTTATTACACTATGTATTATTGGTGTGATTTCTTGCATACTATATGTATTTCAAACTGAGAAAGACAATAAAACTGAAACTGAATTAGAAGAGCAGCAAACTGTATTAGAAGATATAAATAGTAACTTAATAAACATAGGTAAAAATATAAAAGACGTTGATCAAAATGATGAGGAAGATTATAATGATTTACTTGAACTATTAAAAGAAACAATAAATATTTTTAATAAGAATATGAATCAGGAAGGCCAAAAGTAATATTTCAATATGTTAGCTGCTTTATCTATTTTATTTTTGGGGCAGGAGTATTTTGATAAATATTTGTAGTTACAAAAATTTTCAAGTCTGAATAGCTGGTAAACCCACCAACATCCCTTTGTGTTGTCAATTACAGTCCATACATGTTGAGTGTGTAAACATTTTTACCCAATTTAAATATGCTTATATAAACCTAATCAATATTTCAAATAGTCATTAAATCTACTATTCTGTTTTGAAGATAAGTAACATTCAATTAAACACAAAATAGTTGGGAACACATTTGTTGAAGCAAATTAGTTCTGCTTCTTCTAGTTATATTCTTACTTCTTTCATATTGATGTCAGGGGTTAGCTATCTTGCAAACCACTTGAAAAAAGCTGCAGAGCGTGTGCTGATATTATGATTTGTCCAGGAGATTATTTATATATTACACAGCCAGAAGCACTTGCTGCTTTATTAGATATTCATAAAAGATTGAAAACCGTATTTGGAAAAGTAATGGGACTTCTTTTCATCCCAAGGCTTTAAGAATCGTAAGTTCTAAAAATATGAAAGAACCGATCATTTGTGATCGGTTCTCAGACTGTCGACAAACTCGATGAAAATCGTGCTTGTCTGCAGTCTTTTTTATTTTAAAATAGAAGTAATACAAAGCTTGAGGTGATTTAAATGCTTTCAAAACATAATCCAATTCAACGGGATCAAATTGAAATGGTTGCTTTAGACGAACTTGTACCGGCGGACCATTTGGTCCGCAAAATTGAAGCGGCGATTAATTTCTCATTCATCTATGACTTGGTAAAAGATAAGTATTCAGAAAAAGGCCGCCCAAGTATTGACCCTGTAATATTAATTAAACTCACATTTATTCAATATACCTTCGGTATTCGCTCCATGCGTCAAACAATTGAAGAATTGAAAACGAATATGGCTTATCGATGGTTTTTAGGATATGGCTTTCACGATAAAGTTCCTCACTTCTCAACTTTCGGTAAAAATTATGAGCGCCGATTTAAAGACACCGATCTCTTTGAACAAATATTTTACCGAATCTTAAAAACCGCAGCTGAAAAGAATTTAATTAGTGCTGAACACGTTTTTGTAGATTCTACTCATGTAAAAGCGAGTGCAAATAAACGCAAATTTGAAAAGAAAGTTGTTCGAAAAGAAACCCGTGCTTATCAAGAACGCCTTCAAGAGGAGATTAACCAAGACCGCGAGGATCATGGAAAAAAGCCGTTTCCACCAGATAAGTTTGATAAAGAAGAATACAAAGAAATCAAGGAAAGTACAACAGATCCAGAGAGTGGCTACTATGTAAAAGATGAGCGTACAAAACAGTTCGCTTATTCTTTCCATGCGGCCGCAGACCGCAACGGCTTCGTGTTAGGCGCAATTGTAACCCCTGGTAACACGCATGATAGTCATATTTTAGAGCCATTGGTAGAACAAGTCATTGAGAAAGTTAGTAAACCAAAAGCTGTTGCGGCAGACGCAGCCTATAAAACACCTGCTATCACGAGCTACTTATTGAAAAACGACATCACACCTGCTTTACCTTACACACGACCTCGCACAAAAGAGGGTTTCTTCAGAAAACATGAGTATGTTTATGATGAGCATTTTGACTGTTACATTTGCCCAACTGGTGAGATATTAAAATATACTACAACTACAAAGGAAGGGTATCGTCAATATAAATCAGATCCTCGAATTTGTGCTGGATGCCCTTTCTTGTCTCAATGCACACAGAGTCAAGCACATCAAAAACTGATTCAACGTCATGTGTGGGAGGAACATGTGGAAGAAGCAGATCATCTTCGCCACCATCAAGACGTCAAACCGATCTATGAAAAACGCAAAGAAACAATTGAACGAGTATTCGCAGATGCAAAAGAAAAGCATGGCATGCGTTGGACAACCCTCAGGGGACTTAAAAAAATGTCGATGCAGGCGATGCTTACTTTCGCTGCCATGAATTTGAAGAAAATGGCCAACTGGACTTGGCAAGGTCCAGAAATGGCCTAAATGATAACCTCGGAGAGGTCTGCAATTCTCTGTAATTACTTGAAGTCCTACAAAAAATCAAAAAAAGAGTTCGGATGAGACTATTCCGAACTCTTTTTGTCTACAAACTGAGAACCGATCATTTGTGATCGGTTCTTTCTTTATTCCTGATAGATTGTAAATAAAACAGCTATTCTTTTTGGTCGTCATTTTAAACTAAAGTGAAGTTATGCTTGAATACCTGTTCAATAGTAAGATTAAGCTTCTACACTAGGGAATCTATCATTAAATTGTTTAGCATTAATGGAATGTGGAAGAAATAAAAAATGAAAAAGGAAGGGGCTAATAATGAATAGAAAAAGAAAACTCACAGAAGACACAACAGAGATTAGTGGAACTGATAAAACAATAATCGATTTCTGGAATTGGGGATTTTCTGATTTGCTAAGCAACTCCTTAAGAGGTATATTTGCAGAATTTTTGGTGGGAAGTGCTCTAGACTGTATAAATGAATCAAGAGTTGAGTGGGATACGTATGATTTAGTTTACCGAGGGAAAAAGATTGAAGTGAAATCTGCTGCATATGTACAGTCCTGGCATACTGACACATTTTCAAAAATCAGTTTTAACATTGGAGTAAAAAGAGAATATAGTTATACGACTAGGAAATATAGTACAGAGATGAAAAGACACGCTGATATTTATGTCTTTTGTTTATTGAAGGAAAAAGATATCGATACTCTTGATCCATTGGAAATGAGTCATTGGGAGTTTTACATCGTTTTGACTAAGGAATTAGATGAACGTTTTCCGAGTCAAAAATCAATTAGTCTATCTTCTTTAAGTAAAATAGCAAAACCGGTCAAATATGGAGAAATAAAGCTAAAGATAGATGGGATTACTTAAATATTCATTGGATTAATTTTTTCCAAAAGTCAGCTATAAAAATAAGTGCCTGTTCCCAAGTTTGTAATGCTTTTCCTTACTGGGGGCAGGCACTGGCACTATTTTAATTTAATTATTATCTTCCTCCAACTTCTCCATGTTACTCCTGCCTAATTACCGAAAGTGCTTTACCGCTTTCTTTATGAATGGCAAATACGGCAAATACGAAATTACCGGATATTTTATACAAGTAGTAAACCTCCCTTTTTCTGGGTTGTTTCTAACCATATTAATCCATATTTTGAGAGTCAATTCTTATAACTATTTTTTTCACAATCGAAAGTGTCACAAATGGAATCCTTGCATCGTTATATTTATGAGCGAGATCAAAAGAGGATGGTGAGACTAATCAAGGTAGAATGATAAACAGAAAACGATGACAGCCAGAAACATTTAGCTTAAGATTGGGCTTCCAAAGATTTATATTAGATTACATGCTATAAGAAAATAAAATTATAAAAGAAAAGGGGTACAACAATATGACACATCGTATTAATTACATGCAGCAATCTCCGGAATTTGTTAACAAGATGATGGCACTGAGCAATGCAGAGAAAGAAAGTTCAATTGAGGAAAAAATCCGTCATCTCGTCCACATTAGAGCTTCCCAAATGAATGGATGCGGATTTTGCCTGGATATGCATATCAAGGAGGCAAAAATCCATGGAGAGAGAGAGCTTCGCCTATATCATATCCCAATTTGGCGCGAATCCACTCTGTTTAGCCCACGCGAACGGGCAGCGCTTGAATGGACTGAGATTTTGACTAAGCTGCCTGCACACGGTGTTCCTGATGATATTTATGACAGTGTTCGTGAGGAGCTATCAGAAAAAGAACTATCAGATCTTACCTTCTCCATCATGGCAATCAATGCCTGGAATCGTATCAGCATAGCTTTCAAAAATGTGCCGGGTTCTGCTGACACTGCGTTTGGATTAACTAAAGCTGGACTATGAGCGGTGTAAACCCGTAATAATCATACGCTTCTACAGGTGTCCAACAAAAATAGACCGGTAAGATGGAAGTGACCATCTTATCGGTCTCCGTATAAAAAGAACCCTAATATGTTTGTATCCCTGTATGCTTCAGTTTATCGGGGTTTCGGATAATGTATATGTTGCGGATCAAATTTCCCTCTGCATGAATGATTCCCACAGTATGAATGCCGTCATGGGTTCTTAAGATATAAGAAGGTTGTTCGTTAATTTGACTGATTTCCATTTTCAGAGTTCCCTCAACCATTGATGCTTTGCGTAAAACGCCGAGAAGAAAGCGAACAACGCGATCACTCGTTTTAATTGGAAAAATAGCAGCCTTGGCTTTTCCTCCTCCATCAGAGACCAGTATAACATTAGGATCAAGCATAGATACCATTCGCTTCATGTTCCCCTGTTTGAGTGCTGTCAGAAAGTCGGTAATCAGTTCTTTAGGGGCTGTTTCAGTATGAACAAGCTCTTCAGAGGTGATCCCCATTTTTGCACGCGCTCGACTGAACAGTTTACGGCAATTCACCGCGCTTTTTTCCATGAGCTCTGCAATCTCCTCATAGTCAAAGCCCAGTGCCTCACGCAGAACAAAAACAACACGCTCCGTCGGTGTAAGCCGTTCAAGCAGTACGATCATCGCATAAGACAATAAATCACCCCGCTCGACTGATTCTATGGAATCATCACTCGAACTCGAATGAAACAGGGGCTCTGGAAGCCACTCCCCAAAATACTGCTCCCGTTTTTTGCGCGCAGATTTTTGTAAATCATAACATCGATTCGTGACCATTTTACAAAGATAAGCTTTAGGCTCAGATAGCTTCTCCTTCGGAACATCATATAATTTCAAAAACACATCATGCACAACATCCTCTGCATCAGAGGCAGATCCTGTCAATTGATAGGCAAGCTTAAACAGCAACCCTTTATATTGCATGTACATTTCCTGCATCATTTCACTTCCAATCTTATACTGCCAAATGCTGTTTCAAAGCAAAAGGCTGCAAAAATAAAACGAGTAAAGGAGGGTTTTTGTGACAAATAGCAGAGGTGCTCCTGAAATTAGTACACAAACTTCTTTGTACTTAATATTTGTGTTGGCTTAGGAAGAGTTTGTTTTTTTACTATCTATTAACGGCTTTGGAGTTGAAATGCCGCATTCGCCCTTTTTAAAACGGGTGTGCCTACTATAAGACTTGGAATTTTATATATATATTATATCTGAGCCACGTTGCTTGTAAGAACAAAATATGGTTAATTTGGTTATTAAATGATAAAATTTACAGTTGTAAACCCTAAAGAAATGGGGTCATAATATGAAATCCTACTGGCTATGGATCCTATTAAATGTGGTTGTTTGGCCATTTGCTATTGCTTATCTTAACCTTCCTATAAATCAAATACCAGTTTACATAATTGGAGTAGCTTTTTATTTCCTGCTATTTTTTCTCGTTCCATTGATCGAGAAAAAGCCCGTTGCTTTATTTTTCATATTAGTTACTAATACCATTATTGCAGCAGCAACCCTGTTTCCCTACAATGATCATTTTAATCCCTTTCTTATACTCATCCTTTCCCTTCTAATCGCTGAGGGCTTTTATCGGCTACCGTTTCAATACAGTATAGTAAATGGGGTAATTGGGGCATTCGCATTAGGGTTCACCACTTTATACAGTAATCTGGGCGGGTTCCTTCAGACTTTCATAATTGTATATATCATATTCCTTTTGCTTGCTCTCATCCAATATAAAAAAACCAAGGATCATCTAATGGATCTGGAAGCACGCCACGAGGCTATTTTCAGTGAATTTCGAGATTTAAAACGGAGAGCTGTGTCAGAGGAGGAGCTTGCGAGGCAGGAGGAGCGGGTGCTGATTGCCCATGAAATCCATGATTCAGTTGGCCATAAACTGACCGCCCTTATCTTGCAGCTGGAAATGTTTCGTCTGCAAACCTCTGAAAACGAACAGGAAAGAGTAGAATCATTAAAGGAACTGGCTACTGAAAGCCTCAACGAAACACGCAGGGCCGTAAAATCTCTAAAGGCAAATGACACCGGAGGTCTACCAGGCATCCTGCGGCTAATTCGCAGGCTCGAATTGGAAAATATGATGCACATTCACTTCTCCGTCAAATACGGTGCCTTTTCTGCCCCGTTGACTGGTGAACAATCCTTTGTGATCTACAGATCAGTCCAGGAAGCATTAACCAATATCATGAAGCATAGTGATGACAAAGAAGCAGAAATCACCTTCGAAGCACCAGGCGGCAGCATATTCCGATTCGAAATTCGGAACCCAGCCACTGGAACGGAGGGCTATCAAGAAGGATTCGGACTAAGCCAAATGAGGCAGCGTTTAGAGAAGCATAATGGTGGTTTGAAGGTGTACCAAACTGAAGGACATTTCATAGTTACCGGATTCATTAAAATAAGGTAGTTCTCGTAAAGGCTTTTGAACGCTTATTTAAGTATAATCTCTGAGTTGATTGAAGCGGAAGGTGCGAGACTCCTGTGGGAGTAGCGAACCAGGGGAGACCCCGCAGACTCGCAGCGGCGAGGAGGCTCCCGGTAGCCCCACGGAAAGCGAGTGCCTGCAGCGGAAATCAACGGGCAAAATTCAAAGACAATCTATGAGAATAGAGGGGATACCCATGATTCGAATCCTCCTGGCAGAAGACCAGGTAATGGTAAGACAGGGCTTAAAAATGATGATTGAAACCGAACCTGAGTTCAAAGTCACAGGTGAAACAGATAACGGCAAAGAAGCCATCAACCTTTGTGAAAAAAGGCAATTTGACATTGTGATTCTTGATATCCGCATGCCAGTAATGGATGGGCTAAAAGCGGCGAAAATAATCCAGTCCCGCTGGCCACAAACCAAGATTCTAATGCTGACAACCTTCGATGACGATAATTATGTCATGGAGGCGCTTCGAATAGGCGTGAGCGGCTACATTCTTAAAAACGGGGACACTGATTCGCTGCTCCGTTCAATCCGCAGTGCATTAAAAGGGGGATTATCCATAGAAGAAGGGGTGGCTGCAAAGGTCGTCCCACAGTTAATGAAACAGCAGGACACCAAGGAACCGGATCCTTCTCTAACACCCAGGGAACGGGCCATCTTAAAATGCATTGGAGAAGGGCTCAGCAATAACGAAATTGCAGAACGGCTTGCCATTTCCATAGGCACCGTAAAAAATAATACAAGCCAGATTTTGACGAAGCTGGATTTAAGAGACCGGACACAGCTCGCCATCTATGCCATCCGCCATAACCTTGTCTAATACAGATAAAATGATGAAAGTAATGGTGAAATACATAACTAGTGACGGGAGACAGTAGTGATGCTGTTTCCTTTTTTATATTTTAAAGGTATAACTCAATAAAGGAGTGTGGAACCATGCTCGAAACAGTAAAACTGACAAAAAGCTTTAAAGATAAAAAAGTGGTGGATGAAATTAACCTATACCTGCATACAGGCGAATCAGTCGGCCTGCTGGGACCGAACGGCGCAGGTAAATCAACGACGATTTCCATGATTGCATCCCTCATTAAGCCGACTTCCGGGGATGTAAAGCTTGATGGGAAAAGCACGATTCAAAACCCTTCTGACCTAAGAAAAGTGCTGGGGGTAGTCCCGCAGGAAATTGCGTTATACGAGGAGCTATCAGCCTATGAAAATCTGAAGTTCTTCGGAAAAGCCTACCGTGTGGAGAAAGAGACCCTGGAAGTCCGTATTCAGGAAGTGCTGGACATGGTCGGCTTAAAGGATCGCCAAAAGGAGCTGATTAAAACCTTTTCAGGCGGAATGAAACGAAGAATCAACATCGCTGCTGCGCTGCTGCATAACCCGAAAATCCTCATACTCGACGAACCGACAGTCGGCATTGACCCCCAGTCACGAAACCATATATTAGAAACGGTTCGGGAATTAAATCAAACCCAGGGCACGACCGTCCTGTATACGAGCCATTACATGGAGGAAGTCGAGCAATTATGCAATAGGGTCTACATCATGGACCATGGAAAAATCATTGCTACAGGCAGCAAGGAAGAATTGCTGAGTATCTTATCAAGTGAAGATACCATCGGGGTTCAGCTCAGCAAGAGAAGCGAAGCATTCACGGACAAAATTAAAATGCTGCCGGATGTCCTTCAAGTGGAACAAACGAGTGAGGGCCTTCGCATTCTGGCGAAAAAGAATCATCATCTTTTGAGCAGCCTTGTGCATGCTGCTGAAAAAGAAGGCATTCAAATCATGAATTATCAAGTAGAAATTCCAAGCCTGGAGGACGTCTTTCTGCACCTGACAGGTAAAACATTGCGGGATTAAGGAGGGGTGAAAAATGGGCGCTTTTATTAAAAAAGATCTTCTGGTTTTCTGGAGAGACCGCAAAGAGATCTTAATGGCATTATTGCTCCCCATCCTGATCATTGTGATCTTGAATTTTGCCTTTTCAGGCCTTTTTAAGGATGAAAAAGCGATGCAAATAGATATTTCAGTGGTGCAGGAAGATGATGTGAAGAAGGGGAAGGAACAATTTGCAGCTGCTGTGGAAGCGAAGGGATTATCCTCCGAAGAAAAAATTGTACTCCTTGCAGAAGCAGATAAGCTTGATCCTGTTAAGCTTATTCATGATTTTCTGAACAGCTCTGATTTGAAGGATTGGGTGACTGTAAAAAACTTCAGTGAACAGGAAGCGGCGGAACAAGTGAAAAACGGGGATCTGGATGCGATTATTAAAATTCCAGAAGGGTTTACGTTTGAATCGTTATCCGGTGTTCTATTAGGGGAAACATCTCAAGGGTCCGTAACCATTTTGGCCGAGGAGGAATCGGCAGAGGTCAGCACCCTTCAAGAGGTCGTCCATACCTTTGTAAATACGGTAAATACGCAGTTTGCCCTTGGGAGTCAAGGAGTTCAGGCTACGGCAGAACCCATTTTGCCAAAGGGAGGCAAGGAAGTGGTTGAAGGCGATGATGGTGCGGATGCGTATACGATTTCCCAATACTTCACGATCGCAATTGGTACCCTTTTTGCCTTATTTATGGCTCAAACGGTTTCGTTAAAAACGATGACAGAGAAGCGGGAGCAGGTGTTCAATCGGATTTTATTAACGAATAGCCATCCGCTGTCCTTCTTAATTGGGAAAACGGTATCAGCTTTTATTCTCGCCATTCTGCAATTCGCGATTACCCTGACGGTTGTTCAATTGGTGTTAAATGTATTTCCGGATAAATCATTCACGTTTTGGGCGGGGTTAATGGTTGTCCTGATCGCATTTGCCTTAACAGTAGGGGGGCTTTCCGCTTTATTTACGGCTCTTACACTTCATTTAAGCGACACCAACGCAGCAAGTGGTATATCTACCCTGGTCATTATGGGGTTTGGCGTCCTGGGCGGCAGCTTCTTTCCGCTGGAAGGACTTCCGGACCCGATTCAAAAAATCGGCGAATGGACACCGAATGGCCTGACACAGACAGCCCTTATTGAATGGGTTCAATACAGCCATTTCAATGACTTGCTATTCCCGATTCTCTTTCTTATGGGTGTATTTATCATTTGTTTTGCCATCAGTGTGTCAATCTTTCCAAAAAGGGGGCGAAGCTGATGTATCCAGTGTTTTACGCTCAATTTCTAAAGGACAAACGAAAACCGCTCCTAATCCTGACATTTATTGGCCTGAGCATCTTAGCTACCCTCATTTTCGGAAACTCAGCCTGGCAGACGAATACCACTGTTTCTGTGTTTGCCTCCGGGCCAAATGCAGAGGAGATTGAACAAAAATGGGTAAAGTTATTAAATAAGGATAATGAAAATACCGAATATGTTATATCAGAAGAAGAGGAAGCACGTGAACAGGTTAGAGAGGGAAAAAGGGATGTTGCCATTCTATTGATGGAAGAGGATTATCGCTTAATAACCGCCTCTGATATGCCCAATATCCAGCTGATCGAGCAGGAGGTCCATAAAGTATTTATGGAGGAAGCACAGCTTCAGGCGATTGCAGGCTCTGCTGATACAGCTGAATTAAGAGAAGAAATCGATCGCTACCTGGAAAAACCGCCCCTGACCGTTAACACCGAAAGCGTGAATGGCGGAGAATTGACTAGCCATAATATGGGGACCCAGCTCCTGTTTGGCTTTACCCTGTTTATTGCCATGTTCACCATTGGATTTAAGGTTAATGGCATTAATGCGGATAAAGTCAGCGGGGTTTGGAACCGTCTGAACCTTTCGCCAGTGAGTAAAACCAATATGTATACCGGCCATCTGCTGTATAGCTTTTTCATTGGATTTTTTCAAATGGCCGCTGTTTTTCTGATATTCGAATACGTCATGAACTATGAAATAGGGCCGCTTTCCCTTATTCTGACGATAGCCGCCGTGTTTACATTAAGCAGTGTAAGCTTGGCTATGCTTGTTGCCGGCTTTACCAAAACGCCGGAAAAGTTCAATATGGTTTATCCATCTGTTATTCCGATTATCCCGATTATCAGCGGTGTGTATGTGCCGCCGGGTGTAATGGATAATCCGGTATTCACCTTTATTGCTGACCTTTTCCCTATGGGTTATGCGCTTGAGGCCATGATGGATGCTGCTCTTTTTGATGCAGGCTGGAGTGAGATTCTGCTGCCGGTTTCGTTAATGCTGCTGATTGCCGTTATCTATATGGGGATTGGGATTAATTTAGGGGAACGGGGCAGGAGGTAAGCAGAGGCTGGGTTCTTTCGTTTACCTTTTAGCTCTCTTCCTTATGAATAGAAATAAAAATAGACAAATCGGGACATTGTCTCGTTTTGTCTATTTTTTGAACGTTTTTTTTACAGAATTGCCAGTATTATTGACTTCTTTTTTTTGGTACGAATAAAGTAGATGAAATAAATTTTCCAAGGAGTCTGCATCCTAGATTTCCCTTTGCACCAATTCATAACTTCAATGACAGAGGGGCCTGGTTTCAGGGAATCCAAGAGGATTACCGTTAAATTAAATTACGACAATTTCCAAGCAGGAATTAATGAGTGGAAGTTAAAAAAGTAACTCATTATGACGTGAATGACAGAATACAAGGCTAATATTGTTATATAGGTAAGAAACCAAATAGGCAAAGGTTTTTTCATAAAAAGATAGAGCAGAAACATCCCAACAGGAAAAGGTATTAAAACAATTAACCAGATGGGGGCACCTAATGCCTCCGTAATGGATCCTAACGATACTACTGAAGTACCAATTATGAATGCTGCTAAAACAGAAATAGCATTCTTAGTAAAGATACTGCCGAAAAAATAAGACAAAGAAGTAAGAGATACAGCTAGAATAAAACTAAGAAAATAGTTCATAATAACCACCTTTGATATTTATTGCTAAATTATACCAAAAAAACCAAAGGTGAAATGTTTTATTTTAGTAAATATTTTAAGCAATTTCATTTATTTTTTTTCTCAGCTCTATAAGCAAAAATCAACTGCTAAAGCCAAAGAGAAATTAGAACTCGAAGCCATGATGGATGCTGCTCTCTTTGGTGCTGGCTGGCTTCTTCCGTCTGCAAAATAGAAATCCTTTTTAGTAGAAACATAAGTAGACAAATCGAGACACTGTCTCGTTTTGTCTATTTTTTTCGCGCAAAATTATACAAAAATTGCTGAATTTAGCGGCTTACTATCTTGGCACGGTTCTTGCAATTAATTTAGTTGAAATCTATTTTTCCAAGGAGGCTGAAAGAATGAAAGCATTGGAAAGCAGTAAAGATGTAGCTTTATCAAAGGAGAAAGCCCAGTGGATGTATCAAAAAATGGTTGAGATCCGTCAGTTTGAGGATCGAGTTCATGAGCTGTTTGCAAAGGGAATCCTGCCGGGATTTGTTCATTTATACGCAGGTGAGGAAGCGGTCGCTGTTGGGGTTTGTGCGCATTTAAATGACAAGGACAGCATAACAAGCACCCATCGCGGACATGGGCACTGCATTGCGAAAGGCTGTGATTTGGATGGGATGATGGCTGAAATTTATGGAAAAGTCACAGGGCTATGTAAAGGCAAGGGAGGTTCCATGCATATTGCCGACTTTGATAAAGGCATGCTTGGAGCCAATGGAATTGTAGGTGGAGGATTTCCGCTCGCCTGTGGTTCAGCACTTACAGCCAAGTATAAGAAGACTGAAAATGTAAGCGTTTGCTTCTTTGGTGACGGTGCCCAGAACCATGGGACTTTCCACGAGGGAATTAATCTGGCTGCGATCTGGAAGCTTCCTGTTGTTTTTGTTGCTGAAAATAATGGATATGCGGAAGCGACGCCATTTTCGTATGCATCGAGTTGTAAGTCCATTGTGGACCGGGCAATTGCCTACAATATTCCTGGCATCAAGGTGGATGGGAAGGATGTTCTGGCTGTATACCAGGCTGCTGAAGAAGCTGTTCAGCGGGCAAGACGCGGGGAAGGTCCGACACTGATTGAATGTGTGACATACCGGAATTATGGCCATTTTGAAGGGGACGCCCAAACCTACAAAGCAGATCAGGAAAAAGCAGAGCACAAGCAGGATAAAGATGCCATTCTCCTCTTTAGAAATCATTTGTTGAATGAGCAGCTGCTTGCTGAAAGGGAAGTTGAGGCAATTGAAGAATCTGTTGAGGCAGCAGTGAATCAGGCTGTAAAGTTCAGCGAAGAAAGTCCCTATCCGAATGCATCTGAGCTGTTAACGGACGTATATGTCTCTTATTAGTTATAAGAGTATACAAGACAATGTTTTGACTAAAGGACACTTTAAATAAAAGGAGGAGTCTTTCATGACAAGAAAGGTAAGTATGTCAGGGGCGATCAATGAGGCTATGAAACTGGCGATGCGCAAGGATGAGAATGTCATTCTAATGGGTGAGGATGTTGCCGGCGGAGCCCAGGTGGACCACTTACAGGATGAAGATGCATGGGGCGGTGTGCTCGGGGTCACGAAAGGTCTTGTCCAGGAGTTTGGGCGGGAGCGGATTTTAGATACACCGATTACGGAAGCGGGATATATGGGAGCTGCAATGGCTGCTGCATCTACCGGACTGCGTCCCATTGCCGAATTAATGTTTAATGATTTTATCGGAAGCTGCTTGGACGAGGTTTTAAATCAGGGGGCAAAATTCCGTTACATGTTTGGCGGAAAGGCCCAGGTTCCGGTCACGATCAGAACGATGCATGGCGCCGGATTTAGAGCCGCTGCCCAGCATTCTCAAAGTTTATATGCACTATTTACTGCAATCCCTGGTGTGAAAGTGGTCGTTCCATCAACCCCATATGAAGCAAAGGGATTATTGCTTGCGGCAATCGAGGATAATGACCCTGTCATCTTTTTTGAAGACAAGACCCTCTATAACATGACAGGTGATGTCCCGGAAGGCTATTATACAATTCCAATCGGCAAAGCAGATATTAAAAGGGAAGGTTCAGACGTGACGGTTGTAGCCATAGGGAAGCAGGTTCATACCGCATTGGAGGCTGCCGAACAGCTTTCTCAAAAAGGAATTGAAATTGAAGTTGTCGATCCGCGGAGCCTTTCACCATTGGATGAAGAAGCGATTCTTTCATCAGTAGAAAAGACAAATAGACTCATTGTGATTGATGAAGCGAATCCTAGGTGCAGTATAGCGACAGATATAGCCGCACTGGTGGCTGACAAAGGATTCGATTACCTTGATGCACCAATCAAACGGATCACAGCCCCTCATACTCCCGTACCATTCTCTCCGCCGCTTGAAGATCTTTATCTGCCAAAAGCAGAACGAGTGGTGAAAGTGGTATCGGAGTTATTAGGAACACCTCTTGAAGTGTAATGGGAAGGCGGGATAACCATGTCAGTAGAAGTTGTAATGCCAAAATTGGGAATGGCCATGAAGGAAGGAACGGTATCCATATGGAACAAGCAGGTCGGGGATCGGGTTGGAAAAGGAGAACCGATTGCAAGTGTCAGCTCGGAAAAAATTGAAATTGATGTAGAATCTCCAGCAGAAGGAACATTATTGGAAATTGCCGTTCCTGAAGGGGAAGGAGTCCCGCCGGGAGCTGTTATTTGTTATATCGGCAATCCTGGTGAAAAAATTGCTCCGGTGAGTGCCTCTGTACAAACTGAGGAGCCTAAAGCAGATGCTGAATCTCCAGAGAAGAGCAAGCAGGTGAAAAGCGGTGGAGACCGCGTAAAAATCTCTCCAGTAGCCAGAAAAATGGCAGAAGCGGGCGGCATCAATATTAGTGAAATCCAGGGCACAGGACCTGGAGGAAGAATTACAAAGGAAGATGTCCAGGAAGCTTTGAAACAATCCCGTGTGCAAAAGGCAGAAGAGGAGCAAATGGACAAATCCGCCTTGGAAACAGCTGAACAGGCTCAGGAAATGAAGGTTTCTGGCATTCGAAAGGTTATTGCAGGCAGAATGCATGATAGCCTGCAGCAGACCGCACAGCTGACGATGAACATGAAGGTGGATGTGACGGAATTAATCTCATTGCAGAAGCAAACAGCCGAAACGATCCAAAACCGTTATGAGAATAAACTGACGGTGACTGACTTTATCGCTCGGGCAGTGGTGCTTTCGCTTCAGCAGCATCCGCAAATGAATAGTGCCTATATTGATGAAACAATCCATTTATTTAAGCATGTGCATCTTGGAATGGCAGTTGCTATTGATAAGGGCTTAGTTGTTCCAGTTATTCGCCATTCTGAAAAGTGTTCACTCATTGAATTGTCAAGTAGCATTAAAACGTTGGCACAGAAGGCAAGAGTTGGGCAGCTGAGCAGCGAGGAGATGCAGGGATCTACCTTTACGATCAGTAATCTTGGCTCTTACGGTGTGGAACATTTTACCCCAATCTTAAATCCGCCGGAATCAGGGATCCTTGGAGTCGGAGCTGTCTATGATACGCCGGTTTTTAAGGGGGAAACAATAGAAAAAAGAAGCATCCTGCCTCTCAGTCTGACGTTTGACCACCGTGTCCTTGATGGAGCACCGGCAGCAGCGTTTTTACAAACAGTCAAACAGTTTTTGGAAGAGCCGGTTACGATGCTTTTATAGAAAGAAGGGAATGCTTTGGGATCGATCGCCATTATTGGAGGTGGACCTGCTGGATATGTAGCTGCCATTACGGCTGCCCAGCAGGGACAGGAAGTGACCATTATTGACCAAGGGCCTCTTGGAGGAACATGTTTAAATGAGGGCTGTATGCCTACAAAATCTCTGTTAGAAAGTGCTGAAGTGTACAGCCAGCTATATCATGCCAATAAGTTTGGGATTCGTCTGCCATCTGGGCTAATAGAAATTGATTGGAATGCGGTCCAGGATCGTAAAAACAGGATCGTTTCAACTCTTGTTCAAGGGATTCAATATTTAATGAAGAAAAATAAAGTGAAGGTAATTAAAGGAACGGCCTCTTTCAAGACAAGTCAGGTTCTGCAGGTTGTGAGCAATGGAAATCAGCAAGAAATGAAGGCCGATAACATAATCATAGCGGCAGGTTCCGAACCTGCCCCATTGCCCTTCGCCCCCTTTGATGGAGAATGGGTGATTCATAGCGGCCAGGCAATGTCACTTCAGTCGATTCCATCCTCGCTGCTGATTGTCGGCGGTGGTGTAATAGGCTGTGAGTTTGCCAGTATTTTCAGCAGAATGGGCACAAAAGTGACCATTGTCGAGATGGCGGGTCAGCTCCTTCCAGGCGAAGATGAGGATATCGCTGGTGTCTTACATAAACAGCTTGAAGAAGACGGCGCAGCGATTTACACTTCTGCTGCTCTCAAGCATTTGGAAGCAGCCCGGAAGAAAGCGTTCATTGAAGACGATAAGGGACTCCATGAAATTCAGGCAGACCGGGTTCTCGTTTCCGTTGGCCGCAAGCCTAGAGTCAATCACTTGGGTTTAGAAGGTGCAGGGGTTGACTTTTCCAATCAGGGGATCCATGTGAATGACCATATGCAAACAAACATCCCTTCCATTTATGCATGCGGTGACGTAGTCGGTGGAATTCAGCTTGCCCATATGGCTTTCCATGAAGGAAAAGTGGCGGCTTTAAATGCCTGTGGGATGGATGCTGTACTTCATGCCAGCGCTGTTCCCCGCTGTATTTACACATCACCTGAAATCGCAAGTGTTGGCTTAACAGAAAAGCAGGCGAGAGAAAAATATGGTGATATCAGAATGGGTGAGTTTCCATTCTCGGCAAATGGCAAGGCGCTAATCGCCAATGAACAGGCTGGAAAAGTAAAGGTTATGATCGATCCGGAATTCGGGGAAATCGTCGGAATTTCCATCGTGGGAGCTCATGCAACAGAGCTTATTGGGCAAGGAGCTGTCATGCTTCATGCAGAATTGACAGCAGACCTGATGGAAAATTTCATCTCCGCCCATCCAACCCTTTCTGAAGCCGTTCATGAAGCGCTGCTAAGTGCTGTTGGTCATGCTGTTCATGTATAAAAGGGGGGATTTGATTGAAAGCAGCTCTTTGGTATAACACAAAAGATATCCGTTTGGAAACAATTCCTGAGCCTTCTCTTGAAAAGGATCAGGTGAAAATAAAGGTTTCTTATTGTGGCATATGCGGGTCAGATTTGCACGAATATTTGGCCGGTCCCATTTTTATCCCAGTAGAAGAACCCCACCCCATATCGAAGGACAAGGCGCCGATTGTCATGGGTCATGAGTTTGCCGGGGTGGTCGCTGCCGTTGGGGAAGATGTAACTGGAATAGAAGTGGGGGACCGCGTGTGCGTAGAACCGATTTACAGCTGCGGAACATGCCGCTCTTGCCGTAAAGGACACTATAATGTTTGTGAACATTTAGGTTTTATCGGTCTTTCCGGCGGATTAGGCGGCTTTTCAGAATACAGTGTGGTGCCATCTAAGATGATTCATAAAATTCCGGACCATATGACATGGGAACAGGCAGCTCTAGTTGAGCCGGCAGCTGTTGCCGTTCACGCTGTCCGCCAAAGTGACATGAAGATTGGGGATTCAGTCGCTGTTATTGGAACAGGGCCAATCGGTTTGTTGGTTATTCAAGCAGCTAAGGCAGCTGGTGCAAGTAAAATCGTTGCAGTCGAGGTTTCCCCGGAACGAAGGGATTTTGCAAAACAGGCTGGAGCAGACCTTGTCATGGATCCTTTAGAAAGTGACCCCATTCAAGCCATAAAAGAATTTACTGATGGGCTTGGAGTTGATGTTGCATTTGAGGCAGCTGGCATCGAGGCTGCTATTCATACCGCAATTGAATCGACAAAACCGGAAGGGAATGTAGTGAATATCAGTATATGGGAAAAACCTGCCAGCATTCCGGTAAACCAATTTATTTTAACAGAGAGAAAGATGACTAGTATCATAGCTTATCGAAACATCTTCCCGCAAGTTATTCAATTGCTTGCGAATGGGCAAATGAAAGCAACAGAGTTCATCACGAAAAAAATTTCCCTTGATCAAATCGTTACTGAAGGGTTTGAAGCACTCACGAAAAATAAAAACCAAATTAAAATATTGGTAGATCCATCATTATAAGATCATTTCAGGCTTCGTGCTAATGCGCGAAGTTTATTTTTTTGAATATTCATAATAAGGAACCGCTGCTTATTGAAAGCGGATACATAATTTAATATAATAAACTTGAAAAATGCCTATTAACACTCAGAGACTCATGTTCAAATGAAATAAATGTATGCCGGAAAATTTTTCTGAATAGAGGGGGCTCCATGGATACTACTTTTTATTTTGATACTTGGAAGCGATTTGTTCATGAAGGTGTTCTTGACCAATCACGATTAGACAAACGAATTTTGGAATCCTGGTACCGATGTAAAAAAGAAAGAGTAAACCCATATTTGAATAAAGGCATGCATTTATTAACTGAAGAGGAATTACATAATAAGAAAGCTCAAAATTCACTGCTTATCGAAATGACTGACCCGTATTTAAAAAAGATGGATCCGATGATAAAAAGTTCTGGCATGATGGCATTATTGGTCGATCCTGATGGATATGTATTATCCCTATTAGGGAATGAAAAAACCTTAATGGATGCCAGCAGAATTAACTTTATGGAAGGCGTACGCTGGACTGAGGGCGCTGTCGGGACTAATGCAATCGGAACGGCATTGGCAACAAAAGAAGCAGTCATGATTCAGGGCCCTGAGCATTACTCTGTGGCTTCTCATCAATGGAGCTGCTCTGCCACTCCCATTATGGACGACCATGGAAGATTACTTGGAGTCATCGATGTTTCATGTCCCGTAGAGCAATCTCACCCTTTTATGATTGGCATGGTTACTTCCATTGCTTATGCGATTGAAAAAGAATTAATTAAGAGATCCCACAGAAAAGAAATCACCATGGTCCGGCAAGCATCCCAATTAGCTGAGACCCATCACAGCCAGCTCTTCATCGTGTGTAATCAGCACAAACAAATCATATCCGCAAGTAAACCCGTCCGTGAGAAAATACCGCAGGTCATTGGAATGAATCTGCAGGAATTACTGCATAACAGATACCGGATCAAGTCTGAAATGCCTATCTATACAAAGGAAGACAACTGTCTGAATGGAATCTGCCTTTTCCTGTCTGAAGTGAATGTGGCTCATCAAAAAGCTTGCTTCCTTCCCTCAAGACCAGCAGACTCCTTTGTATTTAAAGGGGAATGTGGAGTAAGTGAGATTTTCCAGAACACATTAAAGAAAGTGAAACTCGTTGCTCCAACAGATGCTACCGTATTTATCTCAGGGGAAACGGGTACAGGCAAAGAGTTGATTGCAAGGGCCATTCACGATAACAGCCCTCGCAAAAACGGCCCTTTTATCTCGTTGAATTGCGGAGCTATTCCTAAAGACCTTATGGAAAGTGAACTCTTTGGGTATGCAGAAGGGGCTTTTACCGGGGCAAAACGTCAAGGAAATAAAGGGAAATTTGAACAGGCTCAAAGGGGGACGATTTTTCTTGATGAAATTGGTGAAATTCCGCACACGATGCAGGTAGCTTTACTGCGTGTCCTTCAGGAAAGGAAGGTCACCCCTATTGGCGGAACCAAAGAAGTTTCTTTGGATGTCCGGATCATAACGGCGACACATCGTGACATTACTGACCTTGTAAAACGGAGAGAATTCCGTGAGGACCTCTATTACCGTTTAAATGTATATCCAATCGATGTTCCGCCCTTAAGAAATAGAAAAGAAGATATCCCGTATCTCATTAAGCATATTTGCCAAAAGAACAATTGGAGCATAGGCAGCATAGACATCCAAGATCTGATTACCAGATTAAGAGACTATGACTGGCCAGGAAACATAAGGGAATTAACCAATCTGATCGAACGGCTGCACATCATGCTCCCAGAACAACAGTCAGACTACACCATTTTAGAACAGCCTCCAGAGCTATTAAACTTGAATTATTCTTCCGCTTCAGCGAATCCGTTTGAAGAAGGCAAAGTGGAAGAAACAAGCTTAAACACACGTGAGAAAATCCAAAGGGATTTAATGCTGGACGCTTTAAAACGGACAAATGGAAATGTAACAGCAGCAGCAAAATTCCTTGGCATTCCACGAAGTACTTTTTATAAAAGGCTGAAGAAGTTTGGAATGTGATTATGAGAAACTAAGGACGGTTCTTTTGCTTTCAGGAAGAAAGCTAGGGAACCGTTTTTGACATGTATCTGTATGATGGAAGATTCCATTGGACTGCCCAAGAGGTGCAAAACTCTCGGTGTGTTTAAGAATTCACTCACCGTAGTAGGGCACCTTTATTATTTGCAGGATAGACACGGTCCCTTCTCTGTAAGGTCGAATCCAATCATTAACCTATTTAATCTTAAGGCTGTTTTCGCACAATGGTGAGACCCCACAGGCGCTGCGAGCCGAGGAGGCACACCGCCCCCGCCCCGCGGTTCGCTGAGCATCCTGGAGTGGAAATCAACCTCTTCTCACTCATTGTTTTTTAATCACAAAATCATAAAAAACAACAATCTTTTAGATAAAAAAGAGCTGCCGCTTATTCGAGTAGCTCTTTCGTAGACATTCCATTGAAAGGGCTGGCACCAAGACTTCAGCTTTACTCCATGTTTACTATCCCATAAACCCAAATAAATAACTTGATAAAAAATAAAAATATGCTTTTAAATCCAAACCAATAAGTCTATTATAGTTATTAAAATTAAAAAAGGAGATTCATATGAATTCATCTATTCAAGAACAACTTCAAGTATTTAGAGAAAGTCAAAAAAACAGGGGGCGGCTGCTTATCAATTGTCCTGATCAACCGGGTATTGTGGCTGCTGTATCCAAGTTTCTGTTCCAGCATGATGCTAATATTATTGAATCGAGTCAATATTCGACAAATCCAGAGGGTGGCACCTTTTTTATACGAATCGAGTTTGAATGTCCTGGTTTACAGTCGAAGGAAGAAGAGTTGAAGAGTCAATTTAAGGAAATCGCAGAAACATTTTCAATGGAATGGAAATTAGCATTTGTTTATGAATTGAAGAAGACAGCCATTTTCGTATCAAAAGAACTTCATTGTTTACGTGAGCTGTTATGGGAATGGCAAAGTGGTGATTTGCTTACCGACATCGCTCTTATTGTGAGCAACCACGAGGAAGCAAGAGAGATTGCAGAATCCTTGCATATTCCATTCTTTTACATACCAGCAAGTAAAGAAAATAGAGTTGAAGTTGAAGAAAGACAGCTGCAGCTTTTAAAAGAATTTGATATTGACTTAATCATCTTAGCAAGATATATGCAAATTTTGACGCCAGCCTTTGTGGGGGCTCATCCATTCAAGATCATTAATATTCATCACTCTTTCCTTCCTGCATTTGTTGGTGCGAGGCCATATGATCGAGCCCATCAGCGCGGAGTAAAAATAATTGGGGCAACGTCTCATTATGTTACAAACGATCTTGACGAAGGACCAATCATTGAACAAGATATCAAGCGTGTTGACCACCGGGATCATATAGATGATCTAAAAAAGAGCGGACGTTCTATTGAACGAAGTGTTCTTGCCAGAGCGGTTAAATGGCATTTAGAAGACCGGATTATTGTTCATGAAAACAAAACAATTGTTTTTTAAGGAAAAGGAGCAGTAATGAGTGCCTGTCCCTCAGTTTAGTAATGCATTTTCATGTGACCCCCCTGTCAAGTAGACATGGAAATATTAAAAAAGCTTTAGGCAGCTTTAGCTCTATATTCCATAGGGCTAAGGCCGTTTAAGTGTTTTTGGTTTCTGCTGAAGGTTTTACCGAAATGAAATGGCAAGATCTTGTACGACGATTAGACGAGGGATCAGCTTAGTGGCAAAATGAGATTGAGGCAGCCACGGAATCAAAATTGCATGAATAAATCCCCCATTTTCCTGTAGACGCGCTTTGGTGGGGGGCGTTATCAAATTTGTGCTCACATAACACTTATCATATTGGACAGATCATCTATATTCGAAAAGTCCAGGGTTCCAGGCAAAGTAAAGAGTAGAAAGAAAAGAGGATGGATACAATGGAGCGGAAGGAATATGAATGGGTCAAAGAGAATCGAGAAGTGCTCTTGGACTTTTGCAGTAAAATGGATCCAAAAGATTTTACGTGTGAAATGGGATTCGGCTGGCAGAGTGTGCGTGACACACTTGTTCATATAGCGAATTGTTATCATGGCTGGCTAGGATCATTTGTTTTATTAAAAACGAAGGAGCCTATCACACCTAGAGAAAACATTCCGACAATCGGTATCGAGGAAATCAGGACACTGTTTGAACAAGCAGATGCTTATGTGTATGAAGTTCTTGAGTCATTTTCTCAAAAAATGGATGAGTCAATCGTGCAGCCTATTCCTTGGAGAGAATCAACGGAGGAGATTTCAATGACTCCTCGAAAACTGTTCATGCATACTGTCACTCACGAATACCATCACAAAGGACAGATAATGGCGATGGCCCGCCAGTTAGGGTATGAACCGCCAAATACGGATGTTCTGGGGACGAGAGAGTAGATTTAGATAAGAAAGGATGCCCAATGGTGATATACGTAATATCGATGGGCACCCTTTGTCACTTTTAAGACTAAAATTAAAATGATCTTTCCTTTTTTAGCTCTTTACTCCTGTATGATGAATAACCCGTTCCATCGCTTGAATATGCCCCAAATGGTTTGCCTCATGAAATAACGCAAATTCGGCTAATTCACCAAAGGTTTCAAGTCCCAGAAATGGTTTATCTAGCTTTTCATTTAACCGTCCAGCTGGAATTTGCTGGATCCGGGCCAATTGATCCTTCAGCTGGATAATGAGCTCATCTGCTTCAGGTATATCACCTTTCCAATCAGCCGGCTTAGTACCGTTTCCAAATAATTCAATATAGTTTGCAGGGATATGGGTCGTTTTACGGGGAAAGCCGAACATAAACTGTTCACAGACCGTTAATACATGGCCAATATGCCAATGGATCGTGTTGTTAAAACCGTCTGGCTGTATACTTGCTACATCCTTTGATACGGACTCGATCTTTTTAATAAAATAACCTCTTGTCTTCTCAAACTGTTTAAACACTAGTTCATTCATTCTTTTCTCCCCTTCCAAATATTCTCATCTGTTAATATACCAAAAATCCGGAAAGATTAGGAGTGTCAATGGACTGAAAAATTGATTATTGTTGTCTTTGATATACGGCGAAGGTTTAGTTTGAAGTTAATAAATTTACATTTTGTAGATGGCAGGGCCTTACATCCAACCAATTATAATGTCACTTACTCAACGTTAAGCAAACCTGTAAGCTTTTCTTTATCAAACCGGTTGATGATATGCTGTGGGAACATTAACCGATTCCTATATACAATCATTAGCCGTAATCAAAGAATTGAAATTGGATTAGGAAGTCGTCAATGTGAATGGTGGCGCAATCGCTGGGACATCCAGTTGAAACGAATGGAGCCCGAATTAGTTATTCTCTGGCGCTGGAGATGAATGAAGGGAATGTGAAATATGGGCTTGGGTCACTTTGTATAGGCGGTGGGCAAGGAATTGCGCTATTACTGGAAAAACCTTAGAATACACACTTTATTGGTTAGATACACAGTATGAGAAAGACAAAAGGAAAGCAGCCCCGGGAGGCTGCTTTTTGTGCGGAAGGGTTTGTCAATTTAAGCTTTCAGTTGGATTTACGCCAATCATAGCAACGCATTTATTCTGCCGGATAAAATAAAATCATACTGACACGTGCCAAAGATTTCCCTGAATTATGATAGGTATGGGGCCGATCCGCTTTGAATCTGATGGAGTCACCGCTTTCTAATGTATATTCATCGTTATTAACCCGTATGGTGATTTCCCCATCAAAGACCACAATTAACTCTTCGGTTCCTTCGATATGTGGTTCAGCGCTAAGGTATCCGCCTTTGTCGATTTCGACGGTATACACTTCAAATCGCTTATCGTTTTCGAAAGGAAAGTAAGGGTATACCCGATACCTGCCATGATCCTCTGATAATGTCTGAATTTCCTTCTTCAAAACAACTTGAGTATCCGGCTGCGGATGATTAATCAGGGAGGTAAAAGAGATCTTTAGACCATTTGCGATCTTCCAAATGGTTGTGATCGTAGGGCTTGATTCACCCCGTTCAATTTGGCCGATCATCGTTTTGCTTACTCCCGTTAATTCGGCCACCTTCTCTAAACTTAATTTTTTGCTTTCTCGAAATGCCTTTAAATTCTTAGCAAGAATTAAATGTATTTCCTCCATGCCTGCATTCCTTTCATCTGTACAATATAACGTCTGTATAATACAATATATAGTAAATCGTTATAATGTCGTTTTTGTACATTATAACACACATGCAAAGGGGGAAAGCAGCTATGTCTTTATTATCTTTTTTCTTATATGTTTTTGTTACGAGCTTTACACCAGGTCCAAACAATATTATGGCCATGGTATTCGCTAACCGGTTCGGTTTAAGAAATACGATTCGATTTTGTTTGGGCGTAAGCGCAGGGTTCTTTGTCATAATGATAATTTGCAGTTATTTTAATCTATTGCTTCATCAATTCATTCCAAGGATTGAATTGATCATGACCATCATTGGGGTCCTTTATATGCTGTTTTTGGCCCTTAAAATGATGACCAGTAAATCGGATGACCAAAACAATAGTGAAGATAAGCATAACGGCTTTTTAATCGGGATGCTTCTGCAATTTATTAATCCAAAGGGGATCTTATATGGGGTTACCGTTATATCAACCTTTATCCTCCCATACCACACCTCACATACAAGTCTGATATTCTTTTCCATTTTCCTTGCATTTGTTGGTTTCCTGAGCACCTTTTGCTGGAGTGTTTTTGGATCGATTTTTCAATCCTTCCTGGCGAAGTATAGAAGTCAGTTTAATGTGATAATGGCTTTGCTGCTGGTGTATAGTGCCGGGTCGATTCTTGTGGGGTATTTCATTCGGTAAATGATTGAGCGGTCTTAATGATGGGGTACAGCCAAATGCTGTACCCCATACATGTTCAGTAGGTTTTATCCATTTTATTTATCATAAGGTGCCTTTATAATATTAACAAAATATTGAAAGAAATAAGAAATTCATAGATAAGTATTTATCCAAAGGGGGGAATCTTATGATTACAGTTGAAGACTTTGCAGATGTGTTGGAAAGGGATCATATTTTGCAGGTGAGCGGCGGCAGGCAAAATATGAATAAAGAGATTGCCTACTTAACAAGCATGGAGCTTACGGAAAAAACATCCCGAATGAAAGAAAAAGGGTTTGTTATGACTACGTTTCATGCATTTAAAGATGTGAAGCAAATGGTTAGCCATTTAGAATGGATGCAGGAGATCGGTATTAGTGCAATTGGTTTTCATACAGCAGCATTGAAAACAATTCCAAAGGAAGTTATTGACTACTCCCATACCCATTCTTTCCCGCTTTTTGAAATCCCCCAAGAGATTCCATACTATATCATCCACGAAAAATATAATAAGCTGGTAAATCGGAGGGAAAATGAACAGGCTTCGAAAATCCATAAATTAAATGAAAAACTGATGGAAATTGTTCTCCTCGAAAAGGATCTGAATTCTATTGTAAAAGTAATAGGAGAATATATAAACAATGTTGTGTGCGTGCTGGATCCGTATTTTGATTTGATGGCCTATTGGAAAACGAAAGAGCAAACCAGAGATGAGATTAAGCACCTGATTAATTTAATCATTAACCAGCATAAAGAGAACGTGTTAAAAGTGCGCTTCACCAATCGTGAAACCAATATAGCTGTGAAAATGGATGGTCTTGCTGAACAGAATTTCAAGGTAGCCCCGCTGTTTTCTAAGATGAGCTTTCTTGGATATCTGATCATTTGTCAAAATGGAACGGCGGATAAGTTTTCAGAAGAGGTCATAAAGAACGGTATACGTGCTTTAAGCTTAGCTGCCTATAATAAAAATACATTGCTTCACTATCAAAAGAGCAAAGATATCGAAATGCTGGAAAGTATTTTTCAAGGTGAGTCCGATGATAAGAGTCTATCTGACTTTTATATGGACCTTAAGAAGGTAAGATGCATTTTCCAGGTGCAATCCTCCTCTCCGGAAACACTTCAGTCCAAGCTTCAAATGCTCTCTGAGAGTTTAATAGAAAATGAAACAAACTCCCGATTATGGATTTATAACAGAAAAATTGTCGGGGTGATTGATTCAATTTTAGACAGAGAAAGGTTAGCAAAAATGCTGACAGATTATCCAGGAATTCGTATCGGTGTAAGTGCGATAGACGAGGTGAACCATTGCAGCAAAATGAAAGCGATGTATGACCAATCATCTGTTGGATTGCTGCATGGCCAAATCCATGATCAACAAATGGTGTTTTGGGATGAGATGGGGATTGAAAAAATAGCCTATAACTTACAATCCCATCATTTGTTTCAAAACTTTGATGAAGAATTACTGGGTCCATTGTTTGCCTATGATCAGGAAAAAAATGCTTCCTTAACTGAAACGCTGTATACATACTTAAAACACTTTTTCAATCTGCAAAAATCGAGCGGTGAATTATTTGTGCATCCAAATACGGTAAAGTACAGATTGCAGAAAATAACCGAAATAATGCAAGTAGATATTCAAAATCCATCCAATTATTCCATGCTGATGCTGGCATTTTCCATACATAGCTATAAACAGAAGGCAGATCCATTTCAATAGAATTGTTTAAAAGGGACAAATTACTGTCTCTTTTTTGTTTGTAGTGTACAATGATAAAAAATCTTTCTATTGTTATGATTTTGAATAATCAAACAATAGGAGGGCTTTACAATGCCGGCAAACACCAAATGGATCTTAATAAATGGCAGCATTATTGATGGACTAAATGATGAGGTGGTGGAGAATTCATACATTAAGGTTGAAAATGGGAAAATTACAGAGGTGCAGCGAGGGGAGCCAGGTGAAACAGAAGGGTTTGAAGTCATTGATTGTACCGGAAAACATATACTTCCCGGCCTGATTGACTGTCATGTACATCTCGTTTGGAATGGCAGTGCAGACCCGCAATCTGTCATAAAAAACGAAGAAAATGACAGGATTGCTTTGGAAGCCTACAAGCATGCATTAGATACACTGAAATTAGGAGTCACTACGGTAAGAGATTTGGGTGCACCGGATCGCACTGTATTACATGTAAGAAATGTCATTGATTCCGGCTTGCTTGCAGGACCTACCATTATTGCTTCTGGAGCACCTATTTGTATGACAGGCGGACATGTTTATTATTTAGGCTATGAATCGGACGGGCCGGACGAAGTCCGCAAGAATACTAGAAGGGTGCTTAAAGAAGGGGCGGACCTGGTGAAGGTGATGGCAACGGGCGGTATTTATACCAAAGGGGAAGAACCTGGTTCCGTCCAATTAACAATTGAAGAACTGAGTGCTGCAAAAGAAGAGGCACTTAAGAAAAATAAGAAGGTCTCCGCCCATGCAGATGGAATTGAAGGAATCATGAATTGTTTAGAGGTCGGGATTGACACAATTGAACATGGAATTTACGCAGATCGTCAGGCTCTTGAAATCATGAAAAATCAGGGAACCTTTTTAGTGCCGACAATGGCTGTCATGAGACAGCTTATTAGCAGCCCGGACATTCCGGCATATGCTCTTGAGAAAGCGAAGCAGGTAGTGGGACCGCATTTCTCTATGCTGCAGGAGGCTGTTCAAATCGGAGTGAAGATTGCGACAGGTACTGACTGTGGCTCTCCATTAACCCCGCCCCGCTATTATTATGATGAATTAGCGATTATGCATGAAGCGGGAATGTCGGAAATGGAAGTCATCAAAGCATCTACGATTGTTGCCGCTGAATGCCTTGGGATTGAAGATCAGCGCGGCAGTATTTCTCCAGGAAAATTTGCCGATCTGCTGATTGTAGACAGCAATCCTTTAAATGATTTAAATAGTTTGCGGGGAGACAAGCTGGTTATGAAAAATGGTGTTTTGGTCAGCTGAAGTCTTCACGATGCTGAAACGGAAACTGCAACGGGGCTCTGCAAGTGCGGGGTCTCCCTTGGATACCATTAAATAGGAAACATGGTTCTCTGTTCCAGGATAAAATCTGTTTTAAGCTTCCACACAGCCTTATATAAAAATAGTAAAAGGAGTGAGCTTATTGAACACTTATTTAGTTGCAGTCATTCTTTATCTGATCCTGATGGCGCTGATTGGTGTGTATTTCGCAAAAAAATCGGTGAAAAACAGTGATGATTTCATGGTTGCAGGACGAAGCCTGCCTCTATTCGTTGTCATGGGTACTCTTCTTGCAACGTTTGTCGGCTCTGGAACTGTCGTCGGCGGAGCAAGCTTTATTTACCAATACGGACCGTTTGCCGCTATTTTTAATCTGTCAGGCGGAATTGTTGGAGCGATCATTCTGTATTTTATAGCTTCTAAAATCCGCCAGATTGAAATCTATACAGTACCGGATCTTTTGGAACGGCGCTTTGGAAAAACAGCACTTTATATATCATCCGTTATTATCATCTTTGCCTTTGTCGGAATAACAGCTTATCAGTTTACAGGCGGAGCCTATGTGCTGCAGTTAACTACCGGCATTCCATTGGAAGTTGGAGCCATTATTATGTGTGCACTGGTTATCTTTTTAACCGTAAGCGGCGGTCTATTTTCAGTTGCGTATACGGATGCACTTAGTGCCATTCTCATTATCATTGGCTTTCTTTTCGGGGTTCCCTTTGCATTGAATGCTGTTGGGGGATTTGAAGGATTATCTCTATCTTTGCCTGAAATGAATAAGACCTGGAATGGCGGTTTATCATTTCCTCAGCTTCTCGGCTTCTTCCTGCCATTGTTTTTACTCGTTTTGGGTGATCAAAACATGTACCAGCGATTTTCCGCTGCAAAAGATCCGAATGTAGCCAGAAAATCCACGATCGGTTTTTTTGTTGGCAGTGTGTTTGTCATTAGTTTAACCATCATCTTAGCAACTACCTCCATTGTGCTTTTTCCGGACATAAAACCCGATACAGCCATTTTATCCCTTGCGATCGATGGTGTACCCCTTGTAATCGGACTGCTTATTCTTTGTTCAGCCGTTGCTTTTATTATCACAACAGCTACTTCTTACCTGTTATCAGCATCAGGAAATATCGTAAGTGACTTAATACAGCGTTCAAGCAAAAGGAAGCTATCAGAAAGTAAACTTCTATGGTACAACCGTGTCATTGTCGTGATTTTAGGGGTCCTTGCTTATGTATTAGGGCAATTTTTCCCAAGTGTCCTGGCCATCCAAATGTATTCCTATACGATGTATGGCGCATCTCTTACTCCCGCCATCCTTGCAACCGTATTATGGAAGAATGCGACAAAAGCAGGCGTCATCAGCTCCATGATTGTGGGTGGTTCTGCAACTATGATCTGGGAAATCGGTCTTGACCGGCCTTTAGATTGGAATAGTGTGCTGTTTGCCTTGCCATTGTCCGTTTTAACACTCATTATTGTCAGCCTGGCAACCAGAAATAAAAATGTATCAGCAGACCTTACGACAGATCATACAAGCTAAAAGTATTTTAAAAGGAGTTGGAAAGCGTGAATTCAACGAAACGAATCAATCGATTAAAAGAGTATATGAAAGAACAAGCCATTTCTGCTGTATTTGTCTTTAATCCTGACCATCAATTTTATTTAACGAATTTTAAAGCTTTAATTTATTCACGGCCCATCATCTTTCATTTACAGGAAAAGACAGCCATGATTGTTCCTGGCCTTGAAGAAACCCATGCAATGGAACATTCACATGCAGATGATGTGCTGGTCTATTATGAGCATCCTGATGCTGGCAGGGATGAGACATCGCATATGGAGCATATAAGTGCATTGGTAAAACAGAGTCCTGACTCATCAAAAATTGGTGTGGATATAGCGTTTATTCCGGGTGAGGTTCTTCTCTATCTTCAGAAATCAGGCTATCAGGTAGTTGATGTCGGGCAATTCATTTATCAAATGCGATTTATCAAGGATGAAGAAGAAATTCACATGCTGGAGCAGGCCGGACAATTAGTGAACCTGGCAGTAAGCAAGTCATTAGCGCAAATTCAAGCGGGAACTACAGAAATGGAAATAGATGCAGCGGGAAATTCGGCCCTGTTTGAAGCAACTGCGGCCCAATATCCTGATTCAGTTATTGATGTTGTGGTTATGTCGCCTTCAGGATTAAAACGAAGCATCATGCCGCACGTCTTTTCCAACACAAGAAAAATTGAAGCGGGAGATGTCATTATTCACAGCAGACAGGTTGGGCTAAATGGATATCGTGCTGAATTAGAGAGAACCGTGATTGTCGGGAAGCCAACATCCCAACAGGAAAAGGCTTTTCAAGCTGCTATAGAAGCGCAGCAGCGTGCGATTGATTTTATTAAGCCAGGTGTAAAGTTTTCAGAGGTAGATGGTATTGCCCGTGAAGTGTTTGAAAAAGCGGGACTGGAAAAATATGCGATTCACCGTACCGGACATGGAATAGGTGTATCAGCTCATGAGCAGCCATTTTTGCGTTATGACCATCATGATGTGGTAGAGGAAGGAATGGCATTCTCGATTGAACCCGGGATTTATATACCTGGGGTTGGCGGTTTTAGACACTCTGATACTGTTCTTATTACATCTGATGGATGCCGATTAATTACAGAATATCCGTGTGATATGGAGTCGCTGCTTTTCTAAATCATATATCAAACGAGAAAGGGAGAAGTATTGTACTTCTTCCTTTTAAAAGTGATAGGAGGAACATGTGATGGAGTTTGTAATTTCGAATGTGCAGCTATTATTTGGTGAAGAATTGGAATGTAAGAAGGGTTTAGCTCTTTTGATAAAGGATGGGTTGATAAAAGATATTATCCCTGAATCCCAACTGCCGGCCACCGTGAAAGTCATCGATGGAAATGGAGGGTTTCTAGCTCCAGGTTTGATAGATTTACATATTCATATGATGTGGGACGGTTCATTGAATCCGGTTCAAACTTCCGAAACAGAAGGCTATGAGCAGATGCTGATAAGGGCTGTTGCCAATTGTCAAACCTATCTCCATCACGGAATAACAACTGTCAGGGACATTGGCTCCATTGATGATATTGCTCTGCATGTGGCAAAAGGGATCAAAAGGGGGCTCATTTCAGGTCCTGATGTCATAGCCAGCGGAAAAACATTAACCATGACAGGCGGGCATGATCCGTTCTGGGCGAGATTTGTCGATGGGAAGGAAGAGGCGCTAAAAGGTGTGCGAGAACAAATTTTTAAAGGTGCTGAAGTGATTAAAGTAAGTTCTACTGGCGGGGTCTACGGAAGAATAGAAGGGGAACAGGTCGGCAATGCGGAACTTAGCCTGGAAGAGCAGGAAGTCATCTGTAATGAGGCGCATCGTTTTGGTCTCAAAGTTGCGTCCCATGCGATTGGCCGTGATGGAATACATAATTCGATACTTGCGGGAGTCGATACGATTGAGCATGGCCATTTTCTGGATGATGAACTAGTTGCCTTAATGGAAGAACGGAATACCGCCTGGATTCCAACATTGTTCGTTTATAAGCAAATTGCTACTCAGGAAGGGATCCCTTCTTATGCAAGAGACAAAGCAGAGGAAATCGTCAGCATTCATCGGAATGCATTTGAATCCTACTTTAACCGGAATATCGTAATTGGGGCGGGTTCAGATGCGGGTTCACCATGTACATCTCACCGGGCGCTGCTGGATGAATTGTATACCATGAATGAAATGATTCCTGATGCGAAAGAGGTGCTAAAAACAGCAACAGTAAATGCCGGAAAAATTTTAGGACATGACGTTGGGCAAATTAAAGAGGGCTACAGGGCAAATCTGATTTTACTTAAAGAAAATCCGCTTGAGTGCCTGAGTAATTTAGAAAGTATAAAGATGGTTGTAATCAGGGGAAAAGTTCTCATGAAGTATACAAATAATAACCTGGAAATGATAGCGGAATGAGTAGTTTCTGAAGGAAGAGTTTTAATGATGCAAATTTTATCTAGTAAATTATATTTTTAATATAAACACTTTACAGATAGTTTTAACTATGATAAATTCTATTTATCGAATGATTCTGAAATTTCAAAAAGATGGTGTGAGTAAATGAGTTGGACTGCTGGCCCATTTAAACAGGAACTTATCAAGGACTATAACAATATTAACCTTCTTTTGTTTAACATTGGTGTCAAAAGTCAAAGAATCGACTTTTTGGGGGATAAGATATTAATTTTCGCCTATCATAAGAGAATTCCTTCTCTTAAACATTTGGACGAGATTAATCGCTTTGTAACCCGAATGACTGACATTGCCATCATTGATAGTTATAAGGAACACTTAAGGAATGTCCTGGAAGAAAAATATGGAATGAAGGTACTTTCTATTTTAAAAGACTATGATCCCGTTACTGAACTTTCAGGTACTATCATTACCCTTGATCGGGATACAAGTGCCTATATTTCCAGGTAACTATATAAAGATGACTGGTCCATTGAACTCTTAAGAGTGCATAAAAACCGTCAGTACAATCTTTCAGACTAGCGTCTGTTTGATTTGTGCTGACGGTTTTTTTTATAAAAAAATAGAGGAGGCAGCAACATTATGAAAACAGTAGAAGATGTATTGATTGCGCTGGATGACCTTACAGGAGGAAGAGTGATTAAATCACTAAATGATATAACGAGAGGGGAGCATCCCTTTGTCCTCATGAAGTCTTCCAACATTCCCGGAAAAGAGATTATCGAAACGCCTGGTCTTGTCTATGGTGACATGAAAAAAGAAGTAAAAAAAATAGCCGTTGCTATGACAATGACAGAAGGAAGTATCGAACTTGCCGGAGCTACTGGTGTCGATGCCATTGTTGCTCATCATCCGATAGCTGAAGCGGCTAATTCAGGTGGTGTTATTTTGAAAAACTATCTGGATTTATATAACGTAGCTGCATTTGAATTGCATGAAGCTTTCCACGGTTTACATCCTGGCATCCCATTTTTGCACGGCCATCAGGTATACCGGACAGAGGTTTCTTATGGAGGAGTACACGGAAATATTTTATATGTGGGAAAAGTAATCCCAGAGGTGAACACTCTCGGAGATATTTTAACCCGGTTAGATAAATATATGGGTCTGCAGGACGAAGATGATCTATTACATACTGAAAAGGAGCTTCGCACTGCTTCATCTCTGATTGAAACAAGTACAGTGACGCGCGGGAGAATTGTTGTTGGAGAAGAAACCAGCCCTGTGAACAATATTGTGCACATTTTCCCGCATACGGGATTTTCCCCTGATCATTTGCGGCAAGTCATCAAAGAACACCCGGAAGCTGACACTGTTCTCGCTTCCATTAGCCGGGTTTATGATGGACATCCCCTGATTGAAACGGCTAAGGAGTTAGGAGTTAATTTTATTATTGGGAACTGTCATGTGTTAGAAATACTCGAAAATGGTTTACCTTTAGCTTATGCCTTAGACAGACTGCTGCCTGGTGTTGAAGTCGTTGTTTTCCGGGAACGTGTGACAAGCATGTCCATAAATGAAATGGGATCACCTCATTTAAAGAAATATGCAGAAGAAATGGCTGCTGGTTATCTATTGAAAAAAACGGCTGTCCATACACTATAGAAAAGGAGTGCAGGTAGATGAGCGAGGTTAAATCCTTAGTACAAAAAAATATAGAAATAGAAGAGACTGGTACCCCGATACCATTAACCAGAAAATGGACACAAATCGAAGTAGTAGGTCTTGGTTTAGTAATAGCCTCACTGTTGGTATTGTTAATCTCTCCAGGAACATTAGCCGGGTTATTTACTTCCATTGTCGATCAGGTTTTCCCGGTTATCGTAGAGATATTTTTAACCGGCACGGTAGGAGTTTCCATTATTGTTAGTGTCATTTTAGGCCGGGTACTGGAAAGGCTGGGATTTACGGACGCGTTAATTCGGATATTTATCCCTGTTACAAAGCTGATGAAAGTAAATTCAGCTGTTATTATTCCGAGTATTTATAATATTCTTGGTGATATAAATGCTGCCGGAAAAATTGCCGGACCGATTTTGATCCGTTCGGGAGCAACAAAAGCAGAGCAGAAAATAGCGGTAGCAACCATGGTTCAATCTCAGCAATCCTTTGCTACATTTATGTTAGGCATGGTTGCATTAACGGCTGTAGGGGCCAATGCCTTTGTAGTCGTTGTGTTAGCTGTTTTCATGCCTGTCATTGTTGTCCCGTTTCTGCTATCTAAAACCATTTATCGGGATACAAGAGCTGTCCAAATTGCAAAGCTGCCTCAATTCACACCCAATACTGGATTTCTTCCAACATTATTTAATGCAGCCAGGGAGGGAGCAGAGCTTTTATTCCTTCTCATTATTCCGGCTGCCGCTGTGGTGTTTGCTGCTATTGGCGTTTTGGACTATATCGGAATTTGGTCAAAATTTGAGTCCGGCTTATCAGCAGTATTGTTAGCTCTAAATATTCACCCGGAGACTGGTATTCTTTCAATTTTGGCTAGTCCGGCGCTTGCAATGGCCCAGTTATCAGAAGTTGCGGGCTCTTTGGACCCGCGCTTGGTGATTGGATCTTTCGTGCTGGCGTCATCGGGATTACCCCTGTCAACAATCTTTGGTCAAATCCCGGTTATTTGGGCAGCTAATTCTGACCTCAGTGAAAAAGAAGCATTGGGAGCAGCTGTATTAGGAATCGTTATGCGTATATTGACAGCCTTTTTAATTGTTTATTACTTAACACCGATATTGGTTTAATGCTCGGAGTGAAGGTGAAAAAATGGCTTTAAGGATTGAATATAAGGTCTAAATTTTACCCAGTAAAAAAGATAGATCGATAAAATATTGATCTGGAGGGTTCCTTTCAATTGATTGGGGATCCAGGTGGAGCTCTGTTTTGCTTAAAAGATTGTTTTCCTCGCTCCATAAGAAAAGAACGGCCGTTTGATGAAAGGGTTCCATAATCCCTTTCTTCTGCGCAAGTAGTTCAATTTTAAGATCATCCAGGAGAAAGTCAGGCCGGCAAATAAGCTTACAAGGTGCTGTTTGTAAAGGTTCATAGTGATTGATTGTATTTTCAGATAGATGGTGTATCCTCCCTGTAGCTGCAATTCTTTTATCAGGGAGAATCAGTCCAGTTTCATGAAAGATGTCTCTTCCGATGGATGAAGGAATTTTTTTTTTGTTCCATAGGACGGACATTGAAAAAGTGTGGCCTGGCAAAACGGTCCATGCTCTTTTGGCTATAAGTTCAAATCCGATAAAGGACATGGCTCTCCCTCTTTTCTGCTGCTCGTTACTGATGTTTATGCGCTAAAAAGCAAAAATATCTGCTATGATTCCATCAGTGTAAAACTTACTATTTATGAACATAGCTATTATTCAAGAACCATTCCGATTTTTTGATACCCCTCCCTGATAAGATATGAATATACCAACTAACTGGTATTCAACAAGAGAATTTTAATAACAGGGGGAAAAAATTATGAGAAGCAAGCACTTTTTAGGCCTGGTGATATTGGCAGCCTTTTTGTTCATCACAGGATGCAGCAGTGAGGAAACAAAGGATACAGGAACGGAGGAAACGCCAAAAGAAGCTGATAAGAAGAGTGAAGATGAAAACGAGTCTGTCAAAGTGGATAAAGGTCTGTTAAATGTAGAGGTAACGCTGCCAGCTTCCATGTTCGAAGGTGAAGATATGGATAGCTCCATTGCAGAGGCCGAAAAGGAAGGCATTAAAGTCACCAGGAATGATGACGGTTCAGCGACTTATAAAATGTCTAAGAGTAAGCATAAGGAAATGATGAAGGAGATGGAAACTGAGCTGCAAAAAACCATTGCGGATACGAAGAATGGTGAAGATTATCCGTCTGTAAAAGCCGTTTCGCACAACAAGGACTATTCAGAGTTTACTTTAGAAGTAGAAAGAGAAGCTTATGAAAACAGCTTTGATGGATTTGCCGTGTTTGGACTTGGACTATCCGGAATGTTTTATCAGCTATTCAACGGGGTGAATCCTGAGGAATACGAAGTAAAGATCTTGGTTAAGGATGCGGCGACAGGCGAGGTATTTGATGAGATCATTTATCCGGATGCAATGGAAGAGACAGGGGAAGAATCTTAAAAAGCAAATGAAAAATGCGTGCCTTGTTAAGATAGGGCACGTGTTTTTTTTAGAATTTATAAATCATTGAGCCGGACCAGATGGAATCTCTGTTCATTCTCAACTTGTTTTACGGAAGAAGTTCACAAAATATTCGAAATTAGAAAATAAATTTCTTTTCTTCATCCAAGACTTTTCTGGCAATGGCTAAAAAATGAAAGGATAGGTGTTATTTGTGACATGCATCACAAATAACAGTCATATTTTGAATCCAGATAATTTAAGTGCACATTATATTTTTTCTTTCACAGTTTGTCAATAGTATAGAAACAGCCTAAATAAATAAAATTAAGAAAAAGTAGTGATAATGACATAGTTTATCAAAAAAAAATAATTTACAATAATCAGACAAAATGCCTATAATAGACCTCGGGAAGAGGGGTATTACAAATTTTCGTTCATCAGCAAGAAACTAAGGGTCCTGTATCAATCTGGTGAAAAGGTATTGATCACTCAGCTGAAGTCTCAAAGGAGGTGAGTAATTTGTAAGCAAAATAAAAACCCTCAGGCAGGTCCTGGCAGACGAAAGCCTGAGAGTCTCAGTGAGATGGAGTATACCAGCTCATAAGTTAGTATACTCCTTAAATTTCATTTTTTAAATAGTTAAATTAAAAGGAGGCTTTTACTAACGATGGAAGCAACGCAAATAAGGAGATATATTATTGTTCCTGAAACGAAATCGATTAGAGCTCAGTTTAATGATAATGGGGAATGCCACAGTCTTATTTTGGAAGGTGACTATACGTTTAAGGTAGATATGAAACCCGTCGAGATTATTGATGAAAGCCTCAAGTATTATGGCTTTGACTTGAATGGGGCCATCAGCGGTTCGAGAGCCATTCTTGGCCCATGCAAGGCAGTGCCTGTACGAATTCCAGGAGAGATTAACATGTATTGGTTTCCTCATACTTCGCCGGGGCAGGAGGAGTGTGTGTGGTTTGCTCTTCATCATGTAGAAGCCATCTTGCCTGAAAATCATGATCTATCAAACGTTTATGTGAGCGGCGGACATTGCTTTAAGCTGAATGCTGCTGAAAAAGATCTTACATACAAATATGATCGGACAGAGAAGCTGGAATCAAGAATATCCAAACGCACGGTCAACACCTTCAGCTTTATTATGGAAAGAACAACGAGTACCTACACCGTTGAAAAAGGGAAGAGGAATTACTTTATCACAAGGAAAAAGGATAAGTAGAAGCTGGAGCCTGTTCCGATAAACTGGGGGCAGGCGCCCATTACAGCAGAAAAAAGCGGCATAATGCCGCTTTTACTGATTTAATGTATTTAACCGAACACAGCTTTTGTCATTAAAAATAACACAGATGGTGCCATCAGACAGCCCAGTCCCGTGTAAAAGGTTGCCGTAACCGCTCCATATGGCACCAGCTTTGGATCGGTAGCAGCCAATCCGCCGGCAACTCCGCTTGTCGTTCCCATAAGCCCTCCGTAAACCATTGCCGTGCGGGGGTTATTAAGGCCAATATACTTTGCGACAAAAGGTGTTCCGATCATCGTAAGAATGGATTTTACTAAACCCGCTGCGATACTGAGAGTAATGACTTCAGAGCTGGCTCCAATCGCCGTTCCTGTTACAGGCCCAACTATGTATGTTGCAGTGCCGGCACCAATTGTTGTAAGGCTGACCGCGTCTGTATATCCAAATGCCAGGGCAATTCCAACTCCGATTATAAAGGAGAGGACAACACCCAAAAAGAGGGAAACAACGCCATTTACACCGGCTTTTTTGATTTCACTGAAATTGGCGCCAAAGGCAGTGGCCACAATGGCAAAGTCACGGAGCATGCCTCCGCCCATCAATCCGATTCCAGCGAAAATGCCGATGTCAGAAAGGCCTTTTTCACCGCCGGTTACCATTCCGCCAATATAGGCGAGCACCAATCCAAGAGCTATGGCTATGGCTGAACCGTGTATTCTGCCTTTTGTCAGTTTATCAGAGAGGAAATAAGAGACGAACATTGTTAATCCTACCACAGTGAAAGCAACGATAAGGCCATTGTCCGTGAGTGCATTACCAAATATTTCTAACACGCTGATCCCCTCCCGTCATTTCATTTTCCAGCGTTTCGTCTGTATTGCCGCCCTTGCTTAGAATAGGTACGATCGCCCAGCTGATCAGAACTGCAGCAACTCCCGCGGTTAGGGCAAGAGGTCCTCCGTCCAGAGCTGCAATCACATTTTGCTGAGCTGACATGGCAATAACGATGGGAATATACATGGCGCTCCAGAACGACAACCCTTCCTGTGTCGGAGCCTTTAATTTATCTTTCTTCTTTAAGTATTCAGCCAGAAGGATTAACATCAGCATGGCAATGCCTACACCGCCGACATTTGCGTCTATTCCCAGAATGTTTCCAAGAAGATCTCCCAAAAATACACCAGATAATAAACAGATAGATAATAAAGCAACCCCGTAAATAACCATCTCATCTCTCCTTTAATATTTTTGCACTGAGCTAAGGAACAGAGAAGCATAGAATCTATTAATCTGACTGAACTTAGGGGCCGGTAATCAAAGATCGCAGAAAAGTAAGCGTTTGCATTTTTATAATCTACAGTCGACTGTATTCCTAGAACCCATCATAAAACGAATGAAAAGACGAAGTCAATTAATTTTTAAAATTTTCTCAAAATATTGAATTATTGAAAATGTAACGTTATAATTAAAATCGACAGTCGACCAAACATTTTTACACTAAAGGAGACAATGTCATGAAAGCGGATAAATTTAATCAAAATGCATTATCAAATCATATAGCGGAGCATATCACCGAACAAATCATAAAGGGAGAACTGGTTCCTGGGGATAAATTGATAGAGCATATTTATGCCGAAGAGTATGGAACAAGCCGTGCACCAGTAAGAGAGGCCATATACTTGCTTTCGATTGAAGGGCTTGTGGAAAGGATACCCCGTAAAGGAGCCATCGTTAAGGATTACACGGAAAACGAAATTTATGATTTGCTGGAAATTCGTATCATGCTGGAATCAATGGCTATGGATAGAATCCGCAGAAACGGAATCGATCAGCATGAGCTGAAAAAAATGAAAGCGCTTCTAGACAAGATGAACGATGTTACGGATGTTCATCAGTACACGCAGCTGAACCACTCTTTTCATACGGCACTTATAGAAATGAGCAAAAGTGAAACGATCAAGACCATGTATTCCCGGCTTGGATGGCCATTGCTGAGAATACAGAGTCTTTCATTTGCCAGCCAGGGAAATATTGAAAAGTCAGTGCGTGAACATGATCTATTAATTGGCCTTTTAAAAGATGGAAAATTAGACGAGGCAGCAGAATTGCTCACAAGGCATAATCAGGATGTAATAGCCAGCATGAAACGAAAGATGGGCAAGCGGGAGGGAATGGAATGAAGCTTGCATTCGTATTTCCCGGCCAGGGCTCCCAAAAAAATGGTATGCTGCACAGCCTGCCGGACCACCCAGCCGCTCTTGAAGTTCTGCAGGAAGCAAGAGATGTAATAGGGGAAAATGTCTTAAATCTCGATACTGACAAAGCCCTAAAGTCCACTGTTTCAGTTCAATTGTCTTTGCTTATTGCGTCAGTGGCTGTATCAAAAGCATTTAAAGCGGAAGGGGTGAGGCCGGATTTTGCTGCAGGTCATTCAGCCGGAGCCTTTGGAGCTGCCGTTATGTGCGGGGCGATGAGTTTTACCGATGCTTTGGAGATTGTAAAGCTGAGAGGAGAGCTGATGGAGCAGGCTTTTCCATCGGGCTATGGGATGGGGGTGATTACTGGTTTTGATGCCAGGATTGTATATGAAATCACTGCTGCCATTTCTTCAGACGAGAATCCGGTATATCCCTCGAATATTAATGCAGCAGACCAGGTAACCATATCCGGCTCCATTCCGGGCATCAAGAAGGTTCTTGATCAAGCCGGCCAACGAGGCGCAAGGACGGCCGAGCTTCTGAATGTAAGTGTGCCATCCCATTGTCCTTTGCTGAAATCAGTCGGTGATTCTTTATATGACAAGCTTGCTTCTGTCCATATCCGTGCCCCTTTTATCCCATATGCCGCAAATCGGACAGCAAGGCTATTAAGGGATCCGGAGCAAATTCGAGAAGACCTCGCTTATAATGTTTCGCATCCGGTCCGCTGGTATGAAATCAGCTCTTTGCTTTGTGAGCATGGCACAAGGCTTTTGATTGAGATGTCTCCAGGGAATGTCCTGACCACATTAAATAAAAGAACTCTGCCTGGTGCCCGCTCTGTCTCCGTGGATGAAAATGGGTTAGATAATTGCCTTTTCCTGGCAAAGAGATTTTGTTCTTAAAATATTTTAATAGAGAGGGGAATTTTATCATGCAGGCTGCCAAACAGCGATCCTGGAATACACGTTTTGAAGCCAAGCAAAAACGATTAGAGAGAATGAAAGGCATCACCAGCAATCGAATTATTCCAACCAGCCAAATTGTCGAGGCTCTCGAAACACTGATTATGCCGGGCGATCGGGTGGTGCTTGAAGGGAACAATCAAAAGCAGGCATCCTTCCTTTCAGCTGCTCTTGCTCAGGCTGATCCGAAAAAATTATTCGATTTGCACATGATCATGTCCAGCATTTCCCGACCTGAACATCTCGATATATTTGAGTATGGCATTGCCAGCAAAGTGGACTTCTCATATGCCGGCCCGCAAAGTCTCAGGATGGCGCAAATGCTTGAAGATGGGAAGCTGACAATGGGAGAGATTCATACATATGTAGAGTTATATGGAAGGCTCTTCATTGATTTGATTCCTTCAGTGGCTTTAGTGGCCGCGGATAAAGCTGATTCAGAAGGCAACTTATATACTGGCCCCAATACGGAGGAAACACCGACACTTGTTGAAGCGGCAGGCTTCAGCAGCGGAATTGTCATTGCACAGGTGAATGAACTGGCTGATGAATTGCCTCGCGTAGACATTCCAGGCTCCTGGATTGATTTTGTCGTTGTTGCTGACAAGCCTTATCAGCTTGAGCCGCTATTCACACGTGACCCTCGCCATATTACAGATATTCAGATTCTGCAGGCCATGATGATCATAAGGGGAATCTATGAAAAGCACGGAGTGAAATCTCTGAATCACGGGATAGGCTATAATACTGCCGCGATTGAACTGCTTCTCCCTACCTACGGTGAATCCTTAGGCTTGAAGGGGAAAATTTGCAGGCATTGGGCTTTGAATCCTCATCCTACACTCATTCCGGCCATTGAAAGCGGATGGGTAGAGAGTATCCATTGTTTTGGCGGAGAAGTAGGCATGGAAAAATACGTCGCTGCCCGGCGTGATGTGTTTTTTACCGGTCATGATGGAAGCTTGCGCTCAAACCGGACACTTTGCCAGCTTGCAGGACAATATGCTGTTGATCTATTTGTAGGCTCGAGCCTTCAGATCGACGAGGCTGGAAATTCTTCAACTGTAACGAGAGGACGGCTTGCCGGCTTTGGGGGAGCGCCGAACATGGGACATGATCCGGGAGGAAGGCGCCATTCCTCTCAAGCGTGGCTTGACATGATGACGGACACTGACCCGCTTGCACGCGGAAGAAAATTGGTTGTTCAGGTAGTTGAAACCTTCCAAAACGGAAATAAACCTGTATTTGTTGAATCGCTGGATGCTGTAGGAGCTAAAGCAGATATAGGCCTTGAAACAGCGCCTGTCATGATTTATGGGCATGATGTGACACATATAGTCACCGAGGAGGGCATTGCCTATCTATATAAAACGGATAGCATGGAGGAGCGGAGGCAGGCCATCGCAGCCATTGCCGGTGTGACCCCACTTGGCCTGAAGCATGATGTAAAGGCGACGGAAAAATTAAGAAGAGAAGGATTAATCGCTCTTCCGGAGGATCTCGGAATTAGAAGGACCGATGCAAAACGATCCCTGCTGGCTGCCAAAAATGTTGAGGAGCTTGTGGAATGGTCAGAAGGGTTATATGAACCGCCTGCCAAATTTAGAAGCTGGTAAAGGGGCTGATTGGAAACAATGAAAGACTTAGAATCTTACAGCCTATATCTTGGAAAGCTGGCCGTACAATCACTCATTGAAGAGGCTGAGCTGACGCCAAAACCAGGACTGGTCGATAAGAAAAGCTCCGGCTCGCATAGAGATATGTCATTAAACACAATGATTCGGTCAGCTATTGCACTTAAGGATACATTCAGGGTAATCGCTGAAACAAGCTTTAACCGGACCCCTTCTCAGGAGCTGCGCGAAGAGATCGCCATGATTGGCAGGCGGGGTGAACAGGAGATGTTCCTGGCTACGGGTGGAGTAAATACCCATAAAGGAGCGATATGGGCATTAGGGCTGCTCGTTTCAAGTGCTGCAATGGACCTGGGGAAAAGCCCGGGCAAAGAGGTAGCCGTTCAGGCAGGAAGGCTAGCTCTATATAAAGATCGAAACCTGCCTGCCGGTAATACAAATGGCAGCCGGGTTAAAGCAAGGTTTGGAGTGGACGGAGCAAGGGGAGAGGCCGAGCAAGGTTTTCCCCATATCAGACAGATAGCGTTGCCAGTTCTTGAAGAATCAAGAGAAAGAGGTCTGAAGGAGAATTTTTGCAGGCTAAACGTACTTATCGCACTGATGGCAGAGCTAAATGACACATGTATTATGCATAGGGGAGGTGCAGAAGCCCTCGAAATCACAAAGGCTCATGCAAAGGAAATAGTACTGGCAGGAGGGGTTTCTGCCGACAAAGGATGGCAGCTGTTAGAACAATTGGATCAATTGTTATGCAGCATGAATGTATCACCGGGTGGAAGCGCTGATTTGCTTGCCGCTGCCATTTTCCTGGATTATCTGGATCAGAATGCGAAAAGCGAGTTTAGGAGATTAGAAGCTTTAAAAATTTAGCAGAAGGAGAGCTGCCGAATGGAGAAATTGAACTTTCGCTTTCCTGCAACTCAAATGCTTGAATCAAATGCCCATGTGGGAGTTGTAGGATCAGGCGACCTGGAGATTTTAATGGAGCCATCCGACCAGGGATATGCAGATGTAACAGTCCGTACTGGTACAACAGGCTTCAATCAAATATGGGAAAAGGTATTAGAACGGTTTTTCAGCCATCATGCTATTTCAGCAAACATTAAGATCAATGATTTTGGGGCAACTCCGGGCGTTGTATCATTAAGGCTCTCACAAGCATTGGAGGTGGGCAGAAATGCTGGATACATTAAAAAATAGCTTTGTAGAGTGCGGAGGCAGAGAGCGTGCAAGAGTGCTTATGGATGAAGGCACATTCAGGGAGCTTTTGGGACCATTTGAAGGTCTTGAATCCCCCCACCTGGAACCGCAGGGCATTGTTCCCCAAAGTGATGATGGGGTTGTGGTTGGCAAAGGAAAAATAGAGGGGAGGCCGGCAGTCGTCATCTCCATAGAAGGCAGCTTTCAGGGAGGCGGTATTGGAGAAGTTTCCGGTGCGAAGATAGCTGGTGCTTTAGAGATGGCACTTGTTGAAAATAAGGCCGGCCATACTATCTATCCTATTTTTATCTTTGATACAGGGGGTGTCAGACTCCAGGAAGCTAACTACGGACTCTTATCCATTGCCGAAATAGGCGCAGCGATCGTGGCATTAAGGGAATACGTGCCTGTTATAGGAGTCATTCCCGGGAAAATTGGCGCTTTTGGCGGGATGTCCATTAACGCAGGATTATGCAGTACGTTAATCATTACCCGTGAAGGCCGGCTTGGATTAAATGGGCCAGAGGTAATCGAGCAGGAAGCGGGGATACAGGAGTTTGATTCAACTGACCGCAAGCATATTTGGGGCACGATTGGAGGCAGACAAAGGGTGGCTTCAGGTTTTGCCGATATTGAGGCTGAGGATGACATCGCCGCTTTCAGAAAAGCCATATTGTCTGCCATCCTGCAGGGACCTGTGGAAAAGCCAAGAAGCTCACAAGTTGAAAGGTATCTTGCTTTTCTTCGCTCTATAAATACTTCTGCCGTGCTCACTCCTCAGAAAGTTCAAGATTTGTGGGCAGAAACTGACTATTATCATTCAGAAGAGGATGATAGTGATAGTAAGAATCATGTTGTGAAAATCAAAAGCAGGGGGCATAGATGGTTTAACCTTTTGTCTGCCGGCAGCCAAAACATCAGTGCAGTTCCTTCGGTTTTATGTTCCGATTCAAAAATCGGCGATGTATCAGTTCGCTTCCTGGCAGTTGTGCCGGATGAATCAAGCCGGTTCCCTCGAGCACGTTCTGGTGAATTTGGCCTGGAGCAGGGATGGATGATCGCCAAGCATGTCCGTGATGCAATCGAAGAAGATAAATATAAGGAAGAAAAACGCGCAATTGTAGCGGTTGTTGATGTTCCAAGCCAGGCTTACGGGTACCGTGAAGAGCTTTTGGGAATCCATCAGGCATGTGCTGCAGCTGCAGATGCCTATGCAACAGCAAGATTGTCCGGCCATCCGGTCATTGCTTTTATTCCGGGAAAGGCTATTTCAGGTGCATTTTTATCACATGGATTGCAGGCGAACCGATTAATTGCCTTGGATGATGAAGGGGTCAATGTCCATGTGATGTCCAAAAAATCTGCTGCAAGAATCACGCAGAGAACCATTGAAGAACTTGAAGAAGCAACCAAAAAAGTGCCGTCAATGGCTTATGATATCCGGTCATTTGAAAAATTGGGGGCGCTCCATGAATTGATTTCCGATCTAAATGCTGATGCACCAGGGGAAGCTGACCGTGATGTAATCTTTAACAGAATACAGGCAGCAATCAAGGACATCCAAAATTGTCCGCGTGATTTAAGCAGCAGGCTTTCCTCCGATTTTGCCAAAGAAGGAGGAAGATCCGCTTCCATTTTGGTCAGAAAGATGCTGGCGGACCAATGGTAATCGAGCCGCACGACTTATTGAAGATTGACGCAAAACATCTCATAAGCCATACACCAATTCCGGACTGGGCGATTCAAGCACTGAACATGGCACCCTATGTGGTTGTCCGGAGGGCACATGCTCCGAAAGGGCAGATTGCTGTAGGGATTAGGGGGAAGGCAAGGAATGAAAGATTCGGTGCCTTTATGCCAGCAGATGCGATCATTTCCCATATCAGGCCTGAAGATTTAACAGCAAGAACTCTTTGGGAAAATAAGCCATCACCTGTATTCTTATCTCTTACCATAGCAAGTGAGATATTGGCAAAACATAAACTGGTATGGGGGCCAGGGGGAAGTGCCGGGTTTGAACTGGCCACCGGGAACGTGACTGTAACAGCGGAGAGCGATCTTGATCTTATACTGCGTGCTCCAGAGCCGATCCCAATTCATACAGCAGCAGAGATAATGAATGTAATGAAGAGCTGCCCTGCAAGAGTCGATATACAGGCTGAAACGCCAGCGGGTTCGTTTTCTTTAGCGGAGTATGCAAGTGGTTCAGACACAATGATGGTGAAAACGAAATTTGGACCATTACTCTGTGAAAACCCTTGGAAAAGTAAATTGAATTAATCAATGGAACTGCTGGAAAACCCTTCTTAGTAAATTAAGAGGGGTTTTTTGAGCTTTGGCAATCTTTTTGCCGGATGGAAGTCTCAATTTTACTGTTTTAAAGGGAAGTGAGAAAAAGTGTCGAATTAATGAAAAGTAAAAATTTAACATTGTTAGGGGTCTAAACAGATTATGAAAAGAAATTTGCTGATTATTTTCGCCATTCTCATCACTCTTTTTATTGCAGACAGATTTATAAGGCCAGGAATGGAATCCGCTGGAGTGGGAAAGGTGAAGGAAGAAACCAAGATGAACGGGGAAGAGTTTAAGGTTGAAGATTACGAGAAGATTTATGTAAAGGCAATCAAGAAAGCGGAGAGTTATGAAATAAAGGACAAGGAACTTCTAAGATGGGTGGTAAAAGGAATAGCAAGCAGGGAAATGGATCATAAGCCGGAATTAACGAAAAAGGCACTGATAAAGAATGCCAGGGAAAAGATTCAATTGGAAAATGCCAGTATCGAATATGCCGAAGTAAAATATGACATAAAAGCTGCTGAACAAGAGGTGGAAGCATTGGCACTTGAACAATTAAAAGACCTTTCTTCAGACATTCCATTAGAAGGTTACCTCAAAGCTTTTGCAAAGACTTATAATTTAAGTCCAAAGGAAGTACTGCTGGAGATCGAAAAAAGTTCCCTTATGCTGATGGTTACGAACGAAAAGCTATACCCAAAATTAGTGGAAGCATATAATTCGGAGGACCGTGCTGAAGTAAGCAGGAAATATGGAAGTGAGGTAAAAAGCTTTATGGCGGGTATAGAGCCGGAGATTGATGCATAGTTTTGGATCATTGTGTCCTTAGGATTCCTCACAATTCAATTAAATTTATGAATACTATTCTTCACTGCTTCATCTAAATAATATTTTCCAAAATCAGCACCTGACCTTCTTGTACCGTACAGGACAAAAAGGGCAGGTGTTTTAGTTTTCCTGATCCACCCATTTGAAAATTTAATAGGCCTGCATAATATAATTAAGAACAAAGAGGATAACATCAAATTAAAGGGAGATAATCAAACATGAAAAACCTGACCATTTTCACAGCCTCAGCGACTAGACCTAATCTACTGGTGAATGCTGCAGATGACCGAATTGAACCGCCAGCCGGCTGGAGCATTTCGGCTGAAAATCCAGAAGACATTATTCATGGCTTCTCTCAATTAAAGATAAAGAAAGAATACAAGCTTAGAGGATATCAATATTTCAGCGGAGGAAACGGCAATGGAATTGTCTGGGCGATTCCAGCTTCAGAGGAACTTCCTCATCCTGATTTCTGTGACCGTTTGGATGAAATGTTTCTTGGTCCGCCAAAGCCTGAAATTGCCCTGGCTGATTTTATGGGGGCGATTGAGGGTGACAGATCTCCATTATCTTATCTGCAGGCAGCGATTGCATGGCATGAACTTCATGAATTTGGGGCTATGTGGCATGGCTGTTCCTGGGGACAGGATCGGCTATTGCCGTTTACGGATGATTACAAAGAAGAAATGCTTTCTGAAATAGACGATCCGGATGCAGATTCAAGCATAGAAGATTACTTGAATTTCATTCACCCATGGGATGAACTCAAAGAAATTCCCGCTATTCTGAATCCTCATTTCTTCTATCAAAAAGGAAAACCGACAGTCGTGTTCTATACGATCAACGATATTGGCTATTATAAATTAAGCAGGTATATCCATACCTTTGAAAAGGAGTCTTATATTCAAATGGTACAACGTCAAGAAATTGGAGCTGGAGACGGCGGAATTATTTTTTAGACGGCTTATCCAGTAAAGTGATACAAAGCTGTCACGATTATAAGCCCCTTTACAATGTGAATAATGGTAGAATGGACAAAGAGAACTATGCACCTGAGCAAGGTTCTCTTTTCAATTTGTCATCAGCATTTCAGCACAGTGATTTTTCAGAAATCATTAAGTGGCAACTCCTGTTATAATAAGTGTATACTGTTTATCTAATTAGTATTTTTTTAGATAGAGAAGAGAGATAATCAATAAAAGGGGAATAGATCGATCATGAAAGAGGAAGCAACCCTGAAAATGCAGGGACGGCCTTTATCAAAGATCCTCGCACTGACAGTCAAGACAGGGATTATAAAATCAAACCTGATCCCGATGTTTGCAGGATTAACATTGGCCTTATATACCTATGACTTCGGCCTTTTGGAAAAGCTGCCTGAGATTTTACTTGCCTTTATTGGCTCAAGCCTGGTAATGGGGGCAGCCGGGGCTTTTAATAATTTATATGACCGTGACATCGACTCGATTATGAAGCGGACCCAAAGCAGACCAACTGTCACAGGGGAAATCAAGCCACAACAGGTTTTATGGCTTGGTGCCCTCATGTCTGTTTTTGGAATCCTCGCTCTTGCCTTCACGACTCCTTTGGCGGGCTTCCTTGGGTTTTTGGGGCTGTTTTTTTATGTGGTTCCTTATACGATGTGGAGCAAGAGAAGAACCATTTACAATACGGAAATCGGAAGCATTTCCGGTGCGATGCCTCCGCTGATTGGCTGGGCTGCCATCCATCCGGATATCACGCATCCTGCGATCCTTGGTTTATTTATCATCACTGTCATTTGGCAAATGCCGCACTTCTATGCGATTGCTATTCGGAAGCATGATGAATATAAAGCAGCAAACGTTCCGATGCTGCCCGTTGTAAAAGGGGTCAGAAGAACGTATATCCAGACAAATATTTATTTGATCATTCTGATCGGGATCAGTTTTCTGTTAGGTTCCTTAAGCATTGGCCTTATGCTGGTTGCCCTGCTGCTGGGGATTATTTGGCTGGGCATAAGTGTTTACGGCTATAAGCGTATGGATCCGGAGAAATGGGCGAAATCCCTGTTTATCTTTTCGCTAGTTCATATGACAGTCCTGTTTTCGACGGTTATTATTTACTCGATTATGGGGATTATTTTTGATTTGTAAATGGAAACTAATAAGCCCTTCCTGAAAAATTCAGAGGGGCTTATTTTTTTTGCTTAAATCTGCTTCTAATAAGTATCTGTGCGCCAGAAACAATAGCGCTGTTGTCCTATCCCTAAGTTACACATATCCATGCTTAGCAGCACTTGCATGTTTAGAAATTCTAAGCTCCTTTACTATGATTTTTGAGCTGAAGGAAGTTCTTTTGGAAACGTCCACTTCAGAAAAAAATTCATTTATTTTTTAAAGGACTTCTTGGTAATCACGTATATTATCTTTTTAAAAAAGAACCCTAATTAAAAAGAGAGGGTACTAATATGTCATTAAGAAAGCAATGGATACTTAATATTCTAATGGTGCTGCTATCATGGTTGTCATTACCGCTTCTAGGCAGCGGCAATATAAAAAGATTTTTTCCTTCAACACTCCTGATTGGTATTTTAGAGATCCTGCATGCACGAATCGGAAAGAAGAAAAAATACTGGGCTTTTTACAATAAGCCAAAATCTAATCTTTTTGGTGAAATGCCTTTTGATATTGGTCCTTTTATTTTTACCTCAATCTGGACACTAAAGTCAGCATACGGGAACTTTAGGAAATATATTTTTATCAATGCCATAATACACGCTATCTTTGCATATCCATTTACCTTTTTTGCAAAAAAAGTAAGATACTATACGCTAGTGCGTTTTAATAATTTTCAGTTTTTTCTTTATTTCTTTTTTAAAGCATTTTTATTATATTGGTTTCAATATCTTTTTGAAGAAAAAATAATGTTTAAGCAGAGGAAGTAAAGAAATAACAATTCGAGGATGAAAAAGAAAGGGAGAAATCTTTTATCTGATTAAAAGACGCGTTTATCAAGACACGCGTATTTTTCGTTTGGCCTGATAAAGGAATTGGACTGGAACCGGATAAAGATGATTCAATGAAAAAACGTAAATAAACATGACTGCCTGATAGTTCATCTTAAAATGCGGGTATATAAAACCATACAGATGGCTCATAAAAGGTGATGAGTTCGAGTAATGTATGATCATACTGGTTAGAATGATGGGTGAACACTAGAAATAATGTATCGTCAGGACACGAATGGAGGAATAAGGTTATGGCTGCTGAACATAATCCTACAGCTAAATCAAACCATCCTGCCAGCTCAGCCCGCAATCTGTGGTCTGGTGTGCTGTTTGGCATTGGGTTTGCTGCCTTTATAGATGAGACAATTTTTCACCAGCTGCTGCGCTGGCATCATTTTTATGACAAATCTACTACGGATATTGGACTTATCTCCGACGGGCTTTTTCATGCTTTCAGCTGGTTTGCGACAATTGGAGGCTTGTTTATTTTTGCCGATCTTCGTCGGCGAAATGCATTGTGCTTCAAGCGGTGGTGGGGAGGGAAGCTGCTGGGTGCTGGCGGTTTCCAGTTATATGATGGTACGATCCAGCACAAATTAATGCGGATACATCAGATTCGCTATGTAGAGAATGTATTTATTTACGATCTTATATGGAATGCATTAGCTGCATTAATGATCATAATCGGTCTGATCCTTGTTATTCGTACAAACAGGAAACAGCAACCTGAAAAGGCTGTCCCCCATGAACAATAATCATATGCATCATACTGACGGAGCTCCTGCAGCTGATCTAATCCCTCAAATACTCACTGCATTTCCGTTTGTGCTGGCTTTAATTTTATATATTCTTGCCGTATTCGTCTCCAGCAGGAATCACAAGCCGTGGCCGGTATACCGGACTGTTTGCTGGATTTTTGGCGTATTTTTCGCTGTTACATCCGTAGCAGGCCCCCTTGCTGCCCGTGCCCATACAGATTTCTCGGCACATATGTTCAGTCATTTGTTTTTAGGCATGCTTGCACCGTTGCTCATGGCACTTGCATCGCCAATGACGCTTGTGCTGCGAACGCTAAGTGTTCCTCTAGCAAGAAGGCTTTCAAGGGTTCTGAAGAGTAGGATTTCGCGAATCTTAAATCATCCCATTATAGCATCCTTTCTTAATATAGGGGGGCTTTGGTTATTATACACGACCTCACTTTACTCGTTTATGCACGAGAGTATTCTTATTCACCTAATTGTTCATTTCCATGTATTCCTGGCAGGTTATTTATTTACAGTATCAATGATTTATTTTGATCCGATCCCTCACCGTATTCCTTTTTTGTACCGTGCACTTGTATTCGTTTCTGCTTTGGCAGGACATGGGATTCTTTCAAAATACATTTATGCTCATCCGCCTGCTGGTGTATCCGCAGGTCAGGCTGAAATTGGAGGCATGATCATGTATTATGGCGGGGACGCGATTGACATTATTCTCATATTCATCTTTTGCTGGCAATGGTCCAGAGCCAGCAGGCAAAGAGAAGATGTATCACTAAGCCCGGAAACAGAAAGTACTAGAGTGTAATCAATGAGGGTGCTTACCTAATGGGCTTCATCATTAAAGTCAATTTACTCCGGTTTTCATATATGAAAGCCGGATTTTTTTATTTATCAATGCAGGTTTGCAGCTTTAGCTTTTATCAAAGTGTAGGTGGTTATCTTTTATCTATTTTAAATTTTCTTTTAATTTTAAATATTTTATGATATTATACGTTTAATTACAGTATTACTAAAATAAATTACACTATTACTTAATTTTTTCAGTACTGCTTCAAAGGAGATCGAGATGGAAGAAATTTATAAAAAAATAAAAGATTTAAGGCTTCAGAAGGGATATACCCTAAAAGAATTAAGTGAACGTACCGAGTTGTCAATCAGTTTCCTTTCTCAGGTGGAAAGAGGAGCTACTTCATTAGCTATTACTTCTTTAAAGAAAATTGCGGATGCGCTAAATGTCAAAATATCTGAGTTTTTTGAAGATGAAACACCTAATCAGAACTTTATGGTTAAATCTTGCGAGCACAAGCCATTCAATATTAAGGGATCTGAGTTTACTTATGTAAGGGTGAACGGGGAATTTTCAGGAAGAAGCCTTGAACCATTATTGGTCACCTTAGCGCCTAATCAAAAGCAAACTCAGCAGTATGGCCATGCTGGCGAAGAATTTTATTACGTATTAAAGGGTTTTGTCATTTTCCACGTGGATGGGAAGGAATACATAGTCAGAGAAGGAGATTCCATTCACTTTCCATCAACGTGCCCGCATACGGTAGAGAATCCCATAAATGAAGAGTCAAGATTACTTTGTGTTTTGACGCCAGTTATTTTTTAATTGGCTGATTATAAATATCCTATTCAATGAAAGGTGGAGTATCATGCGTGTAGCTACAGATATTGGCGGGACATTTACTGACCTGGTTTATGTCAATGATGAAGGTGAAATTGGGGTTGCTAAAAGCCATACCACACCTCCCAATTTTGAAAAGGGAGTGATCGACGTTATTGAGAAAAGTGAAATCGATCAGACAGCCATCAAGACTTTTATCCATGGTACCACGGTAATTATCAATGCTCTTACAGAACGCAAAGGGGTCAGGACAGGTTTAATTACAACCAAAGGTTTCCGTGATGTGCTTGAAATTGCAAGAGGAAACCGTCCGGATCTATTTAATGTACGATACGAAAAGCCGGTGCCTTTTGTTGAGCGCTATTTACGCCAGGAAGTAGAGGAGCGCCTGAATTATAAAGGTGAGGTACTTACTCCGTTAAACAAGGAACAGTTATCGGCTGTTATTAACTATTTCAAGGAACAAAAAGTAGAAGCCATTGCTGTCGCCTACTTACACTCTTATGTTAATCCAGTTCATGAAATTGAGACAGTGGAATTAATAAAAAAGCTATGGCCAGAAGCAGCCGTTACAGCATCCTATGAAGTGACGAAGGAATGGAGGGAATATGAACGGACCAGTACTACGGTTCTTAATTCATATGTTAAGCCGATTGCGGCTACCTATGTAAACCGTCTGCATAATAAATTAGTAGAAAACAAGACTGACAGCCAAAATTACATTATGCAGTCAAACGGCGGTACAACAACCTTTAATAGTGCAAAACAAACCCCTATTAATATGGTAGAGTCCGGACCTGTAGCCGGGATTTATGGTGCTGCAGTTCTTGGTGAAATCTTGAATGAGAAAAACATCATTGCTTTTGATATTGGCGGGACTACAGCGAAATGTTCTCTGATTAATCAGGGGGAGGTAAAGGTTTCAACTGATTATTTTATCGAAAAAAATGAACGAAGTGCTGGTTATCCCATAAAAGTACCCGTTGTTGATATTGTTGAGATTGGAAATGGCGGCGGTTCAATCGCATGGATAGACGGAGCAGGTTCATTAAAGGTGGGTCCGCAATCTGCCGGCGCTTTACCTGGTCCTGTGGCGTATGGTCAAGGTGGAACGGAACCAACAACCACAGATGCAAACTTGATTACTGGCAGGCTTTCTCCAGAAAACTTCGATTATGAAGTAGATTTGGATAAAGTAAAGGCTGCCATTAAAGAGAAGGTTGCCGATCATTTTGGAATGACGGTGGAAGAAGCTGCATTAGGGATTATTCGAATTGCAAACTCCAATATGCTGAATGCATTAAAGCTTATATCAGTAAGAAAAGGACATAATCCCCGTGAATTCTCATTGGTCGCTTTTGGGGGCGGAGGATCAATGCATGCACCTGCATTGGCTAAAGAACTTGGTGTCAAAAAAGTAATCGTACCAGTAGCTTCATCTGTGTTTTCAGCATGGGGAATGCTTATGACCGACTTAAGGCATGACTACATCCAGACATATATTAGAAGAATAAATGAACTTAATCCTATTGAGTTAAACAAAGAATGGAATTCAATTGAAGTACAAGCACTTAAACAATATCAGGAAGAGGGCGTATCGGAAGAAAAGGTGTTATTTACGAGGTTTGCAGATATCCGATATCTTGGGCAGGAGCATACCGTAAAGGTTCCTGTTCCGAACGGGGAATGGTCTGATGAAACCCTTAAAGAAGTGGTAAAGCGCTTTGGTGATCTTCATGAACAGCACTATACTTTTAAGCTTGAAGGAACACCAGCAGAAATTGTTAATCTGCATTTAACAGCTTTTGGGAAGGTACTAAAGCCAAAAATGAAAAAAATTAATTCCATAAACAGCAATATTCAGGAAGCTTACAAAGAAACACGGCCGGTCTATTTTGAAGAGGAAGGCTGGGTCGAAACAAAGGTATATTCCCGCAGTTTATTTGGTAAAGGCATGGAGGTTTCCGGGCCAGCCATTGTAGAGGAACAGTCTGCTTCTACGGTTATTTATCCAGGTCAGTCCTTGACTGTAGATGAGTACGGAAATTTAATCATTGAAACAGGGGTGGAATAAATGACGCAACTTGTTCGCAGTAAAGTAGATCCATTTACACTTGAGATTGTGAAAGATTCACTTGTTGCCATTGGCGATGAGATGTTTATTGCACTTGCTAAAACATCAATGAGCCCCATTATTTATGAAGTATTGGATTATGCCAGCGGTCTTACCGATGCAAAAGGGCAGCTGTTGACGCAAGGAAATGGTGTTACAGGATTTATTGGGATGCTTTCAGATATGGTAAAGCAAACACTCAAGAAATTCGGGGATGGAAAGCTAAAAGAGGGCGATATTATCATTATTAATGATTCCTATGGCGGCGGCGGCTCCCATCTTTCCGATGTTGGCCTGGTCATGCCCATATTCTATGAAGGAGAAATTGTTGCTTTTTCTGCCAATAAGGCACACTGGACAGAAGTGGGTGGGAAAGACCCAGGTTCCTTCAGCAACGATGCTACAGATATTTTTCAGGAGGGCTTGCAGTTTCCAAGTGTTAAGCTCTTCAATGAAGGCGAAATCAATCAGGCTATTGTCGATATCATCGAAGCCAATGTTCGATTCCCGGAATTGTCGCTGGGAGATATGTGGGCTCAGGTTGCAGCCCTTAAAACGGGTGAAAAACGTGTTAAGGAATTATGTGATAAGCATGGGAAGCCATTATTTTTATCGTCAGTTGATTATCTCCTCGACCACGGAGAACAGCTTGCACGTCAGGAATTAACCAAACTGCCAAAAGGCACTTTTCATGCTGAAGGGTTTATTGATGATGATGGCTTTGGGAATGGCCCTTTCAAGATCAAAGTTAAAGTAACCATCTCTGATGAAAAATTCGTTGCTGATTTTAGGGGAAGCCACCCTCAAGTTCCAGGACCTGTTAACTGTTCTTATACGGCACTTGTTTCAGCTGTACGGACTATTTTCCTCGCCATTACGAATCCTTCTCAAGATGCGAACGATGGAGTGTTCCGTCCATTGGAGGTTATTACAGATAAGGGCTCAGTTCTTTCAGCAGAACGGCCTGCTCCTGTTTCAATCTATTGGGAAAGCATGCTTGCAGGAGCTGACTTGATATGGAAAGCTCTTGCTCCAGTAATTCCACATAGGCTTAATGCTGGCCACCTGTTATCTGTTTGTTCGGTCGTATTATCAGGATTGCATCAGGATACAGATGAACCATTTTTAATTGTTGAGCCTTCTGTTGGCGGCTGGGGCGCATCTGAAGGTCAGGATGGTGCAAGAGGACAATTCTGCATTGGAGATGGCGAAACGTATAATGTTCCAGTTGAAGTAGCTGAAACAAGGTATGGCATTATGGTTGATGAGTACAGCTTGCATACAGATGGAGCCGGAGCAGGAGAGTATATTGGCGGTTCTGGTGTCATTCGCTCTTATAAAGCCCTAACTGACAACCAAATGGTTTCTGTAACTTTTGGACGGAATAAATTTGTTCCTTGGGGAATGAATGACGGGAATGACGGATCAGCTAACAAGGTTTATATTGAGAAAGCAAATGGTGATGTCGATGGCCCATTTGGGATCTATCCTAGATACCCCTTGAATAAAGGGGATGTCGTTAAATTGGTGACCGCTACAGGCGGCGGATACGGAGAGCCTTTCAAGCGTCCTGCAGAAAAGGTAGCCAAAGATGTGAAAAATGGCTATATCACTGTGGCGCAGGCAGAAGCTGACTTTGGGGTAAAAGTAAATGAGAAAACATATGAAGTCGAAGGTTTAACAGAAGAACGTCAGAGGAGAGGTGAATAAAGTGGATGTATTAAATATAGCGGATATCCAGATTGATTCGAATGCTGCAGTTCCACTTAAAACAGTATTCTCACAAAAAGCATTGGCTGGAGACCTGAAAGTTGGTACGGTTGTCATTCCACCAGGAAAGCGAGTCCCTTTAACAGGAGTTTCTAATCATAAAGAAAATGAATATTCGATTATAGTAAAAGGTTCAATTGTAACAGAAACGAAGGGAAGAACCTATCGGGTTTCAAGCGGAGATGCAACCTTTATTCCTGCAGGGCAGGAACATATTGCCTACAATGACAGTGATGAGGATTGTGAGATTGTGTGGGTATTGGTTGGTTAACTACTTTCACTATAAAGACCTTGCATGGGCAAGGTCTTTATTATAAGAAGATTTTACAGAATATTCCGATATAAAATAAAAAGGAGTTGGACAGGGATGGAGGATGTGTCTTTAAGGAAAACCGGAGGAAAGGATGAAGCTCTTGCTTCAGTACCAATAAATGAAAGGCAGCACTGGATTTCACCTGCAATCATTTTTGGGGGACTTGAATTTACAATTCCGGTTTTAATGGTAGGTGCAACATTGACAGCAAGCTTTGGTCTCGGGAAGTTGTTCTGGATCTTGGCAGCAGCTTTGTTTATTTTCCAATGGATCGGTAATGCCCTTGCAGGATACATCGGTGCAAAAACTGGCCGGTCATCGTCAGTAATTGCCAGAACAAGCTTTGGTTCAAATCAGGCAAGATTTATTGTAGGCTTGACAATATTTATCGTTTCAATGGGGTGGTGGGCGCTCCAGACAGCTGTAGCAGGAAATGCCATAGCAGCGATGTTTGGAATAGATTATAAGACTGAGTGGTTTATGTGGGCCATTGTTACAATCATTGCTGGCCTTCTATTTGCACTGCCATCCATAATTGGATACTCATCTATGAAGTGGACTGATTATTTAGCGGTACCAGCTGGATTATTATTAATTGCAGGCGGTATTTTCTATGCTTTAAAAAATATCGGCTGGGAAAAGATAGCATCCTGGAACCCTGAACCACAAATGACTTTTCTTGCTGCCGTCAGTTTAGTTATTGGCATAAACGTTTCACAATGGGTGATTGCCTCAGATTATACACGCTATGCGAAGCCTTCTGTAAAAGACAATGTCCTTATACCACTGGGTATAATTGCTGTTGGTTTCCCGCTTTTTTATGTTGGCGCCATCATGTCCATTGGGGTTGGCGATGCGGATATTGTAAATGTCATGATGAACTTAGGATTTCCGGTATGGGGGTTCCTTATCTTATGGTTAGCGACTTGGACCAGTCAATTAGTAAATAACTATAGTATGGGTCTGGCGTTGGCAAATATGCTGAACGTTAACTCTAATAAAGGGAGAGCCTTGCTGACTTTGGCTGGTACGATTATTTCCATTGTTATTGCTTTAGCAGGCATACTGGATTATTTTATGGATTTTCTTTATATGACGGCATTAATTTATCCAGCCATTGGCGGTGTAATGATGGCAGATTTCTTTTTTATCAGAAAACAGCAATGGACCGATAATAAAGGATGGAATTGGATGGCGACCATTGCATTAGCAGTAGGAACTTTCGTTGGTTATTATACTCAATATGTACAATCCTTTGGCCTCCCAGCTGTCCAGTCCATCATTGCTTCTGCACTTGTATATATCATTGCAATGAAAATCAAAGCAAGAGTGGCACCTGATCATTTTACCGTGATTAGCAGCCAGCCAGACTCATATACTTCTGATAATGTTAAAATTCTATAATCTATTCAATAATGCCTGTTCTCTAATTTTTGAGAACAGGCATTATGATTGTGGACTTCACATTATTGAATTCTTGATTTACGTATCCCATCAAAGATACTCATTCCTGCATAAAAGATAAATACCATCATGATGCCGCCAAGCAGCCAGTTTTTAAATTGAGCGGCTGAAATCGAGAATAAATCGCTCATGTAGGCTGTGAATTCAGGCTGGAGCAAATTCGGGTTCAGCAGAATGAAGATGAACACGATGGTGGCGAACAGTTCAAGGACGGTGTTGAAGATCGCCATTCTTTTCGTCCATTGGCCAATGATTAATTTGTAGAGTGCCAATCCCACTTCGAGCGCAATGATGACTACGACGATAGGCCAATACCCGAGCAGAACCTCCTGGCTGACTGCTGCAATTTGGAACTTCAGTCCTTCACCGCCGCCTCTATATACACCCATCAGCCGGTCTGCATAAAAGTAAAGGGTTGCCCAAATGGCAGTCCACATTAAGCTTCCGAAAACCTCAAACTTGGAAATGGCTTTCTTCTTCGGAATATAGGTGATGCTTTTCAAGTCTTCCGGTGTCCATGGTTTTAAGCTAGGAGATAAAGGATGCTGCTCTTTTCCTTTATCCATTCTCTCAATAACGGCGAATACAATCGTCAGCCAGAAAAATACCTGAACGGCCACTTCAATCAGTCTCCAAATCCCATATCCCATGAAACCGAGCACCGCATTAATGATGGTATCATCGCGGTTAAAGTCCAAAATGAACTCGGCAGCAACGGAAATCAATGCAACCGCTGCTGCAATCGGCAGGATCATTTTTAATAATGACACATAAACATCAAAATAGCGCGGCCCGATGAGATGCATCGGCTGATCACGGTAACCGGCGGCTAAAGCTGCGGGGCTTCCCAATTTACCGAGGACATCCTTAACATCCTCCTCATTGTAATCATCCGGAAGCATATCCCCAATCGTTGACTGCAGCTCGAGTGCGATATCCGCACGGCTTTTTTCAGGCAGCCTCCGGGTCACTTCCTGTATATATACCTCAATTAAATTCATCTTCCTCATCCCCTTTCAACAGCCCGTAAAGCTGTTTTGAATTCTTGATCCATTCCTCTCTTAACTGCAGAAAAGTCTCCAGTCCCAGTTCGCTCAAAACATAATACTTGCGTGGCCTGCTCTCGGTATGATCCCAATTGCTTGTCACAAGCTCCTGTTTTTCCAGACGCCGCAGCAATGGATATAACGTGCTCTGATCAATATTTATGCCGGAGTCCTCTAATAATTGAACTAGCGAATACCCATATTGCGGTGTCCGCAGCTGGCTTAGAACCGCCAGCGTCAGTGTTCCTCTCCGAAGTTCTGTTGTTAACGAATTCAGCAGCGTACTCATTCACTCACCTCGCTTGATATACTATATGTCATACACTATATGGTTTATACTATGTATCATACAGTATGGACGTGACAATAATCAACTGCTTCTTTTAAGTTTTTTTATCAGTAAATCTGGTCCTGCTTGGATAAGCAAATGTGCAGGGCAGACATTACCTTTGTAATTCAGGCTCAGGTAGGTAATGCATTGGTTTTTATAACATTGAATTTTTAGAAATATGTTAGTTATATAGGAGGTGATAGTATGTTTGTTTTAAGAAAATGCTGGTGGTGTGAACCGCTGCCATCAGCTTTTGAGGGATGTGCCGACAGTACATTAAGGAATGAGAGAAAAGGGCAGGAATTTTTGCTTATGCTGAAAGGAAACTGCCGAATTTTTAGCTTTAGGTCCTTGTCAAAGTCCTTAGCCTGCAGAGTTTTCTTTTGTCAGATTTAAAGATGCGCAATTTTTAAGTTCTCCCAGCAGCCAGGAGCAGTTCCTGCAGAAAGAGAATTTATCATCGATTGCCGAAGCACTGCTGCTCCTTCACCATTACCATTGAATTCACCAGGGTATCCTGTGATCTTCCTTTTGTGCTTCAGCGGAAGTAAAAAAACATTGGGGTTATCCAATGTTTTTTACAGTTTAATGCTGTTTATCCAAGGCTAGCTTTAATCCAAATCCAATTAAGACAAGCCCTGTTGCTTTATCCATAACCCTTTGTACTTTCGGGGACATGAGCCATTCCCGCATATAATTTATGAAGTAGACGTATATGAAAAACCAGGAGATGCTCAGCAGTGTGTATATAATTCCCATGATGATCAGCTGATGTGTTGCGTTTTCGCCTGTCTTCACAAATTGGGGCAGAAAGGTTAAGAAAAACATCGCAACCTTGGGATTGAGCACATTTGAAAGGAGTCCTTGTTTAAAGGCAGACTTTTTCATATCGGATTTAACCTCAGGTTCTATACCAGTGTCTTTCTTCTTTTTCATCGAGATGAACGAAGATAACCCGAGATAGATCAAATAGACAGCCCCGGCATATTTTATGATTTCAAATGCAGCAGCAGACTGCATTAAGATAGCTGATAGACCGAAAGCAGCCGCAAAGGTATGTACCAAAGAGCCGGCTGTAATCCCAAGTCCCATTTTATAGCCATCTGCTCTTCCGTCTGCAATCGTCCTTTTTGTAATAAGAGCTGTATCGATTCCGGGACTCATTACCACAAACAATGAAAGAACCAAAAACGTAAAGAAATCATTCATTTTCTTCACTCCTTGCTGATGTGTTAAAATATAATTTAACAAATGTTAAATATAATTTAACACAAGATGATCGTGTTTTGTTAAAATATTTAAAAATTTAAGGGGCGGGATTATGGAAAATATAGATATTGGCAAAAAAGTGGAGAAATTCAGGAAGGAGAAGGGTTATAGCAGCAGAGAATTAGCCAGAATAGCTGAAATTACCCCTTCCATGTTAAGCCAGATTGAACGGGGGCTCGCGAATCCTTCGATTCAGACCTTGAAGGTTTTAGCCAAAGCCCTTGATGTTCCCACCTTTAGCTTTCTACTCGAAGAGACGAATACAGAAGATTTAGTTGTACGATTTAATGAACGTAAACATATGGTGGTTGAAAACATATCCTATGAATTATTGTCGCCTGATTTTACAGGGACACTGGCAACTGCAATCATGAATATCCCTCCGGGCACCTCCTCGTCGGAGAAGCTATTGGAGCATAAAGGGGAAGAGGTTGCTTATATATTGGAAGGGAAAATTAAGGTGAATCTGGATGAAGCAGAATACATATTAGAAGCTGGTGACAGCGTTAAAATACCAGCATATATGAAGCATAAGTGGGAAAATACCTTTGATGAAAAAGCTGTTATTCTATTCTCTGTGACTCCGCCCTCCTTTTAATCTGGACCCGCATCCTATGTGTGTGGGCAGCGGGCCGGATTATTTACTGGGGAAGCGGCGGATCAAAGATGATCCATAAAAGTAGAATGCTTATAAATCCTAAAACCCAGGCTGCCCATGGCTTCCATTTATGGATCGCGAGTAAGGAAAAAGTCATTATGTTAAAAAGAAAGGAATAAGCAAGTGTCCATCCATACTGATGAATGATGCTTTCATTAAAATAAGCAATTAATTCAATACCCTCGAAAATCAGAGCCCAAAAAACAACCCAGCCTATTCTTTTGAAAATGGTTTTGGGGAATCTTCCCAAGTACACAACAGATCAGAAATGCTATGGCTGTTGCTATTATGGTGTGCGTTGGCAGAATAAAATGGTCAATCCATACAGGACGGAATTCCCAAACCCTGAAGTCATGAAGCAGCGAAGCATATAGCAGGTCGCCTATAATCCAAAATAATAAGGTGGGATAAAATTCATTCAGCCGTTTCCAGGCACCAAACAATAAGCTAACGATGATGAAAAAGACAACAAACGATGTTTGCATATCATAACAAGCCCCTCAATAACCATTTTGTAAGCAAGAAAGACCAAAATATTTACAAAATAAGCGGCTGATATAGAAGGAAAGACATAATGAAAACCAGGTAATATACCATTCCCAATGTATATAGGTAATGAGATCGGTGTATTTTTCGATCAGGACTTCAACAAAGGTCAATACTGATGCAAATCCTGCAAAATAACTGAATTGAAGAACATGGCTCCGGTCATTCGGATACCACACAATAAACGCGGCACATACAACCGGGAACGCATAGTATTCATATGTAAAGCTCGTTCTGCTTATGGAGGGGAATAATCGAATCGGATATTCAAGCATGCCCAGCTCCACGACAGCCAGACCCGCCAGAAACGTAATAAACTGCTTAAATAAGGCAGCCATAACCGCAAGCCGAATCTTGTTTTTCGGAATGAAGAGAAGAATGGAAGTCGCTGCCATATAAACCATTACTAAGATCCACCATTCGATTCTCATGTGGTTTCCCGCTGTTCTGCCTGAAACACAGCTTTGTCTTTAAGAACCAATTCTGAAAATTATTAGCAGGGAAGAATCATGCTGACTAACGATTAAACAAGGTAAAGAGTATTATCGGATATGTTTATTTAGAGGGGAGAAAAAAATTACTTTATGATTTTTAAAATATTCCTTTACGGGAATATTCCTAATGGTGTATATTGTTCTTAAGGAAAGTTAAAATAAGGAAGCGGGGGTGGGATCTACAATTGAAATGGAAATAGTGAACACATCACACTGGGAGATGATTCAACATGAACGGGCAAATTTTCAGTGCACTCGCTGAGCCCAACCGCCTGGATATCATTGACCTGCTGCTGGAAGGAGCGCTTCCGGTGGGGGATATCGCAAAAAAACTTGATTTAAACCAGCCTCAAACCTCCAAGCATCTTCGCGTTCTTTGTGACGCTGGCCTCGTGGAGGTTCAGCCGATCGCCAACCGCCGGATTTATAAAATCAGGCCTGAACCGTTTCAAGAACTGGATAGGTGGCTTGATTCCTATCGCCGTTTATGGGAAGGCAGGATGGATAGGCTGGATGATTACCTTAATGTATTGCAGGGCAAAAAACCTTTGAATTGATGGATAAATGGAGTAAGCTCAACAAAATCTGTCTCTTCAGTTGCAAACGGTTTTACAAATACAGCTTCTAATGGAGGAGTAACAATGTCAAATAATGCAATGCTTTCAAGAGTTGAAGATGAACGAGTGCTGGTATTGGAGCGCGTATTCGATGCTCCGCGCGAGCTCGTCTATAAAATGTTTAAAGAGCCAGAACACCTGAAACATTGGTGGGGTCCGAGAGGATGGGAGCTCCCTGTTTGCAGCGTTGACTTCAGACCTGGTGGAGTATGGCATTATTGCATGAAGTGTGTTGATCAGAATCAGGGCCAATTCTATGGCATGGAATCCTGGGGCAAGGGGATATACAAGGAGATTAACGAGCCGGAAAGCATCAGCTATACAGACTACTTTTCCGATGCTGAAGGGACAATTAACGAGGAAATGCCATCTACAGAAGTGACTCTGGAATTTGTGGATGTAGACGGCAAAACGAAATTAATTAACCGTGGAGAATACGTTTCCGCAGAGGCTCTCCAGTCCGTAATGGAAATGGGTATGCTGCAAGGCATTACAGATACTTGGAATCGTCTTGAAGAGCATTTGAACGAGGTCAAATAACGAAATTTAACATATAGAAGGCAAGATTTGCTTTTAAATATATTAATTAACATGGCGTTGATCCAAGAAGGATTAACGCTTATTTTATGAATTAACGCTTGTTTGTTACAAATTAAATGGATTTTTCTATATCTCTGCGATCTTTAGGGAAATTATTAGAACAAAAAAATAGCCGCAGATTTGCGGCATGCCAGAGAGATGTGTGCTCTGTAGTATACTTTATTCAAAAATGGTAAGAGCCAGGGTTAGAAATAGAGCTGTAGTGGATTTGTGGTTTGCTCCCTTGCTGACATAAATAAATTGCCCAGTATAAAAGAGGGTTACGCGTTATTGACCCATATTGCTAAGAAAATAATATCTCTTGGTGGCTTGTCTTACATGAAAATAAGTTTCCTCATACTTTAGTAGACCCTGCTCAATGTTTAAAAAAGTGGAGACCGTAAAATAATAAATCTTTGGATTGGTTGGCTGGATTACGGTATAAGTATTGACACTACCTATCCATTTTCATTCTCTGTGGTGAAACGCTTATTTTAGTGCTTCATGGATCGCTAAAGGGTACTTTAACGGAATTAAGTTTAAGAAATGATCAGAGGTATAAATCTCTGATCATTTTTATGATTTAAATGGAAATATCTCAGATTTATTTCTTTAACGAGTTGAACTTCCTTCAAAACAGAACCCATTACCGTTACTCTAGCTAATAAAAGCTTATTTTACATATTTTCATGGTATAAGGTCTCTCCATCCTTAGTATACACTTTTATAGTTTGAATGTTGTCAGGATCTAACTCTGTTTTAGCTATGTAACTCACTGTATAAGACTTTTCTTTTTTTGAATTAACTACAAATTTTTCTGTTTTTCCTTCTTGTGAAATTAACTCAAAATAACCTACTTCCTGAGGATCTTTTTCAAACTTTACTCCTACATAATTATTATATTCCCCTTCAAGAAGAAGAACATAAAAATCTAATCCCCTTTGCTTTCCCATTTCAGTTTTCACTTCTCCATTTTTACGGTACTCAACTAACCCAATCGTATTCTCAGAAGTATTTTCATATAAAGAATATATATGATCTTCATCAGGATGGAATTCTAAGCTTTCATATTCATTGTGTTTCATATAATCATCATAGGCATTTAAAAGGATGTTTCCATTTGGATCTGTTTCTTTAAATACTAGTTCATATACTACAAGCCCAATTACTAGAGCCCCTAATAGTACCAAAGTATAGATTGAATACTTTTTCATCAAAACACCTTCCAATTTAATCCATTTTTTCAAATCTATTGAATATTTTTTCCAAAAAATTTACTATAATATTAATACTATAGAGGGAGTTGGAAAAATGCAAAGGGAAAAAACTACCAGTCACTGGTTCTTAGCTGTATTACTAGTAATTTCTTTGTTTGCTGTACCTTTTAATGCCAGTGCAGAAGAAGAGATCGATGTTCCGGAAGTTGAATTTTCACCAGAGATAATTAATCAATATATAGATGGTGAGGGAAATTTAATAACCGAAACTTCTAGCCTACCAGATAGTTTTGTTACTGACCAAAATGGAAATATCATTAAAAGCGGTGGGGTATCTACATTCTCATGTGCCTATCAATACAAATATGAAACACTCTCAGATAAGCTAGATAGATCAAATACCTTTATAAACTATCATCCTTCATTTAAAAGCTGGGATAAAGTAGACGGATACTTTTTTGGTCAATCAACTGTAAGTTATTCTATTGGTTATAGTGGAGCAAGTGGGGCTTCAGTTTCTGTATCAGTAGCACCACCTGGAAATGGTACATTTATCAAGGCAGACCCTGCTAGATGGTCCCGTCCAGGAATTTACGGTGACGTTTGGAGAAAATATCAGAGAATAACCCGTACGGGCGGTTGCAGTAGCGAAAAATATATTACATATAAAACTTCCTACCATACCAAGAAAACATATATTAAAGCCAAATACCAATAATAGAAAAAACGAGGGCATCTGCCTCGTTTTTTCTTTGTCGAAATGAAGAATATATTGGCGTCAGAATCATAGGGAATTAATCCATATTCTGAATAAGAAGTTCTCCGAGAAACCACATATACTCTCAATAGCCAGAAACATAATTATACGAAAGGGGCAGGCTAATCAGCTGCCAAACCAGCTGGCTTTTCTTATTTAACAAACGGGGCAGCTTTGTGGAATAAAGAAGCGGGCACTAAATGAATTACAAAATGTTACAATTGCGTTAGAAGCAAAATCAAAATTTAGGATAAGGAGAAATTATATGGAGAGAACTTTAGTGAAAACGGCAATATATTCCTTTATTACTTCTTTCTCATTAATGATAGTTTTGATACAAAGGGTTAGAACCACAGAAGATGTTAATGGAATGGTTTCGTCATCAGAAACAACTTATCCAGAGTTTTTCTTTATGATTTTAAAAAACTCAATAATTATTACATTCATAATGGTCATAATTATGTTTCTTTACAAAAGATACAAAGGAAAATGATTGCTATTAGGGAGACGGTTGTTCTTATAGACAATCGCCTCTTTTGTTAAAGGGGCTGTATGCCTTAATTTAGAATGCAGAACAACAAACTTTGGTAATGAAAAATAAGTAATACAAATATCAAAAGTTATTTGGTAAAAGCAAAAAAGGATGTGAAGAATTGTACTTTAACAATAGGGTGCTTTTATTTGAAGGGGACCTAAGAATTTCTAGTTAGAAAAGGAATGTCTTCAAAATTGAGACATTCCTTTGGTTTTTCTAGAGTACAACTTACTTTCATTATGACATTATGTCAGGGCAGTTGATTGTCATGAAAAAAGAGGATATTAATTGACCGGAACGCATAATAACAATTCCAAAAGGGAAACGACTTAATATGATATATCAACGGATGTATAATAACGGAATAAATGTTCGTATAATACAAATTAACGCATTCACAGAACTGGTTATAAAATTGTCCAAGCCCTTGGTATATAAGGGATTGGGCATTTTTAATTATATCATATCTAACGTTAAGAAGGATTAACGCTTGTTTTATGAATTAATTGCTTATTTGCTTGGTTCGAAAAAAATTTAATTAATGAATGTTTTAAGATTGTAGCATTGGTTTTATATGGTTTTCAGTATTTTAAAGATAAAGTATTTGCGAAAAGAGTGAAATACAAATTTAAGCTCTCCTTCAATAAGATTTGATTAATTATCTTAAAAACTCGGGCTTTTCTGATTCAAAAATGAGTCTCTCTCTTTATTGTTTTAGGTACTGATGAAGATGATGCTCTCGATGCTGTTGAGGAGGTATTGAAAGATTGGGGGAGTAGGTATGGACAATTCGCATTTATATTTATTAATATAATGACAACTCCTAGCCAATGTGAAAAACTTACTAATTCAGCTAAGATAAGTGCAGAAAATGTTACAGCTACTGGAAGCTCAGAAGCAGTTAAGATCGTACCAAGCCCTGGTCCGATATGGAGCATGAAGAGGGTATTCTAGACTTATACTTCTTCTTTTCATTTTTAATAACACCCAGGCGGGCGTTATTATCTTTAATTTATGAACGCACTTTACCCAAGTGAGTAAAACTACTATCGTAGTTAATTAATCCTTTGGGTAAAGTACGTTTTTTCCATTTTCCATTACTTTTTAAGTTCCACTGGCCGAAATAAAAAAATTCATTTAAAGTACCTCAGAAAAAATTATAATGACTCAACCGTCCTTTCAGAAAGATTGAGTCATTCATTATTGGTACTAAGGATAATTCCTTTAGTAACAAATTAAGGATTGGAGGTCTCTCGGGTAATAGGTCAACATTTCAATACCATCTTCTGTCACAAGAACCGTATCAGAGTGTCTAAAGCCACCTAAGCCCTTCACATATATTCCAGGCTCAACGGTAACAACCATGCCTGGTTCTAGTAATGTGTGATCACCTAAGTCGAAAAACGGTGCTTCATGCCCTAGTATTCCGATGTTGTGGCCGGTATGGTGTCTCGTTAATTCTGTTAAGTTGTTTTCTTTGAAATATGCTTGAACATCTTTTTCAACATCAGAGTACGTTCTTCCAGGTTTAATGGCTTTAAATGCAACTTCTTGGGCTTCATACATATGGTGAAAATATCTTTCCTGCTCTTTAGAATATTCTTCAACGAACATGACTCGCTCTAACTCACTTGTATATCCAAAAACACTGGATGCTGCTCCTGTTACTAGAGTGTCTCCTTTTTTTAATACGATATTTTGTGTTACGGCATGGGGGAAAGCAGATTCTGGACCGACTTGACCGCGAAAAACAGCGTAAGGTGTTTGACCATGTGGTTTATAATCGGATCCAAGTGTATCAATCATGGCTTTTGTTGCTTCATTCGAAGCCTTACTAGTAATTTCAATTTCACTTAAACCACTTTTGGTATACTTTTGGAGCAAGCGGTGCACTAGATTTCCCCAGCGACAGGATTCTTTAATTAATTCTATTTCATTTGGACTCTTAGTAAATCTCATTTCTTCAACTACGCCCTGTAAAGATACAAATTGCTTCGAGTCGATTAGCTGATCTATAGCAGGACCACGATAGCCCATTGGGGAGCCATAGCCTATAGAATCAAAACCAATCGTTTTATTCTCAAACCCATATTCTATTAAGATTTCTTTGAAATACTCCATCGGGTGCTTAATTCCCGGATATTCAGGATATGAATGTACATAATCCACAACACTATATTCTTCAGCATGTTCATGCTCTAATGCTGGAACAAATAAGTGAACTTTATCTTGCGGATCAATCAGCAAACCAATAGGTCTCTCGGTAGGATGAAAATGAAATCCAGTTAAGTAAAAGATATCTGTTACAGAGAAAAGAACGGTAGCATCACATTCCTTTCCTTTGTAAATGCTTTTAAACTTTTCTTGTCTTTCTTTAAATTCGTATTTAGGAATAGATAATAGCATTTGTTTTTTCCTCCTTGTTATTGGTATATAGATGGCAGCTTGCGGTATGACCTGTAGCTATTTCTGTGAGTGAAGGTTCAATAGATTTACACATTTCCATGACAAATGGGCATCTTGTGTGGAACGTGCATCCAGAAGGTGGATTGGCAGGGTTAGGAACATCTCCTTTCAATACGATTCGTTCTTTCGCTTCTCTAGGGTGAGATACAGGGATAGCTGAGATTAATGCCTGAGTATAAGGGTGCTTTGGATTTGAAAACAATTCTTCAGTGTCGGCTAATTCTACAATTTTCCCAAGATACATAACTGCAACTCGGTCTGTCATATGTTTAACTACACTTAAATCGTGGGAAATAAATAAGTATGTCAAACCAAAATCTTTTTGTAGCTCGAGCATTAAATTAATAACTTGTGATTGAACAGATACATCGAGAGCAGAAACGGGTTCGTCTGCTATAATAAAGTCTGGGTTTAAAATAACAGTCCTAGCTATGCCGATCCGCTGCCTTTGTCCACCGGAAAATTCATTAGGGTGCCGATCAAGATGTGTTTTAGAGAGACCGACGATTTCTAGAATCTCGATAATTTTCTCCAACCGTTCGTCAGGATGAAATTTCTTATGGACTCGGAGCGGTTCCATTAAGATTTGTTTAATGGTCATCTTAGGATTAAGAGAAGCGTACGGATCCTGAAAAACCATTTGCATCTCTTTCCGTAATGAGCGCATTTTTTCAGTCTGTAATGATAGAAGGTCTTGCCCCTTGTATCGGATTTCACCTGAAGTTGCACCAGTTAACCTTAATATGGTTCTTCCAGTTGTCGATTTTCCGCAACCAGATTCTCCAACTAGGGCAAAGGTTTCTCCTTTATTAATCGAAAAACTAATATCGTCTACAGCCTTTACTACTAGCTTCGGCTTAAAGAGACCTTGTGATATATCATAGTATTTTTTTAGATTCTTAACTTCTAGTAAGGGCTTTTCCGTCAATGAATATTCACCTGCCGATTGGACTCTTGTAGCCAACATTTACTTAAATGCTCTCCCATTGAAAAAGTAGGAGGGGCGCTCACAGTGCATTTATCAAATGCATATGGACATCGATTGGCGAATGTGCAGCCTTCACCAATTTCATCAGGCCTAGGTACTTGTCCGTTAATGGAATAGAGTTTGCTTTTTCTCGAATTATTCGTCGGAAGTGAATGGATTAGACCTTTTGTATATGGATGTAGGGGATTGTCAAATAGTTCATGGATCTCTGCCACTTCAACAATCTCCCCAGCATACATGACCACAACACGATCGCACATTTCTGCTACCACACCCAAATCATGTGTGATAAAAAGAAGACTCATATCTTTTTCAGCTTTAATTTGCTTCATCAGTTCTAAGATTTGTGCTTGAATGGTTACATCTAAAGCAGTAGTAGGTTCATCGCAAATGAGGAGTTTAGGATCGCATAAAAGGGCTAATGAAATCATTACGCGTTGCCTCATACCGCCTGATAATTGATGAGGATATTCGTTAATAATCTGTTCCGCTCTTGGAATGCCCACTTGCTTTAACATATTGATGATGGCTTCTTTTCTTTCTTTTTTTGGCATTTTTTTATGCTGTTTTAGTGGCTCACTTAATTGTTCACCTATTGTAAAAACAGGATTGAGAGAGGTCATTGGTTCCTGGAATATCATGGATATTTCATTCCCGCGAAGTTTTCTGTATTGGTGATTATCTAGAGTAGTTACATCTATATTATTAAAATGAATACTCCCAGAAACAATCTTGCTTTTTTTCTCTGGTAAAAGTCCCATTATCGCTAATGAAGTAACACTTTTTCCACTGCCAGATTCACCAACAACCCCAAGAGTTTCACTTTTTTTCAAGGAGAAATTTACCTCTCGAATCGGTTGAACGGTACCTTCTCCAGTACTAAATTGGATACCAAGATTTTTGATTTCAAGAAGTACTTCAGTCATTTTTTTTTCACCTCCTGTTATTCGCCTTTTAGTTCTGGATCGAGTGTATCCCTTAACCAGTCACCGAATAAATTAACCCCAAGTGTAGTGAGGATAATCGCAATACCCGGGAATGTGATTAACCACCAAGAACTGAAAATATAGTCCTTTCCTTCATTAAGCATATTGCCCCATGCAGGAGTGGGCGGTTGAACTCCGAATCCTAAGAAACTTACGGATGCTTCTGCGATAATGTATGTGCCCATTTGTAAAGAGATTAAAATAATGATGGGTGTAAAGATATTAGGAAGGATATGTCTTACTAATATCTCGAATTTCGGCACACCAGTTGCGATTGCTGCTGTAATAAATTCCTTTTCTCTCAAAGCCAACACTTCACTACGGATAACTCTGGCAAAAATAACCCATCCAGCTAAAGCAAGAGATATGATAATGTTTGTAAGTCCTGCTCCAAGTACTGCACTTATGACAAGTACTAATAAGATAAATGGGAAACTTAATTGAACATCCACAATTCGCATTAGAACTATATCAATCCAGCCCCTAAAGTATCCTGCAATCACACCGATAATGGTGCCAATGACCCCGGCTAATAAAGCTGTGGCTAAACCGATGATTAAGGAGACTTTTGTACCTGCAATGATTCTAGAAAGTATATCTCTTCCTAATTGATCGGTTCCTAATATGTGACCGTCTGTAAAAGGAGGCAGTAGACGATCTCGTAATGGGGCATCCATAGGATCAAAAGGGGCAATCCATTGCCCAAATAGACTGAGAACTACTAAAAAGATAATGATGCAAAAACCGAGCAACCCAGCCCAGCTTTTTGACAGTTTTCGAAAGAAATCCTTGAATTTAGATTTCTTTTTAAATTTCATATCAATTGATTTATTAGTGGTTGTAATTGTACTGGTTTCCACAGCTTCACCTACTTCACTCTAATTTGGGGGTTCACATATGCATATAAAATATCTGTAATAAAGTTGATGACTGCATAAATGATGGCAATGATAAATACGCCAGCCAATACAATTGGGAAATCTCGATTCATTAATGACTGGTGTAATAGTCTGCCAACACCAGGCCAAGAAAAAACAGCTTCCGTAATAACAGCGCCGCCTAATAATACACCGAGATCAAGCGCAATTAATGTGAGAATCGGAATCAAAGAATTTTTTAAGGCGTATTTCATAATTAGCGTGGATGTTGGTGTTCCAGCTGCTTTGGTTGTTCGGATATAGTCTTTATTTAATACATCTAGCATGGCCGATCGAGTAAAGCGGACAAAACGCGATACGCTATACAAAGCTAGTGTAATAACTGGAAGCACCATGTGATTAACAGAGCCGCCTCCACTCGATGGAAAAAATTTTAGTTGAGCAGCAAAAATAAAAATTAAAATTAAACCAAACCAAAAACTGGGGATAGCCTGACCGATAACCGTAATCCCTACACTTGCTTTATCAAATAGGGTGTTTCGTTTATATGCAGATAGAACTCCAAGTGGAATAGCGATGATGATTGATAATAACAATGCTGAGAATGCTAGTTGAAAAGTTGCAGGCATTCTTTCTAAAACTAGTCCTAGAGCATCGTCGCCGCTTCTTAAAGATTCTCCAAAATCACCTTGAATGGCGCCTTTCATGAAGTCAGTGTATTGAACATATAGTGGGCGGTTAAATCCTAATAACTCACGATATTCTTCAATTTGTTCCCTTGGCGCATCAGGCGGGAGGAATAGTGTGGTCGGATCTCCCGAAAGACGAATTAAAAAGAAGACTGCTGTTAGAGCAAGAAATACAACGATGACCACTTGTATTAATCTTTTAATTATAAAATCTAACATAGTAGCACCCCGCCTTATCCCTTGGAATAAAAGAAGAGAGAAGGGGACCCTCTCTTCTTTGAAACTATAAATTTAGTTCCATGACATCTCAAACACGTTCATTTTCTCATCAACACGAGGTGAGAAATTTAAAGAAGATTTAACAGCGTAAAGGTCTGCTTGTTGCCATAATGGAACCCAAGCAGCTTGTTCTACTAACTGCTGTTGAAGCTCAGCGTATCCAGCATAGCGCGCTTCTTGATCAAACGATTGGTTTGTTTCCTTAATCTTTTTCTCAATATTCTCCTGGTAAAAACTACTGTATGGCGCTTCTAAAGTGAACAAGTTTTCAATTGTTGACTGGGCATCGAAAGCTGGCCCCCATCCAAGAATGTACATATCACCAGTTTCTCTTTTTTGAATTTTCTCCAAATGCTGACCCCATTCATTCACCCTTACTTCTACATTGATCCCAATACTTTGTAATTGTGAAGCAATGGCTTGAGCAATATGGGAGTCCATCGGATATCGACCACTTGGTGTATCCAAAGTTAATGTTAATTCTTCTGGACTATAGCCAGCTTCTTCGATTAACTTTACGGCAAGATCTGGGTCATAGTCGTATTCTTTAGTTTCAGCATAATCAGCATTCAATTGGGACAGCGGTCCTGTGATTCTCGATCCATACCCACTTAATACAGTTTCTAGAAGTTCATTTGCATTGATAGCGTGATTAATCGCTTGTCTAACTTTGACATCTTTTAATGGACCATCGACAAGGTTCGATAATGCTAAGTAATTGATACGTGAAGAAGAAATTTGTTTTACTTCATTACTTTCAAATTGTTTAACTGAGTCGACAGGGATGTTCTTAAATAAATATATTTCTCCGCTCATAAAAGCAGACATCCTTGCGCTAAATTCCGGAATAATTCGGAACTCAACTTCCTCAATCTCAGGTTTTCCTTGCCAATAATCTTCAAAAGCTTTTAATTTCAAATGGTTATCTCTTGACCATTCAACAAACGTATATGCCCCTGTACCAACTGGTTTGCTTGATGCTTTCTCTATACCTACTTCTTCAACATAGCCAGGTTCTATAATGAGCAAATCTTCTGCAATTCGTTGGATTAAGCTTGGAAAAGGCACGGATGTATGGATCTCCACTTCGTAATCTGAAAGTACAACGACCTCCTCAACGTTAGCCCATCTTGAACGGTAAAATGACCCGTTACTTTCATCTAAGATGTAGTCGATACTAAATTTAACTGCATTTGCATTAAAATCTGCTCCGTTATGGAACTTAATTCCTTCTTTCAGCTTTAAGTACCATGTTTTTTCATCTATATTTTTCCATTCCTCTGCAAGAACAGGGACAAACTCAGCTGTTTGAGAATCTCGATCAATCAGTGGATCATAAATATTACGAATTAGCGTATCTGTGGTGTAGTTGACATCGTGATTTGCTAGAAGTGTGGTAGCGTCTGCTTCAAAACCGATGACAAGGGGACCCTGACTATTAGCACCTGAACTGGAATCTAGTGAACTACTGGAATTACCATCCACATTCGTACTTTCTGTACATGCTGCCAATAACATCGTAATGATTAAAAGAAATGTAATCAGGAGCTTATTATTCCTCATCAAATCTTCCTCCTTTATTGACTGATAAAATTTTCTCGATTTCTTCCATTGATTGAATAAGAGAATTTACTTGTTCCAAATCAATTTTTTCAATCATCCTCCTTACATCATGGCTGGCATTATCTGAAAGTTCTTTAAGAACTTTTTGCCCTTTTTCAGTGATATGCAAATATTTCTTCCGTTTATCTTGGTTATCCGATACCCGTTCAATAAGTTTTTGTTTGCTGAGCTTATGTATCATTCTACTTACATAACCTTTATCGAAGTCGAAATACTCGGATAATTGAGAAGCTGTACATCTCTTCCTTTTATCTATCTCATATAAAATCATCGCTTCTGACATTGAATATGGGCTTCCTTTTGAATACTGAGCATACAAACCAACAACATTAAGATAAAAACGGTTAAACTTCTTAATTTTTTCGATTTTTTCATTCATATAGTTTAGTTCCTTAGTTCATAAATTTAGTTGCTAATAACAACTTGTTTACATATTAATTTTAATTGGTCACATTTGTCAACAGAATTTTATGAAAATTCTGTATAAATAAAATCAGGTTCTCTTATGCCTTATTAATTGTGGACATCGACCAGTGCAATTATATATTGACTCATCCACCAATTTCTGTAGTTGATTGGTTAGTGGGTTATAATTCTGTTTTCTTTAAGGATCCTAATATATACTTTAAAGTGATAAATCATATAAAGGGCTTACCGGCAGGTAATTAACTATTGAAAATCTAAGAAAACAAGAGTAAACAGCCGTTTTCGCTTCTTTTATTAAGGGAGGTTAGTTGAAGAAAGATTCTTGAAATTCAAATTACAGTATGATACATTTAATGGAAATTAGGAGTGAGTAAATATGCGTTCAATAAAGAAGATAACTATCTCGTTCTCACAACTACATCATCATATCTTGTAGCCTTGCTATTCGATTTATAAAAATCGTAAATAGGAAGGTTATTTATCATTAAACCGGATTTGATTAAGTTTAAAACTTACATCAAGTGCGGTTTTTTATTTTATAAAAAACTTTGGAGGTAATGAAAATGAAGAAAATGGATTATCAAAATGTAAAGGGTACACAAGATTACTTACCGAATGCTGAAGTTATTAGAAGAAATATTAGAAGAACATTAGAAGACGTATTCATCCAATACGGATGTAAACCTTTGGAAACCCCAATATTAAATTACACGGAATTACTCGCTTCCAAATACGGTGGTGGGGCTGAAATTTTAGAAGAAATGTATACATTAACTGATAGAGGTGAAAGAGACTTAGCTTTACGATACGATCTCACTATACCGTTTGCAAAAGTTGTTGCGATGAACCCGACGCTTAAGATGCCTTTTAAGCGATATGAAATTGGTAAAGTATTTAGAGATGGACCAATTAAAACAGGTAGGTTTCGAGAATTTACACAATGTGATGTTGATATTGTAGGTGTAGATTTACAAATAGCCGAAGCTGAATTAATGGTTATGGCATTGGACGCATTTAGAAAGCTTAATTTAAAGGTATCGATCCAATACAACAATCGAAAATTACTCACGGGAATGCTTGATGTATTCGGTACAGAAGCTCAAAAAATTAATAATGTAGTATTAATTCTAGATAAGCTTGAAAAAGTAGGATTAGGAGCTGTTATTTCAGAACTTAATGATCAAGGATTATCAAATTCAACGATAATGTTAATTAAACAGTTTTTAACTGATGAAAGGAATTCAACTCTCAGCTATTTTGAATCTTTTTCAGAACAAAATGAAGAGGTAAGGCAAGGTTTAAATGAATTAAAAGAGCTGGCATCCTATCTAGAATTCCTAAATATTAATAAACAGTGCATTTTTAATCCATTCTTAGCAAGAGGTTTAGAGATCTACACAGGTACTATTTATGAGATATTCTTATCTGACCAATCTATAAAATCAAGTATTGGAAGTGGCGGAAGATACGATAATGCAATCGGTGGGTTGATAGGTACAACTGAAAAATTCTCAACAGTAGGAATATCATTCGGCTTAGATGTAATTTATACGGCTATGAGTAAATCTGAGAAGGAATTAAGAGAGAATCCGAATATAGATTACTATATAGTCCCATTAGGCACTCAAAAAGAATCCTTATTGGTAGCAAATTACTTAAGAAATAAAGGCTATAAAGTCGAATATGAAATGAGCAACAAAAAGTTAGGCAAGGCTCTTGATAAAGCAAACAAAGAGGTCAATCAATCCCCATATTTCTTGAAGTTCTTTTTTGGTTCAAATCGATTGCTGTAAAGGTATTCAGTATTTTTTACAGAATAGTGTTCACTTACTTGGACCGTCAGCCAGGTAAACACACCCCCTATAATAATTCCTGCTTTCCAATATCCTAAAAGAAATGAGAATATAGATATAATTAATAAGGTGACAAGAATAATTACTAACGCTTTTTTCAAAATATTTCACCTTCTCCTTAGTGTTTAAGGACTTCTACGTGTGTATCATAATTAAGGTTTCACTTTCCAGAGAACAAGCGGTATTTTTTGGGAATATTTTTGAATAGTGTTCTCGCTGCAGTACTTTGTTGTTTAGCTAAACCAGCTAATAGTTTGTCAATATTTTTCAATAAAAACTTAAAATATCTCATGCTATACTAAAAATGCGCATGCCAAATAACCTTCCATTATTCTGTTGTTGGAAGGTTTTGTGATATTTAGTTTAATTTGGTTTTAAGCTATATCTTGGAAAGTTGTTTTGCTTTTTAAAAGGGCAAATATCCAGTGTAAGAGCTTATTTACACAAGCAATTACAGCTACCTTAAAAGGTTTTCCTTCTTCACGTTTTTTATCATAGAACTCTCGTAATTTCTTATTTCGAGGAATAATTTCATCGCTTGTTTTACTCTTGCGACAGTCACGAATCGCACAACGAACAGCCATATATAAGGCGTGACGAAGCCTACTGGATCCTCTTTTCGTGATTCGGTTTCTGGTGGCTGTAAACTTTCCAGATTCGAATACACTAGGATCAACTCCAGCGAAAGCTACGAGCTTTTTAGGATCATTAAATCGATCTATCTCCCCAATTTCTGAAATGATCGTTGCAGCGATCTTTTCACCGATACCAGGGATAGATTTGATAATATTATATTCTTCAACTTCTTTAGCGAGGGCATCTATCTCTGACTCTAACTTGGATAGGTGCTCTTTGTATTGAAGAATAATGTTTATATACATACCAAGACTCAAAATATGACTCTGATACAAAGTCTTTTCAAACGGATTTCTGTCTGCGGCAGCTTTGAGTTGAATAGCTTTTTCATTAGCCCATCTGTATGAACGGCTTTTACATAATTGAGCGATTTTGTCAGCTATGGTCTCAACGCTTGCCTCTAATATATCTTCAGATGAGGGAAACTCTGAAAGAGTTAACAGTGATACTACCGAATATAAGTCACCAAAAACCCCTCTATATTCAGGAAAGACCTGGTCCAGAATGGCTTGAAATTGTAGCTTTGTTTGGATTAATACCCCCGTTATATTCTCGTGCTGTCTGGTAAGATTTCGAAGGTTTAAAAGTTGAACTCCACGCTTTTTATATGGCTCAAGATCCTCTTTATAAAACAGCTCGCAGAGATGGTAAGCATCGAGCGCATCTGTCTTTACTTTCCGAAGACTTGAACTTTTCGCCTTATAAGAAATCAGTGGATTAATGATGATCAATAAATATCCACGGTCCTCCAAGTATTGAACAACAGAGGAATGATAATGTCCTGTTGCTTCTAGGACGATAGGTGGTTTCTTACCTGTTTCTCTCTTTACGACCTCCAGAAACTCTACAAGTAAATCAAGACCTTCAATAGTATGAGAAACTTTAAAGCTCTTACGATATGGTTTGCCTTTATCCAAAAATGCCTGAACCTGACTTTCCCCTTTTGAAACATCCAGACCAATGACTGGATTCATTTAAAAATCCTCCTCCTAAACTAGTAATTTGCCAGTACCCCTAATTCCTCCATGCAGTGTCACAGCTTCGCTTGTTATACGAGATCTATGTCCCAACCAGCCTCAATCATGTTTCTACAAGTAGGGGGTGAACCGTTTAGTTGACGGGGTCGATGGCCCCACGGGCAGTTACGTTCTACCCTGGCTACTGATATAATAAGACCAAATAAAAAATGGTCAACCAGAAATATCTGGTGACCTTATAATACGAACTGGGCAGTTTAGTAGAAGAAGGATGACATGAACATACAGGAATATTATACTTAGGCTGTATTAAGTTAAGGTGTTTTACCTTTATTAGATTAATACATAACGAAGATAAAAGATAAAAGATAAAAGATTAAAATTATTAAACTGATGTTGCAGAGGTACTCAATTGTTTCTGAACAAACATCCTCAACATATATCGCATTAAGACCCGATTTTGTTGACGATTTAAACGGCGTGGAAACTTCTGCCTAACCTTCAAAAAGTTATGTTTAATGATTAGGATATTATAGTTTGAAAGGAGATTATAATGGTTTTAAAATATAAATGTTTAATCTTAGACCACGATGATACAGGGGTAAAAAGTACACCAGGTATACACTATCCATCATTTGTAGAGGCTCTTAAATACTTGCGGCCAAGTGATAAACTTATTACTTTTGAAGATTTTGTTAGATACTGTTTCAATCCAGGTTTTTCTTCTTTATGCAAAGACATTATTAAATTCACAGAGAAAGAGCAAAAATATCAGCAAGCAGTATGGAAAAAATATACCGAATCAACTGTACCAGACTTCTATGAACTGTTTGCAGAAACAATTCAAGAATTTAAAAAACAAGGTGGAATTGTGACGGTTGTTTCTCATTCTGAGAGAAGCCGAATTGAAAGAGATTATTCTATTCATTGTGGTTTTGTGCCAGACGCTATCTTTGGATGGGAACTTCCTGAACATCAGAGAAAACCACATCCATATCCAATTAAGGAGATTTTAAAACGCTTTAATCTTCAAGAAACTGAAGCACTAATGTTAGATGACTTAAAACCTGGATTGGAGATGGCGAGAAGTTGTCATGTTGATTTTGCCGCTGCTGGATGGTCTCACAGTATTCCCGAAATAAAGGAACAAATGAAATTAGAATCTAAATATTACTTTGAAACAGTAGAACAATTTAATCAGTTTATATTGTGTAAATGACAAAACACTTGGGGAAACCCAAGCGTTTTTATGTGCTGATTCACTTGTTGATACTATAAAATTAGTATGAATTAATGTGTTCATTCGATATCAAATTTAAATTTCCTACTCCAAAACAAAAACAGCTTAATCGACAACAACGCTCTTTATAAAGGGAAGATTGAGCCAATGAACATATAAAAGCACACTTTGTGAAGAAAAGTACTTACAGCAAAGGGTGCTTATGTTCAAGACAGCTAACCAAAATAAGCGATTTCTTGTTGGCTAAAGGGGCAGGTCAGTTAAATAAGTATTCTTGCACTTTCAAGAAAATAACCACCTGCTTATAAAAGCGGATGGTTATTTAAGATGTTTACTTTGAAATTTTCCATTTTCTCTATACTTCTTCTGAAATCTCTTTTCTATTAGGAGCAAGTGGAGGCTGTTCTAGCCACCTATTTTGTTCCATAAGGTTAAACCACTTTTTTGTAACCATAAGATTTTTTAAAATTGTTCCTTCATAAGCAGTTACAAGGTCTGTTCGCATTGCTGATGCTAATCCTGCCCCATGATAGTTTTGTGCAGCCTGGAACAAGAAACCAATATGATACAACATTAACTTATCGGAAAATGGTGAATCCGTTGAAGTTGTCACTTCTGTTTCCCAGGATTTCGGAACGGGTAAATTGTCTGATTGCATTATTTTTGAAAATTTTTTTATTTGTCCATCTGCTGTTTTCTCTGAATCGCTTAAAAACTTCCTTACTTCTTTTGTTTGAGCGACTTGACTGAATGCAATAGAAAGGGTTTTAGCCATAATGCTTTTTTTAAGGTTGAAAGATATACTAATAATTTCTGTTGCTGCTAATTTTCTGCCCTTGCCGAAATATCCATCTGTGAAATCCTGGCTGGAAACAAATTCAGGGTTTTTAGCAGGATAAAACAAAGGGTCTCTCTGAAAATTTCCTTTCTGCAGTAATAACTCAATTGTTTGGTGGTACATATTTTTTGCATCCGTATTGCAGGAATCGTAAAACTCCCTTAAGTCTTTTCTGACAGAAACACCTAATGAAGTGCTGTGGCCCAGTAAACCGTGTAACGTCATGATATGTAAATAATTCAAGCAAAATATATCCGTAAACAATCTCTGTTTACCATTGAAGAGGTCAGAATCATTAAATCCAATTGGAACTGGAAACCCGTCACTCTGTATAAAGGATACAATTTGTTGCTTTTGTTTTCCGAATGTCTTAATAGCATCCTCAAAAATGGCTTTGATTTGCTCATCCTCAATAATTGAGACCATATATCTATTTACAATATCAGTCATTGTACCATTTATAAATTCTCCCCAAAGAGTGCCTATTTCGGAAGCTGTGAGTTTTAAATTATTCTTATCCTCCACGCTATCACCTCTGTCATATTATTTACCAATTTAGCAAGCAATATGAAATTGAAAATAATAAGAAAACATTCTGAAGAAATTCATTAATAATAACAAAACTTTGAATAAAAGACCTTTTTAGGTCTGGCTAGTAACAGCAGTACATTTGGCAACCTTCAGAGTCCATTTAGGGTCTGGCTTCAGCCTCAGAGAAAACCACGCGTTCTCACGCGTGGTTTTTATTTAAACTGAAGTGCAGGTTAGTTGAATGGTTATAACTAAAAAATCGTAATGATTACTATTTACAAATCGTAATCATTACGATAAAATATTTACAAAGTAAAGGGGGAGTAAAATTGTTGAAAAAATTTACAGGCTTACTTAGTTTAGTTATTGTCATCTTTACGCTAGCTGCGTGTGGAGGAAAAGCTACAAACAGCAGTGAAAGTGAAAAGGAACCAAAAGAATCTGGCAAAGAGTTAAAGATTTTTACAACTGTATATCCACTTCAGTTTTTTGCTGAACAAATCGCAGAAGACCAAGCTTCTGTGGAGTCTATTCTGCCACCGGGATCAGATTCGCATACATATGAACCAACCACCAAAGATATGATAAAAATATCTGAATCCGATGCTTTTATTTATAATGGGGCAGGTTTAGAATCATATGCAAACAAAATCTCGGAAACTATTCAATCTGATGACGTCAAGATACTTGAAGCATCAAAAGGAATTAACTTGGAAAAGCATGTACATAACCATGAAGGAGAGGATGGCCACGTGAGTGACCACACTCATGAAGAAGAAGGCAGTCATGAGGACGAGCATGCTGGACATAATCATGGGGATCAAGATCCTCACGTTTGGCTGGATCCTATTCGTTCTATTCAGCTTGCAGAGCATATAAAAGATTTATTAGTTGAATTAAAACCTGATCAAGAAGATTTCTTTAACCAAAACTTTGAGGAGTTGAAAGGAAAGCTCGAAAACTTAGACCAAGACTTCCGTGCACAACTTGAAAATTTACCTGAAAATAAAATTATTGTATCTCATGCTGCTTATGGCTATTGGGAGAAAAGCTATGGGATCGAGCAAATCGCAGTATCTGGATTGAGCCCTGCTAACGAGCCCTCACATAAAGAGGTACAAAACATCATAAAGACCGCTGAAAAACATGGATTGAAACATGTATTTTTTGAACAGAATATAACTCCTAAAGTGGCGGACATAGTTAGGAAGGAAATTGATGCAGAGGCTTTACGCATACACAATTTATCGGTTTTAACAGAAGAAGATATAAAGAATAATGAGGACTACTTTACTCTCATGCAGCACAACTTAGAGGAACTAACAAAAGCTTTATCTGAACCTTCATCAGAGGGGGCAGCTCAGACAAATGAACAGGGTGAACACGATCACGGCCATACTCATGCACATGATGAAGAAACAGCAAAAATTTATGAAGGGTATTTTGAAGACAGTCAGGTGAAGGATCGATCCTTATCCGACTGGGAAGGAGACTGGCAGTCTGTATACCCATATCTTCAAGATGGTACGCTTGACGAAGTATTTACTTATAAAGCAGAACATGAGGGTGAGATGACAGCTAAAGAATATAAGGAATATTATAATGAAGGATACCAAACAAATGTTGGACGAATTCAGATTCAGGGGAACAAGGTAACGTTTTTCAAAAATGGAGAAGAATATACTGGTGAGTATATCTATGATGGGTATGAAATTCTAACATATGATGCGGGGAATAGAGGGGTTAGATATGTATTTAAACTAGAAGCAGAAGCTGAAGGTCTTCCTCAATATATTCAGTTTAGTGATCATAGTATCTATCCGACAGAAGCTGCTCACTATCACCTTTATTGGGGTGATGACCGAGAAAAATTGTTGGAGGAAGTTACCCATTGGCCTACTTACTATCCATCAGAAATGGATGGCCATGACATTGCCCATGAAATGATGGAGCATTAAACTAAGAGTGGCAAGGATTATAACTTTAGATTCCAGGGTGCATATATTCAATAGCTGCTAATCAGGCAGCTATTTTTCTTTTTAAACTAAAGAGGCAGCGCTCCTGTAATAAAGGAATATGGAGTTTGAAAAAGAAAATAATTCCTTGCTAGAATGAGAGAGTCCTGAAGCCGGGAATCGAAAACTAGAATGAGGTATAAATGTAAAGGTTATGGTGCTGCACTAGGTGTATTGATGGAAGATGAACAAGTGGTAAAGGTATACTCCTAACAATTGGATGGTTATCTTTCATCCTTACCTTTAATTTAATGCCGCCTATGCTATTGTTTTTTCCTATGAGTTGTAATAATAATGCGAGATTACCAGGGGGATAAGCAGGGGCAGCTATGGTTATTTTAGGTAGAATAAGCGGTATCGTTGTGGCTTTTAGGGATGTTCGTCAGTAATTACTTAATGAAGGGTAATTTGTATACACCTCACTAGACTTGTTTTAATTTCAGATAAGCGTCCATCCACACTGGAAGAGTTGAAAGAGAGGAACCGTTCTAATCTTGAAACACTTCATGCGAAACAAGATCGGGATGAAAGTCTGATTCTATAACGAATGATCCGTCTAACTTATGATTTAATACTTCTTCTGTTAGTGTTTTTGTGACACCAGTAATTAGCGATAGATTTACATTTTTATATTTCTTAATATAGCTGGACAATATTTTTGGTACATGAATTAGGGTTTTAACTTTTCCAATCTCTAATTTTCCAGACGGTTCTTCATTACTTTGAATGGCTTTTCTCAGTTTTGGAGGAAGTTATTCGTGCAATTTCAGAAGATTTAATGATTGAGGACGGTACTGTGTTAACCTCTCTTGCTTTTAGATACTAGCAGGTATTATCATATTGTGATTTTAACCGTTTATTGACCGGGGAGAAATTAGGTGCGGTGATCCATGAGGGATTATCGCACTTTTTTTGAACTCAGTTCTTTTTTTGAAAACTCCACTAATACTATTGAGGATAAATTTTGAAATTTTTATAAAATTTACAAACACTCCATATAAAATTAAAAATTGTCTGTTACTATTTAATCGACAGACAGTCGGTTCATAAAGGCGGTGAAACAATGAGAAAAGAAGCGGAGGAACGCAGGAACGAAATACTTGATGCAGCCGATGAGCTTTTTGGTCAGAAGGGTTTTGATGGAACGAGTACAAATGATATTCTCGAAAAGGTCGGTATTGCGCGTGGTACACTGTATTATCACTTCAAGTCGAAAGAGGATATTATGGACTCGTTGGTTGACCGGTATAGTGTTCGTCTTTTAGGCTCTGCGCAGGAAATTGCTGCAGATGAGAGTATTCCTGTAGTCGAACGTATTATCCGAGTTGTTATATCAATTAATTTAAGTGGCGGAAGCAGCCAGGAAATTATGGAGCATATTCACAAGCCACAGAATGCCCTTATGCATAAGAAAATAGAAAAGGTCATCATCAATGGAGTTACGCCAATACTGACGGGAATAATCCAAGAGGGCATTGAACAGGGCCTATTTAATACTCCGTACCCGTATGAATGTATGGAAATGATTGTTACATATGCTAATACCGTTTTTGATGATGATATGGTAGAGATGACCTATGAGGAGCGTGCATCACGGATACGAGCAATTATATTCAACGGAGAAAGGCTGCTCGGTGCAAAAAGCGGAAGTCTGATGAATATTATGCAAATGTTTGGTAGCGAAAATGCTGTAAATAATGAATAAATTTGGGAATTCGATTTAAAAGCTTAAAAAAAGAGGTGGCTTATGTATTTCAGAATACTCCGCAATGACATTTTAAAGAGCAAAGCAATAACATTTACAACAATGATATTTGTTGCTGCAGCATCCATGCTTGTTTCACTCGCAGTAATACTGGCGGTCAATCTTTCGGGTGCACTGGACACGTTAATGACAAAATCTGAAACTCCACATTTTATGCAAATGCATTCCGGTGATATTGATAGAGCACGACTTAAATCCTTTGCAGAGCAACATAACAATGTCGAAGAGTATCAGGTAGTTGAATTTCTTGGCATGGACGGTGCTCACATTATTTTAGGTGATAACTCGCTAGCAGATAGTGTTCAGGACAACGGCTTCAGCTTACAGAACGAAAAGTTCGATTATCTTCTTGACCTTAACGGCAAAATCATCAACAACGTATCTGACGGCGAGCTTTATGTTCCAGTAACCTTTATGAAAGATAGCACAGTCCAAGTAGGTGAAAAGGCCGTAATCAGCGGGAAGGAATTTACCGTTGCGGGATTTCTCCGTGACTCGACCATGAATTCCTCGCTCTCCGCGTCAAAACGATTTCTTGTAAGCAACAATGATTTTGCGGAAATAAAAGACTTTGGTAGTATCGAATATCTAATTGAATTTAGATTAAAGGATTTCTCCGCGATAGGCGAATTTGAAACAGCCTATGCTTCCGCAGGCCTTGAAGCGAACGGACCAACCGTTACCTATACGCTTTTCAAAACGATGAACGCTATTTCAGACGGGATGATGATTGCAGTTATTCTTCTTGTAAGCGCACTTGTGGTTACAATCGCATTTATGTGCATACGCTTCACGCTCCTTGCGAAAATAGAGGACGACTACCGCGAAATTGGGGTAATGAAGGCAATTGGGATGCGTATTTCCGACATAAAGCGGATTTATCTTGCGAAATACTTAGGCTTAGCGGCGATAGGCAGTATTCTTGGATTTATTCTTTCGGTTATGTTCCAAGGCGTGCTTCTTGAAAATATCCGACTTTTCATAGGTGAAAGTAAAAATTCTTCTTATGCGAATGTCTTAGGAGTTATCGGTATCCTTCTCGTTTTCCTGGCAATTATTGCTTATGTCAATGGTGTGCTGAAACGATTTCGGAAAATATCCGCTGCGGAAGCTTTACGCTTTGGAACTTCTCAGGTAAAGACAAATGACGCTAAGCGTTTTTCCTTAGTTAGAAACAGACTGTTTAGTACGAATGTTTTTCTGGGAATCAAGGATGTTCTAGCAAGAAAAAAACTTTACGCAACAATACTTATTGTCCTGGTGATTTCGGCATTTATCATTATTGTTCCACAGAACCTGCACAGCACAATTTCCTCAAAAAGCTTCATTCAGTATATGGGGATTGGAAACTACGATATGCGTATTCAGGCCAATTCATCTGATAATACCGATGAAATTGAAAAGACGATAGAAAGCGACGACGCCGTTTCCAAGTATGCTGTTTTGACAACAAAGACCTTTAAAGTAAAAGCGAGAAACGGTTTAGAAGAAAATATAAAAGTTGAACTTGGTGACCATTCTGCATTTCCAATAGAGTATTCTGAGGGAAGAGCACCTTCCCGTGATGACGAAATTGCGCTTTCAGCTATAAATGCCGGTGAACTGAGCACAAAGATAGACGAAATTATAACGCTGGTGATTGAAGGGAAGGAGAAAAAGCTCACGGTTACAGGAATATACTCCGACGTTACGAATGGTGGCAAAACTGCAAAGGCTGTATTCACCGACAATTCGGCGAAAGTCATGTGGACCATCCTTTGTGTTGAACTTTTGGATAAATCCCTTGTCGACAGGAAGGTTGCGGAGTATTCAGACCGATTTGATTTTGCAAAGACTTCAGATATAGATAAATTTGTATCTCAGACCCTCGGCTCGACAATAAGATCCGTTGAAATAGCATCTTACGCTGCAGTTACTGTTGCGCTTGTTATTACAGTACTGGTTACTATATTATTCATGAAAATGCTAGTTGCAAAGGACAGACCTTCTATTGCCATTATGAAGGCGCTCGGTTTTACAAACTCGGATATTAGGGCGCAGTATGTTTCTCGTTCAGTTTTCGTTCTAATTGTCGGAATTATTCTCGGTACCCTACTCGCGAATACTCTCGGAGAGTTCCTTGCGGGCGTGCTAATCTCTTCGTTCGGAGCGTCAACGTTTAATTTTACGGTCAATCCTTTTACGGCATATCTGCTAAGTCCGTTGATGATGATATTCATTGCACTTATTGCAACCATGATCGGTACCTCGAGCGCGGGACAAATAAAAATTTCCGAAAATATAAAGGAGTAGGAGGAGTAGACATATGGAGAAGATTATTATTGGTGAGCATATAGTAAAAACTTTCGGTGAGGGCGATGAAGAGCGCACTGTTCTCGATGGAGTATCTATTGAAATAAACGAGGGTGAGTTCGTAGCAGTTATGGGACCTTCGGGCTCTGGAAAATCTACACTACTGTTTGCTTTAAGCGGAATCGATGGTGTTGATGACGGAAAGATCGTTTTTGACGGCAAGGATTTATCGGCATTCGGGGAGACTGAGCTTTCAGATATACGTAGAACAAAAATGGGGTTAATTTTTCAGCAGCCGACCATGCTAAAAAATCTGAATATTCTCGACAACATTATTCTTCCGTCAATTCGCGGAAACCGAAAAAACATCGCAAAAGTTTCGGAGAAGGCAAGAACGCTTCTTAAAAGGGTAGGCATTGCGGAGCTTGAAACGCGCGATACTACACAGGTTTCGGGAGGTCAGCTTCAGCGTGCGGGTATATGCAGAGCATTGATGAGCAGTCCGAAAATTATCTTCGGCGACGAACCAACAGGTGCCCTTAACTCAAAATCTGCCCATGAAATAATGGACATTTTTTCTGAAATCAATGCGGATGGTACTGCGATTATGCTTGTAACTCACGATGCGAAGGTTGCAGCGCGGACGGAACGTATTCTGTTTATGCTGGACGGAAAAATTGTAAGTGAGTTGAAGCTTCCAAAGCTGAACGGGTCGGATATAGAACGTAGAGTCGAAGAAGTGACGGCGAAAATGTTGGAAGTAGGAATATGATTATTGTTTCACAGTCTGATAGAAATTACTTATTTAAAAACATATCATCGCCATACTTAGAACAAATACTTTTCCTGCTAAACGTTATACAAATGACCCTAGTATCCATTACTTTGATAAAAAAGGTAAAAACTTTATTGGGCTAAAGGGTGCTTTTGTTCAAGAATTGGCTGCATATTAGGCAACTTCTTTCTTTTTAAACTAAAGGCAGTTTATTAATTAACCAAAACAACATTTTGAAACTTAGAGATGACTATGCATTGGAGGGAAGCGCATGGCTGAATTTTTTATGCACCCATTGCTGTGGCTTTTTGGCTGGCGGGAAAGGATCGGAGAATGAGGAATAGCAAGTACGGACAGCCCAATCAGGGCTGTTTTTTATGGAAAAAAAGGATTGGCAGAAATGCTGAAACATATTTTTTACAATAGTTTAACACGTCCTAAAGAAAGGTTTAAATTTCCATCAGTACAATGTCAGTATAGAGGAGGGATTGCATGAAAATAGCTGTTGCAGGAACAGGTTATGTGGGATTAATTACAGGTGTTTGTTTAGCAGAAATGGGACATCGGGTGATTTGTACAGATATTATGGAAGAAAAAATTCAGCTTCTTAAAACGGGGCGATCGCCTATTTTTGAGCCGGGACTAGAGCAGATGCTGAAGAACAACCTCTTAAGCGGCCGTTTAGCATTCACTGTAAATCCTAAAATTGCCTATAAGGATGCAGAAATAATCTTTATTGCAGTTGGTACACCGGAAAACCATGACGGGACAAGTAACCTGGATTACGTTCATGCAGCAGCTTATTCTATTGGTATATGTATTGAAAATGATGTTATTGTCTGTACAAAGAGCACAGTTCCTGTGGGGACAAATGAAAAAATCAAAGAAATTATTCAAAGTGTAAAGCCTCCGCCTCACCAGGCAGAGGTTGTTTCCAATCCTGAATTTCTGCGAGAAGGTTCCTTTTCAACGGTGACCGAATAATATTAGGAACCAATTCAAAAAGCGCAGCAGCAAAATTGGAGGAACTTTATCTTCCTTTAAAAATACCTATCATTAAGACTGATATGCGAAGCGCTGAAATGATTAAGTATGCATCAAATGCCTTCCTCGCTGCCAAAATCAGCTTTATTAATGAAATTGCAGCAATATGTGAAAAAACCGGAGCCAACATTGAAGAAGTTGCATATGGGATTGGAAAAGACAAGAGGATTGGGCCGTATTTTCTGCAGGCGGGAATTGGCTATGGAGGTTCCTGCTTTCCAAAAGATACAAAAGCCCTTGTGAAATTAGCGGGTAATGTACAGCACAAATTTGAGCTTCTCGAATCCGTAATCAAAGTGAATAATCGTCAGCAGACCTTGGCCGTCAGCCTAGCCAAAAATATATTAGGTTCATTAGAAGGCAAAAGAGTGGCTCTCCTGGGTCTTGCATTTAAGCCGGATACAGATGATGTTAGGGAAGCGGCGTCATTAATGATTGCCAAAAGACTTCTGGAAAATAACGCATCGGTTATCGCATATGATCCTGCTGCGGTACCCAATGCAAGGAAGGTTTTAGGAGATGCAATCGAATATACGATGAATGTACAAATAGCCTTAGAAAATGCCGACTTGGCTATTATTGCAACGGAATGGGAACAAATCAAACATTTTCCGCTGGAGTTATATACAGAAAGAATGAAATCCCCCGTTATAATTGACGGGAGAAACTGCTACTCTCTTCGAGACATCCGCAGACATTCTATCAGCTATATTTCAATCGGAAGGCCTTATATCATCCAAGATAAAATAATGGAAGGAAGATCATATGAAAATAGCTTTCTTCACTGATACTTTTTACCCTGACATCAACGGAGTCGCGAAAACACTCAAAAGATTTACAGACTATTTAAGCGATCAGAAAATCACCTTGAAAATATTTGCGCCATCCAGCCAATCAGATGAGTATGTTTCTTCCCATATTCGCCGATTCAAAAGTGCCTCTTTTTTCCTATATCCAGAATGCAGGGTGGCTTTTCCAAATTATTTTCATATCAAAGAGGAACTTGAAAAGTTTAATCCTGATTTAATACATGTTGCCACACCTTTTAATCTGGGACTTAGTGGTCTTTACTGCGCTAAAAAGTTAAATATCCCTATAGTGGGGTCGTACCACACTGACTTTGACTATTATCTTGAATTCTATGACCTCAAATTTCTGTCAAACATACTTTGGAAATACATGACCTGGTTTCACAGCACCTTTAAGAAAGTCTTTGTTCCTTCGTCTGAAACACTGCAGCAATTAAGACTGCATGGATTTTCAAATTTGGAATTATGGCCAAGAGGTGTCGACTGCAAGCTGTTCCACCCATACTATGATAAATTATCAGTCCGCAGGCAATACTCCATCAGCAAAAAATACCTTCTCACCTATGCAGGCAGACTGGCACCTGAAAAAAATGTAGATATCCTCCCTGATATAGCGCAATTACTCCCACCTCATTTTGAAGAAGATATTCATTGGCTAATTGTTGGGGACGGACCACTTCGAAAACAATTACAGGAAGCAGCTCCAAAAAACATGACCTTTACGGGTTATTTAGCAGCCCAGCAGCTAGCTGAAGTGTACTCAGCATCAGATTTGTTTGTTTTTCCATCTCCTACAGAAACCTTCGGAAACGTTGTTCTTGAATCAATGGCCAGCGGAACGCCTGTAATTGGTGCGAATGCGGGGGGAGTTAAAAGCATTATTCAGAATGGTGTAACAGGTTATTTGTGTGAACCTGGAAATGCGGAGGATTTCGCTGCTTCGATCATAAATCTGCTCAAGAACCATAAAGTCAGAAGCCGAATGGGGTTTGATGGCAGGGATTATGCGTTAAAGCAGAAGTGGGATGAAATCTTTGATAATCTAATAGGTCAATATAAAGCGGTTATAGGGGAGAGTGGCGAGAAGAAGAAGAATGACCTCAATCCTTTCCAGAGTGAATTTACAGAAGATTACCTTTGCAGAAATAATTACAGGGTGCCGATAATGCAGCAAAAGCTGGAGTTGAACCGCAAAAATATAACCACCTCTAAAAAGTAGTCCCAGACCGGAAAGAAGGAGTTCGCTCTTACCCTATAGAATTTAATACAACAAATGGTTTGTCTAATTCATAATTTCTTTTAGGGAATAACCATGAATATTCTAAAAAACGTGGAAGTAATTTTTTTATTTACTTTCCTTCTTACCTCTTGCAGCAAAAACAGCAGGTGAACTATACCCATTGGGTAAATTAGTGAAAAATATATATTGAAAGTACTGAAGATGAGGTAGAATCCATACTTTCTCACAAACTTTTAAGGAGAATTTCCTAGATGCGTGGCTTAATTTAAAATTAGAAGATATAGAAACCCTCAATACTAATGGACAACATGATAGGAGTCGTGTTTTTTTAGAAATTGAACTTAAGAATGGGGTTACTTTTAGAGACGTTTATTGGACTGAATCCAATACATTTCATTCTAGTATAGTTGGAGATAAACATATAAAGGATATTCTCGAATATGAGTTATCAAATTTAAGAAAAAATTTACATGAGTTTGATAAAGCTGCTCTCAAATATGAGGGCAGCTTTCCTTGTAATACTTGAACCTATGGCATTTAAGCTAAAAATGGTGAACCATTACACAATAATCTATAGGGTACATTACTTAAAGAACCAGCTGCAGTCTAAGGCGCTTTCTTATTGTACTAAACGGGCATGTTAATTGAATAAGCTTTCGCTAATCTAAATTTAGAATATAGTATTATCACTCCGTGTTTCTGTATGATAAATATTCTAAAAATCTCTTGGAAGCAAGAGAAAGTGTTTTTTGATCTCTGGCAGCAATACCAATATTTCTAAAAGCAGGAACTTCCAGCTCTTTCGCTATAATTTTGTGAGGTATACGCTGTAAAATCAATTCTGGTAATATACTGATTCCCAGCCCGTTTTCCACCATAGACATAATGGCATAGTCATCCCAAGTTGTAAAATTAACTTGCGGTGAAATATGGTGCATCTCAAAAATCTCTGAAATCTCTGCTTTTGCTCCCTTTTCCAATAGCATAAACGGACTGTTCAGTAAGCCGCTAATTGGAAACTTCTCACAATTAGCAAGCGGATGGTTTTGGGGAATCACTACCAGCAAACGGTCTTGTTCCAAAAAAACCGTTTCAAGATCTGCTTTTGACGGCAGCCGTACAAATCCGAAGTCAACACGTCCATCTAAAACCCATCTTTCAATTTCTGTGTAATCATCAAGCAGAAGTTCAAAATCAATCTTCGGGTAATCCTTCTTAAAAACTCTGATCATGTTAGGGAGCCAATGAGTTGCTACGCTGGAAAATGTCCCAATACGAATAATCCCGGACTGTATATGGTGTAAGTCTTCGATTTGCGTCATTAAGATTTTGTACTCATTGCAGATTCTCTTTACTTGGGGCAGTAATTTTAAGCCATCAGAAGTTAAACTGATACCCGCACGTCCTCTTTCAAAAAGGGAAACCCCCCATTCCGTTTCTAAATCGTTAATCATACGGCTGATCCCAGACTGTGTATAGTCCAGTGATTCGGCAGCTTTTGTGAAGCTGCCGAATTCTGCTGCCCTGACAAATGCCATATATTTTTGGATATTCATATTTCTTTTCCTTCCCCATCTGGTTTTGTCATATATATCATGAGAAACATTCGTTTTTGTAATATCTGACACCATGATATGTTATTAATATCAAAAATTCAAGGCAGGAAAGGGGAGCTATAAAAATTGTTTTTTGTGAGTGAAATAATGAAAAAAGCACCTGTCTTCTTTTAGTTTCCGCCCCAAGAAAGGGTCTGCATTCCGACTGAGATTTGAAAATGAAGTTAAATAAACATAATAAGAATCTGCGAAATACAAGCTGATTCGCAGATGGGCAGGAGCAGAAGATGAAACCTAAAATTCAGTTTATATTATCAATGATTACTTTCGGTACAATTGGTTTGGTGGTCCGATATATTGATTTAGCTTCGAGTGAAAGTGCTTTACTAAGCAGTTTCCTGGGATGCATATTTTTATTGCTGGTATTCTTCATGATGAAGAAAAAAATACCTTGGAATTTAGTAAAAACGAATGCTTTATTTTTGATTCTTTCAGGTATTGCATTGGGAGGAAATTGGATTTTTCTTTATCAATCGTATGACCATACGACAATTGCCAATGCAACGCTAGGTTATTACTTTGCTCCTGTGATTGTAATGATTCTATCTCCCTATGTCCTTAGGGAACATTTATCCGTTAAAAAAATGGTTTGTATTGGTGCAGCAATCATAGGTATGTTAATGATTGTAGGTGAAGGCATGAGTGCATCAGAATCAGATGATATTCTTGGACTTTCCTTTGGATTAATCGCAGCAGCATTTTATGCTGCGTTATTGCTTTTAAATAAATTTATTAAAGATATGGGAAAGTTAGAGCTGACCATCATTCAGCTTGGAACAACCACTTTACTGTTAATGCCATATGTTTTCCTTACCGAAGGATTTGGCATCTTTGAAGTATCAAGTTCTTCTATTCCTTTTATTCTAATATTAGGAGTCGTCAACACAGGGATTGGGTTTTGGTTATTTTTCTCCGGTATGGAAAAATTAAAAGGACAGAGCATAGCTATGCTAAGTTATGTTGACCCATTTGTAGCTATATTGATTTCCGCAATTATCCTGCAAGAACAAATGACAATTATTCAAATGCTTGGTGGTATACTGCTATTAGGCTCTACACTAGTTAGTGAATTGAAATCAGTTAACCATTCCAATAGATTAATGAAAACCAGCTGAATAAACTACAAAAACAGTGGGAGGCAATCGTTTCCTACTGTTTTTTAGTTTGATAACTTTAAATAAGCCGCCAGGACCGAGAGGTAATTGAAGAAAGGTTTTCAAATTTGTCAGTTTTTTTCTAATAAAATCAAGGCGCATGTTAGTTTAATAATGGGTAGCTTTATTAAAAAGTTAATCCGTCTCTTTGTAGCTGTTTTAGCAATTATTGATTTTTCTATTGACTTGAAATGCATTTCATAAATTAGATTGAAAGTAAGCTGATTTTCAACGTGGGAGAAGAGAGATGAACAGAATGATTAACCTTCAACAAGATGAACATGTACTATATACCCTTACAGGGTTATTGGAAATCTTTGATGGAGTACAAAATATCTACTATGGTGATTTATTTTTAACTAATAAAAGATTATATGTAATAAGCACCAAGCAATAAATGTTGAAAAATCTTTTTGGTTTAAAGGAGAAATGAGAAACATTGAACATTCGACACTCATTGTAGGAAAACACAGGATTGCGATAAGATGGGCATACAATGGAAACCTACTTTACTTTATAAAAGCTTTTCAGAAATTGGATGTAAATGTGTAGGTTCTCTTGATTCCTGATATATGTGGGAGGTATGTGATGACAAATATTAAAGACATTGCAAGATTAGCAGGTGTATCTGTCTCTACTGTTTCTAGAGTCCTTAACAATTATAAGCACGTTGCCAGAGATAAAAGAGAGTCTGTTCTTAGAGTTATTGAAGAAATGAACTATACGCCAAATAAAAATGCGATTGATTTAATTAGAGGAGAAACCAGAACAATAGGCGTTATTCTCCCATATAACAACAATCCAGCATTTGATCAGATATTAAACGGTATACTGAACAAGGCATTAGAGCATGATTTTTCGATTACGGTACTTCCTTCAATCTATAGTAAAGAGAAAGAAGTGGAGTATTTAAAAAAATTAAAAAGCAAGCTGTATGATGGCATCATTATCACTTCAAGAGCAAATGATTGGGAAACGATCATTCCGTATACTGGGTATGGTTCTATCGTTTCTTGTGAATATACACAGCACAAAGAAATTGGATGTTCTTATATGGACCGTTATTCTTCTTATCTAGATGCCTTTCAATTATTAAAAAACAAAGGGCATTATGCTGTAGCTTTCACAACAGCTAGGATAGAAAGCAATAGCACGAAGCAAATGATTGGTGCATATAAGGAGGTTTTTGGTGAATTTCAACCTAACTATCATATTTCAGGGTGTCTTTGCTTAGAAGACGGATATAAAGCAGCGGAGCATTTCCTGCATTTACCGGAGAGACCCACAGCTGTCTATGCGAATGGAGATGAAGTGGCTGGTGGTATTTATTTATATGCTAAGTCTCAGCAATTAAAAATCCCTGCTGATTTAGCAATCATTGGTCAAGAAAATCAGCCAATTGGTATTGGTATGGGGATTACTACAGTAGATCATCAGTTAACGAAAATTGGTGAGCAAGCTTTTAGCCTAGTTATAAAAAAATCTAGAGAAAAAGTAAAAATACCTTATCATATTGTGGAGAGAGATTCTGTTTAAAAACCCTGCTTTGAAGGTGTTTAACACGGTGGTAAAGATTGAATAAAAAATAGTAGTGGAATGTGGTGAAAGTTAGTGCATAAAAAGTTTATTGTCTTTGATATAGATGGAACATTATTAACGACAGAAATGAAGTTTCTCGACAGTACAAAACAAGCTTTGGTTTCTCTTAAAGAAAAAGGCCATTACATCTGCATTGCGACAGGACGGGACTACGCTTCAGCAAAATCCATCGTTGACGAGCTTGAAATTGAAACATATGTTTTATGCAACGGATCACTTGGATATGTTCGTCATGAATTAGCGCATGAAGTAATGTTATCAAAAGAGTCTATTATGAAACTTATTGAAATTGCAGCGGAAAACAATGATCAGATTGTGTTCCAAACAGTGAACGGAATAAAAAGACATTTCGAAGAACCTGGAGAGTCGTTAATTAAGGCTTACGAAAGTCTAGGATGGTCGATCCCTGACTATGATGGATTGTATTGGGAACGAAACCCAATTGTTCAAGCTATGCTTTTCTGCAAGCAAGAAGATCTTCAAAAATACGCGATCGAAGAATTCAGATATGTGAGTTGGCACAAATTTGGTTTAGATGTCATTCCTAAAGAAGGTTCGAAAGCAAATACCATTTTGAAAATCGCCGAACAAAATGGATTTAAGCGGGAAGATATTGTTTTTTTCGGGGATGGAATGAACGATATTGAACTAATGGAACTATCAGGAATTGGGGTCGCAATGGGAAATGCTGAAACAGAAGTTAAAGAGAAAGCCGATTTAATCACGGATAGTTGTAATGAGCATGGAATTTATAATGCTCTTAAGAGCTTGTCATTAATATAGAAAAGAAGAAATCTTAAAAATCAATCAATAATTTTCAGGGAATTAGTTTTTACCGACAAGATTTTGTGAATGTTCTCACTTAAAGTAAAGCTGCCCTGTACAATGAGGGCAGCTATCCTTGCTTGTTAAAGAAAAAGTTTTAGTGAAGAAAGTGAAAAGGGGAATTACCTGTTTTAGCTTCCTTCCATACCAGATTTATTAATAATCCTCATCATTCGGGAAAGTTTGTTTAATTTTCCTCTGAACGGGGATTACAAATTGTCTATGTAAGAATGTGCTAATTACTGCTTTCTTGCACGAAAAAACCGCATGCACCCAGCAAAGATAGAATAGTGCATGGCGATCAATACTTTTTCAAAAAATAATATTTCGTTCTAAAATCCATATCTTAATGGAAAGTCTGTTGGAAAGATCATACCCCTTTCTAAACTAGCTGAGAGAAGATTTCCCCCAGTCCACTAATGTTCCTAAAACAATATACTTATATTAAATCCCATTAATAAAGGTTTAGCTCAAGAAGTTCGGATCATTTTCCGGCCATCTTCATCGTAAGCCTAATTTGGATCTATAAGTACCTTTGAAATTTGGGCCGCTTTCTGAAAATCTTCGCTTTCCATATAGTGATCATATAGTTCTTTGGCATACTTGTTTATAAAAACCGTATGCTTATTTGTAATAAAATAGGGTAGGGCATCTTTCTCTAAGAAGGTGTAATACTTATTTAAATTATTCTCTGTAAGTAAAATAAAAAGTTTGAATAATAGATGGTAAAATTCGTTTTCCAAGTTTTTTGCCATGGAAAGTCCTTCTTGTGCTTTTCTTAATATTGAGGTTTTACGCATTATCTTTCCCGCAAGACCGCTTTCCAAATAATTGTACAGGCGTTGAAGATATGAAGTGGAATGCTTATTAGTCATAGAAAGTGCTTCTTTATAAAACTTATGTGCATGAGCATAATCTTTTCTTCTAAAATGTTCAAACCCAAGATTGTTTAATAGCATTCCTTTTTTATCAGTGGCTTGCACTAATTCACTGTGATGAATCAAATTATGATAGGATTCCGTTAGCTCTTCTAGATTGAGGTGTATGTCGTTTCCAATCTGGAGAAGCATCAGCGACTCTGCCGTGATCGCCATAATGGAATTATTGGTTTCTCTAAAATAGCGGAGTGCTTTTTCAGCATGCACATAAGCCATCACTCTGGAATCGATACAGTGATAAGCAACGGCTAAATCATAATTGTATTCAGGATTTCCATATTCATCCTTTTCTATTTCTTTCAAGACTTCTATAGCCTTTTGATGATTTTCGGTTCTGGATGAAATACAATTGCATATGTAGTATATTCCCCATGCATGCCTCAGCAGGTTTCTCTCATAAGGGGGGAGGCTGGGGTGTTCTTTTTGTACAGACTGTAAAATAGAATATGTCTTTTTATAATTCATCTTTATGATATAATACCTTGCCTGTAACAGCTGGTATAATGCGGCATATTTCGAAGATTTAATATAAGGGATTTTTTTCAATTCTATATTGATTTCATCTACTTCTTTTAATCTCCGCATAACAATGGCCTTATGCCACTGATTGAGCTGATTCCCCAGGTTTTCAAATCGAAGGATTTCTTTCTTTATGTCGAGGTGCAAACGTTCTGATAGTAATTCGATAATCTCTGCAGAACAAGCTGTATGCCCTCGCTCAATCTTGCTGATATAGGAAAGAGTGCAAATTCCAAAACCAAGTTGTTCCTGGGTAAGACCGGCCTTTTTTCTGTAAAATTTAATGATTTCTCCCTCTATCATGTGATACTCTCCTTATGCGACTTAAATGACTTTATGTAATAAGTTATAATATTTTTACAATAGTACCACAATTTTCAACTTTATGACTAGTTACTATTAGCACATAATCATGTTATTGAGTGGGTTGTTAGAATGACCCAGTGTTTTTTGAAAAGTAGAAAAGTGAAAAGGGATGTCAATAAATAAGGCCATGAATGAACTAAATTCATTCATGGCCAAATGTAAGTTTCTTAGTTTACTCCTACAGAAGCATAAGCATCCATAACAGCTTTGGTCTCTGCAGAAGGCTGCCCATTTCTATCTGGATGCAAATCTCGAGCAGCTTGAATAGCTGCTTCACGCATTTCTTTAAATCCGGAAGTTGGCGTTAAGTATAAAGTGAGAGCACGGTAGTAGATTTTTTCCGCTTTTGTCCTGCCAATGCCTGTAATATCTACTCCGTTATTTGTACCGCCTGCAGTAATTAAGTAAGCTGCTTTATTATTAATGCCGCTGTTAATATGAACCCCACCGTTATCTAATTCACCTTGGTAGCGATCTTGATAGGTATCCGGATAACGCCCTGATGGCATATATTTTGTGCTAACACTCTTAGAAGCGGGGTCACTCATCGAACGAAGTCCTCCGTCGCCAGGAATGTTTGGAGTGGTGTTATCCTCTCCTAGATCCCATTCAACCTCTCCTGTTGCGTACATTTCCGCGAAATTACCGAGGATGTCTGCTATTGATTCATTGATCGCTCCCGATTCATTTTCGTAAATTAAGTTTGCCGTATGCTCAATAACACCGTGTGTCATTTCATGCCCAGCTATATCCAAACCACCTGCAAATGAACCAAATTCAATTCCGTCCCCATCTCCATATAGCATTTGTTCTCCATTCCAGCCGGCGTTATTCCACTTTTCCCCAATATGAACTGTATTAATTAATTTCATCCCTTTATCATCTAAGCTGTTACGCTTATGAACGTTTTGATAGTATTTGTTCACTTTATCAGAGTTGAAATGGGCTGAAACGGCTGCTGGGTTGTGAAAAAAGTTACTAGTATTGGTTGTTGAAACTTCCCATCCCGTGAAGCCAAAAATTGCTGAAGAAATTAAGAATAAAGTTTCATCTATACGACGAGCGTCAAAAGTCGATATTGGCACAGTATTGCTGTTGGCAACAGAAGTACCATGCAGATAACTTGTTTTAGTTTCCGAATCCTTACCTGCGTTGAAAGATTGCATATCGCCATGTACGTCCAGTCCTCTAGCGGTAACTGGGGAAAGATCCGTTGGTTCAGCACTGTGAATTTTATTGAAGCTGTCGATCACTTCTCCTGTTGCTGCATCCACAAAGTAATGGTAGTACCCGGGTGCCGGGATAGAAGTAGATGCTTTAACTAGGTAGGTTAAATAATACTTGCCTTTATAAGGATAGATCGTTAATTCAGAATCTATATCATCATAATTTTTCACTTCACCAAGCTCTGATTCTACGTCATTTTTGACAATTTCTATAGCCTGCTCTTCTGAAATGGATGCCTCAGTTGGAATGGCTGAACGAGTCAAAGTTTGGGTGACCTTGCCAAATGATGCAAATACGTTATTGTTCGAATCTAATGCTACAGTTTGTCCAGAACCATATACTGGAATACCATTGTATTGCTCAACAGTGCGTGCATGGTATGTACCTGTCGCACGATCCGTTTTCTCACTTACAATTTTAAATTGCCCTCCTTTGGTTAATGACCTCGCAGCTGGATTTTCCACTTTTGATTGTAGGTAAGCCTTTACAACTTCTTGCTTACTCAATCCTTCAGCTTTAAAGAGAATAGTTGAATTGCTGGTTGAATCTGTTGCAAAAGCTGGTACGGTTGGCATTATTCCCCCGAATGTCACTGAAAGAGCCAATACAGCAGGAATAACCACCTTTTTACTCATCTTATTCTGATTCTTCTTTTTCATAAACACACCCCTTATTGAATTTTTGTTGGAACAATTAGAATTATTCAGAAAAGTTTCGGCAAAATCAATATTAACCAGAGAAATTAAATTTGAGAAAATTTCAGACGGGTTTTGCGGTGTTTTAAGTGTTTTCGGGTCTAATCGACAAATTTCAGCGTTGTTTTGTAATGGAAATTTCTCAATACAATTTTCTGACAAATAAGTAATAATGATTTCTATAAAGTCATTTTGCTTAGGGGGGTGAAAAATGAAAAAAGCTGCTATTCATAAAGCCATCATACTTACTTGTTTATGTTCCATGTCATTTTATTTAGGGCTGCATGTAATAGGAGAAACAGAAGCTTCCTTTTCAAGCCAAGTTTCAACAAAACCAATAACAATATCTGCAGCAATTATTTTTCCTGAAACTATTAAATTACTAGAAGATAGGGCAGATGAAATTGCAGATCAGATGCATCACGAGTATGAACGGATTAATACTGTTCAAGCAGAAGGATCGTTACAGGTGTTACATGATAGATTTACTAAAGTTGAATCTATCGAAAAGGAGCTGTATCAGCAATTTACGGCTCTTCAACAGATTTATAATGAACTTTCCGACTATCATAACCAAACTAATGATAATGGTCATACCTTTGATTATGTTTCTGAAGGGCTGCTCAACGTAGAAAACAGGTTAAAGGAAGTACGGGAAAAGATAGATTTTGAAAAACTAGAAATGATCCTCTCCTCTATTTCAGTGGAGATAAAGGAACGAGAAGATAAAGCTTCCCAGGGAAATACTCAAGTGAAACAACATAATGGAAGCACTGAAATTCAGATTGAACCTGAACATGAGGCAACAAAAAAGTTAAATAATAATGAGCAGGCGCCGGAACATACAGAAAAAACTCAGGAATCAAAGGAAGAAAAATCTCAGGAAACTGCACAATTCCAGAAACGTCAAGAAAACTCTAAATCTCTTATTGAAGGGTCATCTAATCAAGAGACATCACAGAGTTCAAATAATAATGAGCAGGTGGTAGAACATGCAGAAAATAATTTTGAGATGCCTAAGTAGTATTTTGGGATTCGCTTTCGTGGTCGTCGTCTGTTTCTTAGCATTTGTTGTTCTTTCTTCAAGGATATCTGGTTCAGAACCGACTTTTTTAGGATATCAAGTCAAAGCAGTCCTATCAGGTTCCATGGAGCCCACTTTTCAAACGGGTTCTATTATTTCAATCAAGTTAGGAAATGATCATTCTAATTATCAGGAAGGTGATATTATTACTTTCCGGTTAGAAGAGAAGATCGTTACCCATAGAATTGCAGATGTGAAACAAGAGGATGGACAAGCATGGTATAAAACCAAAGGCGATAATAATGACGCTCTGGATTTATGGTCTGTTCCCGCACAAGATGTGGTTGGAAAGTACACTGGCTTTACGATTCCGTATATCGGGTATGCATTGAACTTTGCAGCTTCAAAAACGGGGTCAGCTCTTTTGTTGATTATACCGGGTATATTGTTGGTAATTTCTTCATTGCGCACCATCTTGAGTGCGAAAAAAGAGCTGGAAGTAAATAATGCAAGATGATTTAGGTTATATCTCCCATGTATCTACACACATACATAGGAGTTTAATAATAATTTTAATATTTTAAGGGGGATTTACAATGAGTTTTACAAAGAAGGTAAGTCAAGGTGTTATGGGTGCAGCATTAGGATTGTCATTAATCGGCGGAGGAACATTTGCCTATTTTAGTGACTCAGTCGAAACCCAGAACACATTCGCAGCAGGTACATTGGATTTAGGGCTAAATCCTAGTACAGTTGTTAACATTAGCAATATCAAGCCGGGTGATGAAATTTACCGTGAATTTACACTTGAAAACAACGGTACATTAGATATTGGAAAAGTGCTGTTAGATACAAGTTACACCGTTGATGATGCCCAATTGGATGGAAAAGCCAATCAGGATGATTTAGCAAAACACATCAAAGTTACGATCATGTATAACACAAGCAGTTCAACTAACACTGTTGTAGAAACTACATTACATGATTTACAGACTAAACAACCAGACTTAACTCAAATAGATAATCTTGCAGGTCCATATCCAGATGGCATTCCTGCAGGCGAAAAAGAAAAAATATTCGTATTATTTGAATTTGTAGACAATGGAGAAGATCAAAATCAATTCCAAGGTGATAAGTTAAAAGTAGATTGGACATTTAATGCAGAGCAAACAGATCCTGCTTACCATGACGATACAGAGCCAGATAATAACTAATAGTAAAGGTGCTCTACTATTTTTAAATAGAATCCTAGCTTCAGTTTAATTCTTGGATTTCAAGAAAGCATCGCACCAAAAAATGACGCCATCCTTTCTAAAACCTAATTAGAAAGGATGGCGTTTGCTGATGCAGCCAAATGTAAACTTGAAGTTTCACAGCGATATAGATTAAGTTTTCTTATATTTTTTTAACGTTGTAATTTGTCAAAAGCCGAACTAATTCGTTATTTAATAATGAGCCTTATTTTGCATTCAGACTATAACCAGGAGAAAGCAATGAATATAACTAGACTTGAAATTAAGATTAACTTTAAACGTAATCGCATGATCCGTTCAGGTATAAAAAAAGGTTTAAATCACCCGGATACAATTAGACTTAGTCAACAGTTAGATAAACTGTTGAATGAATATCAAAAAGGTAAGTTCTATAGGAGCATCCACCACATAGCATATTTACAATGTTTAGGCTAAGGCACTTGGATAATTATAAATGATCTAAGCCTTAGTGAGAAAAGTATTAAAAGATTTTATGATAATCCATTTAGATCTTTACCCCAAATCATAACTGCTGCGACCGGGATAAATTTACCAGAAAACGTACTATAAACCTATTTATCGTCTTTTTTTTCGTAGCAAGGAATACTTTCGTCATACAAAAAAACCCCGATTGTAAATAGGAAGGAAGGGAACTAGAATGAAAGTGTTGGAATATTCTAAACACTAAAGAGAGGGTATTTAAGCATAATAAAAATAATAAAGAGAGTGGGGAAACATATGAAAGTCAGTTCTATAATGAAAAAAACAGCAGTGATTACCTTGTCTGCTGGATTGCTAGTTTCACCTGCAACTTCAATTTTCAGCATACCAGAAGCAGGTGCAAGTGAACGAAGTGCTGAAGACATCTTATCCACTTTGAACAGTGAACAAAGAAAAGCCTTAGAACAGCTGCAACTGAACACGGACGGAGGGCTGATAGGCTTCAAAAGCGAAGATCTATCCTCACAGAAAGAAATCTCCGTTATCGTCCAGTTTAAATCAAAGCCTAGTAAAGTAGCGGTTCTGGAAGCTGCCTTAAAAGGCAAGGAATTGAAAAAAGAGAAAGCCGAAGCAGAGGTTGAAAAAGAACATAAAACGTTTAAAGCTGACATCCAAAATATCTTACTGAAAGAGAATCCCAAAACAAAAAGCATCTCAAGTTCCATTTCCCATACGTTCAAAAAAGCCTATAACGGTGTAGCCATGACATTGCCAGCCGATCAAGTAGCACTCCTATTGCAATCAGATGTCGTCCATGCAGTATATAAAAATCACACCTTTACGGTTGATCCTATTCAAAAAGAACTGCCTAAAGATATTGAAAAAGAAGTCACCACTTCTGTTGAGAGTATCCCTTATTTAAAAATTGATGAATTACATAAGGAAGGGATTACGGGTAAGGGTGTTAAAGTAGCTGTTCTTGATACGGGGATTGATTATAACCATCCAGATTTAAAGGATGCTTATAAAGGTGGATATGATTTTGTTGATGATGATAAGGATCCAATGGAAACATCCTATAAGGATTGGCAAAATTCGAATCAGCCTGAAATCAATCCCTTTACAGGCTCGACCTATTATACATCCCATGGGACACATGTCTCAGGTACGATCGCAGGTCAAAATAAAAATGACAGTGAAGTGTCTGTTGTAGGGGTAGCACCTGACGCCGACCTATATGTGTACCGTGTGCTGGGGCCTTATGGAAGCGGAACCTCTGAAGATGTTATTGCAGGTATTGAAAAAGCAGTGGAAGACGGAATGGATGTTATGAACCTTTCATTAGGTGCAGCGGTAAATGATCCAAATTATCCAACGAGTACAGCGATTAATTATGCCGTTTTAAACGGTGTAACGGCAGTTGTTTCTGCAGGGAATTCCGGACCAGGCTCTAACACAGTCGGGTCACCAGGTACTGCTGCATTAGCTTTAACGGTTGGAGCGAGTGACGTTCCCGTTGAGCTGACTACGTTTACAGGTAGTGTATCAGAGGATTGGTCCACTGAGCTCGTAAGTATGGGAAGAAGCTTTGCGGATGATTTTTCTAAACTGGATGGTCAATCCCTTGGACTTGTCGATGTAGGTTTAGGTGCACAGGAGGATTATACAGGCAAAAATGTTGAAGGAAAAATTGCTTTCGTCCAACGCGGGAATTTTGCCTTGGCTGACAAAATCAAATTTGCCAAAGAGCATGGTGCTCAAGCTGTGATTATGTATAACAATGTTGACGGCCAGATTGGTCAAAACCTTGGTGAATCGACTGCATTTGTTCCTGCATTCTCTATCACCAAAGCAGCAGGTGAGCAATTAAAAGCGAAGATCACTCAAGGGGATACAACTCTTACATTCTCAAATTTAAAAGAAACCCAATCAGAAGGAGATAAACTGGCAGACTTTAGTTCAAGAGGACCGGTCAATGATAATTATGATATGAAGCCAGAAGTCGTTGCTCCAGGGGTGAGTGTGCTTTCTGCATACCCTTCTTATATGATTGACCCTGAGAATCAGGAAGATTATGAGTATGCCTATGCACGTCTTTCAGGAACATCAATGGCGGCACCCCATACAGCTGGAATCGCGGCTTTATTATTAGATTCGAAACCAGATCTTGACCCTGACGATATTAAAACGATTCTTATGAATACGGCGGATCCTTTAAATGGTGAGTATAGCCTGTATGAAGTGGGGGCTGGCCGAGTGGACCCTTATCAAGCCATTCACGGTGATATGAAAATGCAGGTGACCGATGAAACCCTCATTCCAGATGGTGCTGGTTTTGTAACGGTTAATAATCCATCCGGTGATATCAGCTTTGGTAATCACTTTGGCGCAGAAGGAAGTTATGTCCGTGAAAATCGAAGCATTAGGTTCAAAAATAGCAGTGATGTGAACAAAACGTTTACGGTTTCTGTTGAAGAAAATGCAGCGGAAGGAACGAACAGCCTAAGTAAAAATGGTGTTTCCGTTAGTACAGGCAAAAGTATAAAAGTAAAAGCAAATAAAGAAGTGAAACAGAATGTCTTCTTAACGGTACCGAAAACAGCTAAAGTGGGTCTATATGAAGGATTCATTACACTCACAAATAAAGAAGATTCATCTGATCAGTACCGTATACCATTTAATTTTAGAATTACAAAGGAAGGGTTACACTATTTAGATTTACTGACACCTTCAATAACACCGCCATATTTAAATCAAGAAAGAACGATGATTGATAATCGTTTAGGTGCTCTGGCTAGATTTAATTTAAGCTCACCAGCGGAAACAATGGATGTCATCCTTCAAGATGGCGAAACAGGGAAAGATATAGGTTTCCTTGGAACGGTGAATTTAAAAGGCAGTCCACTAGATCGGGATCTTTCTTTAATAGGACTATTTAACGGAAGATATTACGAATTCACTGGGAACTCCAAACAGCCGATTGCAGAAGAAGAGAGTTATGCACAGCCTGGTCACTATAAATTGTTATTTGTAACAACGGGTACATCCGGGAAAGTGACAAAAGAAACGCGTGACATCTTCATAGATATAGATGATCCGAATTTTGAAAGTTCACTCGACGGTCCATCACCATTCCTTGAATACAAACCAGGGCAGGAAACATACCCATTTGAAATTCAGATTACTGATCCACTCGTGGAAAAAATGCAGAATGCAGGAATCGAAATCGATCAATCATCGAATGCGGTCATTTATAAGTGGGGAGAATGGGGATTCCCTTCTAGTCCTGTCGCTATGGATAAAGATGGGAAATGGGCAGAAGAGATAGCTATGGAAGAATCTATACAAGCACTGAGATTTACAATGAATGGACTTGATTCTGCTGGTAATTCACCAGTGCAGAAAGATTATTACTTTGTCAAGGAGGGGACACCTGTTACGTATGTAAAGAGTGATATCAATAAAGTAAAAACAGGTGAAACGGTTCAAGCTCAAGTAATCTTGGATAATGTAAGTGATGCTAAAGAAATAACTTGGAACTTTAAAGATAGGTTCGGGTCAATGGAATTAATCGATGCCAAGCTTGCCAATGGAATATCCGACAAAGCTGCAATTGCAGTTAATGGTGATGAGGTGAAGGTAACCTTTAATGGGACCAATGAGACATTTGACCACACTGCAGTTGTAGAAGTATCAGTTAAGATTACGGATGAAACCTTCCTTACTGGCACTAGTATTAATCCTACTGCTACTCTAATAAATGGTCAAAATGAAACAAGTACACTATTAAATGCTGGCCAAAAGATAGAGGTCGATCCACAATATAATTCAGCTTATGGCTATGTATTAGCGGAAGGATTCCGTAATCCTGATAACGATCTGCTTGAGAGCAGAGATTGGTCAAAGGTTGGAGGATCTTTGAAATTTATAAAATCCGATAGTACTGTAGTGGACGCTACTTCTTTAGTAGAGGATAGATTAAATTACCGGGTAGAAAAACTTCCTTTAAGCAAGGATCCATATACTTTGGAGATTAAGATTCCTGGTCACTTTGAGGTTCACAGTAAACAACATATTGGGTTTGAATACAAAGGTAAGCTCTTTGGTAAAAATCATTATGTTAATCCAATTGATATTACAGCTGGTGATGTCAATCAAGACCAAGTCATTGATGTTTTAGACGCCATTGAAATCCAAAAGGCCTGGAAAACCGATAACCGTTCGGCTGACATCAACTTTGATGGGACGGTTGATGCGAAAGATATCGCCTTTGTTCAAAAGAATTACCAGCTGCAAAACAAATTTGTTGAAAATCCACCGGCTCCAAAAGAAAAGCATGATGGGAAAACATTAGAAAGTATTTTAGAAGAGTTGGGTGTTGAGTAAAGCAGGAAGTATTATTGTTATCAGAATTAAAACAGGAATTAAATGAAAAATATTCGAATCGTATAGGATACCTGATGAATCCCTACTACCGTATCAGGTAGTAGGGGTAACTTAGTTGAGAACACCTTTTTCACAAGTGAATGACCTTCCTGACATCAATAGCAATTTGAAAAAAACAAAAGAATCAGGATGTTAGGAGTAAAACTATGAAAAGAAGTACAATGAAGCTGCTTTCAAAGTAATCGGGTGTATTCTCTTCTTTTATTGAGGAGGTAGCTGAATAACGGTTGCATATATCAGTATAAAATCCTTACTTAATGCAGGAAGTAAGGATTTTTTGTTGAATGATTAAATTTAGAATATTTTGGAATGTGAGGGGAGACAAAAAATGGGTGAGAAATTATTAAGAGTTGGCACAACCTATATACCAGTAACTAATGTAGATCTTTCTTCTGATTGGTATGTAAATAAATTAGGAGCAGAGTTAAGCTACAAAGATCAAGACAAAGCAATTTTAAACATCGCTAATCAAAGCATTTTTCTTGTGAAGTCTAATGAAAATCAAAGCTCTAATTTCTTTGATATTTACGGTGATGAGCGTTTTTCATTAACATTCGAAGTAAATGGATTAAATGCCTTAGAAGCAATACATAAAGACTTTAAGCATAGTGAAATTAGAGTTGGAGAGATCGAGGATAGAGGACACACGGGAAGAAATTTTGTTTTTTATGATTTAGATGGTAATAAATTTGATGTATGGAGTGAGCTTAGTCCAATCTTCAAAGAAAAATATCTCATTTCCGAATAGATAATTTTATGAGGAGGCAATGTTTAATAAAGCATCTTCCGTTAATTGTTCAATAACGGGAAAGTTTGTGAGTGGAAGATCCAATGTACCTTATAGAGCAGACAATTAAAAAGGTCTGCCCTATAGGGTCTTTATTTGTCATGAAGAAGGAATAAAAGCTGGATGAGCCGAATAATTCATAGTGATCATGGGTTTGTTGTATTCTCAAAATAAAAGAGAGTATTTCAATAAGAATATTTTTTCGTTATATGGCTGACAGTCGAAAATGAAGGTTATTTTATGCGTATCAATGGCTTTTTTGAAATTGATTGAGGATTAGTGTTTCGTCACCCGGACAATACCCTGCCGTGTTGAAGAGAATTAGAGGCTGGAGATATAGGTATGTCCAATATGGAAGGGACCATTTGAATTTGGTTTTTACCTTTTTAGGACCGATTAATTTGTACTTTAGTTTAACTTTGAAAGATTACACTAAACAGTGAGGAGAATGTTTGTATGCAAGTTGTAACCAAAATGTTTTTAGAACAACTCGACATGCATTGCCATGAGAATGATTGGTTTGCATCCATGAATCAGGCGCTTCATGGAGTCAGCGCAGCTGAGGCAGCATGGACAAGTTCGGGAATCAGCAATTCGATTTGGCAGATTGTCAACCACTTGATTTTTTGGAATGAAGACGTAATCCATCGAATTAAGGGCACAGAGAATCCGCATAAGGCAGAAGACAATGAAGAAACCTTTGGAAATCCGGGGGATCCAGAAGACGAAATTGGGTGGACCCAGACAGTGCAGCGCCTTAATGAAGTTATGAATAAATTAAAAACGGTCATTGCGGACCTTGACGATGAAAAGTTAAAAACTCCGTATGCAGCTAACAGGTATTCTATTGAACGTTTACTCAGCAATATCATGATGCACGATACGTATCATATCGGCCAAATTGTTCTGTTGCGAAAGTTGCAATCCTCTTGGGGTGGCGTTGATTGGTCCTAAAGCACCATAATTCAGCGACTTTCGTCCAGCCGCAGAAGCAGTATTGACGGTGTGCAGCCCTTTCATTCTCTATGGTGAAGCTGGGAATTCCGAGTCACACATATACAAGGACATCTCGACCAAATTGAAAGAGTCAAAAAAGCCTTTAAGGAGAAGCGAGTTTAAAGATTAATATTTATCTTCTAAACGGGGCAGCCTTCATGCAGAAAAACAAAATTTGTGAATACATGTACTAAAACTTTAGGTGCTTATGTTAACATCGGCTGCCGAACCAGGCGGCTTTTTCATATTGAGCAAAAGGTGCAGTATAGTTATAACTTTCAAGTTGAAAAAAAATTAAGGGAATTGATGGAGAATTACCTGTATTTTATCCTAAATATAGGTAGCTGCAAAAATCAGGGGATCTTTAGGAGGAATAGCAGATGGATTTGAAATATCCAATTGGCCAATTTCAATATAATGGTGAAATTACTCACAGTGTTACAAGTATTTGGATAAATGAGCTAGAAGAGTTACCAAGATTGTTACGAGATGCTGTAAGAGACTTAGATAATAAAAAGCTTGATACAGCTTATCGTACAGGAGGGTGGACTGTTCGACAAGTAATACATCATCTTGCGGATAGTCATATGAATGCCTATGTTCGCTTTAAATTGGCTCTTACGGAAGAAACCCCTGTAATTAAGCCATATGATGAATCGAATTGGGCGGAACTATCTGATTATAAATTGTCGATTGATATTTCACTTTCACTTCTCGAAGCACTCCACGAGCGCTGGACCAATCTTTTACGCAGTCTAGGTTCGGCTGATATGGAAAAAACATTTATTCATCCGGATTCAGGAGAAGTTTCAGTAGGTGAAAATATCGGAATCTACGCCTGGCATGGTAAACATCATCTTGCACATATTACTTCTTTATGCAGTCGTATGGGATGGTAAATGCTTAGTTGGATTAACATACTTTTTTAACGGGTTATTACCTTATGATCTAGCTAGCTGCCAAAACAGACGGCTTTTTTCTATTTGAACTAACAGGGGAAGTTAATTAAAGAAGGTATTAATAAAAATTGAGCGAAATATACAAAAATATTGCTGATTATGGGGGAGTGAAATGAAAACATATTTGGAACCAGTGGCCAAAAATATATATGCTTTTTTAGTATGGGATGAATCTTGGAACTCTTATAATAACTGCTATTTGTTGCTCGAGAACAATAATATTATTCTTATTGATTCAGGAAAGAAAGAACATTCTCACTTGCTGTTTTCCGCACTAAAAAAGAAAGGAATTTCTAAAAGTGATATAACTCATTTTATTGCCACACACGGTCACAAAGACCATATTGAAGCAATTCAATTTTTAGGTGAAATTGAAGGCTATATTCATAATCAGGATGTTGAGTTAATTCCAGAAAATATTAGAAACAAATTAAATATGAAACTTCCAGACAACGGCCCAACTGTAAGTAATTTAGAATGTGTTCTCCTGGGACACCATACTAAAGGTTCTGTTTTCCTATATCAACGTGAAAGCAAAGTGCTATTTTGCGGAGATCATATCTGTTTTTTTGGAGAACAATTGAGTGGTAATGCTGTAGATACAGGTGTTTGGGAGAGGGAAAAATATAAGCAGTTTGTTTCTGAATGGTCTCAAAACGAGGAAATGAGGGAACAGCACAATTTTAGTTTATTTATAGAAGGGTTAAAAAAAATTACCAAATACGATGTTGAGTATTTGTGTACGGGGCACGGTGCAGTTTTAAAAGGTAAAGTAAATGAATTTATTTCTGATTTGCTGGAGTTTGAATAGTTAAATAATATTTTTTAATTAACGGGAGCTGTTCTTCAAGAGGGAGAATAGCTCTTTCTTGTAATGGAATAGTTTAGTTTAACAGACAGGAATTTCATTTTTATTTACAGAATATTTAGTAAGGCAGAAGCTTCAATTGAGAGTTTTGAGAGAGAGGGGGAACAACGTATGAACTATGGACTATTAGTGCGCCCAAGGGGATTGGCTGAAACAAACTCACCCTATGATTGGTTTAAAAAAATGCGAAAAAATGCTCCAGTTTCTTTTGACCCAGAACGGAATTGCTGGGACGTATTCTGTTATGAGGATGTCCAAATGGTCTTACAAAATTTCAGGCTGTTCAGTTCAAAAAGAAATGGAAATGTTCAAACCTTGCTAGATATGGATCCGCCAACCCATCGAAGGTACCGCAATTTTGTAAGCCAGGCATTTACACCAAAAACTATTCAAGAACTGGAACCTAGGATTACGGCTATAACTCACGAATTATTAGCACCGCTGCTAGGAAAACGAAAAATAGATATGGTTGCGGAAATCGCTTATCCTCTTCCTGTAATCGTGATTTCTGACATGCTCGGAGTACCGAGTCATGACAGAAAGATGTTTAAAGAATGGTCTGATATTCTAGTTGCGGGAACACAAAGCGCATCGCCTAATGTAATGTACAAGTTATTTGCTAAACAAGAAAAGGCTATGCTTGACCTGCAAACATATTTTAAGCGAAAAATTTCAAATCGCCAGATTAACCATGCAAACAATATCATATCCACGTTAATGACTGCAGAAGTTGGTGGAGATTCATTATCCATGGATGAGTTATTAAGTTTCTGCTTCCTTCTACTTGTTGCAGGGAATGAAACAACTACAAATTTAATTGCCAATACAATGCTCACTCTTTTTGAACAGCCGGATATACTCAACCAATTATATAGAGATCATTCTCTTATACCTGCAGCCATTAATGAAGTACTAAGATATCGTTCTCCTTTTCACGGTATGAATCGCTTCGTCACTGAAGATATACAATTAAAAGGCATGAATCTGAAAAAAGGGCAGGAAGTAATGGCTTGGATTGGATCTGCAAACCGGGACGAAAGCGTATTTGACAAACCGGATGTGTTTGACATCAACCGCTCTCCAAACAATTATCTATCTTTTGGAGCAGGTGTTCACTATTGTCTGGGATCACAGCTTGCCAAATTAGAAGCGAAAATATGCATTACCGAGATGCTTAAAGCGATACCGACTATGAAATTGGACACTTCTAAACATCTTCGTTTAATTTCTAGCACATTTATGTATGGATATAAAGAGCTTCCTGTCATTTTAGGATCAGAATAATATCCATTATTTCAAAATCTTGCTGTTGGAATATCTTCTGCCCTCGTATTAGTGACTGAATTCAAGTGCTTATGAATATGTTTTAGCTTTAAATTATGTTAGACTAAAAGCCAAAAAAGAAGAGAGGTAAACAATGTTTAAAAAAATAATGAAACAAATTAAGCAACTTTCCCAAGGAAGCAGTGAGCGAAGAAATGGCCATTATCGAAGGGGCAGCAGCAGTGAGCGAAGAAACCGTTATTATAACCGAGGAAGCAGCAGCAACCGGCGATATAAACAATCTCCAATGAGTGGAAGTAACTACTACAAACGAAAGGGTCGAAGCAGCAGTTAATCTTCCTCCTTAATATACTTTTTCCTTCGCTTTATGTGCGGCATGAAGATCAGTTAAAATTTCACTAATATTTAAGTAAGGTTCTTTAATTTGTAGCAGTCTTTTTAGCAAATAAACAGTTTCCTTCTCTAAAGAAAGTTCTTCTGTCCAAGGAAGAGCTTTTTTGTTTTTAGAAGAGTACGTCGTATAAAGCAAATATAAAAGTATTTCTCCTAGATCATAGTAGTCCTGTTGTTTCATCTCCAGAAAATTTCTTTGTTTGTTAGGTGAAGAACTAGATGAAGAGTGGAATGGGTCAGTTCTATGCTTTGACAAACCAAAATCGATTAGAAAAATTTCCGTGTTTTTTATTAAGATGTTTGGAATACGTAAATCTTGATGGTAAATGTCTTTTTTGTGAAGATAATCTACTAATTCAAGTAGGTGAGTAAGAATTAGTAAAGACTCTTCCTCGTTAAAGGTCTTTTTATTAAAAAAAATTTGGTCTTCCAGATTATCCGCTTCAATGAAACTCATTACATAATATAAGTGTCCGTTATTTGAAAAGGCTTCAAATAACATCGGTATATTTTTGTGGTTAAGCATACCCAAAACAGTGATTTCATTTTCAAACATCGCCACCTCTTTTTGGTTGCGTCGCTTACTTGGACGAAGCTGTTTGACTACTCTATTCTCGTTTGTTCTTAACTCTTTGCACAAATAAACAATCCCATAGCTCCCAGCCCCGATAACGTTCAATATCTCGTAATGTTCGTTCAAAACTGTTCCTTTTTTAATAGGCTTGTCCACAAAAAATTGGTAAAGCTTCCTAAATGCTCGAAAAATTGAAACTTTCCTCTCCTCCTTTCTGGATTTTGGTAATTTATAAAGAGATTACTTGACTTTATATCTGTGTTTTCTTATTGGGAAACACTCAATCGTATGGTGCTATTATAACAAGATATCATAAAATACCTAAAATGATATATTGTTCTAAGGGGTACCACCGTTGAAGCAATTGGAAGGACTAAGGCACCTCTTTGTTTTAAGATAAAGGGGCAGTGCTGGTTCTATAAAAAATCGAAGCGATGTTGTGGTTGTAACTTGAGGGTTAAAAAGAAAAGAATTTGAAGGAAGTAAAAATTCGTTAGGGAAGCAGGTAAGATCAATGAAAAAGATATTGATAATTGATGATGAAGCAGACATGCGAAAACTGCTGGCAGATTATTTTGAAGTTAACGGGTATCACATCATGACCGCAAAGGACGGCAATGAGGCGGTAAGGCAAGCAGAAAAACAACCGGATATAATTTTACTGGATATAAACATGCCTGAGATTAACGGTCTTGACGTTTGCAGGAAAATCCGGAGTTATGTTTCCTGCCCCATCTTATTTCTTACCGCACGTGTAGAAGATGCTGATAAAATATCCGGTTTTCAGGCTGGCGGAGATGATTATATTCAAAAGCCGTTCAGCATCCATGAACTTGGCGCAAGAGTGGATGCCCATTTGCGCAGAGAAATGAGAAATCAAAAGAAGACAACGGTTAAGTTTAGTGGCGACCTTGTCATTGATTATTCAGAGCGAGCGCTTTATTGTAACGACATACAAATTTCTTTGGCAAAAAAGGAGTTTGATATTATAGAACTCTTGTCTAAACACCCTGGTATGGTTTTTGACAAAGAACGCATGTATGAAAGAGTATGGGGGACGAACGAAGAGGGGGACAGCTCAGTAATCCCTGAACATATCAGGCGTATTCGATCAAAATTGAAAGAGCATGGCTGCGGAAGCAAGATAGAGACTGTGTGGGGTGTAGGATATAAATGGAAAAGGTAATGGGCTATCTTCGATTGAATAATATGACCATACTACAATCCTTCATCACGCTAAATTCCTTATATTTAGTTTTCGTTTTAACAGCCATTGTGTTCGAATTCGAGTGGGCCGAAGAGATGACGCGACGCTTTGCCAATCACCCTTATGGGAACGACTGGGTTCTAACTGTTCAAATTGCTGCGATACTTTTGACGGTAGGAACCGGATTAGTCTTGATGGCCAGCATCTTTTACAAACTGAAACTGAAAAAACCTTTGGAAATCCTGATGAACGCGTCAGAGAAAATCTCGGCAAATGATTTAGGGTTCCATATTTCCTACGACAGCAGGGATGAAATGAGCGAGCTTTGCCGTGCATTTGAAAAGATGCGCAGTCAATTGGAAAGTAACTTTAAAGCCCAATGGCGCTTGAACGAGGAACGTAAGCAGCTTAATGCGATTTTTGCCCATGACTTGAGAACACCTCTGTCCATCATGAAAGGATATATCGAGGTTGTAACCACCTATCTGCCGCAAAAAAGGATATCCGAGGAAAAACTGCTGGATATCATCAAAACAATGGAAATGCATATTGTTCGTATGGAGCGTTATGTAGAGGCCATGAACTCTATTGAGAAGTTGGATAATTTTCCAATAAACAAACAAATTATCGAAATGGATGCCCTAATCAACTTTCTGGAAGACGGTGCCAGCCGAATTGCAGACCAAAGTGGCAAATCTTTCGACTCATGCAGATCTGCAGATTCCACAAAATTGTTTATCGATAAGGATCTCGTGATGCAGGTTTCTGAAAATCTGGTGGCAAATGGAGTGCGTTATGCTTCCAGCCATGTTCAAGTCCATTACTCGGTTCGCAATGGCATTTTTTCCATAACGGTCACTGACGATGGCTCCGGATTTTCCGAAGAAGTGGTACGGAAGGCAGTTCTCCCCTTTTATCGGGGCGAGGCGTCGGAAGCAAATGAGAACAAAGGGTTAGGGCTTTATATTTGTAAAATATTGTGTGAAAAGCATCAGGGCTTCTTACAGGTCGCAAACAGTACCTGCGGTGGTGGAAAAGTAACAGCAAGCTTTTTTTGCAGAATTGATAAATAGTTGAAAATTATACTTTAGTATTTCCTTATCCCAAGAAAAAGGAGTGCTAAAATGATTTTCACTTATAAGAAAATACCCGCTTTCTTAACCAGCTTGCTTCTGGCAGTGCTAATGACTGCATTGCCTTTTGCTGATGCCCGCGCTCAAAGTAAAACAGAGATTGTGAAAGAAATCGATGACTATATTAAGAAAAACATGGAAGTCAACCATATTACAGGTGTATCTCTGGCAATAACCCACGGTGAAGATGTGTTTTACACGCAAGGCTATGGTACATATTCAGATGGAAGGGAAATAACCTCAAGAACGCCCTTCCCAATCGCCTCATTGAGTAAATCCATGACTGCGCTGGCTGTATTGCAGCTTGCAGATAAGGGACAGATTGACCTTGACGCTCCATATGTCTCATACTTTCCCGACATTTCGCCCACAGACGATCGCATCACTCGCATCACGATCCGGAACTTGCTAAACCATACTAGTGGCCTTAATGATAAAGTAAATCCCGACATGACGAAATCCGTTCAATTTAAAACATTACAAGAGATAAACAAATCTTTGGACAGAGTAAAGCTTGCTAATGATCCTGGTGATACATACAACTATCATAACCCAAACTATCAATATCTAGCATTGTTAGTGGAACAGATCAGCGGTAAACGGTTTTCTGTATACCTTAAAGAACATATTTTTGCTCCATTGGGGATGAATGGCACCTTTAGTGTCAGTTTGACGGAACAAATCAATGAAAATGATGCCATTCCGCGGGGACATTATCTGTTGTTCGGCAACCCGAAAAGTACAGCCGAACCGATATGGTTTATAGAAGGCCCAGCAGGTGTGGTTACCAATGCCGAGGATATGGCAAAATGGATGCGTGCACAATATAATCCGCAGCTTCTTTCCCCTAATCTCATGGAACAGTACCATACTGCAGGGCAGCGCGCTCCTTATGGCATGGGGTGGCTTGCTTCCAATGAAGCCGATTGGGGCAGGTCGATCTCCCACTCGGGAATTTTCTGGACTTACAAGGCTGAAGAAACTGTTTATTTAGACAAGGAACTTGGAATTACCATGATGTTTGACACAGGGATAAACGCATTCCTTGATTATTCCGCCTTTGTTAAAGGCGTTTCCCAAATCATGGTTGGAGGAAAGGCAGAAATTTCAGCCATCAATAGCCGAAACATGGAAATAGCGATGATTCTTCTTATGGCGGGAACAATCCTCTGGAGCGGGTATTCATTCTACCGGCTGAAGAAGAAAAAGAACAGGCTTACGGCATTTCGCCGAAAGCTGATCTTCGCATCAGTAAGGACTATACTCCCCGTGCTGATCCTTTTATTTCTACCGTCTATTTTGGCCATATTTGCAGGAGGCAGGGTTGTGCCTTGGAATGGAATATGGATGATGATGCCGTCTCTTATTATTTGGCTTGTATTATTAGTTGTGGTTAATCTTGTTAATAACACCTTCCTTTACTTCATTTATTTTAATTCAATAAAAAAGCGTAAAAGCTCGGCAATATCTAAATAACATAAACATCGGCTTTCCAGGGTTCAGCTTGTAGAGACCGCCCAATTTGGAAAATGTTAAATAAAAATAATTAGAAGTATAATAATCTTATGCTTTAAACAGGAGCAAAAAAGAGCGAAGGATTTTCATTCAAGTATTAAATACTTATCTGACAGGTTTTTATTTCAAGATAAGCTGCTAATCTGGCAGCTTTTTTCTTATTAAACTAAACCAGCTAATAGTTTGTCAACATTTTTCATTTAAATGGTTTTTTATTGTGTGGTATCCTAAAAGTAAGCATGCTAAATAACCTTCCGTCAGAGCTCTTTTGGAAGGTTTTGAGCTATTTAGGTAGCTTTTCATTTTAAGCTATATCTTGGAAAATTGAATTGCTTTTTAAGAGTGCAAAAATCCAGTGTAACAGCTTATTGGCACAAGCAATGATGGCAACCTTGTATGGTTTGCCTTCACCACGTTTCTTATCGTAAAACTCCCGCAACTTCTTATTGCGTGGGATGATTTCCGGTGTTGTCTTCTTTTTGCGGGAATCACGAATCGCACAACGGACAGCCATATATAACGCGTGCCTAAGCCTGCTTGATCCTCTTTTTGTAATCCGGTTGACTGTTCCTTTAAATCTACCGGACTCAAAGATGCTGGGATCTAACCCGGCAAATGCCACAAGCTTTTTTGGATTGTTAAACCGTTCAATCTCTCCGATTTCAGAAATGATCGTTGCCGCGATCTTTTCTCCGATACCCGGGATGGATTGGATGATTTGATATTCCTCCATTTCTCTTGCCAAGGCATCTATCTCTGCTTCCAACTTCGATAGGTGCTTTTGGTATTCCAGAAGCATCTTTATATTCAGTTCAAGACTTGTGATATGACTTCGATATAGGATTTCCTTAAAAGGATTTCTGGAGGCTGCCTCGATGAGCTTCTTTGCTTGAGTGAATGCCCACTTACTTGAACGGCTTTTACAAAGCTCATCAATCCGGTTGGCCAGGGTGTCTTCTTCAACTCCCAATACTTCTTTGGATGTAGGGAATTCCATTAAGGTTAATAGTGAGACAACCGAATATAAGTCTCCAAATACATCTTCGTATTCAGGGAATACCTGATCAAGCACTGCCTGAAATTGGAGCTTTGTCTGTACATACATACCCGTCATATTTTCGTGTTGCCTCGTAAGATTGCGAAGGTTTAGAAGTTGAATCCCACGTTTTTTATAAGGCTCCAGTTCCTCTTTGTAGTAGAGCTCACACAAATGCCTGGCATCGATGATATCTGTTTTTACCTTCCGCAAGGAAGAACTTTTTGCTCGATAAGAGACAAGTGGGTTAACAATAATAAGCAAGTAGCCTCTTTCTTCAAAATATTGGACGACAGGTGTATGATAATGGCCTGTAGACTCTAAAACAATCGGTGGTTTAATCCCAGTATGATCTTCTATTTCACTAAGAAACTCACTTAATGTTCCCAGACCTTCTAGAGTATGAGGTACTTTAAAGCTTGTTTTATAAGGTTTTTTCTTATCCAAGAAAGCCTGTACCTGGCTTTCGCCTTTGGCCACATCTAGTCCAACAACAGGGTTCATTATTTTATCTCCTCCAAAAAATTATAAATTTGCCGGCAGCCCCTAGACCTTCTTGCAGTTTCATAGCTTCGCTTGTTATACGAGATCACTGTCCCAACCAGCCAAATCATGTTTAAGCAAGTAGGGGGTGAACAGTTTAGCTGACGGGATCATCCTCCCACGGGCAGGTGCGTTCTACCCCGGCTACCGTAATCATAAAACCATATAAAAAATGGTCAACCAGAAAAATCTGGCTGACCTTATAATACGAACGGGGCAGGTTTGTTGAATAAGGTGTGTTGAAAAAATTACAGATAAATTGTGTGAATTCGGTTTTATTTAATTACTAATATTTGGTATTATATAATTTAAAGAGATGTAATGAAAGGGGAATCTATATTACACATGTGGAATACCTTGAAATGATTATTTAATTGGATAGAGACAGGGTGCGGTCCTTGGTCTTTAAGGATGCGTTTATTTGTCTATCTGAAATCATTCAAGGGATACAAGATGTGGACAATTAAATTCCCATTGCCAAGCAGATATCCTTATATATCTGTTTTTCATTATGGGTAAAAATACATCTCAATTGACACAGTCATAACGTCCCTAAATAGGGGGAATTCTAATGAAAAGTCATTACGAAAACGAAGAAGTGCTAACAGGAGGAAATGTCTCGATAGTATACCGTTCGGGAGATACTGTTCGACGAGAATTAAAACCTGATAGTGTAAAAATTCATAAGTTGTATCAGCATTTAGAAAGTGAAGGATTCGACTATGCACCGAAGTACTTAGGTATTGATGAAAAAGATAGAGAGATATTAACTTTTATTGAAGGAGAAGCTGGTAATTATCCTTTAAAAAAATATATGTGGTCTAATGGTGTTTTAAAAGAGATAGCGAAAATGCTTCGTCTCTATCATGATGCTGTGAGTAATTTTCCTATCGACGAGAATTGGCAGCCAATAGAAAACACACCTCAGCCAATGGAGGTGCTATGTCACAATGATTTTGCCATCTATAACATCATTTTTAATCACGAAAAGCCAGTAGGGATTATTGATTTTGATCTTGCTGCTCCTGGTCCAAGACTTTGGGATATAGCTTATACTCTATACACTTGCGTTCCTTTAAGCAGACTTTATCATACTGAATCAGGTAAGGCAGTTTATTATGATCCATTAAAGGATGCCAACCGTATAAAACAAAGAGTTAGATTATTTTTTGAATCCTATGGTATTGAGGGGATAGAAAATGGTTTTTTTGAGATGGTGCTGCTGCGAGTAGAAGGTTTATGTAAAACAATGCAAAGGAAAGCAAACGAAGGCAATATGGCGTTTCAAAAAATGATCGATGAAGGACATTTTGAACATTATCAAAAGGAACTTCAATTCATTCGTGAACATGGGAAAGAATGGATTTAATAAAATTTTGAACTAAATGTATAGTATAGCGTTAAGCCACTTGGGTTTAACGCTTTTTTAATTTTGAATATTCCAGGATAAATATAATTGAAAAAAGGCAAGTTTGTGCTATTTTATTCACTACAAAAGAGAGGAAGAAGCAAGAAGTCTAAATCAAGCTTGTAAGATAGTTTTGAAAAGTTATGCTAATAAGGAAGTGTACCCTATGAAACTATACCATATCAATCCTACGGCCACTGACGTTATTGCTGCACGAGAGTTCTTAGAGAAATATTTCTACTTGCAAACCAAGAGGATAAAAAGCGATTCATTTGCTGTATTAACTGATGATGACGGATTGCTGCTAGCTTTGATGAAAGATACTCAGGCCAACTACCCCATGTCCTTTCATATTGGCTTCTTTCAAGAGAGTAATGAACGAGTATACGAGATCAATCAACGATTGAAGGATGATGGTTTGATGTGAAGCCGCCTAAGATGGCTCATCGATGGACATTCTATGTTAAAGCCTCAGGAGGATTTACTGTGGAGGTACTAAGTTGAGTAAGATATATTCGATACTTTTAGGTTACCTAATACTGCAAAGAATCAAGAATGCTTATATTCATGTTCAGCTGCTAATCAGGCTGTTTTTTCTTTTTACCATGAAAATAAGTTTCTTCAATTGAATAAGCTCAATATCCTCGTACTTTACTATAAGTCATTTTTCATTGTTTTTTAAATCTTAACCGGTTAATTTTTAAAAATTTACATATTCTATAATTCAGTGGCGAAAAATGGATAATTAAAATAATAAATAAGGGGAATTATGAAAAAATCGTTCAAACTATGAGAAGGTTTAGACGCTGTAATGGTGACGATCCATCACCTTATTTATCTTGAAGGTGCTAACAGAAGCTCAAAGAATAAATGTTCGGAAGGAAGGATTAAAAATTGAAGCAATTAACTATTTTTATTAAAGAAGCAACAAATGAAGAGCCGATTCAAACATTAGAAACGATTCTGATGAAGTTGGATGGCATTGAGAGAGCTTTGGTGGACATCGATGATGGTGAAGTAAAGATTACATACGACGAAAGGCAAGTTGACCATGAAAAAATTAAAAATTGGATTCAACAACATGGTTTACATCTTCTTAACTAAAAAATTTCTTATTTCTAGTTCTTAAACTAAAATTTATAAATAAAAGAAGTAAATAAAGTAGATAATATTCACTTGCTTATTCCATCTACCTTTTGTTAGATAGGTTCAACAATCGGGCGCTTTCTTTTGTAAGAAGGCGTCTTTTTTATAAGCTCCTACACAAACAGATTGCTAGGACTTAGAAACAAAGTGTACTGAACATTGGCATCCATTTAAAAATGGATGCTTTTTTTAACTTTACTTTCCATTCTTAAATACGGAATTAAAATTTTTTTGGTGATTAAGCGAGCAGGTGCTTATATTCAAGATCAGCTGCCGAATTCTTTTTCTTATTTAACAAAAGGGGCAGGTTTGTGTAATAAGAATTCTGCGAGATATTATTTAATGAATCTTTTAATAATATCATACGTACATAATATTAAGGGTGGTGTGAGTAATGAATTTTGGTGGGTGGGTTGCAATCGGAATTGCGGTTGCAGTTGCTATGGGGTTATTTGACAAAAAAACTAAGAAAAATAAATAGATAATAAATAGACTTAGACTTTAATAAGGCTGCCATTACAAAGGTAGCTGCTTTTTTATATAACAAACGGGGCAGGTTAGTAGAAGATCTTTCGGAAAATAGTCTTTTAGAATCTAATGGTAGTATTTTTTAAAATAAGAGTATTTGAGGGATATAAGATGGTTTTTTTAAAAAAGGATTCTTTATTATTAACAATCATTTCGCTTTTTGTTTTATTAACAGGCTGCGGGAGTGCCAAAGTAGTGGAAGAAGAAGATCAATACATATCAGCCGTTAAACAAATCGATATTCCAGATGATGTAAAAATAATCGGTTTGGGGGAGGCAACACACGGAAACATTGAATTTCAAGAGTTGAAAAGAGATGTTTTTGAAGTGCTTGTAAAAAACGAGGGTGTTCGTGTTTTTGTCTTAGAAGGTGATTTTGGAGGCGGACAGCGAATTAATCAGTTCATTTTAAATGGAAATGGAACAGCAGAAGAGGCAGTGAACACTCTTGATTATAGTATTTATAAGACGGAACAAATGATTGATCTTGTTCAATGGATGCATGATTATAACGATTCTGTGAGCGAGGATGATAAAGTTTATTTTTATGGAAATGATATGCAGCGTTATGACTACAGTAAGAAAGGAGTGCTTGATTATTATAAAGTGGTAAACGCAGATGAATTCAAAAAAAATGCATTACATTTGAAACATATTTCAAATGATAAAATGCGTGAGTTAACTACGGAGCAATTGAATGAAATCGATGAAACAATAGAAAAAATCATTTTAGACCTGCAATCTAATGAAGTGACTTACGTGAAGCAATCTTCTGCTGATGCCTATGCCTTTGCTTTACAAAATGCGAAAAACATGAAACAACGTACGCAGTTATTTTTAAACGAAGGAGATTATACGAAACTTCGTGATCAATTTTTAGCGGACAATTTACAATGGATAGCTGAATTTGAAGCAGCACGTGGCCATGATAAAATATTTGTCACCGGACATAATGGGCATATTGAAAAAACGTCGGCATCGGTAGCCGGTTACAAATCGATGGGGCATTATTTAGATGAGGTATATGGTGAAGAGTACTTTGCCATTGGAACTGATTTTATCAGCAGCGAGTTCCAGGCGAAAAAGGGCGACTCTGGTGAACGGAAAATTTATAAACTGGAGAATCACAATGATTTAGTTGATGCATTTAGTGAAGTGGAGTCAAATATTTTCTATGTTAATTTTGAAAAAGCGAGTACGTCTGATGAATTAATGGATATCATCACGAGTGAGCAAAAGATGTCAAATATCGGGGATGATTTTCGTACGTGGTACAAGTTTTCAAAGGTGTTTTACACGATTAAAATGACACCCAGCGAAGCATATGACGGTATTATTATTGTAAAGGAAGCAACGGCAATAAACGTAATAGAATAGCATTCTCCCGAGTATACAATTTTTTGAATAACAAGGCATAAAAGGAGAACATTATCTCATTTTTCACGGGCGCTTATTCTTTCATATGAGGGCGCCCTTTTTTTAGTGTCGCAACACATTTTAGAGATTAACATTTGAAGTTTTCTGCACAAGCTATAGGGTCCTGTGTTCAAGATTTTCTACTAAATTAGGCAGTTTTTCTTATTGAACAAATGGGGCAGGTTAGATGAAAAAGAAATAGACTTTTGGTTAAATATGGTATACAATAATCTCTAAGAGAACGTATGTTCTTTTAGGTGGGATTTCTTTTGATGTGTAAAAAAATAAACTATAAAATTTATGATTGGAGTGTTATTGGATGCAAACAAAAAAAGTTTTTCTATATGTATTTAATACAATGTCGGACTGGGAATATGGATATTTAATTGCTGAACTAAACTCAGGAAGATATTTCAAAAAAGATTTAGAACCTTTAAAAGTAATTACAGTAGGAGCTAATAAAGAAATGATTACTACTATGGGAGGATTGGGCATAAAACCAGCTATTTCCCTTGAAGAATGTACTCTTGAGTGTAAAGATCTTTTAATTTTACCAGGAGGGACTACTTGGAATGAAGAAATTCATCAACCTATCTTGGAAAGAATTGGACAAGCTTTAAAGCTTGGCACTATTGTTGCTGCAATTTGTGGTGCAATTGAGGCCCTTGCGAATATGGGATACTTAGATACTAGAAAGCATACAAGTAATAATTTAGAATACACTAAAATGGTATGTCCTAACTATAAAGGAGAAAAGTTCTATGAGGTGGGATCTGCGGTATCTGATGCGAATTTAGTTACTGCATCAGGAATAGCTCCTCTGGAATTTGCGATGGAAGTACTGAAAAAATTAGATGTATTTGCACCCGATACATTAGATTCTTGGTATAGTTTAAATAAGACTCATAAACCTGAATACTTCTTCCAGTTAATGAACTCAATGAATAAATGAGTTAAAATATCAAATGGCATATTTTTATTTTTTGAAATAAATTTCCATACTTTGTACGATGTCAAAGTATAATTTTTACACATAATCAAAGTTTTTAGATAAGTTAACAGAGGTTGTTGATAATTATAAACTATCGGGGGTGTTGATCCAAGCAGGATTAATGCCCTTTTATGTTGAACTCCTTATTGTAGAAACGGGCAGTTTTGTTCAAGGAGGATTCCCTATATGAAGGGCGAGTAATGGTAACATGGTGATAGATTGTGAAAGAAATATTTGTAATACTAAGAGCACTATCTCTGTGAACAGACAAAATACGTTGATTTTTAATATTATTTAATGCTAGGTCTCAGAAAACACTTATATACAATGGAGGATTAAGAAAAAAGAAAAACTGTACTTTAGTAAAATAGTTGCCTTTTCCCTTCGAGTTAAATAATAGCCCGTTTCTTTATATAGAAGCGGGCTATTTATTTTAAGTAAGCCTAAGGCCCCCATAATAAAGCCCGTTTTGTGCATGTAACATATATAATTGGCATAGCTATTCTTAACTACTTAACAATTTGAATAAAGATGATTACGCTAGCTAAAGTAAGCATCGTTAAAGCATTTAACCCCATAATCGGTCTATGTTTGGCTCTAAAGAAGTGAGCATGTAAAGCACCAAGCATAAGAATAATAATTAGGGATCCCGAAAGCAAAATAAATTTAGGAAGCCAAAATCCAATAATCAATCCGCCTACCCCCAATAATTCTAAGAAAGCAGTTATTTGCATAAACCAAAGGGGGTAGCGATATTCCCTCCAGTGCTTAACCATTGACTTGGTACGCACTAATTTCATCGAAATAGAAATAACGAAAATAAGAATTAGAATAATTTGAATGGTAACCGTTACAGAATCCATACAGTTCCCTCCTTTTGTATAATAGACGTGCATGCTACACAGTAATTCTAGGCTTTTTAATTTAGTGAGTATGTAGTCTGGACTACATTCCGCAGAATTTTGGGAGGGCTCTATGGATAAGATTAAGTATTTATCGAGAATACAGCTTTTTGGGGATCTAGCCTTGGAAGAATTAAAGAAATATGAACCGGTCACACCAATAAAAGTTATGAAAAAGGGTACCATTATTAGTTCTCCTCATATGAATCAAAAGATATTGTATTTGATCAAATCGGGTAAAGTTCGTTTGTATAGATTAACTGAAAGCGGGAAAGAGTTTACAATTGATATTTTAGAAAGTGGACATGTGTTTGGAGAGATTGGTACGTTTACAACAGGTTCTGAAAATTTATATGCTGAGACATGGGAAGATTCTATTATTTGCAGAATAGATAGAGTGCAGTTTGAAAAAATAATATGCGAAAGTCCAAGTATTGCATTAAAACTACTTGAAATAATCTCCAGCCGTTTAAAGGAAGTCGAAGAGTTATTAGAGTATATGGCATATAGCAGTGTAAAGAAACGCCTTTTATTCCTGTTAAATAAACTTACAGAAAAGTTTGGGGATAAATCGTCAGGCAGAAGCCCGGGAGATTGGATTGCACTTGATATTCACATCACTCATCACGAATTAGCAATGATGATGGGCAGTATTCGTGAAACAGTGACAGCCCTTTTAAATGAATTGAATGCGGAAGGAATTGTACGCAAAGCAGGAAGGCGAGGAACAATGGAAGTTCATGGCGCACGTCTAAAATGTGCATTAAAAGAGGATAGATAAAAATCTGGATTTATTGCAGAGACTGCCATACCAGGTGGATTTTTCTTTTTGAACAAACGGGGCAGCATTCCTGTAATGAAGGAAAATGGAGTTTGAACAAAAAAATAACCTCTTGGTAGAATGAGAGAGTCCTGAAGCCGGCAAGCGAAAAGGACATTACTCAAATACCAGGAGGCATTAAAATGAATTATAACCAGAATAAGAAGATTGCTCAAGTTACTCCTTACACCCTGATTATAGGGAGGGATATCGCGAAATTCAAGCATGTGGCGTAAATAATAGTGAGATAGAAAATGATTATCAAACGGAACTAACATATGAAGACAAACTTGAAATGGGGTATTTTTATAATGCAGCTTCTGTTAATAACCAAATTGACCCTAAGCTTTTTACAAAAGAATAATCTGTTTCTAATTATAAAGGCTAAACCCGTTGGTTGATATATAAAGCTTTGTACATAAATCGAGAGTTGAAGTTAATGCTGCCAATCCAGGAAGCATTTTTCTTATTGCACAAACGGGGCAGATTTGTTTAAGAAGGAAAATAAGGAATCCTTGCTGAATTATTGATTTAATCCGATGAAAGGAGAGATTCATTTATTTATGGAATTATCAAGGTCACAATTATTAGCTTTGGAAAATATTACAAAATATGCACAGGACTATACCTATGAAGCTAAAAAGACAATAAATCACATATTAAAAATGTCTAATATTTCGGATGAAACATTTAAAAATGCTGTAAATAAATTAAAGGCCCATGCAAGAATAGGATTACATTTTCACCCAGATAGGCCAGATTCATCTATGAAAAGTGTTGCTGAAGCACTGTTAGAGTCTGGAATATATAAGAGCCAGTTTGAAACAGGGTTGTCTAACGGCAGTGTATCTGCTTACCCAGGTGGTGAACGAGACCTTTGGGAGAAGAGAATTTTTGAAGGTGCATATCACCTGCAGGGCATAACCAATAACCATCGTCCTAAATATGGTGCATTGAATTTGATGTTGCACCCAGATGGACCTTCCCCACGTTTTGGTTCATGCTATTTTCTTCTATCCCCTAAGGTTTCATATCGTTCTACCTATACATATTTAGATTCGCATCAAGACCCAAAAGAAAAGGGAACTTATAAAGAGTTTGACATGATTTTGGCTGCTCTTTTAGAAGAGGCGTTCGTAAGAGATTTTGCAATTGGTGAAAGAAATCTGCCTCCAGTTAGATTAGTAAATCATTTACTGGTTAATCTTGAACGACCGTTTACAGACCCAGCAACCAAAAAGCCAAATCGAAATCTTAATCACTATATTGAAGCCCAGATTCATGGAGATATTTCACTTAAAGAAGACGTGGATTTGCTTGTTGCAGACCCTTCTTTTAAGAAAACTCGTATAGGGAGAATCTTAGAACAACTGTGCTTTAAATATTCCATTCAACTGTATTGGCATAAGTGATTTGCACTTATGATAGAAGAAGTTCCAAAAGATTTTAGAGGCCCATCTATGCCCTCCTTAGCAAAACTCATTGGACAAAATAATGTTATCGATGCGAGCATAATTGGAACTGCTGTAATGGACTTAATACGCAATCCGGCATCTTGGAGCGAACGTGGGGATCATAAGGAGGTACTTCAGGAATTAAAACTATTGTGGCACGTTTTAGTGAGGTATGGAAAGCCATTAGATTAAAGCTGCCTTTTTTGAATTATTACACTTAAAGTAATGGGTGCTTAAAATCAATTGCCAAGCCCAGGCGGCTTCTTGTATATAGACATGTCAGAAATAAATAAAGTTATTCCTAATGTTGAAAAGATGAAAGAAGTAGGGTAGCTCCATACAAAGACACACTGGGTAAAGCACAATAATGAATATATTAAGCAATAGAGAAGTATTCCTATATAAGAGATTCAAACATTGATTTATTAACGATGTATACTTATTCTTTTTTCAAAAAAACCTTATTGTGTACTTTCATTATTGTAATTAGCAATGGAACTGTAATGACTAACATAAGAATCAAAATTACAGCGTTCATATAGTATTGAATATTAGGATTGTATCCATATGTACTGAATAGAAAAAAAGATAAAATGAACAAAGCAGATAAAAACAGCTCAAAAATTAATGTGATAATAAAAAATAATACATAAGGAATAACAATCCCTTTGTGAGAAACATGTTTTAAAGTTAATCCGTCCCAGCATAGGCCGGCTAATTTATTTATTTTCCTCATTGATACCACTCCTAGGAACATACCTAATATATAGTATGTCAAAAACAGCCTTTTTTACTGTTTTTAATACAATTTAATAATAAACTTGTTGGATTTTTTAATATGCCCAATAACTTTAAGCCAATCCTGCTGCACTAGTTTGACTTTTAGGAAGCATGTATGCCTAGGGATGGGGTGATATCCAATTTGCCGTTATTATCTCGATCTTGTTGCTGTCATTTGTAGATGATACTGCTGCAGGATTAGGTTTACAAGTATGGAAGAAAAGAGTTCTCGCCCTGATTGTCGGGTCCTTTTATCCACAGTTGCCGTTTCCTTTATGGAGACGATCGGATTCAGTGGTTTAAGAATATGGCGAAAATATTTATTCCTGCTTTTCAGATGGAGTTCTTTTTATGACATCTGCTTCACCTGAAACATCAATGTGAGATGTTTCTTTCAAGAGCAGCTGCCAAATCAGGAGACTTTTTATTATTTAACTAAAGGGGCAGGTAGTTAATAATTAAGTTATTCCAGTAATGTTTTTTAAAAAGCGACCAGCCTTAAAAATATGGTCGCTTTCTTTATAAAAAAATATACTTTCTTATTGAAAAACCTTCTGTGAAAAAAGGGTTTTTATTGTAATTGGTTATTTGAATTTAATTTATTTTGTTGGTTGTTTTGCTGATTTTGTTGCATCTGTGTGGCCTGATTACCACCCATTCCTGCTGCCAATGGTATAAATTGTTGAAGGGTTTGCCCCGTACCTTGCCCCCTGGTCATACTATAGAACGCTGCTGCACCGATACCAATTGATGCAACTAATGGAAACCAAATTTGCTGTTGTTGTTGCTGCATTTTTCCACCACCTTTTCTAGCCTTAATGCCTTTTTATTTTTCGTTGTTAATATTAATAAAATGTAAGTAAAACATTTCCAAGCTACTTGGTTTTTGAAAGAAGGAATTTTGTGTATAGTATCGAAATACAGTAATAGAAAAACGTATATGATAGGCTGTGTTAAAAGAAGTGAATGGATGTGGAAGTATGCAAAAACGTATTTTGCTTGTGGAAGACGACCGGGAAATTAATAAATTGATAAAGGATCACTTAGAACAGGAGAATTTTAAAGTACTTACCGCATTTGATGGAGAGGAGGCATTATCTCTCTTTAAGAAAGAAGAGTTCGATTTAATCCTGCTTGATTTAATGCTTCCTAAATTTAGTGGTATGGATATCTTAAAAAAAGTCAGAGAAAAAAGCTTACTTCCTGTTTTGATTATATCAGCAAAAGGAAGTGACCTGGACAAAGCTTTAGGTCTTGGTTTTGGTGCAGATGATTATATCAGTAAACCTATTTCCATGATTGAACTGACTGCCAGAGTGCATGCAGCGATTCGAAGAGCAACGCAATATATTCCCGCTACGAACCATTCCGCTCCCGCAATTATCCAATTTAAAGAACTTTCCCTCGACTTATCCACCTTTTCTGTACAGGTGAAGGATAAGATTGCCCAGCTAACATCCAAAGAATTTCATATTTTAAAGCTTTTTATGACAAATCAGAGCAGAGTGTTTACAAAGGAGCAAATCTACCAGTTTATTTGGCAAGATGATTATTATGGTAATGAAAATGTAATAAATGTTCATATAAGAAGGCTTCGTGAAAAAATTGAAAAGGATCCGTCTAACCCGCAGTATATTCGGACAATTTGGGGGATCGGATATAAATTAGGAGAATAATTTATGATCCTTGCGCTTAGTGTGCTGATTACTTTCTTACTCGTCATGAATATAATCCAGTATGTTTCCCGAAAAAAAATAAATAACCATTTACATGAAATAAGTGAAAAGTTAGCAGAAATCATAGAGCACAAGACAGCTGAAAAAGTGTTATTGCAAACAGACCAGCATTCCATACAGTTTTTACTCATTCAAATAAACCGGCTATTGGCATACAACCAAAAGGTATTTGCAGATTACGCAAGTACAAAAGACAGCTTAAGGAAGATGATATCCAACATGTCACATGATTTGAAGACACCACTAACAGTTATTTTAGGTTATGTGGAGAAACTTAAGCTGGATGATAAGTTAAGTGAGGATGAGAAGGAAAAGGCCATTTTACGGCTTCATGAAAAAGTAGTGGGGTTAATCTCATTACTTAATCAATTTTTTGACCTTGTCAAAATAGAATCCGATGATTATATGATTCCATTAAGCAAGATATCTCTTAATGAGATTTGCAGGAAGAATGTTTTGGATTATTATGATTTGCTCCTTTCAAAGGGTCTTCAGGTAGAAATTGATATCCCGGACCGGAATTTTTACATCCTCGGCAATGAGCATGCTTTAAATCGAATACTCAGCAATTTAATTTCTAATTCTATACGGTATGGAAGTGATGGGGGAGTATTTGGTTTAACACTTCGAGAAGATAAAGGGTCCATTGCTGTAGAGATTTGGGATAAAGGAAAAGGGATTGCAGAGGTGCATCAGGATCGTGTATTTGACAGGCTTTATACACTGGATGATGCCAGAAATCCACAATTTCAAGGAAGCGGTCTAGGCTTAAGCATCTCGAAGCGTTTAACAGAAGCAATGAATGGTTCGATACACTTAAGAAGCAAACCCTTTGAGAAAACGGCTTTCATATGTATCTTTAAACAAATGATATATTAAGATTGCTTGAAAGAGGTGTTCTGCTGGAACGGCTCTTTTTTACTTTTGCCTATTTTTTGGTGACATGATTAGATAGCCACGCTATCTTGGTACATACTTGCCTCTGGATGATGTAAAAAATTCCAACTTAAGAAACATGTAAGAAATGAGAAAGAAAAAAGTCAGTATCTCTGATTAAGATAAAAGTAATAAAGGAGGTCTAAATGATGGATTACGTTGTTCAAACAAATGGATTAACGAAAACCGTGAAAGGTATAACACTCGTATCGAATGTAAACCTTCATATCAAAAAAGGGGAGATATATGGATTTCTTGGTCAGAATGGTGCTGGAAAAACAACGATCATGAAAATGCTCACAGGATTGCTTATTCCTTCTAAGGGAGAAATTTTATTGTTTGGAAAAAAACTCACAGAAACCAATAAGTCAGGCTTAAAACGAGTAGGGAGTATAATTGAATATCCCATTTTTTTCGAGCATTTAACAGCAATGGAGAATCTGGAGCTTCACTGTGAATATTTAGGTTATTATGATAAAAAGGCTATTACACAAGCTTTGGAATTGGTCCATTTAAAAGGAATTGAAGATAAAGTGGTTAAGGATTTTTCCCTTGGGATGAAACAGCGCCTTGGGATTGTAAGAGCCATTATCACCAAGCCTGAGCTGATTATTTTGGATGAACCGACAAACGGTCTGGATCCAATTGGCATTAAAGATATGCGTGATTTAATTCGGATGCTGAACAAGGAATATGGGATTACCTTTCTTCTGTCCAGTCATATTTTAGGAGAAATTGAACAGATTGTTGATCGGGTTGGTGTGATTCAAAATGGAAAACTGGTGAATGAAGTGAGCTTAGCAGAGATTAGGAAGCAAAGAGCGGATTATATTGAAATTGTCACACCAGACGCCGATAGAACAGCGTATTTGCTTGAACATGAACTCCGCATATCCAATATGAAGATTGTAGGTGACAGGAGAGTTCGGATTTATGATGTAACCCAGTCTCAAAGTGAGATTACAAAAATCTTAATTCTGCATGATATTGAGCTAGAGGAAATACAAAAACATACAAGCACACTGGAAGACTATTTTTATCGTCAAATTCATGGAGGTGAAATAATTGTTTAAATTGATGGAATTGGAATGGAGAAAATTAAAACAAAAGATGGTTATTGGTGAGATGATTATTTACCTAGGCATTCTTATGTTTTTGCCAGTGTTTTTTATTAAGATGGTAATGGCAGATTTTGGGCAGAATTATTCCGTTGTTATTCAGCTGATCGTGTCGATTCAGCTGGGATTTGTCCTATTTGGAGCATCTCTTATCAATCAGGTTTTCATTGAGGAATATAAGAATAAAACCATATCTCTTTCGTTTGGCTATCCAATAAGCCGGAAAAAGCTGGTTATGGCGAAAATTCTTTTTATCTCGCTGGCTGTTTTCCTTTGTACGCTTGTATCCTTTGTATTGACCGGCTTGGCAACCTATTTGATCGATCAGGTTTTTGATATCATTAATGGGCAGCCAACTGCTGCAGATTTCGCAGCCTATTTTAGTAAAATGATTGTTCATTCATTTATAACTGCCCTAATTAGTTTAATTCCGCTCTTCTTCTTTGGTATTTGGAAAAGGGCAACGATTCCAACCGTTATTTGTGCCATATTCCTAATGCAGTTTCAAAACTTTTCCTCTCTTATTAATATCACTCTTGACCCTGCCCTTGTTAATGCAGTGCTTTGTCTATTAGGATTCGTTAGTGTTTATCTTTCGATTAAAATGATTGATAAAGTGGGGGATATTTAGTTTTAGGCAGCGTTGAAAAATTTTGGGGATGGTTAATAAGCTTTGCACTATAAAAAGTTTTTAATAAGGTTAATTGATGATAAGTTGGTGAAGAAATGGAGCTTAGAATAACAGGTGCAAGAGTTGGAGATTCAGTGTGGATCGGCAGCTCTTTTTTCTTATTCGGCTAAAGGGGCAGGTTTTTTTAAAACTAACGATTGTACTAAAATAAAAACATGAGAAAAAAGAACTTCTTTAGATAGTTTTTAGAAGAGTCCATACTTATTAATGGTGATGGAGCTAATACTGTTTAATAGAAGAGGAAGAGAAGATAGTGTTTCTCCGAGAAAAGGAATATCTTCTAAGATGAAAATGGCGGAAAACGGGAATGCAGACATTTTGTCAGCGTTCATCCGCCAAACATTAAGAGAGCCTGACTTATATGCCAGGCTAATGTTTAAAAAAATGGAACAAATCTAAATGGATTAAGCGGCTTCCTAATTATTAACTTCCTCTTTGGCTAATATTTTCATCGGTTGGACATATTCATAGCCGAGATCGTTTGCTACAGCTTTATAGGTGACTTCACCATTAATGGTGTTCAGTCCTGCTGCAAGAGCTGGATTTTCAATCAATGCTTTCTTTACACCTTTATTGGCAATTTGCAGCGCGTATGGAACTGTCACATTTGTAAGGGCGATAGTTGATGTTTGCGGAACAGCTCCCGGCATGTTTGCCACAGCATAATGGATAACACCATGCTTAATATATGTTGGGTTATCATGAGTAGTGACTCTGTCAGCTGTCTCAATAATACCTCCTTGGTCAACGGCGACATCAACAACTACAGATCCTACCTCCATTGATTTAATCATTTCTTCCGTCACTAGTTTCGGTGCCTTCGAGCCTGGGATGAGTACAGCTCCAATCACTAAATCGGAATCTGCAACCGCCTTGGCAATGTTAAAAGGATTAGACATAAGTGTTTGGATTTGGCTGCCAAAAATATCATCGATTTGGCGCAAGCGATCTGGGCTTAAATCGATGATTGTTACATCAGCACCCAGACCCATTGCGATTTTTGCAGCATTTGTTCCTGCAACGCCACCGCCAATGACGGTAACCTTTCCTCTCTTAACGCCTGGTACACCAGAAAGAAGAATTCCTTTCCCGCCTTTCGTTTTCTCTAGAAGCTGTGCACCAATTTGGGCGGACATTCTTCCAGCTACTTCACTCATTGGAGTAAGCAGCGGCAGCGTATTTCCTGCTTGTACTGTTTCATATGCGATAGCTGTTACTTCATTTTCCACCAGTGCTCTTGTCAGTTCAGGTTCTGCTGCTAAATGCAGGTAAGTAAATAAAATAAGGCCTTTTCGGAAATACTTGTATTCACTTGAAATAGGTTCCTTGACCTTCATAATCATTTCTGCATTTGCCCAAACCTTCGCTGCGGCTGATTCAATAGAGGCACCAACCTCTTGATAGAACTCGTCCCTAAATCCACTCCCAAGTCCCGCTCCACTCTCGATCACTACCGTATGTCCAGCATTAACCAGGCTCATAGCACCGGCTGGGGTTAGAGCTACCCGATTCTCATTATTTTTAATTTCCCTCGGTACTCCAATAATCATTTAAATAACCTCCATTAATCATTATTATTAAAGATTACTAGCTTGAGCTCAGTCATTTCCTCGATGGCATATTTAATCCCTTCACGTCCAATGCCGCTTTCTTTTACACCGCCATAAGGCATGTGGTCAACACGGAAGGTGGGTATATCATTAATGAGGACTCCGCCAACATGCAATTTCTTTGATGCCTGTAAAGCAGTGTGAATATTATCTGTATAAATGCCAGCCTGCAGCCCATAACGGGAATCATTAACAAAATCAATCGCTTCCTCAACAGAGTTGACCTTGTTTATTAAAACAATTGGAGCGAAAACCTCCTGACATGACACCTTAGATGTTGGATTCACACCTAGTAAAACAGTAGGGAGGAGGATATTACCTTCACTGGCTCCGCCTGCAGCAACGATTGCCCCATTTTGTTTTGCCTCTGAAATCCATTCAAGGGTTCTTTCCACTTCCTTAGGATTAATTAAAGCAGAAACATCTGTGTCAGGATTTAAAGGATCTCCAGCTTTCAATTGTTGTGCTGCTTTAACAAATTTTTCAACGAAGCTGGTGTAGCTATCCTTATGGACATAAATTCTCTGAAGGGAAATACAAACCTGACCCTGATAACTGAAGGCTCCTTCTACACAGCGCTTAATGATTTTGTCGATATCAATATTTTTATCTACAATGAGTGCAGCGTTAGATCCCAGTTCTAGTGTGACATGTTTTAATCCCGCTTTATTCCTGATGCCGATTCCGACCTCGGGGCTGCCCGTAAAAGTAATTTTCTTCACTCGATCATCTGATATCAGCTTTTCACCTATGACCGGGCCACTTCCTGTTACTACATTCAAAGCACCTGGCGGCAGCCCGGCTTTTTGCATAAGTTCAGCAAGAAAATAGGCCGAAATGGGCGTCTGGCCTGCTGGCTTTAATACGACTGTATTTCCAGCGGCAATTGCAGGTCCAACCTTATGGGCAACGAGATTCATCGGAAAGTTAAAAGGAGTAATGGCTCCGATAACTCCAAGTGGTTCTTTTACAGTGTAAGCGAATCTCCCTTCACCGCCTGGAGCTGCATCCAGCGGGATTGTTTCTCCGCTAATTCTTTTAGCTTCCTCAGCAGCAAATTTGTAAGTTTGAATCGTTCTTGCCACTTCTCCTTTAGCGGTTTTTAGCGGCTTCGCCGCCTCTAAAGAAAGAATTTCAGCAGCTTGATCAAAGTGCGCTTCAAATAGGCCTGCGAGGTTTTCAAGGATTTTTGCCCGCTGATGGCTTGGCATTTCAGACATAATCGTTCTCGCCTTGTATGCAGCTTCTATAGCGGAATTGACTTCTTCCACTGTTGCACTTGGGATTTCTGCGATCAGTTCTTTGCTATAAGGAGAGAATAGGGGGTTATAATGTTTTGCTTTTGCCCACTCTCCATTGATAAACAGGTGATATTTTTTCATAAGCATATAACCTCCAAATTTTTGAACAAGATTAATTACTTTTTAAAAAAGTCCAGTTCTGAAATAAAAGTCTACACTTTTTGCTCTATTTGATAGATGGCATGATGGATAATTTCTACTAAACGATCAATCTCCTGCTTATTAATTGAAAGAGGGGGGGCCAATACAAGTATATCCATCTTATCGAATACAACAGATCGGCAAATGAGTCCCTGTTTGGCTGCCTCATTGACAATCAGAGGGGCTAGGGGTCCCGCTGCCGATTGTTGGCTATTTAATTCAATAGCTCCCATAAGCCCTAACGCCCTGACATTTTTAACAATCTCTCTCTCTCCTTGGATCCATCTAAAGCCCTTGAGCATTTCTGCACCCATATTTTTGGCGTTCTCAATTAAGTTTTCATTTTCAATTATTTCAATATTCTTCAGTGCTACTGCGCATGCCATTGGATGACCGCTATAAGTATAGCCATGCAGGAGTGTGCCAGTTGATAATCGTTTAAAATCTTCATATATCTTTTCAGAGAGGACCACTCCGCCAAGCTGTGCATATCCACTAGTGACTCCTTTTGCAAAACACATTAAATCGGGGGCAACACCATAATGCTCAATTCCAAAGTATTTTCCTGTCCGCCCAAATCCGGTAATGACTTCATCCGTGATAAAAAGAATATTGTATTTATCACAAATATTTCTTACATTTTTAAAATACTCCTCAGGAGCAATATGAACTCCTCCAGCTCCTTGTACGGGCTCTGCAATAAAGGCAGCAATTGTATCAGGTCCTTCAGATATTACGGCTTCTTCAAACGCTTTTGCCGAAAAATTATCCGTATGATAAAAATCCGGTGCCAAGGAATTAGTGAAATCCCTGAAAGGCTTTAGGCCTGTTGCGCTGGTTGCCCCCATTGCAACCCCATGGTAGGACTTTATTCGGGAAATTATTTTCTTTTTCTCAGGCTGCCCTTTTAAAATCCAATAATGTCTTGCTAACTTATAAGCGGTATCATTGGCCTCTGATCCCCCAGAAGTAAAAAAGGTGGCATTTAAATCCCCAGGTGTGACCTCTGCTATTTTAGCAGCTAATCGAATAGCTGGTTCATTGCTAAATGTCGCGAAGCAGGAGCTAAAAGCCAGCTTATTCATTTGTTCCATGGCAGCAATACCCAGCTCTTTTCGCCCATGTCCAATATTTACATTCCAAAGAGAGGACATTCCATCAATAACCTTTTTCCCATGAACATCTTCGAGATATATGCCGTCTCCTTTTGTAAAAATATAGGCAGGGCCATTTTCCTGCTGTTGTTGAATAGGGGATGTAGGATGCATGAAATGCTTTTTGTCCAATTCCGCCAATTCTTGATAAGTAAGTTCATTTGCGATCATTATCATTCTCACCTCATACTTTAAATTTAAGTTTCTAAAAAGAACATAATGGCTTTCTTCTTACATCTAATTACAATGCAAGGATTGTGCCAAATATTATATGTAAGCCATTTTTTCCGGGGAACACACAAAAAAAGAGCTGAATTAAAATTCAGCTCGAGTTTTTTTAAAAATAAGAGTATAAGTTTTCACGAGTATTAAAAATGCTTAGTTCTATGACGCTTTAGCTTTTCTTATGGCCACGGCTGCTGCTGAGTGATGCAATGAATGTTTCCTCCGCCAACTGACACCTCACGAGTGTTAACCGTAACAATTTGCCGGTCCGGGAACATTCTTTGAAAAGCGGCGACAGCATGCTCATCCTGGGGATCATTAAATGTTGGCAAAATAACTCCACCGTTACATAAATAACAATTGATATAAGTAGAAATAAAGGTCACGTGTGTTGACCGTTCGTAACTATGTCTGGAGTAATCAATTTCAAAACTTTCAGCTTCGCTTAATGTTATTTGTTTCGGCATTTGTATTTTGTGTATTTTTAGTTTTCTGCCTTTTGCATCTGTTGCATCCTTCAGCCGTTCGTATGCATCCTGAAGCACTTCATACTGAGGATGAATCGGGTCATCTGTCCAGCTCATGGCAATTTCACCAGGCTTAACAAAAAATAAAACCTCGTCCACATGCCCATCTGTTTCATCTCCGACCAGCCCATCCTTTAACCAGATGATCTTTTCTACATTCAGGAATTCAGAAAGTCTTTCTTCTACCTCTTCTTTTGTTAAATTTTTATTTCGGTTTTTATTTAAAACACACTGTTCGGTAGTAATTAGCGTGCCTTCACCATCCACGGTTATAGCGCCGCCTTCTAAAACAAATTCTGTTGCATCGTACCGGCTTATATGCTCGATCTCTAATACTTTTCGTTTTACTTGGAGATCTAAATCCCAAGGGAAATATAAACCCTCTTCAATTCCTCCCCAGGCATTAAACCCCCAGTCAATCCCGCGCACCTCACCTTGATCATTTTTCACAAAGGTTGGACCAATATCTCTCATCCAGGCATCGTTAGAGGAAATTTCAATTACGCGGATATGTTCAGGTAAAAGGGCGCGGGCATTTTCGAATTGTTCCGGTCTTACACACATGGTAACAGGTTCAAATTGGGCAATCGCTTTTGCAACTTCGACATATACCCTTTGAGCAGGCTTAGCTCCAGCTCTCCACGTATCCGTTCTGACTGGCCAAAGCATCCAGGTCCCCTTATGTTTTTCAAATTCTCCCGGCATTCTAAAACCGTCTTTTTTTGGTGTTCCATTCATTGTTAATACCATGTTTTATCCCCCTAAACTCAGTAATTCATCGTAATTATTGACAGAGCCTTTATATAAAGAAAGCAGCGATGCTTTAAAAAACTCCCTCCTTAAACTGTATTTACTAGGTTTCTGTTGCAAGTTCCATGCCAAGATTAAGAAGAGAATTTTAAATGCTTATATCCAATTTTTTTCGTTTTCTAAGCCTTTGGTAAATTTGTTTTTCGAATAAATGAACCGATTTCGAATCAATTCATGTTTTAGTTTATGTAACTTATAAATTATATTTTTGCAGTCTTCTTATCAAGGAGGATTGTGTTATTCCAAGTGCTTTGGCGGCTTTCCTGGTGGAGTTATGTTCTTTTTGGGCATCAATAATCAGCTTTTTTTCAATTTCCTCGATATAACTAGGAAGACTTTGGCCATTTAGTTTGGGAGGAAACGCACTTTCCTTCTTCTGAACCTCTCTTAATACCTTTTCCGATAAGTCGCTTTTATCAATTATTTCTGACTTTGCAGTGACAACTAAACGTTCGATCATGTTCTCTAATTCACGAATATTACCAGGCCAGCTATAATTCTGCAGATAATCAACCAGCTCTTTTCCTAAGACAGTGGACTTTCGATATTTTGTTTTGAAAAGTTCAAGGTAATGAAAAACAAGAGGAATAATATCATCCTTTCTTTCTCTTAGCGCCGGGATTTGAATTGAAACAACGTTCAATCTATAATATAAATCCTCTCTGAATCGCTTTTCTTGGACCATTTCCAGAAGGCTTTGATGGGTAGCGGTAATAATCCGTACATCTACCTGTTTTAATTCGGTGGAACCAATAGGAAAAAATGACTTTTCCTGAACCAATTGAAGAAGCTTGGGCTGCAGAGTTAAAGGCAGTTCCCCGATTTCGTCAAGAAAAAGGGTACCTCCATTTGCCTTCTCAACTAATCCGATTTTCCCGCTATTGTTTGCTCCGGTGAATGCTCCTTTCTTGTATCCAAATAATTCTGATTCCAGCAGAGTTTCAGGAATTGCTCCACAATTTATTTGAATAAACGGTTTATCGGTTCGGTTGCTCCTTCTGTGAATCATTGATGCAATCATGCTTTTCCCGACCCCAGTCTCTCCGGTTAAGAGGATGGTTACGTCTAATGATGCAATTCTCCCGATTAAATCCAAAATTTCCTCATGTTTTTTGCTATTGCCAATAATGATGTGATTGTTTTTCTTTTCTGATTCCTTGACCTTCATTTCCTGGAGTTCATCCCAATACTTTTGGAGAAGTATTTCCGCTTTTTCCAGCTGAAGGGAGGACCTGACAGTATCCGTTATATCCTTAACATTGACCAGGACATACTGGGTCTTATCTTCTTTTATTTCAACAAAATAGCCAGTTGCTAAGTATTGTCGCCCTTTAGAGGTTTGAACCTTTGTCACGGTCTCTCTTTTTTCTAACACAATATTTGTAATGGACGGGGTGAATAAGCCGTCTTTTTCAAGATCAGATACACTTCTTCCGATAACCTTAGAGCGCGGTGCTCCCATTTGCTTTGAACTAGTGTCATTAATCCATAGAGCGATGCCATTATGGTCAGCTATAAAAATCCCATCTTTTAAATGATTAAACATATGATGAAAATGTTTATCTTCAAAAAACTTTTTGCTCATATTAAGCCCCCAAAGTATGATCGATAGAGTTTGATTCGTTTTCGATTCAAAATGAACCGGAATTGGTTCGAAATAATTACTATATTATTAATTTTCAGATTAATAGTCAAATAAATATTGATATTTAGGATGATTTTCACTTTGGCATAAAAATTGCATTAAAAATAGTTGAGGAGGTAAGTAAATGGAAACTACGAAACTCATGGTTAATAGAAAACGCCTGCTTGATACGATTAATGTAAGTTCTTCCATTGGAGCGTTAGAAAATGGAGGATTAAATCGGCTGGCTTTAACAGAAGAAGATAAAAAGATGAGAAATATATTTGTTAAATGGCTGCAGGAAGAGAAGCTGGACGTACGAGTTGACGACCTTGGAAATATTTACGGAAGGAGAAAAGGAAAGTTTAATGATAGTCCAGCTGTTGCAATTGGATCTCATTTAGATACACAGCCCTGCGGCGGAAGGTTTGACGGAATCCTGGGTGTTTTAACCGCCTTGGAGGTCGTCCGTACATTAAACGAAAATAATATTGAAACTGATTATCCAATTGAAATTGTTAATTTTACTAATGAAGAAGGTGCCCGTTTTGAGCCTCCGATGCTTGGATCAGGCGGTGTTGCAGGTGAATTTACAACAGACTTTATCTATAACACAAAGGATAATGAGAACATTTCGTTCCAGGAGGCATTAAAAAAAATTCAATACATGGGAGACGAAAAGCACAGATTAAGAGATATAAAATACTTTATCGAGCTCCATGTGGAACAAGGTCCCATTCTTGAAAAAAACAACAAGTTAATTGGAATTGTCGAAGGAATTCAAGGAATAAGCTGGCTGAATGTAAAGGTAGTAGGAGAGACAAATCACGCTGGGCCTACTCCGATGGAAGACCGAAAGGATGCCTTGGCACCTTCAGCTAAAATGGTTACCAAAGTATATGAAATAACAAATGAAATAGAAGGTTTGAAAACGACAGTAGGAAAACTTAATGTCAAACCGAATATTACGAATGTTATACCTGGTGAAGTAGAGTTCATGATTGACGTGCGGCACAAGGATGATGAGATTAGAGCTGGTACAATTGATAGACTAAGAGAGCAGTTAGGCACAATTGCGGTAATGAATAATGTTGAAGTTACGATTTCAACAGATTGGAATTCGGATGCTGTGCTATTTTCCTCCGAAGTTATGGATGCAATTAGTGAAGCTGCAGGCGTGTTGGGATATTCCACTTTAAGATTATTTAGCGGTCCAGGACATGATGCAAAATATATAAGTAAAATGGCCGACACCGGGATGATTTTTTTACCCAGTATTAACGGGATTAGCCATAATGAAAAAGAATTGACTTTAGAGGACGACATTGAGAAGGGTGCAAATGTCCTTCTGAACACGATTCTAAAGCTTGCAAGGGCTCATTAACTTTTATTTATTTAATTGGCTTTTTAAAACTATTTTAACTGGAGGCATGTTTGAAAATGAACCAAAATCAAACAATTATGAATGGAAAAAACGAATTGCTGGCAAGTGAACTTTCCGCTTTAGATCGCAGGCATCTCCTTCATCCATCTACGAATCCAAAATTACAGGCGCAAACAGGCCCAAAACTTATTTTTACAGGTGGAGAGGGAATTTATCTCCATGACATGAGCGGCAAAAAATATATTGATGGAGTTTCCATGCTGTGGAATGTAAATTTAGGGCATGGAAATAAGGAAATGGCTGAAGCTGCCTATAATCAGATGGTAAATGTTGCGTATGCTTCGGCATTTTATGGCTATGCAAATGAACCAACTGTTCGCTTGGCTGAAAAAATTGCTTCATTAACACCGGGAGATTTAAATACCGTTTTCTTCACTTCCGGTGGATCGGAATCAAATGATACGGCCTTTAAATTATCCAGGTTTTATTGGCAATTGCAGGGATACACCGAAAAAAGAACGATTATTTCATTAAAGAGAGGGTATCACGGTGTAACAGTTTCTGCACAAAGGGCAACTGGTATAGAGGTTTACCGTGAATTCTCGGGATCTACTGACCCGGATATCGTGAATGCAAAAGCTCATTTAACAGAGTGTGAACTTGGTGACACGAACCATCCAGAGTATGAGGGATGTATTAGAAGCATCATTGAAAAATTAGGAAAAGATAAGGTTGCAGCTGTTATTGTAGAGCCAATCCAAGGAGCTGGCGGAGTCCATATTCCTCCTGATGGCTATCTTCAGGCTGTTAGAAAATTATGTGATGAGTTTGATATCCACCTTATAGCAGACGAGGTTATCTGTGGTTTTGGACGTACAGGAAAAATGTTCGGGGTAGATCATTGGGATGTTGTTCCGGACTTTATGTCAATCGCAAAGGGGATAACCAGCGGGTACATTCAACTTGGCGGTGTGGTCATGAGAGAAAAAATCAGAGATGCCTTTACATCATATGACGGCATGCTTGCGCATGGATTCACTTACAGCGGGCATCCGACAGCTTGTGCAGTGGGATTAAAAAATATTGAAATTTTAGAACGAGATGGTCTTATTGAAAAAGCCCGGATATTGGGAGAACGATTAGAGAAGGGGCTTCTTTATTTAGAAGACAAATATGAATTTGTATCAGGGTCAAGAGTGAAGGGTTTATTGGCTGGTTTTGATTTAATGAAGGATCCAGATCAAAATATTCCTTTTGATGAATCTGTAAAAGCATCGGTTAGTGTGGTAGATGAAGCATATCAAAGGGGCTTATTGATTAGGCCATTTGATTTTGAACCAGGGATGAACATTGTTGCGATTGCTCCTCCTTTTATCACTAGTGATAATGAGTTGGAACGAATTATCCATATTGTAGATGATTCTTTAGCAGCCTTTTCAAAAAAGGTCACAAAATAATTTGAGTAAGCAAGGAGGAAGATCCGGATGGTTGGCAATACGGTGGAATTGCACCCCAAAGTGATAGAATTTTTAAAAGAACCAAAAAAACTATTTATCAATGGAGAATGGGTTGAGTCCATTGAAGGAGATACAATTCAAACGATAAATCCTGCTACAGGAGAAGAGTTAGCTATTGTATATGCTGCGTCAGAAAAGGATGTTCATTTAGCTGCCGAAGCGGCTTCAAGGGCATTTGAAGAGGGACCCTGGCCGAATATTTCCTCTGCAGAAAGATCTAAGCTCATGCATAAACTGGCTGATTTAATGGAACGGGACATGCAGGTGCTGGCAGAGCTTGATACATTAGACAATGGGAAGCCCATTAAAGAAATGTTAACTGGCGATCTCCCTAATGCAATCGAACAGCTAAGATATTTTGCAGGCTGGACGACAAAGATGACTGGACAGACCATTCCTATTTCAACAACTCATTTAAACTATACTCACCATGAGCCAGTCGGTGTGGTTGGGCAGATTATTCCGTGGAATTTTCCCATCATGATGGCCCTATGGAAAATAGCTCCCGCTCTTGCAACAGGCTGTACTATTATATTAAAACCTGCAGAACAAACACCTTTATCAGCTTTATATTTAGCTAAGTTAATAGAGGAAGCAGGTTTCCCAAAAGGGGTTGTCAACATTCTTAATGGCTATGGAAAAATAGCCGGAAATGCGCTTGTTAAACATCCAAAGGTAAATAAAATTGCTTTCACTGGTTCAACACCTGTTGGTCGAGCCATTATGAAAGAAGCTGCAAACACGATGAAACGAGTAACCTTGGAGCTTGGAGGCAAATCACCAAATATTATTTTGCCTGATGCGGATCTGGATAAAGCGATACCAGGTGTATTTTCCGGGATTATGGCAAATCAAGGTCAAGTATGCTGCGCGGGCTCAAGAGTGTTTATACCAGATCATCTTTATAACCAGGTAATGGATAGACTGGTAGATTATGCAGAAAAGGTAAAACTGGGTAATGGTTTGGATGAGTCAACAGAAATGGGTCCACTCGTCTCTAAAAGACAGCAGGAAATTGTAGCATCCTATATAGAAAAGGGGATAAAAGAAGGTGCAAATCTTCTAATAGGCGGAAAAAGCTTAGACAAAGGCTATTTTGTTCAGCCAACCGTATTTGCTGATGTACAGGATGAAATGTCTATAGCCAGAGAAGAGATTTTCGGTCCAGTTGCAGCTGCGATGCCATATAAGAGTATCGATGAAGTTGTAGAACGCGCCAACTGCAGCCCATACGGATTGGCAGCAGGATTGTGGACGGAAAATTTAAAACATGCCCATACTATTTCAAGAAAATTAAAGGCTGGTACTGTGTGGGTTAATTGCTATAATATCACCAACGCAGCTGCACCTTTTGGAGGATATAAAGAATCCGGATTTGGCCGCGAGATGGGGTCATATGCATTAAATAGCTACACGGAAGTAAAGAGTGTATGGGTTAACTTAGAGTAATTAGCCTTACTTAATGGCCTTCAATAAATAGAATGTTAATCGAAGGCTGTTAGGTAAAATTCTTCTCGAAATGAAAGCGGATTCAATATAGAGGGAAAGGGTGTTTATATGGATGATACGAATCAACTTCAGCGAAGGTTGAAATTAAAGCATGTTGTCGCAATTGGAATTGCTTATATGTCTCCATTTGCTGTATTTGATACTTTCGGAATTGCTTCGGATGTATCCTCAGGGCATGTGCCGGCAGCATATATTATCGTTTTTACTGCAATCCTTTTTACGGCTTTGAGCTATGGAAAGTTAGTTAAGAAATACCCAACGGCAGGTTCAGTTTATACTTATACAAAAAATATTTTGAACCCATATTTGGGAATAATCGCTGGCTGGATCACTTTTCTTGCTTATTTAGCTTTGCCAATGATCAATGCCTTATTGGCCAAAATCTATTTATCTGCTGCCTTACCAGAGGTTCCCGATTGGATTTGGATTGTAGGGTTAATTCTTGTCATTAGTATTTTAAATATTTTTGGAGTAAAGCTGGCAGCTTCATTAAATATGCTGCTCGTTGCTTTCCAGTTTATTGTCGGAGTCCTCTTCATTTACCTTAATGTAAGATCAATTATTAAAGGACCCGAATCTTTAATTTCTATTAGTGAATTATTTCCGTCCAGTATGGGAATTTCCGGTCTATTTGCCGGTGCTGCACTTCTGGCTTTATCCTTTATCGGCTTTGATGCAATCACTACACTTTCGGAGGAGACGATTGAACCGAAAAAGACAATCCCAAGGGCGATTATTTTAGTAGCTTCAATAGGGGGAATCTTCTTCTTTACGGTAACTTTCTTTATGCAGTCCCTTTTTCCTGATGTATCTGTGTTTAATGATATCGAAGGAGCCTCTCCAGAGATCGCCTATACCATTGGAGGAAACCTTTTCTTATCTATTTTCACAGCTGGCGCATTATTTTCAGTATTTGCTTCCGGCTTAGCAGCTCAAGTAAGTGCATCAAGGCTGTTATATGCTATGGGCAGAGATAACGTTTTACCTAAAGGGTTCTTTGGGTATCTTCATCCTAATTTAAATACACCGGTCCCAAATATTCTATTTATTGGGCTTCTGGCGCTTTCCTCTCTTTTTCTGGATTTAACAATGGCAACATCACTTATAAATGTAGGGGCATTTACGGCATTTAGCTTTGTTAATATTTGTGTGATTGCAAATTATTTTAAAACCAATACAAAACGTACGATTGGATTCACCTTTGGAAACTTGATCGTCCCCCTGGTTGGACTTGGTTTCATTATATACCTATGGAGCAGCCTGGATTTTATGTCCATTATTGCAGGATTAATATGGACTTTACTCGGTATCGTTTATTTAATTATATCAACCGGCTTCTTTAGTAAAGAACCCCCAAAGATCGACTTTGAAGAGTTAGAGATGTAGCATCAACGTTTTGATTTTTTTATAGTAGTGTGTCTGAAACATCCCTAAACAATAAGGAGTGAAATGTCGATGAATAATAGATTGCGTAACAAGTTGTGGTTTTTGATTTTCATCCTTATTCCATTAATGCTCATACTTGGTGCCTGTACTGAAAAATCAGATGTAACCGCCAAAAAGGACACAAATTCTTCTGATAAAAAGGACGTGGAGGCATCTCATGATCATGCCTCACTTGTACTTAAAAATGGGAAAGTTTACACCATGGAAGAAGATCAGCCGCTTGCTGAAGCAGTTGCAATTAAAGATGGAGAAATCCAGTTTGTAGGAAGCAGTTCTGACGCGGAAAAATATGTGGGGGAGGATACTGAGGTAATTGATCTGGAAGGAAAGATGGTATCTCCTGGTTTTATGGATGGTCATACTCACCCGCCAGGTTTATGGACCTCCAAGCTTTTTGAAGTATATCTAGCAGAGCTTGAAAGCCATGAAGAATATGTCCAAGCAGTCGCTGATTTTAGGGAGAAAAATCCTAAGGCCAAAATCATTACTGGGGATGGATGGGTGAACGGTCCGTATGAACAGGCGGATGGTACCAACCCAGGCCCTAAGAAAGAGGATTTGGATGCAGTTGTTTCGGATATACCTGTTATGCTTTACTCTATCGACAAACACTCAGTATGGGTAAATTCAAAAGCGCTGGAGATTGCCGGAATTACCAAGGATACAGTGGTTCCTAAGGGTGGTATGATTGAGCGTAATCCTGACGGTTCTCCCCGGGGTGTGCTGCGGGAAGGAGCAATGGATTTGCTCGCAGATGTCCAGGCGCTGTCTAACTTAACGGATGAACAATATAAAGAGGCAATATTAGAATTTCAAAAAGAAATGCATAGCTTTGGTATGACAGGAGTCATGAATATGTCAGGCGGTGATAGAAGTTTAAAAGTACTGAATGAATTAGAAAAAGAGGGGAAGCTGACCATGCGGGTCGCCAATGCAATTGTATTTGGACCGGAAACTCAACCGGAAGAAGCGGTTGCGAAAATACAGGATGCTGGTAAAAAGTACAATTCAGATTGGCTTTCAGTGAACACCGTAAAATTATTTGCTGATGGAGTGACTGAAGGGAAAACAGCCCTCTTTGTTGAACCATATACCAAGAATGCCGGAATGGGATCCCACCACCACGGTGATGCGAATTGGAAAGAGGATACTTTTAATAAGATGGTCTCAAAGCTAGATAAGGAAGATATACAAGTACACATTCACGCAATCGGCGATGGGGCAGTTAAAATGGGCCTTGATGCCCTGGAATTGGCAAAGAAAGAAAATGAAGAGCACAATTCCCGCCACACGATTACTCATATCAGTGCGATTCAGGATAGTGACATCTCCCGTATGGCGAATTTAGGTGTTATTGCGAGCTTGCAGCCTTTTTGGTTTTACAAAGATCAGTACTATGACTTGGAAAAGGCCATGATAGGGGAGAAACGTGCATTAGCCATGTATCCGGCTAGAGAAATGTGGGATGCCGGAGTAACGATTGCCAGCAGCAGCGATTATCCGCCTACCCCTGATTATCGCCCATTGAACGCAATAGAAACAGGAGCTACAAGAAATAGTCCTTATCCAGAAGAGCAAGATACTGATTTGGTTCGCAACCTTGATCAAGCTCTTACTGTAAAGGAAATGCTGCAGTCATACACAAAGAATGTTGCGTATCAAATATATCGCGAAAATGACTTAGGCTCACTTAAAGCTGGGAAGAAAGCGGATATGGTTGTTCTTGGAGAGGATCTGACCAATATTGAACCAAAAAATATATCTGAAACCTCTATTGTTTACACGATAGTTGATGGGAAGATTGTATTTAAAGGGGAATAAAACTGATCTATGTCTGTAATTTCTCAATAAAAAGAAGCTGATACCTACTATTCGTAGATGATCAGCTTCTTTTTCTATATATTGTCATGTTTACTAGTTCTTAATCCTCTATACGAGTTTGTTATTATTTTAAGTATCTTCATTTTACCTTAATATCTCATTTTCTTTAGGGACAAATTACACAAGTAAAGGGTTTCCGATGACGGCTGGGACGTTCGTGCGCCCTGTTCTATCGTGAATAAGAGAGGAAATATATGATAACCACATGGTATAGACATTTATAGTAATAGAAGCAAGTGTTTATATGTTTCGGCACATAGGTTCTCTATTAACTTATAGTTAAAATACGTTTGACAAAAAATTTTTTAGGTCTTGAATGGGAACCGAGTTCTAATGTTTATACAGCTAAAGTTAACTTACTTAGATTATATATGCTTTCATTTGTAAGTTGGCGGATTCACGCGATGAGTGGTATTAGGAAAGTTGAGATGTTAGAGTGTTAAATCAATTGTATGGCATTGAATTTAACTAATCTGTTCCTAGACAAATTGGAAATAAAAACTATAGAATAGCTAATAAAAATAGATTAAATTAAGGATATTAAAAAAATACAAAATATTATGAAAAGTAATGGAGGGAGGAAAAGAAATGAAAAATGAGATTACAGTATATTTGACAGAAGTTACTCGCAGGTTTTCCTTTAAAGATAGCAGTTGCCTTAAAACATTTCAAACAGAAGCAATAGCAGTTCATTTTGCAATAGATCGTACGAGAGCAAGCAGATTATTAAATGAGCTAGCTAAAGAAGGGACTTTATTAAAAATTAATACTCGCCCTGTTTGTTTTTTACACAGACAAACGCTAGAAAAACAATATGGGAGTTTGCAGCATACTGTTTATGATAGTTTGGAATCGATAGAGAAAGAGCTTATTCCCGACTCGGAGGAAATTTTTAAAAGGCTGATTGGATATGAGAAGAGTTTGAAAGAAGCCATTGAACAAGTCAAAACAGCCATTTATTACCCAAATATGGGATTGCCATTACTTCTACTAGGTCCAACTGGTGTAGGGAAGACTTTCTTCGCAAAACTTATTTATGATTATTCAAGGGCGAAAAAAATCATTTCGGATCAGGCTCCTTTTTTTGTTTTTAATTGCGCCCAGTATGCAAATAATCCCGAACTATTATCAAGCTATCTATTTGGGCATTCAAAGGGGGCTTTTACAGGCGCCTTGAAGGACCAGGTTGGTCTGATTGAACAAGCAAATAATGGGATATTGTTTTTGGACGAGGTCCATCGTTTAAATAAAGAAGGACAGGAGAAGCTATTTACCTTTATGGACCAAGGAATATTCACAAGGTTAGGTGAAACGAGTGTTGTTAGAAAGTCCAAGGTTCGATTGGTGTTCGCGACTACAGAAAGCCTGTCCGTTTTTTTAGAGACTTTTTTAAGAAGAATACCAATTAAAGTAAATATCCCTAGTCTTGAGGAACGGGGGCCAGATGAAAAAAAACAATTTATTCACCACTTTTTTATGGAAGAAAGTAAGTTACTTGGCCTGCCAATCGAGGTAACAAATAAGACTGTTGATATTTTAAACAAATATCATTATAGCGGCAATATCGGTGAATGTAAGAATACAATTAAATATGCTTGCGGCTTTGCTTTCTCTAAGAAGTCGAAAACAATGGATAAAATTTTTGTAACCCTACAGGACTTGCCAAAGCAAATTTTTAAAAATTCCCCGAATCTTTTTAATAATTACTCTGCTAAAGATGGCAGTGTGCTCTTCTCACCTAATAGTAAGCAGTCTTTTAATCATGTAAATGAAATGAAAATTACACTTATTGAACAAACCTATCAGAATTGCTTAAACTATTTCTTGAAGTTCGAGAATGATCACTTCGTTGAATCTGCATTTATAGAGAAATGTACAGATGAGATAACAGCTATGATGGATAGGTTAATATTTGAACGCCCTAATGAATCAAATAATATAATGATGGAGATTATTCTTTCAACTATGCAGGATATCTTTAGATATCTGGAATTGAATTATTATGTGAAATATGATGGCAACAGTGTTTATACATTATCATCCTATTTATTTTTTAAAGCTTATCCTTTTCAATTTTCGAAACAGGAACAGGTTCTATCTCAACGCATGCTTCAATTCATAAAAGATCATTATAAAATGGAATATTCAATTGTTTCTAAGTTGAAGGTATTTATTGAAAAACGGATGGACATTCATTTAAATCTCGAAGATTTTGTCATGATGACATTATTCTTATGTAAGGCAAAAATAAAGCAATTCCATAACCGAGTTAAAGCCATGATTATTGCCCATGGATATGCCACAGCTAGCAGCATTGCAAATGTATGTAATCGTCTTTTGGGAGTAAATGTCTTTGATTCCATTGACATGCCTGTAGAGGCTACCGTCCGTGACATTACAGTGAAAATGCTGCAATATATGGAGGAACAGGATACTTCAACTGGCTTAGTTGTTCTCGTCGACATGGGCACATTGAGTTTAATCCATGATCATATAAAAGGTGAGATTGATGGTCCACTTCTTTGTGTAGACCAGGTTTCGACCCCAGCTGCGTTAGAGATTGGAAATTATGTAATACAGGGAAGGACCGTAGAGGAAATGGTAGAACCTCTTCAAAAATCAGTACAACCTAATATAAATCTATACTATCCCACATATGGGAAGGAATACGCTATTATAACGTCTTGCTTTACTGGAATTGGAACGGCTACACAGATTCAGCAGCTTCTTTCGGAAAGTATTGGGGATTTATTAGACATTAAAGTGATAGCTCATGATTTTGACCGGCTTAAACAAAACGGAATGAACGAGGCGCCTTTAAGAATTTATGATGTACTAGCTATTGTGGGAACAGCAAATCCAGAGATAGAGGAAGTTAATTTTATTTCATTAGAGGATATTATTTCTGGTAAAGGTGAAGGTGATGTGTTTCGAATATTCGATAAAATTGCTGACTCTGAGATTATTCGTCAAGTAAACGATAGAATTATTATGAACTTTTCCCTTAGCAGGGTTATTGATTCCTTGACTATTCTTGATACAGAAAAAATTATTCATAAAGTAGAGCAGGGAATTATTCAAATAGAAAAACAGATGAGACAGAAGCTTCCAAATGACAAAAAGATAGCTTTATTTGTCCATGTAAGCTGTATGATTGAGCGATTAATAAGAAAAGCACCGATCACGGAATACCCTAATTTAGATAAATTTAAAAATAATCACACTAAGGAAATCAAATGGATAAAAAATGCTTTTAGTGTGTTGGAAGATCATTATAGTGTGCAAATGACACTGGCAGAGATCGGTTATATCTACAATATTATCGAGCCTAAAGTATTGACCCAGAAAGAATTAGTATGAAATATATAAATATTTTTCAAGCATGTCACTAGTTGGCATGCTTTTTGCATTATAAAAAATGAAAAAAATAAGGGGGATAGATCATGAAACACTTTTTAATCGCCACTCATGGGGAGTTATCCCAAGCATTTATCGAAACAGTAGAACTGATTGCTGGAAAGCAAACGAATGTTTCCTATTTTGGGATGACAAAACTAAAGTCTGGCGATATGGCGAAAAAGGAATTGAAAGAGATATTAGGCGGCAAGAAGGAGGATGAGCATTTTATTGTATTAACGGATGTGTTTGGCGGCAGTGTTACAAATATTTGTACCGAACTGCTGCTTGAAATGGATGATTTTGACCTAATTACCGGCTTAAATTTGCCGATGATACTTACTATGATTTTGACAGGCGAGGAAACAAGCGTTACTGATACAATTTCCGAAGGCGTAAGCGCAGCACAAAATGGAATTATTCATATTAATAACTTACTAAAATCCCAGAAAGGAAGTATGTGTGATGATTTCATTATTTAGGATTGACGATCGCTTAATTCACGGTCAAGTAGCATATGGCTGGACCTCTGCCCTGGGGGTTAATGTCATACTTGTAGTTAATGATGAAGCCAAAAATGACCAAATGAAAGCGATGGCACTTAATCTGGCCAAGCCGTCCAGCGTAAAACTGTATATTCGAGGGGTTCAAGAATCCGGTGAGATTGTCCAAAAGTTTTCACAATCACAAAAAAGTAAGGTTTTGGTTCTTGTAAAGAATACAAATGATGCTGTTGAACTAGCAAGAAATTCAGGAGGGGTTATCAAAGAAGTAAATGTTGGCGGATTACGCTATTCGGAAGGAAAAAGAAAGTTAACAGACTTGGTAGCTGTTGATGACCAGGATCTTGCGAATTTAAAGGAAATGGAAGAAATGGGAATAGAACTTGAATTTAGAATGTTGCCCCGTGATAAGAAAAAGGGGCTAAAGGATATGATTTAAAAGACTAAAAGGGGGGTTTTTGATGGCAGCACAAGCAATTATGTTAGGAATTATTGCTGGAATTGGAATTTTGGATAGTCGGATTTTTGGGGTACTGATGTTAGAGCGTCCTTTGGTTTTAGGCCTCTTAGTGGGTTTGGTTTTAGGAGATGTCCAGCAGGGTGTCATCATCGGGGCACAGCTTGAATTAATCTGGATGGGTATTGCCGGAATAGGCGCAGCTACACCTCCGGACATTGTAACAGGCGGGGTGCTAGGAACTGCTTTTGCAATTATTTCTGGCCAAGGTGTGGAGGTAGCACTAGTACTGGCTGTTCCGATTGCTGTATTAGCTCAGTCACTAGGTGTACTGGTCAGAATTATTAATACTTACTTTATGCATAAGGCTGACAAATATGCGGCAAAGGCAGATTTCCGAGGCGTAACAATAATGATGTGGATTCCTCCAATTTTGTTTTTCCTAAGCGTATTTATTCCAACTGTCTTAGCGATTATTTTAGGGGCAGAACAAGTGAAAAATTTAATTGAATCAGTCCCTAAAACGATTCTGGGAGGGTTAGAGGTTGCTGGGAATTTATTACCTGCAGTTGGATTCGCTTTACTGCTCGATATGCTGTTTTCTAAAAAGATGGGTGTTTACTTTTTCCTCGGGTTTTTAGCAGCCTCCTTCTTAGATATTAATATCACAGCCATTGCGTTATTTGGAGCATGTATAGCTATAATTGTTAATCTCGTTATTAACAATAACAATAATAATCATGGTAATGACCAAAAAGCTAACATTAATAACTTAACGGAGGGGGAGATCGACTTTGAGTAGTCCCAAAAAAATAACTAATAAAGAATTGCGCCAAGTATTTTGGAGATCCTTTGCCCTTCAAGGAGCCTTTAACTATGAACGGATGCAAAATTTAGGCTATGCCTTTGCTATGATTCCGGTTATCAAAAAATTATACGACAATCACGATGACCAGGTAAAAGCCCTAAACAGGCATTTGGAAATATTCAATACAACCCCGGCTGTGTCAACAACGATTATGGGGATATCCGCCGCCATGGAAGAACAAAATGCAAACGATTCTAATTTTGACTCGAATTCAATAAATGCGGTTAAAGCATCACTCATGGGTCCGCTGGCAGGTATTGGTGATTCACTGTTTTGGGGAACATTTCGAATTATTGCAGCTGGGATTGGTGTTTCACTTGCAACACAGGGAAACATTTTCGGACCTATATTGTTTTTAATCTTATTTAATATTCCTCACCTTTTTATTAGAATTGCTGGACTAAAACTGGGATATCGTGTCGGTGTAAATTCTCTTGAAAGAATACAAAAAGAAGGTTTAATGGAGAAGATTATGGCGATGACCACTACTGTCGGATTAATGGTAGTTGGAGGAATGGTCGCCACCATGTTAAAGCTGACAACCCCGCTCGAATTTAACATTAACGGTGCAAAGGTAGTTCTTCAAGATATCTTGGATCAAATATTACCGAATATGCTGCCTTTGATTGCTACATTTGTCATATATGGATTAATGAAAAGAAAAGTTAGCATTACCAAACTAACCCTAGGAATTATCGTTGTTGGAATCCTTCTACATTGGATTGGATTACTTTAAAAGAGAGGAAGAATAAAAATGAGAATTGAAGATTACATGCAAGAAACCCCAGGGAAAATGAAGGAAATTATTCAAGGTGCAGATCAATTGTTTGCCGAAGTAAGAAATAAAGAAATTGACCGTGTGGTTGTTACCGGCTCCGGTACAAGCTATCATTCTGGTCTCCAAGTACAAAAGTTAATGCAGTCCGTAACGGGTATTCGTGTAGATGTCTATTATCCATTTGCTATTAGTAGAGAAACTTTCTTAGGGGATTCTTCCAAAACGCTATTAATTGGTGTATCACAAGGTGGAAGCAGTTACTCAACTTATAATGCAATGAAATTAGCAAAAGATGCAGGTTGTATGATAGCTTCGATGGCTGGGCAAGAAAAAGCATTAATTGATGAGGTAGCGGATTTTATCTTGACAGTTAAATGCGGTGAGGAAAAAGCAGGTGCAAAGACTAAAGGATTTTACACGACTAAGTTAAACCTGACTCTATTTGCACTGCAACTTGCAAGAGAAACAAATAAAATAACATCAGCAGAATATAATGCAGAAATCATTGAATTAGAGAGAAGCGCAAATCAGTTTTTGAAAACATACGAAAAGTCTTATCAATGGATTGATGCGAATAAGGAAAGATTATCTAATGCAAAAGAAATTCGAGTTATTGGGACAAGTGAAATCTATGGCGATACATTAGAAAGTGCCCTGAAGTTGTTAGAAACGCTGCGAATTCCGGTAACTGGCTACGAGTTCGAAGAATTTATTCATGGTATTTATAATGCGGTCAATGAAGATTCTACTATTATTATTTTAGATACTGGAGTAGAAAAACGAGTAAAGAAAATGATAGAGGTGCTATCTGATTGGACTGAAAATATCTATGTAATTGGATGTGAGTCTGATGAGAATTCTCGAAGCCTGGCTGCTGAGTTTATCAACCACCCCTATTATAAGACCTATGAATATATTATCCCGATTCAGTTAATGTGTGCAATAATTCCACCACTAAGGGGAGTGGATCCCAGTATTCCAAAAGATCCAAAGTTTCATCAGAAATTAGGAAGTAAAAAATTAAATAACTAATATTCACTTAAGGCTACCATAGTCTCAAAAGCAGGAATATGTGAGACTATGGTTATTTTCTAACAATTTTAGTGACCTTTAAGTATTTTAAAGGGTAGATAAAGGAGATTGAACTAATGATTGAAAAAATATTTACAATTGTAGATAAAGAAGGAATCCACGCACGCCCTGCATCACTATTGGTTCAAACAGCAAACAAGTACAGTTCTGACACTTCTATAGAGTTTAATGGAAGCAAGGGGAATTTAAAATCCATCATGACTATTATGACTTTAGGTATTCACCAAGGAGCAAAAATAAAAATAAGTACTTCAGGCCCTGATGGAAATGAAGCACTTGCTGCTATTGAGGAGGTATTGAAACGTGAAGGGTTGGGTGAATGATAACAATTTGGCTAAAAGGGATTTGGGTGCGAATACTTTTCAAAAATGTCGCTGACGTTGCAGTGACCGCTCAATAAGTCAAGTGACTAAAATCGTGAACCAACTTAATGGGGATTATCTGGAACTATTGGAAAAGACGATACAATCAGCATTGTATTTAATGAAATTGTTGATGTCCAAAGACGTCTATACATTAGTGACGAACAAATATTCAACCGGGATCGAAAATGATAAAAAGTTGTCTTTTATAAAAGGAGCATAACATATTTTCCTACTGATTAAACAGCGAAGTAATTCGCTTTTTTTTATGATTATTATTTAGGAGTATGGTAATGGAGTAGCAATTTTCCTTTTTTAAATTAAACATTTGGTTTTAATTCTGATTATACGAGAGTGTGCGAAACATCTGAATTTCAGCTTTGACGCACTTGAGGACACACTCCCGTTTGTTTTTGTGAAATTTTAAAAAATCACACATGCATTTGAAGGAAATTGTAACCTTGCGTTTATTAATTGTCATGGGCAATATTCTACCTAATAGTTGTTATGATGAAGTCTTTTTTAATTCCCTAAGTATTAACTCCCTAATTTATTGGAAATTCGCAAGCCGTATTCGATTACTTTTTCGATTAAGCAGTTTTGTCTTTCTTCTGTGATATTGAAATTAACATATCCGATGCTTATGGCTCCCAGGAGTTCATTGGCGTGATCGAAAATAGGCGCAGCGACAGAAGAGGTTCCAGGCGTTTGTTCACCATGACTCTCCCCATAACCCTGCCTTTTCACTTTGCTTAATAGTTTAATAAACGAATCTCTATCCTCAGACGGGACTAAGGAATTAACAACTTTAACAGTCTCTGAGTTTGGCATATTAGCTAACAGCACTTTGTTGGCCGCCCCAATATTCAATGGAATTCGGATCCCCAGCTGATCATTAATTCGAATAGGATTGTTGAGACAATCAATTCTTTCAACCACTAGTGATTCTAATCCAATTGGCTTGCTAAAATACACACTCTCCTCCACCTCATGCATTAATTTTTCCATCTCTGGGCGAATCAGTCCAACAAAATCAAAGGTGTCATACATTTTAAGTCCATATTCTAACCAGGTGTTGCCCATAGAATATAGTTTCAAATCTGGATCCTGCTGAATAAGCCCGTGCTGCTTCATGGATTGCAGGAGCCGATGAAGTGTACTGACAGGCAAGTCGCATTCCTTTGATAAATCTGTAATGGAAATCCACATTCTTGTATCATTTTTAGACAAAACCTTGATTACCTGCATGGCACGATTGATTGTCTGCATCTTTTATCCTTCCATTCCTTTTAATTTGCATAAGTGTACTGAAATAAATTATTCAGTAAATTCAAAATATATTGACATGGAGAATCTATCACTATAATATCATATTATAAGTTTTCCTGTCAGAGGAAATCTATTCCGATATGTGGAAAAAGGAGGTTAAGCCAATTGGTGACTTCGATGTACAAAAAGCTAAACACTGTCATTGTAAAGCATCCAAAAGAAGCCTTTATCAGCCAGGAGCATTTAAGAAGTGAGTGGAAAAAGTTTAACTATATCAGTGAGCCGAATTATATGAAAGCCCAGAAGGAATACGAACAATTTCTATCCATAATCAAGAAGCATGTCGGCCATATTAAATTTCTGCCGGTTTCAGAAAAGGTGGGGCTGGATTCGCTTTATGCCCATGATCCCGTTAAATTTACGAAAAAAGGCGCAATGATTTTAAAATCAGGGAAAAAATTACGTCAGCCTGAAGCAGGAATTTATAAAGAATTTTTACAGGAAAAAAATATCCCCATTCTGGGAGAATTAACTGGTGATGCAATAGCTGACGGGGGAGATCTTGTTTGGCTGGATGACCGCACTTTATTAATTGGACGCGGTTATCGAACAAACGATGAGGCGATTCGCCAAATTAAAGAAATGACAAAGGATATAGTTGATGAATGTATAGTTGTCCAGCTCCCGCACGATCAAGGAGAAGAGGAGTGTCTTCACCTTATGTCATTTATAAGCATCGTGGATGAAAATCTTGCAGTGGTATATTCACGGCTTATGCCGGTATTTCTAAGACAGATGCTTCTGGAACGCGGCTTCCAGCTTGTTGAAGTACCGGACGATGAATACCGGCGGCTCGGCTGTAATGTACTGGCTGTTGCACCGCGCATTTGTGTCATTGTTTCCGGAAATCCTCAAACCAAACAGGGACTATTGGATGCAGGAGCGACTGTCTATGAATATGAAGGTAATGAAATTTCATATTTAGGCACTGGCGGGCCAACATGCCTCACATGTCCTGTGGAACGTGTTTAACCAAAGCTTACAAATCAGAGAAATGATGGAGGAATAATACATGTTAAGAGAATCAGCATCAAAATCAGCACAAGCTGCAAAAATGTTTCATAACACAATTGTAAAAAGACCCGGTTCAACTTTTATCAATGGATTAACAACATCTGACCTTGGAACACCTATTTTAGAAAAAGCATTAGAGCAGCATGATGCCTATATTGAAGCACTTAAAGCATGCGGTACAGAAGTAACTGTGCTTCCAAGCAATGATCAATTTCCGGATTCTACCTTTGTAGAAGATACAGCTGTTTTAACTGCAGAGTTCGCAGTTATTTCCAACCCTGGTGCGGAAAAAAGAAATGGCGAAATTCACGAAATAGAGCCGGCAGTCAAATCCTTCTTTGATAAGATCTACTATATTAAAGCGCCTGGAACACTTGACGGAGGCGATGTTTTACAAATCGAAGATCATTTTTACATCGGAATTTCTTCCCGGACAAACCAGGAAGGCGCCGAGCAGCTTAAACAAATATTAAAATCCCAAGACTATAATGCTACCATCGTTCCATTACAGAAATTCTTCCACCTGAAAACTGGAATAGCTTATTTAGGCAACCAAACGATTGTCGCTGCAGGAGAATTTGTCAACCACCCGGATTTCAATACCTATCAAAAAATTGTTGTTCCTCCTGAAGAGGAATATGCAGCAAATTGCATTCGCGTCAATGACTATATCATCGTCCCGTCCGGCTACCCGCAAACAAAGCAAAAAATTAATGAGGCGGGATTCCAGACGATTGAACTTGATACATCTGAGTTCCGTAAACTTGATGGCGGTTTAAGCTGTTTGTCACTGCGTTTTTAATAAATAGTTAAAAAAGGGTCGTTTTATTTCGCATAGAAGGAGCGTTTAGTTATGACACAGCTAAGGTGGGGAACCCCAGATGCATTGCGCAGGTTATTGTGTGAAGTAGTAAGCTGGAAAAGCATGACACTTACGGAGGGAGAGCGTGAATTTTCTTTTAAGGTGACAGCGAAGCTCAAGGAGTTGACCTATTTTCGGGAGAATCCTGATCACTTGGGGCTCCATGATGCCGATTTAGGCCGTCGGTTTGTAACCGCTTTATATAAACACCCTGATGCCACGGAAACGATCGTGTTAATCAGCCATTTTGATACAGTAAATACCGAAGAATATGGCGATCTTCAGGAGTACGCGCATCTCCCGGAGGAATTGACGAAATTGCTTCATTCCAGGGCAGATGAGCTTCCGGAAGAAGCCAGGCAGGATCTTCTCTCGGGAGAGTTCTTATTTGGCAGGGGCACGATGGATATGAAAATGGGGCTTGTCATGCATATGGGATTATTAGAAAAAGCTACTGTTGAACGCTGGCCTATTAATCTAATTTTGCTGACGGTTCCTGACGAAGAAGTGAATTCATCCGGAATGCGGGCAGCTGTTCAAGAACTTTTAGAATTGAAGGAAAAACATCAGCTCACCTATAAGCTTTTCTTGAATGGGGAACCGGTATTTACGCAGGAACCGGGTGACAGAAACTATTATGTGTATTCAGGCTCTATTGGTAAAATCATGCCGGCCGCACTCTTTTATGGAAAAGAAACGCATGTGGGGGAACCGCTCAGCGGTATAACAGCGCCTTATATTGCCTCGTTTTTAACACAAAGAATGGAGTGGAATACAGCGCTGCAGGAATCAGAGAAGGGAGAGCAGACTCCGCTTCCGGTGACACTGCAGCAAAAGGATCTTCGTCTGGAGTATTCCGCGCAAACACCTTATCGTTCAGCGGCTTTGTACAATGTATTTTTAATGAAACGGAATGCCGGTGAAATCATGGATATATTCGAAAAGGTAGCGCTAAAAGCAGCTCATATCTGCAATGAAGCCTATAAAGAAATCTGCAGTGAACAGAATGTATCTCCCGTAGGTGAGGTGCGTGTGCTGCGCTATGAAGAACTGGAAAAGCATGCTATTCGAAAATTTGGTTCAGCTTTTGTTGCGGGCATCAAAGACTACGTACAGAAAAAAGCGGAATGGGATGACCGGGAGAAATCTATCCGAATTGCTGATGCGTTAATCATTAAGTGTCAGGAGCTGACACCCGCAATCGTTCTGCTTTATGCACCGCCTTATTATCCGGCAGTCAATTCCTCTGAGGATGAGCTGGTCGCAGAATGCATCGAATACGTTAAACAACAAGGCTTTGAAAAGTTTGGACTGCCTGTTAACCAAGTACACTATTTTAATGGGATTAGCGATTTAAGCTACGTCAATTATCAGGATGCTGGTGACGGCTGGATCGTATTTAAAGAAAACACGCCGGTTTGGGGCAGCAGCTACAGTATTCCATTCGATGAAATGACAAAGCTCCAGGCACCGGTACTAAACGTAGGCCCATTCGGAAAAGACGCTCACAAACGAACCGAACGACTTCAAATCAAAAGCGCGTTCGAAGAAGTACCTGCCCTTGTAGAAGGGATGGTCAAAATGCTGGCAAAAAAGCATCTAATGGTGTCAGGCGCAACTAGTTGACAAAATGGCGATTTTGTCCATTCAGGTGGACAATTCGCGCAAGCTTAATGTGCCTGATGCCAATCTAATAAAGGGATGTGATCTAGATGGTAGAGCAAGATGGTCAGAAGAATCAATTAAACCGGTCGATGAAGCGCCGTCATTTGTTTATGCTTTCTTTGGGTGGAGTAATCGGGACCGGATTGTTTTTAAACGCCGGCTACACGATCAATCAAGCGGGGGCAGGAGGGGCTTTAATCGGGTATTTATTCGGTGGGGTCATTTTGTATCTTGTCATGGTTTGCCTGGGGGAGCTTGCTGTGTACATGCCAGTTACGGGATCGTTCCAGACCTATGCCAGTAAATTCATTAGTCCTTCGGCTGGTTTCTCATTAGGCTGGATGTATTTCATTGGATCAGCAACCACAGCTGGAGTAGAATTTACGGCTGCCGGAATTTTGATGAAACGCTGGTTTCCGGATATCTCCGTATGGGTATGGTGTGCAATATTCATCCTTCTTTTATTCGCACTCAATGCCTTAACAACAAGGGGCTTTGCTGAGGCGGAATATTGGTTTTCCGGCATTAAAGTTGTAGCTGTGATCTTCTTTATTATTATAGGCTTCAGTGCCATCCTGGGCATCATACCACTGGCGGACAGGCCGGCGCCATATATGGAACATTTAGCTCCTAAAGGCCTTTTCCCTGCTGGAATCGCCATCGTGTTTGTAACGATGATGAATGTTATCTTTTCCTATCAGGGATCTGAATTAATCGGGATTGCGGCCGGAGAGAGCGAGGAGCCTCAAAAGAATATTCCTCGTGCGATTCGAAATGTCATATTTAGAATCATCATTTTTTATATTGCTTCTATTATTATATTATCCGCCATATTTCCAACACAAGAGCTCGGAATATTAGAAAGCCCGTTTGTAACCTTAATGGACCTGGCTGGAATTCCATTTGCCCCTGATATCATGAATTTTGTTATCTTAACAGCTATTTTATCTGTAGGAAACTCTTGTATTTATGCTTCGACCCGCTTACTTTGGGCGATGGCTCATGATGGAATGGCACCAAGAGTTTTTGGAAAACTCTCAAAACGGAAGGTGCCGTTCACTGCTCTAGTATTCACCATGATATTTTCACTTTTATCATTACTCACAAGCGTGTTTGCTGCTGAAACCGTGTTTGTATTATTAATGTCCATTGCTGGTATTTCTGTCACCATCTCATGGATGGGAATCGCGCTCTCTCAATTCATGTTCCGGCGTAAATATATAAAAGCAGGCGGTAAGGTAGAGGATCTAAAATACAAAGTCCCATTCTACCCAATCATCCCTCTGATTTGTATTATATTCTGTGTCTCTATTCTAGTATTCCTGGCCTTTGATCCAACTCAGCTGGCAGGACTGCTTATCGGAATAGGATTCCTGCTTGTCAGCTATATATTCTATTACTTCAAAAATCGAAAGACAGATAAAGTTCGTTCCAATAATGAGATTGGTGCGTGAAGGCAACCTTAGACATTTGTAAGTTTCTATGTATCTAAATGAATTAACCGGATGACCATGATGGCTGTCCGGTTTATTAGAATTATAGAGGGATATTGTAGTTTTCATAATTACCTATTCAAATAAACACTTACTTTCAAACGTGTTGATTTCATAGCACTCATCTGATAATGAGAATTTGCTGTAAAAAGTAAATACCACATGTTCATTCGGCTAAAAAACATGTGGTATAACTTATTCCCATTAAATGCTTGAAATTAATTTGTCAAAAAGATAACAGAAATAACAATTAACCAGAAAATTATTATTGAGAAAACTTGTTGTTAAATACTTGAACAGCTGCCTCTGCAACCTGGATATCATGGGGAACTGTACTGCCGCTGACTCCCACGGCGCCTGCCACTTTTCCATCATTGACCAGAGGGATTCCTCCGCCAAAAACGACAAGGCGTCCAGGCTTTATTTTGGGCAATTTCGATGCTGGCTAACCGGGCATCATCCATTCGGTGAACAGCAATTAGATTTCCACCCTCATCCACTACGGAGATAACCATGGAAACCCCAATTCTTTTTGCTTATTCTTCAGCACCTGCAATAATTTGCTTAGCTAAATCTAATGTGATTTTGCTCTTCTTAATGAACCTCCTAATCTTTTATGGTTAGATTACCGGTATCATATTTTTTCAAGCGTTTTGTTCACATACAGAATACTTTTTACCTCAAAATTTGCTCACTCAAATTTTTTAGTGAATGCTTCTGACAGACTTTATTTATTAAATATCCCGTGAGGGTCAATAACAAATTTCTTGGAAGCACCCTGATCAAATTCGGTATATGCTGCTGGTGCCTGGTCTAATGAAATCAACGTTGCATTTACAGCTTTGGCGATTTGTGCTTTTTCGTTTAGAATAGCCATCATTAAGTCACGGTGATAGTTCATAACGGGTGTTTGACCAGTCACAAAGGTATGTGCTTTTGCCCAGCCGAGCCCCAAACGGACCTTCAATGTTCCGCTTTTCGCATCATTATCGATCGCACCCGGATCACCAGTAACATATAGACCTGGTATACCCAGCCGTCCTCCGGCACGTGTTACTTCCATTATCGAGTTTAATACAGCTGCTGGAGCTTCACCTGCTCCAGCACCATGTCCGTGGGCTTCAAAGCCTACACAGTCAATTGCGCAATCCACTTCTGGAATTCCTAAAATTTGTTCAATTTGTTCCCCCAGATTTGGATGTTCTTTTAGGTTAACCGTTTCACAGCCGAAACTTCTGGCTTGGGCAAGTCGCTCGCTATTCAAGTCACCAACGATAACGACAGAGGCACCAAGAAGTTGAGCAGAATGGGCAGCAGCCAAGCCGACTGGTCCAGCTCCAGCAACATATACTGTAGAACCGGGCTTCACGCCAGCGCTTACCGCACCATGATAACCAGTTGGAAAGATATCGGAAAGCATCGTTAAGTCAAGAATTTTCTCCATGGCTTGTTCTTTATCTGGAAATTTCAGTAATTGGAAGTCTGCATAGGGTACCATTACATACTCGGATTGGCCTCCAACCCATCCGCCCATATCTACATAACCATAAGCGGATCCGGGACGATCCGGGTTAACGTTCTCACAAATATGCGTGTTGCGTTCTTTACAACTGCGGCAGCGGCCACAAGCAATATTAAATGGAACGGATACAAGATCTCCTTTTTTGATAAATTCAACATCGCGTCCAACCTCAATGACTTCACCCGTGATTTCATGGCCGAGAACGAGTCCCTCAGGAGCAGTCGTCCGGCCGCGAACCATATGCTGATCGCTTCCGCAAATATTGGTCGTAATGACTTTTAGAATTACCCCATGTTCACACTTACGGCCGACATTTAAAGGATTTACTCCGGGTCCGTCTCTTAGAATCAAATCCGGATAGCTAATATCTTCCACGGCTACCCGTCCTGCACCCCTGTAGATTACTGCTTTGTTTCCTGCCATTCTTGCATCCTCCATTCTATTTAAATAGTGAGTTGGTTATCGTATAGATAGAGTGTTTTTTAGGATGCTCCATCCTAATTTTATAAAAAACCAAAATCTCAATTTTCTCTATCTTGAATATATTCTAAAAAATAATCCTTTTTTATGGAAGAACGCACTTTTTTGTGAGAAGGTTACTAAAAGGATACTTTTAGACTGCAGGGAAGTGGAGGGGATATTATGGATGACTTGCGGAGCGAAGTGAGGAAGAAAATTGAAAATAGAGAATTTAATTGTGAAAAAGAATTGACATTATCCCTTATTAGCGGCAAGTGGAAAATAACGATTATATACTATTTAGGAACTGACGGGACTTTACGATTCAGTGAAATTAAGCGTCTGTTTCCAAAAATCACCCACAAGGTATTGACAACTCAGATTAGAGAATTAGAGGAAGATGGGATAGTTCATCGGAAAGTTTTCCCGGAAGTCCCGCCTAGAGTGGAATATTCATTAACAGAATTAGGGCAAAGCTTAATGCCGGTTATTTTAATGATGTACGATTGGGGGAAAGAAAATATAAAAACATTCATAAAATAGGTTGACAATGTATGGATTTATTTAAGAGATGCTGACTTTGTGACGTCCTATAGAGAGCAGGTATAACGCAGTTTCATATTGTTGAGAGGATAAAAAAGTTATGTTTCAGATTTTCAATATAGCTCCAATACTATGCTTTATTTGAAAGAGGGATATTATGATTCCAGGTTCATGGAGAGCGTTAGGATGGATTGGATTAGCTGAATTATGCGCATTAAGCTTGTGGTTTAGTGCTTCTGTTATAGCCCCTGAACTGATTCAAGTATGGAATCTTAGCTCCAGCTCAGAAGCATGGCTGTCTGCTTCTGTCCCAATTGGCTTTGTAATGGGTGCATTAGTTAGTTCATATTTTGGGATAGCAGATCGTTTTAATCCCCGAAAGGTTCTTGCCGTTTCAGCGTTTCTGGGTGCGCTATTGAATGCCTTGCTTTTATTGGCAGATCAGGCTTTTTTCGGTATTCTGCTTAGGATATTAACCGGTGTATCACTCGCTGGTGTATACCCGACAGCTGTTAAAATATTATCTCAATGGTTTCCGAAAAAACGCGGGCTTGCAGTTGGTATCTTAATAGCCGCCTTAACTCTAGGGTCCTCTTTGCCACATTTTATTGTTATATTCTCTTCTTCTTTAAATTGGCAATTAGTGATTATTTGCAGTTCAATATTGGCTCTCATGGCAGCTGTAATTGTCAATTGGGTTTTAACAGATGCTCCAGTAACAACGAAAAAATTACCTTTCTCTTTTAAATTAATAAAAAAGGTAGTTTCGAATAAACCAGTAATGCTTGCGAACTACGGTTATTTTGGGCATATGTGGGAATTGTATGCGATGTGGACGTGGATTCCCATCTTTTTGACTGCTAGTTTTACAAGCTATTCTCCAGGGATTCCTCCCTGGTTCATTGCATTGTCCTCTTTTATTATTATCGGAATTGCAGGGGGGATTGGCTGTGTAGCAGGCGGGCTAGTCTCAGATAAAATTGGAAGAGCAAATCTAACGATTATTTCTATGTGTATCAGTGCCATTTGCTGTATCTTGATTGGCTTTACTTTTGGTCAATATATTTGGTTAACTCTTCTCCTTTCTATCATTTGGGGAATGTCTGTCATCGCTGATTCTGCCCAGTTTTCTGCCGCAGTTTCAGAAGTTGCAGAAGTTGAGTATGTAGGAACAGCTTTGACTTTTCAAATGTGCATTGGTTTCCTGATCACTATATTTTCTATAAATTTAATCCCTATTATACAGAGGTTAGTTGGCTGGGAGTGGGTCTTTGCCTGTTTAGCGATTGGACCAATTCTTGGTATTGTATCTATGGTCCAGTATAAACGGCATGATTTTAATAATGTCAAAGGGACAATCGGTCATTTTAAATAAATTAAACAATATCTATTTGGTCTAACTTTGTAAATTATATCCCAGCAAAAATTAACTCCTGAATAGCAGATATAAGTTCTTTTTACCAATTCCTATATCTAAAAGTCAAAGGCATTAACATAGCATTTAAAAAATTTAGAAAAAAATAATATGCCAAAATTGGTCATTATATGTTATATTAGTAAAAAATTAATATATCAATTTGAATAAGTGCTCACTTTGGTGAGGTAAAAGGGAAACCAGTGAAAGTCTGGTACAGCCCCCGCTACTGTAAAAGCTGATGAAATTACAATGCCACTGAGAAATCGGGAAGGTGTAAGAGTAAGAAGAAGCTTAAGTCAGGAAACCTGCTTATTTAAACGACACTTGCTTTTCGGAGGGAGAAGTATAGGCGGGACAATTATGATCAATTGTTTTTGAGTTTCAGTATGCTAATTTTTATACTGTCATTTCATATGCCTGTATTCCTTTGAAAAGGAGTGCAGGCATTTTTTATTTGGCAAGAAGCAATGAATTTTGAGAATTGTCCGGCGCAGGGCGCCTGCTAAGCAGCACTGCAGCAGGCAAGGCGCATGTGCTTTTCTTAATTGGAGGTTACCTATGAAGAAGGGAAAAATCTTTGTTGTCGGCTTCGGTCCGGGCGATCGTGAGCATATAACCAAACGGGCTGTGGATGCGCTGCAGCAGAGTGATTGCATTATTGGCTACAAAACTTACGTAGATCTGATCATGCCATTCGTTACAGCAAGTTCCATTGTGAGCACGGGGATGACTGAGGAGGTATCCCGTGCGCAGGATGCAGTGAAAAGAGCGGAAGCCGGCCATATTGTTTCCGTGATATCAAGCGGTGACTCGGGTGTATACGGCATGGCTGGCTTAGTGTATGAAGTGCTGATCGAAATGGGCTGGACGGAAGAAGAAGGAATCGAAGTGGAAATTGTTCCGGGCATCTCTGCGATTAATTCATGTGCGAGTTTACTGGGGGCACCTGTCATGCATGACTCCTGCACCATCAGTCTGAGTGATCATTTAACACCCTGGACTGTGATCGAAAAGCGCATTGAAGCAGCCGGGATGGCGGATTTTGTCATCGCATTATATAACCCGAAAAGCGGCAGAAGGACACGGCAGATTGTCGAGGCACAAAGGATCCTATTAAAATATCGTTCTCCTGATACACCAGTGGGTCTTGTGAAAAGTGCTTACCGCGAGAATCAGAATGTCATTCTGACTACACTGGCGGAAATGCTTGATCACGATATAGGCATGCTGACAACGGTTGTGATCGGGAATTCCTCCACTTTCTTTTATGACAATAAAATCATTACGCCTCGCGGATATCAGAGAAAGTATACGCTCGGTGAAGAGAAGCAAAGCTTAAAGCCGCATCAGCGTTTAAAAAAGGAAGCGGAGCCATGGGCATTAAATCAGGAAACCGGGGAAGCACAGGCCGGCTACGAGCAGATCCAGAGAAGAAAACAAGAAGCCAGCTCAATGGATATGGCTTTAAAGGCTTTATCGATGGCAACGAAATCGGGGATTGACCAAACACATTTGGTGAAGCAGCCAATCGAAGATATTTTTGAATTTGCAGTAACGCCTGGGGTTGCCAATAAATTTATTACACCAGACCAAATGCGCGTATTGGCAGAAGCTGTTGGCGAGAAAGGCACCATGGAATATACACCGGATCACCGATTTTTAATCAAGATTCCAACTGGACGGCCTCAGTCGATTGTGGAAAAACTCGAACAAAATCAACTGACAGTCATGCCAGTGGGCGATGTTCTAAATGTAAAAGCCTGCGATTTTTGCTACGGGGAGAAAGCAGAATCCATTCCATATGCAGAGAAAATTGCAGCTGAACTGGGGGGCTTAAAGCTTCCAAAGGAACTGCATATTGGTTTTAACGGCTGCGGTATGGCCTGTTATCGGGCCGTATTTGATGATATCGGCATAGTTTACCGCAAGAAGAAGTTTGATCTATTTATCGGGGCAAAGCCGGTTGGCCGTACAGCCCATGCTGCCCAGCCGGTGGCAGAGGGAATTGAGCCCGATCAGCTGGTGCCGTTATTAAAGGAGATTATCGAAGAATACAAAGAAAATGCGCATCCAAATGAACGGCTTTTTAAATATTTTAAGCGTGTGAAAAAAATTCAGTATTTTACCTATCAGGATATGAGCTCCAAGATCGAAGTCGAGCCGGCACCATGCGGGGATTAGGGGGATCTTATGATTTTATTTTTAGCAGGCACAAGTGATGCGAGAGCATTAGCTATTCAATTGAAAAATCAAGGTTATCCCTTATTGGCAACCGTTGTCACAGAATCGGCAGCTGACAGTTTGAAGGCTGAAGGCATTGCTTATAAAGTGGGACGGCTGTCAGAAAATGACATGATTGAATTAATTCAGATGCAAGAGATGACCACTGTGATTGACGCAAGTCACCCTTATGCGGACGAAGCGTCAAAAACGGCAATGGCAGCAGCCAAAGCATGCAGCATTCCTTACATACGTTACGAAAGGCCAAATGAACAGTTCACCTCACCGCTCATAACTGAAGCCGAAAGTTATGAGGAAGCAGCAAAATTGGCTCAATCGCATAAAGGAACGATTATGCTGACAACCGGCAGCAAAACGCTGGAAATCTTCACAAAATATTTAATGCGTGATGATATCCGGCTTGTATGCAGGATGCTTCCAAACATGGGAAATATGGAAAAATGCCAAAAGCTTGGGGTTAAACAAAAGGATATTATTGCGATTCAGGGGCCATTTTCTGAGTCATTAAACAAAGCTCTTTGTGAGCAATATGAAGTGACCCTGATGATTACAAAAGAAAGCGGCAAAGTGGGATCGGTGGATGAAAAAATGACCGCTGCTCTGGAATTGGGGATTCCTGTTATTTTGATTAAGCGGCCGCCGCTCGTATATGAAAACTTCTGCACTTCTTTCGAAGAAGTGATTCAAAGATTGGGAGGGCTTTACACATGGCAAACATGAACTTTAATACAACATTTGTACCGGTAACGGTAGATCCGGATAAAATTTATGATCACAGCTTCGCAATTATTAAAGAGGAGATGGGCGAGCATCCATTTACAGACGAGCAGTGGCTGGTGGTTCGGCGTGTCATCCATGCCTCAGCAGATTTCGAGCTGGGCAGAAGCATGATTTTTACACGGGATGCTATTGAAGCAGGTGTTCAATCCATTTTAGCGGGCCGTCATGTCGTGGCAGATGTACAAATGATTGAAAGCGGGTCAGGACGCAAGCGATTCCAAAAGCATGGCGGGGACCTGCATTGCTATATTGCGGATGAAGATGTTGCAAAGGAAGCGAAGGCCCAGGGAACAACACGTGCGATCATTTCCATGCAAAAAGCTGTGAGTCTGCATGAAGGAGGAATCTATGCCATCGGCAATGCGCCAACAGCGCTCCTGGAATTGATTCGTCTAGTGAAAGAAGGGCTCGCGAAACCAGACTTGATTATTGGCATGCCAGTCGGCTTTGTATCAGCGGCAGAGTCCAAAGCCGAGCTGGCCGTGCTTGAAGGGATCCCATTTATTACGAATGCAGGGAGAAAGGGTGGCAGTACAGTGACGGTCGCTGCGCTGAATGCCATTTCGATAATGGCGGATGAACGGGCAAAAGCAGCGAAATAAAAAAGATCCATCCCAAATGCGGCACGGCTACACGACAGGTGCCTGTGCCGCAGCCATGACAAAGGCAGCACTGCAGGCACTAGTGACCGGAGAGGTGCCAAATGAAGTTACGATTTATCTGCCAGTTGGCCAGTATGCCACTTTTAAAGTGACGGCATTTGATCGGTCAGATGGCCGGGTCATGTGCGAAACGATCAAAGACGCAGGGGACGACCCGGACGCCACACATCAGGCACGAATTCAAAGTACAGTGACTTATGCCAAGGAAGAAGGCATCCATTTAGATGGCGGGATCGGTGTAGGACGAGTCACGAAAGCAGGGTTGCCAGTAGCGGTCGGGCAGGCAGCGATTAACCCTGTGCCGCGAAAAATGATCCATGGTGTCGTCCAGGAAGCAATGGATAAATATAAAGTAAATCGGGGCATTGAAGTAGTCATTTCGGTTCCGGACGGTGTAGAAATTGCAGAAAAAACATTGAATGGCCGATTAGGCATTATTGGAGGAATCTCGATTTTAGGTACACGGGGAACGGTGGTGCCATTTTCCAGTTCCGCCTATATGGCAAGTATCGCTCAGGCGATCAATGTCGCAAAAGAAGCAGGATGTGAGCATTTAGTCATTACAACAGGCGGACGCAGTGAAAAATTTGCCATGAAGCAATATCCGCATTTGCCGGAAGAAGCCTTTATCGAGATGGGCGATTTTGTCGGTTTTACTTTAAAGAATATAGCAAGGAAGAAGTTTCCCAAAGTCTCTCTTGTAGGGATGATGGGGAAATTTTCAAAAGTTGCACAGGGAGTTATGATGGTCCACTCGAAAAGTGCACCAGTCAGTTTCGAATTTTTAGCAGGTATGGCCAATAAAGTGGGTGTCAGTGAGGAAATTCAGCAGGACATTTTACAGGCAAATACGGCATCACAGGTTGGTGAAATCCTTCAGGGAAACGAAGCATTCTTTGAATCCCTTTGCCGAAACTGCTGCTATTATGCACTGAATCATATGAACGCAAGCATCAAAGTATCGACAACTCTGTATGCCATGAATGGAAGCTGTCTAGGAAAGGCTGAGAATATTGACAAATTGGATGAAGATGATTGGTATCGGGGATAATGGCGCAGAAGGATTGCTCCCCCCATACATAGACTGGATTCATGAATGTGATGTCCTGGTCGGCGGGGAACGTCATTTGCAATTCTTCCCGGAATTTACTGGAGAGAAAAAAGTAATCAAAGGCGGCTTGTCGGCATTAACGGCTGACCTGCAGCAAGAAAAACGCAATACAGTTATTTTGGTATCAGGTGATCCGCTGTTTTACGGGCTTGGCGGTGTATTGGCGAAAAAGCTTCCATTGGAGATTTATCCTTATACAAGCTCTGTTCAGCTCGCTTTTTCGAAAATGCAGGAAAGCTGGCAGGATGCGTATATTGTCAGCCTGCATGGCCGTTCTATTAAAGGCTTTGCCCAAAGAATCGACGGGCGGAAAAAGATTGCTATTTTAACAGACGAAAAAAATTCTCCGCAGGCCATTTCAACGTATTTAAAGAAGTTCGGCATGACGGAGTATGATGCCTTTGTTGCTGAAAACCTGCAGGGGGAAGATGAGCGCTGCCGCATTTTCACTTTGGATGAAATGGAGCAATCGTCTTTTTATCCATTAAATGTGGTGATTTTAAAGCAGCGTGTGGCAGTAGAGCGTGCCTCACTGGGAATTCCGGATGATAGGTTCGTACAGAGAAAGCCGGATAAAGGCTTGATTACGAAAAAGGAGATCAGGACTCTTTGTATTCAGGAGCTGAAGCTAAAGGAAAACAGCATCGTCTGGGATATTGGAACCTGTACAGGCTCCGTTGCGATTGAGGCAGCGAAAATAGCCCGGGAAGGGGCCGTATATGCGATTGAAAAGAATGAGGGCGACCTGGAGAATTGCCTGGAAAATCAATTAAAACATCGGACAGATTTCACGGCCGTCCTTGGAAAGGCGCCTGAGAGGCTGGATGAATTTCCTGATCCGAATGCGATTTTTATTGGCGGAAATGGCGGGAATATGGAGCTTTTATTGCAATCATGCCTTTCAAGGCTGCAGCCGAATGGCCGGCTCGTGATGAATATTGCCACAATCGAAAATCTCGCAGAAGCGATGAAGCATTTGAAAAATATGGGCTGTGAAGTATCCGTATTGCAGGCGCAGATTTCAAAAAGCAAGCCAATCCTGCATTTAACACGCTTCGAACCGTTAAATCCCATTTTTATTGTGACTGCAAAGAAAGGAAAGAACTAAATGACAATCGGAACTTTATATGGATTAGGAGTCGGGCCGGGAGATCCGGAATTAATCACGGTAAAAGCATTCCGCAAATTGCAGGAAAGCCCGGTCATTGCTTATCCCAAAAAATTAAGAGGCAGTAAATCCTACGCCCATCGCATTGTAGACATGTATATAAATCCCGAAGAAAAAGAAATGCTTGGTTTGGTTTTTCCAATGACAAAAGACGAAGAGACATTAAGGGCTGAGTGGACAAAATCCGCAAAAGCTATTTATGGCTTTCTGTCTCAGGGAAAAGATGTGGCATTCGTGACGGAAGGGGATCCGATGCTGTTCAGCACCTTTATCCATTTAATGAAGCTGATGCAGACAATGCATCCTGAAGTTCCGATTGAAACGGTAGCTGGCATCTCGTCCTTTAATGGTTCTGTTAATCGCTTGGGAATTGCCCTGGCTGATGGTGATGACCATGTCGCGATGATTCCGGCAACCGGGAATATGGAGGAAATGCGGCGGGTGATTGAAACTCATGATGCGATTGTTTTCATTAAAGTAGCGAAAGTATTGGACGATATGCTGAATCTATTGGAAGAAATGGATTTACTGGACAAAACACATGTTGTAACAAAGGTTACATCTGACGAAGAGGTCATATGGAATGTCCATGAGCTCCGGGGAGCTGAGTTAAATTACTTGTCATGTATGGTGGTGCGCAAATGAAGAAAATTTGGATTATCGGAGCGGGACCTGGAGATCCCGATTTAATTACGGTAAAAGGCTTAAAGCTATTAAATAAGGCTGATGTTGTCATGTATACCGACTCTCTTGTCAGCGAGACATTAGTGGCGGAAGCCAAGGAGTCGGCAGAGATTATCCGCACTGCCGGGATGCATCTTGAAGAAATGGTGGATTGCATTGCTGAACGAGTCAATGCTGGTAAAACGGTTGTACGTCTGCATACAGGCGACCCGGCCATGTACGGGGCAACGATGGAGCAAGTGGCTTTATTGAAACAGCACGATATCAGCTGTGAAGTAGTACCAGGCGTCAGTTCTGTTTTTGCCTCCGCAGCGGCAGTAGGGGCAGAGCTGACCATTCCGGATTTAACGCAAACTCTTATATTAACAAGGGCTGAAGGGCGGACACCAGTGCCGGAGCGTGAAAAATTACAGGCATTGGCCAGCCATCACTGTACAATCGCGATGTTTCTAAGTGCGACCTTAACAAAGAAAATCACAAAGGAACTGCAGGCAGCCGGATGGGCAGACAATACACCAGTTGCAGTTGTGCAGCGTGCTTCCTGGCCGGATCAGAAAATTATCCGCACCACACTGTCTGAGCTGGACGAAGCAATGCGTGTCAACGGCATCCGCAAGCATGCGATGATTCTGGCAGGCTGGGCATTGGACCCGCATATCCATGAAAAAGAATACCGCTCGAAGCTATATGACAAAACATTCACACATGGCTTCCGCAAAGGTGTGACGGCGAATGATTAGTTTGCGCGAAGGTGAAATTCCGGTAATTGAAAAGCGCAAACCCTATGCCCTTGTTGCCATTACAAAGCATGGGGTTGCGCATGCAAGAAGCTATACGGAAAAGTTCCCGTATGCAGACCTTTATTATATGAAAAAATTCGAACAGGGCGATGAAGAAGTACGGCAAATTCAGTTATTTGATGGCACGGTCCGCCTATTATTGCCCGCATTATTCCAGCAGTATAAAGGGATTATCTGCATCATTTCCCTTGGTGCTGTCGTCCGCATGATTGCCCCGCTTCTGATCGATAAAAAGAAAGACCCTGCCGTGCTGGTGGTTGATGATAAAGGCCAGTATGTCATCAGCGTTTTATCCGGCCATATTGGCGGTGCCAATGCATTAACACATGAATTTGCCCATGCGATTGGGGCGGCGCCCGTTGTGACCACCGCATCAGATGTTCAAAAAACAATTCCCGTCGATTTATTTGGAGCCCAATTTGGGTGGGTGTGGGATAGCGAAGAAAAATTAACACCTGTCAGTGCATCGGTTGTCAATGAAGAACATGTGGCGATCGTGCAGGAAACCGGGGAGAAGAACTGGTGGACGTATGATCGGGAATTGCCGGAAAATCTAAAGATTTATCCATCAATAGAGGAAGCCATCAAGGCAAAGCCGCAAGCCGCACTGCTTATTACAGATCGCCTTATGGAACCGCATGAAGAGGTGCTGCTTGAAAACGGGGTCCTGTACCGTCCCAAATCAATTGTTCTCGGCATAGGCTGCAATCGCGGAACATCAATGGCTGAGATTGAACAAGTCATTGATGAAACATTGGCAGAAATGAAGTTGAGCAAGAAAAGTGTGAAAGCCGTTGCGTCTATTAATCTAAAGAAAAACGAGGCTGGCCTGCTTGAATTAACATCTAAATATAACTGGCCGTTTGTTACATACACACCTGAAGAGCTGAATGAGACTCCGATGCAGAATCCGTCGGACACCGTCTTCAAATATACAGGCGCGTATGGGGTCAGTGAACCGGCGTCCATGAGGTATGCGAATGCGAAGGAATTGCTGCTGGAGAAAAAGAAAAGCGGCAATGTGACCATCAGCATTGCACGCGTCCACTTTGAGGAGGGAAGAGGATGAATCGATTTGTTCTGGCAGGAACAGGAAGCGGTGTCGGAAAAACAACGTTCACCATCGGTATTATGCGTGCGCTGATGAAGCGCGGGTTAAACGTACAGGGTTTTAAATGCGGTCCTGATTACATTGACCCGACGTATCATTCAGCTGTCACGAAACGCCCTTCCCGGAATATTGATAGTTTCATGATGGACCATGATACCGTCCGCGCCATTGTCTCAAGAGCGAGCAATGATGCAGATGCAGCGATTATAGAAGGGGTGATGGGATTCTATGATGGCAAATCCCCATTATCAAATGAAGGGTCTGCAGCTCATATTAGCGAGATTACAAGCAGCCCCGTCATTTTAATTGTCAATGCCGCAAGTATGGCAAGAAGTGCGGCGGCGATTGTAAAAGGTTTTCAAATGCTTGATGAAAACTCCCATATCGTCGGTGTCATTGCCAATCAATTAGGAAGCAGAAGCCATTTTGACATTGTCAAAACAGCGATTGAACAAGAATGCGGAATTCCTGTCATTGGCTATCTCCCGAAAGGAGCTGTAGCCAAGATGCCAAGCCGTCATTTGGGGCTGGTGCCGGCCATAGAACGCGGTGATTTAGATTCCTATTTTGACAGTCTGGCAGAAGCGATTGAAGAAACAGTCGATATTGATCAGCTTCTGGAACTAACGAAAGCCCAAGTCCTGGCGGTTTCCTCTTCGATTTTTGATGCACAGCCGGAAAGACAGGAAGTACATATTGCGGTTGCCAGAGATGCGGCCTTTAATTTTTACTATGAAGAAAACTTAGAATTGCTGCGTGCCCATGGTGCCACATTGGATTTCTTCTCTCCATTGCAAAATGAAGAGGTTCCCGAAAAAGCGCAAGGGCTCTATATAGGCGGCGGTTTTCCTGAAGAGTTTGCTGAAACTTTGGCAAAAAATGAAGCAGCGAAGCTTTCCATCAAGGCCGCGCTGGAGCGGGGACTTCCAACATTGGCAGAATGCGGCGGTTTTATGTATTTAACTGAAGAAATTGCGGATCGAAAAGGACAGGCATTCCCGATGATCGGTGTGATTCCGGGCCGGGTGAGGATGCAGGATAAATTGGCTGCACTCGGATATCGGGAAATTACAGGTGTTCCGGGCAACTTCCTGATGAATGAAGGAGAGCAGGCAAAAGGGCATGAATTCCATTACTCATCATATGAAGGAGAGCTTTCATCACCGGCTTACTTTAGCAAAGGCCGCTTCCGCTCTCAGCGGGAAGGCTATTTAACTGATAATCTTGTAGCCGGCTATACACACTTTCATTTTGCATCGAATCCCCAGCTTGTGAAAAATTGGCTGGCAGCTTGTTTGGAGGCAGAACATGAATTATTTCCCGTTATTAATGAATCTTGACTATAAAAAGGTGGTCATTGTCGGTGGTGGACATGTGGCACGCCAGAAGGCAGAAGCACTCCTTCCAACGAAAGCGCAAGTTACTGTGATCAGCCCGGTGGTTACTGAAAAATTAGAGCAGTATATCCATGAAGGACTTGTGACATGGAAAGAAAAATCGTTCGAACCGGCTGATTTAGATGACGCGGCCCTGATCTTTGCCGTAACAAACGACGAAGAAGTAAACAATGCAGTGGAAGAAGCAGCACAGCATTGGCAGCTGCTCAGCCGTGCAGATGCAAAGGGCCGTATTGATTTCATTAATCCCGCAGTTGTCCGACGCGGTGAATTCGTTTTGACCGTATCAACATCTGGCGCAAGCCCCGGTCTGACCCGCAAAGTGAAGTCAGAATTAGCAGAGGAATATGGAGAGCATTATGCGCAGTATGTATCTTTTTTAAAGGAAGCCCGTCAGCGAATCTTAGTGAAGTTTACGGGGGATGAAAAAAAGCAGCTTTTGGCAGAGCTTTTGGATCCTCAAGTTTTGGAGTGGGTGGAGCAAGGCGATATGCAAAAATGTGAAGCCTGGCTGCTTAAGCGTTTAGGAGAAGAGCAATGAGCGGATTTGTCTATATTGTTGGAGCTGGACCAGGTGACCCTAAACTGCTGACGATTCGCGGATTGGAGTGCATTCAGGAGGCTGATGTGATTTTATATGACCGTCTGGTGAATGCGGAAATTTTAACACATGCAAAAGAAGATGCAGAGCTGATTTACTGCGGGAAAGAGCCGGGAAGGCATGGATTGATTCAGGAAGAAATTCATCGGGTGCTGGTGGATCAGGCAAACCTGGGGAGGCAGGTGCTGCGCTTAAAGGGCGGTGACCCTTTTGTATTTGGACGCGGTGCTGAAGAAGCGGCCATTTTGCGGGAAGCGGGTATTCCCTTTGAAATTGTTCCTGGTATAACCGCCGGGATTGCTGCGCCTGCATATGCAGGGATTCCTGTGACACACCGTGATCATGCGGCAAGTTTTGCCATTGTGACAGGCCATGGCCGCGCTGAAAAGGAGCAGGACTTTTTAAAATGGTCTGCGCTTGCTCAAATTGATACGGTCGCCTTTTATATGAGCATTGGCAATATTGCTCACATTACGAAAAGCTTAATTGCCAATGGCAAAAGCCGAACAACCCCTGCCGCTGTGATTGAATGGGGCACAACTGCCAATCAGCGGACGATTACAGGGACACTTGAAACGATTGCAGAGGATATCCAGATTCATGGCATCTCGAATCCATCGATGATATTGGTTGGAGATGTGGTTGGAGTACGGAATCAAATTGCCTGGTTTAGAGAAAAGGAGCATGAATTATGTTAGAAGCCTTGAAAAAACGCCGTGCGATTCGAAACTTTGAATCGCGCGAAGTAGAACGAGACAAAATCGAGACATTATTAGCAGCAGCCACATATGCACCAAATGACCGTATGCGTGAACCATGGCATTTCTATGTATTACAGGGAGAAAGCTTAAAACGCTACGAGCAGGTGGCACTTGATTACTTGCAAAAGCGCTTTCCCGCGAAGCCGAATTTAGTGGAGAGTTCCATGAAAGCCATCACGAACACGCCCTTGATCATAGTCGTGACATCCGCCATTGTTGAAGGAGATGAAGGAGCGACAAAAGATAATGTCTTTGCTGTAAGCAGTGCCATCATGTCGATGTGGCTGATGGCCGAACAGCTGGGGTTAGGCATGGTATGGCGTACAAGAGGCGTTGGTTTGGTGCATGATACCGCACTGCATGATTTAATCGGTGCATCTGACGAGGAGCAATTAGTGGGGACGCTATGCATCGGCTATCCGGCAGAAGAAATTGCCTCCGAGAAAAAGCGTACACCATTTGCTGAAAAGACAACCTGGCTTTAAGGAGGAATGTTGTATGGCACAAAAAGGGATGCTGTTAGTTTATACAGGCGATGGCAAAGGAAAAACAACCGCCTCGCTTGGTGTCGCATTAAGGGCCATTGGCCGCGGCATGAAGGTTAAATACTATCAATTTATTAAATCACCGGAACGTACATATGGTGAACAGCTGGCACTAAGAAAACTTGGTGTTGAAACTGTTCAATTAGGAATCGGGTTTACATGGACAAAAACTCCGGAGGAGCATCGACAAGCACTTGCGATCGCATGGCAGACGGTAAAACATGAACTAAAAGATGAAACAACAGATGTATTAGTGCTCGACGAACTGAATAATGCCTTGGCCATCACACGGTTTCCAATTGACGATGTGCTGCCGTTATCCGAGGTGGTAGACGCCATTCAAAACCGTCCAAAAAAGATGCATCTGGTTATCACAGGGCGTTCTGCACATCCTGCCATTCTCGAATTAGCCGATTTAGTGTCAACCATCGATGCCACCAAGCATTATTATGCCGAACAGGATGTTAAAGCCATGAAGGGGCTGGAGTTTTAAGCAGCCAGCCCGAGAATTTAGGACGCTGTATCTATTTAGGTATTAGAAATTGAGGAGAATTTCAATGATTAAAGAATCCCCTTTGCAATACGATTTTGATAAGCTCTGGAAGGAAGGCATGCTGGACTGGCATGGCAGGATGCCGGAGCGAATGGTTGATGATGAGCTGGAAGAAGCCTTTTGGATGCAGTCCATGAAGAAAAAAAGATACAAGCAGACAGATGAGTATGCCAAAAAGATTTACGAAAAAATGAGGCCGCACATCCCGAAAGACTCTACCTGTATTGAATTAGGTCCGGGATGGGGCAACTATACATTTCCGCTCAGCCAGGATGTCAGAAGCTTAACGCTGGTCGATGGTTCAAAGAGTGTGCTCGCATACTTAAAGCAGTACTTTGAAGAGGATGGGCCTATCCAGTTTGTCCACAGCAAATGGGAAGAAGCACAATTGGAGCCGCACGATGTCGTGGTGGGGGTGAACTGCTTTTATCGGATGTATGAAATGAATGAAGCGCTGAAGAAAATGAACATGCTGGCAAAAAAGCGTGCCATTATCGGCTTAACAACAGGGCCTATTCAGCCTCATTACGTCCTATTGGATGAGCAGTTTGGCTATGACATTAAATACCCGCGCCGGGATTATATCATGATCGTCAACATGCTGTACCAGCTAGACATTTATGCAGATTGTGAAATGATAAAGCTTGAGCGGGAGCATCGTTATGATACATGGCAGCAATTAATTAATGCCCAGAGCAAGAAAATCTTATCTCCCCGGTTTGAGCAAGCACATGTGGAAGCATCCTTGGAACGATTTATTTCCAAAGAGGATGGCCAGTATGTGTACCGTTACCCTTTCCATGCAGCAATCATCAGCTGGGAGCCTGTAAAGCATATATGACTAGTGCACGATTTACATTACTGATGGCTGCACTGGCCGCGGGGCTGCTTGCTTCCATGACTTTTGCCGTGATGGTAGGATCTGTGGATATTACCCCGCGCCTTATTGGGGAAGTGCTATTCTCCAAGCTGGGTGTATTCACAGAAACAGATGCTTCCAAGGCACAAACGGTTATTATTTGGGATATACGATTCCCTCGTATTGTACTTGCGGCCATAGTAGGTGCTTCCCTGGCCATTTGCGGCGCAGCCATTCAAGCATTAGTGAAAAACTCGATAGCAGATCCTTATATTCTCGGAGTATCTTCCGGAGCATCCGTTGGAGCTGCATCTGTCATTTTACTTGGTGCATTCAGCATTTTGGGGGAGTATGCCATATCCTTGGCCGCATTCTTAGGGGCTATCCTTGCGGTCATGATTGTGTTTTTCCTAGCACGTGTCAATGGACGCCTATCGGTCATTCGTCTGCTTTTGGCAGGGATTGCGGTTTCGATGGTGTTATCCGCCATTACCAATTTTATGCTGATGATGTCCAAGCAGCAGGGCGGCATTCAAGCGGTCATGCATTGGATGCTCGGCAGTCTGGCTGGCGCGAAATGGTCCAATCTTGGCATCCCATTTTTTTCAATGCTGCTTGTTTTTATTCTGCTGCTTATGAATTATCGGCAGCTTAATGCTTTATTGCTTGGAGAGGAAACGGCCGCGACACTTGGTGTTAATCTGGACCGGTTTCGTATATTTATCATTCTCTTTGTATCCCTTCTGACCGGTGTGGTCGTCGCGGTCAGCGGAAGCATTGGCTTTGTCGGGCTGATTATCCCTCACATCGTACGGATGATGGCAGGGTCTAATTACAAAATGGTTCTCCCGATAAGCGCCCTAATGGGTGCCATTTTCTTAGTTTGGGCCGATATGGGTGCACGTATAGTGCTGGCGCCTGAAGAAATGCCAATCGGGATTATAACCGCTATTTGCGGAAGCCCATTCTTTATCTGGATGCTTAGGCGAAAGCAATATTCTTTTGGGGACGGTGAATAAGGATGATCCAGGTCAAAAATATGTCCTTTTCAGTGCCGGACAAGCAAATTTTAAATAATATCTCTTTTTCTGTGGAACTGGGGAAATTCGTTGGCATCATTGGGCCGAATGGCAGCGGAAAATCTACGATGCTAAAAATCATTTATCGTCATTTAAAACAAACGAGCGGTTTCGTGACGTTATATGAAAAAGATATTCTCGATATCTCTCAGAAAAAGCTTGCTCAGGAGTTAGCTGTTGTCAGTCAGGAAACACCGGTGCTCTTTGATTTTACGGTAAAAGATTTAGTCATGATGGGACGGACGCCGTACAAAAAATGGCTTGCCGCTGATAACCGGGACGACTTTGCCATTGTGGAAGAAAGCATGATGCTCGCGAATGTGCTTCACCTGGAAAACCGCACATTCAGCCATTTATCCGGCGGCGAGAAAAAAAGGGTGATGCTCGCTCGCGCCCTGGCACAGCAGGCAAACATATTAATTCTGGATGAACCGACCAATCATCTGGATATTGAACATCAATATCAATTAATGGATTTAGTGAAGGATCTGCCTATCACCATTGTGGCTGCCCTTCATGATTTAAATCTGGCAGCCGGGTATTGCGATGAACTCCTTGTCATGAACGATGGAGCTCTTTATATGTCAGGGACACCTGAGCAAGTCCTTACAGAAGAGACATTAAGAGAAGTCTTCCATATGCAGGCTGGTGTTTCGAAAAACCCATTTACCAAAAAGATTCATTTATTTTTTTACACAAACGATTAAATGGAATCGAGGGACCTATAAACATGAAAATCAGCAGAATTTGGGCTTTTCTGGTCTTAGCGGCCGTATTATTATTGTCCGCATGCTCAAGCGAAAAGGCAAATACAGCAAAGGTGAAAAATGAACAAGCGGAGCAGACGGAGAAAGTGGTTATTGAAAATGAAGGGTTTGTGAATGAATACGAAGAAGCGCCAAAGCGTGCTATATCATTAAATCAGCATGTGACTGAAATCATGCTGGCACTTGGTTTAGAAGATTCAATGGCTGGTACAGCATTTTTAGATAACGAGATTTATGAGCCACTACAGGAGGCATACGACAAAGTTCCAGTATTAGCAGAACAGTATCCATCAAAAGAGCAAGTCATATCAGAAGAAGCAGACTTTCTATATGGCGGCTGGGAAAGTGCCTTCAATGAGAAAAACATTGCAACACGTGAAGAACTAAAGGAACTAGGCATTAATAGCTACTTACAATCTTCATCTGTTAAAGTGGCACCCACCCTGGAAGATATCTATGGTGACATCCGCAATATCGCAAACATTTTCCGGGTAGAAGAACGCGGTGAAAAACTAATTGCCCAAATGAACCAAGAGATTGAAGCCATTACATCACAATTGCCCAAAGTAAAAGAGCCGCTGGATGTCCTGGTTTACGACAGCGGCGAAACAGATGTATTCACCGCCACACAAAACTTCATGAACACACTTGTCACAATGGCAGGCGGCCACAATGTCTTCGGGGATGTAAAAGGAAATTGGGCGACTGTCTCAAAAGAAGATGCAGTTGAACGCCAGCCTGATGTAATAGTAGTGATAGATTATGGATCAACAACTGCAGAACAAAAAATAGAATTCCTAAAAAAAGATCCGGCCTTAAGCCAGACACCTGCCGTCCAAAACGAACGCTTTGTCATCCTGCCTTTATCAGCAGCATCTGAAGGAGTTCGTGTTGGGGAAGCGCTTGAGGTTTTGGCAAAAGGTTTTTATCCGGAAGCTTTCAAAAATTAGGTTGTCAGTGGGGGTTTAGATTTCAAAATAGATTTATTCGCTGAGTTGATTGGAGCGGAGGGCACTTAACTCCTGTGGGAGCAGCGGGACAGGTGAGCCCCCGCAGGCGCATGCGCCGAGGAGACTCACCGCACGCCCCGCGGAAAACAAGTGCCCGCAGCGGAAATCAACGGGCTTAATACTAAGCCTATCCAAACTTACAAGATTGAGAAACAAAATAAATAGAGGGAGGTCACCTAATGACAACCTGGAACCTAACACAAATGCAGCGTCACCTGCTCATCTGCAACGGCGCAACCTGTATGGGAGCAGGCGCAGAAGAAGTCACACAGCAAATACGCGATGAAATCCGAAAAAACCGTTTAGACGAGCATATTCATACATCCCGTACACGCTGCAATGGCCGCTGCAAAGACAAATGCGTCGTCATTGATTACCCAAAAGGAACCTGGTATTCAGTCCAGCAAGAAGAAACAGCCCGCGGCATTGTTCAAGAAGCAGTGAAAGAAGATGCAATCATTTACTCCATGGAACAAGGCGAACGTAAACGCAATGAAAACCGCATAAAAGGAATTGATAAATACAAGAAAGGAAAAGGAACAATGAAAAAAGCTGTCTTATTTGTCGGGCATGGCAGCAGGATGGAGGCAGGGAATAACGAGGTCCGCCAATTCGTCGGGCAAATGAGAGACTGCATTGACCCAGCCCTTCTGGTAGAAACCTGCTTCTTGGAATTTGCATCCCCCAATATTGAAGACGGAATTCAGCTTTGTGTTGAAAAAGGGGCAGATGAAATCCATGTCATTCCCATCATCCTATTGCATGCCGGACACTCCAAACTGCACATTCCGGCAGAAATTGAACATGCCAAAGAGCATTTCCCGGATATTCAGTTCACCTATGGCCAGACGATAGGGGTTCATGAGGAAGTCCTTGAAATATTAAAAACAAGACTTGCCGAAACCGGCTTTGATGTAAATCAAACACATGAAGATACGGCTATTTTATTAATCGGACGGGGCGGCAGCGATCCATATGCCAATGCTGATTTTTATAAGATCAGCAGATTGCTGTGGGAAAAGTTAAATGTATCTGCTGTTGAATGTGCCTTCATGGGGGTTACAACCCCAACCGTCAAGGATGGGATGGAGCGCTGCATTAAACTGGGCGCCAAAAAGATCATCATGCTGCCATATTTCTTATTTACCGGCATTTTAATGGAAAGAATGAACAAAATGGCCGAACAGTTTAAAGCAAGCTATCCTCATATATCCATAGATATTGCTGAATACTTCGGATACCATCCAAAGTTGAGAACAGTGCTGCTAGAGCGTATGAATCAGGCCCTTGACGGCACTTCGACAGGAATGCAGGATCTGGAAAATTTCCGTAAGTATGCAGAAGAAAATGGCTATGAGCATCATCACCATCATTAAAATGAATAATTCCTATAAGATAATTGATCCGGCTGCCAAATGGCAGCTTTATTTTTTATAAAATGCTTAGAATTAACAGGTTCAAGAATAAATAAATTCAAAATGGGTGAATTTAGTACTATCTGTAATAGAAAGGCTGATTCTCAATGGAGAAAAAATTATTGAACCTGCTTCTCGGATTGTGCATTTTTTCAGTTCCATTTTTGTTTAAAGGGAAAAAAATGAGGGAGACTTTAGTTGTCTTTTTCTCGAAAGGCGTTCTTGCCACTCTTGTTGATGCCTATGTTGTTGGAACGAAAAGAGTTGAATATCCGGTCCGCCCTTTTTCAAAAATTTTTAAAACCAACGTAATTTATGATATTTTGTTTTTCCCGCTTTTAAGTGTGATTTGGGTTAAGATTTCTTACAATGACAAATTAAGAAATATCTTTCTCAAAAGTTTGATATTCAGTGTCCCAATGAGCATCGCCCAATGGTATTTTGAGAAAAACACCAGACTATTTAAGTGGAGGAAATGGTCCATTTTCCATACCTTTGGCAGTGTGAATTTTACCTTATTCACTATTAGAGGTTTTGTTGGGTTTATTAAGATATTGGATCGATTAAAGAATAATCGGAACTTAACTAAGTTAGAAGGTTAATGTTTTTTTGCATACTGCCTTACTATATCCCATAATAAAATTCATGCTGCCATTACGGCAGCATTTTTTATGTATATTGCTGATGTAAATCTTACTCCATGCAAAGTCTCAGAAACGCATCTGGTATTAATACACAACCGGAATTAATAAAAGAACACTATGATTTAAATTATCCATGATGATGGTTATTAAATTTGCGCTCTGTCCATAAGAAAACGTCCGTAATCACCTTAGCTAATATAATGACGATTAGGTAACATATAAAAAGAAAAAGATAGTTTGTGCTTCCATATAGCTTGAATAGACCGAGACCTATAAGAAGAGGCTTAAAAACAAAGGCTAAAACGGCAGAAGTCAGCACAGTATAAACATAGTAATTTTTTTTATGATTCAATGTCCATTGATAAACAAGCATAAATGTGACAGGAACGAAACTGGAGTCAAGGGATAAACCTGGAACCATTGGAATCATAGGAAAAGGATAATTCAGCAGCCCGGAGGTTTTATTGTACAAGTCGATATAGCCAAATAGCATATGAATACTATAACCATAAAATCCCATGAAAAATAATTTTCTTTTATCAATTTTGAAAAATAACACTATTAAAGGAACAATAAAAAGCATAACCATAAACCAATATTCAAAGGAAGTGTAAATGCTGTATTCCACCCAGTAATCATTTAAAGCTTTTTGTCCCTCTTTACCCATTTTGACAATCTGATCGAAGTCTTTTATCCGGTTTTCCTCCACGGCGAATTAACCCCTTTTAGATACGTGTTATCTACTTCTATATTTCCTAATTTCTTATTTTAATATGTGTGATTTTATAAGGACATTGAGGAAAGACTCATTATTTTTTACTTATCGCTAATCAAACAATGTCGAACATTATGGCCTAGGGGGAAGGACTAAAAAATTCTTTATGGAATAATAAGTAACAGGAGTCTAAAGAAAAGGAAGGCTGTGTGGGATAAATGAAGGATGAAATTAAGAAATATTCACTTGTGGGTACAGTCAAAGCGGTAAGTATAAGCAAAAAGCACACTTTCAGTAAAAAAAATCAAAATATCATAAAACTGGTGAAGGGTTTTGGGATCGAAGAGGATGCCCATTTTGGTTCAACGATTAAACACCGGTCAAGAGTGGCACAAAACCCTGACCAGCCGAATCTAAGACAGGTTCATTTAATCCACAGTGAGTTATTTGAGGAGTTAGCAGACCGTTTCCATATTGAACCTGGCCAAATGGGTGAAAATATTACAACTGCCGGAATCAATCTTCTTGAACTGCCTGCTGACAGTGTTTTATTTATTGGGACATCTGCCGTTATTCAGGTAACTGGATTACGGAATCCTTGTGCTCAGATCGATCATTTTCAACCTGGTCTTTTAAAGGCTGTTATTGACCAGGATGGAGGAGGAAACTTAATAAGAAAAGCTGGAATAATGGGAGTTGTTTTGGAGGGCGGAGAAGTGAAGCCAGGTGATGAAATCCGTGTTGAATTACCGCCAAAGCCTTTTAAAAAGCTAGATCGGGTTTAATACCTGTTAATTAAAGGGCAAATTACATTCGTACACAGGGAGATGAATAGTATTGAAAAATTTGCTGATTCCTATTTTAATAGGACTGATGGCTTTCTTGTATATTTTCATTATTCCTCAAGAGCCCCTGGCAATGAAGGTCGTCTTCAAGCTGATTCCTATGGCACTAATTATTATTTATGCATTCCGTAAGCTCCCTGCCAGTCCTTCGCCGGCATTGCGTTTAGTCGTTATAGGCTTATTTTTCTGCATGCTCGGGGATGGATTCATTGCCGTGTCATTTGTTGCCGGACTTGGAGCTTTCCTGGTTGGCCATCTGTTCTATTTGACTGGATTCCTGAAAATGGCGGATATCACTAAGCTGCGGCTGGCTGCCATAATCCCGATTGGTTTATATTCCTGGCTCATTGGCCGCCAGCTGATTGCATCCATAGCTGCTGAGGGAAATGGGATGCTGATGATGCCGGTTATTGCCTACATGCTGGTCATTTCAATAATGGCTTTATCAGCCATCCTGACCGGCAGCAAATGGGCCATTGCCGGGAGCCTTTTGTTTGTGATCTCGGACTCCATTCTGTCTTGGAATATGTTTGTTTCAGGCGTTTTTTATTCAGATGTTTTCATCATGACAACTTACTACTCTGCCCAATTCCTGATTGCGTGCAGCCTTTCTTCATTTGGGAAAAGAGAGGCGACAATCACAGCAAAATCGGAAGTGATTCGGCCATTCTAAATTGATTTTATGAGATAAAAAGTACACTTTGGATGCAGAAAAGACTTTCCGATAATTAAGAAAGTCTTTTATTTATTTCATTTTACTTTCCTTCCGATTACTCTCCATTCTCGTTATCCAATATCCGGCATAGTAAAGTGTGAGGAAAATGACAAAATCATATAAAGTAGACCAGCTTTTTGGATTATAAAAATCAATGGCGTTAAAGAAATTCATCCCTCCAAAAGCTGCAATGGCAGAGAAAAGAATTCCTTTTAACAAGCTATTCATTTGAGGCTTTATCTGGAGAGCAAACATTATTCCGACTGGTGCTAAGGAAAAGTGGTACGGCAAAAATAGAAATGGTGCCAGAGGAATAATGATCATAGGATAGGACCATAACCCCAAGGATAATGCTGCCAGATCGATTGTAAGAGATAAAATAATAATTAATAAACCAGCTAAGAGAAGACGCCCGGTGCTGTCTTTTTTCCTGTACTTAAACCACACCAGCCAGGGAATGATAAACAAAGCAAGTCCAAACCACCATTGCCATGTTGTAATAAAATCGTTCTTAACGATATCCGCGAATGCCGCGCTTATCTTCGTAAACTGTTCATATGCTTTTTCAGATTTTGCCAGTCCCTCTTCAAACGCCATATAATTCACCCTATCTTTTTCTAATTATTTTCAAATGGTAAATCAATTATGCCACTCTTTTAAGAATCAGGAGTTACAAATTGCATCTATAGATCCCTCTGTTTGCTGTAAATAGGGAGAGTTTCGCTTAATATATAACAAGTGCATGTAAATCCTTGTATTTTCTTTCCGCCTCTACACAACATATATAATGAGGAGGTAAAAAGATGCCTAACGCGTTAGAAGCAATTTTTAATATGCTCAGAATTTCATTTGATAATACAAATGAACCTAAATCTCTCTTACATGTGATTGAAGTTGGAGACCTATGGAAGTATGTAACTTTAGTTGAAGAATTTATCCGGTACGAAGAAATGGGATTAAACACAACTGCTGATGATGAAGTACGGGAAATGCTGACAGATATAGTAAAGGTATGTGAAGCACAGGTGAAAAGGGTAGGCAATTTTATGAAAAACGAAGGAATTCCTTTACCTGATGTAACTTCTTCAAAGCCAAATTCAAACCCGAAAGATGTTCCTTTAGGTGTTAAGTTAACGGATGATGAAATTGCAAATGGCGTCGCCTTTAAATTAGTTACATGTTCACAAGCATGCGCAAAAGGACAGGCAGACGCTATCCGTAATGATTTAGGCCTCATGTGGACTGAATTCTTTTTAGAATGGACAGCAATAGGGGCAACTGTAAAAACATTGATGAGGAAAAGAGGATGGCTTAAAGTGCCGCCATATTACTATACTCCAGGTTCTCCACAAAGGTAAAAAATCCAACTCAAGGGGTTTGAGTTGGGTTTTTCATTTTTCGGAGGAGGTGTTTAAATAGTATTCTGGCTGAGCAGTTTGGGAAATGAGTGCTTATTAGGGAGTTTTTTAAGCCGGTAGTGAAAATTAACGGCGAGAGGAAAGGTGGAGGTTCGGATGCAGCGTATACATCCACTGAAGGCGTCCCAACTGTGGACGGCATGGGACCGCTCGGAGAATTTTCCCACAGTGAAACAGATGAGTATATCGATTTAAAAACGTTCCCGAAGCGAACGGCTTTACTGGCAAGTACGATCGAGAGGCTGAGCAAGCTTGGATAACAATGTTAACCTCCTGGCCAGGATTTCATATTAAACAAAAAGGAGATCATTTTTATTAGAAATGGTCTCCTTTTATTTTCTTGATCTTCATTATTTTAAATAAATAGCTGACAAAAGGTAACACTAATCCAAGAAAATAACGGGAGGCAATCAAAATGGACAAGGATTCATTTAATCACCATACAAAAATTACGGCACCTGAATTAGCTACCCTCTGGTCACAATATATGAATGACAGCTTATCTCACTGCATACTGCGTTATTTTGTTCATCATGTCAAGGATGAAGACATCAAGGATGTCCTTATCTATGCACTTGATTTATCTGAACGGCATCTCCAAAAAGTAAAGGAATTTCTGACAGAAGAAAAATATCCAATACCTATTGGATTTACGGATGAAGATGTCAATCTGGAAGCTCCGCCATTGTTTACCGATACATTTATGATCATTTATATTCATATCATGTCCATTCATGGGCTAACAAGATATGCCGGTGCAATGGGAAACGCCATTCGCGAAGACCAGAGGCAATACATGATGCAAGTGATAGGGGAAACTCTTAAACTGGTCGATCGGGCATCTAATGTCTTGCTGAACAAAGGGATTCTGAGTAAGCCGCCGGTTTTTAATAATCATCAGTCTGTTGACTTTTTGGAAGAGAAAAAATATTTAACAGGGTGGCTTGGAAAACGCAGACCAATTAGCGCAGTTGAAATTAGCGGTACATATATGAATATGCAAAAGACAATGGCGAAAATTGTTCTGGAACTGGGCTTTAGTCAAGTGGCTCAATCAAAAGAGGTACGAAAATATATGGAAAGAAGCAGACATCTCTGCCATAAACACTTTGAGATCCTCTCATCAATGTTGGAAGAAGATAATTTAAACATACCGAAAACTCTTGAAACAGAAGTAACCGATTCAACTGTTCCACCCTTTTCTGACAAACTGATAATGACACATATAGCAGCACTGCTTTCATCTGCCATAGGATATTATGGTGAGGCATTGTCCATGTGCCAGAGGAGGGACTTATCAGCGAGCTACGCGCGAATGATTGCTGAGATGGGAGTATTAGCTGAAGATGGCATCAATTTATTAATCAAAAATGAATGGATGGAGCAGCCGCCCATTGCGACCGATCATGAAGAATTGGCAAAGAGAAAATGAATCCAGCCACATGATCATAAAACAGGATAAAGTCATTGAAAGTCTTTTATGGAGTATCGTTTTGCACAAGTTTTGCATGGCAAGCTTTATAAAAGAACTCTCTTTATTGTCTTGGTAGTACTGACCATATCAATTCCAATTTCAATGAAGTAATTCGTTTAAGCTTTCACGGAAAAATACAGGAAGCAATTGTTCTGACTAATTATCAATGGCTGATGCTCTATCCAGGTTTATACTTTTTTGCCATGTGGGATGCGTTAAAGAGGCAGGCTGAGGAGGAGAAAAAAACTTCTCGTAACTCCCATTTGTCTGATCAGCGGCATTTATAACAGCAGGGCTCTTGGTCCCATCAAAAGTAAAGATTTGGAAATCACTCTTGGGACTATGTGGTTTCCCATGTTATGTGTTTTTCCTGGACTTCTTATGGGAATCAGCTTAAAGAGAATTTTGAATGGACAGTTATACCTGCATTTGATTCATTATGGATGAATAGCCGTCAGCCTGAGGAAATTCAAACAGAAGGGTATTGCTGTTAATGATCGTGCAGGTTGTGCCTTCAGGAAAATTCATCCAGGTGCCGGGCGGGTGAGGAGCATCCCATTTTTGCACCTCATCAAAGCTATATTTGACATTTGCAGCGGAAAGCTGCTGACCATAATGAAAATTAGTTACATGCAAACGGATCTGCATGGTATGTTCATTAAGCCATTTTATTTCTTTCGCAAGTGAAGGAATCAATCCGCCTTCCCGGTCTGCCCTGACTGGTTCTTCCATTGTATTAAACAGCACATATAGCCAATTCAGTTCCGAAAAATCCGCTGCATGAATCGTTCATCTTGGATATTCCAGCGTGTTTTCTCCTTTCATATCCCATCTCCTTTCCCTCATATATCAATATCTATATTTGCCCTTAACTGTATGTATGTGCAGTGAGAATGATATTTGATTTAATGTCAGGAACTATCGGTTTTAATAAATGAACTAATATTTTTATGGGAGAAAGCGGTAAATTTCGTTTTTAAATCTTTTAGACCTTTATCATTCGATGAAAGCTAAATCTTTTCCCATTTCCATTCCAGGGAACTTAAGTGCCTGAACATGCTGTTATCATTTTCATTACGAATGAAAGTTACTTCTTTTCTAATGGGAACTGAAAAAGAAAGGTAGACCAACATTCCATCATTTATCTAGCAAGTTGGCAATGCAACAAATGGCCGCTGGATAATATGAACCTAACCAAACCCGTAATCAATTATAAATTCCATCTGCAGACTACTCTTTCTCAGGACCTGCTGAGCAATCAGAGAATATTGGTAATAGAGCATTTTGAAATAAGAAATGCTCTATTTTAATTTGTTTGATTCAATGAGTAGGTTACATTTCAATAAAAATATAATAAAAAACACTAATTATTTATTGCAAAACGATAAATATTGTATTAAAATCAAACTGAAAATAAGAAGTGAGGTGTTTTTTATGGAAAAAGTAACAACATTGTTCTTAAAAATAGCCGTTTTTCTATTAGGAGTCCCAATTTTAGTTCTATGTATTTTTTTGGTGCCTGAGCTGGGGAAAGTTGCAGGTGAAATGCTGCCGAAGTTTGCTTTCCTTAAATATTGGGTTTACATCGTGTTTTATGCTTCGACGATTCCTTTTTACTTTGCGCTGTATCAGGCTTTCAAACTTTTGCGCTATATTGACGAAAATAAGGCTTTCTCAGATTTATCTGTCACAGCTTTAAAGAAAATTAAATATTGTGCCATCACCATCGCCGGATTACATGTGCTGGTACTGCCGATTTTCTATATTTTTGCAGAAATAGACGATGCCCCGGGTGTCATCTTCGTTGGCTTGCTGGTTCCTTTTGCTTCAATGGTTATAGCAGTCTTTGCGGCTGTTCTGCAAAAGCTTTTGCAAGAGGCAATTGATATAAAATCAGAAAATGATTTAACGGTCTGAGGTGAGAACATGGCTATTATTATAAATGTTGATGTGATGCTGGCAAAAAGGAAAATGAGTGTAACAGAACTCTCAGAAAGGGTAGGAATCACAATGGCAAACCTCTCTATTTTGAAAAATGGAAAGGCGAAGGCGATAAGGTTTTCAACTCTGGAGGCCATTTGTAAAGCTTTGGACTGCCAGCCTGGTGATATCCTGGAATACCGCAATGATAAGGAAGATTAATGATACAGGTGGGGGATTAAAGATGCATTTGACTATTCGGAAAGAGGAGCCACGTTCGATTCGGTCACTGAAACAGCTCTTTCGTTTTGGCTGGGAGCAGGCATTGTCCTGCTTATTTCCTGTTGTTATTTTTGCTTCTTTAGCTTTAACCAAATTCCTGCCGATGCCCATTCTGCCGAGATATGACTGGCTGCTGATTATTTGTCTCCTGATGCAGTGGTTCATGGTGCGGTCGGGGCTTGAAACGAAGGATGAATTGAAGGTTATCACTTTGTTCCATATTATTGGCCTTGCACTTGAACTATTTAAGGTCCATATGGGCTCATGGGCTTATCCGGAGGATGGCTATACCAAAGTGTTTGGAGTTCCTTTATACAGCGGTTTCATGTATGCCAGTGTAGCAAGTTATCTCTGCCAGGCGTGGAGAAGGCTGAAGGTTGACTTGATTAAGTGGCCGCCATTCCTGGCAGTAGTACCTCTTGCTGCTGCGATTTATTTGAATTTTTTCACTCACCATTATTGGATCGATATCCGATGGTGGCTGTCTGGAATGGTTCTGATTGTTTTTTGGAGATCCTGGGTCAGTTACGAGGTAGGAGGAATCCAATACCGTATGCCGCTTGCACTTTCTTTTGTGCTTATCGGATTCTTTATATGGATAGCGGAAAATATCGCAACATTCTTTGGGGCCTGGGAATACCCCAATCAGGCCGATGCATGGAGCCTCGTTCATTTGGGGAAGGTGAGTTCATGGCTTTTATTAGTGATCGTCAGCTTTCTTATAGTGGCGACGTTAAAGCAGGTTAAGGGAAAAAATTCCACAGGGGAAGCTGCTGATCACCTTTAAAACGGTTCTGAGAATGTGTTTTTTTAAGGTTGTATGTATTTGGCTGGCATCCCGATGTGTATTTATAGATAATCAAATAAATATAAATAAATAGCTGCAATAATAACCGAAAGAAATAATGCACGAAGTTTATGGACATAGTGTAAATGAATCATTGGAAACATAATGATTACAAATAAAAATGACCACCAAATATTCCATCCATTATGGTAGGATATAAAACTAAATCGGTTTGCCAGCCATTCAGCCGCCCAAAATAAGACAATCCATTTTGCATAATAGAAAATTTGCTTTTTTAGGCTGCTGGGGATATTAGATAAGAACATAAATCCAATTAAAGGGTTAATTAGGATGTTATGCAATAGATGAACACCCATCAGATTTAAAATGCCTTTTTCAAGTTCCCATAAGTGAAAATGGCTGTGTGATATAAATTCATAAATGAAGGATGCTACGGAAATGTATAGCATGGAAGGATAATATCTTTCCCAATTGTGCCAGTCACCTTTAAAATAAGCAAAGATAATGACCAGGATAACAAGGATGCAGTGCATAAGTTCACCTCATTTTTCTCATATTAGTATTGACGATATCCGAAATTAAATACCAATAAATGTAAAATAAGGAAATTATCCTAAAAAGACTTTTTGTAAATTTAGTTAAGATCTGAAGTTTATCATTCAAGGGATTTTCATCTTAGTAACTATAGAACAAGCTGCAAATTAGCAGCTTGTTTTTTCATGCAAAGGGATTGGTTTTGTTTAACTATGGAATATATTACTTCATGAAAAGATAGATTTTTTTGTTAATCTTTTTGGAATAATAAACCTACTAAAACATGGTGGGGGGTTCATTTGTGGAATACGGGAATAAGAAGGTAAATATTGAACTGACTTGCACAGAAATTGGAGGCCTTTGGGGGGTTTATTTACAAGAAAGCATGGGTTCCTGTTTTCTCCAGTATTTTTTACACCACCTCCAAGATGAGGAAATCATTCCATTAGCAAAAGAGTCATTGCAAATTTCGCAAGGAAGAATAGATAAGATCAAAAAAATTTTTCTCTCAGAAAATTTTCCGGTACCGGCTGCCTTTTCCGAAGGGGATGTCAATTTGTCAGCCCCTCCATTATTCAATGATGTGTTCACCTTAAGCTATATTTATATGATGAATCGATTGGGAATGATTAATTTCAGCTATACTGCTTCAAATAATGTTCGGCTGGATGTACTGGACTTTTTTACAGAGTGTATACATACCTCTACAGAAATGTTTGGCAAAGCAGTCAAGATGATGCTGGGTAAGGGTATTTATGATCGCCCGCCAAAAATGAACTATCCCAAAGAAATTGAATTTGTTCAAAAGGATTCATTTCTGTCGGGAATTATAGGTGCAAAACGTCCCTTGAATGCAATAGAATTATCGGAAATATTTTTTAACATCGAGCGGAATTATTTTTCAGTTCTCATCATGCTTGCGTTTGCTCAAGTAGTAAAAGACAAAGAACTGAAAAAACATATTTTGAAAGGAAAAACGCTCAGCGAAAAACAGATATCCTTTTTCAATAACTTATTAATGGAAGAAGAGCTACTTGGAACCGTGACCGTCGGAATGGAAGTAACAGAATCCATGGTGGCACCTTTTTCAGACAAACTGATTTTTTCAATGATCAATGTTTTAAATTCCGTAGACATTAGTTTAATTTCACATGCCATGTCAGTGTCCATGAGAACTGATCTAACATCTCAATACAGTAAAATTATTGCAGAAGTCATGCTTTATGCAAAGGATACCTTTGATATCGTGGTAAAGGAAAAATGGCTGGAGCAGCCTCCGCTTGTAACTAATAGGAAGATGCTGATACATAAAAAGCAATAATGTATAAGCAATAGAAATAAGTATGAATCATTTATTTTACTGCAGCCTTAAAAGGCTGCAGCAGTGTTTTCAAAGCTATTCAGTGCTATCGGATGTATTTCCTCTTTTCACTAAATACATTGCAGTAATCCACGACGTGACAGGAATGACCATCGTAACACCAATTCCTGCACAGAAGATCGTAATCATCTCACCGCTGAAAATCTTTGAATTGATAATTTCACCTGGTGAATAGGATAGGTCTTTAAACCATATCAGAAGTGCTAAATATCCGCCAAAGAAGGCGAAAAATAATGTGTTGGTGCTTGTTCCGAGAATATCCTTACCGATGCTGATGCCAGCTTGGAACAAGTCTTTTCTGCTAATGTCCGGATGATAATAATGAATTTCCCTCATTGGCGAAGAGATGGCCATGGCAGCATCTGTTATGGCGCCGATTGTACTCATGATGATGACAGATGCAGCCACTTTAACAAAATCAACCCCAATATAAAGGGAAAATATGCTCAACTCTTCTATTTCCTCTTCACCAAATCCCTGAATATTTGCCTTATCTGCAATGATGACAATGAACACAATGAGAACTACTGTAGTAATGATCGAAGACAGAAATGCGGTTATCGTCTTAATGTTCACTTCATTTATAAAAAATAGATTGATACAGCCAATTAGTGCACATGCGAATAATGTAACGATAATTGGATTGATGTTTGGATCGTTCATAAAGAAGAGGACGAAAATAATCACACCGAAATTGAGGAAGATCGCAAAAAATGATCTCGCTCCTTTTTTTCCGCCGATAAGGGTCATCAGAATAAATAATATGGCTGACAGTAATAGGATGGCGTTCATCTTTGGGCCCTCTTTCTATTAATGAAGTATATCGTCGTATACAACCCAATCGGAATCGTGATTACAATCCCAATTCCTCCGGCAAGTGCCCGGGCTAATTCCAGTGAAAGGTTCATGGATAGGCTGAATCCGAGCGGGGAGTCATTTTTTATATACAGAATAAGCATCGGAATGGAGCCGCTGATATAGGCGAAAAACAAGATATTCGTCATGGTGCCCATAATGTCTTTGCCTACTTCCATTCCAGAGCGTTTAAGAGCCTGCACTGGAATGCTGTTATTTTTTTCATACAAACTAAACAGTGAAGATGACATGGTAATGGCTACATCCATAACCGCCCCCAACGAGCCGATAAATAAACCGGCTAAGAAAACCATCTGATAGGGCCTGGTTATAAACTGGAGCTCTTCGTATCTTAGCCCCTTCCCGCCAGTTAACCATATGACCAGATAAGTGACCAATAATGATAAGAATGTAGCCGCTAGCGTTGCAATAATCGCAGCATATGTTTTTTCGTTGAAGCCATTTACGAGCAGAAGGGAGGTAACGGTAAATAAAATGACTGCCAAACAGCAGATCAGCAGCAGGCTTATTTCCGGATTTTTCAGATATACATCCAATGCATAGGAAAGCAGCACGGCATTAACTGCCAGGCTGATTATGGAAAAGAGACCTTGTTTTTTTCCGACAAAGAGCAGTATCAGGATAAAGATCCATCCTGTCAAGAGTATGTAATGGTCGCGCTTCAGATCTAGGATATCTCCGCTTAGTTCTGCAGCACCTGCTTTTTTTTCCTTTATGGACACAAATAACTTTTGTCCTGTCTGAATTTCATAATCGTATGCTTTGGATTTAGAAAACTGATTTGATAAGTGGATTTGCTGTCCTTTTTCTTCGCCATTCGTTATTTCTGCCACTATCTGCTGTTCATAAATGCGGTCTTCATTATCGTAAATATCCGTTACTTCTTCAGCTTGATGAGTTTTAACCGCTTTAACTTCAGCGATGGATCGTTCATAGAATGAGTCATTGTTTTGAACAAATAGAACGGAGGCAGCAATGCAAAATGCCAATATGATATATAAATAGAATTTTTTGAGTGGGATGTTTTTCAAAATTAACCTCCAGAGGAAATAAAGACAAATTTTAGTATAAATGAGCGGTTTTCCCGCTGAAAATCCATAATGATGCCATGCAGCTGCCTGCTTCAACGAAAATAGAATAACAGTATTTTTTTCAGATAGTCAAGCTTATCAAAGTGTGTGTGCAATGTCTAATTGTTTTGGTCTGTAAGCATCAATGGCTGCAGATAAGGTCAAAGAGAAATGCCTGCCAGGTTTAACACTTGGCAGGCATTTTTAATTACAAAATTATGAGGAATATCAAGGGATCACTGGTCAGTGAGATCCATAGATCAAACAATTTAACTAATATGAGAACTTCAAAGGAGGTGATTTTAACATGACGACAGGTAAAAACGCGAACAGTTGAAGGGTTTGCAGCAAGACATGAAAAATTGTTTCATCTACAACTTGCATCGTGCTTATTCTATATCATGCATCAGTGCAGTTCAGATTTTAAATAATCCACATGCTCTCTTTGATTATCTAATATTTGGTGAACAAGACTCATGCTTTTTTCATCCAGCTTATCCCGGACTAACTTCTCCGTCATTTTAATTCCGTAAAGATTTTCTCCTTTAATGGCATGCTTTAAGATATCCTTTTCACCTTGTGGGTGATCGAATATCTGACTGATGAATTGTTCAATTTTGCCAATAACTCCTTCGCTGGTAGCCGGTGTTCCGTGCAGCTCCTGAATTCGTTCTGATAGCAGCTCTGCATGATGCTTTAGATCCTTTTGGATCATAATGAATCTAGAGCGAAGCGGGGAAGCGTCATCAAGGTTTTTAATAAATTCTTCATAAGAATGTATTCCCATATATTGACCCTGCAGTAACTTATTTAAGGGTTTTGTAACTTTCTGTTCTTCCATCAAAATCAATCCCTTTTATTTTATAGGCTCAGCTGATTCTAGTTTAAACGGAAAAAAATAGTTTCATGCAACTTTTGGAAACCCGAGCTTTTATGGAGATTGGTAACAATGCATAAGCAACTATTCAAGATTTAAACCAGACTTCAGCATAAACCCTAATAATCCAGGGCAAATTATCCTCGTAATCAACATCTCTTCCTGCAGTCATCGAGTTTCGTTGCCTTCAGTAAATGTAACAGCGTGGATTCTCCGTGCTGTTAAAAGGCTAGCTGATCTTAAATAAGTGAAAATACTAAAAAGTGGTTGAGTCAAACAATAATACACTACCTAAACCATGGCTTTAAGAGGCTTATCTTCAAGCTGATATTACTCAATTGGAGGTACATAATGACTACTATAATCGAAACAATAAAAGATTATTTACAGGTAAATTTAGATAATGAACCAAAAAGCCCTCTTCACGTAGGGGAAGTCATGAGCTGCTGGCTTTACCTCACAATCATGGATGAAGCAAGTGTATATATTCAGACAGGCTTGAATACGACAACAGATGATGATGTGGTCAAAATCCTGAAAGAAAGCTTGAAGCAATGTGATGTTCAAGGACAGAGATTTAAAGACTTTATGAAAAAAGAAGGGATCCATTTGCCTCCAACGAGTGAAGAACGACCGGATTCAGAGCCTAATTCAGTTCCTTTGGGAACCAAACTGACGGATGATGAAATTATGAACGGCTTAAGCATTAAAACTGTGGCTGCCATTGTTCATTGTTCGACAGCAGCCGCTCAGTCTATAAGAAATGATGTAAGTTCGCTGTTTACCCACTGCATGCTGGAGAAAATGAAATTTGGTGCCTCATTAAAGGATTTAATGAGGAAAAGAAGCTGGATTAAGGTTCCTCCTTACTATTATCCGCCAGGGTCTCCTAGGAACTGATATATAAGCATCCCATAAATAAAAGGACTGCGATTTTTTTAATTATTTGATGGTAATTTCGGTTCATCCTGAAAACAATGCCATCACTAAAATGGTGTGTTTAAAGGATTGCACAGGAAAAACCGGAATGAAGGGGGTTTTACCTTTCGTCCTTGCATACTCCGGTATTTTCTGCGTTCTGTATCGGTGGAAATTATAACTATACCTGAGCGTTAACAAAGGTCTAAAACATCAAAATGAATAGAAGCATTGAGACAAAGCACCATTGAATTCTCTTTAAGTCATATCAGAATTTGATTTACTGACCTGCAGCGTCAATGAATATTTGGATCAATTCATATTTATTCGCATTCATTATGGATTCAAACTTCAAAAAAAATCATCCATAAAGGATGACAGAGTATGACTGCTGAGCCATGTGTTAATTCTTTTTCTTCAAATTGCAGCTTTCAGTTTGCTGGATCTCTTGTTTCTGCCTTTCTGCGTCCTTCTTGAATGCCTCCATTGCTTTATAGAAAAGCAAAGTCACCTCTATCACCTCCATATAAAATGTATCCCCCCTGTATCATTAGATAAAACGTTAAATAAAGAATTTATTATATGAAAAAACATTGACCAATATGGTCATTTTTTGTTATGTTGAAAATGACCACTTTGGTCATTTTGGTGAAAGGAGTGGAATATAATTAATACTACTTTTTACAGCTTGAAAAGCGAAAAACAGGAACGAATCATCAATGCAGCCATGAAGGAATTTGTAAAGAGCGGCTTTGAGAAGGCATCTACAAATGAAATAGTAAAGGATGCACAAATAAGCAAAGGCTCTTTGTTCAACTATTTCAGCAATAAAAAGGATTTGTATTTCTTTTTGATTCAGAATGCAATAAACATCATTGAACAAATCTATGTTGAAATAGATATGAATGAAAGGGACATTTTTGAAAGAATCAGCCAGGTAGGGTTCATTAAATTAAACATTCAAAAGAAGTATCCCCTAGTATTTGATTTCTTAAAATCCCTGCTTGAAGAAGATGCTCAGGAAGTAAAATCTGATATAAATCAACTGCTGGCAAACATTCAAAAAGATGGCATGAAAAGAATCTACGAAAACATCGACTGGTCAAAGCTACGGGAGGATATAGAACCTGAACAGGCGATAAATATCCTTAATTGGACAATGACTGGTTTCGCGGAGCTGCAAATCACGAAAATCAAGTCATTTGAGGATATCGGTATCGAGCTGATTAACGAATGGGACAGTTATAAGGAAATTCTAAAGCGCTGTTTTTATAAAAATGGGGAGGAATGACCATGAGCCTTTTAAAAGTAACCAACCTAACAAAAAAATTCGGCAAGTTTACGGCACTGAATGGGGTAAATCTCGAGTTAAATGCAGGTGAGATACTGGGGTTCATCGGCCCAAATGGGGCAGGAAAATCCACCACCATTCGGGTTTTATTGGGGATACTAAAGGCAACAGGCGGAGAAGTAAAGCTTTTTAACAAGGACGCCTGGCAGGATGCTGTCGACATTCATAAGAGGGTGGCATATGTGCCTGGTGACGTGAATCTTTGGCCGAACTTAACAGGGGGAGAGGTCATTGATTTATTTATAAAATTAAATGGCACTGCGAATAAGGCGAAACGTGAGGAGTTAATAGAGAAATTTGATTTGGATCCATCCAAGAAGTGCAGAACCTACTCTAAAGGAAACAGGCAAAAAGTTGCTCTGGTTGCGGCCTTTTCCTCTGATGCAGACCTGTTCATTCTGGATGAGCCGACATCAGGCCTGGATCCATTGATGGAAAAGGTTTTTCAGGAATGTGTGATGGAAGTTAAGAGACAAGGAAAGAGTGTTCTCCTGTCCAGCCATATTTTATCAGAGGTAGAAAAGCTGTGCGACCGGGTAAGCATTATCCGTCAAGGCAGGATTATTGAGTCGGGAACCTTAAATGAGCTTCGCCACCTTACACGGACACAAGTCCTCGTTGACACAAGCATGCCGATTACAGGATTACTTGATATGCCAGGCATTCATGACATTCAGGAAAGTGAACATGGGATGTCGTTTCAGGTTGATACGATGCAAATGGATGCAGTCATCAGGCATATAAGTCAATTTGGCATCATCAGGCTGGAAAGTGCCCCGCCAACATTAGAGGATTTATTTATGCGTCATTATGAAGGGGAAAAGGATACTGGAGGTGTCCGCTGATGGCAGGCAATCATTTAGCAAAAACCGCTTTCCTTTCAAAATTTATATTCCGGCTGGACCGTTTGCGTATCCCAATATGGGTGCTGGCACTAACCTTTTTTACGATAATCGTTCCAGCAGCCTTTAAGGGATTATACAATTCTCAGCAGGAAAGGGATGCTATGGCACAAACAATGGCCAACCCGGCGATGACTGCCATGACTGGCCCCGCGGATTTAAGCAACTATACGATTGGTGTCATGACAGCCCATCAAATGCTTTTAATGACAGCTGCTGTGACCGGTTTAATGAGCATCCTGCTGGTTGCCCGGCATACCAGGGCTGATGAAGAGGATGGGCGGCTGGAATTGCTCCGTTCGCTGCCTGTAGGGCGTCTATCCTATTTAAATGCATCATTGCTTGTAGTATCGGCAGCTTGCATCGGATTGGCTTTGATTAATGGATTCGGCCTTTATGCCTTGGGAATTGAAAGCATGAATCTGGAAGGGTCATTGCTTTATGGTGCTGCATTAGGGGCGGCGGGTCTATTTTTCGCAGGTGTAACAGCTGTATTTGCTCAGGCTTCAGATAGTTCACGGGGAACAATCGGCTATTCGATAGCCGTGCTTCTTATTTCTTATCTTTTTAGGGCAATCACAGATATCAGCAATGAATCATTATCCTGGCTTTCGCCGCTTGCATGGGTAACCAAAGCAGAAGTCTATGATTCTAATAATTGGTGGCCTATTGTCTTAATGATTGCTGCCGCCATGGTTCTTTTTGCCATCGCGAATTATTTGAACGCTATTCGGGATCTTGATCGCGGATTTTTGCCATCCAGGCCGGGAAAAAAATATGCATCCCTTTTTTTGCAGAGTCCAATCGGCCTTGCGTTAAGGTTGCAGCGGACCGGAATCATTTCATGGGCAATAGGCATGTTTGTGCTGGGGGCTTCTTACGGTTCAGTATTAGGGGATCTGGAATCATTTTTCTCAGATAATGAAGCCATGAAGCAGCTCCTTAAGCCAACAGAGGGGGTAACATTAGTAGAACAATTCATTCCAATGCTGATGATTGTCATCTCACTGATGGCAACTATTCCTCCAGTGATGGCCATGAATAAACTTCGAGGTGAAGAGAAAAAGGAACGAATTGTTCATCTTTTGAGCAGAGCCGTTTCACGGACAAAACTGTTAGGGAGTTATTTCGTTATATCTGTCATTAATGGATTTTTCATGATATCGCTGGCAGCACTCGGATTATGGTCTGCCGGGACTGCTGTGGTTGAAGGCGGTTTATCCTTTGGAATGATCTTTGGGGCAGCATTATCTTATTATCCAGCAATGCTGGTCATGATTAGCCTGGCCGTCTTTCTGATTGGATTTCTGCCAAAATTCACGGGTTTTATTTGGCTATATGTTTTATATTCATTTATTGTGCTGTATTTAGGAGGTTTATTTCAATTCTCTGACTGGATCGGCAGTATTTCTCCTTTTGGCCATGTTCCGCAGGCACCGATTGAGGAATTCTCAATTATTCCGCTGCTTCTATTGTGTTTAATTGCTGGGGGACTGGCGTTAGCGGGGTTTATAGGGTTTAATAAGAGGGATATCGAGCAATAAAAATTAAGAAACGCAATCTATATGGGGATTGCGTTTTTTATTCATACTAATAACAGTCCAAAGGGTAATCTGAAGTTACATGTGTTGCAATATCAAAATTTTTGTGATTAAATAACAATATCCAAATCGTAATAATTACGATTTTCATCAGAAAGGAGTGACATACCTTGGCAAAAAAATCTAAGGTAGCAAAGGAAATCAAACGGCAGGAGCTTGTATTAAAGTATGCAGAATTACGAAAGGAACTAAAAGAAAAAGGGGATTATGAGGCTCTAAGGAAACTGCCAAGAGACTCATCACCGACACGGCTGAAAAACCGCTGCCAGGTTACGGGCAGACCGCGGGGATATCTTCGCAAATTTAAAATGTCCCGAATCGCTTTCCGGGAATATGCGCACAAAGGGCAAGTTCCGGGAGTTAAGAAATCCAGCTGGTAAAATAAAATGCGGAGGTTATGAAAATGAAGGTAAATATTCATCCGGAATATCATAAAGTAGTATTCATGGATATGAACAGCGGCTTTAAATTTTTGACAGGATCAACAAAGACTGCAAATGAAACAATCGAGTGGGAAGATGGAAACACATACCCATTGATTAAAGTTGAAGTAAGCTCAGATACACATCCGTTTTATACTGGAGTTCAGAAGTTCACGGATCGCGGCGGACGTGCTGAACGATTTATGAAGAGATATAACATGAAGAGCAAGTAAATTGTTTCTCCACTTGGCGAGATGAGGTGAAAGATATGAATTCACATCTTATGGAAATGGTCTCAAGAGAGATTGTAAAGTCACTACCTCCTGAGCAAAAAGAGATTTATGAATTTGTCGTTGGTCTGGAAGAAGAGCTGGCTCAAAAGGCTTCGACTTCTGAAGAATTTATGGCTCTTCTTGTGAAGCATTCACCTCATAGGCAGGCGGCAGCACATTTTAACCTTTCATTTGGACAGCTGATGATGACCATGCATGAAATTGAAGACAAAATTAACAGGCTGCTTGAAAATAAATTGAAACATGTCACATGGGTCGAATTAACAGACAGTGTCCGGGCAAGAAAGAAAAGAAATAAAGTTAAATATTTTTATTTCTCCTTAAACGAAAGTAAGTCGTAAAAAAATTTATTCTTTAAATCGTAATGATTCCGTATTAAAACCTGCATCAGGAGGCTCATATGGTCTATGATTGGATCGTTGTAGGAGGCGGCATTCAGGGCAGTACCATTGCAGCCTTCTTAGTAAAAAATAATAAGGTATCAACTGATAAGCTGCGCATTATTGATCCACATGTAAGGCCATTATTTAAGTGGACTACAAGTACGGATCGGATTGGCATGAAGTTTCTGCGCTCACCTTTTGTACATCATCTTGATGTCGATCCATTCAGCTTAAGAAGCTACGCAGCAAAGCACCAATGGAAGAAAAGTGAGTTCTATGGGGTCTATAAAAGACCATCCCTGGAAATGTTTAATGAGCACAGTCAGACTCTTCTCCATGATCTTGGATTAGGGGCCAGCTGGCATCAGGGATATGTAAATGGTCTCGATAGGGAGGACAATTATTGGATTGTAAATACAGCCGGAGAAGAACGTCTAAAGGCAAAAAGAGTCGTACTCGCATTAAGCATAAACGATCAGCTGCATGTACCCGAATGGGCAGATTCTATTAAGCAAGAATGGCATGTGATGTTTCACATCTTTGATGATTCTGCAGATTTTTCAAAATTGAGGATGCCTGTTGCTGTCATTGGAGGAGGCATTACAGCCGCCCATACAGTCATCAAGCTTTCGGCACTCTATTCAGGTCAAGTCACTTTAATAAAAAGGCATCCCTTTAAGGTTTGTGATTTTGACAGTGATCCGGGCTGGCTGGGACCTAAATATCAAAAAAGCTACCAGCGAATCACCGATTATTCCGAACGCAGAGAAGTTATTAAAAAGGCAAGAAACCGGGGATCGCTGCCCTCAGAGTTATTTCACAAGCTTAGGAAGCTTGAAAATGAACAAACGATCAAGGTGGCAGACGGAGAGGTTACTTCCGTGAAGCAAGGAGAAAACAAGGAACTGATTCTTTCAGTGGACACACAGGAAGTCAAGGTGCAGTCAATTGTTTTTGCAACCGGGTTCAGGCCATCCAGGCCTGGCGGAAGCTGGCTTGAGAAAGCCATTGAAACGTTTGGCCTTCCATGTGCAAAATGCGGATACCCGATTGTGAGTCAATCCCTTGAATGGTGCCGGGATCTATATGTAACAGGGCCTCTTGCAGAACTGGAGATTGGGCCGATTGCCCGAAATATTTCAGGCGCGCGTCAGGCGGCTGAAAGAATTGTTCAAAGCATTTAAGAAGTTAATAGGAGGAAATTAATATGAGAGTAAAGATTACATTAGCTTGTACAGAGTCAGGGGACAGGAATTACATTACCACTAAAAATAAGCGGAACCATCCTGGCCGGATCGAATTAATGAAATATTCTCCCCGTTTAAAGAAGCATACATTGCATCGTGAAACGAAGTAACGGTCAAATGTAATACTTTAACGACTATTTGTCAGCATAATAGCTGCAGAAAGTCTAAAGGTTTAAGGCTTGTAGGCACCTTTAAAAAACGAATTGTAAATCTTTATTAAATGGGATAATTGATTTTCAAAGCGCTAAAAGTAAAAATTGAGCTAACATATTGAAATAGAATAATAAAAACCCGCCCGCACATACTAAAACTACGATTTGTTAAGTTTTGGAGGAGTGCACGGTGGGTTTTTTTAAATCAAAATTAAAAAGGTTTAATAGGGACAATAAACAAAAGAAGAATGAAAATAGTGAGCATGAATTGCGGATTGATGAACTCCTTCATCGCTGTAAAGAATCAACAGATTTTGTTTCCTATAGATATTCAGAATCCAGCCCATTTTATATTCATTATTACCAGACAATTGTAGAAATTAATATTTTGCATCAATATGTCTTGCCTTATATCAATGAAAATAAGAGCAATACCCTTTTTGATCTTCAGCAGGCTATTCCCATTGATAATACTGAAATTATAGATAATGTTCATGAAATAAGGGATAAATTGCTGACAGGCTGTATTGTTATTGAAGTAAAAGGTTCACTGCAGGAGGCTCTGGTTATTTCTGCTGTATCGCTTGAGAAGAGACCCGTCAGTATGCCTGAAGTAGAGTACAGTGTTGTGGGGCCTAAGGAAGCTTTTGTCGAATCAATTGATGCCAATATCAATCTGGTCAGGAAGAGGCTGCCTATTCCTGATCTCATCGTGGAAGAAGTAAAGATTGGAAGCCTGACAAAAACTAGGGTGGCTGTTCTTTATATTAAAGGAGTTACTGACGAAGAAAATGTGAATACGATCCTGCAGCGCCTGAATGATATTCAATTTGATCAAATTGTGGACAGCTCTTTTATTAACCAGATCATATCTGATAATCATAAGTCTCCCTTTCCTCAATTAATTGATACGGAAAGGCCGGACCGGGTAGCGAGTGTGCTCTCTGAAGGGAAAATAACGATTCTTGTTGATGGCTCACCGCATGCATTAACAGGTCCTACAACTCTGGTAGAGTTTTTTTCTGCATTTGAAGATTACTATCTATCCTGGCATATTGCCTCCATTTTTCGGCTGGTCCGCTTGTTTGCGGTATTCTTTTCCGTTTTGTCGACATCTCTTTATGTTGCCGTGCTCACGTATCATTACGAAATGATTCCGGAAAACCTGCTTAATCCGCTCATAGCTTCAAGAAGCGGCATCCCGTTCCCGCCGATACTGGAAGCGATTATTCTGGAATTGACCATTGAGCTATTGCGTGAGGCTGGGGCAAGGCTGCCGACAAAAATCGGTCAGACGATTGGTATCGTAGGCGGTATTGTAATCGGGACTGCTGCTGTACAGGCTGGTCTGACCAGTAATGTGCTGCTGATCATCGTGGCGCTTGCAGCCCTGGCTTCTTTTACAACGCCTGTCTATCAAATGGGCAATACTATCCGCTTAATCCGCTTTCCTTTCTTAATCACTGCCCAGTTATGGGGACTTCTGGGAGTTACGTTTTGTTTCTCATACATTTTGAGCCATTTACTTAAAATGTCTTCTCTGGGACGCCCATATCTGGCACCCGTCTATCCATTACGGCTGGCTGACTTAAGGGATTCACTCTTCCGCCTCCCGTTTTTCATGCAAACGAAGCGGCCATTGCAGGTCAGATCTCCTGTACGAACTCGTTTTCAGCCCAAAAAGCACGAGAAATCCAAAACAGATATAGAAGATTAATTGGTGTAAATATGTTCCGATAAAGGAGGCTAGTTGATGTTTCCATTGCCTAAAGAGGATAAAATGGTATCGCCCTATTTTGTATTTTATTTAATACATGCTATGCAAATAGGCGTTGGTATCCTAGGTTTCGAAAGAGTTATTGTCCAGTCGGCCGGCTATAGTTCCTGGATCGCAATCTTAACATCCGGCGCCTCCATTATTGGATTGATATGGGTTTCCTATCGCATCATAAACAAGGGAAACAACGACATCGTAGCCATACATGCTGATATTATGGGAAAATGGATCGGCGGTTTTTTCAGCTTTCTATTTTCCTTATACTTCTTTGCTTTTGCATTGGTTGTACTTAGATCATATGTGGAAGTGCTCCAGGTATGGGTATTTCCCGAAGTCTCCGAATGGATATTCGTACTCATTATCATTTTTTTATCCTATTCCTATGTCACAGGAGGTTTTCGGGTTGTAACAGGGGTAAGTTATTTAGGGATTTTATACGGGTTGCCATTATTATTGGTGAAGTTTTATCCTTTACAGTATGCCGATTATGGTAATCTTCTGCCAATCCTGAATGCCTCTCCTGCACAATTATTTAAAGCTTCAAAAGAAATGACCCTTAATTTTCTCGGGTTTGAGACCTTATTTATGTTTTATCCTTTTATAAAAGATGGTCCGAAATCTGAAAAGTGGGCATACTTCGGCGTGCTATTCAGCATATTTATTTATCTGCTGACTGCTTTTGTTACGTTTGTATACTTCAACCAGGAACAGTTGAAAGGCACCATTTGGGCTACACTCACACTATGGAAAATCGTGGACTTAATCATTGTGGAGAGGTTCGAATACATAGGAATTTCCGTATGGTTTTTTACCATTCTGCCGAATATCTGCATCGGCCTCTGGTGTGCCAGCCGGGGGTTGAATCGGCTGTTTCCTGTCACTCAAAGAAATGCCTTAAGGATTTTTTGCCTATTGCTGTTTTTCATCAGCATTCTTCTAACGGATAGACAGCAAATTGATGTGCTGCAGAAAGCTGTTTCCCAAATGGGTTTATATACTATCTACTTTTACTTACCATGCTTGCTGGTCTTACAATATATCATCATGAAGGTGAAAAAAGGATGAATGCTAAAAACTATTTATGCTGTTCCTTGATTACAATCCTCCTTGCAGGCTGTACTCCAAGTCCAAAGGTATTGGAGGATATCCAATTAGTGCAGACCATTGGCTATGATTATGTTAATGGTGAGGAATTTGAAGGAACAGCAGGCTCTTCCAATATACCTCCAGGTGAACAGTCATTACCGGTGAATGACGTTTTTTCTGCAACAGGGAAGACAAGTAAACGGATCAGGCAAAAGATTCAGGCGGAAGCTGCAAGGCCCATAGTCGTTGGCAGGGTGGGATTAGTCATTTTCAATAAGGAGCTCGCAGAGCATGGGATTGAAAAACAAATAGACAGTCTGCAGAGAAACCCCAGTATTGGCCGGAAATTGCTGCTTGTAGTATCGAAAGAGAAGGCGAAAAACATTATTGATTCAAATTACTCGCAAAGTGATTCTGTATCACAGTATTTAATCGATGTGGTGGAACAGAATCTTGAGGCGACTATTCCTGAGATAAATTTACACCGTTTTCTTGTTCACTATTACAGCAAAGATGCCGACCCATTTTTACCTTTAATTGAGAAACAGGGTAAGCATTTGAAAGTAAGCGGAATGGGAATTTTTAAAGAAGATAAGCTAGTTGATACAATCAGCTTTGGTGATGCCTATATCTTTAAAATCCTTTATGAAAAATTCCGGAGGGGACAATTTGAAGTAGAACTTAGCGGGGGAGAAGATGTAAGTCTCGAAAACCTGTCATCAAAACCTAAAATAAGGGTGGACAAGAGGAATGGGAAATATATAGCCACTTTTAAGGTGAAAGTAAACGGCAGAGCGATGGAAGGGGTTGATTTAGATCTTACAGACAAGAAAACGATTGAGAGAATTGAAAAAGCAGTGGAAAAAGAAATAACTGAGAGAGCAGAGAAAATGATCAAGAGGTTTCAGGAACTGGATACAGATCCCCTTGGCATCGGGGAAAAGGCAAGGCAGCGCTCTGATTTTAATCGTAAGGAATGGAAAGAGCAGTATAGTCAAATGGAAATAAAGATTGAAGCAAAAGTGAATGCTGTTCAATCGGGGATTATAGAATAATCATGTATATAAAAAGAGAAATTGGCATCCGATATAAGGGTGTCATTTTTAATTAAAAAATTTTCAGAATTATTATTGTTTTACAAAGAAATATATGATAGTTTAGTTAAAACGAAGTTCAGACTTCATAAATTTAAAAAATTCAGCTTAAACTTCATAATATTAAGGTGAGTCTAAATGGTATTAAAAGAAGTGATCGAAAAAGAGTTTAATAACCTCTCCAAAGGGCAGCAGAAGGCCGCTAAGTATTTACTGGATCACCCTAAGGATTTTGCTGTGAAGTCAGCGGGTGAGATTGGCAAGAGAATCGGGGTAAGCGAAACGACAGTCATCCGATTCTGCTATTCGATTCAGCTTTCCGGCTATTCGGAGCTGCAGAAGATGGTAAGGGAACAGCTATTGAAGGCGAATAGCACACTTGGTCAGTATTTTACCAGCAAGGTGGAACTGGCAGAAAAGCCGGAGTTCCTTGCGAGTGTGATGGAAAAGGATTGTCTCCATATCAGAGAAACGATTCAGAATATAAGTCAGGACGATTTTGATGTTTTAGTGGAGCGTTTGATCAAAACAAAAAAAATATATGTTACAGGTCTGCGGTCTTCCTTTGCGGCAGCAAGCTGGCTTTCTTTTACCCTTGGGGTGGTAAGGGGAAATGCGAAGCTGATCCGGCCGGATACGGATGATCTGCTGCTGACGATCACTGAAATGGATAAAGAAGCGACGTTTATTGCGATTTCATTCGACCGCTACATGAAAGATACGATTAAAATGGCGGAACTGGCGAAAAAGCAGGGTGCATTTGTAATTGGCATCACGGATTCAGCAATCGCACCGATTAAAGAGCATGCCGACTTGCTTTTTCAAATCCATTCATCGGAAAAATCGACGATTGATGCTGCGCCAGCACTCTTTTCCTTTCTGAATGCGGTGATTGCGGGTGTGTCGATTCAAGATGGTGACCGATTTCAAAAAAGGAAAGAGCAATATGAAAAGCTGGATAGTGAACATTTTTTTATTCAGCCGGGAGGGAAGATGGATTGAAGGAAATTATTGAACAGATTAAACCTGCATTGGATATGGTTTTTAATCATTTGCACGAAAACCCGGAAGTAAGCTGGAGGGAATATAAGACCACAGAGTACTTGCGGAAATTCCTGGAAAGCCGGGGTTTTCAGGTTCAGCTGTTTGGGGATTGCCCTGGTTTGGTTGTTGAAGTGGGGGAAGGGAGTCCATGCGTCGCGCTGAGAGCGGATATGGACGCACTTTGGCAGGAAGTGGACGGCAAGTTTCAGGCCAATCATTCGTGCGGACATGATGCCCACATGACAATGGGGGTTGGGGCCATGCTGCTGCTTCAAAAGGCTGGCTTCCCCAAAAAAGGCAAACTGAAATTCATCTTCCAGCCGGCTGAAGAAAAGGGCACTGGTGCCTTGAAAATGATTGAGCATGGCGTGCTGGATGATGTGGATTACCTGTACGGTGTACATCTGAGGCCAATCCAGGAAATAAGAGATGGAGAAGCGTCTGCAGCCATTTACCATGGCGCTGCAAGGTTTCTGACCGGGGAAATTATCGGGGAAGATGCCCATGGGGCCCGCCCGCACCTTGGGCAGAATGCCATCGAGATCGGTGCTTCTTTCATTCATGAAATTAAAAATATTCATTTGGATCCGATGGTTCCGCATACGGCCAAGATGACCAAATTCCATGCCGGCAGTGACTCAGGCAATATCATTCCGGGAAAAGCGTCCTTCAGCCTGGATCTGAGGGCACAAACAAATGAAATCATTACTGCACTGGGAGAAAAAATAGAAACGATCACTGAGTATTTATCCAAGCTGTATGGAGTCAAGATCAGCCTTGAGATGAAAGCGAATGTGGCAGCAGCTGAAGTAGATGAAGAAGCTCAGAAGTATCTGGAGATGGCAATAGTTGATGTCCTGGGAGCTGGCCAATTAAGGGAACCAATCGTGACTTCGGGCGGGGAAGACTTCCATTTTTATACTCTCAAGAAGCCGAATATAAAAGCCACGATGCTTGGATTGGGCTGTGATTTAAAGCCGGGGCTGCATCATCCGGACATGACGTTCAATCGGGAAGCGATTTACTCGGGAATGGAAATACTGGCCAAAGCCGTAATGGCCACTTTGGAAAAGGAGGAGTGAAGATGGCTGCTGTGACAATGGATTTACGGGTATTAAAGACAGCATCCGATATGGATCTTATACAAAGGCTGGAGAAGACAATCTGGAATATGGATCCCCTTCCGGTTCATCAAACCATCACAGCTGCCCAGAACGGAGGGCTGCTGCTCGGGGCATTTATAGAGGATAACCTTGTGGGATTCAGCTACGGATTTCCAGGTTTCCACAAGGGAAAAGGCTATTTATGCTCCCATATGCTGGGCATTCACCCTGACCACCAGGATAAGGGGCTGGGGGCATTATTGAAGCAGAAGCAAAAAGAACTGGCTTCAGGTATGGGCTATGACCTGATCACCTGGACTTTTGATCCGCTGGAAAGCCGGAATGCTTACTTGAATCTTTCCAAGCTGAATGCGGTTTGCTCCACTTATGTGGAGAATTGCTACGGAGATATGGATGATAGCCTGAATCATGGGCTGCCGACAGACCGTTTAAAGGCAGAATGGTGGATTACCAGTTCGCATGTGGAGGAGCCAGTAGGCATTGAAACAGCGGACGCACAGAATCCCTACGATTGGGGAGTATCAGAGGACGACTTTCCTGTTTTATTAAATACTGAATGGGATGCTGCGGAAGGTCCAGTGCTTGTTCCGATTCCGGCAAACTTCCAGATGATTAAAAATAAGAATTTCGAGCTTGCGATCGATTGGCGCTTTAAAACAAGAAGGATTTTTCAGGAGTTATTTTCTAAGGGGTACGCTTTGGCAGGATTTCAAAAAGGGCTGGAAGGCCCTGTGCATTACTATGTATTAGTTCAGAGGAATCAGCTTAAACTCAACTAACAGGAAAAGGCGGGAATGAATATGAAAGTGACAGAAGTCGTATTGCGGCATATGAAAATGAGAATGAAAGCTCCATTTACAACAAGCTTCGGCACGTTTCAGGATAAGGAATTTCTCTTGCTGGAAGCCAAGGATGAAAATGGTGTGAGCGGCTGGGGAGAATCTGTTGCCTTTCATTCACCATGGTATAACGAAGAAACGCTGAAAACGAACTGGCATATGCTTGAAGATTTCATCATTCCGAATCTATTAAACAAAGAAATGCAGCATCCGGATGAAGTTTCGGAAACTCTCTCCTACATACGGAAAAACAATATGGCGAAATCAGCATTCGAAGGGGCGGTTTGGGAGTTATATGCCAAGCAAAAGGGAATTCCGCTTGCAAAGGCTCTTGGCGGTACAGCGAATGAGATCGAGGTGGGCATTAGCATCGGGATTCAGGATAGTATTGATGAACTGCTGAACCTCATTGATGAATATGTAAAGGAAGGCTATAAGCGCATCAAAGTCAAAATCAAGCCAGGCTGGGATGTTGAAGTCATGAGGGAAGTGAGAAAGCATTTCCCGGATGTAGCGCTTATGGCTGATGCAAACTCAGCATACACCCTTGAAGATATCAATCTTTTAAAGCAGCTGGATGAATTTGATTTAATGATGATCGAGCAGCCGCTGGCATCAGATGATATTATTGATCATGCCGTTCTGCAGAGAGAACTCATAACGCCTGTCTGCCTCGATGAAAGCATCCATTCCTATGAAGATGCGCGCAAGGCGATTGAGCTGGGAAGCTGCAAAATTATTAATATCAAAATCGGCCGGGTCGGCGGGCTGACAGAATCGAAGAAAATTCATGATCTCTGCCAGGAACGGGGCATTCCAGTATGGTGCGGAGGCATGCTGGAATCCGGGATCGGCAGAGCACACAATATTGCCTTAACCACACTTTCCAATTTTATCATGCCAGGGGACACAGCCGCATCATCCCGCTATTGGGAGAAGGATCTGATTGACCCTGAAGTAACTGTCGAAGATGGAATGATCAAGGTTCCAGGAAAACCTGGCCTTGGATATGAGCCAAGTTATGAAACCATTAAACAGTTTACTGTTTTTGAAAAGAGCTTTTCTTAAGGGAGAGAGAATTCTCTCTTTCTCTTTTAAGAGGAGTTGTCGAAAAATTCAAATATCTAAAAGGGGGATCAGAATGAAAAAGAGTATTCAGATTGCCGGTGCTTTTATCGGGGTCATAGTCGGAGCGGGTTTTGCTTCAGGCCAGGAAATTTTGCAGTTTTTTACCAGCTTTGGCTGGATGGGGATAGGCGGTGCCATTCTGGCGACCATTTTCTTTGCTTTTCTGGGGATGAACTTAACACAGCTTGGAAGCCGTCTGCAGACAGATTCCCATAAAGATGTCATTTACCATATTTGCGGCAGGTATTTAGGGATAGCCGTCGATTTCATTATTACCTTCTTCCTTTTCGGTGTGGCCGCTGTCATGCTTGCCGGATCGGGATCCATTTTTGAAGAGCAGTTCGGAATCCCGAGCATGGCCGGCAATGTCATTATGGCTATATTAACGATCCTGACCGTTTGTCTGAATATCCAAAAAGTGATTTCCATTATCAGCCTGGTTACACCATTTCTCTTAGTAATGGTGATTGTCATTGGCGGTTATGCCCTAAGCACAATGGGGATTAATTTCTCTGAAGTACAGAAACTGGCAGAAAGCCAAACCCCAGCCGCTTCCAACTGGTTTATGGGCGGACTATTATATGTTTCATACAATATTGCGGCCGGTGCTGCAATGCTTGCTGTCATGGGCGGAACCACTAAAGATGAAAAGCAGGCAGGAATGGGGGGCATCCTTGGAGGTGCAGGTTTGGGAATTCTTATCTTAATAATCAATGCAGCCATGCTTGTCAAAATGGATGTTGTGGATGGCTCTGACATGCCGATTCTTGCTCTTGCCAATGAAATTTCACCTGTATTTGGATTATTGATGTTCGTTGTATTGCTGGGCATGATTTACAATACCGCTGTTGGTATGCTGTATGCCTTCACGGCCAGGATCGTGAAAAGGGAAAATCCTAAATTTAATCTTTTTGCTGTATTATTTGGTGCGGCAGCGTTTGGAGCCAGTTTTGCAGGCTTTATTACGCTGGTGGGAACGGTTTATCCTTTGATGGGATATTTAGGGTTTACGCTTATTGCGGCAATTGTGTTTGCCTGGCTGAGGGGGAAACGGAAGGCTGTTGTGAGTATGGATAATGGAGTTGCTTTAAAACAGTAGAAACTTTGCTGATACTTTAGAAAGCTCAGTTCTCCTGAGCTTTCTATACCTTCTCATATTTACCTCATAATGGTATTGCGGCTCTTGACACTGAACTGGTGGAATCCATCTTAATAAAGATTATATTCTCCATTTTCCGGGCCGCTTCCAGCGGAAGGAAAAGTAACACCCATCGTACGCAATGCTGCTTTTGCTTGAGATAGATAATTTTCTGCCTGGTTCTGCCATCTGATGATCAGGCTAATAAACGCCTTATATTCAGGACCTGCATTTTCCTCCATCGTATTTAGCCCTTCACGCACCTTTTTATCCTCATTTTCCGCATTTACGATGCAGGCCGCCAATGTAGCGATTATCGATTGCCGCTGCTCTCCATTCACAAGTCTGCGGGCACAGCCGACAGTGGTCACGCGGTGATACGAAGCCGGAACCAGATGCTTGTGCATTTCTGCATTTCCTTTTAAATCTTTGGTCTCAGGAATATGAAAAAGCTCAGAACTCATGGAACAAACCATTTCTTCAGCATATAAACTTTGCTGCAGCAGTGTTAAAATATCTCCCCAGCTTGTTGTCCGGTAATATGGATAATAATAAGGATTCAATCGAACCATCTCCTTTTATGGATATAGGAACCCCATTATTATAGATATGTTTGTTAAGCGGGTGTCATGTCATCTTGGGTGGCGGGGGTCAGTCCATATCTTTTAGAAATAAGAATGAGCTAACGCACGAATCCCATCCCCGATCTTCTTCACACCAACTGCAATTATCCGGTCCTCCACCTGAGAGACACTCAATCGAATTCTATTTTCCTTTAGATATTCTGGAAGATACATTGGTGCAGCATCCTGAACCAATACATTTTTCTTTTGAAGATGCTTTACAAGATTCTTCGCCTTCATTCTGCCCGGAAGAACAACTGTCGAATAGAATCCCGAATCCCCGCCAGTAAATGAAGTATTGGGAGGCAAATGCTCCAGGTATGCCTTTTGGAGAATGGTACCCTTCTTCTTGTATTGCCGCCGGAGTTTTTCAATATGGGCTTTGAACATACCGCTGCTTAAGTAAATCTCAAGTGCCCCTTGTGTGAGGACGGGTGTATGGACGTCCGCTGCAAATTTGGCCTGTGTAAAACTTTTCATTAAGGCTTCTGGAAGAACTGCCAATCCTAATCGCAGCCCTGGCAGCAAAACTTTCGAAAAGCTTTTTGTGTAAATGACTCTTCCGGAAGGATTATAGGCAAACATGGGATCTGCCTTTTTTCTTGTATCAAGATCACCCATATAGTCATCCTCCACTATGTAGACATCATATTTCTGAGCGAGCTCGACCATATCCTTTTTTTCCTGGTTGGAGTAGCTGCAGCCTGTAGGGTTTTGAAATCTGGAAACAGTGTAGAAAAACTTGATGTTTCTCTCTCTGAATATCTTTTCTAAGTAATTGAGGTCAATGCCTTTCTGATTTACCTCTATGCCAATAGGCTTCAAGCCGCGGGAAGTGATGGAATCTATGAAACTGAAGTGGGTTGGCTGTTCTGTGCAGATCTCTGTTTTATTATTAGGAAAAGGGAGTGAGACCAAGAGATCCAGAGCCTGCTGGGAGCCGGATACCACCGCAATTCTTTCAGCCGGGGCGAAAACCTGCAGATCCTGAAGCTGAGCTGAAAGCTGATGCCGAAGACTCGGCAAACCGAGGGGATGGGAATACTGAAACATTTCCTCTTTATATAGCTCAATTGCCTGATTCATACAATGCTGATAATCACGGTAGGGCATCATGCTTTTATCCGGTCCTGCTGAGACAAAGTCAATGATCATAGGTTTTTGTTTTTTTGGCATATCAGTACCAACCGCAAAATAGCCGCTTTTTGGCACAGAGTAGATGAGATGTGCCTTTTCCAATTCACTGTAAGCTCTCATTACTGTGTTAATGCTGCAGTTAAATTCTTTGGCAAACCTGCGAATGGAAGGGAGCTTTCCTCCGGCTTTCAAGCGTTCATCATCTAGTCTTGATTGAATTTCTTCTATGAGTTCATCATATTTATTGCCCATAAAAACACTCCGCTCGTTGAATTTGTATGGGTACAGATGGCCAAAACTGTTCTTTTCTGTATCCATCATGCTGTTTATAGTATAAGGGACAAATACAAGAGCTGACATCATGACAGAAATCCTATTTTATATGAAGGAGGAAGAAAAGATGAAGTGGATGAGAAGAGCAGGTATTGCTGCCCTTTCCGTGTTATTGCTGCTGACGGGTACAGGTGCTGGGGCATTAGGGGGAAAAGAAAACACAAAGGATCTGCACATTGAAGAAGCTTTTGCAGGAACAGAGGGCACTATGGTTCTCAAAAGTCTTAAGAATGACAAGGTTTATGTCTACAACAAGGAGAGGAGCAAAGAGAGACTGACGCCTGAATCAACCTTTAAAGTCGCCAATGCCCTAATCGGACTGGAAACTGCCGCTGTAAGAGATGAATACGAAGTGAAAAGGTGGGATGGAGTTGAACGGGAATTCGAAAGCTGGAACCGGGATCATTCGCTTGCTTCTGCCATGAGGGAATCAGCTATCTGGTTTTATCAGGACCTGGCGAGAACGATTGGTGAAAAGAAGATGCAGGAATACGTATCAAACATCCAGTACGGAAACCAGGACATATCAGGAGGAATCGATGCCTTTTGGCTGGACAGCAGCCTGAAAATTTCCGCAGCAGAGCAAGCTGATTTTATCGAAAAATTGGTTGAAGAAGAATTGCCTTTTTCACAAAAGAACCAAAAGACAGTTAAACGAATGATGATTCAGGACGAGCAGGATCAGTTCATCCTGCATGGTAAAACAGGGTCAAGGCTGTCTGACATGGGACTGGGCTGGTACGTTGGTTTTATTGAAACAGAGAAGGAGACATGGGTGTTTTCGGTGAATATTGATGGAACAGGTACGGAGGCTAAGAATATTGCTGTGGAGGTGCTGAAAGAGAAAAGAATCATGAAAGACTAAGGTCAGCAGATCAGTGAAGAAAGCCATAATAATGGTTTCCCTCACTGGACTTCTGCTGAAAATGTATAAGAGACTTTTCCATTCGGCCATTCTGCTAAGACTTCATAAATATAGCTGCCTTTACTTGAAGGTACAGTAATTTGATGATCCTCAAGCTTTATTTCTTTTTCTTTTCCTGTTTCATTCCATAAGTACACTTTAATAACTGGTTGATCTTCAATCTTAATCCTAACTTTTTGGTCTGGTTTCATCATAATAGGTTTTAGATGATCTGCCATTTGATTCGGTGATGCGTGATCTGTTGTCATAGTTTCCGTCTCTAGCCCTTTTTTTCTAACCCACTGTTCATTTCCTTTTTCCATTTGATAATCTGTCCCGTTCACTTCGGCAACTGCATTCATCGATGGAGGGAATTCTGCTTCTTCCCCAGCGTTAGTTGAGCATCCAATCATTATTATAAAAAGAGAATAGGCTAAAATCATTTTTAACAACCGTTTTAAACCCACATTGCCACCCGCCTTTTTAGAGAAACTATTAAAAACAGTTTAACTGAAAGAGGAAAAAATTGCATAAATGCGGAATTAAAATAGGTACCGTCAATAGAAAGGAATACTGAAATGACTAAAAATATCTCCTTAATCCGTTCATCGAAATTACCGTCAGTTGATTATGCATATGCATCTCATGTTCCTTCCGGAATGGACCTATTTTTTATGGCGGGAGCCTGCCCGCTTGATGCCACTGGAAAAGTGCCTGAGCAAAGCGGATATGAAGAACAGGCCAAGCTTTGTGTCGAGAACTTGAAGTCAGCATTAAAGGAATGCGGGGCAGAATTAAAGAATGTGGCTTATACAAGAGTTCTCGTCGCATCCTCAGACCAGGCAGATTTGGTGACAGCCTGGCAGGCAGTTAGAGAAGAATTCGGCACACATGATGTTCCAAGTACATTGTCCGGTGTAACCGTTTTAGGTTATAGCGGCCAATTAGTTGAGATAGAAGCGGTTGCAGCTTTATCCAAAGAATAAAAAATTTTTTTTGGTGAAAGTTTTTCGAATTGAAGATCGTTTAGGCGTTTCTATTCACGGATTGCGGCTGTTGTTCAAGCCATCTATGCTTAACCAAAATTTTATAGCAAAGGGCACCTGCCTGAGCAGCATGAAGTGATACTTTTTGATAGGTTACATTGAGATCCGATCTAAGGCTTGAACCTGCACCAGCTCCATAATACGAGAGAGCTGTATTTACTAAAAACGCCGCATGAAACATCATCAATTTGTCAGAAAATGGACTAACTGTTGATTCTGTGATTTCTGCATCCCATTTAAAAGGTACAGGCAGATAATCCTGCCGCAAAATGGTGTCAAGACTATCAGCATCTTTTCCTGCTAATTCAGCGTTTTTTGCCATGAACTTGCGTACGTCATCATACTCTGCCACTTGTGCAAAAGCTAAGCTTAGTGTCCTGACTAATCCTGTTTTCATTGAATTATAGAAAACGCTGCTGATTTCCGAAATGTTAAGTGGTCTTTTTTCACCTGCTAAATTCGAAAGCATGCCTGTTGTATCAGTAAATTCTATCTTCTTTGATGGAGGAACAGCCGGTACGGTTGTGAAGTTTGGGTAGGTCTTGGATAATCCAGTGATTCTCTGATATAACTCTTTGGCACTGACGATACATTCTAAGAAATAGTCCTGCAGGTCTTTTCGGTCAATATTTGTCAGTGCTAAGCTATAAGCTGTTAAGCCATGAGCCGTCATCAATTTAGAGTAAAATAGCAGGCATTGATCTGAAAATAGACGCGGGGCTTCAAGGTTCACATCATTTTCTGTAAAGCCAATGGGGTGTTGAAAAGTTGAATTTCTTAAATAAGCTGTGATCTGGCTGGTATGGTTTTCTGATCTTAGCAGTGAGTCCTCCAAAATGGATTTGATTTTTTTATCCGTAACAACATTAATGAAATATTTGTAAACACAAATAGCCATACTATCGCCCATATACTGATGCCAAAGTGCTGAAAGTTCAGCGCTATTTAAACTCCCGTCCAATTTTTTTCCGAAAATGCCCATTCTGGAAACCCCCGCGTCTAATCGCTTTTTCCTTAGTTTGTCTTATTTTTTGACAATTATTATATATTGGAGCCCGAAGGTTGTGAAAATGGACAATGGACCCATCCGCCATAGGCTGATAGGGTCCATTTTTTTATTCGTAATGCTTTAAAACCAGCTGCTGTTCTTCAATGGCATATACACAGTCAGCGACCCGATCCATAAATACTTTATCATGAGATACCAGGAGGACGGTACCCTCATATGCTTTTAAAAATCGTTCAAGGGCTTCAATGCAATAAACGTCCAGAAAATTCGTCGGTTCATCTAATATCAGGACATTATATCTGCCGAGGAACAGCTGGCAAAGCACGAGACGGATCGCTTCCCCGCCGCTTAAGCGGCAGACATCCTTTTTCAGATCATTACCTGTAAAGCTCATAGAATGGAGGACAGAACGAATCTTGCTTTCATCGTAATCGCTTGTTTCTTTCATAAATTCAAAAACAGGCTTACTTTTCTCAAATTGGTAATCCATTTGTTCATAAGCGCCTATAACTGCTTTCGGAGAAAGAATCGTTCCCTCGCCGCGATCGAAGATAGCTTTTAGCAGTGTTGTTTTTCCGGAGCCATTTTTCCCAGTAATTGCGATGATTTTTCCAAGCGGAAATTGGAAGTTCGCTTCCTTAATAAGTGTTCGGTCTCCTGCTTTCAGCGTAATCCTCTCACCCATAATGGGATACTTATTATGCATTTCAAGAGCGGGGTGCTGATGAAAGTGGATGGTCGGATCTTCTTTGGGCGCTTCAACAGCTTCAAGCTTCTGCACCCGCTGCTCAATAGCTTTGGCTGCCCGCTGGACGGCTTTTTGGCTTGTTTCTTTTGACTTCGTCATAAACATTTTGTTTGCTTTCGCCTTTGTTTCTTTTTTTGAGATATGTCCGCTGGCTTGCGTTATTTTGTCTGCCTTTTTCATTTTTTCTTCTGCCGCTTTTAATAGCCGGGACTTCTCTTTCAGATATTTTTCATGCTGTTCCAGCTGCTGTGTTCGCTTAAGCTCTTTTTGAGCCTTGTAGTCCGAATAATTTCCGGTATACTCTGTCACGCATCCATGTTCAATTTCCCAAATCTTTGTGACAAGCTTATCCAATATATATCGGTCATGACTGACAATGACCAGTGCTCCATAATAATAGGTCAATTCTTCAATGAAAAACTTGATCCCTTCTCTGTCGAGATGGGTAGTAGGTTCATCAATCAATAATCCTTCATAGTAGTTTGAAAAGATTCCAGCAAGCTTCAGCTTTGTTTGTTCACCGCCGCTCAGATGATTCATATCGATCTTAGGTATCGATAATTTCCCTGCGAGACCAGGGTCAATATCACCTGCCTCTGGAGCGGCGAGCTGATCGAAATAAGCAAAATCGGCCAAGCGGTTCACAATTCCCTGGTCAGGGTGTATCTGACCGGACATCAGCTTTAGGAGAGTGCTTTTTCCTGCCCCGTTTTTTCCTACAATGCCAATGCGGTCGAATTGATGAATGGCCAGCCGAGGAATATTCAATACCAATCTATCTAAATAAGAGACTTCTATATTTTCTAATTCAAAACATACTTTTTCCATCATAAAACCTCATTTCTTATTTGTTTATACCGATCAGGATATCTGCATCTAACGTTACATGACCGCTGTTCCTGCCAATAAAAGAATGAATGGCAGCCTGATTGGAATCCCAGGAAAGGGGAGACATCCTGACTAAATACGGAAGTTTGCTTTCGTCCATTTTTCTTACATCCGTCACATGAATCGTGTCAGTTAGAGTAAAATGCTTTCTAAAAAGGGAAACGACCTCATCATTTTTATATAAATTATTTTCATTGCTTCCATAAAAGGAATTCCGCATTTCCTTTAAATGCCCACTCCGCGGGACCGCCTTTATGATGATCCCTTTTGAGGTCAAAATTCTCTTGAATTCCCTGTAATTTGAAGGAGAGAAGAGATTCAGAATCATATTGAAGGACTGATCTGCTAAAGGAGGTTTAGCCAGATCCCCTACAAGCCATAGTTCATTTTTGTAATTTTTCGCAGCCTGTTCAATCCCGGCTTTCGAGATATCCACACCAACACCTGTCATCGTTCCAATCCCGGATTTCTCTAATATCTTTTTCAGGTGTGAACCTTCACCGCACCCTGCATCAAGCATTAAGGATGGAGTGCTGGAATGTGCGAAATAGTCATGAATGACGGCTGAAATTTTGTCATGAAGAGGATCAAACAGTTCACTTTCCATGATGATTTTCTCTCTGGCTTTATATAAAGTTTTGCTGTACCTGTTCTTGGCAGAATGATTCAGCATGTTCACATATCCATGCTTTGAAATATCATAGGTATGCCTGTTCGGACATAAGAGGCTTTTATATTGAACAAGATCTAATGATTCCTGACAGAGCGGGCATTTTAGAGAAGTACTGAAAGTCTTAAACTTTGCAGCGATTTTTTGATTTACCATGTTTTCTCTTCCTTTCAACAAAAAAAATCACAGGCATCTGCCTGTGATTCAGAGTAAAGGGAAGAAGACTCATCCTAATTTGGTTTGGGCTGATCAGAGCCGTCAGCAAATAAACCTTCCTGTTTTTTGGAAGAGTTTAACAGATAAAAAAAGAGAAAGGCAGTAAAATCATGCCTTTCTCAAATTGCCAATTTCGTTTGGCAGAATATGAAATAACAAATTGACGCTATTCCATATAAATTGAAGATTATTAAAAAAGGACAGACTGATCCCATTTACTCTGCATACACAAGCAGAGCCTTTGAACGTATTCAATTACTGGTTCAAAGCTGGGAATCGAAGTCTCATTGCGTGTGTCATTTTTTAATAATCCTCCTTAAAGATAAAATACAGTTGTATTATAAATGCTATTATTAGATAAGTAAAGGTCCGTGCGGAATTTTATAAAAGAGGGGAGGGAAGACTTAGTTTGAAATGGAGGGAATAATATGAAAAATAAATTTTTCCTGATTTTATTCATCGCACTTTTTGTATCTTGTAGTTCGGCATATGCCCAATCCCTGACTTATCCCTGTAGCATAGTACTTGAGCCGGTAAATGAAGTCCCCAATATTAGCGGCACAGCTTTAATTGCAAAGGTAAAGAAACCATATACGGATCAGCCAGGAAGTCCTGTAAGAGAACGAACCGCTGTCGGTATATACGCTGATTGGATGCCTCAGCCTTCAGCATTTGGGGATTATGATCAATATGAAGGATTTGCTCAAATTCCTGGTGTAATAAGCTGGAGATTTAAAATGTATCCCATTAAGGAAGATCAGCCAAGCTGGTTTGGCGGTTCGCCTTGGGTGGGGAAATTTGATGAAATCTCAGCAGAATTATCTGCTGAAACGATCGTAAGCTTGAGGCTGTCCAATTCCAGGACCAATCGTCTGGGACCGGCCGTTTTACAAAGTACATTAAAGGGATGTGTACAGTAAGAAGGATTTTGTATAAAGGGTATTTAATACTAATTAGGGTGAAAAAACAAAAGACTAAGAGGGAGAAGCGAATGATAGCAGAGTTAGGAGAACTAAATCAATATGATATTCCCGGTCTAATAGATTTATCGGCATCGGTTGGATGGGATTATGATGAAAATGAAGTTAGAACACTTTTGGAATCTGGGAGAGTTTTCGGACATAAGAATTCTGCAGGGAGAATTGTTTCAAGCTCAGCAATAATCCCCTATGATACTAAACTGGCGTCGATTGGCATGGTTATTGTCCATGAAGAATTCAGGGGATTTGGGCTGGCAATGGAAGCAGTCCGGAAATGTGCTGAAAGTATTACTGCGGATAGGACGGTAATGCTGATTGCAACGAAGGAAGGACAGCCCCTTTATGAAAAAATGGGCTTTACAACAGTGGATTATATAAGCAAATTTCTTTGTGATAAATTTGTCCCTGAAAATTTACTGGATCATGATGGAGTTTTCATAGAAGACTTCAATCAGTCTGATTTAACCAAACTTGTTGATTTGGACGGGGCTGCCTTTGGGGATAAGCGAAGTGTTTTTCTCCGCAATCGAATCAGCCAGTCCAAACAATGTCTTGTTGTTAAGAATAATAATGGAGAAATCATTGGATATGGACTATCCATACAGGGGCCAGTCAATTTAATACTCGGACCTATTGCGGCTCCGGATTCAGAAACTGCTGCTCTAATCGTAGAAAAATTGGCTTTACATCATAAAGGGAAGCTGCGAATTGATGTTCCAGAGGGAAGAACTGATTTTATGTCCTATTTGGAGCGAAGCGGTTTTGTTAAATCAAATACTCCACCAGTCATGATAAAAAATTCAGCAGCTATGCCGCAGAGGAACAAATCCTTATATGCTATTGCTTCGCAGGCTTTTGGATAGGAGAATGATGAAATTGGCTATGCGCAAATAAATCGTTTTATCCACAAGTAAAATAGGGTTATGTGCAAATAAAATATTTTATCCGAAAGTAAATTTGGTCTATCCGCACGTAAATTTCACTAGGACGTCAATAATGCTTATATAGCTCTGAAAAACGGCTGCGGAAAGCCCAATCTCCATGCAAAATCATAAAAAAACGGCTTAATCTCAGGATTAAAGCCGTTTTTTTATGTATTTATCTTTAATTATCGCCTAGATAATCAGCAGTGCCGTCCCGATCGTAATCAGAATTGCGCCTGCAATTGTATTTAACGTCGGTTTTTCTTTTAAAATGATGAAACTTAATATCATTGTAAGCACAACACTGAACTTATCAATGGGGTTAACCACACTAACCTTGCCGATGGCCAGAGCGCCGAAATAGCACAGCCAGGATAATCCGGTTGCGGCTCCTGAGAGGAAAAGAAATAGATAAGACTTTTTGGAGATTTTTTTAAGATCCTTAAAGGTCCGCTGAAAAAACACAATCCCCCAGGCGAAAATAATGATGACCACTGTCCGGATGAAAGTAGCCACATTGGAGTCGACGTCTTCAATTCCTATCTTTGCTAAAATATTGGTGGCTGCAGCAAATACCGCAGACATTATCGCCAGGAAAATATACGATTTTGTATTGAATACTTTCTTTTTTGAAGTCTTTTTTCTGTCTTTTCCGATTAAAACAAAGGTTCCAATGGAGATAATGACTCCCCCTGAAACAACTAATGCTGTGGCGGGTTCCCTTAGAATAATAAATGATAACAGGATGGTTAAGACGACACTCGACTTATCAATGGGAACTACTTTTGACACATCGCCGATCTGAATGGCTTTAAAGAAACAAATCCATGATAGGCCGGTTGTCAGGCCTGAAAGAATGAGAAATATGTACGATTTTACAGAAATAGTCAAGATGCTTTCCGTTTCTCCCGTAATAACAACCATAAGATAAGCCATGATGACCACTACAATCGTCCGGACTGCAGTAGCCAGGTTGGAATCTACTTTTTCAATGCCAATTTTTGCGAGGATGGCTGTGAAAGATGCAAATACTGCGGCAAGCAGAGCTAAAATGATGCTCATAGACATGATCTCCATTTCTTCAATGGGTTTATTATATACATTTTATTTTACTGAAGTGCATATAGAATATTCTCTAATCCCTTTAGTGTAAATTTATAAAATTCTGTTTTCCTGTTGAGTATTCTATATTATAGTTTGGTTAAGCAAGGAGGCAGAAAATGGATCAAATTGATAAAAGAAATCGTTTGAATGATGAACCATTTCGTTTTCGGCAAAATAAGAATAACACAGTATTTCTTGATTATAATGGAAAACAAGTGAAAATTCTAAAAGGAAAAGATGCAGAGAAGTTTCTAAAAAAAATGAATGATGCTGAAGATGAAAAGAGCAGGCAGTTAATCATGGCGAAGATAACGGGGAACTTTAAACGGGGAAATGAACGGTTGTAATGGTTCTGAGCTAAAACAGCAGTGTCAATTGACACTGCTGTTTCTATCTTTATGTAAGCAGAATTCTACCTGTGCTGGTCGAAAAGAATAGCGTTGCCATCCGGATCTTCGAGTGTGAAACTTGCAGGGCCGGCGCCTGACTCATCTGCTTCGTTTATAATTTGAATCCCTTGTTCCTTCAGCTGCTTTTGTAGCTCCCGAATGTCAGTGAATCCCTCTAAATTTTCTGCGTTTTGGTTCCAGCCAGGGTTAAATGTAAGGATGTTTTTTTCGAACATGCCTTGGAATAGACCTATCACACAGTTTTCATTCTTTAAGATCAGCCAATTTTGCGCAATATCCCCGCCTAATGCCTCAAAACCAAGTTTTTCGTAAAATTCTTTTGACTTATTAATGTCTTTAACAGTTAAACTTACTGAAAATGCTCCTAGTTTCATAGTTCCTCCATGGTTTTAGTTTTTATATAATTCAGATAACACAACTTGAGTTTAATCGAAGCCATTTTATAAAGCAATAAAGTTGCCATTAAAAAAGCGGCTAACGCCGCTTTTTAATAAAGTCTTCTTCTCCGAAACCGGCTGCAGGTAAAATCGGTTTGGATTTTCATATAAATATAAATGATCGTTGCAATTGTTCCTTCTTCGCCGGGCCAGTTTGTCTTTGGCTTCAGGCACTTAAGGAATTCCTGGTCACAGCAGCATTTAGATCTCCCGCTTGCCCAGCATTTATCATGGACCCTGCAGCAGGCATCCACGCCATTAATAGGGCCGTCTGGTCCGCTGCAGCCGGGACCGCACCATCTGTAGCCGGGAAATAGACAAGGAATTTGTTTTCTTCTAGTCAATAGTATCCCTCTTTTTATATCAATTTAATTATTGATATGGCAGATCATTCATAGAGGTGTGGTTACTTAACTACTAAATGAAGATTGTTTACGCATTAAGGGCAGGGGCCTATACCCCATAGGCATCTGACGCATATCCTTTACTGTAGACAAATACAGAGGAGGAGTTCTGTTTGGATTATCAATATCAGCACATGCCTGCGACACAGGAGTATGTTCCGCAAAATAGCATGTATTTCCCTGAATACCGTATTCGGCCGGGTTTTGGATTCGGGAGACCAGGCTTTGGGTTTGGCCGGCCAGGATTCGGCTTTGGAGGACCAGGATTTGGACTGGGGCTTGGATTTTTAGGGGGGCTGGCGACAGGAGCATTGCTGGCACCTGGCCCAGGATTTGGATATCCTTACTATCCATACCCGCCATACCCGTATCCGCCATATCCTTACTATTACTAAAGGAGGAGAGCTTTGTCCTGGGGCAGAGCTCTTTTTTAATTGATTTAATTTTCAGAATTGTATAATATGAAATAACGATAGGAGGATGAGAACATGATTAAACAAGTCGGACAAATAATGCTATACGTAAACAATCAGGATGATGCAGTGAATTTTTGGACTGAAAAAGCCGGGTTTCAGGTAATAGCCGAAGAAGATAATGGCCAGGGAATGAGATGGATTGAAGTGGCGCCATCAAAGGAGGCGGAAACGAGCATCATTCTCCACAATAAGGAGTGGGTAGAGAAGATGTCTCCGGGATTAAACCTGGGCACCCCTTCACTGATGTTCTTCACGGAAAATATTGAACAACTGTATAGTGACTTTTCAAACAAGAATATTACCGTTGGAGAAATGGTAGACATGCCTGCCGGCCGGGTTTTTAACTTTGCGGATGGAGAAGAAAATTACTTTGCTGTGATGGAGAAAAAGTGATAAAGGGGTTGAAAGCGCTGATAAATTAAGAGGTGTAGAAAGATGAAACAAATTATTGCTCTCGGAGGCGGAGGGTTTTCTATGGAGCCCGACAATCCATTATTAGATGCGTATATACTTAAACAATCTGGCAAACCAGTTCCCAGTATCTGTTTTGTCCCTACTGCAAGCGGTGATTCCGACCAATATACAAACAGATTCTATCATTTTTTTGAAAAAATGCCCTGTCAGCCATCCCATTTATCTTTATTTAAACCGCCAGCCAGAGATATAGAAGGATTTATAATGGAAAAAGATATTATTTATGTTGGCGGAGGCTGCACGAAAAATCTCGTTGCTTTGTGGAAGGAATGGGGATTAGATGCTTTCCTTAAAAAAGCATGGAATCAAGGGATTATTCTGGCTGGCATAAGCGCCGGCTCTTTATGCTGGTTTGAAGAAGGCGTTACAGATTCCTTTGGCGATGAAAAGCTGGATCCGTTAAAATGTTTAGGATTTTTAAAAGGCAGCAATTGTCCTCATTATGATGGTGAATTAAATAGAAGGCCTTCCTATCATCGATTAATGTCTGAAAACAAAATCAAAGCTGGTATCGCAGCAGATGATGGAGCCGCCATTCACTACATAGACCAGGATATTCTGAGGATTGTCAGTTCAAGACCTGATGCAAGGGCGTATAGAGTATATTTTGATGGAGAGGTAAAAGAAGAAGTGCTTGAAGCTGAATTTTTAGGATAACAACTTACGGGAACAGCGTACAAAAAATCGTCAGGACCACTAATCTGAACAGTTTCTCAAGCATTCCGCCAGCTCCTTTCGATTGGTAAGCATAGTTTTATTCTACGTGTCCTTTATTAATAGAATATAATTGGCCTGTAAAGTTTTTGTTAAGTGTATTTAGGGGTTCGCCGGCATCCCTTTTCCCATGTCTGAAACAGCTCTATTTCCTCTATTTTATGATTTTGATATTCTTAAGGAGAGGGGGAGAGGGAATGAACAAAGTCTATCTCGATTACAATGCAAGCACACCTTTGGCACCGGAGGTTTTAGATGTTATGAATCCGCTTCTGACGGGCTATTACGGGAATCCTTCCGCCCATCATTGGGCTGGGCATCCGGTAAAAGAGAAGCTGGTGATTGCCAGGAAACAGGTAGCTTGCTTGTTGTCATGTTTGCCGGAAGAGGTTATTTTTACAAGCGGCGGAAGTGAAGCGAATAATTTGGCATTAAAGGGTTATTATTTCAAGCATCAATATAAAGGCAAACACATCATTACGTCAAAAATCGAGCATCCTGCCATTGTAGAGCCCCTGAAATTTCTGGAGCGCCTGGGTGCTGAAATCACCATGGTGGATGTAGATGCATATGGGATGGTTTCTCCTGAGGCAATTGAAGATGCCATTCGGGAAGATACAATCCTGATCACCATCATGCATTCAAACAATGAAGTGGGGACCCTTCAGCCGATCGATGAAATAGGGGAAATTGCCAGAAGACACAGGATCGCTTTTCATACCGATGCATCTCAATCCGCAGGCAAGGTACCTATTGATGTCAATCACCTGAATGTGGATATGCTCACTATAGCGGGCCATAAATTGTATGCCCCTAAAGGAATTGGCGCCTTATATATCAGAAAAGGCTTAGAGCTTGAGCCGCTGATTCATGGAGCCGGACACGAGTTTGGATTGCGAGCAGGCACAGAGAACACGATGCTTGCAGCCGGGCTCGGAAAAGCCTGTGAGTTGGCTCAGGAGCAGGCCTGGGACCGGAAGCTCGCTGACTTAACGAATTATTTTTGGGTTCAATTGCAGGAGGCATTTGGTGATGAGGTTGTCCTTAACGGCCACGAAGAAAAACGGCTGCCGAATACCCTGAATGTAAGTTTTGTCAATCGGGTTGGACAGGACATTTTATCCGCCATTCCACAGCTTGCTGCCTCTACAGGGTCAGCCTGCCATTCAGGCATAGTGGAATTGTCCCCTGTTTTGAGGGAAATGAAGGTTCCTGAATATGTTGGAATGGGTGCTGTCAGATTCAGCCTTGGAAGATATACGGCAAAGGAGGAACTTGATCAGGTGATTTCCTGGCTGAAAGAAACATTCTAAATTATTCCACTGAAAAGACATCGGCAATCTGCAGAAGATCATCCGAAAAAATGCAATACATATCCGCATCACCGGCTTCAATGGCCATTTTTGGTACGGCAATTCCATCGTAGCCTTGCTTCGCAAGACTTTTGCGAAATTCTGAATTGGCTTCATCTTTATTCAGTAAGATCGCCTTATCTTTCCAGGTAAGGTGTCTTTTTTTTGCGCTTGCATAGTCACAAAAGGGGTCCCGTTCATCCATAAAATGTTCAAAGGAATCGAAGTCCTTTAATATTGGTTCATCTATATACAATTTATAAACAAATCCCAGCACCTGTTTGTCATATTCAATCACTTTCGGCAAACCATCTTCCCAGAACTCAGTGTCCGATTTTTCGATAACCGTTTCTGTTCCAATGGCAAAGGACTTCGCAGATTCAAAGTCTGATGAAAGCCATATGCCAAGCGTATCGATCTCTTTCATTGCTTTTTGCATAGTCTGCTCTTTATGAAAGTGGTCAAATTTCCTTATGGAACCGTGATAAACGATCAAAAGATACACCTCCCATTTATAGGATGCCCCATCATTTGGTCCGTTATGAATGATGAAAAGATCCAGCATGATGATCCCTATTTTATAAAAAATTCATTTTTATTTCAGCACTTTGGAAATAATAAAATAAAAAAGAGGGACGTGCAGCCAATGAGTGATAAACAAAACACGGAATTAACTGCAGCTGAAATAGCGCAATTATGGTCGGCTTATTTGAACAGCAGCATGTGTAATTGTATTTTCACATACTTTTTAAATGCGATTGAAGACCAGGAACTACAGTCCATGCTTCAGGATAGTATTCAATTGACTGAAACACATTTACAGAAACTGACCGGTTTTTTTGAAAACGAAGGGTTATCCGTGCCACATGGATTTAAAGCTGAAGAGGATGTAAGAGAAGATGCTCCACAGCTGTTTTCGGAAAATTTTTCCCTGCATTTCTTCTACAATATTGCCATGTTTGCTGTTAATTTTTATGCCCTGTCCAAAACACTTTCCGTCCGGTCTGATATCCAGGAATATTTTAACAGTTGTTTGATGGAAATTAATGAATATGAAACAAAGCTAAAAAAAATGCTGCTGAACAGAGGCTTGTATATGAGATCCCCTCTTGTCATTCCAGTAAAAGAAACCAGCTTTGTTGAAAGCAAAAAATTCATGGGTGGCTTGTTTGGAGATAAAAGGCCGCCGAATGTTATTGAAATTACAAATATATATACGAATTTGAAAAGCAATGCCATGGGAAAAACGATTATGGTGGGATTTAGCCAGGTCGCCCAATCGAAGGAAGTTGGCCAATTCATGGTTAGGGGCAGGGACATAGCCGCCAAACATACAAAAGTATTTGCCGGGATGCTCGAAGAAAGTTATTTGCCTGTTAGTATGTCTTGGGATATGGAAGTAACGGATTCCACTGCCCCGCCCTTTTCAGATAAGCTAATGATGTTTATGACGACATCCCTCATTGCTCTTAGTGCAGGGATTTATGCAACAAGTGCAGCTTCAAGTCCTCGAAAAGATATTTCGGTTAATTTCCTTCGCTTGTCTGCTGAAATCGCAGACTTTGCTGAAGATGGTGCAAACATCCTGATAAAAAACGGCTGGTTCGAGGAACCGCCGCATCCGGCAGACCATGATGAACTGGCAAATAGATAATCGCTGAAGGCTGGGGGAGGTCCGTATTCTTTTCCAGCCTTTTTTGATTTATTGTATTCCACTTGCATGAAGAATTAGAAAAGGGTGGAGAACAGCGAGAACTAGCAATTTGAATTTTTTTCGATGGAGACAAAAACAATTACGCTGGCAGAACTAGTTGCGCTTATGGTGATGAACGCAAAGGTATTGAGAACCTAAACTGACCCGAAGAGACATACGGAATTAATGAAGAAATTCTACGCAGACGTACGGATCATCCAAAATGAGAAATCGCTGCTGATTACGCCTGGGGATGGGCTGGCGATCTCATGAGTGGAAGGTGAATAACGACGAAAAGGGCAGTGCTCCAAAAGAAATGGTAGTTAATTGTAATGAATAACGACGAAAAAGGCTGTGCCCCATAAGGGATGGTAGTTAATCGTAATGAATAACGACGAAAAGGGCAGTGCTCCAAAAGAAATGGTAGTTAATCGTAATGAATAACGACGAAAAAGGCTGTGCCCCATAAGGGATGGTAGTTAATCGGAATGGATAACGACGAAAAAGCTGTGCTCCAAAAGGAATGGTAGTTAATCGTAATGAATAACGACGAAAAGAGTTTAGCGCCGTAAGAATGGTAGTTAATCGTAATGAATAACGAAGAAAAGAGTTGAACGCCGTAAGAAATGGTAGTTAATCGTAATGAACAACGACGAAAAGGGCAGTTCTCCAAAAGAAATGGCAGTTAATCGTAATGAATAACGACGAAAAAGGCTGTGCCCCATAAGGGATGGTAGTTAATCGGAATGGATAACGACGAAAAAGCTGTGCTCCAAAAGGAATGGTAGTTAATCGTAATGAATAACGACGAAAAGAGTTTAGCGCCGTAAGAATGGTAGTTAATCGAAATGAATAACGACGAAAAGAGTTGAACGCCGTAAGAAATGGTAGTTAATCGTAATGAACAACGACGAAAAGGGCAGTTCTCCAAAAGAAATGGCAGTTAATCGTAATGAATAACGACGAAAAGGGCAGTTCTCCAAAAGAAATGGCAGTTAATCGTAATGAATAACGACGAAAAGGGCGTTCTGGAAGTTATTCAGAATCAATAACGGGCAAAATGACAATGTACAACTTAATACCGGTGTCAATCCCAAATCGTCCCCTTAAGCTTTTTCCGTGTAAAATAAAATGGCACCTACTATACTAAAGAGGAATATACAGTATTGGAGGAATACTATATGCATATTGAAATGTGGACTGACTTCGCTTGACCGTTTTGCTATATTGGCAAAAGGCATCTGGAGGATGCCATTAAACAGATTAATCATCCATTTGAAGTGACTTATCGCTGCTTTGAACTGGACCCGACTGCTGAACGGGATATAAAGGATAATATGTACGAAAAGTTATCCAAGAAATATGGGATGACGATTGAACAGGCGAAAGCCAACACGCAAAACATGGTGCAGATGGCGAGAAATGCCGGGCTTGAATTCAACATTGATACCGTCGTTCTCACTAACACGTTTGATGCTCACCGTCTGACGATGTTTGCCAAAGCGAAAGGACTAATGAAAGAAATGACTGACAGGCTGCTCCGGGCTTATTTTACAGATTCCATTCATATAGGGGATCATGCTGCTTTAGCAGAATTAGCCGAAGAAGTTGGCCTGAACCGAGAGGAAGCTGAAAAAATGCTTGCTGGCAATGAGTTTGCAAAAGAAGTCCGTGCAGATGAGCAGCTGGCACAGCAATACCGCATCACCGGGGTTCCATTCTTCCTTATTAATAAAAAGTATGCACTTAACGGAGCACAGCCAACTGAGATGTTTGTTCAGGCTCTGCAGAAGATTATTGCAGAGGATGAGATTACTGTTTTAAATGATCATGACGGTATGATCTGTGATGATGACGGCTGTGAAATTCCTAAAAAACAATAAAATCAAAAAGAACCAGTCTCTCCTTATTGAACTGTGCCCCGATTTACGGACAGTTTAAAAAGCGCCTATGCGGCTAGTAAATGGCCCCGGTTTTGCTCCGGGGTCATTTTATTTAAGCCCCATTGATAACGATGCTGGTTATATTCCTCAATCACTCGATCCACTTCTATTCTAACATCTCCTAAATTATCTAATGATTTATACTCTGCTAAATCCTTAAAGTGCCCAAAGAAACTTTCCATTGGTGCGTTATCCCAACAGTTTCCCTTTCGGGACATCGATTGTATTAAGCCAAGTTCTTTTACTTTGCTTTGGAATTGGGGATGGGTATAGTGGAAACCTTGGTCAGAGTGCAGTATGGCTTCTGGATGAAAATGATCGCCAACAGCTTGTTTTAACTTTTTAAGCGTCTTATATACAATATCCATTTCTAACGAAGTGGATAGATGATAAGCCCTTTCTTTGGTAGCTCCATCTTTTACGCAGGATAAGTATGCTTTTTGTCCCTTTCCGAAATAGAGATAAGTAATGTCAGTAAGCAGGACTTTTCCTGGTTCTTCTTGATTAAATTCTCGGTTAAGGAGGTTGGGACAAGATCGATGCTCATGGGTTGCCTTAGCCATTTTACGATAAGGATTGGCTTTCCTTACTTTTGTTACAAGATTATATTTTGCCATCAGACGCCTAATCTTTTTGTGGTTCATTACCGATGAATAATCATTCTCCATAATCATTTTGATCTTGAGGACACCTACTTTTTCTTTTTTACTTATGAATATTTCTCGAATTAACTCTATATCCAATTGATCCTTCTCGTCACGTTGTGCCCGTAATTGTGCTGCCTTCAGCCAATCATAGTAGCCACTTCGACTTACGCCTGCCAGTTCACACAGGTAGGAAACAGATTTTTTCAACTGATATGTTCTGATGGTTTTCTCAATTAAAGAAAACTTCTCAGCTGCCGTTAGAATCGTTTCTTCATCAACGCCTGCCTTTCTAGTTCTTCCAGCTTTTTTAAGAAGTCATTCTCTGCCTCAAGGAATTTAATCCTTGCCTCAGCCTTCCTTAGTTTCTCCTCAATGGAAAGTTGTTTAGAAGAAGGACGTCCAGTGCTCCCTTTACCTCGACGTTCCGTAAGGAAACCTTCCTCCCCGAACCTTTCGAATGTTTCTCTCCAACGCTTAAGACAACGTTTTGGCTGTTCCTTGCCAATCATTTCGAGATCAAAGCCTTGTTCAATAAAGATTTGCGATGGTGTTTTCCCACTTTTGTACTCCGCCACTGCTTTTATCTTAAATTCAGAACTATAGGAGATTGACCTCTCAGAAGCCCTCAAAACATTAGGATTCTTTTCAAGCTCTTTCATTTGGAATTCATTATAGATATTCTTACTCATAAAAAATCCTCCGCCTTATTCATTAAAACTATTGAAACACAAAAAACCCCAGAAAGGGGCACTTTTTTATCAGTGTCCACTATCTAGGGTATAGTTCATATAAGGAAAAGGCTGGTTCTTTTTAATTAGCCGCCCAACTTGAAAAATCAACGTACCTTCTTTTTTTATGGGCATATGATGTGTTGATAAATCTGTGAAGGGAATGACATGTATTGTATCATCCTAATGCGTATTCCTATCCATATTACCCTTTAGTAAATGCACCTGTATTCCATACTGACAACATGTTAAGAAGCAATCAGGATCATTTTCAGCAGCTTTGTGAAACGGTCCTTGAAGGGGTCAAAAGGGAAGCTTCGGTACTTGAGCTATACACGCAGCTTGCAGAACAAGCCCCTAATGAAGAGCATAAACAAAATATTATTCAGGCTATTGAAGGAAAGAAAGTCCATTTAACCCATTTTTGCAATCTTTATTACAATTTAACAGGAACACAGCCGGAGTATCAAATTGGCGAAGTATCCATTGATCATTATCGGGATGGCCTGCAGAGGGCTTATCAATTGGAAATGGAGGGCTTCCAGGAGAATCAGCGCGGTTCCGCACTTTCTCAGCTTCCTCAGGTTCAAAATGTGTTCATTTGGGCTATGACAGGGGAACAGGAAAATGCAGCACGCCTTGTTACACTAAATGACCGGATTACCGATTATGGCCCTCAGCCATTTGTCGTTGATATTGAAGAAGCGACAAAACAAAATAACACTTTCCGGACGGCGATTTGGACAGGAGAGCATTTGCAGCTGACATTGATGAGCATAAATGCAGGAGAGGATATCGGACTGGAAATTCATCCTGAACTTGATCAATTCTTAAGAATTGAAGAGGGGGAGGGAATCGTCCAGATGGGAGATAGCAAGGATCAATTAGATTTCCAGCGTAAAGTAGCAGACAATTTTGCCATCATCATCCCTGCAGGAAAATACCATAACGTCATCAATACAGGCAGCAAACCTCTTAAGCTATACTCTATCTATTCCCCGCCGCAGCATCCGTTTGGGACGGTGCATCAGACGAAAGCAGATGCCATGGCTGCTGAGGAAGAGCATCAGCAAGGAAATTAAAAGAAAAGGGATAAAACAAAAGCGGTCAGGGCACATTCGCTTTCGTTTCATCCCTCTTTAATTTGGATTAGAATCTCATTACATAAATTACTCTTGTCTGGTAAGTATATTTAATAAATCTAAAGCTGGAGAATTTTATGAAGAATTTAGTAAAGGTTCTAATACCCAAACAACTATATTTATTAATCATCCTGTCAACAGGCTTGCTAAACCATGTAATATTGATTCCTAATTTATTGACAGCTGCCGGAAGAGATAGCTGGCTGAGTGTGATTGCAGCCTATCCGATTTCACTGTTTTTCATATGGCTTATTTACTACATACTAAAAAACTCATCTGATGAAGGCTTCTTTTTCATGGTGAGAAAGCGTCTCGGACGGACATTTTCCGTGCTCTTATCGGTTCCTGTGATTCTTTTTTTAATTACGGGCTCCTATATAACATTCAGGGATTTAATGATTTGGCTGAATGCGTATTTTCTGGCAGATGCTTCTGTCCTTATGATTAATATAATTTTAATACTGGTATGCATGATTATGACACTTTCCGGTGTGAAATATATGGCTATATCAAGCGGCATACTGCTTCCGCTTGTTATGCTTTACGGCGTATTCATTTCCGTTACAAATACCAGATTGAAGGACCCCGGCCTATTGTTCCCGCTGCTTGCAGACGGAGCAGAGCCGCTCATGTATGGTATTCTCTATACTCTTTCGGGATTGTTTGAGGTTTATATCATCATATTACTGCAGCCGTATTCACAACAAGCATTTAAGTTTAAGCATCTTGTTATTCTTTTGACGCTTCTGGCAGGATTAATTTTAGGGCCGCTCACAGCCTCGATCATGGAATTTGGACCTGAAGAAGCGACTAAATTTCTTTACCCTGCCCATGAACAATGGAGGGTATTAAGCATTGGAGAGTATATCTCTCATCTGGACTTTCTCGCTTTATATCAGTGGCTAAGCGGGGCATTGATCAGAATCGGATTATTTATGTATTTAGCAGGCGCATTTTTTCCAGCTAAAAAGAAACATTATCGATTAAATCCGAAGTTGGTCTTTTCTTTATACCTCATCTTGTTTGGGCTAATGAGTATAAAGATTGAAACTTATACCTTTTATCAGGTTATCTATAAGTATTATCTGCCGGTCAGCATGGTGTTTTTTCTGTTGTATATCCTTTTGTCAGCTTTGATTATATTAGTTTTGAAGAAAAGGGATGAAAACCATGGCAAGAACAAGAATTCCAAAGTCCAATCCTCAACATAAAGAGACAGAGAATGGCTGCATAAAAGCAGAGAAGTTAAAACAGCAGTTTTCCAAAAGCGGGGATTTTGTAAGCAATGTCCATGCTGCTGAAAAAGATGAGTTGGAAATTTTCTATTTCGATACTTTGGCCGATACCAAATATTTGGATCAATATATCTTGCCAAAGCTTGCTGCTGAAAAGGACGGAACTGCAAAAGATAAGCTCAGGACTTTATTCCAAGCTGACCTGGTAACGGAAAAATCAATTGATGACTTGTCTTTATTGCTTTTTGAGGGGAATTTCCTGTTCCTGGCTGATCAGCACTTGTTGAGTATAAAAGCAGCAAACCTTCCAAAACGGCAGCCTGAAGAGTCTGCACTTGAGACTTCCATTAGAGGCCCAAAGGATGGGTTTGTTGAAGATCTGCAAACAAACATATCTTTAATACGCAGAAGGCTCAATACCAGCACTTTATGTGTTGAAAAATATACCATTGGAAAACGGAGCAAAACGAAAGTGGCACTCATGTATATAGAAGATATTATTGATCAGCGTGTTCTGCAGGAAATCCACAAACGAATGGGGAAGGTTGAGCTCGATATCTTGACCAGTATCCATGAACTCGACTCCTTAATAAGGGACCGCCCTTTTTCGATATTCCCCAGTCTTGATTATACAGGCCGTCCGGATTTTATCGTTCAGGCACTGAATCAGGGCCGGTTTGCCATTCTGGTGGAAGGAAACCCCACCGTTACCTTTGCCCCGGTCAGTTTATTGCTGCAGACTAAATCACCTGAAGACCATTACATCAATTATGCGTTTGTAAGTCTGGAAAGAATCATCAGGATGATTGGGATAACGGTATCCGGTTTCCTTCCAGGGGTATGGATTGCATTTTCCGCCTTTAATATTGAACAGATTCCTTACCTGATGGTTGCCACTATCTCCGTGTCCCGATTTGGCCTGCCTTTGAGTGCGCCGATTGAAATGTTTATCATACTTCTTTTGTTTGAGCTTTTTAATGAAGCTGGAATCAGGCTGCCTAGAGCCATTGGACAGACAGTGGCAGTATTGGGCGGTTTAATTGTCGGTGATGCCGCCATAAGGGCCGGATTAACCTCTCCAACCATGCTCGTGGTTTCGGCCATTACGTATATTTCGTCTTTTACCCTAGTGAATCAGTCCCTTAGTTCCGCCATTACCATTGTTAGATTTATCGTTATCATCGTGAGTACTTTTTTAGGCTTGTTCGGTGTTATCGTATGCTATATTCTCACTGTTTTATATTTATCGACACTATCTTCGTTTGGCGTTCCTTATCTTTCATCCATAGCCCCAATAAGCTGGAGGGAAAGTGTAAAGGCATTTCTGATGCTGCCTGTGCAATTTTATAAATCCCGTGCCTCGGCAACTAGCCCTGAAGATCCAACGAGGGGGGATAAATAATGGCAAGGAACGTAATACTGATGATTGCCGCATCCTGTATTTTGCTTTCAGGTTGTGCCGGCATCAAAAATATACAGGATTTAACCTATATTGTATCAATCGGGATGGATTATGATGAAGAAAAAGATGAATATACAGTCTATCTCCAAGGGCTGAATTTTTTAAATGTCGCTAAGCAGGAAGGCGGAAAGACAGCTGAGCCAGTCCCTATATTTGTGGCTTCAGCGAAAGGGGAAACGTTAAATTTAGCTGTAAGGAAGCTGTACAAATTATCCGAACCTCCCTTATTCTTTGGCCATGTAAAGACTCTAGTCATCTCCAAACGGATCGTTCAGCACAAATTTAAGGAGGTGGTGGAGGAGGTTGGGAGGAATCGTTCTATTCGTCCTACACTTCATATCGTGACAACAGAAGAATCCATTGAAGAGGTTTTTAATATTAATGCTCTGTTTAATTATCCAGCTATATATACTGTTTTATTTAAAAAGGATTTTTACGAGGTTGCCCAAAATGAAATTCGGCCCGTACCTTTAATGAAGTTTCTGCGGGAATATTATGAACCGATGAATGCAGCGAAACTGCCCTCCGTTAAAATTAATAAATCAGGCTGGAAAGCAGAAAAGGATTACCCGGTATTATATTTTGATGGTTATACCGTTTTTCAAAACAAGAAATATATAAAGGAACTTGCATTTGAGGATTCTTTATTTCTTAACTGGATAATGGAAAATTATATAGCTTTAGATGAAAGAGTCGAAGAAGATGGTAAATTGGCTGCAGCCGTAAAGCTGGAAAGTCCGGAGCTGAAATTTAAGTATGAGGAAAATGCCCCTTCCCCGAAATTCTCCATTGTTTTATCCATACGTGCTGATTTACTGGAAAGAGTAGAGGACATTTCTCCTGATCGATTGAGAAGCTTGGTGGAAGAGAAAATAAAAACAAAACTGCGATCCCTTTATTTGGATGGGGTAGAAAGAAAAATTGACTATCTTAATGCCGGTGAGAAATGGTTTCGTATGCGTCCAGAGAAATTTGCGGAATTAAAAAAACATGGTAATTTTTATTTGGATGAAAACTCTCTTACTGACATTCAGGTGAATGTTCAGATTTTAAATTTCAACAGCTATAAGTTTAATGAATGAAAAATTTCTTCTGGGAAGACGCTGAATACCTCTTCTTTTTTAGCAAATTTTACTCTAAAAAAAGATAAATAATCCTGGACTTTTTTGGCACTAGTCGAAGTATCAGCGGCAAACCCGTTATGGCCAGTACGACTATAGATGTGGACCAGTAAGCGAAGGGACTGGAATCAGGAACAGTCAGCTGCTAAATGAGAAACCGCAGTTTTGTCACCCATGGCGCGACAAAGTTAGGTTTCTCCTTTGTTGAGTATAGCCCATTTGTACTTTACCATTAATAATAAAGTACTATATTTTGAAAGGATGAGTGTACATGGCTCAATCTAATCTAAAAGTAGCTGTACAGAAGTTCGGTAATTTTCTGAGCTCTATGGTTATGCCGAATATCTCTGCTTTTATAGCATGGGGTCTTATTACAGCTTTATTTATACCTACTGGGTTCTTCCCAAATGAAAGCCTTGCCAAAATGGTCGATCCAATGGTTAAGTACTTGCTTCCGCTTCTAATTGGTTATACCGGAGGGAAGCTTGTACATGATCAGCGCGGTGCCGTTGTTGGTGCCATCGCGACTATGGGGGTCATCGCAGGCGCGGAAATTCCTATGTTCCTAGGCGCCATGGTTATTGGTCCTCTTGGCGGCTATGTGATTAAGAAGTTCGACCAGATGATCGAAGGCAGGGTGCGTGCAGGCTTCGAAATGCTCGTGAACAACTTCTCTGCAGGAATTCTTGGTGCAATTGTTGCCATCCTTGCATTCCTGGGAGTGGGTCCTGCTGTTGATGTATTTACCGGCTGGCTTGTAGCTGGAGTTGACTGGCTGATTGGCACAGGACTTCTGCCGCTGACAAGCATCTTAATTGAACCTGCAAAAGTATTATTCTTGAACAATGCCATCAACCATGGTGTTCTTTCGCCAATCGGCGTTGAACAGGTAAAAGAAACAGGACAATCCATCCTGTTCCTGCTTGAAGCAAACCCTGGACCTGGTATTGGTGTCCTGCTTGCTTATATGTTCTTTGGAAAAGGCAATGCAAAGAAATCTGCTCCTGGTGCCGGAATCATTCACTTCTTCGGCGGGATTCATGAAATTTATTTCCCGTACATCTTAATGCGTCCTATGCTCATTATTGCTGTCATCCTGGGCGGAATGAGCGGTGTGTTCACACTGGTTCTTTTAGGCGGCGGATTATTCGCTCCTTCTTCACCGGGCAGCATTATCGCCATCACGGCTGTGACGCCTCATCATGCAAGTGCGTATATTGCAAACTTCGCAGGTGTTCTTGTGGCTGCTGCTGTTTCATTCATCGTGTCTGCATTTATTATGAAAACAGGCAAGCAGGGTGAAGAAGATATTGAAGAAGCTGCGAAAAAGATGCAGGAAATGAAAGGCAAGAAAAGCTCTGTATCCAACGTGTTTGAAGGCGGTCAGGCTGCAATGCCCGATTATGTATCCAAAATCTATTTTGCCTGTGATGCAGGAATGGGCTCAAGTGCCATGGGTGCATCACTTCTCCGCAAAAAGGTGAAGGAGGCGGGCATGGACATTGCTGTTACGAATACAGCGATTTCCAATCTCCCATCAGATGCTGAAATCGTCATTACACAGGAAGAACTGACACCAAGGGCACGCCAGAAAGTGCCGAATGCATTTCATGTATCGGTTGATAACTTCCTGTCAAGTCCGGAGTATGATAAGCTGATCAGCGCACTTCAGTTCCCGGCTAACTCGGAACTGCACGAAATCGTTGAAGATGCTGAAGAAAATGTTCCTGACATCGTGGATGAAGAAATGGCTCATGATGACGATTTATTGCGTCCGGAAAATATTTTCCTGAACAAGGAGTTTGCTGATAAGGAAGAAGCGATCCGCTTTGCAGGAAGAGTGCTTGTCGATGCAGGCTATGTGGAAGAAAGCTATATTGAAGCCATGATTGAACGTGATAATATCACTTCCACATACATGGGAAATGATGTAGCGATCCCGCATGGAACCGAAGAAGCCAAAAAAGCTGTGATCAAATCCGGCTTTACAGTTATCCAGGTGCCAAATGGTGTTGATTTCGATGGCCAAAAGGTCCGTCTGATCTTCGGAATTGCAGGCAAAGACGGCACACATCTTGAAATCCTGTCAGGAATCGCGGTAACATGTTCTGACATGGATAATATTGAAAAATTGGCTGCGGCTGAATCTGTCCAGACCATTATGGATATTATCGGCAAAAAATAAAACTAAAGCTATTTCCGAATAGAAAAGCGTCATTCTGCGCTTTTCTATTCAGTGTTTTTGTCACTAATTTTAGAAATGAGCTGATCTCATGTATATTACATCGAGGGAAAAAGCCATTATTGAATTGATTATAAAAACATCGGGTAAACACACGGCATTGTCGATTGCCTCTTCGTTAAATGTCAGTGCGAGGACGATTCAGAGGGATTTAAAGGCAGTTGAGAAAATCGTCAGTGAGTTCGAATTAAAGTTAACCCGCAATATAAACCAGGGCCTTGCGATTGAAGGGAAAAATGAGCAGATTTTCCGGCTGATCCAGCATTTGACCAGCAGTGAACCGATCGACCAGCCTCCTCAGGAAAAGAAGCTGCGCCTTCTTATAGCCATTCTTGAAGAAGACTTATACAAGACTCAGGTTCTGGCAAGCTACCTCGGCATCAGCACGGCAACCCTATCAGCCTATCTGGATGAACTTGCTGAATGGCTATCTGTATTCCAGGTGCAGCTGACGAGAAAACGGGGAGTCGGTGTAGAGCTTCACGGATCAGAAGCCAACAAACGAAGAGCGCTTGCGCATTTTTTCCTTCAATATTTTCATGAAGAATTAATTGAGAAACTATTTTTGCTGGAAAAAGGAAAGCTTGGTGAAGAAAGGATTCTTCATTACTTTGAACCGGATAATTTTTTCCAAGTGAACAGCATTGTTCAGACTGTTTTTTCTGGTGCACCTGCCAGGTTTGCTGATAGCGGATACCTGGAGGTTGTGCTGCATGTAAGCATTTCTCTGCAGAGGACCCTAAAACAGCTTTTTGTGGATCAGAATGATACCCTTCCTGAAAAGGAAGTTATTGTTGAATACGGTTTGATGCAGCAGATAACAAGCAAGCTGGAACAAAAATTTGACTGCAGTTTTTCAGAAGGGGATATCCTATACCTCGCACGAATACTTAAAGGGACCAAATTAAGCGGAGCCGAGGCTTTTCCATATGACAGCATTCTGCTCGCCCAAATGATCAAGAACGTGATTAAATCTGTTTCGGAACAGCTGCATGTGGATTTGACCAGGGATTTTTCCTTATTTCAGGGACTGCTGGCCCACATGGAGCCATCCATATTCCGCATGAAACAGAATATGGAATCCTATAACCCGCTTAAAGAAGAAATTATGCGTAAATATCCGGTTCTGTTCATGGCTGTAAAAAAAAGTCTTGAAGAGGAATTTACTGATATTGATCAATTTTCCGATGACGAGATCGCGTTCATCGTCCTTCATTTTGGCTCAGCCCTGGTCATGCAGGAAGAGAATCTTTCCATTAAGGCGCTTGTCATTTGTCCGACAGGCATCGGAACATCCAAGATGCTAAAGAGCAGGCTGAAAAAAGAAGCAGCTGAAATCGATGTGATCGAAATCAAGTCGATGAAGGAAATTTCAGAGGGTGCTGATCTGAAAGAATATGATTTAATCCTTTCTACAGTCAGACTTCCTTTTATAAATGCTGAGTACATATTGGTGAATCCGCTCTTAAGCGATGAAAATATTCTTACCATAAAAAACTACTTGCAAAACAATATTGAAAGCCTGACAAAAGGAAAAGAATATCAGCCGGAGGAAGGGTTCAAACAGGCTGAACAGAGTAACCTTTCATTATCCGCAATGCTTGAGGAAGTAAGAGATATCCAGGAGAGCATCGAGTCTCTTGTTCATAACTTTCGTTTTTACCGGATGGATGGAGGAGAAAGCCAGGAGCAGATTCTTAAGAAAATGCTTGGGAATGCCGAAGGAGATAATTTGCTGACGAATGCTGAGGATGTCCTGCAATCATTAAGGGAGCGGGAACAAAAAGGCGGGCTTGGCATACCTGAAACCAATATGGCACTCTTTCATGCCCGCAGTAAAAATGTCCATAAACTTATTTTTCAGATTGCCCACCTCCCTGAGCCATGCATGGTAAAGGGGATGGACGGGAGAGATGTTATTCTAAAAAACCTTCTGCTCATGCTGGCACCGTTCGAGCTAAGCAGAAGAGAGCAGGAGATATTAAGCTTAATCAGCACAAATATCATTGAGACAGAGGAAGCGATTCTAATTTTTTCTTCAGCCAATGAAGACATGATTTACAAGAAGCTGGAATCGATTTTTACAGAATACCTGCAGTCCCATTTTAAAATAAATCAGTAAAGGAATGATTTGATGAAACAAGCAGTGCATTTTGGAGCAGGGAACATAGGAAGAGGTTTTATCGGAGCCCTATTTTCACAGTCAGGCTACCATGTAACTTTTGTTGATATTGCCGACGAAATCATTAATCAGCTGAACGAAGAAAAGCATTATCAAGTGCTGCTGGCTGCAGATGAACAGGAATCCATGATAATTGAAAATGTTTCAGGATTGAATAATCTAAAACAGGAGAATGAAGTGATAGAGGCCATTAAGCAGGCTGACTTCTTAACAACAGCGATTGGCCCTAACATCCTTCCGCGGATTGCCCCATTAATTGCAAAAGGCCTGGCTGCAAGAGCAGCTGCAGGAAATAACGAAAAGCTTTATGTCATTGCATGTGAAAACCAGATCTCTGCGACTGACCTTTTAAAAGGCTACATTATGGAGCATCTTGACAGAGATGTAAATCTGGCGGGTGTATCTTTCTTAAACTCCGCCGTAGACCGAATTGTCCCAATCCAGAACAATCAGGGATCACTGGATGTTCTTGTTGAACCGTACCATGAATGGGTGGTGGAGGTGACTGAAGATATTCCGCATATCGAAGGAATGAAAATTGTTCCGGAGCTTGCTCCATTTATCGAAAGAAAGCTGTTCACGGTTAACACAGGACATGCCGTTATTGCTTATTTCGGATACCTGGGCGGAAAAGAAACCATCGACCAGACACTTGCAGATGAAGAAATTTATAAGCAGGTTCAGGCAACACTCCGAGAAACAGGTGCCTATTTGATTAATCGATATAATCTGAATCCGGAGGACCATCAGAAGTATATTGATAAAATTATCGGCCGGTTCCAAAATGCCCACCTGAATGACGGTGTTACACGAGTAGGACGCTCGCCGATTAGGAAGCTTGGCCCTGAAGACAGACTGGTTCGTCCGGCCCTGCAGGCACAAAAAGCAGGCTTATCTTACACAAACCTGGCTAAAGCCATTGCTGCGGCACTAATGTTTGATAACAGGGAAGACGAGGAAGCAGTAAAGCTACAGGAGATGATTCAAGAAAACGGAGTGCCAAACGTGCTGAAAGAAATATGCGGACTTGAAGATTCAAGCGAGCTTGCTATAGAAGTACTGAAACAGTATGAAGCATTGAAATAATAAATTGGATTAGAGGCTGCTGAAATGATTCGGCAGCCTTATTTTTTTGGAGTTCTTCGGTGGGGTGGGGTGCGGCAATGAAATTTTACTAAGATTTTACTGGGGTAAAGGTAGCCAGTTTTGGTTGTGCATGACGGGCAAAGTTGGTGGACAGTCAGGAAAATAGGTTTCATGGAGGGCTTATGAAGCCCAAAATGGATGGAGTGATGAGGAAATGGTAGCCATGTAGTGCTCATGAAGCCCGAAATGATTGGAGAGTGGAGGAAAAGGTCGCCATGGCGAGCTTATGAAGCCCAAAACGGATGAGGTGCCGAGGAAATGGTAGCCATGTAGTGCTCATGAAGCCCAAAATAGGTGGAGTGATAAGAAAATGGTCGTCATGTAGTGCTCATGAAGCCCAAAACGGATGAGGTGCCGAGGAAATGGTCGCCATAGAGAGCTTATGAAGCCCAAAATTCATAAAGCCCATAAATTCCGTATTCATCAGGTGGCAAAGGAGAAGTCATCTTCTATAATAAAGCCGAAATCCCAGAACCAGCCGTCGAAATGGGAGTTAATCAAACGGAATAAAGCCGAAATCCCAGAGGCAGCCAACAAACTGAGAGTTAACCAAAGGGAATAACGACGAATTCCCATAGCAAGCCAACAAAATGGGAGTTAATCAAAGGGAATAACGACGAAATCCCAGAACCAGCCGTCGAAATGGGAGTTAATCAAACGGAATAAAGCCGAAATCCCAGAGGCAGCCAACAAACTGAGAGTTAACCAAAGGGAATAACGACGAATTCCCATAGCAAGCCAACAAAATGGGAGTTAATCAAAGGGAATAACGACGAAACCCCGGAGCCAGCCATCAGAAGGGGCGTTAATCATAAGGAAGAGCGTCGAAACAAGGAAATTTTTAAAACTGGATTAATCAGATTCCAGTAAGATTGAACTGAACAATGCTGTTTAAATTAAATACTCGTTCTAAATATTTAATTTTCAAAAAATATTGACAACTATCTAAAAAACAGATAAATTATAAAATAATATAAAGTTATAACATTATATTATTTCAAGGGAGATACATAAATGCAGATAGATAAGAGTCTACATATACCTCTTTATAGACAAGTAGAGCAGATTCTGGAAGAGAAGATCATTTCAGGCCAATGGGAGGTGGGGAGCCAGCTGCCGACTGAGCAGGAGCTGTCCGATCGATTCGATGTCAGCACCATTACTGTTAAAAGAGCTGTGATTGAGCTTGTGAATAAAGGTTATCTCTTCAGACAGCGAGGCAAGGGAACCTTTGTATCCGGATCTGCAAAAGAGCAGGACCTTAATTCCATCATTTCGCTTTCCGGTGCGGAACAGGAACATCCGCATGAAATGCTCAGCTTTAAATATGAAACAGCAGGTTCTGAAATTGCCCAGAAGTTACGGATTGATCCTGAGGATGAGGTGATCAAAATTGAGAGATTAAAAGTGGAAAACAATGATCCTCTTGCATTGGAATATACCTATCTTCCGGCGGATAAATGTCAGGGGCTTACACCTGAAATGATCAATAACGACTTAATTTTTAACATCTTAAAAAATAGATTCCATATAGCACTAAAACGAGCCAGGGTATTTATCCGGCCATATATTCTTCCTGATCATCAGGCTAAGCTGCTTCATGTGGAACCGGGGACCCCAGTATTTGAGTGGGAGCGTACTACATACACAAAGCAAGAAGACATCATTGAGTTCTCTAAATTCTATATCCGCAGTGATAAAGAGGTTTATTATACAGAGGTTCAATTGTAAAAAAATGCTGAAATACAAAAGGACATTTTATAAATATAAAAGATATAAAGTTATAATATTATATCTTTATATTTTATATATAAATCAATCTCTTTAAATAGATTGATCCAAATTTAAAAGGGGGTATCGCTTTTATCAAGTCTTCATCTTAGAACAGCTCCTTAAGTTCACAAAAGCAAAAATAAACGAGGGGGAAATGAGTTGAAAAAGAAAGCTTATTTAATTGTATTGCTTTGTTTATTGCTTGTCACGGCTGCAGGATGCAGCGGCCAAACTGGAAGCTCTGCAGATGAAGGATCAGGAAAAAGTGATGAAAAGACACTTGTATTAGCGGCTTATGGAGGAAGCTATGAGCAAAAAATGAAGGAGGACTTGATCCCAAAGTTTGAGAAAGAGCATGGCGTAAAGGTGAAATATATTACGGGAAGCTCTGTTGATACCTTATCTAAGCTTCAGGCTCAAAAGGATAATCCTCAGATTGATGTAGCTTTCCTTGATGATGGTCCTCAAGCTCAGGCAAAGGCGTTTGGATTGCTGGCGCCATTGGATGAGAGTGTTGTTACGAATCTGGCAAATGTCTATGATATTGCAAAAGACAAGGATAATGTCGGCGTTGGATTCGGAATCATCTCAACCGGCTTGGCTTATAACAAGGATGTCTTCGAACAGAATGGCTGGGAACCGCCGACTTCCTGGAATGATTTGGCCGACCCGAAGTTTAAAGGAAAACTCGTACTCCCTTCCATTGCCAATACGTATGGGGTTCATTTCCTGCTCATGACGGCGATTGCCAATGGCGGAGATGAAGAAAACATTGAACCAGGCTTTGAAAAGATGAAGGAAATTGCCAAAAACGCGATCACTTTTGATAAAACAGCTGACGTTTCAAATTACTTCCTTCAAGGGCAGACAGTCGCAAGTGCATGGGGAAGCAGCCGGGTATTTACCCTTCAGGATAGCGGATTCCCGATTGAGTATGTCATTCCGGAAGAAGGGGCTCCAGCGTTGATGGCAACCGTCAGTGTGGTGAAGGATGCTCCAAACGGGGATCTTGCACAGGAATTTGTCAATTTTGTTCTGGATGAAGAAGCTCAGCTTCTATTTGCGAACTCCTTGTTTGACGGCCCTGTTAATAAGAATGTAAAGCTTGAAGGTGACATTGTCGATAAAGTGGCTTATGGGGAAGAGGAGATTGCCAAATTGATCAAAGTCGACTGGGAAGCTGTAAATGCAAAACGAGCAGAGTGGACAGAACGGGCCAATAAAGAAATCGAAGTAGCCCATTAAAAGAGAGGGGAAACGAATGAGTTACTTAAGCCTGGAAAACGTGGTCAAGACATTTAATAAAACAGAAGTGGTTAAAAAGCTCAGCCTTGGCATCCAAAAAGGGGAACTGGTCTCCTTTTTGGGACCTTCGGGCTGCGGAAAAACGACAACACTGAATATGATCGCCGGATTTCTGGAGGTGGATGGCGGGAAGATTGAGGTGGACGGCAAACCCGTTCACCTGCTTCCTCCCAATAAAAGAGAAATGGGCATGGTGTTCCAAAATTATGCTTTGTTTCCGCACATGACGGTTCTTGATAATGTCGCCTATGGACTTAAGCTGCGTAAAGTGCCAAAAAATGAAATAAACAAAAGGGTTCTGGAAGCATTGGAAATGGTACGTCTGGCTGGCTATGAAAAACGCTATCCAAAGGAATTATCCGGGGGACAGCAGCAGCGTGTTTCATTGGCAAGGGCCCTGGTCATTAAACCGAAGGTGCTACTCCTTGATGAACCACTCAGCAATCTTGATGCAAAGCTGCGCCAGGAAATGCGTGAAGAAATAGTGGATATCCAAAAGCAGGTGGGGATTACAACGATATTTGTCACACATGACCAGGAGGAAGCATTGGCCATATCGGACCGAATCGCGGTCATGTATGAGGGCCGGATTGAACAGGTAGATGATCCGGCATCTATATATAACCATCCAAAGACTGATTTCGTGTCTCAGTTCATAGGGGAAGTCAACCACATTCAGGGGAAAGTCCTGGAAACCTATGAAAATAAGAAATGCAAAATGCACTTTTTTGGGAATGAACAGATCGTTTCAGTTCCATCTGTAAAGAATTCCGAAGTTCACTTTTTCATACGGCCGGAAAAAATCCAAATCGCCTTAGCACAATCAAATGATAGAAATGAGGCTTTTCAAACCAAGGTGGAAAGGAAAATGTTCCTCGGAGCCAAGACACGGTACATTCTGAAGGTACATGACCGGCATCTGATTGCAGATATTTCCAATACTGTTTTAAATCCCACCGAAATTAAAGAAGGAAACAGTGTCTACACGTATTGGAACCCTGAAGACCTGCTGCCTTCCAGAATGGCGAGGTGACTCACATGCAAGCCGGAATCGGAACGGAACATGACTTATTGCTTCAGCAAAAGAAAAAGAATTTGAATAAAAAACGGCTTGATACGTGGCTGCTTTTACTTCCGACGCTGGGGATCTTCATTTTCTTCTTTTTGCTGCCATTGTTTTTCTTATTTATTACAAGCTTTAAAAATTTTGATGCAAGCACCGGAGTGGGAAATGAGTGGACACTTCAGAACTACATCAAGTTCATGTCAGATCCTTTTTACCTTGGAGTGGTCTGGCGCACTGTGAAAATTGCTCTTTTAACGACTTTGATTACCATCATCATTTCTTATCCCGTAGCTTTTCAGATTTCCAGAGCAAAAGGAAGAACCAGGAATTATTTAACCCTTCTTGTGCTTTCCCCGCTTCTGATCAGCATGGTTATACGCTGCTACGGCTGGGTGATTCTTTTATCCAACAATGGTGTTGTTAATAATACTCTATTAAAGCTGGGCTGGATTGATCAGCCTTTAACCCTCTTATATACCGAACTGAGTGTGGTCATCGGGATGGTGCATGTTCTTTTCCCGTACATGGTGCTGAGCATCATGGGATCTCTTGAAAAAATAGACCCTTCTGTCATCAGAGCCTCGCAGAATCTTGGGGCCAGCTCCTTCAGAACTTTCTTTTCCATTTTGCTGCCGTTAACCTTGCCAGGCGTTTTCGCCGGTTCTGTTATGGTGTTCAGCTTAAGTGTCAGCTCATTTGTTACACCGGCTATTCTTGGCGGCCCGCAGGTGAAGGTTATGTCCTATTTAACGTATGAACAGGTAGCTGTCATGCTGAACTGGCCGTATGGAGGCGCAATTGGCTTCCTGCTAATCCTGATTGCCACCATTACCATCATCGCATACAGCAAAATCCTTGCCAGGTCTGAGAAAGGAGTGGCCATACAATGAGCAGGAAGCTGCCCAAGTATTTCTTTAACTTTGCTTGTTTACTGGTGTATATTTTCCTTCTGGCGCCAATCTTGGTTGTATTGCTTTCTTCCTTAACAACTACCGAATACATTGTATTCCCTCCAGAAGGCCTGACCCTCAGATGGTACACAGAATTAATTGAACATCCGGAATTTATGCAGTCCTTTACACTGAGCATTATTGTGGCGTTCGGAACCGCCATTATTTCCACCGCCATTGGCACTTTGGCTTCACTTGCGGTCGTCCGGCGCCAATTTAAAGGGAAGACAGCGATTGTTCAATTAGTGGGTTCGCCTCTCTTGATTCCATCTGTTGTGTTTGGTGTGGCTCTCTTGCAGTTTTACTCATGGATTGGCTTAGCTGCGAGCCCGCTTGCATTGATTTTGGGTCACATCATCTTAACGGTTCCATTTGTGATGCGCCTGGTTGTTGCAAGCCTTGTAGGCTTTGACCGTTCTATCGAACAAGCGGCCCTGAACCTTGGTGCAGGACCGATGAAAGTCTTCTTTCAAATCACACTGCCAATCATTAAATCAGGCGTGATAGCAGGCGCCATTTTTGCCTTTATTACTTCATTTGATGATTTAACAGTTGCTTTATTCATTGTCAGCACTGACGTTGTGACACTGCCAGTGCGGATCTACACATACATGCAATATCAATATGATCCGATTATTACATCCGTATCAAGCATTATGATTCTATTCACTGTTGTATTAATGCTTGTAATTGAAAGAGTGCTTGGTGTAGGGAAAGTGTTTTCCTCGAAAAATTAGATAGGAGAGGTCTTTATGCACATTGAGAAACATCCCGTTCTAAGCAGGCAGCTTCTCAAGCCTGTAACCATTTATTTCAATGATCAGCCATATCAGGCCTATACGCAGCAATCGGTCGCTGCCGCCTTAATGGCAAATGGAATTAAAAAATTGGGTGTCAGCAGAAAGCTGGTCCAATCCAGAGGATTATTCTGCTCGCGCGGGAGATGCTGCAGCTGCTATATGACGATTGATGGTGAGGATCATGTACGGAGCTGCATGACAGAAGTTGAAGAAGGCATGCGAATATACCCGAATATGGATGACCCCGAGGTAAGGAGGGAGTTTGATGAAGACTGATGTACTGATCATTGGAGGCGGTCCTGCAGGTCTATCAGCAGCAATTGAGACGGCATCAAGGGGACTGGATGTAACAATAGTTGACGAAGCTTCCAAACTCGGCGGGCAGCTTAACCAGCAGACTCAAGAGATGCGTCCGCTTCCTTCTGTATATGAACCCATGCGTGGCTTTGAATTGGCAAATAAACTAATCGAGCAGATTAAGGATTTTAATGTGAGGCCGCTCCTGAAACACCGTGCGGTTGGATTTTACGCAGATGGAAGTGCCGGAATTACCGATGAAGAAAATGTATTCCCTATAAAAGCAAAAAAGATTATTGTGGCTTCCGGAGCGGCTGAAAAGGCTGTGGCATTTCCAAAATGGACAATGCCGGGGATTATGACAATCGGTGCTGCACAGATATTGATCAATCGTGATTTTGTGTTGCCTGGGAGAGAAGCTGTTATTGTGGGCTCAAGTGATTTTGCCATGGAAACGGCAATGCAGCTAATGGCTGTCGGCACTCGGGTGAAAGCGATCATAGAAAAACAAAGTGAAGCTTCAGCAAAAGAGCAGGAAAAAGTAAGTGAACTGTTACGGAATGGAATTCCTTTTTATTTTAATAGTTTTATAAAAGAAGCAAGAGGAAATGGGCAGGTGGAACAGATTGATATTGAGATGCCAGACGAAGTCATTACCCTGAATGTGGACCTCATTTGCATGGATGGAGGCAGGATGCCCATACTGGATGTTTTTTACCAGCTGGGGTGTTCCTTTGGCTTTCAAGAGGAGCTGGGCGGCTGGGTCCCGCAATATAGTAATACATTCCAAACCGACAGGGAGGATGTATTCATAGCTGGGAATGCGGCTGGCATTAGCACTCAGGGTGCGTTGCTTTTAACAGGAATGATTGCCGGCATCAGTGTAAGTGAAGAACTGCAAACAATCAGCCCGGCAGAGGCAAATGAGATGAGAGAGGCACTTTGGAAAGAACTCGGATTATTGGAGTACAAAGAAGTGTACAGCGGAAGAGTTAAACATCTCGAGAACTTTACAAGCCCGGTACTGAAAGATCAATTTATCTCCTAGATAGGAAAAGAGAGAAGAAGGTGAATTAGTTGGATAAAACGACGATCATCTGCAGATGTGAAGAAATCAGCTGTGAGGAAGTGGAAGAGGTTATCAGCAATGGAGGAAGGACCTTTGATGATGTTAAGAGGATTACCCGCTGCGGAATGGGTCCTTGCCAGGCTAAAATCTGCACCAGCATGGTGGCAGAAATTATTCACCAGCAGACTGGGCTGTCACCTTCAGAGATTCCCCTGCCGAGGATGAGAATGCCGCTTTCCCCTATTAAGCTTGAAACACTGGGAACGAACAGTACATCCTTTAGTGCCGTCAAGTCTGTTCTGGATGAGGTGGAAATTGAAGAAGGGAAGGTGAGGTAATTGGAAACAAATTATGAAACGATTGTTATTGGAGGGGGTGTAGTGGGCAGCGGAATTGCTTACCACCTTTCTGAGCGATACAAAGAAGGCGTGCTTGTGCTTGATAAAAAATACCCCATGTCAGGCACCTCCGGATCCACCCAGGCCTGGGTATGGGTACATAATAAAACTCCTTCCTGGTATGCGGAATTTAGTATGTACAGTGCGGAACTCTATCCTTATCTGTCTAAAAAGATTGGAGACGTAGAATACAAACGGACAGGCGGACTTTCGCCTTTTTTCAATGAAAGTGATCGTGAAAAAGCACAGAAGCTCGCGGAATCTTATCGAAAAATCGGCATCAAAATCAAAGTCTTATCCAGGGAAGAAGTTCTCGAAAAAGAACCCTATATGAATCCGGAAGTAGCCGGGGCTACCTACAGCTCTATTGATGGCAATGTCAATCCATTCCGCCTTATTGATATGTATATGAGAGCAGCTAAAAGAAATGGCGTCCGCTATTCTGCTTATAATAAGGTAACTGAGATTAAAAAGCAGGATGGAACATATTTAGTAGTCTCAGATAAGGGTGCGTTTAAATGTAAAAACCTTATTCTGGCTGGCGGAACCTGGTCGAGAGAAATCGGTGACATGATTGGAGTTAAGATTCCTGTTAATCAATTAAGGGGGCAGATCCTGGTGTCTGAACCATTGAAGCCTTTCTTAAATTTTACAATCAGCGGATTAAGGCAGGCAAACAATGGGGAAGTTCTGATGGGCTATTCAATGGAAGAAGCAGGCTTTAATCGGGCAACAACGCTTGATGTGATTCAGGAAACAGCCAATATGGCAGTCCGATATGTACCCGGATTAAGAAAAGCTAAAATTGTCCGCGCCTTTTCCGGAATTCGGGCAATGCCTGAGGACGGCTTTCCGATTCTTGGTAAAGTACCAGGCCATGAAAGCCTTTATGTTGCCGCCACCCATAGCGGAGTAACACTATCTCCTTTAATTGGTACTCTTATAACAGAGTTAATCACGGAAGGGGAAACTTCGATTCCGATCGAAAGGTATTCTTTAAGCAGATTTGGTTAAAGAAAATAGTATTAAGTTATAATATTATAACTTTTTTAATAAGGTTGTCAGGAAAAACATTATGTATACAAAATTGGAGGAAATAGGATGCCGCATTTGTATATAAGAGGAATTTCAGTGGATCAGACGAAGGAAATCAGTACCCAGCTGGTGAAAGACCTGGCTCGGCTTTGTGAGTGTGGAGAAGATAACTTTACATTGGAAGTTTTGAATTCAACTTTTGTGTTTGATAAAAATGAAGTTCCAGCATATCCATTTATAGAAGTTAAGTGGTTTGACAGGGGCAAAGCAATTCAAAACCAATTTGCCGGGATTATTTCGAAATATGTTCGGTCGCTTGGAGTGCCGGAGGTAGAAGTTGCATTTTCAGCCTTTTTAGAGGCGGATTATTATTTGAATGGGAAAAGTTTTGCGGATTAAAAGGGGGAGTTCAACCATGAAAATAGCAGTCATAGGCTCAGGAATTACAGGTGCAAGTGCAGCCTATCATCTCACAAGGGAAGGTGCAGAGGTAGTTATTATTGATAAGGCACATCAGGGACAGGCAACTGCAGCAGGCGCAGGAATCATTTGCCCGTGGATTTCCCGAGCAGATCACAAAGACTGGTACACCATTGCAAAACGAGGCGCTCTTTATTATCCATCTTTAATAGCGAACCTTAAACAAGATGGCGAAGAGGATTTTGGATATGGCATGGTAGGAGCTCTGGCAGTCAGCAGCAGTTCTGATGAACTGGATGCGATCGAGCAAAGTGTTCGGCAAAAAAAAGCTGAAACCCCTGAGGTTGGAGAGATTACGAGATTAACAGCAGAGGAAGCCCGGGAACTTTATCCGCCGCTCCGTGAGGATCTGCAGGCTATCCATGTTACAGGTGCAGCCAGGCTCGATGGGAGGCTGTTAAGAGACGCCATGCTAAATGGTGCAAAAAAACATGGTGCAGCAATAATTGAAGGTGAAGGTGATCTTGTATTTCAAAATAATAAGGTTACAGGAGTAATAGTGAACGGGGAAGTCATTGCTGCCGATGCAGTTATCGTTACTGCCGGTGCATGGGCTAAAGACTTACTTAACCCGTTAGGCATTGATCTTAAAGTCGAGCCTCAGCGTGGGCAAATTGCCCATCTGGAAATAGGCAGTATGGACACCTCCAGCTGGCCGGTTGTCCTTCCGCAAAGCTCACACTACTTAGTGGCTTTCGATCATTCCAAAGTGGTGGTTGGAGCTACCAGGGAAACGGGATCCGGGTTCGACTATCGACTTACAGCGGCAGGTGTGAAAGAAGTTCTGGATGAAGCATTAACAGTGGCACCAGGATTAGCTGAAAGCACACTAAAAGAGGTAAGAATTGGCTTCCGTCCGGCTGGACCTGATATTTTGCCGCTGCTGGGTACGGTTCCAGCTGCAGAGGGGCTGGTTATCGCAACAGGATTAGGGGCATCAGGGCTTACAATGGGACCTTATGTGGGCACCTTGGCTGCAGATCTTGCTTTGAAAAGGGAGATGGAAATAGATCTAACACCTTATGATCCATTAAGAAAAGGCTTGGAAGCAGGAGTAAAGTGAAATTAATAAGCAGAAGCTGCCATACTGTTTTTGTGGCAGCTTATCTCTTTTTCCTATTCCTTCAATCGATCCGGCAATCCCTGAATGGAAGAAACCACAACATCAAGTTTCGCTTCGATCCGGTTCAGCAAAAAAAACGTGACAACGATCGGGAAGCCGAGTTCGCTGATCAATGTAATCATCTGTTCCATGGCAGCTGCTCCTTTCTTGTGAATTTACAATAAGCATTTTAAAAATGGCCGGGTTCCAAAGAATCCGGCCACTGCACCTTAAATTAATTCATAATCAGTTACATTACGCTCAACCAGCCTGACACTATCCGCTGTAATCAAGTCACCGCCATTGCCGTCAAAAGCGTTGGCAGCAATGATTTGTTCCATAGCTGCCTTCACAGCTGCAGGATCAATCGGCTCGATGGGGTTATCGACGGATAATTTCGTTGGCTTGCCCAGTTCTGACAAAAAGGTCATTTCTAATGTTTTAGCCATTATAATTCCCTCCTTTAATTTTTTTGTATTTTAATAGAATGAATTAGCCCAGGATTTCGAAGCTGTCATTTCTGTTCATTTCAGCCAATGGATAGCTGCATAGTCCAGAAATCGCTTGTCCCACTGAGAAAAGCTGGTCTGCTGTTGCCGATTGTTTTACGCTGCTGTAGGTTTTGGATTTGTGAATTGGCTTGCCCTGCTCGTTAAGTCCTGTTTCAAACACTAGACGAAGTTTAGAATCAGTGATAATTGCTTGTGCCATCTTTGTTCACCTCCTTTCACCCTCTATATACGTATTGCGGGGTGATAAGGACAGGGTAAAATAAATTAATCTTCAAAAAAGCGATTATTTTCCATTATAATTCTTAGCTTCTCACGGGCACCATGCCGCCAGTTTTTGACTGCTGACGGGGTGACTTGTTCTTTTTCAGCTATTTCCTTGACAGACATTTGATCACATAAGGTATACTGCAGCCATTTCAGTTGATTGGCAGATAGGAGTCTGCATCTTTTAAGCATCTCGTGTGTATGATCTATGGCGGGGAATGGGGAGGGGTCTTCAATAAGTTCCCAGAATTCATCTTTCGGATAGAAATATTGCTGGCTTTGTTTATTTTGATTGGTTAATTCGTTCATGATTTTTCCTTTTATCATACTGTAAGCATAGGAAAGCAAGGTCCCTTTTTCAGGGTCATGATTTTTCCACGCCTCCCAGAGTGTAATTAATCCCAGCTGGTAGAATTCCTCTTTGTTTTTATAGATGTTCAGGCTATGCATAATTTTATGAATCATCGTCTCATATTGGGCTGCTAACTGTTCAAAACTCTCCATGAATACGGTCCCTTCAAGGAAAGCGCGCTCTCTAAGTATTCCCGGGTAGCTCAAACATAGCGTGTAAACATTATTTTGGCGAATCTAGAAAAAGTGCCAGATGAGTCAGTTAACCCCTCTAACTCTGGAGTTAAGGGGTCTAAGTCCGTAGTTAAGGGGTCTAACTCACGAAAAACCGGGAGTTAGCTGTTTTTTTTATTATTTGTAAAAAAAATTCATGAAGAAGTCATTTTCTTCAGCTGAAAATCCCATTTTAAACAAATCCTCAAAGTACATTTCTTCAAATTTCTTAGTCAAGATTCCATAGAAATAAGCGACAGGATTAGTAATTGCGCGGGTTTTCATCTTCCCGATCAGCTGCTTAAACGAATGGATGGCTGTAGCCAAAACAGCGTTCAAATTTTGGTCACAATTGTTTTTATATGCTGCAGTGGATGCCATTCTCCAAAACTCCTCAATTTGCTTTGCTTCCGGAAAAAAGTATTTTACAGTGCTGGTGAATGATTCTGGTACACGATCATTTGTATAGGTGTGATCGAGGACGGTATCGTTACGTTTATTTATCTTTTGATTTTTATTAGCTTTAGAAAGATTAATAGTTTTATTAGGGTGGTTCAATTTTTCTTTTTTAGGTGGTTCACTCTTGGGAAAACGATTAAAAACATACAAATTACTCGACTGGGACCCGTTTTCTCTCTCAGTTTCAAGGACAGTGATAATCCCTAATTCTAAAGCTTTGGCAATCATCCTTTTAAAAGTGGATCGGGAAATGCCACTGCCGTTATATTCGTCGTGAATGGCTTTTAAAACGGTCCCGATCTTAGCATTGGAGACTCCAGGAATTTTCGCAGCAAAACGAACCAGCCTCTTTAAACCAACTAGCTCACCCTTTGAGAACTCTTCCTTATGCACCGAAAGCCACATCTCCACATGAGCATTAAACTCCTTAAGATTTTTAAACTGGGAATATCCTTCAAAATGCTCAATTCTGCCTGATTTTATATTCATATAAATGCACCACCCTTTCACCTTCTAAATACAAATGAAGGGTGGGGAAGGACAGGGGGTTTTTTGAGGGATTGTGACGGAATCGTGAACGGGGGTGTTTTTTTGAAATGCATGTGGAAAGCATGGAGGCGAAAGAACAAATATTCATAGCGCAAAGTCGCCATATAAGATTATGACGACGCTGCTTCGTTGGTTCAAAGAAAAATGTACGTCATTTGAGATTCATGTCTAAGAAACCTCGGAGGTCCAAGTGAAAACGGTAGACATAATAAGTCTATAACGACCAAAATACGGAGGTTCAAGTAAAAACGGTCGCCAAAAAAACCATAAAACTAAATTATCATAACTTCTCCGATTTCCTTGACAATGATAATCATTTTCACTTAAAATAAATTTTATTAATGATAATCATTATCACTCAATTGGGTTTACATAATAAGAATCTACTCTGAGGGAGGGATATAAGTCGATTAAACATCACATTTGCGGCTGGTGCGGTTATATGGCGGATACTGAATCTGATGATAATAACGAAGCCCAATGCCCTTGCTGCGGTTTGGATATTAACGAGGCAGCTGAATATGACATGTAGGAGGGTTGAGAAATGAGTGAGTTTTATATCGCAATAGATCATTTTGATCATCAAATCGATTGCTTTTGTCCGGATGCTGATCATGTGAATATACTGCATTTTCAAAAAGGAGATCTAATTGAGGTCACTCCTGAGCGTAAATCTACAATGCTGGGATGGTATGCGCTTGTGGTGATTAATGGACAGCAGGCGTTTTACATGGCTATAGAGGATATTGAGAGATATTTCATGAGTGAATGCATATCATCACAGTTAGATATAGACCTGAAAATCAATTATCTGCAATATAAAATTGATCAGGATCTTGAAGCGGGGGACAAGGACTCTTTTGCGGAGAATAGCAGAAAGCTGAGCGAAACCTGCAGTCTGAAAGAGGAATTGGAATATTACATAGCCAAGGCCATCTAAAATGAGTAAAACAGGAATAAAGCTAACGTATCTGAGCGTTAGCTTTATTTATCTTTATTCCGTTTCTATATCCCAATATGCATATAGAAAATTTCCACGCACGAAAACTGGCCGTTTGTTAATTGCCTTTTCTTTTTGATGCAAGGATATGTTCCTTCTACCAAACCTTATCATCCTCCCCTGACCTGTTACTGGTATTGAAGCAAAGCCATAAGTGGCAGCCAAATTAATACCACCCACCAGTTTTTATATAGTAGGGACGAAGATAAGATAAGGATTGGAGTGAATTAGTTGACTTCAAACTCTGAATTGCAGAATTTAGATCTGATAAATTTAATCAGTGAGCGGCATAGTTTAATCCGAAAAATAGCTGAGAAAGCATGGAATGATCAGAGCGATATATATATTTCAAATTCTGAATGGTATGGCCCGGATATACAAAAAAAGGCCAACCATCTCGTATGTGACAAGGAATGTTGAGATTTCCAGACAGGCGATACATAAGTTTATAAAGAATCTTGCTGCAAAAGGCCTGTCGACGTTCATAATGTCGAGAATAACAAAAAAGAGAAGTGTATTGAGCTTACTGCTTTAGGAGAAGAATGCTATGAGAAAAATGAAGCTCTGAAGGCTCGTCTTGAGCATAAAATTGCGGAGAAAATGGAGCCGGGCAAGTGAATAACTTAAAGGCTATTTTAAAGCTGGATTGGGGAATAGAAGAATAATTCCGCACGAGGTTTTGTAAAGAAAAGCAGCCATCTGCTGGCAGCTTTTCTTATTGGCTAAAATCAGCCCAGTTTATTAAAAATGAGAACGTCCTTTATGACTATTTTCCCGTTTTCGTAAGATAAACCATGCGATTAAGCTCAGAATCAGCAGTAAGCTCTCCAAAGAGAAGATATACCATGGATAGGGACCCAATACGTCAAAGAAACTTGGGGTTTCAGGTTTATGACGCAAAAACCAATAATTTCCTTTCGTTTGGTTGTTAATCAGGAGGATCACCGGCAAGAGCAAATTGATAAATACAATTAGCTTTATGACCGATTGAAATGATGGATAGTAATTTCTAGCCCACAAAAAATATAAGGCTGCCCATACAACCATCATGTGTGCATAGAAAAAGTGAAAAAAGCGAAAGTGAGGAAAGTCGTATGTTAAAGCTGGAGTAAGTATAGCTTGAGTAGCACCCAATATCGCAATAAAAAATAATAGTTCAAAAATAATCTTTTTCCTGGTCATGAGTAAAAGGATACATAAAATAAGTCCAATATTACACAATTCCAATGGCATGGATCGTCCAAATTTCCAGACTCCATTCTCTAACATCCATACGTGATTCGATATCTCGACCATTATTAAGGAAATGGCTGATCCAACTTCAAACCTTCTCCATCCAGCACCATTCAGCTTTTTCCGGTATAGAAAAATGGCGGATGAAACCAAAAAAAAGATTGCCAATGTAACAAGATGACTGGCTGAAAACATTTCAAAATTGTAATACTTATGACTTTTGCCAAACCACTCCATCCATGCACACCTCATGTCTTTTTAATGAATCAGGCATAAGTTGTGCATCTATTCTATTTTTTATACAGCTTTTCTGCTCCTTCGAAGATCAAGCTTATTTACAACTGCTAAGTTAACTCATTATGCAGTACATATTTTTTCCCTTTGCTTTTTTTATCACATTAATCAGGAAAAAGGTCACAAAATTAAAATATTCATTGACATTGATAATCATTATCACTTATGATCAATTTAATAATAATTGAAAATCATTATCAATTAGGAGGCTGTGAAATGAAGGCTTTCATTGGATATTTAAGTATGTCAGGAAATACAGAAGATATGGCATCCATTCTGAAAAAAGTTCTTGAATCTAAAGGATGTGAAGTGTATATGGATAGCCTGGATTTGACAGATATTCATAGTATCCTTGCCTATGACTGTATTTTCATTGGTGCTTATACATGGGGGGATGGCGATCTTCCTTATGAAGCTGAGGATTTTTTTGAAGAATTGAATGATCACGATTTAACAGGAATACATGCTGCATGCTTTGGTTCTGGTGATCATGCTTATCCAAAATTTTGTGCAGCAGTGGATACGCTTGCTGACAAATTGAGTGAAAGAGGAGCCAATGTTTTTCAGCAAAGGTTAAAAATAGAACTTAACCCTGAAACAGATGAGCAGATTCTTGAGTGTCAGCAATTTGCCGAATCTGCCTATGAATGGATAGTGAAAAATGAGGAGATGGAACATGTTTGATAAGGGCTCCACAGCAGTGCTATCAACCCCAAATCTTCCTTTCATAGTAGCAGTAAAGCAGGCGGGCATTTATTCCTTTGAGGATGGAGACTGGTTCCTTCAGTATGGGTTAACACAAAATATATACAAACTTGTGCAATTAGGTCATTTCATATTCGGAATCGGTGACAATGGCACAATTATCCGATACGATCTGCAGCGAAAAAAATGGAATCAGACCTCATTCCCAACCGCCCGGCGGCTGTGGGATATTACAGGAAACCAGATGGGATATATCGTAACTCATGGCGGCAGCAGCTTATACATATCAACTAATTTTGGTTCTGATTGGTCTGTCTTAAGTCCATTTCAAAATATGTCCCAAAAGCCCCTTATCCGATCTCTGCTATATCATCAGGGGAGCATTTATATTGGAACACAAATCAACTCCCAGAATGGAGGGGTATGGAGATATTATGTTGGAAGCGGGGAATTACAGCTCATAAAAAAAGAAAAGCATTCAATGATTTCCTCCATTTATAGAAATGAAAATGACCTTCTCATCATTGCAAAGGGAAACGCTAGGTCCGGTATGGGAACGATTGAGATTCTGAATCCATTTACAAATAGGTGGAGTGTATGCCAGCAGCCTATCTCAGAAAGAGCTTTCCTGGATATTTTTGAGGCGAATGAAAAAGTATATGCCACGACAAGTCAGGATGAAGACGGTTTTTCAAGAATCTACGAAGTCCATAAGAAAAGCATGTCCCTGATTCCCATTGAAACCGTAGCTGGACATGGATTCAGGGGTGCGGGCTTTAAAGACCAGCTTTTTATCTGTTCACATAGAGAAAGTAAATGGATCACCCACAGATATAACCCAACAGCATTAATTCATTGATAGGAGTGAAGAGGAATGAAAATTGGCGTATTTTATGCAAGTATGTCGGGGAACACAGAAGCCATTGCGGACATAATCGCAGGGGAGCTGAAGGATCAAAATCATGATGTGGATTTAGAAGATTTTATGAGTGTTCAAAGTGCTGCTGAACTACTAAACTATGATCTTACTTTTATTGGATTGTATACATGGGGAGATGGGGACTATCCTGATGAATGTCTCGATGTCATTGAAGAAATCGAACAGCTGGATCTCGAAAATCATCCCTTTGCCATCTTTGGATCAGGAGATACCTCCTACCCTGAATTTTGCGGCGCCCTTGATCACCTTCAAAAACTTATAGAAGAACAAGGGGGAACAGTTGTCGGCAGTCCCCTGAGGATAGAGTTCAATCCGGAACCGGAAGACGAAGAGGAAATAAAAAAGTTTGTCTCTGAAGCTTTGATGTTAAAGGAAACCTGCTGAGTATGGCGGCAAGCTTAGAAAGGATGGCATTAATGAAAAAGAAAACATTTCATAAACTAGTAGAAGAAAACATGAAAAATATCCTAAAAGATAAAGATCAATTGGAAGAAATATATCGAAGGGTTGATGAAAATATTTTGATGGAGACAGAAAAAACAAGAGTTAATCACTAGGAATATTCAGGCTGGAAAAGGAAAGAATTATGCGTTTCTGCAATGCAGGGACGCATATTTTAATGTCGGCAGTCCGTTGTTTATCATTTGGGGAAAACTGTATCTGTGTTATATTTCAAAAAAAATCCCCCCATGGGGAATGAAAGAGTAACTCATTATTTTGATTTTTTCTCATTCGACTTTTCCTTTTGAAGCTTTTCTTTTTCCAGACGTTCAGCATCCTTCTTAAACGCCTCCATCGCTTTGTAAAAAAGGAGAGTCATCGTTTTTTCACCTCCTTACCTGTTTACTTCGTTATCTGAATTCTTTATACCTCCTTCTATTTTTGGTGAAATCAAAATTTTGACAACGGGCGTCACTTTTAAGTACTAACAGCATCCTTTGAGTAAAAGGAATACTTCGATAAAGTCAGGTGGAATAAAGTGACAAAATTGTCACATCCAAGGGGGGATTGTAAGGTATTGCGATGGTGATTGTATGCTTTTTTTCATAATGTAAGAGTAAGCTGGATTTTTCATGGGAGGGAAGAGATATGCTGGAATGGGCACAAGATGCACCTATATACATGCAATATACAGTATTATTTTTGCTTGCGGCAGCACCCTGGATGGATGTATCAATTATTGTCCCTCTTGGGATTCTTTGGGGACTATCGCCTATCGGAGTCAGTCTCACTGCATTTACGGGAAATCTTCTGTTAATCCTTTTGCTCGGTGCCTTCTTTAAACAGGTTGAAAGCTTGCGGCAGGCAAGGAAATTAAAAAAGGGCATTACAGAACCAACAAGAAAAGAAAGGCGGTCTAAGGAGATTTGGCAAAAATACGGGATCCCGGGATTAGCATTATTAGCTCCAATCATTGTTGGAACCGATATTGCGGCCATTATTGCTCTGGCATTTGGGGCATCAAAATCGGGAGTGATAAGGTGGATGACCATAAGTTTGGCACTCTGGACTATCATTTTTGCTGTGGGTGCAGTGTATGGATTCAGCTTTTTAAATCTTTTATAAATAAAGTGGCAGGAATTTTTTATTTTGGGTTGAATATGAAGTGGTGTCCGGAAGCTGAAAAAGGGTTTTAAAAGGGGTGATTGTTCTGAGAAGTACAGCAAACTTTACGGATAGGATGAAAATAATCATGAAAAATGCCGAACGGGAAGCCAGCTTTTCAGAACAAAAAGTGCTCCATCCAGTTCATCTGTTTATCGCATGCCTGGAAGAAAAGACAGGAGCACTGGGTGAAATTTCTTTGAAAATCAATTTGAATAAACTTTCTTTAAGTGATTTGACTGGGAATATAAATGGCAAAACGCAAAGCGAATTTTTTAGCATGACTGTTACAAAAGAAGTAGTGCAGGTTTTTGAATCTGCCTTTAAGTATATGAAAAGGTATAATCAGGTTTATGTTAACGAAGGTCATCTTCTTAAAGCTTTATTAACAGACCCTCCATAAAACACCATTTATCTGAAGAAGATAAGCATACCATTTTAACCCTTGGTACAACCTCCAGGGACATGATCGCTCACCTTGGCAGATATACCTTCCCCAGGTTAAACTTCCAGACTATTCGTAAAGCAAAAAAAGATGATCAAATTATACTGGGAAACTTTGTTGAAGAGCATTTCTCCAAGGAATGGTCTTATACGATCCGCAGCGGATTCCAGCAAGAGAAGCCTTCCATTTATATTGCGCTTAATCAAAATGATGAAATAATTGGATTCGCAGCATTTGATGTCTACCGGAACAAAAAGGGATATTTCGGCCCTATGGGTGTAGTAAAAACCAGCAGGGTTAAAGGCGTAGGAAATGCATTGCTTCATCACTGCTTAAGAGATATGAAAGAAATAGGATATGAATATGCAATTATTGGTGGAGCAGGGCCAATTGAGTTTTATGAGAAAGCTTGCAGGGCTGTTGTCATTCCTTCTATATAATCTATCAATTACCGGCAGCAGTGGCCTGAGTTTATGGAAAGGACCGTTTTCCCCAAAAACTTTAAATGAATTAGAGAATATTGTTGCAATTTGATTTTCATTATTGGTATGATTGTTCTCCGCGCATATTTCATACATAAGAAAATTGATTTCAAAAGGAGCTGATTGTGTGAAGCAGGAATTCATCGAAATTTTCAATGCCAGAGTTAACAACCTGAAAAATATTGATCTGAAGATTCCAAAAGGAAAGATCACAATATTTACAGGTGTCTCCGGTTCAGGCAAATCATCTATCGTGTTTGATACGATTGCCCAGGAGGCAGGCCGCCAGTTAAATGAGACGTACAGCAGTTTTCAGCGGCTTTTTCTTCCGAAATATAGCCGTCCGGAAGCAGATGAAATCAACAATCTTTCTACTGCCGTTGTAGTCGATCAAAAACGGCTCGGCGGAAATGCCCGATCCACACTTGGAACCGCTACAGATATTAATCCTCTTCTTCGCCTGTTATTCTCCCGGTTTGCAGAACCTCATTTAGGTTACAGCAACGCATATTCATTTAATGATCCCAGCGGCATGTGCCCGAAATGTGAAGGGATTGGGAGAATTATTACGCTAAATCTTGATGCTGCTCTTGATAAGGAAAAAAGCTTAAATGAAGGAGCTATTCTGCTTCCGGGGTTTGGACCTGGAACATGGCAATGGAAAGCGTATGCGGAATCCGGATTCTTCGATATTGATAAGAAAATTAATGATTATACAGAAGAAGAATTTAATAAGCTTGTCTATGCAGAGCCGCAAAAAGTAACAGTCAGTTATATGAATAATGATATGAATGCAACCTATGAGGGCCTGGCAGTCAAATTTATGCGGCAGCATGTGAAGAGGGACAAAGAGACTTCAAAATCAGGCGAGAAGCTCCTGAAGAACTTCAGCACCATGACGGAATGCCCTTCCTGCGGAGGAAAACGCTACAATGAGAAGGTGCTTTCATCCACAATCAAAGGCTATTCCATTTTTGACTTGACGTCCATGCAATTGGATCAGCTAATCGAAACCCTTCCACAGGTTACATCACCGGAAGCTAAGCCAATCGCTGACGGGATCATGGAACGATTGGAAAACCTTTGTGACATTGGGCTCGGCTATATGGATTTGACAAGGGAAACGCCAACACTATCGGGCGGTGAATCCCAAAGGGTGAAAATGGTCAAATATTTATCCAGTAACTTAACCGGTCTTATGTACATATTTGATGAACCCAGCACCGGCCTGCATCCGCGGGATGTCCACCGGTTAAATGAATTGCTGGTTCGGCTGCGTGACAGGGGCAATACAGTACTAGTTGTGGAGCATGATCCTGATGTCATCCAAATAGCCGATCATATTGTTGATGTTGGGCCTCAAGCCGGAACACACGGGGGAGAGATTATGTATACCGGCAGTTATCAGGATTTCTTATCTTCTGACACATTGACTGCCAATTATTTAAACCGAAGTGCAGAGATCAACGCCAATCCGAGACCGGTTTCCGAGTTTATGGAAAGCAGGAAAAGCACCCTTCACAATTTGAAGAATGTGAGTCTTTCAGTTCCAAAAGGGATTTTTACTGTTATTACAGGTGTAGCTGGTTCCGGGAAAAGCACACTTGTGAACGAAGTGTTTGCGAAAGATTTTCCGGAGGCAATCCGTATTGATCAAAGCCCGGTCCACGCGAACATACGGTCCAATCCGGCAACTTTCACTGGCATTATGAATTCGATTCGCAAGTCTTTTTCAGATGCCAATGGAGTGGAGAGCGGATTATTCAGCTATAATTCGACCGGGGGCTGTCCGTCATGCGGAGGCACTGGAACGGTTGAAATCAATTTATCCTTTATGGATACAATGGAAGTCGAATGCAGCGAATGTTATGGAAGCCGTTTTAGGCAGGACGTGCTCCAATACCTATATAAGGGAAAAAATATTGTTGAAATCATGGAGATGTCTGTAGCGGATGCTGTAGAGTTCTTTGATGCAAAAGATATTCAGAAAAAACTCAAAGCACTGGAAACTGTCGGTCTTGGCTATTTGACATTGGGACAGCCTCTGACCACCTTGTCAGGTGGCGAATGTCAAAGGCTTAAGCTTGCAAAGGAACTGAATACTAAAGGAAACATTTATATACTTGATGAACCAACAACTGGATTGCATATGTCCGATGTCGCTAATATTCTGGAAATCATTAATAAATTGGTGGAAAAGGGCAATACCGTTATAGTCATTGAACATAATCTGGATGTTATCCGCAAAAGTGATTGGATCGTTGACTTGGGTCCGGATGGAGGTGCTGGAGGCGGTGAAGTCCTGTATGAAGGACCGCCAGGAGGAATTTTGGAATGTGAACGTTCGGTTACTGCTCGGCATCTGTAATGGAATAAGGATAAGACACCAAATGGCCTTGGAATTTATTCAATGGCCATTTTCTTTATCTCTTAAGTGGAGGTGATTACTATGGAGGAACTATTAAAAGACCTGAAAGCAGAAGGTGTACACAGTATAAAAAGTGATTCCGAAATTATTTTGGAAATCTTTCAAGATGAACTAAGAAGTCCTAATAAAGTAGATTATTTAATAAATAGGCTTCTTACCCTGGATAAGAGCAGAATTGAAAAAGTAAAGATTGAGTGCCCTCAAGGAATTTTGGATAAATTAGTTGTCACTCGAGGAAAAATGAAAGTGATTGGTGAAAGACTTATTTTTAAAAAGCAGTTTGCAGAATGTGAGAATAAAAAGGTCCCTCCTTATGAAGTTTGGCCGCGCCTTAACAAAAGTTCCATTACTTTCTTATCTGAGGTTATGAATTTTACTTATGAACAAACTGAGAAATTTTTAAAGAGCATGAAAACAGAGCTCCCTGAACAAGCAGATAAAATGTTTACGGTTTATACGGTTCATTCTGAACCGGCAGGAGTCGTTTTTCCTCATTTGGAACCTGGCCGGGATCGGGAAGGAAGGATGTTTTGGATCGGCATCCACCCTGATTTTAAGGGTAAAGGGTATGGTAAGAACCTGCATTTAATTGGACTCCATAGATTGCAGCATGATTTTAAAGCTGAAACATATCTCGGGGTAACCCGGGCCAATAATGGTGCCATGAGAAAAGTAATGGAAGCAAATGGATGTCTTCAGGAGAGTAATTCTGTCTTTTCCTTAGAGTATTCTTTTTCTGGATAATCAAGAATGATGTATGAAAACACGGTTGGAGAGAATAGAACAATGAAAAGAGCAGCAGCCATTTTTATCTTAATAATAGTATTGTTATTGCTTTGGCTGATAGGGATATTAAGTCAGCAGGCTCAGGTTAATGAGGGAGCGGCAACTTTGGAAGGAACAATCGTTATGAAAGAAAATATCATACTGCTTATTGAAGATAAAGGATTTACGTTGGCAGATGCAGAAACACAATCCGTCAATGAATTAATAGGAAATTATAAATCTGTGTATAAATTGAATAATGCTGTTTTGAGTGGAATAAAGAGTGGAGATATGGTGAAAATCTGGTACACAGAAATACTGGAATCCTTCCCGGCACAAATCAATGTGTTAAAAATAGAGAAATTATAAATAGAAAGATCGTTTTTGGGGGCTTTTCTAGATGGAACCATACACAGGCTTTTTCATTACACTGCTTCTGATTTTTATTATACTGGTGGGTAAAAAGAGTCATTGTTGCCTACTATATATGGGATGCCTATTATTTTATTACTGTAAAAAACAGTATTGAGAAGGAATTCGAAGGAGTATCACCTGTGCCTGATGCTTATTGGGATCAAAATCAGGATGGGTTGACACAATCACAAATTTCTGTTCCTGCCGCTTGCAACGACCCTGATTTACATTTATTTCAAGTAGTTTACCAAGGTCCAAAGTAAAAAGGCTTTATTTTCTTTTGCTTATGGCTAAGGGCCATAAGAGGCAAGGATGCTTTACTATCGATATTCATCTTCATAAGCATTTACTTATCGTCCGTTTTAGGGATTATCTTCTGTCTTAATCATAGCGGTTATCAAGAAGGCCTAAAATGAGCGGCTAGTCGTGATGAACACGTTTTTGCAGGCGGTTTCTTTTGCACTAATTGTATGGGGTATACAGCCTCGATTGGCGTTTAAATCGGGGAATCGACGGAAAGATAAAGTTCGAAAATCTTCAGAAGATGAAAGAATGTCCCAGACATTCTTTTTCTTTTTTTCATTTATTTCTTCCACCACTTCAATAATCACAGGAAACTTCCATGTGTGTTTAAAGGTTGAAAGTAAAAAATACATTTTATTATAAGATTTTTATTCTTTTAAAAAAGCATAATTTTGTAAAAAACGTACGGAATCTATTGGAAAATAGGATATTTTTTTGTACAAATCAACCATAGTGATTTATTAATAAATCCTTTAAATTAATAGTATGAATATTTAATTTTCAGAATTTACGAAAATTTATTGGTCAGGATGGTGAGCATTTGAATTTTTCATCAGATAGAATAGGGCAAATACCTCCCTATTTATTTGCAGAGGTTAATAAAAAGAAAGAAGCTATGAAAAGAGCGGGTATCGATATCATTGATTTGGGGATAGGAGATCCGGATTTGCCAACTCCAAATCATATTCTTGAGAAATTTATACAAGAGTCACAGGAGCCCGCCAATTTAAAGTATCCCAGTTTTGTAGGATGTATGGAGTTCAAGCAGGCGGTAGCTGATTTCTATTGGAGGCAGTATCAAGTAAGGTTGGATCCTGAAACAGAAGTTCTTGCCTTAATCGGATCTAAAGAGGGGATAGCCCATCTGGTCCCAACTCTTGTGGATCCCGGTGAATATGTGCTTATCCCGGATCCAAGTTATCCCGTTTACCGAATGGCCACACTGCTGGCAAATGGACGGTATCATAACATGCCAATGTCCAGGGAAAATAATTTTAAGCCAGATCTGAATGCCATACCTGATGAAATTTTGAAGCAGGCAAGGTTAATGTTTTTGAATTATCCGGGAAACCCGACTTCAGCTACAGTGGATATTGAATTCTTTGAGGAAGTGGTTGAATTTGCGCATAGCCATCAAATTCCGATTGCGCATGATTCTGCCTATAATATGGTCACTTTTGATTCCTATAAAGCACCTAGCATTCTTCAAGCGCAAGGAGCCAGAAACATTGCTGTAGAGTTTGGCTCTTTATCTAAAACCTATAACATGACAGGATTTAGAATAGGCTATGTGGTTGGAAACAAAAACATAATTAAAGCGCTTTCGGTGTATAAAAGCAATACGGATACAGGTCAGCTAACTTCCATCCAAAAGGCAGCAGCCTTTGCTTTAAACAGTGATCAAACGTGTATTGCAAAGCATAACGCTATATATAAAGAGCGGATGAATGCGATGCTCGACGGTCTGAGCCAGATTGGGATTGAAGTAGATCCGCCAAAAGGAAGCTTCTTCATATGGGCTCCAGTGCCTAAGGGATACACTTCTGCCGAATTTGTTTCCAGCGTTATGGAACAGACGGGTGTCATTCTTACTCCTGGCAATGCTTTCGGGCCCTCTGGAGAAGGGTATTTCCGAGTCTCTCTGTCTGTGCCCAATGATCGATTATATGAAGCAGTTAATCGAATTAAAGAGAAATTAAAAATTGTAATAGGATAATTACTAACTAATGGAGGTCCTTTAAATGAAGAAAGTATTAAATTTTATTAATGGTGAATGGTGTGAATCGTCAACTGGGAAAGTTGCTCCTGTATTAAACCCAGCAACAGGTGAAGTTCTTGCTGAAGTAACACAGTCTGCAAAAGAAGATGTTGATAGAGCTGTTGCAGCAGCGAAAACCGCGCAGAAATCCTGGCGATTAGTGCCAGCCCCTGAACGTGCTGAAATTCTCTATCATGTTGCTTTTTTATTGAAAGAAAGAAAGGAAGCCTTGGCCCAAATCCTTACCAGTGAAATGGGAAAAGTGATTGACGAAGGACGAGGAGAAGTACAGGAAGCTATTGATATGGCGTACTACATGGCAGGAGAAGGACGCAGAATGTTTGGAGATACAGTTCCGTCCGAGCTTCGCAATAAATTTGCCATGAGTGTCAGGGTTCCTGTTGGAGTGGCAGGATTGATCACTCCTTGGAATTTCCCGATTGCAATTGCTTCATGGAAGTCGCTTCCTGCTCTTGTAACAGGAAATGCTCTAGTATGGAAGCCGGCAACTGAAACTCCAATCCTTGCAGCTGAATTTGTGAAAATTTATGAAGAGGCAGGTCTTCCGAAAGGCTTAATTAACCTTGTGCATGGGTCGGGAAGTGTTGTTGGAAATGCAATGGTTGAACATCCGGACATCGATTTAATTTCTTTTACAGGATCGAATGAAGTCGGCAGAGATATTAATGGAAAAGCAGGAGCTTTATTAAAGCGAACTTCTCTTGAAATGGGCGGAAAGAATGCCATCACCGTGTTGGAGGATGCAGATCTTGATCTTGCTGTAGAAGGAATTCTTTGGGGGGCTTTTGGTACCAGCGGCCAAAGATGTACCGCTACAAGCCGTGTCCTTGTGCACAACGATGTAAAAGAAAAACTTGAAGGAAAGCTGCTGGATCGCATTGGAGAATTGAAGCTTGGCAATGGGCTGGATGAAACAGTTAAAGTTGGACCGGTCATAAATCGTTCTTCCCTTGAAAGAATAGACGAGTATGTAAAAATAGGCCAGGAAGAGGGAGCAAAGCTGCTTGCGGGCGGAAAAATTGCTGATGATGAGGATCTGAAAGAAGGCAACTACTACCTGCCGACTATTTTTACAGATGTAAAGCCAAATATGAGAATCGCCATGGAAGAAATTTTTGGGCCAGTCGTTTCCATAATTCCAATTCAAAGTATGGAAGAAGCCATTGAAATTAATAATATGGTAGAATTCGGTCTTTCCAGCGCTATTTATACACAAAATGTCAATCAGGCTTTTGAAGCTATGAGAGATTTGGATACTGGTATTGTTTACGTGAATGCAGGAACTACCGGAGCAGAAATTCACCTTCCATTTGGAGGAACGAAAGGAACGGGCAATGGCCATCGAGATTCTGGGGTAGCATCACTGGATGTTTATACGGAATGGAAATCGATTTACGTGGATTACAGCGGTAAGCTCCAGAGAGCGCAGATAGATAACTATTAATTTGGTATTAGGAGAGAAGAGGAGTTTAAGAAGTTTTTAAACTCCTTTTTTTAATATAAAACAAAAAGAATAATGAGAGAAACCACCATAATCTTGCAAAAGGAGCAATTTAGTATGGAAACTTTAACAGTTGTCGGTTCCGGCGTTATGGGCAGAGGAATCGCTTATGCAGCAGCACTTGGAGGATTTCACGTCTTTTTACATGACGTGAGCGAAGAGAATCTGGATAAGGCTAAAAAATATATTGAATCTGAAATGAGTAAAAGTGCTGAAAAAGGCTACTTGAACCATGATCAGGTAACAGCTGCTCTCAGCAGCTTAGAATTTACAACAGATTTAAAATCGGCTGCTGAAAATGCAGATGTAGTTATAGAAGCTGTTTTCGAAATGATGGAGTTAAAGATCGATATTTTTAAACAGCTTGATCAATATTGTCCGGAACGTACGATTCTCGCAACCAACACTTCCACCATGAGCCCCACAGAAATTGCCGCACAAACATCCAGACCGGAAAAATGTATTGCCATGCACTTTTTTAACCCTGTTCACAAAATGAAGCTTATTGAAATTATTAGAGGTCTGCAGACATCGGATGAGACCGTAGAAAAAGCAAAAGAAATAGGCAGGAAGCTTAACAAGGAGACAGTCGAGATAAACGAGTTTCCTGGATTTGTTACCAGCCGGATGAACTGTCTGATCGGCAATGAGGCTATGAATCTTCTGATGGAGGGTGTAGCCTCTGCAGAGGATATTGATAAAGCAATGAAGCTTGGCCTGAATCATCCCATGGGTCCCTTGGCGCTGGCAGATTTGGTTGGATTGGATACGAGACTGAGAAACATGGAATATTTGCATAAGACATTAGGTGAAAAATATCGTCCATGTCCGCTCCTTATTAAATATGTTAAAGCCGGAAGACTCGGGCGCAAATCAGGACGCGGATTTTACAAATATGAAGTCTAGCGTTGTGCAAGATTGGAGGCCGGTATCATGAACAACACTAAAAACTGTGAAAAACTTGTCACAGCCGAAGAAGCCGTTCAGTTTATTCAGCGGGGAGACAGTGTATTAGTAGGCGGTTTCGGTCTTTGTGGAACTCCGTTTACGCTGATAGACACAATTACCGAAACAGATCACGCCCGTGAATTAACGATCATCAGCAATAACTTAGGAGAAGCAGGAAGAGGCTTAGGAAAACTATTAATCTCTAAGCATATTAAAAAGGCAGTCGGGTCTTATTTTACATCGAATCGCGATGCTGTAAAAGCCTGGAAAAACGGCGAGCTGGAGATTGAACTCATTCCTCAGGGAACTCTTGCTGAAGCAATTCGTGCAGGCGGGGCGGGTATTGCCGGCTTTTATACTAAAACGGCTGTCGGAACCAAGCTGGCAGAGGGGAAAGAAGAACGGACCTTTGATGGGGAAAGATATATCTTCATAAGAGGTTTAAAAGCAAATGCAGCTCTTATTAAAGCTGAAAAAGCGGATACACTTGGAAACCTCATTTATTCAAAAACAGCCCGGAATTTTAACCCAATGATGGCAACGGCTGCCAAGCTTGTAATTGCCGAAGTGGATGAAATAGTCGAAGCAGGTACGCTTGATCCTGAAAAGATAGTTACCCCGCATTCCTTTGTTGATATGGTCGTGCTGAATGATCGCTATGAAAAAATAGGGGGTGAATTTGTTGAGCGTGGCAGGCAAGAAACTGGATACAGATAAAGTGAGGATTGCAAAAAGAATTGCCATGGAGCTCCCGGAAGGCTCTGTTGTCAATCTCGGTGTAGGAATCCCCACCTTAATACAGAACTATTTAAGGCCTGAAAGCAAGGTGTATCTGCAATCAGAAAACGGGTTACTGGGAATGGGGCCTACTCCGCCTAAGGAAGAAATAGATATGGACCTTATCAGTGCCAGCAAACACCCGATCTCATTGGGAATAGGCGCCTCTATCTTTTCAAGTTCCGACTCTTTTGTCATGATTCGCGGCGGGCATATTGATGTTGCAGTTTTAGGTGCACTCCAAGTGAACGGATCGGGAGAAATCGCGAACTGGGCAGTCCCAGGTCAGGATATTCTGGGAGTTGGCGGTGCCATGGATTTAGTGGCGAGTGCAAAAAAAATTATTGTCGCTATTACCCATTTAACCAAAGATCATCTTCCGAAAATTGTTAATACCCTAACTTATCCAACCAGCGGAATTCGTAAAGCGGAAATGATTGTGACAGAAAAAGCTGTATTCAAAGTGAACAATGGAGAACTGTATCTCGAGGAATTATCTGAAAACAGCACTATTGATGAAATAAGAAGAATGACAGATGCAGCTTTCATCATATCAGAAAATCTAAAGAAAATGCCTGTTTAATAGAAAGGTGCTAAATATGGATTTTAATAATATTTTGGTTCGTGAAGAAGAAGGTATTGGTTTTATTATTATTAATCGTCCTGAATTGAGGAATGCCTTAAATACAGATACCCTGCTGGAAATAGAATCAGCACTGGATGTATTTAGAGACGATAAAAACATCCGTGTCATCATTTTTACAGGTGCTGGTGAAAAATCTTTTGCAGCTGGTGCAGACATAAGCCAGTTAAACAAAAGGACCATGATTGATGCTCTCAAGCCTAATATGACAGCAACTTACCGGAAAATTGAGGACTATGAAAAGCCGACTATTGCAGCAATAAATGGTTTTGCTCTGGGAGGTGGAATGGAGCTTGCGCTTGCCTGTGATATCCGTGTAGCTTCTTTAAATGCTAAGCTTGGGCTGCCCGAGGTGGGATTAGGAATTATGCCAGGTGCCGGCGGTACGCAGCGACTGTCCAGAATTATTGGAAGAGGCAAAGCTATGGAATTGATCTTAACTGGTGATGTTATCACTGCAGCAGAAGCTGAAAGATTCAATTTGATCAGCAAAGCCGTTCCGCTAGAGGAACTTATGGATACAGCAAAGGAATATGCCAGAAGAATAAGTTTAAAAGGGCCTCTCGCAGTAAGAATGGCAAAGGCAGCCGTTAATCGCGGGGCAGACATGGAAATGGAAACTGCGCTTTATTTGGAAAAGCTTGCCCAGACCATATTAATCGGATCGGAAGATAAACTGGAAGGAACACAAGCCTTTTTGGAGAAAAGAACACCACAATTTAAAGGTAAATAACCAAGAATGCAATTAGGGGGAAAGAGTGATGGATTTTTCATTTTCAGAGGACATTCAGCTTCTAAAAAAAGCAGTTGGAGACTATGTACAAGGAGAAGTAGAGCGGGTAGCGATGGAAATAGAGGAGAATGATGAAATCCCAAGCCATATCGTTGAGAGTTCCAAGGAAATGGGACTATTTGGATTAAGTATTCCTGAGGAATATGGCGGATTAGGGCTAAACTGGGTTGGGAAATGCGCCATTTATGAAGAACTGGGTAAAACCCATAATGGATACACCACGTTAATCGGCGCCCATACAGGCATCGGTACGGCGGGAATTGTCGAGCTGGGGACAAAAGAACAAAAGGTAAAATATCTTCCTAAAATGGCAAGCGGTGAATGGATTGGTGCATTTGCGCTAACTGAGCCGAGTGCAGGTTCAAATGCGTCGAATTTGAAGACGAAGGGAGAAAAAAAGGGAGATAAATATATATTAAACGGTTCTAAACATTATATTACCAATGCTGTCTGCGGAAATGTTTTTACCGTGATGGCTGTCACCGATCCGAGCAAAGGGGCAAAAGGAATCACTTCATTTATTGTGGAAAAAGACTTTCCCGGATTTATTGTTGGTGCAGTGGAACGGAAGATGGGCCTTCGCGGTTCCCATTCAGCTGAACTGTTCTTTGAAAATTGTGAGGTGCCTGAAGAAAATGTTCTTGGAGAAGAAGGCAGAGGATATGTGAACGCACTTAAAATTCTCGCAAATGGCAGAGCTGGGCTTGCAGCAAGAAACCTTGGCTCATGTGAAAAGCTGCTTGAACTCAGCATGAGCTATGCCATGCAGCGAGAACAGTTCGGCAAACCGATCTTTGAACAGCAAGCTGTTCAGCATATGCTTTCAGACATGGCTTTGGAAATTGAAGTGCTCCGTTCCATGACTTATCGGGTCGCCTGGATGGCTGACCAGGGAAAGCGGGTTGTCAAAGAGGCAGCCATGGCAAAGTTATATGGATCTGAGGTATATAATCATGTGGCCGATTTAGCTGTTCAAATACACGGCGGCATAGGCTATATGAAGGATTATCCAATTGAACGTTTTTACCGGGACGCGAGAATCACAAAAATTTATGAAGGCACAAGCCAAATTCAAAAAAATATTATTGCCAGCGAACTGGACCGGGAGTTTCATAAAAAATTGCCTGTGAACAGTCGATAAGCCTATTCGTTTAGAGATTACTTCACATCTAACAGGGGGGAAATGATGAGAAACGCAGTTATAATTGATGGTGTTCGAACTGCCATAGGACGAATGGGCGGTACACTGAAGGATATAGAGGTTGATTTTCTTTCAGAAAGAGTAATGAGAAAAGCGCTTGAAAGAAGCCGGTTGGATGGTTCAGAAGTGGATGAAGTGGTTTGGGGCCATGCGAAACAAAGTTCAGATGTCCCCAATTTAGCCAGGCTGGCAGCTTTAAGAGCCGGATTTCCTGTCGAGGTGCCGGGATATACCGTTCACCGCCAGTGCGGGTCAGGATTGCAGGCGATAAATAACGCAGCACTGCAGATTCAGTGCGGATTATCTGACATTGTTCTTGCTGGCGGCGGGGAAAGCATGAGTACTGCTCCATATTATTTAAGAAAAGCAAGATATGGGTATGGTGCAGGAAATGCAGAAATCGTAGACCCGAATACAGAAAGCCAGCCAAGGGCACAGCCGATTGAAGTATACGGTAACCTGACAATGGGACTGACAGCTGAGAACCTCGCTGAAAAATATAATATCAGCAGAGAAGAACAGGATGAATTTGCCCTTGAAAGTCAGCAAAAGGCTACAGCCGCTATTCAGCAAGGGAAGTTTAAAGACGAAATTATTCCATATGAAGTGAAATTGAAAAAAGAAAAGATTATATTTGATACGGATGAGCATCCCCGCTCAACGAGTCTTGAAAAGCTTGGATCTTTAAAGCCTGTGTTTAAGCAGGGCGGCAGTGTCACGGCTGGAAATGCGAGCGGACGCAACGATGGAGCTGCAGCATTGGTGATGATGGCCGAGGACGAAGCATTAAGGAAAGGCCTTAGACCGCGTTTGAGGGTTGCTGCACAAGCGGCTGCCGGAGTCTCACCGGAAATAATGGGGATTGGGCCAGTGCCAGCTGTTATGAAAGCGCTTAAGCTTGCAGGGCTGACTCTTGAGGACATTGACCTAATAGAGCTGAATGAAGCCTTTGCTGCTCAAGCACTGGCTGTTGTCAAGGAACTCAATATAGAAAGAAGTAAATTAAATGTAAATGGCGGTGCTATTGCTTTAGGACATCCTATTGGAGGAACAGGAGCCATTTTGACTGTCAAAATAATGAATGAGCTCGAAAGAAGAGGCGGCCGCTATGGTTTAATCACTGCTTGTATTGGCGGCGGTCAAGGAATTGCCACGATTGTTGAAAATTTACGAGTTTAAATTGCTGGAGGGACAATTACATGGGCAGACCGAGAATTTTGCAAATCCTTCCGATGTATCATTCAGAAGGAGAAAAGCTTCTGCGTGAAGGTGGAGATGTAATTCAAACAGACAATTACAGTCTTGACCATTTATGTGAGATGGTGAAGGAAGTGGAAGGTATTGTTTTGAGAGCCCCTGCTCGAATTACTAAAGAAGTCATTGATGCAAATCCTCACTTAAAAGTCATTTCTGGTGCAGGAGTAGGGCTTGATAACATTGATGTGGATTACGCATCGCAAAAGGGGATCCCTGTCCTTCATGCACCGTCTGTCAATAAAGTTTCGACTGCTGAACATGCAGTCATGCTTGTTATGGCACTGGCTAAGTCGGTTATCCCGCTTAATGAGAAGATGAGGCAAGGAGATTACAATTCACGAAATTATCTCATCCCTCAGGAACTGAAAGGCAAAAAAGCGGGTCTGATTGGCTTTGGCAATATTGCGCAGGAAGTCGCTAAACGTTTAAAGCTTGGCTTAGAAATGGATGTAACAGCCTGGGTGAGGGAATATAAACCTGATAAACATGGGCTGGCAGAGAAACTGGGCATTCGAATTCATACAAATATGAAAGAAGTGTTCGAAGAATCAGATTTTGTATCTCTGCATATTCCCTTAAATGAATCAACAAGGCATTCAATTGATCATAAACTGTTCTCGATCATGAAGCCCTCCGCTTATTTAATCAATACAGCCCGGGGTGCGGTTATAAATCAGCATGATCTATATGAAGCATTAAGAGATGGAAGAATCGCCGGCGCTGGATTGGATGTATTTGATCCTGAGCCTCCGTCCAAAGATCTTCCGCTTCTTTCATTGCCAAATGTGGTGCTTACACCGCATGTAGGCGGTACAACGGCTGAGTGCAATTTCATTACATCTGTTACCGTTGCCAAAAATGTAATTAAAGTACTTAATGGAAAGAGACCTGAATATATTGCGAATCCTGAAGTTTTAATTTCAAAAATTATAGAATAGGAGCCTTAGCATGAATCATTATTCAATCGCCCTGATTCCTGGTGATGGCATCGGAGTGGATGTTGTACGGGAAGGGAAGAAAGTGTTAGATGCGATATGCAATCTGCATGGCGGCTTCTCTTTAACTTATAAAGAGTTTGATTGGAGCTGTGAATATTACGCGACCCATGGCAAAATGATGCCGGAAGATGGCCTGGAACAATTGAAAGACTTTGATTCTATTTTCCTGGGAGCAGTCGGTTACCCGGGAGTGCCCGACCATGTATCGCTTTGGGGCTTATTGCTGCCGATCAGGCGTCACTTTGAACAATATATCAACCTGCGTCCGGTGAAGCTCTTAAAGGGCCTTGACTCTCCGTTAGCGGGAAAAACATCTGAACAGCTCGACTTCATTGTCATTAGAGAAAATAATGAAGGAGAATATTCCAGTATCGGAGGCAGGATGTACGAAGGAACAGATCTCGATATGGCGATGCAAACCAGTGTGTTTACGCGCAAGGGAGTAGAAAGGGTTCTGAGATATGCGTTTGATCTTGCTGATAAGAAAGGCAAAAAGAAGCATGTAACAGCAGCTACAAAGTCAAACGGCATAAACCACACGATGCCATTTTGGGACGAATATGTAGAACGGATTAATCATGAGTATCCACAAATTAAAAGCGATACTGTCCATATTGATGCGCTTGCAGCTTTTTTTATCAGCAAGCCAGAGACCATGGATGTTGTGGTTGCGTCCAATTTATTTGGTGATATTTTAACAGATCTGGGGGCAGCCATTGTGGGAGGCTTGGGCATTGCCCCTTCTGCCAATATCAATCCTGAAAAGAAATATCCATCGATGTTTGAACCTGTTCATGGTTCGGCACCGGATATAGCCGGTAAAGGAATAGCAAATCCGCTTGCATCTATCTGGTGTACAAGTATGATGCTTGATCACTTGGGCCAGAAAGAATCAGCAAAAGTCATAGTTGATGCCATGGAAGATGTTTTACAAGAAAAGGAAGTGCTGACTCCGGACCTGGGAGGTACAGCGACGACAGAGCAAGTTGGCGATTATATCTGCAAGAAATTGAAAGAGCGTCTAGCATAGTCATGCACAAGGTATTTTAAAGTTAATGACAAAGAATGAAAAAAAGCGGCAAAAATTATTTGCTGCTTTTTTGATTTAATAGTGAAACTATTTGGAGGAGAGGGCCGCATCTTCAGCATGCCCCGGTGCCAGGGGATTCTTTGTTTCCTGCAGCCTTGCTGCAGATATGCCTGAGTTTTTTATCGCGAAAAATAACAGCATACAGTGATCAAACCTTGAGATATCCAGGCTGGTAAGTTCATTGATTTTTTCCATGCGGTATACAAGTGAGTTTCGATGGAGAAACAGCATTCGTGCAGTTTCGCTCATATTCATGTTGCATTTGCAATAAGCCATGAAGGTTTGAGCGAGGGTGCGAAAATTTACATGATTAATGAAAGCTTCCAATTTTTCCTTTAATCTCTCATTTACATATTTATTTAAGCCATTTCCCAACAGTTCAAATATAATGTTCCAATCATTATAGTAGAAAATTTTTGGAGAGCGGTTTGATTGTTTTCCAGCAGTTAATGCTTGTAAAGCTGCTTGATAGGAAACTTTTATTCCAAGCGCTCCTTTATTGGCGCTGCCGATGGAAATGTTCGCTGTACAATTCTTTTCTTTCTCTAAATAACGAAGTAATCTTTGAATCTTATGTTCTAATCTTTTGATAAAAAGGTCTTGGGGTTCATCTTTATTCATAACTTTAATCAGCAGAAATTGATCAAGTGTCAGAGGCGAAAGGATATCTTCTTTACTATCCATTAAATAATAACTTAGTATTTCGGAAAAATTATTTTGCAGAAAATGCCAGGAATACTTATCGCAGGTCTGTCCGTCTTTGGCTAAATGGCTGGAGTCCATGCCTATTTCGAACTCGATTAATAAGCAGATGCGGCTATGGTCCGGCTCCAAATCAAACCCCAGCATTTTGGCATATCTTATGCTGTATTCCAAATCCTCAGGTTTTTGAGAGTTTAAAAGATAACGTATCAAGTTATCCAAGGTTTTTGACTCAATCGCAGTCATTTCTTTTTTTAGGTACTCATGGCACATTAATTCCACATGGCTTTTTACCAACTGTGCATATTTGCGCACCTCAGCAGGCTCTCCTACAATCCCCAGAACTCCAATAGGTTCATGATTGATCATGATTGGGGCTGCTACACCCGGCAATACGTTATTGAGTTTTTTTACTTCGTTTATCTCATAAGCAATGGTTGTTTTTCGCTCCACTATCTCAAGAGAAGCCTGATGAAAACTTCCTAATCGGCTGGTATCACTAGAGCCAATAATGATGCCTTTATTGTCGCTGATACTAATAGGATATTCTATTATATTGGAGGTGTTTTCTACAATTAACTGTGAGATTTCTTTTAAAAAACTCAAATGCATCACCCTTTATATGCTAATTATTAATAGATTCTTCTACAATAAGATAAAATCCTTGTTAAAATACACAATTAAAAATTTTCTAAATATTCTTTTTCTGTGAATTTTGCACATAGCATCCCAGACTTCTAATTAGTAACATTATAACTATATAATGCTAGAAAGAAGGGAAGGGAAGCGAATTGTCTAGCCATGCGGATATTATTATTATTGGCGGGGGAGTCATCGGTTCAAGCATTGCTTATAATTTGTTAAACGATGGATTCACAGGTAGGATTGTTGTATTTGAGAAAGATGGGCTATATGAATTTGCTTCGACACCAAGGAGTGCTGGAGGATTCAGGCAGCTGTATACTACCGTCATCAATATGCAGCTCAGCAAATACAGCCTTCAGATTTACAAAGATTTTTCAAAGGACATGTCCATTGACGGTGAAACAGCAGAGATTGATTTTAAGCAAAGGGGCTACTTATTTTTAGCCACTGACAAAATGATGCCCCGTTTTGAAAAACACTTAAAGCTTCAAAATGAACATGGTATACTTTCTCAGCTTCTTGAAGGGGAAAGTCTTTTGAATATTATCCCAGAGCTTAATATAGATGATATCGCAGGAGGATTGTATTGCAGTGAAAGCGGCTATTTAGATCCATATTCTGTGATGCTGGGATATGTGAAATATGCCAAAAAGCTTGGTGCAGAATATATTTACGATGAAGTGGACAATCTGATTACTGAAACAGGGAAAGTGAAGGGCATCAAACTTGCTGATGGCCGGGAATATCATGCTCCCGTGGTGGTGAATTGTGCAGGGGCCTGGGCTTCCATATTGGGAGATAAAGCTGGACTGCCGCTTCCTGTTGTACCGCTTCCCAGACAAATTTTTCAATTCGATATTAAGGAACCGCTTAAAAACTATCTCCCATTAACGATGGACCCGACAGGTGTTTATTTCCGGCATGAAGGGGAAAAATTCATATCCGGCTATGCCGAGGAAATTGAGCCTGGCATCAACTTTAAATGGAGAAGATCTGCTTTTGAGGAACATATCTGGCCGGTGCTGGCAAATCGGATCAAGAATTTCGAGCATGCTAAAATCGAAAGAGGCTGGACAGGACTGTATGATTTTAACACGGAAGACCATAATGCCATTCTTGGTGAATACCCTGCAATGAAAGGCTACTATGTTGCTTTTGGTTTCAGCGGACATGGCATGCAGCAGGCTCCTGCAGTCGGAAAGTGTCTGTCTGAGCTGATCCGGACGGGAAACTTCGAAACTCTGGACTTATCTCCATTAAGAGTGGAACGTTTTGCAGAAAAAGACCTTATTATCGAAGATGCGATTTATTAATAAAACACCTTCGTAGGAGCAAGGCTCTTACTGAAGGTGTTTTTTAGGAATGTATCATCGGGAGGATGCCCGCATTTCTTCATAGCATTTGATGGCAGTAAAGAGAAGCATGCAATGTTCAAAGCTGCTGGTGTTAAGGGAAGTGATTTCGCTGATTTTTTCCAGTCTGTAAATGATGGTGTTCCGGTGGATAAACATGTTTCTTGATGCTTCACTCAAGTTCATATTGTACTTGCAGAATCCAGTAAAGGTAGAGGCTAACACCTCATAATTATCTTGCTCTCTTAAAGAAGATATTAGGTTTAAGAGTTTTTGCTTATAGGCAGGGGAAAGCTCCCTTGGCAAAAGACTTAGCATGGCTTCCCGCTCATTATACAAATGAATATGAGAGTGATCTTGAAACCCCAGTCCGATATCCAATGCTTTCATAGCGTTTTGGTAAGATTCAGAGCACCCCTTGTGGCCATTTTGAACATCTCCTACACCTAGCTTTGCAGAAACACTGTATTTAGCGTCAAGAAATGAATTGATTTTTTCCAGCCTCTCATCCAATTTTCCCAGGAAAGATGCAAATGACTGGGGAAAGGGCATGGATTTAAAAATAATGAAACGTTTGAAGTCCAGTAAAGACACGATATCATTGTCATTTTCCTGAAAAATTAACTTTAAAAAGCTCAGCACTTCTTTTGGGAAATATTGAAACGAAAGATCCCCAAAAAGGTTACGGTCACCTGATGGAGGGTTAGTGATATCAATAATAATACAGGCACGATTGATGGTCAGATCGAAATTGAGCAGTTTCGCATACTGGGAAATATGCTCTTTTTCTTCTTGCTCAGAGTCTATATAGTGAATAAGCTGATGAACCAGCATTTCTGCCATTTTTTCTTCCAGCTCCACTATTTCTTTTCGGAAAGCATCCTGGCACATCATTTCAACTTGATTTTTGACAAGCTGTACATATTTCTCGACCTCAGCGGGATTGCCCACAATACCAAGTACACCAATTACTTTGTTATTAAACTTTAAAGGAGCAGATACACCGGGAAGAATTTTTTTCTCAATTTCATTCCTGCAGACCACCGTGGTATTTTTGTTAATTACGTCAAGAGAAGGACGGTGAAAAATACCGATTCTGCTTTGATCCGTTGAACCAATGATGTATCCCTCATTATCGGTAATGCTTATTGGATACTCCAATATCTCACTGGTTTTTTCCACAATGTCCTGGGCTATATTTTCAAGGATTTTCATTTTTTTGCATTCCTTTCTAAACACAATCCTTTTCTCATTTTACCTGTAAAAACTGCACTATGCTTTTTGATTATCTAAAAAATTTCATCAATCTCTTTATAACGGTAATAATGAGTTTCCAGGCTGTCTATCGCACGTTTAAAATGGTTCTCTAACACTATTTTCAGTTTCTTGGTATCCTTATCTTCGATAAGAGAAAGTATAAAACTGTGCTCATCAGGACTATAGGGTTCTTGTTTAGGGTTTGAGAAAAAATCATCAAATAGGATCAGATAGATATTCGTCTGAGTGATAAGCCTTAAAATAAACTCGTTTAAAAATTTATTGTTGCATTTCTGTGTGATGCTAATATGAAATTCCTTATTATACCTTACATATTCTTCCGGGCTGCGGTTATAAAGTGCAGCTTTTTCTTTTTCAAGATTTTCCTTAATGGCTCTAAAATCTGATTCAGTTAAGAAATACATCGCTTGGCATACTGCAATATACTCTAATTTAGCCCTCAATTCATAAGCTTGTATCATTTCTTCTTTGGTCGGATTCGTAACAAAAGCGCCTCTATTCGGGATGATATCTACTAGACCCTCGATTGATAATCTTTTGATCGCATTCCTAATAGGGGTACGGCTCACACCCAGAGAGTTTGATAGATTATTTTCCACCAGCTGCTTTCCTGGCGCTAATTTCCTTGCAAGTATAGCTTTTTTAATATGGTTATAAACGTTTTCTTCCATGGAAACTTTCTTCATAAATCTACCTCCATAAAACTAATCATCTTTTGAAAAAAGGATTCTTATATTAGTATAATAATATTTTTAATATTCAAAAAATATTGACAATTATGTAACCTAAGTTTACACTATTCTTGTAGATTGTTCTACAATTTTGAACAACAATATTTTAGAGTGTTTAAAAATAGACTAACATTTATTTTGCCGCCTGTGTTCGCATTCTGAAATATTGGAAATTAAGGGGGAAATGGAATGAAAAAGGGCTTTTTGATTTCATTGATTGTTCTGATCATTGCTGGAATGCTCGCTGGCTGCGGAGGAAGCAAAACATCGGGTGGAAGCAAAACAGACAGTGTGTTAGCTCGGGTAAAGGAGTCTAAAGTACTGAAAGTCGGCTTTGAGGGTACATATCCACCTTTTAACTTTTTGAATGATGATCAGAAATATGATGGCTTTGATGTTGATATTTCTAATGAGATAGCCGAGCGCTTAGGTGCTGAAACTGAGTTTGTTGCTACTAAATGGGAGAGCCTTATTGGAGGTTTGAAATCGGATAAGTTTGATATTGTGATTGCACAAATGACGGTTACTGAAGAGCGTAAAAAGAGCGTTGATTTTACTGACCCTTATGTTGTGACTGGTTCCGTCCTGATAACAAGAGAAGATACTGATGGAATCTCTAAATTAGAAGATATCAAAGGAAAAAATGTGGGTGTCGGCGGGGGAACTACTTTTGAAGAAGTTGCCAACAGTGTGGACGGTGCGAATGTAAAGACATATAAGGCTGTTAATGATTATATTGCTGATCTAATGAATAAACGTCTGGATGTTATCATTAACGATCAATTATTAATGAGTTATAACATTAAAGAAAATGATCTGCCGCTCAAGATTTCAAGTGACATTGTTAACAAGGATGAAATCGGAATGGCCATTAAAAAGGATAATGACGATTTTGTTAAGGAAGTCAATCAGATATTGACAGATATGAAGGAAGACGGAACCTATTCAGAAATCTATAAGAAGTGGTTTGGAACGGAACCGCTAGAAAATTAAAGAATTTCTCCCTAAAAGACAGGAATTTCTCTTCTCCTGTCTTTACTTTAAAGGGATATATTTAATTGAAGAGCCTATAAAGAGTATTTATAAGAGGAGGGAAAATGATGAGGGCTGTTGTTCTAGGGACTGGAATGATAGGCACGACTGTAGTATGTGAATTGGCAAAGTTTCCTAAGATTGCAGCGGTTACTGCCGTTGACGTAATTGAAAGCAGTGTGGAAAAGTGTGTTGAAATAGCCAATAACCAAAAGGTATATGGGAAACAGGCTTCTCTTGAAAAAATTGAAGATATACAAAATGTTTTAAAGGATGCGGATGTTGCTGTGGCTTGTTTGCCGCATTCCTTAAGTCCATTAGCTATTGAAGCAGCTATCAGAGAAAAATGTCACTTAGTAGATTTAGTTGGATCCAGGTATGAGGAAAAAGTAAAGCTTGATCAAAAAGCAAAAGAGGCTGGAGTGGTTATTGTACCAGGCTGCGGAGTTGCGCCGGGTATAACTAACTTTTTGGCAGCACAAGGCATCGAAATGCTGGATGAGGCTGACGAAGCAGTTATGACATGCGGAGGCATTCCGCGGTTTCCCCAGCCGCCTTTATGGTACCAAGTGGTGTTCCGGCTCGAAAGCGTACTCGGCCTGTATACAAGACCTGCATTAGCAGCTGAAAATGGCGAATTGGTTGAACTTCCGGCATTATCCGGATTTGAGAAAATGTCATTCCCTGAACCGGTTGGCATGTGTGAAGCGGTCATTACAGATGCACATAGTACCGCCTATACGTTAAAAGATAAAGTGAAGAGACTATATGAAAAAACGGTAAGGTATGAAGGACATTGGGAAAGGATGAAGTTCCTTAGTCAGCTTGGTTTTTTTAATGATGAACCAATTGATATAAATGGAACGAAAATTAGACCTCGTGCATTCTCTGAAAAAATATTAGCTCCAAAGCTTCAAGGCAAAACGAAAGAAGATATCACGGTCTTACGAGTCGAAGTTAACGGACGGAAGTCAGGCGTCCAAACGAAATATACCTGGGAAATGGTTGACTTTTATGACTATGAACGCAATATCACCTCTATGGCCAAAACCACTGCTATTCCTGCTATGCTTTTGGCTAATTGGATTGCAGAAGGAAAAATTACCGAAAAGGGCATTGTTTCAGTAGAAGAGCTAATTATTAAAGACCGCTTTGCTTCATTCATGGAGCAATTGGGAGAATTAGGGATAAACATAAGATTTAAAGAAGAAGTCCTTGTATAAAGATCAATATGTCCATTCCTAGATGAAGAAGATAGTTAAAGGGGAGGAGTGCTTATGGATTTTTTAATTGTAATAGAAGCCTTGCCGCCATTATTATATGCAACCTTGATGACTATATTTTTAGCTGTGATATCCATTGTGATTGCACTTTTTCTTGGTTTTTTTACGGCTTTGGCACGAATTTCAAAAATTACCGTATTAGTTAAAGCCGCTGAAGCATATGTATCTGTCTTTCGGGGAACTCCGCTGCTTGTACAAATTTTTGTCATTTATTATGGTTTGCCGCAAATAAATATTGAACTTGATCCCATTCCATCCGGGATTCTCGCATTAAGCTTAAACGCTGGGGCGTATTTATCTGAATCATTTCGCGCGTCCATCCTATCAATTGACAAGGGACAGATGGAGGCAGCTGTATCACTGGGAATGACCTATAGCCAGGCCATGAGACATACAATTCTGCCGCAGAGCTTACGAGTAGCCATACCGACCATGTCGAATACCTTTATCATTTTAATCAAGGATACTTCCCTGGTATCTGTCATTACTGTTACAGAGTTACTGCAAATGTCTTCTTTGATAATAGCCAAAACGTTTGAGCCGCTGACAATTTACTTGGTTGCAGCTGCACTTTATTGGGTTTTGATTGCATTCTTTACAGCTATATTGGATCGGTTTGAAAAACGCGCTTCCAAGCATGTAGCCGTATAATTTCATTGGATTTTCAGCAATTAAAGTGCATTTTCTTATAAAAAGAGCAGCCCTTAAAATTTATAATATTATTCTGCCAAATCGGAGGAGTGGGGGCAATCATGGGTGTAATACAATTAGAAAATTTAAAGAAAAGATTCGGAGAAACGGAAGTTCTTCATGGAATAAACCTTTCTGTAAATAAGAGTGAAGTAGTTGTCTTGATGGGACCAAGCGGTTCAGGTAAATCCACTCTCCTCCGCTGTTTAACCTTTTTAGAGGAACCAACTGAAGGTACCATTCAAATTGGATCTCAAATAATAGCTGCAGGAGGTAAGCCAAATCGTTCACGTAAAAATGAAATAAGAGAGCTGCGGAAAAGAACTGGATTTGTATTTCAGCAATTTAATTTGTTTCCTCATAAAACGGCAATTGAAAACGTCATGGAAGGTCCAATAGTTGTACAGGGAATGGAGAGAGAACAAGCAGCGAAATTAGCGCATACTCTCCTTGAAAAAGTCGGACTTGGAGAACGCTGTCACCATTATCCTGCACAGCTATCAGGAGGACAGCAGCAGCGTGTAGCAATAGCCCGAGCGCTGTCAATGAACCCGGATGTAATGCTTTATGATGAACCTACATCGGCATTAGATCCCGAACTTGTCAGGGAGGTTCTCCAGGTAATGAAGGACTTGGCGAATGAAGGCATGACCATGGTAGTTGTCACACATGAAATGAAATTTGCGAAAGAGGTAGCTGACAGAGTCATCTTCATGGATGGCGGTGTAATTGTAGAGGAAGGAAACTCTGAAGACATTTTTAACAACCCGAAGGAAGATCGAACAAAACGGTTTCTAATGCAAGTTAATGATTAGTCAATTATAAGAGTAAGTGAACTGCAGACCTAGTTGCCTGCAGTTTTTTAGATGAAAAAACCAAAAAAAGTTTTTTTATAATCCCTGTTTTTGTTCAATTTAAACATATAATTCAGAATATTTTTAATTTAAAATAAACTTAATACACTGATTTTAGTATTCTTAGATGTATTTGTAAAAGGAGGGAAAAATTATGAAAGAAGTTAGAGTCAGTAATACCTTAAGTGAAGCTCATACACTGCCATCGTGGATTTATACGGATCCAAAAGTTTTGGAGGCGGAAAAAAGAGAAATCTTCAGAAAGACTTGGCAATATGCAGGACATATGAGTCAAGTTAGCAAGCCGGGAGATTATTTTACGGCTGATGTGGCTGACCGACCCATTATTATTAGTCACGGACAGGACGGAGAATTGCGGGCGTTTTATAATGTTTGTTCTCATCGCGCTTCCAAGCTGGCTGAAGGGGAAGGGAATAAGGCCGTTTTTACTTGTCCCTATCATGCCTGGACGTACCGGACAGATGGTTCGCTCCTCAAAGCTCCGAATATGAAGGGGTGCGATCATTTCGATCATCAGGACTTTTGCTTAAAAATGATTAGACTGGAAATTATGCACTCTTTTATTTTTGTCAATCTTAATCCGGATGCTGTTTCAATGAAAGTGCAATACCCTGATCTTTTCAAGCATGTGGCAAAATACGACCTGGAAAGCTTAAAGCGTGTATCCGTAAAAGAGACGATCTGCCGTTCAAATTGGAAAATAGGCATTGATAATTATCTCGAGTGCGATCATTGTTCAATCGTACATAAGACACTCGTTTCAAAACTTGATATGAAGCAATACGAGATGACCATGTCCGATTTTTATTCTTATCAGGGAACACCCTTAAAGGGGAAAAATTTGGACTTTGAGATGGGACAAGGAGGCAGGTATTATTGGCTTTATCCAAATACATGGTTTTCTTTCGATCCGGGTCCAGCTAATCTATCCATTCATCAATCGATACCAATAGACTCTAAAACCACAAAATATGTGTACACAACGTTTTTCTTGGGTGATGAGATTACAGAGGAAGAAAAAGAGTTAATGAAAATGGATGAGCTGGTTAGAAAAGAAGATCTTGATATTTGTGAGATGGTACAAACAGGGATAGAGACAGGGGCTTATTCACAAGGGAGATTCTCGCTCACCGAAAATCTGGTTCATCATTTCCATTTAATGATTCAGAGAGATCTTGAAAGAGTACTGCCGCTTCCTAAAAATACAGCCGCAGCCGTAGACTAAAAAATTTTCACCATTATTGTAAGCGCTTACGAGTGAAATGATTGAATTTAATCTGAAAGCAGGGTGAAAATATGGGTCAATCAACATTAAAAAGGCAAATGAAAAGCCGCCACTTATTTATGATGTCGCTGGGAGGAATTATCGGAACAGGACTATTCCTTGGTTCGGGATATGCAATAGGGGAGGCTGGACCCGCAGGGGCAATAATGGCATACCTTGTTGGCGGTCTTCTAATGTATTTGGCTATGGTCTGTCTGGGAGAATTGTCTGTTGTTATGCCTGTTTCAGGTTCTTTTCAGGCGCATGCGACCAAGTTTATTGGTCCTGCAACCGGCTTTGTTGTCGGCTGGGTCTATTGGCTAAGCTGGGCCATGTATGTCGGACTTGAATTCGTTGCTGCAGGATTGCTGATGAAAAGGTGGTTTCCAGATGTTCAAACATGGATTTGGTGTACAATCTTTATCGTTCTGTTATTTTCAATTAATTCGCTTACAACGAAAGCTTTTGCTGAGACAGAGTATTGGTTCGCTGGAATTAAAGTCCTTACTGTCATCTTATTTATCATTATCGGATTAGGTGCAATATTTGGTGTTATTTCTATGGAAGGCTCCCCAGCCCCTTACTTAACCAATTTCATTGGGGACGGTATATTCCCTGCTGGCTTGGTTGGGGTATTCATTTCAATGATGTCTGTGATCTATGCTTTTCAGGGTTCGGAAATTATGGGTGTGGCTGCAGGAGAGACCGAAGAGCCTGAAAAAAATATTCCCAGAGCCATTCGGACTATCGTTTTTAGAATCCTGCTATTCTATGTTCTGGCTATCTTTGTTTTATCAGCCATTGTTCCATGGCAAGAGGCTGGGGTAATGGAAAGTCCGTTTGTAACAGTCTTTGATATGGTAGGCATTCCATATGCAGCAGATATTATGAACTTTGTTATCTTAACGGCCATCTTATCTGTCGGAAACACGGGTCTCTACGCCTGTACAAGAATCATGTATTCGCTTTCAGAAACAGGGATGGCTCCAAAAGTCTTTGGAAAGCTGAATAAGCGCGGTGTTCCTTCATATGCCCTTTTAGTGACTCTTGGTTTTGCACTGTTATCCCTTTTAACTAGTTATGTAGCAGCAGATACATTATTTGTAGTTCTTCTGGCTGTCAGCGGAATTGGCGGCACACTTACATGGCTGGCCATTGCCGCAGCACAAATAGGGTTTCGCAGACAATATACGAAAAATGGCGGGAAAGTGGAGGATTTAAAATATAAGGTCCCTTTATATCCATTTATTCCGATCTTATGTATTGTCATGTGTCTGTCCATCTTTGCAGTTATGGCTTTTGATCCTACACAGAGAACGTCTCTTTATTGGGGCTTTGGGTTTATAGCCCTTTGCTATGTGTATTATTACTTCATGTATACCCGCAAAAAGATCACATTACCTATTAATGCAGAGAATGTAACCCCAGCTGTGAGGGATGAACTATAAAATTATTTTAACTGCAGTTCGCCTATAAGGCGCTGCAGTTTATTTCATGAAACTGAGAGGAGAATGAAGAAAATGACTATAAAAAATTATGATGTTATTATCATTGGCGCAGGTTTCTCCGGATTGACTGCTGCAAGGGAGTTAAAGATGCTGGGCAAAAAAGTATTAGTCCTGGAGGCGCGTGATAGACTTGGCGGCAGAACATGGGTGGATCACCGTTTAGGGTTAGACCTCGAAATGGGAGGTACATATGTTCATTGGCATCAGCCGCATGTATGGTCTGAAATTACACGATATGGGCTTGAACTGGCTTCAGGGCCAAAAGCAGAAAAAGTGTATTGGATTACAGGCGGAAAAACTTATTCATCAACAGCTGATGAGTTTAAAGCAAGGCTTAGAGCAACTGTTGAAAGGGTCATGAAGGAAAGCAATAAGCATATGCCATATCCATTTGAACCCCTTTATACAGAAAGTTTCCGGAATATGGATCATGTATCTGGAGAGCAATTCTTAAAAGATATCAATTTAACAACAGAAGAATTCGATGTGCTGCATGGCTGGATTGGATCAGATTATTGCGGAGATCCTGCAGAGGGTGCGGTTACACAGATATTTCGCTGGTGGGCTTTTTCCCAAGGAAACTGGGATACTCACAGTGCGATGGTCTCGAGCTTCCGCATAAAACATGGAACCAGAAAGTTAATCGAATCAATTGCTGCGGACAGTGGTGCGGAAATTAAGTTATCTGCTATCGTTGGACGAATTGAACATGAAGATGGATCTGCTAAAGTCTTTACGGCAGAAGGGGAATGTTATGCTTCCAAGGCAGTGATCGTTACAGTACCATTATCGACACTAAATAATATTGAGTTCCAGCCATCGCTTTCAGAAGCAAAAAGGGAATCTTCCAGAGAGGGACAAACCTCAAAAGGCGTTAAAGTGTGGGCAAAAGTGAAAGGAGAATTAGAGCCATTCGATGCATTAGCCCCTGGCAGCTATTCTTTAAATTCAGTTCATTTGGATCGGTATGCTGATGGCAATAGCATCCTTGTCGGTTTTGGTCCAAGTGCAGCAAAGCTGAATCCGAACGACAGGGAAGCGGTAGAAGAGGCATTAAAATACTGGATTCCGGATATACAAGTACTTGAAAGCACAGGACACGATTGGGTCAATGACGAGTTCTCAAAAGAAACCTGGCCAATGCTGAGACCCAAACAGTTAACTGCCTATCATGAAGAGTGGAACACGCCTGAAGGTTCTGTGTTTTTAGCTGGTACGACTTATGCAAATGGCTGGGCAGGCTTCATTGACGGGGCAATAGAGAACGGATTAACTGTAAGCAGAAAAGTAGATAGGTATTTATTAAGCAAACATTATGTTCATACGGAGTAAATAAATAAAAGGTGCCAGGTTAACCATGAAATATGGTACCTGGCACCTTTTTTATTTAATTACTTGTCATGGTAGTCTGTTGTAAGGGTTCTATAAATCATATAGGAAAAGCCCCCCCAGAATAAGCCCAAGGTAAAGATCATCATAATTATTGCAGATGCAGTCATTATAATTCCTCCTTGATGTCTGTATTTGAAGGAATCGGAGTTTCTTGATCGTTTAGTCCTTCTTCTATTACAGAGCTTCTTAATCTTTTATTAAATCGAAGCAGCACGAATGCAAGCAGGAAAGTAATTCCGAGCTGCAGGATTATTGTTCCAACATTAAATTCTTCGAATGGCTTCCACCAAGTGTCAGGATACCATGTCACACCCTGATATAGCCACCATCCAGTTACAATGACAATCAGAGCGGGTATTAAATACTTAATGGAATAAACCCACCATTTGTTTATCTTAATGAAGCTGACTTCATTTATCTCGTTACGCATTTTTTCGACACCATATTTTATCGCAGCGTACGCATATAGGAAGCATGAAAGCAGCAGCGCAACTCCCCAAACCCAATCCTGGTTATTGAACACTTTCATATTAATGGCTGAAGGGATCCCTCCAAGAAAAATCAAAACAACAGTTAGCAGGATTGCTTTGTTTCTGCGGATTCCATAGTCTGACAGGTTTCTAGTAATCAATTCAACCATTGCAACTAATGAAGTAAAAGCTGCAAATGCCAATGCACCAAAAAATGCAACGCCAAAGATATAAGTCTGCGGCATGACGCTAATCAATTCTACCATATAAATAAAGGTTAATCCGGTGTTGCCTGAACTTGTTGCCTGGGTAATATATTCTTGCGAAGGCGCTAAAGCAAAGATAGCTGGAATGATGGTTAAACCGGCAAGTAATTCGACTGAGTTGTTTCCGAGGCCTGCTGTTAACGAATTTTGGGCAATGTCATCACGTTTTTTTGTATAAATGGCATATGTGGCATACAATCCCCAGCCAGCACCGACTGACCATGCAGATTGGGATAAAGCTTGAAGCCAAGTTGATGCTTTCCCTAGATATTCCCACTGAGGTGTAAACATGTATGAAAGCCCTTCCATTGCTCCCGGCAAGGTGATGGAGCGGAAAGCAGTAAAGATGAGTAAGAGGAATAAAAGCGGCAGGAATATCTTAGATATTCTTTCAATTCCCTTTGTAACCCCTATAAAAACGACAATTCCACAAAGAGCAGCTGCAATAAAGTGATAAATGACTGGTTCTGCCGCATGACCCGTAAAGTTTTCCCACTGGGCAGCTGAGTCAATTTTTTCTGTAAAAGTTCCCTGTAATGCTAAGATTAAGTATTTAAAAGTCCATCCCACTACTACAGAATAATAAAATGTGATTCCGGCTAAAACGATCGTGATGATAGGTCCAAACCAGGCAAATTTTTTGCCGATAAATTCTCCAAAGGATCCCATCGTTCCCATTCTGGTTCTTCTTCCGATGAATATTTCAACCATGATAAGCGGCAATGACCAGACAAATAAAAAAATGGCCCAGCCGATTAAGAAAGAACCTCCGCCATGTTCAGCAACCATTCGCGGGAACCTCCAAATATTTCCGGTACCCACTGCCATACCCATTGCTGCCAATATAAATCCAATCCTTGAACCCCAAACTACCTGGTTTTCTTTCAAATAAAACAACCCCTTTGTTATAAAGCCTCAAAAATATAGGATCTCTAATACATAATTAGGGTGCGTGCTGCATAAATAGATCGAACCACCAGAGTAACCCGCTATATATTATCCCTCCTTCATCGCTAGATTATTCGATTTATTTAAAAAATTCTGTATTTAAAATATATTATCTATGAAAGTCTTTATCTATGTGCAAATTTCACAAAAAATACTGCTAATTCCAGCTAGGATTAGATTATTATTACCATAATCTTATCTATGTATTTTAATTCCTGCATATTAGAATGTAAAATGCCACAAAAAATTTAGCTTACAACCCCTTTTTATCATATATTTTGTACATTTTGTTCAGAATATTCTATCTGTACAATTATAGTATTATCCTATTTTGAAGTATTACTAATAATGGAGGGGAAGGTAATGACGAAATCTATCGTTATTGGCGGAGGAATCATTGGCTTAGCAAGCGCTTTTTTCCTTAGGAAAAAGGGGTTGGATGTAGTATTAATTGACAAAGGTGAACCCGGAGCGGAATGTTCGAGCGGAAATATGGGATGGGTGTGCCCCAGTTTATCCGATCCGGTTCCTGCTCCGGGTCTGATTAAGGCAAGTTTGAAGTGGATGTTAAAACGGGATAGCCCTCTATATATTAAGCCATCCATTTTCGCTTCATTGTCCCCCTGGCTACTCCAATTCTGGAGGTATTGCAGTGAAGAGGCCTACCAGAAAGGGTATGCCGCTGGTTTGGAATTGAGCAGAAATACCTTGAGATTATTCGATGAACTGGAGCAAGATGGCAGTCTGGAGTTTGAAATGTATCGAAAAGGGCTGCTTTTTGTATTCTTAGACAAAAGTTATATTGATGAAAAGCTAGATAACTATAGTATTGTTGAGAGCTTTGGTTTGCCTGCGCCTGCTGCAAAATCTAAAAAAGAAGTACTAGAAATGGAACCTGCCCTTTCTGATGCAGTGGCTGGAGGCATTTATCTCCCTTCTGAACGGCATGTTCGCCCTGAAACCCTTACAAAAGCTCTAAAAGACTGGCTTATCTCGAATGGGGTTGAAGTGCTTTCCCATACGGAAGCAATGGGATTCATCCAAGAAGGGGACAAGATCAGTGGGGTTAAAATCCGAGAGCAAACCATGGAAGGGGATCACTTTCTTGTCACTTCAGGAGCCTGGGCAGGCCTGGTTTTAAGACAAGCTGGATTGCACATCCCCATGACTGCAGGGAAAGGCTACAGCATCACCATTTCAAATCCTTCCATTCAGTTTCAGCAGCCGCTTTACTTAGGGGATTCAAGGGTGACGATTAGCCCGTTTCATGATTCAGTAAGAATCGGGGGAACAATGGAACTTTCGGGCATTAATACTAATCTGGATCAGCGCCGAATTGATAGTTTAAAGAGTTCTGCGGCTCAATATTTACGTACAGCAGTTCGCGGAGATGAGCAGCCATGGTGCGGAATGCGGCCTATGACTCCCGATGGTCTGCCAATAATAGGCAAAGTGCCTTCTCTGAATAATCTATTTATCGCGTCCGGCCATGCGATGAGTGGAATTTCAATGGCACTATCAACAGGCAGTGCTATGAGTGACCTAATTTCAAAGGGCAATTCAGATATTGATTTAACTCCGTTTAGATTGGACAGGTTCTCTTCAAAGAAAACACATGAAAATCAAAATAAAACTGTCAATATGTAGAAAGAAGCCAAAAAACTGAGCTCCGGGGAGAAAATAATTGATTCTATTAACGAATATACGACAAGTTCATATTGGAGTGAATTACTATGTTAGTGATTAGTAAAGAAACGATAAAAGAATTATACTCAATGGAAGAGTGTATTCAGGATGTTGAAAAAGCATTTAGTTATGGCCAACGGAATAAAACGCTGACACCTGTAAGAATGTCGATTCCTCATTCTAAATACGAAGCGGAAACTTTATATATGCCTTCCTATATTGAACCAGAAAATTATACAGCAGTTAAAGTTGTAAGCATTTTTCCCCGCAATTCCGGCGGGGACAAACCAGTTCTACAGGGAGTGATTCTGCTGACTGATACTCGTACAGGCGAGCATGTTGCGTTAATGGATGCCAGCTACTTAACGGTCTTAAGAACAGGTGCTTCAAGCGGTGTGGCAACGAAATATTTAGCTCGGAAGAATTCAAAAGTCTGTTCTGTATTAGGGTGCGGAGCTCAAGCTGCAGGCCAAATTCAAGCTGTCATGTCTGTGATGGAATTAGAACATATCATTTTATATAATCGCACAATAGAACGAGCGGAAGTATTCAAAAATGAAATCCATTCTTTGTATCCAGATTGGAGGGGGACCATTACAATTCAAGCGGTTGCCGATGAGGCTGCTGCCCAATCAGATATTGTCATCTGCAGTACGAAAAGTTCAACACCCATATTTAATGGATCTGTACTGAGGGAAGGAACTCATATTAATGCCATCGGTTCCTATCAGGCGCATATGCAAGAGGTTGATTCCCTAACACTTATCAGGAGCAATAAAGTAGTTGTCGATACATTGGAAGGAGCCATGCACGAGGCTGGAGATTTCCTTGTTCCGCATAATAAAGGAGAATGGAATACGCATCTCATTTATGGTGAAATTGGTGAAATAGTATGCGGGGAAAAAGCTGGACGTGAAAAATCAAGTGAAATAACCTTTTATAAATCTGTCGGGGTTGGGTTTCTGGACACTATGGCAGCCTCTAAGATATATAGAAAAGCTTTGAGTGAAGAAAAAGGTTACTCCTTTTCACTATAAAAACATTTATGATACTCTTTTAAGTATGACACCGGATTATTCTAGTATGAATAATCCGGTGTTTTTTTAAAAGAAATTACAATGAAAAAAGGATTTACTTTAGGTCGGCAGGAGTTTGATAGGTCAATCAATTTTCCTGCTTATTTAAATTCTCCTGCAGATCCGAGTTCAGAAAGTTTTCTGTGGCATAAGCTGAAGCCCCAAGTGCTGTTGAGTAGATCGATAAATCTGCAAATGTAATGTTTACGTTTTCCTGATTGAATCTTAAGGAATGAGTCTTGACAACTTCCATTATTGAATCCAGTAATAATTCTTTGGCGATTGCTAAGCGATTTCCGATAATGATTTGCTCGGGGTTGAATGTATTAATGATATTGTTTATGCCAATGCCAAGGCATCGGCCGATTTGATGGAACAGATCCTTTACTTCCTCATCTTCTTCGGCCATTTCAACTAATGACTCCAGGTTCAAATTATCCCGTTTTAAGTATGATTCAATATTCTTTGCCTGGTTTAGCAATGCCTGTTCAGAAGCGTACAATTCCCAGCAGCCTTTGCTGCCGCATCTGCATTCTTTTCCATCTATATCGATCACCATATGGCCCATTTCACCGGAGAATCCTTCAGCGCCACGGTAAAGGCTGTTTTGTAAAATAAAGCCGACTCCAATGCCAATTCCAGCGCTAACATAGATGAGATTCTCAAAGTTTTTCCCGGCTCCGAAACGCTTTTCCCCGTATGCTCCGGCGTTCGCTTCGTTGTCGATAATAACGGGAAGGTGAAACTCTGTCTCAATTTCTGCCTTTAAATGGATATCTGTCCAGCCCAGATTAGGTGCCAGCAGGATATTGCTGCCTTCCTTATTTACAATTCCCGGCACTCCAATACCGATTCCAATCACGCCATAGGGGCTCTCAGGGGTTGAGTCCAATAAGGATTGGATAACTTCTTTTATGACAAGAATGGTTTCTTCATACCTCATGCTATTCATATGCTTCAAATGTTCGCTCACAATATTCCCCGATAAATCAGTCATGACACCTAAAATATAGTTAACCCCTAAATCAATTCCAATGGCATATCCTGCTTGTTCATTAAAGAGCAGCATCACAGGCCGCCGTCCTCCGCTCGATTTGCCCGGTCCTGTTTCGGAACAGATTTGTTCTTCTATCAGCTCGTTGACTAAAGAGGAAACAGTTCCTTTAGTCAGTCCCAAATGCTGTGAGATATCAGCCCGGGAGATAGGGGATTGGTCGATGATCGTCTGCAGAACGCGTGATTTGTTTTTCATTTTTACCAGCTGCTGATTCCAAGTCATTATCTTTCTCCTCAAATCCTCAATTTCTTTGTCTATTACAATCATATTCCATTTATACCATAATTAAAAATAAAAATAAAACTTAGTTCATTCGATAGACAAACTAAGTTTATGGTGGTAAAATCGATTTGTAATCAAATGAAAGCGATAACAAATGAAAAGAGAAGATGGAGGAATGAAAATGAACTACTTTAATAATGTGAGTGGAGTAAAATACGAAGGTCCAGATTCTAATAATCCATTGGCTTTTAAATATTATAATCCTGAAGAAATGATCAACGGCAGAAAAATGGAAGACCTTCTCCGTTTTGCAGTGTCTTACTGGCATACGTTTACTGCGGAAGGCACAGATCCTTTCGGAAATGGAACGATGATCCGTTCCTATGACAGATTTTCCGGAATGGATTTGGCCAAGGCGCGTGTTGAAGCATCCTTTGAATTCTATGAAAAACTGAATGTTCCGTTTTTCTGTTTCCATGACGCTGATATTTCGCCTGAAGGCGATTCATTAAGCGAAACTTTTATGAACTTAGATGAGATTACGGCCATGATAAAGGAATACATGAAGTCCAGCAAAACGAAGTTATTATGGAATACCGCTAATATGTTTTCGCATCCGCGCTGGCTGCACGGTGCGGCGACAGCACCTAATGCTGATGTATTTGCCTATGCTGCTGCAAAAGTGAAAAAGGGACTTGAGATCGGCAAGGAGCTGGGTGCTGAGAACTATGTGTTCTGGGGCGGCCGCGAAGGATACGAAACACTGCTGAATACGAACATGAAGCTTGAACTCGATAATCTTGCGCGGTTCTTCCATATGGCAATCGATTATGCAAAGGAAATTGGGTTTGACGCACAATTCCTAATCGAGCCAAAACCGAAGGAGCCCACCAAACATCAATACGATTTTGATGTGGCAACCAGTTTATCATTCTTGCAATCTTACGGCTTAAAAGACTACTTTAAATTCAATATTGAAGCAAACCACGCGACCCTTGCCGGCCATACATTTGAGCATGAACTGCACACAGCACGCATAAATGGAATGCTTGGTTCAGTGGATGCAAACCAGGGTGATACCCTGCTGGGATGGGATACTGACGAATTCCCGACAGACATCTATTCTACAGCACTGGCAATGGTTGAAATTCTAAAAAATGACGGCCTTGGAACAGGCGGCCTTAACTTTGATGCGAAAGTACGAAGAGGATCATTTGACCCTGAGGACCTGTTCTATGCTCATATTGCAGGAATGGACACATTTGCGGTTGGCGCAAAGGTTGCACAGCGTCTAATGGAAGATAAAGTATTAGACAATTTTATTGCTGACAGATATAGCAGCTATACAGAAGGCATCGGCCTTGAAATCGTTGAAGGAAAGGCAGACTTCCGCAAGCTTGAAAAGCATGCCCTTCAGCTTGAAAAGATTGAAAATAAATCAGGAAGACAGGAACAGCTAAAAGCTGTCTTAAATAAATACATTCTCGAAGCTTATGCGAGTGTAAAAGCGTAATAGATTAATATAAAAAGATTAAATGTACTGGGAATACAAAAGTGTCCCAGTACATTTTTAAAAACTAAAACTTAGCATACATTTCATTATCTAAAGGATGATCAATCATGAAATATGTAATCGGGATTGACCTTGGCACGAGCTCGGTAAAAGTTTTATTAATGAATCAAAAGGGAGTAGTATGCAGCGAAGTTTCCAGGTCTTATCCGCTCATTCATGAAAAGTCGGGTTATAGTGAACAGGACCCTGGTGAATGGGTTGATAAAACAGTGGCTGCTCTTAAAGAACTTACAGAGCAGTTTGATGGAAGTGCGGAAGACATTCAAGGAATCAGTTTTTCAGGCCAAATGCACGGTCTGGTCCTTCTGGATGAAGAGAATAAGGTTCTGCGTAATGCAATCCTTTGGAATGATACCCGCACGACAGAGCAATGTAAACAGATCTATGACATGGCTGGTGAGAAGCGTCTGCTTGAAATTACAAAGAATCCGGCATTGGAAGGCTTTACTTTACCAAAGCTGCTTTGGGTGAAGCAATACGAGCCGGAAGTTTTTGAAAAAGCGTCTGTATTTATGCTCCCTAAAGATTACCTGCGCTTTAAACTGACTGGCAGGATTCATAGTGAATATAGTGATGCAGCGGGTACTTTGCTGCTGAATGCCGGCCGGAAAATGTGGAGTGAAGAGATTTGCGGGCTAACGGGGATTGATGTGAATATCTGTCCGCCTTTAGTTGAATCCCATGAATGTGTAGGAACGTTAAAGCCTGAGATTTCTGAGAAGACGGGATTATCTCCTTTAACTAAGGTATTTGCAGGAGGAGCTGACAACGCCTGCGGTGCGATCGGTTCCGGCATTCTGTCGGAAGGCAAAACATTATGCAGCATTGGGACATCCGGGGTCGTTTTATCCTATGAAGAACAAAATGACAAGGATTTTCAGGGGAAAGTCCATTATTTTAATCATGGTGAAGAAAATGCCTATTACACAATGGGCGTAACCCTGGCAGCAGGACATAGTTTGAACTGGTTTAAAGATGCGTTTGCAGAAATGGAATCATTCGATTCCCTGTTGGCTGGAATGAGCGAGGTTCCGATTGGGTCGAACGGACTTTTATTTACACCCTATTTAGCGGGTGAGCGCACACCATATGCAGATTCACAAATTCGGGGAAGCTTTATCGGCATGGACTCCTCACATAATCGAAATGATTTTGTACGATCGGTCATTGAAGGTATTACTTTTTCTTTAAATGAATCGATTGAAATATTCAGGGAAAGCGGAAAGCTTGTCGATACCATTATTTCAATCGGCGGAGGAGCTAAAAGTGAGGCCTGGCTGCAAATCCAGGCCGATATCTTCAATTGCACAATTGTAAAGCTTTCAAGTGAACAAGGACCTGCTGTAGGTGCGGCTATGCTAGCAGCATACGGATGTAAATGGTATGAATCTCTGGAAGCCTGTGCCGAAAACTTCATAACATACGAAAAGACATATACTCCAATCCCTGAAAACGTTAAGAAATATCAGGAGCTTTTCCAGTTATACAAAGAAGTTTATGCGCAAACCAAAAAGCTGAATGAGGGTTTGGCCGGGTTTAGAAAAAAGTAAGCTGACTTGAGGGAGATCGACATGAACATAACTGAAAGTATATTTGGCGAATGGAATGGACACAAGATTAAATCCTATACAATCAGCAATGATCATGGAATGGAAGTATCGTGTATCGAATACGGGGGAATCATTACCGGGATATCTGTCCCTGACAGTAAAGGAAATATAGAGAATGTGATCCTGGGGTTTGACACTCTTGAAGAGTATATTAATTATTCACCATTCTTCGGCGCTATTATCGGAAGGGTGGCCGGAAGGATAGCGGGCTCGGCTTTCACTCTTGATGGAACTGCTTACCAGCTGCAAAAAAATGATGGGGAACACCATCTGCATGGAGGTTCAGGCGGCTTTCATCATGTTATTTGGGACTCGGCCGCCGAAAAGAGCATGAATGAGGCGAATATCAGGTTCTCCTATGTAAGCCCGGATGGGGAACACGGGTATCCTGGGACACTTGAGGTAACGGTAAACTATACACTGAACAATGAGAATGAACTGGTCATTAGTTATGAAGCGATATCTGATGAAAAAACGATCATCAATCTGACAAACCATACTTATTTTAACCTAAGCGGGGACTTAAAGAGGGACATTCTGGAGCACGAGGTGACCATGCAAAGCGATCACTTTCTGGAGCTTGATGAAACATTGATTCCTACTGGGAAACTCATACATGTTGAAAATACACCGTTTGATTTCAGAGCAGGGAAGAAAATCAAAGAAGGCGTAAAGTCCGGCCATCAGCAGAACATGCTTGCGGGCGGAGGTTATGATCATCCATTTCTATTAAATACAGGTGAAATGACTGTAGTGGATTCTGCCAGCGGACGAAAACTGACAGTGAAAACGGATAGGCCGAGTGTTGTTTTATATACAGCGAATATGCTCGGAAATGATTTTCAAATTAGAGGTGTTCAGTCAAGAAGCCATTTGGGGCTGTGTCTTGAAACTCAATGTCCGCCTGATGCTGTTCATCATGAAAACTTTCCTTCTATTGTCCTGGAGAAAAATGAGGTCTTCAAAACAAAAACCAGTTTCAAGTTTCTTGTTGTTTAATCATTTCTAATAGAAAGGAGTAAAGATGGATTTGAATTATTAATGTAAAATTGTAAGCGCTCTATTTTGGTTCAAATCTGTCTTTTACAATCTATGAAACAGAATCGGAACTCTCTATATATTGGTTCACTTACATTGGTTGCTGCGATAGGCGGTTTGCTTTTCGGATATGATACGGCTGTTATTTCCGGAGCTGAAAAGTCACTGGAAATCTATCTGATTAATAGTTTGGGATTAGGATCGCTGGCTCACGGGGCGACAACCTCAAGTGCATTGATTGGCTGTATCATTGGCGGTTTAATATCCGGTTATTTTGCGTCGAAATTTGGGCGGAAAAAATCGCTGATAGCCGCGGCTGTACTATTCTTCTTATCTGCATTAGGATCCGCTTTCCCTGAATTTTTATTTTTCACTAAAGGGGAACCGACCATCTCGCTATTATTGACTTTTAATCTTTATCGCATTATTGGCGGAATTGGGGTTGGTCTGGCGTCAGCTATTGTTCCCATGTATATCGGCGAAATTGCACCTGCCGATATCCGCGGACGCCTTGTTTCATTCAATCAGTTTATGATTATCTTCGGGATGCTTGTCGTGTACTTTGTAAACTGGGGCATTGCCAGCGGCCGTCCATTGGAATGGATCAATGATGTTGGCTGGAGGTACATGTTTGCTTCAGAAGCTATTCCGGCCCTTGCCTTTGGTCTTCTGCTGCTCCTGGTTCCGGAGACACCACGTTACCTGGCCATTCATAATCATGATGATAAAGCTTTAGCAGTCCTTACGAAAATTAATGGTGCAGCAGAGGCTAAAACGATCTTGGGTGAAATCAAAAAATCGGTAGCAGCCTCAGCAAATGTTCCAGCAGAAAAGCTGTTTGCATACGGAAAATTAGTGATTGTTATAGGAATTCTGCTCTCTGTATTCCAGCAATTTGTCGGAATCAACGTTGCTTTGTACTATGCACCGCGAATTTTTGAAAGCATGGGAGCAGCAAAGGATGCCTCGATGCTGCAGACGATTGTTATGGGTGTCATAAATGTCATCTTTACAATTGTGGCAATTTTAACTGTAGATAAATGGGGACGCAAGCCATTATTGATCACAGGTTCCATTGGCATGGCCATCGGGATGTTTGGAGTAGCAGGAATGGCTTTCTCCAATATAATCGGCATGGGCACATTAATTTTTATCATCGTTTACACAGCTTCCTTCATGATGTCATGGGGACCGATATGCTGGGTATTGATCTCTGAAATTTTCCCAAACAAAATCCGAGGACAGGCAGTTGCGGTAGCTGTAGCAGCACAATGGGCGGCAAACTATTTTATTTCATCGACTTATCCGATGATGATGGAATTCAGCGGCGGCTTAACTTACGGCTTCTATGGACTGATGAGTGTTCTTTCAGCCATTTTTGTATGGAAGTTTGTACCTGAAACGAAAGGGAAGACTCTTGAGAACATGGAGAGTATTTGGAAAAGAACTGCCTGATTAGCTTATTCAACCATGAAAAAAGAATGTCCCGATGAATATCACATGCAGAAGGGACATTCTTTTTTCTGTTATCTGCTTGTTTTTATCATTTCCTTCACTAGTTCTTCTATCTCTTCTGCACTCTTATCCAATGAAAGTGACAATTCCTTAAATAAGATTTTTTGAACTGCATTCAGAAGTATGATCAACTCTGAAGGTTCAGTGGGCTGAATAAATCATCAGGACAAAAAAACGCTTGAATATTCAAGCGTTTTTCTTATGATTTTCTATAAAGCTCTTAATTTTAAAAACAACTTCCGTACCGATATGCATTTCAACTTCCCTAACTTTCTTTTTGATCAGTTTCTCTTCAACCCCGATTATTTGATAAAACTCCATTAAAACCTGATGATCTTGGAAGAGTTTTTTGGCAATTTCTAATCCGGCTTTTGTCAAAGTAACTGTTCCATAGGGCTGAAAATGAATGTAACCGTCTGTTTTAAGCTTTCCGGCCATTTTAGATGCAGCTGAGACGGTGACCCTCAATACCTTTGCAATGCCGGAAATGGTCGCATGCCCATGTGCTTCCTGTAATAAATATATCTCGAGAATATACCTCTTTGAACTAATGGGGATCACATGTTTCACCTGCTTGCTGGAATAGTGACCTTTATTACCGGGTCAAGCCTTTTTTAATGGTTTTAATATTCCATTCCATCATCGAAATATAAGTATCGCCATCTTCACCCGGCTTTGCCAAGGAGTCTGTAAATACCTTTCCCATGATTGGAACATTGGTTTCATCGGATACAGCTTCCATGCTTCTTGCGTCAATGCTTGTTTCCAGGAATAGTCCTGTAATTCCTTTTTCATTAATAATATCTGTAATTCTTGTAATTTGGTCTGGTGTTCCCTGGTTTTCCTGGTTGATTTCCCAGATGTATTCTGCCTGGAATCCGTAGGCTTCGCTGAAATATTTAAAAGCACCTTCACTTGTTACGAGAACACGTTCGTTTTCTGGAATTTCATTAAAATGTTCGACTGCTTCATCATGCAGCTCTTGAAGCTTTGCAATGTATTCTTCAGCGTTTTTTTCGTAAATCTCTTTATTGTCTGGATCTGTTTTGATAAGTCCATCTCTGGCATTTTCCGCGTATTTGATCCCATTTCGGATGTCCAGCCAGGCATGGGGATCTTCTTCACTTTCTTTGCCCTTTGTGGTTAAGTGCATGGCATCAACGCCTCTGCTCATTAGGAAGACAGGCGCATCTTCACCGTCTTTTCCGGCAGTTTCCATCAGCTTATTGAACCATGAGTTGCCGGCTTCCAGGTTCAGCCCGTTGTAAAATACTGCATCTGCATCCGTTGTTTTTTTCACATCCTCAGGAAGGGGGTCATATTCGTGGGGATTGGAGCCAATGGGTGCTAAACTATGAATCTCAACCAAATCCCCGCCTACATTTTTAACAATGTCATACACAATCGAATAGGTAGTCACAACTTGGATTTTCCCATCTGCATTGGACGAGGTGCTGCTTGTTCCGCTGCTGCAGGCTGACAGGAATAACACAGACAGAAGGAATGCAGCTAATAAAAGAAAGCCTTTTTTAATCATCGGTTTTCCCTCCTAAAAAAATTTGTTTTTATTAAAATTAAACTAATGAAGCTCTCTTTTTCTTTACTTTCAGCGTTTTCCATATTAGCCCATGCTTAGGTGAAAATAAAAAAACGAGAATGAAAATAGCAGTGGATGATATGACTATTGTTGCTCCTGAAGCTAAGTTGTAGGTAAAGCTAAAGTATAGTCCCACGATGGATGAAATTACACCAATGCCAGACGCAAGGAAAATCATCATCCACAGCCGCTCGGTTAACAGATAAGCTGCCGCTGCAGGGGTGATCAGCATGGCAACAACCAGGACAATACCTACTGTCTGGAGGGATGCAACGGTTACCATCGTCAAGAGAGTCATTAGGAAATAATGAATGAAACGAACTGGCAGTCCGTAAGCTGCTCCCATCGTTTCGTCAAACGAGGTGACCAATAATTCTTTGTAAAAGAGGTATACAGCCCCCAATACAAACAGGCTGATGCCCAGTGTGATCCACATGTCGGATAATCTTACTGCCAGTACATTGCCAAATAATATATGGTAGAGATCTGTACTGCTTTTAAGCATGGTAATAATAATGATTCCTGAAGCAAATGCCGCTGTAAACATAATTCCAATCGAGGTATCATGCTTTATCCGGCTGTTTTGGGATACAAACCCAATGGCGATAGCTGTAATCACTCCGCTTATGACTGCTCCAAAGAAGAAGTTAACTCCCAGCATATATGAAATAGCGACGCCTGGAAGGACAGCATGTGATATGGCATCTCCCATGAGAGACATTCCTCTAAGGATGATAAAGCACCCAATGACTCCGCAGATAATTCCTACCATAACCGAGGTTAATAACGCTTTTTGCAGAAAACCATATTGCATGACCGCTTCAATAAAAGCCATTATAGCGACACCCCAATCTCATTCATAAAAGCAAATTGCCCCTTGTATGCTTTTGCAATTACTTCAGGTTTAAACACTTCTTCAACGGTCCCAAAACTGATCAATTCCTTATTTAGCAGAATTAACTGGTTGAAATAATCATTTGCTTTACTTAAATCATGGTGTACAACAATCACTGTTTTTCCTTGTCTGCAGAGCTCCTTCAAAATGTTCACAATGGTTTCCTCACTGGATACATCAACTCCAACAAATGGCTCATCCAGAAAGAACAAATCCGCTTTTTGAGCAAGTGCTCTCGCAAGAAAAACTCTCTGCTGCTGGCCGCCTGATAGTTCCCCAATCTGCCTTTTGCTGAACTCCTGCATGCCAACTCGCTGAAGACATTCCATGGCCCACTCTTTATCCTTTTTCTTTGGACGGCGGAACAGTTTTAAATGGGGGTAGGTCCCAATAAGAACCGCATCATGCACAGTGATTGGGAAATCCCAGTCTATGGCATTCCGCTGCGGCACATAGGCGATGCTTTTGCGAACTTCAGCAATGGATTTTCCCATCACTCTAACTGCACCTTTATCCTTTGGTATAAGATTTAGCATGGCTTTTAAAAAAGTCGATTTACCTGCGCCGTTCGGCCCGATAATTCCTACCAGATTACCTGTATTAACAGTAAGGCTGACTCCTGTCACCGCTTCATTTCCGAAATAGGAAACATGCAAATCCTCTATGCTAATTGCCGGATCCTTCATCATTTTATCCCCCTTTATTTTCCAAATTTAAATTGATTCAAATTAATTGTTTATATGCAATTATACGTCACACGGACAAGATTTATGGATATATTAAAAAGTTTTGCCTTAATGCAAATTATATGCGATTAATAAACAAAGTCAACACAAAAAAATAATCTTTTCAGAAAGTTTAAGGTTTGCAGTAAAATAGGGGAATTATGAAATCAGGCTCTGGCATTCAATTTGTTTAATGGTAAAATAAGGGGTGTTATACTATCTTTATCAGTTAATAGATTGTAATTTTGTAAATATATGAAACTTTTTACCCTTTTTGATCGTTTAATTAGTAAAGGGCGGGATAGGTGCTTATGATCGATGATGTGTGGACTGCCCTGATGGTTATGATCTTTTCCTACACATTTGGGAGCGTAGCCGGGGCTTATTATGTGGTTAAATACATAGCAAAAGAGGATATAAGAAAAAAGGGGAGCGGGAATGTAGGGGCTACTAATGCAGGGAGAGCAACCGGCAAGAAGGGGTTCTTGCTGACAATTGCAATTGATGCTGGAAAGGCATGGACAGCTTTATATGTAACTGAACTTATGTTTGAAGGTGATGGTTTATTAATTCTTAGCGCTTTTTGTGTTCTTATTGGCCATTTGTTTCCAATTCAGCTGGGGTTTCATGGTGGAAAAGGAGTGGTTGTCTACTTGGCTTCTGCCTTGTTTTTGGAACCACTAACAATAGCGATAATGGCTATCACGATGGGAATTGCCTATGCAGTTCTCCGGAAGTATACAATATCAGGTTTTATCGCCATGGCTTCAATTCCCATTACAGCCTGGGTGATTGGTGATTCATTCATCATTTCGGCAGGCCTCCTGCTGCTGCTTTTGATTGTTTTCATTTCCCATACCCATTTCATCATGCCTAAACATAGGAGGTAAACTGTGAATATTATCTGCAAAATCGCAACCGAACTTAATGAATTTAAACAAATTCATCAGCTGAACTACCAGACATTTGTGGAAGAAATTCCTCAGCATAAGCAAAATGATGATCAGCATTTAATTGATAAATTTCATGAAGAAAATACATATGTCATTGCCAAGGCTGGCGAGGAAGTTGCCGGAATGATCGCGATCCGTGCCAAAAGGCCATTTTCGCTTGATTATAAGCTTCCTAATCTCGAAGAATACTTGCCTGTTAAGGGAGAATTTTGTGAGATCCGCTTGCTGTCAGTCAAAAAAGAGTTTCGCAGCACCCGTGTTTTTTATCAGCTTTGTGAAAAGCTTGTAGAGCTTTGCCTCGAAAAAAATTATACGATGGCGCTGATATCGGGCACGGTCAGGCAGCTGAAATTGTATAAGCGGATGGGATTTCTGCCTTTTGGTCCTCTGACAGGAGAGGAAGGAGCCCAGTTTCAGCCCATGTATTTAACAAAAGAGAATTTCGAACGTTCAACGAAAGCATTTGAACGCTTAATGGCCAGAAATTCAGTGCCCGTCGATCAGCATTCCTTTTTGCCGGGTCCGGTGCCCATTCATGCAAAAGTGAAAAGGGCTTTTTCAAAAGAAGCCGTATCTCATCGCAATCATGATTTTATCAGCGGTTTGAAAGACTTGCGTTCTCAATTATGCAAGATGACAGATGCCTCACATGCTGAAGTTGTTGTTGGCACGGGAACACTTTCCAATGATCTTGTGGCAGCACAGCTGAAACACCTCGAAGGGGATGGGCTGATCCTGGCCAATGGCGAATTTGGCTTTCGTCTCATAGATCATGCAAGAAGGTTTCGATTATCTTTTCAAACGATTGAAAGAGAGTGGAATGAACCGATTACCCACGAGGAAATAGCCTGCATGCTGAAAGAAAACCCATCCATAAAATGGGTGTGGACCGTGCATTGTGAAACTTCGACTGGGTATGTATTCGATATCAGCGGTATTCAGGAGATATGCGGGGAGCATGGTGCCGAGCTTTGCGTGGATGCATGCAGCACGGCCGGAATTTTGCCGTTGAATCTTAAGAATATTTATTTTGCATCGACCGTCAGCGGAAAGGGATTTGGTTCCTATCCGGGTCTGGCAATCGTATTCCATCGTGACAAAATTAAAGGGAACAGTGCTGTTCCAAGATACTTGGACTTAAAGATGTACGAAGAAAACCAAAGCATTCCATACACCCATTCGTCCAATCTGGTCAGCGCATTAAAAGAGAGTATAAAGCTGATAGATTATGAGAAATTAAATCTTTTATCTGGAAAAGCAAGAATGAGGCTGAAAGATAGCGGATTTTCTGTTCTGGGAGACGATGATTATTCCCCTGGCATCCTGACTATCAGTTTGCCGCAGAGCATTTCCAGCAGGGAATTTGGCGACACATGCAAACAGAAAGGAATTCTTCTAAGCTATGAAAGCGGGTACCTGCTTGAGAGAAACTGGGTTCAGGTGGCTCTAATGGGGGCACAGGAAGAGCAGAAGGTCATGGCATCACTCGAAATGATGGCAGGTATTTTAGAAAAACAATATGAAAAGCGGTATGATTATGAAGTTATTTAAAAGGCTTTCACCCATTTGGTTTGCCGTCATTTTAATCTGGGTTAAAACGGTCATTGTATCCTTTATCGGATTTAATCTGCATCCGGAGAACTGGACTGATATTTTATTTATGATTTTAAGCCCGATTGGGGCCATAATGGTCATTCTTGGAATTAATATTTATTTTAAGCGAAAGGTGAAACCGGCAGCCATTTTTGCAACAATGGTCATTTTGACGGGCATTCTTTTTGGGGATTTGCTTTATTATCGTTTTTATACTGATTTTGTAACCGTTCCGATTCTTTTTCAGTTTAAAAATGTCGGAGGGATTGGACCGAGTACACTTGAATTGATTAGCCCATGGGATCTTCTGTTATTTGCTGATCTGGCCGTTTTTTGGCTTTTATATATAAAACGGAAATCAGTACATGAGCAAATCACAGCAAAATCAAAGAGATTTTACACGGCTGTCAGTATGTTATTTGTATTCATGACCATTATTCTCGGCATGGTGAAAGTGCCTCATTTATTTTCGGAATCATATAATCGCCAGCAGCTTGTTAAGCATATTGGATTGTATCAGTATCATCTCTATGATATTGGCATCGCTGCATCATACCCGCTCAATCGCGCTTTTGCCAGTCCCTCTGACGCAGAAGCCTCAGCAGAATATGTCCAATCTCAAGAAGATAAGCCATCAGATTACTTTGGCGCGGCAAAAGGAATGAATGTCGTTCTCATCAGTATGGAGTCCACACAGAATTTTGTTATCAATCAGAAGGTGAATGGCCAGGAAATTACGCCATTCCTTAATTCACTGATTGAAGACAGCTTTTATTTCAGCCGGGTCTATGATCAGACCGCGCAGGGGAAAACATCCGACTCGGAATTCATGATCGATACAGGCCTTTATCCATTATCCAGCGGATCTGCGTTTGTCAGAAAAACGGAAAACGCTTATCGAAGCCTGCCGCATATTCTATCTGATGAGAAGTATTACTCAGCTGTTTTTCATGGGAATGACGCTTCGTTCTGGAATCGGGAGGCCATGTATGATTCTCTGGGGTATAATCGTTATTTTTCAAAAGCCGATTATGTGGTCACAGAAGAGAGCTCAGTGAACTACGGCATAAAGGATATCCCATTCTTCCGGCAGTCCATTCAGCATCTGGAGAAACTGCAAAAGCCTTTCTATGCCAGGTTTATCACATTGACAAACCATTTCCCATTTTTGCTGGAGGAGGAAGATCAGTTCATTCCTGAGGCCAGCACGAGTGAAATGGTCGTCAACCGCTATGTGACAACCGTTAGATATCAGGATGAAGCCATTAAAACATTCTTTCAGGATTTAAAAGCAAGCGGACTTTATGAAAATACGATGTTTGTATTGTACGGCGACCATTATGGCATCTCGGACAAATACGAACATGGCGTTCTGGAGCTGCTGGGACAGGAAGATACCATTGTTAATCGCATGCAGCTGCAGAGTGTGCCGCTGATTATTCATGTGCCAGGTGTGGAAGGCAAAACGTTTTCGAACATTGGCGGGGAAATCGATATCAGGGCAACGATCCTTCATCTGCTCGGCATTAGTGCTGAGAATAATTTCAGCTTCGGACATAACCTTTTTACAAGGGATCCCCATCATCCAGTTATTTTCCGGGATGGTAGCTTTATGGCTAAAGACTACTTTTATAAAGCCGGTAAATGCTTCAATAGCAAATCGGAAGAAGAAACAGATATTAATAGCTGTGAACCGTTAATGGATATCTCGAGAAAAGAGCTAAGGCTGTCTGATGACATTGTACATGGGGATTTGATGAGGTTTATGGAATAATTCTTGGAGGATAAGCATGGAAGTATTCGGGTTTATATTCTTGTGGGGAATCCCTTTGCTGCTGCTTTGGAGTTTTATTCTAACGCTTGTCGAAGTGAAGAGAGCAGGCAGTGAAGGACAGTTCCTGGGCAGGACGCTGACATTTATCGGCGGAATTTATCATTACACTATTTCTTCATTTGCAGCATGGATTGGTTTGATTGCCATCGCATTCGGAATTGCAGCCCTGGTAGAGGGGTCCATTTTAGGAGCATTATTTTTTGGTTTATTTGGTGTTTTTATGGTTTATAACTTTTTTCCGAGATTGAATATGCCGGAATGAGATGGAGGTATGTCCTTTTGGGCATGCCTTTTTTTAATGGCAGCACCGAAAGATTTTTCAATTCAATCAATGTAATCATTGAACCGTTGAGGGGGAAAGTTGATGCGGCATCGGACAGAAGAAGCGAAAAAGGGAGAGAAAGAGTCCGAAGTTGGTGCGAGTTCGGACAGGATAAGCGAAAAAGGGAGAGAAGGAGTCCGAAGTTTGTGCGTCTTCGGACAGGATAAGCGAAAAAGGGAGAGAAGAAGTCCGAAGTTGGTGCGACTTCGGACAGAAGAAGCGAAAAAGGGAGAGAAAGAGTCCGAAGTTGGTGCGAGTTCGGACAGAGGAAGCGAAAAAGGGAGAGAAAGAGTCCGAAGTTGGTGCGTCTTTGGACAGAAGAAGCGAAAAAGGGAGAGAAAGAGTCCGAAGTTGGTGCGTCTTCGGACAGAAGAAGCGAAAAAGGGAGAGAAAGAGTCTGAAGTTGGTGCGACTTCGGACAGAAGAAGCGGGAGAGAAAGAGTGCGAAGTTAATGCGCCTTCGTGCCGAAAATATAGAAATCCAGCAAACAAGTCCAATCAGTTTGCTGGATTATTGCTATAACGGCAGTCCCATATATATGAATCTACCTTGTAATAGAACGATAAATCTGTTTAATCGTTTCCATGTGCATCGCTTCATGATAAAAGCCGAATAAAAAAGCTTCTCCGGTTGTGTAGAAAGTAATGCCGCCGCGGTTTGTAAAGGGACTTGGCAGTTTTTGCTCCATACGCCCACGAAGTAACGTCTTTATTCTTTGTTTTTGTTCATTTAAGACAGATGCAATTTCGTCGAAAGAAGGCGGTGGTTCGGTCCAATCGGCAGGCTTAGTTCCAGCGCCAAATAACCGTTCATAGTTCATCGGGACCTTCATTTCTTCACCTGATATCCCAAAGACAAGCTTTTCCTGCACAAATGCAATATGCCCAAAGTTCCAGCGGATACTATTGTTAAACCCTTCTGGAATGATATCTGCCATTTCTTCAGGAATCCGCTTGAACGATTTTTCAGTAATGCCCCGCACTGTTTCCATATGGTCAAAAATAGTCTGTTCCAATACACTCACCCTCCATATTCATGCTCATTGGATAAAGTTCTAGGAATTCACTTCATTTTCCTACATCTATATTTATTTTTATCTAAAAGAGCTATGTATGAAAATTAATAACCTTAAGTCTCAAGTCCTATAAGCATATACAGCGCAGGCTTCTTAATCTAAGGACCATGTTTCCTTATTATAAAAATATAATCATATTTTTGATAAGGAGATACGTTATGTCTAATCAAAAAATCTATATACTCCTTACGGATACCGGAACGTTATTTACCCGGCTTATTAAGCTTTACACAAAAAAGCCGTATAATCATGCTTCTATCTCACTCGATCCTGAATTAAAAGAAGTTTACAGCTTTGGCAGAAAAACAGCGAAAAATCCATTCATAGGCGGTTTTGTTAAAGAAAATATACGAGGAGAATTTTTTAGTGATTCAAGATGTGCAGTCATTAGCTGCTCTGTTACAGATGCACAGCAGAACAAGCTTAAAGCATTCATAAATAAGATAGAATCTGAGAAAGACGATTACAGCTATAACCTGCTTGGGCTTTTTGCAATCATGTTTAATAAACAGCTCTCAAGAAATAATGCTTTTTTCTGCTCCCAATTTGTAGCAACTGTCTTACAGAGGTGTGAGATTGTTCATTTTACTAAACCACCCTCGCTGGTTATACCGCATGAGTTTATGGAAATGGAAGATTTCCAGGTTGTTTTTCAGGGAAACCTGAAAGAGTATTTTCTGAATAAAGACCGGACCATAGAAATAAACACATACATTTCAGCCCATGAGCAGGAACAGTTCGGACAATCAATGGCCATTTCCTGATGTGCTGCAATTAATTTCGATTCTTTTTATACGCTAAAGGAGTCATATTCATAGACTTGCGGAATTTTTCAATAAAGTAACTGCTGCTGTTGAATCCTACTTTAAAGGCAACTTCTGTTACATTCGAGTCTCTCTCTTGAAGCAGGGGGAGACTTTTTTGTATGCGATAATGAATCAAATAGTTAATGGGTGTCGTCTTTAAGATTTTTTTAAAGTATCTGCAGCATTCTGAATTGCTCAGTCTGCCGGCTTTGGCAATATCCCCAAGAGTGATTTTTTCTGCGAAATGCTGATGGATCCAATTCAGCATTTCCTTCATCCGCATATGCTTTTCAACTTCAGCCTGGCTGATTTCCAATTGGAATCCGTTCCTGATTAACTGCTGCCAGATAAATGTCAGCAGACTGGTTATGTTAATCTCATAAAATGGAGAAATCTCATTAATCAATTTCTTAATTTCCATGATGCTGTCTAATATGTTTTTCCCCCATTCCTCTCTGGGGTTCAGGGATATGTAAGGAAGATTTGTTGCTGATATGTATGGATAAATATAGCTGCTGAATAATTCCTGCGGAAGCAGGAAATGAGGGGAGACATTTAAACAAATATAGACGCAATCTCCACTAACATCCTCTGCCGAATGAAGACACCCGCTATTGATGAAAATGCCTTCTCCTTCTTTTACCGCCAATTTTTCTTCATTGATTTGGACCATAGCTTCACCTTTTACAGTAAGGATAAATTGAATCTCCTCATGCCAGTGTAAAGGGATTTTGCCTTGGATATTATCTCCAATCTTCGTTTCGTAGCAGGCTACCGGCAACACCACCGTCCTGTGGCTTGTCAGCTCTTTCAGGCTTTTATCCACTTTAAAATCTTTAATCTGCAAAAAAGACACCTCAATATCGTTATATTATTTTATTATATTTAGCTATATTTATCACAGGATTTGGATTATTATAACACTATTATTATATTTAAGGGTGGAATTTAACATGAATGGACGTTCAAGGAGCACGGGTTTATTGCTTGTTATTTTTGGAGCTTCATTTTGGGGTGTTGGCGGAACAGTTGCTCAAAAGCTTTTTCAGGAATTTGGAATCTCTGTTGATTGGCTAGTAACTGCCCGGCTTCTGACAGCGGGCATTCTTCTGTTAGCCGTACAATTTTTAATGAAAGACCGCTCACAGGTATTTGGAGTCTGGAAGAATAAAAGGGCGGCCATCATGCTCTTAATTTTTGGCCTCGCAGGAATGCTGGCTGTGCAGTATACCTATATGGCTTCTATTCATCATGGCAATGCGGCTGTTGCCACATTGCTTCAATATCTGGCACCGGCTATGATTATTATTTACCTGGTTCTGCGGAAACAATCGGTATTTTCGAGACAGGATTTTGTAACGGTTTCCCTTGCCCTGGCAGGATGCTTCTTTCTATTGACTAACAGTTCCGTTTCTCAGCTGTCAGTACCGGCACCTGCTATTGTGTGGGGTGTTCTATCTGGTGTGGCACTCGCGTTTTATACTTTGTATGCCATCCCGCTGCTGAAGGAATATGATTCCCTTGTCGTGGTTGGATGGGCGATGGTCATTGGCGGATCTGCATTGAGTTTAATCCATCCTCCATGGCAAATGGATTTCGGCAGGTTAACGGCTGAAGCTGGACTGTACTTGTTTTTTGTCATTATATTTGGAACGATGCTCGCATTCTGGTTTTATATTGAAAGTCTCCAAACCCTTTCTCCAACGGAAACCAGTCTTCTAAGCAGCCTGGAGCCCCTCGCGGCAGTATTTACTACCGTTATGTGGCTGAATGAACCATTCGGCATGTTCCAATGGGCGGGTACTGCCTGTATCTTTGGCATGATTCTGCTGCTGGCTTTGAATAAACAGAAACCAGCAAAGAACAGTGGTTGTGCTGAAAACGAAGAACCGCTAAAAGTGAGTTGAGAACCAGTCCCTTTAGAAGGAGGCTGGTTTTTTCTTCCTTCTGTTGGGGTAAAAGCTGAGATTGGACATCAAAACGATTTCGCTTATAAAATAAGGCTTTCTTACAAAAATCGAAAGAAAATCGCTCTTAACCTCTATAATTTCAAAACTTAATAAATTCTCCTCTATAATTTTGCTCACACTAAGCATTATATTTTGCTAAATTTATTTCGGTTGTTAAAATAAAATCAATTCTTCATGAAGGAGATTATAAAATGACTAATATACAAATACCTGTTTCTGTTTTGAACCTTGCCCCGATACGAGAAGGGAAGGACAGCAGGCAGGCGATCGAGGATCTTGCCGATCTGGCTCAGGCAACAGAGGAGATGGGCTACAAACGCTATTGGATAGCGGAGCATCATAATACGCCAACACTGGTCAGTTCTGCCACTGCAATTTTAATAAAACATGTATTGGAACATACAAAAACCATTCGCGTTGGCTCTGGCGGAATTATGCTGCCGAACCATGCACCATTAGTTGTTGCTGAGCAATTCGGAACGATGGCGACCATTTATCCGGATCGTGTCGACCTTGGTCTCGGAAGGGCGCCTGGAACGGATATGATGACGGCTAATGCGCTTCGCCGCTCGAAAAATGATTCTGTTTATACATTCCCGGACGATGTTAAGCAGCTGCTGGCATACTTTGGTCCATTAGAGGAGCAAAGCTATGTAAAAGCACATCCGGGAGTGGAAACTAATATTCCGATTTATATTCTTGGCTCTTCGACAGATTCTGCCTATTTGGCTGCTGAGCTGGGGCTTCCTTATGTATTTGCCTCACACTTTGCTCCAAGATGGATGGAGGATGCCATCCGGATCTACCGTGCCAACTTTAAGCCTTCGAAGTACCTCGAAAAACCATATATGATGGTATGCTTAAATGTCATTGCAGCGGAAACCGATGAGGAAGCCGAATTCTTATCAACCACAATGAAGCAGTTCTTCTTGAATGTTGTCAGAGGGACTTCCATGAAATTGAGCCCGCCAGTCAAGGATCTGGATTCGATCTGGAACCCAATGGAGAGGGAAGCGGCAGAGGGAATGTCAAGCGTGACCTTTATGGGGAGCAAAGAAACAGTCAGGGGGCAGCTGGAGCAGTTCCAGGATATGTACAATGTCGACGAAATCATGGCGGTTTCTTATATCTATGATGAAGAAAAACAAAAACGTTCATATGAAATATTTAAAGAAATTACAGACGGCAAATGAGCGGGGAAATTATTCCCCGCTTTTTTTTATTTAAAATTTGTTAAAGTCTTAAACGTCAATAACGGTCTAGCGGAAGCAGCCTGCCCCCTCAAGGTAACAAGCAAATCCTTGCTTTTTGGGAGTGCGAAAGGCGCTTCCGCTTTTTGTATTTCTCGGGAAAGCGCAGGATTAGACTTTTCTTGCGCTGAAAGGTCGGAAAATGACTCTTTGTGGCGGAATTGATACGCTTACCTGAAAAAAATAAAAGACTGCATCGGGAACTCTATAAAAATTTCTTTAAATATGGTATTTGAATGGATGTTTGTATGTAAGAAGTGGAAGCCTAATCACAGCAGAAACATGATTTTAGCTTATTTAAAGGGTGAATAAAATGTGGAAAGCCATCGTTTCCCATCTGCCTGATTTGGAAATTTTCTTGCAGAGTTTTGCAGTGATCATTATACCGTTAGGGATTTTTAGGTTTTTTCACAAAATCGGACCCTCAAAGGAGGGTTCCTGAAAAATGAAAATGTCCCAAATAAACAAAAAACCTTTAAAAACCAATACCATGAAACATGTAAATCGGAATGAGGATGAAGGCCCTTATGAACTAACCGGTGAAATTCAAAGGGATATTCAACTATTTAAAAAGGAAATCGGACATAATTCGGACGTTCATTTTAGGGAGTTTAATATTGGGCTAACGAGTATACGGGCAGTACTAATCTATGTTGAGGGCCTTTCGGATAAAGAACTGATTGATAAACATATCATGAAGTCGTTAATGCAGGATTTTACAGGTGCAAAGGGTTATGGAAGACACGAGGCAGAATACAAATTTACAGTCGATTTTATAAAAAATCATATTCTGTCCCTTGGTGAAATCTATACTGCCTCCATGATAAAAGATACGGTGCCGAAAATTTTAAAGGGATCAGCTGTACTGCTCCTCGACGGAGCCTCTGAAATGCTTATATTGGGTATTGCAAATGGGAAAACAAGGAATATTGAAGAGCCTGTTTCCGAGCAGGCTGTCAGAGGACCACGTGAGGGCTTCACAGAAAATATCAGCGATAATACAGCTCTCTTAAGGAGAAACGGCGGAACAGAAAAACTGATATTTTCTAAGTTTATAGTCGGAAAGCGCTCTAAAAAAGACCTTATTGTAGCTTATATTGAAGATATTGCTAATCCTGCAATAGTTGAGGATGTTATGTCCAGAATTCAGAAAATTGACATCGATAATGTGATGGAATCTGGATATGTTGAACAGCTTATCGAGGATAATTATATGAGTCCTTTTCCACAAGCGCAGAATACTGAGCGTCCAGATAGAGTAAATGCTGCTTTAATGGAAGGGCGGGTGGCCATTCTCCTGGATGGCACTCCTTTTGCACTCCTTGTTCCAGTAACATTCAGCATGATGGTGCAAGCATCTGAGGATTATTATGAACGTTGGTATTCAGGTTCGCTTATTCGATTATTGCGTTTTCTTGCAATCTTTATTTCACTTTTTGGTCCAGCGCTCTACATCTCATTTGTTTCGTTCCATCAGGGCTTGATCCCGACGAAATTAGCGATGTCCATTATTGGCACCAGGGACGGGGTACCTTTTCCTTCTATAATAGAAGCTCTGATTATGGAAGTGGCAATTGAAATACTCCGTGAGGCGGGTTTGAGGCTGCCTAAGCCAATTGGACCGGCAATCGGGATTGTCGGAGCTTTAATTATTGGTGAGGCAGCAGTTTCAGCTGGAATAGTCAGTCCAATTATGGTCATAGTTGTTGCGGTTACAGCCATTTCATCTTTTGCTATTCCTGAATATAGCTTGGGGATTTCTCTGCGTTATCTTCGTTTTGCCTGCATGTTTTTTGCTGCTGTTTTTGGATTATATGGAGTTATTTTATTTTTCCTTTTTCTCAGCAGTCATTTAGTCAAGCTTAAAAGCTTTGGCGTACCCTATATTAGCCTGGCAGTCCCATACCGTCTGAGTGACTGGAAAGACTTTATAGTACGGTTCCCTTTAAAGGTCTTGAAACAAAGACCAAGTATGATGCACCCGAAAGATCCCACCCGGAAAGGATAGACTATTTCACAGGAGGTTATCCGCTTGAAAATTGGTTCAAAGGAAAAGCTTTCAAGTCCTCAAGCAGCTGTCATCCTGGTTAATTATATTCTAGCTGCAGGCATACTTACTTTACCGCGATCCTCTGCAGAAAAATTGGAGTCGCCTGATGTTTGGATAACAGTAATTCTTGGTGGTCTATTTGCAATGGGGGCAGGGGTAATAATCGTAAAGCTTAGCCAAAGGTATCCCGGCAGGACTATTTATAAATACAGTCAGGAAATTGCAGGCAAATGGGCAGGCAGTTTCATCGGTTTGATTATTATTATTTATTTCTTTAGCCTTGCTGCCTATGAAATAAGGGTACTTTCAGAAGTAACAAGTCTATTTTTGCTTGAAGGCACCCCTATTTGGGCGATCATTATGCCTTTTATGTGGATAGGCCTTTATCTGATCGGCGGCGGTATTGATCCAATTGCCCGTTTATTTGAATTGATTCTTCCAATTACCGTAATCATCTTTCTGATTGTCATAAGCATGAGTATTGGAATCTTTGAACTTGATAATCTCCGTCCGGTACTGGGCTCGGGAATTACTCCTATAATAAAAGGGGTGAGTACAACCGTTGTCGCTTTTTTAGGAATAGAGATTATGCTTATTATTGTGGCTGTTATGGATAAGCCTGCCCAGGCAGTGAAAGTAGTTTTGATTGGCACAGGAACTTCGATGTGCTTTTATTTGATCACGGTGGTGATGGTTATAGGAGGGCTGTCTGTGGATGGCGTTTTAACGAAAACCTGGCCCACAATTGATTTGATCAGGAGCTTTGAAATTCAAGGGCTCATTTTTGAAAGATTCGAGTCTTTATTGCTGACAATTTGGATTATGCAAATCTTTACTACCTTTACCATCACCTTTTATGCGGCTTCGCTGGGCCTTTCTCAAATTTTTAAAAAGAAGATCGGCCCATTTCAGTTTGGCTTGCTGCCTGTTATCTATCTGATAGGCATGATTCCTGCAAATATGAATGAAGTGTTTGCAATGGGGGACATGATCGGATTTTCAGCATTATTCTTATTTGGTGTTCTGCCCCTGGCATTGCTAATCATTTCAAAAATAAAGGGTGCTAAAGCATGAAACTGACTCAGAATGTCCTAATTATTATACTGGCGGTTATATCTTTATCCGGCTGCTGGAGCAGCAAAGAAATCGAGGAACTTGGACTGATAATAGGAACGGCAATTGATTTGGAAACAGAAGGGGAAGCAGATGATTGGGAAAGCGGAATTGCCAACGGGAATATCTTCAGACTAACGAATCAGCTTATTACGGCAGAGACAGCCAATAATGCAACCAATGGCGGGCAATCACAGGTAAGAGCTTATAAAAATATTACGGAAACAGGAGATGCGGTTCTCCCTGCGCTGAGAAATATGATTCTGCGGATTGACAAGCGTGCTTTTGGTGAACATGCCAAAGTAGTCGTTATAGGGGAGGAACTTGCCCGCGGCTACAATCTTAAACAGGTTTTGGATTTTTTTCGCAGAGAACAGGAGATGCGACCAAGCACGCTAATTGTTATTGCCAAAGGCAGTGCAAGTAAAACTCTGGAATCTGCCGAACCAACTGTAATTCCTGCAATCCAGCTTGTCGAAATGATACAAGGTATGGAACGGACTACGAAAATCCTGACTCCCACGCCAATCGCTAAAATAGAAGGGCAGCTGAATTCAGGAAATAGCTTTTTAATACAGACAGTTGCGACTGATAATAACGATAGAAAACTTACAGGTGCTGCAATGATTGACGGTAATACGAAAACCCTCCGCGCATTCTTAAATGATACGGAAACTGAAGGAGTAACCTGGATAAAAGGAGAAGGGAAAGGCGGGCTAGTAAGGAGCTCTGATGAAGAAGCAAGTCAGCCAATTGTATATGAGAGTTTGTCGATGAAAAGTAAAATAAAACCTTCTGTAAAAGGAGATTCGATTTCTTTCACGGTTAAAATTGAAACTGAAGGGCGTATAGGGGAGCATTGGGATATCGGTGGAAAAGCATTTGACAGCAAATACATGAAAAGGGCGGAAAAAGCTACAGAAAAAGAAATTGAGCGTTTGGTGAAAAGTGTACTGGAGAAAACGCAGGGGGAGTATAAAATGGATGTGCTGGGATTTGGAAGTAGCCTTCAAATCAGCTATCCTCAGGTATGGAATAAGGTTAAAAATAATTGGGATGAAACCTTTAGCGAAATACCGGTTGATTTCAGCATTAACGTCTCAATAAAAGAAATGGGTACATCCGGCTAATTAAGGGAGGCTGCCATTTTAGTGCAGCTGCCCTTTTATGGTTCAATATATTCTTCTTTATAGAGGGCAGGATTGGCTGCAGTATTCAAACTCTGTGCAGACGCCCACAATTTCGCCAGGAATCGCGGCATTATCTGCTGTGAAGGAAGAGTGCCATATCTCGAAAAGTAAACAAACAGTTTTAAATAAGTTCTTGCATTATGGGGGAGGTGAATTTCCCTTGCGTATTAATCATTTTCCGTGATGGTCGCGAAAGACGGGTTTCAAAGCCTGAAATAAACCTTGTACTCTTACCGTTATATTCATTTTGAATATAATGGATTTTTTTAATAATCGTGGGATCATCCGAGCCATCATAATTGGCCAGTCTGGCCTGCCGAAATGCGGGAACAGAAGACAGGTTTTCTGATATACCCAAAGCGTGGGCATATGCTTTATCATGTCCTTCATATAGAGGCTTGATATTTACATTCTCCATGTATCCACTAGCGGAAATTCCTCATTTCTCAAATAGGGCGGCCTGAATATTTGTCTTGAAAGCTTAAGCTCATCGAGTGAATCACAAACTAATGAAGTGAAAAAATACCACTGCCCATTGTCATCATAATCCTGTCCATCTTTTTCAATCTGGAAATCAGTAAAGCGGTCTTCACGGTCGAAAGTAAAATCTAAGTGCTCTTTTTCTGCTTGCCTGAATCCATATGGAATCTGAATCGGCACACAAACCTCTGAGAAGTATTGATTTTTCATGCAATCCACACCTTACATTCTTTTTTTAAATTTTCCCTGCTATCGAAAATACCCTGCAGAATTCTTAGTCATGCCAAAAAGTAAGGATAAATTCCTTTAGTTATATAAAAATAATAAAAACCAATGGAAAGGACACCGAGAATGAAAAAATGCATTTTTCTATTCATCAGTCTTTCATTAATCTGGCAATTTAATTGGACATCTGTACACGCCGAAAACAATCCCCGCAATATTTATGAGGTAAAGCAGGGGGATACCCTGACAATGATTGCAAAAAAATATGGATCAACAGCAGGGGACTTAAAGCAATATAACGGCTTGCAGTCAGACAGACTTTTAATAGGACAAAAGCTCCGTGTTCCAATCATGTACAAAGTGGCACGCGGGGATACACTCTGGAAGCTGGCGGGAAAATTCGATTCCGCCGTGCCGATTATTAAAGAAGCTAATGGGCTATCTGCCGACGGCTTGAATGCAGGGCAAAAATTAAAAATTGTTCCTAAGAAATTAGCCATGGATGGAAAGTTCGTCCTCATGACGAGAGAGGAATTCCGGGATTGGATATTCAATCAGAAATTTACGAGAAAAGTGGCCAAAGTTCAGCAGCATCATACCTATCAGCCATCTTACAAACAGTTCAATGGCTCAAATCATTTTGCTTTAATGAAGGGTATGGAAGAGTATCATGTAACCGGGATGAAGTGGAGTATGATCAGCCAGCAGCTGACCACTTTCCCGTATGGAAAGGTGGCTGTGGGAAGGCCGTTCGATATAGCGCCGGAAGGATCATTCGGACTGCAGAATAAAGAAGCTATGCACAAGATCGAAGCGGATGCGATAGCGATTGAAAATCTCGGGAATTTTGATGATAATCATATGACTGCTGAACAAAAAGAAACGATCGTGACAGTCACAGCTCTCCTGATGCTGAAATATGGCCTTGCGCCATCCATTGACAGCATCACCTATCATCATTGGTGGGATATTAACTCCGGAGAACGGGTGCTGGATAGCAGTCATGGACATGCAGTGAAAACGTGTCCCGGCACTGAATTTTTTGGCGGTAATTCTACTGCAAGCGCTAAGAATAATTTATATCCACTAGTTCGGAAAAAAATGCAGGAAATCAGAGGAACATTGCACTAATGAGAAAAACCCGCAGCTGGTGCGGGTTTTTCTCATCGTTTTTTCTTTTTCTTTTTATCATCTTCTGCTGCAAGCTTTGCTTTATTTACACTTTCGAGCTCTACTTGCACATGGATTTTACTTTCCGCGACTGCCGTTACGCTGGTCACTTTGCCTTTGCGTCCTTTGATTTTAACCTCTTCGCCTTGATTTGGGACACTTTTGCGAAGCTGATTTAATAAAACATTTCTCCCATCAAGATAATACACCGTAAACATTCTCATCACACCTTTTTTCTATGGAATGTGGTACAAGTTATTGCACCTTTCCTATAAAATATAGGCTTAGTGATAAAAATAGACCGATTATATTTATTTTTTTAAATAATAGTTGCGAACGTATGTTCTTTGTAGTAAAATTAAATTTGTAATAAATGTTAAGAAAAATGAAAAAATTAGGGGAGCTGATTAGAATGACAGTTAAAGTAATTCCTTATTTAGTGATGGACGGAAATGCGAATGAAGCGATTGAATTTTACAGAGAAGCGCTAGAAGCGGAAGTTCTGTATAAGCAAACATTTGAGGAAGGGCCGGAAAACCCTGAATATCCACTTCCTGATGAAGCAAAGAACCGCATTATGCATGCAACGGTAAAGGTTGGGGAGAATGAAATCATGTTTAGTGATACATTCCCTGGCCAGAATCATCAAATAGGCAATCAGGTGACCATTTGCCTCTCTACATCAGATTCTCAAAAATCGAAGAAATTCTTTGAAGCTCTGCAGCAGGGCGGGCAAGTGACGATGCCTCTTCAGGAAACATTTTTCAGCCCTTCATATGGCAGCGTTATCGACAAATTCGGAGTGAATTTTCAAATTTATACTGAAGGCGAGCATTGATTCGGGAAAAATAGAAGCCACTCCATATAATAGGAGTTAGAAAATGAGCATCGTTAATTATCTTGGCTGTAATGTTCTACTGCCAGTCAGTGATCCTGAGAGTGATGATGAGATCATAATAGGTGATTTCTTCTCAGATGAAGATATGAGGGCAGAGGTACATAAACATCTGTCAGCAAAATATATCTACGAGGTATCCTCTAGTCAACACGGCAGCATTTGGTTTAATAAATACTACAAAAAAGACTATCCAAAAGGGCATGAAGAAGGGCAGCAAATTTTCAAATTGCTATGTGCTTTTTTAGATCAGCACCTTGCATCAGGGGATTATTGTGAACTGTATACCTGCTGGGTTGGTGACGAATCGGAAGAACCTGAATACAAGGACTGTATTAACCTTCATGAATTTGATATCGATAAGATTGAAGTATTTGAAAAATCATTGCTTGTTATCAACAAATAAATGTCTGTTTGAGCCATTCCTTTATGGAGGAGGAATAGGCTCTTTTTTGTGGAATTGTTTAATTTTAGCATACTCAAGTTCATGATAGAATTATTTATCAAGTGAGAAAGGGAACTTTTATGATAATAAAATCAAAAGAACACATAGTTAATAATCTGAACTACATTATTAGATCTGCTGTCGAGGAAGATGCAAAGGAACTTTCTAAAGTAAGGGTGCAGATTGATGGCGAAACGGAGAATATGGACCGGGAAGCAGGCGAAGCATTTATAGATGAAACAGGTTTTAAAGAGTTAATTAATAAAGATTCCATGAGTAGCCGGAATATATTCCTGGTTGCTGAAGTGAATGGAAAAATTGCCGGCTTCTCCAGATGTGAAGGCAGCGAACTGAAAAGAAGCGGTCATAAAGTTGAATTTGGTGTATGTGTTCTCAAGGAATTCTGGGGCTTTGCTATTGGAAAAAACCTATTAGCACAGTCTATTCAATGGGCGGACTCTAATCATATTAAGAAGATTACTTTAAATGTTCTTGAAACTAACGAGAAAGCGATAAAGCTGTATGAGCAAAATGGCTTTGAAATAGAAGGAATATTAAAAATGGATAAGCAGCTGTCTGATGGCAACTATTACAGCACCATCGCAATGGGAAGGATTAATGATAATACTCTAAGATGAATAATTTTCCTCTAAAGAAAGAAAAGAACATGAAGGAGCTAAAGCATAAAACACGGAGGAGCCGGCACGAAGCACTTTGGCTCGACGTTTCCTTGGATATCAAATCCCAGTTTACATACTTGGACCCCGGCACTGTTTCCTGTCATTTCCGCAACTCCGTACCCCTTATTTATGAATTGAATATAATTTAACATACGTCAGCTAAGGAGTATGTTATGGACAATCAACTAAAAGAGATCGTCGGAGCCACTTTAGCTGCGATCGGAACGATCATTTCAGCTGTCTCAACCATACCCGTAAAGTCGAAAAAAATGGAAAAACTTTTTGAGGGGCTTGATATCGTGGGAAACAGCCTCCAAGGAACAGGTAACGCTCTTCAGGCGGATGGGCAAAGCGTGCCATCACTTGAAAAGGTCGGCAATGAGATACAGGCAATCGGAAATAGTATAGTCATTGCCGGATTAACTTTGGATTTAAAGGAAGACAATGAGGATAAATTAGTAATCGCAGGGAATTGGCTTCAGGCTCTTGGCGGTGCCGCAGCACTTGGAGATGAATTTGAAGATCCCACTGCAGCCGGACAGCTTTTTAATATTTATGGAAACTTGCTTCAATCAATTGGCAACTCCCTTCAGGCATATGGAGGCACGATAAATCTCAGGGAAAAAGAGCGGGGAGATTCGGGAGAAAGCGCAAATAACATTATTGCCGTTGGAAGCTGGATTCAGGCAGTCGGCTCTGTTTTATCAGTAATCGGCCAGCTTCAGGAGGAAAATCAGGAGATTTCTTCTGATAGCAGAGAAGAAAACAATGAACCTGACTCAAAAACTTCTGTGTGGCTAAATGAAGAACTTCTTTAGAAAGGGGTAATCATGTATCTAGAAGGAGATGAGCTATTAACAATCGGAGCTTATTTTTTGGTTGCGGGCACATTTATTTCTGCGATTGGTGAAACCATGAAGCCAGATGAAAACAATTTGAACAAAAAATTAATCCGGGACGGTAACGGAGTCCAGGCGGTTGGCAATAGCCTGCAGGGATTTGGAAGGATAAGTGCAGCTGAAGGAAATGAAGAAGAAGCAAATCTATATGGAATTATCGGGAGCTTTACCCAGGCAGGCGGCAATTCCATCAACACTGCCGCAAACAATATCGAAATACAATATCCATCAGTTTCTGTGGCAGGCTTTAATTCACTGGGCAGTACCATTCAATCGATGGGGTCAGCTTTGGAAGCTGCGGGAGTTGCAAACTCGGAAAATAATATACTCAGCAATCTCGAGACTCTGGGCTACTCATTAATTTCCGTATCGGCCATCCTCGACGCTATAGGAATTCTTATAGAAGATGAAGAGAGTATCCAAAAAAGACTGCTTCTGGCTGCAGGAGGATGGCTGGAATTCATTGGTGCCTCTCTTGGCGCCTATGTAATAATCAAGGCAGCTGAGGAAACAGCATGATTTTACATTAATAGAGAAAATAAACGTTTATCATGATGATATCAGTTGATATATGTTGAATATCAATATGCTAGCAGTTGCTATCTTTGTGCGAATGTGTCGAATTTCCGGTGATTATACAAAAAAACCTGGAATAACACTACTCCAGGCAAGCTTACAGTTTTATTATACCCCTTCAAACAATACGGCAGCACCGACGCCGCCTCCGCTTCCAATTGCAGCTAATACATATTTGGAAGGAGGTCTTCTTTGGACTTCATAAAATAATTTTGTAATCATCACAGCTCCTGAAGCTCCATAAGGGTGGCCGATTGTTAGAGCACCTCCTTTAACATTCAGTATTTCATAAGGAATGGAAAGCTCATTGGCGCATGCTGCTATTTTTGATGCAAATGCTTCATTAATTTCGATTAAATCAATATCGTCAATTGTTAAATAATTTCTTTCAAGGATAGCTTGTATGGCTGGGACAGGCGCAGATCCCGGAAAGTTGGGATGTACACCTGCTACTGCACTATCGGCAAAACGCAGAATGGGCCTGTAGCCGTTTTTTATTGCTGTTTCTTCCTCCATCACCAGCACAGCAGCTGCCCCATCATGGATTCCGCAGCTGTTAGCTGCTGTTACAGTGCCATCCTTTTTAAATATAGGCTTTGCACGTTTAAGAAGAGTTTCCATTTTTCTTTTTCTAAAAAACTCTTCATCATGCAGATGTCTTCCAATTGGGATCATTTCTTCGGCCAGCAGTCCCTTTTCGAAAGCTTCCCAGCTCCGTTCATAGCTCAATTGTGCATATGTATCCTGACTTTCCCTTGATATGTTGTATTTCTCGGCTACATTTTCCGCTGCCGCACCCATATCGGGGTCTCCTATTTTTTCCGGGGAGAAGCGGGCCTTTTTGGAAAAGGGCGAGGTGCTGGCACTTTCGGTACCGCCCGCTATATAACAAGTCCCGGCACCTCCCTGGATGTAATAGCATGCCAATCGAATGGCTTCAAGACCCGCACTGCATTGCCTGTCCAGGGTTAAGCCCGGAACAGACAAAGGGAGTCCTGCTTCTAATGCTGACAAGCGGGCTACATTCCCGCCAGGTCCTACGACATTGCCCAAAATAACATCATCAATTTTATCTTCCATTCCTTCAGCAAGATAATTCAGAAGCGGGGCAGCAAGTTCATGGGGCTCATAGTCCTTAAGCATCCCATTTACTTTTCCAATAGGTGTTCTTTTTGCCTGCACAATCACTGCTTTCTTAATGGCTAATCACCTTTCTTTCGAAAGATTCCTTCAGCTGGGCACGGGCAATTTTTCCGCCGGCTGTGTAGGGCATTTCTTCAGTGAAAATCCATCTGCGGGGAACCTTATATGAGGCTAAATGTTTTTTACATAGGCGCTTTAACTCAAGGGCATCTGTTTTGCCTTTGATGACTGCAGCTGCAATTTGCCCCCAATATTGATCTTCCAGTCCTATCACAGCAACCTCCTCGACATCCGGGTGCAGACTGATCACTTTCTCAATTTCTTCAGGAAAGATATTAATAGCTCCATATAATATCATGTTCTTTTCACGTCCGCTGATGTATAAATATCCTTTATCATCAACATAGCCCATATCATCAACGGTGGCCCATCCATCCTGATCCTGTATGGAATGGATTGTTTCATTTGAAAGGTATCCATCGAAAATAAGTTCGCTTCTGACAAATATTTTGCCAATTTCATAAGGAGCGAGTTTCCTGCCGTCTGTTCCTCTAATTTCGATTTCAACACCATGGCAGGGCTTTCCGACTGATCCTGCTATATCCTCATCCGCAAGAAATGTTACATAGCTCAATTCACTGGCTCCATAAAATTCGATCATGGAGAGCTGGGGGAATATTTTGCTGATTTCCAGCTTCGAAGTTTCATCCCATTTCGCACCTGAGGAAAAGATTTTTATAGGCTTCTCTATGATTCTTTTTTCTCTTAAAATAGCTGAAACCATGGTCGGAACTGTATAAAGTGTGCTGATGGGCTGCTCCTCGATACATGAGAGAACCTGGGCTGCACTGAATTTCTCGAGGAGATGAACCGTTCCGCCCGTACAAAGCGTACTTACCGCGCCATACAAAAAATGAGAGTGGATAAGTGCCCCGGGAATCAGGACGTGATCCTTCTCATTCATCTTAAAATCGTGATGGTTCACCTTGAAGCTTGCTGCCCAGGATCTATGGGAGCGGATAAATGCTTTTGGGATGCCGGTCGTGCCTGAAGTAAATCCCATATAAAATGGGCGGTTCCTTTCTGAATCGATGTGAAACGAAGTGCTTTGACCGCAGATTTCCTCCATGGCATCCTCCCAGATATGCACGAAAGGGTGCAGGCTGGCAATCTGATCATAGTATTCTTTACCTGTGATCACGATAGAAGGGTTGGATATTTCAATCCGCTGCTTAAGTTCTTCGGCTTTCCATTTTAAGTCGAAAGGTACAGCTGTCCATCCAGCCATGGAGGCACCTGTGAATAATTGCAGAAAAGGAATTCCATTTGGCAGCAGGATTGCTGCAGTTTTATTGGTTACAGATAAAGAGTGAAGCCAGTTAGCAGTTTTGCAGAGATAAGAGCTCCATTCTTTATAGCTTAAAGTTTGGCTTTTCGAGATGATTGCTGCTTTATTTGGAGATTCTTCGGCGAGTTTTTTAATATTTGCTGTAATATTCGTCAACGGGTTGTCCTCTCCTTATGGAAAAGGAGACACCTTATAGTGTCTCCAGAGATTTAGAAAATTGCTTATTTATAATCGGATGCTTAAGCAGCCGGAATACCAGGAAAGAAGCGAGCGTCGCTTTTAACACATCTCCCGGAATATAAACCAAGCTTAATTTAATCGCATCAGACAAAGGAATATTCATCATAAAGGCCTGTACCGGAATTCCCAAAAGATAGATGAGGAATATGCCGACAGTCAGGTTTATGAGCAGGATATTCTTTAATTTTAACGTTTTGAAGCGTGAGAGTAAATACCCGATAAAAAATGCTGTAAGTGGATAGGAAATCAAATACCCTGCACTAGGCCCGAAGAATACACCAATGCCGCCGCGGCCTCCTGATAATAATGGTGCACCTGCAGCAACCAGGAGTAAAAACACTGCCATGCTGATTCCGCCAAGTCTGGCGCCTAAAATACCGCCGGCCAAAAGGACACCGAGTGTCTGCAAGGTTATCGGAACGGGTGTAAAAGATAGCATGATTGGAGGAACAAGACCAAGTGCTCCCATTACTGCTGCAAATAAAGCCACATAAGTCATCTCTTTAACTTTCATAATACCTCTCCAATTCAAATTAATAGGTTAACTGGTTTCATTTTATGGTTAACACAAATGTTTGTCAACCTAAAAAAAACGAAGTTTACAATCATGAGGATACAAGTTGGTTTAATGCTGTAAGTTTACTAGTATATATGTACTGAGCAGATGCAGCCATTAAATATTCATGTTTATTTTTTCTAAAATAAATCAAACTAAGCGGGTATCAAAATATTTTATAGGGGGTATTTAACGTGTCCAAGAAAAACAATACACCATCTGAACAAGTTGACCAAAAGGCATTATTGGACAATAAAGTGCAAGATGCGAGAAAAAACAACTTCGAAGAGGACCACATACGCAGAGTTACATCAAATGGTGCACAAGGTCAATAATTAGAAGCCCAGTTACAGAAATAAAAACCCGTTCTTAAATGATCGGGTTTTTATTGTTGCTTAAGAGACTGGGGCTATGATATAAAGGACAAGATATTTTTTGACTATTCAGTTGACTATTCCAGAATATGATTTATGATAGGGGTAACCGAAACATTGTTTTACTTACAAAACAAACATGTGTGGAGGTTATACAATGCCATTTATTGAAGTGAATGATTTAACGATTCATTATGAAGTTGAAGGAAATGGTGAGCCGCTTGTTATTCTTCATGGGCTGGGAAACAATTCACAATCCTGGAAAAAGCAGCTGGAAGGGTTAAGTAAGGAATTTACTGTTATTGCCTGGGATGCGCCCGGCTATGGCAAGAGCTCTGATCCAAGGGAGGAATTTACACAGTTCAGCCAATTTGCTGATGTTTTAAAGGGCTTTATTGACGGCTTGCATTATAAAACTGTCAATCTTTTAGGCCATTCAATGGGTTCAGCCATTGCTCTGGATTTCTGCAGCCGTTATCCTGATATGGTGACCAGGCTGATCATTGCCGATGCCACTCGCGGTGCCGCGGGGCAGAGTCAAGAAGAAAACGAAAGAAAACTGAAGAACCGCTTACATAATATTGACACATTAGATCCAAAGGAGTTGGCTCAATTAAGGGTAAAAGAACTTCTTGCGCCAAACCCGGATCCTGAAGTAAAGAAGGAAGCTGAACGCATCATGTCCCAGGTGAGGCCGATGGGCTATCGCTCTGTGGCCTTTTCACTTTCAAATTTAAATCAAATGGATATTTTGCCTTCCATTCCTGTTCCTGTCCTTGTTATCTGCGGGGCATTGGATAAGGTGACTCCTGTAAGCGAATCTGAAATTTTCCATCAGTATATCCCAAATTCAATTCTGAAAACCATTCCGAAAACAGGGCATTTATGCTATCAGGAGAATGCGGACTATTTTAATGCCCTTATTTTGAATTTCCTGCAGGGAGCATACAAAAAAGAAGAATTAGCTGAAAGGTAACCATAGAGAAATATTTCCTATTTCTCTCCTGGTTTTGTTAATATGTTAGTAAAAATGTAAACAGGGGGTGACTTGCATGGCAAAAGAGGAGAAAGAGCGGTATAATGCCAATGCTCTGGTACGGGGGCTGGAAATCTTAAAGCTCTTTAATGAGGAGCGTCCAACTCTGTCACTGGTTGAAATTGCAAAAGAATTGAATGTTAGCCGAACAGTCCCGTATCGATTATTGTATACTCTCCAATCGCTTGGTTATCTTGACCAGGACGAAAACTCAAAGAGATATAGTTTAACGCCCCAGGTATTAGAATTGGGCTTTTCCTACTTAAGTACGTTAAAACTTCCGGAAATTGCCCAGCCATATTTGGAAACATTAAGAGATGAAACAGGGGCTTCCTGCCATTTATCTATTCTGGATGGGAATGAAGTGGTGTATGTTGGCAGTGCTCCTGTCAGAGGGGTATCTGCTATTAATGTCAATATCGGACTGAGGCTTCCAGCTCATGCAACAGCAAATGGTAAATTGCTGCTTGCCTATCAGCCGCAGGAAAAGCTGAAACAGCTTTTTTATGGATCCGAATTAAAACCGTATACGGATCGGACAAAAACATCCCTGGCTGATTTTCAAAATGAAATTGAAATAATCAGGAGAAATGGATACTCCATTACAAAAGGAGAGCTTCACCATGGGATTCAATCAGTAGCGGCGCCCATATTTGATAAAACCGGCAGCATTATGGCGGCTATTAATGTTGTAGCAACAGAGACAACATTCCATGATGAGTTTATTGAACAAGTAGCGCTGCCTAAAGTGCTTGAGATTTCAAAAAAGTTATCAGGATATATGGGATATCATTTATAAGAATAGAAAGAGTGGTTAAAAGCTTGCAGCTGCTGCAAGCTTTTTTGTTTTGTATATAAAACATTTTTTAGTAAATGAAACAAATTAAAATTTTTCATTGACTCAATTTTCGAAAAACTTTACACTATTGATAAGTGGTAAACATTGTTTTGTATGTAAAACATAATATGGCTGAAAGGAGGGAAAAAAATACCACCCAAAAAATATTTTCTTATGAAGTATAATATTTGAAAAGTAATTGAAAGCGATTACAAAAAATGAATATGTTTCTTGAAAGGGGATCACAAATGCTGAAAGGGAACAAAAGATGGCTCTATATTGCTGTGCCTATATTCTTTTTCTGGTTTTTTGGACAAATTGATAAACTGGGAATCTCGGTTATTCAAACGGATCCTGGCTTCCTGAGTGATCTGGGGCTTACAGGGGCAGACAAAAATGCCAAAATTGGCTTAATAACATTTATCTTTACTATCTCTTACGCCGTTTCAAATATATTCTGGGGCTTTGTTATTGATAAAGCAGGTCCGCGGAAAACGGCAGTATTCGGGCTGTTCATTTGGACTGCGACCATGATTGCAGGCGGTTTGGCAACTTCCTATGAGATGTTTTTAATCAGCAGGGTAATTCTTGGATTCGGTGAAGGGATGATGATTCCGGTCTGCGGAAAATTCATTTCAAATTGGTTTAACCAGCGGGAACTTGGCCGGGCACAATCTACCTGGCTCGCGGGCAATTATTTCGGACCTGCCTGTGGTGCTGTTATATTGACTTTAGTGCTTGCAACTTTTCATTGGGAAGCTGCGTTTTTCTTCCTCGCTGCTTTTAATCTGTTTTTTGTTATTCCAATGTTTTGGTTCCTTACTCGGGATACTCCTGAAGAACATTATGCAATTGATAAGGAAGAGCTTGCGTATATCCGCAAGTCTGATGGCACTGAAAAACCAAAGAAAAGCTTTGCACAGGACTACCGCTATTGGATCGTTTGGTTTGGCATGTTAATGTCATCGTTTTTGTTTTTCGGAATCAGCATTTGGCTGCCTACTTATCTCGTTGAGGCGAAAAGTTTCTCAAGAGAAGCAATGACGGGGATTACCTCATTATCCTGGCTGTTTGCTCTGGGCTTTGTCTTATCCTGCGGATTTTTGGCTGACAAAACAAGACGTCCAAGCTTGCTGGCCACGATTCTATTCAGTTTAACGGCAGTCTTCTTAACAGCAGCTATTTTTGCACCACATCCGGTTCTGGCTGGTATTTGTATGGGACTCGCAATGGGAACTCAAGGCGGGGTGTTCCATTTAAGCAATTTATTTATCGTAAAATTTTCAACCCCGGAAACAGCAGGGCGCGCTGCCGGTCTTATGGGATTCACTAATATTTTAGGCGGTTTTTCAAGCTATATCATGGGATGGATGAGAGACCTTGCAGGCGGGGACTTTGGCCCATCGATTGTTATGCTTATCATTGCAGCAAGCTTAGGCTTCATCGCTTATATATTTACAATCAAAAAAGAGGCAGCTGAACTTCGAATTGAGCAGATTCCTCCAAATAGAAAAGTAATCGTATGATAGTTTCATATTTGAAACAAGGTTTTAATAATTTAATTTTTCTCAATATTTTTAATTGACATATTAAATATTGGGATTTATTATTAATCTGTAAGTAAAACATTGTTTTGTATATAAAACATAATAAAGATTTAGGAGTGATATTATATGTCAGCTGAAAAATTTGATGTGCAAGCTTTCGAAAAAAAATATGTAGCAAGGCTGCAAGATCGATCACTGGACTGGAATGTTCTTAAATTTCAAGAAGAAATTGATCCAAAGTACAAGAGGGCGCAAATGAGATATATTGGCCGCGGCGCTACAGCGAATAATGATTCAAATGTAATCGCAGCGGAACATTTCACACTCAGCACGATGGTGCTTCCAGCTGGATGTGTTGGACCTCTTCATCTTCACGATGATGTGGAAGAAGTATTCTTTATTCTTAAAGGGAGTGTAAAGGCTCTTATCCAGGAAGTAGGCAAGGATGAAGTACATGAAATTCGTCTGAATGAGCGTGACTGCATCAGTTCTCCTCCGGGAGTGTACCGCGGCATTCATAATGATGGCGATGAAGAAGCATTAATGCTGGTTATGCTTGGAGCAGTAAAACCAAATCTTCCTACATATCCGAAAGGGAGTGCTCTTGAAGAGCTGCGCATTCAGCGTGCGAAAGAAAGAGAAGCTATCATCAACGGAAAATAATAGTTTCTGGCAAACTGGCACTCTAATGAATATAACCGGGATGGTCCGCTAAATTTAACTCTGCCGGGTCATCCCGGTTCCTTTAACAAAAAATGTTTCCTCGGCAGCCAATGATCGGAGGATTGTAAATCTATTATTTTGGAGGTGCATAGGATGTTAGGTATTACTCACTTGAGGCACATTAGTCTCATTACTCCAGTTCTTGAGGAGCAGGCTGAGTTTTACGAGAAGATTTGGGGACTTGATAAGGTATCCGAGGATGGGGATTCTGTCTATTTCAGGGGTGCTGGTTCAGAGAATCATATTTTAAATTTGAAGCGGGGAGAAAAAGCGGGGCTTCACCATATTGCATTTGGAATGGTTGATAAGAACGCCGTTGACAGGGCAGCGGAGATTCTGGCTTCCAAGGGTATCCCGGTTATTTCACCGCCGGGCTATTTAGATGAAGAAGGTAAAGGGTACGGACTTCGCTTTGCTGATCCGGAAAACCGCTGCATTGAACTTTCAGCATGGGTGGAAATGCACACGACTATCTGGAATAAGAAGAATGTGGATCCGGTGAAGCTGAATCATGTTGTCATGAATACGGCAGACCTGGATATGATTACAGATTTTTATACTAATATTTTAGGATTTAAGGTAACTGATTGGAGCGAACACCAAATGTCTTTCCTTCGCTGCAACAGGAAGCATCACTCACTTGCCTTCAATCAGGACCGGCATGCATCTGTCAATCATATTGCCTATGAGGTAGACACGGTGGATGAAGTCATGCGGGGGATTTCAAACGTCAGAAAAGCAGGTTATCAGGAGCTTTGGGGGCCTGGACGCCATGGACCGGGAAATAACATCTTCTGTTACTTTCAGGATCCTGCCAAATTTGTCATGGAATACACGTGTTATTTAGAAACCATTGAAGATGAGGAAGAATGGGTGGCTCGAGTATGGAAAAGGGTTCCACACCTGATGGATCAATGGGGAATAGCCGGACCTCCAAAACCTGAAGCACGTGCAGCCATGGGCGGAAAGCCTGATCCAGGTTGGGTTAACGTGAATGCATTAACCTAAAGCTATTTGAAAGGGGTATCGTTATGGACTTTGGTTTAAAAGGAAAAACAGCAGTCATAATGGGCGGGACTTCGGGAGTAGGCCTCAAAACAGCAGAAATGTTCCTTCAGGAAGGTGCAAAAGTTGCGGTATGCGGCAGAAATGCAGAGAGGAAGGATAAAGCATTTGACCATTTATTGCATTTCGGGCCACGGGAATCAATCTTTGCCGCCACTTGTGATGTAACAAATAAAGAGGATGTTAATCGTTTTGTCGATTCAGCAGCATCCCGGCTTGAAGGAATTGATATTTTAGTTAATGCCGCCGGACAAAGTGTTATGGGGTATTTCTTCGATATTACAGATGAGCAATGGCAGGAACAGATTCAGTTAAAATATTTTGCCATTATCCATGCGGTACGTGCTGTCCATCCATATTTAGTGAGGCGCGGAGGCGGAAGGATCATCAATATTAATGCGACGCTTGCAAAGGAACCTGAAAGACATATGGTTGCTACGGCCGCAACAAGGGCAGGTCTTTTAAACTTAAGTAAAACGCTTTCCCAAGAGCTTGCATCAGACAATATCCTGGTCAACTCCGTAAGTCTTGGATTAATCCGTACTGACCAGTGGGAACGCAGACGATTGAAAAATGCACCTGATATGGATGCCGAGGAATATTACAAAGATCTTGCAGTAAAGCGGGAGATTCCGCTGGGCAGGGTTGGAGAAGCAGAAGAAGTAGCCAGTGTCATTCTCTTTTTAGCCTCAAAGCAGGCAAGTTATGTTTCAGGATCAACCATTGAGACAGCTGGAGCGCTGGGGAAAGCGCTTTAATATTAAGCAAAGGCAGGAATGATTATGATGAGCCAACAGGAACAATTGGAAATTGCACCGGTAAAAGCAAGTGAGCAAATGGAATTTACTGCAGCAGATGCAGTTGTGAAGGAACTCGTCCGTGCTGGTGTTGAGGTGGCATTTGGGATTGTAAGCATTCATAATATGCCGATTTATGATGCCATCCTCCGTGATGGAAGAATTCATCTGGTATGCTCCCGCGGGGAGAGCGGTGCGGCAAATATGGCAGATGGTTATGCCCGTGCGACAGGAAAATTGGGAGTGGTCATCACGAGTACGGGAACTGGTGCAGGAAACGCTGCTGGTTCACTGATTGAGTCATGGGCAGCGGGGGTTCCGCTCCTGCATTTAACAGGTGAGGTTGCATCCCCCTATTTGGGAACTGGAAGAGGCTATATTCACGAGTGTAAAGACCAGCTGTCTATTATGGAGGGTTCATGCAAAAAAGCTATGCGGCTAAGAAGGCCTGAACAGGCAGCTGCGGTTATCAGGCAAGCCATTAAGGAAGCTGCTGCTGTACCTTCAGGACCTGTTTCAGTAGAAATTCCAATCGATTTCCAATCTGCAATTATACCGGATTATTCATTGGAAGAAGTGTATGTTTCAGTACAGGAAAACAGCTCAATATCGTATCTTCCAAAAGAGGCGATAACCAAAGTCAGCCAGGCCCGCCGCCCGGTCATTTGGGCAGGTGGGGGCGTCATTAGCTCCGGGGCTTCCAAAGAATTGCAGGAGCTTGCGGAAAGGATCGGGGCAGCCGTTATTACGAGCCAATCAGGAAAGGGCAGCATTCCGGAGGATCATCCTCAATGTATTGGCCACTTTGCATCATTTGAATTAACAAAAGATTTAGTGAAAAAATCGGATCTCCTGATCAGCATTGGAGTCAGATTTAGAGGGAATGAAACCTCCAACTGGAAAATAGAAATTCCAGAAAATCATATCAGCATTGATGCTGATCTCCAGGCAATGAACAGAAATTATGCCGCGGCCATTGGGCTGGCAGGTGATGCTAAGCTTATATTGAGAAAAGTAAATGAAGAATTGGCTAAGGAATCATTATCACCTTCCAAAGATTATTTGGAAGAAGTGCTATCAGTAAGGAAAGAACTGCGTCTTCAGTTGAGAGCAACACTTGGACCATATGAAAAAATTGCTGATGCTATGCGTAAATTGCTCCCGCGGGATACTGTATTGGTGCGTGACGTTACGGTACAGGCAAATGTCTGGGGCAGCCGATTATTTGAAATATATCAGCCGCGTACATCCATACATGCTTCAGGCGGAGGAATTGGGCAAGGCTTGCCGACTGCAATCGGAGCACAAATGGGATGTAAGGATAGACAAGTTGTTTTATTAGCTGGAGATGGCTGCTTCATGGTCAATGTCGGTGAAATGGCAACTGCAGTACAGGAAAGCCTTCCGATAATCGTCATCCTGTTTGATGATGCAGGATATGGTGTTCTCCGAAATATTCAGGATGCCGCCTATGGACGGCAGGTTGCGGTCGATTTAGTTAGCCCCGATTTCGTTTTGCTGGCTCAGTCCATGGGATTTGCATCTGCAAAAATCGGTTCTCCGGAAGAATTCGCATCCGAGCTGGAGAAGGCAATGGACAAGAGAAAACCATCCATGATCGTAGTGGATATGGAAGCAGTCGGGCCAATGGCGAAACCATTTGGTGGGCCTCCTGGCGCGGCGGAAGCGTTCAAACCGAAAAAGTTGTAAGGGAGTGATTTGGGATGATTTCGACGTATCCATTTGTTTCAGGAAAATATTTAATAGCTGGAGAGTGGATCCAGACAGAAAATACAGCCCATGTTCTTAATCCGGCTGATCATCAGGAAGTTGTGGGCGAAGTTGCCTTGTGTACAGAAGAACAGGTTGAATTGGCCATTTCTGCTGCAGCAAAGGCTTTTGAAACCTGGTCGAAAAGTGAGATTGAGGACCGGGCAAACCGGATGAAGCTCGCTGCCGACGAGATTAAAGCAAGTGTCGAAGAGAACGCCACTTTGCTGATCCGAGAAAATGGAAAAGTGCTGGTGGAAGCGAAAAAAGACCTTCTGCGCTGTGTCGATATTATGAAGGAAGCTGCCGAAGAGCTTTTGGAATGGTGGAAGCCTGAATCCATTCCCGGTTCCCAGAAGGTCCAAATCCGAAAGCGTCCCCGTGGGGTAACGGCAGTGATCTCTCCATGGAACTCACCAATGATCCTTACGTTTAAGCGGGTGATCCCAGCTGTTCTTGCCGGAAACACAGTCGTTGTAAAGCCGGCGACAAGCTGTCCGCTAACAATCATGTCATTCCTCAAGACAGTGGCTTCTTATTTCCCTGATGGAGTCATTAATGTTGTAACTGGTTCAGGAGGGCTGATCGGCAATAAGCTTTGCTCAGATCCGCGAATCCGAACCATTGCATTTGTCGGCAGTACCGAGACTGGGAAAGAAATCATGCGAGCTGCTTCAGGCACGGTGAAAAATGTCTACATGGAGCTTGGCGGAAATGATGCGGCTATTATTCTCGAAGATGCCAATCTGGATGAAAGCGCTATTAAGCGACTGCGTTTCGGAGTTCTTAGGGCAGCAGGCCAGGTGTGCTCAGCCATCAAAAGGATCTATGTCCATGAATCCCGATACGGGGAGCTGGTAGAAAAGCTTAGAAAAGAATTTCAGCATATTAAGGTTGGAAATGGCATTCAGCCTGATGCCGAGATGGGGCCTTTGAACAATAAGGCCCAGTACGAATATGTGAATGGGCTGATCGAACGTGCCAGAAAATCCGGAGCTACCGTCATCACAGGAGGGATTCAGCTTGATCCAGAGTCCTGGGATAAAGGCTATTACATACTGCCTGCAATCATCACCGGTGTGGATCAGAAAAGTGAAATTGTTCGTGCTGAACAGTTTGGACCTGTCATTCCGATCCTTCCATTTAAAGAGGATGAGGAAGTCATCAGCCTGGCAAATGACAGTGAATTTGGTTTAAGGGCTTCTGTTTGGACAGAAGATGAAGCCAAAGCATTTGAATTTGCAGACCGGTTAGAGGCCGGCGCCGTTTTCCATAATAATCATACCGTTTTTCAGGATCTCCATCTGGACTTCCCGGGCCTAAAGGAAAGCGGACTTTCACGAGAAACGCGGCATTGCGGTCTGGAGTTTTTTGCAGATTCCTATGGTTTTGCCAATTAGGGGGATACCGATATGAAATTAGCCTTAATAGGAGGCGGGAATATAGGCAGGTTCCTGCTTCAAAGCATTAATATAGACTGCTTAATACCGAATGCGAAAATTATTGGCCTTCATACTCGCTGCCAGGAACAGGCAAAGGAACTATCACGTGAATTTGAAGCGGAAATCTTTGAAGACGTGGAATCCCTTTTAAAATCCGATGCCGACCTGGTTATTGAAGCAGCAACTGTTGAAGCTGTAGAAGAGTATGCTGCTTCCATTTTGCTTTCAGGCAAAGATCTGGTTGTCAGCAGTGTTGGGGCATTGGCAGACCGGGAATTTTATAAGTGCCTTGAAGAAATCTGCATCTTAAATAATACGAAAATCCACTTGCCATCAGGGGCAATCGGCGGACTGGATATTTTAAAAGCTGCCAAATCGATTGGTGAGCTGGATTCTGTCTCCATTATCACCAGGAAGCCTCCTCAGGCACTTCCTGGTGCCCCGCTTAATGGGGAAAAGGTGCTTTTTGAGGGTTCTGCCGCCGAAGCCATTAGATTATTCCCAAGGAATATCAATGTTTCCATTATCTTGTCTCTCGCGGGATTAGGTGCCGAGAATACCGGAGTTAAAATCATATCCGATCCAGCAGCAAGGAAAAATAGCCATACGATTGAGGCAGCAGGTTCTTTCGGAAAGCTATCGCTTCAAGTCGAAAATGACCCGATGCCTAATAATCCAAAGACAAGCTACCTGGCAGCTCTAAGCATCCTGGCTTCATTGAAGAATAGGGATGAGATGATCCGGGTTGGATAGATGTAAACTGGTGCAACAGCAGGAAGAGAATATTTCATTCTTTTCCTCGCTCCTTGGAGAAGCTTATTTTAAGACGAAGGGGGAATTTACATATGATTAAAACGACAACTAAGAATTTAGAAGAAATGACCCAAAAAGAAACGATCGGCTACTTGAACGAAACAGTCCAGCCTGAGGCTGGATCCATTCCTGCCTTTATCCTCGCAGATCCTAAGATTTACGATATTGAGCATAAAAAGGTGTTTATGAAAACCTGGCTTTTTATTGGCCATGAATCAGAAATCCCGAATAAAAATGATTATATGTTAAGAGATTTAGCAGGCTACTCCATTATTATTACAAGAGATTCAGAGAATGAAATCCGCGGTTTTTACAATATGTGCACACACCGGGGGATGAAATTATGCCGTGCTGACAAAGGAAATAAATCTTCATTTGTATGTCCTTATCATGGATTTAATTTTAAAAACAATGGTGATCTTATTGGAGTACCTCTGCAGAAGGATATTTATGGTGCTGACCTGGATAAGTCCAAACTGGGACTCCACAAAATAAGGATTGAATCATATAAAGGCCTTGTTTTTGGAACCTGGAATGAAGAAGCTGAGTCTCTATCAGATTTCCTCGGCGATTTCAAATGGTATTTGGATATTTTAGCCGGACGTGCTGAAATGGAAGTCGTCGGCCCTCCGCAAAGGTTTATCATCCATTCAAACTGGAAGGTAGGAGCAGATAACTTTGTCGGCGATTCCTACCACACAATGGTCACTCATGGATCCATTGCAAAATTGGGCATGGTGCCCAGTGCGACATATTCCAAAAAGGGATACCAAATCCACACTATGAACGGGCATGGTTTAAATCTGGGTACTCCTAATCCTGACTTCGCATTCCCTGAAGAGCTAAAATCTGAATATAAATCCAATTTAACAGATGAACAATATGATGTGCTGGCCAATTTGAAAAATATGATCGGAAACATCTTTCCAAACCTGAGCTTCCTCATTTCACATACAAAGGTAAAAGGACAGCTGATTTCGAATACAACCGTTCGGATGTGGAGGCCAATTGGGCCAGATAAAATGGAAGTGATTGCCTGGTTCCTGGTAGAGAAAAATGCTGCAGAGGACTGGAAGAAACGTTCAAGGGATTCTTTCATTTTAACGTTCAGCCCTTCAGGCATTTTTGAGCAGGATGATACAGAAGTTTTTACTGACATCACCGCTGCCGCATCAGGGCCAATGCCTGTTATGAAAGAACTTGTTTACAATTATACGATGGGCATGCACCGGGAACCGGTCAGCGATTTCACCGGTCCGGGTGTTGTCTACGATGATAAGTTTTCTGAAGCAAATCAAAGGAATTTCTATCGCTACTGGCTTGATCTCATAAACGCTTAAGTAAACTGGAACGATGCCTGAAATGGGGGAATACGGAATGAGTTTAGAGAAAATGCTCGCAACCTATGAATTTGAACAATGGCTCTACAGAGAAGCTGAGCTGCTTGATCATATTGATTTTGATGGCTGGTTCAGCCTTATGCATCCATCCCTGATTTATCAAATGCCTGTACGTGTCAATAAGGAAGGCACCGAAAGGCCGGATTATGCGGAAGATATGTTTTCTTTTAATGATGATATAGATTTGCTGAGCCTGAGAGTCGAACGGTTAAAAACGGACTATGCTTGGGCGGAAATTCCTCCTTCCCGCACCCGCCGCTTTGTAAGCAATGTAAAACTGGCAGACTATGTCCCGAATGAAAAAGCATCTGTAAATAGTTATCTTCTAATCTATCGCAGCCGGAGTACAGACATTCATCATGACCTGATCTCAGGAGAGCGCCGTGATGAATTTACATATGAAGATGGCATCTGGAAATTATCAAAGAGGGTTTTCATTGTCGATCAAACAACACTCAATACCAGAAATCTCGCTATTTTTGTTTAAGGAGGAACATTCAGTATGGCACAGCTAAGCGGAAAATCAGTCTATTTGACCGGGGGCGCCTCTGGCATTGGCAAGGCTGTTACAGAGACTTTTATACAGGAAGGAGCCTTTGTAACTGTACTGGATAAATCAGCAGCTGGCCTCGAGCAATTGAAACAGGAATACGGGGATCGTGTTCTATGCATGGAAGGGGACGTCACTGAATACGGGGATCACATTAACGCCGTTCGAGCTGCTGTGGAAGCGGCGGGAAAACTCGATGTGTTCGTGGCCAATGCCGGCGTATTTGACGGATTTGCCAAATTTAGTGAAGTAACACCAGAGGCCATGTCAGATGCCTATGACCTGTTATTTACTATTAATGTTAAAGGCTATTTTAATGGTGCAAAAGCTTCTGCGGAAGAATTGAAAAAAACAAATGGAAATATGATTTTCACGGTTTCCGGAGCCGGCTTTTACCCAGACGGGGGCGGAGTCTGGTATACAGCAAGCAAGCACGCGCAAATCGGCTTAATGCGCCAGCTTGCCTTTGAATTAGCCCCGGACATCAGAGTAAACGCGGTGGCACCAGGCGGCACATTGACGGCACTCAATGTCATAGGCCCGCTTAAGCCGTTTGTGACAGCAGTCGATCCGGATACGAAAGCAAAAAGCATTAAATCCCGAAATCCCCTCCGCATAGCTATGACCAGCGAAGACCATGTTGGAGCGTATCTGCTGCTTGCTTCTGATCAATCCCGAGCCATTACAGGCGAAGTGATTTCCAGTGATGGAGGACTTGCTGTACGGGGATTATCTTAAAGGAGAAGCGTCATTTAGGAGGATTTTTTTTATGGCAGAAAGCAAAACTACTAAAGCGCCATTAGCTGGAAATCAGGAAATAAACCAGCTGGCTTTTGTTGTTCAGGATATTGATGAGGCTTGTGAGGCTTTTTCAAGTTTACTGGGAGTTCCGAAGCCCGAGTGGTTTTTAACAGGTGATCAGGAAGTATCACAGGTAATTTACCGTGGAAACCCTACTGCATCAAGAAGTAAATTAGCATTTCTAAATACACCAACTGTTCAATTTGAACTTATTGAACCAAATGAAGAACCAGGCACGATGCGGGAGTTTTTGGATCGGGCTGGAGAGGGCATACACCATATTGCCTTTGATGTGGAATCCATCAGTGAACGAATGCCGCTTTTTGAAGAGAGCGGGTACTCACAACTGCAAAGTGGAGAATTTACATCAAGTGAAGGCAGATATGTTTATGCTGATACCTTGAGAGACTGCAAGATATTGGTTGAACTCCTGGAAAGCTCTGAGGCAAGAAATACTGCAGCTCCCCCTGATTCACTATGCCCCTTGCTTGGAACAAATAAAGTCGAGCAGCTGGCAATCGTGGTAAAAAATCTGGATTTGGCTGCAGAAGCTTACTGTAAGCTTCTCGGTGCCGATAAGCCACCCATTATACAATCAGGTCCAAGTGAAATGACGCAGGTCATTTTCAGAGGCCGGCCAACAGAAGGTAAATCAAGATATATGTTTATCAATACACCTTTCATTCAAATTGAATTAATCGAACCAGGTGATTCACCAAGTACTTGGCAGGAACATCTGGAGAAATACGGGGAAGGTGTCCATCATATTTCGTTCGTTGTCGATAACCTGAATGAAAAAATCAGATTGCTGGAAGAAATGGGATATCCTGTCATACAAACTGGCAACTTTTTTAATGGGAAAGGCAAATATGCTTATATGGACACAACCTCAACATTCAAAGTGATTATTGAATTACTTGAGAGATATTAAAAAACGGCTGCACATAAAAGTGCAGCCGTTTTTTTTAGGGTGGCATCACCTCCTGTTTAATTGTAAAATAATACTATTCTAGAAATTATTAGGGGGATTTATGTACACTTACCAATCTTTTGTAACAGATGGAACCTTTACATTATTGAGGCCAGTGATTTCTAGTTTCCTATTAATTACTGTGGTTCTATTCGTTCTTGTTTGGCTTCCTAAAGCCTTGCAGGGTTTCTTGAACGGATTTACGGTTATGGCGGTTGCCCTCATTTCAATCATTATATCTGGCCAGGTACTATTTTTTGGAGCCATTCTTGCCGATGAGTTAGGGATGGGAGGAGGAAGCGGATTTTGGATGTTCCTTGTGATTGTCATCCTGGGAACCGTGAGCCCCATTATTTATTTCATGAGACATAGGGAGGCGGGATCGTGACCAGTTCTGAAATTAAGAAACTGAGAGTCAGGCAGCTCCTGCTCTTAAATGGCACCCTCCTATTCTTCTTAAGTGCGACTTACATTTTACAAATATTAATAGATATTACTTTTTCGCAAATGTTTATTTTCCTTGGCACGGTAACTCTGATTCAATCAATTTTAGGATGGGCAAAACGTAATTCCACTAAATCTATTCTTCCTGTTATCGAACAAATTGCCATCTATGAAAAAGAAAAGATGGGCAATGAATGGAGTAAGCAGCGGATTGTGGGGAGTATTTGGACATTGCTTTTTAGCAGCATACTATTTATCAATGCTTACTTCCATTCTGATTCCGGGGAAATTCTGAAAATAGAGCCGATGTTTTTATTTTTTCTTACAATTGCGATTCTAATCATGACCAATATCAGTATGGTCATTCACAGCAGGAAGGTGGATGTTGCTCAATCACCTGCAAACTTCACAGGGTACACACGTAACTCTAATGTAAGGGCTATTATCTTTGGTGCTTGTTACGCCATCCTTATCTTTGTGTTAATACTTTCTTTAGTCTAACCGCTCCATATATGTTTAGAGCGGTCTTTTTTCTTCTTAAATACAAGTTGACAGGTCGGAATAGTTGGTTATATAATGTGAGTAATTAATTCTGAGGGAGGAATAGATTATGAATGAACGTTATCCTGTTTTGGACGGTGCAGAATCATTCTACTATGAAGGCAATGAGATCGGGATTCTGATCACACATGGTTTTCTTGGAACTCCCCAGAGTGTACGGTTTTTGGGGGAGTCATTTGCCAAGCTTGGCTATACCGTCTTTGCTCCAAGGCTTAAAGGCCACGGCACACATTATAAAGATATGGAAAAAACCTCTCATGAGGATTGGTTTGCTGAAGCAGAAAAGGGGTATCAATTTCTAAAAGACAGATGCACATCTGTTTATGCTGCAGGTCAATCAATGGGTGGTGCATTGACCCTTTGGCTGGCAAATAAATATCCCGAAATTGCAGGTATTGTGTTAATAAATGCCGCTCTCCGGGTTCCATGTTATGAATATTTAAAGGGGAAAACAAATCCCAGATACCTTGATGAAGGTGCACCAGATATTAAAAAAGAGGATGTAGAGGAAATTACGTACGGGAAAGTTCCGGTTCCCTCCATCTTCGAATTGCAGAAAATCATGGAAAGAACACCAGACTTATTACCTTCCATTAAAACACCTGTATTAGGCTTTAAGTCGGTAGAAGATCATGTGGTGCCTGCAGAGTGTACAGATTTTATTTTGGAGAAGATTGGCTCCGTGAAAAAGAAAGCTATATCGCTCTATAACTCCTATCATGTGGCATCCATGGACAATGATAAAGAAAAGATTGTTAACATAACTCATCAGTATATTCAGCAGAATCAAGCAGGCAGCTTGTCCTTTGTGTAAGGACGGGCTGTTTTTTATGTCATGAAACCTTTTAAACATGATACCGTATAAAAAGAAAAGGGTATTCAGCCTGTAATACAGAATAAGACAGTATATTTTTCTAGGGAAGAAGATGATGGAAATGAAGGCGAGAAGTAAATTGCTCCGTATGTACAAATTGCTTTCTATGGCACTTCGCATTATATTTCAAATTTACTGGTATAAATGGACCCGCAAATCAGAAGCAGAATGGGAAAAATTATGGTCTGGCATCGGGAAAAGATTCCGGACAACACTTTTTGAATTGGAAGGGCTGCTGATTAAGATTGGTCAGTTCATCAGCATTCGTTCTGATTTGCTTCCAAAAGCTTTCATCCAGGAGCTGCAAGACCTGACCGATAAGGTACCGCCATCGGAATGGAGTGAAATCCAGAGGATTTTAAACGAAGAGTGGGGGAGCGAGCTCTCTAAAAAGGTGGTGGCGATTGAAAAAGAAGCCATTGCATCAGCATCGATTGGGGAGGTATATAAAGGCGCTCTCCAGGACGGCTCAATTGTCGCCATTAAAGTACAGCGTCCTGATATTCAATCCATCGTACATACCGACTTCCGGACCCTAAGTATTCTTGTCTGGTTTGCTGATCGGTTTGTCCCTATTCCTAAGGGATTCCTTAATTTAAAGGTCCTATTTCAGGAGCTAAAGCAGGTTATTGAGCGGGAGCTTGACTTTACAAAGGAAAAGGATACCCTGCTTTATTTTAAGGAGCGATTTAAAGATAATGAGTTGGTTAAAATTCCCCGCGTGCATCAGGAGCTTTGCACTTCAAAAGTGCTTGTCATGGAATGGGTGGAGGGAAAAAGACTCAATGATTCAGCAGCGGTTGAAAAGCTTGAGATATCCCGTCACGATCTGGCACGCCGTTTGATGAAGATCTTCCTGCCGCAATGGCTGGAACCTGGGATGTTTCATGCCGATCCCCATCCAGGAAATGTGCTGTTTACAAGGGAGGGGAGGATCATTCTTCTTGATTTCGGCATGGCCGGGGAAATTTCAAAAAAAGATGCAGTCTCTTTTCAGAATTTAATTGAATCCATTCTCGCTAAAAACTACAGTAAAGCAGTCGAATGTCTGTCACAGCTGGGATTTTTGCTGCCGGAAGCTAATGCGGGAACAATGGAGAAGCTGCTGTCAGAATGGATGGCATTTGACCTTTCTCAGGTAAAAGATATGGATCTAGTGGCTCTTAAGCTTGAACTAAATGATATGATTGCTGCTCTTCCGATCCAGGTGCCAACCCGCTTTGTTTTTCTGGGCAGGTCATTTATGACAATAGAAGGGATTGTTCGCCATCTGGCACCAGAAGATGATCTTCTTGACCTTGGCAAACCAGTTTTTACAGAGTGGTTAAGCTCACAGGGGAATAAATGGTCATTCATTTGGAGCATTATTCAATCCCAGCCGCTCTTTAAAATTTTTCATTCAGCAGTGGAATTCCTGGAAACACCGCGTAAATTGGAAAAAATGAAAGAGGCCGGGCAAAGAAGGGATTTTCAGTTTACGATCTATGAAAATCGAAAAAAACAGCTTTTTCAGCTATTCATGCTAGGTTTAACTGGGTCTGGCTTTGGCATTTATTTAGAAGAAATGCTGATCATGCAATTATCCGCAGGCATCGCAGCCATTGCGCTTGCAGGGTTTGGAGTAAACAGTTGGAGGCTGGGAAAATGGCTGAAATATATGCCGGAAAAACGGAGATAATCAAAAGAGCCGAGTTTTGGCTCTTTTTTACTATTTTGATATATAACCCGCCAGATTATGATAAAATAATTAGTTAGGTAAACAATTATTCGGAAAAGGAGAGTACTCAGTGTGCTAATTCAAATCAATAAACAACTGGAGAAAATGATGCCATTGATTACTCCAATAAGCGTGGTTCTAGGTGTTATGCTCGCTGGTTATATTAAGGATTTTGCTTTTATCATCCCTTGGGTTTTTGCGTTTATGACGTTTTCAGGCAGTCTGAACTCCAGTTTTAGCAGTTTAAAAGAAATCCTTCATCATCCAAAGCCGCTTTTCCTCATATTGTTTCTGCTTCATATTTTGATGCCTCTCTTTGCATGGAGCACAGGTAAACTTGCGTTTGGTGATGATTCATTAACTATTACCGGGCTGGTATTGGCTATGGCCATTCCGACCGGCATATCGAGCTTCATCTGGGTTTCCATTTATCGCGGCAATATTCCGCTGACATTGTCCATCATTCTGGTAGATACCTTTTTGTCACCATTTATTGTTCCGCTGACATTGTCGATATTTTTCCAGAAATCTGTACAGATCGATGTTGTGCCGATGATGGCTGGATTATTCGGCATGATTGTTCTGCCTTCTTTTCTTGGTATGCTCTTCAATCAATTTGCAGGAAAAAGCGCTGCAGCCTTGAGCAGCCGGCTCTCTCCTTTTTCTAAGCTAGGAATGGCCATTGTGGTCATGCTGAATGGAGCTGTCGTCGCCCCGTATCTGAAGGAGGTAAATCTTAAATTGGTCCTCATCGGGCTTGCTGTATTTTGTGTGGCGTTTATGGGCTATCTTATCTCTTTCATCATCGCTAATTTACTGAAATACGATCAGGGCACAACTGTGGCCGTTACGTTTAATGGCGGGATGAGGAATATCAGCGTTGGCTCCGTCCTGGCAGTTACTTATTTTCCTGCTCCTGTTGCTGTTCCTGTGGTCATCGGTATGCTCTTTCAGCAGGTATTGGCGTCCCTGTATGGGATTATAATGAAGCGTCATTTCAGCAGGAAGGTTCTTCAGGAAGGTCATACTGTGTAAGGTTTAAGCTCCTGTTTCAGGAGCTTTTTTTGTTTGCCAATATATCATAAAAATAAATTTTTAATTAAATCATCCTTCCGCACATAAAAAAGCGTTATGCGCACATAAAATTTTTATCTGCACATAAAAATATTTTTCAATATAAAAGTGTGCCATCTGCATACAAAATTGGCTGAAATAATGGCCCAACAAGCAATTAAATATATAAATTTTACTAAATTTGAACAAAAAATATGATTTATCCCGAATTTTAACGGGTAGAATATCGTAGGGATATCGCCGGCATTGAAATTATCTTTAAAAAAAGTTATAATAAGACGTTGTTAACACTACCGAGGGGGAAGTTTTTTTGTCAATCGAAATTGGAAGTAAGGTACAAGGAAAAGTAACAGGTATTACAAATTTCGGAGCTTTTGTCGAACTGCCAGGCGGTACGACAGGTCTTGTTCACATTAGTGAGGTAGCGGACAGCTATGTTAAAGATGTGAATGAGCATTTAAAAGTTGGCGATGAGGTAACTGTTAAAGTGCTTAGCGAGAAGGAAGGCAAAATTGCCCTTTCCATCAAAAAAGCAGTGGACAGACCTGAAGGCCAATCTTCTTATTCTCAGCGCCCGCCGCGCCAGGGAAGAGATGATCGCCGCGGCGGTTCCAGAGATTTCCGTTCTAAAGGAAACTTTAAGCCGAAGGAAAGCTTTGAAGACAAAATGGCAAAATTCTTAAAATCGAGTGAAGAAAATATTTCTTCATTAAAGCGCAATACTGAAGGAAAGCGGGGCGGCCGAGGCGGACGCCGCGGTTAAGCAGCCCTTTAGATAGAGTGAAGCTTCAATCAGCGGGTGGTTTCCCAACTGATTGTTAGTTGAACCAATCTGGCCTATATGCTCAGTTAGACCTGAACCTCTGGATCAAAGGGTGGGGCTTACTGAGCATTAGACTGCGATAAAGGCAAGCCGTTTTAGGCTTGCCTCTTTTCGCTTATATTTCAATTATAATCGGCAGGATCATTGGTTTGCGCTTTGTTTTTTCAAATAAATACTGCCCAAGTGATTTCTTAATGCTCTGCTTGATGACATTCCACTGGCTTTTATCCTGTTCTGGAAGATCATTGACGGTTTTCTCCGCAATCCGATTTATTTCTCTCAGCAAATCTTCGGATTCCCGTGCGTAGACGAAACCTCGGGATATCGTATCAGGTCTTGATATCATTTTGCGCTCATTCTTGCTCATGGTCAGTACGATCACAATCATCCCATCCTCGGACAGCTGCTTTCTGTCCCGGAGCACGATGCTGCCAATGTCACCAACCCCCACTCCATCAACATAAGTATCTCCGGCAGGTACCCGCCTGGTCTGGCGTGCTTCTCCGTTCTCGATATCAACGACATCCCCATTTTTAATGATAAATGTATGCCCAGTTTCAACACCGATGGATTCAGCAAGCAATTTATGATGGTGAAGCATTCTATATTCACCGTGAATCGGGATAAAATATTTCGGCTTCATCAATGTGAGCATAAGCTTTAAATCCTCCTGATAGCCGTGGCCGGACACATGCATCCCTGTTGAGCTTCCTGAACCGTATATCACCCGGGCTCCCAGCTTGAACAGGTTGTCGATAATCTTAGAGACATCGCGTTCGTTCCCCGGGATTGGGGATGCTGCAAGAATCACGGTATCCTCAGGATGAATCTCTGCATCACGATAATTTCCGGCAGAGAGCCGTGAAAGGGCAGCCATCGGTTCACCCTGGCTGCCGGTACATAATATGCACACCTTTTCAGGAGCCAGATTCATCGCTTCTCTTGGATTCACAATCATACCCTCAGGAACTGTCAGGTAACCGCGTTCAATAGCTACATCCACGACATTTACCATACTCCTTCCAAGCAGGACCAGCTTTCGGTTTGTTCTAATCGCAGCGGCCACAACCTGCTGAACACGGCTCACATTGGAAGCGAAAGTTGAGATGATGATCTTGCGTGGTGCTTTCATAAATGCTTCCTCAATGTTTTCCCCGACAATATGTTCAGTTGGCGAAAAGCCAGACCGCTCAGCGTTTGTGCTTTCTGATAGCAGGGCCAGCACTCCACTGCGGCCAATTTCAGCCATCCTATGGATATCAGCATGCTCCTGATTTACAGGGGTTAAGTCAAATTTAAAATCGCCGGTATGGACAACATTGCCCTCTGGCGTCTTGAAAACAATGCCCAGACAGTCGGGGATGCTATGATTCACCTTGAAAAAGCTAACGCCTATTTTACCGAAATCTAGGCTAGAGTCAGAATCTATGGTTATAAGCTCTGAATCACCCATCAGGCGATGCTCCGTTAATTTTAATTCAATCAGCCCAAGCGTAAATCGGGTCGCATAAACCGGCATATTGATCTTTTTGAGAAGATAGGCAACTCCGCCAATATGATCCTCATGTCCATGAGTGACAATCAGCCCGCGGATTTTATCCCGGTTTTCCTCAAGGTATGTGATGTCCGGAATGATCAAATCGATCCCCAATAATGTCTCGTCAGGGAATTTCCCTCCGGCATCAATCACGACAATATCGTCATCATATTGGATCACATACATGTTTTTTCCAATTTCATTGATGCCGCCCAGAGAAAATATGGATAGTTGCTTTCCGTTTGACTCCATATGTAAATCCTCCCACTAGTCATTTTTTATTAGCATTCCCGAATGTGCCTGCTTTATCATACTGTATTGCACACAGTTAGAAAGTTTGTCTGGGGATTTTAATCCTTTAAATCAGCGAATTAATTATTGACATAAAATACCGAAGGATGCATAATAATTCTAATTATAAGAAGAATTCAACAGCCATGACAGGGAACCAGTAAGTAGAACTCAGGCTAAAAGAGAGCAGGATTCACCGGCTGAAAGATCCTGCAGCCTGCAAAGCTATTGAACCTAGCCCTTGAGCTGCCAGGCAAACCTGGCCGAATTTCCTGCGTTAAAGGATTTTCAAAGCGGGCACTTGCTGTGTGAAGTGCCAATGAAGGTGGTACCGCGAAAGACAAAGCTCTTCCGTCCTTTTTAAAGGGATGGGAGGGCTTTTTTTATTTGATTGGATGGTGGATAGCGTGAAAAGGAAACGAATTGTCGTCAAAATAGGAAGCAGTTCACTGACAAATACAAATGGAGGACTTTGCATCGAAAAACTTGAGGAGCATGTAGCTGCACTTTCCCGTTTAAAACAGCTTGGCCATGATGTCATCCTGATTTCATCTGGGGCAGTAGCAGCAGGTTTTGCTGATTTGGGCTATCCTTCCCGGCCTGTGACCATCGCCGGAAAACAGGCGGCTGCTGCAGTCGGGCAAGGGCTGCTGATGCAGGGATATACCGAAGAGTGTAAGAAGCATGGGATTGTAGCTGCACAGCTGCTGCTCACACGGCAGAACTTCCTGCACAAAGAGCAATATCAAAATGCACATGCAACTTTAGCGGAGCTTTTAAAGCGAAATATTCTCCCGATCATTAATGAAAACGATTCGGTGTCGGTGGAGGAGCTGGCATTTGGCGATAATGATATGCTTTCTGCTCTCGTAAGCGGACTTGTTCAAGCACAGCATTTAATCATTCTGACAGATATCAACGGCATTTATGATTCAAATCCGAGGACAACCCCCAATGCGAAAAAATATCATTTTATCACAGAAATCACAAAAGAAATGGTGAAAGCTGCTTCTGGTTCGGGCTCCAAGGTAGGGACCGGCGGTATGGTGACAAAGCTGGAGGCGGCACGGACAGCGCTGGCGCTGGGAGTGCAGGTGTTTATTGGAGTTGGCTGCGGACGGGAAAAATTAGTCGATATCCTCAATGGAAAAGGGAACGGCACCTATGTTGGCAACAGTTCAAAGGCGAGCGTTAGGACATCCAAACAGTGGCTGGCTCTGCATTCAGTACCTAATGGGAAAATTGAAGTGGACCAGGGTGCGGCACACGCGATGTTATCGCAAGGAAAAAGCCTTCTGCCTGCTGGGGTTACGAACATAACCGGGCACTTTCTGGTAAATGATGTGGTTGAAGTTGTAGGGCCAAAAGGAGTCATTATCGGCAAAGGCCAGGTTAATTTTTCATCTGAAGAATTGAGCGAAATCAAAGGCCTGCCAAGCTCTGAAGCCATGGTGATCGCCAACAGTGATCGCAGTGTGGTCATTCATCGTGATCATTGGGTAAGCCAAAAAAGAAGGGAGACGAGATAATGGAATTGATTCAAAAAGGGGAAAAAGCAAGGATAGCTGCGGGGAAGATGGCGAAAATGTCGACGGACCAAAAGAACCAGGCATTGGCATTAATTGCAAAACAGCTAATGGCTGAGAAGCACTTTATTTTAGCCGAAAATGAAAAAGACCTTGCTGCGGGAAAAAACAACAGAATGAATGAATCATTGCTCGACCGGCTTCGGCTTAATGAAGCCCGCCTTCAGGATATGGCGGACGCATTAATCCAGCTTACTCACCTGGACGATCCGGTTGGGGAGGTTTTATCCTCATGGGAACGTCCGAACGGACTCGCCATTACACAAGTAAGGGTCCCGCTTGGCGTTGTCGGCATGATATATGAAGCGCGTCCAAATGTCACGGTCGATGCATCCAGCTTATGTTTGAAGACTGGGAATGCTGTTATGCTGCGCGGAAGTTCTACTGCTATACATTCGAATAAAGCAATTGTGAAAGTGATTCATCATGCATTGGAAAAGAGCGACTTGCCTTCTGATGCTGTGCAGCTTATTGAGGATACGAGCCGGGAAACCGCTTCGGGGATGTTTAAACTGAACGAATACCTGGATGTCCTGATTCCGCGGGGAGGGGCAAAGCTTATTAAGACAGTAGTTGAAAATTCTACAGTCCCTGTACTTGAGACAGGTGCAGGCAATTGTCATGTCTATATTGATGAAAGTGCTGATAAGGAAATGGCGATAAACATTGCCATCAATGCGAAAACACAGCGTCCTTCCGTTTGCAATGCATGTGAAACGATCATTGTGCACAGAGAGTGGGGGGGCCTGAATGATCTTGTGCTTGCTCTGGAGGAAAAAGGGGTTACCATTCACGGCGATGAAGGTGTATGCGGAGAAAAGATCATTCCGGCTGTGGAAGAAGATTGGGCCACAGAATATTTAGGCTTGGAAGTCGCGTTGAAAGTGGCGGAAAGCGTGGATGAGGCAATCGTTCATATTAACCGCTACGGCACTAAACATTCTGAGGCAATTGTTTCTTCAAACCCAGATAATGTGGAAAAATTCCTGAATGAAGTCGATGCAGCGGCAGTTTACCATAATGCATCCACACGCTTCACAGATGGATTCGAGTTTGGGTTCGGCGCTGAAATCGGGATCAGCACACAAAAGCTCCATGCCCGCGGTCCGATGGGACTGCCGGCTCTGACTTCGACAAAATATATTTTGAAAGGGGATGGGCAGATAAAAAAATAAGCTGCCATTCCTTTTAATAAGAACGAATGAGCCATTTTCCTATTTATTGGTGTCGTTTAGAAATGAATGGTAAGATACATTTAGGTGAATGTGATGAAAATAAAGACATTATTTATTGCCCCTTATCCTGCTATGCTTCCATTAATTAAGGAATGCAGGAAAGAGGAAAAAGATTTGGACATTAAAATAGCAACTGGAAACTTGGGGCAGGCACTCCCGCATGTGAAAAATGCCGAATCTGAAGGCATTGATATGATCATCAGCAGGGGTGGAACAGCAAAGCTGGTCCAACAGGAAACAAATATCCCTGTTATTGATATTCAGGTATCCGGGTACGATATGCTTCGGGTGTTAACCCTTGCCAATGATTTTCCAGGGAAGAAAGCGATTGTCGGCTTTTCCAACATAACGCTTGGCGCCAAAACGATTACTGACATATTGGATATTGGTATAGAGGTTTTTACGATTCAAAAGGAAGAGGAAGTAGAAGCCCTTGTTCATGAATTAAGGTCCAAGGGTTTTGAATTGATCATGGGGGATGTTGTAACTGTTGAGGCTGCTGCTAAAGCAGGGCTCGAGGGAATCCTGATACAATCCGGACGTGAAGCCATCTTTGATGCGTTTCAAAAAGCGAAATCCCTGTATGATTCGTTTCGCAGAAAACAGCAGGAAAACGACCTGCTCAGGGCAATTATTAAGGAGAATACTGACAATATAATCCTTTTTAACCGTAATGCTGAATGTGTATTTGAACAATGGAATACTTTTTCTTCCCCTCCCATACTCTTGAGTGATTTACAGAGTCTTGTACACCGGAAGGGAAATGCAGAATCCGTTGTAATGATTGAAGGTATAAAGGGAGATATGCTTAAAGTTCAGGTTTCAAGCCTTGAAATTGCCGGTGAAACTTATACTCAATTTATTATTAAAGAGCTTAATGATATAAAGAGTTCCTCAGAAAATCTTAACGTGGAATCAGTATCTCAGCTGCCGATGATCATCCATGAAAGTGAAGCAATGAAAGATTGTCTGGCTGCCATATCTGCAGGAAAAAACCGAAATCTATGGCTTTTAATTGGTGCTGCAGGCACTGGAAAAGGATTATTAGCACGCTATATCCATTACTTAAAGCACCAGGGGGCCGGTTTGTTTCTTTCTATACATGCAAAGGAAGCAAGAAGAGGCTTAAATCCCTTTGATGACGACATCCGATCCATATATATTTATGACGCTGAGGACATTTCTGCAGAAGAGAAATCCCGGTTGCTCAACCAGTGTCAGAAATGGGCAGAATCGGGGAAAGAAGTGATCCTCTCTCTATCCAGTGAAATTCAAGAGTTGTACTCACTTCTTTTTAAAGAAGAAACAGTTCGCATCTATATCCCCTCTCTGTTAGAACGCAAGGATGATATAAGAGCTTTAACAGCATACTTTATTGCACATTTTCATCAGCAATATGGAACATCCGCAGTAAAAATAAGGGAGGATGCGATGGAGCTGCTGGAGCGTTATAACTGGCCTGGCAATACCGCTGAGCTGAAAGCATTCCTTTTTGATGTCTTGGCAGCTGAGAAAGGCTATATCATCAGTAAAGAAACGGTTTCAAGACAGCTGAATCGGAAGCAGCGTCCTGTCCAAATTGAAGATAGTCTGTTAACCGGAACACTCGATCAAATTGAAAAACGAATTATCGAAGCAGTTATGAAGGAAGAAAACCAAAACCAAACAAAGGTGTCAAAACGGTTAGGTATTAATCGGTCGACATTGTGGAGGAAGCTGAAGGAGTAATATTCAGCTTCTTTTTTTGTTTTATTATATGTTTAAAAATGCAACACAAAATAAAAAACTAGAAAATACCAAACTATTTTTCTGTAAAATGTGTTGAATTTTGCATTGAAAGCGTTTAATATGAAACTGTAATCGTTTTCACTAATTGTTTAAAATTGAAACAGATATAAAGGGGATGTTAAAATTATGAAGATCAAAGCAACTCTTGAGCGTATTCCAGGCGGGATGATGGTAGTTCCGTTGCTAATTGCAGCAGTGCTTAACACTTTTGCACCTGATTTGCTCCGTATCGGGAATTTTACTGAAGCATTGTTTGTTGACGGTGCATCAGCTTTAATCGCTTTATTCCTATTATGTACAGGTGCTCAAATTAATGTAAAATCATTTGGTGTTTCAATTGGGAAAGGGGCTACCCTTTTAGCAACGAAGTGGGTAGTTGGTGCGGCATTCGGGTTAATCGCTTACATGTTTGCAGGTGAAAATGGCCTTTGGCTGGGTTTGGCTCCAATTGCGATTATTGCAGCTATGACAAACAGTAATGGCGGCCTATTCGTCGCACTTGTTGGCCAGTATGGAAGCAAGGAAGACCGTGCAGCTTATTCATTGCTGGCTCTAAATGACGGTCCGTTTTTAACGATGGTTGCCTTATCTATCTTTGGAGCAATGGGCTTTGTTGATGGAATGTTCTCATTGCAATCATTCATTGCCGTACTGCTTCCAATCCTCGTAGGTATGGTATTAGGGAATTTAGACGAAGAAATGCGTGCATTCCTTGATAATGGCAGCTCCATGCTCATTCCATTTTTCGCTTTCGCCCTTGGAATGGGAATTGACTTCAGTGCTATTGTAGACGGTGGTCTATCAGGTATTATCCTTGGCCTGTTAACAGTATTCGTAACGGGTACAGCTGGATATTTAGTGTTTAAAGCGTTTAAGTGGAATCCAATTGTAGGAGCTGCTGAAGGCTCAACTGCCGGTAATGCTGTAGCAACACCTGCTGCCATTGCAGCAGCAAGTGCAGGGTTTGCACAGTATGCTGAATTGGCTACAGTTCAGGTTGCGGCATCTACAGTGACAACCGCAATCCTGCTTCCGCTGTATATAGCGTTTTTGGTTAAGCGTCTAGAGAGAAAAGGATATGAGTTTAAAGAAGGAAACCTGACGAAAGTTAACGGCTAAAGGATGTGGTTCTTGTGTTTGAAAAATTTGGCATTATTGCGGATGATTTGACTGGTGCTAATGATTCAGGAGTGCAGCTGGCGAAAAAAGGGCTGACTGCCACTGTTATGATGGATTATACCGGGAAAAACATTCAATCTGACCCTGATGTCTTAATTGTTGATACTGATAGCCGTGCAAAAACACAAGAAGAAGCATATGAAGCAGTGGAAAAAGCTGCTTCTCTTCTTTTTGAAAAAGGCTATGCTCATGTCTATAAAAAAGTAGATTCAACTTTAAGAGGAAATATAGCAGCTGAACTGGCAGCGCTTGAAGAGGTATATCGCCCGGAAATCATTGTTATTGCCCCTGCTTTTCCAAAAATGAATCGTACAACGGTATCTGGACATCATTATGTAAATGGTAAACTGATTACAGAAACAGAGTTTGGAAGGGATCCAAAGACACCTGTAACGGAAAGCTTTCTTCCTCGCATGTTAAATAAGAATGCAGGAAAAGATATTGCATTGCTTGATCTGGAATTGATCCGGGGAGAGAAAGCAGATTTTCTTGAATTCATTGAAAGAGCTGTTGCGGCGGGGAAAACCTGGATTGTTTGCGACAGTGAAAGGGAAGAGGATCTGCAGGTAATTGCCGAGAGTTTCACAAGCGTTCAGAAAAAAACGATTTGGACTGGCTCTGGTGCTCTAGTTGAATATTTACCCGATGCTCTAAAGCTTAGATCTCATCATGAAAATGATCATGAGGAGAATAACATCAGGAAAACACTCACAGTTTCAGGGAGTCTGTCACAGGTTACAAAAAAACAGCTTACCCGGATTAGAGAACTTGATCAATCTTATTTTGCAGAAATCAATCCTGTCCAATTGGTTAATCAGACAGTGGATCTTGAAGAAGTCATTGAAGAAATTGGACAAAACCAGGATAATAGCCATTTTGTTGTTTATGTGGATTCTTCAGATCAGAACCGGGATGCAGCCCGTATAGCGGGAGAAGCAATAGGATTATCAGGAAAGCAGATTGGTGAAAGGATTGCCATGGGACTGGGGCAAATTGCAAACAGACTTGTAAATAAGTTCCCGGAACTCGACGGCTTGATTTTAACAGGCGGAGACATTGCAAAAGCTGCTTGTTCAGAATTGGGTATTCAGGAAATGGAGCTCCATACAGAAATAGAACCGGGTCTCCCTTTTGGCCGATTGCGCAGCAAAGAAAGAAGCTATTGGGCTGTTACAAAAGCAGGGGGATTCGGAAATGAGCAATCCCTGGCTAACGCAATACATTATATGACAAGAAAGGTTGAGTGCAATGAGTCAAACTAAACCAGTAGTAGGCATTACAATGGGGGATGCAGCGGGTGTAGGGCCGGAAATTATTTTAAAAAGCCTGGCAGAGGCTGAAATGTATGAAATAAGCAACCCGCTTGTCATTGGTGATAGAAAAATTTTAGAACGGGCCAAATCATTTGTTGACAGCGGGCTTATTATTGAAACAGTAACGGCAGAGCAGATAAGCGAGATCCCTTATAAGCATGGAGTAGTACATTGCCTTGATTTGGACCTGTTGCCGGAAGACCTTCCCATTGGCCAGGTATCTCCTGAAGCTGGAGACGCAGCATTTCAATATTTGGCTAAAGCGATCGAAATGGCAAAAGAAAATCGAATTGATGCGATCTGCACTGCACCTTTAAACAAGGAAGCCTTGCAAAAGGGCGGCCATATGTATCCAGGCCATACAGAAATTTTAGCGGATTTGACCGATACAAAAGATTATTCCATGATGCTATCTGCACCAAACTTAAGGGTTATTCATGTGACAACACATGTCGGAATTATTGATGCAGTTAAAATGATCAATCCTGAAAGAGTGTACCACGTGCTGAAGCTAGCCCATGACACATTGAAAAAAGCAGGCATTGAATCACCTAAAATTGCTGTTTGCGGAATCAATCCTCATGCAGGCGAAAATGGATTATTCGGGTATGGCGAAGAGGAAGAAAAAGTCATTCCTGGAGTGGAAAAAGCACAGGCAGAGGGGATTAATGCTGTAGGGCCGCTGCCGGCTGACACATTATTTTTCAGAGCTGTCCGCGGCGATTTTGACATTGTCGTAGCCATGTATCATGATCAGGGTCATGGGCCAGTTAAAGTATTAGGGCTGGATGCCGGGGTTAATATTACCGTCGGCCTTCCCATCATTCGTACAAGCGTTGATCATGGTACAGCCTTCGATATTGCCGGAAAAGGCATAGCTGACGAGAAAAGCTTAATGGAAGCCATGCGTCAGGCAGTAGAGCTTGCACCAAAGAAAAAATAGCCGGATTTTAACCTGCTCGGGCCCCCGGGCGGGTTTTTTTATAGAATTTAATAGATAAATTTTTTTGAAAATGATATCGTTAACCTCACAATTGATGCTAAAATAATAGAAAAAACACAAAAAAGAGGAATATATGAGTAAACGGACAGGTCAAATTTCACTTGTGCTTATTTCGGTTTTATTTACCTCATATCAAACCATTTTCTCGCAGGAAACGTTCTTTACTTTTGATTTTATTCTATTTACCTGCATTGCCTGGTTTGTCGGCTGGCAGTTTGACAAAAGCAGGTACTACGCAGAAAAAGCGCGGGCCAGCGAGAAGAGCCACAAATTGCTTCTGGAATCACTGCCGGTTTCCGTGCTCATACATAAGGACTTTGAAATTTTGTATGCAAACTCGACTGCAGTCGCCGAATTGTCGTCATCAGATAAAGGTGCATTAATTGGCAGGTCGCTGCTTGACTTTATCGAGTTGGACTATATGGGCCGTTTGCAGGAGCGTTATCAGTACATTAAGTCAGAGAAGCAGCTTTTAAACAATATAGAATATAAAATAAAACGTTTTGATGGAACCACTAGATTTTTTGAAGTTTCATCACTTTATGTTGAATTTGAAGGGAAAGAGGCCATACTCTCAATTGGAACTGATATTTCTGATAAAAAAGAGGAACAGGAAAAGCTCCTGCAGAAATCAGAAAAGCTGGCACTTCTTGGCCAAATGGCAGCTGGAATCGCTCATGAAATCCGTAACCCTCTTACTTCGATCAAAGGGTTTGTTCAGCTCTTCAAGTCAAATAGCCAGAAAGATGAATACTTTGACATTGTACTTTCAGAATTGGACCGCATAAATGGAATCGTCGGCGAATTTTTAGTGCTTGCAAAGCCGACTGCAGACATTTTCGAAAAGCAGGACCTTACTAAATTAATCAACGAAGTGATTCTTTTGAGCAGCACCCAATCCGTATTAAACAATGTCGAAATAGCAGCAGAAAATAATCTTCACGCCCCAATGATTCATTGTGAAAAGAACCAGCTGAAACAAGTATTCCTCAACATTATTAAGAATGCCATTGAAGCAATGCCAGGCGGAGGAGAGTTAAACATTAAAGTGTTTAAAAAGTCTGGCAACACTATTTCCATTCAATTCATCGATCAGGGTGTTGGCATATCAGAAGACCGGATTTCAAGTCTGGGGGAACCTTTTTATACGACAAAGGAAAAAGGAACAGGGCTGGGACTGATGATTTGCTACAAAATTATCGAAAACCATAATGGCCGCTTAATAGTCGAAAGTAAAGTTGGGGAAGGCACCAACATTGAGATAGAACTCCCCTATGAAGGGGATTCGATACATGCAGAAGATGATCAAAACGGAAACATCGTTTTAATTTAAATGGTGGAGCGGGACCTGACAGTGCATGAAAATGTGCTGTTTTTTTATTATCCGCAGCGCATGCATAGGATGTTATAATTAAAATAAAATCCATTCTAACGGTGATTATAGTGTTTTATTTCATTTTGCTGGGCCTTTTGTTTATAGGGGCTGTTTTCGTTATCATTCGTAAAAAAATAAATATTAATACTGCTGCAATGGCGGCTGTGATGGCGTTTGGCATTGTGACACAGGGTGTTTTACTGAATTTCTTCGGTTTGTCCTTCTTTTTGGGGAGCATCGGCAAGATTATCAGCATAGCAGATATAGCCTTATGGATGGCCATCTTAGTTTCGATCGGCATGACCATTTATAAAGGAGAGTTTAAGAAGCTGCATTACATTAATCCAATTAACCGTTTCGGCATTGGAACCTGGGTGGCCGGCACGTCGATTTGCGGAATCATGTTCTGCAAGCAATTTGGAGCAGGTGCAGAAGTCCAGGCGCTGGCCATTCTGAATGCGGGATTATGGATTATTTATATTTGGATTAGTTTAATAGGCTTCAAAGAGCTCAAGGATACATCTATTGGTCAGCAGACGCATGGAGTTTTGCTGCTGACGGCGGTCAGCACACAATCTCTTGTTCTCCTTTTCAATACTGTCTTTGCAGATGTACCTGGATTTCTGAATGCCGCTCTTATTTTTTTAGGGCTGCTTTTTTATTTCATTAGTGCGTGGTTTATTCTTAAACGTTATGCCATACGCGGCTGGAACATTGCGAAAGATTGGAATAATACCAATTGTATTTTTCACGGTGCCCTGTCCATCAGCGGGCTCGCCATGTTCAAATCCGGCCTTGTAACCCAACAGGCGGCTGCTTGGTTTTGGCTTGCCGTTTTCCTGGTTTTCATTGTGGTGGAGATTATTGAAATAGCAAGGGCGATTTGCCGCAGTCTAATATATGGCTTGAAGGAAGGCATCTTCACATACGATGTGACACAGTGGAGCCGAATCTTCACTTTTGCGATGTTCTTTACGTTTACCTTTTTCATAGAAACCCCGGTACAGGCAGTAATATTGAATACAGGCGTTTGGATCATTTTAATGTTATTGATCATTGAATTATATTTAAGTGTTGATTCAATTAGAAGAAAACATGTCCGGATTCCGTTGACATCCAGAAAGGAAAGGTCGGTATAAGAGCTAAACGTACATAAATTTTTCTATCCGCAAGTAAAAATCGCTTATCCGCAAATAAATTTTTCTATCCGCAAGTAAAAATCACTTAACCGCACATAAATTTGGAAAGCATATGTAAATTCAAGCTTTTCACAAATAAATCAGATAAAAACGCGCATTAAGATAGGGCATTTTTCGAGGCAAGCATAAGAAAATAGCGGCTTTTCACAAAAAAAGAGCCAGTCACATGCAATTTTGCAATGCGGCTGGCTCTTTTTAGGCCTTTTGGACGGATTTTCAAATGGGCACTTATCCTGAGTATAGGACAAGTTTGGTTCCGGGAAGGCTGAAGATAAGGAGGCGATGTATAAATGGGTACCTTTGAAGTGTTGTCTTTGATGATCAGTTTCGGTATGTTTGTTATCGCCATGCTCCAGTTCACAAATAGAGACAGGGATTCATAAACACGCTCTCAAGCGTGTTTTTTTTCGTCTTTATTTGGAAAGCCCCTCATATTCTTTCTTAATATCTTCTGCGGTTTTATCGATTTCTTCTCCCCAATGGTCATTGACCTTGTTGAACACAATATTGCCTTTTGTATCCATTAAAGCGTAGCCTCTATAGGCTGATTCGCCATTTTTCATATCAGCCCTTTCAATGAGCTGCATTTCAGGGTCTGACACAAATGGGAGGCTGTGTCCCATTTTTTCTTCAAGAGCATTATACAGCTCAAGCTGCTGCTCAGGCTGATCATTGCTTACGATGTACACGTTGACGTCCAAGCCTTCTAATTTATCCATATTCTGATGCAACTCGACCAGTTGCTGCTGACAGAGTCCTCAGGTGTATGTAGTGATAAAGAAGAAAACACTTGGCTTGTCCTGCGGGAAGGTAACTTCATTACCGGTCTGGTCCTTTAAGGTGATCGCTTCCTGTGCCTGATCTTTACCGCAGGCTGTCAGAACAAGAAGGACGATTCCTAATAAAATCATGAATTTTTTCTTCATAAGATCTCCAATTCCTAATAGTTGTTATCCTATCATTATGGCTATATTTTTAGCTTTTCTCAATAAAAATGCTTAAGTGAACGGATGTTTTTCTACGATTAAGCGTCAATCATAAAACAAACACACCCTTTTTATAAGAGTGTGCGTTTTATGGAATATTTATTACTTTTGAGGTAATAACCGGGGATGTTCTAATGGATGAATTTGCTTCGCTGCACTTTATAAATGAGCTTATCGAGCTCCTCTGAGTACATAAGCGTTTCAGGGTGTGACAATCCCTTTCTTTTTCCAACAGAAATCATCTTTTTGCGCAGGGCATCGATGTCATGATGAAGTTTTTTTATAGCAGTCGAAGGTGTGGTCATTGATTCGGCTCCTAATCAGGGGATGAAATACTATATTCTATTATCGACAAATTAAACCGCAAATAAACAGATTCGACAAAACTTATAAAAAGATTACAAGTTTCTACAATATGCATTTTCTAGTGAAAGAGACCTATTCCGAAATGCTTGTATTAATATTCCTGTAATCTATTATTCTTCCAGATTTTACATCGAATTATCACAGGGTTAATATTTCGTCCCTATTCTTAATATGTAAACCATTATAGATAGGGGACGGAGACTTTGAAGAAGAGAATGATTTCTGTTATTGGTGCAGCAGTTATTGGGCTAAATGCGTTTGGAGGAGGTGCGGCATTGGCAAAAGATATACATAAGGACATTGTAAATGTTTCACATCGCGGGGCTTCTGCTTATGCACCTGAGCATACCATCGCTTCATATGACATGGGCGAGAAATTGCATGGGGATTATATTGAAATTGATTTGCAGATGACAAAGGATGGTCATCTCATTGCGATGCATGATGTGACGCTTGACCGGACGACTAATGGTACAGGGTCCGTAAAGGATTACACTTTAAACGAAATAAAGCAGCTTGATGCAGGCAGCTGGTTCAACGAAAAGTACCCGTATGCATCAAAAGCGGAATACGAAGGCTTAAAGGTGCCGACACTTGAAGAGGTTTTCAAGAAATTTGGAAAAAACAACAGCTACTACATTGAAACAAAATCACCGGATGTTTATCCCGGCATGGAAAAAGAACTGCTTCGACTGGTTGATAAGTATAAGATTAATAAAGAGAAACTGCTTGTCCAATCTTTTAGCTCTCAAAGTCTTAAAGTGATGAATGAATTGGACCCCTCCATTAAGCTGGTTCAATTAATCTCTTATAAAGCAAACGCAGAAATTACCGAGGCAGAGATTAAGGAAATCAAGCAGTATGCAATGGGCATCGGTCCTAATCATACGTATCTAAATGAGGAATATGTGCAAAAGGTTGTGAACAGCGGCCTTGAACTGCACCCGTATACTGTCAACGACAAGGAAAGAATGAAGCAGCTGATTAATTGGGGAGTAACCGGCATGTTCACAAACCATCCGGATCTGCTGCATGATGTAAAAAAAGGGAGGTAAATAGAAAGAACTCCGGGAATCGTTTCCGGAGTTTTTTTGTATAATAACCAACACTGCCATAGTGAAAAATTGCTAAAAAGGGCTTGAACATGTTATTTCAAAGTGATATGATTTTTAATAGTTCAAAAATCTGTCACATTTTGATTTGAGATAGCGAACCTGTCGTCGGTTAAAATGTCATCAGATTCCATTTTGATTAACAGTTGGTCCTTTAGGCAGCGAATCCTGCTTGATACTAACCGTCAATCCTGCTTCCGCATACCCAAAATCGGGAATGCGGGAGAGATTGACGGTTTTTTTATTTCAAGAAACAATCCTGTAACCGCTTTAAAAAGCAGGATACGAGCATTATGAGGGGGAAAAAGTGTGAAAAAGACAAAAAATCGGTGGCTGATTGCCGCCTCGGCCGTAGGGATTCATATCTCAATCGGTTCGGTTTACGCTTGGAGCAACTTTACCAATCCATTGATTGAGCAGTTTGGCTGGACATCAAAGGAGGTACAGCTGACCTTCAGTTTGGCGATTCTATTTTTGGGGTTGTCAGCCGCATTCCTTGGCCACTTTGTTGAAAAGCATGGTCCCAAAAAGGCTGGCCTTCTGGCAGCAGGATTCTTTGGAGCCGGCATGCTTGGTGCCGGTTTGGCAGTAAATATGGGATCATTGCCATTTTTGTACATAACCTACGGTGTTCTTGGGGGTATTGGTTTGGGAGTCGGCTATATTGCACCGGTCTCTACACTGGTAAAATGGTTCCCGGACCGCCGCGGATTCGCAACCGGCCTTGCCATCATGGGATTTGGCTTCGCTGCAGCGGTAGCGAGCCCGGTCATGGATGGACTGATTAAATCTGTTGGGACAGCTAACACGTTCTTTATTTTAGGAGCAGCTTACTTAATCATCATGACATTATCATCTTTATATTTAGAAAGACCGCCTGCCGATTGGGCACCTGAAGGCATGAAAGAAAAAGCTGCAGCCGGAAAAATCAAAATCAAACAGGATTTGGCACAGTTAACGGCGAATGAAGCAGTAAAGACATCCCGGTTTTATTATTTATGGATCATGCTATTCATTAATGTAACTTGTGGTATTGCGATTCTGTCAGCTGCAAAGCCGCTGGCACAGGAAAGCATAGGCCTGACAACGGCAGAAGCAGCCACGCTTGTCGGCGTACTCGGCATCTTTAATGGACTTGGCCGTCTGGCATGGGCATCCATTTCTGATTATATCGGTCGCCCAAACACGTATACGATTTTCTTTGTATCACAGATTGCCCTATTCCTACTGCTGCCGATAACAAAAGAAGCCATTCTTTTCCAGATTATGCTGGCCATTGTGTACACCATGTATGGCGGCGGATTCTCATCCATCCCGGCATTTATCGGTGACGTTTTCGGAACAAAGCAGCTTGGCGCCATTCACGGCTACATTCTTACAGCATGGGCTGCCGCAGGACTTGCAGGTCCAATGTTCGCAGCGTGGATGAAGGACTCAACAGGAAGCTATGCTTCAAGTTTAACTAGCTTTGCAGGACTTTTTGTGATTGCACTCATTGTGTCAATCCTGATCCGTTTTGATATTAAAAAATTGCGCAAGCAAAATGAAGCAAGTGAGCGTATGGCAGGTTAAATTTAATAAAAACAGCATGGAAAAGCATTCAGCCCCGCTTCCGCTTTTCCATTGGTATGGCACTTGGCAGCGAACCTGCTAAAGACTAACCGCCGCAGAAATCAGCAACTATTAATTAGAGGCTTTTTGCGGTGGTTTTTTATGAAAAAAGGGCAAATTTATTCCATTTACCCATATACAATAATAAATGCTATTTGAACATTGGAAATTAAGAGATTCAGGATCTCTATTAAATAGAAAAAATCAAGGGAGTGTTTCAGGTGGGAAAAACAAAACATCCAGGACCTCAGAATAAAAAGGCAATGCCGGATCCGAAGCATTGGGTGAGCCCAATTCCATTTGGTCTTGGTAAAATAAAGCCGAAACATATGAGGGATACAGCAAAAATCCTATGGGAAAACAAAGATAATATTGGGTATGCCGCAAATATTTTAACGAAAGGTGTATGTGACGGATGTGCCCTTGGCGTTTCCGGTCTTTATGACCAGACACTTAAGGGGCCGCACGTATGTACAACAAGGTTAAATGTCCTTCGTTTGAATACTGCCGGAGCAATCAAACCGGAAATTCTGCATGCCGATATCGATGAGCTGCGCAAATATGACAGCACCGAGCTTCGTAAATTGGGCCGCATTCCTTATCCAATGATCCGCAGAAAAGGAGAGCGCACATTCTCCCGGATTACTTGGGATGATGCCATGAACATGATTGCTGAAAAAATGAAGGTGCTCGATCCTAAACAGTATGCGTTCTACCTGACTAGCCGGGGAATTACGAATGAATCTTATTATGTGGCCGGCAAAGTTGCCCGCTTCCTTGGAACGAATCACATCGATAATGCGAGCCGCATTTGCCATTCGCCTTCTAAAACCGCTTTAAAGCGTTCCATTGGAGTAGGAGCTTCCACAGCCAACTATCTTGACTGGATCGGAACGGATGTCCTGTTATTCTGGGGCAGTGTGGCATCAAACAGCTCGCCTGTATCATCCAAATATATGCTTGAAGCGAAGAAGAACGGCACAAAAATTATCGTCGTCAATCCATACAGAGAGCCGGCAATGGACAAATACTGGATTCCGTCAAATCCTGAATCTGCTTTGTTCGGCACAAAAATTGCAGATGATTTTTATCAGGTAAATATCGGCGGAGATATTGCCTTTATGCACGGGATTATGAAACACTGGTTTGAAATGGAGAAAGCGGAGCGCGGTTCTGCCATCAATCATAAGTTTGTGAACGAGCATGTAAATGGATATGAAGATTTGAAAAAGAAAGTAAAAGAGCAGTCATGGGAAGAGATTATTAAATCTTCTGGTGTAAGCAAAGAGCGTATCATCGAGCTTGCTGAACTGCTTGCGAACAGCAAAAATGCCGTCTATGCCTGGGCTCTTGGACTGACCATGCATTCCTTTGCGACTGATAACATCTCACAGGTTGCCAATCTTGCGCTGCTTCGCGGTCATCTGGGCCGAAAGCATAATGGGCTTATGCCATTCCGCGGACATTCATCTGTGCAGGGAAGCGGTGAAATGGGGGCAGATCCATTCGTATTGCCTGGCGGTGACTTTTACGGAGACAATTTTACCCGCATTCAAAATCTTTGGGGATTCGAGCTTGAGAAATGGCAGGGTGATATTGTCGGGGTGACACTGGAGAATATCCTGCTTCCAGAAGACCATGAACGGAAAATCAAGCTTTACTATCTTTCAGGCGGCAACTTCCTTGAGACAATGCCAGATCCTGATTTTATTGAAAAAGCTTTATCTGAACTGGATATCCGTGTTCACCAGGATATTATTTTAAATACGTCTACACTGGTTGATGCGAAAGAAGCGGTCATCGTGCTTCCTGCTAAAACCAGGTACGAGCAGGAGGGCGGCGGTACGTCCACTTCAACGGAACGCATGGTGTATTTCAGTCCGGAAATTGAAGGGAATAAAAATAAAATTGAAGAGGCACGCGAGGAGTGGAAGATCTACATTGATCTTGCCAAACGTGTAAAGCCTGAAACTGCTCATCTCGTTGAATTTAAAAATGCACAGCAAATCCGTGATGAAATTGCTGTGGCTAACCCTAGTTATGATGGCATCCAGCATCTGAAAAATGCAGGAGATGTCTTCCAGTGGGGCGGAGCATGGTTATGCGAGGACGGCATCTGCCCTACTCCGGATGGAAAAGGCACACTTATTACTGTGGATATTCCAGACCTTGGAAAGAAGGAAGGGCAATTCATTGTTACGTCACGCCGCGGGAAGCAGTTTAATTCCATGGTCTATAAAGAGGTGGACCCGCTGAATGGAGCCGGACGATATGATGTATTAATGAACGCAGAGGATGGAAAGGACTTAAGCATTGCAGAGGGTGAAGGGATCGTCCTATACAATGGATTCGGTGTATTCCAGGGAAGAGCCAAATTCGTCGACATCGCCCGCGGCAACGTCGAAGTCCACTTTCCGGAAGGAAACTTCCTATTGCCAAGAGGCCGCTACGAAAAATTCGCAGGTATCCCTGACTATAACATCACGGTTACCCTTGAAAAAGCAGACCGCTACAATGCACGCAAAGATGTGAAATATAACGAAAAACACATTGCTGAAGATGAAATAGATGCACCAGCATAAAGGGGAGAGAGATGGCTTAGGGCCATCTCTCTTCTTTGTGTGAAGAGGTGATTTTAAGAGGAGATGGGGATTGAGGGCCAAATTGAATATCTTAATGAAAATGGCAGTTAAACCGAGTGAATAAAGGCGAAAGGGGAAGTGCCTTAGGAAAAATGGTAGTTAATCTGAATGAATAACAACGAAAAGAGAGTTACCTTGAGTAAATGGTAGTTAATCCGGGTGAATAACGACGAAAAGAGAGCTGCCTTAGGAAAAATGGTAGTTAATCCGAGTGAATAAAGCCGAAAAGAGAGCTGTCTTAGGAAAAATGGTAGTTAATCCAGATGAATAACGACCAAAAAGAGAGGCATCAGGAAAAATGGTAGTTAATCCGGGTGAATAACGACGAAAAGAGAGCTGCCATAGAAAAACGGTAGTTAATCCGAATGAATAACGACGAAAGGGAGCTACCATAGGAAAAATGGTAGTTAATCCGAATGAATAACACCGAAAAAAGAGAGGTATCAGGAAAAATGGTAGTTAATCCGGGTGAATAACGACGAAAAGAGAGCTGCCATAAAAAAACGGTAGTTAATCCGAATGAATAACGACGAAAAGGGAGCTACCATAGGAAAAATGGTAGTTAATCCGAATGAATAACACCGAAAAAAGAGAGGTATCAGGAAAAATGGTAGTTAATCCGGGTGAATAACGACGAAAAGAGAGCTGCCATAAAAAAACGGTAGTTAATCCGAATGAATAACGACGAAAAGGGAGCTACCATAGGAAAAATGGTAGTTAATCCGGGTGAATAACACCGAAAAAAGAGAGGCATCAGGAAAAATGGTAGTTAATCCAGATGAATAACGACCAAAAAAGAGAGGCATCAGGAAAAATGGTAGTTAATCCGGGAGAATAACGACGAAAAGAGAGCTGCCATAGGAAAAATGGTAGTTAATCCGAGCGAGTAACGCCTAAAATCGATCGGCCATAGGGAAAATGGTAGTTAATCCGAATGAATAAAGCCGAAAGGAGGCTGCCTTAGAAAAAACGGTAGTTAATCCCAATGATAACGATGAAAAAAATGCAGTTAATCTCTAACCACTAATGCTGCCCATTTTCCAAAATAGGCTCGTCATCCTGCGACATCCATTATTTCCCTTCGTCATATATAGTGAGGTGAAAATAATGAAGAAAATCAAACAGGCAATTGCAGCAGGAGTCATTTCTCTGGCAGTTATTTTTACAGGGGGAGCAGTATTTGCGGACCACAGCGGAGATAAAGAAATAGCTGTCGTGAAAAAAGGGGACACACTATATTCCCTGGCTAAGAAGCATCATATGAGTGTGGCACAAATTTCGGATCTGAATGATTTAAAAGGTACAACAATCTATCCGGGGCAGCGTCTCATTCTATCCGGAGAGGAAGCTGGATATCATAAGATTATTGCCGGTTCTTTCAGCAAAAAAGAGAATGCGGAAAAGCGGGCAGCACTACTAAAGAAAAAAGAGATCCCTGCCGCAATTGGCACCGCTGTCATTGATGGCAAAACCTATTACCGTGTGCAGGCTGGTGCATTTAAAGACAAAAAGAATGCTGTGAAGCAACTGGAGGCAGTCAAAAAGGCAGGAATTAAAGATGCCTTTATTCTTTCGAAAGAAGAACTTCATATTTTTGGCTTAAAACCAGGAGATGCTTTTGATGAGATAGTATCCAGAATGGGCAAGCCAAAAAAGACTGAAACCCAGCTCAATATTAAAAGCCTTTACTATCAGAGTGATGGGGCCGGGCTAAGGGTAACCTTAAATAAGAAAGATGGTACAATAGGCAGTCTTGCTGTATATCCAGAATATTTAAGCCCGCGTATGTTTCCTGCGCTTCCCTTTACCAAGGACGAAGTAGTAAAAATGTACAGTAATTCTGACAAGACAAAAACTGTAACTTGTTACGAATCAGCAAAGTGTGAAGAGTTAACCTACCAGCTTGATCATTTGGAACTCAAAGCCCCGATTGACAGGGATCAAGCCACTGTTCAGTTTCTTGAAATAACCGATCTCAATTATCGATAACCCAATTGGAGGCCTTCTTTAGCCTCCCTTCTTTTTTTTGAAGGAATATTATTCCTTTTGAAGAATACTTATATATCTGGGTATTATTTACCAATTCAGGAGGGAAGGTAATGGAGCAAAAAAAATGGACGGATCGAATACGTCTGGGGCGATAAGCCGGAAGTGCTGCCAGAACAGGCATTTATCTCCCTGACAAGAGGGGAAGGACTAAATCTCATTCAACTGTTTATTAATCAGGTGCTGACATTATTGGTAATGAATCAGATGAGAAAAGCGCCTGGTCTTATTTATGCGGAACTAAATGGAGAACTAAAGAAATGGAAGGGAAACGGGCAGACAATGACGGTTTGGGACGGAAAGCTGATGCCTAAATTTCGAAATCGCAATACACATGCTTTTGCGATGAAATTTTTCACATGGATCATCCATCGGAAAAACACTAAAAACTACTATCTTACATACTCTGCAAATGAGACAATCCCTTCCGTTGCTGAAGTGAAAGATATCTTAAGACAGTTCGGCAAGTTTTATGATGGAGGTGTTCTTGCCAGGAAGGCTTCACCACCCGGCTTTGGGGAAGAAAAGAAGTCTTCATAGATAAAATATAAACACAGTTCCCGATTACTTTTTTGGAGCTGGTGTTTATTGGTTTTCCGAAGATTTACGAATTAATCCCATCAATCCGCGTGTCATTAAAAAAGTTGCCATAATGGTTACAAAGCTATAATAGGAATTCCATGATTTCTTATATCTGATCAGCTGTGTATATTTTTCAAGAAAATGTTCAGCAACTGCGGAAGGAGCACTGAAGATCAGGGACTTTAACAAAATCCCCTTAACTCCATTCTTCATGGTTAGCTGATTAAAATAAACACACGTTATCGGGAATATTATATAGCTGAATAGCACGCTGACATCAAAAGTTTTAAACAGATTTACCGGGTATTTTAGATAGCCTTTACGCACTAACAGATTATCTAAAAAGGTGGCAATATAGCTTTTTAAAAAGAATATGATTAGCCATTCCTTCATTGGGGGCTTTCTAATCAAATTAAAGAAAGACATAATTCCAAATATAAATAACAAACGCAATAGATTTCTTTCGAATTTTCTTCCCAATTGTTAATCCCCCTTTTACACAACCTATAGTCTTCCTTTATTGTTAAGTTGTTTAACCTGCATTATACGATATTTCCAGAGGTTTCGATTGTAAAAACCATTATTTTTGTATAGGGCAGTGTTAGCTGGGGTTTTAAAGAGCAGGAAAACATTTCTATTGAAATCATCACTTAATTATTTTATTATAATAAAACAAGCTGCATTGTACGTAATCATACTAAAGTTTTAACCTTTAAGCTGAAATAGGGAGTTTAACATCGGAACAGGATTGACAAGCCTCTGTCTATATGACAAGGAGGACATGCAGGAATGTTTCTGCGGACACCCACTTTGAGGAGTGGTGGTTTAAAACTTTCTTATAACAGTTACGGCAAGAGCGGCTCCATACTTATATTATCAAACCAGTTTCCAATCGGGGGCTGGTTTTTTTATTATATAGAAATTATAATTACCCTGATACTATAGCTGTCAGGAGGAATTATGAAAAAACTGCTAAAAATCAGCATTTCTATCATTCTGATTTTGGGGATTTGCTTTTTGCTGTTTGAAATTTCCAAGTCAAGGAACTTTCAGTTTTTCGGAGGCCTTGTAAATAAAGCAGAAACAGAGGAAAAAGTGGCAGCATTAACATTTGATGATGGACCAGGCGTCAACACGGAGGAAATATTGGATATTCTGCGGGAAGAAGAAATTAAAGCCACTTTTTACCTAACAGGGCAAGAGATTGAGCAACATATGGACGATGCCAAAAGGATTGCGGGAGAAGGGCATGAAATTGGCAATCATTCATATTCTCATACACGGATGGTTCTAAAATCTCCCACTTTTATTAAAGATGAAATTGAGAAAACAGATGATTTAATCAGGCAGACAGGCTATGAAGGAGAAATTCATTTTCGGCCTCCATACGGAAAAAAACTATTTTTTCTGCCTTACTACTTATCTAAACATGAGCGTAAGACGATCTTATGGAACGTTGAGCCTGAAAGTCATCCGGAAATAGAAGGGGATGCAAATAAAATCACTGAGCATGTGGCTGAGAATATAGAACCAGGCTCCATCATTCTTCTTCATGTCATGTATGAGAGCCGGGAAGAGTCTTTGAAATCTGTTAAGAAAATTATTTCTTCATTAAAAGAGCAGGGTTACCATATGACTACGGTTTCCGAATTGCTGAAACATCAGAAGTAGAGCTGTCCGTATAGCTCTTTTTTTATTGGATTAGTTGCCTTTTACCCCATAAAGAATGCAGCCGACTCCGCAAAGCACCCATAATATCTTGCTTAGTGAAACTTTATCTGCCATTCCAGTTAATCCGATCACTGTCGTCAAGAGAAGCACAGGCGGTCCAATCAGGGCAAGTGAACTATTCACAACCAGCGCTTTTTCGATATCATTCATTTTTATAATCAATAGTGCAACAAAAATTTCAATGCTTCCAGAAATAAGCCGCAGAATCGCCATCCCAAGAATCGCCTTATCAAGAAAAATAAACATCATGTACCTCCTATACCTTCTTGTCAGTCATTATATGTAAGCTGCTCTAAATGAAGGACAGGTTTTGAGAAGAAAGTATTTCATAAATATTACAAAAATGACGAAATAGGAAAGGGGGAAGATCGCCAAATGTGCATAGTGAGCGTTTCCGGGCGTTTTCAAATGTAATAAGCCTTAAGTATTTATTAGACTTTTTGTTTTAAAAATACCCCCTTACAGGATCGCTATTTGGAAAAATAATGAAGGGACAGCAGCTCATTTTTGCATAAATAATGTATTTTTAACGGAGCTGTAATCCTTGAATATGAGGGTTTTAGTAAAATAAAGGAAAGGGGGTCATTGCCATGGATAAAGCGATTTTACATATCGACGATTTACTGGAAATGCTGGATGGATTGTTAAGAGAACCAAAAGCCTTCTGGGAAAAATTTTATGAAGACCGGGACAAAGAGGTTCCATTTTTCATAGCGAAGGGGCCGGATGAAAACCTGTATGAGTATGTTCAAAATGGATTGAGGCCTGGAAAAATCCTTGAGATTGGCTGCGGTCTAGGGAGGAATGCCATTTTTCTGGCGAAGAATGGAGCCCAAGTGGATGCCATTGATTTTTCCGAAAAGGCGATCAAATGGGCCGCTGAAAGAGCAAAAGAAGCACAAGCCGATATAAATTTTAAATGTGTATCTTTTTTTGACTTCCATTTTGAACCTCACACCTATGATTTTATTTATGACAGCGGCATGTTTCATCATCTACCCCCGCATAGAAGGCTGACATATTTGGAAATAATCAAAGCTGCACTGAAGCCGGGCGGAAAGTTCGGACTTGTTTGCTTTAATACTGATGGCGCGCTTCCTACTACGGACTGGGAGGTATATCGCAGCGGCAGCTTAAAGGGAGGCATCGGGTATACGGAAGAACGCTTGAAAGCGATCTTTCACAATGACTTTCATTTCATGGAGATTAGAAAAATGAAAAAGATTCAGCAGCCTAGTAATCTATTTGGAGAAGATTTTTTATGGGCCTGCTTAATGAGGCTAAAATAGAACTTTTCAAATTAGGAGGAAATCATGACAAGGATAGTGGCAGTTACTCCATATAATCCCGATTGGCCAACCTTATTTAAAAACGAGGCAGCACTCCTCAAGAAGATTTTTAAAACAGAGATTCTAGACATTCATCATATAGGCAGCACGTCCATTCTAGGTCTGGCAGCAAAGCCGGTCATTGATATAATGCCAATCGTAAATGATATTGAGAAGGTTGATCGCCTTAATGCTGAAATGATTTCTCTTGGGTATGAACCACGCGGAGAAAACGGACTGCCTGGCCGGCGGTATTTCCAGAAAGGGGGCAATCAGCGGACCCATCATGTCCATATCTACGAAAAAGGGAATCCTGATATCACACGGCATCTTGCATTTCGTGATTATTTAAGATTAAACGGCGAAGAAGCAAAACAATATGGAGCTTTAAAAATGGAGTTAGCGAAACAGTACCCCTTTAACATTGAGGCATACATAAAGGGGAAGGAAGCACTGGTGCGGAAAATTGAGATGAAGGCAATAAAGTGGCATGGGGCATTATGCTAAGTGAATCCATTATTCATCTATCAATTTAAAAAAATGAGGACCTATATCTAATCGGACAGCAAAAAGACTAACGGCTGCTTGCTCTGTCCGAATCAGGCACACATTCGGACAGCAAAGGATAAATCGCAGGTGATGGTGTCCGAATCAGGCAGGCATTCGGACAGCAAAGGCCAAATCGCAGGTGATGGTGCCCGAATCAGGCAGGCATTCGGACAGCAAAGGCCAAATCGCAGGTGATGGTGTCCGAACAAGGCAGGCATTCGGACAGCAAAGGCCAAAGTCCAGATCACGCTGTCCGAACCAGCTACGCATTCAGACAGCAAAATCCAAATCGCAGATCCCGGTTTCTAAATCAGCTGCGCATTCGGCAGCAACAAGTGTATTCCCGTATTTACAGTACCTCCGCCAAACTATTATTCATAATTCCGTTCAATAATAAAATGAGCATAGTCCCCGCGGAACATCGTTTTGGAATACTCGACTAAGCTTCCGTCTTCAATATGGGCATATGTTTCAAGAGCGAAACACGGTGTTTCAGGTTTGATTTTTAACAGGTTACTAATTTCCTCTTCCGGAAGTGAAATTTCTAAATGCTCGATTGTCTTTTTGATTTTCAGGTTGTATTGAGTCTGCAGCAAATTGTATAAGGATTTTTCACAGGCCTGCCGGTTCAAGCTGGGGGTCTTTTTCCATGGCAGAAAGGCTTTTTCATATTGAAGCGGCTCGTCATCCGCATATCTGATCCGTTCGAGTACATTAACGGGATCGCCTTCTGACAGCTCAAAGACATCTGCTAAGAAGGGATCGGCAGGGATGACTTCAAGGTTTATTACTTTTATAAGCGGGTTTTTTCCCTGCATCGCCATTTGCTTTGAAAAGTTTTCGACTGTAGAAGTCAGCCGCTGTTTAACTTTATTGCTTGATACAAATGTGCCTCTGCCTTGCTGGCGATAAATATGGCCTTCTGTGCTAAGCTGCTGGAGTGCTGTTCTAATGGTCGTCCGGCTGACCCCATATTTTTCACAAAACTCCGCTTCTGTCGGCAATTTTGTATCCGGTTTGAATGCTCCATTTCGAATAAGTTCAAGAATACTTTCTTTAACCTTCAAGTGCAGGGCACTATCCTCGGTGAAACCGTCTTTCATCCCCGTTCCTCCTACTCTGTTCTTCTTTCTATTATTCCATAAAACATATTGTCATATCAATTCCAAGTTAATTTGTAATAACAAATTTTAAAAATGTATTGAAAAATTAATCATTTGTCATTACAATTAATTTCAAGCATAGGATATTGAAGGGGGGTGAATGACTTTAAAAAAGGAATATTTTTCGATTGAATTAACTGAATAATCTGTTTTATTGATGGTACTATTAGAATAAGCAATCATTCTATTATTTTGAAATCGCTTACACAGAAAAGGGGGTCAATGATGAATATTTTGTTATGCTGTTCGGCAGGAATGTCTACTAGTCTTCTAGTGACTAAAATGCAGGCAAGCGCTGAAAGCCAGGGAATCGACTGTAAAATTTGGGCTGTCGGCAACGGGGAGGTTAGAAATCATATTGATTCGGCAGATGTACTGCTGCTGGGACCGCAGATCCGGTTTATGACCGAGCAATTGAAGAAGGAGGCAGGCGGCAGGATCCCTGTAGCTCCCATAAACCCCATGCATTATGGCTTATGCAATGGAGAGGAAGTATTGAAGCAAGCTATGTCATTAATAAAGGGTGAATAGTGATGATGACGTTTATTGAGAAATATATCATGCCTTATGCTATGAAATTCGGCAATAACAGGCATTTGCTTGCTATCCGGGATGCCTTGATCGGGATGATTGCCATCACGATGGTAGGATCATTTGCTGTTCTGTTTAATAATTTAGGGGAAATCATTAAGCCATATGGAAGACTCATGGAAAGCATTTTCGGCGAATCCTGGAAAACACTGGGCGGAGATATTTGGTGGGGCACGTTTGCTTTCTTGACCATATTCGCCGTTTTTGGCATATCCCACAGGCTTGCCAAATCCTATGGGGATGATGGATTCGAGGCGATGCTGGTTGCCGCAGCCTGCTTCTTCCTCTTAGTCCCTCAGGTAGGCCAGGTGCCGGATACAGAAGGTGTCTGGGGGTTCATTGGCTATGGATACTTTAATGCTACGGCTTTATTTACAGGGATTGTGGTGGCCCTTCTTGCAACAGAAGTATTTATACGTCTGAGTAGGGTAAAAGCCTTTATTATCAGACTCCCGGATGGAGTACCTCCTGCCGTTGCAGGAGCATTTGCCAAATTGGTGCCGGGCATGCTGACGATTTTCATATTTGGAGTGGCAGGCCTTCTGTTCAGAAAAATGACAAATGGGGAATTCTTAAATGACTGGCTAAATGCAACCCTTGTCGCACCTTTGACAAATGCAGCTGATTCCCTGCCATTTGCGATACTTATTGTCTTTTTGGTTCATGGCTTCTGGGCGGTTGGCCTTCATGGGCCTAATATTCTTGGAGGTGTAACAACGCCTTTATTCACATCTCTCGGGACCAAAAATACAGATTTATATGCTCAGGGTGTGGCAGATCTTGATAAATATGCAATTCTGGCAGGTCCATTCCTGGATGCCTTCGTTTATCTCGGCGGGTCTGGAGCAACGCTTGGCCTTATCATTGCCATGTTTATTGCAGGAAGAAAGAGGCACAAGCAAATGCTGGCATTGGGAACACCGCCTGGAATCTTCCAAATCAATGAGCCATTATTATTTGGCCTTCCGATCGTGTTAAATCCAATCTGGCTAATACCGTTTATTTCGGCACCTGTCATTATGACTGTAGTCGCGTATCTGGCGATTAAATGGGGGCTTGTTTATCCGGTCGTTGTGGCAAGCATTCCCTGGGTGACGCCTGCAGGTATTGGCGGCTATCTTGCTACAGGAGGACATATCTCCGGTGCAGTACTGGCACTTGTGAATTTAGCGATTTCCATTGTCATTTATCTTCCATTCGTATATGTAACAGGGAAAATGGATGAAAAGAAACTGAAGCAGGTGCAGCCAGAACAAACACCAACAATTCAAGGTTAGGCGGGTTAATGAATGGATAAAGAAAAGCTTTATCAAATATCATTTCAGCTTATTTTGCACAGCGGGAATGCCAGAAGTCTGGCAATGGAATCCATCCAGAAAGCAAAGGCCGGAAAGTTCGAAGCAGCGGAAGCAAAAATCCGGGAAGCCGAGGAGGAGTTTGTGCTGGCACACAGACATCAAACTGAGTTAATTCAGGGGGAGGCTTCCGGAGCTCAATTCGATCTGCCGATAATTCTTGTCCATGCACAGGATCATTTGATGAATGCACTGACTATTAAAGACATGGCACAGGAATTTATCGACTTATACAAGAAACTTGACTAAGAGAGGTAAACGAATGGCACAGCAACCAGATAGTATAAAAATAGCCGTAATAGGCGGAGGTTCAAGCTATACACCTGAATTGATTGAAGGCTTTATCAAAAGACATCAGGAATTGCCTGTCAGGGAAATTTGGCTTGTAGATGTGGAGGAAGGAAGAAAAAAGCTCGAGATTGTCGGGCAATTAGCGAAGCGGATGGTTGAAAAAGCAGGGGTTCCCATACAGATTGAGCTTACTTTAGATAGAAAAAAAGCACTGATGAATGCCGATTTTGTTACAACCCAATTCCGTGTCGGGCTATTGGATGCAAGAGCAAAGGACGAGAGAATTCCGCTGAAATATGGAGTGCTGGGCCAGGAAACCAATGGCCCGGGAGGATTTTTTAAGGCACTCAGAACCATTCCAGTCATTATGGAGATCTGCCGTGAAATAGAAGAATTGTGCCCAAACGCATGGCTTATCAATTTTACCAATCCGGCAGGAATGATCACAGAAGCAGTCCTGCGATACAGCAAAATCAAAAAAGTGGTTGGTTTATGCAATGTACCCATTGGGATGGAGATGGGGGCAGCCCAATTAATGAATGTGGATCACAGCAGAGTAAGAATTGACTTTGCGGGTCTCAACCACCTTGTATACGGTCTTGACGTCTATGTCGATGGAGTGAGCGTCAAGGAAGATCTGCTGAAAAAGCTTACGGACAAAGAACAATCGATCACGATGAAAAACATCCATGCGATGGGATGGGAACCGGAATTTTTGCAGGCATTGAATGTGCTTCCTTGTCCTTACCACAATTATTACTATAAAACACGTGAAATGGTGGAAGAAGAAGTAAAGGCAGCATCTGAAGGCGGAACTCGGGCTGAAGTGGTTAAAAAGCTGGAGGAAGAGCTCTTCCTGTTATATCAGAATCCAGATCTTGCTGAAAAGCCGCCGCAGCTGGAAAAAAGGGGTGGGGCTTACTACAGTGATGCAGCATGCAGGCTGATTCATTCCATCTATACTGATAAACGGGATATACAGCCGGTTAACACCCGAAATAATGGCGCCATTGCAGGCATTCCGTCTGAATCAGCTGTTGAGGTCAGCTGCATGATAACGAAAGACGGGCCAAAGCCGTTAGCGGTCGGAGAACTCCCAGTTTCAGTAAGGGGACTGGTTCAATCAATTAAATCCTTTGAAAGGGTGACCATAGAAGCCGCCCTGACTGGTGATTACAATACTGCTCTTCTAGCGCTGACAATCAATCCGCTGGTGGGTTCCGACAGGATAGCTAAAAAGATACTGGATGAAATGCTCGAAGCCCATCGTACCTACTTGCCGCAATTTCAATAAATTAGACGCAATCAGGTCCAGAGAGCGCAAAAATGCAAGGGTCAGACGCAAATGACATAAATATCGGCGCAAAAAAGAAACAGAACAGCGCAATTAAAGCAAATCAAGTCGCAATCAGATCCCGAAAGCGCAAAAATGCAAGGGTCAGACGCAAACGACTTAAATATCGGCGCAATAAAAAAAGAGAACAGCGCAATTAAAGTGAAAATTGGCAGGGCAGCAGATCGTTTCATGCTGCCTTGCAGCTATGTAACCGGAGGAGAATAACCATGATTAAGCTCATCGTCAATGCTGATGATTTCGGCTATAGTCCCGGAGTTAACTATGGAATTTTGCACAGCCATCTATTTGGAATTGTCAATTCCGCCACCATGATGATGAACATGCCCGGAACCGGGCAAGCCCTGGCAATGGCCAGACAATACCCGGGTTTACGAACTGGCGTCCATTTAGTCCTGACATGCGGGAAGCCGTTATTATCCCATTTAAGAACTTTAACGACTAATGATGGAAACTTCAGATCACAGGCAGATTTGGACGGAATATCCGCACTTGAGCTCGAGCTTGAATGGTCTGCACAAATTGACCGTTTTATCGGGGCTGGTATTGTGCCTTCCCATTTGGATAGCCATCATCACGTTCATACACGCGAAGAGTTTCTCCCAGTGATTCAAAGCCTTTCCAATAAATACGATCTCCCTTTCAGAGTCAATGGCGACTTTCCGCTTGAAGGAGTCAAAAGTTATTCTAACAGATGCTTATTCGATTTTTACGGAGATAGCATTCAGGAAGATTATTTCAGCATGCTGGCAGAAAAGGCGGAAGACGGGGAAACAGTGGAAGTCATGTGCCATCCGGCATTCGCAGATCAATTGCTAATGGAGGGGTCATCTTATAATTTAATGCGGTTAAAAGAGCTGGAAATACTGTGCTCCACAAAGCTTCCACCAGATATAAAGCTGCTATAAGAAAAACAGTGTCCGGCAAGGGACACTGTTTTTTAGTCATTACTTCTTAATTTTCTTCATTTCATCTGCTACAAATTCCACATCTGTACCAACAATGATCTGAAGGTTTGTCTTGCTTAATTTCATGATTCCTTTTGCGCCATGTGCTTTCAGTGCACTTTCCTTAACCTTTTCCATATCAGCAATATTTAAGCGGAGGCGTGTTGCACAGTTATCAATGGAAGTGATGTTGTCAGCTCCGCCAATATCTTTGATAAAATGGCTGGCCATAACTTCATACTTATTATTGCCCTGACTGGCAGGTGCCTCTTCTTCTTCAACTACATCTGTTTCATCTTCACGGCCAGGCGTTTTCAGGTTAAACGCTTTTATTAAGGCATAGAAGATAACGAAGTAAACAATGGCGTAGATGACGCCAATTCCTAAAAGCAGCAGCGGCTTTTCAGCGATATTAAAGTTCAGCGCATAATCGAGTGCGCCTGCTGAGAATGTGAAACCATCGCGGATTCCCAATAGAGACGTAACCCACATGGAAACCCCGGTTAAGATGGCGTGAACTCCATATAGAAGCGGTGCAATAAACATAAATGAGAACTCGATTGGCTCTGTAATACCAGTCAGGAATGAAGTTAGTGCAAGACCAATGAACATTCCTGATACAGCTTTCCTATTTTCAGGCTTAGCTGTTGCAATGATTGCAAATGCTGCAGCTGGAAGACCGAACATCATAACAGGGAAGAATCCAGTCATGTAAGCGCCTGCTGACGGGTCTCCGGCGAAGAAGCGGGCAATATCTCCATTAACTCCTTCAAATTCGCCGAACTGGAACCAGAATAAACTGTTCAATACGTGGTGAAGACCCAATGGAATTAGCAGGCGGTTTAAGAATCCAAATAGACCTGACCCTAAAGCACCGAGACCAATGATCCAGTTGCCCAATGAATCGATTGCGCCCTGGATTGGAGGCCAGGCAAAACCTGCAATGGCAGCCAGCAGAATCATCGTTACGGAAGTAATAATCGGAACGAAGCGTCGGCCGCTGAAGAATCCAAGCCAATCCGGAAGTTTGATATCATGGAAGCGGTTATATAATAATCCAGCAATAATACCGGCAATAATACCGCCCAGTACTCCCATATTTATATTTTCATCGATGGCAATTGCTCCTTCTGTTAATACAAGAAAACCGATGGCGCCTGAAAGGGCAGCTGCTCCATTACTGTCTTTCGCGAATCCCATGGCAACCCCGATGGCAAAAATAAGTGCGAGGTTGGCGAAAATGGCATTGCCGGCATTTGCGATAAACGGAATGCCCAATAAATCATCTTGTCCAAAGCGGAGCAAAAGACCTGCGGCAGGCAGGACGGCAATCGGAAGCATTAATGCTTTACCAATTCTTTGTAAGAATCCTAACATATAGATCTCTCCTTAATAAAAAATAATGAATAAGAAAGCGTTTTACTAAACTGTCGTAATCATACCAAAATATAAATATAGTTGTCTATACCATTTTAAAATAAAAAATTCTTAAGATCAGGATTTGCGTTCTTATGTTAAGACTTTTCTAACAATGAAATTGGTATAGACAACTATACTTTGGGGTGATACGATATTTATTATAAATGGGTTTATTTAATTACTATATTTTGCATTTAAAAGTGCAAATATATTCTTATTCAGCTTTTTAAGCAAGGAGGAAACTCATGATGGAGATTATTAAAGTAAACAGCTATGAAGAAATGAGTAAAACCGCAGCAGATTATATCATCAGGAAGATACGCCAGCATCCTGAAGCAACACTGGGATTGGCAACCGGAAGCACTCCTGTGGGAACTTATAAAAGGTTGATTGAAGATCACCAGGGCAACAAAACAACATATAAAAAAGTGACAACTTTTAATCTGGATGAGTATATCGGTCTTTCAGGGGAAAATCCGCAAAGCTACCGTTATTTTATGGATTCAGTATTGTTTAATCATCTGGACATCCAGAAGGAAAATACTTTTGTCCCTAATGGTACTGCTGAAGATTTGGGAGAAGAATGCCGTAATTATGAAAGTAAGCTGAAAAACCATGGCGGCATTGATCTGCAAATTTTGGGAATCGGCAATAATGGACATATTGGCTTCAATGAGCCTGGAACGTCTTTTTCATCTAAAACTCATATTGTTGATTTAGCAGATTCTACAATTAAAGCCAATGCCAGGTTTTTTCATACGATCGAAGAGGTGCCGACCCAAGCCATTACAATGGGAATCTCAACGATCATGCAGAGCAGGGAGATCCTTCTTCTCGCTTCAGGTGAAGCAAAAGCAGATGCCATTCAAAAGCTTCTTGGAAATGGAGTTAATGAACATTTCCCGGCATCCATCTTAAAAAATCATCCAAACGTGAAAGTGATTGCCGATGAAGCGGCTCTAAGCGCATCAAAAGTCTCGGTATAAATGGGGTTGTAGCAATGCTTGCGAAATATCTGAATGAAGTAAAAGAATTATTGACCCTTGTGGAAAAAGAAGAAGGTCAAAAAATGAAAAATGCCGCCCGTGCATTGGCTGAGTGTATTCAAAACAATGGGATTATTCATGTATTTGGATGCGGACACTCTCATATGCTCGGGGAAGAGCTGTTTTACCGGGCAGGTGGGCTGGCCCCGATTAAGCCTATTTTTGTAGAGGATTTAATGCTTCATAAAGGAGCGGTCCGTTCCTCTTTAATGGAAAAACAAAATGATCTTGCCGGAAGCTTTATGGAAAATGCTGATATCCGGCCTGGTGATGTGGTCATTGTAGCATCAACATCAGGACGGAATCCAGTCCCAGTCGATGTAGCTGAAATCTCAAAAGAGAGTGGAGCATTCGTCATTGGGATCACATCCCCGCGTTATGCGAATACACAGTCCTCCCGGCACAAAGACGGAAAATACCTGTATTCATCTGTGGATTTAACAATTGACAATCATATAGAACCAGGGGACGCAATGATGGAGCATTCAGCTTTGGGGATCCGGTTTGGCTCCGCTTCATCTATTATTGGCTTTGCAATTGTAAACAGCCTGATGGCGGAAGCAGTGGAAGTGATGATTAAAAACGGTTATGAACCGCCTATCTTTAAAAGCGGCAATGTAGACGGAGCAGAACAGCATAACCGCGAGCTGGTTAAAAAGTATAAATCCCGAATTCCACTGCTGGAAGGATAAAAAAATGGAATTGATAAAGGCAATCGAACAGACCAGACAAGCTATGATTGATTGCATTTATTCAAGGGGACTAACTGATGAAAAGACCTTGAAATTAAGCCGGGAACTGGATAAGTTAATTGTTGAATCACAGCTAATCAAAAGTTATAAAATGAGACAATTTGCAAATAAATGCGAAGAAATTGCAAACAAATCGGAAATTAGGAAATAACCTTAGAAAACCTGCAAAAAAACAGCTGGAACTTGCAAACAAACTCTGCAAAACTGCAAATAAAACCGCTCAGGCCAGCATACCTGAGCGGTTTTTCTATTATAGTGCATCTTTTATCACTTTTTTCGAATAGATTACAGACAAAATTCCGAAAATCGAATAAAGCACTGTGTAAAGCACCATAACCAGGATCATCGGCATCCAAAGCTCGCTTCCGAAGAAGAACCAGCCGGATTGTACGGCAAAGTAGCTGTGCAGAAGGCCGACGATAAGCGGAATTCCAAAGTTGAAAGCCATTTTGGATTGAATTCCGCGCAGCAGGTCTCCCTGTGTAAAGCCAAGTTTCCGCAGGATTGTATAGTTTGGTTTTTCATCCTCACTCTGATCCATTTGTTTGAAATATAGAATACAGCCTGAAGTGACCAAAAAGGTTAAACCGAGAAACCCGACAATAAACATGATCAGTCCCATGTTCATTTTTTGCCTTGTGCTCATCTCTTGCTGGGAATCGGCTCTGCCGCTGAATTCCATTTCTTTGAAGAGTGTATTGGCTTTTTCAATATCGCTGTCACTCTTCATATCCACTCCGATGAAAAGCGAATCTTCATCCTGGAGTTCAGGATTTAGATCAGCTTTCAGGTCTTCATATACCTTCTCATCCACAATAGCAACAGGCAGCCCGCCTGATGTAAAATAAAACGGGAGAACAAAATCTTTTTTTAACCCTAAATATTTTTGTTTAATCGTGTTTGTTTTTCCCATGAACTCAAGTTCTCCTGAGTCCTTGAGCGTCATAAATTTCTGCAGTGCATCATTATATCCTGTCAGTACGGTTTCTTTTGGAGAAAGCTTAATGCCATCTATGGATGTTTCGCTTACAACAGGCAAGATCATGTTTGGTGAATCAAAATTCATTTCTTCCAGATTAACATCCAGAATGTCCTCCATATTAGCATCTACATGCAATAACTCAATACTTTTTTCCTTATATTCTAATCCCTCTTTTTGAAGGCTCCCGGTAAACTTCCCTGCATCTTCCTTGTCAGTGAACGAAAAGTGGGAGGGGAGGCTATCCTGGGCTGATTTTTCCGCTGAGTAGTAAGAAATATAGCTTAATGACAGCAGCCCGATCGCAAGGGCGGACACAGTTGTAATAATCGTTAAAAGCAGTGCACTCGACTTCATGCGGAACATGATGGAGGACAATGAAAGCACTTCGTTTACATTCAGGTATCCATCTTTCCTTTTGCGGATCAGGCTGGCGATAAAGCTTACCGATCCTTTATAGAAAAGGTAGGTTCCAATGATAACGGAAGCAAGAATAACCACCATCGCGAGGAACAGCTCGTTCATGGATGTGAAATCCCCGCCGAATAAAAGGGAAGAGATATAATAGCCGGCAATGATCAAGGCTAAACCAAGCACGCCCAATATCATTTCCAAAATGGACAGCTTTTTGACTTTTCCTTCTGCAATCGAAACCACCCTGAATAAAGATAGAATGGTTTGCCTTTTGATAAAAACAAAGTTCATCAGCATGATGAAAATATAAATAACCGTAAAGACGATGACAGTCTGCAAAAGCGCCTCACTTGAAAAGTGCAATGATGCAATTCCTTCAACACCTGTCAATTTAAAAAGGACCATCAGTATTAATTTCGAAACCGAAAAACCGATAAAGATTCCAATGATCAAAGAACCAAAATACAGCAGGAGATTTTCCAGGCTAAGGAGCCTGAAAATTTCATTTTTTGTCATTCCTATCAGCTGAAAAAGCCCGATTTCTTTGCTTCGCCTTTTGATAAAAATAGTGTTGGCGTACAGAAGAAAGATGGAAACGATCGCCACGAGCAGAATAGAGGCTGTTTTGATTGCTGCTGCACCTTTAATCGAGCCTTTTGCTTCGGACATCGATGGGTCATATTGAAGGGTGACAAAGGCGAAATAAAGCGCGACACTGAAAATGAGGGCGAATACATAAAGATAATAATTTTTCAGATTCTTTTTCAAATTGCGGAGGATGATGGTATTAATGCTCATGCTGCACACCGCCCAAAACGCCCTGTGTTTTCATGATATCTTTGAAAAAAGCCTGTCTTGATTGATCACCCTTATTCAGCTGAGTATAAATCTGGCCATCCTTGATGAAAATAACCCGGCTGCAGAAGCTTGCCGCCACAGGATCATGGGTGACCATGATAATCGTTGCTTTCCTTTTCTGATTTAAATCACTTAACTTATTCAGTAAGTCTGATGCTGATTTCGAATCCAGCGCACCTGTCGGCTCATCCGCGAAAATGATGCTTGGTTCATGAATGAAAGCACGGGCTGCGGAAGTCCGCTGCTTTTGCCCGCCGGAAATTTCATTAGGGTATTTATCCTTTAACTCGAATATTCCGAGCTCACTCGCAACCGCTGCAAACTTTTCATCTGCTTCTTTTTTTGGTGTTTTGCTGACGGAAAGGGGGAGAAGGATATTTTCCTTCACTGTCAATGTATCCAGGAGATTATATTCCTGAAAAATAAACCCGAGGTGCTTCTTGCGGAACTGTGCGAGCTGCTTTTCCTTCATTCTTGTCATTTCCTTTTCTTCAATCTTGATTTCTCCGCCGCTAACACTGTCAATAGACGAGAGTACATTGAGAAGAGTGGTCTTCCCAGAACCTGAAGCGCCCATAATGCTTACAAATTCACCCGTTTCAATTTTTATATCAATTCCTTTTAATACTTCCTGCCTATTAAATTTATTGCCGTAGCTTTTATGAATTTTTTTGGCTTCTAGTACAAACATGTGTAACCATCCTTTCTTTGATAGCTTTATTATAGAAGGTAACGTATATGTAATTCCTTCGATTGAACGAACAAACAGCAAAAGCATGTGACATTTTTGTCACATGCCTGTTATGCTGACGAAATCATTGCGCGTAGGGAAGACTAGTGTCATGATTGTGCCTTTGCCTAAACAAGACTCTACATGGATTTTTATTTTTAGCTGGTCTGCGGCTTTTTTGGCTAAATATAACCCCATGCCTGTTGCTGCGTTTTCATGATGATTTGCAGTGGAGGTGAACCCCTTCTCAAAGATTCGAGGCAAATCCCTCTGATCGATGCCTCTGCCAAAATCCTGAATCCTCAAGGATATTTTACTGTCTTGCAGGAAACTCGAAATCAAAATGTCTGTTTCCTCACTATACTTCACAGCGTTGGTTAAAAGCTGGCGTATGATAAAACTGAACCATTTTGCGTCGCTTAGAGCTTCTGTTTCTTCCATTTCCATATCAAAGCCAATGCCTTTTTGCATGCACCAGGACTGCAGAGATTTGATTTCGCTGAATAGGATGTCTTCGAGATGAATCATTTCAATATATAAGTCATTTTCCATTGAAAGAATCCGCTTTTGATGCAGCTGCTGATCAAGAAGAAGGTGGATGCGCAGCCATTCATACGTTAGGGCGGATTTCAGATTCTGATCCCCAATCCGGTCAATCATGAGATGCATGGCAGTCAAGGGTGTTTTTACTTCATGAATCCAGGACAGCAGTTCATCTTTTTCCTGCTCGAGAAGTGTCCAGTTCTGGGTGAACTCCTTTTTAAACCGTTCGGTTTGGCTAACCAGGCCCGACTCCATTATTTTTTCAAATGGGCTTTCAGGCTCCGGTATGCTCGATAAATCTAAATTATTTTCCCGCTCGGCTACTTCTCTGTAAAATCGTGTTTCTTTCTGATAACGGAGAAAGATGAATCCAGTGAAAATGATTGCAGATAAAAAGGTGTAATAAAGGAAGGGCTTAAAGGATATGGCCGAGTCCATATATACTACAAAGGCGGCAAGCACCTGAAGGAAACCGAACAGCAGGATCCAGCTTAACCTTTCTCTGATATAGTTCCTAAACATGCGAGGCATCCTCTTCAATTGCCATATATCCCTGGCCGACCTTTGTTTCGATCTTTGCGCCAAGCCCGATGTCATCAAGCTTCTTCCTTAGTCTGTTAATATTGACCGTAAGAGTATTGTCACTAATGAATCGTTTGTCATCCCATAGGCTATTAATGATATCGTCCCTGCTGACAATTTGATTTTTTCTTTCTATCAAAAGCTTTAATATGTAAATTTCATTTTTCGTTAATTCTATGCAGCCACTCTCATTTGTAACGGTATTCTTTTCGAAATCAACCGCCGCATCGCACCAGGTCTTTAGGTTATTCTGAACGGCACTATAGTTATAGACGCGTCTGAGGATTGCCTGTATTTTGGCAATCAGGACTTCAAAGTGGAAGGGCTTTTGGACGAAATCGTCAGCGCCAAGCTGCATGGACATGACCATATCTGTTGGATGATCCCGGGATGACAGGAAAATAATCGGCACATTCGAATGTGATCGAATCATCCGGCACCAATGAAACCCGTCGAACTTCGGAAGCTGGATATCGATAATGACCAAATCAGGCTGAATGCCGGCAAACTCCTTCATGACTCCACTGAAGTCCTGAATTCCATGGACTTCATAAGACCACTGGGAGAGGCGGTCTTTGATTTCAGAAAAAAGGGAGGCATCATCCTCAATTAATAGCACTTTAAACAATCAACTCACCACACTTTTGCATATTCCTTCCATTATTGTATAGGAAAAGCCCAAAGTGCGCCAGATTGTTTCCAGGCTGTGTTAAAATAGGGTAAAAAGCAGGTTTTGTGCATGGAAATCTTTCCTTTCATCTTTATTATTTTAATTGCATCCATTTTACAGACAAGCACGGGATTTGGTTTCTCGATCCTGTCCACACCGTTTTTGCTGCTTCTTTTTGAACCTAGAGAAGCCATTCAAATTAATTTGATTTTATCTTTAATGATTTCTGCCGCATTATTTTCAAAAATCAAGAAGGATACAGACTTTGGAGTTTTGAAAAGGTTTGCAATTGGAAGTGCAGCCGGGCTGCCTATCGGAATTTCCATTTTTTTATTTTTGGACATTTCCAGGCTGAAGTTAGCTGTCAGTTTCATTATTTTGCTTTTAACGATCCTTTTGATGACGAATTTCCGTGTGAAAGAAACAAGCCGCAGGGATTATTCAGTTGGCGGATTGTCAGGAATAATGACAACCAGCATTGGCATGCCCGGCCCGCCGCTCCTGTTGTATTTTTCAGGAACTGATACCCAAAAAGAGCGGCTTAGGGGAACTACCTTGGCTTTTTACTTGTTTATCTACTCCGCAAGTCTGGTATTTCAGATAATCTTTGCAGGGACCAATAAGACGATTTGGCTTTCAAGTTTGTATGCTTTGCCGCTGGTGCTGCTGGGTCTATACTTGGGACAAATTTTATTTATTAAAATCAATCAGCGTTTTTTCAAGGTTTTTACATACAGTATCTTGATTTTCACAGGGATTTACCTGCTGGTTGAGAGTGTGAGGTAGGAAGCCGGCATGAAAAGAAAGGCGGAGCTAATAAAATAGTGCTAATTAGAATTAAGCAAATCACGAAAAGGGGTCTGTTCTTGAGTAAAAAACTGATCTTTTGGATCCTGTCCTTCCTGTTTTCATTCTTTGGTTTTTACCTGATAGAACACCTTTTTACGGTAAATCCGCATGTGACTTCCGGCAATGGAAATTTAGGCATCCTCGTAATCTTTCTTTTTACACCTGTTTTTATTTCCAGCTGGGTCTATACTTTTAAGCTTGTAAAAACAAAGATGGTGAAAGATGGTAAAATAACTGTAGGAATTCTGCTTTTTTCACTTGCCGGCTGTGTTTTGCTGATGATTGAAATGAATGATTACACAAGTGAGCTGATCACTGCTCTAGGCGGGACGCCGGATAACCCGGATTCAAGAATTTACCGTTTTGGCTGGTTCAATCAATACACAAATAGTCTTTACTTTAATGTTTATACCTTTTTCTTATCCCATATCGTAACCGTCATTTTAGGCATCCTTTCAGCTATAAGAAGGACAAAAATATATTAAAAAACTCGCCGAAGCGTGGCGAGTTTCTCTTTATTTTTTAGAAGGCAGTTTTATTGGACGCCAACAGCATCATATGCTGCCATGACTGCGTTTACCTCAGCGGAAGGCTGTCCGTTTCGATCCGGATGCAGGTCTCTTGCTGCCTGGATGGCTGCCTGGCGCATTTGGCTGAAGTCGGAGCTTGCTGTCAGATAATGGGAAAGTGCTCTGTAGAAAATCTTCTCGGCTTTTGTTTTTCCGATGCCTGTAACCGAAACACCGTAATGAGTGCCTCCATCTGTGATCAGGTGGGCTGCTTTGTTGTTGATGCTGCTGTTGATATGGACACCGCCTTTATCAAGTTCTCCAATATAACGTTTGCTGTAATGATCAGGGTAGTAGCCTGATTCTGTATAGCCGCCGATATAGACCGAACCTGGATCACTCATGGAACGGAGACCGTCACCTGGTGTAGTTGGCGTCCAAATATCCTCGCCCAATAACCATAGGTCTTCACCTGTTTTATTTTCAGCAAAAGCCCCTAAAATATCTGCAATGGATTCATTGATCGCACCGGATTCATTTTCATAAATTAAATCGGCTGTATTGGTGATCACTCCATGTGTCATTTCATGCCCGATTACATCCAGGCCCCCGGACAGGGAAATCATCCTGGTTCCGTCTCCATCTCCGTATAGCATTTGCTTGCCATTCCATGCAGCATTATTCCACTTCGAACCGATATGGACAGTTGAAACTAATTTCATTCCTTCGCCATCAAGGGAATCCCGGCCATGTACCTTTTTATAATAATCATAAACTTTTCCTGCGTTCACATGGGCAGACACCGCAGAAGGATCATAGAAGAAGTTGTTTCTGCTTTCCACCTCGAATCCGGTCATTCCAAGCAGGGCTGAAAGGATTATAAACGCGTTTTCAGGCATGCGGTTCGCTTTAAATGTATGGACACCTTCAGATCTTGTCCCATCGAATAAATAGTGCGTTCCTGTTTCCGGGTCTTTAACCGCCTGGAATGATTGAAGTGTCCCGAAAATATCCATTCCTCTTGCTTGAACAGGTTCTGAAACAGTCGGAAGTGCTTTCGGTTCAGGCTGGGAAGAAGCAGTCTGCTGTGCCTCAGGTTGTTCAGGTAAAGATGGTGTCAGTTCCGTGATGGCATTATAGCTATGAATGATGTTTCCAGTTACAGCATCTACAAAATAATGCCAATACCCTGGTGCCGGCGCTGAGGTGGAAGCTGTTACATAATAAGCCAGATGCTTTTGCCCGTTATGCGGATAAATAACAAGTTCTCCTTCTATACCATCATAACTCTTCACTTCTCCGATCTTATCTTCAATGCTTTCCTTTGCCTTTTCCAATGCTTCATCTTCGCCCAGTTTCGACTCTGTAGGAATAATGGAACGTGCCAGATTTGGTGTAACTTTACCGAAGAAGGCTGTCACATTGTTTTTGTCGTCCAAAGCAATGGTCTGCTGTGCTCCGTATACTGGTATTCCGTTGTATTGCTCTACTGTTCTGAAATGGTGTGTGTTTGTCTGCTTATCATCGAATTGATCAATGATTTTGAATTGATCCTTGGCCTCGTAGCCGGCGTTTTTGAATAAGTTCGCCTTGGATTGAAGGAATGCATATACAGCTTCTTCCTTGCTCAGTCCTTCAGGAGCTTGCCAGGTCCCAATTATGTAGGAAGGCGTCTTTAATTCCTGATGATACTTAACGATTTCTTCATTTGCCAGCACATTTTTTGCGGGCAGTGATAGTCCCGAGATGGAAAACGAAGCTGCCAGAACTGCAGGGAGTACTTTCTTTTTTAGCTTATTTCTTTTCAAACTGATCACCTCTTAGTTTGGATTGGTATTTCAAGGTCAATTATTCTGAAATTTCCACGAATGGTCAATTGGGTTATAGGGATCAGTGATATGCCTGTCTTTTATGAATTCGGAAATCAAAATAGCCTGTATTTTGCCTTGGAATACCGCAAAATAACCCAATTTACTTTGCACATGACCTCTCGTATGCTTGTTCCACAGACACCTTTTCGGGAGGAGAGCGGGGGATGAAGAAGGGATTGAATAAACTCATTTTGCCGTGTCTTTGCTGCCTGAGTTTTTATACAGGCACTCAGCTTGTCGGGAAAACAGAAGCTGCCTTTACAAGCCAGGCAGAGGCAAAGCCTATTATAATTTCCACTGCTTTTGTTTTCCCATCATATATTCACGGGCTTGAAGAGGAAGCCAGGATAAACAGTGAACAAATACTAAAAGAACACGCCGGTTTAGAAACATTTGTGAAGAACGGGCTGTTAAATGAGACCGCAGATCCGTCCTCCGAATTTTTGAGAAAAAAAGAACAGATAACAGCCAGCTTGAAGAAACTTCATAGAATAAGAGCTGAACTGGAAAAACTGTTTCTAAAAGCAGAAAAAAAGGAAGGATATGAGTTTGTAAGTAAGGGTTTCATTAAAGTAGACAAACTCCTTCTGCGAATAAATGATTCTCTTAACCTTCAGGAGCTGGAACAGCTTTTTTATCAAAAATGGCAGGAGCAAAAGAAAAAGCAGCAGGGAGAGGACATTAAGACAAACGAATTGGAAACGGATGAAAAATTAGAAATGCCTATCAGGGAGCAGGAAAATCAGATGATTGAACACAAAGAGCCAGCTGAGGAACAAGCGAATCCAGCGGAAGAACAGACTGTCAGCAAGGACAAAACACAGAAGGATGAAGAGGAGGAAATAGCCAATGAAGAGAGCCTTGAAAATACTGAGTAAATGTATCAGTGCAGCAGGATTGATGCTCCTGTGTCTGCTTGCTGTTTGGGTGATATCCTCAAAAGCATCCGGAGGAGAACCGTCCCTTAAAGGTTATCAGGCAAAAGCTGTTTTATCGGGATCCATGGAACCGACTTTCATGACAGGGTCCATCATTGTAGTGAAACAGCCGGACAGAAATTTAAAAAAGGAAGATATTATTACATTTAAATCAGGAGATAAATTAATTACCCATAGAATTGTCGAAGTAAAGAAAACGAAAGCCGGGGTTTTATATCAAACAAAAGGCGACAACAATGACGCTCCGGATATGGAATATGTCCAGCCTAAAAATATAGCCGGTAAATATGTAGGTTTTACCATCCCATATGCAGGCTATGCGGCTGAGTTTGCAGCATCCAAAGAAGGTTCCGCACTCCTGCTGTTTATCCCGGGACTGCTCCTGCTGCTATCTGCTGCGAGGACAATTTTTCTGGCTCTTAAAGAATACGAAACTAAAAACGCTTAATACTCCGGTTATGCCTCTTATTTGCCACAGGTAATAAGAGTTAAATAAATTTATAAGATCCAAAGGAGGAAGAAACATGGGATTTGCAAAAAAGGTAAGTAAAGGACTTTTGACAGCTGCTTTAGGTTTTTCATTAATGGGTGGGGGTACATACGCTTACTTCAGCGATACGGAGATTACGAATAACACGTTTGCAGCAGGTACCCTGGATTTGGCGGTAAACCCTGAAACAATCGTCAATATTGGCGATTTAAAACCAGGTGATGAAGTTTCACGTGAATTTACCATCACAAATAGCGGCACTCTTGATATTTCCAAGATATTGCTGCATACAAACTACCAGGTAGAAGATGCAAAATTAAATGGAGCTGCAAATGCAGATGATTTCGGGAAGCATATAAAAGTGACCATCCTATATAATCAGGCCAACGCAACCGTACAGGTTGCAGAGACGACTTTGCATGAACTGCAATCACAAACTCCAGATTTAACAGCCATTGATAACTTTGTAGGCGGGGGAACAGCGCCGGATGGCCTGGCCCCTGGGGAAACCGATAAAATTATTGTGCTGTTCGAATTTGTCGATAACGGAGGGGATCAAAACGAATTCCAGGGAGATGCGCTGCAGGTGGAATGGAAATTCAATGCAGAACAGGCTGAAGGAACAGTAAAATAGAAATGGACGGAAAATCCCTTGAAAGAATATTCAAGGGATTTTTTTACACATTAATTAATTCATTGCCTTCAAGCAGCCGGTTCAGATGAATGGCTTTTTCATGATGACCTGTCTCGATGTAATATTCATAAAGCTTTTTGCCATACCTGCGCATAAGAATCATATGCTTAATTTTAACAAATTCAGGGAAAACCTTTTCTTCCAAATACTTAAAATATTTCTCGCGCTGATGATAAAGCTGATACTTAGAAAGTTTAAATAACGACAAGTATAAAGTGCTTTTAAGCTCCTTTGAAACCTGAATCCCTTCGCATGCTTTTTTAAGGAGAGCTGTTTTGCCGGATAATTTGCCTTCTACACAGGAATTAAGGTAAGAGTATAATCGCTGAAGATAAATGATTGTATTCCTGTCAGCTAAACGCAAAGCCTGTTTATAGCAATCCTTTGCCTTAGCATATTGTTCCCTGTTAAAATACTCAAATCCTAAATTATTGTATAGGAGCCCTTTATAGTCATGATATCCAATTCGTTCACAGTCCCAGATTAAATGATGATAACGTTCTGCCAGTTTATCCATGTCGGTTAAGATATCACTGCTGATCTGCAGGAGGATAATGGATTCAGCTTTTATCGCCATCGTATAGTTATTCGTGTTTTTGAAGTGCTGCAAAGATTTTTCTGCAAACATGTAAGCCATGATTTTTGAGTCAATATAATGATAGGCAATTGCCAAGTGATAAAAGTATTCTTCATTGCCATATTCATTTATATCGATATTTTTTAAGACCTGAAGTGCCTTTTGCTGATTCGTGCAATCAGGTTTTATTGCTTGATTAATATAATACATCCCTTGAACATGGAAAAATAAATTTCTCTCAAAAAGGGAGAGGTGATGAAACTCATGGCTAATTTGCTTAATAATCCGGGATACATCCTCTAACTCCTGATGCAGCAAATGGTATCTTGCCTTTAAAAGCAGATAGTGGGCTGCATATTTAGAAGACTGAATAAAAGGTGTACTTTCCAGTTCATTTTTTATTTCCTCAGCCCTGGCTAATCTATACATAATGATGGCTTTATGCCATTCCTGCAGGCGCTTATCCAAATCCCGAAAATATTCAACTTCCTTTTGAATGTCAATATTTAGAACCGCAGAGAAAAGTGAAATAATTTCCGGTGAATAGGCTGTTTTCCCTCTTTCGATTTTGCTTACATGGGTAGGAGTACAAATCCCTTCTCCTAACATAGCTTGTGTAAGACCAGACTTTTCCCGGTAGAATTTAATAATTTCCCCCTCCAGCATGTGATCCTCTCCTTATCTATTAATAATAGGTGAATTATGCCAGGCAGCTGTTCTTAAATACTTAATTATCTTTTATCTAATATTTTCCTTTTTGGGGGAATTTTTAGGGGCATAAGACATAGCGCCTTTTGGGGAGACGAACCATGGATTAGTCCAAAAGGCGGACTGGGAGAGAGCGGAAAAAAAAGTACAAACAGAAAAGTCTTCTATGGGATTATAGAAGACTTTCCTCACTCAATTATATTTAATGAACGTGGGGTTCAAAGTATTTGGCTGCAAGCGCGCTTGCTTTTTCATGCTGTGACGACGTCCTATAATAATGAAACAGTTCTTTTTCATAGAGAGAGATTAATGTGCTATTCCCTAATTCATGAAGGTGGGGAAGGAATGTATTTTCTAAAAAGAGATAGTAATCATTTATGTCTTTATCTTCTAAAAGGATATCGAGCATATAAAAAACATATTGATAGGTTTTATTTTGAAATTGTTCAGCCAGTCTGTGGCCATCGTCCAGCAAGGATCTGAGATTTTGTTTCTTATAATGATCCAGATTAAGGCAGCTATGAACATACCCTCTAATAGCGCTTAATTTTAAAGGTGGGTTTGGATTAACCTCGGATTGTTCCAATAGCTTTTTGTAAACCTCGCTCGCTTCTGAATAAAAGCCTTTTGCAAAGTATTCAACGGCAAGATTATGCCAAAGGTTCATTTCCCTGGCTTCTTCTTTATGAGCCCGGCAGGATTTGATTAATGTATGATACTGCTTAACGGTTTCTTCAAATTGGCAAAGGTCGTATGTACCCATTTGTATCAGTAAAACGGTTTCTGTATCAAGAATTCTTTTAAAATTATTGGTTTCCCGAAAATAGGATAGTGCAAGAGTACCATAGTGATAGGCTTTTACCCTATCATTCATCAAATGAGAAGAGGTAGCGAGGTGAAAATAATATTCATGGTTATTATATTCTTTAGGGTTAATATTCTTTAAATGGGCAATGGCTTCTTTGCAATTATGTAAGTTTAGAAAATAAATGCTCCATGTATGCTCGAGAAGATTCCGTTCAAAACGGTCAAGGGTGACCCAGGCTTTTTGGCAGCTGTCTAAAAGCGATTTGCCTTTTTCCTGCTCTCCTTGCATCAGGTGATAACGAGCCAAAAGGATTGAATGAAAATATTTTGTTTCCGAAAAATGCAGGTAAGGATTTTGGGCTAGTTCCTCTTTAATTAATTCTATATCTTCTTTTTGCTGTTTAACCATGGCCTCCAGCCACTCATGAAGTTTTGTCTCCAGCATATTAAACTTTTGAAGCTCTATAATAAGATCTATATTCAGCCGTTTACAGATCAAATTAGTAATTTCTGACGAATATTGTGTATGGCCCCGCTCTATTTTACTGATATGAGTCACAGAACAAATCCCTTCGCCCAGCTGCGTTTGGGTCAATCCAGCACGTTCCCGGTAATATTTTATAATTAAACCTTCCTTCAAAACAGCATCCCCCCTGTGTTTGTGGCTATAATCGTAGCATACCTTATCGGCTAGAAACAGATAGCCAGGAAATGTCAGATGTCTGTTTTTCCCAAGGGTTAGTGGAATATTATTCCTAAGAGGTATTTTAAGATTTCAATTTGGGGTAATTAAGAAAGCCTTTTTTACCAGAAGGTGAGAAGGTTAATAGAAAATAGATACAGAAATGCGCCTTTTATACTGTTTAAATAGAAAGAGATTCTTCGATCTGGATATAAAGTTCTGAAATTAAACGGATCCCTCTTTTTAGATTCCCCCAATTTACTTCTCTCAGACCCGGCACTACAATAAATTTTAAGAAAAGTTAAAAAATATTGAATTTTTCCAGGGGAAAGGGCGGGAGAGAAATGAAATTGAAAAAAGGGGTACCCTATAAAGTGCTGGCTTCTGCATTGGCAGCAGCAATGCTTTTCGGGGGAACAGTCTCAGCACAAGGAGCTCAAGAAGATCAGATCCAGGCTCCAAGTGTCGAAGACATTGTTAAGCAGGGACAGAAAATATTTTTGGACCACCAATATCAGACCAAAGCAAATGCAGTGGACAAGCTGGGATATAAGGATCTGAATGAAAAAGGGTTAACGAAGCCATATAAGCCAAATGAAATTTTACGTGTAATTGTTGAGGTCGAACAGCCAGCAGGTACTGAAAAAACGAAACAAAGCAAAAAAAGTAAAATGAAGGCAAAACAAGACGAGGTTATTTCTAAGCTTACAAAGAAAAAATCTATCAAGAAAGTGAAGCATCGCTTTTTTGAAGGGTTTAATGGTTTCAGTCTGGAAACTGAGTTTCGTAATTTAAAAGAAATTCAGGAGCTTCATGGTGTCACGAACGTGCATATTGCGAGAACATTTCAGCCATCCATGAGTGCCAGCAAGGAGCTAGTGCAGGCGCAAAAAGTCTGGGAGCAGCATGGCTATGAAGGAGAAGGGCTGCTTGTTGCTGTAGTTGACTCCGGATTGGACTATACGCACCAGGATATGACAATGACGGATGAAGGGAAAGACAAGCAGAAATGGTCTGAGGGAGAAATCAACGCAAAACTCGCTGAAACGGGTATTAATGACATCTGGTATAGTGACAAAGTGCCGACAGGCTATGACTGGGCCGATGAAGATACGGATGTCATTCCCCGCGGACAATATGGAAGTCCGCATGGCATGCACGTTGCAGGTACTGTAGGTGCCAATGGCGATGAAGAAAATGATGGGGTTAAGGGGATTGCTCCTGGTGTACAGTTATTAGCTGAAAAAGTATTTTCTGATAATGGCGGAGGAGCTTATGAAGATGATATTATTGCTGGAATTGAACACGCTGTGGCAATGGGGGCTGACGTCATTAACATGAGCCTTGGATCAGATGCCGGCTTTGTTGGAGAAGAAAATGATCCGATCCAAAAGTCAATCCGGGAAGCAACTGAACGGGGCACTCTCGTGGTAGCAGCTGGAGGCAACTCATCTTACAGCACAAAAAATAATATTATGGAGGCCTCTGCCAAGCCGTATGCAGAAAATCCGGATATCGGAACAGCAGGAGAACCTTCTGTCAGCCCATTTGCGCTATCAGTAGCATCCTATGAAAATACTAAATTGCATATGAATGCACTTAGTGATGAAAACGGATTGCAGCTTCCATACCAGGATCAGACCCATGTAAACTTCAAGCTTTCAAAAGTTCTATCATCTGGAGAAAGCTATGAAATGGTATATGTAGGGGAAGGGAAGACGGCTGATTTTGCCGGGAAAGATGTTGCCGGCAAGATAGTCGTAGCAAAACCAAATCAAAAATATGGTTTATATTCATATGTACAATCTGAAGCCAGAAAAAATGGTGCCAAGGCGGTTATCCTTGTACCGCCTCATGACGAAGCTGATTATCCTTTCTTGTATTTTAGCCCCTACTTAACTCCTGCAGCAACAACCAGCAAGGAGGTTGGGAACGCCTTAATTTCGCAGCTGTCCAAGGGACAAACAGTGAAGATGAAGATGAGAAAAGGTGTTTGGGTGGATAATGCTGAAAAAGATAACATGTCAGACTTTTCATCTTTTGGAACGCCGCACACACTTGACTTCAAACCTGAACTATCAGCACCTGGCGGTGGGATTTATTCCACTGTTCCCGGCAATGAATATGAAATAATGAGCGGTACGTCCATGGCAGCACCTCATGTCGCAGGCGGATCAGCTCTGCTGCTTCAGGCTTTATATGAAAAAGGATTGCCGCAATCCAAAGAAACGGCATTAAAAGCGAAAATCGCCTTAATGAATACGTCAAAAATCATTCAGGATCCGCGGGCAAACAACCAGGTCCCTTACTCACCACGCATACAGGGATCCGGTTTGATGCAAATACAAAATGCGATCAAAACACCTGTACTTGTCACAAATAAAAATGCTCCTTTGGAACAGGCAGGGGCGGTTGCTCTAAAAGAAATGACCGGAAACAAAACACAATTCAAACTGAATGTGGAAGCATTTCAGGATGCAGGCGTGAAAGATTTGGAATATAAAGTGTTCGTTGATGTTTTAACAGACGAAACTGAAACAAAAGAGTTTGACTTGGATAATGACGGTAAATTGGATACCAAAGAATATTTAACGATGACCAGCAAGCGGATTTCAGGTGCTTCTGCCATCGTAAATGGTGAAAAAGTGACCGGCAAAGAAGGAAAATCGCTTAAAATTAAGCCAGGACAAAATAAGAGTTTGGATGTACAGATTCAATTGCCGGATAGCGTAAAAAAGGGCACATTTATCGAAGGATATGTCCGCCTTGTGCCAACAGGTAAAAACAGTGATGCCGCTGTGCCGCTGACAATTCCATATATGGGCTACTTTGGTCAATGGGACAAGCCGCAAAACCTCGACCCTGCTGCTTGGGAGAAAGATGCTTTCTTAGGATATACAGTCTTATGGAACGATGAAGGGGCACAGTTCCCGATGGGATATGATCCGAATACCGGAACATTTAATATGGATCGTATTGTCATTTCTCCCAATGCTATTTTGCCGGGTGTTTTCCCATCCTTTACAGCTCTCCGCAACTTACAAAAAACCGAAATGTTCGTTGAGAATGATAAAGGTGAAATGATCAATTATTTAGGCGACTTCAGTGAATATACCGGCAAGCCATGGAAGTTCCGAAAAAATATTATGGCATTCGGGGATTATTTAATTAACGGATATTTATGGGATGTTAAGAATCAAGATGGGCAATTCGTTGAAGATGGAACCTATCAGTATGTAATCAAAACAACACTTGATTACAAGGATGCCAAACCTCAGGAAGTAAGGCTACCGGTTCAAGTAGACTCAGTCGCGCCATTAGTCTCGGATATTCAGGTACAGCAAAAGGACGGCCAATATGAGATTTCCTTTAAGTCAGAAGATAACGAAGGGGGAAGCGGCTATAATGGCGCAATCATCTGGTATAACGGGAAGTATATGCCGCTCGAACCTGGAAAAACTTCAGCCCTTGTAAAAGAGGAACCGAAGAGCGTTGTCGTATTAGGTATCGACCATGCATTTAACCAGAGCTATGCTGTATGGGGGGATCCTTCCTATATTAATGAAGGAATGCTCGTAAGCTACTTCAGTGTATATCCTAATAAAAATGTGAATGCAAACACGCCTGCCGGCATCAATGCATTCGCAAACAACCGCGTAAACTGGAGAGTGAACATTAAAGATGAAGCAGGAAAAACCGTTGACACAATTAATGTGGAAAACGAACATGAAATTCACTTGAAGTGGACTCCAGATGCAGATCTTCCGAATGGGACTTATACCATTAGTGCGGATGTATCAAGTAAGCAGGGCTTTACAGTGACTACGAGTCCTAAAACGGTTACAGTAGTTCAGAACTAAAACATCAAAAGCCATGGACGGTTTAGAGGTCCATGGCTGTTCCAATTTTGCAATGCCTCAGGTTCAAGCTGAAACAGATGTGTTCAATTTTTTTAGGGCAGCAGATTCCTTCTTCCCATGGAGGAAAAAATATAAAATGGCTGATAATAAAACAAAGATTGCCATCATTCCATAGAGCTTGCCATAGCCTGTAATCGGAATCATGAATCCCAGCAAATAGGGACCAAATCCCAAGCCTGCATCCAGAAAGATAAAGAACGTTGACGTCGCCAATCCCATCCGATGAGCGGGTGTCAGCTTGACGGCCACTGCCTGGGTGCAGGACTGCATGTTGCCAAAGCCCAGCCCAATTAGCGCTCCAGCCAAAAGCAAGGTAAAACTGCTGTTTGCTGTGCTAAGCACAAACATGCCTGCCGCAAATAAGATAAAAGCGGGGTACATAACATAATTTGCGCCTTTAAGATCCATCAGGCGCCCGGTAAATGGACGTGAAATCAGGACAGCGGCCGAGTAGATGAGAAAGAAAAAGCTCGCAGCCTTAACTAAATCGACTTCGATCGCATAAAAATTGATAAAAGAGAGGACCCCGGAATAACCGAATGCGATTGCCAGTGTGATGAACGCAATCGGGACTGCTTTTGGCTCGATAAAGCTGGAAATTTGGAAGCCCTGCTTTTTCACACCTGAGGTTTCTATTGCAGGAACGTATAAAAAGAAGGATGTAATCAGAGCAATGATGCCAATGGCCAGACAGAAGACAAAAATCATTTGGAAAGAAACTTTTTGCATCATCAACAAGCCGATAAATGGCCCAACAGCTGTTGCCAGTGTTGTGCTCATGCTGAAGTAGCCAATTCCTTCCCCTTTGCGGGCTGCCGGAATAATTTGTGCAGCGATGGTCCCTGTCGCCGTACTCGCCACACCTAAAGCTATTCCGTGTATAAATCTGGTAAATAGTAAAAAAGCAATTCCGAGGTTAAAGAAATATAAAAGTGTCGTCAGGGTAAATAAGACCAACCCGATATAAAGTGTCTTCTTTCGCCCAATGTTATCAATGGCTCGCCCAATATAAAGCCTGCCAATGAGAGTTCCAATAATAAAGATGCCCGTTACAAGCCCGGCCTGGCTAGTTGAGGCACTATAGTAATCCACTGCAAAGACAGCAATGGTCACCATCAGCAAATAGAAAATCAATGTTAAGAAAAAATTAACGGATGAAACGATAATAAAATCCTTTGTCCAAAGCTTCGGTCTAGGCTGATTCAATTTATAACTCTCCCTGCATTAAATTTTTGCGGATTTCGCTCATCAGACGAATCCCTTCGAGCTGTTCCTCCTCTGAAATTCCTCTTAGAATTTCCTGTTCAAATTCATCAATAGCTGCGCGGACTTCCTGATAAATCTTCCTGCCAGTATCGGTCAGCTGCATTCTTTTTTCCCGTTTGTCTTTAGTCGGAACAGGTTCTAAATAGCCCATCTCCTCCAATTTTGCAATCGTCCTTGTCACTGTTGGTTTTTCAACACCAAGGTAATGTGAAAGTTCCACCAATGTAACTGAAGCATCATTATTCAAGTAATACATGATGGACCATTGAGCCCTGTATAAATGATGCTTGCTTAACGCATGGTTCAGCCTATTCTCAAATGGACGATACAATAGCACAAGCTGATGAAAAAACTTCTGAAATGTTTCGATCTGAAAAACCTCCCAATTTAGTTACTTTGAGTAATAGTTATCTAGAGTAACTAATTATTCATTATACAGCTCTAATCGTTAACATGTAAATAGGCAAGATAAAGCTGCTATCCATTAGATCAAAAGAAGGCAAATTTGTGACATTGTGTCATATTCAGTTGACGTGTGACACGATGTCATATACAATTCAATTGAAAGGATGACACAGTGTCACATCGAGGTGAAAGCATTGTCTAAAATTCAATTGCTTATTTCTAAATTGCAGAAACAGGGAGTAAATGCGGCAATCTGCAAAAAGCCGTCCAGTTTTATGCCACCAAAAAATAAGGCAAAAATTCAAAGGAGTCCCTATGGTCACAAATACGCCTGAACAAATTACATTAAAGGAGCTTAGGACAGATTTAGTGCGTTTTATGATGTCCCACAAGTTCGCATTGGAAGAAATAAATACGAAAATAAATATCCTTAAAGAAGAATTTCAGTATGTCCATGACTATAATCCGATCGAGCATGTAAAATCTCGAATAAAATCTCCAGAAAGTATATTTAAAAAGCTGCAAAGAAAAAAATTGGAGATTTCCTTAGACTCCATTAAGCAAAATATTAGGGATATTGCGGGCGTCCGTATTACATGTTCCTTTATATCAGACATTTATAAAATCAAAGCCATGCTTGAAGGCCAGAAAGATATAACTGTGATCGAATGCAAGGATTATATTCAGCATCCAAAGCCAAATGGCTACCAGAGCCTTCATCTGATTGTCCAGATCCCCATTTTTATGTCTGACAGGGAAGAACTGGTTCCTGTAGAGATTCAAATCCGGACGATAGCCATGGACTTCTGGGCGAGCCTCGAGCACAAGATTTACTACAAGTACAATAAAGAAATTCCGCAAAGAATAGTGAATGAACTGAAAGAGGCAGCTGACACGGCTTCACACCTCGATCGGAAAATGGAAAACATCCATGAGGAAGTGATTGGCCTCAAACAGCTGGAAGATGATGAAGCCATGATTTTTCCGCCTGAAAGCCTGCAATTTCTGCTGGCCAATAAAGGAATTAAAACTTAAAGGAGACGAAATAGATGCAAGTGTGGACAGATATGCCAAATTTCGTAAAAAGAGAACTGGAACAGCTAGAAGAAAAAATATCCCCCATTATGAAAAAAGCATCCAGATATATTTTTTGGTCAACACCCTTGATTATTCTGTCATTAATCAATCTCATGACCTTGTTTTTCACCGTTCAGGATGAGAAAACATCGCCGTTAACCATCCTGATTTACGCCATAATTGGTGCGCTAGGTTTCGCGCTTTCTAAAGAAGGGAAACATCAGCAGCTGGAAATTCAAAAACTGAGCTCACAGTACATTAAAGCACGAATTACTAAAAGCCAATGGGCTTCTGACCCTATTAAAACGAGATATCAAGCATTAATCAATGAGAATCCCAAAAAGGCAGTCCCTTATTTTATCCAATTTTTAAAGGAGGAAAAAGGAGACTGGCAGTAAGGAGGAACCGGACTTGCCAAAAATTACTTTTTTCAATTTACCTGAAGACAAACGGGAAAACTTAGTCCATGCGGCCAAAAAGGAATTTGCCCGCGTCCCGCTTTATCAGGCATCCATATCCAATATCATAAAAGATGCCAAAATCCCCCGCGGCAGCTTTTATCAGTATTTTGATGACAAAGAAGATGCGTTTTTCTACTTATTGAATAGCCATGTTTCTGCTTATAAGCTACACTTTCTTGAAATGCTGCGCAAAAATAATGGCGATATTTTTGATGCGATGATCGACTTTTATACAACCATCATTACAGAGGAAAAAGAAAATCTGCAGTTTCTGAGGAACTTATTTCTTAATATGACGCATCGAATCGAAAATGTTATGGCAAGAAGCTTCGGTGAAAATGACCTGAATGAGGATTTCAAGAAAATCAGCAATCTGATTAATAAGGAGCGGCTGAATATACAGGACGAGCATGAAATTTTTCATATGATGCAGATCATTTCCTCTGTCACATTCCACAATATCGTGAAAAAATTTGCGGGAGAACTGCCATTCGAGGAAGCTGTAAATAATTACAGAACAGAAATCTATTTATTAAAAAAAGGGTTTGTCTCAGGATGATTTTCGGAAAGCCTGTCTCTAAAAGGATTAGAGGCAGGCTTTTTTGGGAAGGTAAAAAATAGCATGGAGCTTATAAATAAAACAATATTCAGGAAAGGGGTTATTTATGGCGAACAAGAATAGATGGCTGATTGCCCTTTCAGCTGTCGCCATTCATTTATCAATTGGTTCGGTGTATGCGTACAGTGTTTATCAAAACCCATTGAAAGAAACGCTTGGCTGGGAAAAAACCGACGTCTCACTGGCATTTACCATTGCGATTTTTATCCTTGGGATTGCGGCAGCTTTTTTTGGCCGGTTTGTGGAAAAGCGGGGACCAAGAGTTTCAGCCATGATTGCCGCAGTCTTCTTTGGAATTGGGATTATTGGGTCCGGATTCGCCATACAATTGGAGAACTATGTCCTATTCCTCATTTTCTTCGGTGTCATTGGGGGACTGGGCCTCGGCTTCGGCTATATTGCACCTGTCTCCACATTGGTTAAGTGGTTTCCTGACAGAAGGGGACTTGCCACAGGAATGGCAGTTATGGGCTTTGGTGCAGGGGCCCTGATCACAAGCCCCATTGCAAGCAGATTAATGATTGCAACTTCGATTCCGACAACCTTCTATGTCCTGGGAATCAGTTATTTTATTCTAATGATTTTGGGAGCGCTTTATATTGTAAAACCGCCTGAAGGATGGGCACCTGAAGGAATGGAGGAGAACAGGGAAGAGCGGCCGGTAAAGGCAGATCTGGCACAGCTGACTGCCAATGAAGCGATTAAGACGAAGCGTTTCTGGTTTCTATGGATTATGATGTTCATCAATATTTCTGCAGGCATCATGATTCTCTCAGTTGCCGCACCAATGGCCCAGGAAATCACTGGGGCAAGCGCGATCACGGCTGCAGGCATCGTCGGCATAATGGGCCTCTTTAATGGAGGGGGAAGAATTGGCTGGGCATCTGCATCGGATTACCTTGGAAGAGGAAATACATATATGACCTTCTTCCTGATACAGGTTGCTGCATTCTTCATTCTTCCATTCATCACAAACTCTTTTATCTTCTCTGTATTCCTTTATATCATTGTTTCATGCTATGGAGGCGGGTTTGCATCCCTTCCGGCCTTTATTGGAGACCTGTTTGGAACCAAACAGCTTGGCGCGATTCATGGTTATCTGCTTACCTCGTGGTCCATCGCGGGAGTAGTCGGCCCAATGCTCGTATCCAGCATATATGAAAATACGCAAAGCTATACGATTACTTTCTATGTGTTTGGCACCATGCTTGCCATCGGCTTCATCGTCTCACTGCTGATGAAGCGGGACATCAAGAAAATCAGAACTGCAAAGATGCAAAAAAGAGCAAGCGGGCAGCTGTCACTAAATAATTGAAGGAGTAGCACCGATTTCCTTTCATAAAGGAAAAGGTAAAGTATCTGCGTCTATTCTGAAGCCTATTCTTGAGATGTATTAAAAAGGTAATTGCTAATAATGGTGGATGGATTGCAAATTGGCTGGACTTGCCAAGGGGACGGCTTAAGATCCCCTGCTTGTTGCAGAGCAAAAAAAGCAGTTGTTATAGAAGGGCCTATGACTTCCTAATAAGGAGAGCAAGAGAAAATGGTCGCCATGGAAGGCCCATGAAGCCGAAAAATGAGAAGTAGTGGGGAAAACGGTCGCCATGGAGCGCTCATGAAGCCCAAAAATGAGAGGTAGCGGAGAAAACGATCGCCATTGAGCGCTCATGAAGCCGAAAATTGAGAGGAAGCAGAGAAAATGGTCGCCGTGATGGTCTCATGGCAGACCTGCTCTCTACTTTTTAATCAGGAGCTCTTTTAATGTTTGAGACTTTTCTTTCCCTAAGGTTCCTAAAGCATTCTTGTCTCTGTCAAAAATCACTGCAGATCCTTCTTCTTTGTTGAACCATATTAAATACTCAGTTAAACTTTCTGGCATATTTTTATCGTATGTAAAGAATAAAGTGGCTATAGCATCTTCATTTTCATCCATTTGGGGCTTTATGTTTTCCTCCCATTCAATTTCCCCAATTATATCTCTTATGGTTTTAATCTTTTCTTTTTCTGTTATTATGATTTCTTCATCACTGTTTCCACTTGTAAAATCAACTCTAGTCAGCTGGCTCAGGTCAAGCTCATTTGGGACATCCTTTGAACATCCGATAAGAAGAAAGATGGCAATTGCGGATACCAGGCTATGGAGTTTTTTCATATAGAATCCCCCGATCGTTTCATTAGTGTAAAATATTCAACAAACAACTTTAAACCCCTGTTAAAGAACTCAAATTATTGTTTATAACAAATGAATGAGCATGCCCATTGAAAAATCCGCCAGAATCCGTTAATATATTAATACAAGCTGCATTGTTCGTAATCATAATAAAGTTTTAACCTTTAAGCTGTAATAGGGAGTTTTACATTGAAACGGGAATGACAGGCCTCCGTCTATACGACAAGGAGGACAGGCAGGAATGTTTCTGCGAACACCCACTTTGAGGAGTGGTGGTTTAAAACTTTCTTATCATTATTTACGGCAATGGCGGCTGTACATACGTAAACTGAATCAGTTCCCAAGGGGAGCTGGTTTTTTTGTGTTTAGAAATCAAAATTCTGGTTAAACCAAGATAAACGACATATTTAACAGGAGATGTAAAAATGAAAGAAATTACGGAAAAGAGATTTTGCGAAGTCTGCGGAAAAGAAACTGTCCACATCGCCAGGGAAGATGCACTGGAAATTGAATACATCTGTAAGGAATGCCATCATGAGGAAGACATCATAAAATCCTTTTTTTAAAGCCCCGGTGATATTGACACCATCAGTAAGCCGTGATAAAGTAAAATTATCTCGAATTAAAGATATTTTATTTTAAGATAAATAACAACGGGGAGGAAGTTCACTTGAATCATTTAAAAGGTATTCACCATGTTACAGCCATTACAAGCAGTGCGGAAACAAATTATGAGTTTTTCACTTATACATTAGGAATGCGTTTAGTAAAGAAGACCGTAAATCAGGATGACATTCAAACGTACCATTTATTTTTTGCGGATGATACAGGAAGTCCGGGAACGGATATGACATTTTTTGATTTTCCTGGTATTCCACAGGGATCTCACGGAACGGATGAAATATCGAAAACTTCATTCCGGGTTCCGACAGATGAAGCACTCAATTATTGGGTAAAGCGGTTTGACCGCTTAGAGGTTCCACATTCAGGCATCAAAGAGCAGTTCGGCAAAAAAACCCTGTCATTCACGGATTTTGATGATCAGAAATACCAATTGATCTCGGATGAGGACAATAAAGGAGTACCATCAGGCACACCTTGGCAGAACGGGCCCGTTCCGCTAGAATATGCGATCACTGGTCTGGGACCGCTTTTTGTAAGAGTAGCTCAATTTGATTACTTTAAGGAAATGATGGAAAAGGTGCTGCATTTTAAGGAAATTGCTCAAGAAGGAGATTTCCATTTATTCGAAGTGGGTGAAGGGGGAAATGGGGCACAGGTGGTAGTGGAATATAACCCGTCTCTTCCCCAGGCGCGCCAGGGCTATGGAACAGTCCATCACGCAGCATTCCGCGTGGAAGATAAGTCTGTTCTCGAGGAATGGGATCAGCATTTGAGAGGCTTTGGCTTCCAGACTTCAGGATTTGTGGATCGCTTCTTCTTCGGTTCTTTATATTCCCGGGTTGCTCCGCAGATTTTATTTGAATTCGCGACGGATGGCCCTGGATTCATGGGTGACGAGCCATATGAAACACTTGGGGAAAAATTGTCCCTGCCGCCATTCCTGGAGCCGAAAAGGGACCAAATCGAAAGCTATGTCCGTCCGATCGATACAGTAAGAAGCACAAAGAATCTTGTAAAAGAATAATTAGGCCAAAGGCACCTGTCGTTCCATTGCTTTAACGCAGTGGAGGACAGTTGCCTTTTTTTAGCGTATAATGGAGGGTATTCTTTAGAAAATAGGAGCAGAGGGCAGTGGAGAAACATAAAAGCAAATACAGGTGGCTTGTCTTTGGAGCGGTTTTATTTACATACTTTTTAATCGTGAGCCAAAGGACAGCTCCCGGTTTAATTACTGATCAATTAATGAAGGAATTCGGCGTGACAGCTGCGGCCATTGGGCTCCTGACGAGCATCCAATTTTTCGCCTATGCCAGCCTGCAGGTTCCCATTGGAATATTATCCGACCGTTTTGGTCCTAATGTGTTTTTAATCTCCGGGACTCTTCTTAACGGAATCGGGACTTTATTATTCAGTTTTGCTGCGAATGAATACATCCTTTTCGCGGCAAGAATGCTAGTCGGAATAGGTGATGCGACAATCTGGATTAACGTTGTCATCATTTTAGGCAGATGGTTTAAGGTAAATGAATTTGTAAAATTGCTTGGTTTTGCGGGCATGTCGGGGAGCTTTGGATTTTTGCTCGCGACTGTGCCATTTTCCATTTGGATTTCCATATGGGGCTGGCGCATTCCGTTTTTGGCAGTGGGCATTATTTTGACCATCCTCTCCTTATTGCTGTATTTCATTTTAATTTTGCAGCCTTCCCGGATGGGCATAGAACCTAAGAAAACAAAAGGTAAAAAGGAGCCAGCAGAGAAAACAGCAAACATATTAAAGAGAATTTTTTCTGACCGTCAGGCATGGGCCACGTTTTTGTGTCACTTTGGCGTGGTTGGTACTTATGTTGGCTTCATCGGTTCATGGGCAGTGCCATATGGAATGGAAATGTATGATTTGACCCGTTCCGAATCCAGCCAGCTAGTCATGATTGGACTGATTGGGGCAATTATTGGTGCTCCGTTAATGAGCTTCATATCAGGACGGATGGGCAGCATCAAACGCCCTTATCTTTTTGCCCACATAATCGTCGTTCTCGGTTGGGCAGTTTTTCTTGTATTCCAGGGCAAACCTCCATATCTGCTCCTGATTGTTCTTTTCCTGATCATGGGTTATGGGAATGGTGCAAGTACACTGACTTTTGCGATTGTCAGAAAATCATTTGACATTAGAGATGTAGGTGTCGTTTCAGGTTTTGCCAACACCGGCGGCTTTCTGAGCGCAGTTTTGCTGCCATTTATTTTCGGAAAAGTTTTGGATACATTTGAAGCAGGATACCAGTATGGATTTATTATTCCGGTCATCTTTTCATTGATTGGATTGATGGGTGCAGGGTTAATAAAGGAAAAAGGACGCCAATTGGTTAAAGGTTAATTTTATGCAGTATTTTGAGGACAAATCATGCAAAAAAGGAGACGAGAGTATGAAAGCTTTATTAAAAAAAGAAACAAATGGCTATACTGCTGTCTTTGAACGAAACCTGAAACATCCCAGGGAAGAAATCTGGGCGATGCTTACTGACAATAATCAGCTGAAAAAATGGTTTCCGGAGCTGCAGGCTGAGGAATTAAAGAATGGTGGAAAATTCAAATTTGATATGGGTGATGGCAGCCGGAAAGACGAATGGAAAAATTGGTATGAAGAATATAAAGCAGCAACTGAGGCCATAAAGCACTAATACAGAAAAAGGCTGATAAATAATCCAAAGTAGTTCAGATAATGTGTAGCAAATCCGAAAACACAGGGTAAATAACAGTTGAGATAAAAAAAGGGTGGGGTCAACATTAAAGGAAACCCCAACCTTTTTTATTTTAATGTGAGATATTCGAAAAACATTTCTGTAAATAGAATAATCATCAAGGTGTATCGTTAACTTTTTTCTTTACTGCCATCCAAACCTCGCTATATACATTTTCCGATGTACCGTTGTACTTTGTAAATGAAATCCCAGGTAGTTCTGCTGGTTCATAATCTGATGAAGGCAGCCATTCAGAATAAATTTTTGCGGTAGTTTCTTGAAGTGTAGAAGGAAATGGTCCTTGGTTAGGGAAAATGGCCCATAAACTTTCTTCAATAGTAATTAGCTCTAAATGATCGAATGGATTTTCTTTTGTAGTTGCAAATCCTATCATATGTGTTAAATACCCTTTTTCTTCTAAAAAACCATCATCAAAATCATACGATACATTCAACACTTGATGAGGATATAAATCCGCTAATTGATGCATTTGATTTCTTTGTTGTTCGGTAATTGTCTTCGCTAGTTCTATGATAGCATTATTTTCACCTTCGAATTGAATAGGCACCCTTTTCGATACACCAACAATATTAAACATCTCTTTCTTTTCAATCTTGAATTCCATTGAAATTCCTCCTCTTATATCAATAAAGAATGAGAATTTGGGAAATGATTTTTGAATTTTGTTTTTAGTTACTTCTGAAGGCAAGAATCCGCTCCATTCACGAAAGGCTCTTGAAAAACCTTCAATGGATTGATAACCATATTTGCAGGCAATATCTGTTACTTTTGCTCCGTTAATCAGTTCAACATTTGCAACTGATAATCTCCTATTTTTGATGTACTCATTCAATGACATTCCAGCCATATATGAAAACATTCTTTTGAAATGATAATCAGATAGCCCTACAATTTTTGATATTTGCTTTCCGGAAATTTCTTCGGTTAAATGTGTCTCAATATAATCCATCAAATGATTGAATTCTTGTAACATTCATTTCCCCCCTTCACAAATATATAATAACGATAAAAATCATAATTCACTCGATATTTTCTATACGGAATATATCGGAACGCATTTCCGTTAAATATAAAGTTACAATCCGGCTTCGTTAGTAAAAGTGCATTTTTTTATATAATTTCATTATTTACATTGCTATTTAAATATATTTCCTTATAAAAGTTGATGTACCAATGAAAAAAGCATATCAATTACAAATTGATATGCTAATTTATATACTATTTACAAAGTTTCTTCACACAAACAGAACTAATTATCATGATGCGTCAGTCATTTTTCTTTTATTTCATAAACGGTTTCATGTTTGATTTCTTCGGATCAATGGTGAAGCGGTAAATCGGCAATTCCTGCCCAACTTCAGAAAGGACGTAGCCGAAGGTCGTATAACTGTCTACTGATTCAGGCTCAAGCGACAGGGAAAGCAGATTTGTTTGAGGCTGTGCGGTCAGAAATACATAAGTTCCTTTCGGGAAGGTGATGTCCTTCTTAGTCACCTCAGTCTCAACCTCAACAAGCTCCCTTTGTTCATAATTCCCTGCCGGTTCCTTAGAAGTTACTGTAAAGGCTTCAGCTGGAAGGCTGACATTTTTCGGAAGTCTAAAGCCCTTTAAACCTTGATCCATTAATTTTTCAGCGATTTCCTCATGACCTGGCTTTATTAAATAGGCGGTAGGTCTATCCCTTTCCAATGTTGGTTCTGCATCAGTAGCACTTAAGTATTTAACTGGGATATCCTGAACAGTGCCCGTTGCTATGTCTACCATTTCCAGTGTTTCATTCTCCAGTTCTTTATTTTCGCTATCAATGATTATTGGATCATTGTCATTTGGCATTAAGCCTTTTTTAATAAGATTAAGTCTTTCTAATGCTACTAGATTTTTAATTTGTCTTGCATGATTGGCCGTTTGCTTAAGAATGCTTTCATGAGTGGCAATTTGGGCGTTCACTCTGCGCGCAAAATCTTCACGGCCGATGCCAATGCCTCTGCTTTCTACGAGGAAGGAGAATGCTGGCTGAAGTCCGAATGAATTCCGGCCAATTCTTGGCTCAGTGGAACCCTCGATAATTTCAATTTCACCTTGGTCATCCAGGCCTGCTGTATAGTAAATTTCTGCGGAAATACCATTATTCTCAAGCTCTTCCATGGCAGGCTCGACAAATAAACTGTCAGATGCTTGACGGATTTTTTCAGGGATATTGAGGTTCCGGCCAGACTGGATCAGAATATCGTGGTACTTCAAAGCGCCCTGTTCACCAACTTGATTAAAAGCACTGCTGTAAACAGAATATTCATGAGCATCAATCACCACTTCAGGTGAATATTTATTGAATTCTTCATGAATGGCCTGTACTTCTGGAGATTCAAGTTTTATATGATCACGGTTTCCATCCAGCCCATCGGCCAGCTGTCTTTTAAAATCATAAGAGCCATCAGGATTTACCCTTGGAATAACGATCACATTGATATCGTCCAAAATCTCCTTGCCCAATTCACCGGCAAGTCTGTTGGCCAAGGCCAGGATAGATTCACCGCTGGCAGGCTCGTTGCCATGGATCTGGCTCTGAACCCATACAATCGGCTTTTTTGATAAATAGCCCGACCTAATATGCTTATCCTTTGTGAAATAAAGGGCAGGTATTTCACGGCCTTCTTGAGAGGTTCCGATTGTTTTAACAGTTAGGTAAGGACTTTTAGCTTTGAGCTGTTTTATGTAGGCCATCATTTCTTCTTGAGAAGTAAAAGCATCACCGTCCCTTGAAAAGGCAGGAGTGTTGTCTATCACCTCAATTTCAGGAAAGAGGTGTCTTACTTGTTCAGGCTGGCTGTATGATTTCCCGTAATAGGGAGTTTCTGCCTGAACTGCAGGTGCAGCCAATAATGCAGCAGACAGGAGTACAGGAATAGTGCGTTTTTTTACTAGTTTTTTCATCGGCTAATTTCCTCCTCTTCTAATTTCAAATCAATAATAGATGAAGAATGTTTTAAGTGCCAAAAAATTTCGAATAGTATAAATTGAGGAGTTTAATGGATGAATTGTTTAAAAAGAAGGAATTGTAGGTGCTTAGTTCTAATATTATTCGGAAAACGAAATAGAATGGCAGGTAACTAGCGAAAATTCCCTAGCTTTTACTCGATAAAAACAGTGCTTTGGCTGGGAGTGGAAAACAATAAAATTATAAATTTTCTGAAAATAAGTTGAATTTTTTCCGAGATTGTTTATACTAAACTTGTAACATACCGACCGGTCAGTAAGTGAAGGAGGGATGGAATTTGGATTTTTCTTACTCATCAAAAGTACAGGAGCTCATAAGAAAATTAAATGTGTTTATGGAAGAAAACGTTTATCCGAACGAAACTCTGTATGAACAGCAATTGAATGAACAGGAAAGCCGCTGGAATGCTATTCCGCCCATTATGGAAGAGTTGAAACGCAAGGCGAAAGATGCTGGGCTATGGAACCTATTTTTACCGGAAAGCGAGTATGGGGCTGGTCTCACGAACGTGGACTATGCTCCACTTTGCGAAATTATGGGGCGTTCCATGATTGCACCGGAGATTTTCAATTGCAATGCACCTGATACCGGAAACATGGAAGTGCTCGCAAGATATGGCACCGATCAGCAAAAGAGTGATTGGCTGCAGCCTCTTTTAGAAGGGGAAATACGATCTTGTTTTTCAATGACAGAGCCGGATGTTGCCTCTTCTGATGCTACAAATATTGAAGCACGGATTGAAAGGCAAGGTACGGAGTATGTCATTAATGGTCGGAAGTGGTGGTCCTCAGGGGCGGGAGATCCGAGATGCAGGATAGCGATCGTCATGGGAAAAACCGATCCAGCAGCCAGCCGACATGAACAGCAATCTATGATTCTTGTTCCACTTGATACGCCAGGAGTAAAAATAGAGAGGATGCTTCCGGTGTTTGGCTATGATCACGCTCCCCATGGTCATGCTGAAATTACATACGACAATGTCAGAGTTCCCGCTGAAAATATGATTTGGGGTGAAGGGAAAGGATTTGCCATTGCGCAGGGAAGGCTTGGCCCAGGACGCATCCATCATTGCATGAGGCTAATAGGGGCAGCAGAGCGTGCTCTTGAAGAATTATGTAAGCGTGTACAAAATCGCGTCGCCTTTGGAAAACCGCTCTCTAATCAGGGAGTCATCCAGGAATGGATTGCGGATTCCCGAATTGAAATTGAGCAGGCAAGACTATTAACGCTTAAAGCGGCCCATATGATGGATACAGCCGGAAATAAAGCGGCGAAAACAGAGATTGCTATGATCAAAGTCGTGGCTCCATCCATGGCACTTAAGGTAATTGACCGGGCGATTCAGGCTTTTGGCGCAGCAGGAGTCTCTGACGATGTTCCGCTTGCGGCCTTGTGGGCAAATGCCAGGACGTTGAGGCTGGCAGACGGGCCAGATGAGGTCCATCGGGCACAGATTGCTAAACTTGAGTTGAAAAAATACCAATAGGGAAAGCGGGGAGCCATATGAACGTAATGGATTTATTTGACCTAACCGGGAAAACGGCACTGATTACTGGAGGAGGCCGAGGGCTCGGTGCCCAGATTGCGGAAGGCTATGCCGAGGCAGGGGCGAATATCGTTCTTTGTTCAAGAAAGGTGGAGACATGTCAGGAAACAGCTGATCGTCTCGCGAAACTTGGCGTGAAAACGTTAGCTCTTTCCTGTGACATAAGCAAACCCGAGGACGTCCATAAAGTGGTCGATAGAACGGTTAAGGAATTTGGAACCATTGATATTCTTGTCAATAACAGCGGTGCCACCTGGGGAGCACCTGCCGAAGAAATGCCGCTTGAAGCCTGGCATAAAGTTATCAATGTGAATGTCACAGGGACGTTTTTAATGAGCCAGGCTGCAGGTAAGATTATGATTGAGCAAAAGTCCGGAAAAATCATTAATATTGCTTCTGTTGCCGGACTTGGCGGTACTGATCCCCGGGTGATGGATACGATCGGATATAACACAAGCAAAGGCGCTGTTATTACGATGACAAAGGATCTGGCTGTAAAATGGGGCAGGTATGGCATCAATGTGAATGCCATAGCCCCAGGGTTTTTCCCTACTAAAATGTCAGCAGCGATTATTGAGCATGGGAAAAATCCAATTCTGGAGGCGACACCTCTCAGACGCTTTGGTTCTGCTGACGATTTGAAAGGCGCCGCTTTGTTCCTGGCTTCCAATGCTTCAAATTATGTGACGGGAGACGTATTAATTGTCGATGGCGGAACACATGCAATGTAAAAACGGCAAATTTTGGAGGGATTAATAATGAGCGAGAAGAAAACCTGGCATGCCCACTATCCTGAATCAATTGCAGCCGATGTTAGCATTCCCAGCAAGTCGATGCCTGAGATGCTGCAGGAAGTGACAGCGATGTATCCGCAGAATACAGCTTTATCTTTTTATGGCCGAAAAATGATTTATGCGGAACTTCAAAAAGCCGTCTATGGATTTGCTGCATCACTGCAGAAAAATGGTGTCCAAAAAGGCGGCCGTGTTGCCATCATGCTGCCCAATTGCCCGCAATATGTAATTGCGTATTATGGCACCCTTGCAGCGGGAGCGATCGTTACTCAAGTAAACCCGATGCTGGTTGAGCGCGAGATAGAGTATATTATGAATGATTCGGGTGCTGAGACACTTATCGTCTTTGATGCGTTATATCCACGCGTAAAAGGAGTACAGAGCAAAACGAAATTAAGAAATATAATTGTTGTCAGTCTCCAGCAATCAAATGCAGATTTTTCTCCTGATAAAACCTTTGAAGGTTTTTTACATGAAGGCAAAGGACAATTCACCCCGGTAAACATTGAGCCTGAACAGGAAATAGCCGTCCTTCAATATACGGGCGGTACAACCGGCCGATCTAAAGGAGCCATGCTGACACATTACAATGTTCTCGCAAATGTGGTTCAGTCCTATGAATTTTTTAAAGAAAGAACCAAAATAGGCGGGGAAAAATTCTTAACCGTCATTCCGCTGTTCCACGTTTTTGGAATGACTGCCTGCATGAACTTTGCCATTTATACCGCCAATGAATCTATTTTATTGCCTCGCTTTGATTTGGAGGAAGTGCTTAATACGATTAAAAATGAGCAGCCTTCTGTATTTCCGGGTGTTCCAACCATGTATGTGGCTATCACCAATCATCCGCGTGCAGAGGAATATGGCATTGACAGCATTGAAACCTGCAATAGCGGAAGCGCGCCAATGCCTGTCGAACTGCTTCGCGATTTTGAACAAAAGACAGGAGCCAAAATACTCGAAGGCTATGGTTTATCCGAAGCTTCCCCAGTAACCCACTGCAATCCTCCTTTTTCAGAACGAAAGCCTGGAAGTGTCGGAATTGGTTTTCCTTCAACTGATTATAAAGTAGTCGATTTGGCCACAGGAACAGAAGAAGTTCCGAATGGAGAACTCGGAGAGGTCATCATCAAGGGACCGCAGATCATGAGAGGATATTGGAATATGCCTGAGGAGACGGCCGTCACATTACGGGATGGATGGCTCTACACAGGTGATATTGCAAGAATGGATGATGACGGTTTCCTTTATATTGTCGACCGTAAAAAAGACCTGATTATTGCAAGCGGATATAATATATATCCTCGCGATATCGAGGAAGTGCTCTATGAGCATCCTGCAGTTCAGGAGGCAGTAGTCATTGGTGTCCCGGATGCGTACCGGGGTGAAACAGTAAAAGCTTTCATCGTACTGAAAGCTGGCAAATCGTCGAGCGAAAAAGATATCATTTCATTTTGCAAGCAGAACCTGGCTGCCTATAAAATTCCATCGGCCGTAGAATTCCGCCAGGAGCTTCCAAAGACAAATGTCGGAAAAATCCTTCGCCGGGCTTTGCGGGATGAGGTCCGGAGCCACTGATTTTTATGATATAATTCTGTCGATATTTTCTAACAGAAGCGGGGACTAACATTGAAAGAAAAAATTACTGAAAAGAGCATCCGGCTATTTGATCAGAAAGGCTTCAGCGAGACATCAATTCAGGATATTGTCGACAGTATTGGTGTGACGAAAGGGACGTTTTATTACTATTTTTCCAGCAAAGAAGAACTTTTGATGGACATCCATCTTCGCTACATTGATGACATGCTGGACAATCAGCACGAAATCCTCGGGGATGATTCAAAATCCAGCAAAGAAAAACTCTTTGCGATTGTTCAAATGCTGCTCAGCAATATCAAAACACAGGGAGCCAGCGCGAAAGTCTTTTTTAGAGAAATGCGCAACCTCAGTGACGAAAGTTTATCGGAAATCATTCCGAAAAGAGATCAGTTCAGGCTGAATATCGAAAAATTAATAGAAGAAGGCAAACAGAACGGAGAGTTCCGTGCGAATCTCAACTCTCCGATTATTGCCTTTGGCATCCTGGGCGTCACTAACTGGAGCTATCAGTGGTTCAATCCGGATGGATCTATATCTGACCGGGAAGTGGCGGAGATATTTACGGAAATGATCTTAAAGGGGATCGAGATGTAAATCGAAATTCTTTTAAAGTAGGGAAAATAAAGATAATTCTTTGTCTCTATTTTTTAGTAGGTAACAACATAGGACGGGAACTATATTTTAAGATACTGAGTTGATTGTAGCGGAAGACACTTGACTCCTGCGGGAGGAGAGGGAGCGGGAGACCCCACAGGCGAAGCCGAGGAGGCTCCCGTTCCTCCCCGCGGAAAGCAAGTGACTGCAGCGGAAATCAACGGGCAGTATAAATAAGCTATAACAATCTATTAAAACATAATTTTTAAGACATACCAACTGGTCAGTATAAGGAGGAGAAAAGATGAATGTAAATGATATTAAGCAAATTACGGTTATCGGTGCCGGGCAGATGGGCCACCAGATCGGAATGCTTTGTGCGCTTGGAGGATTTGAAACAATTATTCAGGATTTGAACGAAAACGCATTGCAGGATGCTGAGGCAAAGCTTCAAACGATTATGTCTAAATGGGTCTCCAAGGGGAAACTTGCCGAAGATGCTAAAGCTTCTGCATTTAATAGGCTGCGCTTTTCCACCAGCCTTGAAGAAAGTGTAAGGAATTCCGGCTTGATTATTGAAGCAGTAACCGAAAAACTTGATGTAAAAAAGGAGGTCTTCAGCAAGCTGGAGCAGTATGCTGATCCACATGCCATTTTTGCGACCAATAGTTCAACAATCGTGAATAGTCTAATAGCTGGTAAAACGGAGCGGCCAGAAAAAGTTGTTAATATGCATTTCTTCTTCCCGCCTCTCGTTATGGATTGTGTGGAAGTAGTAATGAGTGAACAGACATCTGAAGAAACCGCCCAAATAGCTATGGAAGTCTGTAAAAAAATCAATAGGACAGCCGTCCTTTTGAAAAAGGAAATTTCCGGATTCGTAGCAAACCGCATTCTCGGTGCGCTCCAAAAAGAGGCAGTGGCTCTGTTTGAACAGGGAATTGCAGACTATAAAGATATTGATGTCATCTGCCGGAAAGCATTGAATCACCCAATTGGCCCTTTTGAGCTTATGGATTTATCCGGACTCGATGTCGCCTATTATGTAATGGATCAGCGTTATCGGGAGACGGGAGATCCTGCCGATAAACCGTTTGCCTGTGTTGCTGAAAAAGTGGAAAAGGGAGAATTAGGCAGAAAGACAGGCAAGGGGTGGTACGAATATCATTCGAGTAAGATTAAGAGTTAAGGGGTGGCACCATGCACGAAATGCAGGTAACAGTGAGGTTTTGCGAGACTGATGCACTTGGCCATATCAACAATACCAGTTATTTTATATATCTTGAAGAAGCGCGTGTAAAGTATTTCGAGACACTCGGCTACAGCATGGATGTGAAAAATTGGAGCTTTATCCTGGCCTCCACTAAGTGCGACTTTCTAAGCCAGGGGTATTTTAACCAAATCCTTACGGTAAAAACGTGGGTATCAAGAATCGGCAGGAAAAGCTTTCAGCTGAACCATGAAATTGTCTGTAGCCAGACGGGCGGTCTCATTGCCAAAGGGAGCGCCATCATCGTCTATTTTGATTTCAGCAAACAGGAGAGTGCTGTCATACCTGATCTTCTTCGCGAAGGTCTTAACCAAAATTCAAGGGGAACTTAAACTTAAAGAAACTGAATTTTCGTTTAAAAAGGAGGAGTTACATGCCCCAGCAAATGAGCCAGGATACCATTCCTGTGAGAAAAGGGGAACAATTAAATACAGCTGCACTGGAAAAATTCCTGCGGAGCGAGATTGGGAACCTTCCAAATGAACCACTCGAGATTCTGCAGTTTTCCACTGGCCACTCCAACCTGACATATCAGCTGAAAATGGGAGAATGGAAAGCTGTGCTCCGCAGGCCTCCGCTTGGACCTGTTGCACCGAAAGCTCACGACATGGAGAGGGAATTCAGAGTGATTTCTGAGATCAGCCCCTTTTTCAAGGAAGCTCCGAAGCCGCTTCTTTTCACAGATAATAAAGAAATTGCCGGTGCAGCTTTTTTCATTATGGAAAGAAGGCATGGAATTGTTTTAGATACCTCATTCCCTGAAGGAGTTGCACCAGACGAGGGAGTTTGCAGAGGGCTGTCTCAAATTATGGTTGATAAACTTGCCGAACTTCATTCAATTAACTATAAAAGGACAGGTTTAGCTGAAATCAGCAATCCTGATGGATTTATGGAAAGGCAGGTGCATGGCTGGATTGGCCGGTATGAACGGGCCAAGACGGAGGAAGTTTCTGAGGCGGATACATTGAAAAAGTGGCTGACCAATCATATCCCAGTAAGTCCGGAACCTTCCATCATCCATTATGATTACAAACTGAACAATGCAATGTTTAATGAAAATTTGACAGAAATGGCAGGCCTGTTTGACTGGGAGATGGCAACTGTTGGCGATCCGCTGGCAGACCTTGGTGCAGCGATGAGCTATTGGATTCAGGGGGATGATCCAGATCTGCTGAAGTTTGGCTTAGGCAAACCGCCAGTAACTGTTCTAAACGGCTTTTACTCGCGCAGAGAATTTATGGAGGCATATGCTAAAAAGACTGGCCGAGATCTCAGCAGCATGAATTTTTATTTAACATTTGCTTACTTCAAGCTCGCCGTCATTTGCCAGCAAATCTATTATCGCTACAAGAAAGGCCAAACAGGCGATGCTCGTTTTTCACAATTCCATACATTTGTTAAAGTGCTCCTGAAACATGCTGTAAAGGCTGCAAACGAGAAAAACTGAGATGAAAAAAGTTCATGTGATTTTAAAGAAAGAGGATATTTCAGAAGAGAAATTAAGAGAAAGCAGTAAAGTGGCTGTCGTTTTGGATATTCTTCTCGCGACCACGACGATTACTGCAGCTCTTTCAGAAGGAGCTGCAGAAGTCATCCCTGTATTGGATGTTACGGAAGGGATGACTGTTACAGCAGGCATGAAGCCGGAGACATTTGTCCTTGCCGGCGAGATTCATGGGAAGCCGATTGAAGGATGCGTGTATCCCATTCCGAGCCGCATCCGTGAAGTGATAGATGGCAGGAAACTGATCCTGACAACAACAAATGGAACGGTAGCTTTAAGAAAATCAGCCTGTGCCTCAAAAGTCTATATCAGCTCGCTATTAAACAATCGGGCAGTTGCAGAATCCGTAAAGGGAGAAGCTGAGACAGTCATCGTTGTATGCTCAGGAAATTCGGGGGAACTCAGTTTGGAGGACTTTTACGGTGCAGGGCACTTTATCGATTGCTTAACCGATCATGATCAATGGAATATGACTGATTCTGCAAAAGCTGCTTTGCATTTTTACCGGGGTGCATCAGGAAGCGCATTTGACATTCTGTCATCATCCAGGGTAGGCAGGCTTTTTGCCCGGCACGGGCTGGCAGAAGATTTAGAGTTCGCATCACAGATTGACATGGAAGCGATTGTTCCCATTCTGAAAAATGGCAGAGCGGTTCCATCAGACCGCTTTAGAAGGAGAGTGAATCCGTAAATGGAAGAAGTAAAAACAGCTAATCGCGGTGCGGGTTTTTTGTTCACAAAGCTTAATCCTGAAACACTTTACACACCAGAAGATTTTACAGATGAGCATATCTTGATTGGCAGAACCGCTAAACAATTTGCTGAAAAAATGGTACAGCCTGAAAAGGACCGGATTGAAAACCAGGACTTTGAGCTGGTTACGGATTTGCTGAGGAAGGCGGGGGGACTTGGCTTGCTTGCACATAGCATCCCTGAAAAATACGGCGGTCTGGGCCTGGATAAAATCAGTAAGGGGATTGTCGGTGAAAGCATTGCCTCAACAGGCGGTTATGGGGTAGCCCACTCCAACCATACCTGTATTGCGACCCTCCCTATTACTTACTTTGGGACACCGGAGCAGAAAGAAAAATATTTGCCGAAGCTTGCTTCTGGGGAGTACATTGGGGCTTACTGCCTGACAGAACCGAACGCAGGTTCAGATGCACTTTCCTCCCAGACAACAGCTGTTCTGAATCAGGAAGGAACACATTATATCTTAAATGGCACCAAAATTTATATTACTAACGCTGTATTTTCAGATACGTTTATTGTTTACGCTAAAGTGGATGGCCAGCATTTTACCGCGTTTATCGTTGAGCGCGATACACCAGGGCTTTCCCTTGGTCCGGAAGAAAATAAGATGGGCATCAAAGGATCTTCAACAAGATCGGTCATTTTTGAAGATTGTCCTGTGCCAGCCAATCAGTTGCTTGGCGAAGTGGGCAAAGGCCATATTATTGCTCTGAACGTCCTGAATCTGGGCCGCTTCAATTTAGGTTCTGCCTGCATGGGGGCATCCAAAACCGGATTGAAGAAAGCTATACAATTCACAGGGGAAAGAAAGCAATTTGGAAAATCCATTGCTGATTTTCCAGCTACCAAGGAAAAAATCGCAAAAATGGCAGGTAGAATTTACGCTGCTGAATCACTGCAGTATCGTACTGCAAACCTGCTGGAAGAATCATTAGCAGACTTATACGATTCATCTGATTTAAAACTTATTGGAAAAAGAATGAGCGAATATGCCACAGAATGTGCGATCTGCAAGGTGTTTGGATCGGAAACGCTCGACTATGCGGCAGATGAAGTACTGCAGCTTCATGGCGGAGCAGGATTCATCAAGGAATACGGAGTGGAACAAATGTATCGTGATTCCCGCATTAACCGTATTTTTGAGGGAACAAATGAGATTAATAGACTGCTGATTCCTACACACCTTTTCCGTAAAGCATTGAAGGGTGATATCGATTTAGCCGCAAGAGTGGAGGAGGCTGTTGTTCAGTTGAGCAAACCTGAACCAATCGGCCAGGGCATTTTTGAGAAAGAAAGAGCAGCGGTTGATACGATGAGAAACCTATTCCTGTTAAACGCCGGACTCGCTTACGAAGCATTTGGCAGCTCACTTGCTCATGAACAGGAAGCACTTATGAAGCTCGCCGATCTGGCCATTGCCCTTTATGCTTCAGAATCGGCTGTCTATCGTACTTATAAAGCTATTCAGGAAAATGGTGAAGAAAAAGAAGAATTGAAGATTCTTCAGACAAGAACGTTTATCGAAGGTGCGATATGGGATGCAGAAAGACTATCCCGTCAGCTTGTGTCAGAATTGGCTTCTGAAGGGAAAAGAGATCAGTTGATCGGATTAGTTATCCGAGAATGCGGCAGGTTCAGTTCCTTTGGGAAGGAAAGTGCGAGAAACAGAAGGATCGCTGAGCTTGTATATGATAAAGGCGAGTATCGCTGCTAGATATATAGAGAAGGAGTGTTTTAAATGAAAGCCATCCAATTCAAAGAGTATGGAGGACCTGAAGTCCTTAACTTAATCGAGGTTGACCGGCCTCAGCCGACAGGACGTGAAGTATTAATTGAGGTTCATGCCATTGGGGTGAACTATGCAGATACCGCAAGAAGAGAAGGGCAATACGTCGTGCCGACACCTCTGCCGTTCATTCCTGGTGCTGAAGTGGCAGGTGTTGTCGCTGCAGCAGGTGAAGATGCGAAAATTCCTGTTGGCACAAGAGTGGTTACGTTAATTGAATCAGGCGGCTACTCGGAGTATGTATTAGCTGATGAAAGAGGGCTGATTCCCCTGCCGGAAGGATTGGATTTCAACCTGGCTGCTGCTCTGCCTCTGCAGGGCTTGAGTGCCTATCATATACTAAAAACGATGGGCAGACTTGAAGCGGGTGAAAGCGTCCTTGTCCATGCAGCGGCAGGCGGTGTAGGAACACTTGCTGTTCAGCTCGCAAAATTATTCGGTGCAGGGACCATCATTGCCACAGCCAGCAGCGATGAAAAACTTCAGCTTGCGAAAGAAATGGGTGCGGATGTTCTCGTAAACTACACAAAAGAAGGCTGGGAAAATGAAGTGCTGGAAGCAACAGGCGGAAAAGGTGTGAATGTTGCACTCGAAATGGCAGGCGGGGAAATTTTTAATAAAACTCTGAAATGCCTTGCCACCTTTGGCCGCCTTGTCATATATGGTGTGGCAAGCGGGGAGCAAAGCCGGTTTTATCCTTCATCCCTAATGGGTCGGAACCAATCAGTCATCGGATTTTTCCTTCCGCAGATTATGAGAAAACCTGAACTGCTGCAGCCGAGCATGAAGGAATTATTGACATATGCAGCTGCAGGAAAGCTGAAGCTGACAATTGGGGAAATCCATCCTCTTGAGGATGCTGCCAAGGTACATGAGCGGATGCAGTCGAGGCAAACAAAAGGAAAGCTTATTCTTGTACCTGCAAGATAATCGGAAGCCTGCCATTTACCATGTGGCAGGCTCTTTTTCTATTAAACTGACAGGAATATAGGGATTTATATAGAACATAAATAGTAGAGCTGATCCTATTTTTGATGAGGGTGATTTATATGGAAAAGGACGAGGTAAAGAAAAAGGTACAAAATACTTTCGGTAAAAATGCAGAAAAATATGTGACAAGCAAAATTCATGGAGATGCGGCTGAGCTTAATCAGCTCGTTCAAACTCTGAATCCGCAGAAAGATTGGGTGGTGCTGGATATCGCCACAGGAGGAGGGCATGTGGCCAAAAGTCTGGCACCTTTTGTTTCCCAGGTCTTCGCTGCTGATTTGACAAAAGAAATGCTGGCCAATACTGCACGCCATCTGGAAAGCTTTAAAAATATCTGGTATGTCCTCGCGGATGCTGAAGATTTGCCATTTCTGGATAAGTACTTTGATGCCGTAACCTGCCGGATAGCCCCCCATCATTTTCCCAATCCGGAAAAGTTCATTTCGGAAGCCGGGAGGGTATTAAAACCAGGCGGTCATTTCCTGTTGATCGATAACGTATCACCTGAAGAAAAAGAGCTGGCTGGCTTTATGAACACTGTTGAGAAATTGCGGGATGACAGTCATTGCCGGTGTTTGTCGACAGGAGAGTGGAGAAAGCTATTTGCTGCTTCAGGGCTGCATGAAACGAACTCGAAGAGCAGAAAGAAAATATTTGAATTCCCGTCCTGGGTAAGGCGGACAGCCGAAAGTGACGAACAGATTAAGTCAGTCGAAGATTATATTTTGCAGGCTGATCGAACTGCTGCAGATTACTTTCAAATCGAATTTCATGATGGCAGGGTGCGATCCTTTAAAGTGGATGAATGGATGGCACTTTGCGTGAAACAATAGGAGGAAATGGTGATGGATTTAAACCTGAAAAATAAAAAAGCGCTAGTAGTGGCTTCAAGCCAGGGACTAGGTAAAGCAATTGCGGCACAGCTTGCACAGGAAGGCGCCAATGTGATGATTACAAGCAGGGATGAAGCAAAACTGCAAGCTGTTCAAAAGGAATTCCGTGACCAATATAATGTTGATGTTGAGTATCACCGTGCAGATGTTACCAATCCGGAAGATATCAAACAGTTAGTCAAATATACAGCTGAAACACTTGGCGGAATCGATATTTTGATCAATAATGCCGGGGGACCTCCCGGTGGAACGTTTGAATCCCTGACAGATGAAGATTGGGAAAAAGCGTTTCAATTAAATCTATTAAGCCATGTAAGGCTGATCCGGGAGGCGCTTCCCGAATTAAAGAAAAATGGCGGCAGGATTATTAATATTGCTTCTTCAAGCATTAAACAGCCGATACCAGGCCTTCTGCTTTCGAATACATTCCGTTTGGGCATTGTCGGAATGACCAAAACACTCTCTGAGGAATTGGCAGCTTATAATATCTTAATCAATACAGTAGCTCCGGGAAGGATTGCGACAGACAGGGTTGATTATCTGGATCAGCATAACGCGGACCGGCAAAACATCTCCAAAGAAGAAGTTACAGAAAGAGCCAAAAGCAATATCCCGCTGCGCAGATATGGAACCCCGGCAGAGTTTGCGAACGTCGTAACTTTCCTGGCTTCCGACGCAAGCAGCTATGTGACGGGAAGCTCCATTTTGGTCGATGGCGGGATGGTGAAAGCATTATAGCAGGTTTTTTTGTTCGTGCAGCTAGTGTGAGAGTCCGAACCTGGACTAACTTCGGACAGAGAAATCGAAAAACCTGTTGTGGGAGTCCAAACCTGGGCCAACTTCGGACAGAGAAGTCGAAAAACCCGGTGTGGGAGTCCGAACCCGGGCCAACTTCGGACAGAGAAATCGAAAAACCCGGAGTGAGAGTCCGAACCCGGTACAACTTCGGACAGAGAAATCGAAAAACCTGGTGTGAGAGTCCAAACCCGGTGCACCTGCTGGAAAACTCAGCATAATAAAAAGACGATTTTCCGCATCTCTTAGGAAAATCGTCTTTCTCATTAACCTCGTTTTGTAATCAGTATCCAGATATATAATAGTATGGAGATCCCTACCGAACCGGCTGCTGTCATATAAATGCTGCTGTAGCCGAACAAATGGGCGATTTGGCCAAAGACCATTGCACCTATCCCAACTCCAAGATCAAAAAAGGAGAAGAATGTTGCATTAGCCATCCCGCGCCGATTGGCAGGCGCTTCTTTTACAGACCAGGCCTGAAGGGCAGGCTGGACTGATCCGAACCCTAGACCATAAAAAATGGCCGCTATATACATGATCATGCTGTTAGGCAGCCATGCCAGCAGGAACATGGCTGCTAAAATCAGCACCGCACCAGGTAAAAACACAGCCTGATGCCCCCGTTGATCATATAATCTGCCGGCAAACGTCCGGGAAATCATTAAGGCAATCGCAAACAGCAGGAAATACCAGTGTATTCCGCCTATGCCTTTTTGGGCAGAGTATATTGGAAGAAACGAAGCGATGCCGCCGAAGGTAACGGTAATGAAAAATAAAAGAAATGATGGCCTTAAGGCACTTTTTTCATAGATATCCCATCGCTTAAGGGGAACACTTTGTTTTTCAGCCTGCTTGTAGTTGATTCTAGATGACAATACCAGTGCGGCTAAACCCAGCAGGGCACAAATTAAAAATAAGAGTTTGAAAGATATAACTCCGGCAAGCGCCAGTCCCAAGGTGGGGCCGAAAGCCAGGGCTATGTTCCCGGAAAGACCGAAGTAGCCCATCCCTTCCCCGCGCCGCTTAGCAGGTATCAAATCGGTGGCAATCGTTCCGGAGGCTGTAGTTGAAAAACCCCATCCAAATCCCTGGACAATCCTTAAGACAAATAAGAAGATTAAACTATTAACAAATCCAAATGAACCAACCGAAAGAACAAAAATCGCAAGACCCGTTAAATAGACAAAACGCCTTCCCTTTGTCTCCAGCATATGTCCTGCATAAGGACGCAATAGCAGAGCAGAGAATGTAAAGATGCCGACTACAATCCCGATCAGCTGGTCATTCCCTCCCAATTTTTCAACAAAAAGAGGGATCGTGGGCAATGTCATTTGAAATCCGAGAAAAATAAAAAAGTTGGACATCAATATGAGCACAAAATCTCTAGACCAAATCTTCTCAGAGCCTGCATTCTGTTTTTTTGCTATAGTTTGAGCCATATAAATCCTCCCAAAAACGATGTGAAATGATTAGGAAATCTAAATATTTTTCTATTATAAATGAAAACAAATGGAAATTCTAATGAATGCCACTTTAAGGAGGAGTCAAATGAAGATTAGAGAAAGAGGAGTAACGATTGGAAAACTGCAGCCTGGCAAAAAGAATTGCATTACAGATGTAGAAGGGGTCATGGTAGGCCAAATCACTCTGGACTATCCTCTCAATGATAATGACCAATATGTCTGTACTGGTGTAACCGCAGTTTTGCCTCATGGCAGAAATTTATTCCGTGAAAAGGTCCCGGCAGCGAGCTATGTCATCAATGGCTTTGGAAAAACGACTGGTCTGGTTCAGGTTGAAGAATTGGGCATGATTGAATCTCCCATTATGCTGACAAACACATTTGGAGTTCCGGCGGTTACACATGGAACCCTGGAACACATGTTACGAACCACTCCTGAAATTGGAGACACAACTGGAACGGTCAATATTGTCGTTGGTGAATGCAATGATGGGTATCTAAATTCCATTCGTGCACTTCCTGTGAAACCGGAACATGCAATAGCAGCCATTGAAAATGCCAATTCGGAAAGAACGGAGGAAGGTGCGGTCGGAGCAGGAAAAGGCATGGTATGTTTCGGATATAAAGGCGGAGTAGGGGCGTCATCGCGGGTCATAAGCGAAGAACAAAGCTCAAAAGACTACATAATCGGGTGCCTGGTGGTCACCAATTTTGGCAATAAAGATGAATTTCCATTCAGGAAATACGGCCTGTCAGAAATTCCGCAGGAAACCAAGGAAACGCCCGATGGCTCGATTATGATCATCCTTGCCACGGACGCACCAGTCAGTGACAGGCAGCTGAAAAGGCTTGCCAAGAGATGCGGTATTGGCCTCGGCCGGACAGGAAGTCATTACAGCAACGGCAGCGGGGATATTGTCATTGCTTTTTCAACTGCCAGAACCATTTCTCACCAGAGCACTGAACACGTTGAATTTGCCCATTTGATCAGAGACGACCATCCGCTTATGAACAAGCTTTTCCAAGGTGCTGCCGAATCCGCGGAGGAAGCAATTCTCAATTCCTTATCCCAGGCAGAAACGACGAAAGGGAGGCAGGAAAGAGTGGTCGAGGGTATGTTTTCATAAGACATTTATCTACATTCTAAAAAGTCTATCTTTTCAGTTAATTACTTGATATAATGATGGATAAGTGAAAATACCAGGTGAGGGCGCCTTAATAGGTAAGCTGTTTTATGGCTTATTCTGTTAAGGCGCCTTTTTGTATGGAGTGAATGTAACCGCTTACTGTAATAAGCTGAGTTGGTGCATACCACTCCCTATAATCGAAGGGAGGCAATTTATGTTTACTTGTACACTAAAGAATGAAACCTATCAATTCCGTTCAATTTCAGATGTTTTGGCAAAAGCCGGTGAGGAGAAATCAGGGGATAAAATGGCAGGCATTGCTGCCAGATCTTCTCTTGAACGAATGGCAGCCAAAGTGGTGTTAAGTGAAATAACACTAAAGGAAATATATGAAAATCCGGTTATTGCATATGAAAAGGATGAAGTAACCCGCATCATATATGATGATCTTAATCTTTTTATTTATAAGGATATCGCAAACTGGTCTGTTGGAGAATTAAGGAATTATATTTTATCCCACCATACCAGTACGTCGGATTTGTTCAGAATCAGCAGGGGTCTGACGAGCGAAATGATTTCTGCTGCAGCAAAGCTGATGTCGAGCATTGACCTTGTAATGGCATCGCAGAAAATCAGGCCAACTGCGCATTGCAACACAACAATTGGCGAGTCTGGACGCCTGGCATTCCGCTGCCAGCCTAATCATCCCATTGATAATCCCGAGGGTATTCTTGCATCAATGAAAGAAGGTCTGTCCTATGGTTCGGGTGATGCTGTCATAGGTGTGAACCCCAACAATGACTCTATCGAATCAGTCTCGAGAATTTTACATATGACTCATGATTTTATTCAAAAGTGGGATATCCCGACGCAGAACTGTGTTCTTGCCCATATTACAACCCAAATGCATGCCCTCAAAAAAGGTGCCCCTATAGCTCTTATGTTCCAAAGCCTTGCTGGTACACAGGCGGCAAATGATGATTTTGGAGTTTCAAAGGAAATTCTTGATGAAGCCTTTCAGCTGATGGCCACACAAGGGACATCAACTGGTCCGAATCAGCTATACTTCGAAACTGGCCAGGGATCGGAGGTATCGCTTGATGCCCATCTTGGCATAGATATGCAGACACTCGAAGCCCGTACCTATGGATACGCCCGGCATTGGAAACCGTTCATGGTTAATAATGTATCCGGTTTTATCGGGCCTGAGACGATTTATGACGGCAAACAAGTGATTCGTGCAGATCTCGAGGACCTTTTTATGGGGAAAATGCATGGACTTCCAATGGGGATAGCCCCTACATATACAAACCATATGCAGGCAGATCAAAATGATCAGGAAATCGCTGGTATGCTGACTGCTCTTGCCGGTGCGAATTTTTATATGGGCGTGCCTGGCGGAGACGACGTTATGCTAAGCTATCAGGATACCAGCTATCATGATGATGCAAGCTTAAGAGAAATGCTTGGGCTCCGCCCTCTTCGCGAATTTGAGATATGGCTTGAGAAAATGGGAATTATGGAAAATGGCAAACTAACCGAACGAGCGGGAGATTTATCAATTTTTAAGTAGGAAGGGGGAATCAGTAATGGATATTCAGACAATCGTGAAGCAGGTAATGGAAGAACTCCAAAAAGGAGGGCAAATAAAAAACAGTCCTATTGTAAAAGAACCTGCAGAAACAAAGGAATCAAAGGGCCGCAATATAAATTATGAAAAGAGTAGCCAAGTAGGTGTAGAACAGCCAGCCAATCGGGAAGAGATCGAGAGGGTGCAATCCATTACGCCTGCCAGGATTGGGATTGGACATACTGGAACACGAATGAAAACAAAGAATTACCTGGAATTCAGGATAGATCACGCAGCAGCCCAGGACGCAGTGTTTAAAGACGTTTCTGAGGATTTGCTAACGGAGTTAAAGCTGCCTGTGCTCTTTTCAAAATCTGAAACGATGGACCAATACTTAATGGACCTGGACAGCGGGAGGCAACTCAATGAAACATCCAGAAAATGGGCTGCAGAAAATCTTTCGAAAAATAAACAGGTGCAAATCATTGTATCCGATGGACTGAGTTCAACAGGTGTTGAGGCAAATATAAGAGATCTGCTGCCAGCGCTTGTCCAGGGGTTAACATCGAAAAAGATTACCATTGGAGATCCTGTTTTTATAAAGCGGAGCAGAGTTTGGATTCAGGATGATTTAGCTTCTATTGTCAATTGTGATTGCATTATTTCACTCATAGGAGAAAGGCCAGGATTGGCAACTGCTAAAAGCATTAGTGCCTACCTGATATACCAGCCCAATGAGGATACTGTCGAAGCAGATCGCACTGTTATCAGCAATATTCATGAGGGAGGGGTCCCCCCTGTTGAGGCGGGTGCCCATCTGGCTGATTTAATAGAGGTTATATTAAAGCATAAAGCGAGCGGTGTAAAATTAGCACAGCTTAAGTAGTATAGGAAGGCAGCAGGATTACATTTTTTCCAGCTGCCTTTTCCATTATCCAGGATAATTCCATAACTGTACCAAATTTCCTATTAAACAATTGAAAACGATGTTGACATTCTTCGGCATTCCCTTTAATATTTTTATATATTCTGACATTTTTAAATACTTATTGGGAGATCTCCGTCTATGCCAAACTTCTCAGTCGAAGAGCTATGCACTCTTCATACAAGTCTTTCAAAAATGGATGTCGAAAGAATTAAAGAGGTCTCTGCCAATCTCTCATTAATCGCCGATCTGAACCAGGCAAACGTTTTTGTTGATTGTCCTACTAAAGAAGGTAAACATGCGATAGTAGTAGCTGAAGCCGCCCCAAATACTGCTAAATCCGTTTATCAGAAGCCTGTCGCAGGAAAGTTCGCCTATGAAGCTTTTGAACCCGCCGTTTTATATACCCTGAGGACAGGGAAAAATATGTTTCTCAATCGCGCCTTGACACAGGAGGGCAAGACGGTGGAACAAAGCGTGGTGCCGATTAAAGGCTCAGAGGACCGTGTCATCGGGGCACTGATTATGGAGAAGGACATCAGTGAGAAGCTGCAGCGGCAGCTCAAATTGGAAGCGTTATCAGAAGCGACTGAAACCTTGAGCGGTATACTCATTGGAATGGCAGAAGACCGGCCGATCATCCCAGAGGTAATTGAGGAATCACTATTCTTTATTGACCATGAAAATAAGGTTGTTTATAACAATCCTTCAGCAACTAATCTCATACACGAAATTGGCAAGGAAAATTGCAGGCCCGGCGTCCCGCTGATTGATTGTTTTCCCTGTATTCAAGAAATTCTTAACGAGCCGGAAGAGCTCCTTGTAAAAGAAATGAAAATGATGAATAAGGTATTCCGTGTTAAGAAAATAAGTCTTGATCTTGCCGGTAAGTCGGATGGAACCTTCATCATACTTAAAGACCTGACAGAGCTCAGGGAAAAGGAACGGGAGATTGCTGTTAAATCTGTGGCCATACGGGAAATCCATCACCGTGTTAAAAATAACCTGCAGACTGTTGCCAGCCTTTTGAGGCTCCAGATGAGAAGGGGTGTGCCGGAAGAAAGCAAGGTGCATTTCGTGGAAAGTCTGAACCGCATCTCGAGTATTGCTTCGGTGTATGAAATTATTCTCTCGAGCTCAAGTGTAGATGAAGTAGATATATACAGCCTAATAGAGAAAGTTGGCAATATGCTGGTCCATGAAGCAAAACACGAGCAGAAAAAGATACATATTCAGTATAGGGGACCAAAGCTTTTAATCGACTCTGAAAAAGCTGTATCCCTGTCTCTGGTCATCAATGAACTTATACAGAATTGTGTAAAGCACGCATTTAAACATATGCATGAAGGAATAGTCGAGGTCTGTTTCGAGTATTCGAATGATGAAATTAAGGTTGAAGTCATCGATAACGGTGAAGGGTATTCCCCGGAAGCAAAACCTTCTCTAGGCTTAGATATTGTGAAAATGATGATCGAGCACGACTTATCCGGTCATTTTTTAATCGAACGGGCTGAAACAGGGACTATTGCAGCTGTGCAATTTCCCTTTGAAAGGAAGGCGGAATAGCTGTGAAAAAAAGAATAATGGTTGTGGAGGATGAATCGATTGTCCGCATGGACTTAAGCTTGATGCTACAGGACGCTGGATATGAAGTAGTTGCTGAGGCAGGCGATGGTGAAAGAGCGGTCGAGCTTGCTCTTTCATTAAAGCCTGATTTAATCCTGATGGATATCAAGATGCCTAATCTGAATGGACTAAAAGCAAGTGAAATCATTTCCAATAAAATCAATACACCCATCCTGATCCTAACAGCATACAGTCAGCGGGAATATATTGATAAAGCCAAACAGGCAAATATACTCGGCTACCTTGTTAAGCCTGTTAATGAAGCCAGTCTGATTCCAGCTGTTGAAATTGCGCTCAGGCAGGCTGAGAATGCAAATGCATTCCGGGAACAGGTGGAATCCATGAATCAAAAATTAAATGAAAGAAAAATAGTTGAAAAAGCAAAAGGCATTTTAATGCAAAAGTTTAACATGCATGAAGAAGATGCTTTTAAGAAAATGCGAAAGATCAGCATGAACAAACAGGTTACACTGGAAAATGTGGCAAAGCGTATCATAGTAAAATATAACGCTTAATATCTTTTACAAGTGGATAGAACAGGCAAAGGTGCCATGCGTCTGCAAAAGCTGACGTGCGGCACCTTTTTGTCTTTTTACCTATTTTTTTACTATCAAACTGCTGTTTATCCTATGTTCTTGTAAAGAAGCTGCAGGATTCCGTTAACATATAAAACTTTTTAGGGAGGGATTTATGATGGAAATGGTAGGTAAAATCGTTATTTACATTATCATGGCCTGTGCTGTGGCTGGAGCTTTTGCAGCCATCCGCAACAGTGATGAGGGGTTAGGCAAGCAATTTATGGAGGGGCTTCATGCTGTTGGCCACATTTTTGTACCGGCTGCCGGGATAATGGCTTCCATTCCATATTTATCGTGGTTTATCGATAAGGTCTGCGGTCCATTTTTTGCTGCGATCGGGGCAGATCCTGCAATAGCTGCAACTGCCATATTGGCAACCGATATGGGCGGCTACCAGTTAGCTGAAGTGTTAAAGCAAACACAGGAAGGCTGGATCATGGCGATGATTGTCGGTTTTATGGCGGGGGCAACCATTGTTTTCTCCATACCGATGGGCCTGGCTATGCTTGATAAGAGAGACCATAAATATATGGCTCTCGGGGTGATGTCAGGCGTTCTGACCATTCCAATCGGTGCTTTCATTTCAAGTGTGATTATTGCGGTTTCCAGCTCAAGTTTCAGGGATTTCATTTCCACCTCCGGCGAGGCGAAATATCAGTTCGCGCTTGGTTTGGGACAAATCTTATTGAATTTAAGTCCGCTTTTAATCTTTGTTGTCCTGATTGCACTGGGGTTATATTTCCTGCCGGATTTAATGATCAACGGGTTCATGTGGTTTGGACGTATTTTAGATGCGGGAATTAAGCTGGTTTTGGTATTTTCCATCGTGGAAATTTTTACTGGATTATTCACAACAGTATTTGGAGGATGGGGCTTCCACCCAATAATGGCGGATTCGGAGGATCAGTTCCGGGCGCTTGAGACTGCCGGCTATATTGGAATCATGCTTGCCGGTGCATTTCCGATGGTTTATCTTCTTCAAAAGTATGCCGGCGGCCCGCTGGAGGCACTTGGCAGTAAAGTGGGATTAAGCAAGGAAGGCAGTGCAGGGATAGTTGCCACAATCGCGAACATCCTTGCGATGTTTAAATTGGTCAGAACAATGCCACCTAAAGATAAAGTCATTAATATTTCCTTTGCAGTCTGTGCCGCCTTTTTACTTGGTGACCATTTATCCTTTACAGCAAATTTCCAGCCAACATTAATCCTTCCGATTATAGCCGGTAAAATTTCTGCTGGAATCATCGGAATTGGTTTAGCATACTGGCTGTCTGTACCTAAGGCTTTGGAATTGGAGAAAAAAGACCGTGAATCTGGCATTATCGGAAAAGATGAATATTTAACGAAAGAAGAAAAGGTTAAAAAAGCAATATAAGCAGGAGTCACCTGGGAGGGCCTAAGCAATGAATGAAGAAAAAAAACGATTTATTCAAGAATTTGTGCCGGGAAAACAAGTAACACTCAGCCACTTAATCGCAAATCCCGATCCGGATATGTTTGAAAAACTGGGGATCCAGCAGGCAGGAGCGTTAGGTATTTTAACACTGACACCAAGTGAAACGGTTATTATTGCAGGAGATCTGGCGACCAAAGCGGCAGACGTGCAGATCGGGTTCCTGGACCGATTCACAGGCAGCCTTGTAATTGTAGGAACCGTATCAGCTGTGCAAATGGCCATGGAGGAAATCAACCGCTTTTTATCTGAAACACTGAGGTACACTCCTTCGGAAATAACTAAATCATAAGGAGCTGTATATAGAATGTCCAAAATGAACAGAGCGATGCTGATCGGTTCCATCGGGGCTGGAAAGTCGACTTTAACAAATGCTCTTCTTGGCCGCAAAGCGGTAGCGGTTAAAACACAGGCCCTGAACTATTATGACTGGATTGTGGATACGCCGGGCGAATATACAGAGAATCCATTTTTCTATAAAAATATCATGGCTACGGCACTCGAAGTGACCCATGTACTATATTTGCAGGATTCTACAAAGCGGAAAACCATTTTTCCGCCAGGTTTTAGCAATGGGTTTAATAAGCTGCCAATTGGAGTCGTGACAAAATGCGATTCTGATCAAGCGGATGTAAACTCAGCAATCAGCCAGCTTAGAAATGCAGTTCCCAAAGGGCCTATTGTCATTACCTCCTCTATTTCCGGAAAAGGAATAGATGAAATACGGTGCCTCGTGAAATGCCATTCTCTTCAGGAAATGCAGGATTATGCAGATTCATTGCCGGATGATGTCGTAATTTTCAGATGAAACCCTTTACAAAACGAAGATAATAGAATATATTTTAAATATACAAAAAAATAGATCAGGCAAAGGCGCCTTGTATGAACAACCAATTAATGGTTGCTCATATGCGGTGCCTTTTTTTATTTCCTGCATAATTGTTAAATTGCTACAGTAAGGCGGGGATCATGTTGAAGCGTTACGATGCACAAAAAGAGAATATAATCAGCGCAGGAATCGACATCGGAACGAGTACGACCAAACTCGTCATCAGCAGATTTTCTCTCATGAATATGGCTGGCGGAACCCATATGCCGCGAATCGAAATTATCGAAAAGGAAGTGCTTTACCGGAGCCCGATTTACCGGACTCCTCTTCTAACCGCTTCATCAATAGATATTGAAGCTGTAGAGAGGCTTGTCAGAGATGAGTATACTACTGCGGGAATCCGGCCGGCTGATATTAAAACAGGGGCTGTCATTATTACAGGAGAAACGGCAACAAAACAGAATGCCGAAGAAATGGTCCATTACCTATCTGACCATGCAGGAGATTTCCTTGTCGCCACTGCCGGTCCTGATTTAGAAGGAATCATTGCTGCAAAAGGTTCAGGAGCTTATGAATTATCCAAAAGGACTGGAAAAACTGTGGCTAATATTGATATTGGCGGAGGCACTGCCAATGCTGCAGTTTATCGTTCAGGAAGGCTGTGCGGAACATGCACCCTGCATATCGGCGGCCGGCTGATTGAATTTACAGACGGCAAAATAAATAGTATTTCTCCTCCTGTTCAACAAATCCTTCGGCAATGGGGAGCTGATTTAAAAAGAGGGGACAGCAGAAGTCACCCTATCATCGGAAAACTGACAGACTACATGGCAGAAGCAATTGCCCGAATGCTAAGGAAGGATCTTCTAAAGGATGATTTGCCTTTGCTTCTGGGACATGATCCAAATTGGACAGAGGAGATAGATTACATCATGTTTTCAGGCGGGATCGGTGAATGCTTGTACCACTTTGAGAATGCTGATTCCTCTCCTGCCCAGTACGACGATATTGGAAAACAGCTGGCACAGTCATTGCAAAATTGCCGTGAGCTGGCCTCCTTTAAATGGGTGGAACCGGATGAAACGGTCAGGGCAACAGTTCTCGGGGCAGGTACACAAACGACAGAAATCAGCGGTGCGACCATCCATGCTGAAGGCAATGAACTGCCAATTCGCAATTTGCCCGTCTATCAGATCCGGTTTGATTACAATTTGGAAAAAGGTCTCCATAAGATTCAAGAAGCAGTAAAAAAGGCGGTGGAAATTTATGACCCTCAGAAGGAGGGACAAAATTTCGCCCTGTATTTAACGGCTCTGCCATATTTGGGCTTTCGTGATATTCAGGAGTTATCTTCAGTCTTGCTGAAATCCTTAGAAGCAAAGCCGATTCCGGAACAGCCGCTTGTTGTCGTATTAGAAAGCGACCATGCTAAAGTCCTTGGCCAGACGATTAAAGTTCAGGAAACAAGGCAAAGTATCGTATGCATCGACCAGATTAAGGTAGAGCATGGAGATTACATAGATATCGGCCACCTGCTTCAAACCAATGTAGTACCTGTTGTCATTAAAACATTGACATTCCATCGGTAAGAAAGGGGGGATTATTTATGAAGCTGCAAACGAGTCATTTAGGAAATGTGTATCAATTCGAAAATCTAAAAGATCTATTTGCAAAAGCAAATGAAGAAAAATCAGGGGACCGCCTCGCGGGAATCGCAGCGGAAACCGTCCAGGAAAGAATCGCCGCCAAATTGGTTCTAAGTCATTTAACCCTATCTGATATCCGAGAAAATCCTATGCTTTCGCCTGAAGAGGATGAGGTTTCGAGAATTATAGAAAGCGGGATGAATGAACCCGTCTATCAGAGCATAAAAAATTGGTCAGTTGCTGAACTTCGTGAATATATCCTGGACGATGACACTACAGGAGAAGATTTAAAAAGAATCGGCAGGGGATTGAACAGTGAGATGATCGCCGCCGCTGCAAAAATCATGTCTAATCTTGATCTTGTTCACGCGGCAAACAAAATCGAAATACTATCCAAATGCAATATAACGATTGGATATAAAGGAACATTGGCTTCCCGTCTGCAGCCTAATCATCCAACCGATAATGTGGATGGCATGATCGCATCCCTCAAAGAAGGTTTATCCTACGGCATAGGGGATGCAGTGATTGGAATTAATCCAGTGGATGATTCGGTTGAGAGTGTAAAAAGATTGCTCCATGCCACACATGCTTTTATCAAGGACTGGGGAATACCAACACAAAACTGTGTGCTTGCACATGTAACAGCTCAAATGAAGGCTATAGAACAGGGAGCACCTGCAGATATGATCTTCCAAAGCATAGCCGGAACAGAGGCTGCCAACCGATCATTCGGAATTACTGCCTCACTTCTTGAGGAAGCAAATGACATGGCAAGAACTCTCGGCACCGGCACCGGGCCACAGCGTTTATATTTTGAAACGGGCCAAGGTTCAGAGCTTTCCGCTGAAGCGCATTTTGGAATGGATCAAATGACACTGGAATCGAGAAATTACGGCTTTGCCCGGCATTATGACCCTTACATCGTAAATACAGTGGTAGGTTTCATTGGGCCGGAGTATTTGTACAACAATAAGCAAGTCATCAGGGCCGGGCTAGAAGATCATTTTATGGGAAAAATGCATGGCATCCCTATGGGTGTTGATATCTGCTACACGAATCATATTAAGGCCGATCAAAACGATATCGAAGACCTTGGCGTTCTGCTGACAGCAGCTGGAGTGAATTTTATTATTGCTGCCCCAATGGGGGATGATTGCATGCTCAATTATCAATCCATGAGCTATCATGACGTTGCCACGCTTAGGCAGACGATGAATAAGCAGCCATCTCCAATATTCAGGGATTGGCTTGAGAAAATGGGAATCTTCGAAAATGGAAAGCTGAGCAAAATCGCAGGCGATCCAACCATTTTTTCACGATAGGAGTTGAAATGAATGAATCCTGAACTGATTGAAAAAGTAACACGCCTTGTAGTGGAAAAACTTCAATCGCAGCAAACCTCTGATGTGAAAGGGCAAGAAAGCAGCGCAGGAGTAAAATTTTGGCAACATACATCAAACCCCAGCACACAACCATCCAAGATGGCAGTGGAGGTGATCAAGGCTGGAAAAGAGGATACAGACAGTCTAATAAAAATTAAAAGCTATCAGAATACAAATGCTCTTAAAATGACCTCAACAGTTAAAGCGAGTCATGATAAGAACGAAAATTATTCAAAAAAGGCAGGCATTGATCATCCGACAGATCCAGTAGAGCTGGAGGCACTCAAGAGCAAAACACCTGCAAGAATCGGGGTAGGAAGAGCAGGTACAAGACCGAAGACAGACACATGGCTGAAATTCCGCTTTGACCATGCAGCAGCAGTCGATGCTGTCTATGGAGATGTAAATGATGAGCTTATAAACAGTCTTGGACTCTTTAAAGTCAATACGATGGTAAATGAAAAAGAAGTGTACATCCGAAGACCCGATTATGGCAGAAAGCTATCAGAAGAAGCCAAAAAAATCATTCTTGCTAAATGCCAAAAGGGACCGGCTGTTCAAATCATTCTGTCTGACGGGCTTAGCTCAAGTGCGATTGAAGAAAATGCAGAGGATGTATATCTATCCCTTCAGCAATCATTAAAAAGTTTAGGCCTCGATATGGGGACCCCCTTTTATATCGAAAAAGGCCGAGTGGCTGTTATGGATGAAGTAGGCGAGCTCCTGAAGCCCAAAGTAGTTGTTTTATTGATTGGCGAGCGTCCAGGTCTGGTCAGTGCAGAATCACTGAGTGCCTACCTTTGCTATGAACCCCGAAAAGGAACGATCGAAGCTGACCGGATGGTAATTTCCAATATACATAAAGGCGGAATTCCTCCCGCAGAGGCTGGCGCCTATCTCGGAACGGTCATCCAAAAAGTTTTAAAGTATGAAGCAAGTGGTGTATCGCTCGTGAAAAAGCAAGGGTAGGAGGCAGAAAAAATGGGATTAGAACGCATTCACGCTGATATATTGGCTGTTCGGGTGATACCTAACGTGGACCAAGAGCTTGCAAAGCAGTTTCAGCTTAAGCCCCATCACCGAAGCCTGGCGATTTTCACCTCAACAGTCGATGACGTAGGCTATACCGCACTCGATGAAGCTACTAAAAGAGCTGATGTCGAAGTGGTTTATGCCAGGTCCTTTTATGCGGGTGCTGCTCATGCTTCTGGGCCATTATCAGGTGAAATGATTGGAATTTTGGCAGGGCCGTCTCCTGATGAAGTCAAAAGCGGTATGGAGGCTGTCCTCCAGACAGCTGAATCCGATGCTTATTTTGAAGCGCTTGATGAGGAAAAAGCGCATGCCATTTATGCACATGTTGTTTCCAGAACAGGGTCCTATCTGTCAAAGGAAGCAGGCATCAAAATCGGAGAGCCTATAGCGTATTTAATAGCCCCTCCTTTGGAAGCCGTTTATGGACTTGACGCTGCTCTAAAGGCAGCGGATGTTGAAATGGTTAAATTTTTCGGGCCGCCTTCGGAAACCAACTTTGGCGGGGGACTGCTGACCGGCTCTCAATCAGCATGCCAGGCAGCAGCTGATGCTTTCCGGGATGCCATTATGGAAATTTCTCAGAACCCTATAAAATACTAATTCTTTCAAAATATCCTGAAAGGAGCGTGGAATCTTGCAATTTGATCATGATCTTCAATCCATGCAGGAAATGCGGGATGCGGTAAAGCGGGCCAAGGAAGCGCAGTTTAAGTATATGGCCTTTACGCAGGAGCAGGTTGACAAAATCGTCAAAAAAGCCGCTGATGCTGCTTATGCCAAGTCACTTTACCTTGCCCGGATGGCGGTAGAGGAAACAGGGATGGGCATTGTCGAGCACAAAAAAATTAAAAACGAAGTCGGTTCCAAGGCTGTCTATGAGTCTATCAAAGATGAAAAGACAGTAGGCATCATACATGAGGACCGGGTAAATAAAGTATCGGAAATAGCTTATCCTTACGGTGTCATTGCAGGCATCATTCCAACGACTAACCCTACTTCAACAGCCATTTTTAAAGCACTGATTGCTCTAAAAACAAGAAATGCCATTGTCGTGAGCCCACATCCAAGGGCAGTGAAATGTACAGTTGAAGCTTTAAAAATTGTGAATGTAGCAGCCATACAGGCAGGTGCACCCGAAGGGTTGATTGGATGGATCTCAAAGCCTTCAATGAGTGCAACAAATGAATTAATGAAGCATCGCGACATCAATCTCATTTTAGCAACAGGAGGCGGCGGACTGGTCAGGGCTGCATATAGCTCAGGTAAGCCTGCCTATGGAGTAGGGCCTGGAAATGTGCCTTGTTATATTGAAAAAACCGCTAAGGTGGACCAGTCGGTGAGAATGATCATTGACAGTAAATCTTTTGATAATGGAACGATTTGCGCTACTGAACAATCGATTGTCGTCGATCGCAATATCAAAGAAATGACCATGAGAGAACTGAGAAATAATGGGGCTTATCTCTTAAATAACCATGAAAAAGCGGCGTTGGAAAAAGTCATTTCGCCTTCACCGGGAAAGCTGAATCCGGATATCGTCGGTCAAAGTGCTGTTAAAATCGCAGCCATGGCCAGTATCCAAGTCCCTGAAGAAACAAGAGTTTTAATTGCTGAAGAAACTGGAGTAGGCAAAGACATACCATTTTCAATTGAAAAACTATCTCCGGTTTTTGCCCTTTATACAGCGGAAAGCTGCCAGGAGGCAAAAGATATCTGCCTGCAGCTGCTCAATTTGGGCGGAAGAGGGCATAGCCTCTCAATTCATACGAATGACGATGCAGTGGCTAAGGATTTTGCTCTTGAAATGCCAGTTTCAAGAATGATGGTCAACACGCTCTCGTCTATTGGGGCTGTTGGGGCGACAACCGGATTGATGCCTTCTCTGACTCTGGGATGCGGTTCTTTCGGCGGCAACATTACCTCTGATAATGTAACAGCACGCCACCTGATCAATATTAAAAGAATGGCTTATGGTACGAAAGAAATCACCATCCCAAAACCGGCATCATCATCTTCTAAAGCTGAAAAAGAACTAGCCGGCAGCCCGGATGTTGATCATATTGTTAATCAAGTTCTCAAGCAAGTATCGCCAGATGGCGAAGTGGATGCAAAGATGATTGCCGACATGGTCAATCAAGTGATGAAAAAATATCAAACTAACTAATTAGGAGGAAATAAAAATGGCTAGAGAATTAACTGCATTAGGCATGATCGAAACTAAAGGGCTGGTTGCTTCAGTGGAAGCTGCAGATGCTATGGTGAAGGCTGCGAATGTTCATTTAGTTGGAAAGGTACATGTAGGGGGCGGTATTGTAACGGTGCTTGTGCGCGGTGATGTAGGTGCTGTCAAAGCGGCAACGGATGCGGGAGCTGCAGCAGCACAGCGTGTTGGAGAATTGAAATCTGTTCATGTCATTCCTCGTCCTCATAATGAATTGGAGAGCATTCTTCCAAAAATTGATGCTGAGCTTTAATACAAGATTACTAAGTTAGGAGCTTAAATCCATGAACGAGCAAGCCATTCAATCGATTGTAGAGGAAATCGTCTCAAGGCTAAAAGATTCCTCAGGAAAAGATCATTCAATTCCAATGGCTGTCTCTGCCCGGCACTGTCATTTAAGTCAAAGAGATTTGGAGATTCTTTTTGGAACAGGCTATCAGCTTACCGAAAAAGCTGATTTATCTCAGCCTGGCCAATTTGCTGCTAACGAAACTATAACCATCGCAGGACCAAGAGGAAGCCTTGAAAAGGTGCGCATTCTTGGTCCTGCCCGCAATATGACCCAGGTAGAGGTCAGCCGTACTGATTCGATCAAACTGGGGTTGAAACCCCCGCTCCGCGAATCCGGGAAAATAGAAGGATCTTCACCTGTAACTCTGATAGGACCCAAGGGCAGCATTTATAAAAAAGAAGGTCTTATTATCGCGCAGGCACACATTCATATGGCTCCGGAAGATGCTGAAACTTTCGGCGTGAAAAATGGGGAATACGTTAAAGTTGAGGCAGAGGGAGAACGTCCAATATCCTTTGGAAATGTGTTAATTAGAATCTCACCCCGGTATAGACTTGAAATGCATATTGATACTGATGAAGCCAATGCAGGACTGATTACCGGTAAAACAGCTGGCAGGTTAGTAAGGCAAGAGGAAAGATTATGATTGACCGGCATTTAATTGAACAAATAGTTGAAGAAGTGGTAAAAAATTTATTTGGTGCCAAATCTGCTCCAAATTCTAAATCTAAACATAATATCCTCGCAGTTGGAGATTTAGGGAAAGTCGATCCAAATATATTAGAAGTGTTAGAGGAAAACTGGAATGTCCTTCCTTATGACTTTAGCGAAGAAGCTGAGCTGCATAATGTTATGAGGGTTATTTTTCTTGATGCTTCCCAGGACTTGTTTGTGAAAGGGGCACTGGGCATTTGCGATACACCGGAAAGCGAGCTTCTCTCAGCCTGTATTATTGACTATGTCCCTGTTACCTTAATTCCGAAAACAAAACTTTATAAAATCCTGAATGGAGAGAAAAAAACAAACGGGGAGTATTCTTTAAGCTTAATGGAGTATAAGGAAAAGCTGTTAAAGTTCGGGGTTGAAATCAATAGCCTGGAAGATTTTGCAGCGCCAAAGCCTATCAGCGCAGATCAGCCTCTCTCAAAGAAGCTGATCACACAAAGAGATGTTCAAGAATGCAAAATGAATGAAATCCTCGCAGATAAACAGACCATTATAACACCTTTAGCACGCGATACAGCACGGGAATTGGGAAAAAGCATCATTGTAATGGATACAAAAGGGGCTGAAAACACATGGAAATGGGAACGGTAATCGGCAATGTATGGGCCACAAGAAAAGAAGATAATTTAACGGGCCTGAAATTTTTGGTTGTCGAGCCTCATGGTCTTTCAGCAGCAAAATCATTCGTTGCGGTTGACCGTATTGGGGCAGGAGTCGGTGATCAAGTTCTCGTTACGCGTGGAAGTTCGGCTTCAAATATGTCCGGAGATATAAGATTGCCAATTGATGCATTGATTATTGGAATTATCGATTCTGTAGACGTTGAAAAGAAAGAGGTGAAATAGGATGGCAAGAGCACTAGGCATGATTGAAACAAGAGGGCTTATTGGGTCCATTGAAGCAGCAGATGCCATGCTGAAAGCTGCTGATGTTACTTTGGTGAAGCAGGAAAAAGTGGACGCCGCTTTAGTAACGGTTTTGGTTCAGGGGGACGTAAGTGCTGTTCAGGCTGCTGTGGATGCAGGTAAGGAAGCAGCAGCCAGAGTGGGTGAACTCGTGTCAGCGCATGTTATACCTCATCCTGATGAAGATATCAAAAAAGCTTTATTAGATGACAGGAAACCAAAGGAAATGAAACAAGAGCCAGCTCCTGAAGCACCCCCCGTAAAAAAGGGAGCCAGCAAAAAGAAACAGATATCTGCGGCGGAACTGGATAGCGTTGAAGATAATTAAAGTACTCCACTAGTACGATGAAATGGAGGAACAGCCATGACTTTTAAGAGAAGAAAGATTGCCGTAATCGGGTCAGGCTTTACGGGTGCGACAGCAGCATTGATGCTGGCCCAAAAAGAATTGGGAGACATAATCTTAGTTGACATACCTTCACAGACGAACCCAACAAAAGGCAAGGCCCTGGATATGCTTGAAGCTGGACCGATTCAGCGCTTCAATGCCAGCATAACCGGCACTTCAAGCTATGAAGACATTCAAGATGCCGATTTAGTATTGATTACTGCCGGAATGCCAAGAAAACCAGGAATGAGCCGGGACGATCTTGTAGCTGTAAATGAAAAGATTATGATCGAAGTTTCTCAAAATATAAAAACATACGCCCCGGAAAGCTATATTATTGTATTAAGCAATCCTGTCGATGCAATGACCTTTGTCTGCTATAAAACTACTGGTTTTCCGAAAAATAGGGTAATCGGCCAATCGGGAGTATTAGATACAGCCCGATTTAATACGTTTGTGGCTCAAGAGCTGGGAGTTTCCATTGAAGATATTTCAGGTTTTGTCCTGGGCGGTCATGGAGATGATATGGTTCCGCTGGTCAGATATTCGTATGCTGGCGGCATTCCACTGGAGAAAATACTCCCTGCCGACCGAATCAAAGCGATTGTGGAAAGAACCAGAAAAGGCGGAGGAGAAATTGTAAATCTGCTTGGCCATGGAAGTGCCTATTATGCTCCTGCAGCTTCAATGGTTGAAATGGCAGAATCGATTCTGAAAGATAAAAAACGAATCCTTCCTTCAATTGCCTATTTGGAAGGTGAGTATGGATACAGTAACATCTATCTGGGAGTGCCTACAATCCTGGGCGGAAATGGAATAGAAAGTGTCATTGAAATTCCATTGACTGCCGATGAGAAAAAAGCTCTTGATCAATCTGTTAAGTCAGTACAAAATGTAATGAGCATACTTGAAACAGCCAAAGCGTAAGAGGGCTGACTTGTGAGGAAATTATTTTTTCTCACGAGTTAGCTTTTTTTTATTTTGTTTAAACTGTTCACTAACCGGGTACATTGTATTTAACAAGCTTAGCAGCTGCTGACAAAATTTCCAGTAAATAATGATTTGAATAATCTGAAAACTTCTGTTACAATAGAAAAAAGGTCAAGGGGTTGATTTTAAATGGAAAAACGTCTACTTAACTCGCCGCAACAGTCTGAGGAAAACGTGTCAGTGTTAGCAGAACAAGTCCTAAATCAAGCTCTTAAGGAATACCGAAAAGAAAAGCTTCGCGAAAAAATTGATGAAGCATTGACTAGCCGAAACAAGGAAGAATTCATCCGCTTAACAGATGAATTAAAGAAGATTTCTTAGAAAGCCCACAATTAATAATGTTAAAAAGGCAGCCTGTTCGAAAGAATGGGGCTGCCTTTTGTTGTTTAATATATTTTTATAAATGATTGCGAAAGCTAATTTTAAACAATGAAAAGCTTCAGCATAATTGCTTACAAAATCCAGAACAGGAAGGAAACAATAGCAGTCAAAAACACTAACCAAGGCTTAAAAAAAGAGCAGTAAAGAAAAATGGTGGTTAATCTGATGGATTAACGACGAAATTGAGTGGAGTAAGGCGAAAATGGTAGTTAATCCGATGGAATAACGACGAAATTGAGAGCAGTAAAGCGAAAATGGTAGTAAATCACATGGATTAACGACGAAATTGAGTGGAGTAAGGCGAAAATGGTAGTTAATCACATGGAATAAAGACGAAATTGAGTGGAGTAAAGCGATATGGTAGTTAATCTGATGGAATAATGACGAAATTGAGTGGAGTAAGGCGAAAATGGTAGTTAATCTGATAGAATAACGACGAAATTGAGTGGAGTAAAGCGATATGGTAGTTAATCGCGTGGATTTACGACGAAATTGAGTGGTGTAAGGCGAAAATGGTAGTTAATCACATGGAATAACGACGAAATTGAGTGGTGTAAGGCGAAAATGGTAGTTAATCTGATGGAATAACGACGAAATTGAGTGCAGTAAAGCGAAAATGGTAGTTAATCGCGTGGATTTACGACGAAATTGAGTGGAGTAAGGCGGAAATGGTAGTTAATCACATGGATTAACGACGAAATTGAGTGGAGTAAGGACAAAATGCTAGTTAATCCAATGGATTTACGCCGAAAAAGAGAGTAGTAAAGCAAAAATGGTAGTTAATAGGTAATTCAACACCTAAATAGAATATAGATAAAAATCCCGTTGTTATAACCGCTGTCAATAATCCGAAAATCAGGAATCCTCAAAAAATCATCGTCATAACGGTACCACCATCCCAAAATAAGAACCCAATTCGAAAATTTCTAACACCACCAGCTGTTTCACCAAACTGTTCCACATCGTTCCAAAATGAAACGCTGAAACACTCCTCTAACAAACAAACCTTTGTAAGAAAGACATTCAACCTTGGCACGGAAATTGCAACAATACTCATTAGCAAGATATAAATCAGAAACGATAAGGGGAGGAAGCTATGTTTGAAGAAAAATTGGATTTAAGATTGCCGGGGCCGGTTCAGGTTCCGAAAGAAATACAGCGTGCCATGCTAAGAAGTTTCGATCACCCCATGATGGATTACCGGAATCCAGCCTTCCAGGATGTACTTCAGGAAACGACTGAAAAGTCCAAAACGATATTCCAGACTGAAAACCTGGTGATTCCGCTTACCTCAAGCGGAGCTTCCGCCCTTGAAACAGCAATTATTAATACGGTTGGCCCCAATGATACGATCATCCTTTGCGTTGTTGGCTATTTTGGTGAGTACCTTCAGGGAATTACAGACCACATTGGCTGCAAAACCGTCCGGGTCGATGCGGAATGGGGAAATATTGTCGATCCTGAGGATGTGAGAAAAGCATTAAAGGAAAATCCTGAGGCAAGAGCTGTTTTTGCGACACATTGTGAAACATCCACCTCTGCAATCAACAACATAAAAGAGATTGCAGCAGTTGTAAAAGAAACAGATGCCATATTCCTCGTTGATGCTGTCAGCTCGATAGTCGGCACACCCCTATATATGGACGAATGGGGCATTGATATAGTGGCAACTGGAGGACAGAAAGCTTTAATGCTGCCTCCAGGACTTGCATTGATTACTTTGAGTGAAAAAGCATGGAATACTGTAAATGATCATCAGTGCCCATCCTTCTATTTTGACCTTAAACTTTATAAAAAAGGCCTGGAATCAGGAACTGGAACACCTTATACCCCAAATATATCACTTGTATGCGGGCTGCTTGAGGCCTGCAATATGATAGAAAGAAGCGGAGGAATAGAAGCTGAATATAAAAGGCATGCTGCACTTCGGGATATGACAAGGGCAGGGGTAAGGGCTTTAGGTCTTGAATTGCTGGTGGATGACTCGGCTGCCAGTCCAACCCTGACAGCCGTAAAATTAAATAATGCCGATGAATTCAGAAAGATGATGCGGGAAGAATTCCATATCGCATTGGGAGGCGGTCTTGGAAAGGTGAAGAATCAGATTTTGCGTCTCGGCCATATGGGATATACGGATGCGGCAGATATGCTGAAGATGTTTGCTGCAATGGAGCTTGCTTTATTGAAGAGCGGATACGAAGTGGAGTTAGGTGCAGGAGTTTCCGCCGCACAGCGGCATTGGCTCGAAAATCCATACTGTTAAATTTCTGGTCCTAAGGAGACGTGAGCCGGGTGAATATATTTGAAAAACGACTCGCTGAACTGGCAAATCTCCCATCAGTTACTCCAGGGGATCAGATCAATGTGATCCCAGATTTCCTATTCGTCAGCGGCCAAAATTACCTTAATGTTATCAAAGGATTTATCAGACAAGGGTACAAAAACGTTAAAAATCCGGCCAAGATTCTTTTTTCTTATGGAGATGCAGAAGATGAAGTCATCCGTAAGTTCTGTTTAGGAAAAGGAATAAGACTAATAGATTGTGATTTGGCCCAATATTTCCGTTCAGAAAATATTCCTCTGAATGGAATGCTTATTGCAGGAATAGATGAGGATATTAAGTGTCTTGGAGGAAGGGGGGCCATTCCCATTGTTATCTCGCCGGATTCAATGGCGGCTTGCCTGGCATCCGGATCATTTAGTATGTTCATACCTGAAACGACTTATATTGAAATCAACGGAGCCTTAACTGGAAAAGGAAACGGAAAAATGCTCTGCACCCATCTGCTGGACATTTTTGAGGACAGTTTAATAGGAAATGCAGTGATTATAGGAGGTACGGTTTTTGAACAGCTGAATGATAAGGACCTTAAGGATCTCTCTTATTTTTTTCAGCTTTCCGGCACAGCAGCGGGGATGTGTTCACCAGATGGCCCGTTTGGCCAGGTTGAAGGCGTGATTAAAATAAAATCAGAAACTATTATGATTTAATTTATCAAACAAATAGACTGATTATTATGAAAACTTACCGAAATTTTCCTTGGCATCTGATAAGATTAACTTAATATAATTATAAAACTTGTCCAAGAGAAAAAGGAAAATGAGGTGAAGCAATGTCCGAAATTGCCATTTTAACCCCAATTGACGCGCTTATACAGGTTTCAAAGGAAGCAGCGAAAAAAACAGGAGAAGATGTCGCGATAAGAAAGGTAAGTTTCCGGAATGCTATTGCAGCTGCTAAAGAATTTGAAAAAGCCGGCACAGAAGTAATCATTAGCAGAGGAACCCTGGGATTAAAGCTCATTGAGTCCGATCTTGGCATACCCGTCGTGCAGATTCCCATAACCGGATATGATCTGCTCCGAACCATCAAAGAAGCGCAAAAGCTCGGACAGAAGATTGGAATAGCCGACACCCGGGATGTTTTGCAGGGGATCCAAACAATTGAATCCGTGCTGGGGTTATCGATTGAAAAGCATTGCGTAATTGTACCTGAGGAAGCTGAAGCAGCTGTCGAGGCTCTCAGCAAAAAAGAGATAGATGTCCTGATTGGGAAAAGTATTTTTACGAACAAAGTCAAAAATAATTCGATAAAAACAGTGATATTAACGTCTGGAGTGGAATCGGTCATCCAGGCCATTCATGAAGCAAGAAGCCTGATTGAAGTAAGGCGCACAGAATTGAAACGAACCAAGGAACTCCAGGCAATTCTTGATTTTATTGCTGATGGTGTAATTGCTGTGGATGAAAAAGGGGTTATTACAGTATGCAATCCTTCCGTTTACAGTATCTTGAACCTGCCTTATGATTCTGTAATCGGTAAGCAGATTGATGATATCCTCGTTAATTCACAAATGAAAAAGGTTCTTTCGACTGGTAAGGAAGAACTGAACCGCATTCAGGATGCCAATGGTGTAAAAGTGGTTGCAAATCGAATACCCATCAGGCACGAGCAAAAGGTGTTTGGAGCTGTCTGTACGTTTCAGGAGGTTCATAGACTTCAGCAGCAGGAGCAGGAAATCCGTAAAAAGCTCCTTCACCGCGGCCATGTCACAAAATACAGTTTAAATAATATTGTCGGGGAAAGTGAGATGTATCAGAAAGCGATCGAAAAGGTGAAGAAATATTCTCAGGTGGATTCTACTATTCTCCTGACGGGTGAAACAGGTGTGGGAAAAGAGGTATTCGCCCATTTAATCCATAGCTTCAGTAAGCGAACGGAAGGGCCATTCGTTGCAGTGAATTGTGCGGCTATCCCTGAAAACCTGCTGGAAAGCGAATTATTCGGCTACGTCGAAGGAGCCTTTACGGGAGCGAAAAAGGGAGGAAAAACCGGCTTATTTGAATTGGCTCATCAGGGAACCATCTTCCTTGATGAAATTGGCGAACTCGCTGAATCCCTCCAGGCCCAGCTCCTCAGGGTTTTGCAGGAAGGGGAAGTGATGCGGCTAGGGGATGAAAGAGTGATCCCCATTAATATTCGGGTAATCGCTGCCTCGAACCGTGATTTTGAGAAGATGGTCGAAGATGGGAGCTTCCGGGCTGATTTGTATTATCGCCTCAATATTCTTGATATCCCAATTCCGTCCTTGCGTGAAAGGATACTTGATATTCCATTGTTATGCGATTTTTTCATAAAAGAATTGGAACCGGGCATTCGGAGAAATATTAAGGGCTTCACTGCTGAAGCTATGAAAATTATGCAAAGCTATCATTGGCCGGGTAATATACGCCAGCTCAGGAACATTGTTGAAAGAGCGATGATTCTTTCCCCTGAGAAATTGATTGATTCAGAAACTGTTTTAGCTGCAGGCGGGAAAGACTTTTCCAAATTGCATGTGCTGAAACAACACAGCATTAATGAAGTAGATGAAGAAACGAAGCTTCAAAACTATGAGAAAGAGTATATACTGAACGTGCTGAAGCAGGTAAACGGCAATAAAACAGAAGCCGCAAAGATTCTGGGGATCGGCAGGACGACCCTCTGGCGAAAAATAAATAGTTTGTAAGGAGGAGAAAGAATGAATGAAACAATGACACCGCCTCCGCTGGATGAAAACGTGATATCCCGATTAAGAAATATCTTCGGAGACGACCGGCTATTAACCAATTGCACTGATATGATGACCTACTCCTATGATGCATCCTTTGAAACACAGCTCCGTCCGAAACTGCCTCAAGTGGCCGTTATTGCTCTGTCAACTGAAGAGGTCAGTGAATGTGTCCGGCTGGCCAACGAATTTAAAATACCGTTATACCCGAGAGGGGCAGCCACCGGGCAAACAGGCGGAGCCGTCCCGGTTAAAGGCGGCATTATGCTGGATTTATCGAAAATGAACCGAATCCTGGAGATTGATCACAGGAATATGCAGGCAGTGATTGAGCCGGGAGTCATCCAAAATGATTTAAATGAGGCTTTGAAGTCTTATGGACTAAGATTCCCTCCTGACCCGGGAAGCGCAAATATGTGCACAGTGGGAGGAATGGTTTCCAACAATTCAAGCGGGCTGAGGGCAGTCAAATACGGTGTTACCCGCCATTATGTCCTGGGAATGGAAGTCGTACTGCCCACCGGTGACATCATTGTGACTGGCGGAGCAAAATCGAAGGCGCTTAAATCGGTCTCCGGCTACGACCTTGCCCATTTAATGATTGGTTCAGAAGGCACTCTTGGAATTGTAACGCGCCTTCGTCTGAAATTATTGCCGCTCCCTGTCACACGAGGTATTGTTTTATGCTCATTTGAAAGATTGGAAGATGCGGGAGAGGCGGTTAACGCTGTTTTTTCTTCAGGCCTGCAGCCATCAGCCATCGAAATCATGGACTTCAATTGTACGAAGGCTGTCAACATGATGAAGCCTGAGCTGAATCTTCCCCTGGATAATGAAGCTATTCTTGTTTTTGAAGTGGATGGTGCCAAAGAGGAGGTAACCTCCCAGGTGAACCGGCTCAGGAAGGTAGTCGAAAAATTTACGAATTATATAAAGTTCAGCGATGAGCCGGATGAGTGTGAAAAGCTCTGGCAGGCAAGGAAGCTTGTTGGTGCTGCGGTTGGACTTTTAAAGCCGGGCGGTTTCCGGGTGTATGGCGGCGAAGACATCTGTGTGCCAATTTCGAGACTCCCTGAAACACTCCGGGAGATTCATAATATCGCAGAACGATATGGCATCATCTGCGGAATATACGGTCATGTTGGTGATGGAAATATGCATACCGGACCGGTAGTGAACATGAATAATGAAATTGAAATGGAAAATGTGCAGAAAATGATCGACGATATTCATGAACTGGCAATCAAAATGGAAGGAACGACGACAGCCGAGCATGGAGTTGGAATTGTCCGTGCCAAATATATGGATGTAGAGCATGGTCCTGCCATGGAAGTGATGCGGGCCATTAAAAGGACGCTTGATCCAAATAATATTTTAAATCCAGGCAAGATGGCATTGCCTTACTAGGTTGGAGGTGAATGTAATGAAATTGCTGACGGCGAAGGAATCCATGCAAACATGCGTGCGCTGCGGTGCCTGCCGCAATGTTTGTCCTACCTTAGATATCACAGGCAGGGAAGCTGATGGTCCCAGGGGTAGAGTATTGATGGCAAGAAGTCTGATTGAGGGCAATATCCCCGTAAATCAGGAAATCAAAGATCAGCTTGATCGCTGCCTGCTTTGCTCAGCCTGTGTGGATGCATGCCCTATTGATGTTCAGGTCCCTGATATCGTCATGCTCGCCAAGGAGCGAATAGCAGCAGCGGCTGAAGCACCTGTACAAACAGATATTAAAAAACCTGCATATCCGCTAAGGACTTTTAAAGATTACTTCTTTGACCATTTTCTTGCCAACCAAAAAAGGCTTAATACTGTTGGCAATCTTCTGTGGTTTTATCAAAAAAGCGGGCTTCAGTATATAACTAGAGGACTGGGCATTTTGAAATTCTTCCCAGAGCAGATGAGGCAAATGGAAAGAATCACGCCTTCCATTTTACCGCCTTCAGGGAGGAAACATCATGCTGAGTTTACTCCGAGGGCTGATGAAAAAAAGGCAGCAAGGGGCCGGGTAGCCTTTTTCCATGGCTGCATCATGGATGTCATGTTCAGAGAAACAAACGATAATTCCATTAAACTGCTGTCGAAGACTGGATTTGATGTGGTAACCCCTAAAGCGCAGATGTGCTGTGGAGCACTCCACCATCATAGCGGAAAAAAAGACAGGGCCATTGAAATGGCCAAAGCGAATATTCAGGCTTTTGAAAAAGCAAATGTGGATTATATTATTACCAATGCCGGAGGATGCGGTGCTGCACTTGCGGAATATGCAGATTTATTCCGGGGGGATCAACATTGGCTGGAGAGGGCTAAAGTATTTTCTGCCAAAATAAGGGATATCAGTGAGATCATATATGAAAAAGGAGAAATGCCTGAAACTGCCGGCAGAGGTGAAAGAGTAACCTATCAGCCTTCCTGCCATCTGCAATATGTAATGAAGGTGAAGGATGCTCCAGCTAAATTGGTGAAGGAAATTCCAAACTCGGAATATGTGGATCTCCCTGAAAAGAAATATTGCTGCGGGTCTGCCGGAATTTATAATTTATTGCAGCCAAAACTTGCGAATGAAATACTGGATAAGAAAATGTCCAGAGTCAAAGAAACTGAATCAGCTGTTCTAATAACAGCCAATCCAGGCTGTTTCCTCCAAATGAAACTGGGGGTTCATCGTGAAGGAATGGAGGATCAGATTGAAACAAAGCATGTTGCCGACTATCTGATGGAGTCAATTGAAAGGGCAGAATCTGCAGGAAAACAATAAAAGTTTCAAATTGAAACAGAAGAGTGGACAATTTGTTTCAAAAGAGAACAAAAATGATTGATAAGTGTATTGGAAGGAATTCAGAATTTAAATTCATTAAAAGTGTTAATGTCCCATTTAATTTGAAACCGCTTACGATTTTGGTTCCCGGTAAAAAAGTTAATCGAGTTATTTGCTTTTCGGCACAAAAATTGCATTGAAGTTTAATGAAACATGACATAAACAGGGAGGTGACGATCCAGATCGAGGAATAGGTCCATGTCTGATTAAGTAATCTTCATTCTAAGTTGTTTTATAGGAAATAATACGCTTTTGATTTACAGAAATTTAAAACTTTTCTTAATATGGGGGAAAATTAACATGAAATTAAAGAGGATTTCGTTTTTGTCTCTGGCAATTGCATTGGTATTCTTTTTGCAGGCATGTAATTCTTCACCTCAGGGAGCAAGCTCGGAGGAAAAGAAAAGCAGCGGCAACTTTCCCGAGCGGCAGATTGAAATTATTGTTGGCTTTGGCGCGGGCGGCGGGAGTGACAATTTTGCCAGGGCCATTGCAAAAGAACTTAAAGATATTCTTGGTGTAAACATAAATGTTGTGAATATGCCTGGTGCGGCGGGGATTAATTCGGCTGACCATGTGGCAAGGCAGCCGGCTGATGGTTATACCATCTGGTCTGCAACATCCAATCATCCCGTAAATATTGCAGCAGGAGTGGAAAAAAATGATTTGAGCAAATTAACTTCTGTCGGAAGGGTCCAAAATGATACCATGACCCTCCAAGTAAAAAGCGATGGCAAGTTCAAGGATATTGATGATCTTATCGCAAAGGCAAAGGAAAAACCTGGTGAGATCACAATTGGCGGTACAGGTTCAGCCGGCTTTGATGAACTGGTAGTCAAACAGTTTGAAAAAGCCACTGGAACAAAGTTTAATTATATCTCATTTGAAGGTTCTGGAGAGATGACAGCAGCACTGCTCGGGGGACATATCGATGTCATTGCAGAGGAGCCTGGACCATCGATTGCGCAGCTGGAAAGCGGAGATATTAAGATGCTGATTGCCTTTACTGAAGAGAAAATGGAAGGTTTTGAGGACGTTCCGATATCAACTGAAATGGGGATAGATGTAACAGACGGCCAGGGCAGAGGCTTCATGGTCCATAAGGATACGCCGCCTGAAATCATTTCAGCGCTTGAAAAAGCCCTTGAGGAAGCGAAAAATCGCCCGGACTATAAAGAGTATGAAAAAGCCAATTACTTGCACCTTCGGGATGGCTGGCTAAATTCAGAAGAGTATAATGCCGAATTTGAAAAGCTAATCGACACTTACGGTTCTCTATTAAAAGAATGATTGAATAAAATTGCCGAAAGGCAGAATATCTGCCTTTTTGTCTCCTGCAAGCTTCATGATAGATTTTCATAGATTTGCTCGATAGGCTGCTGAAGATTTTTGTCGAAGTAAAACTAGTTTTATATAATCTTGAGAGATTTTGTTCAGGTTATTGACTGCCATTCCGACTGGCAGATATGATCGCCCTTGAAGCTGTATCCAGGATACAGCACACAGTATACAGCAACAGGCAGAGATAATTCATTTAAAGGAGGATAGACAAAGATGGTGCAGGGCCTGAAATTTACGCAGCCGCTTTATCAGCAAATCTATGACATTATAAAAAAATCCATTTTGTCAGGACAATTAAAGCCTGGTGAGAAGGTCAATGTTTCCCATCTGGCGGAAAAATATAATATAAGCCGGACCCCGTTAAGAGAAGCACTGCGCCAGCTGCAAATAGAAGGACTGCTGGTTCAGGATCAGCTGGGGCTATCTATTGTAAAACTGGATGAAACTGATTTTAAGGATTTATATGAAACTCGCATTATGCTGGAACCTCAAATAATGGGACTTGTTTTGAAAGCGATTACAGAAGAGCAGCTGAATTGCATTGAAGAAATTCTTGAAAGAGCTGAAGATGCCTTTTTGGAAGGAAACCATCTACTTTTACTTGAATGGAATGCTAAGTTTCATGATCGGCTCTTGGATGCAAGCCCAAACAGGCGGGCAGTGCACTTGCTTAAGCAAGTACGTTCATTTCTTTTGCTATACCGGGCCAATATCCTAAAAAACAACGAGCATAATAGAGAAATTCTTAAGGAACATAGCCAAATCCTTCATGCTCTTAAAGCCCGGGACGAGATAGCTGTCTACCAATCTGCAGCGAATCATCTGCGCAACGATCTGGAACGCGGAATGAATATGATCTGCGAATAAAAAAAGAGCATCTCCACTCGCCAAAATAGAAATGCTCCATTCTCATGAAAATCGATTTTATTATAACATGCACAGATTATGAATGTATAGAAATGAACAGCTGCCGGTCACATCGGGCTCACTTCTGAGACAATATTTTCAAAATGGGGTGTTCTGAGTGGGACCATTACAAGGAATGAAAGTCCTTGATGCATCGCAAATCATGGCTGGTCCGTATTGCACTATGGTCCTTGCGGATCTCGGTGCGGAAGTCATGAAAGTGGAGAAAGTGAATGGCGGAGACGATTCCCGCCAAATGGGCCCTTATGTAAACGGGGAATCTACCTGCTTTTTTCAGATAAACCGAAATAAAAAAAGCATAGCATTAAACCTTAAAACAAATGAAGGAAAAGAAATTTTCTATCAATTGGCTAAAGAAGCAGATGTTGTTGTTGAAAATTACCGCCCGGGAGTAACAAAATCACTTGGCATTGACTTTGAAAGCCTAAAGAAGATTAATCCTGGGCTAGTCTACTGTTCTATTTCAGGTTATGGCCAGACTGGCCCTTATTCCCATAAGGGCGGGTTCGATCTGGTAGCCCAGGGGATGACAGGGCTTATGAGCATGACCGGAGAAAAAGGAATGCGGCCAATGAAATCAGGCATCGCCGTTTATGATATCGGGGCAGGCATAACTGCAGCCTATTCGATATTGGCAGCTTTTATCCATAAGATGAAGACAGGGGAAGGACAGCATGTGGATATTGCCCTGGCTGAGATCGGGCTTCCATGGTTTACGTGGGAGGCAGGGGCCTATTTTGCAGAAGGAACGATACCGGAAGCAACCGGCTGGAGGCACCGTGTGTCTGCTCCATACCAGGCGGTTAAAACAAAATCGGGTTATATGATGCTTGGATGTGCCAATCAAAGGACATGGGAAAGATTTTGCGAAGATGTTGCCGAAAAGCCTGAATGGCTGACAGATCCGCGCTATAAAACCAATTTATTGAGAAACAAACATGTGAGTGAACTGGAAGAAGATATTGAGGCTGTATTAATGCATCAAGATACCAGACATTGGATTGATCTCTGTGAAAAAGCAGGGGTGCCTGCGGGACCAATCAACAACTTTGCAGAGGCGGTTCAGGATCCGCATTATGAAGCAAGAGGCATGATTCAGGAAGTGGAGCATCCATTAATCGGAAAAATGAAGATGATTGGCATTCCCGCAAAATTTTCAAAAACTCCAGGTGAGGTGAAAACCCCCTCTCCTCTCTTCGGACAGGACACGATTGAAGTGTTGAATGGTTTGGGCTATGACGAAGATTCCATAAGAAATTTAACAAAATCAGGAGCTGTGAAGACCTTGGAAGAAAAGCCCATCCTGAATAAAAAATAACAGAAAGGTCGTTAGTGATATGTCTAAGAATCTGGAAGCATTCAGCAGGGAGAAGACGTACAGTGAACCGGTTTATCTTCAGGTTGAAGGAGAAATTGCATTCATATGCTTCAACCGGCCGGATAAAAGGAATGCCCTCAGTTATGAAATCTGGTTAAGGATTCCGCAGCTTATTGAGGAATGCGAAAATGATGCCAATGTAAAAGTAATCATTTTTAAAGGGACTGGATCTGCTGCTTTTTCGGCAGGCGCAGATATCAGCGAATTTAAGACATTAAGGTATACAGCAGAAGGCGCTGAAAAGTATAACAAGGCTACGATGATAGCAGAAAAGTCAATCATGAATGCATCTAAGCCAACGATTGCCATGATACAGGGCTTTTGTGTTGGCGGCGGATGTGAAATTGCGGTTGCCTGTGATTTTAGATTCTCTGATGAACAGGGCAATTTCGGCATTACTCCAGCAAAGCTTGGCCTAGTATACAATACACCGGGAACCAAAAATGTTGTAGATCTTGTCGGCCCGGCGAAAGCCAAGGATATTCTTTACACAGGAAGGCTCCTGGATGCCGGGGAAGCGTATCGGATTGGTCTCATCGATCGGATATATCCTGCAGAAGCCATTAAAGAGGAAACGGTCAGATATGCAGAGTTAATTTGCAGAAATGCTCAGCTGTCAGTCAGGGGTTCAAAAAAAATCATTAATGAAGTGCTTGCCGGGGCCATTGAAGATTCACCTGAAACAGCCGAGCTTGTGATTGAATCGTTTCTTTCAGAGGATTATCGGGAAGGCGTGCGTTCATTTTTGGAAAAACGGAAGCCTGACTTTAAATATTCTTAAGTGGATAGGAAATAAAGTGTGATTAAAATGGCAGGGAGGCTCACAGCCTCCTCCAATTAACTTACTGAATTTTGGGGGGCTAAGAGATGAAGCTGGAACGAAATCTTTCGATTATCATGATAGTCTTTTCGTCTTTTTTTCTGGTTATGTCACTCCAGGTGGAAAATAGGACAGGGAATATCATTTCTGCAGGAACATGGCCGGCAGCTTTAATGATCCTGATGCTAATTCTATCAGTTATCCTGCTGATGAGGGCTCTAAAGGTGAAAAATGTTGAGAATATAAAGGGAGATGACATTGATTCAGCAGATGCAGATAATGAGGAGCAGCTCGCTCATCCGAAAAAGTTCTTCCTCTTGTTTGCAGTTCTTGCCACCTATATTTTTATTCTTGGCTATGTTGGTTTTATTGCTGCAACGATTCTGGGGATTTTTGTGATGGCGCTTTTGTTCGGTATGAAAAGCTATATTCGGGCTCTGCTGACAGGTATTCTGGCAACTGCCGGTTCTATCGTGCTGTTTCCCATTTTATTGAATCTGCCTTTCCCGCGGGGAACAGGGATTTTTTATTCACTTAGCTTGCTGTTTTATTAATAGCCAACTTTAATAAAAGAGGTGAACTTAATGATAGAAGGACTTTTAGGCGGTTTTGGGAATCTTTTTCAGCCTTTTAATTTTTTCATTCTTATGGTCGGTGTCCTGCTTGGTTTCATTGGAGGAGGGATACCGGGTATAAGCGGAACCATGCTGGTCATTATTCTTCTTCCTGTCAGTTATGCAATGGATCCGGCTGCAGCATTTTTGCTGCTGACCTCCATTTATGCCACATCTGTTTTTTCAGGGTCTATAAGCGCTATTCTGTTTAGAACCCCAGGCACACCTGAAGCGGTAGCAACCGTTTTCGACGGGTATCCCATGGCGAAGAAGGGTGAAGGGGGGAAAGCCCTCGGCATTTCCATCTTCAGTTCCGCCACAGGGGGTGTTTTTGGAACGCTGGTATTAATCTTTTTGACGCCGCTTCTCGCCTCTTTTGCGCTTAGATTTTCGTCCCCGGAGTATTTTGCGCTTGCTCTAATGGGTCTGACGGTAGTAGCTTCCTTGAGTGCAGGCAACCTGGTTAAAGGATTCATTGGTGTTTCCTTCGGTTTGTTTATTGCCACTATTGGCATCGATACAATGACTGGTGTGCCAAGATTTACATTCGGTTCAGGCCAGTTAATGTCGGGTATTGACTTCATTCCTGTTCTGATTGGATTATTCGCTATATCAGAGGTGCTGAGAAGAGTTCAGCAGGTCCACAAGGTGAATGCAAAGCAAAAAGTGAGTTCCGAACTTCCAAACTGGAATGTCATGAAACGAATTTCTGGCGTCATTGGACGTTCCTCCTTATTAGGTGTATTTATTGGAATCCTTCCGGGAATAGGTGCAACTACTGCAGCCATGCTCAGCTACAGTGAAGCTGCCAGGTGGTCAAAAAGATCAAAGGAATTTGGAACCGGAATTCCAGAAGGGGTAGCTGCACCAGAGTCTGCCAATAATGCAGCAGCAATGGGTGCCATGGTTCCTTTGCTTTCCCTGGGAATTCCGGGAAGCGCCACAACCGCCATACTGCTTGGCGCCTTTATTCTGCATGGAATCCAGCCGGGGCCTTTGATGTTTACAACACAGGGTTCCCTCATTTATACCATCCTGATGGGTCTTCTTGTTGCCAACTTGCTGATTTTAGTCATTGCCAAGCCGTTTATTTCGGTATTCTCTAAAATTTTGCAAGTGCCCTACACAATCATTGGACCACTTATCGTTCTCTTTTGTATTGTTGGCACTTTCGCAGTCAGGAATTCGATTTTTGATGTGGCTATGATGCTGGTATTCGGAATTATCGGCTACTATCTGGAAAATGCCAAATTTCCGCTGGCACCTATCGTGCTTGGCGTTGTGCTCGGTCCCATTGCTGAAGACCAGTTCAGAAGGGCCATGCAGATGTCGAACAATGATATTTCCATCTTCTTCACAAGGCCGATTGCCTTAACCTTCATTGTATTATCCATCATCAGTATATTGTATCCATTCATTAATAAGTGGATTAAGAAGCGCAAAAACAATGCGAGCGATTCAGATCAAACTGTAGCTTCATAAGAAGGAGGCGTTCCGGAATTGATCTTAGATTTTGAAGGACTGAAGCCAGACGTTCATGAAACCGTCTATTTGGCACCTAACACCTATATCATCGGCAATGTAAAACTGGAGGCTGATGTGTCCGTTTGGTTCAATTCTGTCCTGCGCGGGGACAATGATTCCATCAGAATCGGAAGGGGCACCAATATTCAGGAGGGAACGATGATTCATGTCGATGAAGGTTACCCTGTGAGCATTGGACAGAATGTCACAATCGGCCATAATTGTGTGATTCATGGATGTACCATTGAAGATGGTGCCCTGATCGGCATGGGAGCGATTATACTTAACGGTGCCATCATTAAGAATGGTGCAGTCATTGCGGCAGGAGCAGTAGTAGGGGAAAATAAAGTGATTGAGAAAAACTTCCTTGCAGCAGGTGTTCCTGCGAAAGCCTTAAAGCCGGTGAAGGAGGAACTGCAGGAGCGTATCATAGCAGGGGCAGAATTTTATCAAAAAAACGCTGTAAAGTTTCGCCGGGCTGGTATTGCTTCCGGGATGATTGATGCAGAAAATAAGTAATTTTTAAAAGGATGAGCTGAGACACAGGATTTCCAGCAGGTGCTATGGAAGTCTTTACTGTCTTCAGCTCTATTTAGTTTTAAGGTTTTTGGGCCGTTATAAAAGGATAAGGAGGATATGAATGAGTTATGTGAAGAGCAGCAGTATTATTTCACTGGATGAGATAAGCTGGAAAAGAAACGGAAAGCAGATACTGAACAAAGTTTCATGGCATGTCAGAAAAGGAGAACATTGGGCCTTATTAGGCTTGAATGGATCAGGGAAAACAACGATTCTGAAGATGATTACCGGCTATCTGTGGCCAAATGGCGGGCAAGTTTCAGTATTAGGAAATCTTTATGGCAAGACAAATATACCGGAGCTTAGAAAATCCATCGGCTGGGTTAGCACATCCCTGGACGATAAATTTCAATTCCGTCCATCAGAAACTGCCCTGGAAATTGTCTTGAGCGGGAGATTTGCCTCTATAGGCCTTTATCAAGAAATAACACTGCAGGACCTGGAAAAAGCAAAGGACTTAATGCATCAGTTCAATATTAGCCATGTCCAGGATCAAAACCTCACATCCCTCTCACAGGGTGAAAAACGAAAAGCCATGATTGCAAGAGCCTTAATGGCTTCACCAAGGCTGCTTATTCTCGATGAACCATGCAATGGGCTTGATATCTATTCGCAGGAAGAATTGCTTCGCTCGATTGAGAAAATGGCTGCTCATCAAGATGGTCCCACAATAATTTATGTTACCCATCATATCGAGGAAATTGTTCCTTCGATAACCCATGCCATGCTGCTGAAGAAAGGAAACGTCATTTCTCAAGGCAAAAAAAGAGACACGCTGACAGATTCGCTCCTTGAAGAAACATTCCGTGTACCAATAACAGTAGATTGGGAAAATGGGCGTCCTTGGGTACGGGTAAAAGCCGCATCCCAGTTTACCGAGGCTGGACACCGATGAAAACTATTTGCCTGGAAGAATGGCAAACGGTTGATTTTTAGCAAATTGTCCTTCATTATATGAAGATATCTTATACATAAAAATGGAGGAATAGAATTGGTTCGTTTCGGTATAGTAGGCACTAATTGGATTACAGAAAGATTTTTAAAAGCGGCACTGCAGGTTGAAGATTTTCAGCTGACAGCTGTTTATTCACGAACAGAAGAGAAAGCAAAAGAATTTGCAGCCAAGTACGGTGTGGAGAGGACTTTTACTGATTTAAAGACGATGGCCGCAAGCGGCGAAATCGACGCGGTCTATATTGCGAGCCCGAATTCCCTGCATGCTGAGCAGTCCATCCTATTTATGAAAAATAATGTTCATGTCTTATGCGAAAAGCCGGTTGCTTCAAATACAAAGGAACTTAAATCTATGATAGCTGCTGCCAGGGAAAACAATGTTCTTCTCATGGAAGCCCTAAAGTCTGCCTTTATGCCTAATTTTTTGGCTGTAAAAGAAAATCTTCATAAAATCGGACAGGTGCGCAGGTATTTTGCAAGCTATTGCCAATACTCTTCACGTTATGATGCATACAGGCAGGGAACTGTGCTGAATGCATTCAATCCGGATTTTTCTAATGGTTCACTAATGGACATCGGGATTTACTGTGTGTATCCACTTGTAGCTTTATTCGGTAAACCTGTGGAGATTAAAGCAGCAGGCTATGTGCTGGAATCTGGAGTCGACGGGGAAGGAAGCATGGTCCTTAAATACCCTGACATGGATGCGGTCATCATGTACAGTAAAATAACCGATTCCAGTCTGCCTGCAGAAATTCAAGGGGAAGAGGGAAATATCGTTATAGATAGAATAAGTTCACCTGAAAAGGTTGAATTGCATTATCGGAATGGAGAGAGGGAGGACCTCACTCAGGACCAATTAAGTGATTCTATGTATTACGAAACTAAGGAATTCATCCGTTTGGTTCAGGCTGGAAAGACTGAATCTGATATCAACTCCTACGCTAACTCGATGATAACAATGGAGGTTATTGAAGAAGCTCGGAGGCAAATTGGTGTAGTCTACCCGGCAGACCTGAATTAGAACGAAGGATCGGACATTTTATGTTCGGTCCTTTTTAGTTCTTTTTACACCTGAAAAAAAGGGATTTTTTGTAATCCAGTCTCTCAAATGGTAATTTTGGATTAATTTTACACGATAATTTGTTAGTAAACTCCTCATTTTATACTTATTTCGGAATGCGAAATTTGTCAAAAGAATAGGCATCATACTCTATTATCACTCTTAAATTAGTTCACTAGAATTAATAGTGAAAGATAACTATTAATTTGGGGGTATGTATTTATGACTTTGAAGAAAAAAGTTCTTTCTGTATCACTATCCGGTTTAATGGCTTTAGGTGCAGTTACAGCAGTGGGGATGCCTGCAGGTGCCGTTGGAAATGGTCCAGGCGCAGGCAATGGATCCATTCAGACTTCCATTCTGCATACATATGATAGTTTAACAGAATATTTGAAGACGCAGGATGCCAAGCAGGAGGCCATGCAGCTTGAAGTAATCGGCCAGACAGTAAAGGGCCGTGATATTTACATGGCAAAATACATATCCAATCCTGAAAATCCGACCATTCTTTTTCTGACTCAGCAGCACGGGAATGAGCAGCTGACAACTGAAGGAGCGTTGGAGTTTATTAAGCACCTTGGCACCGGCAAGTCAGGCGGAGTCCTTAAAGATGTCAATATTCTTGTGATACCTATGCTGAACGCGGATGGAGCAATGGGAGATGTGAACTTCTCACTTGACGATTATCTTGCCGATGGCGATCGCCATTTAACCCGCTATAATGCAAATCGTGTGGACTTGAACCGGGAACATGATAAAGAGACAAGCGAAATGGAGCCTGAGGCACGTGTACTCCATGAAAACGTGTTCCAAAAATACAAAATTGATTACATGATCGATCTTCATCATCAGGGTACCTTAAGTGAAACAGAAGGAAAGCTGGTATCGGGATCCATTCTTTATCCAACTAACAGCAACGTAAAACCTGAGGTTCTTGAAAAATCCAAAAAGCTGGGTTCAGTAGTGTTTAATGCACTTCACCATACAGGCTGGGGCCATATTGGAAAATATGTCGGCGGAACAGGTGAAAACATTGGCCGAAACGGGGCTGCTGTCCGTTACGACATTTCTACCCTGCTTTTTGAAATGCGCGGAATGTCCGACCACAACTATGAGCCTTATGCCCTTGGACAAAAGAGCAACGGTTATCTCATCAAGCAAACAATCACGACACTCGATGCGGCAGTAAAAGCCATAGCAGATGGTTCAATCAATTCTGCTGACACAAGCTTCTGGGATACTTTGCCTGAACAGACAACAAGACAAAGTGAAGAAGCTGATGAGTAAAAGTGATTCACCTCCGGCCATTGCCGGGGGTGTTTTTTATGCAAAAACCAGCCTAAGGGAAGCCTTAATGAGCTGAATGGCGTATCTCTGGTTAAAGCAATAGCAACCAGCGTCAACCTAAAGCATCTTTATCAAAAGTAAAAAATATGCGTCAACCCTCAGGATATACACAACATTTTGGACAAAGTCCAAAAGAAACTGGGTCAATCTTCAAGTTATAGCCGCTTCTCCAGCAAAAGTTATAAAATGATGCACCATCCCCATAATAGATATCACATCTCAAACAAGAACCAAAATAACTAGCGTCAATCGCTAAGTTCGATGCAGCTTCTCCAGCAAAAGTTCAAAGAAACTGCATCAATCCCCATAATAGATACTACATCTCAAACAAGAACCAAAAGATCCTGCATAATAGCCATTTCAAAACGAATATCTCAAATACCAAGGGTGATTCAGCGTGGATAGTTCCATAAAGACCTGGTACTTTACCAAAAAATCAAGTAAGTTTAACAGTTTTCAGTGAAGAAAAGCCCATTTATCAGATTTTTATAATTTTATTTAAATAAGTTGTTGACAATTCCTATGGGTATGGTAGGATTAATCTCAACATCACCAAAAATAAACTAATAAACTTATAATTTCCTAGACTAAATAAAGGAGGCGAGCCTCACTGAAACAGGCTGACTGGGAAGAGTTATCTGCTCACTTGAAGCAGATGCTAGGGAGCATTAAATTCGGATCGATCACATTGGTCGTCCAGGATGGCAAAGTCATACAACTTGAGAAGAACGAAAAGGTTCGTCTTCAACCAAATAAGCGCGCTGACTAGACAAACTAGAGGCTGTTTTTCCTCCTGAAGGATTTTTTCAGGCGGGAAGACTGCCTTTTTTGGTTGAGAAAAAATTTTCAAGAAAGTGAAAGGAGTACTGCAAGATGAGCACTGCAGTGACATATGAAAATTGGAATCAGATCTCTGATGCATTCCGAATTGATGATAAATCAAAAGGCGCCCGAGATGTATTGGAATGGGCCTATAAAAATTATCCTGACGACAAGATTGTCTATGCATCGAGTTTCGGGGCAGAAGCCATTGTGCTGATTGACTTAATACACGAAATCAAACCTGATGCACATATTGTCTTTTTGGATACAGGGCTCCACTTCCTTGAAACCTATGAAGTCATTGATAAAATCGAGGCCCGTTTCCCAACGCTTCGGATTGAGCGGAAAGAGCCCAAGCTGACACTGGACCAGCAGGCTGCAGAATATGGTTCAGCCCTTTGGAAAAGGGAGCCCAATTCATGCTGCCAGATCCGCAAAGTGATTCCATTAAGAGAAGCATTAACACCAAAGCAGGCCTGGATTTCTGGCCTTCGGAGGGAGCAGTCGCCGACAAGAGCGAATACTCAATTCCTTAACAGGGATGAAAAGTTCAAGAATATCAAAATCTGCCCGCTGATTCACTGGACATGGGATGAAGTTTGGGGCTATATCAGGGAAAAAAACCTGCCATACAACACCCTGCATGACAATGGATATCCAAGCATCGGTTGTTTTCCCTGTACACAGGCAGTCGATGAAAATGGCGATTCCCGTGCCGGACGATGGTCCGGGACTGGCAAAACGGAATGTGGCCTTCACACGAGCTAGAGGGAGGATGATACCATGCTTACGATTATAGCGGTCACAGTCGGTTTATTTTTCGCCATGAATATCGGGGCAAGCGGAGCAGCAGCATCCATGGGGATCGCGTATGGTTCAGGTGTCCTAAAAAACCGCATTTTAGCTCTTGTTCTTTGCGGATTGGCCGTTTTCTTCGGAGCATGGCTTGGCGGAGGAGAAGTGGTAAAAACAATGGGAAGCGGTATTGTCCCTAAAGAAACCTTCACAGTTGCCATCGCGCTGATTGTGATTGCATCTGCCGCATTATCGCTGTTTCTTGCAAATGTTTTCGGCATCCCGCTGTCTACCAGTGAGGTGACAGTCGGTTCTGTTGTTGGTGCTGGAATCGTCTACCAATCCGTATTTGCCGGAAAGCTTGCCTGGATCGTCATGTTCTGGCTGATTACTCCATTTGCTGCTTTTTTAATTGCCATAGCGGCAGCCGCATTTTTAAAGAGAAACTTTGTACAGAACCTGATTAAAAAGCCTAAGGCTGCTCCGATTTTAGCCATGCTCGTCATTTTTATGGGCGTGTTTGAAGCATTCTCGGCAGGCATGAATAATGTTGCCAATGCAGTCGGCCCGCTTGTTGGTGCAGGCATTATGAGCACTGGCAGCGGAATCCTCTGGGGAGGGCTGTTTGTTGCTTTAGGAGCCATTTTACTGGGGAAAAATGTCCTCGAAACAAATGGCAAAAAAATTACAAAAATCCGTCTTGAAGAAGGCTGCGTCATTTCAGGAACAGGAGCAGGAATTGTTACGATCGCTTCCGTTTTTGGAATCCCTGTCCCTTTAACGCAAATCACCACTTCCTCCATCATCGGAATCGGATTTGTAAATCAGGGACGATCAGTCTTCAAGAAGGACATCGTCATTCAGCTATTAGTTGTATGGGTTGTTTCACCGGTATTATCGATGGTCCTATCCTATACGCTCATCCAGCTGCTCATTGAACAAAATGTATATCCGGTGATTGCTATGGCCGGTGTTCTAATCTCCGTATTCGGAGTGAAATTCTTAATGAATCAGGCACCAGCTGCTGCAAGTCCGATTACTGAAAAAAAGTAAATCCGAAAAAGAAAGGTTGATGAAGAATGGCTCTGCCGAAACCTCATGGAGGAAAATTAATTCAAAACTATAATCCAAATTATGACCTGACAGGAATTGAAAAAGAAATTTTAATAGACGCCATAGCACTGAGTGATCTGGAACTTATAGGTGTTGGCTTATTCAGTCCTCTGACAGGTTTCCTTGGAAAAGCAGACTATGAATCTGTTGTTGAAAAAATGAGATTAGCAGACGGAACCATTTGGTCCATTCCGGTTACACTGCCGGTTTCAGCGGAAAAAGCCAAAGAGCTCACAGCCGGTGAAAAGTTTAAGCTGGTAAACGAAGGTGAAGTGTACGGAGTCATCACTGTATCAGAATGGTATGAGCCTGACTTAACCAAGGAAGCGAGTGAAGTCTACAAGACGGAAGAGCTGGCACACCCAGGAGTGAAAAGGCTTTTTGAACGCGGTCCGGTTTATGCTGCAGGCGAGGTAACGCTGATTAAAAAACCTGGTAAAGGCGTAGCGGAGGATGTATGGTTTGAGCCTAAAGAAACAAGGGCACTATTTGAAGAAAAAGGCTGGAAAACAGTGGTTGGCTTCCAGACAAGGAACCCTGTACACCGGGCACACGAATACATCCAAAAAGCTGCTTTGGAAACGGTGGATGGACTGTTTTTGAACCCGCTTGTAGGGGAAACAAAATCAGATGATATCCCTGCTGATGTCCGTCTTAAGAGCTACCGGGTCCTATTGGAAAATTACTATCCAAAAGAGCGCACCCAGCTGGCTGTCTATCCCGCAGCAATGAGATATGCGGGGCCGCGTGAAGCAATCTTCCATGCCGTTGCAAGGAAAAACTTCGGCTGCACACACTTCATCGTCGGCAGAGACCATGCCGGTGTCGGCAATTATTATGGCACATATGAAGCGCAGCATATTTTCAGCCATTTTACAGAAGAGGAGCTTGGCATCAAACCGCTGTTCTTTGAGCACAGCTTTTACTGCAATAAGTGCGAAGGCATGGCATCTGATAAAACCTGCCCTCACAGCAAAGAAGACCGTGTCATTCTATCCGGCACAAAGGTAAGGGAAATGCTCCGGAACGGGGAGCTGCCGCCTTCCACTTTCAGCCGCAAAGAGGTAGTCGAAGTATTAATTGAAGGCATGAGAGAAATAGAAACGGTATAAGGGGCGGATATAATGACAAAGGCAACAAACATCACCTGGCATGACTCTGCGATTACGAAGGAAGACAGGCGGGCTCAGAACGGCCATGGAAGTGTGGTCCTGTGGTTTACCGGGCTATCAGGCTCAGGCAAATCAACAATTGCAAATGCTGTATCCCACGAACTGTTTCGCCAGGGAATCAATGAATATGTACTGGATGGCGACAATGTCAGACACGGCTTAAATAAAGATCTTGGCTTTTCAGAAGCCGACAGAAATGAAAATATCAGGCGTATTGGGGAAGTCGCGAAGCTGTTTGTGGACAGCGGCAAGATCGTCACAACTGCCTTTATCTCTCCATTCCGTTCGGACAGAGAAACGGTTAGGGCGCTGTTTGAAGAAGGAGAATTTATTGAAGTCTTCATCGACTGTCCGCTCGAAGAATGTGAACGGCGGGACCCAAAGAAATTATATGCCAAAGCACGGCGCGGGGAAATAAAGAATTTTACAGGAATTGATTCCCCGTATGAAGCACCTGAAAACCCTGAAATCACGGTCCGATCTGACCAGTACACAGTAGAAGAAGCAGTCGGGCAGATATTAACACATTTGCGTGAGAAGAATATCCTATAAAAACCGGGAGTCTCTTTTTAATAGGAGACTCCTTTTCTGAAAAATAATTCCTACTATTTCACCCCGAAAAATGGTATTATAGAAAACAACTAGATTATTAGCTTAGGAAAAGCATTAAAAGGCATATATTATAAGATATTACAGAAAGGGCGGTCATGAGAATGACGGGAAAAGTTTTTTTAGTAGGTGCCGGCCCGGGAGATCCTGAACTTATGACTGTTAAGGGAATGCGCTGCCTGCAGGAGGCAGATGTCATTCTATATGATCGTCTAGTGAACCGGGAGCTGTTAAATCATGCAAAAAAAGAAGCGCAGCTCGTCTATTGCGGCAAGCTTCCCAATCATCACGTCATGAAGCAGGAAACCATCAATCACCTGCTTGTTAAATATGCAAAAAAAGGTTTGCTGGTTTGCCGGCTAAAAGGCGGTGATCCATTTGTTTTCGGCAGGGGCGGGGAAGAGGCAGAAGAGTGTGCCAATAATGATGTGCCATTTGAAATTGTACCTGGAGTGACTGCAGGAATCGCGGCATCTGCTTATGCGGGAATTCCTGTAACACACCGTACCTTAAGCAAAAGTTTCGCTTTTGTCACCGGACATCAGGCCGGAAACGAAGAAGCTGAACACCAGTGGGCCCACCTAGCACATGCAGTTGACACGATTTGTGTGTATATGGGTGTTTCCCACTTGCCTAATATTGTTAAAAATCTCATTCATAACGGAAAATCCACTCAAACACCAATTGCACTCGTACACTGGGGAACTCTTTCAAATCAGCGGACAGTTACGGGCACGCTTGCCAATATCGAGAGCAAAGTAAAAGAAGCAAAAATTTCGAATCCAAGCATGATTGTCATTGGGGAAGTTGTAAAAATGCATCATAAAATTAATTGGTTCGAAGAGGAAATTGCGCCTCATCTGCCTGTGGTGCATGGATAGGTTACGATTAAGCAGTATGAAGAAAGTCCATCAAGGAAAGGAGGCCCCAAATGAAAGCTGTCCTATACATCGGCCATGGCACACGTTCTAAAAAAGGCGCTGCCGAAGCATCTTTTTTTATCAGGAGTGTCATGAAAAAGGTAGACGCTCCTATACAAAAGCTTTGTTTCCTTGAATTAACAGAGCCAGACATTGAGGCTGGATTTGAATACTGTGTCCATGAGGGAGCGGAAGAAATTGTCATTGTGCCTCTATTTTTGCTGGCTGCGGGTCATATTAAGCAGGATATCCCTGAAGCGCTTGCCCCTTTAATAAAAAAGCATCCGGCCATAACTGTAAGGATGGCGGATCCGTTTGGAGTCCAGGACAGCATTCTTGACGCAATTGCAGAACTTGCGGCAGATGAAGCACAGCCAATCCGTTCTAATGATTCGCTTTTAATTGTAGGGAGAGGAAGCAGTGACCCTTCAATTCTTCAATCCTTTAACTCAATCAAAAGGGGAATCAGCCGGCGGCTTGGTATAAGGAATGTGCAAGTCTGCTATTTGGCAGCTGCTGCGCCGTCCTTCAAGGATGGACTTGATTCCATTTGCAATGAGGCCAGAGGGAGGATTATCGTCATTCCTTATCTATTATTCTCGGGGCTTTTATTAAGTGAGGTAGTAAGAGAGGTCAATAAGAAAATAAAAGCAGGATCCTCTGTGAACCTTACTGATACTTTAGGAAAACATGTGGCAATCCAGAATCTAGTCGCTGAAAAAGCGAATGGAGAGGTGAATGTGAATGCAGCCGTTATTCATTAATTTAACCAACAAGAAGATCGTTATTGCAGGCGGCGGCAGAATTGCCTTTCGAAAAGCGAAAACACTTGATGGAGAACGGGCCAATATCACTTTTGTTGCTCCTGATTTTACCGACGATATCATTTGTCTTGCCCATCAAAGAGGGTATGAGCTCATTCAGCGGGAGGCGCATCCTGAAGATTTTAAAGATGCTTTTTTATCGATTCTGGCCACAAATATTCGTGAAACCAACCAGCAGCTGGCGAGGTCGCTTGATTTATATCAGCTTGTCTGTGTTGTCGATGAAGCAGGAGAAGGAAATGCAATCTTTCCGGCAGCTGTAAGGCGCGGTCCGCTGCAAATCGCAATCACCTCGAATGGCGCAAGCCCCAAGCTGACCCGGATGCTAAAAAAACAGCTGGATGAACAATTTGATGAAAGCTGGACGGGATATTCAGAATTTCTGGCAAAATGCCGTGAACATATTAAAAAACTTTCTATTCATTCAGCTGAGAAAAATGAGCTTCTCGCCGAATTGCTGGATGACCGCTATCGCCTGTCGGAGGATGAGCGGGAAAGTAAATGGGCATATCTGTCCTCATTAAAATAATCAACTCCTCAACCGTGTCCTGACACACGGTTTTTTTATTTTGTTTTATTGTGCAAATCTACTATGGTACATTGATAGTAACGAAGCAGGAAGGCGGCGGGGAATGTGCATTTTTTATCTTATGAACTCGCTCAGGGAATAGTGGAGCGGACTATGAAAATTCTGAAAAAAAACATAAATGTTATGAATGAAGAAGGGGTTATTATCGGTTCTGGTGAAAAGGAAAGGATCAATCAGGTTCATGATGGAGCTCTGCTGGTCCTAAAAAAAGGGGAAAGTGTGGAGATTGATGAAAGAAGTGCCGCCAAGCTTAAAGGGGCCAAGCCTGGAATCAATCTGCCGATCCGTTTTCATAATCACATTATTGGTGTTGTCGGTATAACGGGGGAGCCTGAGCAAATCAGGAATTTCGCAGAGCTTGTTAAAATGGCAGCAGAACTGGTTTTGGAGCAATCGTTTCTTTTGGAGAGAGTACAATGGAAACAGCGGCTCCAAAGTGAGATAGTGAACCTCCTTATTTCTGAAGAACCATTGAATGAAGCGTGGTTAGAAGAGAGGGCCGGCTTCCTGGGATATGACCTGAAAATCCCGAGAACCGTGATTGTGCTCAAGCTGCACGAAGACCTTGGAACCATGAATCAAAAGCTGATCAATGACATCCATTTTGAATTGGGAAAACAGGATTTAACAGGGGTTACGTTCAATAATGAAATTGTCATATTGAAAGCAGGGGAGCCCACGGAACAAATCGCTGCTTTAAAGAGGATCGCCGGCCTTTCAAAGAGGAAGGCGGCAGTTGCTATTGGAAACACATCGGAGAACATAAGCGGCTTGAAGTCCTCCTATCGGCATGCGCAGCAGCTGACTGTCCTTGGTCCAAAGATTCATCGTGACGCCGATTATTACAGTTATGAAACGTACTGGCTGGATATTAAGCTATCCATGCTCGCCCAAAAGGAAGAACATACATTTTCTTTCTATGACCGGCTCCTTGCTCAGGATAAAAAAGGGGAACTGGCACATACGCTTGATGTTTTCATAAAAGAAGGAGGCGATCTTGGCAAAATAGCGGATCACTTATTTATCCACCGCAACACCCTGAGATACCGTCTGGATAAGATAACAGAACTTACGGGAAAAGACCCGCGTAATGTAAAGATGCTATTCGAACTTTATGTGGCAAAATTAGTAAACGACTTAAATTAATTGTGCGATTGCACAATTAATAGAGAAATCTATCCGTTTTTTTCATCATCATTCACGATGTAATAGAAAAGGCAAACGCTTACAATAGATTTATAAGCTAATCATCATGGGAGGGCTAAATGTGGATGTAACTGTAAGCGCTTTAGGAGCAATAACTGCCTTAGTCATTGCCATACTATTAATCTTGAAAAAAGTTCCGCCTGCTTATGGAATGGTTGCAGGTGCTTTAATAGGCGGTTTAGTCGGCGGAGCAGATATTGCAAGCACTGTTAATTTAATGATGGAAGGAGCAAAAGGCATCATACCGGCGGTGCTCAGAATCCTGGCTGCGGGTATATTGGCAGGAGTACTGATAGAATCTGGCGCAGCTTCCTCGATTGCCGAAACAATAGTTAAAAAATTGGGAGAAACCCGAGCGCTGCTAGCCTTAGCAGTGGCAACAATGATCCTGACAACGGTCGGTGTATTTGTTGATGTGGCAGTCATTACCGTATCACCTATTGCCTTAGCTATCGCGAAACGGGCAAAACTTTCCAAAACAGCCATTTTGCTGGCGATGATTGGTGGAGGGAAAGCAGGGAACATCATGTCACCCAACCCAAATGCCATTGCAGCTTCAGACGCATTCGGTGTTCCGCTTACTTCGGTTATGGCTGCTGGAATCATCCCGGCCATATTCGGACTTGCTGTTACGTATTTCATTGCAAAGAAACTTGTAAATAAGGGTTCAGCTATCTCAGATGGGGAAGTGGAAGTGAACAGTAATACAAAGCTTCCATTATTTATCACTGCCATGATTGCGCCGCTGGTTACGATTGTTTTGTTGGCGCTTCGCCCATTATTTGATATCAATATTGATCCGATGGTGGCACTTCCAGCCGGGGGAATTATCGGAGCCATTGCGATGAAGAAGACAAGAAAAATCAATGAGTATGCTATTTCAGGTTTAAACAAGATGTCAGGCGTTGCCATTATGCTTCTTGGAACAGGAACCCTGGCTGGAATCATAGCAAACTCAAGCTTAAAAGATGTGATCATTAATGGATTAACCTCTTCAGGTCTTCCAGCCTATCTGCTGGCGCCTGTCTCTGGTATTTTCATGTCAGCTGCTACAGCATCCACAACTGCAGGTACAGCAGTGGCAAGCGGTGTGTTTGGCAGTACCATTTTAGGATTGGGAGTATCAGCGCTTGCAGGCGCTGCCATGATCCATGCAGGTGCAACCGTACTGGATCATTTGCCGCACGGAAGCTTTTTCCACGCAACGGCAGGAAGTGTCAATATGGATATTAAAGAACGCCTGAAGCTGATGCCATATGAATCGCTTATCGGTTTAACTCTTGCAGTCATTTCTACACTTATATTTGGAGTCTTTAAGCTTTTTGGCTAATAGAAAGGGAGAGGATCAAATATGAAAATCGTGATTGCCCCGGATTCATTTAAGGAAAGTTTATCGGCACTTGAGGCTGCGAATGCCATTGAAAGAGGTTTTAAATTCATATTTCCCGAAGCTGATTATAAAAAAATGCCGATGGCTGACGGCGGAGAAGGAACAGTCCAATCGCTTGTTGATGCAACGGAAGGTTCGATCATAGAGCGAACTGTTACAGGACCTCTCGGGGAACCTGTTAAAGCATTCTTTGGATTAATGGGGGATGGAAAGACAGCAGTCATTGAAATGGCAGCTGCGTCAGGCTTGCATTTGGTTCCTTCAGAAAAACGGAACCCCTTAATTACTTCAACCAGGGGAACAGGAGAGTTAATCACAGCTGCATTGGACTTAGGAGTTCAGCACATTATTATTGGAATTGGCGGTAGTGCTACCAATGATGCAGGAGCTGGAATGATTCAAGCCTTAGGCGGTAAACTCCTTGACAAAACCGGCAGTGAAATCGGACAAGGCGGAGGGTCGCTTGTGCAGCTGGAAGCAATAGACATGTCAGGCCTTGATTCAAGGCTCCGAGATGTCCATTTCGAAGTGGCCTGTGACGTTGATAACCCTTTAACCGGTCCAAGAGGTGCCTCGGCTATCTTTGGCCCTCAAAAAGGAGCGACACCTGAGATGGTCGAGCTGCTGGATCAGAATTTAGGGCATTTCGCAGATGTGGTCGAAAACACCCTTGGCAAATCATTTCGCCATATTGAGGGAGCAGGCGCTGCCGGAGGAATAGGAGGAAGTTTGCTTGCCCTTTTAAATGCAGACTTAAAAAAAGGGATTGAAATCGTCCTTCATGCCGTAGACTTTGAAAATGAGGTAAAGGATGCGGACCTTGTCATTACTGGAGAAGGAAAAATTGACAGCCAAACCATATATGGAAAAACGCCAATCGGTGTGGCTAGAGCGGCTAAGAAACATGGGATACCGGTAATCGGTCTTGCAGGTTCTTTATCTGACGACAGCGATATTGTTCATGAACACGGAATCGATGCTCTATTCAGCATTGTTCCAGGTGTTGTAACCCTTCCTGAAGCTTTGGAAAAGGCAGCAATATATATGGAAAGAACAGCGAGAAACATAGCTGCCAGTATGAAAATGAATGGGTCATTATAATGAGAGGCTGCGAAATGCAGCTTCTTTTTTATAGCCTTAATTCGGGTAGTCAGATTTAGCAAAAAGAGGCTTCTTCTTCGCAAATATCGAATATGTTAAAGGATTACATAAATGGAGGCCAATCATATGAAAGCAATTGCAGTCACACATTACGGTAGTCCGGACGTACTAATTTACACAGAAATGGAAATTCCAAAAATAAAGCGGGATCAAGTATTGATTAAAGTGGAAAATGCAAGCGTCAATTTTGCGGATGTGAAAGCGAGAATTGGGCAGGGAGGAACTGGCCGATTTCCGTTTATTCCCGGCCTTGATGCAGCAGGGGTAGTAGTGGAAATAGGGAGTGAAATTACAAAATTCAAAATTGGAGATCGCGTCGCAGCGTTCCCTTCTGAAGGATCTTATGTTGAGTACGCTGCAGCTGAAGAAAACCTGACGTTTGCAGTGCCGGATGAAGTAGCGTTGGATAAGGCTGCAGCATCCCTGACTGTTTCTTTCTTATCTTATAAATTGCTTGCAGATATTGCAAGAATCCAAAATGGGGAAACCGTTCTGGTTCATTCAGCAGCAGGTGGGGTAGGCACTACTGCAATCCAAATGGCAAAGATATTAGGAGCAGATCTGGTTATCGGAACTGTTGGCAATGAAACGAAAGTGCCTGCTGCTGTGGAAGCAGGTTCTGATCATGTCATTGTATACGAAGAGATTGATTTTGCAGAAAGGGTAATTGAAATAACCGGTGGAAAAGGTGCGGATATTATCCTGGATACCCTTGCCGGCAGCATAACGCAGAAAAGTTTCAGTTGTCTGGCTGAATATGGCCGACTTATCCAATTCGGCAATTCGAGCGGCAAACCAGGGATCATAAACACGAATGACCTGCATAAGAGCTGCCGTTCTGCCTTGGGCTACAGCCTCGGGACAACAAGAAAGAAGCGTCCGGAATCACTCAGGGAAACAGCACAAAAAGTCATGCAGTTTTTAAAAGAAGAGAGACTGCATATTAGAATTGGGAACAGGTTTCCTTTGGAAGAAGCAGCTGAAGCCCATAAACTGATCGAAAGCCGAATGAGTACCGGAAAAATATTGTTGGATATACAATAATAATATTATGTGAACAAGATTGAAAGGGAAATTGAAACGGGCCGCCAATCCCCTTTCAATTTCCCGTGACCAATATAAGCACAAAATAACCAATCATCGTGACCAACCCAAAAGGAACACCAAATACTGCCCACTCTTTACTCGTAATCTGCAGTTTACCCGCAGCAATAATATTGGGAATATTGCCTGGAATAAGCATTCCTCCGCTGATCAGCAGTCCAAGGAGGATGGATTGAACTGTAAAATGGTCCATTGATGGGCTAATTTCAGCAGCTGCAAGTGTTGCATTATCCAGTACGGCAGAGATCATATTGATCCAATATAATAAAAGCGGATTTAAACCTATTAAAAAGTGATTGATTAACGGTTCAAACCCGGCCCCAAGCATTGTCAGGCCCATGACAAAGAAATATATTTTCAAAGCCCTGACAAAGATTTCTTCATAGTTTTCACTAGCAGGCTTTTTAGTAAAGGACGCTTTCCCTGAAACAGGAGGCTTAACAGCAAGTGCGGCCATAATTCCGAAAAATAGGAGGGCAATGGTAATTTGCGGTCCAACCAATTCCATCAAAAAGAAGAAGTCTTCTTTCATTTTACTGATTGCAATGGTGGAAAGCGGCTCGCCAATCGGCGTCAAGGCTGCACCCAGGCCAATCGAAAAACAGGCGAGTACGGTCAGCCTGATTTCAGAGCTTCTTTCCAGCCGAAGCGCACTGACGATTAATACAAGAACTAACGCAGCGATAATAGCTGTAATAACACTTGAAATTAACCCAAGAAAAATCACAGTCAAAGCTGCAAATAATCGAAAAGGCATAATCCGGCTTACGGATAGGATGCTTCTTTCCAAATTTGCCTGAAACCATTTAAACAGCAGACCTGCAATAAAGACAGCAAGCGTAATTTTTACTGGTTCCTGTGCTGCTTTTACAAAAAGTCCGCTATTTAGAACCCCGCTAGCCAGTGCAGCTGAAAGCCCCATCACAAACAAAAACATCTCCAGATTTTTTTCCACGAACTCAGAAAGAAATGGCATGACAAGAACAATAATGAAAATAACCACTAACAAATAAATCATAAATCCTGCTCCATTTGGTTATTTTCCAAGTTAAACACAAGGAATACTACATGCATATGCTGCGAATCGGACAAACTTGCCAAAAGAAAAGCGGAAGCGCCTTGCCCACGAATGAACGCAGTCTAAGAACGCCGCGTCCTGTGGCAACGTCTGCATGACCCCCATCCTCCCAAAAGCTGCCGCTTTTGGTCGTGCGATGATTATGCTGACGAAGCCTTCCTTGTCCTGGGGGCATCACCTCGAGGGGGTAGGCTGCTTGCGCTAGACAGTTATCAAAGTACAAAAATAAATCCCTGCAGGAGACCCGCAGGGATTTTCACTTAGTTATAGTCATTTAATACTGTTCCGGAAAGATCAAATTCAGGTTCGATGCTTTTTATGGTATTTGTGTCAGCAGGAGTTGTACCGGCAGGCTGTATTTCGTCAACAGCAGATGATACTAGAGGGGATAAACTGCGCTCTTTCTTTGCTTGATTGTCCAACAAATGAATCAACTCCTTTACAGTATTTGTTATTTACATTCCTATTTAATTGTTATATTCAAACATGTAATTTATGGAAGTTGTTTTAGTAAGGTATTTATATTTTATCCCAATAAAGAAAATATATTTACAAAGCAGCATTTATTATTTTTAGATTATTCTATCCTTTGAGCTTAATCTATTTGGTATGTTAAGATGTTATTTTATTAAAATTTTTGAACAGCTTGATACTAGAGAGGAAGTTCAGCTTGGATAAACGCATCTATTTATTAGCAATCATATCGTTTGTTGTTGGAATGGTGGAATTGATTATAGGCGGGCTGCTGGATCTTGTAGCATCAGATCTGGGTGTCAGTTTGGGGCAGGCAGGTCTGTTAATTACTGTATTCTCGCTCGCCTTTGCCATCGCTGCGCCCGTCCTGCTTACGATTACGGTTAAAATAGAACGCAGCCGTTTAATGATGATATCATTGGCTGTATTTTTGGCCGGTAATATTGTTGCCGTACTTAGCCCCCTTTACAGTGTATTATTAATTGGCCGGGTTTTAGCGGCAGCAAGCGGCTCACTGCTTATCGCATTATGTATGACAATGGCTTCCTACATAGTCACAGAAGAATATCGTGCACGTGCCATCGGCATCGTCTTTATGGGAATCAGTGCATCCCTTGTGCTGGGTGTGCCCATTGGCTTGATGCTTGGAAATGTTTTTGGCTGGCGCGCTCCGTTTGTTCTCATATCTGCACTGACAGTCATATCAATGGCAGGCGTTCATTTCTTTATGGGCAAAGTTGCTCCAAAGCCCGCTGTTCCAATAGGCATCCAGCTTAAAACCCTGAAAAGCCGCAAAATCGCTCTAACACAGATAACATCGTTCCTGTTAATGACTGGCCATTTAACTTTTTACGGTTACCTTACTCCATTCCTGAAGATGAAAATGGGGCTTGACGGCAATTGGGTCAGCATTGTTTACCTGATTTTCGGAATTGCGGCTGTCATCGGAGGAGGAATCGGCGGCCTCCTGGCAGACCGTTTTGGTGCAAAATCTGTCATTTTGACGCTTCTTGCCATGTTTGGGATTACCCTTTTCTCATTGCCGTTTGCCGCTTTTTCTCTGCCCGTTTTCCTGATTACGGTAGTCATTTGGAGTATGCTCAGCTGGGCGGTAACACCGGCCATACACAGCTATTTAATTGAAGTGACACCCGAAACTTCTGATATCCAGCAAACATTGAACAACTCCGCAGTTCATATGGGAATGGCATTCGGAAGCATGATCGGCGGCATCATGATCGAGACAACCTCAGTAGAATATAATGCGGCTGCAGGCAGTATTTTTATTATTATTGCTCTTGGCACTGCAGTTCTTTCCATGGCTAAAAAAGAAAGAAGGACTGCTGAAGCTGAATAGATATGAGTAAAATGCCAGCTTCTTGGAAGGCTGGCATTTCTATTTGCGGAAAACTGACGAACTATTTCAATTATTTTAAAAATAATCCTTCGAAATATATTGATATATTTTCCTTTCATCCACTATAATCAAATTGTCAGGTGGTAAAAGAAGATAGTTAAGGAGGAATTTGTAAATCATTTTTTTATAATAATAAATGATAGAAAAAGGGGTCCGTTTCATGAGTCAACTTAGCTATATGCTCCGTACTTTAATCGTTATTATCCCGACTGTATTGATCATAAGCGTTGCAGTATGCGTTGGTAATGGATTGAAAGGCAATGCGTTTTGGATCACCATTGCTTTTATTATGATTCTCGGTTCTCTTGCTGGAATATTATCCGCATTTATGAACTACCGAAAGTTTATTGCACCCATCAGCAAAATTAATGCCTTTATCGATGAACTTGCAGATGGAAATATGTCCACAAGACTTGACGAAAAATCAGTGGGACAGCTTGGATCGATTGCTTCAGCTTTGAATCATACTGCAGCTGCCTGGCAGGAAGTACTGAATAAAGTGGTAATAGCTTCTAACGAAGTCACACAATATGCACAGCAGCTATCATCAGGTGCCCAGCAGACAAATATGGCAACAAGCCACATAGCTGAGGTCATTGAAGAAGTAGCAGCAGGTGCCGATAATCAGGTCAAGGGGGTCGGAACTGCTTCCCATGTCATCATGCAGATGTCCGAAAGCCTGACACAGGTTGCGGCAAATTCAGAACAGGTTACAGAGCAAATCAACGATTCACTGGAAAAGGCAAATCATGGTTCTGCATCCATTTCAACAGCAGCATGCCAAATGAACTCCATTCATGTAAATGTACAGGATTTATCCAAAGTAGTAAAAGGCCTTGGCCAGCGGTCACAGGAGATCGGAAAGATTATCGAAGTGATTACAGGCATTGCCGCTCAAACAAATCTTCTGGCTTTAAATGCTGCTATTGAAGCGGCCCGCGCAGGAGAGCAGGGAAAAGGCTTTGCCGTTGTAGCAAACGAGGTTAGAAACCTCGCTGAAAAGTCTGCAGAATCCACCCTGCAAATCAGCCAGCTGATATCAAAAATCCAGGAAGAAACCAATCAGGTTGTCCAGACAATGGACTTGGTTAACCATGAAGTAACTGAAGGAATGGAAGTCATGAAGGATGCAGGTGATTCTTTCGCACAAATCCAGCAGTCAGTCAGCACGGTGACGAATCAAATGGAGGAAGTCGCTTCAGCCATTCAGCAAATGTCTGTCGGTTCGCAGAAAATGGTTCAGTCCATGGACGAAATTTCCCATGTGGCAAATGAATCAGCCATGGCCACACAAAGTGTACTTGCTTCAACGGAAGAACAGGCTGCATCAATGGAGGAAATTTCACTCTCTGCTGACCAGCTTACGAGCATGGCGGAGGATTTGAAAGGGTTGATCAGCAGATTTAAGTTATAGAGTTTAGGTCAAAAACCTAAACTCTTTTTATTATTATTGTTTAAAGGAGAAGTTTTATTTGATCGAAAAAGAAAGGAGGGTACCAGAAATCATTATGCAGCTTCATGCACTTTTAAGGCGTATTCCAGAAATGGTACATGGGAGGGAGAAAGCTGCATCTGAATTAAACAAGCCCAAAGCAGGATTTATAGGTGAACAAAAGCTGGATTATTATTTAGATTTTCTGGATGAAAAGAAATATAGAATCTTTCATGGGCTGCGTCTTTCAAATAGAAAACAATTTTTTCATATGGATACTTTACTCCTTACAAAAAGATTTGCCATGATCCTTAAGGTAAAAAACTGGAACGGAACCTTCATCCTTGAACCCAATTTCCACCAGCTCATCCGAATCCATAACGAAAAGGAGGAAGCTTTCCACGACCCGATTTCCAAAGCTGAACACCAAAGCCGGTAATTAAAAAAGAGGCTGGCTGCAAATGGTTTCCCGGATATCCCGATAGAATTTGACGTCTTTATCAGCAGTCCTTCCACCATCAAAAAATCACCTTCTAAACAAACCTCCAGTAAAGTTCTTCATGCACACCGACTATTAAGTAAACTTACCTCTATTGAAAAATCATATTCTATTGAGAGATTAAATGAAAAACAAATAAAAAAATTAGCCATACACTATTGAAAAAACATGTCAGAGCATGAAATGGATGTAATGAAATTTATAAAAATAAATCCAGATACAATTCTTACTGGTGTGCACTGTCCTCAATGTGGCTCACTGCCAATGATTTATCATTGGGGATTGTGGAGATGTCCAGTATGTAAAACCACTGCGGATACGGCACATCATCAAGCTGTAGAGGATTATATTTATCTGATTAAACCGTCAATTACAAATGCTGAATTTCGCAAGTTTCCCCATTTAACATCCGTTTTTTCTGCCTCAAGATTACTTGACCAGATGAATCTTCAGCATGGCGGTGAAAAGAAGAATAGGTATTATATAAAACCTTGATTGGAGACCTCTAATTGTGAACTCTGCAAATAAAAGCTTTAAACTTGCAAATAAACTTAAAAATTTGCAAATAAAAACACCAAACTAACAAACAAACCTAAAATTCAGCAAACAAATCAGTAAAACTTGCAAACAAAACTTTCAGCCGCCATCTTAGACCAAAAAAACCACCCGCAAAGATGGCTTTTCCCGCAATTAAGCTATTCCCGCCTTCATCAACATCCCATCAAGCGGCCGTTCCATCACTGTTTCCATCCACTTTGCTGTTTCCAGTACTGAAGGAAGGTCTGTCCCTGTATTAACACCCATTCCGTGGAACATATTGATCATATCTTCTGTACAAACATTTCCGACTGCTTTTGGGGCAAATGGACATCCGCCAAGCCCGGCAATGGAGGAATCAAAGCGGCGGACACCTGCCTGATATCCCGCCAAAACATTTGCCAGTCCCAAACCGCGTGTATTATGGAAATGGAGGCCAAGCGAAAGGTCCTTTCCAAAGGCATCAAAAAATGACTCTGCTATTTTTTGGACCTGGATGGGATTAGCCATACCCGTTGTATCAGCGAGGGTGATTTCCGTACAGCCGGCTTCTATAAATCTCTCTGCCACTTTCAGCACGTTTTCCAAAGGTACATCACCTTCAAAAGGGCATCCGAATGCCGTTCCCAACACCCCTGCCACACCCTTTCCTGATGCAGTTCCTTCCTTAATCACTAAAGAGAGCTCCCCAACAGCCTGCTCTACAGTCCTTTTCACATTCCGTAAATTGAATGAATCACTTGTTGTTGTAACAACATGAAGAAAATCCACATCGGTCTTGAGTGCCCGTTCAAGCCCTGAGCGGCTTAACACCAGACCGCCGAACCGGACGCCATTTCTTTTAGGAAGCGATTTCAAAACTTCCTCTGCATCAGCCATGGGAGGAACAACCTTCGGATTGACAAAAGAAACAGCTTCTATATTGCGGATGCCGGAATCAATTAATCTTGTAATCAAATCAACTTTTGTTTCCGTTGGAACAATTTTGCACTCATTTTGCAATCCATCGCGCGGACCAACTTCACAAATTTCAATCATTTTACTTCCTCCTTTAGCAGATGAATGTTTTTAATTTGTTCCAGGTGCTTCAAAACATGATCACGGCCTTGATAAATATGCTCATGCATGGCAATGCGGGCACGCTCGGGTTCCCGATTTTTGATTGCTTCCAAAATGGTTTTATGTACCTCTAGGGATTGTTTAAGCTGAAAGCTGTTATACCAATAGAAGGATCTGAACACGATTGGAACCACGACAACCTTTGAAATATGGAAATGTATATGCTCATTTTTTGAAGCAGCCACTATCGTTTCATGAAACTTCTGGTTTACCTGAACAATATCTTTCAGGCTGTCCATATCAGATTCCACATATCGGCTAATGGCTTCTTCATATAAAATATTAGCTCTTTCCATTTCCAGCAGATCATTTTCTGTCCGGTGTATCGCCGCCTGACTGGCAGCGTACCCTTCCAGAAGAGTGCGCAGGTCATAGATTTGCCGGATATCATCTTTTGTAAAATGCCTTACGCTGACACCGCGCTTTAATGGAATGACGAGGCCTTCTGCTTCAAGCTGCTTAATAGCCTCTCTAATAGGAGTGCGGCTAAGATTCATTTCTTTAGCCAATGATTCCTCAGCAAGCCGCATGCCAGGGACAAATTTCCCTTCAATAATGGCATCTCTAATAAATTCGTATGCATCCATATCAACACCTCAATTGTATTGTATACAAACAGAAGTATTATTACAACAAATATTCTGAATATTTATTATAAAACATGATTATATAAGGCTTTTTAATGAAATTTCAGAAAAATAATAAAATTTACATTGACTTATTGTATACAAACAATTAAATTTGTATACAAGATTAAGAAAATTAAAACTTAACAGTGCATTCAAGAAATATCAGGGAGGGAAATCCATGTCAGAAAAACAGCTTCCACTGGAAGATATCAGAGTCATCGAGCTGGGCACGCTTTTAGCAGGACCATTCTCCGGACGGCTTCTAGGTGACTTCGGTGCTGAAATTATTAAAGTCGAGCCTCCGGGTAAATCAGATCCCATGAGAAATTGGGGAAAATCAAAAGATGGAATAGGGCTTTGGTGGCCTATTCAATCGCGGAATAAAAAATCGATTTCGTTAAATCTCAGGGAGGAAGAAGGACAGCAGGTTTTAAGGGAGCTTATTAAAGAAGCCGATGTTGTCATTGAGAATTTCCGCCCGGGGACAATGGAAAAATGGAATCTATCCTATGAAGCACTTTCCGAAATCAACCCTAAATTAATCATGGTACGGACTTCGGGCTATGGACAGACAGGACCCTATAAGCATCGAGCAGGATTTGGCAGCGTCGGTGAAGCAATGGGCGGGCTCAGAAATGTAACCGGTTTCCCTGACAGGCCGCCATCAAGAATTGGTGTATCAATGGGTGATACGCTGGCTGCACTTTTTGCTACAATTGGCTGTCTTGTTGCATTACACGAGAGGGAGCGCTCCGGAAAGGGACAGGTTGTCGATACGGCCCTCTATGAATCTGTATTCTCCGTAATGGAAAGCATTATTCCGGATTATCTTTTAGCAGGATACATAAGGGAAAGGATGGGCAATATCCTGCCAGGTGTAGCTCCCTCCAACATTTACTTCACGCAGGACAAAACTTACATCGTTATAGGAGCCAATGCAGATGGAGTGTTCCGCAGGTTATGCGAGGCCATGGAGCAGCCGGAATTGGCAGATGACACAAGATTCGCGACCCACCATGCAAGAGGAGAAAACATGAAGCTTCTTGATTCCATGATCGAGGAATGGACAAAGACTCTCCCTGCTAAAGAAGCGCTTAAAATTCTTGAAGATAAGGGCGTTCCATCAGGGCTCATTTATACAGCTAAAGATATTCTGGAAGATCCGCATTATAAGGAACGCGACATGATTATTAAAGTAGATCATCCGCAGCTGGGAGAATTCCCGATGCCTGGCATTGTGCCAAAATTAAGCAGGACACCAGGGGAAGTGAAGCATGCCGGCCCGGAAGAAATGGGCAAGCATAATCATGAAATATACACTGGCCTTCTTGGGTTCGATGAAGAGAGATTAGAAGAATTGAAGAAAAATAATATCATTTAGGAGGGCTTCAAAATGGGGCGGACCTTATATGGGAAAATCTGGGAAAAACATGTAGTCGTGGATGAACAGGATCAGCCTTCCCTTTTGTACATTGATCTTCATTTAGTGCATGAGGTCACATCACCACAGGCATTTGAAGGCTTAAGAATTAAGAATCGCAAAGTGAGAAGGCCGGATCTGACTGTGGCTACCATGGATCACAGCATCCCAACAACCGACCGTTCTCTTCCTTTTAAAGACCAAATCGCCAAAAAGCAAGTTGACGCTCTGGCAAACAACTGCAGGGAGTTTGGCATACAGCTTTTTGACCTGGATAGCCGAAATCAGGGTATTGTACACGTCATTGCCCCGGAGCTTGGCTTAACACAGCCCGGGATGACCATTGTCTGCGGTGACAGCCATACCTCTACACATGGAGCTTTCGGGGCACTTGCCTTTGGCATTGGCACAAGTGAAGTAGAACATGTCCTTGCCACTCAGACATTAAAGCAATTTAAATCCAAAACATTAGCCATAAATATACATGGTACTTTGCCGCAAGGAACTACTGCCAAAGATCTTATACTTTCAATCATTGGAAAGTATGGCCACGATTTTGCTACTGGCTATGTTGTGGAGTATCGCGGTGAAGCGATTCGTAATTTAACAATGGAAGAGCGAATGACCATTTGCAATATGAGCATTGAAATGGGAGCAAGGGCAGGACTGATTCAGCCTGACGAAAAAACCTTCAATTATTTGAAAGGGAAACAAGCAGTTCCTGATGGAATGGAGTGGGAAGAGGCTCTTGCAGAATGGAAGAAATATTATACTGACGAAGATGCCGAATTTGATCTGACTGCTGACTTTAATGCAGATGAAATAATCCCGCAGGTTACCTGGGGGACAAATCCAGGCCAGGTGGCAGGTATTACAGAAGTTATACCGCTAATGGAAGATCTGCCTGCAGATCAAATAGGACCAGCTAAAAAAGCATTAAAGTACATGGGCCTTCAGCCAGGAACACCCATTACAGAAATAGGAATCAATAAAGTCTTTATCGGCTCCTGTACAAACAGCCGAATAGAAGATCTTCGAAAAGCGGCAAAAATCGTAAACGGTTACAAAGTTGCTGAACAGGTGGAAGCGCTAGTTGTTCCTGGTTCACAGCTTGTAAAAATGCAGGCAGAAGCTGAAGGTCTAGATCAAATTTTTATCAGCGCCGGTTTTCAATGGAGAGAAGCAGGATGCAGCATGTGCCTCGGTATGAATGAGGATTTGGTTCTTCCGGAAGAACGCTGTGCATCGACCTCCAACCGGAATTTTGAAGGCAGGCAGGGAAGAAATGCGAGGACCCATTTGGTCAGTCCTGAAATGGCTGCTGCTGCAGCGATTGCCGGCCGGTTTATTGATGTAAGGGAGTGGCCTGTTAAATATAGCAAGGAGGTCAGTGTACAATGAAGTCTTTTACCAGATTTACAGGCATAGTTGCTCCGCTTGATACTGCAAATGTTGATACAGATGCCATCATTCCAAAACAGTTTTTAAAAAGAATCGAAAGAACTGGGTTTGGCGAATTCCTCTTCTACGAATGGCGATACGAAGATGGCAGGGAAAAACCGGATTTCATTCTAAATCGGGAACCTTACCGGAATGCACCGATTCTGCTGGCAAGGAAAAACTTTGGCTGCGGCTCATCCAGAGAGCACGCACCCTGGGCGATTGCAGAATATGGGATTAGAGTGATCCTGGCATCATCATTCGCAGATATTTTCTATAATAATTGTTTTAAAAATGGCATCCTGCCAATAGTCTTGCCTGAAAAGGATATTGAAGTTTTGTTTCAAAAAAGCAATGAATCACCTGGTTATCAGCTGAGCGTAGATTTAGAGAATCAAAGAATTGAGGACTCCTTCGGGTACATGGTCGAATTCGATATCGTTTCTTATCGAAAAGATCAGCTGTTAAAGGGGCTGGACGAAATCGGGGCAACGCTTCAATCAGCTGAATTAATTGACTCCTATGAATCGGCACATAATATTTTCTATAAGCTGGAGGTTTAAAATTTCAGCAAAAGGGAGGAAGCCATATGGAAAACAGAACGATAAAAGAACCTATTCGAAAAAAATGGATTTGGATAGTCCTCGCCATCATTACACTTGGAGTAGTACCCTGGTATTTTCCGGATGCAGCAGCTGAGCCCTATATTCTAGGGTTTCCGTTATGGGCATTTATTTCGACAGCTTTTTCCATTATCATGTGCGGATATTTAAGCTGGCTTTGTGTGAATGAGTGGAATATCGTAGAGGAACAGGAAGAAGCCGAAAAAGCAAAGGGGGATAAATCATGAATGATTTAGCTTTTGCAGGCACAGATGGGATCATTATTTTATCAGCCTTTGCCATAATCATGCTGTTAATTGGATACTTATCGGGCAGAGGTGAGAAGAACCTTCATCACAGTCTTTCAGGGTACTATCTTGCCGGAAGGAATCTCGGTTTTATCGCACTCTTTTTCACCTTATATGCGACGCAATATAGCGGGAATACCATTGTCGGATATGCCCCAACAGCATATAGGACAGGTTTCTCGTGGATTCAGTCCATTTCATTTATGACAATCATTATCGGAATCTATTTACTGTTTGCACCAAGATTATATGTCATTGCAAAGAAAAGAAACTTTGTTACACCTACTGACTGGATCGATCACCGCTTCAAATCGAAAGCAGTCACATTGCTTAGTATTTTTCTTATGCTTTGGGGGCTTGGAAACTATCTTTTAGAACAGCTTGTAGCAATCGGCCAGGCTGTATCAGGGATGACAGGCGGAACAATCCCATACCAAATAGCTGTTATCGTCTTTGTAGCTGTTATGCTTGCCTATGAGTGGATGGGCGGAATGAAGGCAGTTGCTTTTACGGATGTTATGCAAGGTATTGTTCTTATGATCGGAATCATTGTCTTCCTCATCGGCGGCTTGTATCTCGTCGGAGGCAATTTTTCTGATGTTACAAGGTATGTAGCAGATCTGGAGCCTGCAAAAACGGCAGTCCCTCCAATGGAAGTGAATATCAACTGGCTGAGTATGCTCCTGCTTGTTGGACTGGGAGCAAGTATTTATCCGCATGCTGTTCAAAGAATATATTCTGCGCAAAGCGAGAAAACCCTGAAGAAATCATTTGCCCGCATGGCATGGATGCCGCCAATTACAACTGGGCTTGTATTTATGGTAGGCATTATTGGAATTATGCTTTTTCCTGGACTGGATAAGACTGGGTCTGAACAGCTCGTAGGACTGATGGCCAATGAGATCGCTGCCATTAATCCATTTTATTACTGGATTATGATCATCTTCTTTGGCGGGATTGTTGCTGCCATTATTTCTACAGCCGACTCAGTTTTGCTCAGCTTTTCATCCATGCTCTCAAATGACGTATATGGAAAATTCATCAATCCTAAAGCAACTGAACATAAGAAGGTCATGGTCGGAAAAGTGTGCGGAATCATTGCCATCATCTTTCTTCTGTGGATTGCCTGGAATCCACCGGGAACGCTATATGAAATTTTCGTCCTAAAATTCGAATTGCTTGTTCAGGTTTTCCCGGCTTTTGTACTGGGCTTATATTGGCAGCGTTTATCAGGAAAGGCTGTCTTCTGGGGGATGCTGGCAGGCGCTATATTAGCAGGATTGCTTACTCTTACAGGCTATAAAACCATCTATGGAATTCACGGCGGCGTCATTGGATTAGGATTGAACTTCTTTATCTGTATTGCAGGTTCTCTATTAGGTCCTGCTGTTTCAAAGAGCAAAGTTCTGGAGGAAGATTTGTCTGCACTCAATTTAAAGGCATAAAAGCCAAAAAAGAGATGATAAATTATGAGTAATTCACTGGCAGAAAAGCAATTTGCCATCAATGAAAATCCATGGAAAATGCTATTATTTCTTCTGCTGGCACAGCTGATGGTAGCATTTGTTGGCAGAAGCATTGGACCCTTGGGAGTTTTAATCGGGGAGGATCTTTCCCTGACCAAGTCGCAAATCGGCATGCTCCCGGCGGCTCTCTTTTTGGGCCAGGCGATCATTTCAGTTCCAGCCGGCTTTCTGACTGACCTTGCAGGATCCCGTAAATTATTGGTCCTGGCGTCGGCCTTAATGGGGTTAGGCTTTCTGTTCATGACATTGCTTCATGATTTCTGGCTTGTCCTGTTATTAATTGTTATCGGCGGAATTGGGTATGGATCCATGCACCCGATCACAAATAGAGGCATCATTTATTGGTTCCCGCTCAAACAGCGGGGCACAGCAATGGGAATAAAACAAACTGGCATCACAGCAGGATCAGCTCTGGCCAGTTTGATACTGCTTCCGCTTAGTGTAACTTTTGGCTGGAGATTTGTACTTCTTACGGCTTGCCTTCTATTATTGGCGGGCGGCTTCGTCTCCTATCATTTTTACCGGGATCCGCCTGAATTGGAGCAAGCGAAAGGCAGCAGCATGAGTTTGCTCCAATTTTACAAATCAATGTTTAAAATGTTTAAAAATAAAGCTTTGATGCTGATAAGCTTTAGTGCTCTCGGTTTGAATGGCACACAAATGTGCTTAAATACGTATATTGTTTTATTTGCCTATGAACAGCTGAATATTTCCATCTTTTTATCAGGTATTCTCCTGGTTATATCTGAAATATCCGGAACTATTGGCAGGGTTGCCTGGGGAATCATTAGCGACAGGCTATTTGAAGGAAAGCGTGTTGTGATCCTAATGATCATTACCATAATGACCGCTTTGGCCAGTACGTCAGCTGCGGTCATTACTTCAGCCCCTTTTTGGGTAATGGCTCCCATTACAGCTCTCTTTGGATTTGCAGCTTCAGGCTTCAATGGAATCTGGATGAATCTTGCAAGTGAATTGGTGCCGAAAGAACAAGCTGGCATCTCAAGCGGGATCAGTATCACTCTAGGGTCAGCCGGGGCCATTATCATTCCGCCATTATTTGGTTTAATCGTGGATCAGACGGGGCAATTTTCTTCCGGGTGGTTTTTAATCACAGGTATGATGTTTATAGTTTTTACTTTACTGACAACATTAATGATTATGAATAAAAAGAATAACTTTGTTATTTAAAAATGGAAGGAGTGATCCGAATGGAATTTAATCCCTCGGAACTTGGAGAAAAAGAAGTGTACAAATTATTAACCGGATCTGTCGTCCCAAGGCCGATTGCCTGGGTTTCCACAGTATCTGAGGATGGCAGCCAGAATCTCGCACCTTTCAGTTTTTTCAGTGTTGCTTCAAGAAATCCTCCTATGCTCTGTTTTTCTATTGGTCCCGGGGTTGGCGAGAGGGAAGGTACAGAAAAAGATACATTGGTCAATATCCGGGCGACAAAAGAGTTTGTCATCAATGTAGTTCCCGCGCCATTAGGAAACCAAATGCAAAAAAGTGCAGAGAATCTCCCGAGTAATGCTGATGAGTTTGAAACAGCAGGGCTTTCCGCTGCTGAAAGTCATTTAGTCGCCCCTAAGAGGGTAAAAGAAGCACCAATCCATATGGAATGCAAACTCGAACAAATTATTAAGCTGGGAAGCGATCACCTTATTATTGGGAGAATGGTACATTATCATATTGACGATGATTACTACCTCGGTAATTATAAAGTGAATTTAGAAAAACTGCAGCCTCTTGGAAGGCTGGCAGGAAACTATAGTGAAAGCAGTGAATTCTTCAAGCTGCCGAGATAAATTTTCAAAAGCCGGACCTTATGGCCGGCATTTTTTTTGCAATGGGAGTATACCTATTTATGTATTTCCTCCAGCCAAGATGATAATATAACCTTAAAACATAGCCCCATCTGGAGGTATTCCATGGAAAACTACGCGGATCTCATTCAAAAACAAAGAAATTTCTTCACCCAGGGTAAAACAAAGGATGTCACATTCCGAATGGAAGCGCTCGGCAAGCTTCGTTCGGTCATTAAGCAGCATGAGCAGGAATTGATGGATGCGTTAAAGGCGGATCTCAATAAAAGTGAGTTCGATGCGTACTTGACTGAGATTGGAATCCTCCTGGAGGAAATCCGTTTTACCTTGAAACATTTAAAAAAATGGGCCAAACCCAGAAAAGTGAAGTCATCGATTGCACAATTCGGTTCGAAAAGCTGCATATATCCTGAACCATATGGAGTTGCGCTAATCATAGCTCCTTGGAATTATCCTTTCCAGCTGGCGATTGCACCCCTGATCGGAGCGATAGCCGCAGGGAATTGCGCCATCCTGAAGCCATCGGAATTGACCCCGCAGACTTCGGCATTGCTTTCAAAAATGATCAGCAATCATTTCCCTCAAGAATTTATTTCAGTTGTTGAAGGCGGCGCAGCAACAAGCACAGCCCTATTAAATGAAAAGGTCGATTATATTTTCTTCACAGGCAGTGTCCCTGTCGGAAAAATCATCATGGAAGCAGCATCCAGGCACCTTACTCCTGTTACCCTTGAATTGGGAGGGAAGAGCCCGTGCATCGTGCATGAAGATGCCAACTTGAAACTTGCTGCGAAGAGAATTGCCTGGGGAAAATATATTAATGCCGGCCAAACTTGTGTGGCTCCGGATTATATTTATGTTCACAGCAGAATTAAAGATGAATTCCTGAAAGAATTAAAACAATCTATTCAGGAGCTTTATGGAAAGAACCCGATTGCATCCGGCCAATTCACGAGAATCGTCAGTGAGAAGCACTTCAGCCGTCTCACCAAATTTTTAACCGATGGCACCACTGTTCACGGGGGAAGGCATGATTGGAGCTCTCTCACCATAGAACCAACTGTACTTGGGGATATTACATGGGCTGATGAGGTCATGCAGGATGAAATATTTGGACCAATTCTGCCGGTGCTGGAATATGATGACTTGTCCGGAATGATTTCAGAGGTTACAGCACGCCCGAAACCTTTAGCGCTATATATCTTCACTGAAAGTGAGGATGTCCAAAACCAGATTCTAAGCAGCATTTCCTTTGGAGGGGGATGCATTAATGATACCGTTTATCATCTTAGTTCACCGTATCTGCCTTTCGGGGGAGTAGGGGAGAGCGGGATTGGAGCTTATCATGGCAAGGGAAGCTTTGATGTGTTCTCACATGAAAAAAGCATACTGAAGCAAACCACCAAATTCGATTTGCCATTCCGATATCCGACTACAAAAGATGCATTGAAAAAAGTGAAGCTTTTTATAAAATAACCGTCTTATTTTGCAAGGCGGTTTTTTTATGCATTATTTTTCGGAGGTTTGAGCCCCTTGTTTAAATCCTGTATGGCGGCCTCTGTTTTTTTTGAGAGGTTTTTGGTATATGGTGAAACCGAGAATGTAGGGAAGTTAATATTTTTCACTTTCTTGGTCAGTTTTTTCATTGGAATCAGCCCTTTTTATCTTTATTATATGTCCCCTTCAATTGAACATGAATAGGGCGCGGAAGAAATTTCCTTCCACGCCATATAGTATGCTCAAGCCTTTGTTTTGGTATAAACGCTTATTAATCTTTTGTTCTTTTTTAATATCCGTTCGGTGTGGGGACTTACTTCAAATCCCGGAAGGCTGATCCGGGATTTTTTTTTGAGCGTTTTCATAGTGTTTTTAGAATGTATCTCATGATTCTCCGTTTTTTTATCCGCTGGATCCTTCATGGTCTTCGTCCTCCTGTTCGGCAGGGAGCATTAGATCGTATATTGAAATGAGTGAAGTGAAAAGCAAGTAGTCGAATTCTGTAACAAATTGATCGGAGGTAAGTTTAATTACATAGTCATCTTCAAGAATGGAAAAAGGAATCAGCGCCAGCTTTTCTTCAGCATCATAATACACTTCTCTGCGGTCCAGACGGCTATGAATCAAAGCTTTATCAGTGTAGTGCTCAAGCAGATAGTCCTTTTCTTCCTCTGTTGTGTATTTGCATAAGGATATCTTCATATCCACTTTTTCCGCAAAGTCCGCCAGAAGTTTTTCAATGCCGGCGAGATATGCTTCCTTGTTTCCATAATAAATCTCAATGGGCTCATTTTTCAATAAATACTGAAACGATTTTAGCTTATTCATGTGTGAATTCAGCAAATCACTGTTTTCTTCGAGCAATTCCCTTGTGTCAGTAGCCAACTCGTTATTTCCAACTCTTTTCAGATAGGAACCCAGAAAAACAAAGGCATCAACCAGAGCAAATATAACCGCGACAATGAGGTAGTTCTGCCAATCAGTAAAAATGGAATCTGGTTTGTTCGTCCAATAAACTACTGCACCAAGTACATAAATGATATACCAGGTTTTCCGAATGACGGGCATTCTTTCTTTTACTTTCTTTTCCCACAACCAGACAGAAATAACATAAAAACCGAGACAAGCGACAATAATCCAAACTGCAACCTTGAAGAATATCAGCAAAAAAATCGCCTCGTCCACTCAATATTTAGTTAGAATATTCGCATATTTATTCTTGAATCCATTATACCAGAAAATATGCCAATAATTTGAATTTAAAAAAAGGAATAAGAAAAAACATGATAAAATACCTAACTGGCGTCAGGCGAGATTGCATTAGTGCAGGTATAACTTCTTTTATTTGGAGAATATGATCTTTAATTACGAAAAGTAATCTTCTCCGCATTTGCTTATTTTTTTATAGAACGACAAATTGATTAATTATCCTACTATACTTGTCCATTCCAAGTCATCATTCATACATATATATATAGTAAGTCAAATGAAAGCAGACTTATGGAATCATTTAAAGCTTGTTTGTATTTGGCTGAATAATCTTTATAAGGAGTGTAAAATATGAGAAAAAACCATGGTTGTAGCAGTGGCAAAGGCCATTCTTCAAGAAAATGTCCACCAATGCCAGCATGCGATACAGCTAAATCACATGATCATTTTTGCGAAGTTTCAGGTGACGTAGTAGCAGGTACAGAAGTGGATGTTGTTATCGGACAAGTCCCTATTCAAGCTCTTACTGAATCCGAAATTCATCTTCCTGATTATGCCTCAGATATTAAAGTAATCAGAAAAAACATCTTTCTTACTCAATGCGAAGCGATTCCTTTTCGCCCTGCAGAGGGTACAACAACAACTGACGTAAAATTGTTTGTAGAAGGATATATTCATAAAAATATCCAATATGTTGAAGACTGTGACGGATATGTTAAAGACTATATGGTAAATGTTCCATTCAAGTGTTTCACTCGTGTAACTTTGCCTGTTGCTATTCCGATTCCTGCTTTAAGTTCAAAGAATAGTGATGCCAGAGAAATTAGAGAATTGGCCAAAGACGGTATGGGCGCTAACCGCTGTACTTTTGGTTCCAATACTTTTGAATTCTTGAATGAGCCTATTCGCTGTAAATTGGTAAGCTGGAATTTAACTGAAGCTAACTTTTTAAGTAACTTTGATAAATGGGGAAGATTCAACAAAATTACTGAAAAAGATGATATTAATCTTGTACTCAGATTATCGCAGACTCAATTTACTGCAAATGGGGCTTAATTGCAGAGGTTGGTCATAAACTTATAAAGAAAAAGGCACCGATTTCCGGTGTCTTTTTTCTTTGAAGGACTGCGGGATATATCTGGTAATTGCTAACTAATGATTAGCTAAAAAAAGGGAAACGGTCTTTTTTGGAGTTACCCCCATTTTAAATAGCTTCCGGTGATAATCAACTGTTAAGTCAGCTTTCCACAATTATTCTCAAGCCCTCATCTTTCGATAAATCTCCATACCTGAGTAACCAGGATCGTTTTCAATTTACAAGTAATATCATACAAAGGTTGCTGATAGTATTCTATACCTAATCGAGTTATTTTCACATAATGGAAGCGGCAATTCAGGGTCACAAATCGCATCCAGCTTGATGGACTCTCTATTTAAGATTGCTCTTCTAATGCTTTACGCCGTTTATCCTCATGGAACATAATATTAATAGAGAAGGGAAGGAGAAAGATATGGCGGCGTGTGTGGAAATGGACATATGTTTGACGCTCGATTGTTAGGAGTGAAATAAGATGTGAAAAATCAGCCTTCTCCGCATATGCTGTTTTTATTGCAAAAATGATAAATTGATTATTTGACCTAATGAACTTGTCCATTCAAATCCATTACTCCTTACATATATAAGTAGTAAGTCAGAAGATATTAAGCTTTCTGAAACAGAACAGAGCTTAATTGAATTTGACTAAATAAAATGATAAGGAGTTTATAATATGAAAAAAAATAATAGTTGCGGCTGTGGCAAAGGGCATTCTCATGGTAAATGTCCAGATATGCCAGTTTGCGATACAGCTAAATCACATGATCACTTTTGCGAAGTTTCAGGTGCGGTAGTAGCAGGTACAGAAGTAGATGTTGTAATCGGACAAGTCCCTATTCAAGCTCTTACTGAATCCGATATTCATCTTCCGGATTATGCATCAGAGATTAAAGTGATCAGAAAAAATATTTTCCTTACTCAATGTGAAGCCATTCCTCTTCGCCCTGCAGAGGGTACAACAACAACTGACGTAAAATTGTTTATAGAAGGATATATTCATAAAAATATCCAATATGTTGAAGACTGTGACGGATATGTTAAAGACTATATGGTAAATGTTCCATTCAAGTGTTTCACTCGTGTAACTTTGCCTGTTGCTATTCCGATTCCTGCTTTAAGTTCAAAGAATAGTGATGCCAGAGAAATCAGGGAACTTGCAAAAGATGGTATGGGAGCTGACAGATGCACCTTTGGTTCCAATACGTTTGAGTTCCTGAATGAACCAATTCGCTGCAAATTAGTCAGCTGGAATTTAACAGAAGGCAACTTCTTAGCGAACTTTGATAAATGGGGTAAATTTAACAAATTTACTGAAAAAGATGACATTAACCTTGTAATCAGATTATCGCAGACTCAATTCACTGCAGCTCCCGCCCCAGTTACAGAGGAAGAGTAATAACTTAAAAGGAGAAAAGGTACCGATTACAGGTGCCTTTTTTCTATGAAAAGCAGACAGGGTAATCAGTTAACATGAATTGCTAAGAATGAGGCTGAAAAAAGGAAAGGGTCTCTTTTGAGATACCCTCTTTTAAATTTGTATAAATTGCTTCTGAAAAAAATCGACTGATAAAATAGCTTTACCCAGTATTTCTATACCCGCATCTCCCGATATATCTCCGTGCCAGAGAATATGGATTTTATTCAGGTTACATGTGATTTCCTCGGAAAATTGCTGAAAGTACTCTATATGGTAATCGTGTGCATTTCCATGTTGAAATATGAACTCATTTATACGCGAAGGAAGCGGTAATTCTGGAGTGCAAATCCAATCCAGCTTGATGGATTCATCTATTGAGAGTGGTATCCTGATGCTTTTCAACTGTTTATCAGCAGCGAACATAATATCAGCTATGAGTATCCCTTTAACAAAAACCGTTTGTGAGGGAAGAAGAACCTTACAGCTCAATGATTCTACTGACCATTCCATTTTAGTTATATGCTTTGCATGTATGTTCATTGGAAAGCAATCAAAGATTTGAACCTCCATATCTGTTTTGCCAATTAAAACAGGAAGTTTAACAATAACCCCTTTCCGGAAAGATTCTTTAGTAGATCGCGTGTTTTCTTCTATAATGCTGCTGGAAGAGGACTCCTCCAAATGATCATAGAGCCCATCACTGAATCGATTTGTACTTTCGCATTCGGCTGAAAATTCATTTTTGCTTACTTCTTCACTCCCAGATTCTGATGGGAGTAAAGTGGGTTCGGCCTTTTCAGAATTGGGAATTTCATTTGAAATAACATCTTGAAGCATAGCCGAAAAGTGTTCAAGCAAAGATGATACTTTATTATATTTCACTTCCTCTCTGTCATAAGGTGATTCGGATTCTCCGCATTCACTGGATGAGAAAAACTCCTCATTTAATAATTCAAGAAACTTATGATTACTATCAGATGACTCCTCCAATAAAGCCAAAAACCTCTCCTGTAGTGGTATTGTGTCTGCGCACTTCTCATCAAGTAAGCTACAGGCTTTTTTCAGAAGGAGGGAGAATTCTCCTTCATAACTGGATGACTCTTCACTGAAATTTCCTTGCCATTTAGGGTTAAGTGAATCTTCTAAAGTTGGATGTGAATCATCTGGTTCAAGTGAATCAACTTCAATTTTATGGCGGTCATAGTCCATGTTTTTATGATTATAGGAGGAAGATTCGCTATGGTTATAAGAGGCATCTAAAAGCAGCGCAAATGCTTCATCTTGACGGTAAGGAATGTTAACTGACTCATTATCCGAAGAAGAAGACTCTTCCAGCATCGCTGCAAAGTCCTCCTCAAAGAAATTCGCGGGTTCTGATAAAATATTGCCGTTTTTAGCAAGAGTACTTACTTCAAGTTTCCCATCTTCTGATTTAAATTTTTCCATTTCAAAGCCGAATGAGAGATCACCCGTGGATTCAGCTTTCTGGAGAGTCTCTGAGGATTCTAGCATACTGATAAATTCCTGAGTCAGGTCCGTGTCTTCTATTAGAGCATTATCATTTGGTAAATTTTCATGGTTTAATGATGATTTGCTTTCGTTTTCAGATTGTATCAATTCCTGATGAAAACGCATGATTGTTTCTTCAGCTTGAACTGCCTCAGAAGATGATATATTACCTTTTCTTTGAGTGGATTTTATATCGGTAAGAAAAATATTATGGTTAGTATACGTACTTGGTAAAGAAGGGGTCCAGCTCAGCATAGGTGAAAAGGGCGTCAGCATTTCATTTAGGTATTTAGGCAGTTTTAATTTTTTTTTCTTGACCATCCTTGCTTCTTCTTTGGCAGGTACAATATTCTCCCGTAAAGTCCCCTTATCAGATGTTTTTTCAGGCAGTATATTAGTTTGGCTTATTTGGCGGGCTTCCACTGCAGGAGGCGGTAAAATTAATGGAAATGATTTTGGTTTTTTTTCGGAAATAGACGTACCATATCCTTTTTGGTTTTCTTCAAAGTCCATTTCTTTTATAGGTTTTTCTAAATTTGGGCTTTTTGATTTATTTCTTGAAAGAAAGATTAACTGCTGATCCGACAAATTTTCTGATTCTGTATCAATACGAAAAATTCGGTTATATGCACTTCTCATATCACTCATCTTCTTAGGAAGGTGCTGCAAATTAAGAGCATCCTCACCAGTCCCCTCCTTACCATGAATCTAGAAAGCTTTATCAATTTTAATTAGGTTTATCAGTATACACTTATGGGCAGATGTCCGGGAGTCTTGTTAACACTGAGAGATTGTGGCAACTCCCGCGACGTTTTTAGAAATTAATGGCTTCTTCATGGGATTAACCGTACTAATATATTTTTAATCGCAGTCGTAACAGTCATCGTGATCATTCGTAGTTGAAGAAACTCGTATTTGCTGTTTTTGAAGGACTTTTATGACTAATTCTAAAACCATTTTTTCTTCCAATTTTGTGAAGACACCTTCACCAATCGGTGAGCAGTTAGGCAGAGGACGGCGATCTATCGCCTCATCCCATTCAATTATTCTGCTTGAAATCAGTTCACAGAAGGGCAATTTGTTGTAGTGCTGCATGCTCTCCTGATGAAATTTGGAAAGGTCATTCGATTGAAGCTCATCTTTTTCAGGAAACCCGCAGTGCATTGGCTTTGATACATGAAAATCGAAATTGTATCGCTTGTTTATTTCCGGCATGATTGGGCAGGTAAGGAATTTCTTTATTTCAGTAACGCATTGAAAAGGCACATCGACTGTATAAGAATGTATATCAGATGCTACACTTTTATCAGAATGCATTTCAATTTCTGGACAAGGGGCAGCATATTGAATATTTTTTCGAACGAATCCTTTGACAAATAACTGGTTTGCAGGGAGTAATAGCCTGCATTGTGTCAACTTTACTGATTTTTTTATATCTTTAATTTCTAATACAGGTTCCGGAAACTTTATAATGGCATTTACGTTTAGGTGGAGTGAAAGTTCAGCTAGCACTACAGGAACCTCAGCTGTGATTTTTCCAATACTTACATGAGGATGATGGAAGGTACTCTCACACTCACAGTTTTGAGCAGAAATCTGGCATTCCGCTATATCTCGATCTTTTTGTTCTTCTGACATTTGGGCTCCTCCTGAAATCATGATAATCCCATCCTATGCATGATAATCGTCTATGTTTGGGCGTTTACCTATAAAAATCGGAAGAACTGAAAATACGAAAAATGGGTATTTAGATTTTGTTATATATGGATGAGGCAAATGAGGATAAAGTGAAATCTTTTTCAGCGTTTTTTTTACACTGCTATTTAGTTCAGCTCAGCCATTTGAGTCCTTCAAATCCTCTGTTCCCTGCAATAAAGCTCTTACTGACTGTAAAACGAGATAAAAACTAAATAGTACGGGCACAATTGGACTTCTATCACGCATAAGATTCAAAAGGAGGAGTGAGGAGAAATGGATAGACACAATTTTCTTGCTGTAGATATCGGAAACAGCTGGTATAAGGCATTAGCTTCTGAAAATGGTATTCTGTCAGAATATCAAGTTCCAAATGCTATTGCTCTTTTTGATGAAGAATTTTACGAAAAGCCATACGATGATGATGATATAGTGTTTGAAGATAATTTAATTGTGGAGGTAAAGAGCCAGGCCGTTGTGGATAGAAGGGAAATTTTCTATATCGGAAAAGCAGCGGCTAAACAGCGGGACGTGAGCCTGACTGCATTCAATAACCAGAAAGTTGATGAAGATAGAACCTATTTGCTGCTGTTCGGCCTGGCAGGCTATCATGCAGTTCTTCAGCATCCGGAAGAAACAGAAATCACTTATTCTATTGATCAATTAGCTGTTTCTCTTCCGACAACACAGTATAAAGAAAGAAAAACCCGCCTAAAAGACAAACTGGCTGGAACACATACGATCATCTTTCATAAAGTTCCCGGGCTTTCTGAGCCTAAGGAGTTAACCGTTAAAGTTATAATCAATGATGTCATTGTCGGTGCAGAAGGTGCTTGTGCCTATTTGGGATTAACAAGAGATCAGGAAACTTTGGGAATCAAGGATGAAGAACTTGTTAAAGAATCACAAAAAGGGATTATCATCGGAGACCTTGGGGGAGACTCTGTCGACTTTGTCGGAATAAAAAATAATAAGCCTGTCGCATCTGTAGAGGGCGAGCCTTTCGGGATCAATCAGTTTCTTGATCACATCATTCAAAGGGTGAGTAAAAAGGAAATGTACCGATTTGACTCCCGTGCCGAACTGGAGGAAAAGTTGGCAGAAGGACCCGCAGGGTGGTATGTCGAGCCTTTTGCAGGGGTCAGAAAGGATATCAGCAAATACATTTTGCCGCAGCTGAAGTCAATGGCAATTAAATACCTGGAGCATTTTGATCGGGTGAGGAGCAGTTCATCAGAGATTAAAGGAGCTGTCCGTTATATTGCTGTTGGAGGAGCAGCCAAACTCGCCCAAAAGCAAATTCAGGAAGCTGCAGCAAAATGGTCGGATAGAGGAAGGCCAATTGAATTAACGTTTCCTGAAAATATGGAGAAATTAAATGTCCTTGGTCTTATGATTCTGGCAAAAATGAATCAGCTAAAAAGAGATAAAGGAAGTAATCATATTATGACAACCAAAGGTTAAGGATGATGGAAATGTTCAGAACCTATACCGACTATGTTAATAAGACCGCATTAACAATCCCAGATCAGTTCATTGATGTCAAAACTGGGGCATCTGTAAAAGTCTCAAAGAAGATACAGGATCAAGTCGACTATCATTCCAATAATAATACGCTGATCCATTTAGTTTTATCAGCTTTAAACAGCTATCTCCATCCCAAAAATATGAACAGCGACATCATACTCGCAGAAATTAATGAAATTAAGAAAATGATGCAATCAGGCTATGTTCCAGTCCAGACGCCAGCATATAAAGAGAAGAAGGCTCTTCATGAGTCAATTTCAGATGAGGTTGATATAAAAGAAGTAGAGGATGTGCTGGAGGCTTTTGGAGGCTAATCTGCTTAATGCAAAAAAGGTGCGCCATGCCAGAATGGTGCACCTTTTTTACTGGGCTATTCATAGTGTTAGGAATCGGCGAATCATTTAGCAAAGCCCATAATACAAGCAGGAATAGTAAAGTTCTATAAGCGGATGGCAGGCAGACAGGTTACAGCACAAAAACAGGAAAGATCCACATTTATGCATATACCTGTAGGAATGAGATCTTCTACGTTTTCACAATCGATTTGGCTGCAAGGTGAACAAAAATCTTTTGTATGTGATTTAAACGGGTCTTTAGAAGATTTACATTGCTTGAAAGTCAACAATTCCAATACAGCACATTTGCCATCAAATTCTTTAATTCTAAAAATGAATGATGTTATACAAGCAAATTTCTTTTCCTTGGAATGATGAGTGAATGTGGTCACACCTGTAGCTTTAAATGGTTCACAGCTCCCGCAATATAAAAGGAATGGAATTGTATTCTTTTTTGGTTTCTTTTGTCCTCCCATGAGGTCATCAATGGATTCCCGGCAGGAACTTCTGCATTCATCATCTAACCCTGCTTTTTTCTGGGCTTTAAAAATGGCCTCCAAAACCTCTTCAACACAATTTTCATAGAAATTTTTCCGGTGTTTACCTTCGTCCCAGTCTGGTTTTATATGACATTCACAGTCGCAATCATGCTCATGGCAAAAATCATGCCTCTCAAACTCTTTATTGTTTTTCTTCCCGCACAAACCCATGATTTTTCACTCCCCGAAAAATTAGTTCCACCATTAGCATACGGCTGCACCTAAGTTTTTGAATGAGAATGTCGCCTATTAAAAGACAATTTTTTATGATTCCTGCTATGGAAATCAATATTGCTTGGTCATGCGTACAAGCCATTTCTGCTTTTAAACATACACTATTACATGCAAGTACTTGCTGTGTTAAATTGATTTATAATGAACTGGGAAGCTCCAAACTTTGAAATATAAGAATTCAATAATAAAGGAGTGAGGACCATGAAGCTTTATTTAGACCCTGGACACGGAGGTACTGATCCAGGAGCACAGGGAAACGGAATAAGAGAGAAAGATATTGCGCTTGATATCGCAAAAAATATAAAAAATATCTTATTGGCCGGCTATCAGAATATAGAAGTTAGAATGAGCCGTGAAAATGATACAACTAAGAGTTTGAGCCAAAGGACATCTGAAGCTAATAGCTGGGGGGCTGATTTTTACCTCTCCATACACTGTAATGCCGCGAATGGTGCAGCGAGGGGCTATGAAGATTTTATTCATAACAGCCTTGGCAGCACTTCCCAGACAGCCAGCTATCAGAATATTATCCATGCTGAAGTCACTAAACTGAATAAGCTCATCGATAGAGGTAAGAAGAAAGCTGACTTTCATGTACTGCGTGAATCAGCCATGCCAGCCCTTTTAACAGAAAATGGGTTTATTGATAATTCTGCAGATGCCGCTTTAATGAAAGATCCGCTGTGGAGACAAAGGGTGGCACAGGGACATGTTAATGGAATTGCAAAAGCCTTTAGCCTTAAAGCGAAACCGGCAGTCCCGCCGCAGCCGCCAAAGCCAGTCGATCCCAGTAATCTATACAGAGTGATTGCCGGTTCATTTACAAATAGAAAAAATGCTGAGGAAAGGTCTGCCGCTCTAAAAAATAAAAGCATTGAAACGGTTATAGCCACTGCTGAAATTTCAGGCACGGTCTGGTACAGGGTACAGGCCGGTGCTTTCAGTACGAAGGAAAATGCAGAAAAACAACTGGAAACAGTAAAAAAAGCGGGAATAACAGATGCCTATATACTGTCAGACGCTCCGCCGGCAGTGCCTTCTGAACCCAAAGGCTATTCCATTCTGGGAGTAACGCATTTGTCACCAGAGCATATGAATCAATATGCAAAACAGGTAAACCCGAATGCTGCCAATTTAGGTTCATTCTATTCGGCTATTGGGGAATATTATGGTATCAGAGGGGATATAGCTTTTGCACAGGCCATGCATGAAACCAACTTTCTCCGATTCACTGGTGATGTTAAACCTGGCCAGAATAATTATGCAGGAATCGGCGCAACAGGGAATGGTGCGGCAGGAGCAAGCTTTTCCACACAGGAAGAAGGCGTTTTAGCACATATTCAGCATTTATATGCCTATGCTTCTACACAGCCGCTACCTCCTAAATATCCACTGGCGGATCCGCGTTTCAGCCTTGTGAAAAGAGGTTCGGCAAAGCTATGGCAGGAACTGAATGGCAAATGGGCTGTGCCTGGAACCAATTATGCTCAATCTATCCTGAACATCTACAAAAACATGGTTAGATTTTCTGATCAGAAATTAGAAGCTGTTGTGAAGGATGTAGAAGGCAGCTAATCAAAAAAAGCGGACATGAGGGTGTCCGCTTTTTTAACTATCTGTCAGATCACATACATGAACACACAAAGAAAGTGTGCCATGCTTCCCATCATAATGAAAATATGAAAAATCTCATGAAAACCCAAATGTTTGAACTCCAGGAACTTTGGTTTAATCGCATAAATCACTCCGCCTATCGTGTATAGGATGCCTCCCAGCAAAAGAAGCATTACACCATTACTGCTTAAAGACTCAGAAAGCGGCGAAAAGGCAAAAACAATAATCCATCCCATTGCAATGTATAAGGCTGTTGATAGCCAGCGGGGAGATCTGAACCAGATCATTTTAAACAGAATCCCCGATAAAGCAACAGCAGAAACAATGGAAAATAGAACCCAGCCGGTCACACCATTTAAAGTAATAAGGCAAAAAGGTGTATAGGAACCTGCAATCAATACATAAATCATGGAATGATCCAGCTTTCTTAAAAAGGCAATGACTTTATCTTTAGCTATCACCATATGATAGGTAGCTGAGGCTGAATAGAGCAGCATCAAACTGATTCCAAAAATAGCAACAGCAGTAATGGCAAGCGGTGAAGATGTCGTCAGTGAGGCTTTGATAACCATGGCAAGCAATCCGGCAAAGGATAAAATGGCTCCTGCTAAATGGGTCAATCCATTTATGGGCTCCCGGATGTATGAATTCATAATATCTCCTCCTAATGTTCTTTTATGTAGTTTTAATAACTACTTAATATAATATATACAAAACGTCATCTAGTCAATATTTACAACTTATGCTTTTTTAAGTAGAATTTATATAATAACAGGTGAGGATTTGAGGGATAAATATGGAAATGGGTAAACTCATTGCGGATAATCAAATTCAATTGGAAGATATCCCGCAGATAGATTTATATATGGATCAGGTGATCCAGCTATTTGAAAATACTTTTGGCAGCTCGACGAGAAACGAAGAGGAAAAAGTGCTAACTAAGACAATGATAAATAACTATGCAAAAGGGAAATTGTTTTTTTCTGTCAAAAATAAAAAATATTCAAAGGAGCATCTTATTTTAATTGCTTTCATTTATCAGCTTAAAGGGGCTCTATCCATAAACGATATTAAAAGCCTATTAAATGGCGTCAACACCCGAACAGCAGAAGGAAAGATGGATCTGGACCATTTTTATCAGCTATACCTCGATTTAACTAAACTTAATGTTGATGCATTTGTGAATGATCTGGAAAATCAGGCATCCAGGGCAGCAGAGGAAGCAAAAGAGCTTAATGAAGATCAGCCAGCTGAGCTTGAAAAAGTCCTGCTGGCAACATCACTGGTTCACATGAGCAACTTGTACCGAAAAGCAGCTGAACGCATTGTAGACGATGTAAAAAATGAAGCGGATCAAAAATAGGAAGGCGGGAAACTCCATTAAGAAAAGCGAAAAACGAAAACCAGGGCTGCTGCGTGAGATTTTGAATGAATTCCTGGATTCCATTGTGATCTCAATATTTATTCGGATCGTACTGTGGATTCCGAGGGTAATTTTCAACTTCCTTAAAAATTTGTTTTAAAAATAAGCAATTGGTTCGGACAGGAGAAAACGACATGACGCTCATAGAGTCCGTACCTGCCACAACTTCATGTGCCAGAGTCCGAACCTGCCACAACTTCGGACAGAAAAAGGGAAAATCTATGTGCCAAAGTCCGAACCTGCCTTGACCTCGGACAGAAAAAGGAGAAAACCCCTTGCCAGAGTCCGAACCCGCTACGACTTCGGACAGAAAAAGGAAAAATCCCTGTGCCAGAGTCCGAACCTGCCACGACTTCGGACAGAAAAAGGGAAAATCCCTGTGCCAGAGTCCGAACCTGCCACGACTTCGGACAGTAAAAGGAGAAACTCCCGGGCCAGAGTCCGAACCTGCCACGACTTCGGACAGAAAAGTAGTCAACCCCGGGCCAGAGTCCAAACCACTCCCGTCTTCGTCCTATAAACCAAAACAAAACCCGGGCTGTAAAGGCCCGGGTTCATTTTTTAAAAGAATATGAAATATATAACCCCTGCCAGTACAATTCTGTAAATGGCAAAAGGAATAAGTTTAACTTTATTGATCATTTTCAAAAAGAAGCGGATTGAAATCAAGGCAAAAACAAATGCACTGATGAAGCCTGCAATAAAGAAAGGAAGCGCATCGACTGAAAAGTACTCAAGATTTTTTATTAAGGATAGAAAGCTCGCGCCAGCCATGATGGGCACAGCCATGATAAAAGTAAAATCAGCTGCAGCACGGTGTGACAGGCCGAGCAGCACGCCGCCTGAAATGGTTGAACCTGAACGTGAGAACCCGGGCCAAAGTGAGAAGCACTGAATCAATCCAATAGATAGAGCCTGTTTATAGGTGATTTGATCAACTGAAACTGTTTTCGGGTCTTTGCCTCCAAAAATATCAGCAAAAATCATCAGAAATGCACCAATTACCAAGCCAATCAGTACTGTCTCAGTTGAAAACAGGTGTTCATCAATATAATCCTCAAATAAAACGCCAAGAATCCCGGCAGGAATTAATCCGACAATCACTTGAGACAATTTCAGACGGCTCTGTTTTTCTTCAGAGTTTTTGCTCCTTCCCCCAAGACCGAGCATTTCCATGAACCGTTCCTTAAAAATAATTACAACCGCTAAAATGGAACCGAGCTGAATGACAACTTTAAAAGTATTAGCTTCATATTTTGACAAAAACTCTTTTGTATTGAGCCACATATCATCCACAATAATCATATGTCCAGTAGATGACACTGGAGCAAACTCCGTCATTCCTTCAACAAATCCCAAAATAATCGCTTTTAAAATCATAATAAAATCCATCTTTTAATTAATTCTCCTTCTATTCTATCTGATTCAACTAAACTCCATTTAATGATTATAAACCATTTAAGATAGATAGGAACAATTTTTTACAAAGTAATATAGATGTAAAGTGTCCATTAATTAGCTGAGACGCACTTATGGAGCCGGCATGATTGAAACACCTGGCGATTAAAGTAATAACTCTTCTATCCTTTTAAACAATAGAAAAGTGATCACTAATTCACAAACTCTTCACAGAATTTCAAAGTCTTGTGAGAAAAATCACCAAAATCGGTCCATATTTACCATATGATAAAAGCAGATAAACCAATCGATTATAAGGAGGAAATCAAGATGAAAAAAGGAGTAAAATATCTGCTTACTTCGGCTATAGGCATAGGGTTAATATCGGGATGCAGCCAGGGGGCATCACCGGAAAGTTCCCTTCAGCCTGAGGAAAAGGTTCTGGCAGCAGTAACAGCTCAGCCCGAGGCAATCGCACCGCATAAAGACTTAAATCAGGAGCCCATTCCATTGAAAATTGATAGAGTCGGGCCAAAAGAAGTAAATGTAGAAATGACTTCCCAAATCACGGATATTGAAATCGACAAAGGAAAATTCTATAAAGCATGGACGTTTAATGGTGAAGCGCCAGGTCCTGTAGTTGTCGTTAATGAAGGGGACACAATCAATTTCACCTTAAAAAACATGGATCCGGCAATACCGCACAGCATGGACTTTCACGCTGTACACGCAGCTCCTTCAAAAGACTTCTCCAACGTTCAGCCAGATGAAACGGGAACATTCAGTTATCCTGCAAATAAACCAGGAGTGTTTATGTATCATTGCGGAACTTCACCGGTATTATCACATATAGCAAATGGAATGCACGGAACTATAATTGTAAAGCCTAAAGACGGCTATCCGACTGATAAAGAGATTGATAGAGAATATACAATTATTCAAAACGAGTGGTATAAGTACAACGATCTGGAGGATTTTACAAACGGCGTTCCCAGTCATGTGGTTTTCTCCACAAAAGCTTTAAAAAAAGGAGACCCTAATACTAATGGGGATACGTTCACACTTAAGGATAATCCGCTTCTGGCTAAAGTAGGGGATAAGGTGAGGATATATATAAATAATGTAGGGCCAAATGAAGTTAGCTCTTTCCATGTGGTGGGTACTGTGTTCGATGATGTTTACATTGATGGCAACCCTTATAACCGCTATAAAGGTCTCCAAACGGTCATGCTCCCGGCAAGCGGCGGTGCAGTAGTGGAATTTACAGTTACCAAGGCAGGCAGCTATCCAATTGTTACTCATCAGTTTAACCATGCACAAAAAGGAGCCGTCGCCATCCTGAAGGTAACTGAGACCGGAGAAGACGACGGTAAGGCTACAATGAGCCATTAAATATAAATAAAAACTCAACTTAAAATAAATTATACAAGATACAAATTAAAAATGGAATCCTTTTTCCGGCGGTCTATTTAGAATTAATAGGCGGCGGCCAGAAATCATATTTCCGGGCAGGTGAGCGCTGAGTGTATAAAAAAATCGGATGGATCCTATTATTTTTAAGTTTGATCCTTGCCGGAAAAGCTTCCGCTCAGGAAATGACAGCAGCTTCATCAAAAGAGCTGAAAGCGGCCTTGTCAGACCCACAGGTATCAGTCATAAAATTACAATCCGGAATATATGAAGGAAACATACTTATAGAGAGAAAGGTTCACATAATTGGGGATAAAGGAACAAGAATATTGGGAACAGAAAAAGGCCATGTGCTGACGATTGCAGCAGATGATGTCATTGTGGAAAATCTGGAAGTGGAGGGAAGCGGATCACAGAATGCTGGAATATATGTGAAAGGAGACCGTGCCTATCTCCATCATATTGCCCTAAGAAATGTATTTCACGGCATCTATGCAAGGAATTCCTATGGACACAGGTTTGAAAATAACCTCATTACCAGCTTCCATGGCAGGAATCGGCACAAAGGCTTTGGCATTTATTTAGTTGAAGCACCCAATACTGCAGTAAAGGAGAATTACTTCTATCACACACAGGATGGTGTTTATGTGTCCTATTCAGATTTTTGTGAAGTCACAGGGAACATCATGTTTAAAGCACGGTATGGCGTTCACACGATGGATTCGCGAAATATATTAATAGCTGACAATCAGGTAACCGAAAGTATCAACGGCCTTATGATCATGCAAAGCTATGAAGTTTTTATACTTGAAAACTACTTCTTTAAAAATACAGAGATTGACGGAGCAGGAATTTTTATTTATGACACATTCGATTCCAAAATATCCTCCAATATTGTAAAAGGCAATTTCAGAGGGATTATTCTTGAACATGCAAAAAGAAACAGACTTGAATTTAACAATGTTCTGAGAAATGATACCGGACTTGAAATTGGGAAGAATTCAAATGATAATACCATTTATTTAAATAATTTTTCAGGGAATACAAGACAAGTCATCTCGGAAAAAGATAACAGGAATCTATTCAGTAAAAACAATTATGGAAACTATTTTGATGATCATCATTTATTAAATTTGGATAATGACCATAAAGTGGACTTTGCCTATAAAAGCGGAGATGTATTTTATCAGATGGCAGATGATGAGCCTTTATTGCAGGTCTTTTATCAAAGTCCATCCGTAGAGCTATGGAATATGATTGAACAATACACCCCAATTCCATCACAAGCATTTATCATAGATGAATCGCCGCTTGCTGAACCTGTGCCTGTGAAACAGAAAAAATTCATTTCAGAAAAAAATCATATCAATCATAGCCGTGAATTTCCTATAATCCTATTCTTTTTCCTGATCACTTTGGCAAGTTTGCTTATATTTAATTTTGGGAGGAAGCACAATGAAATATAGAACTATTCTCCTAATGGCGATTCTGGTGATATTGTTAAGTGCCTGCTCATCATCAGCGACGGAACCGACAGAAATTAAACAGAATCGTGATAGCTGCGATAACTGCAATATGGGTATTGCAGAGCTGGAGTCAGCAGCACAGCTCATTTTGAAAAGCGGGGAGCCTGTTTTGTTCGATGACATTGGCTGCATGACTCAATATATACAGACTGAGAATCCTGAATATGATGCTGCCTTTGTGCATGATTATCTCAGCAGGGAATGGATATCGTTTGAAACAAGCTCTTTTATACAGAACGGCCATATAGAAAGTCCCATGAGCTATGGAATTGCAGCCTTTGAATCATTAGAAAAAGCCGAGGAATTTCAGAAAAAAAACGGAGGTACAGCGTATTCGAAAGATGAGATTCTAAAAGCAGATATTAAGAGCTTTAAAGGAGAAGGAATGAAACACAGCCATTAAAGCTTAATTTTCCCTCAGCATGAGGAGGAAACGATATGAATCCCAAACTATTGTATTCTATGACTAAATATGAGCTTCGGCTACTGTTAAGAAGCAGGTGGCTTTTAAATTTTATGATTCTTTTTTTCTTTCTGGCAGGCCTTCTTTACTTGTATGGTCTTCAATCTGTCAAATCAGAACCCGCTGAAGTTTCATATGGACTGGAAGGTGTGAATACCAATATCGAAACCATGGGTGTTAACCCGGAATATTACGGCCTCAAAGAAATAAAGCCGGAAGAGGGGGATACGGCCGATTTTAGCCAGTCTGCCTACAATCGTTCAATTGCCATGCTGATGAATCTTTCTCTTTGGATGCTGCCCATTATATGTATGATCCTTGGCGGCAGTTCCATTATTGCCGATAAAGAAAATGGAAGATTATCCTTATACAGAACCTATCATGAATCTTCAGGATATTACCTGATCAGCAAATTCCTTTCTTTGGTTCTCTCATTATTCTTTGTGATAGGCCTATCATATGGTCTCTTCGGCTTCATTTACTCTTTGGCGGGCAGTTCCTTTGCAGCACATATTTTTCAAGTATTTTTATTGGTTAATATGTTTTTAATCCTTGTATTCTCAGCAGTATCTTTACTGATAGGAGCAATTTCCAAATCAAGGATGCAAGGACTGTCAGCAGCAATCATTTTCTGGATCATTATGGTGTTTGTATATGAATTCATCATCTTTTCAGTCACCGGGTGGATTCCTTATTCATTGAAGCAAATCAGTCTATTCTTTTTAATCCTTCTAAACCCTGTGGAATCCGTTCGCGTCTGGTCGATTTCAAAACTGAATTCCGAATATGTATTTGGTCCGGAATACTTAATGATCGAGAAGTGGGGAGCAAATGGATCTCTCACACTTGCCCTGACATTATCCATTATCCTCATTATTTTTATAACTTTCATAACATCAGCCCGGCTTTTAACGAAGAGAGGTGTGTAAAATGATTTTGGAATTGAAGGATTTATCCAAATCATATAAAAAAAAGACAGCATTGGCACCGTTGAATCTCCACATTGAAAAGGGGGAATGTATTGTTTTGTGCGGAGGGAATGGAGCCGGAAAAAGTACGATGATTAAAATGCTTACAGGCGTTGATAGTCCTACCAAAGGAGGTGTCGTATTCCATTCGAAACAGCAAAAAACATTTGCTTACATGCCTGACCAATTGATTTTCCCATCTGAACTTACACCTTACGAAATCCTTGATTATTACAGGCGATTTCTAAATAAAAACAAGGAATCCATCAAATGGGTATTACAAAAAACAGGCCTGTGGAGCGAACGGAACCAAAAAGCTGGAGGATTCTCAAAAGGGATGTCCCAGCGGCTTAATCTTGCTCAGTGTCTGCTTGCGGAAACGGACATTTATATCCTCGATGAACCGACAGACGGATTGGACCCCTATTGGGTAATTCAGCTAAAAAAAATAATAAAGGAACTGAAAGAGCAGAATAAAACAATCATTGTCAGCAGTCATATTATGAGAGACGCCATTGAGATCGCAGACAAGGTAATCATTTTATTTAATGGGAAGTTAAAATTCTATGGAGCACTTAAACAGGTGTATAAGGAATACGGATGCACCTCATTGGAGGAAATATTCCTTTTCATTCACAAGAATGAACAGCTATCATGATAAGTCCAAAAGGCGATTCCAATTAGGAACCGCTTTTTGGCCAGCTTTTTATTTTACATAAAACGAATATTGTTCAACATCCTTTGCCCACACCTTCGCATTTTTACCGTTGAGATCTGCAATCCATAAATCTCCTTTTTGCTGGGCAAGCTTTTTTCGGACCCATATTAATTTACGGGCATCCTTAATATAAAGAGGTTCATAATCCCCAATTGTTTTTTTGGGATAGGTAATTCTGGTTTGCTGGGTCTTGTTTAGCTGAATCAAACAAAGTGTTGGTTCGGGCCGCCTCTGAGGATCATTGGACCATTCACTTTCATCCACCCGTGATGCAACCAGCCTCTCATTATCCACCCAGGTAAAGCCCATTTCCGCAGATTTTGCTGGTGTAAGGTTCATGGTTTTAAAAGCAGGCAATTCAGTCACCTTCAATTTTTTGTTTTTAAAGCCCATCACAATTCTGCCCCCGCCAGCAATATAGCCCAATAAATTTCTGCCGGGTGCCCATTTAGGGACGTCCAAATGAAGGATCATCTCATCAAGAACTTCAAAATTTTTTCCATTTGCAGAGATGACACAGACCATATCACTGTCCATGGACCATGATGCAGTTGGATTAACAATGAATGAGATCCATTTTCCATCTGGTGAAAATTTAAATGTGGTTGCATTAATGGACATAATGGAAGCTTTGCCGTTGCCAATTTCCTTAGGAATCGTGAAAAGAGGTTCAACGTAATCGGTCAAATTTAGCTTTTCAAGATCGTTCGGCAGCTGAACCTTATATAGGATGGGACTTGTCCAGCCATCAGGCCTTAAGACAGCGCTTGAAGACACAATAAAGCCTTTTCCGTCAGGATACCAATTAAAATCATCTACTCCTAAAGCTACGTTATGGAATTCTTTCAAATCTGAAATATTTAAAACACTGTTGCTGGTAAAAGCAATCTTATTATCGGACGGTGCCCATTTAGCATTCCCGCCACCTTGAAAGATCTTTATATGCTTTTTTGCCTTTACATTGTATACCCATATCTCAGTGCTTTTTTCAATCGAAGGCAGTTCTTTCGCTTCCTTTTCATATAAAAGCCATTGTCCGTCATAGGACCACTTTGGCGTATGATTGAACTTAGCAGGGTCAGCTGTAATCTGTTCTTCGATATTTCCTGTTTTTAACCACAAATAGCCATTGCGTATAAAAGCTGCCTGCACATTATTTTCTCCCGTATCTCCCCATGCAGCTGACGGAATAATAAACAGGAAGCACCAAAGAATCAAAAAAACCTTGCGCATATCTTATCCTTCTTCCTTTAGGTGATTTGCTCAAAGTATATTATGGGCAAAGAGACTTATTTTATTGAAATAGGTTCAGCCTATTCGAAAATGCTTATTATTTTCGATAAGCTTTCATTTACCTTATAATGAATGGATAATTATTCAATTTTGCAAGGCACAGTTTTTGCGTGTGCAAATTGGGTAAAAACAATTACAAATGAATGTATATAAAAAATGGAGGAAACCAAATTTGTTTATTGCTATTATGTTTTTTATGTTTATGTCTTTTTTCCTGTCAGGAAGTGAAACGGCACTGACTGCCGTTAACAAAATGAAATTAAAATCCAGAGCTGATAACAACGATAAGAAATCGCAAAGAATATTAGAGGTTGTCTCGAAACCTGATGAGATGATTACTTCAATTTTAATCGGCAATAATATTGCAAATATCATGCTGCCTACACTGGTTACCATCATTGCGCTTGATTACGGATTTAACGTGGGTGTGGCAACAGGTATTTTGACTGTAGCACTTATCTTATTTGCAGAAGTTCTGCCAAAATCAGTTGCTGCAAGCTTTGCCGATAAAATTGCCTATCTAGTGTTTCCTGTAATTCGAGTCCTCATGATTATCTTAAAGCCGGTCACTTTTTTAATATCCAAATTCACTAGAGGCATCATTAAATTCCTTTCTAAAAATCAGGCAGATTCTGTTTCTGTATCAAAAGAAGAGCTCATTACCATGGTTGATATCGCTACAAGCGAAGGGACCTTCCATGAAGAAGAAACACAACGAATTAAAGGGGTCATTGATTTTTATAACTTAGATGTCAGCGACGCACTGAAAACCCCTCGAATGGAAATTGAAGGAATTCCTTATGACGCGACAATAGAAGAGGCAAAGGATATTGTAATGAATAACCGTTTTACAAGGTATCCAGTATATAAAGACAATATGGATAATATTGTCGGAGTATTTCATTCAAAAATATTGCTCGCCTGGTCCAGTCAGCCTGAAAAAACATTGAAAGATTTTACTGACCTGGAGCCCTTGTTTGTATATGAATTTCATAGCATAGACAAGGTCTTCAAAATGATGATGAAAGAAAGGAAGCACCTCGCAATCGTTCTTGATGAATATGGCGGAACAAAAGGGATCATCTCACATGAAGATATTCTTGAAGCCATGCTGGGGCAGGAAATAGAGGATGAAACGGATGAAGGCAGCGAAATCCTTATTGATGAATTAACTGAAAACCATATTATTGTACACGCAAAACTCTCAATCCGCAGAATTAATGAAGCTTTTAAAACAAAAATCCCTGAAGATGAGGATATCCTTGCCGGATTCTTATTGAAAGAAATAGGTCATTTTCCTGCAGAAGGGGAAACGCTGGATTATCATCACCTGCATTTTGAAATAAAATCAATTGAAGACAACAGGCTTAAACTGGTGGAAATCCAGAAAAAGACGCCCTGATGAAATTTGAGCATTATTTCCTTTTGGAAATAATGCTTTTTTATATTTTAAGAAATCAGAATAAAAATGGATGTTCAATGGGGACAATAGAACCAGGAAAATAAAAATATAATTTTTATATTTTTCTGACAAAATAGGTCCTTTTCAGTATATAATAAATTAAAACAAACTATTAGGAGTGATCTTCGCATGGAAAATAAGCCATTCCATTATGATGGAAGTGTGCAAATCAATTATGAAAAAGATGATAAAGCAAGTTTAAGCATTCCTTTTGAACTGACAGACGAAATGAGAAAAAATATCGGAACCAATCCATACTCAACTGAAGAACAAGAATAATGGGAGGACCCGTAGTGGGTCTTTTTTATTTTTGATGGATAAGCATGAGCAGATAATTTGAATTTCTTTTTTATTTTGAATATGATTATCTCGGATTAAGAATAAAAATGTTCATACTGCAGATGAATACATACTTTATTTCTGATTCAAACTAAAATGTCAACTCAAAATGGAAAGGTGATTGAATTATGGCTCAAGTTTTGTATATTACAGCACACCCTCATGACGATAAGGTGTCATATAGTATGGCAGCAGGAAAGGCTTTTATTGATTCCTACAAGGAAGCCAATCCAAATGATGAAGTAGTTCATATTGATTTATACAAGGAAAATATCCCGCAAATTGATGTGGATGTATTCAGCGGATGGGGTAAACTTCAGTCCGGCAAAGGTTTTGAGGAACTATCAGAAGATGAAAAGGCGAAAGTCGGCCGCTTATCTGAATTAAGCGAACAATTCGTTGCAGCCGATAAATATGTTTTCGTTACACCGCTTTGGAACTTCTCGTTCCCTCCAGTAATGAAAGCGTATCTTGATTCTGTAGCAGTAGCCGGCAAAGCTTTTAAGTATACGGCAGAAGGTCCAATTGGATTATTGTCTGATAAAAAAGCGATTCACATCCAGGCTCGCGGAGGCATTTATTCCGAAGGACCTGCAGCAGAGATGGAAATGGGTCACCGCTATTTGACAGTATTAATGCAATTCTTCGGTGTCCCTTCATTTGAAGGACTTTTTGTGGAAGGGCACAACGCAATGCCTGATAAAGCCGAAGAAATCAAAGCAGATGCTATTGCACGTGCAAAAGACAAAGCGAAAACATTCTAAACTAAAAGCAGCGGATTCCGCTGCTTTTTATTTTTTTCTAGGCATGTGTATGAAGAGCTCTTGTCCGTGATGAATAGTATAATAAAGGTAAATATTAGCTAGGGTGAAAGGGAGGGAGATGTGTGAAAATCTCAGAATTCAGCCCCAGTCATTTAAGTGAAAATGATATATCCAGGCTTCTGTACTATGGCATTGAGGATAATCTTCAAAAAGGGGATTTGATCTTTGTGCCAGGAAGCAGCAAGGCAGCAGAATATCGTCTTCCTGAAGCCATCAGACTTTATCAAAAAGGCAGGGCAAATAAATTACTTTTCTCCGGCGGTGTAAAGTGGTCTGGACATGAATTGACTGAAGCAGAAATGCTAATGAAAAAAGCAATAGGTTTCGGAATTCCTCCAAAAGACCTTTTCATTGAAAATATCTCTCTTCATACAAAAGAAAATGTACTTGCCTCGATGCTGGTTATGGATCGGATGTGCGGGCTGGAGAATATCTCCAATATTATCATTGTGACTGCTCCTTTTCATATGAGAAGGCTGCACATGACATTGTTGACGTATATGCCGAAGTGGATTCACTATTCTCTTGTATGTTCTGATGATGGTGCAACAGGGAAGGAACAATGGATGCAGGATCCTTATGGGAGAAAAAGAGCATTTGATGAAGCCCGGAAAATAATTGACTACGTGAAAAAGGGCATTCTAATGGATTTGGAAATCTAATCTCCCGGACTAACCCCCGCCAAAATCAAGTAGCAGTGATAATTTTTAAACGTCGATAACATACTAGCACCTTGCCCACCCCCTCGAGGAGGCCCCCAGGATGGGGGTCATGCTGATGTTGCCACAGGACGTGGCGTTCTTAGTCTGCGATCCTTTAGTGGGCAAGGCGCTTCCGCTTTTCTTAAAAAGTATTGTAAATGTTCTCGCATTCTTCCGCTGTTGGCTCATAAAAGCAATGAAGCTTGAATCTTCCTACTAAAGGCTGATTATACCATGTAGCTGGACAATCCCCAGGTGGCCTGAAATACCATAGAGCAAATTTGGCGGGCCAAATCCGTTCCCCTCTTACTGCCCTCCGTGCGAGTCTTCTTTCCACTTCTCTTGGCCTCTGATAAAAATAGCCTTTCTGGACAGCTTCAAAAGCATGCGGCTGATAAATCATTTCAGGTATAGTACGAATTCCAATGAAATCCGAACAATTGCCCCTGACTCTGTTAATTCCCACATTACCCACCATTAACATGCCCTGCTGGCCTTCCCCTTCTGCTTCAGCCCGAAGGAGGCGGGCCAGCAAATCTATATCTTGTTCACGTGCCTTCACAACTGCCATCTGTATCACCCTCGTCTCCCTAATTTTATATAGGCTGATATATGGTATGCACTCAAGGGGGGAAAGGTTAAATGCGGGATTTTGCCATAAGGCTGAGGAACATAATAATTTAGAGGGGAACAACTATAACAGACACGAAAAAAAGCTCCTGCAGAAGCGGGAGCTTTTATTTTGCATAAAAGTTTTCTGTATAATAAGGCTGTGACTTTGAATTAAAAGCAACGCCAACACCTAAAAATTCATAATCGGCACGCAGAATATTTTTGCGGTGGCCAAGTGAGTTCATTAATCCTTCATGAGCAAAGATACTGCTGAATTGACCGGAAGCAAGGTTTTCCCCGGCGACCATAAATGAAACTTCATCCGCCTGCATTCTGTCAAAAGGGGATAGGCCCTGCAGGTTGGTATGATCAAAATAATTGTTCTGCGCCATGTCGCTGCTGTGCTTTCGCGCCGTTTCCTTAACAGTATCATCCCATTCCATAACGGGAACTCCGTGATTTACTCTCTCGGCATTTGTAATATCGAAAAGCTGATATTCAAATCCTTCCTTTAGAGAGCTGCTGGCATTGGCATAAAAGGAATCTTTTTGCTCTTCAAGTGCTTTACTGATTATTTGTATTGAAGTTACCGTATTGTCACGATGCTTATCATAGAATATGGTTACATAATTCCCATCCAATTCGTATAGATCATAATCCCGATTCTCTTCGAGCTGATAGATAACAAATCCCTTTCTCATTTTGTCCAGCGGTTCTCCAAGCTGCTCCCTAACTGAAGACTTTGGCGTTCCATAGGCAATCTCTTTTGATGAAGAAATCAAATCCTGATTTGTATAGATGCCGGCAGCTTTCTCTTGCTTGTCATAAGCGACCATTACAAAATTTTGATATTGATCATGATAAGCATGCCAGTCTGTTCCAAATTCATTTGCAGAGGAACGTTTCGAGGAGCCAAGCTTGCTCTCGATTTCAGACTTGTCATCGCCTATTTCTATATTATGAATAGAAAAGGTTTGCTCTTCTGGGGCTTCTAAAACCGGCTTTTCGGCTTTATCCTCTGGTGTATGATTTTTATCGCCGGTATATTGCCTGATTGTAAGAAGGAATTCATCTGCCCAGTTTTGTGCCTCTTCCATCACACCGTTTATTATAGCCAGCACTTCTTCACTGTCTTTAAAAAGCTGAATATCAGATTTTATGTTATCAATTACAGTTCCTGAACTAGATTCATCTGCCAATTTCCCTTCAGGCTGTGAAAAGGCGAAACCGATAAATAACAGGATAAAAATAAATAAAAACTTCCTCAATAAATCTCCTCCCATATACCTTTCAACCCCTATCAAAGGTATGCCCATTCATTATAAGATTTAAAAATGCGGAATTGCAAAATATTGATGCCTTCCTTATTTTTCTACCCTGTTTACCATATTCTCTAACTCTTTTGGCTGCGTGATTAGATATTTTCCGTTTTTAAAAGGATAGTTTGGGTAACATAATTATAAAAATGAACAGATGCATAGCTGCTGCAAAGGGGGAAGCATGTTGAAATTAACACCGGAACAAAGAATTGAACTCCATGGTTTTAATAATTTGACGAAATCACTAAGCTTTAATATGTATGATGTCTGTTATACAAAGACGAGGGAAGAGCGTGAAGCCTATATAGATTATATTGATGAGCAATACAGTGCGGAGCGGCTTACAAAAATATTAAAAAATGTTTCCGACATCATTGGTGCCCATGTCTTAAATGTGGCACAGCAGGATTATGTCCCACAAGGTGCAAGTGTGACCGTCCTGGTATCTGAAGGACCGGTAGTGGAAGTCCCGGATGAATCCTATGATGAATCTCCTGGCCCGCTGCCTGATAATGTAGTCATGCAGCTGGATAAAAGCCATATTACCGTCCATACCTATCCTGAATATCATCCGGACGAAGGAATCAGCACATTCAGGGCCGATATTGATGTATCCACATGCGGTGAAATCTCCCCGCTAAAAGCCCTTAATTACCTCATCCATTCCTTTGATACGGACATCATGACAATCGACTACAGAGTCAGGGGATTTACACGGGACACGGACGGAAGAAAACTTTATATCGACCATGAAATCAGTTCAATCCAAAATTATATTCCTGAAGAAGTAAAAGAAGATTTTGATATGATCGATGTGAATATTTATCAGGCACATACCTTTCACACAAAGTGTAAAATAAGGGATTTTGACTTAGATAATTATTTATTCGGATACACGAAGGAAAAGCTTGATCCTAAGGAAGCTGAAGAGATCACTGAGCGGCTTACAACGGAGATGGACGAAATTTTTTACGGGAAAAATATTAACCCCGGATCTTTATCAGAGTGATCCTGAAGGCTCTCAGTTAATCGGCCTCTATTAAACCAAAACCAAATAGTACCAGATGGCGGGGAACATTAAAAGAACCAGGAGAAGTTTATATTCTCCTGGTTCTTTTAATAAATGTACATACATTAACGGCACAAACTTAAAAATAATTACATAATCTATTTCCAGAACTCCCACCATTTTTTCTCGGGTTCCTGTGCTGCAGCCGCGCTTCGGAAGGAGACGATCATATCCTGAAAAATCTCTTCCCGCTGCTTTACTTCATGCCAGTATTGTTCCCGTTCTTTATTAATGGTATCGATATAAATTTCTCTGTCTGTGTTTAACGTTTCTATCAGCGAGCTGATTTCGGTGCTGGTCACCTCAGCTGAAGATGAAATGTAATGAATCATGGTTTTGAACTCTTCAGAAGACGCTTCCGAGGATTCTGCCAGCTTGTTTGTCAAATGGTGAATTTGATCAGAAGTACGCTTCGTACTTTTCGCCACCCTTTTTGAAAGGGTTCCGAACGCTTCGGAAGTATTCTCAGAAGACTGCTCAATCCTTGCGCCAAGTGATTCAATTTCCGCTTTGGTTTTTTCTCCTGATTTATAGATCGAATCCGACAGGCTTTTAACAGTATGCAATGATCCTTTGCTAATTTCTTTCTTCACTTCGTCTAAAACTTCCTTTCGAACACCGCTGCGAATTTCATTTCTGACATCTGCAATTAAACTGTCCCTGAAACCATCCATCAATGCCATGAACTGTTCGGCGTCCATGACAGCCTGTTGCTCTGTATGTAATGATCTTTCCTGATTGACTGCCGCCAAGGATGTTTCATTTGCTTCAATACCAGTTTCAGAAGCAAAGTCCATATGTTTTTGCATTAATTCGCGGATCATATCCTTGCTTAAATTTTTATCGCGCATCTGCTTTACCTTTTCAAGCAATGCGATTTCATGGTCTGTATAAAAGCGGGCTCCCTGTTTTGAACGGGGAATAAGCAGAAGTCCGCTTAAATCCTTTTCCCATTGCCTTAATGTTCCAGGAGGCACATTCAGCATTTTCGAAACCTCTTTGATTGTATAAGCTTTCATATATTGCGTATCCATATTACTCAGCCCTTTCATAAAAAATAGATTCTGAAACATTCGGATGCCAGTTCCGAAACAACTTCTAACTAACTATTCAGCATGATATCCCGTGTTTTCCTGCCGCTTGACAAAAGCTATCAAAAGAAGACGATATTCATCAGAAAAAAGCAAAAAGGAGCCATTCTGACAAAAAACATGAAGAATTTGACAGCCAGCAAGTTATTTGTCATATACGGACGTGTATGTCACAATGAAAGCTGTGTTTAGCAAACTAGAATATTGAAAAACTGCAAGTGTTTAAAGGGAGTAGGTAAAGTGGCTAATAGAATTATTGCTTTGTCTGTTGCTACAGGGGTTGGTTTGACGCTGACCTTTGGAAGCATAAAGATGGGTAGCAGTGAACCTTCAAAAAAAATGAAATACACTATAGTGCATTTCCGCATGCGGAGGCAAACCATGTACCGATTGTGAAGCAGGAAATTCAGAAAAAATCCGTTCTCCTGAATGTGCCATTGTACAATCAAATGGATAGTCCCCGTCTGTATAATGGATGTGAGATTACTAGTTTAGCAATGATTATAAATTATGAAGGCATTCAAGTATCTAAAAATAAATTAGCACAGGAAATTAACCGGGTGCCGCTTAGATATAGCGGAGGTGAATACGGGAATCCAAATGAAGGCTTTGTCGGCAACATGGAGGATGGACCAGGATTAGGCGTTTATCAGGGGCCAATTTTCGAACTGGCGAAAAAGTATTTTCCTGAACGTGCTGAGAATCTGACTGGCAAGCCCTTTAAAGTGCTGCTCGAAAAAATTGCAGAAGGTTCGCCGGTCTGGATTATAACAACTGCAAGCCTATCACCCGCAGCATCCTTCGAAACCTGGAATACACCGGGCGGACCAGTTGATGTGACATTCCAGATGCATAGTGTTGCAATTACCGGATATGACGAGGAATATATCTATATTAACGACCCGTATGGCACAAAAAATAAAAAGGTGCCCAAACAGCAGTTTATTGAAGCCTGGGAGCTGATGGGTTCACAGGCCATTGTCATTAACTAGAATAATAGCAAAAGAAGGGGCTGCCGCTTGCAGTCCCTTCTTTTTAGCTTGAGGATGCTAATTTCTTAAACTTTACAAAGATCCATTTTAAAAATGGAGGTACTACAAAGAATATAAAAAACAGCCGAAATAGTTGATAGCCTGTTACTATGGCTAAGTCTGCGCCGGTTTCATGGGCGATTATGGCCATTTGGTCCATGCCTCCGGGTGCAAGACTCAAAAAGCTGGTGGCAGGGGAAAGGTGAAAAAAGTGCATAATCATAAAACTAAGCAGCACCGAACCCGTAATGAGAAGCAGGCCGCTTAAGGCAGCCAGTGAAATGGTTTTAAATTTATTTGCCAGCTTTTCAGGCTTCATCATCATGCCGATGTGAGCCCCGATTAATAGCTGTGATAAATCCAAAACAAGTGGCGGGAGTTCGGGTCCGTTTATACCGGAAATGACAAGGGCCGCTGTTCCCATAATCGGAACAAGAAGGTACGGGGTAGGGAGCTTCAGGCGTTTGCTTAGGATAATGCCGGTAAAAGAAACGAAGACAAAGAGTAAAATACCAGGGAATAAATCACCCCATAAAGGTTCTGCAGCTTCAAAACCGGGACCGACAGAGACATTCAGCCAAGGTCCGAATACTAGGATAGGGACGATGAAGATAATCATGGTCAGCCGTGCGACCTGCATAAAGGTAACAACCGTGATATCGATTCCTTTGACTTCCTCTGCCAGAAGAATCATTTGGGACAGACCTCCGGGAATACTGCCGATCAAAACTGTGGGATAGTCGATGCCCATTAATTTCGCAATAAGAAGTGCAGATATGGCGCTAAAGAGAACCATGCAAACGGTAATGAGCAAAATAAAAGGGAGCTTCTGCAGGATAAGCAGGACCGCTTCCTGTGTAAAAGAAAGGCCGATGCTGTATCCGACGATGATAATCCCGGCATCGCGAAATCCTGCTGGCCAATAAAACGGAATCCTGCTGAGCCGGCTCCCAATCATAACGGCAGTCAATGCACCAAGCAAAAAGGCGACCGGAATATGCAATAAAGAAAATAATACTGCACCAAATACAGCAGATAGTAAGGTGATCAATAAATTCTTATTCACAAAACAACCTTCTTTTTATTTAGTATACCTAAAGATATTTATACCATATAAAAACAATGAATGAATTACAAGTTTTATATAATCAAATGTTTTCATACAATTTATTAAAGAGAAGATCATTTTAGAGAAGGGGGACTAACCATGCCGGAAAAATTAAGCCATTTTGTTTTCATCTTATCGTTTATATGTCTCGGGTTATTTTTGATGCTGGGTTTTTCGCCTCTGTATGATATTTATCTGAATAAAATAGGCCATCGTCCATTTACGCTCCTCCTGCTCCTGACAGTCCTTGTCTTCTTCGTGAGTGTTTTTGTCTTAAAGAAAGTCCAAAACTGGCAGGCGGGCTTTCATGTATTATTTTCCATTATCCTCACCCTGTTTCTTTCATCCGTATTAGCCATCATCGTATTCTTTGGAGGCCTATTTAGGTAAATGTAAAGAGCCTGCACCATCAGAGGTACAAGCTCAGCCAATTTATTGGATTGGCATCCAGTTTACTTTCCATATTCCTTCACTGTTTTTGCTTAGGCCGAAGCCAAACCCATCCTCTTCAGATATGGAAATATAAGCTGAAGAGTCATCGATAATGACTTCTTCTAAACGGGCGTTCTTCACTCGATGCAATAATGTCTGTTTTTCTGGGATAGATGAAGACTCGTTTATAGCATCAAGGTAATGATTCAGGGAAGGAAACGGTTTTCCGATATCCTGATCATGGTTAAACAATGCATATTGAGTATAATAATCCTCAATTTCCTCTGCAAACAGATAGAGCTGGAATACTTCTGCCGGGCTTAAACCTCTTAAGATTTCATCCGTTCCTCTTAAAGAAAATTCTTTAAACACATGGTTTAATGGCTCCCGAAGGACCAGTTCCATATTATTATTTAGGGCCAGCTGAAATGGAACAGCTTCCACTTGAGGATCTTTTGGAGTTGCCACCTCTAAGACTTCAGCCTGATGAACAGAGCCTTCCCCAGCGCGATATCCACCTATAATTAAAGAAGCATTCTCTTCTGTAATTGGTTCGGTTACACCGAACACCTTTTTTAGCTTCTCCTGATCCGTCTCATTAAAAGTTATTTTTATGTTCTTGCCATCCATGAGCGGCAGTACTTTTAAGGAATCATGATCAGGCAGAAAGTATACAATTTCTTCCTGGAAATCCAGAGTGCCTGTGACCTCTGCCTTCCCAGTAAAAGCTGCAGAAAGGTGCCCGTATGAGTCCTTCTCGAAATTATTCAATTTCCAGTTGTTTAGCATAGCGCCATCTGCAAGGCCGGGATAAAAACCTTTATCTGCAATGGCGGTCTCCTGTCCATTTTGCTTGTTCAATACATCTGTCTGAATCCCGGCAATCCCGCCTATCAGTATGACAAACCCGGCAGCGGCAGCTGCAGAAAGAAGTTTTGGAACATAGTCTTTTTTTCTGGTTCTAACAGCAAAAGTGCCGATCCGGTTTCTAACTCTCTGTTTTTCCTCTTCTGTGAAAACAGATTCTTTCGTCCATGCAGCCTTCAATACTTTCTTCACTTCCTGATTCAGTTCAGCCATGCTGTTCACCTCTTTCTGAAGCAGATAGTATCTTCTTCACTTTTTCCTGTCCTCTGTACAGCCTTGTTTTAACAGTAGAAATAGGGATATTAAGGGTCTCACTTATTTCTGCCAGACTGAGATCCTGGTAATAATGGAGAAGGAAGACTTCCCGGTATTTTACTGTGAGGGATTCAATCGTTTTCAGCAATTCTTGATGTTCATCCCGTTCAAGAAATGATGCTTCCGGATCTTTTTCTCTAGCCTTTTTCAGGAAAAAAACCTTTTCATTCATGACCATATTGCGGTAATGCCAGCTTTTAAGATAGTCTTTGCTTTTATTAATAGCAATTGTGAAAATCCATGTTTTAAAAGAAGATCTTTGCTGGAAACTTTCCAGCTTTTCATAAACAGTAATAAAGGTATCCTGTGTTAAATCACTGGCCGCATTCCAATCATTCACATAGCTGTATATCAATCTTTTCAAAACGGTACCATACTCATCCATGATCATTTCAAGAACGAGAGCACGGTCTACTTGATCAGCAATTGACCGCTTTACATACTCATCAGAGCTCACATGACTGCCTCCTTGCTAAAATGCCAGCTGCCTATTCCGGCTGCCTTTTGTTTGACTGACAGTTAGACGACAGATGCAAGAAAATCGCTTCAACTTTTTGGCATTTATTAAGCTTATTCAAAAAAAGCGGAGACCATTTAGGAGGCTCCTATATAAATAAATCTACATCAATGCATAGGTTAAGAACAGTAGGAGCAAAAATAATATGGGAGGCATTCATCAACACCTCATTTATTGAGTAATTCCAGCCTTTACATTTAGATTGGGAATAATAATCCCTATATTGAAAAAATGATTCTGCCCAAGTGCTTTGTTTTTGATGGGAGGATTGTTTATTTATATAATGGCTATATTGTGCAAGAAAGAAGGGAGATTATTATGTCACAATCAAATATTGCTCCACAGATCAAATTAATCGCTCTTGATATGGATGGAACCTTGTTGAATTCCAGAGGGGAAATTCCTGATGAAAACCGTAAGGCCATACGAGAGGCAAAGGAAAAAGGAATTGAAGTTATTTTGAGCACTGGAAGATCCAGGCTTACGGCAGGCGACCATTCCGATTCTTTGGAATTGAACTCCTACTTGATCACAGTCAACGGCAGTGAAATATTTGGCCCTGATGGTGAATCAATCTCAAGGACTCCAGTTGATTCAAAAATAATGGAGTGGATGTGGAACCTATCCCAGTCACATAAGACTAATTTCTGGGCAACAAGCTGCGAACGGGTTTGGACGAATGAAATGCCTGAAAATATTCATGACCATGAATGGCTTAAATTTGGATTTGATATATCAGATGATGAAATCAGGGAACTCATTCATAAAGAGCTTCAAACAAAAGGGGATCTGGAGATTACAAATTCCAGCTTAACTAATATTGAGGTAAATGCTCTTGGAATCAATAAAGCTAAAGGTATCCAGAAGGTAACAGAGCTTCTTGGCATTTCGATGGAAAATGTAATGGCGATGGGTGACAGCTTAAATGATATTGCCATGATCGAGGAATCAGGCTGGGGTGTAGCAATGGGAAATGCGCAGGATATTGTGAAAGAAACAGCGAATGCTATTACGGGAACTAATGATGAAGCTGGTGTTGCACAGGCAATCCGAAAGTGGGCTCTTTAAAGAATAAAAACCGGCAATCATGCCGGTTTTTGGTTATTTCGAAGGATTTTTGGCAGTTAGAATCGTTTCTTCTAATTCTACCTCTACATTACCTTTAATCGCCCTGGAAATCATACAGGATGCTTCAGCTTTTTGCGCCAGCTTGCGCGCAAGTGAATGATCCTTTTCAGTCGCATCCGCCTGTAACAAAATAACAGGGCGATGAATAATTTTCTTGTATGTAATCACACCTTTAGTTACATCTACAATACCGGTTGATTCCATCGTAAGGTTTTCTTTCTCGAGTTTACTTCGTTCCATCATAGCTGCCAGGGTAATAATATAACAAGTTGCCGCTGCCCCCAGCAGCATTTCATCCGGATTTGTTCCGATTCCGGGTCCTTCCATTTCTGGCGGAATGGAAACCTTTGTTTTAAGCCCGCCTGTTTCAATTTCTCCAACATCATTCCGAAGTCCTGGCCAATATGCTTTTAATTGGAATTGGTGTTCAGCCATTCTTTAATTCCTCCAAGTTATGTATTTCTATTTACACCTTAAAGAGGAACAGGCAGAATTGCAAGACTTTACAGATTTAACGTTTCAGGCTAAGATGAAAACAGCCAACTTAATAGTTTTACTGCTAGGGGTGCCCGATGCGCGGGCTGAGAAAGAAACCGGACTGTTTTTTACCCTTCGGACCTGATCTGGATCATACCAGCGTAGGAAAGTAGTAATTGCGGGGAACGACTAATTCTCTTAGATTATTCAGCCAGGTCCAATTGCGGATCTGGTTTTTATTTTGTTCTCTAAAACAGATGAATTGGCTATCAATAAGGAGGATTTTCTATGAATCTTAACGATCAGATTGTCATTATTACAGGCAGCAGCAGAGGGCTGGGCAAAGAAACCGCAAAAGCATTCGCGAGAGAAGGAGCGAAAGTTGTCATTAACTATTTCCATAGCGAGGAAAAAGCCCATGCTCTGCAGAAGGAAATTGGCGAAAAAGCCATTGCCATTCGTGCTGATATTCGGGACAGTGTTCAAGTGAACTCCATGTTTCAAGAGACGAAGGAACACTTTGGAGCTCCCATTACAACTATAGTCAATAATGCACTGGTAAACTTTCAATTTGACCCTATTTCGAAAAAAGATGCAGAAACAATTAAATGGGACGATTACAAAAGCCAGCTGGAAGGTGCAATTCTGGGAGCATTGAACACAGTTCAGGCAGGTCTTGAAGATATGAAAAAACTGGAGTTTGGCAGGGTAATCTCGGTCGGCACCAATCTATTCCAGCATCCAGTTGTACCCTATCATGACTATACGACCAGCAAAGCTGCTTTATTAGGCTTCACCAGAAATATGGCGAATGAGCTGGGCCAATATGGAATTACGGCAAATATGGTATCGGGAGGTTTGTTAAAAACGACAGATGCCAGTGCTTCGACCTCTAAGGAAGTCTTTAAAATTATCGAAAACTCGACTGCATTAAGAAAAGTCACAGATCCTCAAGAAGTGGCTGATGCGATAGTCTTCTTCGCTTCTCCATGGGCAAGGGCAGTTACTGGACAAAATCTGGTTGTAGATGGCGGATTAGTTATGAATTAAAGGAGGATATTAGATGAACATTCAGGAGTTTAGCAGTCTATTGGAAAAAGTAAGAGTGTCAAACCCTCTTGTACATAACATTACAAATGTGGTGGTAACAAACTTTACTGCAAATGGCCTGCTGGCAATTGGGGCATCACCAGTAATGGCATATGCACATGAAGAGGCAGCTGAAATGGCTAAAATAGCTGGTGCATTGGTTCTCAATATGGGAACACTGACAGAAAAAGAAGTAAAAAGTATGCTCATAGCGGGTAAATCAGCAAATCAGCATGGGGTTCCAGTCATTTTCGACCCGGTTGGTGTCGGCGCCACGGCTTATCGCACAGATACAGCTAAAAGAATATTAGAAGAGTTAGATATTACCATCATAAGAGGGAATGCTGCAGAAATTGCCAACGCGGCAGGACAGAAATGGAGTATAAAGGGCGTAGATGCAATTGAAGCAGCAGGTAACACTTCAGAGCTTGCTAAGTCGGCAGCAAAAGAACTTGGTGCAGTAACCGTTATTACAGGAAAACAGGATATCGTTTCAGATGGAAAATCCACTTTTGCCATTAACAATGGCCATCCTCTTCTAACGAAAGTAACGGGTGCCGGATGTCTTCTTACTTCAATAATAGGAGCTTTCGCTGCTATTGAAAAGGATCCTGTAAAAGCGGCAGTAACTTCATTGGTCGTTTATGGCTCTGCAGCCGAAATCGCAGCAGAAAAATCGGATGGCAAAGGACCAGGCACTTTCCAAATAGAGTTTTTGAATAGCTTATATAACATTTCAGCTGCAGATGTTGAATCATATGGCTCTTTTGAAAAACGACCAGTTAGGAGGCAATATAAATGAAAGTGAACAAAGCTTTAACCATAGCGGGTTCTGATAGCGGCGGCGGCGCGGGCATTCAAGCTGACTTAAAAACATTTCAGGAACTCGGTGTTTTCGGCATGTCTGCTTTAACTGCGGTAACGGCTCAAAACACCAAGGGTGTTCAAGGAGTTTATCCAATGACAGCAGAGGCAGTTTCTGCTCAAATTCAGTCGATAGGAGAAGACCTCAGACCTGACGCTGTGAAGACAGGAATGCTTTTTAGTGCAGATATAATCGAGAGTGTTTCCAATGAAATTGTGAGATACGGCTGGAAAAATGTCGTCATAGATCCAGTAATGATAGCAAAGGGAGGAGCAAGTCTTCTTCAGAATGAAGCGATATTAGCGATGAAAAAGCATCTTATCCCTCTCTCTCTGGTGATTACCCCGAATATTCCAGAAGCAGAGGTTTTAACGGACATAAGAATTCGTTCACTAGAGGATAAAAGAGAAGCAGCAAAAAAACTGCATCACCTTGGAGCGAAAAATGTCATCATAAAAGGCGGCCATGATGAAGCAAAAGACATAGCAGCAGACCTTCTTTTTGACGGAGAAAGTTTTTCGGAATTTAAAAGCAGCAGAATACAAACAGCCAACACACATGGAACAGGCTGCACTTACTCGGCTGCCATCACCGCTGGCCTCGCTGACGGTCTTACCGTGCCAGAGGCTGTTGATCGGGCAAAAAAATTCATCCAGGCAGCAATTGAAAATGATTTAGGAATTGGCAGCGGTCATGGACCTACCAATCACTGGGCGTTCAATAAAAGGAAGAAGGAGGCTGAAGTATATGGCTGTTAATCCGCAGGCAATGAGAAGCTTATTAAAAGTATACTTCATAATGGGCAGCACAAATTGCTGCCAGAATCCTGAAAATGTCCTTCAAGCAGCCATCAAGGGAGGCATTACGTTATTTCAATTCCGTGAAAAAGGAGCAGGATGCCTTCATGGTAAAGAAAAGGAATCGCTCGCAAAAAAGCTTCAAGCAATCTGCAAACAGAGCAATATCCCTTTTATTGTCAATGATGATATTGAATTGGCAGTTAAAATAAATGCAGATGGTGTCCATATAGGCCAGGACGATGAAGCAGCCGATGTGGTCCGCAGGAAAATTGGCAGCAAAATCCTGGGAGTCTCAGTGCACAGCATGCAGGAAGCGGAAACAGCGATCCGTCAAGGCGCAGATTACATTGGCATAGGGCCTATTTATCCGACATCCACAAAGGCAGATGCCAAAGCAGTACAGGGACTTACTTTTTTGACAGAATTAAGATCTGCCGACATCCAAATTCCTGTTGTAGGAATAGGCGGAATTACTTCTGAAAATGCATCTCCCCTAATTGAGGCAGGAGCAGACGGTGTTTCTGTCATTTCTGCAATCAGCCAGGCGGATTCACCAGAAAAAGCAGCCGCCAAGTTATATGATTCAGTAAATAGAATAATGAGAAATGCCCATTGATTTGGGCATTTTTTATTGTATGCATGTTTGAAATTCTAAGGTTTATCCCAATCTATTGAGGATAGCTCACTAACAAACAATAGAAACAGAGGGATGAACAATTGAAAAAGTGGATGGAATCAGGCCTCTATGTTCAAGTGGCAGCTTTCATGCTGGTCGTCTATTATGGCTTCATTTCAGGTCTTGTGGCTGAGGAAACTCATATCGCAGAATTCGAAGGTAGAATAGAGGAAAAATATCGGCAGACCTCGGTTGATAATTACTTGAGCAACTTCAGCACGCATGAAGAATATTGGATTCGGCTGGATAATGGCAAAGCCTTTGAGCTGACGGCATCATTATATGAAAGTATTAAGCGGGGTGAAAAGGTCAAATTAGTGCAAATGAATGCCGGTACCATGATATTCAGGCAATAGAGCACCGCTAATTAAAGTATGCTGCATTTGCCAGTAATTTTTGTTGTTTGCCATTCCCGTTACAGTACTTTAACTGTGCAAGTATTGAATATCCGTGGTAATGTTGTATTCAGACAGATTTTTTAACATAAGGAGATATAATAGCAATGAAACTCGTTTCATGGAATGTGAATGGCATAAGGGCATGTGTGAAAAAAGGATTCATGGATTACTTCAAAGAAGTGGATGCAGACATATTTTGCATTCAGGAATCCAAACTGCAGGAAGGACAGATCGAGCTCATACTGGAAGGCTATCACCAATACTGGAATTATGCGATAAAAAAAGGATATTCCGGTACAGCTGTATTTACAAAAAAAGAGCCGCTCTCTGTTCGCTATGGATTGGGCGATGACGAAACAGAACCTGAAGGCAGGATTCTCACGCTTGAGTATGAAGGCTTTTATCTTGTTAATGTCTATACTCCGAATTCACAGCGTGACCTGGCCCGGCTTCCATACCGTCTTGAGTGGGAAGAGCGGATCCGGGAGTATTTACTTGGCCTGGATCAGATTAAGCCTGTGATCATGTGCGGGGACTTAAACGTGGCTCATTTCGATATAGATTTAAAAAATGCAAAATCCAACAGGGGCAACTCAGGCTTTACTGATGAAGAACGTGGAAAAATGACAAGACTGCTTGGATCCGGGTTTGTTGATGCATTCCGCTATAAATATCCCGAAGCGGAAGGAGCATATACCTGGTGGTCCTACATGGCCAAGGTAAGAGAGCGGAATATCGGCTGGCGGATTGATTATTTTATTGTGTCCGAAAAGCTAAAAGAAAGAATACTAGATTCACAGATCCACTGCGACATTATGGGCAGCGATCATTGCCCGGTAGCGCTTAAATTGGAAATCTAAAGCGAAACCCCTGCCAGTTGCAGGGGTATTGTTTTAGTAAAAAAGGCAATAATTGAATTAACATTAATCATAAAGGATGGGGTAAATGAACAAAACAGAGATGCTGAAGCTTTTTGTTCTTATTGAAAGAATATATCCGCCTTTTCGGATCAAAAACGAAATCGTTAATTATTATTTTAATTATTGCCAGCAATTCGACTATGAGATGGCTCTGAGCTGCATAATAGGTCATATAAGAAAAAGCCCCTATCCGCCATCACTCAGTCATATTGCATCGAGATGCTCATTGCATTCTTTATCAGCTGAAATATCAGACAGCCGGAATTGGGAAAAAGAATATGTCCTTGCTAATCATGTGTCTTGATATCTATTTCCATTCATTATTATGGAAAAGGGGCTTTTATTTTGTTATAATGCCAGTAAATCTAATAAAAAGGTTTTCTAGGGTTCCGCAGCAGCTGCTGGCCTGGTCCGAGAGAAAACTCATAGCTATAAAAGCTATGCCACGGAAGGATAAAAGCCTGGGAGATACTGTTCATCAGATATCTTCCGGGCTTTTTTCTTTTTTCCGGGAATAATATTCGTAAAAAAGGGGCTGATTTCATGCAGTGGCTGAAGGTATTTATAGCCGCATTTTTTGAAGTGTTTTGGGTGATTGGGTTAAAGCATGCGGATGATCCATTATCATGGGCAGGGACCATCCTATGCATAGCAGTCAGTTTTTATTTGATGATAATGGCTGGCAAAGTCCTGCCTGTGGGAACGGTATATGCGGTCTTTGTGGGCTTGGGCACTGCTGGTACAGTTTTATCTGAAATTGTATTTTTCGGAGAGCCTTTAAAATTATCTAAAATAATTCTTGTTCTTATTTTGTTATTAGGTGTTTTAGGCTTAAAGCTGGTGACAAACGAAGATAAAGGAGCTGAAGCTTCATGAGCTGGGTGTTTCTTATTCTGGCTGGGCTTTTTGAAATGACAGGTGTCACCATGATTAACAGCTGGCACAAAAAAAGGAATTGGCAATCATTTTTCCTGCTAATTGGCGGTTTTGGCGCCAGCTTCATATTTCTTGCGCTGGCCATGAAAGAACTGCCGATGGGGACAGCCTATGCGGTCTGGACTGGAATTGGTGCCGCTGGAGGAGCCATTCTTGGCATGATTCTGTACGGAGAGCCCAAAGATGTAAAACGGATATTTTTTATTGCAATGGTATTAAGTGCTGCAATCGGACTTAAACTTGTATCTTAGATGTATAATGTAATTAAAATTGGTTTAGGCAGGTAGGAAATGAAAAAAAATACAATTGTTTTTACAGGGGGCGGCTCTGCCGGCCATGTGACTCCAAATATCGCCATAATAAATGAACTTTCCCAAGGGGAATGGGATATTCACTATATCGGCTCAATAAAGGGAATCGAAAAAGAATTGATTTCTGAAATGAACATACCTTATTACGGAATTAACAGCGGAAAACTCCGCCGCTACATGGATAAAGAAAATATAAAAGATCTTTTTCGTGTATTAAAAGGGATTATCGAAGCACGAAAGCTGCTTAAAAAGCTGAAGCCAAAGCTTGTATTTTCAAAAGGCGGATTTGTATCGGTCCCTGTTATAATTGCGGCAAGCTCATTAAAAATACCAATATATATTCATGAAAGTGACCTGACTCCAGGACTTGCAAACAAAATTTCTCAGCGGTTTGCAGACAGGATTTTTACTTCATTCGATGAAGCTGCGTCGCATTTTCCTGCAAGAAAGACTACGGCTATAGGATCTCCGATCAGAAGGGAAATCTTCTCCGGTGAAAAGGAGAGGGGAAGGGCGCTTCTAGGGTTTACGGATGAAAGGCCAATCTTGACTGTAATGGGCGGCAGTCTGGGGGCTAAGAAAATGAATGAAACGATCCGGGAATCCCTTCAGGAGCTGACTTCTATATACCAAATTGTTCATCTATGCGGCAAAGGTCAAAAGGATGAGAGTTTAATAAACATTAAAGGCTACAGACAATTTGAGTACATCAGCAACGAGCTTGCTGATATCCTCACTGCTACAGATACAGTCGTCACCAGAGGAGGATCCAATGCCATTTTTGAATTCCTTGCTTTGAAGCTTCCTATGCTCATCATCCCGATAACCAAAAAACAAAGCAGGGGGGACCAAATACAAAATGCAGAATCCTTCTTAAAAAAAGGATTCTCCCTTACATTGGAAGAGGAGAAATTAACAAAAGAAAGCCTTCTTGAATCCCTGGATAAACTTGAAAAAAGACGAGGACAAATCATCAATAACATGCAAGCCTCGCCAATGAGCGATGCACTAACGGTTTTGATAAAGGAAATTAACAAACACCGCAGATAATTTTGAGTGCAGGCTTTTATATGATCTTGGCGACGGAAATTCAGTGGCTCACGAACATATGGGCGTCCATAGAACCTTCATGAAGACGAAAATTCAGTGGCTCACCTTAAAAAGGTCTCAATGAAGTGTTCATAAAAAAACAAAATTTAGTGCCACACAAAAAAAGGTCGACATAGTCCGTTTATGGCGACAAAAACTGGTGGGCTCACCAAAAAGCTATTAATATCCAAGGCAATTTCCCATAAAAAAATTCAGCAATAAAATAAACCTCTTCCAAACGACAAACAGTTAATAATGCTGTTTGTTTTTCTTTTTATGCATTACAATAGAATGCGAATTCTAAATATTGTGAAGGTGATTCGATGGATACAAAATTAATTTTAATCGAGGGTCTGCCTGGTTCAGGCAAATCTACTACTGCAAGATTGGTTCATGAAATTTTGATGCAAAACGGTATTGAGTCAGAGCTGTACTGCGAAGGGGATCTGAATCATCCGGCAGATTATGAGAGCGTCGCCTATTTTGAAAATGACCAGTGGCATCGATTACTGGAAGAATATAGTGCATTCAGAGACCAAATTATCGAAAATTGCATTCCGGAAGACAATAGCTATTTATTGCCTTATAAAAAGCTTGTACCTGACATTCCAGACACATTTTATGAGAAAGTATCTAAAAAGGATATCTATGAGCTTCCTTTGGATCAAAATATGAAACTTATAATCAATAATTGGGAACGATTTTCAACGCGAGCTGCCAGCGGCAAAAAAGTACATATTTTTGAATGCTGTTTTATACAGAATCCTGTTACAGTCGGTATGATTAAATATGGAGCTCCGCTTACAAAGGTTCGGAATTATGTATTGGCATTGGAAAATTCCGTGAAAAAGCTGAATCCGATATTAATTTATATCAGTCAGGATAACCTTGACTACTCTTTCAGGAAAGCGATAAAAGAACGGCCGCAATCCTGGTCTGAAGGTTTTATCCATTATTATACCGATCAAGGATATGGAAAGAAAAATCATTTAAGCGGGGAAGATGGCACTTTAAAGGTTCTTAAAGCCAGGAGGCAGGCAGAAGAGGAAATCTTGAAGAAGCTGTCCATTCGAAAGGCTGTAATCAATAACTCTGCATTTGATGAGCATTCACATAAAGCCGCTTTGGAGAAGTTGTTGATAAATCACCCCGCAAAGAAAGGAAAAAATTAAATGCCGCATCAGGATCATTGTCCTTTTTGCAGTCCGCACAAGGACCCTCTTCAAAATATCATTTTTGAAAACAGCACTTGTTATTTTCTTCAGCACGATAAAGAACAGGACGTATTGGAGGGCTGTGGGGTCATAGTGCCAAAAGCGCACCATTCCGATGCTTTTCACCTGACAGCGGAAGAATGGAATGATACATATGTACTTTTGCAAAAAGCTAAGGATTATTTAGATAAAAAGTATGCACCAGATGGATATACGCTTGGCTGGAATGTGGGCGATGCTTCAAATCAATCCATTCTTCACAGCCATCTGCACGTCATTCCCAGATATAATGATGAACCACACGCAGGAAAAGGGCTCAGGCATTGGCTGAAGCAGCCCGATAATAAAAGGGGGATTCTGAAAAGATGAAAAAACACACAGCGGGACTGTGTGTTTTTAAATTACTGAATTTTCGGCGGATTGCTCTTGACTTCAAGAACATCCAGCATAAATACAAACACTGGTATACCGACGATTAATCCCCAAACACCGAAGAAATGTTCAGAGAAAATCAGGACAATAAAGGTATAAAAGACCGGCAAATCCGTTTTGGAAGACATAAGCTTCGGATTTAAAATATACGCTTCAATGGCGTGGATCACCATAATGACCAGTACTATATAAAATACTTGGATGAATCCGCCGAGAGAATAGGCGATTGTACAGAGCGGGACAAGCGAAATAATGACACCTGCTACAGGAATTAATCCCAGCAGGAAAATCAGAATTGACAATCCCATCAGCTGTGGAAAGTCCATGATCCATAGAGCAAGTGTTGTCAGGATGCAATTGACTGTGGCAATGACAAACTGCGCCTCGATTACTTTCCCGAATGTTTGCACAAATTTACTTCCAAAATACTCGATTTCATTATAAAAGTCAGCGATTTTGCTGTGCTTAAATTTCAAGGTGAATTCAATCAGTTTCGGTTTTTCAAGCAGGAAAAACAAGCTAAGGATTAGAGACAGCAATACCTGTACGGCAATATGACTAATATCGGAAAAATATTGAAGCAGGAACGCAAAGCCCTGTTCAAGATATTTCGTAATTTCATTTGTTTCGAGCATTTGAACAATATATGTAATTACGATATTGTCATGTTTTTGGGTGTAAAAGCTTTCAACCTGTTTAAACAGCTGTGATATTTCAGATACAATTAAAGGGAGGTACTTGATAATCCCTATAGAAAGCAGGCCGATAATTCCCATATAAAGGGTTATGACCGTCAGTTTCCTATTCAGTTTAAATCTCGAGAGGACAAGCTTCACAAGCCTATCCATCAAAAATGAAAATATAAATGTAATCAGAATTAAATTAATCATGCTCCTCAGCAGGTAAAGAGCCAGGACAATAATTCCAAAAATAATGAATCGTTTGATGCTGTTATTATTTAAAAATGATTTTATCGTTTCCAATTTCATTCCTCCACACTTTTTAAGTTTCTTTAAAATTTCATGAAATGCGGAGATAGTTACTCTGGAACATATATGGGATCATGTATTCATTGCTTCTGTGAATTGCATGGGAGTTTAGCGCCTGAAAATGGATCCGGTATTCTTTATAATAGGTCAGCTTCGCCGTAAATTTTACTGCAGCTGCTAATGTGCTGCTCAATGCAGGGCTTTTAAGGGCAGGTGAATCAATAACAATGGCATTTCCCTTCAAATGCACATTTAAATCAATCGGCTCCTGGCTTTGCTGCAATGATGAAGACAAACCGGATACAAGCAGGAAAATGCTGAAAAATATGTGTGCCACCTTGTTCATCCTCTTATTATCAATATATTTACTATTTTATAATACTTTTTCATTTAATTATATATCTATTTACAGTCGAATTGGAAAAAATCATTACGAAGAAAGGATGATGATAGTTGGATAGGAAATATGCTGCCGTTACAGGCTGTTCCAGCGGGTTTGGAACCTTGATGGCCATTGAGCTGGCTAAGAATGATTTTCAAGTTATTGCAACAATGAGAAATACGAATAAAAGCAAATTATTAATGGAGAAAGCTAGACGAGAGGGAGTTCATGAACAGATATCCATTCACGAATTGGATGTCACCTCGTCCTCATCCATAGAAGTTTTTAAAAACCTGATCCTTCAATTGCCTTCAATTGATGTTTTAATCAATAATGCAGGCTATGCAGGAGCAGGATTTGCGGAAGAAATACCGCTGGAGGAGTATAGAAATCAATTTGAGACAAACGTTTTTGGAACGTTTGCAGTAACACAAGCGGTTCTGCCATTTATGCGAAAACAAAGAACAGGAACCATCTTAAATGTAAGTTCCATCAGCGGAAGAATCGGGTTTCCAGGCTTATCGCCATATGCCGCATCAAAATTTGCTGTAGAAGGGTGGAGTGAATCACTTAGACTTGAAATGAAACCGTTTGGCGTAAATGTTGTCCTGATTGAGCCAGGATCTTTCAGGACTGGCATCTGGACAACAGGGAAAAAGATAGCGGAACCATCCTTGAAAAAAGATTCACCTTATTATCCATATATGACAAAAATTCAAAATTACCTTGAACAAGGCGAGCCCTTTTATGAAGATCCGCTAATCGTAGCGAAAAAAGCAGTGAGCATTCTCAGGGAAAAAGAACCTTCACTCAGGTACCCGGTAGGAAAGGGTGTACGCACAAGAATACGCCTGAAAAACGTACTGAACTGGAAAAGCTGGGAGAAAATCATAATAAAAACTCTTTACAAAAAATAGAAGTTTTTTTCAAAGTTTGTTGTTTTTTTTACTCCAAATTTTATTTAATCTGCTGAGTTGATCTTCGCTGTGGGCACTTGATCCTTGAAAATGCATACGCATTTTCTTCGTGCGGTGATGATTCAAGGAAGACAATTCAAAGTCCTTCGGGAGGAGAGGGAGTAAGAGACCCCACAAGCGAAGCAAAGGAGGCTCTCATGCCTCCCCGCGGAAAGAAACGGACATCATTAAACACTAAAACAACAACAAATTAACTTATAAACAAATACACCGTAATTATTATCCCAACGATAAAAAAAGCAAATGTCCCTGAAAGAAACGGATTGATATGAATGAAAAATTCAGCTCTTTCTTCTTCATTCATATGAGTCATCATATTTAGCTTAATCAGCAATCACATTATTTGTCCAGGCATCATCCTGTGAAAAAGCAAATAGGCTTAATGCAAAAAGAATAAAGCTGCTGTAGGCAATGGTATCAAGCAGAGGGAAGTGAAGAAAAAACGAAATACCCGCTGCTAAAATTGATTCTAAAATAAAGAACAACAATGCCCAAACCCAGAATTTTTTTTGTCTAACCATGCAGGACCTCCTATTTTTGTTTTCTTTTATAACGAATAGGATGATAAAAAGTTTCAAAATTTTCCTTTTTTTCTTCTTTTTTCTTAAGCCCCCAATCTCTGATTAATTTTCATGTATCGAGAGAAAATAAGAAAACTTATCTTAGATCATCTGGGGGAGATGGAATGAAAAAGGGAATGAAAAAATACTTAATCACGCTGTTATTATTCATAGCCCTGCTGATTGTCTGGAACCAGACGGAAGCTGAAGTCTCCGGACCGCCAACCATCCATCTGCGCCTGATGGAAACAACGGATTTGCATGGAAATATGATTGGTTATGATTACGAAGACCGCAAGAAAACAGTGGAGTTTGGGCTTTCAAGAACGGCCAGCTTGATTAAACAGGCAAGAAATGAGTCTCCTAATTCCCTTCTATTTGATAATGGGGACATTCTTGAAGGCAACGGACTCGATGAGTATGCCTATAGAAGCCATCCGCTTGACATGGCTAATGTCCATCCTGTTTTTAAAGCCATGAATACTCTGCTTTATGATGCTGCTACGGTGGGAAATCATGAATTTAATTACGGAATTGATTTTATGGAAGAAAGCCTCAGGGGGGCTAACTTTCCTTATGTCAATGCCAATATATATGTTGAAGACAGCAATCAGCTCGATGAGGATGATTTGAATTATTTTAATCCCTATACCATTATAGAGAAAGAAGTGACAGATACAGCCGGGGAGAAGCATAAGCTGAAAGTTGGAGTCATCGGCTTTATCACACCGATTGTTGCGGAATGGAATAAGGAGTATTTTCACGGAAACCTTAAAGTGAAAAATATAAAGGAAACTGCCGAGCATTTTATCCCTATTATGAAAAGCAAAGGGGCAGATATTATTGTGGCTCTTGCCCATACAGGTCTAGAGTCCGATAAAGGACTGGATGAAAAAAAGGGCAACTCAGTTCATGCCCTCAGCAAGGTTAAAGGATTAGATGCCATTCTATTCGGGCACAGCCATTCTGTTTTTCCTGTCAAAGATGAACTGCAAAAGCTGCCTGGAATCGACTTAAAGACTGGCACCATTAACGGAACTGCTGCAGTCCAAGCTGGATATTGGGGCAATCATCTTGGTCTCATCGATTTGAAAATTGTTTTCCAGGATAGCGAATGGAAAGTTAAAAGCAGTCTTTCGTCGATCAGGCCCGTTTACCGGACAATCAATAAAAAAAGCAGGGAAGTAATACCCGCAGACCCAATAATTGAGCAGATTATGAAAAAAGATCATCATGATGCCCTGAATTATTTGAAAAATAAAAAGTAAAAGGCGCCCATGGGACGCCTTTTTCCTATAAAACCGAAAACTCCTCATTTTTCAAATCAGTAATAAACATATGTCCCGGAGCATGTGTAATCATAATTTCCGGCTTCACATGCATGGCAACTGCCTGGGGTGTTACCCCGCAGGCCCAGAAAACCGGTACCTCTCCATCTTTAATGGTCACAGGGTCCCCAAAATCTGGGCGTTGGATATTGCTAATGCCGATTGCTTCTGGATTTCCAATATGGACAGGGGCCCCATGGACAGATGGGAAGCGGCTTGTCACCTGTACAGCCCTAATGGCTTCCTTTTCTGTCATCGGACGCATACTCACTACCATCGGGCCTTCAAACCGGCCTGCACCCACACAGCCAATATTGGTTTTATACATCGGGACATTCCGATTTTCCTCAATATGGCGGATAGGGATATTATTTTTGAGCAATGCGTCTTCGAATGTAAAACTGCATCCGAGCAGAAATGCTACCATATCATCATTCCAATAAGATGTTATATCTGAAAGTTCCTCAGCGAGCTCTCCGTTTTTATATACCCTGTATTTTGGCAGGTCGGTTCTAATATCAGCATTTGGAGCTGACAGCATTGGCACTGGTGAACCTGGTTCAGTCACATCAATGATTGGACATGATTTAGGATTACGCTGGCAGAAGAGCAGAAATTCAAAGGCCAGCTCCTTTGGCAATATAGCCAGATTAGCTTGAATAAAGCCATTAGCCATTCCTGCAGTTGGATCATCCCAATCCTTTACACGGATTAATTTGCGCGCCTCTTCGGGATTCAATTGAGAAGGGGTGATCATATGAAAATCTCCTTTCATGCTTATTTAAATAGCTCGGGGATACCATTGATTAATGAATAAACCCCCATGTAAGACATGGCTATCACGATAATGACTCCGAAAATCGTCATCCAAAGGGGATGTTTATAATCACCGACAATTTTGGTTTTATAGGCAGCAATCAGCATTACACCTAGTGCAATCGGCAGGATAAGCCCGTTTAATGAACCAACTAAAACCAATATTTTTACCGGTTTTCCAATCAAAACAAAAACAAATGTAGAAATGGCGATAAAACCGACAATGACCCATTTATGATATTTCTCGACAGCAGGGCTCAATGTCCGAATGAATGAGACCGATGTATAAGCTGCACCGACAACAGAAGTTATGGCAGCTGCCCACATAACTACTCCAAACATCTTATATCCAATATTCCCCGCTGCCAGCTGGAAGACAGAAGCAGGAGGGTTGGATGGATCGAGTGCAAGGCCCTGTGAAACCACACCCAGTGCGGCAAGGAACAGGAAGATACGCATAATGGAAGCAATCCCGATTGCACTGACAGAGCTCTTTGTGACTTCCGGCAGAGCTTCTTTTCCTTTGACTCCAGCATCAATTAAACGATGCCCGCCAGCGAAGGTAATATAACCGCCAACCGTTCCGCCGACTAGTGTAATAATGGCCAGAATATCAATTTTATCCGGCACGAACGTTTTGACAACAGCTTCACCAACAGGAGGCTGTGCAGTAAACATTACATAAAGAGTTAATCCAATCATGACAAATCCTAAAATCTGTGTGAAACGGTCCATTAATCTGCCCGCTTCTTTTACAAGAAAGATGCCGATTGCCAAAATTCCGCTTAGAAGGGCGCCCAATTCAGGGGATATACCGAAAATAACATTTGTACCTAACCCGGCACCGGCAATATTCCCAATATTAAAAGCAAGACCGCCCATGACAATCAGGGCAGCAAGGAAATATCCCATTCCCGGAAGGACATCGTTGGCAATATCCTGTGCGCGCTTTTCAGAAACGGCTATGATTCGCCAGATATTCATCTGTGCCCCAATATCGATAATAATAGAAATTAAAATTACAAATCCAAAACTCGCAAGCAGGGTTTCTGTAAATACTGTCGTTTGTGTCAGAAAGCCTGGTCCAATGGCAGAAGTGGCCATAAGGAATGCCGCACCCAGCAAAAGACTGGCATTAGATTGCTTTTTCATTCATTTTCCCCCAATAATTCTATTTGTGGTTATCTTTCGTGCTTCTTTTACCTTGCATCAGCACTATTTGTAATGATTGAGTTCCATTCGCGCTAGAGTATTCTTCTTCAACAGAACTATTCCCGACAATCGCCCCTAAAAGCCTGCACGCTATTTTTTAAAACCTCATATGCACTATTTCAACCCGATGAGAACATCGGAATCCCCGCAAGATAAATAAGTCTCCTTAAAGGGGCACCAACTTTTCATTACTTCCACGAATATCGGTTTTATTTCAAAAACTCGCTGATTTTCGCTACCTGGATTCCTGCTTCATTCAGTGCCTTCGGAATATATTGGGCAAATTCAAGTGCGCTTTCCCCGTCACCATGGATGCATATCGTATTGGCCTCAATGGAAACGTCAGTACCCTGGACAGAATGAACCTTTCCTTCCTTGACCATGCGGATTACCTGATTTACAGCTTCGCTATGATCTGTAATAAGTGCATTGTGTTCCCTTCTTGAAGTAAGAGTTCCATCCTCCTGGTACGTGCGGTCTGAGAACACCTCATTTGCAGAGCGGAGTCCAATTTTCCTGCCGGCTTTTACTAATTCGCTTCCTGAGAGCCCGAAAAGAATCAGTTCAGGATCCACTTTATAAACCGCTTCTGCGATTGCTTCTGATAATGGTGCGCTTTTTGAGGCCATGTTGAATAATGCACCGTGCGGTTTTACATGCTGAAGCTTTCCGCCTTCAGATTTAACAAAGGCATACAAAGCACCAATTTGATAGACCACTAAGTCATAAGCTTCCTGAGGGGTTATGTTTATATCCCTCCGGCCGAATCCATGCAGATCCTGGAGTCCCGGATGGACACCCAGGCCAACATTCTTCTCAAGTGCCATCTTAACTGTTTTTCGCATGGTCGCAGGGTCGCCGGCATGAAAGCCGCATGCAATATTGGCAGAAGTAATATAATCAAGTATTTCCTCATCGCTCCCCATCTTGTATGAACCAAAGCTTTCTCCCATATCACAATTAATGTCTACAATGTGCATCTTAATTTCCTCCTCTTGTTTTTAAAAATATGCCTTGCTTTAATTCCCTTAATTTCATTTCTCTATTAATTAATAACTGCTGCGCCTGTTCATTTGATATTTCTGCAAAACTTAAGGAGTCTCCGGGTTTGGCCTGCGCCAGAAGGGGGAGGTCGACAGCAGCAACCTGTCCAATTTTTGGATAACCTCCAGTTGTTTGCCGGTCAGCCAGCAATACAATCGGATTTCCATCCGGAGGAACTTGAATGGAACCAAAATTTACGGCTTCAGATATTTGCTCAGCATGTTCTGACAGCGAAAGAGCAGGGCCTTTCAGTCTATATCCCATCCTGTCCGATTGTGAGGTAACTTCAAAGGCATGTTTGAAAAGCTGAACCTGGCTTGCTTCGGAAAATAAATCAAATTGGCGGCCCCTTGTTATTCTGATTTCTGGATTTGCCGCTGTGTCCGGTATGAGTTCTGATGCAATACCCCAGTCGTTTTCAACAAAAGTCCTATCAAGAATCTGTTTTGTCAAATACTCCGTTATTTTCAATGATTGGAGAGAAGGTTTGCCGGTTTCCAGCAGGTCTCCTGACTTTAATGCTCTGCCTTTATAACCGCCAATTCCTGCACGCAGGTAGGTGGATTTGCTGTTCATTACATCAGGTACGGCAAATCCGCCCGCAGCAGCCAGATAGGCTCGGCACCCTTTACGGCACCGGCCGAATTTAAGTTCACTGCCTTTTTTCACAAAAACGGATCTCCATGTCCGAACAGGCTGGCCATTGATGGAAGGGGAAAGGTCACCGCCGCAAATCGAAATGAGGGTATCTTTTTCAAATGTTAAAATTGGACCCATCATCGTTATTTCTAAAACAGGATCATTTTCTTCGTTTCCAGCCAGCAGATTGGCCATCCGGTGTGAAAATGGGTCCATGGCCCCGCTGGAAATCACGCCAAACTTTTGATAGCCGGTTCTCCCCAGGTCCTGAATGCTAGAAAGGAGTCCAGGCTTTAAAACGTTAATCATTGTTCCGTCTCCTCCCAATGATGGTATTCTTCCAGACTGATTGGCTTGAATTTGATTTGGTCGCCTGCTTTGAGTAGGGTAGGGGAGTCATCCGTCGGCCGAAACAATTTAACAGGAGTACGCCCAATCAGCTGCCAGCCGCCTGGCGTCTCGATGGGGTAAATACCCGTCTGCATCCCGGCAATCCCCACTGTTCTCTCGGGAATCTTTAGACGCGGCGTATCCCGTCTTGGTGCGGCAATTTGTTCTGACATTCCGCCAATAAAAGGGAATCCTGGTGCAAATCCAATCATATAGACCAGGTAGCTGCCTGAGGAGTGAAATTCAATAACTTCTTCGGGGGTAATCCCATTATGCTCTGCCACAAAATCAAGATCCGGCCCAAATTCTCCTCCATAGCATACCGGGATTTCAACAATTTCAGGTTCCGGCATATTATTTTCCGTCATCTCTTCAATAAGCGGTTTAATCAGTGAACACACGAAATTAAACGGGAGCTGGCCATTTGAAAGCTGATAGGCCTTAAATGGATTATAAAACATGGTTACAGTTGTGTAAGCAGGTATGTATTCAATCATCCATTCGGGAGGGTACTTTTCAAGAAAGGCAGTCAGCGACTGAACTTTCTGATGAGTTTCCTTGCTGATTTCTTTCCCAAGCTCAACAAGAACAGCATCATCCCCTAATGGGTGAAGGGTGTATCTCATCATTTCACCAGCTTTCGCAGTAAATTTGTTTGTACTGAGGAATAAAATATTATTTGGTAATAATAAATCTTCATTTTTATTCAAAAGAATTTCATTCATTATTCTTTCTGAAAAAAGGGAAAATCATGTCTTCTAATGCTTGATTGAAAAACATTTATTAGTAATGTTATATATTTATGCAATGTCCTTAGCAGAAGAATATAATATTATATAATAGACTGAAAATTCTATTTGTGCAAATTATTCTGCTAGAAGGCGTACCAATATCTTCAAAGTTTAGTTTGTCCATCATTTTGGGAATAGAGGAGGTACATCACCATTTAGGGAGAGATCATATTGGAAGCAGATTTAGAAATGAACTTATCAGAAAGATTTGAGGCTGCCTTTAACCGTATTCACAAAGCCTTAAAACAATCTGCTAAAAACGCCAGAACAGATAGATTTTATAAACTTATAGAAATACAGAAAAATCATTCGCTGATTCGATTATATGAAGATGATTTGCATCAGTTTGCCAAGCTGCGAAATGCCATTGTCCATGAAAAAATAGACCTTGATTATTATATTGCGGAGCCTCATCTCGAGACGGTAGAAAAGATTGAAAGGATTGCCGGCCATTTTGAAAAGCCAAAAACCGCACTTTCCATAGCTGCAACTCCGGTATTTTATTTTTATGAAGATGGCAAGCTAACGGATGTACTGGCCATAATTAATAAATTTTCACACTCCCAATTCCCCATTTACTCGAGAAAAGAGGAATACTCATGGCTATTAACTTCGGCAGATATCGTGAAATGGATGGCAGAGCACTTTACAGAAGAAACAATCCAGTTGAAAAAGGTGAGAATTAAAGAGCTTTTCAGCAAGAAATCAAAGTATCAAATCTCGTTTGCAGGCAAACATACATCTATCTTTGAATTAGAGGATATGTTTGAGGACTGCCGAAATAAAAATGAAAAGCTTGAAGGGATCATAGTTACCGAGAACGGAAAGCCGACCGAAAAACCAAAAGGCATCATAACAGCGTGGGACCTCCTGGAAGCCGATTCAGAAAATTAAAACGCAAAAAAGGTGCAAGCAATAGCTGCACCTTTTTTGCCGGTTCCGATTATTGCAGCAGTCCCAGACGCATCAGAGTAGACCTATCCTGAATATTCATTCCTGCAGACCTTCTTATAAATGTCCCTTTTTTTGCAATGCCAAAGGAATAGCGTGAAGTCGATGTAAACCTGATCATGGCTTCAGTCCCTCCTTATGAAATTGGCGCTGCATTATTACTTTCCCGCGATTTTGAATAATAAAACTTTTTTACTGTATAAATTTAAGCCTTCTAAAAAGCCAATAAAGATGATAATATAAACTGATAGTTCAATAGCTAAATCCGTGTACACGGTAGAGGTTCTAGCTACCCTCTTTAAAAAACTAAGGAAAACAGGTCTGCTTTCTTAGTGGTCCTGTTTTTCTATTTAAAGGAGAATTTTTATATGAAAAATGATAAAGCACTCGTTGTGTTCAGTGGCGGTCAGGATAGTACAACTTGCTTATTCTGGGCAAAGGAACGTTTTGAAGAAGTGGAAGCCGTCACTTTTAATTATAATCAGCGTCATAAGCTGGAGATCGAATGTGCACAGCAAATAGCAAAGGAACTGGGGATCAGGCACCACATTCTAGATATGTCCCTATTGAATCAGCTGGCACCAAATGCACTAACCCGTGATGAGATTAAAGTAAAGGATGGGGAGGAAGGCGGGCTTCCATCCACATTTGTGCCTGGGAGAAACCTTTTATTCCTGTCATTTGCTGGTGTGCTGGCCAGTCAGATTAATGCAAAGCATATTATAACCGGGGTGTGTGAAACAGATTTCAGCGGCTACCCAGACTGCAGGGATATTTTTATAAAATCATTGAATGTCACCCTTAATCTATCAATGGATGAACAGTTTGTGATCCATACACCATTAATGTGGCTCAACAAAGCAGAGACATGGAAGCTGGCAGATGAATTAAATGCCCTTGATTATGTGCGTGAGAAAACACTGACATGCTATAACGGAATTCCGGCTGATGGCTGCGGTGAGTGTCCAGCATGCCATTTAAGGAAAAATGGCCTTGAAGAATACCTCAAGGAAAAGGAGGAGCTTTAAGCCATGTACGGTTTCAGGATTGTTGATAAACTGCAGAAGATAAATGAGGATATCAAACCCGATCAGCTGAAATACCACCATAAGCGTGTAATGGTCAGCAAGGAATTCACTTTTGATTCAGCCCATCATCTGCATTGCTATGAAGGCAAATGCAAAAACCTGCATGGGCACACCTACAAGGTGATTTTTGGCATAAGCGGATTCGTGGATGACAGAGGATTAATGATTGATTTCGGCGACATTAAAAAAATTTGGAAAAACGAAATTGAAATATTCCTTGACCACAAGTATCTGAATGAAACGCTGCCGCCAATGAATACGACAGCAGAGAATATGGTTGTCTGGATTTATGAAAAAATGGCACAAAGCCTCCAAAACAGAAAAGAGCAATATGTTGGTGCAAGAGTAGAATTTGTGCGCCTTTTTGAAACTCCTACAAGCTATGCGGAAGCAAGAAGGGAGTGGATGGAGGTTGAGTAAGATTCCTGTTCTCGAAATATTCGGACCAACCATTCAGGGTGAAGGAATGGTGATCGGCCAGAAAACGATGTTCGTCCGTACAGCAGGATGTGATTATTCATGCAGCTGGTGTGATTCATCCTTTACCTGGGATGGAAGTGCGAAAGACAGCATCCGCCAAATGGAACCGGATGAAATTTGGAAAGAGCTTAAAGAGCTGGGTGGGGATGGATTTTCCTTTGTGACCATATCCGGGGGTAATCCTGCACTTTTAAAAAATTTGAGTGAACTCATTTCTTTGCTCAAAGCAGAAAAAATTAAGATCTGCCTGGAAACACAGGGGAGCCGCTGGCAGGATTGGTTTTATGAAATTGATGAACTGACCCTATCCCCAAAACCGCCGAGCTCAGGCATGAAAACAGACTTCGATGTGCTCGGTTATATTGTGAATAATCTTCAGACCAAAAGAAAGGCAGAACAGCAGGTCTCACTGAAGATTGTTGTTTTTGATGATAAGGATTATGAATACGCTAAAAACATTCATAAGCGCTATCCCGGTGTTCCGTTTTATCTGCAGGTGGGAAATGATGACACTGTTACAGCTGACGACCGAAATTTATTGCAGAAACTGCTTGACAAATATGATTGGCTCATTGAAAAAACGATACATGACAATGATTTGACAGATGTTAAAGTACTTCCGCAGCTGCATACATATGTATGGGGCAATAAGCGGGGAGTGTAGTATCTGCTAATCCCGCACCAATTGGTGCGGTTTTTTTTGTAAAGGATGTTCAACAATTTATGACAGATTCCGAGAAATTTATGATATTATACGTTTGAACTTAACAATACATTAGTGCTGTAAATTTCTATAGATAGGGAGAGTTAGATGACAGATAACACCATTATTCGATTTAATTCCGTTACAAAAAGATATGATAATGATCCGCCAGTTTTAAAAAATGTCAGCTTTGAAATTGAGCGCGGGAAGTTCTATACCCTTTTAGGGCCATCGGGCTGCGGGAAAACGACCATATTGCGATTGATTGCCGGATTTACTGAACCTTCCGAAGGGGACATTTATTTTAATGGGCGAATAATAAATAATGTTCCAGCCAACAAAAGGCAAGTAAACACCGTTTTTCAGGATTACGCTCTATTTCCGCATTTGAATGTGTATGAAAATATTGCATTCGGTTTAAAAATCAAAAAAATGAAGAATGCCGATATTGAGAGGAAAGTAAAGGAAGCGCTAAGATTTGTAAACCTTGAAGGCTACGAAAATCGTGAAATCAAAGAAATGTCAGGTGGACAGCGCCAGCGTGTTGCCATCGCGCGTGCCATTGTCAATGAACCAGAGGTTATTCTCCTTGATGAACCTTTATCCGCACTTGATTTAAAGCTGCGGACCGAAATGCAATATGAGCTGAGGGAACTGCAGAGAAATCTGGGCATTACGTTTATTTTCGTCACACATGACCAGGAAGAAGCATTAGCCATGTCAGATGAAATTTTCGTACTTAACAGCGGAAGCATCGAGCAAAGCGGAACTCCTACTGATATTTATGATGAGCCGATCAATCGTTTCGTAGCAGATTTTATTGGGGAATCAAATATCGTTGCTGGAACGATGATCCAAGACTATCTGGTGAAGTTTGCCGGCAAATTATTTGAGTGTGTTGATGGGGGCTTTGAGCCAAACGAAGATGTTGAGATCGTCATCCGCCCTGAAGACCTGGCTATTACCGCACCGGAAGATGGGAAACTGAAGGTACAAGTTGACTCCCAGCTCTTTAGGGGAGTCCATTATGAAATCAGCTGCTATGACAGCGATGGCAATGAGTGGCTGGTCCATTCAACGAAAAAGGCGACAGTCGGGGATCAAATTGGCCTTCATTTCGATCCCGAAGCAATACACGTCATGAGGCACGGGGAAACAGAAGAGGAATTTGATAAGCGTCTTGAAGCTTATGAAGAGGAAAGCCATGAGAACTAATTCCCGCAACTTTTATTTAATTCCTTATGTCCTTTGGATTGCTCTCTTTGTAGTAGCGCCATTGCTTCTTGTTCTGTATTATTCGTTTTTTGATATTGAAGGGCACTTCACTTTGGAGAATTATAGAAAGTTCTTTACACCCGTTTATTTAAAAATGACTTTAAGCTCCTTTTGGTATGCCTTTTTAATAACGTTATTTTCATTGCTGATCGCTTATCCGACAGCTTATTTGCTTACTAAGACGAAACATAAGCAGCTGTGGCTCTTATTAATTATACTGCCATCGTGGATTAATTTGCTTTTAAAAGCCTATGCATTCCTGGGTATCTTTGGAACATATGGTGCAGCCAATAGCTTTTTGGATGCAATGGGAATAGGGGGCAGGCAAATTCTGTTCACTGATTTCAGCTTTATCTTTGTGTCAGTATACATCTTTCTTCCTTTCATGATTTTGCCGATATTTAATTCTCTGAATGAACTGAATCCAACCCTTCTTGATGCCAGCAATGATTTAGGCGGGTCTTCCTGGGTAACATTTAAACGCGTAATTTTTCCTTTGACACTTGATGGCGTGAAATCGGGATGCCAGATCGTCTTTATCCCTGCACTGTCATTATTCATGCTGACAAGGCTGATTGCAGGAAACCGTGTCATCACTCTTGGAACAGCCATTGAACAGCATTTCCTTGTGACACAGGACTGGGGAATGGGCTCGACCATTGCCGTATTTCTGATTATCGCAATGGTGTTCATTATGGTGCTGACAGGCAGAAGAAAGCGGGGGATCCTATAATGAAAAAGAACAGGAAATGGCCGGCGATTTATTTGGCACTTATCTTTATCATCCTGTACGCCCCGATCTTTTACTTGATATTTTATTCATTCAACAGCGGAGGGACCATGTATCAATTCGAAGGTTTCACCCTGGATTGGTATCGGGAGCTGTTTGCTGATGCCCGATTACTCATCATTGTCCTTAACACCATTATTATTGCCCTTTTATCTGCAGCGATTTCGACCATTATTGGAGTGGCTGGAGGACTAGCCATTGCCTATGCTAGAAAACGCAGAGTGAAAAATACGCTCCTGTCACTGAATAATGTGCTGATTGTCAGTCCGGATGTCATTATAGGCGCCTCGTTTTTGATTCTGTTTACAATGATCGGACTTAAGCTTGGATTTGTATCTGTTTTGCTTGCTCACATAGCCTTTAGTGTACCGATTGTTGTGCTGATGGTTTTGCCTAAAATAGAAGAAATGAGCACGTCCATGATTTATGCAGCCATGGATCTTGGGGCAAGCAGATTCGATGTGCTGACCAAAGTCATTCTCCCTTATATTACTCCTGGAATTTTCGCTGGCTTTTTTATGGCCCTGACGTATTCCCTGGATGATTTTGCGGTAACTTTCTTTGTTACAGGCAACGGCTTTACCACTTTGTCTGTTGAGATTTATTCACTGGCAAGACGGGGAGTTTCTTTAAATATTAATGCTTTATCTGCTTTGCTTTTCCTATTTACAATCATTCTGGTAATAGGCTATTACTTTATTACGAAACGAAATGATAAGCCGAATGGAATGGGGGTAAGGCAATGAAGAAGCTTGTTCAGGCACTCGCCGCGGTATTAATTGTTTCATTTGCCTTATTGTACATCGCTTCAGGGCTGAATTCCTCCCAGGGCTACACAAGCGGAAATACTTTGACCATTTTTAATTGGGGCGACTATATAGATGCAGACTTGGTGGACAAATTCGAACAGGAAACAGGCATAAAAGTCATCTATGAGACATTCGATTCCAATGAAGCGATGATGACGAAAATTGAACAGGGTGGCACAGCTTATGATATTGCTGTTCCATCTGAATATGCGATTGAAAAAATGAAAGAGGAAGACCTGCTTTTGCCGGTTGATCATTCAAAAATTCCGAACCTGAAATATATCGATCAGCGTTTTATGGACCTGCCTTTTGATCCCGGGAATGAATATTCAATTCCCTATTTCTGGGGTACTGTCGGAATTCTTTATAACACCGATATTTTAGGAGATAAAAAAATCACAAGCTGGAATGATTTATGGGACCCTGAATTAAAGAACCAGATCCTGCTGATAGATGGGGCAAGGGAAGTAATGGGCATGGGTCTCAACAGTCTCCATTATTCGCTGAATGACAAAAATAGAGACCATTTGGTCGAAGCTAAACAAAAGCTCGATAGTCTTACTCCTAACATTAAAGCCATTGTCGGTGATGAAATCAGAATGCTGATGGAAAATGATGAAGCCGGCATTGGGGTGGTCTGGTCCGGCACGGCTCAGGAACTCATGTGGGAGAAGGATAATCTGGAATATGTACTTCCGGAAGAAGGCTCCAATCTTTGGTTTGATAATATGGTCATCCCTAAGACTGCCAAAAACCCGGAAGCAGCCCACCAGTTTATGAATTTCATCCTTGACCCGGAAAATGCGGCACAAAATACAGAATACGTTGGATATTCAACGCCGAATAAAGAAGCGCTGAAATATATGGACGAAGAAACAATTTCAGATGAACGATTCTATCCGGATGAAGAAATGACAGCTCGGCTGGAGGTTTATGAGAACCTGGGAAAAAGAATGCTTGCTTATTATAACGAGCTTTTCCTTGAATTTAAAATGCATAAAAAATAAAGTGCTGCCAGGATCAATTCCTGGCAGTTTTTGCATTGGAACTGTTTTAAAGAATCAGGGAATGCTAGCTCAAAGGAGGATGGAAAATGAAAATATTCATCAGTATATTTTTATTGATTTTTTCATTCGCAAGTATAGGGAATTCCATAAGTGCTGCCCCGCTAAAACCTGAATTGGCGATTGTCATTGACGATCTGGGAAACAACATGAAGGGAACAGCAGAAATGATGGAGCTTCCGGTGACCTTAACAGTTGCCATCATGCCTTTCATGCCAACGACAAAAGAAGATGCAGAACTGGCAAGTGAAAATGGACATGAAGTGATCGTTCATATGCCAATGGAGCCGAAAAGAGGAAAGAGGAGCTGGCTTGGTCCGGGGGCAATCACAACAGATTTAACTGATGAAGAAATCCGCAGCAGGGTAGAGAGTGCCATCAAAGAAGTGCCGCATGCGGTCGGGATGAATCACCATATGGGTTCAAGAGCCACTGAGAATGAGCGGGTCATGAGAATTGTCCTTAAAGTATGCAAAGAACACGGATTATTTTATCTTGACAGCAAAACAACCGGCAAAAGCGTCGTCGGCAAACTGGCAAAAGAAATCGGTGTACCATATGTAGAAAACAATATTTTCTTCGATGACATATACACTACTGCCCATATTACAAAACAGGCTGACAGACTTGCAGAAAAACTGGTGAAAAATGAACGCATTATCGCAATTGGCCATGTCGGCATCACAGGTACAAAGATGGTTAATGTGCTTAAAGAGTATATACCTGTTTATAAAGAGAAAGCAGAAATAGTGCCGCTCTCAGAACTGATTCCAGGCTATGAACTTATTGACGAAGGTCCTTGAACTAAAGCGGAAGCTCCTTGATCAGGGTAAACGTCAACTAAAAACCGCCACGTCCTGTGGCGAACGTTGAAGCCGGCACATCCTGTGCAAGTCCGACAGGCATATGACGAATCACGCAGGAAACCTTCCAAAGCAGCTTTGGTCGGGCGATGTATCCGATGACGAAGCGTTCCTTGTCCTGATTTCTGGAGTGATTTGGCTTATGACCCGAGGGGCTAGGCGCTGGAGGTAGATGCAATCTTTCCACAGAGTGATTCACACAGTTCCATTTTATAATTTACTATAAATAAAAGCTGCAAGCCTGGTGTGGTTTGCAGCTTTGTTCATGGTGTGTAATAAAACGGTGCAATGGTGAAATACGGCTTAAATCCTAAAAGGTGGCCGCCCACATTCCGGTCTGGTTAGTCCCGCAACGAAGCGATGTTAGAAGAGGTGGGCGACCGTGAATATAGTATATGCAGTGATGCAAAAAGGATGCAGCAAAACTTCCCTGAATACAGGAAGGTTTTGTATGATCTTACTGAACTTGTGTGGCATGGGTGTCCGGCACCTTTTTAAAAGAGATACATCATTGTAACAATGATAAGGGTTAGAATGACCGAGAAAAAAGATGCCTGAGATGTTAATGGATTTTGCTGTTGAAATGGCAAAGATGGTGCATTTATTTCTTTTGAGAAAAGGGAGCAGGCATGGAAAACGTTTTATCACAAGCTTAAGGATTTGAAAAAAAGTGAAGCATCCTCATTAAAAGAAATTGCCAATCGGGGCTGCTGCAAAAGAACTGGAAAATGCAATACTCTCTGAATAATAATATCCATCCACTGCAAAACATAACATTGTCAGAACTGTAAAAAGTGCGGCAATGTTTTTTTTTTCATTTACTCATGATTTTGTCCCGGTTGTTAGGGGTATGTAAATATTAAATCAACAGGAAGGGGTGAATTGCATGCTTTGGACTATAGCAGGTATTTTGCTTGTATTATGGATACTCGGATTAATATTTAAAGTAGCAGGAGGCATCATTCATATACTGCTGGTAATAGCAGCGATCATCTTTGTTGTAAACTTTATAAGAGGCCGTGCATCCGGCAGAGGATAAATGAAAAAAGCCTTCAGATTTTGGAGGCTTTTTTTAAAGTTAATGTATTTGATCCATCACGATTAAGCTACCCTGTGCTGGCGATCATTTATTTTCGGAAAGATTCCCATTCAGGGAATATGGAGTTAACGCTCATTCATACGCTGACCTTCAGACATGTTCTGGAAAGAAGGCTGCCGTATCTCTTCAGGCGAGTAATATAGAGGCAGCGAAATAGTAAAGCTGGTTCCTTTATTCTGTGTGCTCTCTATTAAATATTTTCCTTTCAAACGATTGATGATGTCAAAAGATATCATTAACCCTAAGCCGGTTCCTTTTGTTTTCGTTGAGTAATAGGGCTGACCGAGCATTTGAAGCTTTTCTTTCGACATTCCGACACCTTCATCTTTAATTTGTATATCTGCTGTAGTATTTCTTTTGAATGCTGAAACCTCTAGAATACCGCCATCAGGCATGGCTTCTATACTATTTTTCATTAAGTTTATAAATAATTGCTTTATTTCATTCGGATTACCCATGATAAAAATGCCTTCAAAAATACTTGTCCTTATTTCAACCTTTGTCATCAGTCCATATGGCCGCATAAAATCAGCCACCTCAAATAATAATCCGGAAAGTGAAACTTTACTGGCAACAGAAGTTTCCGGGCGTGCAAGTGAGAGGAAATCACTAATAATATGATTGGTTCTGTCCAGCTCTTCCAAAGAAACTTTAATAAATGTCTTTTGATCTGCAGTCAGGTTTTTTTCATTTTTAAGCATTTGCAGAAAACCTCTTACAGTAGTCATTGGATTCCTAATTTCATGGGCGACTGACGCAGCCAGCTGACTGATTGCATTGATTTTTTCGGCATTTCTCAGTTTTTCCATCATATTTTCCTGAACCAGATTCATTTCAATCAAATAGATGATTATAGAAAGCGTCATAATGGAAACTGCTGAAAACAATAGTAAGTATACAGCGTCTTCGTTTATATCCTTTTGGAGGAAAATAACATACCTGGTTATCGTAATGGGAAGATAAAATAAAACTGCTATACTGAGTTTTTGCCTAAATGTACATTTTTTATAGATTTTTGACGCATAGAAAAAAAGCACAGAAATTATTGTGTAATTTACAAGCGCAATCCAAATATCTCCTGGTGAAAAAAAGCCCTTAAAAGAAATCAATGCAAAAATAGTCAGGAAGCCTGCACGGGGCTTAATGTAAAAATAGGCGACAAAAACAGGAATAAATTTCAAGTCAAAAAACTGACCGCCTGCAATTTCCACAGGAAAAGTCATAGTGAGGAAAAGTGCTAAAAAAAGAACAGATAAAAGCGGGGCAGAAGTCTTCCAGTAATCCCCCCGATAAGAAGAGATTTTATGGATAAAAGGGATCATGATCATAATCAGAAAGTGAAAAATCAAGTCAGCTGTAAAATCATACAAAAGAACCATTCCTCCATTATGTAGGTAATATTAGTAATTAAACAAAAGAAAGGAAGAATCCTTTATATGGGAACATTTATTTATTCTGGTTATATGAAAGAACCATTTGTTTACATAACATTATTATGGGTTAATTTGATTATTTACAAATGACCCGCAGTTCCATTATAAAAAACCGGCCCATAGTGGGCCGGTTTCTCATCATGCCAGTACCATTTCAGTCTTCAATTCTCCAACAATCTTCTGGACTTCACTGCCTTCAAGAGTTTCTTTTTCAAGAAGGGCCTCTACCAGCGTTTCAAATTGAGGCTGATGATTTGCGATGATCAATTCGCATCTTTCCAGTGCTTTCTGGAAAAGATCCTGCATTTTTGCTTCTTTTTGACCTTTGTTAAAAGTAAGCTCAAAGCCGTTATCCAGTAACCCGGTATCAACCATTTGCTCAATGATATGCTTGGCTTGTTTTACGTCACCGCTTACTCCAATGCTATGCTCGCCAAGAATCATTCGTTCTGATACACCGCCAGCGAGAATCATGGCAACTTGATCAAGCAATTCACTTGTTGTCGATAAGTGAAGTTCTTTTTGAATGGGGGCCACGTAACCAAGAGCTTCACCTCGGGGAATGATGGTTGCTTTTCGGACGGATCCTGGTTTTGTTAAAGCAGCCACTAAAGCATGGCCAGCTTCGTGTATGGCCACCCGCTGCTTCGTGCCGGGATCCTGCAATGCACGGGTGGTAGTTCCCAAAATGGTCCGATCCAGCGCATAATCCAAATCATCCTTAGAGATAATTTCCTGGCCGTTACGGACAGCTCTGCGGCTTGCCGTTTCAAAAAGGGAATGAAGATCTGCTCCCGAGAATCCAGAAGTGCTTTCTGCCAGATCGCCAAGTGTTGTCATGACATCCTCAGCAAGTAATCTATTTTTCGTGTGAATATTGATAATCTCTCTTCGGCCCTTTGTATCCGGAAGAGGGACATTGAAGGAGAAGTCAATACGCCCAGGACGGAGGAAGGCTTCATCGAGCATATCCTTCCTGTTTGTCGCTGCAATAAATAGTATTCCATCATTGGAATATCCGCCGTCAAGCTGAACTAGCAGCTCAGTTAATGTTTTTTCACTTTCTTCCCCGCCATGCTGCTTTCTTCTGCCTGCCAGTGCATCTACTTCGTCAATGAAGACAACAGCAGGGGCATGCTTTCTTGCATTTTGGAAAAGATTTCTTACACGGGATGCTCCCACACCAACGAACAATTCATTAAAACCGGAACCGCTGGTTGAGAAAAAAGTAGCTCCAAGCTCTTTAGCGATTGCCTGAGCCAGCAACGTTTTCCCCGTTCCAGGAGGCCCGTATAACAGAATTCCCTTTGGCGGCTTAATCCCCATCTTCAGGGAGCGCTCAGGTTCTTTTAAAATTGAAAGAGTCTGCATGATTTCCTCTTTCATTTCTTCCTGAATTCCGCCAACATCCTCAAGTGAAATGGAAGGAAGGGCCTTTGGCTTAGATACACTTTGCTTCATAGTATTTGTAGCGCCCATTCCGCCTTTTCCTGACTTAAACAGGTAAATGCCAATGGCTATAAACAAAAGGACTACACCGCCCAGAATCCAAGGGGTATAAGGTCCTGTGTTTGCGAACGTATATTGTATATTATAGGTTTCTACTAATTTATCAACCATCTCACTGTTGGGGGGCACATGGGAGATGTACTCGCCATCAGGGGCTGTGATCAGCAGTTTCCCATTTTTATATTCCTGTACTGCAACAGTCTTCCCATCCTGGGAGGCAATAATTTTTTCCACAGAAGAAAACGGGACTGTCACATCCTTTTTTCCTGCTTGTACGGTCCAAATAACCGCCGCCAAAATCACCGTGATCACCAATGCAATAGAAACAATCGTCGAAGGCTTCTTAAGACGTGATTTCAACTATTTCCCTCCTCATTAAACATACCTACATTATAAGGAAAAAGAATTGTTAATTACAGGGTTTTACACTTTTTAAACGTTGTAAATTATGGAAAAATAATATCTCCTTAGAGGAATTGTGCTATAACAGCATTCCAGGTGCATCAATTTATGATAAAAATGTGACAGAGATGAAGCAAATAAAATTATAAAACATAATAACAATCAAAACTATAAAATTGGAAACTGGATATGAAATAGTGAATAATAGAAACTGTGAAAAAAATATGGGAAAAAGGTGTAAAGATGGCACAGCAGGATTTTACAAAAGGAAATATATTCAAACAGCTCTTGGTGTTCTCAACTCCAATCATGCTCACTAATTTTCTGCAGGTTTCCTATCAATTTATTGATAGTCTGTGGGTTGGGAATCTGCTTGGGGCCGACGCATTGGGAGCTTTGGCGGTGTCCGGCACTGTAATCTTTACAGTTCTTTCTTTTATCATTGGAATAAACAATGCGGCGTTAACGATTTTATCCCAGCAAAAGGGTGGGGATCATGAAGAGGGGCTGAAACAATATTTGAATGCCTTTACCGTCATTCAGACAATTATGTCAGTTGCTCTTGGAATAGCCGGATTCCTGTTTGCAGAAAGAATTTTGGCCATAATGGGCACACCTGCAGGAATGGCTGAAGGTGCAGCATCCTATTTGCAGATTAACTTCATTGGTATTCTGTTTTTATTTGGATACAATTTTATAGGAACCGTACTCAGGGCGCTTGGAGACAGCAAGAGTCCACTGTACTTTGTCCTGATAGCAGTCGTATTAAATGCAATCCTGGACCCTCTTTTTATATCTGTATTCCAGCTTGGTATTGATGGGGCAGCTTGTGCTACGATCCTTTCACAGGGGTTCGCATTTATGATCGGAATGATATTCATACTCCGCAAAAAGCTGGCGCCGTTCACTATTCCTTCTTGGCCGCATAAAGAGGAAGCGGCATTAATTTTCAAGCTCGGCATCCCTTCTGGACTTCAAATGACCGTTATATCGGCTGGTGTTATGGCTATTATGTCTGTCGTCACCTCTTTTGGCGATGACGTGGTTGCGGGATTTGGTGCAGCTCAGCGTATTGACAGCATCATTATGCTTCCTGCGATGGCATTGGGGACTGCAGTCAACAGTATGGCCGGTCAAAATATAGGGAGAAATCAATGGGAACGGGTTCATCAAATCGCCTTGTACGGAGTCATTTACAATCTTGGAATCATGTTTATCATCGCTTTTGGTACGGTCCTATTTGCAGAACACGGGGTGCGCCTGTTTATACAGGATAAAGAATCAGTTCAGTATGGCACTGACTATTTAAAGATCATTGCCTTTTTTTATCCGCTCCTGGGCATTAATTTTATATTGAATGGTGTGGTAAGAGCTTCCGGTGCGATGTTTCAAGTGCTCATACTGAATATCATTTCATTCTGGATCCTGCGCTATCCTTTAACATTCCTATTTTCAAAGTTTATGGGTGATAAAGGAATTGCTGCAGGCATGGGGATAAGCTTTGCTATAAGCAGTGTCATCGCCTTTATGTATTACCGTATCGGAAAGTGGGATAAACAGGCTATATTTGGAGAGGGAAAATAATCCTTTTCACTTTCATTTATTTCATTTATACTAAAATTGGATAATACAATAACGTGCCACAAGGGGAGCATTCTGCTGAGAGTGAATAGTTCGCTGTTCTGACCCTTTGAACCTGTTAGATAATGCTAGCGCAGGAATGTGGAATAAAAGGCGGAAGGGGTTTTTCTGCCTGCTTGTTCTCCCTTGGGGTATCGTCATACGATTATAGGGGGATTTTTTTATGAAAAAATTAAGCCTGACGGCGATGATTGAAGCTTCATTTTTTGCAGCATTTGCTATTATTTTGGATTTCCTTCCATCTATTAAGCTGTCGCCTTCCATTTCGATTTCTGCTGCGATGATTCCCATATTCATTTTGGCATTCAGATGGGGCTTTAAAGTCAGCTTCATTGCCGGTCTATTATGGGGAATATTGCAGATTGCCATGGGTGATGCCTGGATTGCGACTCCGCTTCAGGCATTTATTGAGTACTTTGTGGCATTTGCCTGTATCGGTTTTGCCGGTTTGTTTTTCCGACCAATTCAAAATCAGCTGCGCAGCGGAAACAAGAAAAAGGCATTGGGCTGGGTTGTTTTAGCTGTGTTTGCCGGAAGCCTTGCCCGGTATTTCTGGCATTTCATAGCAGGTGTCCTTTTCTTTGGGAGCTATGCGCCGGAAGGGATGTCACCGGTTCTCTTTTCCTTCCTGGCAAACGGTGCAACCATGCTCGGAGCAGCTATTCTCTGCTCGATTTTAGCAGTATTAATTATATCTTCAGCTCCAAGATTGATCATAAGAAAAACGGATGAAGTTATTCAATCACAAAAACGCGCTTCCTAATATAATCAGCCTCTTTGGAAATTTCCAAAGAGGTTTTTTCTTATTTTAGGAAACTGCTCCTGAAAAATGGGTATATTACTCAAAAAGGGGAGTGATTGTTTGTCAAACACATTGCAGGGCAATATTATTACAGGTGTATATGATGCAGAAACCAGTGCCTTTGAGATCCAGAAGGTTAAAAATTTCAGCACCCAGTCTGTCCTTAACAAAAATCAATGTGAAAATTTGTATAACTATTTATCCCTTCATGAAGAGGATGAGGGAGGACAGATTATTACACTTTACGATCAAATGCCATTAATGCTGACCAGGCAGGAAATAGGCAATTTAAAGAAAGATTTGGAGAACATTAAAAAGCTATATCAGTAGAAAATTGCTTTGCACCTTTGCAAAGCTTTTTTTGCATAAATAAATTTGACAATTTTGTGACAAAAAGTTTGACAAATTTGTGAACATAGTTAGAATATTAAATAAAAGGGGATGGAAATATGACTTTAAAACAGCAAAAGGTGCTGCATTTTTTTAGAAATGTTACTGCGGCCGGTATTCTTTTAGGGTTAATTGTCTTTATTTCAAGCTTTTTTGTAAGCGGTCTCACGGGTGAGTATGTTTTATCAATCGGTTTAAGCATTATGGTATCATCCATGCTAATTTTTGGATTCGGATTTTTTATTAATGTGATGGAAGAAATGACAAAGGGCAGCAAGGGAATCAGACAATACAAATAAAACCGGCCTCCAAAAGGGAGACCGGTTTTATTATCTGGCTCATGGGATGGACAAGGCGATTCCGCTTTTCTTGAATTAATGAGCCGCGTGCCCAGAAGTGAGAACCCAAATAGAACCTACTACAATTACAATAACCATAAATACGGCATAAATCATATTAACTAAGTTCGTTTTGCCGTCTTCTCCTTCTCTTAAGTGCATGAACATGAACAGCTGCATGCCTGCCTGAATGACAGCCAGCGAGCCGATGATCCACATGATCACTTTAAAAGAGAGGTTCGTTTTTAGGGCAATACCTGCTGCTGCAAATGTCAGCACAAGGGAAACAACAAATCCAATGACATGGCTTATAGGGAAGCTTTTTGATTGATGATGTTCCATTTAAGCCACCAGTCCTTTCAAATACACGAATGTGAAAATAAAGATCCAGACCACATCAAGGAAGTGCCAGTAAAGGCCGATAATAAACGTTTTTCTTGCTGTAGTAGGGGTAAGGCCTCTTTTTAAAAGCTGGATAATGACCATAGTTGCCCAGCCAATTCCCAATGTAACATGGGCTCCGTGTGTACCCAGCAGGACAAATAAGCTGGATAGGAACGCACTTGTCTGCATCGTTGCACCTTCATGGGCATAATGGATAAACTCATTAATCTCCATGAATAGGAATCCTGCGCCAAGTGCAAGGGTAATCACCAGCCAGGTGATTAGCCCTTTCAGGTTATGGCGGCGCATTTCAAAAATGGCGATGCCCATTGTAAAGCTGCTTGTCAAAAGGAGGACTGTCTGAATCATGACATCCTTGATCACAAAAATGTCTTTATGTGTTGGCCCTCCAGCAAAGCGTTCATATAAAACTCCATATACTCCGAACAGAGTGGCAAATAGAACGATTTCAGCGCCAAGGAAAACCCAGAAGCCAAGAATATTCATCCGGTCCTGTTCAGTTTGATATTCAAGGGGCAAAGAAGTATCCACTTTAGCTGACATGATCGTGCACCTCTCCTTCTGTTTTTCTCCACGCATTTTCAATTCTGTGGATTTCATCTTTTGTAACATGGAAGCCTTCATTGTAATCGAATGAACGAATGATCAATCCAGCAAAAATGCCGATGGCAGCTACAGCTGCAGCGATGTGCCATTCAAATACAAGGAGGAAGCCTGCGATGCCAAAGATGACACCCATATAAATCGGAAGCCAGGAATTGCTTGGCATATGAATCTCTTCGATTTCACTGTCATATAACGTTAAGCCTTCATTCTTTTTTTTCATGTGCCAGAAAGGATCAAGGGATTTAACTTCCGGCAGTTTTGCAAAGTTATAGAATTGAACAGGTGACGCAGTAGACCATTCCAATGTTCTTGCGTCCCATGGGTCGCTTGAAATGTTTCTGTCGGCATAGCGGATGCTCCAGTAAATGTTGTAGCAGAACACCGCGAATCCGGCTGCCAGAATGATGGAACCAATTGCCGAAAGCATAAAGAGTGGTGCAAATCCAGACTCGGCAGAGTATGTGTATGCACGTCTTACAGCTCCGTTTAATCCAAGGAAGAACATAGGCATGAATGTTACGTTAAAGCCGATAACAAATAGCCAGAAATGCCATTTACCGATTTTTTTATTCAGCATGAAGCCGAACATTTTTGGCCACCAGTAGTAAAGACCTGCAAATACCGCAAATACGACACCTGGAATTAATACATAGTGGAAGTGGGCAACCAGGAATAATGTATTGTGATACTGATAATCCGCTGCACCCATTGCAAGCATTACGCCAGTAACCCCGCCTATGACGAAGCATGGGACGAATGCAAGTGCCCAAAGCATGGCGGAAGTAATTTTTATGCGGCCTTTACGCATCGTAAACAGCCAGTTAAACATCTTGACTCCAGTCGGTATGGCTATCGCCATCGTCGTGATGGAGAAGAAAGAGTTTACAGCAGGGCCTGATCCCATTGTATAGAAATGGTGGACCCAGACAACCATACTTAAAAGGGCAATTCCAAGGATGGAAAATACCATTGATTTATATCCAAACAATGATTTTCTTGAGAAAGTGGCAATAACTTCTGAGAAAATCCCGAATGCAGGAAGGGCAACAATGTAAACTTCAGGATGTCCCCAAAGCCAGAACAGGTTAGCCCAAAGCATATCCATTCCTCCGCCTGATACTGTAAAGAAGTGTGTTCCATACAGACGGTCGAATGTCATCAGTGCCAATGCAACTGTGAAAATAGGGAAAGCTGCCACAATCAGAATGGATGTTACAAAGGTAGTCCAAGTGAACATCGGCATTTTCATTAGTGTCATGCCTTTTGTTCTCATTTTCAAAATCGTGACGATAAAGTTTATACCTGTCATCAGTGTCCCGATACCAGCAATTTGCAGCGCGACTGCGTAAAAATTATTGCCGATTCCAGGGCTGAATTCCTTGCCTGCAAGAGGGAAGTAAGATGTCCAGCCTGCATCAGGCGATCCCCCGATAACAAAAGAAATATTAAATAGCATAGCTCCGCTGAAGAACAGCCAGAAGCTAAGTGCATTCAGCTGCGGAAAGGCAACGTCACGCGCACCAATTTGAAGCGGAATGACAACGTTCATTAATCCAATCAAGAATGGCATTGCCATGAAAAGAATCATAATAACGCCGTGTGTTGTAAAAATTTCATTATAGTGCTGTGAATTCAGAAATTCCATTTCAGGGCGTGCTGTCTGAGCTTTCATCAGCAAGCCGTCCATCCCGCCGCGGAAAAACATCAATACTGCGGAGATGATATACATGATACCGATTTTTTTATGATCAACTGTAGTCAGCCATTCGGTCCAGAGGTATTTCCACTTTTTTAAATACGTGATGGCAGCGACTGCACCAATCATCGTTAATAAAATAGCAATCTGTGAACCTAGTATAAGGGGGTCCCCAGTAATAAAAAACTCATCCCATTTAATGCCCATGATGGCCACCTCCATGGTTTTCTTGACTATCATGGCTCTCTTCTTCACCATGACCTTCAATTACGTTTGGATTCTCATTTTTATAATTGTCATCTTCTTCGAATGTTTTACCTTGATATCCATGGCCTCTGTAGAGCTCAGGATTTGTATAAGCCTTCGAATTTGGATCAGCATGGTTAACCCATTCTAAATGAGTATTGGAATATGTCAGTCTTCCTAAATGCGTAGGCTTCAGCAGCCCTTCATACTCTTTCTCAGTCAGTTTAGGTGCTGTTTCTTTAACGTCGTCAACCCATTGGTCAAAATCTTCCTGTGTTTGAGCAAGAACCTCAAACTTCATATCCGCATAGCCGCGGCCGTTAAAGTTCGTGTTCTGTCCTTCATATGATCCAGGGTTATCAGCGACAAGATACATTTCAGTTTCCATTTTGGGCATCGTATATTTCTGTCCGCCAAGTGCAGGCACCCAGAAAGATTGCATAGTGCTGGCAGATGTCATTTTAAAGAGAACCGGCGTATCTTCAGGAATATTGACATAGTTCACTGTTTCAATGCCTTCTTCAGGATAGCTGAAGATCCATTTCCAGTCAGCAGATGTTACATGTATTGTAATAGGTTCTTTTTCTTCATAGCCCTTAGGTGTTTCTTCCAGCGCATAAAGTGTTTTTACTGTCGGGATTGTTAGGGCGATGACAATTAAAATCGGAATCCCGGTCCAAATAATTTCAAGTAGTGTACTTCCATGCTCCTCAGGGGGTTCATAATCTTTATTCTCAGGTCGTTCACGGTATTTCCAGACAATGTAGCCGAATAATCCAAACACGACTGCAACGACAAGAAGCATCCAGATCAGGGACCAGTTAATTAATTCGGTAATGCTTCTTGCAACGGGGCCCTGAGGTTCAAATACAACCATATTGCAGCCGCTTAAAACCATTAAGGGCAATAGGGCTGTTAAAGAGAGCAGCATTTTCTTCATCTGATGTTTCATCTCCTTTTGACAAAAACTATTGTTAAATAATTCACAAATAATGTGCGGGTTTTCACAAAGATGCCAAAAAAATATATAGCTGGTAAACATAAGCATCCTTAAAAACCTTTATTTAACTTAGTTATCACTGTGTAAATGATATTAACATAAGCAAATGTGAAAAGTTGTGACAAAAGTGGGAAGGAAATAAATGTAAGCTATTTGGACAGCTTATATTTTTGTTCAAATAGCATTATTACAGGGTTTTGGTCATCAAAACAACTTTTGAACAAATTTTGAACTTTAATGCGACACCCTAATTATCTTATGTTACATCCATATTCAAGCAAAAAACCACCAAATAAAATTCTCCATACAAGAATTAATTAAATGAATTCTCTCTTTGTTGAAAAATACTGAATAGTACAGTAACATGGACTAATAATAGAGAAGGACAGGGTGAGGAAATGACTGATTTAAGAAGTGATACGGTTACAAAGCCAACTGAAGAAATGCGGAAAGCTGCTTATGAAGCTGAAGTTGGGGATGACGTATATGGAGAGGATCCATCAATAAATAAATTGGAAGAGACAGCTGCTGAGGTGCTTGGTAAGGAGGCAGCTCTGTTTGTAACGAGCGGCACACAGGGAAACCAGATTGCCATCTTAACACATTGCCGTCCGGGCAATGAAATTATTCTTGAAGCAGAAAGCCATATTTTTTATTATGAAAGCGGCGCTTCATCTGCCTTTGCCGGAGTCCAGACAAGGACGCTAAATGGGATAAGAGGTGCAATGAATCCTTCAGAAGTGGAGTATGCCATTAGGGGAGAAGATCAGCATTATCCGGAAACAGGATTGATTTGTCTGGAAAATACCCATAACAGAGCTGGCGGTGCCGTAATACCTATTGATAATATGGAAGAAATATACAGAATTGCCAAAACGAATAATATTCCCGTACATATTGATGGGGCAAGACTGTTTAATGCAGCCGCAGCCTTAAACCTGCCGGCTTCTGAAATGGCCAATCATTGCGACACTGTGCAAGTATGCCTCTCTAAGGGGCTCGGAGCACCTGTTGGTTCCATTCTTGCAGGCAGCAGAGAATTTATTGCTGCAGCAAGAAAATGGCGCAAAAGATTGGGAGGGGGACTCCGCCAGGCTGGGATCATAGCAGCTCCGGGAATTGTTGCATTAACGAATATGAGAGAGCGTTTAGCCGAGGATCACGAAAATGCTCAATATCTTGCACAGCAGCTTGGACAAATCAAAGGGATTGAAATCGTAAATCAAGTAGATACAAATATCATTGTGGCTGATGTAAAAAACCTTAAAATGAACTCATCGGAATTTGTTGAAAAGTTAAAAGCTGAGGGAGTGCTTTCAGGAACTTTCGGACCTTCTTATGTGCGTTTTGTCACTCACTATGATGTTACTAAAAAGCAGCTTGAAGATGCAGTCATAGCCATACACAGAACAGCTGGTCAAATGATCTAACTGCAAATAAAAACGCATGTTTTCTGCAGCAAGCGTTTTTCCGTTTCAAATGAATCGCATATCTCAGCTTAGATGGCTCAAAAAGCACACAAATGGTTATAAGAAAATAAAAGGAAATCGGCGCATTAGCCGATTTCCTTTTTGTTGATTAAAGGTTCAAGCTGATTTTTTATATCATCAAGCAATTCATGAATGGTCACTTCATTATCTGTTTGTCCTTTATCAAGAGCGGATTCCAAAAGCTTTGCAAAATCATTAAAGTTAGTTTTCATAATAGACACCTTCAAATTGCAATGTATTTTATGACTCTATTCCCTGATAAGATTTTTTAAAACTCATTATATATTATTAATTTTCCGGCTGAGGTGTGACGAATAGTGAACAGCCATTCAATCTTGTTCTTTGTATGAATGTTTAGGTCCTAAGAAATCTGGGTAATTAATACTGATAAATTTCTCAGCTGCCCCCATACCTGTCTAATACAAAGCGAATAGTATAGCAGAAAGAGATTATAGATTCATTCATTCATTAATTAAATCAGGAGGTCTGGTTATGAGATTGGTGCAAATGGATATTGATCAGCTATTGGAAGCCACATCGGAAATTGCCGAAGAAGATCTTGGCTATATGATCAGACATGTAGAAATTGATCATTTATTAGAACGAACCCAGGATTGGTAATATATATGGAAAATCCCCGCAGTCAGGAACTGAGGGGATTTTTTATGCTGAAGACTTATTTTCTTGAACATGGTTCTTAAATCGCAAAGTTTTTTTAGAAGATATAACTACCCCCAAGGTGACAATGCCTCCGCCGATTATCTGATACAAATACAATTTTTCCTCCGTAAAACACAATGCGAAAATGATAGCGAAAATAGGGAGAAGATTCAGGAAAACCCCTGCTTTGGCTGCTCCTATTAAGGAAACTCCAAAATTCCAGGATAGAAAAGCCATAATTGAAGCCAGAAAACCAACATACAGCAAGATTCCTGCGGAAGTTAAGGTGAAGACAGGGGTTTTTTCCATCACTAGATATTCAATAAGGCTTAAAGGCACCAATAGTAAAATGCCGATATATGTTGATGCATAAAAAGAAGTTAGCACAGGCAAAACGTTTGAATATTTTTTGCCAATTACCGAATACGATGCCCACATAATGACTGCTGCCAATACGTATAGATCTCCGGCATTTATTTTCCATGAAAGAAACATTTCAATCGATCCCTTTGAAATAATATATAAAATTCCAAAGACTGACAGGAGAATTCCTGCTGCCTGGTGGGCTAGAAGTTTTTCTCTTAAAATAAATATGGCTAGAATGGCGATAAAAAGCGGTGTAGTACTATTTACCACAGATGCATTAATTGATGTGGTGTATTGCAGCGCAAAATAAATGATTGTGTTGTAACCGGCAACACCTGTCACCGCCAATAGCAAAAGTATCCGCTTATGCTCCCAAATTATGTTCCAATCTCTTTTTAGCTTCTTGACCATAAAAGGAGTTAAAAGCAAGAATGCAATGATCCATCGCATTAGGGAAAAGAGCAGCGGCGGAAAATAATCGACACCAATTCTCCCTATAACAAAATTCCCTCCCCAAATCATGTTCGCTAAAATCAGCATTAAAAAACCATACTTTTTGTTTGTCCCATCCAGCATTTGAGAAAACCTTCTTCCTGCACTGTAATAAATTAAATTTTACCTTTACCGCCAGGAAAATTCATTAATTTCAGAAATTTTATAAAAATTAATTTGTAACTATTGGAAGATTCAACCCGTCAACTTACTTAAAAAGGGGTGTCTTTCATGAAGAAGAAATGGATTTTTCTGGGCGGAATCACACTGATCATTATTTTATTGGCGTACTTCTCGTTTCTTAACAGGTTAAAAATTGTCAGTAACCTGGCAGAAAATAATGAAGAAGTGACAGTTTTAAAGAATAAGGTGTGGGAAGTTACGTTTTCAAAAGAACTTAATCCAGATAGTGTGAACAACAGCTCCGTTTATATTTTGAATGAGGAGGGCGGAAAAGAGCAGGTTAAAGTCTCACTGGAAAATAATAATAAATCCATCGAAATTCAACCGCCTGATGAAGGATATAATCTAAATTCTCCAAACTATACATTGGTCCTTACTAAAGATATCAAAACAAAGGGCGGACAAAACCTGAATCAATCAGTAAAAACTGCTTTCAAAGTTATAGATACTCTGCCGGCAATCGGCTCAAGAAATAAATTGAACGATTACTTTTCAAAAATGCTCAATGAAGAAAGGACATTCCTTGCTGGAAGGGATATGGCAGTGAGCGAGGAGAGCAGCAGTGAAAAGAGCTCAGCAGATTCTGCAGGTGCAGACTTTTCCGCAACAAATGTTCAAGTAGCCGGTATAGATGAAGCTGATCTGATAAAAACGGATGGTACGCATATATACAAAATTACTGATAATAAAGTCCAGATTATTAAGGCCATCCCGGCTGACAAAATGAAGATGGAATCTGAATTATCATTTAATCAGGAATTCTCTCCCTATCAGCTATTTATAGAAGGCAATCAATTAATTGTTATGGGCCACAGCTATAAAGATGCTCCTGTTCACATAGGAAAACCTGCTTCAGAAAAAAAGATTGCACCTGCATTTCATTCCACAAAAACGATTGTTTTCAATATCGATAATAAACAAAATCCAGCACAAATCAGAGAAGCAGATATCGAAGGCAGTTTGCTTGCTTCCAGGCTAATGGATGGAAAGGTATATTTGATTACAAGTCATTTTCCCGAATATTGGATTTTGGAAAGAAATAAAAATGCAGATATGCGTCCCCGTTATTTTGATACTGCCGAGAGCAGGGAGCAGCAGATCGTCGATTATAATGAGATAAAATATTTTCCAGGTTCCCAAAACGCAAATTATATTAATGTAGCTGTATTGAATTTAAGAGCCGACAAAGAGCCACTATCAGTCACAAGCTACTTAGGCAGCGGAAATGAATTCTATATGTCCCATAATAATCTATATTTATCAGCAGCCAATTACAATAATGAAACAATCGGAGACAGACAGATGCCCCATCCGGATACGAGCATCTATAAATTCAATATAAAAGACGGAAAAGTAGAGTTCCAGACATCAACTGAAATAAAAGGCACCGTTTTAAACCAGTTTTCAATGGATGAATATAATGAAAACTTCAGAGTGGTAACAACCAAAGGAGAGGCCTGGGACGAAAGAACCCCTTCTTCCAACAGCCTTTATATTCTGGATAAGAATTTAAAAAAGATTGGACAGCTGGAAAACCTGGCTAGAGGAGAACGGATTTATTCTGCAAGGTTTATGAATGACCGTATTTATATGGTTACTTTTAAGGAAACGGACCCGCTCTTTGTCATTGATGGATCAAATCCGGAAAAACCTTCTGTTCTGGGTGAGTTAAAAATTCCCGGCTTCAGCAATTACCTGCACCCATTAGACGAAAACCACCTCATTGGCTTCGGACATGATACGAAGATAACAGGAGGCAAAGGAGCAGGCAGCCAGCCTGTTATTACAACAGACGGTGTAAAAATATCTTTATTCGATGTAAGCAATACCAATAAGCCAGTTGAAAAAGATACAGAAATAATAGGAGGACGCGGAACATATTCACCTTTAAATCACGATCACAAAGCTCTGTTTATCCATAAAAAGAAAAATCTATATGGATTTCCGATTTCAATCTATCAAAATAAAGAAGGAAGCCAGTTTGAATCAAATTTCGACTACCAGGGTGCGTTAATATACAAAATTACTGCCCAAAATGGAATCGAGCTTCAAAGACAAATAACCCATCAGACAGAAAATGCAATTTATGAAGAATGGGAAGATACAATTGAAAGGCTTATCTATATCGGCGACCACATATATAGCATTTCCCCTAAAAAAGTGGATGCCTACCATATAGATGGATTCAAAAAAGCAGGAGAACTTGAGTTAAATTAATTGGAGGAACCAGCCATTTTCTGGCCGGTTCTTTTTTATGCGCACACTGAAAAACAATAATGGAAATGAATTACCACATATTAGAATGAAAATGTCGAATAAAGGCTAATATAAAGCTGATAGTATATAAATATAATTTTACTAAAACGGCTGGTGAGAATATGAAAGGCGGGAGTACCCCTAAATTAATATCTTCTGAAATGGCCATGCTCTGGAACACCTATGTAGCTGATACAGCAGCAGTCTGCTGCATAAAACACTATATAAAAACAAATGAAGATCCGGATGTCTTGCCGGTTTTGAAATATGCGCTATCCATCGCCAAGGATCACATAGACGACATTTCCTCACTCTTTCAAAAAGAAGATTTTCCCATACCTGATGGATTCAATGAAAAAGACCTGCACAATGACACACCCAGGTTATTTTCAGACGTAACCTATATTAGATTCATGCATCATTTAGGAAGAACCGGATTGAATGCCTATTCACTTGCTAAATCAGTTTCTGCAAGAAAAGACATTCGCAGCATGTTTAAAAAATACTATGAGCAAACAGAGAAACTTTTTGATATGGCCGCTGAGGCCATGGAGGAAAAGGGAATATTCATTCGATCACCATATATAGATTATCCTAAAAAAGTAGAATATGTATCAAACCATCGTTTCCTTGGCGGAATTGCAGGCAAAAAGAGGCAGCTGCTGGCCATCGAAATCGCCCATTTGGGTACGAATATCGAGTTATCCAATATTGCTAAAACTATGCTTTTGGCATTCAGCCAGGTAGCTAAACAAAAAGTCATAAGCGATTATTTCAAAAGAGGCTATGATATGAGCCTGGAGCATGCGGAATATTTTCTCAATGTCTTAAAAAATGACGATGTGGCATATCCAAGCACATGGGATGGGTCTATTACAGACTCAACCATCTCACCTTTTTCGGATAGATTAATGATGTTTCTGATCGCCAGCATAACTGCGGTCGGCGTAATGGACTTTGGAATAGCCATCGGGGCAAGCATTCGAAAAGACCTGGCTATTCAATATGCTAAAATGATGATCAAAGTCGGAAATTTTGCAGATGAAGGAGCAAAAATTATGATTGACAACGGCTGGCTGGAAAAGCCGCCTCAATCACTTGATAGAGAAAAGCTCAGAAATAAGTAGCTGAAGCACCTTTTTGCGGGTGCTTTATTTTTTTTATGATGAATGCAGACCAAAAATTGGGGTAATAGATTACTAGCTTAGAAGAATTAAAAAAGGAGATGAACTCTTATGCGAAAATGGATGCTTGTTTTTACCGCCTGCATACTGATGACAGCATGCAGTGCAGAGGAAGAAAATAAGGAAGGAGCAAAGAATGATTCAACTAATAGCCAGGAATATAATGAAGCTGTGAATACAGAAGGTGAAGAAAAGCCTCTCTCAGTTGCTGAATTGGATGACCGCATTGATGAGGGAATGAATATTGATACTTACTCGGCCGAAGTTCAATCTTGGGCGGAAAAAGGGCAGCTTGAAATGGAAGAAACAGTTACCGTCGAAGATGAAAACACATCATCTGCTGATATCCTGCAGCTTGCGGATGGATTTCTCGGAGTAGCATATGATGAAAAAGAGGTGACAGAAGTTAAAATGTTCCAGTCGGTAGAACATGCAAAAGAATATTTTGAATCTCTGTAACTGGAAAAGTGCTGGAGCTTACCTAACAAAATAATAATTTCTAACCCAACTGATAGTAGACCTTCCGGATGGAAGGTCTTTTCTCATTCTGGACTATTTACCATAATGGCCGCCACCTGCAAAAGCCGATCATAGAATAGAGCGGATGAAGGGTTTTGATCCAGCTCCGTTTCCTTGAAAGCATCTTTCATGCAGGCAAGCCATCTTTGTGCTCTTAAAGGTGTAATATCAAATGGCATTGCCTTTGTTTCATGGCCGGCGGTCCAAACTCCTGGCTGTAAAGTGGCGGTCCTCCAAGAAATTGCGTAAGAAACATTTTTTGCTTTCTCTTAATTTCCTCTATATCACCTTCAAAAAGGGGACTTAATACAGGATCTGCATAAACCCGGGGATAAAACGCCTCCACTAGCTTCTCAATGGTTTCAGTTCCGCCTATTTCTTCAAAAAGTGTCTTAAAATCATTCACGATTCTCACCTGACTGAATTACATTTTTTTAATTTCATTATATAGAAGTTATACTAACTTAAATGTGATTTAAATCACAGTATGATTATTGGCGAAACTTTTTTCAGCTGTGAACGTAAATTAAAGTAAGAAGTCGAAAGGGTGAGAAGATGGGCAAAAAAGGCTGTATTAAATGCGGCAGCAGTGATGCCGGCCAAAAAGAAGTTGCCATGACTGGTACAGGACTTTCCAAAATGTTTGATATTCAGCATAACCGTTTTCTGGTAGTTTACTGTAAAAAATGCGGATACTCAGAATTCTATAATAAAACTCTTCCACTGCAGGAAATGTTCTGGATTTTTTCTTCGGCGGATAAAAGTAACGGATCATGCATTGCCCATCATGCGGCAATGTTTTTCTTTTTTAGGCAAAAAATTTTGTTAGCTGAATGGAATGTGAGAAAATTATCCAGTACCCTAATTAATAAAAAGAGGTGAAAAAAGAATGGAAAATTTACAATCTGCTGTATCATTACATAACGGTGTCAAAATGCCGTGGCTGGGACTGGGTGTTTTTAAAGTTAAGGACGGAGACGAAGTGGTTCAGTCAGTGAAATCAGCCCTTAAAGCAGGATATAAAAGCATTGATACGGCTGCAGTCTATCAGAATGAAGAAGGTGTAGGCCAGGCAATCAAGGAAGCAGGCGTACCTCGTGAAGAACTTTTTATTACCACAAAAGTTTGGAATTCTGACCAGGGCTATGATTCTACAATCAATGCATTTGAAACCAGCCTTGAAAAGCTGGGCCTCGATTATATCGACCTTTACCTGATCCATTGGCCTGTGAAGGGGAAATATAAAGAAACATGGAAAGCCCTTGAAACTCTTTATAAAGAAAAAAGAGTAAAGGCAATTGGTGTGAGCAACTTCCAGATCCATCACCTCGAAGATCTGATGCAGGATGCTGAAATAAATCCTATGGTTAACCAGGTTGAGCTTCATCCTTTGCTGAACCAGGCAGAGCTTAGGGACTTCTGCAAGAAGCAGGACATTCAAATAGAAGCATGGTCACCGCTGGCACAGGGAGAGCTTCTTGAAAACGAAGCATTGAAGGAAATTGCCCAAAAGTACAGCAAATCGGTGGCACAAGTGATCTTAAGATGGGATCTTCAGAACGAAATTGTAACAATACCCAAGTCAGTGAAAGAACATCGCATCATTGAAAATGCTGATGTATTTGACTTTGAGCTTTCTTCAGAAGATATGGACAAAATCAGCAGCTTAAATGAAAATAGACGAGTAGGTCCGGACCCTGACAACTTCGATTTCTAAATAATGCAGGAAACCGGCAGGCAAAAAGCCTGCCGGTTTCCTTTTACTCCTCAAAATAATCCCGAAATTCTTCTGTATCCGTTTCGGCTTTATTCTTAAAGTAAGGGTTATCTTCAGTCGAATTTTCCGGATCGAGATTTGTCTTTATCACAAGTGTTGGCCCCGAAGTATGCCCGGCAATCATCCGATCATCCAGTTCTTCGAAATCCGGCAGCTTTTTGCTTCCTGGTTTTATTGGATCCATGGCTGCACCTCCCATCAATAGCGTGCAATGAGCAGGCGGAATTTATTCACATACGTTCCTTAAAAGCTAAAGAATGTTTGCATAGAGGAAAAAAAGGTTATTAGGGAAGAAAACATTCTTAGGCAGATATAACGACCGTGTTTTGATGGAGGAAGAAACAATGAGTATTTTCGAGAATATTTTGGATATTTTGGAGAAAAAGGGAGCTATATCAATCCCTTCTTTGCTTGATGAAATGAATAAACTAAGTAACTCTCAGAATACCAGCCGAAAACCGCTTGAATTATCACATGTAAAATCTGTCATCAGCAGAAAAAGAGAAATTTTCCATATAAAAAATAATATTGTCACGATTGACCCTGATAAAGAGCCCATCCTTTTGAGTGTCAGCCTCGGCGGTTATCCCGGACCCTGGTACAAAGTCGAAGTGGATTTTATCAATGGACGTTTTGTATACTTTGAATGGCATTTAAGCTCGTTCTCACATAGAACTGAACTGCCTGCAGCATCAGGCAGCATTGAGGAATTTAAGAAGGAATTATATCGGCTGAAAATTTGGAAGTGGCAGAAGGAATACCAAAACCCTGGAATCATATTGGATAGTGTGACGTGGTCCATAAAGCTGATTACAAAGGAGAATATTTTTGAGAGTCAGGGGATACAGGCATTCCCTGAGGGCTGGGAAAAGTTTTGTAAGGCACTTTCAAAGCTGACAGGAAAATATATATGCTAAAAAGCTGCTGCTAAGGAATAGCTGCAGCTTTTTTAGCGTTCTGAAATCATCTTAAGGACAAAACTCTTATCCTCCTCATCAATGAAAAGGCAATATTCTTCTTCCTCTGTTATGTCAAGAAGATGCTGAAGTTCTTTTGGAATATGGATAGAGCCATTTTCAGATATAAGTCTTTTATTATGGGTTGATTCCAAATCAGCCTTCTCAATAATAATTTGATCCTGGTCGAAGCGAAGATCAGCCAGTTTTCCCGGCATAAGCCCAAATTGGCTGCGCCACTTGCTTGGGAGCAGAATTTTACCAGTTTTATTGAAATTTTTGCATTTATACATTGTTAACATGCTGATCAGCTCCTTCTATGCTTGTTAATCTATTACACATATTGGAATGTTCAAAACACATATTTTAAGCAAATTTAAAAATATCTGCCGTTCTTGCGGAAAGAATGAATAATTTTCCTTTAAATACAAAACCTTTAAAAAAAGGTGGGGTAAGATGAAAAAGAAGCTATATTTGGTGCTTATAATTCTCCTTTCCTGGCTGACTGTTCCATTCATAGGCAAAAGGGATTTTAAACGTTTTTATCCAGCAGCCATTTTTATGTGCCTTTATGTTCTGATAGAAGGGTTTATCGCTGAAAAAAACAAATGGTGGACTATTAAGGAAAGATTACTTCCAAAGCTCAGTGGTGAACTCCCATTGATATTAGGGCCGTTTTTTGCGGGATCTATATGGATATTAAAATTAACTTATGGCAGGCCCTTGCTGTATATCCTTTTGAATTCAGTTGTTGATGCCTTTTTCGCCTACCCTTTTTATACTTGGTTCAAAAAGATTGGGATTTGGAGGCTTCTCCGTTTTACACAGCTGAAGCTATTTATGCTTTTCATGATGAAGTCAATATTCATGTATGTTTTTCATATGGCATTTGTGGATAAAAAAATATTATCGGCGGCAGTTGGCGGATATAGGAATTATTTTAATAAATTCCGAATGAATGAGAGAGAGGAGAGGGGATAATGGAAAAAAGAAGAGACATGTCCTGTACAGATGATAAAGATATTCTCCATCATCTAATGGAAGAACAAATTGCTTATATCTGTGTAGAGGAAGAAGAAGAACGAATGAAGGAAGAAACCATGAATAACGGGAATAACGATTAAGATCTTTTACTGAACGAGGTGGAAAATGAAAAAAATAATTGTCAGCCTTATGGTTTTGATTGCTTTATCAGAATACATTCCCATTCGGGCATTGTCCGTAGAAGCGCATGCTGAAAGACCAGAACCAGCCTATGCTAAATGGGGCAGACTTGCTATGGAAACAGCAAAAAAGAAATATCCTAAAGCTAAAATTCTTGACTACTTGCATATCGGCAGAGAAAGGAGACAAACAACAGACATCGAAAAGTTCAAGCTATGGATAGAAGATGAGGGCAAAGAATTCGGTCTATACATTGATATTGAATTTGATTCAAAAACTGACAGAGTCATCAGGATCAATACGCGAAGATCAGCTAATTAACTTGATCAGAATAAAACCAGGGGCTTTATGATATTATAAAGTCCCTGGTTTCTTATTTCTCAAATTCAAATTTTGAATAACAATCAATCGCGAAGTCTGCATAGGGGTTAGGGTTGCGGAATGCACAGGTGCTGATGCCGATCTGTCTGGCAGGCATTAAATCTGTATCCTGGTCGCCAATGGCCAGATCAATATGATAACGCCGATGAAGATATTCATAGGATTCCGGATGCGGCTTTAAGGAGAAACCATCAAATTCAGGGCAGATAACTTCTTCAAAATGGGAAGTGAGTTTCCAATACTCGAGCAGCTCCTCAGTTGATTGCCGGTTCCGATGGGTTACCAGCACGTTTACATTATTTTGCTCTAATATTTCCCTTACATATGGGAATAATGGCTTCTCATCATGCTTAAAAGTAGCTTCCATTTGACGGAAATCCGCAATTTTATCCGGAGAAACATTAAATTTCTGATAGGCTGTCCCGTTTTTAAGAGGCATAAGTACTTCATGAGGATTCAGCTCTTTACCGGATATGCGAATAAAAGCCTGAACCAATGTGGGCCATGTATCTAGAATGGTGCCATCTAAATCCCAGAGAACATTCATAAAAATCTCACCTCCTTGCTATGTAACCATTGTATAGGTATTTAAAGGGGAAAGGCAAATACCCGGCAATCTTTTAATTGCCGGGTTTAATACTATCTTAATACATTAAAATATCTTGCTTCCGGATGAGCAAAGACCATTGCAGAGACAGATGCTTCCGGTTCCATCATGCATTCTTCTGTTAGCTTAACCCCGATATCCTCAGGCTGTATAAGCTTAAATAGCTTCTTCTGGTCCTCTAGATCAGGGCACGCAGGATATCCATAAGAAAAGCGTTGTCCCTGGTACTTCGCCGCAAAACGGTCCTTCATAGTCATTTCAACTGGATCAGGGAATCCCCAGCGATCCCGTATCTGACGATGGATCAGCTCGGCAAGCCCTTCAGCTGTCTCCAAAGCGAGCGACTGCAGGGCATGGCTTTCCAGGAATCTGCCTTCGGCTTTTAAACGGTCTGCTATACCGCGTATACCTTTTCCGGCAGTCACAGTAAAGAAGGCAGCATAATCCATTTGACCGCTTTCTTTTGATCTAAGGAAGTCCGCCAGACATAGGAATGGCTCCGTTTCCTGACGCGGGAACTCAAACGTTTCAATGATCGTTTTTTCATCTTCATCATAGATATACACCTTATCGCCATCTGACTGGGCAGGGAAGAATTGATAAACTGCTTTTGGTTCAATCCAGTTTTTCTCTTTTGCTTCAGCAATCAGTTCATCAACCATTGTGTTAATCTTAATCGCTTTTTCATCTTTTTCTGCAAGCAGCTTTTGCAAGTTTCCTTTTAAGCCAAGGTGATGGCCAATCAGCATTTGCTTATTTATATACGGCTCAATATGTGAGAGGGAATATGTTTTCAGCAAATGCCGCTTTAAGTCTTTTGGAACAAAAACTGGCACTTTTGTGCTGACTGTTGGTTTAGGCTTTACTGCAACTGCAACCGATCCGCGGTCAAAAGGGACTGCATTCAGGACCGCTGCCTGTTTTTCTGCCTGCTGAATCCGCAGTTTCTCCACTTCTTCTGGCTCCTGAAGCTGATTGGCTAGAGAAAGTCCATTCATGGCATCCTTGGCATATAGCACGAGTCCATCATATTCTTTGGAAATTTTAGTATCTGTAAACTTTCTCGACAATGCAGCGCCGCCTACTAATATCGGAATATCGATTCCTGCCTGTTTCATGTCATGTGCCGTAATGACCATCTGCTGTGCGGATTTAACAAGCAGACCTGAAAGGCCGACCATATCCGGATTCTCACGCCTGATTTTTTCAATCAATTCAGCAGGGGAGACCTTGATTCCCAGGTCTATCACTTCATATCCATTATTGCTTAAAATAATATCCACAAGGTTTTTCCCTATATCATGGACATCCCCTTTAACGGTTGCCAGGATGATTTTCCCCTTGGATGAAGATTGTGCAGCATCCTTTTCCATATATGGCTCCAGATATGCAACAGATGCTTTCATAACCTCTGCACTTTGAAGGACTTCTGCAACAATCAGCTGGTTATCATTGAACAATCTTCCTACTTCCTTCATTCCATTCATTAATGGCCCATTAATGATATCAAGCGGAGCAGGGTATGCTTGCAGGGCCAGTTCAAGATCAGGCAGCAGCCCTTCTTTTGTTCCCTCCAGAATATAATAGGCGAGGCGTTCCTCAAGCGTCATATCCGGGAGGACACTTTTACTTTCTTTCTTCTTATCCCGGTAAAAATCAGTGAAAATGGCAAGTGATTCATCAGTAGTTTCGAAAAGAAGCTTTTCAGCCATTAAGACCTCTTCCTTTGAAATGGAGGCAAATCTTTCGAGCTTTTCCGTATTCACTATCGCATAATCGAGTCCTGCTTGAGTACAGTGATAAAGGAATACTGAATTTAATATCTCCCTGCCGACAGGAGGGAGGCCAAATGAAACATTACTGATTCCCAATATGGTTTGAACCTCCGGTAAAGCCTCTTTAATAAGTCTTATCCCATCTACCGTTGCCTTTGCAGACCCGATGTATTGCTCATCCCCTGTGCCGACAGGAAAGACGAGGGGGTCAAAAATAAGATCCTCAGGCGGAATTTGATACTTATTTACAAGCAAATCATACGAACGCTTTGCAATTTCCAGTTTTCTTTCAGCCGTAACACCCATTCCGGCTTCATCTATAGTACCTACTACCACAGCTGCACCATATCGATGGATCAGTGGGGCAATTGCTTCGAATCTTTCTTCGCCATCCTCCAGATTAATGGAATTTATGATGGCTTTACCCTGTGAATAGGTGAGGGCCTTCTCGATAACCGTTTCATCAGTTGAATCAATGACCAGCGGAACCTTAATTTTTTTTACTAATTCCTTGATAAAGTTTTCAACATCCTGCATTTCTTCACGGTCAGGATCTGCAAGGCAAATATCAATTACGTGGGCTCCGCCTTTTACTTGCGCCCGGCCTATTTCAGCAGCTTCCTCGAACTTCCCTTCAGCAATCAGTCTTTTAAACTTGCGTGAGCCAATTACATTTGTGCGCTCGCCGACCATAATGGGCGTTAATGTCGGGTCATCATAAATCAGAGGTTCAATTCCGGAAACTTTATGCACTGAATTCCCCTCATAATTTCTGGGTTTATAATCTTTAACCGACTCAGCAATCGCCTGAATATGTTCAGGGGTGGTTCCGCAGCAGCCGCCTACGATATTCAGCCAGCCTTCCTTGGCAAAGCCCTCAAGCTTGCTCGCCAGTGATTCCGGAGTTTCATGGTACTGTCCTTCTTCATCAGGCAATCCTGCATTGGGATAGCAGCTGACTGCAGTAGATGCCAATCCTGACAGAGAACGGATATGGTCCTGCATGAATTCGGGCCCTGTCGCACAGTTGAGTCCGACTGCCAGTGGTTTCATGTGTTCCAGCGAAATATAAAATGCTTCAATCGATTGGCCAGCAAGAGTCGTGCCCATCGGTTCAATCGTTCCCGAAACGATAAGCGGAAGTTTTATTCCCGTCTTTTTTGATGCATTTTCAATGCCGATAAAACCAGCCTTCACATTCAGCATGTCCTGGCTGGTTTCCAGGAGAAGAAGATCGGCTCCACCGTCAATTAACCCTCTGGCTTGTTCTTCATAAGCCGCAATCATTTCTTCAAATGTAGACCCGCCGGTTACACTCAGCGTCTTCGTCGTAGGTCCCATGGCACCAGCCACATATCTTGGCCATTCAGGAGTTGAAATGCGGTCTGCAGCTTCCCTGGCAATTTCAACAGCAATTTTATTTAGTTCATAAGCTTTTTCTTCCAGATCGTAATCTGCCAGAACAATGCTGGTTGCGCCAAAGGTATTGGTTTCAATAATATCTGCGCCGGCTTTTAAATATTCAAGGTGAATATGTTCGATCACCGAAGGAGCTGTTATATTTAAATTCTCGTTGCAGCCTTCATATTCTTCGCCGCCAAAGTCAGCAGCGGTAAGATCGGCCCTCTGCAGCATGGTGCCCATTGCTCCATCCATGATCAGGATTTTCTTTTTTATCTGCTCCTGCAGTGATGGTTTATGCATGTTGTTTCCTCCTTGAAAGCCGTTCGGTTGTCTCACGGGCATAGTTTGATAGTTCAACAGTCATTTCATAGCGCATAAATGGAGTGATGAGGTAAATGCCATTAAACAGCTCTGCCGCGGCATCGATCAGCGACTTGGCAATAGCTATGCCTTCAGCTCCAGCCTGTGCAGGATCATCCTTTAATGAAGCCATCCGGTTTCTAATGCTGTCGGAAATTTTGATTCCAGGAACTTCATTATGCAGAAACTCAGCATTCCGGCTGCCGGTAAGAGGCATTAGGCCTATATAAACAGGTGCTTTTAAATCTTTCACAGCCTCATGAACTTCCAGCAGCTTCTCTTCAGAAAAAACAGGCTGCGAGATGAAATAGTCCGCACCATGTTCAATTTTCTTTTCAAGCCGTCCAACAGCTTTTTCCAATGAGCGGACATTGGGATTAAAAGCCCCTGCAACTGAAAAGGCAGCTTTCTGGCCGAGATCTTTCCCTGAAAAAGATAACCCTTCATTTAACTGCTTGATCATACTGATCAATTCAAATGATGAGACATCATATACAGAAGATGCTCCTGGAAAATCACCGACACGTGCAGGATCACCCGTTACGGCAAGAATATCATTTAATCCAAGTGCGTGCAGACCCATTAAATGGGATTGCAGTCCAATAATATTCCTATCCCTGCAGGTCACATGAACAAGCGGGCGCAATCCTGTCTGCTGCTTGACGAGATATCCAAGCGCAGAGTTGCATACCCGGGGGGAAGCAAGGGAGTTATCTGCAAGTGTAATAGAATCTATTCCGGCTTCTTTCAATGCTTTTGCACCTTCGAAAAAGCGTGAAGTATCAAGCTTCCTTGGAGGATCCAATTCAACAATGACAGAAGGCCTTTCCCTGACAATATCCTGAAGAGGAGGGAGCTCTCTTGATGATGATGGCTTTTCAGAAACCATGACTTTATTGATTGCCTTTGTCTCTTTTTCCTCTATTGGCGGAAGTCCGTTTAAAACGTCAGAAAACGCCTTGATATGGTCAGGTGTTGTTCCACAGCAGCCTCCAAGCAGGCGGACACCCTGATTTCGGAATTCAATCGCTGACTGCCGGAAATATTCTGCATCTCCTTCATAATGAAATTTGCCATCCGTATAGGCTGGAATACTGGCATTTGGATAAGCAGAAAGATAGGCATGCTTTGGCAAAGGCACACTTTCGAGAGTTTTCAGCATATGATGCGGACCAAGCCTGCAATTGATTCCCACAACATCCGCACCAATTCCTTCAAGCTTTGCTAAAGCATCAGCGATAGAAGTCTGGTTCTGAAGAACACCCGCTTCCTGAAGAGACACCTGTGCGATAATCGGCAAATCAGTTTCTTTCCTGGCTATGGCAAGGACAGTCTCAAGCTCTTCCAGGTCATAATAGGTTTCAAGCAAAATACCATCTACATCCTCAAGCAGCAGGCAATAAAGCTGCTCCCTGAAGCTTCTTTTTATTTCTTCAAGTGTAATCATGTTGGGCTTGAATCCCCTGATCCCGCCGATTGTACCAGCAACATATGCGCGTTCCTTGGCAGCTTTTTTGGCAATCCTTGCTGCAGCACTGTTAATCTCCTTAACGGAGTCTTCCAGTCCATATCGCTGAAGCTTCAGATAATTCGCCGCATACGTATTTGTTTGGATCAATTCAGCCCCTGCGCCTATGTATGCTTCATGGATGTGCTGGATCTGTTCAGATTGTGATAAATTTAATTCCTCAAAACAGCTGTCGGTACCATAGGAGTACAGAAGAGTTCCCATCGCGCCATCTGCTATGATGATTTCATTCTTTAATTTATTTAGGAAACTCAAAATATCACCCCCGCTGTAAAATCGAATGTTTTGTTTTTCCGGCAGCAGATAAAGCTGCCTTGAAATCTTCTATAATATCATCTGCGCTCTCCAGGCCAACAGATAGACGAAGAAGACTGTCCGTTATTCCGCGCTGCTCCCGTTCGGATGCTGGCATGGCTGCATGTGACATTTTTGCAGGGTAGGAGAGGATGGATTCAACAGCTCCCAGACTTACTGCAAAAACAGGTATTTTCGCATTTTCAACAAATCTTCTCATCGATAGCTCATCTTCAAGCTCAAAAGATAGGACGGCACCTGCGTTCACAGCCTGCATTTTCTGGATTTTATATCCGGGATGATCTGCAAAACCTGGATAATGCACCTTCTTAACAGATGGGTGATCATTAAGGAAACCAGCAATTTTCTTAGCTGATTTCACAGACTGATCAAGCCTGACCTGCAGCGTTTTAATGCCTCTCAGCACAAGCCACGCATCCTGAACACCCAAAACGGCTCCAAAGGAGTTCTGGAGAAAAGCAAGTCTTGCACCTAAATCCGGATCTTTCACAACCGCTAGGCCAGCCACGACGTCGCTGTGTCCGGATAAAAATTTGGTTGCGCTGTGCAGCACTATATCTGCACCTAAAGAAAGCGGTTTTTGAAGGGCAGGGGTCAGGAAGGTATTATCCACAAATGTCAAGGCTCCATGCTGTCTTGCAAGTGAACTGATGGCCTGTATATCTGTCACTTTCAGCAGCGGGTTGGAAGGAGTCTCTACATAGAAAACTTTCGTGTTGGGACGGATTGCTTCTTTTACTTCCTCAAGATTTGTCATATCAACAAATGTGTGCTCAATGCCAAAGCGGGACAGGACTTCTGTTGTCATTCGATAGGTTCCGCCATATACATCTTCTGTAATGACAACATGATCTCCCTGAGATAAGAGGAGGAATGCTGTAGAAATGGCAGCCATTCCAGAAGAAAAGGCAAACCCTCTAATACCTTCTTCAAGCTCCGCGATGACTTCTTCAAGTGCTTCCCTTGTTGGATTCAGGCTGCGGCTGTAATCATATTTTCCGAACACATCAATATCTTTTTGATGAAAAGTGGAGGCATGCTGGATCGGTACACTGACAGCTCCTGTTTCCGGGTCGAATTTTTGATTATTGTGAAGTAATTTCGTTTGGAATGTGTAATTCGAACTCATCGTACTGCCTCCTTAATAACCTTAGCAAAAGCATGTTCAAGATCCGCCTTCAAATCTTCTGCATTTTCTATTCCAACCGAGAAACGCAGAAGCCTATTACAGACACCGGTTTCAATACGGATTTCTTCAGGAATGTCCGCATGTGTCTGGGTTGCTGGATAAGTTATGAAACTCTCGACTCCTCCGAGGCTTTCAGCAAAGGAGATAAGGGAGAGGCTCTGCAGAAATGGATTCACCCAGGATTCATCCTTGATTCGGAATGATATCATGCCGCCCTTGCCGGGATAAAGGACATCTGTTACTGCATCGTGGCCCGATAAAAATTCTGCTAATTCCTTCGCATTTTCTTCATGACGTTCCATGCGGAGAGAGAGTGTCTTCATCCCTCTGATCAACAGCCATGAATCAAAAGGGCTAAGGACAGCACCTGCGGCATTGTGGTTCATCGCCAGTGCCTCACATAACTCTTTGCCTTTTGCAACAATTAATCCGGCAAGGACATCATTATGCCCGCCAAGATACTTGGTTGCACTATGGATCACAATATCAGCTCCAAGCTTTAACGGCTGCTGAAGGAGAGGGGTATAAAACGTGTTATCAACTATAAGGAGGATATTATGCTTTTGGGCAATGTCTGCTATCAATTGAATGTCAGTCTGTTCCATAAGCGGATTAGTTGGAGTCTCCAGAAATATTGCCTTGGTCTTTTCCGTGATTAATAGTTCAACATCTTCGGAATTGCTGGTATTTACATATTTGCACTGAAGTCCCCACTTCTTGAAGCCCTGTTCAAGCAGACGATATGTACCGCCATATAAATCCTTTGATACAATCCATTCATCTCCGGATTTAAAAAGAGAAAGAATGGTAAGAATTGCGGCCATTCCAGAACTGCAGGCATAGCCTTGGTCGCCTTCTTCCAGATCGGCGATTGCCTCCTCAAGCAGCTGGCGGGTAGGGTTGCCTGTTCTGCTATAGTCAAAGCCAGTTGACTGGCCAATGCCTTCATGGCGATATGCCGTGGAAAAATATACGGGCGGGTTGACAGCACCTGTTGCTGACTCGCTCCTGTTTCCGATTTGCGCTAATCTGGTGTCAATATTATACATGCTTGTAACCACTCCTTATAAAAAATAAAAAAAAAGCCTTCTATAAGAAGAAGACTTTTTAATGTGATCAGCCATTCTTCTTATCTTTCAAGTTTTAGAAACTTGCAGGAATTAGCACCTTTTCAATCAAAAAAATGATTGCTGGTTGCTGAGGCGTCGTCGGGCCTTACCCTCGACCTCTCTGGATAAGAAATCAAATATTAAATTTTCTCTAAACTTTACTACAGTAAACCGCTAATCGTCAACACTTTTTTGAATATTTTATGTTATAAAAAATATCCGACCAGGTATCTTGCGTCCTTTTGCCCTCAGTCTCCATTTTTTAGGGGGAATGAGGAAAATTTTGAACAAAAAAACTTCCCATCAGATTCTGGAAAGTTTTTTTGGGGTATTCATTCTTCAATCAAATCGTTAACCGGCACATCCATTTCTTTTTCAGAATCTGCTTTTGTGTAAACACGTGCTGTCTTAGTCTGCTCATCTACATGCTGAATGATGATCGGGATGCCATTCAAAGTAACACAGTGCATTTCAGCAGACTCAGCAATCTCTTTTGCTCTGCCAATATTCATGGAAAAACCTCCTGAATTTGAATAATTTTAATGTGTCTTAAAAATACACAAATTATTCTTTTGAAAAAAACCTGGCATAAAATGTTAGAAGGGGATCACTTTAAAGTTCAGAATATTTGTTTTATAATGAACGTAAATGAAATTTTTCTTGGAGGGGAGCTAATATGCGTGAACATAGCCACTGCCGCCACCGGTTTGCGGAATCCGAGGGTCCAGCAGTATTCCAGACCATGGATGGCATTGAAGTAAATGTTTCTGGGTCCATGTTCGAAAAATGTACAACTTGCGGCCATTTTGATTTTCCTGTGGAAACGAGAGAAGCAATTGAATCTTCCCTAAAAGAAAACAGAAAAAATGCGAATGCAGTGAAACAAATCTATATTAACTTAGTTGAGACTTTTTAAAGCCGGACGACTGCCGGCTTTTTTATTTTGTCTTCTATATAAGAAAGTGCTTTTACAAAATGTTTTTGAATTTTTGCTTGAACTTAGTTATTAACCTGAACTGATCATCGCTATGGGCACATGATTCTCGAAAATTCATCCGCATTTTCGTCGTGCGGTATTAGTCAAGGAAGCCTTTTTAAATGTCCTGCGGCAGGAGAGGGAGCGGGAGACCGCGCAGGCGGAGCTGAGGACCTCTGTTCCTCCCGGCGGAAAGAAGGTCCCGTGCTGAAATCAGCGGGCAACATTTTAAGTATAATAACAATCTAAAATGAACCCCTAAAAACCACCCAGTTATTTCTTATTTATAATTGTTTAACATTTAACAAAACATTTTATTAGAATAAGTAATTACTAAAAAAAAATTTTTAATAGTTTTCCACTATATTCATGTTTTTATCTTTGTACAACTAGATTTTCCGTGTTAGAATAACTGTGGAAACGTTTTATCCTCTGAAAAATATTATTATTCGTAAAAATAAAACGTTAATGCATCATATAGACGGGTATTGTATTTTCAGGGGAGAAAAATGTATTTGAATTATTTACTTAAAAACAGTTATGGAGGTAATTTTCCATGAAAAAGCCATCGAATGGTGAGGGACCTTTTGAACAAGGATTTCATGGCCCCAACCTTGGCTACGTTATTGAACTATATGAAAGATACTTAGAGGATCCATCTTCTATCGATCCTGAAATGAAAGACTACTTTGAAAGAAATGGTTCCCCTCTAGCGAGTGAAGGAACTCCGCAAATGGCTTCATCAGCAAATCAGCCAATGAATGCCGGACAGCTTGAAAAAACACTTGCTGCGATTCGCCTTGCTGATAATATCCGCACATATGGCCACTTGGCTGCAGATATTTATCCGCTGGGTAACAATAAATCTGAAAGTGCATTATTCGAACTGAGCAAATATGGCTTAACTGAAAATGATTTAAAAGAGATTCCTGCCGGTGTCATTACTAAAGACGCCACCTATCCATTACGCAACGGACTTGAAGCAATTGAATTCCTGAAAAGCGCTTATATGGGACCAATTGCGTTTGAATTCCAGCATATATTTGATGAAAACGAAAAAGACTGGCTTCGCCGTAAAATAGGGGCCAACAGCCATAAACTGTCAATGCAGAAGGCAGAAAAACTGAAAGTTTTAAGAAGACTGACTGAAGTTGAGGAATTTGAAAAATTCCTTCATAAAACATTCGTTGGCCAGAAAAGATTCTCAATTGAGGGTCTTGATACAATGGTTCCATTACTGGATGAAATTGTTTCTGAATCCGTTTCTGATGGAGCCAAAACAATTAACATCGGCATGGCCCACCGCGGAAGATTAAATGTTCTTGCCCATGTGCTTGGAAAGCCGTATGAAATGATCTTCGCGGAATTCCAGCATGCGCCAAATAAAGAACTCGTTCCTTCCGAAGGATCTATCGGAATCAATTACGGCTGGACAGGCGACGTTAAATATCACCTTGGTCTTGATAAACAGATCAAAGATGAGAATACGACCATAGCCAGACTGACATTAGCTAACAATCCGAGCCATCTTGAATTTGTAGGTTCACTGGTTGAGGGCTATACCAGAGCTTCACAGGATAATAGAACAAAGGCCGGTTATCCTGAAGTAGATCCAAAAGCTGCTTTAGCCATTATCATACATGGAGACGCAGCATTCCCAGGACAGGGAATTGTAGCAGAAACACTGAACCTTGGACAGCTGACTGGCTACAATACGGGCGGTTCGATCCATATCATTGCCAATAATACAATTGGTTTCACAACAGAATCACATGATTCACGTTCTACCAGATATGCAAGTGATCTTGCCAAAGGTTATGAAATGCCAATTCTGCATGTGAATGCAGATGAACCTGAAGCAGTAGTTGCAGCGGCAAGAATTGCTTGTGAATATCGTGCGAAATTCCAAAAGGATATCCTTATCGACTTAATCGGATACCGCAGATTTGGGCACAACGAGATGGACGAGCCTATGACGACTAATCCTCTTATGTATAACATTATTCGCAAGCGTCCAACCGTGAAAGCGCTGTATGCTGATAAGCTTCTAAATGAAAAGATCATTTCCAAAGAGGAAGCAGAGGGCATTCATCATGAAGTACTGGAAAAAATGAAGGCTGCCTATGAAAAGGTTCCAAAAGAAAAGAAAGAGGCGGAGTTAACCAATCCACCTGAAACAGTCGAAAAGGGTCTGCCAAAAATTAAAACAGCTGTGTCTGTCGATAAATTAAAGCAAATTAACGAAGAATTATTAAAATGGCCAGAGGATTTCAAAGTGTTTGATAAACTCGGCAAAATCCTGCAGCGCAGATTGGAAGCGCTTGAAGGAGACGGCAAGATTGATTGGGGACTTGCTGAAACACTGGCTTTTGCAACCATTTTATCTGATGGTACCCCTGTCAGACTGACTGGCCAGGATTCCGAGAGAGGTACATTTGCACAAAGAAACGTTGTTCTGCACGATCATACAACTGGAAAAGCGTATTCACCTTTGCACAAGCTTTCAACGGCTAAAGCATCATTCGCTGTCCATAATAGCCCATTATCTGAAGCTGCTGTCGTAGGCTTTGAATATGGATATAATGTATTCGCTCCGGAAACGCTTGTTCTATGGGAAGCTCAGTATGGTGATTTTGCCAATGCGGCACAGGTAATGTTTGACCAGTTTATTGCTGCTGGCCGTGCGAAATGGGGCCAAAAATCAGGTCTTGTCATGCTTCTTCCACATGGCTATGAAGGACAGGGACCTGAACATTCAAGTGCCCGCCTGGAAAGATTCCTGACTCTTGCAGCAGAAAACAACTGGACAGTTGCTAATCTATCTTCTTCAGCACAGTACTTCCATATCTTAAGAAGACAGGCTGCCATTCTCGGAAAAGAGGAAGTTCGCCCGTTGGTGATCATGTCTCCTAAGAGTCTGCTGCGCAATCCGAATGTCGCTTCAAATGGACTCGAATTGAGCGAAGGAGAATTCAAGTCTGTTATTGAACAGCCTGGCTTAGGCCAAAATCACGAAAAAGTGAAACGCATCATTCTTGGAACAGGTAAGATCACAATTGATTTATCCGAAAACCTGAAAAACTACCAGGATCAGGATTGGTTCCATATTTTACGAGTGGAAGAAATCTATCCGTTCCCAATGAATCAAATTAAAGAAATTTTAACCCGCTATCCTAATGTAGAAGAAATCGTTTGGATTCAGGAAGAACCAAAAAATATGGGTGCATGGAATTTCGTTGAACCTAGACTGAAAGAAATCGCAGGCAGCGATATCGATGTCAGCTACATTGGAAGAAGACGCCGTTCAAGCCCGGCTGAAGGTGACCCGACTGTTCATAAGAAAGAACAAGCACGTATAATAGATGAGACCCTAACACGGAAGCAAGAAGGAGGAAATTAAGGTGGCAGAAATCAAAGTTCCAGAATTGGCGGAATCCATTACAGAAGGTACGGTGGCACAGTGGCTAAAACAGCCTGGTGATACAGTAAATAAAGGGGATTATGTTGTAGAACTTGAAACAGATAAAGTAAATGTTGAAATCATTTCTGAACATAGCGGTGTTTTACAGGAAATTAAAGCACAGGAAGGCGACACGGTTAATGTTGGTGAAACCATTGCTATCGTTAATGAAAGCGGACAAGCTGCACCTGCTCCAGAAAAAACGGAAGAAAAACCTGAGGCTCCTAAAGCTGAACAGCCTAAAGCAGAGGATCAGCCCGAACAGCCAGCAGCTGAAGAAAAAGCTGGCGGACAGCGTCCGATCGCTTCTCCGGCAGCACGCAAGCTGGCAAGAGAAAAAGGGATTGACCTAAGCCAGGTGCCGACAGCTGATCCACTGGGAAGAATCAGAACCCAGGATGTTGAATCCTTCAATCCAAATCAAGCAAAACAGCAAGCTCAGGCACCAAAACCGGCAGCAGCTTCTAAACCTGCTGAACAGCCAGCCGCCGGAAAAGAAGTGGAACGAATCAAAATGTCACGCCGCCGCCAGACCATTGCAAACCGCCTTGTAGAAGTTCAGCAAACTGCAGCGATGCTGACAACGTTCAATGAAGTGGACATGACAAATGTGATGAACCTTCGTAAGAACCGCAAAGATAAATTCTTTGAAGAAAATGATGTTAAGCTTGGCTTCATGTCATTTTTCACAAAAGCGGTAGTAGCAGCCCTTAAGAAAAATCCTTATTTAAATGCTGAAATTCAAGGCAATGAAATTGTCCTTAAGAAATTCTATGACATTGGTATTGCCGTGTCAGCACCAGAAGGTCTTGTCGTGCCGGTTGTACGTGATGCAGACCGCAAAAACTTTGCTGAAATCGAAAAGGATATCATGGACCTTGCGGTTAAGGCGAGAGACAATAAACTTGCTTTATCAGATCTGCAGGGTGGAAGCTTCACTATCACTAATGGCGGTGTATTTGGCTCCATGATGTCTACTCCAATCCTGAACGGACCACAGGTTGGTATTCTTGGAATGCATTCCATCCAATTGCGCCCGGTTGCAATTGATGCTGAAAGAATGGAAAACCGCCCAATGATGTATATCGCACTTTCCTATGACCACAGAATTGTTGACGGTAAAGAAGCTGTCACATTCCTGAAACGCGTCAAGGAACTGATCGAAGATCCTGAAAGCCTTCTTTTTGAAGCATAATAAAATAGAAACCAGAGCGGAATCGGCTCTGGTTTTATTTTTTTCTTTATTGAAAATTATTTGCATTAAGGAAACATTGTACTTGTTATGCATAATATATTAAAAAGCAGGTGATGAGCTTGAGACGAAGACAAATGAAGATACTGCAATACAGTACGGTTTTAAAGAAACTCGGTGTTCTCAGTGAACAGGAATATGAAAATATTAAAAAGGCTAATAATCTTTCAGCATACTTGCGGAAATATTAAAAAAAGCGGGAATAGCTCCCGCTCCTACATATTTACTAAGTATTTGGCAAATTACTATTAAGTTGAAACTTACTCTTTAAACGGCTTCAATCCCCGTTTTTGAATTTCAGTTTTTAATATCCTAATCCATTCCTTTTCAGACCCTGACTTCAATGCATCACGATACGAGACGACCAGCTGTTCATTACTCATAATTTTCATTATGCATACCTCCTGGTTAAATGGATTGAATATTCTATTTTTAATTATTGTAAAGGTTTTTTAAGTTTTTGTGAACCCTTTATAAAGAAAAGATTTATTTCATTATGATGACATTTTTTGCGGCGCATTTCAGCAGCTGATAGTGGACTCGAATACAAACCGAAGGTAAGATTTATATAAATAGATTGCTGAAAGGAGGAAGCCGCTAATGAATCTGGCACTAGACCATCTCGTACACTTTATTAAAGCTGAACCATCTGAACCAGTGAAGAAATGGGGGAATGTGGGATATAAAGCAGTATTGGGAGGAAGCCATGAGAACTGGGGGACATATAACAGCCTTTTATATATCGGGCAGTCATACATTGAATTTTTATCAATTGAATCAAATCATATTGCCGCTGCTGCTGAAAACCCGCTCATTAAACAGCTGACAGATGAACTCCCGTCAGGGGAAGGCATCGGGCAGCTCTGCTTCCGAACCAGTAATATTGAAGAGCTAAAGGCTGAATTAAAGAGGAAAGGCTTTGAGTCCCTTCCAATTTTTGAAGGAAGCAGAAAGAGGCAGGATGGAAGCTTGCTTTCGTGGAAGATGCTGTTCTTTAAAGAAAACCCACATTATAAATATCCTTTCTTTATTGACTGGGGCGTGGAAGACGATAGAAGATTTGAAGAACTGCGACATCTTGGCTTTATTGATGAAAACCTTGAAAATAAAAAAATCGAAGAAGTATTTATAGCCTCCAGTGACTGTGAAATGTCTGCGGATTCATGGAAGGCGATTATGCCGAATTTCATGACCGATGTTTACATAAGCAGCAATGGAAAAGAGAAGAGAGCATCCATTGGAATTGGATCAGTAAAACTCACCTTTTGCCAGCCATTACAGGATGAAGGAAGGGTTTTGGAAGTTCTGAAAAAAAGAGGGGAGAAGCCATTTGCTGTTCAGCTTTCGCCTGGCCTTGAAAAAGAAATAACCCTATTTGAAGCTGTTTATTTTTAAAGGAGGGAGCCCATTGTTAAGGAAATTCACTGTTAACACATCTGAACGAGACCAGTTTCTCGAAATAACTTCAGAAGTACAGGCATACATTAACCAGTGCGGAACCGCTGAAGGAGCAGCAATCGTCTATTGCCCGCATACAACTGCCGGCATCACCATAAATGAGAATGCAGATCCGGATGTTAAGACAGATTTGATCCGCCGATTCGATGAAATATATCCTTGGGATCAGCAAAAAGACCTTCATATGGAAGGGAATACCGCAGCGCATATGAAAGCGGTCACTGTCGGTTCCTCACAGCATATCGTCATTACAGAAGGACAGCTGCTTCTGGGCACCTGGCAGGGGATTTACTTTTGTGAATTTGACGGACCAAGGACGAGGACATTTTATGTAAAAATTTCAGATTGAACATAAAAGAAGCTGCTCCTATATTAAAGGGCAGTTTTTTTATTATGGAGAATCCACATTAGATGAATCTATAGTTATGAGAATTGAGCCAGAAAAATTTATAAGTTATCAATATATGAAAATATTGAATATTCAGCAATATATGATAACATAAAATGTAAGCGTTTTAGATCAGCATCTTAGGGAACTCTTTACACAATGAATAGATCATCATATACCAAGGAGGATTTCTGGATGACGGAATTATTGAACCTAACAGTAGGGAAGCTCCTGGAGGAGAAAGCCGGCCTTCACCCGGATCACGAAGCAGTAGTTTACGCAGATCGCGGGCTCCGAATGAGTTATAAGGAGTTTAATGAATATTGCAGGCTTGCTGCCAAAGGGTTTATGAAGCTGGGTCTTGAAAAAGGAGAGCATATTGCCGCATGGTCAACCAATACGCCCGAGTGGCTTACATGCCAGTTCTCAACAGGCAAAATGGGGGCTGTCCTTGTAACAGTTAATACAAACTATCAAGCTGCTGAGCTTGAATATCTATTAAAGCAATCTGACAGTACAACCATTGTTCTGATGGAAAAGTTCAGAGAAACCTCCTACATAGAAATGCTATACAGTATCGTCCCGGAACTTAAGGATTCTGAGCCAGGGCAGCTGAAAAGCAAAAGACTTCCTTTTTTAAAAAATGTTATCGTGATGGGAGAAAAACGTTTTCCCGGAACTTACAGCTGGGAAGATATGATCAGGATGGGCGAATCAGTTCCAGACGCAGAACTCAATGAGCGTATGGAGAGCCTGGATCCGGACGATGCCATCAATATGCAATACACATCAGGGACGACAGGCTTTCCAAAAGGGGTTATGCTAACCCATAACAACATTGTTAATAATGGCTATAATATTGCAAATTGCATGCGTTTAACAAAAGATGACCGCTTATGTATTCCTGTTCCGTTTTTCCATTGTTTCGGGTGCGTGCTGGGAACGATGGCATGCATATCCGTCGGCGCAACCATTGTGCCGGTCCAGGAGTTCAGTCCTAAAGCCGTTCTGAAGACGGTCCAGGATGAGAAATGTACAGGCCTGCATGGGGTGCCGACAATGTTTATTGCAGAGCTGAATGATCCCGACTTCTCAAAGTATGATCTATCGACTCTCCGCACTGGCATAATGGCTGGATCCAATTGCCCTATTGAAGTCATGAAAGGCGTTATTGAAAGAATGGGTGCAAGCGAAATAACCATTGCTTATGGACAAACAGAATCCTCTCCCGTTATTACGCAGACACGGACGGATGATCCGATTGAGCTGAGAGTGGAATCTGTGGGAAGAGCACTGCCGAATGTGGAAGTAAAAATTGTGGAACCAGGCACCAATAATGAAGTACCTACTGGAGAACAAGGGGAATTGTGTACAAGGGGCTATCATGTCATGAAGGGATATTATAAAAATCCTGATGCTACGAAAGAAGCCATTGATGAAGAAGGCTGGCTCCATACAGGTGATCTCGCTGTAATGGATGAGAACGGGTACTGTAAAATCACTGGAAGACTAAAGGATATGATCATTCGCGGAGGAGAGAATATATATCCCCGCGAAATTGAAGAATTTCTTTATACGCATCCAGCGATCCTGGACGTTCAGGTAGTTGGAGTCCCAGATGCCGTATATGGTGAGGAAGTGGTCGCCTGGATAATCCTTAAAGAAGACGCTGAATTAACACCAGCCGACCTTCGGGAATACTGCAAAGGGAAAATTTCACGCCATAAAATCCCCCGCTATATTGAGTTTACTAAGCAGTATCCAATGACAGCATCCGGAAAAATCCAGAAATTCAAATTGCGTGAACAGGCTAAAGAAGTCATTGAAAAAGCAAATACATTGAAATAAAGGACATTTAACCTGTTGGGACTTTTCCAGCAGGTTTTTTTATGGAACTCCGCCTTCCCTCATTCATAAGTCTTAATAAATCTCAATCTCCCAGCCAATGTTTTACTGCGTGAAAGTATATAAAATGAGATTAAAGATAAAGTGAAGGGAGAAATGGAAAATGTATGAGGACATCTATGTCATAGAAATTTTAAATAAAGCTAAGCTTAAGGAAATTGCTGAACTAAACACGGCTGATCCATTTCAGGAAAATACGAAGGAAAAATTGTGCTGCAGGCTTCCTTTAGCAAAAAAGTTCACAGTATGCCAATGCAGCTAGGACGGGGAATATTCTCCGTCCTATTTTTTTGAAAAGAATCTTCTGAAAATGATAGTATAATAAACAAAAGAGAATAAAAAGGGGGAGCAAGTGCTAATGACAACACAAAAGCTGTTTGTTTATGGAACCTTAAGAAAACATGAGTCAAATCACTTTGTTTTAAAAGGCAGTCCCTGCATTGCCGAGCAGGCATGGGTATATGGGGAGTTATATGATACTGGACTCGGCCATCCCTCTATGAAACCATCACTTGACCAAAAAGTATATGGAGAGCTTTATGAAGTGCATTTAGATCATTTCACTGACCTGGATGAACTTGAAGATTTTATCCCGGGCAGAAAAGATAATTTATATGATCGGGTGGAACAGACTGTTCATACTGATGCAGGAGAGGCAAATGCACTAGTATACGTCTCCTGCCGGGATGATCTTTTAGCCGAACCCATTCTTTATGGAGATTGGAAGCTCTACCGTTTAATGAAGGATAAGCCCGAAAAGACCTTTTATTTTGCATACGGTTCCTGCATGGATGATGAGCGGTTTTGTGTGGCAAAGGTAGATCATCATTTTAAAAGCATTGTCGGCGGGGGGACGCTCACCGGTTATTCGATGCAATACCTATTTTCCAGGGATGATGGAGGAAGGGCGGACATTATAGAAAATGGCGGCGTCACAGAAGGAGTTCTATATGAACTTCCTTATGAAGGAGTTGAATACCTGTTCCATAGAGAAGGTTTTTATGGTCAATGGTATCGTCCTTCCTTTGTGAATGTCAAAGTTGGAGATAAGTTATATGAAGATGTCCTGACTTTTCATGTCTACAATAAAAAGGGCGAGCTTCCCCCGCCAGATCATTACGCTCTTGAAATTCTCCGGGGGGCAAGAGGCAGAGTAAGTGACGATTATTACCGGAAGCTTGAACAGCAGCTGGAAACACTGGGTGTTCAAATTAGATTGGATGCATAGCAGCATAAGACTTAAGGATGAGCATATGTTCATCCTTTTTTCTATATTGTATGGCTGCTGATTCTTCTACAATAAAGGCAGTTAATATGGAATAGGAGGACCATCCATGCATGGAGCAAAATTATATGAAGCACATCTTGATTCAGCCAACTTGGAACGAAGCATCGAGTTTTATGAAAACCTTGGCTTTAAAGCAGCGTACAGAATAGAAGACAGGAAAGCAGCATTTTTCTTTTTGGGGGAAAATAAAGAAACATGCTGGGCATCTGGGAAACAAAAGACTCCCCGATTAAGAGAAGTCATATTGCGTTTTCCGTTTCGCCAGCCAAGCTGCGGGGAACTATGCCTTTTTTAAGGAAAAAGGAATCGAGGCGAGGGAATGCTTTGGCCTACCACCGAAAGAGCCGATTGTCCATACTTGGATGCCAGCTGCTTCGGTATATTTTTATGATCCAGACGGCCATTCATTAGAATATATAGCTGTCTTAGAAGGGGAAGCAAGACCTTACTTGAATCCAACGTACTTAAGTGAATGGGAAGGAATAAAATATGCAAAATTTTTAATTGGTGGTTTGAAACAGGCTAAGCGGGTGGTATATTACCTTTGCCATCATCTTAGAAAGAAGGTCATCAAAATGAAAATTATAGCAGATAATGGCTTTTATGAAGTGGAATATGATAACGAACATTATGACAATTTAGAGTTTGTACGAATAGACCAAATCTGTGAAATTAACTATGTAACAATGAAAAACACAATAACGGGAGAAGTGTATACCTTTGAAGCGGATAAAATCAGGAGATTCCGGAAATTAATGAAGTTAATGCCAGAAGTTAAAGAGAATCTTATTGCAGACAGCAGTTCGTATTCTTTATAATAAATACTAATCAATAAAGTATGCAGACTGTGAAGGAGTGGCAATTATGATTCATTTAAAATGGCATGAACGAGAAACATTGAAAAAAGTAAAATGCGTGCATACAGATGCAGCAAAATACATTGTAAACCGGGCTTTAACAGCAGGGAATATCTATAACGTAAAAAATGAAACTGAAGAATTCTATTTCATCGAAGACAATTCCGGAAAAGTAAGCGGATTTTATAAAGACTATTTCCAGGATGCTTAATTCATTAAAGAAAACGGCCTTATGAAGGCCGTTTTCTTTTTTTACCTTTGTGCAGGGAAAATTCTGCGGACAGTTTCTGTAAATTCATCAAAAAATCCTTCGATTGGCTGACCAGCTCGAATGTCCTCTGTATATCCTGTCATTCGATCATAAAAGTCGGGGTTAACAGAAACGTATACATTATCAATATCCTGATCGACTGCTTTAACCTGATCTGAAATCTTCCCCTCGACATCCTTAGTCAAATCTCCATTTCCATCACTCAAGCGTGCGGCAACATAGGCATTATTATCTGTCACGATTACATTCGCAGTCTCAACCTCTGGAATGGAAGTAATTTTATCGGCAGCTTTATCAGCAACCTTCATTCGCGGGGATTCATTTTGATTTTCATTGTCCGTTCCTGTGCGGGTAAGATCAATCCCCGGTTCAGTTGTGCGTCCATTTTCGCCATAGTTGCTGTCGTTTACTTTTGTAGGCTCTGTCAAGTCTCTGTTTCTTTGAGCTGTTTCATTCATATCCGCGTCATTCATGCCGCAGCCTGCAAGCAATGCAGCTGACAAGGCCCCTGCCAAAAATAATTTCCTCTTGATCATTCACTTTCCTCCTTCCGTTTTCCCCCTTATCTTTCCATGAATAGGTGCTCTTATACAGATTCTTTAATAAAATAAACAAAAAAGGAGCAGGGCATTAAGCCCGCTCCTCATATAATTATGATTCTGACATGATCTGCACAGCATCAGGTTTATCTTTTGTATATAATCTTCTGCCAAGCCATGATTGAAAAACTAAAAATATTCCGCCCGCAGTCCAATATAGCGGCAAAGCTGCAGGTGCATTTAAAGAAACCAGCATAATCATTACAGGAGATAATAAACCAATCAATTTCATTTGCTTTGGCGTTTGAGCAGTCATATTAGTTAGAGTGAACCGGTACTGAAGATAGTACACAATTCCTGCAATGATTGTGATCCAAATATCAGAATGACCAAGATTGAACCAGAGAAACGAATGTGCAGCAATTTCCTGATTTCCTCTTATGGCATAATAGAACCCCATCAGAATGGGCATTTGTATAAAGATTGGCAGACATCCTGCAGCATTCAAAGGATTTACTCCATGAGATTGATACAAACCGAACATTTCCTGCTGCAGCTTTTGCTGCTCCTGTGGTTTTTTCGCTGTTTTCAGCTTTTGCTGGATTTTTTCAAGTTCAGGTTTTAACTTATCCATTTTTTCTTTCATTAAGCTTTGATTTTTATATTGTTTGAGCATTAATGGCATTAATATCAGCCTAATCATTATGGTAATGAAGATAATAGCCAGGCCGAAATTGCCATGAAAGAAAACAGCTGTTCCATGTATTGCCAATGCAAACGGATCGACAAAATAATGATGGAAAAAGCCTGTTCCTTCTCCTCCTTGTGCCTGACAGGCAGATAAGAATATAGGCAGTACAGTAATCATGGTAATGGCTAGCAACAGTTTAATTTTTCTCATACAGGTCAAACCTCCCGCTATAATTTTTTTAAAATAGGGGAGAGACCTTCTGGCTCATCACTTTGTTCACCTTTTTTCAGTATAAGTTTTGCAATCCAGGACTGAATCGAATCGCAAATAAAGCCCCGATCCATGCGGAACTCTGGAAGGCTTTCATATTCTCTTTGTTCATTCTCAATATATCTGCTACTGTATAAAGTCGGCTCTATTTTCCAAATGATTAACAGCTTGGCAGCTAAACCAATGATATATGTTAAATACAGAGTATATTCTGATGAAATAAAAGACGATTCAGTTATTATTTCAAAGATATTATTTCACCTCTATTCACAGATTTAAGTATAATTGAATGCTCTATTGAAAACAATTGCAGATGTAACCAATTGCAAAAAGTTATCGTTTGTCCATTCTATTGTACCTATACAGGAATATAATAGGAGAAAGTATATATATTATCGGCTTAGTTTGATACACTCTATCAGGGAGATTAATTAATCATTATCTCTAGTTCAATACATGAATGGTGGGGTATTTTGTCTTTGTTAAAACAAAAAACAATTATAACACTTTCCAAACTCCTCGTACCCTTATTCATTTTGCTGATTGTCATGGTGGAGGCAAAAGGGATATTCATTGATTTTAATTGGGCTCTCCTTGAGCTTTATATTGACCGGCTAACCTTCCAAAGGCTATTTTTTATCGTTTTATTGGGACTGGCTGCACTTTTTCCAATGTATTTTTATGATGAAATACTCCAAAGGCTTTTCAGAATTAGAGTGCCTAAAAAAAAGCTATTATTTTATTCTTTATCTGCCAATGCATTCTCTAACTTTCTCGGATTTGGGGGTGTGGCCGGAGCTACACTCAGGTCCTATTTTTATAAGGATTACCTGACTGCCAATACTCCGTATATCAAAATAATTGCCAAGCTGTCGCTTTTTTACCTAACCGGCTTGTCCATATTGTCATGGATCGTCCTTTTTACAGATTTACATTTATACGATGATGTTAAACTTATAAAGATTGCAGTCTGGGCCGTTGCAGCTTATACACCTCTGCTGCTGTGCGTTTACTTTTTTAAGTCGTCTTTTTGGAATACGAAGCACATCAAAAAAGGATTTGCAGGGGAATTGCTGGCTGTTTCTTTATCAGAGTGGCTATTTATCATCATTTGTATCTGGGGAATAGCCCGGGCACTTGAAGTATCGATTTCATTTTTTGTTCTGTTTCCCATTGTCATCATTTCAGCTTGCGCTGGCATTGCGAGTATGATCCCTGGAGGAATTGGTTCATTTGATTTTGTATTTTTGATCGGACTGGAATCACAAGGTGTTCCCACCGAATTGGGGCTCTTGATTCTCATGTTCTACCGTCTCAGCTATTATGTAGTTCCTGTGTTTATTGGCACTCCCTTTGTCATGAACCAGTTTTGGAATAACAGAATGCCGAAAAACAGCTTCAAAATATAAAAGAGCCTTTGTGGGCTCTTTTTTTGCTGTCTAGCTCCAGCGGCTCCTAGAAACTCGGGATCATAAGCCGATTCCTTTCAGAAGGAAAAACGCCTTCTCACAGGGAGCGGCTTATGCCTGAGGCACGCAGGACAAGGAAGGCTTCGTCAGCATAAACATCGCACAACCGAAAGCGGCAGCTTTTGGGAGGACGTCGCGATCTTAGTCTGCATTCCTTCGTGGGCAAGGCGCTTCCGCTTTTCTTACTCACCAAAGAACATCAAGTATATCTTTGTTGAATAAATTTGTATCAATATTGCATGCCTTCGCATCAATTCCGTACTGCCAGCCTGCAATCAATGAATTTGCAGGAGCTTCTGGTTTATATCCAGGCGCCTGTTCCTGCTTAGTAATTCCTGCATTTGGCGCAGCTGTCCATATGAATGTATTTTCAAGAAGGGAAGAATTTTCGGCTGCTGCTTGACTGAAAGATTTAGTCAGGTCCTGTTCCTTATCAAAAATCCCATATATGCCAGGATGATAGGGTGACTCCTCCATTGCTTGATACCAGCCTTCAATGAAGGCAGAATCAACAGGATAATCGGGCTCAATATCCGCGAAAATCGCTACACCCTCCGGGATTCCCAGCTCCTTTGCCAATTGGACAGCTGCATTCGCCTCACTCTGTCCATTTTCCAGGCCAGTTGCCTCATTAAATCGATTCCAAATCACGAGTAATTTAATATCATTCCTTTGCAGAAGTTCAGCCTCTTGGGGTGTAATGCCTGCAGATACACCTTCTTTTTCACCTAAATAGCGTCCCCACACTTTAGGTGACCCGAAGTTTTCCCGAACGCATGAAAGCAAGTCGCTTGTGGTGAGACTTGCAGAGTCTACACCCCAAACGACTTCATCATCCTCTGACTTGCCATCCTGGTCATTTTTCGCACCTTTATCTCCGCTGCTGTCTTTGGTGCCGCTATTTTCATTTCCATTACCTGTTTGATTGGAGTCCTGATTTTTATCAGCCTTATTTTTGATTGTATTTGTTACATTAACATCCACATTTACCTCAATGTCATTCGTAACATTATTGTCGATTTGACTATCTTCACCATTATTCAAATCGTTGTCGATTGAGTTATTTACATTAGCTTTATTTCCTTTTATATTATTTTTTACTTGATTACTGATATCACTGTCATTGCTTTTGCTTTGGCCATCTGTAGTAGTCTGGGTTTTTGGCGCGTCATCCTTTGAATCCATGAGGGAGAAAGCAAAGAGCGAAATCATTACGGCAAAAAATGCGGTCACAACGAAAGGCAAAAGGCCCCGTCTTTCCATATCCCACAGTCCTCCTTGTCAGTTCATGACATCCTATGCGGAGGGCAGAAAGTTGGTGATTGCCTAATAGGCAAGTGCAGTCCGAGGGAATATTCCTGCATCTTATCTCAATATAATATCCCAGCATGTGACACTCGGGAAATAATTTCAAAGCGTTATAACAGGATAATATCATCATTCAATATAACGAACAGCCGCAGAAGAATGTGTAAAAAAATCCTTAACGGGTAAATAACCGTATGCCTGGAGGTTGAAAAATTTGATAAAGACGGTAAACTTCACTACTATAAAAATAATAGCCAAATTTTTCATCCATTTAAGAGGATAAAAAATTGAATGGGGGATAATGGGGATAATAGCAGATAACAGATTTTCAAAAGGAATTGTTATATTTGTCACAGGAGGTTTTCGATAATGCAGAGGGAATTTGCGGATGATAGTATAGCCTTGCATACTGATCTGTACCAAATAAATATGGCCCAGACCTACTGGGAAGACAACATACATAATAAAAAGGCGGTCTTTGAAGTGTTCTTCAGGAAGCTGCCCTTTGGCAACGGCTATGGAATTTTTGCCGGCCTGGAAAGAGTTATAGAGTATATAGAAAACTTTAGATTTACAGACAGTGATCTGCAGTACTTAAAAAACGAATTGAATTATGAAGAAGGTTTCCTCGAATACTTGAAAAATATGAGGTTTTCAGGGACCATCAAATCAATGGAAGAAGGTGAGCTTGTATTCGGCAATGAGCCCATTTTGCGTGTAGAAGCCCCGCTGGCTGAAGCACAGATTATTGAGACAGCTATTTTGAATATCATTAACTACCAGACATTAATTGCTACAAAAGCAACCCGAATCAGAGAAGTAATTGGCGATGGAACAGCCATGGAATTCGGTTCAAGAAGAGCCCATGAAATGGACGCAGCTATCTGGGGAACAAGAGCTGCCTATATCGGCGGCTTTGACGCAACATCTAATGTTAGAGCAGGCAAGAAGTTTGGCATTCCTGTTGCAGGGACACATGCCCATTCATTTGTACAGGCTTACCGGGACGAGTATACAGCTTTTAAGAAATATGCCCAGACCCATAAGGACTGTGTTTTTCTCGTCGATACGTATGACACTCTTAAATCCGGAGTACCGAACGCAATTAAAGTGGCGAAGGAAATGCAAGGTCAAATTAACTTTAAAGGTATAAGGCTTGATAGCGGGGACTTGGCTTATCTTTCTAAAAAAGCAAGAAAAATGCTGGATGATGCAGGTTTTCCTGAAGCAAAGATTATTGCTTCAAATGATCTGGATGAATACACCATCATAAACCTGAAAGCTCAAGGAGCGAAAATCGATATTTGGGGCATTGGCACAAAACTCATTACAGCGTACGAACAGGCTGCATTAGGGGCTGTTTATAAACTCGTTTCAATAGAAGATGAAAATGGCAAAATGGCTGACACCATAAAAATAAGCGGCAACCCAGAGAAAGTGACAACTCCCGGATTAAAGAGGGTTTATCGGATTATTAACAGAGATAACCATAAATCAGAAGGGGACTACATTGCTCTGGATCATGAAAATCCTCAAGCTGAGCCAAAGCTTAAGATGTTCCATCCTGTTCACACATTTATAAGCAAGTTTGTTACAAATTTCGAAGCCAGGGAACTGCATAAAGTGATATTTCAGGAAGGCAAGCTTACCTATAAAATTCCATCTTTAAAAGACATGCAAATCTTTGCAAAGGATAATCTCAATGTATTATGGGATGAGTACCGCCGTTCCTTAAATCCAGAGGAATACCCAGTCGACCTTAGCCAGGAGTGCTGGGATAATAAGATGAAAATGATCAGCCAGGTGAAAGAAAATATAAAAGGCTGAAGCTTTAAGAAGAGGGAGGAACCTGCAATGAATCTGCAAAAAGAAATTATGGAAAGTTTAAATGTAAATCCGAATATCGATCCAAAGGAAGAAATAAAGAAAAGAATTGAGTTTCTAAAGGATTATCTTGTTAAAACAAATTCAAAAGGTTATGTACTAGGCATAAGCGGCGGCCAGGATTCCACTCTTGCCGGAAGACTTGCGCAGCTTGCGGTTGAAGAGCTTCGAAAAGAAGGGAAGGAGGCAACATTCATAGCAGTCCGCCTTCCGTACGGCGTTCAGCAGGATGAGAAGGATGCACAGCTTGCCCTTTCCTTTATTCAGGCCGACAAAGAAGTGGTCTTTAATATTAAAAATGCAGTCGATGAAGTGAAAACCGAGTATGATCGTATAATTCCGGAAGAACCCCTGAAGGATTATCATAAAGGCAATGTTAAAGCCCGCATGAGAATGATTGCCCAATATGCAATTGGCGGCCAATACGGCTTGCTGGTCATTGGCACGGATCATGCTGCAGAAGCAGTGACTGGATTCTTCACAAAATACGGCGATGGCGGCGCAGATGTCCTGCCGCTGTCCGGACTGACAAAAAGACAGGGAAAAAAACTTCTTAAAGAGCTTGGGGCAGAAGAAAGACTATACTTAAAAGTACCTACAGCCGATCTTCTTGACCAGAAACCCGGACAGGCTGATGAAACTGAATTAGGTATCTCATACGATGAATTGGATGACTACCTTGAAGGGAAATCAGTAAGTCCGGAAGCTGCAAAAAAAATCGAAAAACGCTATATGGTTTCTGAACACAAGCGCCAGCTGCCTGCATCGATGCACGATAACTGGTGGAAATAAGCACACTTAAAAAGGAAAATCCATTTAGGGATTTTCCTTTTATTTTTGGTTCAGCCTATTCAGCATTTCCCGATAAAACCGTTCTGGTTCATCCACATTCAGCACGATGCGGCTGGCCTTTCTTTTTAAGCCATACATTAATTCATAAACCTGGGGATCTTTCAGCAGAATTTCTAACATCGGCTTTTCTTGAATTAAATCAGGCACTCTGGCATCAAATAGATCATTCATTTCTTGTCTGCTGAACTTTTCAGGGCCATCATAGTACATGATTTCTTTAACATTTTCCAATGGAAGGTACATGCTTTTTGAGAATCCGGACTGCAGCAGCAAGTGAGAATCAGTAAGCACGAAAGGTGTTAAGCGAGTGGCGTTTATCTCGGCCAGAAAGTACAAAATACCATAAATATTTGCTATTAATACGATAAATGCTGCAATAGCATTCCATGAATGAAGCCAATAATGCAGTCCGATTGATTCAATGGCAATCGCATGGATCAGCATGATATAAACGGCATTCACACTTGTTTTTTGATGGTAGGTAAAAGAATCGCCATACTTTATCGAAGTTTTCTTTTTCCATGAAAACAGGGCGTAATTTACCATGGCGAATTCAGTCACAAAAACAGACCCTATTTTATGGTTGGGTAAATGCTTTTCCGCAGATCTCTTGGCATTAAAGAGAAAAAGTGAATTGTTTCCACTCAGCCTGCGATATTCTCTTAAAAGTCCTGGCAGTTTAGTTAGAATCTTATAGGCAATAAACAGCTCCAACCCAATAAAAAGCATTTCGAAAAAAACAATTAAATAGGGCAAAAAGGGAAATTGCGGGAAATGCCTGGCAGGGATAATAAGATAAGCGGCAGCGTATCCTGCTAAAATGACTGCTCCTAAATACTTCAACGAATATCTCTTGCGCAGTACGAGGAAATACGCCAATAGCGGTACAACGACCAGAAAATCAAGCAGGGAGCCCAACGCCGCTACGTCTGGAACCGGATCAAAAAGGGTGGTTCTATATAGAGTATAGTTGGAAAGCAGAATCAAGCATGTAAGTACACCAAACCATAGCCATTTAGGCCTTTCCAAGGAATTTGTCATAATTATCCACCTCAATTAAATTATAGCTTAGAAAGAGGGTGAAATGATACTGAAATCAAGCTAAATTCGGACTCAGCGTGTATCTGATTACGATTTTGTGTCCGAACACCAGTCAATTTCGGACTCAACGACCAGCCGTTTGCGGTTTTGTGTCCGAACACCAGTCAACTTCGGACACTACGACCATCCCTTCGCGATTTTGAGTCCGAACACCAGTCAACTTCGGACTCAACGACCATCCGTTCGCGGTTTTGTGTCCGAACCCATGCCAACTTCGGACTCAGCGAGCATCCGTTCGCGATTTTGAGTCCGAACACCAGTCAACTTCGGACTCAACGACCATCCGTTCGCGGTTTTGAGTTCAAACACCAATCAACTTCGGACTCAAAGACCATCTGTTCGCGATTTTGAGTCCGAACCCGACACCTATACTGCAAAAACCAACAAATACAAGATACAAACAAAGCCCCAACAGCAATTGGGGCAACCCACGTAAAACGCTGTATCTAAAATCATAAATCAAAACCAACTTTTTAAAACCCAGTCAAAAGCTGATATGCCCATTCTGCCATTTCCTCACTTGGCGGCTGAATCTCCTTCAGCGGATATTCCAATCCGAGTGCTTACCATTTGTATACACCAAGCTTGTGATAGGGAAGGACCTCAATTTTTTTTACATTCTTCAGCTTTTTAATGAACCCCCCCAGCTGTTCCAGATCACTATGATCATCAGATATTGCAGGCACAAGAAACGTGCCGGATCCATACAGGCACCTAATGAAGAAATTCTTACAATCAGCGCCAACAATTACCTGTTTAATAGAATAAGAGATTTTGATTAAATATAAATATGAAAACATTATCAAAAATTTCATTCATTCTAATGTTGTCTGTCGCACTTGTCTTTGGATTCAATTTCGATGCAAAAGCATCAACAGTACATACCGTTCAGCCAGGGGATACAATGTGGAAGATCGCCCTGAAGTATCAGGTGGGAGTTCCTGAAATCATTAATGCCAATGGGCAGATTTCGAATCCGAACTTCATTTATCCTGGGCAAAAGGTGAATATCCCTGCATTATCAAAAGCTACCACAAGTGTGGAAGAGCAGGTAGTTCAGCTTGTAAACCAGGAAAGGGCAAAGTATGGATTAAAGCCCTTAAAATCAAATTGGGAGCTTGCGAGAGTGGCAAGATACAAATCTCAGGATATGATCAATAAGAAGTATTTCGATCACAACTCTCCTACATACGGAAGCCCGTTTGATATGATGAAGAGCTTTGGAATTACTTACAGAACCGCTGGAGAAAACATTGCTGCAGGTCAAAAAACACCTCAGGAAGTTGTAACAGCATGGATGAACAGCGAGGGCCACCGCAAGAACATCCTATCAGCCAATTTCACAGAAATCGGAGTGGGATATGCACAGGGCGGTTATTATGGACATTATTGGACACAGATGTTTATTGGGAGGTAAGAGAAGAAGAAAAGCGGAAGCGCCTTGCTCACGAAGGAACGCAGACTAAGAACGCCACGTCCTCCCAAAAGCTGCCGCTTTTGGTCGTGCGATGATTATGCTGACGAAGCCTTCCTTGTCCTGGGACCTCATCCCGAGGGGACAGGCTGCTTGCGCTAGAAAGTTTTCGAAGTACAAAGTTTTCTTTTTATTTAGAAAAGCACCGGATTATCCGGTGCTTTCCCTTTTCCCATTAGTTAGTCTACTACAATATAAGCAATCATTGGTCCGCTATTATCCTTATCCGGATGAGTAAGACACACTAGACGGTAAACGCCCTCCTTATCAAATTGAAGTGGGACAACCGTTTCTTCTGCTTTTTTTACCACACCTTTAATATCAGTCCCTTCTATGATGTATGGATGTTCCATTCCATTAACTCCCCAAATCTTCAAATTTACCTTTTCATCTTTTTCCAGAAAAATAGTTCCCGGATCCCAGCGATAAGCTTCAAATTCTTTGCCATCAGGCAGCTTGGCTTTAAATTCTCCTGTAACCATATGAATTTCCCGGACTTTTTCGCCCTCCGTCTGGTTGAATACTGTCAAACTATCAGATTTTGAAAAAAACCATACTGATGCAGAAACGATGACTGAAAATATGATGACAAATGCAATGATGCTGCGTTTCTTTAATACAAGAAAAGGCATGCTCATACTCCTTCCTAATTGGTTGTCCATATATAGATATGCAGGAAGGGCATCATAACTTGTCTAATATTTCTGAGATTTTTACGATAATTTCTTTACAACTGTCAAAATATTATTTCATAATAGAATTAAAAAAGGATGTGGCAGCATGTACAAAGTACTTGTGGCCAATCGGGATGAGTACGATACGAAAGGCATAGAGTGGCTTCTTAAATCTTCTATGAACGCATGGCAGGTAGAGTCAGCACAAAATGAATCAGGGCTTATTAAGAAGCTTGAAACTTTTCAGCCAGACCTATTGATTTTTGAACTTGATCTGATAAATGAAGAAAGTTATGGTTCATTTTTAAAAACCACTCAGATCATAGGGCCGGATTTGATTGCCTTAACAATGGAAGCGACCTTTTCACAAGCAAAAAGAGCCATCGACATGGGTGTATCTGATTTAATACTTAAGCCGATTTCAGCAGATATTTTATTAAAATCAGCGCGAAAGATTCATAGGCGCAATCAGATGATTAGTCGGACTGCAGCAAAAAAATCCAGTCAGAAAGCTGAAAAAGACTTCAATTACCAGGATTTATTTATAGAAGAATCTAATTCGGCTGAACCACTTGTATCTATCGGAATTAAGACCAAAAATCCTCTGGAGCTTCCAAAGCTGTTTAAATTTCTTGAAAGCTATACTTTCCAAAAAACAGTTCACTATTTTATTTTGAATGATATGATTTTGATTATTGCTGAGAAATCTGATGTGGCCTGGAAAGAGGAGAGCCTGAGATTTATGAGAGATTGGCAGGAAACGTCGGCAGAACAAATTGCGATCAGCATTTATACTGGTAAGGAGGGCAGCGGAACCGTCAGAAGCCACTATCTTGCGAACAGGAAGCTGATGGAGTTAACTTTTTACAGGGGATTTAATCAGGTAATTGAGGAGAGCTCATTGCCTAAATGGCTATCAATTGATCCATTCTTAACCCCCGAGGAACAGAGCAGGTGGATTGATTTCCTGAATCAGTCTGATTTAGAAGCACTGAAGTCATGGTTTTACGAGGAGTTTCTTATTTTGGCAGACCCTTATCCGGAACCAGGACTCATCAGAATTCGGCTGACCAGTATTCTTGCGCAAATTCGCAGGCATATGAAGACTTTCCGGCTGGCAGACGGGGATATGGAGAAAGAATATCTTCGTTTATTCCAGACTATCCTTTATTCCCCCTTGATCTACCAGGTCATTAACGAAATGATTAGCTTCATTTCCTTTGTTTTTGAAACCATACGCTCTGATAAAAAGCTGAAGCTGGAACTTACTGACAGAGTCCTATTCTTTATTGAGACGAATTACTGGGACCCTAAGGTTACTCTTGAAAGGGCAGCTGAATATGCAGATCGAAACCCGAATTATATCAGCTCCATGCTCGCAAAAAAATGCGGCAAGTCGTTCCGGGAGCTGCTTAATGAAACCCGGATTAGGCAATCTGCGAAGCTTTTGATGGAATCAGAAATAAGCATTAAGGAAATCGCATCTGTCTGCGGTTTTCGCAATCAGCAATATTTCAATAAAGTTTTCAGTAAGATTAAAGGAATGCCGCCAAATCAATTTAGAAAGAGCATGCATAAAACCTCCGTGTAACCGGAGGTTTATTTTTTTGTTCTAATTATAAAAATACTAATATTTATATAAAATTCATAAAAATACACTATGAAAATATAACAAAATTATAAAAAATCAAACTTAATTATTATACTTTTCAGATAGTTCTCATTATAAAATCTAAATATGAGATAACATTGGAGGGATAACAATGAAAGCGGAAACAAAAAGAGAAATAAAAAACTATCAAGGCAGTGAGCTTCATGCTAAGGGCTGGATTCAGGAAGCAGCACTCCGCATGCTTATGAATAACTTAGACAAAGAAGTTGCAGAGATTCCTGAAGAGCTGGTTGTTTACGGTGGGATTGGGAAAGCAGCACGAAATTGGGACTGCTATGACGCGATTGTCAAAACATTGCATGAATTAGAAGACGATGAAACACTTCTTGTCCAATCCGGCAAGCCGGTTGCGGTCTTTAAATCACATAAAGATGCACCGAAGGTATTGATCGCCAATTCGAATCTTGTGCCTGCCTGGGCGAATTGGGATACCTTCCATGAGCTTGATAAGAAAGGCTTGATGATGTACGGCCAAATGACAGCTGGAAGCTGGATTTATATCGGAAGTCAGGGAATCGTGCAAGGAACCTATGAAACCTTTGCTGAGCTTGGCAGACAGCACTTCTCCGGTTCACTGAAACAGACCATTACTTTAACAGCAGGACTTGGAGGAATGGGGGGCGCTCAGCCGCTTGCAGTAACAATGAATGATGGTGTCTGCATTGCTATTGATGTAGATGAACACCGCATTGACCGCAGACTTGAAACCAAATATCTGGATACAAAAGTTTATTCAATTGAAGAGGCTATTAAATTAGCAACAGAGGCAAAACACGAGGGCCGCCCGCTTTCTATCGGCCTCTTAGGCAATGCAGCTGAAATTCTGCCAAAAATGCTGGAAATGAACTTCATCCCGGATGTCCTGACTGACCAGACTTCTGCACATGATCCTTTAAATGGCTATGTTCCAATCGGCTATTCTTTAGAAAATGCAGCTGTTCTGCGAAAGGAAAATGCTGCTGAATATGTTCAGAAGTCAAAGGCCAGCATGGCTGTCCATGTTCAGGCTATGCTGGACATGCAAAAGAAAGGTGCAGTCACATTTGATTACGGAAACAATATCCGTCAGGTGGCAAAAGATGAAGGTGTTGAGAAAGCATTTGATTTCCCTGGATTCGTGCCTGCCTATATCCGGCCGCTATTCTGTGAAGGAAAGGGACCTTTCCGCTGGGTAGCACTATCGGGAGATCCTGAAGATATCTACAAAACCGATGAAGTGATCCTGCGCGAATTTGCTGATAACGAACACCTTTGCAAATGGATCAGGATGGCACAGGAGAAAATCCAATTCCAGGGCCTGCCTTCAAGAATTTGCTGGCTTGGATATGGGGAGCGCGCCCGATTTGGAAAAATAATTAATGATATGGTGGCAAAAGGTGAATTGAAAGCACCTATCGTTATTGGCCGCGACCATCTCGATTCTGGTTCCGTTGCATCACCGAACCGTGAGACAGAGAGCATGAAGGACGGCAGTGATGCAGTGGCAGACTGGCCGATCCTGAATGCACTGATCAATGCGGTCGGCGGTGCAAGCTGGGTATCCGTCCACCATGGAGGCGGTGTAGGAATGGGCTACTCACTTCATGCTGGAATGGTCATCGTGGCAGACGGCACAAAGGAAGCAGAACAGCGCCTTGAACGGGTGCTTACATCTGATCCGGGCATGGGAATTGTGCGCCATGTTGATGCAGGCTATGACCTTGCTATCAAAACAGCAAAAGAAAAAGGCGTAAACATTCCGATGATGAAATAAAGATTTTTTAATGTATTTTATAAACTTTGCAAATGATGGCGGAAAACAAGCAAAGAAAACACCAAATCAGCAAATAAGCCATGCAATTTGCAAATAAGCCAGTCAATTCAGAAAAGAAAACTCTTAAACTGGCAAATAGCCTTTTATATTTTCTAATAGGAAGCACTCCAATCCGTTATTATTTCGGATTGGAACTTCCATTTTTTAAGGAGGAGCACATTATGCACTCAAAACCTATTTTTATCAAACATGCAAATCAAATGATTACATTAAAGGGCAGCTCCGCACAGCCCTTGACGAAAGAAAAAATGAGTGAACTTCACATCATAGAAGACGGGGCGGTATGGATCGAAGAAGACATTATCAAATCAGCAGGTACAACAGCGGAACTGGAAGCTGACTATCAAAGCCGGCTTCATGATGCTGAAATCATTGATGCCTCTGGGAAAATTCTTCTCCCAGGACTTGTTGATCCGCATACACATCTAGTTTATGCAGGCAGCAGGGAAGAGGAGTTCAATATGCGCCTGAACGGGGCGACGTATATGGAAATTATGAACAATGGCGGCGGAATTCACGCCACCACTTCAATGACCAGAAAAGCATCTGAAGAGGAATTGGTAGAAGCGAGTCTTGTCCGTCTGGATCGCTTTCTTAAACACGGAGTAACAACAATAGAGGCAAAAAGCGGATATGGCCTGGATTGGGAAACGGAGCGCAAGCAGCTGACTGCAGCCCAGAAAGCTGATGAACTGCATCCGGTGGATATTGTCCGCACCTTTATGGGTGCACATGCGGTTCCTGCAGAATACAAAGAGAATCCAGACGCTTTTGTTGATTTGGTCATTGAAGAAATGCTTCCGAAAGTAGCGGAAGAAAAGCTTGCCGAATTCAACGATATTTTCTGTGAAAGGGGCGTATTCACTCCAGAACAGTCCAGAAAGCTGCTTGAAGCAGGGAAGAAGCTTGGCCTGATTCCAAAAATCCATGCTGATGAAATCGAACCATATGAGGGAGCGGAACTTGCCGCGGAAGTCGGTGCCATTTCTGCAGATCATTTGCTTAGAGCATCTGATAAAGGCATGGAAATGATGGCTGAAAAGAGAGTAATCGGTGTGCTTCTTCCAGGCACAGCTTTCTTCTTGATGGCCGAAGCCGCCAGAGGACGCCGGATGATCGATAAAGGTGTGCCGGTTGCTTTATCAACGGATTGCAACCCCGGCTCTTCTCCAACCTGCTCCATGCCTTTTATGATGAATCTTGCTTGTATGCACATGGGTTTAACGCCGGCAGAAGCCATTACTGCCGCTACAATTAATGCAGCACATGCCATCAATCGGGCAAAAGAAGTGGGAAGCATTGAAGCGGGGAAAAAGGCTGATCTGCTGCTGCTCAATGTACCAAACTACATGCAAATGCAATACCACTACGGAATGAACCATACAGACACCGTGATTAAAAATGGGAAAGTGGTCGTTAAAGGAGGAAGCTTATGCTGCCAACAATAAATTCTCCCGGGTTCTTTTGGCCGCAAGCCGAATTAGGAACTGACGTTAAGGTTAATGAATGGATACGCCAAATCCAGAGGGAAGAGGAGTTGAAAAAAGAAAAATGGGATGTCGTGCTATTTGGTGTCCCTCTTTCCCGCTCATCCATAAGCCCATCAGGAGCATCTGAATTCCCTGAATCATTCAGGAGATCCTGGAAAGGCTTTTCCACATACAATCTGGATTTTGAAAGTGATCTTCAAAAGATGAAGGTTGCAGATCTTGGCGATGTAAAAATGCATTTCACGGATATTCCGCAATGCCATTCCAATATCAAACAGACAATGAAAGATATAAGAAAACAGTTTCCTGATTCATTTCCAATTGCGATTGGAGGAGACCACTCCATTACAGCCATGCTTGTCAGCGGTCTGAAAGAACTGGAGCCAGAAAAAGAAATCGGCATACTTCAGCTCGATACTCACCTTGATCTCAGAAGCCTTGAAGACCATGGGCCGACTAATGGGACACCAATCCGCAACCTGATTCAGAACAGCATGATTAAAGGGGAAAATGTCTATAATATTGGCCTTCATGGCTTTTTTAACAGCCAGTCACTTATCAGTTATGCAAAAGAGCACAAACTCAATTATATTACGCTGAAAGAAGCCAGAAGACGGGGAATTGAAGAAACGGTTAAAGAAGCACTTTTACAGCTGGAGTCAAAAGTGGATAAAATTTACGTCACGATTGACATGGACGTGCTTGATATCGGCTTTGCTCCTGGGGTTCCTGCATCCACACCAGGCGGCATGAGCACCGAAGAATTATTCAGTGCGGTATATGCTGCAGGACTTTCTTCCAAAACTGCAGCCATGGATATAGTTTGCCTCGATCCAACAAGAGATCACCAGGCACAGCCAACGGTGAAAGCAGGCACTTACACTTTTCTGACCTTTTTGACAGCATTAATGAACAGGAGGTAAGGGGCTGATTTTGCTCCTTACCGCTAAATTACTAGGGGGAATGAGAATGGAAAAAGAAACTGCAGTGTATCAATCTCACCAGCCTGAGCTCAAGAATCCAAATGCAGCTTTGAAAAATAAGGTTAAATTTTTTCTTTTCAGCGCAATTGGCCTATTTATGTTTTTTGTTCCCGTCACCGTTAATGAGAAATCCTCCATTATGCTTGACCATATTGTCACAGCCATTCAGACTTCCATACCTGCAGCTGTCCCTTATTATGCCTTACTCGTCATCCTGCTTGGCGCCATTTATCCTTTCTATACAAAATCCTGGAACAAGAACAAGGTAAATATTGTATTTTCCATTTTTAAAGTGAGTGGGTTATTTGTCGCCATAATGATCGTCTCCGGCTATGGCCCTGACTGGCTATATGACCCGAGTATGGGGCCGTTTTTGTTTGACAAACTCGTCGTGCCTGTCGGGCTGCTCGTTCCAATCGGCTCCGTTTTTCTTGCACTGCTGGTTGGATATGGTCTCCTTGAATTTTTCGGTGTCATAATGCAGCCGATTATGAAGCCGATCTGGAAAACACCCGGGAAATCTGCAATCGATGCAGTGGCTTCTTTTGTAGGAAGCTATTCAATCGGGCTGCTCATTACAAACAGGGTATTCAAAGAAGGAAAATACAGTATTAAGGAAGCTGCCATTATAGCTACCGGATTCTCAACGGTCTCCGCAACGTTCATGATTGTTGTTGCCAAAACACTTGGATTGATGGAAATCTGGAACACATATTTTTGGACGACCTTTGCTGTAACCTTCATCGTAACGGCTATTACGGTAAGAATCTGGCCTCTTAGATCAATGAGCGAAGAATATTACAATGGACAGCTGCCTCCAAAGGAAACCTTTTCAGGGAGCCGTCTGCAGGCAGCCTGGAAAGAAGCGATGGATACAGCCGCTCAGTCCCCGGGATTATGGAAAAACATCAGAGATAATTTAAAAGATGGGTTTGTCATGACGATGTCCATTTTGCCATCCATTATGTCAGTAGGTTTATTAGGCTTGGTTCTTGCAGAATTCACTCCTGTTTTCGACTGGCTTGGATATATCTTTTATCCTTTTACGGCTCTAGTGCAGCTGCCTGAGCCATTATTAGCAGCAAAAGCAAGTGCAGTGGGGATTGCTGAAATGTTTTTGCCGGCATTGCTTGCAGCAGAGGCAGCACTGGCCACTAAATTTGTTATCGGAGTCGTTTCAGTATCAGCTATCATTTTCTTTTCTGCACTTGTCCCGTGTATTCTATCAACAGAGATCCCGATCACCATTCCTCAGCTGCTTGTCATCTGGGCAGAAAGAACAATTCTAACGATACTGATTGCTGCGCCTCTGGCCTATATATTGCTTTAACTGGAAAATCCCCGATTAATGCAGCGGGGATTTTCCGCATAGAATTTTCCTGCACAACCAAACTAGTAGAGGAATGAGTCTAAGAATAGCAGGTGATTGATATTGTACAGGCTGTATACACATAATGACCTTGATGGCGTCGGATGCGGCATCGTTGCAAAGATTGCTTTTGGAAAAGATGTCGAGGTACGCTATAACTCTGTAATGGGACTTGATCATCAGATTGAAAAATTGTTTGAAAATGAAAAGAAATTGAAGGATGACTTTTTAATTATCACGGATTTATCTGTTAATGATGAAAACTTGATAAGGCTTGATGATCTGGAAAAAGGCGGCGGCAAAGTCAGATTAATTGACCATCACAAAACAGCCCTGCACTTTAATGATTATAACTGGGGCAGAGTGAAGGTTCAATATGATGATGGCAGGCTCACAGCTGCAACCTCTTTGCTGTATGAATATCTCTTGGAACATGAACTGATTAAATCATCCCAGGCCCTGGACGAATTCGTTGAACTTGTCCGCCAGTATGATACTTGGGAATGGGACCAAAATGATAATATTAAAGCAAAGAATCTGAACGATCTATTCTTTATGGTTTCCATTGAAGAATTCGAAGAAAAAATGACGGAAAGAATCATAAACTCAGATCATTTCGAATTTGATGATTTTGAACAAAAATTACTGGAAATGGAAGAGGAAAAGATTGAGCGTTATGTTAGACGGAAGAAGCGGGAAATTGTCCAAACGTTCATTGGTGAATATTGTGCTGGCATCGTCCATGCTGAATCCTATCATTCTGAATTAGGAAACGAACTTGGCAAAGATTTTCCCCATTTGGATTATATCGCTATCTTAAACCTTGGGGGCAAAAAAATCAGTTTCAGGACAATTCATGACCACGTTGATGTATCTGCCGTCGCCGGAAAGTTTGGAGGAGGAGGACATGCAAAAGCGTCAGGCTGTTCGATGGGAAAAGATGCTTATAAACTATTCGTTCAGGATATTTTCCCTCTGGATCCCATGAGGCAGGATGCATTCAGGAACAAATACAATAATAAAAGTTCTATGCAGGGATCACTATACGAAAATAAGAAAGGAGACAAATTTTTTATTTTTGCTGCAGGCGAGGACAATTGGATTCTGGAAATGAACGGAAAGCCCGTCCGCGAACCCTATCAGAACTTTCAGCAGGCAGAAAATTATATTAAAAGAAAATACCAGGCATGGCTTGTTCATGATGATATTTATGTAGAATTTTTAAAGCGTTATTATATAAAGACAAAAAATTAGCTATCCCGCCTTATTTGGCGGTTTTTTTTGAAAACTACCCCTGCTAAATATTGTAAATTTCATATATAATTGAAACATATATATAGATTGGGGGAGGTTCTATGGAAATATTTTTGTTTATTTTTGGTGTGATTTTTGCTGCCATTTTCATTAAAGTTATAGTTACTGGTTCGAAAAGAGATCCATTTATTAAAGATGAGCCATTTCCTGAACATTTGGGAATTCAGTCCGACGACTATCTTCCAATGATTCGAAATTTAGAAAAATCATTACCTGAAGGGTACAGGGAGAATATAAAAAATCGTGTACTGAGGGAGCACCCCAAATGGAAAGACTACGCATATGATTGGACATTTTTTGAACTAAAAAGATATTTTGTGATGAATGCCATACTGAAAACAGTGCCTATGTTCAGCAGTAAAGCGGATGATATTTGGCATGAAATGCTCATGTTCACCCGTGATTATGAGCATTTTTCAAAAAACTTCTTTGGTGAATACCTGCACCATTCCCCAAATATGGACAGCACCCCTATACCAGGTGAAAGGGCTTTTTTTGACTGGGTGTATTTAAGTCTTTTTGAAGCAGGCCATAATAGCAGAAGAATTTGGGGAAGCTTTTTGCAAAATCCGATTAAAAAGGAAATACTTGATGATTTTAGAAGCATGAATGAGACTGAACTGTTAAATAAGTATTTCAGGGCAGGAAATGATTGGCTTGAACTGAAAAAGAAAATGATAGAAAAACTGAAGCATGAAATTTCTGAATCAGAATCAATGAAGCTTGGGAAGAAGGCGCTGGAATTTACGAAGCCCGCATCTGTCAGCCAATATTCCTATCTGTTGTTTCCAGCCGTGTATTTTTCGGTTTATGAACCAGATGGGTTCGAGGACAATATGAACGAACTTCTTCCCCCCGAACTCGCAAAAGACAGTGCTTCCGGAATGGTTTACTGCTCCGGCTTCTCTTGCAGCAGCCATAGTGATCATGATTCAGGAGGAGGACATGATTCAGGCGGCTCCAGCTGTTCGAGCTGCGGAGGCGGATGCTCTAGCTAAAAAGCAGTCCAATTGGATTGCTTTTTTGTTTTTCAAAATTTTAAGTTCTTGTTGTTTTGGAAAAGATAAAAGCAGGTCATTTCCTTTCATTATCAATCTTCTCAAATTACGGCATTAAATTTTCAATTATGTAACAATTGATAAACACCATATAAGTATGCATGAATTGTCTGGTACAATCAGTAATGATTATCGGTTTGAATAGGATGTGTATTCATGAAGAAATTGCTTGTATTCATCCTGCTTTTATTCAGTTTTCCAACTGCATATGCAGCAGCAGAGGAACCAAAAGACCCTGCAATTATCAGTGAAGCCGCAATTGTAACAGATTCTGAATCAGGTGCAGTTCTGTATGCAAAAAATGCGGATAAAAAGATGTACCCGGCCAGTTTGACGAAAATAGCAACTGCCATATATGCCATTGAAAATGGAGACTTAAAGGACATAGCAACTATAAGCAAAAAAGCAGCAGAGGTTGAAGGAACACGAGTTTATTTGGAGGAAGGAGAAAAATTGCCTTTAATAAAACTCGTTCAGGGAATGCTGATTAATTCAGGAAATGATGCTGCATGGAGCATTGCTGAGCATCTGGACGGCAATATGAAAGCATTCTCAGAGAACCTTAATCACTATCTTGAAGAGAGTGCAGGCTTAAAAAATACTCACTTTGTTAATCCTCACGGTTTGTTTGATGAAAACCACTATACAACGGCAGGGGACCTTGCAAAATTAACTAATTACGCCCTGAAAAATGAGACCTTCCGAGAAATCTACGGAACAAAGGAAATGAAGTGGGCAGGAAAGTCATGGGACACCACCATCTTTACTCATCACAGGATGCTTAAAGGTGAGGTTCCATTCGAAGGAGTGACAGGGGGAAAAACCGGTTTCGTAGATGAAGCTAAGCAGACCCTCGCCACTTCTGCCGAAAACGATTCAATAAAGTTAACGGCCATTGTATTAAAAGCTGAATTCAAGCGGGATATTTATAATGATACAAAAAACCTTTTGAACTATGGGTTCAGCAACTTTGAAACCTCGACACTGAGCAGCACTGACGTTTTTCCTTCTGATGGAAAAACCTATACAACTGGCGGTGAAAATGTAGCCATAACATTGCCAAAAGGAATCTACGAAGAAGACATTACATCAAAAGGAAAGCTGCAGATTAAGAATGAAAACGGAAGGATCATTCAATCTGTAAAGCTTCTGGAAGACAAACAGGATGAAGTGGTTTCCAGCCAGCTGAAAACAGAAAAGGAGACTGGGAAAGAGACAACTGGATACTATGGCAGAGCAGGCTTAATAATATTTTTATTTGTAATCTTTATACTAATATTAAGGAAAAATCTAAAAGCAAAAGCCAGAAGAAGAAGACGGGTTTAATGCATGTCTTTTTTTATGAAAAAAGACTAAAGAAATTCTCTTTAGTCTTTGGACAATCTTTTATTGCATTCTTTGCTCCACCTGACGGCATACCTCATCAGCCGATAGGCCGCTAGCTTCAATGACAGAAGCTTTTGTAGAAACATCCTGCATACCCATCACATTTGAATCAACACCGCTCACTACACAGCAGGAGCAGTTCTCAGCATCATGCGCCGTCTTCATATCAACCACTTCATAACCTTTTTCGCGAAGCGCTTCCGAAACATTTGTTAAGGATTGTTCAACCGCTACTCTTTTCGTCAATGTTAACACCTCCTCCGTTTGTTAGATTGGCTTTTGTACTCCATTTTTATTCCATGGATAAAATTAGCCATAACACGAAACAGTAAGAAAGGAGGTGTTTAACATGAGCAAACGCAAAAAAGACCCTTCAAAGGCTGGACTAAGTTCCCCAAACATCGAAGGTCAAGGTACAACCAATATGGAAACGGGCAGCAGAACAGCTTCTTCTGCACGCCATAAAAAGAAAAAACAAGACTTTTAACAAAAATTAAAAGCAGGAGGTTATTCCTCCTGCTTTTACTGTCTACTGATACATATCAGCAACTTGTTTTTGAATGGATGAATCTTCTAAATACTCATCATAAGTCATTTGCTTATCGACGATGCCAGCCGGTGTAATTTCAATAATGCGGTTGGCAATGGTTTGAATGAACTGATGGTCATGTGATGCAAAAATCATAGACCCTTTGAAGTTAATTAGCCCATTGTTCAATGCTGTAATGGATTCCAAATCAAGGTGGTTGGTTGGCTCATCCAGCATAAGTACATTTGCACCGCTAAGCATCATTTTGGAAAGCATGCAGCGGACTTTTTCTCCACCTGAGAGAACGCTTGCTTTCTTTAGAACTTCCTCACCAGAGAATAGCATTCTTCCAAGGAAACCTCTCAGGAAGCTTTCACTATCATCAGCAGGTGAGAATTGGCGCAGCCAGTCTACAAGATTCAAATCAGAGTTTTCGAAGAACTCCGAGTTATCTTTCGGGAAATAGGATTGAGATGTTGTAACACCCCACTTATACGTTCCTTCATCCGGCTCCATTTCACCAGTCAATATTTTAAATAATGTAGTCTTCGCCAATTCGTTTGGGCCAACTAACGCAATTTTATCATCTTTGTTCATGATAAAGCTGACATTATTCAGAACCTTTACGCCATCAATTGTTTTGCTGATGCCGTCTACTCTTAGCAAATCATTCCCGATTTCACGGTCAGGCGAAAATCCGACATACGGATATTTTCTGGAAGACGGTTTGATGTCGTCCAAAGAAATCTTATCAAGAAGCTTTTTACGTGAAGTTGCCTGCTTGGATTTTGATGCGTTCGCACTAAAGCGGGCAATAAAGCTTTGAAGTTCCTTGATTTTTTCTTCCTTTTTCTTATTGGCATCCTGAGCCATCCTTTGTGCAAGCTGGCTCGACTCATACCAGAAGTCATAGTTCCCGACGTAAATCTGAATTTTCCCAAAGTCAAGGTCGGCAATATGAGTACATACTTTGTTTAAGAAGTGACGGTCATGGGATACAACAATAACAGTATTTTCAAAGTTGATCAGAAATTCCTCAAGCCATTGAATTGCTTTGATATCCAAGTGGTTTGTCGGCTCATCCAGCAAAAGAACATCCGGCTTGCCGAAAAGGGCTTGCGCAAGAAGAACTTTCACTTTTTCAGAACCGGAAAGGTCAGCCATTTTTTTGTCATGAAGTTCTTCTTCGATGCCCAGCCCTTTCAGCAAAATAGCTGCTTCAGATTCCGCTTCCCATCCGTTCAGTTCTGCAAACTCACCTTCAAGTTCAGCAGCCTTCATTCCATCTTCATCAGTGAAATCGGCTTTCATATAAATCGCATCTTTTTCCTGCATTACTTCATACAGGCGGGCATGTCCCATGATGACTACTTTTAATGCTTCAAACTCTTCGTATTCAAAATGATTCTGTTTCAGGACAGCAAGGCGCTCGCCGGGACCTAAATGAACACTTCCCGATTGTGCCTCGATTTCACCGGATAAAATCTTTAGAAAAGTTGATTTACCGGCACCATTTGCTCCAATCAAACCATAGCAATTGCCAGGTGTGAATTTAATATTAACATCTTCGAATAGTTTGCGGTCGCCGTATCGAAGACCTACATTACTGACAGTTATCATATTATTTTTATTCCTCCAAATACATAATCCTTAAAAGTATACCACTTTTAGCGCTTAATCGCGAATTCTTCATAATGCAATTTGCCGTCTTCTTAAAAGTTCAGAAAATTAAAAGGAAGCAGAAGGTAAAAGTCGAATACATAAAGATTATAAACATGATGAGAGGAAGTGCTTTTTGTAATGGAATCTCTTTTAAAAGAAGATGTAAAACTAAAACCTTTCCGCTTCACAATTGAGAGGGGGAAAATCAAGGAATTTGCTATGGCAATTGGAGACAGAAATCCTATTTATTTTGATGCGGACATCGCGAGAAAAGAGGGATACCGTGACATCCCCATTCCGCCTACATTTCCGACGGCCATAGAGATGTGGGGAGGATTGGATTTCGAAACCCTAATCAGCCTATTCGGCCTTGACCCGCTTAAGGTTCTTCACGGAGGACAGGAATATCGCTATATGGGGGAATTATGCGCCGGCGATACAATAACTGCCGCTCCTCAGTTAATCTCAGCATTTGAAAAGAGGAATCTGCGTTTTATCACTATAGGAATTCATTATAAAAACAGTGAAGGAATCAAGGTTCTATATTCGGAATCTACCATTATCGAAAGAAGGAGAACAGAATAATGAGCGAATTAACAGTGATTCATAAACCCGAGATCACACATACACAGCTGGTCAAGTATGCAGGCGCATCCGGGGACTTTAATCCAATTCATACAGTAGTACCGATTGGGGAAAAAGCGGGATTGGACGGTGTGATTGCCCATGGGATGCTCATTATGGGAATGGCAGGCGAAGCACTGGCTGATTGGTTTCCGAGAAAAAACCTGAAAAAGTTCAAAGTGCGCTTCAGCAAAATGACGCGTCCTGGCGAGAAACTGACAATAGAAGGAAAAGTGACAGGGGAGAGAATGGAAAAAGATGAGAAGAGACTGACAGGAGAAGTTTCAGTTAAAAATGAAGCTGGTGAAGTGAAGCTTTCCGGACAGTTCGAAGTAAAAATATAATATAAAGGAAGGATTTCTATGGGAGGTCATATTGGGGTCCAGCTCAAGCCAAAATCAAAGTGGAAGAAATATTCACTATGGACCTTTGCAATCATATTAGTGTTATTGGCTGCGGCATTTTTCGTTATGTTTGGTTATTTATCGCGCTCAATCCCTAAAACTGAAGGAGAGATCAAAATTGGATCCATCTCTGCTGATGTCAGGGTGAATCGCGACGGCAATGGCGTTCCCCACATACTTGCGGATAATGAACGAGACCTTTTTATTGCACAGGGATATGTGCAGGCTCAGGATCGCCTATTTCAAATGGATTTAAGCAGGCGGCAGGCATCTGGCAGATTAAGTGAAGTGATCGGGGAAGGGGCGGTTGAAAATGATAAATACTTTAGGACACTTGGACTGAGAAGGGCCGCAGAAGCATCCTATGAAGCATATTCCCCGGAAGCAAAAAAGATTTTAGGCTGGTTTGCGGAAGGAGTAAATCTTTATATTAAAGAGGTGAAAGATACCGGAAAATGGCCGCCTGAATTTTCCATACTTGGCTATAAGCCTGAAGAATGGACTCCCGTGGATTCACTTACTATCGGCAAATATATGGCATATGATCTTGGAGGACACTGGGAAAGCCAGGCATTCCGATATTATCTCCTTCAGCATTTTCCGGAAGATAAAGCGTATGAATTATTCCCCTCATATCCGGAAGAAGCCCCTTACATAATAGGAAAACACAACTTAAATATTGAAGAAAGCTTTGCAAATGCAATCACTCCACCGGAATTCAACGGAAGCAATAACTGGGCTGCAGCAGGCAGCAAAACGGCATCCGGGAAGCCAATTCTTGCGGATGATCCGCATTTATCACTCAGCACACCTTCCATCTGGTATCAGATGCATTTGCAATCCCCGGAGATGAACGTCAGCGGAGTCATTTTTGCCGGTATTCCGGGCATTATTCTCGGTCACAATGAGAACATTGCATGGGGAGTAACCAATACAGGACCAGATGTCCAGGATTTGTATATTGAAAAAAGGAATCCTGCCAATAAAAATGAGTTTCTATTCAATGAAAAATGGGAAAAGGCAGAAATAATTGAAGAACCAATTAAGGTAAAAGACAAGGAGACAATTAGCTATCAAGTAACGATTACACGCCACGGACCTGTAATTTCGGAATTTGCTGCAGACAGCGGCAAAGATACAGTTCTTTCTTTGCAATGGACTGCCCTTGAACCTTCAAAAGAACTGGAAGCCATTCTAAAAATGAATAAATCATCGGACTGGCATCAATTTGAAGAAGCATTGGAGTTATTTCATACACCCGCACAGAACTTTGTATTTGCCTCGCCAGATGGAACAATAGCTTATAAAGCAAACGGTAAAATCCCCATCAGAAAGAAAGGAGACGGGCTACTGCCAGTACCTGGCTGGTCGGATGAATACGGCTGGGAAAGCTATATACCTTATGATCAACTGCCAAAAGCGATTAATCCAAGAGAAGGATACATCTCAACTGCAAACAATAAGGTTATGGATGACAGCTACCCTTACCATATAAGTCATGATTGGGCACAGCCGTATAGGCAAATGCGCATCCAGGAATTCCTGAAAAGCAAGGATGAACTTACAGCAGAAGACATGATGTCTCTGCAGATGGATCAGAAAAACCTGCAGGCCGAGGAATTTATACCCATTTTCCTGTCTAAAATTAGAGAACCATCTTCCAATCTTGAAAAGGAAGCTTTATCCGCCCTGAGTAAATGGGATTATAACGACAGCAAAGATGGAGCAGCCCCTCTCATTTTCAATCTTTGGATGAAAAGCATATCCGATGTTCTTTTTGAAGATGAGATAACACCAGAAATGAGGAAGCTCTTTAAAGGACAAAAGCAGGCAGTGGATGAATTATTGAGAAATGCAGCAAAAGGCAGGGTAAGCCGCTGGATAGAAGAAAAGGGAGGACTGGAGGAAGTCCTTTCACGATCATTGAGTTCAGCCGTAAAGAAAGCTGCAGATCTTCAAGGAAACAACCTGTCTGAGTGGAAATGGGGAGACTATCACCAATTAGCCTTTTCCCATCCGCTTTCAAGTGTAAAACCTTTAAACTTCTTGTTTAATAGAGAAGGGCGGATTCCTGTTGGAGGAAGCTCAGTCACTGTCCAGGCAGCAGCTAATAAAGAAGATGGCACAGTAAATCATGGGGGCTCGTGGAGATTTGTAATGGATACGCAAAACATGAATACTGCCTATCACCTTGTGGGACCAGGACAATCAGGACATCCTCTAAGCCAGTGGTATCATGACCAGATGAACGGCTGGGCAGAAGGGAACTATCATAAGACAGCTCTCAATGAAGAGAGGACCAAGCATACACTTTTATTAAAACCTTGAAAAAGCTTCCCAAAAATCATAAAATGTTCCTTTTTGTTCATAGTTTTTTCATATTTTTCATGTACAATATTAATCATACAGGCAGGGAAAAAGGAGTTTTTCAAATGGCTAAAAAGCAGCTGGTTGATTTGGTAAACAGATTAAAGAAATCCGGTATTAAAGTAAGCTTTTCAAAGCCAAGATCAAAAACTTTAATACTCATTAACCAAAACAAAAATTTATCTTCTTCTGCGAATTAGGTTAAAAAAGTGGCGGATCCAGAGTCCGCCACTTTTTTATTATATTTGCTTCATAATCTTATTGAAAACATCATTCTTATCAAAATCTTCTCCCATTGGGAACTTCTTAATAAACTTATTATTTTCGTCAAGCAAATAGACAAAGGTGCTATGAACGTAGAAACCATCACCGGGATCACGGTATTGAAATTGAAACGTGTTAGCGAGCTCCTGAATTTCAGACTGATCTTTTTTCAGTTTATCAGGCTCTGCAGTAAGAAAGACCCAATCCCCATCATTTTCGACTTCAAAGGTATTTCTATATTTTCGAAGGACCTCTGCGGTGTCTCTATAGGGGTCGATCGTTACAGTAATGAATTGAACCTTCTCCCCAAAAACACCCTCTTTGCTAAGATCACCTTTCAGCAGATTCATCCTTTGTGTAGTAGTCGGACAGATATCCGGACAGTGCGTATAAATAAATTCAACAAGCTTCAGCTTTTTATCCGATTCCGCAAAGTCATATAACTTCTCATCATCGGTTAAAAGTGTAATATGATCAGGAATCTTGGCTGTCATATCACGAATAATAAAAAAAGAAATTCCGGCTGCTATGCCTAATATTACAATAATCGCGGATATAATATAAACTTTTTTCATTATTTCCCCTCCCAATATAAGGATAAATAATATCCATCAAAATTCCTATGGATAATCTGTGAACTTATTCTTAATACAGGGGAAATTAAAGTGAAGCAACCAAAAAAAGGAACCCCGCAAGGTTCCTTTTTTGGTTCGGCTATTATTTCATTGAAATCCAAACACTCTTAACTTCTGTATAGTTATCCAGAGCGTATGATCCCATCTCACGGCCGATTCCGGATTGCTTGTAGCCGCCAAATGGAGATGCAGCGTCAAAGGCGTTGTAGCAGTTCACCCAAACTGTACCTGCGCGGAGTTTGTTGGCCACATAGTGTGCATTTGCCACATCACGAGTCCAAACACCTGCAGCTAAACCATATTCACTGTTATTTGCCCGGTTAATTAATTCGTCTAAGTCATCATAAGGCATGGCCGAAATAACCGGTCCGAATATTTCTTCCTTCGCAATCGTCATTTCGTCACGAACATCAGCAAAAATAGTAGGGGAGACGAAGTAACCTTGCTCTTGCGGTTTGTCGCCTCCTGCTACAAGCTGGGCACCTTCGCTAAGGCCTTTTTCAATGTACCCAAGAACGCGGTTTTGCTGCTCAGCAGAAACAAGCGGGCCAATTTCTGTGTCAGCATGAATACCGGCACCTTGTTTAATTTTTTTGGCATGTGAAGCCATGTCAGCTACAACATTATCAAACTGCTTTTTTTGTATGAAAACACGGGAGCCGGCACAGCACACCTGACCCTGGTTGAACATAACACCGTTCAGAGCTCCTGGAATAGCCTTTGATAAATCAGCGTCTGGCAGAATGATATTTGGAGACTTACCGCCAAGCTCAAGCGTAACGCGCTTTAAGGTTTTTGAAGCATTGGACATAATCAGTTTGCCTACTTCAGTAGAACCAGTAAACGCTATTTTATCTACTAAGGGATGATCGACAAGCGGCTGGCCAGCTGTTTCACCGAAACCTGGTACAATATTGACAACCCCTGGAGGGAAGCCGGCTTCATCCATTAGTTCAGCAAGATATAGAGCAGAAAGAGGTGTTTGCTCTGCTGGCTTAAGAACAACCGTACATCCTGTTGCAAGGGCAGCACCCAGCTTCCACATTGCCATAAGAAGAGGGAAGTTCCAAGGGATGATTTGTCCCACCACACCAACTGCCTCATGGCGAGTATAGTTGAAGAATGGCCCGCTGACAGGAATAGTCTGGCCGACAATCTTCGTAGACCAGCCTGCATAATAGCGCATATGTTCAACAGCCAGAGGAATATCGGCATTAGTTGTTTCACGAATCGGCTTACCATTATCCAACGTCTCAAGCTGTGCTAATTCTTCACTGTTTTCTTCCATAAGATCAGCAAGCTTATACATCAGGCGGCTGCGCTTAGAGGCGCTCATTTTTGACCATTTGCCTTCATCAAAAGCCTTTCGGGCTGCTTTTACTGCAAGATCAATATCTTCTGCACCGGCTTCAAAAACAGAAGCAAGAACTTCCCCTGTAGCCGGGTTATACGTATCAAACGTTTTCTGTGATTTGCTTTCAACAAATTCACCATTGATATATAATTTCTTCTTTCCGCTTAAAAACTTTTCCACCTTTTCTTTTAAACCTGCAGTTAGCTGACTCATATAATTCCTCCTTAAAATAGTAGTCTATGTATTTCCATGGTGCAAAACTTTTAGAAGAATACTTATGGTAACGCTTACAACAATACTTTAACATTAACAAAAATATAAAATCAACTCTGAATTAAAATAATTTTCAGATAATGTTCGACAATTCTCGCCTGTTCCCAAATTTTATCAATAAAAAAGCATACCGGATTAATCCAGTATGCTATAAAACTATTAAATTAACATTCCTGCAATTGCTGCACTTAATAGAGAAGCAAGTGCTCCAGCTATTACTGAACGAATTCCAAGCTTAGCTATATCGTTCCTGCGGTCAGGGGCAAGGTTGCCCAGTCCGCCCAGAAGAATGGCCATAGAGGAAATGTTGGCAAATCCGCAAAGCGCGAAACTCACTACTGCAACAGTCTTAGGAGACAGGCTGCTGATTTCCGGTGCGAAAGCTGAATAAGCAACAAATTCATTCAATACGAGCTTTTGGCCGATATACCCGCCAGCCTGTACAGCTTCAGCCCATGGAACACCTACTGCAAATGCAAGAGGGGCAAAAACAAAACCAAGAATGGTTTCCAGTGTAAGATTTTCAAATCCGAAAAGCCCGCCTGCAAATCCGATAATTCCATTGATAAGAGCAACCAGAGCGATAAAAGCTAGAAGCATAGCACCGATGTTTAATGCAAGCTGAAGTCCCACACTTGCACCGCGTGCCGCAGCGTCTACCACATTTACAGATTCAGTATCTTTTTCAATAGTTATGTCGTTTGTTGTCTCTGATACTTCTGTTTCAGGTATCATAATTTTAGCGAGGACAAGGCCGGCAGGTGCAGCCATGAAGCTTGCAGCAAGCAAGTATTCCAATGGTACCCCAAGAAGGGAGTATCCTATAAGTACTGAACCGGCAACTGATGCAAGGCCTCCGGTCATAACAGCAAACAGTTCAGATTTCGTCATTTTATTCAGGAAAGGGCGGACAATTAATGGAGCTTCCGTTTGTCCGACAAAAATATTGGCTGCTGCAGACATGGACTCTGCCTTGCTTGTTCCAAGCAGCTTGGACAAACCTCCGCCAATGACCTTTATAATTATCTGCATAATCCCGGTATAATAAAGAACAGAGATAAGGGAAGAAAAGAAGATAACTGTAGTCAGCACCTGGAAGGCAAATACCATTCCTACTCCTGAACCTTCCTGGAACAAGCCTCCGAATAAGAAATTTATTCCTTCATTGGCAAATCCGACAATATCATTTACTGCAAATGTCATTTTTTCTAATACTTTTTTTCCAAGTTCCCATTTGAGAACTGCAAAGGCAAATGCAAACTGGATAGCCAATCCGCCTAAAATTGTACGGAGATTGATTGCCTTTCGATTTGATGAAAGGAGGAAAGCAATCCCCAATACAGTAAGAACTCCTAATAAACCCCATATAAAACTCATGTTGACACCTCATTTGTTGAATTTAGAATAATGAAAACGTTTTTACGAAACGCCAAAAATATAGACCTCTCTTCTAAGAGGTTTGTGAATAGACGTCAGACATCTAACTTGATTACATGTCCATTTTACCATGAATCCGTTTGCAGTAAAGAGTTTTTTTCCTGCTAATTAAAATTTGTTGAATAACCTCCTATTTTTGTTCAGATTTTAAATGATTTAATCTCTTCCAAGAGGGCAATAACTGAAAAACATCTTATAGAGCCAAATTAAATAAATGAATCTTCGATTTTATTTTCATCCCTCCGTTATAATTGCCCATTCGGGACAAACATCATTTTCATACACTGTCACTAGATGTCAGGAGGTGTTGGAATGGGTGCAGGAGCAGGGTATGGCGGCGGTTTTGCTTTAATCGTTGTCCTGTTTATACTTCTAATCATTGTTGGTGCTGCTTTCGTTGGCGGAGGCTACTAATTATCTAAAAAAATGACAGCGCAAAAGATCTGCCCGTATTTGGGCAGATTTTTTGTTTTCAGCCTTCCTGTTTGCAATGGAACAGTATGATAATCAGTTAAATGTCCAAAATAAAGATAGTTCTAAATTAGAAGGAGGGATCCCATATGAATAAAAAGGACAAAAATGATGGCACAGATATTGCCGGCAGATATTATGAGACTGAAGATTATAACAGGAATGATCAGCTTTCATCCGGCCTGGCGACAACACATGAACAAGTGAGTGACGCATACATGGAAGGACAGGCAGATGCGGTAATTGAAGACGTTGTCGGGGTGGATATTTCCATTCCGCGCAAAGGGTATGATGAATAACACAATAGCAAGGAGGCAATGCAATGGCACCAAAAGATGCTCAAGATGATCTGGGCCAGTACAAAATGCCAGAAGTTCTCAGAAAAAAGAGGACTTCCTCCTATCGGGTGGGATACCAGGCTACAACAGGGAACCAGACGCCTGGTGAACCTGAAGCAGGTAAGAGAACAGATCAAGAAAATTAAAATCTGGTCCGCATGGATTGCTGATTGAGGATTGCAGCGGTGATAAAATTTAAAATTAAAAAGAGAGGATGCCAGGTCATCTTCTCTTTTGTTTATGACTATATTTGGGGCCTGCACCTGAAAAAAGATTATTCCACTCGAATTTTTATTTTTTGCACAGCATTATATCCATAACCTTTTCTGTTCCAGTAAGGCTTTATTGGCTGGATATTGCCCTCTGAATCACTGGCCCTCACAAGAATGGTATGCTCACCCTTATATGCCTCCCAATCAAAATGCCACTTAACCCAGGAAAACTTCTCGTTTTCCCTGTGTTTGAGTGAGGTCTTTCTCCATGTATCCCCATGATCAATGCTTATTGCCACCTCATTAATTGCTCCAGTGCCAGTCCAGGCAATCCCTCTTATTGTGTGAAATCCTTCTTTAATAATGGAATAATTCAATGGCTGCTGGATTGTGCTATTAACATTAATGGCTGTAACAGGCCTTTTATCCAGATCGCTGTCTTTATAAGGATAATATACATAATCTTTTGATTGAAAAGGCCCATTAAATTCATGCTGAATAATAAAAATATTCCTAAGCCACTTAACGGAGGCCATTGCATACCATTGGGGCACGATTAGCCTGAATGGATAACCTTGCTTATACGGTAGGGGCTTGCCGTTAAACTCATAAGCTACTATCGTATCTTCGTGGAGTGCCTTTTCAATTGGTAGGCTTCTGGCAAAGTAAAAGGATTCATTCAAATCTTTTCGCTCACCAAAATCCAATCCTGCGAACACAGCTTCTTTGCTTCCATCCAAAAGTCCGGCTTTATTCAGCAGTTCCTTCAAAGGCACTCCCTTCCATTTCCCCTGACTGACTGCTCCTTCTTCCCATTGCTCACCAAAAACCTTTGGTTTAAATTTCGCTCTGTTATTGCCAGCGCATTCCAGAGGGACCAGAATGGTTTTGGATGGGAAGCGGTAAAGTTCACTTAAAGATATTTCCATCGCTTTATTCACGTTCCCGCTAATGGACAAAAATAAATTCTGAGGGTTAATTAGCGGGTAGGAAAAATGGTTTCTTAAATAAAAATATTCTTGCGGTGTTTTCCAGCACTCCAAAAAATGAATGGGAGACTCCTGATTTTCAGGAGACAGACTTAGTGTTTTCAGATAAGGTGCTGAAAGCTGATTATTCATGAACCATCACCTCCATTCATAAATACAATGCAATCCCCAAGGATAGAACTATAAACATCAACAATTCATTTATACCAGCTAAGTTTAATACTCGCATTATGAGGAATAATCATTTATATAACATACTGAAGGGCGGTAAGGGAATGAAAGAAGAATTGAAGATAACAGGACACAGGCCATTTCCGCTGCCTGATAAACCCTGGGTTATGGAACAAATATGGAATGATGTTTTATTTGCTCATTGGCCAGTGCCAGCAGAAATATTGGAAAAACACATCCCTTCACAGTTAACATTAGATACATACAATGGTACAGCATGGATGGGGGTAGTACCTTTCTGGATCAGTAAAATGAGGGTGCGCGGCTTTCCGCCATTGCCGATTATGAAATCAATGAATGAATTGAATGTAAGGACTTATGTGGAATATGAGGGCATGAAAGGCGTATATTTTTTTAGCCTGGATGCAGACAACTTTTTAGCCGTAACAGGGGCCAGAATGTTGTATTACCTTCCGTATATGAATGCCGAAATGCAAGTTAGTAAGTCTCAAGGACTAGTTAATTATGAAAGCAGGCGAACACACGGCCATTCAGAGAACGGCCAATTCAAAGCAAATTATAAGTCAATATCAAGCCCCTTCAACTCAAAACCCGGAACACTTGATGAATGGCTGACTGAAAGGTATTGCTTATGGGTAACAAAAGGTGAAAAGGTTTTTCGCGGGGATATTCATCATACAAAATGGCAGCTGCATGAAGCTTCTTGCACGATACATCAAAACACTTTAGCTTCATTTTTGCCCCGAATTTACTTTAAAGGCGAACCGATCTTACACTACTCTCCGGAAAAACATGCTTATTTCTGGCCTTTAATAAAGGTTTCTTCATCATAACTAAAGAGTAATCCTATTAATGATGTAACCCATTCACTACCTCATTTCTTAAAGTAAATTTCTGCAAGCAGTTTTTTTGCTTCGTTATATGAAAGCCCTGATTGACTGTTCAGCCTTTTTACTTCATCAATATCAGTTCCTGCTATAGTAAGGTTTCTCTTTTTCTCTCGGCGGTCCATTGAATCACCTCCTATTCAAAATTGTTTAAAACATTTTCAATAATTTTTACCTTTCTTGTCCATACTAAGAAAAAAAGGGGGCGTTTCCTATTTTTTTCAATAAAAAAGGCCAAGATGACAAGCCGGAAGTTGTAATGCTGGATACAGAGGTGTATTCCTGCAATAGCTGCAATGGCTGGATGAGAAAAGATTTTGCCTCTTCAGATTTAAAATGCCCATTATGCGGTGATGAAACAACTGCCGAGATGCGGGAATTGCCGCAAATTTTGTGATAATTAATTTTAGAAAGACTGTTGTCACCTGATAACAGTCTTTCTTATTTAATGATCTAAAAGTCTCCATACAATTCATGAAAGGCCTGTTCTGCATCATGTTCAGACGAAAACAACGCATCATCTTCTTCTATTAAATGGAAGGATTCATTAAGGAAGAGGGCCACTGCATTAGGGTCTTTAGGATGCGGTACAATTTCTGCCGGCCTGACATTTGCAACACTTGGAGTATGAGGGTTATGATAAATAACAAAAACCTCATCACCAGATTTAACCTTTTTAGGATCGATTGTCTCCATTCCATTCACTCCTTTTATTACAGGTTTTCGTTTTGCTGTCCAATTTCTTTCGCACCTATAATAGCATTTGCCGTTTCCTGCTGTTCATGTTCATCAACTGAATCCCCAGCTGCATGTTTTAAATTTGGAAAACTGCCACCCGTTTCAATGGTTACCATCTCTTCTTTTGGTGCATATGTCAGGTATTTTTCATCGTTATCTTTCATTATTAAAACTCCTTTTGTTATAGATATTCGAGCACCTTTCTTTAAAGTTTTCTCTCCGCATAGGTCTTATATTCAACCATATTAATCCTAATTCAAATGGGCAAAGTAACTATATAGGTCTTAAATGAGGTGATAAAAATAAAAGAAAATAAGGACTTGATAACAGCTATTCAAAAAGAAGCATTCTCTTTCACCGATTCATCCGGGCTTGACCGGATTATTCAAGCAGCCGGGGAAGCGAAATTTGTTTTATTGGGGGAAGCTTCTCATGGAACATCAGAATTTTATACAGTAAGAGCAGAAATATCCAAAAGACTGATTGAACAAAAAGGGTTCAACTGTATCTCTGTTGAAGGAGACTGGCCTTCCTGCTTTACCATCAACAGGTATGTTAAGGGTTATGTGCATCTGAATCCCCTTGATGCACTCAAAAATTTTAACAGGTGGCCGACATGGATGTGGGCAAATGAGGAAATTAAAGATCTAATAACCTGGCTTAATAATCACAATCAGCTGATTGATAAACATGGCCTAAAGGCTGGTTTCTATGGCATCGATATATATAGCTTATGGGAATCGATGGATGAAATAATAAAACTTCTGGAGACAAAGGAAGCTGCAGAACTGGAAGCTGCTAAAAAAGCATTTGCCTGCTTTGAGCCTTTTCATCGGACACCTGAAAATTATGCAGTTTCTGCGGCATTTTATGGGGAAGGCTGTGAAAAAGAAGTAGCCGAACTTTTACTTAAAATAAAAAACAAGTGGGGGCATACCAGGAGCTACGAAGAAGAATCACTGAACCTTATGCTAAATAGCCTTGTTGCTGTAAATGCAGAAAACTATTATCGAGCAATGGTAAAAGGCGGGCCTGATGACTGGAATATTAGGGATCATCACATGGTAAGTGCCATAGAGGAGATCTCCAAATATTATGGAGAAGATGCCAAGGTCATCGTATGGGAACACAATACTCATATCGGAGATGCAAGAGCAACAGATATGAAAGAAGAGGGACTTGTTAACGTTGGGCAAATCCTTCGCGAGAAATATGGGGAAGATCAGGTTTTCGCACTCGGGTTTGGTACACACTCAGGCACTGTTATCGCAGCGGAACAATGGGGGAATGAGCTACAAGTTATGGAAGTACCTCCAGCACAGACAGGAAGCTGGGAGGATACGCTTCGCAAGGCTGGCCCTGGAGATAAAATTTTGTTGTTCACCGATGATAACAGGGAATTATTTAATGAATCTATCGGTCATCGAGCCATTGGAGTCGTATATAACCCTGAATATGAACAATACGGGAATTATGTGCCTACGAAAGTCTCACTCAGATATGACGGTTTCATTTATATAGAGAAAACCCGTGCCTTAAAGCCAATTAATATACCAGTAACAATATTATAATTGCAATTACAAACAAAAAGACCCACTATCTCATATTTACCCTCCATGAATTCGAGGATGTGCTTAGAGGTTACTGATCCTCATATAAACCGATTATTTCTATATAGCCAGAGATCAAAAAAAGCCTCTAATGGAGTATGTATATTTAACCTGAAAACCCCTCCGGAATATCGGAGGGGCTTATTGCTACATGTAGCTGTTTTCCAATTCATCCACTAAGGTCCCCACATAGCTTACGGCTTTGCGGATTGGATCTGGCTTGGACATATCAATGCCTGCGCTCTTAAGGAGATCGAGCGGCTTTTTCGTTCCGCCAGCTTTTAAAACATCAAGCCAGCGTTCAATGGCAGGCTGGCCTTCCTCTTGAATGCTCTGTGCCATAGCTGTGGAAGCAGTCAAACCAGCTGAATAAGTATATGGATAGAGTCCCATATAATAATGAGGCTGTCTCATCCAGGTTAAAGCCGCCTTATCATCCAGTTCAACCGTATCACCCCAGAATTCAGCAAGTGTTTCCATCTTTTGATCTGAAAGTGTTTTTGCCGTTAACGGAATCCCTTGATCAGCAAGATTATATATTCTTCGCTGATATTCTCCCTCGAGAAGGTGTGTGACAAAGTTGTGATAATAAGTTCCCAGCAGCTGAAGAATTACCCAGCGCTTCATTCTCATATCCTCAGTGCCTGCCATTAAATGCTGTCCAAGCAGCAATTCGTTAAGTGTTGAGGGAGCTTCTACAAAGTAGGTTGATGGGCGGGTATTCATTATACGCTGATATTTATTGGCCAAATAGAAATGACCCGCATGCCCAAGCTCATGAGCGAGAACAAAAGCACCGCGCATCGTGTCTGTCCATGTAATCAGGATGAATGGATGCGATCCATATGGACTTGAACAAAATGCACCTGTAGATTTCCCTACATTGTCAGCCAAATCAACCCAGCGTTCAGTCAAGCCTTTCTTCATTATATCCGTATACTCAGGTCCCATTACTTTGAGAGCCTCTAATATGACTTTTGATGCTTCTTCAAATGTTGTTTCAGGATTGAACTCCGGATCAAGAGGAGCCTTCAGGTCACAAAAAAGCATCTTATCCAATCCCAGAACTTTTCTCTTTAACTGAGCATATCTGCGCATATGGGGGGCAAGCTCTTTTTGGATAATATTCAGCTGATTGTTGTACATTTCCTCTGTAACATGCTGGGAATCCAGGAGCATTTGTGTGGCTGAACTGTACTTCCTCAGCTTAGCAAGTGTTACCTGTTTTTTCACCTCGGCAGAATAGGCAGAGGCAAATGTATTCTTATAGTTTTCCAGTGAATCTGTAAATGAGACATAGGCATTCCTTCTGATGGCAGTATCTGACGAAAACTCATAACGATCTTCGTAAAGAGCAAAAGAGTTTGGCAAATCGTTTCCTTTACTGTCTTTAAAAAAGGAAAATGGCATGTCAGCAAGTTTTGCAGCCTGATACATATTATACGGAGCTCCAAATACTTCCCCCAATGCTGCCAGGGCTTCTTCCGTCTCTGGAGAAAGCCTGTGCGTCTTCGATTTAAGAAGATCTGTCAGCTGTTTTCTGAAAGGTTCAAGGCCGCTTTCATCGTCTATGTATTTTTCAATCGTGCCTTCAGGTAAGGACATTAATTCAGAGTCAATAAACGAAAGAGCAGAGGCTGCTTTTGCTTTTAAAGATGCAAGTATGGATGAATTTGCCTGATTGCGCGGATTTGTTCCATCCTCCGACTGGCGCAAGCTAGCATACGTTCCAGCTTGAACCAAACGGATGGAGAGCTTTTCCTGAGCGGAAAGGCAGCCCAGTAATATTTGCGGGCCTTCATGGAGCTTTCCCTTGTACTGCTCAAAAACAGCAAGGTCTTCATCTATACTTCTCACTTCTTTATGCCAATCTTCCTCTAAAGCAAATAAATCCTCCACTTTCCATGTACGATCTTCCGGTACTTCAACACGCTTTAATCTGGTTACTGCTGTTTGAACCATTTAGCGATCCCTCCTATTTCGATTCTCTAAATATAGAGTTTATGGAACAATTATACAGGATGGCCTTGTAAATTTATAGACTTTTCAAACATTTTAAGTTTCACTGTACTATAACATCCTGAGTTTTCTTGTTAGTGGCCATATAGCAGTAAATAAAAAAGCGGAGGGCCTGAAGCCTTCCGCTGATTGTGCTATTCCATTTTTTTTGAAAGACAGCGATCACATTCCATCAGATAAGATTCGGCCTGTTCCTTGACTGTTTGGCCGCACTCCGGACATACCTTTTTGGGAAGAGTTCTAAAAAATTCAACTGGACTTTTAATCATGAAATTTCCTCCTTTTTATAATACAGTTAATCGTGTTTTCATCTGTTGTAGTACAGTATATACCAAACAAAATTAAATGTGAAGTGGTTTGATTAAATTTTTTAAAAATTTTATCTATTATATTTATTGGTGCAAATTAAGATTTTGGATCGATTTGGACAGAGGGGATATGAATGACGAGTCCGAAGTTGATCATCATTCAGACAGAAGAAGGGGTAATCCGGAGGTATGAGTCCGAAGTCAGTAACCATTCGGACAGGAAAAGCGAAAATCGGAGGTACGAGTCCGAAGTCGGTCCCTATTCGGACAGGAAAAACGGAAATTCGGAAGTATGAGTCCGAAGTTAGTAACCATTCGGACAGAAGAAGCGGAAGGCTGGAGGTACAAGTCCGAAGTCGCCACCCATTCGGACAGAAGAAGGGGTAATCCGGATGAGCAAGTCCGTAGTTGGTCATCTTTCGGACAGGAAAAGTGGATATCCATTGGGGAGAGTCCGAAGCATGAGGTAAAGTCATCTAATAATTTCTAGCCATACAGCAAAAGGTCTATCTGTACTAATGAACTTCTGACTTTATTTCGCCGGGCCTCTTCCAAGGCTGTAATGATTGCATTACAATCATATTTAATACAGTAATAATGAGGAGGCTAACAGCCTGCGATGACTGAGATAATTGAATCTTTTAATCCAATATTAATATTTGTAGCGGTTATACTGACCATTATGGCTTCCTATACAGCATTAGATTTATTTACATTGATTAAATCATCTGAGAGAAACCAGAAGTTTTTGTTCTTAGGCGGAACTTTTTCCCTTGGAATCGGGATATGGATTATGAACTTTATTGGCATGATCGCCATCAACATAAACGCTTCAGGAAGTTATAATATTCCGCTTACCTTATTGTCCATGATTTTTGGCATTTCATTTACCGGTATGGCCTTTAATAGAGTAATCGACAGGCAGCTGAAAACAGGCAATCTATTTGCGGGAAGCTTCTTTTTAACTATGGCAGTCCTATCTATCCATGTAACAGGTATGTTTGCTGTGGGGATGAATGTGCAGTTTTCCCCCAGCATATTCCTCATTTCAGCACTGATCATTTTTGTTTCTTTTTTATTTTCACTATGGATGCTCTTTTATTCGAAAAGTCTTTCGTACTCCAGACCTATCTGGATCAAGCCCTTAAGTGCACTCATATTCACCGGAGCCATTGTGGAGGGTTATTTTCTGCTGATCCGATCGTCATCATTCTATTCAAATGGGGAAATTAGCAGGGGAGGCTCTCCGGAGACTTCTCTGATTTATCTTGTATTTTTTGCAGGGATTCTTATCCTGAGCGGGCTTATTGCTTCAAGCACTTTAATCAGCAAGAGGCTGGAAGCAAGCGACACCCATTTACATGATATTCAGGCTGCTCTTGATGAATCATCTATAGTGGCTATTACAGATCCAAAGGGCGTTATCACTTATGTGAATGATAAATTTGTTGAGATATCTAAATATGAAGAACATGAACTGCTTGGCAAAAATCACAATATCTTAAATTCGGGTTTTCATCCGCCGGAATTTTTTCAAGATCTATGGAAAACAATTGGATCAGGGGAAATATGGAAAGGGGAAATACGCAATAAAGCGAAAGACGGAAGCTTTTATTGGGTTGATACTACAATTGTCCCTTTTCTCAATAAAAAGAATAAACCCTATCAGTATGTTTCCATCCGGACAGATATATCGGCATTGAAATCTGCTGCAGCCAGCCTTAAAAGTTCCCTGAAAGATGTAAACGATATTAAATTTGCGCTTGATCAGTCTTCTATTATTGCCTTTACAGATGAAAAAGGAACAATAACCAATGTAAATGAGAAGTTTTGTGAAATCTCCCAGTACAGCAGGGAAGAACTGATAGGACAGAATCATTCCATCTTAAATTCAGGACTTCATTCAAAAGAATTCTTTAAGAACTTATGGAAAACAATTGGCCAGGGAGAAGTCTGGAAAGGAGAAATACGCAATAAAGCAAAAGACGGATCTTATTACTGGGTTCATACTACGATTGTGCCGTTCCTGAATGCAAACGGAAAACCTTATCAATACTTATCAATAAGAAACGATATAACTGAGAGGAAAAAAACTGAAGAAGTATTGCATCAACAGGATAAACTGGCAGCAGTGGGCCAGCTTGCTGCAGGGGTTGCACATGAAATCCGCAATCCGCTCACAACCATGAAAGGATATACAGAATTCCTGAAGCTGGAAGAGACACATGAAGAGCGGCAGGAATACTTAAGCATCATTTTGGATGAAATTGACCGGGTAAATAATATAGTAGAAGATTTTATGGTTCTCGCTAAGCCGAAAGCCGCAGAACTGGAAGAAAGAGATATCATACCCATTATAAAAAATGTCGTTTCTTTTTTGGAATTTGAAGCCCGAAATAGAAACGTGAAAATTGGTTTCGAATATCAACAGGATATCATTCAAATTGAATGTGACGAAAATCGGCTAAAACAAGTCTTGCTTAATTTTATCAAAAATGGAATTGAAGCGATGCCTGATGGAGGGAACATCACCGTTAGAGCTGGTATCATAAATAACCAGGTTCAAATTGCAATAAAGGATACAGGAGTAGGAATCCCGCAGGAAAAACTGAAAAATATCGGAGAACCTTTTTTTACAACCAAAAAAAATGGGAACGGCTTAGGCCTGATGGTCAGCTTTAAAATTATCGAAAGCCATAACGGAAAAGTATTTATCGAGAGTGAATTAAATAAAGGTACAACATTCAATATTGTTCTGCCTGCGAAATCTGCATAGCCAATCCCAAAAGGATTGGCTTTTTTGTTAGAAAATAATTCCTGTCCTGTTTAATAATTGATTTTCCAATATATAGGAAAAATATCATAACATTGGAGAGATTCCCATGATATCAAGGAAAAACATGAATTTGGCTTTATAGTGCCCTTTTCTCTGAAATATGTTTGTTATCGTTCTGTTATGTGCGTAACGGGATTATTATCTGTTTGTTCTTTTTTAGTAAAGATTCCATGTTATTATTAATCCCGTTAGCTAAAAACGAGCTATACGGGAGGTTTTAACAACATGAAAAAATCAATTTTATCTTTTGTAGCTGCTGCGGCAATCACCGGAACAGCAGGTGCTAATGTACAAGCAGAAGAAGTGACAGTCAAAAAAGGCGATACTCTTTGGGATTTTTCCCAAACATATAATACACCAGTTGATATGATAAAAGAATGGAATGGGTTGTCTTCTCATATCATCCATCCAGAAGATGTACTTAATGTATATCCGGAAAAGAAATACATAGTATCAAAAGGCGATACTCTTTGGGATATAGCAAGAGAACATAACGTCACAGCAGAGGCAATCAAAGAATGGAACAACTTAAGCTCTGATTTAATTCTGCCTGACAATGAATTAATCCTTTACCCGAATGCTAAAGCTGTTAACGCTGCAGTTGCTGAGGCTCCATCAACATCAGCTAAACCTGCAAAAACGGTTTCAGCTCCTGTGCAAAAGTCTGAACAGACTGTAGCAAAAGAAACACAGCCAGCTGAAAAAGCTGCACAGCCGGCGCCAGAAGCAAAGCCACAAGCAAAGTCAAATCCAGAACCAGAGCCTGCGAAACCTGCTGCGGAAGCTAAGCCTGCAACAGAGCCGGCCAAGGCTGAAGCGGAATCCAAGCCTGCTGCCGAAGCTGAAGCAGAAGCACCCGCTGAAACTGCAAATAATGAAACAGCTCAAAATGTGCTGAATATGGAAGCAACAGCCTACACAGCCGATTGTGAAGGCTGCTCAGGAATTACTGCTACAGGAATCAATTTAAAAGAGAATCCGGATCAAAAAGTAATCTCTGTGGATCCTAATGTGATACCACTGGGAACTAAAGTCCATGTTGAAGGTTATGGTAATGCTGTAGCAGGTGATACTGGCGGAGCCATTAAAGGCAACAAGATCGATATCTTCATGCCATCTCAGGAAGACGCAATCAATTTCGGCAGAAAAACAGTTAAAGTTACAATTCTAGATTAATACTAGAAAAGAAGGCACCTTTTTGGGTGCCTTCTTTTCTTTACTCTTTATCATTACTTCCTCTTGCTTTTTCCTCCTGATTTACAAAGAAACTATGGACTGGTTTTGCCAGCTGTTTAAAGCTTTTTTCAAATCGTTCAGAAAGGTGAGAGGCCCGCTCGTAAACAACCGATTTAAGATTGTCTAATTGCCTGCTGATTTTTTCTGTGATTGCTTCCTGCCGGTTTAAGCGTTCCATTATCGACTTGCTGGCCTGTTCCTGTACACCAAGCTTCTTGTTTAATTCTTCTTTCATTTGCTCCTGTGTATTTAACTTTTTCTCAGCTTCCTCTGAAAATGCTGCAAACTGCTGCTCTAGACGTTCTATAACCTTATTATGATAAACTTCCTGTAAACCAAAGTTTTTATTTATTTCTTCTTTTATTTGCTCCTGTATTCCATAATTCTCAGCTTTTTCCTCCGAAAATGCAGAGAACTGCTGTTCTAAACGTTCCATTACTGTATTATGAAATACTTCCTGAACATCAAGCTTTTTGCTTAATTCTTCTTTCAGTTCTTCCTGAGCTTTAAAATTTGAAACAGCTTCCTCAGTAAAAGCGTCAAATTTATCAAACTTCCGGGAAAGTGCCTGAGTTGCCGCTTCCTGGAATGATACTTGTTCTAGTATCTTCTGATTTACCTGCTCTTCATTTTCAAGAGTTTCCATTATTGCTTTATTTAGTTCCTCCAGTGCAGCCAGCCTTTTATTCAAAGTATCATTTTCCTTTTCGCACTTGTTCATCATTTCCATAAAACTTATTAAAAAAGCATCCTGCTTTTCAAGCTTAGCTGTCAAATGCTCAATATGATAATTTTGTTTTCCAGCTGCTTTTTTTACAAGTTTACTCAAGTCAGAAAAGGAATCATCGAGCTGATTTTTCATATTTTCATATGTTTCGGATATACGGGTATTAACAGTTTGCTGTTCTTTCAGTACTTCCTGGAGAAAGTTCAGCCGATAAGTACCCTGATTGGAAACAGTGTCAGAATGGCTTAGATAAAGCTTAGGGTTTCCATCCGCATTTGATTGTTTGGCCATAGGAACACTCCTCAGTTTTAACTTTTATAATAGCCTATGCCAGCCCTTTTGAGAGGGATGGGCACTATCCTATAAAACCTGAACAATTCAAATTTGATGCTGATAAGCATAGTGAGCATGAGGGTCCCGATTCCACGAAATTTCGCAAATCGTAGTAAAAAGTGTTGCAAAAAATTGAAAAAATAGGTAAATTATTAATTGTCAGTAAATTGGCAGGCGATGTCATGGATCTGAATACATAGGGAGTCAACCAAAACTACCTCTAAAACAAAAAGAAAGAGAGGACCATCACATGAAGAAATTATCTTTCTTGATTTCAGCAGCTGCACTGACATTAATGCTTGGAGCATGCTCAAACGAAGAGGCTTCTAAAGGGGATGAAAAGGAAGAGGCCACAGCTGAGACGACTGAGGCCGCTGATGAAGGCAAAGAAGTGCGCTCAGCTCTTTTAAGCTATCAGGGAGAAGTGACAAAGGTAATTCGAAACACAGATGCAAACTTGACCGCTGAAGGTCAGGATCCAGCTGAAGCAGCTGCAGCTTTTGAAAAGGAAGCGAAAGCCGTGTCTGTACCAGAAGAATTAACAGACTACACTAAGGATATTGAGGCGGCGGTTGATAGCCTTTCTCAATACTATGCTAAAAAAGCTGAGCTGGTAAAAGCAGGATCCCAGGATATGTCGGAAGCAGAGCCATTTAAAGAGGAATATATCAATTCAATGACTAAAGTTTTTGAAGAAGTGGAACTATCTGCTCCAGCTTTTAACAGCGTTTTCCAATAAATGCCCAGCAAACAGCCCTATTCGATTTTGAATAGGGCTGTTTGTATATATTAAGGCACATCATGCCCCATTGAACTTTGAAAAATCTCAAACCACTGATCCCTGTTAAGTTTGTAAGACAATGAACCGGCTGCACGTTCAATTCTTTCAATCTTGCCGGACCCGACAATTGGCATGATTCGGGCAGGATGATTTAAGAGCCAAGCAAATAAAACTTCATCAATATCACTTGCCCCGATTTCCTCTGCGACTTTATGTAATGCCGCTTTAAGGCGTTCCGGTTTTTCTTCAGTACCGCTGAAAATTTTCCCGCCAGCCAAAGGGGACCAGGCCATCGGTGCGATTCTTTTTTCCATGCACAGATTTAATGTGCCATCCTCATAGTTCTCCAGATGATAGGCAGAAAGTTCAATTTGATTTGTAATCAGATCCATATCAAGATATGACTGAAGCATCGTAAACTGATGGCGTTTAAAATTGGATACCCCAAAATGCTTTACCTTACCAGCAGCCTTTAAAACTGAAAATGCCTCAGCAACTTCTTCCGGATCCATAAAAGGATCAGGACGATGAATGAGCAGGGTATCTATGTAATCTGTTCTCAGATTTTGCAAAGATTTCTCAACCGAAGCAATAATATGTTTTTTTCCTGTATTGTAATGATGGGATTTATGCTCAGGGCGATTTGGTGACTGGAGTACAATCCCGCATTTCGTTACAATCTCCATTTTTTTGCGGAGCTCCGGCTTTTTCTCAAGAGCCCTTCCAAACAGGCTTTCACATGTATAGCTGCCATATATATCGGCATGATCAAATGTCGTTATTCCCAGCTCCAAACACTTTTCTATTAAGGTGATTAATTCTTCATCTGATAATTTCCATTCAGCCAGTCTCCATAGACCATGTACGATTCTTGAAAACGACAGATCCTCTGCCATCTGCACTCTATCCAAAAGTATCATCTCCCAATTTTTTTCGCACTGTTATTATCTCTGAAAATGCAAAGAATACCAAGTTAAACGTTCTTCGGCATTGCAAAGGGTGCTGGATCATCATAAATTAGAGGCATAAAAATAAGAGGCAACTGTTTTGTCACCTCATTTTTATCCGCATATTTTCTGCAGCGGTTCAACCATTTGTTCATGCAGAATCATAATTTTTGATGGGTATGAACAATGCTCTCTATAAGCTGTTTGAAGTTCGTGATAAAAAGTGGTTAATTCCTCAACATTGGAAATCAATTCTTTATCAAAAACGCCTGACCGGCTGAGAAGGATATTCTCATATTTTTCAACAAGCTTTTTAGTTTTCTTTATCAATTTCCAAGCATCTTTCATACGAAAAGCATCATTTAAATGGGAATAGAATTCTATCAAGTCTTTTTGGAAAATATTCTTAAGTTCCTGGCTGAGCCTTTCAATAGGAGGAAGTTCAGCTTCCTGAAATATAAACTGCTGCAGCATAATGAAATCGGTCTTTACATTCTGTTCTTCAAATGACTGATATATCCGTAAAGTATTATAGGCGTCATACATGGGATGATGGGGTTCTCCAATAAAAGAAAGGTCATAGAAAGACAATGCTTTTTCCACTGAAGCTGCAGTCCGGGAAGCTCTTTTTGTGAAAATAGCCTGAAAATCGACATATCTTTTGGTAATCTTATCAATCGTAGCTTGGGGAAGATTATGCCTGAAAGCATCGGCTTTTAATCTTAAGATGTCACTGGTCGACCAGGAATAGAATCTTGCTTTTTTAACTCCGCCGACCCAAAAGAGAAAATCTTTAAACACCTCAGAAAAGTCATCTGCTGTTTTTAAATCAGAATCGGATATCCCCGTCAATTCTTTGCAGAATGGGCTAAGCGGCGAGTCCTGCTGCGGACGAATGAACCTGTCAAATCCAGTTACCTTACCTGTTTCAAGTTCAACTTTTACAGCACCAAGGCGAATGGCTTCCATATCTTCAAAAAGCATACCATTTTTGCTGCATAGCATTTCAAAATCAAAGAATATCAGCTGTTTTAGCTCGGCCATACGCCTTCCCCCCTTTATAATATCCAGCTATCCAACAAGATATTATAAAGAATGACGGGCAAAAAAGGAAGGAACAGAATTATCCATCAAGATATTTGGCAGGAATGAAACTTTTTTCCCAGTGCAATGGCAAATCGGTTTACGATTTCTTTTGAAACGTTTACACTTAAAGGGTACATAGTTTTCAGTCGCAAATATGATAGCGATTTCTCTAAAAATTATTGAACTTGAAAGGATGGATGAAGGATGGGTATTTCTTTATCGAAAGGGCAAAAAATTGATTTAACAAAAACTAACCCCGGGTTGTCTAAAGTAATAGTAGGACTCGGCTGGGATACGAATAAATATGATGGTGGCTTGGATTTCGACCTCGATGCCAGTGTGTTTTTATTAGATGCAAATGGCAAGTGTGCATCTGATAAAGATTTTATTTTCTACAACCAGCTTGAAGGCGGCGATGGCTCAGTCCTGCATACAGGTGATAACAGAACAGGTGAGGGCGATGGCGATGACGAGCAGGTTAAAGTTAACCTTAGTGCTGTTCCTGCCTCCATTGAGAAGATTTCTTTTGTCATTACGATCCATGATGGGGAAGGCCGCGGTCAAAACTTTGGTCAGGTCTCAAATGCATTTGTAAGAATCATTAATGAAGAAACAAATGAAGAATTAATCCGTTATGATTTAGGAGAAGATTTCTCCATTGAAACTGCCATTGTTGTAGGAGAATTATACCGTCATAATGGCGAATGGAAATTTTCTGCCGTGGGTTCAGGCTATCAGGGAGGACTTGCCCGTATTGCGACAGACTTCGGTTTGCAGGTAGGTTAACTTCCATTATTCCAGGCAGAGCAGCAGCTTTTCCCTGGCTTTCTCTTTAGGGTGTATTCCCCTCATATTGATGACCTGCCTAAAAAAAGGACCTGTGTTATGAAGGAGTGATGATCTTGGGTATACAATTATCAAAAGGTCAAAGAATTGATCTGACTAAAACAAATCCTGGCCTGACTAGAGCCATTATCGGGCTGGGCTGGGACACGAACAAATATAGCGGCGGTCATGATTTTGACCTTGACGCATCTGCATTTCTTGCAGATGAAACCAGTAAATGTGTAAATGACCATGATTTTATTTTCTATAATAATCTGCAGCATCCAAGCGGAGCAGTTATACATACAGGAGACAATCGTACAGGTGAAGGAGACGGAGACGATGAGCAGCTTGTTGTCGACTTTACCAAAATACCTTCACATGTTCATCGTATTGGCATAACTGTAACTATTCATGATGCAGAATTAAGGCAGCAAAATTTCGGCCAGGTTTCCAATGCATTCGTAAGATTAGTGGATGAATCCAATAATCAGGAGCTGCTGCGTTTTGATCTAGGAGAAGATTTTTCAATTGAAACAGCAGTCGTTTTCTGTGAATTATACCGCCACGGGAATGACTGGAAGTTCAATGCCATTGGCAGCGGCTTCTCAGGCGGCTTGGCAGCTCTTTGCCGCAACTATGGACTGCAGGTTTAATTTTCCTTCATGGCACCCAAATGGTTTGGGTGCCTATTTTGTTTGTCAAGTGAGAACCCTCAGCCAATGCTGATGGTTATTAATCCCATACTTAAAAAATTGCGAATGGGCAAAATAGGTGTGAGAAAAACCTTGAGAGGAAGGGATGCAGTATGTCACTTGAATGGTTTGACAGGGTAAGCGGTGAGTTGCAGGACCATCTTGAATCGATTTGCAGTAAATATGATCAGATTGGCCATATGTCGATTGACCGGGGTGCCAAGCATCCCAGAATGGAGTTTTTTATTGAAACCAGTGATAATGACAGAGAGTATTTTTGCACTCTATTCTTTGATCCGCATAATGAAGAATTCTATGTAGAAGACTTTGATTTTGAGCTGGGACATACTTCTAAAACCATGCTTTTTGATATTGAAGACATAATCGATACAGTCCACGAAAGCCTTCACGATTATATGAATGGCGAGGATGAAGATCATTTTGCATTTGAAGATGATGAAGAAATATATGTTTCAGAAGAGGAAGATTTCGACATTGACGACGAATATGACCTTGATGGCGAAGATGATATCTTTGAAGAAGTAGATGTAGAGTGGGAAACTCCTGAAGTAACTGCCTTTTTCAAGGAAGACGAAGTGGAGGTATCCTATCAGTTTGGAGTGGTCCAGGAAACCGGTGATGGAGTCCTTCGCAGGGTTAACCGCATTTGGACAGATGACGAAGAAATGATCAAAGATGAAGATCACTTTATCTTCAGCAAAGAAGAGGCAAGCACAATCATTGCCATGATCGCCAGCCACATGGATTCCCTGAGCGGGCATGAGGCTGATTATCAGTAATTATTCATACCGAAATGAACAAGTGGCTATCAAGAATTCTTGAAGCCACTTGTTTTTGTCATCAGCAGAAAAAGAAAAAACTCGTTCACCCTTCAGCCAGCACCGAATCACTCCCCTAATAAAAATCTTTTAAAATTTTACAATTGACTGTATTTCTCTGTTGGTACTAATCAGGCTTGACTCCCCCATAAACTGATTAAAAGCAGGTGAAAAGAGGTGCATCATGGGGATTCATATCGTTCAGGCAGGCGATAGCCTTTGGGCCATTTCTCAAAAGTATAATGTTCCTACCCTGGATATAAGAACGGCTAATGGCCTTGAGAACGGACCTGGTATCATCCCTGGTTTAGCGCTGTACATTCCTGAAAGCGGACCAGTTATCAGGTCTTATCTGGTAAAGCCGGGAGATACATTATGGAGCATTTCCCAGCGTTTTCAAACTACAATTAATCTTATCCTGTCAGCAAACCCGGAAATAAGGCCGGAGGGTCTATATATCGGGCAGAAGTTAAATATTCCATCACCAAGCAGATTAGTCATGAAAACATTAGGGTTCATAGTCCCGTATTCTCCTGATACTTTTTTACCCGCTTTCAGGGAAACAGCAAAGAACTTAACCTACATCGCCATTTCTGCCTATTCTTTAACAAGGGAAGGTTACGCATATATTGAACTTGACGATTCAGCCATATTGGCAGAAAGCCGCCGGCTGGATGTCATTCCGCTGCTGATGATCAGAAATCTTGCACAAGGTGAATTTAATGCAGAACTGATTGGCGGGGTGCTTGAAAGTCCGGCAAATAGGAGGAACTTAATCTTAAGCCTGATGAATTTTGTCACTCAAAAAGGTTATGGAGGCATCAGCCTGGATTTTGAATTTATCCCGCCGCCAAGGCGCCAGGATTTCAATTCATTCATTAGAGAATTAAAAAATGCCTTAGGTCCAAAAGTGCTTCATGTCAATGTACATGCTAAGACAGAAGATCTCCCGGCAAACCGGATAATAGGGGCATATGATTATAAAGCAATTGGGGAGGGCGCCGATATTGTTGCAGTCATGACCATGGACTATGGTTATCCCACTGGTCCTCCTAATCCCGTCGCTCCACTATGGTGGGTTGAAGAAGTCATTCAATATTCGATCACCCAGATTGACCCGAAAAAACTGCAAATAGCTTTGCCGTTATATGGATATGACTGGAGAACTGCGGATAATCTAACCCGCTCATTTTCCATGCAAGCCATTCAGAATTTAGCACTAAGCAGAGGAGCAGTTATTCAATTCGATGCTTATGCAGCATCCCCATGGTTCCGATATTGGAACGGAGAAGAAGAACATGTAGTCTGGTTTGAAGATATCCGCAGCATTACTGAAAAATATAAATTAATTGACCAGTATAATCTTTTAGGGATGACATACTGGCAATTAAGCTTGCGATTTCCTCAGAACTGGGCATTTGCGGATAAAAATTTTACTATTCTATAGCCCTTTTTAAAGAAGCTCCTTCATTTCTTCTTCAAAATAAAACATTTTTGGTTTTTCTTTAATCGTATATGTGTATTTCTTCATTTTCGCCACATAACAGGTTTTGTTGATCGTAACTTTCTCTCCCGTGTCAATCAGAATAACAATATCATTATGCTCAAACTTATTTCTGCGCTTCACACTGATCCCTCTTTCTTTACACATATAAAGTGTTATTAACACATTATCTCATACTTTTGTGGAATTAACCCTATTGATGTTAATGGAATCATTCAGGTTCCATTATTTTTTTTGCATATCGCCAAGTAAATGATATATTAGTCTAATTGAATACCATAGTGAACAAAGGAAGATACAAAATGACATCAACACTTGGCTTTATAAGAGAGTGGCAAAAAGCCATCCAGGCTGAGATCTTACATTTAAAAAAATATGGGAGTTCCCGCTACTTAATAATAAATGGACGGCAGCTTTCAAAATCAGATGCATATACCTATTTTTTTGATACACTTTCTGCCATTAAAATTCCAACTGGATCGTCCATAAAAATCGAATGGGGAAGAAAGAGAGTGGAAGGAAGAGTCCTATCTGCGGAAGGAAATAATGTCATAGTGGCATTAGAAGAGGATATTGGAATCGAGCTATCGGAAGCATATTTGCTTCATGATCCCTGGGAGCTATTGGATCAGCTTTTTCAGCGCTTAGAGGACATAAAAGACAGTAAAAGAAAAAGAAATAGGATAAAAAAATTGATGAATCCTTCCATGCCACCAAAGCACCCTGCCGATAAGGTAAAGACTGGTGCCCATGAATTGATTTTGCGTTCTAAGTACAATCCAGCCACTTATGTCTGGGGACCGCCAGGCACAGGAAAAACCTATACACTGGCACGTGTGGCCGCTAACAAATACTTTAAAGGACAAAGTGTTCTCATTCTGGCCCACTCAAATCAGGCAATAGATGTCCTAATGGCAGAAATTTCATCCTTTGCATCATGCAAACGAAAAATTCCTGATGGAGATCTGCTTCGTTACGGGTCACAAGTCGGTCCAGCACTATTCGATCATCATTCATTAACAGCCGAATATCTTTTAAATAAGCAGCATACAAATCTCTCGGAGCAAAAAGCTGCTCTATTTGAGGAACGCCGCCTGCTTAAACAGGATTTATCCCGATCCTTCAGCAAGAGAGATTCCGACCATCTTATTGAAATAGAAAAGAAGCTATCTGGAGTACTTGAAAAGATCAGGCAAAAAGAAATAGAGTTTGTAAAAAATGCTTCTATTATTGGAACAACACTGGCAAAAGCCGCAAGTGATCCGTCAATTTACGAGAAAAATTTTGATTTAGTCATCATCGATGAAGCCAGCATGGCTTATGTTCCACAGGCTGCCTTTGCAGCTTCACTTGGCAAAAGAGTCATCATTTGCGGGGATTTCAAACAGCTTCCTCCTATTGCTGCATCAAGACATAAATTGTCCGAAAAATGGCTAAGGGAGGATATCTTTCATCACTCTGGCGTGTCAGACGCAGTTAAGGATGGACACTTGCATCCGCACCTTTTTCTATTAAAAGAGCAGCGCCGTATGCACCCGGACATTTCAGCATTTTCGAATAAACATATCTATCATTCTCTTGTTGGTGACCATCCGGATGTTTTGGCTGCAAGAGCTGATATCGCTGCCTGCACGCCTTTTCCCGCCAAAGCCTCGATCCTGCTCAATACAGCCGGATCAGGTGAATATGGCATGAAAGATGGCAGTTCGAATTCAAGAATCAATTTATGGGATCTTTTGCTGGGATTTCAGTTAATACATGAAGCTTATACAGGAGGAAGCAGGTCCATAGGTTATGTCACCCCGTATCGGGCACAGGCATTATTAATGGAACAGCTTCTGGGTGAGCTATACGAGCAGGAAAGGTCTGCAGCTGATATTATCGCTGCAACAGTTCACCGTTTTCAGGGAAGTGAACGGGATGTCATGATTTTTGACTCTGTAGATGCTCCGACCCATGAGAGAGCTGGAATGCTATTAATCGGGAAAGAAAGCGAAAGATTATTGAATGTTGCCATAACTAGAACCAAGGGGAAATTTATTCATATTTGCGATTTGGAATTTATACACAACAACGTATTTAAAAACAAAACGTGGCGGAAGCTGGCAGACCACCAGCTGCACAATGGACAGGCCATTCATCCTGATCAGATTGGCAGATGGATCAAAAATCAGCATCCACGCCTCCAATGGGTGCATGCAAGAAAGCTGGAAAAAGTGTTTGAGGATATTTCTAAAGCTAAAAAGGAGATTATTATTTCCCTGCCTGATGGCAAGGAACTGGGGAATGAGTGGGGTCAGGCACTTTCAGGGAGGCCTCCGCAAACGAAGCTTACCATGCTTGCCGAGCATTCTATCCCTTCCGCTGCTCCTGATGAAATATTGCCAAACGGCATTCCATTTCCCTGCGTCATAATTGACGGACATATTTTGTGGCTGGGCATGCCGGCAGAGAGCCATAATAGCGCACGGCCCCCATATGTAGCTGCAAGGCTTCAATCAACAGCTGTATGCTCGTATCTTACATCTCAATTAAAATAAAAAAGACGCCCCAGAGAGGCGTCTTTTTATACGTATTGCGGCGACCCGACTGCACTCCACATAGTGCATTGCCAGTTAGGCTTGTCAGTCGTCTTATGCAATTAGCTCATCGCTTTACTAATATAGCATTATTCTATAAAAGAAACAAGAGTTTTTTGTGCTCTTCCGTTGCATTCCTTTCATTGTTCAATCAAAATATACCTAAAATACATTGATTAGGGTTGTGATCATATGAATATGAAACCATTAAAAGGCCAGCATCATGTCTCTGCCATAACAGCCAATGCTCAGAAGAACTATGAATTTTTCACCAGAATCCTTGGAATGCGGCTTGTTAAGAAGACAGTAAACCAGGATGATACCACGATGTATCATTTATTTTATGCGGATGAAAGGGGTAACCCTGGCACTGACTTAACGTTTTTTGAAATCAAAAATGCTGGCCGCACTTACAGGGGGACTGACAGTATAACTTGTACATTTCTGCGTGTGCCATCTGATGAATCGCTTCTTTATTGGAAAAAGAGACTATCAGAACAAGAAGTTTTACATGGAGAAATAAGAGAAGCAAACGGAAAGAAGATGCTGTTCTTTGAAGATTTCGAAGGGCAGCGTTTGGCCCTGATTTCCGATCAAAATAATAAAGGAGTAAAAGGCGGGAAGCCATGGGATCGAGCTGCTGTTCCTCCAAACCACGGTATAATCGGGCTTGGACCCGTAATGCTCACCGTCTCTGAACTCGGACCCACCGCAAATCTGCTTACAGAAGTAATGGAATATCGGAGAATAGGAGAATATTCTTTGGATGAAGATACTGTAGTTGTATTTGAAACCGGTGAAGGAGGAAACGGGGCAGAAATTCATATTAAAGAAAGCCATGACTTGCCCAAGCAGCGTCCAGGCCGCGGAAGTGTCCACCATGTTGCTTTTCGGGTGGAAAATGAAGATGAATTAAGAAACTGGGTACGAAAACTGAAAGAATTACGGATTGCAAGCTCCGGTTTTGTGGAGAGGTATTATTTCAAATCTTTATATTTCCGGGAACCAAACGGTATTCTTTTTGAACTGGCAACAGACGGACCTGGATTCGAAGCAGATGAACCTTTCGAGCAATTGGGAGAAAAGCTGGCACTACCCCCATATATTGAAGACAGCCGGGAGGAAATCGAGGCAAAGATTACACCACTGGACACGAAAAGTGAATAGAATAGTGTTTAGGGATGAACAAAAGTGTTCGTCCCTTCCTTTTGAAGTTGAAACTTTTTATGGAGTTTGTTCGTTTAATATATAATAAGGGGATATAATAATGGAACTTAAAGAATAGAGAAGGAGTCATCATGGAAAAATTTCAGCGTTTCAAAGAAGCTTTTGCTGGGTTTTGGCGAAAAAAACACCTGACACAAATCCTGCTTCTTTTAACACTAACAATAATACTTTTAACCATTCTATTTTTTGCATTTCTGGCAGCTACAGCAAACGTGGAGACCTTAAAAGAAGGTTTAAGGCAGTCAACTGTTATTTACGATAAAGATGGCGATGCTGCTGCAGGACTTGCCGAGAATAGGGCAGAGGGTGCAAATATTGAAGAATTGCCGGATCATGTAGGCAATGCCGTAATTGCGATTGAAGATGAACGCTTTTATAAGCATAACGGATTTGATATTAAAGGAATTGCCAGAGCCTTTTTTGGCAATTTATTTGCTGGTGGCATAACGGGCGGGGGAAGTACGATTACTCAGCAGCTGGCCAAAAATGCTTTGCTTTCCCCTGAACAGACGTATAAGCGAAAAGCTGAAGAGCTGTTTCTGGCCGTAGAAATCGAAAAAAATTATAAAAAAGATGAAATCCTGCAAATGTATTTAAATCAGGTATACTTCGGAAGCGGTTCATGGGGAATCGAACAAGCATCCAATAAATATTTCAGCAAAACCCCAAAGGAACTGAGCATAAGCGAAAGCGCACTGCTTGCAGGGCTGCTCCAATCGCCTTCTGCGCTCGATCCTTACAATCATTACGAACGGGCAATGAAAAGAAGAAATGTTGTACTTGGAAAGATGAAAGAGCACAAGATGATTTCAGCCGAAGAGTATAAGGACGCTGTAAATGAAAAGATCCAATTAAAGGAAGGGACACGAAGCAAGCAAGAAAGAAAATACCCCTACTATGTTGATGCCGTACTGGATGAAGCTATAAATAAGTACGGATTAACCCAGGAAGAAATCTTTACTAGAGGATACAAAATATATACGGAAATGGATCAAAATCTGCAATCAAGCCTGGAAAATGTTTATGAAAAGGACTCAATCTTCCCTCCAGGAATGAACGGAGAGATCGTCCAGAGTGGAGCTGTCCTTCTTGATCCTGCTTCAGGGGGTGTCAGAGGGCTTGTCGGAGGCAGAGGTGAACATGTATTCAGAGGATTCAACAGGGCCACACACATCAAGGCCCAGCCTGGATCAACACTTAAGCCACTAGCTGTCTACACACCAGCACTTGAAGAAGGCTACTCACCAACATCCATGCTTAAAGATGAAAAAGTGACATATGGAGATTACACACCAGCTAATGCATCCGGACAATACGCGGGCGAAGTGTCCATGTATAAAGCTGTGGAAGACTCTATCAATGTCCCAGCGGTTTGGCTCCTTAATGAAATTGGACTTGATAAAGGTCTGGATGCACTTGACAGGTTCGGCATACCGCTTGAAAAAGAAGATGAATATTTAGGGATTGCCTTAGGCGGGATGAGAAAAGGCGTCTCACCCTTAAAGATGGCAGAAGCATATGCTGCATTTCCAAATGGCGGAAAGCGGCAGGATGCCCATTTAATTACGAAAATAGTAGGCCCAACAGGCAGCATCATTGCCGAACGCGACAAAGAAACAGTTAAGGTTACGACAAAAACAGTATCGAATCAAATGACTTCCATGCTGTTAAATGTGGTTGAAACGGGTACAGGAAGCGCAACAAAGATAGAAGGAGTTCAAATTGCCGGAAAAACGGGATCAACCCAGCTCCCATATAAAGACATTAACGGAACGAAAGATCAGTGGTTTGTTGGCTATACGCCGAATTTGGTTGGCGCCGTTTGGCTGGGGTATGACCAGACTGACAGGGAACATTATCTGTCAAAAAGCAGCTCTGAAACAGCAGTACCTGTATTTAGAGCGATTATGGAATCAAGCCTGCCATATATGCAGGAAGAGGAATTTACTACTAAATCGATAAATGAAAAGCTGGAAAAAAAGGAATTAACAGAGGAAATTGGACAAACCATTAAAGAACAGGCCGAAAAATTTGAAGGCAAATTGAGGGAGGATCTTCCCATTTGGAAGGAAAAATTGAGCGAAGGCAAGCAGGAACTTGAGGAATTCGGCAGATACCTGAAAGACAAATGGGATCAATTCAGCAATTAAAAGAAAAGAGAGAATGGCCAAAATAGCCATTCTCTCTTTTTGTGCCTCAAGTAAACTTTATACTGGAATAATTCAGGAAAACAGTGTAATCTAAATATTTATAGCACACACTAACAAAACGACAGCATATGCTAGCGCGTTGCTAGCTTTCAGATATTAATGGCTAGGAGGATTCAAATGAGTGGAGAAACCCGTATTCAGCTTAACGTCCGCATAACAAGAGAGACTTCAAATATGCTCGATGAAATTGTTGATTATTATCAGGAAAACACGAAACTCGGCAGGATTTATAAAGGCGACGTTTTAACAGATATTATTGAAAAATCATATGAAGTAATGAATAAGCAAAAAAAGCTCAATAAGAAATTTTAATCCTGATTGGAGGGGGATTACATGAGAGATGTAAAACTAACCGACATATATCAGCATCGGATCGCACAGAAATATATTACACGCTCCGGCATCGCTCATGCTATTGCAGTTGCCTATCATGCTTTCCAGCTCGCACAAGAATCCGGAGAAGACGTTGATTCTGCGGCTAAAGCAGGTTTCATGCATGACATTGGCCATTATACCTGGTACAAAAATGGAAAGTGGGATTACGACCTTTACCGGCTGAATGACATTCATGCCATTAAAGGTGCTGAGCGGGCACACAAACTCCTAATCAGGCTTGGAGAAAACCCGATTAAAGCTAAAGAAATAGCCTTAGCCATCCTTTTTCACACGGATTCATTTCTGCCTGGCGGTGAGGTTGTAAGAACTCCGCTGCAATCCATAGTCAAATTGGCAGATGAAAAAGATGAAGAACCCGGAGGAGCGCATCATTATCGTGAACTCGATTTTGGGCGGGCTATGAAAAGCCTCGAAATACTCGATAATAAGATTGATGATTACCTTAAGAAAAAAGAAGAATAACCTAAATTTCTGTCATGTTATGCGCTTCCCCAGGAAATCCGTTACTTATGAACTGTTATTTTTTGAAGGGAAGCGCCTATTTCATGAAGAAATATAATTTATGATAGAAATAATCCGATTATCAATATTATTATGTCCAGGGATGGTGTTGCGGCAGTGAGAGCAAGGACTCGAAGACAACAGTCATTTAATGTGGAAGAAATCAAATTTAAATTAACAACTGTATTTCTGCATCTCTCATTTTATGCATTTATCATATTTATCCTAATATTATTCTTGGAGCTATTTGGTTAAGTACATACAAACATGCCAGGGCAATAAAAGCGGATTTGCCCTGGCGTGAAGATTATGGATTTGGCAATATGCCTTTTTCCTTTAAATAATTTTCCACTTCTCTAAATTCTTCTACCGGCACAAATGCTATGTCTTTTTTCCGAAGAAGATCCTGAAGCCCATTTTTGGCAAAAGTAATGTCAGCATACTCCGCCGGGTGGGAATCCGGTTCACTGTCCCCAATAAAAAACACAGTTTCATATTCCTTCTTTAAGTCCTGAATGACCTTCGATTTATCAATGCCATATCTTTCAGAGTAATGCTGATGATTCTCATCTATATTCATGTGCACATTCTTCTCATGATAATGCCCTTCATTCGAAAAAACCTTTACATGTTCCACTCCATATTTTTTTAATAGGTGATAAATATAATAGTCTGTGCCAGCACTCAAAATATAAAAATCTCCGCCGTTCTGCTGAACCTTTTTGATAAAGTCAGGTACATATTCATCAATTTCTATTGAATAAATATCGTTTATAATTTGTTCTTCATCCTGATTGATGGAAGTGAAGACTTTATTCAAAAAGTCGATATCCTTTATCTCCCCAGCCTTCCATTTGGGCATCAGCTTGCGCCCCTCCGGAAAATATTTATCCATCATAATCAAATAGAAGTCTCTTTTTGATATTGTTCCGTCAAAATCTGAGACAAAAGCCCACTTTTTCATTCTATAAACCTCCAATAAGACATTTCTGCTTTTTATGCTGCTATGCTATTTTAACTTTACCCTTTGTTATTTATTTTCAATCAGTGAAAAAACGTCTTTTAATTTTATTCCTGGAGAGATTAATGGTATTATTAATTTGATTTTTACATAAGGAGATGATTAGTATGGCAGAAAAAGGATACATATTAATGAAAAACGGTGAAAAGGTTGAATTTGAACTATATCCTGAAGCGGCACCAGGGACAGTTGAAAATTTCAAAAAGCTTGCGAACGAAGGCTTTTATAATGGTTTGTCTTTCCATCGTGTAATTCCTGGGTTTGTAAGCCAAGGAGGCTGCCCTAATGGAACAGGAACTGGCGGACCTGGATATACAATCAAATGTGAAACAGAAGGCAACCCTCATAAGCATGAAGAAGGTTCACTATCTATGGCACACGCGGGCCGCGATACAGGCGGAAGCCAGTTCTTTATCGTTCATGAGCCACAGCCTCATCTAAACGGTGTTCACACTGTTTTTGGAAAAGTAACTTCAGGCATTGAAGCAGTCAAAGCGATGAGAAATGGCGATGTTATGGAGAAAGTTGAAATTTTTGAAGGATAAATAGTTCAGCAAAAAGAGCCGAAATGGCTCTTTTTTGTTTTATACCCAGGTGATTTTATATAATATAAAAGTACCTTGCCAATAATGAAAGGATGATTATATGGAGCCTATAAAAGATCATTTAAAAGAAAATCTTGATTTGCTTTTTGTCGGCTTCAATCCGAGTATCCGTTCAGGAGAAACAGGTCATCATTTTGCAAATCCTAATAACCGGTTTTGGAAAATTCTCCATGAATCGGGGTTAACTCCCAGAAGATACAGCGCAGCGGAGGACTATAAATTATTGGATCTGGGATATGGGATGACAAATATTGTTTCCAGGCCAACTAAAGCAGCGGACGAAATAACAAAGGAAGAATATAAAGAAGGCAGAGAAGAACTGATTAAAAAAGTAGTTGAACTTAAGCCAAAAGTCATTTGCTTTGTTGGAAAAGGAGTATATCAGGAATACAGCCGCAAAAAGAAGCTGCCATGGGGAGTACAGGAGGAATCTGTGGTTCCCGGAACAATTGATTTTGCTGCTCCTTCGTCTTCTGGACTGGTCCGAATGAAAATGGATGAAATCATTCAAATCTATGCGGAGATTCCGAAGCTATTAAAAACTCTCATATAAAACCAGTTACTTGAATGGTTTGCCGCCTGGTCAGCCTAATGCCATTTCATAGGGCAAATAGCACACATTCTTCCTTTTTCACAAACATTATTCTAGTAATTTCCCCTACCAACGGTACTGTTAATTAATATTCAGAATTGTTAAAATAGATTCAACAGCAAGAACCAGCTTCAATTTAATCTCTTAAGGAGGGAAAGAAATGGAGCAATATGTTCGTGTTATTCCTTTTAAGGTGATTCGTCAGGAAGAGGAAGTTTTGGAAGTTCCAAAAGGCGTGGATTTAATACAGGCGCCAAAAATGTGGAACGAAACAAAAGGAAAAGGAATTAAAATTGCTGTTTTGGACACCGGATGCGACCTAAGCCATGCTGATCTGAAGGATCGAATAACAGGAGGACGGAATTTTACAGATGACGATAACAGCGATCCAAATATTTTCAAAGACTATAATGGCCACGGCACACATGTTGCTGGAACTATCGCTGCGCATGAAAACGATGCTGGTGTCATTGGGGTAGCTCCTGAAGCAGATCTCCTTATTGTGAAGGTCTTAAATAAGGATGGTTCCGGCCAATATGAATGGATCATCAATGGCATTCATTATGCCATCGAACAAAATGCTGATATCATTTCCATGTCACTTGGCGGACCAGCCGATGTTCCTGAACTGCATGATGCGATAAAAGCGGCTGTTAAAAAGAATATCCTTGTCGTCTGCGCAGCAGGAAATGAAGGGGATGGGGACGATTCTACAGACGAGTTTGCTTATCCTGGCTGCTACAATGAGGTGATTAGTGTGGGTGCTGTAAACCTTGAGAGGGATTCTTCCGAATTTACAAACTCACATAATGAAATTGATTTGGTGGCACCTGGTGAAGAGATATTATCTACCTTCTTAAACGGGAAATACGCAACGCTTAGCGGCACTTCAATGGCAGCACCACACGTTTCAGGTGCGCTGGCCCTAATCAAAGATTTAGCAAACAAGCAATTTGAAAGAAAGCTTTCAGAACCAGAACTATATGCACAATTAATCAGAAGGACAGTTCCATTAGGCAATTCGCCTAAACTGGAAGGAAACGGTCTTGTTTATTTAACCGTACCTGAGCATTTAGCCGGGATCTTTGTCCAAAAATTCAAATCCATGGTCCATAATGCTATATGATTAAAGTGAACAATATTTCAGCCGCATGGGCAGAGGCTCAGTCAAAGTATATTGAAAATGCTCAGAATGAACCCTATTACGATGCTCAGAAGGATAAAATCAATCTGGAGGATTACTACAGCACCCTTGATTTAGAAAAAGAAGACATCCCAGAACAAATCCATACTCTGGTGGTTCGTACCCATAACCGGCAATTGGATTACTCACCCCACCAGTATGTATATCCATGGGTGGATCTGCAGGAAAATCTCAAGCTAAAAAGTTTATATTCCGGGAAAGGGATGGACCCGCTTAAAGCCATTGACCAGGATCTCAAGCTTCTGCAGTCGATTCAGGAAAGCGGCTATAGCAGCATTGAAAGAGTAATTTTTAATACCGAACATGTCGTTCCACAATCCTGGTTTGAGGAAAGGCAGCCAATGAGAGGGGATCTCCATCACCTGTTTGCCTGTGAACCGGCATGCAACAGTATGAGAAGCAACTTCCCCTACTTTGATTTTGAAACCTATGCTCCGGATTTCGAGGCTGAGAGTATCAGGAACGGATGCGGAATGGCAGAACAGGAAAAGTTTGAGCCTGAATATGGAAAGGGTATTGCCGCAAGAGCAGTATTCTATTTTGCTGTCAGATATAAAAAAGTAATTAAAATCGAAGAAAAGATGGATATGCAGATTTTACTGAGATGGCATGCAGAATATCCAGTGACTGTATATGAAAAGCATAGAAACGCTGCCATTCAAGAACTCCAGGGAAACCGCAACCCATTTATTGATTTTCCGGAACATGCTAAGAAAATGTTAGGATAATAAGAGAGCCCGCCTGAAACTCAGGCGGGTTTGTTTTATAATATAAAATAAAAAAGGAGCAATCATGTGCAGGCATTCACAGAAAAAGTTATAAAAATCATTAAAAACATCCCAAGAGGAAAAGTCATGACATACGGGCAAATCGCAAGGCTGGCCGGGAGCCCCCGAGGAGCTAGACAGGTGGTCCGGATCCTTCATACCCAAAGTGAAAAGCATCAGCTTCCGTGGCATCGGGTTGTGAATGGGAAAGGGGAAATTGGGTTTAAAGACGGAGATTTGCATGACATTCAGAGAGAACTATTAGAAAATGAGGGGATACATTTTAATATAAATAAAAGACTTGATTTGCAGGAATTTGCCCACGAATCCTCACAGCAAAAATAAAGAAGCGTGCATTCAATTAGAAGTCACGCTTCTTTATGATCATAAATACCTATTTTGTCTTTGATGCATATTCCTCAATCATCTCAATTGTTACATACTTTCTAGCAGGTATAATTCCCTGTTTAGAAAGTTCATTGATTTCAGCAGTTACTTCATTTATCTTATCCGCAGAAAAAGGAAGTCCTCGCCTGCATAGATCCAATGCTTGCTCAATATAGTATTCGCGCTGCTGTTCCAGGGCAGCAAATTTCGTTATAATCTTATTCTGCTTTCCTACATGTTCTGAAATTGCTTTATGTACACTCATACTTTCCACCCCTTAAAAAATTCACCTGCTTTTATCATACCATTTTCTAATACCATTTTAAGAATAAATCTTCTTAGTAGCATAATATTTATTTTAGAAAAAATTAGAAATAATAGCCAGTCCTCATAACTTCTGCAGTGGAGAATAAAATAGTTAAGTAAATTAAAAATTGATTCTTTTTCCTCATTATGGAAATAAAGGAAACACACCTTTCTAAGGAGAAAAGGTTAAGAAACAAAAATGGAAGGTGGTTTAATACATATGAAAAAGAGTGTAAAAATAAATATCAGTTTATTGCTGGTATTTATGCTGGCACTTGTTCCTTTTGCTCAGCCTGAATCGCCTCAAGTCCAAGCAACGGAAGAAGGCAGCGAACTTGTACAGCAGTTAAACCAAATGCTTAATAATGATCCAATTCTTCAGGGGGGGCTTGCAGGAGTCAGTATCCGCAATGCAGAAACAGGCGAGCTGGTATACGACCATATCGGGGATATACGTTTAAGACCGGCTTCTAATATGAAGCTTCTGACAGCAGCAGCGGCTCTAGAAACATTGGGAGAAAATTATCAGTTCACAACAGAACTTCTTCATACAGGTTCAATAAAGGGAAAGACACTTCAAGGTGACTTGATCTTAAAAGGAAAAGGAGACCCAACCCTTTTAAAGAAGGATTTTGATTCATTTGCCGTTAAAGTAAAAGAAGCAGGCATTAAAGTTATTCATGGCAGCCTGATCGGTGATGACACGTGGTATGATGATATACGCTATTCCACCGATCTATCATGGAGCGATGAATCATGGTATTATGGCGGACAAGTTTCGGCACTTACAGCCTCCCCCAACGAGGACTATGACGCAGGCACAGTAATTGTAGAGGTTTATCCCGGAGAAAAAGCCGGGCAGGAACCGATTGTAAAAATGGAGCCGGAAACAGATTACATAAAGATCGTCAATAAGGCTAAAACCGTCTCTAAAGACGAAAAGAAGGATATCCATATTGAAAGAGATCACGGTACGAACACAGTTACAATTGAAGGAGAAATTCCAGTTGAAGGCAGCCGTTCAAGGGAATGGATCGCTGTATGGGAGCCTACTGGCTACGCATTGGATCTATTGAAGCGCTCTCTCGCTGAACAAGGCATTAAAATCAAAGGGAAAACAGAAGCTGGCACTGCTCCAGAAGGCGCAAAACTATTTGCTGAGCATAAATCCATGCCTATCAAAGATTTGCTCATACCATTTATGAAATTAAGCAATAACGGCCATGCGGAAACATTAATCAAGGAAATGGGCAAAGCTGTAAAAGGAGAAGGCAGCTGGGAAAAAGGGCTCGAGGTATTAGAAGAACAAGCTGAAGCCCTTGGAATGAATAAGGAAACCCTCGTGCTCCGGGACGGTTCCGGAATCTCACATGTAAACTTAATTCCGGCAAATGAAATCTCAAAACTTCTTTTCGAAGTCCAGGACGAAGAATGGTTCAGCTCCTATTTGAACTCATTGCCGATTGCCGGCAATACAGACCGGATGGTGGGGGGAACTCTTAGAAATCGCATGAAAAACACCAATGCCGACGGAAATGTCAAAGCAAAAACAGGTTCCATCTCAACAGTCAGTTCATTATCAGGATATGTTAAGACGGCCAGCGGGGAAGAACTTATCTTTTCTGTTATTCTGAATAACTTAACTGATGGCGGTCAAGGTAAGGTTATAGAAGACAAAATTGCCACGTTATTAGCCGATCAATAAACAGTATAGAAAAGCTGAAGCCGTCCGCCTACCGGCTTATGACCTCAAGCTTTTAAGAGCCCGAAACTAGACACGCTTAGACCCGGGAGCCGAGACAATTATCTAACTTCAGAATTTGCACATTCTTAACTATTAAGAAAAAGGGCAGGTTACCATTTCGCCGGTTTACCTGCCCTTTTTCTGTCTTATTCTGCTTTTGCTGCCTGTATCTGCAGGTCAATTTTCACTTTATCTCCAACAAGTACTCCGCCTGTTTCTAGGGCTGAATTCCAGGTTAAGCCATAATCGCTTCGTTTGATTGCTCCAGCAGCAGTAAAGCCGACTTTTTCATTACCCCATGGATCTTTGCCTGATCCTTCATATGTCACAGTGAAGGTTTCTGTTTTTGTTGCACCATGAATTGTAAGATCGCCGGTAACATCATATTCATCATCACCCTTGCTTACAATGCTTGTTGATTTAAAGGTCATTTTCGGGTGGTTCTCAACATCAAAGAAGTCCGCAGAACGCAGGTGGTTGTCACGATCTTCATTGCGTGTATCAACACTTGAAAGTGAAACATTGAATGTAATATCAGCAGTTGTTAAATCTGCAGGATCTGCAGTTATTTCTGCATCAAAGCTATTAAAGCTGCCTTTCACGTTTGCGATCATCATATGCTTGATAGAAAAATCCACACTGCTGTGCGCAGGATCAACTGCCCATTTTGTTTTAGCCATATTTTTCTCCTCCAATAGTTCGAATTCATTTGTTTTGAATTCAAGATATTTTAATTCTAGATAAATTATATGCCGGTTTAAGTTTTATGTCAATGATATTTTTTCAAAAGATGGTAAAATGAAGACTACTTAAATTATCAATATCATACATAACCTAAGTCATAATCATTACATTACGGTTTAGTGATGTTTAAAGGGGAACGAACCATGAATCAGCTTGAACAGATTTACAATAATGCTGCAGAGCATACAAAAATAAAAATCCTGGAGGATGCCGACCGCTATCTGGGCAGTAAAGAGTCGATGCCCTCCTATAAGGAATATCTTTCTGAAAGATTTCATTATATCGATCAAATCTGGGTAAATGTATGGCTGAATAAAATCACTGCCAAAATATCCAAGCATGAAAAAAAGAAATATCTAAGTGAAAAAGGGTACGACACCGAAAATGTTGACAGGAAAATAATCAATCACTTATTCCGGACTGAAATGAGGGATTATCAGCCTTTTAACAGTTTGGACTGGCTTAATGACCTCTTTGAAAACAATAATGAAGCATGGGCTGGGCGCTATGAGAATGCACGGGCTCATTATCTGCATAAAGCAGAAGAGGAGCTGCTTCAGCGAAAGAAGTATCGAATCCGCGAAGATATTGAAAAGAATATTGATGAAATTATTGAAAGAGATTATAGCCTTCTTTATCTTCATGTCAGACATATGGCTTCAAAGCAGCTGGTTTCCGATTTTAGAAACAAGATAAGATATCAAAAAGCGGATACCTTTGCTCTGGAGGAAAAGCTTGAAGAGACAGGCAGCTTTGATGCAGGTGATTATACTGTAATGGGGGAATTCCTTGATGAGCTGACAGGAAATATCCATAAAGCATTGTATGGAGGTAAAGGTTACTTTGAATATGAAGCCTATTACTATGTCTATAAGAACCATATATCAGGATATCTGTCCGATTCTCTGCAATCGCTCGTCCTGCAGAACCTTCCGCATCATTTATTCGAGGAATATGAAGACGCTTATCAGAAACCGCTGACCGGTAAGTCGGTGAAGAAGTTAATGGCCCATACCCTTCAGGATCTTGATGAAAGCTTTTTTGAAAGCATTCAGGAGGAATATATTGAAGATCTGCTGAGGCTTGCGGATATACCGTTTGACCCTGAAGTCCATAAAGATCTGCTCGAGAAGGATATTGCTGACAGAGAAAGAAAAATAGCAGAAGAATTGGCTGAGCAGCAGCGGAAGAAAGAAGAAGAGGAACGCATGCTCGAATATATATTCGGGCAGGAATACAGCCCCTCTGTGGAACGGGCCAAAAGGTATGTACTTCATATTGGTGAAACCAATACAGGGAAAACACATCATGCCCTTGAAGGAATGAAATCAGCCCAAAGCGGCATGTATCTGGCACCTTTAAGGCTGTTGGCACTGGAAGTATATGATAAACTGAACCGCGAAGGTATACCCTGTTCTTTGAAAACCGGTGAAGAGGAAAAGGCAGTTGCCGGTTCTGAGCATCTTTCCAGCACGGTTGAAATGTTCTACGAAAAGGACTATTACGACGTCATTGTCATTGATGAAGCCCAAATGATCACGGATAAGGACAGAGGCTTCTCTTGGTATAAAGCCATTACCAAGGCAAATGCAAATGAAGTCCATATCATTGGCAGCCGCAGCGCTAAAAGCATGATGCTCCAGCTTCTTGGCGAAGCAGATATTGAATTGAATGAATACAGCCGGGATATACCTCTTGAAGTCGAAGCAAAGGAATTCAAATTCAGTCATGTACGAAAAGGCGATGCACTCATCTGTTTTTCAAGAAAGAGAGTGCTTGAAACTGCCTCAAGGCTTCAGCAGGAAGGGCACTCAGTAAGCATGATTTATGGAGCGATGCCTCCTGAAACCAGAAAAAAACAAGTCCAGCGTTTTACAAAGGGAGAAACTTCCGTCATCGTATCCACTGATGCCATTGGGATGGGACTCAACCTGCCTATCCGGAGAATTGTTTTTTTGGAAAATGATAAGTTTGACGGAACGAAAAGGAGAACCCTTACTTCACAGGAGGTTAAGCAAATTGCTGGAAGGGCAGGGCGAAAAGGGCTTTATAACATTGGAAAAGTTGCTTTTACAAAAGATATCAAAAGAATGAAGGCCTTGCTTGAAATGGAGGATGCCCCGGTCCACAGCTTTGCCATAGCCCCAACAAATACAGTATTTGAAAGATTCCAAAGGTATTACCGCGATCTCGGATCATTCTTTGAGCTTTGGGATAAGTTTGAGAGCCCCAGAGGAACCAAAAAAGCGGCATTAACAGAGGAGAGAGACCTATATGAAAGGATACGCGGAACAGAAATTGAAGCAAAGCTTGGACTAATGGACCTGTATGGTTTTCTCCATCTGCCATTCTCAAAAAAAGAACATGATCTTGTCCGTCAATGGGAAGAGACCATGTATGCCATTATTGATGGCGAGGAGCTTCCAGAGCCCAGAATTAAGAACCGTAATCTGGAAGAGCTGGAATTGACTTATAAAGCAATAGGCCTGCATTTGCTGTTCCTGTATCGTCTTGAGCAGAGAACAGAAGCGTTATATTGGGAAAGATTAAGGGAAGAAATCAGCGATCATGTTCACGAAAGACTAAAAACCGATATAAAAGAGCTCTCAAGAAAATGCAGAAAGTGCGGCAAAAAACTGCCCTGGGAACACGAATATCAAATCTGTGATGAATGTCATTCTTCACGTTCAAGGAGAAGATATAATTATTATAGAAGGTAATGAATGGATGGGATCAGGATGTTATTTGGCTGTCACGTAAGCATAAGGGAAGGATATTTAGGAGCTGCAAAAGCTGCAAAGGCCATGAATGCTTCTGCCTTTCAGTACTTTCCGAAGAATCCAAGAAGCTTGAGTGTAAAGGATTTTAATCGGGAGGATGCAGCTCTTTGCAGGGCGTTTTGCAAAGAGCATGAAATCTTTTCGATTGCACATACTCCATATCCAACCAGCCTCACACCGCAGCCGGAGAAGCAAGAGCTGACGATTAAGTCTTTGCTGAATGATCTGGAAATTGCCAGTGCCTGTGGCTCGGCAGGAGTGGTTGTACATTTCGGAAACCCAATCAACAAAAAGGATCCGCTTGCAGGATATCATTTAATGATCGAGATGCTTAATCAAATCCTCTCTCACTGGGAAGACCCTTGCTTGATCCTGCTTGAAAACACTGCTGGCCACCCCGGGTCAATGGGTACAACGATGGAGGAGCTTGTTCAGGTTCGGAGCCTGTGTGAACACCGGGATCAGATTGGTTTTTGTCTGGATACTTGCCATGCCTTTGCCAGCAATCTCTGGAATGGAGAAAATCTAAATGATTTTCTTAAAAAAGGGGAAGAGTTGGGCTATTTCAATCATCTTAAAGCCATTCACTTAAATAACTCCAAATATCCTGCAGGCTCAGGTAAAGACAGACATGCCAATATATTTAACAAAGGTCATATTACTGCGAAACAATTTGATCAGGTTGTCAATACCGAACCATTTCAAAGATTGCCATTAATTCTGGAAACACCTTCTGGTGAAGGAATTGAACATCATGAAGAAGTTGAACTTCTAATTAAAAGATGGGGAAAACAGCCATGACTAAAAAAGCCTGCTATTATACAGCAGGCTTTTTAGTCGTGTCAATTAAGGCTTTAATACTACCTTGATGCAGTCGTCCTCATGTCCATTGAAAATTTTGTAGCCATGGCTCGCCTCTTCCAGGTTAATCTTATGAGTAATAATGTCTTTCGGATCAAATTCTTTATTAACAATTTTCTCATAGAGCATTGGCAAAAATGGTATGACAGGTGCCTGTCCCATCTTAAGTGTAATGTTTCTGGTGAAGAAGGCACCGAGAGGGAACATATTATAGTTTGCTCCATAGACACCGGTTATTTGGACTGTTCCTGTTTTTCTTACAGCCTTTGTCGCAATTTGAATGGGACCAAGAGTGCCGCCTTGAAGCTTTAATTTTTGCTCTATAAACTCAAGGGGCGACTTTTTCCCGTCCATGCCTACACAATCGATTATTACATCAGCGCCTCCATGGGTAATTTCCTTTAAATGCTCCCCCATATCAGGATATTTGGTGAACTCGAAGACTTCCACTTTGTTTGCTGCCTTTGCGTGATTGATCCGATAATCAAGGTAATCAACTGCAATAACACGCTCCGCGCCTTCCATCCATGCAAACTTCTGCGCCATTAACCCAACAGGGCCACAGCCAAGGACAATTACTGTATCACCCTTTTTAACACCGGCGTTAACAACACTCCAATAGGCAGTCGGAAGTACATCTGACAAAAATAATAGAGATTCATCTTCCAATTCACAGGATTCAGGAACCAGAAACGGCGTATAATTGCCAAAAGGGACTTTTAAATATTCCGCCTGCCCGCCTGGATGATTTCCGAATTTCTCTGTGTATCCAAAGTATCCCCCTGAATCATAATGGGGGTTGGAATTATCACATTGGCTGGTTTGATTCTGCTGACAATAAATGCACTGGCCGCAGGATACATTGAAAGGGATTACGACTCTGTCCCCTTTCTTTACTTTTGTTACATCCGGTCCTGTTTCCTCCACAATGCCCATTGGTTCATGGCCAATAATATAACCCTCTGGAAGAGGCATGTTGCCCTGATATAAATGCAGGTCAGAACCGCAGATCGCTGTGGATGTAATTTTAACGATAATATCATCTTTCTTTTCTAGCTTAGGGTCATCCACATTGGTAACAGCTACACGATTAGGGCCCTGATAGGTGACCGCCTTCATATTCAACACTCCATTAATTAAGATTTTTTAGCAGTATAAAATATCAATAAAACGATAAAGAAAATTTGGTTTGTTATACTTTTTAAAGATTCATCTTATACAAAGAGGCCATAATATAAGTTTCACTCATCAGCATTTTATTATTCGTTTTACATTTTAAAATGGCCGCAGTCTTAGGAAACAAGCACATTTGAAAGAGGGGATAAACCTTGAAAATAAGCATTTTGGATCAGGCTCCCATTTCATCGGGATATTCACCCAAAGAAGCATTGGAAGCCTCTGTACAGCTGGCACAGTCAGCAGAGAGGCTGGGCTACACAAGATATTGGATTGCAGAACATCATGATTTATCAGGCTTTGCCTGTTCAGCTCCTGAAATCATGTTGAGCTATATCGGTGCTAAAACAAAAAATATACGGATTGGTGCAGGTGCCATATTGCTGCCGCATTATAAACCATACAAAATTGCGGAGTCGTTCAATATGCTTGCTACATTATTTCCTAACAGAGTGGATCTGGGAATCGGAAGGGCACCAGGAGGATCAGCAGAAGCGTCTATGGCACTTTCCGATAATTTCTTGGAAGGTGTCCGCAAAATGCCGGATAAGGTGATGGAACTTCTTCAATTTTTATATAATCATTTTCCTGAGGATCACATGTTTGCTAAAATATCCGCTTCACCTCTACCTGCAATTAGCCCGGAACCATGGTTATTGGGAACAAGCAGGAAAAGTGCTTTAATGGCTGCTGAGTCTGGAACTGCTTATGCATTTGGCCAATTCATGAGTGAAAAAGATGGGGACGACATCATAAAACAATATAGGGAAAACTTCATTGAAAGGGGAATTATACAGAAACCAAAAGTCATTTTAACAGTCTCTGCTATATGCGCTGACTCAACACAGGAAGCTAAGGAGCTGGCACTCAGCAGTATGCTTTGGAAGATAAGAGCAGAAAGCAGGGTACGCAATGAGGGGATTCCTTCGATTGAAGAAGCAAAACACTATTTCCGCAGCCTGGATGTGGAGCCATTTAACAATAGAAACCGCGTTATTATTGGAAATCCGAAAGAAGTCTCCGAGCAGCTGAAAGATATGAAGCAGCGGTACCAAGCAGATGAGATTATGATTGTTACCATTGTTCACCGTTATGAGGACCGTTTGCGTTCATATGAATTGATCGCCAAAGAATTGATCAAATAAATATAAAATTAATGAATCTTGCCCTATAAATTTGAATACATATTCATGGAAACCAACTATGAAATTTTTCAAAAGGGGCGGTAAAAATGGCAAGCTGCACACATCAGGCAGAAGTGAACGTTCCAATAACGGCAATATGGAATTTTGTCAGTAATATTGGAAACTGGGCTCCCTTAGTACCCGGTTATATTACACATGAGGTACTAAGTGAAAAAGAGTCTACCTGGAGCTTTAAAAGCGATATGGGGATCATTAAGAAAAAAATCGAATTGAAGGTGGATATAACAAGCTGGCAGGAACCAACCAAGGTAACCTTTCAATTAACAGGGCTTAATGAGAAATTTACCGGCGATGGGTATTTTCTTGCTTCCAAAGGAAGGAATAATACTAACTTGATGACAGGCGCTCTTCAAATTACCGCTGAGGGTATGATGGCTAAAGTGGCCAATTCATTGCTTAATACATCTCTTCCGGAAATTACTGCTGAGCTTACAGAAGCTGTTGCTTTGAAGCTGGAACAGAATTATAAAGAGCATGCAGGCGTATAGTTTTAAGTGCAATGCAAAGAACTCATTAACTTGAGTTCTTTTTTCCTTATTTCGTATATCGATTGGCATAGCTGGATGCAACGAATGCTTCCGGCTTAATTTTTGGCTCGAGACCGATCGATTCTATTCTCGATACCATTTCACTTACAAATTCCCTGGTCTTATTCCTTTTCCCAGAACCGATATCCATATGTCCTTCCATGGAGAAGGAACCGCCTTTATAAAGAAATGGAAGTACGATATCAAACATTTTATCTTTGCATTCCTCAGTAAATAAAGAGACGACTTCTTCCGTCAGCGAGGTTTCAAATGAGATTCTCTCATGCAGATGCACCATTTTCCTTGGAATGATGGTTTTCCTAATACATGCCCAGGCGCCCTTCCGTTCATTTTGAATAACTATTCCGGTTATGAACACTGTTCGATTGCAATGAACCTGTGAATCAGTCCCAATCATTAAACGGAAGTTCCCATCAGGATTTCGCCTCATAAAAAGTAAAATACGATCGAATACCTGCTCAAACGTCAAATTGCGCTCCTGGAGATTTTGAAATTTATATTCAGCACTCACTTATTATCACCACATTAAGTAATTTGTCTGGGAGTAACACTCTTCCACAACCTTTAACTTAAGATGTTAGACTTTTACTACCATTATATTGAGAGGCTCCGAACAAGTTGTTTATTTTTTGAAAAAATTATACTTAGCATTGTTTAAAGGCTGGATGAATGGGAATGCGCAGATTGATAAAAACTATGGGCAAAGGAGGATCACATATGAATAAAACATTAATTTTTGTACTTAAATTTGTATCAAGCATGATTGCTTTTGCCATAGCACTTGATTTATTTTTCGATGCAGCATTTGCCGATATTGTTTCTTTCAGCCTGCTGGTAACGGTTATGTCATATATGCTTGGTGATCGGATTATTCTCCCCCGCCTGGGAAACCGGAATGCCCTCATTGCTGACTTTTTCCTGGTTTATGCATCTGTATGGGTTTTTGGGAGTGTATTGCTTAACAGTTACTTGCAAATAGCGTGGGGAAGTGTCATTGCAGCAGGAATTATCACTCTTTCCGAAGTCTTTGTGCACCGCTATCTGCAGAAAGGGGCCGATGTCAGCCAGGAGGAAAATCGCAAAGAAGCGGCCTTGAATCCGCGTCTGGCGTATGGAATGGAAATGGCCGAAGAAAAAGAGCCAACAAGGGACTGGGATTGACTGAATAATAAGCAACTAAACCCAATGCAGACTTATCCGTCGGTATTGGGTTTTTTAAAACAGAATAAGAATACCTTGCTATTTTGCCATCAAACATCCAATATTAATAAGGGTGAAATTTCTTTAAAACTTCACCTGAGCCTCTAATAAAGAAAGTGAAGAAAGCAGGGAATTATTTGCAGGATTTTTTAACACTGGGTATTTCAAAAAAACTAACAAATATATTGCTGAGCCATGGCATTGGAAAACCAACTCCTATTCAGGAGCAGGCAATACCCGCCGTGATGGAGGGCAGGGATATTATTGCACAGGCACAGACTGGAACTGGCAAAACATTTGCCTTTATTCTGCCGATTCTTGAGAAGCTTGACCCGGATGCTGTCCATATTCAAGCTCTCATTGTGACACCGACAAGAGAATTAGCTCTGCAGATTACAGATGAAGTTCAAAAACTGACTGCAGGCGATGATGATTTAGAGGTATTAGCCGTTTATGGGGGCCAAGATGTGGACAAGCAGCTTAATAAGCTTAAGAAAAAGGTTCAAATTGTCGTTGGTACGCCTGGCCGGCTTCTCGATCATATTAAGAGGAAAACAATTGATTTATCACAAGCAGATTTTTTAGTATTGGATGAAGCCGATCAAATGCTCCATATTGGCTTTTTGGATGAAGTGGAAGATATTATTAAAGAAACACCAGGCAAAAGGCAGACCATGTTATTTTCTGCAACGATTCCAGCAGAGATCAGGAATCTGGCAAGGAAACATATGAAAGAACCAGAGTATATGCAAATCGAAAAAACACAAGGGCCAGCACAATCAGTCAAGCAAATCGCCATACATACGATCGACCGTGCCAAGCAGGCCACACTCATGCAATTAATTCAAACTCATAGACCTTATTTAGCCGTCATCTTTTGCCGGACCAAACGCAGGGTCAGCAAGCTTAATGACGTACTAAAATCAAATGGCTTCCAATGTGATGAGCTTCACGGAGATTTGTCTCAGTCCAAACGGGAACAAGTGATGAAACGATTCAGGGATGCCGAATTACAGCTATTAGTAGCAACTGATGTAGCAGCAAGGGGACTTGATGTGGAAGGTGTCACACATGTATTTAATTATGATATTCCACTGGATCCGGAAAGCTATGTTCACCGAATCGGAAGAACGGGAAGGGCTGGCATGAAGGGGATGGCAATCACTTTTTATTCATCCGCAGACAAACCGCTTCTTGAAGCAATTGAAAAAGGACTGAACATTACGATCTCCAAGCAGAACCTTGGCAATAGCCAGGAAAGGCAAAAGCCTTCCAGGTCATCAGAAAAAAACTCTCAAGTGCAAAAAATCCCAGCTTCATCCGGAAGAAAGAAAAATGATAATCGGGAAGATGCAGACAGAAAAAAGACTGAAGGCAAAACCTCCCCAGCAAAGGGCAGAAAAGGGCAAAGGAAAAACTCAAAACCATTGAATTCAGCTGGTCATGTAAACCGCAGTAAATCACCATCAAAAAAGAAGACTTCAGCGCCTAAATCTGTGAGTAATAGGTCAAAAAGACGCGGAAGGTAACCATAATTAAAGGAGTAGCGAAATGTTAAAAGAACGGATTGAAAACCATCTCAAGGAACCAGGAAACGAAATATACAAAGAAGAAAAAGAATTTGCTGAAAAGCATCAGCTATTATCAAATGCTGAATCTTTAATAGTCAAAAATCCTGAAACCCGCTTTGCAAATGCTTATATAGAGAGAGGAAACAAGGAAACAGAAGAAGTCCTCTCACAGGAGACACCCGAATTTCTAAACCAGCCTATTGATTATTTTGTGAAAAATATTAAAGAGTTTATGTACCTTGAGTCTGAATGGTTTGGGATTATTGGTGCAGACGCCATCTCTTTTGAATTCGATGATCTGTTCCGAACCTATGATGTCATGCTTGGACTTAAATTGCCTAAAAAGAAAGCAGAAACAATAAGGTCATATTTAAAAAGAACATTACAAGGTGATTCAGCAACATTTGACCTAATGTTTAACCAGCAAGATGGGTTATGGGAACTCAATTTTGCTTTGGATGACTTGGAGGGCTTTAAAGAAGACATGACCATAAACGATGCTTACATTCTAATTTACAGATATCTATTCTTACTGGCAGAAACGATTGAGGAAGTCAACTAAAAAAGCAGTTCAATCGAACTGCTTTCAGACTGTCGACAAACTCGATGAAAATCGTGCTTGTCTGCAGTCTTTTTTATTTTAAAATAGAAGTAATACAATGCTTGAGGTGATTTAAATGCTTTCAAAACATAATCCAATTCAACGGGATCAAATTGAAATGGTTGCTTTAGACGAACTTGTACCGGCGGACCATTTGGTCCGCAAAATTGAAGCGGCGATTAATTTCTCATTCATCTATGACTTGGTAAAAGATAAGTATTCAGAAAAAGGCCGCCCAAGTATTGACCCTGTAATATTAATTAAACTCACATTTATTCAATATACCTTCGGTATTCGCTCCATGCGTCAAACAATTGAAGAATTGAAAACGAATATGGCTTATCGATGGTTTTTAGGATATGGCTTTCACGATAAAGTTCCTCACTTCTCAACTTTCGGTAAAAATTATGAGCGCCGATTTAAAGACACCGATCTCTTTGAACAAATATTTTACCGAATCTTAAAAACCGCAGCTGAAAAGAATTTAATTAGTGCTGAACACGTTTTTGTAGATTCTACTCATGTAAAAGCGAGTGCAAATAAACGCAAATTTGAAAAGAAAGTTGTTCGAAAAGAAACCCGTGCTTATCAAGAACGCCTTCAAGAGGAGATTAACCAAGACCGCGAGGATCATGGAAAAAAGCCGTTTCCACCTGATAAGTTTGATAAAGAAGAATACAAAGAAATCAAGGAAAGTACAACAGATCCAGAGAGTGGCTACTATGTAAAAGATGAGCGTACAAAACAGTTCGCTTATTCTTTCCATGCGGCTGCAGACCGCAACGGCTTCGTGTTAGGCGCAATTGTAACCCCTGGTAACACGCATGATAGTCATATTTTAGAGCCATTGGTAGAACAAGTCATTGAGAAAGTTAGTAAACCAAAAGCTGTTGCGGCAGACGCAGCCTATAAAACACCTGCTATCACGAGCTACTTATTGAAAAACGACATCACACCTGCTTTACCTTACACACGACCTCGCACAAAAGAGGGTTTCTTCAGAAAACATGAGTATGTTTATGATGAGCATTTTGACTGTTACATTTGCCCAACTGGTGAGATATTAAAATATACTACAACTACAAAGGAAGGCTATCGTCAATATAAATCAGATCCTCGAATTTGTGCTGGATGCCCTTTCTTGTCTCAATGCACACAGAGTCAAGCACATCAAAAACTGATTCAACGTCATGTGTGGGAGGAACATGTGGAAGAAGCAGATCATCTTCGCCACCATCAAGACGTCAAACCGATCTATGAAAAACGCAAAGAAACAATTGAACGAGTATTCGCAGATGCAAAAGAAAAGCATGGCATGCGTTGGACAACCCTCAGGGGACTTAAAAAAATGTCGATGCAGGCGATGCTTACTTTCGCTGCCATGAATTTGAAGAAAATGGCCAACTGGACTTGGCAAGGTCCAGAAATGGCCTAAATGATAACCTCGGAGAGGTCTGCAATTCTCTGTAACTACTTGAAGTCCTACAAAAAATCAAAAAAAGAGTTCGGAATGAGACTATTCCGAACTCTTTTTGTCTACAAACTGAAAGCAGTTCAATCGAACTGCTTTTTTTTATTTATTTTTTTTACCATCCCATGGATATTTCTATTTAAAAATCTGCATGATAAAGATTGTTATTAAAAAAGGAGGAATCGAAATGGAAAATCAGCCTAACCAGATGCATCAAAATATGCATACAGGAAATATACCCCAGCAGCTCAACCATGGAGCACATGAAGTTCTTGATGTTCAAGAGGTTTTATCAGGTACAGTCGGCACCTTAAACACATACTCATTATTGCGGCAGCACGTACAAGATCAGGAACTGGCAGGTATAATGGACCGCCAATATCAATTTGTGCAAGAGGAATACAATACTACACTGGAATGCTTCCAGACAGGTAAAGATCCTTCTAAACCAACACAGAGCTATAAAATGAACCAGGATAATGATTTTATTTATGGCTTAAAGCCTTCTCAGCCAAAAAAGCCAATCCAATCTGTCTCCGAAATGAATGAAGAAACAGTTTCCGGCTGCCTTCTGGGAGCATTAAAATCGACCGCTTCCATGAAAACAATGGCTGCACTCGAAACAACAAATCCAGTTGTCCGGAGAGTACTGGCTGATTCTGTCCCAAATTGCATTGAGATGGCTTATGAACTTTCGATTTATCAAAACAAACATCATTATTACCAGGTACCTCAGTTTACACAGCAGGATATGCAGCAAATGTTAAATGCATATGCTCCTGCACAGGGGCAAATGCCAAATGCTGCTCAAGGGCAAATGCCAAATTCTAATATTCCTCATTAAAAGAGAGCCCCTTGGTAATATGCCAAGGGGCTCTTGCATTCTTTTGCATATGTGGTTATTTAAAGGTCTCATTCGATAATGGAGAGCCAGCAGCTGTATGCTGATTCATCCAATCAAGAGACACTCTGGAAACCGCCTGCCAATCCGGAATCTTATCTTTATATTTCTCAACCCAGCTCATTGCGAATTGGGAATCAATGCCTTTTTCCTCACATTGACTTAAGAAATCCAGTACGGCTGATTGATTGAATTGATCCCAGCCTCTGCATATATTCTGCCAAATCTGCTCAATTGAAGCTTGGATGGGTGAATCGATATCTGTTTTGCCGTGTTGATTCATACAAAACTCTCCTTTTAATTTAATATCAATTTCATGATGTCCTAAGGAATTAGAAGTCATGTGTAAGGCAAAATAATCCTATAAAATAAAAAAATTTTTAGGGAAACATAAAAATTATAGCCTGTTTATAGGATCTCATCTTAATTTTTTCTGCAAACCATGACATTTATCATGGTTTGGACATGACACTCATGTCTACAAAACCTTCTGAAAACCCTTTATCATAAAGTTAACGTCATGAAGAAGGGAATTAAAAAATGACTTCTAAACAAAAACAACTCAACTTAAAAAAACAAATGGCACCCTATGAAAAATCCGATTTAACACGCAGCATCATGCAGCTGGTCAATACTCTGGGACCTTTTTTCCTGCTATGGTTCCTTGCTTATAAGAGCCTGAGCTTTTCTTACCTGCTGACGCTTGGCATATCTGTCATTGCAGCTGGCTTCCTGGTCAGGATCTTCATCATTTTCCATGATTGCTGCCACCATTCCTTTTTCAAAAATCGCAAAGCAAACAAAATTGTTGGCACATTCACAGGGATACTTACCATTTTCCCTTATCACCAATGGCAGCATGACCACAATGTTCACCATGCAACAAGCGGTAATCTGGACAAGCGTGGTACAGGAGATATCTGGACACTGACAGTGAAAGAATACCAGGATGCGGCTTGGTCGACACGCGCAGCCTATCGCATCTACCGCAATCCGTTCGTCATGTTAGGTTTAGGCCCGATTTATGTATTTTTGTTAAAAAATCGATTTAACAGAAAAGGGGCAAGAAAGAATGAACGCATCAATACTTATCTTACAAACGCAGCCATCGCTGGTTTGTATGCGTTCATGTGCTGGGCCATCGGATGGGAAGCATTCCTGATGGTGCAGGGACCTATCTTTTTAATTTCCGGAGCAGCGGGGATTTGGCTTTTCTATGTACAGCATACATTTGAAGACTCCTATTTTGAAGAAGATGATAAGTGGGAGTATGTAAAAGCGGCAGTAGAAGGAAGCTCCTTTTACAAGCTTCCAAAAGTACTTCAGTGGCTAACCGGGAACATCGGGTTCCATCATATTCATCACTTAAGCCCGCGCGTGCCTAACTATAATCTCGAAAGCGCACATTATAATACAGCTGAGCTTCAGAATGTACCGACGATTACTTTTTCGACCAGTCTAAAGTCACTTCGATTCCGCTTATGGGATGAAGATGCCCAGGACTTCACTGGATATGGAGCAGCCAGGCAGTCTGCCCTCAGCAAAAAACAGAGCAGAGCGAAAACGGCATCTGTGAAGCCATAAACTAAGTCTATAATCTACTGAAGAACAGCTCCTTTGTGATATGATAACAAAGGAGCTGTTTCATTATTTTACGAATAAAAAAGAGGGTACCTCACATGTTTAAAAAGTATTTCACCACATTGAAAAGTTCAGGCATTTCTCCTTATATATGGAGTGTATTCAGCATTTTGCCGTTTTATTTCATCTTCAGGTCCACCTCTAAAATCGCCATAGCCGTAGGCATTATCCTGACCATTTTATTTTTTATATCATTGCGTTTTGCCTTTATATCGCGGAAGTGGCCTGTCTATCTATGGACTGGCATCTTAATCAGCATATCGATTACGATGACCATTCTGTTTTCGTTTATTTATTTTGCTTTTTATATTGCTTATTACAATGGCCATATCAAAAACAGGATTGCATTTTTAACGTTATATGTCATCCATCTTGTTGCAACCACCATCTCAATAAACATTAATTTTGTCACACAGAAGCCATTATTTCTCGAGCAGATACCTTTTATCATTATCATCTGGATCAGTGTGATTTTGCTTCCTTTTAACATTCACAATAAGAAAAAGCAGGAAATGCTTGAAGAACAGCTCGAAGATGCCAACAAAAGGATTGCGGAGCTTGTCAAACAGGAAGAAAGGCAGCGGATTGCCCGAGATCTTCATGATACACTCGGACAAAAATTGTCTCTGATCGGGTTAAAAAGCGATCTGGCCCGTAAGCTTATCAGCAAGGATCCTGACCAGGCAAAGGAAGAACTTATAGACGTTCAGCAAACGGCCAGAACAGCATTAAACGAAGTAAGAAAAATGGTTTCCCAGATGAGAGGAATCAGGCTGAAGGAAGAAATTATACTTGTTAAGCAAATCTTAAAGGCAGCCTCAATCGAATTCATCGGGGAAGAAGATATCAAATTAAAGAACGTGTCGCTATTCCTTGAGAATATTCTAAGCATGTGCATGAAAGAAGCTGTGACAAATGTAGTAAAACACAGTAATGCTACAGAATGCCGCATCAGCATTGAACAAACCTGGAATGAAGTTAGCATTACTGTCCAGGATAACGGGGTCGGCATGAATCCCGCAACAGATGTCGGCAAGGGGTCAGGACTGCTTGGATTAGGAGAGCGGCTCGACTTTGTCAATGGAAGTCTTGATATCGAATCTGAAAATGGAACAACGATTACAATGAAGGTGCCAACAGTCGTAAAAGAAACAAATAAGGAGGAAAAGGCATGATTAAAATCGTCATAGCTGAAGACCAGCGGATGGTGCTTGGTGCTTTAGGATCCCTGTTAAATCTCGAAGACGATATGGAGGTCATTGGCAAAGCATCGAATGGCAAGGAAGCCATATCTCTTGTCCAAACGCTCAAACCGGATGTATGCATCATGGATATTGAAATGCCGGAAAAGAGCGGCTTGGAGGCGGCGGAAGAATTGAAGGGCATAGGCTGCAAAGTTATTATTCTGACAACCTTTGCAAGGTCAGGGTATTTTCAGCGTGCCCTTAAGGCCGGTGTAAGGGGGTACTTATTAAAAGACAGCCCAAGTGAAGAGCTCGCCAGCTCAATCAGAAACGTCGTAGAAGGAAAGCGCATCTATGCACCTGAATTAATGGATGATGTATATGGAGAAGAAAACCCGCTGACCGACCGTGAAAAAGAGGTGCTTGAGCTGATTGCCGACGGCAAAAACACCAGAGAAATTGCCGACCAGCTCAGCATTAAAACAGGAACCGTCCGTAACTATATCTCTGCTATTCTAGACAAGCTCGAAGTTACGAACAGGATTGAAGCCATTACCCAGTCCAAAGAGAAGGGCTGGTTTAAATAAAAGTGTTTCTTGCATAAAAGGGCAGCAGCCAATTGGCTTAGCTGTCCTTTTTCATTTTCTTTAATTCTTCCATAACGACGAAGGCCAAATCATCATTTCCGAACATTGAGAGAACACCAAGCAATGTCTCATCAGGCACATCGCCCGCTTCTTCTTTTGGAACTGTCAGCTCCAGCGCTTCCTGCAGTGAATTATTTTTGCTTTGATCAGGATATGCCTTTAAATAGATTTCCTCGGGATCTAAATTGTGATTAATGCACCACTGGGCAAAAACGAGAATCATCATTTTTTCTTCGCCCTGATAGTTTTGAATAATTCTTTCTTCTAGCTCTTTGCTGTTCATCTTCATAAATCTCCTTATGTATTTATATATTGATTATAGATTTAAATCCATGATTTTTCATCTAAATTGCCATTTCTTTTGCAAATAGAATTTTCAGTAATTCGAATTAATTCTAAATTTATTGTTAATTCATATTGACAATTAAATAGGAGAATATCATAATATTAGAAAAACTTATAAAAACTTTAACAGATAACTGCACTACTGCCTTGAAGTAGAAAAGAGCGAATGGCAACCTTTTCAAAAACAGCATATGAGTCTTAATATAATGACTATAAGCAGCTGTTGAACATCCATATTGGTTGTTGCCGGGAAGCAAGCCCTTTCGTCCACGCTCGGAGGATGACTGGGCGTTTTTATTTATCCTCTATTAAGAGCAGCAGGAAAAGCAGGCATGAGGTTTTTAAATCATCTACAGATAGGGAGTTTTGACAATGAATGAATTTAAAATTGAAATCAATCGCACACCTGAGAAAAAACAAAAACCTGCATTTGATAACCTGGAGTTTGGCAAAAATTTTACCGATCATATGTTTGAAATGGATTATACTGCCGGCAGGGGATGGCATGATCCAAGAATTGTACCTTATCAGCCGCTTTCACTTGATCCCGCTGCAATGATTTTCCATTATGGGCAAAGTGTCTTCGAAGGGTTAAAAGCATATCTTACAATCGATAATGAGGTATTGCTGTTCAGGCCAGAAAAGAATATGGAGAGATTGAATAAATCCAACTCCAGATTATGCATTCCTGAAATTGATGAAGAGCTTGCTCTTTATGCCTTAAAAGAATTAATATCACTCGATCGTGACTGGATTCCCAATGTTGAAGGAACTTCACTGTACATCCGTCCATTTGTCATTTCAACTGAGCCATACCTTGGAGTGGCACCATCAAAGAAATACAAATTCATCATTATTCTTTCTCCAGTAGGCGCCTACTATAAGGAAGGCATCAACCCTGTTAAAATTGCTGTTCAAAACGAATATGTCCGTGCCGTAAAAGGGGGAACAGGCACCGCTAAAACCGGAGGAAACTATGCAGCGAGTCTGAAAGCACAGGAGCTTGCCAGCTTAACTGGATATTCACAGGTTCTATGGCTGGACGGAAAAGAAAATAAATATATTGAAGAAGTGGGAAGCATGAACATTTTCTTCAAAATTAACGGTGAAGTTGTAACACCTGAGCTTAATGGAAGCATCCTAGAAGGAATCACCAGAAACTCTGTACTCGAGTTGCTGAAATACTGGAATATCCCAGTGGCAGAGCGCAGAATCTCCATTGAAGAAATCTACCAGGCACATGCGGATGGACAGCTTGAAGAAGCATTTGGAACTGGCACTGCTGCTGTTATCTCTCCAATTGGCGAATTTTTCTGGGACAATAAGAAAATTGAAATCAGCGGCGGGATCACCGGCGAATTATCTAAGAAAATCTATGATACTTTGACAGGCATCCAAAAAGGAACCGCGCCAGACCCGTTTGGATGGAGTGTAAAAGTGGAAAAAAAAGAGGCAGCAGGCATTAAGTAATCCTCAATGCAGGCAAGGATCGGCACATAAAGCCGATCCTATTTTTATTTTAGGCATGAAAATCTGCTAAAACGGGAAAATATAGAAAGAACCTACTATAGAGAGGAGATAAAAAATGGACAAGATAGAAGTTGGAGAAGTATTTACAATCAGTGATGAAAATGATCAGGAAATGGAAGTGGAGGTCCTCGCTTCTGCAGAGGTGGATGGCCATCAATATGCTGCTGTCAGCTTCGTAGAAGATCTTGAAGAAGACACAGAAGAAGATATCGACGTGTTCTTCTTAAAACTGGATGAAGACGGCGACTTTACCCCCATTGAAAGCGACGAAGAATTTAACAAGATCTCTGCTGTATTCGAGGAAATGATAAACGAGGAATAGAAGAGAAGGAATCATTCCTTCTCTTTTTTTACATAGGAAGAGGCATTAGCTCCTAATCTTCAGATAACGTAATTTCCCCAATAGTAATGGGCAAATATCACAAAAGGAATGAAACAGCAGGTGATCCAATGAAAATATTATGCATCGATGGCGGTGGAATACGCGGTGTCTTTGCTGTCAGCATTTTAAAAGCTCTCGAAGAGGAACTGAATCTGCAAGCCGGCGACTATTTTGATATGATTGCTGGCACAAGCACCGGATCTATAATTGCCGCTTCACTGATCCTGAAGAAAGATATGAGCGAGGTCTTGAAAGGATACGAGTCATTCGGGAAAAAAATATTTGTAAAACAGGCAAAGGTTGGCCTCTTTAAAAGTGTATACAGTGATAAGTACCTGCGGCGTTTTATCCGCAAAGCTTTTGGTGAAACAGAGCTTTCCGATATTAAAAAGCCGCTTTTAATTCCTGCTGTCGATGTGACCCATGGCAAGCCATTTATCCACCGTTCCAATTACGGCAGTACTGGAAATGAAAGTTTATCAATGAAGCTTTGGGACGCAGTACTATCCTCCTGTTCAGCACCTGTATATTTCCCTCCTAATAACATCAGCAACAGTTATTTATCGATAGACGGAGGGCTTTGGGCGAATAATCCATCACTCGTCTGCATTACGGAGGCTATGCATCACTTCAAGGAGGAGCTGCAAAAAATAAAAATCCTTTCCCTTGGAACCGGTCTTCAAAAAATTGACTTTACGATTGACAATAATAAATACTGGGGTGTAAAACATTGGCTGCCTTTCCAGCTCCCGTCCATGAAAGTGACGCCGAAGCTTTTGGACCTGGCCCTTCATTTATCCTCCGAATCTGTTACCTACCATTGCAAGCATCTGCTCGGAGAAAATTACTTGCGCATAAATGAAGAACTGGGGGAAGAAATGCCATTTGATGAAATAAAGTTTGTGGAGGAATTGGTTATGCTTGGAGAGAAGGTCTATCAGGACCGGCGGGAGGAAATAAAAAAGTTTATACTATCGTGATTTGAAATAAGAAAAAAGAGCATGGGTGCTGCCCATGCTCTTTTTTCTTATTTGGTATTTTTCAAGGAATAATACTTCACGGGTTCTTCTGTATTTTGGAGAGCTTCAGCAATCGTTCCCATAAGGCTGTATGGTCCTTTGGCGTCATGGCCCACTTCCCAGATCATCATTCCGCCGAATCCGTGATTGAGAGCCAGGGCTGTTTTCTTTTTCATCGTTTTGGCACCATTATAGTAGTAGTCGGTGCCATTTAGGCTGATCTTATCCTTTTCTGCGTTTTCAGGGTTATCGTTTATGACTGCATTATATGATACCGGCTTAATAGCAGGATCTGCTGGCTGAGCATAAAGCGGAACCCCCAGAACCAGCTTATCTTTTGGAATACCCTGTGAATCAAATAATTGTCCCCAATAGTTTGCTATATTCTCTGTAAAGGAGTACGGAGAAAGATTGCGAGCATTGTAACCGCCATCCCACTGGCCATCATAAGCCATAATATTTACATAATCAACCTTCATGAACATAGAAGGCTCATATACGACATAGCCCGTCTCTGTCCCGGTTACACTATGAATTTTGGCATGGACCGCAACAGACAGCACTTTGCCGTTTGCATGAAGCATTTCGCTAAGCTTATGGATAAAGACTGCCAGGTATTTTGCATCCTCTTTAGAACGCGGATGCTCAAAATCAATGTCAATGCCATCAAGGTTTTCGTTTTGAGCCAGTCCCGCCAGTTCTTTTACCAGCCTATCTCTCGAGGATTCATCAGCTATGGCTTGTTTAAAATAATCATAAGATTCCCCGCCATTGATATGAAACCATCCCCCTACGGCAAGTATAGCCTTTACATCTTGCCGGTGTGCATTTCTTACCACACTTCTCAGATTTTTCAGGGCTGAATCACCATTTAAAGAAATGCTGCCGTCCTTCTCAGGATGAGCGAAAGAAAATAGGATATGTGTCAGATTTGAATAATCGATCGATTTTGGATCACGGTAATCCTGGATATAACCCATCAGCACTTTTTCGGGAATCTCCGAAAGCTCCGGGATTCCTTTTTTGACCAGAAGTTTGCTGGATTGTGAAACCGGCACAGACTGTTTTAAAGGCTGGCCTTGATCGGTGATGTTTGTATAGTAAATGCCTGCAGCAAAACCGCTGGAAAATATAAAAACAATCAATATCAGCATTTGGTGTATTCTTTTCACAAATAGTAAACCTCCATCATTCAATCCTTTAAAAGTGTATCAAAAAAGAGAACAAGGAGGGGGTGGTAATTTATTGCTTGCATTCCATTCTTAAATAAACCAATAAACTTTCAATAAAATATGATTCTCATCACATCCCAAACTTTTCCCCCATGGTACATTCCTTATAAGCAATTTATACAGCCTGGAAAAAGAGGAGGAAATGTACAGTGAGCGAATTGATTAATAACCGTGAACATCAGGACCATCACAGCAGTCCTGCTCAGGACAATAATGGCGAAACCGCTCTTCCCAAGCCGGAAGAACAGCCCGGACACCCCATACATACATTTATCCGGGAGAATAAGGCAATTGATAAGCATCTGAGGGAAAAGGTAAAAGTCCATCTCGAAGCGTTCATCCAGGAGGATAACGGGGAAAATGCATATAAACTATTGGAAGACTGCATCCTGCTGCTTGATCTTGATAAGCATTACAGCCGGAAGGAAAATCTGCTTTTCCCATACTTGGAGAAGTACGGAATCTATGGACCAACAAATAATATGTGGAGCATCGATGACTATATCAGGGATGGAATCAAGGATGCCAAAAACCTGCTCGAGGATTACGATGGGGACAAGCAAAAGGTCACCAATGCCGTGCGTTTCATTTTCAATGAAATAAGCGCTATGATTTACAGGGAGGAAAATATCCTTTTCCCTATGGCCTTAAAGAATCTTACAGAAGATGAATGGGTTAAGATTGCCCATGAGAGCGATGAGATTGGCTTCTGCCTGACCGGCCCGCAAGGAGAATGGAAGCCCGAACGCAAAGGGATTGCTGGGAAAGCAATATCAGAAGGCTATATCAAAATGGAAACTGGCATTTTATCATTGAAACAGCTGGAGCTATTATTCAATCATTTGCCTGTTGATATCACATTTATTGATCATGAAGACGTAGTCCGCTATTTCTCTCACGGAAAGGAAAGAATCTTTGCCAGAACCAAAGCCGTGATAGGGCGAACCGTGCAGAATTGCCATCCTCCCCGCAGTGTCCATGCTGTGGAAGAATTGCTGAAGGATCTTAAGGCAGGCCGAAAGGACTCTGAAGATTTCTGGATAAAATTTAAAGATAAATATGTTTATATCCGTTATTTTGCTGTAAGGGATGAAAACGGAAGCTATGCAGGAACCCTGGAATTCACACAGAATATCAATCCAATCCAGGAAATCGAGGGAGAAAAAAGAATTCTTTTATAATCATAAAAAAGCTAAGAGCGTCCACTCTTAGCTTTTTTTGATTTTTGAAGGATTATTAATCTTATATGTCACTGCTTCTTCTACAATGAATTCCTCGTCACAGTCTTTCCCTTTAGGCAGTTTCTTTTTAACAATTTTCCCATCAAATTCAAGGCTTTCCCCTGGCTTAAGTTCGAATTTCTTCAGCGTTTTTGAGTGGGAGCACCAGCCAAGTCCCACTTCAATCGGTTCATTCTCTTCAATGACAACATCTTCTAAGACGATGACTTCATCATTTTCTTCATTGAAATGGTTCCAGCTCAAGGCAAATTGTTTTACTTTAGCAGTAAAGTGGGCCTTTTCTGCTGGCAGTTCCAATGCAGGCTGTTTTTCCTTCTTGGCTTTTTTTGCTGAAGGCTTTGTCTTATTGCTGTTTTCAGACGGATTCTTAGTAACGTCTTCAGACTTCTCACTGTCTTTTTTAGGTGCTTCCTTTTCAGAAGGAGCAGAGAAACCAGCAGTCAATGCTTTTCCAAAGCTTGGCGACTGCATCTCTTTAAGATAAGCCGGGTGTATGCAGCTCAGATTTCCGTCCTGAAATTCGATTATGATTGTATAATAATCATCAGACTCACCGTATGCCTGATAACCTTTCACAGTTACAAGCCGCTGCTGTGATTTTTCTTTATACCAGAATTCCTTCTTAACTTCCCTTGTAGTTGATAAGCCCCATTCCCTGACTTTCTCTTCATAATGAGCATCATCCTGAAACGTTTCAAATTTCCCCACTGGAGGAAAATATACCGTATTGTTTGAGTCTTCAATATGAGGCAGAGTTATTGCCAATCCGTCCACATCCTTTCAAGATTATTTTAATGGCCGTTCATGATAAAATCAAAAATGAGGAAGGGTTTTTCCGATAACTTTTGAATATAGTTAATAAATGAATGACAGTTTTGCTGTAAAGGAGGCTATAAGATGAAGACATACAAAAACAGAAATGATGTTCCGCTAAATGAAAAATGGAATCTGGAAGACATTTATTCCAGTTTGGAAAAATGGGAGGAAGATTACCAGAGGATTGAACAATTAGCTGATAAGCTGAAGACCTTTGATGGGCAGATTCAAGATGGTTATTCCCTGTATCAATATCTTGAGCAAAAAGAAAAACTTTCTTACATATTTAATAAGCTATATGCATATGCGATGCTAAAAACAGATGAAGACACACGGGTGTCTGATTCACAGGCTTTTGTGGACAGGGCAAAGCAATTAGGCGTTAAAATCAGTTCTTCCACTTCTTTTTTTATGCCTTTTCTTTTAAGTCTGGATGAAGAAACCCTAAAAAGCTATATTGCTGAGGAAAAGGGCTTGAAATACTTTGAGGAAGATCTGCTCGAATCTTTCCGCTATAAGCCTCATGTCCTTAATAAGGACCAGGAAGAAATTCTGTCCCGCCTTGGCGAAGCACTTTCGGTTCCAAGTCATACATTTGGAATGATGAATAATGCTGATATAAAGTTTGGCGATGTAACAAAAGACGATGGCGAAAAGGTTGAACTGACACGCGGCATGTATGCAAAAATTATGGAAGAGGAAGACCGGGAAAAGAGAAAAGAAGCGTATAGGGCCTATTACCAGCCTTATGTGCAGCTAAAGAATTCCATTGCTTCCACCCTTTCTGCTGCGATAAAAAACAATGTGAGCATGGCCAAAATCCGGAATTATCCTTCAGCCCTTGAAAAAGGATTATTTGGAGATAAGGTGCCCAAGGAAGTATATGTAAATCTTATTGAGACCACTAAAAAAAATATCGGGGCAATGCATCAGTATACCAGGATCCGCAAGAAACAGTTAGGCCTTGACGAGCTGAGGCAATATGATTTGAGTGTTCCATTAGCAGAGGGTGTAAAACCTGATATATCATATGAAGAAGCTTATGAAACGATGTGTAAAGCATTGGAGCCTCTTGGAGAGGATTATATTAATATTCTCAAGGAGTTTAAGTCAGGGCGCTATATTGATGTGCGGGAAACTCCAGGGAAGCGGTCAGGGGCGTATAACCTGGGCATCTACGGCGTTCATCCCTATATCCTCCTGAATCACCGGGATGATCTGGACAGCCTTTTCACACTTGCACATGAATGCGGACATGGTGTCCACAGTAAGCTGAGCTCTCAGCACCAGCCGCAGATTACCGCCCGATATAGCATCTTTGTAGCGGAAGTGGCTTCAACAGTAAACGAAGTGCTGCTGATTAATTATTTGCTGAACAGGGAAAAGGATAAACAAGTCCGCAGGCATCTCCTTAATCATTTTATTGATCAGTTTAAAGGAACCTTCTTCACTCAAGTCATGTTTGCTGAATTTGAGATGAAAACGCACGAATTAGCTGAAAAGGGAGAACCGCTTAACGCTGAAGTTTTCAGCGGAATCTATGAACGCTTATTCCGCGAATATAATGGGGATGAAATAGTCTTTGATGAAGAGGTAAAATTCGGCTGGGCTAGGATCCCTCATTTTTACCGTCCATTTTATGTTTATAAGTACGCTACCGGATTTGCGTCTGCCATTCATTTGGCAGCGAAAATTCTTGAAGGGGACAAAGAAACGCTGCAAAGCTATCTTGAGTTCTTAAAAAGCGGAAGTTCCGATTATCCGCTTGAGCTGTTAAAGAAAACCGGAGTGGATCTGACTTCCCCATATCCAATTGAAAACTCACTTCGGAAATTCAGAGAACTTGTAGAAGAATTCGGAAACCAATAGAAGAATCCGGCCTGTTTCTTGCCTTAGAAACAGGCTTTTTTACTGTCATAATTAAAAGAACAGCTAGCTGAAATACAATTAATGGACAGGATGAAATATTCCTGCAATAATTGATGCAAACTTTAATTAAAACGAAGATAGTGCAAATATAATTGTGAAGGATGAAAGGATGAAAGTAATACTGGCAAGCCCAAATTTTCACCAGGCAAGAGGAAATACGGTTACCGTTCAGCGTATTTCTGATGGACTTAATAAGCTTGGCATCGAGACTAAAATCATTAATATCACAAACGATTACGAATTCACTTACCTGCCAAAAGCTGATATTGTGCATGGCTTTAACGCTTACAGGTTTGGCCAATTTATTAAAAGGCTTGCTAAAAGGCCTGAAAGATATGTCGTAACCATGACAGGGACGGACTTAAATATCGATCTTTATGATCCGGAAAAAAAAGCCGTTGTTTCGGAAACCATCCTCCATGCCGAAGCTATACACGTATTTGATGATGAAGCCAAGCTGGTACTCTCAAAAGAACTTCCCGAAGCAAGAGATAAAATCAGCGTTATCCATCAGGGCACTGTAATATTTCCTGAACCTGGAGGTGATTATAAGAAAGAACCTGGCACTTTTTTATTTTTGCTGCCGGCAGGGATCCGCAAGGTGAAAAATATTCCTTTTGCCATAGAAAAGCTTAAAATCATTTACGAAAAAAATCCTGAGATACGACTTTGGCTGGCGGGCCCTATTATTGAAGAAGAAGAGGGGTATATTGTAAAGTCCCTTGCAGAAGAGAATAAAGAGTGGATTCAATATCTTGGTCAAATCCCCCATCATCATATGGGGGAACTATACAGGCAAGCTGATGCCGTATTGAATACATCCCATTCTGAAGGCCAGCCTGCTGCTATTTTAGAAGCAATGGGATATTGCCTTCCAGTACTTGCAGCCAATAACCTGGGAAATCGAAATATCATTGACCATCAGGAAACCGGTTTAATCTATACAAATCCGGTCGAATTTCTTGATTATGCAGACAAACTAGTGAATAATTACGAGTTGAGGATAAAATTGGGGCGTGCTGCCAAATTCTATGTTGAATGCAGCCATTCTTCAGAATATGAAGCTAAAACACTTCAAAAAATGTACAAAACCATTTTAGAAAAGTCCCAAGTAAATAATCATAGGCAAGGAGAGAGAAATATGTCGAGAGAAGAAATCATAAAACTAACTTCTTTATCTACAAAAGGCGGCTGAGGATGCAAAATTGGTCCTGAAGACCTGGCGCAGGTTCTGCGTCATTTGCCAAAGTCTGTACCTGACCCCAACCTTTTAGTAGGACTGGATACTTCTGATGATGCAGGTGTATATAAAATAAATGATGAAACTGCCCTGGTGCAGACACTTGATTTCTTTACTCCTATCGTGGATGACCCGTATATGTTCGGGCAGATTGCCGCAGCCAATTCACTTAGCGATATTTACGCTATGGGCGGAAAGCCGATAACCGTTATGAATATTGTAGGTTTTCCAATCAGCAAATTGGATAAAAACATCCTTGCAGACATTCTGGCTGGCGCATCCGATAAAGTTAGAGAATCCGGTGCTGTTTTAGTTGGAGGGCACTCCATTGATGACCAGGAGCCAAAATTCGGTTTATCTGTGACTGGAACAGTACATCCTGAACGAGTTAGAACAAATGCAGGAGCCAAACCTGGTGACAAACTGATTTTAACCAAGCCGATTGGCGTGGGCATTCTTACTCAAGCGATTAAAAGGGATATGCTGGATCAGGAAGGAATTGACCGTGTAATGGAAGTCATGGCTGCCTTAAATAAAGACGCAGCTGAAGCTATGGATAACTACCAGGTCAATGCCTGTACAGACATTACCGGTTTTGGCCTTCTAGGCCACGCAATGGAGATTGCGGAAGGAAGCGGCACAGGCATTACCATTGAAAGCAAAGCCGTTCCAATCCTTCCAAAAACAAGAGAGCTTGCTGAACAGAATATTATTCCTGGAGGCTCCAAAAAGAATCATAAATGGCTGTCCGGCCGGATTCAATATGAAAATATTGATGATGTGGACCAGGTGATCCTTTGTGATGCCATCACTTCAGGGGGACTTTTAATAACCGTTCCTGAAACAGAAGCTGAATTGCTCCTTAAAGATCTTAAGGTAAAAGGAGTAGAATGGGCTTCCATCATTGGGACTGTCACAGATCAGAATCCTGGAAAGATTACTGTTATCTGAAAAAAGGACTCGAAAAGAGTCCTTTTTTACCTTTACAAAATTAAGGCTGTTTTCGTTAGAGTTTTTACTTGCAACTAAATCTAACAATAGAGTTGATTGTAGCGGAGGGCATTTGATCCTCGAAAATGCATCCGCATTTCTTCGTGCGGTGTTGATTCAGGGAAGTTTATTCAATGTCCTGCGGGAAGCCAGGGAAGTGAGAGGTGCAGGCGTAGCCGAAGAGGATCTCATCTCTCCCCGCGGGTTCGCTGCGTGCATGCAGCCAAAGATCAACGAACAATATTCACAAGCTAACCGACATTTTATAGCAATAGAGCCAAAATCAAAAACAAGGAAGTGCAAACATGAAAAAATTCTTAATGCTCATAACTATCTTTTCACTGATGCTTTTGTCAGCATGCGGCGGAAATGAAACAGATAACACAGACGGAAACGGAAAAGAACAATCGAAAGAAACGTTCACCATTGGGGTCATTCCAGTTCAAACAGAGGGATCCATGGAAGCTGCCATGGAGAAACTTCAGTCCACTTTATCTGAAAAACTCGATAGGGATGTAGCTGTCGAAGTATATCCGGATTATAACGGGGTAGTGGAAGCCATGAACTACGATAAAATTGATATGGCTTATTTCGGCCCGTTAACATATGTTGTTGCACATGAGAAGAGCGGCGCAAAAGCCATCATTACACAGCTGATTGATGGAGAGCCATTCTATTATTCATATATCATCACACATAAAGACAATCCATGGAATTCACTTGAAGATTTACTGAAAAACAGCAGTGAATCTGACTTTGCTTTCGGTGATATCAATTCAACTTCAGGATCTCTAATCCCATCCATTGAATTGAAGGACCGCGAAGTTTACAAATCAGAGGACGACCACAGCTTTAAGTCCGTCAGATTTACAGGCTCGCATGATGCTACTGCATTGGCAGTTCAAAATAAGCAGGTTGATGCAGGTGCGATCGACAGCGCCATTTACAATCAATTAGTGGATTCAGGAAAAGTAGATGGAGATCAGATTAAAACGATCTGGAAATCAGAAAAGCTTTTTCAGTACCCATGGGCTGTACATGAGAACACCGATGAAGAAACGATTAAAGCATTAAAAGAAGCATTTCTGGCGATTGAAGACCCGGAAATTCTGGATGCTTTCGGGGCAAGCGGATTTACAGAGGCAAGCAATGAAGATTATGAAAGCATCCGCCAGGCTGCCCTAAAAGAGGGACTTATTAAAGAATAGGGCTGATAAGATTGTGGTTTAAAAAACGCAGCATATTAACATATTTCGTGTTGGCTTTATTCGTTTATCTTAGCATGAGGCTAACGGAATTCGATTTATCGAAATTCAAAGACTTCCGCAATATGATTGACTTTCTGTCCCATTGGTTCCCGATGGATTTTTCTCTTCTTCCAAAGATACTTGAAGACAGTCTGGAAACATTGGCCATGGCTTTTTTGGGAAGCTTTTTCGGGCTTATCATCGGACTCCCCTTAAGCTTTATGGCAGCCAAAAACACGTCCGGCTCTAAACTTATTTACCATTTAACCAGAGTCGGCCTCAGCTTTGTCCGTTCCATCCCTGAAATTGTTTTCGGTCTGATTCTTCTTACGGCTCTTGGACTTGGTCCTTTTCCTGCTGTCCTGGCCATTATGTTTCATAATATTGGGGTTCTGGGAAAACTGATCTCAGAACTCATTGAAGCATCCGATCCCGGCCCGCAGGAGGCCATGAAAGCAGTTGGTGCTAAAAGCTGGTTTGCTTCCCTGTTCAGCATCCTGCCTCAAATATGGCCAAATGTATTGTCGAATTACTTCTACCGGTTTGAGGTTGCCATTCGAACTTCTCTTATATTGGGGTTTATTGGCGGTGGAGGTATTGGCCAGAGACTTTTTAATGATTTTAAAACATTCCAGTACAGTTCAGTTTCGCTCGATGTACTGGTTATAATGATCATCGTTGTTCTTGTGGATCTTTTCGGAAGCTATGTTAGGAACCGAGTGATATAAAGGAGGCCTGAAATGCTTGAGATTCGAAATATAACAGTCCGTTATCCCGGCATGAAGCATAATGCCCTGAATTCTATAAACCTGACCATTCATCCTGGTGATTTTGTTTGTGTGTTAGGTAAAAGCGGTGCTGGAAAATCCACTTTGATCCGCTGTTTAAACGGCTTGCAGACACCATCATCCGGGGAAATCATCTGGGATGGCCAATCCTTTTCTGCACTGAGTGATGAACAGCTTCGAAAAATCCGCAGGGAGATGGGAATGATCTTTCAGCATTTTAATCTAATTCCCCGATTGACTGTACTGCAAAATGTTCTGACAGGCATGTTCGGCTTCAGGAGCAGCTTCAAGAATCTTATTGGATGGTTCACAGATGAAGAAAAGGCACAGGCTAAACAAGTCATTGCAGAGGTGGGCTTAGCCGATTTTGCCGATCGCAGGGTCGAGCATCTTAGCGGAGGGCAAAAACAGAGAGTTGGCATTGCAAGGGCTCTCCTTCAAAATCCAAGTTTCCTTCTAGGCGACGAGCCTGTTGCAAGCCTGGATCCTGGAACTTCAGACCGGATATTCAGCTTGCTTCAGGAGATGCATGAGCGGCATAAGCTTCAAACCATTATTAATGTCCATGATGTTCAGTTAGCTAAACGATATGCAACCCGCATTATCGCTTTAAAAGATGGGGAAGTCGTTTTTGATGATAAACCAGAGCAGTTTACAGACGATATGTATGTATTTACATATGATGCAGAAAGTTATGGCGAGAAATCATATATCCGTTCTACTTAAAAAAGGAGGCAGAGGAAATGGCCAATTGTCCATGAGTTGTGGATAGCTCGAACGTCGTGTACGTTTCGAATGACCCTGATATCAAACTATTTAATGAGGGCCATGCATCCAAGAAAACAGTGGTGTTGACCTTTGATGATGGACCCGGTAGAGTTCTTCCGGAAATATTGGATATCTTGAAGAAAGAGAATGTTCCAGCTGTATTCTTCTGGCAATCCAGGCTTTTATACCCTCAGCGTCCGTGGAAAAGAGTCATAGAAGAAGGTCATCAGATAGGTACCCACTCTTCAAAGCATTCCAATTATGTTAATTTGAGTCCACATGAACAAGTCCAGGATCTCAGCAGCAGCAAAACTAAGATTGAGTCGATCATCGGCCAGGAAGTGAAGCTATTTCGGCCCCCATTTGGGCAGTACAATGAACACACTATAGCCGCAGCCAAACAGCTTGGGCTATCAACCATCATGTGGAGAATCTCGGCAATGGACTGGGAGCTAAAAGAACAGCCTGAACAAATTATCGCAAACGTCATAGAGAACCTGGAAGAGGGAGCGATCATTCTTTTGCATGAATTAACCCAGACTGTTGAAGCTCTCCCTGCTTTAATTGCTGAGATCCGAAATAAAGGCTATGAATTCAGTTTGCTCTAAAAAGTATCCTTGCGCAGGATACTTTTTTTGTGCAGTGAAAAAAGCAGTATTTTTTTAAAGCAGATTGATATATATTGTGGAGATAGGATGCCTATTAAGGGGGAGCTCCAGCTTGTTTACTAATATTGTGACTGAAAACGGGACTCTAAATGACCGTTACATTTTAAGAAGAGAGAACTTATATCAGGGAGCGAACGGCCGGTTTGTCGAGCGTTTTTTTATTGATGCGTCAAAAAGCTTTATTTTCAAACCTCTGACAAACAATACTCAGCTGGGAAAAGAAGTGTGGATTTTTGAAAATGTACTGTCAGAACTCCCGCTAAAGTTTCCAAAAATCCTGTCGTACTCCGTCCAAAACAAACTAAGCGATAATTGGATTATTTTAGAAGACCTTGGCACCATTACACATACATTTGATTCAAATATTGCACTGGAACTAACTGCATTAATGGCCAAATGGCACTCTCTGCCCGCTGAGCGGTTTTCCCATGCACAGCTGAAAGGTCCTAAACCGCCTATTGAGGAGATGGCAGACCAAATCCTGCAGAACAAAGAGAAAGTGTTTTCTATTTTCAAGTTACATAATATTTCAGATCGTTTAGGCAATAAAATTTTCAGCGCATTTACCAGTAAACCCTTTTCCACTGTGAGAGTTCTTTGCCATGGGGATTTGCACCAGGGGAATTATGGGTATGCGGGCGATAAGACGGTGGTTCTGGACTGGGAACATTGCCACATGAACACACCTTTTTGGGATTTGTTTCATTTAATCGATATTTCACATCCGGATTTCCCTAAGCCTAATAACCATACTATGCGAAATATGATTCTGGACTGTTATTGTAAAGAAATTCAAATTTCTGCTCCAGACAGGGAGAAGTTCAAACAGGAATATTATGTGTTTTCAGCTGTTTTTTCGGTTTGGATGATGATGCTAATACAATCAGATCTGGACAATCAGAGAGCGAAATGGACTCCAGAACAGCTGTCGAGGCAATTAAAAGAGACAATACACAATCTTGTTGAATGTGCAGAAGAAATCATTTAGAACGAAAGTCAGTTCATGCTGATTGACACAAATTGACTAATATGATATTTAAATATTGTTTAGCACTCTTAAGGTTTAAGTGCTAATGTAATGAAAATTTGAAAGGGGAGAGACTAACATGGAAACGAAACAGTTTAAGGCAGAATCCAAGAGATTATTGGAAATGATGATCAACTCCATTTACTCTCAAAGAGAGGTGTTCCTGAGGGAGCTTATTTCCAACAGCAGCGATGCGATCGATAAGATCTACTATAAAGCACTTACAGACGATTCCTTAACGTTTGACAAAGAGAGTTACTACATAAAGGTCGTTCCTGATAAGGAAAACAGAACATTAACAATCAAAGATACTGGCATTGGAATGACAAAGGAAGAGCTGGAAAATAACCTTGGCATCATTGCTAAAAGCGGTTCTCTCGCTTTTAAGAAAGAACAGGAGATTAAAGATGGCCATGATATTATTGGCCAATTCGGAGTAGGATTTTATGCGGCATTCATGGTCGCTGATGTTGTAACTGTGATCAGCAAAGCCCTTGGCAGTGAACAGGCCTACAAATGGGAATCACATGGGGCGGAAGGATATACGATTACGCCATGTGAAAAAGAGGCAGTCGGTACTGATATTATCCTTAAAATAAAAGAAAATACGGAAGATGAAAGCTTTGATGAATACCTCGAAGAGTACCGCTTAAAATCGATCATAAAGAAATACTCAGACTTCATCCGCTATCCAATTAAGATGGATGCAGAAATCAAAGAACCAATAGAAGGTGCTGAGAATGAATATAAAGAAAGCACCGAAGAGCAGACCATCAATAGCATGGTTCCGATTTGGCGGAAAAATAAAAGTGAACTGACAGACGAAGATTATGAAAAATTTTATCAGGAGAAGCATTATGGCTTTGACAAGCCGGTAAAGCATATCCATATTCATGTGGATGGCACAATCCGCTATAATGCAATTTTATATATTCCTGAGAATATTCCATTTGATTATTATTCAAAGGAATATGAAAAAGGCCTGGAGCTTTATTCAAATGGCGTATTAATTATGAATAAGTGCGGAGACCTTCTTCCAGATTATTTCAGTTTTGTAAAGGGGATGGTGGACTCTGAAGATTTATCACTTAACATTTCAAGAGAAATGCTCCAGCATGATCGGCAGCTGAAGCTCATTGCTAAAAACATCAGCAAAAAGATAAGAAACGAACTTCACAGCCTGATGAAAAATGAGCGGGAAAAATATGAACAATTTTATAAGTCGTTTGGAAGACAATTAAAATATGGTGTATACAGCGATTTCGGAACCCATAAAGAAATGCTCCAGGATTTATTGATGTTCTATTCTTCAAAAGAAAAGAAACTGGCATCACTTGATGAATATATATCAAGGATGAAGGATGACCAGAAATATATTTATTACGCAGCAGGAGAGTCACATGAAAGAATAGAAAAACTACCGCAAACTGAACTTTTGGCTGACAAGGGTTATGAAATACTATATTTTACAGAAGATATTGATGAGTTTGCCATTAAGATGCTTATGACCTATAAAGACAAGGAATTCAAGTCTGTATCAAGCGGCGATCTCGGCATAGAGAATGAGGATGAAAAGGTATCCGAATCAGAAGAAAAAGAACATAAGGAATTGTTCAGCAGCATGAAAGAAATTTTGTCAGGAAAAGTGACGGATGTACGAATTTCCAAAAGGCTTAAAAGCCACCCGGTTTGCTTGACAGCTGATGGAGAAGTTACCATTGAAATGGAAAAAGTCCTTAGCAGCATGCCGGATAATCAAGACGTAAAAGCAAATAAGGTTTTGGAAATCAATTCAAACCATGAAGTCTTCCAAGCCTTAAAAAATGCTTTAGAAAACGATAAAGAAAAATTAAATCTGTATACAAACCTCCTATATAACCAGGCTTTGCTGATAGAAGGCCTTCCGATCAGTGATCCTGTTGAGTTTACGAATGATATTTGCAAAGTAATGGTTTAACATACCGTTTTAACAGCCCGAATCAATCGGGCTGTTTTTTTGTACTCAATTATTTCTGGCGGAAAGTTCCTGCATAATTGAATTGAGAACCAGTCTGAAATTGGCTCTGGCTATTAAAAGGCTGCTGCATTGCTGAAAGACTTCCTCCAGCCATTTCTTGCCCAGTAAGCTGTCCCTGCATTTGATTGCAAATGTGTACGACTTCCTGGCATCGCTGAATGGCTAAGTCATGGCTTTGCAGGCTTTGTTCAATTAATTGGGCAGCCTGCTTTTCACGCTGAAGAATCTGCTCAAGCATCTGAATGTTCTGCTGTTCCTGCAGCATCATCATACGATATTGCTGGCTTCCTTGCTGTGTCTGCTGAATCAGCTGCTGAGCTAGCTGCCTGGCTTGATTTGCCTGCTGTACTCCATGTTGAGTTGTATGCATATTAACAGCCTCCTAATAATTATTCAGGGACATTTGCCCCTTTGATCTATTTCTCTTTGCCCATCACCTTCACACTAGAAAATTAAATCAATAAAAGGAATCTTTTTCTTAAATTGATGTACAGCTATATATGGGAATAATTTTTGTGCTAATAAACAAACTAACAATGTAAAGGAGGGAGATTATGCAGCATTTCAAGGCATTGGCTCTAAAATTTCTCGCAAGTGTTGTTCTCTTATATATCATTCTCGGAATATTCTTTGGAATGAGCTTTGTAAATGTATTTATAATAACAGCCATTCTGGGCATTACAGCTTATATCCTTGGTGACATGGTGATACTCCCAAGGAGCAGCAATATGATCGCAACGGCAGCCGACTTTGGATTGGCTTTTTTGCTCATTTGGTTTTTGAGTTCAATTCTAACCAATGGTGATAATCTTATTGCAATGTCAATAGCCGCAGCTCTTGGAGTCGCATTATTTGAATATCTATTCCACTTATATTTGCTTAGAAATATGACAGAAGCAAGTAATGAAAAAGGCACTATTAACCAAGGAAACCTTCGCTATAATACTGAAGTTTCCGAGGATTTAACACCTGTAAGACCGGATGTAAGAAGCGAAGAGGATAAATAACACATTCTGAAAACTCTTGGGAAGGGGATTATTATGTCAGTTTTCGTTTACCAGACATTTGAAGTGAAGCAGGACAATTTTGTTGAAGCGTTAAAAAACGTGAGAATGATCCAAAGCTACCGAAACGAGAATTATCAGCATGAGGTTGAGCTATTATCGCCCATTTCAGGACAAGACCATACCTATGCTTTTCTTTCCAAATATGAAGGTCTTGCTGAAATGGAGCTTCAAAACAGGAAGATGTTTGAAGATGAAGAATATAAAAAGCTAATCGAACAATTCTTCCTTGAGGATATTGTCCAGGGCAGCATGAACACACAGCTATTCAGATCTGTTACAGGATTAAAAAGCGACAGTTCAGAACAAAAGAAATAAATGCTTTGGCACCATCCTTTGCAGATTTGAACGGAAGCCGATCACCAAAAGGAATCGGCTTATTTATTTGAATGAAAGCAATAGCACGTTTAACAGCTATAGGAGATAAACAGGAGGTACACCATGGACTTTTTTCTTCCCAGCGGAAATTCCTCAAAAAAAAGTGAATCCGGTGACCTAAAATGGTGGCAATTATCATTAATTGGTGTTGGCTGTACCATTGGGACCGGTTTCTTTCTCGGTTCAGCCATTGGCATTAAGATCACCGGACCTTCCATCGTTTTTTCATTTATGTTAGCGGCACTTGGAACCTATATCGTCTATAACCTTTTGGCTAAAATGACAGCTGAAGACCCTCAGGAAGGATCTTTTTGCTATTACGCCAATAAAGCCTATGGAAAGTGGGCAGGTTTTAGCTGCGGCTGGAATTACTGGTGCTCAAATATACTTATCATGGGAAGCCAATTAACCGCGCTCTCCATTTTGACAAGATTTTGGTTTCCTCATGTGCCCCTTTGGGTTTTTGCAGCGGGTTATGCCATACTCTCCATTATAGTGGTATTAACAGGAAACAAAGGCTTTGATAAGGTGGAAAACCTGTTTGCAGTTATTAAAACAGCAGCCATTATTATGTTTATCATCCTCGCAGCAGCTGCTTTGTCCGGAGTGATTAATGGAGATGCCAGGCATCCCGGATTCCCCGGTTCTTCTGGGGAATGGTTTCCTGAAGCCTTTAGGGGCTTTTGGTCATCGTTGATTTATGCTTTCTATGCATACGGAGGAATTGAAGTGATTGGGCTAATGGCAACAAGATTAAAAAAGAAGGAGGATGCACCTAAGGCGGGCATCATCATGCTTATCGTCCTTGTCATCATCTATGTCATTTCCCTTGGCTTAGCCGTTTATATGGCTTCACATGGTGCTTTTAATGAAAAAGAGAGCCCATTTGTAACTGCAATGGATAAGTATAATCTGGCCTTCTTCCCGCACGTTTTTAATGCAGCAATCATTATTGCCGGCTTCTCTACGATGACAGCTTCACTGTTTGGAGTAACTGCATTACTGGTTACGTTGGCTGATGACGGCGATGCTCCAGCGGTATTTTCAAAAAAGATAAAGAAGTGGAAGGACCTTCCTTTACCTTCGCTGGGACTGGCTACAGCGGGTTTAATTGCATCCATCGTAACCGCCTTATTGCTGCCTGGCAAAATATATGAGTATATCACTACTGCTGCTGGTATATTAATTTTATTCAATTGGTCATTCATCATCATTTCAGCTCTTCGGATTTTGGAAAATAAAGTGTTCGGAAAGATAATGGCTGCGGTGGGATTGCTTCTGATCCTGGCTGCGGTAAGCGGCACATTAATTGAAAAGTCCATAAGGTTTGGATTTTTTGTCAGTTTAATATTTGTGGCATTAATAGCGATTGTAGCCTTAATCATGCAAAAAAAAGTATGGAAAAAAGAAGGCGGGAGCAGCTGTTAACAATAAAAAACAAACACCAGTCTTCATTCTGGTGTTTGTTCAGTTTTTAGACGCTGTAATTAAGTTTTTTCTTATTCCTTTTTAAGGAGCCCTATAAATAGGCGGTCGGTTTATTTAAAATCAGCAAGGACCAAAAGGGTGATTAAAGGAATTCACTGCAGAATTCTAATATAGGGAGAGTGCGGACTATGTTTTTGAAGTCCTGCTGATGGACAAGCTTACTTTAAATATGGGGATAATTTCTGTATGATTTGATTCAGCTTTTGAGTATTTTTTTCATACATTTCCTGTGCCTTTTTGGAATCAGTCTGCAGGGAAAACACTTCAAGGTCAGCAGCACACTTTTTTATCATTGCCATAAGCAGAGGACGCTGCTGTGGTGCAGGAACCTTAAGTGAATCATCAAATATATCTACAGTCAGTTCTCCATAAGAATCAATTTGACCCAAAAAAATGTTATCAATGGTCAAACCCAGTTTTTCTATCTCCATGTCAAGCCATTTTCTCGATTTCCCTGACTCAGCAAGGGGATCGTTTAGAATTTTCCCATCCATAATAACCGTTTGCGGCTCTTTTTCCTGAGGTAAATTCAATTGAAGATCCTTTGGGGTAAGCGGCTGGTTTTCTTTCTTCAGCATGATGCTAAGATCTCCGCGCGGCTCTAAAACAGCAAACTCCACATCTGCTGTTTTAAAGACATTTTTTTGGCGAAGCAGGGAGGATAAATCATCAATCGAGTATCTTTCTTTTTTTAAATTATCTTCTAATATTTTCCCATCTTTAATAAAGATTGTTCCTTTTCCTTCAAAGAAATCACGGAAGCTTTTACTCTTAAGCGAAAGAATATCAGCAAATAATGTAACAAGACCAAAAATCAAAATAGAAAGGATTCCGCTGGCCCAGTGGTTATCAAGCCCCATAATTATTTCACCGGCTATACTTCCGATTGTAATTCCTGATACATATTCAAAAAATGAAAGCTCTGATATTTGTTTTTTTCCTATCAGTTTGGTTATAGCGAATAAAACACCTGCGAATAAAATAGAACGTGCACCAATAAGAAGCCATTCAGGCATATTTTCATCTCCATGTTCAGTTAATTTGGTTTATATTGGGGTTCCTCAAACTCTATAACCTTTTTTCGGTGTTCAAGATCAGTTTTTATCTCGCTAATTTCCAGCATTGATTCATGGAATAGGCGCTTTGCTTCTTCATCCATTGAGGTTAAAGCCAGGTTTGATAACTGTGCTTCTATAGAACGAATTGCTGCAAGACATTGATTTACATTCGAAGCAATTGTCATTGAGATCACACCATTTCAAGATTTAAATTTATAATTGTAATAGGGCTGGCATATGCCAGCCTGAATGTCTATTGATTATATTGAGGTTCCTCTTGCTGAATCTCTTGAAGCCTTGGTTCAAGGCTGTCAATGATCGATTGTGTTTGCTGTGCGGCATTCTGGTACAGCTGTTTAGCATTTTGGTTTTCCGTAGCAAGTGCAAACGTTTCAAAGCTGGCCTGAGCGCTCTTCAAGCCAACAATTGCTTGCTTTACTTGAGTTCCAACTGTCATATTTAATTCCTTCTTTCAAATGAAAAATAAACTACACAATGTATTATTACTTTTTATTGAATGCTTATGTAATAAACTTCATACCAAATTCAGTAACTTATCATATAAGGTGATCTGGATCTCGCTTTGTATGACCCGGCTGCGAGCTGCCATATTTAAAAAGGCACTATATCCGTTCATTTCCATAATTAAAATTTCCATTAGATTAACATCCTATTTACTATAGCGCAGGAAGGAGGAGACCTAAAAAACATGTTCCGCAATATTTTATTATCAATATGGGTATTCCTGGATCCTCTTTATTATCCTTTTACCCGGCTACAGCATCTTACAGCAGATCCGGAAAAGGGAGGAGTTTTTCGTGTAAGGCTGACAAAATATAAAGGAAATGACATTCAATTATCTGACGGAGTTATCATAAGAAAAAATGATCTTTTACTTAAAATCCATCTGCATAATGTCAGGCTGTTAAAAGATTTTAACTATATGAAAAATGAGTTATTAAAAGGGAGAGCCATCTATAAACGTGTTAAGGAATCTATGCCGCTTTTGACTGCATTTATCCTCAGCCATCCGGAAGAAACGAAAATAAAAGGGGTTATTGGCATCACCCTTATAAACAAGGGATTCAGCACGCTTGGATTTGAATGTATATCTCCAAAAAATAAATTATACTGCTGGTTTAAAAAAACATTTCAATTGCCTATATATTTTTTATCGTGTTCAAAAATTTCTGCTGCAAATTTAAAAAAGCATCGCACTGTTTACTTATTGATGTCTAAAGAAAACCTGATTAATAAATATAAATAAATGATGCAGACTGTTTCCTCTAACTCCCACTAGGACTGTCCCCTCAATCCCCTTATACTTTGAAGGAGGGAGGGGATATGAATATGGCATTATTTTTCACCTTAATCTTGTTCACCGTTTTCTGTTATCTTATTTACAAAGCCAATAAAAACACTAAGAATGTAACTATAAATTCAATTTCTGTTTCCCGTCCTAATATCTCAGTTTCGGGAGATAACATAAAAATTCTTCATATATCTGATATGCACCTCGAAAATATTTCTGTCAGTCCGGATGAATTATTTGAGATGATCTCAAAGCAACCAGTGGACCTAATTGCCCTTACAGGCGATTTTCTTGACCGCAAACGAAGTATTCCTAAGCTTGCGGGCTATCTCCATGCACTGAACAAGACAAATCCAAAGCATGGCATCTATGCAGTCTTTGGCAATCATGATTATGTCTTAAAAGGTCATAACTTTGAAACATTGAAAAACACTCTAGAAGAAAATGGCTGTAAAACACTTCAAAATGAGCATGTGTCGATACAGGTTAATGGGGAAAAATTAAACATCATTGGAATTGATAATTACAGCACCAGACACAGTGATGTAAAAAAGGCCTATGAAGGAGTAATTGAAGGCTGTAATCTAGTTTTGACCCATGATCCCAATGTTGTATTAGAGATGGAAAATGTTCCTTTTGATTATTTATTATCAGGGCATTTTCACGGCGGACAGATTCATTGGCCAAAGCCATATCATTTGATAAAAATGGGCAGGCTTGTCCGGATGAAAATGGTGAAAGGCCTTCATTATCATAGCGGAAAACCTTTTTATATAAGTGAGGGACTAGGCCAGACAGGGGTCAATATCCGTATCGGCAGCCGACCTGAAATCACTTATCATGAAATATCATAATACATTCTAAAACCCTTGCCATTGCAATAGCAAGGGTTTTAGGCGTATAATAACCATGTACAATCAGTACTATATAGGTATACACAAATATTATTTACAAACCCAATAAAATTTTTGCCAGCATATTCGAATCCCTAAAAGTAAAAATTATATAAGGGAGGAGACATATGATTCCTTCTTATTACTTAAAGGGGAGTGCTTAAACTTGAATAACTGGATAAATGCGATTTTTAATACGGGCAAAATGCAGCCGTTTTTAAATATGTTTGGCAAAAAGAAAAGAAGAAACAGAGGAATGCTGTGGGGATCTTTAATTAGCCTGGGTTTAAGTGCAGCTGCATATGGCTTTACTAGAAATCGCGGCAGAAATATGGCTCGCCCGTTTCAAAATTTAATGAATAATACAGCCCAAATGACAAATTTCCAGAAGCCAAATATGGCGGGGTTAACTGAGTTTGCAGAGGAATTAACATCAAATAAGAACCCGATAAACAACAAATTCAATAATACAGCCCAAACGAAAAACTTCCAGAAGCCAAATATGGCGGGGGTAACTGAGTTTGCGGAGAAATTAACATCGAATAAGAACCCGATAAACAACAAATAACGCATAGTAGCCCACGTATTTTGTGGGCTTTTTTTTATTTTCATAATTTTTATTTCAGCATTCGATCAGATCATCTTTTTGATTGATCCAGCTTGTTATGGAACCATAATTTATAACAAAGGAACAAGCAGAGGAGAAATAGAAGGTACCAAATTACTCCCAGCAAAAAATTATGAAGTGATAAAAACAATTGCTCGCCGCTATATGCAAGCATAAACATAGGAGGCAGCATTCCAATTGCAGTAGCTATAAAAAAATGCCTAAATGGAATATCTGCTATTCCACAATAGATATTAAACACCTGAGGAGGGATGATAACAATCATTCGGCCAAACAAAATTGCCATAAATGCATTATTTTCGAACAGGTACTGAAATTTATTAATGGCTTTATACTTTCCCAAGTAGGCGGTGAAATAATTCCTGAAATAGTATCTTGATAAAAAAAAGTAAATTAACGAAGTCAAAAGAATGCCAAACCAATTGATCAGCAGACCAACCATCGCACCAAATTTGACTCCCATTATTCCTGCAAAAAGAGTAAATGGCAAGAAAGGAATAGACGCAATCAGTACAGAAAGTAAAAACATTGCAGGAAGCCAAGATGGATCACTTGTTCGCAGCCATTCTAATAAGTAATCTTTATTGGTCATTCCAACGATCAATAAAATGACATATGCTAATCCAATCCACCATCTGCGCATAAAATTGCTCCTTGCCTATATCCCTAATCATTCGCGGCTGCCTTAATTTCAGTATGCTTATATTTTTGAAAAGAAATGTATTCACCTGGACAAAAATCATTTCTGAAGAATCCAACATAAAATAACATCAAGGTAAAAAATGGGGGAGGCAGCTGTAAAAATGCACTATATGAATTATGGTTACTATATTCCATACAGAGATATAAAAAACGAAACCTTAATGATGGTAAAGCCATTTGTGAATTATGGCTTAACAGAAGCAAAATTCACTTCAGTTTCCCATGCAATGACTGAGGTTGCAGCCATTGCGTACTTGCTGGGAAAAGGCTATAATCCGCAAACAGCATATAAACTGGTGGAATCCTGGGAGGTTAATGAATCATTTTAAATTTAGCATACTGAACTGATTCAAAATAACTGGTGATTTAAACTAAACATAAACCTTCGCTCAGGTATTTGCTGAGAGCAGGTTTATGTTTTTTCAATTCCAAAAATCCATAATCCATTGTTTCAAATCTACAATCCGCAGGTGCTCGATACTTTTATTGGTTCCTGTAACAATGATGGGGATTAGTGAATCATCTTTATGCATGGAGCCATGGGCACCGCCACCGGAATGTTCAGGTGAACTTTCACCAATGAATTCATACCCGGGTTTTGCGTCAACGACAAGAAATTCACCTTCCTGAGAATACATAGCTCCATATAGCCTTGCTAATCCATCAGGATAATCCCCATAATGAATATTCTTGTTCTTTAAGGTTAAATCGAGAATGGAGGTATTTCCTTTTATAGACCATGCTTGATTATAAACATCACGATAGGTTCCACCTGAATTAAAATCGAAGGAACCCTCATGATCCCCAGATATCACATGTATTAATTCTTTTTCCTTCCATGCAATCCAGGCAATCCTCTGATCTTTTTTTAACCTTTCGGCAATGTTTTTTACTGAAATACTTCCATTAATTTCATAGACATAAGCCATTCGTTCATTTGCTGTAATGACAATTTCATCTTCTTTTCCAGCAGGCTTGCCGAGCTTTAAAATCCTATATTCAGAAAGGATTTCTTTTAAATCGATTAAAGCTTCTTTTTTCGATTCAATGACAGGTGATTGTTTACTGTCTCCAACAATAACCCAATTATAATTTTTAAGGGCATCCTCCCATTTCGGAAAACTATTCAAGACCTCCTGAAGATACTTATCAAGTTTTTCAATTCCTTTTATTGTTTTTGGCCCTTTCCTATGTACAGTAAAGTCATTTCCTGAAATATACAGGATTGTAAATTCAGGGATAATATTTTTTCCCAAAAGGTATTTTAATTCTTGAACCGCGAAGGCATCATTAAGTCCTAAACGATTCACAATGTGATTATTCTTTTTGTCCTGTTGAATAAATGTACCTAAAGACAGCATTTTCGGCCCAGCAGTTTCGTATTCCCCAGGTAAATTACTCACTTTTGTTATCAACTTGGGTACTTTAAGGGTATGATGATAATTTCCCCGATAAATAAATGCGTTAATGGATGCTGATTCCTTTTTAATTCTGTCCAGATCCTCATGGATGGTGCTTACATTTGGACTGAGGTCAACATTATTATATTGATGCATGATACTTTCAGCAAATTGGGAAACCCCAATTTTCATTATTTCAAAAAGCCCATTTCCATAAGTGATGATTTGCTTCTTATCATTATTAAACCAAACGAGTCCAGGAATCTTAGTCTCATCCGGGTAAGCACCAGTTATTAAAGAACTGTCGATTGTAACCGACATGGTTGGATAGGAACTTACTACATTTTTACTATATTGTCCGTGTTTTAAAAAGAAGGCCAGAGCAGGAGCTTTTTTCTCTTGTATTGCTTTTTTTAAAGGCTCATCCATCAACGAATCGATAACAAGAAGTATAACTTTAGGTGAAGACTGACTTTCTGTTTGAATAGCAGCTGCTTTCTTATCCTGTTCATTTGAATTTTGACCACTGCTGGCGCAGCCGAATAGGAGAATAGAAATAGCTATTATACAAGGAAGCAAACGAATCAACAATTTTCACCTGCGCTTTGAAATATAGTCTATTTTAACTTTATGCAATAAATAAATTGAGGCGGGAGCATTTGATTCTCAATTGCTATTCAAAGAAATAATAATGAGACAAAAAGGAAATAACAGAGGAGAGGGCGGCAAGGTATAGAAATCACTAACCAGCATCGAATCATTTTTCATTCCCATTATTTATCAAAACATAAACACAAATTTTTGGTTATAATACCAACAGAAACTTTACTATCAGTATGCTTATTTTTTTGTAATTAATGTATTCTTTTTAAAATCCATCATTATCGAAGGGTTAAAACATTGGGATTGATCCAAGAATTTATTGTCAGCATGGAGGAGAGTAATGCCCAATAAAGATTTAAGAGAGATTTATGTGGGACAATAATTTTTTTCTAGTTTACATAATATATATTATAGGAAGTATCGGGTTTAAATGAAATTGTTGTCTCATTATCTAAGTATACTTAAGATAGTGAGACAACATGAAAATTTTCAGTCAAATATTACTTAAATGGTTTAATCTGCGAAAATTGAATTGAATCATTTTCAAATTTATTTTTAAAGAACTAATTCATGTTTTTCTTGCTGAAGCTATGGATAAATATTTGTTCAATCAATTCTTAAAAAACGATATTTCAAAGATATTCAATGATCCCTCTTAACTGATACTTTTTTCATCTAGTTTACATAACATTTTTATACAAACCATATGTCTAAATCCATTTAATTTATTCACTATCCTGTGTAATATTAAAAAACATATCATCTTGTTCTTTATTATCCTTAATATTGCTTTTGTTTTTTTCCCCCATCTCTCCATCCGATTCATAACTCAATCCAAATGTTTTCTCCTGTTCTTTCTTCATTCTAATCGCTCCTTTGCTTTTATGATAAAATACAGCTTCTTTTACATTTGTTGCTGCGTTTAGAGCCATTTTTCACAAAACGGAACACACGTTCCATCACGCGCATTTTTTTCATACTGGCTGCAATGCAGCACTTAAATATTTTCTGGGAGTTCCGTAATAAAGCAGCTTGCTGAACTCCGGGTAAACGGATTCAAAATATATAAAGATTGGCGAATCGAGCAGCCAGGGATAATTGGTAAAAAAGCATCTATCTCCATAAACCATCGCTGTCAGCGCCAGATCCAATTCTTTTTGGAAGATAAGAAACCTTATTTTTGCGTATTGCTGATCGAATTCTCCGCCGCTGATATACACCCTTCCGCTCAGAACATACTGCCCCATTTGGGGAATCCATTCAGCAAATGCTTCATCGCGGAACTTACGATTGACTGCATTAAAATCATAGCATTCACCTATCGCCAAAAATAATTCTCCTGTTGCATCTGAGTGTGTAAGTGTATATTTCCTGCTGTCTACGGGCCTGAATTCCGTCGCAGGAGGCAAATATTTAACCGACAGCTTAGATGGATTAAAATTACTCATAATAAGCGCCCCCATATACAAATTTCCATATGCCCAGTATATGGGGTGCTGAAAGAAACGTGACAAATGCCCATATCGTTAACGCTTGCGGGAATTCATTTTCATCACTTTGGTGTCTTTTAACATCCATTTCCCTTCTTCATACAGCCAGAAAGATTCTACAAATGCGATTGTATCTGCATTATAAGCACCGCTAATTCTCTGAACTCCCAATAATCCGTTTTGTCCTTCAACAGGGATGATCTTCAGCGTGCTATAAGGGTTTACCATTAGTTCAGTAGGTTCACTTAGTTTTCCGTTTAAATACAGACCAAGCCGTTCATATTCCTCGCTCCGGTCCCTTAAATCAAACGTATATGATTGTTTGGTGTCTTGAATGCTAATATTGGCTTTGTAGCCATTTTCGAATTGGCTATTGATCACTAAAGGGTCTGGAACTGCCAGTTCTGTTAACATGAAGTCCTTTAACGTATATAAATAAAAATTCGACAGACCGCCGCTTCCCCCTGTTGGAATACTTATAAACATATCTTTAATGGAATCATGATTTAAATCCTCAAACTGTATTTGAGGTTCATAGCCTCCTGCAAGCTCTGCTTTATATATTTTACCGTCTGAAGCCTTTATTTCGAGTGATATTTCCTTTAAAAAGGACGCGCCTTCCTCATAATAAACACCCTTAATATAGACGGTATCCGCCTTATTATCACCTGTTACATCCACTTTATCTTTTGACACCGTTACAGCTCTTTGTTCTTCCTCACCAGCATATACACCTGTTATGGCGGATAGAGACATAAAAAAGAAAGCCGCAAACGCAAAAAGCAATTCTTTTTTCATTTACTAATCCTCCCTAGTTTTTTATTATCTTGCCCATTTATGGAAATAACATGTAAAATCACAAAAAACCTCCTATCCTAAGGATAAGAGGTTTTGCAGAAATAAATTATTTAGCTGCCTTCTTCTTTAATGCATTTTCCTTGGTTTCCCATGATTCAATCCCTTTTAGACCCGGAATAGAGTCAGCATAGAACACAGGATCTTTTCCTTCTTTTCTCTGTGCCTTATAGTCCTTGAGTGCAGCGAATGCAATTTTCCCGAGCATGGTAATAGCAACCAGATTTATTAAAGCCATAATGCCCATAAATAAATCTGCAAGGCCCCAAACTGTTGCCAGGTCGACTAAAGCCCCAAAGATGACCATGCCGATAACGCTAATACGATAAATGAAAATTGCCAATGGGCTTTCCTTAATGAACTCAATGTTCGTTTCCCCATAATAGTAATTGCCGATAACAGAACTAAATGCGAAAAGAAAGATTGACACAGCCACAAAAATAGGAGCCCATGTGCCAATATGAGATGACAATGCTGTTTGAGTTAATTGTATACCTGAAAGATCTGGTGATGTATAAGCTCCTGAAAGGATAATCATAAAGGCAGTCGCAGAACAAATTAAAATCGTATCTACAAATACACCTAAAGTTTGTATTAACCCCTGTTTAACAGGGTGAGAAACAGCAGCCGTTGCAGCAGCGTTGGGTGCACTTCCCATTCCGGCTTCATTGGAGAATAAGCCCCTTTTAATACCCATCATGACAGCAGCGCCCATTGCCCCGCCAAAGGCCTGATCCATACCAAATGCGCCTTTAACAATCGTTGCAATAAGATTTGGTACTTCAGTTATATTCATAATTACTATTACAATGGCAACAATTAAGTAAATGACCGCCATAATCGGAACAATAACTTGTGATACATAGGCTATTCTCTTAATTCCTCCAAAAATGATAATAGCCGTTAAGGCAGCAAGAATCAATCCAATTGTCATGCGGCTTGTGCCAAATGCTTCATTGAAAGCTAATGAAATGGTGTTGGACTGGACTGAGTTGAATACAAGTCCAAAACAGAAAGTGATGATAACAGCAAACAAAATGCCCATCCAGCGTTTATTAAGTCCTTTTTCCATATAATAAGCAGGACCGCCGCGAAAACCGTCTTTATCTTTGACCTTATAGATTTGTGCTAAAGTACTCTCCACAAAACTTGAGGCGGCGCCTAAAAAGGCAATGACCCACATCCAAAATACGGCACCTGGTCCGCCTGCCGCTATTGCTGTAGCAACGCCAGCCATGTTGCCGGTCCCTATCCTGGAAGCAGCACTGATTGTAAATGCCTGGAAAGATGAAATCCCTCTTTTTCCTTCTGCAGAAACCATGGTTTTATCGCCAAGTATCCGAATCATTTCTCCAAAATAACGGAATTGTACAAATTTGCTTTTTAGACTGAAATAGAGGCCTAAAATGATAAGTACTGCAATTAAAATATAAGTCCAGACAATATCATTTAGAAAGCCGACAGCCGAATTTAAACCTTCTAAAAATAAATTCATTCATTTCCCCCCTGTTTCTTAATTTACGGCATTTATTATCTCACAAAAATAACACCTCTTCTAATCTATCAAAAGAATTTTTAATAGACAAGACGTATATTCATTCCAATGCCTTAAAAAACACAATAAAATCTTGTTTTAAAAGAAAAATGCCAAAATTTATATTCCCTTGTAATCGGTTCTTTAAACGTTTTCAAATAATATTTTATTCGTTATTTATGCAAAAATATAAAATGAATCCCCCTGTCATTATCAGGGGGATTCAAAAGGATTATTCGGCAGGGGCATCTGAATCATTTTTAGGTTCTTCAGCCCTCCAGATGCATTTTGCTTTACCGCTTTCGGATTCGTCAATGATGAACGATCCATTGGAATATCTGTCATTAAAGCGGATGGATGAAGCAATAACTGCTTCAATATGGCCTTTTTCCGTTTCAATGTATATTTCATCTTTGCTTCTGACAATCACACACCCAACAATACGGTGAGGGTTAGATTTCAATTCACGAAGCATCACTACACCGCGCTTGGCACGGGAAGTCCGTTCAAATTCGCTCATCTTCATTTTTTTTATAGATCCTCGCTGTGTAACAATCACGACAGACTGCTCTTTCTGATCCTCAATTAGCTGAGCACCTGCGACAAAATCGCCGTCTTTAAGGTTAATGCCTTTAACGCCTGCTGCCCGGGCACCAACGATACTTACTTCCTCTTCATGGAACCAGAGGCCGAATCCCTGGTGAGTGGCAAGGAATATTTCCTTCGTGCCATCTGTTAAATAAACGTCATGAACTTCATCAGTGCCTTTTACATTAACTGCCACAAGCGGCTTGGAATATCTTTGAGCTTTATAAGCTTTTAGCTCGGTTTTCTTTACCATTCCATTTTTCGTCATAAAGAGCAGGTATTCTTCCGTTTCAAAATCTTTAACTGGAATAGCCCGGACAATCGATTCATTCCGGTCGATCGGTATGATATTGGCAATATGCTGTCCAAGGTCCTTCCAGCGGATATCCGGCAGCTGATGTACTGGACAGTATAAATAGTTTCCTTTATTCGTAAACACAAGGAGAACATCGGTCGTATTCATATCAAGCTTTGCAATCAGCCTGTCTGAATCCTTCATGCCAAAATCCTGTCCGTTTGAGGCGGCAAACGACCTCTGGCTTGTGCGCTTGACATAGCCTTCCTTTGTTACCGTTACAATCACATCTTCACTGGCTACCAGAACTTCAAGATTGATCTTGATTTCTTCGATCTCCGCTTCAATTCTCGTACGGCGTTCATCGGCAAAACGCTTTTTGACATCTCTTAGCTCTTTTTTTATAACAGAGAATAGCTTCTTCTCACTTTCCAAAATGGATTTCAGTTCGCCGATTAGCTTAGCAAGATCCTCAGCTTCTGCTCTTAAGGCAGTAATGTCTGTATTGGTTAAGCGATAAAGCTGGAGGGAAACAATTGCTTCAGCCTGAGGTTCAGTGAACTCAAACTTTGCAATCAGATTATCTTTTGCATCCCGCTTATCTTTAGATGCCCGGATTGTAGTAATCACTTCATCCAGGATGGAAAGAGCCTTCATCAGGCCTTCAACGATATGCTGACGCGCCTCAGCCTTTTGCAGTTCAAACTGAGATCTGCGTGTAACAACTTCTTTACGATGGCCGATATAGGCATCCAGAAGCTCTCTTAAACCCATTAATTTCGGGTGACGATTGTGGATAGCAACCATATTGAAGTTATAAGGGATCTGCAAATCACTGTTTTTGTACAGATAATGAAGGACGCCTTCAGGATCTGCATCCTTTTTTAACTCAATCACAATCCGAAGGCCTGTCCGATCCGTTTCATCACGGACTTCGGCGATGCCTTCGACTTTCCGGTCCAGTCGGAATTCATCAATCTTCTTTACCAGATTGGCTTTATTCACTTCATAAGGAATTTCAGTTATGACAATTTGCTTTTTGCCTCCGCGCAAATCTTCGAATTCGGCCTTTCCGCGGACAATAATTTTTCCTCTTCCTGTTTCATAAGCTTTTTTAATTCCATCGACTCCCTGGATGATGCCTCCAGTAGGGAAATCAGGTCCTTTAATATGCTCCATCAGATCATCGATAGAACAATCCGGCTTATCCATCCGTAAAATAACCCCATCAATAATCTCATTTAAATGATGAGGCGGAATATCCGTTGCATATCCAGCAGAAATACCTGTTGAGCCATTGACTAGCAAATTCGGATAGACAGCGGGCAAAACGGTTGGCTCACTGGAAGTATCATCAAAGTTCGGGATAAATTCAACGGTTCTTTTCTCAATATCTCTCAGCAATTCGGAAGAAAGGGCCGATAATCGTGCCTCTGTATAACGCATGGCTGCCGGAGGATCTCCATCGATGCTCCCATTATTGCCGTGCATTTCAACAAGAAGGTTTCGAACCTTCCAATCCTGGCTCATCCGCACCATGGCGTCATATACAGAAGTATCGCCATGCGGATGATAATTGCCGATTACATTTCCGACTGTTTTAGCAGACTTTCTAAAGCCCTTTTCGTGTGTATTGCCTTCTACATGCATGGCATAAAGGATCCGTCTTTGAACAGGCTTTAATCCATCACGAGCATCGGGAAGGGCACGATCCTGAATAATATATTTACTATAACGCCCAAAGCGGTCGCCTAATACATCTTCAAGAGGAAGGTCCCGGAATTTTTCAGCAGAACTCATGATTCATCACCCTCCTCCTCTAGCACTGAAATATTCTCATTTTCAAGTATGCTTCCATCTTCTTCAAGGCCGAATGCCACATTGGACTCGATCCATTTGCGGCGCGGTTCAACCTTATCACCCATCAATGTGGTCACACGGCGTTCAGCTCTTGCTGCATCATCAATCTTAACGCGGATCAGTGTGCGCGACTCTGGATCCATAGTCGTCTCCCATAGCTGATCGGCGTTCATTTCGCCAAGACCTTTATAGCGCTGAAGCATATATCCCTTACCCACTTTTTTAATGGTATCCTGAAGATCATCATCACTCCATGCATACTCAATCACTTCTTTTTTGCCTGAACCTTTGCTGACTTTGTATAAAGGAGGCAGCGCAATGAATACCTTGCCCGCTTCAAGCAGCGGTTTCATATACCTGTAAAAGAAAGTAAGCAAAAGCACCTGGATATGTGCTCCATCGGTATCGGCATCTGTCATGATGATTACTTTATCATAGTTGACATCTTCCAGATTAAAATCTGAGCCAACGCCTGCTCCGACTGCATGGATAATGGTATTGATTTCTTCATTTTTAAAGATATCCTGGAGCTTTGCTTTTTCCGTGTTGATTACTTTACCTCTAAGCGGGAGCACAGCCTGGAAGCGCCTGTCCCTGCCCTGTTTAGCAGATCCCCCGGCAGAATCGCCCTCAACCAGGTACAATTCGTTTCTTTGCGGGTTGCGCGACTGTGCTGGTGTAAGTTTTCCTGAAAGCATGGCTTCAGATTTTTTCCGCTTCTTCCCGCTTCTTGCTTCCTCACGTGCTTTGCGGGCTGCTTCTCTCGCCTGGAAAGCTTTTATCGCTTTTTTAATTAATAGAGAGCTTGTCTCAGGGTTTTCTTCAAGGAAATAAGACAAATGCTCGGAAACAACTGAATCAACAGCCGACCGTGCTTCACTGGTCCCCAGTTTGCCTTTCGTCTGGCCCTCAAACTGCAAAAGCTCCTCCGGAACACGAACAGAGACGATAGCCGTGAATCCTTCCCGCAGATCCGCTCCATCCAGGTTTTTATCTTTTTCCTTCAGAAGATTCACTTTGCGGGCATATTCATTAAAAGCCCTTGTCATCGCTGTTTTGGACCCAGCCTCATGCGTACCGCCGTCTTTTGTGCGGACGTTGTTAACAAACGAAAGGACATTTTCCGAATATCCATCATTGAATTGAAAAGCAAAATCCACTTCAATTCCATTGCTCTCGCCTTCAAAGCTTACTACAGGGTGAAGAATATCCTTTTCTTCATTTAAATATTCAACAAATGCTTCTATGCCATTTTCATAGTGAAAAACGTCATGAAAGTCATTACGTTCATCTATGATTTCTATTTTCATTCCTTTTAGAAGGAATGCAGACTCACGAAGCCGCTCGCAGAGTGTTTCGTAATTATACGTTGTAGTCGAAAAAATCGACGGATCTGGCTTAAAGTGGATGGTAGTTCCTGATTGATTTGTCTTGCCCACTTTTTCGAGCGTTGTAACCGGCTTTCCGCCCAGCTCGAAACGCTGTTCATACACAAAGCCATCACGTTTAATTTTAACAACAAGCCACTCTGAGAGGGCGTTGACTACGGATGCACCAACACCATGCAGCCCGCCGCTTGTCTTATAGCCTCCCTGGCCAAACTTTCCCCCTGCATGAAGGACAGTTAATATGACTTCTGGAGTCGGCTTGCCCATTCTGTGCATACCTGTAGGCATACCGCGTCCTTTATCTTGAACACTAATTGAATTATCTTTATGTATTTTGACAATGATATGATCCCCGTAACCTGCCAGCGCTTCATCGACAGCGTTATCGACAATCTCATATACAAGATGGTGCAAACCCCTTGCATCCGTACTTCCAATGTACATCCCAGGGCGTTTTCTAACAGCTTCAAGCCCTTCGAGTACCTGTATGGCATCATCATTGTAGTCAAAAGCTTCCTGATTTCTTGCCACGAACATACCCCTTTCATTTCCTGCAAAAACACATGCCGTCAAAATCTCGGCACTAAGAACACCCGTATGAGAATTCGGCTTTTAAGTCCATTTCCTTTGATATCCCAAGGCTAGAACAGATGTTCTGTATTCATATTTTACCATATAATTTAGGATGGTCTATGCTTTATTTTATCTATTTATTTGGTTTTGGCAAATAAGATCTTGGGATTTAAAAGATTTATCCTGATTATTTCCGTTACACAAACCCTTTATTTACAGGGATTCTATAAAAAATAAAAAACATGAGATCTTAAGCAGACCTCATGCTGAGTTTATTTCGTTAGTGCGTGTTCAACTTTAATGCAGCGGTCCATGATGACAGTGCAGCCTTTTTCTTTTAGAAAATCATATGCTTCCTGGTTTGCCACTCCAAGCTGAGCCCAGAAGATATCAGCATCTATTTCGGCAAACTCCCGAGCAATTTCCAGAAGAAACTCTGAACGCCTGAATACATTGACGATATCTACATGCCCCTCGATCTCTTTAAGACTTGCTACAGCCTTTACACCAAGTACCTCATCAACAGCGGGATTAACCGGGATAATTTCATAGCCGGCTTTTTGCATCGCCTCTGACACCATATAGGATGTGCGTTCAGGATTTCCGCTTAACCCCACAACAGCAATCCGCTTTGCCTTTTTTAATAGAACACCGATTTGGTCCCTGCTTGGATTTTCAATAGCCATTTTGTTCCCTCCAATTTTTCTGGTTAATTATATTTTACCTAAAATCTTAAAAGCGCACTAACTTATTGCTCTTATTCCCAAATATACAGCTTATAAAAACTCAATGACCTTTCAACTTTAAATCCTGCTTTTTTATAAAGAGACAGGGCTTTCTGGTTGGTTGTTCCCACACAAAGCTTAATGCTTGCGGCTCCAGCATTCACAAAAAGGTCATGAACCGCCATATCAAGCAATTTTCGTCCAATGCCCTTCTTGCGTTTACAGAATTTCACACCAATGAATTCAATGCTTCCTTCTTTTTCATCACGATTGTATTCTGCATATAAATAGCCATTTAATCCATCCGCATCACCAGATGTATAAACTTTGTGTTCGTCACTCAATCTTCCGATAATCTCTTTTCCTGAATAATATGTATGGGGAAACAATGTATCATGCAAATGGATAAACTTGCTATGGCTGTGAGGCGGCAATAAACTGATATCTCTTAATTCATTACTGGGATTTCCTTTCAGTTCCATGTATGTCTGAGCAGATTGCGGCTTGAATCCGTTACTTAAAGCAAATTCGGCAGCAGTATGGTTGGCTGTATCCGCAAACAGAAAGTAAGAATGCAGGTTTCCTTCAAAATAATGAAGTGCTTTTTCCCATAAAAGTCTCAAAAATTCAAATTCCTGAACAAAAGGACCCCATAATTCTGCTGTCCCTTTATTAAGATCAGCATCTACTCCCAGAAAGCCTGCAATTGCGCCATCCTTCCAGACAATAAATGCAGCTGATTCGGCATCACTATTCATTTCTTCCAGACTATGAAGAATATCGTTTTGGCTGGTCCCCAAATACCCTATATGACACTGGCGCAGAGAGTTCATTCCTGCAATAAACTCGGATGCCTGCACTAGATTTGCATGATCCAAAATGCCGGCTTTCACATCATCACTCCTCTTTACTATATTTTACCATAAAAAAAAAACGGCTGATTTGCTTTCAGCCGAAATAGAAGATTAATAAACGGCTGTCTCTAATCTTTTAAGCAGCCTCTTTATGCTGATGTTCGCTTCTCTTAACACCATTTCTTTATCAACCGTTTTTAGCTTCCTATTTTCCATGACGATTTTCCCGTTTACAATGGTTGTTTCTACATCTGCTCGAGTGGCTGAATAGACAATCCTCGAGATGGTGTCGATATCAAATGACGGATACACATGAAAATCATTCAGATTAAGAATAGCAAGGTCTGCTTTCTTTCCGGGCTCAAGGCTTCCGATTTCCTTTTCCATTCCAACTGCTTTAGCTCCGCCGATCGTAGCCATTCTGAAGACTGTTCTGGCATTCATTGCTGTTGGTCCATGTACAGGCTTCTGAATGATTGCAGCCAATCTCATTTCATTGAACATATCCAGATTGTTATTGCAGGGAGCACCATCAGCACCCAGGCTGACAAAAGCCTGCTGATCCAATAAAGAAGGAATTTCTGCTACACCTGATGCCAGCTTTAAATTGGATCCCGGACAATGGCTGACCTTTACACCACGCTCTTTGATGATCCTTCTTTCTTCTTCATCTAGCCAAACACAATGCGCAAGAATCAGCCTTTCATTGGCAAGCCCAATGCTGTCCAAGTAAACTACATTCCGCATGCCTAATTCTCTTTCAACAAGCAGAATTTCATTGGCATTTTCTGATGCGTGCGTATGGACTCTTACATTGTACTGTGCAGAAAGATCCCTGACACTTTTCAGCAATTCCTCTGTGCAGGAAACTACAAAACGGGGACAGAAGGCATATTGTATTCGTCCATTATCGCTGTTATGCCATTTCTCAAGCAGATCTGCGCTTTGCTGGATGGACTTTAAGGTATTTTCCCTTAACGGAACTGGAACTTCATCCCCCTTATCCATCATGACCTTTCCGGCAAGTGCCCGTATGCCGCTCTCGGCAATGGCCTGAAATGCATATTCGGTATGATTGACCGTTTCCATGTCCACCACAGTTGTTGTTCCGCTTTGAAGCAATTCACCAATCCCCAGCATGGCAGAATAATAGATGGATTCTTCATCATGCGAAGCCTCCAGCGGCCAGATTTTCTGTTTCAGCCAATCAAGCAGTTCAAGATCATCAGCCTGTCCTCGGAATAATGTCTGGCATAGATGTATATGTGTCTGGATAAATCCCGGTATGATTGTTTTTCCTGAAGCATCCATTACTTTATCAGCTTTATGTGTTAAACTCTGGCCAATTTCCATGATGCGGTCATCCACAATATAAAGGTCGCCGAAAACGATTTCTTCAGCTGCGTTCATCGTGATGATTTCAGCATTTTTTATCAGTATACTGCTCAACTTCTTCCTCCCCCTTGTACAGGACTTGCTTCTCCGGGCTCCAGTTTTCCATAAGTCATGATAAGCTGCTTGTAAAATTGAATGGAGCGCTGATAAGCCGCCAGACTCACGCTCTCATTTGGCTGATGGGCAAGCTTTTCGTCTCCTGGGCCGTAAATCAAGGTAGGAATTTCACTCCTTGGATTAAGAACGGCACCATCTGTATAGTAGGACACCCCGTAATGGTTTGCTGGCGATTCGCCCTTAATCATTTGCGCTATTTGAATAATGTCCTCAGCAGGATCCGTTAAAATAGATGGACGGTCCAGGATGGTTTCAACACTGTATTTATAAATCTCTTCCTGATCCATCAGCAGATCAAGTTTGGATTTAAGCATGTTTATAAAACTGGAATGGGATTGAGGAGGGACGGTTCTTATATCTGCTCTGATGCTGCATTTATCTGGAATGACATTGGTCTGCACTCCGCCTTCAATCATGGTAACAGCCAGGCTGCTTTGTCCGAGTGGCTTCCTATCTGTCATCCATTCAATTTTCATTTCATCCAATAGCCGGACTATTTTAAGCATGTGATCTACTGCATTTATTCCCTGTTCGGGCATCGAACCGTGAGAGGTTTTTCCATATGCTGTTATTTCAAGCCAAAGAGCTCCCTTATGGCCAATCACAATTTTTTCATTTGTCGGTTCGGCAATGATTAGTGCATCGATTTTTCTGCAGTCATTCTCCTTTATAAAAGCCCTTGCCCCGCAGCTGTCGACTTCCTCCCCGGCTGTTGCCAAAAAAGTAACGCCAGCAGGGGGTACAGTACTCGTGAGATACAGCTCTTCCAATGCCAGGAACATCGCTGCAAGACCGCTTTTCATATCAGATGCTCCTCTGCCATATATGCGTCCATCTGCGATTTCACCTGAAAATGGAGAGTAAATCCATTCTCCCGTTCCAGGAGAAACGGTATCCATATGGCCGCATAAGACTAGCTGTTTACCGCTTTTTCCCGGAAGCGTAACTTCAAAATTGCTTCGAGTCTCATCAAGTATTGTCACTTTAAACGGCAGACCATTTTGTTTGCATCTGTTAATAAAAGCTTCAGTCACTAAATGTTCGTTTCCTGGCGGATTAGAGCTGTCGATTTGAAGCAGCTGCTGAAGAAACTGAATGTCATTCATTAATCCGCCTCCACTATTTGCATTTTAATAGGGGTCACTTTAAACCCATTAACCGGTGCCATGTCCTGGGAACAGGTTGTACAGGCAATGACAACATCGCACAATGCTTTCAGCCTTATGTAATCACCAGGCTTGGAAAGAGGCTCGGTAATGACATAATCACCAGCATCATCAAGGACATTATTCATAAATATATTGATGGGATCCGGAATGACAGGGGGGTGAATATCATACTTTTTCAAAGCAGCCGCAATATTATCATGGCAATTTGGGTGATCCTCCTTGCCAAAATCAACTTTATAGCGGTAATAATCACAAGCAGGAAAGAAGAAATCATGTTTTCCAACAGTGTCTTCCACTAGCTGCATCAGCGGGCGGCGGCGGTTGCTGTAAAGCCAATCTCCCGTTTTAAGCCGAATGCTGCTTAATGAGGCACGCATATGAACAGGTGAAACATGTTCCTCAGGATCTTTATAGTTAAAACAGACAAAATCCCCCACTTGTTTTCCTTCCATATCAATAATTATGAGCTCTTCTCCTTTGTGAATCAGGGCGCTTCTTCCTTCATAAGGGGGGATAATCATTTCGTCTCTGATCTTCCCCTTGTTAAAAACCTCTTTCATTTGATCACCAACCTTTGTTGTTATTCAATGAAAACGGCTACAGCACGAACTGGAGATCCCGTTCCTTTTCGAATCCTGAGCGGCAGTCCGAAATATAGAAATCGCATTCCTGCAATCTGATCGAGATTACAGAGATTTTCCGTATTGGTTATCCCATATTCCCGGCAAATGAGGTGCCCGGAATACTTCGGATCATCCGGATGGTCAATGGCCGGGGCATCGATGCCTATATTGACCGCACCTTTTTCAGCCAGCCATTTGGCTGCTTGATAATTCAGGCCCGTGTAGGTTGTGAGCCATTTGTCTGTACCATAAGAGCGATTATAGTGGCCGGTATAGAGGAGAACGATATCTCCTTTTTCAATAAACTGCTGTGATTTTCGCAATGCCTCCTCGAGATCACGGTCTGTAATATATCGATCAGGCTGGATGTGGGACACATCCAGGCAAACTGCGGGCCCGTAAAAATATTCAAGCGGCATTTCATCGATGTATTTGCCGTTTGGATCATATTCATAGGTTGCATCGCTATGGGTAGGGCCATGTTCATTGATTAATAGATTATTGGTTGCAAACATAAATCCCACTTGCTTTTCACTTTCTTCGTGAGAGATATTTGGGAAGATCATTGTTTTTTGATGAAGGGGAAAAACAGGCATTCCCTGATAAATTTCCTGCGTTAAATCGACTAATTTAACTCCCATGCTATTCCTCCTTGCATGCTAATTTTTTTACTATATGAAAAGCGGCAGAGAACGCCGCTTTTAAGTTCAATTAATAATGGTCGGAATGACCTCAAATTTATCTACATCGATCAGTCCCATATCTGTAATTTTCCACTTAGGGCTTGTTACCAGTGACCAGAATGATAAATGCATAAACGGAACCTCCATGCCACAGCCAAGAACATCTTTTGCAAGCTGCGACAATTCGTCTACCTTTTCACTCATTTCTTTTCCAGTTAATTCGTCTGTCATTAAACCGCCAATCCTCAATGGCAGGTCACCGACTACTTTGCTATCCTTTATCATCGCTATTCCGCCATCCATTGCAATTACACGGTTCACCGCAGTTACCATATCTTCGTAGTTTGTCCCTGTTACGATGATATTGTGTGTATCATGGGCGACGCTTTCTGCAATGGCACCGCTTTTCAAATCGAAGCCATGCAGGAAAGTCTTACCGATTTTTCCTGTTCTGCCGTGGCGTTCTACAACCAGAAGCGGCAGCACATCCTGCTTAAGGCAAGGCAGCACAATGCCGTCTTTGACATTCAGAGTGAACTCGCTTCCGCCAGTTAAGTTCTGAAAAGGTATAGCTTCAATTGCCCTTACTTTTGCTCGGCTGCCTGAAGCCTCAATAGCCAGCTCCTTGAGTGTTACAGGTTTTCTCCTCACTGACTTTTTCACACTTTCCGGATATATGTAAGGAGCAATATCTATGGTTAATTCGCCTTTTTCAGCTGCTTTTTTTCCTGCAAGATATACCTGGTCAACGGTCATATTGTTCAGGTCGCTGATCACGACAACGTCTGCCCGTTTGCCTGGTGCAATTACCCCAACATCTTTAAAGCCAAAATGGGAAGCCGGATTTATGGTCGCCATTTGGATGGCCTCCACAGGATCAATGCCTACAGCAATAGTTCTGCGGACAATATCATTCATATGTCCGTAATTTAACAGATCAGCAGGCACCATATCGTCTGATACAAGGATTGCACGGCGGGAATCGAGCCCATCCTCTGTTATGGCACGGATACAGTCTGCCATATTTCTTTGGGAAGAGCCTTCACGCATGAACACACTTACACCATTGCGCAGCTTTTCGACAGTTTCTTCTTTTGTCGTAGTCTCATGGCAGGACACATGGTTCCCGCCACTGATAATATGAGCGGCAAGCTCTTTGCTAAACAATCCTGGTGCATTCCCTTCAACCGTTTTTCCTATACTGTTTGCATACGAAACTGCGGCAACAAGGTCGTCTATTAATTCCGGGGCATGCTCATATACCGGCCTGATATTGCTGAAGCTCTGTATCTCTCCAATTCCCTGTACATTTGGGTCAGCCAATAGCTCTTTCATATCCTTGGAAGTCACATCAAATCCGGAGGTTTCAAGTCCGGGAGCATCAGGCACCGCGCATGGAACCGTGAAAAGGATCCGGTTTGGAAGTGTCTTTGCTTCTTCAATCATCGCCTGCATCCCGTGAACCCCCAGGACATTTCCAATTTCATGCGGATCTCCAATCAGCGTGGTGGTCCCAGTCGGAATGGAAAGCTTGGAGAATTCCGTGCAAGTCAGCATTGCACTTTCAAAATGCATATGAGAATCAATAAACCCGGGACATACGAATTTCCCCTGAATGTTTTCCACTTTCGTTTTTGGCCCGATTAAGTCTTTTGCATCTCCCGCCATTAAAATATATTCACCTTTCATCGCAACGTCTGCTTCATAGATCTCCCGGGTGATGACATTGATGAAGTATCCTCCTTTCAGGACTACATCAGCAAACTGGCTGGAATCAAGCAGCACGTCAATAAGCTTGCGGTATTGCACTGCCTTTTTTATGTCTATTGCATCCATTTATTAACCCCCTGTCTCCCCTTCTACACTGTCAATAATTCCGATAATGGCCGCATCTATAGGAGCATCTTTATTTTGGACGGCTCTTGATGCCATGCTTCCAGTCACATATATGACCTTCTCTCCTATTCCGGCACCAACAGTATCAACGGTTATAATGGGGTTCGGTAACAGCGTGCCGTCCAATCCTACAGGCTGGGTAATTAATAATTTTGTGCCCACAAGATTATTATCTTTTCTTGTGGCAGTTACACGACCAACCACTATTCCCATTTGCATAAAGACCTTCTCCTTAATGTAGAATGATTTCGATCTTCAGTTCCTTTGCTGTATCTCTTGCAAGGGGGGTAATGATAGCCCCTTTTGGAACAGCTATTTGATCAAGCTTACTAAAGCGGGCAAACCGGACTGATTCATCGGTAATAACCGTTTTCTTCACATGCTGAACATCAAATTCTGCTTGTTGATGGAAATCTATTAATCTGATTCCAAGCATCTTCAGTTCTGTCATCTGCTCATTGAGCTTCCTTTTTAACAGGTCGGGGCCTTTATCCATTCCTTTCAGTTTCCAATATTGGCTGAAGGGATCACCTCCAGCCTTTAAAGCCGTGATCCGTTTTCCCTTCAATAAGCCCTTTAGGATGATCTGCACAATTGGTCTCTTTTCGTTAAGGGACAGTATGTCTGTTATTAAAGAAAAGGATAGAATAGGCAAAAAGATCTCATCGAATTGATCAATTGGCTGGGCATGAAACGCTGTCGGAGAGATCCAATCGTCATTTCCAGTCAGATTAACTAACTCCTGAAGCGGAAATTGTTTTAGCATTTCCTCCTCAGCAGCCATTCTGAGTGTAATATCTTTCTTTGTTAACTTTTTCAAGTAAGAAAATCCTGGTTCCATCCCTATCATATGAGAGGTTAATAGAGCCAGGATGTAAGGTTTTCTGTCTCTGCAGCTGTCATTTCGCAGGTAAAGCTCCTGCAGAGTGTTTTTTGCCATAACACTCTGCTTTTTGCTGCTCATGCTTATTCACCGATATTTTTTGATAAAAGAGCTCTTTCAACTTCGCTGTGCGGCCTTGGGATGACATGTACCGAAATGAGTTCTCCAACTCTGCTGGCCGCTTCCGCACCTGCATCGGTGGCTGCTTTAACTGCTCCAACATCTCCTCTGACCATAACCGTTACAAGACCAAATCCCACTTTTTCATATCCGCAGATCTCCACATTAGCTGCTTTAACCATTGCATCCGCTGCCTCTACTGCGCCTACAAGACCTTTTGTCTCGATTAATCCCAATGCTTCACCCATTGTGTGTTTCCTCCTTAAATTTATTAACCTGATGATTTGTCTGTATCGTTAACATTAAAGTTGCTGCTCTCTTTTGCTTGCTTTTTTCTATTCGGGTTAACCTCTAGTCTGTTACCCCCTTGAGCATCATTTCCAGGATGCATATCTTCCAGCTTAAAATTCGGAAGCAGCTTCCCTGCTACTTCACTGTGGGCACGCGGGATGACATGAGCAGAAATTACTTTTCCAGTTCTTTCTGCAGCACTAACACCAGCATCGACAGCAGACTTCACTGCCGCTACATCCCCGTTAAAATGGATTGTAACCCCCAGATAGCTCTCCACTCCTATTACTTTTTCAATTCCTACAATTTCTACATCTGCTGCTTTTACGGCTGCATCTGCTGCAGAAACTGCTGTTGAATAACCAACGGTTTCAATCAGTCCCAATGCTTGCAACTGGTAAATCCCCCTCCTATGAAATAGACAAATCATCTCTCCATGCCTATAAGATGCTTCCGGGGTGAATAGTTTCTGATCTGTGACAGAGATGCTGGCTTACAACTAATTAATTCTGTCGAATTCCTTATGAAGCTGATCAGAGATGCGTGAAACATCATCATAGTGTCCATGAAGCAGCAAGTATTTCTTCTCTATTAAAAAATTGAAATGTTCAGAAGTGCTTTTTTTCATGTAACGGTCAAGGATCAAAATACCCGAATAATAGTCGATACCTTCAATGACAGCCACACCGCCGATTGAAGAGTTCAGCCCCAATTGTTTTGTAAGCCATGGACTGGGGGATTTTTCTCTATAGATTTGAGTAGTTTTAAAGGATCTTTGGGAAAGTTTTTTAAAGAAGCTCTTTAAGGCGTTTAATAGTGTCCCATGATTCTCTTCATATAGCTCCAGCGAAAAAGATTTCCCGCTGTTTTTGTCCCATGTCAGGCAATATCTTAAAGAAGGAAACTCTCTTAAAAGGTCATTCAGCATAAATAACTGCCCGGGCGTGCATTTTTCTGAAATGACTACACCGATTGAGGCTGTTTTTAATTCCCGCTGAAAAGAGCTTTCAAGAGCTGGATGAAGCTCTGAGAACAGCCAGACTTTTACACCCTCCGGCGTTTGTCCGATAAGCTGGCTTTCTCTTGCATTACGGTCAGGTTTTATATCAGCAAAGCCAGCATTGGAAGAAACCGGATGTTTCCCCTGTACCAGGGATAGGGTTTGAAGCTGTGCAATTTTTTCCTTAGCTGAAGACTTGGGTGCAGAATGAGAAACTGGTTGCCTTTTAAGGTTTTGATGTGGCTCTGCAGTCTTGACCGGTACTGAATGATGAACTGATATTCTTTTATTCATTTTTTCCTTCTGGTAATTAGGCCGGCTAATGCCCGGTATATTCTTCTTCGTTCCCTGCTGCCTGCTTGGAGGGGACTGGTTGGAAACCCCATTAATAGGATTTACTTTTGACTTGCCGTAAGGCTTCATCACTTCTTCTACAACACTTTTAATAAAGTCAGACACACATTATGCACCTCCTTTAAAGAATTTTGCGAAGTTCTGAATGAGGGCGGGGAATAACATTAGCCGAAACCAGTTCTCCTCCTGTCATGGTGTGTGCAGTCTTCCCAACCTCAACAGCTGCAGACACTGCTGCGACATCGCCCTCAATAATGACGGTGACAAGGCCGGATCCGACTCTCTTTAAATCAACTAAACTGACATTTGCCGCTTTTGCCATTGAGTCCAGCGCTTCAATAGCCGCTGTCAAACCCCTAGTTTCAATCAAGCCTATTGCCTTCATTTTTGACCTCCTCTACTGCAGAAGCTTAAAGATAGTCTTCGAGATTCACTTCAATGGGGATTGAAGTCCTTTTAAATAACTCCTCTTTTCCAAGAGGATAGGTTGCGTCGATGCCCATCTTATCACTGACTCCTTTTAGATGATGGGAAGACTCGAGCGGCGATCCCTTTGCACCCTGAACGATAAATATGTCATCACCAGCCTGGACTCTTGTCGCAATGGCCCATTCAACATCATCTGAATCAAAAATATCGACATCATCATTCACGACAACCACATGCTTTAAATCCTTATCGCTTGCAAAAGCTGCAAGTGCTGCCTGCTTGCCGTCACCATCATGCTTCTTCTCAATTTGAATGACTGCATGATAGCGAGCCACCCCGCCCATCGGGATATGTACAGCTTTTATATTTGGAACCACTTGCCGGACGGTGCTTAAAAGCGTAGCTTCCCTTACAAGCGCCATCGGCAGCCTTTCTTCATAGCTTGATGGAAAAATAGTCTGTGAGATAGCATTATCACGATAAGTAACGGCTGAAAACTCTACAACCGGCTGAGGCGTTCTGGTGCCATAATAACCTGCCAGTTCGCCAAACGGTCCTTCCAGTTCTCTTTCATATGGCAGCATTCTGCCTTCCAAAACGATTTCCGCCTCAGCCAATACTTCCAGATCGACCGTTTTGCATTGAACAACATCAAGGGATTGGCCGAGCAGTGCACCGGCAACATCCAATTTGTCGGTATGATACAAATGTGTACTAATCTGAGAACTTAATACAACTGCTGGAACCACTCCAAACATAACAGCCACTTCCATCGGTTCGCCAATGCTTTCATAATGGGCATATTGCTCCATCAGCTCTGGGGAGGTTATGAGAATATTTGTTCGATTCCCGCCAAGATATTGCATTCTGCGAATGGAGGTATACCTTTTTCTCCCCGATAAATCTTTAACCACCAATATTCCTGAAACATAATAGGCACCTGAGTCTTCCGCGTGATAGGTTGGGATAGGAAACAAGTCTGCAAGATCGAATTCCCCGCTCACCAGATTCTCCTGAACAGGGCCAGTTTGCCTTAACGTGGTTGGAATAGGGTTAACAATTGAGTCGATGATTTTAGGAATAAGTTCGGCAGACTGGATTCCCATGCTGTCAGCCATCAGCTCTCTGTCACCTCCCAAACCGGCCGCCATGAAAGATTGATAGCCTTTAATTTTTTCAAATAAAAAAGGCTCTTTTCCTTTTTTGGCATTAATCACTGCCCCCAGCTCGTGCATCGGATCCACTTCTTTTTTCACCCGATGAAGAAGTCCCATGCTTTCCCATCTATCCAGCAATGCCCTCATTGTTACAGGGTTCATGCCTTTTCCCCCCATCTCTCCAGCAGCTCATGGTCAATATCCAGCATGTCCAAGATCCTCGCCACCATAAAGTTGGCCAGCTCCCATATTTCCGTCGGCTTATGATAGAAGCCTGGTGATGCAGGCATTATACATGCTCCACTCTCAGCAAGAAGAGTCATATTGCGCAAATGAATCAAATTAAAAGGTGCTTCCCGAGGAACAATAATGAACTTTCGATTCTCCTTCAAGACAACACTGGCAGCCCTGCTTAGTAGCGTATCACCGACCCCATTCGCAATAGCTCCCAATGTATTCATCGAACATGGCACGATAACCATTCCGTCTGTCTTAAAGGATCCGCTGGCAACCGCAGCGAAAAGATTTTGGTTGCTGTGGATAGTGGCATACTCCTTCAGCTCGTCCATCTTGACCCCGCATTCAAATTGCATTACTTTTTCTCCCATCTCCGTAGCAATTAAATGCGTTTCGATCTCTAATTGATGAAGAGCGCGGATCAATGTATAAGCATACAATGATCCGCTTGCTCCGGTAATGCCCACTAAAATCCGCTTTTTCCTAGTACCCAGCGAGGAGTTAGACAACGGATTCGTCTTGGGAGAATTTCTTTTTAGCAAGCATTTTGTAATTTTCTGTTGATAATATATCTCCGAAGATATCAATGTCTCTTAAACCTGATACATGCATATCTTCATCCTGAGAAGCGGTAGCATCTGAAATGCAAATGACATTGTAGCCGTGATACAAAGCATCAGAAGCAGTACTGCGAACACATACATTGGTCCAGACTCCAGTCAGCACAACGGTATCAATTTCTTCTTCTCTCAAGAAGAGATCAAAATCGGTGTAGCTAAACGCACTATGCCGCCTCTTTTGGACCACATAATCCCCTTTGCTCTCATCAGGCTGAAGCTCTGGAATGAATTCCGAACCCCAGGTTCCCTTAACTGCATGGACAGGCCTCACGCGAAAATCCCGGTCATTTTTTCTGTGTGCTTCCTGAACATGCACAACCTGGATATTGTGCTCATGAGCGAATTGAATAAGCTCTTGAATTTTGGGAACTATTTTTTCGCCATTTTCACACCTTAATGCTGCTTTTTCGCCGATAAAGTCGTTTAACATATCAATAATGACCACACAGTGCTTTTTTCCCCTAAGTTCCAATCCGGTCAGCCTCCCTCTATTAACTATTTATTGCTGTGCTACTGGGTCTTTTGTTTTTGCTTTTACCGCTTCGTATTTTTCATACTTGAATGTTCTCTCAAGCCTCTGAATGCTTTGGCGCGGAACATACTCACCATAGCCCGCTTCTCCTACGATGCCTTTATCTTCATCGAAAATCACGTTTCCGCGAATGATCGTTTGGACTGGCTTTCCTTTAAGCTTCATGCCATGCAGAGGGTTATATTTAGCCATTGATTCTGTTTTTTGCTCGTCTATTACATATTCTTTCTCAAGATCAATAACAGTGAAATCAGCATCACTGCCAATTTCCATTGATCCCTTTTTAGGGTAAATGCCATAGTGAATGGCGGCATTGCGGCTCGTTACCTCGACAAATCTTGATAGAGATAAACGGCCTTTATTTAAACCTTCACTGACAAGGATCGGCACCATCGTTTCTACCCCGGGTATGCCAGGAAAAGTGTTCCAGATCGTTGCCCCAGGATAATCCTTTTCTGTGGCAATTTCATATGGAGCATGATCTGTACCGACAAAATCGATGGTTCCGTCAGCCAGAGCCTGCCAGTGAGATTCGTTATCCTCTTTTCCTCGTAAAGGAGGAGCAATCTTTGCATAGGAACCGCGCTCTGACATGGAGTCCTTTGCATTAAGTACAAGATAGTGAGGACAGGTTTCTGCTGTAACCTTAACACCACGCTTCTTGGCTGCTTTTACCAGCTCGACGCCTTCTTTTGTGCTCATATGTACCACATGTACACGTGCGTCTGTAGCTTCTGCAAAGCTGAGAATCAATTCAATGGCCACCTTCTCAGCGAGGCTTGAACGCGCTTCCGCCCATGCTGGTCCGTCAAGGCGCCCTTCCTTTTCAAGTTTTTTGGAATAGAATGTGCAGATATCATAGTTTTCAGCATGTACACCAATTGGGAGTCCGGTTTTTGCAACGTTACTGAAAATTTCCAGCATCTCTGCGTCCGATACTTTAGGGAAGGTAGGTACAGAAGGAGTCATGTAAACTTTAAAGGCAACCACTCCCTGGTCAATCTGCGGATAAATATTATCAATCCAGCCTTCACGAGCATCTTCTCCAGTCATGCCTCCCCAGAAACAGTAATCAATATAGGCCTGATCCCTGATTGGTCCGATTTTTTTATTGAAACTCTCCCCATCACGAACGGATGGCTTGCTGCAGCAAGGCATATCTATAATGGTTGTTAAGCCTCCGGCTGCTGCAGAACGGCTGCCAGTAGCAAAGGTTTCTCTATGAGTGAAGCCTGGATCCATAAAATGAGTATGCGGATCAATACAGCCTGGAACGACTAATTTTCCTTTAATATCAATTACCCTGGCTGCATTTAGAAAAGAAATGTCATTAGTGTAGCCAACAATTTTTCCTCTTTTTACCAGAATATTTGTTAAAACCTGACGATTTCCCTGGGGAATGCTTGCATTTTTCAAAATTAAATCCATTTCTCCTGCTCCTATCTATTATTTGGATTTCTGCCTCCCGAAGAAGAGGCAGATGGTTTCAGCAATTGCATTTAAATCGCTTCAGCTGAATGATCTCCTTTCAGCTGTTCGATTCTTTCACTTTCACTTATATTTAAATCTTTATAATTAAATACCAAATTTAATAAAATTGCTGTGATGCTTCCCAGCACGATCCCATTTTCAACCAGCAAGCGTGCGCTTGTTGGAAGACTTTCAAAAATTTGCGGGACAACTGCCGAACCAAGTCCGATTCCTATGGAACAGGCAACGATAAGCAAGTTTTCATTTTTGCTGAAATCAACAACAGAAAGCATTCTGATTCCGGATGAGATAACCATTCCAAACATTGGAATCATTGCTCCGCCAAGAACAGCCATAGGGATAATCGTGGTCAGAGCTGCCACTTTAGGCAAAAGCCCCAAAATCATTAATATAACGCCAGCTGCGATAACTACATTTCTCGTTTTTACTTTAGTTAGCGCTACAAGTCCCACATTCTGTGAAAAGGACGTATAAGGAAATGCATTAAAGATTCCTCCTATTACCACAGCCAGCCCCTCTGCACGCAGCCCTTTTTTTATGTCTTTGGAGTCCAGCTTTCTCTCGCAGACATCTCCGAGGGCCAGAAATACCCCAGTAGATTCAATCATGCTCACAATAGCTACTAAAGTCATTGTAAGTATGGCCGAGGCATTGAATGTCGGGAATCCGAAATAAAATGGCTGAACGACATGAAACCAGGAAGCCTGGCTGACTTCGGCAAAGCTGACGAGCCCCATAAAATAAGCAGTGATCGTTCCGGCCACCAATGAAAGCAGCACAGATATAGCTCTCATATAGCCTTTAAAGAACCTGTTCATTAAAATAATGAGAACGAGTGTAAATGCAGCCAGGAATAAATTCTGGGCACTCCCATATTCTGGGGAACCAAGTCCTCCTGCAGCATTATTCATTGCAACAGGGATCAAGGAAACCCCGATAATAGCTACCACTGAACCGGTTACGACCGGCGGGAAAAATCTCATTATTTTACTCATAAATTGAGATAAGATCATTACGATGATTCCCGAAGCAATAATGGCCCCGTAGATGGCTGTAATGCCCTGCAAATTCCCGATGGCAATCATGGGTCCGACTGCTGTAAAAGTACATCCAAGAATCACCGGCAGCCTTATGCCAAAATGCCTCCCCCCTATTACTTGAAGCAATGTAGCAATCCCGCAAGTAAATAAATCAATTGAAATTAAGTAAGCAAGCTGCTGGGCCGTGAGCCCTATTGCCGGTCCAACAATCAGTGGAACAATAACAGCACCTGCATACATGGCCAGCACATGCTGAAATCCCAAAGTCCCTACTTTCCAAGGATTTAGCTTTTCCAAAGACTTCCCCTCCAGGTTTAATTCTTTGTTATGCCTCAGCCTGACTCCAGCGGATAAAAACAGGCATCACCTCCCAAAAGAAAAATGAGTATAAAAAAAACCGCAGCAATAGATAACATCAAAGTACACATAGATGCTCTATTACTGCGGTTTCATTCAGCTTCCGTTAAACAAAAGGCAAAGGAACCGCTCCGATATTCAGGTTTAAGAAAAACTGCGGCATGCACAGCTTCCCCAAACATATTGTAAAACTGCTATTCTTCAAAATAAATAACTGTGCATGCTTCTTCGGTATCAGGATCGTAATCTTTTAAAATCGTTTTGACTTTCAAATGGAGAGAATTTTCAATCAGACCCTTTAAAAGCGATTTAAATTCAACAATTAATGCTGAATCAACCGATATGGTCAGGTGATGAAAATTCTGGCTTAGCATATGCAGTGCCTGTACACGCTTATGCTGAGCAAATATGATGACTCTATCATCAAAAGTTTCAAGACGCTGTTTCTTTACGCCTGTACCGTAGATCTCCTGATTGACACGATTATAAAGAAAAGCGAGATCTTTTTTTAATGATTGATGGAATTTTGAGGTTATTACAGTCATGTAGTCCTCCTGTTATTCACTATATTAAACAAGGCAGTTTTATAAGTCAATACCATTTATCAGAAAATTCTCACTTGACAAAATATTAGCTTAACTATTACACTACAAATCAACTCCCCCTCTATTTCTATAATTGTCTTGATAATACCTCCCTCCAGCACACTGAAAAATCAAATAGAATTTTTCGTATAACCTCAATAATCGGTTTGAGGGTTTCTACTGGGAACCGGAATTCCTATCTACGAAAGGCTTTTTCCTGTGGACAGCATCCAGGAACCTTTTGTGCAGGAATTTTTTTGTGCTTATTAGTCTATTTAGAAGAATATGCATAATATCATAATTTAAATACCTCTGCTTGCTCGCCAGACTATTATCCCTTAATACTCACACAATTTCTCATTGTCATTTTTAAGTTTCAAAGCTCTATGAGGAGGCGAAGATTTGAAAAGTATTAATTTTATTGTTAATGGAAAGGAACGTACGGTCGTTTGCCCGCCTGCTAAAACACTCCTGGATGTCTTAAGGGAAGATTTAGGATTGACTGCCAGCAAGGAATGCTGCGGTAAGGGAGAATGCGGATCATGCTCTGTACTAATCAATAAAGAGGTTGTATGCTCCTGTCTAGTCCTCACTGGCCAGGCGGAAAACCAGGTGATCACAACTTGTGAAGGAGTCGGCCTATCACCAAATCTCGATGTAATTCAGGAATCATTTATTGCTGAAGGGGCAACACAGTGCGGTTACTGTACTCCGGGTATCATCGTATCAGCTAAAGCATTTTTAGATAAAGTTGACACGATCCCATCTGCAGAGGAAATTAAAACAGCATTAGGCGGCAATCTATGCCGCTGTACAGGCTATACAAAAATTATTAAGGCAGTGCAGACAGCTGCTTCAAAAAAAATATCCGAACCGGAAGCAGCCAAATAGTCCATGACACATACAGCTATTGTTCTTGCTGCAGGCCGATCCAGCAGAATGGGCACTTTAAAAGGACTGCTGCCGTGGCAAGGAACGACATTATTCGAGCATCAGCTGCAAAACCTCATGGAATCCGTGTTTTCTGACATTGTTGTCGTTTTGGGTTACAAAGCCGAAGAATTTATTCCTATCGCAAAGAAATACCCTATCAAAATCATAATGAATGAACAATTCCATGAAGGAAAATGCTCATCAATCATTTCCGGAGTTAAAACCGCAGTCAAGTCAGCAGAAACGATTCTTATTACATCTGTTGACCAGCCGCTTCAGTCTTTCACCGTTAACAGGCTTGCAGAATCTCTTGCAAAAAGCGGCGGCCTGATTGCAGTTCCCAGCCATCAAGGCAAAAGAGGTCACCCTATCCTCTTTTCCGCCCAATTGAGAAGCGATCTTTTATCTATCAAGGAAGAAAGAATGGGCCTGAGATTTGTAATTCAAAAGCATGAAAAAGCTCTTCTTGAAGTGCCCGTTGAAAATGATGAGATTCATCTCAACCTGAATAAACAGGCAGATTATATAAATGCCCTAAAAAAATGACTTGGGAGGTAAATCAATGCTCGTTTCAGAAATTGATATGATTACCCCTTCCTCACTATCCGAATGTCTGACCCAGCTATCAAAGGAAGACAGGAAACATAGATTGATAGCCGGCGGGACAGATGCAGCAGTCCGGATGAAGGAAGGCAAATGGCGGCCTGATACATGGATAAATATTAAAAACTTAAAAGAGCTGCGCTATATCAAAGAAAGTGAAGATTTTATCCATATTGGCCCCTTGACCACACATACCGATATGATTCAATCACCGCTTCTGCAGAGAAAAGCGGATGTTCTCGTGGAAGCAGCCCGTGAAGTCGGAGCCACCCAAATGCAGAATATGGGAACAATCGGGGGAAATATTGCTACTGCTTCCCCTGCGGGCGATACCCTTCCGGCTTTGTATGTTCTCGGTGCCATGCTCGAACTCACCTCGCTGACGAATAAACGGACCATTCCAATCGAAGAGTTTATCACTGGTCCCGGCAGGACAGTTTTAAAAGAAAATGAAATGATTACAAATATCCTAATAAAGCCGCAAAAACCAAATGGTATAGGCATTTTCCAAAAGCTCGGCCCCCGAAAAGCACAATCCATTTCCATTGTGAATGTAGCCATTTCACTCACAATGGACAATGACCGCAATTGCACGGAAGGAAAAATTGCCTTCGGTTCTGTGGCGCCGACTATTATCCGTGCACGTAAGTGTGAATCAATGCTTACCCTGGGGCAGCTTAACGAGGAATTAATCCAGAATATCGCCAAAATTGCCTGGAAAGAGGTCATGCCCATTTCAGATGGAAGAGCAACTGCTACATATAGAAGAGATATGGCAAGCGCTTTACTGGAAAGAGGGTTATATCGTCTAATCAGGAGGTGGGAAAACCAATGAACACCAAATGGGTTGGAAAAAGAGTCCAAAGAATTGATGGCCCGGAAAAAGTAACAGGAGAATTAAAATATCTGACCGATTACCAATTTGACAATATGGTTTGGGGCAAAGTCCTGCGGTCTGAATATCCGCATGCCAAAATAAAATCCATTGACACTGAAGCAGCTAAAAACCTCCCAGGTGTTATTTGTGTACTTACCCATAAAGATATTCCCGGCTTTAATGGATTTGGGATTGTTGTTCCCGATCAGCCTGTTCTGTGCTCAGATGTCGTACGGTGCACAGGTGATGCTGTAGCACTGGCTGCAGCAGAAACTCTGGAAATCGCCGAACAGGCACTGACGTTAATCAAAGTGGATTATGAGCCTTTGGAAGTTGTTGCTGATGCTGAATATGCCTTAACCGATTCTGCTCCAAAGCTTCATCCTGATGGCAATTTGCACAGCCATGTGAAAATAAAAAACGGAAACATTGATGAAGCCTTCGAAGAAGCTGACATCATTGTTGAGAATACCTTCTACTCCCCCCGCCAAATGCATGCATTTATTGAAACAGAAGGCGGCTGGGGAGTTATGGATGAAGAAGGATTCCTCACGATTCGCTGCCCTGGCCAATACGCGTACCGTGATCGAATGCAGATTGCAAGGTCCCTGGCTTATAACCCTGAAAGAATCAGAGTCATTTCAAGTCCTATTGGAGGAGCATTCGGCGGGAAGGATGAGATTACGGTTCAAATTTATCTGGCTCTCCTTGCCATGCATACAAACGGGCGGCCGGTAAAAATTCATTTAAGCCGTGAAGAGTCTGTCATTGCCGGCATAAAAAGGCATCCATTTAAAGTCAAAATGAAAACAGCTGCCAAAAAAGACGGCACATTGATCGCTAACCAGGTAACTGCCATAGGAGATACCGGGGCCTATGCTTCCCTGGGTGGGGCAGTCATCGCTCTGGCAATCGAGCATTCTTGCGGCCCTTATAAAATTCCAAATGTGGATCTCGAAGGCTTCTGTGTTTATACCAATAATGGCATTGCCGGTGCCTTCAGAGGCTTTGGTGTCAACCAGGTATGTATGGGAATTGAAACCCATATGGATATGATTGCAGAAAAACTGGGAATGAATCCAATTGAACTTCGCAAAAAAAATGTCTATCATCAGGGCGAAGTTTCAAGTGTCGGCCACATTGTCAAATCCAGTGTGGGCACCTATAAAACACTTGAAACCGCAGAAAATTGCGATCTGTGGAAGAACCGTGAAAAATATAAATCCGAAGTGAGTGAGCCATGGAAAAAACGGGGGGTGTCCCTCGCAACTTCCTTTCATGGCATTGGAATGGGTATTGGCCTGCCTGATTATGGAGCCGCCTCTATCGAACTTCAGTCAGACGGTAAATTTCTTGTAGGTGTCGGATGCGAGGAAATCGGCGGAGGCAATAGCACTGTGTACGCCCAGATAGCGGCTGAGATGCTGAACTGTGATATCAGCAATATTATGGTCGTTCAAGGAGATACACAGAAGACACTTGATGGCGGTACTGTAACTGCCTCCCGCTCCACCTACACCGGCGGAAGAGCTGTTGCGGCAGCAGCACCTAAGATGACTGAGCTTCTTATCCAAACAGCTGCTGAAATGCTGAATTTACAAGCATCAAGAATTGACTTAAGACCAAACCATATTTCAGCCGATGGACAAATCATACCCTATAAGTCTATATATAAGTACCTTTATGATCAACATCAGTCTGCCAGAGTAGAAGGACACTTCTACCTTCCAAAAGAAAAGGAAGAAATCAAAGGCTCAGGCGGCGCCCCCCATCATTTATACGGATATTTAACCCATGTCGTGATGGTTGAAGTAGATACTTTAACTGGTGAAACGGATGTTTTGCGGGTTGTTTCCATCCCTGATGCAGGAAAAGTCATTAATCCGCAGGGGTTAGAGGGCCAGGCTGAAGGCGGAGCAGTAATGGGAATCGGCTATACCCTTTTTGAGGATGTGCTGATAGAGAATGGTTATCATAAGACACGGAATTTCACTGATTATATCATCCCCACTATTCGCGAGACGCCTTTAATTGAGACCTTCCCTGTTGAAGAGCCCGAACAATCAGGGCCTTTTGGGGCAAAAGGAATTGGTGAAGTAGTGATGATTCCGATTATCGCTGCTATCATGTCGGCCATATATGATGCAACAGGAGCTAGAATCTTTCAACTGCCTGCTACTCCTGAAAGAGTTTTTAATGCATTGAAAGATCTAAAAAAACAAAAAGTCCAATCTGCAAGGTGATGCAATTGATGAGCCGCAATTTATTTGCCAAATTAGAAGAGTCCATCAATAACCGAAAAGACACATATCTCCTTACCATTACAGACTATCCTGATAACAAAATCCTCGGAGCAAAAGCGTTATTATGGCCAGATGGAGGCCTCTGTACTGAAAACTCACTGCTGCCGCAGGATGTGAAGGATCTATTAATAGCACAATGCAGTATACTTGTCGCCAAAAAGCGGTCCGGCGCAGTGAAATTTGTGTGGAAGGACAGCATAATTGAATGTTTTGCAGAATACTTCCCTGCTCCGCTCCATTTAATAGTCGCCGGGGCGGGCCATGTGTGTGAACCCGTGGCAGAAATGGGGCGTATGCTGGGATTTTTCGTCACAGTAATAGACGATCGGGAAGAGTTCGCAAACAGGGAACGCTTTCCATTTGCCAATGAAGTGGTTTGCCAATCCTATCTGCATTATTTCAGGGATGTGGATATTTCGGAAAAAACCTATATTCTCCTTCTTACCAGGGGACATAAATATGACGTGCTCAGTTTGAATGAACTTTTAAAAAGAAACAGTCAGGCAGGATATATAGGCATGATTGGCAGCAGAAGGCGCATTTCAGGTGTTTTTAAAGAACTTCAGCAGGATTTTCCGGATGAAAGCTTTGACAATTTATACACCCCTGTAGGACTAGATATCGGAGCAGAAACACCTGCAGAGATAGCAGTCAGTATTATGGCAGAAATTCTGAAAGTAAAAAATCAAAAATCTGGAAATTCTTTAAGTACACAGATTAAAAAGTATGCGAAGATGGGTTTCCATGAGGGGGCCGGCAAATGGACCAAATGCAGCTCATAAAGCGAGCCATGGAAGTCAGGAAGGGAGGTGAGAAAGCAGCGCTTGCCACAATTATTCGCACCAAAGGGTCCACTCCGAGAAAAACTGGAAGCAGAATGATTGTGTTTCCGTGCGGAAGAATTGAAGGTACAATTGGCGGGGGCTGCGGTGAAGCAGAAGTGATTGAGAAGGCCTTCGAAATCATCCAATCGAATACTCCAAGTCAACAGCGCGTCGATTTAACGAAAGGGCTACTTTTTGAAGATGGAGGAATCTGCGGCGGAATTATGGATGTCTTTATTGAACCAATTTAACCAAAATAATGTATAACTCCCGCCTATTCCATGGTCAAGTCAGTTTGTATGGCAGAATGGACATTTACCATGAAGAAGGAGTGACTTTTCATGTCGATAATCGAAAAGGATCTTGGTTCAGGCCTCCCGCCTGCCTCTGGCGCGAACCTCTTAGAACGGCTCTTTAAGCTATCCGCACGAAACACCAATGTAAAGACAGAACTTCTTGCGGGCGTTACTTCGTTTATGACAATGAGTTATATTATCTTTGTCAACCCGATTATCTTAGCGGACGCAGGAATACCAAAAGAAGCCGCACTGGCTGCAACCATATACGCAAGTGTCTTCTGTACTCTTCTAATGGCACTGTGGGCAAATTTCCCTGTTGCGGTTGCCCCTGGCATGGGGCTGAATGCTTTTTTTGCTTATACAGTAGTCCTTGGTCAGGGACTTTCCTGGCAAACAGCCCTTGGAGCTGTATTTATATCGGGAATTGTGTTTTTAATTTTAACAGTTACAGGAGTCCGCCAAAAGATCGTAGATGGTGTCCCGGATGTTTTAAAGTCAGCTATAGGTGTTGGGATTGGATTATTCATTGCTTTTATTGGCTTAAAAAATGCAGAACTTGTGGTCGCAAATGAATCTACATTTGTCGGCTTAGGAAGCATAACAAGCCAAGGCCCGCTTCTTGCCCTTTTTGGATTAATTATTGCCGCCCTCCTCATGGCGAAAAAAGTAAAAGGCGCGCTGCTGATTAGCATATTGGGTACAAGTGCGCTGGCCATGATTGTTGGCTTTATTGCCTATCCAAAGGCCGTAAGTGATATCGTATCCCTAAGTCTTCCAAGCATGTCTGACACGTTTTTAGCTATGGATATTATGGGAGCAGTAAAATATGGCATCATCTCAGTCATTTTCTCCTTTACTATTGTAGAATTATTTGACAATTTAGCTACCCTCATCGGATTATCAAGAAAAGCTGGCCTCACTGATGAAAATGGAAAAATTGAAAATCTGGATCGTGCACTTCAGGCAGATGCAGTTGGCACGATGGCAAGTGCAGCCTTTGGAAGCACTGCCTTAAACGCATATGTGGAAAACGCAACCGGGATCTCGGAAGGCGGTCGCACTGGCTTAACTGCTTTAACTGTAGCTGTTTTATTTTTTCTGTCGCTCATTTTTGCTCCGCTCATTTATTTCATACCGTCTGTAGCCACAGCACCTATCCTTACCCTCGTTGGTGCCTTAATGCTCAGTGAAATAAAACATATAAGCTTCGATGACTTCACTGATGTCATACCTGTTTTTTTAACAATCGTTCTTATGCCTTTAACTTTCAGTATCGCCCAGGGGCTGGCATTCGGCTTTATCTCTTACACACTGCTTAAGCTTCTTACAGGCAAGCATCATCAAATTCACTGGATCATGTATTTTGTCAGTACAGCCTTTATCATTAATTTCATTATGGGCGGACATTAAAAAGATGTTTGTCATTTTCAAAAAAAGCGAGGAGTTTACATGAAGCTAACCATTGAAAATTTACGAAAAAGAATAGACGTGGCAGCCAAAAGGACTCCTGCCGATCTGGTTATTAAAAACGGGAAGGTAATAAATGTATTTACACACGAAATCATTGAGGAAGACATAGCCATTGCCGATGGAATCGTAGCTGGCTTAGGAAGCTATGAAGGGAAGGAAATCATTGATGCTGGGGGCACCTATATAGCCCCCGGGTTCATTGATGGGCATGTCCATATTGAGTCAGCGATGGTTACCCCTGCTGAATTCAGCAATGTTGTTCTCCCGCACGGAGTAACGACTGTCATTGCAGACCCTCACGAAATAGCCAATGTCAGCGGAACAATAGGCATTGATTTCATGCTGGAATCTTCAGAAGAGATCCCGCTTGATGTATTTTTTATGCTTCCATCCTGTGTGCCTGCAACTCCATTTGAAAATGCCGGCGCTTCTCTCAGTTACAAGGATCTTGAAAAATATTACGGTCACCCGAGAGTGCTCGGTCTTGGTGAAGTAATGGATTACCCTGCTGTTATGAACAATGATGCAGAAATGCTAAAAAAACTGGAAGACGCTCATAGCAAAGGAAAATGTATCGATGGGCATGCAGCAGGACTTAATGCAGATGAAATTAATATATACATGGCCGCCGGGATTAGAACGGACCATGAATGCATAAACCCTGAAGAAGCGCTGGACCGAATGCGCAAAGGGATGTATGTTATGCTGAGGGAAGGATCGGCGGCCAGGGACTTATTAGCACTTCTCAAATCTGTCAGCGAACATAACGCACGGCGCTGTTTATTTGTAACGGATGACAAGCATCTGGATGACCTGATCAATGAAGGCAGCATTGACCATAATGTCAGAATGGCCATTAAGGAAGGGATGGATCCTATTCTTGCCGTCCAAATCGCTACGCTTAATGCAGCAGAATGCTTCGGCCTGAAAAATAAAGGGGCTATTGCTCCCGGTTATGAAGCCGACCTGATATTTCTTAGTGATCTTAGGAATGTAAAGGTTGAGAAAGTAATGAAAAGCGGAATACTTGCTGCAGAAAACGGGGTCATTAAGGATCCAGTTCCTGAGAGCCTCGAACCTGTAACTGCCATTTTGGACAGTGTCAAAATCGGCAGCCTAAACGGTGAGGATTTAAGCATAAGAATGGGAACTGGGAATGCCAATATTATTGGCATTATACCAAACAGCATTGTGACCAGGCACCTGGTGGAAAAGGCCGATTCACTTAATGGCTATTTCCAGCCTAATTCTGATAAAGATTATTTAAAATTGGCTGTGGTGGAGCGGCATCACCTCACTGGAAGCATCGGGCTTGGCATAATTAAGGGGCTGGGGATTACAAGAGGAGGGATTGCCTCAACGGTTGCCCACGATTCCCATAATATTGTGGCAGCAGGAACCTCTGATGAAGATTTACTGGCGGCAATTAAGCATACGGCAGCAATGAAAGGCGGCCTGGCTGTTGTCCAGGATGGAAAAATCCTTGCGGAACTCCCCCTGCCTATTGCAGGGCTCATGAGTGATCGGGATTCTTCATTTATTTACGGACGTTTGTCTGAGTTGAATCATGCACTTAGAACAGTCGGATGCAGCATGGAATTCAACCCGTTTTTGACGCTTTCATTTTTAGCGCTTCCAGTAATACCTGAGCTCAAGTTAACTGATAGAGGATTATTTTCCGTCAGCTCCTTTAGCCACATTAATGCAGAATCATAGAAAAGCGGAAGCCGCCCGCCTATAAAGGAACCCAGACTTAAAGCGCTACGTCCTCCCAAAAGCTACCGCTTTCGGTCGTGCGATGTATCGCTGCCGTAGCTTTCCTTGTCCTGTGGCAGCGTCTGCATGACCCGCATCCTCCCAAAAGCTGCCGCTTTTGGTCGTGCGAAGATTACGCTGACGAAGCCTTCCTTGTCCTGCGGGCCTCAAGCATAAGACGAGCCGGCTAAATGGCTGTACTTAAACCATTTGGACGGATTGATAGAAATGTTGAGGCGACTGTCCAGGGACGACAAGCATAAGGCGGTTTTTCCTTCTGGAAGGGAACGGCTTATGACCTAGAGTCCCTAGGAGTCGAAACTAGACACGCTTAGACCCGAGACCCGCTGGCGCATGGAGCTAGTCAATTATCTAACTTCAGAATTTATACATTCTTATATTTTAAAATAAGGCCGGGGTTTTCTCCAGCCTTATTTCATTTCTTAGTGACTTCCTTATTATCTAATGTTAATGCTGCCCAAGCTGTTTCATCTGCAAAGTACCTGCTCCAGCTTGCCACACCGGCCAAATTATATTTCTTTGCCAATTCAGTCCGTTTGGTTAATGATAGTTCATCTTCAAGCCACACTTTATATGTGATTTTATCTTTTTCTGAAAAATGCTCAGCATAATTTTGCCCGCTTTCCGGATCATATACTGGAGTAACGTTATTCTGACTGAGCCACTCTTTTACTTTGCTCATAGAAAGTGCTTTAGAAGAAACATCCCCGTTTGATTTTTGTTCCCACAGTCTTGTATATAAAGGCACTCCCAATATTAATTTTTCATTAGGAACAATCTCCAGCAGATGTTTCAGGTTTTCTTCAACCCACGGCAGGCTCGCTACGCTTCCTGCAACCTGCGAGCTTCCCCAATGTTCATCATAAGCCATGACAACCAAATAATCTGCTATCCCGGCAAGTTTATCCCTTTCATAAAAAGCCGACCAATTACCGCTCGATGAAATGAATGTGATATCCATAGACACAACTAAACCTGCTTCATGAAAGTACGGAGTGGCTTCCCTCACAAACTGTGTTATTAATGGCCCATCCTCCGGATTAACATTTTCAATGTCCAGATTCACCCCATTTAATTCATACATTTGACTGAAATGCATAAGCTGCCGAATCATATTCTTCCTTGATTCAAAAGAACCAAATGCTTCATGTGTTAAATCAGGGTCAAATGCATTTGAAAACAAGCCCCATATTTGGTATCCCTGTTTTCTTGCCCACATTGAATATTCTTTCGATCCCAGGTTTTTGATGGAACCTTTTCCGTCCGCAAGCTCAAACCATGTTGGAGAAATGACATTAATACCCGGCATCTTCGGTATTTTTGAAGTATTAGGGTTCTTTGTATATACCGCTTCCCAGGTCAGCTGTATAGGACCTTCCAGTTCCGGCACTGTATACGCAGATTCTTCAAGGGAAATAGCAATTTGTTTGTTCTCACCCTTTTTTATGTATTGTTTCTTCAAATAACCAGCTGTACCGTCTTCTTTTCTAATAAAATAGTAGTCTCCTTTTTCTTGTTCTACTAAAACTTCTTCATTTGGAGATACTGAAGCCGTGTACGGAGATTCCAGACTGTCTTTCGTCCTCAGCCGAAGCAATTCTTCATGAATATCTTTTTCCTTCACCTTGCCGGAAACCATTGACTCTCCATCTTTGTGAACCCATATTGCACCTGTATCAGAGAGAATTGAATAAGTAATAGGATAGAAAGCCAAAAGCGGCTCGATAGCCAAATATCTGTCTTTTCCTATCTGTTTAGCAGCTGTAAAATCCAGTTTCATAGGCTTATCATTCACATAATAGCTCAAAGATTCCAATGGCATCTGCACTACTTTATTTTTTGTGGCGATAATGATGGATTGTGAGTGTTCATCAAGAATAATGCCTTCATCGACAAATTCCTGCAAAAACGTTAATGGCAGGTAGATCGATTCACCTTCTATATAAGCATTGCCCGCCTGTTTGCCCATAAACAATATCGGATGTTCTCCTTTAAAGTAAGACACCTTTTCCTTTGAAGCAAAAGGATATAAAATCATGAAAATGCTTGAAATTATCAGTGTAAAAGCAAACAAAAGCCCCGCAAAGATAAGTTTTTTAACGGCAGGCTTTTGTGGACTTGTTTCAATTTTATACATTCCTTTTCCTCCCTTAATTCCATCGTATCGAAATAAACAGAAAATGGGAAGAAAATTTAGAATACCTACAACTTATTTCCACCCCTCCTATATTAACGGAATGAAAACAGGAAAGGTTTCAGGTTTTTATCAATATGTTGTAAAGTGAGTAAGATTCTGCAATCTGTAAGTAATATATTTTACCAAAGGCATTTTTTCATTGGAAGGATAGTTTTTCGTATAAATTGCACCGTTATTATTCCAAAGCTTATTAAAGTAGCTGTCGACATCCTTCATAACCTGGGATTGGTCAGGAGCGCTGATTTTTAAATTTGTCTCCAGGTTTAAATCATCCAGATTTCTCTTTGTAAAATTGGCTGAGCCAGCAATGATCATACTATTTTCTTTGCCGGTTACATACATGATTTTCGAATGGTATTGCTCAAATCCCGTATTGTACCATCTGATTTTTATGTTTTCGTGGCCTAATTTGTCTAATTCAGCAGCGACAGGTATATTCGGAAGCCCAATTTTCTCAGAGCCGAAAGCATTCTGATTTGGATCCAGGATCATTTTTACTTTCACTCCCCGATCAGCTGCCTTTTTTAGAGAATCAACCACTTTCCGGTCAGCAAGATAGAACATGCCGAGCCAGATGGTTTCACCTTTGCCGGATTTATTGATTTCTTTAATAATGTGTTTATAGATTTTCCCTTCAGTCAGCACCTGGGCCTTTACAGTCCCAGTTTTTTTGCTGTCTTCAGGCTTAAAATCTGTCAGTTTGCCTGATGCTGAATAATCGACCACCGCCTGCTCGGTTTTAACGAGATCAGCCAGGATTGGCCCTTTTACTTCAAACGCGATATTAGAATGATACCCACTGGCATTGTGGGGATTTCCGGATGTTACAATCCCTGTTTTCTCCGTTACAAAAACCTTCCGGTGATTTGCTTTAATATTCATGAGATCGAGATATGACCGAAATGTCACTTCAGGAGCATTTTCTGCGAGCGGATTGGGAAGCCAGCCATTGCCTCCCTGTCCAAACCACTGTATAAATACACGCCAAAATGCCGAATAAATTGGATTAGAATCTCTCAAAGGGACTAATGAAGTATAAACTACATTTATTCCATTCTCCTTCAGCTTCTTGAATTCGGGTACATCATGTGATCCATATGTGCTGTTAATCCGATCTGTGATCACTGTAATATCCATATTGGGGTGGCTCTGTTTTTGTTCGATGAGCTTATCAGTTATTTTACCGCTAATATCCGGATAATCTTTATCCCCATCAGTAAAACCATTGAATAAAAACATATCCATCACGATAAAATCCTCCGCCTCACCAATGGCTTCTAATATCCGCTTAAAGATCTGATGATCGCTTTCTCTTCTGCCGTTACCTTTTTCAAAATTCAAATCGTATAAAAACTTAATATCTTCTACAGTGTAAACTTCGCCTTCGAAAGAAAGGCCTTTTGGCAATGGTTTATTGGACTGATAGATAATAGTTGCTGCCAATACCAGCACAAGGCTCAAAATGGGTATCCATACCGTTTTTCTATTTAACTTTCCCAGAACCTTTTTCACCAGGACTCCCCCTACCCGCTAGACTGCGATAACTATATATAGACCATTTTTGACTATTGTAAACTCATCTATACGCCTTCACTCAATATAAAAGACGAAGGCCTGCGCCTTCGCCTTTAAAGATATATATTTTAACCTACAAGCTTTACAAGCATATGAGATAGATTATGCTTTTCTTCTTCAGTTCCTACCTTCCACAATTCCTGCAGAAGCTTTTCTTCCCTGTTTCTTGGATCTTCTTTGGAAGCCAGATAATCGCCTACCTTTTGAGCTGTGTTCGCGAGCTGTTCCTCATCCATGCCCATTTTCTGGCCCAGGGAGACCTTTCCGCTTAAATATTCTTTAAAACCGTCAAAGCTTGATAGAATTTCATCTTTCTTTTCGCTTCCCATATTACTGAGTTTTTCCTCTACATTGCCTGCTTGTCCATTTACGTTATTCATATTCTGTTCCATGCTTGAATCTCTCCTTTATATGGATTTGATTGCTGTGACAGTCTACTAATACCCGCTGTTAATCATGTCAAACACAAGCCAGAGAGTTTGAAAAACCTCCCTGAAATAAATTGGACAACTTTTTATTTGCACATGGTATGCAGGTTTGCTCACATGGTACAATATACTAACATAGAAAGTATGAAGGAGAGTTTTTATGATTTATGGAATTATCATTATTTTAGCTTACTTACTGGGCTCCATTCCTTCTGGTTTAATAGTAGGAAAACTTTTTTATGGAGTGGATATCCGTGAGCATGGCAGCGGAAATTTAGGCGGAACTAATACTTTCCGGACCCTTGGTGTTAAGGCCGGCATGATTGTGACCATAGCTGATATCTTAAAAGGCACCCTTGCTGCATCCCTGCCCTTTTTCTTTGGATCGGACATGCATCATCTTGCTGCAGGAGTTTTTGCAGTTATTGGGCACATGTATCCGCTGTTTGCCGGCTTTCGCGGTGGTAAAGCAGTCGCTACATCGGGGGGAGTGCTGTTAGCCTATGTTCCCTTAATGTTTCTTATCATATTGGGTGTTTTCTTTCTAAGCCTTTACATAACCAAGTACGTGTCCTTGTCCTCTATTCTGGCAGCACTGGCATCCATCATTTACGCACTAATTATATGGGACATTCCACTAATTATAGTAGTATCTATACTTGGCATCTTTGTTATTTACAGACATAGGGAAAATATTAAACGAATCAGGGACAAAACCGAGCCCAAAATAAAATGGCTTGGCTGAAAACCAGCCAGCCTGCAATGCAGCAGACTAGATCTGCTGTATTTTTTTGTCTAATTTTCTAATTCTTAAATTATTTTCTGATATTTCAGTCTAGTTTATTTGAATAAAGTGTTAAAGGAATATTATACTGATTACATAGGCCTAGAAACATAATACTATAAAGCCTATATAACAATTTTTATACATAAAGAAACATAAATTGATATCTTTCGCCATACATTAGTTTAGGCTAAAATTTCAGCCAAAAACGTTAAAGTTAGGATGAAGAAATAAATGGATAAAACTCAAGGTCTGCTGGAAAATGTTTCCTTCCCATACTTTTTCATTGATCATAACCTAAGAATACTCACTTCATCATTAATAAGTGCTGAAGGAGTGTTTACTGAATTTTTGGCAACAGAAGATATTAGCAGATTCAACAATCTATTAAAGAAAAATGAATCTGGCATTTTTAAACTTAAAATAGGTAATAGCATTCTTCCATATAGAATTCATCTAGAAAAAAGTGATGCTGCGCACTATCATCTTTTTTGTTTTCCCCTCTCTTCAGAAGATGAGGAATTAAGAAAGATGGCGGAGCACATGCAAAAAAGGCTGCACCGCGTTAATTACCAATTAAGAGAAAAAAAGAAACACTTAAATAAAGCAGTGAAAGAGAATAAAGAAACTGTTTTGATATCTGACTATTCAGCTGATGCTGGACAGTTAGCGGGGATTGCACATGAGATCCGGAATCCGCTAACAACTGTAAAAGGATTTTTACAGCTTTTGAAGCCTTATTTATTAGAAATCGGAAAAGAACAGTACGCTGAGATTGCAATTGAAGAAATTAATCGGGCAAATGATATAATATATGAATTCTTAAATGCATCAAAACCTCCTCAAAACAAAAGAACGGAAATAGAAGTCAACAGATTAGTTAAGGAAATGAAAATATTCTTCGAAAGCGAGGCGCATATTAGAAATATTAACCTTTCTGTATGCCTTTGCCCTAATAATCCCATTTTCTATGGTGATGTGAAGCAGATAAAGCAGGTCCTCATCAATATTATTAGAAATGCAATGGAAGCATGTGAAAGCATTCCTGCTCCAGAAGGAAAAATAGATCTTAAAGCAAAAGCCCTTAACCAAAAAGTATCCATCACCATCCAAGATAATGGATTGGGAATGTCAGAAAAAACAATAAGCAAATTGTTCGTCCCATTCTATACAACAAAAGAAAAAGGAACCGGCATCGGTCTATCCATATGCCAAAAAATAATTGAAGAGCATGATGGCAAGATAAATGTCCATTCGAAAATGTCACAGGGCACTGTCTTTGAAATTGAATTTCCGATGATTATCAACTGAAGTTATTAATTATTATTTTGTAAACAGTTATCAATGGAAATCAGATTATGACATTTAAAATAAAAAAATAGCAGAAAAATGATGAAAATTGAAAAAATTCATATTAAAATTAGACTATTAATATATCTTTATACTCTATATTAAGGGGATAATTTTTATGAAATTCAGTAATGCCTTCTTACTATCCACAGTCATCTGTACAATGTTAATTATTTGTTCGGCTTTATTCATCTATCAATTGCACACAGAGAATAAAGCGGAGGCAGCTGAAGCAAAACCTGCTCAATTGCATATGGAAAACAGAGAAACCACCGCGGTTAATAAAATGCTTATAGAGAAGGCGACATTGGGAGCAATTGGCGACATCCTTATTCATGACAGGGTATATAATGTTGCACAAACAAAAACAGGCTATGATTTCAAACCAATGTTTGAACATGCAAAAACGCTATTAAAAACGCCCGACATCCTGCTTGCCAATCAAGAAACTATTTTGGGAGGTCCGGAAATAGGAATTTCCAGTTACCCCATGTTCAACAGCCCTCAGGAAGTGGGAGACGCCCTCATTGAGGCTGGTGTTGACATAGTTTCAACTGCCAATAACCATTCACTCGATAAGGGAGAAAAAGGATTGAAAACATCCCTGGATTATTTGGATCAGATAGGATTGCCGCATGTGGGAACAAACAGAACACCCAGCGAACAGCAAACCTTGAAGGTAATAAACAAAAACGGAATTAAAGTTGCTTATCTTTCTTACACATATGGTACAAACGGAATTCCCGTTCCGGCAGGAAAAGATTATCTCGTTAACCTCATTGATAGAACAGCAATGAAAGAGGAAATTAACCGGGCAAAAGATGAAGCTGACGTAGTTGTTATGAGTATGCATTGGGGAAATGAATACCAGCTTCAGCCCACAGAGGAACAAAAGGAACTGGCAGAGGTCCTCGCAAATGATGGTGTGGATATTATTTTCGGACACCATCCACATGTACTGCAGCCAATGGAATGGATTGACAGGAAAGACGGACGGAAATCTCTTGTTGTATACTCTCTAGGCAATTTTTTATCCGGCCAGATTAATGATTACAAGGACATAGGCGGTATTGCAACTGTGGAGATTACGAAATATATTGATCAAAACGGGGTCGATATTGAACTTTCCAATCCGGGGTTCATCCCGACATACGTAAGTAATAAACAGCCAAAATATCGGGTAGTACCATTGAAGGATGCTGGCGGCTATGGCCTTCCCAATGCAGAGTCGAAATACAGCGAAATTATGGCACATATGCTCGATCATGTTCAATAAAGCGCTTTTTGGCGCTTTTTTTGTGTAAAAAATGGTAAAATATTTTGTAGGCAAAGGAGGTCTGATCATGAAAACCGCTTATGTTAATAAGTCTTTTCCTTATTTGCAATTATGTATATTCACAGCTGCAATATTGCTTTTTCAATACAAACTTTTTGCTTTCGCTTTCATACTTTGTTTTGGGCTTATCATTTTTTTACTATTCACTTCAGAGCAGGAACGTGTTTTTCCCTGGATCATTGCAGGGTATTTAACAGGCAGTCTACTGTTTCTTTACGGCGATAAAATGCTAGATGCACTGTCTTTTCAACACTCCATTTTAATGATTTTCAATCGGATTCTACTGTTGATCCCTATCCTTCTTCTTGTTTATATCTCAAAAAAATTTAACAAAACTGCCATTCCTTTTTGGCGGAAGCCGGATTGGAATTCCCAAATATTTTTTCCATTCATATGGAGCGGCTTCCATTCATTAAAAATAAAACATTTTCTTGTGGTTGCTATCATGATTAATTTTGCTTCATTTGCGTATTCAATTTTTTTAGCTGAAAACTCCTTAACCAGGGACTTTATCATTTTCCTGATTGGTTTCTCCATCATTAATGGAATGATGGAAGAGCTCTTATGGAGAGGAATCATCTTATCCAGAATGTCGGAGCTTTCAGGAGAAAAGACAGCTGTCCTTTTTTCTGGGCTGGCGTTCGGTTTTTCCCATATAATGCTAGGCTACTCTTTTATCTCATGTCTGCTGTTTGCTTTTGGCGGAGTTTTTTATGCCGCCATTACAGTAAAATCCCGAAGCATTTTTCCGGCTGTCATATGGCATATTGCCATGAATGTATTTATGATTCTAAGCGGATTCATCCCTTTTCCAGGTTAAAAGCAGGACTTCTGACAGCAGCAAGTCCTTTTTATGTATAGGATTAAAGTAGCTTAATAAGCATAGCTGGATACACATCCTACTTTGCCAAATTATTAATGTCCTCCTCCAAATACCAGCTCCTGAAGAAAAACCATGCCAACAGAAAGCAGACCCAAAACTGCCATCAGGGGGACGAAAAGATTTTTGCTTTTATGAAAGATAAATGTAAGGGCAAAATACAATAGAGCTGATACAGTTAAAAAAATCCCTGATTCAGTTAATTTTTTAGTACCATCCGTTTGAATGAACACCTGGAGGGCTATGCCTGTAAACAGAGCGGCACCTAAGATATTAAAAAAACGAAATGAATTCATCTAATCACCCCATCAATTCATTTTATGAAAACATTATATTCGCGCATAAAGAAAAACTAGCCTATAATATGACTATCACCCAGGAGGAGGAATTTCAAATGAACATACATATTGAAGATCAGGCTGCCCAATGGTATCAGGAGGAAATGCTCTTGAATAAGGGTGACTTCGTCCGCTTTTTTGCAAGATATGGCGGGTGCAGTACTGTCCAGCAGGGATTTTCATTAGGAGTCTCTAATGAACACCCACATAACGCAGGAGTCCAGACTGAAAAAAACGGAATTACTTATTTTATTGAAGAAAAGGACTTATGGTACTTTGATAATCATGATTTATTGGTGACATTTAATGAGAAAGCACAGGAACCTGAATTCAAATATAACAATGGGTAAAAGAAGCAGATCCGGCCTGCTTCTTTTTTCATTTCAGCCTTTCCAGCTGCTCCCAAAGCTTTTCCTTTTCAAGGATTTCTTTCTGCCTGGCACCAATCAAATCATAGTGCGAGTACCCATCATTCCGATAATCAATCCACTCAGGCTTTAGGCCATGTGTTTCTCCCCATTCTATCAATTTCTTCAGATCCGAACATCCGACCTTTGTGACCGTTTTACAGCCTGGGAAACGATCATCTATCCAATAATGGGTTAAAAAAGCAATTTCTCCACGATCAATTTTCATCTTCCATTCCTGAAGATCTTTTCTGCGAAGACCGAATGCCATATATTTTCTCCATCCTTTAAGCAGCAGGCAAAATTATTTGACAGCACTCTCAGGCTGCTTTTTAGCTTCTTCATATGCTTCATGCCAATCAGGATATTTCTTTTTAATTGATATCGGCCGGAAATTATCCTTTTTGACGCAAACATGCTTGGACAAGCCTGTTACTGCAAGGTCTCCTTCATCATTGTATATTTCATATCCATAGCTGACGCGGAACCCGTCATACTCTTCAATCCACGTTTTTATCGTCGCGGTTTGACCGTAGCGCAATGGTTTCTTGTAGGAAGCCAGGATATCCAGAACAGGCGAAATGATGCCATCCTTCTCCATTTCAGCATAACTGAATCCAAGGTCTTTTATGATCTGTGTCCGGCCAAGCTCCATCCAAACCAGATAATTGGCGTGATACACGACTCCCATTTGATCTGTTTCTGCATACCTTACTTCTATTTCTTTTGTTGAAATGAGCATACCTATTCCCCTTTGCTTATCTTATTTAAAGCGATTTCGAAATCTTCTTTTTCCAAAATGCTAACCTGCTCAATATCCTCATCAATTGCTGATACAATTCTCATTGCCTGTGCCTGAATCGCCTCATCCGCAAGGTTGGCGGCAAAACGTCCGTTCCCATTTATTTCGATCTTTGATAAAGTGCGGTTAAGGTAGTCCCTCGCTTCTTCCGTAGGCGTATATTCATATTGTCCAGCATACGAAATGATTATTTCCAAGAGCTCTGCCGTTGAATAATCCTTAAAATGAAAGAACTTTTTAAATCGGGACTTTAACCCGGGATTGCTTGACAATAGCTTCTCCATTTCATTTGGATAGCCTGCTAAAACAACGACAAGATTTTCGTTATGTTTTGTCATTTCATCCACTAATGTATCGATGACTTCTTTTCCGAAATCTCCTGATGTCTGGGAAAGAAGTGAATAGGCCTCATCGATGAATAGGACGCCACCTAATGCCTCTCTTATCTTTTTCTTTGTTTTGATGGCGGTTTGGCCTACATAGCCAGCTACAAAATCCGCACGGCTCGCAACCATCAAATGTCCTCGTTTAAGAAATCCGCATTCCTCCAGCAATTCTGCATAAATCTTGGCTACAGTCGTTTTCCCTGTCCCCGGATTACCGGTAAATACTGAATGCAGCTGGATAGGGACTACAGGTAGCCCTCTTTCACGGCGCAGCTGCTGCATCTTAACAAATGACACTAAGTTTTGAACTTCTGTTTTGACTGTTTCAAGTCCGATTAACTGGGCAAGCTGCTCTTGAGGATTCATTACCTTTTCTTCTTCTTCACTTTCAAAATCTTCTTTTTCCAGGAGTGTATATGACATGATGTTTTCGTTCATTTTAGCTTGGGAGCCTTTTCTAAAAATGGCATCAAGAACAATGTTTCTGACTGTCCTGGCATTTCCGAACGTATCATCAACCCGCTCTTTTTCAATTCGTTTGCCCAGTTCCTGCTTTGCTCCTTCCGTCAGGACATAATCATTATCCGCAGACAGCTTTTCAGCAATCTGGAGAAGCTCCACATTAGAATAATCAGGCAGTGCAATAAAATTTGACTCTGGAAAACGGCTCCGAAGGCCAGGATTGCTGTCCAGAAATTGTCTCATCTCTTCTGGATAACCGGCCATGATAACCGCAAACTTCCCCCCATATTCAGTCCCGGTCATCAGCGATACAAGAGTATCAATGGCTGTTTGTCCATAATCGCTGCCTGTCTGTCCCTCACGCTTTAAGCTGTACGCCTCATCAATGAACAGCACCCCACCGATTGCCTTTTCAACTGCCGCCCTGACATTTTCCTCTGTTTGCCCGACAAATCCGCCAACCAGCTGTGACCGATCTGCTTCAATCACTTCTTCCCGCGGCAATACACCCAGGCTATGATAAATCTTTGCTAAAAGCCGGGCAATAGTTGTTTTGCCTGTACCTGGATTGCCAGTTAGTATCATATTGAGGCTAAGTTCATCTTTCGTTTGAAAACCAAGTGACTTACGTTCGTTTTGATATTTTAAAAAACGGTAAAAGTCATGAACTCTGCTTTTGACCGAGTGCAGGCCAACCATTTCATTAAGTTCATCCAAGGGATCTTTTGATAAATCAGATTCTTCTTCCTCCGCATCAAATATCTCTTTCCATTCACCTTTAAGTCTGTTAATGGCATTCAAGTGCTTTTTCATATCGGTGTAGTAGGTTGAAGTATGAAAAACACCGGATATAGATTGCTCATATTCTTCAGATGCTTTTAAAAGAAAAGCTGTTTCTTCAATAGCTTTTTCAAGTATTTCAGTCAGCTTCCGGTATTGCACATCCTCATAGGCATGCTGCTTTTTCTGCAGATCTTCTAACTCATCATCTGATTTGTTGATAAAGCTTCTGCAAATTTCTATAAATTGCTCAGCTGTCTTCTTTTTTGCTGCCCTGTTATCGGTCTCCCGAATCGGCGGGAAAGTCAGGGTTTCAAGAAGATTGCTTTTATTTTTCCATTCCGATTTTCCCAATTGGGCAGCCGCCATACTATTGCCATTGTCCAGTTCAACAGCTTTTTGCAGCCATGCACTGGCAAGAGTATCATCTGTATACCTGCTTAACCGTGAAATAGCGGCAATGGTCAGTAATTCCGAAAGCAGTCCGGGATCTGCCTTTTCATTGATGTTTTTAATAACATTAAGCAATTCTGCTTCATTTTGTATGTATCCGTATTGATCAAGCTCATTTTTCCAATGATATGCCTGACCCTCTGCCGGTTTTGCCTGTCTTTTCTGCTGTGTCATCGATTATCACTTCTTCTTCTTAGTTTCCACAACTTATCTTACCATATTTCTGTAATTATCTATAAGGATGAGCTTCTTATCATGATCTTCCAGCAGAAAAAGACCTAATCACACTGGATCAGGTCTTTATAGGATGCTAATAATTATTGTTCAACGTCATTGCCGTTCTGCTGTGCCTGATATTCGTCCTTTATTTCTGAACGGAATGAAGCAAGGCTTTCCCTGCGGCGTTCATTTTTTGCTTCAATCCTTGCAAGATCTTCTGCATTTGCATACTTCATTGATTCTTCAGCTTCGTCCATATTCTCGATAGTATGAACGATCATGGATTGAAGCTTTTCAACGTTATCGCTGCGGTCATCTGGATTTGGTCTGTTATGTGCCATGGTTTGTTCCTCCCTTTATTAGGTGATGGTACAAAATTAGTTTGTGAAAGAACAAGAAAAATATTGGCGGTAATGTGTGGGCAGCTTGCCTGTGGTATGCCTGAATTTTGAAACAAAAAACCTGCCGAAAATGAAACGGCAGGTTAATTACAATTATTCGCCTTTAGTTTGAATTACTTGTGCATGCTGTCCGGATTTGTCCTGCATTTTTTTGCCTTTGTTGCCGCCAAATCCGCGTGATTGTGTACCTATATGGTTCGGAGCAAAATGATTAGGGTGTCTTTTTTGATTACTCATTGATATCCCTCCTCATTTTAAGTATGGTCAAATGCAGAGAGTTTCATGAATGGCAAGTAATTCTATTCGGCCTTATTAAGACGTTTAAGCTCGAGGCGTTCTTCGATTTTTTCCATTGCATCTTGGTCTTTAAGAAGCTGGCGTTTATTTTCTGAAACTAATTCAGCAAAGGAGCGTTTTCTAGGCTTTCTCATAAATCTTTCACCTTCCTTTAATACCATTGTAACAGTCATTATCTCCAGAAACTCTTTAAATTATTACAACTTTTCGAAAATTTAATCCGCATATATCCACAATACGTGAAAAAAGTACATAAGGTTCGATTTTATTGGTAAAATATTCATAAAAATCACTCTTCTAATTTCATTTCCTTTTTTATAGCGGTGTAAACCTATACATAAAAAACATCTGCTCTTTGCAGATGTTTTTACATTTCATCTATATACTGATTCATAATCTCCAGGGACATTGCACTTAAGTATTTATTCCGGATAATTCCTTCTTCATCAATAAAAAAAGTGGTAGGAATCGTCATTATCTGATAGGCATTAGATACTTTTTCATCTACATCAAGCAGTATGGGAAAATTCACGTGCATTTCTTCCGCAAAACCGGCAACATCAGATTGTGGATCAATGTTCACTGCTAAGATAGCAACTTGATTTCCCTTTTGAGTATAGAATTTTTGGATGTCAGGCATTTCAGCTTTACATGGAGGACACCATGTTGCCCAAAAGTTAAGCATAACTTTCTTTCCTTTATAATCTGAGAGCTTTACTGTTTCCCCCTGAAGGTTTTTCAATTCAAAATCTGGGGCTTTCAAGCCAATTCCTAAACCAGTCTGATTAACGGGATGACTCTCGACTTCATCTTTTTCAACTGCCTGCACTACAAATATTGCAGTAGTAATTATTAATAACACAGCTGCTGCAAATAATTTTTTGAACATGCTGTTTTCCCTCCCGGCTATTAAAACCTTTTTGCTTCCTTGATTGTATTTTAACCTAGAAAAGCAAAATTAATAAGGTTCTGAACAGCCAATAAGACAGCATAAATGTGACAGATCCGTAAACAATTCCATACATCCATTTTTTGAACGGATATTTGTATTTCTTAATTTCCATTACTATATAGATAAGTGCCAATAAAGTCCCTAAAATGGCTCCTTTCCTTCCACCTGAGAAATATAAAATCCCTATAGGGCTGCTTAGAATATTTTCGGTTTGAAAGAGAATTGAACTAAACTTATAAGTGAAAAAGCCAAAGAGCATTGAATTGAGCATGACATTCAGAAAGATTTTTTTATATTCCTTTTGGTCTCTTAATACATTTGCAATAGTAAAATAAGCAACGATACCTGATAGCAGGACTAAAACCCATTCATACTTTACTATTAAAGGTCCAATCAAAAAAGCATCCAATGTCAACCCCCCAAAGTTAATATACATTTAAGATACCTAAGCCCGTATATTTTGTAAATAAAAAACCGCTATGTGAACGAGCACATAGCGGTTTTTTAAATTAATTTGCCAATTTATCACGAAGAACCATTTGCAGGATTCCGCCGTGACGGTAGTAATCAATTTCAACTTCAGAGTCGAAACGAACAAGAGCTTCAAAAGTAGTCTGATTGCCGTTTTCATCTGTAGCTGTAACCTTAACAAAGTCACGCGGTCTAACATTTTCGTCGATTTGAACATCGATCGTTTCTTTACCTGACAAGCCAAGAGTTTCTGCACTTTCGCCTGCCTTGAACTGAAGCGGCAGAACACCCATTAGAACAAGGTTGGAGCGGTGGATACGCTCATAGCTTTCAGCAATAACTGTTTTAATTCCAAGCAAGTTCGTACCTTTTGCAGCCCAGTCACGGGAAGATCCCATTCCATAGTCTTTGCCGGCAAGAACTACTAAGCCAGTTCCATCTTCCTTGTATTTCATGCAAGCATCATAGATGGAAGTTACTTCGCCAGTTGGCCAGTATGTTGTGAAGCCGCCTTCTGTACCTGGTGCGATCTGGTTGCGGATACGGATGTTTGCAAATGTACCGCGCATCATAACTTCATGGTTACCGCGGCGGGATCCATAAGAGTTAAAGTCGCGTGGTTCAACACCGTTCTCGCGAAGGTATTTTCCTGCTGGTGTATCCTTGCCGATCGCACCTGCCGGAGAAATATGGTCAGTTGTGACAGAATCACCGAACTTGCCAACAACACGCAATCCTGATAAAGGTTTAACTTCATCAGCATTAGGAGTTAAGCCTTCAAAGAACGGAGGATTCTGGATATATGTTGAATTATCATCAAATGAATATAACGGCTCATTGCTTGTCTGGATTTGGTTCCAGCGGGCATTGTCATCAAATACATGCGCATATTCTTTACGGAACAATTCAGGTGTAACAGTCTGTTTAACCACTTCATTAACTTCAGCAGTAGATGGCCAAATGTCGTTAAAGAAGACATCGTTGCCATTCTTGTCTTTTCCGATTGGCTCGTTTTGAAGATCGATATCGACTGTTCCAGCTAGTGCATAAGCGACTACTAATGGCGGAGAAGCCAGGTAGTTAGCTTTTACAAGCGGATGGATACGCCCTTCAAAGTTACGGTTACCGGAAAGAACAGATGTTACAAGAAGATCGCTTTCAGCTACAGCCTTTTCGATTTCTTCTCTTAATGGGCCTGAGTTACCGATACATGTTGTACAGCCATACCCTACAAGGTTGAATCCAAGCTGTTCCATGTATGGAAGAAGTCCTGAATCACGCAGGTATCCAGTAACAACCTTAGATCCAGGAGCCAAGGAAGTTTTTACGAACTTAGGAACTTCCATTCCAAGTTCAACTGCCTTTTTCGCCACTAAACCTGCACCAACTAAAACATAAGGGTTTGAAGTATTTGTACAGCTAGTGATTGCCGCAATGGCAACAGCACCCGTTTTCATCTTGGTTGAATCGCCATTTGCAAACTCAACAGTGATTTCTTTGTCGATTTCTTTCTTATCCAAACCGAATCCCTGGTTGCCTTGAGGAGCTGTGATAGCGTCATTGAATTCCTTTTTCATAGCTGAAAGCGGAATTAAGTCCTGTGGACGCTTAGGACCTGAAAGGTTCGCTTCGATTTCGGCAAGATTGATTTCAACTACATTCGTATATACTGGCTCTAGAGCTGGATCAAAGAACATTCCATTTTCTTTGCAGTATTTTTCCACAATTTTGATTTGCTCTTCTGGACGTCCAGTCAGGCGCATGTAATCCAGAGCTTCCGCATCAACAGGGAAGAATCCGCAAGTAGCTCCGTATTCTGGTGCCATGTTAGCAATTGTAGCACGGTCAGCCAATGGAAGCTGTGTAACACCAGGACCGAAGAATTCTACAAACTTGCCAACCACTCCCTGGCTGCGCAGTACCTGGGTTACCTTTAATGCAAGGTCAGTAGCAGTTGTTCCGTTAGGAAGCTCGCCAGTAAGCTTAACCCCTACAACTTCAGGAACAGGGAAATATGAAGGCTGTCCCAGCATACCTGCTTCAGCTTCAATACCTCCTACACCCCATCCAAGAACGCCGATACCGTTGATCATGGTTGTATGGGAGTCAGTACCTACAAGAGTGTCAGGGAAAGTTTCAAAATCACCTTCCGTTGTTTCAAGAGCATGAACAACATTCGCAAGGAACTCAAGGTTTACCTGGTGAACAATACCTGTTGCAGGCGGAACTGCACGATAGTTGTCAAATGCCTTTTGTGCCCAGCTTAAGAACTGGTAGCGCTCAGCATTGCGCTCGAATTCAAGCTCCATGTTGGCTTCAAGAGAATCAGGTGTACCATACTTATCTACCTGTACAGAGTGGTCGATAACTAGATCAACCGGCTTCTCAGGATTGATTTTGTCAGGGTCCCCACCCATGTCAGCCATTGCCTTACGCAATGAAGCCAGGTCAACTACTGCCGGAACTCCAGTGAAGTCCTGCAGAATTACACGTGATGGTTTGAAAGGAACATCTACTTCTTTTACTTCAGAAGTTCCCCATTTTGCAAGGTTTTCAACATGCTCTTTTGTAATTACACGGCCGTCATATTGACGAAGTACTGATTCCAATAATACCTTAATAGAATAAGGCAATTTGGAAACATTACCTACTCCAGCTTCTTCCAGAGCGCCTAAATGATAGTAATGATAGCGCTTCCCGTCCAGATCAAAGGATTTGCGGGAATTGAACACATCATTCTTTGCCAAATGTATTACCCCCTCTTTCAATAAACATCATATACCAAGTGTTAGGTAATTGTCGAAAAGTTTGAATTTTCATCCATCCTTACTTTTCTCACAATTCCTATATTAATACAACCTGTTATATAAGTAAATAACAAGAAAGTTATTGTTTTTGATAAGTTTTTCTTATCACAAATTCTTATTTACTACAATTAGCCTTTTAAACGCCCTAATTGATAGCGTTTTTCAATTAGAGGATAAAACCCGTTCTAGCTTGGTTATTATACTGATAAAACGAAAAAGAGAAATCTCTTGTCTAAAAAACAACATAAATTGACATCATTCACGGAAAAATAATAATACGGAGGTGATTCGCTATGGCTAAAAGAAAGGCTAATCATATTATAGAGGGTATGAATGATGCAAAAGGGCAGGGCATGGGCACCGGATACAATGAGGAATTTGCCAATGAACCCCTAACAGAAGCGCAAAAGCAAAATAATAAAAAGAGGAAGAAGAATCAGTAAATAAGGAAAGCGGAAACGCCTTGCCCAACTCAGGACACCTCGAGAAGGCAGGCTCTTTGCGAGACCAAAATGTTGTATCTGATTTTAAATTAAATTACCCGGCTGGTCGCAGCCGGGTTTTTAGGAAAAAATTTTATTCCCTTCAATTCATAACATTCTAGTATTGGTTCACATCATCAACCATGGATCGCAAGTCCTGCTGGAATCTCTCCAATTGTGCCCGCTGATGATCGGATGCAACCTCAAGTGCATTTTCAATTTGAGCGTACGCTTCATTTACCTCCTGCTTAAGATGTTTAAGCTGATGGCCGTAACTGGCAGAATCTTTTACAATTTCAGCATAAAGCTCCTGTGCATCTTCCATTCCCTGCTGCGCTGCCTGAAATGCCTGCTGTTTATCTTTATGATATGGCATGCTTTTTCACTCCTAATAAAATTTGTACCATTAAATTGCGCAATAGAACCATAAAATATTCCGCCAAATCACTCAGGTGGAAATCTTGAATTTCAGCCACAATTTGCAAGGCAATTTTCCATGGAAAAGAGCCACACTAACACATGAGAGGAAGATGAGTTTCACCTTCTATCTTGGTTACCCAGAGCCTTAAGACGGCAGCACAGTATGGACGCTGCCTGGAGCGGAAGTCAGCATCCTATATTATGAGGAGGGCATCAAAAAATGAATAAAAACAACGGCAAAGACATGCGAAAAAATGCACCCAAAGGGCATAATAACGATGGACAGCCTGAACCTTTAAGCGGCTCAAAAAAAGTGAAAAACCGGAACCATACCAGACAAAAACATAATTCCCACCATGATATGTAAAGTTTAATCAAAAAGCAGCTGCCTTAAAATCAGGCAGCTGCAAGAATTAAATAGCAGTTAATGCTTTTATAATGATGTCCTCTTCATTTACAGTTACTGCCCGCAGGTCAATCAGTACTTCTTCTTTATGTATCCTCACTATTATGGAAGGAGTACAATTAATTCTTAACTGTCGGCCAATATGTTCCGGTGAGTAACGCCAGTGCTTTAAAACGGCAACCCAGGAAGGCAGTTCAACATCAGGCATTGTTCCTCCCCCAACTTGCCCTGTGCTTTTTCTCATAGAGCATTCATAATCCTTCGCAGCTGCTTGTAATCTGTGAAGAAATTGTGCAGTTCTCGTTTCGAGTTCCTCACTTGTCGTCATTACATCATGGACTACCGGAATATTTTTCAGCCCCTCTTCCCCTTTTAAGTAATCAATAAGCGTGCCTTCGAGCGCTGCAATTGTCATTTTATCAACTCGAAGTACCCGGGCAAGCTGGTGTTTCTTCAGTTTTTCGATTAAGTCCTTTCTCCCGGCAATAATGCCTGCCTGCGGGCCGCCTAAAAGCTTGTCCCCGCTAAAAGAAACGATATCTGCCCCCATTTTTATCACATCACTTACGGCTGGCTCATTACCGATTCCTTTGCTTTTAAAATCAAATAGTGCACCGCTGCCCAAATCTTCATAGAATATGATATTTTTTTCTTTAGATAGCTGGGCTAGTTCGTCAGTTCCAACTTCTTTGGTAAAACCTATTATTTTAAAATTGCTCGTATGTACCTTCATAATCATGGCTGTATCTTCATTGATCACTTGTTTATAATCTTCTAAGTGGGTTTTATTCGTTGTTCCCACTTCAACAAGCTTTGCACCGCTCTCTTCCATTATGCTTGATACCCTGAAGGAGCCTCCGATTTCAACAAGCTGACCGCGGGAAACTATTACTTCTTTTTCTTCTGCAAGAGCTTTTAGGATGATATAAACGGCAGCAGCATTATTGTTAACTGCCATCGCTGCTTCTGCTCCTGTCAGTTCTTTGACCAGGCTTTCCAGGTGACTATGCCTGGATCCCCGGGCTCCTTCGCCCAGGTTATATTCCAAATTGGAATAGTTCATGGCAATTTCAAGCATATGTTCAGCTGCTGATTTGCTTAAACGCGCTCGGCCAAGATTAGTGTGAAGTATAGTGCCAGTGGCATTGATAACCCTTTTAAGAGTGTATCCATACCGAACATTGATTACCTCTTCTGCTTTTTTAAATATATCTTCCGTAAATTTTTCCGTACCAGGCTCCTCGCCCGTCCAATTCCCGTCAAGAATGTTATTCCTGATTTCAGAAATTACCTCTTTTAAAATATTTGTTGTATGTATAAAGTCAAGTCCATACTGTTTCATTAAATGGGTAAAACGCCGGTCTTTTTGCAGTTCATGAACCGGTAAAATATTTCTGACTGTACTTTTCATTAAGATCCCTCCAGCACTTGCCTGATTATTATATCATTTTTCACTATTTTGCATGAAATGAATACTATAGATTGAAACAAGGGGGTTTTGAAATTGAACAAAAAGGAAGATTTCCATCCGTTTAATTTGGATGAATTGGAAAAATGGATGGAGGATTATTATCTGGACCCGCTGTCATCGTATTTGGATCAAATTACTTTTCGCATCGACTTATATGATACGGAAGCGGAAATTATTGTTGAGGCGCTCTTAACAGGATGCGTTTCAAAAGATGTAACCGTTTCCTTAAAGGAAAACACGGTGATCATTAAAGCGGTTAAAATAGATGAAACTGACCCGATTCGCTGCGGCCAGCCATGTATGCGGAAAGTTAAGCTGCCTTTTTCAGTTATTAAAAACAGGGTAAGTGCAAATTTTTCCAATGAGATATTAGAGATTTTTATAAATAAAAAGGAAGCTGGGCCAGGATGCGATAGGGATATCAGCATCAATTGAAAACTGAGATAGAGGTAGCCTTTCTGCCCTTTGTTTACATATAGTGAAACTTCAATCAGTGGGGTTTTATCCCCCACTGATTGTTAGTTGAACCAATCGGGCCTTTACGGACAGTTTGACCCCCACTTATTCTCCATGATTCCTCTGAGTCTTGAAGTGGGAGTCTCACTGCCCGTTAGACTGCGATAAAATGTTATGGATCAGTAAAAAACCTCCTCCCTGGGGAGAAGGTTTGGCAGGTTATCCCTGCATCTTATCAATAATTTCTTTGGTTTTAGGAAAGATGCCAGTATCGAGCTTAGAATAAAGCTTTTCTCCATTTACTGTCACTTCAAAAGCTCCGCCTTTACTTGGAACCAGTTCCATTTTTGAAATATCAGAGCGAAAATGTGTAAAAAGTTCTTCCGCGAAACTCGCGGCTTTTGGTGCGTAGTTTCACATCATGCAAAATTCAACAGTTACTTCATATGCCATATTTAAACCCCCGTGTGTAATTTGCTAAAATGTAAATATAATGACATTTTAGTATAACTATTTCATTACTGCAAATTGATTTGTTTTTCCTTCTTAATTGCTAAAAAAGAAAAAATTTATGGAGTGATCTTATGGATGCAGAGAAATACTTAAAACGCATTGCAGTATCGGCTGAACGTAATCTTGATCTTGAATATCTGAAAGAACTTCAGAGCAGCCATATGCACAAAATTCCTTTTGAAAACTTGGATGTAACAAGAAAAATTCCTATTATGCTTGACACAGATGCGTTTTTTGAAAAAATTCTTGAAAGAAGCCAGGGAGGCTTTTGTTATGAATTAAACGGTCTATTTCAACATCTGCTGTCAGAACTGGGATTTCAATCCCACTTGATTTCCTGCACCGTCAAAAAGCCGGATGGATGGGTCAGAGAAGATTCCCATGCAGCCATACTGGTTTTATTAAACCAAATTCCTTATTTGGTGGACGTAGGATTTGGTGATTCCGTCAGGCAGCCTTTACCTTTAACGGGTGAGGAAAAAACAGATGTAAGCGGAACTTACCGGATAAGAGAGTCCGGTGAAGGAATTTATGATCTTCAAAGACTTGAGGATGGTAAATGGAGAATTCTTTACCGTTTTTCTGATAAGCCAAGGCAGCTGAATGACTTTCATGATGCATGTTTTTTCAATCAGACTTCTCCTGAATCCCATTTTACACATGGCGACCTGGCCACTATTGCGACAAAGAATGGCCGTGTTACACTCTCAGGATTGACTGTCACTAAGTCTGAAGCGGGCACAAAAGAAAAATATGAAATAACCGAGGAGGAAAAAAGGGAATTCCTCCGCAAGCAATTCAATATAAAACTATAAAAGGGACAGCCATACGGCGTCCCTTTTGCTTTATCATAATTTTGTTCTTAGTTTATCAAGCATATCAGCAGTCATCTTGGCTAAATCGAAGTCTGCTTTAAATCCCCACTCTTCTTTTGCTGCACTTGCATCAATCGAATTTGGCCAGCTGTCGGCAATCGCCTGGCGCACAGGATCAACTTCATAGGAAATTTCAAACCCAGGAATATGCTTTCTGATCTCTGCAGCAATCTGTTCAGGTTCAAAACTCATTGCAGTTACATTGAAGGAGTTGCGGTGACTGAGTTTATCTGCATCGGCTTCCATTAAATCAACGATAGCATTTAATGCATCCGGCATATACATCATATCCATATATGTGCCCTGGTCGATATAAGAAGTATAGCGGCCATTTTTAATCGCTTCATAGTAGATCTCAACAGCGTAATCAGTCGTTCCGCCCCCTGGAGGAGTAACATAGGAGATTAAACCAGGGAATCGCAGGCCTCTAGTATCAACACCAAACTTGTAATAGTAGTAATCAGACAGTAATTCGCCCGCAACCTTGTTCACGCCATACATAGTAGTTGGGCGGTGAATAGTATCCTGCGGTGTGTTGTCTTTTGGCGTAGAAGGACCAAATGCGCCAATGGAGCTCGGCGTAAAGAATTGTGCGCTGCACTCTCTAGCCGTTTCAAGTGCATTCATAAGCCCCCCCATATTTAAATTCCATGCAAATACTGGGTTGGCTTCAGCTGTTGCTGATAACAGGGCTGCCATATGGATAACTGTATCCACATTATATTTTTTAGCCGTATCCAGCATTGATTTTGCATCAGTAACATCAACCATTTCAAACGGTCCTGATTGGGCAGCTTCAGACTCATTTTTTCTGATGTCTGTTGCAATAACATTGTCTGTTCCATAGATTTCTCTTAATTTCAAGGTTAGTTCAGAGCCAATCTGACCTAAAGCTCCAGTAATCATAATTCGTTTCATTTTATTCCTCCAACATTTCCTCTTTGCCTTATAGATTTTGCTTTATAGTCAAACTTAAATAATTCCCATTTCTTTGCCGACTTTTTCATAAATTGCAATAGCCTGATCCAGCATTTCTTTCGTATGTGCTGCAGAAGGCATATTTCTGACACGTCCCGTTCCCCTTGGGACAGTCGGGAAGACGATTGATTTCGCATAAACGCCTTCTTCATTGAGTTTTTTGCTGAATTCCTGTGTTTTTACTTCATCTCCAACAATACAAGGAGTGATTGGTGTTTCACTGTCGCCAATATTAAATCCTAATTTCTCCAGACCATCCTTAAGGTAATTGGCATTTTCCCATAACTTTTCATTCAGCTCTGTGCTTTCCATCAGCAGCTCAATGGCTTTCGTGCTTGCTGCTACATCAGCAGGTGTTAAAGATGTTGAGAATAGGAATGGTCTGCTGCGGACTTTCAGCCAATCAATCAAATCCTTTTTGCCGGCCACATATCCACCAACAACACCTATTGCCTTAGAAAGTGTTCCGATCTGGAAATCGATTTTATCGGAAAGGCCGAAGTGCTTTACAGTCCCTGCTCCTTTTCCAAGTACTCCTGAACCGTGCGCATCATCCACATAAGTGATCAGATCAAATTCTTCGGCGATCTCCACGATCTCAGGAAGCTTTGCTATGTCCCCATCCATTGAGAAAACGCCGTCAGTAATGATCATGATTTTGTTGTACTGTCCAGATTCTTTTGCTTCCTTCGCTTTTGCCCGTAAATCTTCCATATCAGAATGATTTACTCGAATAATCTTAGCTTTCGATAGACGGCATCCATCAATAATGGACGCATGGTTTAATTCATCAGACAGAATAGCATCATTTTTATCCATAACAGCTGAAATAGCCGCCATGTTACAATTAAAACCAGATTGGTATGCGATGGCTGCTTCTGTTTGTTTGAACTCAGCAAGCTTTTCTTCAAGTTTTGTGTGAAGTTCAAGCGTTCCATTTATAGTACGGACAGCACCTGCTCCAACCCCATATTTCTCAATTGCTTCGATGGCAGATTTTTTAAGTCTTTCATCAGTTGCCAAACCTAAATAGTTATTGGATGAAAGATTGATTAGTTCTCTTCCATTGATTTTGATTATAGGGCCATTTGGGCTTTCAAGAGGGTCGATTACGTTGTAAAGTCCTCTATCCTTTAAATCCTCCAGGTTTTCCTGTAAAAAAGAATCTAAAATTTTGCTGGTCATCTCAGTATCCCCCAGTTCATTTTTATTGAATGTCGCCAACTCATACACAACTGTATTTTCAGCACGGACATTATTTCGTTAAGCAAATAAAGCTATGTAAAGGTTTTTCAATTTATACTTTAACACATTTTTTCAATTTGTACACTTATGAAGGACAGATTTTCTTTGAGTTTCATTAAGAATGCCTGATATGTAGTTTGCCCTTTTAATTTGAAAAAATTTACCCGGCACATTTTTGCTGCATTGAATAAATATGCGCAAAATTGATCTGTTTACTCTATGAATACACAGGGAACCAATCAAACATAGAACAATAGGTCAGGCATTTAGCCTTTGGAGGTATTAATAATGAAACATCCGTTAAATGTAACTTCGGAAATTGGAGAATTAAAGACGGTCCTTCTGCATAGGCCGGGTAAGGAAATTGAAAATCTCACACCTCAATATTTGAAAAGACTTTTATTCGATGACATCCCCTTTTTACCTGCCATTCAAAAAGAACATGATTATTTCTCCAATATACTAAGCAATCGGGGAATTGAGGTCTTATATCTCGATAAATTGATGACAGAAGCCATACAGCTAGACGAGACAAGAATGTCTTTTATTGAAAAGGTCTTATGGGAAAGTCAATCGAATATAAATGGTTCCTACGAAACTGTAAAAGATTATCTCTTATCTCTTCCGCCTGATGAGCTGGTAAAGAAAGTGATGTCAGGTGTCGTAAAATCGGATATTGATCAGGATAAGAAAATTCATCTTCATGAACTGATGCCTGATCATTATCCTTTTTATCTGGACCCAATGCCCAACCTTTATTTTACCCGGGATCCTGCTGCGGTTATAGGTGAAGGCATTACCATTAATCGAATGCATGAACCTGCAAGGAGACGGGAGTCCATTTTTATGGACTACATCATGAATCATCATCCCCGTTTTAATAAACATGAAATTCCTGCTTACTTTAAACGTGATGATCTTTACTCACTAGAAGGCGGAGATGAACTGATATTGAGCGATGAAGTAGTCGCCATTGGCGTCAGCGCAAGAACTTCTGCACAAGGGATAGAAAAACTTGCAAGGGAACTATTCACCCGCCAGAAATCCATTAAAAAAGTTGTGGCAGTTGAAATCCCCAAAATCCGTGCATTCATGCACCTGGATACTGTATTTACAATGATTGACCACGATAAATTCACCTACCATCCTGCTATTGAAGATAGAGATGGCAGTATGAAGATTTACATACTGGAACAGGAGGAGAATTCAGATCTTCTTAAAATTACAGAGAAAAACTCTTTGAAGGAAACATTAAAAGAAGTTCTTCATCTTGATGAAATAGTGTTAATCCCTTGTGGAGGAGGCTGCCCGATTGCATCGGCACGCGAACAATGGAATGATGGATCCAATACACTCGCCATCGCTCCCGGTGTAGTTGTAACTTATGACCGGAATTATGTCTCAAACGACATCCTCCGTCAAAATGGGGTTGAGGTCATTGAAATTCTCAGCTCAGAACTCTCAAGAGGACGGGGTGGCCCAAGATGCATGAGCATGCCGATAATAAGAGAAAATATTAGCTAGTAAATCGGGCGGTTCCTTATACCGCCCGATTTTTTCATATGGATCCTCTAAATTCACATGAACATCCCCCTTCTGCTCCCATCCTTCCGAAAAAACCAGTTCTTTTAAGAAAAAACGCAAATATAAATATACTAATGCCGTTAAAAACAAGCATTCTCCTCCTCTTTTTATAAGAGCTTCTTCTTAAGAACTTATCTTTATTTATAATAATTATAAAAAAGTATTGATTTTACATTGAGAAATGTTATCATTATGAATGTAGCAAGCTATTAAACTTTTATGAGGTGATTATAGAATGGCAAATAAGAATAATCTAACTACAAGCTGGGGCGCCCCTGTTGGCGACAACCAAAATTCAATGACAGCTGGCTCTAGAGGGCCTACTTTAATTCAGGATGTACACTTGCTGGAAAAACTGGCCCATTTCAACAGGGAACGCGTACCTGAGCGGGTAGTTCACGCCAAAGGTGCTGGCGCACATGGCTATTTTGAAGTTACTAATGACCTCACTAAATATACAAAAGCCGCATTCCTATCAGAAGTAGGCAAAAAAACTCCTTTATTCGTCCGTTTCTCAACTGTTGCGGGTGAATTGGGCTCAGCTGATACTGTACGCGACCCACGCGGTTTTGCGGTTAAGTTTTATACAGAAGAAGGCAACTACGACCTTGTAGGGAACAATACGCCTGTATTCTTTATTCGGGATGCAATTAAATTCCCTGACTTCATTCATACACAAAAGCGTGATCCTAAGACACATTTAAAAAATCCGACAGCCGTTTGGGACTTCTGGTCCTTATCACCTGAATCGCTGCACCAGGTAACCATCTTAATGTCAGACCGCGGCATACCTGCAACCCTTAGACATATGCACGGATTCGGCAGCCATACATTTAAATGGGTAAATGAACAAGGTGAAGGTGTCTGGGTAAAGTATCACTTTAAAACGGAACAGGGCGTTAAAAACCTTAGCGTGGACGCTGCAGCGAAAATGGCTGGAGAAAACCCTGATTACCATACAGAGGATTTATTTAATGCAATTGAGAATGGCGATTTCCCATCATGGAAGCTATGCGTGCAAATCATGCCGCTTGAAGATGCGAATACTTACCGGTTCGATCCATTCGATGTAACAAAGGTATGGTCACAGAAAGACTATCCATTAATCGAAGTAGGACGCATGGTACTGAATAAAAACCCTGAAAACTACTTTGCTGAAGTTGAGCAGGCTACTTTCTCTCCTGGAACGCTCGTGCCGGGGATTGATGTTTCACCTGACAAGATGCTCCAGGGCCGTCTGTTCGCCTACCATGATGCACACCGCTACCGCGTAGGTGCGAACCATCAGATGCTGCCAATCAACCGACCTAAGAACGAAGTGCAAAACTATCAGCGTGACGGTCAGATGCGCTTTGACAACAATGGCGGAGGCTCTGTTTATTACGAGCCGAACAGCTTTGGAGGACCTACTGAGGCACCGGAGCACAAGCAGGCTGCATACCCTGTTTCCGGTTTAGCCGAAAGTGTTGCATATGATCATAACGATCACTACACACAAGCCGGTGATCTATACCGCTTAATGAGTGAAGAGGAACGCTCCCGTCTTGTGGCAAACATTGTTGCTGCCATGAAGCCTGTAGAAAAAGAAGAAATTAAGCATAGCCAGATACAGCATTTCTTTAAAGCGGATCCTGATTATGGTACACGTATTGCTAAAGGTCTTGGCCTGGCAGTTCCGCAGGGAGTTAAGTGAACAATTAAAATTAGCGAAAGGTGCCAATAACCTAATTGGCACCTTTTTTCCGGGTGAAGTGTTAGTGTGCCCCCCCTATTTGCTGATCCCCAACATAACTTCCTTCCTGGTTATCCTTTGTCTTCCTTGTGTAAGATTGACTTCATGTCCATCTAAAGAAGCTTCCTGTCCCCCCTGCCCATTACAAGCAAGAGGAGGAACTAAATGAAGGAACAGCCAAAATGGCAGATGCCACCCCTTAAGAGCATGAGGAGCATCTTGAAAAAATGGGCGAAGTCCAGGAGCATCTTGATGATGGCGGCTTTTTATTCTCTGGATATTAAAATTGAGAAAGCAGCGCGGGTGGTCTCCCTTTGGAAATGGTCCTTCAAGGTTATCTTGGGAAATAGAAATAATAGCTAAATCAGGGAATTATATGGATTCCGTGATTTAGCAGATTCTTTCCACCTATATTTCAATGCCTTAAAATCAACATCCAGCTATAATAGAGCCTTTAATTAAGAAAGGGCAGACTCCAACTTATCCCAATAATCGAATTACATTTTTCACAAGAAATAACTTTAGATAGAAAAAACAGTATAAATCTAGTAAGATATCCACATGGAATATTAGAGAAGGGGTAAAAAAATGAGCGTATTAAATGTACAAAATTTAAGTCACGGTTTCGGTGATCGTGCGATTTTCAATGATGTGTCTTTTCGACTTTTAAAAGGTGAACACGTTGGACTAGTTGGGGCAAATGGTGAGGGTAAGTCTACTTTCATGAATATTGTTACCGGGAAGTTACAACCCGACGAGGGGAAAGTTGAGTGGTCACGAAAAGTTCGTGTTGGTTACTTAGATCAACATGCTGTACTTAAAAAAGGCACTACGATGCGTGACGCTTTGAGTACTGCTTTTCAATATCTTTTTGATGCTGAATCAGAGATCAATGAACTTTATGCAAAAATGGGTGATGAAGGTGCTGATATCGATGCATTACTTGCAGAAGTTGGCGAGCTGCAAGAAACTTTAGATAGTAATGATTTCTATCAAATTAATTCAAAAGTTGAGGAAGTTGCTCGTGGCCTAGGATTAGACGATGTTGGACTTGATCGTGATATAGATGATCTCAGCGGTGGGCAGCGTACGAAAGTTTTACTAGCAAAGCTTTTGCTGGAAAAACCTGAAATCCTATTACTAGACGAGCCTACAAACTATTTGGATGAACAGCATATCGAATGGTTGAAGCGCTATTTACAGGAATATGAGAATGCATTTATCTTGATTTCACATGATATTCCATTCTTGAACAATGTTGTTAACTTGATCTATCACATGGAAAACCAAGAGTTAAATCGCTATGTTGGTGACTATGATAACTTCTTAAAAGTATATGAAATGAAAAAGCAGCAACTAGAGGCTGCATACAAGCGTCAACAACAAGAAATTGCTGATTTAAAGGATTTCGTTGCTCGCAACAAGGCAAGTGTTGCGACTCGTAATATGGCGATGTCTCGTCAAAAGAAGCTCGACAAAATGGAAATTATTGAATTGGGGAGAGAGAAGCCGAAACCAGAGTTTATTTTCAAAGAAGCTCGTGCAGCTAGTCGCTGGATTTTCACGACTGAAGATCTTGTTATTGGTTACAATGAACCACTTTCACGCCCTCTGAATTTAAAAATGGAACGCGGACAAAAAATTGCATTCGTGGGAGCTAACGGTATTGGTAAGTCTACTCTTTTAAAAAGTATTCTTGGATTGATTAGTCCCATTTCGGGTAAAGTGGAACGCGGTGAGTATCAATACATCGGTTACTTCGAGCAGGAAGTTAAGCAGGCCAACTACAACACTTGTATTGAAGAGATTTGGAGCGAGTTCCCAAGTATGAATCAGGCTGAAGTTCGTGCTGCTCTGGCAAAATGCGGATTAACGACGAAACATATTGAAAGTAAAATCGAAGTCCTTTCTGGCGGCGAAAAAGCCAAAGTTCGATTGTGTAAAATTTTAAACACAGAAACGAATTTATTAATTCTAGACGAACCTACCAACCACTTGGATGTGGAAGCAAAAGAAGAGTTAAAGCGAGCTTTAAAGGCATATCGCGGAAGTATCTTGATGGTATCCCACGAACCTGATTTCTATCGTGAAATTGCGACCGATATTTGGAATTGTGAGGATTGGACTACGAAAGTTTTTTAATTTCAATAAACAAGTTTAAATGGTATTAGGTCAATAAAGTAGATACAATCACAATCCCCTGCGGCGCAGGGGATTTTTTCATTTCAGGTCGCCATTTTATCAGGTTCAAACATTGTTCACAAAAAATTCTTATTTACCTTCAAGTGCTACATATAAACATTCTATTAAGATACTCTGGCCATTTCCTATATATGGATCACTCAAAAGCAATACAGGCAATGATTTCTTCGTGTATAATAAGGGAAGTTTTCAATAATGGAAGCGGTTAATTTTGGTGAAAAATAATTGGCAAAGGACTTATAACATCCATGACAAAAAAGAAGATTGCCTGGATTACAGACAGCACTGCTTATATTTCTGAGGAGCTGCTCGAACACCCTGATGTTTATATTGTGCCTCTATTAATAACATTCGGTGAGGAGTCATTTGAAGATGGTATTGATTTAAACACAGATCAGCTGTACAGCCGGATCCGGACTGGAAAAGAAGTTCCTAAAACTTCACAGCCTTCTGCCGGGAGATTTGCTGAACTATTTGAAACATTGAAGATTGAATATGATGCTGCGGTCGCTGTACATGTTTCCAGCAAATTAAGCGGTACGAGGAACAGCTGCCTGGCCGGATCTGAGCTGGCAGGGTTCCCTGTTTCGGCAGTTGATTCAAAATGCATGTCTTATGCTATTACGTCTTTAATCTATAAAGGATTTAAGCTTGCTGAGAATGAAATGCCAGTACATAAGATTGCTGAAATCCTTCAAAGTGAGGCAGACAAATCTGAGAATTATATCTTGCTTGGCAGCCTTGAGCAATTTTATAAAGGCGGCAGAATGTCAGGAACACAATATCTGCTGGGAAGCATATTAAAAATAAAGCCAATAATCCGCATTAACCGGGACGGTGCGTTTGAATTGTTTGATAAAGTCCGTTCGGATAAAAAAGCAATTAAAAGAATGATAGAATTGCTCGGGGATGCTTACGAAAGCCACACCATTCCTCAGGTTCAAATCATGCATGGGAATGTGCGGGGCAAAGCGGAGGAACTGGCAGAGGAAATCAAATCACACTTTCCCCGCCTCGATATTATCATTGGTGAAATAAGCTCAACCATTGCTGCCCATGCAGGCGAAGGTACAATCGCCATCATTTGGCAGAATGAAAAGTAAAAAAAAAACACTCTCCCTACGGAAAAAGGGAAAGTGCTTTTTTCTATTCAATCCATGTATACATGTACTTTTCATCTTCTATTAACTTAGCTTTTTTCACCAATTTTAATGGCCTGAATGTATCAATCATAACAGCAAGCTCAAGAGTTTCCTTTTTGCCAATGCTTGCTTCAGTCTTCCCGGGATGAGGGCCATGGGGAATCCCGCTCGGATGAAGAGTGATGGAGCCTTCCCTGATACCCTTTCTGCTCATAAAGTTGCCTTCCACATAATAAAGCAGTTCATCACTATTGACATTGCTGTGATAGTAAGGGGCAGGGATGGCCTCTGGATGGTAGTCATATAATCTGGGAACAAAAGAACATACAACAAAATTATGTCCTTCAAATGTCTGATGAACTGGCGGGGGCTGATGGACCCTTCCAGTAATCGGTTCAAAGTCTTCAATATTAAATACCCACGGATAGAGATAGCCGTCCCAGCCTTCCACATCAAGCGGATGATGATTCAGGATATGAGAATGCAAATATCCCCTTGTTTTCGTAATGACTTCATGTTCCCCTTTTTGATCATATGTTTCCAAGGTCTCTGGTCCCCGAATATCTCTTTCACAGAAAGGACTATGTTCGAGCAGCTGCCCATATTCATTTCGATATCTTCTTGGTGTTGTAATTTGGCTGAAGGACTCCACCAGGAGTACTTTTGTCAATTGCTCATTGTCCGGAATCACCCGGTAAATAGTGCCTATCGGAATTATGACATAGTCCCCCGGACGATAGGTTAAGGTTCCGAACATAGTCTCAATTTTTCCTGTTCCATAGTGAATGTAAAGCATCTCATCGCCATCACCATTCCGGTAAAAGCTCTTCATCGGCTCTGTAATATTTATAGTGCCTATTAAAAGATCATCATTACCAAGCAGATATTCCCGTGCTGAAAGTGCATTTCCTTTCTTTTCGATTTGATCTGTAAACAAATGGCGGTGCTTCAAGCTTTCCTGTTCCTCATACTCGGGAACATATTTTCCTATCAGCTCAGTACGTGCTACTTCTGTCGGCATGTAGTGATGATAAAGAATGGATTGGGTGCCGGAAAAACCTTTTGTCCCCATAACCTGTTCCCTGAAAAGGGTTCCATCCGATTTTTTGAAAGTCGTATGCCGTTTGTGCGGGATTCTTCCCATTTGGCGATAAAACATGTTTTCCACCTCACTTGTTTGCAATTCGATTTTTTAAGACCCCCAGATTTCCAATCTCAAGCTCAACTTCATCCCCTTGTTCAAGCCAGCGGTGCACATCTGTGCCAAGCTCAAGGATGCAGCCGCTCCCAACAGTCCCAGAGCCTATCATTTCACCAGGGCAAAGGGTTACACCATCAGAAGCCCGCTCAATCATTTCGTAAAAAGAATAGTAGAGATCCTGCATATTCCCCTCTGAGAGAAGAGTTCCATTTACTTTTGCTGTCATCGGCAAATCATAGCCGTTTTCAACACGGAAATGCTCCAGCTCATCTTTTGTAACGATATATGGCCCTGTACTAGTGGCAAAATCCTTCCCTTTTGCAGGGCCAAGACCTACCTTCATTTCTTTGCGCTGAATGTCTCTTGCGCTCCAATCATTCAAGATGCAATAACCGAAAATATAATCATCCGCTTCAGAAGCTTTGATATCCCTTCCTTCTTTTCCAATGATACAGGCAATTTCCAGCTCATAATCAAGCCATTTGCATTGACTGGGGCGTGAAATTTCTTCATTCGGCCCCTTGATGCTTAAATGATTTGAGAAATAAAAAACTGGTATGTCATACCATTCGGGTATCATATCAAGTCCGCGGTTAGCTCTTGCCGTTTTTACATGTTCCTCGAAAGCATAGAAATCCCGGAAGCTTTTTGGATTTGGAAGCGGTGCTTTTAAGGTGACTTCCGATAAAGAATATACCCCTCTATCAGTGTCCTTCAGTTTTTTGCTGGTTGATAAGTATTCCATAAAAAATTCATGGTTCTCCAGGAATGCCAGCATGGTTTTGGGAAGAACACCATTGGTCGCTTCATGCATATCAACGGCATACTCCTTATTCTTCAGCCAGCCAGCTCTAATGGATCCATCTGATTTTTGAAAAGTTATGAATTTCATAGCATCACCTTGGCTCTGTTTTTCGGATTAATTCAAATACATCCGTCATCGGCCTGGTATAAATATGTCCTGCCATTCGGCCAACTGGCTTTAGTTTCTCAGAATTAATCCTTCCATTTTCATATAGCTCTTCAGCAACATGCACATGCTCCACTTTACCAATCACCAGGCTTCCTGAGCCAGGTCGTTCTCCAAAATGAAGTACCTGATGGAGACTGCATTCCAAGTGAACTTTTGATTCTTTCACCCGAGGAGGATTCACAGCGGCACTTTTTTCTTTAGTGAGCCCAGCGGCGACCAGTTCGTCTGTACCAGCCGGGTAATCCGCTGCACAAATATTCATCTTTTCGGTAAAGTCTTCACTGACTATGTTAATAACGAATTCCTTTGTTTCTTCGATATTGGCAAGCGTGTCTTTCTTAGAGCCATCTGTCCCTTTTCGCATCGGAGAAAAACAAATCAGCATCGGATCTGCACATATGGCAGTAAAAAAGCTAAATGGAGCTGCATTTACATTTCCATCCGCATCCATAGTGGTAACAAACGCAATGGGACGCGGCAGGATAGAACCAACCAGCAGCTTATAAGCGTCATTCCATTCCAGACTGGCAGGATTTAATTCCATACACCTTACACCGCCTTTTCATTTAGAAGTTTGTTTATCACATCCATGGCTGCTTCATTATCTTCCCTTGTGCCTAAAGTCATCCGAAAAGCATCAAGATATCCCTCAAGCTTCATTTGCCGGACAACTAAGCCATTGGCAATCAAGTTCTCCGCTATTGGATACTGACTAAAAATATAAATAAAGTTGGTTTGGGAAGGAAAAAAGCGAACCTGTAAATCATTTAACTTCTGACTCACAAATTTCATCTCTTTGGCATTTTTTTCAGCACATTCCCTTATAAAGCCTTGGTCATGTAATGCCGCTGCAGCGGCTGCCTGGGCAAGATGATTGACATTAAAAACATCTTTCACCTTATGAAGCTCATTCACTATCTCGGAATCCATGATTCCATAGCCGACACGGAGACCGGCAAGACCGTAAATTTTGGAAAAAGTCCGCAGAATGATCAAATTCGGCTTCTTTTCCAAAAGTGAAATAGAGTCAAGGTAATCTGATGATTGCACATATTCATAGTAAGCTTCATCTAGAATAATCAAGATATTCGAAGGAACTTTTTCGATGAATTGCAGAAGTTCTGTTTTACCGACTATGGTTCCTGTAGGGTTGTTGGGATTGCAGATAAATATCATTTTTGTTTTTTTGCTGACCTGCGCATACATGGCATTTAGATTATGTGTGCCATTTTGCAGCGGGACAGTAATAGCACTGCCTCCTTCAATCAGGACGTTTGTTTCATAGCGAGGAAAGGTCATCTGTGCCATAATAGCCTCGTCTCCAGTGCTTATGTATGCTCTAGTCAATAAACGGATGATTTCTTCTGATCCATTGCTTACAAGAAATTTATCTTGATTTATATTGTAGAATCCGGCCAGTTTGCGCTTGAGCAGGGAAACAGTTCCGTCCGGATAAAAATAAAGGCTATTCATCGCCTTGCTGATGCTGTTCTTTACTTCTGGTGAACAGCCATACACATTTTCATTATCAGACATTTTCCGGACAGCCATTAAATTGAACTTTTCTTTGATCTCTTCCGGCGAGCTGCCAAGCGGATAAGAAACAATCTTCTCCACGGCGCTTTTTGTCTGGATTCTGGCCATCTGTGTTGCCTCCTTCTTAATTATTAAAAAAGGGAGAAAGTATCTCCCCCTCAAAAATAAAAAATACATAATCTTGGAATTCCATTACTGTTTAACTGCTGCGCCTACCCCCCTCATGGTGAAGGGGGCGGGGCATTCCTCTTTTCTATTTATAAGTTTCCCCGTCTTTCCTGCTCGCGTTCAATTGATTCGAAGAGTGCTTTAAAGTTGCCTTCACCAAATCCCCGTGCACCTTTACGCTGAATGACTTCAATGAATAGGGTCGGACGGTCTACAATTGGCTTAGTGAAAATTTGAAGCAAATACCCTTCGTCGTCACGGTCGACGAGAATGTTTAATTCTTTCAATTTATCAATCTCTTCATCAATCTTTCCTACACGTTCAGAAAGCATTTCATAGTAAGAATCAGGTGTACTTAAAAACTCCACCCCATTCTTGCGAAGGATGCTGACAGTGCTGACGATATCCTCTGTCAGGATCGCCAGATGCTGCACACCAGGCCCGTTGTAGTATTCCAGATATTCCTCAATCTGGGATTTGCGCTTCCCTTCTGCAGGTTCATTAATCGGAAACTTTATCCTGCCGCCATTATGCATAACCTTGGACATCAGTGCGGAATATTCTGTTGTAATGTCTTTATCTGTAAAGTGTTTCATTTCCTTAAAGCCCATTACATTTGCATAATAATTAACCCATTCCTCCATCCTTTCTACGTTTCCAACCACATGGTCGATTCCGATAAAACCGGCATCTTCAAATGGAACTTCAGTTTGATAAGGCTCAAAGCCAGGCATAAATACCCCTTTATAGTCATTTCGTTCGACAAGTGTGTGAATTGTATCCCCATATGTACCAATAACTGCTTTTTTTACTGTGCCATGCTCATCCTTTATCTCAAAAGGCGGCTGTATTTCAATTGCGCCTCTTTCGACTGCAGCATTGTAGGCTGTTTCAACATCATCGACTGCTAAAGCAATATCTTTTACGCCATCCCCATGCTTTTTAATGAAATTCGATACTCTGGAACTGTCATTTAAAGTTCCGGTTATAACGAGGCGGATCTTTCTTTGCTGAAGAACATAAGACACCGTTTCCCTATTGCCTGTTTCCAAACCAGAATATGCAACTGGCTTAAAGCCGAAAGTCGTGCAGAAATAATGGCAGGACTGTTTCGCATTCCCAGAGTAGATTTCTAAATAATCTACCTCCTTCACTGGAAAGAAATCGGCTTTCTTTTGCTCCCTTAACATTTTTTCATCTTGCATACTAACGCCTCCATTTCAAATATTAGTAATATTTTGAATTTATCATATATGAAACCTGCAAACGTTCTCAAGAGTTCAAGTTAAAGCTATAATGCACTTCTGCATTAAAGTAAGTTACACTTTTAATTTTTGCTCATTTATGCTTTTGGGCGAGATGTGAATAGCCTGATTCCTTAAAGCTTCTACAGCTTCAAGCAAGCCTTCATTTACACTGGGATGGGGATAGTTCGGGAAAATTAGATCTTCATCCCTGGCAGCCATTTCCAATGCCGTAATGCCGGCTGAAATTAGCTCTATTGCCCCGGTGCCTACCATGTGGATTCCCAGAAGAACTTGCTTTTCCTTGCAGCTGATCACTTTTATAAATCCTTCTTTTTTTCCGGCCAAAGTGCTAAATCCGTTGGCAGACAATGAAAATTGGCCAATTTCAATATCGTTGCCCAAGTTAATTGCTTCCTTTTCCGTTAACCCGGCACTCGCAATAGCAGGCTGTGTATGAGCTACTATCGGGATGAAATGGAAATCTGATTGAGATTGAATCCCTGCAATCGCTTCTGCAGCTGTTTTTCCTTGTTTAATTGCTTTAACAGCAAGTGCAGGGCCTTCTGTAACATCGCCGACAGCAAAGATATGTTTCTGTGTTGTCCGGCTTTGAGCATCCACCTTAATAAACCCCGCTGCACATTGTTCAACCCCTATTCGGGAAAGACCCAGCTGATTGGTGTTTGGTCTGATTGTAGTTGAAACAAATAAATGTGTGCCTGAAATCGTTTCTATTTTTCCCTTCAATTCAAAAGTTACTGTAAACATGTCCTCCTTAAACTGTAATTCCAATACTTCCGAATTTCTTACAACGTCTATCTTTTTCTTTTTTAAAATCCTCTTCAGTTCCCGGCAAATGGATTGATCGAAATCAAAATCCTCTTTCCCATCATCAAGGATCATAGTTACTTTGGATCCCAGGGCCTGAAAAGCCATACCAATTTCAAGCGCAATATAGTCACTGCCATAGATTAATAGTTTATCGGGTATTTCACTCAAATCCGAAATGGAATGCTGATCAAATACCAGTTCACTTAACTCTCTGGTCCAAGGTGGTTTTTCTGGTGTTCCGCCGGTCGCAATGATTGCATTCCTGAATCTGAAAACATCAAATTTGTCTCCTTTTTCGATGCCAACCTTATCCTCAGACAGAAAAAAAGCTGACCCAATAAGTATTTCAATTTTATTGGCTTTACAGAGCGCTTCAACTCCTGTGCGGAGCTGTTCAATTTTCTTCTGTTTGTATTGCTGAAGCTTATTGAAATTAAACGATATATCTCCTCCTTCTAGCCCCCAATTTTCCCCCTCTAGAAATGAAGTGAATTTTTCTGCAGACTGTGTAAGGATCTTTGAAGGTATGCAGCCTTTATTTAAACAAATCCCGCCAAGCTGGTCCTGTTCAACCAAGGTAACACTGCGTCCAAGCTGAGCGGCACGGATCGCAGCATGATACCCTCCGGGGCCGCCTCCGATAATGATGACATCGCGCTCATGTGCCAGTTCTCCAACTACCATTTATACCATCTCCAGAACAAGCATTTTTGGATTTTTAATCAGTTCAGCAAACCGGTTAGTAAAGCGAACAGCTGTCGCCCCGTCTGCAACTCTATGATCAAAAGACATAGAAATATTCATCATTGACCGGATCACAATCTGGTCATCGTCTGTGACAACAGGCAACTTTTTTGTTTTATGAAATGATACCAGTGCGGTTTGCGGATGCTGAATAATCGGTGTCGCTCCAAAGCTTCCGCCCAGCGGTCCCACATTGCTGATCGTGAATGTCCCGCCAGATATTTCTTTTACAGAAAGCTTATTTTCCACCGCCTTTTCTGTGAGCTGTTTCATTTCCGCATGAATTTCTCTGATTGTTTTGTTCTCAACATGCTTAATGACCGGAACGATGAGCCCCTCATCCGTATCAACCGCAATACCGATATGGTGTACACTTGCTAAATGTATTTCTTCCTTTTCTTCATGCAGGACTGCATTGAACACAGGAATTTCTTTCAGGCATATTGACAATGCCTTCAGGAAAAAGGCTGTTGCAGATATATTTTGGTTTTGGTTTTTTAGTTCTTTTCTGAAAGTGATCAGCTCGGTTACATCGATTTCTTCAAAATGGGTGCAATGTGGAATGGTATAGAGGGATTGTGCCATTTTTCTGGCAATCTGTTTCCTTCTGCCCCTAAACGGAATGATTCCTTTTTCAGCAGGAGGGCTTAATATTGTATCCATCGAAACCGCTGGCTCCTGTTCAGCTGGGTCAGGCTTACTCTGTCCGGATGCTAAGTATTGATAGATGTCTTCATCCAAAATACGTCCGGCAGGACCTGTCCCTGTAATATTCTCAATGTCTATCGAATTTTCCCGTGCTATTTTTCTCGTAAATGGAGATGCAAGCACCCGTTTTCCTTTGAATGAGGCAAAAGATTGCAATGGCTCCTTCAGCTTATGAGAGTTTGCAGGATGAGAAGTGACCTTCACTTTCTCCATGCCATCATGTCCCGACGCCTCTAAAATTAAAATGGTCGTCCCCACTGTAATCGTCTCGCCGGGCTCCACTTTAAATTCCTTAATAATTCCCGCTCTGGGAGCAGGTATTTCAGCAGTCATTTTATCAGTCTGTACTTCAACTAGCGGATCATCGGCTTTCACTGCATCCCCTGGTTTGACTAAAAAGCAATTGATTTCTGCTTCTGTCATGCCTTCTCCAATATCGTGAAGTTTCACTTCCATGGCTTCTCCTCCTAAAACTTCATAACTTTTTCTATTGCTTGCTGGATCCTTGCCGGAGTTGGCAGGTAATGGTTCTCAAAACCGAAATATGGCACTGGTGCATCAAATCCAGTAACCCTTTCAACCGGTGCTTTCTGATATAAAAACGATGTATCATTAATGATGGCAAGCACATCATTTCCTACTCCACCGGTAGCATGAGCTTCATGGACAATGACTGTTCTCCCTGTCTTTTGGACAGATTCTGCGATCATATCTTTATCCAGAGGGAAAAGGGTCCTTAAATCAATCACATCACAATGAGTGTTCTTTTCTTTCATCAGCTCTGCCGCTTTCATAGCCTCAGGCACCATGGCTCCCCACGTAATGACCGTCACATCATCACCCTCCATGAGCTTATTGCCTTTTCCAATTTCAATGCTATACTTCCCTTCAGGAACTTCCTCCTTGGCCGAACGATAGCAGCGCATGGGCTCAAGAAACAGAACTGGATCCGGGTCTTCAATGGCAGCAATCAGCAGTCCTTTCGCATCATAAGGACTGGATGGGCAGACTACCTTAATGCCAGGCATATGTGTAAAAATGGCTTCCGTTGAATCACAGTGAATTTCAGGAGCCCTTACACCTGCACCATACGGAGCCCTTATAACCATCGGAACAGTAAAATGTCCCATCGTCCTCATTCGGATCCTCGAAGCATGAGTCATGATTTGTTCATATGCAGGATAAATAAAGCCCAGAAACTGAATTTCAATCACAGGTAAAAACCCATTTACAGCCATGCCAATCCCCGCTCCGACAAAACCCGCTTCACTTAAAGGAGTATCAATAACACGGCCTTCGCCATACTTAGCCTGAAGACCATCAGTTGCACGAAAAACACCACCGTTCTTTCCGATATCTTCGCCCAGCAGCAAAACCTCTTCCTTTTCATTCAGCATAATATCCAGGGCATCGGTAATGGCTTGAACCAATGTCATGGTTTTTGCTTCAACTGCCGTTTTCATTATTGGCCACCTCCTATCAGCTTCAGGTACTCTTCTTTCTGCTGCTTGATTTGCCATGTCGGCTCTGCAAAGACATGATCAAAGATAACTGCTGGATCGGCAGGAGGGAAATCTTCCATTTCGGCAATAGCCTTATCTATTTCATCTGCTGCTTTCTTTTCAATGGTCTGCACCCATTTCTCATCAAATCTCCCCATATTCTTCATCCAGCGCTCTAGTCTTAAAATGGGGTCAGTCTCCTGTCTTCTATTGCTGCTTTCGGATTGATCACGGTACTTAGATGGATCATCTGCAGTGGTGTGTGCCCCATACCGCCACGTAACTGCTTCGATTAGTGTCGGCCCTTCACCTTTACGGGCCCTTTCTAATGCATTTAAGGTTTCAAAATAAACCATGAAAACATCATTGCCATCGATTCTGACTCCCGGAATATCATATGCCAGGGCTTTTTGGGCGATTGTTTTTGAATTCATTTGCTTGTTAAAAGGAACAGAGATGGCGTATTGATTGTTTTGATTAAAAAAGACAACCGGCGCTTTAAAAACGCTGGCGAAATTCAACCCCTCATGAAAATCCCCTTCGGAAGTAGCACCATCTCCAAAATAAGCAATAGCAGCATTTGCTGTGCCTTTTTTCCTTTCTGCGAATGCAGCTCCTGCTGCATGAGGGATTTGTGTCGCAATCGGGATGGCCGGAGGAAAAATTTTCTTTCCGTCAGGCGGAACACACCCTTCATTTCTTCCGTTCCAGAACAACAGGATATTTCGCAGTGAGTGGCCAAAGGTCATAGCTGCTCCGTGGTCGCGATAGGTAGGAAACATCCAATCGTTCTCCCTTAGGGCAGCAGCAGTTCCGACCTGGGAAGCCTCCTGTCCTTCATAAGGTGCATATGTGCCTATCCTGCCTTGGCGCTGGAGTGAAATAGCCTTGCGGTCAAAAATACGGATTCTTACCATATTTCTATAAAACTCTTTTACAAGTTTTTCAGTTATTTTTTCTTCATAATCGGAATTGATGATGTTTCCATTTTCGTCCATTATCCGCCTGATCGGAAAGTGATTTTCCATCTTCTCACCCTTTGGCTATTTAATTATTTTTATCACTTTTATAAGGTACATATATTGTTATCCAAGTAAAAAAATTAGGTTCTTACTGACCACTTCGGGCGTTTCATATGGGAGAAAAAGCTATTTCTGCGTGTACGCGCTTCAATACGGCTCTCGCAGAATTGGTTGGATGCTTCCACGGTTGTTATACCATTTGCTTCAGCATGTTCGTAGATGTTCAGAAGAGAGTTATAAATAGCTTTTGTTTTGCGGAGTACCCTTTCTTTATTAGGTGTGTATAATTCGTCTGCGACCTGGATTAATCCCCCTGCATTCACAATATAATCGGGTGCGTATAATATGCCCTTATCTTTAAGGATTTGACCATGGCGCATATCCTTAAGCTGGTTATTGGCAGAGCCTACGATTGCTTTTACTTTAAGCAAACCGATTGTGTCATCATTAATGATCCCGCCCATTGCACATGGAACAAAAAAGTCTGCCTGGGCCTCATATATTTCATTGCCGGAAAGTACCTTCACCCCGGCACCAATTTCTTTCGCTTTACTGAGAAGCTGGTCGATTGCCTGCCGGCTGATATCTGTCACAAATAAATCTGCCCCTTCCTCCAGCAGTCTTTCTGCCACTTTATATCCAACTTTCCCCAGTCCCTGAATGGCATAACTTTTGCCTGAAAGGTCGTCTGTACCAGTCAGTGCTTTATTGGTTGCCTGCAGACCATAAATAACTCCATGCGCAGTTGGGACCGAAGAATCGCCGCTTCCTCCATAAACCTCATCAACACCTACAATGCAATTCGTTTCCTTTAGGGCATGAACAAAATCTTCTGTAGAAGTACCCATGTCTGTTCCTGTATAGAAGCGCCCGTTCAAGGATTCTACAAATTGGCCAAAAGCACGGAATAGTTCGGGTGTTTTATCTTTTAATGGATCCCCGATAATTACAGCCTTCCCGCCTCCAAAGTCACAATCGGCAGCTGCACATTTATAGGTCATGCCTTTTGATAATCGGAGGACATCTTCAAGGGCCTCATCCACACTGTTGTATGGAAACATACGGCATCCTCCCAAAGCCGGCCCCAATCTAGTGCTGTGGATTGCAATGATAGCCTTTAAACCGGTTGATTCATCGTTGCAGAAAACAACTTGTTCATGATCTTTAATTTTTTGAAACATATCTGTCATTTCATTCTCCCCTTTATTCATGATAGCGCTTACAATAAAATTAAATAAAAATGCCTTTTTTGTTTAGGCTCAGCTGCATCTAATCTTTTAATCTCTCTTTAACATTTCTGCAATCCTGCTTTTCTTCAGAATTACCTGTTTGACTTCACCTTCGCCAGCCAGTATTTTTCCATTATGGACTGTAACAGTTGAGTAAACTGAATTTCCATCCAGCTTGGATACGGTAGCCGTTATGATAATGGATGAGCCTTCAGGTGAAGGGGATAAATGCCTGGCAGAAACAGCTCCCCCGATCCCTTCTTCTTCCTCATCCAAGTAGGGGATGATCAGCAGGCGTGATGCCCATTCCATGTGATAGATCATCGTTACGGTTGAATAGGCAGGATGAATGACCTCCCCTTCAAACTGTGCGAACATCTCAGGGGAAACCACTGCATGGACAACTGCCTGGTTCCCAATTTGCAGCCCAGGTTTCATACCATCCCTCCTGTAATACATAAAATATGTATGACGTTTATTTAACGATATGATACCATTACGTTAAATAAATAGTCAATAAATTGTAAAAACTTTAAAAATTCTTTTGATTCCCTTCCATGCAAAAAGGATTAACCAGCAAAATTGGCTAATCCTTTTTATTTTTCTAAGAAAGCAAAGCACGATCACTTGCCATTTTTGTTCCGCGAATCCGCTGAAATTCGTTTAGCAGCTGTTCAATTGTCAGATGCTGTTTCTGTTCATCATCTACTTCAAGAATAATCTGGCCTTTATCCATCATAATCAGCCTATTACCTAAATCCAGCGCCTGCTGCATATTATGAGTGACCATTAAAGTGGTTAAATTGTACTTTTTAACAATTTCTTTTGTCAGATTCGTTATAAGCTCTGCACGAGCCGGATCAAGAGCAGCGGTATGTTCATCGAGCAATAGAATGGATGGCTCTGTGAAGGTAGCCATTAGTAATGAAAGTGCCTGCCGCTCTCCTCCTGATAATAAACCAACCTTTGCATTTAGACGGTTTTCAAGGCCGAGATGGAGGGTTTCCAGAACTTCTCGAAAATAGTCTTTGCGCTTTTTCGTAACTCCTTTTTTTAATGATCTTGTTTTATTTCTTGAATATGCCATGGCAAGATTTTCTTCAATTGTCATGGACGGAGCGGTACCAGCCATCGGATCCTGAAAAACCCGGCCTATGAGCTTTGCCCGATTATATTCAGACATGCCCGTGACATTTTGGCCATCGATATAAACGGAGCCGACATCAGGAATCATGACACCGGAGATAATATTCATTAAAGTGGACTTCCCTGCGCCATTACTTCCAATTACGGTGACAAAGTCCCCCTCATTTAATGTGAGATTGATCGTATCAAGTGCAATCTTTTCATCTGGAGTCCCTTCATTGAAGACTTTATGAATCTGATTTAATTGCAGCACCAGTCTCACCCTTTCCGCCTGATGGCAATTCACATATGTTCATGCTTCCTGCCAGTCTTTTGGCTTTCCGTTTCTTCTCCTTAGTGCGGTCAATAATCTTCGGCATTATTAAAGCAAGGATTACAATTGTTGCTGTAATCAGCTTCATATCACCCGGTTCCAGGAACTCTACCCTCAGTGCCATGGTCACTACAATGCGGTAGATAATTGCTCCGCCAATAACCGCGAGAGTAGTTCTGGCAATGGTTTTTGTGCCAAATAACGCTTCACCGATGATGACTGAAGCAAGCCCAATGATAATCATTCCGATACCCATACCAACATCGGCGAATCCTCCCTGCTGGGCAATCAATGCTCCGGAGAAAGCGACCATTGCATTGGAAAGGCCGAGCCCCAAAATCACCATCATGTTGGTGTTGGCAGAAAGACTGCGGATCATTCTCTTGTTGTCGCCTGTAGCCCTTAAAGCTAAACCAATCTCCGTCTGAAGAAATCGATCTGTCAAAAATTTTATTGCAAATGTTACAACTAACATAAATATGATAATGCCCCATGTTCTCGGGAGGCTGCCGCCAAGTCCCGCCATGGTCAATAGACTGTTGAAAAAAGAATCAATTCCTGTTTTATCCCAAAAATCCCTGACATGTGTAATAGCAGTTTCTGTGTTCAAGAGCGGAACATTTGATTTACCCATGATACGAAGGTTTATTGAATACAGAGCAATCATCATAAGGATTCCTGATAAAAGCGCATTGATTTTTCCGAAAGTATGAATAATACCAGTAAGGCAGCCGGCAATAAAACCTGCAAATAAGGCAGTAATCGTAGCCAAAAAAGGATTAGCACCGCTGACAATCATGGTTGCGGCTACCGCCGCTCCAGTCACAAAACTTCCATCGACTGTTAAATCAGGAAAGTCAAGGACCCTGAACGATAAATAAACTCCAAGTGCCATAATTGCGTAAATAATACCTGACTCAAACGCACCGAATATGGCTGTAAACACTAAGAATCACACCCTTTATAAATTGAATAAGAAATTAAAACATGCCGTCACTCGACTAAAAACGTTAGCTTTTAGTAGGAGCGCCGCCCCCCTCAAGGTGTTGAGGATCGGCAAGGCGCTTCCGCTTTTCTTCTTGGCTAATAGCTTAGAAAGCAGCCGGCCGGATATTGCATTGTCAGCCGGCAGATTTACATTTACTCTTCATGGAACTCAGCGAAATCAGCCCATTCTTCTTTTACTTCCAGTCCTTGTGCTTCAGCTGCTTTTTTATTGATCACCAGTTTGAGGCTTCCAGGAAGCTCAACCGGAATTTCAGATGGCTTTTTATTTCCTTTTAAGATCTCAGCGGCCATTTTGCCTGTCTGATAACCTAGATCGAAATAGTTGAATCCGCTGGCTGCAATAGCCCCGCGTTTCATGGAATCCAGTTCACCCACAAATAAAGGGATCTTTTTGCTGTCAGCGACAGAAATAACCGATTCAAGCGCAGACACAACCGTGTTATCTGTAGGGATATATATGGCATCTACCCTTCCAACAAGAGAGTCGGCCGCCTGCTTAACTTCAGCAGAGGTTGAAACAGATGCTTCAACAATTTTTGCTCCTTTTGGTTCAGCAAGTTCTTTTACCTGCTTAACCTGTACCTCGGAATTTTGCTCTCCAGAATTGTAAATGATGCCAATATTCTTAACACCCGCTTCATCAATCATAAAATCAATTGTTTTTGAAGTTCCTTCCGGGTGGTTATCTGTAGTACCTGTAATATTGTCTCCAGGCTGATCAAAGGATTCAACAAGGCCGGCTCCAACAGGGTCTGTAACAGATGTGAAAAGGATCGGAATGTCCTTCGTCGCATTTAGAGCACTCACGGCACTCGGAGTAGCATTTGCAAAAATCATATCCACTTTATCGCCGACAAAATTATTAGCGATCGACTGCGTGTTATTCATATCAGCCTGAGCATTTTGGAAATCGAATTTTACATTATCGCCTTCTTTAAAGCCTTCATCTTCCAATGCTTTTTTAAATCCCTCTGTCGCAGCATCTAAAGATGGATGTTCAACAAATTGTGTGATGCCAATTGTGTATTGCTTCTTCTCATCTCCTTCTGAAGAAGAACCACTGGATTTTTCCTCTCCACAGCCGCTCAAAACAAGCATTCCCGCAGCCATTAATAAGGAAAGAGCTTTTAACGATTTTTTCATTATATGACCCCCTATTCAAATTTATTAACTATCAGCGTGCTGATAGTTAATCCTGGTATGTATGCGCTTACATCTTGAAGTGGAAAACAGTACGCAAAAAGGTTTTTACCATTTATATGATATTTACTTTCAATATCGTAAATACAACGTTATATTATCACCCTAAGTATTTGAGTGTCAATAATATTCTAAAAATTTAATATATTTTAATAAGTTATGATGGCATAAAGAAAACAAGCAGGAATATAACTGCCTGCTTGCTAGTTTAATAGCTTTTTAGCCTTATGAAGCTGAAGTTTAGCATCCTCTATCATATTATCCAAAAGCTCCTTTACGCTTGGAAGATCAGCAATCAGGCCAGCTATCTGCCCGCTGTTCATAAACCCTTCATCACCGTTTCCATTTATCGCTCCAATTTTATGATAGTCTTCTGAAGTAAGTTTATTAAACTCATCAAGACTGATGCCCTGTTTTTCGTAATCCAGCAATTTATTGGCATACCCGGTGGAAAGCACTCTTCTTATTCTTCCAACTGAACGCCCCACTATAAGGGTTTCATGATCGGATGCTTCAATAATTTTCTGTTTATATTGCGCGTGGAATGGTGCTTCCTTGGTTGCTATGAATCTAGTGCCCATTTGCACACCGCTTGCCCCCAGGGCAAGCATGGCAGCAAGCCCTTTGCCATCACCGATACCCCCGGCAGCCACGACAGGGACTGACACCACTCCTGTAATCTGAGGGATTAATACGAGTGTAGTGGTTTCAAGAGAACTATTGATTCCTGCTGCCTCATACCCTTCGGCTGCAATTATATCCGCGCCGGCTGTCTCTGCTTTCAGCGCCTGTCTTACCGAAGCAGCTACAGTTATAACTTTCACACCTTTTTCATGCAGCTTAGGGATAAAGGGAGCCGGGTTTCCCGCCGAAAGAGATACGGCTGGAATCTTATGTTTAATTACAAGGGAAAGGATTTCTTTTACATAAGGGGAGACACTTAAAGCTACGTTAACAGCAAATGGCTTATTTGTTAAACTTCTTGTTTCCTCAATTATCTTCTCAACTTCCTCAGGAGGCATTGTTCCTGCTCCGATGGTGCCCAGCCCTCCAGCTTCTGAGACTGCCGCTGTTAAAATGGCATTGCTGATATTCCCCATGCCGCCCTGAATAATTGGATATTTAATATTTAAAATGTCCGTTAATATATTCAATCAAATTCCTCCTTCGTTAAAATAATGTTATACTAATTTTAATAGTTTGACAATTAGGAGCACATATACTTAACAATGAAGGATGACGTCAATGCCTCAGGTAAAATACCCTTTCATTCACATCGCCGTTTTGCAGACAGGCCTCTATTCATTCCCCTTTTCCATTTTCAGCGAAATTTTATAAAACATTATTTGCAGGGTCTGAACAAATGCATATATAGGGAAAGACCAGGCCATCTGATAGCCCTTTTCATAATGAAATATGCCGAGCTTAACAGAGAACCATTCAATCACTACAGCCAAAATAGACCAGAGTGTGACATACAGGATATTCATATATCCCTTTAGATTTAATTTCACATATAAATAAATGAAAAAGTAACTGTATGGCCCGTACATAATATAGCTTAAAAAATCAATGAATTGATATTTTGATGTACCATTGACATCATAATAATCCCACGCCCCGACACTTATGGTGTGATCGAAGAACATCCCGATAAATATGCCTATGGTGATATGTATTGCCGTTTCCAAGCCAGAAAATTTTTTAGGCAGTTTCCATATAAGAATTAGCGATACCAGTAAATTGGCCAATACAAACCATTCATTTGCGTCAAAAGCTCTTTCATAAACCTTTACCATAATTAGTAGACTCCTGCATTAGATACATTAACACCTTGGATAATCCGAGGCCGGCAATCAAGAAAGCCGTATTACCTATGCCAGCTTTGAGTAAATTCCAGTTTAAATTTGTAATTACTCCAGAAGTGCTGCTGAAAAGATCCATACCAAGAAGACAGATTAAGAATATGTCGAAGACAGTTATCCTTTTTACACCAGATGGAGTTTTCCAATAAATATTTATAAACATAAGAACTAGAAAGGGGCCAATAATTTCACGATGAATCAAGAATACAATAAATAAAATAGAATCTTCTGTAATATGAATCCACTTAAATTGAAGAGCAAGTATGGTTGTGTAATTTCGGGCTGCAATTGAAATTAGCATAAGAATCAGAGAGTTTTGCAAAAAGGAAAGCTTTTTTTCTATAAAGAAAAAGAAACTTAGTGTATAAAATGCAATTACAATTGCTGCAGGCAGAATCATTAAATCACCTTATGAGGCTTATTTTTAAATACTATCATACATTTACTATTGTTTTGGTAAGATGCATTTATTCATTAATCCTATGATTGTATAAATGAAAGAGCCATCCTGCCTGCAAGATGGCTCTTTCTCACTCAACCATATAGGGATGATTTAATGCGTCATAATCAGCATCCCTGTTTTTAAGTTCATTTCCTTCCTTAAAAACACTTTCAAAAAACCTTGATGCCGGTTCTGCCAGTTCTTTATAATATTCACTGAATAAAGCAGCAGCATGACCGCCCAGCCATTTATCAGGAAGAAGTTCTTCGGGAAGCCCCGGATCCACAAAAAGGAATTTCCGGTATTCATGCACAAGCTTTGTTCTTTCCACAAAACATTCTGCATCAGTCATATTCCCCTTCTGGATTTTATTTTTATCAATGATATATTTCTGGCTGTATTCCGAAATAAACTCCTGGTATCTTTCATTGATTTCTGTCAGGTTCCAGCTTTTTTCAACAATTTCGATATTCTTATGCGGACCTGCATACCTGGCAATAAAGAAATCAACATAGTCGGCAATTTCATATTTCTCAATCAAATCAAATACTTGTTTCTCAAGATTATTAGCTGAGATCCAGCAGCTGCTGGACATGGAGCCAAAACCGCTCCAAACTAGTTCCTTCCGCAATTCATCACGCACATTGCGGATTTCTTCCGGGATGGTATACATAAGCATTCGCCACTTGCCATCCCACTCTTCAGGCTTTAATTTAAAGATACGCTTAGCCGCTTCCTCAATCCTTTTCTGCCCTCTTGGCGTTAAGGAATAATAGCTTTTATTGCCGATCTTTTCTGCACTTACCCATCCCTGCTTATTCATTCTTGAAATAGCAGCTCTGACAGACTGATCATTATGCCCAAATTCGCTTAAAAGCTTGATAAGGCTGCCAATCCAAATGTTGCTTCCATAATGTGAAATATAATCGCCATAAAGTGTGAAAATCATTGACCTTGTATTCAACTTGCATTCATCCTCATTTCATCATGTGGGTTGAACGGAAAAAATTCGTTATATACAATTGTACTAAAATTAGATAGTTTTGAACAATACTTTTTCGGCATACTAAATAATTTGACTGCCTCTGCCTTCATTCTATACCGCCCAAGTCTTTATAAACCATAAAAACCATAGAGTAAAAAGTCTCTATGGTCATCGCTCGACGATTGTAGAAATCCCCTGCCCAACTCCCACACACATCGTTGCCAGGCCGTATTTTGAATTCCTGCGCTTCATTTCATGCAATAAAGTTGTCAGAATACGGGCACCGCTCGCCCCAAGCGGGTGGCCAAATGCAATCGCTCCGCCATTTACATTTACCCGCTCCGAATCGGCGCCAAGTTCTTTAATGCAGGCAAGGGATTGTGAAGCAAAAGCTTCATTTAATTCGGTTAAGTCTATATCATTCATCGTAAGACCAGCCCTCTTCAAGGCTTTCTGAGTGGAATAAACAGGACCTGCCCCCATAATCGAAGGCTCAAGCCCTGCTGTTGCGGAAACAATATAAGTTCCAAGGGGCTGTAATCCAAGTTCACTCGCTTTTTCCTCTGACATCAGCAGCAATACAGATGCACCGTCGTTAATACCTGAAGCATTGCCTGCTGTTACAGTTCCCCCCTGAAAAATGGGTTTTAAGCTTGAGAGCTTATCAAAAGTAGTTTCCGGACGGGGATGCTCATCACATGAAATCGTTATTTCATCCCCTTTTTTATCCATGTATGTAACAGGAATGATTTCATCGTCGAATTTGCCTTTTTCAATAGCTGATTTTGCTCTCTTCTGGCTTTCTAAAGCAAACAGATCCTGCTCTTCACGCGATATGCCATACTTTTCTGCAACATTTTCTGCTGTCTTGGGCATGCTTTCAGCACCGTACATTTTCTCAAGCCTGCTATTTGTAAATCGCCACCCGATGGTAGTGTCATACATCTCCATATTCCCTCTTGGAAACTCGCTGCTTGGTTTTGCCATGACAAATGGGGCACGTGTCATGCTTTCCGTACCGCCTGCAATAAAAATATCTCCTTCTCCGGCTAAAATGGCCCGTGCAGCATAATTAACAGCATCTAAACCAGACCCGCAAAGCCGGTTAACAGTTGAAGCAGCCACTTCGACAGGCAAACCGGCAAGCAAAGCTGCCATCCTGGCTACATTGCGATTATCTTCTCCTGCCTGATTGGCATTTCCCAGTATGACCTCTTCAATTTCTGCAGGATTCACCATCGGATTTCTATCCAGCAGAGCCCTAATGACGATAGCTCCCAAATCATCCGGACGAATATCCTTTAACCCGCCTTTATATCTTCCGATCGGAGTCCTGACAGCATCCACAATTACTGCTTTTCTCATTGCTTAACTCCCTCTCTGGCAGTGTAATCAAAAACACCCCTGCCCGACTTGCGTCCAAGCCTTCCAGCTTTTACATATTGTTCAAGGAGCGGTGCCGGCCGGTATTTTTCTCCCAGCTTACTGTGAAGGTATTTTAAATTATTCAGGCGTGTATCGAGGCCGACAAGATCGCCAAGCTCGAATGGCCCCATTGGATAATTCAGCCCAAGCTTAATTGCCTTATCAATTTCTTCAGGTGTGCCGAGACCTTCCTGCAGCATATAAAATGCCTCATTACCAACGAGCGCACTGATTCTGCTCGTTACAAATCCTGGAAACTCATTAATAACTACTGTTTCTTTCCCCATTTGCTCAGCAGCACGTTTAATTGACTGTGCTGTTTCTTCGCTGGTTTCAAGCCCTTTAATAATTTCAACAAGCGGCATTTTTTGGACGGGATTAAAGAAATGCATGGCAATCACTTTGTCCGGACGTTTTGTAAATGATCCAATCTCGGTTGGACTCATGGTAGAGGTGTTTGTTGCAAAACAGCAGTGCTCAGGTGCGTGCTGGTCAATCACCTCAAAAATATTTTTCTTAATATCCATCACTTCAGGGACTGCCTCAATAACAAGATCAGCTGCACTTACATGCTGAGCAAGACTTACAGAATAGGTAAGACGATTTTTGCCTGCTTCCATATCAGCGGCTGTTATTTTATTCCTGGCGAGTCCTTTTTCAAAGATGCTATCAATCTCTCTTTCCGCACGGGTCAATTGTTCCCGGCTGATATCTACAAGAGTGGTGTAAAATCCTCCGATTGCACTGACGTACGCAATCCCCCGCCCCATCACGCCTGAACCGATTACGACTATATTTTTCATGGTGTAATCCCCCTTTCAGTTTATAAAAATGCGAGCACCCGAAACGAGATGCTCGCAAGAAGAACATAAAACGGGCAAATATTTTAATAGGATTCTAATTTAATCCAGCAAAGTCTATTTCCCTTGAAACACAGGCTTTCGCTTTTGCATAAATGCGGCAACACCCTCTTTATGGTCAAGAGTAAGGCCAGCCAGCCGCTGTCCCTGTGCGTCTCTCTCCAAACATTCTTCTAAAGTGGATTCCCAGCTCGCTTTCAGGTTTTTCTTTATTATCGCAATGGCCGCTGTCGGCATGCTGGCAAGCCTTTCTGCAAAAGCAGTTATTTCATCCTGCCATTTCTCCATAGGAATTACCTTAGTAGCCAGGCCAAGCTCTTTGGCTTCCTGAGCATTAACCTTTTCACCGAGCACTGCAAGCTCCATGGCTTTCGCATGACCGATCAGCTTTGGAAGAAAGTAGAGATTCCCGGCATCAGGCACCAGCCCGACATGGACAAAAGCTTCTAAAAAACTGGCTTTATCAGAAAGAAGCCTGAAATCGCATGCTAATGCGAGACTCATGCCTGCACCTGCTGCCACCCCATTGACCGCTGCGATAACCGGCTTCTTACATTTATGAAGCTCCAATACCATTGGATTATAGAATCGGCGGAGTACCTCGCCGTGATCCATATCCTCATTTACTCCCTGAAGGTCCTGGCCAGAGCAAAATGCACGTCCTTCGCCTGTGATAACAAGACATCTGACTTCTTTATCCCGGCTTGCCTGTTTTATGGACTGCTGAACCTCTTTATTAAGCTGTTCTGTGAATGCATTCAGTTTATCCGGGCGGTTTAATGAAATCCAAGCAACACCGTTTGCGACCTCATATTTCACCGTTTCAAACATTTGCTATGTACACCTCCTCTACTTCCCTTTAAATTGCGGCTTGCGTTTTTCAATAAAGGCATTCATTCCTTCTTTTTGATCTTCTGTCGAGAATAATAAATAAAAATTCTTCCGTTCGAATTCCATTCCCTCATTTAATGATGTATCAGCTGCCTTAAGGACTGCTTCCTTTATGAGGCGTATCGCAATTGGCGCCTGATTGGAAATTTGTTCAGCCGCTTTTATCGTTTCTTCCAAAAGAAGCTCTTCTGATATAAGCTGGTTGACGATGCCATGTTGAAGCGCTTCTTTGGCCGTGATTCTTTTGCCGGTAAAAAGCCATTCCATTGCTTTCGTTTTCCCAACAAGCTTAGTAAGCCTCTGTGTGCCGCCTGCGCCAGGCATTACTCCCAGGTTTACCTCAGGAAAGCCAAATTCCGCATTATCAGCGGCAAAAAGCAAATCACAGCATAAAGCAAGCTCAAAGCCCCCGCCAAGGGCAAAACCATGAACCGCCCCTATAATCGGTTTCTTGATCATGGCAAGGCGATCCCAATCTTTAAATTGATTGCGAAGCTCAAAATCTATTGTCTGGTCGTTTGCCATCTCATCAATATCTGCTCCGGCTGCAAATGCCCTGCCCTTGCCGCATAAGACGATAGCCTTAATGCTGCTGTCAGCCTCAAACCCTTCCATCGCATCCAGAATCTCTGAAATCATTGAGCGGTTGATTGCATTTAAGACTTTTGGGCGGTTTAAAGCAATTAAGCCAAGCTTTCCATGCTGTGAAACTTCAATAGCTTCATAGCTTTTACTCATCTGCTTCCTCACCAATCATAAGAGTGATAATATCACCTGCAAATTTCATGGCGTCTTTTCCTGATGCCTTGCCTTCATCTGTTCTCATAGCCTCCTGTAAAGCTTCATGGCTGTCATAGTACATTTCGCACATCAAATAGTACTTCCCTTCGCCCCCCATAGGACTGCCAACAATTTTTGTAACCTCCATCTTGCGGAGACCCGGAATTTTGGCTGTAAGCGGCGCGTGCGTATTAAAATAATGGTCATCAAATGCCTCCTTATTTTCAGGGTGCTTATAAAGAGCGATTAATTTTACCATTTGTCAACTTCCTTTCAGGTTTAGTGGATTTGATTCATTTAATAGTATTCCTGGAGCCGGATTCATATGTTATTTGTGTTATCTCCAGGAATTTATCAATAAAGAATTAACAGTTTATCCAGCATCTTAAAATAGCATTAGACACAATTTGACCGGTTTTTATAACAGATTCGAAAGTCCTTATCTACATCATCGTTGATACAGGCTTCATAGCTTCAAAGGGGTTCCTGCAGGATTTGCAGTATAAAATACTGCGGCAGGCTGTAGGACCAAACAGGTTTTCCATTGTCGTATATGTGGATCCGCAAAAAGGGCAATCCACATGCCATTCACCTGTTTCACTTATTAATTTTGGAGGCGGCGCAATCCCGAATTCCTTTAGCTTTAACCTTCCTGTTTCTGTTACCCGGTCAGACGTCCAGGGCGGATGATAGATAAACCGAACTTCTATTTTTTCAAATATCCCTGCCTTGTCTATTTCGATTTCCACGTTTTTTCGAATGATATCCAGTGCAGGGCATCCCATAAAAGTAGGCAGGAGTTTCACCATTACTGAATTGCCCTCCACCTCAATATGCTCCAGCATTCCTAAATCAACAATAGAAATGGTATCTATTTCAGGGTCCATAACATTATGAAGCGCCTCCAACGCGGTTTTTATCAACATTTGATCCTGCTCCATTTACATCACCCTTTAAAGAACTTACCAGCTTGCAGCTGGATTTATATTATACACCTCGCTCAAAGTGGCTAAAGCAGCATCAAGGTCGGCTGTATGCTCTCCTATACGGCCATTGCCATTTTTCATTGCAAGGTCTGCCTCTGAGACTGCCAGATTGATAGATTCAAAAACAGGCTTCATGATAAGCAGCCATCGCTGCTTTAACACCTCTTCCGGTTCAATAAGACCATGTTCCGCCATATCTTTTGCCAGCGGTCCCAATGTTATAACTCCTTCAAAATCGGCTAAAACCTTCCCAATGGCTGATTCCATTCTCGTTCTGGCTTCCCCGCCAGCCTTCATCAGCTGGTTAAACCATGTTTTCCAGTGAAGGAGATGATAATAAAGCTCCATATTAACCTTTAATGCCACCTCGGCTAAAGGCTGATAAGAAGAATTTTTCAGAGAGTCCAATCTGATTTTTTTTGATTGGATATAAAAATAATTTCTTGCTACTGCGAATGCCCAGTCATATTGTGCTGTAGACAAGTAATGACCTGGACCATTTACCGCTTCCAAAAGGACAGCATTTCTCCTTTCGGCCGCTTTTCTCGCATGGGCAAGACTGTCTACAGTGCCTTCTCCAAGATCCTCCAGCAGCTGATAAAACATGGCGGCGTGACCCATGGTATCCTGGCTGATGGATGAAAAGGCGACATCCTCCTCTATATGAGGCGCCAGCCCAAGCCACTCTGAACCCCGGTAAGCAAGGATGAAGTCATCGTCAGCAAGCTGATATAATAATGATGTCAGTGCCGGCTTTATCCCAGCGCCGATTGGCATTTTATTAACTGGCTCAGTCATCTTTCTTCATCCCTCCCCATGATAGAATTTCCTTCTCATCAAGCATTTCCTGCTCGTAGTGGCGCCACTTTTTCTTCAAATATCCGTATCCTTTTGTCGTGCGGTACTCTTTGTTATCCAAACGCTGAAGTGATTGCTTTTCTTCCGGTGTCAGCTTCCGGATATCAGAGCGTTTGACGACCCAGATATCAGCAACCGGTTCTCTCCGCATAAAATTTTCCTGTGCCATGACGAGTGCAAGCTCGCGATTTGGTGCCAGCAGGGAAAATTGATATTGCAGAGGCGAGGTATCGGTTCTTTGACTAAAGACTTCGAATTCCTGATAAAATCCTTCGTTTCCCAAAGGAGACCCCTCCCATCTGAACGGTTTAGTTTGCAGTATTGAGAGCTTCGCGCACCCATCTGTTAGTCTCATAAGCTGTGCGGCGAAGCCCGAGTCGCTCCTGAGATTTTGGCCCATTATTTTTAATAATGTCCTTGAACTTATTCCAGTCAGGCTGCCTATAGACCCAAAGCTCCTGATTCTGGTCAAAATGCATTGTCTCATCCGGCAGTTTAAGGCCAAGCGAGAGAACGCGCGGAATATACTTTGTAAAAAAGTCCTGCCTTAAGTCTTCGTTCGTCTTTGTCCGGATTCTATATTTTATCGTTGTATCCTGTTTGGAAGTGCCGGTAGTAGAGGCATCACCAGGGCCAAAGAACATTAACAGCGCTTCCCACCAGCGGTTAACCGCATCCTGAACCATCGCTTTCTGCTCCGCCGTTCCTTCAGCCAGTGCCATGATGATTGCTTCACCATGCTGGGCATGAAAAACCTCTTCCGCGCAAATCCGTTTAAGTGCTCTTGCATAGGGCCCATATGAAGCATTAAGCATATTGGTCTGGGTAATGATAGCAGCACCGTCAACCAGCCAGCCGATCAGCCCGGCATCCCCCCATGTTGGAGCCTCCATATGAAAAACATTGTGGAATTTCAGTCTTCCGCTGAATAAATCCTGCATAATATCTTCGCGGGTTTTCCCAAGAGGCTTCATTAAATCCTCTGCAACACGAAGCAGCAGCTGTCCATGCCCCATCTCATCCTGCACCTTTGCCATGATACCCAGCTTGCGTTTTAATGAAGGGGCTTTCGGCACCCATTCCTTTTCAGGAAGTGCTCCCATAATTTCACTGATACCATGCATCGAAATCAATTTGATTAATGTCATTCGGTAATCTTCAGGCATCCAATCATCCGCTTCAATTTTCTCTCCTGCATTTATGCGTTTCATGAACTGCTCGTATTTTTGTTCTTCCGTCATCTCTTGAAAGAAAAGAGCCTCTGACATGTGATTCACCCCCGTCGAGTTAAAAATTACTGATTCAGGTTACCGCATTTTCCACTGCCGGATTTACAATTCTGACAGCTTTCCCATCCGATCTTGGCAGCGTTTTAGGCGGATGGAGAACAAGTCCAATGGTAATAAAGCAATTTTGCTTCACTGCTTCCTTGATCTTCTTTTTTACATGTTCTGCTTCTCCCATATCTCTATAAAACTCTTCGCTCCATTCAGCATGAAGCTCCAAAACTTTTAAACTTCCCTTGTTATACACTTGGATATGGTAGTGGGGAGAAAGCTCAGGCATCTGAAGAATGCACCGTTCGATTTCGGAAGGAAAGACGTTTACACCATTTACATTAAGCATATCGTCTATGCGTCCTTTCACACGGCTCATTCGAAGCGTTGTTCTCCCGCAAACACACTTCTCTTTAGAAAGGGAGGCGATATCACCCGTTCGGTAGCGAATCACCGGAAAAGCTTCCTTCGTTAAACTTGTAAAAACAAGCTCCCCTTCCTCTCCGTTTGGAAGCGGTGTCATTTTTTTCGGATCGATTACTTCTGCATAAAAATGATCCTCTGCAATGTGCAGGCCGTCCTGGGATTCATGGCATTCCATGGCTACACCTGGTCCAAGAACCTCACTTAGCCCATAAATATCGCATGCTTTAATCCCAAGCTTAGCTTCTAGTGTTTTCCTCATTTCTTCGGACCAGGGCTCTGCACCAAAAATACCATACTTTAATGATGTATCAGCCGGGTCCATTCCCCTCTCCTCCATCTTCTCTGCTAAATTAAGGATGTAGGAAGGAGTTCCGCAAATAACTTCAGGCTTAAAGTCTTGAATCAGCATAATTTGTCTGTCAGTATTTCCTCCAGAAACGGGTACGGTAGCCATGCCAAGCTGTTCGCTGCCATAATGCAGTCCCAATCCACCTGTAAAGAGGCCGTATCCGTAAGCATTATGCAATGTCTGACCAGGTTCGCCTCCTCCGATGGAGATTGCCCTGGCTATCAGATTGCTCCACATTTTGATGTCATTTCGTGTGTAGCCCACTACAGTCGGCTTTCCGCTCGTTCCCGATGAAGCGTGCAGACGGACAATTTCTTTTTTATCCACAGCAAAAAGCCCGAATGGGTAATGTTCCCGCAAATCTGCTTTAACAGTAAAGGGCAGCTTTTGAATATCATTCAGGCTGTTAACGTCTTCAGGTGCAATATTACTTTCCAAAAACTTTTTCCGATAAAAAGGCACATGATTAAATACTCTTTCCACTGTCTGCTTGAGCCGGTCCAACTGCAATTGTTCTATAAAATCGAGGCTTTCCGTTTCAATATCATGCAGAATCAAGACATGACCTCCCAGATTTTCATCATATTAAGATAGTAATTTTATATAACGTTAAAATATCGTTAGATGAAATAAGTGTTATATGTTTAACACAAAGATACCGTGTAAACAGGTAAAAGTCAACTTATTTTCTGAAAATTTACTCATTTTTTTTAAAAGCGGAAGCGCCTTGCTCACCACCGACAAGCACAAGACGAGCCTTCCGGAAAGGCGTTTTTTGCCTTTTTGGGAGGATTGGCTTGTGACCTCGAGGGGGTAGGCGCTGAAGCTAGACAGTTATCGACGTACAAATTTATACATTCTGAAGTAATAAAAAGACCTAGCCCGAGGGCTAGGTTAACTTTCTTAGGACCATTCTTTTAATTTATTCTTTATGCTATTTTTCCATTTAGATATTAAAGGCTCCTCACCTTTAGCTGTCTTTTGCTTCTGCCATTCATTATAGCTTGCTGCAGAAATGAGGATAGATCCTGCAATTAAAAGATACGCCCACCAAGGAAGATTTCCCCAATAAGGTCTTGTTTGCAGCAGCACATTCAGGAGCAGTACCCCAGATCCAACAAAGAAATAGGACTTTATTCTCCAGAAGGAGCCAGCTAGCATTGAAATCAGGGAGAGCGTGCCAACTATAAGTGCATCATAAACCGTATTGCTGGCAAGGCCATCCTGTACGAGCAGCAGGGAAACCGTTATTAGAACTGACCACTGAATTTTGTTAGTCGGTGCTGCGTATTGCCCTTTAAGCACTTTCTTGACAAAAATAATCAGGATAATCCATGGAAGCACGTATGCCTCCCTTATGAAAAGGTCCGGCAGCTCAATATTCTTTAGTAAACTATAATAAGGCTCCAGCAATACCGCTCCCGACAGCAATCCAGGCAGCCATACGTATTTTGATGCCATTCTGCCCCTCTGTAAAAATAAAAGTGTGCTGATCAGGAGGCCAGGGAGAACTTCCGCCCATAGGGAAACTGCCGGAAAAAGATAGGCGGTAAGGAAAAATAACAGCGAGAAAATAGTGTAGCTATCAGCTTTTTTATTCATAAGAATTTTGGCATATACCATTTTGCCGATGATTGCCGATGCCAGGCCGAAACCAGCTACAACCAAAATTTTCATATCTGGAGCGATTCCGTTAATGAACAGGAATTTGAGTACTGCCGTACATATTAATAACAATGGAACTGCAGTCAATATATCAAGTTTAGTTCTATGCAAATATACGATCAATCCTGCAGAATAGATAATAGAAACGAAAAACGGCACATCCCCAAAGGGATATGAAGTTAAAAATGCCAGGATCCCAATCACAGACCAGGGTATAAGAAAGTAAACACTTCTCATTTTATCTTGAGTTTTTCCGGTTAGCCAGAATAAGAATACGGCACAGCTGACTAAAAGAACGGCATACTCACTGAAGTTCTCTTCCCATACATGATTCATTCCCGTTAAGATTACCATGAACAAAGTTAAGAATGAGCTGTAGAGGAATATCTTTACCTTCCACTCTTTAAAAGAAACCCTGAAACTGATCCAATAGGCTGCCAGGGTGACCAGGAAGGACCAGAAACTATTTTCCCTATAGATAAAAAATGTCAGGATCATGGCAAACGGCATGAAAATATGGCCAATCCAGCTGAACCCTCTTGACAGGACAAAGTCTTTATTAGAAATATAGAAAGCCGCACCAAGCAGAATCCATGCCCCTAGGGGAAATTGCACCCAATTAAAAAATGTAAAGTTAAATGGCAAACCAATCAAGATCATAAAATAAGCAACAAGTGAAATCGATGCTGACACAAACGGAATCCAGCTTTGTTTATGGAATCGATACAGGGCAAGATACATCATAATGGCGCCTATAAATACTGCCGGTCTCATCCAGACTTCATTGATTGACAAAGCAACTGCTGTAAATAGTGAGATTGTATAAAATCCCAATGAGATTAAAAACACGTTTCCGGCTTGAGTTTTGTGCCCTTTCTTAGAAAGAGCGCCATAAAGGATAAGCAGGGCAATACTTGCCATTACGGTATTCATGGCCATACCTAACTCATTCTGATAAAAGCTTGAGCAGCTTCGCAGATGTTCACCATAAAACATAAAGGCAAACCCGATTGACAAAGGAATGGCCCAGGGAATTGCTTCTGTATAAAAAACCCTATTTTCAGCCTTATTCATGAGGTACATGACAAAGCTAAAGATTAATAGCATGGAGCCTGCAGCGAGCCAATCAAGTAATCCTGCTGCAGTCACAACTGAAAATAACATAATACTAACAGCCACATCTCGTGAGCTTGATTCCACCACTTTTAAGAGCGGATACTTCAGCAGATACCCTAAACTTATAAAAAGCACAAAGCCAATGAAGAAAACAGGTAAAGATAGATTATTGAACGGGGCGGCTTTATCCAGCATTAATACTAGTTCAAATAGAGCAGAGGCTAAAAACACGGGTGCCAAGTAAGCAAATAGCCCGTTTTCCATAACATTTGCCAAATATAGAAACTGCACCGCAAGAATAATGTAAGCCAGCAGCAGTGCTGCAGAGGGTTCGCCGGCCATTAACAGGAGACCTTCAACTGAAATATAGAGAAAAGCAAGTATGGAAACCGCTGCACTGGTCAGTCTAAATATCTTATCCCAGGAATAGTGCTTATCCATAACTCTAGGAACAAACAGAAAACCAATCCCTATAAGCGCAAATAAAACTGGTCCTGCCAAATGTAGAATCGTATTTTCAATCAGCTGATAGGCACCATAGACAATCAGTAAGCTGAAGACAAAATGAAACTCCTTCCTGCCTGTTACATACACCATTGATAAGTAAACGGCTGCCGTCAGCAGAATATTCAGACTGTATAAAACATGGCTATTGAAAAATACAAGCATCAATAATGTAGAGATTACTAAATTGATTTGAGCAAAGTAAATCAATTCTCCCGAAAACAGTTTAAGGGAAGCCTGTTTTTTCAGGCGATGATAGGCTGCAGATAGCAGCGCATTGAAAATTATCAAACCAAGATAAAAACTGTCATTTTCAAGATTGAATGCTGCCAGGGTATAACCTGCCCCAGCAGACAGGGCAATATAAGCAAACCATACAAAAAGACGTGAGCCCAGCTTCTGTGCAAATATACTGTATACTGGAACGACCAGTAAACTGCCAGCTGCTCCGAGTATAAAGCGTCCTTCCCCATAAAAAGAAAGATAAGGGCCAAGCAATTGAAACCAGCCTATGGATAAAATAAATATTGGCAAAAATAAACTCCCTAGCACAATAAAAGCAAACGACGTTCTTTCTATCTTTAATAACTTACCCGAAATAAAGGCAAAGCCATAGAAAATAAGTGAAACAACAGCAATGGATGCACTTTTCATGAAATTTGACATTGTATCCCAATTGCTTGTTGCCACAAAAAGTCCGCCGATAAGGAGCAGGATGACTCCAACATTCAGCAGCCAGGAAATGTTTCTTTCACGGATTTCTTCCTGAGATAATTTCTTTTTCACTGTTTTTTTTGCTGTCTGAATGGGCTTTTGCTTGATTTCTTCTGCAGCTTTTGCTGCCTTAACCTGCAACTGCTTCAGCTCTTCAAGGTCCTGATAGTACTGATGGTGGGCTTTCAAGGTGATTTCATAATGTTCTGATGTTATATAATCTTTATCTTTCAATTTCGTAAGTTCAACTTGAAATATGTTCTGATGATATTTTTCTGTTTCGGGCTTCAAGGGATCCACCTCTTTTAAATCGAATAATATTCGATTGTTTCTATTAGTGTAATTTTACACATTTTAAACTAATTAATCAATCCCTGTTTTGGCATTTGTTACTTCTCAAGGATGTTTATATAAATATTATTTAATTACAGGAAGAAATGGGATTTTAAGGAGATTCGCGCGCGCTTCTTGCCCAAATTATCCCACTCCAATTTTTAAACCCCTTGATTAACCTGCGTTTTCCCCGTCCCTTTCTGCTGCAAAAAAATCCAAATATTATATCTAATAAAATGTTAAATAACAATTCTATCCGAAAAATATTTTTTCCATTATATTATTCTAGAATTTATTACTTATATGGAGGAACTATCATTGAAAAGACTAAGTATAATTATTGCGTCCATCTTATTGTTAAGCTTGTTTCCGGCTGTCAGCCTTGCAGCACCAAGTGAAGATGAAGTGGCTGAATTCGTGAAGGAAACAAATTGGTCTGAAGAAGGATTAATTGACCACCTGGAATATTTTTGGGATATGAATATCGAAGATTTCGATACGTTGGAGGAAATGATCGAATATCTGGGTGAGCCTATTACTGAAGAAAATCTCCAGCAGCTCTTAGCTGAATATGATTTTGAAAATGAGGAAGAGTTAGTGGCACTGCTTGCGGAGAATGGAGAAATGGAAACGACTGATGATGTTCGGGATGTTTTCCGATATATTGATGCCCTAGATTCCACTGTATCTTTTTTAACATATACAGGCACTGAAATTAACGAAGAAACTCTTAAGCAGCTATTAAATGATTACGGGCTTACAAAAGAAGAGCTCATTTCCCTGCTTGAGGAGAACGATGACTCCCTTGAAAACTACGAATATATTGAGGACCTTGATATCATGGTTTCCATTTATTTAGGTGGAGATGAATTGCCTGGTGAAGACGAAATGAACCAAATACTCGCAGATATAGATCTTACCGATGAAGAACTTGAAGCATTATTTGCACATTTTATGACTTTGGATTTCGAGAACCCAGACTTGCTTGATAAAATGATGGACCTTGAAAGCCGTTTAATGGCATTTGGCGAGTTTGATAGTGCCGGGGATTTAACAGAAGCAGAAATAGCTGAACTTATCAGCATTATGCAGGAAATGATGGATCTATTCCAGCTTGATGCCGAGTTTTATCTTGTGAAAGATGGCGAAAAAACCCATTTAACAACAGCTGAAATGGTTGCTTTGGAAGAAACAAAAGGCCATGACCTGCTTATTGAACTTTATAATACTCAAGGCCAGTTCCTGGCAGATATGATTATTACAGCTGAGATGTTCAGTTCAGAGCTAATTGAAGACACAGTGACTGATTTGAATCAGGCGGAAACTGTTATCAAAAAGCAGGGTCCTGCTAAAGTCAAACCAGTTTCCAAACCCCCAAAAACTGTAAAAGGCGGAAAACTGCCAAACACAGCAGGCAACTATATTGAAGGAGTATTAGCAGGCATCGGTCTGATCCTTATAGGAATGGCCATTTTACACAGACGGAAAGTGAGAGATGCGTGAAAAGGAAACTTACATTAAAAGGAGCTATTGGTCTAACGTTTATTTTGGGTGGAATTTGGATTGCCGCTTCAAATTTTATGCCATATTTGAATAGCCAAAAAACTTCAGCCCATATAGATCCCTCCAGCACTGGAAAAACAGATGTGAAGACTGAACAAAAAACGGAACAGCATAGCCTATACACTGTCCGTCCTGAAATGGGAGAAGAAATGGGCGTACTATCAATACCTAAGATATCGGCCCATCTTCCAATCTTCCATGGTACGGACGAAGATGAGTTAGAAAAGGGAGTTGGCCATTATGCCGGCAGCGTCCTTCCAGGAGAAGAAGACAATTCAGTCCTTTCCGGCCACCGGGATACAGTCTTTCGCAAACTTGGAGAAGTAGACATTGGCGATTTGCTTGTCGTGAACACTTCTGCTGGTGAATTTACCTATAAAGTTCGTAAAGTAAGAATCGTCGATGCAGACGACAGAACCGTAATTGTACCTAAGCCGAGAGCAACTCTTACTGTCACAACCTGCTATCCTTTTGACTTTATTGGCGATGCACCACAGAGATATATCCTCATTGGAGATCTTGTAAGAAAATGAAAAACCCGCTAACCAGGCGGGCTTTTAGAGGGAGGCCGTTTTTGGCCTTCCTTTTATTCTGTAATTGTGACTAACTTTACATCTGCAAAATCAAATCGATGGTAGTGGCCTTCAGTACATGTTAGTTCTACAAATCCTTCCAGGTCTTTAATGCTTCCAATTACTTCGGATTTATTTTCTGCTTCAACCTCTTCTGTTACGGTAACACCTTTTTCAAAAGTATAAATAACCTTAAACGTATTCATGTGTGCTCAACTCTCCTTTCCCCATTCAAGTTCCCGTGTACACAGTATTTAAACACAGAAATTTCTATTGCAGTTATTTTCCATTAGTCAGACTTAACTCCAATGTATCTTTGGATGGGAAATTAGGGACAATACTTACATTCGGCAAGGAGATAGCACTTAATAGCAAATTGCTATTCGACAGATATCGGCTGATATCACCATAAAACCATATTTTTTTCAGCAGTTTTGCAAAAGAGAGTGAATTCAATTTGATAATCCAGTATTCCTTTTCTTCCATATGCATAATACTTTATACTGGATTTATTAGTTTACATAATAAAATTATTTTACAAAAAAGAAGTCCAGCAATTAAGTGGACTTCTCTTTCTCTATTATTCACCTAGGTCTGCATTATGATAAACTCTCTGGACATCTTCCAGATCTTCAAGGGCGTCAATCAGCTTTTCAAATTGAGCCTGTGCATCAGCCTCAAGGGTGACTTCATTTTGCGGGAGCATTGTTAATTCAGCAACAGCAAACTCATTGATGCCTGCTGACTTGAATGCTTCCTGAACTGCATGAAACTGATCGGGTTCTGCATAAATGATTACCGTATCATCTTCTTCCAGAATATCACGTGCATCTACGTCTGCTTCCATCAGGATTTCCAGGACTTCTTCCTCCGGTTTGCCTTCAATGCCGATAACTGCGGTTGAGTCGAACATATAGGAAACGGATCCGCTCACGCCCATATTCCCGCCATTTTTTCCGAATGCAGCACGTACGTTAGAAGCTGTGCGATTTACGTTATTAGTCAATGCATCGACTATTATCATGGATCCGCTAGGCCCGAATCCTTCATAGCGAAGCTCATCATAGTTTTCTTCCGCTCCGCCTTTTGCTTTTTCAATTGCACGATCAATGATATTTCTTGGCACGTTATATGTTTTTGCACGTTCGAGCACAAATTTTAAAGCCTGGTTTGCTTCCGGATCAGGCTCCCCTTGCTTGGCAACCACATATATTTCAAGTGCAAACTTGGAATATACACGGCTCGTATTTGCGTCTTTTGATGCTTTCTTTTCTTTAATATTGTTCCATTTACGGCCCATATGTCCCACTCTCTTTCAACTTTGGATCTATGAAATTTATGATTAGTAATAGAGTCTTCTTTACTGGGAAGAACTCTCACCTGATTATTATACATTAAAACACCTGATTTTTTCGAGTATTGTTTCATAAGAAGAAGCATGGGACTTCCAGGGTAACGATAAATAAAAAAGAGACACAAATGTGCCTCTAATTAGCTTAATAGGATTTTTTCCAGTACCTTCTGCACCTGATACCCTTCTTTAAAGGAAACCAATAATGCGTGTTCTCCTCTTATTGCTTTGCAGAGTTCTGCAGGCAGACTGTTTTCCGGCTCATCAAGCCTTAAAATTTCTCCGCTGTTTTCGGACGTACTCTGTACAAGAACACTCCAGTTCTGCATATCCAACGTGCCCTTTTCACCAAAAACCTTAAAAGACAGATGTTCTTTTTGTCCAATTCCCGCTATACCGTTTAATAGAACAGGAATGCCGCCTGAAAGCTTCAATGATGTGGTAAAGCTGGTTTCACATAGATGTTCATTATCCGGATATTCCACAAAAGAACGGACATGGAGCAGCTCTCCGAAGGTGTCCAGAATCATATGAACAAAGTGAGGAGCTACTTCCCGGATAAAGCCTCCCTGTTCCCTGCTGGAAATCCAATCGTTCTGCTGCCATTCACGCGGCCATTGTGTAAATTGCAGGTGCAGTTCTACCTTCTTAATCTCACCCAGTTCACCATTCTGTATCTTTTCCCTAAACATTTTAAAGGCTGGGCTGTATGCCATTGGAAAATTCATGGTATGGATGATTCCTGCATTTTCAGCAGCTTCATACATTTCCTTCGCCTCTTCAATGGAATTGGCCAGGGGCTTTTCACAAAGAAGATGCTTGCCGCTCTTTATAATATCCATGCTAATTGAATGATGCCATTTTGGCGGAACACCTAAATAGATGAGTTTTATCGTTTCGTCCTTGAGCAGATCGAAATGATTGGTATGTATCGCTGCATCTGGCAGCTCAGCTTTAAATTTATCTAATCGATCGGCTTTTCGATCACAAAGCGCTGCAATCTCAAACTCCTCATGCTGCCGAAATTGACGCAGTATCCTTTCCCCTACGGCACCCATTCCTATTAATCCAACTTTAATCTTTTCCTTCAACATACTTCACCTGCTTGTTTAATTTCATAGTTCTCAATTGAATTATACAGTTTATTATAAAAATTCTAAAGTTGCAAATTCTCTAATAAGTTAATAAACAAAAATATACTGGCCAATAATTGGATAGAAAAACAATGAATGGGGACATTAAAAATAATTAAGCATTAGGAGGTGTCATCATTGAACCTTGATAAGGATATGCAATTTGAAATCAAAAGTACTTTCGCGCCGAATCTTAACCGTTCCCAAACACTTAGAATTTTAGAGGTGACTCAGAACAGCGTTGTCATCCAGATGGACAGGTCAAATGGACGCGGAGTTTTCCCGGCAGATAATTTTCATTATTGGATTAAAAGAGGTTCCCTTATTAAATTGAATGACCATCATAAAAGAACCTCATAGAACACTGGGCAGGAGCCAGTGTTCTTTATTTTTTGGATCCGTCTATTAAAGCTTTATGACACTACCCTTATCTTTCTGCTTCAATCAGGCAGATCGCTGCCTGCAGGATAACCAGTTATCATTTACCTGCAGCCAAATCTATCCATTATCCCTCCTGTATACATATTTAATATTATAATGCTGGATCCTGAACAGGTTTAAAGAAATGAAATTAAGTAAATAGCCTAAAAGAATGGATTAATAATATTGAGACAAGGAGTATTGATAGATGACTAAACGTAACATCCCGCATGACAAAAACCTTGATAACAGCCTCACATTATTACAGGAAGGGTATCTATTCATTAAAAACAGAACAGAAAAGTACCAATCTGATCTATTTGAAGCACGCCTGCTGGGCGAAAAAGTTCTTTGTATAAGCGGAGAAGAAGCTGCAAAGGTATTTTATGATGACAGTCTATTCCAGCGAAAAGGTGCTGCGCCCAAAAGGATACAGAAGTCACTTTTTGGGGAAAATGCTATTCAGTCGATGGATGGTGAAGCACATATTCACAGAAAGCTTCTGTTCATGTCACTAATGACACCTCCACATCAAAAAAGGCTCACCAAGCTTGCCATACAGGAGTGGGAAGCATTAATCCCAAAATGGGAAGGAGCCAAGCATGTCGTTCTTTTTGATGAGGCGAAAAAGCTATTAACCCGCATTGCATGCAAGTGGGCAGGAGTCCCCCTTAAGGAATCGGAATTAGAGGAGCGTGCTGAAGATTTTTATGCGATGGTTGATGCTTTTGGTGCTGCAGGGCCTCGTCACTGGAAAGGCCGGAGAGCTCGATCCCGTACGGAAGAATGGGTAAAATCGATTATGGAAGGTGTACGCAATGGTACATACAGTGCAGAAAAAGGTTCCGCCCTGTATGAAATGGCTTTTCACAAAGAACTTAACGGCAGACAGCTTGATGTTCAGATGGCTTCGGTTGAATTAATTAATGTGCTGCGTCCAATTGTGGCCATTGCAACCTTTATCGTCTTCGCTGCCGTTGCTGTACATGAATATCCGGAAGTGAAACAGCAGCTGCAATCCGGGCCTCCGGAATATCTTGAGATGTTTGCTCAGGAAGTAAGACGCTATTATCCGTTTGGTCCTTTCCTTGGTGCAAGGGCCAGAAAGAATTTCACATGGAAAGAAGCTGAGATCACAGAAGGAATGCTTGTGCTGCTTGATATGTATGGTACAAACCATGATGAGCGGCTTTGGTTGTCACCGAATGAATTCAGGCCAGAAAGATTTAAAGATTGGGATGGAAGCCTTTTCGATTTTATTCCCCAGGGCGGTGGCGATCCTGCCAAAGGACACCGCTGTCCAGGTGAGGGCATTACGGTTGAGATTATAAAAACGAGTATAAATTTTCTGGTGAATTTTTTAGACTACAATGTTCCAGTTCAAAATTTAAACTTCAGCCTGTCCCGAATGCCTTCATTGCCAGAAAGCGGATTTGTCATGGATAATATTAGAAAGAAGTAAAAATAGGGGCATCCTGCTTATTAAAATGACAGGATGCCCTTAATATGGTTATTTCGCTATTAAGCAGTTGAACTTTAATATAAGTGGATGCAGGTTAATAATTGCTTAAAGTTAATCAGCGTTCACAGGCATAATTGTCCTTGTCTCTATCATGTTTTGAGTCATAGGCAGGATGTGTAGAAGGCACACCACTTGGATATACCTTCCTTAACTCGGTACAGTTTTGGTAGGACTCAGTGCTGCTGCCTGAACTGCTGGCTGTCCCACTGCTGTCATTCGACCCGCTTCCGCTGGCATTCCCCGAACTTGACGAAGAACTGCTGGCTGCTGCAGAATCCAGGTCCCCTTTAGTTGTTCCCTCATCCCCAAGAGCCCATAACCCTTTATTGGCTTCCCTTGCTTCCCTTCCAAATTCTCTGAAGTATTCACTGTATTTTACATCAGGATTATAGGTGGATGGCTCGGCATAACCATTCAGAACCAAGTGTGCATTGAACATTTTTTCACGTATTTCATTTTCGTCCATATCGTCAGTGGGGATGTCCACCCAAACAATTCTAAGCAGGCGGCCATACCGGTCTGTGTCAGTGACATCCTTTTGCATCCAGATTTTCTTGCCAGACAGCTCAGATGTGGTAAATTGGCTTGCTTCTTTTCCGTATTCTTCCACTCTCGTTGTTGATTCGGGAGTGTTCACTCCAATCAGGCGGACTTTCCTCCCGTCTGATGTTTCAATTGTATCACCGTCTACTACTCTGCCAACGGTAACTAGTTCCAGGCCCAAGCTCTCTGCAGCCTGATTTTGATCCTGTTCCTGTTTTTGCTTTTCAGCCTCTTCTTGTTTCTGTTTTTCTACCTGTTCTGCTTCCAGCCGGGCTTGCTCCTCTGCCTGCTTTTTGGCTTTCTCTTCTTTAGCCTTCTCTTCAGCAAGCTTTTCTTCTTCAGCCTTACCTGCTTCACCCTGATCTGTTACTATTTGTTTTTTCTCAGGCTCATTTACAGTTTCTGTTGCATCTGAATCTGCAGTTGCTAAAAAAATGGATAACACAAAACCTGCAGCCATAATCCAGCCAGATCTTTTGAAATTTATCTTATATTTTCGGTACTGATTATTTAAATATAATCCAATAAGAAAGACAGCTAACCCAATAAATGCGGCAGGAGCTGCAATTCCCAGTAACAGCATAAACACAATAGCAATAGTGATAATAGTCCATCTTATAACTTTCAAACTCTTTTTTCTCTCCCCTTTTTAAAGTTAACCTAAATTAGCATAAACTTTTTTCCACATAATTATAAACACCAATTCACTAAAGAATTGGTGTTATAACCCAATAAACTAATTTACTGTTTTTTCCCAAAAATCTCTTCCTGCAGTCTTCTTCCGGTTGGCGTGGCAGCCAGCCCTCCCTCAGCTGTTTCCCTGAGTGCTGAAGGCATGGATTGCCCGATAAGGAACATTGCGTTGATGACTTCATCACATGGAATTCTGCTTGTAATTCCGGCGAGGGCCATGTCTGCTGCTGTCATGGCGTTGGAAGCACCCATGGCATTTCGCTTTACACATGGAACTTCTACTAGTCCCGCAACTGGATCACAAACAAGGCCCAGCATGTTTTTAAGTGTTATTGCCATCGCTTCAGCCGCCTGTTTTGGTGTCCCGCCTGCCATTTCTACAATAGATGCTGCCGCCATGCCGCTTGCAGACCCTACCTCAGCCTGACATCCTCCTGCTGCACCGGAAATGGAGGCATTGTTTGCCACCACAAAGCCAAATGCTGCTGAAGTAAACAGAAATTCTATCATTTCCATTCGTGTTGGATTGAGAACTTCTTTTACAGCGAACAGTGTGCCTGGCACCACGCCAGCCGAACCTGCTGTAGGGGTGGCACAGATTATACCCATTGCAGCGTTCACTTCATTGGTTGCAACTGCTTTGCTGACAGCATCCAATAAAATATTTCCTGATAAAGCCTTTCCGCTCTGAATGTACTTTTGCAGAAGGACTGCATCACCGCCAGTCAGACCCGTAACAGACGTGACACCTTTCAGTCCTCTCTCGACAGCCTGTTCCATGACTGTCAAATTGCGGTCCATTTTGGCGATAATTTCATCACGAGTCAAACCAGTTACTTCTATCTCCTGCTGAATCATGATTTCAGCAATTTTTACACCTTTATTTTCAGCGAGCTCAACAAGCTCAGCAACATTTCTAAACAACATTAGACTTTCCCTCCTGATGACCAGCTAACTATTAGTCAACCATTCTGATAATTTGAGTGATATTCGGAAGCCCTTCAAGCTCTGTCATCACATCATGGCCGATCTTCTGATCCACTTCAATGACCATAATTGCCATTTTCCCTTTTTCCTTGCGTGAAACTTCCATATGTCCAATATTAATCTGGTGCTTTGATAAAATATTCGTAACAGCGGAAATAACTCCAAACTGATCGTTATGCACAACTAAAATGGCAGGATGTTCGCCAGATAACTTTAGTTCAAAAGAATTCAGTTCGGTTATTTCTATTGTCCCGCCGCCGATGGATATCCCCACAAGTTCAAGGTCACGATCTCCTTCGGTAAGCTTGACCCGTACAGTATTAGGATGGTCTGTAACGGTATCTTCAACTGTAAAAATGACTTCAATCCCTGCTTCTTCAGCTAATTGAAGAGCAGAAGGAATTCGCTCGTCAAAAGTATCAAAGTCGAGGATTCCGCCAACAATGGCAACATCCGTACCATGTCCTTTATAGGTTTTTGCAAAAGAACCGTATAAAGAAATCTCGGCTTTGGACGGCTGTTTTCCGAAAAGAGTCCGGGCAACACGCCCAATGCGTGCAGCTCCGGCTGTATGTGAACTTGAAGGTCCGATCATAACCGGTCCAATAATATCAAACGCGGATCTGTATTTCATTTTTTATGCCCCTTTACTTTTAAGGTCTTTTAATTCATATAGCTGCAATGAAAATTACAGCAAGCAGGCTTTTCCTCAAAATTCTTTATTTATGCTCCACAGCTTCCGGCTGCAGCTCATTAATCGTTCTGATTTTCTGCAGGTAATTATAGATGGTGAATTTGGAAACCCCAAGCACAGATGCAACATAATCAGTTGCCCCTTTAATGAGGAATGTCCCTTTATCTTCAAGCTGGCGGACACATTCAACTTTTTCTTCGAGCGTCATCAATGAAGGTGCCTTCCTAAAGCCTTGAAGTACTTGATCCACCATCTCGTGAATAACATCCTGGACGGAATTAAAAAAGGTCTCCGATTTAGAAGAATGTTCATCAAAGCTGATAAACTCTTCAATCTCTCCTCCAAATTGCATGAGCAGACTAATATCATAATTAAGGCACAATGCACCAATTACTTTATTTTCATCATCACGCAAAAAAATCGTGGATGATTTCATGACATTCCCTTTTTTGGATTGCGTTTTATAATTGGCTATATCATTAACTTCGTTTTTATGTTTGGCTAATTCATTCAATACAAGATCTGTAATGGGTGAGCCGATTTTCCTGTCCGTTATATCTCCTGCTATATGAATAAGCGATTTTTTTAAGTCGCTGAAATCGTGCACGGCCACTTCACAGCGGGAACCAAACATTCGAACCAGCATATCTGCGGTTCGGATCGCCAAGTCAAAAACAGGTCTATGGCATTCCTTCAACTTTGTCACTCCCTTTTGTGAAATCGCTTTCATTATTATACTACTCTATATTTCTTTATAATTTCATATTAACATAAAAACATACATTGTTAAAATAAAATTTTAATAGCTACAAAAAAATTGTAAGACACATAAAAAATTGCCGCAACAATAAATCAGATGCGGCAATTCTATATTATACATTTTTTAATACAAGATAAAGCCTGTTGACTCGCTCAGTTCGTTCCTCCTCGGAAGCAAGATCAAATTTTTTCAGTAAATGGAATACCTCATTTAAAATATCCTGTGTATGTTCCTCCTGAAAAAAAGATTGAAACAAAGAACTCATATCGTCCGGCAGAAATTCTTTCTGCTGTTCAAACTTATTTTGTACATCTTCCGGTGTGTGATCCAGTTTACATTCACTCATAAAAAAACCTCCAGTATGACTGTTACTTACTTTTTTCATTATGATAAATCATTATTCTATTTTACCTTCTACAGTCCTATTAAAACATATACCTCTTCTGCATAGTTTCTTCAAACATTTCGACTATAATAGAATTAATTGATTTGAAATGAGTGAGTTCTTTGAATAAACTTTCCATGAAGCTGGGCCTGTTGTTCTTTCTGATCCTTTTTGGGCTTGAAACAATTATGTTCTTCTTTTTACATAGTACCCTTGTTGAATCACGTGTGGAGGAAGAGCTGATAGCTCTGCAGACACGCGGCAATTCACACCGTGCTATACTCGAAAAGCATTTTGATGAAAATACGATTTCCCATGTGGCTCTGATGGAATCTGAAGCAAATACAGATGTAGTTATTACAAATACGAATAATGAGATCCTTGGTGCTTCTGTTGATAGCAGTTTGATCCAAAAGTACATAGAAAGGCCGCTAATATCTTCTATAAGGGAAGGCAAAACCATCGAGGACAATTGGAAAGAGGAAGATTATATCTCAACAGTCAGCCCGATCGATCAGAATGGAGTGCTGACTGGCCATGTATATATGTTTCAGGATACAGCTTGGATTCAGTCGTTAATTTCACGCTTAAATGAACAATTTTTAATCGCCGGTTTCATTGCCGTTATTTTTACCATTACTATCATCATCTTTTTATCAAAGGCACTGGCAAAACCGCTGATTAAAATGAAGGAAGCCACCTCACAAATTAGCAGCGGTGATTTTTCAGTTTCCCTTCCTAAAACCGGTGACGATGAACTTGGGGATTTAGCTCGGTCCATTCAGTTATTGGCGGATGACCTGAATTATCTCAGAGAAGAACGCAATGAATTTTTATCCAGTATATCGCACGAACTTCGCACTCCTCTTACTTATATAAAGGGGTATGCGGATATAGTTCAGAAGCGGAACCTGAGCCCGGAAGAAAGAAATCAGTATTTATCAATTATCCTGGAGGAAACCAACCGGCTTTCAGATATGGTTAAGAATCTTTTCGATTTGGCTAAAATTGATAAAAATACCTTTGATATAAAAAAAAGATCTATTGACCTGAAGGATTTTATGAAAAAAATTGAAACAAAATTCTCACCGGCATTCACCGAAAAAGGTATGCTGCTGTCTGTTATTTGCCGTGAATCAATCACTATTTCTGCGGATGCATCAAGGCTGGAACAGATCATATTTAATCTTCTGGATAACTCCATTAAGTATTCCACAGCTGGAGATAAAACAACAATTAATATAAACAGGACCAAAAAACATGTCATCATTAACATAAAGGATACCGGAAGAGGAATCTCTGAAGAGGAACTGCCCTTTATCTTTAACCGGTTTTTCCGAGTGGATAAATCACGTGCAAGAGCTCTTGGAGGGACTGGTCTCGGGCTTGCCATTGTTAAGGAACTTGTCCATGCCCATGGAGGGACTATATCGGTCTGCAGCAGAGAAGGTGACGGCACAGAATTCGAAATTGTTTTTAAGGGAGAAACGGAAAGTGAAAACAATACTTTTGGTTGACGATGAAACAAGAATGCTTGATCTAATTTCTTTATACTTAACACCCCTCGGCTACAATTGCATTAAATTGGCATCAGGCTCAGATGCCTTGCTTTACTTAGAAACCCATTCAGCAGATCTCGTCCTTTTGGATGTTATGATGCCTGAAATGGATGGATGGAAAGTATGCGAGGAGGTAAAAAAATATTGGGATATTCCCATCATTATGCTTACTGCGAAAAGCGAAAAGCCGGACATTGTAAAAGGATTGAACATCGGAGCAGATGATTATATTTTAAAGCCATTCGATGAAGAGGAGTTATCTGCAAGGATTGAAGCAGTTCTGAGAAGAAACAAAAAAGATGGAAAAACCAAAACCTTTAAAGGGCTGGAACTTAAAGAAGATTCTTTTGAACTTTGGTATAAAAATAAGGAAATCCTTTTGACTCCCAAAGAGTTTTCAATGTTAAGCCTGTTCCTCTCAAACCTGAACAGAGTTTTTTCACGTGAGCATTTAATAGGCTCTGTATGGGGTTATGGCGTTTCAATCGAAGACCGCACCATCGATTCGCATGTCAGAAATTTACGGGAAAAATTAAGAAAAGCCGGGTTTCCTGCAGATCAGTATCTGACGACTGTCTGGGGTTTAGGCTATAAATGGGCCGGAAAGGATTAATGGATGTTTTCTGATATCATAGGATGGCTTTCAGATGAACCGATATTGGCAGCTTTTTTTAGCATATCCATGAACATTGCTGCCGCGATAACGGGTTTCCTCCCAAGTGCCTTTATTACTGCGGGCACAGTTGCTGCTTTTGATCTGAAAATGGGGCTAATCCTATTAATCATCGGAGAAGCAGCTGGAGCAATTATAAGTTTTATTCTTTATCGTAAAGGAATCACTGCGCTTACCTCCTCTTTTCCTCAGCTTAAGAATAACAAATTATTTTCTAAGCTCCAAAATGCGGAAGGGCCGGCTGCCTATTTCATGGTTGTTTTGCTGAGGGTATTGCCGTTTGTCCCATCAGGTGCAGTCACACTGGCAGCAGCATACAGCAGGATGAGGCTTCTGCCCTTTGGCATTGCCAGCACCATCGGAAAAATACCTGCTTTGTTTATTGAAGCCTTTGCGGTTTCACATGCACTAAAATTAAAAATGGAGCTGCAAATAGCCATTTTCCTTTTTACTGCTTTTTCCTTTTTGGTTTACTATTTATTAAAAAAATATAAATTAAGTTAAGGAGCTTATCTTCGGCAGATAAGCTCCTTAACTTACAGTATTATTCAGATGGAGAAAGCTCGTTTTCTGTTACCCACATGTGGTTTTTTACTTCCTGACCGTCAGCTGTAGTAAAGTCAACTGTATAGACAGTTGTTTTCTGCACAGAATCGATTACAGCTGCTGCTCCGTCCATCCCCTCCATGTGACTTGCATTTATTTTTACCTCGGCGCCTTCTTTAAATGGCTCTTCTCCTGCATCAGCAATCTCTTCATGAATTACCCATTTATGATTTTCAACTTTTTTACCGCCAGTGGTTGGTGTATAAGAGACCGTATATACAGTAGTATCATATGCGCCTGTAATTGTTGCTTCGGCTCCCTCCATCCCTTCCATATGTCCTTCTGTTATAAAGGCCTGGCTTCCAACTTCATATTTTGGATTTTCAGCTTCCTTTATTCCTTCAGGAACTTCCCCGGAGCCGGAATGGTCCATGCTTGAATGGTCTCCTGAGTGGCCGCTGCTTTCATTATTCGTTGTGCTTTCTTCAGTGCTGGTGCCTTCCTGACCGGCATTCCCATCATTTCCGCCGCAGGCAGTTAATGTTATCGCTGCAGTTAGAGAAACCAGCCAAATCGCAAATTTTTTACTTGTCAGCATATCTATTCCTCCTTTTCTTCATGAAGTTAGTATGGCAATAAATTGTGCAGAAATTATGGAACAGGCATACAAAAGGCTAATTTAATTTCCCTTCAATAATGGAAAATATGTACAATTATTCATAACCGGGGATTGTAAATAAAAAGCATTGAAACAGACACCCTGCTGGATGTCTGTTTTGTCACTAAATTAAGAAGCCATTTTACGGCATTCCTCCGCACACTTAAAGCAGGCTTCAGCACAGCGCTTGCAATGGCCGTGATCATGTTTTTTGCACTCATTTCCGCATGCTTCACAAATTTCTGCGCATAGGATACAAATTTGCTTGGCAAATGGGCTGTTTGACTGCATCGTCTTAGCTGCAAAGGCACAGATATCAGCACACTCCCTATCCAGGCGGATACATTCCGCCATCATTTTAACATCCTCTTCTCCTAAGCATGCATCATAGCATACATTACAGGCTTTCATGCATTCTAAACAAGCCTGAATGCATTCTTCAAAGGATTGGCTATACATTCTATCATCCTTCCTTTTATCTCATTACAAAGATACTCTACCCGTGCCTTCTTTTAGTAAACTGCATATTTTCTGCATATATTGCAGGCTGCAAAAAAAGAGCAGAGAGTTATCTCTCTGCTCCTAAATCTTACTTCTGTATACCCGGCCCATTTCTTTCCTCTATAAATGGCACCTCTTTTTTTACATATGAGTAATCATTCCGGTTGACTGGAATAAATCCTTCCGGTTTATAAAAGCGCAGCAGGTCTTTGTAAACAATGTTGTCTGACATTTCAAGCTCTTTTTTCGCCTGATCGGAAAACGGCTTACAGGCATTAGCTTCAGCTATTTCGCCGGTTTCAGTAAAATAACAGGTCTCTTCAATCTGTGTATATTCAGGGGAAATGAAGTTGCCGTTTCGGAACGGGACTACTTCACGGTGCTTATCTGATAATAGATCTGATCCCATCTCCAGGTGATTTTTTGTATCAATGCCCAGCAGGTGAAGTAATGTCGGGCGCACATCCACCTGTCCGCCAACATTATGGACAATGCCGCCATCCACTCCTGGTACATGGATGAATACTGGCACTCTTTGAAGCTTGGCATATTCAAATGGTGTAATCTCTTTTCCGATTACTTCCGCCATAGCTTCATTGTGGTTTTCGGAAATTCCGTAGTGATCGCCATACAGAACAACGACTGTATGATCATACAGCCCGGACTCCTTTAAATCATCAAAGAACTGCTGGAGTGCCTGGTCCATATAATTCGCCGACTGAAAATAGTGGTTCACCACATCATTATCCGTTTCGCCAGAAGGGAAATCAGTATCCCACTCATCCATTTTAAAGGGGAAGTGATTAGAAAGAGTGATGAATTTTGTATAAAACGGCTGAGGAAGACTGGTCAGCATAGGCATGGATTCCTTGAAAAACGGCTTATCCTTCAACCCGTAGTTCTTAGTATTTTCATCGCTCATATTGTAATACTCAGCATCAAAAAACTTGTCATAGCCCATGGTTTTATACATTTCGTTACGGTTCCAAAATGTCTTGTAGTTTCCATGGAAAGCTGCTGAAGTATAGCCTTGAGACTTTAAAATAGCAGGTGTGCCATGGAAGGTATTTTGCGCTTTTGTTACATATACCGCTCCCTGTGACATTGGATATAGCGATGTATCCATGATAAACTCTGCGTCAGAAGTCTTTCCCTGCCCGGTTTGATTCACAATATTATCAAAATAAAATGTCTTGCCGCTGTGTGCAAGTGAGTTCAGGAATGGAGTAACTTCTTTTCCATTCAGCTTGTAGTCAATAATAAATGTCTGAAGAGATTCCATAGATACGTAAATAACGTTCATGCCCTTAGCTTTTCCGAAGTATTCAGGGTTCGGAGGTGCATACTTGGCTTTCACATAGTTCTCCACTTCAGTCACATCATTATTATCCGCAAGAGCCCTTTGACTGGCAGACTTCGCATTTTGCACAATATCATATACGGTGAAATTGTATGCTCCAAGGTATTTCACCAAATAATTGCGGTCGAAGGAACGTGTAAGCAAATCAGGCCGGTCATTCTCTGCAACCTCAAGATTGATGAAGAATACAATGATGCCTGCAGCGATTACAGCCAATGCGGGCTTTCGGCTCATTTTCTTTCCTGGTTTGTACCATTTCCTGACTGCCAGGAAAAGAAGCAGAAGCGTATCTGTAAAATAAAAAATATCCCAAGGAGACATTAAAGACAGAGCACTATCTCCCAGCTGCCCCCCATTAACTTTTGCCTGCATTAGTACGGGAACAGTAATAAAGTCGTTGAAGAATCTATAATAAACGACATTTGCATAAAGCAGGAAAGATAAAAATAAATTCAAGCCAATAAGCATGCCTGATTGCCATTTTCCTTTGAAAAACAAAGCAAATCCAAGGAATACCAATGTAGAACTTAATGGATTCAAAAACAGCAGAAATCGCTGTATGTCATTATTGATCCCTAAATTAAATTCGACGCGGTAGGCTATATATGTTTTTAGCCAAAAAAGGATAACAGTCAGAAAGAACACAGCAAGGCTGTTTTTCGCCAATTTCCTTGGCGATTTTAATAACTTTCCCATAAGTGTGGTTTCACCTCTTAAATTGTAAACATGCGAAAAACTTAGCAGCGGCTAAGTTTTTATACGTAAAAAATATGTAAAGCCAGCATTAATAAATGATGAAGGAATGTAAAATAATATAGCACAGTTTGAGATGAATGAAAACTGATATCATCTTAATATCTTTCGCCTTTTTCCTGCAAAATCCAACAACTTTTCATAATAATTTTCTGTTAACCCATGCAATCTGATGATAAAATGAATTTTCCCTTCATAATTTCTGTGCTGCAGGAGTATTGATCTTAAAAAGGGCAAGCTAAAAATTAAACATAGATGATTGGAGAGTCTTCATGAAAGAACGTTTCTTATTTTTTATTATTGGGATGCTTATCCTGACAATGGGTGTAGCCCTAATTATCAGGTCAAACCTTGGAGCTTCTGCATGGGATGCCCTGGCTGTTGGTGAATCTCAAATGTTTCACTTAACAGTTGGCACCTTTGTTTTTATAAATGGAGTCATTCTCATTTTTATAAACGCTTTTTTAATGAAAAAAAAGCCTGAAGTCCTTGCAGCCATTTCCATTTTGATTATTGGCGCACTAATTGACTTTTGGCTTCTCGTTATTTTTGGTGACCTTACCCCGCAAACATTGGCAGGTCAATCATTCATTTTGCTTTTTGGGATCCTTTCGATGGGTATGGGAGTGGCCATCTATCTGCAGGCCAAATTCCCCGCTAGTCCGATGGATACATTGATGGTGGCCATTCACACTAGATTTGGATTGAATTTAAGAAACTCAAGGATTATCAGCGAAAGCTTTGCCCTGCTCCTTGCATTCTTATTCAAAGGTGCAATCGGTGTAGGCACGATTGTGGTCACATTAACACTTGGTCTGGTTGTACAATTCTTTTACCCGGTTTTCGAAAGAACGCTTGAAAGAATGCAGGCGCCCAAAGGCCCGCTTATCACCAAATGATTACCCTCATCCTGCTCTTCCTGGGCAGGATGTTTTAACTTCTTAACAAAATAGAATCCTTCCATTCATCAGGCAGCAGGGTCTGATACTTTGCCTGTAAATACCTGTCATCCATTAAGACAATCATCCCTGTATCGTTTTCAGAACGAATAAGCCTGCCCCCTGCCTGAAGAACTTTGTTCATTCCAGGATAAGTATAGGCATAATCATAGCCGTTTTTCCCTTGCTGCTGGAAATAAGCTTTCATCATATCACGTTCAAACCCGATCTGGGGAAGACCCACACCAACCACAAATACACCATTCATTCTATCTCCCTGCAAATCAATTCCTTCTGAAAAAATCCCGCCCATGACGGCGAACCCCAACAGAGTACCAGAAGCATTTGGCTGAAATGCATCCAGAAACTCCTCCCTTTCTCTTTCATCCATTCCTGTCTTTTGAATAATTGCATGTACTGGCATTTCCTCATCGAGGAACCTTCCATAAACAATTTCCATATATTGATAGGATGGAAAGAAGATTAAGTAATTCCCCTTCTGTCCCTTTAGCATGCTCTTGATTGTTCTGACAATCGGTTCGATAGATCCTTCCCGGTCACGATATCTGGTGGAAAGCGGCTGTATGTAGACCTTAGCCTGATCTTTGGAGAAAGGGGAAGGAACGGATACAATGAAATCTTCCTCTTGAAAGCCAAGCATGTCCAGATAATAGTTAAGAGGCATTAAGGTAGCGGAAAAAAAGATAGCCGATTTATATCCTTTTCTGGCCTTGTGCAGAAGACTCGAAGGATCCAGGCAAAATAACTTGATGATCAGGTCATTCCTCTCCTTTTGAATATACGTTACAAACCTGTCATCATACAGTTTTCCTATTCTGATGAAATTCTGGGCAGCAAAGAATACTTCCAGCAATTCTTCTTCCGTATTGTTTCTGTTTTGCCCCAGGTAGTTTTCGGAGTATTGAACAAATTCTTCAAGAATCTCAAAAAGTTCTTCTGGGGGATTTTTTTCTGCGATTTCCTGATTTTCACCACATTTCTTTTTTAATGCAATAAAAATTCCATTAACCTGTTTTGCGCTTTTTTGAATCCCTTCATCCTTCCCCTTAAAGCTTCTGCTCAACTGAAGAAAGGCTGATTTCTCCAGGGAACTTGAATACATTTCCCTTCCGCGGTCCACCAGGTTATGAGCTTCATCGATCAATAGAGCCGTTTTCTTTTTCTCCTCTTCCAGTAATCGCTTAAGTGAGACCCTCGGATCGAAAATATAGTTATAATCACCAATAATGGCGTCAGCGGCATATGCGGCATCCAATGAAAATTCAAAAGGGCAGACTTTATGCTTCTTAGCATATTGTTCAATTGCCGTTCTGCTTATCATGTTCTCATTCTTCAGGAGGTCAAGTACGGCCTGGTTGATCCGGTCGTAATATCCATTGGCAAACTCACAGCTGTCTTTTTGGCAATTGGTTTCTTCCTTAAAGCAAATTTTGTCTTTAGCTGTGATTGTGACCGATTTAAGATTCAATCCATCATCCCCCATCATGGCTATGGCCCCTTCAGCAGCCTGACGGGTAATGGTTTTGGCTGTGGCATAAATGATCCTCTGAATATGGCCTTCCCCAATGGCTTTTAATGCTGGAAAAAGAGTGGAAATTGTTTTGCCGATGCCTGTAGGTGCGTTGGCAAATAAGTTTTTCCCCTCTGCAATGGTTTTGTATACTGCCCCGGCAAATCTTCTCTGGCCATTTCGGTAGGCAGGAAAAGGAAAAGCCAATTCTTGTATGCTCTTTGTTAATGCCTGTTGATGCTGAATCTTCCAGTCGGCGTATGGAAAATAGGATTCCAGAAGGTAAAGTATAAATTCTTCAAGTTCACGTAAAGAATAGCTTTGCTGAAATCTTTTCACTTCATCTGTTTTAGATTGTACATAGGTTAATTGAACTGTCATGTCTGGAAGATTATGATCTTTTGCATACATGAAAGCATAGCATTTAGCCTGAGCCCAATGGACTGGATAAGCAAATTCATCTATTTCAGATAGCGGGAGGGAAACAGACTTAATTTCATCGATAATGTGTTCTTCATTTCTGATGAAAAGCCCGTCACACCTGCCCTCAAGCTGAAAGTCTAGGTGATTGAAGGTTAAGACTGTGTGCAGATACACTTCTTTTTGGTCTTCTTCCCCATAAAGTTTTTGTATTCTTTGATGAATCCTTGTTCCTTCTGAAAGCGGCACTGCAGAACGGAAGCCTGTTTCAATGCTGCCGCTTTTATAAACATATTCAACTAACGATCTAACCGATATTTTTATCTTATTATCCATTGAAACGGCTCCTTAGTTTATTATTTCTCTATTATAGCACATACGTTCTATTGATAAGAAAGATTTGCATAATAAGGAAATGACCCTTTACAATTTAAGGAGATAAAAAATGGGAGGAGAGTGAGCGGATCTGTTCGTTGTTTGGGCAGGCCATAAAAATTGAAAAAAATTATTTTTTGGACAATTACCGGAGGATCTTTTATTTTATTGGGATTCCTCACCTATTTTGCTTCAATGGATCTGATATCAAATAAAGTAATGACAGAAGTTGCCGGCAGCATCACTAATGATGATCTGGAGATGCTTGCCGCTGATCCAAATGTAGAGGCCCTGCTCGGAAGCAGCCCGGAGGATTTAACAGCAGTAAATCTTGAAAAGACATCGTTGCCGATCAAGACAAAAGAAGAGGCTGTGAAGAAGATTTCAGAAAGCTTTTCGTTGAAGGAAATCCAGCAGAGTGTCTCAAAAGTAAAAGGCGGACTGACCGCTGAAGAGCAGAATGAATTATACAGCCTTTTAACAGAAAGGTTATCAGAGGAAGAATTAACTGCCCTGAAAATCATTGCTGTACAGGAAACAAATAAGAATCAATAGATAATTCTAAAGAACTGTTTTTTATCTTATTCGGAAGATTCGGGATATTAGACCAAGCAAGATTCCGCCCTTTTCATACCTTAGTATGGAAGGGAGGGATCTATAATGTATCAATTGGCATTATTATATCTTGCTTGTATGCTTGCAGGCTACGGATTGACAATGGTACCTGTTTCTGCAGTTATTACTTCAGGCATTGCCAGCTTTTTCACCATTGTCGGCAGTCTGGCTATGATCATCTTTGGTCTTGCCATTCTTTATCTTGGAGTGAAAGCTTTGTTAGGGAAATAGAGTGCACATTGGAAAACACCAGCCCTGAGCGGCTGGTGTTTTTCGCTTTATCTCCTTTTAACTAAAACCCGTCATTCGTTTGAAAGCAGCTGTGCTGTGGCAAGTTCGATCCCATTTTTATAAAACTTCTCAGCAATTACATGTCTTAACCGGCTTTCAAATTTCTGTTTGGCTTCAAAGTTTGCAACAGGGACTTCTATTAGAAAGTCCATGGCCTTATTGCGGAAATCCACAAAACGGATATCAGGTGCAGGTGCCGTTAAAACCCCTTCTGTTTTAGGCATTACAACCTCGACTGCTTCTCTAAGAAGCTTTTCAACTTTATCTGTATCAGTACCGTACGCTACGCTGATTAGGACCTGGGCAAGCATTTCTGAGCCTGTCCGGTTCTTGATGATTTGTTCGATGAAGTATTGGTTTGGGACGATGAGGGTTCCCTCTTTAGCAGTGCGGACGATAGTGGATCTGAGACGGATGCTTTCTATTTTACCGATCTTATTATTGATCTCGATTACTTCCCCAATTTCAATAGGCCGTTCGAAGAGGATGATGATGCCTGAAATAAAGTTACCGGCAATATTGCGCATGCCGAATCCTATACCAATGCCGAGAACACCCAGCATGGCAGCAGCCGCTGTTAAATCAAGCCCAACCGTTGTCAGGCTGATGGCGAGCGCTGCAATCATGACGGTATAATAGATCATTCTGTTGAATGAATAGCCGAGCCCCCGATCAACTCCATAGAATTCATAAACAGATGTTAATACATATTTGGTGAATACTTTTACGATCCGATTTGCAAGCGAGACTGTCAAAAACGCTACAATTATTAAATATAGCGTCACATCTACCTCCCCAGCTGTGAACAAGGTATAAAAAAGCCATTTCTCCCTCGAAAAATAAAACAAGAATAGAATGATAATTCCATAAAAAGCTGCCCAGTTCACGAGTGAAGAAATTCCCTGCATGATCCGGTCGTTTTGTGCTGACTTGCCCTTTCTCTTTTTCACGAGTAAGTTAACGGTCCATTTGGCAGCCAATATTACTCCTGCAAACAATAAAAACAGCATTGCTTCCTTAATGGTTACATTTTTTATAAACAGCATAATTAGACTCCCTTACCTGTTGCGTTTTTAATGTTTTACCTATTCCTCTTACATCGATTCTTAAACGGCTGTGTTTAACAATGTTTGAAAAAAGGAAAGGTGAATAGTAAATACATATCTTAAGGTTGGGGTATATGAATGTGGATCAATAAACCATTTTTTAAATATGCAGCAGGTACTATTTTCGTATTAATCATCATTTTCCTGCTTGGGAAGATTGATTACTTCCTATGGCCAATTCGGGCTTTAGTTGCCACTATTTTCTTTCCGGTAGTGATCTCCGGTATTCTTTACTATATATTGAGGCCCCTGGTAAGATTGGTTTCCAGGTCTTTACCCAAAACAGCCAGTATTATCGTCATTTTTGCCGTTGTGCTGGGTGCAGGGTATTTAGGATTTAACGCAATCGGCAATTTGATTGGCAACCAGGTTACTGAACTAAGCGAAAACCTGCCGGCAAAGATGGAGGATTTATCGGATGAAACGGAGAAAGTGGTTGAAAAAAACAATATGGGCATGTTTTCTTATGACCAAGTCAAAAACAAAGCCTTGAACTTTTTAGAAACCATCCTATCAGGCGCTGGCGAGAACGTGATGAAAGTCTTCTCCACCATTACAAGCATTGTGACTGTCATGGTTGTGGTGCCGTTTATCCTTTTCTACTTCCTTAAGGATGATCACAAGCTCCGCCCTTTTCTATTAAAATATCTTCCTGATAAACACGAGGAAGAAGGCAATAAAATTCTCGGAGATATTGATAAGACCTTATTTTCCTATGTTACTGGCCAGTTTATTGTGGCAGTCGTAGATGGTGTGTTAATGTATTTCGGATATAAGATTATAGGTTTGGAATATGCATTAACTTTAGCATTTTTTGCGATGTTCCTTACTGTCGTGCCCTTTCTTGGTCCGGTACTTGGCATCATACCCGCCATTTTCATCGGATTACTGCAAGGCCCCGGAATGGTATTAAAAATAATACTGGTATTGATCGCTGTTCAGCTGCTTGAAAGTAATCTCGTTTCCCCTCATGTGATGGGCAAAAGGCTTAATCTCCATCCCCTTACAGTTATTATTATCCTAATGGCTGCAGGATCAATTTATGGTTTTATCGGAATCCTCATTGCCATTCCGTTCTATTCTGTCGTTAAGGTACTTGTAAAAGACTTTAGAAGGTTTTACCGTTTAAGAACAAGGAAAAGCTTGCTTTCAGAAGAAATATAAAGTTACAAACTGCCGTTCTGGCAGTTTTTTTTATTTATAGGGCATGCTTATCCCAAGAAATAACAGTATAATAAGAATTGCGCGTGAATAATTTGAGAGGAGATTTTCTAATTGGCATACCCAAATACAAAAGAAACCATTAACTTGCTAAAAGAAATCGTTTCTATTCCAAGTCCATCCGGCAATACCAATGAAGTGATTACATATGTGGAAAAGTTTTTGAATGAGCTTAATATTGAAACAAAACGAAACCGCAAAGGAGGACTAATTGCTGCCCTTCCCGGTAAAGACCAAAATCGTCACCGGATGCTGACTGCCCATGTTGATACTCTGGGAGCGATTGTGAAAGAAATTAAGCCAAGCGGACGCCTGAAGATTGACCTGATCGGCGGATTCAAATATAACTCGATAGAAGGCGAATATTGTGAAATCGAGACATCATCAGGCAATAAATTCACCGGTACCATTCTGATGCATCAGACTTCAGTTCATGTATACAAAGATGCCGGGAAAGCTGAAAGAAACCAGGAGAACATGGAAGTCCGAATTGATGAAAAAGTACATAATGCTGAGGATGTCCGTGCACTGGGTATTGAAGTTGGGGACTTTGTTTCCTTTGATCCGCGTGTGCAGACGACACCGGCAGGATTCATTAAATCACGCCATCTTGACGACAAGGCAAGTGTCGCCATCCTTCTTCAGCTGATTAAACAGCTGAAGTCCGAGAACATTGAACTGCCGTACACAACCCATTTCCTTATCTCAAATAATGAAGAAATCGGCTATGGCGGCAATTCCAATATCACACCGGAGACAGTAGAATATCTGGCTGTGGATATGGGTGCTATGGGAGACGGGCAATCTACTGATGAGTATACCGTTTCCATCTGTGTGAAGGATGCAAGCGGCCCTTATCACTACGAACTAAGAAAGCGTCTGGTTCAGCTTGCAAAGGATAATGGAATTGGGTACAAGCTTGATATCTATCCTTTTTACGGATCTGATGCTTCGGCAGCCATACGTGCCGGACACGACATTGTCCACGGCTTAATCGGACCGGGGATTGATTCTTCCCATGCATTCGAGCGTACACATGAGGATTCAATTGAAAATACAGCTAAGCTGCTGTATCACTATGTACAGTCGGAAATGGTCCTATAACAAAAATAAGAAACTGCACATCTTGAGTGCAGTTTCTTTTATTATCATTCCGTTTCAGGCGGTCTCTTCCCTCTTTGCAGTTCCCAAATGGTAAGTCCAAAATCCATTTGGAGATGAGGATAGTCCTTAAATTGCGTCCAATCCCCGCCCCATTCAAAACCAAGCTCTTTTGCGATTTCGACGACCTCATCCCAATCTGCTTTACTGTTGCCGTTGCTGTCATAATTCATATCCCAGATAACCTGGCCGTCTACAGACATAAGGGCAAAGTCAATCGCCAGTCCGAAATTATGGTAGGACTCTCCCCCTTTTGCATGAGTAACAATACTCCCCTCAGCCGTGCGGCCTTTTTCATATAAAGCATCCTGTTCTTCTATGCTTCTGAAATCCTGGGTGATGACTACGTTAATGCCTTTGTCGGCAGCCTGGGAGATCAGCTGATCCTTTTTTTCAGCAACTGCAGGGTGAAGAGCAGTTGGGAGAGAAGTGTCCTCTAAATTAGGAGGGCCTATATAATATCTGCTATATTCATAAACTATTAAGCCAATGGCAGATAGTATGAGCAGAAAAACAACTAGTTTCAAAAGTGATTTTACTGGCAAGATTTTAAGTTCCTTTCTTAGCGGTATTCCCTATATGTATATTAAATCATAAAAAGCCTCGGATTTCCCGTATCCGAGGCTTATATGACGATCTACACAACACACCTGTTAAATTAGAAAGGATAATATTATCTTATAACTTCAAATTTCACTTGAAAAGCTTTATGGTCAATTATCTTAAAACACTTTACACTTGTCTTCCTATTTGCGAATGAAATAATAAAATAGGCTGCAGCAGGGTCATGAAAGTTCCTGATGTCATCTCTTGAAGGCAATGGGGCTGCGGAGGGATGTGAATGGTACATGCCTGTCATTGTTTGAGAGAGCTTTTTCATCCCAGATAGGGCAGCTGAGACCTGTTTCATATCCATTGCAAAAGAAGTCGGACTTTTTTCCGTGCTCCTAATTTTCCACATCATTTCGTTTCGGCCATGTTGACCGGAAAGAAGCCCGCATGCTTCATAAGGAAGATCTTCTCTGCAATGATTAATTATTTCATTCAAAACCGAACGATTTATATAAACAACATTTTTGTTGTAAAAGTCAAATTTTTGGTTAACGGCCGCAGCAGCTCCTGCGTCTGGGTTGAGTGGCACTCGCAGTTCCCGAAACATAGATTTTTTTCTTGCCATTGCTCGATGTTTGTTTTAATTCTTGATTTTTCCCTTTTAAAAGCCCTGATGCTTTCTTGGCTTTATTACCAGCTGGGAATTTTCTTGCTTTTTTAAAACTCTCATAAAATTTTTTCGGTGTTTCCACTTCAACCACTCCCGTTAGTTTTTTATTTTTAATATTTAAAAGGATTAAAAACGCTGCTCTGCGATCGAGCCTGAGGGTAGAATTTCTGGATTAAATCCAGTTTGTTCTGAGCTCGCTGCTGACTTGGATTCAATTGTCTTGGCTGATTATTCATATTCCTTGGCATTCCATTTACATTAGGGGTCCTGGACCTCCTAACGGAGCTTTGTTTTTGTTCAAATTGTCTCATTTCTGTTCTTTGGCTGCGTTGAGGAATTGCATTTTGCTGCTTCATCTTTTTCGATAATTTTTCCTTCTTCTGCATATTCTGCGGAGGTAATGAAGGTTGGTTATTCATATTTTCATATTCTTTTAACTGCTGGGATTTTGCATCCAGCTCTTCTTTCAAACGATCCAATTCTGATATCTTTTTTTCAAGACTAATATTTTTCTGCTTATATTCCTGAATCTCTTCTTTGAGCTGCTGGATTTCATATAGATACTCATCTTCACTGCCAGCTATGGCCTGCAGATTTTCCTTTAGGTCAACCATTTCCTGCAGATAAAGTTCCTCATTTTTTTCATACTGGTCAAATTGCTTACTAAGCTTCTCCAGAACTTCTTCATATGAACTAACCGTAGCTTTCAACTCATTGATGGTACTTTGTAATTCTGCTGTTTTTTCCAAATACTGAGTTTGTTTATCTCCATTAAGCCAATTCCAAGCCAACTCTAACCAACTCCCTCTCTTTATGTTATTCATGTCCATTTCATGATGAATAGGCATAATAATCTCTTTTATTGCCCAATTTTCATGGATTATCTGGTAATCGGTGCCCAACTTCTGTATCATCAAATAATCCTTTTTCTTTAACTCGGATAATTCGTTAATCTTTCTTTCGATCAGTTTAATGCTCTGCTTTTTATCTGCCCCTTTTTGAGTTACAGGGTATGAAGCCCCTGGTTCTAAGCTTCTTGCTTCATGCTTTAACTGGTGACGCACTTTTTTATTTCCGTTTCCATTTTTTCGCTGTAGTGCGTTCTTGTAAAACTGTGTTCTCTTTTCGTGAATAGCAGCCAAATGTTTATAATCGGATATTTCTTTTTTCATTTGTTTTTTTTGTAATACAAATTCTTTGATCATTAATTCTTTTTTCTTTTTATCTTTTCTCCATTTTCCCTCCTCGAGGCGAAGATGCTTTAAATAATGCCTGATTTCACCAATGATCATTTCTGTTTGGAGGAGAGCATCCTGCGGGTTATTAGATTTCTCCTTATGGACTGAAAAGCTGAGAGTCTTTTGATTTGTTATCTTATTAAAGGAAATCTTATTATCCTGGTCGTTTTGTAAACTTTTTCTGTTTGGCTGTATATCATGTTTGGAGGAAAAAAGTCTGCCTTGAAGATTTTTCATCTCACACGAGTATAGTTGCCAAGTGCCGTTCCTCACTAATACCATTTTGGCCCTTTTCAACATTTCACTCTCCTCCCTCTGCACAGATTCTTGATATATCTATATGTATTTATTTTTGTCACGTTACAAGCTTAAAGAACATTAAGTTATTACTACTGATGACAATGTTAATTCCGAGGTGTTAAGCATGGAAAAGATTTATCTTCTTGATGAGTTTTTAACTGTTCCCTATTTGAAGGAACTCGTGAAAAGCAATGGTTTGAAAATGGTAAATCCCCCGCCGCAAGAGCTTGAAGAGACCCTGAGATATTATAAACAGCGACTAAGAAGCTCATTAGACGAGCCATTTATCATGAATGATCACCAAAAAGCTAAAGTGAGAATCCCGCTAAACCAAGACGAGTACTATTGCATGGAATGGAACATGACGAAGCTGAAGTACCTTATAAACCGAGCACAAATAAAAAAAGTGGAAGTCACAGAAAAGATCATTGCTTCTTCTCTCCCGGCTCATTGCGAAGGTGATAAAGATGGTAATTGGACACTGCTATCCTTCCCTCCAATCACAAGCAAATATATCCTTGCCGAAGGAAATAAGGAAAACATAAGCACCGATCAAAAAATATGGGATGCCTATCTAATCCAGCCTCAAATACACCTCCAGGCAGTGACCCGTTCTATTTATAGGTATTTATTTGCTATCCATTTTAATTATTCCCTTATATGCAGTTATATCGCCGGGCAGCTTACCCTTAAGGAAGTGGAAGCGAGGGTTCTTCCAGTAATATAACAATAAAGGAGTGAAATAAATTTGCTTGCTTCCATCATCTTTCCTGTAAAAAACGAAGGAATAAACGTAAAGAACACACTTGAATCTTTTTTCTCCGTAGAGATTGGCTCTCCATATGAAATCATTGTTGTAAATGATCAGTCTGATGATCATTGCTGTGATTTTCTTCGGGATCAGTTTCTGAATAAAAATATCACAGTAGTGAATACATCCGGTGTCGGGGCAGCAAATGCAAGAAATGCAGGGGCAGAAAAAGCAAATGGGAGCATTCTTGTGTTTTGTGATGCCCATCTGGAATTTGAAGATTCGTGGCTAGACAGACTGCTTGAACCAATTCTTGAGGGGACCTGCGATTCCATTACCCCTGCCATTGGCGCTATAGGTAATCCCAATTTTATCGGGTATGGCCAAACACTATGGGTAAATGAAAGATCAAATAAGTTCAGGACCCACTGGAACACAAAAAGAGATTATCTATTTGAAACCGCCGTTCTGCCAGGCGGATGCTTTGCGATCAGACGGGATGTATTTGAAGATGTGGGAGGATTTGAAACAGGGTTTCCGACTTGGGGACATGAAGATGTGGAACTTTCTATTAAGCTCTGGTTATTCGGCTACAATTGTTATGTACAGCCAAAGACGAAAGTACTGCATTTATTCCGGAAAGTACAGCCCTACAAAATTGAACTGGAAGATTACTACTATAACCTATTAAGACTTGCCTATCTGCATTTTAACCCCAGCCGCATTCAAAAAATCCGTAAAATGATGATAAAGCATACTAAATCAAAAGATGTTGAAAAAAGAGTGATTCAGAATGGGGCAATGGAGAAGAAACAGGTTTATTTGAAGAAAAGGAAATTTGATGATGATTGGTATTTTCGGAGGTTTGGGGTTGAGTTTTGATAGCATTTATAAAAATTAAAGCAAACAAGGAACCAGCCTTCAGCATCAATTAACAGACTCCGAGGATGATTCCTCAAATGAACTCTAAATGTTAAACGTTATTGCTAAACCCCTTCCTTAATATATCCGCTACTTCAGGCCTTGTAATTTCAGGTGGAAGCTGCTCTCCATTTCTTAGCATCTCCCTAACTTTGGTGCCGCTTAGAAAGAAGCGGTCCTCTTCTAAGTGGGGACACGTCTTAGCGGACGCCATATTCATGCATTTTTTACAGTAAAAACTATGTTCAAAAAATAACAGTTTAATTCCAATTTTTTCGGGGTCAAAATTGGAAAATATTTTTTGAGCATCATAAGTTCCATAATAATTTCCGACACCTGCATGATCTCTGCCGACAATGAAGTGTGTGCACCCATAATTTTTACGGATAATAGCGTGATGCACAGCTTCTCTCGGACCTGCATAGCGCATAGCACCTGGAAATACTGCCAGCTTAACTCGATCCATTGGATAATATTTATCAAGCAATACACTATAGCTTTCCATTCTGATATCTGCTGGTATATCATCCTTTTTTGTTTCTCCGACAAGGGGATGAAGTAAAAGACCATCTACCATCTCCAATGCACATTTTTGCAGGTATTCATGGGCCCGATGTACTGGATTACGTGTCTGGAAGCCAACGATAGTACTCCACTTCAAGTCATTGAACATTTTTCTTGTTTCAGCTGGTTCTTTTAGATAGTCTTCAAAAGGGGCATGTGAAGGCTGATTAATTGCATAAACCGGACCTGCAACATAAATATCCCCCTGGGTATTTAACTTCTTCACACCAGGATGATTATGATCGTTTGTGCCGTAAACCATCAATGCCTCATATTCTTTGTTGTAACTATATATTTCCTCTATTTTAATTACTCCGTAGGTAATATCATCTTTCCCTCTTAGGAGGACTTCATCTCCTATTTCAAGTTGTTCAGCCTCCTCTTTATCAACGGGAAGAGTGATGGGGATTGTCCAAGGAAGACCGCTTGGGAGATGCATGTTTTCCAAAACACTAAGGTATTCCTTTTGATTCATAAACCCGCGAAGCGGACTGTAACCGCCATTCGTAATCAGTTCAACATCAGATATTGTCCACTTCGAAATTGAAATATAAGGCATGGAATCTTGTTTTGATAAATATTTTTTTCTCTCTCCTTCAGATAACTTGCCATTTACTAAATTTCCACCGTGGGGGTCAATAATTGAATTCATTTTTTCCCTCCTTAGCCATTTACAGTAATCTTTTCAGATAATCATAAAGAATTTCTGTACACTCTTTTATCGAATAGTTAGAAGTCTCTAAGATGATTTCTGGATTCTCAGGCACTTCATAAGGCGAAGAAATCCCTGTAAATTCTTTGATTTCACCATTTTTTGCCCTTTGGTACAAGCCCTTTGGATCTCTTTTTTCGCACTCTTCCAAAGAGCAATTGACATACACTTCAATAAACTCGTCCTTTTCAACCATATCTCTGACCAGTTTACGCTCTGAAGCGAATGGTGATATAAAGGTAACCAGAACCACAATTCCGCTATCTACAAATAATTTTGCTACCTCTCCGATTCTGCGAATATTTTCTTTTCGATCTTCCTGACTGAATCCTAAATCGTTATTCAGTCCCTGCCGAATATTATCTCCATCTAAAATAAAGGTGGAGATACCTTTTGAATGAAGAATGTCTTCCAGTTCATTTGCGATGGTTGTTTTACCTGATCCTGATAAACCAGTAAACCAAATAATCTTACTATTATGTCCATGAAGAGCTCTTCTTTTTTCTTTTGTTACTTTAAATATAGGAGAATATAAATTCTTGTCTTTTTCCATGCCTTCCCTCCTTTTTGTATGACAGAACCTGTATCAGCTCTTATTCTTTTTAATTGTATAAATAATGGCTATTATCCAAAGCATAAAAAGACAGGGATATATAAAGTAAGATAATGTAATCCCTATGCCAGATAAATTAATAATGGTATGCAAATTGGTTATAATGATCACTCCACCTACTGCGACTCCAAGGAGGTAGGAAGGAAGGATCCTTACGAGCCATGCTGCAATAGGAGCAGCAAACAATCCACCTAGCATTAACGCAAGAACCCAAAACCAATCAAATTCCTTCCAGCCTAAAGAGATAAGAAACCCTGCCGTTGCTGATAATGCTATTACAAATTCACTCGTATCAACAGTTCCAATCACTTTTCTGGGAGCAGTGTCTTTTTGGGCCAGAAGAACAGGTGTTGTAATGGGCCCCCATCCGCCTCCACCGGTAGCGTCAGCGAACCCGCCTAATAGACCAAGGATTGCAGCTTTCCTGTTAGATAACTGGATTCCCTTATTCTCATTTGGAGTACTATTAAGAAACAAAAAGCGGAATAAGATATAAACTCCCAATAACAACAAAAAAACAGATATAAAAGGCCTGACAGCTTCTCCTGGCATGTTGCTTAAAAAGCATGCTCCAATAAATGCCCCTACACCACCGGGTAGAATTAATTTCATTACTGTCCCTCTATCTACATTTCCAAACTTAAAGTGAAAAAAACCTGAAGCAGCAGTCGTAACCACTTCCGAAATGTGAATACTGGCAGATGCAACCGCAGGAGCCATACCTAGCATTAAAAGCAAAGAGGAGGATGTAACTCCGTAAGCCATCCCTAGTGATCCGTCAATTAATTGGGCAATGAATCCAACAAATGTAACAGTAAGTAATTTTCTCAATTCTTCTGCTCCAATCTGTTTTTTTTATACACGAGGGTATACCTTTATTAGATTCAAAACTCTTGTATCATGAAACGGCTAATGCACCAAGGTGAAAGAAAAAAACTGGAAAGCTATATCTTCCCAGAATTTGTTTTACATCTTAATAATGTTCTTAAAATTACTTGCAAACGGCTTAACTTTAGGATACCTTTCTAAATCTTCAAGATTTTTTATAATTTGTTCTTTATTTACTGAACTAGTATTTAGTAAGTTTGTTAATGGTTCTTCTTTCCATAGTTTAACAGATATTCTTTGGAGTATTTGCTCTAATAACTTCGGAATTCCTTTATAAATATTTGAATATCCATTTAAAAAGTTCAAGTATGAATCATAAATTAAGTGTACATTAGGAACGGATATACCCAAGAAATGCAATATAAAAATCCTTAATTGTACCTCAGGATATTTATTAAACACTCGGACAAAATTTTTAATAGCATCTTGAGGATTTGTCTTTGAAATAGGGTGTTCTTGATGATAGGCTGCTAACCCATTATGATTAAAAAATCTATACCCCTTTTTATATAAACGATATCCAAGTTCATGATCATCCCAGCCGTATCCTGGGTACTCTTCAAATAGGCCTACTTCCTTAATGGCCTTTGCCTCAACAGAAACATTCCCAGTGCAAAATAAGAGCCATGGAAAGTGAAACCCATTCAGATTATTCCCAAAACGATTAAAAAGCGTTTCTTTGTAAACCTTTACGAATGGTTTATCAAATGAATAATTTTGATATGATTGATTACTAACCTCTTTTTCAGTTAATAGTTTAACAGTCTTACCACTTTTTATCTCATTCAAAGTACTAGGAGTAAAAGTCGGATAGTTTTTCAACAGCTTCATTATATGAGTCTTTTGTTCCATGTTGTATCTTGGATGATATATTGTATATAATCCTTTAAGTACCAAGCTTCCACAAATGACTATTTTTTTGTTCTCCTTATGTCCTTGGTAATGCAGAGAAACAAAGTCAGGCTTAACAATTATCTCTGCATCCAAAAATACAATAACTCGGCCTCCAGCATTCTGAATCCCAAGGTTTCTCATACTAGCCCTTCCAATATTTTGGTTGGATCTTATATATTTTAAATCAAATGAAAAATTGTGTTCATTGATTATAGAAGCAGTATTGTCAATTGATCCATCATCGACAATAATTACTTCATACTTTCTCTTATCAAAATGCTGGCATTCTAAGGAATGAAGTGTTAACAATAATTCTTGATATTTATTAAAGGTCGGCAATATTATACTGACTTCGTAGTCAGATTTCTTCCCATTTTTATAGGCAGACCCGCTTAAAAAGTCATAACCCCACACAATATTTTGATTTACATTCATATCTTCCCTCTTTAACCGAATTTCTGATTGGTTTGGGGGTACTTTCCAAAGTTTTATTGATTGGATTTTTCCATAGAAACACCCATCTTTAATGTTGCCGCCAAAAACCAAAGATGGACAAATGTGGGTATATCTGCTTTTTGTCCCCACGGCTACTTCCTTTTCATTAATATACACTGTTGGTGTCTTATCTATATAAATAAGGACTACTTTAATCCACTCATTCTGATTTATAGGCAAACTTATAACTGTTTCAACATTATTTTGATATTTTTCAACCACACATAACCTATTACTTTGGAATAATATACCTGCTACAGCAAAATTTCCTTCAATATTATTTACCTCTGGTGAAATAAGATATGATGCATTTTCATTATTTGACCTTCTTTGTGGTAAAATCACACATTCATATTTAAAATTATCAATTATTTGCCGAGGGTTAAATTGTGCAGCAATATATTCATTCCCTCTAAAAGTAAATGGAGAGTTAAACATGGTTCTCTCCTCTCTGTTCTGAAAAAAATTTATTATATTTGACTCTATAATTCTCTCTAAGTTCATAGAATTCTTTCATTTGATCTTTATTATGACGAATTGATCCCATTAAATCATGGACCCGGTAGTTAGTTAAAGTACAATGGAAATAATGAAGAGGAAAATGGGCCGAAGTTCTTATCCAGTAATCATAGTCTTGTGCATATTTTAAAGTTTCGTCAAAATATCCAATTTTTTCAATAACCTTCCTGGACATCATAACCGTACAACCATTTATAGGATTAAAATCTTTTAATGATTGTAAGACTTCTATTCCGCTCTTGAAATGTATCCCAACATTATATTTTTTTATCTGATTATGGCTATCGATAATATTAAAATTTGTAAAACTAAATAATGATTTATTCTCTTTCATAAAATTAAGCTGTAGTTCGATTTTCTTCTCAGAAAATAAATCATCTGAGCTTAACCAAGCTAGATATTCACCATTAGCTATCTTGATTCCCTCATTTAAAGCAGACGCAACACCTTTATTTTTTTGTTCTATATATATAATTCTTGATAAGTATGGTTTTAATAATTCATTATACATATAGGACCCATCATTAACTAATATAATTTCGATATTCTTGTAAGTTTGTCTTAATACGGTTTCAATTGCCTGGGGAACATATTTACAATTATAAAATGGTATTAAAACACTTACTAATGGCAGTTCTTTACTCAAACTTCTCACTCCTTTGTTCGAAAAATAAAAGATAAATCAGTTTCCATATACTATTTTCAACAACTGCTAATAAAATCATAGACCTTTTGTGGATTTTTAGATTTGGCCTAATCTTCCTTAGACTCGATCGCAAAATCGGCCATGTAAATCACCAATTATTGTCCTTTTCATAACCTAGTTTAATGATCAAATCACCAGCTACTTTTTTAAAGTTCGCTTTATTTCTAGATGTAAATTCTTCACGCCACCCTCCAAATTTGCCTTGTCTATATGTCCATGAGTTTTTAGTATCAATGTTGTTTTTCATTATTTTTAAGAATTCACTTTTACTTATGTTTAGGTTTCTTAGATCTTCCCATAAAAAATTTATTATTTTTAATATTTCAGTATCTGCAGTTAAATTATTTACTAGATCTTCGTAACGTATGCAGCACACGCTGGGATCTTTACGCCATTCATAAATTTTATAAGTTTCCTCATAAATGCCTGGATAATGTTTCTTAACCCCCCACTTATTTTCATTTTCTTCACCAATCAGATCTACTCCAAGAATGACAGCATCTAATTGATCTTCAAATAAGGTAATTCTCTTTTTAAAAACTTGATGAAGAGGATGATCAAAAAATACATCATTAATAAAGTAAACCATTGAAACAGCAACATCTCTTAAGTCTCTGTAAATGAATATCTGATTTATTGACATACTTTGAAGTCCGCTTGAAAATTTTTCATTATATGGCAGGTGACTATAGACCAATTCACCTTCCTTAATACTTAATACATCATTTTCATTGTTTACCCAATATGATTTACCTTGATATAATTTAGTTATGCCTTTTACTAATTGTATTACTAAATTAGTACTGCTTTTTGGGACAGAGTTAATAAATATCTTAGGTTGTTTAAAAGATTTGTTTTGCACTTTTTCACTCCTATTTAATGTTTTTATGATAGTAATTTAATCTCTTCTAATACAAATTCTTTCATAGTTAAAACGCCATGTTACATTCAAACATTCTTTCCACACAAATCTCCCTCGATAATTACTTAATACGGAAATGAAAATTAAATTTAAATACCCTTCAACCTGTCTTTTATAAGTTATGTCTAATTCTTATTCTTGCTATAGGCTAGTTTTATAGAATTATTCTTTATATTTACAAAATCCTCTTTTGCCTAGCCATGATCAATATTTTCAATCCTGAATTGATTTGAAAAGCAAAAAAATTTATTTAAAGCAGGCATAAATTAATGTCACAAAATATTTTTTCAATTAGAAAGTTTATTAATATAGGATATACCGGCAAAAGATCTAGCTAAAAAAACAGCAGCTTGTCTATAGAAGCTACTGTAAAGTAATTAATTATTTTTCTTTTAAATATTTCTCCAGTTCTGTTTTATATTTTAGTTTTACTTTCCTTGATTCCTTCAACACATCATTTAAATATTGTTTACTTCCCATTTTCCCATGAACTCTATACAATGTGAGTGGAATATTTAAATGCCCTATTTTAAATTTTAGAAACACCCTAATCCAATAATCATAGTCATTGGCATATCTCAGTGATTCATCAAAAAGCCCAATACTTTTAGTAACCTCTCTCCGCATCATAATAGTGGAACCGTTTATCGGGCAGCCTACTATTAGGCTTTTTAGGAGCTCTTCAGAGTTTAAAGGACCAACAGAATCAGATATTATTCGATTCTTTTCATTAATGCAAAAGTAATTGGTATAAGAAAACATATACATTTTGTTTTTCATAAAATCTAATTGTGTTTCGACTTTTGTATTAATAAATAAATCATCTGAACTCAACCATACAATATATTCTCCCTTTGAATTCCTTATTCCCTCATTTAATGCTGAAGCAGTTCCACCATTTTTTTTTCTTATATAGAAGATCTTGTCCTTAAGTGGTTTTATCATTGGTATATGAGAAGTTGATCCGTCATCCACCACAATAACTTCAATATTTCTATAAGTTTGTTTTAATGCACTAGAAATTGCTCTCTGGACATATTTACAATTATAGAATGGAATAATAATAGAAACTAAAGGATATTCATTTAATTCCACAATCTTTCACCTCTTTGTAATCAGATAAAAATAATTCCATATATTTCCAAGGAGGGGATTGGCACAAAAGTTGATAGTTTATTATTCATATTTAATAAATAGACTCCACAGTCTGAAGAAATATTAGGATGCTTTTCTAATAATTTATTTATATGTCTAGTTATACTTTGGCCAATTAGAACCGTTTCATTCTGAACAGCTAGACCTCTCGTATAACCAAGACATTTAAATAATATATTATTTTCTTTACGTACAGAGAATTCTTCCGAATTACAAAAATACAGATCATTTTTATATAACATAACACTATGAGGCTGAGATATTCCTTCATATAGAACATTCTTAACTTTCTTCTTTTTTAAAGAATATTCAACTACCCCGCCTCCAATATTAAATTGGCCAGGTAAATGAAACATTGATACAAAAAGACTATTTTCTTCAATAAATATATCATTAATATGGCAAATATCTGTTGCTCTGTTGGAAGAAAAGCAAATCTCATCGACTCTGTTTAATCCATTTGATAAATCATATATGCCAATACAATTAAGCTTAGTTTCTGCTAAATAAGCAAAATCTCCACTAATAGCTATACCATGCAGATCTAATCCTTTTCCTGCATGGCTAAAATTTACAACATTTAAACTTTCATCCAATAGAATAATTCCTTCCTCATTTGATGCAACAACAAATCCCTTACCATATCTAGCTATTCCTCTGCATTCAATATCTAATATTATTTGAAGTGTATTCATTCCTTTTTGGCGTTTCAGATGGTATAGTCCCCCATTTTGGTTACAGCAGCTTATCAGTGCATTAAAATCTTTAACTTGTAACATATACAACACTCCAACAATTTTAACTATGTTTTAGTTACTTTTTTTTTCTTAGTAAACAAAACACCTTTCAAGGTATTTTATGCATATATAATAATGAGTGCGCAATATATTAATCATAGGATTAAAATATTTGGAAATAAACTTATTCAAATTAATCGAGGTGGAATTATTGGACTTATCTAAAAAAACCGGAGCAGGCGGAATTAAAGTTTTATTTACGTATTATATTCCCAGTGGAGGTATCGAGACACTAAATAGACAGCGTTTTTATGCTCTAAGTAAAGCAGGAGTTACCTGTCACTTTTTGTATAAACAACATGGAACCGGATTACAGAATATGTTAAAACCAGTTTTTGTTCTTGATAAAGAAGAACTTATCAGGGAGTTAGTTATTCGTGAAAAGTATGATGCTATAGTAGTGGCATCAGATCTTCAAATGCTTGAGAATTTAAAGAAATGGGGAATTAAAAGTACATTAATCTATGAAGTTCAAGGACTTGGCTTCTATAAAGAATATGCAGAAAAATTCATTAAAACTCAAGCTTATGATATTATTAATAATTTTGCTGATGGAATTTTATACCCTAGAACGCCTCATTTAATAAAAGCTTTTGAAAAATATTTTCCCAATAAAAAAAAATTTTGCTTTCACAATTGCTTTAACTCAAAAAGTTTTCATTATAAGAAACTGCCTGCTCCTAAGAACCCTATCCTTGGCTGGGTTGGAAGGATAGAAGAAAATAAAAATTGGAGGGATTTTTTAACAATAGGGTCAAAGTTAAGTGAATCTATCCCCAATATCCAAATGTGGATGTTTGAAGACAATACTCTTTCAAAACCTGAATCAAGAAAAGAATTTGAAAATATGGTATCTTCCCTCAAACTGAATAACAGATTAACAATCTACCCTAATCAACCTCATAGTAAGATGGCAGACTACTTTTCAATGATCGGGGATTCTGGTGGCCTGTTATGCTCTACCTCAAAAGTTGAGGGTTTTGGATACGCAGTTCTTGAAGCTATGATTTGTAGATGTCCTGTCCTTACAACAGATTCAGATGGAGTCCGAAGCTTTATTGTTCATAACCATACAGGAAAATATTATAAACAGGGAGATATCAATCATGCTATCCAGGAAGCTAAAATATTACTAACAAACATTCCTATTAGAAATGAAATAAGAAGAAATGGAGTAGCACATATTGAAAAAATATTTTCGCCTGAAATTTATGCTGCTAATTTTCTGAATATGCTTATTACATTAAAAGAATAAAAATAATTTCAACCATTACATTCTTCAACCACTAGCTTTTTATAGGATTTGTATTATTTTGTTAGTTTCATAGCTGTGTTTACATTTTAAACTAATGATTTTACTTTTAAATTATAAATGGCAGCCATTCAAAAGATCGTAAATCAAGAACATTTTAATATCTCATCTAAGTTAATCTGTAAATTTCTAATAGAAGAAACCCATTTTAATAAGGGTTTCTTCTATAATATTTAAGATTATCCTCAAGTGATTTTTTAAAAGAGATAATTGGTTTCCACCCCAATTGGTTTATTCTTTCAGATGATATCTTAACTTTATCTTCTCTAATGCTCCTTTCAGATATTTTAACTTTAAAGTTAATGGGTGTCATCGTTTTAAATATTTTTACAACTTCCCCTAATGAGCGGCTTTTTCCTGATGAAATTGGATAAATTTCTTTACTTACCCCGTTCTTTAAAAGAATTTCATAAGCTCTGACGGCATCTCGAACGTCTATGAAGTCACGCTGAGCGTACAGATTGTTCACATTAAGAATATGTTCTGCTTTTTGGCTTTCCATTTCAGCAATCTTTTTTGCAAACATAGAACATACCCCGTTTGAATTGCCTGGACCTATTAAATTCGTTGGTTGGGCAATGACAATCGAAAGGCCATAAAGTTCTGCCCAAGCTCTGGCAGCTAGCACTTGAAATGTTTTACTGAGACTATATGGATGGGTAATTGCAGAGATATTGGAAGGGTCGATTTGAAGAGCGGATCCTACTATGACAGACTTTGATTCAGGGCATTCTTTATGGATAGCATCCAGTATATATACAGTTGAAAGCAGATTGGTTTCCAACGTTCCTGTTGGATCGGACCATGATTGACCAACATGGTTTTGACCGGCCAAATGCAACAGATATTGCGGTTTTACTTTCTTTATTAAATTTAGCACCAATTCTTTGTTATGAAGATCGCATTGTTCTACCATAACATTATCAATAGCAATATCCTTACTTCTTGTAACAGCAGTTACCTCATATCCGGCAGATGCAAAATACCTGCAGGAATGGAGGCCAGTAAATCCAGCTGCACCAGTAATTAATATTTTAGACTTCCCGCTCACTTTTTTTTCATCCAGTCTCTAAGTTCCAATAGCATTTCCTTATAAGGCGGGACTTGATACTTCCAATCACTTCTTGTATTTATAATGGTTCTATCCTGTTTAATTTCGCTATCAGGCTGAATGACAACATCTCTTTTATTAAATATCTCTTTAATTAACATCAGCAAATTATATTTTGAAATTTTTTCATCACAAGATAAATGATAAAGTCCCGTTATATTCTGCTTAATCATCCAATCGATTGCCTTTGCCAATTCAAGAGTAGTAACACCATTCCAATAAACTTCCTTATATCCCTTTATGTTCCCTTTTTGCTTCATGAACCACAAAAATAATCCGATCCCACTTCCTTTTAATTCAGGGCCTATTATAGAAGTCCGAATGGTCAAATGTGTATCACTGATGATTTCTCCAAGCTGTTTTGATTCAGCATAAACAGAAGTCCCATCTGGTATATCATTTTCAGAATAATTCCCTTTCGTCCCTAAAAATACACAATCAGTGCTAATGTGAATTACCTTCCCATTGTATCTCTCTGCAAATTTGACTAATTGATGGGGAAGCAAACTATTAACCTGAAAGGCTAGCTTTTGGTTTTTTTCTGCAAATTCGTTCAATATTCCAATACAATTAATTATTACATCGGGCTTTTGCTTATTAATTACGTCCTCAAGCTTTAAAGAATCTGTGATATCAAGATAAATTCCATCTTCATCTTCTTTATTCCTTGAAGTATAAATGACATTATATTGTGGCTGCCTCTGAAGATAATCTACTATCATATGGCCTGCCATCCCTTTTCCTCCAAGGACTAATACCTTCATTTATATAAACCTGCCTTTCTTTAAAACTTTCCTGATTTCATCCGTGCTCATTAGGTCTTTGCTGGAATTATAATTTATTAGATTAACCGGTTTATAATTTGCATATTTTTCCTTCAAGCCATCAATATGAATACTTGGCAATATAACAAAATACTCTTCATCATAAGCAATTGTTGTTTCACTTTCATACTCTGAAAGCAGAAGTTCATGAATCTTCTCTCCTGGTCGAACACCCAGAATCTCAACATCGATTCCTTTTTTGCCCATATCCTCAGATAAAACATGTGCAAGATCCAGGATTTTACATGCTGGCATCTTCATGACAAAAATCTCCCCGCCCAAACTTTCAAAAGTGGCCTTAAAAACCAGTTTGATAGCTTCTTCAATTGTTAAGAAAAATCTTGTCATCTCTGGATCAGTAATGCCAATCCTGCCTTTTTCTATTATCTGTTTCTTAAAGACATGAATCACGCTTCCATTTGTTCCAAGAACATTCCCGCCTCTTATGCAAACAAATTTTGTGTCAGTGTTAAGTGTATTTGCATGGATGATTAGCCTTTCTCCCATCGCTTTAGATAATCCATAAAAATTTGATGGATTTGCCGCTTTATCCGTGGAAATGTATACGACTCTTTTTACCTTGTTATGAATCGCAGCTTCAATTACATTCTGGGTACCGTGAACATTTGTCTTTAATGCTTCTAGGGGCTGATATTCACATACAGGAACATGCTTCAGAGCAGCAAGGTGAAAAACATAATCAACACCCTCAGATGCTTCCATGATAATTTCTTTTTCTTTAATATCTCCGATCACAAAATGAAGCAGCGGGTTATTGTCAAATTCTTGCTTCATCGAAAATTGGTTAGATTCGTTCCTGGAAAAAATTCTTATCTCCTTAGGCTTATAATCTAAAAGCTGCCTAACGAGTTCATAGCCCCATGATCCCGTTCCTCCAGTAATTAGAATTGTCTGGTTCTTAAACAACTTCCATGCCTCCCATCAATAATTTCACCACTTTATCAGAAACACCTGTCTCGCCATATCCCTCAGGCAAAGACCAGTCTCTTTCTCCTTTTAGCATGACATTTACACAATTCAATATCTTTCCCGAGTCTATACCTGATAGAACATTGCTTCCGCAATCAATTGTTTCAGGTCTTTCCGTTGTCCGCCGTACTGTAACCGTTGGCACCCGAAAAATACAGCACTCTTCCTGGACAGTTCCACTATCCGTTAAGACACATAACGCCTTTTGCTCCAATTGAACAAAATCAAAGAAACCAAAGGGTTCATGAAATTCAACAAAGGTATTAAGCGTAAATGAATCAAGCTTTTGAAGCTTTGATCTTGTGCGGGGGTGAATACTGCAGATGATTCTTTTTCGATAAATCTCTGCCACCCTGTTGATTCCATTCATAATTTCTCTTAGGTGGCATAAATTATCTACATTCTCAGCCCTGTGAATAGTTACTAAGAAATATTCTTCCTGCTGTAGACCAAGCGTCTTAATTATCTGACTCTGATCAATACTTGTTTTGTAAGCACTTAATACTTCTTTTATTGGGTTCCCGGAAAGGATGATTCTGTTTTTTGGAAATCCTTCTTTCATTAAATTTTCTTTACTTTGTGGTGTATAAGGCAGATTAAAGCTAGCAATAGCATCAATTACTTTTCGGTTCTTTTCTTCAGGAACGTTCAAATCGAAGCAACGATTCCCGGCTTCCATATGAATAACCGGGATTCCCATTCTTTCAGCCAATATTGCGCTTAATCCACTATTTGTATCTCCCAGTACCAAAACCTTATCCGGCTTTTCTTTTAGAAGGATATTTTCTAATTGATTAAACATATTTCCAAGCTGGCCACCTAAAGTGGCCTGTTTTTTCGATAAGATATAATCCGGTTCCCTGATCTTTAATTCCCGAAAAAACAAGTCGCTTAATGATTCAGTAAAGTTTTGGCCGGTATGGACAAGTATGTGTTTTGAGGCTAATAAATCAAGCTTTTTAATAATAAGGCTAAGACGGATTATTTCTGGTCTTGTCCCCAAAATTGTCATAATTCTCACTTTGTGCACTCCTTTCTGCTAAAATCATTATTTCAATTCGTCCCTATTAACCTATTCATATATCTTTAATTTGAATAGGTTTGTATCATTCATTTAAGTTAATTTTTTTGCTGCCAAAACGGATTCTTTGAAAAAAAAAGAAGGGTTGCCCCTTCTAATCATAGCTATTTAACATTTATACTTGGGATTAGTCATCTAGTAAGTTAGGAAAAGTAACACAATCCTGTACAACTAAATCTTCATCTGGTACAAAATCTACTGCAGCAGCAGCAAAAGTTATCAGAGCTGTTCCAGCAAGATCAGTAAGGGTAATGGCATATGTGTCATCAGCTGATCCGATATTTTCTACTAATGTCAATGTGAACAATACAGTCCGGTCAGCAACTCCAGGGTCTGCAAAGCTTACTGTACCTGCCCCTTCAACAGTCATCGTTGTTACCCCAAGAACCTCTGTACATTCCGGCATTCCAATTTCTGAAGCAGTAAACGTAAAGCTTTGATCTACAGTACCTGTTCCTGTTCCTGTTGGAACAACGAAATCTTCGACAATCCAGGAAATAGTGCTCCCAGTTAATTGACAGTTATCGCAAATCTCAGCATTAAGTTCCGTAGTATAAGTTCCTGCAGCTAACGGTGTATCAAAAAGAATTGGTGCGAAGGTAATATCAACTGGACCAGTCAATGGATCTGTATCCACAAACGCCTGGCAATCACAGTTGTCGCGAGGGAAGAAGTCACATTGTGCAGGCCATTCGAATTCCGGACATACGCCGTTAGTAGGAAGTTCAATGTCATTTGGACGCGGGAAGCAGAATTTAGCAAGTACTTCTAGTTTTACATCTGCTTCTACTTGAATCTCGAAACAGATATCCAGCATAACCTGAAGGCCAAGGTCTGGGTCTCCAGTTTCGATGAAGTTAGTGTCACAGTCTAGTGAAATTAAACGGCAGAACACGTTATCAGCTGTAAACGGTTCTGGAGCACAAACAACTAAACGGCGGGATTCACTGATAGTAGGACGGAATTGGCAAATGATAGCACCTGTGCTATCAAAGATTGTAATTAGCGGTCTAATAGTGAAAATGACTTTTACAATGGCCACTTCTACTAGTCTGCCGCCTAGCGGAATTTCACGTCTTTCAATTCTGGAAGAAACTGTACACAATGCGTTTCCATCCGTATCTGGAGGATCAAGCGGGAAGAAGCCTCCTACATCTGGAACTTCGCATGTTACATCTAGCGGTGTTCTTCCTGCTGCAACCGCTGCAGCAACTGCAGCTGCGCAATCATCCGGCAAGGTTATACCTGTATCGGTAGAAATAGCATCAAAAACCCAGTCATAAACCTTGGATACCCGAATACATTCTTCTTGAACGTTATTAGGAGTCAATTGGGATCCTCTAATAGGTTTCAAGCAAATCATCCTTTCTAATAGGTTGTGTTTTCACTTCATAGTATGGATATATTTAGAATTGTGTTCTAATCAAATAGCCTGTTTTTGTTGATTCTCACGAATTCGGTCTCTTCTTCATATATATAGGTGTTACAAATGCAATTGATAAAAGGAGACTGTACACATGACCTATTCTGTTTTTATTGATGGCGAACTTTTAGGCAAAGCTCTCTATCAGTCAGCAGTTAGCCTAGCATTATTTTGTGAGCAGCAGGGATTTGAAGCAGTTATTGATCAACACAAAGAAACGATTAATATTGAAACCGGAAGAAAACAGCACCCTATCTCAATTTCTGCTCGTTCAAAGAACCAGCCAAGCCAGGACGCTGTTCTAAAATTGAATGATATCCTTAAAGCTGAGGGTCTGGATCTTTTGAAAGAGCCAAGTATCATTATATATTTGGATAGCATTGACCAGCAGTATTCTGATCAGCAATTGATCATTGAACATAATGTTCTTCTTGATGAAAGGCTCAAAAATCTTCTCATTATAGAGTTTAATAAAGCAAAAATACCTTTTGTTTTAAATGAAAAGAAAAATTTAGCTGCTGATGGGAAACAGCAATTAGCCTTCAGATCTCAATTTAACGAAGATGATCGACTAATATTAAGCATATCTCGTGCTTTGATCAGGTACTGCAGCGTCAAACCTGCTGCAAATAATTCGGCTATAGTGCCAATGCCACTTATAAAGTCCTGGTTAAGCTCCTTTTTAGATCAAGCACCACTGCCTAATACACAAGAAAAGAAAGCTGTAACAAAGGGTCCTGAAAAAACCATGAAACCCGAAAAGAATAAAAATAGCTCAGCAGTCAACAGCCAAGACCAAAGATTAAAGAAAGCCAATGCTGAAGTATTCCTAAATTACACAATGCTCATTCCAAGACCGGATGATGAACAAAAAGAGTATATGGTGAACGGTTCAATCATAATGAAAAATACTGGGGATCTTGATTTAAAGAATCCTGTCATATGCATTAAAATCCCCGTCGAACAAGGAATCTCTTTACAGGGCCAGATCCTGCCGCCTAAACTGGTTGCAGGTCTGGCAATGAAGGGCAGTGATGGAGAAAAAGGCTGGAAATATGTATATGATGATTGGAGAGATAGGGTGAAAACCAAAGGGGAATATTGGATTACTTCCATTCAGGAATTAACTATTCCCCCTGGAGGCTCTGAAGTATTCAACGGGTTAAAGGTCCTTATAAGAGAACCTAAAAATTCCTCAGTCGGTATCCATGCATTTGTATACTTTAATGAAGGCAAACAACAATACGCATCCAACAACACCATTTCACTTTCATTTTAAGCCTGTGTTAAACAGGCTTTTTATTTTGCAACAATCTGCCTATTAGCACATAGGATAGTGTATATGCTCCTAATTGTAAGGTCAGGAGGGCACATACATGTTGAATGCACCTTTCATTAAAGATAATGGGAAACAAGACTATAGAAATCTTCAGCAAAAAGTGATTTATCTTACTGCTGAAATCTCAAAATATAAAAATAAAATTAAGGAATATCAAGAAAATTATCATTACAGCCAATTGGAAACTTTGAAAAATGAGAACCAATACTTAAAGGAACAAATCCAAAAAAACCAGCAGGATGAATTAAATATAAAAGAACAACTTAGTTTTGCAATAGCCCGTTATGAAATGAAGCTGAAAGAACTTTCTTCTAAAGAAGCAGATTACCTCTCTAAGATTGAATCATTAGATGAACAAATCCAAAACAGTCAGAAGCTTATTTCAAACCTGCAGGAAAATAACACCTCTTTACGTCAGGAAATTGAAGAGTTTCATAAAAATAGAATCTACCTGCATAAACAACTTTCAGAAAAAGATTCTGATCTTATCAGATTGAAAAGTGAGAATAAACATCTCCAATCAAAGAATAATGACTTTAAAGACTTAGTTGTAAGTATGAAAGATGAATTGAACAAATACTCAAATCAATTAGAGACAATCGAAAAAAAGGATCAGCTAATTATAGACGACCTGCAATATAACCTATCCATACAAAAAGAGGAAAATGAAAAGCTTCTTCTTGAAATACTGGAATACAGTACCTTAATTAGTGAATATGAAGATAAAATAAAGAAAAATGAAATGAATATAAATGAATTAAAAATAAAAGATGATAAAAACCTTCAGCTTCAACAGCAAAATGAGCAGCTGGAAGCATTAAACAGGGATTTGTATGAAGAAAAGGTGTTGTTGGAGCATGTACAAAAAGAAATAATTGCTCAGTTACTATTAATTAGAGATGAGATCAAGGAATATCCAAACTCCCCTTTTAGTTCGGATGTTATCTCTTACGGTAAACTTATGGGCAATGTTAAGAAATAATGTATTGCAGCTGAAAGAATGTAGAATATCAGAAAGGAGAATGAACATGCTCCGCAATCATACTCCCAATATGGATAACCAGATACAGCAGAAAATCACTAACCTAAAATCAGAATTAGCCAAATGTCAGTCCATGCTTAGCTCCCCTTTTAAAAGAGATGACTCAATAGAATTCGAAAATAACATGATGCAAATTAATGAATTGATCAATAAAAATGATACCTTGAGAAAGAAATTGGCTTTATTATCTGAAGAAAATAAAAAACAAAGGTCATATTTGCATAACCTACAGAAATCAGTTTATGAGCTTCATAATAAAGATTTAACAGATGAACTTTTTATAAAAGAAGATAAAGAGCTGATTTACAAATTAGAAAGACGAATTTATGAGCTTGAATTAACGTTTTGGGAAATGCATTGTAAAATTGAGAATTTGGAAAGGGAAAATGAAAGACTGATTCAAATACCTGAAAATGAAAATTCACTTCACTTATTCCATAAATCAGATTCTGGTGACACCAGCAGTGAGATCATTATATTAAAGGAAAAAAAGAGGCTTGAACAATTAGTAAGTATAGAAACGAACACAGTAACAGCCTTCAGCAAGCCAAAGCTTCAAAAAATGTCTAATAATGAAGCAGAAATTATTAATCCTGGAACTGCCCGCAATATAGAGCTTGAAAGGGCTATAAAACTTTTGGAGGGGGAAATTTTATCATTAGAAAATAAATTGAATGATCAAGAATAAAACACGTCTTTGAATAAGTCGTGTTTATTTTCTATCATTCTCCAATAAGTGTGAAGGCTGTATTTCTCAGTTAGTTTTAGAGTGCTCATTTTGGGTAAATAAGAAGTAAGCAAACACAAGGAGGAGATACTTATGAACAAAGACCAGACAAATGGAAATGTGGACCAATTAAAAGGCGAATTTAAAAAGCAATATGGCAAACTGACCAATAATGAATCCAAAGAAGCTGAAGGGAATATGGATAAATTCAAGGGACAGGCACAGGAAAAATGGGGAGATGCAAAGGAGGCACTCTCAAAGACTTTCAGTGATCGCAGAGATTAATAAAAGTACTCAACGCTGCATTTGAGCGTTGAGTACTTTTTCATGAGCAGAATGATTAAAAAGTCGTTTTCGCCCCTAAATAACGAGGCTTCCAATATGAATTATTCATATCACTGATTTCTACACCTCGTGAAGAACCAGCATGAATGAACTTGTAATTGCCAAGGTAGATACCTGCATGTGATGGACCGGACTTGTATGTTTCAAAAAAAACCAAATCGCCCACTCTTGGTGCTGCAACATGTTTTGTCGCGCTCCAAATGGATGCTACAGTACGAGGAATAGAGATTCCCACTTTACCATATACATAGTTCAGGTAGCCGCTGCAGTCAAATCCAGCAGGTGTGCTTCCTGCCCATTCATAAGGTGAACCGATGTATTTCTTAGCTTCAGAAATCAGTTCATTCACCTTTGATGTCGTTTGGCCTGCAACCTGTGATTCTGCCGGCTTGCTTGATGCCGTACCAGATACTTTTAAAGTCTGACCAGCATAAATCAAGTCAGAAGAAAGGTTGTTCATTGCCTTTAGTTGTGAAACCGATAAGTTATGGCGAGATGCAATACCTGAAAGAGTGTCTCCTCTTTTGATGGTATAGGATCCAGTGCTTGCAGGAGCAGAAGGTGCAGCAATGTTAGCCGAACCTTTCACTTTTAGCTTTTGACCTGGATATATCGTGTCACTGCTGAATCCGTTTAAACTCTTTAGTGTACTGACGGAAAGGCCGTGTGTTCTTGCAATTCCCCATAAAGTATCGCCCGATTTCACTGTGTAGCTGACTGTACCGCCAGAAGACCCTCCTGTTGAAGCGTCATGGCTGTGCGGTGCCAGAAGAGTCAGAGCTTGTCCTTTATATATTATCGATCCTGATATATTATTCCATGTCTTTAACTCTTCAATTGAAAGATTGTTAGAGCGGGAGATTCCCCATAAGGTGTCGCCAGACTGAACTATATATTTATTTTCATGAGCACTTGCTTCTCCATTGAACGGTGTAATCAAAAAACCAGCTGTCGCAGCCATTGTAAGTAGTTGTTTCTTCAAGTTGTACACTCCTTAAATTTCTTTGACAACCTAATATTAGTAATAATTCTAGTAAAATCCTATCTGAAAATAATGGACAAATAGGTAAAATCATCTATAATTTCATGGAATTCCCTACACTGGTTAAATTGTAGTAACTTTGTCCTGTATTTATTAGTAGTTATTTCCACAATAACAGGGGTAACCGGGTAAATCTTCGTCATATTTCGGACTATTCTGATTAAACTTTCTTTTCCCCAAACAAAAAATAGATCAGCATTTTAAAGCTGATCTACTTAAAGAAAACTCCTTACTTTAAATCCATATTCTTTTATTTTCTGCTCTGCGTGTCATTCCCAAAGTATCAAGTTTTTCGAGAAAAGGAATCATATACTTTCTGGAAAGACCCAATACATCCTTTGCATTGCCCACTTCAAATTCAGCAGCTGTGCTCTTTTTCAGTTCTTCTACTGCTTTTCTAAAATGATCACCATGCCAATAGTATTGTGCATCTAGCGGTACGACGATTTCCTGGTCTTCTAAATAGCGTTTTAAATCGCCTTTGAGATTCTCTGGGATTCCTGCAGAAGCATAATATTCATCGAAAGGCTTTACTTTATAGCCATCTTTTTTTAAGTCAGCAAGAAGATTGTCAGTGCGTTTTTGCCAGCTTTTCGGTACATGCGGATAAAAACCTTTATTCTGTAAAAACTGGCCTTTTCGTTGGAACGCGCTCTTTTCAATCGCTGCATTCAAAACAAATTCAACCAGCATTTTAGGATATTTATTCTGCATTGCCTGCAGCAATTCTGCTTTATTGGCCCCTTGCTTCATTGGATTTTCCAGGTGGAACTCATTCAGGCGGTCAGCTATTTCTTCCTCTACTGCCTCTTTGATGGCTACTAAAGTGAATTCCTTGCTGTTAATACTCAGAAAATCTTCTTCTTTAAGTATTTCTTTAACCGTCAATTCATCCAGTGAGGTTTTTGCTGTAATCTCTGAAACCGTAAGTACCTTATCATCTGACAACGCCGTTTTTATGCGATCTTTCGGTGTCCCTTCTTTTTTCCGGCTTAAGTTTTCAATGGTTTTTTGGCCGAACCGGTATTTTTCCCCGTTGGGATCTATAACCCAGCCCCCGCCGATAGTCTCCTGGGGACTAGGCCGTCTTAAAATGAACCTGTCTCCCCTTTTGGCGACGACTTCTTCTTCTAAACGGAGCTGGCAGAGAATTTCTCCCTCTGAATTGGATAAATCATTACGGTCAAAAAAGACGATTTTGCCCATGACCTCAGCTGTACCAATATGGCATTTGATCGGCATTCTCTGTTTGACGATATGCTCTAAATCTCCCACCATTCTTACTGCCACATCAATGGTTTTCGTGACGCTGAAATGCCCAGACGATACAAGGACCTCTCCCCGCTCAATATCCTCCTTCGAAACACCCGAAAGGTTAATGGCTGCCCTTTGCCCTGCAAATGCCGCTTTTGCAGGCTGATGATGTACCTGCAGCTGGCGTGCCCTGGTCTCAATACCATTTGGCATGATTTTCAGAAGCTGTCCTTCTTCGACTTTTCCTTCATAAACAGTTCCTCTGACTACGGTTCCCTGGCCTTTCACCGTAAATACCTGATCGATTGGAAGGCGGAATGCGCCTTTTGCATCCCGTGTGTCCCTTTCTTTCAGCGTAAGAATAATCAACTGCTTTAACTCTTCAATCCCTTTGCCTGACAAGCTATCTGTTAAAATAAATGGAACATCTTCAAAAACAGTTCCTTTCAGTTCCTCAATAATTTCTTCTTTTACAAGGCCGGTGAACTCTTCGTCCACACGATCAATTTTTGTTATGGCGACAATGCCATTTCGGATCCCCAGAAAATCAAGAATTTCCAGATGTTCTCTTGTTTGCGGCATAACACCTTCATCTGCTGCAACAGCCAGGATGACTAAATCAATACCTGCAACACCTGCAATCATTTGCCTGATAAAACGTTCATGACCCGGTACATCCACTACTGAAATTTGAATTTCCTCATCTTCATGTAAAGGGGCAAATCCTAGTTCTATGGATATTTGCCTTTCTTTTTCTTCTTTTAGCCTATCTGTATCCACGTTTGTTAATGCTTTAGTCAATGTAGTTTTTCCATGATCGATATGGCCAGCCATACCGATTGTAAAGTATCTTTTCATCAAATCTGCCACCTGCTTCTTTTTGCATTCTTGTTCAACTGTATCCTGAAAAAAAGAATCTTTCAATCATCTGGTTTTATAAGGACAGCATCGCACCTAATGCTCCACAATACGCCCCATTTTGAATAAAGACAGGTTTCTTGCCAAGCATGGCGGTATATTTCTCTAACAGGTGCTTTAACGGGGCATTATGCCGAAGTGTGCTTCCTATATAAATTATGTATTCAATTTGGTGCTGATCTGCGGCCTGAGTGCTTAAGAGTACTATCGTTTCAGCAATCATGCTGGTTAAACTGGCAGCTTTGTCTTCCTTGCTTACTTGATCATCCTTAATTTTCCCAAAATTGCTCGCAGTTAGGCTTCCATCTAACGGTGAATCGAATGGTGAATAAATATCTTTGACCAATAAATCTGCATTCTCTGCTTTCCCGCTGGCAGCCAGCGAAACGAGCTTGGAAAAGTCACCTTCACCAGTCAGCAATCTTCCCAGTCCCATCAACGTGCCCCCGCCAATGCCGCTCCCGGTCACCCTTGAGATACTCCCGCCGTTGTTTAGGGAAATCGAGGTTCCTGTGCCTATACTTATGAAGAGAAAATTTTCATAGGATAATCCATCTTGCTTCATCAAATAGGATGCACCCATACCGCAAGACTCAAATTCAGGAACAATCCGGGCATTTTGAAAAAACTCATTTTGAAGGTATTCAGCCTTCCCGCCTGTTAAGGCAATTGGCGCATCAGCAGCAGTCATTTTCAGCCAATTCATTGAACTGTACAGCTCATCAATCGGATAGCTTTTGTAATGGATTTGACCTTGTTCTTCAAATGCCATTTTCAGCAGAGAACCTCCAGCATCAATCCCTATTTTTGCAGGTTTCATGCAGATTCCGCCTTTCCATCTTTATTTTTCCAATCATTTTGAATGGCAGCAGCAATAATGAAAACAGCATTAATGCCGCTATCTCCAGTGTTATTATGTAATAAGGGTAAGGTCCGAAGTAATCTAATAATGAAGTATTCTCAGGCTTACGGGAAAGGAACATATAATTTCCTCCTGTTAGCTTGTTTGCGAAAAATACCGCAGCTGCACAGAGATTCAGGAAGATAAAAGATTGGAACAGACCCTTTCCTGTTGGCCTGAATTGATGAACAAACACGAAATAAAGGCAAGTCCAAACAATTAGATTATGAGTAATAAAAAATTGAAAATAGCGAAAATGAGGAAAGCCTAAAAACAGCTCGGGAGTCAGAATGGCCATTATTGCCCCCGTGACGCCTATGTAATAGACAATCTGGAAGACGGCCTTAGATTTCGATGCCAATAATAACAAGCAAAGGACTAAGCTTATGGAGCAAAGCTGGAGCGGCAGAGTGAAGGAAAGATCCCATTTCCCGCCATGATAAAGCCAGAAATGGTAAAGCAGCTCCAGTGTAAAAAGCAGCAGAAACATATACAGCCTGAATTTTTGATCAAGCCGGTATAACCCTTTTCTGAATATGAATAAAAGCGCTGATGCTGCTGCAAATAACACAATCATGGCAATATGAGGCGCGGAAAAAGACATAAAAGGGAAAGCTTTATAATCATGAGAAAATACATCGGACAAACTATTCTCTCCCTTCCGGGCTGGAGACTGCTCTCCGGGCCTGGAAAGGACTAGTCTCCAATTAAATTATTTATTAAACCAAAGGGGATCATCATTATCAGCTTCCCCATTATAATTAATCAATACCTCTTCACCTGCTTTAATGTCTCTATAAGCGAAAAAGTCAAAGGTATGATTGTCAAAGTTAATATCATATACTGCATTTGGCTTGTAGGAATGGTTAAAAAGCATCCCATAGCCTAATAAAATGGCACTGTGATTTTTTCCGTATTCAAATGCATAATCAGCCAGAGCCGTTTTTTCAATATGCTGATGTTCTTTGTTTGGATAAGGAAGGACCGGAGCCTCATGAATCAGTTCACCCTTCTTAATATCACGAGTAGCAAAGACTCCTCTATTATGTTCGCCATCGCTTACTGCTGATGTCTTAATTTCGATCATTTCATTACCTGCACATTCTCGTCAATGACGTTTTTTTATTTTTCAGCGAGCCTAAACTCACCAAATTCCAATTTCTTCGTGGTTTCAAGCTGAATCACTACAGGAGAGTCCAGCTGGATGCTTTTATAAAATAGCGGACCGTCATAAACAAATGTATGATACTCACCTGATTCACCCATTGGACAGACAGGCTCATCTTCAATTTTGCTTACAAAGTCTTGATTAAGTTCCTTGCCCAGCCAGGAGCTGTCCAATACATCTTCCCGGACACGTATGACTTTGGCTTTATAGCCTGATTCCGCAAAGGCCTTTAATGCCTTAAGACTATCTTTCTCCTCCATCCATAATGGATATACCGCATCCAATCCTGCTTCGGCAGCTGTTTTTTCTCCCCATTCGCGGTGACCATCCAAGTATAGATCCCCATATGCAATGCCTGTAATCCCATATGTATCTTTTATTTTTCTTAAATCACTCACGAAACGTTCCGAGTAATCCTCAAAAGTACAATAAATAAACTCTGCAGGTATGGACAAGCTTTTAGCCTGAAGCTGGATTAATTCCTTTTTTTCACCATGCCCGAACGTTCTGCCAATTTCCTTTGGAACCGTTGTCAGAAGGCATGCAACCTCGTACCCCTGTTTTATTAGAACATCTAGAGCCAGACAGCTGTCTTTGCCGCCGCTCCATGATAAAACGACTTTCTTCCTCAACAGTCTTCACCAACTTTAATAGTATTGGAAAAAGGATAGAAGGTCTATCCTTTTTCCTTGAATCCTAATTTAAAAATTGAAACTGTGTACGGCTTCCTGTCTGGCTTGCTGTTACTTCCAGACGTGCATCAATTCTTTCCTTCAGCTCAGGAACATGAGAGATGATGCCTACAAGCCTTCCGCTGCTTTGGATTTCGATTAATGCTTCTATTGCCTGATCTAATGATTCGGGATCAAGTGTTCCAAATCCTTCATCAATGAACATCGTCTCAAGGGATACCCCTCCTGCGTATTGCTGCACCACGTCCGCCAGACCAAGAGCAAGTGCGAGCGCGGCTTTAAAGCTTTCTCCGCCAGATAAAGTTTTAACATGCCTTTCCTGTCCAGTGTATTGATCGAACACTAGCAATTCCAGGCCGCTTTGTGCGTTGCCCTTTGACCGGTCTGTTTTTCGAAGCAGCATATATCTTCCGCTAGTCATCTTTGATAAACGTCCGTTGGCTTCCCTCAGTATATCATCTAAAAAGGCCGCCAGGACAAATCGTTCAAAAGTAATTCGGTAAGTGTTCTGCCCTTTTGAAATTTCATACAAGTGCCCGATTACTTTGTACCTTTCCTCCAGGGCTTTCATATTTTCATTTATTTCTTCGATTTTTTGCATAGTCTCTTTATTTTGCTTTTTCATCATAAACAGATTTGTATATTGATCCTGCAGCAGTTTCAATTGATCATCTGTTTCCTGCAATAATAGCTGCAAGCTATCCAGGTCAGGTTTTTCAATCCCTTCCAAGAGGTGCCCCAGCTCAGCGTATCGATCATGAACAGAACGGACTTCTTCCCGATATTCCCTTACTTCACCTTCAAGCTGCCTGATCTGATCCTCTGATTTTTTGGCATCACGGTATTCTCCGTAGACTTCAAAGCCCTGGTCCTTCATGCGCTGCACAAAATTCTGCCTTTCGGCTGCAAGCTTTTGCTCGATTTTATCAGCCTGCTTTTGAAGTGTCTCCAGTTTTGCCTGTTCTGCCAAGAGGGCCGACTTTGCATCTTGATAATTCTGCTGGGATGATTCCAGCTGCCTTTGCATAATTTCAAGTTTCTCAGCAGCAGTTTTCAAACTTGACTCATAAGCATCAATAGACCGCAGGTTTTCAGGAATAGTATCCGTCATCCTCGCCAAGTTGCTTCTCTTTTCCGCATGCAAAATGGCTGCGTCATTTATTTGGTCTTGCAGCCGGTCAATTTCTGCAGCTAGAGCTTCTTTCCTCTGCTGTGTTTTTTCTAACTCAGCAGTACAGTTTTCCAGCCTTAAAGATTTCTTCTTCAGTTCAGCATGAATTTTCAGAAGATCCTTCTTTTGATCGGCAAGAGTATTTTTCAGCACAAGCAAACTTTCTTGTTTAAAGTCAGGACGGTGTTTTTGTATTTGGGCTGTGAGTTCAGCCAATCCACTCTCGCTGGAATTCATGCGGGACTGGGCTTCATAAAAAGCAGACTCCGCTTTCGCTTTCTCGGCTTCAATTTGAGCTGCCTGTTTTTTTGCTTCCTTTAGGTCTTTTTCATCCGGAATATCATGCGGAGATACAGCCGGATTTGGATGGTGTTCTGAGCCGCAGACCGGACATGCCTCCCCGTTTTGCAGCCTGTTTGCCAAGATCGATGCCTGTCCATGAAGCCACTTGCCCTCCAGTTCTTCCACAAGCAGTTTGGCATCAGTCAGCCTGGATGAAGTCTGATCAAAATAATTTCTCTTATTGCTGAAGGCATTCATTGATAATTGATGCTCTTTATGCAGCTCTTCATATTTATGAAGCCGTTCTATTTCGTCTGTCAGTTTCTCCAGGTTTCGTTCATTCTCAATCTGTGCAAGCTTACTCTTTTCAATGTCCTGCTTTTCTTCAGAAAGTGTTTTTATTTGTAAATCAGCTTTTTGATGGGCTTCATCTTTCTGTCTCTTTTGAAGCCGGAGGTATTCAAGATTTTTTTCAAGAGAACGGACCAGCTTTTCCACTTTTGCATACGAGAGAATGTCCTCTTTCATATTTTGCAGGTGATTAACCTGTTCGGCAGCTTGTTTTCTTTCTTCCTCGCGGTTCTTTTCAGATTCCCATTTATCTTGCTTTTCTTTTAGGAGAGTTTCAAGAGTGCCTATATTTTTCTGAAGCTCATGAAGATCGGCATGTGCTGCATCAAGATCTTTCTTCAGTTCATGACAGAGCTGCTCCTGCTGATTAAGCAGGGCTGCTTTCTGGGCAAGAGCAATGGCATTCTCTTTGGCAGTATATTGGCCCCTAAGCCCCTCCAGCTCTTCTTTCCTTTGCTTTAGCTCTTCTTTCGTCTTCAGCTGTTTGAGTACCATTTCAGCTTCATAGAGCTTTTGCTGAAGATGATCTCTCTGTTCCTTCTTTTTCCTGCCTGCTTCTGTCAGCTCAGCAAGGCCTGCTTCCATTTCCTTAATTTCCTCTGCAAGAAGCGGCATGAGCAGGGTATCATTAACACTTCCTGCTTCGAGGCAGTATTTCAGCTCCTCGCTATATAAAGCCTGAACCTGATTAAAATACTGATCTCTCAGTTTTATCTGTTCTTCTACCGTTCTTTTTAATTCAGTTGCATCTTCTTTTAGTTTTTCTTCTATGCTTTTGTATATTTGAGTATGGAATAACCGCTGAAGAATGACTTCCTTATCCTTGCTTTCAGAAGTTAGGAGCTTTCGGAACTCTCCCTGGGGAATCATCAGAATTTGCCTGAACTGATTGCTGTCAATGATCATAATTTCTTTTATCTTTTCATCAACATCCCTGACATTTGAAGCCAGGAGCTTTTGCTCTCCATTTTCACCATACATATACAGTTCTGCTTTGGCACTTACTGTCGTCGTGCCATCGCCGCGCTCTTTTTTCTTTTCCTGCTGAGGAGACCTAGTAATATAATATCTTTTATTTCTTAAAATGAATTCGAGGGAAATCTCGGTTAGTGTATTATTTTTCGCAAACTGGCTTCGAAGTTCGGGGCCATTTCGATCCTCCCCGCTCGCCTTTCCGTAAATCGCATAGCTGATGCCGTCAAAAATAGTGGTTTTACCTGAACCCGTCTTTCCGGAGATGACAAACATGGTCCGATTTCCAAGTTCCGTAAAATCAATGCTCTCACTGTCTGCGTAGGGGCCGAACGCCTGCATCGTTAATTTTAATGGCTTCATTTCAGCGCCTCCTCCCTTAGCACTTTTTCGATCACATCGGTCATAACCTGCTGTTTATCTTCTGTAAATTCGGAAGTGGTCATTTGTTCATAGAATTGTTTAAACAGATCAAGCTCCGACTTTTTCTCTTCCTTCATCGAAAGGAAGGAGCTTTTTTTCTTCATATCTGTAACGGCTATCCTTCTTTCAAGGTGAAGAACATTTGGGTAGACCTGTCTCAGCTTATTAATCGGATCAAGCAATGCGCCTTCATCAAAAAGGGTGATTTTCAGATAGTCATCAAGGTTCTGTTTTTCATAGAAAGCTGGATCCATCAGTTCATCCAGATGCCCTTCGATCTCTCTCAAGTCTTTTTTAGGCTTTAATGAACGAGTACGCAAGTCAAATTCACCATTCTCCTTCATTTCTATAATAGAAATGGATTTTTCCTGTTTAGCTTCGGAAAAAGAATATTTTAATAGGGAGCCTGAATAGCGGATCTTGTCATGCTTTATGGCATCAGGACTATGCAAATGACCAAGTGCCGTATAGGAGAAAGGATCAAAGCTGCTTGAATGGACACAGCCTGATCCTCCGACAGAGAGGGTCCTCTCCGATTCACTGGTAGCACCGCCCAATACAAAAGCATGTCCGACAAGAACGTTCGGTTCATTTGGATTCAGGTACTCTTCAATTCTGTTCACAATTGCCTTCATTGCATCATCATGGGAATGCACACGGTCGTCATCAAGCAAATGCCTGACCATTCCGGGTTCAGCATACGGAACCAGATAAAAGTTCACACCATTAATATGTATGGGCCTAAAATCATTTACCAGTTTTCCAGACAGGTAGAACTTGCTTTGTTTGTACCAGGAGCTACCAAAGGACAGCCTTTCAGCGCTGTCATGGTTTCCTCCTATGGCAACCACAGGTGTATTGAGCTCTACATTTATTTTAAAAAGGATTTCATTCAGCAATTCTACAGCATCAGTCGGAGGTACGGAACGGTCATATAAGTCTCCTGCAATAACGACTGCATCCGGCTTTTCTTCCTCTACCACATCAATAAATTGATGCAAAAAATGACGCTGATCTCCGGTCATATATACACCATGGACCAGCTTGCCCAAATGCCAATCAGCGGTATGGATAAATTTCATATCTAACACCCTCTTTTCCTTGCCTGAGATTCTTTCTGCAATGTTACCATTATACCAAATCAAAAAACGGCAATGGCTCAGCAAAATTTGACAGAACATTCGTTCTAATTATATCAGAGATTATTTCCAAAACATAGCATTATTCGAAAAGAAAAAGAGCCCAACAAAGGCTCTTTCATCTATTGCTTTTTTAGCTTAGGGAAGTTAATCAAAATGGCTATAACACCGCAAATGCCAATTAATATTGGATAAATGGAATATGCCATGATGCTCACCGGCGAAATGGCAGCGAGCCCGGAAGCAGCCAGCATCTGTGCCCCATATGGGATAGTCCCTTGTACAAAACAGGCAAATATATCAAGAATACTTGCTGATTTACGTGGGTCAATCTCATATTGATCTGCAATTTTTTTGGCAAGCGGCCCTGCAATAATGATGGCAATTGTGTTATTGGCTGTAGATAAATTTGTCAGGGTGACAAGTGACGCAATACCAAATTCAGCTCCCCTGCGAGATTTTATTTTGCTTGTAGCCATGTGAAGCAAGTAATCGATTCCCCCATTAAATCGGATGATCTCAACCAATCCGCCAATGAGGATGGCAATTATCGCAAGGGTCTGCATACCAGCCATTCCTTCAGCAATCATTTGCAGGAATGAAACAAAGGTATAGCTGCCGTCTGCAATTCCGATCAGCCCTGCAAGAAGGATACCCCCGCTAAGGACAAGAATGACATTCATGCCAAGCAAAGCTGCAGCCAATACGCCAAGATAAGGGATTACTTTCAAAAAGCTGTAATCCCCGCTGGTTACCACGCTTTCCTGACCTGCTGTTAAAATCCCAAGAATCAAAGCCGTAAGCAATGCAGCAGGCAGGACGATTAAGAAATTCACACGGAATTTATCGGTCATTCTCGTTCCTTGTGTCCTGACCGCTGCAATGGTCGTATCAGAAATGACGGAAAGATTATCCCCGAACATGGCACCGCCTATTATTGCTGCCATGGCCAATGCGACGGAAATATCTGTCTCCGCAGAAAGAGCTACACCAATTGGAGCGAGAGCTACAACTGTCCCCATTGATGTTCCCATTGATAATGAAATAAAGCATGCAATGATAAAAATTCCGACCATAAGCAGATTCTGCGGGATAAAAGAGAGTGCAAGGTTCACTGTTGAATCAACTGCACCCATACCTTTAGCTGTACCAGAAAAGGCCCCTGCCAGGATAAAAATGATGGACATTAATATAATATCGGGATGACCTGCCCCTTTAGTGAATATCTCTACTTTTTCCATGAATGGCTTTTTTCTGTTCATTGCCAGTGCTATTCCGGCTGTAGCGGATACAATGACAATGATTGGAATGCTATTGAAATCTCCGGTTGCTATGCCGCTTCCAATAAAAATTAGAAGGAAAGCCAAAAGCGGCAATAATGCCCAGGGATTGCCCTTGTTTTTCATTAAAAATCTCCTCTCCGAATGGATTTTCCAGCAAAATAAAAAGACCTCTTCAAGCAAGAAGAGATCTTAACAAATCAATCGTTCTCTTCTTATCTGCCAAGCACCTATGCTTGCTGGATTTGGCACAGCGCTCTATAGAGCCCGCTGCCGAGACATCTTCGGGCCAGTCCCTCAGTCTCTCTTGATAAGTGATTTATATGAAATTATTCTGAAATAACTCACGCTTGAAAATTATACAGGAAACTCGCGAAACTTCAAGCACTTTTTTGTTATAGATTAAGAATCTGAATAATACTTTAAAAGGGGAAAGATGGGGATTATGAATTTAAAAAAGCCGCAATGCGGCTTAAAATTAATGCAGATCTTTTGAATTTGGCGGGGAATGCCCCTTTTTCAGCTCCTGAAATATATCACCTGATGCTTGTGGTGCAGGCTGAACGGGTGACTGCAAAATCATTTCTCCTATCAGCCTTTTAAATTCTCCAACAGTCAAAGGCTTCGCATCATTCATTAACTCATACCCAAGCTGTCCATTCGGTTCAAGCGTAGCCATTTTGACATCTGAAATTTTTGTGATTCCGTTGGTTCTAAGCCTCATTTCCAGCTGATCAGCTGTAAAGCGCAGCTTCCTCATATTTGCTGTTTTTAGCTTCCCGTCCTCAATCACAATTTTGGATTTGCCCGTTATAAATTTTTCAATAAAATTAAACTTTACCTGCAGATATTCCATTAATATTAATGATCCGATTAAGATAGCTGCTGCCACAATCGTTTTCCAAACACTTGTCTCAATGATCGGCTGAATGATAATGGTACCTATTGAAATCATCACAACTGTTTGAGCTAATGTCATTTGCGAAATGGATTTTCTTCCGGCCACACGTAAAAGCAATACCCCTGAAAAAATTAAAAGGACTGATTCCCATAAAAAATCCATCTTATACCACCTTCCCTTTTTCCCATAGGTTGTGGCATAGCAGGTACTTATATACAATCGTTGATAAATAAAACAGCCTGACCAAATGGCCAGGCTGTTTTTGTATGGGTCTGTCGATTATAGTTTAGTTACGTTAGCTGCTTGAGGTCCGCGTGCACCTTCAACAACTTCGAAAGAAACTTCTTGGCCTTCTTCTAAAGATTTGAAACCTTCAGATTGGATAGCAGAGTAATGTACGAATACGTCGTTTCCGTCTTCACCTTCGATGAATCCGAAACCTTTTTCAGCATTGAACCATTTTACTTTACCGTTTTTCATGAAAAAAATCCTCCTATTGGCTAGAAAAAGCCATGTGTAAATTCACCATATACACGCTTATAACTTTACGTTCATTACTCATCCAGACCATTGCCTAACGGTTGAAAAAGCAGCTAGCAAAATATAACACGATGCATAACGGCTGATTCAAATTTAGCACTTATAGGAAGGAATGTCAACTATACCACCCGTTTGCAAAAGGAATTTTCAAACTATTTCGTCTTCCGCAGATTCCAAAATGTGTAAATCTATCATGATATATCTACCATTTTAGAGACAATCAGACAAACAAATTATATGATGCATTCATAAAATATAGAAAACAGGATCAGGAGGTGAGTGGATTGAACTTACTGGATTTTTTAAACCAGAATTATTACATGCTGGTCCCGGCCTTGTGGGTAATTGGGTATGCATTGAAACAGACACCAAAAATTCCTGATTGGTCCATCGTATGGATTCTTGTAATCATTTCTGTTTCCGCAGGCAGCCTGGCATTTGGCTTTTCTTTTGAAGGGCTCCTTAACGGAATCGTTGCAGCAGGCGTTGCGGTGCTTGGACATCAAATGATGAAACAGACTATAGAAGGTGCATATAGCAATAAAAAGAATTAGATGATATCAAAAAAGGTTCATCCCAATTAGGATGAACTTTTTATTTACTCTATTATTTTAAGCTGGCCAGAACTTTTTCAATATACTCGCCAGTCATTTCCTGTGCTTTTGCAAAACTGTATACATGATTCGATGCCCAGTAATCATAAAGCCTGGCAAGATCATTTCGGTCATATACTTTATTCGCAAATGTGCTGAAGAAATAAACGATCAGGACATTCACGACATTTGCCGGCAGCTGTTTTCTGTTTGCAAGCGTGCCCAAAGCGATTTTTTCCAATCCTCTAATATTACCGCCTGTTAAGTATTCAACCATCTCAAGCGGGGAGGAAGTTTCACACTTTTGAATAAAATCAGGGTCATTTAATAAATTTAACATAGGTCTCTCCCCTCTATAACTTCTATTTATACACATTTGGAGGAGATCAATAAACCCTTTTGGGTATTTTGTATCAAAAATGATATAAATAGCTGAGATTTGTTAAATAAATGTCACTTGCTTTTAGGTTAACCGCGAATGAACCCTCCCTCGGAATGGATCACCTGCCCTGTTATCCACTTTGACTCTTCACTTGCCAGAAATGCTGCAAGATTGGCTGCGTCTTCAGGCTGGCCGATTCTGCCGGCTGGAAATTTAGGCAAGAGGTGATTTCTTATGCCTTCATCCATCCATGTAGAGTCTGTTGGACCAGGGTTAATCGCATTGACGGTTATTCCTAAATGAGCAATTTCTGTTGACAGAGTTCTGGTAAATGCCGTGATGGCTGCTTTAGTAGAAGCATAAGCCAATTCACCGGGCATTGGACCCAGCTCTTGTCCGGAAGTCATATTAATGATTCGACCGTAAGGCAAATTCCAATCCGGAAATCTTTTGGCGAATTCAGTGCAGAGAAGAAATAGGGCTCTCATATTAACCGCATAGTGTGCGTCCAGTGTTTTTGCATCAAGCTCCAGATATCCATCTCTTGTTGAATGAGCTGCATTATTAACAAGTATCATCGGCTTTCCAACTGTCAAGGCAGCAGATTCAAGCACCTTTTCTGCTGATTGAACATCCGATAAGTCTGCTTCAAGACCTTTGCATTCAACCCCGATTTCCGATATCTCATTGCTGAATACTTTTTCCCAATGGGGCTCGGCATCCCAATAAGTAAAGAATATGTTAAAATTTCGAATAGCCAGCTTTCGGCATATAGCAGCACCTATGCCTTTATGGCTGCTGACACCTGTAACAATAACAGTCTTATTCTGTTGATTCATCAGCTTTCCCTCCAATTTGGCCTGCTGCGGGGTAGCCAGGAGATAAAGATTCCAATAAAAAAGCAGATACACAACAAGGTATCAGCCAGCTTATGGTTTAAGAATTCACAGCAGGGCATACCTTGTTTTCATCATTTTTAAAAATAGAGAGACCTTTCCGACATTATGAGAAAGCTGCTCTATTTTAGCTTAAAATGATTACATGTTCTGCCACATAATAGAATCTCAATTCCCCTTCCGTATATCTCCTAGTTTGAGAATATCTGCAGGGCCGGGAAAAATCAACATAATTTTTCAGATTGCTCTGTTAGTTTCCGTCATAGCTCATCCAGACATTAAAAGGAAACGATTATGTTATTTTGTCTCCCTGTGCAGGGTGTGTTTTTTTAGCTTTGGAGAGTATTTCATTAATTCAATCCTATGTGGATTATTTCTTTTATTTTTGGTTGTTATATAGTTGCGATCCCCTGTTTCAATGCATGCCAAAGTAATTTTCACTTTCATACTATTTCCTCCATCCTAGTAGAATTAAAAGGTGGCAGCCTGTCAGCCAGCCTGCTCCAGGCTGAACTCATTTCTTTGTCGGTTAGTAAACAATCATCCAGGCTTGATGCAACCTCTTCTTGTTTCATATCCATGCCAATGAATACAAGCTCTGTCATTCTGTCTCCAAATTCCTTATCCCATCTATTAAGAAGTTCTGGGTCATTTTTTAAAATTTCGTTTCTTTCCACTTCTGGAAGGGCTGCTATCCATTCCCCGGCACCTTGCAGTGTTATGGATGGCCCTGCCTGAGACAGGAGCCCAGCCATGTCATTTCGGGAAGCCAGCCAGAAAAAGCCTTTGGCTCTCACAATATCTGCAGGGAATTCTTCTAGCCATTGCATGAATCTTTCTGGATGGAAAGGCCTTTTCCTTCTATATACAAAGGATGAAATTCCATATTCTTCAGTTTCCGGTGTATGTTCCTCATTAAGCTCCTTAATCCAGCCTGCTCCCTGGCTCGCCGTTTCAAAATCAAAAAGACGAGTATGAAGGATCTCTTCCGGTTCAACCCCTGAATTTACGGCATTAATAATTTTCGCTTCAGGATTTAACTTTTCTAATATAGCCCTAAGCTCATCAGCGCTTTCCGGATCAACCAAATCCATCTTGTTCAGCACTATAACATTTGCGAATTCTATTTGATCAATTAATAAGTCAACAATTTCCCGAACGTCACTTTCATCTGTGCCCTGTTTGCGGTCCAGCAGAGTTTCTCCGGATGCAAAGTCATGCCAAAAACGATTTGCATCTACAACTGTAACCATGGTGTCAAGAGTGCACCACTTTGAAAGGTTAATACCCAAACTTTCATCCATATAAGTAAAAGTCTGGGCAATCGGAATAGGTTCTGAGATGCCTGAGGATTCAATCAGGATATAATCGATATCCCCTTCTTTAACCAGCCTTTCCACTTCTATCATTAAGTCTTCTCTCAGGGTACAGCAGATACAGCCGTTTTGAAGCTCAACCAGCTTTTCATCGGTTCTGGTAAAACCGCCTTTTTTTACCATGGATGCGTCTATGTTGACTTCACTCATATCGTTTACAATCACTGCAATTTTCTTATTGCTGCGATTATGTAGTATGTGGTTGAGCAGAGTGGTCTTTCCTGAACCTAAATAGCCGCTCAGTACAGTGACGGGTAACTTCTTTATCATGGATTCTCTCCTTTTCGGTATAAATAGTAATTATTACGATTTATTTTTGATTACTCCCCCTCACCCTGATTAGATATAGTGTTTACTCGAGAATATTGGTGGATTTTTATTAAATCGTAATTGTTACGATTTAAATCATATTAAAATTTTCTTTCGATTGCAAGGATAGACTTTATATTTTTTTATCCTCCAATTCTCCTATCCTTTCAAAATGCTCATAATCCCATTTACAATATCATAAAATTAATATAGAGTATAAAACGAAATCATTACGATTTTTAAACACAGGAGGATACTATGAATCGAGTTGTTCGCAGCCATATCATTGATATAACGGGCATAATTTTGATAGCCATTCTGGTATATTTAATATCTTTCAGCTCTGGCTTAGGTTTATCTTTTGATATTCCCCCTTCTCTGTTAAATTTGAATGTTATCTTTATCAGCATCTTAATAGAAGCGTTGCCTTTTGTCCTGATAGGTGTGCTGATTGCAGGGTTTATCCAAATTTTCATTACAGAAGACCATATAAAAAGGTGGATACCGAAAAATAGAACGGCTGCTGTTGTCATGAGCTGCGTGGCGGGCGCCCTTTTTCCAGCGTGTGAATGCGGAATTGTCCCCATTATCCGCCGTCTTATGTCCAAGGGTGTTCCAGTATATGCAGCGATTGGTTTTATGCTGACTGGGCCCTTGATTAATCCCATCGTCATTGCTTCTACATACATGGCTTTTGGAAACGATTTTGAAATGGCGGGCTTAAGAATGGGACTTGGATTCCTAATTGCTATAATAGTCGCCTTTAGTGTGAGCATCTTCTTTAAGTCCGGGCAATTGAAAAATAATCTTCATTTACCCCACAGCAGCGAATACAATCGTTCTTTCCTGGACCGGATTTGGTCGATGCTGACTCATTCAATCGATGAATTTTTTGACATGGCCAAATATTTAATAATTGGTGCTTTATTAGCTTCCATTGTACAAGTCTATATGCCAGCAAAAACATTTCTGCAAAATGCTGATAATCCGGTTGTATCCTTGCTGATCATGATGGGCTTTGCTTATGTGTTGTCACTATGCTCCGAGGCAGACGCTTTTATTGGTGCGTCATTCAGCAGCATATTTCCTAAGTCTTCCGTACTGGGGTTCCTGATCTTTGGTCCAATGATCGATTTTAAAAATACAATCATGATGCTTAGTGTGTTTCGGATGAAGTTTGTTCTTGGGGTATTAGCGCTGACCGCTTCCGTTGTCTTTTTCACGCTGGTTCTTGTACAGAATTTCATTTAGGAGGATTGCTATGAAAATCCATTTTCAGCAGGCATTGAGGGCGCTGATTCTACTGGCTTTTTGCGGACTGATTTTTCAGCTTCATTATACAGGCGATATAACCAAATATATTAATCCGAAGTATGTCCGCTTAAGTCAATCCGCTTCCATACTGTTTTTATTTTTATTTTTTATTCAGATTACCAGGATATGGAGTTCCAAAAGAGAAAAAGAGGATCACGAACACCATCACGGCGAGGATTGCTGCCACCATGACGATCATAGCTGTTCTCATCACCATGATCATGGTGATACACCGTTTACAGGTAAAAAGCTGCTTTCATACTCTATTATATTATTTCCACTTTTAACAGGATTCTTCTTACCCGCGAGGACGCTTGATGCTTCAATTGCTGAAAAGAAAGGCGGGCTGGCCATACTTGGGAATCAAAAACAAGAGGTGAATACATCGGCAGGCTCTGAAGAATCAGACTTTGACCTTGAAGACTATTCTTTTGAAGAAGAGCTGGAAGAAGTTGAGGAGCTGGAACATGACCTGTCTGTAAATGAAGAAGTAGAGGAAATATCCAATGAAGAGTTTGAGCAATTAAAAAAGGACCTTTATTCGGCTTCTGCTATTAAGATGGATGATAAAGTTTTTAGCTTGTATTATGAGGAAATCAGTAAGGATATTGATAAATTCATTGGCAGGGAAATTGAATTTCAGGGATTTATATATAAAGAAGAAGGACTTGCTTCCAATCAGCTTGTCATTTCGAGGTTTTTGATTACGCATTGTGTGGCAGATGCAAGTATGATTGGCTTTCTTTCAGAAATGGAGGAAGCTCCGGAACTCTATGATAATATGTGGGTTAAAGTTAGCGGAGTCATAGATAAGGCATCCTATAATGGGACGGAGCTTCCTCTGATTAAAATTAAGGAATGGAAAGAAATTGAGGAGCCGTTTATTCCATATCTGTATCCCTTAACCATTAAAATCTTATAATACAAATCAAAAGGGACTCAGCTGAGTCCCTTTTATAATTTAAATCTCGATACAACCTCCTGCAGTTCTTCCGCAAGCTTTGCAAGTGATCCTGCTGATGTTGATACTTCTTCCATTGTCGCGAGCTGTTCTTCTGTTGCGGCAGAAGTTTCCTGTGAAGCTGCTGCATTTTTTTCTGAAATGTCCTGCACATTTGTCATGACTTCAATGATCTGGCTGGTTAAGGCAGTCAGTTCCTCCACTGAGGATGAAACTTCCTCGACTTTATATGTTACATTACCCATTGAATCGGCGATTTCGGCAAAAGCAGCACTTGCTTCCATCGTGTCTTCAAGGCCTTCTTTTACCTGGTCATTCCCTTTCTCCATTGCCTGAACGGCCTGCTTTGTTTCTTCCTGAACAAGTCCGATCATTTGCTGAATCTGAACAGCAGATTGTTTGGAACCCTCTGCCAGTTTGCGGACTTCATCTGCGACAACCGAAAAGCCCCTGCCATGCTCACCAGCCCTTGCAGCTTCAATGGCAGCATTGAGTGCAAGCAAATTGGTCTGCTCGGCGATAGTGGTGATCAGTTCCACAATATTGCTTATTTCTCTTGATCGGGATTCGAGCGTATAAATATACTGTGTGGCATCGCCTACCGAAATATTTATTTCATTCATCTGCCTTACAACATTTTCGACTGATTTAGTGCCTTTTTTAGTTAAGAAATCAGTTTTTTCTGCTGCTTCAAGCATCAGCTCGCTGCTTGACGAAATCTGCTGCATTCCGGAAGCAATCTCTTCCATTGAAGAAGATACCTCTCTAAAACGGTAAAGCTGCTGTTCAGTGCCAAGGGCATTTTTTTGTGAAATGGCAGCAACCTGTTCAGAAGCCAATGAACTTTCCTCTGCACTCGCAGCCAGTTCCTCACTGCTTGATGCAACTTGTTCTGAAGTGCTTCTTACCTGGCTGACCACAGATCTCAAGTCTTTTACCATCTTATTTAAAGATAAAATAAACGCTCCTATTTCATCCCTGTTTTTCACTTTAATGGAGCTCTGGCTTAAATCTCCTCCAGCCACCTTGTCTATCGTGGCTGCAGCCTGATTTATCGGCCTTGAAATCATTCTGCTTATAAAATAAGCGATCGCCATCGCAGCCAGAATGGCTGCAATCGTAATGATTAAAGTAATGACCTGAGCGGATTTTACGCTGGATACTGTTTCATTTATCCCGGCATCTAATTGGGATTCGTAAAATTTTACAAGTTCATCCGCTTTTTTGTTAAAATCCTGGCTGACCTGTTTATCAGAGGTTTCAACTAATGACATGTATGCATTATTATCTTCCAGCTTAAACTTAATTTCCTTATCAATAATGCTCTGGTAGCGATCATGGAGCACTTTCAGCTCTTTCGCCAGCGCCTTTTCTTCTTTATTGGCGGTTAATTTATTCAGTTCATTAATATGATGTTCCATTCTCTTGCGGGAACTTTCATAGTCACTGAGATATGTAGAGTCGCCTGTCAGGAGGTAGCCTCGGATTCCCCCTGCTTCATTCATAAGCTCTGCCTTCAGGGTTTTTACAAGCATCACTTCAGAGACACTTTCATCTAGTAAGCTTTGATAATTTCGGTTAACGTTACCGAGTTCATAATTCGATAAACCGGCTACAAGACCAAATAATAAAAGGACAGATAAAAACCCGAGGAACAGTTTTTTTGCCACAGATAATTTCATGACTTTCCTCTTTTCCAGATAAAATAGGATATTCTACTTATAATTTAACATGAACACACCTGGTAAGTCAGGTCCTTTTTACCTATCAGCTCATGTATTTACAGAAAATTCTCTTCCTTTCTCATTATTTGCATATAACAAAGAAAATGCCGCTAATCCGGCTGGCAGATTAGCGGCGACTATGCAGACCAAAGATCCTTAGGGAGGAGATCTTCTATATTATTGTATTAAGAGGGACTAAAAAGGTGTGGACAAACCCCCTCCGCTTTTTGCTTATTTTTTCAGCAATTTATTCTGTCAATGCAAGAGTGGTTTAAAAACAAGACAGGCACCTTACCGGAAACCTGGTATAGGTGCATGCTGCCATCATACTGCTTTCTTCAGTAATCCTTCATATTTTTTTGCTGTTCTGATTTCAATCGTTAAAACACCATTTCCAAAGTTTGCTTTTACAAGAAGAGGGATGCCCGTAGTATTTTCAAATCTGAAGTCTTTTCCTCCATAGGACACGGTTGCATCCCTGCCCTTAGGGACATAGCCCACCGTCACGGAATGGTGGTGTTTTTCGACATAGCTGACCCCGACTTTATCGACGGCATTGAAAAGTGTGGAGGATGTTTGGCAAATACCGCCGCCAATGCCCATCACGAGCTTGCCATTAATGGCTTCTTCAGCAGGCTGATATCCATGAGCTTCATCACTGGGACCCACAGTTGTATTAAAAGAAAAATGATCTCCGACACCTAGAATAATATTATTGATGGCTTCTGCAGAGAGTTCAATATTTTTTGTTCTGCCTGCCACACCACTGTTAAAACGGGTTGTATATGACGCAACGACCACTTCACCCAGATAGGGTACATCTGCAGGGTCATATCCACTTTCAGATACATAGAGCGGCAGTTCGACATCGCCTCCGCTTACAGACGAATCAATAATCCTCTGCACCAATTCACTTTCTTCAAGGATAATTTCAGGCTGCCCCTTAATAATTTTCCCATCCGGACCTAATTTATCAAGGGTCATTCTTTGATCATACCCTTGCTTTGCATCCGTGCCCCGTGCTATTTCTTTAGCCCATTGGGCAAGTTCTGCCTTATATTTTTCATCTTCACCTCCAAAGCCCATCTCAGCAGGGCTGAAGGTTTTAAGTACTGCTTTTGTATTGGGATCGATCACATTGACCACAACCGGTTTTACTTCTTCCTTCTTTTCTTCCTCTTTGGCCTGCTCCTCTGCTTTTGCCTCCTCTTTGGACTTTTCTTCATCTTCTTTAGCCTTTTCCGCTGTCTTTTTCTCCAGCTCATTATCGCCGGCAACTTTACCTGAACACCCGGCTAATCCTATGAAACAGACAATCAACAAAAGTGATATTCCCCATTTTCGCTTACTCATTTTTCCCCCAGCTTTTTAAATATTAGCTTCCTCTCTCTATTTAGGAAACTGTTTCCATTTTCTAATTGTATTCACCGGCGATATGAGGTATTCCTGCATTGCTGCAAGTTAAGTTGTACCTTTTTTACTATTTAAAAACGCCTGCGGGTTGCAGACGTTTTACAAGCTATTATACTCCTCCGCAGCCGGACGGATTTTCCCGTTCTTTTTCATGAGAATTAACTTCACTTTCTGAAACAGATTCTAAACCATAGCCTGTTGAACTGATTTCAAGCACTTCTTCAGCCGTTTCAACTTTTGATTTTTCATTTTCATCTTTGTCCCATTTCATGCTAAAACCTCCCTATTTCTTACTTAACCTTTTATCCCATGAAGCCATTCACTATAACATTCTTTGCAGAGGATTTCTTCCCGTTCATTTTCTGCCATATCAAACGAAATCAAATGCATTTGTTTGTCCGTGATCTCTTTCGTACAATAAAAACACGTTTCTCTCATGAATAATCCTCCCTATTTGAAAGTGTTTTTATTTTGGGATCAGTGGTGCTTATTTATTCATGAAAAGTACCAGGCACCTATACCATGTTGTTAAAGCGGTATAGGTGCCTGGCGCCATTTTATGAGAAGTTAGCTGCTGCCGGATCTTCGGTTTTGGCAGATCCTTTTGGCTTATCTTCAAAGATTGGGCTTGATGCAGGCTTTGTGATAAGGGAGATACCAACTAATGATATGGTCGAGATGATCATAGCAATCGCCCCTGTATCAAGTGCTGGAACATAAATTCCTTTTACTTTCAGAATGTATAGACCAAGGCTGGAGATGAACCCTAAAGCAGATGAACAAATAGCAGCTGTCTTCGTTGCACGCCTCCACAATAGGCCGATGCTTAATACAGGCAGCAATGATGCTGAGAAGATACCCCATGATGCATTGCCCAGCCAGCCAACGAGATCAGGGGGATTTAGGGAAAGCAGGAATGTGACAGCTATAATCGCAAGAGTGAACCATCTGGATAGCGCCAATTCCTTTTTCTCAGACAATTTTTCACCTTTCTTAATGATCTGCTGGTAGATGTCCCTTACAATCGATGAACTCGCGACTAGAAGAAATGCTTCGCTAGTCGACATGATCGCTGCCATGACAGCAGCAAATATGATTCCTGCAACAACAGGCGGGAAAAAGTTTTCGATAAACATCGGCGCCACCATATCAGGAGTTGCCGGTGCTGCCATTTCTCCGCGATTTACCATTACTCGTGTATAAAGGCCAACAAACCACAATAAAGCTGTTATCGCGTAAGTTGAAGCCGCAATAATACAAGCCCACTTTAGCATGGAAATTTTTCTGATCATATAGAATTTGGTTACAACATGCGGCTGACCCTGATGACCGATTACGTAAATAAAGAAATAGGATATGAAAGCAAAAATTCCGATTGGGCCTGTAGTATGGAAGGCCTGAACCATATCAGGATTAATAGCTGTCAGCTCAGCATTCATTTGGGACATGCCGCCAACCATTTTCATTCCGCCTATAAAAACAATTAAAGCGCCCGCAATCATGACAATCATTTGAATAAAGTCTGTCCAGACGGCACTGATCATTCCTCCGCCGACAACATATACCGTTAAAATGGCCACTCCTATAAATAAAGCAAGCTTATAATCAACCCCTAATACGGTTTCAAGCATATTGCCCAATGCTTTATATTGAGCCATCTGATAGCCAATTGCTCCGCCAAGGATGGCAAGTGCAGTAATGCCCCGCACAGTTTTGCTGTTATAGCGGATTTCCAATAAGTCCGGAATGGTCAGTGCGCCAAATTTTTGTGTAATTCTCCTCATCGGCTTTGCCAATATCAAGAAGCTTACAAAGATTCCGGCAGTGGCAAAAATACCGATCATAAAAATGGCATAGCCATGCTCATATACCAGCCCGGTCAGTCCAATAAAACCGTAACCTGACATGGTTGTGGAAGAAACAGCCAAAGCGACCAGCCACGGGCCAAATCTCCGCCCCCCGGTATAGAAGGTGTCCATGTCTTTTTGGTGTCTCATGGATAATAACCCGATAACGAGTATGACAAGAAGATAAATAATTCCGATGGCCAATATCATAAAGCATCCTCCTCTTCCCCTGAATTTTTAAATGCCAATACTCCCCATATACCTGCGGCTGCCAATGACAGCGGCCAAAAACCAAATAACATAAAAGTCATTAATGGCGATAATCCAAACATACCAATACCTCCTATTCTTTTAGCTACTGATCAGTAAATTTAGGATCCCTTTTTTGAATAAAAGCACCGACACCTTCTTTTACATCTTCAGTTTGAAATACCTGTCCAAAATATTCAGCCTCGGTGATTAGTGCAATCTCAAGTTTTTGCTCATAACCTTTATCGATCGATCGTTTGGCAAAAGTAAGTGCTGGCAAAGAATGTGCACTGATTGACTCAGCAAGATCCAGAGCCATTTCAAGCGACTTTCCTTTTGGGGCAATACGGTTAATTAACCCTATCCTCCAGGCCTCCTGTGCAGATATCGGCTCACCAATGAAGATCAGCTCTTTGGCTTTTGATTTACCAACAAGACGTGAAAGCCGCTGAGTTCCTCCCGCACCTGGAAATAAGCCAAGCTTTATTTCAGGCAGCCCAATTTTTATGTGCTCCTCTCCTATCCGGATGTCACAGCTTAAAGCCAATTCACAACCGCCGCCCAAAGCAAACCCATTGATGGCAGCAATCGTTGGCTGAGGCAGCCTTTCAAGTTTATTTAAGGGTTCCTGCAGCCAAAGAGACTTTTCTTTTGCGAATTCAATTCCTTTTCCCATCCAATCCGGAAAGCCTTTTATGTCGCCTCCGGCGACAAAAGCCCTTTCTCCAGCCCCTGTTATGATTACAGCCTTAATATTGGAATCGCTTTCAATCTTATCTGCTGTATGTGACAATAACTCAATTACTTCGGCACTCAGAACATTTAATGGCGGATTAGCAATCTTAATAATGGCAATATTACTTTGAACTGACCAGGAAACAGCTTTTGTCTTTTCCAAATCTGTCCCTCCTTCATGAGCTATATTGTTCTCTGAGCATGAACTTTTGAACTTTACCGGATGGTGTGCGGGGCAGTTTCTCTGTAAAGATGACTTTCCTCGGTTTTTTGTAACTCGCAAGATACTTTTTGCAGTGGTTGATAACCTCTTCTTCTGTAAGAATACAGCCATCCTTCCTGACTATGACTGCACAAACAGCTTCAATATATTTCGGATCAGGGACACCGATAATGGATACTTCTTTCACTCCCTCAAGACGGTACAGGACATCTTCAATTTCAGCAGCGTACACATTTTCTCCACCGCTTCGGATCATATCTTTTTTCCTTCCAGCAATGGATAAATATCCATCCTCATCCAGCCCTCCTAAATCACCTGTTCTGCACCATCCACCTGTAAATGTCTCTTTGGTGGCTTCCGGCTTTCGCCAATAGCCAGCTGACACTGCAGGGCTTTTGATCACAATTTCTCCAATTTCCCCTGGAGGAAGAGGCCTTCTATTTTGATCAATAATCTGGATTTCAGTCAATGGCAATGGCCTACCTACCGTCTCGCCTTTTTTACAGGCATCTTCTGGATCCAGACAGGCCGCAATCGGCGTACCTTCTGTAAGTCCATAAACCTGAACCACCCCGATATGAGGAAAATTCACTTTTAATTTTTCAATAGCCCAAGGCATTAAAGGGTCTCCGCCTGTATAAATAGTTTTTAAATGTGTAAATCTAAAATCGGATAATGAAGACAGGTTAAGCATTTCATAAATCATAAACGGAAAGAGAAAACAGTCGGTGACTGATTCCTTTTCAATCACTGCCAGGATCCTGTTTATTTCAAAACCTTTGCTGCCGGTTATCACTACGGTACCGCCCATCATTAAAATAGGAAGCGCGATATCTTCCATCGCTCCCACATGATAGAGCGGTCCTGTTGTCATTCCAATTTCCTTGCCATTAAAATTCCATTTAAGCGCCTGCATGACAGAAAACCAATAAGTCGTTTCGTGTGTCCAGATGGCTCCTTTCGGTCTCCCGGTAGTCCCGGACGTATACATTAGCATTAAGGGATCGCTTAATCCTATGGAATCTGTATTGATTTCATCCTCGGCGCCCCCATCCAGTAAATCCCAGCCTTGAGCCCATGCAGGCTTTGATTCATCCTTATCCGCTAGACAAAGATATCTTTCCACTCCTACATGTTTACGGATGTCTTCAAGCTGAGGAGTTAGCTTTGAATGAAAACATAGTATTTTTGTACCAGAATCATTTAAGGCATACTCAAATTCATTGCTGGTCAGCCGGAAGTTTAGACGGACAGCAATAGCCCCGATTTTCGCAGCTGCAAAATACAGCGCGAAATATTCAAGACAGTTATAAAGCAGTATACCTACACGCTCGCCTTTTTTGACGCCAAGTTCCTTAAGCTTATTTGCATAGGAGTTTGAAGTCCGATGAAGACAGTCGTATGTCCATTTCCTGCCTGTTTCTTCTTTTATTGCTACTTTCATAGGGTTTTCACTATTGAAATCAAGTGCCATCTTCCGTGTAAAATGTCCAAGATCCAAAAAAATCTTCCTCCTTCACTAATGTAAGCGTATACATTTTATATAAAGGCTTTCCTGCTAAAAATCTATTGCAAGTTTTGTGCCAGTTTGAAAATACTTTAGATAATAGTTTTACAGCCAGATAAGCAGATTATTTTTCCGACTTTTCAGAAAGTAAATTACATATTCTTGTATTTAGCTATGTAATGCTACTAGGAAGAAAACAAAAATCCGGGATTTCGGATTGAATTCCGAGTTCCCGGATTTTTGGCATTATGAGGTAATATTATATTTTTTTATTTTATCGTAAATAGTAGAATTGCCTATTCCCAATGATTCGGCAGCTTTATTTTTGTCCTGGCTGTATTTTTTTAAGGCTGTTTCGATAGCATTCTTTTCAGTTTCCTCCAAAAGAAGTTTTAAATTTTTGATTACTGATTTCTCTTTCCCGCCTTTTAAATAATCAGGAAGTTCTTCCAGTCCAATTGTTTCGCTATCCGTTAAATGGACACTGGCTTCCAGAACATTCTCTAATTCACGGATATTCCCCGGCCAGTCATATTGTTTAATCAGTGCAGCTGCTTTTGGACTTGTTCCTGTCACCCTCTTGCCTATCCGCTTTGACGCTTTCCTTAAAAAGTGTTCAGTCAGGAGGGGCAAATCAGATCTTCTCGATCTTAAAGGCGGTATAAATAACTGAACTGCATTAATCCTGTAAAACAAGTCTTCCCGGAATAAATGATCATTGATCATTTTTTCAAGTGGACGATTTGTTGCGGCAATAACACGCACATTCACTTTTTTAGGCTGCAGGGCTCCTATAGGCTCAAATTCCCTTTCCTGCAGAACTCGTAAAAGTTTCACCTGCATATGTAAAGGCATGTCCCCTACTTCATCAAGGAAAATGGTTCCCCCATCAGCCAAATGGAATTTTCCTATCTTACCGCCTTTTCTTGCGCCTGTGAATGCACCATCCTCATAGCCGAACAGCTCAGATTCCAATAAATGCTCAGGTATGGAACCGCAATTTACTTTTACAAAAGGTTTGTCGCTTCTTTCACTCAGCTGGTGAATGCTTTGTGCCAGGATCTCCTTTCCTGTACCGCTCTCCCCCCTCAATAGTATGGAGATATCCCCTCTTGAAATGCGCATGACCCTTTCCTTTAGATCTATAATCTCCTCTGTTTCCCCTATCAAATCATGAAGAGAATATCTTAATCCATTTGATTCATTCCACTCGCTTCGATAATAATTAAGCTCGGATAATACCCCTTTTATATGACTGTTCAATTTCTTCCATTCATCCAAATCACGAAAAATTATCGTCCCGACTGCTCCGATAATTTGATTATTTTCGATAATCGGAATTCGATTTGCGATAACAAAATCGCCCTGCAGAAATTGCAGATCAGCAAAATCTTGCTTTCCTGTTTGTGCAACCAGGTGCATTTTGGTATTTTCAATCACCTCTGTGGCATGCCTGCCAATTACCTCGTCTCTCTGGACATCTAGAAAATCACAATAATTATTGCTCATATATTGTATGATTCCTTCAGTGTCCACGATCACAATCCCATAATATGTACATTCAAAAATTAAATCCAGCAAATGATTATTTATGAAAAGTGCTGTATTTTTCATAATAAATCTCCTTTTTATGTACTCATTAGACACATTTTAGCATAAAAGGGCCAACTAAAAGCTGAAAATTCTAATAATTAAAACAGGGTCGATTTTAATTTATTAATCCCTACTTGACTAATCGGATAAATATGAATTAAAATAAAACTAACAAAAGGGAGGGTTCATTACATGCCATTAAACAGAGAAACGTTAATCAGCAAATTATTATCTCTATCTAAATTCCAGCATAATCATAGCTTGTTCAATTTAAGTGACCGAAAGCTGGAAGCTCTGTATCTGGATCATATTCTTTTTTCACCTCACCCTCACAGCGGACATCAATCAATCAAATTAGTTGGAAAAAATAGATAATAAGAAAGCCTGCTAATGCTCAGAATGCATAGCAGGCTTTTTCATAAAACCATAAAAAAGAGGGAATCCTAAGATTCCCCCTCTTCTAACTAATTTTTTGCTAATTTAGACACCATATTCTCCTGCTTTGGCTCTTCAACCGGGTCTTCCATTGGTATTGCACGTTTAATGAAGAAGGCCAGAACCAGTGCAGCTGCTGCGATGAAGGTTGCTACGAAGAAAGCATCGTTGATTCCCTCAAGCATGGCTTTCATTAAAACTTGCTGCTGCATTTCCGCCACAGCGGCTTCAGTCATTTGGCCGCCATTAGCCATAGCCCCGCCTTTCATCGCTTCTTTCGCGATTTCAGCAGCATGCGTTTCCGTCCTTGTTGACATAACTGTTACCAATAAGGCTGTACCAATGGCTCCTGCCACCTGGTTCAGCGTGTTGTTCATTGCTGTTCCATGAGGATAAAGTCTTCTTGGCAGCTGGTTCAAGCCATTCGTAGAAACTGGCATCATGACCATGGACATCCCAAACATCCTGATTGAGTTCAGAATTATCAGCTGTGTATAAGTTGTTTCCAGAGTCAGCCTGCTGAATGCATAAGTAGTTCCCACTGTAATGGCTAACCCAATGATCGCCAGTATCCGGCCGCCGATTTTATCGAACAGCTTTCCTGTTAATGGCGACATCACGGCCATAACAATGGCACCTGGAAGCATCATCAATCCTGCATCCAGCGGTGAAATTCCCCTTAGTGTCTGAACATAAATCGGAATCAGAATCATCCCGGAGAACAGCGCCATATTTACGGTCATGCTGATGGCTGATGACAAGGCAAACATCGGGTACTTATATACCCCAAAGTTGAGCATTGGACGATCAGATTTCGATTGTTTTAGGATAAACCATACTAAGCTGATGACACCTACAGCAATTGTCAAATATACATGAGGGCTATCCCAGCCTTTGTTCCCTGCAGAACTGAATCCATAAAGTATTCCGCCAAACCCTACACTTGATAGAATTAGGGAAAACAGGTCCAGACGAATATTCACTTTTTCCTTTTTGTCCTTTAGCATGACGGCACCAAGCACTAGTATGACACCGGCAATTGGTGAAAGGAAGTGGAATAGCATTCTCCAATCATAATGTTCAATAATCCATCCGGAAAGAGTAGGCCCAATAGCAGGGGCAAACATTAAGATCAGGCCAAATACACCCATGGCTGCTCCGCGTTTTTCCACCGGAAAGCTGATCAGCATAACATTCATTAACAAAGGCATCATGATTGCCGATCCCGATGCCTGCAGCATTCTGCCTGCCAGCAATACCGGGAATGCATGAGCAACACCCGCTACAAGCGTACCAATTGTAAATAGCCCCATTGCCACAATAAATAACCTGCGGACTGTATATTTTTCAATTAAAAAGGCAGTAGCCGGGATCAAAATACCATTTACCAGCATAAAGCCGGTAGTCAGCCACTGCACTGTTGCCGCTTCAATTTCTAAATCTGCCATAATAGATGGCAAGGCAATATTTAACAATGTATTATTCAAAAAGGCAATAAATGCCCCAATCATTAAAACAGCCAGAATCCCATAGGGCGGTCGATCTGTTTTATTATTTATTGCTTGTTCCATTTGCATTTTTCCTCCTGTACTATCAGTTCATTCTTTTATACTTGCGTTACACACAAACCATATAATATACCATGAGTACAATTTTTGCAACAAAAAAATCCTTGTTAAATAGAGGGTTTGTGAAAAGTCTTAGAATGATGTACTATTAAATTATACACACAGTTCAAATAAAATGACAGGTGATAATAAATGAATGACAGGAAACTGCATGTAATAGAAAAAGCACATCAATTATTCCTGGATAAAGGGTTTCAAGCTACCTCCATTCAGGATATTTTAGAATACAGCGGGATCTCTAAAGGAACCTTCTATAATTATTTTTCCTCAAAAAATGAGCTGCTTATGTCCATTTTTAAAACATTGCATAAAAAAATGGAGGATGAACGCAATAAGCTCCTTATTGGCCAGGATCCAAGCAGCTTAGAAGTATTCACACAGCAGATAGAATTACAAATGAATATGAATCGGACGAATAAATTGGTTGCCCTTTTTGAAGAAGTGCTTGTTTCAAATGATCCTGAACTCAAGCAGTTCATTAAAGAAGGCCAGCTTAGAATGGTGGATTGGATTTTCAACCGGTTTATTGAAATTTTTGGTGAAGACAAGAAACCCTATTTGCTGGACTGCGCTGTGATGTTCCTTGGAATCCTCCATCATAACGTAAAATACTATACAAAATTCTTTGAGTTCTCTTCAAGCATTAATCCTGTGGTCCGTTATAGTGTAGAAAGAATCAGGAAGGTCGTTGAAGAGGTCAGTTCTGCCGATGAATACCTGCTGAAGCCTGAACTGATTGAAAACAGATTTAAGCAGACAGATCATAGAAATGTGCATATTCTTTGCAAATCCATTTTGACTTTAAAAAAGTCCATACAGCAGGAATCTCAGAACGATTGCATGGATCTTCTGGACTTTATTCAGGAAGAAATGGTTCATTCGAAAAAGCCAAGAAAATTTCTCATTGATAGCGCACTGAATACGTTGCGCAGCTGCATTTCCTTTTTGGATGCTAAAGAATTTGAGAATCTTGAAATGCTTGTTTCTGCCTGTTTTAAACAGCCGGAAGAAGAACCCGTGTAATTAAAAATGCCTTCCTCCTTCTTCAGGAAGGCTTTTTTTAGCTATTCCCCGTCTATTCATTCATAATCCTTCCAAAAACGGTAACACTACACATAATGCCGAAACAAACTGGTGATTTGTGTATGAAAAAAGAGTTAAAAAAGAAGAAGAATATATCCGAGTATGAATTTGTCGAGCTGGAAAAGTCCTTTTCACGATCTCACGATTTCCAAAAGGTAAATTATAGCAATAGGCAAACAGGTCTTTGTTTTTCTTTTATTTATTTCAAAACACTGACTGACCAAAAAATGATCACCAAGAGTTTGCTTCCTCAGCTTCTTCAGGGTGAGTTCAACAAGATCGATGATTTGAAAAAGCTTTTGCCATCGGCAAGCATACAAATTTGTGAGGAACTTTCAAAAGCAGAACATTTGCTTTTAAATGGCTATGTGATGGTTACAGTAGAAGCAGAAAAGCAAAAAGCGGCTTTTATGGCTGCTAAATGTTCATATGTAAGGGAGCTGACGCATCCGGAAGTCGAGCAAACGGTTATTGGACCGAAGGAAGCTTTTGTCGAGTCTTTAGACAATAATTTAAATTTAATCCGCAAACGGCTGCCCGTCTCTGAACTGATCATTGAGGAATATATAATCGGAAGCATATCCAGAACAGTGGTGGCCGTTCTCTATATTGAGGGAATCACGAATGCAGATTATGTCAGCATGGTTAAAGAAAGAATTGAAAATATCGATTTTGATGAAATCACTGACAGTTCTTATATTGGACAGCTCATTTCTGATAATAAGAACTCTCCTTTCCCTCAGCTGCTGGATACAGAAAGACCGGACAGGGCAGCCGCTGTCCTTGCAGAAGGAAAAATCGTGATCGCCATAGATGGGTCACCGCATGTGCTGATTACCCCTACAACGTTTTCTGAATTCTTCAGTTCCTTTGAAGATTATTTTTTAAATTGGACTATCGCTTCTTTTGCAAGAATATTGCGGGCCTTTTCTGTTATATTTTCCATACAGATCACGTCCATTTATGTTGCAACGCTTACTTATCATATGGAGCTTATCCCCACGGATTTGTTAGGTACACTGGTGACTTCAAGACAGCATATTCCCCTGCCGCCTTTCTATGAAGCTTTAATGCTTGAACTGGTAATTGAGCTTTTAAGAGAAGCTGGAGCCAGACTGCCCACGAAAGTCGGGCAGACAATCGGTATCGTAGGAGGGATTGTCATTGGAACTGCATCTGTACAGGCAGGACTGACAAGTAATGTCTTGTTAATTATTATCGCATTGGCAGCTCTTGCCTCTTTTACAACACCTGTTTACAAGATGAATAATACGATTCGATTTCTAAGATTTCCGTTTTTAATTTTCGCCAATTTATGGGGTTTTGTAGGTGTGTTGTTCTGTTCCTGCATCTTGCTGACGCATATGATCAGGCTTACCTCTCTCGGAAGACCGTTTTTGGAGCCGTTTTACCCGCCAAGATACCGGGACTTGAAAGATTCATTTCTCAGATTTCCGTTTCAGCCTTTAAGGCCGGTGTATTTAAGAACTCAGAATCCGCATCGGTTTCAGCCCCCTCAGAAATCAAAAGTTAAGAGAGATATTGATGAATAACAGCCTGGCTAAAAGCGCCAGGCTGTTATTCAGTTTTCTTTGATTTGTCTTCCCAAGGTTCAAAGGAAAATGGAATCCCGATCATTTTTGCCGTCATCTCATCATAGGACACAAGATCTTTCTTGGACAGTTCTTTTAAAGTCTTTTTCCCCATGGCTCGCAAAGCCATTTTGATTTCCTCCGTGCTCGCGGTTAAAAACTTTTCTGCAGATTTTGTCCCATCTTCGATTTTAAAAGTATCCTTGAATTTACCTTCGTTCCACACAGATTGTGTTGGCGGTTCAAAAGGCAGCGAATTCAAAGTCTGCTTATGGGAAACAGTAAACAGCATAACAGATCCAAGGTAGACAGCATCAGCGCCAAGAGCGAGGACTTTTAAAAAGTGTCCTGGTGTGAAGAGGCCGCCTGATACAATTAAGCTGATTTCCCCCTTCTTTTTTCGTTTTTCAAGGTGATTGGATGCACGGATGAGAGCATGTAAAGTTGGAATCCCAAAATCATCTGACAATAAAGGCGGCGCACCGACAGATGCTCCCTGGCCCCCATCAACTGCTATAAAATCAACGCCCATTTCGATTAAATGGTCAATGTCTTCTTCTATTTTTCCTCCTGCCCCTATTTTTGCACCAATTGGAACACCTCCGGTCATACTGCGGAGTTCATCCACCAGTTCCTTTAAATCCTTCAATGTCTGTTTATCAAAAAAGTGTTCCATTATATGCGCAGTTTCATTTTCCTTTAAGCCCATTACTTCCCTTGCACGGCCGGTTAAATTTTCAGGAGATATGTTTCCTCCCATCCCCATTACAGCTCCCTGCCCCAGCTTAATTTCAATCATGTCGGCACGTTTGATGGTTTTTTCTTCCTTCCCCCATTCGGTTTTCGAGAACTGAAGGATATACTTTCCTGCACTTTCAAGCTCTTCGGGAAGGATTCCTCCTTCACCGGAATTGACAGCCGTACCTGTATTCTTGGCAGCTGTTGCCAGCGCAATTTTCACTTGCTCACTCAATGCTATTCCATAGGCCATTCCACTAATCATCAGGGGTATTTTGATTTTCATTGGTTTTTTCGCTTTTGGCCCGATTGTCACCTTCACATCAACATCTTCATCCCCGTCAATCGGAAAGGGCGAAGTCTGTGCAGGAATAAAGGTAATCTCATCGAAATGAGGCCATTTTTTCGAAGAGCCAAATGGGCGGTGCAGGACATCACCCGTTTCGGCTCGCAGGTTATTTTCAAGTGCATTTTGAATGCCCATATGCTTGAAACCAGGGATCAGCTCAATGAGATTTTCCTGGTAGCTGTCTGTCATAATTATTTTCCCTGCCTGCTTAACGAGCCGCTTCATGATCCAGCGCCAGCCGATCAACATTAAAATTAAAAAGATAAATAATATAAAAATCATAGCCAGAGTTGCAATCAATAATATATTTGTCATACGTTTTCTCCAAAAGATCTTTTAGCCTCCATTATTTCCATTGGAAGGGAATTTAACCTATGACTTCTCGGTTTTTGGAATAATCATTAAGCGGGAAGTAAATTCTATGAAAAATTAGTAAAATGAGGTGAAGTGATGGACAACCGCGATACTATTCAGCCGGATAATATGGATGAACAGAATCAAGTTAAAGGAAGTCTTCTTGAATCTATGATGGAGCCTATGGACCAGCTTTCCAAGATTCCTCCTGAGAAGACAGACCGGAGAACCAGTGATGAAGAGATGAATTAACCAATGCAGAAAGCCAGCATGATTGATGCCGGCTTTCATTTTTGATAAGGAGTATCCTGATAGAAGTAATTAGGCGTTTTTACTTCATTAATATACTGTTTATGAAAAATGTGTGTAGCTGCAGGGGATACGGGCGGGATCAGCCAGGTCCAGTCACCGGTCAGATCCCTTCCCTGGCCCTTTTCGTTTTCTTCAAATTTCTTGAACTGCTGTGCAGCAGTATGATGGTCTACTATGCTGACACCTTCTTTTTTAAATGAATGCAATACAGCTGCATTCAATTCCACCAGTGCCCGATCCTTCCAAAGCGAAGAATGCGACCTGGTATCCAGCCCCAATAATGAGGCAATCTGCGGGAGCACGTCATAACGAAAATCGTCTGCCAGGTTTCGCGCACCAATTTCAGTACCCATATACCAGCCATTAAAAGGGGCTGCTTTGTAGGAAATGCCCCCAATTTCCAGCTTCATATCCGATATCATCGGGACTGCGTACCATTTCAAGCCGAGGTCACTGAACCAATTATATTCTGGATGCACAATCGCGACTTCGAGAATCAGCTCTTCAGGTATTTCCCTTAATCGGGGCTGCTGATTGTACATTTGAACAACTAATGGCAGCACATCAAATTTGCCGTACTTCGGCTCCCAGCCCAATTTCACGCATTGTTTAGTAAAAGGGATGGAGTGGGGATCGCCAATAATCCCATCCGCAGTCTCATAGCCAGCATACCGGATTAGCTGATGGTTCCAAATTCTGATTTTCTGTTCGGAAGTGTCAGGAGAGAAGATGGTGATGGCCGGACGAAGCCTGCCATTGTTAGTGGCAAATTGTATATGTTCAAACAGAGCAGAAAATACTTCATCCGCTTCTTTCGCCTCCCGCTTATCCAAAACTTTTAGATGATCCCAGAACAGTCTCCCTATACAGCGATTGCTATTTCGCCAGGCAGCTTTGGCACCAAATTCCAATTCTTCATAAGTATGTTCATAAACTCCGTGCTCTGCAATTGAATATTCGATTTCCCTTAGTCTGTTGCTTAGTTCAGCAGGACTTCTATTCTGTTCACTATAAAACATTTTTATAAATTCTGCTGCTTTTTCAAATAAGTCCTTTTTCAAAGATAAATCCTCCCAGAATAGACTATTGGTTAATGATAGCATAGGGAAGGTTGGGGAGAAAGAAATGATGTTCTGGGGTTTGCCGGATCGTCTAAGGATGTTGCTTTAGAGTGGACTTGGCAAAATTATCTTTCTGATTAACATCCGTTATTAAAGAGGGGTTTCTTTTTCGTCGTTATTCATTTCGATTAGCTCTCATTTTTTGAGTAGAGGTTTCTTTTTCGCCATCCTTAGAGTAAAGGGTTCCGTTTAGAACTGCTTTTTAAAAAATCTGCACCGAAATGACAGCCCTTTTGACAAGGTTTATGTCGGATAAAAAAGCAAAACTCGCCCTTTCATAAAACTGCCCCGTAAGAACAACAAAAAACGCAGCAGCAGTCATCTTCTTCATTAACCAACAATTAAGATTATCTTATTAATGGATAACCATTGCTTAAACTGGTATACCCCACTATCATAATCAATTTCTTTATTGCGTATTGAAAAAATTCTCGTTCCGTATGAGTTTAGTGTTAATTCGTTTTCTGGGGTATTATTTTTAATCCCATACGCTTTAAAGTCAAAGAATATATCCCATATATCCTCTGATTTTCTTTTAAATGCTATCGACTCATAATCACAATCATCCTGGTAATAACCTAAATGCAGATGATATTTATCATCATACAAATTATCCATTAAGCACCTCTTTTTTTATCATTTAAATTTCGAAGATAAAAATCAACAATTCTTCTTCATATTCCTCAATAAAAAAAGTTTGTTCAATATGGTATTCAACAAAAATAGCGGTTAATGCTTCCGAACTCAACGACTCGCTACTTTCTTAACAAACTCATAATCTACATAAAACCGAATAAGCAGCAGAATAAGTAAATTAAATTATCACACCCAGAATATACAGAAACCGGCTATATTGCTTTCTATTTGCACTATTTATAGGAATGAGAGGAAAGACCCCGACCAATAAGGTTTGCAGAAACAGGGTTTATTCCAATATCCCTTGCCCAAATTGATAATTGTCCTATATGGTGAATTTCATGAGCAATAGTATGACGCATAATCTCACCCCAGGTATCCGTCACTATTCTTCCATCTGGTAAGGTATCGTAAAATAAACGATTTTCCATACTGGCATCCCAATTTTTCACAAAGTTTTCTACTTCTAAATGAAATTCAGCGTCCAATTTTCGAACCTTATTCAAACTTTTATAACCATCGAAACTCTCTTGAAAGTCGGTTTTTCCTTGTAAGAGCCGTATCCAGCTCCATTCGACATCAACTATATGGAAAAGTGTATACAAAATACTTCCCATTCCACCCGTTCGGTTTTGCTGGAGTTCTTCTTCACTTAACTCTTCACACCAGCGATACCAGTCTTCTCTTACCATCCAGTTATATTTAAAAAAAATTTGCAAAAAAGCCCCTCCTTATTTAGGAAATAATTGACCTTGAAAAAAACAGTATAAAAGCAAAACGAAACATTGTTAATTATTACTATTTCACAATTATTATTAGAATTCCTTGTTCCACAAACCTGCCCTATAGTTTTTATAAAAAAAGCTGACCGGAATGGAAGCCTGTATTTAGCACCGATTTCTGGAAATAAAATTCTTTAGTACAAGGCATTAAATCTCTTTTACCATTTTAGTACTTCAGTTTCATAGTTTAAATGCCTATAGAAATTTACCGCACGATCATTCTTGGCAAAGACATCAGGAAGAGTTGATGATATCCTTTTTGCTGAGCCCAACTACTGCCTTCTCCATTAGGCTCTTACCGATACCCTTCCCTTCACCTTTAGATGAAACTGCAATGGCTACAAGGTTCCTTGTTCTATACCGCTTAAAAAATCTTTATGTGGTTTTACTTCTATGAAACCTAATAAATCCCCTGTCTCTTCCTCTGCCACAAAGAATCTCTGTATAAAGTGAAGGATCGTTAAGAGATTCTTCAGCTATTTTTAATTGTGCCTCTTCCATTTTTTGAGGATCACGCCAGGCCATAAGGTCGAATTTCGCAAACCGTGTTGAAAGACTTACAAGAAAAGCTTTATCTGTCTCTTTATATGGTCTAATATTCATTCTATTCCCCTTTAAATTGAATTTTTTCTATCCATCAAGAATAAATAATTCTCCTCTCTTTAAAATAATCCCTTTTTTCACTAACCTGCCTTTTTAGTTAAATAATAAACAGCCACCAAATTTGGCAGCTGATCTTTAACATACACACAATTAATTGATAAACGTCCTTTTTCTTAGTGCAAAGTTTGGTTACTTGATGAAACATCAATAAGACCATCTGATATACTTAAATCCCTTTTCTTTGGGTAAGATAAAAATGAAGAGTAAAGATAAGGCAAGCTTTCCAGTTTACTCGCTTAAGCCCTGCTCCTTACTCGCATCCTCATTCAATTATGAACCTATACTACAGATCAATTCACAGGGTAGCCGCAAATCTGCGGGTGTTTTTGTATTTTAAATTAGATATTTTCACAAGCACTGGGCATAATAATATCTGGAGTAAGGGCTTTGTATATTCTCCTTGTATATTGAATAAGTTTCAGCCCTTTCTCTTAGCACATGAGGTGATATCATGCTTCATTGGATAGATCAACATATTTTAAACACTCCCTGGTTTTTACTAGCTATTTCAACAATAATTTTTTTTACTTGGGCTATAGCTACTACCCTGGTATATATAGCGGGAAGAAAAGATTAATGAAACAAGATGCTTATTAATACAACTTCTTCGAACTTTGCAGGAACATTATAATTTTTAAATGTCTGGGAACAAAAAAGTAATACAACCTCTTTAGCGAAAGGCATGATTTTTGTGTTTAAGGATACCCGAATGCTAATTAAATGGCTAACGATATTTAATATAGCGAATATTATTATTGCTGCAGTAGTAGGACAATTGCAAACTGAATATCTTATACGTCGAATAAATAAAAATACAAATCGTAATAAGAATTAGCTAACCATGGTCACTTTTATTGTTTTACAATCATTAATACTCTTTTCTCTGTGTAACGCCTTAACTAGGAATTCCCTTACTCCTTTGTTTCAAAAGCACTATCTCCTTTAAAGTAAATACAATGTATACGGCTCCTCTGATAAGCTTGCTCCAACCTGGTCCCTCTATAAGGGAATTTTTCAATGTTTATAATTAGGCTCATAAGCAATCAACTATAAATTTAGTCAAGCTTATAGATTTATTAACTCCTTCATGATAATCGTTTTTTTCAGCACATCCTTTTTTCCCTTTAATGGGCTTTTTCTTTTGTTGAGGAAATTTCCCCTTTAACTAAAATCCTACAATATGCTAATTTAGAATTGTCCCTTAACCATGCATTCTAGGAGGTATAACCATTAGTATAGGAGCCAAAGTTGTTTATAAAACTGACACATATACCGTATTATGGATATATGAAAGTGGTTTCTGTGAAATCAAGAAAGATTACCAAACAAAATTAGTTCCTCAATCAGAAGTTACACTTTTAGAAAATTAGTTCTTTACTATTGCAGCGGTTAAGGGACATCACTTAATAATTGAAACCTATAACCATAAGGCAAAACCCTATTGAACCCCCTTTGTTTAATACCGTTTTCTCAAATCTGTCCTTTAGTTGAACAAAAAAAGCCGCCAGAAATGACAGCTGAATCTTTTCCCTTGTTTTGAATAGTTTATAAGCTGCCAGAATCCTTATAAGTGGACTTAAACACTTCCTCGAGCCAATAATGGTAACCATAAATAACAATTGATAGTGTGATGAAAATACAAAGACGACCCCAAGGAGTTATGTTAATCAATTGATAAATTTTTAATTTTTCCTGAAGGATAAAATGGACAGGGAAAATTGCAAACATAAAATCCAGTACAATATTAGTCACTAAGTAAATCCAAAACTTACCATATGTGAAGTAAAAAATCCATATAGTTACAATTAAAAAAGCACCTAGTATACCTGAAGCAAAGGAAGGTTTTAACCATGGTAAAATTGATTCTTTAATTATCCAGTGTTTTTGATTGTGAGCTATCAAGTTATAGAGAACCATTAGAAATGCAGCTAATATTGCAACAGGCATAAAACGCTTAATATCTTCTCTCTTTAAAAAGAATAATGTGAACCATGGAGCAATTAAAATTGTCCAAAGTACAACTTTACTTAACAAAATAAACCCACCTTCTTTTATTTTGTAGTTTCTCCTGGTAAAAGTTATTTATACCATAATTTATCAGCTGTATCATAAAAGATAATGCCCTTAGTCAAATAAGAAAAAGGCTGTATTTTTTAGCAGCCAGTTCTTTAAGGGAAGCACCCGGTAGTTTAAGTGAAACACTTCACAAAGTACTATAAAAAAGTGAGTTGCCAAGCAACTCCTTAGGTAAATACCAAATCCCTCTTATGATTTACAGTTTTGACGTTAATATTTTTCTTGAAGTAGAGTTGGTAAGATTTATAAAATTTGTATCAGGCAGTCTCACTCCAGAACACGTTTCGTTTACAGAAAAATTATCGGAAGTGAAACGAGCTTATGCATCCAAGCTGTTGATGATAGCTAATACTTGATGATCTGTCCACTTTCCATTAATCTTTAAATTTTCTTTAGCTATACCTTCTTTTTTAAACCCCGCTTTTTCTAATACACGAATAGATGCTATATTATCAGGCATAGCTCCTGCTTCAATTCTATGTAGTTTTAATTCTTTGAAAGCAAAATCTACAACAAGTTGAAGAGCTTCTGTTGTATATCCCTTTCCATTATACTCCTTATCTAAAGTAAATCCCGTATAACAGCTTTGTTGGTCTCCCATAGTAATTTGAGTTAATGAAATGTCTCCGATAAGTTTATCAGTTGCTTTTAAAAAGATTCCTAAAGCATATAATTGCCCTTCGCCTGTCTTTTTTAAAGCCTGTTCAATGCGTAATTTTTGATGTTCTTCCGTATAAAAGGCTTCCGGGAGTAATGGGCTAACTCGTTGAAAAAATTCGCGATTTCTAGTATGTAAGTTAGCTAACTCGCAGGCGTCAGAAGTTTTGTAAAGTCTAAGGTAAATTTGTTGTCCTACTAGCTCCATAAAACCCCTCCAATATCATTTTACAGCCATTTTATTCTAAATAGTCAAAAGTATGATATTAACACCTAGGTATTTACCATATTTCAGCATTTATTGTTATAATATAAATCCTTATTGACTAACCAGCCTCTTTAGTTCAAAAGAAAAAAGCTGCGTTTAGCAGCAGATTTTGAACATAAGAATCCGTAAGTTGAATTCAACAAAAATTGCATCAATCCTCCGTGGATCAACGCTAATAATAAAGTCATATTTAGCTTTATCTGATCTGTGAAACTTGATAATTATTCTTTCCGTTCTGTTTTGCTTGATACATAGCTTCATCAGCATATTTCAGCAAATTCCTGACATCCATATTGAAATCATCGCAAAAAGCAATTCCGATACTGGGAGTTATTGAGATAACAACATTCTGCACCGACACTTTATTAGATAGAATGTCGATGATCCGTTCGGCAACATGTTTTGCATTATCGATTGTCGTTTCCGGAAGTAAAATCGTGAATTCATCACCTGCAAGCCTGGCCACAGTATCCTTATTTCCTATACAACCTGTAAGCCTTCTCGCGACTTCTTTTAACAATAAATCTCCTAAGTCATGACCGAAGGTATCATTTATTTGCTTAAACCCATCTAAATCAAGATACAGTACTGCGACTAGCCCTTTATTGAAATTAGCTGATTCAATTGCATGATTAAGTCGTTCTTCAAATAATCTCCGATTAGGCAATTGGGTTAGAAAGTCATAATGAGCCATTTGTTTCAATATTCTTTCTGAGTTTTTACGATCGGTTATATCTTGTATTTGAGAAATAAGGAATAATGGCTTGTTCCCTTCCCGCACTATGGATACTGATAATAACACCCATACAATCTTCCCGCTTTTATGGACATACCTTTTTTCCATCTCAAAAGAGTCTCTTTTTCCTTCCACTAATTCTTGTGTGTAAGATAAATCAGTATCTAAGTCCTTTGGATAGGTTAATGTTTGAAAGTTCGTGGTAAGGAGCTCGTCCTCTGTATATCCAGTAATTTTAGTTAAAGCATGATTTACCCTAATCCATTTTCCCTCTAATGAGACTATCGACATCCCAATCGGAGCAAAAAAAAAGGCCTGATTAAATAAATCTATATTTTTAAACATATTTATATCCTTTTTATAAAAAGTTGAAAAGCATTCCCAATTTTTTTATTTTATCTCAAACTAAACTGGCAAGCAATAAATTTCAACTTTCCTGGTTAGCTTAACAGACAGAAAAGGGAGTAAGGAGAAAAGAGCTGCAAAAACCGTACGGAGTATTACTCACCATTATATATAAACCTGCCCCGTTTGTTCAATATGAGTAAGAAATTGCGGCAGTCCAAGTGACATTGAAATTGACAGCATCTTGGCACTACATTTTAATGGCACAATATTTATCGTCCATTATAAATTATAATGTCAATTGCTATCTCAAAAACGATAAAATAAGTTAAAAACCTTATAGGAAAATGACGTGTGCCAATTCACACGTCATTTTTATGCCCTTTTTCAATAAATCACCCGAAAGAGGAACCCTTTTCCTTAGAGTGGAGGCTTCTTTTTCGTCGTTATTCATTCAGATTCTCTTGTCTCCAGTTTTATTTCCTTTTACTGCCGATTTTCTGCAACGTTTCTGTAAAATCAGCCGCTGGGCTGGCATCCTTCATGCTCTGCATCAATTATCCAGGATATGATGGTCGTACTGTCCCGGACATCCCTATCTTTTATTATCTTTAATAGCTCACGGACCCCATCCTCATTCCCGAATAAGCTAAAAAGATTAAATATTTCTCTTGGTTCAGCAAAGTTGGTGTTGGGACATTCCGTCAGCCCATCTGTTGTTAAAAAAATATGATTCCTGCCTCTTCTGAGCTCCTTTGTACCCGAGCTATAACAGGGAACCGGCAAATCAAACGTATTGACTTTGCCCACCCATTCATAAAAACTTCGGTGGTTTTGCTGATATTCGTTAAATGCAGCCAGTTCAGGGTGGAATAAATGCAGAATACAATCCCCGATCGATAGCCACCAAAGAAATGAGCCTTTTCTGATCACACATAAAAAAGCTGTTTCACCTTTAATCCTTCTGCATTCCTCCTTGAAACCCTGACTTTTAAATTGTTTAAGCAGTAATCCGCCAACTTGTTCAAACACTTCCCGGGGCGGCAGCACTAATAAAGCAATGATTTCCGTTTTCATTGATTTGACCGTTTGAATAACTAACTCAGCGCTTTCCGCAGTAGTATGGGCATCCAGTAAAATAGTAAACTCCCAATCTTCGTTATTACCTGTCCATAACAGGCAGCCGTCTTCATTTTTATTTTGCCCAGCATTCCTGTTTCCGCCGAAACGCCCTAATACCATTCTACCGATATGCTGAATGCTTATTTCATCCAGGTAAGGCTCCTCACTGCCAACCCAGGAATATTCTAATAAATTCATTGAAATGGCCCCTTCCATGTTTTAACATAATAATATTTATTAATAAGAATATGTCAACAAAAAAGAGAACCTCAATGGTCCTCTAAGCAATACTTCTTCATTTTTTCCCCTGTCACTCTTGTAATTAGAAAGAATCAGCTTCCAGCTTGTAAATCGATCAAAGGAAAATGTCTGTTTATTAACACCAATAAGGGCCCTAAACAGGCCCTATCTTTATTTCTTCAAACGATACACTCTAGCTTCATAAGGCTTGAGTGGCAGATTTTCAATTTCTTCATTTTCATCTGCATTCAGGTTGGAAATCAGCAGTTCCTTAGAAGAGTACCGGACATGGACTGGAAGTTTAAAGTCAGGAGTTTCTTCACTGAAGTTGCAGATCACAAGCAGCTGGTCATCTCCAAGAGTTCTTGTAAAGGCGAAGATCTGCTCATCTTCTTCCATTATTAAATCGAATGTGCCATAAACAATCACTTCATTTTGCTTTCTAAGCTGAATGAGCTTTTTATAAAAATGGAAGATGGAATCTTCATCTTTAAACACTGCTTCAGCGTTAATTCTCTCATAATTTGGATTCACATTAATCCAAGGCGTTCCGTCGGTAAAGCCTGCATTCGGGCTGGCATCCCACTGAACAGGCGTTCTCGCATTATCCCGGCCTCTCTCATGAATGCCTTTAAAGATTTCATCATATGTTAGGGAATCCGGTGTAAGATCACGGTATGCATTTAACGTTTCGATATCACGGTAATCATTGATATCAGTGAACTTTACATTTGTCATGCCGATTTCTTCGCCCTGGTAAATATAAGGCGTCCCCTGCATCATATGCAGACATGCCGCAATCATCTTACCAGAAATAACGCGGTATTCCTCTGATTCATTTCCCCATCTGGAGATGGCACGAGGCTGGTCATGGTTGCTCCAGTACAAGCTGTTCCATCCATCTTCCTCCAGACCCTTTTGCCACTTGCTGAAAATCTCTTTCAATTCAGTCAGTTTCCAAGGACGCGGATCCCATTTGCCGTATTGCCCGTCGCCAAGCCCTACATGTTCAAAATGGAAAACCATATTCAATTCATTTCTGTCTTTGCCTGTATAGAGCTTGCCTTCTTCTACTGTTACACCCGGCATCTCCCCAACCGTAATGGTATCATACGGGCTAAGGGCTTCTTTGTTCATTTCCTGCAGGAATTGATGAATTCTTGGTCCATTCATATAATACTTGCTGCCGTCCCCATATTTGTGTCCTTCACGAATCTCCCCCTGTGGATAGCTGGTATCTTTTGAAATGAAATTGACGACATCCATGCGGAAACCATCAATCCCTTTGTCCAGCCAGAAGCGCATCATATCATACACTTCATTTCTTAATACAGGATTTTCCCAATTCAAGTCAGGCTGTTTCTTACTGAAAAGGTGCAGGTAATATTCACGTGTTTCTTCATCATATTCCCATGCACTTCCGCCAAACGCAGCGCCCCAATTCGTAGGAGGTTCGCCGTTGTCTGTTTTCTTCCAAATATAATAATCTCTGTAGGGATTATCTTTGGATTTTCGTGATTCCTGGAACCACTGGTGTTCATCGCTTGAGTGGTTGACAACGAGATCCATCATGATTTTGATGCCGTGCTCATGGGCTTTGTCCAGCATACCGTCGAAGTCATTCATATTTCCGAACTCGTCCATGATATTGCGGTAATCTGAGATGTCATAGCCATTATCATCATTAGGCGATTGGTAAACGGGGGATAGCCAGATGACATCGATCCCCAGTTCGCTTAGATAAGGAATTTTTTCAGTGATTCCGTTGATATCTCCAATCCCATCCCCATTGGAGTCATTAAAGCTTCTTGGATAAATTTGATAAATGACACTTTCTTTCCACCATGTTTTGTTCAATTTATTACAACTCCGATCTAAGAATAATATTTATTTTATAAAACCTTTCATTACATCGCTTATAATCCATTTCTAGGCAAAGGTATACATAATAATCATAGTGCAAGTTCCATTAAGCAGGACGCAGATGAAAGATCTGTGCTGAAATGGGCCTTGGAAAATATACAGGAGTAGCGGCAGTCTGGCCATTTTCCGGTCGCTGATCAAAACGAGGTGCAGCATGTAGTCATTCCATGCACCAAGACTTGTGATGATGGCCACCGTTGCATTCAGGAATAGCACGAATATAGCCAATATAGATAAAAATAATATCGGAAAGATTGAAAGCGATATACAAAATGATCAATCCAAGCAGCTCATCCATACCCCAGGCACTCGTATGCATGACAAGCTGCTGAATGAAGATCGGGAAAGGAATGGACATTGAATTTAAATTTGTTATTTGTTATTTAGCTCTCAATTACGTAAACGTTTACGTAATTAAGCCGAGAAAAAGAGAGTTATTTTTTCCTCTCTTTCACACTCATTCTTTCAATGATTCTATGCGGCATAATCCGGCTTTCCGGAATTTCGCCAGTTTCCATTATGGTAAAGAGCATTTCTGCGGCAGCCTCACCCATTTTTGCGAGAGGCTGTCCCACTGTTGTCAGCGGCGGAATGGACATCTCAGCAAGGTTTAAATTATCGTACCCCATAACAGATATCTCATCCGGGACCTTAATTCCTAATTGATAAGCTGCTGATAAGGCCCCGATAGCCATTTCATCACTTGCTGCAAATATCGCTGTAACATCCGGGAACTGCCCGATTAGCTTTTTCAAGCCCTCGATCCCATCAGGAAATGCAAATCCCCTGCTGAACACAACATTTTCGGAACCCAGCGATATGCCATGATCTGAAAGAGCTTTCTTAAAGCCTTCAATCCTCGGAATCCCCGCGATGATATCATCCTTTTTTCCGCTTATCATTCCAATTTTGGTATGCCCCTTGCCGATTAAATACTTGGCTGCAGCATATGCTGCATGAAAATCGTTGACCTTTACAAAAGGCACGGGGTACGCATAGGACTCGGTTGAAAGCAAAATAATCGGCATCTTGGTTTTAGCTACAAATTGATAATACTCTTCTTTTAATATTTCACTTGCAAAAATTATCCCGTCTACCCTTTTTTCGATAAGCAGCTGGAGATATTTCATCGTTTTTTCGCCATTTGATTCTGTATGGCAGACGATCACACTGGAACCGTTGTCATTTGCAGCCTTTTCAATGCCATCCAGCAGATCGGTAACCAGAGAACTGGAAAGCTTCGGGAAAAGCACCCCAATCGTATGTGTTCTTTTGTTAATTAATCCTCTTGCCACTGCGTTTGGCTGGTATCCCAGCTCTTCAATCACTTTAAGAACCTTGAATTTTGTTTTTTCCGAATAGCCTCCCTGGTCATTCAAAATCCTGGAAACGGTTGCAATGGAGACATTTGCTTTTTTGGCAACATCTTTGATGGTATTAGTCATATCCCACCTGCTTAAAATTGATGTATTATTTTTGGTGCGAAAACGTTTACGTTGTAACATTATCATCCCTTGTATGCATTTTCAATATATTTTTTATGATTTTTTGAAATTAGTATATCCATGAATTAATTAAAAAGGAGCCTAAAGGGGCCCCTTTCAAGAGTATATTCTGCGCTCTAGAAGCTTATTTATTTTTACAAATTAGTCCTTAAATGACTTCTTAATTATAAAAACGGGCTAATTCAATAACCGCACTCCCGATCCTCTCGGCTTCCGGAAAAATGACTCTTTCAATTCCTTCTTCATGTAAAGCTTGTGCAGTTACTTTTCCAACTGATAAAGCCACAACCTGTTCTGATAGACAACTTTTCAATTGCGTATCTGCCTTCTTTTTCCGGGCGAAGGTGAATAAATTCCTTACTTGAGGTGTGCTGGTGAAAAATACTGAATCAAGCTTTCCGTCAAGGAGCTCGGACAGCAGCTGATTCATTACATTTTCATCAGGAGGAATATGGGTATATGGCAGTATTTCTTCATAGTCCGCATGGTTATCTTCCAGCCACTGTTTAAGGCGTGGTGCCGGGTCCCCGTGAAGCTGCAGGGCTACTTTCCGGCCTGTTAGGGAATGAGCTGAGAACTCTCGGATTAAGCCTGCCGTACTTCCGTCATCATCCCGCACTGAAGGTGTGATATCAAGTTTTTTCAGAGTATTAACGGTTTTATAACCCCTTGCTGCAATATTTGCTTTTTGCAGGCTGTTGATTAGGGCGTCACCCTCATTCATATCAAGAGCCGTTTGATATATGGTTTCGACCCCGATTCCGGTAGTAAAAATAATCCATTCAAAGCTTTCCTTTATTAGCAGTCTTACATGATCCTGGAGTTTATCGTCTTTGAGCAGTGTTGTCCCCTGGGCTGGCCTGCTGAAGGCAATCCCTCCCTGATTCTCCACCAATTTGCCAATTTCTTCTATTTTCCGAGAACCTAAAAGTGCAATCCTTTTGCCAGCAAGCTTCCTCATCTTAATCCCCCTAGAAATGTATCTTTTTATTTTTAATTATAAAGGTTGAATGTTTATTTATCACATAATATTAGGCTTGAACCAGATTTAGCTAATGCATAATGGTATTCCACACTGAATCAAAGTAAACACCCTTACTTTTGTTTATTTGATTTTACCTGCTTTATAAAAGTATTTAGTTTGGTATGTGACTTATTTATTTTCGAATAGAGGAGTTATCCAGCAAAAAAAACTGCCCGCAGGATTTCCCGCAGACAGTTTTTGAATTATTTATCAGCTGGCTCTTCTTCAGCCATTTCTTCAGTTACTTCGTTCTTCTTGTTGACCCCATTGCTTTCTGCTTTGTAATCGTACTTTGAACGATCAACCGGTTCGAAGTTTTCCGGTGTGTAGAAGCGGAGAAGATCTCCGTTTACGACTTTATCAGATAGCGCCAATTTCTGCTCGGCACTTTCCTGAAGTTTTTTCGCTTCTTCAAAACGGCTTTCATCCAGCAGTTCACCAGTTGTTGAGTCATAGAACTTTCCGTCAACAGATGAAATGGTTGGACTCATGAAATCTCCGTTACGGAAAGGAACAAGATCATCATGCTGTTCTGATAATAAGTCTGTACCGAATTGCAGATACTGTTTAGTATCAATGCCAAGCAAGTGCATCAATGTTGGCATCAAGTCGATCTGACCGCCAAATTCATGGTTTACCCCGCCTTCCATGCCAGGTACGCGGATGAATAGAGGCACACGCTGCAGACCGGCACTATCGAACGCTGAAATTTCCTTGCCTAGCACTTGTTCCATTGCTTTATTATGGTTCTTGGAAATACCATAATGGTCACCATACATGACAATCACTGAGTTCTCATACAGGCCGGAAGCTTTAAGCTGCTCAAAGAACTGTTTAAGTGCTTCATCAGCATAGCGGGCTGTCTGGAAGTAATTATCCACTGATTTGTCACCAGTAGTATGAGGCTCAATTGTCGCCAGTTCCTGATCCATATGATAAGGATAGTGATGGGACACAGTAATGAATTTAGAATAGAACGGCTGTTTAAGTGACTTAAGATACGGCATGGATTGTTCAAAGAACGGCTTATCCATTAGACCATAGTCAGCCATGTTTTCTGGTTTTAAATCATAATATCCTGCATCGAAAAAGTTGTCATAGCCAAAGGATTTGTAAATTTCGTTACGGTTCCAGAAACTTCCCGAGTTACCGTGAAAAACTGCAGAAGTATAGCCTTTATCCTTCAGAATTGCTGGTGCTGCATTGTAGGTATTCATGCCCTTTGTTGTAAAGGCAGAACCCTGCGGCAATCCATATAGGGAGTTTTCAAGGATAAACTCAGCATCAGCTGTTTTCCCTTGTGCAGTCTGATGGAAGAAGTTATCAAAATACGTTGTATTTTCTTCTTCAATCAGTGAGTTCAAAAATGGTGTTACTTCTTCACCGTGCAGTTCATAGTTCATCAAGAATGTCTGAATGGATTCAAGGTGAAGGTAGATCACATTCATGCCTTCCGCTTTTCCGAAGTACTTCGGGTTCGGTTCAGCATAATTCGATTTTGTAAAGTTGATGACTTCGGTTGTATCACTGCTATCCGCCATAACTCTTTGCGCGGATGCCTTCGTGCTTTGTACTGCATCATAAATCGTATAATTGTACATGCCTAAATACTTAACAATGTAATTGCGGTCAAAACCTCTTGTCAAAAGTTCAGGGCGGTCTGTTTCAGCCAATCCCAGGTTTGCAAATGAAATGGCCAGAGAAGCATAAATTAATGCTGCTGATCTGCGGCGCGTCAAATCCTTTGTTTCCACTTTTACAACTTTAAATACAAGCAAGCCGGCAAGCACGATGAAATCAAGGAAGAAAAAGATATCAGTCGGCTGTAATAATGAGCTGATGCTTCCGCTGACGTCACCAAAGTTCTGTGTCTGCGTCAAAGTCGGCAAAGTAATAAAATCATTAAAAAAACGATAGTACACTGCGTTCGCAAACAGCAGGAACGATAGCAAGAAATACATTACCATCAAGGCGATATATTTTCTTCTGCCTTTGAAAAAGAATGCAATTCCTAAAAACAGCAATGAAGACCCCAGCGGGTTGATGAATAAAAGGAAATGCTGCAAGGCACTTTCAATGCCTAAGTTAAATTGTGTCATTTGAGTAATATACGTTTTCATCCAGAGCAGAAATACTGCTAAAAAGAAAAAGCCAATATATTTATTTAATATATCCTGACTTTTATGAAGTAAAGTATTCAAAATCATACACCTGCCTTCTAGCACTTTATTCTAACATACTTTGCTAGTAATTTAAAAATCTTATGTTGGCAATCAGCCCAATAATTATTAGTTTACCTGATAAATATTAAGAATCTATGAACATCCAAAAAAGCACTGCACAAGAATATAACTATACTCGCATTTAATAAAATGTCAAGCATGTCCAGATTAAATGCTCTTTTTATGACTATTAAACAGAGTAAGTGCAGTTCACAGCCTAAGCTGGGTGTTGCCCATTAATAAATGCTGCACGTCTATATAGACGAATGAAATGCCATTTGGTTTCACTTTTTATGTAAAAACTTATAAATCTAATTTTTCAAGGAAGGAGAAAAATCAGACAACAGCCAATATATATGAAGAATGTAAACGAATTATACATAAAGGCGGAAATTCCTATGGACCAAAAACAGCAAATAACGAGTATATGGACATTCTTGCTGAGGGCAATTATTTTAATGGATGTGTTTTTGCCTCCCATAAAGTCAAAGTCATCCTGAATGAAGGATATGGACTATCAAGCTATCAATATGCCATTGAAAACACTCCTATTACCAAATTCCGCATTGGGTCTTTGACAAATTCATTTACGGCAGCAGCTACTCTTCTGCTTCACCAGCAAAAGAAGCTGAATCTGTTTGATATGATTCATACTTATATTAATGATTTTCCTGCTGAAAAAGGTGTGACCATTCATCACTTATTAAGTCATTCATCAGGCGTAGCCGATTTTACCTTTTCTCCTGAATACTGGGAAAAATTCATGCGTCTGCCCTCCAGTCTGGAAAAATCCATCAATTGGATTAAGAGGAAGCCTCTGCAATTTCAGCCCGGTAAGGACATGCAATACAGCAATGCAGGATATTTACTGCTAACTGCTTTAATTGAAAAAGTTTCAGATTTACCCTATGAACAATTCCTCCTGGAGAATATTTTTAAACCTCTTCAATTAAAAAATACAGGAATTGATAATGGCCGTAAGATTGTAACGGACTTGGCTTCCGGTCATTCGGTCTGGGAAGAGGCCATTCACCCAGAGTATGTCGCTATGAGCATCCCTCAGGGAGCATATGGAATGTACAGCACTGCAGAGGATTTATTTAAATGTACAGAAGCTTTGCAGAATGGTTTGCTGCTAAACAAATGTATGACATCAAAAATGTTCACTGCCAACCCTGGAGGCTATGGGTATGGCTGGTTTATTAACGGCGAACAAGGGACAGCGAGACACTCTGGGGATATTAATGGCTTTACAAATGAACTGTTAATGAACTTTAAAGAGGATCTGACTATCGTCATCTTGAGTAATATGAATATCACTCCAGCAGACAAAATCTGTGAGGATCTATACCGCATCACTTTAAAAGAAAAGGTGCGAATGCCTCAAAGGTTAGCATACTCAAACGATCCCGTTCCCTGGAGAATGCTGACAGGAGAATACCGGGCGCATGAATTATATGCTGCGGTCCATTGGGGGGGAAAATAAACTATTTGTGACTATGCCAAAAAAATATGGGGCGTTATATAAATATGAAGTAAAACCCATTACCATTGCAGATGACAAAGTATTTTTCAAAATGAATTTTATAAATGAAGATTTTATTTTCGATTTGAAAGGTCAATGCCTCGAGATTGTGGATGTATATGAGCAAAAGCAGACACTGAAAAAACAAACCGCACTTATTAGCTAAGTGCGGTTTTAGTTTACCATAATATTATTATGTTTTTTACCATACTGATTTAAATTCTCCGGATTTTCCTGTGTCACTTGCTGTAAGTATCTCAATATTTTCGGTTACCTTTGTTGTATAAGTAAAATCCCCATAACAGTATGGATAGCGGAAATTATTCTTGTCGCCTCCGCAATTATAAATTTCCGGATTTTTTTCGGCCTGTTTGAGTGAGAATTCTTTCGCGATTTCTTCACTGTGTTTTCCGCCCTGATCTGCAACAAAGTCAATATATCCGATTCCCATATTGTAGGCCTGGATAACGGCAGGAAAGTCTACATTTTTCTGACTGCCATAATTTAGTGCTTTCTGAAAGTGTTTAACACCCTGCTTAATGCTTTGTTCCGGATCCTGAATGGAATTCGGGGGCAATCCAGCTGATTCCGAAGCCTGCATCGGGTCCCCGCCCTTCCCTTTGCTTTCCTGCTGCATGATCGCGGCTAATACGAGAGTATATTCTTCAAGGTTAACTTCCTTCAATTCCTTCTGAAGGATCGGCGTATAATTCTGAACATCCCTTGACACCGTATTAGGCAGTAAGGATACCGCTGTTTCCTTAATATTAAGCTGCTTGAATTGATCAAATAAGACAAAAATCAGAACCAAAAAAAATAACAGGAATGCTACATTTGATCTGCGTTTTGTACGCTTTTTGCTTTTTTTGCGTTTCATTGCTGCTCTCCCGGTTTCTCTATTATTTCAGATTATCATTATAGCAGAAAATACTGATATTTTAATAGGAATAGCTCCTTTAGAGAAGACCGGAAGAAGGTTTTCCGGAAAGTTCGGTTTTTATCATTGGTTTTTATCTGCCTGAATTTTGGTTTAACCCAGCATTTAAATTATATCGGTCAGTTTGCTTACACCGGCTTTCTGCTATACATACCAAATGAAGTAACTGAGCCTTCCTGTCTCCGCTGATTACTTCTTCCTCTTCACCATAATTCCGGCCTCTTCCTCAAGAGGCTTAATGACTGCCGACATATCCTGATCGCCATGGCCTTGCTCAGCGGCTGTCTGGAATGCTTTTTCAGCCAGTTGCCCGGTAAATTGGTTTAAGCCGGCTTCCTGTAAAAGCTGGTTGGCAAGCCGGACATCCTTGTGGACATATTTCACAGCTCCTCCTGGTGTGAAGTGGCGATCGAATACGTATTGTTCCATATGCCTGCGCAGGATTCTGCTGTCGCCATAGCTTGTCTTCAGCACTTTTAAGAGCTGTTCGGAATCCAGCCCATAAGCAGATCCGGCTACCATTGCCTCTGATGCAGCCAGAGAGTGAACAGCAACAAGATACTGATTAATCAGCTTGGCAATGCTGCCTGAACCCGAAGGTCCCAGATATTCTATGGTGTCACCGAGCATCTCCAGTACCGGCTTAACTTTTTGAAAAGCCACTTTTCCGCCGCCTGCCATGATCGTTAATGTCCCGCTTTCTGCTCCTTCAGGACCTCCGCTAACCGGACAATCCAGATAACTGATCTTTTTTGCATCTGTCATCTCAAAGATAGTTTTACTCGTGTCTGCCCCTACCGATGTGAAGTCAACGCATATCGTTCCAGGCTTGGCACTTTGAATGATCCCCTCTTTACCTGTATAGACGTTCAGCACATCGTCTGGCATAGAAAGACAGGTACACACGACTTGACATTGGCTGGCCAGATTGCTGATCGTTTCCGAATAAAAGGCACCCAGATCAATAAGGGGCTGTGCTTTTTCAATTGTCCGATTATGAACGATGACGTGAAAGCCATTGCCCAGGAGGCGCTTGGCCATCCGCGAGCCCATTACTCCTGTTCCAATAAATCCAATCTTCATGATATCACCCCTTTCTGCCAGGCAAAACTCTCTTCACTTCTGCCTTGCGGATTATATTCAAGACCAATTAAGCCTCGATAGTGTTTACTCAAATATTGAAGAATATCGGTATAATTCATTTCACCTGTCCCTGGCTGCTGTCTGCCCGGATGGTCAGCAATTTGCACATGCGAAACCAGCTCAGCGTATTTTTGATACATGGAAAGAGAATGGCCATAAATTCTTTCAATATGGTAAAAGTCGAATTGAAGCTTCACATTCGGCAAAGCGACACGATGGATTATGTCTGATGCCTGATGGATATCATTTAAGAAATAGCCAGGCATGTCGAATGGGTTGATAGGCTCAATTAATAGGGTTATCTCATGCCTAGACATTGCAGTGCCCGCATAAAGGAGATTTTCTATAAATACTTCCAGATTATTGTCTGGGTGTATCCCCGCCATACAATGTATCTTTTTAACTCCAAGGCCATTTGCATAACGGATCCCCCTTTCAACTGATTTTCTAAATTCCTCTATACGTACGGGGTCTGCTGCCAGGCCACGGTCCCCTTTTTCCCATTGACCTGGCGGCAGGTTAATTAAGTCCATCGATAACTGATTTTGCTTAAGCTCTGCTTTGATTTCTTCTATTGTAAATGTATATGGAAACTGGCACTCCACATAAACAAAACCAGCTTCACGGGCTTTTTTAAACCGCTCCAAAAAAGGAACTTCTGTAAAAACGGTTGAAAGATTAACAGAATATCTATTCATGATAGCCTCCTGGAATAGGGTTATTGTTAATAAAATGGTCTTTTCTCATAGATTGTTGTTTTTGGTTTTGAAATCAGCGGGGAGGACGTAAGCCTCCTGCTGGAGTCAAGTGACCTCAGCTCCAATCAACTCAGCAAATTAAACGAAGGTATTTAGAAAGAAGGAGACTTCACAAAAATAGCCTTTAAAACACGCAGAACTTTAAATATCTGATCCTGTTGAAGGCCCTTTTAGTTCATAGCCATTTGCAAAGTACTGTATCGTTTCTAGCTCATTGCCATTCAGTTCACGATTGACACTGGATTGATAGGCATTCTTCATTTCTTCCATTTGTCCTTCGAATTCTTCTGTTAGTCTTGCTGCCTTCCTGAGCATGGCCGTTTCCACCTGGTACTCTGCCTTTGAGATGGCCGTCCCGTGGGACAAAATATATGTATCTGCATCAAACTGTTCCAGTGCATCCAATAGCTGAAGCACACAGTCTGCTGTGTAATTCCATTTACTTGCGTAAAGATTCGCGTAAATCGCATCGCCGAGAAATAATATTTTTTCTTCTTTTATATATACCACCACCGAGTCTGGAGAATGGTCCCCGCCGACTCTTTGCAGTTGGCAGCTCACACCGCCAAGATCGATTTCAAGAATATTCTCAAAAGTGATATCTGGAAGTTTAACCTTAATGCTTCGATCATTACCATACTCGTTCTTAATAGCGCTCGCGCAAAATTCTATTTCGATTCCGCTTTTCACACGTTCATCCAATGCCTCATCTGTCCATTGGTAAGGGATTAGCTTTTCCATTTCAGCTTTGGTGAGATTAGAAGCAATAGATGGAATATCCAGTGCAGGCAGGCCGAAAATATGATCCCAGTGCCAATGAGTCAGGACCACCATCCTCGGTGAAGGTATTCGCAGTTTCTCCAGCTCGCTTAAAAACAATTGAGCATGTGCTTCAGAATTGCCTGCATCAATCATCAAAGTCATTTGATCCCCGACCACAGCCCCTAAAATAGGACGGTCAGTTTCTGAAACAGGAGTTTGATACCAAACCCTGTGCTTAAGTTTTTCTAAAGTTTGCATAAAATCCTCCCTCCGATTCTTTTGTACATTAATTCGTTAAAAGTGAATAGAATCCTTTTTCTCTATTATATAGAAAAAACTGCTCAATACTTGAGCAGCCCCATTTTATGATTAAGATTCGCCTTTATAAACAAAGTAATCAAAATCGGCAAATTGATTTTGGCCGGAAGTGTCCTGACATTGCATGCCGACGAATGCACCTGTAAAAAAACCGCCGCCCTTTATGTAATCATCCGATAATTTATGGGATTGGAAAGGAACTGCAAGTTCTGTCCAGTTCTCACCGTCGAATGAATAAGAATAATTATATTCATGGATATGGACATTTACACGAAGGTAAACATATTTCACTTCTGCCGGGATTTCAATTTCACTCCCTTTTAACGGCTGGGAGAAAGTAAAATTATCGCATGACACCAATTCCAGGATTCGTCCTTTATCTTCATCCCAGCTGACCTGGCATGACGTCCAGTTTTCAGTATTATAATAATTAACGAGACCGGCAGATTGCTGGAAGGTTTCGGGCTCAAATGCCACCTTTGTTTCAGCAGTAAAAGAAAAGTGCTGCCATCTTCTCGCTATGAAGGCCTGTGTAAATTTGGATGTTAAGCTTTCTTTCCCATATAACCGAAGATGGCCAGGGTTATCCTTCAAAGAAACAATATTCTCACCGAGCGGAATCCTTAAATTCTGGAAATGCAGGTTTAGGGTTTCACTATCAAAATCGTCTTTTTCCGGAAAATCTCTTCCCCACTTTACTTCCTTAATCTTTGGCCCTTCTATTTCAAGGGCAGGCTCGTTCCCGCCAGTTACATAAGGCCAGTCATTCTTCCATTCCAGCCTTTGTATGGCAGTCTCCCTTCCAAGAGGACAATAACCGCGCGGGTCAAGTAAAGGATGACCCTCTCTTGTTAAGGGGCGTCCTGTAAGATGGACAAGAAACCACTCATCTGTGTGAGTTTTTACCATTGAAGCGTGACCTGCCTTTTGCAGAGGGTTCCTCGGTGACCCGAAAGATGAAATGAGCGGATTTTCAGGGTGTACTTCATATGGCCCCCTTATGTTCTTTGATCTCGCAATGGTGGCCTGATGATCATATTTAGTTCCGCCTTCAGCAGTCAGCAAATAATAATAACCATTGATTTTATACAAATGCGGAGCTTCTGTCAGTTTGATATCAGTCCCCTTGAAGATGACCTCCGCTTTCCCTTTCAGCTTTTGCTTCTGTACGTCATATTCCTGCAAAGCGATTCCGTAAAAGTTGTGATGGCCGGCACGGTGATCCCACACCATGTTGACCAAATATTTTTTTCCGTCCTCATCATGGAACATAGAAGGGTCAAAGCCTGAACTATTTAAATACACAGGATCAGACCATTCCCCTTCTACGCTTTCACATACTGAAAGGTAATTATGGCAATCCTTCCACTGGCCATCCACCACTTTTACATCCGTATAAATAAGCCAGAACCGGCCATCGTGATAGGATAAAGCAGGTGCCCAAATCCCGCCTGAATCCGGACTTCCTGTCATATTCAGCTGGCTTATCCGGTTTAATGGCCTTGCAGCCAGACGCCAATTTTTCAGATCCTTAGAATGATAGATTCCAACACCGGGAAACCACTCAAAAGTGGAAACAGCAATATAATAATCTTCTCCCACCCGGCAAATGCTCGGATCAGGATTAAATCCTGTTAAAATCGGATTGCGTATAAGTGCCATTTGACCATACCTTTCATTTTATTATTCCTTAAATATGTCTGCTTAAGCCCGAATGCCTGAACTGTTCAAGCTGCCGGTGCTTTTGCCTCGCTTCAATTTTCCTAAAACTGTACATTCCCCCATACATCAAAATCCATGTAATGGAAACAGCGCTAAAGAAGGGAATAAATGCAGGACTGTACAAAAGCAGAAAAATGATGGATCCGGCAGAGGCTGCTATGATCAGGGTAAGATGCAGGTTAAGGATCCCAAGTAAACATGAATTTTTTATATATTCGCTAACTCTTAAATCGTAATGTACATAAACCGGAAAAAGATACATCAGAGTAATGAAATAAAGAGCTGATATAATAAGCAGCAGTACGAAAAACATCAGCTGCAGAACCCCTTCTAAGCCATTTACAAAATGCAAATCCAAAAGAATGAACCCCGCGCAGATGACAAGTATGAAACCAAGCAAATTAGATTTAGTAAATTCCTTTTTATAGATTGATAGGAAAGTATCCCAAACAGGCACTTCTGTCTCTTTCATCTGCCACTTGCGGACGATAGTGAAGAGGGATACGGTTGCAGGCATGAAGCCAAATACGATTAGCCCCGCCATCGTAAATAACAGCCAGAGCAAGTTAACATAAGCAAGCTTCATGATCCATTCACATATTGTAAATAGCTTGCCCAGCATATTTTGCATGTTTGTCACCTCCTCTGATTCAAATCATTAGCCTTTAACCGAACCAGATGCTATTCCCTCAACGATGCGATTGCTTAATATCAGAAAGGCAATTAATATTGGCAGGATGCTGATGACCAGTGTGGCACCTATAGCACCCCAATCCGTAGTATACTGGCCAATGAAATTCTGGATTCCAACTGTAAGTGTCTTAAAGCTATCCGAACTGATAAATGTATTCACAAATACAAATTCATTCCAGTTGTAAATCATATTAATAATCGCAGCCGTTGCCATTACCGGCATCGTCATAGGCAGTGTGATTTTAAAGAAAATATGATGGATGGATGCACCATCCATGACTGCTGCTTCTTCTACCTCCCTTGGCAAAGCTTCATAGAAGCCCAGCAAAATCATAATGGTGATTGGAAGGTTGAAAGCTGTGTAAGTTAGAATAATGGATAGCGGATTATCAATCAGATTGATATTGGTAAAAGTGCTGAATAAAGGGATCAATGTCGAATGGACCGGTATCATTAAACCGACCATAAACAGTCCCAGCACCAGCCTGCTGCCTTTCCAATGCATTCTCGTAATGGCAAAGGTAACCATGCTGGCTAAAACAACAGTCAGAATGACAGCTGCAAGGGTGTACGTTACACTATTTATAAAATAGAGGCTGATGTTTCCTTCCGTCCAAACCTTTGCGTAATTTTCCCATTTAGGGTTTTCCGGCAATGAGAATGGAGACATATTGAATACTTCCTGGTTGCTTTTCAGGGAAAAAAGAAATAGCCAGATAATCGGGAAAATCTGAAACACGGCGACAAGAACCAGGAACACATACATGATGCCATATGCTAAACGGTTCACAATCGGTTTTGAGACAAGCTTTGTGTCCAGTCCATTTCCTATGCGTGGGGCGCCATCAGGTTTTACTGTTTCCATACATTTTCCTCCCTTCCATTAATAGATATCTTCATTAGCAGCTGTAAATCTGCGGATGATGTAAGTAACAACAAGACAAATGACCAGCAGGAAAAATCCGATGGCACTCGCATATCCAAAGTCAAAACCCTTAAATGCTTTCTGATACATATAAGACGCCATTACTTCGCTTGCTCCATTCGGACCGCCTCCGGTCATGACATAGATCAGGTCAAAGTATTTCAGCGAGCCTACGACTGCTAGAACAATTGTTACTTTAATTACATTCATAATCAAAGGGAGCTTTATTTTAAGGGCAATCTGCCAGGGAGAAGCCCCATCAATTCTTGCTGCTTCAATAAGTGATTCAGGAATATTTTTTAATGCTGCATAATAAATGAGAATATAAAAACCGGCGTATTGCCATATAATTGGTATAATGATGGCATAGAGTGCGAGATTGGCATCCGCTAGCCATGCAGGCGGATCTTCAATGCCGATAGCTACTAACACTGTGTTCAGCATGCCATTTGAAGGGTGGTATATCTTCATCCAAAGCTGTGCAATTGCGACTGATGCCAGCAGCATGGGGATCAGGTATATCTTCCTTAATAAATCTGCACCTTTGATTTTACTGGCGAGGATAATGGAAATGAACAAGTAGCCGATCAGACTTAATGCAGAAAACAGGGCCAGCAAAAAGGAATGCAATGCACTTTTCCAAAAGAGTGCATCTTTCATCAGTACCTTGTAATTCTTTAGGCCGATGAAATCCATTTCTCCAATGCCATTCCATTTCATTAAACCAAAGTAGCCTGTCTGTATAATCGGCACATAGATCAGCGCAAGGACCAGGAAAAGGGCAGGTGTGATGTACAGTGCGATGACTTTTTTATTGGAAAGCACTTTATTCATTTCATTTCAGCTCCTTCCTGTTAGAATTAGAAAGGATATACCCCAACAGCAGATATATCCTTTTTTCGGGAAGGCTGTTAATTCCCTTCCTCAGCCTTAAGAGCCTCTTCATGCTGTTTGGCATAATCAGCTGGTTTTACTTCATTGCCGAACAGTGATTGGATAAGGTTTAAATGTGTTTCTGCAACCGAAGCACTCATTTGGACATCAGCAAATAAGGTTAAGCTGCTGGCTTTATTTAACTCATTTAAAACATCAATATACAGTTCCGGAAGATCCACTTTACCGGTATCAACCTTCGTGGCAGGAATTACACCCGCTTTTTCAACAGATTGCTCTCCCCATTTTTCAACAAAGAACTTTACAAATTCTTTTGATTCATCTTTAACCTTTGAATTTTCAGCTACGAATAACCCTACTCCCGGGCCGCCCACCCAGCTGTCGATATTTCCTTTGCCTCCGTCAACGGTCGGGAATTTAAAGAATCCAACCTTTTCCCTGAAATCCTGCGGAATTTCTTCATTCGTCGTAAAATTAGGGAGCTCCCAGGTTCCCATTAGATACATTGCAGCATTGCCGTTCAGGAACTCAGCCTTTCCTTCGTCATTTGAAAGTCCATTATAGCCTTTATTAAATGCGTTCTCTTTGACAAGGTTTTGAACTTCTTCAGCAGCTGATACCAGTGCCGGATCTTCGAACGAACCAGAGCGGTCAATGGCTTTATTAAGAACTTCAGCCCCTCCAATTCGGTCTGCCAGGTACATGTACCACAAGGATCCTGTCCAGCGGTCTTTATTTCCAAGTGCAATCGGGGCAACCCCGTTGTCTGTCAATGTCTTAACAGCATTTTCAAACTCACTGTAAGTGTGGGGTACATCAAGATCATATTTCTCAAAAATTTCTTTATTGTAGTAAATAGGTGCAATGTTCAGCTCAAGAGGCAAACCATAGGTTTTTCCATCGAGAGCGTAGGCTTCCGTAGTCCCGCTTACAAAAGATTCCTTCAAACCATCATTCAGTACATCATCCAGCTCTGCAAATAGATTGCCTTTCACAAATGGGGTCATATATCCGGCTGCCCAGGTAAACCCTACATCCGGCAATTCATTAGAAGATGAAAGAACTTTGATTTTATTTTTGTACTGTTCATTTTCCAGAACTTCGACTTCAATTTTCACATCTTCATGCTCGGCTTCATATTGTTCAATAATATCTGTAACAATCTGATTTTGCTGCTTGGAGCTTCCTGCCGGCCATAAGTGCATGAATTTAATGGTTTTTTTGGAACCGTTTTCACCACTGGCCGTATCGGTGTTTCCGCTGCATCCTGCGAGCGCTGCTGCCAGGATCAGCACTGCAATAAGTATTAATGAATGCGCTTTCTTAAGCATTTTCCTAACCCCCTATTTCTTAATTATTCTAACAATTCTAATGATAACACCACTAAAAAATCGCGGTAAGGTAACCGCGATTGGGAAAAATTCCACTATTTTTAGATGGGAGTTTCATCAAGTTCGGTCAGCTTCCGGTATTTGCTTGGGGTCACACCTTCCGAGTCTTTAAAAAGTTTAATAAAGTACTTGGCTGTTTGATACCCGGCCTGCCGGGCCACTTCATCTATTGGCAAATCCGTGGTTATGAGCAGCTTTTTCGCCAATTGCAGTCTTTTTCTTGTCAAATATTCACTAAAAGTAATGCTGGTCTGCTCTTTAAACATCGCACTAAAATAACTGGCATTCAGATGCACTGCATCAGCGACTTCTTTGAGAGAAATTTGTCCCGGAAGGTTTTCGTTCACATAAGCAATGGCCTGTTTGACAGATGAATTTACATACTCTTTTTTTGCTTCCAGCTCAAGCAGGCCTTGGTCTGCGACTTTTTCCAAATAATCTGCCCTGACCATATGTTCTTCCGTTTCAAGGGCTTCTTCAATTGCCTTTATAAGACTTTCCTTCCGCAGTGGTTTGACCAGATAGTTGAGAACACCAAGCCGGATGGCTTCCTGGGCATATTCAAAATCAGGATAGCCTGAAATTATCATGACAGCCGGCTTGTATCCTTGGTTTCTGATGTTTTTCAGCAGTGCCAAACCAGTCATTTCTGGCATGCATATATCTGTAATAAGCAGGTTCACTCTGGTCCTCTGGAATAACTCTAAAGCTTCCTGTCCATCAGCTGCGCTTAGAATCTCAAGTCTCCCTGCTGACCATCCTTCCAGTGTCTTTTTCAGCCCCTGTCTTGTTGTCTCTTCATCATCCACTATTAAGATTATCTTTGTATTCACCTTTATTTCCCTCCCCCGCAGGTATTACGAACACAACTTTAGTGCCTGAACCCAACTCACTTTCCAGATGAAGACCGCCAAGGGAATAGGCATCATAATAAAGGCTGAGCCTTTTGTTAACGTTTGTCAGCGCCATCCCAATCCCTTTAAATGAAGAAACATTCTCTTTTTTTATCTCCTCGTTTAACTGATGAAGCTCTATCTGATCAATCCCCGGGCCGTTATCCTGCACCGTGATTTTGACCGAGTCCCCACCGGCTGATTCTTCTAATTTGATAAGGACAGTTCCTTGTATTCTCTTATTTTCAATTCCATGCTGTATAGCATTTTCAACTAATGGCTGTATAATCAGTTTTGGTATTTTCACACCAAGGAGCTTGGGCGGTGCAGCAATTTTCCATAACAGTCTTTCGCCAAGCCGCATTTTCATTAGGCGCATATACCGTTCAATATGATCAAGTTCATCATGTATGGTAACCCATTCAGCAGATCTGCGATTCCCGATTGTATATCGGAAAAGTTCAGACATTGAAATGACAATCTCAGCCAATTCCTCTTCCTCTTTCTCCTCCAGGGACCAGTAAAGTGCGTTTAGAGTGTTGTAAAGAAAATGCGGATCAATTTGGGCCTGCAGTGCCTTCAGCTCCGTTCGGGACCGAAGCAATTCTTTTTCATAAACAACCTGTATTAAGTGGTTGGTCCTTTCAACCATTTTATTGTAGGTGTTATTTAATTCAATAAATTCAAGTGAGGAATTACTCTCAGGATTCAGTTTTAATTCATCCATTTTGGCATTTTTCATCGTATTAGTCAGTTTTTTAATCGGTCTGGTGATCATGGTGGCAAGCACTATGGAGGAAATGACAAATAAAAAGAATCCAATGGAAACTGCTAAAATGATTACTGCTCGAACTTTCGTAACGCCCTGCAGCAGAAAACTCATCGGCTTCAGGATGACAAAAGTCCAGCCTGTCAGAGCTGACTTTTCAGTAACAGCCATATATTCCTGATCACGGATCATAATCGATTTTTCCTCTTGCTGGATAATGCTTTTTATGTCGAGTCCATAATCATAAGTAATGGGTGTTAAGTCGCGATCGAGAAGCATCATATAATCGTTTTGTCCGTTTTCTTCACTATTGCCCTGAACCTGAAAATAACTGTTGGAAATACGGACGACAAGATAACCGCCATTCGAGAACCAGCGATCCATAAGACTGACTCTCCGTATGGCTGCAGAATAGCTGGTGTTTCCCTTATCCTTCCCAGTCCAAACAAGCTTCCCCTTTTCCTTGTCAGCGGCCTTCACCCACTTTGAATCGATTACTTTAAAAATATTTTTCCCATCGAATGGATAAATCCTTTTGCCTTCTGCATTATACAGTTCAATTGAAGATATTCCATCTGAGTAGGCATATGTATTATTGATGATTTTTATCAGGGATTCCAATTTTCCATAATCCATGCTTTCCCCTTCAAGCATCTTTAGCAGCATTTGCTGAACAGTGCTATTGGTCATGAGCTGATTAGTCAGAGTATCAATCTGTTTATAAAGCGTTTCCATTCTGCCGTTGGCTTCTGCAGCGGTTTGCTGAACCTGGCGTTCCGCATTTTGCCTGAAAAAGCCGCCTAATTGGTCATAGACAACGAGTGAAACAAATGCCAGGACAAACAGCATGACGCTTAAAAACACTGCTAAAATCTGGTTTCGCAGTGTATTGAATTTTTTTAAAGAAGAAAGAAAACTCTTCATATGAATCACCTATTCTCAGGTTATCTTATATATTTATTTAAATATAGCAGATTTAAAGCTGGATAACATGAAAACCCTTACATTAATTTATTTGGGCTTACATCCTCCATTCTCCTTTTTGAAAGTATGCTAGCATTTTATTTATGGAGAATAAATAGAAAAACTGCTCAATATCTGAGCAGCCCTTGTTCGGAAGTTATTCTATTTCAACGATCATTTCAATTTCTACAGGGGCTCCGCCTGGAAGGGAGGCAAGCCCCACAGCTTTGCGGGCATGTCCATTTTCCTTGCCGAAAATGTCATGAAGCAAATCTGATGCAGCATTAATGACTATAGGATGATTTTTAAAGCTGCTTGTTGAGGCAACGTATCCATCCATTTTGATGATTCTTTTTACTTTATTTAAATCTCCAATGATCCCTTTAAGGGCTGACAGCAAATTCAGCGTACAAATTCTTGCTGCATCCTTTGCTTCCTCGATTGAGATATCTTCCCCGACAATTCCTGCATATTTTTGCGCGCCATTTACCCTGGGTGTTTGTCCGGATAAAAAGACTGTATTGCCCGAGATAACGCCCGGTTCGAAAGGCATTCGGATATCAGCCAATACAGGGAGCTGGATATTCAGCTCTTCCAGTCTTTCTTCAATTCCCTTTTTTACCCCTTCCATCACTATGCCTCCTGGGAAACACTTTGTTTTAATGAAGAATATAGTTGTTTAGTGAATTTAAATGAGCGGTGAGTATAATAGACTTTGGCGAAAGCTTGATTTTCACAAAGTGAGCATTTGATTTCATATGGAGCTTTTCGAATATGAGGAGTTTTTAATATTTGCATGGCTTCTTTTAAATGTGTGCTGCAAACCCACATAATGTCACCTTCTTCTATTTTATTGGGATTCTATATACTATTACATTCTGTAATGGGCAAATGACGTTATTTCATCCATTACAGAATGCAGTATTCGCAATCTCATTTTCCTGTTGTAACGGTTTGCTTTAATTTATCCGGCTTTCTCTTTTTCACCTGATCTGTAACTTCATCGTCCCATGAAATGGTGATATCCCCGTCTGTAACGAATGTCTGGCAGCCTAAACGATAGCCTTTCCCCAGCCACTCTTCTCCCAGCTTCCTTCTTTCCTGGATTTTTACGTTGTCCAGGTATTCTGCTCCTTCTTCAGTTTTAAAAACACAAGTACCGCAAATTCCTCCGCCGCAGCGATTTGGCAGATCTCCATCATAGCGGAGCGACATTCTTAATATATTAGAATCCTCAGGCACTTCCAGAGTTTTGTTGCTATTGACAAAATGGATGTTTGGCATGATTGAATTCCTCCCTGTGGTTTCGTTTCTTAGTTCTTGGTATACAATATACCATATAAATAATATTCAGACAATACTAAACTTTTAAATATTTTATTTTAAGTTATTACTCTAATCCCGTAACTGCAGCACTGCTTTGCCCTTGACCCTTATGCATTTTCCATAGTCGACATTCTTTGAACATATCCCCATTGGTTTCTTCTCCCTCTAAAGAAATGGCCAGTTCGGACTGATTTCTTCCTCTTCTGTCCCGAAGGTGGCCCAAGTTCGGACTCACGCCCTCCGGTTTCTTTCTCTTCTGTCCGAAGGTCGCCCAAGTTCGGACTCACGCCCTCCGGTTTCTTCCTCTACTGTCCGAAGGTCGCCCAAGTTCGGACTCACGCCCTCCGGTTTCTTCCTCTACTGTCCGAAGGTCGCCCAAGTTCGAACATTATTCCTATGGTTCCTTGCTCTCCTGTCCGAAGGATGCTTCATTATTTTCTTTTACTTTCATTCATAAACGTTTTGCTGTTGAAATTTTAGCAGGTCCCTCTTTTTAACACTGTTTATATACGCCATGTAGGCTTTCTTCGAATTTTCAATATGAATCCTCATCAAGTATTCAGCTATTTCGGCATCTTTATCGCGCAGTGCCTTCATTATATCGATATGTTCTTTTAATGAGTCCTTCCTTCTTCCTGGTGTTTCATATCCCATATTGGCCGCCATATGAATAAAATCGATCAAGCCTGATAGGATTTCATATAGTTTTGGACTTTTAGATGCCTTATTAATCAGCCTATTCATTTGAATATGTTCGGAATTGAAGTTTTCTTCATCCTGTTCACTTAGCTCCATTAGTTCCTTAATTTTGAGATCCAGTTCTTTTTGTGTACTTGTATCCATTCTTTGTGCTGCCAATTTTACAGCCAGCACTTCCAGTGAAGAGAGAATCGTAAACACCTCCAATACTTCATCCTCTGAGATATTGGAGATGACAACCCCTTTTCTGGGAACTGTTTTCACGAAACCTTGAGATTCCAGCCTGAACAGAGCCTCCCGAATCGGTGTGCGGCTAATGTTTAGCTTGGCTGCAAGTTCTCTTTCTACCAGTCTGTCTCCTGCCTGGTATTCTCCTTCTAAAATGAGTTTTTTCAGGTACAAATACGCATGTTCGCGTATAGATATTAAGTTGTTTTCCTCCCATGTTCTATCCATTTTTCCACCTCCTATTTTTATAACTTAAGATAAAAAGATTCCTCCATAAAATAAAGCTCCAAATATAACAAGCGAAGGATGAACCTTGAATTTAATTAATGTTAAATAGCTAACGGCTGCAAGAAGCACAAGATGCAGCATTCCGCTGTTTTCAAAGGCTGTCAAAAAGAACTGGTAGGCCATGACAGCCAGGAGGACAGCAATGATCGGCTGCACGGATTTGGTCATTAGCTTTACTTTAGTGGAATCTTTGAATAGATTAACAAACTTAAACAGGACGATGACTGCCAGCGCTGATGGTAGGATGGTAGCTGCCAAAGCCACTGCCGCCCCTAAAACCCCGCCTAATTCATAGCCGATGAATCCGGCCATTTTTGTTGCAATGGGACCCGGCAGCGCATTGGCAATGGCGAGAACATCCCCAAATTCAGTGAGTGTCATCCAGCCATTGTTGTTCACTACTTCTATTTGAATGAGCGGGATCGTTGCGGGTCCCCCTCCGTAACCCAATAGATTTGCTACAAAAAATGCCCAAAAGATCTCCCAATATATCATGAACTTTTCTCCCTTACTGGCATGTACTCTTCAGTTGCCTTTTTATTCGCCTGCTCCTTCCGATGGGCAATATAAAATGCTGTGCTTAAGACTATCGCAATTAAAATACCGGGATGCCATTCCAAAAACTGAACAAATACCAGTGATACGGCAGCCAGCATAAGATTTTTTGGCAGCCCTAAGCCCTGGCTGCCTTTCTGGTAAAAACGATAGGCCATCTCTGCCAGCATAAAGCCAATGACTGGTGTCACTCCCTGTACCATTCCGCTGACAATCGGGGACTGGCGAAAAGAGTATAAAACGCCAAGCAAGGCTAGCATGGCAATAATAGAAGGAAGGATATGAGTAAGGATAGCTACTGCGGCACCCATGCTGCCTTTGACTTTGTAGCCGATATAGGCAGCCATTTTCGTTGCAATCGGTCCTGGCAGCGTATTGGCTAATGCCAGAATCTCCCCGAATTCCTCCTCCGTCATCCATTTATATTTCTTAACTGCTTCAAATTCAATCAGCGGTATTGTCGAAGGACCTCCTCCATACCCTGTCACGCCGGTGCGTGCAAATCCAATTGCCAATTCAAGATAAGGCTTCATGCGATCCTCCCCTTATTTAGGTGTTATTGACTGAAGAAGGACCTCATTCCGCTACCTATTAATAACGAATGAGGTCCCTTTCTATTATTTTTTAATATCTGCTTCGGTTACAACTTCATAGCCGTCTTTTTCCACGTGGGATTGAAGGGCTTCTAATGCAGCGGTACCAACAGCCGTATCCTGCTCTCCATTTCCTCCGCTGATGCCGATTCCGCCAACGACTTCCCCATTAACAACAATTGGGAACCCTCCGACAAACACAGCAAATTTGCCATTAAGCATATGCTGGATCCCAAATGCCTCATTTCCTGGAAGGGCAGGTCCGTTCGGTTCCTTATTGAATAGATGGGTGGAGCGTTTATGGCCGGCTGCTGTGTAAGCCTTGGCAATTGCAATTTCTGGCCCGGTGATTCTTGCTCCATTCATGCGCTCCAGGGCAATCACACTTCCTCCGTCATCGACAATTGCAATAGTTTCAAAGACATTGATTTCCGCTGATTTTACCTTTGCTGCTTCAATCATCAATTTTGCTTCTTCCAATTCAAGTTTTAGAGCTGTTTTCATCATCATTCTCCTTCTGATTTAATAGCCAATATAAACGGTTTTCACTTGAGTGAAAAATTCCAGGCCCACTCTTCCCGATTCCCGGAACGTAGCGGTGCTGGATTGCTTTAATCCGCCAAAAGGTGCATTGATTAAGTTGCCGGTTGTTGTCCGATTCACTTTTACCGTGCCTGCCTGAATGTCTTTAGTAAACCGGCTGGCTGTTTTTAAGTTATTTGTCACAATGGAAGCAGACAATCCATAGTCAACGTCATTGGCAATCGCAACGGCTTCTTCATATGTATCTGCCTCGATCACGGCAATGACAGGTCCAAAGATTTCTTCCTTGGCAATGCGGTGATTTGGCTTAACATTAGTAAAAATGGCCGGCTGCACAAAATATCCTTTTTCATATTCACCTGATGTGAGGTGCTCACCGCCATAAGCGAGTTCCGCACCGTCTTCTTTGCCAACCTCAATATACTTCAGGACATTTTTCAGCTGTCTTTCATTTGCAAGCGGGCCGATCTTAACTCCTTCTTCAAACCCGCTGCCAATTTTAAGGGCGCTTGTTTTTTCAATCAATTTCTCCAAAAATGCTTCTTTTACTTCCTTCATCACGATCACTCTGCTTGTTCCTGTACAGGCTTGCCCGGTTAAAGAAAACCCGCCATTCACTGTTAATGCAGCGGCAAGATCAAGGTCAGCATCTTCCATAACTAGAAGCGGGTTCTTTCCTCCAAGTTCCATTTGAGTGCGGGTGGTGAAAGAGCATTTGCTATGGATGTCCTCTCCTGCAGCTGTTGAGCCAGTGAAAGTGACAGCCTTGACTGCAGGATGAGTGACCAGTAAATCACCAACATCAGATGCCTTCCCAGTAACAAAGTTCAAAACGCCATTTGGTATACCGGCCTCGTGCAGCGCTTCAACAAGCCGCACGGCAATCAGAGGGGTATCTGAAGAAGGTTTGAACACCACTGTGTTTCCAGTAATTAATGCCGGAGCAATTTTTCTCGCAGCAATGGAGATTGGAAAGTTCCATGGCGTGATCACACTTACCACTCCAAGCGGCTCTCTTTCCGTCGAAACTCTCATATTTGGATCATCATTCGGGAAGGTTTCACCTGTGAAGCTTTGTCCCTCGACCGCATAATAGCGAAGTGTCTGTGCGGAGCGCAGCACTTCATTTTTCGCATCATTGACATGCTTTCCTTCTTCCCTTGTCAGTTCTTCTGCATATTGGGCAGCATTTTCTTCGAGATGTGCTGCGGCCTTGTTTAAAATGGCAGCACGCTTTGATGGAGCTGTCTTTGCCCAGCCAGGGAAAGCTTCACTGGCAGCTTCAATTGCCTCTTTCACATCGGTTTCATTGGATGCCTGAAAAACGCCGACAACATCTTCTGTATTTGCAGGGTTCACACTATAAAACTTCTTTTGGCTCGCGGATTCCTGCCACTCACCATTAATATAGTTATTGAATGTTTCTACCTTTGTTGTAATCAAACCTATCACCTTACTCTCTGTTAATTTCTCTCTTTCCTGCGACAACTTCTCCTATTATAGAAAGAGCCGCCACATAGACCTCGAAGGACAAGATTTAGTGTGACGGCCTGGATATTACATATTATTTTGCTTCTACTAAAGAACCAAGATCCTGTTCAAGATATTCCCTCCATAAGCCATCCATGTACATACGGCGCATTTTCGCACCTGTGCGGACTACTTCAAGGCAGCGCTGCTGTAATTCAGGAGTATCTGCATGGTCCAAAACGATTTTGTAGCCGCGTTCTCCATGGATTTCATCGGATACGATATGAAGATCGAAGAATTCGATTTCTTCATCCGTGAATCCGTATTGTGCACGGAGAGCAGGAGTCTGCTTTCGATAAATGTCCGGAACCTGGGATTCCAGGCCGACAACTAGAGCAGCTGTTGCTACAACGAAGTTTTCACGGGCAGCTACTGCGTAGCACCAGCTTTGCAGGCCTAATGTTGTTGGTGCCATGTTTTCTGGATTGATTACTCGTTCGCGGGTTGTTCCACATGCTTCCGCAAAGCGAATCAGCAAGTCTGTATGGCGGTCAGCCGCAATTTCTTCTTCATACATGTTTTGAAGTGTGAAATCTTTTGCTGCTTCAAATTTTGGATCGGTTGGAGTGTTGTGATAGATGTATGCTAAGTAGTCAGCAAAAGGTCCAACATAGTGGTAATGGTTTTCTGCCCATCTGGCAAAATGCTTTCTTTCCAATTTTCCTTCAGCCCAAGCTACAGTGAATGGAGCTTTCTGGCTATGGTTTCCTTTAATGGCTTCCTCTAGTTCTTTGCGAAATTCATCTTTCGATAATAATTCTGGCATGTGTAAACTCCTCCTCGAAATTTTATGTAGCCTATTGGCACTTGATATTTTGTATACCAAAACTAATTAAAAAATAATAGGTTGCTAATTTACAACCTTATATTACCTTGTTTTTTTGGTCTTTGGTATACCTTAATGAAATCATAACCTATTCTTTTTGAATTGTAAACATAATTTTTAGAATTTTTTAAAGATTAATTTTTATCGTATGATAGATTGTAAGTAACTAATACAGCAGCTCTTCTTTAAGATCAAGCAGCTCGGAAAGTTCTGCAGACAGATTATCCAGGGCTTCTTCAACGATTTGCTCTCCGATTTCCCTGCTCCCTTGCCGGCCATCACCTATACAGCCGTTTCCAGTCATTTCTTCATAGAAGTAAAATCCCTGGACAGCTTTCCCAGGCCGGAGCCTTTCCCATCTTCCGCCCTCCTTGATATCTCCTTTTTCCAAGAGGTCCTCTCTTACCAGTTCAGGAGCGAGATACAGGGCTTCAGACACTTCCCGTTCGCAGCTGTGGCCAAATAAAGGGGATTTTACATATTTCCCGATAGATCCCTTTGCAGATGACGTGGTCTTTGCATAGTAGACTTCTACTTCCAATTCCTTTGTGATAGTCATCGCGGCCAAATTCAGTGTGGATTGGTTTCCGCCATGTGAATTCAAAAATAAAAACTTCTTGATGCCATGCTGTTTCAGTGAGGAAACCATGTCTGTAAGAATGGCAATCAAAGTTGAAGGCTGAAGTGTTATTGTTCCGGGAAAATGGATGTGATGCTCGGAAACCCCCATGTTAACAGTCGGCGTCACAATAGCATATGGGAACATTCTCTGCCCCAGTTTATTAGCCATTCTCTCCGCAAGCACCGCATCACAGCTTTCGGCCATATGTGGACCATGCTGCTCATGTGCTCCAACAGGAATTATGGCAAACTCTACTGTGTCTAGTGATTTCTCGACTTCCTTCCAAGTCATTTTAGTAAGATCATAACAATTCATTTTCTTGATACCCCGCTTATTTTAGGTATTTTGTATACCAATAATAAATAAAAATAAAAAACTATTTTGTAATAGCTGCAGTAGTCTTCTTGGGGGGCTTTACAGAGATGTTTTCCTGGGATATTTCAATGTCGTTTTGGATCGTCATTTGACAGGTTAACCGATACCCTTCTTTCACTTTGTCGCCAAGCATTTTTTCTTCCTTCCAATTTGGCGGAGCGAGATCATCTCCCCCATTTAATACTATGCACGTACATTTTGTGCATCTTCCCATGCCGCAACCATATTTTAATTCGGGAAACTGGCGGATCCCTGCAAGGACAACCAAATTGGCATTATCCTTTACCTGCTTTTCCACAATCTCTCCATCCACATGAAGCGTAACCTTCGGCATAATATTACCCCTTTCAGTTAATTCTAAAGATTTTGATACTTTTTTCAAAGTATACAATCTTTCGGGAAGATTAGCAAACTCGTTTTTTATTTTTTTGTGTTTGGCGGATATAGGTAGGTGTCTCTTACTGGATTAACTACGATTTTCCTTTGAGTGCGATTAATTTCGTCGTGATTCGGCTACATTAACTACCATTTTCATTGAGTTTAATTATTTCGTCGTGATTCGCTCACATTAACTACCGTTTTTCCTTGTGTGCGATTAATTTAGTGTTATTCAGCGAGATTAACTACCATTTTCTTTGAGTTTAATTATTTTCGTCGTGATTCGGCCGCATTAACTACCGTTTTTCCTTGTGTGCGATTAATTTGGTCGTTATTCTGTGAGATTAACTACCATTTTCTTTGAGTTTAATTATTTTCGTCGTGATTCGGCCGCATTAACTACCGTTTTTCCTTGTGTGCGATTAATTTGGTCGTTATTCTGTGCGATTAACTACCATTTTCTTTGAGTTTAATTATTTTCGTCGTGATTCGGCCGCATTAACTAACATTTTTCCTTGTGTGTGATTAATTTGGTCGTTAATCTCCCAGATTGGCTCTCGCCCTTTTCCTCTTTAATAAACAATAGATAAAATTTTCGCCGAATTATTAAAAAATTTAGAATATAATATTGAATATTTCAAAATCTTAGTATAAAATAAGCTCAAGACAAATGGTATACAATATTCCAAATAGAAGGAGGTATGCTCTCGAGCTACATATGAGCAATTCTGCATTTGCAACTAAGTTCAAATAAAACTAAAGGAGTGTTTTAATTGGGTAAATATATTGTATTAACAAATAAAGATACTTTCCAGACCATTCTTGAAAATGAGGGTCTAAAGCCGGTTGAGACATATCATTTTTATTTTTTCGATAAGCTGAAGGCTAAGTACACAATAGCGGAAGTTTTGGATGAGAATATGAAAATCCAGCTTTATGAAGAGTATGAAGGAAAAGAGTATGTAAATCATATAGGTGTTAAATTTTTTGAGCGGTTTGAAACGCTGGAAGCAGCCAGAGAAGAACTGGATGAAATAGTAAAGGCATCCGGCAATAGTGAAGACTCCATACATTCCAAACTGGTAAAATCTGATGAAGTAGCAGTATAAATGTTATTACTAAACCCGGAGGAAGCCGCTCTTCTTCCGGGTTTCCTGTTCATAAAAAAAAGCGGAAGCGGCTTGTCAGGGGGTAGGCTTCTTGCACTTGACATTTTTCTGTGTTCATAATTCTAACTTTCTTATACTATTGAAAAAACCGCCAAAGATAAGGCGGCTTTACTAGAATTTTAAAGTTCTTCTCAAACGGGCTAATTTTCTTTCTGTTTTCTCAATTGCATATTTGGATCCAAATAGAAAATGGAACATCGGGGCGTCCTCCTTTTTTTCTCTAACCTGTTATCATTATTATATTATGAATTTTTGAGATTCACAACAAAATTGTATACCAAATACCAAAATGACAATAGAAATGTGGCTGATTTTTGAATAAATAAAGAAAAAGTGAAGATTTGGTATACAATTTAATTTCTACCATTTATTTTATTTAAGATCGCGAGGGTGTTGATATGCTGAGTGTTTTATTTTTGAGCGTGATTGGTTTATATTTGCTGTCCACTTTACTTCCGCATTGGAATATCGATCCCCTCCTCTCTATCTTGTGTTTTATTATAGTGGCTTTAACATTCAGACTTGCAAAGAAATTTGTACAGATTCTCGGCGGCGTATTCCTGGCTTTTGGTGCTGTGCTGCTTTGGACAAGCGGCTCAGACTGGCAGCAATATATTCTTGCCTTTGGACCAATGCTTGATCTGCTTACCATGTTTACGTTAATACCGATACTGGGGATTCCGGTTAAACTTGGGCGATACGGGGAAGGCATCCAGGCCATTATCCAAAATCGGGTAAAAACATCTGGTCATTTATATATGATGACTTCGGGGATCTCTTACTTTTTTAGCATTTTCATGAATCTTGCCACTCTTCCCATGACGTACTATTCAATCCGGCCGGCACTCGGGAGCTTTCCGGTGCGTAACAAGGAACGATTCATGAGCAGAGCGATTTCCAGGGGGTTTGCAATGCCATTAATCTGGGCGCCTGTTACGCCTATTGTGGGAATTGTGATTACAATGACAGGAGTCAGCTGGGTATCCATCCTCCCCTATGTCATTCCGCTGAGCATATTGGGTTTAGCAATGGATTGGTTTATTGGTTCCCGTCAGTCCCAGCCTATGAAACTCCCCCAGCCCGGCGAAGTAACTGTGCATGAAACGGCTGCAGCCCTGGAAGCAGGTTATGCCGGCCGGCCTGGCAGAGTTTTTCAAATCCTGATAGCCATCGCAATTTTTAATGTTCTTGTATCCCTAGCTGAGACGCAGCTATCTTTGCCTTTCTTAATTCTTGTTTCTTTAATCGTTATTCCATTCGCATTCAGCTGGTCTCTTTTATTAAAAAAAGGGAAAAAATTTGGCGAACAGCTTGCTGAGCATTTTAATACCTTCGCCTTGAGCATGAAGGATCAATTTTTCATTTTTTTATCAACAGGCTTTTTTATCTCATCCATGAACTTGTCGAATGCAAATGAAGTCCTTTTTGATTGGATTGCAGCTTTTATAAATGTGGCCGGGGTCGAATTTTTCCTGATCATCTTGCCTTTGATCCCTTTAGGGCTGGCATTTCTGGGCCTTCATCCAGCGGTCTCACTTGCATTGATGATTGAAGGCGTCAACCCGGCAGACATCGGAATATCACCGCACATTCTGACAGTTGCGATGCTCTCCGGGGCTGTTTCCGCCTTCTTAGTGGGTCCATATAATGCCACTCTTGGCCTCATGTCAAACATTATCAAAGTCGATTCCTATAAAGTCTCCAACTGGAATATGCCCTTCGCGGCAGTTTATGTTGCTTGTGTGATGTTCTATTTGTTTTTACTGGAAAGATTACTCTAATAGAAAAAGCTGCTGATCAACTAGTTTAATCAGCAGCTTTTTTAGTGGATTCCTTTATTTCTTTCACGATCTCCTGTGCAAAATGCCCCAGGGTGCCTTGACTGTAAGAGCGGATGACTTCAGGTGCCAGGGAGGCAAGAGCTCTTTTAATATAAGCTGGCGGATAGTCTTTGCTGATAAATTCGTTCTCGATTTCGACGGCTGTCTTTATGGCAAAGAATGTTGCCAGTTTGTTAACTTCTACTAATCTTCCTTCACTATCCTTTACGATTTCCCCCAATGGCTTGATAAGGTCTATTATCGGACCTGGCAGTTGGTCCTCTGAAATAAACAGTCCATTTCCATTCTCCATTAAATCTCTCGAATGCCCCATATACTTCAATCCATATACCTTGAAGGAAGGGAATCTTTCTGAAATGCCTTTCGTTGGAAGTGCAGTCGCCATGTTGATGAAAGCAACTGAAGACTCCACAGGAAACATGCTTTCCATGAAAGAAATCACTTTTCCGGCCGGCAAAGCGAGCAGAATTATATCCATTTGTTTCAGTTCGTCATCGTTTAAAGGGCGTCCGTTAGGGAACTTTTCAGCAAATTGTTCTGCCTTTAATCTGTCGGGATGATAAATGCCGATTGGAAGGTTTGCTTTATGCCAGTGAGTCATCATGGCAGTCCCCAATTTTCCAATCCCTGCTAAACCTATTTTCATCAAATGCCTCCTATTCTGAAAAAAAGACTATCCTCTAAGTTAGTTTATTCTAACTTTGCAGGATAGCCTTTTATTTTTCAAGATTACTGTTTTACCAGATTAAAATAGCTATTAATGTGGCGATAAAAAGGCTGGCGACAACAGGGATAAAGTTTTTCCTGGCCAGTTCCAGCGGTGAAAGCTGAAGGAATCCTGCTACTGCCACAAGGGAAGACCAGGCAACAATTGTTCCTCCGCCCCAGATGGCACCCATCTGCCCGATCGCTGCCAATGTTGAAGGATCGATATGACTTCCATTTGCCAAAGCACCCGATAAGGCACCTGTTAACGGCAGCCCCGAAAAGCCTGAACCATCCAAACCAGTGATCAGACCGACGATTAAAAGACCAAAACCGGCAATAAAGGCATTTTCCGGAATATAAGCCTGTCCTGCCTGTATCATATCAAACAAGAACGCAGGCTTGGCAGCGCTTTCATCCAGGGATAGTATCGTGCCGGTGAAGTCCGAGCTTCCCATAAAGAAGAAACCTGCTATTGGAATAACGGGGGCCATCGCTCTGAAGGCGAAAACAAATCCTTCAGTTAAATGCTCGCTAATTTTATCCAAGGCATGGATGCGATTAAATGCCACGGTGGCGAGCACCAATAAAAGTGTCGCTACCCCTCCGATAAAGGCAGCTCCATCTGTTCCTTCAAATCCGGATCCACCCGTCAGCTTTGTTGAGAACATATAGAGCATAACAGCCAGCATGGATAAGGGCACTACTACGGCAAAGACCTTTCCCCATGTATTTTTTCTCTGGATAGTTTCAGCACTTTCTTCAGCTGTGGCCGCAAGCTCATTGGCTACACCAAAAAATGCTGAATCCTCAGGGTTTAGCGAGGAGTCATGGTGTCCATTTTTAACAATAGATTTTCTATGTGCCAAATAAATATAGCCTAATGCGCATACTCCTGTAATGATGGAAAGAACCAATGTCTTATCAGCAACCAGTGCCTTATCAATTCCAGCTGCTTTGGCGCTTAGCATCGGTGCTACCTGCATGATATAATCAGATGAGAGCGCCATTCCCTGGCCCGCAATGACAATGACCATGGCAGCCGTCATCACAGGCAATCCAGCCCTGACCGCTGCCGGGACAAGCAATGCACAGATAAGCGGGACAGCAGGAGTCGGCCAGAAAAAGAGTGAAATTACATAGGTAGTAACCATTAATACTAAATAGGAAACATGCCCATTGATCATTACCTTCTCAATCGGGCCGATAAGCTTTTTATCAGCTCCCAGGTCTTTCAAAGAATTAAGAAGCGCGATCATAAGGGAAATGATTAAGAATATACTGAACAACTCTTTTGCTGCGAGGAGATTAGCGTTAAATACCGCCTGGAAGCCGGCGATCAGACTTCCTTTATAGATGACTGCCACAAAGAAAGTTCCGATGATAACCGGCAAGACAACGCCTCTTCTAAAAAGCATTGTTGCGATTACAGACACAGTAACAATTGCATAGACCCAATGAGCAAATGTTAACTCCATATATTCCCCTCCGTTTTTCGTATTAAAAATATCTCTCTATAAATAAATTGCAAAAGACAGATTGCAGGAGGCATGATCTGTTTATCTACAGCTGAATATGTAATACCTCAACACTTGGCTTATTCAGGAGGTTTTGAAACATTTTCCAAAAAGCATACTGCATTTGGTGGATTGTATACCAAACTAAGCAAAAAACAAAAAAGCGACAATCTTCGATGTGTTTGTGATATGTGAGTTCGCCAGCCGAATCATCCAATACTATTGACTTATGCTCCTTCAGAAATACAGTTCTAAAGATCAGCCTTACTTCCTCTGGTTGACCACCTCCCATTTTCACTATTTTAAACTTGTATACTATAATAACACTAAAAATAAATATTGTGCAAATAATTTTGAAAATTTAGATGTTTTAATATTTTCTATAAAATATATTGCTCTCTTTATGGATTTAAGTTAAAATCTAGAATAAAATTGCACAAAGTATATCGTATACCGATTTATAAATTCCTAATTTTTAGGGGTGATTCCCAAGAAGGAGTGATAAATATGCTTAAAGCTGGAATTATCGGTTATGGAACGCTGGGGAGAACCATTTCGGAATTAATTGAAGCCGGTCATGCTGGCGACGTGGAATTAAAGTCTGTACTGGTTAGAAGAAAAAAGGGAGCAGAGCATGCTGATAAAAAAACATTTGCTCTAACATCAGATGAAGCAGAATTTTTTAATGGGGATTTAGATATTATCATAGAAGCAGCGGGTCATCAGGCTTTACATATGTTCGGGGAGAAAGTGCTGGCAAATGGAAGCCATCTTGTGGTGCTTTCCGTAGGAGCATTGGGAGACTCCGGTTTTTATGAACAACTGCAGACCGCGGCCAAGCAGCATAACCGGCAGATTTTTATCCCGTCTGCTGCTATCGCCGGTCTGGATCGGATTGCAGCAGGTTCATTGGGGGAAATTGAAAATATTACCTTAATTACAAGAAAGCATCCCCGCAGCTGGAAAGGTACGATTGCGGAAGAAAAAGTGGATTTACATACGCTGACTGAACCATTTTGTATTTATGAAGGGAATGCACGGGAGTCATCCAAGCTGTTTCCGCAGAGCGTGAATGTGTCAGCGGCCCTTAGCCTTGCAGGAATCGGCTTCGAAGATACTAAAGTAAAAGTCTATGCTGATCCAACGATCCAATCGAACAAACATACCATCAAGGCAAAGGGTTATTTTGGCGAAGTGGAGATATCCGTATCGAATGTTCCTTATGAGGAAAATCCAAAATCCAGTCCGATTGTCGCCATGAGTGTGGCAAAGGTTTTAAAAAATTTAACTTCGCCATTTGTGATTGGAGTGTAAAAAAATTAAGAAAGAGCTTCTGCTCTTTCTTAATTTTTCTTTTCACTCTGCTGCACCGCTTCAATATATGCTTTTTTGGAGTTTTCAATATGTATTTTGGTCAGATATTCAGCCATTTCCATTTCTCTATTGACGATGGCTTCCATAATTTTCAAATGCTCCTCCATTGATTTCTTTGCCCTGCCCGGGTTTTTATGCCCGATTTTGGCAAATGCGCGAATGTAATCGGATAATCCGCTCAGCATCTCATAAAGCTTCACATTCTTGGCAGAGCTGTATAGGAGATGATTGAGTTCCCTATGTAATTCAGAAGCATCCTCTTCAGGATTGTTCAAGTATTCCTCGACCTTTTTTATGCTGGCAGTGAACTTGCTTTCCATATCATTATCCAGCTTTTGAACAGCCAATTTTGCAGCCAGTACTTCAAGTGATGATAAAATGGTAAACACTTCGATAATTTCCTTTTCGGAAATATCGGCAACAATTACGCCTTTTCTTGGGACTGTCTTAACAAACCCCTGGGATTCCAGGCGGAACAGCGCTTCCCGAATTGGTGTCCTGCTGATACTTAATCTCTCAGCAAGTTCTCGTTCCACCAGACGGTCTCCCGCTTTAAATTCTCCGTCCAAAATAAGATCCTTAATATGCAGATAAACCCTCTCGCGTATCGAGATCAGATTATCTTCCGTCCAGTTATTCCCCATCCCTTTCCCTCTTTCTCTTTGGTATCCTTACGCTCATTATATCTTACCTATCGGGGTACAGCAATTTTTTGGCTGATTTACCCAATTTATGTTTACGGAACATTCATTTTTTCAATCACTCCTCTGGAAGTACGGTCATTTACCGCTACACGTGAAATGATTTCCGCAATGATTTCAGCCAGTTTTAAAACCAGGTATAATCTCGTGCTATTTAAGGAATTTACAGGTGATAATGGATCAAGCGTGTTGACAATGGCCTTCAAATGATAATCACCCACACTCGGAAGAGCCCGATTCACTGCATTTCCTGGAATAAACGACCCCTCCCTTATTAAAATATAGCCGATTTGCCGCTCGTCTCCGAGGCAGGCATCTATGCCAAATATAAACGGTTCATCATGGGTTTCTTTGATTTCTTTAAGAACCTTTTTGATATTCAATGCGTGAACAGGCTCCTTCAAAGTCCCATACACTGGATAGGGAATGTTCTTTTCTTTGAGGATCTTCCCTGCCAATGGCCCAAGAGAATCTCCTGTTGAGCGGTCAGAACCAATGCACAAAATAACGATTTCCCTGGATGTGCTGAAAAAAATCTGTTCCAGCTTAGATACCATCTTATCGATTTCTGCTTCTTCCGTCGTTTCTTTAATGGAAATATAACTGGCTGCATCGACGGCATTTTTGTTCTGTTTGCTGGATGAAAATGGCCACATCTTGGTCCCTCCTTTCCGCGGTAATCGTTATTTATATACCAAATCGTCTTTATTTTTTAATTGATAATCATTCTTAGTGTATACAATGAATGCAGTAATTGTAAATTTTTTTACCAATATATTATGTCCTGCCCAGACATTTGGCGATATATCCCCGTTAATATCTTTCTACAATCATACTAGAAGCCCAAGCTTTAGTTCATCTCCTTTTTAGATTCCTTTGAAGAATATTTTATTACCTTATACAAAAAATATTTTTTATGGAGGTGATCAGAATGAAAAAGGATATTAATGATGGAATTGAAAATCGAAACAGCACTTCCCAGGATATTTTGATGGATCGGGTAAATCAGGCTTTTAATAAAGTGGCGCAGGATGTAAGAGGAATGGTTGCAGAGAGTACAGTGAAGAAGAGCAACAGATAAAAAGAAGCTGGCTCCATGACCAGCTTCTTCTTTATTAACTTAAAAGCCTGATGATTCCGCAGGAACAATCCCATTATAATCTGTCCAGTAGCCTGCTAAAGGATAGGCCGGGATACTATTCCAACTCTCAGGATCCACATCATTTACTTCACCTGTAACATAGCCATATATCAAGGATTTTAAAGCTAAATAGTTTTGTTTTGTTAAATATCCATTCGATTTCTGCCCCAGGCTGCCATCGCTTGAATTGCCTTTTGTTTCAAAAAATACTGCTGGATGGCTGTGATTTTCCGGGTTTAAACCACTATAATTCAACCCCATCATCATAGCTGAAACGACTCCGCCTTTAATGTCGATATCATAACCTACCTGTTTTTCACTATCAACAATCTGGTAGCGGTCAATATGGGTATAGCCGTATCCGTTCATTTCATCGTAGACATATGCCAACATTTGTCTTGTCACATCATTGTAGTTTTTGTATGCAGGCAATGTTGGTCCATTCGGCGCAAGGGAAATACCGAGTGAAAATGAAGTAGCTTCATTTGTTCCATAAACCTGTTTTAAGCCTTGATGATGCAAATCGATTGCAAAGTCAGGTTTTAATTCGGCCCAAAAGGAATAAACGACTTTAGACTCTTTGGCTTTAAAGCCGCCTTCTGGAGACCAATCCCGGTTCAAATCCAGTAATTGTCCTGTCTCCGTAATCTTTGTACCACGGGTATTCATTTCTGCTCCATCCGGATTGTACATTGGAATGAAGTATAGTGTGGACTCTTCCAGAACGGTCTGTACCTCTTTGGAATTGTTGCTCGCATAAGTTTTTAACAGCTGAAGCGCTGCCTCTGTAACCAGCTTTTCATTTCCATGGATTTGAGCCTGAATCCAGATTTTCTTCTCCCCGGTTCCAACCTTGGCGACATAAATGCTTCTGCCCTGCTCTGATTTGCCGAAGCGGTCGAGTGTAAAAACTTCCACCTTCCCCTTGCTTGCCTGCTCAATGCCGTTGAGCGTTTTCACGACATCTTCGTAGGAGAGCATGCTGTTAATACTTGTGTTTCCATTTGTAGATGGCCCTCCTGGTACGGTTGCCGCAAAGGAAAGTGTGGAGAACAGCATAACAAGAAATGCTGTCAGCAATGCGATTTTCACTGCCGGTTTCTTCATATGTATTTCACCCTTTCTATTAGCCCCTTTATTCGGGACTCTAAAGAAATGATACGGGATGGGCTTGTCCCTAGACAGAGAAAAAAGAATGAATTTTCAGCTAATTCAGGAGATCATTTTGTTAATTGTGGTAATGTGACTAAGAATAAAGAACTGTTTTGCGCTGTAAATCGATAAAGTGTGACAAAAACCAACATATTCCCCTCTTCTTTTTTTCCTAAAGTTAAAATTGATAAGTCTTTAATAAAAATTAACTATTTCGCCTTCCGAAAAAGGTGTTATAATACTATTTATAAAATTTTACAGAAATGAAGGCGAGTTGTTTGAAAAAGAGATTATGGCTTATTTATGGAATGCTGACTTTGGCTACTGCTACATGGGGCAGCGCTTTTATTGCCGGCAAGTTTGCTGTTCAAAGCTTTGAACCTGCAACAGTTGCTTTTTTGCGGTTTTTGGGAGCTGCCATTTTGCTTTTTCCGCTCATGTGGATCATGGAAAAAGACCGGAAACGACCGAATTTGAAAGATCATGGATTGTTTGCTCTTTTGGGCCTGACCGGAATTGCCTTATATAATATTTGTTTTTTCCTGGCCACAAAGCATGCGCCCGTGATTAAAAGCTCATTATTTATTGCTTCAAACCCGGTGCTGATTGTCCTTTTATCAGGGTTATTTCTAAAAGAAAAGATAACAAAAAATCATATCATTGGAATGGCCGTTGCTTTGACAGGTGTAGTGTTTATTATAACAGATGGCCATTTGCTTAAGCTTTTCCAATATGGCTTTGAACCCATTGACTTCGTATTGCTGGGAGCTGTGGTCAGCTGGGCCATCTATAGTGTTGTGGGGAAAGTGGTTTTGAAAAAATTCAGCTCAGTGGAGTCCACTACTTATGCAGTTGCCTATGGAACTTTATTTCTATTGCCATTCGCTTCTGCTGAAACATCGTGGATGGATATCCAGCAAGCCAGCATGACGACATGGACTGCTATAGCCCATATGAGCATTTTTGTTACCGTGGTTTCATTTGTCATGTATTATAACGGAATTAAAGAGGTCGGTGCGGCCAAAGCCTCAATTTTTATTAATGTGATGCCTGTATCTGCCGTTATCATGGCTACGGTCTTTTTGGGTGAAACATTCACCATGGCTCATGGAATAGGGGCAGCCTTTGTTCTGACAGGTGTTTATATAGGAACAAATGCGAAAATGTTTAAAAAAAGGATGCATAAACAGTCAATGAAAAATGAGACAGCATAAGAATGCAGTCTCATTTTTTTCATTGCGAAAAAAGGTTACTCGTGATCATAATAGCTTTTTTGTTTCTGTATAAAAGAACGGGCGAGCTCAATTGCTTTTTGTGCCTCACCTATTTCTGAATAAAAATGGAAAAGCTTTTTCTCATAATGGTCGATTAAAATGCCATAGCCAATTTTCTTAAAGTACGGCAAAGCTGTTTCCTCAATAAATTGATAGTATTGCTGTTCTTCTTTTTTCAATAGATAGAGATGAAGCTGAAAGTAAATCCAGGTAAATGAATCAGCTGCTTTTGCCCTCTCCATGCCCTCTTCAGCTAATTTTATTAGCGCACTGCCGGCCTGAAGTTTTCCTTTATAACAGGTATGAATGTAACCATCTAAAGCAGTTAAATAGTGAGGAGCATTTTCGGCAGTAAGCTTAAGTGCTTCTTCATAAAGGCCTGCTGATTCCCTGTATTTCTTTCGGCGAAAATATTCGAATGCCAGATTATGATAAAGCTTGGATTTCCGGTCACCTGAATTACACGCATCACATAACTTAATTAACTGTTCATATTTTTCCTTTGTTTCATTAAAATCATGTAGTTCTTTGGCATTTAGCTGAACAATCAGCAGCATTTCTGTGTCTATAATGCGGAGAATATTTAAGGTTCTTTGAAAATATTGAAGAGCCTTTTTCCCGTAATAATAGGCTGTAATATTTGAATGGATGGAATGGTAAGCAATCGCTAGGTGGTAATAGTATTCATCATAGTTGTACTGATCTCTGTCAATGGAAGCTAAACAGCTGATACAGTCACGGTATTGACCTGTAAGAAAGTAATAGATGCCCTGGATATGTTTCAACAGATTCGCATCATGAGGCGAAAAGGCAGCGGAAGCTTTATTAAGATCCGAGATTAATTTTGAGGCTGACTCCAAATCACTCACAGATAAATAGAACCTTGCTGACAGAAGCCCATATAGAGTCTGAAAATCTGGCATATGAATCAGTTTTTCAACCTGCAGCTCCTTTTTTATCTGTTTTGATTCCTGTATTCGCTGCATGATCATGCTCTCATGCCATTCATCCAGCCTCTTTGCAAGCTGATGATATCGAAGTATTTCTTCTTCGGGATTAATGCCGAGCCTCCTGGCCAGGAGGTGTGTAATTTCCCCGGAGTATTCGGTAATCCCCCTTTCAATTTTACTTAAATGGGTTACTGAACAAATCCCTTCTCCCAGCTGACCCTGAGTTAGGCCTTCTCGTTCCCTGTAAAACTTAATTATTTTCCCAATGATCATGCTGCACCTCGATATTAAAGTTTCTATTATTATAGTGAAATCACCAGTGATTTTCTATAGGTTAATAGAAACAGGCAGTAGACCTGTCTCCCGCCATCTGTGGAAATGTATCTTAATAGATAGGAGGAAGCTTAAAAAGATTACCCCACAATGGCAGTGGCAGCCAGTTTGCTGGATATTTTTGATCTCATGTTCTTATGACGACTGTTTTCTTTTCCCCGATTTCGCTTTCGTCTTCATAAACGCTTTATGGCGACCGTTTTCTTTCCCTCGCTTACATTTTCGTCTTCATAAACGCTCTATGGCGACCGTTTTCTTTTTCTCTCTTGTATTTTCGTCGTCATGAGCCATCCATGACGGCCATTTTCTTTTCCTCTCTTGCACTTTCGTCGTCATGAACGCTCCTTGGCGACCGTTTTCTTTCCCTCTCTTGCATTTTCGTCGTCATGAGCCCTCCATGGCGACCGTATTAATTCCTTTAGTCGCCATGAGCTCTTCAGAAAATCTGGCAAGTAATTAATTTACAAAACTAACACAAAAAAGGACACTCCTTCAATCAGAAGTGTCCAATCTGCATATATTATTTCGAAGCGACACTCCCCTGGAACACACGCTTTAAAGCATTTGCCGCCTGCTCAATCGATTTTCTTCCCTGCTCCAGTACACCTGGCATCCAGAAGAAGCCATGGATCATGCCGTCATACCGTTTGGCTTCGACCGGGACGCCTGCTTCTTTTAAGCGTTAAGCATAGGCTTCCCCTTCATCCCGCAGCGGGTCAAACTGTTAATATGGCATTAGAATCTACCATTTTGGATAATATCCAGAATTTAGAGGATGTCGATAGTCATGAGGAAAAGCTGTATAAAATTCTAGAGGTTTATATGAACGTTTTCCCTGTAAAGAATGCCCATTTATTCCGGTATTCACCTTTAGGTTTTATTGGTGAAGGAATCATCGCAATAACGTGCCACGGATTAATTCATATCAGAGATATCAGGGATGATATTCGTTCATTGCCGCTCATTTACTCCGCCCTTTATGAACGAAAAGCAAAATATTGTTCTGGGATCGAGTACCTTAAGCAAATAAACATCAAATACATAACAACTTCCAATGTCAACTCCTTCCTGGCTATCCCCATCTGCTTTGGTGCCGTTCCTATCGGCTATATTTGCACAAACGAATTTGATGAGCACGGAAAAATATCTGATCAGCAGCTTTCTTCTTATACACAATTTGGTCAACACGTAGGAAAAACCCTTGAAAAAACGGAAGGAAATGGAGATGCCCGGCTATTAAGCAGAAGAGAAATGGAGGTCATGAAAAGGATTTCCTGGGTGGGAAAGCATCAAAGAAATGGCTGACTCCATGTTTATCAGTCAAGTCACCATCAACCAGTATATTAAAACAGCTATTAGGAAACTGGGAGCTCAAAACCGGACACAGGCAATTGCGGAGATGTTTCGACGAGGGATGATTTCGTAATTAGCACACCAAAAAGGCCCTTTTCTTAAAGAGAGGGCCTTTTTTTCAGTTTATTTCTCCATCATCAATTTTAAAATCAGCTCATCCGTATGACGGGTTCCTTCATTCCCTAATTTACAAAAACTCTCGATGCTCTTTTCAACGTCATCGTGAATAAATCCATCGGTTGATTTGATTTCCTGATCGTTGAGCGCAAGGAGGGCAGACTGCACAGCTACATTGGAGCAGGTAGATACTTTCATGGCACAGCCGGCTTTTGCTCCGTCACAGATCATTCCGGAAACATTCCCAATTGTGTTTTGTATGGCTGCTTTAATTTGCTGAAGCTCTCCATCCAGCAAATATACGATGGCTCCACTTGCCCCCATTCCTGCAGCTGTTACACCGCATAATGCTGAAAGCCGGCCAAATTTAGATTTAATATGAATGGTTATCAGATGACTGAGTGCCACTGCCCTAATCATTTTTTCCTCAGAAACCTTTAGTCTTTCTGCAGCAGCAACAACTGGAAGTGTGACTGCGATTCCCTGGTTGCCGCTTCCGGTATTTGCCATGACAGGCAGAGTGGAGCCTGCCATTCTCGCATCTGATCCAGCTGCTGCCAAAGACATTGCTGCAGTGGCAATATCATCAGACAAGATGCCCATTTTCACATTTTTCTTTATCGTTTTCCCTACCTTTAAGCCATATTCGCCTGAAAGGCCTTCCATTCCAATGACCCGATTGAGCTCGATACTCTTTTTGACAAGTGATAAAGAACTGATTTCAGCATTAAGCACCCATTCATATATCTCATCAATAGAAAGTGCAATTAATTCATCTTCTTCCGATTGAATTCCTATATTTTCACATCCGCCCTGGTAGATAGCCTTGCCATCAACCTCTATTAAAGTAATATTGCTGTGGTTATCAGAGATTACCACTCTGGCAGTCTGCATATCTGTTTTTAATTCTGCTTCGATAAACAGCCTTTTTGGCGTCTCCGCCTGAAGGGAAATTACTTTTCCTTCTTCAATAAGTTTCAGCGCCAAAAGTTCATCTTCTGGCCCCACTCCCTCTAATACTTCCAGCTTTCTTGCAGGGTCCCCTGCCACAGCGCCGATTGCCGCTGCGAAATCAAGACCATAGGAACTCATGCCGGGTATTCCTACTGACTTAGCATTTTTAATAATATTTCCGCTCGCTTTTAAGCAAAGCTCTTTTATTTCCCCTTTTGCATGGCTCTTTGCAGTGGCTGCTGCAAGTGCAATCGCAACAGGTTCCGTACATCCAAGGGCAACCACTAATTCTTTTTCCAGAATTCTTAAGATCTTGTGCTTCTCCATTTTTCATACCCCTAATTGTTTAAAGTAAAAGAATAAACTTTAACTATTATAATCCAAATAGTTAAAAATTATGAGAGGCAATATTTCCTTCCACGCTAAAACTCTTAGGAATCAGAAAAATAGGAGCAGCTCTGTCTGTTTAATCTTTGCTGAATAATGCACTGAGATTCTTCAACGTATATAATCTTCCAGTCACCATAAACAGGCTGTTATAGTTTCTATGTACATATTCATCTATAATGGTGAGCCCTTTTACAAACCGGTCCACCAAATAATTTGTATACTTTGGGTCCCAGACAAAGCGATTGATTCTGAACAGCTCATCTGCGAGGATATGAAACTTAAAGTCTGCAGCAATCAATTTGATTTGATGTATTTTGTCAGTGTCCATATAAAAGATATTTCTTTCAAGATTTTTATCGAGAAAGTCAAGAAAGTCCTTAATATTTTCAGCGAGCAGGTTAGCCTTTTCCATCTCAAATAGCATATCAACATCTCCTTAAGCACAAGTGCGATTAAGAAATGTGTATGATAGTCGGGCATAATTTAAAACAGTTCACCATGCAAAAACCGCCTGGATTCTCCCCAGACGGTTTTCGAGTACTACTTCAGAAGCCCCTCCTTTTCCAAATACTCCCGGGCAGTTTCTTCTGCACTTGCCCCTTCCACATTGACTTTATAATTCATTTCACGCATTTCATCGTCGCTAATTTTACCACTCAATTTGTTTAAGGCTCTAACCAATTCGGGGTGTTCCTCGACTGTTTCAGCTCTTAGCAATGGTGCACCCTGATACGGAGGGAACAGATTCTTGTCATCCTCCAGGACAGTGAGGTTATATCTTGCTATTTCACTATCTGTTGAATAAGCATCCACTAGGTTGATTTCGCCTTTTTCGATTGCTCCATAGCGCAGCTTAGGCTCCATGGTTAAAACAGTTGGAAATTCCACGCCATATAGCTCCTGGATTCCACGATAACCATCTTCCCGATCCGAAAATTCAAGGGTGAAGCCAGCTTTTATGTTTTTCTCGACAGCTTTTAGATCTGAAATAGATTGCAGGCCAAATTCCTCGGCCAATTGCTTAGGAACTGCCAAAGCATAGGTATTATTGTATGCCATCGGTTCTAACAGCTCCATGTCGTATTGTTCTTTCATTCCTTTTCTCGCCTGCTCATAAACCTCTCCACTGTCGGTGCTTACCGCTGTCTCTTTTAAAAATTCAGCAATGGCCGTACCGGTAAACTCAGGATACGCATCGATGCTGCCTGATTTCAGCGCATTGAAGACAAACGACGTTTTTCCTAATCCTGGCTGTAACTCAACGTTAAGGTCGGTTTCATTTTCAATCAGTAATTTGTATATATTGATAAGGATTTCCGGTTCTGAACCAAGCTTCCCGCCAATGACAAGATTCTCTTCTGATTTATTTGTCACTAAAGGGATGGCCATAACCAGTATCATCGCACAAATAAATATCCCCAGCGCTGTGAGCGATCTTTTAAATGACATATGCTCGAAGCGGCGCAGCAGCATGTCAAAAAGGATTGCCAATATGGCTGCAGGTATGGCCCCAAGAACGATCAGTGCCGTATTATTCCGGTCGATTCCAAGGAGGATCAGTTCTCCCAGTCCTCCTGCTCCAATTAATGCTGCAAGTGTAGCCGTTCCAACAATTAAAACCATAGCTGTCCGGATTCCGGCCATTATCACCGGCATGGCGAGAGGAAGCTCTACCTTCAAGAGCCTTTTCCGCCTGTTCATTCCCATTGCCCTTGCCGCTTCGATAATGGAATCATCCACTTCCTTTATGCCTGTATATGTATTTCTTAGTATGGGCAGAAGTGCATATACGACTAGTGCGATAATTGCCGGAACTTTCCCAATGCCGAATAAGGGAATTAAAAGACCAAGCAAAGCTAAAGAGGGCACAGTCTGCAATACTGCCGTCACTCCAATGATCCCTTCTGCTATTTTTTGTTTGTTAGCCAGATAAATTCCAAGCGGGATCGCAATCAGGACTGCGAAAAACAAAGCAATAAGCGAAATCTGTATATGTTCAATAAGTACACTTAATAATTGCCCTTTCCTTTCATTAAAAACAGAGCTGAAGGTGTTCATGACCTCACCTCTTTCTTCATGCTGCCAGCCAGCTTACGAATAACGGCCTGCCTGTTAACCATTCCAATGATGTTTCCGCCCTCTTCCACAGCAAGTTCATCTTGAGCTGCCAATAAGTTAAGAGTTTCTTCCAGTGAAGCCGAGACGGAAATGACTGCCCCGTTCTGTTCGGTTTCTGAAATCGGCTGGAGGATATCTTGAAGGCTGAATCCCTCCATGTAAGGACCCCGCTCTTCCCCGACAAACTGCCGGACAAAGTCATCCTCCGGGTTAGCAAGAAGCTCCTCTGGAGTGCCAACTTGCACGATTTTCCCGTCCTTCATGACACAAATGCGGTCACCAAGCTTTAAAGCTTCCTTCATGTCATGTGTGACAAAGACGATTGTCTTCTCTATTTTTTTCTGGAGATGGATTAGGTCGTCCTGAAGCTTTTCCCTGCTTATGGGATCCAGCGCACTAAAAGGCTCGTCCATCAGGATGATAGGCGGATTGGCGGCCAGGGCTCTTGTTACTCCGACTCTTTGCTGCTGTCCCCCTGAGAGTTCATGTGGCCTTCTGCTGCGGTAGATGTCAGGCTCCAATCCGACCATTCCCAATAACTCATCAATCCGTTCTTGGATTTTTCCCTGTTCCCAGTTCTTTAGCTCGGGTACTATTGCGATGTTCTCCGCAATTGTCATGTGAGGAAAAAGGGCAATTTGCTGGAGGACATAGCCGATATCCCAGCGGAGCTCATGAATGTCATAGTCACTTATCCGTTTGCCTTTAATGGATATCGTTCCTGATGTCAAAGGAATCAGTCTATTAATCATCTTCAGAACGGTTGTTTTTCCAGAACCGCTCGGACCGATAATAACGAAGAACTCGCCTTCTTTTATATGTAAATTAATTGAATCAACAGCCTTGGTTCCATTCCCATACTGTTTTGACACATTGTCAAATCGAATCATTGCTCCACCCCTCTAATAAGTTCAAATCTGGATTGTTCCCTAAATATTTTACGGAAAAACAGCCGTGCAGAAGTTTTCTTTTTACCGTTATACCATCATACAGATAGATAGGTTATTTTTCCATTATGGGGTTCTATAAAAAAGGACAGCCTCCATCAAATAGAGGCTGCCTGTTATTATTATGCCGGAGACCTGTTCAGTTTCTTAAAGAGATCCGGAAAGTCGTTTCTGATTGTTTCGCGGATATCTCCAAATGCAAGATGGCGAATGGGATATGCTTTTACTTTTTTTAGGGTGGAGTGCGGGTTTCCTTTAAAGACATTAACTGTCTCTTCTAAAAATCTTTCCTGCTGAAACAGATGATTGTTTCGATTTTCAAAGATTTTGTTTTCTGTTTGCTCATAAATAATATAATAGTCTTCGATGATTTCACCACGGAACATTTCCTGCGTCTCGATTACTTCGTATACTTTCATCGGTATCAATCTCCTTAATAAAATTAATTTGCTCTTTTCTAAAGATAGGAAATTTTATAAGGCTGTCCGCTGATTTCCGCTACGGACACATGCTTTCCGCGGGGAGGAACGGGAGCCTCCTCGGTTTTGCAGGAGTCAAGTTTCCTCCGCTTTAATCAACTCAGCTGATAAACTTAGTTATCCGCTTAGAAACATAGAACCTTAAGAAAACAGCCATTAATTCAGAGTGACGAAAGTGATAAAATAATTCCCATTGGCAAAACCAGCATCCTGATACTTTGGATACTATGATTTACTTCGCTTGAACATGCCTCCGCATGCAAATTTCAGTCTATTGGCTTATCGTCTCGCTCTGCAGGATTTCGATCCGGGCAGCACCGGTTTTCTGGGCGGCTTTTACTACGGCATCCCTTACGGCCGGAACAACTCGGCTGTCGAGCGGTCCTGGTATTACATAATCCGGTGATAAGTCTGTAGCGTCGATTAATCCGGCGATGGCCTCGACAGCTGCCATCTTCATTTCTTCATTAATTTCAGTAGCCCTGACGTCCAAAGCCCCTCTGAAAATCCCCGGGAATGCGAGGACATTATTCACCTGGTTAGGCAAGTCAGAGCGTCCTGTTCCTACCACTTTGGCTCCTGCCTCCTTTGCCTCTTCCGGCATGATTTCTGGAACCGGATTTGCCATGGCGAAAATAATGGAATCCTGACTCATTGTCTGGACCATTTCCTTTGTTAAGGCTCCTGCAGATGAAACCCCGATAAACACATCAGCGCCGATAATAACCTCTTCAAGCGGACCCTGCCGTTTGTCTGGATTGGTGATTTTCGCCACAGACTCTTTGACAGGGTTCATACGCTCCTGTCTTCCTTCATAAATCGCTCCCTTTGTATCGCACATGATGATATCTTTTACACCCATATTAAGGAGCAGCTTGATAATCGCGATTCCTGCGGCACCTGCCCCATTGATTACGATTTTTATTTTTTCCATTTGTTTATCAACAAGCTTTAAAGCATTTTTTAAACCGGCAGCCGTTACGATGGCTGTTCCATGCTGGTCATCATGAAAAACGGGAATGTTCATTTCCTGCTTAAGGCGTTCTTCAATGTAAAAGCAATTAGGTGCCGCGATATCTTCCAGGTTGATGCCTCCAAAGGAAGGCTGCAGCAGCTTGACTGTTTTAATGATTTCTTCGGGATCCTTCGTATCAAGGCAAATTGGAACGGCATCAATTCCTGCAAAAGCTTTAAATAGGGCAGCCTTCCCCTCCATGACGGGCATGGAGGCTTCAGGGCCAATATCGCCAAGCCCCAGCACCGATGTTCCGTCAGAGACAACCGCGATTAAATTGCCTTTTATTGTATAATCATAGACTTTCTCAGGCTGGTCATGAATTTTCCGGCATGGCTCTGCTACTCCTGGGGAATAGGCTAAGCTTAAATCCTTCATGCTGTTCAGCGGCATTTTCACATCAATTGATAACTTCCCTCGAAACTTCTCATGAAGCAATAAAGATTCTTTCTGCAAATCCATCTTAACCATCTCCCCAAATTGAATATTGTTAATTTTCAGTATTATATTGTTGTAGATTATTATATAATGAATGATATCCATAAATGAAATACATATAATCTATAAACATTATGCCTTTTGGTTATATGAAGGGGGGATCTGTTTGGATATACGGCATTTGGAATATTTTGCTGAAGTAGCTCAGCACTTAAGTTTCACAAAAGCATCACAGACCCTGCATGTCACCCAGCCATCCATCAGCAAAGCCATAAAAAACCTCGAAGGCGAACTGGGGGTGCCGCTTTTTTACCGGTCATCGAAGCAGCTTGAATTAACGGATGCGGGAAAAGCGGTGCTGATTAATGCAAAGAAAGTGCTGGACGCATTTAAAAACCTGACTTTGGAGTTAACAGATGTGACGGAGCTGAAGAGCGGTGAAATCAAAATTGGCATCCCTCCTATTGTAGGTGCCGCTTTTTTTTCGCAGCTCATCAGCCAGTATAAAGAAAAATTCCCATTGATTGAAATTAAATTAACAGAGGTAGGCACAAAGAAAATTAAAAAGGGCGTAGACGATGGAACATTGGATATTGGCCTTATTTGTACGGTGCCTGCACAAGGCAGCAGCTTTGAAATTATTAATGTTTTAAAGGACCCCTTAATGCTTATTGTCCATCGTGAACATCCGCTGGCTTCAAATAGTGAGGTACACTTTTCACAATTGGCGAATGAGCCCTTTATACTCTACCGGAAAGATTTCACCCTTTACGACCTGATCATTGAGGAGTGCTCGAAAAGCGGATTTCATCCCAATATTGTCTGTGAAAGCTCACAAAAGGACTTCCTGCTGGGGATGGTTGAAGGAAAACTGGGGATCACTATGCTGCCAAGTAAAATCTGTCAGAATATATACAGCCAAGGCCTTGTTGTTCTGCCAATCTCTGAATCTGCTGTAAATTTGGAGCTGGGGATGATCTGGAAAAAGGAAAAGTACTTATCGTTTGCGGTTCGGGAGTTTATCGCCTGTTCAGAGAGTTATTTAGAGAATGGACTATGAAAGAGCCGTCGCAAAAATGAAAAATGCGACGGCTTTTTATTTCTAGTTTTATTGTTTGCAAGCCTTTATAAATGCATCAAAAATAGCTAAGGATGGGTGATCGTTCTTTTGTGTCATGCATTCAGGGTGCCACTGTACCCCTAATACAAAGCTATGCTTGTTACTCTCAAAAGCCTCAATGACTCCATCATTTGCCTCGGCACATACCTCAAAGTTTTCAGGCATCTTGCGGACAGCCTGATGATGATAGCTGTTTACTTTAAAACTTAGCTCACCAGTGGCTCTGTGCAGAAGAGAATTTCTTTTTACATTTACAAAGTGGGACGCATGCCACCGGGGTGCTTTTTGGGCATGCTGCAAAAGAGGGACGCCCATCTGGAAATAGATGTCTTGATACATATCACCCCCAGCAGCAATACTGAGGATTTGGCAGCCCCTGCATATGGCTAAAATTGGTTTATCAAGAGCCAGCATTTTTTTAATAATGCTGAGTTCAAACGTGTCTCTTTCAGGACAGATGCTTCCCAGATTTTGATGGGGTTCTTCACCAAATAGGGTGGGATCGATGTCCCCTCCACCCGTAAGAAGCAGCCCATCCATCTCTTCAGCTAATTTTTCAATTTTGCCATCTTCCAGCAGATTAGGCAAAACAATTGGAACGGCCCCTGCGTTTAATAATGAATGGATATTATCCATTGAAACGGAAAGCTGCTTGTCATCTAAATTCGATGTAACCCCTATAATTGGTTTCATTCGGCACCTCTGGCTATATAGTTTAGGAGATTATTCTACAAAACCGGGAGGAAGTCCTACCTGCCTGCAATTAAAAAATGGAAAAAACAAAGAAAAAAAGCTGTCCACCTTTGGACAGCCCTAGCTTCTTAATTAATATGGATCCGTTTCACGGCTTTTCTCAACAGCTTCCTTTGCTGCCTCGTTTTCAGCAATCGAACCCTGGCCATATTTGGATCTTCCAGCGTCTCGGCCAGGCACTTGCTCTTCCCCGCTCATTGCCAGCAATTCTTTCATGACTTTCTCGGTTCCTTCCTTCACACGGCGTCCATAATCTTCATCAGCCTGTGTGAAATGCTCAAACATAGCATCCTGAATACGTTTGTCACATACCGCCAGTGCTTCAGAGAGGTTTTTGATTAATTCCTCGCGCTCCCAATCTTCAAAGCTCCGATATGTATGGCCTGCCTGACCATAATTATTTGGACGATCGATAGGTGCGCTCATGGCTGCAGCATTATAGGTTGGCCGATGCGGTGTGCGCCCTTCCTCAGGTGCTTCCTTGAAGCCGCCCTTCATCGATGGCTCATAGTTAATATGCGGATTTTCTCCCGATTCTTTAGGGTCACGAGTATCCATTTGGCCGCGCTGCTGGTTTGTGCGAACAGGTGCTTTCGGCGCGTTCACCGGTAATTTCAGATAGTTTGCCCCTACGCGATAGCGCTGTGTATCGGAATAAGAGAATGTCCGGCCCTGAAGCATCTTATCATCAGAAAAATCCATTCCGTCAACGAGTACCCCTGTACCGAAGGCAGCCTGCTCAATCTCTGCATGATAATCCTCTGGATTGCGATCAAGAACCATACGGCCAACAGGAAGCCAAGGGAACTTATCTTCCGGCCAAAGCTTTGTATCATCAAGGGGATCAAAATCCAGTTCAGGATGGTAATCATCCTCCATAATCTGTACAAATAGCTCCCATTCAGGATAATCTCCCCGTTTAATTGACTCAAATAAATCCTGTGTGGCATGACCGACATTTTTCGCCTGAATTTCGTTTGCCTCTTGCTGTGTCAGGTTGCGGATGCCCTGCTTCGGCTCCCAGTGATATTTCACCAGTACCGCTTCCCCTTTTTCATTCACCCATTTATACGTATTGACGCCGGAGCCTTGCATATGACGGTATGTAGCGGGTATTCCCCAAGGTGAAAACAAGAATGTAATCATGTGTGTGGCCTCAGGTGTCCTGGATACAAAGTCAAACATCCGCTCGGGATTTGACACATTTGAAACAGGATCAGGCTTGAAGGCGTGAATCATATCAGGGAATTTCATCGCATCCCGGATAAAGAAGATTTTCAGGTTATTACCGACTAAATCCCAGTTTCCATCCTCTGTGTACATTTTTACTGCAAAGCCGCGCGGATCACGAGCCGTTTCCGGTGAATCTTTTGCCCCTGCAACGGTAGAAAAGCGTACCATCAATGGCGTCTTCTTCCCTGCACCAGAAAAAACCTTTGCGCGTGTATACTTTTCGACCGGCTCATCCCCAACTTTTCCGTATGTCTCAAAGTAACCGAATGCCCCTGCTCCTCTTGCGTGAACCACACGCTCCGGTACTTCTTCCCTGTCAAAATGGGAGATTTTCTCAATGAAATGGTAATTCTCCAAGGTCGCTGGTCCCCGATTGCCTATCGTACGGATGTTTTGGTTATCAGTAACAGGATGTCCCTGCCGAGTCGTCAGCGTCTCACGCTTTACATCTTGATCATTTGCTGAATTCCTATCATTATTCTTTGCCAAAATCAGACCTCCTAATATTTTATGACGATATTTTACCTCGGTTTTAGAAATTTATACCTGGATTTTCCTGTATTGTTAGGTGATGGGGTTTCTTCCAAAACACAATTACTTCAGGTGTTATCATACCCTGTGTGGCTGAAATGAAACCTTTTTACGAAAAAAGCTCCTCGTTTATTTGTTCGAATAATGTTCTTGCCTTTGTAAAAAAATACTCTTGTCCAAAGGGGGGTGAAGACGTGCCTAATCTAAATGATAACAAGTTCAAAAAAATTCAATCGGAAAGCCAGAAGCAGGGTAAAACATACGAAGAGTATGCTGCTGAACTGGAAGAGAACAAAATGAAGGCTCAAAAAAGAAAATAGAAGAAAAGAAGACACGCGCTTTTCCCTTCAACTTTTACGGGAACAGGCGCTTTTTATATTTTTAGACCTTTTCTTAAAACAACATATTAAAAGTCATTTATGAATATTTTTGTATAAGCAATTTAGGGAGGGGTTTAAATGGCGAAAAGAAAAACGAAGAAAATTTTATTATTTTGTGACCCTGGAATTGACGACTCTCTAGCGATCATTTATACATTGCTGGATCCGAATCTTGAACTGGTCGGACTTGTTACAAGCTATGGGAATGTAACTGAGGACCAGGCAACAGCAAATGCTTATTATCTGCTAGATCTGGCTGGACAAAAAAATATTCCTATTATTCCTGGTGCTGCTCAGCCTGTTCAGCAGGAAAAAGTTACGTACTATCCGGATATCCATGGAGCCGAAGGGATTGGACCTATTCAGCCTCCTGCTGATATGAAATATCAAACCTATCCATTTGATACAATAGGTATCCTTATTGAAAAGTATCAGAAAGACTTGATTATTGTTGATACCGGAAGATCTACTAGCTTGGCGATAGCTTTTATACTCTTTGACGAACAGATCAAGCAAGTGGGAGCTTTTTATATCATGGGCGGTGCTTTCTTTGTTCCCGGGAACGTTACACCTCTTGCGGAAGCCAACTTTTATGGTGACCCTACCTCTTCCAATTACATTTGTAAATATGCCAATAACCTTACGATTACACCTCTAAATGTAACAGAATTCGCCTTATTGACCATGGAAACAGTGGAATATGTAACTAATACAGCTACAAACCCTTTCACCATTTTATTAAAACCTATTTTCGAGTACTATTATAAAGCTTATCAGAAGCTGGTTCCCGGGATTCAAGGAGCCCCTATTCACGATCTGCTTACTATCATGATCATTAATAATCCTGCTATAGCAGACTACATTTATTACGACGTAAGTGTTATAGATGGAACTGTAGAGGGAAAGGGTCTATCATACATCGATATCCGGCCCGGCAGCCAGAAGGGAAAGACCAGAATAGCCGTTAAACTTGACTACGATGGCTTTATCAATGAGTTTCTCAAAGTTATGCTTGGATAAAATTATGAATGTCTGATGCCGCCTTCGCTGCTGACTCCCTTAGCAATTTGTATGTCCCCCCTGCAGGTTCAAATTCCTCATGTATTGAAAAGTTAACTGCAAAGTTATAGATCATGTTAACCCGATTTCTGCTGCAGGATTTTTTGTCCAGCCTGATTGTATACTCATTTAATAATTTTAACAAATGGACCTTTCACTCTTATATCGAAAGGAAATATTTAATACTTTGTCCGCATCCCGTTCATAGTTTGTTAACATTTAAGTATTACAATGAATTTGTACCGAAACATCATACAGCCCTTTTTTCTTTACCCCTTCAGGTCCGGCCCTTATTAAGAGGCCGGATTTTTTTATTTATGTCTTTCACCCTTCCAAAAATTTAATCAGCCTTCATGCTACTATTTTCCTTGTAGAGATCAAGATAACTAACTGGAGGGATTAATATGAAACATAGGAAATTAGTAAAATTAGCTGTGGCAGGTTTGGTGTCTGCATTGTTTCTAACTGCGTGCGGTGAAAGCAAGGGTGTATCAACAAAAAGCAAAACAGAGGAGAATGGCGAGGAGCAAAGTGCAAAGCCTGAGGAGAAAAAAGAAGAATCAAAGGCTGGCTCCCGCTCCAATCCGATAAAAGTAAATGAAATGGCTGCGATTGAAACGGTCACATACGATGATTCATCAAATGAATATAAAACAAAGATTGAGCTGTCAGTAGAAGAGGTCATTCGCGGACAGGATGCACAGGTCAAACTGAAGGAAATGAATGAGTTTAACGAGGATGCACCTGAAGGATATGAATGGGTTCTTGTAAAAAGCAAAGTAAAAGTTGCCGACTCTGAAACAGAGGACCATCCATTCACCATCGATGGAATCATGAACTTTAAATTTGTCAGCGAGAGCGGCGATGTATACAGCGGCGATACTGTCGCAACAGCAGAACCTGATTTTTCTTTTGAAATGTATAAAGGAAACGAGAAGGAAGGGTATATAGCCGGTTTAGTAAAAACCGGCGAGGATGCCAAAATGGAATATGATTCCTGGGTAGGAAATACCGTGTTTTTTGATTTGAAATAAAATTTCAAAGCCCCTCTCATTAGTGAGAAGGGCATTTTTCCATCATCCTTTTCCCGCCTGGAATCCGGGATATTGTGTCATGCCTCCGTCAGCATATAATGTCAGTCCGGTGACATAGCTCGCTTCTGTGGAAGCCAGCCACACTGCACAAGCTGCGATTTCTTCGGGCTTCCCGATGTAGCCCATAGGAATGAGCTCAAGGACACCTTTTTTCAATTCAGGATCTGAGAATTTTTCAGCATTAATCGGTGTATCAATAGCACCAGGGGCAATGCAGTTCACCCTGATTCCGTGCGGGGCAAATTCAAGAGCCAGAGTCTCGGTCATCAATTTGACCCCGCCTTTGCTTGCGGCATAGTGAACAAAATGGGGCCAGGGAATTTCCTGATGAACAGATGACATATTAATGATCGAGCCTTTTATTTTGTTTTTCAGCATATAATCAAGGGCTTCCCGGCAGCCAAGAAATTGTCCCGTCAAATTCGTCGAAATAACTTTATTCCAATCGTCAAGGGTGAGTTCTTCAGATGGGACTTCATTTTCGATTCCCGCGTTATTGATCATGACATCGAGGGAACCGAACGTGTTAATTGCATGGGCAATCATTCTTTTAATATCCTCTTCCTTTGTAACATCCCCCTGGATGGCAGATGCACTTCCGCCTGCATTTTCAATCGTTTCAATGATTCCCTGCAGTTCCTGTTCCTCATTAAAATAATTGATGACAACCTTCGCTTTTTCAGCACCGAATCGCTCAGCCATTGCCTTCCCTAGCCCGGTAGCTCCGCCGGTAATGACGATAACTTTGCCTTCAAGACTTGGATACATAAGATCCGCTCCCTTATTTTTATTTTTTCGTAAAGCCCAGCAAAACTCCACCTGCGATAATAAACAAACAGCCCAGGAGAACCATAAACACCTGCTTTTTGCTTTTGCGTTCATTTAAAAAGAAAAGCCCGCCAATGGTCGATATGACAATTCCGGTCTGGGAGAGTGAAAAGCTGGTGGCAACGCCGATTTTCGGCAGTGAAAGCAGCAATCCCAGATTCCCCGTGCTCCAAATCAGTCCCGTAATGATATTCCTTATAGCAAATTTGTTATATGGCTTGCGGCGCAGAGTTATGAGGAATGCTCCTGTTACCATCCCAATCGCCTGCGGCAGAATCGCAGACCAGCCGTCAATATCAAACCAGCGTATTAAAACGACATACCCCACAAAACCTGCCGTCGATAAAAGCAGTACAAGCAATCCTTTCTTGAGACTTTTTCCCTGTTCCTTGTCATCCCCCTGTTTCAGAGAAGTCAGAACGGCACCAACAATGATGCAGACAAGAGAGGAGACCCCGATGATAATGCTCATCGTTGTTTCCCATTCTTTAAAAATGAATACCCCAAAAAAAGTTGTTCCAATAAGCTGCAGACCTGTGGACATCGGAGCTGTCTTGGCAACTCCCAGATAGCGGACTGCCCCAAACTGATTTTTCTGCCCGATTGACCAGAACAAACCAGAAATAAAGCCGACTGCCCAAACAATATTGGACAGATCTGGCCTCTTGAAAAGATAGACAGCGATGGCAAATAACAGGGCACCTATTGTAGTACCAAGTGTCTGGCTGTCCTCGTCACCGCCAAGCTTGTTGCTGACAAATACAATGCTGCCCCAGGAAACCGCTGCTATGAGGGCTAGTAGAATTCCAGTCATGGTGTATACCTCATCTTTCGATTATATGTACATTTTTAGATTGCGGCTATAGAAAGGCTCTTATTCCACAAGCAAAAAAAGTATTAAATTCTTTATTATTCTTTCCACAAAAATAAACAAGTGAAACCAATAGCATCAGCAATCTATCTTAATAAAAGCTGTTTGACAGATATTTCAATATAATAATTTATCGCACAATTTATAATATTTGTGTTAAACTAACAAATATCACTGTCAAATAACAGTGACAAGCAATTATTCTCTTTTATATAATAATCACTTCGGAGGGAATTCTATGAAAAACGCAATCAGCAAGTGGAACCAAATAAGCCTGGTCAAAAGAATTCTGCTGGGCATCATCGCAGGTGTCGCCCTGGCTTTGACCATTCCTAAAGCAGCGGGATGGATCACTATCTTCGGCACTCTTTTTGTAGGTGCATTAAAAGCTGTAGCGCCGGTATTGGTATTTTTCCTGGTAATGCACGCCATTTCCAAGCATAGAAGCGGCCATAAGACGAATATGAAATCTATTATCGCCCTTTATGGATTAAGTACTTTTCTGGCTGGATTTGTAGCAGTTGTTGCCAGCTTTATTTTTCCGGTTACCCTGTCACTTGCTCCCGGAGCTGAGGATGTAACACCTCCTGGAGGGATAGCAGAAGTTCTTCAAACCCTTCTGACTAACGTAGTGGACAACCCGGTCAATGCACTGATTAATGGTAACTATATCGGTATTTTGACTTGGGCAATTCTCCTCGGCATTGCTTTAAGAAAATCTGCTGATACTACAAAAAACATGCTCGCAAACTTCTCAGATGCAATCTCGACTTTAGTAAAATGGGTAATTAGCTTCGCTCCAATCGGGATCATGGGTCTCGTGTTTGATGCGATAGTCACCAATGGTCTTTCAGCATTGCTTGATTACGGAAAACTGCTTGCAATCCTGCTCGGTTCTATGTTCTTTATTGCTCTCGTTGTGAATCCGCTTATCGTATTCTTAAACATTCGCAGGAACCCATATCCTCTAGTATTTAAATGTCTGAGAGAAAGCGGAATGACAGCATTCTTTACGCGCAGCTCAGCAGCGAACATCCCTGTAAATATGAGCTTATGCGAAAAGCTTGGGCTGGATGAAGATACTTATTCCGTATCCATCCCATTAGGCGCAACGGTTAACATGGCAGGTGCAGCTGTTACAATTTCTATTCTGACTCTTGCTGCTGTCCATACACTAGGAATTCAAGTGGACTTTGCAACTGCTCTTATCCTTAGCGTATTAGCAGCAGTATCTGCCGCAGGTGCATCAGGTGTTGCAGGCGGTTCGCTTCTTCTCATCCCTTTAGCAGCCAGCTTATTCGGAATACCGAACGACATCGCGATGCAGGTTGTGGGTGTAGGATTCATCATAGGAGTTCTTCAGGATTCTTGTGAAACGGCCCTTAACTCGTCATCAGATGTTCTATTTACCGCAACTGCTGAATATGCAAAGAAACGCAAAGAAGGCAAAATTGTAAAAATCAGTGCCTGATTACGAAATACAGTTGCCAGTCCTTCTGGCTCCTAAACAAAAAAGCCCTCTCATGGAGAAGGCTTTTTTCAATTATGTATTTTTCCATTTGATGATATAAGTTTTAGATAGATTTACTTGGCACTTGCATCCGGCTGGTGAATTCCGAAAATATTCCCTTCAGTATCCTTATAATAACCCTGCCAAGCCATTCCAGGAAGAGCATACTTCGGCAATGCGACAGTGCCGCCATTCTCAATAATTCTGGCTTCAGCTGCATCATAGTCCTCCACACCCATCGTGCAGGCATATCCGTTTAACGCTTGATTAGCTTCTGGTGGCGGTCCCTGTCTTTGCAACAGAGCACCGTTAATGCCAAGTTCTTCTTCATTTCCAGTCACTGCTCCATAATAAGGCATTCCGGCATACTCACTCCAATCCTGAAATGACCATCCGAATACCTCGCCATAAAACTTCTTGGCGCGCTCCATATCGTCCACATGGACTTCAAAATGAACTAATCTGCCCATAGTCTCCTCCTTTTAATTTCGTAATCGCTTACAAATCTATTATAATGCCTATGGAAAAAAGTACAAGGCGCCTTCTTAACCTCTTATTGCTCTTGTTTCTGAAAATAAACAAAAAGATTCGTTAACCAAATTGATACGGGTGCTACAGAGAAATAGGTTAGATACAAGTAAAAATAGACGGTTCCTATTTGCAGGATAAATAGGAGAAAAGGATACGCTTGATACAAAAGTAAAAATAGCACTCAAAGTTTATTTATAAACACCCTTATACAAAATCAAATACAGCACCGGAACTAAAGCGAGTAGCGTTCTCTGATGGTATCAGTGCAGGTGAACGTTTTCCTTCCCTGTGCAAACCCGACAACGTTTATAAGTATGAAAATAAGAAGCGAATGAAACCAAAATTGATGAGTACTCCAGCTCGAGTATTGATTCCAATTATCGCTAGATTGATTTCATAGCCATGTCTCACTCCTTAGGTCTATACTGCCCTCTAAAGAAATGGAGAAGTTCACAGCTCTTCCTCATTTTCAATTATAATTTTTTTAGCTATAATCATATAGATGGCATCTGTTAAAAAAGCTTCATGGATACATTCAGCCCTGCAAGTTTAATTGCTTCTTCCATTTCAGATGAAGCAATTCTGGGATGTCTTTCTTTTGGAAAGTCTTTCTTTTCAATTTCGATACATACGAAATAGCCGCCAGGCTTAAGCACTCGTTTATTTGCCCCAGTGCACGTGGTAAGGATGGCATCTCATGGAGAACTAATGATTACTTTCTTTTAGTATTATGATATTTCCATTTTTTTCCTTTTCCACTTTGGGTTTGATCACATCCAGCATATCTCCATCAATATCTAATGCATAAACCATTCCAGCTGTGGCTCTTGCTGCCGGGACTGTAATATAACCAGTGCCAGCATCTATATCCGAAATCGTGTACGTATTCTTAATAGGGATCATTCACAGCAGTTCTTTAGTGGAATATCACCTCTTATTTTGGATTTTCCAGAAATTCTATTTTTCTTTCTGCACGTTCCATTTTTTCTTCCATATTGATCAACTCTTCCTTTGGACAATGTGTAACTCACCAAATAATATTAATGGATATTAAAGACACACATACTCTTTAATTATAGTAAAAAAAGTTTTACTTCCAACACCTTTTAAAAATCTTCATTTACTAAATCATGAACGATTCCTATAGCCGCTTTACTTCCCTCACTGGCAGCAATAATCAATTGTGAAGGTGCCAGGATAGAATTATCACCACTGGCATAAACACCTTCAATATTTGTTCGGCCAAGGGTGTCTGTTTCAATTCCTCCCATATTATTCATCTTGCATCCTAATACTTCTGCAAATGGCGCAGCTTGGGTTAAACCCGTTGTGACAAAGCCTCCAGCCCTAAAAAGTTCATTGCCATTTCTAAATTTTATTTTGGCCAAGCGCCCGCTTTCCCCTTCTAAAGCAGCTATCTCATCATCAAATACCCTTATTTGTTTTCTTATTAATATTTCTTTTTGTTCTTCCGAAAATATCAAATTGCCATTCGTACAAACAGCAAGATTATTACTCCAATTTGAAATCATTTTTGCCATATGGAAAGCACGGTTATCCTCTGAGATTAGAACTAATGGGCGGTCTCTTAATTCCCAGCCATCGCAAAATGGGCAACTAAATAAGGTTTTGCCATAAAACTGGTGAATTCCTTCAATTGCTGGAAGTTCATCTTTTAGACCTGTAGCCAAAAGGACCTTTCTGGAGCGAAAGCTTCTGCCGTCTTCTGCACGAACCATGAAAGCATCATTTTCTTTCTTTATATCAGTAACCCGCTGGTTCTCCATTGTGATGTCAGGATAGTTCATTAAATCTTCCCTGGCAATTCTCTTAAACTCAGAAGGTTTGATGCCATCCCTTGTAATAAAACCATGAGATTCGTGAGTTACCGCATTTCTGGGTTTATTCTCATCAAAAAGGATAACCTTTTTCCTTGCCCTTCCAAGAACAAGTGAAGCATTTAATCCGGATGGCCCTCCGCCGATAATGACACAATCTAACAGCATATTTATTTCCTCCTCAATTAAATATATTGTAGACTTTTAATATCTATGATTATCACAAAAAAATTACTTAGACTGATTACAATTCTTTTTTTATTTTTTTGTGGAATCAATCTCTTTTGCAATATCAGAAATATATTTTGTATTCAGCTCATCTTTCATCTTTTTCTCAGCTTCAAACATTACCTTTTCAATTAAGCAATCTTCATTTTGTAAATCATCATGTTCCAAAGAACAATGAAACAAGGTGGTGTGCCCTTCGATGGCATGAATGACATCCAGAAAGGAAGTTTTACGCGAATGGCTTACAATGCTGTATCCGCCCTTAACACCAGGAGTTGATTCAATAAGGCCTGCCTTTACAAGTTTCGTGAGAATTTTCGACAGGTAGGTCGGGGAAAGATTTTGGATTTTAGCCAGCTGTTCAACGCCAACAGATTTCCCCTTGGGTGTTAAAGTTAAATATACCATTGTGTGCAATGCATAGTTGGTGGCTTTTGAATATTTCATTTCCTATCTCCTTTATGAATACATTAAAGATCTTTAATGTCTACAATTAACTTTACCCTAAATTTAAGTAACATTCAAGCACACTATCTAATTTTCCCTAACCAGTTCGTTCGGTTCATCCTAATTAAATATATTTCCAATTCAAATGAAAAACCGCATTTTTAAAAACGCGGTAAGTATTTCAGTCAATATAGACTCATACCCGTCCACTGCCAATAAGTACAGTAGAAAATAACTGCAATGGCAATGTAAAGGGGCATTAGGATTGCACTTAACTTAGCTAAAATACCTGCATCATAACTTAATTCATCATCTTCATAAAAAAGGAGCAGTGCCTTAGAACTTACTGGAAAAGTGATGCAGTAGTTCATGCCTATTAAACTGATAAAGACGGCTGCGTATGGATTCATTCCCATTGACTGGCTAAACAGAATGATCCCTGGAACCAAAATAATTGCCCTTGTTGTATGGGATGTAATGTATAAATGGCTGGTGACGGTGATGATAAGGATTACTGCTGCCATAATCCAATCCGGAGCATCAGTGAAGATTTGAAGAAAACCTGTAATCTTTCCTTCCATCCAATCTGCCACACCATTTTCAACAAGAATTTTTCCTAGTGCGGATGCTGCTGCAACAAAAAGAATCAAATTCCAAGAAACTGCTTTAAGCCCCTGTTTCCAGGTAATTACACCCATATTCGGCATGGTCAGCGCAATTGCCCCGATTATGGAAACAAATGCAAGATCATATCCATGGAAACTGTCAGTCATCCATCCTATGATCAGAAGAGAAACTATTATTAGAGTTTTAATTTCCGCTCCTGTAAGCGGCATTTGAGGTGGCGTATCCTGTATATTAGGTATAAAAGGTGATTCTTCCAATTCCTTATCGCTCCTCACCATCCACTGAACGGCTATTGAGCTCACGATTGTCATGATCAATGCAAAAGGCAGTCCCCACATTAGCCACTGCAAATAAGAGATGGATTGGCCAGCCCCAGTTTCCAAAAGACCAACACCAATGACATGGGAACCAGCACCAATAAGTGCTGCCGATGTACTCATTAAAATGACAATAGGTATAGTGATTGTTAGAGTTTTTTTCTCTTTTACGGTCAGCCTGCTTGCCAGATGAATAATGACCGGCCTTGCCATGGCAGCTCTGGCGGTTGTTGAAGGTATAAAAAAAACAGAGGCGAAAAGAAAGGATATCATCCCACTTTTCAGCTTTGCCGGCGTCCGGCTTTTTCCTAAGATAAACTGAATGAACCGTCCGGTTAAACCTGATTGTTCAACTGCCTCCCCTATGATAAATGCCCCCACCATCAGCCATACCACTTCCTCCGAAAGGGACAGATATAATAGCTCCTGACTCGCTCCATTCATTAAAATGATGAATACGATGCTGGCAAATGCAATGAATCCAGCAGGGAGTTTTGTTGAAATCCATAGTGTTACAGCGGAGAGAAATATGAAAATCGATAACTTTGCTTTATAATCAACCCCATCAGCGAACGCAATCAACAGAAAGAAGAAGACATGGGCGCTGATTATGGCCAGGCTTCTCCCGGAAATACAGTCTATAAGCATAATTAATGGATGGCCGGATTGCCCATGCTTTCCCATTCTAGTCTGCATATTAGACTGCCCCTTCATTGACCCGGTTTCTGCTGGCCATTTTATAGCCAATGTCCACTTGCCGCATGACTGATTCTGTACTGTCCTCAATCCACTGAGGAGCATACAGAATTGCTTTTTCCAGAGATGTCGGCTTTGGAATTATGCTCAAAAAGGCATCTATGCCGGCATCATAATTCAAGGATGCCCCTTTTCCAACCGAACCTGTGATGGCTATGACGGGTATATCGTATTTTTTGGCAATTCTGGCGACTTCAGTCGGTATTTTTCCATTTGGAGTCTGGAAATCGATACTCCCTTCCGCTGTCAGCACGATGTCAGCGGAAGCAATTTTTTCTTCTATCTTTATGTATTTTCTTATAAGGCTGAAACGAGGATGAAGCACTGCCCCAGCAAAAACAGCCAAACCTGCCCCGAGCCCTCCTGAGGCACCGCTTCCCTCGAGGTATCTGACATCGAACCTATAACTTTCTTCTAAAAGATTCGCATAGTGCTCCATGGCTTCGGATAATATTTTTACCTGCTCTTTGGTTGCACCCTTTTGCGGGCCAAATATCCTCGCTACTCCATTGTCCCCGCATAAAACATTTTTCCAATTGCAGGCCACGTCAATTTCAATTTGCCTGACTCGCTTGTCCATGTCTGAGTCATCTATTTGCTTTATTCTTAATAAATCAGCACCTCCCTTTATTTCGGCTACATTTCCATTACCATCCAAAAACCGGACACCAAGTGCCTGGGCCATCCCTGCCCCCCCATCTGAAGTGCCGGAGTCGCCGCAGCCGATCAAAATACGATCAGCTCCAAAATCCAAAGCAGCAAGAATCAGTTCCCCTACCCCATAAGTAGTCGTCAGTAAAGGATTGCGCTCCTGCAGGGGAACATGCTTCAGACCTGCCACTGCAGCCATCTCTATAACAGCAGTCATTTCACCATTTTCTGCAAAAATGCCGAAATGGGCATTTACCTTTTTGCCGACAGGACCCGTCGCATCTACGTAAATCAAGTGACCGCCTTTTAATCTCGTAATGGTTTTTGCAAACCCTTCTCCGCCATCAATCATAGGAATTATTTCAATGTCGGCTTCCCCGTTATAACGCTGCGCTCCCCTTTCCATCGCCAGCGCCACATCCTCCGCATCCAGGCACTCTTTAAAACCAGACGGTATAATCACAATTTTCATTTAGCTTTCCTCCTAAATTAGTTAGTAATTGTAATGTACCTTCCAAAAACTAGAATTCTTTTAAAATATCATTAAAAAATGATGAGAATGGCGCTGCCCCTATCTGCTAAAAGGAGCATCTACTATAAATTAGTTTTATAAAAAAGGGGAACATAACCAAACTAAGCCGCCCTAAATAGGACGGCTTAGTTTGATTTGATAGGGATTGGACGGTTTTAAAATTGCTAATTGAATAATGAGGCATTAGTATCGCCATATGTATGCTTTAAGGTGAAAACTGCAGCTTATTAATAAGGTGCCCAGCCCGTTAAACAGCCTTTTTAAAGCTGCATAGGGCATACACCTTATGTGAACCCACAGAAAAACCTTCCTGCCGGATGGATGATAAAAATTATTTTTCAAGTATGGCTTTGATTTTTTTAAATCCTTCATATTTGCTCTTCTCATCATCGGTTCCATCAATGGAGACATGACCTTATTAAACCCTTTTGGGTTCCCTTTATTTCTTAATGTCATGAGGGTATGATTTTCATCGATCGCTTGCCATGTATAGATAGTCTCCATTGGAAATGGTCCATTTGCAGTTTTCATTACCAATATTTCATCTGGAATATAATCAGTAATTTCGTAAACATAAGCAAGTTCCCGGCCAAGAAACTTCGCTCTAAAAGCAATCTGTGATCCTAGTTGAAGCGGTTTTGGTGTCTTCCACTCAACAGCATGTATATTGACATACCATTCAGGAGCATGATCGGGATTTGAAGCATACTCTGACACTTGTGAAGCAGGACAATTAATTGTTATTTCTGTGATTACATCTACCATCTTGTCCTCCAGAATAGTTCGATTCTACGTATTTTTTTAGCAGGGTTCCAAGCAGGTATTCCCATCCCTTGGAATGCTCCTCTTCCCATTGCTCCTGAATAACACCAGAGGCTGTATGGGAAAGCTGCAGCAGCGTCCCTCCTTCTTTCTCAAGAAGACGATACGTATAGGCACTGTTTACCGCTCCATGCATGCCCAGATGGCCGTGCAGCCGTATTTCTTCAGGCGCATTCACATAGTATACATTCCCCCAGACTGCGCCTTCTTTTTCACCCCATTTTTCGGTGAATTGCCCTCCTGGAACAGGCACAAACGTAAAGTGGGATGTTACTCCTTTTGGAGCTATGCGAAACTCCCACCACTCTTCCACCTTTTCGGTTAATGCCCTAAATACTTCTTCTCGTGGTGCATCAAGAAATATCTCCTGTTCAATGCGAAACTCCTTTGCTGAATCCATCGGTTTGTCTCCTCCTTTATCTTGAACGGCCCTCCGTAAATTCAACAGCGAGCTGGCTGCGGATTTCATGTATTTACCTACCCAGCGCTCATGCATTTCCTGAAGGGGCACTGCATTAAGAAAATGCCTTTTATATTTTCCTTCTCTCCGTACCAAAACTAATTTGCCTTCCTCTAAAATATTTAGATGCTTCATAATGGCATACCTTGTAACTTCAGGAAAATAGTCGTTAAGTTCTCCGGTCGTTCTTGGCGATTTCTTAAGAATATCGAGAATTTCCCTGCGGATTGGATGTCCCAATGCCTTAAAAACGGTGGAAAGCTCGTCGCTCATTACATCGGCCCTTTCGTTATAAATAAAAGTTTAATATGTGACGTTATGGTAACATGTTGATCATCACCAGTCAAGATAACCATGAAAACCCCTCTATCTAAATCCGTTGTTACTTATAAATTGATTTCTTAAATCCTAACGAAGAAAAGCCATGGAACTATCCATGGCTTTCTTCAATTCTTTTTTAATTGCTCTCAATTGGCAGCGTTTCTCTTCCAGAATTGCACTTCTGCAACTGAAAGCATAAGCGGCCCACTATGAGATTCTTCAAATATAATTTTGAACTTAACCATTTTCTTGCCGGATGGCATTTGAGTATGTTCAGTTAAATCGCAGGTTACAGATTTATCGCTTGACCCGACTTCCATTCTACCCAAATCATACTCATTCCCTTCTTCATCAAAAGCTTTTGCACGAAGGGCTTTTATTTTCCCATTGGTATAAAGCGGTCTGTTGAATACTTCAAATCTGGTAAGTTCTGTTGGACTATTAAAGCTGAAATCAACCTCTAATGGAAGAGAAATACCATCGGCTTCCGTAATGCTCCACTTAAGCTCAGCCAGGGAAGATTCACTTATTTCACCGTCAATTAACAGCGGGAAGGCTTCAGCACCATCCTGCATTTTATCTGCTTCACCAGATACAGCGATATCCCTTGCCGTCATGAGCAGTTCCTTCGGCTCTTCAGGCTGCTCGACTTCTCCAGGCTCTTCTCCAGGCTTTAAAACCTGACCGATTTCATCGATGGTATCAAAGCTTGTATTCACAAGCAAGGATCTCGTAATCGGTATATCAAACTCTAAATCTTTCTTCGCTTTTAGCTTAATGACTGCCAGAGTTGATGTGCCTTCTAACGTTTCAAAAGAACCTTTGTTTGAAAAAGCAGCCATAATTCTTTGCTTCTCATTGCCTATTCCTGCAAGAATTGAATAATTCAGCATATTCGCGGTAGAAGCAGCAGAGTCGGCAATTCTCTCGCCACATTCAGATCCTTCTAAACACTCTTTTACAATTTCATACTTATTTGGATCAATTTCAAGTTCAAGATTGAAGGCATTAATATCCTTCATCCCTGCACCTATTACCTCTACTGCAAACTCTTCCCCTGCTTTTAATTGCTGCTTATCAGGACGAATGCTCAGCAGTCCTGCTGCAGGACGATTAGTCGGCTGGAGCTGTGTCTCACCAAGCTGTCCTGCTACATACATTAAATCATAAGAATCAATCACGCCATTATAGTTAATATCCACTTTGGACACCTGATCCCAAGAAGTATCTGTTGTGTCCACACCCATATAACTGGCAAAGAAAAGCAGATCCTCTTCGTCGATGGCACCATTAGGTATGTTTTCACCGACTACCATTCCTTCAGATTTATCCTTTTTGTAAGGCCTGAATTCCTGTGCAGATCCGAATTTCCCCACAGCATCCTTAATCGTTAATTTAATATACCGTGCAGTTACCTCTTCGTTGAATTGAATCGTTTTTGTCTCATTGCTCCTAATAAAAGTCCCATCGGTAATAACATTTTTGTATGTCTTCCCATCAAGGCTGACATCCAGGTCATACTTAAGAATTGTTCCATTCCCTGCATCCGGCCTAGGCACATACTCCAGCTTATCTAATTGATAGGCAAGCTTCATATCAATCTCAAAGGTATGAGGAAGAACGTTTCCTGACCCCCAAGCTGTATGCCATTGTGTTTTTTCATCTCCGTCTACTGCTCTCGATGCTTCGCTCCCAGGCTGATTGCTTGAGGCATTGGCTGTCATATTCTTCGGAACGTTTCTGAATCGATCAAGCTTGGTTTTTACGGTTATTTCATCACTCCAGTCTGATGCACCCTTTGTATTAACTGCCCGGATACTATATCTGTATTCTGTGTCAAAGTTTAGATTATCGTGCTCGAAAAACGGCTTCTCATTTTCTTTTTCGAAATAAACATTTTTGTATATCATTCCATTAATTTTAAGGTCATAGGAAAGATTTTCACCTTCAACTTTATTCCAATTAAGTTTTATGCTTTTATCTGTAATATTTTCATCTGCGGCTCCGAGTCCGTAAGGCACATCAGGCACTTCTGTATCTTTTACTTCTTTCTCTTGCGTGTTGTTAAATCCATTTACCGTAAGCATCACTTGATTCTTGGTTATATCCGTTTTTGCAATCTTTACAAATAACTTCGGTGCAGTAGTTACCTTTGTTTTGGCGAACTCAGAGCCTTCCGTTGAATATTTATTAAGATTCGGACTTTCATTGTAGAAATAAACATTTTCAGAGCGGCTGTATTCTTCCTCTGTTAAAGCTTTTCGCAGTTTATTATTTTTGCCGCCAACCTTTACAGTTACAGATTCAGGCTGCTTTCGTGTATTAACGAGGAATTCGGTTCCTCTTTCCTTGACCATTCCTTTGTAGCCTTTTCCTTTTGCTTTATGAACGGTAATTTTTACTTTATCATTTGCTACGACAGATGAAATCCTGGTTTTTGTATTCTTCCCAGATTTGTAATCAGTTGTTTTACCGTCATCCTCATAAAGAGTAAATTCAGATTTCCCTGCTGGATATATATCAAAAATTCGATTTTCAGATCCATCCAGCTCATTAATCGCATTGTTTTCAGGAGCCATTGGGATGATAGCTCCATTTTTCACGAAGACTGGTGTCTTCCACAATGGGGCGTCAAAATTATTTAAAACTGCTCCGCCCTGATACTGCTCACCTGTAAAGTAATCGATCCAAACCTGTTCAGAATCCGGTAAGTAGATTCCGTTTCTTACACCAGCTGCATGATCCTTTTCATTGTAGACAGGCGCTATCAGTAAATTTGGCCCCCACATATATTGGTACTGTGTATCAGTGCCATACGTAAATGGATCTTCTGGATACTCCAGCATCATTCCCCGGACAGAAGGCATAGAGGTAGAAGTGGATTCTTCTGCAATCGTATAAATGTATGGCATCATTTGCGCTTTTAGCTTCAGATACATGCGGTTTATGGAAGTATAAGGTTCGCCATAATTCCAAGGGTTTTTGGATTTGCTGTAATCGTTTCCGGATGACGCCCATCCATCCATATCAATTTGAATTGGCGAGAAAGCCTTCCATTGAAAATCTCTTGTCTGGATGACTGGATCTCCTCCAAAAATACCATCCATGTCCGAACCAACATTCGGATTGCCGGATAATCCCGCTCCAATGTATGTTGGGATATGCATGCGGATGTATTCCCACTCCCCTCCATACTGGTCACCAGACCAAAGAGTGGCATAACGCTGGGTGCCTGCCCATCCATCGAGACTAATCACAAACGGGCGTGCTCCGCCTGAGTTTTCCTGCTTTTCGATTCCTTCAGCAGCCTGGCGTGTTGCGTTAAGAGCCATGGAATAGCCCTGTCCTACCCATGCAACATCCGTTTTAACAGCTCTTACTCCCGCCTTCACTTCACCATCAAGATCCCTTCGCAATGGGCTATCCTCAGGCAGGCTCGGGTCTGGGTATAAATTGCTTTGTGTCCAGAGGCCTACTTCAACATCTTTCTCATTTGCTTCATCCGCAAATTTCTCCAAATTCTCTAATCCACCATAGCCGCATCCATAACCGTCATTCGGCAAAAACCAGCCGAGCGGCATATCCTTCTCCACATATTGATTTAATGTATCCAAGCCTTTGCCAAGGAGGGTTCTCTGGTCTTTATGGCCGTTGTGAGTGCCATTAAAGCAATCTGCGTGCCCTAAATAAAACGCATATTCCGGCATTAATGCTGCTTCTCCAGTCAGCTCGGTATATTCGTTAATAATTTCCGGAATGGAGTCTTCAACAAAGTAATAAGCGTCAAATCTATTTTCCTCATGTGAAAAAGTTGCCGTTTTGGAAAAGTCATAGACACCCGGCTTAAACGTATTTCTCATCACTCCATATCCTTCAGTGCTCAAGTAGAACGGAACAGGGCTTGATGCTGCACCTGCATCCCATCCGCCTCCGATGGAGATATTTACTTTATTATTTTTGTGAGAATAGTAGCCGTTTTGCTGTCCTCCACCGTAAAAGTATTCACCATCTTTTGTATTAAGTGTCTGAACTGCGCTATTCGCTTCAAGAGAAAGCGGCTCCTTCTCACTCCAGATAACCTTGTTATTTTGTTTATTAATCATGCTCATTTTGGAGTCAGTTTTGGAGATTTTTAGTTCCAATATTTTTGTATATATCCTATAAAAATCGGAATCTTCTTTTACCTTTACGTTTACGGTTCCATATTCTTTTTGGTAGTCGTTTTTATCTTTATCCACGATTTTCGTCACATGGTCAGGCTTGTTAGGTGTTGGGTATTCAGGAAATTCACTGCTCGGATCCAGATGAAGCCTGAAAACATTGTCTTTCAGAAAGCTTAATTTAATTCCTTTTCCAGAAGAGAAATCAAGATAAATATCACTGCCTTCTTTTTGTATCCTACTAACTTTGCCGATGGAAGAAGTATCTGAATTTTCTTCAGCATCAGCCGCACTGAGTGGAATAAGCGATATGACCAAAAGGAATGAAAGAAATATAGAGGCAAATCTTTTCTGTTTATTTCGCTTTCTTAACAATATCCGGCACCTCCGCGATCTTTTGAAAAATTTTTATAAACTGCCTGACCAAGTTGAGTTTATTGAAATTTGTTCAATCAATGTATTCAAGTTTTGGAGATTTATATATCCAGTCCTCTCTTCCATTGCGTTTGCTGAGCCGCAAGCAGAAGCCAGGATCAGAGTATCCTTTACTGAATATCCTTTTGAAAGTCCAGCGGCAAAACCTGCAATAAATGAATCTCCGGACCCCACAGGGCTAACTGCCCGAATTTCTGCAGTTGCCACTTTCATCCGTTCCCCTTTATAATGAACGAATGATCCCCTTTCACCGTCTGAAACAATTACAATCTCTATGCCGTTCTCAGCTATCTTCTCCATCGATTTCCAGATTTCTGTTTCTTCCCGGCAGGGACGGCCAAGAAGCCCTTCAAGTTCCTCACGATTAGGTTTGATTAAATAAGGTCCATAAGACAGAGATTCGGCTAGTGCCTCTCCACTGGTATCCAGGAGAACTTTGACTCCATGATTTTTAGCCTCTTTTATCATCCATTGATAGAGGCTGTATGATACTCCAAGGGGCATTGAACCACTTACTATAAGGATTTGAGCTTCAGTTATTAAGATGCGCAAGCGCTGTTTTAACTCTTCCTGCTCCAAGACGGATATGAAGGGCCCTTCCTCAAGAATTTCTGTCTGATTATTTCTGTTGTCAAGAAAGGCAAGACACTGCCTTGTTTCCCCTGCAATCTTCACAAATTCATCACGGACACCAAGGTTTACCAGCTCATTCCGGATAAAATCCCCGTTGCTCCCCCCTAAAAAACCGGTTGCCGTCACACTTTCTCCAAGAATGCTCAACACCCTTGTAACGTTCAGTCCTTTTCCTCCTGCAGTTTTAAGGGGACTTTTCGTACGTGTGCTTCTTCCAATTTTAAGGTATTCCAGGCGGTAGACAGTATCTATAGCGGGGTTAAGGGTAACGGTTAGTATGCTAGGCTTTATCATTGCTGCCACACATAAGAATTTTTTCCTCGACTACCTTCTTCATCGCGTCTTTGCCTGGAGTCATATATTTTCGGGGATCATTTGCGTCCGGGTTCTCGATAAAGTATTGTTTGACCGCATTAGAAAATGGGATTTTTAGGTCTGTTGCAATATTTACCTTGCAAATACCGAGTTCTATTGTTCTCTTCACCATTGTATCCGGGATATCGGAAGCCCCATGAAGGACGAGAGGAATAGAAACCATGGAGCGGATCTCATCCAGCCTATCAAAGTCAATTTTAGGCTCACCCTTGTATAATCCATGTGCAGTTCCAATAGCAACTGCCAAAGAGTCAATCCCGGTTAACTCCACAAATTTTCCAGCCTGCTCCGGATTGGTATACTTCGCGTCCTTTTCATCCACAACGAGGTCGTCTTCTACTCCCCCTAGACGGCCTAATTCAGCCTCAACAGAGACCCCATATTCATGGGCATAATCGACAACTTCCTTTACTATCTTGACATTTTCTTCAAAAGGATGATGGGAGGCATCGATCATCACAGACTTAAAACCAAATTTAATATATTTCTTGATTTCTTCAAAACTCTCAAAATGGTCAAGGTGGAGAGCGATCGGAATCTCATATCTTTTTGCTGCAGCATTTCCAATTGACACCAAATAGTCACCGCCTGAATAAGAAATGGTACCTGGTGTGGAAGCCAGTATGACAGGTGAGTTCAATTCTGCTGCAGTATCCACCACCACTTGGAATGTTTCAAGGTTGTGGATATTAAAGGCAGGAATCGCATATTCTTCTTGCTGGGCTTTTCTGAACATATCAATGGTGTTTACAATGTTATTTTTACTCAATTTATTTTCTCCTCCATAAAAGCAACTTTTCCATTAACAAAGGTGGCTATTACATTGAATGCATCGTCAATAACAGCTGCATTTAACTTTTTTCCAATTTCAATGGTGCCGATTTCATGATCAACACCCAGCAATTTAGCTTGATTTATAGTAGCCATCGGCAAAATGGATTCAAGCGGCAGCCCTAGAACCTCCTTTGTGTTTCTTAAGCAGCTCATTAAATTTGCAGTACTGCCTGCCAGGGATCCAGTCTCCATTGTTCTGGCTATTCCGTCTTTTACTCTGACAGTTAGGCTTCCAAGCTTATACTTCCCATCCGGTAAATCCGCTGCGGCCATACTGTCGCTAATTAATAGAATCTGGTCTGCTCCTTTTGCTTTGTGAAGCAGTTGAATACCTGCTGGATGCACGTGTTCCAAATCAGCTATCAACTCGCAAAAAATATGTTCATTTGTCAGGAAAGCTCCCAGACATCCCGGATCACGATGGGTGAATCCACGCATTCCGTTAAACGTATGAACTGAAATACTAGCCCCGCTATCTATTGCCAGATTGGCAGTTTCATAGTCTGCATTGGTATGTCCCAGTGAGACAAGAATTCCCAGACTTTTCAGATAGGGAATAACCTTTAAAGCCATCTCCTTTTCCGGTGCCAGCGCTAGAATTTTAATCGTATTTTGGGATGCTTTAATTAACTCATCAATTTCTTCCATTGATATTTCTCGCATGTAATTCACAGGATGCGCGCCTCTGTGCTCAGAGGCTAAATAAGGTCCTTCAACATACGAACCGAGGATTTCTGCTCCAGCTGTCTTTCCTATTTGTCTGCCAATCTCGCTAACGGCAGCCTTTATTTTCTCAAAATCATGCGTAAGAGTTGTAGGCAAAAAGGACGTCACCCCATGCCTTGCAAGTGATATAGAAATCTCCTGCAAAGCTTCCGGCGCTGCATCCATCGTGTCATTCCCTGAAATGCCATGGATATGAATATCAATAAGACCAGGGATAACGGAAAATCCCGAGAAATCATGTATCTGGCAGTCTGGTTCCTCTTCCGTAATATCCGTTATGAATCCATTCTTATAAATCACAAATCCTGAATGTATTCTGCTGTTAGGGCCATAGATTTTATCTGCACAAATAGCCTCCATTAAATACCTGCTCCATCTCTCTTGAGGCGATCAGATTTCTGGAAACATTTTATCGCTTCTTTTCCTGAAGTGATGGCTATTTCTTTTAGTTCGTCTATGGAGACATTGTCTTTGATAATGGCGGTTTCCATAACCATTGCCAGATTTGCTCCGCCAATAACAGCAGTATCCTGTTTGTCGTTTGTTAGAGAAACAGCCGTTTTAAAGGGCGAACCTCCCACAAGGTCGCACAGAACGAGTACCCCATTGCAGCACTTTAAGTTTGCCAATGCTGCTTTCATCTTTACTTCAAGATCTGATGTAGATTCTGATTCTAAGAAATCAACATACTCTATACGTGGCTGTTCCCCTGCAATCAACTTCAATGAAGAGTGAAGACCTGCAGCAAAGGAACCATGCCCTGAAACAATTAAACCGTTCATTATTTTCCTCCTCACTCCCGTTTAAAGAATGGTGCCGAATGGGAATGGTATCTTACCAATAATGCCAATAACAACTGTAATCAGAATTAAAATAACAGGGGACAAGCCTCTTTTTAGCAAGTAATACATTAATAAGGTATAGCCTAACGGCAGCATGTTTGGCATGATCTTATCCAGCAAATCTTCCTGCAGGGCAATTTCAGCTTTGCCTGCATGAATGACCAGATTTGCCTTTAACTGCACAAATGAGGCAATAAGCCCGCCTACCACTGTCAAGCCAACGATAGAGGCAGCATGAGACACTTTCTTGGTGTTTTCTTTTAATGAGCTGATGGCATTGGTTCCAGCATTATAGCCATATCGCATAAGACCGAAGCGCAGTCCAAAATGGACGACATTGAATATAATAAGGAACACAAGTGCACCTATTGGATTGCCATCTGCTCCGAGCGAAGCACCTATACCAACACAAATAGGCAGAAGTGTTAACCAAAACAAGGCATCCCCGATACCACCCAGGGGACCCATCATGGCAACCCGGATAGCACGTATGGTATTCCGGTTTTGTTTTCTCTCCTCCATTGCGAGGACAATTCCCATAATGATGTTTACTAGAAAAGGATGGGTATTAAAGAATTCCATATGGCTTTTCATTGATTCACTAAGGTCATGCTTATTTTTGTGAACCTTCTTTAGTCCTGGAAGAATAGAGTATAGCCAGCCTGCTGCCTGCATTCTTTCATAGTTGAAAGATGCCTGAAGCAATAGTGAGCGCCAGACCATTTTGTTGAGGTCTTTTTTTGTAATTAACTGTTCGGCTGAAGAATCTTCATAAAACTCAGGATTGTTTGCCTGAACAGAAATTTCCGGTTCAATCGCTGCATTTTCAGATGCCACGGCCCCTCGCCCCCCTCATAGCAGCTCCCTGGCCGCCAGATGTTTTATAAAAGTCATACATAGCAATTGCCAGACCGATTAGCGCGACAGCAATAATCGGCATTTGTAAATAAGTAACAAGGATGAATCCAACTATAAAATAGGCAATATACTGTTTCTTAAGCATAATTTTTAAAAGCATGGCAAACCCAATGGCTGCCATCATACCGCCAGCTGTACCGAGACCTGCAATGATCCAGGCTGGAAGTGATTCGACTACATTCTTGGCTGCCTCAGCTCCAAAGTAGATCGGAAGGAATGCAACCACAAAATAGAAAACGAATAAAGTTGCTATTCCCAGGTAATTAATCCTGTCGATGCCTTTTGTATTTGCTTCTTCGGCATATTTATCCGCTTTATGCATGACCGGAGAAAAGGCTGTAAACATTAATGTGATGCACGCCTGGACTGCAACGGCAAATGGAACAGCAACTCCTATTGCAACCTGAGGCTCCTGCCCAGTCAAAATTGCAAATGCTGTACCAATTATTCCGCCAATAACTACATTTGGAGGCTGAGCTCCTGCAAGCGGTACCATTCCTGCCCATACTAATTCAATTGCAGCCCCAGTCATCACACCAGTAGGCAAATCGCCTAGAATTAACCCAACGATGACTCCAGTTACAATGGGGCGGTGAATGTGCAACAAACCGTTAAATAAGTCGATGCCGGCAATGCCAGCCCATATAGCAATCAACAATGCCTGAAGCAATATTTCCTGATCCATCCTTCACACCATCCTTTCCCTTAAAGGAATTTATAAATGTCATCCGGCCTTTCATCAGGAACACGGCGCACTTCGAGTTTCACACCATGTTCTTTTAGTTTGCGAAATGCTTCTTTGTCAGCATCATCAACAGAAACGGTGGAGTAAATTTGTGTCTTCCCTTCAGAATAGTGCATATTTCCAATATTCACTTTGTCGATCAGAACACCTCCTTCGACAAGCCTCAGGACATCCTGAGGAGTTTTAGAAACTAAGAAGATATATTGATCTTCTGATGCATCATGAATAATGTCTGCAGTTGCCTGGATCGAGAAAAAACGGACACCGATTGCTTCAGGGACTACCATTTCCATTAAGTCTTGCTGTACTTCATCTTCAGCTACCTCATCATTTGCTACAACAATGAGGTTAGCCCCAAGGTGATTAACCCAGGTAACACCTACCTGACCATGGACAAGCCGGTTATCAATTCGTGTCAATAAAATGTTTGGCACTTTGTATTCCCCCTCTTTTTTTAAAAGTTATATATGTTAACTCCTTTAACAACCCTATTAACTATTCCGGTTGGGCTAGGATTATCAGGTGTCACACCCAGGTGGATGGAGTTAAACAACGCAAATAACTGTCCGATAATTAAGTAATTCAATGCAATCAAGTGGTCTTCCAGGTGAATATTCTCCTGTTCCGGAATAATAAAGGCGCAGTCACATAATTCATCAATTCCTTCATCAATGGTGTTTGCAATTGCTACCACTGTTTTACTGCCGCCATCATTCTTTAACTCTTGCAATAAATCAATCTCGTATTTTCTGGTATAAGGATCATTGGAAATAAAAACGAAAATCAGGGTTTCGTCATCAACCAGTGACTTCGGGCCATGTCTAAACCCAAGAACCGATTCGTGAAATGTTGGTATCTTCCCGGAAGTAAGCTCCAAATGCTTTAAGCTCGCCTCCTGGGACAAGCCTTTTAAAGTTGACGAACCAAGATACACAACTCTTTTCTTATTGAGGCTGACAATACTTTTTAACGTTTCATATTTCGTGGTTAAAATGCTCTCAGCGTTTTTGGAAACAGCTTCTGCTTTTTTCTTTAACACTTCGAATCGATTTAACTGGAAAGTAAGGAGAGCAGAAAGGTACATACAGCTGAAAGAGCTTGTCATCGCAAACCCCTTGTCATTTGCTTTTTTCGGCATTAAAAGGAGCAAAGAATTTTCGTCTTTTCCAGCCTCCTTTGCAAGCTGTCCATCTGGATTGCATGTGATGATTATTTGGCTAACATTGTTGATCAGCTTTTTAGCCAAACTGTAAGTAGCAACTGATTCAGGGCTATTTCCACTTCTGGCAAATGATACTAAAACGGTGGGAACCTCTGGCTTCAAATAATTCAGCGGGTTTGTAACAATATCCGTAGTCGAAATTGAGTCAATTTGATAAGGGAGTTCTTTTCTTAAATGAGGTGTTAAAGTATCCCCAACATATGCCGATGTACCTGCTCCAGTAAAAATAATCCGTGCCTGTTTGGCAATCAGCTTTCGACTGATAAAATCCTTAATGACCGCTTTTTGTTTTTCGATAATACTAACTGTCTGAAGCCAGAGTTCCGGCTGTTGAAGAATTTCTTTTACAGTGTGCTGCGCGCCTTTTAGTTCTTCTTCGTGTAAATTTTTTACTGAACCCATAGGAATTCACTCCATTCTTGATATCTATTAACTTTCTTATAAAGGGCTGTTTCCCATCCTTTTTACCGAAGTTCGATACAGACATCCAAATAATCCGGCATCCGCTTTTAACTTGCTTAAATGCACCCTTTTTTCAATCCCCTCCTGGAGCGGGTTTTGCACTATATTTTTAAGTTCCTGTTTTATAAGATCAAGAAATTCAGGCTGGTTAATAATAACCCCTCCACCAACCACGACCAAATGTGGATCGACTATGGTAAATAGCTGATGTAATCCTCTTGCAATACACCTTGCAGCTCTATGAATCATCTCAGAGGCCTGAAGGTCTTCACGATGATATAGATCCATCACTTCAGCAACGGTGAATCCCGGGTTAAATATTTTATTTGCTTTTACTCCAATGGCCGTTCCTGAAGCAAGATTCTCTAAGCTTATGAGTTCATCCCCATTATCCAATAGGGTGAGTCCGATCTCTCCAGCAATTCCTGCTCCTCGCAAAAACTTACCTTCAGATAGCAGACATGAGGAAATACCCGTACTAATCGTTACATAGGCAAAAGTCTCCTTTGCCATTTTCCATTCAGTCCATTCACCATAAGCAGCCATATACACATCGTTATCCATCACTATTTCTGCATTAGGAAAAAATATCTTGAGCTTTTCTCTAAGGGGAAAATTCCTCCATGGCAGATTATTTTGATAAACAGCAAGCCCATTAACTGAATCCACTTTTCCTGGAATCCCCAATCCAATGAAGCTGATTTCTTCCGGTTTTAGTTTTTCGGCTTCCATTATTTGAAAAAACAAGGCAAGTATACGTTCAAATAGCGCATTTGCATCAAGTGATATACTGCCAGCCTGTACTCGTTGTTTTAATGTCTTTTCATTATCAGAAACAAAGGCAGCTGCGATCTTTGTACCGCCGATGTCAGCTACTAATGCTGTCATATTTCTACTCCCTTCTGAATGCTTTCAACAATTTCATCACAACCCGTCTATAGGAAGACGGGTTGTTGGTACAAGTTAATGGGAAATTTAACTCATAGCCTTGACACTATGAGTCATTAATACTTATTAGGTCAGTTCAGTATAGAAACGGCAGCGGTCACCGCGGACAATAGATCGGCAAAACTCTACAGGCCTACCTTCTTTATCAAATGCTGTCCTTTCTAATAGTAATGCAGGAAGACCTTCCTTGGTTTGAAGAAACTTGCTCTCATCTCCCCGGATTAGAACTGGTTCAAAAGCTTCTTTTGCTCGCGTAACGACAACATTAAATTGCTGATCGAGCAAATCATATAGTGATATCGAACCAACTTCATTTAACTTGGTCATATCAGGTACCGTCTCTTTTGTAAAAAAAGATGATTCCAGAATAAAGGGTTCGTCATTCGCACATCTCAAGCGTTTTAATTCAATGACATTGCTGTCATTTTTCATTTGCAGCCCTTCTTTAATTTTGGCACCAGGCTTGACTTCCCGAATATCTATAATAATGTCTTTAGGATTCATTCCATGTTCTTTAAGGACTTTGCTAAAACTATAAAAACCCATTAATGGCTGCTGAAACTTGGGCTTTGAAACAAAAGTGCCTTTTCCTTGGATTCTATACAGAACCCCATCCTGAACAAGCTCTTCGATCGCTTTTTTTACTGTATTCCTGCTTACCCCATACTCTACCATTAATTGATTTTCAGAAGGAACTTTGTCTCCAGTATTCCAATTACCATTGTCTACCGAATCCTTTAATATCTCTTTAAGCTGATGGTAAAGCGGGATAATACTATCGTGCTGCAATTGTTTCATTGAATCCATTTCCTCCAGTTCGTGCTTTAGCAATATTAATTATTTGAAAATTTAATTAAATTATACCATTTCAAGTTACTGTGTCAACCCAACAACCCGTTTTATAGGGTATCAATTAATGGGCATTTTCGATAAAAGTCTGAAATTAGCCCATAATCTATTACCCGCCTCCAATAAACACTATTCGAAGATGGATTGTTGGGTTAAGTGGATTCAAATAAAACTTATAGAAAACCAAAAGAGGAGTTTTTTGAATCTGAAAAAATATAAAATAATTTTCTTTTTATTTTCCTCCCGTAACAGCAATCCCTTCAATAAACTGCTTCTGCAGGAAGATAAACAAGATTAGCATTGGCAAGATGGCTAAGAATGATCCAGCCATTAGAATTGGGTAATTAGTCAAAAATTGACCCTGAAGTGAGGATAATCCCACTGATAGAGTCATAGACTCAGGAGAACTATTGACAATCATCGGCCACATCAATTCATTCCAGCTCCAGAGTGTTGTAAAGATCCCAAGAGCGATTAAACCCGGCTTTGCAAGCGGGAGCATCACCTTCCAATAAATTTGGAAATGATTACAGCCATCTAGTCTGGCTGCTTCCTCCAATTCTTTTGGCAGTCCCATAAAAAACTGCCTCAATAGAAACGTGCCAAACGCGCTGAATAAACCCGGTACAATGACGGCCTGAAGGGAATTGAGCCAGCCTAATTTCACCATTATCATATATTGCGGCAATAGAAAAACTTGCCCAGGCACCATTAAAACAGTAAGCGCTAACAAAAATAGAATGTTCCTTCCCGGAAATTCAATTCTGGCGAATGCATATGCAGCTAATGAACATAAGAACAATTGGCCGGCTGTTCGAAGAACTGTAATAATTACGGTATTGTACATAAATTTGAAAAAGGGCAGGAGTCCAAATACCTCTTTATAATTTCCCCATTGAAAATCTTCGGGAATCAAAACCGGGGGGACTTGAATCGACTCAGCATATGTCTTTAACGAGGTAAGGATCATCCATAGGAAGGGCAGAACCATTGCTGCAGCCCCAATAATCAGGATGAAATGGAAAAGGAATGTTTTACTTGTAATAAGCTTAATTGCTCTGTCCATCAACACCACTCCCTTTAATCATAATGAACCCACTTTTTCTGAAGAACCATTTGGATGGCTGTAATAATTAAAATGACCGCTAATAAAAGAACGGCAATAGCCGCAGCATATCCTTTATCATTTAATACAAATGCATGCTGATAGAACAAATAGACTATAGACTGTGTACTTTCAAGCGCGGTGCTGCTTTTCCCAATCATCATGAAAATCAAATCGAATACTTGAAAAGCACCAATCAGTGACATAATGGACACAAAGAAAATAACCGGTGAAAGCAGCGGCAGTGTAATTTTAAAAAATACAGTGACAGGGCCTGCCCCATCTATTTCTGCTGCCTCATAATACATCTTTGGAATACCTTGCAGCCCTGAAAGAAAAATGACCATATTGTAGCCAATACCGCTCCAAATCGCTACTGCGATAATCGAATATAAAGCAATATTGGGATCACTTACCCACTGTGGCCCGTCAATTCCGACCAATGATAATAAATAATTAAACATCCCATAGTCTGCGTTATATAGCCATTTCCAGACCATCGCAATGGCAGCTGGCATAGTGATGACTGGTAAAAAGTATAAAGTACGGTAAATAGATTTACCTTTGATATTCTGATTTAAAAGAACAGCCACAATAATGGAAAGGAAAATTCCAATCGGCACGGTAAAAATGATATAGATGCTTGTGTTTTTAAATGCTTGCAGGAGAGTTGCATCCTCAAGCAATCTCTTATAATTGTCTAAGCCTGTCCATTCATACTGTCCAAATGCACCCCATTCGGTGAAGCTAAAGTAAAAATTCTGAACAATGGGCCAGAGATAAAAAATAAACAATCCCAGCATTGTAGGTGCAATCATAAGATAAGCCCAAAAATAGTCTGAACGCTTCCTTGTTTTGGCGAGGCTCGAAACCTTAATCCTTTTGGCTGATTTTACTTCTGTCTGAAGAGGTACTTCCTTCAAAGTCATCCCTCCTTATAAGAATGGAAGAGAAGAATAGCAAAATCCTTCTCTTCAATTAGTAATTACTTGGACAATGCCTCATTTGCTTTCTTTGTCAGCTCTTCTGCTGCTTCTTCAATACTTATTTCCTCACTCCACGCCTTTTTAAGTACATCTGTTTCGTACTGCCAGATTTCCCCCGTGTTTTCCACACTTGGCAGAGGCACTGAATATTCTGCTCCATCAATAAATGCTTGAAGGTTTAAATTAGGGACTGATTCTTTCCATGCATCCTGTGTACCATTAAATGCAGGAATAACGGTTCCTGTCTTGGCATAGACTTCTGCTGCTTCTTTAGAACCAAGGAATTGAAGAAACTTCCAGGCTTCTTCTTTATGTTTTGTATTCGAAGATATTACATTGGAAAGCCCGTGAATAGAAACGGCACGTTTTTTCCCTTGTGGAACCACCGCTACATCTAAATCGGGATTTTTCTTATATTCAGGAACCATCCAAGGACCATCAAACATCATCGCTATCTTTCCAGAAGAAAATAATTCAGAAGCCGCCGTTTCGGTCATCTGTGCTTGAGTAGGAGAGAGTCCTTCTTTAATAAAGCTGACATTGTATTCTAATGCCTCGATTGCTTCAGGCTGGTCGAACCCTACAGACTTACTATCCTTAGAAATGATATAGCCGTCATTCTGCCAAATGAAATCATAATATCCGCCTTGATTCCCCATCAATGCCGCATAGCCCCAAATTCCCTTTTCTTTGTCAGTCAGCTGTTTTGCTGCTTCCTTCAATTTCTCCCAATCCCATGTTTCATCCGGGTAGGACACTCCAGCTTCATCGAAGATTTTCTTGTTATACCATAGCCCAGTTGTATCGTAATCTTTAGGGATCCCATAAATATCTCCATCTACCGTGTACAGATCAATCAATGATTCCGGATAATTATCTAAGCTATAGTTGTCCTTTTCCGCCATTTCACTTAATGGGAGAATGACCTTCCCTTCTGCATACTGAACAACGTGTGCACCATTCATCCATAAAACATCTGGCAAAGCACCTCCCGTTGCCGCTGTTTCGAGCTTTTGAAAGTATTGGCCATAAGGAGTGATTTCTGTTTTCACTTTAATATCCGGATATTTTTCATTAAATAGCTTAATAATTTCTTCAATCGCAGGAACCTGCTTTTTATCCCAAAAACCATACGTAATCTCAACCTTGCCATCTTTTTCTCCGCCGGATGCTGCATCACTATCACTGCAGCCAGATAAACCAATCAAACCTAATACAACGGTTACCAGCATGATGATCCATTTCTTCATCCCATTTCCCTTCTTTCCTAAAGTTTTTTGTTAACCTAACTCTAAACATAAGGGGTTTATCTCTAGATGAATCAAAATGTTATGGACAATATGACTTTTATAACGTTCACCACCTCCTTGGATAACGTTTTCCAAACACCCATTTTTCTGCATTAAGAACAATCTTAACTGGTCAAATATATTACAACACTTCTTAAAGAGCTGTGCTCACAAACTTTTAAACTTGTATATTGCCAATTAAACCAAGATAATATTCATCTATATTGATAGATTGTCCCTGGTTTAATCGTGACTCTTCCGCCGCGAATGCCATTAGATGACTTCTTACAGATGCGGAAACAGAAGTAACACTGTCATTTTTATTACCGTTCCGGACTTCTTCCAGGAAAAGTCTCATAATTCCGCGGTCTCCACCGCCATGCCCGCCTATTGGCTGACCAAAATGGATCACAGTTTCCTGCCTGGTTAGGAAATCATAAATTGTGATTTTATTTTCTTCCATGTTCCCGCGGATTTCACCTTTGGTTCCCATTATTTGTACGATTCGAGTTTGTTCTCTTGTAAAGCCGCACATGCTAAAGGTTGCAGTTGCCCCGCCATCGAATTCCATATTGACGACCTGATGGTCAACGACATTATTATCTGAACGATATACACACTTTCCATAAGGGGTTTTATTCAAGGCTTCAATTATGCCTTCATTTGTATAGTCTTCTGTGAATTTTTTTGCCCATCCTCTTCCTTCACCGAGATAATACCGTCCTGCATGGAATGGACACTCCAGCTCGGCAGGACATCCATCCAAGCATCGCAATGGGGCTCCTTCCGGGGCATTTTCCGCTTTAAAATGCATCAGGGATCCATACGAACTTAATCGTTTACATGGTTTTTCCAGTATATATGAAATGATATCCATGTCATGACAGGACTTCTGGAGGATCATCGGACTTGATTTTTCTTTGTTATTCCAATTGCCTCTTACAAAGCTGTGTGACATATGCATAACTTCAACATTTTCATTTAATTGAAGAGATACAACATCACCGATCTCCCCTCTGGAAATTACCTTCTTAATAGCTTTCCAAAAGTCGGTATACCTGAGCACATGGCAGATGGTCAGCTGCCGGTCATATGTTTTAGCTTGCTGTTCCATTAATATACATTCCACCGGGTCTGGTGACATTGGTTTTTCCAAGAGGACATGATACCCTTGCTCTAAAGCTCTCATGGTAACTTTGAAGTGATTTCTATCCAGGGTGCAGATAATGGCAATATCGGCAATTTGTTTGTCCAGCTGTGAGATCTCTTCCCATGATTCATAGCAATTTTCATTTGGAATCTGATGTTCTTGCTGGATTCTCCCTCTCCTTTCCTTATTTGGTTCTGCAACAGCAATAATCTTTAGTTCATGCGGATAATCGAGCGCATACGGTGCATATGCTCTCGCCCCTCTGTCTCCAGCTCCTATAAGGAGCGCTGTCATTGTCTTCATGTAAATTTCCCCTCTCTATTGAGCCAAATAAATCCGGAAATTTTCCGTTTTTTTATCCAAACGTTTTCCAAGCGTTTTTAAAAAAAAGAACCGATTAGGTCCGTTTTTTAGAAGATGATTCACGAATAACTAACTCAAATGGTAAAATAATTTTGATTGGCAGTACTACTTTTTCCTCTACCATTTCCATAATCGTTTTCGCGGCCATTTTCCCCATTTCATATTTTGGGATTTCTACTGTTGAAAGCGGCGGTGATGAATATTTCCCCATTTCAATATTATCCACTCCAAAGAAAGCAATATCTTCGGGTATTCTTAACTTATTTTCTATAACTGCTCTCATTGCGGCCAGTGCCATTAAATCACTTGCACAAACCATAGCTGTCGGCAAATCTCCCGGACTGCTTTTAATGAGCTGATTCATTCCCTCATAACTGTTTTCCATTTTCCATCTGGTATTGATAACCCATTCATCCCGAATAGAAAGGTCTGCTTCTTTCATAGCAGATTGATAACCTTTAAATCGTAATTCTTCATTTAAGTCCTGGAAGGCTTCATTTATTCCACCGCCGATAAACCCAATATCACGATGCCCCAGACTCACTAAATGCTGTACAACTTTTTCCAATGCGGTCACACGATTATAATCTATTATGGCAATATCTTTATCGGAATAGTAGAAGTCAAGTCCCACAACAGGAATCGTTTGCTGTATGTAATCAATTAAGCTCTCATCAATACTGTCTATCAGCAGCAGTCCTTCAATACCCAGATCATGAATGGTCTTAAGAAGAAGTGCTTCATTCTCAATCTCATCCTTCGTAATACTTATCAATGTATAATCATTTTCTGTTAAAGTATCACGAATACCAGTATAGATATTAGAAAAGTATGGGTTGATTTCAGCCTGTGTAGGATTGGCAACCCATCCAATTTTCATTGTCCTGGCATCACTTTTATTTTGTCTGTTGCTAACCAGATTTCTTGCATGCTGATTAGGTGTATACCCCAGCTCTTTGACAGCCTGCCAAATTTTATTTCTCGTTTCCTGGTTAACATTCCGTGTCTGGTCATTCTGAATGACTCTGGAAACAGTAGAAATAGAAACTCCAACATACTCCGCAATATCCTTTAATCTAACCACAAAACACACCTCTAGGCTGTAACTTCCTGCAGTAATCGCCGGAATTTTTTGAATTTAAATAGACTATAGCACCTGGATTTATTTTAAGTCAATAGCTTTTAATATTTATTTCTAATAAACTCCTTCCAGGCTGTAATCCCACCCACTAAAACAGTAGCATTGAATTCTTTTTCAGAAAGGACGGCTGCACACCGAGCAGCTGAATTTCCTGTTGTACATGCAACAATTATTTCTTTCCCCTGTGGCAAAGAGTCAGTTTTGGCATCGAAAGTGTGATTTAAGATATGTGTTTTTGGTATATTTAAACTTTCGATGTTAGAACCTTCTAAATGATACGCTTTGTATTTTTCCTCTGCTCTTACGTCTAATAAGGTGACATTCTCTTGCTTCATTTTTTCATATAATTCTTTTGGAGTAATTTTGTTAAGTGCCAATTTAATCTGCTCCTTCAATTTAACTTTAATTTAATTTTACGACAGATGGAAGGATTTCTCACGATTCAAAGAATTAAGATAGGACGTCCACGCTGCACAATACCATTTACAGTATGGACAGACCCATTTGTTTTTCATTTTTAAGCTTTATTATTCCCACTCACACCTAACACCTGTCTTGCCATCTCCACATATTCCTCCTCCCCGGAAACTATAGCAAACTCTGCTATGGCAACTGGAAATGCTGCTTCCAATTCAATGATGTGCTCTTTCATCTTAGGCCATGTGTATCCCCCTGCTTCCCGATATGCTTTAATGAGGGATTCAAGCCCATCTTCGCCGAATGCTTTATATTGGAATACAAAGTCATTTGATACATCTGAGACCTTTGCTTCAGTCCAATCTATTAAACCTGTTACATTTGCGTTTATATCAATTAAAGTATGGCCTGCATGTACATCACCATGAATAAACCCCGTTTCCATTGGCCACAGCTCATCATCGGTTAACCAGGCCTGCCATCTTCTCCACAGCGATTCACCTGCTCCGAATTTTGCCTTTACTGCATCCATGCGCTCTTTCATTGACTGTCTCAGCTCTTCTGGTGTATGAACCACCAATCCAGCTTCGGCCGCCTGATCCTTTGGAATACTATGAATATCAGCCAATGCCTTTCCAAGGGTTTCATGAAAACTCTTCGGCACATTATTGATATCAATTTCCCAAACATAGTTTTGAATTTCATGGTCGATTGTCCCGGCAGGTATTCCATTTAACTTCTTATATGCAATCAATTCATTCGTATAAATGGACCAGTCTGGTGCCTGGTAATTCGTTATGTTCTTATTCACCAAATCTAATGCTTTTTTCTCATCCTTCGTTCTTGGCATAACATCATCACGTCTGGGAAATCGAAGCACCCACTCATTTTCCTCCAGATCAAATGCAAAAACTACCTGAAAGTCCATCCCTGATTCATTAAATACTAACGTGTCTCCCTTAAGCATTAGACCATGACGTTCTGCAATTTCTATCACTTGCTTTTTCGTTCTACTCATTTTTTCACAACCTAACTTTTAAAAATAATACTGGTATTAAAGATTATCTTGTAAGTTCTTTTGCTGCAGCATTGAAAAGAATTTCCTGAACTGCTGGATAAATCTCCTCACCAAGATCTTTTTTATGAATAACCATTGCTAAACATGCTCGTATTACACCCGCGATTACTTCTACATCTTTATTTATGATTTTGTTAAGTTCCTTATTCTCCTTTATAAATTCCAAAAGGGGAACAATGCTTCTTAAAGTATTCGTTGCTGTATATTCGTGATTTATCTTTCGGGAAACCAGGTTGTATTCTTCCAGATTGGTGATTAATCTCTGTGTTAATACATTTGATTCCAGTGCAGAAGACATTTCATCAAGCAAAACTTTTATGGCTCTGCCTGTATCCTTTTCCTGTTTCACTTTTGGCCATACCTGTCTTTCAACACTTTCCCCTTCTAAAGTTAATAACTCAAGGTAAAGCTTTTCCTTTGATTCAAAAAATACATAAAAGCTGCTTTTGGCTATAGATACAGAAGATGTTATTTCTTCAATGGATGTATTTTTCAGCCCCTTTGCTATAAAAAGCTGATGTGCATTCCGCAGCATATCCTGCCTGATTCTTTCCTTTTCTGCTTCAGAAAATTTCGGCATCTTTTTACACCTCTGGCTTAAGAATTCTCATAAACATAAAAACAATTTGATTATTTGTTTTTATAATATGCAAACTCAATATAAATGTCAAATAGAATATAGGATTACAAGAACAGGAAGAACTCTACGCAATCCTCCATTGCCCCGCTGTCAAAGCTGTCAGATACAAGCACAAGCAATTCTAAAAATCTATAAGGACAATTTATATTCGGACAATTAACATTATCCCGGTCAATATAGATTACTTTAAACGTAGTCTACGGCTTTTAGGACTCCTTCAGAATTGAATTTAACATGGATTCAATTCTGAAGGAGGATATTATCCAGAAAGTTATTAGTTTTACAAAAACACATATATATTCTCTAACATATACGGGAACTAACGAATGGACCAAAAAAGTAAAAGGAAAGGCATTATTCAATTGAATAATGCCTGACTCCCCAAGTATTTACTTAGTTGATCCCCACTGCATCAAATCCCGCATGAACGGCTGCTTCTTCCACGCTGCCTTCACCATATAGATCAATGGCGGACTGAACGATTGCCTGTCGCGCGTCACTAAAATCAGAATTTGAGGTTAAGTAAACCGTTAAAGCACGGTAGTAAATTTTTCCTAATTTCTCCCTTCCAAGTTCTTGACCAATCAAGTATGCAGCATGGTTGGTAATAGAGGAGTTCACATGTACACCGCCATTGTCCACATTAAGCGGCATATTATAAAACTCATCCATATGATCCGGATATACTCCGCTTCCATAGGCTGCTCTTTGAGGGTTACTTACTACAACACTGTTTGGATCACTTAAGCTGCGCAATCTCGTTACACCATCAGCTTTGGCGCTTGGGGCCATAATGTCCTCACCCATTTCCCAATCTTCATCATCAACAAGTACACCAAAGACATCGGCAAATGATTCATTCAGTGCACCAGATTGATTCCGGTACGCCAGATTAGCAGTATGGGAGATAACACCATGCGTCATTTCATGTGCCGCAACATCAAGTCCCGCTGATAATGGGATAAAGAATTCACCATCTCCATCCCCATAGGTCATAAAACGCCCATTCCAGAATGCATTGTTGTAATTGCTGCCATAATGAACATACGAATTAATAGCCATTCCTTCCCCATCGAGGGAATTGCGGCCATGCTCATTTAGAAAATAATCATAGACCTTTTCAGAATTATAATGGGCATCAACAGCAGCACGATCATAATCGCCAATAAAGGCAGCGGAATTCCCAACATAAAGAGTATCATTACTAGAATTTCCATCATTTTTAGCATCATAGGTAAGAATCCCACCGAGATTTTCATGAGAATAATCTGCCAAGGCAAACTTTGTACCTGAGGCCTCTTCCTTTACTCGGGTAATATGCAGCTCCCTGTGGTCACCATGTACCCCTTTACCAAAACCTTTTTGTGTTTTGTTTTCTTCAGCATGCATTATGCCATTGTATTTATCAATAACATGGCCTGTCTTTGCATCAATAAACACAAACCAGTTCCCAGGCTCTTCCCCCATGAAGTTCACATTTACTTTATAAGCTGTATGATTCTTTCCTTCAAATGGATAGACAACAAGCTCGGAAGTTGGGGTATATGTAAGTTCTTTTGGAGCACTGACAGCGGATAAGGCTTCTTTTATTGCAGCATCATTGCTTAAGGAAACAGACGAGTCCACTGCATCATCGGCAATTGCCTGATTTACTCTTCCATTAACGGATACTACTTCATGTTTCTCATTATAATGGACAGTCACTTCAGCCCCTTCAACAGTCACGCCATTAACTGCCTGTTTGAAGCGGACGTGAGTCATTCCGAGTTCATCCTTTTGAACATTTTTCAATTTCAGGTTTTTATCCGGATTTTTAATTCCTGTTTTATCCTGATTTTTCTTCAAATAATTTAACGCGTTTGAAGGGCTGCTGGAAGAGAATTTTGTTGCAGATCGCTCCTTAACAAACAATGGGACACTTGCATTCTCATTCCACTCCTTTAAAGCTTGTTGATGATGGTCGTTTGCTGAATCTGCCGGCTTGGCAAAAACATTTACAGGGATCGACCCCGCCAGTAGAGCGGACGACAGTAATACGGGTAAAATCAGCTTTTTTTTCAAACTTTTGACCTCCTATTATTTAGATACTCTAAATTATAGAATAGGAGAGTATAATTTAAATGAATAATACGAATTATTTTTATATTATGAATTTTGTCGATTAAATAGTGAAAATTTACCAAATTGAATCTTAATACAGAATTCAACTCATCAACTAATTTATTGCACAGACTCTTATACCACTGATAGTATATATTTACAAACAGTTTCTCTATTACTCTTCAAAAGCATAAGGTTGGCAGTTTGCAGCAGATATTCAGTCATGAAGCGAAACGTACATATCACCAGTACATACCTAAGTTAACCTGGCTGCATCAAAGAAATGGTGAGGTAACGCAGTGAAAAGCAATATACGACAACATTAAGAAAAGAAAAGGATAAATCCTATTAATGGATTGCTGGATGACAGCACCCTTTTCTAAAAAAGATATGCCTATTAATCTATTAAACAATAGTTGGTATGAAATTTTACCTTATAAAAGTATTGAGGGATTTAATTACTTCGAAAGGGGGAAAGATCATATGGGAAACATACATAATACGTTTGGTTTAAACAAATTCAAAACAATGAAAGAAACATCAAAAGCTGTGGAATTTAGAAATATCGTAAACGGTGAAGTCATTTATCTACTTCCAAACAAAGAAATTACGATCGTTTTAAACCCGAAAAAAGTTGAAGGAAATAAGGAACTGGAGGAAAAATCCACAGGTCTTAGTCATAGTACTGCTCTCAGGGAATTCCCTAAAAGGGAACACACAGGAAATGGACCGATTTGCTATGGTTATGCATTTAAATTTTTATCCGTTGAGGAATTAGATGTATTCTTAGATGAGTTAACTAAATTATAGTTTTTTTCAATGTGCCTGCCCCCAAATTACAAAAGTCTGGGGCAGGCACCTTGCTTATTTCTTCTTCTGCCTAAACAAATCCACCGATTTATACCCTTGTGATAAAATCTCCACCATCTGGGCTTCGCGTTTCTCACGTGTTTTCTGCTGCTTAACAGAAAAGACATAACGGGCCCAATCCCTTTGATAGCCAGGGGTTAATTCCAGATAAAATTTCAATTCATCTGGATAATTTTCTAATAGCTTTTCAATGTCTTTCACGTTATCCTCGTAATCAGCTACACATTGACTCGGGGCGGATGACTTTTTTTCTTTCTTTTTCTCCCGTTTTAATCCAACAACAGTAAAGACATCATCCATACTCACCATCCGTGAGAATTTCACATCGCTATTCCCCACAAATCCATCTTCGCCTACTTTCATGGCTGGAAAAATCTCATCTCTGTGAACGAAGGTATCATACCGCTTGTTCCCTTTTTTGGGGTAAGCGAAAAATAAATATCCTTTATCAAGAAGCTGATCCTCATGGATAACTGTTTGAGTATGCTTCACCATTTCATCAATCGTTTCAACAAAAATGAAAATGGCATCATGCTCTCCTGATAATTCCGTCTTAAATCCATTAAATATATCATAATCACTTGGCTGATTTAGCACAGCCATATTTTTATATTTGCTCAGCTTTAATTTATCTATGATTGTCATAACTTGCTCCTTTTTAACTTTGGTCTTTAGACCGAACACTTATCTCAAAACAGTGTTTAATTTTGCGGTTCGACTTTACTAAAATCATCACTTCTCTAAATAGCTTTTCAAGGAATCCAGATCTTTCGCACAGGCTTTTTTAAAAGCACCAGCTATCATCTTTCCAAACAGCTTTGACAAACCAGTAAGCCCCTTTATCTCACCTACTAAAGTAACCTCTGAAGCATCACCTGCTGATTCGATTATGTAGGTAAATATAAATTCTCCTTTTCCTGTTGTCCCTTTGGTCCCGTCACAGCGAAGGACAATTTTGCAGGGCTCATCAAGATCAATAACTTCAAAATGTTCAGTAGCCTCGTTTCCAAACATTTTCCTTGTCTCTTTCCACTGACTCCCCACCTTCAATGGCCCGCTTTCGAACCGCTCTATTCCAACTAGGCCTTGCATCCAGTCCTTGGCCGAATCAAGATCAATTAAACCGTAGTAGGCCTTTTGTGCAGATACCTGAATGGTTCTTTTCACTTCAAAACGGATACTCAAGCAAACTGCCCCCTCTCAATAACTAATAAGAATCTCCATTTCACACTAATATTTTATTATATAATTGTCATTACTTTTAGTATATTTTATACTTCTATTAAATTAAGTAATTTCTGTGATATGAAAGGATGAATGAAAATGAGTGCGGAGCAGCAATCGACTTCAAGCCTATCACTGAAAGAAAAAGCAGTATCTTTCCTGCAGCTCGTGGCATCAGGCCAAGTCCGCGAAGCCTACCAGTGTTACATCAGCCCTGGTTTTACTCACCATAATCCCTATTTCAAAGGCGATGCAGATACACTCATGCTCGCGATGGAAGAGAATGCAGAGAAAAACCCTGACAAAATACTTGAAGTCAGACTCGCAATCCAGGAGAATGAAACCGTCGTGGTTCATTCCCATGTGAAGCAGAATCCAGAGGATCGCGGAGGAGCCGTCGTACATATCTTCCGGTTTCAAGGTGGCCAAGTGGCTGAGCTTTGGGATGTTGGGCAGCCTGTGCCTGAGGACTCACCTAATGAGAATGGCATGTTTTAATCTATTTTTATGAACTACCAGAAAATAGGTGCCCATCCAAGAATCCAATAATTTATGAGCCGGACAATGCTCTTATAACCTTTTGCTTACCCCAGCTGAAAATTTTAGCACATTATCACTTTTACGCGTTTTCACTTTAATTAGTTGAAATTACATTCTGAATTGTATAAAATTAAATTGGTCGAAACCTCACAATTCGACCCCCTATTATCCATTGGGCTTAGGAATTTTCTAAGCTCTTTTTTAATGATGCTTCCATAGGTGCTTGTATAAGATCAATTGAAACTGAAAAACCTATCCTTGCAATGGATGTGCGTATCAGCTTTGTTTTCAATAGGAGGATTACTATGGAAAATGTATTCGATTATGAAGATATTCAATTAATTCCCGCAAAAAGTATCGTCAATAGCCGATCTGAATGTGATACAACGGCATTCCTGGGGGGACGTGCGTTTAAGCTTCCGGTGGTGCCTGCTAATATGCAGACGATTGTAGATGAGAAAATTGCCATATACTTAGCAGAGAACGGGTATTTCTATATCATGCATCGTTTCGAACCGGAGAAGCGAATTTCTTTTATAAAAGACATGAAGGCGAGAGGGCTATACTCTTCGATCAGTGTAGGGGTCAAAGAAGGCGAATATGCATTTATACAGCAGATTGCTGATGAAAAGCTTTCACCCGAATACATTACCATTGATATAGCTCATGGCCATTCCAATGCTGTCATCCAAATGATCCAGCATATTAAGAAATACCTTCCTCAAAGCTTTGTGATTGCCGGCAACGTCGGCACCCCCGAAGCCGTCAGAGAATTAGAGAATGCTGGAGCTGATGCTACAAAAGTTGGCATAGGACCTGGCAAGGTGTGCATCACAAAGATTAAAACTGGATTTGGGACGGGCGGCTGGCAGTTAGCTGCACTTCGCTGGTGTGCAAAGGCAGCAAGCAAGCCGATTATAGCTGATGGAGGTCTTCGCACCCATGGTGACATCGCTAAATCGATTCGATTTGGTGCAACAATGGTGATGATTGGTTCCTTATTTGCAGGACATGAGGAATCTCCTGGAAAAACCATCGAGAATGAGAAAGACGGAAAGCTCTATAAAGAATACTTTGGCTCAGCCTCTGAATTTCAAAAAGGCGAAAAGAGAAATGTTGAAGGCAAAAGAATTTTAGTAGAGCACAAAGGATTTTTAGCAGATACCCTGAAAGAAATGGAGCAGGATCTTCAGTCCTCCATTTCTTATGCAGGCGGCAACAGGCTGGATGCCATCCGCCATGTCGATTACGTTATTGTTAAAAATTCGATTTTTAATGGTGACAGGGTTTTTTAACCCCTAATTTATAAAACCACAGAAGATGCCTTCCTTTTCCCATAAGGAAGGCATCTTCTGTGGTCTCAGCATTCTCTTTTAAATTGAACAAACACATATTATGTACACTTTGAGGTTAAGATCCTATAGACTGCTCTACTGCATTTTCCCAGCTCGGAAAATAATACAATGCATTTTTCATTAACTCTGGGTTTGATTTTTTTACTTGCTTCTTTCGGGGCGGCTGCCCTTCTTTTTCCAACAGTTCAGAGATCCCGGTCAATACTTCTTCAACACTCATGCTTGTTTCCACATCATTCCTCCTTTTTGAATTCAACTATATAATCTCCATATGACGAAAAATTATTCAGTATTCCTTCAAAATGATTCTTCCGTATTTAGCTAGTATTCTATCTTGTACAAAAATCGCGACTAAATAAGTAATAAGGTTCCGGATTAAAAGATTAGTTTCATCCCTTCGTGACTCGCCATAAACCCCAGCTTATGATAAAAACGATGTGCATCATCACGCTCCTTATCAGTCGTCAATTGAACAAGACCACACTCCTCAGACTTTGCTATGGCAATCGCTTCTTTAAACAAGGCTTCCCCCACCCCTTTACCACGGCAGTGCTGATCAACACGCACCCCTTCAATTTGTGCTCGTTTCATCCCTTGACGTGCCAGCCCAGGAATGATTGTTAATTGAAGGCAGCCAATCACAGCTTGACCGTCTATCGCCAAAATAATCTGATTTCCCGCCTGTGCTTCTATTGCCTTAAATGCTTTATAATAACAATCCGGCAGCGGGTCTTCATACCTCTCACGCTTTGCTCCTAATTCATCATCGGCAAGCAAGCGGACAATAGCTTGTAAATCTTTTTCATCTGCATTTCGAAAATGCATTGAAAATCACTCCTTCAGCTAGAAAATATTTAAATGCATCACTGATTACTTTCTATGAATATTTTATTTTCCCTTTATTAGGATATTTTCACAAAACCTCTGCATTTCACCTAAAAAATCAATAAATTTAAATTTTTAATTAAAATTATTAATTTTTTTCATTTTAATTATTTATTTATTTGATTCATTATTATATAATCAATTCAAATAAAAGGAAGGAATTTCATTATGGCTTATAAATTAATCACAGATTGTCCTGTTTGCAGTAAAACATTGAAAATTACAAAGCTGCAGTGCTCTCATTGTCACACAACGATTGAAAATGAGTTTGAATTATCTAAACTGGCATCATTATCAAAGGATCAGCTTCATTTTGTGGAAGTATTTTTAACATGCAGAGGAAATATCAAAGAAGTTGAAAAGGAACTGGGGATATCCTATCCAACGGTTCGAGGCAAGCTAACAGACATCATATCATCCCTCGGATATGTACAGAAGAAGAAGAATGAAGCAGATGAGAAAAAAGTTGTCACCATGTTGGAAAATGGCGAAATCACACCAGAAGAAGCCATTAAGCTATTAAAAGAGGAATAGGGAGGATTTATCATGAAAGAAGAAATTACGAGAGTGTTAACAATGGTTCAAGAAGGGAAGATTGATGCAGATAAGGGATCAGAACTGATCCAAATATTAAAAGATAAAGAAGAAACAGGTAATAAGCCAGCATTAAAAACAACTAAATATTTAGATAAAACTTTAAAAATCCGTGTTGTATCCGCCGAAAATGATAACGTCACGGTCAATTTGCCAATAAAACTTGTTAAGGCAGTATTAATGGCTGGACACAGCATCGCAGCGAGTATCCCTCAGTCAGAAAAATACGTTAAAGATATAGACATAAGCCTTATTATCGAAGCAATCGAAAATGAATTAGACGGCCAAATCGTTGATATTAAATCGGCAAACGGAGATACCGTTTCGGTCATCATTGATTAGTGAGTTGATTATGCTGCATGTAAAAGTGAAAGCAAAAGATGTTCGGTTAACCATCCCAATTCCATATGCAATTTTAAACATTGCTATTTCCATTTTTTGTTCAAAATTGTTTCATCAAAATGTAAACAAATGGACAAAAGTGCACTTCGAAAGAAAAAGACTGGACTTTACATTTCCATTAATAGATAAAGAAGCGCTAAAGCCTATTGTCAAGGAACTGAAAAATCAAAAGGGGCTCGTGATAGTAGATGTCAAAGCTAAGGACGGTTCTGAGGTTCAGGTAAGACTATAATTTATTTACATCTATCACTGACTGGATTTAAAGAAAAAGCCTAATTTCTGGCTTACAATACCAAGATAATTAGGCTTTGTTTCCTTTATTCCTCTTCATTTTTAAAAGTTCCATAGAAATATTTTCATTAAAGATAGGCCTCTGCGGCTTTTCCCAGCCTGCGAATCCCCTCAGTTATTTCCTTCTCATCCGCATAACTGAAGGAAAGGCGCAGAAATTCCGTTCCGTCTGCCTGATCTTTGAAAAAGTACTTGCCAGGAATAAAAGATACCCCCTTTGCCAGGGCATGTGTCAGCAGTTCCGATGTATCGGCATCGGGAATTTTCATCCACACGAAGTACCCCCCTTCGGGCACATACCAGGAAGCTGATTCAGGAAAGTACTGTTCCAGTGCGGAGGTCAGAACATTGCATTTGGACCGGTATGTATCTCTCATGGTTACTAGTTTATTATTTAAATCTGTGTTTGCTAAATAAACAGCCATGGCAGCTTGAGCAAACGGATGGTTCAGATCTTTTTTAAACCAGGCGCATGCATGGATTATTTCACTTGCTCCCGCTATCCATCCTATACGCATGCCCGGGGCCACTATCTTGGATAAGGAACCAACATGCAGAACTTGAGAGTTTTGATCCATTGCTTTTAAAGTGGGGAAACTTTTATTAAATGATAATTCCCCATAAGCATCATCCTCAACTATTAGGAAATTATATGTTTTGGCAAGCTCCAATACATGCTGCCGGCGCTCTCCTGTCATCGTAGTGCCTGTAGGATTTTGAAAGGTTGGGATTGTATAAAGAAAACGCGGCAGAGTAAGCCCTTTTTGCTTCCTATCCTCTAGAATCTCTTCCAATACACCTGTTTGAAGTCCGTGCTTGTCTACAGGAATACTAATTATATGTTTGGTGTAATTTTGGAAAATTTCTAAAGCCTCCATATAAGTAGGTGATTCTATTGCCACGATTGACTCCTCATCCAGGAGAATGCGGGCAATCAAATCGATCGCCTGACAGGCACCTGAAGTGATCAAAAGCTCTTTTTCCGTAACAGATACCCCCCGCTCTTTCAACCTCTTTAAAACCTGTTCCTTGAGTTTTATTATTTTGGGACTTCCTATATAATGGAGCGGCAAATCATGTTCTTCCTCTAATAAACTGTTAACAGCTGCCTTTACCTCTTCATCAGGTATAAGGGCAGGAGCTGGATAGCCGCAATGCAGGCGTATACACTTATCTGGAATCTCCGGAATCCACTCCCCAGGGGGAGTATTCTGAAGCGCCCCTTTGATATTATCAGGAAAAAAAGAACCAGCACTCATTGTATCCACACCCTTCCAGCAGTTTTATTATTCATTATAAACTTCTTGCCTGAGATGCTCCACAAAAACTATATAAGCAAGTGCTCCTGGAAAAGTTTTTTTACTTTTGCCCAATCTTCCTTTATGACACTATACAGGACAGTATGACGAATAGTCCCTTCTTTTCTTATCATATGATTTCGAAGAATGCCTTCTTTTACCGCACCGATTCGTTCTATCGCTTTCTGTGATCGGATGTTTTCATGTCCGGTTTTGATTTGGACGCGATTAAGTGACAGTTCTTCAAAACAGTATTTCAATAACAAATATTTACAGTTTGTATTGAAATTCGTGCGCCAATAAATAGGGTTCATCCAAGTGGAGCCGATTTCTAGATGTTTATGCTGGGCTGAAATATCGAGAAACCAAGTAGCGCCAATGATCTTCCCTGTATTTTTATGGATAATGACAAAAGCAAAATCGGTGCCTTGCTCCCGTCTTTGTATGGCATCTTTGACATAATGAATGACCCGGCCTTTCTCAGTTAAATCAACAGACATATGGTCCCATATTCGTTTATCCTGAGCTGCTTCACAAATTCCTTCAACATGATCAAGTTCCATAGGAATTAACTGCACAACATTGTTTTCTAATTTTCGCATGCTATCACTCTCCTTGAATCAATTAAAACCGATTTCTGGTATGATAAAAATAACCAAAAATGAATTTTAATATAATACCAGGGAATGATTTGATGGAGCTTCAAATTCTGCTTTCGGAAAATGGAATAAAGTATAAAGAAATCTATGAACAAATTCGGCTGGCGATTTTAGATAAAAAATTGTCAGCTCATGCAAGACTTCCTGCAAAGCGGAGGCTGGCTGAACAATTAAACGTAAGCATCATAACTGTTCAGATGGCTTACGAACAATTGCAGAGTGAAGGGTACTGTTATTCAGCAGAACGCAAAGGCTATTTTGTTTCTGAAATTCAGGATGAAATGCATTATAGTCAGATTAATACAATGGGCCTGGAGAAAAGAGATCAGCAAGAGTTTCTCATTAATTTTAAAAATGGGCAGATAGATGCCTCTGCATTTCCTTACAAACAATGGAATAGACTTTATCGAAAAGAGCTTAAGGAATCCAATGCCAGCAATGGCCCGTGGCAGGGTGAATATTCTTTGCGTGTTCAAATTGCACAATACCTTCAGCAAGCTAGAGGGCTAGCCTGTCAGCCGGAACAAGTGTATCTATTCAGCGGATTTCAGCCGCAGCTGTTAAATGTCTGTTTGTTTTTTAAGCGGAAAGCCATCGGGATTGAAGATCCAGGTTTTATTCGGGCAAGATCTGTTTTTGATCAATTACAGCTGCCTTGTTATCCGATTTCTGTGGATGAGGATGGATGCTGTGTGCCTGATGCTGAAGAGCCAATAAAATTATTGTATACGACACCTGCTCATCAATACCCTACCGGTACAATTATGTCTATTGCCAGAAGGATTGAGCTGTTAAATTGGGCAATCAAACAGGACGCTTATATTATCGAGGATGACTATGATTCTGAATTCCGCTACAAAGGGGCACCAATCCCGGCATTGTCCCATTTGGATTCAACCGGGCGGGTACTGTACTTTGGCACCTTTTCAAAAACATTGCTGCCATCACTTCGGATCAGCTATCTGATTATGCCAGTATCTCTGCAGCAAGACTTTGAAAAATTTAATGCTTACCAAAAGACGAATGTTTCAAGAATCGATCAGCAGGCTGCTGCAAAATTTATGGAAGAAGGACTTTATACATCTCATATAGCAAAAATGAGAACGTTATATCGATCCAAGCGGAGCTGTTTAATAGAAAGCCTGTCAAAACACTTAGGAGACCACTTTGACATCATTGGAGATACAGCGGGCTTGCATATCATCGTGAAATTACCCGAAGGATTGACTGAAGCGAAAGCAATTGAACTGGCAAAGTCGGCAGGTGTTGAAATCGATGCTGTTTCGCCTATGTATCAGCTGCACAAGCCAAACCATCATGTGATGATTGGATATGGCGCACCCTCGATGGACGAGATTGAGAGAGGAGTCCAGTTAATCACTAAATCATGGAAAAGTTGTCTGAGCAACTAAGCTAAGCTATAAATTCCACAATTTAAAAGGGCGTTTATCCTACGGGATAACGCTCTTTTGCCGAAGCAGCAAACATACACATCTTTTCCTTAACCGCTGCCATAAAATCAAACATATTCATCCCCTGGATTTGCTGAAATTTATACAAGTCCTGGTTATAGTACATATGAATATGCCTGCCGGTGATTCCCCTTTTTTCTTCAATGGAAGTTAAATTGATATACGCAAATTCTTCAACTAAATCCTTGGTTGTTCCTGATGCAGGAATTCCATAAAACAGCAGTCTTTTGTTTGTTGCCGCAAAGAAGCCTGGATGCGGTGCTAAACAGAAATGAGCCACTAATGAACAGCTTAGACATTCAATAATGGTTTCACCTTCATACAATACATGTTTAACCTGATTTTTAACGCTACTCATGGAACGTCCCCCCTTAATAAACTATCAAACCGCTGTCTTCACTGCCAGTATCAGCCCAGTAGACCAATCCAATTCTGTAATGTCCAGGTCAGGTCTGTCCTGCAGTGTTTTCAGGAGTTTAGTGGCTTTGATCCGAAATTCTTCAGGCAATTTCTGCTGCGGAAACACATCATGAATCACATAAAAACCGCCGATATTTAAATGATCCAGGGTTTTGTCCAGAAGCTCAAATTTCCCTGGCCACGTATCTGCAAAAATAAAATCGAACCTTTCCGACAGGTTTTGAATAAAAGCTGCTCCGTCCTCACAGCAAAATGTAATTCTGCTGTCATACCCGAGGTTTTTTTTCGCGATGGATTGAACTGTCGAATCTATGTCAACGGTCGTTAGCTTACTGCTTTCATCCATCCCATCTATGATCCAGGAAGCAGATGCCCCCGTACCTGTGCCCAGCTCCAAAAAGCTTCCTCCTGGTTTGGAGGCAGCCAGCCCCTTTAGTAAAAACCCTGTTTTTCGATCACATGATTGCCCGAAACCCAGCACATCAGAATCCTGTAATATTCTCGAATATGCTTCCGGTACCTGTATAACACTGTTTTCCATTTTGTTTTTCCTCCTCTTTCTTCGTTATTATCTAAACCGAGATCAACCTAAAAAGAACATCAAAAAAAGGCCTCTTTATAAGAGGCCTTTATTATCAAAAACGACCTCTTATCTCCCAGAGCGTCAACTCTGTTGGAATTAGCACCTTCCTGACATAATCAGGGGTTGCTGAGGCTTCGCAGGGCCAGTCCCTCCACCTCTCTGGATAAGAATTTGTATAAAATATTATTTTCAACCAAGTATTGCATATTTTTTGCAAGATGGCAATACTTTAATTCTTTTAATCTAATGAACTGCTTCCTCTCCCTGATAAATTCGAAATGCCGGTACAATCGTATCCGACACAATCTCTTTCCCTTTTTCCCGGATGAAATCCAATTTATAGTACGCATCAAACCTCTGGCTGATCTCTGTTTTTACCAACTCAGGCGGAGTAACGACGATGAATTGAAACTTCAGCTTATCAGCTACAGCGAAAATCGGGTCAAGCACATGGGCAGAAGCCGCTTGTCCGAACGGATTATCACAGACTAACGGAACCCAGCTTTGATCAGTTTCACTCTTAACCGAAAGAAGCATCATCATCATGACCATGCGGGCAGATAACTTTTGGCCGCCGCTGCCATCCGATTTAGTCTTTGAACCCTGGTTGATCGTCTGCCAGGTTGAATAATGCTCACGCTGCGGTTTTCCATACATGAAGGCATTATCAGTACGCATATTATATACCAGCAGTTCCGGGTAACGATTCCTGAGGGAGACAAATAAAATCTGCTCATCACTGATGAGCTGTTTGATTTCCTGATCCAGCTCCAGATTATGGTCATCAATCATCTCGAATCGTTTCGTAATTTTGTTAATGGCCGAAACAAAATGCTGTTTCAGTAAAGGTTCAATATCTTCCGCTTTTTTAGGCAGGATGTCTTCTTTGAGCTGGACGAGCGGGAAAGACCCTCGTTCATTCTTCAGCTTCATTTTCGCAATCATCGAGCGAATCGCTTCCGAAATACTCATCACCTTCATACTCGCACGGCTTGCCCAGAAGTTTTGCGCCTTTTCTGCCCGTTCTTTATCGCGTTCCAGCTGCTCTAAGCCGCTCTGTGAGAAGCGCTTCATGTTTTGGACAACACTTTGAATATGTGCGTAATGCCTTGTATCCATATGATCAAGCGTAGTTAAGACTTCATTCTTAAAGCGGATCTCCCAATCCTTGCCTTCAATATTGAGTTTTAAATTGCGCAGGGATTGTTCAATTTTTGCGTGCTTCTCCTGGCCTTCATCCTGGATACCCTGATGTTTTTCACTCCAGGAAATGATGCTTTGCTTTCCCTGGCTCTTTATTTTTTCAATATCTTCATCCGTAAAAGCTGCTGCTTCCTCTTTAAGGATTACGGATAGATGCAATTGATTGTTTTCAAATTCAGCAATGTTTTGCTCCGTCTCTTTTTTGCGCTCTTCCGTTTTCTTAATTTCTGCATTCGTCTGTTTGGTCTGGTCTGTAATCTCAACCGTCTTCACTTCCAGATCAAGTTCTTCCCATTCTTCAGGCTGTTTATCATGCTTGGCCACTTTTTTAACAGTCTTATCACGCTGCGCCTTCGCATGCTTTAAAGAAGTGTCAGCAACTGTTACAGTTGTTCCCTGCTCTCGCTCTTCTTTCTCTGCTGCCTTTGTTTCCTTTGCAGCTGTTTGAACCATCTTTTCCAAAATACTCATAGGTTCATCCGGTACAGACGCATCCTTCCACTCTTCGTTAAGAGCATGAAGTTTTTTCTCCAGCTTCTTTTGCTGTTTTTGCTCCGATTCTCTTGTCGCCTGGATCGCCAGCAATTCACTGGCTTGTTCTTCTTTTGATTTTTGCAGCTGTTTAAGCTCCTCAATGCTTCCAATGATTTCTTCCAGCATATGCGATGATAATCGCGGAACCTCTTCAGAAGCTTCTGCTTTCTCAGCGGCTGGAAAAACCGCACCATCAATAAAGAAGCTAATCTCCTTAATATTTTGCTCAGCTGATAGCTTCCATTCCAAGTACGTTTGGCTCCACTTTTCCTGCAGATCAATGATGGTCTGATGCTCGTTTGCAAGCTCTTTCTGTACACTTTCGAAAGCTTCCTTTTGTTTCTCTTTTTCCTGCTTTACCCGTTTATTTTCAAGGTGCAGCGACTTTTCACGATTAAAGCTTTCCAGAGACTCCACATCTTTAGATAGATTTTCAATCTTTTCCTTCGTCTTTTCAAGCTGATCTCTAAGTCCCAGCTGCCGTTCTTTTTCTTTTTCCTCCTGAACGATGATGGCCTGTAATTCGTTTTTCTTGGAAAGCAGGGCTTCTTTTTCCTGAAGCAGCGCTCTTTCAATATCACCGGCAAGGTCATTGGAAAGGAAACGGTCGATTTCTTTTAAAATGCGGCGGAGAGAACTCTCTGTTTGTTCCATTTCTAGAAGTGCATCTTTTTTTTCTTCTATTTCTTTGGCAATCTTAATTTTCCAGTTCGTGAACTGATTTTTATTTGTCAGAAGTTCCTTCTCCGTACCGGTGATCATCACAAACGTATTTTGCTGATTTTCGCCCGCCATTTCTTCCCTCATAAAAATCGGGACAGGGCTCTTAAACATTCTTCCTGCAAGGACCTGTTTATTCACTTTTTCCCATTGCGGCCTGCTGACCACTAAGCCGTAGGGCAGGAGCGGATGAGTGAGCATGTGGCTAGCCATTTCATCCGGTTTTAAAGATTGCAGAAATTGTGAGCCGTAGAACACATCTATCCCTGTTTTCTCATCAATCCATTCCTTCAGTTCCTTCACATCATTATTCGCAATCCAGAAATGCTCATCATTCAAAGCAAAATCCAGCTGCGTTTCCCAGAGCGCTTTCTTTATTTCTTCCCCTTGCTCACGATTTTGAACGAGGAGCTCTTCCACCTGCTGGGCATATTTGGATAAAAGAGCATTCGTGAACTGCGCTGAGACATCGTCAAGCACAACTTGCAGCTTATCGTACAGCTTCGCTTCTTTTCGATGCATCTCTTCACTTTTCATCTTTAACTCTTTACACTTCTCTTCAGAAAACTGAATGGATTGAGCAAGCGTACCATGCGCAGATGCTAGCTGATTTTGCTTTTCATTTGATTGTTTCTCTTTTGCCTGTAAATCTTCGAGAGCCTCTTTTTTGGATTCTATCTGCTTGTTAAGATTTTCGATAAATCCCTGTAAATCATAGGTTAAGCGATCACCGAATTCTTTGATAAGTTGTTCTTCTTTTGATTCAAATTCATGAATTTTAGTATAAAGAAAATCAATTTCCGTACGAAGCTGGGCAATCTCCCGGGTCTTTTGTTTATCCTGCTTTGACAGTTCGTTTGTTTTCTTCTTTAAAAACTTCTGATATCCGGAATAATGCTGAACGGCTTCCCTAATAGCTGCGGCGGATTTTTCCCAATGCTGTGCCGCTTCTTTTTTGATTTCATCCATTCTTTGATTCACTTGCTCCAGGCCGCTGTTTTGCTCAAGCTTCACAATCTGCTGGGAAAGAGCGCGGATGCTCTGTTCCCCTTCATGCCATTCTTTCAATAAAAGGTGAAAAGCCAGCTCATCTTTTCGCTCCTGCTTTTCTTTCACCGTTTCCTGCAGGATCGTATGCTTCTTCTGTTCTTCCCCTAGTTTCTTCTCCCAATCCAGCACTTCCCGGTGAGCTTTTGCATACTCAAGGTTATCTTTCTGAAAGCGCAGTTCCACTTGCTTGCCCGTTAATTTTTCGATTTCCTTTTCCAGCTCAATGAGTGTTTCTTCTTCCGTTTTCTTCAAATGCTCCAAAGCACCAAGCAGCTGTCTCCCGACCTTAATGCTGTCTTCAACAATTTCTTTATGCTTGATGCCCTTTGCCAGACTCTCTTCAAATGGAATAATATCTTCCAGGAACTCTTTATGAGCCTGCTCTCTTTTGAGCAAAACAGGCAGGTCCTTTGCAATACTTGCCTGACTCTTAAAAATCTCCACCAGATCGTTCTTCTGATGCTCCGTTCGGTGCAGGATCTGACTGACTGTAGGAATAATCCGCTTTTGGAACAGGGAATGATCATCCTCAGCGCCTTCAAAAAACTTTCCAACGCCGCCTTCATCCTTGTTAATGTCTTTCATAATATCCCAGTCTTTGCGGTTAATGCCGTATGTATCAAGGATGCGGTAGTGCTTCTTTGTATCGCGGTAGACATCATAGCCATTCCATTTTAAATAATCCTTCAGGCCTTCCGTATCAGCCAGTTCACCATCTTCATAGAGCGGAATATGTTCAAGGGATGCTTCTTCTTTCCGTTCAAACTCCCTTGTATAAAACGTAATATTCGGGACAATTTTTGCTTCCTGTTCAAGTGTTTTGGCTTCTCCGCCTTCTTCGTTCATGGAAATCCGCTGTTCTGCTGAAAACATTCCGCCCGTCACCAAATGCCTGCAATCAGCCCCGTCGAGCTCCCATTGCATAAGAACATGAAAGGTATAAGGAATGAATTGCTCTTTATTATTAAAAAAGAATTGCTGATAATAGCGATTATTCTGCTTTCCCCAAGAAGTTCCTGGCTTAAGAATCTGGAAAATGGTCTGCAGGAAAACCCCTTTCCCTCCTCCATTCATCATGGAAATAAGGCCATTTGTGGAGGTATCTTCATTATGGAAGTTAAATGTTGTATCCTTGTATTGCTTTTGCATGCCATCATATTTCAGGCCGGCAATTCTAATTCGATGGATTTTCGGCATGCTGATCCTCCTCTGTCGTCATTAATTCCTTGAACATTTCATAACGGTCATAATCATGATACAAATATTCAATCCGCTCAAATAATTCCTGTTTCGGAATCGCCTTTGGAATATCCTCCCGATCGAGAATGACGATAAGTCCTTCTGTCTCCAAAAGACGCATACTGCTTGCAATCAAACCGATACGCGTCCGGCGATTGGCTTTCTTAGATCCATAATCATCGGTGTCGACCTCCATGTATTTCCATGTTGTCACAACATCCTTCATATCAATTTTTTCCTCTTCTCCAAAATCCTGCTTTACCTTAAGTATGCTATCCCAATTCATGATGACATCATTGACTTGCCGTTCCAGGGTATAGAAGCTAATCCCTTCACGCTTCGTACGGATTTTAGCCGCCTGGCTGCGGTCGATGCTTGCCAGGAATGCCATAATGACTACGCTCATCAGGTGAAAATGTTTCTTCGTTTCAACCTGCTTATGCCTATCCTTCATATGAGTAAAATTTGTAGCAAAAACAGAGCCGGTCGGCTGCACGACGAGCTGAATCCGTTTTGGCGATTCAATGATAAAGGTGCCGGATTCGTCTGCCAATAAAAGTACCGTCTGTCTTACATCAGGATCGAAATACGCCTGAAAGTGCTCGCTGTTTTCGTCGATGACTTTGTCTTTTAAAAGCGTAAAATAAACCGCTGATGCTTTCTTGATACTATCTGCACTCATCATTTCTCCTCCTGTACACAAATTTTAAACGGAGTGATTTTCATTTGATACCAGAGGAAGGGTTCAGCCCGATGATCAAATTCGGTATAAATTTTCAAGCCTTCAAACACCTGGAATTGCGGGTATTCCTGCATCAGTTTATAGAGGAGAATCTCCCGTTCATCACTTAATGACTCTTCTTTCCGATGCAGCACCTGAACCTTCAGCGGTTTTTTATCAAACATCATCCATAAATCAATCGTTTCCGATTCTTCAAACCATAAATCCTGGACTTCGAGCGGCAATGTCGTTAAATCAGCCAAGGAAAACTCTCCGTATGTCTGCAAATATTGAAACACATAGCTCCAGGCCTTGATGACAGAATCCCAGTTCGTTACCCTCTGATGGATAATGCTTTCCTCTTGCGCTTCTTCCTCCATTACCTCTGTCAGCTGCTTTTCATCAAATTCCTGCTCTCCCCAAATCCAGTCCAAAGGTAAGATAAATTCATTCCTTGGCGAAAATAAAGGACCTAATACTTTTTCAACTCTATCGAATGAAGAAAACCCTTCTTTCATGAACCAGTTCTCATAAATATGTTCCCTGAATGAAACAAGGCTCGTTTCCCAAAACAGGGATGGGTTTTCCGCTTTCAGCTTCATTTCATAAGAGATATTTTGAATCACAAGCTTTGCGAAACGGTCATGCAGCTGCCTTGTATGGCCGATCTTTTCCTGGAGAAGGATCAATTCTTTTTGAATAAGATCATCTTCCTCATTTCTTCGTTTCGTTTTCTCAATCATGCTGCTGATGGTGCGGAAGTGATTCTTCTCTTCTTCGAACTGCTTTTCAATTTCCGCACGGTTATCAGCCCTTTGCATTTCTTCTTCCATCAATAAGATTTTGGGATTATTGATCATTTCTTTTTGAAAGGAAAATTCTTTTGCCATTAAGCGGTTAACCCGTGAAATGAGGTGATCGAGGTTTCGAGTAGCTTTGCGGAAATTACCGTTTTTTATCAGCTGCATACTATAAAGCTGTTCAATGGTGATCGAGAATTCCTCTGCCATTTCCCTGCTCATGAAAATCATCTCCTGTGAGACATCGGTGAGCTTGTAGACAATGGATCCGCCTATCTCCAGGTTCGTATATAATTCATCCATCGTCACATAGCGGAAAACCTGAGTCTCCCATGATTGCCTGATTTCATCGTAATATAGGGCTTCAAAAGGTCTGCTGTACTCTTCTTTCCCCTGATACAGAAGCCCGCTTGTGATCCGTTCAACCTGCTTCTCATCGGCCAAAAGCTTCATTTGCTTAATTGAATCTTCGACCATATACTTAATATCCGATTTTCTCCGATGATCATCATCATTCAATTCCCGATAAAAAATGGTAAGGAGCACCTGCATCAGAATCGTTTGGATATGAGGCTTCAGCTCTCCGACTTCCATTCCTCTCCCAAGCTCAAACAGCGGGTTCAATCGCTGCATCCGCTGGGCGAATCCTTCCCATGATTCGTTCACATCCATCTCCTCCATGTTTCAATTGTTAAGACTTCCTGAGGAATCCGTTTTTTTTCCTGCCATAATTGCATTAAGAGTTCCTGCTCTTCTTCCGTAAACCACCTGAAGAACGCATCTCGGTATTTAAGATTTTGAAGCTGGCCAGATTTCTGTTCATTTCTTTGATCCAGACATTCAAGCATTTTACGATAAATCTTTAATGCAGGCTGAATGCAGCAATCCGGGTATTTTTCAATCAGCCGGGTCATGATCCCGTATCCTGCCGCATCAAGATCTCCTGCATAGTAGAGGAGATACGATTTAGCCGGAAAAATTTTAAAGAAAAACGAAAAGCTCCGTTCAATTTTAGTGCCTTCCCCATAAATGATGAGTTCCGGCTCATAATCAAGCAGATCACTTTCCAATAATTGAATGGAAGTATGAAAGAATGATAGTTTCTCGACAATCAGCACTCTCTGAATATCTTTGATTTCTTTTCCCTGCTTCATCCAAAATACAAAAGGCTCCCCGTATTTCACTACTTTCAGCTGCTCTTCAGATACGCCAATTCGGGCTAAAAAGCCTTTTCCATCAGGAAAACTGACCCCGTCATGCAGGAATTCTTCATGGCCGAACAGCTCCAGGCTTCGTTCTTCTAGTGAAACGACTTCCCGTTCACCGCTGGATTGGAGAAAACCATATAAACTCTGAATACGGCTCCATTCCTCTTTCGTCTGCCATTCCGGGTGCCTTTCATAAAATGAAAAATCAAACAGATCACTCAGCTTCATCATCCCGAGCCGGTCCCATTTGTCGGCTTGAGCCTTCACATTAACCCAGTAATATAAAGGCAAAGACGGTGTTTTCCCATTGTGTTGATTATTATGTATAGGAGTCAGCTGCCCTTCATCTTGCAATGATTGAATGGCTTCATAAAACAGCGAATAACCATCCATTTCGTAATAATCATCCAGCAATTTTCGCAGCTGAAATTCTAAATCGTTTATGTTTAACTTCTTCTTTTGCTTCGGGTGCTGAATATCTTCAATGAAACTTCTCACCCTTGTTTCGATGATGTTGATTTTTTTCACCTTCTTAAACATCTTGGGGTCAATAGAGACCACTATTATCCATGAGGACATCATTTTTATTATAAACTAGTTGAGGAATTGATGGTAATTGGATTTTAAAATGGATGGTAGTAATTAGGTGCTTGCCCCACACTTGTTAACGTATAAATTAACAGAGGGCATGCACCTTTTTGGTAATCCTATTTGAGTTTGGAAGAGACGAAGAGGACAACTTATAAAGATAGTCTTTAGCACATTTTACTAAGGTTTGAAATAGTGTCTTTTTGAATGCTATTTTATCGTAAAAAACAATTTTTACGAAATGTAGTTTCACTCAACAGACCATACTAGGTCCAGCATACAAAGTTGATTGTTTTATAGGTTTATTAATATTATATTTCGTTAGAAATCCCTGAACTGCTTGAAAAAACCATTTTGGAGCGTTTGGGTGTATGTAAATTTCATCAATTAACCGATTTAGATCTACAGATAATCCGGCACCCTCTTCTTTGATAGATTCATATATCGCCAAATCGAAGAATTTCCACCACTCACGCTGTTTTCTACTGAAGATGGTAGTTATGCAAGGACATCAAGGGTTGTTCGTAGGGTTTTAAATATTTTATAGTCATAAAAAGTATGGCTACCAATCCGTTCTTATGTCGGTAATTATAAGGGAGATCTAAGGAAATGTCCGTTTCCAACAGTTGGATATAGATATTTAATATACCTTTTTTTCCTTCATGTATTGAACCAGCTATTTATAATAGCCTGGTTCTTTCTTCATTTTGGGATTATTAGTAGAAATGGGAGCTGCCATATCCTCAAAAAGAAATTAGGTTTTTTATTTTGTTCTGTTCTTAATGTAGTGGTTGAAAAAAAGCTTCATAAGCTTTTCGTGGATTTGCAAACCATTCTGCAACTTCATCTGCGATCTTTTGATTTTCTGCTCCCGATAACAGGGTTTGAACAACATGCTCAGGCAGTACCTGAGTCATTGCATTTGTCCATGCTGTTACTTCTTTTACAAATGTTTTTGTACGATTCCAATATGTCTCTCCAAGTTGGATGTCCCATTTTGAATTTCTATATTGAATCAAAGTCTCATACAATTGTTCAGCACAATGGGAAGAAAGATTACAGCCTTGGCCAGTAATCGGATCATTAAGAAAAACACTATCTCCACAACCAACTATTAGTTTGTTTTTAAACGTTACGTAAGGTTTTCTAATTACAGGCTTAATGGCAACCTTGAGGAAGCCATTTTCATCGGAAAGAGCAAAGATATCTTGTTCGATACGTTCATGGATATCTTGGAAATATTTTTTTGTTACATTTTTCATTTGATTTGTAAATTCTTTTTCGTGCTTAATTTCTTTAAATACATCTAACTCTCTGTCTGGAATTGCCATAATGAACAATATAGTAACAGGCCCTTGTTCTGTGATTGCAGGAATCTCAAACATTTCACCTATTTCAGGCAGAACTGTTACGCTTATACCAAGAGGATGAACTGGCTTCACCCCCAAAAAATAACCAACGATGCATTTTCGTTGAGGCACTTGGAAGGGAGAAAACTCCTTTTCAATAGGAAATGAAAAGAGAGGGCCCGATTTTCCAGTACAATCAATTATTAAATCAAACTCATCTACCAAACTTTCTACCCGTTGTTTATTTACTCTTAAAAGTCGAAAAGAGACACCCTTGCTTTCAAGATCCTTCAAACAGTGTGAAAAGTAGAAACGCTGGTCAACAGATAATGCTGGCTCTTTTAGCTTTCCAACAAATAGTTTTTGATTACCAATTGTCATATGGATACTTTTGAGAAGAGTTTTATCTTCCCACTTTGGCATTTTAAAGCGATTTTCACGGGTTCTTGTTGATCCAAAGTGTACTTGGGTAGACAAAATTCGTCCATTTCGGATCTTATCCGAAGAGTTTGAGTGAATTACAGTCACATCAAATTCTTCTTTAAGAGAATAAGCCAGCTGTAAACCTGCTGTGCCACTGCCTATAATACATATTTTCTTTCTCAAGATTCTCTCCCCTTTGTTATTTGGTAGCCGTAAAGATAGTATAATAGCATTGTTAATTTTCTGACTTTTATAGTCTAAATAAAACACAGAGTGATGTAAATGCGACGATTTATTTAATTTCCAGATTTATGATGTCTAAGTCAACGATCGCTTTTTCCGCAATCTGGCCCGATTGCAGAATAAAAAATTCCTGTATATCAATACAGGAATTTTAACCAATCTTTTTTATAGATTATCGAACTTTATTTTAAATCAACAGCTGATCAAAAGATTAGCTTAAATGGTATTTATGCCACTATCAGTTCTGTAAACGATGGCTGCCTGTTTTTTATTTCTTCAAGTCCTAATAAGAACAGTATATTTTGTTTGATTATATTTAGTGTGGACATTGATTCAGGAGCATTGATCCGCTCGCCATTTGGAAGATTTATTTTGTTACCCCCTTCCCTCTTTCTTGCATTAAGAAAGCTTGTGGAGTCTGCAAAGAATAGATTAAACTCCAGGAGCATTTCGTCTGCTAAGCTTAATCCATGAAAACAAACATTAGTGAGTCTCTTCGTGACTTATCGAGTTTATCTCTAACAATATGTTTGCTTCTTAGGAAAGGTACACAACAGCCTAATCCTAGCTTTTATCGCTAAACAGATATTAAAGGCTGCAATAAATATGGAAAAACAACTTTAAACCAAACTTCTTATAGATGAATGAATCTGCTGCCAAGGCTGTTGCTAAAGAATTAGTTTATTCCGAAGTAAAAGGTCAATACTCACACGGAGCTAGGATTTATTTAATGGGAAAAGGTATTTAGTAGTAAAGATGCTCATATAGGGGGAGCGTGGAAGGACCCAACCACAATCAAAAACCCCGGAAGTAAAAAGACTAGGTCAGGCACCTATGATATTGAAAAGTTGCTGCGTATTTTGCAGAAAAAGCATATGAAAAGGCAAAGAAAGATGGTTCTAGGCATCAAATCACTCAACGCAGTCGACATCAACTAAATCCTCCTTAGATAAAACAGGGAAGCCATTATCATCTAAAGATTTAAAAGATAGTAAAGGTGTAAAGCAGCGAAGATATTATGATAAAAATGGAAAAGCGGACTTAGATATTGATTAACGTCATGCCGGAAATTTTAAATTCAAAATATCTAATTTTAAAAATTAAATTTAGTATTTTTTTGCTAACAAAAAACGCGGAGCCTATGCTGTCCGCGCTTTTTAAAAACAAACGTATGTGATTACCGTTCTTCATAATATCATGAGAAAAGATCAATGATTTGTAACTAAAAAGATCTCCAAATTTTAGCCCCTTTTTATCAAGGACCTCACATATCATTTGTTATTATTTTTTATTGAAAATCCAGTTATTAATATCAGACTGTACGCCCAAAGCAGCCAGGAAGCGAATAAAGGAAGAGAATCATTAGTTAAATTCGGAAACACTTTTGCAAAATAAATAATGCTTAATATATCCAGCAGCATTCCTGGGAGAGCAATTTGCACAGCTGCCTTTAAACGTTCTGTTTCTGGAATTTCCCTAAAATAATAGTAAGGATAGGTTGCAATTATAATCAAAGGAATCGCCAGAATAAAAATCGAGAGCACTAAAAATACCTGTCCAGGAATTAAAAAAGTTTGTCCAAATAAACGGAATAATATAGTTGCTGACATCCATAATAAAAAGCCCCATGCAATGTTAATCATAAAATACACCTCCTGCAAGATGTGCTTTATTATTCGCTGGAAATCGTTTACCTCCTGCTAATAATTGGTGAATTTTATGTAAAGATCCTTCGGGTGTTACCCTGCATCAGGAAATTCTTTTTCTGACTGGTACATATAAATCAACCTTACATTTCCCCTCTTCATCTTCAGCGGGATTATTCAAATTAAACTCAAGGTTGTGCCGATCGTAATCCGGTTCATATTCGCTATTTGGCAGCCATTCCCCAAACATGTATTGATAGGCACCATTCAATTTATCAGGGATATCATAGAAACGATACAGAGCATAATTTCCGCCAGGCAGCTTTCTAAATTTCACTTTTTGATGTTTTTCTTTATCAAAACCCTCAGGAATGGTAACACAGGCATCGTGGCGGCAATCCTTGCTTTCCACCAGTTCAGGATTATCCAATGAAATGCCGATAAAAGATTGCTTCGGCGGCATCAGCCCATTGGTGTTTGCCCAGCTAATCAAATCTCCCCAATGATCCTGCAGTTCAAAATAACTTCCGGTACGCCTGATAAATGCAACTTCAGTTTGTGGTAATTCCATTACAATGATATTCATTTTCACATCTCCTTCATGGAAGTATTTACCTCAAAAAAATTTCGCTGCCTTTCTTAAATTTCCTCCTCACTTTGATTTTTTATTGCCAATAAAAAAAGCGCGCAGCTTTTATGACTGTACGCGCTTTTATATAGCAAAAGCATGATTGCCGATTTTTTTCACAACTTGACGTGAATAGATCCACTGGCTTGTAGCTGTTTCAGGGTTATAAAAATATAGGAGCTCTTCGTTTTGCTCCTTATCAACAAGAGCTGTCTCAACGGCCTGAACTGCTTCATTACTTGCCGGCTCATTGATGGAACCATTTTGAACAGGTTCAAAAGCATTCTTTTGATAAATAACATCCTTGACTGTATCCGGGAATTGTTCATGCTCGACACGATTCAGCACTACGTCAGCAACCGCAACTTTCCCTTCAAACGGCTCCCCTTTTGCTTCAGCCTGTACAAGTCGGGCAAGCAGTTTTTTTTCTTCCTCTTTGATGAAGCGATGATCCGTTAATGATGACTCCTTCGCATCAACCTCTACTTTTTTATATGTCAGTGTTTCTGCGGCTTTTTGACCCACTGTCTCAGCATCGAAATGATCAGCAGGAAACACGCTATATGAACCCATAATGAGTGAAATGGCAGCAACAAACGTTACTAAATTTTTCATTTGTAAACCTCCTGTTTGTAGTTTTTAGGCAAAAACAGGCCACTTACAAGGCTAACAGGTTTACAGGGATAACTCATTAGTGAATCTATGGGAGAATTACCAATCTAGAAAATGGAATTTTTAATTTGCTCATGTAATAACTTAACTTATAATTTGTTATAGCATGACTGAAAAAAATAATTTTACGAATCAGTTAAACAGGTATAAAGAATTGAAAGAGGTGTTACTTTAATTGAAAGTACTTGAAACAGATCGATTAATTCTTCGCTGGTTAACACCAGATGATGCAGCCTTTATTCTTGAACTTTTAAATGAGCCTTCATGGATTCGTTTTATTGGAGATAAAGGTGTACGTACCCTCGAGGATGCTAAGAATTATATTGTTTCCGGCCCCATGAAAATGTACTCCCAGATGGGCTTTGGCCTTTTTATGGTTGAACGAAAGGAAGGAAGCATTCCTATTGGAATGTGCGGATTGATAAAACGGGATACTTTAGATAATGTTGATATTGGCTTTGCTTTTTTATCAACATATCAAACGCAAGGTTATGGGTTCGAGTCAGCTTCTGCTACATTGAAATATGGTCATGAGGAGCAGGATCTGAAACGGATCCTTGCCATCACTTCCTTGGAAAATCAGGCTTCCTCCGGGCTGCTTGAAAAAATCGGGATGAAATATGAAGGAACGATTATTTTGGATAAGGAAAAGCTTAAATTGTTTGCATCCGAAAAATAAGTTCTTGGAGTATTTTTTCTATCCTTTAAAAAAGGTGTCTCCCCCACTCATTAAAAATTATGCAGGGGCAGACACCTTCTTTCAAACTTAAAAATCCATTAAATTTCCCATCAGTTTTTCCTTTGTCGCTTCATCCGCAAAAGAAGCTTCCACACTATTCATATATATTTGTTTATAATCCTCAGCACTCATAGCAAATTCATTTGAGACTATATCACATTCCTTTGTCATTGTTGTATCTGATACCGTTCTGTTGTCCGTATTAACTGTTACTTTTATGCCATCCTTATGGAAGTCGTAAATGGGATGATCGCTGAATTGGTTAACAGCTTTGGTTTGAACATTACTGGTTGGGCATAGCTCTAGCACCACTTGTTTTTCCTTCACAATTTGGTACGCCTCTTCACAGTCTTTAATAAATACACCGTGTCCAATTCTTTCAGCTCCCAGCCATTCAACGGCCTCCAGCACATTTTTACCGATTCCCGTTTCACCGGCGTGGATGGTAACTTTGTATCCATATTCTCTGGCCAGTGCGATCGGTTCAATGAATTTTCCGCAGAAGCCTTCCTCCTCGGATGCACATAAATCGATTGCGACAACCCCTTTTCCGAGGAATGCCTTTCCCTTTTCGACGACCTCAAATGCACTTTCCACACTCATCGTTCGCATACATGACAAAATGATATTTCCTTTAATATCAAATTCTTCTTCTGCTTCTCTCATCCCTTCAATCACACTTTGGATGATTTCTTCTACGGTTAATCCCTTTCGCGTATGAAGTAATGGGGCAAAGCGGACCTCCATGTATTTCACATTTTCCTTTGCTGCATCTTCAAAGAGCTCAAAGGAAATTCTTTTTAAATTTTCCTTTGACTGCATGACTAAGTTTGGAATGGAGAATCTTTTTAAATATTCATCCAGGGAATCGCAATCCAACGGGGCAATTAGTTCTTCTTTGATTTTTTCTTTATCAAAGGAAGGCAGGCTAATGCCTTCTCTTTTGGCGATATCTATGATGGTTTCTGGTCTGACACTCCCGTCCAAATGGCAGTGAAGTTCAATTTTAGGCAAAATAGTAAAATTCATAGCTGGACCTCCTAGATTTTTTACAAAAAAAAATTCCTGATTACGAAGAAAATACAGCACATGTATCTTCTTCGTAATCAGGAATTATTGGTTCCTGGTAGAGACCTCCAAACCATATTATTGGAGTTATACGAATGAAAGTATTTCATTAGGTTTTTTTAAAGGATAAATAATATTAGCTTTTTTGTCAATCACTTTTTTAAAGCTTTAGCAGCTCTTCAATATGCCCTATTGCACTATGAAGCCGTTCCTTATAATCTCCGCTCAGGGTTTTGTAATCAATCTTATGATTGTTCAGCAGTGTTTTTAGAGCATCGTTGTTTTGGAGCCTTATATCGTGCTCTCCATGAACACGAAGTCCATCGTCCACCCATTTCACATCAGGTTCAAGGTATAGCCAAAGGTCATAATCCTGCAGGCTCGCTATTTCATCCAGCACTGTTTGATGCTCATTGTTGTATAGATTTGAGTAAAATTGAGTCACGATTGCCTCTGTGTCGATAAAAACAATCCTATTCGCTTTTTCAATCGCCTTCATTTCTTCAAGCTTATGGCCGTAAGCGATTTTGTGGTAATCTTCCTTCACTATGATACCTTCGCAGCCGCCTAGTTCTTCACATACAATTCGGCCATATTCCTCAACATAGGAAGTATTATAAACTTTAGCAAGATTTCTTGTCAGGGTAGATTTCCCGCAGCTTTCGGTTCCTACCAAAACAACCTTTTTAACGAAATAAGGTTTAACAAAGTCAGGAATGTACTCCCAATGATGAAAGACGCCTTCATTACGGATCGCTGTTGCTGATATATTCACATGTCCCCGATTCGGATCAATCAATTCGTGTTTCGCCTCAGGATAAAGTTCATTAAAGATATCGCTATATTCATACTCTGAACTAAAGACATAATCAATGTGCTTTCCAATTGCCTTTTTTATATTCCCGCCACCTTCAGCCCAGTTGTAATCTTCATTCCCCTGATCGTCTTGAATGGAAATGACCTTAACATGCGTCATATCTTTTGTTAATTGACTGAGCCACCGCAAACGGATCTGAGGCGGAATATAATCCATTTTAGAACGCTGGCACAATTGCCTGTCACGCAGTTCGCTATGGGACAGTACAACGTACAGTTCGTCAACGATGGATGAGGCCTGCACGATGGCATAGACGTGGCCAAGATGCAGGGGGAGAAACTTGCCTCCAATAAACCCAACTGTCATTTAAACCGCCTCCTTATTCTGTTTCACATATAATTTCCGCCAGTTGATATAACCATAAATGCTGTTGAACAGGAAAGCAGTCCACATGACTAGCATCGAAAAGTCATTGCCTCCCTGTGAGATGAGAGCACTTGCCCAAAGAATAATGGATAATACATTAACGGAAATCCACAGGAGCCATTGCTCCGCAAATCTCTTCAGCATCAGTATCTGCGCAGTTATAGAAAGGACGTTTGTAGCTGAATCCGTCCAGACAAAATTGCCCTCTAAATATCTAAGGAAATACCCATATCCAATTGTAAGGACGACAATGGATACTAATGTATAGAGCCAGCCCTTTGTTGTCAGACTATTAACCTTCACATCTTCCCCTTTAACATCCCGATTTGTTTTATGCTGTCTCCACAGATAAATCCCGATAAATTGCACCGGAAAATAAAACAGGGCATTGAGCATGGCTTCTCCATAAAGACCATAACCGTAAGCAATATAAGCATAAGTTAAGGTCTGCACGATACCAAAGTAATAGTTTGCAATCTTCCCCTTCGCCACCAGAACCACACATAACATCCCGCTTATGGATGATATGAGGCCCAGAAGTGAATCTGACCAGGCAAAGAAAAGATAAATGTTAACCAGCGTAAAAGTGATCAGCCATATAATTTCAAACCGCGTCCAGTTCTTAAAAATCCCCATGTGAATCTCTCCCCTTATATGATTTGCTTTTCACCCTTGCAGCTTATTTCTATACACGGACACAATCGGCTGGAAGTCATTAAATCGATAAAGCTGAGCCGGCGTCTTGGAATATCGGTTCGATTTCTTAGGCTTCCCGTCTTCAGATACCGCTTCAATAAAAGGAAGTGTCGGTGCTTTTCTGAAAAAGGCAGCATCAGTCGAGATCGAAGGATCATCCAAAACTGTCAATAAGACGCCCTGAAGTTCAGAAAGCACAAATTCCTCCGGAAGAAAATGCTTAGCAAGTGTTGTGAGTGCCATATCTTTTTTAATAAACCAAAGTGCATCATCCATAATGGTCCGATGATCGAATGCAAGATCAAGTTCAAGTGCCTCTTCAAGAGTAAACAGCCCAATTTCAGAAGCATCATAAGTCTTTTTCCGGCTCCTTAATGCCGCTTCATTTGCAATGACATAATGTGCATTAGACATAATCCATCCCCGCAGATCCCGGCCAGGAGAATCATAGACACCAAAATGCTTTATTTTCAGCCCCTCCACTCCGGTTTCCTCGGCTAACCTTCGCTCTGCTGCCTGAAACGCTGTCTCATTGGGACGTACAAATCCTCCCGGGAGTGCCCACTTTCCTGCTTCCATATTTGGATTTCCATCATGGTCCAGCTCGCTTCTTTTAATCAGCATGATTTTCAATTCTTTTTTTGGAGGTTTATATTCTCCCGAGAGCTCAGATGTAATTGTAAAAACCGCTATATCACTTGTATAACCGTCTGGGGTAATATATTTATTCTTCAATTTTGTTCACCTCATTTTTAATTAACGTTTTGTTAATTGTTAATTAAAATATATTCCATAATTTGCTGTTAGTCAAGATAATTTTACAAAGAGGATTTCTTTTAAGAGAAAGATGCTTATTACCTTAGTTCATTTACCTTTTAACGCATTTTTGAGCATAAAAAAAGAAAGTGCCAAATGATTAGACACTTTCTTTTTTATCTTAATGCTGATTTTTAACTACTTCTTGACCACGGACATTCCACGTTACAGCGAATATGATGGCTGCAAGGACACAAGATGCGGTTAACAGCATAAATCCTGCATCCCATCCAGATGCATCTACGATAACACCCATTAACGCATTAGCTGTTACAGTACCTCCGAGGTAACCAAACAATCCAGTTAATCCTGCTGCAGTTCCGGCAGCCTTTTTAGGAACGAAATCAAGTGCCTGAAGGCCGATTAACATTACCGGTCCATAAATAAGGAAACCGATCGCAATCAAACAAATCATATCGATCGTTGGATTTCCTGCAGGATTAAACCAGTAAACAAGAACAGCGATCAATACTCCCAGCATAAACACAAAGCCTGCAGGACCACGGCGCCCTTTGAAAAACTTATCTGAGATCCAGCCGCATAATAGTGTTCCTGGTATACCCGCCCACTCATATAGAAAATAGGCTACGCTGGACTTGCTCATATCGAACCCTTTTTCTTCGCTCAAATAAGTTGGTGCCCAGTCCAGTACACCATAGCGGACGAAATAAACGAAAATGTTTGCAATAGCAATGGCCCAAACCCATTTATTATTTAATACATACTTGAAAAGAATTTCTTTTGTTGTTAATTCTGTTTCAAAAGTTTTCTTGGTTTTACTTGGATAATCATTGCGATATTCTTCAATGGATGGCAGCCCAACCGATTGAGGAGTATCACGAATGAGGAAGTAGGCAATGAATGCAACAACAATAGCTACAAGTGCAGGTAATATAAATACACCTTCATAGCCTGAAGAAGAGCTTCCGGCTATGCCTGCGAACATCGCTGCACCCGCCACGGCAAGAGGTGCCATCAGCCCCCCGCCGACATTATGGGCTACATTCCAAATGGCTGTTTTGTTTCCTCTTTCATTGATGCTGAACCAGTGTACAAGAACACGGCCAGATGGCGGCCAGCCCATTCCCTGGAACCAGCCATTTAAAAAAAGCATAATAAACATAATAGCAACAGACGAAGTAAAGAAAGGAACAAACCCCATTAATAAAGAAATAATAGCAGATAGAATTAACCCTGCAGGCAGGAACATCCTTGGATTGCTCCGGTCTGAAAAGGTCCCCATGACAAATTTACTGATGCCATAGGAAATAGAAATAGCAGATAGCGCAAAGCCAAGTTCAGTTTTGGAAAAACCTTCTTCAATAAAGTAAGGCATGGCCAGTGAGAAGTTTTTCCGGATCAAATAATACGCTGCATAGCCAATGAAAATTCCCAGAAATACTTGAAATCTAAGTTTTTTATACTCAGAATCAATTTGTTCTTCAGGCAATCTTTCAATTGGGGGAGCAGGCTTAAACAGTTTGAACATTTAGGTTCCCCCTAAGATAGATTTGACAACAATATTAACTGCTAAAAAAAACAAAACCCATACTTTAATAACACTTCCAGGAATGGAAGTGCAAAAAAGCATGGGTTCTCCGTTTCTCCACCATAGTTAACTTGTTATGTCACAATTCTAGTATTATTTGTAAACGTTGTCAATAGCCTATAAAACTATTTAGATTGTTTTCGATAGGTACAAAAAAGGTGCCTGCCCTCTTAATCTTTAAGGGCCAGACACCTAAATCCATACCTATAGCTTCACTTCAACTGGCTTAACTGCCGTTTCTGCTTCACTTTTTACAGCAGGTTTCTTCGACCAATAAGTCGCAAGAATCGGCCCTGAAATGTTATGCCAGGCAGCTGCCAGCACACTTGGAAGTGCTGCCAATGGACCAAAGTGTGCAGTTGCAAGTGCAACACCTAAACCGGAGTTCTGCATTCCAACTTCAATGGCAATCGCTCTTCGGTTTACTTCATCCTGCCCAAGCACTTTTCCTGAAAAATAGCCAAGCAGGAGTCCGAATCCATTGTGAAGCATGACGGCTGTAAAAATCAGAAGCCCAGATGCGGCAATGGTTGCTGAATTGCCTGAAACGACTGCAGCTACAATTGTGATAATAGCTGCTACCGAAATAAGCGGTAATATAGTTAAGCTTTTTTCAACGGCCACAGGGAAGAATTTCTTGATGGCCAGACCTAGAACAATCGGTACAATGATAACCTGGACAATAGACATAAACATGGCTACAGCATCAACCGGCATCCATTGGCCGGCAAGCATCAGGAGAAGGAGCGGTGTCATGATCGGTGCCAATAGAGTTGAAACGGAAGTCATAGCGATGGATAACGGTACATTTCCCTTTGCCAGATACACCATAACGTTAGAAGCCGTTCCCCCAGGTACACACCCAAGCAAAACAAGTCCTGCTGCCAATTCCGCCGGCAAATTCAACAGTTTTGCAATGACGAAAGCGACCAGCGGCATGATGATGAACTGTGCACAAACTCCGATTAACACAGGCAGTGGTTTGGTAAAGATGATTTTAAAATCGACTGCCTTCAGTGTAAGCCCCATTCCAAACATGACGACGCCGAGAAGGATGGTGATATAGCCCCCCAATCCCAAAAATGGGTCTGGAAACATAAAGGCAATAACCGATGTTAAGATAACCCACACGGCAAAATATTTTCCGGCAATGGTACTGACCGCTTCTAATACCTTCATATCATCACGCTCCTTCTTTAGTCTTTAAGATTTTATTTGGATTAAAAAGGTTTTCTGGATCGAGTGCCTGTTTGATTTTTTCCATCACTTGCAGGGCTTGCCCATGTTCTTGTTGCTGATATTTCTGCTTGCCTACACCCACTCCATGCTCACCTGTGCATGTTCCGCCCCGCTCAAGAGCATAGAGGACAATTTGTTCATTGAACTTTTCTGCCTTAGCCACCTCATCCGGGTTACTCATATCAATCATGAGAAGTGTATGATAATTTCCATCTCCCACATGACCGACGATGCCTCCAGGAAGCCCCAGTGAATCTACCGCTTCCCTGGCATGGCTGATAGCGCCAGAAAGTTCTGAAATCGGAAGGCATACATCTGTCACCATCATTTTCTTACCGGGATGGCCGTGGATATAAGCATAAGCAAGGTTATGCCGGGCCTCCCACAAACGATTTCTTGCGGCATTATCTGTTTCAAATTCAATATCGAGGAAACGGTGGTCCTCAACTATTTCTCTTGTGAATGCGACATCCTGTTTCAAGCCGGCTTCATTGCCGTGAAATTCCAGAAAGAGTGTTGGACTTTCGTTATAGTTTGTTTCACTGAACAGGTTCACCTGCTTCATGGATGGTTCATCGACAAGCTCCACCCTGGCAATCGGAACACCTGCCTGTAATATGGATACAACCGCTTCAACCGCATCGTTCAAGGATGGAAATGAGGCTCTTGCAGCCATCACATGCTCGGGAATTCCATATACTCTTAATGTCAATTCCGTAAAGCAGCCAAGCGTCCCCTCAGAACCAACAAATAAACCATTCAAATGGTATCCCGATGAAGATTTAGCAGCTAAATTTCCTGTATGTATGATCGACCCATCAGCCAGAACCACTTCCATATCACGCACCTGATCACGCATGACTCCATATTTGACCGATGTTGTTCCGCTGGCATTGGTTGCCGCCATTCCGCCAAGCGTAGCATCCGCTCCCGGATCCACAGAGAAAAACAATCCATATTTTTTCAATTCCTTATTAAGCTGCGTGCGTGTCACACCAGGCTGTACACGGACAAGAAAATCATTTTCACGCACTTCCAGGATTTTATTCATTAAGGAAAAATCAATCGTAATTCCATGTTCGTAAGGTATGACATGCCCCTCGAGACTGGATCCCAGACCAAAAGGAACGATGGGAACTTTATATTGGTTTGCCAGCTTTACAACTTCACTGACCTGCTGGGCTGTTTCAGGAAAAACCACAATATCAGGAAGGCTCTCCTTATGGTAGGATTCATCCCTTCCATGCAATTCTCTTACTGTCTGATTTTCTGTTACCTGCTGCTCAGAAAGAACCTCCTTTAAAGCATGTACGAGGCTCATACTAGCTGTTTCCATCCTATACTCCTTCTTTCTTCTGCTGAAAATTTGGTCAAACCAATGGTATAATTGGTCCAACAAGTTAAGTCAATTATACTAACTTATCAGAAAAATTCAATTATTAATTTAATTATTTTTTCATTATTGATTAATAGATTTTAGGTCTGTTACATTTAGAAAAGTGAATGAGGCCTATTTTGAAAAGAGGTTACGGGGAATGTCGGAGAAAAAAAAGACCTATCTGGTTTTAGTAGATAAAATTATAGAATGCTATTTAGGAGGAACTCTCAAACCGGGTGAAAGACTGCCTTCAGAAAGAGAATTGGCAGGCCAATTTAATGTCAGCCGGACAACCATCAGAGAAGCCCTGAGAACCATGGAACTGAACGGGCTCATCGATATCCGCCAGGGAGGCGGAAGCTACGTTAAAGTCTCAGATGTCCATTCAAGAAAAGAGGAAATCATCACAGCTGTCAAAGTAGAAAATCCGCTAGTATATGAAATGCTGGAGCTCAGGCGTGCACTGGAAGTCGAATCCTCCTTCCTTGCTGCCAAAAGAGCCACTTCGGCAGACCTGGAGAAGCTGCGTATAGCTTTGAATCATATGGCTCTGTCCAAACAAGACCCGGTGTTAGGGTTAAAAGCCGACCTTGACTTCCACATTGGGATTGCCGAGGCTACCCATAATTCGATTTTCATTGAATTGATACATACCCTCAAAGGACATATGGAAGATACCATTAAGGCTACACAGAATCATCGCTTTAAGGATCCCTCTCGTTACGAGGATACAATGGAAGAGCATAAGGAAATTTATCTGGCTATTGCCTCTGGGAATGGGGATAGAGCGAAGGAGTTGATGGAGGGGCATATTACGAAGATACGGGAAGAATTGGTGGCGTCGATGGTGTTTAGGATAGGAAAATGAAAAATGATAAGTTCCCTGCCCCTTTTATTGAAAAAACCGGTGTGTAAGAAAAATCTCCAAAAGTGCCTGCCCCAGTTTTAAAAACCAACCGGGGCAGGCACTTGTTTTCTCCCGCTCCATATTCGGACTTAGAATGCTTTTCGCTGATAAATAACTGTAGTAACTCCCCAGGAAACCGCATAGAAAGTTAAGATTACAGCTGCTGCTCCCATATATAAAAGCTGGGTGGATAGACTGAAAATAAAATCTGTAATCACCGTTAGGTTTTCGTTAATAAACGACACAATAGTCCCAGATAGATATGTTAAAAGCAGGAAACTTATAAGAACGACAGTAGTAATATAGCCTGATTTAAATAGATGAAATAACGGGAAGGTAAACGCAGCAAATAATAAAAATAAGCCACTGCCAATTGCAATATCAGTAATGGAAAAAGGTTTATTAAAAGCCAGCAAAGCCAAACTTGCGATCCCAATTGATAGAATCATATATAGGAGTGCACCAAGATAGCGCGAGGCGATAATTTCCCTGCGTGTATAAGGCAAGGAATTTAGCAATATATTGGTCTCTGCTTTTTCATCATAAGCATAAGTGTTAAATGGAATGAAGATACTGGCAACCAGAAAAATTAGAGCAGGCTGAGCCCCCATTATAATAAAGAATAAGATAAAAGGAATAAAGATTAATAGCTGTCTTTTCTGGAGGATGACATCACGTCTGATTAAATTAAACATGGTGTACGCCCCCTTTAAAGGAATACATAATATCTTCCAGAGAAGCGCGTTCAATGACAACTGTGTTTCCGAACGTTCTTTTCACCGCATTGACATTGGCAGTTAAGGCCTGGAATCCCGTTGGTGCACGATGAATATGGACAAAGTCTTTTTCCGTGTCTCGATCCAGGAGGTCCAATCCGCCTTTAACAAGTGCATAGTTTTCAGCTATGTCGTGAATGGACTGATTAAAAACCAGTTCCCCACCCTGCATAAAAGTTATATAATCTGCAATCCGATCTAAATCTGTTATAATATGCGTAGAGAAGAAGATGGTACGACTGCCATCGATCATCAATTCCTGTAAAATATTCAGCAGCTCGCGTCTAAAAATGGGGTCCAAACCTGCTGTTGGCTCATCCATAATAATCAGCTCCGCCCGATGTGAAAGTGCTATTGCTAAGGATGCCTTCATTTGCATTCCTTTTGAGAAGGTTTTAATTGCTTTATTAAGAGGCAATCCGAATGTTTCAATGTATTGATCAAACAGTTCATCATCCCAGTGTTTGTAGGCTGGTGCTACAATACGTTTGATATCTCTTAAGTTCAGTCCTTCAAAAAATACATTTCCATCGTACACAAAACCAATGCGCTCCTTGATCGCCTTCTCATGATTCTTGTAATCCAGCCCAAAAATGTTTATTTCCCCGGCATCCGGCTTTAACAGATTCATCATCATTTTGATGGTAGTCGACTTACCAGCCCCATTTGCCCCGATAAACCCTGTTATAAAGCCTTGCTTCACTTGCAAATCAATATTTTTAACTGAAAAATCTTTGAAATGTTTCGTTACATTTTTTAACTCCACTACATTTTCCATCTTCTCACTCCTCATATAAAATCTTCATCAATTCCTGCAGTTCATCGAAAGTCAGGCCAATTTCTCTACTATTGGTAATGACTGCACTCAGCTGCTCTTCAATGACCTTCAGTTTTTTCTCTCTAATTACCTCTAGATTTTGCTCTGCGACAAAAGAACCTTTTCCCACAATGGAATAGATAAAGCCCGCCTTCTCCAATTCCTCGTAGGCACGCTTTGTCGTTATTACACTAATTTGCAAATCTTTTGCAAGTTGACGTATGGAAGGCAATGCAGTACCCTCTTGCAGATCACCTGCTAAAATAGACGATTTAATTTGATTCGTAATTTGTTCATAAATCGGCTCCTTTGAACTGTTGGAAATAATGATTTGCATGCCAATCCCTCATCTCGAAATAAGTGCCATTATTATTGTTACATTTGGATCAAAGTTATTATTTCACACCCTAATATATTGTGTATATACTATATATACACTATACACACGTATTTTGCAATAGTTTCCATTTTGGTGAAGTAAAAAAGCAGGCAACCCTTATTGGGTTCCTGCTTTATCTTTTACAATAAGCTCTGTCTCAACCTCTACTACATCATCCAAATATTTAGTAGTATTATATCCTGTAATATCTAAGCTTTTAGGAATTACTTTATTACCAGGTAATTTCACGCTTTGAACAGTAAAGAAGTGGCGGGGCTGTTCCATTTCTTCGTAAATTTTTGTTGTGATTTTATTCATATCATATTCTTTCCCATTTTTATCAACAATGACTCCTTCATAGTCTCCCTCCATTGAATTTTCCCCTTGCTCAGTCTCAATAAAGTAATGAAGCGATTCATACGCTCGGTTCTTAATTTCATGATTACTGAAGATAACTGTGGACGGCTGACCTATTTCCACCTTATTAATGGTGATGGTGCTGCCTGCATATTTAAAGGTTTGAGGGTATTCCTTGGAAGCATCAAGTTTAATTGTTTTATGATCTTCAATTGATAAATACACACTGCCAAACTGAACCTTAACCTCATTTGTTTCTTTTTCAAAAAGAGGTTCAAAATTCGCCTGGAAAATGCTCCAATTTATGTCTGGCTGATTATGCACATAAGAATTTCCATATAGATCAGCTTTCAAAAATTTATTGTTAACTTCAAGATCATTAAAATTAATAATTTCAATTCGCTTCGCTGGCTGTTCATTATTTATGCTATATTGCAGAATTGTCGCTGTTGGAGCAAGGATCAGTTTATCCAGCCGAACCGGAACTCCCTCAAGTTCGATTTTTTCATTTAACGCATATTCGGTGGATGGCTTTTTGGTGACAGGAATTTCAAAATTCCATTCCCCTTCTTCCGGCACCATATTCACGTAGGAATCAGAGGGGTTACGTTTTAATTTCATAACCTTATTTATTTTGAGTTTAACTTTACCTGTATCCTCTTTCAGCGGCCTAAGGCTTATCTTCCCATGATATATGTTCTTTTCCTTATTATTAAGCTCCATCTCAGTATCAGGAGGGAAGTACCTTGGAAAGGTGTTTGCCACCATGATCTCCCGTTCGTTCTCTATAAAAACGCCATCATCAATGTTAATCATATATTGATTGTTTTCTTTTGAATCTTCTATCTCATAAAAAATAAGGGTCTGAGTATCATCGGCAATCGCACTCTTAATCTTTATTTTCACCCCACCACTTTCTGCTTCCAGGTTCAGCCTTTCACCCACATCCTCCTGCAGAAAGGCACGTAGCTCCTGATTTTCTTCTGTCCAGGTGTAATAAAGCTTTGAAAAGACACCTGAAAAAATCCCTGCAAAAATGGCTAGAACGAATATACTTGCGGCAATTATGCCATTTCTTTTACGTTTATTGTTCTTTTGCTGAATAAGCCTTTCCCTTTGTGCAACTCGTTCTTTGATATTTCCAATAAAACCATCAGGTACACGGAATTTCTCAATCGCTTCAGTAAAGCCTACCATAACTTCCTGTAAGGCTGCTAAATCCTCCTGGCAGTCCTGGCAATGATAGATATGCATTTCAAAATCAATTTTTGCGGGCCGTTCCAGGTTTCTCTCCAGATAATCAACGTAAAGCTTTCGATACTCATTACAGCCGTGATAGTGCTCTCCATATCCCATTCCGTTTCTGAGTGACTGAAGTCCTGAAAATAAAAGCTCCTTAACCTGTTCGGAAGAAACCTGGAGAAGCTGTGCTGTTTCGCCCTTTGAAAGTCCTCTTATGTATGTTAAACCTAGAACTTCTCTTTCCTTCTCTATTAACTTATGAAGTTCATGAAATATCTTTTGATGGGAATCACTTTCCTCCGAAGCTTGTAAACTTTTATTAAGAGAAAGTTCCCTGCAAATATGGATAAAAATAGATAAAACCCATATTTCGAAAGATGTGCTGCTTTTAAACCTAGGCAGCTCCTTATGCACCTGTAAAATGGCCCGATAAAAAAGCTCCTCTATCTTGCGTTGATTCCCAAGATAGGACCAGCCAATTGCATATAAGGATCGCTGATGCTGTTCGAACCAGTTAACGATGGATTCTATGTCTTTTACTCTAATCTTCACTGGTAAAATGGGATTATTTTTTACTGGGATGATCAAGACCATTCTCCCCTCTATGTATGCCTAATTATTTATATACCTGGCTTTATTATAACGATTAAAGTGATATTATTCACCAAAATTTGGATAAGAAAATCGTGTTCCCTTAGACATATTAAAAACTCCTTTTGCAGAAGTTCTGCAAAGGAGTTTTCCAATGAAAAGCTATCTATATCCCTCAGCATTGGCCGGTTTCCCCGCCTCCTGGACCTCCACCAGATATCTGAAGGCATCCGGCTGCGAACCGTCCAGATCATGAAAGTTGTACATTTTAGCCAGCTGGCCACTGGAATAGGAGCCGCCGTTTAACCGTTTTTTATCTGGATCTTTTGCAATGGCACTAATCGCTCTTCCTATATACCTTGGTGTTTCAGAGATCACAAAATGAGGCTCCTTAACGGCTGCATCTTTCCAGTTCTCCTCTGTTACCCCAAACACCTCCAGCATGATTTCAGAACGCATCCAGCCGGGTGAAACAGCAACCGCTGTGCAATCATAAGGAGCAAGTTCATGTGCCAACGCTTTGGCCATCCGGATAACCGAGCTTTTGGCTAAATCATAGAATAGAGACAGACGGTAACGATCTTGATTGTACTCCTCTGTTCCGTCTGTGATTTCGGCAACTAGTCCGCCTTTATTTTTAATCAGGAGCGGAAGGGCATAATGACTTGTGATTATATGCGTATCAATCGCCAGACGAAGCATTCTCATCCCCTTCTCCAGAGAATGCTCCCAGACAGGAATATCCCATTCCATCAAATTTTCGCTTCCCCATATATCATTGACGAGGATATCCAGCCCTCCCTCTTCTTTCTCTATTCTATCAATCAATGACTGCACCTGATCAGGTACCAGATGATCCACTTGGACAGCAATACCATTACCGCCCAGTTCGCTGACTAATTCAGCTGTTTCTTCAATGGTTTCCTTACGGCCATATTCCGACATCTGATTTCGTGTCGTACGGCCTGTAACATACACGGTCGCACCTGCAGCTCCCAGTTCCATGGCAATGCCGCGGCCAGCTCCTCTTGTTCCTCCGGCTACCAATGCTACCTTGCCTCTTAATGATGTCATTCCTATCTGCCCCCTTTTGTGTTATATCTATACTATAATCATTAATGTTGACATCTAATGTCATATTTAACATTTATATTGTCCAGGAGTGAACAGAATGCGGGCAGACAGACTCATTTCTATATTATTATTGCTTCAAAATAACGAAAGAATGACCACAAGGGAATTGGCAAAAGAATTGGAGGTAACAGAGCGGACCATACACCGGGATATGGAAGCATTAAGTGCTGCAGGCATTCCTGTCCTTGCTGAACGCGGAAAATTTGGCGGATGGAAACTGCTTGAGAAATACAGAACAAATCTTACAGGTTTAAAAGCTGATGAAATCAAAACACTGCTTCTATCCCCTTCTTTCGAGCATCTTGCGGACCTTGGAATCAGTGAGGAATGGAAAGAAGCACGCCAGAAACTCCTCGCGGCCATTCCTGCTCCCCTGAAAGAGGATGTTAAAGACATTTCCAATCGGATTCATATAGACACCAGCACGTGGAGACAAACACCACGGGAAATGAAGTCATTTGGAATAGTCCAGCAGGCGGTATGGGAAGAAAAAAAACTTCAAATTCAATACGAGAAGGCAGATAAACAAACGAGCGACAGAATTGTTGAGCCATTAGGACTGGTCGCTAAAGGGAACACCTGGTATCTAATCGCTGCTTCAGAAGAAAAGATAAAAAGCTATCGTGTTTCAAGAATATTGGATGCCGAATTGATTAATGAGAACTTCAGCAGACCGAATGACTTTGATCTCTCAGGCTATTGGCAGGAATCGAAGCAGAAATTCATTAGCAGTCTGCCTCGGTTTGAGGTAGAAGTGGAGATGTCTCCGTCTATTATTCAGCGGATTAATTTTACTGGGCGATTTGTACAGGTGATGCACAAGGATAGTCCTAAGGATGATGGTTGGATTTCAGCAAGTCTTTGCTTTGATACTGAACAGGAGGCAAGGGAGTATATACTTGGGTTTGGGGATCAGATTAAAATTGTAAGGCCTGTTTCGCTTAGGAAAAGTGTTAGGGGGATGGCTGAGGGTGTTGTTGATTTATATAAAGAATATGATGAATAAGCAGAGAAAAAGGGTTTTTTAGATGATCAGCGTCTTTCCCGGTGTCAATAAAAGGATTAACGCATGCAAAGGTCAGGCGCTAAATATCAAAAACGAGTCCTAATCATTTCTCAGGCTCGTTTTTAATATTTACCAGGAGTCCATTTATATTTCCTTATAGATTAAATTTATTTCATGTACTATTAACTTTTCAAAGATCTAAGACAGCTTTGCTTTCTATGCTATTTATAAGTTATCACTCGAATTCTTTTCTTCCTTAACCCCTATACTTGATCGCTAGACCTTTTAAGAAGTTTCTGGCAAAATTATCTAAGCATACTTTATAATTTTTGTGTCCTTCTTTTCTTAAAAAAGCTCCGAGTTCTCCTTTTGATACGTTTAATCCAGCTTTTTTGAATACATCTATCATGTCCTCTGTTGTTAATGCCAAGGCGATTTTGATCTTCTTTAAAAGGATATTGTTTATGTTTGTATTATTTTCTATGGACGGTTCTGGCGTATTAGTTTGACCTGGTTTTGGCTCTTGTTTACCTCTTTTATAGATAATGAAGCCATTCAAAAATGAATTTAACATACTATTTGTCAATTTTAGTTGGCTGTCATTCTCTACTTCATCATTTGACTTTATAAGGATCTTTACCACCTCTGGTACGGACACCTCTAATCCCCCAAGTTTAAAGATCTCTGCCATTTCACTATTTTTGATTTCTAACGCATATCTCAACCGAATTAATATATCATTATTATCCATCAACTTAATTCCTCCTATTTTAAAGTGGCCACTGGTCTTTATAGCAACAGGCCCTTTTAACTATCTTAAGTCTATCATCAACGCATCCTCACAATGCATAGATTACGCAAACAATTATTTAATATGTTTTATCACATATAGATAGGCACAAAAAACCGCACAGCATCCCACTATGCGGCAATTATATGTATATTTGGCGGGACCGCCTGGGAATCGAACCCAGCTGACCACACACGGTGGTCACAAGCGGTTTTGAAGACCGTGGAGGGCACCAGCACCCCAATCAGCCCCGTAAAGACTCTTCCTATTATAAGGGCAAATGGTGCTGTTTTCAAGACTAATGCTTCCTTTCTTGTCGTATCGCGGCACAAGGCTTATAATAAAGACAGGAAAATATGTGTGTAGGTGAAGGAAATGCTAGAAGGCTGGTTTATGTATTTTATATTGTTTTGGGTTGTTGTTTTGATTTCTTTCTTCGCGATCGGCGGCTTTTTTATGTTCCGTAAATTCTTAAAGCGCATGCCGAAAGAAGATGGCAAATCGGATTTGGATTGGGAAGAGCATTACGTCAATGAAACACGCCATCTATGGCAGCAGAAGGAAAAAGATCTGCTTGAGGATCTAGTAAGTCCAGTGCCGGAGCTATTCAGAGATGTAGCAAGAATGAAAATAGCCGGCAAAATCGGCGAACTTGCCCTAAAGGAAAAGGCAGCACAAATCGATCAGGACCTCCTGATTCGCGGCTATATTTTAGCCACTCCAAAAAGAGATCACAAATTTCTCCGCAAGAAATTGACGGAAAAACAGATAAATATGACTCCATACGAGCACTTATTTTAGGCCATTTCGTATCATCGGAATGGTTTTTTATTATACGGGCTTTTAAAAGCCACACATGCTTAATTCAATTCTTGAAATTAAATAGGATAGTCTGAATATCTAATGAATAGAAATGAAGAGTACTCTTTCCAAAAAGGAGAAATCCAATGACCACAAAAGAAGTCTTATTAAAACAACTATCCGCCTGCCTAGACCAGCCCAATTGGTTTGTCCCTTTATCCGCTGCCATAGAAGGACTATCAGCAAAAGAAGCATCATTCAAGTCTGGAACCGCCAATTCGGTCTGGCAGATCATCACCCACCTTACCTTCTGGAATGACCGGTATCTAACAAGATTCAAAGAATTGCCGCTCTCCCAAATCCATATCGCCAATGACGAAACATTCAGCACCAATGAATCCTTTACGGAAGAGGATTGGCAGTCTGCCATAAAAGCTCTTCAAAACGTATTGTCTGAGTGGATCAAAGCCCTGGAAGAATGCAGTGAAGAAAAGCTTCTCTTATCCGCTTATAAAGAACCATTTGAACCCTGGTCGTCTGTCATTTCCAACCTAACCATCCACAACGCCTATCATATCGGACAGATCGTCGAAATACGGAAAATGTATGGACTTTGGGACCCTAAGAATGGAGTCCATTAATCGCAAACGCAAAAAGCCGCCGAGCGAAATGCCCGGCGGCTTTCATTCTATCAAGTTGTTTTCGGATTCCCCGATCCATGCAGCTCCTGATGAAGCTTCCGAAAATTCATATACATCGCTATCCTCCACGGTAAGATCATTGAAAACGCGAGAATCCAAAACATGCCGCTCAGCTGACCATAATCAATCGTTGAGCTAAGGACCATTTTTCCAATAATCCGGATAACAAGCAATCCTATCAATATAAAAGCGAAAGCTTTGGAACGCTTCAGGTAAATGTCGCTGTCTCTGATTTCAAAGGAAGAAGTCTTAATTAAAAGGATGGAAAACAGCATTCCAACTGTGGCTGCTTCTAAGATCTCCATTGGAGTTACGCGAAAATAAGGAACGACAAACATAAGAGCACCTGTGCTCATAAAAATCGGCGGCAAGATGATTTTCTTGGCGGAAGCCGGCTTTTTTGCAGCCTTCATGCGGATGAACATCACGAAGATCGCCATAAAAACGGCACCGATTGATGAAATTAATACAAAGTCCATTCGATTTCATCCTCTATTTCATTTGATTACTACCCATATTATATCTTAATAGGCTTGATTTAGGTACTCAGAAGGATAAAAGTTCATTAAAAAAAGCCACTCCAGCTGATACCCGGACACATCCGTATGTCCAGGGTACCCTGAGTCAGCTCCTAGCTTAATACCCGATTCACTGCTTCTAATACACGGCCTTCATCAAATGGTTTTATGATAAAGTCTTTCGCGCCGGCTTCAATGGATTCAACCACTACCTTCTGCTGGCCCATGGCTGAACACATGATTACTTTTGCATTAGGGTTGTCCCTCTTAATTTCCCTGACAGCCTCAAGTCCGCTCATTTCAGGCATTGTGATATCCATCATCACCAGATCAGGCTTCAGATTTTCGAATAGGTACACGGCTTCTTTTCCGTTTTCGCCTTCTCCCACAATTTCGTGGTCTGCTTTTTTCAAAATGCTGCCAAGGGTAACCCTCATAAATTTTGCATCATCTACTATTAATATTCTCGCCACGCTGTTTCCCCCTTGTAGTGCATTGGAAGCTATATCTCTATTATACTATAATCATAGTAAAAAATACCCATAATAACAAATATTAAACATATTGGGGAAGAAATTTATTTCCTTTTGTGGAAAACACTCTTCCACGCTCAAAGAACACATATTACAATATATCGAAGTATCAGATAAATGGCAATTGAAAGAATATGACAAATTTCGACCAGACCTCATAGCCTTTTTACTTATAGCAAAAAAAGGAGCACATTCCCAATTTGAATGTGCTCCTGCTTTTAAAAACCAGTAAATCCGCCAAATAACGGTGAAAGAATCGCTATGATTTTTGTCATCCAGTCAAAGAATAAGACAACACCCATAATCATCATTAATACTCCGCCGATTTTCATGATCTTGGCGCTGTTTCGTCTGATCCATTGCAGCTTGCCCACAAAGAACGAAAGCACAAAGAATGGAATTCCAAAGCCAAGGATATAGGCAATCATATAAACCATTGCTGAGCTTGGATTAGATGCTGCGAGTGAAATCACAGCTCCCAGAATCGGTCCTGTACACGGGGTCCAGCCGGCAGCAAATGCCATCCCAATTAATACCGAACCAAGCAATCCGGCAGGGCGGTTTTTAAACTCAAACCGTCTTTCTTTCATTAAAAATTCCGGCTTGATAACTCCCACTACCAACAGACCAAAGAAGAAGATAAATATTGCTCCCAGCTGGCGGATAAGGTCTTGATATTCAGTAAAGAAACGGCCAATAAAAGTAGTGCCAAACCCAATTGCAATAAAAATAGCCGAAAATCCAAGCAGGAAGAAAAGCGTGTGCAGCATGCTCCGTCTTTGCAGCATTGCATTCTCTTCTTTAATCTCCCCTACAGACATTCCTGTAATATACGATAAGAATGCTGGATATAACGGAAGGCAGCAAGGAGAAATGAAGCTTAAGAACCCTGCCCCTAATGCAATAAATACATTCAAATCTGTCATAGTCACAACTCCTGATACTCATTCATTCCCATTTCATTCTAACAAATCCCATATAGAAAAGATAATGGATTGAATGTGAACATTTTGTGTCACGAATATTTCACACATTTCTGAGTAAACCACCTGCTAATATATTAATTCATATTAGATTTCAACCTAAAACATGTAATTTTAATGTAAATGTTAATAAAGTTTAAAACAAGTTTCTTTTGAATTAATTACCATTATTCGATATACTAGGATAGGACTTAACAAATTCTGTTATTATCTTTCAGCTTTTGACATGGAATCAAATTGGCAGTGAAAAGCCTACATATAAGAAATTATCAGAGAGGAACTATTGGCCATGTGTAAACAGGAACTGCTTACATTGATTGAACAAAAAAGAACAGAGTTAATTCAAGTGGCCATGAAAAGCGGCTTAAGCTCTGCCGCAGCAATCCGGTACAGCCAGGAACTGGATGCCCTATTAAATGAATATAACCGAACCTTTATAAAAAAAGTGCAGACACATTAGAAAACAGCCATGCAACCTATGCAGGCTGTTTTTACATTCCATCCCTCTGGTTTTAAGCAGTTATTTATTAATAACAATCGATAATTTATAATTTGCATGCTTATTTAAATCTGTTAAAAATTGACTTAACCGCTCATTGGACGGAAATTTGCATTCAAGTATATAACAGCCATCCCCGCTGATTTTAAAATTATGGATGATTTCCTGCTGTGTTTTTACGAAGGTCAGGTACGGCTGATGATTCATACTTTGAGTAATAACCGTAATAAAAGCATGGATGGAATACCCTAATTTCTCCTGGTTCACTTTGATTGTGTATCCCTCAATTACGCCCTGATCTTCTAATTTTGCCACTCTTGATGCGGCCGCCTGGCCAGTTAAATGGACATTCTCCCCCAGCTCCTTCATGGTGATCCGGCTGTTTTTGGAGAGTTCCTCCAAAATACGCTGATCCGTGTGATCCAGCATTTTTTCAACTCCTTTCACTTTTCAAGTTAAACGGCAAAAAGACTTGATTTTATCTATGTAAGTACCAATGGGTCTTAGTATAAACTATACGTAAATCAAAGAAAAGGAGTACATTTATATGAATATACAGCAAATCCGCAACGCTACACTAGTCGTCAATTATGCAGGGAAAAAGTTTTTAATTGATCCCTTTTTAGCCGAAAAAGGGACTTACCCGCCTTTTCCAAATTCATTAAGACAAGATGAAAACAATCCTTTAACAGAGCTTCCAATCTCCATTGATGAAATTATTCATAATGTGGATGCAGTGATTGTTACCCACCTGCATTTAGACCACTTTGATGATGCAGCCAAACAGGCATTGCCAAAGGACATTAACATGTTTGTGCAAAATGAAGTAGATGCTGCTGAAGTGAAAAATGCTGGTTTTAATAATATTGAAGTCCTCCATGAGAATACTGTTTTTGAAGATATCCAACTAATAAAAACAAAGGGCGAACATGGCAGGGGCGAAATTCTAAAAATGGCCGGTCTCGTTTGTGGAGTGGTCTTCAAACATCACAGTGAAAAAACACTTTATGTAGCAGGAGATACAGTTTGGTATGATGCTGTTCAGGAAGTTATTGAAACACACAGCCCTGAAGTCATTGTTGTAAATGGCGGAGATAACCAGTTTCTTGAAGGCGGCTCGCTTGTTATGGGGAAGAAGGATATCTATGAAGTTTCCAAAGCTGCCCCGGATGCCAGGATTATTTCTGTCCATATGGAGGCAGTCAACCATTGGACACTATCAAAGGAAGAGTTAAAAAGCTATAGTAAAGAAAACGGCTTTTCCGATCAACTATTAGTGCCTGAAGATGGAGAATCCTACTCCTTTTAAGAGATGAAAAGACGTGTGGCCATTCACACGTCTTTTCTATTACCCTACTGCATCCTCCACTTTTTCAGCAGACCCATTCTGCAGCAGATACATTTTATGATACAAGCCCCGCTTTGCAAGCAATTCCTGATGCGTTCCTCTTTCTACTATTTCCCCCTGATGAAGAACGAGAATCAATTCTGCATCCTGTATCGTAGACAATCGATGAGCAATCGCAATCGTCGTCCGGCCCTTCCGCATTTTTTCCAGTGCGGTTTGAATCGCTTCCTCTGTTTCTGTATCAATATTGGCTGTTGCTTCATCGAGCACAAGAATTTTCGGATTGGCAGCAATCGTTCTTGCAAAGGCAATAAGCTGTCTTTGCCCGCTCGAAAAAGTCGAGCCGCGCTCAACTACCGCATGCTCATATCCGTCGTCAAGCTTTTCTATGAATGCATGGGCCTGAACAAACTGAGCTGCAGCTTTAATCTCTACATCTGTCATTTTCTCATTATGAAGTCTGATGTTATCTTTAATCGTCCCGTAAAATAGGAAAGGATCCTGTAGGACGAGCCCCATCTTCTTGCGCAATTCTTCCGCTGGATAAGACTTAATGCTTTTTCCGTCAATGAAAATATCACCGCGCTCAAATTCATAGAATCGCATCATTAAATTAATGATTGAGCTCTTGCCGCTTCCGGTATGTCCAACCAGGGCAACGGTTTCACCCGGCTTGGCTGTAAAAGAAATATTTTTCAACACATCCCGTTTGCCGTCATAGGAGAAGCTGAGGTTCCTGAACTCAATCTCTCCCTCCTTAATTCCATCAGACAGGTTATCCTCCTGTGCAGGAGCAAGCTCCTTTTCGTCCAGCAGCGCAAACGCTCTTGAAGCCGCAATGATTGCCTGCTGATACATGGAAAGCCTCATCATGATCTGATTCACAGGCTCAAAAAAGCGGTCCAGAAAACTGACAAAGGCATACAGCACACCGATTTCGATCGGACTGTTAAAAGAAGAAATACCAAAGAAGCTCAATACAATAATAAGTGCCAGAACATACACAAGGTCAATGGCCGGCCTTAACAGCAATCCATCCATTTTGATATTGCGCATACCTGCTTGGTAATGCTGCTTATTGATATCACCAAATTCCTTCCGCAGCCTTTTTTCCTGCCTGAAAACTTGTATGATGGACATTCCCTGCAGTGATTCACTCAGCTTTGCATTCAGCTGGCTCAGTCTTTCCCTTAAGTCCTTATAAAATACAGAACTGTATTTACGGTACGTACGAATGATCATAAAAAGAATCGGGAGAATCACCAGGCAGAATAGAGCCAGCTTCACATTCAGGATAAACATCGCCACAAAGATCCCTGTCAAAAGGAAGGCACCCTGAATAAAGGTAACCAGGACACTGACAAACATATCTTTAATCGCCTCTGTATCATTGGTAACCCTGGATACAATGCTTCCGGCAGGCGTTTTATCAAAGTATTTCAAGCCCAGTGACTGAACTTTTGAAAAGACATCCACACGCAGCTGCTGAATGATTTTAAGGGCAATTTCCTGAAATTTCAGCAGCTGAAAATAGGATACCAGCACATTCATGATCTGAATGCCCAGATATGCTGCACCAAGAGCAAATAACGGCTCGAAAACCAGGTTCCTTGGTGTTAAATAATCGTCGATAAAAATTTTGACAAGAATCGGCCCCAGTATGTCTCCAATCGTCGTTAACAGAAGCAGACTGAAGGCAAGTATGATTGTTTTCTTATGCGGTTTTGTATAGGAAAGCAGCCGAAAAAGGACCATCCGCTGCTCTTTCCCCTTCATAATCGGTGTCTTTTCCATCGTCTTATCCCCCATGCTCCACAAGCTCTTCCAGCTGCTGGCGCAGATACATATTCTTATACCAGCCTTCTTCAGCCATCAGTTCATCATGTGAACCCCGCTGAACAATTTTCCCTTCATCCAGCACCAATATCAGATTCGCATGCTGAATGGCGCTCAGCCTGTGAGCGGTTATGATCGTTGTCTTGCCTGCCCGCTCACCACGCAATGAAGTGAGAATCGCTTCCTCCGTTTTCGCATCAACGGCAGAAAGGGAATCATCCAAAATCAATACCTCCGGTTTCACCAGAAGGGCTCGTGCAATAGAAATACGCTGCTTCTGTCCTCCGGAAAGAGAGACCCCTCTTTCACCCACAACGGTTTTATAGCCATCTGTGAATTCGAGAATATCTTCATGGATATTGGCCAGTTTCGCCGCCGTATAAATATCTTCAAGGTCTGCATCCGGTCTCGTGAAAGCTATATTTTCAGCAACGGTGGCCGAGAACAGGAAGTGCTCCTGCGGGACATAGCCAATCGCTTCCCTCAGCTTATCGATTTTATAGCGGTTAATAGGATGTCCGGCAAAAAGAATTTCCCCTTTATAGCCTTCAAACTCACGGATCAATAGCTTCAGCAGTGTGGTTTTGCCCGCACCCGTTTTACCTGCTATGCCGAGAGTCTCTCCTCTTTCCAGCCTAAAATGAATATCCTTAAGAAGCGCTTCCTGTTCACCCGGATAGGCGAACTCCTCAATCCTGTACTCAATATCTCCGCTAGGAACTTCATTGATGCCAGTCTCATCATCCTTAATATCGATTTCTTCTGCTAGAAGCACAGAGACTCGATCATAGGAGGCGCGGCCTCTCTCGACAATGTTGAACAGCCAGCCAAATGCGAGCATGGGCCAAATCAGGAGACCTAGATAGGTAGTAAATGAAACCAGCTGCCCGATTGTCAGCTCTCCTGCAATCACATATCTTGATCCAAATGCAATAGATAGGAAGAAAGAGATCCCTACAATAATGCTGATCGTCGGATCAAACAAAGAATCAACACGTGCAACAGAAATGTTTTTTTGCACTACATCTTCAGACTGCCTGCCGAAATCTTCAATATCTTCTTTTTCCTGGCCGAATGTCTTAATCACTTTAATTCCTGAAACACTTTCCTGAGTTTTGTCATTTAGTGAAGAAAAAGCCTCCTGTGCTTTGTGGAACCGTTTATGAAGAAGTGTTCCATACCAGCTTGTCAAAAGTGCCATGAACGGCATCGGAATCAGACTGATAAGTGTAAGCTTCCAGCTGATTGTTGTCGCCATGGCGATGATAACGAACCCGCCTGTCGCCAGTGAATCGACAAATGTGAGGACCCCCGCTCCTGCCGTCTGCTGAATCGCCTGCAGATCATTTGTTGCATGGGCCATCAAGTCCCCCACCCGCTTTTTCTGGTAGAAGGACTGTGACATATTCGTAAAATGCTGATAAAGCCTGTTGCGCAGGAGTTTGGACAGCTTAACCGCTGATCCAAAAATCATGATGCGCCAATAATAGCGGAGCACATACATCATGAGGGCTGTAACAGCAAGTAGTCCTATCCACATTAATAAGGCTTTTGCAGTCAGCTCGCCATTTTTAATCGAGTCGACCACAATGCCGACCACCTTTGGCGGAACCAGCTGAAGCATTGCCACAAATAACAGCAGAATAATCCCGTTTACATAAGCCTTTTTCTCCTGCTTAAAAAACCACATCAAATCCAAAAAAACCTTCATACCCCATCCTCCGAAATTCGAAACATAATAGCTTAAATAGTTTAACAAATATTGAGAAAATAAGGAAGATTTTTTCTCGTAAGAAAAAAGCACCCATTTGGATGCTTTATTGCCCTAATGCTTCTATTCGGTTGATCAGGCTTGTTGCTTCATTAATGGTAGTGAATAGCTCTGAGTTCTCCAGCCGATCCAATGCTAGGCTGCCGTTCTCCAATACTTTATTGATCTCAGCCAGAAGCGCTTCATTCTGTGTAACCAGCTCCTGATGAACATCCTCTGCCAGCGTCGGGATATCCTGAAGGGCGATAAACTCTTCAACTTCCTGCTTAAGTGTCGTCAATCTGTCTTCAAGTTCCTGCTTTAATGCCGGATCCGCTGCCGCCTCCTGAATCATTTGCGGCGCCTCTTCAGCAAAGTCGCTTAATGTATTGATATGCTCAGTCGCTTCATTAACATAGTCAATGGAATTATTCACTTCTCCCAGAACGGAACAGCCGCTTAATAACATGGAAACGGTAAGGAGCCCTATAAGAATTACTTTTTTCATTTGCTCGTTCCTTTCATGATTTGTCATAGTATAAATACGGTCTGTTTCAAAGAAGGTTTCATTTTGGAAATAAAAAAACCACCTTCCTTGTATTGTAACAGAAAAGTGGTTTCAGATGGGATGCTTGTCCCTGATTACTTGCCAGTCTGCTTGTTCATGGCATTCATCATTTGGTTGATCTTCTTCTGAGATGGCTTCATGCCCATTTGCATCATCATCATTTTAAGCATTTGTTCATTAATTGGCGGATTTTTCTCCAGGTAGCTCATCATATATTTTCGAGCAATGAAAAATCCTAGTGCTACACCGGCAAGAAGCGCCAGTACACCAACTAGAATGTACATACCCATACTAACTTCCTCCTTCATGTTGTCTATCATACAGTGTACTAGACCAAAGGTTATTATACAATATTTGCTTCATTTTTTCTCATATTTTAGACGAATTTTCTCTCTTTTATCGGTTTTAGCCACCCATAGCGCTTATGCTTGAGGTCAACAGCCAGGAAGGAGGACTCGCTTTTTCGCAGTACTTCGAAAAATACCGTCTCTGCCTCATAGCTGCCGGCCGCTTCTAAAACCAGGCTCCGTTCAAATACTTCAAGCTTCGCCCTGCTTCTTTTGCTCATCTCTATATAGTATGCACTTTTTTCTATTATAAAGTCCTTTTTTCGCTGCAGCTGCTGATGGATGTATTGATGCACTTTCAAACCCGGGATTGGCTTAGTCACAAAATCAATTTGCTTCGATAGAATAGACTTCATTTCACCTGACGAATGCTCATACTCTTCAAACAACTGAAAAAACATCCGCTCTCTGCCAAAATAATGGGCCGCAAATTCATCTTCTATTAAATACAATTGATAAGCTCTCATCTGGCCCCTCCTTCCGGGACAATCCATTTCTTTCAATTATAAGCAACCAAAAATAAGGAATGTGTCTGAAGATGTTAAAAACTTTCACTAATTTTGTCGAAAACGAAGAATTCAGTTGATTATGAGGATTCTTGCTGGGAGAACTGCTATAATAGCTGCTCAAAATATTTACTTCGTCATTTTCCCGGTTTTACTGAAATATAATCCTGTTTTTTTTAATATAAACCTATCTCACAAAAAAGGAAGAGCCTCTCAGCTCTCCCTTTCCGGTAAATATTATCCCTGCAGCAATGCTTTTACGCGTGCCACAACGTTTTCAACTGTGAATCCGTATTCTTCCATGATCTTCTCACCTGGTGCAGATGCGCCGAAGGTATCGATTGCAAGAACATCGCCTTCGTCTCCTGCATAGCGGTGCCATCCAAGTGAAGATCCCATTTCAATGGCAAGACGCTTCTTGACTGTCTTAGGAATTACGCTTTCTTTGTACTCTTTTGATTGAGCTTCGAAGCGGTCCCAAGCAGGCATGCTCACTACAGATGCATGGATGCCTTCGCCTTCAAGCGCTTTTTGTGCTTCAACAGCCAGGCTAACCTCAGATCCAGCAGCAAGCAATAATACATCCGCGTTGCTGTTGGAAGCTGGTGAAACAACATAAGCACCTTTTTGTACTCCTTCGTATGCCGCTGAATCCGTTCCTTTTAATGTAGGAAGGTTTTGACGGGTCAATACTAATGCAGTTGGCTTGTTTGTTGATTCAATTGCTGTTTTCCATGCAGCTGCTGTTTCATTTCCGTCAGCAGGGCGGACAACAGATAGGTTTGGCATTGCACGCAATGCAGCAAGCTGTTCTACAGGCTCATGTGTAGGTCCGTCTTCACCTACAGCGATACTGTCATGTGTGAATACATACGTAACAGGCAGGTTCATAAGTGCAGCCAGACGGATTGCCGGGCGCAAGTAATCAGAGAACACGAAGAATGTTCCGCCGAATACTTTTAATCCGCCGTGAAGGGCCATACCATTAAGTGCAGCACCCATTGCAAATTCACGTACACCAAACCAGATGTTGCGGCCGTCAAATGACTCAGCTGTAAAGTCGCCTGTACCTTTAATCATTGTTTTGTTGGAGCCTGCAAGGTCTGCAGAACCGCCAAAGAAGGAAGGCAGGTTTTGTGCGATTGCATTTAGCACTTCTCCGGAAGAAGCACGGCTTGCAAGGCTCTTTCCTTCTTCATAAACAGGGATGTCTTTATCCCAGCCTTCTGAAAGCTCGCCATTGATTGCCTGCTCCAGCTGTTTTCCTAACTCAGGATGCGCTTCTTTATACTGTGCAAAAAGGTCTTCCCATTCCTGCTGCTTCTTAGAGCCGCTTTCTACAACCTGCTGCTTGAAGTGATCATATACTTCCTGAGGAACATGGAAATCCTCTTCGAAAGTCCACTTATAGGCTTCTTTCGTTAATTTCAATTCATCAGCACCCAGTGGAGCGCCGTGAACATCAGATTTACCTGATTTGTTTGGAGAACCGTAGCCAATGACTGTTTTAACCTCAATCATTGTTGGTCGGTTTTCATCCTGCTTCGCTTCCTCAATTGCTTTTGCAATTTCGTGAAGATCATTGCCGTCTTCTACGCGGATATACTGCCAGCCGTATGACTTGAATCGCTGTTCAACACTTTCAGAGAAAGACTTATCAAGGTCACCATCAAGTGAGATATCATTTGAATCATATAGAACAACCAGTCTTCCAAGCTTTAAGTGGCCAGCAAGGGAAGCAGCTTCAGCCGAAACGCCTTCCATAAGGTCTCCGTCACCGCAGATGCTGTATGTATAGTGGTCAACAACATTGAAGTTGTCTTTGTTGTATGTTGCAGCCAGGTGGCGTTCAGCCATTGCCATACCAACAGCCATTGCAATACCTTGACCTAATGGGCCTGTTGTTGCGTCAACACCTGGAGTATGGCCATATTCAGGGTGACCTGGCGTCTTGCTTCCCCACTGTCTGAACTCTTTAATGTCATTCATGGAAACATCATAGCCAGAAAGATGAAGAAGGCTGTATAAAAGCATGGAGCCATGTCCAGCAGAAAGGACGAAACGGTCACGGTTGAACCATTCAGGATTTTTCGGGTTATGGTTCATGAAGCGTGTCCAAAGCGTATAAGCCATTGGCGCTGCACCCATCGGCATCCCCGGATGGCCGGAATTCGCCTTTTCAATGGCGTCGATTGATAAAGTACGAATGGAACTGATGGATAGTTCATCTGTGTGATTAAACATTCAATACATCCTTTCGAGTAGTAATTCTTTACTCTTTTAATATTATCGGGTGTCCTTTTTTTTCACAACCAATAGGGTCAGGAAAAGGACAAAAAAGCCGGTTTGTTACTATATTGACACAAAAAGACCCGGCGTATGTAAAAAAAGCGGAGATAGCCGGTAATAGAAGTCATCTCCGCTTTCTATTAAAAGAAGGAATACAGCATTGTGTATCCCTTGCAATTATAATATTAGTGAAGGCGGTTTTTATTTTGGAAGTCTTTTAGCTTTTTCGGAGTTACGTCATTTCCTTTCGGGTCAACGATTGTAACACCTTTAAGCGTGTTCAGCATGCCAGAGCGAAAAGTCTCCAAATACTCTTTGCGGAGAGAAGTCTGTTCTTTTGCTTCTGCTTCTGTTAAACCTGATTCCTTTGCCTTCTTTGCCAGTTCATTAATTCGGGCAAGTTTTTGTTTTGGCAGCATATATTAAAGCTCCTTTATATCAAAAGTTTACCTTTGGATATTCTGATAGAAGTTTTTATTATACAATAGCTTCAGATATGGAACAATACTGAAACTCAACTGCCATCATACTAAAAAAGAACACTTTTGACAAGAAAAGTGCTCTATTCAACAAGTGATTCCATATACTCTTTATACCTTCTGTGGACTGTTGCTTTTGAGATATTATAGCCAAAGCCTCTGAGTGTTGCAGCAATCTCTGCAAATGTTAACTCGTTTTTCCTTAGCCGGACAATTTCCTCTATCGGCACCTCTATTCTTTCCCTGCCGCCATTTGTTCCCTGATTGCTTAAGTTCTTCTCGGGGCGGTATCCCTTATCAACAGCCCGCTGCATGCCGCGTCTAATTTTGATGTTATGAAGCTTTCTCTGATATTCTTCTACCATCCCAACAATGTTCAGCACCATCGAATCTGATTCCGAAAGCTCGAGCTGGCCGTTATTCGAAATGCTGTACAGCTGAACTTCTTCCTTTAGGATGCAATGGAGTATCGCTATCTTTGCATTACCCCGCCCCAGCCTGGTTTCATCCTGAATGAGGACAACCTTGATATCCTTTTCTTTAATTAAGTCTAAAAGCTCCAATATACCGTCTCTTTCAAGGTCATATCCACTGGCCTGTTCGCGTATCACCTTGACTACTTCAAAATCATGCTTTTTCGCCAGATTCACCAGCTCTTCTTCCTGTCTTGAAAGGGACGTTTCCTGAGTATCCTTTGTTGTACTAACCCTGCAGTAAATAATTGCTTTCATAACTTCTCCTTATTCATAAAAGTCTGAACTGGCAAGCTCTTTATAAGGCTCGTCATCCAGTGCTTTTACTGGAATAACAATTTCATCGCCCGGAAAAATCCTGCCTGCCGCTATCTCATTATTTTGTTCGACCCAATTAATAAATTGATCTGTAGACAGCGAATGTTCAGCCGAAAAACTCTCAGCAATTTCCCATAAAGAGTCACCTTCTGCAACAGTGACTTTCACAAACTTTTCCGTATCAGGTGTCTCTATCTGAATGAGCATAATAAACGATGCTGTCAGGCTTAAAACGAAGAGAATAATAGCATAAGAATATGATTTCCACAATTTTTTCAGCATGATATACCACCTCTAAAAGAATGTATGTTCGCATTTGATGTTTTTATTATAGACCGAACATTTGTTTTGTGTCAATAAAAATTCGAACTTATGTTTGTATCATATGGTAATTGATGCTATAATTGAGACAACAAAAACATACGAGGTGCGTAAAGATGGTGAAATTATCAAAAAGGCAGCAAGATATATTAGAGTTTATTAAAGAGGAAGTTAAATTGAGAGGCTATCCGCCTTCTGTAAGGGAGATCGGGGAAGCAGTCGGCCTGGCTTCAAGCTCAACAGTTCACGGCCATCTCGCCCGTCTTGAAAGCAAAGGGCTGATCCGCAGAGATCCTACTAAACCGCGCGCCATTGAAATTTTAGATCTGGACGAGTCTTCTCACATCCCTAAGGTCAGTGCAGTCAATGTTCCGATCGTCGGTAAAGTAACTGCAGGGCAGCCGATAACAGCCATTGAAAATGTTGAAGAATACTTCCCTCTTCCAGAAAGAATGGCACCAGCTGATGAGCATGTATTCATGCTTGAAATCATGGGGGAAAGTATGATTGAAGCCGGAATCCTTGATGGCGACTATGTCATCGTCAAACAGCAGAGCACTGCTAATAATGGAGATATCGTGGTTGCCATGACAGAGGAAGATGAAGCAACTGTCAAAAGATTCTTTAAAGAAAAAGACTATATCCGGCTTCAGCCGGAAAACTCTACAATGGAACCTATCATCCTTCGAAATGTTTCCATCCTTGGCAAAGTTATAGGTGTATACCGCCATATGCATTAATAGAATGATAAAAAGCAGGCAGCCACTGCCTGCTTTTTATTTTTTCCAATTTTAAGAAGGTTATCAGTTCCTATTACCTGATGCTATTAGTGAAATCATACGAAAGTAACTGATACCTTTTCTGTTGGTACTAAGTTGCAGTCATGTATGACTATTTTATTATTCAGAAAATTCGGTATTTTTATGCATATTATTTTATAGCCACTTTCTATATAATGGTAATACACCGAGAATCAACCTAAGGTCGCTTGTCCAAAATCTCGACTTTAGGAGTGTGAAGAAAAAATGTTTTTGAACATTACCTTCGCTTTGTTGATTGGTGGGCTGGTCGGTGTCGTTGGACATATTCGGAAAGAAGGCAAAATGGTCAAACCCAGAAGGACAAAAAAATTCATCTATCTGGGGGTCTTTGAAGAAGTAATCATGGGGGCTTTAGCGGCTGTTTTTTTGGTCGTATCTTCAGATCCTGACTCTGCCTTAAAGGTAGTGCTCCTTGCGGTAATTGCAGGATTTGGAGGAGATGCACTGCTGACATGTCTCGATTTCCTAAAGATCAGACATAAAGAATAGAGAGATGCAGGGAAATACAAATTAGTTAAAACCTCGTTCACTTAGAAACGGGGTTTTTGTATTTTAGCTATGTAAAAACCCCCTGCTCATGCAAACAGAGTGTTTTCGAATTTTTAAAGTAATTGCTCATGTAGTGTTCGTTGCTCCAAGGGATGTACTTGCGTACGAAACATAAATACTAATCCTTGCCGTTAGAAATCCTCTTTAACTATTTTTTCAAAACTGCTCCTTCTGCTGAACCAATGGGCAATTAAGTATAGTGAAACTAAGATAAAAAAGGAATAAGCAAAGGCCCAATGGATTTTTTTATATAAGTGCAGCATTGGTGTTTTATATCTTTCACAAACCCTTGAAAACAGGACTAAACCGGCTAGCAACCATATTTATTCTTATCTTAGCTTTAGGGAATATTGTGACTGGCTTTATACCAGCAGATATAAATCTATTTTGGCATTCAATAGCAGCTCAACTTGACATGATAACTGTTTTGCCCGGTCTTTGGCTATACGCAAAATCTTTAGAAATTGGAAAACGCTGGACTCAATACTGTTTAGTTACATTACTAGTCATAGTCACACTCAATATGTTAATAATTTTCATCCCTATGCACGCCGGTCTATTGCAAAGGTTATTCTATTTAGTGATTTTCATATGGGGCACTGTACTGGCGTTTATTTTAAGTAAATGATTTGTTGCCACGCCTTTATCGCCTGAGCTCTTAATTCTTATTCTTAATTTACGCCCCCTGCCTTGGTTAAATTAGTCGTCTAACACAGAATCCTTACTATTAATATTTCTCGGGGGGAACCTAGATATTTCAACTCGTTACACCAGACCTTTTTTAAACCAAAATATATATATCTTTACAACATAAAGAAGAATCATGTTGGTAATTAATCCAAAGAACCAGTTCCAGTGAATATAGTGATACAATGAACTAAATTTTTCGAGAAGATAGGAGTAAGTTGTTATCCCCATTGAAAATAGTAAGTAGTACAAAAATGTTCTTCTTGTCCCTTTTTCTTTTGGATAAAAAAGTATAAAAAACACCGCAATTGTGGGATAAACAATATAATGCAATGAAAAGCTCATATTTGTCGCTTTATTAAATTCTCTATACGGAAACTCAACTAATCCAAATACCAATTGTATATATTCATGTATCCATGCTATTGATTGAACAAATATAAAGGTTATCCAAGCTAACCTTTTACTTTCGGTTGGGATATATCTTAATAACAAGTACAATGATAAAATCCACGAACATAATAAAATCAGGACTTCTCTGGTCATTTTAAGTCCACCAAAATTAATCTTTTAGAAAACCATCGATAAAATTTATCATTTATATATAGAGCAATCATTACTGTTACTAGTGTCCAATACCATTTCCATTCATGGTACTCAACCAGTTTGGTTTTAGATTCTAATACAGCATCTAAGAAGGTAAAAAATCCAGCAAAGAAAACATAATACAATAGTGAGCCAAACCCTTTTTTGTTCCTTGGAAAATACAAACTAAAAATAATGGCGACTACCGGGAATAGGAAGAACTCAAAGGAAAAACTAGTCCTATTATATAAATTTGCCTTAGGGTACAATTGAATCGGATATTCAATCCAACCCATTTCTACTGCTATTAAACCGGCTGGCCATGTAATGACCTGCAGAAATAAAAAGATAACCCACGCTTCTCTAACCTTGTCTCCCGGTACTAGCAGCTTGAGACACATGATACTTAGTATTAATACCCCCATTATAATCCATCTTTCAAGATTCATTTAAGTCACCTTTCATTAGAACTATTTAATACTATTTGTTTACATAATTAAAAAAATCGATACTCCACTTTTCATCATGCTGCCATTTGTTTAGCTTCATATTTTTGAAGTCTGGGCCATGTTATTTGTTATGGCAATCGACACAAACAGTATCCATGTTATCTTCACCAAACGCTAAGTCTGGATGAAGCTCGAGCTCCTTGATATGGTGAACAAGCAACTGGATCTTCCTACCCTTACCACTCTCACTGTATTCATTTGTTTCAATGCTTAAGCGCCCCTTCCGTTTACATTCCTGGCATTCATAGTTGTCACGCTTCTTGATTACTACTCGTAGCTTCTTCCATTCCACACTGTTATAAAACTACTCATAATGTTGCCTGAAATTTACGATTATTTTTAGGAAGGTATAAATTTGGTTTCTTTTTACATCATTTTAGGAATCCATGTTACTTTAATAATTGATGCCCTTAATTTTGGAAATTTGGTATAATTCAGAAAAAAGGTGTGAAAAGAGTGTCACTTGCCTATTTGCTAACTTTTATTCCTCTTTTGATTATTGGTACGATAATTTCAAGATTTGAAAACCTCTCAGCTAATGCAAGGGTTTTTCTTCCCATATTACTTGTAATTCCAATTTATTACTTAATAACTAAGATTCCTGGAACCGATTATAGAATTAAAAAAGGTTACGGAATTACATCAATAGGCTTGATTGTTGTATTTTTTTTCTTACTATGAACTAAGGTTCTTGTGGTAATTTTTTAAATAATTTACCCGAAAACAAAAACCCCTCAACACCTATGGTGTCAAGGGGTTTACTTATTAGTACATGCTCAGGTACTGCTCGCGCTCCCATGGATGCACTTGCGTACGGAACATGAGTTAATCCGTATTTATTTATTACTTTCTATTATAAATGCGGATAAATAGGGATTTAATTAAATTGTATTTTCATTAATTATCTTTAAGTTTTTTAAAAAGGGGGCAATATGGGGGCAAAATTGGGGGCGCCAATAATTTAATGTTTAAGATCATCCGTTTCTGTTTAATAGTTGCAATTAATTCATCAAATAAGATGGTAATTGGCATTTTCTTTTCTCCCCAAATTCGCATATATTTGATAGCTGCTTTTTCATTTAAATAAGATAGTTTAGCTATCTTTTGTGGAATTGCCATTCTCTTTTTAATAAATTCAAGATCAAAAGGATATTCAACCATGAAGCGCTCCTCCCAAAAATAAAGTCCCCCTGCAGTATGCGGGAGGGACTTTATTCTATTCAACAGGGATTAATTTTACTGGTGCTTCTGTCTGGATTTCATATTCAAACTCTGCAGAAAAAACGTACTCAGGGACACCGTTGTCAGAACCAAGAATGGTGTTAACAATCAATGACCCAGCTGAATCATACACCACGAAATTACTACCCCTTCCAACTGGTACTGCTTTATACCTTCCAAGAGGCACATCATTCCCAACTATAAAGTGGCCAGCGCTCAAGTTTACAGGAGCTGCATCTTTTTCTTTTATTACCTCTTCAATTTTTGCAAGTTCTTCTCTTTTTGTTTTTATAACTGCAGTTAAATTAGAGACAGTTTTTTCTTGACCTGTTTTTGTGGACTCCAGGCTTTTGATTTCTGTTTCCAATTGTTTTTTATTTTCAACAGCTGCTAAAGCTTCATCAAATTCGGATTTTCTATCCTCATATTGTTTTTCTAACTCAGAAATTTCATTTTTTATCTCTTGTTCTCTCTCTTTTAATGTTGCTTCGGCCTCTTTGAGTTCTTTTTCTTTATCACCAATTTTGCTTACCAATTCATCATAGGTGACTTTTTCATCATCTATTAAGGCCTTAGCTCCTGAATATCCAATGGTATAGAAGATAGAAAGAACTACAGCTACACCAGCAATACCGATCCAAATTTTCATACTTTTAAACCAACTGACCTTTTCCCTTTCAATTTCCACCCAAATTCCCCCTCTGTATATATAAATAAATTTTACCATCAAATATATACTTTTCCATCTATTCTTCAATATCCTGTCAATTTATTTTTTCTTTATGTCTTCTTTCTACTGGTACAGGAAGTTTAGTTATAAAACGACCATATCCATCTTTTGTTTTGATGAGGTTTAAAGAGTGAAATCTCTTCAGTTGCATGAGATCCTCCAGCTCATATGGCTTTAATTCATCCTGCAGCTCCTTAAAGTTCTCCTTATCACACCCCGCTATCAACATATAGCTTGCACTAGCACTTCTTAATTCTGAACGAATTGTTTTTATTTGATTCAAGTAGTGGCAGCTGATAATTGGTTTGATGTTAAACTTAGGCAGCCTGCTGAGTTTATTTGTTAAAAATTTCTCAGTACTCTCTACCTGGTATAGCTCATCAATAACCAAGTTAACCTTCCTCATTTCATTCCGGTTATCTTTAAACTTCATTTTCCGCATTTGTAAAGCCATCCAAATCTTTGTGATCCAGTACGTGCAGTAGACATCTTTCTCATTGTCTGTAGTAAACATATGCTCGGGCATTTTAAAGCAAATCAGCTGGCTTTTTTGCATTTCTTCCACAAGGTTGAAATTATTAGCCGTGGATTTTTTGAGCATGAGCTCCATGTATGTGTTGGACTTCAATTTATTAAGTCGATCAATAATTCCCACAATTAAATTCAATTTGGTACCTTGGATATTACCTTCTTTGTCATAATCATCAAGCTCATCAAGGCTCATCATGTATTCATCTAAATTTTCGTATTGGCTTTTAGGAACTTTCATTAAAAATTGATGTCTGGCATTATGATTTTGAAGGACCTGAAATACATCTCGGATACTTCCACCACTGATAAAAACGACCAAGGAAGCACTTGTTAAATATCGCTCCATCTTAGGTGAGAGGTAAGTATCCGCGGTATTAATTGAATTTACTAAAGTCATTAATTGCGATGTCTGTTTTTTCGCATTGTCATATTGGATAAATGGATCAGCACTCACTTCAACCTCGTTATATCCTAATCCTTGCAGCTTCTCAAAGTCGTTACATTCTACATTTAAAACCTTCTCCTTGGAAAATAGTGCTGCTACTTCCTCGCTTAATTCACAGTTGCCAATGTAATCAAAAATTATGGTACATTCCCCTACCTTCACTGAATCAAATGCAAGATTTCCGATTAATGTTGATTTCCCTGCGCGGTTCGGTCCGATAAGAATCAGTGAAAGGTATTTAAACTCTTTGTCTGTGGAAAGGTAAGCATCCTGCTTATTCCCTCTGTAGGTGCTAGTGCCAATTCTCATTACTCCCTTTCTTAAGTCTTCAGGAACTTCTGTCTCCTGAGTTTCTACCTTTTCGATGAAATTATATTTTTCCAATATGTCTCGGCCAGCAAGAGAAAGAAAGTTCTGAGCTTCTTCATCTCCTATTTTGTTTACTTCTGCTTTAATTTTAAAATCAGTATAGTTAAATGGCTTTACAGATTTAGGAATTAATTTATTGTCGTCCGTTATTGTTTCAAATGATTGAGCTAAGCTCCGAGCACTGTTTCGCTGCCTTAATTTATCTGAGCTTTCGGTGATCACTACAATTTGAGTGTCGAGTACAGTTGCAGTGGCCTTCTTTCGAGTGGATTCATTAATCTTCTTCCCGCCGTTTAACCGTTCCAAGGTTTGCTCAAGTATGTTAATGCTATTAATTCCTTTCTTTGATTTGTTTTCACCCCCGAGCGCTTCCCCTATACCATCTGTGATGGAAGAAAGTATCCCGATTGCTAATTTAAAACAGTAGGAAATACCAAATTTATTACGGTCTGTAGGAAGGTTTTGTTTCACTTTTTTGATTGTGTTTTCGTATCTGCTTCGCCAGCTGAACTGAGATGCCGGCATAAAGTTGTAAAAAATCCCGGCTTTATCTCCTTCTTCTAATACATCCACCACATTCAGCTTGGAGTGCAGCAAGTCACTATTCCGCCGGTCTGTAGCTAGACTTAAGGCATCTTCTTTCTTATAGACCATTTGATACCTGGCTGCACCTTCAGTAAACACAGGAAGATGCTCTACCTCAGTAACTGTGATATTGGTCCATACATCACCTATTTTTTCTTTAATGAATGTATAATGATGTTTTGGAGCAATGAAATAAAATTCGATTTTCTTTTTCTCTATATAAACCAAGAAACTTACTTTTGACTTCATTTCAAATGAGAATTGGGTCCCAAGCAAAAATTCTTTGCCAAGGGCCTTTACTAACTTTACTTCCTCTTTTTTTATATTTTGAAATAAATTATTGTGTAAAGATGCAATTGCTTTTGCAAGTTTATGAGTGGTTTGATTGCGGATTGAGTTATTAGGAGTTAATTTAATGAAGATATATTCTGGACGGACGATTTTAAAATATTTGCTTAGCCTTATGGTTTTCATTCAACATTCCTCCAAAAAGTAAATGGCACAACGGCATCAAGCAAAGACTCATCGTATTCTTGATGCCACAAAGACTCATAATAAATTTCCTTATTTTCAAGCTTGTAGATCAATCGCTCATAAAGATGATCGGCAATAATTCCCGGCTTTACTCCCATCGAGTGCAGAGGTTTTATAAAAACCCCCCACTGCTTACAGTCGAGGCAAATTGGGGTTTTTGAAAACAAAATATTTCCGCACATCTCGCAACATTTTTTCGCCATTTTAAAAACCTCCAAATAAGTACTTAATCAGGATGTTAGCGACCATTAATATCCCTGCCCAACGACCACCATCTCTCCATCCCGCAACTTTTAAGATGATACACAGGGCAGAGCCAACCAGGGACACGCCTAAGAGTATATCTTTTAGAGCGTCAAAGATACCCAGAATGACTTCAGTAGTTATATCTGCTGTTTTCCCTCTAACTTCCTCCATACCAAAAGTAGCGAGCTTACCTAATATCCCTAAGTCTGGAGAATCCCCGGTGATAGCTGCTAACTTTTCTGCTACAGGAGTAGGATCCTGGAATGTACCATCCGGAGAGCGTAAACCAAAATGTAAATGGGCTGCTGTGGAGTTTCCGGTATTTCCACTCAAACCAACAATGTCACCTGCAACAACTTGTTCTCCAACCCTTGCAGTCACTTCGTTCATGTGGCCATAAATCGCTCGTGTACCATCCGGAAATTGAATGGATAGCCCTTTACCTATTGCTCCAGAGCCATCAAATACACGGTCAATTGTCCCCTCTCCGATAGCTCTTAATGTGCTGTTTTCCGGCACAGCTAAATCGATACCTGTGTGAGGCTGCCAATTACGCACAGGCGAGAGTTCCCCAAATTCCCCTGATAAGCGAAATTTCAATCTAACCACCTCCTAAGCCATCTTTACATTGGAAAACATTTTATCTATTTCTTCAAATCCATAAGGTAATGCCAGAAGTAAAATGTAGATTAATAAATAAGAGAAGAATGATTTTTTAGCAGAATCAAAGTCCCCATTTCCAACTGCTTTGATGGTATCAATACTTCCTTTGAATATAATGATCCATTTACCAACATCCATTAATTTGTAGTAAATCAAATTGGCTTTTGTATCAATCGCACTGCTAGCTGCAAGAGCATAGTCAAACCCTCCTCCTGCCAAAAATACGACAACTGTAGAGCCGGCTATTTTATATAAAGTTCCGTACTTTTTGAAATGCCTTGTGACTTTCGTTTGGAATGTCTCCTGATCCTTTCCGTTAAGGAATTCCCGGACAGACATTTTCTCAACTTTTTTCATACTAACTCCTCCTGTACATGCATTTTTGTTAAAATACTCGCATAAGCTGACGTAAAGACGCGTCTGCTACCTGGAACACGTCTAACCTAATTTAAAACCATTAAAAGCGTTCTTTCCGCCATGTATTACATTGGCCTGGGAAGGCGCTTTTTTTGTGTTTTCACCTCTTTCCATATCTCTCTGGATAAGCCTTTTCATGTACTTAGAGAACGCTCCGTTACTAACTGCATGTTTATATAGTTCTATTTCAAACGGATCACTAAGGCTAAAGGAAACCGGCTGAATTTTTCTCATAAATCTCCCTCCTTTAATGCGTAATACATCCGTAATACCTTCTGTTTAAATTCACTGGTGTTACGTTTGTAATACATATATACGCCCATATCATCTTTAAATGCGTGTCTATCCAAAAATATTTTACATGAAACACAAAAACAAATTATTAAAGGATTCGCAAATTAAAATAGAGAATTATTAATATGGGTGATACACTATGAGAGAATTTAGAGAAATAAAAAAGTTAAAAAGCAATATCGGTGAACTTATCGACCAATCTCCGTACAAAAGAGAATTTTTTAGGAAAAGATATAACAAAACCCCAAACACCATTTCAAATTGGTGTACAGGAAAGAGTCAGCCAACTGCAACTGAGCTTTTTGACTTAGCATTTATATTAGGAGTAAAAGTTGATGAACTATATGATTTTGCAGAAGAACCCTCATATAAAAAGCGAGACCTTACCGTCGAGCCTATAACAAATAAAAAGCGCCCCTAAAACTGAGGAGCGCTTTCTACCTTTAAAATATCTAAGAATGGAACTTTAACCGTATCATAACCATTTTCAACATGGATCAATTTAGTTTGGCCATCTAGTTTTACAATTTTCCCTTGAATAGGTTCTTCTTTTTTAAACACGATCAAAGTAACCTTATTTTTTTCAGTATGTGCTTCAAGAAGCTGGTTACCTAACTCCTCTAACTCAAATTCGTCTCTCGTTGGCCGTTGTGGCTTTGACTTTTTCGGCATTTTAACTCCCATTTTTTAAGCTCCTCTCCTTATCTTGCGTTCAGGTCCGACCGATAAAACATTTTCTAATTTAAATGTTCTCTGCTGCTTCCTGATATGGCAAAAAGCACGAAATGATTCTTCACCAACTGCCAGCACCTTTATCCTTCGCTGGCTAATGTTTCCTTTGTTATCTTGATAAATCATTTCGAGCAGTTCTCCATTTGATGCAGCTCGCAATAGTAAACCGTTCATCGATCGAACCTCCTTTTCTTTAATTTTATACGAACCTTCGTTCGAATTCAAGTTGATTTACGAACAAATGTTTGTATAATTATATTTATGGAGGTTGATTAATTTGAGTAAATCTATATGGAGTGAAGTAAGTGAAATAGGAATCCGTCTTTTATTTCTTGATAAAGATCTAAACAGAATTTTAGAAAAGGTACAAACAGGAAACTATACACAAGAGGAATTAATTCAAGCGCTGAAAGATATTCAGGAATATCTTTTTATAGGAGTAGAAGAGCAATGATAGTAATTATCCAAACAATTCTTAATGTGGAAGGTAACCGAGGATTTAGAAATGGAGAATTTCATGTTAGGGATAGTGAATTTAAGAAAGATCCCGATTTCGCTATCGCTGTTGTTGCATATGAATGGATCCAGCAGCAGAAGCGAGAAACTGGACAGAGAGATACAATTATTGAAAAAGTAACCTGGAATGAGAAGAATGACATTACACAGATAGTCAGAGAAATTGAGCCGGTTATACCTGAAGATAATTTGCCGTTTTAAAAACTTACATATTTTTTTTGAATGCAGTTGCCAAATTTGTCCGTTTTGGGTAAAATGGTTGCAAAGAGGAAAAAATAATAAATAGAGGTGTTGCTTTATATGGAAATAGGTGTGCCACTTGACGTTAAAAGTTTTATTGACCAAGAGATTGCTAGACCAATAAGAAGCCAAATTGTTCCTCTGATACAGCAGGGATACGAACTAGTCGACTCTTCTCTAAGAGATGTTTCCTTTTTAAAGTGGGATATGGGGAGAAAGCATGCTGGGTACCTTGATAACATTGCAGTTCAGTTCATGTTATATGAAGCTGCTAAAAAGGGCACATTAAGTAATATTACCGCTGAAATTGTCCCTAATAAGAAGAAATCGGCTTATCATGTGGAATTAAAAACAGCCAATGTTATTATTACGATAAACCGAACAAAAAATAAATACGTAACATCACGTAAAGCAATTTATAGGTCAATATTACAAAAAGACAATCAATACTTTTGGAACTTCAATCATGAAGAAATCCAAGAACAACCAGGTTACTTAGAACTAACCCATAACCAGATTAATCGCCGGGTTGATTTCGTAAATATAGGTATACCGAACGGTAAAGGAAAATGGTTCAGTCGGATTGATCTTACAAAAGAATTACAACTAGTTGGCGCACCTAAGGAAGAAGAAAAAAATGAAATAACAAAAGAACAGTTAGTTAGATTTAAAAATTTTGCACAAGGAGTGCACGAAAATGGGGGTAAAAACTAACCTCAATCAAGTTTTCCGACCAGAAAAGTTAAAAGAAGCAAGAGAATCTAGAGGCTTAACAATTAGGGAATTAGCCACAGATATAGGGCTTGGCACTCATCAAGCGTTATCTAAGTACGAAAACGGGAAATCAACCCCGCCTGCAGAAGTTTTAATAAAATTAATGAATAAATTGGAAGTGCCTTTCAGTTACTTTTTTGAAGATGCTTCTTACCATTCGAATAATGAAATAGTCTATTTTAGAAGTAAAGCAAATGCTACTTCCAAACTAAAGAGAATTCATGAAATTAAAATAGCCTGGCTAATGAAAATATTTTATTACCTAGACTCGATACTCGATTTTCCGCCTTCTGATTTACCTGAGTCTATCATTAACCATCAGGATTTCTTTAGACCTACTGATTATAAGGAAATTGAAACTATTGCTCTGACCCTAAGAAAACATTGGAACTTAAATAATGGGCCTATAGATAATATTACTCGTTTATTTGAAAAACATGGTATTGTAGTGAGCTTAATAAAATCTGACAATTTTTCTATTGATGCCTGTTCTAAATGGTTAGGTAATAAGTTATTTATAATTGTAGGTAATGATAGATCAGTTCCATCTAGAGTTAAATTTACTCTCGCACATGAGTTAGGCCACTATTTACTTCATAAAAATGTAAAAAAATCAGAATTTAATACTAAAGAGGTATATAAACGGATGGAAGACGAAGCAAACCATTTTGCTTCTGCATTCTTGCTGCCTGCTGAAACTTTTTCTAACGAGTTAGTTTCACACACTTTAGATTATTATTTGCTATTGAAAAAAAGATGGCAAGTTTCCATGCAAGCCATGGTCTATCGCTCTAAAGAGTTGAATCTAATAAATGAATATCAAGCAAGTTACATCTGGAAACAAATTGCAAAGAAGGGCTGGAGAACAAAAGAACCATATGATGATGTGCTGCTTAATGAATCTCCGACAATACTGCAAGATGCAATTGAGTTAATCTTAAATCATCATGTAAAAACAAAAAAACAACTCTGTGATGAGCTTAGGTTAAACCAAAAAGATATTGAAGCTTTAACTAACTTACCTCCTGGTTACTTAATTGAATCTAGGACAGGTGACAATATAATATCTTTTAAACAGAGATGACCCTTCTCTTTTGAGAAGGGCTTTATTTTTCCTCAACTTTTATGTTTATGTTCCGAAATAATAAACGGGTGATAATATGTACGGCAGCATCGGCATGAACTTAAAGGTACTCCGATTAAGGAATCGGCTAAAACAAAATGAGGTAGCAAGAAAAACTGGCATAAGTGTATATTTAATTAGCCATTACGAACGAAATGAAATGATACCAAATGAGGAAAAGATTAAGAAGCTTGCAGAGTTTTACGGAGTTACCGTGGATGAAATTACTGAGGAAAGTACTTAAAGCCCCTCTCGATTGAGAAGGGTTTTTTTATTATTAATTTAGTTGAATAATGTTGACCAGTTTAAAATATAATTTTAAAAATACATTGATTAACACCTAATCTGAATTCTAAGGTGCTGATGTCTTGTATAGGAATAAGAACGTAAATATAATACTTTTATTGCTAGCTATCTTACTTATCATCCTTATAGTTCATGCTATTATCCATGTGAAAATTTATATAGTTTATAGCGCAAACATTGGTTCAATCTTTATGATAGGTCTAATAATCTTTCTGATTATATATCTGTATTTAAAAGGTTAATAACTGTAGCAATTAAAGAAGCCCCTCTCAAATTGTTATGATCCCCTGATAGTAGACAGAAAAAAGAAAGCATACTAATCTGTCTACTATGGAGGGGATTTTTTTTATGGGAAAAATACGTAAAACATATGATATGAACTTTAAGAAAAAAGTTGTTGATCTTCATCTCAAAGATGGGATGGGTTATAACATAATAGCTAAAGAATTGAGTATCGATAAAAATCAAGTAAGGAGATGGGTTAACTATTTTAATGCGGAGGGGATTAAAGGGCTAGAGGATAAAAGAGGTAAGAGGAAAGGACCTGGTAAAGGTAGACCAAGAACTCGACCTGAAGATCAGGAAGTCAAAATTAAACGTCTTGAAGCTGAGAACGAAATGCTAAAAAAGCTCTTAAAGATGTGAAAGGGGGAATGAAAGAAGTATCCACACAAAAGAAATACCAGGTAATCAAAGAAATGTCCCAGGGGGACTATTCTATTGTATTGTTATGTAAGATCGCAGAAGTATCTAAAAGTGGCTATTACAAGTGGTTAAAACGACAAGAGTCACCCACTGAAAAGCAGTTAGAGGATGAAGAAATCAAAGAAAAAATCATGGAGTGCCATGAAAAACTTAAAGGGATATATGGGTATCGGCGAGTACAGATATGGTTAGAAAAAAACTACGAAACACATATAAATCACAAGCGTGTCCAGCGTCTTATGGGGGAATTGGGGATCAGGGCAGTCATCCGAATGAAGAAACCATATTACGGGAAGAAAGAAGCATACGTTGTTTCAGACAACTATCTTAATCGAAACTTTGTCGCTTCTAAACCTAATAAAAAATGGGTAACGGATGTTACTTATTTAATTTTTAATGGCCAAAAGCTGTATTTGTCCGCCATTTTAGACTTATACAATAATGAAATTGTTGCTTATCATGTTAGTCGGAGAAATGACCTGAAACTGGTTATCGATACCCTCAAAAAGGCAAAGAAAAAACGGAATGTAAAAGGAATCCTCCTGCATAGCGACCAGGGTTTCCAATATACATCCCGCCAATATAACAACCTAATTAAAAAATATCAAATGAAAGCGAGCATGTCTAGAAAAGGTAACTGTTGGGACAATGCTTGCATGGAAAACTTCTTTAGTCATTTTAAGACTGAATGTTTTTATCTATATTCATTCAAAACAGCTCAAGAGGTTAAAGACGCATTAAATCAATACATGAGGTTCTATAATCATCAACGTTTTCAAAAGAAATTGAATTACCTGAGCCCATATCAATACAGGACTCAGGCTGCATAATTGTGCATTTTTATTACTGTCTACTTGACGGGGGTCACTACAAATCGAAAAGGGCTTCTTTAATTTAAAATCCTTTTGATTTCAATACTGCCTGCAACTTCTTACGGGTATTAGGGCCATACACCCCATCCACTTCATATGGCAAATAAACCATCTGGAAGCGACTTAATGCATCTTTCGTTTTTGATCCGAATATCCCATCTGCAGTTCCACATTTGAAATAAATAGCGTTCAAAGCTCGCTGCAGCTTCTTTACATTCTCACCTTTATTTCCTTCGCTTAGAACTCCAGAAGGGAGTGGATACTTATAGGTTTCTTGTGCCTTTTTAGGTTTATCCTTTTTAGGCGTATAAGCATTCTTGGCTTTACCCAGATTGATCTTTTGACCAACTTTAAGCTTCTTAGGATCCACTCCTGGATTAGCTACAATTAAATCATTAACTGTGATGCCGTCAATATTATTAGCAAGCCCCCAGAAAGTATCTCCCTCCTGAATAACATATGTTTTTGGAGAAGTATTTGAGATGATTTCTCCATTAAGAAATGCAAACACCTTTTGATAATCAAATACACAGCATGCCTTCCAGGAGTAACCCGGCATTTCCTGGTGGGATTTATCTCGCTGACCGATGCCATCTCTGACAAGTGCCTCCTGCAGCTCATCAATAGTCGCCTTTGTGGCATCATCTAATTTTTCAGTTCGATAATCACCAGCAACACAGATACCAAGGGAAAATTGATTGCTGTCACCTACATGATAAGTGCGAAGGTTGATATCATTAGCATATACAATTCTGGCGCGTTTGCCTTTAGGTGTATACACTTTGTTTTTAGGTTCGATAACAAAGTGGTAGCCCACTCCAGGCCAACCTAATGAAACATGATAGTCAGCAAAACTCTCGGCGTCCGAACCGCCTAAATGGCTCAGTGTGAGTGAATGATGCCAAACACGATCAGTGATTTTCTTCGTTCTTTTTGAATATGAACCTTTACGGGGGAGTTTACCTCTTTTATCAACCAGCTGCGGCAATTTTTCAAATGCGTATGCCATACTAACCTCTCCTTTTATAAAAAAAAGCCGTCCATTAGGACGACTTTCTGATTATTAATGTAAATGTCTGATTGTTTACTGTAGAGTCAATACTTTCTACGAAATCATTTAGTAACTTTTGAGAATACAGGCATTCTTCTGGTGTTTCGAACCCTGTAATCCTTAAGCATTCAATTAATTTTTCGTTCATGTTAACACGATCAATCATTTCAGAATTTAAAAAAGCGTAATTAATGTCATCTTCATTTATAGGTCTTTGAACTCTAAAATCCCTTGTTCCCCCGTGCTCAACGACATAAAGAGTTATATCCCCATCCAATTCAATACCGCCGATGGCAAAAAACAAACGAAATTGATTAAATCTTTCTTCATTTGCAATCTGATTAATCTGATTAGCAATATCATTTAAATTATAACTACCTGCTGTGTATTCTACCTGGTTTATAAACTGCTCACAGATTTCCTTAGCACCGGCAAAAGCAATAAATTGATGAGGGCTAATTTGTTTAAACTTTTGAAAATCACTCTGTATCGGTTGACCCTCGTGGTTCGTTACTTGGCCGTCAGACATAACTGTTATAAAATTTTTTCTTGATATAATTGAAACAAAACTCAATGGTTCTCTCCCCTTTTTTAGGTTTATTATATCCTAGTAATAAAGAGGAGTTGAACATAACTTTAATAAATCACTAATATCTATTTTCCTTGTGAGAAGATTTATCTTTGGGTCGCCCTAAAGGGTAGCTTATTTTCCATCATCTTTAAATGCTTTTGTTGAATTGAACACTTTGCTTTCTCTCTTTAAAAGCCCCTGTGCTTGAAGAGCCTTTTTCTGCAGTTGAGACTTCTTACTGGTGTATGTGTTCTTCCACACAGCATAAAGGTTTACTGAAAGGGCAATGGCCGCTGATACCAATACGACAAACGCATTAATACTTGCTTCTGTAAACCATTCAAATGCGATTCCAACCGTAGACAAGAAAAAAAGAAGGGCAGTAAGGAACCCTCCTATAAGTGTTGCGATATCCTTATTCATTTTTAGCTTCCTCCCTTTAAAACGTTATAAAAAATAGCAATAGCCCCTCCAATAATACCGGTACTGATTGCTGTAATTATGGCTGCTGTTATTGTCCTTTTTATCCAGGTTGTATTTTCGTCAATTTTGCTCAGCTTTTCATTCATTGAAATGATTTGCTGATCATGGCGGTCAGAAGTTCTCTCCAATTTATTTACCCGCACCTCTAAAGCTTTGATATCACCCTTCATTTCAGTTATTTCTTTGTCATATGCATTCATTGCTGTCGCCTCCTGTGTCACTCACAATCCCCCCTTGAAGGCAAAATAAAAGCACTATTCGGCTTTTGTCACTGTATCTCATTCAATTTTCCACTGCCTTAAAATAGAAAAAGAGCCCAGAGGACTCTATTTGAACAAATTATAGTTTTACTCATGAACCCACATCCGTAAATCTAAATCTAGTCCAGTCTTTCTTTTGATATTAGAAATAGCAATTGCAATTCCCACACTAGTTAAACTTGAATTACATAATTTTGTATTATCCCATTTATGAAGGTATATTGGAAAGTTACCATAAGAACTTATTGTGGGCTTTATATCATCATCTATAAAATGAGATTCCCTATTTTCCATAATTGTTTTTGAAGTTGCTGACCCAATACTTATAGATAAACATCCTGAGTATTGAAGATGCTGATAGAAAATCTCATTATTTGGTATTTCTTCACTTTTTATTATTTCATTTATAGTATTATAAAAAGCAGCAAATGATATAGGCCTTACAAATACTAAATACCTGAACATAAAAATAAAGGACAAAACATCTATTTGTTTAATAGTCAATTTAGGAATGATCTCAAGAGCTTCATTTAACACTAATTTTACAAAAGACTCATTTTGATTTGTTGTTCTTTGAATTAATATGTCTACCAACAAATCTGAAATATCATTTTCGCCGCGCCTTGCATGACTTTTTTGAACTTCGTATATAGCATATCTAACATCTGGATCTACAGTATTTTCAACTGCCTCTGGAGATTCTTCCTCTAACTTTGTTAAATATTTATTAAGGACTTCCTCGGCGCGATCATTTACAAGTTTTTCAACTTTATCACCCAAATCATAGAAATTGCTTTTGAATACATCCATAGCAACTTGTCTAACTTGCAAATAGTCCAATCCACTCTGCTGATTTACAGTAACTTTATTTCCCTGTATATTTGTTGAATGATCACCAGAATTTATTTCTTTTTTATCACCCATCATTTTTTATCACCAATCGTAACAGTTACGTCATTACCACCTTGAATGTTATGTGAATTATCACCTGATGTAATAGTTTGGCTAGTTTTATCTTTATTCGTTTTTCTTTTTATAAGATATCCTAGTATGCCAAATACTGATACACCTATTCCACTAAAGATCCATTCTCTATTTTCAACTATCCAACTCATTATATATCCCCCCAACTTAGGAAATGTTATTTACATTTATGTTAAGGGGGAATGCTAAACTTGTCTATATTTACTCATACCTAATTAGAGGGTATTTTTCCTTTAATTCTTTTTTCTTGAAGCATTTTTTACATTTATGAATGAAATTTGCATATTTCTCATACATCTTGATTTCACCAGTTGCTTGCATTTCTCCAGCTTTACAATAATCACAAATATACTTGACACCAACTGGCTTAACGATAAATCTTTCTTCCATACATTAGACTCCTTATTAAGCAAAATAAAAAAGCCTTATTAGGCTCCTGTCTCTGCTGCTGGCAATTCTAATTTTTTAACTAATTTTACACGAACGACTTCTTTTAGAGCTGACAAAGATTCATTCCCTTGGTATTCCTCTCCAGTCAGTGGGATATAACCATTAAGATTGATTGCACCTTCTGGATCCCTGGCCTGGAATTGCACATGAACGGAAGCGACCCCACCATCAGCGTAACGGATATTAGTACCTGTAATTTGAATTTCTAACATTATTCTTTAGCTCCCTTTTCATTTTCTTGTTCCTCTTCTTCATCGACACCAAATTGCTCACAAAGATAATCGTAAACCTCTGATGCCTGGGCCTCATACTCTACATTCTCAAACTTTTTGAGCACATGTTTTATTGTACGAATCATTTCACGGTTATCACCACCTTCAATGACCAGTTTTTCAGTATTGAGTTCCTTCATGTCAGAAGAAAAAGCAACCATGTCTTTGATGTCAAATTGACCATCTTTCACGATTGCTTCTCCTTTTTCATCCTTATGAGAATGTTCCTTTGCCAGGGTCTTGCGGTCTTCCTCAACCCTTTTTAACCTTTCACTCATCTTTTCGATAAAGTGACGACGGAAACGTGAATGCTTCCTGGTTAATTTTAGGTCATACATAAAATTAATGGCTGCTACTAATTTACCGTTTTCAATTTCTACTCTCACGATTTTTCCTCCTATGCCGCATAAAATTGGTCTTCAAGACTTCTTACTCTCTGTTCCAGAAATTTTACTTTTTGACTTAAATATTGGTTTTCAATTTTTAGCCAGTTGATTTCATCAGCGTGAGTATCAAATTCTATAGCAAGCTGTTGAACACCGCGGACTAAATAAGTACTGAGTGCATACATCTCAATACTGTCTCCTGCCTCACCATGAAGTACCCTTGGAGTTTCATCAACCATTAGTCCGAGCTGCTTATGTTCCTTAAATTCATCACCTTTTACTCTATAAAGGTAGGTGTTTATGTTTCTAAGCACTGAAAGAGCATCTTCATCAAAAATCTCAATATCCGTTTTATTTTCACGTAAAGAAGTACCAGTTGGGAATGATGAGGCTCTCACTGGCACATAAGTAGTCGACTTGTATCTGGTTGCTCTAATTTCTGTATTGTGCTGGATATACGTTGCGTTTGAATCTGCTACCATACGGCCAATAGTTGTATCCACTTCTCCTACTCGAAGCAATTTCCAACCATGCATGTCTAAGTCCTGCCATGAATCATTTACAGTTGCTGCCACTGTAAATTTGGTAGTGGCTACTCCACCGCTACTTATGTTAGCAATCCCAACCGCCTGATAAGACCCTAAAATGAGATCATTCCCAGAAGAATGCCAGATTGCTGAATGATTATGAGTTTGATTGGTACCGAATCGAACTGCTTTTGGACCCATCCACAAATCTGAATAGGACCTAATATTTGCCCCATAGAATGTTGCATCCACATTAATTTTTACTTCATTCGGGTGAATAGAAAGCTTTGTATTAGCTACTCCTCCTGATTCAATATGAGCCAAACCAACAGACTGATAAGATGCTACAATCAGATCATCTCCAGCACTTTTATAAATGGAGGCATGGTTATGATTGTTATTTAACCCGAACCGTAAGGAATTGGAACCTACCCAGATATCAGAATTCATTCGAATTGGCAAATTCATATGAATTCCCTGAACGTTTCCGGCCATGTTAGTACCCGGATTTAATAGCATCATAGGTGTATAACCAACCGTGGAATTGACATAATGACCAAAGGATATATAACGATTTGCCTCCATGTTCATGGAGATTCCTTTAGTCACACTATCGCTCCATACCGTAGCTGCAAACATACCAATCTGCTGGGCATTAGATTGATCATAAAAGGTAAGATTTCCTTCCACTAAAGAAGCCCCCATAACGGTGTTTTTATATACATACAGCCCGTTATTATTCATCCGGATTTTGCTGTTAGCAATCGTAATCAGGTCAGTATTAATAGTGCCAGCCTTCAACTTGGTGACAGAGATATCCGCTATTTTGGCATCATCAACTGCAAGGTTAGCAATCTTGGCATTTGAAATAGCTGCATCTTGGATTTGAGCTGTACTTACCGCTAAATTAGCAATCTTGGCATTGGTCACAGAAGCATTCTCGAGAGCAGCAGTTCCTACTGCTAAATTAGTAATCTTAGTTTGGCCATTCGTGATATACACATCACCAACAAGATCAATCAGTCCTGCTTTAATTTTCACGGTACCTGGTTGCAGATTAATGGCCGCTATAACATCATCGCTGTTTACCTTTAATGAAATTTCAGTAGACATTACATTGATTGATGATTCTGCCTGTGACATTCTGCCGGTTAAGCTATCAACAGAAGTTTGAGAAGCCTTGAGTCCAATTTGAGTAGCGTTTTGATTTATTTTTGTTTCAGACGAAGAGAAACGAGTATTTATGTCTTCAACTGACGGTTCCCAATCGGTTGCCACGCTTCCTTTTTCTAGCTTCCAGTCTGTGATAAAAAAGCTTTTATACGTCCCATCTCCATTACTAATGCGGGGGTACATGTGAACCGCAACTGGATTACTATTAGATGCTATGAAAGTAAATTGATATTTCACCCATGCAGTTGTAATTAATTGACCAGAAAGGAAATTAGTGTTTCCACTACTGATATAAACAAAACCTAATGACAAGGCTTCACTTGCTTTTGCAAAAAATGAGAAAGTGTATTCCTGTCCCACTTCTAAATTATAGCCACTGGCTCCTAAGTAGATGATATTGTTGGACGATTCAAATACAAGCGCTTCTTTCCCTTCCTCGATACGAATAGCTGATGAATACGACGTGCGAACTAAATACCCTTGTCCTGATTGTTTTAACAAATTTCTACCGCCAATTTGCAATCCATCTAAATCAGCCCTTACCTCACTAACACTTGTAGCAATTCCATCTGCTTTTATATCAAGGCTGGCAATTTGACTTTTGGCTGAGCTTACTTCACCAGTTAAATCATTTATGTCTGCCTCCGTATTTGTAACACGCCCAGAAATACCATTAATGGATATATCCAATTCAGACATCTTGTTATTATAAGTCGTATTGGAGACCCGGTCATTTACTGAAGTGTCCACTTCGGATTTCGTGTAAACCTCTGTCTTTTCAGCTTTGGCGGAAATTTGCCCTGCCATGGCTGTTATAGTGGTTTGCTGCTGAGAGACAACACCATCTAAACTCGATAACTCAGAAATCGTAGTGGACAGGGAGCCATCAATGGTGTTGATATTTTGCTCAATGGTTGTGATTTTTCCGCCAGCAGCAGCAAGCCCAAGTTCGTTATCAGATACCCTCTGCAGAAGATTGCTAATTTCGGAATTTACATTGCCGATTCTAAAATTCAAATCAGCTTGAATGGCTTGTTCAGTTGCCAAAATTTCAGCATCTGTATATTGTTTGGCATCTGCCTGAATAGCATCCAGGGCTTCCTGCTTAATTTGTTCCAAATCAATTGACCCATCAGCAAGAATGCCTGCTGTCTTTGAAAGCTCCCGCAATTCAGCTGCAATTTCAGGGCCAAACAGAATGTCATCGGAAATAATCCGTGCAGTCTGTGCTGTGGCTTCATCTGAGAAGGGGCCAGCTACTCCATGCCTATTTACAGCCCTAACCTTGAAGTACCATTGCTGGTTGCTTTCGGCTCTATGGGTATACATCCCTGTGTTTCCCCGAAAGACAAGGTTTGATGAATCTGGAGTGAATCCCATTACCTGAGAAGCATAAACCTCATAATTTGCTATATATAGAGCTCCTAAGTAAAACCATTCAACAATAATAGATTTACTGGCTCCTGTAGCAACAAGATCAATAGGCTTAGGCGGAGTGATATTTTCTGTCTTGCCATCGGTTATAGGCTGTTCAATTTGATTCCAGATACCGCTTTTATTGTTAAGTTGGGCTTCTACTTGATCCAGCCTGTCATCATCGGAATACAGGTCAATATATTGCCCTAACTCCACCGTTCCGGTATTGTCCGGATCTGCCACATCATATTCGAAAGATATGACTCTTTGCTCAATCTCAATAGGATTGGCAAAAGAACGATCAATCGCAAAAGTAGTATCGCCCAAACGGACTTTTTCATGATCATATCCTGAAATTTTCTCCAATAAAAAAACATCCATTTCGTAATTGTGAAATTGATGTTTCTGCTGCTGGAGAGCTTCCCAGGTTTCCTGTAAAAGTACTGCAGGATCCTCTTGCTGTCCATTTTCATATAAACCTTTTCTGTGGCGCTTTGTTCCATCTCCATTTACCCGACCAAAAGCAGCAAGTGCTCCCGTGTCCCCAACCCATTCTTGACCTTTGGGCTTATTGACTGGATCACCATTTGCAACTTTCCATTCAATATCCGCAAAAGTGATCTTCCTGGTAAATCCCCCATTATCCGTTTCCAAGGAAGCTCCCCGGCCGTATAGTGCTGTTTTAGGATAAGATTGTACTTTATGAGATATGGAGATAATGTCCTTATCGATTTCCCAAATCTTCCCCGAGTCCTGCCCACGTCGAGGAAGGATATCAATATATCGCCCTACAATTTTATTATCCTCAATTTCTATCCGATCCCGTAACTCTCCACCCCAGGTATTGATGTTTTCCTGAATCGCTTCATTAACGCTGATATAGTAATAATTGATGGAGTTAATCCCAAGATCTGCAGAGATACCAGGATTCCAACGTGTGCCAGCTAATGCCCTGCTTTGAGCATCAGCAAGGGTGGTATTATACGGACGGACATCTTCAATCCATTCCTCATTGAGCTCGTTCATGGCCGGCTCACAAACGCAGCGAATTTGAGGACCGTCCAATCCGTTGGTTTGATCAGGTTCTTTAATGACGAAGAGTCGAAAATATCCATCCTTATCTAGAAAGGCCACCTGATTCTCGGCAACTAAATATTGTGAGTCCTCATGATCACCCTGAGCTACAAACTCGAAGAATGATCCCTGGTTTCTGACTTCTTTAAATGGAGCTGTCTTAAAGAAGCATGCATCCTCTGCTTCATTGGAAAGCACAGCTAACAAATTATCATCAGGATCAAAGATTAATAGTTCTGGCAAAATATCACCTCCTACTTCCACCGAGGTCTAAATTTTATTAATGTTGTAGCCACACTCGCTGGGACTACCGTTAAATTATTCGCACCAGGACGCAGCATGAAAGGACGATTTCGCCAATAATATGCAGTCATATTTACATTGTCATTTATGATGATTTTCCTCTTGGCCAAATCTATTACCAACTTATCTCCCGCAACAAAATTCCAAATAACCCGGACAAAGCCACCAGATTCTTGATGGGTTATTTTATATTCGCTTGCTGCAGCTGTAAAAGTAACATTAATTATTGGAGTAGTCTCTGCTGTTCCAGCATTGTTAATTGATCCAGTTCCTAATGTTACTGTTTTTTCTTCGCCATATTTATATGGATCTGGGCAGATGAATGGGATAACACCTTGTCCAAAATTAACAAGCTCTTCTGGATCAAAGGAGCCATCCACGACGGCATAATATGTGCGATCCGGCTCATCATCTGGAATTAATGGTTTTGGCTCATCATGGATCAACCATGAAGCGAAGTCTTCTTTGAGTTTTTGTAGATTGACACCATCTGCTTCTAATAAAACTGTAATGGGGAACGGCCTCGGTTTGGTTTTTCTCTTTTTTTTCGTATAGGCGCCTGGTCTATTTGGCACCTCTTGGTACTCCCTTTCTATCGGTGCCCAGGGGAGACGGTTACTACTTAAAACTGTGATATAGTTTTTAGTTATTCCGTTAAACGAGAAATTTCTCATGATCTCACCTGACCTTTGTTACTTCTAACCAGCCGTTTATTTTGAGCTTGATTTTCTGTTACAAGGGGAGTAATGGCACGTGCAACTTCCCTTTCATTCATAATGATAGTAGCGCTTAGGCCCTGTGAAATACCCCTCTCAATTTGTCTGAGAAGGTTAATGACTTCTGGATCCATTGCAGCTAGACTACCACCATTTCCAGTTAAGCCGGCATCAATCATTCTCATTAAATTAGCTTGCTGTGCTTCTGTTAAAACCATTTCATTTCTAAGAAGGCGGACATCAATTTCGTTGTGTTGAGGAGCATTAGCAAACTGAGAAGCAAGTCCGCCAACATGAAGTTTTGGCATTTGCCCCCGGCCAACAATCCCTCCTGTATGATAAAGCCCTTCTGGAACCCTTCCTGACTGTCCTGGTGTAGTCACAAGGGCATATCTTTTTTCTCTTATAACTATATCCTTGTAAATGGTCGATCCGATTGTCCGATTCATGCTTTGAGCCTGTCCGGTGATTTCCGAGATTCTACTCTTGACGGAATTCAAATTATCTATTTGTGATTGGATTGCTGAAACAGATCGACGATATTCCTCAGTGTTCCTTTGTGCAACAGGAGTGTTGTTTTGCAGTTTTTGTTTCTGGGTTTCCAGTTTAGAAATAGCCGAATCTAACGCTCTCATTTCTTCGCCTCGTTTAGCGTTGATCCCAACTTGTTTCAATTCGATATCAACCATCTTGCGTTTTACTTCATCCAGCTTGCCAATTTGAGATTGAATTTTATCAAGCTGTTTGGTTTTGCTCAGGATTATCTGAGCTTCATCAGCCTGCTGCTTCTTTATACCTTCAAGTTTCCTGTTTTCCATCTCGATGGTTTCAGTTAGCCTTTCCTGCTCAGCAATGTCGTTGTTAGCTTTTGCTGTTGCAAGCTCCTGCTGTAAACCTCTAAGTTTTTCCGACTGGTCTATTTCTTGTTGATTTAAGAGATTTATTTTTTCCTGTGTGCTATGGATTTTATCTTTAATTTTGCTCTCTTCTTCTAGATACTCAGCCATATTAGCTTCTGCTTTGGTCTTTTGAGCCTCAAGTTCCAGACGAATCATTTCCATTTGCTGCGCATTATATTCTTTTGCTTTGTTTGTATTTTCAGCAATAGCGTTACCTTGGTCTGTGAATGTCGCATTTGTCTCAGGAACTTTTTCTATTAGCTCCTGATTTAACTTCAGCATTTCATTAAATTCCTCATTGGACAGTCCGGATTTCTCTCTGAGCTTTTCTTGTTCATCCTTTAGCCTGGCAATCACATTTGGATCAGCAGTTTTAGCTATTTCTGAATTGATGTCAAGAAATCTTCCCAACTCATCAGTTGAAAGCTTAGATTTTTGACTAAGCTGATCGTATTTATCAATAGTGAGACTTAATGCATCAGCGTTTTCGATCATAGTATTTGCTGTCTCTAAAGTTACTTCTTTCATGTCTTCTTGGTGTACCTTTGCTGCTACAAGCGCACCGCCTAAAAGTGAAAGACCTGTTATTAACCAGCCTGCTGGCCCCATTGATGCCATTAATCCTTTTGTTGCAATTGCAAGCTTTCCAACTGTGGAGATGACGAGCGCAATAGCTGAAGCCGTTCCAGCAAATGCAACACCTGTTTTCACAGCAGAAGTGTCCATCTCCCCAATTGCGCTTAAAACTTCAGCACCTTTTTGGGTTACATCAGTTAGCATGGGCAGAAATTCATTCCCCACGTTAATACTAAGTGTCTCAAAGGCTCCAGTCAGTTCATCTACCGCACCTCTAAGATTATCCTTCATAATGTCTGCAGCTTCTTTGGATGCCCCGGCTGAATTCTGCAGGGACTTTGTAAACTCATTTAATTGGTTGACCCCGCCATCCATTACTGCCAGCATACCCGCTGAGGCTTCGGTACCCACAAGCTTAGCGACCGTTGCAACTTTTTCTGCTTGAGTCATGTCTTTTGTAGACTCTGCCAAATCTCCAAATATTTCAGCGAGACTTTTTGCCTCTCCATTACTGTCCTGCATAGAAAACCCAAGATTTTTCATCATTTTCTCTTGTTCCTTAGCAGGATTATTTAATGCAAGAAGTGCCGCTCTTAATGCAGTACCTGCATTGGAACCATCAAGTCCCGCATTTGTCATTATTCCAATTGCGGCTGATACTTCTTCTATGTTTAAACCTAAAGAGTTTGCTACAGGTCCGACATATTTAAATGCATAACCCATATCATCGACACTGGCTGCTGAAATGTTCGCTGCCGTAGCTAAGATATCTGCAACTTTTGAAGCCTCCGCTGCTTCCATTTGGAACCCATTCAAAGCAGAGGCGACAACATCAGCAGTAAGTGCCAAATCACTTCCTGATGCCTCAGCTGCAGCAATAACACCCGGCATAGCCTCGATAATTTGGTTAGCATTAAACCCTTTTGCGGCCATATCCTCGAATGCGATTGCTACTTCGCTTGCAGATTTGCTCGTAGACGCTCCTAACTCAAGTGCTGTTTCATTTAAACTTTGAAATTCTTCCTCGGTAGCACCAGAAATAGCTTTTACTCTGGTCATTTGGAATTCAAAATCAGCTGCTTGCTTAACACTAACACCCACACCAGCTACAATTGCTCCGCCGATGGCTAATGATGCCTTTTGTATTGTTGAAAGCATTTCCTCAATGCTGGCAGCTGCAGAGCCGGCTCCTTCTTCTGCTGCCGGTCCGAGTTCTTCTACAGCGCCGCCTAAATCTGAAACGGTATTTGCTGTCTCTCCTGATAATTCATTGACACTTCCAATTCGATCCTCTAAATCGCCGGCCAATTCAGTTGCGGGAACAATTCCATTTCGTGCAGCTTGACTTAAAGAAGAAGTGGAAGAACTTAGACTACTCATTGCGCGGCTCGTGGCTCTAGTGGAATTCGCCGTTGATAACAAGGAGGTTCTGGTTTGCTGTATCCCCCGCTGAAATTCTTGAGCCTGTAGTGTTAATTTGGCACGCAATTCACCCAGTTCAGTTGCCATTCAATTACCTCCTTTCTATTTGGTTTTGTTTGCTCCAAAATTGGTCATGATACGAAGCTCTTCCATTTTGTCTCTATTGAATTCTAATCCTGGCTGTTTCTTTAAGCCCTTGGTTAGGTTACTCATGAATTTCTTATAATCATCCTCGGCTAGAGTTCGATGGTTGGTAGCCAGCAGTATTAAAATCTGCTCCAGGATTTTTTCATTTTTCTCTTTGGCTTTTTCTTCGAGAAGCTGTGGCAAATCCTTAAAATAATATTGCGTCTCGAGCACCTTAGGAGGAACATCAAGGATAAAAGAAGCTCTATTCATAAATTCTTCAAATGGGATTTTGCCCTCTACACTTCCGTCTTTTGAGGTAGAAGGCTTTTGAGGTTTTTTGCCATTTCGTCTAATTTGTTTCTCTGAACCGTTTTAGTAAGGAATTCAATAATTTCGTGCAGAGCGACATTCTTTCGAATATAATCCACTTCTACCTCGCTTAATAAGGCAACAATTTCAGTCACTTCATCCAGCGCTAATTGGCAAGCCGAAACAACAACAGTGTAAAAATCTTTTTTGGGAGCAAGCAGCACTTGCACGATAAGACCTGGAAGCATATCCACTTTCTCAAATAATTTCTTCCAGCGATCAGGTGTTAACTTTGGTATTTCAACTTTTTTCTCATGTAGATACATCTCGTTTCCCGTTAAGGAATTCTTAAAGATATTTAGCATAGGGAACCTCCAAATAAATGAGAGAGTGCATTAGCACCCTCTCATTTCAAAATTATTCAGGAATGACAACAGACTCGTCTCCGAGGAAATACAGAAGGCCAGTGCTGTCCGGATAACCGACAAATGTGATATTACATACACGCTCATTATCAGAATTATAGGTCCATTCTACATCCGCAATTGGGGAGGCAAGGGGAATGGTAATATAATCATTTGCTGTTGTGCCTTCAGATGTAGGCTTAATAACCAGTTGATCTGCATCACCCAGAAGGTTATAGCCAGCATTTGCATAGACATTCAACCTCTTTTTAATCGCTTCTGGATTAGTGGCATCTTCGCCATATTTACTATCTGGAGTCACGATTCCAAGCTTTTTTAAATCATGTAAAGCAAACGGAACAACCGCCTGACATGTGCGGCCTTTAAGTATTGATTTCACGGGGGTATCGCCATATTGATCCACTGTAACATCCTGTTTTGAAGTATTAGCACTGAAGACAATACCTCCTTTAGTGATATCAAATACCGTAGGCGTTGTGGTGCCAAATTCAACCTCTGCAGGCCCGATAGGTACGTCAATTACTGGCATTTATAACTCTCCCTTCTAAGTTACAGGCTGAATTCTCAACCTGAAATTCGTTGAATAAACTGGTCTATCGAAAGTGTCCAGCCCAATTGGGATGGGATTACTCTGCATTGACCTGATGAAATAAACAAAATTAGCACCGATAATTTTGTGATTTATCTCGTGCATCCGATTAATCAGCTTCTTTGCTAGCTGCTCTGTCTCATCCATCTGGGATGAATCAGCTTTATAACTCTTTCCTTTGACAATCACCTGGAATGTTGGAAATTCCATCGGCAGTTCCTCATCCGGCTCACTTCCTCCAGAACCAAAAACAAAGAGAGCCGGCAATTGGCTCTCTTCAACATCAGGTATAAAGTTAGGATCAGGAAAAACATTAAATCCTTCTTTTGTGAGATAATCAATAAATTCCTTTGCCCTCACATTATCACCTCAAAATCTTAGAGCATTGCTCAATTCCTGGATGATAAGCCGTTCATTTATTTTGATGGCATTTTCTAAATACTTGGCGCCAGGCATATACCCTTTATGAGGTCCTTTGCTTCTAGTTTTCTCTCCAGGAGACAAGCTGACAACATTGCCGCCTTTTGTTCTTCGAAATCCTTCATGCTGAACGACTGCATAATCATCCACTTCTGGGCTGGTGCCCAATTCGATAAACATCCGTGAGATTCTCTTTTTGACTTCTCCAACCACTAAAGCCGCTTCAAGATCACCAGAATCCAGAGGTGCAAGCCTTTTAGCATCTTCAATTACTTTCTGAGCTAATTTGGTGAGTATCTGATCCATCTTTCGTTCCATTTCCTGTTCAATCCGGTCAAGTGTCAGTATCATGGCATCAATACCCTCAATATCAAAACTGTATACATTACGGCTGCTAGCCATAGACAATCACCTTCTTAACCTCATCTGTACCCATTTGCTTTTTTATTTCGATATGCTGCACATCATACCTGACAGTCCGGGCCAGTGCGTTTACATACTCAAAATAATCATTAGAAGTGATAAGATGAGCACCTTCCAAATGAATTTCGGCATTGGATTGAACCTCTTCACCCTGGCCGTTCTTGATTTCCTTTTGTTCCTCAACTACTTTTGCTGATTTAACTTCAGGAATATAACCGGTTACACGATTCCAGTTATCTGATTGAGCCTTGTAATGGGTAACGATTGCAGGGTAACCAAATAGACTCATATCAATCGGCCGCCTTCAAGAATCACAGGAGCTTCTTCTATCAACTCAAAGGCAGGAGGTCCAAGGATTTCCCTTACATCGGGAGAAACCTTATCCCTTGAAGCATAATCAATGCGATCGCTGCCTTCACTGACTGATTTGACACCCTGCTTTTGGAACTTAAGCGCGGGATCCATTCCCTGTAGTTCCCAAATGGACTGATATGCAACCGTCTCATCAGTTAATTCTGCATCAGGATACCAGCGAACAAGATTTCGTGATGCTTGAGTAACAGCAATTTCCTTCTCTTCGGAACCGACCCACGCTTTCCGGTCTAAAATGTTCCTGAGAATCCAAAGATCAACGTTTTCAAGAGTAGGCATTTATATCACCTACTCTTTTTCTTTTTTAGATTTCTTCTTATCGCCACCAGTGTCTTCGTCGCTTTTCTTTACCGACTCAATTTCTTCTGCTGCCCCCATCTTAACCAGGCGCTCGCCTTCTTCTTGCTTCACTTTAATTGTTGCATCCGCATCATACCATTTGCCGTTGTGCTTAACTTTTCCTTTTAATTTCAATTCCATTTGAATCATCCTTTCAGTTATTGTATTGGGCACCAGCTTCAAGCCGATGCCCTGTCTCCGATTAAAGAACAGTCGCAGTGACGATGGAGTCATTAAGTCCAAGAGAAGGGAAAGCAAGATTGACACCGATTGTTTCAACTCGGATCGGATGCTCATTCACCTTGCGGAAGACATAGATTCCATTGCTATCAGTCTTCTCTGCTTGAATATCGGCCATCATTTCTTCTGTCGTCTCTGCCCATAGATAATGTCCTAATGGACCTTCTGGCAACATAACGAAACGATTCTGAGGCGCCATCCGAACATTTGTAAAGGATAGATTGCCGTTATCTAAAGCTCTGTTTTCTACACGTGCCTGCGCATCGTACGCAATAACCTTCGGCAACCCCTGAGAAGTAAACAATTCATCCAACTGAGCCTTATTAAGCTGTGGCGGATTTGCAGAACCTGAAGGATCACCGTGGTAAGCAATGCGGATATTCTTATTCTGAAGAAGATAAGAAATAACCTGACGAGATGCAAGAGCACGTGGCAGAACAATGCCTTTATCAGCAAAAGTATTTGTCCAAGTCATGATGTCATCAAGTGGGTTTGAGTTTACTGTATCACTCCAAAGATCAGTGCCACTAAGAACTGGTTTTTGTTCGTTAGTAAATCCGAAATCGACTGTGAATTTAACTCCACCCTCAGCGTAAGTAACGCCGCCAGTAGTTACAGACTGGATTGCGATCCATTCTTTACGAGCTTTGATCGCATCCACTGCATAATCTGCATCATTCAGCTGCGTGCGGCGAATTTCTGCGACTTCATTGTTTCGAAGGCCGCCTTGAAGGAGGATTCGAACCAGCTTTTCATCCATAGCACGTCCTCGCTGAATTTTAGGAATTGTAATGCGCTGTCCTGTCATCCCCTCGCGGCTGCCGTATTCAACTTGCGACCCCAGTTCAGCGATTTGCGCCATCACCGGAAGACGGGAACCTTCACGAACTACATCCACTGTCAATTCAGACGTTTCACGTGCCGGGAACAGCAGCTCGTGTAAGTAGTTATTTGGTGTTGCCAGGTTTCGGGAATAAACAATCAGCTCTTCGCCGGATAATGCTTGCTCTAGCCCTAACAGTTCAGGACCGGCAAAGGTTTGGATATCGAGTTTTAACAAGAATTTAGACATTCATGGATCATCCTTTCAAATTGTGTTAAATAAAAAAGCCATCCCTAAAGAATAGAAATGACTTAAGCGAATTGAATTAATGGCATTTTATCTTTTAATGCTTGATCGACGGCTACTGGAATACGATCTGTAATGACTTTAGCCATTTCATATCCTCCAACAACATGATCTCCGTCAGAAACATCAACTGTTTGCTTCAGGATGACTGAAGGGCTCTCACTGCCATTAGTGCCAGCTGCGTTGTATGGAACGTATTTCCCATTTGCCAGCTTGCTTAAAGGCATGCCCTTTAAAATGACTTTCTTTCCATCACCACTAGCTGTCACGGCTGCTGAATCGATGGTAATTCCATTAACAACTTCCCTGATCGCTTCATAGGAAGCCAGGATTTCATAAGAATCTTGCACTTCAAAACTTGTAACTGGTTGTAAACGCATAAATGATTCCTCCTTTAAATTTTAAGCCCACGGGTTATTAGCTGCGGTTTGTTGAGTGCCGCGGTTTGTGGCCATTTTCTTAATGTTTTCCAGTGATTCCTTTTGACGCTGCTGGTTGTTCGGGATTGGAGCGCCGAACTGACCGTTCTTTGACTGTTTAAGAAGGTGTGGTTTCTTCTTGCTAAGAGCTTCCAGAGCTTCTTTGACCCCAACGATATTGCCTTTGTCATCTTCTTTTACTTCAGTAAGTTCAGCAAGGGCCAGGGCATCTTCCCAATCTGCGAACCCGAGTTCATTCGCTAATACTTTAACCTCGGCATTTACCAGGCGTTTAAATGTCTTGTCTCTCTCTTCCTTCAGCTTTGCTTCAACAACTGCATCTACATTGACTGGATCAGGATCTTTTTCTTTCCCCTGGCCAGTTTTTGTAGCTGGAGGTTCTTTTGTCTTTAGAGCCTCCTGCATTGCTTCTACTGACTCAAAACCAAGAGATGTGGCTAATTCCTTTTGACCTTTCTTTTCGGCACGGGAGAGACGCTTGTTTAAGTCTTCCTGCGTTTTAAAGGTGGCAAAAGCTTCTTCACCCGTTCCACCCTCTGCTCCAGCACCGGCGGCTCCTCCTGGATCAGCTCCGGAACCACCGGCACCACCAGGATCACCTGCAAAGGTTTGAAGACATCCAACAGATAACAGAAACGGCTTTTTAACTTCAACTTTCCTTACCTCTTTTTCCTTGGCAAAGAGTAGCCAGATCCAAGTAAATAATGTGTATAGATATTTCATAACTTCCTCCTAATTTTGAGCCTCAGTAGGCTTTTTCCGTGATGTTCTTTTACGCCTGCAGCACGTAAAAAGGCAAAGTAAAAAAGAGCCTATAAAAAAGCTCTTTTCCCAAGTAGTGTATCTATTTCATTGTCCTAGGGGCCTTCTCCTAAAAGTCTCCTTCATTTTAGAGATTCTCTATTCACCATGACTGTAGTAAATTTATCCATCCTTTAAAAGCCATTATTATAATTGCCCATGGGATGATTATCACGCCAGACCATGCCAATAAAGTTCTCATGATCAAAAAAGTACCTCCTAAAAATCTTCTTCAATAATAACTATTAGGGGTTTCCTGGAAATATCCTTACTTTTCAACTTCGCTTCTTGATTTCTCCGCCAATCTTACGGTAATCTTCTATCCATTCTTGATACAGCTTAGTGTTTCGGGATTTCTGGCCCGCAAATGTTTTTAAATCAGGAAGATCAGGCATCCTGGCTTTGTAGCGAATCCATTGTTTCCTGGCTTTATTCTTTTTGGATTTTTCATGCTGTATCTTTTCATACTTCCGGATATTAGCTTCAGTACGGCTGTCAATAAACGGCTTATTTGAATCCTTTAAAGCCTTTTTCACATCCAGTTCATCCTGATACTCTTCCACCCAAGCAGCTGTACTGTGAACACAATGCCCGTGATAGGGGGGCTTCACAGTTAGTTTTGGGAAACGTTCATCATTTCCGCTGATGCTATACACTCTGCCTTGGTATTTAGCGCAGATATCACAGGTTATCCCAACTGAATTGACATAAACCAAATCCTGGCCGGTCTCTGCAAGCCGATTCAGATTTCCTTCAACATGAGCCTGGCGCTGATGATACTGGATCACATTCGCCATGTACTTATCGATGGGAATCTGAGCTCCGTTCTTTGCAGTGATGCCGGTGATGCCCTTTGCAGTCATTTCAGCTATAGCATCCTTTGTTGCTTGTCGTCTAGAGACACCTTCAATCAATGATCTCCTGTTTGCCCGGAATACAACTTCCTCGATTCTTTCTTTCACATCAGCAGTCGCATTATCGTTTGCTTCCAGGATCCTATAAAAGGTTTCATCGACAATAGCCTGAACCGCTCTTACATGGATGACTGTTTTTAAAGTTGGTTCGATAGCTTCTTCAGCAATGCCTTGGGCTATCAACTGCCGAATAGCTTCAGTTGAACCAGCTTTATACGATTCCTCAATAATCTCCCTTGCCGTTTCAGCAGCATTCTCTGAAAGGTTCGCGATGATCTCACGTATCTGCCTGAGAAGCTGCTCCTTTCTCCTTTTGGTTGGTCCTTCTTCTAATGAACGGATAAGACCAAGCAAGTAAAAGTTGGCTTCTTGATACATTTGGATAAGCTTTTCATTTTTGTCCATTATTCATCATCACCAAAATAAAAAGCCGCTCATTTAGCGACTTCTTTTAGTTTCTGTATTTCCTGTTTGATATTTTTTTCTAACTCTTCAATTTTTGCATGCAGCTTATTGTGCTGTTTAACAGTAGTGGCAGACTGTAACTTTCTCCAAAGCATTTTCATTTCTGCTTGCTTTGTTCTAATACTTTGATTAATTATAAATGCAACATATTCTTTGCCGCAGTTCGGGCAAACAAAGAAGTTTTTCTCACTGCCATCCTCTGTTATTTTCATTTGCATGGAAACTTCAAATTCTTTATTACATTCATCGCAAACGGCATTAGTAGGTTGTGACATTTTTATCACCTCTCCCTATAAGTATATCTTATTCATCATCGCCGATTGAAGTCTTAGGTGGCTGATTAAGAACAGGAGATAAGCCGTCCACCGCTTGGAGCTCCAAAATCTTTTCGATTTCAGCAGTAATAGCCTCTTCAGACCAATCAGGATGGAGATTCCGAATAGTTGTCTCAAGCGACTGAACGCCGCCTTCAAATTTCTTGATTTCCTCTTCATCCTTTTCACTGTCTGCTTTCGGCAGCATATCCGCCCACTCTACTACAGGCTCAACGTCTTTAAAGGCTGTGCCGCCCAATGCATTCTCAAGAATGATACATTTTCTGATGGCTTCTTTAATAGCTGAGTCGAACTTATCCTGAATAGCTTCAGCTTTGATTACTGATTGAATCCATTCATAAAGAATCGCAATAGCAGAACGGCCTCCATTTTCAGTATCCATACCGGTAGCCTGGGCAGAGGTTTTAGATACAGAAAGCATTTTCTGTATGAGCCGCTCAACATGCTTAAAAGAGTGTTCTATCTTAGCATCCCATGTAATGTACATTGGAACTGCACCGTTCTTTTCATCATAGCTAACTACTTCAAGGTCAGCATTTCGAACAAAGCGTTCACCGTAATAGGTTTTATTTTGACCTGCAACAGAATCCCACAATCTGCTGGGTATCGCGAGTTTTGGCTTTCCGTGCTTTTCAAAGACTATAGAGTCTCGGGTGATTGTCCAGTTGATTTCCTCTTGAATACCATCGATATTCCGAAGACCTGAACGTCCCCGGGGGGTTAATAGAGTTTCATCATTTGGAATATAGCCACACATCAGCTCTGTGATTCCTTCGAGCCCCTGGTCGTCTGGGATAACGATGCTAAATTGCTGGGCGTATTCCTGAATATCCTTTTCCTCTTTGACCGTTTCCCCGTCCATTTTGAAAACCAGCTGCTTGATAATCAATTTGTTTTCCTCAAGCCTTTGACGTTCTACTCTCAGGAATTTTTCGTCCCCGTGTTCTTCAACCCAGGGGATGTCTGCGCCAAGATCATCATCATGTTCATAATACATGTCTGCAGGCTTCCATTCGAACCAGGTTCCTTTCGCATCTCTTCGGATACGGTAAGCTACTCCACCATCAACCTGGTGCTGAACAACTGCCGCCCAAATCTTTTGGTTTATCTTCGAAGTCTTTGCTACTTGCTGCACAAAATCCAGCAGCTGTTTATCCTTTTCAGTATCAGCAGAAATGTTTCCCAAGGATCTGTTTATCAAGTCTGCAGGAAGCTCTGCAATAACAGAAGAAAAATTCACAACCACATAATGGTGCTGTGCTGCTTTCTCCACCTGCTTTCTCAGATAAGCTTTTCTTGGCTTCCTGATGTACCTGGTGACTTGTGTTTCTTTTGCCAGCTCCTGAGCTCTCGGAAAAATGTTCTCGTGATTGCCGTCGTATAAATCCCGGAAGTATTGGATCTGCTGCACTTCCTCGTCAAATGGAGGAGGCGGGAACCTCTCCTTCAGATAAACAATTGTCATGATTTCACCTCGCTTTTATGCAGTTTTTTATTCAAGAAACTTGGGAAATTTAAGTCAGAGACAAAATAAAAACACCGTCAAATCAACGATGTATAAAATCCTACATATTCGATTATTTTAGAGTGTCGATATATCAATGTTTCTGAGTAATCTAACTTCCTGAAATTACTATTATGTTAACTGTGATTGTATAACGTATTCACATTACCAGCCTGATGGCCTTTCATTTGACCAAGCAAGGACTTTACCAAGACTAGAATGTACTGCATATCTCAATCCATCAAGGCAATGGTCATTCTCTTTTATCGGCTTGTCCTCTCCCCGCTGCTGGGCTTTTTCATCCCATACATACGAGGATAATTCCCTTAATGTTTCTACACAGCTCTCATGAACAAATAACCGTTTGTTCTCGAATAGATTACTAATGCTCTGGATTCCATCCAATACCGCATTATCTGCATGAACTGGATAAATGCCATCCTCTTCTAGCTGTGCAATTAAAGGGGTAGCCGACGGGTCAACGTATACCGTTACATAAAGGTTGCCGATAAACTCTTTTAAATCCTTAGAATATGCACTAACGGTTTTTTGCTTATTTTGTTTTCTCCCGTTGTAATAGTACTCCTTCAGTACATAGTAATTTTCACCTGAACGTCCAATGAGCAGGAAGGTTGTCGGGTTATTTGTACCAAAGTCAATGCCTATGAGATATTCATCAATTCGTTCTTGCAGCTCTTGAAATGTATGCTCATCACGATTAAACATATCATAAATAATGCCTTCAGCAAGAACCCACAATCCAAGTATAAAGCGCTGGTAGAAAATGCCCTTATACATTCTCTTATAACGTTCTTTTACTTTTTGAGATAAGGATAGATTATCATCCATTGTAAAATGGATATGCAGCATGTTCTTATCATTTAATTGATCCAGGTACTCAACTTTAAACCAATGGTGTGGCCCAGCAGGGTTACAGTTAAACCAAAACTTTGCACCCTCAACTGAACAACGCGCAGTTGCTTGGTTAACAAACGATTTCGGCATTAATGCCACTTCATCAAAGAACATACCAGCTAAAGTGATACCCTGAATTAGATCCTGTGAACCTTCATCCTTACCGCCAAAAACATAAAAGTAATTTGTTTTACCTTTATAGGTTATGGTCAGGAAGTTATCTGCCCTATGATCTTTAACTGCGTAGCCTCTTGCTTTCAGCATCCGCTTTAGTGGAGTAATAACATTCCTCCGGAAAGAACCAATTGTTTTACCGGCCATGCCAAGGTTCATTTCATGAAAGGTGTCCATCGCCCACATAACATAGGAAAGGGACATTACGACTGTTTTCCCACCACGGACTGAACCGTCGCAGATGATGCCATCCTTCTCCTTTACCGGCGAACCTTCTCGCCACCAAGTAAGAACCTTCTTTTGCTTTATAGAAAAAGGTTTGAAGGTAAAAGGAGCTGGCTTTTTTCTTTGGGGTTTAACAGACAGAAAAGAAAATTGCTTAACTTTCTTCTTCGGTAGAGTGATCATCTTTCCACACCTCCGAAGTTGTAGCATTTAAAGCAGCTTCAAAGCCATCATCTTCATACTCTTCCTCTTCATTGGCTCCAAATGCTTTATGATGAGCAATTTTGAGTTTTTCTTCCTCAACACGGCGTTTAAAATGATCAGGTAACAAATCAAAGTACCTATCCAATTTATCCAATGCCCACTTGCGATCTTCGAGCTTAATTGAAACACCATCTTTCCCTTGCTTAACCTCTGAAATAATGGTGCCATCAACAAAGCCTGAGTCCTTGAAATCAACGTAATTAACTTCCTTCATAACCTGGCTACCTTCTTCATCTTTCACTGGCCCAAATGGACCCATGACAGGCACTTCCCTTTGCCCAAAAGTTAGGTAGTCCGTGATATCGGAGAAGGCAATCTTAATGTACTTATTAAGCACGTCCACGGCATCAATAAAGAGCTCGTTTGTCATGTGCTTCTTAACCCGTTTGATTTCTTCCCGAACCTTAACATTTCCTAACAGCCTTGGACCTTGAACATGTGCAGTCACTTTTGAATATCCCGCATTAATGGCAGACTGTGTTGCATTGAAGCTTCTCACATAATAAAGACAGAAAAGCCTTTGTTTCTCAGTAAGTTCACTATCTTCGAGAAAGTTATCCAATGTTACTTCCGATGCAGCATACTCATTTAAAACTCTTTCTTTTTTGGTTGCATCTTTTTGTTTTGGGGTTGCAACCTTTTTCTTTTTGGTTGCATCCTTTTTAGTTGGATCCCTTGACCATCCTTCACGGCTTTTCCTGCTTTTTAAGGTACCGATCTTGACATCATATCTTTCAGCAAGTGCGTTTAATGTGATCTTAGAAGTCTCAAATTCTCTTCTTATTTCATCCCAGTTCATTACATGGCACCTACCCCCTGTCTAAATTACCCCAATAGAAAAAGCACCCTCGAAAGGATGCTAATATTTTTATCTAATATATTCATTTAGGTTTTATAGAGAATCATTGCTGTGTAGGTTTCCATTTCTGTTAATGGTTCATTATTTACAGCAAGTTTCACATCAATAATTTCATGATTACTTAAATCACTTAACGCTTTATTAAGACTTTCTTGGAATTCTTTACGATATTCTGAGACAACATGGGTTTGAATCATATAAAATACCTCCTTTCGTCTACTAAATTCGACACAAGGAGATATTCCCCTGCAAAAGAACAAAGCTCAATAATTCATAGTCATTTTCATACCAGAATCTGTTTCAATAATTGTTTTTCCAAAATGCAGCTGGTTATCCTTCATTACTTGGTAAAGTATTGCAGAGACACGATCGATCATATCCTCGTCTTGTTCATCGAATCCTGCTTCTTTAAAGCATGCATGCAGAAGTTCGTGGACAAAGGTTTGTTCTTTTCTATCTGCAGCCATGCTATCATCTATTTCGATTATTCCTTTAAAATAATTAATCTGTCCAAGATTGTTAAACTTTTCTAAATTCCCTTCAACCTCTTTGACCTGGTACTCTATGCCTGCCACTTTCACTTTGCTTGGAATCAAATTTCATACACCTCTTTTCTATAATTCAATAACTGAAACTTATGTAATTACCGATTCACAATAAGTACTCCTTATATATATAGGTGGCATTCGGAGGACAAAAAAGCCTCTTCAACATACACAGAAGAGGCTTTCGGTTATTTGCTGAGAAATTTTTGCTTCAGCTCTTTTTATATTTGTCTTTACAGTTCCTATCGTAATCCCTAAATATTTCGCAATTTGGCTATATGGTATACATTGTCCTCTAGACATGAGATATATTTCTTTTTCTCTTTTTGTAAGGACTGAGAGGGCATCTTCAATTCGTTCTTTATCCCAGCTGGTGATGCTGTCTTCTTGAATATGATCATCCCATTCAAATAACTGCTCATCCATGTTGCGAAAATACTTTTGCATGAGGACTGGATCAAAAGGCCTTTCACGCTGATATGCTGCTAATCTTTCTATTCCTCGCTTATTCCCTGGCCGTCGTCCTGTTTCCATCCACGAAATAGCAAACTCTAAATCTTCTATGATGCCTTCAATTATTTTTTTATCTGATTTTAATTGATCGTCTAAGGTGTAACAATCATCTGCACGTTCAAGGAGTTTGTGAGTATCTTTTAAAGTTTCTTTATATTGACTGAGTAAAAAAGCTAAATCCTCCAACAAGACCCCTCCCATGATATAATAATTGTAGGTTGGCCGGGAGAAGTCCTGGCTTTTTCTTTATTCATTTGCAGAGTATATAAAAGCCGACTTACAGTTCTCATGTTCAGTCCACTTAACACAGTCAATTTCTAAGCTGCCCACAATGCGTTCCATCGTTCCGTACTGTTTTGGATTATCGCATTGGACAATTGTTTGCAAGGTTAATCCTGGATAGTCATTCATATTTCCGCCCATTTGCCCTTTTCTTGTATCCGCTGGAGTAAAAATCTTTAACATTATTTATTTCCTCCCCAACGAGCTTCTGCACCTTTACTGCTTCTCCATCTATAATCCGTTCCAAGGTTTGCAAAGCTAGTATCTGACTTTTTCACATTCTTTGCGGGCTGGATAGGATGCTTCTCGATATATGCCAGGCGCTCTTCCTCTGTCATTTTCCATTCGTGCACTTTCCCGATCATCCTTAATTTACTCCCTCTATCTTGTATTTCCTAAAGCATTGTTTTCTTCTTTCCAGGCAGCGTATTCACGTTTTTGCTGTTCAAATTTCTTAAGGAGTTCATCAGAGTTTGATAATTGAGAAATCGCATCAAGTAAGCAAAGGTGACTTTCCTCGCATGCATTTAGTCTTTCAATTTCCTGTTGCTGTTCATAGATTTTATCTTTGAATGTCATAACGGCCCTGATATGATCCCAATCGGATAGGTTTCCTGTATCAAATTCAATTTCATATTGATAATCTGAAAGTTCTGCATCAGTCATTAACGTTAAATCAGCCACATCACGAGCAGAATATTGATCGGGATTCCCTGTTAATTTCATAAACTTTTTAAGATCCAAATTAACTCCTCCTACCTTGTGTTTAATAAACAGATGAAGCTATTACTCTTGGTAAGTTTTCGTTCTTACACTCTTGCAATATGTCATTCAAAGACACATATTTTTTATTGCTTTTTTGGTCCTCTGAATTATTAATAAATTCCCTGTTCAACTCTTCTTCTTTGCAAATATGGAAATCGTAATCCTCAGAGCTGTCATAGTCTGAATAATCCTTTTCAAAATACTGTTTTGCCTGCATTTCGCTTTCGGCAGCAATCCAGTGGTTTTCTCCATCATTAAAAAAGAATACTTGGCAATCCATCCTCTTTCCCTCCTAATCAATTAATTTATAACACCGTTCATTTCGCCAACTATCCAATCATCAAATTCTTCAATCGGTGGCATTTCACCTAATCGCTCGAATGCCAGCTGTTTCATACATGAGATATGATCATCAAAATCTTTTGCACGTTCTATAGCTTGTTTTAACTTTTGACCGACTTGTTTGAAATACTCGATTGAATCTTCTTTTGATACTGTTACCATCATGATTTCTAACGTCATTGGAATATTTAAAACTTTCGCTCCTGATGTTACTTCCGAAATATTGAGCACGCTGCTTAATGGAATGGCACAAAATCGGTATTTACCGACTTTAATCTCATGGCCGACAGCTGGCTGCCATTTATCAAATGCTAAATAAAATCGTTTCGCTTGCTCGGATACTGTAACTTCCAAATCTTCCCCTCCTAATTAACTGATCTATCATTTTGTTTCCTGCAGAACATGTTCGAATTGCGCAGTATCTTAATTGTAAAAAAACCTATACATCGTCAGATAAATAAACATTCCACCTACAAATAAATTATCAATCATTAGATTCAGACCAACGAATAAGAGACACAATACAATAAAACCTTTTAATATTTGTGTTAGATACATTTTGTAGGCTCCTTGTTCGAACTCTGAATTAGTTTTTCTCAATCCTTACAACAGTTTCACATGCAATACAATATCCACTTACATTATTTTTGTTTAGATAAACACCTTCGCAACGTTTACATAATTTACGCTTCATTCGTTGTTCTCCTTCGCAATTTATGTCAAGAATGCATAAAGCAATTTATCCAGGACATACTATCTGCACGAGCAAGGGCGCACTCCACCTTTTAAACTCCATTTTGATTACGCTCCTTGCTCGCACCCTTTTTAATTTATGGGCATATAATGCAGGGCACACATTCAAACACCTTATCAACATGCCGCTATTTTGCGGCTTTTTTTGCGTATTAGTTTTAATTTGCTGGGCAAATTATCTATGTGAGCAAGGGCTCTTCCACTTCAGACTCCATATTTCTGACCCTTGCTCAATCCAATATAGGTTCGTGCATTATAGAGTAAGGGCAAATCAATTTCTCCTGCAGCATTGAAAAAGTTTCAGCCCTTACTCGCAACATAATGCTTATTAAGTTTCTTTAAAAATCCTTTTGTGGCAATCCCGACAATAAGCACATTTTCCATCCTTATATGTTAGGGAGTCGTGTACATGACCGTTATCCTCTTCATCGTAACTGCCATCAAATTTATACCTAAAGTCAGTCGCCCCCCTTATTTGTGTTTTGACATAATAACCTGTTTCAGAATGACAATGAGGGCAACTGTCTAAATCCATATTCTCCAAATTAATCACCAGCCTTTAATTAATGTTTTTACTCTAATGTATATAACTGTAATTAAATGGAAATTCTATTTATACCGAGCAAGGACAACCTTATCAACTTACACCCACCAAAATTTGCTCCTTGCTCGCAACACACAACGCAGCTTCAGTCTAACTTGTATGCAAACTTGCAGTTCTTACAGTTAAACCCACTTTCCGGAATAAAGTTATCTTCAAAAACCTGATGCAAATTACAGGTCTTCCAGTCCTTTGTACAGCCATTGCACTTAACGTTCATTATCTCCTCGGACCAATTATTAAATTGTTCTCTAGGCACTGCTGCATTGACAAAACGATCAGCAATATTTCTATTTACCTGCTTTAATGTATAGTCATCCACAAGTTTGAAATCATAATTGGATATTTTTTTCTTAATAACATCTTGTTCTTTTTTACCTAATCGCTCATAAACGGATGCTAAATACTTTCTCAGATACGTTTCAGCTGTTTTTAAGCTTCGGTGCTCATCCTTTGTCATGTTTCCTCTTGCTGTCCATTCCTCCAGCATGCTTGTTAATTTTGGCCCATTTACTCCGGAATTCCTCAGCCCATCTATCATCTGGACAATGGATTGGAGTACCATAAACTGATTACGCTCATTTGCATTGAGATAGTCCCTCACATTACTCCCTCCTAACCTGATAAACTTATTTATTCTTTTGTTTCCTTCCAACCTCTACCAGCCAGCCACCGTTCAATACTTGCTGCAAAGATATCTAATCCACCAGATATACCTTTTTTATCAATGTGAAGGGCATAACCAGAGAAGTCTGGGCCCTGATAAAAACAAACACCCTTGTACTTGTCATGCTTCCGGAACAGCAGCCGTTCCTTCCCTCTGAAAAACTCCATCTCCTCGCCCTGTTTTAGATCGATGATTTGATCTTCCAGGGCGAAGGAGAATAAGTCTAACTGCTTCATTCCCTCACCACCTGAGGATTTTTGAATATTATAGTGATTGCAGGCTCCCATTCTATTTTGAAATGGGGAATGCCTAATGGAGATAATTCTTCAAATTCTTGTTGGTGTTTTTATTGGAATAACTGTTAATCTCTTTAGTCACTGGCTTAACAAACGGTAACTTTTCAAGGGGTCTGCCAGATCGTCGTTATTGGGGCGGTCTGCACCTCAAAGTTAAAAAATAAAACATTTTATTATTATCTTTAAACTCCAAATCAATTAAATACGTTTGATTTCCGCGCCTAAACCATTTCCCAAATGTTCTGTATGGTGTATTGAAATTGCCTTAGCTTTGAAATTCCCATACTTAGTGCCATGCCATCCAATTTCTTTTTCTAGTGCTTTCCAGGCTTTACTTTTTGAAGGCTCCTGTATGCCAAAAATGAAACGTTTCTGAGCAAAACTCCAAACCCCGTACATGCCTGTTTTGTTTTCAGACTTCAATATTTTTAGTCCTCCTATCTTTTTATTGTTGGAGGTTCATCATTCAAGATACCTGCCCTAACCCAATAATTGCGCCAATTCCTGGCTGCCCGTTCCTCTTCAACTTCCTTCCGCCGTTTAGAAAGAGCCTTTCCTAATCTTCGCTTTTGCTTTGCTTTATTCTTCAAGGAATCACCCTCTTATTTTAGGAATCTCAGATCCTCCGAGTTTTTTACAATCAGTCCCGAACTTGGATGAACATCTTTTGTATAAGGAGCAGTGTGCCGAGCACACTGCCCTCCTGTCCTCATCCTTCATCCACTTAGGGCGATCATCAGCAATGATGACATTTTCCATTAGGCGATAATGATTATCTTCCCTGCTTCAATTTCAGTGGACAAAGCTTCCTGAAGATAAGTTTTGATATTGTTCATCGCATTTAGCTTCCAGGCTCCTCCATCAGCTTCAAACAAGGCACACTGCGGGCCCTTTTGCATCCGGAAGATGAAATCTGATTCAGGCTGCTGAACTTCAACAAACGTTCTGTATGGGGCTAAAACAACTGGATTAGGAACAAGTACATTCCCAACGGATGCAACTCCTGTTTTAGCAACAACCGACTGACTTACACCATCATCTCCAACTGTCTGCACAGACTCCTCTTTGATATTGCCGACGACTTTTAGCATGATATCCCTATCCTCATTCTTTACAAAAGCTGATTGAAGCTTAATGTTGAAATTTTCCGAATCATAATAGCGATCAAAGGTGAAGGACGGCAGCATTGCTGTGGCCTGGATATATTCATTTCTGTTTTCATTTGAATTTAACGAGCTAAATGCTAAAACTTCTGTAGGACTGCTAACATGGACCATCATGGTTTCCTTGACATCAAAACCTGACTTTAGGTATTCAACCAATCCTGAAAGACTTCTTACTTCCAAAGCACGTGCAGTAGCTTCCTTAAGAAGGTGAAGTTGTTGACTTGAGTAAACCTGCCCGTTTTCTTTAAACGTAGTTACATTTCCTAGCCCGACAATATATTGGATTGCTTCTTTAATCATTTTCCATTCCTCCAATTTAATAATTTTTTAGTTTTTAAAGTTTACAATTTTTGTTCCGCGATCATCCTGAATTTCACCAGTTTCAGTATCGTAATAGGTCTGGCCCTTTACTCCTGATTTCAATTCAGCACCGGTGATTTTCCCTTGGCTATCCATATCCATAATCAGCTTGGCTTCAATTTGTTTGGCTGGAGCAAGCGTGCTTTTTGCTACCACGTTTGTTAAAACAACATCCCGCTTATCATCAGCAGATAATGTGATAGTGAGGGTTAATTTTCTGACTTTCTTTGCATCTGTATTTGGATCTGCAATGTTTTCTAGGATTTTTTGAAGCTCCACATTAGCTCTCTCAGCTAGAGCTCCTTCTGCAAATGTGTTTAGATCAATAATTTTATTCATTTTTGGCTTCCTCCAATTTCCTCAATAGTGATTTCAATTCGCGGATTCTCGCTGTACCACTTGCCAATATGTAGATCCACGACCTGGCTGTCGTCTTTCCATATGACTGACTTCAATGCATCTTTGACACCTTTGACGTAGTTATCAACATCCGGCTTGGTTAATGGCCTTAACTCACCCCTTTCAGCTGCTAATGCTTTTTTCTTACTAAAACTCTTCAGCGATGGTTTGAAGATTTCCACTTTCATAGATATTGGACCATCTATTAATTGGGGTGGTCGGTGCTGAGAAGCAACGAGCTTTACATATTTTTTAAAGTCCTTGGACTTTGCCGGGTCATACATCCTTACCTGTCCATTGATTGTTGAAGCACGAGGGCGACCTTGTGCGACTGGTTCACCATAAACAGTGAAAGTAATCATCAGTAGCCCTCCTCTTGCCGTTTTAGATTTATTTCACGCTTTGCGCTATATGCCTGCTCAATTTCTACCCAGTGGAAACCAAGCATTTTTCCAAGACCGAGATACTGTGATACCAATTCTGAGTAGGTCATAACATCATAATCCCGGGAAAAATCAGCAATCTCTCTATACACAGTTTGAAACTGCTCAATAATCGACTGTGCATCATCCGTGGTAATCCAGTAAGTGGGATAATTTTCATCGATCAGCCATTCCTCTGAAAGTTCTAATCCGATTTCTAGAATAAAGCTGAGCCCGTCCACATATTCTTCAAGGAGTGGGTTATCAGGACTTTCAATTCCTTCTCCATTGCAATGTGGACAAATGAATTGAATTCCATTGATAGGATGATATACTTCGCCGGTACCATTACATGCGATGCAAATTATCTTTGTTCTTGGCTTTTGGTCCTTACTCCAATGCTTCCAGCTGCGTTGTTCATTTGCCAGTTCTCCCAATTCCACTTGAAAGGCTAAGATTAATCCAGGCATGAGATCCTGCTCCTGCAAGTTGTGCTGATTTATGATTTTCTCCCGAAGTGGAAGTTGCTTCTCAAACAGATTACTTAGATTCAAACAGCTCAAGCCTCCTTATTAGTTTGCAATGAATAGCATCTTACCTAAGCCCGCTTTACTATTGTCCAAGCAGCAGGCCTCCTTTTCTTTGCGAAATGCGATCACTTCTCGCAAGATGCATAAGAGCCAAAATGATTTCATCCGGATCACGGTCAAAGTATTCGGAAATATCCTGAATGCCTTCTCCTTTCATCCACATATCAGCCACCTCAGCAAGCTCTGGGGCATCCCACAAAAAATTCAATTCCTCTAACACTATCACTCTCTTTTTTCTTGAATCCCGAAGTTTATACTCCATATAGGGTGAGTGACTCATTTTCATGTCCTCCAGTGTTCTTTACATGCTTTTGTATGACGGGGTTCTTAGCCATACCTTTGCTCCAAATAACACTTTCTACAAATCTTTTCTTCAGTAGAATGGTTAGGCTCTTTGCATTTATCGCAAATCTTCGAGATGGTTTTCCAGGTATATTTACAGGTGTTACAGCCCAGTGTGATAATCCCTTTATGATGTCCAATGGTTTCTCCTTTGGTATGACACTTCGGACAATCAGAGACTATTTTTGCATTGCTCAAAAATGCCACTCCTTTCAAAACCATTTTTCTGAATCACATTCTGAATCAATTTTCCTGAATTCAGATAAAACATATTCGTATTTGAGTTCATCGTAGCTAAGTTGGTCAAGAGGGATTCCTTGCTGACTGACTGTGATGCCCTTCTTTTGCAATTTTTCCAGGATAAAATTATGCTTTAATTGTTTTTTAGCTACCGCAGCTTTATAAAGAATCCCCAACCCCTACACTCCTTAAGTGGCTTTTAGCAAAGCCTCATATTTTTGTTTGGTTAAATCTAATTCTTTTTCCACTTCCAGTTTTTCTTTTTCCAGTTCGATCTTTTCTTTGGCCTGGCCAATCAGCCAGTTAATATCCTCAATCTCCATGCGACCTCTACCAAAAGCCTTTTCAATTTGCTGTAACCGCTCTTCCACGTTTCTTTCTCCTTTCATCTAGTTGATCACGAAGTTGTTGCATATCAGCTCTCCATTTTTCCTCTGGCATGGGGCCGCATTCAGGACAGCATTCGATGCTCACATAAAATGCTCCCTGGTGTGCAACCCGGTGTGTCCCTTTGCATAATTGGCACATATAAACCTCCCAAACTATGACTCTATTTATTTTTTTAATCGATAATCGGTACCTTCAGCCTCAACCAAGTACAGTCCGCATTGTCCGATTAAACGACTCGCTGCTGCATATCCAATCTTTTCTGCAAGAGTTCCGCGATCTTCGTTTGAACTGAATACAATAGGACGTTGTTTACGGTACCTCTCGTTAATGATTTGGTAGTACAGAGACTCTTTAGCCTCTGACCATTTTGACTTGCCTATGTCGTCCCAGAGAAGCACGTCAGCTGATATTGCATTCCTTAACAACCGGTTCAGCATTTCACCTTCATCATTCATCCTCTTGGCCTGGATAAGTTCATCCATTAGAACAACATCAGAAACCACTAACACATTAAATCCATCTTTTATGAGTCGTTTAGCCATCGCTATTTGCAAATGCGTTTTTCCAAGCCCAAAGCTATTATGCTTTTCCTTTAAGGCTGAACGTTTAGAGGATTCTAACTCCTTAAGGCGCTGTTCTCCGAAAACAGCTATGAATCCAAGGTTGCTATCGGGAATTGTTTTTTTAGGTCCCTCTTTTTTATAAAGAGCTAAGTAATTTACTGCAGTATCATAGAGCATGCTGTGAATCTCCTCAGTGCTGCTATAATTATCAAAAGTGGCATGGGTGAATTCATCTGGGATTAAAGCGTTTTTAAATCTGCGCTTCCAGGCTTTCCTCTCCCGGCATTCACACGGTCTACCGTACTCATATGAAAAACCATTTGTACTAACTTGGTTATAAGTTACAAGTTCAGTGTCTCTGCAAATTTCGCATTCATATTCAACTACCGCCCCATGCTCTTCTTGCTGCTTCTGCCTCTCGCTCAATCTCTTCGATTGTTTTGCTTGAAGATCGGCCATAACCTCGCCTATGCTGGAAAACCTTTTTCCCATCTTCACCCTCCTCCCCAGAATTATTTTCGTGATATTTATCTAGAATGTAGCCCACACAATAACTAAGACTGTTAATACGGTCTCTAGAGTGTTTAGGTGTATAACTCTGGAACTTTTCTTCAAGCCAATAAATGGCGTTTTCTAAAGGTATTTCAGAAGCAAGAAGTTCTTCTGCAGCTTGCTCATCCTTTGGAGAATGATCAAACCCATAACCTCGAAGTGAAACATATGTTTCGAGAAGAGACTTTTTATAAGCAGCTGCTGCTATTACTTCTTCTTTATCTTTATCTATATCTTTATCTACTTCTTTATCTATATCTTCTTCTACTTCTGTTGCGTGACTTGGTGTGACTGTCACGTGACTGTCTTTTTTTGGTGAGTTTAACTTTTTTTGCTTGCGCTCTTTTTGTTTTCTTAATCTGTTTTGCTCCCTGATCTTTTCAAGCCCATCAAGATTTTGATGCTTCTCCCAATTCGCAATGCTAATTAAATTGTTATCGTTTATTTCAATCATTCCAAACTGTTCAAATGTCTTAAGGGCTAGCCTTACTGTTCCTATTGGTCTATTAAAAATAGTTGCCAACATTTCATCTGTGAAAGGAATGTTCTCATTCAGATAAATGTATCCAGATGCATTAGTTTTTCCGGCTTGAGCAAGTAACTTAACCCATATGATTAGGATTGTGTCCGCTTCAGGCAACGCTTCTATTAAACGAATTTTTTCATCCTCGAACATACTGGTACTAAGTTTGATCCATTTAACTTCGGCCATTTTTTCACTTCCTTGGTATAAAACTTTTCTAAGGTGATAAAATATATACAAGTAGGATTCCTATGGAGCCTGATGGTGCGCATCAGGCTTTTTCCTATTGCTTTTTGATATACTCTATAGCCTCTTTAAGTGCATTCTTTTGTTCTTCATCCACCAAGCGAGTACCTAACCCGTATAAACCCTCCAGGACAACTAACTTGTTATTATCCATAGGCTTGTACTTACGAAGAAGGAGCCCTTCGTCCGTTTCCAGCATTTCAAGTGGATCTGCAGCCTTTAAGCCCATTGTTCTTCTGATTTCAATTGGAACTACAACTCTCCCTAAATCATCCAACTTCCTAACAATTCCAGTTGCTTTCGCCATTGTTTCCCTCTCCTATGCTAAATGTATTTTTTTATTCACTAATTCCTTCCTCAAATTTCGCCAAAGGGATAAATTTAAGGTAATTTTTCTAGCGCCCATCCAAGAAGTTGTGTGAATCCGACTATTGTGACAAACCCCATACATAGCAAGGCATATACAGCAAACCCACTACTCAAAGTCATTTCTAATTCACTTAAAAATTGGAGTATTTTCAATAAATTCATTCCTTCGCTATTTTTTCTAAGGAATAAAAACAAGCTTTCCAGTTACCTGCTGGATCTCTCTTTTGAACAGTTCCTCATTGCTATTGGTGTCAGATAGATGCAGCAGCCATATCTCCCGAATCTTTGATAAATCATTAGCCTTTAAGAATTCCTTCAAATTTTCGATGCTGAAATGTGACTTCAGTAATCTTTTTCGCATTACTTGAGGAACCCGACCAGTCAGGATGTTCTCATCAAGTATCTTTTCAGAGAAATTACACTCCACCATTAGGTGTGTAAGGCCTTTAAATTTATATTTGATGTAATATGTGTCTGTAGCGAATAGAAGCTTCTCTCCGGCCTGATTTGCAAGCAGATAGCCCATAGGTTCAGATACATCATGCTGCACATCAAAAGGTAATATCGTCCATGTCCCGATCTGCAATTGTTCTTTGGCCCTTACTGTTTTTATCCGGTGATGCTGAACATTTAATTCCTGGGCAGTGCCTGTAGACATGTAACAATTGATTCCCGCCTTCAAGACATCCTTAATACTTTTACAATGATCTTTATGCTCATGTGTGATTAGGCATCCAGCGACCTCAGACATCCGAAATTCAAAGCCTTTTTGAATGTCTCGATAGTTGATACCACATTCTAGAAGAAGGGTCGTATGACCATCTGTAACGCGGTAACAGTTCCCCTTGCTTCCAGTTGCTAAAGTGGTAATCTCAATCATTAGAAAACAGGTCCTTCTTGAGCCGTTACAGGTTCTGCATCAATAATCACTGGATCTTTATCCGGAACTGGCTTTTCTGTTTTGTTAACCTGCTCTTCATTTGAACCATCTTCCGAATAAGAATCGTTTTTGGATTCATCAGCATTGCTTTCAGGTTCTTCGAAATCAAGGATTTCTTGATTGGCATTCTCGTTTATTTCTTTTCGAATCCTGGAGTAGCTTTCATCCTCTGCCTGGTCATATGTCATCTCTACAAAAGCATGGCCGAAGTCTTTAGGAATCTTTTTGACAACGTTATTTCTCATCTTCCGGATAATCATAGATTCACGACTTTGTGAATCCTTCCAAGCAGGGCTGATGTAGGCATCCAGTGATTCATCATCTAATGCATTGAGACCCTGCTCCTCAATCTTTTTAATGATTTCTTTTTTCTTCGCATCAATTTCTGTTTTCTGCTTTGCAGTAGCTTTATATCTTGATTCAGCAATCCCAAAGGTTTCATTCATCAAGTTGTTTTTGACATGAGCGATTAAATTTTTCACTACATCCTCTCGCTCACCAATAAAGTACTCCACTCGGCCGCCTTTTTTTGTAATCGGATAGACAACTCTTACTACCTCACCTTTACCAGTCGGGGCCCATTCCGGAGGTGTCATTTCAATACCTTTATATTTTGGATATTCAAAATGATCTCCTGATCTAACCAGCCAATATTGATGAACTTCCTCGACTCCCCGGCCAAAATTCGAAAGAATGGCATCGTTTCCGTCTCCCTCAATGCCCATCTCAACTTGTTTCATCCAGACATCGTTTCCGTCTTTTTGCATTTTGATATTTCTTGTCTGGAAATACACTTCACGGGGGCTTGCAGCTGCATTGAGCTTTAGGGCAGCAGTTGTAAGTAAAATCTGTGTGATGTTATTTTTATCTAATCCTGCATCTGTCCACTTAATCCCCTTAACATCCAACACAGAGTTGATTGAGGAAATAGCATTCATGACGCACTGTTTTTGATAGTGATCCATGTCAATTCCATTACCGCTTAATTGCTTTTCGATCATCGGGAAAAATGTATTGCTAATCTTGGTTAAACCCGTTTGAAAATCCGCTTGAGTGGCTACTTGATTACTCATCTTCTTCCTCCTCTTCTTCATATACAAATTTCACTTTTTTTCCTTTATGCTCTAATAAAAAGGATTTTAAAAGGTCAGCAAAGTCTGATGGGCCATAAAGATCTCGTTCTAGAATGGCATCTTCAGGACACTCAGAAAGTGGCCCGGATACATTACTTCCTGTTCATTAATGTAAAGGGTCTCCCGGCGAAGACCTTCCCAACCTTCGCCAGCAACCACTTTCACAGTTACAAGTTCACTCATCAGACCACCTCGTTATCAACTGTGAGCAATTCAGCATATCGACCAGGATATTCAACTCTCAGTTGCTTATCTGGTTCAGAGACAACCAAGCTGACGGTCTGGGCAGTCGTATCGATTAATTTAGTTACAGCCTCACTGTTATCGATAAAGATCGGAGCCGAAAAACCATAGTGCTCAGAAAGCGTATTGATGATATCCAATCCAACATTGATTTTGGCAGCATTGTTTAGGCCGCTTGCATATGGAACGCCGTTATAGGTTGTGTCGCATATTTCTTCAAGACCACCGTTAATGTTCTGCTTGAAAAGATTGAATCGGGCATATTTAAACTGGCTATTGATTTTCTCTTCCAGAAGTTTTACTTTTGTACGAACAAACTGTTCTGTCAGATAAAGCTGGTGTTCAAGCTTTTCATATTCAGCAGCAAGATCCTTTTCTTGCTCTTCAAGTTCCGCAATCCTCTTTTCTGACTGATCAGCTAGGGCAAACTTACTGTGGTCAGCTTGAAACTGGTCTCGTTTTGACCTAAGCCCGACAATTTCACTTTGAATATCCTGAACCGCACTTTCTGACATATCTCGAAGGTTTTTAATTTCATTTTCAATAGATTGCTTTTCCTGAAGCTTAGAAACATAAGTAGGATTGTCCAAAATGTCTGTTACAAGGCTTTCTTGCTGTTGAAGCTGCCCTTGCAGTTTTACTAAACTTTCTTGTTTCTCTTGAATCTGTCCGTTTAATTTCTCGTATTCTTTAGCAAGATTTTCGTTATTTTGGATGAACTCTTGCTTACGCTCGGCACCCTCTTTACCTTTTTTATTGATTTCATCCAATTTGTTGGATTTGTTAAGGTTGAATTGAGAGAGCGCCTTTTCACGTGCTGATGTTACTTGCTCCTCTGGTAGCGATTGACCACATGTCGGACATTCGCATTGGTCGTTATGGCTAAACTCCTGATTATTGACCTCATGCCATTCTGTGCGTAATACAACCAGATTATCTTCAATAGATTTAATGCTCTGATCGTTGTAACGTTTTTGGTTTTTGACATTATCAAGCTTTGAATTAAGGATGGAGATATTGGATTGCTCTTCCTGAATTCTCGCTTTTATCTGATACAACTGATCTTTTGATTCAGAGTCATGGTCACGCCTAATTTGAATGAGCTCCATCTCAATTTCCTGAATAGCTTTTTGTTTGTCTGAAATGGCCTTCCCATTGCGAATACTGCTGATCTGAGTCATCTTTTCATCAATATCTGCATTTAATTGAGTGATTTCCTGCTCTAGACTGAATTTATTCAATCCTTCTAATTGAGGAAGGCCTCTCTTCACCTCGCTAATGCGTACGGGAATCTTATCGAGCTCTTTATTTATCTCTGCACGACGAGCAGTAATTGCCTTTTTAAGTTTTTCGATAGTTAGGCCATTCAAGATAGTAGGTAGTTTTGATAAGGCACTATCACTATCTATAACGTCTTCGTCGCTGATATCCCCGCAAACTTCCATGAGGATTTTCCGACGCTCTTCTTTCTTTAGTTGTTCATTGAAATACGAGGGTGAAGTAAGAAGTTTGAAAATGTCTTCCTGTACGATGGAATCTACCAAGTCCATATAGTCCTTTTTCTTTTCTGGAACGCCGTTAATAAAATAATTTGTAGTGTGGCCGGTGAATTCAGCAGTTGCTGATCCTCGCTTTTGTGTCCACTTTTCTGTATAAACTTTACGAAGAGATAGTTGATTTCCATCTAGTAAGAAAACCCCTTCAACCTCATGCTCCAGGTTATGAAGGACCTTTCCGTCCTTTAGCGTTTTTATCCCGAACTCTTGCTTGTTTTGGCTATCCTTATCAAATAGCAACCAGATAAACGAATCGAATAATGTTGTTTTTCCAGTGGCATTATCACCAAAGACTTTTACATTTTCACCGCGAGCATCCAATGTGAACTCCTCAACACCCTTGAAATTTCTCAACTTCAGTTCCAAAAGTTTAATTTGCTTTTTCAATTGCATCGTCCCCTTTCGCTAGTTCAGCATTCATGCGATTTAATTCCTGGAGAAGTCTTTCTTTTTCTTCTTCCATACTCAACTTGTAAAACACTGTGCAGTTGACTGGTGATTCAAAATAGTCAAGCTGGAAAGTAGTAGAGCCATCCTTAACAGCAGCTCCAGTAAGTGAGGACATTTCGTTAATGATCTTGAATCCTTCTTCACGTGAATTGATTCCATGAAAATTTAATGTGATGTCAGCACCCATTACTAAAGCTTCGCGAATAATTTCCAACTGTTGATCAATTGGCATATTGTTTTTCATCGTTATTTCCTCCTCAGTTTGATTTTTGGAGGGTTTCGCGCTACAATTTATGTAACTTCATTAGCAAAACCCCTGAAGATCCATGTTGCTGCATGGGTCTTTTTTTATTTTTCAAGGTAACTTAATAACCTGCTGATTTCTCAGCTCTTTCAGCTCAGATTCCACTTCACAGATGATCTGAGGAACTTCAGCATAGCTAACACTGTGATCAGCTAGTGTCTGGATGATTTTCTGAACAACTGCTGCCTTTTGTTTTTGATTCACTTCACTCACCTCCTTGAGATCGAAGTACACAAGGAGCAGGCATTTTCATTGCTGTAAAAGATTCTTTTAAATGAAGTTGCTTAATAAGATCAATTGCATTTAGCAGTTCGACATCATTCATGCCTTCCTTCTTTGCTAATTCGATAATTGAAGTTGCATTCGTTAAAGTATTTTTAATCTGAAGGCGCTTGTCTGACTGATTCACTTTGCTCCTCCTTTTTTTGCGTTCATGTCACCGACTATAACCCCGAATATAAAAGCTAGGTACACGTAACCAATGTAGGCAATAATCATTGGATATCCTCCTGATAAGTTGGAGAGAACTCTCCAACGATTTTCAGATAAAGTTCCTTTTGTTGAATCAATCCCATTTTTCTTTCTAAACCTTCCTTAGATAGGAATATGGCTGGATACTTCTGTTCTAATCGTTCTAATTTAGTAAAGAGGTTGTCATGAACTTTGCAGTATTGGTCAACTGCATTTTGATAACTTTCTACCGCTTCGCCATCAACTTTGAATAAACGATTACCACTTGGCTGCAAAGAATTTATTTCTTCTGCTGATAAGTTCGAAGTCAATTGCAATGATGCTTTTTGCACATTTTTTTCCGCTGCCACAATCTTATCTAGCCAGAACATAAAACGTTTGTAATCGGCTGACTTGCGAAGGTCTGTATATTCGTTTAATATAGCGTCCATTTAGGCAATCTCCATTTGCACGTTGTATTTGATTGCCATTTCTTTTACAACCGCAAGATAAATTTCAAGCAAACGCTTATCTTCATCGATTACATCAAGTTTGGATACTTTATCTATCTTTGATTTGGCAGCACCTTCTAAGGCCATCTTCTTCTGTTTGTTGGTAACTCGGATGCTTAACTTCGCATTTGCGCGTTGTTCTAAAATTTCATAGCTTTCATTCCGTATATTTCGGTATTGATCATATCCACCGGTTTTCATTGCTATTCTATTCAAGATAGTCGTTGTATCTTTGCGCCAATCGGCTGAATTCAGAGCGACAATCTCACTAATGTTGTCAACTTTCTGTTCAGTTGCTTCCACCTTCTTCGCAAGCCGTTTCTGCTCCAATTGCTGCTCTGCTACAGAGTTAAATATCTTTTGGAACATCTGCAATTCAGGACTTAATTGTGTGGTATCAAGTTTTTGCCGCATATCGAAGTAACCGTCTACTAATTGGTCATAAAGTTCCCAAGCTTTGTCATCTTCAAGGATTTTTAGTAACTTGGCGTAGCCTCTTTCAGATAAAATATAAATGTTATTGGCGTTTGCAACTGATTGTTTAGTAAAACCAAGTTGTTCTAAACTCAGTCCGTTTAACGGACCCACTTTTAAATCGATAATATCTACTCCATCAATAAATCTTTTTCGGTTTTCATTGATACGGAGGTTAATGTGCTTTTGCTCTTTACCGTGGATTTCTGCAATATCCTTAACCAGCATTGCTTTTTTACCTTCGCTAAACCCACCCTCTATTCCAGTAAATTCGATCCCCGCTACATTTTGTTTGCCGATTACTTTTAGTTCGTTCATTTCTCCATCTCCTTCTCTATTTAATTTTTGGGTTGTTCAGCCAGCCATAAGAGCAAAAACTTCTTAGTTTCCTCAGCTGGAAAAAGCCATTTTTTACCCACTCGGTATTTAGGAAACCTTGGATCAAAGAAAAATCTTTCCTGAATAAAATTCCATGACATGCATGTTCTTCTTATTAGTTCGTTACGATCCCAGAAAACTAAGCTCTTATCGATTTCTTTGAGCCTTTCTTCTAGCTTTTCAAGATATAGCTGCTTAACTTCTTGTTCATCGATTTGTACATTTAACATTTTTTCACTCCCTTCATGAATGAGCATCCAATTGGGAAAGGTAATAAAGCTGAAAAATTACATATCATTAGTTGATACATTTCGTATCAACATAGACCTGAAAAAGGTCAGGAAAAAGATTTTTAGAATCCTGATTGTATAACTTTTCAAACTTTAACATTGTTGTCCTTCCTGGATGTGCATCTGAATTTTCAATTTTTCTAACATACACTTCTGAAATCCCTAATGCTTCAGCTACTTGTCGTTGAGTTAAATTCAGCTTTTTACGTTGTTCTATAAGTTGAGTTCTTTTCATTTTTTTCACCTCACTTATTGATACATATCTTATCGATAATTAAACTATAAACGATAAGAATCGTATCGTCAATATATTTTGATACATTTTTTATCTTTTATTCAAATCGATACAAATTTTATCTATAATATAAAATAATTAAATACATATGGTAAGGATGAACTAATATGCTAGGTCCCAGATTAAAGGAGCTAAGAGGGAAAAGATCACAAGAAGAAATCGCTGAAAAGATTGGTATTTCGCGAGCTAGATTATCCCATTATGAAAATGAAAGAAGTCAACCTGACCACGAATTGCTTACTAAGTTAGCTGATTTTTATGAAGTAGGGATAGATTATCTTCTAGGAAGAACAGACAAAAAAGAACCAACCCAATCAAAAATAATCAAACATGATGATAAAGACAAAGAAATCGAAGAAATGCTTAATGATCCAGAATTCGGCTTATGGTTCAAGGAATTGAAAGGTTCACCTGAAGAGAATCGGGAAAAGGCGCTGGAGTTCCTTCGGTTCTTAAATGACAACGAAAAAGACCGTAAGCCAAGGGACAAACAAAAATAATCAAATAATGAGCCACAAAGGCTTATTATTTTTACCACTAAACAGAACATATGTTTCATCAGGAGGAATTGCAGTGACGTACAAACTAACGCCGCTCGAAAATGACATTAAAAATTTATACCTCTCTATGGGGATTCAAAGACCTGATCAAGTGGATATGGATGATATTGCATTTAAGCTAGATATCTGGATTCATGAATGGAAATTTAAAAGTCGTGCTCGATCTTTTAAAGGGATGCATTCTATCTTATTGGATTCAAGAATATCAGATCAGGAAAAGTGGCAGGATTTCGGCCATGAATTATGTCACATTCTTAATCATGAAGGAAACCAAATTTATATGCCCCCTGCCTTCTTGGAATTACAAGAAGTAAAAGCAAATAATTTTGCAAACCATTTTTGTGTTCCTACTTTTATGATCTTAGACGCCGGCATACCTTGCACCTGGAATGAAGCCACTCTTTTTGTAATGGAGACATTCAATGTAACTGAATCATTTGCGAGGAAACGACTGCTTCACTTCAACAACCAGGTAATAGGTTTTGAATTTTATGAAGCACTCAGGCGGCAATGGCGTGTAGAAGAGAATAAATTTACAGTAAATTACACAACAACTAATAAGGATTATGCAACTTCATTTTTTCGAAAGGGGTATCTCAATGGCGAGTTTTAAAAAAATTGGGAAAGATAATTGGATGTTTCGCTGGAAGTATAAAGATAAAACAACGGGGAAACAAAGGGAGGTTAAGAGACAGGGATTTAGAACAAAACCTGAGGCTACAGCTGCATACGAAGAACTTAAAAGGACCATAGAATTAGGCTATGATTCAGCCCAAAATGAAAAAATAGTGGAGTTTTTAGAGTTTTGGCTATCTGAATATAAAAAAGACAAAGTGGCTGTCAATACTTATCGACTCCACGAAAGGAATATTCAAAATCACATAGCTCCCTATTTCAAAAATATGCTGCTAAGGGATTTGACACATCCCCTTTATCAGAAATTTATTAATCATTTAATAGCCATAGGATATAGCAAAAGAACTGTAGAAATAATTCACGGTACCATGTTCAGTGCCATGAAAAAAGCAAAAACGGCAAAGAAAATTCAAACTAACCCATGCGAAGATATCACTATATATTCAACAAAGGAAAAGCGAGAAAAAGATAATTTAAGCTCAAGGGTTAAATTTATTCCATATGATAAAATTGGTGATTTTTTAGATGCCGCATTATTGGATAACCCTTTATACTATCTTTTCTTTCGGTTTTTAATTGAAACAGGAGTGAGGAAAGGTGAAGCTCTTGCTTTGCAATGGGGCCACTTGGATTTAATAAATCAACGGGTGAAGATTGAACAAACCATAGATTATGAAGCTAAAACTGATGACGAGCTCTTTGGTGAAACGAAAACCTATCATTCAAAACGGGAAATTCCAATTACCAAAAGATTGGCCGCAGAATTAAAAGCACATAAGGTCCGGCAAAACGATAATAAGCTGCGTTTTAAAGATGCTTATAAGCATGAACTTGATCTGGTGTTCTGCCGGCAAAACGGCACTACGATTCCAAAATCAACATTATTTAATGCTTTTCGACGTATTCTTAATCGTGTTGGATTGCCCAATTTAGATATCCATTCTCTGCGACACACTCATGCAGTTTTACTCCTGGAATCTAAGGCGGAAATGAAATACATTCAGGAAGCTCTGGGGCACAGCTCCATGAAAATTACTTCTGATGTTTATTCTCATGTAAGTAAAAAAATCGAAAGTGACGCGATTGCCAGTTTCGAAAAACATACTGAGGAAATTTTTAAAGAGGGGGCAGAATGGGGGCGTAATAAAAAACCCCAATAAAGCACCTCCCCTTTGCCCCCAAATAAAAAACCCTCAATACCAATGGTATCAAGGGTTCATCCTTCTTAGTACATGCTCAAGTACTGCTCGCGCTCCCATGGATGCACTTGCGTACGGAACATATCCCACTCAATTTCTTTCGCTTCAATGAAGTGTTCGAAGATATGGTCGCCTAGTGCGGATACGATGACTTCATCCTTCTTAAGCTCATCAAGGGCAGCAGCCAATGTAGCCGGAAGATCCTTGATGCCTTCTTCTTCACGTTCCTGCTTGTTCATTACATAGATGTTGCGGTCTACAGGTGCCGGTGGAGTCAATTTGTTCTTGATTCCGTCAAGACCAGCTTTTAGAAGTACAGCCATAGCAAGATATGGGTTAGCAGCAGGGTCAACGCTGCGAACTTCAACACGTGTGCTTACACCGCGTGAAGCCGGGATACGGATAAGCGGTGAACGGTTTTGAGCAGACCATGCAACATAGCAAGGTGCTTCATAACCAGGAACCAAGCGCTTATAAGAGTTAACGATTGGGTTTGTTACAGCAGTAAATGCTGTCGCATGGTTAATGATACCTGCGATAAAGTGGCGAGCATCTTCACTTAATTGAAGATCGCTTGTTTCGTTGAAGAATGCATTTTTGCCATCCTTAAATAATGAAACATTACAGTGCATACCTGATCCGTTAACACCGAACAGCGGTTTTGGCATGAATGTCGCGTGCAGGCCGTGCTTGCGGGCAATTGTTTTAACAACAAGCTTGAATGTCTGGATCTGGTCACAAGCTGTTAATGCATCCGCATATTTGAAGTCGATTTCGTGCTGTCCAGGTGCAACCTCATGGTGGGAAGCTTCAATTTCAAAGCCCATTTCTTCAAGCTCAAGCACGATATCGCGGCGGCAGTTTTCACCAAGGTCAGTTGGCGCAAGATCGAAGTATCCGCCATTATCGTTCAGTTCAAGAGTTGGCTCTCCAGCCTGGTCAAGCTTGAATAGGAAGAATTCCGGCTCAGGCCCTAAGTTGAAATCAGAGTATCCTAACTCTTCCATCTCTGCCAAAATACGTTTTAAGTTGCTGCGCGGATCGCCAAGGAAGGGAGTTCCATCCGGATTGTAAATATCACAGATCAGACGTGCAACTTTTCCTTTTTCTGCTGTCCAAGGGAATACCACCCATGTATCAAGGTCTGGATATAGATTCATGTCTGATTCTTCAATACGCACGAAACCTTCGATTGAAGATCCGTCAAACATCATTTTGTTATCAAGCGCTTTTTCAAGCTGGCTGATCGGAATTTCTACGTTCTTGATTGTTCCAAGAATATCCGTAAACTGTAAACGGACGAATTTTACATTTTCCTCTTCTGCAATACGCTTAATGTCTTCTTTAGTAAACTTTGCCACTGGTAGTTCCTCCCTTAAAAAATTACATGAGTGATTTATTTTTTGCTCTGTTAATGTTTCTCTCAGAAATCCAAGACAATATCAACGAGCTTAAAAACGGCGTTTTTAATGGAAAAAGCGGTGCATGTTGCCTTGCCTCAATGATGAGCGATTAAACCGGCCTGCCTGCACAATTTCCTTGCGAAGAAGTTTCCGGATTTCTTCATCTGATAGATCGCGTCTCGCTTTTTCTGCCTGCTTATTCAAGTTTTCAGTTATCGCTTGCTGTTCTTTCACGAAAAATAGCTGCTTGATCCCAGCCATGTTCACGCCTTGATCAATCAAATCTTTGATTTCCAAAAGGACATCGATGTCGTTTAAGGAAAAAAGCCTTCTATTTCCGTCAGTTCTAGCTGGAGAAATTAATTGGTGCTCTTCATAGTAGCGAATCTGCCTGGCGGTCAGGTCAGTCAGCTGCATGACAGTACCAATCGGGAAAAGCGGCATGGAACGTCGAATTTCGCTTCCAGTCAACTATTTCTCCCCCTTTTCAATTACTTCTTGAGATTATTATATGTAATGTCAGATAATCTGTCAACTATATGTTAGCTTTTATAACATGATTTTTTCAAAAAATTTTTGCCTTTCATATTTTCATATAATTCTCTGTAAAGCAACAGAAAAGGACAACTAACTATGTAGCTGTCCTTTTTAATATTCACCTAATTTATTTGGACTAAACCTTTTTCCAGCAATTGGTCCAGCGCGATGCATACAGCCATTTTCACATGTGAATAAGTCAGCCCGCCCTGAACATAAGCAACATAAGGCGGCCTGATAGGACCATCAGCGGTCAGTTCAATGCTTGCACCCTGAATAAAAGTCCCAGCTGCCATGATTACATCGTCTTCATATCCAGGCATATAAGCAGGATAGGCAGTTACATGTGAATTAACAGGAGATGCAAATTGAATTGCCTGGCAAAACGCCACCATTTTTTCTTTATCATCAAATTGAACAGATTGGATTAAATCAGTTCTATTACTGTCCCACTTTGGGTTGGAATTCATGCCAAGCCGTTCAAGAAGCGCTGCTGTAAAAACAGCCCCTTTCAGCGCCTGGCCGACAACATGGGGAGCCAGGAAAAAGCCCTGATACATTTCCTGAAGGCTGTAAAGGGACGCACCCGCTTCTGCACCAATTCCCGGTGAAGTCATTCGGTAGGAGCAGGCTTCCACCCATTCCTTCAACCCGACAATATAACCGCCCGTCTTTGCAATCCCGCCGCCAGGGTTCTTGATGAGCGACCCGGCCATCAAGTCTGCCCCAACATGGCAAGGCTCACGGTCTTCAACAAACTCACCATAGCAATTGTCAACAAACACAATCGTATCCGGCTTAACTTCTTTTACAAACTGGATCATTTCTTTAATTTGTTCAATTGTAAAAGAAGGTCTTGTCGCATATCCTTTGGAACGCTGGATACCAATCATTTTCGTGTTCGGCCTGATTGCTTTTTCAACGGCAGGATAGTCGATGCTTCCATCTTCGTTCAGCGGGATGCTATTGTATCCAATGCCGAACTCTCTCAGCGAACCGTTACCTGTTCCCCGAATCCCAACAATTTCTTCCAGTGTGTCATATGGCTTGCCGGTGATATACAGCAATTCATCACCTGGCCGCAGTACGCCAAAGAGTGCAATGGAAATGGCATGCGTGCCTGATATTATCTGCGGGCGGACCAATCCTGCTTCCCCGCCGAAAACTTCTGCATATATTCCCTCAAGCGTATCCCGGCCGATATCATCATAACCATAGCCGGTTGAAGGATTGAAATGCGAATCGCTGACTTTGAAATTTTGAAAGCTCTTTAAAACACGGAATTGATTCTCATCAATCCGCTCATCAATGCTCTTTAATACCTCTGAAATTTGCTGCTCCACTTCTTTTACAATCGGCTGGAGCTTTTCCCCTTGTGATAACTGTTGAAACATGATGTTCTCCTAACTATACGGTATATTTCATTAAAGGCCCTGAAATCTGATGGTCTTCGAGGTAATAGCCCTTGCAAACATAAAGTTCTTTGTCTTCGTTGAAAGTCAATTCCCGCAGGATGGTTTCGTTCTTGAGCTGCGACAGCAGCTTTCCTTCTGTTGACGGCACCTCCACATGGTAATGCTTCATCATTCCCAGAATCATCTGCTCGATTTTCCGTTTCAGCTCATTGCGGTCATCTTCTTCAAAGGCACTGATCTGAATCGTTTCTGTTCTGGCAGTCGGGACAAAATCAGGATGCTTTAAATCTCTTTTATTATATACCGTCAGCTGCGGTATTTTATCATTTTCCAAATCTTCTATCAGTTTATTGACTGTCTGCTCATGCTGGTAATAATCCGGATTGGACATATCGACCACATGAAGAAGAAGATCTGCTTCATTAACTTCTTCCAGAGTGGAACGGAAGGCTGCAATAAGAGTAGTCGGCAAATCCTGAATAAAACCGACCGTGTCTGTCACAAGTGTAATAAATCCGCTTGGCAAAATCAGTTTGCGGGTCATCGGATCAAGTGTGGCAAACAACTGGTTCTCTTCATAGGATTCCGCCTCAGACAGCCTGTTAAAAATGGTGGATTTACCTGCATTTGTGTAGCCGACAAGTGCAATTTGAAATGCTTTGTTTTTCTTCCTTCGTTCACGATACCTGTCACGGTGCTGCACAATGACGGAAAGCTGGGTTTTAATATCATCAATACGGCGGCGGATATGCCTGCGATCTGATTCAAGCTTGGTCTCACCTGGTCCCCTTGTGCCGATTCCCGCTCCAAGTCTTGAAAGCTGAACACCCTGGCCTGACAGGCGCGGCAGCAGATACTGCAGCTGTGCCAATTCGACCTGCAGCTTCCCTTCTTTAGAGCGCGCCCTCTGCGCAAAGATATCTAAAATCAGCTGTGTGCGGTCAATGATCCTGGCATCCAAATCTGCTGATAAGTTGCGCACCTGGCTTGGTGAGAGCTCATCGTTAAAAATGATAATATCTGCTTCCATTTCTTCCTGAAGTGCAGCCAGTTCCTCCACTTTCCCCTTTCCTATATATGTAGACGGATGAACTCGTTCCCTTTTTTGAGTAAGCGAAGCTAAAACTTTTCCGTTTGCCGTTTCAGTCAGCGATTCCAATTCTTCCATTGAATATTCAAACCGCTGGTCATCTTCATCAGTATGGCAGCCGACAAGAATGACTTTTTCATAATCTGGCTTACGTTCCAACCAGCATCCCTCTTTCATATGCTTATTTTAATTGATAACATCATAACAAAAATCATATTCAAATACTAATTTTTACCGCTAATCACAGGCCTTTGCACCGTCCATTTGAAATGATAAAAAAAATGGTTGTATTTCTTTTTTTCCGTGTTAAAATCATATTGTTTGGAAAGAATTTACGTTTTTAAATAACTTAAACTTAAATAGATTTATAGATCTGCGTCAAGAGGAGAAATGGCATATGACATGGGAAGTTTTAAGTATGATCGGCACTGTTGCTTTCGCTGTCAGCGGTGCAATTGTGGCGATGGAAGAAGAATATGATATTTTAGGTGTATATATCCTTGGGATTGTCACCGCTTTTGGCGGCGGAGCGATCCGAAACCTGCTAATCGGTGTTCCTGTCTCTGCCCTTTGGGAACAGGGTTTATTTTTTCAGATTGCCCTTTTATCAATCACAGCAGTAATGCTGTTCCCGAACAACCTGCTCAAACACTGGCAAAGATGGGGCAATTTCACTGACGCAATCGGGTTATCCGCCTTTGCCATCCAAGGAGCACTGTACGCAACGGAAATGAACCATCCTTTAAGCGCCGTAATTGTGGCTGCTGTATTGACTGGAAGCGGAGGGGGCATCATCCGTGACCTTCTTGCAAGAAGAAAACCGCTTGTATTGCGGTCTGAAATCTATGCGGTCTGGGCTATCCTTTGCGGTTTTGGAGTCGGACTCGGAATCGCCTCAGCACCATTTGAACTTTACACTTTGTTCATTATTATTACAGCTTTACGGGTTTTATCTTACACATATAATTGGAAGCTTCCGGTTAAGAGGCTGGGAACAAGTAAAAGCATCGGCTAGCCGATGCTTTTAAATATTTATAGGGTTGTTAAAAACATTGATATAGCAGGGAAATAAGTAATAATAAATAAATCAAAAACCATTACAGCAATAAAAGGAATTACAGCCTTTATTAATTTATCATAGGAAACTTCAGCTATTCCCTTCACTATAAACAAATCCAATCCAACTGGAGGTGTAATTAAACCGATTGATAAGTTAACAACCATGATTAATCCAAAGAAAACCGGGTCAATGCCTGCTCCGAGAGCAATCGGGAGAAGCAATGGCGTTAGGATTGTAATCGCTGCTGATGCGTTCAGGAAGCACCCTGCAATAAAGAAAATAATATTGAAGATAAATAGTATCAAATATTTATTTTCTGTTGCGTTCATGACAAGCTGTGCAAGCTGCTGCGGAATTTGTTCAGCCGTTAATAACCATCCGAATAAATTTGCCCCGGCTATAATAAAGACAACCATCGCAGACATTTTTCCTGCGTTTATAAACGCTTCGGGTATATCCTTCCAATCCATATCTTTATAAACAAACTTATTAATGATAAAAGCATATGCAGCTGCTACTGCACCGGCTTCAGTAGGAGTAAAGATCCCTCCCCTGATGCCGAAAATAATGATTAACGGCAAGAGCAAAGCCAATATCCCTTCATATAAAGTTTTCCGGAATGTTGTGAATTCGAATGTCCTTTTTTCTTCAGAATAATTGTTTTTCCTGGTTAACCAGTAATTTAACATCATTAAAGACAAGCCTATTAATATCCCGGGTATGATGCCTGCTGTGAACAGGTCTCCTATGGATACTCCTGCGGTTACACCGTATACAATCATGGGAATGGATGGAGGTATAACCACAGCTATTGTTCCTGCACTTGCAACAGTGGCAGCTGCAAACCCTTTATCATATCCCTTTGACTCCATCATCGGTATCATCATTTTACCTACAGCAGCTGTATCTGCAGCACCTGAACCGGATATCCCTGCAAAAAACATACTTGTTAAGGTTGAAACCTGTGCAAGACCTGCCCTTACCCAGCCCACAGCAGCAAAAGCAAATGCTGCTATTCTTTTCCCCATGCTTCCTGACATCATAAATTCCCCTGTAAGCATGAAGAATGGAATTGCCAGCAGCGGAAAGGAATCAACTGATGTAATCAAACGCTGTGGAACCACTTCAAGAGGAATATAATATATGCTTGATATAAATCCGGAAATGGAAGCTATAATTAAAGATATTGCAATTGGCACACCCAGAATCATTAATAAAAACAATACAACCAATACTATTATTGCTACCGTCATCAATTTCCCTCCCTTTCAACTAACCCATATTTGTATTTTGGGATTCTGCTTGAACGACCACTCTTTCATCTCTTTTTGCAGTGCGGAGCTCCAAAATATTGACCGATGAGTGAACAAAACAGACAATTGAACTGACTAGGACTGCTCCGTAAATAAAAGTCATATTCAGCCCAAGCGAAGGAGAAATCTGCTGAATGGAGAACTTCAATATTCTTGATCCATAAATAATGAGAAACAGAAAAAGTGCACTGTTAATACATTCAACCAGCAGCATTACTTTACTTTTCCATTTTTCAGATAAATAATGATGGAGAATTTCTACTTGTGCATGCCCTTTGCTTTTATATACGATTCCGATTCCTAAGAACACGATCCATACAAACATGTACCTGATAAGTTCTTCAATCCAGGTTAAGTTGAAAATACTGAAATCTGCAAAAGGGAGTATACTTTTTGCAAACGCACTTTGCAGGACGTATCTTGAAAATACTTGATACACTGTGGAGATAAAGGCAATGACAAAAAATAAGATAACAATTTTTTTCGATATCTTATCCGCTTTGTCACTCAATTTCCTGAAAAATTCACTCATTTTTCTACACCCCCGTCATTTATTTTAAGCTTTCTATCTTATCAAACAGTTCCTTTCCTATCGTTTCTTCATATTCCTCATAAACCGGCTTTACTGCTTCTCTAAATGAATCCAAATCTGGATTTTCTTCAATTTCTATCTCCGTCTTTTTAAGGTCCTCCAACAGTTTTTTCTCATCCTCCATTGCTACTTTGCGTTCATAATCAACTGCTTCTGCAGAGGCTTCAGATACTGCCTTTTGCAGTTCTTCAGGCAATGTGTCGAATGTTGTTTTACTCATAAGAAAAACAGCAGCATCATAGTTATGGGCAGTTAATGTCAAATAGCTCTGCACCTCTTGAAATTTATTTAAATAGATTTGCGCAAGGGGATTTTCCTGGCCGTCGACCACTTTCTGTTCCAAAGCAGTATATAGTTCACCGAATGGAACAGGAACAGGAGTTGAGCCAAGAGCTTTAATGAATGAGATGTATGGAGGTGACTCCTGGACCCTCAATTTTAATTTCGCTGCATCGGCACTTGTCTTAATGGGTTTCTTATTATTCGTCATATGCCTCCAGCCGTTCTCCATATAGCCGAGGTTGATAAGGCCCCTGTTCTCTAAATCAGAAGCTATCTCTTTGCCGATCTCCCCATCCAGGACCCGAAAAGCATGCTCCCGGCTTTCAAATAAATATGGAAGGTTAAGCAAATTAAATTTAGGGGCGAAATTGGTTACTGGTGCTACTGAGCCAATATGAAAATGGATGGAGCCAATTTGCGCTCCTTCTATTTGGTCTCTTCCATTTCCTAATTGGCTGCTTGGAAATATATCGATTCTTATCCGCCCGTTAGATTTTTCTTCCACCAGTTCTTTAAACTTCAATGCCCCTTTGTGGTAAGGGTGAGTTTCCGTTTGAAGATGGCCCAGTCTCAAAACATATTCTGCATCCCGCTCTTTGCCATTAACATTGCTGGAGCAGCCGCTCACAAATATTAACAATAGGATTGATAAGATAGACAGGTATACTCTCATATAATTCGCCTCCCGCACTATATTGTAAGCCCTTACAAATACATGATTGAAAAACTGCTAATATCCTCAGATTTACCGCCGCCAGGTCTACACAAATAAGTTGTTAATATTGTTAATTGATTAGACTAAATTGATTTTCACTTAAAATTCCTCCTTTTTATTCACTAGCCTGCTGATCTATTAAAATCTTTATGGACTGACTTTTCTTAAAGGAGAATACTTAAGTTATGGTACAGTCACCCAACCACTATCCATATTCTATTTATAATTTTCTAAAAAATCAATACTTTCTAAATTTTTTTGTTTAATTTTTATATTTTTCTTGATAACTCTTTTTAAAAATGCTTAAATGAGATTATATTGGTTGGGTCTCCTGACCATTGGACCAATTTTGCGGAAAAGGAGGCAGAAGATTGAGCAATGCTGGAGCAACAAAACTGCATAAAGCAAAAACAGTTCCCCTTCACACAAGAAAAAAAATTAAAACCCTAAAGCTGCAAAAGGGCTGGCTAAAAGGAGTCCTGCTAACTTTAATACTTGCTGTATTAGCTGGTTCCATAGCGAAATTGCCTGTTTTTTCAGTAATGGGAATTATGATTGTTTCCATACTGCTTGGCATGAGCTGGAAAGGAATAATGGATGTACCAGCCGATGCATCTGCAGGGATCACATTCAGCAGCAAGACTCTTCTTCGTGCGGGTATTATTCTGATGGGATTAAGACTGAATGTTGAACAAATCTTTGCCGCTGGTTTCTCTCTTATTATTGTCGATATCCTTGTAATCGCTTTCACTCTTGTCCTTATGATGTATATCGGAAAACTTCTCTCGATCGACCGCCATTTATCAGCACTGATTGCCGTTGGAACAGCAATATGCGGGGCTGCTGCCATAGTTGCTGTTGCCCCCCTGATCCGGGCTAAAAATGAGTTTACTGCAATCTCCGTAGCTTTTATTGCCATTGTGGGTACTATTGTGACAATCATTTATACTTTTTTGTTCCCCGTACTGGGCCTGAGCCCTTATGATTATGGAGTTTTAACAGGGGCAACCTTGCATGAGCTTGCGCATGTCATTGCAGCTTCTGCTCCAGGAGGAGATGTGAGCAGTGATACTGCCATTCTGGTAAAACTGGGACGTGTAGCATTATTAATTCCTGCAGCGATTATACTTGGAGTGATATTTAATAAGAACAGCTTAAAGAAACAAAAAACAAGATTCAGAGATTTGCCGGTCCCCTGGTTCATCTTCGGCTTTCTGATTATGTGCCTGGTTAATACGGCTGGCATATTATCTGATAGAATGACCCAAATGCTGATCGCACTAAGTATCTTCTTATTATCCATGGCCATGGCAGGCTTAGGTTTAGGAGTTAATTATACTGAATTTAAAAAGTTAAACAGCAAGGTGATTTTTACTGGAACTTTCGGAGCTGCCGCCTTAGCAGCCTTGGGATTTTTAATCGTTTATTTCATTTAAAGCTGCCTATGAAGGCAGCTCTATTTACCTTTTTGAGAAAATTAAGATAGCGGTGTTGATTACTTGACCCGTTAATGATTTAATAAAATAGGTTGGGCCATTGAACCATTTTTCCTATATAAAAAGCCCATCAGTAAATTTGCTTGGAGGGGTATATTTGGACATTAATAGAAAAGGAATTTCGGAGCAGGTAGCCGATAGTATAAAGAAAAAGATCCACAATGGCGAATACAGAGCAGGTGAAAAAATCCCCGGCGAAAGAGAAATGGGGATGGAGCTTTCTGTCAGCAGAAATACAGTAAGGGAAGCCTATAAAATACTCGAAGCATATGGTTATTTAACCGCCAAACATGGAACAGGGGTCTTCGTCGCTTCTCCTGAGCAGCAGATACAAAAAATGACTGAAGCTTTTTTTGTATCCTCTGATCAATTTAAGGATTTCTTCTCCGTCAGAAAAATTCTTGAGGAATGGACAGTAAAATGGTCCATAGAGAATTCAAGCCCGGATCTTATTCAGCAATTAGATCAAATCCTAAAGGAAGCAAACGAAATTGTAAGCGGTGACCAGGATTTTGACCGTCTGGCTGAGTTGGACCATAAATTTCATATGACGCTTGCTGATCATTCAAATAATGTGGTTCTAGTAAGGATTATGCACTTTTTAATCGATCTTCTGTCAGAGTCACGTACAAAATCAATTAACATTCCGGGCCGTGCTTTAAAATCTGTCCAGGAGCACGAAAGGATTCTTGAGGCAATAAAACAGAACAACATTGAGTTGGCTCAGGAACGTATGATTGACCATATTGAAAGTGTAGAATGTTCGATTTCTCAAAATACATTATCCAGCTAAAAAAAGCTGTTATGGTGTTTATATGCCTCATCCAATTGGATGGGTCAATAATCACCATACAGCTTTTATTAAAGAGAAAGGCTTTTACTGGAATGATCAAGTGACCTTGCCTCAGGAAACGGGATATTGAACTTCTCCCCCAAATCTTTTAATTCCTGTTCAACATTGCCTGATAATTCAATACCTGTTAATAGCCTGCTGGCACTTTCTCTTTTTCTTCTTTCTCCCGGATAGCGTATTTCACTTACATCTGGTTTCTTAGGAACTTCTTTCATTTCCTGCAGCAGATTTTGTATAGAGGTAAAGAACAGTGTTAAATCCATAAATTTTTTAATATCTAATAACAAAAAGAAGTGTCCAACATTCGCATTCTCTGTTTCATTGTCATCATAAAGATTTTTCACATGGGGGCCAAATGCTGCTCCTGAAAGTACACCAGTTAATATCTCAACAGCAAGCGCGAGTGCAGCCCCTTTTGCTCCTCCAAGCGGTAATACAGACCCTCTTAAGGCAGCCGCCGGATCCTTGGTGGAATTCCCATCTTCATCAATTGCCCAGTCACCCGGTATTTCATTCCCCTGCTTTGCGGCCAATATGATTTTCCCTCTGGCCACTATACTGGTTGATAAATCAATAATTACAGGCTGATCGTTGCCAGTTGGAAAGCCAAAGGCGATTGGGTTGGTGCCAAAGAAAGCTTCCTTCCCTCCCCAGGGTGCAATCCCTGGCGGGGAATTAGTAAAGCCTATACATGCGAGATTCTGCTCGCATGCCATTTGGCAAAAATACGCAGCAGTCCCAAAATGATTGCTATTACGAATTGCGATTGCTGCTGTGCCATTTTCTTTTGCAGCTTCCATGCCTTCTCTAATTGCCTTCCAGCTGACTACATGGCCCAGGCCATTATCGCCATCAATCTGGAGCACGGATGGGGCTTTTTTTGTTACTTTTATATCCGGATTTACATTTATTCTTTTATCCATAAATCGTTTGGCATAAATGGGAAGTCTACTGATCCCGTGGCTATCCGTGCCTTCTAGGTTTGCTTTTACCAGTGAATCCGCGACAACTTCATAATAATCTTTGGGCATTCCCATTTTTTCAAGAACTTTTTCACAGAATTCCTTTAGATCCGACTCATTATATGTGTTCATGTCTAAACTCCTTTTTTTGTACTCTCTTTAAAAAAGGATTCTCCCTGCTCAAAAATGTGCAGGGAGAAATTGAATCAGGCGCTTCGGTATAGTTTTGTCATGACAAATTCACGATGTCCCAAAGCTTCAGCACTGGTCAAGCGGCCATTTACCGTGCGGCAAATAACTTCCATTAATTTGTCGCCTGCTTCTTCCAGGGAAATCTGACGGGACAATAATCCCTGTACATCTACATCAATATGCTCGCTCATTGTTCCTGCAGTTATGGGATTTGCGGTAATTTTCACAACAGGCTCAATTGGATTTCCGATAATGTTCCCCTGCCCTGTTGGGAAAAGATGGAGTACTGCTCCGCCAGCTGCCATTAACGTAATGCATTCTGCGGCTGCAGAAGAAGTATCCATAAAATACAATCCATTGCCATTATCTGGATTTTCCGCCGGATCAAGGACCCCAATTACTTCCTTTGTACCTGTTTTGGCGATATTACCAAGAGCCTTTTCTTCTATAGTTGATAGGCCTCCTGCAATATTTCCCTGTGTTGGCTGTGAACCTAGCAAATCTACTCCTTTGGATTCGATTTCACCAACATAATCTTCATAAATAGCCATAAACTTTTCATGAAGTTCAGGAGTTGCCATTCTTTGTGCGATTAGATGCTCCCCACCAGTCAATTCAGATGTTTCCCCAAAGAATACCGTCGCACCGGCATCAACCAGGCGGTCAACTGCCTGAGATACTGTTGGGCATGATCCCAGTCCTGTAGTCGTATCCGATTCCCCGCACTTAATGCTGATCGTTAAATCTTTTAGTTCAATCGGTTCTCTCTGCAGTTCAGATGCCCATTGAACATACTCTTTTGCTTTCCATGATGCTTGACGGATGGTTTCAAAGTCGCCATTTCCCTCGATAGAAAAATAGGATACAGGTTTGCCAGTTTCTGCAATACCTTCCGCGATCTTCTTGGACCAGTTTTCTTCAATGCCGATGACAATAACCGCTGCCACATTTGGATTTGAGCCGGTTCCTATCATTGTTCTGAAATGAAGATCAAGGTCCGGTCCATACTGGAGTCTTCCATATGCGTGTGGAAGTGCCATCGTTCCTTGAACTTGTCTTGCAACAGCCTCACAGGCAGCATTTGAGATATCATCAACAGGCAAAATGATGACATGATTGCGTATTCCAACTTTTCCATTTTCTCTGCGGTAACCCATTAGTGTATTATTCATTTCTACCACCTCGCCGTTTTAATATTATGAGTATGGACATAATCTCCTACAGCCCATTCTGTTGTAGTTAAGCCAATTTGAATTCCGTATTTTAAGACTGGCTGATTACTCTTTAAGTCTACTAATGAAATTTTATGCCCTAAAGGAATATCCCCACGAGACTTTACAGACACCTCAGAATTATCATCCATAAAGATTCCGATAACCTGTTCTCCTTCTTTTATTGGACTAGTCGCTACCCCTACATGATCTCCCTTATGATGAATTAAAAACTTATGTGTGCTAACCTCTTTAGACTCAGGAGAATGCGTGTCTGCCAGAGTTGTAGTTTGACTGTTATTACTCATTCAATTGCCTCCTTTTGTATTTGGTTGGGTGACCCAACCACTATTTATAGGTTAATTAAACCACTCCCAAATGTTAAAGTCAATTATTTATTTAAATTTTCGGAAACTTTTTTAAATTACACATAATGACGGCTGATTTTTCATAACCTTTGCTACTTCTTTTGCCACCAATAAGGAAGTTCTAATTTGTGATTCTTCAGTTAAACCAGCAATGTGCGGAGTAATAACAGCATTCGAGCATGTCAATAGTTTGTTCGACGGAAGGATTGGTTCTGTCTCAAGCACATCCAGAAACGCTCCTGCAATCGCACCATTGGTTAAAGCAGCTGCAAGATCACGTTCATTTATAATACCGCCTCGGGAGGTATTAATAATATAGGAAGAAACCTTCATTGATTGAAGTTCTGACTCGGAGATTAAATACTTGGTTGAAGGTGTAAGCGGAACATGCAAGGAAATAAAATCAGATTCAGCAAGCAGATCTGCTAATGATTCTATTATTTGAACCCCTGTTTCAGAAACAATGTGATCATAATCCGCAATAAAGGGATCATAACCAGCCACTTTCATTCCAAACGATATTGCTCTTTTAGCAACGCGATGAGAGATTTCCCCTAATCCTATAAGGCCCAGCGTTTTACCCGCAAGTTCCATGCCGGTGTATGTTTTTCTATCCCAATTGCCGTTCCTGACATCATAATCAGCAAGATGAAGAGGCCGGGAAACACTTAACATGGCCATCATCACATACTCGGCCACCGAAGTAGCATTGGCATTTTTAGCATAAACCACTGGGATTCCCATTTTCTTTGCTGATGCTGTGTCTATATTATCAAGTCCAACTCCAAGCCTGCCTATAACCTTTAATTGAGGACCAGCTGCCATTAATTCCTGATCTGCAATTGTTTGATTTCTTACAATTAAACCATCGTAATTGTTAATTTTTCTTAATAATTCTTCACGGTTACTCCATAGATTCTCGTCATAATCCACTTGGAAGCCATTGTTTATTAACTCTTCAATTCCTTCTTTCCAGATTAATTCAGTAATTAGGATTTTCATTTTCTCAAGCTCCTTCCAGAATAAATGGTTAGGTGACCCAACCACTATAATTATTAAAACACCCCCGGGAAGTTCGGTCAATGTTTTTAGAAAATTCTTTCTTTAAAATCAAAAACATCAGATTATCCTGATGTTTTTTTAAAGATGTTTATTTGCCGGTTTAAGCTGTTTGTTTGCAAGTTCATGCACTTTCTTTGCAAAATTTCCTATTAGTTTGCGAATACAGCTGCTTTTTTTGCTAGTATGCAATTTTATTTGCAGAGTTCACAATTCAAAAAAAAAAGACCTGCTCAATCCACGAGCAGACCCCCTTTATATTATTGCTTCACATTCGCCATAATCGTATTTGGATCAAAGCCAATGACCCAATTGCCATTCACATTGATCTGCGGCACTCCCATTTGTCCGGTGGTTGCAACCAGTTTTTGTGCCTCTCGCTGGTCATTCTGCACATTAACCTCTTTATACTCCAGCCCTTTCTCATCCAGAAAATTCTTCACCATCGTACAGTAAGGACATGTATTGGTCGTATAAACCGTAATATTATTCATTTTATATTCCTCCTTCAGTAAAAAGACAATGCCAATGTTCTTTGACACTGTCTTTTTTATTACAATATCAATATCCCCTTAATCGGCTTCTTCAAACAACAAATCATTGCTTCTGATGGTCATCAGATCATGTTTGTCATAGCTGTTTTGCATTAATAGGCGCATGGCCTGTGCCCGGATTGATTTTTCAATGATATTCCGGATATAGCGCCCATTCGAAAAACTGTTTGGACTGAGATTATTTTTCACAAAGTGTAAGTGCTCTCTCAGCTTCTTTTCAGATTCGTGGCTTAATGTATATTCCCGTTCCTTCAGCATCCGCTCGCCGATTTCCATCAGCTGCTCAATCGAGTAGTCAGGGAAGTCAACAACCAGGGGGAACCGGGAATGAAGACCAGGATTCAGCGTCAAGAAGTGATTCATTTCTCTTGAGTAGCCCGCCAGTATCAGAATAAATTCATGCTGGCGGTCTTCCATATGCTTTACGAGAGTGTCAATGGCTTCCTTGCCAAAGTCTTTTTCTCCGCCTCTTCCTAAAGAGTATGCTTCATCGATGAACAGGATCCCGCCTATCGCTTTTTTCACCAGATCCCTTGTCTTCTGGGCAGTATGACCAATATATTCACCGACAAGATCAGCCCGCTCAGCTTCAATCAAATGGCCTTTTGACAGTACATTCATTTTTTGAAAAAGCTTGCCTATTAATCGGGCAACCGTTGTTTTACCGGTGCCGGGATTGCCTTTGAACATCATATGCAATGCCTGCTTTCCAGCTTTGAGACCGGCTTCCTCCCGCTTTTTATTCACATAAATCCACGCATAGATCTCCTTGATCATTTTCTTCATCTCTTCCATTCCCACAAGAGCGCCAAGTTCTTTTTCAATTTCTTTCAGAGCTGTATGCTCAGGCGGAATGGCTTTTGGAGCCGCTTGGGATTCGGGAAGCTCTTTTGTGTATGTTTTTCTCTTTTGTGAATTGAGCACGATGCTGATCTGTCCGTTATTCTTCAGGCGAATCGGCTGGTCCAAAAGCTATCACCTCACATTCTTAGCACAGTATACGCATAGAAGTAATCGTTGTGACAAAAGCCTATATGCATCCGCGAGATTACGGTTATTAGGCTAAAATCCGACAAGTTCCCGTGCGTTTCAGCAATCACTGATGCAGGAGTGTCGGTTCATGCGGTTTCCCGAGAAATAAGGTGAAATTTTCACCTCTTCGGGCTTTCCTCCGCTTTAGATGCTGCTGATACCTGGGAGCATACTGCCTGTTCATGGGAAACAAGGCCAGCAGTCAGGCTCCCTCATATCTACAATAAATTCTCATATCTATATGTATTCAGCCAACCTCCATTTCATTAAAAATATTTATGCTGTCTTTTCATAAGAAAATAGCCCGCTTCAATCAAAGCGGGCTTTTCTTCTGAATGTGCAACTTTTATATTATTGCTGGTTTTCCATATCCAGCTGAACATTGCGCTGTGGAACGAAGGTAGAAATGGCATGCTTATAAACGAGCTGCTGCTTGCCTTCTGACTCGAATAATACCGTGAAATTATCAAAGCCTTTGATTTGGCCTCTAATTTGGAATCCATTTAACAAAAATACAGTACAATTAATATTATCCTTGCGTAGCTGATTAAGAACCTGATCCTGAATATTGATTGCTGATTTCATTATAATCCTCCTCTTTTATCTCTATCATTATGTATTCGATTTTATTTTCAGCTTTCCTTCAATATGAGCAGAAATTTCAGCGAATTTTTTTTCAAACTCATGAGGGTCGGCTGTATCGGACATATCAAACCATTCCACATTCATCTTGTTTCGAAACCATGTTAGCTGCCTTTTTGCATATCTTCTTGAATTTTGCTTCAGATTTCCTACGGCATCCTCCAGTGATACACGTCCATTAAAGTATTCATACAGTTCTTTATATCCGATGGCCTGTATGGACTGGCAATCCTTTAATCCCAGATCATACAGGGCTCTCACCTCTTCAAGCAAGCCTTCCTTCATCATGATCTCAACCCGGAGATTGATGCGTTCATATAAGGTATCCCGGTCCATGGTCAACCCAATCAGCGCCGTATCATAAAGAAGTGCTGGATCCTGATTCTCCTGATACTGAGACATCGTTTTCCCTGTGCAATGGTAAATTTCCAATGCCCTGACCACTCTTCGAATGTTATTGGGGTGAATTTTTTCCGCACTTTCAGGGTCTATGGCCAAAAGCTCCTTGAAAAGGGCATCGTTCCCTTCACTTTCTGCGCGTTCCTCCAAAGTTTTTCTGAATTCTTCATCTGAAGGGGCATCAGAAAATTGGTAATCATAAATAACGGATTGAATATACAATCCAGTGCCTCCAACGATCATTGGAAGTTTGCCTCTTGAAGTGATCTCTGTGATTTTGCTGCGGACCAGTTCCTGAAATTCAGCTGCCGAAAAGGGATCTTCAGGATTTTTGATGTCAATTAGATGATGCGGAATTCCTTCCATTTCTTCTTCTTTAATTTTTGCCGTGCCGATATCCATGCTTTTATATATTTGCATAGAATCTCCGCTGATGATCTCAGCATTAAATCTTTTCGCCAGAAGAATGCTTAATTTTGTTTTTCCAACAGCTGTAGGGCCAATCAGCACTGCAAGCTTTTCTTTTTCACTCATCTGTTCACTGCCTTTACTGACATTCTAATTATTATCCCTACCATATAGCAGGAAAATTTTTCAGGTATCATCTTACCATTCTTTTTATAAAAACAGAACATTTATGCATTATGAACAAGTTTCACCTTTCCTATTCGACAAGTTTCCTAAAATTTTCTTATAAAATTACATTTTATTAACGATTCCATAACAAACAAAGGGTAACCCCCAAAATCATGTTAATTTATTAGAAGGTTATATTGTTACAATATAAATTTGAAATTGGGTGAAGAATTCATGTTAAATACATCTGAAATTGGAATTGACTTAGGAACTGCTAATATACTTGTATACAGCAAAACAAAAGGCATCATCCTTAATGAACCTTCTGTAGTAGCAATTGATACAGAAACGAAAAAAGTGTTAGCTGTTGGTAAAGAAGCAAAGGAAATGATCGGGAAAACACCAGGCCGCATCGTTGCCATCCGTCCGCTCAAAGACGGGGTTATTGCCGATTATGACACCACTACTGAAATGCTTCGCCAGGTTATGCGAAAAGCATCGAAAAAAGTAGGATTTGCAATCAGAAAGCCGAATGTCGTTGTTTGTACGCCATCTGGTTCGACAAGTGTTGAAAGAAGAGCCATCCATGATGCTGTCCGCAATGCGGGGGCGAAGAAAGTACATCTGATCGAAGAGCCTGTGGCAGCAGCAATTGGTTCAGGAATGCCTGTCGATGAGCCTGTCGCGAACGTGGTTGTTGACATTGGCGGCGGCTCAACAGAAGTAGCCATCATCTCTTTCGGCGGAGTGGTAGCCTGCAATTCCATCCGGATTGGCGGCGACAGACTTGACGATGATATTATTCAATATGTACGTAAAGAATACAACGTTCTGATCGGAGAGAGAACAGCCGAACATATTAAAATGGAAATCGGCTACGCGCTGGTTGACCATGAAGAACTGACAATGGAAGTGCGCGGCCGCGACCTTGTTACCGGCCTGCCTAAGACGATTACTCTAACTTCCTATGAAATCCGTGATGCAATCAAAGAATCATTGCTTCACATTCTTGAAGCAATCCGCGCAACATTAGAGGACAGCCCGGCTGAACTCAGCGGAGACATCGTAGACCGAGGTGTGATTCTTTCCGGCGGAGGTGCCCTTTTAAACGGCATGCAGGAATGGCTTTCACAGGAAATTGTAGTCCCTGTACACCTTGCACCTAGCCCGCTTGAATCTGTAGCGGTTGGAACAGGAAAAGCCCTGCAATTTATTGATAAGCTGCATACGGCAGTGAGATAAGCTATAAGAAAAGCATCCATTCCGCGAAATGGATGCTTTTTTGTTTTGTATATTGACATTTTGAGCGAAATAAAGTTTTATGAGCGAAAAAAGAAAAAATTATGGGCCAAACACCACTTAGTTTACATAATAAAATTATCGTCGTCTATGAATAAAAAAACGCCGAACCACTCTGGTTCAGCGTCGTTCTTTTCTACATTACCCTCTTAAACATTTTCTCCATCTCATAAGTGGAGTAATCAGTCTATATAATAGAAGAAAATAAAAAAAATCAAACTTTGATATATTGATATTTTTACATTCTATTCGAAATATGAAGAAGTGAAAATATGGGCAAAGATGGGCAAAAAGTGGGTAAGTTAAATCAGACTTTCCCATACCATATTGCTTCATGCTAGGATCGAACCAGCGACCTCTACCCTGTCAAAGTAGCAAACAATTATGGATTTAAAGTAGATGTTACTTTTTGAAAGTTTAATTCTTAAAAGGCTGTACAAAGAGACCGTCGCCTTCAAGCCATTCGGCTATAAAAACTTCTTTGTAGTCAGTAATATTTTGAGTATTTAATTCTGACTTTAACCAAGATTCATTAAAGCCCAAATCAATAATTTCATCCCATAAAACTTCACCGTCTCTTATTATAGTCACTGGAACTGAAACCATTTTTGAAGTCATATTAAAATCTTCCTGAGTAGTTTTTTGATACTTTGATTTCTTTAAAATGCTAATTGAACCATTTGCCTCTAAATAACAAAAGGCAACCTCACGAAGTGAAAAGGTTTCACTCTGTCGCAATAAACTTTGTAACTGGTTAATATTCATCCTATTTTTTCTTAATGCTTCTCGGTCTACAATTCCATTTTTAATTAGTGCAGAGGGTTTTCCTTCAACAACTCCTCTGAATGTAAGGGATTTTTGACCAAGATATTCAACTGAAAAGAGTAATGCTCCCCAAATGGTCATCGAAAAAACAATATAAAATACTCCTATATTATGATCGTATAAGGCATTTCCTAATAGTTCTCCCAATACAATAGCTGCGATAAAAGTAAACGGAGATATTTGATTAATGATTTTTTTGCCTAAAAACTTTACCATTATAAAAATAGAAAAAAAAAGCCAACTATTAATTCAATTGTTAAGTACAATAATTTCATTTATTTGTGAACCCCATTCATCTTTTAGGACTTAAAAGTATATTCTCAACTATTTTTTACTGTTTCAAAATGAGAACTCATTGAAATATTATCACCACTTATTTTGAAAATATAAAATGACTGCATCACACGGCGTTGTAACAGGAGTTAAGTAAGTAAAACGAATATTCATTAGGGGAATTAGATGAAATAACCTCATCTTCCAATAAATAAAAAAATATTGCCAAACATACTTAGATTAATCAAACTACCCTGCCTCTTTTATGGAATAAGAAAAGCTGCCTGATTAGCAGCTGACCTTAAACATAAACAGCTATTAGTTGAATTAAAGAACTTCTATCTATATTCATTTTTCGTATAAACTCCATTTTGTTGTTCTACTCAAAAAAATAAAAAAGTCGGTTAACCATTTAGAAATAATGGCGACAAACACATATCCCGCGAAAAGCAATAAAAAGTTCTCTTTCTCCCGAAAATGAAACAAGCCAATACCAACCATAAGCGGCTTAAGAACAAACGATAAAGCTAAACTGAGTAAGAACATCCAAATATAATAATTCTTCCCTTTGATAAGTATGTATTGGTAACAAAGCATATAAATTACAGGTATTAATGAAGCATCCAGAGTGAAATTAGAAGGAAGTAGCGGGAGAAGTTTATATGGATAATTCCAAATTCCCCTTTCTGTACCAATTATATCTGTATAGGCGAAGAACACATGCACACTGTACCCATAAAATCCAATATGAAATGCTTTCTTTCGATCAATGAAGAGAACCAATAAGATAAGAGGGATAACAAGCATTGCAAGGACAACCCAAACTTGCCAATTTGAGAAGTTAGAAAACTCTTGCCAATAGTTCATCAATCTGGTGTTTTGTTCAATTTCTGCTTCCATGATTTTTTTAATCATATCCAGTTGATTTTTTTCCACAGTTATCCTCCAGTTTTTTATTGTTAGTTTTAATTTATCCATGGTGTTTTATACGTTTAACGGTTTTGTTTTGAATCAAAAAGAAATTCATGGACCACTTCTTTCTCATGGAACCTTTTCCTAAAGCTGAATATAAGAATTTCACTCTGCAAATAATAGTTTCAACTAGGCTACTCATCGAGGTGAATAAATATGGATATAAATCTTATATGGCAAACCCTTCTTATTTTTTTGATTGGTAATATCCTCTTAAGAATTAGTGGGAGGAGATCGATCTCCCAAATGACTATACCTCAAACGGTTATAATGATTGGAATCGGGACACTTCTTATTCAGCCTGTTACCGGAAGGGGGCTTTGGGCGACCTTTGGTATTGCACTTTTACTAATCTTAAGCCTTATTGTCACCGAATACATCCAATTAAAGTTTGATGGCGGCGAGACCATAATTTCTGGAAAAGCAGTTCCTGTCATTGAAAACGGAACTTTAAACGAAAAGAACTTGAAAAAGTTACGCCTGCCTGTAGATAAGTTAGAGGCTCGGCTTCGTCAGTCGGGAATTACAGCTATCAGTGACGTAGAATTTGCAACTCTTGAATCCAGCGGACAATTGGGGTATTTATTAAAACAACAAAAACAGCCTGCCACCAAGGAAGATATTCAAAACCTTATTCAGCTAATCCAAAATGGTCAGCCCGTGAATCGAAGCAGTCAGCCACTACATCAAGATAACATTTTTATTGAAACAGTAACGAAAAATTCACCTAATGTACCTAATCACCTACAATAAAACCAACAAAAAAGTGGTCATGAATTATTTGTGACCATTTTTTATTTATGGCACCTACCCGATATTGGAATTTTTTTACTGATGGCATCAAATTAGGCGATAAAATAATCCGTACAGGTGACGAGGAAGTCATTGTTGCCGTTGGCATGGAATTTGTCTGTATTCCATTAGAATTACTTCTTGGCATTTTAAAAGGATTTTATCTTCCGTCAAAAAGTGGGAATATGGAAAAATACGGGTTAGCTTTACCTTTATCTATATTCCAATACTATTCGCTGCTTTCAAGATTCCAAGCAAGAAGAGGGTGAAAATAATGAAAAAGCTTATCATAATATGCCTGTCTTTGCTGCTTTCAGGCTGTTTGAACAAAGAAATAATTGATGATATCAATATTGAGGTAGGAGTCGGCTATGACTTCGCAGAAGGTGAGAAAGAAAAATATAGAGGAACCCTCTTATTCCATGAATTCCAGCCTGATCAAAGCGTAATTAACAGTACATTTTCTGGAAATGGAAACCTAATTCAGGACATTCGTCTAGATGGTACTAAACAATCATCAGAACCAATAGCCACTGGCGGATTAGAGCTGGCTATACTCGGTACTGAAATTTCCAGAAAAGGGATTTACGATATTATAGATTCATTTCAGAGAGATCCAAGTATTGGGTCACGCGTACTTGTTGCAACCGCGGAGGGAACTGCAGAAGACTTGGTAAAAGGCGAGTATGGAACCAGAGGAAATTCAACCTATATCCATAATCTTATACAGCATAATATTGACAATCGGGATATCCCCAAAACCAACTTACACATTTTTGTCCGTGATTACTTTCAAAAAGGCAAGGATCCCTTCCTGCCCCGCCTAAAGAAAATCGGGAACGATAAAGTGGAAATAGATGGAATTAGCCTTTTCCAAAATGATAAAGAAGTAGACATACTCCCTGTAAAGGATATGTTCTTTTTTAAATTGCTGGTAGATAAATATAGTGAAGGTAACTTCGATGTTAAGTTTCAAAAGGAAGAAAAAGCTGCTGTGAAGAGTATAAATTCAAGGCATAAAATCAGGATAACTGATAATCAGGCTTCCATATCCATTAAAATTGAAGGCATTATTCGTGAGTATACAGGCGATGCTTTAGCCCCTGTTGTGGGAGATATTGAAAAGAATCTGGAGAAAAAAATTGAAAAGGAGTGCACAAGATTATTAAAACAATTTCAGGATCTCGGAATAGATCCTGTTGGCTTGGGTCAAAAGAAAAAAACTCTGAATCGGAACTTTGACTTCAAAAAATGGAAAGATGAATATAAAACTTTAAGCTTTGATGTTAAATGCAATGTAGTAATAGAAGAAACGGGAGTTATTGAATAAGAGCAGGCATAAGGTCCTCTCTAAACTCGTAGACAAAGAACAAACGTTCGTGTACAGTGAAATTAAAAAGGAAAGTTATAAAATGAGAATAGTAATTGAAACAATGCTAAATATTGAAGGCAATAGAGGTTCAAGCCGCGGAGAGTTTTTCGTTCAAGACAGAGATTTTAAGGATGATCCAAACTTTGCGGTTGCTGTTGTAGCATACGAATGGATCCAACAACAATGGAGGGAATCTGGCTGTAGGGTTATGATAATTGAGAAGGTTACCTGGAATGAAGAGAATGATATTACTGAGGATGTAAAGCAGATTAGGCCGGTTGTGAAAGATGACCTTCCTTTTTAATAAAAAAAAGTCAATAATTAAATTGACTTCTTCAATCCACAATTACTGTACTCTCTAAGGAATTCACCATTTCCAACTTTTGACTTAAAATGAGAATTACCGCATTTGTCGCAACGTCCAGCTTGTTTATCAGGAAATTCTTTATAAATGTAGATTTTACCCAGATCAATATTGTCGTAATCGTATTCCATGTAGTCACCTCAGAAGATAAATATATCAAACATTGTGGGATAAAAGAAGGCTATTTATTTTTCACAAATTAGACACAAGGACTTTGAGCCTATTTGCGTAATATTTAGGTGAAAGGGAGTGTGGAAATGAAGGTTGGTGACAAATTTTCAGCTGTTTATGTGCCAAGATTAGGTTTTGTAAAGGCAGGCAGTACCATGGATGAAACCATGGAAAACATTAAACGCGCAGAGGTTGAGAAGGAGATCAAAGAAAAGAAAGAAAGAAAAAGATTAGAAAATCAGTATCCCGGATGTAAAATCACCAAAATAGGTGCCGGGTGGTTTATTGAGAATAAAGATGCTCCTTTGGATCATTTATGATTTATAAAGCCCCTCTCGATTGTTATGATCCCCTGATAGTAGACAGAAAAAAGAAAGCATACTAATCTGTCTACTATGGAGGGGATTTTTTTATGGGAAAAATACGTAAAACATATGATATGAACTTTAAGAAAAAAGTTGTTGATCTTCATCTCAAAGATGGGATGGGTTATAACATAATAGCTAAAGAATTGAGTATCGATAAAAATCAAGTAAGGAGATGGGTTAACTATTTTAATGCGGAGGGGATTAAAGGGCTAGAGGATAAAAGAGGTAAGAGGAAAGGACCTGGTAAAGGTAGACCAAGAACTCGACCTGAAGATCAGGAAGTCAAAATTAAACGTCTTGAAGCTGAGAACGAAATGCTAAAAAAGCTCTTAAAGATGTGAAAGGGGGAATGAAAGAAGTATCCACACAAAAGAAATACCAGGTAATCAAAGAAATGTCCCAGGGGGACTATTCTATTGTATTGTTATGTAAGATCGCAGAAGTATCTAAAAGTGGCTATTACAAGTGGTTAAAACGACAAGAGTCACCCACTGAAAAGCAGTTAGAGGATGAAGAAATCAAAGAAAAAATCATGGAGTGCCATGAAAAACTTAAAGGGATATATGGGTATCGGCGAGTACAGATATGGTTAGAAAAAAACTACGAAACACATATAAATCACAAGCGTGTCCAGCGTCTTATGGGGGAATTGGGGATCAGGGCAGTCATCCGAATGAAGAAACCATATTACGGGAAGAAAGAAGCATACGTTGTTTCAGACAACTATCTTAATCGAAACTTTGTCGCTTCTAAACCTAATAAAAAATGGGTAACGGATGTTACTTATTTAATTTTTAATGGCCAAAAGCTGTATTTGTCCGCCATTTTAGACTTATACAATAATGAAATTGTTGCTTATCATGTTAGTCGGAGAAATGACCTGAAACTGGTTATCGATACCCTCAAAAAGGCAAAGAAAAAACGGAATGTAAAAGGAATCCTCCTGCATAGCGACCAGGGTTTCCAATATACATCCCGCCAATATAACAACCTAATTAAAAAATATCAAATGAAAGCGAGCATGTCTAGAAAAGGTAACTGTTGGGACAATGCTTGCATGGAAAACTTCTTTAGTCATTTTAAGACTGAATGTTTTTATCTATATTCATTCAAAACAGCTCAAGAGGTTAAAGACGCATTAAATCAATACATGAGGTTCTATAATCATCAACGTTTTCAAAAGAAATTGAATTACCTGAGCCCATATCAATACAGGACTCAGGCTGCATAATTGTGCATTTTTATTACTGTCTACTTGACGGGGGTCACTACAAATTGAGAAGGGCTTTATAAATCATTTTTGAACTATTAGTTAAGAAGTAGTCCTTTTGTGGCTTTGAAAAGTTTAATCAAAGATCCTGTATGAGATGTAGAAATTCTTGTTCAGCAAACGGGCCAGTGGAACATCTTGGTTTGTCATTTATGCTTAAATTAAGATGATGATTTTTAAATAAACAAAGCAGAATTGCTGAACAAGTATGAAGAAAAAAATGCAAAAAGGAAAATTAAACATAGTGGTTTTACTTAATCTAGGAAGTTTCGTACTTGTACTAATTGCTTGGACACTTCTAGTTGTTGTTCCTTGATATGACACTTCCATTATTAGATCAAAATGAATTAAAGAGCGTGACTTATAAGCTTAATTAAAAAACCAGCAGTAATTAGCTGCTGGCCATGGAACACCTTTATTTATATCTATAAAGAGTTAACTGTTAATGCTCCTAGTATAACTGCTATTAGTAGGGCGATTAAGATTCCAACTATAATATTTCTTAGTCTCTTAGATTTAAACATTCTGTTTGCCCCTTCACTACTCATAGTTTAGTTACACTTCCTCCCGATTGGTTTTTGTAGTTACCCCACACTCTAACCTCATGGTTTGCATAAACAATTCCTAATCCACTATAAATTGCACTCCATTTTACCGAGGCAGTTGCCCAAGCTTGGGAGCTACTATGATTTCTGATACACCTTCCCCACTCATAATCTACAGTCGGGTTTAGATTGCGGGAAGTATAGGCATCACATCCATATGTAGATAGAACCTTACTTCCATTATGAGTATAATTTACTTGAGCGTATACTTCAAGGACTGTAAGTCCTAAAAAGCTTACCCCCCTTTTGTACCAAGCTTTTTTATAATAGGTAGTGGCTAAGGGTTGAATGTTCCCTTCTTCTAGGGCTGGTGCCTCAACGTCAGATTCTTCATATGTAGCCGATAACACAATGTCACCATTTTTTAGTGCCTTTGTTTCACCTGGTTCAACTTCAGATATTGATTCTGCAATGGTGCTTGTTACCTCTGGATCAAACATGTAACTAATAAACTTCTTTTTATCTTCTTTTGATAGTTTTTTGAATTTTGCTAAGTCAGTTTTAAGCTTTTCCTTTTCATCACCTTTAGCAGACTTAATTGAATAATTAAAGCTTTCTTCTACCATTTTTTCCTTCTCTTTGAACGATTGATTTGCAGCAGAGGCCATTGTCCCAAAGGAACTGAGAACAAGCAAAAGGGTCATAAATAAGGATACAAACTTTTTCATTTACTTCACTACCTTTCTTGGTATTATTCTGACAATTTTAATAATACTATATTTTTCAAAAAAAGTAAAATATAGTAAAATATTTATATGTAAACGTTTTTAACATTTTGCTCATTCTATGCTATATCCTGTTAGCTCGTAATTAGATTAAGTGAATTTTGTTTTACAATATAATTAGGTGACAGGTATGTATTTTGAACCAATTCTACTGAAATCAACGGAAAAGGGCGCTATTCTTGAATAAGAATTAGCGCTCATTTTTCATTTTTACGTCGTATTAGCTTAATAGAATTACTTAAGCCCCTCTTGTATGAGAAGGGCTAATTCAATTTATTTTACACGAAGCATTTGCCCTACATAAATCGTATAATTTTCATCAAGGTTGTTCCAATCCTTAATTTGCTGTACAGTGCTTCCGTAAGTTCTGCTCAGTGAATAAACAGTATCACCAGACACAACAGTATGATAAACAGCTGAACTTTTCCGTGGAAGATTGAAGCTTTTCACAATACCGTTAACATGGCCACGTGCCAAATTCTCAATAAAGCTGCTTGATTTTAGCTTTGCTGCATCATTGGCATTATCAATAAAACCATTTTCAGTTAGCAATGCCGGCATCCGTGTTTCACGGAGCACATGGAAGTTTGCCTGCTTTTTGCCACGATCATTAAAATCAACTAGCTTCAATACCTCTGAATGGATATTGTTTTGAAAAGTTGTAGTTGGTACCCCAACTCCTGGATAAACATAATCTTCATATCCTGTTCCCCCACCAGCGTTAATATGGACTGACAAAAAGAAATCAGCCCCCCATGCATTAGCAGCATTTGTGCGCTCAGATAAAGATACCGTTTGGTCACCAGTTCGGCTCATGCGGATTGAAACATTATCATATTCCAGGGTCAAAATGTCTTTAATACGTGTTGCGATTTGAAGTGTTAAATTCTTTTCCTGAAGACCATTTCCTACTGCACCTGGATCCGTGCCGCCGTGACCTGGATCAATAAAAAGTTTGACCATATTTAATCACCTCTACTAATATTTTTATTGACAAAATCTATTAATTGCTTGTACTGCTGTCCTTCCTTTCACATGAGAATCCCCCCTTTCAAAAAACAAGAAAAGCCACCCTCGGAGGGTAGCTTATTTTGGCCATTGATAACGTTTTGCTTGTTGACTATCCTCTATTCCTCTTGTTGTGGGATCATTTAAGGCATTCCACACACTTACCACTATCAGCAATAAAACATATGGATTAGATAAAGCTGAGATCAGCAAATTAAAAACAGAACCCCAAGTAGTGAGGTCCTGTGCAGTTAAGCCATAGTAACCTAGTATTGGTGCAAAAAAAGCCAGAAATAATTGTGCTAGAAATACAGAATTTTTAAAGCGAATCTTCCAGTTGATCATATTCATTGTCCCCCTCTTAAAACATTATAAAAAATAGCAATCGCTCCCCCAATGATTCCAGTACTGATTGCTGTAATAAGGGCAGCTGTAATTGTTCTTTTAATCCATGTTGTATTTTCGTCAATTTTATTGAGCTTTTCATTTATAGAAGTAATCTGCTGATCATGCCGATCTGTTATTCTTTCCAATTTGTTAACACGGAGCTCAATATCTTTTATATCACCCTTCAATTCAGCAAGTTCTTGATTAACTGGTATGGTCTCTTGCGTCACCTAAATTCCCTCCTTTGAAGGCAATAAAAAAGAACCCTTAATTTTTAGGTTCTTCTACATCCTTGACTTCCTTGGATTCAATAAGTTTGTTTTCAAGTTCTTGAACTTTTTGCAATAACTCCTGATTCATTTTCGTTGCATAATCAAGCCGAGCTTTTAAAAGTATATTTTCATAGTTGAGCCGTCCCATTTCATTTTGAATAAACGGATTTATGTTAATTTGTTGGTTTTGCTCCACTTAAATTCATCCCTTCATAAATTGCTTTTAGTTCATTAATTCCTGCTTTAGCATCCACAAGCATTGCATGAAGTTCCTGAATGGCTTTAAAAGACATTACGTCCATTGCATACCCGTCCAATGACTTTTGTGGTGTAACAATGTCCACAGGCGCTTCTTGATACATGATACCTAGACGCTTTTGATCAACTCCTGGAACATCACCTTGTAAGTAATACTGTTTAATAGGAGTTGCAAGGATTTCTTTTAGTGCAGATTTGGTATACAATTCAATTTCACTTTTTAGTTCTTCATCAGAAGTATAAGTGGTTGAACGTACTTTCAAGTCATTGCTCGGAATATTAACAATCCCACCAGATCCGGCTACAAGGGTCAGTTCCCCGCCTGATATTTGATTTCTGAGCGTGAAACCGTTGCTTGAAGCACTTCCGAATCCCATATATGCGCTTCTTGAAAAGTGATCTTCTTTAAAAAATTCAATATAACAATGCGTACTTCCGACAAGCTGCAATAAATCGGAATCAGCATTTATAACAGTTTTATTGTGCATTTCAATGTATTTCTGATTAGTCCCAATCAACCTGAAGTGCATCGAGTTTTGTCCTGATATCACAACATCGCTCATGTTTGCACTTGAAGCTCCTCTTATGTCAAGCAAAAGTTCACTATTTGGATCTAATGGGCTTAGATCTCCTATGCCCACCCTGTCAGCTCTTAAATATAACGGGTATGCCATGTAGGTTTCATCGTGTGATCCGTTCAATCTCGGAACCGTTTCCGCTGCAATTCCTGAAAAATCAACTCCCGAATTATCAATCAATCCGGGCATTATCTTTGTCTCTTTCGGATAATACTTGTATTCATATGGTAAATCTCCAAATATCACTGTATCTCTCAAAGTCGCTTCTAAATCTGGAGAAATCTTTGAATTAATGTATCCATTGAACATTGTTGTTTCTCTGTATGAAGATCTATCCCCGGCTGTATAGTAATTTGACTGCCTAATATACCCATTGTTTACTACAGCTTCTTCTTCTACATTTACCCCATCGGTACATTCAAGCCTTGAATACATTCCAACAAGTTTTATCTTCCCTGAATTGATATTTGGGGAATTGATTTCAACCCCGGCAGTCAAAGAACCTGAAAAACTAACATTTCCGTTTATATCGACAATAAACTGATTATTGACGTTCAAACCTTCCCAGGCTGTCAGGTTCTTGGCTTCTATATCACCTTGAACAATTAAGTTCCCTCTAAGCCTGATTCTTACGTCTGTTTCCCGGACATATAGCTTAGTGGCAGAAGTAGAAGTGTAAAAATAAACTTCCCAATAGGTAGGTTTTTTACCTGAGTAAGCATTTTCAGGAATCTTTCTTGAAAATTGACACCGTTTTGCTGTATTAGCTGGAACAGAAACAATACTGCTTAGTGAGAAAGTTTGTATATATGAAGTTCCATCTTCAAAATAAACTCTGATTGTCATTGTTAGGCTTGGCGCTGTTCCTGAGTTTTGTGCATATAACATGAAATCAAATGCAACTTCATCCCCATCATTTGGAACCGGCCTGTTATATTGGGCTTCATCCGTATTTTCCATAAGATAAATCCAAGTATTTAAAGCGCTCCATTGGAACCACGTTTCCCCATTTAATGTGACGGGCCTCATATACCCATATAATCCTTCTTCTGCTGTTGAAATGTTGGCCCCAAGTTGCGCCCTAACATCAATTCTTGCAACGTTTAAATAATCTGAAGTGATTTTAGATGCGCTTATATCGCCAATTTTTGCATTTGTAACGGCCAAATCCGCTATTTTGGCAGTATCAATAGCTAAATTTGCAATTTTCCCATTCGTTACAGCAAGATTCTGTATATGCCCGGTTCCGACGGCTAAATCTGCAATGGCCGCTGATCCAACTGCAGCTTTCTTAATATCTGCTGAATCAATGACAATCTTGTTTGCTGAAGTTCTATCAAGCTTGTTATTTCCAACCGCCCCTTCTGCTAACTTTTCGGCTGTCACAAGTAAGTCAGCAAGATCAGAAGAACCAATCCGGGCTGTTGTCGCTGACTTTTCGTCAGAGAATGGCCCTTTTGCATCTGCCCTGTTTACCCCTCTAACTCTCACATAATATTGCTGATTTGGTGCGCCTTCATATGTGAATACACTGGCGACAGTCCGGGCCACAAGGTTTGAATCATCAGGAGTAAAGCCAGGAACAGTTGAAACAAAAACCTCATATTCTTTGATATAGCTTCTAAACTCTGCATCCCATTCAATAATGACTTTAGAAAATGCTCCCGTTGCTGTTACGACAGGTTTTTTTGGTGTAATATCGGCAAAGTCAGAATCATTAATTTCCCCGACACCATCATCCCAAACCCCGGTTCTCCCATCTACCTTGCTTTCTATGCTTTTCAATCTTGAAGCAAGATCAGTAAACAACGGAAGGAAGTTCCCAAGGATAATTTCTGTGTTTTCAGGGTTTACTAAATCCCGTTTGATTTCTATCACTCTGGATTCAACCCTTAAAGCTGGCGTGAATTCTTTATCAATAACAAGGACAGTATCACCCAAGCGCACTTTCTCATGTGAAAGTCCTGTGATTTGCTCCAAATCTAAAACATTCATTTCATAAGTGATTCTTGGTGTATTTGTGCCTTGAAGGGCATTCCATGTTTTATCCAATAAAGCTTCAGGATCTGTTTCTTCTCCATCCTCAAAGACTCCGAACCTGTGCACTTTCTTGCCTGTGTCTGGATCAATGCGCCCAAATTGTTCAAGGGCCACCGGATCCCCAACCCATTGTTGGCCTAAAGGTTTATCAACAGGATCAAGCCCGGAACCGTTCCAAACAACATCTGCAAAGGTTAAACGCCTTGTATAGCCTCCTGTTTCTGTCTGTTCGCCTTTCCCACGCCCATATAAGGCCGTTTTAATGTTAGAAGCATCAACAGTCCTTTTTACAGAAACCAAGTCTTTTGTGAAATCAAACCGTTTCCCGGTATCAGCTCCCCGCCTTGCAAGGAGATCCACAAAACGCCCTATAATGGCTGAACCGTCAAAGTTTATGCGTTTCTTTAGTTCCCCGCCCCATGTACTGATGATCTTCTGAATTGAAGAAATGGCAGATTCATAGTAAAAATTTGTTGTTCTTAGGCCGAGATCCGCAACAGTTCCTTTTTTGAACCGGCTCTTAGAAAGGGCATCAGTCATAGCGCTGTCTGCTGTTCCGTCAACGGTTCGCAAGTCCTCGATAATATCATCATTCATTTCAAAGAAAGCATGTTCAGCATAAGCTTTTGTGACAATTTCAATTCCGTTGTGTTCTTCTTCGATTTTGTAAATCTGGAATAACTGAAAATCTCCATCTTCGTCTTTGAATGTGACAAGATTGTTTTCTTTCACGTGTGCAGTCGCTTCATGATCTGCGGGAACTGAAAACTCAAAAGTATGATCTTTATTTAATTGCTCTGTGTGAATGGCATCAAAAAAAGGGCATTTGTTGCTGTTGTCATTTTGTAACACAGCAAGAAGCCCTTCAGATTGTCCATCCAATATAAAAAGTTTGTTCATTTATAGCCACCTTCTTACATAAACAAGGCTTACTGTACTAACCCCAGCAGGCGTAACAGTTAATGTTGTATCTCCTGGATCCAAAGAGAAAAAATCTGAATTAATATCAAGTGCAGTAATTAAGTTTGTTTTGCCGTTATAAGTAATTGTGCCAACTTGACAATCAATCACAACTTCATCGCCAGCCACAAAATTACGCACAATCCGTAGAAATTCATTAAAATTCTTTTCAATCTTTAATTCAGTAGCTGAAGCTGAAAAATCGACAGTGATTATAGGAAATGCTTCTGCCGTTCCTGTATTATTTATTGTTGCAGAATCGTTTGAAATCGTTGCAGAACTTTCTGTTATGGAATAAGCAAATGGATCCGGGCAAAGGAATTCAATTTCTGCCACCCGCTTTGCAAATATCCCTTCAAAATCTGTATTTTCGGTTACAACCGCATAATATTTCTTATCAGTTTCATCATCGAAAATCAGTTCTTGTGGTCCATTTTTGGGATTCAGCCACGAAGCCAAATCCCTTATTTTTGTTCTGAAATCAAAAAGAGAAGCACCGAAAAGGTTAATTTCAACCGTTATTCTCCGCTCCATAAACCGAAAACCAAAGTAATGAACCCCATTTTTTGATGGAGCTTGTGCCGTTCGGCTTTCAATCTCAGGGAGTGTATCACGACCTTGTATATTCGAGATTCTTATCCCTTTTGATGTTGAATGAATCCCATTAAAGGAAAATCCCCAACTCATGGGCTAACACCCCCTACACGTAAAGACCTGCTTTCTAAGCTTGCTAGTTTTTGAGAAATGCACCTTGCATCATTTTCAGTTCGGACATTAGGCATAATTAGCTGAATGGTTTTATTGACCACTCCTGTTGCAGCACTTGAAGCAGTTTGTGCAGAATGAACTTTCTGCTTGGAAATGTCTAACCTGGCATCTTGCAAAGGTTTCCTTGTGCCGATTGCAACAGTTTCCCCTACTTGGGTTGCTGCTTTCATCAGCTGTTTTGCCCTTGCTAAAAGCCCATCCTCTAAACCTTCCGTAAAGAATGAACCTAATTCAATAGCTACCCTTGAAGGGCTATGAATATCTAGAGCACTCTGGATCTTGTTTGCTATGCTTTTCGCAATGCTTCTGGCTGTGTCCATTAGGCTTCCAAACATGCCCCACAATCCACGAATAAGACCGCTTATGATGTTTCGCCCTATCCATTCAAGATCAACACCTTCTAGCCAATCTTGGGCCTGATTCCATATGTCCATGATCTTCTGTTTGACTTCATAAAGCTTTTCTTGAACCCCTTGCCTTAAAGCAACAAATTTTTCAATAGCAGTTCTGCGTATGGCTTCAGCTGTGTTTTGGACAATTCCCTTTGCTTCATTCCAAGTATTTTGTATTTTGGTTTTTATGGAATTGTATATTTCATTTGTTTTGTCCTTTAACGCTTGCCATTTTCCAGAAACATAGCTCCTTATATTCTCAGCTACATTATTTGCAGTGTTTTTCATGGCCAGCCAAGTATTGGAGAAAAATGTTTTTATTCCTTTCCACGTATTTTCTGTTACTGTTTTAATAGCTTTCCAAGTTTTATCTATGAAATCAGATATGAACTTTAGGGATTGCTCAAATAAAATCTTGGTTAAACTCCACATGTTAGAAAGGAAGTTTTTTACCTGTCCCCATTTTTCAGTTGTCCATTTGCTTATAGAATCCCAATTTTCATAGATTAAGAGTGCTAAAGCTACAACGATTCCCGAAATAATACCAACCGGGCCTGTGAGTGCAAGCATTGCTGTTCTGATTAACGGGAATATCGCCTTTACTTTAGATAACCATTGCCAGGCTGTTGTTAGTGGACCAATCATTGCCCCTAATACGGTTAAAAACGGGCCTATTGCAGCTGCTATTAGTCCGATTCCAACAGTTATTGCCTGCATAACAGGATCCATTTTTGCAAAGGCATCAGAAACAAATTGGATTGCTTGGGAGACATACGGGAGAACTGCCATGGCAAAGTCTAAAAGAACTTTCCCTAAAGGCTCCAGGGCAATCAAAGCTTCCCTTGTGAATTGCTTCCACTTGGTTCCAAAGGATTCTTCAGTTACCCGGTTCATTTCATCCATGGAACCTTTGACTCCTTTGACCCCTCCATCAATATTCCCAAGGGCATACATGGCATCTGCTTCAAGATCTTCCCACTTAGTCCCGTACAAGCCAACCCCTATTTCATTGGCCTTAACCTGATCATCCATTCCTTTTAATTCCGCTATGACTGCATTGTGAACGTCTTTAACCGTACCCTTACCGGCTAGGAAATCCTTCCATACCTTCTGTGTACTTTTGGACATTTGGCCCATAGCATCAGAAGTTGATTTGGATCCGTCTTTAATTTTGATTTGAAATTCCTTCATTGCATCATTGATGTAATCGAGGTTATACACTCCAGCTTTACTGCCTTGTTCTAACAGCTGAAAGTATTCAGAAGCAGAAAAGCCCATTTCAGCAAACAAAGGCGCATATTCGCTGAGATTATCGAACATTTCATTAGAGAAGTTCAGTCCGTTCTGCGCCCCATGTGCCATGAGATCAAATGCCTCTTCTGCAGAAATTCCAAACCCTTTTATCAGGTTTCCTCCAGCCCTTGTAACCTCATTTACATCTGCATCAAAGGTTTGGGCCAAGTTCATGGCTGATTTTGTTACGGTTTCAAGTTCTTCTTGATCTAATCCCTTGATATTTTGCCGGGTTTGAATCAAGGCGTTTGAAACATCATCAAGGCTTTCACCAAATCCCGCTGTATAAATGTTTTTGGCTGTTTGGGTTAGTTTTTCAGCCTCTCCTTTGGTAAGTCCCAAACTATTTCTTATTTTCGCTTGTGCATCACTAACGGAAGTTGCAGCAGCAATCCCAGCAGCTCCCATTGCAGTAAGAGGAACCGTTACGGCCTTGGACATGGTTTCCCCAATGGATCCCATTCTGTCAGCTACATCTTGTACCCGGTTTTCAATCTGCTGAAGCCCTGATTCCACGTTATTAGTGTTTATTTCTGTATTGATGACAATGCGCCCATCACTCGAAGCCATGTTTTCACCTACCCTTTTTGTAGGATTTCTTTAACGCGTTACCTATCGCTGTTAAAGTTGCATCAGCTTCTTCAAGGGAAGGCCTTTCATTTTTGAGCCTATAGATCCGCTTCAATTCAATAATCCTGTTCCGTTCTTCCTGGTTGTATTTAGTAGGTGCAGGGATATTCTGCGCTCTAATTGCCACAACCTCTTTAAATTTCGTATTATCAGATAAGCTATCTAATAATGCCAAAAACTTCTGCCAATGCAGTTTGCCTTGCATTTCAAAAAGGTCAATCTTGTAATCTTGGAGGAACGAAGCATAAATAAAGGCAGCATCTTGTTCAAAATCAAAATAGCTTTTACCACCGTTTTCAGTTTTCTTAGGAAATAGAATTTCGTCAAAAAGAAAGCCTATCAATTGACTTATCTCGAAAATAGAGAGTTCCAATTCATAGGCATTTTTCACAAGCATTTCAAATAGAATTTCAAGCTTTTCTATTTCATAAAACGTTTCATCAGATAGGAGTTCAGAAACCCGTAGAACATTATCAAAGGCAAGATTTAGCTTAATTATTTGGCCTTGAAATTCTGTTTCATCTATAAATCTTTCCGTAAGTTTCATAAGCTTTATTTCCCTGTGTAATAGGCTTTTTCTCTCTTTTTAAAGGCCTGCATTCTCTTTCCGACTACTTCCATCAGCTGCATGATTATATCAGCCATAACAAGCAATGATTTCCCGGTATCTGCATACACCTTTTCAAAGGATCCTTCACCCAAAAGAAGTTCCACAACTCTAAACATAATTTCGTAATTCTCTTTTTCTGCTGCTTTTTGTTCTTTATCCGTCATTTTGGAATAATCCCTTTCGCTCATTTTCAGGGACTCTTTACGGAACTTTCTAAAGACCTTGTCATATTCCCTCAGTTTCTCATCATTGAGATACATTCTATAAATCTTGTCTGCAATCTCAACTTCTTCATATGTTTTTTGAACATCAATTTTGATTGCCATTGTTTTGCTCCCTTTTGTCAGGTAGTTTTGATTAATTAAGCACCTGTTGTTGGAGGCATGTAAGTTGGTTTTCCATTGAAATGCACCTCAAAGCTGAATGTACTTTTTTCATTAGCAGCTCCTGATCCTGCAACTATATTTGCAATAGTTGCCCAACCTTCAAAGGATCCCCCGTCAGGTTCAGTCCAACGGAAATTAGTTTTTCGTGCTTCTCCCATTTCAATTTGAAGGCCAGCAATAAAATCTTGTGCAGCATCACCATATTTTCTGTGGCCCTCAAAGGCAATTACTAATTGTGCGCTTGTTACATCAGAAGAACCGAACCCATCACCATCAAAATAAGGAGTTTGGTCAATTTCTTCATTCCATTGTGGATCGAATGTGTTGATACCAGCTGCAACCCGCTCATAAGTTGAAGCAGTTCCGCTTATATCCTGTGCTGTATCAATTTCAAATTTGTGTGCTGAATTGAGTTCAAAACCCGCCATTCATAATCCCCCCTAATTTTTAGTTATAGTGGCATTAAATAATGCTGAATAGATATAACTGCCCCGGCTGTCTTTCTCAACCAAAATAGGCATTGTATAAATCTCTGACTTAATAAATTGATAGGATCCATCAGCAGGAATAATTGCATTTGGCACTAATTCATCGAGATATACGGTTAATTCGGTTATGGTATCAATGGCTTGCCCCTGGTTTTGGTGCTTCACCAATATTTGAAAGGCAATTACCCATTCTCTTGAACTGTCCAGATATCGCCCAATTGGTGAAGAAGGCGTTCGCCTAATGGTAATTGCATTCAGTTCTTCTGGCAGAACATCAACAGTCAAAGAATCGAACAAGGTAAATTTTGATTCTATATGATTTGCCATGTCATCAATGAAATCTGAAGGCATAGGGGAAATCCACCCCTTTCTTACAAGTGCCGATTAACGGCCTGCTGTGTCAAGTGCACCCAATCACTAAAGAACCTGGCTTTTGCAGCTTCAAACCAAAGGCCCTGTGCATTTGGGTTTGCATCTTTGGAAAAGTTATATTGTGGATTGTAATAAATCTTTCTGGCATATGGCTGATCCCAAATAATCTTCCCTTTTCCGATTTGTGAAGCCCGAACCCCTGAACGTTCAAGTTCGCCGGTATCTTTAGGAATGAAATAGTTTGAACCCTTTAAAACTTCTTGATCCAGCTGTTTCTGCCCAGCACCTACCGCTTCTTCAACCCGTTGTTGGATATTCCCCAAGTCCAAATTCACGCTGAAACTGATCATATTAACTCCACCTCATAATGATGAAGGGTGTCGGTATATAGAGGATTAACCCGCTGAACTTGCATTGTTTCGCCCTGGAATATCACCTTTGATTTTTCCTTAAATTCGAATTCACCTGTTGCGCTTGAATTTCTTCGGTCAAAAAACATTAAGGCTTTAACATTTTTGCTTTCAGTATCAGTTGAACGGTTAAAACTCTTTTCAAAGTTGATTCTAATGTTTTTTAGGGTAACGGCAGGCAAATAGGTTTCACCATACCGCCCATTTGCTTCAAACTGTTCATAAATAGCTTCATGAATTAAGAGATTCCTGGGAATCGGTCGGATTCTTAGCATCTAACCTCAACTCCCATGTACAGCAATCCCGTTGGCCTTAAATAGCTGCGGGCCATTTCAGAAACTACTTTCACACCGGATCCTTCTGTATAACTAAAACCGCCTATACTAACTGAAGAAGGGGAACCGCCATGAACTGACAATTCCCCACCTTCTGAATACATATATTCAATTTGGGCTGCAACCGCCTTTTTAATATTGGTTCGAATTAGTTCTGGCTTATGTGAAAGGTCTACCCCGGCTAAGCGATAATTTGTTAGCACATCAACGACATCTGAAGCCCTTTTTTCTAGCATTGTGAAGGTTTCAGTATCCATTGGAATACCTTTGTATATATCATTATAAAAATCCTGATCAATATAAGGCACGACTACTCATCCTTCTTACCATCAGGCTTTTTAGCTTCCGTTTTTCCGGAGTTCTTTTTAGGCTCTTTAGATTCCTCAACCGTATAACCTTTATTCTTAAACCACTCGATCAACCAATTATTATCGGTTTCAGTTTCTCCATTAATAAATAGAAGGGAAGCGCTATTCCCGTTGTAATTAGGATTCGGGCTTTTAATTTTAGCCATAAAAAAAGCTCCCTTCTTTATTGAACTTTAATGTTACGAAGAACACCGGCTTTTCGAGTAGCCTTAAGGGCAACAGCTGCCACCATTTCAACCTCGCCAGTCTTAACCGCTCCTGGAGAGTTAAAATCAGGCAAGAAAGTACGAATCACTTTATTACCAGTAGGTGAAACTCCATGGAATCCATCCATTCCAAGAGAAACAGCATAAAGATCTGTTAACCCTGTTTGCTCAGTACCAACCGTACGGTTAACGATTGGAACAACTGGAATGGTTGAAGTACCGTCATAGAAATACTCAAGATCAATCAGTGGGATTCCATCATACCCTGTTACTGTGCGTCCAAAGCCATCCTCTGTCTTAGTCGCGTAACCAGCCCGGCGAGCCACCGATTTGATTTTGGTGATTAATTTGCTGTTCCCCATCAGAATAGTTGGCCGGCCATCAAGTTCAGCTAAGAAATTATCGATTTCATCCAATAAAGCAAACTTCTTGCTGTCTAAGCCTGCTTCATCTGAAAGATCAATAACAGACTCAGTATTTAATTCTGTATTAGAACCAGTAAGCGCCTTGTCTAATCCATCAAATGCTTTGGAATCGACAGCTGAATCTCCATTAATTACAGTGTAATGAAACAGATTGGCAGCCCCTTTAATCTTTTGCTGCATTTGGAAGTTCATTTCGTTGATTTGACCACTTGTATCTTGAATTACACGGTCAATTTTAAACGCTCCCCCAAAGATTTTAAGATTTACGTAGTGATTCTCGCGGTCTGCTTCGTTTGCTGTGTATTCGCTGTTAATCTCACGGAATCCAGCAGTTGAAGGCGTTTTTAAACGGGTGTAACCGTATGTTAAAGTTGATCCACCTGTACCAGGTGAAACAGCATTATCGAATGTTAGCTGATCTAAAAGGAAGGAAGCACGACGAAATTCATCGATAACCTGTTGGTCAATATGGTCTGCCATTCCAACCTTTGCTTGCTCTAAAGTAATTGGCATGAACAATCATCTCCTAATCTTTATTATTCGTTGTTGAAAACCTTTGATTTAATGCATCTAAAAGGGTGCTAGGCTCACCAGCTGGAGTCGTTTGGTGCTGGCCATGAGAAAATGTTGGCTTACTTGGCTGCTGCTCTGTTTCAAATAAATAAGCATCGCTTTTCTGCAATGCTTTCAACTGATCTTCCAAGCCCAAGAGCTTATCTCCATCCAGCTTGATAGAATCCTTATTTAAAAGAGCTTCAACTGCTTTAGGGTTCTTGGCCTTAGCACCCGTTAATGCCGTTTTAAGGGCAAAATTAAAAGCCTGATCTTGGATCTTGGCTTCATAGTCTTGAACAGTCTTTTTATTTAAGTCGGTAAGTTCTTGAATCTTGGCTGTTAATTCCTCATTGCCTGTAGCTTTGGCTTTAAGATCTTCAAGCTGAGAGTCGCGATCTTTTAGCTGTTTTTTAAGATCCTTTGCGTTACCAAGGGCATCATCAAACTTGCTTTTCGGGATCCAATTTCCATCAGAAACAATCGCAATCTTGTTATCTCCCACTTTTTCCATGACTTTCTTATAAAGTTCTTCACCAAGTAATTCTTTTAAATCCATCTATATTAATCTCCTTTTTAATGTTTTTTAACGTGTCACACCTCACGCAAAAGGTTCCGTTTCTTTATGGCGTCTAACCTTTAAAAAGACGCACTACTATTAATAAGCCTTTTCTCGCTCATACCGCCTTGTTCGGCCAGTATCGTCAATAAAATCTCTCATGTTAGCTTGTCGCTGCCGTACTTTCTTTTTAGCAGCATCAATGGCTTCAGATTCACCCAGGGCTTCAGCAACGGCTAATTGTCTTTTAGCTTTCCTGATTTTCCTCTCCAAGTGCCTCTGTCTCTGGCTTTCTTCGTAGATCTTCCTGTTTTCTGCAGCTGGGTAAGGCCTATAGACACGCTTTGAAAAACCTTCAATATAGGGATAAAAAACATGTCGGCAATTAATCCCCTTTAGTCCATCGGGTTCGCCATAGCTAGTAGATGAAAGAGGAGGGTATTTATTACTGCTCCCTGATCTTGAAAAGATTTTCCCCTGGTACTTTGCACATTTTGGCCTTGCTCCCATATGGGAACTGACTTCAACTAAATCTGCCCCGTATTCATCCATTCGAGCAAATTGCATTTCATTGGCAACACTGTTTGACATAGACCTAGTAACCATTGATACATAGGCTTCGGTTGACATCTTGGCCCCATCTTTTCGAATAAGAGCAGGAACCCCGTGTTCTGCCCACCTTGCAGCTGTCTCTGCTAGCGCTTGTCTTGGCGTCTTTGTGCCTGCCAGGATTTTTCCTGTTGTTTCATTCAAGATATTTAAATATATTTGCTGTGATTGATCTAACATGGTTGTATTGATCAGGTTGAAAGTTTCCCTTGCTTGCCTTTGAAAAGACACTAAGACCGCTTCAAGAACAGGGCTTTCTTTTGGTAAAGGAGGTTGCAGCAAAATTCCTTGGGCAACAGCTTCAATCAGTTCCATTTCTGAATCAGTGACAGAATCGTATCCGGCTTCTTCAAGCATAGCTGTCACTGTTTCAATCGATAGTTCCGCATATTTAGCTATAGTTATAATATTTTGTTGTGTTAATTTTCCTAATTGACCAAGCTTCTCGGTTTGCCACCTTTCTACATCTTCTTCCAGCAGGCTTTTTCCTTGTTTTAGGATTTTGGCAATGTTTATGAGAATTTCTTCCTCGATGGATAGAAAGACTTCGATAACAGGCATTGTTAATTGCTGTTGCCTTAGTGGTTCCATTAAGTCTCACCCTGGTCTTTTCTATTTTTATTAAGACCAAAGAAATCAATTGCTTCAGCCGTTGCTGTTGCATTTTCTTCTGCAATTTCCTTCAGTAGCTGCTCAGCTTCTTCTTCTGAAAAGCCATGGATTTTCATAATCGCCTTTTTCTTAGAAGTCAGCTGATTGGTAACCAACTGAACTTGCTTTGCAATCTCTGCATTCAGGTCTTCAGCTATAGAATCATCAAAAGCAACTGTAACTTCATATTCTCCTTCTGGCCGACTAAATAACTGATATAGCTCAGCGACCTGAATGATACATTCGACTAGTTCCTGAATGCCTGCTTCAATGAGGTTTTCATGACTTTGCTTCGTACGGAAAGTCTTAGAGTTTTCCGAAACAACCTCTGTTGCTGTCTTAACTCCCTGGCCATCAAAAGTGAATGCACCTGAAGAGAAGCCTATTTGCATTGCCAAGACATTGAGCAAGGAATTGATAGCTGAAATATGTTCCTCTACTCGAAGTGTTGCTGAAATGTCTGCTATTTTATTGGCGTCCATATCGCCAAGAGCCATTGCCTGGTAAACTTCATCTTCGGCATCAAAATAACGGTGCATCTGACCAGTTAGTGGGTCAATAACGGTTTGAATAGCTGTATCCGGTACTAAGATCCTCTTTTTCCCAAGCTTGAATTCCCGTTGATAGGAGTCAAAAGCGATATCCAAGGAGTGCAGCGTATCAAGTGCATTAGCGAAAATAGATATTCCCAATGGGCTTGCAGTATCCAAGTTATTGGCTATGTTTGGCTTAAAGTAGACAAAACCCGGTCGCTTGTAATTGGATATCCTAATCTCCTCTTCAAGATTCGGGAAAAATTGCTTCAGTGGAACCTTAACCCCTAATTCCTCACCTGGATTATTTTCATAGACTTCATTCCGGATTAGATAGGTCTCCCCATCCCACAGGTGCCATTCCAGGTGAGTGTATTTCTTTCCTTTCTTAGAGAATTCATTTATGAAAACAGCCTCTCGAATGGTGTTATGGTCCCAGCTAATCGGGATAAAACAATCAGCTGTTACATAGGAGAGCTTTAATTTTCCATCCTCTACATAAGGCTTGATCAGCATGCCACCCATAGCAAACTGGTATTCTAAGTAATCCTGAAATTTCTTAACGAAATTATTATTCTTAAAGACATCATGAATGTTCTCAGACAAAGTCTTGTCTGAAATATTTATCTCGCAGCGCTCATTAAAGATTAATGTGGCTAGCTCCTGTGAAACCACCTTCGGCATGTTCAAGGAAGCCATACGGCGTTTTTTCTGCCCAGAAATCGTTGTATATTTGATATCATGCCATTCGCTAAAATACCCTTTATAGAGAGCTTTCCAATTCCCAATATTTTTATAGAAATCCTCATTAATCTGGATGTCCTTGTGATCAGCCAGCTTTTTAATGCCTTTAATTAATCCCACTCTGTACATCACCTGCCTTATGCGGGCCAGCATGTTTTTAAACATTGGTCTCACCGCCTTAATATTTCAATCCAAGCTTCCTTAAATTATCCTGAACATAGTACTGGAAGGCATCGCATGTATGATCATCAATCTTTATGACCTTAGGATCATCGCTCTGCAAGGTATCAGCATCCCATTGATATTTCTTATGTTCAGTAAGGAAAATCTCATTGGCTGCTGTTTTAAGCACAAAAAAACGCCCCTGAGCTAATAAGTCTTGGACGTTATCAATCATATCTATTTTCTTTTTCTTGGCTACTGGGTGAAGCCTAATGCCATAGTCTTTATAGAACTGGTTCCTCAGAGCTCCCTCAGCAGAATCAATGGTTTGTTGATCAAAGTGCCGATTATAGGTTTGCTGGATTTTATCCATCCATTCTTTTAAATCCTTTGAAAGCTCGCTTGGAGCCTTTTTTTCGACTTTGTTTTCCGGGCTATAGTAAAAGGTATCAAGTAAAATTACATTTCGTTTTTTCGTAAATCCGAAGGCCAGGTATGTTGTAGCAGAGACCTGATGCCCGGTATCAATAGCAATATCGATAAGAACAATATCATCATCTTTCGGCAGCTCATCAATCTCTTTAAAATGAGCCATGTTATAAACCATGTCACCAAGACCAATAACCTCACCGGCATACATCCAACGCCAGTAATCCTCATCATTTTCTTTGTACTTCTCAATCTTCCGGATCATCTGCTCGGATAAGAAACCTTTTTTATCATCCAGATAGGTTGAATGATGAATGAAATAATCATCATCCCCGGCTTTAGTATCCAACCACTCATTAATCCAGCTGTATGGATTTCTGGGAGGGTTGTAGGAGAAATAGACCTTAACCTCTTTTCCTTCAATCTCTTGCCTGATAAATGTATCTTCTACAATATCAATATCTTCCACACCAGCAAATTCTGCTGCTTCCTCAAACCACAGTGCCATGACATAGCCTTTTGCTATTTTGGCTGACTTAATCTTCATTGGATCGTCAACACCATAAAAATAAAAGGCTGTATTCGTGGCCTTATGACGAATTATGAGAGGAGACTTTCCGAAATAGAACTCATCCTCAGCACCCAACATGTATATGGCCCATTTAATTTGCTCGTAAATAGATGTAGAAAGATATTTTCCTACTTTCCTTAAACAAACTACATTGCCTAAGTCATCTTCCAAAAAATCGACTACAAGCTTTAGACTAATTACTGAGGATTTCATGGAGGAACGGCCGCCTTTAGCGACTATATGGGACTGTTCAGCAATCCATAGGGAAAAGAAATTGACGTTCATTAATTCCATGACATTAATTGTTTTGACTGTCATTTTCTAACGCCTTCCTCATTGCCTCTTTGTCATTAACGATAACGACCTTGCTGGCATCTCCGCCCTCTTGTTTGATTTCAGCTTTTGTTTTCTCAATATTAGCCCTCATAAGTTCAAGTTTCAGCCTGCGCTCATCATGCATGTGTGCCATCTCATCAAATTGCTTAATAAGGGATCGCAGCTCTCCCATTGCCCTGGACTGAGCATTTAAAAAGTTAGCATGTTTATCCCAAGCAAATTGATACTCCCATTCTCTTTCTTCACAAAAATTTGAGTCCTTTTTCTTTTTTAAGACCTTTGTTATATCTTCTTTATTTTCAACAAACATAATTCTCTGTGCTCGAATAATGGCAGCATATTGAATCTGTATTTGATCCCAGATTAAATCAGCTGGAGAATACTCCTGCATATGGTTCATGATTTCTAATGATTCTTCTGGAAGGAACTTAGAGAACAAACCATGTGTAACTGCATTTGAATTCCCTTTTGGTGCAGCTCCTCCTCTATTTCCTTTTGCATTAATATTACCTTTAGGAGCACCCCTCTTTTTTGTGTGCACACCTTTTTCTTTGGGTGCACCCCTATCACGATTCCATCCATATCGTTTTTTCCAGGACTTTACGGTATTCAGTGATACTTGATATTTATCAGCAATATCCTTGTACTTCATGCCTTTGACATAATCTTTCTCTGCTTGGATATATTTCTCAGCCATGCTACATCACCTGCCACCTCCATGTAATTGTGTTTGATTTGGAGCAAATAAAAAGAGCACCCCGAAGGATGCTTGATGTTCCTTATAACCAATCCAATAATGCCTGAGCTGTATTGTCAGGTTCTTGGGACTCGTTATTCGTCTTAACTTTATTCCTATCAGGATGATTCTCTTCTACAAAATCAATACCTGACACAGTTGGTTTAATAAAGAGTTGAGACCCTTGACGATCTACATGTATCAAATTTTTGTTCTCTAAATATTGGTAAGCTAAATCCACTTCTTTATTTTCCTGGAGATTTTCTCTTGTAAGCTTTTTAGATACTCCATTATTTTGATAGTAATATTCGTATAGATTAAATAAAAGCTGTATTCTTAATTCTTTCCGTTCCCTTATAGTAATTGTCATTTACACCCACCTCCTTTTAAACAATCATTCGACAAAAGGAGATATTTTCCTGCTTAGTATACCATTTATTAACTTTTTATGTTACTATTTTACTAACCTCAGATATACCACGTAGTGTGTGCCTAGCACTCGCATGGGTGACTTTTATTTGAGGTGATGCTATATGTTTACGTTACAGTTAACTATGGAAGTCGTTGTAAATTTGGAAGTTCAGTTGACAGTTGCCGCTGGTCTGACTATATCATTTTTATATACGGCGAAGAAAAATCCTCCTGCAAAGTGAGGGTTTTTCTCTTTGTTCATAAAAATGAGTATTCTAAAGGACGATTAATCAAAGTATGTTATCTCTCTTTCCCATTCCCATCCGCAATGTTTACATTTCAATAATACCTCAGCATGAAATTCACTTGTGTAGCTAATCTTATGAGTTCCCATTGAATAACTTCCACAATCAGCACAAACATATTCTTTCTCTTCTTTTTTAATATACAAATGAAAGTTTCTCTTGTGTTCTGTATCCATACAATCATCTCCTATAATGATATTTCGACAAAAGGAGATATTTTCCTGCAAATAAAAAAGCATCCAATTGGGATGCTTTTAATGAGCGTATCGTTTAAGAATAGTCTCATATTCTGCATGATCTTTCATTAGGTCACTAATAGAATTGAAAGTTTTCTTAAAAATACCAATCATTCCTATCTTATCAATAAGACTTTCCTTACTTATTATGTGTTTACGAACCATTTTACGGTCGTATTCCACTGCAAATTTAACAAGAATAAGTATATTATCCTTTGGGGTGAGAATATCAAGAATTCCTCCACCAATTACAATAAACTTAAAATATCTACTGTTAATTTGCTTTTTTAAGTAAGCATATTGTTTTTCGCTTAGCTTTAAGTCCTTTTTAGATTTTTCCAACAAGGAATAACGCTCTCTATATAATTTATAATGCGCCAAAAACAAAATAAAAGGCATTAAATAAAGAATGAAGGAATAAGATATCGCTCTATTTGAGGCTATACCTTTGTTTTTAAGTACAGCAACAACACCCATTTGCATTCCGACTATGGAAGCAATACTTATAACAATTAAAAATGATAGCATCATTTAAGCCCCCTTCTTCTTTGGGAATTTTTTAACATTATTAGCACTATCTTCCTCTTCTATACTAAAAACCCATTCTAATCCAGCAAATAGCGCAGCTTTTACTGCCATAATGCCAAACAACAAATGCACGTTTATAATCCCTGCAGATCCTAATCTCATTGAATCAGAGAACGATACAAAAAATTGATTCTCGATTTCTCGGATTGTAAAAAAATCCATTATTCCTAAAATACTAATTCCCGAAAATAGCATCATCATAAACCTTGCAAATCTCAAGAAGGAGTTAGTGAATTTATAAGCTTGATTGTAATAATCCAATAACAACATGGCATAGAATACCCCAGTTGAACTGAACAACCCTTTTGGATCACCAGTATCCATAACTCCTTTATACATTATACATAAGCTAATCAATATTAAGAACAATTTCAACTTGTACACCGCCACGTTATTAAAATCCACTAAATAATACCATATTATATGGCGTTTTCGATTTTTTGTTATATTCTGATATTAATAACATTCGTCAAAACAATGTAAATATCCTTCTAATATTAAGGTTTATTGTAGTGGATATATATGTTTACCCGCCTCCCCGTCCTGCCTTCAATTTTAGCAAGCAGATTTATGCTTTAGCAATTTCGTATCATTTGTCCCGATTGTCCCATTTGGAACATATTCACTCATTTTCTTAACAATCGAATCTTTAATACGTCCGATTTGGGTATGAGACAGTCCCATATGCATAGCAATCCATCGATAACTTTTCCCCTCAAGTAACCAATGAAGTACCTCTCCTTCCCTTTCATCAGTAATAACGTGCATCCTATCTTGAATGACCGAAATCTTATCCTCGTACTTCCGAATAATCGAGTATCTTCTTTCCCTCCGTACAACCTCTCTATATACAGGATCACTTGTGCTTCCTTGAGCCTTAGGCATCCCAGCTGCATCTCCATATTGGGCTGTGAGCCCATTTCCTCCATCTTTCATTGAGTGTCGAAGTACTTTAATTGATTTTATCATCCAATGATAATCCTTAAGAATGGATTCAATTTGTTCTTTGCTGGCAGCTTCTTTCATTGAAAACACTCCTTTTAATAAAAAAAGGACACCAAACAAACGCCAAAGCGTTCATTCAGTGTCCTCCAGATGACTGGTAGGATTATTTAACATTTTTTAGTCCTAACTCACTTACAGAAAATCTTTTGGTTTCCTGCTTTCGATGGTTGTAAAAGAAGTTTTCTTCGATTCCAGTTAAATCAGAGAAAAAACTTATGTCTACTTTTAATTCATCCATTAAGCCTGAAACTGAATAAATATTTTTATCGAAAAGTAATTGCAGAATGCTTTTTATCTTCATTGGATGCTCTATTGGTATTTCGTTATCTAAAGGCTCCTGAAACTTATAACCTTTCCTATTAATAGACATAAAAAAATAACGATATTGTTGATAATCAATAATTTCTAACCTAAAGGCTCTAATTGCAATAGCTTGCAAAGAAACCTGCCATTTCTGCTTAATATCTATATAAGCATCTGGATTTGAGACCTTGGCTATACCTTTACAGTCTTCTTTAAATTGTTTCTCCGGTAACAAAAATTCTGAAGCAAATAAATTTGCTTCATCTTCAAGGGTTTTATAGGATTTCTTATCCTGCCTTAAAAACTCAACTTTATAATGCAAAAGTAAATGACCTAATTCATGTGCTAAATCAAAATTCCTTCTTACAGCAGATTTTTTTAAAGACCCCAACATAATATATGGTCTATCATCTTCAGTCCATAAACTATAAGCATCAATTGTATTACTAATTTCTTTTTCTAATACAAAAGCCCCGGCCTTTTCAAGTAAAAAAAGTAAGTTTTTATTCGAATCTTCGTCTAAACCAATTCTAATTCGTGCTATTTTTGCAATATTTTTAATCTGAATATCCCTATCCATTTCAGAATTTTCTTTTATGAATGAGATAATGTCATTTCGCAATCCTACAAGATAATTTTTGGGGTAAGCAATTTTTTCTTCAACTTTTTTTAAGAAAACGTCAATAAATCTTATATGCATTAATTCACTTTGAGTTTTATTTAAGGAATTAATTGCCTCTGAACGATACGCAATATTTTCCACATTTATATTGGTTAAGTCAGCTTTAGATACAAGATCAGAGTTATAAAAATAAGACGACTTTACGTTAAAAATTGTTTTTAATTTATTTACCACTTCTAGTTTCGGAGACATATATCCATTCTCATATTGCCAAATAGCCTGCTCAGTTACACCAAGCTTTTCTGCCAATTGATTCCTACTTAAATCATTGAGGACTCGAATATTGGTCAAACTTTTACCGATAAACACAGGCTATACCTCCTTATTTAAAGACCTAATTATCCTTCTCCTTTACATCATCTAATACAATACCAAATGCATGTGCATCTGGATAAGATTCTGACTCCCCAGAATTTGATAAAACAGTTTTTAAATCACTATCAATTTCAATTGTATGTGACACATTAATATAGGTCGTTAAATCTTCGATTAGATATGCTTTATTATTAACAGGATTAGGCATCCATAGTCGTATTTCTTCAATTTGTTGACCTTCATCGATTTTATATGTAATGATATAAAATCTATCATAATTAGATTTAATTTTTGATATTTCTTTATTCTCACTTTCATTTAGGCGAACATCTTCTATTAATTCCAACTCAAGCTGTGTAGAAGTTTCATATAAATCAGATGGAATATAATTAAAATCAACTTCAGAATTAATTTGCATTAATTCCTCCATATAAGAAATTTTTTTAGTACGAGTTCTCCCCATTGCATCTCTGCCATGATCTACTTGTTCTGCATTAAAATATCGAGCGTTTTTTACAATGAACAATACATTCTCGTCTTCATGTATGAATTGAAGGTATTGCCAGGTTAGTCCTGCTTTTGCTAGAATACTTTCTACCCCATAGGACTCACAAGAAAGGGCTACATGGTGATCTATATGGTTCCCTTTAACCCAAGCATATGCACCACTAACCTTTAAAGTTTTAGCTTTTTCACGACGAACATCTAAGTATTCGCGGTAGCCGTCGAAAATGCCATCCACCAGTTTTTGATTTAATTCCTTTGCTAATTTATATTCCATCATGTTCATATACACCTCCATATTTTCTAAGGATAATCCTTTTTATAATTTTATTAAAGAAAATATGATTTGTATATGTTTTTTTTAAAGTAATTGTAATTATTTAGTACTCTTCACCTTCTTCTTTTCTCATTCTTTTAACCTTACCTTGGTGAGTAATTATTTTATATTCTCCGTAATTTGGTAATTTTCGCACTTTAGCTTTACCTTCACTAATAATTACAACGTAGCTTCCTGGACAGTTCGTTATATCTATTTCTAGTCTGTTTGTCTTAGGGTTTATTTCAATTGTTTTTAGCCTAGCAGCTTCTTTCATTCAGATTCCCTCCCATAATATAATTTAAGCTGGGAGAAATCCTGGCTTTTGTCATTTCTCCTCTACTTCTGTTATTAAAAATTCACTGAAAGTTCACTGTTTTCACCTCGAGAGGCATCTTATAATTAAATAGATGGTTTACTCCATCTCGCTGGACCCATGAGTTAACCGCCGGGACCGAACTCATGGGTTTTACTATTTTTACTGAATCTTTATTTTGTCCCACTAATGATTTGTCGTTTTTTGAGAACTTTTGTCGAAATCATTCTTTTTTCATCCATAATTTGTAATAATTATTCTAGGTCTTTTATCATATAAAGGAGCAAGTTAATGTGTCATTACTGTCATGGACTTAGAAAAAAGATTCAATTTTATAGAAAAGCACTTATTGAAACCGGTATTAATAAAGGATTGAAACATCCAGAGACAATTAAACATAGTCAGATACTGGACGAGCTAATTTTTAGGTTCCAGTCCAAATGTAAGAAGTAATATTTAAAGAACTTAATTTATCTGACCCCAATTAGGGGTTTATTTTATTTCTTAACACATCTATCATTTTGTTTCTCAACATTTTTCGCGTTTCAATATTACACTGATTAATATTCATGCAATATTTCTTACATATTGGTTAAGATAACTATAAATTGACTAATAAAAGGAGTTTTTTATTATGAGATTTTCCAAAACCACAGGGAATATTACATATTTAGGATATACAGCTATCGCATTAACCACAGTTTATACATTGATTATTACAATATTGGGGTTAAGAACTATGCAAATGGTTAAGTACATTTACAATTCTAATTCAAACAGAAATAAATCTTAGGAGTACAATTTATTTTGGGTTTTTTATTGAAAAGAGCAAGGCCAATCCTCCACATCCAAAAATCCTTAGATTAGGCCCTTGCTCGCATGTAAATGAGGTGACCCCGTGCTTCACTGGATTGACCAATATACTTTAAAAAATGTATATTTCGTAACGCTTGGAGTTCCAAGCATTTTGATAGCTTTTTGGCTTATAGTAATTGCTTGGACTTTTCGAGCTGAGAAAAAAGGTAAATGAAACTACCTGCTTATTTGGTTTCATTCCAACTTCCGTTTTCCAGCCAACTATCGATTTTTGATACAAAGGTATCTAATCCACCAAATAAACCCTCTTCATCAACATGAAGCACGTAACCGGAGAAGTCAGGTCCCTGGTAAATGCAAACGCCCTTATATTTCTCATGCTTACGGATCCACAGCCGTTCCTTCCCTCTGAAAAACTCCATCTCTTCACCCTGTTTTAGTTCAAAGATTTGATCTTCAAGGGTGATGGAGAATAAGTCTAATTGCTTAATACTCTCACCACCTAATAATGCTATCTTCCCTTTTGTAAATATCGTTTCATTATTATTACAAATTCCAACAAATTACGACATTGCACCTAAATTATGGTAGTATTTCCTCTGGGCAAATTTTACGAAAGTAAAAGACGCACAGCTACGGGCCTAAAACATGATTTGTCATGGCAGCCGGGTTGCAAAAGTATTTTTTATCAATACATACCTTTCTAGTTTGCCTGTATTTTAGCTAAGAAGGGTTGGAAGTCATGATTTTCCCAACAGTTTACAGTAAAGGGACCGGTATAAGACATGTAGTTAAGGACCGAAACACATGTATATGTGGTTTTAGGTATCATGTGTTTTCTACTTTTACAAAAAGTGATTTTAAGAAGATTCAATTTAAAAAAGTAGATAATGTCACCTGCCCTAAGTGTAAAGCCATTATATCTGCTCATCACTCTAAAACTTCTGCATACCGATTTTATTAACTTCAAACGGCATTGTGTTTTTCTGAATAACATTTAACGCAGGGACCTTCAACGTAGAAATAATTTGGCTTTCCACAAACCTTGCAGGTTTTTGAGTAAGTATTCCAACGTTTGTTGCAGTCCCTGCATTCAAGTAATAAGAGATTATTTCGATGTCCTATCACTGTCCCCTTGGCCAGACATTTAGGGCAACGGGTAACCGGCTTAACATTAGTAATGCTCATGTTTATTCTCCTTTCAAAACCAGGTGTTTTCGGTAGCCTCTGAGTCAATATCACGAAAAGATGCAAGTACAAGTTCATATTTCAGTTCCTCGTAATCACATTCATCAATGCTTTTTCCGGATTGAGCTCTAGAAATATTCAATTCTGCTAATCTCCTGATGAGGATATTCCTTTTCTGCTGCATAACGGATTCATAAAGGATCCCCATAGTATCAACTCCCCGATCTTAATAGTTTTAGTTTTTCCTTCAAAGCTGCTTTCTTCTTAGCAAATTCCTGCTGCTCATTCTTTAAAAGTTTAGGCTTTTCATGCTGTTGGTCCTCATCCTCAAACCAATCTGGCAGCATTTCCGTACGTATCGGCTTGGCTCGGATACCCTTTGACTTAAAAGAATTATTATTTTTAAAAGGCTTAACGTTTTTAGCTACTTCTTTTGCCTGTTCTCTTGCTACTAAGGCTTCATAATGATCCATGATGTATTTTTCGCAGTACCCAAATGCTTTAATGGCTCCATTTGGCTGACGTTCTTTGTATTCAGCAAAACACTGTTCAAGCAATTTGATTGTTTGTGGCAACGGCATACCACGGGCGACAATCCGGGCGATTGCTTCATAATCTTTTGTTGTTGGGTAAACAGAACGTCCTTCAGCAGCTGTTCGTAAATCAATAAATTTTTCTGCAATGACATCCACTGGATCCTTAGTAGAAGTATTAAATTCTTTAATTCTTAAATTCTTTAATTCTTGTTCTTGTTTCGATAACGTTTCGATAACGTTTCGATTTCGTTCGGATAAAGGTTCATTATCCGTTTCGATTGGCGTTTCGCTATCATCGTCAAACCCTTGGTATTCGTGGTATTTAAGGATGGTGAACACCGTTCCGTAATCCGTTTCGTTAACGGACACTATTCCTTCATCAACTAATTTCTTAACCGAACGTAAAACCGTGCTTTTTGAAACTTTTTTAAACCCTCTTTTTTCTTTGTATTCGAGATCTTCGGCTAACTTTGAATAGGAACGGAGGTACTGACCTCTCTTTAACTCAATGCCTTTTACTTTAACTCCATCCTTATGAACAGCTTGCAAAAGCAGCAATGTAAAAAGTCGAAAAGTGGTGACATCATGCCATATCTCGTTCTCAAGTATCTTCCTGTGAAGCTTTATCCAGCCTTGCACCTTTGTACCTCCTCCCCATTAAATTAACTTCTCTCACAAACGGCAAATCCGTTCTTTACACCTTTTACTTTGTAATCCGGATACCGCCGCATATACTCTAAAACAAGCATTTTCAAGTGTTCTTTATCTTTAGCCTCCTCCCAGATCCATGCTGGAAGGAGGATATTTGTTTCGTTACTCTGCATCTTCAAAATCTACGTCCAATGATTCCTGGGCGGACATATTTTTGCTAGTTTTTTTCTTCTTTTGATCCGTATCAATAATTTCAGGATCTTCATCTGATACATGGTCTTCCTTGCTTGGAGAGTCGTACTGAATTGGCTCATCATACTCATTGGCCTCATCCGTAATATCTTTTACCTCACGCTCCTGCTCGTCTTCTGAGAATGCTTTTTGCATATCGATGGACAAGATACCCCATTTGCCTAACATGTTCCTCAGAACTGTTTTCATTGCCATGGCATCGTAATCAGAACGCCAAACATTATTAAGAGATTTCTTGTCTTTTGCCTTGTTGTGCTTTATCCTGTGTGCCTCTACTTCATCTCGGGTCCAATAGACCGTTTTTTCAAAGCCATTGACCAACCTAAAGTAGCCACAATAACCGATAACCTTATCAATTTTCCTGGCATTCAAATCAAGGTCAATTTCCTCCGTTAGACGATTCCACTTTAGGAGTTCTCCTTCGTAGACCGGTATTACATTTATGGCCTTGTACTGGCCACTTCTTAGTGCCAGCTGAATGTATCCTTTGTATCCCAGCTGGAACTGTGCTGCCTTATACCCCTTTTTAGAATCATAAAAAGCAACAATCCAGGCGTAGCCTAAGTTTTTATCAACTGGTAAATCGAGAGATGCAGCAACCATTGCACTGGACACTATGGACATAGGCTCAGCTTCTCTTAGGCCAGGATCTCCGTTATACAAATTAAGAACAGAAGCCATAAATTGCGGAGCTTTATTGGCCAATACCTGCTCAAATTTCTTTTGCATTGTTGGCGTATTTAGTAGACTTTTAAGTCCAAGTGATTGAGCTGATACTTGCTTTGCTGCTGTCTCCTGTCTATTAGCTAATTGATTTTTCAATTCTATATTGGTCGCCATCAATTAATCTCCTTTACAGCAAATTTTCGGAACGAGGATTCTTTCAAAACTTTTTTGAAAATGTCCGGAAACTTTTCTTTCAGTGCTTTCGAATCCACACTTTTTCTACTCTGATTCTTCCATGTGACTATAAATTGATCAGTAATACCTGTTTCAGCATCCTTCAATACTTCTTTTAATTTGTTTTCAATTTCAGTTTTAGCTGATTTAATCAGTTTTTCATCGGACTTCACTTTCTCATATTGCACAAGCAAATCTTTATAATCAGATGGAAGGACAATTTCTTTATCCTTCACAGCGCGATCGTATTTCTCTTTCAAATACTTCTCAGCTGCACTTGATCCATCTAACTCAGGAGCTCGCCCTTGAAGAACGTGGTATTCCCAAAAGTGCTTCTCAGCATTGAAAATCATATCAATAAGCTCCTGGTCTCGCTCTACTTCCTTCCAGATGAACTTGTTACCACCGACAAGAACAGCGATATAACCCTTTTCCTTGTCAGTTACTCCGAGATAATGCTGGAGCTGTACAAGGTAGCTTGCCGGAACTTCTTCACCTTCCCACTCTTTAGTGAGATACGCACTGGCTGTCTTACATTCCAAAACAGCTGATTCTCCAACAACTAAACGGTCTACGTTTGCTTTTATAAAAGGATACTTGGAATGGCTGTACATGAAATTTGTTCGGCGGACTTTTTTACCTGTACGCTTTTCAAACTCCTTGGCAACCACATTTTCCATTTGATTTCCCCAGTAAATTGCTTCATTATCGGTTTCCTGTGGTTCGACCTGTCCTGTTTTTTCTAGCCAAAGTTCAAAAGGTGTACGAAATTGATTAACTCCAAGTATGATTCCAGCATCACTCCCACCGATTCCTTTAGCCCGTTCTTGCAGCCATTCATAACGGCTCATATCTTTTGTAGGAACTGCATTATTTAATGCCATTTCTAGTCCCCCCTTTACCGTCAAGAGCCTATATGCTAAAATGACGGTACAAAATAATTAGCCAAAATTACCGACTCCTGCGCCAACAGGAGTCATTTTTTATGCTGTTCTAAATTCAAATTCCATGACTTCTGTTAAGAACCGATCCAAGTTGTCCTTCAAAATGATTTCACCGTCATATTCCACTATGTCGTCACCATCAAGGATCTCGTCACCAAAATAATCAATTCCTACATGTTCAGGCTGTGCTACCATATTCGGATATCCGGATCGCTCTATTTGGTCAATCATAGGGTGATTCATTTTTATCCTCCTCTCTATGTATTAGGTGCTTTATTCACACCGCGATAAGCCGAAACGTAGATGATGGGGGAATGGTAGATATTTGTTCCGACTTATCGCGGCAGGAACAAAGATTCTTGCCGCCCTATTCTAGTGGTGGTAGAATAAGCTTATCGATATTTAGTGGCAGTGAGCTGTGGTGAGCTTACTGCTTTTCTTTTTGATTTGAAGTAAAATCTCCAATTAAAATTCCCATGATAAAAATAAAATAGGTTCCAAAAATCATAGCTAGGACATAACCCAAGTCCACTTATGAGCCCTCCTTTGAAGTACGGATTCTAACTGCCCACTCAATCTTGACTCCTTTGCTCTTTAATTTCTTAATTAATTGTTCCAGCTTCTCTTTTCTGGTTAAAACCATTGGATTATTCCTCCTATCAACGGCATTAACTGCTGTAAAATCATCACTGGATCTACCCCTGTCACAATGGCACATGCCACATCTTTAGCTGAGGTAACATCTGCCCACTTAATTAAAGTAGCAACATCCAGTGTTTTTTTATCTGTTTCAAATTTTGAAATACAACTCCGTGAACGATGAAGCTTTTCTGCGATTTCCTCCTGTGTAAGACCTGCTCGCTCCCGGCATGCTTTCAATACCGCGCCGAAAGTCAATCCATTCTCCCTCCCTTCTTTGTTCCAATTTGGAAACGTTCCAGTATGGAACCGACAAATTAATAGATTGCTATTAAAATTAATAGATGAAAGGAAGTGCACCGAATTTTTTGAGCCTGGCAGCTTCGTTCGGTGCCTTCGCTCATGAAACTTTTCTAGGAAACCAGTTTTCTATGTAGCTGAGAGCTAATTGAAGTTCCTTTCTCTTAATATCTTTGTAGCTTGCTACACCAAAACGGTCCTTGATTTCTCGATGTAGTTCCCTGAATAACCTTGACCGGAACTCTGGATTACTTTCGAGCTCATAAACCTTTTGAGCGATTCCTTTTTGCACACGTCTTTGTTCGTCACTGGTTAAAGTGATATGCTCTTCGACTTTATGGTCAATCTCATAGACTAGCTTTCTGATTTTATGTTGTTCAGCTTTAATGGTTTGAGTATCCTCCATAAGATCTGCAGTTGTTCTCAGCACCGTGACAAGAGCCTGATCTTTTGAAAGAGGAACAATGTCTTCTTTAATGGAGTAGTATTCATCGACCAGCCTTTCGTAAGCACCCCATGCCTGTTCAGTATTAAGTGATTTAGCGTGAAGCCAGGCTCCTTTTTCGGTCCAAAGATATAGGATAGAAGTAAATTTAAGGCTGTCGTCAAATTGACGTGACCCTTTGAATTCCCTTAATTCTTCTCCGGATAAGGCAAAATAATGTTTGCCTTGAACATACCGATCAGCATTTCTCTGGAAGTTTCGGTTTATGATTTTTGCTTCTGTTCCAAAAACTTCAGCCAATTGGATAGTAGTTAAAACTCGCTTTCCTCCCTGGCTAATTGGTTGAAGATGATTCATAACATCAGCTCCTTTTAATAGTGAGGTTGTTCTTTTAACCATTTGATTAAAAAATCTTCTGTTTCCTTTGCTGGGAATAACCATTTCCGTCCAACCCTGAATTTTGGGAAACGAGGATCGAAAAAGAATTGCTCTTTAATGAATGGTTCACTCATGCATGTCTGTTGACATAGCATTTTCATGTCCCAAAAAACTGTACGATATTGAATTTCATTTAGGTGCTTGCGTAACTCTTCATGAAACTGCTGTTCAATTGTTTGTTTATCAACCTGCACACTTAACATTTGAAATACCTCCTTATGCACTTTGATTTTTTGCCATTTCGGCAATTTTATCTTCAAAAAAAAGTTCTGTTATAGGGACTTTTAAGATTTCCGAAACTCTGGCTAATGTCTCGGCTGGGAACTTGCCACGACCAATTTCAAGATAATAGTATCCATTTGGGCTCTCGTACCCCAAAAGCTTTGCCATTTCTTCAAGTGACAAATTATGTTCTTTTCTTAATTTTTTTATTTTTACTAGATCCACTTTCAACACTTTCTGTTTCATTGTTTCACCTCCGATTTTGCCATATCGGTAACTCATGTTTATAATATATTACCATTACGGCAAAGTCAATCAGAAAATTACCTTTTTGGCAAAAATATTTATTACCATATTGGTAAATGATATGATTTAATCAGTTGATAATTAGAGGGGTTTTTTAATGTCATCTTTTGGAAATCGAATTAGGAAATTAAGAGAGAAAAGTGGAATTAATCAAAAAGATATGGCGAAAAAATTGGAACTTTCCAATGTCCAACTATCGCGATATGAATCAGATGAACGTAGACCTGACTTCGAGACATTAAAAAAAATCTCGGAAATATTTGATGTTTCAATTGATTATTTGATTACTGGTAATGAAAAAAACAGCTCTAGCGATGAAATGTGGAGAGAGATACTTAATCCTAAAACACAAATCTTTTTTAAAGATTTAATGGATGCTCCAGAGGAAAAGATAGAAGAACTCATCAAGTTCTGGGAGATTATCAGAGATAGAGATAAAAAATAACACGCGCTTGCGTGTTTTTATTTGAGGATATAATGGGTTATTTACCCATAAATACATAAATTTATTAAAAGGGAGATTAGATAAGATGAAGTACAAATTTTTACTAGTTATCTCTGTTCTATCTCTAAGCTTTATCTTAGGGGGATGTTCAGGTACAGAGGAAACTAAAGAGCCGGTAGACAAGCCTGTTGAAGAAAATACAAAATCAGAAGAACCGAATGAAACTGAAAAACAAATATCCGATCAACAACAGAAAACTATTGATTCTTTAAATAATTTTCCAGAGTTCATTAACAATTATAAAGAACTTGGTGAAGACAAAACACCAACTTGGGATAATTATCTATACGGACAAGAGGTAACTTGGTCAGGAACTATACTGGAAATAGGTTCTTCACAAATATGGGTATTAGGTGCAGGAGAGTACACCGGTCAAACGTGGGATGATGTTAATACATCAGGTAATGAAGCTTACAATGTTTTTGTTGCAGATTTTACGAGTAATCTTCTAACCGATCTAAAACCAGGTGATAGTGTTACAGTCAAGGGTACTTTAGAATCACGCGGGGACTTCGATTTGAATTACCATTGGAAAATTTATAATTCAGAGATTCAATGATTAGCCCTTTTGGGCTTTTCTTTTCAAATTAAAACAGAACATACATTCCCATCCGGAGGTTCAAAATGAATTACCGCACAACTTTGCTAGAAGATTGGATAAAAGACTTTTATTACGATATTGGAATCTTACATCCCCATCAAATTGATATGCACGATATCATTTATCGCTTAGGGATGTCCGTGAAATATATGAATATATCAAGTCGTATCTATGAAGATGAAGTAATCATTGATGAAAGACTTAGTAAGGAAGAACAGTGGGAAGAATTTGGACACGAATTTTGCCATTTTAAAAGGCACTTTGGAAATCAACTAATTATGCCTGAAGAATTTTTAAAACTTCAAGAATTCCAAGCCAACTATTTTTCTTACCATTTCTGTGTCCCAACTTTTATGTTAATACAACTGACATTTCCTCCCACAAGAGGAGAGGTTATTAAACAAGTTGCACAAATGTTCAAGGTAACTTATAAGTTTGCTGAAAAGAGATTTGTAATGTTTGAGAATAGAATCAATTCAATGATATTTTTCAAAAAATTACATACTTACATATAGAGGTGAAGGTATTCATGGCTAGTTTCAGAAAAAGGGGTAATTCATGGCAATACAGAATTAAATATATAGACCCTGCTACAGGAAAACCAAAAGAAAAAAGTAAAAGTGGATTTAGAACTAAAAAAGAGGCACAGATTGAAGCAGCTGAAGTGGAGAAAAAGTTTTATCTCCGGCAACATTCTGTTATTGCAAATAGCGAAACTATACTAAAGGATTGGCTTACCGAATGGTTAGAAATTTATGGAGCCCAATGCGCAGAAAGAACATTATTTAATCGATTTTGGTATATCAATAATCATATTATCCCAAGTCTCGGAAATTATAAAATGAATCAGTTAACACGGATGGAATATCAAAAATTTATTAATACATTAGTTGAAAAAGGATACGCTAAAAAAACCATCCAGACGATTCATTCTATTTTTTGTACTGCAATCAATAAAGCTGTTGAACTAGAAATGGTTACACATAATAAGTATCAAGGGATATCTATAAAAGTTGAGGAAGAAGAAAAAATTAATTATTTATCAAGAGATGAAGTAGAAATCTTCATGGATGCAGCTAAAAAATCTCCATATCATCATTATATTATCGCATCAATTTTACTCCGAACAGGAATTAGAAAAGGTGAAATGTTAGCCTTAAAATGGGAGGATATTGATTTTGAAAATAAAACTATTTCCATCACAAAAACGAGAAGTGACAAAGGTGTAAAAAAACCAAAAACCAAATCAAGTAACCGCACAATTGGAATTGATAATACTTTAATTGCTGATTTAAAACAGTATCAGTTATGGCAAAAGAAAAATAAAATGAAACATGGTGCCGATTACCATAAATCAGAGTTCTTAGTAAGGTGCCCAAACGGAAAAGAAATTGGAGAATATGGAGTCAACAAGACGATTGATTCTATTTTAAAAAAAGCTAAAACAAACCTCCCCCACATTTCCCCGCATGGATTGCGTCATACTCACGCAATTATGCTGCTGGAAAGTGGTGCAGATATAAAGTTTGTTAGTGAACGATTGGGGCATTCAACTGTCAATATGACAGCCGATGTCTATGTTCATATTACAAAAAAATATGAAACTGAAAATTTACTAAAATTAGAGTCATATTTAAGATAAATGGGCAAAAAGTGGGCAAGGAGAAATTCCCCTTGCCACAAATCCCACTACATCACACGTTTGAACATCTTTTCCATTTCATAAGTGGAGTAATGTATGATGATCGGCCGTCCATGCGGGCATGTGAACGGATCGGAAGACCTCCGCAATTCATCAAGCAGCGCCTGGATTTCATCATTGCGGAGATGGTGATTCGCTTTAATGGAAGCTTTACAGCTCATCATAATGGCAGCTTCCTCACGCAGCTTTTTAATATCGACTCTCTTCATGGCTAAGAGCTGTTCAATCATATCCTCAATAATTTCCTGTTCTTCGCCTTTAGGCAGCCATTGCGGATGAGAACGGACAATAAAGCTGTTATGTCCGAACTGCTCCAGAAATACCCCCACTTTTTCAAGCTCGCCTTTGTATTCATCAATTTTAATATAATCATCCGTTGAGTATTCAAATGTCAGCGGTATAAGCATTTCCTGCAATTCACTTTCAACCTGGCCGACTTTCTCCCTGAAATACTCGTACTTGATCCGCTCCTGGGCGGCGTGCTGATCAATGATATAAAGGCCCCGGTCATTTTGGGCAAAAATATATGTCCCATGCATTTGCCCAATCGGATAGAGCGGCGGCACCCGGGATGGCTCCTCCACTGTGGCGGTCTCTGCCAAAAACTGTTCCAGTCCTGCAGCTCTCGGCTCTTCGGGCTGGAATATGTGCTGATCTGCTTCAGGCAATTCTTCAGCTGAGGGGCTTAAATCTATGAGAGGAGCATCCTGCAAATCAGGATATTCAGCTGCTGCCGGTTCACCTGGTAGACTTTGCGGGCTTTGCGGATCTGCCCCATTCGGGTACTGCCGGATAGCATCCTCCCTCGCTTCACGAACAAAAGAAGGCACATGCTCCCGATGCTCAGGCAAATGATCCAGTTCAAGAGCCGTCTGTTCTGACTTAGGCTTCATGGTCTTCGGCTGTGTAAATCCGGATGGGATCAGTTCCTCTTTTTTAAATGCAGCCTTCAAAGCACCTGATACAAGCTCATTCAATTCATGTTCCTTGCTTAAGCGTACCTCCATTTTCGACGGATGGACGTTCACATCGACAAGGAGCGGATCCATTTCAATGTTCAGGAGCACAATCGGGTAGCGGCCGATTGGCAGCAGAGTATGATACCCCTCCTGAATGGCTTTGGCCAAAGAATAATTCTTGATGAAGCGGCCGTTGATCATGGTAGAAATGTAGTTTCTTGATGCTCTTGTAATCTCCGGCATTGCTGCATATCCGCTGATTTTAAAATCAAGTGAGCTTGCTTCAATCCGAACCATCTTCTTCACAATATTGAGCCCATAAATAGCTGCAAGCACCTGCCGGACATCCCCGTTTCCGTTCGTCTGCAGGAGCTTTCGCTCATTATGGATCAGGCGGATGGCGACCTCCGGATGGGCGAGCGCCAGCCTGTTAACCACATCTGTAATATTGCCAAGTTCTGTGTGAATCGTCTTCATATACTTAAGCCTTGCCGGCGTGTTGAAAAATAAATCCGTCACGGTCAGGTCAGTCCCTTTTCTGCCGGGTGCCTTTTCCATCACTTCCACTTTTCCGCCTTCTATGACAACACGTGTGCCGTCATCCCCAGTTGAGGTTTTCATTTCAATCCTCGATACCGACGCAATACTTGGCAATGCCTCGCCGCGGAATCCGAGCGTACGGATGCGGAAAAGGTCATTTTCGTCTTTAATTTTACTGGTGGCATGGCGATGAAAGGCATTCAGGACATCATCTTCCTCAATGCCATCGCCATTATCGATAATGCGGATTTTGGCCAGGCCGGCTTCTTCCGCTTCAATTTCAATAATAGTACTTCCGGCATCGATCGAATTCTCCATCAATTCTTTTACCACCGATGCTGGCCGCTCCACCACCTCGCCGGCAGCAATTTTATTAGAAAGCGCATCATCCAGCTGAATGATTTTCCCCATCTCGTCACCCCCTGTTTATTAATTCTTTAATTTTCTGTGCAGTTCATATAATGTATTTAATGCCTGCATTGGCGTCATATCAAGGATATCGAGCGCTTTGACTTTATCAATAATCTTTTTTTCCTTAGAGCTTATTGAAGGTTTCTTCACATCTTCAGAATCCTCAAAGAAAGATAATTGGGCAGCAGGCTCTGCCATTTTTTCTGCGGCAGGAATCTCTTTTTTCACAGGAGCGGGATCGTTCGATTCCAGTCCCGTTAAAATTTCATATGCCCTTACAATTAGTTCATTAGGGAGCTCTGCAAGCTGGGCAACATGGATTCCGTAACTCTTATCTGCCGCTCCTTCCTTAATTTTATGAAGGAACACAACCCGTCCATTTTGCTCGACTGCGCTGACATGGATGTTTTTCACCTTCTGCAGTTCTTCTTCAAGCACCGTCAATTCATGATAGTGCGTGGAAAATAAAGTCTTCGCACCAATCCGGTTGTGAATATACTCAATGATTGCCTGCGCCAATGCCATCCCATCATAGGTGGATGTTCCGCGCCCGATTTCATCGAACAGAATCAAACTGTTTTGAGTGGCATTCACAATAGCATTTCGCGCTTCAAGCATCTCGACCATGAATGTACTCTGGCCGGAAATAAGGTCATCGGCGGCTCCGATTCTCGTAAATACCTGGTCAAAAATCGGCAGCACGGCTTCAGAAGCAGGTACATAGCAGCCGATTTGGGCTAAAATCGCAGTCAGGGCGATTTGCCGCATATACGTACTTTTACCGGACATATTCGGCCCTGTAATCAGCAGCACTTCCCGGTCCGCATCCATATAACAGTCATTCGGCACATATTCTTGTGCGTTCAGCACTTTTTCAACGACTGGATGGCGGCCGTCTTTGATATAAACCCGTCTTTCATTTGAAAAACTTGGCTTTATATAATGCCTTTGCTCGCTGACAGCGGAGAAGCACTGAAGAACATCTAGCTCACTTACCGTTTTCGCCAGCTTTTGCAATCTCGGAATAAATTCTTTTACATGTTCGCGGACATTCGTAAATAATTCATACTCGAGCTCCACACACTTTTCCTGTGCTTCCAGTATGAGTGATTCTTTTTCCTTTAATTCAGGCGTAATAAATCGTTCGGCATTGGTCAGGGTCTGTTTGCGCTCATATTGCCCTTCTTTTAGAAGATGAAGGTTAGCGCGAGTAACTTCAATATAATAGCCAAACACACGGTTAAAACCGATTTTCAATGATTTAATGCCTGTTTTTTCACGTTCCTGCTTCTCAAGCTGGGCAATCCAGGTTTTCCCGTTGCGGCTGGCATCACGGTATTTATCCAGCTCTTCATGATAGCCGTCCTGAATGATGTTTCCATCCTTCAATGACAGCGGCGGATTTTCCATTATCGCGCTTTCCAAAGTATCCGTGACTTCTTCACACGCATCCAGGCGCTCAGCAAGCCTCACTGCTTCCTCATTCGGCAGATTTGAGACCATTTCTTTTAGAACAGGTATCTGCTGAAGAGATTTCTTAAGCTGCACAAGGTCGCGGGCATTTACATTTCCAAACGCCACTCTTCCTGCAAGGCGTTCCAGATCATAGACTTCCTTCAGTTTTTCCCGGATTTCTTCCCGTTCAAAGAAAGAGTGAATAAGCGTTTCAACCAGCGAATGGCGGCGTTTGATTTCCTGTTCATCAATAAGCGGCCTGTCAATCCATTGCTTTAAAAGCCTGCCGCCCATGGCAGTCTTCGTTTCATCCAGGAGCCATAACAGCGAGCCCTTCTTGCCTTTGCTGCGGATGGTTTCTGTCAGCTCAAGATTCTTTTTTGAAAAATAATCGATTTTCATGTATTGATTAATCTGATAAGTAGCCACCTTTTGAAGGTGATCCAGGCTCCTCTTCTGCGTACGGTACAGGTAATTAATCAGTCTGCAAGAAGTTGTCCTGAGCTTGTCCTGATTTAAATCAGCCAGAAGTCCCTCGAAAGAGTCCCGGACTCCGCAATCATCCTCGAATGAAATCGCCATGACGGAGCGTTCTTTCATTCTCCTCTGCCATTCTCCATCAAAGTCGGAAGAGATGACTACTTCCTTTGCACCTGACATAGACAGCTCGTTTAAGACCTCATCAAACCCGCTGCTTAACATCGTTACCTTCGTCTCACCTGTTGATAAATCATTGGTGGCAAATCCAAAGGTTTCATCTTCAAAGACCGAAATCGATGCAATATAGTTGTTTTCTTTTTCCTGAAGGCCTTTGCCTTCCATCATTGTTCCAGGTGTGATAAGCTGAACGACTTCCCGCTTCACAACTCCTTTTGCCTGTTTCGGATCTTCTGTTTGCTCGCAGATTGCGACTTTGTATCCTTTTTCAATCAATTGTTCAATATAAACCGGTGCTGAATGATACGGCACCCCGCACATGGGAATCCTTTCTTCCGTGCCTCCCTCGCGGCTGGTTAATGTGATTTCAAGCTCCTGTGATGCTTTAAGTGCATCATCGAAAAACATTTCGTAAAAGTCTCCAAGGCGAAAAAATAAAAAGGCATCCTGATATTCTGCCTTTACCCTTAAATATTGCTGTATCATAGGCGTGTATGCTGCTGCCATAACTTCCTCCAACGATCCATAATCTATTATTTTATAATCCTTTTTTAGAGATTTCCTCTAAAAACGTCTTTTTCATTATATCATAGATTATTGGCTGACTCAGAGGTGCAATATTTGCCTTGGCTATTCTCTTATATTGATAGGCTTATATATTATGCCGTTGATTTCAGCACGGGACACTTGCTTTCCGCGGGGAGGTTCCCGAGCCTCCTTGGCTTTGCCTGCGGGGTCTTCCACTTCCCTCTCCTCCCGCTTGAGTCAAATATCCTCCGCTGCAATCAAAGCAGTGGTTAAACTATACTTGCGTTTAATGAGCAGTAGAAAGTCTTGCCACAAAAAAAAACAGCAGCCCCCAAATGGAGAGCTGCCAGGATTTCTTAGTTATTTATGTATTTTTCAAACACATATCCGAAGTCTTTCACATTATATTTCTTGCGGCTGTTCATCAGCCAGTTGAAGGCTGTTTCATTTAGTACACGGAAATTGTCCACCACATTGGCGTCCTGATTGGACACTGAACGTCCAAGAGTGCTTGATGCCAAATTCAGGCTTTTTTCAGCATACTCCATGGACACTTCATTTTCGCGGCAGATTTCGGAAATGCGGATCAGTGCTTTATATAAATCTTTCAATTCTTCGAGATGCTTTTTATGTACGTCAATAGAGAATGCCTGAGATCCAATCACGAATTTGATTTCCACATCCAAATCGACTGTACCAGCTGTTTCCAGCATCACATTTGAAATGCTGTATTCGCGGTAGCTGTAGCGCTTTAGAGTTCGTTTTTTGCTGACAGCACTTGTACCATCCAGATGAATTAGCGCCTTATTCGTAAAGCAGTATTCATCCGATTTGGACTTAATCAGGAAGTAAATTTTCTCATTATCTTCGTGAAGGACGTAATCGTCAGCATCAACTTTGTCATAGTCAGCCGGCTGGATGACGCTTCCCACATCGCTTAATCCCAGCACATCAGAGGCAACCTTTTTAAACATAACCCCTCAACCTTTCTGCATTCATTTTACTACTTTGCTATTTTAACATATTTAGGAAAACGATGGCTTATTCAATTAAAAATTTACGCTGGAAAAGCTCCCGGCAAACCGGAAGCTTCATATTCCTGGCGTATTCATTAATACAATCGGCCATCCATCTGGATCTTCTATTGTCACTCCGCCTCTGCCCCAATATGGATTTTCCGGTTCTGTTTCCATATACCCATAAGCAGCAAGCCTTTCGGCAATGTTATCACGCTCCAGGCGGTCTCCCACATAAAAAACTAATAGATGCTCCTTTGTCGGCTGCGGAAGCTCCATTTTTTCCTTAGATTGAGTAAATTCAAGATGGTATTGGCTATCAGGCAGACCAATCATAATACCATCATAGCCTTCATGATTCCAAAACTCGCCAACTCTCTTCAGACCCAGTCCTTTTTCATAAAAGGAAATGAGTTTATCAAGCTGGTTTGTCGGACGTGCAATGCGAAATTGCACAGCCGGGATGCTCCCTTCCCATTCCTTCCTCACAATCACTTCATAAGGATATTCCTGATGCTGAAACATAACATCCCTTGGTCCTGATGCAAATACTTTAATTGGTGAAATAACGGAAGCCCTTTCTGTTGGATACCAGTTCCGCCCTTCCTTTACAAGCACAAAAACCCCTTTCCTGTCTCCGTAAAAAGCAAACGTCTCACTGGAATCCATCTGTTCATTGTACAGATACTGATCTAATTCCTGCTCCATTGCAGCTACATCATTGACTGGCAAGCCAACTTCCCCAACATCATGCCAGCGGAGACCATCCTTTTTCACACCATCCAAAGGCCGCTCGAGCATCTCCATAATATTTCCGTCCGGATCGATAAAATATGCCTGCTTTCCTTTCCAAAACATACTGTACTCGCCGCTCTCATTTGGCAGCAGCACACTTTCAGCACCTAATTTCTGATACATATGTTCAAAGTATTCAGCATTAGTCCGGAAACACACATGATAAAAGGGGATTGCTGCATCTTTCTCAAAAAGAATCTTTGTTGAACCGGCCATAATCGTAAAATAACTCTGAGTCTCCGTCAACAGTTCCATCTCCAGCACATTTGTATAAAATTCTTTCATCCTGTCTAAATCATGGCACTTCAAATTCAATTGAAATATTTTCATCCTCGCCTCTCCCCTTTACATCTTATACCTCCATTCTAAGGTAAGGCTCTGCAGATGCATTCAGACTAAAGGCGGAAGGTGCTGTCATTAATTCGCTTGAATTTGGCTGACATTATGAAAATATAAAAAGAAAAACTAGGAAGCAAAACCTCCTAGTTTGTCATTACTCTTCTTCAGTTCCCACCAAGAAATCCGGATTTAAATCCTCGAATTCTTCATCCTCCACATCAAGTCCCCAAGCGTCATCATCGCACTCGCACTTGTCTGGATGAACAGCTACACAAACTTTTGTTTCGCCGATCACCTCGACCATGAACTCTCTTTCCACAGTGACGATGATTTTGTTGCCATTTGGAGAAATGACTGCTTCACAGCAGCTCGGCTGCTGCAGAACACGGGCGATGACATCATGATCATCCAAACAGTCCGGATCACGGTACTTCAATTTAATGACATCTTTATACTCAACCCGTTCGGTAACAACTTCGGTTTTTGTATTATTGTTGAAAGAGTACCAAACGTTAATGTCATAATGGCCGCAGATTTCCACTGTTTTTCCAGCTTTTTTCGCCTCGTACGTATGGTTTATGATCCAGCAGCCAAGTATGCTTGACGGATGGTGTGACGGGCAGATCGTATGATTGGACTGTGTGAATTTACGTCCTTTCGCAACGACCGCTTTCGTTATAATCTCTCTGTAATCTCCCATTGCGAGCGAACCCTCCTCATTCATTTTCAATTCATCCTATGCGGGATATTAGACTAGTGTGCGATAATTTTTATGAATGTTAGGCAAAAGTATTGGCATGATTTATAGTATGCCGGGAGCGGGCGAATGTTCCGGTCTGAACAAATCCAGCAGGAGAATTCTCTATATAAATAAGGAAACTGCCTGCCTATGGTAAGGACTTAAAACTCACTAATAGGTATGTAATTGAAAAATGCACGTTTGTCCTACTGCATTTGCGGAGACAGCTTGGCTCTTGAATCAATATAATAAACTATCGATAAGGAGGTGAACAGGAATGGCAGACAAGGAGAACTCCAACTATAAAGTTTCAATCAATGGCAAAGAGATGACAGGGGAAGAAGCAAAACAATATGCAGAAGAAATGGTGGCCAAGTTTACGGAAACATTGGGCGGATTCTATACAAAAGGATTAGAAAAAATTCAGTCTGAAGAGTTAAAAGGAAATCTTATGGAATCTCTTAAGCCGTTGAGAAACTTAGAAGGGCTCTTCACAAAAAATTCCTCCGGGATCGGGAATATGATTCCTGCATTAAAAAATCTGCTGCCTGTTGTGGAAACATCCGAGGATTATAAACAGGTGAAACTATCTGTAAACGGTAAGAAACTTCTGGATCTGGATCTTTCAGACATGATGAAGAAAGACTCATAATCTGGAAAACAGCCACTTCAATCAATTGAAGGAGGTGAAAAAATATGCTATCAAGATGCTATGATGATTACGAAAAAGACAATGGCGTATTGCCGAGCGGCGGAGCAGTAAATGGAGCAGACAGCGGCAATGAAGCGGAAGCTTTTACTTTCGCTGCACAAGCAAACCTTCCTCAAACAAACCTAAACGGCCAATTGCCGATTTCTGGTGGAGGATTTGCTGTTAACGCTGCACTGATCAACATTCCAATTCTTTCAGCCCAATACAATATTGCAAATGGAGGAGACTCCACAGCCATTTCTGTGAACACTACAACTCAGCAGCAAAGCAACAAAGCGTAATTAAAGATAAAGCAATTCTTTCTATGCAGAGTCTAAAAATGTCCAAAAAGAAGGGAGGGAGTACCATGCTAAGTCAAAATATGCAAAAGCTGGATCTGGATCCGGAAGTCCTCAAGCAGCTGGGTATTCCAAAGGAGTTTATTGATATGGCTGCAGAAGCCGGAATACCGTCGATTAATAACCATGCTGCCGGCGGAAAGGGCGGACGGGCCATCAATCTCACATATGTGGATAATTACTCGACATTGCTTCTTGTGTATACTTTTCTCCTCAACTTTTTGGACAAAAAATCTGATGATGCAGGGACTAAAATGCTGAATCAATCCCTGCTGTCAACGTTAAATGCAGCAATCATCGAACAGCAGGAGTACAGAAAAGAATTTTTAAAGGCAGTAGAACTATTGCGAAACCAATAAAAGGCCCCCCACAACCCATGGCCAATACCAATTCCTCCCTTAAATATAGAACGTAAAAACACCCTGCACCAATTGGTGCAGGGTGTTTCACTATCTGTTTATTAATGTGTACAGCTGCTGTTGCTGATTTTTGATCCTGTTTCGCCGCTCAGGAGATTTCCGCCTGTAGAAGTAATGACTTCGTCTGTTACAGTGTTGGAAATCGTATTAGCCACAATCTGCAGCAATTCATTAACATCCACCTGGGATTGCTTGAATTCCTGAACAACCGGGATTTCATCCAGCTGCTGTTCCAATTGGGCAATTTTTTCTTCCGTTTTCTTTAATGCTTCAGCTTTACCATAGTGCTGAAGATTCACAGCCTGCTTTTGCAAGCCTTTGATTGTTGTAATGGTAGCACTAACCTTATCGTTTTCATTAATCTGTGCTTCAGCACGCTTGAAGAAATCCACTTCTTCTGTCTCTGCAATCATGCGTGCCAATTCCTTAGCACGTTCTACAATCTCATCTTTTGTGTATTTAGCCATTACTGCTTCACCTCAACCGCGTCTAGTTCTTCTACCATTTCTCCGTTTAGGGACCAAGTCTTCGCATCAGTTACTTTGACATTCACAATTTTGCCGATCGCTGTTTTCGGTCCCTTAAAGTTTACCAGCTTGTTCTTTCTTGTGTACCCTGCAAGAATTTCAGGATTGTTCTTGCTTTCCCCTTCCACAAGAACTTCGACAGTCTGGCCTTTATATTTTTTCATTGCTTCTGCCGATAATTCATTAACAACTGCATTCAGGCGCTGAAGACGTTCTTTCTTCACTTCCATTGGCACATTATCCACCATTTTGGCCGCTGGTGTGCCTTCACGAGGTGAGTAAATGAATGTATAAGCAGCTTCAAAGCCTACCTCCCGATACAGGGATATTGTTTCTTCGAATTGCTCTTCTGTCTCATTAGGATAGCCGACGATGATATCAGTTGTGAAAGTAGCCTCTGGAATAGCCGCTTTAATCTTGCGAACAAGTTCCAAGTATTGTTCCCTTGTATATTTACGGGCCATGATTTTCAGTACATCTGTTGAACCCGATTGAACTGGAAGGTGAATATGCTCTACCAGATTGCCGCCTTTGGCCAGCACTTCAATCAGATGATCATCAAAGTCGCGCGGATGACTTGTTGTAAAGCGGACTCGCGGAATGTCTATTTTGCGCATTTCATCCATTAAATCGCCAAGACCGTAATTCATATCCTCAAAGTCTTTTCCATACGCGTTTACGTTTTGCCCAAGCAGGGTAATTTCCTGGTAGCCCTGTGCCGCTAACTGGCGCACTTCCTGAATGATATCCTCAGGACGTCTGCTCCGCTCTTTTCCTCGTGTATAAGGTACGATGCAGTACGTACAGAACTTATCACAGCCATACATAATGTTGACCCATGCTTTAATATTGCCGCGGCGCACTTTTGGAAGGTTTTCAATAACATCCCCTTCCTTAGACCATACTTCTATAACCATTTCCTTCGACATATACGCTTCTTGAAGAATGTTAGGAAGACGGTGGATGTTGTGTGTTCCAAATATCATATCTACCTGGTTATATGTTTTAAGAATCTTGTTAACAACAGATTCTTCCTGTGACATACATCCGCAGACACCAATTAGAAGATCGGGATTTTCCTTTTTTAAATGTTTAAGATGGCCAAGTTCGCCAAATACTTTATTCTCCGCATTTTCACGGATGGCACATGTATTAAGCAAAATGACATTTGCATCTTCCACTGATTCTGTATGCTCATAGCCAAGACCAAGGAAAATACCAGCCATAACTTCGGTATCATGCTCATTCATCTGGCAGCCGTAAGTGCGGATATAGAATTTGCGGCCATTCCCCATTCCATGAAATTCTTCTGGAATGTTAAAGTCTTTATGATATTTCACTTCTTCTTTACCGCGTTTTTTCGCTTCCTTTAAGGAAGGTGCAGTATAAACAGTTTCAAAGTATTTGCTGTAATCCTTGACGGATTTTTTGTCCGAAGGATTTGCTGTTTGCACTTGCTGGCTTTCTAAACGCTGTTTTTCGTTCATCATGTATCCCCTTTCTCTTTCTCCTGAGCAGCATCTATCATTTAAACTCATTTTTCAGCTATTATTGGTGTGCATTTTATATATGTGCACATTATTATAGTATAAGGCTTTCTTATAGTTAAAACAATAGAAAACCGCACTCAGCCTCTTATCAGCAGCTATTACTTGTATGTACGTTCTGGTAAAGTTTTAACCCTTCACAACCACTAATACTAGACTAAAATTAACATTTTGTGTGTGATAAGTGTCACATTATATTCAATCTCCCTAAGCTTCGTCTCTGGTGGAATGCTTTCCCCATTTTGCAGATTTTTATCCCGGATTACTCTAAACTTTCCCTATTTTTCTGATTGCTACTTCAATCCTGCTTTCATATCCCCAGTTTTTACATATTATTCGCCAAATTCACAATAGCCGTATCTGCCTCAAAAAAAGAAGCCCGGGAGCCCCGAGCTTCTTTCCATTACATAAATTCAGCTGCAAGTTTATCAAAGTGAGCTTGATCTAGTTCAAGATCTGCTTGTGATAAAGGAGTTTCAGAGTAACCTGAAAGCAATTCCTGATAAGACTTCCGCTCTGTGTCCTGATAGATTAATCCAGTTACAAGGCCGCTGTGCTTCATAAGAGTCTGCATGGCCATTTCACGGCTTGAATTATCATAGCCTTCCACATCGCTAAGCTTTGTCAGATTTTCTTTAAACCAGTCATATGTGTTTACTTTATTGTATGTAACACATGGGCTGAACACATTAATTAAAGAGAAGCCATCATGCTTAATGCCAGCTTCGATTAACGCAGTCAGATCTTTAAGGTCAGTTGAGAAGCTTTGTGCCACGAAAGTCGCACCAGCAGTTAATGCCATTTCCATTGGAGAAATCGCCTGCTCAATAGAACCTTGAGGAGTGGACTTAGTTTTGAAGCCAGCCGCAGAACGCGGTGAAGTCTGTCCTTTTGTTAAACCATAGATTTGGTTATCCATGACGATATAAGTGATGTTCACATTACGGCGGATCGCATGGATCGTATGGCCCATACCGATCGCGAATCCATCTCCGTCACCACCGGATGCGATAACTGTTAAATCGCGGTTTGCCATTTTCACACCCTGGGCGATTGGAAGTGAACGCCCATGAATGCCGTGGAAACCGTAAGAATTGATATAGCCGGAAATACGTCCGGAACATCCGATGCCTGATACAACAGCTAAGTTCTCAGGCTCTAAACCAACATTTGCTGCCGCACGCTGAATCGCAGCCTGCACGGAGAAGTCTCCACAACCTGGGCACCAGTTTGGTTTTACATTATTACGAAAATCTTTAAATGTGGCCATTTAGAACAACTCCTTGCATTTTGTGTGAATTTCATGCGGCAAGAATGGATTTCCGTCGTACTTTAATAGCTTATGTACTTTCTCAGCATGTCCGACGTTCATCTTCATGATGTTCGCTAATTGTCCTGTAGCGTTGTTTTCAACTACAGCGATTTTCTTAGCTGATTTCACAAGCGGCAATAACTCATCAGTTGGGAAAGGATGAATCAGGCGAACTTGTGCATGGTTCACTTTAATACCGTCCTGTTCCAGTCTGCTCATTGACTCCTCAATTGCACCGCGTGTTGAGTTGAAGCCGACAATCAGCAAGTCTGCTTCTTCATGAGGAGCATGCTTGTGAACAGGTGTATTGAATTTAATATTTTCAATCTTGCGGAAACGCTTATCCATTTGCGCATTCCGGTTTGCAGCTGATTCTGAAGGTTTTCCAGTTTCATCATGTTCCACACCTGTCACATGGTGAATTCCGTTCTTCATACCTGGGATTACGCGAGGTGAAACTCCATCTTCTGTAACCTCAAAGCGCTTGAAGTAGCCTTTGTTTTCAATTTCAGGAAGATCTTCTGTAACAAGCTTTCCACGGCGGATTTCCACTTTGCTGAAATCAAGCGGCTCCACTGTCTGCTTTCCAAGGGAAAGCTGCAAATCTGAGAGAACAATAACCGGGCACTGATATTCTTCCGCAAGGTTGAAAGCTTCAGCCGTATCATAGAATGCTTCCTGTACCGTACTTGGAGCAAGCACGATTTTTGGAATTTCGCCATGAGTTCCGTAAATCATTGCCATTAAGTCAGATTGCTCCTGCTTTGTCGGAAGTCCTGTAGAAGGGCCGCCACGCTGCGTATCAACGATAACAAGCGGTGTTTCAGTAATCCCTGAAAGGCCTATCGCTTCCATTTTAAGGGAAAGTCCCGGACCAGCAGATGCTGTAAGTGAGCGGACACCTGCGTAGTTTGCACCTATTGCCATAGTAACTGCGGCAATTTCATCTTCTGTCTGGATGACAGATCCGCCAAGTGCCGGAAGCTTTTTAATCAGATATTCCATGATTTCGGATGCAGGTGTTATTGGGTAAGCGGCCATGAAGCGGCATCCGCCTGCCAGCGCACCAAGAGCGATTGCATCGTTTCCAATCATGAATAAACGCTTCAGCCCGTCAGCTTTTTCAAGCTCCATTAATTCCACATCATCACTAAGCTTTACTTTCATGAAATCAAAGCCAGCCTGAATGGCTTCCATGTTCTTATCGACAACCTGCTGTCCTTTTCGCCCAAAAATCTCTTGAACTACTTCTTCAAATACTTTAATATCTAAATTTAGAACCGCACATGTTGCACCAACAGCAACCATGTTTTTCATCAGGGATGTTCCAAGCTCTGTAGCAATCTCTGTAAAAGGGACTGCAAACAAAGCTGCATTCGTATCTTCTGGCTGTTTAGGATCAAACTTTGCATCTGCAATCATGATCCCTTTATCGTGTAGTTCTTTGTAGTTTAAATCGATTGTTTCCTGGTCAAAAGCTACCAGAATATCTAAATCGTCCGAAATAGAACGAATTTGTGACGTGCTGACGCGAATCTTGTTGTTCGTGTGCCCGCCCTTAATACGTGATGAAAAGTGGCGGTAACCGTACAGGTAGTAGCCTAAACGATTTAGCGCAATGGAAAAAATCTCCCCGGTACTTTCAATACCTTCCCCTTGCTGTCCTCCAACTTTCCATGAAAGTTGATTGATCATGTCTTACACCCCTTTAGATACGTTAAGAAATTATGTAAAAACGTTTATTTAATATAAGTGTAGTACTTGTCCAGTCAAACCGGTCATTCAACATGCCTTTAAGGCTATATTTTTGGAAGATGGATGGGTACTAAACGCTTTCAATTCTAGACCTATGCGTCTAAAAAAGCAACCCTTTCTGAATATTTATTGGCTAAAAGATGAATATTTTTTTATTTTTTGAAAAATACTAAAAAGATCATTCTATTTTGGATTCAATAGGTCTCTAACAACCCTTGATATACAGTTTTTTCACCATTTTCACCTTGGAAATCTGCTATAAAAACTCCGAAATAGAAAATTTTCAGCTTGTATATCAGAATAATATTTTATTAGTTCATTTATCAGGCTGTCGTATTTTCTTGCATCCTCCAAACCTGTAACTCTTCCATCGGTGCCGTCAAAATCCGAACCAAATCCAACATGATTTTCTCCTCCAAGTGAACAAACATGTTCAAGATGTCTTAGGATATCAGTAATTGTGGCTGATTGTTTTCCTGATAAAAACTCCGTCACAAATGTAATGCCCATAACACTGTCCCGGTCAATCAGGGCTTCAATCTGTTCGTTTGATAAATTGCGGGGATTTGGGCACAGCGAATAGCAGTTCGAGTGAGAGGCAAAAGGATAATCCGCCCATTCCATCACATCCCAGAACCCGCGTTCAGAGAGATGGGATACATCGCACCATGCTTTGCTGGCATTTAATTCATAAACCACTTGTTTGCCAAACGAGGAAAGCCCTGCCCCCCTCTCTTCAAGCACTCCATCAGCAGCACAGTTTGCATAATTCCAGGTCAGTCCCACTGAAGACACCCCCAGCCTGAGAAGCGTCTTTAATTTAAGCAGATCGCAGCCAACGGCATCACATCCCTCCAGTGTCAGCACTGCCCCTATTTCATCATCCTGCAGCAGGTCGATGTCCCGGCTGCTTCTAATGAGCTTTAATTGAGGGCTGGGCTTAAGCACTTTGTCGTAAAACAGATCGGCCATATATAGGGCCGCGTTGAACTTCATTTCCGGATGTACAGTTTCAGGAACATATATGGCAAAGCACTGAACTTTGAAACGGGAGGCCTGCAGACCTTCCATGTTTACCTGAAGACTTCCTGAATTTTTAAAATCAACCTCTCTGTTCAAAAACATTTTATATAGGACATCACAATGTGCATCAAATATTTTCACGCTGTCTTCCTCCCTTTTTCTGTATAGCTTCATCTTATTAAAAAAAGAACCTGTTTGCCTATGATGCAAACAGGTTTTAATATTTTTTCACGAATTTATATTTTGCTGACTTATGCATATGACAATGGATGATTTCCCATTCTGAAGCTTTTGGCTAACGCGGCTCCACAATCAGCTTAATGGCAGTCCGCTCTTCGCCGTCAATCAGAATATCCGTGAATGCAGGGATACAAATTAAATCCACTCCGCTAGGCGCTACGAATCCTCTTGCGATCGCTACTGCCTTAACAGCCTGGTTCAATGCACCCGCACCAATTGCCTGGATTTCTGCATTTCCTCTTTCGCGAAGAACTCCAGCAAGCGCACCAGCTACAGAATTAGGATTAGATTTTGCTGAAACTTTTAATATTTCCATTCCTAGCTCCTCCTCGTTTTACCCCTCCTGTATGCATTGCTCAAAGCGCTGATTCGCCTTCTGCAAAGGCCGAATGCCTTCAGAGAGGCAATTACTTTCCGTTCATGTCATACTGCTTTGATGGAATTTAGCACCAGGTCTATATATCATTCCATTGCTACTATATTCAGCTTGGAATTCACATATTCCGGCTTGGACAAAAAAAGCAGGGTTTCAGGCTGATTTTCATGAAAAAAACTAAAAACTGCATTCGGACATCCGAATGCAGTTTTTTATCTGTTTATGTGTAAAAAGGGTGGTCATCGTTAATTAAGATCCGGTCAATTTTTTTTGCGAGCCCCGTTTTTGGGTTCAGCTCAATGAATGCTGCACTTAATTGGGTCCTGCCTTCTTTCGGAACCTCAAATCGAACCGGTAATCCAGTCAAAAACCTTTTGATCACAGCTTCTTTTTCAACACCAAGGATACCGTCATAAGGGCCTGTCATTCCTACATCAGACATAAAAGCTGTCCCGCCAGGCAAAACACGGTTATCGGCTGTCTGCACGTGCGTATGCGTACCTACTACTGCTGATACTTTTCCATCCAAATACCAGCCCATTGCCTGTTTTTCACTTGTTGCTTCCGCATGAAAATCAACAAAAATGAACGGAGTCCTTTCACGGGCTTCCTTTATCAGTTCATCCGCCTTTTGGAAAGGACAATCACTTGTATTCATAAAAGTCCTGCCCTGAAGGCTGATAACCGCTACTTCCTCTGTATTGAATTTTAAAAACACCATGCCTTTGCCAGGATTATTTGAAGGAAAATTGGCCGGACGGACCATGTATTTAGCGCGGTCAATGAATTCAAAAATCTCCCGGTTATCCCATGTATGATTACCGAGCGTTACCGCCTGAGCACCGGCCTCCAGAAATCCCCGGTATATCTTTTCTGTTATTCCCTTTCCCCCTGCTGCATTTTCCCCATTAATAATCGTGATATGCGGGCGGTATTTTTCTTTTAGCTTCGGTACATATTCAGTGATCATATCACGCCCCTGGGATCCCACTACATCTCCGACAAACAATATATTCATGTCATATCCCTTTCTGTTTTTAAAGATATATGTATGCTTTTCCAGTCTTTTTTATTAGTTTAACACAGTTTCCTGCATCAATATAAAGCACACCCCGAAAAAGAAATAAAGCGATGCATGTGCATCGCTTTATTTTGCATATTCAACGGCCCTCGTTTCACGGATAACCGTGACCTTGATGTGGCCCGGGTAATCAAGTTCCTCTTCAATCTTCTTACGGATATCCCTTGCCAAACGATGAGATTCAAGGTCATCAATTTGTTCAGGCTTAACCATAATGCGAATTTCCCGTCCTGCCTGAATGGCAAATGATTTTTCAACGCCATCATAGGATTCTGAAATCTCTTCAAGCTTTTCCAGACGTCGAATATAATTTTCAAGAGTCTCTCTTCTTGCTCCAGGTCTTGCTGCTGATAAAGCATCAGCTGCAGCGACAAGCACGGCAATGATCGAAGTAGGCTCTGTGTCACCATGGTGGGAAGCAATACTGTTGATGACAACAGGATGCTCCTTATACTTAGTGGCAAGTTCCACACCGATTTCAACATGGCTTCCTTCCACCTCATGGTCGATTGCTTTTCCAATATCATGAAGCAATCCAGCACGGCGTGCCAATGTTTCGTCCTGTCCTAATTCGGCCGCCAGCAAACCTGAAAGCTGAGCCACTTCCATTGAATGCTTTAACACATTCTGACCGTAGCTTGTACGGAATTTTAAACGGCCAAGAATTTTGATTAAATCTGGATGCAGACCGTGAACACCAACTTCGAAAGTAGTTTGTTCACCAATTTCGCGGATGTGTTCATCCACTTCACGGCGGGCCTTATCAACCATCTCCTCAATCCGAGCTGGATGGATGCGTCCGTCCTGAACCAGTTTGTCTAAAGCTAAGCGTGCAGTCTCACGGCGAATCGGATCAAAACCGGATAAAATAACCGCTTCCGGCGTATCATCGATTATGAGATCAATTCCAGTCAGAGTTTCAAGAGTACGGATATTACGGCCTTCACGGCCAATAATGCGCCCTTTCATCTCATCATTTGGCAGGTTGACAACTGATACTGTAGTTTCTGCTACATGATCAGCTGCACATCTTTGGATAGCCAGTGACAAGATTTCCTTCGCTTTCTTATCTGCGTCCTCTTTCGCTCTAGTCTCGCTCTCTTTTACCATAATAGCGACATCGTGAGCCACTTCCTGCTCCGTGCGCTCTAAAATGATGGACTTTGCCTCTTCACGAGTCAAGCCTGAGATGCGTTCCAGCTCAGCTTGCTGCTCTTTAATCATCTCGTCCACTTTGCTTTCCATCTCTTCAATATGCTGTTGTCTTTTGCTAAGAGAATCGTCCCTCTTTTCTAAAAGCGCTTCACGTTTATCTAACGTTTCATCTTTGCGATCAAGGTTCTCTTCTTTTTGCATTAAGCGATTTTCTTGTTTTTGCAGTTCATTTCTTCGATCACGAATTTCACTTTCCGCATCTGTGCGAAGCTTGTGAATTTCATCTTTCGCTTCAAGCAGGGCTTCTTTCTTCGTAGCCTCAGCTTCTCGCTTTGCGTCTTCCAAAATCTGCTCAGCAGCATCTTTAGCTCCTGCAATTTTTGCTTCGGCAATAGATTTGCGAACAAAATAGCCAACAATAGCACCGACGATTAGGCCAAGCAAAATGGAGATGATTGCTGTTACTAGATCCATCATTTCACCTCCTCTTGCTATGAACTTGTTTGTGTTACGTTTTTTAAAGTGTCGGCATGTACATTGTCCAATTCAACATACAGCACTAAGGCTTTTAAACGTTTCAATCTCAATAAAGCACTGGGCATCCATTTGAGGGCTGGCATAATATTAACGTATGAATAGCCAATGGAGCCTGGAGAAAGACAAAGTCTAACTCAGTAAGAATTTCTTTACATATAAAATGTAAAATATACATTTTTAATTGTAAAGCTGTGGAATTTCATTGTCAAGGGTTTGTCCTATAGGCTTTTCTTAATATTTCGATTGGTTTGAACACTTTTGATCATTTAGTCAATTCATTTTTTTATGTCTTAAGATTACAACTGGTTACAATTAAGATTTTGTTTAGCGTCCGTTGAATATGGGTGTTGATTTCTGATGCAGTCACTCAGCGGCCGAGGGCGGTCCGGGAGCCTCCTCAGCGCATTCGCGCCAACGGGGTCTCCCGTTTACCGCACTCCCGCAGGACATTGAGTAAGCTCCTCTGTTAAACACCGCACGAAGAAAATGCGTTAGCATTTTCGAGGATCTCGCGCCTTCCACTACAATCAGCATGTACTAATTAAGTAATTTTAGTTATCAAAACCCTTAAACCGATATTTCAAAGGATATTTTCAATACTACTGATGAACTGTCGTACCATGAGCTCAAATCCACATGTAACCTTCCCGTTTACATAATTTCATACCTATAAGAAAAGCAAAGCCGCCCGGGCTTTGCTTTTGCTTTGTATTAATCGATCAGCTCGAATTCTTCCTGCTCTTCGTCTCCGCTGATTACTTTATCTCCATCAAGTCCATAGTGTTCACGGATTTGTTTTTGGATAGTGAGGCGGATTTCAGGGTTTTCTTTTAGGAATACTTTGGCGTTTTCACGGCCTTGGCCAAGGCGCTCTTCATTGTATGAGTACCATGAGCCGCTCTTTTGGACAATATCCAGTTCAGAGCCAAGATCGATGATTTCGCCTTCCTTAGAGATTCCTTCACCGTACATGATATCTACTTCCGCCACTCTGAACGGAGGAGCGACTTTGTTTTTGACAACTTTGATCTTTGTCTTATTACCAACCATTTCATTGCCCTGCTTAAGAGTTTCTGCACGGCGCACTTCAAGACGGACAGAAGAGTAGAATTTCAAAGCGCGTCCGCCAGGAGTGGTTTCAGGGTTTCCGAACATAACTCCGACTTTTTCACGGATCTGGTTAATGAAAATCGCAATGGTTTTAGATTTGTTGATTGCGCCTGATAGTTTACGAAGTGCCTGGGACATAAGGCGGGCCTGCAAACCAACATGGGAATCACCCATTTCCCCTTCAATTTCAGCCTTTGGCACAAGGGCTGCAACAGAGTCAATTACCAGAATATCAACAGCTCCGCTTCGAACAAGTGCTTCTGCAATTTCAAGCGCCTGCTCTCCTGTATCCGGCTGGGAAAGTAAAAGCTCATCAATATTCACACCAAGATTTTGTGCATAAACAGGGTCTAGAGCATGTTCAGCATCGATAAAAGCAGCTTGTCCGCCGCTTGCCTGAACCTCTGCAATTGCATGCAGGGCTACAGTTGTTTTACCTGAGCTCTCAGGTCCATAAATTTCAATAATGCGTCCTCTTGGATAGCCCCCTACCCCAAGAGCTGCATCAAGGGCAAGGGATCCGCTTGGTGCAGTGGAAATTTTCCGGTCAGTCTGTTCACCAAGCTTCATAATAGAACCTTTACCAAATTGCTTTTCTATTTGTTTTAACGCCATTTCAAGAGCTGCTTGACGATCACTCACTAATAGTTCCTCCTTTTATATAGACGAATCTATCTTTTGATTAGATTCGTTTTGTCTCATCTCAAAACCTAACTCTACTATAAACCTTTTCAATGCATTTGTCGAGCAAAAAGTCGAACATCCATTCGATTTTTTTCACCAGGACATTTTGCCCGAAAATATCAATTCATGCTGTGGAAAATGTAATTTTCAGATGTGAATCAATAGAAGAAATGGCATTTCGATAAGAATTCTGTCTATTTTTCAGGCTATTAAAAAATCAGAACGCTTTTCAGGCGCTCTGACATTCTTTTAATGCTTTTATAAGAAAATGGCAGCCATATTTTACCGTACGGACACGGTTTGCCGCCCTGGTTCCCCCAAGGTTCAGCTTTTCAGTCTGGACAGGCTTACCTTTTATCCAGATGCCTATATATACGGTTCCCACCGGGTTGCCTTCCAGTTCGTCAGGACCAGCAACACCTGTGAAGCTGATTCCGATATCTGAGTTAGTCAGACTGGCGACATTCTCAGCAAGCTCTGCTGCACACTGAGCACTGACGACCCCCTCGTTATCAATCGTTTCTTTGCGAACTTTTAAAACCTCAGCCTTAACTTCGTTTGTATAGCAAACCACTCCGCCTTTTAGAAGTCCGCCTGCTCCCGGAATGGATGTAAACTCCTGCTGAAACATGCCGCCTGTTAAACTCTCAGCAGCGGAAATAGTCATATTGTTTTCCTTGATCAGCTTGGTGAGCTCATGCATCAAGGAAGTGTCATCGTAGCCATAGAAGAATTCGCCGACACGGCCGAGGATTTTAGCTTCAGTTTCATCCATCAGCATCATTGCCGTGTTAGGCTGGCTATGCTTTGCCGTAAGCCTTAGCGTGACTTCTCCGTCAGAGGCAAGCGGAGCAATTGTTGGATTACTCTGCGCATCGATAATATCTTCAATCTCAGTTTCAAGCATGGCTTCTCCAATCCCGAAAAAGTGCAATACCCGGGAAACAATCACATCATCTGTGCCCAGCTTGGATTGCAGGGCCGGAAAAGCATGTTTCAGGAACATAGGCTCCATTTCATTTGGAGGTCCCGGAAGTAGCATAAAAACATGCCCGCCATTATCGGAAATCATTCCAGGAGCCATTCCATGCTCGTTAGGAAGTACTTGTGCATCCTCAAGTACAAGTGCCTGTTTTTTATTATTCTCAGTCATCTCTCTGTTGGTCCGTTTAAAATACATCTGTATGGATTCAAGCGCCTGCTCATCCATGACAAGCTCTTTGCCTAGATGGCGGGCAATCGTTTCTTTCGTCAAATCATCCTTTGTCGGCCCCAGCCCGCCAGTGAAAACGATCAGATCTGATCGATCTTCCGCAATTTTGATCACAGACTTCAGGCGCTCAGGGTTATCGCCAACCACTGAATGGTAAAAAACATTAATGCCCAGTTCAGCAAGCTGCCGGGAAAGAAAGCGGGCATTTGTATTAACGATTTGTCCAAGTAAAAGCTCAGACCCGACAGCTATAATTTCTGCATTCATTCAAAAGCCCCTTTCTGGCTAAAAAAATTATTTTGAGTTAATGAAGGCCTGCTTGTTTTTTGCAAAATAGTCCCAGCCGGACCAGATGGTAAAGAACATCGCAACCCAAAGGGCAATCAGATCAAACGGAATTGAAACCATTTCAAAAATAATATTATGTAAAAGCAGTGAAGAAATGGCCACAATTTGAGCCCATGTTTTGATTTTGCCTAGCTGATTCGCTGCGACTACTTCTCCTTCCCCCGCCAGAACAAGCCTTAAACCTGTTACGGCAAATTCACGGCTAATGATAATAATCACAATCCAGGATGGAGCCAGCTCAAGATCAACAAGGACAATCAATGCTGCAGAGACAAGGAGCTTGTCTGCAAGCGGATCAAGAAACTTACCTAAATTTGTAACCAGATTGTATTTGCGGGCAAAATAGCCATCAACCCAATCGGTAACTGAAGCAATGATAAAGATAAGAGCTCCAATCAGGTGGGTTACCGGCATTTCCGCTCCAAGGAATTCTATATTTCCCCACGAAAAAGGAACAAGCATTACGAGCAGAAATACGGGTATCATCATGATACGTGACACTGTAATTTTATTTGGCAGATTCATGTTTTACCTCCAAGTATAGTAAATGAAGCTTCTTGCAGAAAAAGGTGTCAGACATTCGCTGCAAACCTTTTAATGATAATTTTTACATAAAAAGCGAAAATAGTCATCTAAAGAAGATGACTATTCGGTCTTCGGCGCGTACTTAATGGTTATATCCTGCTTGACGGATTGTGAAGGCGGCACCTTATACTCAATTTTTTCGCCGTTTACATAGATTTCAGTTTGAGTCGAATTTCCGACTACAATAGAAGCTTCCGTTTCCTTTGAAAAGTCTACCTTCTGGCTTTTCGTGCCATCAGCTGTCAGCATTCCCTGGTAGAAGGAATTTCCTTTGCCGTTTTTGATATTCACCCAAGTTTCTCCTGTAGACACAACTTCCAGTTCAAACTTGTCCGCATTTTTCAATTCATAAACCGTTCCATTTCCGCTGGATTGCACCACAGCAACCTCCTGCTTTGGCGCTTCCTCGGCTTCTTGATCCTCGGCAGTTTCCTCAGCAGAGTCTTTGTCAGCAGATTCTTCTTTCTCTCCTGCTGATTCATCTTTATCATTTTCATCTTTTTTACTATCTGAAAGGTTTTCAGACTCTTCTATGACCGTCTGCCCATCTGTCCGATCAGATGGCTGCTCTTCATTATCCGCCTGATCTTTGGCACCCAGGAAATTATAAAGGACTGCGATGAGACCAATTATAAAGACACCAATAAGTACCTTTGGGAGAATATCGAATACCTTTGAAGTCCTGCCAGAAAGATCTTTTCTGGATTGAACACGGGATAGCTTTTCCGGAATATCATCATTCATCTGTGCCGGAATGTCATTTTTATACTGCTCGAAAATTTCTTCAGGCTCAATTCCCACCGCTTCAGCATACTGCTTTATAAATGCCCTGACATAAAACTTCCCGGGCATCATGCTATAATCGCCCTCTTCAATACCCATCAAATAGCGCTTTTGTATTTTTGTGACCTTTTGCAGATCGTCAAGGCTCATATCCTTAGCCAGCCGCGCTTCTTTTAAACGATTTCCTAGTTCTGTCAATTTACAACACCTTCCAACTTACTAAAAATCAAAGCCTCCAAAATCAGATTCAGAGAACATACTGTTTTTCTCTACTACATCATAAGTAATCTCTTCCTCAGGATCGTGTCGGAGCTCAATAATATAATCGAAATCATTAAGGGAGTATTCAGTGTTTTGCACAAAGATATCCGGATGCTCTACTACTTTTACTGCAGGAAGGCGCATAATTTCCCGCACAAGCTGCCAGTGACGTTCATTTGCACGTCGGGTTGAGACAATTCCGTCTATTATGAACAAATTGTTTTCATTATATTCATCCTCGATCAGCTGGTTGCGTATCGTCTGCTTTAGCAGAGTGGATGAAACAAATAGCCATCGTTTGTTGGCACAAACACTTGAGGCCACAATGGATTCAGTTTTTCCAACCCTTGGCATTCCCCTGATCCCTATAAGCTTGTGCCCTTCCTGTTTAAATAATTCCGCCATGAAGTCGACTAATAAACCAAGCTCGTCCCTGACGAACCTGAACGTTTTCTTGTCGTCGGCATCCCTTTGAATGTATCTTCCATGGCGCACAGCAAGACGGTCTCTAAGTTTAGGCTCCCGGAGCTTAATCACTTTAATTGTATCCATAGTATTTAAAATCGATTTTAAGCGTTCAATCTGTTCGTGGTCTTTAGCCAGAATCAGCAATCCTCTTCGGCCTTCATCCACACCATTGATGGTAACGATATTTATGGAAAGCATACCCAGCAGGGAAGAAATGTCACCAAGCAAGCCGGGACGATTCTTTTGGATTTCATATTCCAAATACCATTCTGTTTTCTCCACCGGAAAACCTCCTCCTGCATGATGCGCGGCTCATTGCGCATTTTATATGTATATGTATATCTTTTATTAATGTAAATTTTTATTAAACCTACCCTGAATTTTCATCTAGATTCTATAATATATGATTTTTTACCAATATGAAAGGAAAAACCCGTCTGGCTGTGGAGGAAATTCTTTTTGGGGAAAACGAAAAGAGAGGATTTCCTCTCTTTTCGCTGATTTACATTAAATTCTTATTGAGAGCCGTCGTTTTGAACAAGCTTTACCATCATATTTGCAATGGCATGCTGCTCATCCGGGCTTGCTACAGACCAAAGATCAGCCAGGATTTTTTCCTGGTCATTCTTCGGCTCCACTTGCTTGGCTAAATAATCGCCGATTTGGTAAGCAAGGTCATTTACAGTTTCCTTATTCATCCCCTGGTTCTGTCCCTGATGAAGACGATCTCCAAGGAAGTCTTTCCACTGCTGCCAGTTATCTAGTACAGACATAATTATTGCCTCCTTTAAATGTTGTACAATTATATTGTGCTTAGGGGCTGAATAAAATATGCATGCACTAATACACATGAACAAAAAATATGTGAAACTTCAATGAACGATAGGAGTTACGTATACCAGCCGCCATTTACAGCCAAGACCTGTCCGGTAATATACGAGGCCCTTTCTGAAAGAAGGAAGGAAACGGAGTTGGCAATGTCAGCAGGCAAGGCAAGCCTGCCCATAGGAATATCGCTTTTTACGGCATCCAGCTCCTCTTCAGTAAAATCATTCAGCATAGCTGTCTCGACTGCACCTGGGGCAACCGCATTAACCCTCACTCCGCTTAGGGCAACTTCCTTGCTTAAAGCTTTTGCAAAAGCAATTTGGGCGCCCTTAGCTGCCGAGTAAGCAACTTCACAAGCAGCACCCGTCTGGCCCCATATAGAGGAAATAACGATGACATTCCCGCTGCCCTTTGAAATAAGTTTTGGCAGAAGCTCTTTGGTCAGCAGAAGAGGTGAGGTCACATGAAGGTTCATCAGCGCCTCAGTTTCCGCTTCCGGCAATTCCGTCAGAAGTCCGTATTGTGCTGACCCGCTATTATGGATAATGGCATCAAGCGAAAAGATATTTGGTATAATTTTTTTATAGCCGCCTTGTACAGACAGGTCTGCCTGGATTGGAATATATTCTCCATCAAAGGCCTGCAGGCGGTCCAGCAGACTGTTTATACTTCGCTTATTTTGATTGTAATGCAAATAGAGCGAATAGCCTTCCTCCGCCAGTTTAATGCTGATTTCCTGGCCGATTCCTCCGCTGGCTCCAGTTATTAACGCAAATTTCCTCATTTCATACACTCCCGAAAAAAGCAAAGCGCCTTTTATGGCGCTCTGCTGAAACAGCTTTTTATTTTTTAGGCACAACCTGACAAACCGTAAATCGTTCTTCGCTAATCAAATGACCAGCCGCATTTTCCACATCCTCAAGTGTGATGCTTTCAAGCGTCGGCACAACATCAAACAAATCCATCTCATTAAAAGCATACCGGGTAAATTGATTGGCTATATACTCAGGTGAATTGACAGCACGCAGGAATGCACCTATTTTCTTCTTTTTTGTCCGATCAAGTGTTTCCTGTGAAATAGCTCCCTTTTCCCTTGCATCCAGCAGCATCTTTTGCAATGTATCAGCTAAACGGTCAGGATCATTTGTGTCCCCGCCGACCATGGCAAATCCAAAGCCCTGTTCCTGTGTATAATCAAAGGAGAATGTGTCATCAATTAACCCTTCATTATACAGTGAGCTGTAGTGCTCAGAGCTTTTACCGAATAAGATATCCAGCAGCACATTCAGACTCAGTTCATTTTTGAGCATTTCTTTGCCGGACTGATTTGCATTACTGCTCTTTATCCCAACAAGGCACTTTGAGGTCTGAACATTCATCTCAAGAACCTTTTTCTTTTCGGCCGCTTCAGCAGGCTCTTCTTCGAATTGGCGTTTAATTTCCTGCATCTCTTTATAATCCTTCTTGCTTTGATTCGTTCGAACCTGAGACATAATCTGATCCGGATCAACGGGTCCAACGATGAACAGCAGCATGTTGCTTGGGTGGTAGAAGGTTTCATAGCATTCATACAGCATATCTTTTGTAATATGGGAAATGGACTCGATCGTACCTGCTATATCGATTTTAACCGGGTGGTTTTTATACATATTTTCGATCAGTCCAAAATATAAGCGCCAGTCAGGATTGTCATCATACATGGTGATTTCCTGGCCGATGATGCCTTTCTCTTTTTCAACAGTCTTTTCTGTAAAATAAGGGTCCTGCACAAAATCAATCAGAGTCTCAAGGTTCAACTCTACGTTCGATGTGCTGGAGAATAAATAAGCAGTCCTCGTAAAAGAAGTAAATGCATTGGCTGATGCTCCCTGCTTGCTGAATTGCTGGAATACATCTCCGTCTTCTTTTTCAAAAAGCTTGTGCTCCAAAAAATGGGCAATCCCATCAGGAACATTTACAAAATCATCTTTCCCGGGGGGCAGGAAATGATTGTCGATCGAACCATATTTCGTTGTAAACGTGGCATAGGTCTTGTTAAATCCCTTTTTCGGCAAAACATATACATCCAGCCCATTTTCAAGGTTTTCATAATACAGCTCTTCCTGAAGCTGGTCAAAAGTGATTTTTTCCATTACTTGCCCGCCTCCTTTCCTGTCAGGAAATACACTGTATCCAAACTGACCTTCTTAGCTGTTTCGGCAATTTCCTCTTTAGTTACCTTATTCATTTCATCCATCCAGGTTTGAAGCGTAATTTCTTTGCCTGACACAACATTATGATAGAGGACTTCGACAATCCCGCGGGCTGTATCAACAGTCTCCAAAAGCTGATTTTTTATGACAGCTTTGGTCTGCTCCATTTCCTGTTCCGTAAAGTCCCCGTTTTTCATGGCTTCCAGCTGTTCTTTAATAATATTAACTGCCTGGTCATAATTACTATTATCGATCCCCGACATAACCATCATTAAGCCTTTATGGCTTTCAAGGCGGCTGGCTACATAGTATGCGAGACTGGCTTTTTCGCGGACATTCAAGAACAATTTTGAGTGTGAAAAGCCTCCAAAAATTCCATTGAATACCTGCAGGGCATAATAATCAGAATCACCGTAAACGACTTTTGTCCGATAGCCGATATTTAGTTTCCCCTGCTTCACATCCTGTTCTTCCCTGACTTCGTTAACAGATTCTCTGATTCTTCCTCTAGATGCCGGCGCTGCCTGCGGGGTTCTTTCCTCTAAAGATAAAAGCTCCCTTGCGTAGGATTCGGCATCTGCCTCGTCCACATCACCTATTACATATAAATCAAGTTCATCCTGCGCCATTGCCTGCTGATAATATTCATATAGACTTTCAGGCGTAATTTTATCCACATCTTCTTTCTCGCCATGCACATGGAGCGCATATGGCTCATCCTTGCACATTTCCTGTACCAGCCGAAAATTGGAATAGCGCATTTTATCATCATAAACGGATTGAATCCGCTGTTTCAGCGTCCTTTTTTCTTTTTCAACCGTATCCTGGTCAAAAGCCCCGCCTTGCACATTTGGCTTAGTCAGGATCTCCGATAAAAATTGGAACGCTTTTTTCAATAGAGGCGTTGGGTCTGAAAGAAACTTCTCATTTGCAATTTCAACAGAAATGGTAATGACATGATACTCACCCTTTTTCGCCAAATCGACAAAAAGAGTTGCACCATATAATTCATCTAGATAAGAGCGCAGCTTTCCGGTTGCAGGGTATGACGAACTGCTGCTTTGCAGGACATGCGGCAATAAAGATCTTAATGTAACAGTATCCTTTTCAAGCGGAGCTTTCATTTTCCAGACCAGTGTATTGGTTTTATATTTCTCTGTTTTAACTACATGAAGCTTAAAGCCATTCATGGCTTTTACGGATTCAGAGATTACAGCCATTTCTTTTCCTCCTGTCGGTAGATTGATGAGTCCAAAGTACGGTCAGTATTAAGAATAGGGATCAACACCTATATGTAAACACTTTGCTGCTATCTTCTATAATATCCTTTGTATTAAATCATATTCTTACTATACCTTGCCCTATTTCTTTATTTCAAGTTATTGGCTGTCTTGGAAGGTTATAGAACAAAATAAAAACCCCTTTTAGGGGTTAGCTTACAAAGACTGACTTAAGTTTAGTATCATGATTTTTCATCACTTTTCCGCATTCAAAATGCACCTGGTTTTTCCCGGTATTCTTCGCCTGATACAGATACTAAACGATTCACTATTCCATCGTAAAGTGCCGGAAAGTACCGGCAAATAAAACAACAAAGCCGCAGCGGCCAAAAAAAGCCAGCGCAAATAGGAAAAAATCTTTTCTGTTTCATAATCATCTATATATAAGGAAAAACGCATAATCAAACCTCTAATCTCTTATCTAATTAACAAAATATTAACACATTTGCCTCAATGAATCACAAATTAAAATAGGATAAGATTTGCGCTGAAAAAAGCCCCATTTCTAAATGAAATGAGGCTTTGCTGTTTAGCGCTTTCCTTTTATATATGGAGTACCAGATGCTTTTGGAGCATCGGCGCGTCCTATGAAACCAGTCAATGCCAGAATCGTTAAAACATATGGTGCTATGAGAAGATATACATTTGGAATATTCTCAAGGAATGGAAGGCTCGAGCCGATGATACTCAAGCTTTGCGCAAACCCAAAGAATAAAGCCGCCCCCATAACACCAAGCGGATGCCATTTACCAAAGATCAATGCTGCCAATGCCATAAATCCCTGGCCGCTGATCGTTGCATGGCCGAAATCTGAAGAAATGGATTGTGCATACACACCGCCGCCGATTCCTGCTAGGGCACCGGAGATTAATACCCCAATGTATCTCATTCGGGTAACATTAATACCCATTGTATCTGCAGCCATTGGGTGTTCACCAACCGCTCTCAGCCTTAGCCCGAATGGAGTTTTAAACATCACAAACCAGGCAAGAAATGCCACGGCAATCGCTGCAAATGAAGTATAGTATGTGTTTGAGAAAAACAGTTTTCCTATTACGGGTATATCGCTCAAAAATGGTATATCCACCTTGCTGAACCCTTTTTGAATAATATCCGTCTGGCCTTTTCCATAAATGAATTTAACCAGGAACAGTGCAGCTCCAATTGCCAGAAGGTTAATCGCAACACCTGAGACTACCTGGTCTGCTCTAAACGTAATGGAAGCAACAGCATGCAGGATGGATAAAAGTGCTCCTACAACCATAGCTGCCAATAATGCTACCCATGGGGTCATGCTGCCAAATACATCTACGAACGTAAGGTTAAAGACTATGGCAGTGAATGCTCCAATTACCATCAATCCTTCTAAACCAATATTTACAACACCGGAGCTTTCTGAAAAGTTTCCGCCCAAACCAGTGAAAATAAGCGGGGCTGCCCAAAGCAATGTTGATGGAATAATAATTAATAGGATCTCCATTAAGCCCACTTACTTCACCCCCTTTTTGCTGATACGGTCAATAAAGATGCGAATCATATAGCTTGCTGCAACAAAGAACACAATAAGAGCAATGATAATATCCACCAGTTCATTTGGAACTCCAGCTTCAAGCGGCATGTTTAAGGCGCCGACCTTCAAGCTTCCGAATAGCAATGCTGCAAAAATAATTCCGATTGGACCGTTACCGCCCAGAAGGGCAACCGCAATACCATCAAACCCTACTCCGGTAAATCCGCCTTTGATGGCTGCGTATCCGAATGTACCCAAAGCTTCCATCGCACCTGCAAGACCAGCAAATGCTCCTGAGATTACCATTGAAAGAATAATGTTTTTGCTGACGCTCATGCCTGCATATTCAGATGCATGCTGGTTAAAGCCTACAGAGCGCAATTCGTATCCCTTTGATGTTTTTTCTAATAGGAACCACATTATAAACACACAAGCTAAAGCAATTAAAATTCCCCAGTGCAGACGGGAATAGTCAGTTAAGCCCTCAAGAAATGGGGAACGCAGTGATGCAGAGTCTGCAATCATCTCCGTACGGTCACTTTTGTCTGAAAGGACCGTACGGATTATATAGTTCGTTACATGCAATGCCACATAGTTCATCATGATCGTGACAATTACTTCATGGACTTTAAACTTGGCTTTCAGCAATCCCGGAATAAATGCCCATAGTGCACCCGCTGCTGCAGCTGCAAGAACAGCCAGCGGCAGATGGATGAACTTTGGAAGTTCAAATGCAACCCCTACCCAAACAGCAGCAAGCCATCCGACGATTAGCTGCCCTTCAACACCGATGTTAAATAAGCCTGTACGGAAAGCAAATGCAACTGCCAATCCGGCAAGAATATAAGGTGTGACCTGTCTGACGACTTCACCAGTGTAGTAGATTTCTCCAAAAGCACCGTTCCATAGGGCATTAAATGCAGATCCGGCATTATACCCTGTTGCTATCATTATGATTGTACCTACTAATACGCCGAGCAGAACGGCAACTAGAGGCACGACAATATTCTTCATGCGATTAGACATGGTTTTCGCCACCCGCTTCCTTCCGTTTAGAACCGGCCATCAATAAACCTAATTCTTGTTCAGTTGTTTGTTTCGGGTCAACTACTGCTACAATTTCACCCTCATAAATAACAGCAATACGGTCGCTGACATTCATGATTTCATCCAATTCAAATGAAATAAGCAGCACAGCTTTCCCCTGGTCACGCTGTTCAATCAGACGCTTGTGAATGTATTCAATTGCTCCGACATCCAATCCGCGTGTCGGCTGAGCAGCGATCAGGAGATCTGGATTGCGGTCAATTTCACGTCCGATTATGGCTTTCTGCTGGTTACCTCCGGAAAGTGCCCTAGCAAGTGTATATTCACTTGGGGTTCTGACGTCGAATTCTTTAATCAGCTTTGTTGCTTTGCTGTAGATTTCTTTAAAGTTCAGAACACCTTTTTTAGAGAATGGAGCTTTGTAATAGGTTTGCAGAACCATATTCTCTCCAATTGGAAAATCAAGTACAAGTCCATGCTTATGACGGTCCTGAGGGATATGCCCTACGCCCGTCTCCGTTACTTTCCGCGGTGACATATTAATAATTTCTTTGCCATTCAATTTAATTGAACCGCTTTCAGACTTCCTCAAACCTGTAATAGCTTCTATTAACTCAGACTGTCCATTTCCATCTACACCGGCAATACCGACAATTTCCCCGGCCCGTACATTAAGGTTAAGCTTATTAACCACGCCAAGCCCCCGGGAATCTTTTACATTTAAATCCTGAATTTCAAGCACTTGCTCCTGTGGCTTCGATACTGTTTTATCCGTTTTAAAAGTAACTTCCCTTCCCACCATTAAACTGGCAAGTTCATTAGGATTCGTCTCGCTGACATTAACCGTACCGATGCCGACCCCTTTGCGGATGACCGTTACTCGATCACAAACTTCCATTATTTCCTTCAGCTTGTGGGTGATTAAAATAATAGATTTGCCTTCCTGGATTAAGGTTTTCATGATCTGAATAAGCTCTTTAATTTCCTGTGGAGTAAGAACTGCAGTAGGCTCATCAAAAATAAGGATTTCTGCTCCCCGATAAAGGGTCTTTAAAATCTCTACCCTCTGCTGCATTCCTACAGAAATATCTGAAATTTTCGCCTGCGGGTCAACAGCAAGTCCATATCGCTCAGAAATTTCCCTGACTTCCTTCTCAGCCTTTTTAATATCTATTTTTCCGCCTTTAGTCGTTTCTTTTCCTAGAATAATATTTTCAGTGACGGTGAAACGGTCTACTAGCATGAAATGCTGGTGGACCATCCCGATGCCCAAGTCGTTTGCTATATTTGGATCGGTGATGCGCACCGGCTTTCCTTTAACTTTTATTTCACCCTTTTCAGGCTGATATAAGCCAAAAAGGACGTTCATTAATGTTGATTTGCCCGCACCATTTTCGCCAAGCAGCGCATGAATTTCACCTGGTTTCAGCTGAAGCGTGATATTATCATTTGCTACGATTCCAGGAAACTCCTTGCGGATGTTGAGCATTTCAATAACATAATCCATTTGTTTCACTCCTTGCTCAAAATATATGGAAATCATTAGTAGTAAGAGGTCAGACCTTGGCAATTCTTAGAAAAACCTGGCCAAAATGCCAAGCTCATCTTAATGAATAGAAAAATATGATTATTGCATTAAAAATCTAAGTGAAATACAGAATTTTTTCTGTCCTTCAATTAAACTTTTAATTTTAAAAAAAGGAATAAGAGGCCGCAGTGCAACCTGCTTATTCCTTGTAAGTAAATTATTCAGCTGAAAAAGAAGCCAGTTCATCTTTTGTAGATGGAACAGTCAGGTCACCATTCTTGATCTTTTCCTGCCATTCTTTAACTGCACCTTCGATTTCTGCTTTAGTAGATACTTCCGGATTGATAGTAGCAAGGCCTACACCGTCTTCAGCCAATCCGTAAGTAGTCGTTTCTCCGCCAGGGAAGCTGCCGTCTTTTGCCTTTGTAGAAAGGTCCTTAACAGCATTGTCTACACGCTTAAGTGCAGATGTAAGGATTACATTGTGCTCTTTGCCATCGATTTCAACTACACCTTCAGCTGTCTGGTCTGAGTCAACACCAATTGCCCAAAGTTCTCTTGCCGGGTCTTTCTTTTTAAGGTCACGAGCTTCCTTGAATAGACCGTTGCCTGTTCCGCCAGCAGCGTGGAAGATTACGTCTACGCCAGAAGAGTACATTTTAGAAGCAATTGTCTGACCTAATTCAGCTTTATCAAATGCTCCAGCATATTGAACTTCTACTTTAATATCAGGGTTTACCGCTTGAACACCAGCAAGGAATCCAGATTCGAATCGCTCGATAACCGGAATCTCCATTCCGCCGATGAAACCAATTTTGTTTTCTTTAGTTGCTTTTGCTGCAGCAACACCTGCAAGGAATGCAGCTTCCTGCTCTTTGAACATGATGCTTGCTACGTTTGGCTGATCAACAACCGCGTCAACGATTCCGAAATGCGCATCCTTTTGCTGCTGGGCAATCTCATTGATTGCACCTTCCATTAAGAATCCGATACCGAAAACAAGATCAAAATCTTGACGAGCTAATGTATTAAGGTTTGTAGAATAGTCAGCATCTGACTGTGATTGAAGATAGTCAAATCCGCCTTTTCCTTTTTCAAGTCCATTCTCTTCACCAAATGCCTGTAATCCTTCCCAGGCAGATTGGTTAAATGATTTATCATCTACACCGCCGACATCTGTTACCATCGCTACAGAGAATGCTTTTTCTTTTTCGTCTCCGCCAGCTGTTTCTCCGCCTTTTTCTTCGCTTTTGCCGCAAGCACCCAGAATCGTTCCAGCAGCAAGAACTAAAGATAGCGCCAATCCGAATTTACGCTTTTTCAAGGTTGGTACCCCCTAAGAAATTGTTTTTGCATTAGCGGAATAATTGTGTTTTCGTATATCCCCAAAAGCTAGATTCTCTTTCTGAGGACATGGAAACTGAACTTATCAGCTCTGAAATAATTGACCGAATAGAGAATCGGTGTATCCGCTTCATCGAAATGCATCTGCTTTAATACCAGCAATGCAGTTTCAGGGTCACATTCCAGAATAGGTGAAATTTTCTCGTGATAGCCAATAGGCTCGATTTGGGCAACAGCATAGGTGATTTTCCGGTTTGCCTCTTCTTCAAGCATGTTGAGGAGCGACTCTTGTTCGTGGGAAAATGTGTCCGGGAGAATATCCTCAGGAACTTTATCCACACAATAAACGACCGGTTCACCATTTGCAGTTCTCACCCGCTCAATCACGGCAATCTCCTGGTCTAACGAACATGAGAATCTGCGGATATCATCTTCAGTCGGTCCCATAGTTACAGAACTTAAGAAAACGGTTCCCGGCTTCATCCCTGCCTGCAAAATCATATTTGTGACACTATTAAGCTGTTCGATGCCTGATGTGAAAAGCGGCTTTGCATTGACAAAGGTGCCTACACCATGACGGCGGATAATTACGTTTTCTTCTTCAAGAATGCGCAATGCCTCCCTCAGTGTAGCTCTGCTAACACCAAGCTGTTTGGCAAGATCAAATTCAGACGGAAGTTTTTCTTTTTCTTTATAAACTCCATCTTCAATGTCTTGTTTTAATCGATCGATGACTTGCAAATATAAATGCCGGTTATCTGACTTAATAGACATGCAGGGTTCCTCCAACTTCAGTTCTCAAGACATCAGACCTCTGATGTTCAATCATTCCTACTAATCGAAAATACTATAACACTTTTTACCCAATAAAGAAATAGAAATTTATCAATTTGTCGAAAAAAGGTGAAAAGAACAAAATGTTTGTGAATCCCTCTGTACCAATTCCTTTTTTCTGGTATAATACTACTTTGAAAACGATTACATTTAAGATTTCTGCTAAAAAAGTAACTGACAATGAATCCTATTTTGTGATGAGTTGAAAGTACCATACCTCTTCATTTTATGTAAGCGTTTTTAGTAGTATGGCATATTCCCATACCTTTTTTTATTGACGTCATTTTTTTGCCCTATATCTCTCAAATACATTAAAAAATGGCCGTCCGAAGACTGGCCATTTTTTAATGTGTCATTCTTATAAAGTTTAGGAACTTGCTTCTTCCGAAGGCTTGCCCTGCAGCACAGCTCTTGGCTTGCTGCCTTCATATGGACCGACAATGCCCCTTGCTTCCATTTCATCAATCAGCCTTGCAGCTCTGGTATAGCCGATCCTGAATCTCCTTTGAAGCATGGATACAGAAGCAGTCTGCATTTCCAGAATCAATTCAACAGCTTCTTCATAAAGATCATCATCCACTTCTCCTGACGCTTCAGGGATATCCTCTGGAATCATCTCTTCCTGATATTGTGCCTTCTGCTGACCAATGACGAAATCCACGATCTCTTCTACTTCTTCATCAGACAGGAATGCACCCTGTACACGGACTGGCTTGGAAGCACCTACAGGCAGGAAGAGCATATCGCCTCTTCCCAGAAGTTTTTCAGCACCGCCCATATCTAAAATGGTTCTGGAATCCGTCATGGATGAAACGGCAAATGCAATCCTTGATGGTATATTCGCTTTGATCACACCTGTGATAACATCTACTGACGGACGCTGGGTTGCGATGATTAAATGGATGCCCGCTGCCCTTGCCATTTGAGCAAGGCGCGTGATGGCATCTTCGACATCGGAGGACGCTACCATCATTAAATCTGCAAGCTCGTCCACTATAACTACAATGTACGGCAGAAGGGGCTGCTGTGCTTCCTCTTCGGCATTATGCCTTTTTACATACTCATTATAGCCTTCGATATTTCTTGTCCCGGTATGGGAGAAAAGCTCATAGCGCCTTTCCATCTCATTGACGACTTTTTGCAGCGCCTGAGCTGCTTTCTTCGGATTTGTCACTACCGGCGCCAGCAAATGCGGCACCCCGTTATATACATTCAATTCCACCATTTTTGGATCGATCATCATTAATTTTACTTCATGCGGTTTTGCCCTCATCAAAATGCTGGTAATGATTCCGTTAATGCACACACTCTTCCCGCTTCCTGTTGCACCGGCAACAAGAAGATGGGGCATTTTGTTGAGTTCTGCAAGGACAGCCTCTCCGGTAATATCACGGCCAAGCCCGATTAATAGCTTCGAGTCCGGTTTGTCGTTTTGCTTGGATTCAATAACTTCCCTAAGAGAAACCATGGCTACTTCAGAGTTAGGAACTTCTATTCCTATGGCGGATTTTCCGGGAATTGGTGCTTCTATCCGGATATCCTTGGCTGCCAGTGCCAGTGCCAAATCATCATTCAGACTAACGATTTTGCTTACCTTTACCCCAACATCGGGATGAACCTCATATTTTGTAACAGCGGGTCCTAAATGAACCTGTGTCACTCTCGCTTTTACCCCAAAACTCTGAAATGTTCTTTCGAGCTTAGCAGCATTCGCATGGATAAGCTCATACTCACCACTTTGATCCGTCTGCCTTGGCAATTTCAATAGTCTGATTGGCGGCAGCTCATAGTCTTTGTTTTCCACTTCAGTAAACGTAATTGGCGGCGCATTCTCATCCTCCGGTTCAGTCTCTGCTGCTTCCTGAACCTGATTAGAAGCCGCTTCCTGAGGATCCTCCTGATAAGCTCTTTCGGCAAAGCTTGAAATAATCGGTTCTGGCGCCGGTTCAGCAGTATTATTGATGGTAATAACAGTCTCTGGTTCTTCTTCGTGCTGGAGAGCCTGCTGTTCTTCTTCTCTTCTTGACTGTCTTTCTTCTCGTCTTGCTCTGCTATTTTGTTTCCATTCTTTCATATCATCTATAAAAGCAGCCCATTGTTTTTTACAGAAATTCAGCATTGCGGCCATCATTTTTCCGGCAGCATCTCCGAACGTTTTTCCTGTAATGAGAACGAAACCGATAATAATTAATAAAAAGGCCACAATCTTTGAACCTGCTTCATCAAAAAGATAATAAAACAGTGCGAAAAAAATTGCCCCCAGCATTCCGCCGCCTAAATCGGTTGTGCTTGTTTCTCCCCGGACCTCCATCCGGAATAGTTCCCATGTATTGGCTATCACACTTGGATCATCAAACTTCCCGCCATTTGAGAGAAGCTGAAATAATGTGACATGGCTTAACAGCAGCAGGGAGCTGATAATGAGATAAATGCCAATTAATTTTGTGTGGAATAGATAGGGAAGAGATCTCTTCCACATCAGGTAACCTGAAAATATGACTAATCCTATCAGGCTGAGCATGTACCATTCTCCCATAAAGAAACGGAAAAAAAGCACGGTTGCTTTGCCGACCGCTCCCAGTTTAGCAATTGATATTACAGCAAGTGCCAGTATGATCAGCGCAATAAGTTCAAATTTCATTGTCCGTTTCAGTGTTTCGCTCTTTTTAGATTTTCTTTTCTTTCTTTTGGCCATTTTATCACCTTATCATTGTTCTTATTAACAGCATCATCAAAAATCCATTATGTAATACATCATGTCTGCTATGAAAGAAGAAGCAGCCATTTTTTGGCTGCTTCTAAAGTTACTTTTATTATATCATATCAATTCTTAATTAAGTTGTTTTTTGAATGTATTTCTCAGCTTAACTGCGTCAAGGTGATCATGGACCCGGGAGTATATCTTTCATCCATATAATGGGTGGGGTCGCTGCTCATGATTCTTAAGATTCGGCATTCCTGTCCTGCGTTCATTTCAACTAAGAGCGGGATTCCTTCATAAGACACAATTTTCTGTTTGCCAAAATCATCCTGCTCATTTTGGTAAATGAGCTCTTGGGGCATCATTGTATAAAGGATCATTGAACCATCACTTCTTCTTTAGGTTTATTCATATCTATCAGCTCATTCAGCTTTGCCAGCGCAGGCCCTACCCCGCCAACTTCATCAATCAGGCCATATTCAACAGCATCCCTGCCGACCACGTTTGTCCCAATATCCCTGGTTAGGTTGCCTTTATCAAACATCAGGTCTTTAAATTTCTGTTCGGAAATATTTGAATGCTTTGTTACAAAATTAATGACCCGATCCTGCATTTTATCCATATACTCAAAAGTTTGCGGCACACCGATTACCAGGCCGGTCAGTCTGATAGGGTGGATGGTCATCGTAGCCGTCTCTGCAATAAATGAATAATCGCATGAAACAGCAATAGGCACACCAATGGAATGGCCTCCTCCAAGGACAATGGAGACGGTTGGCTTTGATAAAGATGCCAGCATTTCTGATATTGCCAGTCCGGCTTCCACATCACCGCCTACTGTATTCAAAATGACCAAAAGACCTTCTATCTTTGGGTTTTGCTCAATCGCTACAATTTGAGGAATTAAGTGTTCATATTTTGTTGTTTTATTTTGCGGCGGCAGCTGAAGATGTCCTTCTACTTGTCCGACAATGGTCAGGCAATGAATTTTGGAATCCTGAGACAGCTGAGGCACATTCGTTTGTCCAAGCTGCTGAATCTTCTCCATAAGAGCAGATGGTTTATCCTCTTTTGGCTGTTCTTGCCCTTCCCCGCCCTCATTGCGGTTATTTTTCATATCGTTTTCCATCCTTATTTCTCCCTTCAAGCAATATATTGTTAGTATGAACGCGGGATTCTTTTTCATGCGTTTTATTGCTGAAGACAGAAGGCAAAAAACACAGCCTGGCATTGAATTCCAGGCTGTGTTTTATTTGTTATCCCTCCATCAGAATTGGAAGGATCATTGGTCTGCGTTTTGTTTTTTCATACAGATACTGATTCAGGCTGTCACGCATATCCTGCTTAATGCCGGACCAGTCAAAGGATTCTCTGGCAAGGTTTTGCTCTACCGCTTCCTTTACTATTTTTACAGCTTCCTCCAGAAGCTTTTCTGATTCCCTGACATATACAAAACCTCTTGTAATGATTTCAGGGCCAGCTGATATTTTCTTTTCCTTTTTATTAAGAGTGACCACCACTAATAAGATTCCATCCTGCGAAAGCAGCTTTCGATCCCTTAATACGATATTTCCGACGTCGCCGACACCGATTCCATCAATCAGCACATTTCCTGAAGGGATTTTTCCTCCGGGAACGATTACACCATCTTTAATTTCTGCTACATCGCCTTTATCAGGGATGAAAATTTGTCCGCTTGATATTCCGCAGTCCTTGGCAATTTTAGCATGCGCTTTCAGCATACGGTATTCCCCATGAACTGGAATGAAGAATTTCGGACTCATCAGATTAATCATAAATTTAAGTTCTTCCTGGCTGCCATGGCTGGAGGTATTAAAAGTTCCCTTTCCAGGGATGACTTCAGCACCAGCTCTAAACAGCATATCAATCGTTTTAAAAATTAATACCTCTGTTCCCCTTAATGGAGATGCGGCCAGTAAAACGGTATCATCCTTCTTGATATTCACCTGTCTATGAGACTGCTTCGCCATTTTTTGAAGGGCTTCAATCGGCTCCCCCTGATTACCTGTGGTAAGAACAACGATCTGGTCATCACTGTATTTGCTGATTTCAGCGACAGGTATTATCACATCTTCTCCGACCTGCAAGTATCCAAGCTGCATGGCAATATCAAAGATCTTTTGCAGACTTCTCCCGACCACTGCCACTTTTCTGCCCGTTTCCATGGCCGCATCAAAAATATGCTGTATGCGGATTAAGTCAGAAGCAAAGGAAGCTGCAATGACTCTCCCCTTAGCAGCATAGAATGCAGCTGTCATCTCTTTGGCCACTTTCGATTCTGAGTTGGTGTACCCCGGCTTTTCTGCTTCTGTACTGTCAGATAGCAGGCAAAGAACCCCCTCTTCCCCTAAGCGCGCCATTTTGCCGATTTCAGGTTTGTATAAGGCAGTCGCTGCCTGATCAAATTTGAAGTCTCCTGTATATACAATCGCACCTTCGGAAGTATGGATAGCCACTCCGACACTATCCGGTATGCTATGGCCAGTCCTGAAAAAAGTTACATCTGCCGAATCAAATTCAACCTTGGTATCTGAATTTATTTCAATAAACTTTGCTTTGCCTCTGTATTCCTGTTCCTTCATTTTGGCTTTGGCCAGCGCCAGAGTCAGCTTTGTCCCATAAACAGGAACATTGACCTTTGTCAGCACATAAGACAGGCCGCCAATATGATCCTCATGCCCATGTGTCAGAAAAATTCCTTTCACTCTTTCCTTGTTTTGAACTAAATATGTAATATCCGGTATCACGATGTCAATTCCGAGCATTTCATTTTCAGGGAACATTAATCCGGCATCGATTACATATATGTCCTCGTCCACCTCTGCCAAATACATATTCTTCCCAAGTTCTCCGACTCCTCCGAGTGCTGCTAGCTTGATGCTTTCATTCTGTCTCTTTTTCAATGTACGTATCCTCCCATGCATGTTCAGCCGATCAAGATCAGTTATCCATATTATACTTGAAGTCATAAAACCATGACAACCAAATTTATACATAGGGCTTAATAGGGCGGGCAAGATACTTTTGCCTTCTCATAAACTTACAGAGTTTCATTGTAGAAAAATGTTGGCTCTGGTTTAGGGTACTTGGAAGACCCATGACGACCATTTCCACTTTCAGCTTTTGATTTTGGGCTTTATGCGGGCTCACTGGCGACCGTTTCCTCTCAACGCTTTTGGTTTTGGGCTTCATGCGGGCTCCATGACGATCGTTTTCTCTCAAGGCTTTTGATTTTAAAGCTTCATGCGAGCTCCATGGCCATTCATCTCAAGGCATTATATTTCTGGTTTCATGGAAGCTCGAAAGACGGCTTATTGACAAAAATAAAAACCAACCAGCAAAACACTGGTTGGCAAGCACGGAATTATTTAAATAGGGCAGCAACTGCGCTGCGTTCCTGTTCTGTTAACGGAACCATAGGAAGACGGACGGATCCGACATCCAGCCCTCTAAGCTGCAGCGCTGTTTTTACAGGCACTGGGCTTGGGGCAGCAAAAAGGCCTTCCATGATCGGAAGAATTTTCTGATGGATTTTTGCAGCCTTTTCATTTTCACCATTCAGGTAAGCTGTGATCATTTCCTGCATTTCATTGCCAATCACATGGGAAGCCACAGACACGATTCCAGTTCCCCCAATTGCCATGCATGGAAGAGTAAGCCCGTCATCACCGCTATAAAGCATAAAGTCCTCATCCGTATTGGCAATGATTTTTGCCATAGCATTCAGATCTCCGCTTGCTTCTTTAACTGCCGCAATGTTTGGAATTTCCGAAAGGCGGATGATCGTTTCAGGCAGAATATTGACCGAAGAGCGGCCAGGAATATTGTAAACCATTACTGGGAGGCTCGTGTTTTCTGCAATTGCCTTGAAATGCTGATAAAGCCCTTCCTGATTTGGCTTATTGTAATAAGGTGCAACGATCATGATGGCATCTACACCAATTTGCTCTGCTTTTTTCGTTAATTCAATGGATTCGTACGTATTATTGCTCCCAGTGCCTGCAATTACAGGCACACGTTTGTCAGCCACTTTCACTGCGTGTTTGAATAATGCCAGCTTTTCCTCTTTGGTCAATGTTGGCGACTCGCCGGTAGTTCCGGCAATTACCAATGAATCTGTACCGTTTTCAATAAGATGATTGATAAGCTGTGTTGTTTTAGGGAAATCAATATGTCCCTTATGATCGAATGGCGTTACCATTGCTGTTGATACTCGGCCAAATAGAACCATGTTTACACTCCTTGCAGATGTTTAAAAGACCGGAAGAAACGGGCGGATCTGCCGAATAGGATGCAAATCCGTCGTTAACCGCTGAAGGGCTTTCTTCCCCTTTTTAAACATGATATTTTTCTTAGATTAAATGTCTGTTCTCTCATATTCTGCCAAATCTTCTTCCAGGCGAAAAGCATCGTGCAATGCATTAACAGACTTTATCAAATCTGCCTGCTTCACCAGAACCCATATTGTTGTATGGCTGTCTGCAGATTGCAAGATACGAATTCCCTGCTCGGACAATGCTGTCACAATTCGTGAAGCCACACCAGGAACACCCTGCATTCCTGCACCTACAACCGAAACCTTTGCGCACTCTCTTTCAACCAGTGGATCGTGACCCAGGCCCTTTAGAATACTAATCGCTTTATCAGTCATTTCTTCCGTAACCGTGTAGTTGACGCCATTTGGATATATATTGATAAAGTCGACGCTTATCCCCTGGTTTGCCATCGCTTTAAAGACCTCAGACTGAAGATCATATTGATCTTTCTTCGCAAGAACCTTTATTTGAGTCACATTGGATACGTGGGCAATTCCTGTTACGGAGCGCTCTTTAATATCTGTCCCGCGCCTGTTCTTATTCAAAGTTGTGACAAGTGTTCCGAGACTATCGGAGTATGTTGAGCGGATTCTGATCGGAATCTTGGCCTGCATGGCAATTTCGACAGCACGAGGGTGAATAACCTTAGCACCCTGATACGCCATATTGCAGACTTCCGTATAAGTGACAACTGATAATGGGCGTGCATTTTCGGCTATGCGCGGATCAGCAGTCATGATGCCTTCCACATCAGTAAAGATATCAATCCACTCGGCATTTAGGGCTGCGCCAAGAGCCGCTGCGGAGGTATCACTGCCGCCCCTTCCGATCGTTGTGACATCACCGGTTTTAGAAGAACCCTGAAAACCTGCAACGACGATGACATCTTGATTCTCAAGCTCTTTCAATAGTCTGTCGCACTTCATATCGATAATTTTTGCATTTGTATGATCATTATTTGTTCTAAATCCTGCCTGTGCCCCTGTTAAAGCTGCTGCTGTGATTCCATGTTCATTCAGCATGTTTGAAAAAACGACACTTGAGATGACTTCACCGCAGGATAAAAGCAGATCCGTTTCGCGTTTGCTGATCTTGCTGTTATTGCCTTCTACAAGCGAAAGCAGTGTGTCTGTTGCATAAGGATCGCCTTTTCGGCCCATCGCTGAAACAACAACAACAACCTTATATCCGTCAGCCAGCGCTTTTTTTATGTGCTTAAGCGCATGTTCGCGGCTATTTTCATCGCGAACTGATGTGCCTCCATATTTTTGAACGATGATATTCATTAAAACACCTCTAACCTCTCAACATAAAGAGAATACGTTAACTATTTCACTATTCCAAGTTTAATTAAGCTTTCGGCGATCTGCACGGAATTCCATGCAGCCCCTTTAAGAAGATTATCAGAAACCACCCACATATGGAAGCCTTTATCCTCATCCAAATCTTTGCGGATACGGCCGACAAACACATCATTTTTACCGACACAATCAGCAGGCATTGGGTAAATCTGATTATCCGGATCATCCTGCAGGACAACACCTGGTGCACTTTCAAGAAGGCTCTTTATTTCATTTGCAGCAACGCCGTCTGTATCCACTTCAAAATAAAGGGACTCTGAGTGTCCGGTTGCCACCGGGAGACGCACACATGTAGCAGCCACTTGCAGCCCTGGCATATGCATGATTTTCTTTGTCTCATTGATCATTTTCATTTCTTCAAAAGTGTAGCCATTATCCTGAAACTTATCAATTTGCGGAATCGCATTGAAAGCAATCTGATAGTGTTTTTTATCGCTCTTAACAGGAAGAATTGCAGGCTCATACTCTTCATTATTTATAATGGCTTTTGTCTGCTCATTCAGCTCTTGAACTGCAGCTGCTCCTGAACCTGAAACAGCCTGGTAAGTAGAAACAATCACTTTTTTCAAACCGTATTTTTCTTTAACCGGCTTTAGTGCTACAACCATTTGAATCGTAGAACAGTTTGGATTGGCGATAATGCCATTATGTGTATGAAGGTCGTCTTCATTTACTTCAGGTACGACAAGAGGCACATTTGGATCCATACGGAATGCACTTGTGTTGTCTACCACAATGGCACCATGTTCAACCGCATGTGGAGCAAGTTCCTTGGATACGCTTCCGCCGGCACTGAATAATGCGATGTCCACGCCTTTAAAGCTCTCTGGCTTTGCTTCCTGAACCGTATACTCCTGTCCATTGAATGTTACCTTCGAGCCTGCAGAACGGGCTGATGATAAAAGTGTTAATTCAGAGATTGGAAATTCTCTATTTTCAAGTGTTTGAATCATTTGCTGACCAACTGCACCTGTTGCTCCAACTACCGCGACATGAAATCCTTTTTTCTGTTCCAAATTTCTTTTCCCCTTCCAGTACCATTATATTTTTCTAGCAAAATTAGTTTTTTAGTGAAAAAGCAATATGCCCAAAATTCAATAGAACGGCAGCCAAATACAATTGGCAGCCGTTTTCCTGCCTGATTTTGAAGATGGCAGGCTTCCATTTATATTATCAGCATATTGTCATTACTCCAAGGTGTTAATATTAAATTAAACACAGCTTGGAGGTTGGTTATCTTAATAACCTTTATTCTAACATATTCGTTCACTAAAGGACTAAAAATTTTTGCTAGAAAAAATAGGGGGCTAACTTTCGTCTTTATATCTTTCCACTAAAACAGGCTGCAGCTGCTTGCCTTCCATGGCATGAATCACTGTGTCAGATAATGCTGTCATTCTTGCCACCATTGAATTTGGCTTCTTTACAGGATCGTCCTGGCCATATGGAATAAAATAAATATTTTTCGTAGCCATTAGTCTCATTAAGTTTACCCCGTTTAAACCCAATGCATCATTGGTGGATATTCCGAGCACAACTGGTTTGCCGTTTCTTAAAGTTGCCTTTGCTGCCATCAGGACGGGCGAATCGGTCATGGCATTGGCAAATTTGCTCATGGTATTTCCAGTTAGCGGGGCAATCACCATACAATCCAGAGGTATCTTAGGTCCCAGCGGTTCCGCTTTCACAATTGAATCGATCACTTTATTTCCAGTCAGATCTTCAATTCTTTGAACCCAGTCTTCCCCTTTCCCGAATCTAGTCTCAGTGCTCTTTACCGTAAAGGTTACAACCGGAAGCACTTCAGCCCCTGCAAGAACGAGCCTTTCTATTTCCGGAAACACTGCATCGTATGTGCAATGTGATCCTGTTAAACCAAATCCGATTCTTTTTCCTTTCAAACTCATTTTGTATTCCCCTTTCTCTTTTGCAAATCTTCCATAATCAATTGAGAAAGAACATTCGCCAGTATCTGCCCCGCTGTTTTCGGAGCAACGATTCCAGGCAGGCCTGGTGCGAGCAGCGCTTTCACTCCCCGTTTTTCCGCATAGCGAAAATCGGTTCCTCCGGGCTTTGAAGCCAGGTCAATGATAAGCGTATGTGTAGGCATTTTCGAAATGACGGACGCTGTTACAACTAAATGAGGAGCAGTATTTATGCAAATATCAACATCTTTTACAGCATCTTCAATCTCTTTCAGGTTGAATGGGGTAAGACCCATTTCTGTTATCCGGGCAATGTGTTCACTTTTTCTCGCGCCTACCTTTACTTTTGCACCCAGTGCACGAAAGGTTCTTGCTACACTCATTCCAACTCTGCCAAGGCCGATTACGGCTATATTAGATCCATGAATGGTGAAATCAGTATGCTGGATCGCCATCATGATAGTTCCTTCTACTGTTGGAATTGAATTGTAAATGGCTACATCATCTCTTTCAAATAATTGAACAAGACGGCGGTCTGCCGACTTGGTAACTCCTGTTAAATACGAGTTGGTTATGCCGGAATAAACTGTACAGTGTGCTGGAGTCTGCGAGAGAATTTCCTCTTCAAGAGTCACCTTTTCATTGGAAAAAATTGTTTCAATCTGCCCCTCAAGGCCCGTGCCGGGAACAGGCAAAATAATCGCGTCTATATGGGAAAAATCCACTTCATCTATTTTTTCTTTTACCGCACCAGAGAACGCATGATCCAGCTGCTCAAATCCGATTAATGAGAGCTTTGCATCAAGCTCAGTCAGTTTCCGGATGATTTCGAGCTGCCTTGCATCACCGCCGATGACTGCTATTTGGGTTCCTGTCAGCATGCAACACTCACCTTCTTTTTTCTTTCTTTTTAAGAAAGCATTTATTTTTGAAGCCAATGACCGCATGACTCCTGGTAAAAAATATCCTCGCACCGGCATCGCCACTATACAACAGCTGCGGCACGAGACAGCAATTGCACAAGCAGATTTATCTTATACGAAATGTGGCGTTTTTTTGGCCGGCAATTCATCTAATAACCATAAGGGAATTGTTGTATTGAACTACTTCAACATCTTATGTATGAAGGGGGCAATAGGTGAGTTTTCCATTTAAAAGAAAATGGATCAGCGTGGAAAGAAATTTTTAGACATTAAGGAGATGAGATTCCAAAAAACAAAAAGGACCTAATCGGCCCTTCTTTCAAGATTATTCCTGCTGACCATCATTTTCCGGAATATCAATAATGATCATGTCATTGCCTATCTTTCTTATATGCTGCCATGATACCCGAATTTCGTCTCCTTGCCGCTTGAAGCCGAACCACTTTAATGAAGGAATGAGCAATGCCTGGATCTGTCCACTTTTTTCATTTATTTCAAGATCTGTCTGCCCAAGCACCCCAAGCCGTTCCGCACGCTTCACATCCACGATTTCCTTTCCGCTCAGCTCACTTAATCTCATCCTCTGCCCTCCTCTTTTCTCTTTCTCTATATTTTTATCGTTCTGGGAGAAGTTTTAGAAGTCCAAGACAAAAGAAAACAGCCTGCAGAATACAGGCTGTTTCTCTCATGTTGATTTCCGGTTTTGCAATCGGGACACAACAAACTTATTAAAGGTTTTTCGGAAGTTCTCCCTCCGGGCTGATTAAAGCCACAGAGTAATGCTCTGTGAAAATGGACTTCGCCATGTCATTCACGCCTTGCATGGAAACTGCATCGATTTCTTCTACAATTTCATCCATAGAACGATGGCGGCCCAGCAGCAGTTCGTTTTTGCCATTCCGGCTCATTCTGCTGTTTGTACTTTCAAGGCTAAGCATCAAACTTCCTTTAAGCTGTTCTTTACTGTTATTCAGCTCTTTATCTGTGATGCCTTCTTTTTTAAGAGTGGCAAGAGTTTCCTGAATCGTATCAAACAGTACATCCAGCTGTTTAGCGCCTGTTCCGCCGTATAGCGTCACTATACCGCTATCCTGGAAGGCAGAATGATAAGAGAAAACAGAATATGCCAATCCTTTTTGTTCCCTGACATCCTGGAATAAGCGGCTGCTCATGCTTCCGCCCAAAATATTATTTAAAACAATCAGATTGTATATATCCTCATGCCCTACCTGCAGCCCCTCGAACCCCAAGCAAAGATGTGCCTGCTCGGTATCCTTTTTACGGGCAAGATGGTTTGAATGGAATTCTGGCTTCTGCTCTGAGCGTTCTCTATTTCCGCCTTCATAGGATCCAAAATATTTTTCTACTTCTTTGATGAAAGACTCATCGATATTTCCGGCAATGGAAATCACAACGTTTTCAGGTGTATAGGTTTCATGCATATACTGCTTTAATGTTTCACCATTAAACGTGGCTAGCGTTCCCTCAGTGCCAAGGATCGGATAGCCAAGAGAGTGGTTCTCATAGATTGCCTTACTCAAAAGATCATGTACAATATCATCAGGCGTGTCTTCATACATTTTGATTTCTTCATAAACAACATTCTTTTCTTTGTTCAGTTCCTCATCCACAAACGTGGAGTTAAAAAACATATCAGAAAGGACTTCAAGAGCAAAGTCAGAATGGGTATCGAGTACTTTTGCGTAATAACATGTATATTCTTTTGAGGTGAATGCGTTCACCTGGCCGCCAATGCTATCAAAGCTCTCGGCAATTTCCCGGGCTGATCTTGTTTTCGTTCCCTTAAAAAACATGTGCTCGAGGAAATGAGAGATTCCATTATTTTCGGGAATCTCGTTTCGTGAACCTGTTCCGATCCATACTCCGATCGCAACAGAACGGACGGTTGGAATGTTTTCTAGTACGACTCTTACTCCGTTTTGGCATGTATATTTCTTGATCAAGTAAATTCCTCCTGTTCTGAAACCCAAAGACATACGTCCATTAGTTTATATTATTATTGTTATTTTTTCCAAAATCCTGATTATTATTTTCCCGATTCTGGATTCTCTTCTCGCTTAACAATTCGGATACAGTTCCAATCTGAAGGTTCTTTTGCTTAAGCCCCGTAATAAGTCTATCGAGTGCTTTTTCGGTGGAGTCAGTAGGGTGCATCAGAATCAGTGCTCCATTATGAACCTTTGATAACACCCTATTTATCAGCACATCCGGGGATGGCTTTTTCCAATCCACTGTATCAACAGTCCACATAACAGTGCCGAGGTTCTTCTCAGCAGCAATCTTCACTGTTTCATCTCTATAGCTGCCACTTGGAGGAGCAAACCATGTAATGGGCTTACTCAGTTTTTCATCCATCGTGGCTTCAATCACATCATTTGTCTTTTGGATTTCTTCCCTTGTTTTAGCAGAAGAGATCACCTTCATATCCGGATGAGTGTACGAGTGGTTGCCCACTTCATGTCCTGCATCCATAATCATTCTGGCAAGTTCCGGATTATTCTTTACCCATCTTCCTTCAAGAAAGAAACTTGCTGACACATTATGTTCCTTTAAAGTTGCCAGCATACCGGACAAATATTCATTTCCCCATGCCACATTGATAATGAAACTGACCATCGGTTTATCGGGATGGCCTTTATATACAGGTGACGGAGGGAGGTCCTTTAGCTTCACCTTCGGTTCAATTTGTTTAAATACAAGCTTATCTTCATTGAACCTCTTCTCTGATTTCATCTTTTTATAAGATGCCTCAACATCTACTTCAATTCCGTTAAGCCCTGGAATGGCTTTCCATACACGGTCTATTTTTGCATCCTGTGCAGGAATGCTGTATTCATCTTTTTTTGCTGTAATCTCTTCATAAAGTAAATCCTTAGACTTGGAAACAGGTACGGCTCCCGTCTCCTGTTTGAGGCCAGATACATACTGATCAGTAAAAGGATTATTGATAAAAGCAAGTGCCATAACAAACATGATGGCGATATGGATAAACTTTCTCATTCTTCATGCCTCCTTCAATTCATAGTATGATTCAAAGGGACAAGGTAGAACGGAAGCAAATTACAAAGGTATAGGGCAAACGCCCCCATGGATATTCGTATATGTAAAAAGCCAGGGTTTCCCCTGGCTTCTAGGAAATTCAGCCCAGCAAAATGCTTCTCTTCTAAATAGAGGTTAGTATTATTGCTGTGCTTTTTCCTTTTGCTCACGCTGTTCACGCAATACGGCTTTGCGGGAAAGGTTTACGCGGCCTTGCTTATCGATTTCAGTAACTTTTACGAGAAGTTCGTCACCGATGGATACAACATCTTCCACTTTTCCTACACGCTCTTCAGCAAGTTCAGAAATGTGAACCAAACCATCTTTACCGGAGAAGATTTCAACAAATGCACCGAATTTTTCAATTCGTTTCACCTTGCCAAGATACATTTGTCCAACTTCCACTTCACGTACGATATCTTCAATAATCTTCTTCGCTTTTTGATTCATCTCTTCATCTACAGATGAGATGAATACTGTGCCATCTTGTTCGATATCAATCTTAACGCCTGTTTCTTCAATGATCTTATTGATCTGCTTTCCGCTTGGCCCAATGACATCACGGATTTTATCAGGGTTAATTGACATCATCAGAATCTTAGGAGCATATTCAGACAGCTCTTTTCTTGGCTGCCCAATAGTGCTCAGCATGGAATCAAGAATCTGCATGCGGCCTTTTTTCGCCTGCTGCAATGCTTCCTCAAGAATCTCACGAGACAAACCTTCAATTTTAATATCCATTTGCAGGGCAGTAACACCCTTGGATGTACCCGCCACTTTGAAGTCCATGTCACCCAGGTGGTCTTCCATACCCTGAATGTCTGTCAGGATTGAATAATGCTCGCCTGATTTAATAAGACCCATTGCTATACCGGCAACTGGCGCTTTAATAGGCACACCTGCATCCATCATTGCCAATGTACTTGCACAAATACTTGCCTGTGATGTTGAACCATTGGACTCTAATACCTCTGATACTAGACGGATTGTATAAGGGAAATCCTTTTCAGATGGAATGATCGGCTCAAGAGCGCGTTCTCCAAGAGCTCCATGTCCGATTTCGCGGCGTCCTGGCCCTCTAATTGGCCCAGTTTCACCTACACTGAAGTTAGGGAAATTGTAGTGGTGCATGAATCTCTTTTCTTCTTCAATGCCCAGACCATCAAGAATCTGTACATCTCCAAGAGCTCCTAATGTACAAATGCTCAGAGCCTGAGTTTGTCCGCGTGTAAACAAACCGGAACCATGTGTGCGCGGCAGAAGGCCTACCTCTGATGATAGCGGGCGGATAACATCCAATCCGCGTCCATCCGGGCGAACTTTATCTTCTGTGATTAGACGCCTCACTTCAGCTTTAACAATTTTATCAAGAATCTGCCTGATTTGCTTCAGCTTGTCATCGTCTGCTTCTTCACCTTCATATTTAGCTGTAATTTGTTCTTTAACGGCTTTAATGGCAGCTTCTCGGGCATGCTTCTCCTGCACCTGGATAGCTTGAATCATATCTTTCTCACAGATGCCGCGTACTTCAGCCTCAAGGTCCTGATCAACCTGGTATAGAACAATTTCCATTTTCTCTTTGCCGATTTCAGACGCAATTTCTTCCTGGAAAGCAATAAGGCGTTTGATTTCCTCATGGCCAAACATAATCGCCTCAAGCATTGTTTCTTCAGGCACTTCATCTGCACCTGCTTCTACCATGTTAATTGCATCCTTTGTACCGGCTACAACCAGGCTGATATCGCTCTTTTCAGCCTGATCCACAGATGGATTAATGATGAATTCTCCATCGATGCGCCCTACGCTGACTCCTGCAATCGGTCCGCCGAAGGGAATATCCGACACAGAAAGAGCTAATGATGACCCAAACATTGCAGCCATTTCAGATGAGCAGTTTTGATCCACACTCATCACCATGCTTACAACCTGTACATCATTTCTGAAACCGTCAGCGAATAATGGACGGATTGGCCTGTCAATCAAGCGGCTGGCCAAAATCGCTTTTTCACTTGGACGTCCCTCTCTCTTAATAAACCCGCCGGGAATCTTACCAACAGCATATAAACGTTCTTCATAGTTAACTGTCAGCGGAAAGAAATCCAGATTTTTCGGTTCTTTTGATGCTGTAGCAGTACTTAATACTACAGTATCGCCATAGCGCACTAAAACCGCACCGTTAGCCTGTTTTGCAAGCTGGCCAATCTCAACGGTCAATTTGCGCCCAGCCCACTCAAGGCTGTAGACATGTTTATCTTGTCCCATATTTGTACCCCTCTCTGCTTTCACTTAAGGACAGGCGTCTATTCTGCCTGGTCCGTTCAATTGTTATTTATCCTGCATTAGCTGCAGATAATCCTGCCATGACATCAGCATAGACTGATATCCTCTGCATTGCCAGCAGTCCAGTTTTATATAAAAGCATGAAATGCTCTTTAATCATAATAAAATTAGGCATCTTATAGTATGCACAATTTTTCCGTTTGCTAAAATAAGAATAACTTATGTATGTACATGATTAGGAACAAAATTCAAGTTTTTAAAGCTAATAAAAAAGCGGGAAAAAATCCCGCTTCTGTTGATTATCGACGTAAGCCAAGCTTATTAATTAACTCACGGTAACGAGCAACGTCTTTGTTGCGAAGGTAAGTTAATAGGTTACGGCGCTTACCAACCATTTTCAAAAGACCGCGACGTGAATGGTGGTCTTTCTTGTGAGTACGTAAATGGTCGTTCAAATTGTTGATTTCTTCAGTAAGGACAGCGATTTGAACTTCTGGAGATCCAGTGTCGCTTTCATGAGTTTTGAACTCATTGATTAGCTCATTTTTACGTTCTTTAGTGATTGCCATCCGGTTCACCTCCTAAATTTTCAATCCCCTGTTACTGAGCAAGCGTCGGTGACTCGACTTGCCAAGCAAAGGTTCATTTGGTACGTTACTTAGAATACAACTTTTTATGACAAAAAGCAAGGCTAAACCCTGTTTTTCTCAAAATATTGCTCAGTCTGCTGTTTATCCTTCGCAATTTGGGCGATTAATTCCTGAACGCCAGCAAATTTCCTTTCGTTTCTAAGATGTTTATGCCATTCAACCGTAACTTTCCTGCTATAAATATCTGAAGAGAAATCAAAAATATGGACTTCAACCGATGGCCTGTCCCCCTTTTCCTTATTAAAGGTAGGTTTGTAGCCAACATTGCATACCCCTTCATACCAGCTGCCATCTACTAAGAATCTCACAGCATATACACCTGGCGGTGGGATGATACAGTCATCCGAAACATCCACGTTCGCAGTAGGAAAGCCGATTGTACGGCCCCTCTTATCGCCATGGATAACGGTACCTGATGTTTTATAATATCTTCCTAAAAGGTCGGGAAGCTCAGCTGTTTTCCCTTCCCGGATGTATTTCCTTATAAGCGTAGAGCTGATTTTTTCGTCTTCTTTTGCAAGCTTTGCAACGACCGAATAATCAAATTGATCCCTTGAATGGAACAATAGTGTTTCCATTGTACCGCGCCCCATTCTCCCATAGGAATAATCAAAGCCTGCTACAACATGCTTTGCATTAAGACCAATCAGGTATTGATCAACAAACTCCTGCGGCAGGAGATTTGCAAACTCCCTTGTAAAATTGATGATAAACAAATAATCTATGCCCAAATCAGCCATGATAGCAATTTTATCCTCAAGAGGCGTAATATACTCCACATGCTGAACGCTTTTCCCCAAAACAACCGATGGATGCGGGTCAAATGTCATAACAGCACTTTTTAATCCTTTTTGTTCCGCTATTGATTTTGCTTCACGGATGACTTTCTGGTGACCCAGATGAACACCATCAAAATATCCAAGTGCTATTGCCATTTCAGGCAATACGGTTCTATCCATTCGATGGGGATGATTTATATGAATAACTTCCATATTATTGATTCACCTTTTTCTACAGAGCCTGGACCTATAAAAATGCACAGCTTTTTAACGAGTGCTTATTGATCATTTCTTAACACCTTTACTGGCTTCATCATCCCAGGTTTGCGCGGATGATGCTCATAGATAGCCAGCACGAGGCCTGCCTCTGTTTCCACTGCAATTGGCCCTTTAGTGTTATGCAAATGATCAGGGATAGTTAATACAGCCCCATTTTTTACTTTCTCTGCTACTTTATCACTTATTTGAAATTTCGGCAAATGAGAAAGCGCGGCTTCCATAGGACGAAGAACCTCGTCCATTGTCCCCTTCTCCACTCTTTCTTCTATTTCTTCAAAAGTCAGGCAATCATCAAGTGTCAATGAGGCAGACTGGATTCTGACCAGCTCAGACATATGAGCAGGGTATCCAAGTTCACTTCCAATCATGACAGCAAGAGTACGTATATATGTTCCTTTGCTGCAGGCTACACGGAAACGGAAGGTAATATTCTCACCCTCAAACATTTTTCTGCCATCGAGCAGTTCGATAGAGTAAATAGTAACTTTCCTGGACGGTCGTTCTACTTCTATTCCCTGTCTTGCATATTCATAGAGGCGTTTCCCATTCACTTTTACTGCTGAAAACATAGGAGGTGTCTGAGTAATTTCCCCGGTCAGACTTTGAAGTGCATCCATTATTTGATTTCTGGCAATAGGTGCTGTAACATCTTTTCTCTCCACGACTTCTCCTGATGCATCTTCTGTTGTCGTAGAAAAGCCTATTGTGACTTCTCCCTCATATGACTTTCCAGCATCTGTTATGTATTCAGCCACCTTTGTTGCCCTCCCAAGGCAGATTGGGAGTACACCAGTTACGTCTGGATCGAGTGTGCCAGTGTGGCCGATTTTTTTCATCCGCAAAATCTTCCGAAGCTTAAAGACACAATCATGGGATGTCATTCCTTTAGGTTTAAAAAGCGGCAAAATTCCTTCCATATCATGTACCACCTTGTCTTGTAATTAGAAAAAAATGGATAGACAAAATGTCTATCCATTCCATTATTCTTCTTCATTGGAGCGATCCTCATCTTTGGAACGGCCTTCGTCCTGAATTTGATGGAGCAATGATTCTATACGGTTTCCGTAGTCGATTGATTCATCAAATTCGAAAAGAATTTCCGGCGTTTTTCTCAGCCGGATTCGCTGGCCAATTTCAGATCGGATAAAGCCTTTTGCTTTAGCCAGACCCCGAAGCGTATTTTCCCTTTGTTCCTCATCACCCAGAACTGAGATAAATACGGTTGCCTGCTGGAGATCCCCAGTAACTTGAACATCGGTGACTGTTACAAATCCAACCCGCGGGTCCTTTATTTTCCTGCCGATGATTTCGCCCAGTTCTTTTTTCATTTGTTCTCCAACTCGATTTGCTCTAAGGCTCATTCTATATCACCTCTTCTTAAAGCCACTCTAAATCTGTAATTGTCCGTTCTATTTCCGGGAACGAATCAATCATCTTAAGCGCATTTTGCAGCTCGTGTTCCGTTGAAACCTGGGTGGACGAAACGGCCACAATGGCAATTTTTGTCCGCTGCCATAGGTCCTGATAGTCCACCTCAGATACAGATACATTGTATCTTTGCTTCAGCCGGGTGAGAATCCGCTGCAAAACAGCCCGTTTCTCTTTCAAAGAATGTGTGTCATAAATGATACATTCACAGGCTGCAAGCCCAATTATCATTAACGTTCCACTTCTTCCATAATATATGCTTCGATAACGTCGCCTTCTTTAACGTCATTGAAGTTTTTGATGGTAATACCGCATTCATAGCCTTGAGCTACTTCTTTAGCGTCATCTTTGAATCGCTTAAGAGCATCAACTTCCCCTTCAAAAATAACAACTCCATCGCGGATTAAGCGGACACCGCTGTCACGAGTGATTTTTCCGTCTGTGACATACGAACCTGCAATGGTACCGATTTTTGAAACTTTGAATGTCTGGCGTACTTCGGCCTGGCCGATGATTTTTTCTTCGAACTCAGGGTCAAGCATACCCTGCATCGCCAGTTCAATTTCCTCAATTACTTTGTAGATGATGCGGTGCAGACGGATATCCACATCTTCAGCTTCTGCTGCACGTTTTGCATTATTGTCAGGACGTACATTAAATCCGATGACAATAGCATTGAAAGCTGCAGCTAAAGTGATGTCAGACTCATTAATGGCACCGACACCTGTATGAAGGATACGAACATTAACACCCTCTACATCTATTTTATGAAGCGCAGCAGTTAATGCTTCCGCTGAACCTTGAACATCCGCTTTAACAACGATGTTTAAGTCTTTCATTTCCCCTTGTTTCATATGTTCAAACAAGTTATCAAGACTTACGCGTGTTTTTTCGTTTCTTTGGGCCTGTAATGCCTGCTGGGCACGAGCTTCACCAATCTGGCGGGCTGTCTTTTCATCATCAAGTACAGCAAAGCGGTCACCAGCTTGAGGAACATCGTTAAGACCTGTAATTTCAACAGGTGTTGAAGGTCCGGCAGTTTTCACCCGGCGGCCAAGATCATTAACCATTGCACGGACACGTCCAAATGTGTTGCCGACAACGATTGGATCTCCTACTTTCAATGTACCGTTTTGCACAAGCAGAGTCGCAACTGAACCGCGTCCTTTGTCAAGCTGTGCTTCGATAACTGTACCAACGGCATTGCGGTCAGGATTAGCCTTGTATTCTTCCACTTCACCTACAAGAAGAATCATTTCAAGCAGTTCATCAATTCCATCGCCTTTTATAGCAGAGATTGGAACAAAAATTGTGTCTCCGCCCCATGCCTCAGGAACTAGGTTATGTTCAGTCAGTTCCTGCATGACACGGTCAGGATTTGCTGCTTCCTTATCCATTTTGTTAACAGCCACAATGATTGGCACTTCTGCTGCTTTTGCATGGTTGATTGCTTCAACCGTTTGCGGCATAACACCATCATCTGCTGCAACAACGAGAATTGTAATATCGGTAATTTTCGCACCGCGGGCACGCATAGTCGTAAACGCTGCGTGTCCAGGAGTATCAAGGAAGGTTATCTTTTTGCCGTTCTCTTCAACTTGATAAGCTCCGATATGCTGTGTGATCCCGCCAGCTTCTCCCGCTGTTACTTTCGTGTTGCGGATGGAGTCTAGCAATGTTGTTTTACCATGGTCAACGTGTCCCATGATGGTTACAACAGATGGACGTTCCACTAGTTCGGCATTTTCATCTTCTGTGAAGTATACTTCAAGATCGGTTGTATCAACCAGCACCTCTTCTTCTACTTCTACACCATATTCACCTGCAATCAGCTCAATGGCATCTTTGTCAAGATCCTGGTTAATGGTTGCCATAACACCCAGCATGAATAACTTTTTAATGATTTCAGAAGGTTCGCGGTGAAGCTTCTTTGCCAGTTCCGCTACAGTCAGTGATTCGCTGAAAGTAATTTTTGAAGGAAGCTCCTTCACTTTTTTAGGAGCTGGGGCCACAAAAGTCTGCTGCTGTTTGCCTTTGTTGTTTTTATTCTTATTGTTGTTTCGGTTATTGTTTCGGTTGTTGTTATTGTTGCTTCTATTGTTGTTATTATTGTTTCTATTGTTGTTGTTATTGCCCCGGTTATTGCTGGACTGGCTGCCCTGCCCCTGGTTTCTGTTTTCACCTGGTTTATTCTGGGGCTTGCCTTTAACAGCTGTTGAACTGGCAGCACTATTATTTGAAGCTGGTTTTTGATTCCCTTGCGGTTTTTGCTGGTTTTGAGGTTTGCTCTGTTTTTGAGACTGGCTGTCATTCTTGATAAAGATGCCGTCAAGTTTCTGGACTGCAGCCGGCTCAATCGTAGTCATATGATTGGAAACCTCAATATTCATGTCTTTTAATTTTGTAATAACATCCTTGCTTGAAATGTTATGTTTTTTCGCATATTCATATACGCGCATTTTACTCATACTTTCACCCCCGCTAGTATTAATCGAGCAACGTTAACAGCTTTTTTGCAAATCCGGCATCTAACACTGCCACAACAACGCGGGCTTCCTTCCCTATAGCCTTACCAAGCATTTCCCGGTTTTGAATCAGCTTATAAGGAACCCCGAATGATTTACATTTATCTGTAACTTTTTTTGCCGTATTTGCGGATGCATCTGCAGACAGCAAAACAAGCTTTGCTTTGCCATTTCTGATCTCTTTAACAGCAAGCTCTTCTCCCGAAGTAATTTTCCGTGCCCGATTGGCTAAGCCAAGCAATGACATCCATTGATTTGAGTTCATTTGGATTGCCGTTTCTCCTTCTCTATTAACTCCAAGAGTTCTTCATAGATAGCATCATCTATGGAAACTTCTAAATGATTGGCTAAGATATTCTTTTTCTTTGCTAATAAAACTGCTTCCTTTTCTTTGGAAAGATAAGCCCCGCGCCCTGATTTTTTTCCGGTCGGGTCTACAGATACTTCCCCTTCTTTGGAGCGAACGATGCGAACGAGTTCTTTTTTCGGCCTCATTTCACCGGTAGCGACACATTTTCGCAAAGGAACTTTTTTACGATTGTTCACGATCATTCACCTCTTCCCTATTCTTTTCCCTCTAAAAGATTATCCTGAAAATCGAAGTCTGCATCATTTTCGTAGTCTTCGTTTTCGTAACCATCATTATCAAAGTTCAACAGTGTTTCATCCCGCGGATAAATTCCGGCTTCACGGGCATCTGTTTCTGATTTGATATCAATTTTCCAGCCTGTAAGCTTGGCTGCAAGTCTTGCATTCTGGCCGCGCTTTCCGATTGCCAGGGATAGCTGATAATCCGGGACTACAACTGTTGTTGCTTTGTCAACTTCATTTACGATTACGTCAAGCACCTTTGAAGGACTAAGTGCATTTGCAACGAAAACTACCGGATCTGAAGACCACTTTACAATATCAATTTTTTCGCCCTTAAGCTCATTTACTACCGCCTGTACACGTGTTCCCTTAGGGCCTACACATGAACCTACCGGATCTACTTCTTCATTGTCTGAATGTACGGAGATCTTAGAACGGTCCCCTGCTTCACGCGCAACAGATTTGATTTCAACAGTTCCATCATAAATTTCTGGAACTTCAATTTCAAATAATCTCTTCAGCAGACCAGGATGCGTTCTGCTAACAAAGATTTGTGGTCCTTTTGTTGTCTTTTCTACTTTTGTAATAAAGACTTTAATGCGGTCATGGGGCTGATAACGCTCATTTGGCATTTGTTCGTTCGCCGGAAGGATTGCTTCAATCTTTCCAAGGCTCACATAGATGAACTTAGGATCTGTACGCTGAACAATTCCCGTCATGATATCTTCTTCACGGTCGATAAATTCAGAATAAATGATGCCTCTCTCCGCTTCACGGACACGCTGTGTAACAACCTGTTTGGCCGTTTGGGCAGCAATGCGCCCAAAGTCCTTAGGAGTTACTTCCATTTCGACGACATCTTCCACCTGGTAGTTCGGGTTGATCTTTTGAGCATCTTCAACTGAAATTTCAAGACGCGGATCAAATACTTCATCCACTACCTCTTTGCGTGCAAAGACTCTCATCGTTCCGTTTCCTAGGTTTAAATCAATGCGCACATTCTGTGCCTGGTTAAAGTTTCTGCGGTAGGCTGACACCAATGCAGCTTCAATTGCTTCGATAATCACATCGCGAGAAATGCCTTTTTCTTTCTCAAGCAATGTCAGAGCATCCAAAAGTTCACTGCTCATGAGATTTATATCCCCCTTTATTTCTCTTATAAAAATGATCAACTCTAAAGTAGCAATTTGCTTTAATTAATAAGACAAGTAAGTATTGGTTTTTGAACGTCAATAACTGTCTAGCTCAAGCTGCCTCCCCCCTCGAGGTGAGGCCCCAGGATGAGGGTCATGCAGACGTTGCCACAGGACACGGCGCTCTTAGTCTGCGTTCCTTCGTGGGCAAGACGCTTCCGCTTTTCTTAATAAGCAAGCCCGCAATCAGCCGTCATTAGAAAACAACGGCTAAACGGGCATTCGCTACCTTCTCATAAGGAATTTCGATCCTTTTCTTCCTTGTTTTGATTGTCACTTCAACCGTAACGGTCTCCCCGTCAAATTGGGTTAATACACCTTCGAACGTCTTTTCTCCATCAATCGGCTCGTATGTTTTTATGAAAACATTCTTGCCGACTGCCTTAACAAAATCACTGTCTTTCTTTAGAGGGCGTTCAGCTCCCGGCGATGAAACTTCCAAGAAATAGTTGTAAGGAATCGGATCTTCAGCATCAAGCTTTTCACTAAGCCTTTCACTGACCGTTCCGCATTCCTCGATATCAACACCAGTTTCTTTATCAATAAATACGCGAAGGAACCAGTCTTTCCCTTCTTTTACATATTCAATGTCGACTAATTCTAAATTAAGTTCATCCACAATAGGGGTGACCAGTTGTTCCACCGTTTCAGTCACTTTGCTCATTCATTTCCCTCCTTTTTACTGGATTCTTAGCTCTTGTTTTACAAAAGTTTTATTTTGATATACAGGAAGACTTTTTCGGATATATTGTTGTTTTTCATCTATCTATATTGTCCTTTGATTTTCGCTCCAGGCTGCTCAGCGAACCGCGTGGCGGGCGGTGAGCCTCTCCCGCATAAGTCTTCGCACCTTCCGCTACAATCAACTCAGCAAATAATATACAAAAAGCAACAAAACTTACGAAAACAATCTTCAGGAAAAAACCGTACACAACACGAAAGAGTGGGTTGCCCCACTCTTCCTTTTGCGAGAGTTATTCTTAGTATTTCCAATAAAACTATACCATAACCAATTTTTTTATGCAAATGGAATAGCTGTCAGCAGAAGGGGGCGGACCATTTGCCTGCCCTCTTTTTTAGAATAGTGAAAGCTGATTTTGTTCAGGAAGAGATTCAAGGCAGCCGTGATTATCCAGATACTCGATAATCGTCTTGGACACTTTTCCGCGCTGCTGCAAATCTTCTTTGGATAGGAATTCTCCTTCTTCCCTTGCTTTAACAATATTGAATGCTGCGTTTGTACCCAATCCTGGAATGGAATTAAACGGCGGTATCAAAGAATTTCCATCAATGATAAACTCATTTGCGCTAGAGCGGTATAAGTCCACCTTTTGGAAGTTAAAGCCCCTTTCGTTCATTTCCAAAGCCAGCTCCATTACAGTTAATAGATTTTTTTCTTTCGTAGAAGCATCAAGTCCCTTTGCATTGATTTCTTCGATGCGGGAACGTATCGCCTGGGATCCTTTAACCATGGCATCAACGTCAAAGTCCTCTGCACGAACAGTGAAGTATGCTGCATAGTAAAGAAGCGGATGGTGCACTTTAAAATATGCAATCCGGACTGCCATTAATACGTAGGCTGCCGCATGGGCTTTAGGGAACATGTATTTAATCTTTTTACAGGAATCAATATACCATTCCGGCACTTCATTCTTTCTCATTTCAGCTTCCATTTCATCGCTCAGGCCTTTACCCTTACGAACCGATTCCATAATTTTAAAAGCAAAAGCAGGCTCAAGCCCCTGATAGATTAAATAAACCATAATATCATCGCGGCACCCGATTACTTCACTTAAGTTACAAATATTATTATGGATCAATTCCTGGGCATTCCCGAGCCAAACATCTGTACCATGAGAAAGACCCGAAATCTGGACAAGTTCTGAGAAAGTGGTCGGCTTTGTATCTTCAAGCATCTGGCGGACAAATCGTGTACCAAATTCCGGTATGCCTAGTGTTCCAGTTTTACACATGATTTGCTCTTCTGTCACACCAAGTGATTCCGGCCCGCTAAAAATTTTCATTACTTCAGGATCATCTGTCGGAATCGTTTTTGGATCAATACCGCTAAGATCCTGAAGCATCCTTATGACGGTTGGGTCGTCGTGCCCCAGTATATCGAGTTTTAATAGATTATCGTGAATTGAATGGAAGTCAAAATGAGTCGTTTTCCATTCAGATGTCCGGTCGTCAGCAGGGAACTGAATAGGCGAAAAATCATAAATATCCATGTAATCCGGCACAACAATAATACCGCCAGGGTGCTGTCCAGTTGTCCGCTTTACTCCTGTGCAGCCGGAAGCAAGCCTGTCAATTTCGGCACCCCTGATTTGAAGATTATTATCCTGCTGGTATGCTTTGACATAACCATAAGCTGTTTTGTCTGCCACAGTACCGATTGTTCCTGCACGGTATACATATTCCTCCCCGAATAGCACCTTTGTATAGTTATGTGCCCTCGGCTGGTATTCCCCCGAAAAGTTCAAGTCAATATCGGGAACCTTATCTCCCTTGAAACCAAGGAACGTTTCGAACGGGATATCATGTCCATCTTTTTTATATTTTGCTCCACAGTTCGGGCAGTCTTTATCAGGCAGGTCAAAACCGGAGCCAACTGACCCGTCATTGAAAAACTCGGATGTCTTGCATTCCGGGCAAACGTAATGGGGAGGCAGCGGATTTACTTCAGTTATTTCGGTCATCGTCGCAACAAAAGAGGAGCCGACTGATCCACGGGAACCAACAAGATAGCCATCATCCAGTGATCTTTTTACAAGCTTATGTGAGATCAGATAGATAACCGCGAACCCATGCCCGATAATACTCTTAAGTTCTTTTTCAAGGCGGGCTTCAACGATCTCAGGTAGCGGATCACCATAGATTTTCCTAGCCATTCCGTAACTCATGCTGCGCATTTCTTCATCTGCGCCTTCAATTTTTGGTGTATACAAATCATCTTTAATCGGCTTAATTTCTTCAATCATATCCGCTATTCTGTTCGTATTCTCTACCACAATTTCCTTCGCTTTGTCTTTGCCAAGGAATGAAAAAGCATCAAGCATTTCATTAGTAGTCCTGAAGTGAACATCCGGGAGCTGATGGCGATTCAAAGGATTTGCTCCTCCCTGTGAATTAACAAGGATTTTCCGATAGATTTTATCATTTGGATTCAAGTAGTGTACATTGCCTGTCGCGACAACCGGCAGATCAAGCTTTTCTCCCAGCTTTACAATATTGCCGATAATCTCTTCCAGCGCTTTTTCATCTCTTACAAGTTCAAGCTCCAAAAGGTGTGCATAGACAGCTTTCGGGTGCACTTCAAGATAATCGTAGAATTGCGCTGTATCTTCCACTTCATCTGGAGATTTCTGCATCATGCCTTCAAAAACTTCGCCTTTGTCACATCCCGATCCAACCAGAATTCCTGCACGATGTTTTTGCAGGACTGACCTCGGAATGCGGGGCACTCTGTAAAAATATTCAAGATGCGAGATGGATACGAGTTTAAAGATATTTTTCAAGCCTTCTTCTGTCTGAGCAAGCAGGGTGCAGTGCGCTGGTCTTGCACGCTGATAGGCATTTCCCTGACCCATATTATCATTGAATTGATCATGATATTCGATCCCTTTTTCATCTGCATGCTTAAGCATCTTAAGAAGCAGATAACCTGTGGCTTCCGCGTCATATATAGCACGGTGATGCTGGGTGAGTTCAACGTCGAACTTTTTGGCAAGCGTGTTCAGACGATGATTTTTCATGTCCGGATATAGAAAGCGTGCAAGTTCAAGAGTATCTATTACAGGATTAGACGCTTTGCCTATGCCCATTTTTTTATAGCCTACATTTAGGAAGCCCATGTCGAAGGATGCATTATGAGCTACTAAAACAGCATCTCCTGCCCATTCATGGAACTTCTTCAGTACCTCTTCCACTTCCGGTGCATTCTCCACCAGATCATCGGTGATTCCAGTCAGATTGATCGTTGTTGCCGACAAAGGGTGATGAGGGTTTGCAAAGGATTCAAACCGATCAATGATTTCACCATCATGAATCTTAACCGCGGCAAGCTCAATGATCGTATCATATACAGCTGATAAGCCTGTTGTCTCAACGTCAAATACAACATACGTATCTTCAGTAAGCTTGCGATGCGCATCATTATAGGCAATCGGCACACCATCATCCACAAGGTTCGCTTCAATTCCGTATAAGATCTTTATATCATTCTTTTTCCCGGCACCATAGGCTTCAGGGAATGATTGAGCAACAGCATGATCAGTAATGGCAATAGCTTTGTGTCCCCACTTTTTCGCCTGTGAAACAAGTGCACTGACAGATGAAACTGCATCCATTTGGCTCATCGGTGTATGAAGATGAAGTTCAACCCTTTTTTCTTCAGCAGGTGATGTATCCTGTCTTTGAATAGGTTTAATTTCATTGATATCGTTCCCGATCATTACCAGGTCACGTACAAATGTATCGTTTTGTATGCTGCCTCGGACCTTTAGCCACATACCTTTTTGCACATGCTGAAATAAAGCAGCATCCTCTTTGTCCCGCGAGAACATTTTTACAAGAATGGAGCTGGTATAATCAGTAATTTTGAAAGTTAAGAGTGTCCGGCCGCTGCGGAGTTCTCTCGTTTCAGCAGCAAACACATAGCCTTCAACGGCTACTCTGCGCTCTTCATCAACTATATCAATCAATTTGCGGTAATCTGCATCATCCTTAATGGTAAGACCGATTGTAAGCGGCCCCTGAGGTGCTGAAGGATCTGCTGATTCAGCTTCTGCTTCTTTCTTCTGCATCTCGATTGCTGCCTGGAGACCGCGCTCCTGATCTTCTTTGCGTTTGGCCTCCATGAATTTTTCATATTCTTCATTGGATCCTTCAGAAGATACTTCTGTATCAACTGTTAAGGCCGGAAAGCCAAAAACTTGAAAAACATCTGAAATAGTGCCGGCATACTTTTTCTTGATAGACAATCCTTCCAATTCATTTCGGACCTTAATGATAAGTTTGTTGCCCTGAACAGAAGGAACCTGTTCATTCAGAAGCTTTATGAGCGGGGGCGCCATGCCATCCATTTCTTTGATGCAGTTGTGCCAGTATTCAAGAACAAGCTGTTCAGTAAAATCCTGATTTTTCACAGATATGCTGTAGGAAATTTCTGCAATATGGGAAAATGTCTTTTCCAGCTGATCTGTGAAGCGGCTATATACACTGCAAGGCACAATCTTTGGAAAAGCAAAATAAAAATGCCATTTCCGTGACTGTCTTTCGACTATGACCCTTTCGATCTGGGCATCATGAAAGTGCTGCACAAAGGCATCTTCAGTTAGCTGCATCTGCTGGAGCAAGAGCTGAAATCTAGAAGGTTCGCTCATCTTTCTCTCTCCCATCTAATAAACTTGGTTTCTATGTTTTACACTTTTGTTATAATCCTTGTTTTAATTCAATATTCTGCCCGTTGATTTCATCACGTGGCACTTGTTTCCCGCGGGGAGGAACAGGGCTCCTCGGCTCCGCCTGTGGGGTCTCCCACTCCCTCTCCTGCCGCAGGACTTTGAATAATCATCCTGACTTAGCACCGCACGAAGAAAATGCGAAAGCATTTTCGAGGATCAAGTACCCTCCACTCCAATCAACTCAGCATTAGAAATATTGTTATAATGTTAGAAAACTGAAAATAAATAAGCACCGCCATATTTAGAAATGGACAGACGGACTTAATTATAACATATCGAATCAGATAGTGAATGAAAAAACGGATTCCATTTTGGAACCCGTTTTTTCGTCTAAATCAAAATGAACACTGCCCATATTTTTATATTGCAGACATCATTTCAGCAATTTTATCTGCAAGCTGATCTTTGTGAATTTCCTGCATTTCACCTGTTTTTCTAACTTTCACTTCGACGATGCCTTCAGAAGCTTTTTTGCCCACAGTTATGCGGATTGGCAAACCGATAAGGTCGGAATCTGCAAATTTGACACCGGGACGTTCCTGGCGGTCATCCATTAATACTTCATAGCGATCACGCTTTAGCATTGTATATAATTCCTCAGCAACTGCAGACTGAGTTTCGTCCTTCATGTTAATAGGGATGAGATGCAAGTCGAATGGAGCCAGGGAGCGCGGCCAGATAAAGCCGTTCTCATCGCTGAACTGTTCGGCAACTGCAGCCATAGTACGGGAAACTCCGATGCCATAGCAGCCCATAATCATTGGCTGTGTTCTCCCATTTTCATCTAAAAAAGTCGCTTCCATTGCCTCACTATAGCGGGTGCCCAGCTTAAAGATATGTCCAACTTCAATTCCTTTGGCAAATTGAATCGTTCCTTGTCCATCTGGTGAAGGGTCGCCCTCTTGAATGAAACGGAGATCTGCATATCGGGTTACATAGAAATCACGATCTGGATTAGCATTGACATAATGAATTCCTTCTTCATTTGCGCCACATACACCATTCACAATGGCTTCCACTGCATGATCTGCAATGATCTCAATATCCTTCACTCCAATAGGTCCCAAAGAACCAACAGCACAGCCAAGAATTTGCTTAGTCTCTTCGGCATCAGCTAGCTCAACGGCAGCGGCTTCAAGCAGATTTTTAAGCTTGATGTCATTTACTTCATGGTCACCGCGGACAAGAACAAGAACATATTTTTCATCAGCTTTAAAAAGAAGCGTCTTTATGCACTGCTCTTTAGCCACGTTTAGGAAAGTTGAAACTTCTTCAATTGTTTTTTTGTTTTCTGTTGCTGCCTTTTCCAGTTCCTGAGGCTCCTCATTGCTCTTTGAGTATTGTGCAAGAACCGGAGCCATTTCAATATTGGCAGCGTATTCGGAAGTATCTGAGTATGCGATAGTATCTTCTCCAACTTCTGAAAGAACCATAAACTCATGTGTGTCTTTACCGCCCATTGCACCCGAGTCAGCAATGACAGCTCTGAAATTCAGGCCGCAGCGTCTGAACACATTAGAATAAGCTGTAAAAAGTTTATCATACATTTCATCAAGGCTTTCTTGATTTGAGTGAAAGGAATAGGCATCCTTCATGATAAACTCACGCCCGCGAAGAAGCCCAAAGCGAGGACGCTTCTCATCACGGAACTTTGTCTGAATCTGATAAAGAGCCAATGGTAATTTCTTATATGATTTTACTGCATCACGAACCAGGCTGGTAATCACTTCTTCATGAGTGGCACCCAAAGCGAACTCTCGCTCATGGCGATCCTTCATTCTCATCAGTTCAGGTCCGTATGTATACCAGCGCCCGGATTCCTGCCATAGTTCAGCCTGCTGAAGGGCTGGCATCAGAAGCTCGACAGCCCCTGCATTATCCATTTCTTCTCTGATAATAGCTTCAACCTTTTGCAGAACTTTTTTCGCTAAAGGCATATAGCTATAAATTCCGCTTGCGTTCTGGCGGATAAAACCAGCCCTCAGCAATAATTGGTGGCTTCTGGTTTCCGCATCTGCAGGCACTTCTTTTAATGTAGGAATAAGCGTCATGCTCTGTTTCATTTATTTGCACCTCAATTAAAAATATGTAATGAATCTGCTTCCTCAACAAAAGAAGGGTCTCCCGGTCTTCAGAAAAAGCTAATAGCTTCCTAAAGACCAGAGCCCTCATCCTTCTTCTGCATGCAGCTCTGCTAAGTTTTTACAGGAAAAATCTCTGAATATCATTCCAAGTGACCACGAGCATTAATAGCATTAAAAGGGCAAACCCAATAAAGTGGACCATTCCCTCTTTATGGCGGTCAATTGGCTTCCCTCTTACAGCTTCAACAGCAAAGAACATTAATCTTCCGCCATCGAGAGCCGGAATTGGAAGCAGGTTCATAATTCCCAGATTTATGCTTAGGATACCTGCCCATTTCATTAAGTAATAGATACCTGATTTGGCTACTGTATCTGTTGAAACATAGATACCTACCGGGCCTGATAATGCATCAATTGAGAACTGTCCAGTGACAAGCTTGCCTAGCATGACAAAAATCTCTTTAGTCCAGAAATAGGTTTCCTTAGCTCCATAGGTAATGGCCTTTAAAGGTGATTTCTCCATTGGACTATATACTCCAATGATTCCAATCTTTTCGCCTTCAACATCCTGAACCTTCGGAGTAACCGGTATTGTATGTTCCTGGCCGTTTCTTTCCACCAAAAACTCCAATTCTTCACTTGGGTTTTGTCTAATGATTTCTACTACATCTGACCAGCTTGAAATTTCTGCTCCATCGACACTTTGAACCAAATCGCCTTCCTTAAGCCCAGCTTCATAAGCTGCACCATCAGGGGTCAGCTTGCCTAGTGCAGGTTCATTAGTCGGAATACCCTGCAATAAGGCTATTAGTACAAAAACAATAAAAGCCAGAACAAAATTCATCATCGGGCCTGCGAAAATCGCCATTGTTCTCTGGCCCAATGTCTTTGATGCAAATTGACGGTCATACGGGGCAATGAGCGTCTCTGTTCCATCCTCAACCAGCACAGCTGAACGGCTGATTTTAAAAACTTGGATTGACTCTTCCTCTTCACCCTCAACATACCCTTTTATTTCAAGGGCATGCTCAATGTCAGCATCTTCAACTTCAACTATTCTTGCATCTGGATATTTATCCTTATTGTTTAAAATAATTTTGCTTACTTCCTCGTTATCATCAAGGATCAGGCCGATGCGGTAGCCAGGTTTAATTTCCACCATCTCGGGATCTTCACCGGCCATGCGCACAAACCCGCCTATTGGCAATAGACGAATCGTATAAACTGTTTCATCTTTTTTAAAGGAAAACACTTTAGGGCCGAATCCAATAGCGAATTCGCGGCAGAGAATTCCTGCTCTTTTTGCAAAAATTAAGTGTCCCAGTTCATGGAAAAATACCAGTGCCCCGAAAATAACAATAAAGGCTATTACTGTACTCAAGTTTTAACCACCTTTTTTTAGAGGTTGTTCAAATGTGCTGGTGAGTGTTAATAAATTTATTGCAGCCATTTGAACGCAAGCTTATAGAAGCGAGTTAACATATTTCCTCGTTTCCAAATCTGTTGCCTGGATCTCATCAAGACTTGGATTTGAGATAATATTATGGCTGGCCAGTGCTCTTTCGATGAAATCTTCTATTTGCAGGAAGGTAATCTTTCCATCTAAGAATGCAGCAACAGCAGCTTCATTTGCAGCATTTAATACAGCTGGCATTGATCCGCCAGCTTTTCCGGCTTCATAGGCAAACTTCAGGCAGCGAAAGCGCTCAAAGTCCATTTCTGCAAAATGGAGCTTGCCAATTTCAGCAAGATTCAGCCGGTTTGCTGTTCGGAGCGGGAGCCTGTCAGGATAAGTTAAAGCATACTGAATCGGTACTCTCATATCCGGGGTGCCAAGCTGTGCGATTACACTGCTGTCATGAAATTCAACCATGGAATGGATAATACTTTCTTTATGAAGAAGGACGTCAATTTTACTGTAATCCATGGAGAAAAGCCAATGTGCTTCAATTACTTCAAGTCCCTTATTCATCATGGTAGCAGAATCGATGGTGATTTTTGCTCCCATTGACCAATTCGGATGATTAAGTGCCTCTTCAACTGTCACATTTTCTAATTCCTTGCGTGAGCGGTCTCTGAAGCTTCCTCCAGAAGCTGTCAAAATGAGCCTTTCAATATTTTTCTCTTTTTCCCCCTGAAGGGATTGAAAAATAGCCGAATGTTCACTGTCTACAGGAAGAAGCATAACACCGTTTCGCTTTGCTGCTTCCATGACCAGATGGCCGGCAGTCACAAGGGTTTCCTTATTTGCGATGGCGATTGTCTTTTTTTCCTCAATCGCCTGCAATGTGGAATCAAGTCCTACGCTGCCTAAAACTGCATTAACCAGTATTTCAGATTTTGGATAAACAGCTACTTCTATCAAACCTTCATGTCCATATGTAAATGTTATGCCGGGAAACTCAGCTTTAAGAATATCTGCAGAACTTTTTTCTGATAGTGAGACAAGTTCCGGCTGAAAGTCAGAGATAATTTTCCGGGCAAGGTCTATATTTCTGCCTGCAGACATGGCTGCTAGCTTAAATTCTTCTGGGTGTTCCTTAATGATATCAAGGGTCTGTGTCCCAATCGACCCTGTTGCACCCATTAAACTGATATGTTTCATAGTCTCCTCCTAAAAGAAAAGCGGAAGCGCCTTGCCCACCTCCGAATATTGGTTTGACACCATTAGGGGGCAGGCGCTGGAGCTAGACAGTTATCTATTAATCAAATGCGGACTGCTCCCTGGCCACCAGCTTTAGAGCAAGTGAAAAAAGTGCAGCAATGGCAGGACGAATAATAAGCTGTCAAAGCGGTCCAGAATTCCGCCATGGCCAGGCAGAATATTTCCTGAGTCTTTTACATTATAATGACGCTTTAATGCTGATTCCACTAAATCCCCTATTTGCCCGAACACTGACAAGATTGCTGTAATCACTAATAATCCCAGCATGGACTCATCAATATCTGTGAAGATAATAAATAATACCGCAACGGCAAGAGCACAGACCACACCACCAAGTGACCCTTCCACAGTCTTATTCGGGCTGATTTCAGGCCAAAGCTTCTTCTTTCCCATTGCTTTTCCTATAAAGTAGGCACCTGAATCTGTTGCCCAAATAAGAAATAATGCAAAAAAGAGATATGTCAAACCCTGATCTGCGAAGCGGGTCTCAATAAAATAGAAAAACCCAATGCCAACATATAAAGTAGACATAATCGAAAAAGCCACATCATCAAAAGTAAATTTATTTTTTGTTGCAACAGTATACGTTAGGAAAAGAAGCACCCCAAAAAGAGCTACCTCAATTTTTGTATAATTCAAATCATCCAGGATTGACTGAAATTCTTTAGGCAATAGGAAAACCCACAATAATAGTAAAGAAATAATGCCTGGAATCGAGAATAAACTTAAATTTCTCATTTTCAATAGTTCATATAGTGCAATGGATGCCAGCAAGTATGCCAGGATGATTATTGGCATGCCTCCAAAGATAATGACTGGCAGGAGGACTGCACCGAATATAATTGCTGTGATAATACGCTGCTTCATTCAATTTTTCAACACCTTTATTGTACTCCCCCAAAACGCCTTTGGCGGCTTTGGAATACTTCGATTGCTTCGAGCATTTGCTCTTCATTGAAATCCGGCCACAATACATCTGTAAACCAGAATTCCGTATACGCAAGCTGCCAAAGCATAAAATTGCTTAATCTGATTTCACCGCTTGTACGAATCAGCAGATCAGGATCCTGCAGTCCGCCCGTCATGAGGTAGGATGAGAATTTTTCTTCATTCAATTCATTTTCATCCATTATACCACTTTTGCAATCATTTAAGACATGCTTGACGGCTTCGAGTATTTCGGCTCTGCTTCCATAATTAAGTGCAAAGTTCAACACTAGGCCTGTGTTATTTTTTGTCTCTTCCATCGCTTTGGAAACTGCATTTCGGGTATGGGCAGGCAGGTGGTCAAAATAACCAATCATTCTTACTTGCACATTCTCTTCTACCAGCTCTGGCAGGAAAGTTCCCAGAAATTCCTCAGGCAGTTTCATAAGAAAGTCCACTTCCATTTTAGGCCTTTTCCAATTTTCAGTAGAGAATGCATATAGAGTTAAGGTCTTTACTCCAATATCGCTTGCAAATCTGGTAATTTTTCGGACAACTTTCATTCCCTCATGATGGCCGGCAACTCTTGGAAGAGCTCTTTTCTTCGCCCATCTTCCATTTCCATCCATAATGATGGCAACATGCTCAGGGATTTGCAATTCTTTTATTTTTTCAACTCTCTCTCGGAGATCGGAAGAACTGTTTTGGGACTTCCATAACTTCATTTTATCAAACATAAGTCTGCTCCTTTAAAATAGGTTAATCCTCCGATAAAAGATAAGTGAAACTTCAATCAGCAGGGGCTTGATCCCGGATGATTGATAGCTGATATTCATTCATAGTATCTTTTAGAGATTATTCTAATGGTAAATTATGATATTGCCTCTTTCCGCATGATAATATCATACCAAAAATAAAAAAATATATCTCTATAAAAGAGTATGTTACCAGAAACTAAATTCAGGATAGGAATACTGGCTTCTATACATATTCCAGCGAAGTCAGCATGCAAATACACAAACTGATTATGTAGCTCCCAAAGAGTAAAAGAACCCCCTATTGATAGAGGGTTCTCAGTATAGAGTCATTAGACTGCAAGAATTTCTTTTTCTTTTTCTTTTGTTAATTCGTCAATCTTACTGATGTGATCATCAGTAAGTTTTTGAATGTCATCAGAAAAACCGCGAAGATCATCTTCTGTGATATCTCCATTTTTTTCAAGCTTTTTAAGGTCATCATTGGCATCGCGGCGAACATTGCGGATAGCAACTTTTGCGTCTTCCGATTCTTTTTTGACAACCTTCACGAGGTCTTTGCGGCGTTCCTCAGTAAGCTGAGGAATAGCCAGTCTGATAACACTGCCGTCATTAGACGGATTTAAGCCGATATCAGATTTAAGGATGGCTTTTTCAATTTCTCCAAGAATGGATTTGTCATAAGGAGTAATGACTAAAAGGCGCGCTTCTGGAGCAGATACCCCGGCTAGCTGATTTACAGGAGTCGGTGCACCATAGTAATCAACAGTAATGCGATCAAGCAATGAAGCATTTGCTTTACCTGCTCGGATGCTCGCAAGCTCCCTTGTATAAGCTGAAATTGCTTTAGTCATTCTTTCTTTTGCATCTGCAATAACTTGTTTTGGCATTATTTTTTCCCCCTAACGATTGTTCCGATTGTTTCACCCATTACGGCGCGGTTAATATTGCCTTTTTCCATAATCGAGAACACAATTAATGGAATGTTGTTATCCATGCATAAAGATGAAGCTGTAGAATCCATAACAGCCAATCCTTCTTTCAAAACATCAAGATAGGAAAGCTCATCATATTTTTTAGCATTTTTATCAATGCGAGGGTCAGCTGAATAGACGCCATCCACATTGTTTTTCGCCATTAGAATTACTTCTGCTTCAATTTCTGCAGCTCGCAATGCTGCTGTTGTATCAGTAGAGAAGTAAGGATTTCCGGTTCCTGCAGCAAAGATCACAACCCGCTTTTTCTCAAGATGGCGGATGGCTCTTCTGCGGATGTACGGCTCAGCGACCTGCCTCATCTCGATTGAGGTTTGAACTCTCGTCTCCACTCCGAGATTCTCGAGGCTATCCTGCAGCGCCAATGAGTTCATGACAGTAGCAAGCATTCCCATATAGTCGGCATTTGCCCTGTCCATACCCATTTCTTCTCCAATCTTTCCGCGCCAGATGTTTCCTCCGCCGACAACAACGGCAACCTCAACACCTAATGCAGCCAGATCCTTAACCTGTGCAGCAATTGATTTAATCACTGAAGGATTAATTCCAAATCCTTGCTCCCCTGCTAAAGCTTCTCCACTTAATTTCAAGACCACGCGTTTGTATTTAGGGCTGCTCATAAGAACCTCCATATGTAGTATAAAAACTCACCATTGCTTTTTAATTTTATCTCATTCTTGAAAAACAGGGAACACAAAGTGTTCCCTGAATCATAGCTGAATTAATTAATATTAAAAAATTACTTCTTAACTTGGTTCATTACTTCTTCAGCGAAGTTGTCTTCACGCTTTTCAATACCTTCTCCAACTTCGTAGCGAACGAACTCACGGATTTTTCCGCCTTTAGATTCAACGAATTTCCCTACTTTTTGATCAGGGTTTTTAACAAAAGCCTGGTCATTTACGCAAACATCTTCGAAATATTTGCCAAGGCGTCCTTCTACCATCTTAGCAACGATGTTCTCAGGCTTGCCTTCGTTAAGAGCTTGCTGAGTCAATACTTGACGCTCGCGCTCTACTTCGTCCTGTGATACTTCATCACGAGATACATATTTTGGGTTTAGGGCAGCAATATGCATTGCAACATCTTTCGCTGCATCCTCGTCAGTTGTTCCTTCAAGAACTGTTAGCACACCAATGCGTCCGCCCATGTGAAGGTACGCACCGAAAGCATCGCTGTCAGTTTTTGTTTTGATTTCGAAGCGGCGAAGAGAAAGCTTTTCTCCGATTTTAGCAATCGCACTGTTGATGTGAGATTCTAATGTTGCACCGTTAGCCATTGTCTGGCCAGCTGCTTCTTCAACAGAAGCAGGCTTTACAGAAAGCAAATGCTCTGCGATTTCTTTAACAAGAGTTTGGAACCCTTCGTTTTTGGCAACGAAATCTGTTTCAGAGTTTACTTCAAGGATAACAGCTTCGTTTCCGTCTACTTTAACAGAAGTAAGACCTTCTGCAGCAATACGGTCACCTTTCTTAGCAGCTTTAGCGATTCCTTTTTCACGAAGGAAGTCGATTGCTTTTTCCATATCACCTTCAGTTTCCTGAAGTGCTTTTTTGCAGTCCATCATGCCTGCGCCTGTTTTTTCACGAAGTTCTTTAACCATTTGAGCAGTAATTGCCATTATGAGATCCTCCTTAATGAGTTATGTAATAATATCTTTACCATTTATAGCTGTATGGAAAACTAAACTTTGCCTTTTCTTTAAAAAAAGGTGATAAAGGGTGCTCCCTCTTATCACCTTCTTTTAAATCAAGAAAAAAGCACCTTAGAGCAGTTCAGCTCCAGCGCTCCAAGGCGCCTCCGCTTTTCTATTAAGCAGTTGTAACTTCTTCACCTTGTTTAGCTTCAAGGATAGCATCTGCCATTTTGCCTGTTAACAATTTAACAGCGCGGATAGCATCATCGTTTGCAGGAATGACAACATCAATTTCATCCGGATCACAGTTAGTGTCAACGATACCAACGATAGGGATGTTTAATTTATGTGCTTCTGCAACAGCGATGCGCTCTTTGCGTGGGTCAATGATGAATAGAGCATCCGGAAGGCTCTTCATATCTTTGATTCCGCCTAAGAACTTCTCTAAGCGCTCTTGCTCTTTCTTCAATTGAACAACTTCTTTTTTAGGAAGAACTTCGAAAGTTCCGTCTTCAGACATTCTTTCGATATCCTTTAAACGCGCAATACGCTTTTGAATTGTTTCAAAGTTTGTTAAAGTTCCACCCAACCAGCGCTGGTTCACATAGAACATACCAGAACGGATTGCTTCTTCTTTAACAGAATCTTGAGCTTGTTTCTTAGTTCCTACGAAAAGGATTGTGCCGCCGTTACCAGCAAGCTCCTTAACGAAGTTATAAGCTTCTTCTACCTTCTTAACAGTCTTTTGAAGGTCGATGATGTAGATGCCGTTACGCTCAGTGAAGATATATTTCTTCATCTTAGGGTTCCAGCGGCGAGTCTGGTGTCCGAAGTGTACACCAGCTTCAAGCAATTGCTTCATTGAAATTACTGACATTTGTGTTTCCTCCTAATGGTTTTTAGTTCCTCCGCCCATATCATTTTCAGCCGGCAACTGCATTTGAACAGCACCATCCGGCTAAATCCATAAGCGTGTGTATTAACACCATTTGTTAATATAGCATAAGTGTTTTTCACAATCAAGCTATTCTTGCTGATTTTGACGAAATTTAAGCATTAACTCGATTTCTGTCTTCCCTTTTCCTAATTTCTTTGCAATATCTTCCACATTCAGTCCCTGTTTTTTCATCATAAGCACTTGATCTTCCATTGATGAAGGAATCTCTTCTTTAACCCGCTGACTGTTATCTGACTGCATTACAGATTCAGGTACCTTTAAAGATGCTAAACCTTCTGATTCATTCGATTCTTCCTCCGCAGCCCTCAAGTTCTTTTTGTAGGCTTTAGATGCCTGATATACGGATGCTCTGGCTAATCGCAATGATTTCTCAGCAGCTTTAGCTATATTTTCATCACTTTTTCTTTCGGGATTTACCCTGATGCTTTTTTCTTTTACAAATGATTGGTTTTTAGCATTTATCTGCGAAAATTTGTTAATAAAGTCATCGTTTTCTTCCTTCATTTGAATTAGGTAAGAAGATATGACTTCTTCCATTTCAACAAGCATTTTTTCCTGTTTTTTCTCTGTTTCCATTAATTTGTTCTGACGCAGAAACAGCAAGATAATGGCTAATAACGCTACAATATTCAGCAGCAGGCTAATAGCTAATAGAAAAGCTGTCATGATATCCCTCTATCCGCTGTAGTCAATAACCTTCCCTTTGTATGGATGGTTCTGTATGTCATTGCTGTCTTTTTTCTGATTATCTTTCCGTTCATGTCCCCCGGCATCATTTTGGCTTTCGCTGTCATCATTGCCAAGATTGACATTTTGTTTTTGCTCATGTTTGATCACGGTCTTCCGCTGCTTCTCAGCATTTTCCCGTATACTCTCGGCAGCAAACCCGCTTATTGTCTGTCCCCTCTGCTGAAGCTGTTCCTGGATTTTACCTGCGTCAAACGTTCTCGGCAGTGCTATCTGCATTTCTATTGATTTTAAACTCATCCCGGATCACTTCCTTAATAAAGGATCGTTTCTCCCTGTTTCTAAAGGATTACTTCTTATTTCTCCCTTTGAAAAATGGAACTTTGAAGATTTGAACTGTCTGGCGAATCACTTTTGAATATTTTCCAAAATGCATAGAAGTGTTTGGATAGACCTTCCCATAAATAACAATCGAAGCTTTCATTTTTCATCTTTATCTTTTTCCAGTTCGGTAGCTCTTCATTTATTTTGGTCAATTTAACCTGCAAATGAGCTTTGGTTGCCCTTTGTTTGAGAATAATGATTCTATGTTCTTCCGACAGCTTTCCTGTAAGCCTTGCCATTTCTGTCAGTCTTCCATCAATACTATCCAGCTTTTTGATTGCTTCCTGCAGTTTGGCTGATTCGTTTAGGAGAGCTTTATCGGCCTTATCCAAATCGGTGTCCATCCCTGTAAAAAGCTCCGTTTTAGTAAATAGGTGATTGCCCAGCTTTTAATTTTAACAGATATGCATCACTGCCGTTTTCTGCAGGAATTCCTTTTGATAATAGAATGGGGTATTCCACTGAGAAAGGATTTCTGCAGATTCACTGGATTACTTCTTCGCTCATACCAAATGTGATTTTTTCGTCAGCAAGCAGTTTGTACAAATCTTCAGGGTGGACGGCTCTATCAAGTTTAATATCTGACGGCTGAATCAATGCAGCTAAACGTTGAGCATCAACTAAAATTTGAAATTGGCTTTTCATGCTGATTCCTTCCTTTGCAGAAAGAAATGACACAAGATTATATTGCTTTTTCCAGCAGCTGCCTCAGCTTAAAAATTGACTTTGAATGAATTTGAGATATACGGGAGGTAGATAGGCCCATCACTTCGCCAATTTCTGTCAGTGTTAATTCCTCTTTATAAAATAAACTTAGCACCATCTGCTCTTTTTCATTTAATTGTAAGATTTTTTCAGCCATTTCTTCCAAAAGTTCATTCTTTAATACCTTTTCTTCTGGAATAATTGCTTTTTCATCCTTAATGGAGTAGCTGCCATCCTTTTCGTCAGCATCGGGCTGTTCATCAATTGAAAGGATGTTTGCGTAAAAATGTTCATTCATAACAGAATACACTTCATCTTCCTGCATCTCTGCTTCTTCAGCAATTTCATGCACAGTTGCATTGCGCATCAGCCGCTGCTCCAGCTTCTCAATGGCAGCATCTATTTTTTTCGCTTTATCCCTCGTACTTCGCGGAAGCCAATCTTCCTTCCTTAATCCATCCAGAATTGCACCGCGAATGCGAAAAGAAGCATATGTATCAAATTTCAAATCTCTTGCAGGATCAAATTTTTCCAGAGCGTCATATAACCCCATTAGCCCCAGGCTACGAATATCATCTCTTGAAACATTCTTCGGCAGGGTAGCGGATATCCGCTGTACATGATAGCTTACAAGAGGCAAATATTTTTTCACAAGAAAATTCCCCGCTTGAGCATCACGAGAGTCGACCCATTTAGCCCAGTATGTGCTTTCTTCGGTTATCAGGTCTGTCATGGCCATCCTCCTCAAACGTTTCCATTTCTATTAACTATTGTTAGTATATCAAAATGTTTCCTATAAAAATATTAACTTCAGCCTTCACCGCTCGCTTTTAACCCATAAAGAGGGGACGTGTTCTTCGGAGAGGTTATTGGAGAGATTTATAAAAAAGCCGGAAAAAAAAAGCTGATTCTCTAAAAACTGCACATAATTAAAAACAGGAACTTAAATAATCATTTGGCCTTTGTTTACAGTCCGAATCATCAATTCACCTGATTGAGGGTTGAATTCGATTGTTCTGCCGCTGTGGCCCCCAACATCTTCACCTAAAATGGCAATTTTCAAGAATGAAAGTTCCTGTTTTACTGCCTCTACGTTCCTGGGACCAATCCTCATTAAATCACTTCCGGAGGAGTACTTAAACATTTGGGCTCCACCGGCAATCTTCGCTTTTAATCCTGAAGGCCTTGCCCCGCCTTTCGCCAGAAGGCTCACTAAGTCCCTGATTGCAGTATCAGCATATTTAGCTGAATTAAAGCTTGCACCTTTGGCAAGAGAGGAGTCAGGCAGCATAATATGTGCAAGTCCGGCAATTTCTGCGCTAAGGTCATAAAGAACCACACCTACACAGGAACCAAGTCCTGATGTCCTGATTAAGCTGGGGGTTTTAACAATATTCATATCTGCGATGCCTACTTTTACAACTTCAAGAAGATTATTCATGATCCGGGACTCCCAAGGCCTTAAAAATGATTTGAAATGATTCAGGATCGGGAAGCAAAAAAAAGTGGCCATTTACAGCATCCGTATTTTGAAATTCTTCATTTAAAGCTGTATCAATTACAATCGCGTAATCGCTCAACTGTGAAATTTCCAGCAGCCCCGTGCCAATTATTGCTCCCACCATATCAATGCTCAGCATTGGCACAGAGGGGAAAAGTGATAGTTTGGTAAAATCAGATAAAGAAGATAAATAAGAGCCTGAGAGAATGTTTCCAAGCTCCTGCAGTGCCGATAGGGCAAGCTCATCATATGGCAATTCATCTGCACAGAAAGGTATGTTTCCAGGCAGTTCCCGAATGAAGATTTCAGCCTGTTCAAGAGGCAGTACAAAAAACATGCTGCCTGGGGCGTCTCCGTCTATCCTCAGAAACACCCCGGCCACTACATTGTCTGCCCCTCCAGCCATATCGATCATTTCATCAAAAGAAACAATTTTCACATCCGGCACAGACATATCAATTTTTTTATTGAGAAGCGTTGATAATGCAGTCGCCGCATGCCCAGCTCCAATATTCCCGATTTCTTTAAGAATATCCAATTTCAAGCTGCTGATATTCTTGTCTAGAAAACTCATCCCGCTATCCCTTGTCCATCATGGGCTGTCAACTCTTCAGGATTCAGGACTCTTTCCAAATCTATCAGAATAAATAATCGCTTATCGATTTTCGTTACACCTTTGATAAAATCGGCCTCTTCAGTACCGATTACCTCCGGCGGGGGTTCAATAGATTCAAGGTCCACATCAATGACATCATTTGCAGAATCTACAATCAGGCCAACTTCCATATCATCCAATACCGCGATAATTACTCGTGAATGCTCATTATATTCAGCCTCTTCCAGATTAAATCTGCTTCTGAGACTAATAATCGGCGTTACAACCCCCCGTAAATTGATTACTCCTTTTACAAAGCCTGCTGTTCGTGGAACCCGGGTTATATGCTCAACCTTTTCAATTGAACGCACCTGATTCACCGGAATTGCATACTCTTTCTCTTTCAGCTGGAATACAATCAATTTTAAATCTGCGGCTGCCGTTTCACTCATCCTGTTCACTCCTTTATAAACGTCAATCTTAATTATTTAATCAATGCATTGCAGTCCACTATCAGGGCGACCTGTCCATCACCTAAAATGGTTGCACCGGAAATGGCAAATACGCTGGTTAAGTAGTTTCCAAGGGATTTTAAAACCACTTCCTGCTGTCCAATAAAGGAATCTACAACAAGCCCTGCCATCTTTTCCCCTTTTCTGACGATGACAACGGAAATGAATTCTTCTTCATGATTCTCAGATGGCACTTCAAAGATTTCCTTCAAAGATAGGAGCGGAACCACTTTTCCTCTGAAATCAATCACCTTTTGATTATGCGCACTTAAGATGTCTTCTTTTCTGATAATAGCTGTTTCAATAATAGACGATAGAGGGATTGCATATTTTTCCTTCTCAATCTCAACGAGCATGACTGAAATAATGGATAAAGTTAATGGCAGCTGTATGGAGAAAATGGAACCCTGCCCCATTTTTGAATCAATTGAAACTGATCCTCCCAATGACTCGATTGTATTCTTTACAACATCAAGCCCCACACCCCGTCCGGAAACATCTGAGATTTTATCCGCAGTCGAGAAGCCAGAAGCAAAAATCAGTTCATAAGCCTGTTTGTCCGTTAGAGCAGAAGCTGTTTGCTCTGTAATGATGCCGTTTTTCAGTGCTTTCTTTATAACCTTATCTTTGTTTATACCTGCACCATCGTCCTCTATTTCAATGAACACATGATTGCCGCTGTGATATGCCTTTAATACGACATTTCCTTCTTCACTCTTTCCGTTTTCTTTGCGGACTTCCGGCGTTTCAACCCCATGGTCCAGTGCATTTCGAATTAAATGAACAAGCGGATCGCCAATTTCATCAATAACAGTCCGGTCTAGTTCGGTTTCTGCCCCGACTATTTCGAGATTGATCTTTTTATTTAAATCTCTTGCCAATTGTCTGACCATTCTTGGGAAACGATTAAATACCGTTTCTATTGGGACCATGCGCATATTCAGAATAATATTCTGAAGGTCTCCTGAGATCCTTGACATATGCTCAACCGTTTCATGCAGTTCCTGATTGTTTAATTCCTTGGATATTTGTTCAAGCCGTCCCCTGTCAATCACCAATTCTTCAAACAAATTCATAAGGATATCCAATCTCTCGATATTTACCCTAATCGTTTTATTGCTAACCTGCTTTACTGTTGGGGCTTTTTTGTCCTCTTTTGGCATATCTGAAGCAGCCTCTGCGGCCACTTCCGCGGCAGGCGGTGCAGCTTCTGCCTCTTTCAAAGCTTCCTGAGTGCTGTAGTTCTCCATAGATAGCCGCAGCACTTCAATTCTTTCCACTTCCGATACCTTCAAAAGTTTTTGACGGATATCTTCAGGCGTTTCTTTGGTAACAATTGTTACAGAAAATTCCTGATCAAATTGCTCTTCTTCAAGCTGCTCAACTGAAGGTGTGGCTTTGATCACTTCCCCGCTCTTCTCAAGTACTTCAAAAACCATAAATACTCTGGCGGCTTTCAGCAGACAATCTGCCCGCAATGCTATTGATATTTCATAGGATTCAAAGCCCTGCTCCTTGGATTGCTGAATAACTGTCCATTCAAAATCATCATATGTACTCTTGATCATTCCTTGCGGTTCTGCAATTGCTGCTGCCGTTTCGGCTCTTGCTGCAGACTGCACCGGACTTTCCCCTTTTTCGATCAGCATTAATTTTTCTACAGCTTCGGAAACATCCCTTTTGCCGTCACCGCCTTCTGCAATTGACTGGACCATTGCTTCAAGATCATCAACAGCCAGAAAAACGACATCCAGAATTTCAGCATTCACTTTTATTTTCTGATTTCTGATTGCATCAAGCACATTTTCCATTTGATGGGTTAGATTTGCGAGATCTTCATACCCCATAGTGGCTGACATGCCTTTTAGCGTATGCGCTGATCTGAAGATCTCATTAACTATTTTGATATCCTCAGGATTTTTCTCTAATTCCAGAAGCTGCTCATTGCACGCCTGCAAATGCTCCTTGCTTTCTTCAATAAATACCTCTAAATATTGATTCATCTCCATGTGCCTGCACCCCTCGGCTTTAAACAAATTTCAATATGGATTCTGCTATATGTTCAATATTCTGCACATCATCTGCCAGACCGGATTCAATCACTGCTCTTGGCATTCCAAATACTATCGATGTTTCTTTTGATTCAGCAATAGCCTTTACTTCACCGTTTTTCTTCATTTCCATCAGGCCATTTTTTCCATCTGCACCCATTCCTGTCATGATGACAGCAATTTTTTGAATCCCTTTGATTTCACCTAAGGACTCAAACATCACATCAACTGAAGGCCTGTGTCCGTTCCTTGGCGGTGAATCATCCAGATGGACAACAAGATCCTTGCCTAATCTTGCAGCTGTCAGATGAAAGCCTCCTGGAGCTATATATGCCGTGCCGTTCTGAAGAATATCACCATCCTCGGCTTCCTTTACCGATAAATCTGATAAACCATTAAGTCTGCTGGCCAGCGATTTCGTAAATCCGGCAGGCATATGCTGAACAATGAGTACCGGCGCATTCAGATTTCCAGGGAGGTCACACAGCACTTTTTGAAGAGCCCGCGGTCCGCCTGTGGAAGTACCTATGCAAATTAACTTTCTGAGATTTGAACTCGATACGGAAGAAGAACGGCCGATCTGCATAAATTGACATGGTTCTATTTTACTAAATTTTTGCTGTAATACAGCAGTTTTTTTTCCTTTAGCCGGAAATTTAACCAGCCCTTTCATATTTGCATTGCTCGCCTGCACTATTTTTTCTGTTAATTCAGTTTTTATTTTATGCAGGTCCAGTGAAATGGGACCTGATGGCTTGGCAATAAAATCTACTGCACCATATTCCATAGCTGTGAAGGTGTTTTCAGCACCTTCCTTCGTGGTGCTTGAAAGCATCACTACAGGGACCGGCATGGTCTTCATAATAATTTTTAGAGCTTCCAGGCCATTTAGAACCGGCATTTCAACATCCATGGTTACTACATCAGGATTTAATTCTTTTATCTTCCTTAGTCCCTCTTCCCCATTTCTGGCTGTCCCGACAACTTGAATTCTGTCATCTTCAGAAAGGAAATCCCCAATCAGTTTTCTCATAAAGGCTGAATCATCTACTACAAGCACTTTGACTGTCTTCATGCTGGTTCACCCCCTATTAAAAAGAAATTCTTTCAGTTTTGATATAAATTGGACAGAATGGTGTTCACCAGTATGTCCGATAGGCCTGCCGCCAACTTTCTCAGTCATATTCCGAATTGCTTTTGAAGCAGCTGAATTCCCTTGATGCAAAATGAAAGGGATTTGCCGTTTAACAGCCTGCTGTACGCTGCGATCATCCGGAATGATTCCTAAGAGGTCAGCCTTTCTCCCTAAAAATCTTGATAAGACAGCTGAAATCCTCTTATACGTTTCCTTCCCTTCTCTCTCTCCTTCAGATCGATTAATGACCAAATGAAATGGGATTGTCCCATCCAAAAGATGTATATGTTTCATTACAGAGTATGCATCAGTGATAGACGTTGGTTCAGGTGTCGTAATAACTGCAACTTCCTGGACCGAGAGTATGAACTTAGCCGATTCCTCTGTAATGCCTGCACCCATATCAAAGATGATATAATCATAGTTTTGGATGAGATCAGCAAGTTCGTCTGTGAATCTTGAAATTTGCCCAGCATCCAGTTTCACAAAATGCGAAAGGCCAGTCCCTCCGCCAATATAGTCAAGTCCAAAAGGACCCTCAGAAATAATATTTTTCAATGGGATATTCTTTTCTAAAAAGTCAGCAATCGAATATTTAGCCGACCTTCCCATTAGAATTTCAAGATTCCCCATACCAATATCCAAATCGAATAACAATACCCTGTGGCCAGTTCTGCATAGGGAAATGGAAAAATTTAATGAGAAATTGGATTTGCCTACTCCCCCTTTTCCGCTTACAACTGCTATTGTTTTAACTTGATGATTTCGGCTGTCTTCTTCTTTCAGCCTGGTTCTTAGCCTTTCTGCCTGATCGTTCATTTCTTATTCCCCATTAGTTGTTTTACAATAGCCTCTGGCCCTGCCATCAGAATATCATCAGGAACATCCTGTCCATTTGTAATATACGCAGCACCTTTTTTATATTTATGAATTATGTTGTACATGGAACCATAAGTTGACGTTTCATCTGCCTTTGTAAAGATAAGCTTATCAATGTCTATAATTGAAAATTGATTATAGATCTCTTCCATATCCTTTTGTTTCGAGGTTAGTGAAAGCACTAAAAAGGTTTCCATTTCATTTTCAAAATCAATGACATTCTTTAAATCTTCTACATACTGTTTGTTTCTGAAATTCCGCCCTGCTGTATCAATTAAAACCACGTCAAATTCTTTCAGTTTATCGGCAGCCTGTCTGAAATCTTCTATTGTATAGCAAACTTCCAAAGGCATGTTCAGGATACTTGCATAGGTTTTTAATTGATCGATCGCTGCTATCCTGTAAGTGTCGGCTGTGATAAATGCAGCCTTTTTTCTATGTTTAATAACACACTCTGCTGCCATTTTCGCCAATGTAGTGGTTTTTCCAACTCCTGTTGGGCCTGCTACATTGATATATTTTTTGCTGAAAGAAATCCCTTCGAATGGAATATCCTCTATTTGCTTTATAAGTTCTTCGTGCAGCCAGGCCTCTATTTCAGAATCCTTAGCATTCGCACCGCGCAGGTACCATTTTTCCAGCAATGCTTGAAGAACATGATCCTGAACGGACTTATCAATTTCCTGTTCATCAAGAATGAACTGGGCTTTTCTTATCGCTTCGGGATGAACAGGAATTGCCTGGTTTGAACTGGCCAAAGAGGACATCATCTGTTTCAGGCTGCTTATCTCCCTAATCAGCTCATCTGAAGTTTTCAAGCTGGAAAATTGAGCATCTTCTGTATTCCCCTTGTAATCGTCTGAATGATCTTGGACAGCTGCCGGCTTTACCGAAGGCTTTTGTTCTGATTCCTGATTTGCATCCAGCGCGGCCATTACTTCAATATTCCTTTTTTTAAAAAAGCCCAGAACTCCGCCGGTATATACTACTCTTGAATTTAGAATTACAGCATCCTTGCCTAGCTCCGTCCGGATTTGTTTCATCGCATCAGGCATCGATGCTGCCATAAACTTTTTTACCTTCAATCAATATTCACCACCCCGACACTCTGAACTTCCGCATTTGCTTCCAGTTCGTTATAGGAAAGAATCGGTATTTGCGGAAAATACCTTTCTGTTAATTGCCTGACGTACATTCTGACTGCTGGAGAACAAAGGACAATTGGCGTCTGCTCCATCAGTGAAAGCTGTTCCACCTGCGAAGCAATGGATTCCAGGATATTCTGCGATACTGTTGGGTCCATGGATAAATAATTGCCATGCTCTGTCTGCTGAACACCTTCTGCAACCAATTTCTCGACTTTCCCTGATAGGGTTACGACTTTTATGGAGTCACCCTGCTGTGAAAACTGGTTAGTAATTTGTCTGGCCAAAGCCTGACGGGCATACTCGGTAAGCAGGTCTGTATCACTTGTAGATTTTGCGAAATCAGCAAGTGTTTCAAAAATAACCGGCAAATTCCGGATTGAAACGTTTTCCCTTAATAATTTCGCAAGCACCTTTTGAACTTCCCCCACTGACAATGGGTTTGGGGTCACCTCTTCAACAAGGATTGGATAGCTTTCCTTGACATGGTCAATCAGCTGTTTTGTTTCCTGGCGGCCTAATAGCTCATGGGCATTGCTTTTTATTACTTCTGTAATATGAGTAGAAACAACAGATGGAGGGTCAACGACTGTATAGCCAAATATTTCTGCCTGCTCTTTCATTTCTTCTGTTATCCATTTTGCCGGCAGACCAAATGATGGCTCAATCGTATCAATACCTTCTATGCTATCATCTTCAATACCAGGACTCATGGCTAAATAATGATCGAGCAGAAGCTCGCCGCGTGCCATTTCATTTCCTTTTATCTTCAGCCTATATTCATTCGGCTGCAGCTGAATATTGTCACGTATCCTTACCACAGGTATGACAAGTCCCAATTCGATCGCCAGCTGTCTCCTGATCATAACAATCCTGTCCAGAAGGTCACCGCCCTGATTCGTATCGGCAAGAGGAATCAGCCCATAGCCAAACTCGAATTCAATTGGATCTACATTTAAAAGATTAACCACACTCTCAGGACTTTTCATTTCATCGGTTTCAATTTCTTCTTCCATCTCCAGCAATTGTTCCTTATCAGGCTGGGGAGTCTTTGCAATCGTGTAACCTCCGAAAATCATTAAGCCGCCAATCGGCAAAGTTAGCACTAGCCCTATTGGTGTCAGTAAACCTAAAAGAATAATAGTACCGCCAGTAACATATAACATTTTCGGATAAGCAAACAGCTGGGAAGTAATATCTTTACCAATATTTCCATCAGATGCTGCCCTTGTAACCACAATACCTGTTGCAGTGGAAATTAACAGTGCCGGGATTTGGCTGACAATTCCGTCACCAACCGTAAGCGTCGAATATTTCATGGCTGCCTCTCCAAACGGAAGCCCAAGCTGCATCATCCCGATGACCACTCCGAACAGAAGGTTTATTAGAGTTATGATGATCCCAGCAATGGCGTCACCTTTAACAAATTTGCTCGCACCATCCATTGAACCGTAAAAATCAGATTCACGGCTGATTTTTTCGCGGCGTTCCCGGGCTTCATGCTCTGAGATCATACCTGCATTCAAGTCTGCATCGATACTCATTTGTTTACCCGGCATCGCATCAAGTGTAAAACGCGCAGCTACTTCGGAGACCCTCTCAGATCCCTTCGTAATAACGATAAACTGGATAATGATGAGTATTAAGAAAACTACAAGACCAACAATGACGTTTCCTCCGGTTACGAAAGAGCCAAAAGTTTCAACAACTTTACCGGCTTCCCCTTCTGATAGAATGGATCTGGTCGTAGAAACATTTAACCCCAGCCTGAATAATGTCATTAACAATATTAACGAAGGAAAAATGGAAAATTCGAGCGCTTCCTTCATATTCATGGCTGTCAGCAAAACCATAAGTGCAAGCGCAATATTAATGATGATCAGTACACTTAAAAGCCATGGCGGAAAAGGTATAATAAGCATGGCTACTATTAAAATTACACTCATCAATACTGATAAGTCTCTTACTTGCATCGAAACTCTCTCCTTACAAGAAAAGCGCAAGCGCCTTGCTCACCCCCGACACCTCGAGGGGCTAGGCGCTGGAGCTAGACAGTTATCGCAGTTCAAAGATCAATACTTTCTTATTTTACAAAAAGCGGAAACGCCTTGGCAGCCATTCAACAGCTTCCTAAGACCAGCTATTTCTAATAAATATTTATCTGGTTAAATTTTGTTTTTGGTTCTGTACACATAAGCTAAAATCTCTGCAACAGCTTTAAAAAATTCTTCAGGGATGGCCTGGCCAATTTCCGCCTGGCTGTATAGAGCCCTTGCAAGCGGCCTGTTTTCAACAGCAATCACATCATGTTCCTTTGCGATTAATTTAATCTTTTGGGCAACAAAGTCAACACCTTTTGCCACTACGATGGGGGCATCACTCTTGGTTTCATCATAGCTCAGAGCTATCGCGAAATGAGTTGGATTGGTGATGACCACATCCGCTTTAGGAACTTCCTGCATCATCCTTCTCATCGCCATTTCCCTCTGCCTCTGCTTCATCTTGGATTTTATTAATGGATCCCCTTCAATATTTTTGTACTCATCTTTAATATCCTGTTTTGACATTCGGATGTTCTTTTCAAAATCATATTTTTGATATAGATAATCCAGGACGGATAAAAACAGGAGTGCCGCTGAAGCAATTAAACCCATTTGAACGGTCAGGCTGGCAAGTGTGGCCATCGCTGTTCCAACCGATTTTTGAGAAAGAATTAATATTTCATCTATCCTTAACCATAAAACAGCAAACGCAGCGACACCTACGAAAGCAATTTTGAGCATCGACTTCAGCAGCTCCACAATCGCTCTCATGGAAAAAATCCGCTTGAATCCTTTTATTGGATCCATTTTCTCCAATTTAGGCTGTATAGCTTCTGTTGAAAAAAGAGTGCCCACCTGCATAAAGTTTGCAGTAATCCCCGCCAGCATAGCAACCAGCATAATTGGACCTAAAAAAAGAACCAATTCTTTTAAGACATCGAGAAAGATTACCTGTATATTCGCCTCTGTCAGCGGCATCAACATATAATCATTAAATGAGTGCGTAAAAATATATAAGATGATATTCTTCAAATACGATCCCGCAAACAGCAGAAACAGAAACACTGCAAGAAGGACGATGGCTGTATTAACATCCTGGCTTTTTGCTACTTGTCCTTTTTTTCTGGAATCCTGCCTCTTTTTCGGTGTGGCTTTTTCTGTTTTTTCTCCGGAAAAAAGCTGAAGATCTAAAGAGAGCAATAACTTCATTCTATGACCCCCCCATAAGTTCCATGAGCCCTCTCATTGTCTGCAGCATCGTTTCAAACGCAAGGGAAACAGCATACATTAATACGCTCATAACAATGACTAGAACAATAAAACTAACGCCAATTTTCAAAGGAAGGCCGACGACAAAGACATTTAGCTGCGGAACTGTCCTGGCAACAATCCCTAATGCGACATCTACAAGAAATAGACTGCCGACAACAGGAATGGACATCTGAAAGGCAATAACGAACATTGTATTCAGGGCTTTTATGACATATTCAGCCATATCCTCATCTCCAAAAGAAATCCATGCCTGATCCAGAGGAATAAAATCGTAGCTGTAGAACACTCCATCAAGCATTAAATGATGCCCATTGACAGTTAATAGAAAAAAGAGCGCTATCGTATACAAATACTGTCCCATTAATGGACTTTGTGCGCCTGTTTGAGGATCAATCACATTTGCAATGGCAAAACCCATCTGGAAATCAATGAATCCCCCCGCAATTTGAATCGCAGAAAGAATCAAATACGCTATAAATCCGACCATCAGCCCTACTAATGCTTCTTTAATTATTAAAAGAAAATATGTGCCGTCAATTTCTAGCATTGGCACATCCATTCCCAGGAACATTATCCATGCCAGAAAGAAGCCAAGGCCAATTTTATGTGCGGCCGGGATGGATCTGTATGAAAAAAGGGGCATCATTAAAAAGAAAGATGTCACCCTTACAAAAATAAGTAAAAAGGCAGGAAAAGAAGGCAGAAAATCTAACATGTCATCAGCCAACAAACCTGGTCAAATTAGAAAATATTTCATTTGCATAAGAGAGCATATGACTAAGCATCCATGGCCCAAAGAAAACAACACCTACAAGGACCGCTACAATCTTAGGAATAAATGCCAGAGTTTGTTCCTGAATTTGTGTTGTTGCCTGAAAGATACTGACAACCAAGCCTACTACTAGAGCCAGAATTAGCAAGGGACCGCAAATCATAAGTACGGTGATAATCCCTCTTTCTGCAATGGATATAACTGTTTCTGGAGTCATTCTGAATGTTCACCTGCTTAAAAGCTTTGTAAAAGGGATTTAACTACTAAATACCAGCCGTCTACAAGTACAAATAATAATATTTTAAACGGCAAAGAAATCATAACCGGAGGAAGCATCATCATCCCCATGGACATTAATACACTGGCTACAACCATGTCGATAACGAGAAATGGAATAAAAATCATAAAGCCAATTTGGAAAGCTGTTTTGATCTCACTTATGGCAAATGCTGGAACAAGACTTGTAAGCGGAATATCTTCAATGGAAGATGGCGCTTCCGCTCCGGAATATTGAAGAAATAAAGCCAAATCTTTCTGTCTTGTGTGGGCACTCATAAACTCTTTAAAAGGGATTGAAGCTTTTTCATAAGCTTCTTCCAGATTAATTTCTTCATTAAATAAAGGTGTTAAAGCCTGTTCGTTCACTTCTTGCATCGTCGGTGCCATTATAAAAAATGTCAGGAACAAGGACAAGCCGATTAAAACTTGATTCGGCGGCATTTGCTGAGTAGCCAGCGCCGTTCTGACAAAGGAAAGAACGATGATAATCCTTGTGAAGCACGTCATTAAAATTAGAATACTGGGCGCGAGAGAAAGTACCGTCAGCAATAAAAAAAGCTTCACAGATGTAGATACATTTTCAGGAGAACTGCTATTAAAAAACTCCATGAATTCATTCATCTTTCTTCTGGCCCTTTCTTTCTAACTCATCAAACAGTTTCTTTCTGCCCTTTTTGATATCGTCCAGCTGCATCCCGAGCAGCGAGCTGAAGTTTGGGCTGCTTTGCTTGCTTCCTTCTGTTTGCTGTGTTCTTTTCATCACCTTTGTCACAATATCGCTTGGACGGATAAGCTGTTCCAGTTTGTCATTATGCTCTTTGATGATTTGACTGTATTCTTCCGAATCGTCTATTTCTTTTAACAGCTGAATATTTTCTCCTACCCCTACTACAAAAATGCGATTCCCCACTTTTATCAGCTGAACTGATCTGTTCGCACCCAAAGCTGTACCCCCGAGGTTTTCAACTAACTGCGACCTGTTATATACCTTACTTTTTTTGTTAATGAACTTTAGAAGAGCGTACAAAAGTCCGATAGTAAAGCCTGTTGCTAAAATCATCTTTATAAAGTCCCAAAAAGTAAGACCAATTTTGCCGCTTTTATCCTGCTGAATCTGCCCTTCGTCTGTCTTTAAATCTTTTGATTCCTTTGTTTCCTGCTTCTCGCATTCCTTAGGATTTTCCATACATTCTTTAACACTATTATTCAATTGCTCTGCCTGGGCCAGCGGCTGCAAGCCCAGCAGAACAATTGAAAACAACAGCAGCAAAGAAATCACTTTCTTTACATTCAACACCATTTTGCACCCTCTAAAAAGAATAATCACTAGCCCAAAGTTTTGCCGATTGCCTCAAGCACTCTATCAGCCTGGAAAGGTTTTACGATAAAATCCTTGGCGCCAGCCTGAATGGCATCTATGACCATTGCCTGCTGGCCCATAGCAGAACACATAATGACTTTTGCACTCGGGTTTAATTTTTTGATTTCTTTTAGAGCTGTAATTCCATCCATTTCCGGCATGGTAATATCCATTGTGACAAGATCAGGCTGAGTTTCCTTATATTTTTCAACTGCTTGTGCACCGTCAGCAGCTTCACCCACTATCTCATAGCCATTCTTGGATAAAATATCTTTTATCATCATTCGCATAAAAGCTGCATCATCAACTATTAAAATTTTATGTGCCATTTTAATAACCCCCGCTTATCATCTTAGTTTTTTTATTCGGTCGCTCTGGCTGATAATATCTGTAACCCTCACACCAAAGTTTTCATCAATGACAACCACTTCACCCTGGGCGATTAATCGATTATTCACCAGAATGTCAACAGGTTCACCTGCCAGTTTATCCAGTTCAATAATCGATCCTGAAGACAGTTCAAGAATTTCCTTAACGGAACGTTTGGTCCTTCCAAGTTCGACCGTTACCTGAAGAGGTATATCCAAAAGCATATCTAAATTCTTTGTTTCATGATCCTGCATGTGGTATGGTTCAAAGCTCGAAAAGGCTGCCGGCTGCACATTCGGCTGTACTCCATTTGCATAAGAGCCTCCGAAATGCTGTGGACCGGATTGCTGAGCCTGGTTTTGAGCCGGTATATAGTTTTGAGGGCTTGATGCCTGATTCATAACCGGCTGTGAATATGCCGGCTGCTCTCCGGAAAAACCTGTTTGAGTGTAAGACTTGTCTAATCCGCCTGTTTGTACTTCAGGTTTCTTATCAAACGGAAGCTGGCTTTCCTGATAATCGGGCTGTCCTTGCGCTGCTTGATTCTCTCCTGAAACAGCGCTATCTGCCGGAAGATCCTGACCCGGATTCAATAATTCATTTACTAGGCTTTTGCCAAATTCCAGAGGAAGCAGCTGCATAATATTCGAGTCGATCAGACTTCCTATTTTTAGTCGGAATGAAATCCTTATAAGCATGTCATCAGCAGGAACCCGATCAGCCCCTTCTCCCTGCGGCAAATCAAGTATATCAATTGCCGGCGGTGAAATATCAACCTTTTTTCCAAAGATGGTTGACATCGAAGTTGCTGCAGAACCCATCATCTGGTTCATTGCCTCCTGAACCGCGCTTAACTGAATTTCACCCATTAGTTCAGCCGGGTTGGTTCCATCTCCCCCAAGCATCAAGTCAGCAATGATGGCTGCATCCGATTGCTGAATTACAAGCAGGTTGCTTCCGAAGAAACCTTCCGTATAATTCACTTGAATTGCTACATAAGGATGCGGGAATTCCTCAGCTAATTTCTGACGCAAAACAACTGAAACAGCTGGAGTTGTGATATCAACTTTCTGATTCAATAATGTAGACAATGCTGTTGCAGAGCTCCCAAATGAGATATTGCCGATTTCCCCTAACGCATCCTGCTCCATATGGGACAGATAATCTTCAGTTTGAAAAAATGCCTCATTATAACTTTCTGTTTCATCGCTGTCGTCAGCTGCTCCCCTTAATAGAGCATCAATTTCATCTTGCGAAAGCATATCATCACTCATCATCCTCATCTCCCCCTTTCACAGTGTCTAAAATTTGCACGGCCATTTTTTTATTCATTTTCCCAGGCTGTCCGATGAATTTAGGAATATTACCGACTTTTATTATGAGCGCCTGGTCAATTCCCTGATTTAACTCAATGACATCACCAATATCAAGAGATAAGAAATCCTGAATGGCTATGTCAGAACTGCCGAGTTCACATATGACTGGAACTTCCGCCTTATGAATATTTCGTTCTAGCCGGGCAATGACCTCCGGCTCCCTTTCCTTTTTGTCCGTCTGCATCCAATAATGTACAGACAGCTTTGGAATAATGGGCTCGAGAACGACGTGAGGTATACATATATTAATCATCCCGCTTGTTTCCCCGATAGTCGTGTTTAATGAAATAACGACGACTGTTTCATTTGGAGAGACCATTTGCAGAAATTGCGGATTCACCTCAAAATCAGCCAAAAGCGGATCAATATCCGCGATTGTGCTCCAGGCTTCCCTTAGGTTTTCAAATGCCCTTTCAAATGTAGCAGACATGATTTTTGTTTCAATTTCTGTTAAATTGTCAACCTTATTTATGCTTGTCCCCCTGCCGCCCATCAGTCTGTCCATCATGGCATAGGCGACATTTGGATTCACTTCCATAAGAATTCTTCCATCCAGAGGCGGCACTTCAATTACATTAAGTATTGTCATTTTCGGGATGGACCGGATAAATTCCTCATATGGTATCTGATCCGCAGAAGCAACCGATATCTGCACATAGGTCCTCAGCTGGGCAGAAAAAAAGGTGGTTAAGAGCCTGGCAAAATTCTCATGTATTCTTGTTAAGCTGCGAATCTGATCTTTAGAGAATCTTAATGCTCTCTTAAAATCATAAACTTTTACTTTTTTCTCTGTTTGTTCTTTTTTCAGCTCATCTGCATCCATTTCTCCTGTAGAGAGAGCGGAAAGCAGTGCATCAATCTCGCTTTGCGATAAAACCTCACCTGACATGAATCCTCACCTCCATCTATTGCAGTTAGTTATTTGGTTATCACTGGAGGAGAGATTCAGTAATGTACACCTGAACGATCTTTCCTTCTTGCATTAAACCGTTAATCTTGGTTTTCAAATCTTCCTGCAGCTTGATTTGGCCTTCTTTTCCCTGTATATCCTCTGCTTTCATTTCAGACAATTCCTGAATGATGAGGTTTTTCACCTGAAAATCTCTTTTCTGCAATTCCTCTTTAGCTTTTTTGTTTTCAGTCTGGATTTTAAAGGAAATCCTTATATAATCATCACTCGCTAAATTGGCTGTAATTTGCGGGATATCAACAGAGGCTTCCAGTACATCATCAATGGTCGGCTCTTTTGTTTCATCCTCACCCGAAAATTTCATCACAATCACCAGAGCAATAGCTCCTACAAGTGTGATCGCTACAAGCATCATCAACATTATCATTAACAGCTTATTGTTCTTCATTTTCATTTCCCTCCGCCAGCTGCTGCCCCAGAAGATTAACAGATTGATAGAATCCTAGTATCGATTGCATGACTTGATCTTCAGATTCCTTTACAACATACTTCTTTCCATTTGTGAGCGTTATCGTCGTATCTGGAAAAGATTCCACTGTTTCTATGTACAAAGCATTTAATATAAAAGTTTTGCCGTTCAGACGAGATACTTTAATCAATGTTTATTCTCAGGGCTAAAGATTCTTTGCCTTCAGCCCTGACCCTCCTTTAGATTATCGTTTTAAATTAACAAGCTCCTGCAGAATTTCATCTGATGTTGTAATAATGCGAGTATTTGCCTGGAACCCGCGCTGAGCTGTAATCATTTCAGTGAATTCTTCTGAAAGGTCTACGTTGGACATTTCCAGGGTTCCGGAAACGAGTATTCCTGCACCGTCTTCTCCTGGGGTTAATGGGACTGCATCACCTGAGTTTACAGTGTCCTTATATAGATTGTCTCCAATTTTTTCAAGACCGCCATTATTATTAAAGCGTGCTATTCCAATTGGTCCGGCAGCCTGCAATGTATCGTTACCATCTATTAAGAAGTTTATAGTTCCGTCATTCGATATACTTAAGCTTTTAATTACGGTAGCATCCCCTCCATTTAATTGGATAGCTGCCCCATCAGCTCCTTTTATTTTATCTCCTGATGCCGTAACAAGGTTTGCATCATCATCAAGATACAAATTTCCAGCGCGGGTATAATAGGTGTTATTCCCTCGCTGAACCATCAAGTAGCCATCACCTTGAATCCCTATATCCAATACACGGCCAGTGGTTTGCAGGCTCCCCTGTGTATCAATTGTATCTATAGATGATAATTGCGAACCAAGACCTACCTGCTTAGGATTGATACCGCCCGAATTTTCTCCGCTTCCTGTTGCACCTGAAATAGTCTGACTCACCATATCTTTAAAATTCACGCGACCTTTTTTATATCCAAATGTATTAACATTCGCAATATTATTCCCAATAACATCCAGCTTCGTCTGAAAGTTTTTCATCCCGCTTATACCTGAATACATTGAACGTAGCATTAATTTTTGCTCCTCTCTTTAATGCTGCTTCTGTCAGTCGGCAGCATAGGCTTCCTTAAAAGGTCCAGCCCTTATTTTTATTGATCCAGAATTATGGTTCCGTCAATATTAGTGAATATTTGTGTTCGAGTTTCCTTACGATCCATCGCAGTGATTACTTTATTATTCTTAGCACTGACTACAAGTGCTGCGTTATCGAGCAATACCAAGGATTCTTTAACACCCATTGCCTTGGCTTCCTTTACCTTTTCTTCAATTTGCTTCCACCGCTCTGCACTTATATGTATACCTCTCTGTTCAAGTCTCTGCTTTGCATGTTTGCTGACAATTAAATCGCCCTCAGTCTGCAAGGCTGTTTGGAGGTGGTCAGAGAATTTATTATGTGATTGCTTAGAAGTTTGAACAGCATTCCCCTTTGGTGTTATTACCGGCTGGGTGTGGATCGGACGAAAAATAAGTTTATCCACCCACTCACTTCCTTTTATTCATTTAGTTGAGAAATATTTGCAGGTTCAAGCTTTGTTCCATCATCCAAAATAAATACTGCTGTATTATTCTTATACTGGATAGAAACTACTCTTCCAGTTCCCTCTTCAATAATTGGCTCCTCGTTTGGTTCACTTGATTCAGTCAATTTATGCCAGGTGACATTTTTGCCTAAAAAGTTATTGTAAGTCATTAGCTGGTTCTGTTCCTGAAAAGCCACTAACTTCTCCATCGTCTTATTCATATTAGTCATCTGCTCCAATGATGAAAAGGTTGCCATCTGTGCAATAAAGTCCTTGTCCTGCATAGGGTTCATTGGATCCTGGTTTTGCAGCTGTGTCATTAGAATTTTTAGAAAATCATCTTTGCCTAATATATCTGAGCCCGTTTTTCGGGGTTGGCTTTGGTAGTTTGATAGCATTAGGGAAGAATCTATTGTGTTTGCCAATTACTATCACTCCTATGCTTCTGTATTAAGAAGTGCTTCTTCAAAAGAGCTGTTAAATTCGCTCTCAGGCTGCAGATCATTCTCATCCTTGTTCTGCTGCTGCCTCTGTTCCTGCTGCTGGGGGTCCCTGTTAAAGGAGCGATCCTGCTGCGTCATTTGCTGAGAGATTTCAATTCTCTCAATCTGAATGTTTTGTGAACTGAAGGCCTGCTTTAGACCATTAATATGTGAATCAAGAATTTCTTTGGCGGAGCCAGTTGATGTAAGTATCCTGGCAATCATTGCAGAGTCCTTTTGAATAAGCTCTATGCGCAGCGCTCCAAGATGTTCAGGATTCAGCTTGATAAATAACTTTTGTGTTCCTCCCGTTTTGAGAAAGCTGCTCTTGGATAATATGTTTTCAAATTGCTGCATAAGCTGATCTGGACTTACTGTCCTTCCCTGCGGATTCAGCAGAGCCATCTGTTCCGGTTTTGAAAATGATTGGACCTGAACGAATCCCTGCAAAGCAGTTTCCGGTCTGTTAATGATTTTATAGGCTCCCTTACCCAAATTTTCATTAGCAGAGCTATTTTGTTGTTTTGCAGTGTTTAATTCGTTTGCAAGCGGGGTAAAAACCTTTTGTATCATACTGCCTTTATCAACAGAAGTACTGTTTATTAACCCATCAATTTTTACTTGGACATGATTTAGAAATTCCTTCAGATTGATTTTGCTGCTGAAAAAATCCTTCTTTGCAGACAGAATATCAAACAATTTCAAAGCTTTTAATGCTCCGCTAAAATCTTTTCCCTGCAGGATCATGCCTTCTTTCTGATCAAAATTTGAGATTGCTGAAATTAATAATTGGATTTTGCTGACACCATCTAAATCTTCTACAGAATATACATCTTCAAGCTTTACACCCGGCAGAACCTGGTCCATAAAACCCTCCAGCATCTGCACCAATTCTTCCTGTGAAAGATTTAGCTGCTCTGAAATGACCACTATAATGTCAGATTCTGTTTGCAGGGAAATCTTCTCCAAAAGCCCACTTCCGTTTTCTAATTCGGTGATCTCACTCACTTTAAGAAACTCCATTAATTCTTTTAACTGTTCGATCTTCTCCTCATCAGCTGCTGCAGGTAAGCTTTCTGCTTGCGGTTTGGCAGTTCCGGTTAAAGAAAAGAAAAGACTCCCAAAACCAGTGCTGCTCATATCTTGAAGAGATCTTTTATCTTCCGATGAATATTGTGCCTGAATAAATCCTAATCCTCCGATTTGCACTTAAATTCACCTCCTCTTAAGACTTTTTGTTAATTATTCGAACCGCTTTTTTCTTTGGCAGCGGTCAGGAGTGCTGTATACCGTGCTGCATCCTCCGGGTTCATCTTCTCCATAATGGCAGCCAGCGTGTCAGAATTAACATTTGATAATATTTTTACAGCTTCTTCATCCTTCATCTCTGTTAAAATGGGTGCTGCTTTTTTAGCGGAAATATTTTCATAGGTCTTTACGATATCTTTAAATGCTCGCTTGTTTTCTTCCTTTATTGCCGTAAGCTCGTTGATTTCTTCTTCCAGCCTCTGCTTTTCGAGCCCTGCTCTTTCTAATTCCAGGTCTTTGCTGTCAAGCTGGCTTTCCAGTTGAGATATCCTTGCTTCTCGATCCTTAACTTCTGCCTGCAGTCCGATGAGCTCCTCCTCCATCACTTCCTGTGAATGGGATTTCTTGTCATCAAAAACGGAAGCTAAAAATGGCACCTTTTGGCTATATTCTCTGGCTGTTTCAAAAATATTGTTTCCTGATAATGTAAAAACCAGCAGGGCTACAGTTATTCCGAAAAGGATCGGAATCAAGAAAACGAATATAAACCATTGAAACCTGCTTGTTTTGGGTGTCTCTTGTTCTTCTGGCATTCTTTCCATTTAACCACCTAATTTCCTCGATTCATATACAGCTGAATCGAGATATCATCCATTTGCCTTCCTTCTGCTTGTTTCATGCTTTCCAAAAAGCCAGTTAAATCTTTTTCCTGCATTTTTTCATATTTCTTTACTTCAATATTCTTTTCCATTAGTTTTTCCTGCTGGAAATTCATTTGGGTTCGCGCATTGGCGACCATTTTTTGATAATGGTCAATGGTTTTTTCAAGGCTGCTCACAAAATGCTGGTGATGCCTGATTTCCTGAACCGGAAGACCTTCAGCCAGTCTTGATTGCTGATATTCCTCCAGATCCTCTTTCTTTTTCAGAAGATCGTACAGTTTCCTGGCAGTTTCTTCAAATCGTTTGACAGCCTGATTGTATACATCAAACGCCTGATCTTTTTCTCTTTCTTTTATCTTCAAGATTTTATTGAACTTAAATTGATACTGCAATTTTTATTCCCCTTTTCCAGCTAATCCTTTTAATTGGCCAATGCTTTCCAAGATAGAAATTTTTTCATTCGTTTCTTGTTTCAAGAAAGAGATAATCGAAGGATATAATCGAATGGCTTCGTCTATTTCCATCGATGATCCGCGCTTGTAGGCTCCAATATTAATCAAATCCTCTGCATTTATATATGTGCTAAGCAGTTCCCTTACTTTTTCTGCTGATTTAATATGGGAGGCATCTGCAATATGGTTCAGAACCCGGCTTACACTTTTCAGGACATTAATAGCCGGATATTGCCCTTTGTTCGCTAACGCCCGATCCAGAACAAAGTGTCCATCCAGGATTCCCCTGACTGTATCAGCGATTGGTTCATTCATGTCGTCACCGTCGACCAATACGGTATAAAATGCAGTTATAGAGCCATATTCATTTGTTCCTGTTCTTTCAAGCAGCTTAGGAAGAACAGCGAAAACCGAAGGTGTATATCCTTTTGTTGTTGGCGGTTCACCGACTGCGAGGCCGACTTCACGCTGCGCCATAGCCACCCTGGTTACTGAATCCATCATTAACATGACATTTAAGCCTTTGTCCCTGAAATACTCAGCAATTGCTGTGGCAGTGTATGCACCTTTAATTCTCATGAGTGCCGGCTGGTCTGACGTAGCTGCCACCACGATGGACCTTTTTAATCCTTCCGGGCCGAGATCCCTCTCAATAAACTCCCTAACCTCTCTGCCCCTCTCACCAATAAGTGCTATCACATTTAAATCTGCATTAGTATTGCGGGCTATCATTCCAAGAAGTGTACTTTTTCCGACACCGCTTCCGGCAAATATCCCGACCCGCTGCCCGTTTCCAACTGTCAGCATGCTATCGATCATCCTTACTCCTACTTCAATAGGTTCAGAGATTGGCGGTCTTTTCAAAGGATTAGGAGGCGTTTGTTCGGTTAGTACTGGCGTTAAACCCTTTGGCAAATTCCCCCCATCAAGAGGCTGTCCCAGTGAGTCTATTGCCTTTCCTATAAGAGCAGGACCAATTTTCACCTCAAGAGGTCTCGAGGTTGTCTCGACAAGAGAGCCTGGTGAAATATCCTGTACGTCTGTATAAGGCATAAGAATCACATTCTCATTCTTGAAACCGACTACTTCAGCCTGGATCCTTCTTGTCCGTCCTTTGCCAATATGAATAATGCATACATCCCCTATTGAACTTTCCGGACCTTGAGACTCAATCATCAAACCGACTACTCTTTTTACTCTGCCAAAACGCTTAAAGCTATCAATTTTATCCACCTCGTGGATCAGCTGTTCAAGTTTCAATTGAGTTCACTCTCCAGCATCTCAAAGAGTTTTCTTTTTATTTCTTCTAACTGGCTGTCAACACTGGCCTCAATTCGTCCATTTGCTGATTCAATAATGCAGCTTGTGTTGCTTAGTTCCTCATTTGGATATATATATAAATCTGTCTCTTTTGGAAATACCCTGGTTAGTTCATCCTTATGGGATAGAATCATATCATAATGCATAGGGTGTACATGGAGCTGAATCTCAGTGTATTCTCTCGCTTCCTTTATTGCTCTTTTTACAATGGAAAGGAATTTGTCACTATTTTGTTCAAGAACTTCTCCAAGAATTCTTTCTGCAACCTTTAACCCCAAATTTAGAATGGTCTGTTCTGATGATTCGATATGCTGCTGATAATCATGTTTGGCTGAGTTTACAACTTCTCTTGCCATATGAATCAGTTCGCTGTATTCCCGGAGACCGCTTTGTCTGCCTTCATCAGCTCCAGCAGCAAATCCCTCAGAGCGGGCTTCCTCAAGAACCTTTTGTTTTTCCTTTTCTAGCGCTCCTAGCTGCTCCTCAATTTGCCGTGTCATATTTTCTGAATCTACTCTCGCAGTATTCACAATCCTTTCAGCTTCCTCACGGGCACTTTTCAGCATGGCCTGAAGTTCTTCGTCAGTTCTAACCGCGTTTTGCTCCATTGCATCAGCAATTTGATTTGAATTGCTTTGCAGAAGTCTAATAGAAATGACTTTCTTTTCTTCTTTCGGCACTGCGGAAGAATATGATTTAATAAGCCTAGACAATAATATCATCCCCTCCGCCGCGAGCGACGATGATCTCTCCTGATTCTTCTAGTCTTCGGATAATGCCGACTATTCTTGATTGAGCTTCCTCAACATCTCTTAATCTTACAGGACCCATATATTCCATCTCGTCCTTAAAGGTTTCAACCATTCTGGATGACATATTTTTAAAGACGATTTCCTTAACTTCATCACTGGACACCTTCAATGAAAGCATGAGGTCCTCACTTTCACAGTCGCGGATAACACGCTGGATGGCGCGGCTATCAAGCGTTACGATGTCCTCAAATACAAACATTCTCTTCTTAATTTCCTCAGCAAGCTCTGGATCCTGAATCTCCAGTGCATCCAGAATAGTCCTTTCTGTCGCCCGGTCAACCCCATTAAGAACATCGACAACTGATTCAATTCCGCCAGTCTGAGTATAATCCTGTGTTACAGTAGAAGACAGCTTTCTCTCGAGAATCTGTTCAACTTCATTGATAATTTCCGGAGATGTACTATCCATAACGGCAATCCTTCTTGCAATATCCGCCTGCATTTCCTGCGGCAGCTCTGACAGGATTTGCCCGGCCTGCGCTGGATCCAGATAGGACAAGATCAATGAGATTGTTTGCGGATGTTCATTTTGTATGAAATTCAAAATTTGTGCCGGATCTGCCTTTCTGGCAAAATCGAATGGCCTTACCTGAAGGGAAGACGTCAATCTGTTAATAATGGCTGAAGCCTGCTCGGTGCCAAGTGCTTTCTCGAGAACTGTTTTCGCATAACCAATACCGCCCTGAGAGATATAGTCCTGTGCCAGTGCAATTTGATGGAATTCTTCAAGTATTTCTTCTTTAGCAAACGAATCAACTTTTCTGACCCCGGAGATTTCCAGTGTAAGCTTCTCAATTTCATCCTCGCTTAAATGTTTATAAACAGAGGATGCAACATCAGGACCAAGTGAAATAAGAAGAATTGCCGCTTTTTGTTTACCTGTTAGTTCTCTTTGCTCTTTTTTTGGCATTTTTCATCCTCCTTAGTCTTCTGCGATCCAAGTGCGAAGCAGTTTTGCAAAGTCTTCAGGCTTTTCCTTCGCCATTTTTTCCAGCTGCTTGCGTCTCACTGTACTTTCTGTTTCATGCTCTTCATTTACATCCGGAAGATTGAATGTCTCTGCAGTTTGTACTTCCATCTCTTCTTCTTGCTTCTGCCTCTTTCTCGCTTTAACAAAAAGGAAGATTAATAGAACAATGATTAAAAGCAGTACTCCTCCGATTGCATAAATCCACCAAGGAATGCTGGTGCTTGTCTCATTTGTGAACTCAACTTTACCATTGAAAGGCTGTACTGAGACGACAATCTTATCCTGAATTGCCTCATCTGTTAATTCTGCATCAGCTGCAGCATCCTTATTAATGGTTGTACGAACAACAGTCCCAAGTATCTGGGTAATATCATTAATTCTTTCCTGCGGAAGTGATGCAGGATCATCTGCCGTCGGCGGCTCCACCATTACCTGAATGCCTAGGTCTCTGACTTTATACGGGCTTTCGACAATTTCCCTGCGGATTTTATTTACTTCATTATTAATAGTCTCTTCTATCCGTTCATAATCACCGCTTGAATCCCCGGTCGCTACATATGAATCTGTCCCAACTGGTTCATCGTTTCCTCCCAGCGCCGGAGTTCCTCCTGCCCCTTCGCCATTGCCGGTAAAAGTCTCCGTAATCTTTTGAGCACTGATAGCTATACCTTCCATATTTTCTTCATCAACAGGCGTAACCAGGTTTTCTTCCCTGTTTTCCTGTGTGAAGTCAATATCAGCGGTTACAGATACAACAACCTTATCCTGCCCCATTAAAGTGCCCAGCATATTTTGCACCTGGCGCTGTACATCGCGTTCTATTTCTTTTTTAATTTCGTGCTGTGCTGCAAAAGTGCTTTCTGATGAAGAATTTTGTTTATTTTTTAAGTCAAAATACTCAAAAAACTGATTGGTAATGACGATATTATCAGTGGGAAGATTTGGTATACTTTTCGCAGCCAGGTGATAAAGCGACTGGATTTGCGATTCTTCAAATTGATAGCCTGGCTTGGTGTTAAGAACAATAGAGGCAGATGCTTCCTCCGAAGAATCATTTACAAAGATGCCTTTCTCCGGAAGGTTAATCATTACCTTGGCATCGTTTACTCCATCGATCCCTTTCATCAAATTCGCAAGCTCAGTCTGCATTGCTTCAAGCTTTAGAACATTAAATTCGTTTTCAGTCATACCGATGCCGGCATTCTGGCTGAAAAATGAGTAATCAATGCTTCCGGATTTCGGAATTCCTTCAGCTGCCAGTTCTACCTTCAGAGTATCCACTACCTCTTCAGGTACTTTGATCGTTGTTCCCCCATCTGCAATTTCAGATACAACGCCCCTGGTATCGAGACTTTCTTTGATCGTCCCAGTCTCCGAGGGAGTTAAATTGCTATAAAGAGGAACTAGAGTAGTCCTAGTACTTAGGAATGCGGCAGCCGCAATCAGCAATATACATATCGCAGCGGCACCAATCATAACCGTCTTTTGTTTTTTTGTCCTGCTGCTCCAGTATTCTTTCACTTTACCTATATATCTCTGTAGTGTCTCATTCATTACAATCCTCCGGTTATTCTGTCTAAGCTAATAACCGCCATAACTAGTTTTTAGCTTTAATCATTTTCATTCATGAAAAAATTGAAAAAATCTCACCATAAGTGGATCCTTTCAATTTTTTTAATTTTTATTCCAAGGGAACAGCTGTAAAATTAAACTTGCATTCTCATCGCTTCCTGATAAGCTTCAATTACTTTATTTCTGATTTCCAGTGCAGCCTGCATTGTAATGCCCGCTTTCTGTGATGTAATCATCACCTGGTGAAGATCGACATTTTCTCCCTTTGCTAGCTTTTCAGTCATAACATCTGACTGAATCTGTGCATTATTAATTTTTTCAATTGATTGCTTTAAAACGGACGAAAAACTTTGCTGAGCATCGAATGCTGTATATGTATGAGTCTTTTGATTTTCAGCAGGCTTTAAAGCATTCACTGGCATAAAAGTTACATTATTCATTTAACGTTCTCCTTATTTGCCGATTTCCAAGGCTTTCATCATCATGCCTTTAGAGGCATTAAAAACAGTTACATTGGCTTCATAAGATCTTGTCGCACTAATTAGATCCGTCATTTCTCTTAAAGGGTCCACATTTGGCATTTCAACATATCCATCCTCATTAGCATCGGCATGGGTGGGATCATAAACCATTTTAGTTGGCGTCTCCCGATCTTCTACAATTCTTGATACCTTTACACCGTTTCCTGCAGAGCTTTCGCCTCTTCGGCTCATTGCCATATTTAAAAAAGATGAAAATTGTCCTTCTTTCGGTTCCAATACTACTGATTTCCTTCTGTAGGGTCCATCTCCATTCACACTTCTGGTAGAGTCCGCATTGGCCATATTAGAAGAAATTACATCCATGCGGAGCCTTTGGGCAGTAAGTGCCGATGCTGTGTTATTCATACTATGAAACATAGACATTACTATTTTCCTCCCCGCAATACATTCTGCAGACTAGAAAACTTGCCGCTAACCCGTTCAATCACTGCATTATAGTAAATCTGATTTGTAGCTAATTCCGCCATTTCCTTATCTACATCTACACTATTGCCATTATGATTGTAAGAAGCATTGCGTTTTGTAATTACACCTTGCGCTGAGGATAATCCATTCTTAAAATCGTAATGCCTGATGTCACTTTTGTTTGCTTCCATTGATCCTTCTAGAGCGCTCTGAAAAGCTTCTTTAAAGCTTGCATCTTTTGCTTTATAGTTTGGAGTGTCTGCATTTGCAATATTTTGAGATATTACCTTTTGCTTCAGCGAAGAGTAATCCAATGCTTTTTCTAAAGTTGATATAGTGCCTGAAAACAGTTTCAATCATAACACCTCATATAAAAACAATTTTTATCATGGTAATTATTGTAGAAATTTGGTGATAATGGACAAATTATGTCATCATAAACATTATTGTAATGAATATGAAATAATATGTCTATGAACATAAGGTTAATTTTAATGATTCTTTTGTCCTATTTTCCGCAAATCCTTTAAATATGCTGAAAGTTATATTGATTTATTTCTATTAATTACCAATGGCACATGATTCTTTCTCCCAACTGAAATTCACCTACATCCTCTTCGTGGTTCTTTTGAACTATTTATTTTAAACATGGCAAATGCTTATAATGTAAAATAAGTCTAAAATCCTTATAAAAAATGATAAAAATGCATAAATTTACCAACAGCTTATGTAATCTATTTGTAATAAAAAAACCCGTCATTTAAGGACGGGTTTTAGAGGACTATATTAGTTAGATTTAAGTTTTTCTAATTCAACCAGAAACTTATCGTTTAGAACTTTGATATAAGTACCTTTCATACCTAAAGAGCGGGATTCAATAACCCCTGCACTTTCCAGTTTTCTTAGAGCATTTACGATTACTGAACGCGTAATGCCTACACGATCAGCAATTTTTGATGCTACAAGAAGCCCTTCGTTGCCATTAAGCTCTTCAAAGATATGCTCGATCGCTTCCAGCTCACTGTATGAAAGTGAACTGATTGCCATTTGTACAACAGCCTTGCTGCGTGCTTCTTCTTCAATTTCTTCAGCTTTTTCACGAAGGATTTCCATACCAACTACAGTAGCACCATATTCAGCAAGAATTAAATCATCATCATGGAACTGTTCCTGTAATCTGGCAAGAATTAATGTACCCAGACGCTCACCGCCGCCGATGATTGGAACAATAGTAGTCAAACCGCTTGCGAAAAGATCCTTGTTTTCAACCGGGAATGCAGTATATTCGCTTTCTACACCCAGATTTGATGAAGTTTCCTGGATGTTAAATAAATTTTTAGTATATTCTTCAGGGAATTGACGATCTGCAAGCATTTGCTTCATACGCTCATTTTCAATTTGCTGGTTTACAGCAAATCCAAGCAGTTTGCCTCTTCGGCTCACTACGAAGATATTTGCTTCGATTACATCACTTAGTGTTTCTGACATTTCTTTGAAGTTAACCGGTTTTCCGGCCGCTCTTTGGAGCATTGCATTAATTTTTCTTGTTTTTGTTAATAAATCCATTGTATTTCCTCCTATTTGCTACAACCATAAACATATATTTTGTTAAGATTAAATAACTTATTACTTCTTGAAGATTCGTAAAAAATTTAAGATTCATTCCTCGTGTACCCTATGACATGGTTCTTTAAACAATGGGTCATAGAATAAACTGGCTTAAATCCTTATTGCGGGAAATGGCTCCCAGTTTCTCCTCAACATACTGAGGGGTAATTGTGATTTTTTCCATTGTGACATCCGGTGCTTCAAATGATAGATCCTCAAGCAGTTTTTCCATGATCGTATGAAGACGCCTAGCACCAATATTATCTGTATTTTGGTTAACTTCGAAAGCAAATTGAGCAATCCTACGAATAGCATCGTCAGAAAATTCAATTTGTATACCTTCAGTTACCAATAATGCTTCATATTGTTTTATTAATGCATTATCGGGCTCAACGAGTATTTTGTAGAAATCTTCAACGGTTAGTTTCGTGAGCTCCACACGGATCGGAAAACGTCCCTGTAATTCAGGAATCAGGTCGGAAGGCTTAGCCATATGGAATGCCCCGGCAGCAATAAACAATACATGGTCTGTCTTTACAGAACCGTATTTGGTTACTACTGTTGAACCTTCTACCACCGGCAAAATGTCTCTTTGAACCCCTTCCCTTGAAACATCAGCTGAAGAACCTCCGCTGTTTTTGCTAGCTATTTTATCGATTTCATCAATGAAAATAATTCCTGACTGTTCAGCGCGGAATACAGCCTCCTGGCCGACTTCGTCCATATCAATCAGCTTTTGGGCTTCTTCATTTGTTAAGATCTTTCTTGCTTCCCGTACAGTCAGTTTCCTTTTCTTCCTTTTTTTCGGCATAAGGCTGCTGAGAGCATCCTGCATATTCATGCCCATTTGCTCCATACCAGAGCCCTGCAGCATATCAAACATGGAAGGCTGCTGCTCCTCTACTTCAACGGTAATTACTTCATTTTCCAATTCGCCAAGAGCAAGCTTCTCTTTTACAATCTTGCGTTTTTCCTGGAGGTTTAAATCTTCTGTCTGATACGTATCCTGCTGCTGATCATTACCTCCGCCAAATAGCATTTCGAGAGGATTTTTATAGTTAGCTGCCTTTTTGGCACCCGGTACAAGCAGTTCAAGTATGCGGCGGTTGGCACTTTCTTCTGCTCTTTCCTTTACACTGGCCATCTTCTCTTCTTTAACCAAACGGACTGATGTTTCTACAAGGTCCCTGACCATGGATTCAACATCCCTGCCCACATATCCGACCTCGGTGAATTTGGTTGCCTCCACTTTAACAAATGGTGCACCGACCAATTTAGCCATTCTGCGCGCAATTTCAGTCTTTCCTACACCAGTCGGGCCAATCATCAGTATATTTTTAGGATTTACTTCATCCCGTAATTTTTCTTCAAGCAAGCTGCGGCGATAGCGATTTCTAAGTGCAACAGCGACTGCTTTTTTTGCATCTTTTTGACCGATGATAAATTGATCCAAACGCTCAACAATTTGGCGGGGAGTTAAATTTGTTCCTTTACCCATGCAACAGCACTCCTTTTATTAGAGTTCTTCCACAATGATGTTGTGGTTTGTATATACACATATTTCCGCAGCCATTTCAAGCGAGGCCTTCGCAATTTCTCTTGCTGACAGGTGTTCGCCTGCAAATCTCTTTAAAGATCTTCCAGCTGCGAGGGCATAGTTGCCTCCTGATCCAATAGCCAGAATTCCATCATCCGGCTCAATCACTTCACCTGTACCGGAGATAAGCAGCAGACTATCCGTATTCATAACAATAAGCATTGCTTCGAGCTTGCGCAAAACCTTATCGCTTCTCCACTCTTTTGCAAGCTCAACAGCTGCTCTCTCAAGGTTTCCATTATACTCTTCAAGTTTTCCTTCAAACATTTCGAATAATGTAAATGCATCGGCTACTGAGCCTGCAAATCCAGCCAGCACCTTACCATTAAATAGCTTTCTGACTTTTCTTGCAGTGTGTTTCATCACAACTGCATTTCCAAAGGTAACCTGGCCGTCGCCGGACATTGCACATTCTCCATTATGATGCACAGCAAATATTGTTGTAGCATGAAATTCGGACATGAAAGACTCCTCCTTTGGAGCATATTGCCTTTGATTTTTTTCTGCAGACTAGTTGGTATTGACTTTCTTTTGCTAAGCCCGCGGATGATGGGCCATATAAGTTTTTTTCAAGTATTCATTCGTAACATGTGTATATACCTGGGTTGATGATAGAAATGCGTGTCCAAGTAATTCCTGAACTGTTCTCATATCAGCCCCATTTGCCATTAAATGCGTCGCAAATGTGTGGCGAAGCATATGGGGATGAATTTTGCCTGTTAAGGAGGATTTCTCGATTATTCTATCCAGTATAGTCCTGATTCCCCTTGCTGTAAGCGGACCACCCCGGGCATTCAGAAACAAATTTTCCTGCACGTTCCCATTGGCAAGCAATTTTTTACGTCCATGGTTTATGTATGTGTCAAGTGCATCCTGGGCAAAGCTTCCGAAAGGGACATACCGCTCTTTACTGCCCTTGCCGCGGACTAGAACCGTTGATAGATACATATCCAGGTCTTTTAAGCGGATTTGGCTGCACTCGCTGACGCGGATGCCGGTTGCATACAATAGTTCAAGAAGTGCCTTATTTCTTTGCCCTAGAGGAGTGCTGGCTTCACAAGCATTGAAAAGCTGCATCATTTCCGCCTCATAGAAAAATTCCGGCAGCTTTTTCTGCGCTTTCGGAATCGAAACAAGTGCAAAAGGATTTTCAGCGACTTTTTCTTCTCTGAGCAAAAATTTAAAAAAGCTCCTTAAGCTTGATATTTTCCTGGCAACTGACTTACGGGACATTTTTTTATCGTAAAGTTCAGTAAGATATATCCTGACATCCTGATATGCGACTTTGGTTAAATCAGCAATGGCTTGTTCAGCCATGAACATAAAAAATTCACTAATATCATGCTGGTAATGCTCAATAGTATATTGTGAATAATTTTTCTCAATTTGTAAATATTCAATAAACAACTTTAAAGAAACGTTCACATTTTCAGACATTAAATGTTCACCTCGCAAGGGCTACTAAATAGTATCACAACTCAGCAGCCCAACGCAACATAATTTACAAATTTTTCACAAAGTTCTGAATTGTTCCTAATGCTCTCTCCGCATGCTTCTCATTTCTTTCTTTTTTTCCTCTGATTTTTTCAGGAAGTTCAGGAAACAAACCAAAATTAGCGTTCATTGGCTGGAAACTTTTCGGGTTAGCAGTGGTAATATAACGCGCCATGCTTCCAATCGCTGTCTCATGAGGAAACTCTATAGGATCTTCTCCTTTAACAAGCCTTGCAGCATTGATGCCTGCCACAAGTCCGCTGGCAGCAGATTCAACATACCCTTCAACCCCTGTCATTTGCCCTGCAAAGAACAAATCATCCCGGTTCTTGAATTGATATGTTGCGCGCAGAACTTTTGGAGAGTTGATAAATGTATTCCGGTGCATAACGCCATACCTTACTATTTCAGCATTTTCGAGACCAGGAATCAAGCGTATTACTTCTTTTTGCGGCCCCCATTTCAAATGTGTCTGGAAACCTACAATATTATAAAGAGTTCCGGCAGCATCATCCTGTCGAAGCTGAACAACTGCATATGGCCTTTTTCCTGTTTTCGGATCTTCTAAACCTACTGGCTTCATCGGGCCAAAGAGCATTGTTTTCTTTCCCCTGTTTGCCATGACCTCTATTGGCATACAGCCCTCGAAAAAGATTTCCTTTTCAAATTCCTTTAATGGAACTGTTTCGGCCGTGGTAAGAGCCTCATAAAAACGGTCGAATTCTTCTTCTGTCATAGGGCAATTCAAATATGCCGCTTCTCCCTTATCATACCGTGATTTCAAATAAACTTTATTCATATCGATTGAGTCTTTTTCTAATATTGGAGCAGCCGCATCATAAAAATATAAATAATCTTCTCCGGACAGCTCTTTTAATTTTCCGGATAGGTCTTCACTTGTCAGCGGTCCAGTAGCAATTACAGTTGGCCCTTCCGGAATATCTGTCACTTCTTCGTTGATTACCGTTACATTCGGATGATTTTTGACTTGCTCTGTAACACGAGCGGCAAAATCATGCCGGTCAACTGCCAATGCGCCCCCAGCAGGAACGGCACTGCTGTCAGCTGAATGAATGATAACAGAATTCAGCTTCCGCATTTCTTCTTTTAATACACCAACTGCATTTGTTAAAGTATTTGCACGCAGAGAGTTGCTGCAGACAAGTTCTGCAAATTTATCTGTGTGGTGGGCAGGAGTCTGCCTTACTGGCCTCATTTCATAGAGCTTTACTTTTATTCCCCTGCTGGCCAGCTGCCACGCGGCCTCACTGCCTGCTAATCCCGCTCCTATTACATTTACTGCTGTATCTTTCATAAAATGAACCTCCATATATACTTATGATGACGATGTCATGATTAATTTATATTTTTTAAAAACAGTCTCTCTTACTTTACCCTGTTCTTATTCATTTTGCCATTTTACAATACGATTTAAAAATAAAAAAGTTTCGTGAACGATTTGAAGCTAATATACTTTGAAACAAACCAAAAGGAATACACCGGCTGGAAGTATTCTGGATACACATCCCGCAATAGAAAAGAGTGAGCATTTAAGCCCACCCTTAACTTTGCTTTTCTTCCTTATAGTCGCATTCAACACACTGAACCTGGACACCTTTTTTGAGTTTTTTCTCAACTAGAAGGTTATCGCATTTAGGACAGCTTCTTGGCAGCGGCTTATCCCATGAAATAAAGTCACATTCAGGGAATCTGTCACAGCCGTAGAAGATCCTGCGTTTTTTGCTTTTTCTTTCTATAATATTTCCTTCTTTGCACTTCGGACACTTCACACCAATATCCTTTACAATTGGTTTGGTATTGCGGCAGTCAGGGAAATTGCTGCATGCCATGAATTTTCCATAGCGCCCCATCTTGAACACCATTGGATTTCCGCATTGCTCACAATCTTCACCTGCAGGTTCATCCTTAATTTCTACTTCCTGCATTTCTTTTTCCGCTATCTCAAGATTCTTTTCAAAATCTTTATAGAATTCATCAATGATCTGTACCCAATTGACCTTGCCTTCTTCAACATAGTCCAGGTCCTTTTCCATCTTTGCTGTAAACTCGATATCAAGGATTTCAGGGAAGAATTCCATGATCAGCTCAAGAACAATTTCCCCCAGTTCAGTCGGAATAAAACGTTTGTTGTCCAGAGCAACATAACCCCGTTTTTGAATTGTGTCAAGAGTCGGAGCAAAAGTGGATGGCCGCCCAATTCCCTGTTCTTCAAGTGTTTTTACCAGCCTCGCCTCAGTATACCTTGGAGGAGGCTGAGTGAAGTGCTGTTTGGGTTCGATGTCTTTTTTAAGGACTTCATCCCCTTCTCTCAGGTCTGGGAGCATATTATCTTTTTCCTCTGACTGATCATCTGTACCTTCAACATAGACTTTCATAAATCCAGGGAACTTCACTTTTGAGCCTGTTGCCCTGAAGATCACTTCTCCATTCTTTAAATCTACACTCATTGTGTCCATAACAGCTGGTGCCATTTGGCTTGCAACAAAGCGTTCCCAAATGAGCCTGTATAATCGAAGCTGATCACGCGACAAGTATTCTTTTAAACTTGCAGGCGACCTTAGTGTGCTTGTCGGGCGGATGGCCTCATGGGCATCCTGGGCGTTGCTGTTTTTCTTTTCTTTTTTCTTTTCACCCTGCAGGAATTCTTTTCCGTAAGAATTTTGAATATAATCTGCTGCTTCATTTTGCGCAATTTCAGATATGCGTGTTGAATCAGTTCTCATATAAGTAATTAAACCAACAGTTCCTTCTTTGCCGAGGTCAATTCCCTCATAAAGCTGCTGTGCAAGCATCATGGTTTTCTTGGCACGGAAATTTAATTTCCTTGCAGCTTCCTGCTGAAGTGAGGACGTAGTAAAAGGGGCGGCAGGATTCCGCTTTCTTTCCTTCTTGGTAACCGATGCCACCTTAAATTTATTGCCCTTCATTTTACTTAATATATTTTGAACATCGCTTTCAGACTTCAATTCCACTTTTTCATTCTCCAGCCCGTAAAAAGCTGCATCAAAGGCTGTTTTTCCTTTTAGGAACTCTCCGTCAATGGACCAGTACTCTTCTGGTATAAAGTCCTTAATTTCCTTTTCGCGGTCGATAATCAAACGGACTGCAACAGACTGTACTCTGCCCGCACTTAATCCTTTTTTCACTTTCTTCCATAATAATGGGCTGATATTATAACCGACTAACCGATCAAGCATCCGTCTTGCCTGCTGGGCATCAACAAGATCCATGTTGATTGGCCTTGGATGCTTAAAGGATTCTTTAATGGCATCTTTCGTAATTTCATTAAAAACAACACGGCAGTCCGAAGTAACGTCCATATCCAGGCTATGTGCCAGATGCCATGCAATTGCTTCCCCTTCTCTGTCGGGGTCAGCCGCGAGATAAATTTTCTTGGCTTTTTTGGCCGCTGACTTAAGTTCCTTTAAAACTGGGCCCTTTCCACGAATGGTTATGTATTTTGGTTCAAAATTATTTTCCACATCTATGCCCATTTGGCTTTTAGGAAGATCCCTGACATGTCCCATGGAAGCTTTAACTTTATATTTTTTTCCTAAATAACGCTCAATCGTTTTTGCCTTTGCAGGTGACTCAACGATTACAAGAAACTCTGACATCAGTAGTCCTCCTTGAGAGGGATTTTTAAACATTCAGGCAAAATCATCTTTGAATGCTGCATTTTTTACATGCTAAACTTGCCTGCTTTCATTTATCACTAACCTATATTAAACAGCCTCTGGGTTGGATATTTACATCCTGAGGAGCGGCTTAAGTGTCTTATAGCATAATTGAAGTAATATTGCTTATTCTTCGCCAGCTTGCTGATATCATCAGCTTTACTGCTTGAGTATTGAAATATTCATTATTATTCTACATTCTATTCAAGTTTGTCAAACTTAAGCGGATTATTTCCGCAACCGTTTCCAAGAAAATATTCTAAAGCGAATAAAGAAGCAGACTTTTTCTTTCCATAATACCTGTTGCAAAATGTATAACAGTTTTAATAGAATTTCAACCTTTTTGTAAAAAATCCTTTAAATTAACACATTTAAAATGAGCTGAAGTAAGAAAAAGGAGCACTTAATCTATAGCAAGGCTCCTATTTCATTTTCCTGATTAGTAAAGGAATTCTTCTAAGATCTCCTCAGCTGATTTTACCAATTTAGCGCCTTGCTGAATTAATTCATTAGTTCCCCCAGAGAATGGGCTAAAGATATTTCCAGGGACTGCAAAGACTTCTCTTCCTTCATGAACCGCATAATTTGCTGTAATAAGGGAGCCGCTTTTGCTTTTAGCCTGGATTATCAATGTGCCTCTGCTAATGCCGCTGATGATTCGGTTTCTCATTGGAAACTGCCATCTCGAGGGTCTTGTGGCTGGCGGATATTCAGAAATAACCAGCTGATTTTTCATCATTTCATATGCTAGCCTTTGATTAGCCTGAGGATAAATATGGAACAGCCCGCCAGCTATGACACCAATTGTTTTCCCTTTATTTTTGATTGCTTCCTTATGTGCAATGGCATCAATACCAGCTGCCAGCCCGCTTACAATAATAACCCCTTTTTCGATAAGCTTTGGAAACATGTATTGAATTGCTTTTTCTCCATACTCTGTTGCCTGTCTGGAACCGACAACGGCCAGGTGAGTTCCGCTATTCAGAAGACTGATATCACCTCTTGCATAAATAACCCATGGCGGCTGATACGTTTCTTTTAATAGAATCGGATATTCCTTATCAAAAATTGTAATGGTTTTAATGCCATTTGGTGAATATTGGCGAATTTGTTCCTGGATTTGATCTGAATGAAGATCTTGGAGTACATTTGAAAGAGAATCTTTGGTGGTGAATAACTGGGGTATTATTCGGAAAAGGGTATGATTATACATACAATTTAATTGGGGATCTTTCTTAAGAATGTTATAAATCATCTTCCAGCTCATTCCTCTGCAATGATGGAGATGGGTGAGCCTCATATTAAATTCATTCATGGGGAGCCTCCTGAATTTTTTTATAAAGCGGGGTATGTGCGGGGATAAACGGATTTGGCAATGCAGAAATAGTCCCTCAAACAGAGGGACTACTCTTAAGTTATTTAAATAGGATTAATGAGTTTTACACTGATCATAAAGGCCTTTTTCTTTTAAAACCTTTATCAGGGTTTCACCCATTACGGATGGAGTATCTGCTACTTGAATACCGCATTCATTCATAACACGGATTTTTTCATCAGCTGTTCCTTTGCCTCCTGAAATAATTGCACCGGCATGGCCCATACGCTTACCTGGAGGTGCAGTGCGACCGCCGATGAAGCCTACAACAGGCTTAGTCATGTTTGCTTTAACCCACTCTGCAGCTTCTTCTTCAGCTGTTCCGCCGATTTCACCAATCATGATTACAGCATAAGTTTCTGGATCTTCATTAAATGCTTTTAATACATCAATGAAGTTTGTTCCGTTAACCGGGTCTCCGCCGATACCAACAGCAGTGGACTGGCCGATTCCAGCCTGTGACAGCTGGTGTACCGCTTCATATGTCAATGTTCCAGAACGGGAAACAACCCCAACATGACCTTTAGTATGGATATATCCAGGCATAATGCCGATCTTACACTCATCAGGAGTAATAACACCAGGGCAGTTAGGACCTACAAGGCGAGTCTTCTTGCCTTCCATATAACGCTTAACTTTAACCATATCCAATACAGGAATATGCTCGGTGATACAAATGGCAAGATCCAATTCTGCATCTACCGCCTCAAGAATAGCATCTGCAGCAAATGGAGCTGGAACATAGATAACGGAGGCATTGGCACCTGTAGCCTTAACTGCTTCCTCCACAGTATTGAAGACAGGAACACCTTCTACTTCAGTACCGCCTTTACCAGGAGTTACACCGCCGACAATTTGCGTTCCGTATTCAAGCATTTGCTTAGTATGGAAAAGGGCTGTTGAACCAGTAATCCCTTGAACTATAACTTTAGTATCTTTATTAATAAATACGCTCACGTTAATTCTCCTTTCTGGTCTAAAGAGTGCCATTCTGTACTCAAAGGTCATAAGCAAAAGCTCTTTCAGGCAAACAAGCCTTTCGGATTCCGCCAAATGCCTTAGACACTGAACGGCCGCTCAATTTTGATTCCTAGCCTACTAAAGAAACGATTTTTTGTGCGCCGTCGGCCATTGATTCAGCCGCAATGATATCGATATCGGATTCAGCAAGGATCTTCTTGCCCAATTCAACATTTGTACCTTCCAGACGTACAACTAAAGGCACAGTCAAGCCTACTTGCTTCGCTGCTTCCACTACGCCAGTGGCGATGACGTCGCACTTCATGATTCCGCCAAAGATATTAACAAAAATACCTTTTACGTTTTTATCAGAAAGGATGATTTTGAAAGCTTCAGTAACCTTTTCAGCAGTTGCACCGCCCCCAACATCAAGGAAATTGGCCGGGTCTCCGCCATAGTGTTTGACGATATCCATAGTAGCCATCGCCAATCCTGCACCGTTAACCATGCAGCCGATATTTCCATCAAGGGAAATATAGCTCAGGTCATATTTGGATGCTTCGATTTCCTTTGCATCCTCTTCTTCAAGGTCACGAAGAGCCATGATGTCCTTTTGACGGTAAAGAGCATTTCCATCAAAGTTCAGCTTTGCATCCAGAGCCATTACCTTGCCGTCTCCAGTTACTACTAATGGATTGATTTCAGCGATAGAGCAATCTTTTTCAATGTAAGCTCTGTATAAGCCCATCATGAATTTAACAGCTTGTCCGACAAGCTTTGATGGGATATTGATATTAAAAGCGATTCTGCGCGCCTGGAATGCTGTTAAACCAAGCACAGGATCAATTTCTTCCTTGAAGATTTTTTCAGGCGTCTGTTCAGCTACTTCTTCGATTTCTGTGCCGCCCTCTTCAGAAGCCATTAAAACTACGCGTGACGTTGCGCGGTCCAAGACTAGACCAACATAATATTCCTTCTTAATGTCACAGCCCTCTTCAATCAGTAAACGCTTTACTTCCTTGCCTTCCGGGCCTGTTTGATGTGTAACAAGTGTTTTCCCCAGGATTTCACTTGCATATGTACGAACTTCGTCAAGATTTTTGGCAACTTTTACACCGCCAGCTTTACCGCGTCCTCCGGCGTGGATTTGTGCTTTTACCACACATACCTCAGTGCCAAGTTCTTTAGCAGCTTCAACAGCTTCTTCTACTGTAAATGCCACTTTTCCGTTCGGAACTGCGACCCCGTATTGTCTGAGGACTTCTTTACCTTGATACTCATGTATATTCATTTCCCATCCTCCTATCTAACTCTTCAAAAAAATAACTGCGCTTTCATTTTATAAAATGACACAACCCTTGTCTACCATTTACTCTAAAATATTATATTTCTTTAAAAATTAAAAATATTAAAAAGTGCAGAAACCCTGTCATAATAGATGTTTTACACTTATTTTATTTTAAAATTATTTTTTTAAAATAAAGAAAAACTGCCTTTTCGACAGTTTTCTTTTTTATTAGACTCAAGTAAAATCCCGCTGTCATCCCTTCGAATTGAATTACTGAGAATAAACCATATTGGTTTACCAGAATAGATTATTCTTCATTTTCCCTCTTCCCGGCTTCCTGATCAGCCCTGTAGATAAAAACAAACACCTCAGCAACAGCCTGATATAGTTCTTCCGGTATACCCTCATTGATGTTAAGCTTGCCAAGAAGCTCTACAAGAGCAGGATCTTCCTGCACCGGAATATCATGTTCCTTAGCCTTCACAAGGATATTTTCAGCAACCAGTCCCTTCCCCTTTGCGGATATCCTTGGTGCTCCCTGATTCACAGGATCATAGGTTAATGCTACCGCTTCTTTCCTTTTTTGATCATGAACTTTTTTCATATCCTTATATCTACTCCGCTGAATTGATTTGATTGCACAATCGATGTCATTGTATCTTTTCCAATAGGTGAATCCCCTGCAGACTCCGGCTTTTGGACTGAAACAGAGGACAGCTTATAATTTAATTTTAATAGATTTTCTTTTAGTTCAGCGGCAAATGGAGCTGTTAAATCCTTTATTTCTTTGTGCTCATTAATAACTGAAATTTTAATAATTCTGTTTTGAACTTGAAGATCGACAATAGTTTCATTCAGATGCTCTAAATTCAAATAAAATATAACCCGGCAATGGCTGGGATCAATTTTCCCCTCTTCCGTTTTGCGGCCGCTCCATTGCATTGTCAAATCGGAGATTTTCCCCCATAAAGAAACAGGAAGCTGAAAAATATAGTGCTGCAATGGGCCGGATTCCTGCGAGAGAGCCTGAAAGCCGGTTAATTTATGCAGAAGCCGTTCAGCTGCATCTTTAGCTATGTGCGAAGTTTCTTCATTTATAAAGCCCATCAGGAGCGGTTTAAGGGTATCCAGCTTTTTGGAAGCTCCTTCATCGGAATGTTTTAATAAATTTATGAAGTCATGTTCATAAGAAAGCCCCAATGTTCTGATTATTCTCTTCAATTCACTATGAATATTCCGCTGGTCATATGTAAGGTTAACCTCTGTTTGCAGGCTATTTTTCAGTTCTTCCATCATTGTCTTTTCCCGCAGATTGAGAGCCGCTGCTGCCAAAGGTTTCTCACCTGCCAGTAATCTCCCCGCCTGAACAGCAGCCTGCTTTATCCCATAAGCATCTGACAATAATTGGTCCAAATCATCATTTAATGTGTGGGAAAGAACTGATTTGAAAAAGGTGTTAAGCAAATTCTTTTCTGCTGGAAAAGAATTCTTTCCATTTCGAATATCATTGAATAAGATTTCCAGAGTTTGAGATAGTCCACTGCTTTCCGATCTTTGTGCAATAAATCCATTTAGCTTTGCCAAGTTCAATATAAATTCCTGCCTGTTCCCGGAATCGTTTGCTTTCATAATTTCCGTCAGGACATGACTAATCGGTTTATTTTGGATGCTTACCTCCATAAGCTGCTGTAAAGCCGCATCCTCGGCCGTTTCACCCGGCATCAGCCCCAATACTTTCAGGAGCTGGAAAGCAGTGTGTGAACTTGCCTGGTTTTTTGTATTCAGCCATTCAGAAAACAATCTGTATATTGCCTGCTGACCCCATTTTTCTCTTGAAGGCTTTGTCAGATCACCAAGCAGCGAATATATTTGCTGCCCTTTAGTTGATAAACCACCACCCTTTAATTCATCCAGCAATTCCCCCATAAGGGATGAAAGAGAGTCCCCATGCAAGACTGAGGATATCGCTGAAAAAACATCCTTTGAAAAGGGAAGCTGCCTTATAAACAGCTCTTTTACTGTCCGCAGTCCATCTTCAGCTGATCGGCTTTCCTTGATCCATTCAGATGCCATCTTCAGAGTTTCACCTGTAATCGGAAGCTGTTCTCTAAGAAAAAATTGAATAACCATCTTATTTTCTCTGGATAACTGCATTCCCAGCTGTCTTAGAAGGCTTTCAGCCGGGGCTTCCGCACCTGGTCTGTCTGCTGATTCCATTACCTTTAAGCGCAGCATTCCCTCACCTGGCTCAACTTTAAACCAATATCTGATGTTGGCTGATAAAGGGATTTCCAGCTGCGCTATCGCTTTATGTGACCCAATTTGCACCTCTGCCGTCTGGTTTGGAAATAGCTTTACTATCTTTCCGCTGACAATTTGGCCAGGTATAAATGCAGCCGTTTTTACTGCATTGTTCTGGTCATGCCTTATTATTCTTTGGATAATATCAGACGGCTTCATGCCTTCACCTTCTATTCTATTTCACTAATAAGATTTTTTATTGGTGCAAAGCTTTTCCGATGATAAGGAGATATTCCATGCAGTGTGATGGCTTCAAGATGCTCCTTCGTCCCATAGCCCATATTTTTCTCGAATCCATATTGAGGAAACTCTTTACCTATTTCAGCCATCATTCTGTCTCTCGTGACTTTAGCTATGATAGAGGCTGCAGCAATCGATATGCTTTTGCCATCTCCCTTAATGATAGCTTCCATTGGGTAAGGAGTTAATAGTTTTACGGCATCTGCAAGCAGGAAGTCCGGTTTTGGGCTCAGCCCTTCAATTGCTGAAAGCATTGCTTTTTTTGTCGCTTCAAATATATTGATGCGGTCGATTTCTTCCGGATCAATGATTCCAACGCTGAACGCTGCAGCCTTAGCCTTAATTATCTCAGAAAATTCTTCTCTTTTGCTCTCCGGCACCTTTTTTGAATCATCTAAACCCGGGAGGAAGAAGTCTTCTGGCAAAATAACTGCTGCAGCTACCACTGGTCCTGCAAGCGGGCCCCTGCCTACTTCATCAATTCCGGCAATAAACTGAAAACCCTGGCTCCGGTAACGAACTTCATACTGACTCATTTCTTTATGCTTTTCATATATCTTTCTTTGCTGCAGATTTCGGGAATGCCATCTTTCTAATAGCTGCTGTACTCCTTTTCTTTCATCATGCTTTATGGAATAAAGGAAAGGGTCATCCTCTGACTTAATTGTTTTGATTTTTTCTTCTATTTGACGAATAGTTAATTTTTCCATAGACTTCTCCATTTCAATCTAATGTATGTATCGGCATTTCCGCAAAAAAATAAAGGCCTCCTGTGAACAGAAGGTCTTCATCTAAATTATTCAGCTTCACTCCGAACTCCCATCTCTTCGGGCAATTCCAAAGTGATTGGCCCCAATTTTTCAGAACGGAATTCTCTGATTACCAGCTCTGTTACCTTATCATAATCAATTTCGCCGCCGCCCATCAGGCAGCCGCGCAGCCTGCCGATTTTATCAAATACTTCCACAATATCCTCCGGAATTTCATCAAGCTGATATCTCTCATGCAGGCGATCTGGATACCTGAGGCCGAGAAAGCGCAGAGCATATACTGCAACATCCTGAAGATTTAATATAGTATCTTTTATTGCTCCAGTCAGAGCAAGCTTAAGACCTACTTCCTGATCTTCAAATTTTGGCCATAGAATCCCAGGGGTATCGAGAAGCTCCAGCTCTTTCCCTACCTTTATCCATTGCTGGGCTTTCGTAACGCCGGGGGTATTTCCTGTCCTGGCTATATTCTTTTTGGCCAGGCGATTGATAAGGGTGGACTTTCCAGCGTTTGGAATACCTACTATCATTGCCCGGATTGCTCTAGGCTTAACACCCTTCGCCTTCATTCGATCGAACTTTTCCTGAAGAATACTCTGAGATGCGGAGACGATTTCCTTCATGCCTTGTCCCGCCTGCGAGTTTATCGCAAGAGCTCTTATACCCTTATCTTCAAAATGTTTGATCCACTTTTTTGTCGCTTCTTTATCAGCCATGTCAGCTTTATTCAATAAAACAAGCCGCGGTTTGTGCTGAATAATTTCATCGATCATCGGATTTCGTGATGAATAAGGGATCCTTGCATCAACGAGCTCAAAGATGATATCGACCAGTTTTAATTTTTCTGTAACCTGCCTGCGGGCTTTCGCCATATGGCCGGGAAACCACTGGATCGTCACAGCTGGTCACCTCCATCCAATATGTATTTATTAAAGAAAGAATCAATCAACGATTCGAATGTCCTCTATAGGCCAGTATATTACTCCGGCATCACCCAGTACTTCTTCCATCGGAACAGGGCCAATGTGACGGCTGTCCTTGCTGAAGCGGCGGTTGTCACCCATTACAAATAAGTGGCCTTCAGGCACTGTTTCCTGTCCTATCTTTTCTTTTAAAGTAAACGGCTCTGTCAGCGGCCCATCGATTACCTGTTTTTTATATTCCTCCAGGTAAGGCTCTTCATAAGCTTTCCCATTTACATAAAGAGTATCATCTTTGTATTCAATCTTATCTCCAGGAAGGCCTATTACCCTTTTGATGTAATCTTTGTTTTCAGGTGCATGGAAAACAATGATGTCGAAGCGCTCGGGCTCGCCAATCTTATAACTGAACTTATTAACAATCATTCGATCCTGATCATGCAATGTTGGCATCATGGACAAGCCGTCAACCACAATCGGAGCAAATAAAAAATATCTGATGACTGCTGCTAACAGGACTGCGATTACAAGTGCTTTTGTCCATTCCCATAATTCATTTTTCTTTTTCGCCATTAAATCCCCCACCATTCTTCTAAGCCATTAATTAATCTGCATGGAAAGTGTTGTCTTTTTTATTTTACAAAAATTCTTCTTAATAAACACGATGGGAACCTTATTTATATATTATTTAACATTTATGTAATATTATTTATATTCTGCTGTTTCATGAAAGAAAAAGGAGCTTGATTTAACAAGCTCCTTCTTTTCTTTATTATCGAATTTCTTTGATACGAGCTTTTTTACCGCGAAGGTTACGCAGGTAGTAAAGTTTCGCACGGCGGACTTTACCGCGGCGGATAACTTCAAGCTTCGCAATCTTAGGTGTGTGTACAGGGAATGTACGCTCAACGCCTACACCGTAAGAAATCTTACGAACTGTGAAAGTTTCGCTGATTCCACCACCACGACGCTTAATCACAACACCTTCATATACCTGAACACGCTCACGAGTTCCCTCAACAATACTTACGTGTACACGTACAGTATCACCAGGACGGAAAGACGGAAGGTCAGTACGAAGCTGTTCTTTTGTGATTTCTTCAATTAGTTTTTGCATCGTTTTCAACTCCTCTCAGCAGACGCTCTTGCACAACCTATATGTTTGCAGCGGAACATCTTTATCAGACGAAAACTGAACAAGTTCAGCCTAAGTCACAAAAAGTATCATACCATACTTGGACGGCAACTTCAATGTTATTTATCTTCTTTTTTAATTTCATCCAGCCACTTTTGCTGTTCTTTTGTTAATTCTGCACCCTCAAGAAGATCAGGACGCCTTAAATACGTCCTTCTTAAGGATTCTTTGGCTCGCCACTCGTCGACAAGGCGATGATTCCCTGACATGAGGACATCCGGCACTTTAATGCCCCTGAATTCCGCTGGACGGGTGTAATGAGGGTGTTCAAGAAAACCTGTGCTGAAAGAGTCCTTTATGTGTGATTCTTCGTTGCCCAATACACCTGGCAGCAAACGGACAACACTATCGATTACGACCATGGCTCCAAGCTCTCCTCCAGTCAGCACAAAATCACCAATCGAAATTTCATCGGTTACCACATGTTCACGTATTCTTTCATCATACCCCTCGTAATGTCCGCAAACAAAAATCAGGTGATCCATTTCAGCAAGCTCTTCAGCTTTCTTCTGTGTAAAGCGTTCTCCTTGAGGACACAGGAGAATAACCCTCGGGGACGCCCCGCTTTTACTGCGAAGATCATCTACAGCATCAAATATGGGCTGGGGTTTTAAAACCATTCCCGCCCCTCCGCCATATGGATAATCATCTACGGTTTTGTGCTTATTGTCGGCATATTCCCTAAAGTTGACCACGTTGTAATTCACTGCTTCATTTTCAGCCGCTTTTTTTAGGATGGAATGTCCAAAAACGCCTTCAAACATTTCAGGAAACAGAGTGAGCACATCAATATTCATCATGAAAGCAATCCTTCTATCGCATTAATTTTCACAAGTTTGTCTTTCACATTAACTTCCTTAACAACATCTTCAATATACGGGATCAGTATTTCCTTCCCGCCTTTTGCTTTGATTACCCATACATCATTTGCTCCAGGAGAAAGAATTTCCTTGATTTTACCTACTTCCGCTCCATCAAGCGTTTCAACAGTACACCCTATGATTTCATGGTAGTAAAACTCATCTTCTTCAAGATCGCCTAGCTGATCTTCCGAAATTTTCAGGATGCCGCCCTTCATTTTTTCAATCCCATTAATATTTTCGTATCCTTCAAAGGTAAGCAAATCGAATGTTTTATGGGTACGGTGAGTTTTCACTGTCAGCTCAATTGGATCACCTTTTGTATCAGGCATGAACAAATAAAGTTTATTTCCCGGCTTATACCTTTCCTCTGCAAAGTCTGTTTTGGAAATGACCCTTGCTTCCCCTTTTATGCCATGGGTGTTCACGATTTTTCCTACGTTGAACCATTTCTGCATGTACTATCACCTCTAGCGTATTTCATCAACAATTCCATCTCTTATGATGATGGTTTTCCCTTTTTCTATGTCTTCCCAGCGGGTACCCTTTTGAACCTCAATAATCGCCTGGACTTCTTTTTCTTTCAATTCGCTTCCTAACGGTAGCATATGTAATTGTTCTATTTGAAAATCGAGCAGCTGGACTTTTTCCTGCCTCATTTGAATTTCCTTTTCAAAATGCTTTTTTAGACTGGCCGGATGCAGTTTTTTGGTTTTTTCCTGTTTTTTCAGTTCAAACCTCAGCTGATCACTTTCTTTCTGCAGCTGCTTTTTTTTGGCCATATAGCCTTCCAGCAGTTCTTTCTTGCTGTTCTCTGTCAGCACCTGCTTAACTGTAACCGATTGAATGATGTTCACGTACAGCGCCTCCCAAATTGATCCGATTAAAAAAACGGCTTTACTGACTGCTGTCAAATTCTTAGTTGGCGATGTTTATATTTTAACTTTTCTGGTGTAATGCTGTGTTACTTTATATATTCTGCCCGCTGATTTCAGAACGGGTCACTTGCTTTCCGCTGGGAGAGATGAGAGCCTCCTCGGCTTCGCCTGCCTGTGAGGTCTTTCACTTTCCTTACTTCCCGCAGGAAATTTGATAAGCTTCCACGAAATTACACCGCACAAAGGAAATGCGTCAGCATTTTCGAGGATCAAATGCCCCTCCACTCCAATCAACTCAGCAGATTGAATAATATTTTAAATCAGAGGACAATAAAGTTCAAACAGCAGGATTTTTTAGATTGTAAAAAAAGGAGGGGAAGCCCCTCCTTTTTTTGGTAATACCCTGCTCAATGCAGGATAATTATTCTATGATCTCTAAAAAGATCTTCTTTTGTTCTGATGAACCTGCTGCATAGACAACGGTCCGTATTGCTTTCGCAACGCGCCCTTGCTTCCCAATTACTTTCCCCATGTCATTCTTGTTGACGGAAAGCTGATAGGTTACGCGCTGATCCTCTTCTTGGACATTCACTTGAACATCTTCCGGAAAATCAACTAGGGGCTTAACAATCGTTTCGATAAGCTCTTTCATCTTATAATGAATTACTTACCGTTTTTAGCGTTATGGAATTTCTCCATAATGCCTTGCTTAGAGAAAAGGTTGCGTACTGTATCAGATGGCTTAGCACCTGTCTGAAGCCATTTAAGAGCCAACTCTTCATTGATTTCAACGATCGCTGGTTGAGCAACCGGGTTGTAAGTTCCTACTGTTTCAATGAAACGTCCGTCACGAGGAGAACGAGAATCAGCTACAACAATACGATAGAAAGGGTTTTTGTGAGCACCCATACGCTTTAAACGAATTTTTACTGCCATTTTAAATAAGCACCTCCGAATAGTTTCACACAAGATAGTATAATATCAGATTGTTAATTAGTTTGTAAAGGTTTTTTTCTTTACATCTTATGAAAAGCTTTGCTGACAGCTTAAAAAGGGTTAAAAGGAAGCTTAAATCCGCCTTTTTTCTTGCCTTTTTGCTGCATGCCAGCCATTTGCTTCATCATCTTTTTCATGTCTTCAAATTGCTTCAGCAGACGGTTAACTTCAGGCACGGTTCTTCCGCTTCCCTTGGCAATCCGTTTGCGGCGGCTTGCATTGATGATTTCAGGGTGAGTTTTCTCTTCCTTCGTCATCGATTTAATAATCGCTTCAACATGAGTGATTTGCTTCTCGTCGATTTGGATATTATTCAAGCCTTTGATTTTGTTTGCACCAGGCATCATTTTCAGCAGCTCATCGAGCGGTCCCATGCTGCGGACCTGACCAAGCTGATCCAAAAAATCATCGAATGTGAAAGAAGCCGTGCGCATCTTCTGCTCAAGCTCTTTTGCCTTTTCTTCATCCACATTGGCCTGTGCTTTTTCAATTAGGGATAGGACATCTCCCATACCTAATATACGGGACGCCATCCGTTCTGGATGGAACGCTTCAAGCGCATCCAGTTTTTCCCCAAGACCGACGAATTTAATCGGCGTGTTTGTTACGGATCTAATGGATAGAGCGGCACCGCCTCGAGTATCGCCATCCAGCTTCGTCAGGACAACCCCAGTAAGACCCAGCAGATCATTGAAGCTTTGCGCTACATTAACCGCATCTTGACCAGTCATGGCGTCTACAACAAGGAAGATTTCATCTGGATTGGAAAGCTCTTTGATTTGCTTTAGCTCATCCATTAAGGCTTCATCCACATGCAGCCTTCCTGCTGTATCGATCAGAACATAATCATGATGATCCTCTTTTGCCTTTGCGATTGCCTGTTTTGCAATTTCAACAGGACTGACTTGATCACCAAGGGAGAAGACCGGCATATTAAGCTGTTTGCCAAGTGTTTCGAGCTGTTTAATCGCCGCAGGGCGGTAAATATCTGCAGCAACCAGCATCGGATTGCGGTTATACTTTTTGCGGAGCAGGTTTGCAAGCTTTCCGGTTGTAGTCGTTTTACCGGCACCCTGAAGACCGACCATCATAATGACTGTCGGGGGACGATTGGAGACAGCAATTTTGCTTTGCTCTCCGCCCATCAGTTCCGTTAATTCTTCTTTAACAACCTTAATGACTTGCTGTCCTGGCGTCAGGCTCTTTAATACTTCCTGTCCGACAGCACGTTCGCTGACTTTTTTGACAAACTCTTTGACGACTTTGAAGTTTACGTCCGCTTCCAAAAGGGCGAGACGGACTTCACGCATCATTTCTTTTACATCCGCTTCATTGATTTTGCCTTTTCCGCGGATCTTCTGAATTGTATTTTGCAGTCGGTCGGCCAATCCTTCAAATGCCATATATGCCGCCTCCTAATCTAATTTCTCAAGCTCTGCCACTGCTTCTTCCAATGCTTCTCGGGAAGGGGAGCCTTCCTGAAGCATCACTTTTATTTCTGCAATCAGCTTGCTGCGCTCTTGAAATTTATGAAATAATAATAGCTTTTCTTCATACTCTTCAAGCATTGCTTCTGTTCTTTTAATGTTGTCATATACCGCTTGCCGGCTAACATCATATTCCTCGGCAATCTCTCCAAGCGAAAAATCATCCAGGTAGTACAGGGACATATAGCTTCTCTGCTTAGGAGTTAACAACGATTGATAGAAATCATATAGGTAGTTCATCCTCGTTGTTTTTTCGAGCATTCCCTATTCCCCCTTGTTAAGTGAAAAGCCTTTACAAAGTAAGTTTACATAGAAGTTCATAGCATGTCAAGAAAATATCTTTACAGGGTTAATTATTCATTTTATTTTCACTTTATAATTTAGCCCGTTGATTTCAGCACGGGGCACTTGGCTTTCCGCGGGGAGGAACGGGAGCCTCTGAGCAGGAGTCAAGTGCGCTGCAATCAGCTCAGCGATCTATAATACTTTTCTAAATCCAGCATACGTTATTGAAAAATCCCCACTTACTTTTTCCTGTTTTTTGCATCCAGCAGCCTTTTCATGCGTTCTTCTCTTTCTTTCGGCGAGGATTCTGCTGGAGGTTTTGGCCGGTTTGTTTTTTTCTTTTCTTTTGTTTTTTCCGGTGTTTCTTTTACAGTAGTTCCCCCTTGAAGTTTATCAGGCATCTGCACGGAAGGAGATTTTTTTTCCCTGGAAGCTTTAAGGTTTTGAATTTTAATAGGAGCCTCTGGCTTTTCCTTTTTATTTCTGTTTTTCTTCAAAATTCCCGCAGCGATAGCAGTCAAGCCAAAGCGCCTTAAAGCGATTTCTGAAAAAAAGATCAGGAATGCAGCGAGAAGCAGCCATTCGCTGATTGGCTGTTTGGTGCTGGCTGGTTTTTTGAGCGGTCGGAAAGCTTCTTCTCCGCTTTCCAGCTCCTTGCCGCCAGTCATTTTTGAGAGTGTCTCCAAATGCTCTTTATTTGTACCCTTTTGCAAATACTCTTCTGAATAGGGAATAGTAAAACCAGTCTGATGAACCTGTATATTCCCATTTTGATCTGTCTGTTTAATATTTAAAAAATACATTCCTGCACTTTCAGGCATTGCCGCCTCATATTTACCTGGAGCAGTAAGCCTAATATTGGCTTCTATCTGATCGCCCGTTTCCGATACAATGGATGCCTCAATTGGCAAAGATCTGCTTGCCGCAGACTCCAGGCTGAGCACTGTATTGCCATCCTTATTCTCAACAGCAACCCTGTATGGTTCACTTTCATATTGCGGCAGGGTTTTGGTGACAAGCTGATTAATAAATGATGGCCACTTTTCCCATCTGGCCCAATCTCCTGACCATTTGCCCGAGGAGTCGGATGTAAAGGCAGCTGCCCGCCCCATTCCGTATTGCCATTCAGCAAGTACAGGATCCTCTATTTCGCTTAACAGCGGCACCTGTGCTCGCGGCTTGGCCGTAGCAGCTATATAGGCATTCATTTCCGGAACACCTTTTTCAAAGAGTGAGGACCAGTCCGGGTAGGGCTGAACACTTGGAAAGAATGGATTGTCTTCGATATAGGTTCTCGTAGCCATTACGGTTTCACGTGATAAAATGCTCGGAATGACGGAAGAGTCTGTAACATCATAAAAACGCCCTGATCCCATTCCCGCAAGATCTTCAAGAAGCCCTCTATCAGCATCCTGACCAAGTGCAACAGTTGATAGAGTGATATTTTTCTCTTTCCCGTCTTCGATTAAAAGCTCATAGTCTCCATTTGTGGCAGATTGGCCATCTGTCAGCAAAATAATATGCTTTCTCTGAAGCTGCAATTCTTCAAGCTCACTGTAGGCTTGTTCCAGAGAAGTAAAGATTTCTGTCCCCCCGCCTGGAGTTATAGATCTGATTTTTTCAATTGCCTTCTTTTTATCTTTGAGAGGCTCGGTTTCAAGGATTTCCCATGGCCGGTCATCAAATGCAATGAATCCGAGTGTATCTTCTTCACGCAGCAGTTCCACTGATCGGACAGCCGCTTCTTTTGCCAATTCAATTTTATTCCCGGCCATGCTTCCAGAGCGGTCCATAACTAATACCAGGCCTAAGGAAGGCATTTCTTTCTTGCCCTTGATATCCATATCCACCGGCAGCAATTTCTCAATCGGAGTTTTAAAATAGCCCCCCAGCCCGAAGCTTTCTTCACCGCCGAACATAATAAAACCAGTGCCGAATTCCTTAACTGCCTTCTCCATCAGCGTCATTTGATGCTCTGAGATAACTGTTGCAGGAACATTATTAAAAATAATCGACTGATATTGCAAATACCCTGAGAGAACGGTTGGAAGCTTCTCTGGGAGAACCGTGTCTGTCTCGAGGCCTGAACCTTTTAACAGATTCGCAATATCACCCGCGTCCTTCCCTTGTACGATCAGGACCTTAGGAGTTCCTTTAACATTAACAACCGAGTGCAGTGTATTGTTTTCAGAGAAGGTGTCCTGGTCAGCAGCTATCTCTGCCTTATATACCGTTAACCCTGCAGTATCTGCCTTGTGAGTAAAGGTATATACATTTTTCCCTTCATTCACTTGAACGCTTTCCTTTAAAACCTCTTTATGATTTACAGATAATCTGATATCAGCTTCTTTGGCAATATTGCTGGTAACTTCTATTGTAATCGGAGCCTCTTCTCCTAAATAAAGTGATGGAGGCATCTTTAATTCTGAAATTGATACATCGTCACCTGCTGCTGTTCTTAATGGCACATGGTCAATCTCGATATTTCGATTCTTTAAAACTGAGGCAGCCTCCAGGCTTTTGCCTGCCGTTTCATTTCCGTCCGTCATCAAGACAATTCTGCCAGAAGAATCCCTCGGAATGAGTGAAGCGGCAAATTGCAGGCCTGCTTCCAGATTCGATTGAGAATCATCTGCTTTCCCGTTAAATTCGGTAATAGCTTCACGGTTCCTGCCCAAATTCTGTTCAAGCACCACATTTTTGCCAAAAGCCGCCACCGCAAATTGATCCTCACTTTTCCTTTTGCTGGCACTGTTTTCTATCCAGGCAAGTGCTTCATCATTTGAACCGATGCTTGCAGAGCGGTCTGCAAGATATACGACGGTCTGCCCCTTAACCGGAAGGAGGACCTGCGGGACGGTTAGTGCAAAAATTAACAATGAGAAAATGACCAGTCTTAGACTGGCAATCCAAAATTTTTCGTTGCCTTTTCCTCTGTGATTTCGAATAAACAAAAAAACCATAATGACAGCAGGAATCAGGAACAGAAACAGGAAGGGATATTTAACCTCGATGCCCACGGCGATATACCTCCCATTCGATAGCAATCAGTATAAAAGCAATTAAAGCCAGCCAGAACCAGAGGCTTTCGTTGGGCCTTTGGATCATGCTGTTTTTTTCAGATGATTTGTCATTCACTGTAAAAGATTCTGCTATTTCTGCATTTTTCTCCCTTTCATCCAGAAGGACAGAAAAATAATAAATTTGATTTCCTGATACCGCCTGGTAAGTTCCGGGAATCACAGGAGCTTTAAAGTTTTCTTTGTTTAGATCAAGGGAGTAGAGATTTTCGTCTTTATTATTGAAAATCTCCCATCTTCCATTTCCTTTGCCAATATTTATCCATCTCTCTTCTCCGGCGCTGAAATATCCAAGGAAATCTGATTGCTGGGATAACCAATGGTAAGAGTTATACAAAAAGATCGGAAAACCTGGCAGGAGCGGCCAATCTGTGTCGGATAGATCGAAATTGACAATAATAATTGGCTGTCCATTCTGCATTCCCCTCTGTATTAAAGGAATGTCTCCACTTTTCAAAACAGTCTCCCATTCTCCTTTCAATGCAGCGGAAGCGGAACTGATATACACACGCCCAAAGTCTGCATATTCAAATAAAGGATCCTCATCCCCCGAAATTGCCTCTTTTAGTTTTGTTTTTTCCTTGCCTGTGTTAAAAAAGATCATTGGCAGCTCTGGAAGTTCCGATAATGTGCTTCCTTCTGCTACAACCACACCCTTCATTTCAAAACCTTTGAGAGCAGCTGGATCCGTCTGCAGCAATTCGGCTCCTATGGTTTGAAAGCCCTTCACCGCAAACGGATTTACATCCCCCATTGTGTATACCTTTGGTTTTGGGTCTGTGTAAATAGAGGCTGCGAAATTATCTGCTCTGTAGCCGTCATTAATGGAAACGGATGCCTCATAATAAGGTTTTTCAGGCAGGTTTTTAATTTGGACGGTTGTTTGTTCATTTGCTTTCAATGATAAATTTTGTTCAAACAAGACTTCATCCTCAAATTGGACGGTAAAACCTGTTTCTATATTTTCGGAAGACTGGTTTTCTATCACGGCAATGGCTGAGATACCATCACCAGCTGCAGCTGTCCCAAACGATTGCAGCGAGACGTTCCTTGCATACTCTCCGATATTATGTGCAACAGTGTATAGGCCAGCCAGTTCCTCCATTAAATCATTCTTTACAGCCGAATCTGAAAAAATATGAAGAGCTGTGTCTTTTCCAGAAGATAAGGAACCTGCCAAAAGAATGGCTTTATCCATATTTTCATGTTCATAAGTAAGTTTCAGCCCATCAATGGTTCTGCGAATGGCATTTGGATCATCTTCACGGCTTAATAGGATCTCATTTTTCTCTCCTGCTTTAATCAGGGTTACCTGATGGCCATTAAGTTTGCCGGCAAGGTCAAGCATTTCCTCTTTTGCCATCTCAAAACGGCTCTTTCCTCCGTGTTCAGCCGACATAGAGGCGGATGGGTCTATAATGATGATTAAATGTTCTCCTTTTAAAGAATCTTCAAGCCAAAATGGGCGCACAAGGGCCAGCATCAATAAGATCAAAGCCAATAATTGCAGCCAAAATAATAGATTCTGCTGAAGATTTTTCAGCCAAGGGGAAGCCTGCCATTCGTTCAGCACCTGCTCCCAGAGCAGATTGGATGAAACGGTCTTTTCAGTGTACTGCTTCCGAAAGAAATAAAATAAGATAACAGCCCCTATGAAAATGGCTAATACAAAATAGATAGGATTTAAGAATTGCATTGTGTCCTCACCTGACCAGCCCCTTCGCATACAGATCCCTGAAAAGAACGGACTGAAGATCTCTTGTTTCCGGAGCAAAGATATACTGGCCGCCATACCGTTTGCATAAAATCTCAAGCTGTTCATTATGTTCTTTTAGGCGCTTTTCATATTCAGCTAATATGGAAGGGCTCATGCTGACATTTACAGCAGTCCCAATTTCACTATCAATCAACTTTATATCTCCAGAATATGCAGGAGTAAGCTCTTCATCTGCCTGCACCTGAAATAGCCAGAACTCCTGTTTTAACCCCTTGAGCTTCCTAAAAAGGCTTTCCCAATCCTGAAGGGGCTCAAAGCCATCCGCTATTATTACAGCAAGCTGCTGATGTTTAGAAAGAGTTTCTTTCAGACAGCCCAGAAAGTTTGTGGACTGAGCTGCAGGTTCAATTTTTTGGATTTCCATGAACGTTCGCCTGCTGTAAACAGAGCCTTTCCTTTTGATAGGCTGTACGCCTGCAGAAGAAACTGCTGAAAAGAAAAGCCGGTCTTCACTTGAAAGCACCATAAAGCTTAAAGCTGATGCCAGCGCTTTGGCATATTCCCATTTCTGCTGGATTTTTGTCATTGAAGACGTTGCATCCAGGTAAACTGCAATAGAAAGCTCCTGCTCATCCAGGAAGCGTTTAATATAATGTTTTTGTGTTCTGCCATAGACATTCCAATCTATTTGCCGAATATCGTCACCAGGCTGATAGGCCCTGAAATCAGAGAATTCCATGGAAGATCCGAATTTATGGGATTTCCTGGACCCTGAATGATATCCTCTTTTCCTTGTCTTTGCAGCAATCTTTCGTTTTTGAAGCTTTCCAAGAATAGCTTGATGGCTGTTCATCAGCTCTTAGCTCCCCAGGAAGTTTCTTTTAACAAAACTTCAATAATTGAATCCGCTGAAATACCCGCTGCTTCTCCCTCAAAGTTCAAAATAAGACGATGCCGCAAAACCGGATAGGCAACGTTTTTAATGTCCCCTATTGATACATGGAATCGTCCGGAGCACATGGCTCTTGCTTTTGCCATACTTATCAGACTCTGAAGGCCGCGTGGACCGCTCCCATATTGGACGTGCTTTTTCACTGTTTCTGGTGCCCCCTCTGAATCCGGGTGCGTTGCAGTGACCATCCAAACGGCATAATCCAGGATTTCATCTGATAGGAGAATTTCTCTCGAAAGCTCCTGAAGAGCAATGACATCCTTCAATCCGGCAGCTTTATTTAAATGGATTTTTTGCGACCCCGTTGTCCTCCTGGCAATTTCTTTTAATTCTTCTTTAGTCGGATACACAACATTCACCTTGCATAAAAACCGGTCCGTTTGTGCTTCCGGCAAGGGATAAGTCCCTTCCATATCAATCGGGTTTTGAGTTGCGAGTACAAAAAATGGCTTTTCCATCTTTTGGGTTTCGCCCATAATCGTGACCGTTTTTTCTCCCATTGCCTCGAGCAGGGCACTTTGTGTTTTTGGTGTTGCCCTGTTAATTTCATCTGCCAGAATGATGTTGGCGAAAATGGGCCCTTTATGAAAACTGAATGTTTGCCTGCCAGCTTCATCAGGCTGAAGCAGCATGGTTCCAGTTATATCTGAAGGCATAATATCAGGGGTGAATTGAATGCGTGAAAATTTAAGATCAAGTACTTCAGCAATGGTTTTAATGAGCATAGTTTTACCCAGCCCTGGCAAACCTTCAAGCAAAACATGCCCTCCTGAGAATATGCTCCATAGTACATGTTCGACCACTTCTTCCTGGCCGACTATAAATGATTGAATTTCATCTTTTACTCTTGCAATGATATCTGCCGCTTGTGCGAATTGCTGTTCTTTTTCCTGTGTTACCGACATTGCAGTCACTCCTTGTCAGGATCTATACTAGTAAAATAACTTTTAACGATTTCCTCTAAATCAGCCGGAAGCTTGTACCGGTCCGTACTTTGCCTGTATGCCTTTTCATAATTCCCAAAAACTTCACTGTATGGTCTGATATTCCCTTTTAAGACAGGGCCTTCCCCTTCAAACTGTTGTCCTGGATTCCCCTGTCCAAGGCTGCCGTTGTCATTTTCAATATTCGTCTTCCCTTCCATGCCAGATGGGATGGTGAGCAGCTCCCTAGACCCCTGTCCGAGCCCGGCACCTCCTCCAAGACCGCTGCCTGAACCATTCCCTGAGCCAGCCCCGGTACCAGATCCCGAACCATTTCCTGAGCCGGCTCCATTTCCTGAGCCGCTGCCTGAACCCGCTCCGCTGCCATTGCTGCTGTTTGAGCTATTGCCAGCTTGATTTTGATTATTTTGCTGATTTGAATTATTCTGCTGCCCCTGCTGAGGCGTATTGGAGGCGTTTCCTGAACTGCCAGGCTGGCCAGGCGGCGAAAACGCTAGCTGTCCCGAGGGCATTCCATTCGCAGCCATCTGCTGCTGTAAAGAAACCCCTGAACTCTGCAGAGCTTCCTGTGCTGCAGCCAGCTGTTTTAAAAGCTCTTCTGATTGCAATGCCTTTTCGAGCTGATCCAGGAGACTTGTCAGCTCTTCTTCAGACAACTGTGCATCACTTCCAGTAAGCTCTTTCAAGGCATTTCTTTGATATTCATTAAGTTCCTTTCTCTGCTTATCAAGCTTTGAAAACTCTTCCCTAAAGGAAGCCAGATCTTTTTCTTTCAGCATTCGGCTTAATTGTTCTAACCCGCTCTTATCAAGATTATTTTTAATATTATCCAGGGCTATTGATTTTTCTTTTTCTTTAATTGCTTTCAACTCAAAGCTTTTTGTTTGTTTCTCTAATTCCTTCAAAGCTTCCTCAGCTGACTTTTTTTCTGCAATCTTGTCTTTTGCTTCTTCTAATGCTTTTTTCACTTCAGGATTCTTTTCTTTCTCAGCTTTTTTCTCAAGTTTCTCTTTAGCTTCTTCAATTATCTTGATTTCTTTTTCCTGTTTTAGCGCCAATTCCATTTTCTCGCCGGGAATCATGTACAAAAGCACTGCCAGACCTAGGAAAGACAAAAACATTAGAAAAGGTTTAGGAAGAATGAAAGTTTTCTTCCTGCCTAAAACCTGATGATGCACCTTTTTCATATGCTTTACTGCATCTGCCAGCTGCAATCTTGCAAGAATGCCATCATCGTGAAGGAAAGAATGGGCTGTAATGACCCTGTCTTCAGCTACAAACGTGTTATACAATGATGCAGTCTGGATCATGTCAGGACGCTTCTTCCAAATTCGAAAAGCTGCATAAATAGCAGACAGAAATAAAATCAGCAGGAGATAATTTTGGAGAAATGGGATAACAAAAAATCTTGCAGCCATCATAAGAAAAAAGGCCAAGACAGCAGCCGATAAAAGGAACACCTGGAATTCCTTAACGATCAGCTGAAATAGGAGCTGTCTTTTTACCGGTTTTAAAAGTCTAAGATATTGATTGCGGTTTTCCACCGATATCATTCCCTTATTAAAATTTACGGGCAATCCCGTCTCCCAGGGATTTGCCCGAATAAATACTAGCCCTTTTTCATATTGGGACGGAGTTTTTTTATGCTCAGCAGAATAGCTCCAATGAAAATCAATGTGTACGAAATTAAGTATGAAATCCATAAAGGAAATTCAATGCCTGTTGATCTAGTAATTTCATTGGTCATTTCCGGCTCAAAGGTGCTCATTAGAATAATGACCGGGTTAAGCATAGCCGGGAAGTATGCAAGAGGATTTGTTGGCTGAGTCCCTGTATAGCCATATGCATTGGTTAATTGCATAAAAATCAAAGTCAGGAATGCCGTTCCTCCAGCTAGAAATAAAGTAACCCCATAGGTGGTAACCATCGAGACAATTGTTTTTCTAATGAGCGTTGAAAATAAGACCCCGAGACTTCCATAAACCAGGATGGTAAATAAATAAAATCCCATTGTCGTAAGCAGCTGACCTGGGGAAATACCTCCAAATAAAAACACAAAGCTATAGAGAGGCAAACTTGCCGCAATAAGCAAAATCAAATATGAAATGGAAGAAATCAGCTTGCTCAAAATAATGCTAGAAGAGCTTTGGGTCGTCGTGAGCATGATATTTAAGGTCTGCCTCTCTCTTTCACTGCTGATAACCCCAGCTGTTAAACCGGGAGTAATAAACAGAATTAAGCCAAGCTGCAATATAGATAGGACCATAAACATTGTCCGGCTCTGATCAGGTTTAAAAAAGCCCTGCATATTATTTGACAATGATTCTATAAAGATAAAACCAACAATGATCAGCCCTAATGCCAAGAGGTAAAAGAGTACCCCCAGGTAGCTTTTAAAGCTGCGGAAGCGGAGCTTAAACTCTTTATTCAGAACAGGATTTACGACTAAATTCTTCATGTCAGCTCAACTCCCTTTGTAATTTCCATAAAGACATCTTCCAGATCCGTTTCTGCTTCTGCAAAGCTGGTGATCGCTAAATTATTTAAAATGGCTCTTTTCAGCAGTTCTGTTTGTTCTTCAGCTGTCCCTTTATAAATAAACTGAAAAGATGCTCCGTCTTCCAGTAAAGCCAATTTAAATATATTAGGATCATCCTCAAAGAAAGAAACGGCCTTTTCTGAACTTCCATGAACTTTTACAATGATCAGCCTTTCTCCCCTCAGCTGTGACTGAATATCAGCAACAGACCCCTGAGCCACCAGTTTTCCCTGGTCAATAATGCCGATGGTATCGCACATTTCTGCAAGTTCAGGCAGTATATGTGAAGATATTAAAATTGTTTTGCCCATGCTTTTCAATTCTTTTAATATTTCCCTCATTTCAACCCTTGCTCTTGGGTCAAGTCCTGATGCAGGTTCATCCAGAATCAGCACTTCAGGATCATGGATAAGACACCTGGCCAGGCAGAGACGCTGCTTCATGCCTCTTGATAATAGGTCTACATATGACTCTCTTTTATTTGACAAGTTGACTAGGTCGAGAAGCTGCGGTATCAGCTTCTCGCGTTCTGCGAATGGTATGCCGTAACTCGCACCGTAGAAGTGCAGATATTCATCAGCCTTAAGCTGGTCATAAACCCCGAAGAAATCCGGCATATAGCCTATCTGCTTCCTCACGAGTTTTGAATCCTTTTGAACATCATACCCGTTTACGTACGCAGAGCCCGAAGTGGGGGCAAGTAAGGTTGCCAAAATGGAGAAGGTTGTGGATTTTCCTGCACCATTCTGTCCGACAAAACCAAATACACTGCCTTTTTCTATATTTAAATTTAAAGAATCAAGTGCTGTAAATTTTCCGTATCTTTTCGATAAATCCATAATTTCGATCATTTTGCCACCTCCCCTTTGATCGTAACAGCCGGCAATTGAACGAAAGGATCACCCTGAGCTGATTTATTCAGCTTCATAATAAAACGGCCTTCTTTCGAAACGTACTGGGTTAAGTCATCTTTACTTGTCAGCTTTATGCTCCTTTGATCTGGTTCAATCGGCAGCCACTCACCCGTTTTATGGTTTTTTATCGAATACTGTACGTTTTGGCTATTGATCCTTACCGAAATTTCTTCTAATCTATATGTTTTCTCTTTTAGCTGCTTCGGGAGGCTGAGAATATATTCATATTCTCCGTCTTCAAGCATCATTTCTGCATTCGTGCTGCCCATGCCTTTTTCATAAATCTGACCCTGGATCACATTCCAATCAGCTGCCATCATTCCATCCTTCAATGTAAAGGATCCGGAGAACTCATTTATGGCCTCAAATGGCTGAAGGATCAGATTTGTGTTATTCTGTTTTTCCTTCTTCCCTCTCATGGCTACATCAATAATTGATTCTTTTGTAATCCCCGCAAGGACTGGCTGAGCAACATCCCCAAGCAGAAATGTAGTGGAGGCATATTCAAGCTTTTCTCTTCTTAACCTATTTATATCATTTTGGCCATTGGCAGGATATGCCCCATTAAAAGTTCCTCCATATGGTCTGCTCAGCAGGGACTGCTTTATGGTTTTATCCACTTTAATTGCCTCATCTTTCTTGATTGGCCCTAATTTGATTGCTTCATTGCCTGACCAAATATATAATTCTTCAAAATCATACTCACTTTCGTTTTTGATTGTTCCAGTTAATCTCTTTTCCTTAAGGGTGAGGTCCGCTTTAAACTTCCCATTGATATCGGTCTGGGCCTTTCCGTAAATTGTTTTGGATGACCAATATTCTACCTCAGGGAAAATAATCTCATTGTTTTTTACCTTTTCAGCCATGATTCCGCCTCTAAGGGGATCTGATGTATTGGAATTGTTTGAATAAACCACTGCATTAAATTCACCTTTGGGCATTGAGAGGGTATATTCACCGCTTTTATTTGAAAGCAGGGTTGATGCCTGATATCCGGTAAGCAGATTGTTATTCACTTTATAGATCCCCATCTGGTTCAGCTGCGGCTGAGAAATTCTATCTTTTGCTCCCATTCCAAAGACAGCTGTCCCCATTAATATGGCGATGGAAGGAATGATCCACCAGGAATGCTCCCGTTTATCAAGCTTTCTTAATACAAAATAAAGAACAGGCACTATCAGAATAATATAACCGGCAAAAAGGCCAATAAGCTGCCCGATTGAAAAATTGGATGCAGGAAAGAATTCATTCACTTCTGCAAATTCCCAATACAGCTGGTCCAGGTAATCCTGAGAATATGGGCTGGATCCAATGCCGGCACCTGTTGCCTGATTAATAAAGTCTGCAAACCATGTGTCGTATCCCTGCCATGAAGATAAAGGCTCATCTCCCAGTGAAAAAGCTGTCTGCAGAATTGTCCCGCTTCCATACTCCTTTTTCACTGCTGCTGGAAGATCCCCGCTTTCAGCGATAACTTCTGCACCCGCTTCAATGGGACCAGTAAAGAAGTTGAGTTCTTTAAAATCCGGCTCCTCGCTCTTTGCTGACTGCAGGAATTTTACTGTACCGGCGGCCTCGTTTTCAGATTTCATTGGCAGCAAAGAATATAGTTCTCCATAGGCACCGCTTGCATCAGGTCCTCCTCCGGCAATCAATGCTCCACCGTTGTAAACCCAGTTCCTTATAGCTTGTTGCTGTTTGTCACTAAGCTGGGATATCTTGAATTCATCAATCAGCAAATAATCGAGTGTTTCCAATCCTGTCGCTTCATCCGGCAAATCTTCCTTATTAAGTTCAATCATCGATTTTGAAGGAAGCGTCCTCAATTCTTTTACACGGTCATAGTTTTCACTGAGAACACCAATTACTTCAGTTGCCGTATCTATAAATTTCGGCTTTAATGTATTTTCGCCTTTAAAACTAACCTTTTTTCCGTCTTTCCAATCACCTTCATAAAGAGTCAGTAAAGGAATGTTCTGATACATGGAAGGGTGGTCCTCTGTCATGCCAGGGATGGAAACCAGGTATTCCTTAGCTGTTCCGGCAGGAAGCTCTACTTTTACAGTAACCGCACCGCTCGTATTGTAGGATGGATGGTAACTTATCAGCAAATCCCCGCTAAAAGCCTCTCCTGTATTTTCCATCTTAATCCGCAGAGGAAACCCCTCTCCTCTTTTCACTTTTCCGCCAAAGCCCTCATCTATAGAAACTTTGATGTCTGTGCTGGCAGCTTCTGCTGTTTGGAATGGATGAAACATTAATACAAAACAGAATAAAGCCATGATGAACACTTTTAATTTTCCGTGCAACCCAATCTCCCCCATTAAAAATCTTAAGTATCTGCCTTATGTTTTTTTTAGGCAGTCTTTAAAAATATAAATTATTGCCAGCCTGATGACTTCTTCCTTAGTATAGACGCTGCCGGCTGACAAAAAGTTCCTGCGGATATTTATTTAATTTGTTTGTCAGACCAAACTTGAAAGACATTTATTAACACAGTGTAATTTTACACTAAAAAATATAAATTTCAAACTATTTTTTATATTGTAAATTTCATAAAAAAACAGCCGGAGAACTCGCTCTCCGGCTGTGTAACAATTTTATTCTTCCTCTTCTTCTTCTTCTGCTTCTCTTTCGACTATGTCGGCAAAGAGTCCATAGACATACTGTTCTGCATTGAATTCCTGCAGGTCATCCATTTTTTCACCTAAACCTACAAATTTCACCGGGATTTCAAGTTCATTTCTGATTGCAAGAACGATGCCGCCCTTTGCAGTTCCATCCAGTTTTGTAAGAACAATACCAGAAACATCAGTAGCTTCCTTGAAGGTCTTAGCCTGAATCATGGCATTTTGTCCAGTTGTAGCATCAAGTACTAGCAATACTTCATGCGGGGCCCCCGGTACTTCCCTTTCTATTACACGCTTTACTTTCTCTAATTCTCTCATCAGATTGACTTTATTCTGCAGGCGTCCCGCAGTGTCACAGATTAAAATATCAGCTTTGCGGGACTTGGCAGATTGAACGGCATCATACATGACAGCTGCAGGGTCAGAGCCAGCTCCCTGCTTAATGACATCAACGCCGACACGTTCTCCCCACACCTCAAGCTGTTCAATCGCTCCTGCACGGAAGGTATCTCCTGCTGCAAGCAGGACATTTTTTCCTTCATTTTTGAACTTATGGGCAAGTTTTCCGATCGTGGTCGTTTTACCGACTCCGTTAACACCAACAAATAGGATAACAGTTAGTCCCTCAGATTGAATATTTAATTCTGTGGAGGTTTCGCCTGCACTGTCATAAATTTCTACAAGCTTTTCTGAGATGACAGCCTGCACATCGCGAGGATCCTGAATATTCTTGCGTTTTACTTCCCTTCTCAGCTCTTCGACCAATTCCATGACAGTATCAAATCCAACATCCGCCCCAATTAAGATTTCTTCCAGTTCCTCAAAAAATTCCTCATCCACTTTACGGTACCTGGATACAAGGTCATTTACCTTATTTGAAAAATTATCGCGCGTTTTGGTTAATCCGTCTTTAAACTTTTCAGTAACACTATCTGTCTGCTTAGTGATTTTTTCTTTTAGTTTTTTAAAGAAACTCATGTTTTCACTTCCTTATAAAAGCAATATGTATTAGTGCGGAACAGGTTGTAAACTGTCCCGCATTAAAGCTGCTATTGAGTAATTAGTTCCCTGGTTTCTTCCAGACGTACAGATACCAGTTTGGAAACACCGGATTCCTGCATGGTTACACCGTAAAGGACATCCGCTTCTTCCATTGTTCCTTTTCTGTGGGTAATAACGATGAACTGGGTGACGTCGCTGTATCTCTTTAAGTATTGGCTGAACCTTTGCACGTTTGCTTCATCCAAGGCTGCCTCTACTTCATCAAGGATACAGAATGGAACAGGACGTACTTTCAAAATGGAAAACAGCAATGCAATTGCTGTAAGTGCCCTTTCTCCTCCAGATAATAATCCGAGGTTCTGCAGTTTCTTGCCTGGAGGCTGTGCGACAATTTCCACACCTGTATTCAATAAATCATCAGGCTGGGTCAAGCGTAAATCGGCTCTGCCGCCGCCGAATAAAGATTGGAAAACCGACTCAAAATGGAAACGGATCCCTTCGAAGGTTTCTTCAAATCGCCTTTTCATTTCAACATCCATTTCATCGATAACCTGGAATAACGTATCTTTCGCTTCCTGAAGGTCTGTTTTTTGTTCAAGCAGGAATTCATATCGTTCAGATACTCTGTCATATTCTTCGATTGCCCCGAGGTTCACAGCCCCAAGCTCTTCGATTGCCAGCTTTATGAGTTTTACTTTTTTTCGTGCTTCATCAATCTCAATCTCCAGCGGATATTCCTCTTTAGCTCCTTCAAAAGAAAGCAGATATTCTTCCCTTAAATGATTCAGCCTATTTTCCAGCTCAACATCAAGCCGGTTCTGCTTAACTTCCTCATCTTTCAAAACTTCTACCAGCCCTTTATGCTGGCGTTTTAATTCTTTTGCCTCAAGTTCCAAGTCCTCTAAAGATGTTTGGAGCTTTAAGCGCTCATCCCTTCTTGAAGCAATCAACTCAAGCGTTTCATTCTTTTCCTTTAATTTTTGCTGTGCTGCCTCTTCCAGATGCTGCTCACCTGAAGAGCTATTCGTCATTTCAGATGATAGCAGTTCTAAATCCTCTTTTACTGTTTTCAGCTTAACCCTGTTAGCAGCAAGCTCAGAAATTAGTGCGGCTAGTTTGTCCTCAGCATGATTCAGCTGTTCACTTTTGGAAGCGAAGCTGATTTTCAGCTCATTTATTTCAGATACAAGAGTTTCCTTTGAAGTCTGCTGGGTGTTTTTTCTTTCTGTTAATGCTTTAATCTCATTATCAAGATCAGCTATTTGTTTTTGCTGCTGCTCCAATAGATCTGCAAGCTCACTCTTTCTGGTCAGCAGTCTTTCTCTATCTTCCGAAAACTGTGCTTTGTCCATATCATAAAGAGATAAGCGCTCATTAATGCTTTTCTCCTCAAACTCTACTTCTAGAAGCTCTCCTTTTACCCTCTGTTCCATCAAACGAAGCTCTTCACCTGTTTTTCTAAGCTGTTCAATGCGTGTTTCCTGTTTTTGAATTTCGCTTTTTTGCAGTTTCACTTGTTTTTCGAGGTTAGCTGTTTTGGATTCCATGTCCAAAATTCGTGATTTCAGCTCTTCAAGTTCACCTTTGCGTGAAAGAATGGAAGTGCTTTTCTGTTTCAGGGCTCCTCCCGTCATGGACCCGCCGGGATTAACCACATCTCCATCAATAGTAACGAGTCTCACACGGTATTGAAGAAGCTTCGCCAGTTCATTGGCTCCTTTAAGGTCACGTGCAATAACAACATTGCCAAGCAGGTTTTCAATAGCAGACTGATGCCTTCCTTCAAACCGGATCAGCGTAGCAGCTTCACCAATAAAGGCGGGATGGCCTTGAACCGATTGCAGTTGCCCGGCATTAAGCCTTTTCCCCTTCACTACGCTTAACGGCAGGAAAGTTGCTCTTCCGTATGAATTCTTTTTCAGGAATTGGATGGCACTTCTCCCATCCTGCTCATTTTGTACGATGATATGCTGCATGGCACCGCCAAGAGCAGTTTCAATCGCCGTTTCGTACTCTTTTGGCACCTGAATTAATTCCGCTACGGCTCCTTCAATTCCCTGCAGCTTGCTGCCCCTTGCTTTCAATATTTCCTTTACACCTTGGAAAAAGCCCGAAAAGTCTTCTTCCATTTCTTCAAGCATTTCCTGCCTGGATTTTGCCTGCTGCAAATACTGATAAGCCTGATACAATGTTTTTTCCTGCTTTTGATAATTATTCTTTAATGATTCAAGCTTGCGGTCTTCCGTTCGAAAAACATGTACCTGACTCTCTATTTCTTTTTGCAGGCTTTCAAGTTCTGATTGTATCTTTTGCTTTTTCTCTTCATTTTTCTTGCGGTCGGCAATATACTTTTCGTTATCCATCTCAAGCTTAGAACTGCGCTGACCCTGCTGGCTGAGCTGCTGATCAATATTCTGCAGTTCGTTTCTTGAAGCCGCCTGGCTATTCAGCACTTCAATATAATCACTTTTCAGCGATTCAATTTTCTCTTCCGTATTTTCACTGAAGAGTTTGAGCTGTTCCTGCTTTTCCTTTAATGCTTTCTGAAGTTTAACTGCTTCTTCCTTTATTTTTCCTTTGAGAGCCGACTGCTTTTCTTCTTGCTCTTTTAATTCAGTTATCTTCGAAGAAAGTTCCTCCATGTTTCGATGAAGCTGGTCTTTATTCTGGCTGGCATTTTTCTTTCGCTCTTTTAGGACTTCTTTTCTGCCTTCCAGTTTTTCAAGCTCTTCACTGGCATGAAGGAGTACGTCCTGTAAATCATTTACTGATTCATCGATTGCAGCAATATGATCCTTTAACTCTTCCATTTTGGCTTCTTTGTTCTGAATAACTGCCGATAGCTTCATTTCATCTTCTGTATGCCGTTCAAGCTGACGTGAAAGCTGCTCCCATTTTGAATGCAGGTCTTCTATCTCATAGACTGTAAGGGCAACTTCAATTTTCTCAAGCTCTTCCTTCTGCTGCAGATAATCTTTTGCAATCGAAGCCTGAATTTTCAAAGGCTCTACCTGGCTTTCAAGTTCATGAAGAATATCATTCACCCTGTTTAAATTATCCTGGGTTTCAGAAAGTTTGCCTTCCGCCTTTTTCTTTCTTGTCTTATATTTAAGCACACCAGCCGCTTCCTCGAATATCGTCCGGCGTTCTTCAGCTTTGCTGTTTAGAATTTCCTCTACCCTGCCCTGGCTTATTATTGAAAAAGCTTCCCTGCCAAGGCCTGAATCCATAAATAAATCTACGATATCTTTTAATCTGCATGTTTGCTTATTGATTAGGTATTCACTGTCTCCAGATCGGTAAACCCTTCTTGTAACACTGACTTCACTGTATTCAATCGGCAGACCCTGATCGCCGTTATCAAGGGTCAGTGTAACCTCAGCAAAATTCTGCGCTCTCCGGGAATCACTGCCAGCAAAAATGACATCCTCCATTTTCGCGCCGCGAAGGGACTTAGCTGATTGTTCCCCCAATACCCAGCGTATGGCATCTGTTATATTGCTTTTTCCGCTTCCATTTGGACCTACAACTGCCGTAACGCCTGGAACAAAATCAACCGTGATCCGCTCAGCAAATGACTTAAAACCAATAACATCAAGCCTTTTTAAAAACAACCTTGCTCCCCCTCTGTCTCCTCCAAGTTTCTATTCTTCGATGTCACTTGATATGATTCTTCAATACTTCAAGGGCCATTTGGGCTGCATGCTGTTCCGCTTCTTTCTTTGATCGGCCGGTGCCTGTCCCAAGCTCCCTGCCATTTAGGGAAACAGTGGAAACAAATTCTCGATTGTGGGCAGGCCCTTTTTCCTGAAGGATTTTATATTCAATTGTACCTGCACCATCCCGCTGCACAAGTTCCTGCAGCTGGCTCTTGAAATCCATCACATGCGAAAAAGCACCTGAATCAATCTTCGGAAAAACAACTTTCTCCAAAAAACCGACAACCGTATCTAATCCTTTATCCAGGTATAGTGCACCTATAAAGGCTTCAAATACGTCTGCAAGCAGGGCCGGACGGGTTCTTCCTCCTGTCATTTCCTCCCCTTTTCCAAGCAGTACCAGGCTGCCGAAGGACAATGCATGGGCAAATGAGACCAGGGATGGTTCGCAAACAACCGCTGCCCTCAGCTTAGTTAATTCCCCCTCGCTCATCATGGGATATTTTAGGTAAAGGAACTTCGAAACAGTCAGTTCAAGTACAGCGTCACCCAAAAATTCCAGTCTTTCATTGTCTTCATAGGGCTTTCTCCGATGCTCATTCACATAAGATGAATGGGTAAAAGCTTGCTTTAATAATTTTTCATTTTCAAATTGGATTCCGATTTCCGTCTGGAATTCTTTAAATTGTTTTTCGATTGCGCGAAATGATTTTCTTTCCTTATCCTTATTGCTGCGCATAATGCATCCACCTTGCTAATATTAATATTCTTTTTATTATTAGGGACATCTCAAAATGATGTTCTAGTTTTAACTAAGCCTGTTGATTGCCGCTGCATGTACTCAAGCTTCCGTGTGGGCTGCCTGGACTCCTCGACGCTCTGCGTCTGCGGGTCTCCCTTGGTATGCTGCTCCCGAAGGAAAGCTTCCTCGAACAACTGCGCACCAAGAAAATGCGGTAGCCTTTTCGGAGATCTCGCATCTTCCGCTCCAATCGCTCAATGTAAATATAGATAACTGCTCAAAACCCGCAAAAATTAAGTAAACTGAAATTCATATAAAGCTTAAATGGTCTTTTCTAAGTTTACGTAATAAAAATCAAAAACGCAAAAAAATTTCTATTTACAAAACACTTTTAAGTTTCATTCGGATACAGCCATCTTCACAGAAGAAAGCCCCGTTATTCAACGGAGCTTTTGCCTAACATATTTACTGTCCACAGCCACCTGCTGCCGTGCGACAGCTTTATCCATGCTGTCCTCTATGCCACAGGTAACACCGGACAGTAAACATCTGCTGATAAAAAATTGCTGCAGCGAGGGGTATACCCTCACTGCAGAGTGGTCCAACTAACGATTATTGGCTAGCTTTTATGTAATTTACAGCGTCACCGACTGTTGCGATTTTTTCAGCATCATCGTCAGAAATTTCCATGTCGAACTCGTCTTCTAATTCCATTACTAATTCTACTACGTCAAGGGAATCAGCACCCAGATCATCTTTGAAAGAAGCTTCCAATTTCACTTCAGACTCTTCTACACCAAGACGGTCCACGATGATCTTTGTTACACGTTCTAATACTTCTGCCATGCTTGTCACCTCCCCTCAAGTATTATAGATTATTTTTAGCCTTTATTGAAAGGTTTTATAAAAAATTTTGCATTACAAGCCTGTTACAAACTACATGACCATACCGCCATCAACATGAAGGGTTTGTCCTGTCATATAGCGGCTGTCCTCTGAAGCAAGAAATACTGCCACATTCGCAATATCTGCAGGGTCGCCAAAACGCGCCAAAGGAATTTGCTTAAGCATCTGCTCTTTTACATCCTCGTTCAGCTTATCAGTCATATCAGTTGTGATAAAGCCTGGTGCAATAGCATTGACCGTTATGCCTCTTGTTGCAAGTTCCTTTGCAGAGGTCTTTGTCAGGCCAATAACACCTGATTTGGCAGCGACATAATTAGCCTGGCCAGGATTGCCGCTGACACCAACGATGGATGAAATATTGATAATGCGGCCGCTGCGCTGTTTCATCATCTGCCTTGTAACAGCTTTTGTACAAAGGAATACACCTTTCAGGTTAATGTTAATAACATCATCCCATTCGTCTTCCTTCATTCTCATAAGCAGGTTGTCCCTCGTAATTCCAGCATTATTAACCAAAATATCAAGCTTGCCAAACTTTTCTACTGTTTCTTTAACCATGCTTGCCACGGAATCACTATTTGACACATCGCATTGGATAGCAAAAGCATTTCTGCCTAATGCTTTTATTTCATCAACGACTTCGTTCGCCCTTGCCTCACTTCCGGAATAGTTAACCGCGATATCTGCACCTTGCTTAGCAAGACCCAAAGCAATTTCTCTTCCGATTCCGCGGGAAGCTCCCGTTACTAATGCGGCTTTTCCCTCTAGCTTCATCTCAATTCCTCCTTCAAGGATTCTGTAACTGCCTGGCAGGATTCAGCATCGGAAACGGCATACGTTTTAAGGGAACGATCTACCTTTTTCACTAAGCCTGACAGTACTTTCCCTGGTCCAATTTCAATAAATGTATCTACTCCTAGCTCTATCATCCTGCGGATTGAATCCTCCCAGAGTACAGGTGAATACAGCTGTTCAATTAATCTGCTGTTTATTTCTGCTGCAGAAGTCATTTCAGAAGCCGTTACATTTGCAATGACAGGAACAACTGCATCTTTGATCTCAATATCGTCCAGGACTTGCCTGAACTTCTCCGCAGCAGGCTTCATTAATTCAGAATGGAAAGGACCGCTTACCTCCAGTGGAAGCACTCGCTTGGCACCTTCCTCTTTAGCCTTTGCAGAAGCTTGTTCAACACCTGCCCTTGAACCTGAAATAACAATCTGTCCAGGACAGTTCAAATTTGCGAGCTGAACCGGATTGCCGCCTGCAGTAACCTCTTCTGTGACAGCAGTAAGCTTGTCCCTGTCCAGTCCCAGTACCGCTGCCATTGTTCCCTCACCGTTAGGAACTGCTTCTTCCATGAACTCTCCTCTTTTACGGACAGCATAAACACCGTCCTCAAAGGATAGTGCTTCCGCTGCAACGAGTGCAGTATACTCTCCAAGGCTGTGGCCAGCCACAAAATCAGGTGCTACGCCAGATCTTTTAAAATAATCGAGTATGGCAATGCTAGTAGTCAACAATGCCGGCTGGGCATTTGTTGTTAACGTCAATTTTTCCTGAGGCCCTTCAAAAATAAGTTGTGATAGTGAAAACCCAAGTTTTTGATCAGCACTCTCGAAAAATGATTTTACTTTCTCATCCTGTTCGGCTAATGCTTTTCCCATTCCCGCAGCCTGTGATCCCTGCCCAGGAAATAAAAAGGCGATTTTACCCATCGTGATTCCCCCCAAATAAAATAAGTTTATTTAACGGCTGTTTTTTCTGCTTCTTTTTCAACAGCTTCCTTAATCGTTTGAGCGACATTGTTTTCTACCATAACCCTGGTCTGTCTGACTGCACTGAATAAAGCAGTCGCATCTGAGGAACCATGAGCCTTAATAACAGGCGCCTTTAATCCGAATAATCCAGCACCGCCGTATTCCGAATAATCCATCTTAGATTTAAGCTGGTATAAATCAGGCTTTAAGGCAGCTGCTGCCAATTTCGTTTTAAAGCTGCTGGTCAGAGCTGTTTTTAGCATTTTAAACACAGAAAGAGCAGTACCCTCAATTGTCTTTAGGACCATATTTCCGGTAAAGCCATCTGTCACTACAACATCTGCAGCTCCCTCAAGCAAATCGCGTGCTTCCACATTACCGATAAAATTGATATCAGCATTCTTCAGCAGGTCAAATGTATTTTTCGCCAGTTCATTGCCTTTTTTCTCTTCAGTTCCTATATTTAGAAGGCCCACTCTAGGATTGGAAACACCCCGGACTTTTTCTGTATATATCGATCCCATGATCGCATATTGAAGAAGATGCTCAGGTTTCGCGTCAACATTCGCCCCTACATCCAGCAAAAGGAACCCTTCCCCGCCTATCGTTGGAAGCGTAGGTGATAATGCCGGGCGTTCAATGCCATCAATCCTTCCTACCACAAAAAGGCCTGCTGCCATAAGAGCACCCGTGTTTCCTGCAGAAATGCATGCATCCGCTTTACCGTCTGAGACAAGCTGCGCTGCAAGCACCATTGATGCATTTTTCTTTCTGCGCACAGCCCTCACTGGTTCATCATCCGGCAAGATGACTTCATCTGTATGTAAGATCTCAATCCGCTCGTTTGAAGTAAGGTATTCCTTTATTTTTGACTCATCGCCAACAAGAGTAATGTGTATATCCTTAAACTCTGCGGCAGCTTTCATTGCGCCAAGGACAATTTCCTTCGGGGCATTGTCGCCTCCCATTGCGTCTATGGAAATTTTCATGATGCTTCATCCTTTAGTGATTATTTTTTTCTGAACATGTCGAATTCGCCCTTAAATACCTGTTCGTTATTCACAAAGCTATTGACTTCAACAATCGTCCTCCCGCTGTCAACATCAATTGTAAGGACCTTGGCTTTAGCTATAACACGTTCATTTAATCGCACTGGCCTTGTGAATTGAATATTGGCTTTCGCTGTCAATGCCAGTTCATCATTTATTACAGCAACTGCCAGTGAGTTGGCCTGTGCAAACAAGTGATGCCCCCGGGCTATTCCATTCCGCTTGAATACATGTTCATTTTTTACATCGAAAATGGAAATTGCCGTTTTATCCAATTCTATATCTATTATTTCACCGATTATTTCTTCTATGGGTAAAGATCGGACTTCATCCTCGAAAGTTTTTTCAGCAACATGCTTGATTCTTTCCCGCAATTCCGGAATAGATAATTCCAGGCGGTCGAGCCTTATTGTCTGGACGCTGACAGTGAACTTTTCTGCAAGTTCCTCGTCCGTGACAAAAGGATTTTCTTTTATTGTGTCCGTTAATAAATGCTGGCGTTCTTTTTTATTTCTTTTCATTAAAAATCCCACCGTCCGAGATATTAAGACTAGGTACTAATAGTAGTATATAATCAAAAAAAGCAGATTGCAAGGAAGAACTTTTCTGCAATCTGCTTTAAGTGTGATTGAATATTTGTTTAGCTTACATATTCTGTCCGTTGATTTCCGCTGGGAGGAACAGGAGCCTCCTCAGCCAGCACCGCACGAAGGAAATGCGAGAACATTTTTCGAAGATCAAGCTCCCTCCACTCCAATCAGCTCAGCGTGTGACATTCGATCCTTTAGTCCAGTTTTTCCCCTTCCAGCACTCCTGTTTCCTTTAAATAATTTCTCAAAGGCAGGTACTCATCTGAATGCCAGAATTCATGGGATTCAACAAGAGAAGCTGCATCGTTTCTGGCGGTTTCGAGAGCGCGGTAATCATGGACCATATCGGCGACTTTAAATTCCGGGAGCCCGCTTTGTTTTTTTCCGAAAAAGTCCCCAGGTCCCCTCAGCTCAAGGTCCTTTTCACTTAGTGCAAATCCGTCATTGGTTTCCGTCATGATTTTCATTCGTTCTTTTCCAACTTCCGATTTGGGGTCTGCTAAAAGAACACAATAAGATTGTTTATCTCCTCTCCCTACCCTGCCCCTTAATTGGTGCAGCTGTGCAAGTCCAAAGCGCTCAGCATCATAGATCACCATCATCGTTGCATTTGGGACATTTACACCCACCTCGACAACTGTAGTAGAAACAAGAATTTGAGTTTCATTTCGGCTAAAAGCCTTCATTACATTTTCTTTTTCATCTGGGTGAAGCCTGCCATGCATGAGGCCCACATCATAGCGGCCATGAAAATGATGCATCAATGTTGCATGGACATCTATAGCATTCTGAACATCCAGCTTGTCCGACTCCTCAATTAGGGGACATATCACATATACTTGCTGGCCTGCTGAAAGCTCCTTTTCCATAAAACCAAGTACTCTATCAAGCATTTCAGGTTTTGCCCAATAAGTTTCAATCGCTTTTCGCCCTGCCGGCATTTCATCTATGATGGAAACATCCATTTCCCCAAAAACAGTAATGGCCAATGTTCTCGGGATTGGCGTGGCAGTCATAAACAGAACATCCGGACTCTCGCCTTTTTCCCTGAGGATGCGCCGCTGCCCGACACCAAATCTATGCTGTTCATCAGTAATAACAAGCCCCAGTTTATTAAATTCCACTTCTTCCTGGATAAGTGCATGTGTGCCTATAAGAACATCAATTTCTCCATCCTTTAAATGCTGAAGAATTTCTCTTCTGCGCTTTCCTTTGACGGAGCTTGTCAGGAGTTCACATCGCAGGCCAAATGGCTCAAGCATCGTTTTTAAAGATTCCGCATGCTGCTCTGCAAGGATTTCGGTCGGCACCATTAAAGCTCCCTGGAAATCTGCTGTCCTGCTGGCAAATAGGGCGATCGCCGCAACAGCCGTTTTGCCGGAACCAACATCCCCCTGTAATAGCCTGTTCATCCGATAAGGCGATTTCATGTCAGTCAGAATCTCATTAACCACCCTTTTCTGGGCATTGGTTAAGGCAAATGGCAGAGAGTCTATAAACTCCATCAGCCTCGAAAGATCATAAGCTTGCGCAATCCCTTTAGACTGCTCTCTTTCAATCTTTCTTAGTGCCTGCATTTTTAATTGAAAATAGAAGAATTCTTCATAAACAAATCGCCGTCTTCCCTGTTTAAGTTCCTGATCATTGGCAGGAAAATGGAGCGATCTCATAGCATCTCGCCTATCCAAAAGCCTATATTGCAAAAGATATTTTTCAGGCAAAGTTTCTGATATCTCATTTCCATACTGTGAAAAAGCCAGTTTTATAAAACGTCTGATTCCCTTGACAGTGATATTTCCTTTCACAGCGTAAACAGGCTCAAAATCCTTGTTACTGGAGGCACTCCCTATTTTTAATTCATTGGCTGTTATGATCTGGCGGTGCTGGTCCCATTTGCCTGTCACTGTCACAGTTTCGTTCAATGTAATTTTATTCTTTAAATATGGCTGATTAAACATGACCACTTGTATCAGATATCTGCCTACAAGAACTCTCACAGTCAGCCTGGACCGTTTCCTTCCATAATAGGCGAGTGAAGGTTCACTGTGGATCTTTCCTTCCACAGTTACTCTTTCATCATGCTTAATCTCTTCCAGATCCTTGAGCCTGTAATCCTCATATCTATATGGGAAATATTCAAGCAAATCTTTTACAGTGTTTATGTTCATTTCAGCAAGTGATACTGCTGTTTCCTCCCCGATGCCTTTAACAGCTGTAACAGACTGATTATAATTTGGATTCACGTTTATTGAACGGCTGCCAAATATATTTTCTCAAGGCAGTCCGCCACCCCTCCCTGCTCAATTACTTTTAACTGCAGGCTTATACAGCGCCTGCTTTATAACTAGCACACTATAATCTAAATAGGCAAGTAAGCAATCTTTAACCAAATAAATTAATATTTCCGAAGTTCACTAAAATGTAATCGTTTTAAATGGACAAAAGCGAAGGCTGGGCCCTCGCTTTTTTTATTGTTTATTCGATTGAAAATATAAAAGAGTATAGCGGCTGTTTGCCATCATGCACTTCGACTTCAACATCTTCATACTTATCTTCAATATAGCTGATAAGTGAATCCACTTCCTCTTCTGCCGCATCTTCACCTTTTAATACGGTTAGGATCTCAGAGTCTTCATCAATCATTCCATCGAGAAGATCTTTGGCAGCCTGCACTCTATCCTTGTTCTTGACAACAATTTTCCCATCTGAGATGCCCATAAAATCATCTTTTTCAATTTCGAGGCCATCGATGCTTGTATCACGGACAGCAAATGTAATTTGGCCTGTCTTCACATGCTGAAGGGCATCTGTCATGCCTTCTTCATTTTCTGCGAGTCCGGCACTTGGATTAAAAGCAAGCAGGGCAGCCATTCCCTGAGGGACGGTCTTGGAAGGAACAACTACTGCTTCTTCTTCAGTCACTTCTGCAGCCTGCTGTGCAGCCATGATGATATTTTTATTGTTTGGCAAAATGATTACTTTCTTGGCATTCACTTCTTTGATGGCCTTTACAATATCTTCCGTACTAGGATTCATCGTCTGGCCGCCCTCAATGACTGCATGTGCTCCGATGCTTCGGAAAAGATCCGCAATCCCGCTGCCCATTGATACTGTAACGATTCCGTATTCCTGCTTTTCCTTTGGCTTAGCTTCAGCTGCCAATGGTGTAGGAACGTCATCAATCAAATTGGTGTGCTGCTGGCGCATGTTTTCAATCTTCATATTGATTAAGCTCCCATAGCGCTGTCCGTATGTCAGGCAATCTCCTGGCTGTTCAGAGTGGATATGTACTTTTACAAGCTGTTCATCCGCAATCACAAGAAGCGAGTCGCCATATTTGCTTAAGTCCTGGCGGAACTTGTCTTCTGAAAAAGGATTAGCAGATAGCTTTTCAGTTTCGAACTTGACCATAAACTCTGTGCAATAACCAAATTCAATATCTTCAGTGTTCATAAAACTATGAACATTTTTATGGTGTTCTGCGTTAACCAGGTCATCCATCTTTGGAAGGGCTGCTGGTGTATCAGGAAGTTTTTCGCCCTTGAGCTCTGCAAGGAATCCTTCATATACAAAAACAAGACCCTGCCCGCCGCTGTCTACAACCCCAACTTCTTTTAAGACAGGAAGAAGATCCGGAGTCCGGTTTAAAGAAGCCCGTGCTTCTTTTAACACTTCCTCCATAATCACTACGATATCATCTTCATTTTTTGCAGCCTGCACCGCTTTTTTAGCGGAATCTTTAGCAACGGTTAAAATTGTTCCTTCAACCGGCTTCATAACAGCTTTATAAGCAGTTTCTACACCTGAATTCAAAGCATCAGCAAACTCTTTGCCATTGATGGAAGATTTCTGTTCAATATGCTTTGAGAAGCCTCGGAACAGCTGGGAGAGAATTACTCCAGAGTTCCCGCGGGCCCCCATCAGCAAACCTTTAGAAAGAGCAGAGCCCACCTTCCCAATATGTTCCTGAATATTAGCTTTTACTTCCTTTGCACCGGAAGTCATTGACAAATTCATGTTCGTTCCTGTGTCTCCATCAGGAACAGGGAAAACATTTAACGCATCCACTAATTTTGCATTAGCAGATAAATGGTTCGCTCCTTGTATGACCATTTCGGCAAAAAGCTTCCCATCTAAATCTCTTTTTGACACAAGTCTTTCCTCCTCACTACGGGTTCGTTACACGAACTCCCTGAACGTAAATATTAACCGAGTCCGTACTTAGCCCAACTGTTTTATCAAGGGTGTATTTCACTTTAGATTGCACATTGTGGGCAACCTCGGAAATTTTCGTTCCGTAACTTACAATAATATACATATCGATATGTACTTCATCTTCTTCCTGGCGTACAATAACACCGCGGGTAAAATTCTCTTTTCGAAGTATATCTGTAAGGCCATCTTTAATTTGATTTTTAGAGGCCATCCCTACGATGCCGTAGCAGTCAACTGCTGCTCCGCCTGCGATTGTTGCAATTACGTCATTAGAGATATCAATTTGCCCGAAATTCGTTTTTAATTCGATGGACATGGTTCGTTCCCCCTTTGGAAATTGCTTTTAATAAAAGCTTCTTCAAGCGCTCCCGCTTTACGGAAACGCTGGCGTTCCCCCTTAATTGTAAAATGGAGGCAAGCTTGCTGTTAAAGGAGAATGCATCCTTTTCAGCTGGGCAGCGATCTTTCTAACTCCAAAGCTTTATGCATACCTTATGATATTTTACTATATGGGCTGTAATATTGAAAGCCATACTTCCCCATCCCTATTATAGCTCATGTTCCATACCCCTATGTCAAGGAAATTTTCTTGAAAGCAAACTATTGCAATCAGAAGGGTTGTATGATAAATTATTAAAGTATCTTTTAATGTCGAGATCCGAAACGGAGTTCCTCATTAATTCAGATGGATGAATCTGACTATTGCAAATGAAAGCATTGAAAAATAGTTTCAGCTTATGCTTTTAGTAAGGAGGGAAACATACATGCCACGCAAATGTGTTGTAACTGGTAAAAAAACAACTTCAGGTAACGCACGTTCTCACGCGATGAACGCTAACAAGCGTACTTGGGGTGCTAACCTTCAAAAGGTACGTATTCTTGTAGACGGTAAACCTAAACGTGTTTGGGTATCTGCAAGAGCACTTAAATCAGGTAAAGTTGAGCGCGTTTAATCTGCTCAGGGACATCCTTTTAGGATGTCCTTTTTATTTTCCTTTTTATAATCCACTATTCATTCTCCCCCATTGAATCAAAAAATAAAAGCACCCCAGAGAGGTGCCCAGTTTTTAATGCTATTTTCTTTTTCATTTATGGGAGTTTACCCCTTTTTGAAGGTCCCTAACATGGCACGCACAATGCCCCCTAAAAATTTAGGAAGTTTGATTGTATAAAATCTCATTACTCGTGTCCCTCCTCACGATCTTACGCATCCATTCTGTCCTTAAATCGTCTTTACCATCTTATTCAAATAACGAAAGATGAGTACTCATGATTACAAAAAATGATCAGAAAGCAATTCATGCCAGCACTCATATCCAGATTCCCAGCACCTTGCAGGGCAGTACTGGCCCGGCTCTTAATCCTTGCTTCTTACAACCATTAATATGCCTTCAGTAAAAGAAAAAGTACCACAATCATCAATAAGTTCATTGCTGATACAAAGAGTAGAACCGGCAGAGACGGTCCGATCTGTGAGCGGATACTTGAAATTTCTTAATGTGAGGCCCTTAATTTCCATTGTGATCGGGACAAAAGAAATGTATTTGAAATTTGGATTTTGCTTTATGGTGTATTCACCTGGAGCTTTAATATTAATCTTATTTTTTTTGTCAATAATTTCGACAGGAACAAAGTTTCCTTCAAGTACAGGCTTTATTAACAGCTGAATATTTGCAAATAAGTGGTCAAGCCGGCCGCCTGTGGCGCCAAACAGACGGATTTTCTCAGGATTTTGTTCCAGTGCCCAATTCAGGGCAAGCTCCATGTCGGTTTCGTCTTTCTCCGGCTTGAACCTGTTCAGCTCTTTTACTTTTTCTTCAATGATTAATAGTTCTTCATTTGACACAGAATCAAAATCGCCAAATGCCATTTTCGGCTGCATGCCATTTTGAATGAGTGTAAGCACTCCTCTATCTACCCCGACCCAATTGTCACCGGCATTACTGAATGAAGACAGTTCAGGCAGCAAATCCTCAGGGCCGCCAGCTAAAATATTTATAATCATTTCATATTGCTCCAATCATGATATATATCTTATATTATAAAAAGCCAGCTCTATTCAAGCTGGCTCTTTTTTATTTCGAACCTTTTAAAGCAGCAATCGCCACGGCTCTGTCTTTCTGATTATAAATTGCCGACCCGGCAACAAGCACATTCGCTCCAGCTTCAATGCACAATTGTGCTGTTTCTTCATTCACTCCGCCGTCCACTTCAATTTCAATATTTAGACCTTTTGCGTCAGCCATTTCCTTAACCGCCTTAATCTTAGGAAGAACGCCAGGGATGAACTTTTGTCCTCCAAAACCAGGATTAACAGTCATAAGCAATACCATATCAATATCATCAATAATATGCTCAATCATATTAACTGGTGTAGCCGGGTTAAGAACCACTCCTGCCTTGACCCCGAATGATTTAATAAAATGAATCGTTCTGTGAAGGTGTTTGCATGCTTCTGCATGTACAGTGATATAATCTGCCCCCGCATTAGCAAATGCCTCAATGTAGTTATCCGGATTTTCTATCATCAAATGAACATCCAGGGGCAGCTTTGTCACAGGACGGATTGCATCAACAATTAATGGACCAATTGTAATATTCGGTACAAAATGGCCGTCCATTACATCGACATGAATATAATCAGCTCCGCCGCGCTCTACATCTTTAATCTCTTCTCCCAATTTAGAAAAATCTGCCGATAAAATCGAAGGTGCGATTTTTACCATGAATTAATACCTCGGCTTTCTATCTTTTATTTCCTGCAGAAAGGTTTTGTAGTGTTCGTATCTGTAGGAAGGAATTTCACCGTTTTCACTGGCGGCCTTTACAGCGCATTTCGGTTCTGCCATGTGCAGGCAGCCTCTAAATTTGCATTGATCGCTTTTCTCCTGAATTTCCGGAAAGCAATAATTCAGATCCTCCAATTCGATATCTGTAAATTCAAGGGAGCTGAATCCCGGGGTATCAGCAACAAGCCCTTTCCCAACCTCTATCAGTTCTACATGCCTGGTTGTATGCTTTCCCCTGCCCAAATGTGAAGAAATATCATTTGTTTTCAGCTCTAAATCTGGTCTTAATACATTTAACAAAGATGATTTCCCCACACCTGACTGTCCTGCAAAAACGGAGATCTCGCCTTCCAGATATGGCATTAAGTCTTTAACGCCTTCTTCTGTTTCGGAGGAAGTCAGCAAAACATCATAGCCGGCTTTGCGGTAATCTGATGCATATTGCTGGATTTCCTTATACCCATGTTCGTCTGTCAGATCTATTTTAGTAATGCAGATGATTGGCTTTATACGATTGAATTCAACCAGCACCAGGAAACGATCTAATAGAGAGGTGCTGAAGCCCGGTTCAACAGCTGAAAACACTAGAATGGCCTGATCAACATTTGCAATTGGCGGACGGATCAACTCATTTTTCCGTTCTTTTACTTCTAAGATGTATCCTTCTGTAATACTTTCTGCCTGAAACACGACTTCATCACCGACCAGCGGGTTAACCTTATTTTTCCGGAAAACTCCGCGGCCTCGGCACTGAATGATTTCATCTCCGCTAAAAACATAATAAAACCCGGCTAAGGCTTTAATAATTTTGCCCTCAGGCATAGCAACACTCCTTGCTTATGATTCTTCTTCCGGATAAGGGATTTCCTTTTCTTCAAAAACCTGGCCATCCCGCAGAACCTTATAAGTGGCATTCTGTCCGGGAGCAATTGTTATATCAATTGGGATTACCGTATCTTCATAAATCAGCTCTGTATGAACTGGTTCAGAACCAGGATTATTCATATCCTTAATGATAATCTGAACTTCATTTGGCTCACCTTCGGCTGCAGGCTCATAGGGAACGCTGATCTCAATATTTTCTGTCTTAGGAAGAAGTTCTTTTTTCCCTTTTGAAAGAACCACCGTCACTTTCTGTCCGCTTGCCAGGTTTGTGCCTGGTGCCGGATCCTGATTGATGACTAGTCCTTCTGGGACTTCCTCATGAAATTCTTCTTCTCCATATTCTACTTTTAATCCCGACGATTCTTCGTACTCCTGCAGCCCCTTTTCGTTATAGCCGCGCAGGTCTTTTAAGGCAATTGGCGCCGGACCTTTGCTGACAGTAAAAATCAATTCTGTATCCTCGGGAACGACAAGATCGCCTTCTGAGAAGTTTTGGTCCAGGATTGTCCCAGCCGGCTCACTCTCATTATTTTCTTCTGTTTTTTCAATGCTTTTAAAATTTTTGCTTTCAAGCAAGCGGACTACATCGTCGTATTGCCTGCCCTGGTAATCAGCTAATTCAAATTTTTCCTTGCCAGTGCTTTCATAGATATCAATGGAAGTTCCTTCTTTTACGGTTCTGCCTGCTTTCGGATCTGTTTTTACTACCAGACCTTCTTCCACATCAGGGTCACTTATCGGCTTTGTATCCCTAACCGTAAACCCAGCGGCAATAAGCTCTGCTACTGCGTCTTCCACCTCTTTTCCTGACACATCAGGAACCTGGACATCCTTGGGCGCAATAAGATCAGGTAAAACAGTTATGGCCAGGATGCCTAACACAGCCAGAAACAAAAAGACGGATACCAGAATAATTGGCCATTTCTTTTTCTTCTTTTTTTTCTTTTTTTCCTTCTTCTTCTTTTCAGGAAGAGGTTTTGCCACAGGCTGCGTGTCTCCCTTTGGATCCTTAGCATGTACAAGTGTTTCGTCCATGCTTTGGTATGGGCGGTCATCCGTAATAACAGGGATTGCCTTTGTAGCATCATCGTCAATCGGGACCATAAACTTTCCTTCATGAAGCCTTTCGGGTTCAAGCGCTGTACTGATATCCTCTTCCATATCTTCAACAGAATCATACCTGTGAAAAGGATCTTTAGCTGTCGCTTTTAAAACGATATTTTCAACACTTTGCGGTATTGAAGGATTCCATCTCTTAAGGGAAGGCGTCTCTGACTGCAGATGTTTGAGAGCTATTGATACAGCGGATTCACCTGAGAAAGGAAGCCTGCCTGTCAAAAGCTCAAACATAACAATGCCAAGGGAGTAGATATCAGACTTTCTGTTGGCCATCCCCCCCCTGGCCTGTTCCGGAGAAAGATAATGAACAGAGCCTAAAACAGAATTGGTCTGAGTTATACTGGTAGCGCTTAATGCCATGGCAATTCCGAAATCAGTAATCTTTACATTACCATGCCTATCTATCAAAATATTATGCGGTTTAATATCCCGGTGTATGATATGGTTTTGATGTGCATGAGATATGGCTGAGGTGAGCTGTTTCATAATTTCCAGCGAATCATCTATGCGAATCGGGCTGTTTTGCTGTATGTATTGCTTTAACGTTTGTCCATCTACATATTCCATCACAATATAATAGATTGAATCCTCTTCGCCAACATCATAGATACTGACGATGTTCGGGTGGGCTAAGCTGGTAGCTGATTGGGCTTCACGATGAAAACGGCGGATAAATTCTTCATCTTCGGCAAAATCCATCCGAAGCACTTTCACCGCTACATCTCGATCCAGAATCATGTCATGGGCCAGGTAGACATTTGCCATGCCGCCTCCGCCAATCATATCAAGAATCTTATAGCGGCCGCTTAATCTTCTTCCCTTAATCATCATTTATCATCCCGCTCTCATTGCTTTCAAAATACTCAGCAATCACGAGCGTAATATTGTCTTCGCCGCCATTATTATTGGCCTGTTCAATCAGCACTGAGGCTTTTTCCTCCAGAGTTCGTCCGCTTTTGAGGATTTCAATCATTTCAGCCACATCTACCTTGTTGGACAAACCGTCAGAGCATAATAATAATAAATCGCCCTCTTCAAACGTTATGGTTTTGATATCCATCTCAACCGCTGCTTCAGTTCCCAATGCCCGGAGGAGCACATTTTTTCTTGGATGATGCTCAGCATCTTCCTTGGTAATCTGCCCGGACCTTACAAGTTCATTCACTAGGGAATGATCTTCCGTCAGCTGCTGAAAACCCGATTCATTCAAGATATAACATCTGCTGTCGCCGATATTGGCAATTGTCGCAAAACGATCAGTACAGATTGCAGCCACAACAGTTGTTCCCATGCCTTCACATTGTTCATTTTCTTTCGAATGTTCATAAAGAATGGTGTTGACCTCTGCAATATACTTCCGCAGCCATCCTTCCGCCTCTTCGGCAGTCTGAAAGTCATCTGTCTGATCCCAGAATCCTTTTAAACTTGTTAGCGTCATTTCGCTTGCCACATCGCCAGCCCGGTGGCCGCCCATGCCATCTGCTACGATGGCAAGGCGCTGCCCCTTGCTGTTCACATAGATGCCGCCATTATCTTCGTTATGCTGCCTGACTTTGCCTTGATCTGTCATAAAAACAGCTTTCATTCTGTCACCTCGTCTCCTCTTTTCGCTCCTTTGCACGAAGTTGTCCGCATGCTGCATCTATATCATGACCGTGCTCCCTGCGAATGGTTACATTAATGCCGTGGTTCTTCAGTGTCTTTTCAAAAGCAAAAATTTGATCCTTGGGTGTCCTCACATAATCTCGTTCAGGCACATAGTTTACTGGAATCAGGTTAACATGGCACTTCACATTTTTTATTAGCTTTGCCAGCTCTTCGGCATGTTCCACCTGGTCATTGACCCCTCCGAATAATCCATATTCGAAACTCACTCGTCTGCCTGTTTTATTTATATAGTACCTGATTGAATCCATAAGGTCCGGCAGCTTATAAGCTCTATTTATTGGCATCAGGCGGCTTCTGATTTCTGTGTTTGGAGCATGTAATGAGATCGCGAAATTGATCTGCATATTTTCATCTGCAAATTTATAGATTTTTGGGATGATTCCGCTAGTCGAAACAGTGATATGGCGCGCACCGATATTCAGCCCTTTATCATGGTTGATTATCTTCAGGAATGACAGCATACTGTCATAATTATCAAATGGCTCACCGATCCCCATAATAACAACCGAGCTGACCCGTTCATCTGTCTCATCTAGTGCCTGTTGTACTTTTACGACCTGAGCAACGATTTCTCCTGCTTCAAGATTCCGTTTTAATCCGCCTAAAGTTGAAGCACAGAATGTACAGCCGATTCGGCAGCCCACTTGAGTAGTTACACATACTGAATTACCATAGTCATGCCTCATCAGTACGGTTTCAATGGAATAGCCATCATGAAGTTCAAATAAAAATTTTATTGTCCCATCAGCTGACTCCTGCTGAATGATCGTTTTAAGAGTTGTCAGCGAAAAATTTGCTGATAGCGTATCTCTTAACCCTTTTGACAGGTTCGTCATATCCTCAAATGATGTGATTCTTTTTGTGTAAAGCCAATCAAAAATTTGCTCAGCCCTGAAAGCTTTCTCATTATTTTCTTTAAGCCAATCCTTCAGCTCATTCAGCTGTAAAGTATAAACGGATGGTTTTTGTTCTGCTTCTGTTATTTTCTCTGCTGCTGTTTGTTCCATTTATTGCACCTTCTTTCTCAGACAGGCTATATAAAACCCGTCCGAACCAATATCCTGCGGTAAAATCTGCAGTTCAAAATTATCTATAAACGGAGCAATTGCTTTAGGCATTCGCTCACGAACTGATATATCTCCCTCAAATTCCGCATTATTCTTTAAAAACGACTGGACAACATGCTGATTCTCTTCCTTGTCCACTGTACATGTACTATAAACAAGAATACCACCTTTTTTCAGCAAAGGTGAAACGGCATCCAAAAGATTTCTTTGAATCTTATGAAGATGATATAAATCATCTTCTTTTTTTGTGTATTTCATATCAGGCTTTCTTCTCATAACTCCAAGGCCTGAGCATGGGGCATCCACTAAAATACGGTCAAATGATTCTTTTTCATAATGCTCCTGCACTTTCCTGCTGTCAAGGGCATTTGTCTTAATATTCGATAGTCCCAGTCTATCGGCATTATCATTAATCAGCTTTACTTTATGCTCGTGAAGGTCCAGCGAAATGACTTGTCCAGTATTTTGCATTTTTTCTGCAATATGTGTGGTTTTTCCTCCGGGTGCTGCGCAGGCATCCAGAATCTTTTCATTTGGATTTCCTCCAAGGGCATAAGCAGCGAGCATGGAGCTTTCGTCCTGAATAGTAATCAGGCCATCTTTGAAGACACGCGAATTGGCAAGGTTTCCTCTTAAACATTTAATGGCAACTGGTATAAACTGACTTGGTTCCACTTCAAATCCTTCTTCCTTAAGAAGTGACAAGCATTCTTCCCTCGAGGCCTTTACCTCATTTACCCTTGCAGTCTGAAGTGGAGCAGTCAAGTTAATTTCACACATTTTCTTTGTTTCTTCAAACCCAAGCTGATCGGCCCATCTTTTTACAAGCCACGCGGGATGACTAGTCTCAATGGAAAGGCGTTCAACACTGTCTTCAATTTGCTCAAGATCAGGAAGCCCCTTTCTTTGAACGTTCCTGAGCACGCCATTGACCATGCCGGAAATCCCTTTATGCCCCCATCGTTTTGCTATTTCTACTGCCTCGAAAATAGCTGCGCGATCTGGAATTTTATCAAGAAAAACCATCTGATACAGTGTAAGCCTTAAGAGCTGGTTTACCCAGCTTTCAATTTTTTTATTGCCTGCTAAAAAAGGCTGCAGGTAAAAATCGAGTGTCATCCGGCGTTGAAGGGTACCATAAGTCAGTTCAGTAAGAAGACCGATGTCCTTCTGGTCAATTTCGTTCTTTTTTATGGCGTTATTAAGTAATAGATTGCTGTAGGACTGATTTTTTTCAATGGCTTCGAGAAGTTCCAGTGCAGTTTCTCTTACATTTTTCTTTTTTAGCTTTTTCATTCGGAGTCTCCCAAACGGCCGCCGGGAGTTAGATGGGATCCTGAGCCTCTTAAAAATTGTTCTGCTGGCATCTTTTTCTTTCCGGAAGGCTGCAGTTCTGTAATTTTAATGGCTGTCTCATTCCCTGCTGCCACAACGATTCCATCTTCCTCAAGCCTGATAATTGTTCCCGGTTCTTTGTTTTCAGCAGATTTAACCTTCTCCGAATTCCAGATTTTAATCACTTTGCCGTCAAAAGTTGTATAGGCAACCGGCCATGGATTTAACCCTCTAATGTGGTTATAGATTTCTTCACCAGTTTTGCCCCAGTCGATTTTTTCCTGTTCTCTTTTAATGTTATAAGCAAAAGTGGCTTCTTCATCATTTTGCCTGATGGGAGTGAGTTCACTATTCAGGAGCTTTGGCAGTGTTTCAGACAAAAGCTTTGACCCAGCAGCGCTAAGTTTATCGTGAAGAGTGCCAACTGTATCTCTTTCCGTAATCGGCACTTCCACTTGTGTTAAAATATCGCCGGCATCAAGCTTCTCAGCCATGTACATAATGGTGATTCCCGTTTTTTCTTTCCCCTGCAGAATGGAGTAGTGAATAGGTGCACCGCCGCGCAATTCAGGAAGCAATGATGCATGTACATTTATGCAGCCGAACTTGGGTGCATCCAAAAGCTCCTTCGGCAAAATTTGTCCAAATGCAGCCGTGACAACCAGGTCAGGCTTAAGAGCAAGAACTTTCTCCAGCTCTTCTGGCTGGCGGATTTTTTCGGGCTGATACACAGGGATGCCCTGTTTTTCAGCTTCGACTTTTACAGGCGGGGGAGTAAGAACCTTTTTCCTTCCAACAGGCCTGTCGGGCTGAGTAACCACTCCGATTACTTCATATCCGTCCTCTATTATTTGCTTCAGTACAGGCACTGAAAAATCGGGTGTGCCCATAAATACGATTTTTGTCATTCAGCTTCCAATCCTTCCAACTCTTCTTCGTTCAAGTATCTTGTAACTTTTGAGGTAAATAGCACCCCATGCAAATGATCAATTTCATGGAGGATCGCTCTTGCCAGGAAATCCTCAGCCTCGAGGGTAAAATATTTCCCTTTTCGATCCTGCGCCTTGATTTTTACATATTCAGGCCTTGTTACTTCACCATATAACCCAGGAAAGCTCAGGCACCCTTCAGGGCCTGTCTGTTCCCCATTCGTTTCAAGGATTTCCGGATTAATTATTTCAATTGTTCCAAATTCATCATCTATATCAACAATGGCAATTTGCCTGCTAAGCCCGATTTGCGGAGCAGCAAGCCCGACACCATCGAATTCGATCATCGTATCATACATATCATTTAACAGCTTGCCCAGTTTTTTATCAAACACCTTAACGGGTTCGCATTCTGCCTCCAGAACCTCAGCCGGATAAGATACAATTTTTTTTACTGCCAAAACATTTCCTCCATTTTTATCTATTTTCAACCAAATTGAGTTTATTCATAACCACAAAAACAGAAGCTCCTGAGAAGCTCCTCCTAAATAGCTAACGCTTTTAGACGTATGATTTGATGCTGTAAAACGTTCTTAGTAAGGCCAACAGTTCTGTAAGTTCAAACAAACTAACCTTATGGTTAAGAAATTACATTAAAATATAAGGATTCAGGTCAATTGAGACGGATAGGCCCCCAGTAGCAATATCCTGCTGATAATTATCCAGGACTTTCTTCAGCGCCAGGCCAAGTTCCGGCTCCCGCTTGTATTTTATCAGACATTGATACCGATATCTATTATTGATCCGCGGTATCGGCGATGCAACTGGACCAAGGACTTTACTCTCTGCAGATAATTTTGACTGAATATACTGCGTGATCTTCTCAGTTACCGAAACAGCCTTCATTAATTCCTCGTGGCTGACGGTGACAAGGGATATATAGTAGAAAGGGGGATATCTATGAATTTTGCGGACCATCATTTCTCTTTCATAAAATTTATCGTAATCCTGCTCCCCCGCCAGTTCAATACTATAATGTTCAGGAGTGTAGGTCTGAATAATTACCTCCCCTTCCAATTCATGCCTCCCTGCACGCCCGCTTACCTGAGTCAGAAGCTGAAAGGTTTTTTCAGAAGATCGGAAATCAGGCAGGTGCAGCATCGTGTCTGCCGATAGTACGCCTACTAAGGTAATATTGGGGAAATCAAGACCCTTAGCAATCATCTGAGTCCCAAGAAGAATATCTGCATGCCCTTCCTGGAATTGATCAAGGAGCTTTTCATGTGCTCCCTTCCTGCTGGTTGTATCGACATCCATCCGGATTACCTTCGCTTCCGGCAAAATTTTCGCCAATTCCTCTTCCACTTTTTGAGTGCCTGTTCCAAAATAACGAATATGCTCACTTTCGCATTCCGGACATGCATTTGGAACTGGTGCCTCATAGCCGCAGTAATGGCATTTCATCTGCTGGTTATACCGATGATAAGTCAAAGATATATCACAATGAGGACAATTAATAACATATCCGCAGTCCCTGCACATAACAAATGAGGAATGTCCTCTTTTATTTAAAAATAATACGATCTGCTCTTTTTTCCCGAGACGGTCTTTAATTTTTTCGAGGAGTTTCCTTGAGAACATCGAGCGGTTCCCTTCACGCAGCTCTTCCCGCATATCAATGATATCAACGGAAGGGAGAGCCTGATTGTTCATTCTATTTTCGAGAGTGAGGAGATGGTAAACTCCTTTATGTGCTCGCGCAAAAGATTCCAATGAGGGAGTTGCACTTCCAAGCACCACAGGACATTTATGATTTCCCGCTCTTTCGATGGCGACATCCTTTGCATGGTATCTTGGGTTCTCTTCCTGCTTATAGCTGGTTTCGTGCTCTTCATCAATGATAATGATTCCGAGGTTTTCAAAAGGGGCAAAGATAGCCGATCGCGCTCCCACAACAACCTTGACTTCCTTCCGCTGAATCTTTCTCCATTCATCATACTTTTCTCCAGCTGAAAGGCCGCTGTGCATTACGGCAACCTGATTGCCAAATCTGCCCTTGAAGCGTTTGACCATCTGCGGAGTTAAAGAAATCTCAGGAACAAGGACAATGGCTTCTTTGCCATTCTCAAGCACTCGCTGAATGGATTGCAGATACACCTCAGTTTTTCCGCTTCCTGTTACCCCATAAAGCAAAAATGTTTCATGCCGGTTATTTTCAATAGAATTAAGGATCGGGATTATAGCCTTTCTCTGTCCATCGGTCAAAAAGAGCGGTTCAGTTCTTTCGAATTCACGGTCTCCAAATGGATTTCGATAAATTTCCACGTCCCTCTGCCCAAGCAGCCCTTTTTGCATAAGCCCTTTTATGGTGGACGATGTTATTCCAAACAAGGAAAATAACTCTTTCTGATCGACCGGTCCTTCCTCATGAAGAAAATACTCAAGCACTTCTTTCTGCTTGGTTGCGTTGCCCGGAAGCTGTTGAAGATAATCAGCAAGCTTATTAGGGTCAGCAGCCGCGAATACCTGCTTTACTTTTTTCTTTTTCACTCGTTCTTTTACTTGGTAGATAATTTCGATATTTCCATTGGATGCTTCCTTTTGAAGAAGCGGCAAAGCTCCGCTCTTTACTGCATCATCCCATAAAATTTCTTCAGTTTTCTGGAAGAGAGCAGATACTCTTTCAGGAAGCAGTTTACGATCTGCATTTTTTGCCATTACAAGCTTCTTTTCGTATTTTGCCTTCAATGCTGCAGGCAGCATTGCCTGAAAGGCAGAGATTTTGTAGCATAATGTTTTTTCTGTCAGCCATTCACCTAGAGTCAAGAGCTCCTGATTAAGGACTGGATTTAAGTCCATCGGCTCTGAAATGGATTTAAGCTGCTGAAAATCGGACTCTGCTTGTAATGCTGTTACAAACCCCTGGATCTTCCTAGGTCCAAATGGAACAACAACCCTCATGCCGGGGAGAATGACACCTTCCAGATGAGAGGGTATTTTGTAGTCAAATGCCCGGTCTGTCTGTTTGGCAGGTACATCGACAATGACTCTCGCAATATTCATTCATGCTCATCCTTTAGCAAGATCGCAGCTTCTTCAAGAATTTTTACTGCAACATCCTTTTTTGCCATAAGCGGAAGCTTTTCCGAAGACCCATCTTTTTTAAAAAATGTAACAATATTGGTGTCTGTTCCAAAGCCTGCTCCTTCTGCAGTTACATTATTGGCTACGATCAGATCGGCATTTTTCCTCTTTAGCTTGCCCTGTGCATACTCATCAACCTGTTCAGTTTCAGCCGCAAACCCTATAAGGATTTGCTTCTTCTTTTTTTGTCCCAATTCGAATAATATATCTTTTGTTCTTTCAAGTTCCAATAATTCATCCCCGGGCTGTTTTTTCATTTTTTGCGCAGAAGTCACCTTTGGACGATAATCGGAGACTGCAGCGGTCTTAATGACAACATCCGCATGATCAAATTCGCTTATTGCCGCTTGATACATTTCCTCAGCAGATTCTACCTTTATCAGTTTTAAGCCAGCAGGAGCATTAATTGTAACCGGACCGGATATCAATACAACTTCAGCTCCTGCAGATACAGCTGCTTCCGCAATTGCATAGCCCATTTTACCTGAAGAATGGTTTGTAATATAACGGACAGGATCAATTTTTTCCCTTGTTGGGCCGGCAGTTATGACCACTTTCCGGCCAGATAGCTCCAATCTGGAAGGCTTAAAAAATTCTTCAATTGTATCTATAATTTTCTCTGGTTCTTCCAGCCTGCCTTTTCCAACATAGCCGCATGCAAGATACCCTTCTGAAGGCTCTATGAATCTGCATCCAAAACGATATAAGGTTTCAATATTTTTCTGGACAGCAGGATGGCTGTACATATGTACATTCATTGCAGGCGCAATCCAGATTGGTGATGAGGCCGCCAAAAGGGTTGTTGTGATCATATTGTCTGCAATTCCATTGGCCAGCTTTCCGATTACATTTGCTGTAGCAGGAGCAACTAGAATCAAATCGGCCCAATCAGCCAGGTCGATATGAGCAATTACTTTCGAATCTTTTTCATCGAAAGTGTCGGTGTAAACATCATGTCTTGAAAGAGCCTGAAAGGTTAATGGTGCTACAAACTTAGCAGCCGATTCACTTAGGATAACTTTCACCTGCGCTCCAGCCTGAGTAAGCTTGCTCGTTAAGGCTGCAGCTTTATAAACAGCAATTCCGCCGGTTACACATAATAATATCTTCTTTCCAGTCAGCATTATATGACCCCACCAATCTAAAAAAATAATTCATCTCTATGAAAAACGGCCTGCTATATATTTCTATAAGCAGCACTGGCCGTTAATGGCTTAGTTTTCATGATAGTTTTATTATGCAAGAAGAGCAGTGAATTTTCATCTAATAAAACCTTTAAACAAAAATAACAACCTTTTAAAAGGTTGTTATTCAGCGATTTTACTCGTATGATTCATTCGCAGTCTTTTCACCAAGCCGATAATGAAGCTGGTCCGCATGGATTTCCTCAAGTGCTTTTCCCACATTTTTATGTGATTTATAGCTCTCAAGCTGTGGTCTGGCATTAAGCTGAAGCTTACGGGCACGCTTGGCAGCAACAGAAACAAGTGAATATTTGGAATCAATCTTTGTCATTAGAGAATCAATAGAAGGATAAAGCATATTTATTCTACCTCCAGCATCTTTTTGTATTTAGGTTCTACACGTTCCCTGCGGCAGTGTTCTGCTACTACAATGGATTTAATTCTTTCGCAGGCAAGATCGATTTGATCATTCTCTACAACATAATCATATAAGTTCATCATTTCGATCTCTTCTTTCGCTGCACTCATGCGATTGTTAATTATATCTTCTGTCTCTGTTCCCCTGGTTACGATACGGTTCTTAAGCTCGGATAAACTAGGTGGAACCAGGAAGATGAACAAGCCGTCAGGGAATTTCTCACGCACTTGGCGGGCACCCTGAACTTCGATTTCAAGAAAAACATCTTTGCCCCGGTCCAGTGTTTCTCTTACATAATCAACTGGCGTTCCGTAGTAGTTACCGACGAACTCTGCATATTCAAGCAGCTTATCCTGCCTGATCAGCTCTTCAAACTCTTCACGCGTTTTGAAAAAATAATCAACTCCATTGACTTCTCCTGCTCTCGGAGATCTCGTTGTCATTGATATGGAGTATTCAAACGCAGTATCAGGCTGAGCAAATATCTCTTTTCTTACTGTTCCTTTTCCTACACCTGAGGGTCCGGATAGAACAATCAATAACCCTTTTTCTTTCATTTATAAAATCCTACCCTTCCTCAACAATTTCATCACGGTCATTTAATCGGTGCGCAACAGTTTCCGGCTGGACCGCAGACAAAATGACATGGTCACTGTCCATAACGATAACAGCCCGGGTGCGCCTTCCATATGTAGCATCTATTAAAGAGCCCCGGTCACGTGCGTCCTGAATGATCCGTTTAATCGGGGCAGATTCTGGACTGACTATTGATATTATCCGGTTGGCAGAGACAATATTGCCAAATCCGATATTGATCAGTTTAATTGACATTTGGGTCCTCCAATCATCAGTTATTTATTTTGACCCCCAGAGCCGGAATCTAAACAACTGCTATTCAATATTTTGAACTTGTTCCTTCATTTTTTCCAGTAAACTCTTTATTTCAACCACTTCGGCAGCTATCTCTGCACTGTTTGCCTTGGAGCCGATTGTATTGGCCTCCCGGTTCATTTCCTGCAGAATAAAGTCAAGTTTTCTTCCAGCCGGTTCTGAAAGCTGAAGGGTCTTTTCAAATTGGCTAATATGACTTTGAAGTCTTGTCAGTTCTTCACTGATATCCGCTTTATCAGCGAACATCGCTACCTCTGTTAAAATTCTCGGTTCATCCACCTGGCCATCAAGAAATTCTCTCATACGCTTTTCCAATCTCTCCCGGTAAAGCTGCACGACTTTTGGAGTGTACTCTCTCAGCTTGAGGACCCTGCTGCTTAAAAGACTAAGATGGCTTCGTAGATCTTTTTCCAGCTCATCCCCCTCAAGCCTCCTCATCTCAGTTAACTGCAGGCATGCTTCTTCAGCAGCAGAAAGGACCAGCTGGCTCAATTCTTCATTGCCGGACTCCTTTTCTTCTATACCAATCAGTTCTTCCCGTATGATATTCCCGATGGATAGATCCGTTGAGATTTGGTACTTTGTTTGAATTGCAGTTATGTATTGATAATATTCATCCAATAGTTCCCAATCAACATTAACTTTCCTGCTGGACAGGCCATCGCCGTCAATGGTGATATAAACCTCGATTCTGCCTCTTTTGATATGCCCGTTAAGCTTTTTCTTAATCTTGTCTTCGATATGCATCAGCTGTCTGGGCATTCTGATCTGAAACTCGGAAAAACGATGGTTTACAGTCTTTATTTCAACCGTAATGGAACATTGCCCGGATTCTTTCTTGCTTCTGCCATAACCAGTCATGCTTACTGCCATTTCTCACACTTCCTTTTGGGAAAAGCACAGCTTATAAAAAGCACTATTACTTTCAGTTAGCGGCATGATGCCTGTGCAGTTATGTATAAAAATCAAGTAATGATGTAGATTTATATGTTTGCGCAAAAAAGAAAGGTAATAGAGTTCTTCTCTACTACCTAAAGGATTATAACATATTTCATTTTGTTTTTCTTGCCAAAAATGTGCCTGCCAGTAAAAATGTTGGTACGGCTGAGAGTCCTGTGATCATAAACCAGTCGCGCAATTCAATTGGGACGGTGTGAAAAATTGGCTGAAGCGGCGGATAGTATATGACAACCAGCACTAAAGCAAGGGACGAGATGACTGCCCAGACTAAATATTTATTGCCGAAAGGATTTCTCGAGAATACAGATTTTTCACTGCGGCAATCAAATACATGAATCAGCTGTGCCATTACCAATGTAGCAAATGCTACTGTCTGTGCATACGCAAGATGTTCCGGATTTGCCCTATAGGCAAAAATGAACGCCAGCAATGTCACAAGGCCAATTAAAAAACCTCTGGAAACTACTTTCCAGCCAAGCCCTCTTGAAAATACACCTTCCTTTGGACTCCTCGGCTTCCGCTTCATCACATTTTCCTCTGGCTGGTCAAGGCCAAGAGCCATTGCAGGAAGTCCATCCGTTACAAGGTTCACCCAGAGAATCTGGATTGGCACTAAGGGCAGCGGAAGGGCAAGAAGCATAGCAAACAGCATAACCAGAATTTCACCAACATTGGATGCAAGCAGATATCTGATAAACTTTCGAATATTCTCGTAAATATTTCTTCCTTCTTTTATCGCGGCTTTTATGGTAGCAAAATTGTCATCGAGCAGAACCAGAGCGGAGGCCTCTTTGGCAACATCGGTCCCTGTTATGCCCATCGATATTCCGATATCTGCTGCTTTAATGGCCGGGGCATCATTGACACCATCCCCTGTCATGGCAACAATATGGCCTCTGTTCTGGAGAGCCTTTACAATTTTCAATTTATGCTCAGGTGATACTCTGGCAAATACTGCGACATCCTCAACCACATCTTCAAGATCTTCAACCGCCATCTCTGCCAGGTCTTTGCCCTGAAGGACTTTAGAGCCTTGTGTTAAAATGCCTAACTGCTTGGCAATTGCCTGTGCAGTAATCACATGATCTCCTGTAATCATGATCGTTTTAATTCCTGCTTCCTTGCATTCCTTGACTGCTTCCCTTACCTCAGGCCTTGGCGGATCAATCATCCCCTGCAGCCCGATAAATGTTAATCCCTTCTCCGCCTCTTTCTCATCAAGAATGACATTTTTTGAGGGGATTTCCTTAAAGCCAATCGCTATCGTTCTCAAGGCTTGAGAAGCTAGATCTTCTATCGCTCCCTGAATTTCACCTGTGAGCTCCCTCGAAAGAATCTGACGCTTCCCCTCCCAAAGAACCGATTCACTCTTTCCGACTAATACATCGGGTGCTCCTTTGGTTACTATAAATTGCCTTCCGTTATGATCCTTTACCACAACACTCATCATTTTTCGGGCTGAGTCAAACGGAAACTCATTGATAATCTGGAATTGGTTTAACAGACTGCTCCTGTTATAGCCCGCCTTCATGGCCGCTACTAGCAGAGCCCCTTCTGTCGGATCTCCATCAATCACAAACTCATTATTTTTCTGCTGTATTTCAGCATGGTTGCATAACATGCCAAACATCAGCATTTGCTGGAGTGCTTTATCACTTTTCGGTTCAATTTGATTCTCATTTCTATAAAAATGGCCTTGCGGCTCATAGCCGATACCATCTACTCTCCACTCTTTCCCGCCGCTCCAGAGATGCGTAACTGTCATTTTGTTTTGAGTCATAGTGCCAGTTTTGTCTGAACATATCACAGATGCACAGCCCAGTGTTTCAACCGCTGGAAGCTTCCGGACGATTGCTTTTTTTCTTATCATTCTTTGTACCCCAAGCGACAGAGCTACCGTCACGATGGCCGGGAGCCCTTCTGGAATGGCTGCTACTGCCAAGGAAACACCGGCAAGGAACATTGTATATAATTCCTGCCCCTGCACCACACCAGCCACAACAACAAGGACAGTCAGTAAAATCGCTGCCGTAATGAGGATTTTGCCCAGCTGTTCCAATCTTCTCTGAAGCGGAGTCGTCATTGTTTCAGCATTCTGCAGAAGATCAGCAATCTGCCCCATGGCAGTATTCATCCCTGTTCCGACAACTACGCCCAGTCCATTGCCACGGGTTACCATAGTCCCCATAAAAGCCATGTTCTCCATATCTCCAATAGCCAGATTAGCAGTTTTCAAGGAACCGGTCCTTTTTTGGACAGGAAGAGATTCTCCAGTCAAAGCGGATTCCTCAATTTCCAGGCTATTGGACTCTACGATTCTCATATCTGCTCCAATTCTGTCACCTGTCGCAAATTTCAATAGGTCCCCTGCCACCACTTCTTTGGAAGGGATCTTCTTCCATTGTCCATCACGCAATGCAATAACTTGAGGAGCTGATAATTCCTTAAGTGCGTGCAAAGACTTTTCCGCTTTTCTCTCCTGAAAGAAACCCAAAAAGCCATTTATGACTACAATTGCAATAATGGCAATTGCATCAATATATTCACCAAGCAGCCCTGATATTAAGGTTGCTGCTAACAGGACAAGAACCATGAAATCTTTAAATTGACTAAAAAATAAGAGTAAAGCTGACTGCTTTTCTCCCTCTTTCAACTCATTATAACCATATTGTTTATGCCGTTTTTTTACATCATCCTCTGTTAAGCCCGCCTTAATATCTGTATTTAAGGCTTGCTCAACCTCCCTTTCATTCATTTCATGGAACTTCATCCGGACATCACACTTCCTCCTTTGTGGTTTGAGAAAAGCCATGAGCTGCATGGAGAAGGGATACAATAGTAAAGAAATTCATCAGCACTCACAGCCAGACTTTAAGAGAATCCGCCAGATGGCAGACCGTCCTGCTTCTTCTGGTCAATCAAGTGAAGCAGAGTTGTCCAATCTCACTCTAAAGAAAGCATATTCAGCCCTGTCCAAAAAAATGCTATTATTAAAAAGAAAAGCGGAAGCGCCTTGCCCACCCCCGGTATCTCGAGGGGGTAGGCTGCTTGCGCCAGACAGTTATCGAAGTACGAAGATATATATTCTGATATTATAGAAAAGCGGAACCCCCTAGCGAAGACATTAAGCCAAGTCTTAAAACTTGATTTTTATTATTTAAATGAAAGAATAATGTATATCTGCAGCAAGTGATAGGCTGTTATTTTTAATAGAAGAGGATGTTCCAATATGTCATTTGATGGTTTGTTTACAAGAGCAATGACGAAAGAGCTTATAGATACTTTAAAGGGCGGCAGAATCAATAAGATTCAGCAGCCTTATAAGAATGAAATTATTTTAGTTGTGCGGGCAAATGGGAGGAATCACAGGCTCTTGCTGTCAGCCCATCCAAGCTATGCGAGAGTCCAGCTTACCAATGAAGCACATGAAAATCCATCAGAGCCTCCGATGTTCTGCATGCTTTTAAGAAAGCATCTGGAAGGATACATACTTGAAGATGTCCATCAAATCGGGCTTGACCGTATAATCGTGTTTGAAGTTAAAGGCAGGAATGAGATTGGTGATACATCCTATAAACAGCTGATTGTTGAGATAATGGGCAGACACAGTAATATTACATTGGTGGATAAATCCCGCAATATTATTCTAGATAGCGTCAAACATGTATCTTATGCAGTTAATAGCCATCGTGCGATTTTGCCTGGACAGGAGTATATTCTCCCTCCGTCCCAGGATAAAATGAATCCTTTCGAAGCAGACAAAGACGATATACTTCGTAAGATCGACTTTAACAGCGGGAAAGTGGATAAACAGCTCGTAGCGAGCTTCGCTGGAATTTCACCGCTTTTTGCAAAAGAAGTCATACACCAAGCTGGTCTTATAAACAGAACAACTGTTCCAAACAGCTTCCAGCAATTAATAGGCTCCCTAAAGGACCATTCCATAAGGCCAGCCATTACAGCAGGTGAACAAAAGGAAAGCTTTTATTTATTGCCTCTCCAGCATATAAAAGGGGAAAGCAGGGAATTTAATTCCTTGAGCGAAATGCTGGACCGCTTTTATTTTGGAAAAGCGGAAAGAGACCGGGTCAAACAGCAATCCAATGACCTTGAACGATTTATAGTAAATGAGAAAGAAAAGAATGAGAAAAAAATTGAAAAGCTAAAAAGAACCCTCCATGAAGCAGAAAATGCCGATAAACATCAATTATATGGAGAATTAATCACAGCCAATATTTATGCGATCCAAAAAGGGATGAAGGAAGCGGAAGTCATCAATTATTACGATGAAAATGGCGGAGCGGTTATCATTCCGCTGGATCCACAGAAGACTCCTTCAGAGAATGCACAAAAATATTTTACAAAATACCAAAAAGCAAAAAATGCAGTAATTGCCGTAAAAGAGCAAATTAAGAAGGCGGAAGAGGAAGCGTCATACTTCGATTCTCTTCTGCAGCAAGTAGAAACTGCATCAACAAGAGACATTGCCGAAATTAGAGAAGAGCTTGTTGAAGGCGGTTATATTAGAGAAAGGCAAAGACGGGGCAATAAAAAACAGCAGAGCCTTAAGCCTGTTCTTGACCGCTATACTTCCACAGACGGAACCGAAATATTGGTTGGAAAAAACAACAAGCAGAATGATTATTTAACGAACAAGTTGGCCGCAAGGGATGAGATCTGGCTGCATACAAAGGATATCCCTGGTTCACATGTGGTTATCCGAAGCAAGGAACCGGCAGAAAATACAATTCTTGAAGCTGCATCTCTCGCAGCATACTTCAGCAAAGCCCGTAATTCCAGTTCAGTACCAGTTGACTTCACCCAAGTCCGGCATGTTAAAAAACCAAGTGGAGCGAAACCTGGATTTGTCATATATGACCATCAGCAGACAGTTTACGTTACGCCTGATGAAGAAACGGTGCTGTCATTAAAGCAAAGTCTGTAAATAAATGAAAAAAGCAAGCTCAGATGCTTGCTTTTTCATTTATCAAAAACTGCTTTATTGTGTTACTTTTCCCCACTCTGCAGGATCTTTTCGCCATTCTACCAGCTTCTTCATATCCTTTTCCTGAATATAGCCATTTTCAACGGCTACTTCTGTCAGAGCTTCAATATCGGTCAGGGTATATGCTTCAATTTTCTCTTTGTCCAGCATTTCCTTTCCTTTTTCCAGCTGGTATGTAAAGATAGCTGCAACACCCAGCACTTCACAGCCCGCTTCTCTTAAAGCCTTGACAGCAGTGATAGCACTTCCTCCTGTTGAAATCAGATCTTCAACAACAACAACCTTCTGGCCTTTGTCAGCTTTTCCTTCAATTTGCTTGCCTTTCCCATGGCCCTTAGCCTTTGAGCGGACATAGCACATAGGCAGTTCCATAATGTCACTTACCCAGGCAGCATGCGGAATGCCTGCTGTTGCTGTACCTGCAATTAGTTCTGCTTCAGGAAATTTGTCCAGAATGATTGATTTAAGGCCAGCAGCTATTTCTTTTCTAACTTCAGGGTATGACAATGTAAGACGGTTATCGCAATAGATTGGAGCACGTAATCCTGAAGACCATATAAATGGATCGTTTGGGTTTAATGCAACTGCTTTTATATCTAATAATTTTTCTGCTATTTTACGCTTCATTTAGAACGCCCTCCCAAGATTGCTTGCATTGAATATATTTTTCAAATGGATTTTCCGCTCTTGTAATCGATCGGCCTACTACAATTGCGGAAGCCCCTTCCTTTCTGGCGAATTCAGGTGTTGCCACTCTTTTCTGATCTCCGGAGTCGTCAGATAACAGTCGTATTCCCGGTGTTACAGTCAAAAAGGAAGATCCTATTCGCGAACTTATCTCCCTTGCCTCAAGACTTGAACATACTACCCCATCAAGTCCTGCTTCTTTGGCAAGCTTGGCATAATGAAGAACAGATTCGTTTAATGAAGCAGGAATTAACTGCTCTGATTTCATTTGCTGTTCGGATGTGCTTGTCAGCTGCGTCACAGCAATACAAGATGGCCTTTTCCCTGAACTACCGGCTTCAAGTCCTTCACGTGCTGCTTCCATCATGGCTTTTCCTCCTGCGGCATGGACATTAACCATATCGCAGCCAAGCCCGGCAAGCCTCTTCATTGCACTTTTAACAGTATTAGGAATATCATGAAGCTTGAGATCAAGGAAGATCTCATGCCCTTGTTCTTTTAGTTCGTGAACGATGGAAGGACCCTCCTGATAAAATAACTCCATGCCGACCTTTAGAAATAATTTTTCATTTTCAAAGTTTTTCAGAAAATGATTAACTTCCATTTTCCCTGAAAAATCAAGAGCAATAATGAGCGGCTTTTTCATTCTTCTTCCAGCTCCTTCCTATACATTCTGAAATATGTTCATATCCAAGGTTTTCAATAAGTTCGGGCAGCCTATCGATAATTTTCGGACACACAAAAGGATCTACGAAGTTAGCTGTTCCAACCGCTACTGCACTTGCACCCGCATAGAAGTATTCGATTACATCCTCTGCAGATTCAATGCCGCCCATTCCGATTATAGGAAGGGACACCTGCTGGCTCACTTCATAAATCATCCTTAGCGCGACAGGCTTAATGGCTGGCCCTGAAAGTCCCCCTGTTCTATTTGCCAAAATCGGATTGCCTGTTTTTAGATCGATTCTCATGCCAACAAGCGTGTTGATCATTGTTAAACCGTCAGCTCCGCCATCTTCCACTGCTTTCGCCATTTCTACAATATTTGTGACATTTGGTGAAAGCTTTACATAGACAGGAACCTCTGAAACCTCTTTTACTTTTTTCGTTAGGTTTTTAGCAATTTCCGGTATAGTCCCAAAGGCAATTCCGCCTGTTTTTACATTCGGACAGGAGATGTTGAGCTCAAGCGCATGTACATTCGGGCTTTCAGAAATTCTTTTGGCAACCGCAACATAATCCTCTTCCTGCGAACCAGCTACATTGGCAATGATCGGTACATCATATTGTTCAAGCCAGATCAGTTCTTCATTCACCACTTTTTCCAGTCCTGGATTCTGCAGTCCTATTGCATTCAGCATTCCTGCTGAGGTCTCAGCCACTCTTGGTGTTGGATTTCCAAAACGGGGCTCAAAGGTTGTCGCCTTAATCATGATCGCACCCAATTGGCTCAAATCATACATTTGGCTGAATTCTCTTCCGAAGCCAAAGCATCCTGATGCAGGCATGATTGGATTTTTTAATTCCAGTCCAGGCAGATTGACATTTAATGAGTTCATAGAACTACCTCCCCTGCTTTAAAGACCGGTCCGTCACTGCAGACTTTTTTATAACTGTATCCATCAGGATCATCCCCTGTATGGCAAACGCATGCAAAGCACGCTCCGATGCCGCAGCCCATTCGTTCTTCCAATGAAAGGTATACCGTTTTATGAGAGTATTGATTTTCAAGCGCCTTCAGCATCGGCGTTGGGCCGCATGAATATAAAACATCGAAATTAATATTAAATTTATTAATAACATCTGTAACAAAGCCTTTCGTTCCTGCACTTCCATCAGCTGTAGCCAGATAGGTCTCGCCCAGCTGAGCAAACTTTTCTTCATAGAAAACCGCACTTGCTGACTGAAAGCCAAGGACATGTATCACCTTAACACCATGGCTTACAAGCTGTTTGGACAACTCATATAAAGGGGGGACTCCAATTCCGCCTCCCACAAGAAGTGCTGTATCCCCCCGGCCAGCTTCACTGATAGGAAACCCATTTCCCAGCGGCCCCAATACATCTGTGTAATCGCCAGGTTTTTTTTCTGAAAGCATCACCGTTCCCCTGCCTTCAGCACGATATATCATCTTAAACTGGCTTTCATCAGGTAAAATCTCTGCAATGCTGATCGGCCTTCTTAGCATCGGGTCATAACCCCCGGATATTTTCAAATGCACAAATTGCCCGGGCACTTTCATTTCATGAACAAGCTCACCTTGAAGGGTGAGCTCGTAAATGTTTTCGGCAAGTTTATTTTGCGATATTACAGTGCAGTGTTCCTGTCTGATCAAGATAAAACCGCCTCCCGGACTTGTTCTGGCTTATCCATCGCATCTGCTGAGAAATTCATTGATTCGATTACTTGAAGGATTGCTTCTGCCGTATCCAGGGAAGTAAGGCATGGCACGCCATTTTCCACCGATTCACGGCGGATGCGGAAGCCATCTCTGGCAGGCTGCTTTCCTTTTGTTAGAGTATTTATAACAAATTGCGCTTCGCCATTTCTGATGACATCCAGAAGGTTTGGCCCTTCTGAGCCGATCTTTCCAGTCACCTTTACAGGAATGCCGGCAGATTTAAGGAATAACGCTGTTCCGCTCGTTGCCATTAGCCTGTAGCCGATGGATACAAATCTCTTTGCCAGCTGCAGCGCCTCATCCTTATCCTTATCTGCGACAGTCATTAGTACGGTTCCAAACGGCTGGATTTTCATGCCGGAAGCAACAAGGCCTTTATAAAGGGCTTTTTCAAGCGTTGAATCTTTTCCCATAACTTCTCCAGTTGACTTCATTTCAGGCCCTAAAGTGATGTCTACTCTTCTTAATTTTGCAAAAGAGAACACTGGGACTTTTACAAACACGCCTTTTCTCTCCGGCAGGAGGCCAGATCCGCAGCCCTGCTGAGCCAATGTTTGGCCCATGATAACTTTCGTGGCGATTTTGGCCATTGGCACGTTTGTAATCTTGCTCAAGAAAGGAACCGTCCGGCTTGAACGCGGGTTGACTTCCAGGACATATACTTTCCCTTTTGCCACTACATACTGGATATTCAGGAGACCTATAATGCCAAGGCCCTTAGCCATCTTCTCGGTATACTCAACAAGCTTGTCTTTGATTGCTTCTGATATATTTTGCGGAGGATAGACGGCAATGGAATCTCCTGAGTGTACTCCAGCTCTTTCAATATGCTCCATGATGCCTGGAATAAGCACATTTTCTCCATCCGAAATGGCGTCCACTTCTATCTCCTTCCCAGTCAGATACCGGTCGATCAATACTGGATGCTCTGGATTTACTTTAACAGCGTTTTCCATATAATGAAGAAGCTCGGCTTCTTTATATACTATCTCCATGGCCCTTCCGCCAAGTACATATGATGGTCGGACAACTACGGGATAACCGATTTCACCAGCAACCGCTACTGCCTGCTCCACTGATAAGGCAGTCTTTCCTTTTGGCATCGGAATGCCAAGCTCTGCAAGAGCTTGCTCAAATTTATCCCGGTCCTCTGCCCGGTCTACATTTTCAAGAGAAGTTCCGAGAATTTTCACGCCTCTCTTTACCAGATCTGCTGCAAGGTTAATCGCTGTTTGTCCGCCAAATTGCACAACTACACCTTCTGGCTTCTCAAGATCAATGATGTGCATAACATCTTCAATCGTCAGCGGCTCAAAATATAGCTTATCGGAGATGCTAAAGTCAGTAGAAACAGTTTCCGGATTATTATTAATGATGATTGCTTCATAACCTGCTTCCTTGATGGCCCATACTGCGTGGACAGTTGAATAGTCAAACTCCACTCCCTGGCCAATTCGAATAGGACCTGAGCCGAGAACAACAACACTTTTGCGGCCGGTTACATCCGATTCGTTCTCATCTTCGTAAGTTCCATAGAAATACGGTGTTTCAGATTCAAATTCTGCTGCACATGTATCAACCATTTTATAAACCGGTACAATATCTTGTTCTTTTCTCCAGCTGTATACTTCCATTTCACTTGAATCCCACAGCCTGGCAATCACCAGATCGGCAAATCCCATTTCCTTTGCAGCTTTCCCTGTTTCAGGGTCAAAAGGATTTTCTGTTAATACACTCTCAAAATCTATGATTTTCTTAATCTTATGAAGGAAGAATAGATCAATCATACTCCATTCATGGATCGTCTCGATGGTGACTCCCCTTCTAATGGCTTCTCCGATATAAAACAAACGTTCATCGCCTGCTTTTCGAATCCGCTTTTCGATCAATTCATTCGAAATTTGGTCAGCGTCCTTCAGCTCAAGATGATAAATGTTGGCTTCAAGTGAACGGACTGCTTTCAGAAGAGATTCTTCAAATGTGCGGCCTATTGCCATCACTTCACCTGTAGCCTTCATTTGGGTCCCAAGCGAACGGTTCGCAGATTCAAATTTATCGAACGGCCAGCGTGGAATTTTAGAGACAATATAATCCAATGCCGGTTCAAAGCAGGCATATGTTTTTCCTGTCACAGGATTCATCATTTCATCAAGTGTCAGCCCCACCGCTATCTTGGCTGCCAGTTTGGCAATCGGATATCCTGTTGCCTTGGATGCAAGTGCTGATGAACGGCTGACACGCGGGTTAACTTCAATGATGTAATAATTGAAGCTATCCGGATCAAGTGCCAGCTGGACATTGCATCCTCCTTCAATCTCAAGGGCGCGGATAATTTTTAATGAAGTGTTTCTAAGCAGCTGATATTCACGATCACTTAAAGTTTGGCTTGGAGCTACAACAATGGAATCACCTGTGTGGACACCTACAGGATCGAAGTTTTCCATATTGCAGACAACAATCGCATTGTCATTGGAGTCTCGCATCACTTCATACTCAATTTCTTTGAAGCCCGCAATGCTCTTTTCAAGCAGGCACTGTGTTACAGGGCTGTTCTTCAAGCCGCTTGTCACAATTTCGATTAACTCTTCTTCATCGTGGCAGATTCCCCCGCCTGTCCCCCCTAATGTAAAAGCAGGGCGTACGATGACCGGATAGCCAATCCTATTTACAAACTTATAGGCTTCTTCAAGATTATGGATAATTTCACTTTCAGGCACCGGCTCGCCTAGTTCATTCATCAGATTTCTGAAAAGATCCCGGTCTTCCGCTTTTTGAATAGCAGATAATTTTGTACCGAGGATTTCAACCCCACATTCTTCCAACACACCTGATTCAGCAAGTTCTACTGCCAGGTTTAATCCTGTCTGTCCCCCAAGAGTAGGTACAAGGGCATCAGGGCGTTCTTTTCGGATGATGCGGCTGACGAATTCCAGCGTAAGCGGCTCAATATATACTGCGTCAGCAATTTCAGTATCTGTCATGATGGTAGCAGGATTGGAATTTACTAGAATGACACGATAACCTTCTTCTTTCAATGCAATGCAGGCCTGTGTTCCAGCATAATCAAACTCTGCTGCCTGTCCGATGACAATTGGTCCTGATCCGATAACTAAAATGCTTTTTATATCTGTACGCTTTGGCATGCTGCAGCACCTTCCTCTTTATGTGATTCAATCATTTGCAGGAATTGTTCAAATAATCCATTTGCATCCTCCGGTCCCGGTGAAGCCTCAGGGTGATATTGCACAGTGAACGCCGGGACTTCTTTATGTTTCAAACCTTCAATCGTTCCATCGTTTAATGCAATATGTGTTACTTCCAGAAGACTACCCGAGATGGAGTTTTCTTCCACTGAATATCCATGGTTTTGAGATGTTAATGCGACTTTTCCGGTTTGCAAATCTTTTACCGGATGGTTTGAACCGCGATGGCCGAATTTCATTTTTTCTGTATTGGCACCGCATGCGAGGGCAAAAAGCTGATGTCCCAGGCAAATCCCAAAAATCGGCACGTTTCCTAACAGACCTTTAATCATTGTGATGGCTTCCGGAACATCTTTCGGGTCTCCCGGCCCATTTGAAAGCATAACCCCATCCGGGCTCATGCTGAGTATTTCTTCAGCTGTTGTATTATATGGTACAACAATCACATCACAATCCCGTTTGTTTAATTCTCTTAAGATACCGTGTTTCATGCCGAAATCTACAAGGACTACCCTTCTGCCGCGTCCGGGGCTTGGATAAGGTGTCTTAGTTGAAACTTGCTTAACCTGATCGTTTCGCAGCTTGGTTGCCCGCAGTTTTTCTAAGATTAATTCCGGGTTTTCACTTATGCTGCAAATAGCACCTTTCAGCGTACCATGCTGCCTGATAATCCTTGTTAATTTTCTAGTATCAATCCCAGCGATCCCAGGGATGTTTTTCATCTCAAAGTATTCAGCAATTGACTGTTCATTTCTCCAGTTTGATGGAAACTCGCTTGCTTCTTTTACAATGAACCCGGAGATGGCAGGGGAGATGGATTCAAAATCATCTCGATTAATTCCATAATTTCCTATTAAAGGGTATGTCAATGTTACAATTTGTCCACAGTAGGAAGGGTCAGAGAGGATTTCCTGATAACCCGTCATTCCTGTATTGAATACTACCTCTCCAATCGAATTCGTATCGCTTCCAAAGCCTTTTCCAATAAAAATTGTTCCGTCTTCCAGAATCAGCTGTTTTTTCATGCTTTTACACTCCCTCTGTTCCAAACAATTTTTCCTTCAGCTATTGTCATGACTGGCCAGCCTTTACAATCCCAGCCAGTAAATGGCGTGTTTTTCCCTTTTGATAAGAACTGAACAGGGTCAATCTTTTCCTGGCGGTTTAGATCTAGCAGGACAAGATCAGCGATTTCACCTGCTTCCAATTTTCCTGATTGAATGCCGAACGCCTTTGCTGGCTTGATCGTTAAATAATCAATCACCTGTTTTAGCGTGAATATCCCCTTCTCGACAAAGTGTGTGTATAGAAGCGGGAAGGCTGTCTCAAGTCCAACAATCCCAAAAGGCGCCAGCTCCATCCCCTCTTCTTTTTCCGCTGCTGTGTGAGGTGCATGGTCGGTCGCGATAAAATCAATCGTGCCGTCCAATAATCCTTCTATTAAGGCAGATCGGTCATCTGCCCCTCTTAATGGAGGATTCATTTTAAAGTTTGCATCCAGACCTGGGATATCCTCTTCACATAGAAGGAGGTGATGAGGTGTCACTTCGGCCGTTACCTTGATGCCTGCCCGCTTTGCATCTCTTACCACCCTGACAGACTCTTTCGTGCTGATATGGCAGACATGATAATGGCAGCCAGCAGCTTCGGCAAGGAGTACATCCCTTGCGATTTGCACTGATTCACAGACGGAAGGAATACCATTTAAACCATTCTCTTTAGCAAAAACTCCATCATGTACGGAACCTTTGTTAATGAGGGTATTTTCTTCGCAGTGCGCAACAATCGGCATGCTTATCTCTGCGGCATTCCTCATTGCCTGCAGCATCATGGCTGCTGATTGAACCCCAACTCCGTCATCTGTAAAAGCAAACGCTCCAGCTTCTTTCAGTGCTTTAAAATCTGTTAATTCCTGGCCAAGCTCACGGATCGTAATCGATGCATATGGCAAAACCTTGACCGACGCAGTCTCTTCAATACGGCAGTTCAATTTATCAAGCTGTTCTTTCGTATCAGGTACAGGCCGGGTATTCGGCATGGCAGCAACCGTTGTGAAACCGCCTTTGGCTGCTGCTTTAGTGCCAGTTTCAATGGTCTCTTTCTTTTCACCGCCAGGTTCACGCAAGTGTACATGGAGATCTATAAAGCCTGGTGCAATCAATAAGCCTTCAGCATCAATCACTTCCTGTGCCTTTTCCTCGATACCTGCACCTATCCCGGCAATTTTTCCTGACTTTATGTAAATGTCAGTTTTTACAAAGTTCCCTTCTTTAGTAAGCAACTGGCCATTTTTGATTAATATTGACATGATTAGCTCCCCCTTCAATATGTTCAATCGATCTTTTTAGTACAGCCATTCGGATGTACACACCATTTTGCATTTGTTTGAAGATTCTGGAACGCTCACATTCCACCAGGCAATCTGCTATTTCCACACCCCGATTTACAGGGGCCGGATGCATGATAATGCTGTTTGGCTTCATTTTTGTTTCACGCTCTTCTGTAAGGCCGTATGCCAGGTGGTATTCTTCAGCCGTTTGATTGGCTTTGGATTCATGCCGCTCATGCTGGATTCTCAGCAGCATGACAGCATCAGCGGTTTCAATAGCTGTATCAACATCTTCATACATGCCATTTTCAAGCAATTCTTCATTGAACCATTCTTTTGGTCCGGAGAAAACAACCTTCGCACCGAGCCGGACAAGTGCATCTGCATTGGATCTTGCGACACGGCTATGGGCAATATCACCGATGATGGCTACTTTTAATCCTTCAAAGGAACCGAATTCCTGTTTAATTGTCAGCAGGTCTAGCAGGGATTGTGTTGGATGGTGGCCGCAGCCATCCCCTGCATTAAGGATAGAAACACCGCTTTTATCTGTTAATTCGTCAAAGTAGCGGTCCTGGCTATGGCGAATGACTACTGCATGCACTCCGATTGCTTCAAGTGTTTTTACCGTATCGTATAGTGACTCACCCTTCGATACACTTGACGTACTGACTTCAAATGGGATTATGTCCAATCCAAGCCGCCTTTCCGCAACTTCAAAGCTGCACTTTGTCCTTGTGCTATTCTCAAAAAAGAGGTTGGCGACAAAAACCTTTTGTTCAGGAGTCCATGTTCCGCCGTTTAAAAAGTATTGTGCATCATTAAGTATTTTATTGATTTCTTTAATCTCTAGCTCTGAGGTAGTGAGCAAATGTTTCAATTTTTTTCCTCCTCTTCAAAAAAAGCACCCTGCCGATTTGGTCAGGGTGCTGCAAAGTTGAGGCAGCCAGATATACGGATACACTGATCCCCGTATAGCAGGTTTGCCGCCAACACCCTTATAAGCCTCTCGGGACTTAGTTAAAAAGCGTTAAGCTACATTATTTTTTTTTTCATTTTCAGCTTCAAACATATCTTCCTTAGCCTCTTCTCTTCCAGGGAGAATCAGGTTCAGGAGAACGCCGCTGATCGCTGCCAGAGCCATTCCTTCCAGTTTGAATGCCCAAATTTCGATATGGGCTCCGCCAATTCCGAGTACAAGGATGACGGATGCGATAACCAGGTTACGGTTGTTTCCAAAATCCACCTTGCTGTCAACAAGCATTCTTAATCCTGATGAAGCGATGATCCCGAACAGCAGGATCGACACGCCGCCCATTACTGGAGTAGGGATCGAGCTGATCAGTGCTGTTACCTTGCCAATGAATCCGAAGATGATGGCGATGACTGCAGCACCTGCCAGTACATAGACACTGTATATTTTTGTGATGGCCAGTACGCCAATGTTTTCACCGTAAGTTGTCTTTGGCGGACCCCCGATTAATGCCGAGATCATTGTTCCTGTTCCATCAGCAAGGATGGAGCGGTGAAGACCCGGTTCTTTAATATAGTCTCTCCCAACTACTTTTCCAAGGACAAGCTGATGCCCGATATGTTCAGAGATTGTCACAACAGCCACCGGAATCATTAGAAGTGCCAGATCCAGGGTTATCCTCACTTCATAATCAGCGAACGGAATTATGAACTCCGGCATTTCGAACCAGGCTGCCTGCTGTACAAGTGAGAAGTCTATAAGGCCCACAGCCAGTGAGTAAACATACCCGATGATGATACCTGCAAGAATCGGCACCATGCTGAGCATTCCTTTTGCATAGATGGAGAAGATAATTGTTGCACCTAAAGTGATGAGCGCCGCTGAAAAATGCAGCATGCTGTATTCACCCGTTTCAGGGTTGTTCATGGCCATACCGACTGCTGTGCCTGCTAATGCCAAACCGATTACGATGATAACCGGGCCGACCACGATGGGTGGAAGCAGATTCATAATCCAGCGGTAGCCAGCTTTTTTGATGATTAATGCTACGGCTCCATATACTAGTCCTGCCATAAAGCTTCCGATCATGGCAGCACCTGGTCCGCCAGCTGCTTTTGCTGCGATGATCGGAGCAATGAAAGCGAAAGATGACCCTAAGTATGCCGGTACCTGCCATTTTGTTATGATGAGGAAAGCGATTGTTGCCAGTCCGCTTGAGATTAAAGCTATGGCAGGATTTAATCCTACTAAGAAAGGTACAAGTATAGTGGCTCCAAACATTGCGAATAAGTGCTGTAAACTTAATGTCAGCCAATGGGCTGGTTTTGGAACATCTTTTATATCTAGAATAGGCTTATGCATCCCAATCTCTCCTCTTCATTTTATTAAAAAACCCTCCTTGCCAGATCCGCAAAGAGGGTAAAAGAGCACAGCAAAAGACAGACTGCTTCTGCTGAGTTCCCCTTTGCCAGCCTCTCTGGACTGCATTTAAAAGGGCTATTTAATTTTCAAAAATGCTTACTTGATCGTTTTCATCCACTTCCTTCAGCTCAACAACAATTTTCTCCGAACTGGAGGTTGGAATGTTTTTTCCTACATAATCAGCTCTTATCGGAAGCTCTCTATGGCCCCGGTCCACGAGTACTGCCAGCTGAATCTGCGATGGCCTTCCGATGTCAATCAGCGCATCAAGAGCGGCTCTGACCGTTCTTCCTGTATAAAGAACATCATCGACCAAGATCACTTTCTGATCATTTATATCTTTTGGAACATCTGAGCCTTTGACTAGCGGCTCCTGATTATCAGTCTTTTTTGTAAGATCATCTCTATAGAGAGTGATATCAAGTTCGCCTACATCAATTTTGGCACCTTCTATTTGTTCGATCCGCTCGGCCAGGCGGTTCGCCAGGTAAATCCCCCTTGTGCGGATTCCAATCAGGATGCAATGTTCGATCCCTTTATTTTTCTCTATGATTTCATGAGCTATCCTTGTCAGCGCTCTCCTGATTGCCTGGTCATCCAAAACAATTGCTTTTTGCTGCGGCATTCTGACTCACCTCTATTATCTGATTCTCTTCTGTTAATGTTATATATAAAAAAACCCTCTCACCGATCGGGCGAGAGGGTAAACGATTCTGATGCTGCAGAATAAGGGATACAAATTTCCTTATTCAATCCGTTTCCTTCCCAGCCTCACGGGACTGTTTTAAAGGACTTATTCAACTATTGTCATCTTAAAGCACAATTAGACAATTGTCAACGATTATTTGCCAGTTTATCTAATAGCTCCTCGAAATAAGCAGGTATAGATGCCTCAAATTCCAGGTACTCTCCTGTTCTTGGATGTTCAAATCCAAGAACACCTGCATGCAGTGCCTGTCCGCCAATATCAAGAGTCTTTCTTGGACCGTATTTAGGATCTCCTGCCAGAGGATAGCCAATATATTTCATATGAACACGGATTTGATGAGTTCTTCCCGTTTCCAGCTGGCATTCCACCAGTGTGAAATCCCTGAAACGCTCCAGGACCTGAAAATGAGTAACCGCATGTTTTCCATTGTCAACAACGGTCATGCTTTGACGGTCTTTGGGATCGCGGGCAATAGGCGCATCAATCGTACCATAATCATGGGGAATAACTCCATGAACAACGGCACGGTACTTACGTGTAACCGTTTTATTCATCAGCTGGTTCACAAGACTTTCATGTGCCATATCATTCTTAGCAACCATAAGAAGTCCTGATGTATCTTTATCGATTCTATGAACGATTCCTGGCCTCATAACCCCATTAATTCCTGAAAGATCTGTGCAATGTGCCATAAGTCCATTAACAAGAGTGCCAGTACCATGCCCGGCTGCCGGATGGACCACCATTCCTTTTGGTTTGTTTACCACCAGGACATCTTTATCTTCATAATAAATATCCAGATCCATTTTTTCCGGCACGACATCTAATTCCTCAGGTTCAGGAATTGATATTTCAATTTTATCATTTGCCGTACATTTGTAATTGGTTTTCGGCTTCTGCCCATTTACAAGGACATTGCCGTCTTTGATCCATTGCTGAACCTGCGTTCTTGACCAATCCGCATTCAGTGTGGATAACACTTTATCTATTCTTTCTCCTGCCTGTTCATCAGGAATGATGTGTTCCATTTTCTCCATAAGATTTCTCCTTTTTCTTTGCTTCTCTCTCTTCAAGCAGCATCTGAATCATCAATAATCCTACACCAATGACCAGTGCCGAGTCAGCAATATTGAAAACGGGAAAGTCATAGCCAAAAATATAAGTGTTTACAAAATCCACCACTTCTTTTCGAAATACCCTGTCAATAAAGTTTCCAATCGCTCCGCCCAGCATCAGGCCCAAAGAGACTCCAAGAAGCAATTTGCCTTTGGCTGCTTTTTGAATGTAATAAATGATACCAATTATGACAATAACGGTTATTACGTAGAAAAACCACATTTGCCCCTGCAGGATGCCCCAGGCAGCGCCACGGTTGCGGTGCGATGTAATATAAAGAAAGTCCTCAATAACTTTAACACTTTCCCCTAATTCAAAGTTCTTAACAATCAGCCATTTCGTAAACTGATCAAGTGCTATCACGAACAATGCAATTATGTAATAAAACACAAAGGCAACCCCCAAATCTCATATCATTACCTTTGCATTTTAGCACAAACTGAATAAAAAACACAGCACGCGCCTAAACTCAGTGGAAAATAGATTTTCTGTAGAATTTCCCAAGCCTGCTGCAATCCTCCATTGTTTTTAAAGTAGGGATCATATGAAGCAAATCTGACGGGAGCAGCTCACCTGAAATTTCACATATGCCAAAGCTTCCAGTTTCAATTTTGCTGAGTGTTTGCTCGATATCATGCAGTTCTTCCAATAAAATAGGTTTTATCAAAGCGGAACTATTGCCTTCCATTAGTCTTTCCAATATTTCCTGTCTTGTATTACGGAGTTCTGTATATAGCCCTTCTGCCTTTGCATCCATGCCGTTTCCTCCGTTCTATGATGTTTACTTTATTATCTTCTCGGATCGGATTTCAGACACGGGCAAACTTTTAGCAAACGGCACAACATTTAGTGAAGGTGGAATTATTTATAAAATGGATTTCGCATTCGCCTTAGGATAAAAAAGAACGTCATTTATCAAAAAAAACAGTCCCCCAAATATTTGAGGGACTGCAGGTATTTAAGCCAAGTGGCTATAATTATTCTTTACAACCTCAGCACAGCGGGGGCAAAGAGTGTCATAGCCTTCTGTCTGGCCGACTTCTGGAGTAACTGTCCAGCAGCGATCACATGTTTCGCCTTCTGCTTTGGAAACCACAATTGCAGTATTTTCAAATTTCACGGCATTTTCAGGTGCATCTGACAGGCTGCCTGCAACCTCAAATCCAGAAACGATAAAGATTTGCTGAAGATTTTCCTGAATTGAATCCAGCAGGCTCTTTGCTTGATCATTTACATAAAGTGTCACTTTAGCAGTCAGAGATTTGCCGATCACCTTTTCATTACGCGCTTCCTCCAATGCTTTAAGAACATCATTGCGAAGCTTCATAAATGCAGTCCACTTTTCTTCCAGCTGTTTCGCGTTCGGAAGCTCTTGATATTCAGGCATATCCGTCAATTGTACACTTACTTCCTTCACATTCGGAATAAAGCTCCAAACTTCATCTGAAGTATGGGAAAGGATAGGTGCAACAAGTTTTGTCAAAGCAATAAGGCTCTCATATAAAACAGTTTGGATAGCACGGCGTTCTGCATTATCTTTCGCTTCAATGTATAGGACATCTTTAGCAAAATCAAGATAGAATGCACTTAGATCCAATGTACAGAAATTATTGACAGCATGGTAGATGCTGGCAAATTCATAGCGGTCATAAGACTCGCGAACATTCTTGATCAGTTTATTCAGCTTAACAAGCATAAACTGGTCAACTTCACGCAGGTTTTCAAATGAAACCGAGTCTGTTGCCGGGTTAAAATCATCCAGATTTCCAAGCAAGAAGCGGAACGTATTGCGGATCTTTCTATATACTTCTGCAACCTGCTTCAGAATAGCATCAGATACCCGGACATCTGCCTGATAATCAACTGACGCCACCCATAAACGCAGAATGTCAGCACCAAGCTGATTCATGACTTTTGCCGGAACAACTACGTTTCCGATGGATTTACTCATTTTTCTTCCTTCGCCATCAAGTGTGAACCCGTGGCTCAGGACACCTTTATAAGGAGCTTTGCCTGTTACTGCTACAGCAGTTGAAAGTGAAGAGTTAAACCAGCCTCGGTATTGATCAGAGCCTTCAAGGTATAAATCTGCAGGACGCTGTAAATCGTCGCGCTCTAAAAGAACTGCCTGATGGGAAGAACCGGAATCAAACCACACGTCCATGATATCCGTTTCTTTTGTAAACTGGCCATTCGGGCTTCCTGGATGTGTAAATCCTTCAGGCAGCAGTTCTTTCGCTTCTCTCTCGAACCAGATGTTCGAACCATGTTCACGGAAAAGATTAGACACATGTTCAATTGTTTCATCTGTGATAATTTCTTCTCCATTTTCCGCATAAAAGACAGGAATTGGCACGCCCCATACACGCTGTCGGGAGATGCACCAATCACCGCGGTCCCTGACCATGTTAAATAGTCTTGTCTCGCCCCATGCAGGATACCAATTTGTTTCCTTAACAGCTTCCAGAAGTTCATTGCGGAAATCTTTAATGGATGCAAACCATTGGGCAGTAGCACGGAAAATAACTGGTTTTTTCGTTCTCCAGTCATGCGGATAAGAGTGAGTAATAAAAGTAAGTTTTAATAAAGCCCCGGCTTCCTCAAGTTTTTCAGTAATCGGCTTATTGGCTGCATCATAGAATAAACCTTCAAAGCCAGGAGCTTCACTAGTCATGTTTCCTTTATCATCAACCGGGCATAATACGTCTAACCCGTATTTCATGCCTACATGGAAATCGTCTTCCCCATGGCCAGGAGCAGTGTGAACACACCCAGTACCAGCATCAGTTGTAACATGCTCACCCAGCATGACAAGGGAATCACGGCCATAAAGGGGATGCTCGGCAACTACATTTTCGAGGTCGGTCCCTTTTACTGATTGGACAACTTTATAGTCTTCCCATTCAAATTCTTTAGCCACTGAAGCCAGTAAATCTTCAGCAACCATAAACTTTTTGCTGTTTGCCTCAACTACACTATAGGTAAGGTCCGGATGAATTGAAATTCCAAGGTTTGCCGGAATAGTCCATGGAGTAGTAGTCCAGATGACAATATGAGTGTCCTGATCTAATACGTTCTTGCCATCTTTTACTTTAAAAGCAACATAGATGGACGGTGAACGCTTATCTTTATACTCAATTTCAGCTTCAGCCAGAGCTGATTCAGATGATGGTGACCAATATACAGGCTTTTTACCTTTGTAGATATAGCCTTTTTTCGCCATTTCCCCAAATACTTTTATTTGCTGGGCTTCGTACTCAGGCTTTAGAGTGATGTATGGATTCTCCCAGTCACCGCGGACGCCTAAGCGCTTAAATTGACCGCGCTGGCTGTCAATCTGCTCGTATGCATACTCTTCACAAAGCTTGCGGAACTCAGCAATACTCATTTCTTTACGCTTTACGCCTTTGTTTGTCAAGGCCTGCTCAATTGGCAAACCATGTGTATCCCAGCCAGGAACATATGGAGCATTATAGCCAGTCATTGACTTAGAGCGTACGATGAAATCCTTTAAGATTTTATTCAGCGCATGGCCGATGTGGATGTCGCCATTCGCATATGGAGGACCATCATGCAGAACAAACATTGGACGGCCTTTGGTCCGTTCCTGGACCTTCTCATAAATATTCATCTCTTCCCATTTTGCCTGAATTTCTGGTTCGCGCTTTGGAAGATTGCCGCGCATTGGGAATTCGGTTTTTGGCATTAATAAACTATCTTTGTAATCCATTCCTTTGCCTCCTGTTTATAACTCATTAAATACCATGATAGCCAATGAGAGCTGATAAAAACCACAGTAAAATACAAAAAAACCTTCCCATCCCAAAAAGGGACGAGAAGGTTGTATTCTCCCGCGGTACCACCCTTGTAGATGAAAAATGATTATGTTTCATCCGCTCAAAGAATTCTTAACGTGAATGAACCGCCTTGGCCTACTGATGGTTATACGTTCGGCAAGGAACTCAAGGGTGATTTTCCAGCTTTTGCTTATACCCGGGCTTCCACCATCCCCGGCTCGCTTACAGAGTAAGAATGCCATTCTGTACATAAGCTTTGAAAGACTGTACTGTCCCTCTCATTGTTGATAAACATCGTATTTTACTTTGTTTTAAAATTATATGCGATATTTCCAGCTTTCGTCAAGCCAGTGATTCTTCTTCTTCTCTTAATGACTTAAGTTCAGTGGAATCCAGCTTATATTCCATTAAATGATCCCAATCATCGTTGTTTAGCATATCCAGCTGTGCTTCAACAAGCATCTTGAAACGTGTTCGGAATACTTTGGACTGTTTCTTTAAATCTTCAATATCCAGTGCGATTTTTCTCGCTTTAGACAGGGATTCGTTCACAATTCTGTCAGCATTCTTTTCAGCTTCTTTAATGATTAGCTTCGCTTCTTTATGGGCATTGCGCTTTACTTCCTCTGCTGCTTCCTGTGCAACCACAATAGATTTATTAAGTGTTTCTTCAATTGTAGTAAAGTGGCCTATGCGTTCGTTTGTATCATTGAGCTTTTCTTCAAGCTCCTTTTTTTCCCTGATCAGGATTTCGTAGTCCTTTATGATCTGGTCGAGGAATTCGTTTACTTCATCTTCGTCATAACCGCGGAATCCTTTGCTGAATTCCTTGTTATGAATATCTAACGGTGTTAATGGCATGTGTGCCACCTCCCAGGTCTGTTGATCTTATGTAAATTGGTTTGAGCCTGCTGGTTCATTTTAATTATAGCAGACTCCGTAGTCTTTTGATTATTTATTCGACAGGTTGTTTCAAATTCCTTCAAGATTATAAAAAATTTTATCTGTTTGCTTAAGTGTTGACTTCCGCTGCAGGCACTCAGCCCGGCGGGCTTCCGGCAGCCTCCTGAGTGCGCTGACCCCAGTAGTCTCGCTCCATACATCGCATATAGGCTATCTCTGCCTCCCAGCAATAATCCTCCATTTGTCCTTCTTTGTTTTCCCATCTATATCTATGATTTTGGAACGGCCTTGACCCCTGACTGAGATGATGTCGCTTTGCTGGCATTCAAATGAGGGGTTTTCTATTTGCGTCCAATTGACTTTGACTAATCCCTGCTGGATATAGAGCTGGGATTTTTGCCTGGAGATATTGTAGATGGCTGAGATGACTGTATCCAATCTCAGGGATGAAGAGGTGATGGAGCTTTCTTTCCACACTTCTGCTGATTGGATTGCCTCTGAAAAGGGCAGTTTTTTCAGGGACACGGAAGCTCTGCCAATTGACTGCAGCTGCAGGCTGATGTAATCTTCAATTTCTTGTGCTGCAAAAAACTGGATTCTGTCGTCTTCAAAAAGGATATCACCGAATTTCCCTCTTTTTAGCCCTAGAGACATTAGACTGCCCAGGACTTGCGGGTGTTCTATGGTGACAAACTTTTTTGGGTATTCCAGTTCAAACAGCCGAATTTGAAAATCTCCCTCATCGCTTTCATAGTAATCCGGAAATATGAGGGCTCTCTTTCTCTCAGCATTTGGAGTTCCGCCAAATAAAGCAAATAAGATTCCGGCATGCTGCCCTATGACGCTTTTAAGGATTTGCTGCTCCCTTGGGTCAAGAAAATCAGTAAGCTTTGGTGCATATGTATTTTCTACAAGGTCTTTCCAGTTAAGAACCTGATCGATAAATTCTTTTTCTTCCGGCCGGAAGTGCTGATAAATGGTCATCTTTAAGGAACCTCCTTTTTACACAAATAAAAAAGGGCCATTTGATAGCCCTGTTTGTAGTCTTATGAAATCCAATAAAAAAGCTGCTGCAAACCTCCAGTGGCAAATCGCAAAACTAAGATAGCCACAATAGGAGAGATATCAATCATTCCAAGCGGAGGTATGATTTTGCGGAATGGCTCAAGGTACGGTTCACAAATCCTTGCAAGAAACTGGCCAAAAGCTGATTCCCTGGCATTAGGGAACCAGGACAGCAAAATATAAATAATCAGTGCCCACGAGTAATAATAAATTGCAGATGACAATATCCCAAATACTAATTCCATTAAATGCTACCACCTCGTATTTTCTAATTCTTGTTCTTTCATCAGCTGAGAGATGTTTCCTGATACCTCAACATTGTCAGGGGTACATAGAAAAATATCAGTTCCAATCTTTTGAATATCTCCGCCGATGGCATAAACGGTTCCGCTAAGGAAGTCAACAATCCGCTTTGCCTGATCTTTTTCTATTCTCTGCAGATTGACAACAACAGCTCTTCTGTTTTTCAGCTGATCCGCAATATCCTGTGCTTCTGCATAAACACGCGGTTCAACAAGAACTACTTTAGAAGATTTCTGCACACTTTGGAGGCTGACGATGTTTTGTTTTTGAACTGGCTGCTGCTTCTGCACCTGCTTCACCGGCTCTCTTTCTTCTTCGATGATTTCCTCTTCCTTATAGTCATATTCATCATCCAGGAAGAAAAATGTTTTAAATTTTGATTTTATACTCATTTTATCAAACCTCCTGACTCTTTTGACCTACTAAAGCAGTACCAATCCTCACCATTGTGGCACCTTCTTCAATTGCCAGGGAAAAATCATTAGACATGCCCATTGAAAGCTCAGTACAAGGAGCAAAATCAAATCCCAGATCTTTCACCTTTGTTTGCAGGTTCTTTAGCTTCCGGAAACAGGAACGAAGCAATTCCTCGTCATCTGAAAGAGGTGCCATTGTCATAAGGCCGATAACATTGAGATTTTTATAATCAGCCAGGCATGAAATAAAGTCAGCTACCTCTTCAGGATTTATTCCCTGTTTCGACTCTTCCCCTGAGACATTAACCTGAACAAAACAATTTATCTTTCGATCAGCCCGCTTGTCGATTTCCTTTGCGAGGGAAAGCCTGTCCAGTGAATGGATATAATCAACTTTATCAATTATATTTTTCACTTTGCGCGTTTGCAGCGTTCCAATAAAGTGCCATGTCGGCTTGTCCTTTAACACATCCCACTTGGCAAGCAATCCTTCATCCCTATTTTCACCTAAATGAACAATTCCTGCTTCAAGTGCTTCTTGTGCCCGTTCGGCTGATACGTACTTAGTAACAGCAATGAGGGTAATTTCTTCTGGCTTACGGTTGGCCTTTATGCACGCTTCCTTTATAGCTGACTCAATTTGCTTTAAATTATCTTCTACTCTCATTTAGCTTCCGACTTCCTCCTTCCAGCCAATAAAGCTCATCATTCTGCCCGTCTTTCCCCTATCTCTTCTGTGGGAGAAAAAATAGTTTTCATGACAGCTTGTGCAATAATCAGTAATCATAATATTTTCATGAGGAATTCCTGCATTTGTCAGAATTGTCCGGTTTAGTTCTTTCAAATCAAGCTGGAATTGATTGTCACTAATTTGATTATATGGCTTAATATCGACATCTTCTAGTATTTTTTGCACTTTTGAAATAACATGGTCATCAACTATATAACAATTACCGCAAATGGAAGGGCCAATCACGGTTTGGACCTCACTTAAGTCAATGCCTTCTTTGGCAAATAGCTCGGCCATCTTCCTGCCAATCCCCCCGACAGTACCTTTCCAGCCTGCATGGGCCATGCCTATGGCTCCTGTCTTTTCATGCAAAAAGTAAAGCGGCACACAATCCGCAAAACAGAGAGTCAGCATGACACCTTTAGAATAAGTGAAAAACCCGTCAGTACCAGGAAAGGAATCCTCGTAAACAAGAGCACCTTTCCCTTTATCTATTCTGGTAACTTTTTTTATGTTGATTTCATGAGTTTGTTCAGCACCAACCCATTTTTCATGAGAAAACTCAAGCAAGTCAGCCACATGCTGCCGATTTCTGCTGACTGCTTCATTGCTGTCGTTTACGTGCAATCCTACATTAAGCGTTTTGTATTCATTACAACTGCAGCCGCCATTTTTAGTTGTAAAACCGGCAGTTATATTAGGAAAACGATCTGCCCACGCTTTTATGACAAAATACTCTTCCGTTTTTAAAGAAAATGGTTCCATGCGATTAACCCCATCTTATTTTTCTATAGTTTACCACAAGGCAGGCAGTGATGACACCATTAACAACTCTTATGCTTCCTCAATATATTTTGGCTCAATCGCATCCTGATAGCGGACCAGTATGACATCCTCACCAATTTTTATAATATTTTTCCACGGTATGACAATATCAGCATCTCTCCCAAAAAAACCTAACACTTTTCCCGTTCCCCCGATAATGACAGCTTCAATTTTTCCTGTATTTATATTAATATCTATATCCCCAATATTTCCAAGCTTTTTGCCGTCAGCTACATTTACAACATCCTTCATTTGAAATTCAGATATTTTCACCATCGACATTTCACTCCCAATTTATGTTCTTATTCAATATATGTTTGCCCCTATAGGAAAAATGTTTGGTAAATATAAAAAGCAGCCAAATTGGCTGCTAGCTTTGAATATTTTTATTCATTTGTTTGATTGCCGCTTTTTCAAGCCTTGAAACTTGAGCCTGGGAAATGCCGATTTCCTCTGCCACTTCCATTTGAGTTTTGCCCTGGAAGAAGCGTTTTCTAAGAATCAGTTTTTCCCGTTCATTCAGTCTTCTCATTCCCTCTTTTAAGGCTATCTCTTCAATCCATTGAATATCTTTGTTCCGTTCATCACTCAGCTGATCCATCACATAGATCGGATCTCCGCCATCATTATAAATGGGTTCAAATAAGGAGACAGGATCCTGAATTGCATCTAATGCAAAAACGATTTCTTCATGAGGCACATCCAGCTCTTTTGCTATTTCTTCCGCCGTAGGCTCTCTGGATGTTTTGCTCATTAAACGTTCTCTTACCTGCAGAGCTTTATAAGCAATGTCCCTTAATGAACGCGAGACGCGGATCGGGTTATTATCACGCAGATACCTGCGTATTTCCCCAATGATCATCGGAACTGCATAGGTGGAAAACTTAACGTTTTGACTTAGATCAAAATTATCAATAGATTTCATTAGACCGATACAGCCGACCTGGAAAAGGTCATCAACAAATTCGCCTCTGTTATTAAAACGCTGAATCACACTTAATACGAGACGCAAATTGCCGTTGACGAGTTTTTCCCGTGCGGTTATATCCCCCTTATGCATTTGCTTGAAGAGCTCTCTCATTTCTTCGTTTTTTAAAACTGGAAGCTTTGAAGTATCAACACCGCAAATTTCTACTTTATTTCGAGTCAATCCATTTCCCTCCTCACAGGAGCTGCTGTACAAAAAACAGTATCTCCTTGGAAAGGAAAAATATGCACCGGCTAATCTGACTGCCGGATGGGGAAACGGTCAAAGCATCATAAACACTAGGTTTTCTCCTTGCAAAATTTTGTAAAAAAATATTCCTGTTTAAAGTTTCAAACCATCTTATTAAATTCTTTTTTTAATCTTTTTATTATTCGTTTTTCCAGACGTGAAATGTAGGACTGAGAAATACCCAGCATATCTGCCACGTCCTTCTGAGTTTTTTCTTCACCCGATCCAAGGCCAAATCTAAGCTCCATTATCTGTTTTTCCCGATCTGAAAGCTGATGCAATGCCTTTAGCAAGAGCTTTTTATCAACATTTGCTTCAAGGTCTTTTGTGATGATGTCATCCTCAGTGCCAAGCACATCGGAAAGAAGGAGTTCATTGCCATCCCAATCAATATTGAGGGGTTCATCAAAGGAAACTTCAGAACGGATTTTATTGTTCCTTCTTAAATACATTAGAATTTCATTCTCAATACAGCGGGATGCATATGTAGCCAGCTTGATTTTTTTCTCTGGATTAAACGTATTTACAGCTTTGATAAGCCCAATGGTTCCAATGCTGATCAAGTCCTCTATATTGATGCCTGTATTCTCAAACTTTCTGGCGATATATACAACAAGACGCAGATTTCTTTCAATTAAAATGGATCTTGCAGCTTTATCTCCTTTCGGAAGCTTGATCAGGAGCATTTCTTCTTCTTCCTTACTAAGTGGAGGAGGTAGTGCTTCGCTGCCGCCTATATAATATACTTCATCTGTTTTGATCCCCAGCTTAATCAATAATTTATACCAATAGTAGGATAAGCGAAGTTTTAACTTTTTCATGATTTGTCCTCCTTCTAAATTAGGTTTTTGCAGAGTATAGTATATTAACTTACTTTTGCATCCTGCTTCATTGTACTTGTACCTGTAAGCATCTTAGGATGAATAATGCACTGGAACGCATCGTCCGCAGATAGCTGCTGCATGGAAAAGGAAACTAATCCTCGCTCTGATTCTATTATTTCATTCTCTTTTTCAAGGAGAATGCGGTCAGGCTTGAATCCTATAATCAACTGGTGTTCTTGTCCAACAACCTTACATGGAATAACCCTCATTTTATGCTCCCAATTCCCGCCAATTGAATCACTGCCCATAATGATATCTTCCGGGTTCCCTGCCATTTTAATTATTTCAGGCGGGAACTCGTCAAGCCTGTCTTTAATGGATATAAACATCACTGGCATTTTCGAAATGGGATCGTATAACTGGTTGCCGCTGTCAATCAGGCCTCTGAAACGGAATTCTGTTTCATTGATAACAACACGCACCATAATTAAAGAGTCATATTGTATTTTTGTCATCTCAATTCCTTCAACGTTTCTCTTAGAGAAATGCCAGGCAAGAGGAAACCCAAGAAGTACAAACAGCCAGCTGATTGGATCACCAAAGCCTTTAACACTGGCGAGCATGACAGATGAAGAAAGCTGAAAATCAAAATTAATAAAATAATGAATGCCTATTAATGAGCCTCCAACTAAAAAAGTAGCAAAATAAAAAGTCATGAGCCCTTTTAGAAAGTAACGCAAACGCTTAAAGCCAAAAACAGCCAATACCATTGCAACCGAGAATAATAATTTAGTGACTGGGTGACCTGAAAATTCATTAAATGGTGTAAATACTAATAAAATGATGATCGATCCTATTAAGCCGCCTGCAAAAATCCTCCAAAGCCTGATTTCCCTTTTTAGTATTATGGCTGTTAGATAAAGGAGAAGGCTGTCAAACATAAAATTCAGCGCCCAGATAATATCCAAATAGACTGTCAATTATCTTCCCCCTTAGAAAAGCGCAAGCGCCTTGCACCTCCGACACCCCGAGAGGTTAGGCGCTAGAGCTAGACAGTTATAAAGATTATAGTTATACTTCTTGCTTCCTCTTCAAAATCAGCATCTGGCAGATTGACTTTAGCAGTCAAATTCTCTCATATATTTATTGTGCTATGATTCTGTTAGAAAAAAGTATAGCGCATTTCAGTAAAGGAAGTGTGTCGCTTTCTGTATGCAAAAAGATAGAAATTTTCCCTATTCCCAACGGATTTTGTCATTATTTTTCTATTTAATGCTCCTTCATTTTTCACTGGGTGTGATTTATATCACATTTATTATTTTCAATATCAACTATAATGACAGTGAAAATAATAAAAAGGAGTTTTGCTGATATGCTGGACACAAAAACAATTGAAATTATTAAAAGCACTGTACCTGTACTTGAAAAACATGGCGAAGATATTACGAAAACCTTTTATAAGTTAATGTTTACAAATCACCCTGAACTGCTGAACATCTTTAATCATGCTAATCAGAAACAGGGACGACAGCAAAAAGCACTGGCAAATTCAGTATATGCTGCTGCAAAATATATCGATAACCTGGAAGCTATTCTCCCGGTTGTCACACAAATCGCTCATAAGCACCGATCCTTAGGCATTAAGCCTGAACATTATCCGATTGTTGGAGAGCATTTAATTCTTGCAATCAAGGAAGTGCTGAAAGAGGCTGCTACTGAAGAAATTATTGGTGCATGGACTAAAGCTTATGGTGTGATTACGGATGCATTCATCGGATTAGAAAAGAGCCTTTATGAGGATGCCGCTGATAAGCCAGGAGGCTGGGATGACTTCAGAACATTCACTGTTGCAAAAAAGGTGAAAGAAAGTGATGTAATTACTTCCTTCTATTTTACACCTGACGATAGGGGGAATATTTCCAGTTATCTTCCTGGCCAGTATATTAGTGTGAAATTAAATATTCCAGGAGAAGATTATACACATATCCGCCAATACAGCCTTTCTGACTCTCCGGAAAAGTCATATTACAGAATTTCTGTTAAGAAAGAAGAAGGCCATTCTGAAAAACCGGACGGAAAGGTTTCCAGCTATCTTCACAATGATCTGAAAGAGGGCGATCATATAGAAATAAGTGCTCCTGCCGGAGAATTTGTTCTGGATAAAATGAATAATCCTGTCGTTCTGCTTAGCGGCGGAGCAGGCATTACACCAATGCACAGCATGCTGCGTCATCTTGATGCAACAGGAGTAAATCATGAAACTATTTTTGTTCATGCTGCACTAAACGGGAATGTACATGCATTTTTAGGAGAAGTACATGAAATTGAAAAAAGGAATTCATTGGTAAAAACATATTTCTGCTATGAAAGTCCAACAGAACAAGATATAGCCGAAAAGACCTTCAGCAAAGAAGGCTATATTACTTCAGACTGGTTAAACACCATAGTGCCAAATAAAGATAGTATGGTTTATATGTGCGGGCCAGTACCATTTATGCAGGCTATGTACGAGGCATTGCTTGAAGCAGGCTTTCAGAAGGAAAATATCCGATATGAATTCTTTGGACCTTCTATGCAGCTAAAGGAAACTCAGATGGTTTAAAAATAATTTTGCATGGCTCATAGAGCCATGCTTATCTGTGTAAAAAACCTTCAATAACAATTCTAAAAAACCCCTGGAATCAAATTGATTACAGGGGTTTTTTCAATCAAATTTTATCTTCTGCGGTTACGGTTGCGTAAGAACGTCGGGATATCCAAAGTTTCTTCCGGCTGTTGAGATTGGCTGCTTCTTACAGGTTCTTGCGGAGCTTCCTCTCTCTTTGGTTCACGCTTCATAGACGTTCCCATGCCTGGGGAAGATTTAGGCTGTCCGAATGTTGGCCTCATAGGCTTAGGCTGGATCACCTCTTCATTAAATCCAGTTGCAATAACCGTTACAACAATTTCATCTTTAAGGTTTTCATTAATTACGGAACCGAAGATCATATTCACGTCCTGATCTGAAGCTGAAGCAACAATATCAGCTGCTTCCTGTACTTCATATAGGCTTAGATTTGATCCGCCAGTAATATTCATTAAGACGCCTTGTGCACCATCAATTGATGTTTCAAGCAATGGTGATGAAATCGCCTTTTTCGCCGCTTCTGCTGCACGGTTCTCTCCTGCAGCGACACCAATACCCATTAGTGCAGAACCTTTATTGGACATGATTGTCTTCACATCTGCAAAGTCGAGGTTAATTAATCCTGGAACAGCAATCAAGTCGGAAATACCTTGAACACCCTGGCGCAGAACATTATCCGCTTCGCGGAATGCTTCAAGCATCGGAGTGCTTTTATCAACGATTTCCAACAGTCTGTCATTAGGAATGACGATCAGCGTATCAACCGCTTCCTTCATAGCAGCAATACCGCCGGCTGCTTGAGTGGAACGCTTGCGGCCTTCAAAAGTAAATGGGCGGGTTACAACACCAACAGTCAGCGCTCCTAAATCACGTGCAATCTGGGCGATAACTGGAGCCGCTCCTGTTCCTGTACCACCACCCATACCAGCAGTGACGAATACCATATCAGCACCTTTCAGTGCTTCTTCTACCTGCTCTTTACTTTCTTCTGCTGCTTTTTTACCTACCTCAGGGTTGGCACCTGCTCCAAGTCCCCTTGTAAGTTTGCCTCCGATTTGCATTTTCACTTCTGCTTTTGATAAGTTCAGCGCCTGAGCATCCGTGTTAACAGCAATAAACTCGACACCTTGAACACCATGCTCAATCATTCTGTTTACTGCATTGTTACCGCCGCCTCCAACGCCGATGACTTTTATAGTTGCTAATGAATCCAAATTTGTATCAAATTCCAACATGACTAATCCTCCTAATTCGTCGATATTCCTAAGAACACCTTTTTTGATTCGCTTTTTTATACGCACTCCCAAAATGGCTTTTCAGTGCATTTTTCTATCCGCCGTATGGCTTTTGATTTCCGTTTCCCTAACCCTTGCGAATCAAATCAAGTTATTCGAAAAAGTATCCGAGGAACTTTTTAACTCTTGATGTGATTTTTTCTTCCGGCTGTTTTTCCGGCTTTGTTTTCGGTTGCGGTTGCGGTTTTTGCACTCGTTTTTCTTTAGCTTCAGGGACAGTCACTGGCTGCTCCATTTTTCTGCCCTGTATTTTAGCATTCTTATATGCGAACTTAATCAATCCAACAGCAGTCGTATACTGCGGTTCCCTCACGCCAATATAATCAGGGATTGCGATACGCACTCTATTTTGGAATATATCCTGTGCCAGTTCAAGAATTCCCTGGGTATTAGCTACGCCTCCAGATAGTACATAGCCCCCTGGAAGATCTTTTGCTCCAAGACGTTTCACTTCGTGCTGGATAAGATCAAAAATCTCTTCCATCCGGGCTTCAATAATATCTGAAATTTCCAATTGATTAAATTGCTGATGCTGATCGCTTCCGATGATGGGAACACTGAATACCTCATCTTCAGATGCATGGTCATAGAACGCGTAGCCATATTTTGTTTTGATTTTTTCTGCATCTTCTGTAGATGTGCGGAGTCCGATAGATAAGTCTTTTGTGATATGGTCTCCCCCTACAGGAAGCACACTGGTTGCCTTTAATGATCCATTTTCAAATATGGCAATAGTTGTGGAGCCGCCGCCAATATCAACAAGTGCAACTCCCAGATTTTTCTCATCCTTTGAAAGAGCGAATGCACCTGCTGCCAGAGGCTGAAGCGAAATATCCATGATTTCAAGGCCAGCGCGTTCAACACAGCGCAGGGTGTTATGTAAAATCGTTTTCGATCCTGTAATAATGGTGCCTTCCATTTCCAGCCGCACACCAATCATTCCGCGGGGATCACTGATCTCGTCCAATCCGTCAACGATAAACTGTTTTGGAATGACATCAATAATATCTCTTTCCGGCGGGATCGATACAACTTGTGCCGCGTCTATGACTCTAGCAACATCTTCGTCTGTAATTTCCCTATTTTCACTCGAGACTGCAACAACACCATGGGATGGCTGAAGCATAACATGATTGCCGGTAATTCCTACAATCACATTCTTTATCTCCATTCCTATCATTCTCTCAGCCTGTTCGATTGCCTTTTTAATAGAATGAACGGTTTCGTCTATGTCAACAATGGAACCCTTGCGTAACCCTTCTGACTGTACATTGCCAACACCAATAATATTTAAAGAGTCATTGACCATTTCCCCAATGATTACTTTTACACTGGATGTACCGATGTCAAGACTAACATATATTTCATTGCTGTTCATTCTCTGGCACCTCCTTTTTTTGCAATTCCGATTATTGAACAACAATCTTTTCTTGCTGTTGTTTGTTTTAGTAAGTTAGTTTATCTATAAAATTATTCGTCAAAACTAATACTTTCCCTTTTTTAAATATCATTTTTTTCTGTTTTTTCTCTGTTTTGGGACCATTTTGCGATTAAAATTCTTCTGATGACCGCAATATTTTGGAAAAGCCTGACCCCAAAAGCAAATACTGCTGCTAAGTACAAGTCTACACCAAGATGGACACCCAGAAAAGCTAAACTTGCTGCCAGCAGGATGTTAAAAAAGAAACCGGAAACGAAAACTTTTTCATCATAAATATTTTGAAGCTGCGCCCTGATCCCTCCGAATAGAGTATCCAATGCAGCAAGAACAGCAATGGAAAGATAATTCGAGTATTCATCCGGCACTTTTATATCTGTCATAAGTCCAAGTATCACACCAATGATCAATCCTAAAACAGGAAGCCACATTATGATTTGCCTCCTTCGTCAGGTTTCACAGGCTCCATATGTCTGATTCTCAATGCCTCATCATATGCAGGAATCGTGACAGGCTCTGCAGACTTTTCCACCTTAACCCTCAGATTGTCAATGAAAAATTCTTCGGCAGTATTTGATACTTGCATGCGATTAAAAAGCTTCTCGGCAGATTGGGCATTCTCAGTTATTACTTTCACTTCTATAGGCAGGCGATTTAAGGAAAATCCATCTATCATGGTCTCACTGTTGATATCCCTTATGACTGTCGTGTTGATGATCCTTCTGCCTCCAATGGAAATGTGCTTGGCATCATACATATTTAACTCATTGACAAGCCTCTTGAGCAAATCCGGGGAAACAGAATCAGCCTGTTTGCCCAGAAGAAGCTCCTCATGCACCGGTTCAATGCTTATGATTATGCCTGGTCCCGTCACTTCACTTAGTCCGGCTTCCATTTTTAATTCTTCCAGCGTATCACGAAGCACTTGCTCTTTGCTTTGTTTGCGCTTTGTTTCATATTGGGCAATTTTTTCTTCATTTGAACTAATTTCCCGCAAAAGTTTTAATTGCAGTTCTTTTTCTTTAAGGATGTCACCTCTAAGCTGCCAGGTATCCCTTGTATCCCGGACAGCCGGTTCCTTAACTGTTTGAAACTGTATGGCAATCATAAAGCCAATTATTACGGTTATAAAGGTAAAGCTGAATTTCTTCTTGCTGTCCACTTTAATTCCACCTTGCTTTCCCGAATAAATTATTCTGTGGACAAATTAATACTGCTTACAATGCTGGATTGGCTTTACGAACCCAGTAATGGTTCCATGATGATTTCGCCCTTTTTTTCTAATGTGAAATGGATGTTTTCATCCACCAATGTGTCTTTTACTCCGCCTGTCAGATTCAGAGCAGAGGAAAGCACCTCGGCATCACCAATGGCAGTGATGACAAAAGGGGCGGGATGCTGGTAGCCGTCAACTTCTATAACAGGCCCATTGCAAACAATATAGGAACTGTGTGATAATCTTTGGCCATTTATAGCTACTGCGGAAGCTCCGGAAATATAGAGTTCATTAATAACCTTAAAAACATGGTGTTCATGGACGATATAATTGTTAATATTATCTTCATCCGGATCGTAGTCACCGTCTGCCAGAGTTACTTCCACTCCTGTACCTTTTACTTTTACTTTACCAAGATGCATCCTGTACTTCTCAGCATCCTCGGCAAGATTAAAATAAACCTGGGCTTCCTGTGAAAGCTCTTTTTCAATGTCAAGAACGTTTTCCTGTTTTGTATTTAATTCTTTTTGAAGAGCTCTGTTTTTTTCCTCCAATTCGACAAGCTGATTACGAAGTTCCAAATCTCTTTCCCACTGTTTTCCGCTTAATGCCGGCTTTTCATCTTCTCCCTGTGTAAGGTGATAGGAAAAAGCCATCATGTAACCCAGTACGAGAAACACCAGGGAGAATATTACATGATTACCCTTCACCTTCATTTTCTTTTTCAACTTCTTCAGCTCCCTCTGTTTCATAAGCTTTAAAATAAGATCCTACTTCCAAGTCGATGATTCCTTTTTTCTCAGGATCCAGCTGGCTTATGATAGAAGGGTAGTGTGCCATTTTTTCTGAAAAGCTTCTTAAAGTAGCACTTACTTCAAAACCATCATTCATATACAAAGTAATATGGTTGGAATCTGTCTTTTTGGGAGAATGATGGATTTCGGAAATCGAATTTAACACCTCTTCAGGCAGTGATTCAAGCTCCCCAATCATCATGTTAAGGATGTCGCCCTCAGAAAAGTCATTAAGGATGGGAGCGTTGACAGGGATTTCCGCAACCTTTTCATCCTTTAATATGCTCCCATTCTCCATAACAGGAAGGTAATGCTTCTCTTTCGCTATGTAGGCAATGCGCTTCAGTTCATCTACCTGTATATTAATTGTGCTTGGCAGCTGAATTTTAACAGTTGAAGATTTTATTTCAGGCAGTTCTTTAAGCTTACCCTCAATAGCCTCTTCGTCAACCTTCCAAATATTTGTTTTTTCAGTAACACCGCTAATTTGAATAATTTCTTCTTTATCGTAAATTGAATTGCCGGATACCTTAATTTGTTTAATATGGCTTAAGGGCGATTGAAAGTAAATAACTAAAACAATCAGCGAGAAAAAAAGCAGCAGCAAAAAGATCAGTCTTCTGTTCGCTTTCTTCTTTCTTTGCTGTTTAAGCTTCGGTATTCGATCCTCAAGCGAGACAACCTTACTTTTCTCCACTTTTATCACCCCATTAAGAAAAGCACAAGCGCCTTGCCCACCCCCGACAATTCGAGGGGATAGGCGCTGGAGCTAGACAGTTATAGAAGTTTAGAGTATACCTTCATATTTTTTCAGAATAGCGCAAGGACAATAAATTAAAACAAAGCAGCTTGTCCAGCAAAATTTATGCAATACTGAATTAGGGAAGAGAACGGCATGTAAACCATGCCGTTTTTACTACATTTACTGTTATCTAATAAATTATTATATCACAATAAATGGTATACGTAAGGTATTATTCCCCGTTACTTTCGACCGATTATTTCCACTTCTGTCTCCATCTTTACTCCATACAAATCAAAGATTGTATCCTTAATATGCTGAATTAATGCAAGTACATCTTCCGCTTTGGCATCTCCCGCATTCACGATGAAATTCCCATGCATATTGGAAATTTGCGCACCGCCGATGCTATGGCCCTTCATTCCGGCTTTTTCTATCAGCTGGCCAGCATATTCCGGAAGCGGGTTACGGAAAATACTGCCTGCACATGGGTAGTTCCAAGGCTGGGTTTCCTTTCTGTAATCCTTATTTTTTTGCATTGCAGAGGAAATTTTTTCCCTGTCTCCCTCTGTAAGCCGGAAAACGGCCTCCAGAACAATACCCGGACGTTTCTTTTGAAGGACGGATGTTCTATAAGAGAATTCCATTTCTTCGTTCGTGAGCCATTCCATCTTCCCATCTTCGAAAAGAACATGTGCTCTGGTCAGGATCTGCGAAATATCAGAACCGTGAGCACCAGCGTTCATATAAACTGCTCCGCCTACAGACCCGGGAATTCCGCTGGCAAATTCAAGACCTGACAAGCCTTTTTTGCTGATAATTGTGGAGAGGGCAACCAATGAATAACCCCCGCCTGCTCTTAATTCCGCACCATTAAGATCCAGTTGATCCATGCCGCGGCCCAACTTAATGACCACTCCTTCTATGCCTCCATCAGATACGAGCAAATTAGATCCTCTTCCAATTGCTCTCCATTTCATTTTATAGCTCTGGATCAGTTCCATCGCTTTTGCCAGGTTTTCTATGGAAGAAGGCTCAATAAACAAATCGGCGGGTCCGCCAATTTTCATTGTTGTATGATTAGCCATCGGCTCATTTTCTTTAACTGTTCCGATGTTTAATTCTCTAAGCTTGCTGATAAATTCGTCCATATTTACCTCCCTTTCTATTGATCTGTGCCTAAATTTATTTATTCTATGCAAATTTACTATTTGGGGCTACTTCACCTTATTGGAGACCAATTCGGCCATTAATGTGTATAGCCTATTTGATGCATCACGGATTCCAAGTTTTTTTGAAGCTTCCTTCATGTTACTCATCTTATCTTTATCGAGAATGATTCGGTCGATGCTGTCAATAAGCTTTTTCCCTGTTAACTCTTTTTCAAGCAATAGTTCTGCAGCACCATGGTCGCTTAGCGCCCTTGCATTTTTCTCCTGGTGGTTATTTGTTACATATGGGCTTGGGATTAAAATGCTCGGGATTCCTAAAGAGGTAATCTCTGCCAAAGTTGTGGCTCCAGCACGTGACACGACCAGGTCTGCTCCGGCCAGCACTTCTGGCATATTGTGAATAAATGGTTTAATCATTACATTTTCAGGGCTTCCGACCAGTTCTATTTCTTTTTGTACATCCTCATAATGGACGTCCCCTGTGATATATAAAACCTGATATGACTTTTCACCCAGCTCAGCCAGAGTTTTTAGAACTGCATCATTGATTGGCCTTGCCCCTCTGCTGCCTCCAAAGATTAACACAGCAGGGACACCCGTTTTTAATCCTGCTGATAGTCTCCCCCTGATCCCATCCTGTCCCAGCACCTCTGAAGCACGAGGATTTCCTGTCATGACTGTTTTAGTATCCGGAAAAAAAGCCTTTGCTTCTTCAAAGCAGACTGCGATTTTATCAACATATCTGCTTAAAAACTTATTGGTTAATCCCGGGACGCTGTTTTGCTCATGGATTATGGTTGGGATGCCAAGCTTTGATGCAGCATATACAACAGGACCACAAACATAACCGCCGGTGCCGATCACGACATCCGCATTAAATTCCTTAAGCATCTTTTTACTTTCACGAACGCCTTTCAGGAACCTTAAAACAGTTTTAACATTTTCCAAAGAAAGTTTTCTTTTAAAACCCGTTATATGTATTGATTTAAAAGGGATATTTTCACGATTGACAATCGTATTTTCAAGCCCTTTTTCAGTTCCAATATATAAAAATTCGGCATCTTTATGTTCTTTCTTTATTTGTCTTATAAGCGCAAGTGCCGGATATATATGTCCGCCAGTTCCTCCGCCGCTAACAGCAATTTTCATTCTTTCACCTCAAAAAAGAGTCTAATTATCAAAGAAATCTAAGCTTTATTTTATGAACAAATATAAAGCTTACAGATTTAGTGAAGGTCATCCAGCGTTCGAGCGGAAAACACTCCCCCTCTTTTCCCTATTCTACTATATTCAAAACAAATAGATAGGAACGTACATCATAATGTTAAAGAAATGTAATAATGTGCAAAATTGCAAAGAAGTTTGATAATTCTTCTATGCTGGATAAATTATTTCTTCCAAAAAAGAAACCCTGCTTCACAGGGTTTCCGAATAGCATGTTATAAAATGCGCTAGTACCTTGCATATCTGCTTATATTAAGCAGAACCCCTATAGCCATGAGCATCAGTGTCAAAGACGATCCCCCGTAGCTCAGAAACGGAAGTGTGATGCCAGTAACAGGCATCAGTCCTGTTACTACTCCAATATTTATCATTACCTGAATAGCGACCATTGCTATGATCCCAACAGCCAAGAAACTCCCATATAAATCAGGGGCGCCCAGTGCTATGCGGATGCCGCGCCATAAAAGAAGTGCAAATAATAAAATGACAAAGGATCCCCCTATAAATCCCAGTTCCTCAGCTAAAATAGCAAAGATAAAATCTGTCTGCGGCTCAGGAAGATAAAAAAACTTCTGTCTGCTTTGTCCAAGACCAAGGCCAAACAACCCTCCAGGCCCTATTGCATATAAGGACTGGATAATCTGAAATCCGCTGCCCAGAGGATCTTCCCATGGGTCTAGAAATGAAGTAATCCGCTTTATCCTGTATGGGGCCGACAGAACAAGTGCGACAAATCCGGCTAAACCTGCAACGCCAAACCAGACAAAGTGGCTGATCCTCGCTCCCGCGATAAAAATCATGACGACGCAAGTACCCACCATTACAGTTCCAGTGCCTAAATCAGGCTGCAGCATTATTAATCCAAATGCTAAAAATACAAGCCCTAAAGATGGAACAAGACCTTTTCTGAAAGAGGTGATCAGCTTTTGTTTTTCGGAGAGGAATTTTGCCATAAACACAATCATGGCAAGCTTCATAAACTCGGAAGGCTGAACAGAAAATGCTCCTACACCAATCCAGCTCCGCGAGCCATTTCGCACATTGCCGATTCCCGGAATGAGCACCAGGAGCAAAAGTACAAAACAGACAATGATTAAAACCTTTGCCCATGTTCTCCAGGTCCAATAATCCACATTCATGATAAAAAACATCGCAATAATTCCAACTCCGGCAAAAAGCATTTGCCTTTTCGCAAAAAAGAAAGAATCATCAAATTTATAATCTGCCCAAATTGCACTTGCACTATATACCATAGTCAATCCTACAGCAAGCAGCATAAAAGTGACGATCATTAATATAACATCGGGAGTGGTTTTTTTGGTCGGCAACGAAAACACCTCGAATGCAAGTTTTAGGGCTATCAAGGAACTTTTTTCCTGCCGCAAATAAACTTACCTGTTTTCCGGAAGTCTTATTGCGTTCCTTATTAAAGCTCTAAATGTCACGCGAAGCAGATGTATGCCTTTGCTGAAGTTCCCATAGTCCCGCAGACAAGCCCTTAATTAAGCTTATGCACCGCATCTATAAACATGTCTCCCCGAACCTCAAAAGTTTTATATTGGTCCCAGCTTGCACAAGCAGGAGAAAGCAGAATCACATCTCCTGGCTCTGAAAGCTTAAAGGCGGCAGGTACGGCTTTTTCAACATTATCGACACGCTCAATTATTTTTATTCCCGCTTCCATCGCTGCATTTTCAATCTTTTCAGCTGTTTGTCCAAAGGTTACAAGAGCTTTTACCCTTTTGAGAGATGGGATGAGTTCATCAAAGCCATTTCCGCGGTCAAGACCGCCTGCAAGAAGAATGACAGGCTGATCAAATGCTGACACTGCATTCTTCGTTGCTAAAATGTTCGTTGCTTTAGAGTCATTATAAAATTTCCTGCTCTGGTATTCGCCTACATACTGCAGGCGGTGTTTGACTCCGGTAAACGAACTTAGAACTTGGCTAATGGCTTCATTCCCGACACCTGTCAGCTTGGCAGCAGCCACTGAGGACAGGATATTCTCAAGATTGTGCTCTCCCGGCAATGAAACATCTTTTCTTTTCATCACTTGTTCATCATTAAAATAAATCCAGCCATCTTTGACATATGTCCCTTCAGACAGGACTCTGGAGGTTGAAAAAGGTATTATTTTCGCCTCTGACCGTGCAGCGGCTTCCATTACTTTATCTTGATCGGCATTGACTATGAAATAATCCTTTTCAGTCTGATTCATCGTAATATTGGCTTTGGCTGCATGATACTCTTCTCTAGTGCCATGATAATCCAAATGGGCATCATATAAATTTGTTAAAATGGCGATTCTCGGCCTGAAATCCTGAATACCCATCAGCTGAAACGATGAAAGCTCAATCACGATATTATTTTCTTCTGCAGCATTCTGGGCAACCTCGGAAGCTACTGTTCCAATATTTCCTGCTATCAGCGGCATTTTGCTTCCTGCCTGAAGCATTTCAAACACAAGAGTAGTTGTGGTGGTTTTTCCATTGGTACCTGTAATCGCAATAAAAGGAGCTTCAGAGACCTGAAAGGCAAGCTCCACCTCTGTAATGACCGGTATGCCCTTTTCAAGAGCTCCTTTTATCATTGGATTATGGTAAGGAATACCCGGATTTTTTACAATCAGCTCGAACCCCTCTTCCAGAAGTTCAATTGGATGGCCCCCGCATATAACCGTAATCCCTTGTTCAAGCAGTCCTTGAGCTTCAGGATTTTCCGCAAGAGGCTTAAAATCGTTAACAGTTACAAATGCTCCGAGCTTATGTAAAAGAGAAGCTGCACTCACTCCGCTTTTGGCCAGACCCAGTACTAATATTTTTTTATGTCGATAGCGATTGACTTCTTTCACTTACACCCACACCTCAATATAGATTCCTAAGATTGCAAATAATAGGCCTACGGTCCAGAATGTAACGACAACACGCCATTCTGACCAGCCCACCAATTCATAATGATGATGGAGCGGGCTCATACGGAAGATCCGCTTCCCGGTGGTCTTAAAAGATGCCACCTGTAAAATAACAGATAATGTTTCAATAACAAAAACACCGCCGATAATAATCAGGATGATTTCAAGTTTTGTCAAGATGGCTATGGTCGCAATAGCCCCTCCCAAAGCCAGTGATCCTGTATCTCCCATAAACACCTTTGCAGGGTGGGCATTAAAGACAAGGAAACCCAATACCGCTCCCACTACAGCTACAGAAAAAATGGAAACTTCAAATTGGGATTGATTCCATGCCAGTACTGCAAATGCTCCAAAAGCGATTGCAGCAGTTCCTGAAACAAGACCATCAAGTCCATCTGTCAGATTGACAGCATTCGAGAATCCGACCAGCCAGAAAATAATAAATAAAACATACCACCAGCCCAAATCAATCGAAATGTCTGTCAGCGGAATATGCACTTCTGTTGAAAAATCATTTTGCTTGAAAACAAAATAAAAAATAACAGAAATAATGATTTGGCCCAGAAGCTTCTGCTTTGAAGTCAGACCTAAGTTGCGCTTTAATACTACTTTAATAAAGTCATCAAGAAAACCGAGGAGTCCAAAGCCCAGGGTAACCAGCAGCAGCAAATAAGTTTCTACAGTAGGCCCTGAAAATTTCCCGGTCATAAGCAAAGTGGTCACCGTAACAGAAAGAAGAATCATGATTCCGCCCATTGTCGGGGTACCTGTCTTTTTCTGATGGGATTTAGGGCCTTCTTCACGGATGCTCTGCCCGAATTTTAGTCTTCTCAGGAAGGGAATAAAAATGGGAGACAGCAAAACAGTTATTAAAAAGCCTGCCAATATTGTGAAAAAAATAACTTGCTCCATCATACTTATCCCCTCCTTTCCCGCTTGGCATTTCCTGCAGCTTCCGCTAATCTTTCAGCCATCACAGCAATATCATATGTTGCTTCGTTTTCTTTAAGACTTTTTTCACCTGAAATAAGGAAATTAGTTGTGTTCATCTTTTCTTCTGATTTGTTTAATTTTTCTATATATAATTTCATGATGTCCTTTAAGCCTTTCGTTAAGTCGTTAGTATAAAAAATAGGGAAATGATTTGGGGTATATGCCGGCGTCTCTGCATTCTCATGCCAGAGAGCAGCAACAGCCCCCTTTTCTATAGCTTCTTTCAGATTTCCGGCCTCTCCAAAAGGAATATAAATTCCTTTTGGCTGCAGAGCGGAAGAGGAGGAAGCGACCGTATGAAATTCAAGCTCATTATCCTTTATCCCTTTTACGGACGGAAACAATACCGCTAAATCCCGATACATCAAATACATTTTATCGCTCCTCTATAGCCTCTTTTGCGACAAGACGGTCATCAAAGTCGAAAACCTGGTTCCCTACCTGCTGATATGTCTCATGGCCCTTGCCAGCTATTAAAATAACGTCTCCTTTACTGGCATTTTTCACGGCATAGTGAATGGCCTCTTTTCGATCGGCGATTGTTTTATAACTTTCACCTTTTACTCCCTCTTCCATATCCCTAAGGATTTGGATTGGGTCTTCACTTCGGGGATTATCAGAAGTAAAGATCGGGTCTGTACTGTACTGGCATGCAATTTCAGCCATTAGCGGCCGCTTGGATCTGTCCCTGTCTCCTCCGCATCCCACGATGGTAAAAATGCGTTTCAGGGCAAATTGCTTTACCGTTTCCAAAGCATTTTTCAGGCTGTCAGGAGTATGTGAATAATCAACAATCACAGAAAAATCCTGACCTGCATCTACGGTTTCAAATCTGCCTGCTACGCCTTTAACTTCTTCAGCAGATTTGATGATTTGCGAGATTGATATCCCTGAAGCGATCCCTGCACCTATGCTGGCAAGGACATTATAGATGCTGAATTTGCCTATCATTTTCAGAGATACTTTATGCTTTCCAAATGGAGAGATTAAGTCAAATTCTGTCCCGCCAGAAGTCATCTGAATATTAATTGCCCGAAGGTCAGCTTCCTGATCAATTCCATAGGAAATGACATGAGCTGCCGTCGATTTTTCATATTCTGCAGAAGCAGGGTCATCTGAGTTTAAAATGGCATATTTCGGCTCTTCATGATTATAGGAGCTTCCGAGCTGGGCAAAAAGCAGCCCTTTTGCTCTCCTGTATTCATCCATTGTTTTGTGATAATCCAGATGATCCTGAGTCAGGTTTGTAAATACGGCTATATTAAAATCACACCCATGAATGCGTCCTTCATCAAGTGCATGTGAAGACACTTCCATTACGGCTGAATCTACACCTGCATCTGCCATTTTTCTAAATGTGCTTTGCAGAGTCAAACTTTCAGGAGTGGTATTTTTCACTTCAAAGGTTTCATCGGCAATCTTCGTATACATCGTGCCAATTAAGCCGGTTTTCCTTCCTGCATCAGCAAGGATTTTCTCTATTAAATGGCTTGTTGTTGTTTTGCCATTGGTTCCTGTTATGCCAATTAAATGAAGCTGCTTGCTCGGCTGTCCATAAAAAGCATCAGCCAGCACAGCCATGGCCCGTTTTGTATTCTTTACCACTATAACCGGAATATCCAAATCCAATTCTCTTTGGGCAATGACTGCTGCTGCACCTTTTTCGGCAGCAGAGGCCGCAAAATCGTGGCCATCCACCGTATAGCCCTCAATACAAACAAACAGACTTCCAGGTGTAACTTTCCGGTTATCGTTAACAATCGCTGTAATTTCCGGGTTTTCCCCTTTAAAAGTCATATATGGCTGCAAAAATCGCAGCAATTTATGTAATTCCATGTCTACCAATCCTCTCGTGTTAAACAGAACAATTTAATCCTTTTTTACTGCCTCTTGTCATATTCATTTCTAAGTTCTCAAACTAACATTCTATATGATGGCGATATATATTGTACATGATAATTGCTTTTTTAGCTATTTAATATATAGAACCCAAACCCTGAAAGTATGTTGCAGTTTCCTTACAAACAAAAAAATTCAGGCGGCGCAGGATAATGCCGCCCTCAGTTCTATTCTTATTTGTCGTCAAAATACAGCCGGATCGTTGAACCTTCCTTTAACTTGATGCCAGGCTGAGGCGTTTGCTTGACCACTGTATTTCCTGTGCCGCTCGCATCAATTTTCAGGTTAAGGTAGAGCTCACCCAGATCCTTCTTTGTCAGGCCGACCATATCAGGAACTTCAATCATTGGTGAATCCATCCATGTCAGTTCTTTTTCAATTTGATTTTTCCGCGGCTTTACACCCATCGCCCGCAAGCTGTCCCCCATGATCTCTCCGACAATTGGAGCAGCAACTACGCCGCCAAATTGAATAGTTCCTTTTGGATTATCCACAGCCACATAAACAACAAGCTGCGGATCATCTGCAGGTGCGAATCCTATAAATGATACAATATGGTTATTTTCCAGGTAACGGCCGTTTTGCGCTTTTTGTGCAGTTCCAGTTTTACCGCCTACACGGTACCCGTCTACAAAGGCCTTTTTTCCCGACCCTTTTGCCACAACTGATTCAAGCGCTTTTCGGATTTCATCTGATGTTTCCTTTGATATTACTTTTCTCTTTGCATCAGGTGATTTTTTCATCAATATTTCCCCGGTAGCCGGATTAATAAGCTCTTTGGCTATATAAGGGGTATATAATGTTCCCCCATTAACGGCAGCCGAAATGGCTGCTACCTGCTGAATCGGAGTCACAGAAACTCCCTGTCCAAAAGCAGTAGTTGCCTGCTCAACTGGGCCAACCCGGTCGAGATTAAATAGAATCCCTTTCCCTTCGCCCTGCAGGTCGATACCGGTCTTTTCTCCGAATCCAAAGTCGCGGATGTATTTAAACAGTTTATCTTTGCCTAATCGCTCACCGAGCTCTACAAAACCAGGGTTACAGGAATTCTGAACTACTTCCAAATAAGTCTGGCTGCCATGGCCGCCCTTTTTCCAGCATCTTAGTCTTGCACCGCCAACTTCAACAGATCCCGGATCATGAAAATGATCCTTTTCCAAGTCTACCTTGCCCTCTTCTAACGCAGCTGCCAGAGTGATGATTTTGAATGTAGAACCAGGCTCGTATGTACTCCAGATTGGCAGGTTGCGGTTGTAAATTTCCGGGGGTACATTCCTAAAATTCGCAGGGTCAAAATCAGGCCTGCTGGCCATGGCAAGAACTTCCCCGTTATTTGGATTCATGGCAATTGCTATTATTCCATCAGGGTTGTATTCAGCCTGAGCAATATCAAGCTCCCTTTCTACGATTGTCTGAATCTTGGAATCGATAGTGAGCTTTAAATCCATACCATCAACCGGCGGCTTGTAGTCATCCGCCATATCGTTCATCCGTTCTCCCTTTGCATTCGCATAAAACTTAACAGATCCTTTTTTTCCTTTTAGTTCTTCATCATAATATAATTCCAGCCCCATAAGACCCTGATTATCAATTCCCGAAAACCCCAAAACATGTGAGAGATAATTCCCGAAAGGGTAATGGCGTTTTGAATCTTCACCAATGTATATGCCTTCAATTTCCAGTGCACGGATTTCTTTCGCTTTTTCATGGGAAATTTTTCGGCCTTCAGGGATTTTCACACTTGATTCTCTTTTGGTGATCAGCTGGTAAGCTTTTTCTTTTGACATATTCAGCACTGCAGCCAATTTCTCTGCAGCATCAGCAGGATCTTTTATTTGCCTGGGTACAACATAGACAGTTGGAGCACTGACATTCGTAGCCAGTGGAATACCGTTGCGGTCGACGATTTCTCCTCTTTCCGGTTCGAAAGGGATGTCTCTGCTCCATAGTTCCTTTGCGCCATCTGTAAGCAAATTCCCCAGAAAGAATTGAACATATCCAAGACGCAAATCAATAATAAAAAAAACGAGAATACCAACAAACAACGCTACAGTCAGCCGTTTTCGAACGGTTACATTTGAAACACGCATGTACGGACGAACCTCCTTAGATTATGGCTCGTTCCAATATATGCTTGTACATAAATGAATAGAACGCACTGCCGCTCATCCGGCAGTACGTTCTAATTTAATCCAGCACTGCTTCCTCTTCTTCCTGCTGCTCTTCTGATTGTGCATTTTCCTCATTATATTTCTCTGCAGGCGGCTCAAGTTCGACGATTAAATAGTCACCTTCCCTGAGTGCAGAACCAGCCTTCAGATTTTGCTTCACCACATATCCGCTTCCTACAGTATTCAGCTTTAAGTCAGCAAGCTTTGCCACCTTCATAACGTCCCTCAGCGACCATCCATTCATATCGGGCACTGTTAAATCGCCTTCAGTCTTTAAGATTACTCGTTCTCCTTCCAGCAAATTGTACATATTTCCAGGGACCTGTCTTTCAACCTTGCTTCCCTTTCCCAGTACAATAGCTTCAAAACCGGACTTTTTCAATTCTGCTTTTGCTTCCTCAACTGTTTTCCCTTCCACTTCAGGTGCCTGTTCAGAGTTCGCCTTCAGTTCCTTTGCCGGCTCGATATTTAAATATTGAAGACTGCTTTTCATAACCGGTGTAAAAATCTTGGAAACCGGCTCTGCACCGTTTGTACTCAGGTCAATATCCGGCTGCTGGACAGCTACATAGATGATCAGTTCAGGATCATCTTTTGGCGCCATGCCTAAAAAGGAGAAGATAAAATTTTCATGCCCAGTTAAATATCCTCCGCCATTTGGGTCAGGGATTTGGGCAGTCCCCGTTTTTCCGGCAACCTTGTAGCCCTCAATATTATACCTTTTGTAACCCGTCCCGTTTTCAGAAGACACAACCGTTTCCAGGATATCCCTTGTTTTCTTGGCCGTTTCTGCTGAAACTGGATTCCCCTTCACTTCCGGCTTTGTTTTTTTTAATACTTCATTTTTATCACCATCAACAATACTGCTGATCACATGAGGCTTCATCATTTTGCCGTCATTTGCAATGGCAGTAGCTGCCTGTACCTGCTGAATCGGCGTAATGGCAGAACCTTGCCCGAATCCGGTAGTTACCTTATCAAGCGGCCACTCGTAAGCTATTTTTCCGCCTGTTTCATTCGGCAGGTCAATTCCAGTTGGATTTTCAAATCCAAACTTTGTTATATATTCCCTGTATTTTTCATAACCAAGCTTCTCTTTAACTATTTTCGCGAAAGCCACGTTCGACGAACGCTGAACGCCTTCAAGGTAAGTAATGGACCCCCAGCCCCGTCCCTGGTTATGGTCGCGTATAGCCGGTGAATTTTCTGTTACTTTATAACTTCCTGATTTATACCATTCATTCGGATCAAATTCTCCCTCCTCAATGGCTGCAGCCAAAGTAAAGATCTTCATAGTTGAGCCGGGCTCAAATGAGTTTTCGATCACTTCATTATGCCACGTCTCTTCAATGCCTTCCTTTGTTTTCGGGTGGAAGGATGGCCTCTGTCCCATTGCCAAAATCTCACCCGTTTTGGCATCCGCGACTACAGCAACCATCTTTTTCGGCTTATACTCTTCGTCTACTTTATTCATGGAATCTTCGAGGAAAGTCTGGATTTTCTTATCGATTGTCAAATACACATCTTTGCCATTTTGAGCCGGCTGGATTTTTTGATCTCCATTTGGAAGGAGATAGCCCCATATATCGCTTTCATAGCTGAACTTTCCATCTTTTCCTGTAAGCACATCATTCAAACTCTGTTCAAGACCCAGCATCCCTACTGTATCGGTCTTATTCGTCTTCGATTTTTTCTTTTCAACATATCCGACTAAATGCGAGGCGAAGACGCCATTTGGGTAGAACCGTTTGGAATCAGTTATGAATGTAATTCCCGGTAAATTCATATCTTCAATTTCTCTTTTTGTCTTTAACGGAAGATCGCGCCCTTCTTTACCAAATTCAACCTGGAATGGCGGGTCCCCTTTTTCTGTTTTCTTCGTTAAGATTCTATATATCTCCGACTCTTCCAGATCGATTGCTTTCGAAAGCGCCGCTGCTGTTTTTTCAGGGTCTTTCACATAATCCGGCTTCATACTTTTGTCAAGGATTGCTACAAGCTTGTAGGAAATAGTATCCTCGGCAATGACTTCACCATTGCGGTCATAGATAGTACCCCTTTTGGCTTGAATTGTCTTTTCACGTTCATATTTTTGCTGAGCTTTTGCCGCAAGTGCATGTCCCGCTGCTTCCCCTGTAACCTGAATGGAAACAAAGCGGAAAATTAATACAAAAAAGAGCAGGCTGAATATTAAAAATAATATCGCTGCTCCAAAATTGATATTTGGCTGTTTCTTCATTAATCTTCCACTACCTTGACATTATTTCCGCTGAATTTAAGTCCCATTTCCTCAGCTTTTGCTTTAATGCGCTCGTATGTACTTAATTCGCCCACTTGCATTTTGAGATCTGTATTCACTTTATTCTGCGTTTGGATTGCTTCTTCTGTTTGCTGAATTTCTTTATTCACTTCGTATATGGCTGCCTGGTTTGAAACCATTTGTACAGCACCAAAACAAACAATGCCAGTGAAAGCAAGTCCCAGTATTTTTTCCCCGGGGGAAAGCCATGACTTTTTTGATAATTTCTTGGGAGCCTGGACGGGCTGGGTTTGGATATCAAATTGTTTTTCTTCTTGAATTTTCCGGGCTAAATTGCTCATAATTCCCCTCCTGTAAATTTTTTATTTATTCTCTACATGAGTATTCGTAATCCCTTAAAGCTTCTCTGCTATTCTCAGTTTAGCGGACCTTGCCCGATTATTGTGTTCCAGCTCTTCTTCTGAAGGCAGAATCGGCTTTCTGTTAATGAGCTTTAAGATTGGTTTATATTCATCTGGAATAATCGGGAGGCCGGGAGGAAGATTTGGTGTTTCACTGGCTTTTTTAAATGCCGCTTTACAAATCCGATCCTCCAGTGAATGAAACGTGATCACGCTGATTCTTCCATTGGGATTTAATATGTCAATAGCCTGGTGAAGAGAATCCTCAAATACACCAAGTTCATCATTAACAGCTATTCTAATGGCCTGAAATACACGCTTGGCGGGATGCCCGCCTTTTCGTCTGGCAGGAGCAGGTATTGCCTCTTTAATCAGCTCAACCAGCTGGCCTGTTGTTTCTATCGGGGAAACTTCCCTGGCCGCTTCAATCTTCCTCGCAATTTGCTTCGAGAATTTCTCTTCTCCGTATCTGAAGAAGATTTTCACAAGTTCACCATATTCCCATCTGTTTACTACGTCATAAGCGGAAATGTCAGCGCCTGTATCCATTCTCATATCAAGCGGGGCATCATTATGATAGCTGAAACCTCTTTCAGGTGTATCCAATTGAGGTGATGAAACGCCAAGGTCATATAAAACACCATCTACTTTTGACACACCCAGGTTTGCAAGCTCTTCCTGAAGATACTTGAAATTACTTTTGATGATCGTAATTCTGTCACCATATTCAGCCAGTTTTTCTTTTGCGTGAGCAATCGCTGTGTCATCCTGGTCAAATGCATACAGCTTTCCCTTTTCAGACAGCTGGGAAAGAATTAATTCGCTGTGGCCTGCACCGCCCAGCGTACAATCCACATACACTCCATCAGGATGGATATTTAAGCCTTCTACTGTTTCTTTTAATAGTACTGTTGTATGTTCAAACATTGTTGTATGAATCCACCTTTCCAATCCGAGAAGCACGAGATGCATTAATGGCACCTGGAGCTAAACAAATATCTTTGTATCATGGGAAATTATATTACTAAAACATTCCCATTATATATCAAACCCAATCATGTTTTCCGCAATATCAGCAAAAGATTCCTCTGATTCTGCAAAATAATCTTCCCAAAGATTTTTGCTCCATATCTCGATCCGATTGGAAACGCCCAGCACTACACATTCTTTTTCCAATTTTGCATATTGCAGAAGAGGGGAAGCAATATTTATTCTTCCTTGTTTATCAATTTCACATTCAGTGGCACCTGAAAAGAAAAAACGGGTAAATGCACGGGCATCTTTTTTGGTAAGCGGAAGGCCCTTTAATTTTTCTTCAAGCTGCCTCCACTCATCCATGGGGTAGCCAAACAAACATTGATCAAGTCCGCGTGTCAAAACAAATGTTTCACCCAAGTTATCACGAAATTTGGATGGCACGATGAGACGGCCTTTATTATCAACGTTGTGATGGAACTCACCCATGAACATACCCACTGCACCCACTTTCTAACTCAAATGTACCACAATCCCCCACTTTCCTCCACATGTTTTTAATTATTCTACCACTTCATATAAAATCCTGCTTCCCATAAGGTATTCCCCCATTTTCCGTTCGTCTTTTTATTACATTTTCTTTAAATTCTTTACTATGCTTTTCACAGATTTTCACGCTGGGGAATAGTCAGGATATAAAGGGATTTCATCTTTTTTCATCAAAAAAAAGACCTCATCCGTATGGAAAAGGTCCGAAGAATAATGGCGAATATTAAATTTTTATGACTTTGTGTGTCCCATCGAAATGAAAGGAGTACTCAATCAATTCTTCAAGGAAATTCATCCCATATTTATTAAGGTAATAGAGAACATTCCAAACTCTCTCCTGAGGAACTCCACCCGGCCTCAGTGAGTTTTCAGCTTTTTCATATTTCATAATGATTACTTCATGTTTTTGCTGGATGGACTTCTGGATTTTATTCTCCATGAAATCTATCTGCCTTATTAAAAGATCTTCATTTTTCTTTAACATAGGAAGAAGGGCGTGAACCTCTTTCATTGTAAGTTCTTCGATTAGCTCATAGTTTTGTTTTACTTGAGCTTTTGTTTTTTGGAATTGGGCTTCTATGCTTTCATTTTTAATACTCCTCAGATACTCATCTTTCTCTGCTTTCGTTCCTGATACAAGCACGCCCTGCAAATCAAGTCCTAATTCTCTCAAATCACTTTCCACAGAACGTTCTAAGATAGTGATATTTAAACGGGGCATAATCGGAGGCATTTTCATTCCAAACCATTCAAATGCCATTTTTAGTTCAGCCCAATAGGCAATTTCGCCAGGACCGGCTATAAAGGAAAGAACCGGAAACAGGCATTCCTGTGTGATAGGCCTTGTCACCACATTATTGCTTAGTCGTTCGGGATGATTTTCTGAAATCTCCAGGAGCTCATTCATTGAGAACTCGTGAGTTTGTTCCCTACCGGTAAATACCTTTTTTTCCTGATTGAACTCCAAAAGTATTCTTTCTTTATGCTTTTCATCATAATAAAATAGGTTTGCAGCATTTTCACTTAAGTCAATAGCATTTGGAAACCCGGCATTCTCCAAGTTTTGCTGCTGGCTTTTCACACGCTTTGTGATATCTTCAAAACCTTTGATCTGTTTGCCAAAAATGCTGCTTTCAAGTCTGCGAAGCTTTTGGTCACCTGAATCAACCAGAAGAAGCCCTGTTTCTTTAAATAAATGCATAATAATGCCGGCAAAGAACTCCACATAGGTTTGTGAATGCATAATAATTCCTTCTAAACTCAAAAGAAGGTCTTTTGTATGTTCCGTCTCTCCGAAAGTCTCAATGATGTCTTCCACCCATGCCCTGCATTTTTCACGGTTCAAAGGGATATTTGAAACCATCTTCTTCTCTAAAACTTTTTCAGGATAAGTCATTTTTTCAATTTTATTATTCTTCTCGATGAAAATATGATTTACTTCCTGATAGTCATGATCCTCCCCCGCAATCCAGAATACCGGAACAACAGGGATTCCCAGCTTACTTTCCTGCTGTTTTGCAAGATTTATGATTGAGATGATTTTATGTATAGTATATAGGGGTCCCGTCAAAATACCGGCCTGCTGCCCTCCGATAATCACTGCACTATTTTCTTGCTTCAGCTTATTTAGTGAGTCATGAACAGCCGGGGAAGCAGGGAATTGATCCATAAACTCTCCAATATATTCAGAAAGTTCATTTCTCATAAACGACCGGCCCTTCAGTTCAGCTAACCGTGCTTTATAATCAGAGTCGGAATTATAACGATAGTGAAAAAACTGCATAATTTCTTCTGTTTGTGCAATATAATCTGTTGCAAACCGGTTTGTTGCCGGCAATGAGAGATTAAGAATCTCCATTAATGAACTTCCTTTCTCATAGCTGATCAATTTTAATTTTCATCTTATGAGTATAGCATTGTCTTAAATGAAAAGAAAAAAACTTTGCTTACCTAAATGCTTTAATTCTAGATGTAAAATAATTATATTCCGGACCTGCTTTACTTATGGAATGAAGACAACAGAAGTTACCCTTTGAACAAGCCCAATTAACATTAGAACTATATAAGCGGTGAAATAAAGTAAAAAATTGAATCTCCAGAACCCTTTGAATAAGGCACGCAGATTGATTTCCTGCTTAATTCTCCAATGCATGATAATAAAAGTGACCGCTGTAATCAGCAGTGATAGGACTATCATCCATAGATAGGATTTATCCCAGATTACGACAATTAAATAGTGAACCGCCAGAATAAAAAATAATGTGCTGACATCCAGGGCAATATGTACAGATCTTTTGTGTTTTTTAGTGATTTGTTTGCTGATAATAAAAACAGCCAGATATCCGAGCAGCGGTATGGTCACCAATGTTGCAATTAGGCTTGAGAACACAGTATTCAACTCATTTCCCCCTTTTTACTCCCTGCCTTTGATCTGACAATAAAGACTTTCAGAATATGGAGCAGACATCTTCTTCTTTTCAGCTTCCTCAAGGATATATCCTAAAATAGCATCTATCTCTGTTTCTCTGCCTTCTTCGATATCCTTAAGCATTGAAGATCTGTTCATCCCTGTTTCCTCACAGACACTTTTTACATGGGTTAATGCACCTGCTTTATCAGGAATGCCTAATATGCCACTTACCTCGTCAAACAACCTCAAAAATAACTGATAATAATATTTATTAGCTAAGAGTTCACCATTTCTCACACGGAGAACTGCTGTAAGCGGATTTATAACACAGTTTACGATTAATTTTTCAATTAGCATTTCTATGTGATTCTCGGCAAATTTAAAAGGAAAATAACAAGATGCTGAATCGGATATTTTCGATAAAAGTTCCACATCTCCCTTTAAAGCAGCCACTTTGGTTACCCCAATTCCAGTATGCAGCACTGTGTCAGGCTCTGACTTTAAAGCACCATGCTCTACACTGCCCACATAAATATTTTCCGCTTCAAGCATTTCAGCCCATTTCAAATGCCCCATGCCATTTTGCAAAAACAAATATGATCCACACTTGCCAGTATTCATTTCCATTAAGTCCTTTACAACTTCAGGAATGCTGTATTGCTTAACAGCAATGATTGTTAAATCCTCTTCTCCCTTCCATTCTTTGAAATGGAATGCCTTTAAGGGGGCATTGCTGCGAATGCCTTTTCTCTCAGTTGTAAGTCCTTTTTTGCGCAGCTTTTGCAATTGAGTACTGTTTCTAATATAAACACGCACTTCATGATTTTCATTTAAATAATGGGCAAACAGAAGGCCAATGGCGCCTCCACCGATAATAGCTATTTTCATAACAGACTCCACCATTTTTACTTTTTAAGCATATTTTAACAAAATAAGATAAATTCATGGGTAAAATGGAATGTTTTAATTACTAATTCCAATATTTATTTTCTTTATTCCATTTTTCATCAGCTAAATCCTTTAAAAAAATCCCTTTTTCGAAGATCGAAAAAGGGATTTTTAAAAGGATAAAGTATTAAACTGGATAAACCGGATGTTTGCGGATGCTGAATGTCAATTCTTTAGTCTCATACAGGTTAAAACGGTTAATTAAAACATTTCTTAATTCTGAAGGTGCAACAATATCGTCAACAATTAATTCAGAGGCAAGTTTGTAGATATCAATTGTTTCTTTATATTCCTGCTGTTTTTCCTGAACATATTTAATCTTTTCTTTCGGATCTTCAATCGCATTGATTTTATTGGAATAAACCGCATTTACTGCTGCTTCAGGACCCATAACTGCGATTTGTGCTGTAGGCAGGGCAATACAGCAATCAGGTTCAAAAGCTGGTCCAGCCATTGCATACAACCCGGCTCCATATGCTTTTCTGACGACAACTGAAATTTTCGGCACTGTTGCAGAACTCATCGCAGCAATAAGCTTTGCACCATGCCGGATAATCCCTGCTCTCTCCACCTTAGTCCCAATCATAAATCCAGGGACATCTGCAAGGAATAATAGCGGAATATGGAAAGCATCACAAAGCTGAATAAATTTCGCTGCTTTATCAGCAGAATCCACAAATAATACCCCGCCTTTAACCTTTGGCTGGTTGGCAATAATCCCTACAGGATTCCCCCCAATCCGTGCAAGTCCCGTAATGAGTTCCCCTGCAAAAAGTTTCTTAATTTCAAAAAAGCTGCCTTCATCAATTAAGGAATCAATACACTCATACATATCAAATGGGGCATTTTGATTTTTAGGGATAATTTCTTCGAGGCTGCGGCCGGATTTGGGCATTACCGCCTCGAGCTTCACTGATTTTTCTTTAAAACTTGCAGGAAAGTAAGCCAAATATCTTCTTGCTGAATCAATGGCCTCTTCCTCACTATGTGCAAGCAAATCGCCACAGCCGCTGACAGAACAATGCATGCGGGCACCGCCCATTTCTTCAAGGGTAACCTTCTCCCCAATAACCTTTTCTGCCATTCTTGGTGAACCCAGATACATAGATGCATTTTGATCTACCATAATAACAATATCACAAAACGCAGGTATATAAGCTCCGCCAGCAGCAGAAGGTCCAAAAAGCAGACATATCTGAGGTACCATGCCTGAAAGTTTTACCTGGTTATAAAAAATTCTCCCTGCTCCTCGTCTATTCGGAAACATATCAAGCTGATCGGTAATACGGGCACCGGCAGAGTCAACCAGGTAAAGGATCGGAACTTTTAATTTCTCAGCCGTTTCCTGTATACGGATAATCTTTTCAACCGTCCTCGCACCCCAGGAACCGGCTTTTACTGTGGAATCATTAGCCATTACACAAACGGTCTGGCCATTTACCCTGCCAACTGCTGTTACAACCCCGTCTGCCGGAAGATCACTTTCCTGACAGTTCGCAAACTTGCCATCTTCCTCATAGAATCCGTCATCAAACAGGAGTTCAAGCCGTCTTCTGACAAAGAGCTTATTTTGGGCTTCATTCTTTTCATGATATTTTGGATGTCCGCCAGCTTCTATTACCCTGCTTCTTTCCTGCAGCGTCTCTGTTAATGTCTTTGCAGTGGTCATTCCCATCCTCCTAAAATATAAATTTTCCATTCTTCGTTATACTTGCTTATTGCTGCACGGTACTCAGCATCAGCCACCTGTATTGGATATCCGTGTCTCAGCCTTCTTATTCGAATACGATTAGCACATCGCCTTCGTTAACAAAATCTCCTATGCTTACCTTCACTTCAGCTACTTTTCCAGCAGCTTCGCTTTCAACTGGAATCTCCATTTTCATGGATTCAAGCATTAATACTTCCTGGCCTGCATTAACCTCCTGACCCGCTTCAACCAAAACATTTAATACAGTACCTGCCATTGATGATGTAATTTCTTTCATTGTATTTTCCTCCTTTTAGTTAACAGCAAAAGCCTTCTTTGCTAGAAATGATGTAGAATAATTCCCTTTACGGAAATCTTCGTCTTTTAATATTTCTTTAAATAACGGTGCATTTGTTTTAATGCCTTCAATTCCCAGTCCCTCAAAGAATTGTAAGGCATTTTCTATCGCTTCATCCCTTGATTGGCCATATATAATGCATTTTGCAATCATTGGATCATAAAATGGGCTGACTGCCGTATTTGAAGCATATCCATAATCAACGCGTATTCCTGGGGTATCTTTCCACTCAAATTTGGACAATTTGCCTGGAGAAGGCATAAAGCTTACAGGATCCTCAGCATACAGCCTAAATTCAATTGAATGGCCAGCCTGCTTGATGCTATTTTGCTGCAGCGGCAGCTTTTCTCCTCTTGCTGCAAGCAGCTGCCATTCTACAAGATCCAGCCCAGTTACTTGTTCAGTTACGGGATGTTCAACCTGAAGTCTTGTGTTCATTTCAAGAAAATAAAAGTTCTCCTGCTCATCCACAATAAATTCAATTGTTCCGGCATTTTTATAATTGACTGCTTTGGCAGCAGTCAAAGCCGTTTCATACATCTTCTGTTTTGTTTGCTCTGAAAGGAAAGGTGACGGTGATTCCTCTACTACTTTCTGATGTCTCCTCTGAATAGAGCAATCTCTTTCAAATAGATGTACGATATTCCCATGATGGTCACCAAACACTTGTATTTCGACATGTCTGGCATTTTCTATATATTTTTCAATAAATACTTCATCAGATCCAAAATAGGCTTTTGCACGGGCTTTTGTGGAGTCGAAAGACTTAGCGAGCGCTTGCTCATTTTCACAGCGCACCATTCCAATACCTCCGCCTCCTCCACTGGCCTTCAGCATGACTGGATAGCCCATAGAATCCGCAAGCCTGCATGCTTCCTCAAGAGTGGATGTTCCCTCTCCGCTTCCTGGGACAACCGGCACTCCCGCTTCCTTCATAGTATTGCGGGATACAATTTTATCCCCCATCAATTCAATGGTTTCAGGATCTGGTCCAATAAAAACAATACCCGCATTAATTACGGATCTTGCAAAGACGGCGTTTTCTGATAAAAAACCATATCCCGGATGAATTCCATCTACATTTTCCCTCTTTGCAATTTCCAAAATGGCCTCTGTCTTTAAATAAGATTTATTAACAGGCGGTTCACCAATACGGAAAGCATATGTAGCTTCTTTAACAAATGGCAGATCTTTGTCTGCATCAGAATATATGGCAACAGTCTCAATTTCCATTTCACGGCAGGTTTTAATTATCCTTAAAGCAATTTCTCCCCTGTTGGCAATCAGAATTTTTCGCACAATCGGTCCCCTTTCTCATTGTAGTAATCCTGCAATAATATATATTTCTACAATCTTCTGCCTATTTCCTTCTGTTTTTGTAAACGCTTTCTGATTTTTATAAAAAAACTAAAAATATATTAAGTTTTTCATATGTGCAGAATTTTTTGTTTACTTGTTATATAATAATAGACATAGAAAAAACCTTTCAACTATTAGGAAGGCATTATAAAGCGGTTACATCTGCAGAATTCCTATACATCGATGGCTAAGGGGGAGATTTTATGAACTATAAAGTTGAAAAATTAAAAGTAAATTATAAAACACTGGAAGAGTTTAAGAAATTCAAAGAGTATGGACTGCAGGAGCTATCCATGCTTGAAGACCTTGAAGCTAATATTATTGAAAATGACAGCGAGTCGCCTTTCTACGGCATTTATTTCGGGGATAAACTTGTAGCACGTATGAGCCTTTACCAGATAGAAGCAAGATTCGATCGATATTTCGATCCCGCACAGGATTATCTGGAGTTATGGAAGCTTGAAGTCCTGCCTGACTATCAAAACAAAGGCTACGGCCAGAAACTTGTAGAATTCGCCAAAGGATTTGGACTTCCTATTAAAACAAATCCACGAGTAAAATCGAAAGTCTTCTGGGAGAAAATGGGATTTGAACCCGTTAATTATGATATGGAACGCGACCTGGGAGAGAATCCGCTGGCCTGGTTCCCGGCAGGAGTTAAAGAACAAACCCATTAAGATGCTGTCTACTACTACTAAGTCATTAAATAAGCGGACTATTGCAGTCCGCTTATTTCTATTTAATTACGCTACATCTATTTCTCCACCTTCTCAGGCTTTATATCGGGATTCACAGTAAAATTCAAGTTTTTGTGGCGGGTGCCGTCTTTGAGCCCGACAAGCTTTCTTGCACTTTCCATAATTTCTACCAGAGCTTTGTAATCCTGCTCCATTGTATTCAATTCTTTAATTAATTTTTCATTTTCCGCTGCCAGGTAGTACATTTGCTTCTCAAGCTCCTGAATGCGTTTTTTAGGATAAGGATCTTCTGAGACAGCAGGCTTCTGAGCTTTTTCATATAACTCTTTCAGGAAAGAGGCTAATTCCTCAAACTCGATAGTCCTTTTAATTGACTGAACTGAGTTTTCATTTCTTTTTTCCGCATTTTCCTCTGGAACAGCTGGAAGCTCTTGTTCCACTTCCACAGCCTGCGGACTTTTCTTCATTTCTTTCCTCTGCTTTTTTGCCAGTTCAATTCCTGATTTATATTGTTTTCTTACAAAGGAATTCCAGCGAAATCCGCAGGCAGCCGCGGTTCTGCTTAACTGTTTGCCAACTTCTTCAAATGCCTGAAGCTGAGTTCCTCCTTCACGAATATGACGGAGTACGATTTCTGCAAGCAGTAAATCCTCATCTTGAGACCAAGCATCCTGACGGGTTGAAGACATCAGTGTATCCCTCCTAGTGTTTTTCTTTATACATATGCCAATGCTAGAAAAGATAGACTGATATCGTATTATAAAGTGTAACTTTATTCATCCCCAGGAAATTAATGGTTTTTTCTAATTTCGGAAGGATATGCTTAAGGCTTATTCAGGAAACTGTCAACTTTATTATGGTGCGCTTCTCCCTCCCATAAAACCGAACAGCGACGCACTTCTTGATCAATTCTCTCTTCTAAGCCAGCTGCAGCCCACTTTTTTACAAGAAGGTCTTTATAAGCTTCCAAAACCTCACTCTCAAGCTTAAGCATTCTTTCCAGAAAGCTCTTGCACCCGTCGATTGGATTCCCTTCAAAGACAGAATGTATGAAACCTAATTCTTTTAATTCTTCATCAGAATATAATTTTGCTTCCATCAGCATTCTCATGGCATTGGCAGGAAGCATCTTTTCCATAATGATGGAACCGCCGCCCCAGCCGGTTGTTATGGCTAAAGTTCCCTGGATAAAACCGGCTTTAATTCCTGCATTGGCAATCCGGTAATCACATGCAGCAGCAAGCTCACAGCCACCGCCGACAGCTGTTCCATTCAATATGGCAATAGTTGGTTTTGGCAAGAATAGTATTTCTTTTAAAAGACCAGCCATTCTGCTTAGCATTCCAAAAGCTTCATCTTCTGTTTTTAAGCTGTGAAAGGAAGATAGATCACCTCCTGAGCAAAAAGCCTGGTCTCCCTCTCCTGTAATCGCAAGTGCCTTAACTGATTTCTTACCTGCTTTATGAAGTGCGATCTCCAGGCCATCCATAACTTCATAGCTTATGGCATTCCTTTTTTCAGGCCTGTTAATCTTAAATACTAAAAGTCCATTCTCGAATTCTTCAATTATGTAAGGGTTCATGGCTGCCTCCTTGTAATTGGTTAAACTATTTATAATATTAGCAAAAATATACATAGACAGTTACTTATTGATGAGGCAAAATCACTGCCTAAAAACGACAAAAGCACAAGAACTAAGTTCTTGTGCTTTATATCTAAAGGATTAGTCGTTTACTACTTCTTTTCCTTTGTAAGTTCCGCAAGCTTTGCAAACGCGGTGAGCAAGTTTCATTTCACCACAGTTTGGGCATTCTACCATACCAGGAACCTGTAATTTAAAATGGGTACGACGTTTTCTCTTCGCAGTTTTAGATGTTCTTCTAAAAGGTACAGCCATTCTTCCCACCTCCTTAAAGAGTATTAGAGGATGTCCATAGGAATTGGACACACCCATTAAGAAAGTTATGAAGGCCAGAGCAAGCTGGTGTCTTCAAGTGCTTCTTGTTTTTCTTCCGTTATGAATCGGAAGAAGGATCATTCTGATCAAAAAATTGAGCAAGTCCGGCAAGACGAGGATCTACTTTATCCTGTTTATCCTGCTCCTGAATGACCTCCCAATCCTTACCGGATTGAGGAGCTCCTTCTTCACTGCTGTCTTCGCAGAAAACTTGCATTGGGACTTCGAGTAAAAGGATCTCATGAAGGATCGGATTTAAATCAATCACATCCCCTTTTACCTGGTGAACCTCCTCTTCAGTCTCATAATCAAGACCTTTTAAAAGGAAAGTTTCAGTTGTTTCAACATTAATTGGATAATTTACGTCAACTAAAGTACGAGAACAAGGTAATATTAAATGACCCTTTATATTTAAATGAAAAGTCACTTTGGCAGAATCAATATCCGTACGGCCCGTCACATGCATTGGTGATGCACCGCGTATTTCCGGATTCAATTTCATGACCTCATCAACATTGACAGTTTCATCAATGGGAAAATCCTTGCTTCGATATTTTTGTAACTGACTTAAAGTCCATTTCATACGAATCACCCCAAGGCAACAAAGGTAATTATAGCCTTCCTATAATTATTTGTCAATATTTTTTCTTTACACTATAATGTAGCTAATATCCTACTATTGAAGGCTTCTTCAGTAAAAAAAATTTTGCAGGATTTAAAGATTTTGTTTCTTAATACTTTTTCCATTACATATCTTTTTAAACCTTTTCGAGGAGTATGTCAATATGAATGCAACAGGTGTAATTGTAGAATATAATCCTTTTCATAACGGCCATGCTTTTCATTTGGAGCAGGCAAAAAAAGTTTCAGGTGCAGAAACCATTATAGCTGTCATGAGCGGCAACTTTCTCCAGAGGGGGGAACCTGCATTAGTTTCCAAATGGAAACGTGCTGAAATGGCATTAAGAGCGGGTGCAGATATTGTATTTGAGCTTCCATACCAGTTTGCTGTTCAGCAGGCAGATATTTTTGCAAGCGGAGCTGTATCCATTCTGGAAGCAGCCGGCTGCAGGAGCCTTTGCTTCGGAAGCGAATCCGGCAGTATGGAAAGCTTTCACCAAACTTTATCTTTTCTTGAGGAACATAATTCTGCCTATCAAGAAAGGGTCAGAGTGCATCTGGATGCTGGCTTCAGCTATCCCAAAGCAACATCGATGGCATTCCTCGATCTGAACCCTGAAGGTGAATTGGTAGACCTTTCAAAACCTAATAATATTCTTGGCTTTCAGTATTTAAAGTCAGCCCGAAGGCAATATTCATCCATGGAACTTTTTACAGTTGCAAGAAAAAGCGCAGGATACCACGATGAACAATTTGCTTCTGATTCCATAGCAAGTGCCACAAGCATAAGAAAAGCACTTTTTTCCAAGAATGGAGAGATTGAATCCATTCGCCAATATGTTCCGGAAACTACATATCAAGGTTTACTTCAGTATAAAAAAGAGTTTGGCGGGTTTCACCAATGGGAACAATATTGGCCCTTCTTAAAATTCCGACTGGTTCATCTACAGCCGGAAAAGTTACGGGACATTTATGAAATGGAAGAAGGCTTGGAGCATAGGTTTTTATCAGCAGCACTCCAGGCTCAAACTTTTCAGCAGTTTATGGAGAAGATTAAAACTAAGCGTTACACCTGGACAAGACTTCAGCGGGCATGTGTGCATATCCTTACAAATACAGAAAAGTCAGAGATGCCCAACAAACCATTAAAAGCAGATTATCTGCATCTTCTGGGGATGTCCAAGAACGGCAGGAAGTATTTAAACAGGCATAAATTCGAATTAAAACTGCCGCTGATTTCAAGAATTTCTTCACACGCTGCACAGCAGCTGCAGCTGGATATTAAAGCTTCCCGGGTATATGCAATGGGTATAGATGGTGGTCGGGACCGTACTCTAATGCAGAAGGAATTTAATCAGCCTCCTATTATGGTTGATTAAATTATGAACTCCTTAATTCTATAAACTGAAAGCTGCAGTTTGCCAGCAGATAATAATGAACAGCCAGCGGTTTCTTGATTGCCGCTGGCTGTTCAATGCTTGGTGCAAGCTCCTGTTAATCCAGGCTCCTTAAATATTCAACCGCATCATCAAAGGTTTCCACAGGAACGATTTTCATATCAGTCTTGATATCCCTGGCTGTTGCAACAGCGGCTTTGTAATTGGAGTCTTCTGCTCCTTTTTCATTCGGGGCAAGGAAGATTTCTGCTCCGGCTTTGTCAGCGGCCACAATTTTTTGCTCGATGCCGCCTATTCTTCCGACTGTACCTTCCGAATTAATAGTTCCGGTTCCAGCTATTTTATAGCCTCCAGTCAAATCTTCTTTTATAAGCTGATTGTAAATTTCAAGTGAAAACATCAGCCCGGCGGAAGGGCCGCCAATTTCTTCACTGTCAATATTCACTGCCGGTTCAACCTCTATTTCTTTGTCATCAACCAGGGTAATTCCCACTCCCGGCTTTCCTGTTTCTTTGAGTGTCTTTAAAGGAATCGAGGTTTCCTTAGTCTTATCCTGGCGTTCAAAGGTTAATGTTATTTCACTGCCCTCCTGTTTATTGGAGACCATGCTGATAAATTCATCAGAGGATTTGAACTCCTTGCCATCCACTTTAAAGATGCGGTCACCAGCCTGCAGTTTGCCGTGAGCAGGCATATCAGGGAGCACATTAAGGACATATACGCCATTATAATGATAATGAATAGGTATGCCAGCTTTTTTATAGGCAGTTTCAATAGCAGCCAATTTGGATGTTGCCATCAGATGCAGCTGCCGTACATTATATTCTTCTTCTGTTTCATTTTCGGAACGTATTTCTTCTACAGGGTATAGTTCCTGATACTTGCTGAATTTAGCAGCTGCGTATGCATATATATTAGCCCGGCCCATTCTTACAGTCGTAAGCATAAAGCTGCCTTGTTCTTCATTGCCGTTTTCGACCTCAATAATTGGTTCCAGTTCTTTAGCCATACCTGGCTTTGATACATAATAAGGCAGATAATAAAACGAACTAACCAGAAGAATAACTGCCAAAACCAAGAAGGAACGGGTATAAAACTTGCTTCTCATCTGTCGGGATGCTCCTTCCACTTTGTTATGTAATGATGAACACTGTCAATATGCTTTTTTGCTTCTTCTTCGCCGATTTTGATGATTTCTTCTATATTGGTAAATGCACGGGAGCTATACATTTCCACCCGGGGCCTGATCATAAAATCGGAAGCTATCTCCCGGTGAGTAACCAGCTCCATCTGCATGATATCCAGACTTTGCATAATAACATCATAGATTGAAGTGATTTCCGCATTCGTTTTGACATGTGAGACATCGATGGCGATGATAATATCAGCCCCCATTTCTTTAACAACAGACACAGGAACCCTGTCCACTACTCCTCCGTCCACTAAAAGGCGCCCGTTTAATTTTTCAGGCACAAAAATGCCTGGGATGGAAATGCTTGCCCTTACAGCATCAGAAATGGGGCCGCTTTTAAAAACAACCTTTTCTCCAGTCATTAAATCAGTAGCCACAACATTGACAGGAATATCGAGGTCCTCAAGATTTTTTCCATGAGTAAATATACGGATCAGTTCCTTTACTCGTTTCCCTGCAACAAAACCCATTTTAGGAACCGTGAAATCTAAATAATACTTCCTTTTAAATGCTTTGGAAAGTTTATATAAACGATCAACATCAAGTCCGGCCCCATAAAAGCAGCCTACCATGGCACCCATGCTGCTGCCGGCAATATAATCAATCGGTATGCCGGCTTCCTTCAAGACCTTGATGGCACCCAGGTGAGCGAATCCCCGAGCTCCTCCCGAACCAAGTGCCAATCCTATTTTCGGTCGCTGCAAAAGACTCCCCCCTCAAACGCCAATGGCCGATTAGAACTTTTGCCTTCAAGTTATTCTATTCTATTTATTTCCAAAAGGAGCATACAATAAAAATCTTCAGCTGAAAAATACAATATGCCTGTACCTAATTCTATGGTCTATTTTAAAGTTCTATGAGTATATTGGGTTATATGGGGACAAGACTTGACAGCAAAAGTTTGACCCTTGTATACCTGCATTTCGTTCATTCAAGTAAAATAAATGAAAAAGTCATGAGAAAATATATATTTAAACGCTTCTTTATTTTACCATTGTTTAAAATCATTGCACAGTCAGTACAACTTGAGGGAGGCTTGTCCGTGTTTCGTTCCAAATTAAAAACGGTTACTCTTGCACTCTCTGTAACCTTAATAGCCATCTCATTAATTTCCTTTCCCCAGGAATCGGTTGATGCATCAATCAGGGGATTAAATATGTGGTGGGAAATTGTGTTCCCCTCATTGCTGCCTTTCTTCATTGTATCGGAAATGCTGATCGGCTTCGGTGTAGTAAAGTTCATCGGGGTACTCCTTGAACCTTTGATGAGACCTTTATTCAGAGTACCTGGAGTCGGAGGATTTGTATGGGCAATGGGGATGGCTTCAGGCTATCCAGCCGGTGCCAAACTGACCGCAAGACTTCGGCAGGAAGGACAGCTATCAAAAACAGAAGCAGAGCGCCTGGTTTCTTTCACTAATTGTTCAAATCCTTTGTTTATCTTTGGCGCAGTATCTGTTGGTTTTTTTAATAACGCCAAGCTTGGTGTTATATTAGCCCTGGCTCATTATCTCGGCAATATTACTGTCGGTTTATTAATGAGGTTCTACGGAAAAAAAACCAGGCAGCCTCCACCTGGTTCAGAGACGTCAAAACCATCGTTACGGGCAGCCTTATCAGCTCTTCATCGGACAAGAATAAAAGATAATCGCCCTATAGGCAAGCTTCTTGGGGATGCAGTCATGTCATCCATCCAAACACTTTTAATGATTGGCGGATTTATCATATTATTCTCTGTTATTAACAAACTTCTATTTCATCTGGGAATCACGGCATTCCTTGCTAAAGGCTTAGAGGCGGTACTGTCAATATTTAGTCTGCCAACCGAATTGAGCATCCCATTCATTTCAGGGTTATTTGAAATAACACTTGGCAGCCAGATGACAAGCCAGGTTCAGCAGGCAACATTAATGCAGCAGGTCATTATTGTCAGCTTCATACTCGCATTCAGCGGATTCAGCGTGCAGGCTCAGGTAGCAAGCATCCTTGCCCAAACTGATATTAATTTCAAGCCATTCTTTTTCGCAAGAATCCTTCACGGCTTTGCTGCTGCCTTTTATGCATACATCCTTTGGCAGCCTATTTATGAACGGTTTTACAATACAGAACAGCCATCCAATGCCATTCCGGTCGGATTTTTTGAGAAATATTCATTTTTCGGCAAATTATTTGATGGAATAGCTGCTTCAGGACCGCTTATAACCATACTTGCACTTTCTGTTTATACCTTTATGCTCGCAAGGCGCTTGGATAAGAGATAACAAAAAACGGGTACCTATCAATCGGGCACCCGTTTTATATTATTCCAGTACAATCAGCAGGAAAGACACCACGCTCTAGTGTTTAGCTAAACTTGGTCTTAAGAGCCTTTTCTACAGTGTCAGGAACGAGTTCTGATATGTTCCCGTTATATTTTGCCACTTCTTTCACAATACTTGAACTTAAGAACGAGTACTGATTATTAGTCATGATAAAAAAGGTTTCCACTTCATCATTCAAGACTCTGTTCATGGATGTTATCTGCATTTCATATTCAAAATCAGAAACAGCCCGCAAGCCCCGAATGACAGCACTCGCATTAACCGATTTTGCATAATCCATCAGTAGCCCCTGAAACGAATCTACTTTAACATTTTTAAGATCCTTTGTTACTTCTTCTATCAGCTGAATTCTTTCTTCAACAGTAAAAAGAGGTTTTTTTGAAGAGTTATTCAATACAACTACATAAACCTGTTCAAATACCTTTGCCGCCCTCTTAATAATATCCAAATGGCCATAAGTTATTGGATCGAAGCTGCCTGGACAAACCGCGATGCCTCCCATTGATATCCCCCTGTCATGTTCTTATTATGTATCGTTTTCCATAAGCATTCTAAGTATGTATTATTCAGCCCAGCTGTAGATTGAGATAGAAATTATCCCGTAATTTTCATGTTTCCGCTGAACCAGTCTTCCGATTGAATCAGGGAGCTCTACATCAGAACCATGTTCGCATAGAATCGTTCCCTGAACCGAAAGCAGATCATTCTCATCAATTAACTTCAGAAGCTTAAGAAGCTGCTGCTTGCGGTAAGGCGGATCGAGAAATATATAATCGAAAACCAGATCCCTTTTTAATATTGCCTTAATGGCACGATCTGCATCATTTCGATATACTTCCGCCTTTTCTTCAAAACCGCATGTCCGAATATTTTCATGGATGGTTTGAATGGCCTTCCCATCCCGATCCACAAAAATAACCTTATCTGCTCCTCTGCTGAGGGCTTCAATGCCAAGACCGCCGCTGCCCGCAAATAGATCAAGCCCAAGGCCCCCTTCGAAATACGGCCCAATTATATTAAAAATAGCTTCTTTAACTTTATCAGTAGTCGGACGGGTTGAACTGCCCGGAACAGCTTTCAATATCTTCCCTTTTCTTGTTCCTGATACCACTCGCATACTATCACCGCTAACCTGCAAATTGTCAATTTTCCTGTCTGCTGAGATCGGAAAACTGCTTTTTTCTATCCTATCCTACCATATCTTACAATTGGTAGCCACCCGGCAAATTGTAAGCGGAATCATCAGCTGAAAAAATTTATAGCATGAAGTGTATATCCGTGAGGATTGTGGAAATAATGTAATTAACAGCATCTATTCGAGGATGTTGTTGCCAACCGCGGAGAAGACTTACGTTTCCCCATAAGTTCTTCCTCCGGTTTCTCCTCTCCCTTTGCCTTCTATCCTGAAAAGGATATAGAAGGACCCTGCAGTTATCTGCAGGGCTTTTTATTTTGGATTCATTTAGTCTGGATCGGACGTCAGATGAATCTCGTCTTCTCTTTCTTCAGCAGTCACTCCAAACAGTGATTTAAACCATTGGATTTCTATAAATACGGTTCCGTTTTGATTGGTTAATGGATTTTCAAGCAGTCCATAATCTTCTTCATTATAAATGAAAACATTTTTATTTAAGTAAAATCGATAGCTGTTATTCCCTTTTGACAAAAGCATCGTTTCCTCACCGGATAGGATCTTAACTTCATATCCTAATGACTTCATCGTCTCTGCAAATGGAAGAAGCCTCTTTCCATCCCTATAGATTAAATCAATGTTTGCTTTCTCAGCACCAGATACCAAAAGCTTTTTTTCTTCCTGGAAATACAGAGGAACAAACGGAGCATCGCTTTTTGTATTCATCGTGAAAAACTGTGTGCTAAGACCTTTCACATCACTTAAGAGCTTGTCCAGCTTTTCTGGAGTCAGAGAATTCACCTTGTTTACTATCATAAAGAAAGCTTTCAGCTCATCATCGGTTAACTCTCCCTGCAGCTCCTGCAGTACTATGCTTCCTTTTTTTGAACTGGGTTTCAGATCTAATAAGCCTGAGGATAAAACATCGATTATCCACACTTGAGTGCTGTCTGCAAGCTTTCTTCGAAACTGCAATGTAATAATATCTTTTTCCAGCATTTTGGCCTCAGTGCGGGGAGATGCAATAAGGATATTTTCATCCTTATATTCAGGATATTGATCAGTAAAGATAATCGTCAAGAATGGGAAATTTCCAATCTCATTTAGTTTTTGGAAATTTAAGCTGGCTGCCTGTATGTCTTCTGAGTATACTTCTGCGTTGTTAACAGCTTTCTTTAACAGTGGTTTTTGCTGCCAGTAAAGTGGTGGAACATTCCCTTTGCCCTCGAAATAATAATAATCGATAAGTTCTAATTTCTTTCGGGCTTTTAGGGGGATTCCCGCTGCCCACGAACCCTCTCTTTTGAAAGAATCCGAAATAGTAATAGACAAGCTTTCAGCCTTAATGCCGGGAATTTCCACAAACCAATCAGTTAACAAAAATGCCTTATTTCTTTCATTTATCGGTACAGCATACTCAAATACCATCTGATCATCAGAAGAAAAAAAGGTAAAAGGATTTTCATCTGCTGAATCACAGGCTTCTCCGGCTCCATTCTTGCATTTCCATTTGAACAGAGCTTCGGGGATAACAAGCCTATATTCTTCCTGTGCCATAAGTCCGTGTATCTTTTGAGTGATTTTAAGTTCATTTAGACGTGTGTCAACTGTGATATCCTGTGTAATCGCCCCGGAACTCTCCAAGGCAATCGCATGCTCAGAATAAGCCTGCCACTGCCACAACAGCATGCCTGAAATGATTCCAGACAAAATTATAAAAATAAATAAAGATGCCTTCCACATTGCTATTCCCTCTTAGTCAATTTTCTTCTAACCTAACAATACCAAAGGGAAGGTCATCCGTCACAATTTTTTTGTATAATTTGTATGAAATTTCATATTTTATGCCCGGGAATTTTTTCATGAACAGAGATCATAAAAAGGACCATAAAAACTTCTCCGCCGGTTACGTTACTTTAACTTATGCAAAATCAAAGTCCACACCATGATCTAAAATACCGCTCACATCCCCAATGCTCATGCAGGTAATTGCCCAATCATCAAACGATACACCTTGTGACGACGTAAATTCTTCAAGTTCACCAAGTGTCAGAGAAAAGACATCCATATTATAAGCTGCTGTCAGCATCCCCTTTGCACTGAGTGCTGCAATGATAGAGACCACAATAAAACCATTCATATGATGAATATGCTTTTTTTCAATTGCAGAAATATCCCTCTTTACCAAATATGCTGCCCACAGAAAAAATGTCATCGAAAAAAAAAGGTAAAGCATACATACACTCTCCCCTCTGCTTTTTAGGTGCTACTTCTATTTTTATGCTGAAAATGATAAAGTATGGATGGACAAAAGGCATTTTATTTTTAAGAAGTGAATGCTATGAGTTTTAAGGGGGGCTTTAATTTTGATACAGCGTTTTATAGAAATTGGTGAAGGTTACTCTGATATTTATGAATTAATTGAAATTGCCCAGGCAAATAAGCATCGATTGTCCCACATGGCTGCTTTCCATACGAGCATTAATAATAAAGAAGTGACATCCCTGGCAGTGATACTGAAGCCGACAGACCCTGGCGGATTTCAGCCTTTATATATTTGCCGGGAAGGGATACCTAATCCAAAGACATCACCAAATAAACGATATGATTTATTTGCGGATGCTGCGAAAGCACTTAATAAGGAAATTATTCAGCTGGCAGTAAAGCCTTCTGCTATTTTTAATGAAAAGGAATTATATTATCAGTATTTGATTGGGATTTTAAGGCTTAATCACTATATTGCACCGCTGCAGTAAAAGATTTCACAAAAAGGCATGAGCTTATGCTCACGCCTTTTTAGATTCCCATCTTATAATCATATTCTTTAGCCTTGTCCGGTTTGGAATTTTCAAATTCCGTTTTTAGGAACGGCTTATAGGATGGTTCCACTTTTTTAACAAAAGAATATGAATTTATCTTCTCCATAATTGTTTCCGTATCAGCAAGATCACAATATAGCACAACATATTTCAGCCGCTTTGAAACATAATGCACATTTCCAAATCTTCTTAACATTTTCGCCTGCTTTAATGAATAAAGCCAGACAATTATTCCTTGCCTTTGACCAAGCATATAGTTTTCCCCTTCAGCGATCGTTTGTTTTATTTAGTCTAGCATAGAAAAATGTCAGTTTTCAATGGGAAGGTTCAAACTGTGTACTAATCCAAAACAAAAAACCAGCATTTGCTGGTTTTTTAAGCAGAGCAGCCACAGCTGCCTCCAGAACCGCAGCCCCCTCCGCAGCTTGATTCAAAGAAGGGATTGCCGGCAGGAACTTTAATATGTTCAGAAACAGAACGCCCTATCATCATGCTTATCTCATCCAGCAGATTTTGCAGGCCCGTTTCAGCTCTTCTGAATTCTGCCACATGGTCATCCATATCCATGTCGCGCTTTAGCTCTCTAATAGACATCATTACCCTTTTGTATTCGGGATGATATTTGCCAAATCGCTGAACTTCTTCATACAGTTCTTTCATTTTGACAAAATCCTGTATCTTCCTTTGTGTTTCACTGCTGTTCTTTAATTTATATAAACTTTTGCGGTAATGTTCCGCTTCTTCAGATTCTGTAATCATAGCTGCAAGTTCGTCAGCTTTGTCCAAAATAGCCATTCTTTCTAATGTAGCAAGCAAAACAGCTCACCTCCGTTTCTTATTTTATCATGAAACGGTTTAAAGCTAAAGCAAGTAAACTAAGGGATCACCACAATAAACTCTCTTTTTGAAGATGCTTCAGCACTTTTGCCTTTTATGAGCTCCAATCCAATTCGATGTTTGCCTGATGGAAGTCCTTTGACTATAAAAGCAGCAGAATGGATTTCATCCTTTTTCTTTCCGTTTACATACAGAAGAATTTTGCCCTTTTCTTTGCTGCTTTGTTTCCTAAAGGAAACATCCTGCACAATACATTCAACGAAAATGTCTCTTCCTTTCACCTGGTGTCTGACATAAAAAGGATCTTTAGCTGCGCTTTCAACACCTGAAGGACCCATAAGCGATGCTGCTTCAACTTCTTTTACCGGACTGGCTTCCAATTTTGTTTCTGGTTCTGGCAGATCTTTCTGGCATGCTGCAAGTACAAAAATAACCAGCAATAATAAAATGCATTTTTGCCTCTTCATTATTTTACACTCCTTAATGATGTCATCCGTAACCATCTGATAAAGATAGTGTTTGCCCAGCAGCTTATTTTTACTCTGTAATTATTAAAGTGACAGCTCCTTGCCTGCCTCTGACAAAAGTCAGGCGGGGAGCAGGACAGAACAAATAAAAAGCTCTCTCGGGTAACGAGAAAGCTTCCTAACTGGATTGAGAATTCATAGCCTGAAACATGCTCATCATCATGGAAGCCATTTGCACTCCATTAGTAAATTTTTCAACTTGGTGGGGAATCGTTTTTTTGTAATAATGCAGTGCGGCCACTTCAAGAGATTGAATTTCATTTGGATTTCTGCTCAGTGTTCTATACCAATGAGGCTGCTCACGGATAAATTGCTTTAGTTCCTTTTTTTGTTCTAGATACTCGACAATATCTTTTCTCATCTGTTTAACCCCTTAATCCTTTTTAAATGTAAAAGGGCTGCTTGGTTTAGACACACTTGATTTTGAGCCTCCTGATGGTTTCTGGCCGCCGCCCTGGAATTGGGAAATGACACCCTGTACTGCTGAAAGGGCCTGGCTGAGATTACTGATGTACCCCTGCATTTGATTCGCATCCATTTGCTTAAGAGTACCCATGATACTTCCCATCCAGTCATTTTTTTTCTCTTCTGGCTTTTGTGCTTCATCTTTGTTTTCTTTATAGGAATCCCACCTTGAATCTTCTTCCCCAAGCAAATACCAATCCTCATATAATTCCTGCCAAGTTGTATTTCCAGCCCTGACTTCCTTGATGATTTGCGGATTCTGTTTTACAAACTCTTTAAACTTTTCGACTGAGGGATGAAGTTTCGTTTTAGTCATGCCATATCACCTCGTTCTGATGCAAATGCCTATAATACCATATGAATAGGAATGGAAAAGGTGAATGAAATGCCTGCTATATTCAGCCATTAAAATAAATTCAAAAATTCTGCCATTAATGATAATATATGAATGCAGAAAGTTATCGAAAGGTGAATTAGAATGAACAGAGAACTTATGGAATTATTTGATCAGTGCACCAAGAATGCAACTGAGGAAGAATTGAGCGCCTTAGAGTCCCTTCTATTAGGTTTTCATAAAAGACAGACCGGTCAAAACAGTTCCTATATCGGCGGACTTCTTCATATGGAACGGCAAATAACCGCGGATGAATGCATTCTGACTGTTCCTTTAAGTCAGATAGTCAATAATCCGCTGGGCATTCTCCATGGAGGAATAACCGCAACCATTATTGACTCTGCCATGGGAACACTTGCAGCATCACTTCTTCCTGAAGGCTTTGGGGCTGTTACGACACAGTTGAACATTCATTATCTTGCAGTTGGTAAAGGAGAATACGTGACATGCAGAGCGACGATTGACCATAAGGGAACAAAAAGCATGGTATTATCTGCAGATGTACTCCGCTCGGATGGAAGAAAAATTGCTCAGGCAACAGGCAGCTTTTTTATCATTGAAAAGAAGAACGTTAATAATTAAAAGCAGGTGGGAAAATGGTCACCGCTATCGTTATACCAATTATTTGCCTTTATTTTTTTTGGCTGACAAAAAAGGAAATGCGTGAGGGTTATGAGAAGTGGGCAAGCTTAAAAAATGTCCCTGAAGAGGCCATAATGTCCGGCGAAGTCGTCCAGATCAGCGAGCGCAGGCAGCGCTATAATTACAGCCGCTATGTTCATGTTCTTGAGCTGACCATCCAAACAAAGAGCAACAAACATTCCAATATTAAAAAAATCACCCCTTTAATGAAAAATACCAGAGTCCCTTCTGTAAAGATTGGCGATTCTGTTCACCTATATGGAAATTGGAAGGATGACTTTTTTCAGGTTGGCCGTATTCAAAATGCAAAAACTGAAAAAGAGCCTCATACTTAGGCTCTTTTTAATTTTAGGTTTCTTCATCAGTTTTTTTTATGAAATTTTGCGTATAATGCTTTTTATAAACTCCAACTCCAAGATGTGTAAATTCTTCGTTCAGCAGACTATCCCGATGGCCTTTGCTGTTAAGCCATCCTTCAACGACGGCGAGGGCATCCGTATAATTTGCAGCTATATTTTCCCCTGCAGCCTCATATGAGACTCCCCCAGCTTCAAGGCGGTCCGACAAATCTCCATAAGTTTTAGAAGTATGAGAAAAGTCATTGCTTTCATACATATCTTTACTATGGGCAAAAGCTGCAGCTGCAGTCATATCATCCCATTTCAACGGCTGTAAATGATGTCTGACCCTTATTACATTTGTAAGGTCAAGAATTTGCTTTTCTTTCGCTCTCTCTACATCTTCCTCAAAGGCAGGAGAAGCCAGGGGGGGCTCCAATAATTCACCACGGTAAACCATTTCATACGGGCGAAGCTTAATTAAGGTGGCTGCATCCATTACTCTCACACTGGAGAGTGTCCCTGTAAATCTATCTATATTCAGCTGTGCATAATACTCTCCAACCATAACCAGCGGCCTTGTATTCAGGTCATCTTCGGACAATTCGAAACGATATGAGCTATCTTTTACTTTAAGGTTGAAATCTGTTTCAAAAAAGACGGATGCATATAATTCACCAATGGGCTGCCCTATTTTGAAAGGATAAATGTCTGCATCTTCACCTGTCGCAAACAAACTAACCACTTTATTTTTGCTTACCCCAGCCTGAATGTACTCAGTACCGCTTTTATTATATATCCACCATTCGTAGCCATAGAAAGAAGGATCTATTCTTGAGGGTGCTCCTAAACTTTCTTTAAGCTCCGCAGCGGATTTCCCTATAAAGGATACCATGCCTTTTTCAGGGAACCCTGTATTGGAAGATAAATTATTGTCATCGTTACTTATATCCTTAATTGCACCAGGCTGTGTATTTTCCTGATTGACAAGTATTTCCCCTTTCTCATTACGTCCAATATCTATGTAAAAGCCCGCTGCCAGAAAAATGGAAATCAAAACTAAAATTCGAAAAAGTGCCCTCAGAGAACCGTCCCTCCCTTCTCTCATTCATTGTATTTAATGTATGTAAAAAGTATAACTTGCAGTGTGTTCTGCATAATGGAACCTAATTAAAATCATGCAATCTATACTATTAATCATACCATTAGGTGTATTGTTTATCTATTCTTTTCACTGAGTTCCCCATGTAAAATAATCTATGTATACAAAGAGCGGTTTCCTTATTAGATTGCTGTTTTGGTCTAGGCAGATAATAAAAAAAGAACACCCTAATGGTGTCCTCTTAATGCTGTGCTTCAGTTCCGTGTTTTGAAATATCAGTAAGCGCTTCTCCAGCCTGGTCATCCGTTAAATGACGGACAGCAAAGTCCCCGAGAGATACTATTCCAACAAGCTTGTCACCTTCCACAACAGGAAGCCTGCGAATTTGATGTTCAGCCATCAAGCGTGCAGCTTCCCGAGCCTCTGTATCCCTGGTAACGGTTACTAAATGGCTGCTCATAATATCTTCTACTTTGGATGAAGCAGGGTGTTTTTCTGCCACACAGCGAAGAACTATATCCCGGTCTGTTATCATTCCTACTAGCTTCTCATTATCCACAATTGGGATAGCCCCTACGTTTAATTCTTTCATCTTAACTGCCACTTCATACACATTGTCCAGTAGAGAACAGCTTTCAACATGGCCGGTCATAATATCACGAATCATTTCCATTTTTTATCCTCCTTGTTTTTTCTCAACAATAAATATGGTCCAATAGTGACCGTGCAGGCCTCCTTGAATATAGCCAACACCAATATGTGTTGCCTTTTTGCTTAGAATATTTTCCCGGTGGACTGAGGAATTCATCCAGGCAGCAAACATTTCATCAGCTGTTTTATAGCCCGCCCCAATATTCTCCTTTACGGTCAGGAAAGAAATCCGCTGATTCCTTAACATTTCAATAGGATTTCCATATGTAGGAGAATTATGTGAAACATATTCTAATTTCATCATGTCCAAAGACTTTTTCTTGGCTGCACCATTCAGATGCAAATCGGCAGATAATGGTTTAAGCCTTAATTCTTTTCGTTTTTGGTTGGCAAGCTTGATAAGCTCAATTTCATTCACATCCATTTTGGGAATAGCAATTTCCCTTCCATCACCGGGAATGATAATAATTTCACCAGGAAAAATTAAATCAGGGTTTTCTATTTGGGGGTTGCTATTAATAATTTCTTGTAAATCCTGCTGGAATCTTAGCGCAATTTCCCAAAGAGTGTCCTTTTGCTCAACCCTGTAATCTGTTGCTGCGCCCGCATGATCTGCTGTGAAAAAAATAAGAAAAAAGAAGATAATAATGGTTTTGAATTTCCGCAATTGACGCTTCCCCTTTCACAGTTTGGCAGCACCGAGTTTATATTTGCTAATGTTAAGGCAGCCAGTCATTCAATTATGGCATTTCAACTAACGTTCTTTCAGAGATCGATGTTTTCTTGCATGAATCCGTTGCAAGTTATCCTTTTTTCTACTATTATTAAATTTGAGATAAACTTGTTAAAATTATGCATGGATCGTTCATCTGAACCATGGATTGTTTTCAGGAGGGACAATTATGAAATTTGAAAACACAGGTCTGGAAAATAAAAAAGCAGACTTAACCCGCTTAGATGAAGTAATGCTTTCACACGGCCTGGTCCGTGAAGGGCAATGGGATTATGAAAGAGTTACATATGACCGTAAGTTCGAATTAAAAGAGGGTGTATTTTACCTTCGTGTGTTTGGATATGCTGCTGAAGGAGATGTAGGTGCACATAGAGCAAATATCCAGCTTATGACTCCCCTGCTTGGCAAACATTATTATCCGCATGGGGTAGAATACGGTGAAGGAGAAACCTTCCCTAAATCATTAGTAAGTCAATGCGAAAAAATTCTAAGTGAGATCAAAGCAGAGATTGACCAATTCGCTGAGTAATTTTTGCTTTTTCATTATGATTTATGAATTTATTTTTAACATGGAAAAGACGCATGAACATCATGCGTCTTTTTACATTAGCTGTATGACCTTCAAAAAATCATCGTTCCGGAAGACTGTTTCCCGCAGGTATAATTTTTTGAATGGAGAGATCAACTCTTTTAACTTCCAGTCCGGTTAAATGAACAATTTCATCTTTGATTTCTTCCTGAATCTGGAGAGTTTCTTCCAAAATATTTTTTCCCTTTATAAAGTTAAGCTTAATCTTCAGATATACTTCAGTGTTTTTAAAAGATATTGAGATCGGGTCTTTTATTTTCTTAAAGAATGTGAATCTTTCATGATTAAGAGGAATGACGCTTTCTCTTTCCTGCAGGGTCGATTCTACGATTGCGGAGATTATATCACTGGCTGCCTGAATCGTCTCGAAGTCAAGATGATCATTATGCATCTTTCTTTCACTTCTTTCTGTACGATTTATTATATATCGGGCAATAATCTCTCAGTTTTAAACCAAATTACTTTCAGTTTTTATAATATTTAATGCATACTATAATCAAAGTGTTACGATCTTTTGATGGTTAACAAAATTGGGGAAGGGGACTTATTTTGTCTGCGATATTCACAAAACGTTTTTTATTAATATTGATTGCTGTAATTCTTATAACTGCCGTTTTTTATTTCATTTTGCCTGTTTCTGTTCCGCTGATTGTTGCATTTATTACCGCATTAATCCTGGAGCCGGTTGTGAAACTGCTGCAAAATAAAATAAAAATAAACCGAAGAGTATCCGTGCTGATTACTTTTCTAGGATTTGTCCTCTTCATTGGCTTATCAGGCTATTTTATTACGACAAAAGTGATAACTGAAGCCATTAAACTTGTTGAGAATGCTCCTATGTACATTAATGAAATCACAAAAGCATGGCTCAGGGCAGAAGCGGACTTTTCCAATGCCGCCAAAGACCTTCCTAAAGACCTTGTTGATGAAATAAGCAACCAGATTCAATCCTTCTTGAATAAAACGAAGAATGACCTTGTCGCTTACGTAAATATTGATAGCTTAAAAGCACTTCTGACAAACATCCCGAATTATCTTGTCAGTTTCATCGTATATTTGATTGCATTATTTTTGTTTTTAATAGATCTTCCCCGATTAAGGAAAGGCTTATATAATCACCTTACAGAAAAAACAGCAGATAAAGTCAAGTTTATGACTTCACGGCTGTCCTATGTCGGATTTGGCTTTTTTAAGGCCCAATTTCTAGTAAGTGTGATTATCTTTATCGTTTCCCTGATTGGATTATTATTCATCAATCCAGAAATGGCATTGATCATGTCTATAATCATTTGGATTATTGACTTTATCCCTATTATTGGCTCGATTGTCATTCTTGGCCCATGGGCATTGTTCCACCTGCTGACAGGAGATTTAGCTATGGGTACACAATTAGCAATTCTTGCAGCCGTCCTGTTAATTATCCGCAGAACAGTAGAGCCAAAGGTAATGGGCACCCATATAGGGCTATCTCCGCTTGCTACGCTAATAGCCATGTATCTAGGCCTGAAACTCATTGGAATACTGGGATTCATTATTGGCCCATTACTGGTCATTGCGTTTAATTCCGCAAAAGAAGCAGGACTTATTAGGATGAATTTCAAAATATAAACTCAATGAATAAGTAAAAAAGCGTCCGCTAGGACGCTTTTTCTTTCCTGCATATATCTCTACTGAGTTTTCTTAAAAAAAGTCATAGAAAAAGGATTGTTGAACAGGAATTTTTCTTTCCAGTATCTCAGCATCATTTCTTGGTCCTTTAATTTCGCCTAAATCATATAACTCCATTGGCCTCTTATAGCCAATTATAATCGCTGAAAGGGCATTGATAGACAAGCGCAGACCTCGAGCTGGAGGTTTTGTGCATTGGCTTCCTTCTTTCTCTTTAAACACCCTGACACCATCGCCTGCAATTAAGTAGCTTCCATTATTCCATGGTGCATGGTGATCCTCAATATGCAGAAAGACATTTTCACTATTTTCATTGAATGAATATTGGCTGAGACACTTATCAGCATTGACGATTCTCCCCATAAAGTAAGGGAAAACCTCCATTTTTAAATGTGGCTGATTCAGGTAATAAGGAAATGGATCGTGTACTGATGTAATGATCTTTACTTCCTCAACCATCGAATCATGCTGACAGATAAAATTCCATAAATTCACTCTGGCTTCCTGATTTAAAGCTGCAAATTCTTCGACCTCCATTTTATTGTCTTTTACTTTGAATAAAATATAGCCCTGTCCTTCACCTGCTTCGTCAAAGTACACCGCAACCTGATAGTCTGAATAAACAAAGTTCTCCCACCAATATGCGTCTCTTACAAGCCCGCCTGAATACCGCAGCATATATTCTTTATAAATTTTTTCTATGGTTTTTGTGTGCTGGTTCTTAGTATATCGTTTAATGGTCCCTGAAGGTTTTCCGGCCATTTGTAAATCTTTTTTGTTAATAAGGGTTTTCTTATATTCGGTGAATATCTCCCATCCGAATTTCCGATAGAAAGAAATATTAAAAGGATGCAAAAATGAAAAAAGCTGATCCTTTTTGTCCATCTCGATCAAAGCGTGCTTTATCAGGCTGCTTACATACCCTTTTCTCCTGAATTCAGGATATGTTGCCACACCTGCAACACCTCCCATGTTCCATTCAAATCCATTAATATGAACTTTAAGTGGGATGATGTGGAGCTTCGCAGCCAGGCTTCCCTCTTCCCAGATACCAAAAATGGAATGATTATTTAATCGGTCCTTCCTGGCTGGGATGTCAGCTTCAGGCACATTGTACTGAAAAGCATACATGGAAAGCTTCATGGCCTCTATATATTCATTCTCTGATAATTTTCTTACAGACACAAAATTCACTCCCAATTAAATATCCTTATAATATTCGCCATAAACTTAATAAGTCCTTTTAAAACAGGAAGTGGATATAATTATGAGCATAAAAAAATACCGCTGAATAGATAGCGGCATCTTTAACCTGTTACGTACCCAAAATCGCCTTAATGACAGAGGTTGTTTCTCCGCCGTGATAGAAAACATACAGCAGCAAATAGACTGCAACACCTGTTATGCCAGTAAAGAACCAGACTACACTAGTAACCGGGCCTAATTTTCTATGTGCTGCCAATTTATTTTTATAGCCTGTATATAATGAGATAATTCCTAATACTGCTCCTACAGTTGCAAGCGTAATATGAAAAATCAAGAAAATTGTATAATAAATTTTTATATCATCAGGGCCCCCAAAAGCAGTATTTCCTATAAATACTGTTCTGCTGGCATATATGATAAAGAAAATAACAGCAAACACAGCAGCCAAGGTCATTGTTTTTTTATGAGCTTCAAGCTTCTTTTGGCTAATTTGGACCCATCCAATCGCAACCGTTATTGCACTGAGTACAATAAAAGTAGTGCTGATGGTAGGCAGTATAGGCAATGAGTATTCCATAGATTCTTCCTCTCTCCAATATCGGTTTGAAATTCAGCAGTATGTTGTTGATTAGTACAAAGTTAATTTTAGTAGAGTGCACTGTTTTTTTCAACAAACTGTAAGGGCTTTTCATAAAAGTTCCTTAATTGTTCAATATTTATCAATTAGTAAGTGATAGATTTCATTGCTGGTTTAAGAAAAAGGAAAAATAAGTATTTTATAAAAAAAACTCCAGCCGCTGACTGGAGTTTCATTATTTTACTAAATGCGGATTTAGCATTGTTTCTTCCTCTGAAGGTGTAATTTCCTGTTCTTTTTTATACCATGCATAGAAGATTTGCGCGAGGATGATGCCATAGACAATTTCCTGGATGATCTTCATAATTACGCCGCCAAGCTGCTGGTCGTGTATAAGTGACATTGAATTAAACATTTCGGGTCCGCTGAGGTTCAGGCTTGCCAGTGTTGCAGAAGGGACACACAACTGAAGCGCCTGCGCCCAGGCATTCGGATCAGAATATGTGTTGTACATTGGAGTATCTGCAAATATGATCAGTGCACACGCTGGTGTCAATAAAACACCATTGGCAAAAACATATCCTACCTTTTTCAGACCGTCAAGGGATTCCATTTCAGGGAGCTCATTAATCGTCGGCCACCACATAAAGATTGCAAGCAGGAACAGAGCAGATGTATACACAGTATGGAACATCATATCTGTTTTGACTACATCAAAAACATCCGGTATGTGGTAAATGGAAAATACTCCATTAAACAGGATTATGGCTATTAATGGCTTTGTAAAAAGACGGAATACAGGTTTAATAGCTTTGTGATTAATCACTGCTCTCCATAACCATTGAGGGACTCCCATGACAACAAGGGGAGGAACAACTAAATACAGGATAGCCATTTGAATCATATGTGCATAGAACATTAAATGGCCCATCAAATCCACAGGGGAGCCCTTAATTACATATAACACGATCATCGCGACAGTAAAATAAACACCCTGCCTTCTAGTTAAAGGCTCGCTATTCTTGAACTTTCCGCGGTACTTTATTGTAATCATATAGTAGCCTGTAAGTATCAATAGTACAAATAAAAAGAAATATGGACTCCAAAGTGCACGAAAACCGAATATGTCTAAAGACATGCTTTCACCTCATTCAATATTGCTCAACTGCCATAAACGCATCCTGCCATGAATATTCTGCTTTCCATATTGACAAGTATCATTATACTCTTTTCAGCCTGCAATCTCAATAAATCAATAAATGCTTATTAATTTGCTAAAGCTGCGTTACATAAAAAGAAAATCGGCCATCAGCCGATTTTCTCTTATACTTACCACCAAATAACAGTCAAGAAAGCAATGATTGTGATAAATCCGACTAATGCTCCGGAATATAAGAACAATGCAGGTGCTTCATGACCTTTGTGACTCATATGCATGAAATAATATAATTGAAAGATTACTTGCACAATTGCAAGAATCAGGATGAATGGAACAATAAACCATCCAGAGAAACCTTCATAACCTGCTGCTACGAACGCAACAATTGTCAGGAAGATCATAAGTGCAAAGGTGATAACTTGATGTTTCATCTCTTCTGCACTTTTTTTGCGTCTATATTCAATGTCTACTCTTGGGTTACCTGAGTTTGGTTGTTGATTGGCCATCAGTTTATCCCACCATTCCCATTAAATATACTACAGTGAAGATGAATACCCAAACAACGTCGATGAAGTGCCAGTACAGGCTGGCAACATAGAACTTAGGAGCATTGTAAAGGCTTAATCCCCTCTTGCTGTTGCGGATCATTAAAGTAGTGATCCACAGTAAACCAAATGCAACGTGACCACCATGGAAGCCGACTAATGTATAGAAAGCTGAACCAAAGGCGCTGCTTGTAAAGCTATGATGGAATTCATGCACATAGTGATTGAACTCGTAAATTTCCAATCCTAGGAATCCAAGTCCAAGCAAAACAGTAATTCCAAGCCATAGCTGCATCTTTTTAAAGTTAAAATTCTTCATGTGGTACATAGCGTACACGCTTGTTAACGAGCTTGTTAATAATAGCATCGTCATAATGAATGCCAATGGAATTTCAAACAAGTCCTTCGCTAAAGCCATATCACTGCTAGGTACTTTATCTTTTAAAGCAAGGTATGTTGCGAAGAGGGATGCGAATAGAACCGTCTCTCCCCCAAGGAAAAACCAGAAACCTAAGAATTTGTTCTTGGCTTCGAGGGTTTGCTTTTCAGGCGACGCCGGCCAAGTTTCATAAGTCATTTTTTGTTCAGCAGCCATTATGCCTTAACCCCCTTATCATTATTATCTTCCAAATCTTCTTTATGAATGTGGTATCCATGATCATCCTTAACAGAACGAACAAACATAGAACCTAAGGTAATAAGCATACCAGCGATTAGGACTGGAATACCCCAGCTATGCTCCGCTCGGTACATTGCACCAAATGCAGCAACAAATAGACCTAAAGAAATTACAAATGGAATGAAAGAGTTGTTTGGCATATGAATATCACCAAGCGGTTCAGCAGGTGACATGCCTTTTTTGCCTTCCATTTTTTCAAGCCAATATGCATCAAGACCGCGAACCAGCGGAAGCTGCTTAAAGTTGTAGAATGGTGGCGGTGATGGAATGGCCCATTCTAAAGTACGGCCATCTCCCCAAGGATCATTGCCAACTTTTTCATTTTTAACACTTGTAATGACAATATTAATTAACATAATGATTACTGCAGCTGCCATGAAGAAGGCACCGACAGTACTAACCATATTTGCCGTTTCAAGTCCCTGTCCAGGAAGGAAAGTGAAGATACGGCGAGGCATTCCCCAAAGGCCGAGGAAATGCTGGATAAAGAATGTTAAATGGAATCCAATAAAGAATAATACGAATGTAATTTTTCCAAGGAACTCGTTTAGCATTGTTCCGAACATCTTTGGCCAGTATAGATGTGCACCTGCAAATAATGCAAACACAACACCGCCGACAATAACGTAATGGAAGTGAGCAACTACAAAGTAGCTATCATGGTACTGATAATCCTGTGCAGCAGATGCAAGCATTACACCAGTTACACCGCCGGCTACGAAGGAAGGAATAAAGGCAACAGCCCAAAGCATTGGAGTTGTGAACGTTATGCTTCCGCCCCACATTGTAAATAGCCAGTTAAAGATCTTAATACCAGTCGGTACTGCAATCGCCATAGTGGCAACAGCAAAAATTGCGTTAGCAATCGGCCCCATACCAGTTGTAAACATATGGTGAGCCCAAACCATGAATCCTAAGAAACCAATAAGAACCGTTGCGAATACCATGGAAGAGTATCCGAAAAGACGCTTTCTTGAAAAAATCGCAAATATCTCAGAGAAAATACCGAAAGCCGGCAATACCAAGATATAAACTTCAGGGTGACCAAAAATCCAGAAGAAATGCTCCCAGATAATTGTATTACCGCCCATTGCCGGATCAAAGAAGTTAGATCCAAACATACGGTCGAAAATTAACAGGAATAATCCTACTGTTAAAGCAGGGAATGCAAACAAAATCAATGCAGATGTAACAAAAGTTGCCCATGTGAACATCGGCATACGCATGTATGTCATACCAGGAGCACGCATGTTAATGATGGTAACAAGGAAGTTAATACCCCCGATTAACGTACCAGCCCCTGATATCTGCAGCCCAAGTGCATAGAAGTCGATCCCATGCCCTTCAGAAGCAATTGATAAAGAAGCATAAGAAGTCCAGCCGGCATCAGGAGCTCCGCCTAAGAACCATGATAGGTTCAAGAAAACTCCGCCAAAGAAAAACAGCCAGAATCCTAAAGAATTCAAGAATGGGAACGCAACGTCACGCGCACCGATTTGAAGTGGCATAACTGCATTCATAAAAGCAAAAATTAGTGGCATAGCCGCCAAGAAGATCATCGTTGTACCGTGCATTGTTAATATCTCATTATACAATCCGGCACTTACAAAGTCATTATTTGGTACTGCTAGCTGGATACGGATGAACATGGCTTCCAATCCGCCAAGCAAGAAGAAAAATCCGCCAGCTATAAGATAAAGGATTGCGATTTTTTTATGGTCAACTGTTGTTAAGTAATCCCATAAAACCGCTCCGAAACCTTTTTTTTGTGCTAAGGTACTCACAATTTTACCTCCCTTTTCAAAAATCCCCTATTGTTCGGTAACTTTCAAGCCCATTAAGTATTCTGTAAGGGCATCAAGCTGTTCTTCAGTCAATTCGCCATACGTACCTGTCATTTTATTTCCAGGCTTGAATGTCTCTGGATCTCTTAACCAATCCTTAAGATCTTCCTCAGTATGGTCAAGGATACCAGCAATACGGTCACGATCACCGAAGTTCGTTAAGTTAGGAGCTAGACGAGCTGCTTCAGGAGCAGTGTTAGCCGGTGTAACAGCATGACAGCCGATACAGCTGTTATTGAAGACTTCCTGACCAGCTTGAGCCAGATCTGTCTCTGCCTTTTTAGGTTCTTTAACGTCCTGCATGGCAGTTACCCATTGATCGAATTGATCTCGTGGAACCGCTTTAACTTTGAAATCCATTAGAGCGTGGGAAGGACCACAAAGCTCAGCACATTTTCCATAGAAGAAATTATCAGCCTCAGCAGCCTTTTCACCATCAAATTTCAGCCAGAATTTGTTCACATTGTCAGTGTTCGTATCCAGCTTACCGCCTACAGCAGGGATCCAGAAGGAGTGCTTAACATCTGAAGCAATAAGATTGAAATAAACTTTTTCATCAGTTGGCACAACCAATTCCTGGCCAGTGATAATTTCCTGGTTTGGATATTCAAATTCCCACCAGTATAAGTTTGCACGCACATTAACAACAAGTGCGTCTGTTTTGCCTTCTTCATTCTTCTTTTCCATTGGGCTTACATCTGCAAGCTTAAAGGTAGCAGAAACTGTAGGTACAGCAAGAATTAGAAGCAAAAGAATAGGAATAACAGTCCAAATGATTTCCAGTTTGTGGCTTCCTTCAACTTGTTTTGGAATTCTGTCGTCCTTGCGGCGGAATTTAAAAACAACAATAAAGAAGATTACTGTTACGACCGCAATTACTCCTACCATAATTGCAGTACTTAACACCATCAAATCAAATTGTGTTTGCGCCACTTCACCGGCAGGATTCAGCGTAGATAAATACGGTTTGCCGGAGCAAGCGGAAAGAATGAGCGCCATCATTGCAAACAGAGAAAAAAGACGCCACTTTGCAAGCCTTTTCATAGCTTAATCAAACCCCTCTTTCGTAAAAATTTCATTTTTTGAATTGTTTGATCAAAAAATATGGATAAATCCTCTCTCGTTACTAGCGAAAGAAAGAATTTCCTAACTAAGTTAGATAAGTGTGATGATCACCATAGCTACAAACATGATGGTCAGATATTGCAGGGAGTATACAAACATTAATGTAGCCCATTTTATATCATTGTTAAATCTCCTTGCATATAATCCCGTCAATAACCATCCAATATTCAATACTGTGGCCAGGATTAAAAAAGGCAATCCAAGTGATGGCATAAGAAATGGCAGCGGCAATAAAGCTGCAACCCATATGTAAATATGCCTTTTGGTAGCTTTAAACCCTTTTACAACTGGAAGCATGGGAACTCCCGCAGCCCGGTATTCCTCCACCCTTCTCATTGCTAAAGCATAAAAATGAGGAGGCTGCCAGATAAAAACGATAGCGAACAGCACCCAAGCCATTGGGTCGAGATTGCCATCGGCAGCTGCCCACCCGATCAGCGGGGGAACTGCTCCTGAAATGCTGCCTACAATCGTATTGGATACAAATCTGCGTTTCGTCCACATTGTATATAAAACAACATAGCTGAAAACGCCAATTAATCCAATTACAACTGCTGCTGCTGTTGTAAACATTAAAAAGGCCGTACCAAGGCCAATAAGCAGAAAGCTCAAAAGTGCAACCTTGCCCGGGTTTACTTTCCCAGTAACAGTTGGCCTCCCTTTTGTTCTTTCCATTAATGGATCAATGTCGCGGTCAATATAATTATTTAGGCTGCAGGAGCCTGCAATAATCAATGAGGAGCCAATGACTGTATAAAGAACCAGATCAAGATTATTGAAAAATCCCTTTCCGGAAAAATGCAGTGCAAGCCAAAGTCCGGTGAAGGTTGTAATCAGATTGGAGTTCACAATGCCTATTTTGATTAGGGCAAGAAAATCCTTCCAAACTGTAGTTTCAGGTATATCTTTGTGAAGGCTTCGCTTACTGTCCTCAATAGCAGCATCACTCAAAGCCCGTGAGTTAGACATATCTTTTCCTCCTTTATCTCTTATCGCAGACAAAAGCTATCTTTGCACAACACTTACTATAAAGCATAAATGCCTGCAAAGCTATGTACGCGATAAAAAACGAGGGGTAAACCCTGGATGAATAATAATAATCCTAATAGTTTTCTTCCATTAATAATGTATTAAAACTGTTTATTATCTAAATGAAACTAAACCATTTCTCTGTATATTAAATCACACTTTAAAACTCTTTTGTGAATTTTTTTAGAATAATTTATGACTAATTTGTGTCAAAAAATAAATTCACTTAAAGAATGGTTGCTTTTTTGAGATAATAAAACTGCTTCAGAAAACTACAGAAGAAAAAATATACTCACTTTTATGTATTTTGTGATACTTTCCGCGACAGGGGTTATCCATTTTATACCCCCTTTATATTTCTAGCAAACTCCATTACAAGTTTCAACCTTTTTTACTATAATTAACTTTATAAATTTTATAACTGTTGTAAAAAAAGCTTTATTCCTGTACTATCGAAAAAGTAAAATGACGCACATTACTATATGGCTTTTTATAGAATCTTTGATAAGATAGATAACGGACAAATACTTAGTAATTCAATTGTTTTCCCATTGATAGACATAGAATATTTAAAGAAGGTGAAAGGCTTTGCAACGATCTTTAAAATGGTTTGCCGTTCTTACAACTATCGGCATGCTCTTAATTTTGCTCGGCGGTGCCCTGGTAACTAAAACTGAATCAGGAATGGGATGCGGAAAATCCTGGCCGCTTTGCAATGGCGAATTTGTTCCAAGCGACATTACTCCTGAATTGATTATCGAACTGGCGCACAGACTTGTTTCAGGCTCAGTTGGTTTTATGGTCCTGATATTATCGATTTGGACATGGAGAAAATTGGGACATATAAGGGAGACAAAGTTTTTATCACTCACTTCATTCTTCTTCCTTGTCCTCCAGGCTTTAATTGGAGCGGCCGCAGTAGTATGGGGGCAATCTGATTTTGTACTTGCCCTTCATTTCGGGATTTCCTTAATATCATTTGCTGCAGTACTGCTTTTGACTTTGCTTATCTTTGAAGTAGATAAGAAATTCGAAGCCGAGAAGCTCATTATTGATAAAAGAATGAGGAAACATATTATTGGAGTTTCTATATACAGCTATGCTGTTGTATACACTGGTGCACTTGTGCGCCATGTTAATGCAAGTCTTGTCTGCCGTGACTGGCCGCTTTGCTTTAACGGTTCTTTCGCTCTTCCGGAAAATATGTATGAATGGGTGCAAATGGGCCACCGAGCTGCTGCCGGATTAATTTTCATATGGATCGGTTACATTACTTATCTTGCAATTAAGCATTACAAGGAGCAGAAAGTTGTTTATTGGGGCTGGATTATTTCATTTATCTTAGTAACCCTGCAGGTTGCTGCTGGTGCATTAGTTGTTTTAACACGACTTAACCTGTATATAGCTCTTGCCCACGCCTTCTTTATTTCCTGCTTATTTGGGGTATTAAGCTATTTTATTCTTCTGTCCTCACGGAGCAGGAAGAATGAGCTTGCTGTTTCAGCTGTTAGGGAAAATGAGAAAAATGATGAAGCTGCTATCCCGACCATTACTTCCATTCCATAATTGCTTTAAACAAAAGAGCTTCGGCAAACTGCCGAAGCTCTTTTGTTAATTTTCGCAGTCTAATGGGAGTAAGACCCCCACTTCATGACACAGTGGAATTAAGAAGGATAGAAGGGCCCAAAAAGAAGAACACTATGGGCCTCCTCAACTAACAACCAGTGGGGATAAGATCCACACTGATTGCAGTTTCACTTTATTTTGACAGCTCTATCAATAAGTCTCCTGTTTGAATTGCTTCACCGTTCGAGACGTGGATGTCTTTAACTGTTCCAGAAAATGGCGCTTGTACAGTTGTTTCCATTTTCATAGCTTCTGTAATCATTAAGTGATCGCCCTTTTCGACTTTTTCACCTTTTTCCACAAGCACCTTGATTACAGTTCCCGGCATGCTGGCAGCAATATGACTTTCATTATGCGGATCAGCTTTTGCCTTGGAGGCTACAGTTGCTTTAATGCTTTCATCTTTTATGCTTACTTCGCGAGGCTGGCCATTCAGCTCAAAATACACAATTCTTGTGCCATCAGCTTGAGGCTGGCCAATAGAAACTAATTTTACTATCAATGTTTTACCTGTTTCAATTTCAATTTCGACTTCCTCACCAAGCCTTAAACCATATAGGAATGTTGGGGTGTCAAGAACAGAAATATCACCAAATTGTTCACTGGTCTTAATATAGTCCATAAACACTTTTGGATACAATGCATAGGCAATCGCATCAAAGCTTGTAACTTGCCTGCCCAGTTCTTTAAAGAGTTTTTCTTTTAAAGCTTCGAAATCCACATCTTCAAGAAGCTCACCCGGGCGGACAGTGATTGGCTCTCTGTCTTTCAATATGACCTTTTGCAGTTCTGCCGGGAATCCTCCATACGGCTGTCCTAAATAGCCTTCAAACAATTCTACAACTGAGTCTGGAAAATCCAGAGATTTGCCTTTATTCAAAACATCCTGCTCTGTCAGCTGATTCTGGACCATAAATAACGCCATATCACCAACGACCTTGGAAGAAGGTGTAACTTTAACGATATCACCAAACATTTGATTCACACGGGAATACATGTCCTTAACTTCATCCCACTTATCTCCAAGGCCAACAGCTTTAGCCTGCTGCTGAAGATTACTGTATTGTCCGCCAGGCATCTCATGCTGGTAGACTTCTGAATGAGGGGCCTTCATGCCGCTTTCGAAGTCCTGGTAATATTTGCGTACATCTTCCCAATAGTAAGATAATTGCTCAAGCGACTGGATATCAATTTTTGGCTGTCTGTCATTCCCCTGCAGTGCGTAATATAAAGAATTAGCACTTGGCTGGGATGTTAAACCTGCCATTGTGCTTAGGGCCGTATCCACAATATCCACTCCAGCTTCAATAGCTTTTGCATATGTGAAAATTCCATTTCCGCTCGTATCATGAGTATGAAGATGAATTGGAATATCAACAGTCTCTTTCAATTCAGATATAAGGGTGTATGCTGATTGCGGCTTCAATAAACCAGCCATATCTTTGATTGCCAGTATATGGGCTCCCTGATTCTCTAACTCTTTTGCCAGGTCTTTATAGTATTTAAGATTGTACTTTGTTCTGGCAGGATCCAAAATATCACCTGTATAGCACATGGAGGCTTCTGCAATTTTCCCTGTCTGGCGGACAGCGTCAATTGCTACTTCCATCCCTTTAACCCAGTTAAGGCTATCGAAAATCCGGAAGACATCAATGCCAGCGTAGGCTGATTTTTCAACAAACTCTCTTATTACATTATCCGGATAGTTTTTATATCCCACTGCATTTGAAGCACGAAGAAGCATCTGGAATAAAACATTTGGCATTTTTGCGCGCAATGTCAGCAGTCTTTCCCAAGGATCTTCTTTCAGGAATCTATACGCGACATCAAAAGTTGCACCGCCCCACATTTCAAAGGAAAACATATCAGGAAGCAATTTTGCTGTCGGTTCTGCGATATGCTTCAGGTCATTCGTCCTTACTCTTGTCGCCAGCAATGATTGATGGGCATCACGGAAGGTCGTATCAGTAATTAAAACTTCTTTTTGCTCTTTAATCCATTTAACAAGTCCTTCAGGACCGTGATTATCTAATATTTGTTTTGTGCCGTCCTGGTAATCTGTGCTGTATTTTAATTTTGGCACCCGCGGCTCATCAAATACCGGACGTTTCTTCTTTTCAATTCCCGGGAATCCATTAACAGTTACATTCCCGATATAACTCAGCATCTTTGTTCCGCGGTCTTTCCTTTTTGGGAACAGGAATAGTTCAGGTGTTTCATCAATAAATGATGTATCATATTCCCCTCTTAAGAATTTCTCATGTTTTACTACATTCTCAAGGAAAGGAATATTTGTTTTAATGCCCCTGATTCGGAACTCTTGCAGGTTCCGCACCATTTTTGATGCTGCCTGCTGGAAAGTCATAGCGTGCGTTGAGAGTTTAACAAGCAGTGAATCATAATAAGGGGTGATTACTGCCCCCTGGAAACCGTTCCCCGCATCAAGCCGCACGCCGAAACCGCCGCCTGATCTGTAAGCCATTAAACGCCCAGTATCAGGCATGAAGTTATTTAAAGGATCTTCTGTTGTAACACGTGATTGAATGGCAAATCCATGAATGTGAATATTTTCCTGTTCCGGAACACCCACTTCTTTACTGTGCAGCGAGTAGCCTTCAGCCACTAAAATTTGTGTTTGTACAATATCTACTCCTGTTACCATTTCGGTGATCGTATGCTCAACTTGCACACGCGGATTTACTTCTATGAAATAAAACTGATCACCTGATACAAGGAATTCCACAGTTCCTGCATTAATATAATCTACATTCTTCATAAGATTGACAGCAGCCTGGCATATATCATCTCTTAATTTTTTGGAAAGAGATACGCAAGGTGCTACTTCTACAACCTTCTGGTGACGCCTCTGGACTGAACAATCTCTTTCATACAGGTGGACAATATTCCCTTCATTGTCACCAATAATTTGTACCTCTATATGTTTTGGCCTTTCTATGAATCTTTCAACATAAACTTCATCATTTCCAAAAGCAGCTTTAGCTTCCGACTTTGCACGCTCATATGATTCTTTAACATCTTCCAGGCTCCTTACGATGCGCATGCCTCTTCCGCCGCCGCCAAGTGAAGCTTTAATGATAATGGGGAATCCGTGATTTTTGCCAAAGCTAATCACTTCATCCAGGCTTTCTACAGGGCCATCACTGCCTGGAATAACCGGAATTTCTGCAAGCTGTGCCTGGGTTCTTGCTTTAACTTTATCCCCAAACATGTCCAGATGCTTAGAAGTAGGACCGATAAATATGATGCCCTCTTCCTCGCAGCGTTTTGCGAATTCAATATTTTCCGACAGAAATCCGTATCCCGGATGAATGGCATCAACATCACTGCTTTTCGCAATGTCAATGATTCCTTCAATATCCAGATAGGCATCAATCGGTTTTTTTCCCTTCCCTACCAGGTAAGCTTCATCTGCTTTATAGCGGTGATAGGATCCGGAGTCCTCTTTGGAATAGATGGCTACCGTGCGGATATCCAGCTCTGTGCAGGCACGGAACACTCGAATGGCAATTTCTCCTCTATTGGCTACTAATACCTTGTTAATTCTTCTGCTCAACCAAAACACCTCGTCTTTATGTATTTTTTGGCAATATTCTGCCAAATCCAAGTTGAGGCCGGGTGGGTTTCCCGCTGGCCGGCCTTAGTAACTTTGAATTGGCTGCTCCCTGATGGAAGCAATTATGTAATCAGCTTCTGCTGATTGATGTATAAATAAAGCACTGAAAAGTTTCTGTGCCTATTTACGAATGGAAAATGTTTTTTCGGAAGCCAGTTCCATGGATTCCGGTTTTGTCTGTTCATTTTTATTTTTGTATTTTTGTTCATAATTTACAAACATAGATACATTGACTAAAATCCCCATTGCAATCGAAAGCTGAAGCAGAGATGAACCTCCATAGCTGATAAATGGAAGTGTGACACCTGTCAGCGGCATAACACCGGAAATCCCTGCAAGATTGATGAATGCCTGAATACCTATCATAGCTGATATGCCAATAGCCAATAAGCTGCCAAAAGCATCTTTACACTTTAAACTGATAAAGATTCCCCTCAGGACAATATACCCGAGAAGCAAAATTACAAAACCTACTCCAAATGCCCCAAGCTCTTCAGCAATTACAGCCATAATGAAGTCTGTATGCGCTTCAGGAAGATAACCAAGCTTTTGTATGCTTTCGCCAAGACCCAGCCCTTTTAATCCGCCTGCACCAAGGGCAATATAGGAATTCGATAGCTGATACCCGAATTCTGATCCAAAGGGATCCCTAAATGCTTCGACCCTGCCCAATCGATAAGGTGCGAAAATCTTATCTTTTAACAGAAGGATAAAAGGCGCAGCTAATATTACCCCGAATAGTCCTAGCCTAAATATGTTTTTGAAATTCATGCCTGAAGTAAAAATGACGGCAGCTGCTACCAGAAAAATAATCATCGCAGAACCAAAGTCAGGCTGAACTGCAACAAGCAAAGCAGCTAGAATCAGATAAGCAAGCGGGGGAAGAACCCCTTTATTAAACTCATTAATATAGGGCTGCTTTTTTGCATAGACAGCTGCTAAATATATGATGACTGAAAGCTTGACAAATTCTGCAGGCTGAAGGCTTCTGCTCCCGATTTCAAACCAGCTCATCGCCCCGCCGGCTACTTTACCAAAAATAAATAGCGCAATCAGGCCGAATAACGAAATGAACACCATCGGAACAAGAAATTTATTGCTTTGCATTGCTTTGTAAGGAAATAGAGCGACAATAATAAAAACAATTGCACAGATAATTAAATGCATTTTTTGCTTATTATAAAAATAGTCGCTTTCCTGATCATAGATCTGCACCGCTGTTACCATGCTTGCACTGAATACCATAATGAGTCCAAAAACAGATAACAGGGCAACTGCAATAATCAGGGTATAATCATATGATTTTAATATTTTTTTAAACATCCAGCCCTCTTCCCTTATCTTCTAAAGTTTATTACTTATTCTACTATAGTATTGAATATCCTGCTTTGAAGAAAAGAAAAGTTAATTTAAATGTAACACAGCAAAGAAAAAAATTCTATAATTATGCCATACTAATTTAAAAATAAGTTATACAACTTAGGGATTTCTTTTCTTGTGGATATACTATTTCATTTCTTTTAAAATTCATGCAGTTATAAAAAAACTCAAACAATCTTTAAAAGATGTTTGAGTTTTTTTTTATTTTTTTACTGAGGCTTCGTGGAGCATGGATAGCTCCCTTTCCAATTCATCTAAAATAGCCTTGCCTTCAGCCTCTTCAATTAATCCAAGACGGACAGCAAAATCTATTTCTCTGGATAAGCCAAACATCTGGGTATCAAGAACCTCTTCATATAGAGGACATTGAGGCATAGTCAGATTATCCATTTGCACCTTAATTAATTTTAATATTTTAGCAGCGTCTGCCTTTAATAGAGCATTTGCTTTTTCTTTGTGATCAATAATCATGTCAGAAGCCAACTTTCAATCCCTCCATTTCCGAGCGATCATCCTATCTATAAATTTTATACTTAAGCTTGGAAAAAAGCAAGGATAATAAGGGATTCGACCAGGAATTCCTTCATAATATACTCACTTTCCATATATTTCAAAATATACTGTAGTCATTTCGATTTGAAAGCATTTCAAGCACTTTTACACCAGCGATGCTATTTCCTCTCTTGTCCAGGGAAGGGCCGAATATGCCAATTCCGCATTTATTTGGCACCACAGCTAGTATTCCACCGGATACCCCGCTCTTTGCTGGTATGCCAACTTTAATAGCAAACTCTCCAGAAGCATTATACATCCCGCATGTCACCATTAACGTCTTGCAAACCCGGGCAATATCAGACGGAATAACCTCTTCATATGTTTCAGGATCTTTTCCATCCAACGCCAGTACTGCACCTGCCCTGGCAAGATCAAAGCAGTTCATTTCGATTGCACACTGTTTTGTATAAATGTCTATTAGTTCCTCTACATCACCATTAATTACACCATGCTGTTTCATAAAATAGCATAAAGCCCTATTAAGCCATGAGGTTTCAAATTCAGATTTTGCAACTATTTCGTTACAAGATACATTTTTATCATTTACGAGCCTCCCCACAAACTCTATTATACGATGCCATTTTTCATCGGAGCTCTCACCTTTTATCATATTAGTTACTGCTAAAGCTCCTGCATTAATCATTGGATTTAATGGTTTAGAAGGGATTGAAGTTTCCAGTTTGGAAATAGAATTGAACGGGTCACCAGTTGGTTCCATTCCCACTTTTCCGAAAACATATTCGTATCCCATATCCTGGATCGCCAAAGCCAAAACAAGAACTTTGGATATGCTTTGAAGAGTGAATTTATTTTGATAATCACCCGCGTAAATACAGCTTTTTTCTTGGATATTATATACAGCAGCTGAGAGGTCATGCCTATTTACCTCTGCAAGTGCGGGAATATAGCCTGCCACCTCTCCATAAACAGTATGCAGGGCTGCCTCATTAACAATCTTCTGAAGATCAGCGTTTGTATGACATGTCATCTGTGAACCTCCCGGATTCGTTCTTTTCATATTGATATCTTGTCCCAACTCACTGCGGGGAATGCCTGTATGACAAGCCGCACAAAAATCTGTATACTTACCCTATACATACATTAATGCGCCGACAGGAGGATCAATATGGAAAATATAATTGCCTTTAAAGGAAACGTTAAATACCAAATCACCTTAGATCCAGGAGTCTGGATATTCGATGATCGGAGACTCGATTTGACAACATACTTTATTCAAGATGGCATCAGGAAAAATGAACTTGAGGAATATACCAAGGCAGTCTCAAAGCACTGGGATAGAGAAATCATGGAAGGCGCAGTATTTCCTCCAACACTTAAAACAGAAAAGAAATTTGAAAAAGAAAAGGTTCTGACAGGCACTTTCGGTATACCTTTTAAGCCATTTCTTAGGAATGCAGAACCAAAGGAGAATGCTGAAACTGTTATCATTGAAAGTGAAGATGGGGAAACTCGATTAACTTTATCTCAAGCCGACGATTTGATATTAGGGTTCTCAAAGGATGGAAAACCTTTAAAAGAAGATGGGCCAGTTCATGTCTATTACGGGGATGGAAGCAATCAAAACTCACCCATAAAAAGAGTGAAGGCATTTAGAGTGGAATGACCGGAGAGGGCGATTGTGCATCGCCCTTTTATTTAATATATAAAATATTTGAACGCCCAAAAATATCTAGCGAATGAAGCCTGCCCCCCTCGAGGTCACATGCTTGTCTAGCTGAGGCTCCTAGGGACGAAAGACTAGCCAATCCCTTTCCAGAAGGAAAAAACACCTTCATGCAGGACTTTCTTATGCTTGTCGTCCCTGGGCAGTCGCCTGCACATTTCGGGCAATCCTCCCAAAAAGGCAAAGGACGCCTTTCCGGGAGGCTCGTCTTGTGCTTGAGGCCCCAGGACAAGGAAAGGAAAGCTTCGGCTGCATAAAATTCGCACCACCTAAAGCGGTAGCTTTTGGGAGGACGTGTTGTTCTTAATCTGGTTTATTCGTGGGCAAGGCGCTTGCGCTTTTCTTTCGGGAGCCAAACGGGCATAAAGACTGCAGATTCCAGAGCCACTTTCATTGCAGGCTATAATAGGTCAGCAGCAAGTTGGGCAAGGCCAGATCTCTCACCTTTAACAAGCTTAACATGCCCTGAGATAACCTGATCTTTAAATCTCTCCACCACATAGGTGAGCCCGTTGTTATAAGCATCCAAGTAGGGATGATCTATTTGCTCAGGGTCTCCCATCAGGACAATCTTACTTCCTTCCCCCACCCTGGTTAAAATAGTTTTAACTTCATGTTTTGTCAGGTTCTGTGCTTCATCAATAATAATAAATTGATCTGGTATGCTTCTCCCCCTAATATATGTCAGAGCTTCAACCTCAATAGAGCCCATACCAGCCAATATCGCATCCAATTCACCTGGTTTTTTGACATTAAACAGGTACTCTAAATTATCATATATCGGCTGCATCCACGGCCTTAACTTTTCCTCTTTTTCTCCGGGAAGGAATCCCAAATCTTTTCCTACCGGCACAATGGGGCGAGCCACCAGTAATTTTTTGTACTGGCCATAATCTTCTGTCTGCATTAATCCGGATGCCAGCGCCATAAGAGTTTTCCCAGTCCCTGCCTTTCCGATAAGAGTAACAAGCGGCAGATCATCTCTCAGCAAGAGCTCAAGAGCCATTGTTTGCTGGACGTTCCTTGGCTTGATCCCCCAAATATGATCATGGTCAAAAATAAGCTTTTTCACTTTTTTTCCACCTTTGTCCACAATACCAAGCGCAGACGAAGATGAACCCAGCGCATCCTTCATCACCAGAAACTGATTAGGGTAGAAAGGATGGTTCGCTATTTCTGATAACGGCAGTTCTCCTTTTTCATAAAAGCGGTTCATAATATCGAGTCCGATATAGACTTCCAGAAACCCAGGATATAAATGATCATTTTCAACCACACGGTCACTTAAGAAATCTTCTGATATTAGCCCGATAGCATCCGCTTTAACTCTGACAAGGGCATCTTTGCTTACAAGAATAACCGTTCGTCCATTTTCTTTTGTCTCTTCCTCAAGTGATAGGTTTTTTGCAACTGCCAAAATCCGATTATCATTTGTTTTTTCTACAAAAATCTCTTGAAGTTCATGAAAAGACCTATGATTTAACTCAATTCGCAGGCTTCCGCCATTTTCAAGAGGTATTTTCTCATGCAGCTTACCCGTCTCCCTCATGCTGTCAATCAGCCGGGATACTTGCCTTGCGTTCCTCCCAATTTCATCCATATACCTTTTCTTAGAATCAACTTCTTCTAGTACTACAGCCGGAATGACTACTTCATTTTCTTCAAATGAAAATATGGAATTAGGATCCTGCAACAAGACATTGGTATCTAATACGTAAATTTTACTCAATATGATGCCTCCTGCTCCTCTTGTGTCTTTATTTAGCAAATTACAAAAGCGAGGTCCCCTGCTTGCGGATTTGCAGCTTCATGAAAGAATCACCTTCAATCTTGATGGATATTCTCCTGTTGTTTTATATTATTCATTCTTTTACAGATGTTGATTAATCAGGAATAAAGCTACCTAATGAAGTGGACAAATCTATCTTGGTAAAAATATATGTAATGCCGAATAAAGATAGAAGAAATTTTGCACAATAACATTAAAGAATCTCATTATTCCTGAACCTGAAAAGTCAAGTGACCAATTTCAATTTCAGGGAAATTTTGATCGCCCGGAGGTGTCAAATATGAATAGATGGCTGCTGATATGCATGACAGGATTGCTATTATCAGGGTGCGGTATGAACGGCAATCAGGCGCTAGACCATCAGGAACAGCAAAATACCAACACGATAAATGTTAAAAATAGTACAATACAGGAAGTTGACAGGGAGACTGGACAGCAAGTTTCCAGGCATCTTGTCAATTTGGCTACCAGAGTTCCTAATGTGAATGATGCCACTGCTGTTGTCCTTGGACGTTTTGCTATAGTCGGAGTAGATGTGAACAAAAACCTCGACCGTTCTGAGGTTGGAACAATTAAATATTCAGTTGCCGAAAGCCTCAAAAATGATCCTCATGGTGCAAGAGCAATTGTAGTGGCTGATCCGGATATTAACGCAAGGCTGCGGGAAATAGCTGATGACATCCAAAACGGTGAACCCTTGCAAGGAATCATGAATGAACTGGCAGATATCGCAGGCCGGCTTATGCCTGAAGTTCCAGCCGATTTAGTTGATCCCAAAAAGAAAAATGAGAAAAACGCAACCGAAGATCCAAAGAAAAAGCTCGACAATGATCAGGAAAAACAGCTCGAACAAAAACAGGAAGAACAATCGAATTATCATAAATAAAAGGGTGACAGGCATCTATAGCTTTTTAGCTAATCGGTATAGGTGCCTGCCGCTTTTTAGCCCCCCAAAAAAAGCTTAGTTCCAAGAGGGAACTAAGCTTTTTTCATCGCTTCCATAACCTGTTTATCCAAACGGGCTGCTGCGTCTTTATCATATGTTTTATCATATTGCGGCTCTACAGTGATCTTAGACCCGTAAAACATAACATCACGGACTTCTTTCACAGTGATTTCCATAAGGGCAAGCTTAAGAGGTACTCCTTCCATCTTTTCTGCCTTAACAGAAGCTTTACCAGCGATGGAATATGTAGATTCATTCGCAATAATATTCAGAACAACCATGTTATTGCTATTTATATTTTGAACAATCCTGGAACGGTTATCGACTGCAAAATACAATGTTTCCTCATTTTTTGCCAAAACCCATGAAATCGCATTGACATTAGGACCGCCGGTTTCAAAATCAACAGTAGCAAGTGTAACAAAACGTTCCTTTTGCAGTTCGTCATATAATGGTTTAATTAATTTCGGTTCTACCTGATTTGCCATTCTTTTCCCTCCTTTATTAACTTCATCATAGTATGATAACGCTTTTCTTTCAACCAATAACATCCTATCCTTAAGTTTGGTTGAAGCCTTTGCACTTTCTATACTAATATGAACTAACACAATAAACCCGATACGGTCTGACCGTAAAAATTTTAATTTGCCGTTAAAGCATTCGAATCAATCCTTAACTTATACTATAATGGTATTAACAACAGCAAAAACAATATGAGGTGTCCTATGCGAGTAAAATGTGTACTTTGTGATAAAATCGAATCAATTGAAAACGAGTCCTTACAGGCTAAACGGCTTCGAAACCGCCCTATTCACACATATATGTGCAAACCATGTGAAACAAGAATTACCGAAAAAACTCAAGAAAGAGCAGATACCGGAAACTTTAAGCTCTACCGAAGCAAAGTCCAGGAGGAAGAATGGTAAATCGGGCAACACCGATCATGAAGAGCAGAATAAAAGCGGAAGCGCCTTGATCAGCTGAAGTTCAACTAAAACCGCCACGTCCTGTATATTTTATAAATTCCTAAACTATAAAAAAGCCGTCCCTATAGGGACGGCTTTTCTTAATCCTCTGGATAATTCACATACTTTTCTGGTTCATTTTGAATCTGATTAAGCATCACTTCTATTAATTCACGGGGAAAACGGCTCTTTTTCCGTTCTTTATCCTTAGAATAATGCACAAAGTACATTAGATCATCTTTCTCAACTTCGATATCAGAAATCTTATGCTCTTCTGAAAGAATGTCAAAAAACATTTTTTCTGTGTCTGCTGCTGCTGTATCATCCGGACGTTTATCACAGACAATTTTTATCGTTAACCAGTTATACAGTGAATCCTGCAAAGATTTCATCTCAGCCTCTCCCGGTTATTCCGCCTTTGCCTGTTCTTTCTTTTCCTGGTGAAGGCGGATTTTATAGATAATCAAGATTAACGCAGCCACAACAAGACCTTCTGCTACAGGAAGGAATACCCCAAGAAATGTAAGCACGGTACATCCTAAAATCAAGAAGGTATATATAACAGCTGATTTTATTATAGGAAGTTTCTTGGCAAAACCTAATTTAAAAACCAGTATGGATAGTAGAACAATTGTTATATATAGAAGCCACATTCCAGTTGTGGGATTCTCATGGACTTTGAACAAAGCAGCGAAAAAAGAAAGGCGCTGTGAAACATCCATATCCTTCTCTCCTCCCCTTCTTAGCCTTAGTTAGTTTCAGCGTATTTCTTCTTTTTGGCCATTCTTTCACGTTCATTTTTATCAAGAATTTTTTTGCGCAGTCTGATTGACTCAGGTGTTACTTCAAGCAGCTCATCATCATTCAAATATTCAAGAGCTTCTTCAAGAGTCAAAATGCGCGGCTTTTTAATTACATTCGTTTGATCCTTATTAGCAGAACGGATGTTGGTTGCATGCTTCACTTTAGTGATATTGACAGTAAGGTCATTTTCGCGAGTATGCTCTCCAACTATCATTCCTTCATAGATTTCAGTACCTGGTTCAACGAAAATGGTACCTCTATCCTCTACTTGCATAATACCATATGTGGATGACTTTCCGCTTTCCATGGAAACAAGCACACCCTTGCTTCTGCCTCCGATTTGTCCTTTAATTTCAGGCTGGTAGCTGTCAAATGTGTGATTGATAATACCATATCCGCGAGTAAGCGTCATAAATTCTGTGGAGTAGCCAATTAGTCCGCGGGCTGGGACGTTGAATGTTAGTCGCACTTGGCCATTTCCGTTATTGACCATATCAAGCATTTCACCTTTACGTGTACCCATTGATTCAATGATTGAGCCGGTATTATCCTCTGGCACATCAATTTGAACACGTTCTACCGGTTCGCAGCGAACACCATCAATCTCTCTAATAATTACTTCAGGCTTGGAAACCTGTAATTCAAAACCTTCACGGCGCATATTTTCAATGAGGATTGATAAATGAAGTTCTCCACGTCCAGATACAACCCAAGCGTCAGGTGAATCTGTATTTTCGACACGAAGACTCACATCTGTCTCAAGCTGGGCACGCAATCTTTCTTCAACTTTTCTGGCTGTAATATACTTTCCTTCTCTTCCTGCAAATGGGCTGTTATTTACAACGAAAGTCATTTGCAATGTTGGCTCATCTATTCTTAGAACAGGAAGTGCTTCCTGATGCTCGACAGGACAGATGGTTTCTCCAACGTTGATGTCCTCCATTCCGGAAACAGCGATCAGATCTCCAGGAAATGCTTCTTGAATTTCCTCGCGCTTAAGCCCGAAGAATCCAAAGATTTTTGTAACGCGGAATTGCTTGACCGAACCATCAAGCTTCATTAAAGCAACTTGCTGGCCGACCTTGATTGTTCCACGGAATACACGGCCAATACCGATTCTTCCCACATAATCATTGTAATCTAAAAGGGCAACCTGGAATTGGAGCGGCTCTTCACGATTATCAGCAGGTGCTGGTATGTGGTCAATAATTGCTTCATAAACCGAATGCATATCATCATCCTGTTTATCAGGAGTAGTACTTGCAGTCCCAGCAATAGCTGAAGCGTATATGACCGGAAATTCAAGCTGGTCTTCGTCTGCACCAAGTTCGATAAATAAATCGATAACCTCATCAACAACTTCTGTTGGGCGGGCAGATTCCTTGTCAATTTTATTTACTACTACGATTGGTGTTAATTTTTGCTCCAAAGCCTTTTTGAGTACGAAACGCGTTTGAGGCATACACCCTTCATATGCATCAACTACTAATAAGACACCATCAACCATTTTCATGATACGTTCTACTTCACCGCCAAAATCTGCGTGGCCAGGCGTATCCAGAATGTTAATCCTTGTATCTTTATATTTAACTGCAGTGTTTTTAGCTAAGATCGTAATACCGCGTTCTCTTTCCAGATCATTTGAATCCATCGCGCGCTCTTCCACATGCTCATTTGAACGGAAAGTCCCGGACTGTTTTAAAAGCTCGTCAACCAATGTTGTTTTACCATGGTCAACGTGGGCTATAATTGCAATATTTCGAATATCTTCTCTTAATTTCAAAAGATTTCCTCCTATTTATAAAAACTGAATCACTTTTTAACATTTTTCACAACTGATACATTATATCACAATTACTATAGAAACCTAAAAGCTTTTTGTGTAAAATAATGTAGAAAAGGATTTATTCCTCATGTATGCTTTTTATTTTTATTCTCTTTACATATTTTTCGCCAGTATTTACTTAAAATAATCCGCTTGGGAGTGGAAAAAATTTATGGACAAAATCAAGTGGCCTTTATTAGCCTTTGCGATTGGCGCAGCTCTATGCATGATGGGCATAGGCGTTGCTGTAGCTGAAAGAAGCATTATAGGCATGATTATTGCCATCATTGCTTTAATTTTTGTAATGGGATACGGTTTTAAAACAAAGAAGAAAATGAGGGAAGACGGTTTATTATAGAAACGGCATAAAAGCTGCAGCTCTGCGCTGCAGCTTTTTCAAATTAATGGACAGACCATTATTAAGAATTCTTTTTCATCAGGAGAAGCCTCCATTTTGAATTGCTCAAAACCGGCGTCAGCTAAAAAATATATCCAATTTTGCCGGTTTTCAGGAACACCCGCAAAGAAAGACTTTTCTCCTTTTTCCTTTAATTCTGCGGCCAACTGCTCGATAATCTTAGTACCGATTCCTTTCCTGCGAATACTGTTCTTAACCAGAATCGTACCGAGCCATGGTTTCCCGTTAGAAGGAGATGAATTCACATGGAATGTGACGGCTATCCGTTCTCCATCAAGCCTCCAAATTCTCCACTCACCATTCAATTTCTGATACCTGGCCATATATTCCATTAGGTTATGCCCGCTTTTCTCTTCTTCTTCCCAAGCAGCACTATCCTTGATGATCTCTAAAAAAAATGTCAAGTCTGCATGTGTGACGCTGCTGCTCGATAAATTACCAATTGCCATTTTTTAAGTATTCTTTCATAATTTCCTGATGAAGCCCTGGCTTAGAGACAAAAACAGAATTGTTTTCAAGATAGTTCAGCGGATCACCTTTAACGGTTGTTGCAATTCCTCCCAATTCCTCGATCATGATCACACCTGCGGCGAAATCCCATGGAGCCAGACGCATTGTTATGTATGCATCAACCCTCCCGGATGCAATATATGCCATTTCAATTGCAGCTGAACCATAGGATCGAGTTCCTCTTGCATTTCTAACAAGAGGAGCCAGGAGTGATGGATCAATTCTTCTATTTTCCGTAACCCATGTAGCATTCAGTCCGATTATTGCCTTTGATACTTCCGTTTCCTTTAATGGCGGAAGTTCCAAATCATTCATGAAAACACCCTGTCCCTTCATGCAATGATATAACTCATCATGGACTACATCGTAAATTAATCCAATTTTCCCTTTTCCATTTTCATAAATGCCTACTGATATGGCAAAGTTTCTTTGCTGATGGACAAAATTCATCGTTCCGTCAATTGGATCAATAATCCAGACAATTCCTTCCATATCACTTAGCTTATCCCCGAAACCCTCTTCACCAAGGATTCGATGGCCGGGATATTTTTCATTAATTTTTTTTATGAAGAATTGTTCTGTTTCCTGATCTATATCTGTCACTAAATCGTTTGCATTTGACTTGGTGGTGATGGTCAACGTTTTGCTGAAAGAATTTTTAATATTCTCGCCGGCCTCTCTAATCAAGGCTTTGGCATATGTATGAATTTCACTCCAATTTGTCATTGGTCAGCCCTCCGCTTAGTATATCATTAAAATATAACTAGCTTAAATGAATTAGCAAGGTTCTTCAAGTTATATACTCTCCTATGATGCGGGTTATCATTTGCAGTAAAAAACAATTGCCAAAATAATAAACGAACTCCTCATGTAATCAGGGAGTCCGTTTCTAATTATTCTTTCTTTTCTTTTGCATTTTTTCTGCCTTATCTCCTTTAGTCACAATTAATCTTAAAGTGCTTTTAATCTGAGAAGTTCCTGCCTGATTTTTTCAAGCTTTAGTTTTGATTGTTTCTGGAGATCTTCATTCCTTTCTGACATGGCATCAAACAAAGTAGCTAACTCATAATCCATTTCCAGCCTTAAGACCGCTGTTCTTTCCCTATCACCATTTTTCTTCTTCACTGTATTCATAAGTTGTTTCATTAGACAGTACACCCCTTCCAATAGTGTTTAATTTTCTGATTATTTTTACTATTATCATATGAAGGACAATTCTCAGTTGCAACTAATTTGTGCGATAACCTAAAACTTTATTTAGCCTCTTCTTTAAAGCTTAAAATTTTTCGATTGTTCGAGGTTATGCTACAATATTTGACAAAGCATATAGGAGGTTAGCTTATGTCTTTTCCTGGTTTCACAAACGATGATTTCGATGTCTTTAAAATAGATGGACTTGATGAAAGAATGGACAGGTTAAAATCTGTTATTAGGCCTAAGTTAGAAGAGTTGGGACGCCATTTTGCACCCTCTCTCTCAAACCTGTCCGGAGATGAAATGTTCCCTCATGTTGCTAAGCATGCCAGAAGAACAAAGAATCCGCCAAATGATACTTGGGTCGCATTTGCAGGCAATGCAAGGGGATACAAAATGCTTCCTCATTTCCAGATAGGTTTATGGGAAACGCATGTATTCATCTGGTTTGCCATCATCTATGAAGCACCGAATAAAGCTGCCGCAGGCAAGTCTTTTGAGAACAGCCTGGATAAATTTTATAAAGAAATACCCAAAGATTATGTCTGGTCCGGCGATCACACAAAACCAGATGCTGTTATGCATAATGAACTTTCCAAAGAAGAATTGAGATCCATGTTTCAGCGCCTGCAAAATGTTAAAAAAGCTGAAATTCTTTGCGGCTATCAAATTTCTCGAGAAGATGCCGTTCTCATGTCACCTGATCAGTTTATTGAAAAAGCTGAATCTGTATTTAGAAATTTATTACCCTTATACAAAATGGCATAAACATGTTTCGCATAACGTGGATCAGGCAGCTCAAAAAAAAACAAACCTTCAATTTGAAGGTTTGTTTTTTTACCAAGTCTATTTCTGCATTCTTACTTTATCCCCAGGTGAAAGTTCTTTGGCCAATTTAACTGTCCGGTAAGAGGAATAGCCGCTTTGTTCTTCAAATTCATCACAGATGTTTTTCTCCTGGGCTTTTCCCGGAACAATTTCCTTAAAGCGTCTATATGCATTCATGAATTGTTCTCGCTCAATTCCTTTTTCGTATGCCATTTCAATGCTTTCAAAATATTTGATGACGTCAACTATTTCTTCTGTTGACCAATCCAGGTCAATCGGGTATTGATATTCCATTTCACTTCACCTCATTTATGATAATTCATGGTGCTTTGTCACATTATTTTATCATAATTATTTAATCCATTTCCCTCTGATTGATTCTCCATCTGCAATGATCCGCTGGAATAATTCCTCAACAGACGGGATATCCTTAATTAATCCCATAACTTGTCCAGCCCATGCAAATCCTTCATGGTCTTTCCCTTCATATATATATTTTTTATTAGCATTCCCGCTAATGTAGTCTTTTAACTGCTCATAGCCGCCGTTTTGTTTTTCGATATCGAGTATTTTTTCCGACCATGAGTTAGCGATAACCCTTGCGGGTGCTCCTATAGTTCTTTTTATGACTACTGTGTCATTTTCTGTGCCTTCGACTAAACGATTTTTATATAATTCAGAAGCATGTACGCATTCTTTTGTTGCAACAAATCTTGTCCCCATCTCAATACCCTCTGCGCCAAGACTTAATGCTGCCATCAGGCCCCTGCCGTCTCCGATTCCTCCTGAGGCTATAACAGGAATTGATACAGCATCAGCCACCTGAGGTACAAGAACGAAGGTTCCAATATCATCCCTGCCTAAATGTCCGCCGCCTTCCTGACCGACAACCATCACAGCATCGGCCCCAAGTTCCTCCGCCTTTACCGCCTGCCGTTTTGCCGCCACAAGTACAAGTTTCTTAACATTTACACCCTTTAATTGATCAAATATAGGAGCAGGATTTCCCCCTGTCATAGAAATAACAGGGACTTCTTCTTCAATCGCAACATCCAGGTAGTGAGAAAATGGCCTTCCATGCTGTCCAATAGCAAAATTAACCCCGAACGGCTTGTCTGTCAATTTCTTCACCTTTTGTATCTCATCTCTAAGTTTTTCCGGGCTGCTGAGAGACATTGCGGTAACCTGCCCTAATCCTCCGGCATTTGAAACAGCTGCAGCCAAATCTGAATAGGCAAGATGGGCAAGACCGCCCTGTATAATTGGATATTTAATTTTCAATAATTCTGTCACACGTGTGTTCCAGTTCATTTATATAACCTCCATTTCTTCCTAACTTTTATTTCTATTTGCAAGGTTTAAATTCCTGTTAACTTCTAAAACTAATGGCAAACCGAAATAGCAGGCGACTGCTCAGGGACGGACGGCAATCACAAGACGAGCCATGCGAGGAGGTATTCTTTCCTTCCGGAAGGAATTGGCAGGTCTTTCCTCCCTAGGGACGGAAACTAGACAGGCATTAACAGAATCAGTATGCAATAAAACTTTCTATGCAAAGGGATTGAATAATGCTATAATGCAAATGTTTTATAACAGCATGAGTATATTGAAATATTATTTTAAAGAGGTGTGGGAATAAGTTGTCTCAATACAAAACACCGCTGTTCAGCGGTTTGCTTGCACACGCAAAAAAGGATCCGGTACAATTTCATATACCCGGCCACAAAAAAGGTGCCGGGATTGATCCGGAATTCAGGGAATATATAGGTGATAATGCACTCGCTATTGACCTGATTAACATTGGTCCTCTTGATGATCTTCATCAGCCCAAAGGCATTATAAAAGAAGCACAGGATCTTGCAGCAGAGGCCTTTGGGGCGGATAGAACATTCTTCTCTGTACAAGGAACGAGCGGAGCCATCATGACCATGGTTATGGCTGTCTGCGGGCCAGGGGATAAAATCATTGTTCCGAGGAATGTTCATAAGTCCGTCATGTCTGCAATTGTGTTTTCAGGGGCAACCCCTATTTTTATACATCCTGAAATTGATGAAAACTTGGGAATATCTCACGGAATAACAACTGAATCCGTCTCGAAAGCCCTGGAACTTCATCCGGATGCCAAAGGGGTATTAGTAATTAATCCTACCTATTTCGGTATTTCTGCCGATCTAAAAAAAATTGTTGAAATAGCCCATTCATACAATGTGCCTGTCCTTGTGGACGAAGCCCATGGTGTGCATATTCACTTCCATGACGAGCTTCCATTATCCGCCATGCAGGCCGGAGCTGATTTAGCAGCAACATCAGTCCACAAACTGGGCGGGTCCATGACACAAAGTTCAATCTTAAATATGAAAGGGAATCTTGTTTCTGCCAAAAGGGTACAATCCATTTTAAGCATGCTGACAACAACTTCCACTTCTTATTTACTGCTTGCCTCATTGGATGTTGCCAGAAAACGTCTTGCCACTGAAGGAAAGGAACTCATTCAAAAGACTATTGATTTGGCCCAGTCCATTCGCCGCCGCATCAATGAAATTGACCGGCTATATTGTGTCGGTGAAGAAATACTGGAAACAAAAGCGGCGCATGACTACGATCCGACCAAATTGATTATTTCTGTCAAAGAACTTGGCATGAATGGTTTCGATGTGGAAAATTGGCTTCGGGAACATCATAATATTGAAGTAGAAATGTCCGATTTATATAATATCCTTTGCATTGTTACCCCCGGTGACACGGAAAGAGAAGCTGATATTTTAGTTTCCGCTCTTGCCGAACTCGCTAATGAGCGTAAAGGAAATACTGAAAAGCTTGAAACTCAAGTGCTGCTGCCTGATATTCCCGTTTTATCGCTTACTCCCCGTGACGCATTTTATGCTGACACAGAACTGGTTCCATTTGACGAATCAGAAGGAAGAATTATCGCCGAATTCATTATGGTTTATCCTCCCGGAATACCTATATTTATTCCAGGAGAAATCATTACTAAGGAAAACCTGCGTTATATTAAAACGAATATGGAAGCGGGACTTCCAGTTCAAGGGCCGGAAGATTACGACTTCAAGTATCTTCGTGTCATTGAAGAGCACCGGGCCATCAGATAATGCAAAAGAGCCTTCCATTTTAGGAAAGGCTCTTTTTATTATTAACGATTATTTTTTGTATTTTCTGTTTTTTCTCCATCACAGCAATTGCATTTTTTTGAATATAGTACTGTTACTTTTTCATCCTCAAAGTGATCAATAGTTGAATTGCAAGCCTGGCATACGATTGTACCCATCTTTTCATTCTCCTTTTCAATGAGTTTTAGAATCATTTGAAAGCGCTTTATCTATAAATCAATAATAATATAACATTATTAAATTATCAAGCCTAATTGTATAACATAATTATTGTTTTTTATTGGTATTTACGTTGACAACATTTATAAACCTTTATTAATAGTATGACATAATAAAAAAAAACAGACCAATTCGGCCTGTTTTTTTTGTTTAATCGTATTGTTCTTCGAAACGTGCACCAGGGATCGCTTCTATGAAAAACTCGCTTAAATCAGCTGCCTGTTCATATAAATCAAGCTTAAATGCCTTTTGCAAGTATTCGATGTCTTCGAGATCTTTTGGGTCAAGGAGAGTGGAGCGGCCGGTCTGCATACAAATAACCAGAGGCTTAGAAAAGAAGAGGTTTGTATAAACAATTCCAAAATCATACCGTGTTGACTCGGTGGTAAATCCAACAAAACGGACATTCACGTTTTCATGCTCATCATAGAGCTTCTCAAAATAATCCATAAAATACCTCCCTTTTAAATAAATATTTAGAATATTATTATAATTTATTTTAGGCGCTTTGACAAGTAATTTAAATTTACCTTACTATTTTAAGTTGTCATAAGATTTTATCTAATGCTAGAATGAAGGAAGATGTTCATTACCATAATTATGGGGATAATGGGGGGAAAGATGTTGGCGGCTAATTCTTTTATCAAGCTGGTTCCTTCATCAGCTAAGGAAAATATTTCAACAGAAGAGCTTAAAGAACTTTTCTTATATTATAAGGATATTACAGGCAAAACAGGCAGACAGATTAAATGGGAATATAATGATGCCGCTTTTCCTTATGAGATTAAAGAGAAGCCTGAAGCAAAAGGAACCTGGTTTTACCTATATTCAGACCATGACCGATATAATGCCATATTGCTTGGCATTGATAAAGAAAAAGTTATTGAGGAAGACGGCTCTGAACGGGAGCAGGCCTACATACAGGTTACATTGCCGGAAACTGCAACTTTTGGAGATAAAGGTAAAGCTAATGAATTTTGCAAATTTCTTGCTAAAAAGCTGCAAGGTGAATTGCATCTCTTCAATGGAAGAATCATGTACTATTATAAAAGAAAATAATTATTTATAAAAAACGTTGAGAACAGCAGCTGCTGTTCTCATTCTATTTCCTGGCTGATCTGAGCAGGATCGACAGGTGTAAATCCTTTATTCCGCAACCCTTTCACAATATCCTCTAATGCTTCTTTTGTCCATTGCCTATCATGCATCAATAAGTTTGCACCATTCACTAAAAAGGGTGAATTAATCATTATATCTGCCAAAGCTTCTTTTGATTGATATTCCTTTTCCCAGTCATATCCGTATGTCCAATTCATGAGAATCATGTTTTCATCCTTAGCAACCTTTCGGCTGTAGTCTGAAATGGATCCAAATGGTGCCCGGAAGAATTTTGGCCTCTCTCCGATAATCTCTTCTACTCGATCATTAAGACTAACAATCTCATTATATTGCTGTGCCTCGGATAAGGTTTTTAAGTTGTAGTGGCTGTATGTGTGATTACCGATAGCAAAACCAAGTTCGTGAATTGCCTTCAAAACTTCTGCTTCTTCCGGAGTATCAATGAAGTGTCCATTAACAAAGAAGATTGCAGGTGCTGAAAGTTTTTTTAAGATCCTGGCCATCTCCAATGCATTTTTATCTGGAGCATCGTCAATAGTCAGTAATACAACCTTTGAGTTTGCATGATTCATTGGTTCTACTGTCCAATTACTTGCATTTATCTTGTATTGCGGCTCTGATAAGGATACTGCCTCTTCTTTAGGCTCTCTTTCGTCATCTCCCTTGTTCTTCTGCAATTTTGATTCATGAACTTTGGAATGGTCATCCGAATTATTTTCTTCTTGCTTATACTCTTCTTTTTCCAATTCTGATGGCTTTTCAACCGCAGTAAGATCCGTGCAAGAAGACAAAATCATTAGAAAAAAAACACCTATGATAAGCCCCGTTATTTTCATATTGCCCCCCCTACAGTGCATATCCCTTTAATCTCACTCCAATTAGTGTTAGTATGTGAAATGGCCTTTTAAAGGAGTTGTCCCCCTTTTTGACACCTTACCATTACCTACTGATTTTACCCGAAATAGATCCGTTTTGAACATTCAAAAAGTAAAATTTAGAATTTCTGTGAGGATCTATACATCCTTTAGATTTTACATAGTCGATCTTTTTCGGGAAGCTGCTCTCCCCTGCTGAGCTTCAAAATGCTTTAAAAATCAAGCTATAACTGTCAGGAATGCGGAATTCTTATTTTCCTGCATTTTTTAGGATTGGGAGTTTTACGGAATTATTTTATTTACGTTCATTATAATAAGATTTGGAGGGATTTGATGAAGAAACTGACACCAGTATTTACGGTTTCAGTCATATTCACAGCAATTTTTATTTTATGGGGACTTGTCCCAAAGACTATACTGCCAAAAGGCAATCTTGATTCTGTTACAGCATCTGTTCAAGGATTCATATTGGAGAAGTTCGGCTGGTTTTACCTTTTATCAGCTTCTATCTTTTTAATTTTTTCTATCCTATTAGCATTCAGCAAATACGGCAATATTCGTCTGGGCAAGGATGCAGATAGGCCCGAATATAGCTATTTATCATGGTTTGCCATGCTCTTTAGTGCCGGGATGGGAATAGGCCTGGTTTTTTGGGGAGTGTCGGAACCTATGTATCACTTTTATGCCCCCCCTTTTCTCGAAGGACAGACACCTGAAGCAGCCAGGGCTGCCATGAGGTACTCCTTTTTCCATTGGGGTCTTCATCCATGGGCTATTTATACTGTCATTGGGCTTGCATTGGCGTATTTCCAGTTCAGAAAAGGAGCACCGGGAGTTATCAGCTCCATTTTGAGGCCAATTTTAGGAAGCAAAGTGGACGGGCCGCTGGGCGTATTAATTGATTTTATTGCCGTCTTTGCTACTGTTTTCGGAGTTGCAACATCATTAGGTCTGGGTGCCATTCAGATTTCCGGAGGACTTTCTGGAATATTCGACAGTATCGGTAATAATTTCAACACTCAATTAATTATTATTGTCGTTGTGACGGTCTTGTTTATGTTTTCAGCCCAAACCGGATTAAACAAGGGAATAAAGTATTTAAGTAACTTAAATATTATCTTAGCAATATCCTTATTATTATTTCTGCTGTTTGTAGGTCCATCTAACTTTATTATGGACCTGTTCACAACGACAATTGGGTCTTATATTCAAAACCTTCCATCCATGAGCTTCAGGCTCAGCCCTTTTGATCAGGAGCTGACATGGTTTCAGGATTGGACCATTTTTTATTGGGCATGGTGGATTGCCTGGGCGCCATTTGTCGGTACGTTCATAGCAAGAATATCCCGTGGAAGGACAATAAGAGAATTCGTCATTGGTGTGCTTGCTGTTCCAACCCTATTTGGAGCCCTTTGGTTCTCTGTTTTTGGAGGAACAGGTATATACCTTGAATTCTTCGAGGCGAAGCCTATCTTTGAAACAATCGAGCAGCAGGGAATGGAGGTAGCACTATTTACTGTGTTTGATAACTTCCCTTTCAGCACTGTTCTTAGCTCAATGGCTATTTTCTTAATCAGTACATTCTTTATTACTTCTGCAGACTCAGCTACTTTTGTTCTTGGCATGCAGACGACTAACGGAAGCCTGAACCCTCCGGGAAAAGTGAAATTTGTCTGGGGCATTATTCAATCAGCATCTGCAGCCATCCTTTTATGGACAGGAGGTCTTGAAGCTCTCCAAAGAGCTTCCATTATAGCTGCACTCCCTTTTACCATCATTATGCTTCTAATTGTGGCATCGCTGGTTAAATCGTTTAAAGAAGAGGACATCCTGAAAAAAACAGCTGATAAAGCCAAATAAAAAATCGGCACCTAAAAAAGGTGCCGATTTTTTTATCCTTATACTTATCTTTACCAATGGGACAGGTAGGACATTGCAAAATGGAAAGATGCATATAAGCTTAAGCTCATAACAGTTACCATAAATGTTTTTTTTGCAGACTTAATTACCCAATTTCCAATGTTTATTGCCAAATAAAAAAAAACAAAAAACATAATGACTTTATATATGAGCTGGTCATATTTTGACAGCCATTCAATAAAAGTATATCCGCTCCAAATTAACATCTGCAGCAAAAGAGCTGTATAAATCTTCATGCACTCCACCACCAAATTTTTTAATCCTTACCCGCTTTTTTAATAGAAGAAACACTTGTGTATGTAATATATGTTGAAAAGGATATTCTTATTTTTCATTTCTGTAACATTTGAATGACAAGCCAAAATTTTCTTTCACTATATGATAAAATACTCATAAATATTAGGAGATTATTATGAATTGCTCATCAACTGTCAGAAGACTGGAAAATCACCGAGACTTCTATACTGCTTTAGATAAAACAATCTTATGTCATACGGTGGAATTTATAATAAAGTGAGGGCAAAATGATGAAAGGTCTGCCGCTGATCTTAATTACTGCACTCTTGTTTGTAACCTCTTCATGCAATCATAAGGAAGTAAAAAAAGAGCTGAAGATAGACGATAGTGTTAAACAGCTCATTTTTTTCACGGATAAAAAACAATATGAACAGGAAATATCCTATTATGATGCCATCATCGAATTAAAGAGAAGCTATCCGGATCTGATCAAGAATATGAAAATCATAACAGCATCTGAATCCAGCCATATAAGCAATTATAATGTAGAAAACTGCCCTGCCATGCTGCTGGTCTATCAAGATAAAGTGATTGTAGAAATTAATGGCACGGTACCTAAAGAGAAGATCATTCATCCGCTTGCTGATGCAATGGATGAAAAAGACGAAAAATAGTCATCATATACAAAAAAATCCTCCCCTGGCAGGGAGGATTTTTTTAATTATTTTACAATGTGAATTGGGCTTCCAATAGCAACTTCTGCTGCTTCCATTGTGATTTCACCCAATGTTGGATGAGCATGAATAGTCATGGCAAGATCTTCTGCAGTCATACCTGCTTCAATAGCCAATCCAAGCTCAGCAATCATATCAGATGCACTTGCACCAGCGATTTGCGCACCGATTACAAGGCCATCCTCTTTGCGTGTCACTAGCTTTAAAAAGCCGTCAGTGGAATCAAGTGCAAGGGCACGGCCATTTGCTGCGAATGGGAACTTCGCTGTCGTTACTTCGATTCCTTCTTCTTTAGCCTGCTGCTCAGTATATCCTACAGAAGCCAATTCAGGTTCAGAGAATACCACAGCCGGGATTGCTAAGTAATCAATTTCTGCGTTATGGCCTGCAATTGCTTCTGCAGCAATCTTGCCTTCGTAAGAAGCTTTATGAGCCAATTGAGGACCTGCAACAATATCACCAATTGCATAAATATTGCTTACATTCGTACGGCATTGTTTATCGATTTCAATAACACCGCGTTCAGTCATCTTAATGCCGGCTTGTTCTAAGCCCAGTTCGTCTGTATTTGGACGTCTTCCAACCATTACAAATACATAATCTGCATCAAGAGATTTCTCTTCGCCTTTTTCTTCAAACTTAACGGTAACTCCATTTTCATTCTCTTCAACACCTTTAGCAAGTGCCTTCGTAATGAATTCAACGCCTTTTTTCTTTAAGTTCCGTTTAACAAGTGATGTCATTTGCTTCTCAAAACCGACAAGGATATCATCCGCACCCTCAAGAACCGTTACTTGAGAACCAAAATTCGCATAAGCTCCGCCAAGTTCGATTCCAATAACACCGCCGCCAATAACGACGATTTTCTCTGGAATCTCTTGAAGTGCCAGTGCACCTGTTGAATCAAGAACTCGTTTAGAGAATTTAAACGTTGGCAATTCTATTGGACGCGATCCTGTAGCAATGATTGCATTTTTAAATGTATAAGTTTGTGCCGAATTATCATCCATTACACGAAGGGTATTCGCATCAACGAAATAAGCTTCCCCGCGTACGATGTCAACTTTATTGCCCTTTAAAAGACCTTCTACTCCTCCAGTAAGCTTATTAACTACACCGGATTTAAATTCTTGTACTTTTGTAAAGTCAACTTTTACATTTTCAGCTGTAATACCCATTACATCTGAGTGCTTTGCATTTTCATAGCGGTGGCCTGCTGCGATTAAAGCCTTTGAAGGAATACATCCAACGTTTAAGCAAACACCGCCCATATTAGCTTTTTCTACGATTGTTACTTTCTGTCCAAGCTGTGCTGCACGAATCGCTGCAACATATCCACCAGGACCCGCACCAATGACTATAGTATCTGTTTCGATTGGGAAATCTCCTACTACCATTTGTTATTACGCCTCCATTAACAATAGTTCTGGATCGTTCAGTAAACGCTTGATGTGATTTAATGCATTTTGTGCAGTTGCTCCATCAATAATTCTGTGGTCAAAGCTTAGTGACAATGCCAATACTGGAGCAGCAACAATTTCTCCGTCCTTCACTACTGGCTTTTCAGCAATACGGCCAATTCCAAGAATGGCAACCTCTGGATGATTGATAACCGGAGTAAACCATTGACCGCCGGCAGAACCAATATTTGTAATTGTGCATGAAGCCCCCTTCATTTCATCTGGAGCAAGCTTGCCATCACGGGCTTTACCAGCCAGCTCATTGATTTCATTAGAAATGGCAAATGTCGACTTGCGGTCTGCATCCTTAACAACTGGCACAAGAAGACCTTTTTCAGTATCCGCTGCAATACCGATATTGTAGTAATGCTTATGGATGATTTCACCTGCTGCATCATCGATTGAAGTGTTTAGTGCTGGGAATTCACGCAATGCACTTGTTAATGCTTTTACCACATAAGGAAGGAATGTAAGCTTAATTCCTTTATTAGCTGCAACTTCTTTAAACTTCTTGCGGTGTGCAACAAGTTTCGTAACATCAATTTCATCCATTAATGTTACGTGTGGAGCTGTATGCTTAGAGTTTACCATAGCTTTTGCAATTGCTTTACGGATTCCGCTCATTTTCTCGCGAGTTTCTGGATATTGTCCAGCAGGAATCGCCTGTGCAGCTGCAGGTGCAGTTTCTCTTGCTTCAGCTTTTGGTGCGTCTTCTTTAGCAGTGGCTTCAGCAGCTTTTGCTCCGCCATTCAGGAATGCATCAATATCATCTTTCTGAATGCGTCCATTTTTGCCGCTTCCAGCTACCTGGCGAATATCTACACCTTTGTCACGAGCGTATTTTCTAACAGACGGCATAGCAATAATACGGCGATTAGGATCTACTTCCGTCTCAGAAATAACTACTCCTTCTTTTGGTGCATCTTGAGCAGGAGCTTCTTCCTTCTTCAAATCCTGGCCAGCTTCAGCAGTTGCCTGAACTTGCGCTTCTGTTTTTTCTTCTTTAGGAGCCTCATCTTCATGATCTCCCTTGAATTTAAGGTCTTCATAACCAGGAGCATCAAAAGTAATCAATACTTGACCTACAGTTGCAACTGTACCTTCTTCAACAAGGATTTCTTCAACTTTACCTTTAACTGGGGAAGGAATCTCAACAACCGCTTTATCGTTTTGAACTTCACAAAGCACGTCATCTTCTTGTACTTCGTCACCTGGCTTTACAAACCACTTGACGATTTCACCTTCATGGATACCTTCACCGATATCAGGCAATCTAAATTGGAATGCCAATGGAATTCACCCTCCTATTATTTCGATCGTTCATTATAAAACACGTCAGGGGGATATTTCCCCCCTTGTGTCATCAGTTAAATGCGATTAAAATTCAAGAACTTTTTTAGCTGTTTCAATAACATCTTTATAGTTTGGAAGCCAAACAGTTTCAGCTTGCGGGAAAGCAAAAACAGTATCTGGAGCAGCTACACGCAGAACTGGTGCTTCCAGGCTGAGAATAGCACGATCATTGATTTCTGCAACGACACTTGCTGCAATACCAGCCTGCTTTTGTGCTTCTTGAACAACAATTGCTCTTCCTGTCTTTTCAACAGAAGCAATAATTGTTTCAATATCAATAGGAGCAACTGTACGCAAGTCGATAACTTCTGCAGATTTTCCTTCTTTTTCAAGCTCTTCAGCCGCTTTTAGAGATTCATGAACCATTGCTCCGTAAGTCACAATAGTCAGGTCGGAACCTTCACGTTTAACTTCTGCTTTACCAAGAGGAATTGTATATTCTTCTTCAGGCACTTCCTGACGGAAAGAACGGTACAATTTCATATGCTCAAGGAAGATAACAGGATCGTTATCGCGAATTGCACAGATAAGCAGTCCCTTTGCATCATAAGGAGTTGACGGAATCACAACCTTTAGCCCAGGCTGTTGAGCCATTAAGCCTTCCAGGCTGTCAGCATGCATTTCAGGAGTATGTACCCCTCCCCCGAATGGTGAACGGATTGTAACTGGTGAATTATATCTTCCGCCGGAACGGTAACGCATGCGTGCCAGCTGGCCGGAAATAGAATCCATTACTTCATAGACGAATCCAAAGAATTGGATTTCAGGCACCGGACGGTAGCCTTGTAAACCAAGACCGACTGCCAGACCGCCGATTCCGGATTCAGCTAGAGGTGTATCAAATACACGCTCTTCGCCGAACTCTTTTTGAAGGCCTTCGGTAGCACGGAAAACGCCGCCGTTTACGCCCACATCTTCACCGAATACCAATACATTCGGATCGTTGCGCAATTCTGTGCGAAGAGCATCAGTAATTGCCTGAATCATTGTCATTTGCGCCATGGCTTACTTCGACTCCTTTTCTTTGTATATTTCATACTGTTCTTTTAGGTTATAAGGCATTTCTTCATACATAATGTTCATAAGGTCAGTAACCTTTTGTTTAGGTGTATCATCAGCCTTTTTAATAGCTTCTTTAATATCTTCTTTTGCTTGTTCTATTACTTCGTTTTCCATGTCTTCATTCCAGATGCCCTTATCCTCAAGGAACTTGCGGAAACGAACAAGCGGATCTTTCTTTTCCCATTCATTATCCAGGTCAGAAGTACGGTAACGCGTTGGATCGTCACCGGCCATTGTGTGTGGTCCGTAGCGGTAAGTCAAAGTTTCGATTAGTGTAGGACCTTCACCATTCAATGCACGTTCACGCGCTTCGCGAACAGCTGCATAGACAGCAAGAGGATCCATACCATCAACCTGAATTCCAGGAATTCCGGCAGCCACTGCTTTTTGTGCAATTGTTTTTGCTGCTGATTGTTTTTCTACTGGAGTAGAGATTGCAAAGCGGTTATTCTGAACAATGAAGATAGCAGGTGCTTTGAATGCTCCTGCAAAGTTGATGCCTTCATAGAAGTCACCTTGTGAAGCACCGCCGTCTCCAGTATAAGTGATGGCAACCTTCTTTTCGCCGCGCTTCTTCATTCCAAGGGCAACCCCTGCAGTCTGAATATATTGAGCTCCAATGATAATCTGAGGTGAAATGACATTTACACCTTCAGGGATGTTTCCGCCTTCAAAGTGTCCGCGGGACCATAGGAAAGCCTGGTATAACGGAAGGCCGTGCCAAATGATTTGAGGAACATCACGATATCCTGGAAGAATGAAATCTTCTTTCTCCAATGCAAAATGAGATGCTAGCTGAGAAGCTTCCTGTCCGGCAGTAGGAGCATAGAAGCCCAAGCGGCCTTGTCTGTTAAGTGAAATGGATCGCTGATCAAGAATGCGAGTATAAACCATACGGCGCATTAATTCCTGAAGCTGCTCGTCGCTTAAGTCAGGCATTGCTGATTCATTAACAACCTTGCCTTCTTCGTTTAAAATTTGTAGAGTTTGGAACTGTTCTTCAACTGTTTCGAGCTGTTTTTTAGCATCGAATTGTGCCTTCTTTGTTTTAGAAGCCATATCAGTCACCCTTTCCTTTCATAAAAAGACGTTTATAGAGTTTTATACACAAAAATTAGGTTACCCAAAACGAAGCCATATTAGATACTCTTTCCAAAGGCAAAAAGTTTTCTCTTTCCGGCATGTTTTATTAAGCATCTCTAAAAAGCAGAACATTCGTTTCTGCCATATGCATACTTTTAAATAGTGTTCCACAGATCACTTCTAAAAAAACGTCTTTCTGTTCATCTTTAACTATCATATTCTGTATCAATTTATTTTGCAACATAATTGATACAGAATTAATTACGAGATTTAGTTTAATACACCTCCAAGACCTTAGTCAATTACCTTGCTTTTTGTTTTTCACAGTTTCCATACTTTTTATATTTTTTATTGATAATCAAAACTGTATTATCGACTGAATCGCATCTGTACTATAAAAAACTATTATATTTCGATGTGTTATAGTAAAGAAAACCCTCCCGTCATTATTTTAAAATAAAAAGTACCGCCCTCAAAAAGAAAGCGGATTCATCCCGAGCGGCATTTCCTCTCATTCAATTGCTTTTAAGAATAGCAAAAGCAAAAAAATGCCGGGCATTAATATGCCGGCATTAATATTATCCTTCTGTTTTTATTTCAAGTCCTGCTTCTTTATAGAAATCCAGTTTGGCTTCGTTATACTCTTTTGTTTTTTCATTGAACTGTTTATTTGAAGCCAGTATCTTTTCATACATATCATTTATTTTGCTCACTTGGCCTTCCAGCTGTTCTAGAGTAAGATCCTCCTTTTTAAACATGGCATACAACTCTTCATCTAATTGAGTCGCTTTAGAATAATCCTTGTAAAGAGCATCATGGATTTTATACCTTTCCATCATGATCTCATACAGCTCTTTAGCTTTATCTTTCAATTTTTGATCCTCTATCTCCTCTATGGTCGGAGATAATGTCTCAAATTCTTTTTTCGACGCCTGGATGCTTTCCTGCTCTTTCTCCATGTGAGCTACCCGCTGATCCACAATGGCGGAAGCTTCATCAGACAGCTTTTTAATTTCCTCGAAATCCTTCATTCCCAGGTTGATAATTTTATCGTATAATTCCTTTTCTCTTTTCTCCAGCTTCACGAGCGGTTCCTGCTGCTTTTCAAAATCCTTTTCTTTAGCTACAACACTCTCCAGCACATCATATATTTTTTCCTCGGGATCCGGACTGTTCATACAGCCTGTGAGGATGAAAGCCCCTATGATAAAAACAAGCAGCAGTCTACTTTTGTTCAAAATCAACACCTTGAAACCTCCTTACTTATAACATTTTTAACTATAAAGGTACCTGCCCGGTTTGACAATAGCCCTTTGGTTTGACACTCTTCGCATCATTGCAGAAGCTTGTCCTCATTACAAGTATAATTTAAATCTATTCACTCCATTTTTCCTTTATGACTTGGGCATAGGCCTACACCAAACATCATTAAAAACATAGGCTATATTAATCGTCCGATGCGGCAATTCAAAAAAATGGACGATAATCTTACTTTAGGGAGGTTATCCTTCATGTACGGATATGGCGGTTACGGTTTTGGATGCGGATATCCAGTAGCAGGAGCCGGCTGCGGCAGAGGTTTTGCGTTAATAGTAGTATTATTCATTCTCTTAATCATAGTTGGCTGCGCTTGCTGGAAGTTTTAATTATTTGGGAAGGTGCCAAAGGCGCCTTCTCTTATTAACTTTTTTGCCCCGCTCTGATAGACTGAATATAATTAAATAGACTCATGGTTTTTTTGGCTATGTCATTTGATCTTCTTGCCAATAATTTAGCCATTTTTCTATTCTTTATTACTTAGCGGGAGTGATAATCATGCTGAGCATGAAAGATATTATTCGCGACGGCCACCCAACTTTAAGGAAAATTGCCGCGGAAGTGAACATGCCACCATCTGCAGAAGAAATACAAATCTTAAAAGAAATGATGGAATATGTAAAAAACAGCCAGGATCCAGAGCTTTCTGCAAAATATGGCTTAAGGGCAGGCATTGGTTTAGCTGCTCCTCAAATTAATGTTTCCAGGCGGATGATCGCTGTTCATGTAACCTATAACCAGGATCTATACAGTTATGCTCTCTTCAACCCTAAGATCATTAGTCATTCTGTGCAGCTTTCTTATCTGGCTGAAGGAGAAGGCTGTTTATCTGTTGATGAATCCATACCCGGTTTTGTACCCAGATATGCAAAAGTGACAGTAAAAGGTACTGATTTGCAGGGCAATGAAGTAAAACTCAAGCTCAAAGGGCTGCCAGCCATTGTATTTCAGCACGAAATTGATCATCTGAACGGAATCATGTTTTACGATCACATTAATAAACAAAATCCGTTTCATCCAATTGAAAATGCAATTGCTATAGAGCGGTAGCTTGCTGATCCATAGCATGACAAAAGGAAAGCCTCCAGCTAATTACTCGGATGCTTTCCTTCATTTCCTATATTAATTGATGTTCCTTTAGCCCCTTCCAAATTCCTTCATCGTCAACACCGGAGGTTACATGGTCTGCAGCCTTCTTAACCACATCTTCTGCGTTGCCCATTGCTATTCCGGTTCCTACAGCGTTTAGCATCTCTATATCATTTAGTCCATCTCCAAACGCGTATACATCCTTCAAATCAAACCCAAGCCTTTTAATCATTTGTTTTATTCCCTCAGCTTTAGAACCGCCTGCAGGCAAAACATCAACAGAGTATGGATGCCATCTGATAAAGCCAAAATCAGGATATATAGAAGAAGAAATATACTTTTCCTCATCTTTTTCCTCGCAGAACAGGAGCGATTGATACAATTCCCTTCCGCTGTAAAACTCACGATCTTCCTCAGGATGCGGAAACTTTAAGCTGCCCATGCTTTTTTCAATAAATGCATGGTGGTGTACTGTGGATTTCATCGTTTTCTCATTCATAAACACCAATGGATGCCCATTTGACTGTGCATGAAGATATAGCTTTTCAATCTCAGATGATTTAAGAGGATTACGATAAATGGGTTCGTTTTCGAATACTACATATTGGCCATTAAAGCTGACAAATGAATCAATATCAAGTTCTCTGCGAAGACTTTCAAACATGAAAGGCGCCCTGCCAGTGGCAATTGCCACGAAAGTTCCGTTCTTTTTCAGCTTGCCGATTGCCTCTCTCGTACTGTCCGGCAAGTTTTTATCGTGATCCAATAAGGTCCCATCTATATCAAAGAAAACAATCTTTTTCATTTTAAAATTAACTTCCTTTCAAGCGTTTTTTTACTGGCTGCTATGACATGATTTATCGTAATAAAACACTAAACCCATAAAGTTAAAAAGTCAATTTCCATGCTATTAACAGACAACATTTCCATTTTTACCCATGAGAGATTTAACTATTTTACCATATAATATAATTAAGAAAAGCAGATGCGCCTGCCCCGCCCCTTGACAACTCAAGGCGGTAGGCTCCCTGCGCTAGACAGTTATTAAAAGAGACCTCATTATTTACAAAAATCTGTTTAAAACGTCCTTGCTGCCTTTACTTTGGACAAGGATCGTTTAAAATAGAAAGTAAGGAGTTGATCCACTATGTTAAAGAAGCTGAGAAAGAAGCTTTTAAAACAGTGGAATGAAATGCTTCGAAAAAAATCAATTGCCTGACAAATTTGAGCCCTTCAAACTTGCGAAGGGCTCCTTCCTTATTGTAAATTGGTTATCAGTATACTTTTTTACATAGATTCGGGAGCATATTAGCACTGAGAAGAATTTATTATTCATATCCGGCAGGAAAAAACATGTAATACATGTTATTATTTTATATATTAGATAAAAGTTTTTTATCGGATTAAGGAGAGATAGAAATGATTTTCAAGGTATATTATCAGGATTCTAAGACAGAGGTACCGGTTAGAGAAAAAACAAAAACCATTTTTGTGGAAGGCGATTCTGAGAGAGACGTTCGCTTAAAGCTGGCTGACCGCAACTATAATATTGAATTTGTAACATCTGTCCAAGGAGAATTCCTGGAATACGAAAGACAAAATGAAGACTTTAAAGTATTGGAGATTGAGTAATTTATGAAATTTGTTAAAAATGATCAAACAGCCGTTTTTGCCCTGGGCGGACTGGGTGAAATCGGAAAAAATACTTACGCTGTCCAATTCCAGGATGAAATTATCCTGATTGATGCTGGAATTAAATTCCCTGAGGACGAGCTACTTGGAATCGATTATGTTATTCCTGATTACACTTACTTAGTGAAAAATGAAGATAAGATTAAGGGATTATTTATCACTCATGGGCACGAAGACCATATCGGTGGAATTCCATATCTCCTAAGAGAAGTTAACATCCCTGTCTACGGCGGAAAGCTGGCCCTTGGCCTACTAAGAAACAAACTTGAAGAACACGGACTCTTGAGACAAACCACTCTTCATGAAATCAAGGAAGACGATATCATTAAATTCCGGAAAACTTCTGTGACTTTTTTCCGGACGACTCACAGTATCCCTGATTCATATGGCATCGTTGTTAAAACGCCGCCTGGACAAGTTGTTCACACTGGGGACTTCAAATTCGACTTCACTCCTGTGGGAGAGCCGGCCAACTTGACAAAAATGGCTGAAATCGGAAAGGAAGGCGTCCTTTGTCTGCTTTCTGACAGCACAAACAGTGAAATACCTGAATTCACCATGTCTGAACGCCGAGTTGGCGACAGCATACATGACATCTTCCGCAAAGTTGAAGGACGGATTATCTTTGCCACTTTCGCTTCTAATATTCACCGTCTTCAGCAGGTGACTGAAGCGGCCGTCACGAATGGCCGAAAGATTGCTGTTTTTGGAAGAAGCATGGAAGCAGCTATAAATATCGGACAGGAATTGGGTTATATTCAGGCACCAAAAGACACCTTTATTGATGCCCATCAAATTAATAGACTTCCAGCCAACCAGGTGACAATCCTATGTACAGGAAGCCAGGGAGAGCCAATGGCAGCCCTATCAAGAATTGCTAACGGAACGCATCGCCAGATCCAAATCATTCCTGGCGACACTGTTGTATTCTCTTCCTCACCCATTCCCGGGAACACAATTAGTGTCAGTAGAACTATTGACAGACTTTCCCGTGCAGGTGCAGAAGTCATTTATGGCAAATTAAGCGATATTCATACATCCGGTCATGGCGGCCAGGAAGAACAAAAACTAATGCTTCGTTTAATTAAGCCAAAATTCTTCATGCCGATTCATGGTGAATACAGAATGCAGAAAATGCATGCCAAATTAGCTGTGGATTGTGGAGTAGATGAAGAAAACTGCTTCATCATGGATAATGGTGAAGTCCTGGCCCTGAGCGAAGATTCTGCTCAAGTAGCAGGTAAAATACCGTCTGGTTCTGTTTATATTGACGGAAGCGGAATTGGTGATATCGGAAATATCGTTTTACGGGACCGCCGCATTCTATCTGAAGAAGGTTTAGTGGTTGTCGTAGTGAGCATCAATATGAAGGATTTCAAAATTGCTGCTGGCCCTGACTTAATTTCCCGCGGATTCGTCTACATGAGGGAATCCGGAGATTTAATCAATGATGCACAGGCACTCATTACAAAACACTTAAGCAAAGTTATGGAACGCAGAACAACTCAATGGTCAGAAATCAAGAATGAAATCACTGACACACTTGCACCCTTCCTTTATGAAAAAACAAAGCGCCGTCCAATGATTTTACCGATTATCATGGAAGTTTAATAACCTTCATGGGCTCGTGTGGATCTATAATGTATTTAGTATAAGAAAAAAAGGCTGTATCTCTCTAGTAAGAGATACAGCCTTTTTCAAATTAAGACATCACTTTCTTTTCAAAACGGTTGATATCTACGTCTGCTCCAATAACTATAAGGATGTCGTCAAATTGTATTTTTTCATTCGCCTGCGGAGACACAATAATTTCATTTTTTCTTTTGATGGCAACAATGTTGATTCCGTACTTTGCACGGATATCAAGATCAATAATGCTATGGCCAGCAAGTTTTTCATTAGCAACAATTTCTACTATGCTATGCTCATCTGATAGTTCCAGATAATCCAGAACATTATTTGAAACGATACTATGGGCTATTCTTCTGCCCATATCCCGTTCAGGATGAACAACATGATCTGCCCCTATTTTCCTCAATACCTTTGCATGATAATCATTTTGAGCTTTAACCGTAATTTTTTTAACTCCTACCTCTTTTAAAATTAAAGTCGTCAGGATGGAGGCTTGAATATTATCGCCAATTGCTACGATAACATGGTCAAAATTGCGTATTCCCAAACTCTTGATAACGGATTCATCCGTGGTATCGCCAACCACTGCGTGTGAAGCGATTTTCGCGAATTCGTTCACCCGGTCTTCATTTACATCAATCGCCATTACTTCCATTCCTTCTTCAGCCAGAGCATGGCAGATGCTTCCTCCAAAACGTCCAAGTCCGATAACAGCAAATTCTTTCTTCATCCTATCTTCCCCCAGAATAGTTAGCAATATAGACAATAATACCATATTAGCATAAACAGAAGTATAGCTATTAGATATTCCTTCCTGATAAAATAAAACCTCCGCTCGGACGCTCGGAGGTTTTTTTGTTCATTCACATTGCATCAAGCATATTGAATTGTGCTTTTACCAAATGATAATATTCACCTTTTGCATTCATTAATTCTTCATGATTTCCTTTTTCTAAAATATTTCCATGATCAAGCACAAAGATTTGATCGGATTCACGGATTGTGGATAGCCTATGGGCAATAATAATTGCCGTTCTTCCCTTTAAGAGTGTTTTTAAAGCCTGCTGGATTTTGACCTCTGTCTCAGTGTCAATACTGGCAGTAGCTTCATCTAGTATAAGAATACGAGGGTCTGCAAGTAAAGCACGGGCAAAGGAGAGGAGTTGCCTCTCACCCACCGATAATATATTTCCTCTTTCCTCCACTTCAGTCTCGTATCCCTTTGAAAGTTTTGCAATAAACCCATGTGCACCAACGGCTTTGGCTGCTTCCACTACTTCTTCATCAGTTGCATCAGGTCTGCCAAAACGGATGTTATCATAGATTGTTCCGGAAAATATGAAAGTGTCCTGCAGCACCACACTGATTTGCTTGCGCAAACTTGATAAAGATACATCCTTCAGGTCATAGCCATCTATTTTTACAGAACCTCCCGAAGGATCATAAAAGCGGCTGATTAAATTTGCTATGGTCGTTTTACCTGATCCTGTATGCCCCACAAGCGCCGCGGTTTGCCCTGCTTTTATCTCAAGGCAAACCCCATTTAAGGCTGTTCTTTTTTCATCATAGGAAAATGTGACATTCTCAAATTCAATCTTCCCTTTTATCTCCTGTAAATGAAATGCATCGTTCCTTTCTGATACGATTGGTTTCTCATCAAGAAACTCAAAGATTCGTTCAGAGGAAGCCATTCCCATGAGAAGCTGGTTATAAACCATTCCAAGACGGGAAATAGGCTCCCAGAACATCCCTAAATAAAAGGCAAAAGAAACAAATACACCGATTGAGATTGACCCATCCTGAATCAGATGTGCCCCAAACCAAATCAGTACAGCGGTACCCAGGGCATTGGTCAATTCAACCAGCGGCCTGAACATTGCATTTTTCTGAGATGCATTTCTCCAGCTTTCAAAGTTCTCAGTATTCACACCATCAAAGAATGCCATATTCTCTTTTTCCTGTGTAAAAGACTGGGTAATCCTTATCCCCTGAATGCTTTCATTTAAGTGAGAATTCAATTTGGATTGTTTTAACCGGACCGTTTGCCACGATCTGCGGATATTTCTGCGCAAGCTGGTCGAGATAATAAACATGATGGGCAAAATGACCATGATTGCCAGAGTCAGTTCTGGGCTTAGTGTAAATAAAATAATAAAAATCCCTGCCAGCATAATCAGATCCATCAGCAGATTTATGACCCCATTGGTAAACAGCTCCTGAAGCGAATTTATGTCATTCATAATCCTTACCAGTATGGATCCTGCTGAACGCTGATCAAAAAAACGATGCGAAAGCGTCTGTACGTGTGTAAATAAATGTTTCCGAAGATCATAAATTACACTTTGGCCAAGCTTATTCATCCATTTTATCCTGTAATAGTTTGCAGCATATGAAATGGTATAGAGTACTGCAATCACTGAAACCAGAATGGCGAGCAGCCTGCCGTCCTTTTCAATCAAAGCTTTATCTAACGTATACACACCGATTAAGATGGGAATTATAAGCCTGACTGCTGTATTTATTAATACCATAATAATTGAGAGCGGAAGTAAATTTTTTCTGTATGGCTCCATATAACTGAATAAGCGCAGCATTTGCTTCCAGTTAAAAGGCTTCTCAATAATTTCGTCGGCTGAGTATTGAAATCTATTTAACACATTTTCATTTTTTGTTTTATTTTTTTTCAAGGAGGCACCTCCTAGCCTGCATTTGATTGGAGAACCTTATCGCGGTCCTGATATTGAATATCGTAAATCCGCTGATATGGGCCATTATTTTTAAGAAGCTTTTCATGTGTTCCCCGTTCTGCCACTCTCCCGTTCTCTAGTACAAGTATTTCATCTGCATGCTTCAGGGAAGAAATCCGGTGGGCAATGATAAAGGTAGTTCGATCAGCCATTACTTCTTTCAAGGCTTTTTGTATTCTGAATTCTGTTTCCATATCCACAGCACTTGTTGCATCATCCAATACTAAAATACTGGGATCTGCACAGATGGCCCTTGCTATCGCAATCCTTTGCTTCTGGCCGCCTGAAAGCCCCATGCCCCTTTCGCCAAGAACGGTATCGTATTGATCAGGAAGCTCCATGATAAATTCATGTGCCTGTGCACGTTTGGCAGCTTCAATGATTTCCTCCATAGTGGATTCAGGCTTTCCGAATGCAATATTTGCTTTAATCGAAGAAGAAAACAAAAAGGATTCCTGGAGAACAAAGCCGATATTTCTTCTCAGAGATTGAAGAGAGTATTCCTGCACATTTACACCATCTATAATCACATGACCTTCAACTGGCTCATAAAATCTTGTCATAAGCTGTGTTAAGCTCGTTTTTCCTGATCCTGTCGAGCCTATTAACCCAATTACCTTTCCTGGCTCAGCATGAAAAGAGATGTTGGATAAAGCGTCATTATCATCCTGGGTATATTTCAGCGTAACATTGCGAAATTCCACCTCACCCAGCAAACGTTCTGCTTTAACACATGATTCTATATCCTCAATTTCATTATCTGCCTCAAGGATCTCAATAAGCCGCTCTCCGGAAGCTTTGGACTGAGAAAAGAGATTAACGATGAATCCAAGGTTCATAATAGGCCACATAATATACCAGAGAAGGCTGTAAAAAGCGACAAGCTCCCCTGGCTTCAGACTGCCAGCCATAACAAGATAACCTCCGTAAGCCAGGAGCAATACAACACTTAAATTGCCCAGAAACTCCATTAAAGGAAAATACTTAGCCCAAATATCCGATGTAAAGAGATATTTATCTTTATAGTCACTGTTAGAGTCATTGAATTTATTTATCTCAAAATCTTCCCGTGATAATGACTTCACTGTATTAATTCCGCTTATATTCTCCTGAACTTTTGTATTCAGCCGTCCGAATGATTTGCGGATGCTCCGGAATGCCGGATGCACAGCTTTATCGAATTTAAAGGTGACTACCGCAAGAAAAGGCAGCGTAATAAGAGTGACAATCGCCAGTGGAATAGAATAATAAAACATGACCGAAACACTGATAAAGATCAGTAAAACAAAACGTATGAGTTCAGAAAATCCGAATGAAAGAAAAAAACGGAACCCCTCAACATCAGCAGTAAGCCGAGACATTAAATCGCCTGTTTTTGCATTGTCATAATATCGAAACGGCAAGAACTGCAGCTTTTCATAAAGTACATTTCTAAGTTTATAGACCGATGTGATCCCAAACAAATCACCAGTGTACTGATGGATATATGTCGCTGCCCCTTTTACACCCATTATGGCAATGAAGCCTAAAGCCAAATAAGGTATCCACCCATAATTTCCCCCAATGACAACCTCATCAATTGTCAGCTGAAGGATCATTGGATACACAACCGTAATCGCTGTCACAATAAACAGAAAGAATATGGACCAGAGAAAGTAATGTTTATATGGCCAGTAATATTGCTTTAACTTTTTAAATGTTTCCATCTGCATGCCCCCTTTAATTTGCGGAAAAATTAGAAAAGTTAGAACGTAATATTAAATATATCGAGTTTCGAAGTATTTTTCCACCCCTTTTTGTTTGATTTTTCCACTTTTTTTAAGCTTATCTTCTTAATGAGTCTATTCAAACTCCTAATCTTTATTAATACCCTTTGAAATCGCTAAAAGGCTTTCGATCTAAAATCCTGCATATCAGTAATTTAGTTTTTCACATCCAGCCAGTATATAGAGCTGCCCGAATGATAGAAAGGCTAACCGTTTGCATATAAAGTGCTGTTGCGATAAAATGATGACTTTAATCATACTGAAAGGAAGCGTTAGAATGGAGAATCTAAATTTATCGCAAATAAATTGGGAAGCCCTGCTGATTGATGCCGGACTTATTCTATTAAAGCTGGCAGCTATCTATTTTGCATTTTTAATCGTTAAGTCTGCGGGGAATAAAATAATACATAAAAGTTTTGAGGGAATCGGGAGGAAGGAAAGAATATCTCCGGGAAGATCGAAGACACTGCAAAGTCTTGCTAAAAACATTTTCTCTTACGTACTTATTTTTATTTTTGCTGTTACGATTCTTCAGATTTTCGGTATAAAAGCAACTGCCATTCTTGCCGGTGCCGGGGTAGTCGGATTGGCGGTCGGCTTTGGAGCTCAAGGCCTTGTCAGCGATGTAGTAACAGGATTTTTTATATTGCTGGAAAGGCAAATTGATGTCGGTGATTATGTTACTACCGGAAGCTACTCAGGAATAGTGGAGCAAATTGGATTAAAAACTACTCAAATCCGCGGTTTTGACGGTACATTGCATTATATCCCGAACCGGGAGATTACCAGTCTGAGCAATCATTCCCGCGGCAATATGCGCGCACTGGTTGATATAGGAATCTCCTATGATGACAATATTGATGAAGCTATCACAGTACTTCAGGAAACCTGCGACAAAATCGCCGAAGTAAACCAGGCGATTGTGGAAGGACCTAATGTCATTGGCGTACAAACATTAGGCTCATCGGATGTTGTATTAAGAATTATTGCAAAGACAGAAAACATGGAACAGTGGGCTGTCGAACGGCAGCTGAGAAAAGCACTGAAGGAAGCCCTGGAAGCTAACGGAATCGAAATTCCATTCCCTCATCAGGTGCTCATTCAAAAACACGCAGGATCAGAAAGTGCTGCCGGATAAAACCGTAAGCAAAAAGCTGATTTCGCAGAACCTAAAAAGGTGCTGCGAAATCAGCTTTTTTAACATTTCCACTTTATTTAGTAAATACTTATTGCAAAATGAGCTGACTTATCCTTTATACCTTAAATATGCTGCAATCAATTCAATCGCTTTTTCGATTGCCGCTTCATTTGGATTCAGCCTGGCATGATGAAGTCCGTATTCTGAATCGACCCCAAGCCAAAACATGAAGCCTGGAATTTCTTCAAGCATATATCCGAAGTCCTCACCTGTCATGGCTTCCCGGCATTCAACAACGTTTATGTCTGTGTTGGAACGCGCAAACTCCATGAATTCCTTCGTTAAGGCTGTCTCATTGTAAACCTGATGATACATGCTTCCATAGTCGATTGAAGCTTCACATTCATACCCAACTTCAATTCCTTTTACTAGCGCCTGAATCCTGCTTTTTACCTTTTTCATTGATTCAGGGGATAACGTTCGGATGGTACCTTCAAGCCTCGCTTTTTCAGCTATGATGTTTTGAACGGTGCCACCTGTAATTTTTCCGATTGTAACGACTGCACTGTCCAAAGGATCAATGTTCCTTGAAATGATGGACTGAAGCTGGCTGACCAAAGTACATGCTGCCACAACCATATCATTGGTATTATGCGGATATGCTGCATGTCCCCCTTTTCCTTTTAAATCAATGAAAAGTTCTGAGGTATTTGCAAACAGCAGCCCTTCTCTCAATGCGATTGTTCCGACGGGATATTCTGGAGCAATATGGAGAGCCAATATCATATCCGGCTTCCATTCTTTCATTATTTCAGATTTAAGCATGGGTTCTGCTCCGCCAGGCCCTTCTTCTGCTGGCTGAAATATAAACAGTAAATCATCGTTAATGCGTTCTTCTATAAATTTTGCTATTAGGCCAAGTGCAATCGACATATGAAAATCATGTCCGCAGGCATGCATTTGTTCACTATGCACGGATTTGAACGGCAGGCCTGTTTCCTCAATGATTGGGAGGCCGTCTATATCAGCACGATACCCAATCATCTTGGACGGATTCCTGCCGCTGATTTTCACAAGAATACCTGTTTTCCAAGTTTTAATTTCCATGCTGTCCTGAGGAAGAGAATACAGGTAATCTAATAGAAACTGCTGTGTTTTAAATTCACGGAACCCTAACTCCGGTATTTTGTGCAGCTCCCGCCGTAATGCAACGAATGGATTGTTTGTGTCCAAACTTTCTTCCCCCTTGTTAAAAATGCCCCTTATATTTCATTAACGCTATAGCAGTCTTGGGTAACCAAAAGGCTTTCACCTTTAGAAAAAGCGCGGATCGCAATCCACGCTTTCAAACTCTTATAATTGGCGAAGCTCCTGCTTAATTTCTGTTTTAGACTTAGTCTTTTCATCAATCTCTTTAATTACACGAGCTGGTGTTCCTGCCACCACAGTGTAAGGAGGCACATCATCAATGACAATCGCACCTGCCGCAACTACTGCACCCTTACCAACAGTTACACCTTCCAGAACCACTGCATTGGCTCCTATAACTACATCATCTTCTACAACAACAGGTTTTGCTGAAGGAGGCTCAATAACTCCAGCCAACACAGTTCCTGCTCCAATATGGCAATTCTTGCCGACTGTTGCTCTTCCGCCAAGGACAACATTCATGTCAATCATTGTACCTTCTCCGATCACTGAACCAATATTAATGGATGCCCCCATCATGATTACAGCGTTATCACCGATTTCAACCTGGTCGCGGATGATTGCCCCCGGCTCAATGCGGGCTTTAATATTTTTCATATCAAGCAGTGGAATCGCTGAGTTTCTGCGGTCATTCTCAATAACATAATCTTCAATTTGTGACTGATTTGCTTCAATTGCCTGGCTAATTTCAGACCATTCACCAAAAACCACACCGGTACTGCCATTTATAAAGGCCTTTGCTGAATCACCGAAGTCGATTCCTTCTAATTCACCTTTAATATAAACCTTTACAGGTGTTGATTTTGTGCTGTTCTGGATAAATGAAATAATCTCATTGGCATCCATCATTTTCATATTAAAAATCCTCCTCTATGTATAACATTGCAACTAGCATTACTTTAACAAACAAAAGCGCTGAAAACAAGAAAAATAAATGAAAATAGAAGTCATGGGTGATATCCTTTTCCTTCTTCTTCAATATGCTCCTTAATTAACTCAACAAATGCCTGAACTTGCTTGAGCTGAAAGGCGGATTCATATCCCAGCAGCCATGTATCACGCTTAATCGGCAAATTATTTTCATCCAGCAGCGGGATTTTAAAAATATTTTTCTCCGCACCATTCAGTGTAATGGCTGGAAGAATGGCATATCCTATTCCATTGAAAGTCATTTGCTTGCACGTCTCAATTTGATCAACTACTATTGTCCGTTTTGGAGACGTTTTGAACTGCCGCAGCCACCAGTCCTGAATTTCCTGATAATAGTTGGAATCACTCTTAAACTGAATGAAGGGCCTGTCTGTTTCAAGGACCTGCTCCGGCCTTGTAATCTCTGTATCCACTAGATAAAGACTGTCCTTAAATAAAGGGATTTTAATCCCCTTCCAGTCCGGAGTCCCTCTAATAATTCCAATGTGAACCTGATCATCATAGAGCGATTTTAATATTTCACTGCTCCAGCCGGTGATCAGTGAAATTTTTGCCTGGGGATAGCGGCTGACAAACTTCTTAAGAACTTGAGGCAGCCAATTCTGCCCTACGATTGAAGCAACTGCAATTTTTAAGGTGCCATGGACCTCTGAATTCAAGGCTGTAATTGACTCCCTGACCTTTTCTTCCTTCGCAAGAACTTCATTAATGAATTGTAATACGATTTCTCCAGCGGGCGTCAGTGACAAACCCTTTTGTGAGCGGAGGAATAGTTTGCTGCCCCATTCCTTTTCAATATTTACAAGACGCTGTGAAAGGGCTGGCTGCGAAACAAATAAACGTTCAGCCGCTTTTCTCATATTCATTTCCTGTGCCAGCACTGATAAAAGGTGAAATTCCGTAAGTGAAGACATAAACATCTTCCCCTCATAACTTTTTCTTATAGTATATCTTAATTGAATTAGAGTTTCATTATCATTAGAAAGGACATCAGCACCTTAAAAGCTTACAGTTCTTTAAGAATATAAAAATCTCTGCAAATTAAATGCAGAGATCTCTTGCCGTTTAATCGGCATCTTCCTTTTCATGCTTTGGCAGAGCAATTACCAGTAAGAAACTTATAACAGCAAATAATAGTACCGCATAATACACTGAATGAAGTGAAATGGTGAGACCATTTTGCAGGATGTCCTTCACTCCCGTATTCAGGCTGTTTCTCGCTTCTTCATTTAAAAGTACATTTGCTGAATCTAAAGATAGGCTGGAATCTATGCCTTCACCATTATTCTGTATATATGATTTTATCTGGCTGTTCAGAATCCCGCCCAGCAAGGCTGCTCCTATAGTGTTGCCAAGATTTCTCATAAACATATTGGCAGCAGTAGCTATTCCTCTTTGCTTCCATTCCACTGTACTCTGAATGGATACAATAAAAGCAGTGCTAGTTAATCCCATGCCGGCCCCGACCAGAAAGCTTCCAGCCGCCGCCCATACAGGTCCTGCTTCAGGAGTGAGTGTGACAAATAATATGCTCCCTGCAATTAAGAATACTCCCCCTATTACAGAGGTGCTTCTAAAACCAATTTTCAAAAGAAGCTTGCCTGCAGCTGCAGAAGCTATTGGCCAACCTATCGACATGGTCGTAAGTGTAAAACCTGCAACAATCGGCGACCTTTCCATCACACCCTGGACAAATGCCGGCAGAAAACTGGAAATCCCTATCAGCATCACACCAGTTGTCAGTGAAGCTAAATTAGCAATTAAAATCGGTTTTTCCTTCCAAATATTAAAAGGCATCATCGGCTCTGCAGCTTTTTGTTCCTGCAGGATAAATAAAATAAAGGAAATCACACTAACCGCTATAAGGCTGATTGCTTCGATGGAATTCCATGCCCAATTTGTTCCTCCCTCAACAAGCACAAACATCAGAGATGAGATGGAAACCGTTAATAGCACAGCCCCTGCATAATCGATCTGATGCTTTTTTCTTTCCACATTCTCATGAAGGAAGAGCCATAAGCCTGCTATAGCCATAATGCCAAGCGGAATGTTCACCCAAAAAACATATCGCCAGCTGACGAATTCAACTAGAAGCCCTCCTATTGCAGGACCCATTATGGCTGAAATACCCCATACGCTTGATAAATAACCCTGAACCTGTGCCCTTTCCTCTTTTGTATAGATATCCCCGACTATGGTGGTTGCTATCGGCATGACTGCTCCAGCTCCAACCCCCTGGATTAATCGGAAAATGATCAGTGCTGTCATCGATTCAGCAAAACCGCATAAAATGGAACCAATTAAAAATATGATAATCCCGAATGTCAAAACGGGCTTCCGCCCAAATAAGTCTGAGAGCTTGCCATAAATTAAAACAGTCACAGCATTCATTAACAGATAAGCTGAAAACACCCAGCTATATAAAGCAAATCCGCCTAAATCCCCTACAATGGCAGGCATTGCGGTTGAAACAATGGTTGCCTCTATAGCTCCCATAAACATGGCAAGCATAACTGAAGCAAGCACAAAAGGCTTTTTCGTAACTTTTCTCTTTCCTTCCGGCATTTTTTTATGTAAAGTCTGACTCAAGCATTTCCCCTCCAAAATGAATAAAAACATGAATAACGCCTGCAAGTAGCGGAAATAAATACACCGGTACTCTCATCATTGAAAATAAAGCAAGCTCCCACTGCTGGGAGCTGAATGATGTTTATCGCTTATTTAATCGTCTGATGTGCTTATTTAATTGATCCAAAACTGTTCTGCGAGTCAGTATTCCCTCAAAGTAGCCTTCCTTGTTTTCTATACATATAAAGGGATGGTCAACTAAAAGCTCGATCGATTGCTGTATAGAGGACTCAGCATCAAGCCGCGGGATATTTCTGTTCATAGCCTCTTCAACCCTTTTTTGCTCCAGCTGCTCAAATTCGATCCGCTCTAGCCCGAGAATAGAATCCATGATTATGGGTGTGCTGATTAAGCCCTGCAGCTTATATTGCGGGTCTAGTACAGGTATTGCTGTATATCCGCTTTTTGTTAACACTAAGAGGGCATGCTCCAGGTTATTGCCAACCTGTACATGTGCTACCCGTTCAGAAGGAATCATGAAATCACTTATGTTAAATTCTAAAAATTCCTCGCTATGGAGACTGATCATCGCCGAAAACTCCTCAAAAATTAGTTATACTTCTTACCCATTTTATCATAGTCTCCGGCATTTTGCCCCTATTAACCTTTGCTCGTTTGAATGTCTTTTACTTCATAGCCGCAGTCAGGACAGCGAAAAATAACATTTTGATTGGACTGTGCGGTTAAAACGGCATCGATGTCTTTTTCAGCCATGCATCCTGGACATGTTACAATTGGCATCATTCTGCTTCACCTCAAATCAAAGGGTCCTTTATTACTTATTGTTCTCAATACCTATTTTTTCGAGTCCTTATTATCTTTTAAAATTTCTTTCATTTCTTCAAGAGTTTTCCTGATCCGGATTACTTCTTTTTTTGTATTAATTAAATCTGCAAGCAAAAGAAGAACTGTAAAAAACAGCAAAATCATGAGCAGATAATACATTTCACACCTCTGGAAGATTGATATTTCATATTATAGCACGCTTTTTCTTCAAGCTGTTTTTAATAAGAAAAGAGGCCCAAAAGGCCCCTTATGTATATGGTGGATTATTGAATCAAATCGAAAATTTCGATCGTAATCATATCAATGTTGTCGAATTGATATCTTTTTGGCTTTTCTTTATCGTAATATACTTCCAGTTCAAATGTTTCATTTTTCGGATGAAAAGTTACCTGGCATTTCCTTTCACCATTCACCTCAAAAAATCTTTGCATTGGCTCTCCGCCTGTTGCTTGTTCCTGTAAGCTCTTTAAGCGTGTTAATATACCTTGAAGCTGTGACATGCTCTCTCTCCTTTCCAAAACAAAACCCATAATTCTACATTTAGGTTTCTCTTTTGGCATGTTTCTATCCTAAAGAAATAAATTCAGAATATTCAAGCTCGATGCTTTACATACCAATATTAACAGAATAAAATATTGTCAGGTGTTTGTACAAGCAAAAGCTTTATAAAGGATGTGATTTTTTTTGGCAAAACCTGAAAAATTAGCGGAAAATCTATATTTAATTGACGATTTTGATCTTTCACTGGAAAAACGTACCGGTACATATGTCTTAACAGAGGAAAAGCTGACTTTGATTGAAACTTCCGCAAGCCCTTCAATTCCCTACATACTGGAAGGGCTAAGCCAGCTTCACATTCGGCCTGAGGAAGTTGAGTATATCATCGTTACCCATATTCATCTTGACCATGCAGGCGGCACAGGCCTTTTACTAACCCATTGTCCGAATGCAAAGGTTATTGTCCACCCGAAAGGCGGCAGGCACTTAGCAGATCCTTCACGCTTAATTGCTGGTGCAAAAGCTGTTTACGGAGATAAATTTGATGGACTGTTTAATCCTATTTTGCCTGTTCGAGAGGATAAAATTATCACAAAAGAACATGAAGAAGAGCTTAAAATAGGACCAAATTGCACTCTGAAATTTTTTCATTCACCTGGGCACGCTAATCACCACTTCAGTATCTTTCATCCTGCTTTAAATGGAATGTTCACAGGAGACACGGCTGGTGTGTCTTATCCTCAATTAAAAGAAAATGGAATTGAAATGTATCTGCCCTCAACTTCACCAAACCAATTCGATCCAGGCAAAATGCTCGAATCCATTGGCATGTATGAAAAAATGGATCTTGATTTTATTTTCTTTGGCCATTATGGAATGAGTACAAACCCAAAAGAGGTCTACAGGCAAATTAAGGATTGGCTTAAGATATTCCTCCATACAGGCAGAATTGCCGTATCTGAAGGCGGTTCTATTGATCAGCAGACACAGGCAGCGCAAGCCATGCTTGAAGAAAAAATTAAAGCCAATCTAAATGGCAGAGGCATCCCATCTGACCACCCTGTATATAAGATCCTTTCTGTGGATATCGCTGTCTGCTCTATGGGATTGATAGATTATATGCAAAAAACAAACTGATTGCTTACTTTAATATCCTGCATTATGATGGAATAACAAAAAACTCAGGGGGAAGCACTTTGAAAGAAATTGTTTTATACACACAGCCGGATTGTCCGCCCTGTGAGATTACGAAGATGTTTTTGAATGAAAAAGGATATATTTATACGATAAAAGATATTAAAAAAGATGCAGCAGCCCACAAAGAGCTGACCAGACAATATAAATCTTTTTCCACTCCAACAATTGTCATCGGAGATACTGTCATTAGGGGATTTGACCTGGAAAGACTGCAATCTGTATTAGATGATGGCATAAAGTGAAACTTCAATTGCATGGATCTCCTGCCTGTCAGGCTGCAATAATAAAAATAGGAGCTTAAAAGCTAAGCTTTTAAGCTCCTATCATCTAATTGGATGCCAGCTGCCCGTTTAATTCCTGATGTTCAAATAAAGCAATTATACCTTGTTTATTATCTGTTAAAACCATACTTCCGGAACGAAACAAAGCGTCGAATGGATTCAGCAGGAAACCGAATTGATACGACGGTTTGTTAATCCAATTTGGATTTTCAGGTGTTTTAAATGAGCTTTGTGTTGCTGCTTCTTCATTACTCTCGGCTTTCTTTAAAATTTTCTCGGGTATATTTTCACCCAGGAATTTGGCGACTTTAAATTCCCCTTCTTGTTCCACAAGTAAAAGTCCCTCATAGTGACCTTCGTATTCTACTGGGCCTTCATTATTTTCCGGAAAGTATTCATACACATAAATTTTGCTTCCTTCTTTAACTACTTTTGTACTATCTGAATACGTAAAGAAGGGAATGTAATATGCAGCAGCATCAGATCCAAGGGTAAAATACTTGCCATTCTCTGAAACAAGGTTTTCATTCAGAAATTCAGCTTTAGGCTCTTCAGAAAAATATGGGTCAAGCAATTCATCGACTTCCTTCATGCTTCGCTCTTCCTCGCTCAGCGAAACCTGTGTATGAAATGCATTTTGCAAGAATTTGTATACCTCTTGGTTATTGTTAAGGCTCTCGGCATTTGTATGGGAAGGAATCGCTGCTGCCATGACTGCAATTGTTATAATAATTCCTGCTAAGTGCTTGTACATTCCACTCTCCCTTTCTTAATCGTTTACTATTGTGTACCATCAATTTTACCAGCAAATAAAGCTGCTGTTGCCGGTTTTCGCACCCGAAATTCTCTTACGTTTTGACATAATAATTCTTTTCTTGTTATGAATCTACCCGAATTGACAAAGAATTAACGCAATAAGCGGAAAAGTGTATATAAATAATGATGTAAATATTGTTAATCAGCAGCATGTACCCATTTCAATAAAAAAAGACCCTGCCTATGAGGGTCTTTACCAATTCCATGTAAGTGCAAAATAGATAATCATAACAAGAACAATTCCAAAGAAAATCACATACGTTAGAAAAATCGGATTTCTAATATATGCATGCTTCTGAACATTATCCGGCAATTCTGCATCAATATCGCCCTTTACGGCTTTTCGCTCTTTTGCAACAAACAAAGTGTAAACTAAGGAGTATCCAAGGATACCCACTCCAATTAGTAAAATGATCAATGTGTACATGCTCATGTCTAATCTCTCCTCAAGGAAAGTTCTACACTTACATTTCCTCAAATTAAGATTGTTTATACTTTTAAAATTTTATGCTTATAATAACCCATCATGGTTGTATAAAAATTCATACGATAGATCCACAAATAAGTAATCATTGGTATTAAGCGGAAAGGAAAACGTCCTGATTGTTTCACCTGTCTCAATATCAGTATACAAATCAGAGAGGATACCTTTTTTATTTATTCGCATTTTCATGATATTTTCAAGAAAGTATGGCCGCCAGCTCCAGTTTTTGTGAAGATATTCTTCCTGGGTTATCCATTCCCCATCCCGTTTGAAGTAATTCGCAGATTTCTGGAATCCATCTTCATCGCAAATATACAGGCGAAAAGCTGCACCATCCAGAAGAACCGCAATCTGCTCCAAGGTTTCTTCATATACAAAAACCTTTTTATTTTTATTTGCAAAATCAATCATCTTTTCGTTGAACTCAAGTGTAACCTGATACAAGGACTCCAGTTTTTTCTTTTCATGTACAATAAACCGATGGCATTCACTTCGAAATTTTTCCTTTAAAATATCTCTATCAGTGAAATTTTCAGCCGGTTTTTGCAAATAATAACCTTGATAATAACGGCCTCCATTTTTCCAGGCAAACTGAAGCTGGTAAACCATTTCAATATTTTCAAAAAGCATGCTCGCTCCTATTTTCCTGGCAAGCATGGATAAAGAATAGAGGATATCATTAAAATTATAAGCAGAAGCATTTGATTTCATGGACTCCAGATCCACCTTTAAAATGTCGGGAGCCAATTGCCCGATCCTATCGAGATGACTGCTTTCATTTCCAAGTTTATCTATTGCTAATTTAATTCCATAAGTCCTGTAATAATTCAATAGATGGTCCAGATGGTCAATATCTCCCTTATAATTCCGTTCTGTAATTTCCAATACAATCCTGTCAAGGCTTATTCCTTGTTTTTCATATTCCTGGAGGGTATTTAAAAATTGTTCCCCGTCATTATACATGAGCAAGTCAGCATCCCTGTTGACAAAAAGCAAAATATCCTTATCCAGGTCCCGGGCCTTATCCAAAGCCTTTTTTAATACTTCATAATCTACTTCAATCCGGTATTCTTCAGGAATATTCTCATCCTGGAAGAACGGCCCCAGACTACTTATAACTCCATCAGATCCTCTATATCGGCCTAAAACCTCATAACCAATGACACGATGCTCATCTGCACTGAATATTGGCTGGAAATAAGGAAATACATTATCCAAATCTGTAAGGATATCCAATGCATCCATGTCCTAGCCTCCCTATGTATATTAATGAGTTATTATACCATATTCGCTTAAAACTTTTACTATTCAAAATATAGATTCCACTTTTTGATAAAACAGCATTGTTTGGCAAAAGCTTTGCATCATATTGCCGCGCCTTCTCTCACAAGCTAATATCAGGACATCAAAGAAAGAGGGTATTTCATGAGAAATCTCCTATTTATATCCCTTCTTATTCCTTTGCTTGGCTGCGGCCATTCAGAACCTGCCAGTCCTTTGCAAAAGCCTGACATGGCCTCAAAAGATCTGGATGCACAAATACCAGTAAAGGCAAAGAAGGTACAGCAGAAAGCAACAGCCCAATCTCCGAAAACTCCTGCGGCTGTGAAAAAGGAATCTGTCATCATTGATGTTCCACTAATCAGACAAAACCCCGAATTGAAGTATGGATGCGAAGTAACCAGCCTGACAATGGTCCTGCGGCATGCAGGTGTGCAAGTAGGGAAAATGGATTTGTATAATGCAGTAAAGAAAGATAATGATCCGCTGATACGTTCAAAAGGCGATATTTTAAAATGGGGTAATCCAGCAGAAGGATTTGTAGGAGATATGACCGGGACAAGTGCAGGCTACGCTGTTTTTGATAAACCAATTGAAGAATTAGTGAATAAATATCTTCCCGGAAGAGCCGTAAATTTATCCGGCCAAAATTTTGAAGCGATTCTTATGCATGTATCCAAGGGATATCCTGCTGTGGTCTGGACAACAGGAGATTATAGGCTTCCTGACCGCTGGGAGTCCTGGACTCACTCCGGCAAAACCATTAAAACTCCTTTAGATCTTCATGCAGTCGTATTGGTAGGCTATGATGAACAGTTTGTTATTCTAAACGATCCCCTCTCAGGGAAAAAACAGGTGAAGGTTTCTAAAGAACGATTCATCTCATCATGGAAAGCATTGCAATCCAGAGCAGTAAGTTACCAATAGATAATGGCAACCGGCTGAAATTAATTCAGCCGGTATTCATAAGCATTAAAATGGAAATTGATTCAGCCACTGTCCTCCATCCATAGTGATGCACTCCCCATTAATATAACCTGCATGCTCAGAGAAAAGGAAGAATGCCAATTCTGCGATTTCTTCCGGCTTACCGAGCCTGCCAAGGGGCACACTTTGGAGTGTCCTGTTTGCAGCTTCTTCTGATTCCCAAAGCCTGTCAGCCCCTCCTGTCCTTTCAATCGGACCTGGGGCTATTGCATTCACTCTAATTCCGTATTTTCTTCCCCATTCTACAGCCAAGGTTCTTGTCATGGATAATACACCTGCTTTTGCTGCTGCCGAGTGTATAACACCCGCTCCAGCATCCCATGCATATGTAGCCACCATATTAATGATGCTTCCCTTAACTCCTTTTTCAATCCAGTGTTTACCGACTTCACTCGAACAATAAAAGGTTCCATTCAAGACAATATTAATAACAGAATTCCATCCATTTGCACTCAAGCTCTCTGCAGGGCATATAAAATTTCCCGCTGCATTATTAACAAGGAAATCAACTTGTCCAAATACATTTAGTGTTTCGTTGAGCATATGTTTAACATGTTCAATTTCACGGACATCCATTTGAATTGTCAAAACTTGACCCTGGAAGGTTTGAATTTCAGCTTTTGCTGTCTCGAGGCGTTCCGGATTCCTTCCTGTTATCACCACATTCGCTCCGGCTTCAGCAAACCTCTTTGCCATATATTTTCCCATACCGCTGGAACCGCCAGTAACAATGACTGTTTTATTCTTCATTCTAATTCCCCTCTCAAAAAATGAATGATCATTCATTTATATTTTACCATTTAATATAGAATTTTCGAATTATTATTTACAAATTAATTAATAATTTTAAGGAAAATGAAGGATAAAAAACAAGCATAGTTATTTCTTCTTTTTAATAGGATAGTTTGATAGTATTAAAGATACTGCTATGAGAAGCATTGCCTTTACTCATGCTCAATACTTCAAAAAAAATTTTAATAGATAGGTTGGTATGCTAAATGCCGGAAAAAGTGTCCAGAAGATCTTTTTTAAAAAGAGCTCTCGGCTTTTTTGCTGCTGTTTTTGGTATTAGTGCAGGCGGCTATTATTATGCACGGGATATTGAGCCGCGGCTCTTGGAAATCACAAACTACAAAATTTCTGACAACGCTATTCCACAAGCGTTCCATAATAAAAAAATCATCCAATTCAGCGATACCCATTTAGGATTTCATTATGACCTGAAACAGCTTGAAAAATTGATTGAAAAGATAAACAGCTTGAAGCCTGATATTGTCTTCTTTACAGGTGATCTGATGGATGAACCCAACAAATATAAAGAGGCAAACCAAATCGCCCCCCTCCTGAAAAGGATTCAGGCGCCGCTTGGAAGGTTTGCTATTTATGGAAACCATGATCACGGGGGCTATGGTTCTGATATCTATAAATCTATTATGGAAGAATCCGGGTTTATTCTTTTGCTGAATGAAAATCGGAAAATCGAGTTTTCCGGAAGCAGCATCCAGATTATCGGCATTGACGATGCCATGCTCGGCAAACCGGACATAAAGCTTGCCAGCGGAAGTCTGGACGATTCTTCCTATAACATTTTATTGTCCCATGCACCGGATTTAGCAGATGAAGCCTCAGCTTTCAACATCAATCTGCAGTTGAGCGGCCATAGTCATGGAGGACAAATAAAACTGCCGTTCATTGGAGCGTTAGTTAAACCGCCGCATGCTGAAAGATACTATGAAGGCTTCTATGAAATCGGCAGCCAACGCCCTTTAACTCTTTATGTAAACAGAGGGCTTGGTACAACCCGGCTGCCCTTCCGGTTTTTATCCAAACCTGAACTGACGGTATTTACCCTACAATCAAACAGCGGGAATTAAAGGAAAGCACACCTTTGCAGCTTTCCTTTTTTTGCTGCCTTCGTGACACAATTTATTCAATAAGTTACAAGATCATTTTTGCAGGCATATATTTGAATAGACCTTTCAGAAAGAGGTGATTGTTATGTACCATATAGTAAAACCTGGTGAGACATTGTCTGTCATCGCAAAGAATTACCGCCGCCCTTTAAGCGAGCTTCTGGGGGCAAACCCTTCCATTGTAAACCCAGGCCTGATCTATCCCGGCCAGCGATTAGTAATACCAGGGCTGCCGGAACCAGATTCCATTCCGTATACCATCATTGTTTCAAGAGGTAAAAGAAGCTTAACTCTTTTATATAACGGTGCCATTCAAAAAGTGTACCCCATTGCCGTCGGAAAAATGCTGACACAGACCCCAATTGGAGAGTTTGTTATTGTGAACAGAGAACCTAATCCCGGCGGCCCATATGGTGTCATGTGGCTTTCCCTGTCGAAAGCCGGCTATGGAATTCACGGAACTAATAATCCTTCCTCAATTGGCCAATCTGTTTCCCAAGGCTGTATACGCATGTATAACCAGGATGTGCTCGAATTGTCACGCATAGTGCCAAATGGCACCAGGGTACGGATACAGCCTTAGCTGTTACTTACAATCGTCCTTTCAACAAAACTTTCGCTGAAAAATTGCGAAAGTTTTTATTTTTTAGTTGATATTTTTTTAAACACAACATATCATATTGATATATCAGCATGATACATTGAAAGGAGTTTTATAATTGTCTATAGAACATACCATTCTTGCTGTGCTAAGCTTTTGGCCCAGCACAGGATATAATATTAAATCTGAATTTGAACACAAAGCTGCTGGCCTTTATTGGGGAATGAGCTATGGGAGCATTTACCCGAAATTAAAAAAGCTGGAGGAAGAAGGATTTATCTATGCAATCGAGCAGGAAGATGAAGGAAGAAAGAAAAAAATGTATGAGCTCACTGCAAAAGGCTGGAAAGAGTTTGAGAACTGGCTGAAGATTCCTCCTTCTTTCCCGGTTATTAAAGATGAATTGCTAATGAAAATGTCAACATGGCATGAAGATATGGATAATGAAGTGTTAATTAGCCATTTATTAAAAAGAAAAGAAGAAACCTCTGATATTCTAAAATTTGTACAAGAATGGCCGCGAAATGGATACTCCTATGTCAGCAAGCTTGGCTGCCTCTCTATTCGATATGCAGAAATGAAGCTGGAAACAGAAATTAAATGGATTGAAGAATCAATTGAAGCGCTGCAAAATAATAATCTGCCAGATGGCCAGGACCCTCATGGCAATACTGAAAAGCTGCTAAACAGGCGAAGGAGGGCCATTGGCGGGGATAAGGGGAATTGCCAATGAAACCCGGCATTTTTAAACCACTCAAGCTGAAATCCTTTCGCTCTCTATTTGGTGCCCAGTTATTTTCCGATTTGGGTAACTGGCTCGATTTTATTGCTTTGCAGGTTATTGTCGCTTATCACTGGGGGCTTGATGAAACGGCAATTGCCTCTGTTATTATTGTTCTCGGCCTTCCCTGGGTCATTATCGGTCCATTTGCAAGTGTATTTGTGGATAGATTACCGAAAAAAGCTGTTATGATCGTTTGCCTCCTTTTAAGAATTGTCTTTGTCGGAGGCTTGTTTTACGCTCCCAACCTATACATTCTGCTATTATTTGTCTTTTTAAAGGGAACCGTATCAGCCCTTTACGACCCGGCAAGGCAGAGTGCTATCCGGATGATTGTACCTGACAGCATGCTGCCTGAAGCAGTAACTCTAAGCCAGCTTTCAGTCAATACCATGAAAATTGCCGGGCCAGCATTAGGCGGAGGGATAATAGCAGTTTTCGGACCAAAAAGCCCCTTTCTATTTGAAGCAGCAGGATTCATTGCAGCCATTGTTTTCCTTCTATTTCTTCCCAGCTTAACTTCTTTTGAGGAATCAGATAAAAGAATGGCAGAAGACTATACTGTCAAAACAAGTTATTGGAAAGAATTTTCAGAGGGCATAAAACATATTTTCCACACTCCCCTTTTAAGGGTCTCAATTATTCTTTCTTCTGCAGCATTTTTCATCATTTTCCTTTATGATGGGTTATTTATTTTTATTGCAAAGCAGATTGGATTTAATGAGGGCAATTTTGGATTACTGATCAGTGCAGTGGGAGCAGGCAGTGTTGCTGGCTCACTTTTGCTGGGCCATTGGACAGGGTGGAACCGAAAACCCGTCCATTTAATGAGTTCTTCGGCCATATTAAGCGGCACTTTTATTGTAGCTGTTGGACTTGGAGGCTTAGGTCTTCTTAATTTCCCTCCACTGGTCTGGATAATCGGTGCATGTCTATTAGGTCTTTTAGGAGCTGGAGAATCTGTTCCTTACGGCTATGTGCTCCAATCTGAAACACCAAAGCAAATGATGGGCAGAGTTTCGGCTGCCGCCATGTCCCTGCAGACTTTTTCCATGCTTATTGCACCTGCTGCAGGAGCTCTTCTTGCAAAACAGCTAGGTGCCTCTTTTGTTATGATTGGCGCTGGCTTGGCAACAACATTATTAGGTTCATCAATGCTGATGGTTATATGGAAAAAGTCAGGATCCTTACAACCTATAAGCAGAAAGCAGCTGGATGGATAAGCTTTTGTATTAAAAGCCTTATCCAAGTTGGTTTTATTGACTAAAAAGGGTATAATATTGTTTATACCCCTTTATAATTTGAAAGGAGATTGGAAATTGAATTCTGATAAGAAACAATATCCCCATCTGCAACCAACGGTTGAAAACCTCTCTCAAGCCATCTTCACCGTTAACCGCCATGCAAAGACAGCACCAAACCCTAAATTTTTGTATAAATTAAAGCACGATGCACTTCAAAAGTTAATTAGAGAAGGAAAAGCCCAGAAAGCAGGCCTTCACTATTCTGGCAATCCAAAAAACAGCCAGCAGCAGTCAGATGTTCTCGTAAAATGCGGGAATTATTCTTTCCATCTTCCGCCTTCTAAAGAGGATTTCTCAGAGCTTCCCCATTTGGGCAAACTCGATTCCTTCGTCAGAAATCCAAAATCTTCTCTATCTCTTAATGCGGCGAAAAAATTGCTTATGTCATATACAGGGCTAAAAGAGCTTAATAGCAAGCCAAATGCAAAAAAGCACCGCTATGAAAAACCTGTATTTAAGAAATTAGGAGAAAGTTACTTTTAATCAAGAAAAGCGCAAGCGCCTTCGGAACAAGCCGAAACCGCTTGTTCCTGCGAAGAACATCCAAGGAAGCTTTCCCTAGGTGCTCACCCCCGAAAAGCCTAAGACGGGCCTCATGGAAAGGCGTCCTTTGCCTTTTTAGGAGGATTGCCGAAATGTGGAGGCGGCTGCACAGGGACGACAAGCATGAGACGAGCCATGCAAGAAGGTGTTCTTTCCTTCTGGAAGGGTTTGGCTAGGCTTTCGTCCCTAGGAGCCGCAACTAGACAGGCTTGTGACCTCGAGGGGGCAGGCGCTGGAGCTAGACAATTATCAAAGTTCAAAGTTATACTTTCTTACCTAACAAGAAAAAGCTGGAGTATTCCAGCTTTTTCTTTGTGGTGGTTCTATAATGCATACTGATCTATCAAAAGCACCAATTCTGCAATTTCAGGCTTGCTCACCTGCGCATTGGCTCCAACCATCTGACCCTTGTGGCGAAGATCTTCGGTAATCAATGAAGAAAAAATAATAACTGGAATTTTTGCAAGCACAGGATGATCTTTAACTTTTTTAGTAAGGTGATGCCCATCCATTTGCGGCATTTCGATATCAGTGATCATGATTTGCACTTCCTCAGTGACATCACGCCCCGACTCGGCTAAGGAATGCAAATATCTATAAGCATCGTATCCATTTTCAAAGAATTCAATTTGACAAAAGCCAGCTTCATTTAAAGTATCATTCAAAAGCTTTCTTAGGAGTGGAGAGTCTTCAGCAATAAGCAGCTTCTTGTCAGACCTTTCACGCTTTCCAAGTTTCTGCACCTTCTGGATGCTAATCCCTGAATCAGGATTTATCTCAGTGACCATTTTTTCAAAATCAAGGAGCAGCACCATCTCATCCTCAAGCTTTATGATTCCGATAATCTGGCTTTCCTGACCCTGATACATTTCAGAAGGCTTCTCAATTTGGTTCCAGGAAATGCGGTGAATTTTTGAAACATTATGAACATGAAAAACAATTTTCTGCTGATTAAACTCTGTCACAATAAACTTATCCTGCTGAGGGCTTTCTGAGGCCGGCATATTTAATGATGATGCTACATCCACTACTGGAAGAACCTCTCCCCTCAGTTCAATGATCCCTTCAATATTACGATGAGAATGCGGGACAGGAATGACAGGGACAGGATTAATAATTTCCTTCACTTTAATAACATTAATCCCAAATTTATTCCTTCCTATTGAGAATTCAACAATCTCCAGTTCATTCGTTCCGCTTTCCAGTAAAATGCCTTTTTTCTGTTCCACTTTTTTCGCCCTTCCTTTTTCATATGCTTATATCTAAGTTCGCGGCTCCTGTTTGTATGACACTTGTTTTATGAGCAGCAAGACACCGAATATGAATTATGAATCTTTTTCTCTATTAATATACCATGAATGGATAAAATTTCTTATAAAAATTTCAGTTCATTATGAAAAAAGTCCTTATTTCTGAGACTGGAAGTCAGCTGCTTTGCTAAAACAAGAAAAAGCAAGCCATTGGCGGCTTGCTTCTTACATGCGATACAGATGCATACCTATTCAGGAATGCTGTCATCCTTAATTTTTGAATGAACAAGCAGTCCAATTATAGTTAATATCATCAATGAACCTAAAGCAAGTCTGCTTGCCAGGTTTCCATAGCTGGCAAAGATCAAAGTAATGCTTCCATAAATAACGGGTCCGATTATGGAAGATACTTTCCCTGAAAATGCAAACAAACCAAAAAACTGCCCTCTTTTATCTTCTGGAGTCAATTCCACAATATAAGTCCTTGTGGTAACCCACATGGACCCCAGAGCGACGCCAAACATGCTGCCCGCAATCCAAAACATGATTTCATTGACAGCCCCAACAGCAATTGCCAGAGCAACAAGAAGAAGGATCCCAACGTATTTAACCGCTTTGTTGGGCCCTTTCGCCTTGGTAATATATCCAAATACAAAAGAACCAATTATACTGGACACCGTTGAAGCAAGATATAGCAAAATGAATTGGCCAGTTGAAAAGCCGACAATGGTTTTTGCGTAAACAGCCATCATGGCAATCGTTGTGGCAATTGCATCATTAAAAAAAAAATAGGCAATCATGAAAGTGAAAATCGCCTTATAATGTTTCATATCTTTAAAGGTCTGCCAAATTTCCTTATAGCCTGATAAAAATTTTTGTTTTTCTTTTGCCTGGTAAGGCTTATCTTTTACAAAGAAAAACAGCGGCAAAGAAAACAGCAGAAATAATATGGCAGTTGGTATAAAAGATTCGTGAAAACCGTCATCTCCTACAAATAAATAAACTGTCAGCCCTACAAGGGTTCCGATATAGCCAACAGCCACTCCAAAGCCTGAAATCAGCGGTATATCCTGCTTTGTTCCCAAATCGGAAATCATGGCATCGTAAAAAACCAGACTGGAATGGAAAAAAAACTTTGCAATAATAAAACATATAATAACGAGTGCAAGATAAACTGGAAGCCCAAATATTTTCCCGCTAATCTGGCTTGATGCAAAAACCCCCATTAAAATGGTCGCCATTACAGTAATAAGCGTAAAGATTACTATATATTTCTTTTTTCTTCCTGTCCTGTCTATCATAACCCCAAACAATGGAGAGAACAGGACAAGAAAAAAGCTTGCCAGCGCATTTGAATAAGAAATAAAGGTGCTCGCTATCTGATTCAAAACTTCATTCTCTCCTATTACTTCCTGCAGGTAAAAAGGAAAGAAAATGGTATTAATATTTGAGGAAAAAATAGTATTCGCAAAATCGTAAAGTGCCCATGATACAACGGGCAGTGTCATATACAGCCGCCAGGAATTGAAATTCCCCTGTTTCTGCAGCTCCGTTTTTTCTATTTCCATGTCATCAGCTCCTTCAGGTAAAAAATACCTTAATCCTTATTCAAGACCTTTCTTTAAAACCCTTTTATTTTACCAAATTTTATTCAATGCAACATTTTTGAAATTTTTATGAATATTCAGATAAGTTTGTTATGCAATAATGGCAGAAATTAATTTAAAGAGGGGAAAAGCGAAAAGAAATGAACAAAAAGCAATTAATCTACTTGTCTGATTTGTGAAGGCCAAAACAGGGGAGGAGTTAAATGAACAGGCAGAATCTTCCCGTATTGCCGCAATGATGGTGCCTTCTTTTTTGGGCATTTTGTTTTATTGAGTGCATCATCCCGATCAGGAGCCTCTGCCTGTTTTGCTGCATGACGTTATAGCATCTTACTTTACAGTAAAATCGGACTGCCAGCCTGTGTTATACACTGATGCCGGCTGCATGCATTATTTGCTTTTTATGGTGAATGTCATGTTCTATAAAGTCTGCAAAATAATCGCGCACAGTTAAGCTGGTGCCGCCGATTTTAAAAGCTGTATCCAGTTTTTCTTCTGACATGCCTTGAAGCATCTGAAGAAATTGACTCCGTACTGATAAAAGTTCTTCAATAATCTCTAATTGTGCATGCTTTTTAGCGTATTCTCCTGCAGCGTCATTCACACTTTGAAAATCAGGATAGTTCTCAAGTACTGCACCCTCTTTAAAAAATGGAAAACGCTGTTCAAGAGAATATTTATCCCAAAATAACAGATGGGCAACTACTGCCGCAACCGGCCATTTTCCATCCGAGACAGGCTTTACCCAATTTTCACGGCCAAGATCTTTTATCGACTCAAGCCATACAGAATATGATTCGTAGTGAGTAACAATATCTTGCTTCTTCATTTTCATCCTCCCTTCCTAAAAATATATTCTGCATGCAGATAATAAATCCTTCCTATTGCTGACCCCAAAAAAAGCTGCGTTGCAACTCAGTTGCCCAGCAGCTTAATTAAGAATTATTATTGGTCTATCTGCATAGAATACCGTTTTGCTTATGAATACTGCCCGTTGATTTCAGCATGGGACATTCAGCGAACCCGAGGGGAGGAATGAGAGCCTCCTTGGCTCCGTCTGCGGGGATTCCCTCACTTCCCGCAGGACCTTGATTAAGCTTCATTGTATGAATCCCGCACGAAGGTAATGCGTCAGCATTTTCGAGGATCAAGTGCCCACAGCGAAGATCAACTCGTTTTTTAAACTTATTATTCAGTAATAAAGTAACTACTTTACCAAATACCTTATTTTTTTAATACGACTGTGCTTGCAATTAAATCATGCAATGCCTGTTTTTTCTCTGTAAAGGCCGCAATGATATAGCCGATAAGGAAAATTCCAGACAGAATGGCCATGGCCAAATATCTTCCAAGCGCCCTCCAGAAAGAAATACGGTTACCATTTAAGTCAGTCACTTTTAATCCCAGCAGCTTTTTGCCCACAGTTCCCTGCCATTTGGATGCGTGCAGGCCTGCAAAATAGGCAACAGCAACGACAAGATTGACAAGAAAGGTTACTCCAAGTGCGCCAAAATAAGATCCCATGAATGCAAAAGCTTCTTCATTGGTCATTTCTGTTTCCATATAAGATGGGTCGCTTATCATCGTATTAAAAGCGTCAGAAGTGCCAAAGAAAATCATAAAGATAACAATGCTTAGAATTGTAAGCGGAATTCCAACAATAATAGAATCGATTAAATAGGCCGCAAATCGGAGCCAGAACCCGCCATACTCCTCATATTCCTTAGTGCTTTCATAAGGCTGCTTCTCTAAAGATGTCTCCACTTTAAAACCTCCTTTATTTATTCAGCTGGAAAACTAACAAACTAAAAATGCAGTTTCCACTATCTACTAATGTTAATCTCTAAATGAATTATATTCAACTATTTGTAAATTTTTACACTCATTTATTTTTTACAAAAATTCCTCTAAAACGTTTTCATCTTGACTTTTTTGTGAACAGTCTTATAACAGTGTAGACACTGTTTTTACCAAGTCATAAAATAAGTTTGTAAAGCTGAAAGTAAGTTTTACATAAATTAAAAAAGAGGTGCGATCAGGCATGAAAGGTACAGCAATCCTTTACCATGATGAACATAAAGTTACAATCCTGGAAAATGTGGAGCATTCTGTGTTTGAGGAAATGAAAGATCAATGCGGCGACAAACATTGCCGATGCCATATAGAAAATAAAGTAATCGATTTTGGTGCTGTATCCCCGGTATTATGGCATGAAGACGAAGTCGATTGGGATTACGGATACTAATTTTATTTTTGGAGGCTCTGAATAGAATTCAGAGCCTGTTTTATTTTTTTCTGTTTGCTCCCGCATCAAAGTGATAGAATATACATTATGATTATGCGAGGTGAACACATTGGAACATTTAATTAACCAAAGAGTGAAGGACATTGAAATTTCCGGAATCAGAAAGTTTTTCAATATGGTTGCCGGCACCAGGGACATGATTTCTCTTACAATTGGACAGCCTGATTTCCCGACGCCATTACATGTTAAAGAAGCAGCTAAACAGGCAATCGACGAGAACTTTACCTCCTATACACACAATGCGGGCGATATTCGATTGCGGGAAGCTGCAGCTTCTTTTGTAAAAACAAAATATAACCTTACATATAACCCTGAACTAGAAGTCATTGTGACATCGGGGGCAAGTGAAGCTATCGATATTGCATTCCGTACAATTCTGGATGAAGGATCGGAAGTAATTCTGCCTGGTCCTGTTTATCCCGGTTATGAGCCAATCATAAAGCTTTGCGGTTCAGTTCCGGTACATACTGATATTTCCAGAAACAAGTTTAGATTTACTGCGGATTTAATTGCAAAACATATGAGTGATAAAACAAGGTGTATTGTTCTTCCATATCCTTCGAACCCGACAGGTGTCAGTCTGAGTTTGGAGGAGCTTGAGGAAATTGCTGCTCTTGTTAAAGGCAAAGATATCTTTATCCTTGCTGATGAAATTTACAGCGAACTGATCTATGATCAAACACACCACTCAATCGCCTCCCTTTTGCGGGAGCAAACTATAGTAATTAATGGACTTTCAAAATCCCATTCAATGACAGGCTGGCGCATTGGTCTTTTATTCGCACCGGAAAACCTGGCTAAACATATCTTGAAGGTGCATCAGTATAATGTGACATGTGCAGCTTCTGTCTCCCAAATGGCAGCTCTTGATGCGCTGACAACAGGAATCAACGACGCCCTGCCAATGAGGAATGAATATGCCAAACGCCGTGATTATGTATATGAACGATTAATACAAATGAACCTGGATGTAGTCAAACCGGATGGTGCATTTTATTTTTTCATAAAAATACCAGATGTATCAATGAACTCCTTTGAATTTGCCCTTTCTCTCGTTAAACAAGCAGGAGTTGCAGTAGTTCCAGGCAGTGCATTCTCCTCATATGGAGAAGGTTATTTCCGGATTTCCTTTGCATATTCCATGGATACATTAAAAGAAGGGCTTGACCGGATTGAAAAGTATCTGGAGGGTATATTGTAGCGAATCACTCAGTCAATAGCGCCATTTTCCTTTTTAGTAGGAATGGCGCTGTTTGTATATTCATTGCTTCTAATTTCAATCAAAGCAAAAAGGCAGGCTTCCTGCCTGCCTTTATCACCCTTACTGCCCCTGATAGTGCCCGTTGTTTTTTGATGCTTTTTCCTTTTTGGCTTTATCCTTATGAATTTTATTTGTGTCAGCACTTCCAAATTCGTGGGAGAATTCAGAATCAATGACAGCGGAATCGAAGCCTTTTTTGTTCTTTTGCTGAGGATCGTTTTTCTTATTTTTTTTAGCCACCTGTCTAACCCCCTTTTCACTTTCATTATTAGTTTGAAGTGAAAAAAGGGGCTTTATTCATTAACGGGCGCAAATTACTTATCCCAATATTTATATAACGCCTGTGTACCGCTGTTTTCTTCCCCTTTTTCAGAAAGCTCGGCATACATTTTTTTTGCAAGAGCAAGCCCTGGAGTCATCATGTCCATTGCTTCTGCTTCATCTAAGGCGATATTCATGTCCTTAATAAAATGTTTTATATAAAAGCCGGGTTCAAAGTTGCCATCAATTATTCTAGGTGCAAGGTTTGATAGTGACCAGCTGCCTGCTGCACCAGATGATATGCTTTGAAGCACCGTCCTTGGATCTAAACCTGCTTTTTCAGCATAAACTACCGCTTCACACACCCCGATCATATTTGATGCAATCGCAATTTGATTACACATTTTCGTATGTTGTCCGGCTCCTGCTTTTCCTTGATAAACGATATTTGTTCCGAGAAGGTTGAAAATCGGCTCCACAGCCAGAAATGCGTCCCTGTCTCCTCCGGCCATTATTGAAAGCTTTGCATCCCTGGCGCCGATATCTCCCCCTGAAACAGGGGCATCTATTGCATGCATTCCTTTTTTGCCTGCTTCTTCGTATATCTTTTTGGCCAATGTAGGTGTCGAGGTGGTCATGTCAATTACATATGTATTTTCTCTGCCATTTGTGATAATGCCATTTTCCCCAAGATACACTTCCTCTACATCTGCCGGATAACCAACAATCGTAATTATGACATTTGCCTTCTTTGCAACTTCCAACGGCGTCTCAGCCCACTCTGCCCCATGTTTTATTAGTTCAGAAGCTTTTTCTTTGGTTCTTGTATAAACAACTAATGGATAACCTGCTTTCAGCAGATGTCCCGCCATGCTCTTGCCCATAACCCCTGTTCCCACAAAACCGATAACTGTATTTTCAGGTGAAATCAATGTACCCGCTCCCTTTAAATATCTGAATTTTTTATATTAATTCTACCATTCCTTTTCTCATATTAAAAATATTAGATGTCCCAATAAAGACAAAAGACCAGGCAAATACCTGGTCCATCCCCAATTTTATGCGCGTAATTAATATTACCCAATTTAGATAAAACCAAAACTATCCTGTCATCACATTTGATTCTATTTAAAGCTGTGATGAAAAATTATTTAAGAATGCTCTAGCGATCACTACCTCTTCATTTAAGATTTCTACAGATACCGCATCTTCATTCACGATCATTTCTTCTATTTCGAAAACATGCAGGTCCTGTGTAAGAGGAATGGGATTCATAAAAATAAAGTTTCCCTTTTCATTATTGACTTCTATATATTCCCCGTCGATTATCGTGTCCTCCCCATATACAAACTCATCCGTACCCAGGGCAGCTGCCAGTTTTTCATTATGTATGGAAACTTTTACTTTGTATAATTCTTCTTCTGAAAGGATTTTATCATTAATTTTAAACCGGAACTGCAGCTCATTGTTTTTAGTCAGCAAGGCTTCAGCATGACTATTAACGATTGAGTCCTGGGGACCCTGCATGCAGCCTGACAAAGACAGGGCTAATATGGCGGTAAGGATTAGGCAAATGAGCTTTTTATTCATAAGAATTCCTCCTTTTTCATCACCTTTTCCATTCTCGCCTTAAGATAAACCCCAATTATAAAACTAAAACGTTACCTTAATTTAAGCTCACAAAATACAAAAGAAACCCTTCCGGGCTTCTTTAGTGGAGGACACGGCTTAAAAATGAGCTCTGCTTCTCATATAAGTCGTTTTTCTGCTTATCTTTAATACATCTATATCGGTCATGAAAGAGAAAGCTGATTATCATGGTAACCATTTTCCATCTCTCCTTTTTATGTTGTAGCTTTATTATAGGAGAGTTTCAGATTCCGGATAACAATCATAAGATGTGATTGCCGTCATCCTTAAGGCTGAATGGCAGTTTCGACTGGAGAAGGATAAAAAATAAACCGGCCATTATTGGCCGGCTTAAAAAGGGGGGAAAATGAGAATGATCAGCTTACTTAAGACTGACCTAAGTGCTTACTTCTTATTTACCCGGGAAATTATATTTAAAACTCTTTAATTATTTCAATTTAATTACAGTTTCGCTGCTTCTTTTACAGCTTGGACTACTTCTTCTGCTGTATTCATATGAAGCGCTTTTTCAGCCAGTGCTTCCATGTCTTTTTTGTTTAGGTGACTGATTTGAGAACGAGCTTTAAGGATCGACGTAGCGCTCATGGAGAACTCATCAAGTCCTAATCCCAGCAGCAATGGAATTGCAGTTTCATCCCCAGCCATTTCACCGCACATGCCTGCCCACTTTCCTTCCTTGTGTGCTGCGTCAATAACCATTTTAACTAAACGCAAGATTGCAGGATTATACGGCTGGTAAAGATAAGAAACACGCTCATTCATTCGGTCTGCAGCCATTGTGTACTGAATTAAATCGTTTGTGCCTACGCTGAAGAAATCAACTTCTTTAGCAAATTGCTCAGCCATAACAGCAGTTGAAGGAATTTCAACCATAATACCAATTTCAATGTTGTCAGCAACCTGTGAGCCTTCGCTTATAAGCTTTTGTTTTTCTTCTTCAAGGATTGCTTTGCCCTGACGGAATTCATCGAGAGTTGCAATCATAGGGAACATGATTTTCAGGTTTCCATAAGTGCTTGCTCTTAACAAAGCCCTTAATTGTGTCCTGAACATATCCTGTTCTTCCAGACATAGGCGAATCGCCCTGAAGCCCAGGAATGGGTTCATTTCCTTAGGAAGATTTAGATAAGGAAGCTCTTTATCCCCGCCAATATCAAGCGTACGGACTACAACCGGTTTTCCGCCCATTCCTTCCAGGACAGCTTTGTAGGATTCAAACTGCTCCTCTTCAGTTGGAAGCTGGTCTCTTCCCATATATAAAAATTCCGTGCGGTAAAGGCCAATTCCTTCTCCGCCATTTTCAACTACGCCCTTCAGATCTTTTGGAGTGCCGATATTGGCAGCCAATTCAACATGATGGCCATCAGCAGTAACTGATTTTTCGTTTACTAGCTTTGCCCACTCAGCTTTTTGATCCTCGAATTTGCGGTGTTCTTCTTTGTATTCGGCGATGGCCTCTGGGGTCGGATTAATATGTACCAGACCTTTTAATCCATCCACGATAACCAGGTCACCATTTTTAATTTGCTTTGTGGATTCCTTTGTCCCCACTACTGCTGGAATTTCCATGGAACGGGCCATAATGGCAGAGTGAGATGTCCTGCCTCCAATGTCAGTTGTAAAACCTTTTACGAACTGGCGGTTCAGCTGAGCAGTATCGGAAGGGGTCAGGTCTTCAGCAATAATGATTACTTCTTCTGCAATCATGCTGGGATTCGCAATTTGCACTCCAAGCAAATGAGAAAGTACGCGTTTTGTTACGTCACGGATATCCGCTGCACGCTCTTTCATGTATTCATTGTCCATTTGTTCGAACATTGTAATGAACATATCTGCTGTCTCTTTTAAAGCAGATTCAGCATTTACTTTATCTGTTTTGATTTTATCTTCAATTGGCGAAATTAATTCCGGATCACTTAATACAAGAAGATGAGCATCGAAAATAGCAGCTTTATCAGCCCCAAGTTCTTTATGGGCATTATCGCGGATGACTTCCAATTCACCTTTAGATTCAGCTAATGCCGACTGAAAGCGTTCCACTTCTTGTTCCGCATTTTCTACTGTCTTTCTATCAAAAGAGAGATCCGGCTCAACCAAACGGTATGCTTTCGCTATTGCGATACCGCTTGACGCCGCAATTCCATTTAAAAAGCTCATTATTCAGCCAAACCTTCTTTTTTCAGTGTTTCTTCAAGGCTGTTAAGGGCATCCTGTTCATCACTGCCTTCAGCAATAATAGTTATATCTGCACCTTGTCCAACACCTAAAGACATAACACCCATGATTGATTTTAGGTTTACCTTCTTTTCCTTGTACTCAAGGTGAATTTCTGAGTCAAATTTGCTGGCAGCTTGTACAAGCATTGTAGCTGGACGAGCGTGAATTCCTGTTTCTGCAATTACTTTAAATTGTTTTTGAACCATATGGGATCAATCTCCTTCTTATTAATGATTGTATTAAGATGTGCAAGGCGTTGCCTCACGAACTTAAAGACGGGAACTGGAACTTATTCTGCAAATCAGCAGCAGGATGAAACAGTAATGATGCCGGATATTTCGTCCTATATGCTGTTTTATTTTTTCCAACGCCCTATTATTCATGTATATAGTTGTTCAAAAAGGCTGAGAAAAATTAATAAAATCACTTCGTCTCGAAGCTTCTCTGCACTTTGAAAACTTCCATAAAATCAGGAAATATTACCTGGCTGCAATTAAGTCATCGGACAACTTACATCTCAGACAAAAGAATAGCATTTCACATTCATTTAGACAATGAAAAACCCTTAATTTTTCACGTTTGTTCACACTTTTTTGAGTAAAACGCTTTCATTTGCCAATGATTTCTACTTAATGTTTCAGATCCAATATTCCTTTTGATTTATGGCTGTGGATGATACTTATCTTGTTTTCTAACCAGTTTTGAAGTTTCTTTGTATTGAAGTACATTATAGCTGATTCGCATTTTTGAAATGGTTCCCTTTAGAGCCGTTTCATGATCGCATTCCCGGTCCGTATACAATGTGGCAAGATCCGATACGGATCGCGAAAGCATTTCTATGACATGTTTCAAGTCTTCATGATTATAAGAAGTGCTGTCTTCCATCAGATGCTCTAAAATATCTTGAGATAAACTTTTCACTCTTAATGCTTTTTCGGATTCAACTTTCATTATTTTATCCCGCCTTTTTGATTGATTTTTTCATTATATGCGGGCCAGAAGAGTGAAATGCTGTGAGCTTAGGCTATTAAGCAATCTAGTTCTTTCCTTCCGGAAAAAATTGGGCATCCAGATTGAAAAAATTCCTATGAGCCAGAAGGATGAATAAGATTACCGATAAACCTACGCTTCCCAATATCCCCAGCAGAATAACAATCTGATATTCAATCGCAAGCAATGGGCTGACTCCTGATAGAATCTGCCCTGTCATCATCCCAGGCAAAAATATGATGCCCATTCCCAGCATATTATTGATAGTCGGCAGAACAGCAGAATCAAAAGCATGATTAACATATGGCTTAACTGCAGCTTTTGGATCAGCGCCAAGCATTAGTGCACCCTCAATCATATCTTTTTGAGTTGTAAAGGAATTTAGAAGCTCCTTTACACTTAAAGTAATGCCTGTCATGGAGTTGCCAATTATCATCCCTGCTATTGGAATAAAGTAGCGTGGATCATACCACGGCTCAAAATGAATAACTACAAAATTAAAAAACACAAGACAAAAGGATGTACCGGCTATCATGGATATCGCAATGGTTTTCTTAAGGTTTACTGAAAGCCTGGTTCCAGCCTGTTTATATATTGTATAAATAGCAAAACCTTCCATAATCAAGATAACACCTAATGTCAACAGCGGATTGGAAAATTCAAACAAGCAAGTTAATACATAGCCTGCAATTACGAGCTGAAGTGTCATTCTGAAAGCTGCAATAGTCAGCTTTTTCTCACGGGCGATTCCTCTCACTTTAAAGATAATGATAAGAAGAAGCACAAATAAATAAGCTGATATTAGCCGCCAAAATTCAATATCAATAATGGAGCTATTTTCCATCATAATCCCCCTTAGATATTCTTCTCCATCTCCTCCCTGAACGGCAGCTGGGATAAATCAATCCTTTCATCTGCATATTGCTCATTGACTTTCCTGGAGTGAGTAATCATGATTAATGAAGCATGCTTCTTTTTAATTTCCGCGATAAAATGACCCAAAACCATCATTTCGGTGTCTTCGTCCAATGCAGCAGTCGGTTCATCCAGCAGATAGACATCAGCTGCAAGAAGCAGAATTCTTGCCAATGCCAGCCGCTGTTTTTCCCCGCCGGAAAGAGTCCCTGCATCTTCATCAAGCTCCTTAGTCATTTGCATATTATGTAGTGCCTGCTTAAGTACTTCATCACCATCAGGTTTAGATCCGTTGAGCATATAACCCATCATCAAGTTATCTTTTATTGTGCCAGGAAATATTAATGGAACCTGCGAAAGCATGACTGCCTTTCTTCTGTGCTGGACAGAATCTATATCTTTTAGCGGGGCGCCTTCATAGAAGATTTCACCAGAATCCGGGGAAATCATTTTGTTCAGCAATTTCATGAGAGTTGACTTTCCAGCGCCGCTTTCACCCGTAATACAAGTTACTTTTTCTTTTCTTATGTCAAGATGATCCACATTCAAAATATTATTAACCCTTACTCCTCTTATTGCGAATAGCAAATCTGTTGTCATATGCAGCTCCTTTTCCAGTTTCCGTATACCCTCTAGCTTATCCCTTTAAACGCAATAGCTTGTATTGGTTTTAAAAAAGCCCTTTCCCATATGAGAAAAGACTATACACATTATTTATTTAGAGTTTTTCTTTGCCTGTTTCCTTTTCAAATTTTCCTTATGAATCCTTTTTATTTCTTTTTTTATTTGATCCACTGCATGTTTATATTTCTCAACGCTTTGAGTGGACATGTTATTGCTGTATCGGACTATTTCATAGGCATCTACAATCTTTTCGGGGTCCTTGAGCCCTATTCTATCAAACCATTCAGGCAAGCTTTCGGACTCTTTTCTTCCCAGGTCAAATTTAGCTGCATGTCTTTCCAGGTGAAAAATCTCTTTACGGATTTGATTTTCAGGAGCAATATGCTGAAACCTCCTTGACAGCAATGTTCCTTCATCTTCAATCTGCTGACTATAAGAGGCAAATACAGCTCCATTTTTCACGAATCTTACCTTTATAGTTTTTTTATAAATATAAATGAACAGAAAAATGATAACTATAATAAACAGGATAGATATTAAGGCAGCAGGATCTATGTATTGCCCGCTTTCCCCCAAATCAGCAGGTTCCTTGAAGAGTACATCGTTATCACGGCTTTCATTCTCAGATAAGAACTTCATATGCACTGCCCAATCCTGTTTCTCTGCCCAATTAAACAGCGGTGAAGCAATGATGGCAGCTGCAGAAGCAATTAATTTTAGGATACCAAAGAATAGGAACTTGACAGTTCCCATACCGAAGGAAACTACCATGCCAACTGCAAGAATTGAAGCAGTCAGTGACAAGAAATAAATTAAAAACCTTTTCTTTTCTTTCGCATTTGCATCCGATTCAATTATACGTTTTATAAACCCTCCAGAGATGATAAAAAACAGTTCAAATATCATTAATCCCACAATTTCTCCAGTATAAGCACCGTCCTTTATGGCCGAAAAGATAACCAGGAAAGTTCCGAAAAAAACCGTAAGCAGAATCCACCAGCCCTCAGGCCGGTTATTATGTTCATTGAAATGAACATAAGTTCTCCAAAAAACCAAAAAACTCATCAGTACTATAAAAAACCAGGAAAAAGATAGAAAATTTCCGATTACATATAATAAAGGAAGCTCTAAAAGAAAAAAAAGAACCTTCCCTTTTTCTCTAAATCTGATGAGCAGAATTATAAAGGCCATTCCTGCAGGAAAAACAAGCACAAAATATTCAGTGAGAGGAACAGCCGCTTCATTAGCCATATAAAAAGGGAATAACACTAGTGCTCCAAAAATGATTTCAATGCCAAGAAGAAAACTCACTTCAAACATTTTTTTCATTGTATTGCCACTTCCTTCGCTTTCACTTGAAGCGGCCTCAATTCGGCTTCTTCATTAAGCAGTTGCAGTTCAAATAAAAATGCTCCTTTTCGGCTGATATTAGTTATTGAGCTGGAAGCCGCTGGATTCAATTCTCCTGCATGAAGGAAATAAGGCTGACTAGTCAAATGTCTTTCATAAAAGGAAAGCATTTTTTCATAAGGGTAAATAGAATAATGATTATCTACAACAGCCAGCATTTCAAGCACCTTTTGCAGATGATCTTTTCCAGATGCAGCAGATATAAAATAAAAGGGAGTGCTGCCAGCAGTCCGGATATTTATACACATGGAAAAAGGGATATTTTCCTTAACACAAATATAGGCAATTTCTGCTGCGCTGCTGATGCGTTCTTCCAGTTGTGCAGATATTGAATGTCCAGCTGAAACATTAAGCGAAATATTCCAGCCTGTTTCCGCAGCTTTTTCAAAGACCTTTGTTTGCAAACTCTGTTTCCTCGCACTTGCCTTCCAATTGATCCGATTAAAACTATCAGATGAAACATACTGCCTTGTTCCGGCTGGCGAAAAATGATCCTCAAAAAGTGAATAGGCGGAAAGAAAAGTGCCTGGGCGGTCTGTAAAGAGTGACAGGATATTTTTAACTGGCAGACGACTTGGATAGACCAATGCATCCTGCAGCAGTTGAGCACGATATTCAAGAATGGTTTCTCCAAAACCTATAAAGTTAGGAATATATAACTCCAATTTTCTTATTTTTGAAACTCCCCTTTTCCTTGCAGAAATGGGGATTGTTATTATTTTTCTTTCATTATGATTTAATGAAAAAGGGATAGAAAGCTCAAATTTCCCCAGCCTGGGCTCCAGATTTTGATCCACCGGACAAATACAATCGTCAAATAAAATCCTTAATTCTCCTTTTAAAATGGGAAGCCCTTTATTATCAAATTCCAAAATCCATTTTGCTTCTTGTCCGGCAAACAATTTGTATCTGACCTTCGTGTTTTGCAGACTCAGCTTTTCCCCCAGGTGCTTCATATAATATGTATTGGCAGATATTATAAGCAGAAAAAGGATTGATGCCAGAAATACTTCCCATGATTTTAAATAAAAGCTTGCTATTAATAAAAATACGGAGAATACACTTGAAAGGGACAAATACCCGTCTTCAGCATGATACTTTTTCCACTCCATACTAGAGAGCACCTGACTCTACAGGAACTGGCACAGATTCCAGCACTTCTTTCAGAACCGACTCAGGGCTTTTTGTCATAGAAGCTTCAGTGGAAAGGAAAATCCTATGACCAAGCACAAATGGAACCATTTCTTTAATATCATTAGGTATCACATAGTTTCTTCCCTCCATAAGCGCTTTGCCTTGGGAAGCTTTCATTAAGGCAAGCATTCCTCTGGGACTTACCCCCAATACAATATCCGCATGTTCACGTGTCTTCCTTACAATATCCAGCAAATAAGCTTCAACAGGCTCATTTAGAATAATTTTGCCGGCATCCTTCTTTAAATTAATGATTTGATCTAAGATGAAAATGGCATTGACTTCCGAAGGAGCGGCACCGCTTCGATACATTTGAAGCATCGCCTTTTCCTCTTCCCTGCTAGGATAATCCATTTTAAGTTTCATAAAAAAACGGTCAAGCTGAGCAACAGGTAGCGGAAATGTCCCCTGCTGAGATTCAGCCGGATTCTGTGTAGCTATAACCATAAAAGGTGGGTCAAGTCTAATTGTGTGTCCATCAATGGTGACCTGGCGCTCCTCCATAACTTCGAGAAGACTTGACTGCGTTCTTGGTGCTGCACGATTAATTTCATCAGCAAGTACAACATTCGAGATAATTGGCCCAGGATGAAATTCAAATTCCTGATTTTTCGGATTGAAGAAACGTATGCCCGTGACATCACTCGGCAAAACATCCGGTGTAAATTGAATGCGTGAGAAATCCCCATTAATAGTGCGGGCAAATGCTTTGGCAAGCATTGTTTTTCCAGTTCCAGGCACACTTTCCAATAAGATATGGCCATTGAATATTAAGGAAATGGCCATCAATTCAATTTCCAGGTCTTTCCCTGATATTACTTTCCCAATTTCTGTTTTAAGCTTGTCCATATATTTCATTTTTGCCCTCCTGTTCACTTCCATGCTGCTCTCTGCGTTTTAGATTGACTGGTATAATTTTACTAAAAAATATTATTATTTACAATTATCTGATAGTTCGCCTAACAAAAAGAAAAACGCATGAATAATAAATCCAATACGCTAATTCCTGACTAATCAGCTTATAAAGTTTTCAGTTTGTTCATACGAAAATTAAAATTCCGGCAGCAGTAATAGCGGCTCCAATAGCAGTACCAGGAAGAAAGGCATTAATCTCCGTTACCAGGACCAAGGATGATTGGAAGCTCTATATAATAAAGCCAGAAATGCCACAAGTAAACCTATATGGACATGGACAGGCGTTAATAGGTATGAATGAGTACTTGACATACAATACCCAAGCAAAATTCCCACCGCAAATTAAACGGATGAAATCATAATCATAGTAATTCCCACTAGAATCACTCGCTCTAATTGTTCTAAAGCATTTAAAGGATATGAGCCTGTTCGTGTTTATAACTTATTTATCATTTTTCACAGTAAATTTACAAAGAACTCACCGCGATTTAACGAGGCTATTTTACAATGTCTTTAAGACAGGAGGCGAGAATAATGATTAACATCCTGCTATGCCTTATTTTCATTGGTGCAGTTTTTGTGCTGAATATCGTATTATTAAGAAAATAGACAGTTATTATGGTTCATAAATCATTTTCCTTGTCATGCCTCCATCTACCGTTATGTTTTCTCCTGTTATAAAATCATTTTCTGGATCGGCTAAAAATAGGCAGGTCCTTGCAATGTCCCCGGGTTTTCCAACCCTGTTGGCAAAATGCTGTTTATGATCAATCTTCCTGAGACTTTCATAATCTCCTGTTTCAATCCAGCCGGGACTTATACAATTAACTCTGATCCCTTTTTCAGCGAGCGTGCTGGCCAAAGCATGGGTGATCGCCATAATTCCTCCTTTTGATGCTGAATATGCTTCTGTATTGCTTTCAGACATTACAGCTCTCGTAGATGAGAGATTAATAATACAGGATCCTTGTTTCATCAATTTGGCAGCTTCCCTGCTGCACAGGAAGACACTTCGAAGGTTCGTATTGATCACTTCATCCCACAATTCCACAGTCAGCTCAAAAAATGAATGAAACTTTGAGATGCCAGCGTTATTTATTAGAACATCAATTGCTCCAAATGAATCATAAACCTTTGTTATAAGTCCCTTGATTTCTGCTTCATTCTTAACATCTGTTCTGATAAACATGCTTATAAGTCCATTTTTGTTCAAGCTTTCTTCTAAATTTTTCCCCTTCATCTCATCTAAGTCTGCGATGACTACATTGGCCCCGTTCGCTGCGAACGTCTCGGCAATTCCCTTGCCAATTCCGCTGGCTCCTCCGGTAACGATGACTGTTTTTCCTTTAAATTTGCTCATACCTTTTCATTCCCTTCAAACTTGCAATATTGCTTTTATACCCTGCTTGCTTATCTTTCTATTCAATTTTTCATAAAGGCTTGCAGGAAAGACACCTGAGACACTCAGGTGTCTTTCCTATGCTTTATATTTCAGTGTCATTCCTTTTTTAGCTCCGGGGCGAATCTAAATATTGATATATAACGTGTCCGCCTCTTTGGGCAACTCCGCGGAAGTGTTTAAAATCCTCCCTGTTCACTATGACACTCCGAAATGGAAGAAAGTCATCTTTTGACACATGATATTCAGAAATGATTCCATTTTTTAATTGATCGAGCACTTCCTGGATTTGTTCATGATTCATTACTCAGAACTCCTTTTATTTCTATTCTTTCCTTATCATAAATAAAGTGCTGTCAATTTTGAAGTATCTAATATTATATTTGCATACCAATCATTTTTTCTGAATATTAAATAATTTGAATGTACAAATTTTTTTTATCTGGTATAATATTACCAACCTAATGCTGTAATAAATTACCTAAGCATCAGTGGAATTGCAAAATTCTTTACGCATTTCATAATATAGTGCAAACTGTTATTACCAGCGAAAGAAATGGACAAAAGGAGAGATGCTTTTTGAAGAAAGCAGAGGTTGGCAATATTATTGAGTTTCGTGACGGATTACAGGGAATTGTAGAAAAAGTAAATGAGAATTCTGTTATTGTTGATTTAACGTATATGGATAACTACCGTGATTTGGAATTAGATCAAAGAACAGTTGTCAATCATAAAAATTATAAGGTAGTAAGAGAATCAGCAGTATAAAAGAAAAAATGAAAGCGTATTCTTTCGGAGTCTAAAAAAAGCAGCTCTCTTGCTGCTTTTTTTTATTTTTTTATTTTATCTTTGCCATTCAAGCCTTTTGATGCTTTTTGCTCCACCGTCCTCTTTTTAGTTTGCAAATTAAACAGGCGCAGCCTTGGAATTCTGCACATACGCGGCCTCCTGAATAGGAGGCCAAGATATTATTCCTTTTCCCCTGACAGTTCTTTTAAGGATTTCACTTTGCCATGAGGATGCTGATCCTGCTTTCTTACCGTCCAGGCACGCTCTTTTTCTCTTTTTGATTTCGTCATTATACATACCTCCCTTCTCATGGGTTTATGATTAGCATTTCTGCATTATTTTATCTTATCGTTTCCAAAGAAATCTTTTCCTTACTTTTTAGGATTGTTTTTTGTTAGAATAGTGTTTGGTTATTTTTAATAGATAAGAAAGTTTTTTTGCTTTGAGAACTGTCCAGCTGCAGCGCCTGCTCCCTCGAGTTCATAAGCTTGTTGGGGGTGGGCAGGGCGCTTCCGCTTTTCTTATTGAAAGGAGATTAAAAATTGAAGAGTGTTGCCGCAGATCTCCGCTTTATTGGCGGGATATTACTCGCTCATCTGCTTATGTATTTTACATTTCAGGATAAATCAATTTTTTGGTATATCTTTTCTGCCTCTTTACTGCTTCTAATCAGTTATTCCATCATAATGGAGGAAGTGGAAGACAAGGCCTCATTTGGGATATTTATTACCTATGGGGCCCTTTCAGGTTTTCTATTGTACGGTCTTTTTTGGGCCGGCTACAGTTTATTTGAAATACTCAATCTTCCCCTTGTTAATCAGGTTGAAAAACTATATGGCCGTTTTTCGCCTTCCTTTATCTGGCACTATATTGTGCTGATTTTAATCATTGTTCCAGGAGAAGAAGTCTTTTGGAGAGGGTTCGTTCAAAAGAGATTGATGAAACTTACGACTGTTAAGTTATCCATCATCCTATCGTCTCTCCTCTATTCTTCAGTTCATTTTTATTCAGGATACTGGATGCTGGCCTTTGCAGCGTTAATCGCAGGCCTCTTCTGGGGATGGCTTTACGCATGGAAAAGAAGCATTCCGCTAGTAATCGTTTCCCACCTGATTTTTGATTTATTGATGTTTGTCCTGCTCCCTTTTTATTAAAATGGCCACGTGCAGATTCAATGTTGATTAGACAATCCTTAATGGATTGTCTTTTTTTAAAGTTTTTGTTGAGTCTTGTCGATGTTTTACATAAATGGTAATGTACTAATTAATAGGAATTTATATGTAACTCTTTTATTCCACTTACGTCTAATTATGCAAAAGCGCTAGAAGTAACAACGGGAGGATGGAACATTAATGAAATTCATGGCGAAATTTATGTTAATTCTGGGTTTATTTGCTGTTATCCTGGCAGGCTGCGGCACGTCTCAGAATGATTCCGGCAATGGATCAGATCCTGGGCAAAATGAAGAAGAAACAGCTTCAGATGGACAGGATGGACAAGAGCAAACTGAAGAACAGGATCCAGCAGAAGAGGGCACTGTGGATGAAGGACAGAGCGTAATCAGAATCCTTGAACAGAACATGACTTATACGGTTGAGGGTGAAGCCAAGGAAGAGACTGCCTTCCTGAAACATAGTGATAATCAGAATTATTCTATGTACGTTCTGCCCGCCTATGAACTAACTGCCGAGGAGCCTAATAAGGATGTTTTATACCTTTCAGAAAATGATCAGGTATTCATGCGTATTGAACTTCTTCCGAATGATGCAGATTGGAACATGATCGAAGAAAACACAAAAGCACAATTAGGAGCTGTTAGCGAAAATGTGCAGACAGCTGATGCTCCTTCAGATGATTTTTACAAAGATGCTAATGTTATGAAGGCTGAAGGAAACGGCGAGAAGGTTTCAGCCTATCTAGTGAAAAACGAAGATCTTTCACTGAAGCTTACCCTATTCAATAAGGAAGAAGCTGATCATGAAGAGGCTTTCCTTCAGATGGCGAAAACCATTATGAAAGAGGAGCCGCAAAAATAATGGAGTGAATAAGAGATCCGTGCAATACGGATCTCTTTATTTAGCTTTTTTAAGCTTTCTTGCCTTTACTTCCATTATCAAATGGTTTCATCCACAGAAGAATAATAAATGTCAAACTTACATATCCGAAAACCGGATATAAATAGGAAAGCAAGGTTCCGTAATTGATCAAACTGATAAAGTAACAAACTATAAAGATAAAGCCCACAATTATAATACTCGGCACGGAAATATATTTTTTTACCTGCCTCTCGATCCCAAACACATTCCCAATAACAGAAGTGAAAATTTCACCATAGATGACAAAAACAAATATCCAATAGAAAGATGATGCCAATGTCTTCACAATTGCGGCCATTGGGATATCATAAGCCTGCAGATTTGGGAGCATCATCAGTGTCAAATGGCTGGAAAGCAGGATAAGAGTCAGTGCGGCTCCACCAAGGTATCCACCCCACTTTATTGTCCGATCATCATTTATTTCTGAAGCCACAGGCACTAAGACTGCTTGTGCTAATGTCAAATTCAGAGCCGTATATGAAAACGGAGCCACAACTGCTTTCCATCCATCTTCAGCATATGGGATAAATAGAACCTGATCTGCAAAACTAGGAAGCTTCATGCTTATGAACAATAAAATAAAGCTAAATGCAATCATCATTGGAACAACAAACGTATTCACAGCGAATAATCCGCGAATGCCCACTATCATTGTGATAATCGTTAACCCTATCGTTATGAGCAACCCTGCAGTTTTGCTGATGCCGATCTGTTCTTCAAACACTGCACCAGCTCCCGACAGCATGACGGCGCAAACGCCCAGCAGCATAAACAGCATCAATATATTAATGGCAGAACCAAAAAATCTTCCAAATAAATATTCATTCAATTCCTGATATGATGCAGCCTTTATTCGTGCAGAGATTCTCATTAATTTGGAACCGAGAAAAATAAAGATATAGCCGCTCATTATAATCCCAATTAATCCGATAAAACCAAATCGGGAAAAAAACTCCACAATCTCTCTGCCAGTGGCAAAGCCCGCTCCCACCACGGTTCCCACATAAACGGCAGCGATCTGGAAAGCTGCCCCCCAATTTGTCTTCACTTAATCTCCTCCTTCCTTTCCAATATATGTAGGCTAGTACAAACAAAGACGAGCTTTTTTGCATTATGGCTAAACTTAAGTTTTGGTTAAAAATAACAATACAAATCACTTGAAAGTCAAAGAAGGTCAAATTATAATGTGGATATTAGGTCAAATATAGTCAAAGTCAGACCAAACTATTAATGGAGGGATGCAAAATGCTTTGTCAAAAATGTCAAACAAAACAAGCAAATGTACAATTAAGACTGAATGTGAATGGAAATGAGCGTAATCTACACCTATGCCATAACTGTTATGAAAAGCAAAATAGCCTTACTTCCTTTGGGCCTGCTTTGAGCAGTTTTTCAGGTTTTGGCCAAATGCCATTAGAGGATTTCTTCAAGAAAATGGCTGCATCCCAAGGGAATGAAAACTATGCTCTAAACGAAGCACCGGGATACAGTCATGGCAACGGCGGTTTTATAGATCAATTCGGACAAAATCTTACACAGCTTGCCAAAGCTGGTTTAATCGACCCAGTCATCGGACGGGACGATGAAGTATATCGTGTGATTGAAATATTAAATAGAAGAAGCAAAAATAATCCGGTCTTAATCGGTGAACCAGGAGTAGGAAAAACAGCTATTGCCGAAGGGCTAGCCATTAAGATTGCCGAGGGAAATGCACCAAAGAAACTTCAAAATAAAGAAGTCTATTTGCTTGATGTGGTGTCTCTGGTTGCAAACACAGGCATCCGCGGCCAATTCGAGGAACGCATGAAGCAGCTGATCTCTGAGCTTCAGTCACGGAAGAACATTATTCTCTTTATAGATGAAATTCATCTTCTTGTCGGAGCAGGATCAGCTGAGGGGTCAATGGATGCAGGCAATATTCTGAAGCCAGCCCTTGCAAGAGGAGAGCTTCAAGTGGTCGGAGCAACCACTTTGAAAGAATACCGCCAAATTGAAAAAGATCCTGCACTAGAACGCAGATTCCAGCCTGTACATGTAGATGAGCCGACACCTGATGAGGCAATTAATATCCTGTTTGGACTGAAACAAAAATATGAAGACTATCATGATGTTTCTTTTACAGAAGATGCCATCAAGGCATGTGTGCAGCTGTCAAGCCGCTATATTCAGGATCGGTTCCTGCCTGACAAAGCCATTGATTTAATGGATGAAGCAGGTTCTAAAATGAATCTTCAATCAGGATATATACCTGCAGATGATATTGAAAATCAGCTGAAAGAAATCAGCAGGCAGAAAGAACTTGTATTAAATGAAGAAAAATATGAAGAGGCTGCAAAACTCCGTGAAAAGGAACTAAAACTCCAGCAGGCACTAAACGGGGACAACAAGGCAGAACGGCCAGTTATTGACGTTAGCCATATTCAGGAGATTATCGAAAAGAAAACCGGGATTCCTGTCGGCAAATTAGCAGAAGATGAACAGGAAAAAATGCAGAACCTTGAGGAAAGCCTTGCTGAAAAAGTAATCGGACAGGCAGAAGCCGTGCAAAAAGTTGCAAAGGCAATTCGCCGAAGCCGTGCAGGACTTAAATCAAAGGACCGCCCAATTGGATCATTTCTATTTGTCGGGCCAACAGGGGTCGGAAAGACTGAGTTAACCAAAACACTTGCCCAAGAGCTATTCGGCTCAAAAGAAAGCATGATAAGGCTTGATATGAGTGAATATATGGAAAAACACAGCGTATCAAAAATTATCGGTTCCCCTCCAGGATATGTGGGTCATGAAGAAGCCGGACAGCTTACTGAGAAGGTGCGCAGAAACCCGTACAGCATCATTCTGCTTGATGAGATAGAAAAAGCACATCCGGATGTACAGCACATGTTCCTTCAAATTCTGGAGGATGGACGCCTGACAGATAGCCAAGGCCGCACTGTCAGCTTTAAAGATACAGTCATTATCATGACCAGCAATGCAGGAGCTGGGCAAAAGGAAATCCATGTTGGATTTGGCACAGCTGACGCCGTCATGGAGTCAAACATTCTTGAATCACTCGGCAGCTTCTTTAAGCCTGAATTCCTGAACCGTTTTGATAGCATTATTGAATTTAAAGCTTTGGAAAAAGAGCATTTATTGAAAATTGTCGACTTAATGCTCAATGACCTTCAGGAAACATTAAATGAGCAGGATATAGAATTGACTGTTACCCAGGAAGCCAAGGAGAAATTAGCAGCAGAAGGATATCATCCTGCTTTTGGCGCACGGCCATTAAGAAGGATCATCCAGGATGAACTTGAAGACAAGATTGCTGATTTCATCATTGATCATGGCGGAAATAGCCAATTACAGGCCAATCTCGAAGACGAAGCAATTGTTATTAAACCCATCCGCTAAAAAGAACGAAAAGAGCCGGAATTAAATAACTTCCGGCTCTTTTTTATTTGTTTATAAACTTTTATCATCCACTGAATTCAGCCAATTCTCAATTTCCCCGATAACTGACTCGACACATCCCTCTTCAAAAGGAGAAATCAACCCAGCTTCTTTTACCAGTCCGGTAAAAGGTTTGCTGCCGCCAAGCTGGCACAGTTTCAAATAATCTTTCCATGCTGCTTCCTGATTCTCCCGGGACCGTTTCCAGAATTGGAATGCACAGATCTGTGCCAATGTATAATCGATATAATAGAAAGGTGAATTGTAGATATGGCCCTGCCGCTGCCAGAATCCGCCGTTCTCCAAATACTCATTGCCATCATAATCTTTATGCGGCAAGTATTTCTTCTCAATTTCTCTCCAAGCCTGTTTTCTTTCCTGAGGTGATGCATCCGGGTTTTCATATACCCAATGCTGGAATTCATCAACTGATACGCCATAAGGCAAGAATAGCAGTCCTCCACTCAAATGGGAAAACTTGTATTTCTCAGTATCATCTTTAAAGAAGCCCTCCATCCATGGCCATGTGAAAAATTCCATACTCATGGAATGAATTTCTGCAGCTTCATAAGTTGGCCAGTTATATTCAGGTATCTCATAATGACTGCTTGAATACACCTGGAATGCATGGCCTGCTTCATGAGTAAGAACATCAATATCTCCTGACGTTCCATTGAAGTTTGAGAAAATGAATGGGGATTTATAGTTCTCAATATAAGTGCAATAGCCGCCCCCTGCTTTTCCCTTTTTGGCCACCAGGTCCATAAGATTATTTTCTCTCATATAAGAGAAAAATTCACTGGTTTCTCTGGAAAGCTCATCATACATTTTTTGTCCGTTTTCAATAATCCATTCAGGATTGCCTTTGGGTACAGCATTTCCTGTTTTAAATTCAAATCCTTCATCGTAAAATTTCAGCTTGTCAACGCCAATCCTCTCTCTTTGCCGTTCCTTTAGCCTTGTGGCGATTGGGACGATGAAATCCTTCACCTGCTTGCGGAAATTTGCAACCATTTCGGCGTTATAATCAGTTCGATACATACGGAAATAAGCCAGTTCAACAAAATTCGAATATCCAAGTTTATGGGCAATCTCTGTTCTAACCTTGACAAGCTCATCATAAATACGGTCCAGCTCTTTCTCATTATCTGCCAGGAAACCAAAGCGTGCCTCGCTTGCTTTTTTGCGCATTTCCCGATCTGTAGATTCAGTAAATGGCTCCAATTGGGCAAGAGTGCGTTCTTCACCTTCAAAATGAATTTTGGCTGAAGCAATTAACTTAGTATACTCTGATGAGAGCTTATTTTCTTTTTGCAAAAGCGGAACAATCTCTGGCGAGAACACCTTCAATTGGGCTTCCGCAAGTGCAAAAAGCTGATTCCCCCATTTTTCTTCGAGCTCTGCCCTGAACCTGGAATTAACCAAAGCCTGATAATACTTTGTAACAAACCCTTCTACTTCAGGCTGAATCTCATCCATATAATCCTGCTCTGCTTTGTAAAATTCATCATTCGTATCGACTGAATGACGGATATAACAAAGGTTGAACATAGTGCCGACATCATTGCGAATATCATTAATTTCTTTCATAGCTTGATTTTGCTGGTCTGCAGAAGCTGCGTTTTCAAATTTCTCAAGCGCTGCTTCGAATTTCCCCTGTACTGTATCAAGATCCGGACGAACGTATGTATAGTCTTCAAATCTCACATTATTGCCCCCTCGTGTATATGTAAATCGATTTTAATTAAACCACTAAACTATTTCGACAATATTTGGTTAATTCCTCCCCTGAACATATCTATAAAGCACAAAATAAAAAACAGCCGGTCAAGGCTGTTTTAGTTATTGTAAGCTATTTTTATCATTGGAGATAGATAGTCCAAGCTTCTTTAATAACTCAATGGCTGTTCCTTTTTCTTCTGGAGTAAGCTCGGACATTAAAGAATGGATATGCTTTTCATGGTCAGGGAATATGTTTTCGATAAAGTCTTTACCCTTATCTGTTATTTGCGCAAAGGTAACTCTTCTGTCATTAGGGCATGCGACCCTTTTCAACAAGCCTTTCTGCTCAAGCTTGTCCACTACATAAGTGATGCTTCCGCTGGCCAATAGTATTTTCCCGCCGATTTGCTGCAAAGGCTGGTCACCCTTATGGTATAGCAGTTCCAGAACAGCAAATTCAGTTGGATTCACTCCATATGTTTGTATTAGTTTATTTACATTTTCATTTATTGCCCTATAAGCCCTGGACAGGACAATAAACAATTTCAACGATTGGTCAATTTGTTCAGACCCCATTTTATCCAATCCCTTTTCCTTTTAATTAGTAGCGTATACATAAATTCAATTCTCAATCATTATAGAAAACAGGAAGAAAGCTGTCAATTTAACACATCCGGATCATTTGCCCGAAACAACCTCCCAATTGTGATTAAGAGTTGGAATTACCTTTTTCTTTTCCAAAAAATAGTCTGCAATCAATTCGGTCATATCGGTTAAAATCTCTTTCACCACTGGCTTATCCTTGAACATGTTGTAGCCTCCCCCGCCTGCAGCGCGGTAATTGTTCATTACTACATGATACTCTTCATCTTCCCTGATTGGATGCCCTTTATACAAAACCTTTGTAATCCGGCTGCCCTTTTGTCGTGAAACATCTATTTTATACTCAATACCTTCCCACATATCGTAATTATAATGCTGTGGCTTTGGATTTGAAAAATCAGGATTCACTATAATTTTTCCGTCACTGTTCAATTCAAAATAAGCTGCAGACCGCTCCAATGCATCTTTAATGTCCTTTCCTGCAACTCTGAGGACACATAATGAATTTGGATAAATATAGTTAGAAACAATTTCTCTCATCGTTACTTTAGACTTGAATCCTGGTGCCCCCTCATGAAATAAGGCAGTGCAGGAAATATCAGCACCTGAGGCTTCCATCTGCACTTTATTAATAAATTCAATCAGCGGATGCTCCCCTGTACGTGCCTCAAATATATCATCAATCAGCATATCACCATCAATTTCACCGATCTCCGTATCCAGCCATTTCTGGGTTTTGGATTCATAATACCCAGCCAGCTGCAGAACCTCATTATCAGACGGTATTCCGTCGGGATAGATTAACGCAGAGTGTTTATCATCAATCAGCCAATCATTATGTTTCTTTCTGAATTTAACGGTGACCTTTGCAAGCGCTTGACCATTAAATCCCGGCTGAACAACAGCCACACCATTTACTTGTTCTCCTTCAATAAAACGGTGCTGATGCCCGGTAATCAGAACATCGATTCCAGGAACTTCTGTACAGATCCGGTATGCTTCATTTTCTCCTGTTTGTTCTTCCGTCTCTTCACCAGTTCTGATATCCTTTTCAAAGCCGCCATGATAAGAGACAATAATCACATCCGGCTTTTCTTCCTCCTGAATATATGAAACCCACCTTTTTAAGCTGATCACCGCAGATTCAAAAACAAGATGTTCAATATGCTGCCTTTTCTCCCAATTGGGAATATACTGGGTTGTAACACCTATAACTGCTGCTTTCAAGCCATTTGGGAAGGATTTTATTTTATAGGGAAGCCCGAAATACGTTTCTTTTGTTGAATTAAATAATATATTGGCTGACAGCCATGGGAAATTGGATTCACTGACAGCTCTTGCAAGTGTGTTCTTTCCATAGTTGAATTCATGGTTTCCGATTACAGCTGCATCGTATTCAAGTTCATTTAATATTTGAATCATGGGATTTTTTTGGTTATTTAAGTATCTGGAATAATAATAAGTTAGAGGAGTTCCCTGGATCAGATCCCCGTTATCAATAAGTATAGAGATCTCAGATTGTTCCTTTTCTTTCTTTATTATTGCTGCAAGCTTGCCCAGCCCATGACCAGCATGCTCACCAGTTCCATAATAATATGGATAAACATGTCCATGGACATCACTTGTAGCCAAAACCGTGAGAAAAACTTCTGATTTCATCAAACCCCTCCTTACATATAAAATATCATTCCTTTGTTAGAAATAAACCTCTTTTAACACAAAATGGTATAATATTGATAATGTCAGTTAGATATGAATAAATTAACCTAATTATGCTGGAGTTAACCTGATGAAAAGTAGAAAACGAAATTTACTACTATATTTAATCGCAGTAATTATTCCCACTTTGGCCGGCAGCATCTTTTTCTTTATGGATTCTGTTAAACAAAATGATGAGGAAAGGCTGGAAGAAGCAAAATGGATTGGCTCCATACACCAAAGAAGCTGGGACCAGTTTATTTCCGAAACTGTGACCACACTTGATATGTTATCACTGACTGCTGGAAGTGCTGACACTCCCTCTGATAAACTGGAGCCTCTGCTCCAAAAAGCCAATCAGCTGGATCCGCGATATGGCGGAATTTACCTTCTTAATCCCAGCGGAAAGGTTCTTACAGGGTCCAATCAATTCTTAGCGAACTCCGATTTATCTAATAAGAAATATCTTAAAGAGGTTTCGCGCACGAAAGATATTGTAATCTCTAACTCCCCTGAAACACTAACCAATGGGCAAACAGTCGTTGGGATAGGAAAACCCGTGTTCAATGACAATGGAGATGTAATCTCTATTATTGTGGCACATATGAGGGTGGATTACGTACAAAATATCATGAGACTTCTTACTCCAGAAGCAAGACTTTCTGTCCTTAATTCTGAAAGGGAAACGATTATGGATATCAACATGAATGGTGACTCATCATTTTCCAGCCAGAATAGCATCTCAATTCCAATTGACAGGCTTCCCTGGAGTGTAAAAGTAGAATTGCCGCCAAGAGATATGCTGGCAATTGTCAAAGATGCTTTTAAGGCTATCCTTGTATTAATGATTATAAGCCATATTCTATTTCTCTTTATTAAGTATTTAAGGCTTAAAAAGCAGAATGAAGAGGAAAAAAAGGAAAATGAGCTCCAAAAACTGGAACTGGTGGGTACTCTGGCTGCCAGCACAGCCCATGAAATCAGGAACCCTTTAACAGGAATAAAAGGTCTTATACAGCTATTAAGTGAAAAATATACGAATACACATGACCAGTATTACTTTTCAGTTATAAATGATGAGATCAGCAGAATTAATGAAATTGTAAGTGAATTTTTAATTCTGGGTAAACCTGCAGCTCAAAAGATGGAAACCCTGGATTTGAGAAACATCATAAAGGAATTGGAACCGTTGATATTCTCCGAAGCCAATTTACACAATGTCACTTTTGAATCTGCTATTTCAGATGAACCTGTCATGGTCGAATGTACGAAAGACCAGATGAAACAGGTTATCCTGAATTTAACGAAAAACGCTTTTGAATCGATGGAGGGCGGAGGAAAGCTGACAATTAAACTAAATAAAATGCATTCTAAGTGTCAGCTTAAAATTGCGGACACAGGTTCAGGCATCTCTGAAGATGAAATTGAAAAGATTTTCCATCCATTCTACACTTCAAAGGAAACGGGCACGGGCCTTGGCCTCGTAGTCTGCAGGCGCATTCTGCATTCTTTCGGCGGTGAAATTTTTATTACAAGCAAAGAAACTAAAGGAACGCATGTAGATATTTTTCTGCCCATCAAAAACGACGCATAAAAGAAGGAAGGTGCTCGCTCGGAGGCACCTTCTTTTTTTAACTCACATAGATTGGAGCATTTCTTTCAATTCTTTTCTTGATCGTCTCCATCATAAATAATAGCTGCGAATTCCTTTCCTCAGGTGCGATTTTTTTATGCAGGACAGAATAAAGTGTGATATCTCTCAGTCTCAGAAATAAGGGCAGCTGCCTTCCCAAATCTTCGGGAATTTCATTTTCCAGCCGATAGCCATCCAAAAAGGAGTCAAGGAATTGCTTGCCGAATATTTCCATTTCCGCTTGATCTGCCTCTTTAAACTTATATAAAAGTGAGTAATACAGCGGTATGGCTATATCTGATGCAAACCAATGATAGCAGCAGTCATCGAAATCAAATACTTGTATATCTTTCCCATTATAAAAGAAGTTTCCGGAATGGAGATCAGTATGAATAAGGCCATAATTGTTTATATGTTTTGGCAAATTTTGAAGCAGATTCAACAAATCTTCTGTATGCTTAATGACCAATTGATCCTCTTCAGGTATATATTTCTCAACTTTAAGCAATTCTTCGTCATCCCATTGCATCCGCGGTACAATTCCAGCTGATGGCATATATGATTTAGTGGCTGCATGCATTTTCCCTACCGCACTTCCCCACGCATGAAATAACTCCTTATTGAATTCCGGTGCCCGAACACTTATTGGTTTTCCCTCTGCTTTTGAAAACAGGCAGGCGTAAAAGGCAGAATCGTCCCCAGCTGTTAACCGCTCAACCAAATTCCCATTCTGTGATGGAAAAACTTCTGGAACCTTTAAACTCTTCGATATCAGATAACTCATCCAGTCTGCTTCTGATAAAAGCTCCTCAAGCATGCGGTGAGATGAGTGGGTAATCCTCAAAATATATGCTTTTTCATCTTTATAAACCTCATAAACATAGTTTTCAAAGTCACCCAGCTTTTTATAATTTCCTATATTTAAAGAATAGATTCTAAGGAAATTAGTGAGAATATCGTCCGTCATTAAAGCATCAACTGCTTTTTCCATTGGCTTCCCTGCCCTCTTATTTAATCTGAATAATGTAAATTATATAATATTTAATAGATTTCCAAAATAACTATTTTGAAAGGCTAATGAATAAGGTAAACTATATTTAGTTTTACGAAATGTTCAGTGAAAAAGGAGACTATACCATGAGTACTACCGCTGCTTCAGTCAGTTCAAGATATGAGCCACATCAAAAAACGGCCTATCGGATCTTATTCATTATTGGCCTTTGCCACCTATTAAATGACTCTATTCAATCTGTCATTCCAGCCATGTTTCCCATTTTAGAAAAATCTATGGGGCTTTCATACTCACAGCTGGGTATGATTGCCTTTTCACTTAATATCGTGTCTTCAATCATGCAGCCGGTTGTTGGAATGGCCACTGATAAAAAGCCGTTCCCTTTCGCCTTGCCAATCGGTCTGACTTCAACTTTATTTGGCATATTAGGATTGGCTTTTGCCCCGGATTATAAATGGATTATTATATCAGTATTGTTCATTGGTCTCGGTTCAGCTGTATTCCACCCGGAAGGATCTAGGGTGGCTTATATGGCAGCTGGCCAGCGCAGAGGTCTGGCCCAATCAATCTATCAGGTAGGGGGAAACACTGGACAGGCACTTGCTCCTATCATTACGGCCCTTATTCTTGTTCCGCTAGGTCAAATGGGTGCTGCCTGGTTTACTGCAGTTGCTGCTATTGCAGTCGGGCTGCTGATTTATATAGCGTTTTGGTATACTGGACGCCTTCAGGAGGAATTGATTGCCGGCAGAGCAAAAAAACAAGCTGGTGGCCATAATAATAAAAGGATATCAAAAAAAATATGGAGTGCACTGATCCTGGTTCTCTTTTTGATATTTGCCCGTTCATGGTATATTTCGGGTATGACAAATTTCTATGCCTTTTATGCAATAGAAAAATACTCTTTCTCCATTAGTCAGGCACAGCTCTTCTTATTTGCATTTTTAGTATCAGGTGCATTGGGCACATTTTTTGGCGGGCCGCTCGCAGATCGGTTTGGAAAGAAAAGAATTATTTTTCTGTCCATGATCCTGACTGTTCCGCTATCCGCCATGATCCCTTTCGTTCCATCTCCTATTGCATTTATAATGCTGGTGGCAAGCGGATTCATATTGATGTCAAGCTTTTCGGTGACGGTAGTATACGCTCAGGAATTAGTTCCCGGCAAAATCGGCACTATGGCGGGACTTACAGTGGGTCTGGCTTTTGGTATGGGGGCAATAGGCTCAATCGCTCTGGGCTATATAGCGGACACCGTTGGTCTGGTAAATATGATCATATTTACCGGTTTTCTTCCCGTACTGGGGTTGCTGACATTATTACTCCCACCGGATGAAACTGTTTCAGAATGGAATAAATAGGTAAGGAGGAGGGGGCGTCCCTCCTTTTTATAAAGGATATAGATTATTTTTATTAAAATTTTCTAAAAATTTTAATAATTGTGTGCAATCTTCTTCTTTTTTGCCATATAATAAAGGTAAGATATTAGCTCTCTTTGGCGCAGCTAAATACCCTGTAAAATGTTAGGAGGGATTAAATATGCATCTGCCAAACTACTTTGATTTTTATCAAAAATGCCTTATTCCTGCAAATGGAGCTGATACATTCCTTCCGGCCGGGCAAACCCATTGGCTAATTGCTCTGGAAGGACAGCTTAAGGAACAGGAAAAAGAATATTACCTCTGGAAAGTAACCTTATATCCATCCAATTCAGAAGGAAGTTTTATATGGAATAAGGCGCTTTATTCTTCATCTCTGTACGAATGCATCCATAAAGCTTTTGAACATGCTAAAGAACTTGAAGCCAATGTAAAGGACTCCCAGTTCAATTTTTTAAAGAGACAAGAGAAAATCAGCTAACCTCAAAATCCATTCCCCTATGCGTTACTCTTTTTTTACCCTCGAATGTGAAATAACATACATATAGGTAATTTCTACTTTTAAACAAAATCCCAAAAAAGTGAATTCTTAATTCAGATCAAAAAAAGAGCCTAGACTTCTCTAAGCTCTCCAGATTATAGGGGGTCAACTATAATAGTCCGACCACATTTAGTTTAACAAATCCTGCCTAAAAAATTAAGATACTAAAGTACTATTACTTAAAAGCTTTAACGCGGTAATTTATAATAAAAAAAACAGAATGATATGTATGCTGCAGGATTAATAGTTTTGATATATGTTGTTAACAATTTGTTAATATTTCTTAACTATAATATAAATGTACCGAAAGATAAAACCTTTTTCATTACCCCCCTTTTCAAACCGGCCAAATGCGGCCGGTTTTTGTATGAAATAGGGGTTAACTTTATGCAAGTCTGAATACTATACCATGGCCGCCTTTTGGGTATTCCCATTTAATATTCTGATATGGGCATCCAATCCTGCAGCTGCCGCACTCATGGCATCCTTCATAACCCACCTGCATTCTCAATCCTTCCCACTTATACACCTCAGCCGGGCAGAAAATAGTGCATATTTTATCGGGGCATTTTGTCATACAGATATCATGATCCAATACGGTAAGATGTGATTTGGTGTCTGCCTTAAAACGAACTAAATATTGCTTTTCTTCGATCGTTTTCGTTGACATTATTTCACCGCCTTCCATGCCCTGTACATGTCTTGAAGCACACGAATGGTCCCGCGTTCACTGGTAAAGCTCTTCATAATTTCTTTTTGCTTTTCTTTCTTAGGAGTTCCATCAACTGTAAAAAATTTGCTCGCTGCCCTGTTAAGCATCGGAACATATTCTTTAAAATACTGAGGGTAGTGTTCAAACGTGTGAGTTGCATCTTTATATTTTTCCAGGTCTTTTATAATAAAGCTTTGATAAAGTGTTTCCCTGTACTGATTCAAGCTTGTTTCGCTGAAGTCACCCCGTTTTTTGGCATCAATGATGGTTTCTGCAGCCATTGTTCCGGAAGCCATTGCCATATTGGAGCCTTCGCGGTGTATGGCATTAACCAGCTGTGCAGCATCACCTGCAAGAAGGACACCATCCCCAGCCACTTTAGGCACTGAATGGTAGCCCCCTTCAGGAATCAAGTGAGCCAGATACTCGGCAGATTCTCCTCCTTCTATTAAGGGTCTTACCATAGGGTGTGTTTTTAAATAATCCAGCAGGTCATAAGGCTTAAGCTTCGCCTTAATCATACTTGACAGCGTGGTTCCCACACCAATATTAATACTATCTTTATTGGTGTAAATAAAGGCAGTTCCCAGATTGCCTTTCGTGGAGTCCCCGAATATTTCAATCGTACAGCCCTGGTTGTCTTCCAGGTTAAAGCGGTCATTAATTTTGTCTTTAGAAAGATTAATGACTTCCATTACCGTCAGTGCCACTTCATCAGGGCGAAATTCTTTATGGTAGCCCAGCTGTTTTGCCAGCAGTGAATTTACACCATCTGCCAAAACCACTACATCTGCATATACCTCCCCATCCGGCCGGTCAGTTCTTACACCAACCACTTTTCCATTTTCAGTCAGGCACTCAAGTACGACTGTTTCATTTATTAATAGAACGCCCTGTTCAACCCCTTTTTTTGCAAACCATTGGTCAAATGGCGCCCGGAGTACTGTAAAATTATTATATGGTTCCTTCCCCCACTCAAGACCTTTATAGCCAAAACTCACTGTCGATTCTTTATCCATCATCCAAAACCGCTGCTCTACGACAGGCCGCTCCAGCGGTGCTTCTTTCCAAAACTCTGGAATGATTTCCTCCATTTGCTTACGGTATAAAACTCCACCCATTACATTTTTGCTGCCGGGATATTCTCCTCTTTCAATTTGAAGGACTTTTAGACCGTTTTTGGCGCATGTGTAAGCACAGGAAGTTCCTGCAGGCCCTGCCCCCACCACGATGACATCAAACTTTTCAGACATAACTCATTTCACCCCCTCTTTCCCTTGCTTCCTTTAACTCTTTAATCAGCTTCGGCACAATTTCAAGTGCATCACCCACGATTCCGTAGGTTGCTACATCAAATATAGGTGCGTCTGGATCCTTGTTAATCGCAATAATGAACTCTGAATTCTTCATGCCTACGACATGCTGGATTGCCCCTGAAATCCCAATAGCAAAATAGACCTTTGGGGTAATGGTTTCTCCGGTCTGCCCTACCTGCTGTTCATGCGGCAGCCATCCTGCCTCCACTACATCCCTTGTGCCCCCTACAGTTGCTCCAATTGCATCAGCCAGGTCATGGATCAGCTGGAAATTCTGAAAATCCCCCATTCCTTTTCCGCCCGCAACAACAACATGCGCATCTGCTAAATTCACTTTTTTTGTGACATCTTTCACAATTTTAATTACCTTTGTGCGCATATCATCTTCACTTAGGGTAATCGCTTCTTCTATAACCTCGCCCTGTCTATCTGGATCTGGCTCCAAGGCTTTCATAACCTTAGGACGGACAGTAGCCATCTGCGGCCGGTGCTTTTTACAAAGGATGGTTGCCATTATATTTCCCCCAAACGCCGGGCGGCTAGCTTCAAGCAGCCTTTTATCCACTTCGACATCCAGCATGGTTGTATCAGCAGTCAATCCAGTGCTAAGATCTGTAGCAACAGCACTGGCCAAATCTTTACCATTGGAAGTGGCCCCATAGAGAAATATCTCAGGTTTATACTTTTCTGCAAGATTGATTACTGCCTTCATATAAGACTCCGTCCGATAATCTTTCATCACTTCATGGTCAATAACATATACCTGATCAGCTCCATAAGCGATCACTTCCTGGCATAAAGACTTTATTTCATATCCAAGCAGAACACCGGAAAGAGGCACATCCAGCTTATCTGCCAGCTTTCTGCCTGCACCGAGCAATTCAAGGGAAACCCCTTCTATTTTCCCATCATTTTGTTCTATGAATACCCACACTCCCCGGTACTCATCCATCATGTAAATCCCCCCTAATTATTCCCATTATCGGCTTACAAACAGCTCTTTCTTATCATTAAGCAGCTCCATCAGCTGCTTAACCTGTTCTTCCGCATTCCCTTCAAGCCTCTTTCCGCCTTCCGGCTTGGGAGGAGTAAACATTTTTCCCACTATCGTAGGAGACCCTTTCAACCCGAGCTGTGTACGATCTACTTCCTCAAGATCATTTACAGACCAGATAACCGGCTCATACCTGGCAGCTTTTATCATGTTTGGCATAGGGGAGTATTCTATGCTATTAATCTCTTTTTCAACGGTCAGCAGGCAAGGGACTTGAGCTTGTATTAATTCATATCCGTTTGTAATTTTCCTTTTGATCAGTATCGTTTTTTCACCTTCATTAAGTTCGGATACCTCTATAACATTTGTAACAGGCGGAATATCCAGCCTTCTTGCTATTCCTGGTCCCACCTGGCCGGTATCTCCATCAATGGCATGTTTTCCGCATATGATTAAATCCACAGGCATATCTTTTGAAATACGCTCCAATGCTTTAGACAGAGCATAGCTTGTTGCCAGTGTATCTGCGCCGGCAAATGCACGGTCTGAGATTAAAAAGCCGCGGTCTGCTCCTATTTCGATGCTTTTCTTAATAACAGCAACAGCCTGTGGAGGTCCCATGGATAAAACCGAAATGGTGCCTTTTCCTATGGTCTTTGTTATTTTCACTGCTTCCTGTACTGCATGGGCATCATAAGGATTTAAAATGGCAGGTGCACTGCGCCGGTCAAGAGTGTTGGTTTTGGGATTGATTTTAATAATTTTTGTATCAGGCACTTGCTTGACACACACTACTATGTGCATTTTTTACTTTCCCCCCTCTAAACTTAAAGCTTCTATAAGTATAGTTCGCTTTAAGAGATAGATAAAAAAGCTTTGTATTACGATATGATTCTCGATACATGCATAGTACTGCTATGAAGAATTAATAAGAATTGTGCAGTTCATTACTAAGAAAAGCGAGAACTGGCGCCAACTAAAAAAAAGAATCCTCAACGGATCCTTTTTTTTCTTCCCTATTATATGTTCAATCTATGTGCTTGGAATTTTAAAATTATACAACAGCTTTCTTCCATAAGAGAATCATTTCCCGGAAGGAAATCCTCATTCTTTTCTTTTGTTCCTTCTCTCTTTTAACGACGCATTGATATTCAAAAATTAATTGATCAAGTTCCTGGCTGCAGCGAACCGTTTCCTGGCTCGCCATTCCATTTTTCTTGGCCGTTTCTATCATTGTTTCCCTTTTTTGCTGAATTTCAGTCAGCAGCTGTATTCTTTTATAGCGCAACTTTCTTCCTCCTACTCCTATCCCTTTATCCGATATAAATGTGTCTACTTGAAGCATTATTACAAGAATTTCTATAAATGTAAATAGATTCGCAATATTAGACAATCTTTTTCCGAATTTATTTTTATCGACATCAATTTCAATTCGCCCTCATGGGGTTTCGACACATTCTGCTAAATTTATTATGTGGCATCAACGGGATTTGATAAAAAAATCGCAAGACCATAATATGTTAAAAAAATATCCAATTGTTATAGCAGGAAAATAAAAACCCAATGCCGGGGGCAATGGGTGGGTCATTAAATTATTGATGAACTTCCTTTTTTTCATAAATTGGCACCCATCCTTCTGCGGTAACAAAAATCCGGATGGCTACTACTTTTCGATCCTCCTGAAGAGTAAAATAATGACGGATGTTTTCGGGTACGGATATTAAATCGCCAGGATTCAGGAATACTTCAAAGAACTCTCCATCTTTTCCTTGTATAATAAAGACTCCATGACCGCTGACAATAAATCTCACCTCATCATCTGTATGATGATGCTCCTGCTGGAAATTCTGAAGAAGCTGTTCTAAATTCGGCGTATTCTCTGAAAGGGAAATTACATCCTGTGCCTTATATCCTCTTCGATCAGAAATATCCTTAATTTCTTCAGCAAATGCAGCCAGAATTTCTTGTTTCTCATCATCGGAAAGTAAATATTTTTCCTGCAGATTTTCAGGCAATTTATCTATTGCCCATTGCTCATAGATAACCTCCTGCTTTTCCAGAAAAGCAGCAACCTCTTCCTGATTCCTAATTTCTTTTTTTGAATTTTTCAGTACGATATATGCCAATCTAATCATTCCTCTCTATTATAATTTTTTTCTCGCATGATTTAATAACAGCAGTTCATATATTAAACTACTTTAATTAGCTGATCGGGCTTATATGCCAGGAGCCTTAACTGATAACGGAACAGAAACTCTGAAGCCTCAAGGATCTTTTTAGCCTCAAAGGAGGTTCTGCCCCATACTGTAATTCCATGATTTCTTATCAAGACGGCACCTGAATCTTCATGTACATGGGAAGAAAAACACTTTGCCAGCGTTGGAATATGCGCATGATTCGGAATAATCGGAATCTCGAGAACAGCATCTTCCTCCCACTTATCAAATGCTTTAATCAGCTCTTGCCCTTTAAATGTAACCGCCGCCTGATCACCATAAATTTCTGAAATGACATTATTGTCAATCGTATGTACATGAAGACTGCATTCAGCTTTCGTTCTTCGATATATCTCAGAATGCAGAAGTGTTTCAGCAGAAGGCTTTAAATGTGTTTCCCCTGCCGGGTGTCCATATTCATCAACAAGGAGAAAGTCTTCATCAGTGCGTTTCCTTTTATCCTTTCCGCTTGCTGTTACGAGGAATTGAAGGGGATGTGAGCTGACCTTAATGGCCAGATTTCCGCTTGTTCCCATAAACCAGTCCCTTTCTGCAAGCTCTTCCTTAATATCTGCAAGCTCATTCCATTTTTCCCCAACTCTGCTCATACCCTCACCTCATTTAATCTTTTTAAAAGCTCAATGCAATCATAGAATGTTTCAAAGGCAGAATGATTTAGGTTCATCTCTTTGCTTTTCTCCAGGAGCAGATCTCTGGCAATGACAAAGTCTGCCTGTTTGGCAGCCTCCAGATCGGTTACTGAATCTCCGATCACCACTTTAAAGGTGTTCTCATCCACCAGTTTCCTCATAATAGAAGGCTTGCAGCAGCCGCAATTCTTATTGCATTTTTCATCGCAGCTATGGGGCCATAAGATATTAATTGTATCGCCGCTAAAATCAGAACTATTGCAGAACACCTCTTCAAAGGGTCCATACTTATCCAGTACAGGAGCCACAAAAAAATCTATTCCTCCGCTGACTATATAAAGCGGTATTTTTTCTTTTTCCAGATAATCGATAAATGGCTGAAATCCCTCTCTTACTCTTGCATTTTCTAAGATGAAATCGGTGATAGCATCTTTCAGACTGCTTGGCAGAAGGGAAAACATCTTTCCTACTCCTTCTTGAATGGTAATTTCCTGTCCCAGAACTTGATTTTTTATCCCCTCCCATTGAGAAGGAGCAAAGTGCTTCATGATATGAATGATGTTATCGTTTTCGGTAATAGTTCCATCAAAATCACAAAATACCGCCACTTTAGCCATTCTTTACAGCCACCTCTTTGTACCCCCACAGATCAATCGCTTTTTTTAATTCAGGGAAGTTTGATGGAGCATCTGTTAAAGAAGCCCCATTTAAAATTAAATCTATTGCCTGGCGGAATGCCAAACCGCCTCCTCTTGCCCCATCCGGATGCCCATGTACGCCACCTCCGGCATTAATTACACTGTCTATTCCGAAGTCTTCGAAAAGCAAAGGTACAAGACCCGGATGGATGCCGGCTGATGGAACCGGAAAGGTTCTTTTGCAGAAATCATTCCTAGTCAGGGTATCCCCAATTGATAAGGCCAGAGTTTTTTCAAGGGCAACCGATCCATAAGGTGAAGGGAATAGAGAAAAGTCTGCGCCTGCATACCTGAGGAGTTTGCCTAAAAGCAAAGGATAGGAAATCCCATAAACACTTGAAGCAGAAAGAGCTCCACTAACTGCAGGATGTGCCATGATAGGCAGCCCTATCTCATCATCTTCTCTTAATGACTGCAAAACATCGAGCCCATACGAGAATACGTTGAAGAGAAGAAGATCTGCACCAAGTCTGGATGCTTTCCTTGCCTTATCTTTTAAATCAAAAGACCTGCCTGTTAAATTCACAGCATATAGGGTACGGTGGCCTGTTTCCTCATAAACCTGCCTTAGCACTTCTTTGCCTTCGGTTATCCGGGCTTCAAAAGGTGTAAGGCGGTTTTCAAATAGAATTTCATCATCTTTTACAAGGTCGATGCCGCCAAGGGCCTGTTCCCTCAGCTGCGAAGTTAAAAAATCCATGTCTTTGCCCAGCACCCCTTTGAAGATGCTCATCAGAAGGGGTCTATCATATACATTCAGTTTTTCCCTCAGTCCGTCAATCCCGAATCGTGGCCCAGGAAAAAAGCTTTTAAGTTCATTGGAAAACTGTAAATCTAACAATTTAATCTTTCCATCCAATGATAGTTTTCCAAAGACTGTTGTTAATATTGCCGGTAAATCAGGACTGAAATTAACAGTTGGATAGGCAATCTTAATGACTGCGGCTGTTTCCTTTTTTTCTTCATCTTTAGTATAGTCTTCAACAGAAACGACCCTGCCTTTATGCTTTTCCAGCTGCTGTTTTTCTAGTTCCGGCAAATGGGTCCATGACCCGACCGTTAAGCCTAAAGCGATCTCCTCGGCCTTTTTCTCCGGGTTATGTTTTTCATCATGAACCAGATACGTTGCAATAATTTCACTCATGTATATTCTTCCTTTCAAAAATCAAAGAATGAAAACAATAAAAAACCTCTTCAAATAAGAAGAGGTTAGGATAGCAATCTAACATCTTCTTATCTTTCAGCTATAAGCTGCAAGATTTAGCACCGTGCTCATGTATAAGTCGGTTGCCGGGCTTCATAGGGCTAGTCCCTCCGCCTGCTCTTGATAAGAAAACGAAACGAGTATTCAGTTAATTTAGAATTAAAATTTAATTAGAATTATGACAGTGCTTAATATTTTTGTCAATTGAATTATGAGAAAAATTTAAAATAAATTTAATTTTTTTATTCTGCCCACTGCTTCTTTAAGTCTCTCCTCAGATGTCAGTAAACCCGCTCTCACATACCCTTCTCCAAAATCACCAAATCCGATGCCTGGTGCAACCGCAATATGCGCTTTATCCAAGAGATAGTCAGCAAACTCTTCCGATGTAAATTGTTCAGGGACCTTGAGCCATGCAAAAAAAGAGCCTTTAGGAGCTTGAACATTCCAGCCGATTTCCCTGAGGCCAGAGATGAATGTATTACGTCTGGATTCGTATATGGAATTCAATTCTTTAACACAATCCTGTGGTCCTGACAGAGCAACTGCTGCAGCTTCCTGAACAGCACCAAACAAGCTGACGTATAGATGATCCTGCATAAGGTTCAGTGCTGCGATGACACTTGCATTTCCAGCTGCAAATCCAACTCTCCAGCCTGCCATATTAAATGTTTTTGAAAGTGTATAAATTTCAATTCCGACCTCTTTTGCCCCTTCTGCCTGAAGAAAGCTTTCAGGCTTTATGCCGTCAAAACCAATTCCTCCATATGCAAAATCATGGACGATGCAAATACCATGGCTTCTGCTCAAATCAACTGTTTCTTGAAAAAAGTCCTTGTTTGCCACTGCTCCAGTGGGATTATTTGGATAATTAAGGAACATCAGTTTGGCTGCATTAAGCTGGTCTGCTGACAATTCACTGTATACTGGCAGGAAGTTATTTTCTTCTCTTAGAGACATTGTCACCATTTTTGCTTTGGCAAGTGCAACACCTGACCAATAATCAGGATATCCCGGGTCCGGAACCAATACGCTGTCCCCAGGGTTTAAAAGGCATTGAGGGATTTCAACCAATCCTGCTTTACCACCAAAAAGGATGGCTATTTCGGTTTCAGGATCCAATTCAACATTAAATTCCCTTTTATAAAAGTCAGCAGCTGCCTTTTTTAAATACGGGAAGCCCTGGAAAGGGGAATATTTATGGTTTTGCGGATTATCGGCTGCACTTTGAAGACTCTTGACAATATGCTCTGGTGTAGGCATGTCAGGATTGCCCTGTCCAAGATTGATGACATCATGCCCTTGTTGGAGTTTTCTCCCCACTTTGGCTGTCAAAGATGCAAAAAACTGTTTAGGCAGACTTTTCAAAAGATCTGATTGCGGATAATTTACCAAATTGTTCACCTGCTTAAAAAAAAGATTGAAAATATAGTCACAAATGATATAACGTAAATGGTAAGATGTAAAGTAAAATTTTGAAAATTTCCATCTATCGGACTAATTTTACCATAAGGATATGATGATTGCGGGGGAGTTTTATGAAATTAAAGATTGCCTGTTTGCAAATGGATATTGCATTTGGAAAACCTGAGGATAATTTTAAAGCAGCCGAAATCATGATTAAAAAGGCGCTTAGGGATAAACCGGATGTTATTGTGCTGCCGGAACTTTGGACGACTGGTTATGACTTGACCAGATTGGGTGAAATTGCAGACCAGGATGCAGAATCATCGCTAGTCTTTTTGAAAGAGGCCGCACAGAGCAATCGGGTTCATATGATTGGCGGATCTGTTGCAAAGAAAACACCCGATGGCATTTACAACACTCTGCTGATTGTAGATAACCAAGGTGACCTTATACATGAATACAGCAAGCTGCACTTGTTCAAGCTGATGAATGAACATCTCTATCTGAACGGAGGGACAGCCAAGGGAGTTTTTTCACTGGAAAATAGGAAGTTTGCAGGGATGATTTGTTATGATATCCGTTTTCCTGAGTGGGTGCGGACCCATACAGCGGAAGGTGCTGAAGCTTTATTTGTAGTAGCTGAATGGCCATTGGCCCGGCTGGCACATTGGCGGGCACTTTTGATTGCGCGTGCCATTGAAAACCAGTGCTACGTAATTGCATGCAACCGCTCCGGGTCTGATCCTGACAATGTCTTTGCTGGCCATTCGATGATTATAGATCCTTGGGGAGAAGTGCTTGCAGAAGGTTCTGAAACGGAAGAAATCCTATATGCTGAGATAGACCTGGAAAAAGTGAAAGAAGTCCGCAGCATGATTCCGATTTTTACCGACCGCAAACCGGATTATTACTATTGAAGGCATGCATGGCCCTAACTGGGGCCCTGCCTTGCTTTACCCTTCTATTTTCGCCCACATTTCCGGAGGGTTTAATTCATAAATGCCATTTTCCCTGTACATATAATGATTTATAATAAATTCTCTGCGTATCGTAGCATAGTCTTCATGATACTGTTGAATATATTCGTTGAGCTCTTTTTCTTCATATTTTTTCCCCATTTTCAATCCTTTGATTAGATGCTCAAAAACCATGAGTCTCTTCTTCCTCTGTGCAGGAATATTCTTCAGCTTTCCATCTTTGGTAAAGAAATTTTCAATAACCTTCTGGCTTTCTATATTTTGTTCTTCCATTTTCTTAACCTCCTCTTTATCTGCCAATTTTGCAAGAACACCTGATTGGTGTTTCAGTACGGATTCATTTAAATAAAAATAAACAGTATTTTTATCTCTTCTCTGATAAACAAGGTTTATTTCCCTCAGTTTATTTAAATGATGAGTAATGGTTGGCGGAGTTAAACCAAGCTTCCCCGCTATCGCCTGTCCATGCAAAGGCCCTTTGGCAAGGAGAAAAACAATCCTGATTCTGGTTGGGTCTCCCATTGTCTTATAAAAAGCTACTAAACGATTTAATTGCATATTTTCAGCGCCCTCATTTCGATTGATATCTAATTAGATGATAATCGAATCCCGCTCGTTCAGTCAACCATATATATAATACCCCCATAAAAAAATCACCTAAGAGGTGATTGTTAAGATTGAGCTATTTTATATAATTAGACCCTTCGAGTGCTAGCAGTACTTCTTTAATTTCAGTCCTGTTTCCTGCATAACCCGTTAACGATTTATTTTTTCCAATCACGCGATGGCATGGAATAATGATCGGAAGGCGATTGGCCTTGTTTGCCTGACCAATGGCACGCACTGCTTTTTCTTTCCCTATTTTAAAAGCAATGTCCTGATAACTTCTTGTCTCTCCAAATGGGATTAGGCACAGCTCTTTCCAGACTGCCTTTTGAAATTCAGTGCCATGAGGTTCAATGGGGATGTCAAACTCTTTCCTATGCCCTTCAAAGTATTCCTCAAGCTGATTTGTACACCTTTTAATTAAAGAGTCGGAGGGATCCAATTTCAATGATAAAACGTCTTCCCCTTCGAGAAAATCTTCTTCCCCAATGTATAAAGCCGAAAGGATTCCATTCTCAATGACAATGTAAATGTCTCCTGCCGGTGTGTATGTTTTAGAATAAACTCTGCCTTTCATTTCATTCCCGCCTTTAAAGAATAGGGCAAATGGATGTGGAATACAGTTCCTTCCCCCAATTTGCTTTCCACCTCAATTGTTCCCTTGTGTTCTTCAATAATTTTATATGTAACCATTAAGCCAAGTCCAGTGCCTCTTTCCTTTGTAGTATAAAAAGGTTCACCAAGCTTTTTTATTTTATGTGCAGGAATTCCTGTCCCTTCGTCCCTAATGGATATGTGAACTTTATGGTCAAACCCTTTCTGAATGGATACAGTAATATATCCACCTTTAGGCATGACTTCAATGGCATTTTTTATAATATTGATAAAGACCTTTTTCATTTGATTGGATTCACAGAAAACATTGGGCAAATTCTTTTCATAATAAGTCCTGAATTGAACATTATGGAGCACAGCCTGAGCACTAAGGAGATCGACTGTTTCCTTCATGATTTGAGATATGTCTTTTTCCACAAATTTGACAGCTTGAGGCTTAGCAAGTATGAGAAATTCATTAATAATTGAATCAATCCTGCTAAGCTCAGTGGTAATCACATTGAAATACATAGTATGATCTTCCTTCACACTGTCCTCAAGCAGCTGTATAAAGCCTTTAAGTGCTGTCATGGGGTTTCTTATCTCGTGGGCAATCCCTGCTGCCAATTCTCCAATCACATGCAAAGTGTCTGATTTCCGAAGCTGTTCTTCCATTTCCAGCTTCTCAGTAATGTCTTTAAATGTTGTCATACTGATATTAGAAAAAATATTCAGCTTGTTGGAAAACTCAAAAAATTTCTTTCTGCCTGATTTCAGAGTAATGGAAAGGTTACCGTCTGATTGCCCCGCAGAGTGTATGTTTTTTATCTGCTCCTTTAATTCATCATCGGTTATATTGCAGTCATTTAAAATACTATGCAGCGAAACACCAATAAGCTCCTTTTTTGTCATCTGGAGCATTCTCTGACCTGATTGATTAATATCGACTATTTCAAACTGATTGTTCCAGAGCAGAATCCCTTCAAGGGCACCTTCAAATATCATGCGAAATTTTTGTTCGCTTTCCCTCAAGCTTTTTTCCATAGCGTGACGCTCACTGACATTTCTGAAGATTGTCATATGGTAGCCTTCAACGGAGTTCAATTTCACTGTAAACTCCAAAGATTTGAACTGGCCATTTGGCATAAGAAAAACTAGCTCATCCCGTATGCTTCCCTTAACGAACATCTCTTTAACAATGCTTTTGTATCTTTCCGATTTTTCATATACAAAATCTTTGATCTTTTTATTGAGAAGCTCATCATGAGTACATTCAAAAATTCGGCAAGCAGCTTCATTCGCATCAATGATCTCACCATTTCCACGCCAAAAAATGATTCCATCCAGGGCTTCAATAAATAGGTCAGCATACAGCTCTTCATTCTTTTTCACTTTTCGTTCGAGGAGCCGCTTACTCGTTACATCTCTTAATATACACATATAAAGACCGTCCTCATTAAGGATGCTGGTAGTAAAATCAAACTCTATTATCGTTCTGCCGTTATATATTGGCAGAATGCCCCTGACACTTTCCTTCTTCTTTAATAATTCCCTTTGCTTTTCAAGCTTGAAATGTCTATTTTTCGGCACGATATCAGACAGTCTCCTGCCGATCAGGTGTTGTTTATCAGTCTTTATACTTTCAGCAAATGATGGATTGACATCAACAATTCTCTCCTGGCTATCAAAAATTAAAATTCCATCATTTGAGCGTGAGAATATATTATATTTAAGTGAATTATTATTGGCCAAAATATTATTTTCCTTTTCCAAAGTCTCAATCCTGGCATAGAGTCTCCTGATTTCCTGATTCATAATGACCACTCTATTTCCTCCTATTGGGATATGCAATTAATTAAATATTTCTACAATATCTGACTAAAACCTTTAAATCTCCGAGAAAACTGTCTTATTAATTTTTCATCTCAAATGTCTGGAGAAAGGACAAGGCATACCCTGTGTAGAGAGTATGCCTGGATTTTACAATTTGAATTTTGCAATCATCTCATTTAATTGTTCTGCCAATTCCGACAAGGACTGTGCATTGTCTGAGATTTCCTCCATTGAATGGTTAGTCTGAGCCATTGATGCACTCGTTTGTTCGATGCCTGCCGCAGATTCCTCAGACACTGCGGCAATACTGCCAATGGACTGGTTCATATGGGCAGAATTAATGGATACCTGCTCGAGGCTGCGGGAAATGTCACTGACATTATTGGACATTGAGTTAACTGCCTCATAAATTTTCTGAAATGTTTGTCCTGTCAATTGAATTTGCCCGGTTCCCTTTTCAACTTGAACATAGCCTGTTTGAAGGGATGTGGCCACACTGTTTGACTCCGTTTGAATACCCCCGACAATCTTAGTGATATCTGAAACCGAGAATGATACCTGCTCAGCCAGTTTCCTCACCTCATCTGCCACTACTGCAAAGCCTCTTCCATGCTCACCGGCTCTGGCAGCTTCAATTGCTGCATTTAATGCCAGAAGGTTGGTCTGGTCTGCAATTTCCTTTATAACCTTAACTAATCTGGTGATTTGTTTTGTCTGATCATCAAGTCCATTTACCTTGTCAACAGAAGACTTCATTATTTGGTTAATTAATCTCATTTGTTCCTGGGATTCTTTCATTAGCTTGTTTCCATTCTCAGTAAGTGATAGCACCTCTGTGGAAGCACTTTTTATTTCATTACCGCTGTATGAAGCTTCTTTTACTTTTTCCAGGTACTCGTCCATCATTAAAGATAAACGCGTTGCAGAACCCGCCTGATCCTCGGCTCCTCCGGACAGTTCCTGCATGGTTGAAGCCACCTGCTGACTGGCTGCTTTTACTTCATTTGCAGCAATATTCAGTTCTCCGCTTCTTTCTGTCACATACCCAGAAACTGCATTAATTTCCTGAATCATGGTCTGCAGCTTTATTTTCATTGAGTTCATGGCTCTGCTAAGCTGTGCTACTTCATCATCACCTTCATATTCCACTGAATTTGCATTGAGGTTTCCTCCTGCAATTTCATTTGAGAATTGGACAATGGCAGTTAGTTTTTTAGAAATTATACTTCCAATAAAAAGGATGCTCGCGATTCCCAGGATAGCAGAAATGATGATTGAAATACCAAGTACTATTAAAGTAAGGATAAGACCATATTTGGCAGAAGACACAGCCTTTTGCTGATCCTCCTTCATCATTCTGCCAAGGGTATTTAACTTATCAACCGTTTCAGAAATAATATTATCTGCCTGCAATTTCCCCAGCCTATATTCTCTTGCATGCTGCAGTTTTACTTCTGGCTCGATGACATCATGAAATAAACTGGTGATTTTTTGATCATTTTCATCGATTTGCCTAAAAAGGGTTTTTGATTTTGAATCGCTCAGTTCCGGAGAAATTTCCTCTTTCAATTTATTAAAATCCTCTGTCAGCTCATCAAATGTTTTTAAATGTTTGGGGTTGGAGTCAATGATAAAGTTTCCAATCGTGCTCCCTTTATGATGAAAAGTGGCCGCTGATTCTGTAATCTTAATGGCTTTTTCCCCAGAATCCTTAACAGTCTCCAGTTTTGAATTGGCAATTGTCAGCAAGAAGAAGGTTAGAACGGTGGAAACCGTGAATAGTCCAATGGTCACAAAAAGCGCAACCCCATATTTCTGGCCAAGCTTCAGGTTCCTCCACCATTTCGTGCTCGCCATTTTATTAAAATACTTGCCTATTTTAAACTTTTTTGACCTGGACGATTCTTTTCTTTCCTTATTGCCAGGTATAAATTTTCTTACCCCTTTCAACATAACTTCCCCCTTTATGATTGAACCAGATGCGAACAATTGAACTAGTATGTACCTAATTCTTTTTTACTATTCTTTCAATTCATTATAATAGAACAAATAAGACATTTGAAGATTATTTTTCCAATTTTTCATTTTAATAAAGCCTTCCCTGCACCTATTCCCTTTAAAATCTTACCTTAAAAAACCTGATTTTCTCACGTCAGCATCAATCATGACATACTAATCGGACTACTCCCTTTTATCTGCGACAAAAATGATTTTCTTTAAATAAAATTTGAAACAGATTTAAATTAAATCCATTCAAGCCATATAATATATGAAGTAACAAGCAATATTTATTTGTATAACAGTAATTTCTAATTAGTATGACAGCATTTTCAGAGTTAGAAGTTTTTACTTTTTCTGTAAATTAAACCTTCTATTTACACGAGAAAAGAAGTTTGCTTCATGTTAAAGTGGGTAAAGAAAGAAAGAGTATTTATGGGGGTCTTTAATAGAGGAGGACTTATGAAACAACGTGACTATTACTTCGACAACACGAAGTTTATTTTAATCTTCTTTGTCGTTTTCGGACATTTACTCCGCTCTTTTATTGAAGATAATGAAACAATCTATACTTTATATAAGGTAATCTACACGTTCCATATGCCAGCATTTATACTGGTATCCGGTTTTTTTGCAAAAGGCTTTTATAAAAAAGGCTATATAAAGAAAATTGCAAAAAAGCTCATACTGCCATATATTATTTTTCAGGTTATTTATTCGATCTTCTATTATTTTTTATATAATAAAGGCACCTTTGAGTTGGATCCTTTTAACCCGCATTGGTCTTTATGGTTCCTGATCAGTATGTTTTGCTGGAATATCATGCTTTTATTCTTTGCAAAGTATAAAGCGGTTTATTCCCTGGCAGCTGCTTTTATCATTGGGCTTGCTGTCGGATATGCCGATTGGATTTCAAACTATTTAAGTTTATCGAGAACATTTGTGTTCTTTCCTTTATTCCTATTGGGTTATTATTTAAAGAAGGAGCATTTCTATGCGCTATTCCAGCCAAAGTTCAGAATTAGTGCATTAGCAATCTTTGCTGTAGTCTTTATAGGCTTTTACCTCTATCCTGAAGTGGACTATAAGTGGCTGCTTGGCTCAAAGCCATATACTGAAATGGGGGCAGCTTCAATTGGGGCAGTCTTAACGAGATTGGGCTTTTATGTCCTAAGTTTAATAATGGTATTTAGCTTCTTTGCTTTTGTGCCCAGCAAACAATATTTCTTTACTGATTTAGGAAAAAATACACTTTATGTCTATCTGCTTCACGGATTCTTTGTACGGGTATTCAGGGAAAGTGATGTACAGGGCTTTTTCAGCAAACCGGAAAACTTCCTGCTGCTTGCCGGAATATCGCTGCTGCTGACTTTGCTTCTCTCAAGCAAACTGATTACTTCATTTGCGCAGCCTATTATAGAACTGAGAACATCACAGCTAAAGAAGCTAAAAGATAGATCAAAGGCATATGCCAGATTTTATCGTAAAAAACTTACAAGTTAGAACAGAAACCGGTCATGTATTAATGGCCGGTTTTTACTTTAGTCATAACTATTGACCATTTTTGATTATGGGATTATAATAAATAACTGTGTTATATTATTTTGTCCCAGTAGCACAGCTAAGCATAAACATCCCTGAATTACATCCCTGTAGCTTTGTTTCGACGCATTTGCTCCCTTGTATTGGGCTTGCAGAGGAAAAAACAGGATATACCAGTCTTATCTGCACTACAAAAAATATACTTACGCCAATATGTCCCAGTAGCTCAGCTGGATAGAGCGACAGCCTCCTAAGCTGTAGGTCGTGAGTTCGAATCTCGCCTGGGACGCTACAATAGAAAAGCGCGAAACCCATGTATATCAATGGTTTCGCGCTTTTTATTTTATTCAATTTGTTTATTCATAAACATTAATAATCTAAGGTTGGGGTCGGTTTGGGGTCGGAACGATTTTTATTTATGATTTCATACCTCTAATCGGCCACTAAAGCCCCTGTTGTTGGTTAAGACATCAGTGTTGTTTAAAAAGAAAAAGCTGCCTGATTAGCAGCTAATGTTGAAGTTAAGAATCCGTTAGTTAATTACATTCATCTTCAATAACACATGAATATATTAAACATAAAAAAGTGTAATAGAGGAATCACATTAATCGGGACTTCTCAAATTTATGCTGATAAACACTTCAAATAAGTTATGATTATTCACTTTGTGACCGATAACCTAAATCCAAATAATAATTATTTTAATATTCGACGTGCAATTCGGTTAAACAATTCAACTGCATGCGGAAGAATTTCTTCTTCAATATCAAACTTTGGATTATGATGCGGTGCGGGTATAGTGGAACCTACAATCATATAAGTCCCTTTTCCCCCTAAATCTTGGACTCGTTTTATCATAAAGCTAGCATCTTCACTCCCGAGTCCTTTACCTTCACCATTTCCAAATGATGTAAATCCTTCTGCTTGCTTTGCCTCTTCTATAGTTAACTCAACCAGTTCATTGTCACAGGTAATTGGGATAGCGGCACCAATAACTTCAATTTGATGATCAAGCTCATGCATAGATGCACTGTGAGTAATGATATTTCTAACTCTCTCCTCCAAATCTTTATTCTCCTCTTCGGTAAGAGCCCTAGTCTCAATATTCATTTTTGCATATTGGGGAATGATATTAGTTGCTGTTCCACCCTCTAAGATTCCTACGTTAACTCGGGTGGGTCCTGTACTAAAGCGCGGGATAGCATGTATATTTAATAAGGCGGTACTAGCACCCAACAAAGCATTTCTACCCATTTCCGGATTACCGCCTGCGTGAGCAGCAACACCATAGTAGTGAGCTATCATTTTCGTGGAGGAAAGGAAGTGCGTTGAACCACCATGGAACTCACCAGTCGGAACATCTGCACCTAGATGATGACAAAACATATAATCCACATCATCTAATAACCCCTTCTGTACAATTGCATATGCTCCGCGAACTCCTTCCTCTGCTGCCTGAAATATCAGCTTTATTGTCCCAGCAAACTGACCATCCGCCAGTTTTTCAGCGAGCCCCAAGCCTATGGCAGTATGGCCATCATGCCCACAAGCATGCATATTCCCTTCATATTTTGAACGGAAACCATTTACTTTAGGATAATGGTTCTCATCCTGACTCTCTGCAATTGGCAAGGCATCCATATCAAAACGAAATGCAACGGTAGGACCCGGTTTTATACCTTTTAAAACTCCAATTACAGTAGTATAGCCACCTTTCATTTTCTGAAGTATATTCGGATTAGCACCATCCAGTAATGCCCTTTGATATGCCATCTCTAAAACCGCATTGGATGGAACTCCTCTCATAAAATCTCCGTCCATTGCATCTCTCCCATAGATTAAATGATATCCAAGCGAGTTTAACAGCTCCACTATCTTTGAAGCCGTTCGAAATTCAGTAAATCCAACCTCAGGGTGCATATGAAACTCTCGCCTTAAAGCTATAATATCCATTTTTGATCTCCTCTACTAAATTTTTTAGAACTCTAGCATTTCCCCTCTCCTATAAAACTGGAGTTGGTCTCTTAAACCAAACTTTTTATAATAATCCACCTTATTCTTTCTGGCATTACACCATTTTTTTCACACCGTGAATCTTCGCTTCCTTCAAAAATCATTCGTTGAATGAAATCGTGAAAAATCAAATCTTTTTTTTTCATTCTTCTAAGGGACACTCAAAAAATTAGTATATATGAAAATACTGTTGAATCTCATTTTTATCATTTGTTAAGTTTAATGCTAGCATAAGAAGAATCCTTGCTTTTGGAGGATTTAATGATTCAGATACGATATATGCGTGTTGATTATCCATATCAGTACGGCTAACAATTCCCGTATTGAGTCGAGATGATCGTATGACGATAACCCCTTTGTTTATCGCATCATGAATTCCAGCCTCTGCTTCTTTAGAGATTGTATAGCCCCCAGCAGTAGTTACAATGATTCCCTTTGTATCTGCTTGAACGGCTGCGTCGTATAAATATCGTTCATCTCCTTGATGAGTATATATAATTGAAACCTTAGGCAGCTTACTAATGGAGCTAACATCAAATATGGTTTCAGTCGTATGAAGATAGGTGATATCTTTATAATAAAAATAAACTTTCCCACCAACAATTGATCCGATATAACCTTGTTCGAGAGCTTTAAACGAATCGACTGCTGTAGCATTCATTTTAGTGATATAACGTGCAGAACCAATTCGGTCATTAAGGACAACTAATACACCTTTTCCATGAGCTTCTTGATTACAAGCAACTTTTACACCATTGTAGATATTCAACGGACCATCTGCACTTATCGCTGTTGCAGGTCTTACTGCTCCAACAATCACGACTGGTTTATGGCTTTTAATCACTAAATGTAAAAAATAGGCGGTTTCTTCCAGTGTATCTGTACCATGTGTGATCACAACACCATCTATTTCTTCATCTAATAATATGTCATTGATATATTTACTCAGTGTCAATAGTCGTTCTGTTGTCATATCAACACTATCAATATTAAACAATTGTTCAACTTTTAAATTTGCAATGTTGACTAAATCCGGTACTTCTTTTAATAAGTCATCAATAGACAAAGCTCCTGGTTGATAGCCTGTGGTCATTGTACTCGAAGTTCCAGCCCCTGCAATTGTTCCACCGGTTCCAATAATTTTTATCGTTGGCTTACTTTTCATGCTTCTCTCCTATATTCTCTATTACATCCAACTAGCTCCTCTTGGTTTATTTCGATTTTATACCTGCACCACAAAGAGGTATTATTATTTTTTCATCCGATTTTTTTCCATATTTTAAATAACCGGCATAGTTGGTCGCTGATGTCACTTCAACATAAAAACCTTTTTCACTAAGCTTCTCCCGTGCTCTTAGAATCTCATCTTCTTGAATCTCAATAAATGTACCATTTGTTTCCCCTACAGCTTCTAAAATTTGTTTTGAACGTGCTGGAGCTGCAATGGCGATCCCTTCCGCTAAAGTACCTTCGTTCATAATAGGTTTCGCTGTTACCTCACCATGTTTGTAGGCATTTACAAGAGGCGCACAATTCGCTGCTTGGATAGCAATGATTTTCGGCATTCTTTCTATTAATCCATTTCCCAATAACTCTTTAAAACCATAATATGCACCAAGTAAAAGTGTACCGTTACCAACTGGAATTATTAATGCATCAGGCGCACCTTTTAATTGTTCAAAAACTTCATAAGCATATGTTTTTGTTCCTTCATAAAAGTATGGATTATACACATGACTTGCGTAAAATACATTTTCATTTTTTACTGCTTTTTGGGCAGCAGCTGCAATGTCCTCTCGTGTACCACGAATTTCTTTAATCGTTGCACCATGAGCTTTTACTTGAGCAATTTTTTTCGGGGATGTTTCGTCGCTTAAATAAATATCACAGGCAATATTACAACGTGCTGCATAAGCTGCAATCGCCGTACCTGCATTACCACTACTATCAGCAATGACCTTTGATACCCCTAATTCTTTAGCCTTCGTCATCAAAACAACGGCCCCTCGATCTTTAAAGGATAATGTAGGCATCATATAATCAACTTTTACATACGTATTTGGCTCCATAGGATCTAGAACGATTAATGGTGATTGACCTTCACCCATTGTCACGGATTCCCATGTCTTAGAATCTTTTGCGAATGGCATAGTTTCAAAATAACGCCATAATGAGTTTGGATAGTTATTCCAAGCTTTAATATCAACTTTCGGGGTATCTTTTACTATGTTTAAGACTCCTCCACATTCACATTTCCATATAGTTGGTGTAATATCATGCTTTTTCCCACAACTGTTACAAATAAATTGTTTCATCGTTAATCAACCCTTTAAATGATATTAACTAGATTTTTTCATACAAAACAGGAAAAAAATATGACTAAATATATGCAATGGCATCAATTTCAATTTTGAAGCCAAAATGTAATTGATTAGTTGGTACAACGGTACGTGCTGGTTTATGTTCACCGAAAAATTCCTTATAAACAGCATCTACTTTATCCCATAATTTCACGTCCGGAGTATATAATGTCATACGCAAAATCTTCTCTTTTTTACTTCCAGCTGCTTCTACAATCATTTCCACATTCTTAAGTGCTTGTAATGTTTCTTCTTCGATTGTGCCAAATTTCTTTTCACCGGTTTCTGGATTAATGGCAAATTGCCCTGATACATAGACAGTGTTCTGATGAACTGTTGCTAATGCATAGTGTCCATTAGATTTTAAATTTCCTACTTCAAAGATGCTTTTCATTTGATTCCCCTTAACTTGACTTATTTTTGATTTCATCAAAATAACTACTTTGGAAATGCCTAACTTAGATGCGACCTTCTCAACAGATCCTTCTTATAAACAGTTTTAATGTTGGAAACTACTAAAGCTCTTATTTTCCATTAAATATTATTCGTAAATATTTAAAAGTTTTCCTCTGCCAAGTGATATAGCTTTTTCATATACAGCGACTGCAGCAGCTGTATCTTGAATCGCACTACCTGTGGTATCAAAAATAATAATTTCCTCAGAATTTGTTCGTCCATCAATTTTACCAGTAACAATATCCCCAAATTCTCCATAAACATCCCCAGTAGACATTAGATTTGCATCCATAGCATGATGGAGCTCTCCTACATGTGCACATTGTTCTAGAATATCCACAACTAGTTTTCCACTTGCCAAAAGTTGCGGGTCAAGTTCTTGTTTATCTGGGCTGTCTGCACCAACTGCAGAAATGAAGGTCCCAGGGCGAACATACTCTTCGTGCAGAAAGAATTTTTTTGCAGAAGTACAAGTAATAATAATATCGCTTTTAGGTGCAACATCGGCTAAATTATCAGTAGCCTCAATGTTCACTTTAAGCTCCTCTGACATTTCTTTCGAAAATTTTTCTATCTTGTTCTGGTTAGTTCCCCATACGTATACTTGAGAGATAGAAGAAATGACATTCATAAGAGCCTTCAGCTGAACTCTCGCTTGGTTTCCACTGCCACAAATAGTGACTGTTGATGAGTCTGAACGGGCAAGATATTTTGCTGCCACTGCTGTTGTTGCAGCAGTACGCTTTGAGGTGATTTCCGTTGAGCCCATGATGGATAAGGGTCTCCCATTCGAACCATCAAACAGTATAATCAATCCGATAATGTTTGGTAAGCCGAATTTGGTGCAATTTCCGAAAAATCCGCCATTTGCTTTCAGCGCAAAATACGTCTTGTCAATTTTAAGTCCGCCACTCTTAATATGAAATTCTCCGTCTTCTACATCCGCGTGCATTAATCCTGGAACTAGAGCTCGACCTTCAGACCGTTTTCTAAAAGCACTCTCCATTGCCGTTAAGTAATCATTAGATGAAATCATGGAGGCAATTTCAGACCTACTAAGAAGTAGAAACTCAGTGTTTCCCATTGCACTTAAATCGATCATTGTAACTCATCCTTTCCATTATCAAATTTGTGAATAAACTGATTCAATCAGTCCAAACTCTATAAGAGATCTTATAATTGAAACTGAGAATACAAAATTATTTACTGCAGTTTTGCCCGGCAGTCGATAGGGATTTCTTCAACAACTTCGCCTTTGGAAAGCAAATAAGCTTTTTCATATAAATTACAAACCGGACAAATATGGTTTGGGATAATTTGTACTTTATCTCCAATATTTACTTGATTACGGAAATCTCTATTGTAAATGATCGCATGTTCGTCGAAAACACCGTGAATATAGACATCTTCAAACTCCTTTATACGCCCCAAACCATTTGTGGTTGTATGTCCCTCGCTTCGTGTTTGGGCTGTAATTCCTTTTGCCCCAACATCTGTAATCACCCGTTCATTAGTAGGTTTACTGATGATTGTTGTAAGGACCGATGCTGCACATCGCTCATATGTGCCAATAACGTTTGCCTGTGAGGAATCCATTAAAATATAGGTACCAGGCCTAATTTCAGTAACCCCGTCCGGTATCTCGAAATTGAGCATGAAAGGAGGAGTCGAGCCAATACTTATTACTTCAGGTTTAACTCCCATCTCTTCTGCTATTCTTGCAAAGTGCAAGGTTCGGTTTACACTTTCAAGATAAAGCTCTTTACATTCATCAATGTTTTCAGCTTTATAGGAATGCCCATCATGTGAAAAAATCCCTCTAAGTTCAACATGTTTACAAGCCTTTACGTTTTCTAATAATGTTCTGAAATCACTTTCTTCCATAATCCCTGAGCGTTGTTCTCCTACTTCAATTTCAATTAGAACCTGGGCTTTTTTCTCTGCTCCTTTGAATACTTCTTCAATTTCAGTTACATGGTAACTATTATCTATACCAAACGAGATATCGATGGTCTCAGCTAATTTTCTAATTCGTTGAATTTTTGATTTTCCAACAATCTCATTGGCAATAAAGATGTTTTTCAAGCCGTTTTTAGCCATAATTTCAGCCTCACCGACTTTTGCTACTGTAATTCCAACTGCGCCTAATTCTTCTTGTAATCTAGCAAGCTTAGGCATTTTATGAGTTTTGGTATGTGGACGTAAATGTACTTTATGTTCATTAGCGTAATTTTGCATGAAGCGAAGATTATCCATCATTATTTCTCTATCAATTAAAAGTGCTGGTGTATCTAACTCAACATATTTCATTTTATCGGCTCCTTTTTATTTTTTTGATAAGCTTGTGGGAGTGAGTATTTTCATGGTTGCAATTGAGTAGGTAGGATTTAAAAAACTTTTTTATCAACTAACCGATGACCAAAGTAGTAATTAGTTTAAGTTAATTGTAAAAATTACAAAGGAGATTAACTATTCAATTCAAGAAAAGAAACTTTTATATATTTTAAATTGAAAACACATAAAAAATTATATAAAATAGAACTAAATCATTATTATTTATTAAAATTATATAAAAAGTTATACAAAAGTCAACACAATAAAGATTTTTATATAAAAATATATATATTTCATGTTAGAAATGATTCAAATAAATAGATATCGTTTAAAAAGAAGGGACCATCTTATGAATATCAATAATAAAGAATTAAAAAAGTACATCCCAATCGCTAATTTAATCGCAAAGACCTTTGGACGGAATTGTGAGGTCGTCATTCATGACTTAACCGTTCCTCAAAACTCAGTGATTTACGCTGTTAATAATCATGTAACAGGAAGAAAAGTTGGACAGGCTTTCGATCACCTAGTGAAGCAAGTGCTTCTATCTAGTAAATTTGAGAACGATTATTTGGCAAATTATAAAATACGTACCGACGATGGAAAGGAAATAAAATCATCTACAGCTTTAATTAGAGATTCGAACGAAAAAGTTATTGGGGCACTTTGTGTTAATTATAGTTTGGAAAGCATGATTCATTTTAAGGAATTTCTAGATGATTTTATGGGTATTGGACAAGATGAGGAAGAAAAAGAAAAAGAAAATGTGGAACTTATGGAAAATGTAGTAGAAATTGCAGACGATTTAATAGATCGCATTATTGCCAATTACGGAACCGAAGAGTTAAAAAGAAAAGAAAAAATTAAATTAATCAAGTTTATGGATGAGAAAGGGATATTTCTAATCAAAGGATCTGTAGATAAAGTGGCAGAAAAGCTTGGTATTTCAAAAGTTACCGTATACAGTTATTTGGATGAAATAAAAAAAACAATTGACTGAGAAATGAAAAAACCAGTTTTATATAACTGGTTTACAGTGTAGACAAAAGGCATTTGGAAATGTCCTCATTTTCCAAACGCCTTTTAATTTTATAGATAATTTTTTTCCCTATTTAAGAATGATATTACTGAGAATGTGAAGGAAATCAATCCTGAAGGCTGCTTTGCCGTTTTAATACTTATATTCTATAATGAGTTTTGCAACTGTAAAGTTGCTATGACTAGATAAGCCCTTTCTTCGGATGGGGCTTTTTATATTGCCTGCTGGATTAAAGTCAGGTAATTCTTGCCGAAATAATTATTGGGTGATAACATGTATGGAAGTATAGGTATCAATTTAAGAATGTTAAGGTTCGAAAAGAACAAGACTCAAAAAGAAGTAGCAGAAGCTACTGGGATCTATATTAAAAACTCAGTTACTACGAATGTAACAAAATTAATCCCTCACTGGAGGACCTTGAAAAGTTGGCGAGATATTATGGAGTACCCGGGGAGAAAATTAAAGATGTAATATACTAAAGCCCCTCTCGAGTGAGTAGGGTTTTTAATATTGATTGCTAAAAAGCGACCTATCGTTTTCCCTGTTTTCTCTTTCTGTCAAGAACCCAACAATGAACCCAAACCATATAATTGAAGCCACAACCGCGACGCCAGCTGCACCTATATAGATTAAATACCAAACCAGAACGCTGAAGAAAACTGTAACTGCCAGGCAAGTAACTATATATAAAAGATATAAAATCTTTCATTCCTCCTTTATAAACAACTAATACGCTAAAAATAACACAAAGGGTTCTTGAATAATTTGATTGTTCCAAAGTGGAACTTTTTGTTTATGAAAAAAATAATGCCCCGGATTGTTCATCCTGGGCTGACCTTTAGATTATTTTGCACGAAATATTCCTGCCTACTAATCCATCAATTGCTAAACCATGATGGGCTTGATTTTCCATAACCACTCTCGATCGAAAAAGGGTTTATTTATTATTTGACACGTAAGCGCTGACCAACATAGATAGTATAGTCTGCATCAAGATTGTTCCAATCCCGGACCTGCTGGATTGTGCTCCCATAGGTTCTGCTTAAAGAATATACAGTATCTCCAGATACAACAGTGTGGTAGACCGCTGAACTCTTCTTGGGAAGATTAAAGCTCTTCACAATTCCATTAACATGTCCACGGGCTAAATTTTCAATAAATGTGCTTGATTTTAACTTTGTTGCATCATTGGCATTGTCAATAAATCCATTTTCAGTTAACAAAGCAGGCATCAATGTTTCACGAAGTACATGGAAGTTTGCCTGCTTTTTACCGCGATCATAATAATCTACCAACTTAATTACTTCAGCATGAATATTGTTTTGGTAGGTGGACGTAGGTGCTCCAACTCCTGGATAAACATAGTCTTCATATCCTGTTCCCCCGCCTGCATTAATATGAACTGACAAGAAGTAATCAGCTCCCCATGCATTGGCAGCATTTGTACGCTCAGATAAAGATACTGTTTGATCTCCAGTTCGGCTCATACGGATGGAAATATTATCATATTCAAGGGTTAGAATATCTTTTATACGTGTAGCGATTTGAAGTGTTAAATTCTTTTCCTGAAGACCATTTCCTACTGCACCTGGATCAGTGCCGCCGTGACCTGGATCAATAAAAAGTTTTACCATATTTAAATCACCTCTATTAATATTTTTATTCACAAATCTATTAACTGCTTGTACTGCTGTCCTTTACTCACATGACCCTCACCCCCTTTAAGGAATAAGAAAAGCCACCCAAAAGGGCAGCTTATTTAGGCCATTGATAACGTTTTGCTTGTTGACTATCCTCTATTCCTTTTGTTGTAGGATCATTTAAAGCATTCCACACACTCACCACTATCAGCAGTAAAACATATGGATTAGAATAAGCTCCGACCAGCAAATTAAAAACAGAACCCCAAGTAGTGAGGTCCTGTGCAGTCAAACCATAGTATCCTAGTATTGGTGCAAAAAAAGCTAGAAATAACTGTGCTAGAAATACAGGATTTTTAAAGCGAATCTTCCAGTTGATCATGTTCATTGTCCCCCTCTTAAAACATTATAAAAAATTGCAATCGCTCCCCCAATGATTCCAGTACTGATTGCTGTGATAATGGCTGCTGTAATTGTTCTTTTTATCCATGTTGTATTTTCGTCAATTTTATTTAGCTTTTCATTTATTGAAATAATTTGTTGATCCTGTCGAGTTGTAATTTTTTCAAGATTGTTCACCCGATTCTCAATATCTCTAAGATCCCCTTTTATTTCTGCTATTTCTTTGTCGTACATATTTTCATTAACCGTCTCCTTCAAGATAACCACCCTCCTTTTAAGGATATCTTGTGCTTGTCCAGCTATATGGACTTAAGTGGCTAAAATTTATATTCTTTTCCACATTGAGCACTCTATAAGGTAGTAAATGAAAACCTTCTGCATCAAGTAACGGCAACTATCTCCATTTTGCATTAATAGTTCTTCTACAAAGTAATTTATTTCCCTAACCTTTAAACACTGTAAAGATAATTGCAATACCGCCGCCAATTATAGCAGTGAAAACGGACATAATAATGGCATTTGTAATTGTTCTTTTTAGCCATTTAGTATCTTCTTTAATTTCCTTTAAGTCACCTTGGATGTTCTGGATTATTTGGTCTTGTAAGAGTGTTTTATCCTGTAGCCGGCGAATATCACCTTTCATTTCTTCAATGTCTTTCTTTACAGATGTCTTCCATAAATCCATTGTTTCCGCCTCATTTGTCACTTACAATACCTCCTTTGAAGGTAATAAAAAGAACCCTTAAATCTTAGGTTCTTTTGTACCATTTGCTTCCTTTGATTCAATTAGATTATTTTCAAGTTCCTGGATTTTCTGCTGCAATTCTTTGTTTTGAGAAACCACATTAAATTGTGCCTTCAAGATAATATTTTCGTGTTTTAGTTTTCCAAGTTCATTTTGAAGATAAGGGTCTATAGAAATTTTTTGATTATCTCCGCTCATAATGTAATTTCTCCTCCTATTTGGGCTTTTAGATTTTCTAATTCTGTAAGCGCCACATCTAATTTTGGGGATAATTCCTGAATGGCTTTCCATTCCATAACGTCTATTGCATACCCACAAGCGCCTTTTGTGGTGTTACAATATCAACAGGCGCTTCCTGATAGGTAAGACCAAGCCTTTTTTATCTACTCCCGGAATATCACCTTCTAAGTAATACTGTTTCACAGGAGTTGCAAGGATTTCTTTTAGTGCAGATTTGGTATACAATTCAATTTCACTTTTTAGTTCTTCATCAGAAGTATAAGTGGTTGAACGTACTTTCAAATCATTCCTCAGAATATTAACATTCCCACAAGATCCGGCTACAAGGGTTAGTTCACCGCCTGGCCTTTCATTTCTTACAGTGAGACCTTCGCTGCTGGCGCTACCAAATCCGAAATATGCACTTCTTGTAGTACCGGTTTTAAAGAACTCAATATAACAATTCGTTCTCCCATAAAGCTGCAATAAATCACTGTCGGCTCCAATCCAAACTTTATCTTTGAAAACAAATTCCCCTCTGTTTATGTTTTTAAATGTCATTCCATCATAGAAAATGTGAACATTTCAAATAAATTAGCTACTGATATTCTAAACCTTCTTCCTCTTATAGAAGCTGATCTCGCCTGGGACGCTTTCAGAAAAAAACGCCAACAAAAGTTGGCGTTTCAGTTTGTAGACAAAAAGAGTTCGGAATAGTCTCATTCCGAACTCTTTTTTTGATTTTTTGTAGGACTTCAAGTAGTTACAGAGAATTGCAGACCTCTCCGAGGTTATCATTTAGGCCATTTCTGGACCTTGCCAAGTCCAGTTGGCCATTTTCTTCAAATTCATGGCAGCGAAAGTAAGCATCGCCTGCATCGACATTTTTTTAAGTCCCCTGAGGGTTGTCCAACGCATGCCATGCTTTTCTTTTGCATCTGCGAATACTCGTTCAATTGTTTCTTTGCGTTTTTCATAGATCGGTTTGACGTCTTGATGGTGGCGAAGATGATCTGCTTCTTCCACATGTTCCTCCCACACATGACGTTGAATCAGTTTTTGATGTGCTTGACTCTGTGTGCATTGAGACAAGAAAGGGCATCCAGCACAAATTCGAGGATCTGATTTATATTGACGATAGCCTTCCTTTGTAGTTGTAGTATATTTTAATATCTCACCAGTTGGGCAAATGTAACAGTCAAAATGCTCATCATAAACATACTCATGTTTTCTGAAGAAACCCTCTTTTGTGCGAGGTCGTGTGTAAGGTAAAGCAGGTGTGATGTCGTTTTTCAATAAGTAGCTCGTGATAGCAGGTGTTTTATAGGCTGCGTCTGCCGCAACAGCTTTTGGTTTACTAACTTTCTCAATGACTTGTTCTACCAATGGCTCTAAAATATGACTATCATGCGTGTTACCAGGGGTTACAATTGCGCCTAACACGAAGCCGTTGCGGTCTGCAGCCGCATGGAAAGAATAAGCGAACTGTTTTGTACGCTCATCTTTTACATAGTAGCCACTCTCTGGATCTGTTGTACTTTCCTTGATTTCTTTGTATTCTTCTTTATCAAACTTATCAGGTGGAAACGGCTTTTTTCCATGATCCTCGCGGTCTTGGTTAATCTCCTCTTGAAGGCGTTCTTGATAAGCACGGGTTTCTTTTCGAACAACTTTCTTTTCAAATTTGCGTTTATTTGCACTCGCTTTTACATGAGTAGAATCTACAAAAACGTGTTCAGCACTAATTAAATTCTTTTCAGCTGCGGTTTTTAAGATTCGGTAAAATATTTGTTCAAAGAGATCGGTGTCTTTAAATCGGCGCTCATAATTTTTACCGAAAGTTGAGAAGTGAGGAACTTTATCGTGAAAGCCATATCCTAAAAACCATCGATAAGCCATATTCGTTTTCAATTCTTCAATTGTTTGACGCATGGAGCGAATACCGAAGGTATATTGAATAAATGTGAGTTTAATTAATATTACAGGGTCAATACTTGGGCGGCCTTTTTCTGAATACTTATCTTTTACCAAGTCATAGATGAATGAGAAATTAATCGCCGCTTCAATTTTGCGGACCAAATGGTCCGCCGGTACAAGTTCGTCTAAAGCAACCATTTCAATTTGATCCCGTTGAATTGGATTATGTTTTGAAAGCATTTAAATCACCTCAAGCATTGTATTACTTCTATTTTAAAATAAAAAAGACTGCAGACAAGCACGATTTTCATCGAGTTTGTCGACAGTCTGAAACGCCAACAAAAGTTGGCGTTTTTTTCTCGTACTAACAAACCAGAATGCCAGGTGTCAAAGGCATTATAAATCTTCAATAACAATATACGCAGCCTTTACAGGCCCATGTACACCAACAACGAGGTTCATCTCAATATCAGCGGAGTTGCTTGGTCCAGTAATGAAGTTAATGCAGGAAGGTGCCAGCTGCCCTGAGTTTACCCTTTCCCTAATGATCCTTGCAGCCTGTGTCATACGCGGGACCAGGGTGCTCTTCGGAATAAGGATGATAGAAGCAGCAGGGAGAAAGCTGACTGTCCGTCCGTGATCTTTGCTGCTGAACAAGACTGCTGTGCCGGATTCAGCCAGAGTTATCTCACTGACCGTAATTCCGATGTTAGCATGTTCTGCGTAGTCAATATTTCTTCTTTCTTCAGAAAAATCCCACTCATATACTTCCACTTTCTCTTTTGGCCAAATTTCCTTAAATAGCGGTGTAAGTCCAAACTGTCTATAGCGGTCATCCTTCCAGGTCACAACTGGCCCCCCGCCATATTGGGCTACAATTTCCTTGAGCGTTTCAGTCAAATTGTCAGCATTGGTTACAACAAGATCAGTGTGGATTTTCGTACACTGTGTCTTTAATGCTTCAAGAAGCTCATCAGCATCTGCTTCTTTCAAGACTGCATCCTGCGGGTTAAAGCTCCATTTTGGTCTTTCCACTCCAGTAACTTTTTCTCTGCCTAATCTGCCTGCAATTTTACTTAAAAAAGCATCTCTATTCTGAATTGTTCCATTCACTGCTGTCCGCCTCCTTTTGGCCGATTTTTGAACCAATCGCGAAATCTTTCTTTATTAGGAGCTGGAAAATCCCTGATTTCTGTCCAGGCCTTTAATGGGCCTGGTCCCTTTGTAATTTTGTCGCCTGCGGTAAATGGATTCATGGCTGCCGGTGCCAGCTTTGACCCCAGTTTGTAAAGGGACGGTGAAGCTGCTCCCAGTCCAAAAGCCTTCATGGTCATCTTTTCCGATATGGGAGCTCTTCCTTCTTTTTCGACAATTACCTGCCGGTGTTTATGAAGAAGTTCATGAAGAGGGATTTTGACTGGACAGGCTTCCGTGCAGGCTCCGCAAAGTGTTGATGCATAAGGCAATTCCTTATAATCATCATAGCCGCCTAAAAGGGGTGACAGGACCGCTCCAATCGGGCCTGAATAGATGGATCCGTAGGAATGACCGCCAACATGCCTATATACGGGACAAACATTTACACAAGCAGCACAGCGGATACATTGGAGAATGGAGTGAAACTCTCCTCCTAAAATCGAAGAGCGGCCATTGTCCACTATAACCAGGTGGAATTCTTCAGGACCATCGACATCGAGTTCTTCTTTTGGACCTGTCAGAACAGTAATATAGCTCGTAAGCTTTTGTCCAACAGCGCTCCTTGTCAGCATGCTTACAAGCACTTCCATTTCCTCGTAAGTCGGGACCAGCCTTTCCATGCCCATTACCGTAATTTGCGTCTTAGGCAAGGCAGTGACAAGATCTGCATTGCCTTCATTAGTCACTAATGTGATTGAACCGGTTTCAGCAACAGCGAAATTGCAGCCCGTAATGCCAACATCGGCGGTTAAGTATTCGTGGCGCAGCATTTCTCTCGCATGCCACGCAAGTTCTTCCGGCTTTTCTGTGTTCTGATAGTTCAATTTTTCTGCAAAAACATCCCGAATCTGCTCTTTATTCTTATGAAGGGCAGGCGCCACTATATGTGAAGGGGGATCATGGTCGTCTACCTGAAGGATGTATTCCCCCAAATCAGTTTCAATGACCTGGCATCCGGCCTCTTCCAGTGAGGCATTTAAATGAATCTCTTCGGTTACCATCGATTTTGATTTAACTACTTTTCTTGCATTCTTCTTTTCAATTACTTCCCGTATATAGGCAGAGGCTTCTTCAGCAGTTTCAGCAAAATAAACGTGCCCTCCCCTTTTAGCTACATTTTCGCTGAGCTGGTATAAGTAAAAATCAAGATTTTCCAGTACATGCTGGCGAATTTCTTCTGAAAGCGACCGCCATTCTTCCCAATTTCCAAGTTCTGCTGCAGCGTCTAGCCTTCTTGTCTGAAGCCTTTCCTGTGCACCTGAAACTGCCCCTCTCATAAAGGAATTGCTTATTCCGGAATCTACACGATCCTTAAAGTCGTTTGTTCCTATTTTCATAGCCATTTCTATTCCCCCTTAAGCGCAAGCGCCTTACCCGCCAGTGTCACACGAGGCGCCAGGCTGCTTATGCTAGACAATGATCAACGTTCAAATCTGTCTATCCTGCTTTTTAAGAAAGCATGTCCATTAATTGCTTAGCGGCAATTTAACACTTCAGCAATATGCATAACCCTTATTGGCTTTCCCTGCCTACCGATCCTGCCTCCAATATTCATCAGGCACCCCGCGTCAGCTCCAATGAGAATTTCTGCTTCTGTCTCCTCTATATGTCCAACCTTCTCATCTACCATTTGTTCAGATATTTGAGCCATTTTCACAGAGAAAGTACCGCCAAAACCGCAGCATTGCTCCTTGCCGGGAAGCTCTTCGAATTCCAGACCCTTCACATTTTTTAATAATCTCATAGGTGCTTCTCTCACTCCAAGAAGCCTGGTCATATGGCAGGATGTATGAAAGGTGGCCTTTCCTTTTAATTTTGCACCTACATCGTCAACGTTTAGAACTTCAACAATAAATTGAGTAAGTTCGTATGTTTTTTCGGCAAGCTTTTTTGCTCTGGGTTCCCACACAGAGTCACCTTTAAAAACATGAGGATACTCCTGAAACATATAAGCGCAAGATCCAGAAGGGGAAACAACATATTCTGCATGTTCAAATGCTGTGATCATCCTTTTCATAGCTTCCTTTGATTCCTTCACATAGCCGCTGTTGTAGGCAGGCTGGCCGCAGCAGACCTGTGCATCCGGAAAATCTATTTCACATCCCAGGCGTTCTAGCAGTTCAACAGCTGCCTTGCCTGCATTTCCCTGAAACATATCTACCAGACATGTTGCAAAAAGACTTACCTTCATTCATTCCCTCTCCCAGCTAGATATTATATTTTTCTACTATCTTACTATAGTTATAATACAAATTGTTGAATTTTTATAAATATTATAATAATTAGTATAATTTATTTTCCTTATTATATGTCAATGTTTTACTTCCTTTTTTTCATTAAAAAATATGATACAATTATATGATGTTTAAGTAGCTAAAAAGGGAGTTCAAAAATAAATGAAAGTTATCGCCAGTACGCTTAATGCCAAATACATTCATACAAATATAGCGATCCGCTATCTAAAGGCATATGCTCAGCCTGATTTCGATGTGGAATTAGCCGAATATACAATTAAAGATCCGGTAATGAATATCGTTACAGATCTGGTCCGCAAAAAACCTGATGTGATCGGATTCAGCTGCTATATATGGAATATCGAAGAGACCATTAAGGTCATTAAAATGATTAAAAAGATTGACCCCTCCATTCATATTGCAGTCGGAGGACCTGAAGTAACATATGATGTTGCGGATTGGATGAACAATGTAAAAGAATTTGATTACATTGTTATCGGTGAAGGTGAGGAAACGTTCAAACAGCTGCTTACAGAGCTGAATGGCACAATGAATATGGAAAATGTGCATGGTCTTGCTTTCAGGGAAAATGGCCAGGTTCGTATTAATCCTCAGCGGAATAAGCTGGATTTGCGCGAGCTGCCCTCGCCATTCCGCTTTGAAGAAGATATTCCCCACCTTTCTAAACGGGTCACTTATATAGAAACCAGCCGGGGATGCCCATTCAGCTGCCAGTTTTGCCTTTCCTCTATTGAAGTAGGCGTGCGATACTTTGACAGGGAAAAAATTAAGGACGACATCCGATATTTAATGAGGAATGGCGCAAAAACCCTTAAATTTGTGGACCGCACATTCAACATAAGCCGCAGTTATGCCTTGGAGATGTTCCAATTTTTAATTGATGAACATCTGCCTGGTACTGTCTTTCAATTTGAGATCACTGCCGACATCATGAGACCTGAAGTGATTGAATTTCTAAACAAGGAAGCTCCAGCAGGATTATTCCGATTTGAAATTGGTGTGCAATCTACAAACGACTATACAAATGAATTGGTCATGAGGAAGCAGAACTTTAACAAGCTTTGCCGAACAGTCACAATGGTAAAGGATGGAGGGAAAATTGACCAGCATCTTGACTTAATTGCCGGACTTCCTGAGGAAGATTATGATTCATTCAAAAGAACATTCAACGATGTATTTGCAATGCGGCCGGAAGAGCTCCAGCTCGGCTTCTTAAAAATGCTGAGAGGCACCGGGCTTCGCTTGAGAGCAGAAGAACATCAATATATTTATATGGACCATTCTCCATATGAAATACTTGGAAATAATGTTTTGTCCTTTGATGACATCATTCGCATTAAACAGGTTGAAGATGTATTAGAGAAATATTGGAATGATCATAGAATGGATGCGACTGTTGAATATTTAGTTACAAAAGTATTTCCGACTCCATTCGATTTCTTCCAGGAATTCGGCAGTTATTGGGAACAAAAAGGATGGTCCAGAATTGGCCATCAGCTTGAGGATCTTTTCAAACGGCTTTTTGAATTCCTGCAGTCAAAAAACATTGCTGATTTGGAGATAGCAGAAGGCCTTATGAAGCTTGACTATATTTCAAAACAAAAATACAAGCCAAGAAAACCCTGGTGGCAGCCAAGCTTTGAAAAATCCGAGAGATCAAAGCTTTACCAGTCTCTGCTTGAAAATCCAATCCAGCTGGGAGAAGACTTCTTAAGCCTTCAGCTGAATGAAAAAGAAATATACAAACATACCTTAAGTGAAAGATTATCTTTTGATATTGAAAAATATATTAAGGATGGAATAATTGAAAAGAGAGACTCAGTTTTGCTTGCCTATTTCGACTCAAGCTCAGAAAAAGTTTCCATCTTTACTGGCCCTATACATGATTGATAAAACCGGCAGAAATCTGCCGGTTTTTTTTTAGCATTTATCCCGATCTTTCTTATTATCTTTATCACGGTTCATAAATGGCAGCTCATAAAGTTTTCCGGCATTTATATCACCAAACTCCATACCGAATTCAACATTGGCCGAGCCATTTTGCCGTCCTTTTTTTCGTTGTTTATTATGATCCACTAGGCTCTTCCCTCTTCCCCATGCTTGGAGTTGCGGTTAGCCATTTTCATGGGATTTTCTCCCTGGCTGAATTCTGCTGAAAACTCTGATTCCTGAAGGTTCTTCTTAGGCGTCTTGCTGTATTTTTCAACTGCATTATACTCAGCTTTTCGTTTGGCCATCCCAATCTCCCCCTGAAAAAATATTTCATAGTGCTAAATCCATTTTAAGGTTTAACACAGCTTTATTTTTAGTAAAAAACATGGTTTCATTCCTATCTGAGTCTTCCTTATTTTACAATCATAAATTTTACTGCGGTGCAAAAAATAGAGTAAAAAGGAATGAGCGATATGACTAATAAAAAGAATAAAGATAACAAGAGCATTGGCATTGATGAGACACTTCCACATCAAATAGAAGCACCGAGCTTTAAAGACACAGGCATGAAACTTCGGTCGCCTTTCAAGAATTCTTTTGGCGTAACCATTGGGGACAGTTATTATTCTTCTGACAGTTCACCGCTGGAAAACTGGAGCGATGAAACAGATCCTGCAGTGATGGCAGGTGAGGATTGGATTCATCCGACAAATGATATCGGCTGGAATACATCGGAAAACAAAGAACTCCTTGAAAGCAAAAAGCCGCCTCAAGCCTCCCCATTCATGCATCCTACTAAAGATGTCAGCCGCGGTACGGATTAATAAGAAAAGTCTTGCGCAAGGCGATGGGGACAAGAAAAAAAGCAGTCCGGAATAATCTTCCGGTCTGCTTTTTTAGCCAATAATAACGCGCTCTTTAGGATAATGAAAATTCGGCTGTTTTTCTTTGCCGCCTATAATAAATAAGAAGGAAGTTAATCCAATTCTTCCAATAAACATTAAGGCCATTATGATACATTTCCCGATCATTGATAATTCCGGTGTGATTCCTAACGACAGACCCGTGGTACCAAAAGCTGAACAGACCTCGAAAATAATTTCAATAAGCTCCATCTGCTTTTCTGTAATGCTTAGAATAACAACAGAGAAAAAACACATTCCAATAGCAAGCAAAGTGATAGCAAGGGATTTCAGAATATCATCTTCATGAATTTCTCTTTTAAATATTTTTATATCCCGATTTCCTTTGGCAAAGTGATATATAAAGAGGATATTCACAGCAAATGTAGTCGTCCTGATGCCCCCGCCGACAGAACTTGGTGATGCCCCAATGAACATTAAAATACTCATTATAATGAGAGTAGGCATTGTAAACTCATTAACATCCATGGTTGATAACCCGCCGCTCCGGGTGGTAGCGGATTGGAAAAATGCATAAAAGAAGCTTTCATGCCAGTTCATGCCTTTGAAATATTGATTAAACTCCATGATGAGCAAAATAACGGTACCAAACACAAGAAGGGCGGCATATGTAACGGTCGTCAATTTTGCAAATAAGGAAAAGCGAAAAGATGGTTCCTGGTCCCATTTATTCCTAAATAGATATTGCTTTAATTCGATAAGAACAGGAAAACCTATAGCTCCTAAAGTAATCAGAATAATATTGATCAGCTGCACGAAATAATCACCGGCATATGGTTTAAGAGAGGCTCCTGTTATATCCATGCCCCCGTTGGTTGTAGCACTGACAGATGCGAACAGCGCATGCAGGAATGCTTCATCCCATGCAGGATAATATTTAAGAAAATGAAAACCCAATATGAGCGCACCAAGCGTTTCAATCACCAATATAATTTTAATGATTTCTTTTACTAAATTGACTAGGCCGGACAAGGCATACTGATTATGATCGACCATGATGAGGCGACGCCCTCTTAATCCAATCTTACGGCCCAGCAGGAGCCAAAAGAATGTGCCTAGCGCCATGATCCCTATCCCGCCAAACTGAAGGATGAACATGATGACAAAATAACCAAAAACACTGTATGTTTCCGATATATCAACCACTGACAGACCGGTTACACTCACTGCACTGACAGCCGTGAAAACTGTATCAATAAATGCAACCTCCACTCCTGGTTTATGTACAGCCGGTATTCTTAATAAAAGTACCGATACAGATACTGCCAATAAATAATATCCGGATATTACTTGGGCAGGTGTCAGTTTATCCAGCCAATTTCTTACGTCTTTCCACATATCATACCTGTCCCCTTCAAAATTTTTCTAACCCTTATCATAATGAATATACCCGGTTTTTAAAAGGGATATTAGAAAATTCGCAGGAAGTTTTTTATCTATATATAATAAAGTCAAAAAATCAAAGGGAGATATAACATGTTGTTGCCTGACCTGGCTGAAAAAATTATAGCTGAAGTGCGTCAGTTTCTTCAGGAAGATATCATAGTTGCCAATACCTGCGGGGTAATCATTGCAAGTACAGATGCAGGCAGAATAGGCAGTTTTCATGAAGGCGCACTGATTTGCATAAAAAATAAAGAAAAGCTGATTATTACCAGGGAGGATCAGTCTCGCCTTCAAGGTGTAAAAGCCGGCATTAACCTGCCGATCTTTTTTAAAGGAGAAACAGTTGGCGTAATTGGCATAACCGGAAATCCCGATAAAATTTCCCCATTCGCAGAAATCATCCGCAAGCTTACAGAGTTATTTATCAGTGAAAGTTACTTTGCAGAGCAGCTCGATTGGCAGGCTCGTGCACTGGAAGGTTTTATGTTTGACTGGCTGCAGGCAAAAGAATGGGATCCCGCATTCAAAGAACGGGCTCATCTTCTGAAAATTAATCTGGCTGTGGACAGACAGGTTTCTATCGCAGAATTCAGGCAAAATAGCCAATTGCTTCATAGGGATCTTTGGAATAGGATATTATCCTGGAGGGAAGCTGGCCCTCATGATATTCTGATCCGCTGGGGCAATAACCGGATAGTGCTTTTAGCTGGAGCTTCTTCAGCACAAAAAGAGAACCTGATAAGAGAAAAGGTCACTCGCTTTCATCGTTTTCTTGAGAACCTTCTGGCCGCTGAAGTAAGTATGGGCACCGGTAAACCACTGCCTCCCTTCTGCCTGTCCGAATCGTTTATGCAGGCAGAACGTGCTTTAAAAATTGCAAAAGACCGTGGCACCATAATTTTTGACCAGGACTTGACCATTGAAATGATTTTTGATGACCTCTCACCAGAAACTAAAAAGGACTTTGTAGAAAGAACAATTGGGACATTCATGAATGAACAGGATCTTATGGTAACCCTTCAGGAACTTTTCAGGCAAAATCACTCTTTGAAAAATACTGCTGAAGCATTGCATATACATATTAACACCCTTCATTACAGACTCAAGAAAATATCGGATCTATCCGGCCTATACACATCAAATCTGAATGATTTAATGAAATTATTCATTGCGGTAAAACTTTTAGATGAAGGTACAAAAAACAATTAAAATATCCATGAATATTTGTATAGTTAACCATAGCAGGGCATTCCCTGCTTTTTTTATACTTAAAGAAATAGATATTGACAGCTTCCATTAAAGGAGAGGATCCATTTGGTTGACGTACAAATAAAAGAAGAATTAATAGCCGTTGTCGGCGCAGAAAATTATGATGACTCAAAAGCAGGGCGCCTCGTCTATTCATATGACGCTACTCCAAATTTCCAATCGATGCCCGACGCAGTGATCAGTCCGCGAAATACACAGGAAGTATCAAGTATCCTCAAGATTTGCAGCAGCTCAGGAATTCCAATCGTACCAAGGGGATCGGGCACCAATTTATGTGCAGGCACCTGTCCTACAGAAGGCGGAATTGTACTCCTGTTTAAGCATATGAATAAAGTGATTGAAATCGATGAAGAAAATCTTACGGTTACAGTACAGCCCGGTGTCATCACGCTTGACATGATTAACCAGGTTGAAGCAAGAGGGCTTTTTTATCCTCCAGATCCAAGTTCGATGAAAATAAGCACAATCGGAGGAAACATCAATGAAAATTCCGGCGGACTGCGTGGATTGAAATATGGAGTTACAAGGGACTATGTAATGGGGCTGGAAGCTGTACTTGCGGGCGGAGACATTATTAGAACGGGCGGCAAGCTTGCGAAGGACGTGGCAGGATATGATTTTACCAGACTGCTGGTTGGATCTGAAGGAACTTTGGGGATCGTTACGGAAGCAACATTAAAATTAATCCCGCTTCCTGAGTCAAAAAAGACAATGCTTGCTTTATATCAGGATCTTGAACAAGCTGCAAAATCAGTCTCAAAAATCATCGCTGACAAAATCATACCCGCCACCCTTGAGTTTTTAGATCAGCCTACATTAAAGGCAGTTGAGGATTTTGCCCAAATTGGATTGCCAACCGATGTCCAAGCAGTACTTCTTATTGAACAGGATGGTCCGATTGAGGTGGTGGAAAAAGATATGCAGAATATGGCTGAAATCTGCAAGAAACAAGGGGCTGTATCTGTACAGCTCGCAAATTCCGAAATGGAAGCAGAAGCCTTGCGGACTGCAAGGCGTGCCGCATTATCGGCCCTTGCACGCCTTAAGCCCACAACCATTCTTGAAGATGCTACAGTGCCAAGATCTGAAATTGCCAACATGGTAAAAGCAATAAATGAAATTTCCAAAAAATACGGACTTTCCATCTGTACATTTGGCCATGCCGGTGATGGAAATCTGCATCCGACCTGCCCTGCAGATGCCCGGGATAAAGATGAAATGAAACGGGTTGAAAACGCTTTTGAAGAGATTTTTATCAAGGCGATTGAACTTGGAGGGACTATAACAGGCGAACATGGAGTGGGGGTCATGAAAGCTCCCTATCTTGAACTGAAACTTGGCCAGGCTGGCATTGATGCAATGAAAGCTGTTAAGACTGCTTTAGACCCCAATAACATTCTTAATCCCGGCAAAATTTTTGCCAAGGATGACAGAAAACGAGTGGTGGTTGCCCAATGACAACATTAAAAGAACAAATAATCATTCAGGAAGAATTTAAGAACCGAATGAATGAAGATGAACTCCTGAATTGCATGCGCTGTGGCTTTTGCCTCCCTTCCTGCCCCACCTATGTCGAGTCAGGCTTTAAAGAAACACACTCTCCAAGGGGAAGGATCGCGTTAATGAAAGCTGTTGCTGACGGATTAATTGAACCGGATGAAGACGTAGAGAGATCTCTTGATCTTTGCCTGGGCTGCCGGGCATGCGAGCCTGTATGTCCTTCAGGAGTAAAATATGGGCACTTGCTGGAAGAAGCAAGAGATATTATAAATCAGAATAAGAAACATTCGCTTCCGGTCAAAGCGGTTCGCAGTTTGGTCTTTAATGGGCTGTTCCCCCACCAGAACAGAATGAGGGCAGCTGCCGGGCTATTGGGCTTTTATCAGCGTTCAGGTCTCCAATCGGCCGCCAGAAAAACAGGAATGCTGAATTGGCTTCCAAAAAACCTCACGGCCATGGAAAAGGTACTGCCTCAAGTGCCAAAATTAAAAGAAATGAAAAATAGGCCATCATATCTCTCAGCAGATAAACCTATAAAAAAAGCCGCTTTTTTTACTGGGTGCTTAATGGATACGATGTTCCTGGAAACCAATAATGCGACAATAAAACTTCTGCAGCTTGCAGGATGTGAAATCCATATTCCTCAAAATCAAGCCTGCTGCGGTGCTCTTCATGGCCATAGCGGTGAAAAACAGGCGGCTAAAAACTTGGCAAAGCGGAACATAGAGGCTTTTGAGAAGCTGGACGCAGACTATATCATTACAAATGCAGGAGGATGTGGAGCATTCCTTATTGACTACGGCCATCTTCTTAAAGATGACCGGGAATGGCATGAAAGAGCTGTAAAGTTTTCGCAAAAGCTCAAAGATATCAGCGAAATTCTATACGAACTAGAATTCCACAAAAAAGTTAATCTTGAGCTGCCAGGGCAGATCCTAACTTATCAGGATTCCTGTCATTTGCGCAATGTCATGAAAACCTCAGCAGCCCCGCGCACTCTTCTGAATTCAATTAAAGGCATCGAATTCAGGGAAATGAAGGATGCAGACAGATGCTGCGGTTCTGCCGGTATTTATAATATTGTTGAATCTGACATGTCAATGCAAATACTTGATCATAAAATGAGTCAGGCCAAGTCGGCAGATGCAGCAGTAATTGTGACCTCTAATCCGGGCTGTCTTCTGCAGATGAAGCTGGGGATAGAACGTGAAGGTTTATCCGGAAACGTAAAGGCCGTTCATATCGCAGATATTCTTCTGGAAGCTGCTGTTCATAAAGAAACATAAAGAAACTGCTTATGCCGAAATATTACCACTTATGAAACTCCCTTTTTAATTCATACTAAAAATACAGAGGGAAGATAAACTCTGTAAGACCAATAAAAAGGAGTTGAATACAATGGCAAGAAGCAGCAATAAGCTTTTAGTTCCTGGGATTGAACAATACATGGACCAGGTAAAATATGAAATTGCCCAGGAATTTGGTGTTCAATTAGGCTCTGATACTGTATCCCGGGCTAACGGATCTGTGGGCGGAGAAATTACTAAGCGACTAGTACAGCAAGCACAGGCACAAATGTCCGGCCAAAATAATCAATAACAACTTCATATAAATGGAAAAAGTCCGGAGCCATCTCCGGACTTTATTCTTACTTATTCCCTCTGTCATTATGCTTCCCTTGATTGTTTCCGCTGGCATTATTTCGATTGTTCCTGTCTTTCTGATTCTTATCAGGACCATTACCGCCTCTGTTTTTCCCATTATCTTTTTCTTTGGGATTTCTCTCGGGGTTTTTTCTGTTTTCATTAGCTTTATTATTTTTTTTTTCGCTTGGACGATTTTGATGTTTTTGGGCTTTTACGTTATTTTCTTGATTTATCTTTTCTTTATTATCATGATTATCATGCCTTTTTCCAGGATTATTTCCATTGTTTTTACCGCTGTTATTCTGCTGGTTCCCAGATTTCTTTATTTGCCCTGGAACAGCAGGTTTTTCTTTATGATCTTCTATTTTCTCCTGCTTTTTTAATTGGATTTGCGTATTTTCTGCCGGCTTTTGTGGAGCAGGAATTTCTTTATCTGTCTGTTTAACAGGATTTGCAGGTTCAGGCATTTCTATCTTGTCAGCGTCAGCTTTTAATTTATTTTCTTTATATAATCCAGGTGAGAGCCCTTTTTCAATAGCAGCTTCTCTTTCCTCTTCACTTGCTTCCAGTAAAGTTACTTCAAGCTGCTCTTTTTGTGCAGCTTGTTTTATATCTGCCAGCTCCTCCTGAATACGCTTATCCGCTTCTTTACTCTGTTCTGTATAAACGGCAGCAATGACTACTTCTTTATTTTCTTTAAAATAGCCCTGTTTCTTTATCTGAAGAAGAATTTTGTCAGCTACATCATGAATGCTGTTTTTTTCCCATTTCTTGATGTTTTGTATAATTAGTTTTCCTTCCTCATTATAAGGAACGAGCTTTACTACCTGATATTTTTGATTGACCCCTAGTTCAATACTCGGATTAACGTCGATTGACATATATGCATACACTTCGTCATTTTGCAGGAACGGCAGAAATGAAACGATAGCGAGCATTAGTGCAAAAGCTGCTGCCATTAATCCTTTTCCTTTAAATAGATTAAAAATAGTTAAAGGCGACGACTTTTTTCCGTTTTTCAGTTCTATTGGGAAGAATTCAATTTCCTGGCCAAGTGTATATGCCCCATCTTGTTTTCGGGCCCGCAGAAATTCACCTTCCGGGGTTAATAGTGTTAAAAAACGTTCGTTTATTTCCATGATAATTCCTGTTTTCACGTTTCCAACACCCCTTTTATATAATCCTTTAGAAAGATATAATCGCCAGTTAATATCAGTGATATGGCAATTATATATTTCCTATTTCTCTCTATTGTTTTTCTGCTTAAGGATACATAGCTCTCAAGCTGCTTTATCGGCAGCTTTTTTTTATCATAAAGTATGTTTTTGAGTTCATCATTTTCAACCAGAATCTTGGCTACTGTCATCGCATTTTTTCGTGCATCAGCATGTTTTGGAGACTGTTCGATCAAATCGCTGAAGGTAAGATCGAATTCCTGCAGAACCTGTGTAAACTGGAGAATTTCTTCTTTTCTCAGTTCTTCATCCGTTTTTTTTCTGAAGTCTTCAATGGACAATTCGTCTTCAATCGCAGAACCCGTATCATCATCTTCCAGATTAGAGCCTCCATTAAAACTAAGATTCTGAAATTTGGATTGCTTACGGATATAATCAATAACCCGTCTTTTAATCAGCACTTCCGAAAAACTGATCAATGAACTCCCTTTATCAGGACTATACTTTTGAATGGCTTCATTAAAAGCGATGAGACCAATGCTGAATTCATCATCTGATTCATGTATGTATCTCTTGCAGACTGATGATACTGTTTTAGCAATAAACGGCTTATATGACTCTATTAGCTCATTATTTAATGCTGTATCTCCCTGCTGTATTAACTCTACCGTTTCTTCGAGCGTTCTTTTACGCTTCTTTGCCAAAAACAATAAACTTAGCAATTGCCCCACCTCTTTTCAAAACACATTATATCATACGGTGTCCAGATTATTTTTTTTAGGGTGGTTTGTTTATTGGCAAAGGAAATGAAAGCCTCGAGGAGCTTTCTTTTCCAGCATAAATCAGTTGCCTTTATTCTCTTTTCCTTGACCTTTTACTTCTTCAGCTTTCAATTTTCCTTTGCCGGCATGGCTCTTTGCCTCTGCCTGCTTTTCTTGAACTTTCTTTGCCTGCTGTTCTTTTGCTGCTTTCCAATCTGCCTCACGTTCTGCTTTTTCAGCTTGTTTAGCTGCTTCGCGTGCTTCCTTTTCTGCTTTTTTAGCTTCTTCTCGTGCCGCCTTTGCTTCTGCTCTCTTTTTAGCCTCTAAAGCCTTTGCCTCTTTTTTCTTCTCAGCTTTAGCTGAATCTTTTACCTCTTTAGACACCTTCACGGCATTTTCAGGTAACACAGTTTTCTCTTCAGAAGCTGATTCATCCATCTCTTTCTCCGGATCTTCTGCTGCTTCAGCTTCTTCAGATTTAATCGGAGCATGCGCCATTTCTGAAGATTGCCCAGCCTGGTCAATTCCAGTATATTCTTTTTCTTCTATCAATTGTTCAGACCATTTTTCAGTGAACTTAGCAATGTTCTTTTGCATCGCTAAAACAGAGGGATGGTTTTCATCGAATCTTTCTGAAAACTTAGCAAGATTTGCCTGAAGGGCAATGATATTCTGTGCAAAGATTTCTTTTATTTCATCTTCAGTTTCCTTGTTGGCCGTGTCATTATCAGAAGAAGCTTCACGGTCTGCATCGTCTTCATCTGGAGTTTCCACTTCAGCTGATTCGTCTAGATTACCGTTGTCCTCCTCATCTGATATTGATTTTCCCAGGTCTTCATTCGCTTCTTCATCAACGATAGTTTCAGCGTTTTCCATCTGTTCCAGTGCTTTTTCTATTGCTTCTAAAGCTTCTTCTCCCTTTCCTTCAGCAAAAAGTGCTTCTGCTTCCGCCATACGCTCTGAAGCATAATCGGCAAGCAATTTTGCATCTTTAATGTCATCAAAAGTTAGAGCAAGCTTCACTTTTTCCAATGCAAGCTTTGCAAAGTAGAAGTAGCTTCCAGGCAATAGAGATGGGGCTTCTTCATTAAGCTCTTCTTTAGCATTTTCAATGGATTCTGCTGCATCTTTTTTTGATTCAGCAGTTGCTTCAGCTGAAGGATCATTTTTTATTTCAACTGTTTCAAATTCTTCATCTTCCTTGTTCTCACTTGCAAAGGCTGTTGCGGCTGAAAATGTGAATGTTCCCGCAATTACCAGTGCAAGTGTGCTTTTTGCCATTTTATTCATTTCTTTACTGGATAAAAATTTCAATAATTTCACCTCAAAATTTAATTAAAGCGGCCGCTTGTTCATTACAACTGTACGGATTCATGAAAGAGATTTTTGGGGGTTATTAAAAAATTTATTTTTAAAAAAGATAAAAAGCTTTAACATCACTAAATTGATTATTGTGCCAAAGCTTTTTTCATTAATTAAATGATGTGCCATCTTAACTTTCCACCGGGTGCTTTCTACATTTCAAAATGATCCACCTGATCAATAGACCGGTGAATACACCCGGAATTACAAAGAGCATAGGAAGAAAGACCGGCCCGAAAAAAATCCCAAATAATTTCAGCTTGGTTGAGTACATAAGTCCTACTGTCACAAAGTAGGCACTGAACACAAAGGGAAGGAAAGATAATTCTTCATTTTCCGGCATAGCAGTACGATATGCATCCCACATTGCAAACATGTAAAGACAAGGGTAAAACATGAGCCACTGATAATTTAGGACATGAACCGCTTTGTCAATTTCTCCCATGAAACTGAGCATGATGGCTGAATTAAAATGGCTGTATACATTAATGATGAATTCAAGCGCGACAAATAAAGTTCCCTTCCACAGCTTCCCCATTAATAATTGGCTAAAACCAGGCAATGCAATACTCCAAAAAACTGCTTCTAGTTTACTGAATTTTTTCATTTCATTACCACCAGCTACAAGTCGATACTTTTATTGTGCTCTGTTTATAGGTCAATTATCAATGAATTTTCCAGATATTTTCCTGAAAATCCAATAGGAAGTTATTTCCATTTTGAAACGCCATGACAAAAGGCCCCTTCTTATCGAAGGAGCCTGCACGGATTAAGTATTTTCATCCTTGTTGTGTTCTTTTTTTTCTTTGTTATCTTCTTTTACAATTTTTAACAACTCTTCCAGCATGGCTGCCATATCATCTCTGCTGTAGGAACTGGCTTCAGAGGTTTGAAGCTGATTTTTGTCTTCTGCACTTTTATTGTGATTCCAGTCTTTATCCACTCTTTCTTCAAGCAGATAGGCTGGCACTAAATGGCCATCCGGTGTTGCATACATTTTATTTAACCGCCTTGTATCCTTGTCAAAGAAACTATATACAACAGGTATCACAAATAGTGTCAGGAATGTACTGCTGATCAGCCCGCCTATCAGAGCAATTCCCATAGGCTGGTTAATTTCAGTACCTTCCCCTAAACCAAGGGCAAGAGGAACTAACCCAAGTATGGTTGTTAAAGCTGTCATAAGTATCGGTCTTGCACGGTCCTTAACGGAAATAATTAGGGCATCATAGGTCTTAAGGCCATTTTCTTTCTTTTGGTTAATATAATCGACAATGACTATTGCATTATTAACTACAATTCCTGCCAGCACAATAATCCCGATTATTGCTGTTAAGCTAATAGGTGTTTGGGTTGCTGTAAGAGCAATTGCCACCCCGATCACCATGAGAGGCACAGTAAACATGATAACTAAAGGATACTTCAGCGACTCAAATTGGGCTGCCATGACAAGATATATAAAGATGATTGCCAGAACAAAGGCCAGAATCAGGTCATCAATGGATGATTCCAGCAACTCCCTGTCACCGCTAAAAACGATTTCCGTTTCATCCGGCAAATCCAGATCAGCAATTTCTTTATCCACTGCTTTTGACATGGCACCCATGTTTGTTGAAGACTTGTACTTTAATGTAAATTGAACAGCATCCTGCTGGTTGATGCGCTGAATATTGACCGGTCCTTCTCCGCGTTCTATATTAGTTACGTCACTCAGAGCAGCATAATTTCCATCAGGCTTTTTTATAAGCAATTTTTTTAAATTATCAATATCCTGTGTGACTTCCCGATCGTACTCAACAAAAACGCCATATATATTCGATTCTTCATCTATCATTTGTGTTGCCCGATTGCCACGTGTTACATCATTTACTGCCATGGCTACCTGGGCAGGAGCCAGGCCTTGCTCAAGTGCCTTTTCACGGTCCACAGTAATTTGAATTTCTTCAACTGTATCCATAAGGTCAGTGGATAATTCTGTTACATCATCTAAGTCCTTCAATCTATTATAGATTTTATCTGCATTTTCCGTTAAGCGATTTGGATCTGTATCCTTTACACTGAAAGTCAGAGTATTCGGAGCTGTACCGGATGAGGATTGCATGTTAAATGAGAGTTCGGCAGTTTCATTAACCTTTGATGCAGCATTTTCCAGATCCTTTTTGATATCATCGGCAAATTCAAAGGTTGATCTTTCACGCTGATCAAGCCCTTTCATTTTGATGTACAATTCAGCGATATTGGCATTCTTCGAGCCCCGGAAGGATCCTTCCTGTGTAGTTCCGATGAGGCTGACATATGTATCTACCTCTTCTTCATCCTTTAATTCTTCCTCTAAATCAGATATAACTTTTTCAGTTTCTGAAAGTGCAGTGCCATTTTCAAGCTCCATACGCACCGTAAAGAAGCCTTCATCTGTATTTGGAAGAAATTGTGTGCCTAAGGTGGTCATTCCAAAGCTTCCCGCTGCCAATAACAGCATGGTGATCGCTATTACCACTGCGCGATTCCGCAAAGACCACTTAATTGATTTTTCAAGTGAACGCATTAAGCCTGATTCCTGCCTTTTTGTCTCAATATTTGCTTTTGGAGACTTCAGCAGCCGGCTCGCCAGCATTGGCACAACTGTCAGTGCAACAGCTAGAGATGCAAATAAGCTAAAGGAAATGGTCAGGGCAAACTCCTTAAACAATTCACCGATGATTCCAGTAATAAATACTACTGGAAGGAATACAGCGACAGTCGTTAGTGTTGAAGCAGTAATCGCACCGCCTACTTCTTTTGCTCCATCGCTGGCGGCCGTTTTAGGATCTTTCCCCATTGATAAATGGCGGTAAATATTTTCAATAACTACAATGGAATTATCCACCAGCATCCCAATTCCAAGCGCTAATCCGCCCAGCGTCATAATATTTAAGGTGAAATTTGAAAAATACATTAAAACAAACGTAAAAATAACAGAGTAAGGAATTGAGATGCCAATAATAAGCGGGCTTTTAACATTCTTCAAAAAGAAAAATAGCACAATCATCGCAAAAGCACCGCCAAGAATCAGTGAATTGGAGATATTCCCTATTGCAAGCTTTATGTAATCCCCCTGATCAAAAAGAATTTCTGATTCAATATTTTCAAACTGTTCTTTCTCAAGAAGATCATCCAATTTCTGTATGAATTGATTTGAAACTTCTGCCGTATTAGCGTCTGACTGCTGCAGGACACTCAGCAAGACAGATGGAGAATGGTTTGTGCGCGTGATAGTGCGATCATCCTGGCTGGCCAGCTGAACCTCTGAAATATCTTCAAGGCTTACTTTATCGCCTGTTGCAGGGTCAACTGTTACAGTAAGTTTTTTCAGCGTTTCAAGGGAATCTATGGAACTAATGATCCTGGTTGTCAGTTCTTTTCCCTCAGTCAAAACCGGATCACCCGGCATTGAAATATTATTGGATTCAATTACATCGACAACATCTGCCTGGCTTAGTTTGAAATCTCTTAGTTTTTCCTGATCAAGTTCCACCCTTACTTCCTTAATGGCTGTTCCGGAGAGATTTACGCTTGCTACTCCTTTAACCTTGGTCAGCTCCAGGTTCAGTTGTTCTGCAAGCCTTCTCAATGCTTCAGGCTCTTCATCTGCACTAAGGGATAATTGTATGATAGGAAACTGGGCAGGATCAAACTTCATAAATCGCGGTTTATCGGCTTCATCAGGAAGCTGTGTCTGGTCCAGTCTTTGAATAACCTCATTTTGTATTTCATCAATATCTGTCGTCCAGGAAAATTGCATCAGAATGAAATTTGCGCTCTCTTGCGAGGTAGAAGTTAAGGTTTTAATCCCCGGCAATGTTGCCAAATTTTCCTCGAGCGGCTTTGTTACTTTTTCCACAACTTCATCGGGACTTGCTCCTGGATACGAAGTTACTACTACTCCTACAGGAGGATTCAGATCGGGTATGAGCTTTAATGGAATATTCATAAGGGAGACAGCCCCTAAAATAAGCACTAAGAACATCGTAACCAATGTAAAGATTGGCCTTTTGATTGAAAAATCACTTATTCGCACACATTCTGCTCCTTTCAAAGTCAGTAAATATATGACGGCTGCAAGATAGATATAAACACATTTTAACTATATTAAAGCAGCTATCACTATGCAAGAAATCAGTGTGCTGCTGAATGGTGATAGAGAACAATATCTATGACTTTAAAGGGGCTCAATCACCCCAAAAAAGACATTGCCTAAACCTTTGCCCACAGAAAAAAGCAGCATTACACAGCTGCTTTTTTCTCAATTTTTTCGATTTTTAAACCAGTGAATCCATAGATAAGAGTAATAACTGGACTTAGTATGCAGAAGAACGCAAACGGCATGTAAGCTGCTGTTTCCACCCCTAGTACACCTGCCAGAAAAACTCCGCAAACACTCCACGGGACTAACGGGTTTACCACGGTGCCGGCATCCTCAAGAATCCTTGAAAGATTTTTCGGGTGCAGACCGGCTTTTTCAAAAGGCTCTCTGAACGCATTCCCAGTTAAGAGAATCGACAGATATTGTTCTCCAAGCAGGAAGTTAATGCCGATTGCTGTTCCTGCTGCTGCTGCCACTAGAGAGGACACACGATTCAAAACACCTTTGATTCCTTCAAGCAAAGCTGGAAGAATGCCAAGCTTAAAGAATAAGCCTCCCATGGAAAGTGCAAGCAATACCAATGAAATAGAAAACATCATACTTTCCATGCCGCCTCTTGATAATAGTGCGTCTACTTCCTCTGAACCACTTTTTGAGACATATCCTGAAAACAGCAATGACATCACTTTTTCGAAACCGAAGCTGTTTTGAACAAAGATGGCCAGGATTAAAGCCGATAAAATTCCGGCTGACAGCGTGATGATAGCCGATACTCTTTTAATGGCCAGTATTGTCAAAATGACAAATGGAATTAGGGAGTACCAATGTACCAGCCCCTCATCCAGCAGAGTTTTTTTCAGCTGGGCAATTTTTGAAAAATCAGATGCTGCCTCGCCTGGTGACAGCACAGCAAAAATTGCCAAAGAAATAATAAACGAAGGGATCGTTGTCCATGCCATGGTCTTTATATGCTCAAATAAATCCACCTTAACTGTCGATGATGCCAGATTAGTTGTATCAGACAACGGAGACATTTTATCTCCAAAAAAAGCACCGGAAATAACTGCACCTGCCGTAATCGCATCCGAAAGACCCAAAGCAGAGCTGACTCCCATAAAGGCCACTCCCAATGTAGCAGCCGTTGTAAGCGAGCTTCCAATGCTCATGCCAATCACTGATGCTACCACAAACACAATGGCATAAAAGAACTTTCCATTAACAGCTTCCAAAGCCATGTAAATAAATGTTGGAATGGTTCCGCTTGCCATCCAGCTGCTTATCAGCATGCCGATTAAAAAGAAAATGAAAATCGCCCCTAATCCGGACTGGGCACCTTCTATCAGCCCCTTTTCCAGCTGTGTAATGGATACTTTTTTTATTAAACCGTAAGCAATTAACCCCATTATCGCGAAAACAACGGGAATATGAGGCACTGCCCCTGCGAAAATAATAGAATAACTGATCCCTCCAAGGATTAATAGAGTGACAATAAGTGCCTCAAGCGGCTTCAAATTCAATGCTGCATGTTCCTGATGCATAATGTATTCCTCCTAAAAAAATACAAGAAATTCGAGAGCAAACAAAAAGAGCCCTCTCGCCTATAGGGACGAAGGAGCTCCGCGGTACCACCCTAATTGATAAGCCATTTATGCTTACCCGCTTAAAGAGAATGTCCTGTGAAATGCAGTTGTATTTCGACCAATTGCTGCCTGAATTTTCATCACCCATTCAGTTTCTATCTGCTGCCGGCAACTGCTCTACTTTCTTCTGCGGACAAAGTCTATATTTTTATCGAGATTGAACTTCCTGCTTTTTAACTTAAACGCTTTTTAGTACTAAAGCGGATGTGTTAATACTATATTATCTATTGATGAATATGTCAATAGGAGTGACAGAGGAATTTACAGGAATTGAATCAGGAGAAGAGAGGCTGATCATTTACAGGGACCAAAAGCAGAAACGGCCCCTAAAAGAGGCCGCATGATTATTCTGAGTCCATCGGATTATATAGTTTTACATCCGGGTTTTTTTCCTGGAACCACCGGAGTGCAAAGTCATTTTCAAAAAGAAAAACGTTTTTGTCATAACGGTCTTTAACCAGGAGACTTCTTCCGCTGGAAAGATTTTCGTTGACCTCATCGCCTTCTACCCAGCGGGCGATTTTGGAGCCTTCCCTTTCCATATAAACTTCTGTGTTATATTCATTTTTCATGCGATGTTCAAAAACTTCAAATTGCAGCTGTCCAACTGCACCGAGAAGGTATTCTTCCATTTTTACTGTTTTAAACAGCTGGATGGCTCCTTCCTGCACCAGCTGCTGGATGCCCTTATGAAAATGTTTTTGCTTCATGACATTTTTGGCAGTTACTTTTACAAATAGCTCAGGTGTAAATTGAGGTAGACGTTCGTATTGGAAATTATTTTTACCTGCCGTTAACGTATCGCCAATCTGGTAAGTTCCCGGGTCATAAATTCCAATGATATCCCCGCTTACGGCAGTATCGACTGTACTTCTGTCATCAGCCATGAATTGTGTGGACTGCGCAAGCTTGATGGACTTTCCGATTCTTGGTATATTTACAGCCATGCCTCTTTCAAATTGGCCTGAACAAATTCTTAAAAATGCTATCCGGTCGCGATGAGCAGGATTCATATTTGCCTGAATTTTAAATATGAAGCCAGAAAATTCTTCTGACAGCGGATCAATTTCACCTGCTGAAGAATTCCTCGGCTGCGGCGGCGGTGCAAATTGGAGATAAGACTCAAGGAATGTCTGTACACCAAAGTTGGTCAGCGCGCTTCCAAAAAACACAGGGGTCAATTCTCCCTTTGCAATTCTCTCTCTTGAAAACTCATTGCCCGCTTCATTTAACAGCATAATTTCTTCAAGAGTCTGATCATATAGACCAGAATCCTTAATGGAGTGGTTTCCCTCTATTTCGCCTTCCTCATTCAGTGAAATAAAGCGGTCCTCTTCCTCTACTCTGAATTGCTCAATTCGATTATTAAACCGATCATAAATTCCGAGGAATTCTTTCCCCATCCCGATTGGCCAGTTCATAGGATATGATTCAATTCCCATGACCTCTTCTAATTCCGCAAGGAGCTCAAGCGGTGCCTTTCCCTGGCGGTCAAGCTTATTCATAAATGTAAAGATCGGAATTCCTCTCATGCGGCAGACCTTGAATAATTTAAGTGTCTGCTCTTCGATGCCTTTCGCTGAGTCAATGATCATAACAGCACTATCAACGGCTGTCAGCGTACGATACGTGTCTTCACTGAAATCCTGGTGACCAGGAGTATCTAGAATATTAACGCGCGCACCATCATATTCAAACTGCATCACACTGGAGGTAACAGAAATACCGCGCTGCTTTTCAATTTCCATCCAGTCGCTTGTTGCATACTTGCCTGTCTTCTTTCCTTTAACTGTACCCGCGTCACGAATGGCACCCCCGAATAATAGGAGTTTTTCTGTCAGCGTCGTTTTACCGGCATCCGGGTGGGAAATGATTGCAAAGGTGCGGCGGGATAAAACTTCTTCTTTAAAATTTTTGGACATATTGGTTCCTCACTTACTTATATGAAAATTTGTTTATCGCAGTCTAACGGTCAGTTTGACTCCCATGTCGTACACATAGCAAATTGAGAATGGGTAAGCGGGAGTCTAAACTGCCCGTATAGGCCCGAATGAAGCACAAAGACTAAGAATGCCACGTCCTCCCAAAAGCTGCCGCTTTCGGTCGTGCGATGTATCGCTCTGTAGCTTTCCTTATCCTGTGGCAACGTCTTTGTGACCCACATCGTGCGGGCCTCAACTTACAATCAGCGGGGGATGAACCCCCACAGATTGAAGTTTCACTTTATCAAGCAATCAATGTGACACTTAATTATTGCAATACCTTCAATTTTATCGCTCCGAAGTAAAGTTTGCAACGCATTTTAAGATTGCATATTTCTTTTTATAAATCTTTTTCAGGCTTATAATAGTGAAACAAAATATAAAAAAGGAGGTTGCAAATGGACACAATTACTCATACTTTATTCGGCTTGGGCCTTTACGGTGCAGTTAATAAACGAGATATGGATAAGAACACCAAGAGAGCGTACTTGCTTACCGCCGTGGGGGCAAGCCAAATTCCGGATATTGATGTCATCTCCCGCTTATGGGATACAGAAGGACTTTATCAGATGTGGCACAGAGGCATTACCCATTCAGTTTTTCTTACTCCGGTTTGGGCTCTGCTGTTTTTTCTGCTATCCTTCCTGCTCTTCAAAGTTAAGGATAAGAAGCTTTTCCTGCTGGGTTGGCTTGCAGTTTTCATACATAATACAAGTGATTTATTCAATGCATGGGGAACGGGATACTTGGAGCCATTTTCAAATATGAGGATTACCTTTGGCACGATTCCTATTGTTGATTTAGTGATTTGGTTCATCATGGGAACTGCTTTTATTTACTCTAGAAGAAACAAACTGAAATCACCTTACTACTTTAGAGTGGCATGGGCCTTTTTGTTGGTGCATGTTATCATCCAAAGCACTCAGGGATTTATTATTTATAAGCAGTATGATGATCAATATGATCAAGTTGCCCTCTCGGCAGATTTTATTCCATGGACCTTTTCAGTTATAACCAAAAAAGACGATGAGGTAATCATCTTTAATGATAACCTTTTTAAGAAAGAGGAAACTCAATATGTGCTTCAATCCAGAGAAACTGCTGATTTAGATAAATTGTTTTCTCAGCGTCCTGAAGCTAGAACCCTTTATGAATGGTCCCCATTTGTCGTTCTTGTTGATGATGATGAAAGGCTTGGCCTCTATGATCCCCGATTTTACAGAAACGGTCAGTCTTTTCTGTTTGAATATATCGAGAAAAATACAGAAAGATGAGCATCTTGCTCATCTTTTTTATTTTCACCATGTATGCTGCATGCATAGATTTTTTCATTAATTTATTCCTTTTGCACATAATACAACTATTGAGCTTTACAAGCAGTTTCATTAGGGAATAGGAGTACTGCCAGAATCCTCCCTTGAGCTTCCTTTAAGGGAAAATTACATAGTTAAGAGGTGTTAATATGAATTTTATTTGGGGAATATTCGGTATCATTGTCGTTTTAGGATTAGCTTTCCTGCTCTCAAGCAACAGAAGGGCCATTAGTTTAAGAACTGTTGCGGGTGGGCTTGCCATTCAGCTGATTTTCGCCTTTCTCGTTCTAAAGTGGGAAGGTGGCAGAAAAGGTTTAGAATGGCTAACAATGAAGGTAAACGATATTATCAATTACGCTAATCAGGGAATTAATTTTTTATTTGGCGGCCTTTTTACAGATGAATCGGGTATCACCTTCGTTTTCGCACTTCAGGTCCTGCCTGTGGTAATCTTTTTTTCATCATTGATTTCTGTCCTCTATTATTTAAGGATTATGCAGTTTTTCATAAAAATCCTTGGCGGGGGGCTGTCAAAGCTACTCGGAACCAGAAAAGCAGAGTCCATGTCGGCAGCAGCAAATATATTCGTAGGGCAAACAGAGGCTCCGCTTGTTGTCCGTCCTTATATTGCCAATATGACAAAATCTGAGTTATTTGCGGTAATGACCGGCGGCCTTGCTTCTGTGGCAGGATCTGTTTTAATCGGATATTCCCTTTTGGGTGTGCCTCTTGAATATCTCTTGGCTGCAAGCTTTATGGCTGCACCGGCGGGTTTAATACTGGCCAAAGTCATGCTTCCTGAAACAGAGGATAAAGAAGAGCCTAAAGAATTCGATATGGAAGTGGATAGCGACTCAGCCAATGTCATTGATGCAGCCGCAAAAGGTGCAAGTGTCGGGCTGGAACTGGCTTTGAATATCGGAGCGATGCTTCTTGCCTTTATTGCTCTGGTTGCATTGATTAACGGTCTCCTTGGATGGGTTGGAGGATTATTCGGCTTCGAGGGATTAACGCTCGAAATCATTCTGGGTTATGTTTTCTCGCCTCTTGCATTTGCAATAGGCGTTCCATGGTCAGAAGCTGTGCAGGCCGGAAATTATATTGGCCAGAAGTTAATTTTGAATGAATTCGTTGCTTATTCTGCTTTTGCACCGGATATTCCAAATTTATCTGATAAAACGGTCGCAATCGTCAGCTTTGCCCTTTGCGGATTTGCCAATATTTCTTCATTGGGCATTCTGCTTGGAGGGCTTGGCGGACTGGCACCTAACCGCAGGCAGGACATTGCGCGTCTTGGCCTGAAGGCAGTTGCAGCAGGTGCCCTGGCTTCTATGTTAAGTGCTGCCATAGCTGGAATGCTTTTTTAAAAATCATGTGAAAAATCCTCCCGCTGTTTACGGGAGGATTTTTTGATCTTATTTCTTTAAATAATAGATAACGGATTCATACGGCCTTAATTTAATGGTCTGTGCTGCCGGAGGTGACTGATTGTAATTGGACAGTAAGATCTCATCTTTATATTCGTCTGCCTGAAGGTGTTCAGGAATGATAAATGATGTTTCTTCCCCATAGAAATTATTCACGACCAGCAGCTTTTCATTATTGCCATTTCGAACATAAGCAAATACCTTAGGATGCTCCTCAGAAATCAGTTCATAGTCTCCGTACGTGATAATATCATATTGCTTGCGAAGCTGGATCAGCTTCTTATAATGATAAAAAATAGAATCTCCGTCCTTCAATGCTTTTTCGGCATTTATTTCCATATAATTTGTTGCAACATTTATCCATGGCGTTCCATCGGAGAAACCGGCATTTTCAGAACTATCCCACTGCACCGGGGTCCGGGAATTGTCGCGAGACTTGCTTTTGAGAATATTTATGATTTCTTCTTCACTCATTCCCTTTTCCCTAAGGATATTATAAACGTTCAGTGATTCTACATCTCTGTAGTCTCCAATGTTTTCAAATCCTGGGTTTGTCATGCCAAACTCTTCACCCTGATAAATATAAGGGGTTCCCTGCATCATATGAATGACTGTCGCCAGCATTTTAGCAGATTCACGATGATATTTCCTGTCATCACCATATCTTGACACAATTCGGGGCTGATCATGATTGCACCAGAATAAAGCATTCCAGCCTCCGCCCTTGTGCATCTCAGTCTGCCACCTTGATAAAATCTGCTTTAACGCTCTAAAGTTAAATTCAGCGATTGCCCATTTCTCTCCATTTGGGTAATCCACTTTCAAATGATGAAAGTTGAAAGTCATGCTCAGCTCTTCCCTCTCAGGATTGGAATACTTTATACAATGTTCAATGGAAGTGGAGGACATTTCGCCAACAGTCATACTATCGTATTTTGAAAATACATTTTCATTCATTTCATGCATAAATTCGTGTACACGAGGTCCGTCTGTATAGAATTTTCTGCCGTCTCCCGGAGGCACAGATCCGTCATCATCGGGAAACTCCTGGTCTTTAGAAATCAGATTGATTACATCAAGTCTGAAGCCATCTACACCTTTTTCAAACCAGAATTTCATCATGTCATACACTTTTCGGCGAAGCTCTTCATTTTCCCAATTTAGATCCGCCTGCGTGACATCAAAAAGATGGAGATAGTATTGGCCGGTTGCTTCATCATATTTCCATGCATTTCCACCGAATTTTGATTCCCAGTTTGTCGGTTCGCTTCCATCGTCCTTAGGGTCTTTCCAAATATAAAAATCACGGTATGGATTGTCTTTTGATTTTTTTGCTTCCTGGAACCATTGATGTTCTGTGGAAGTATGGTTTACTACAATATCCATAATGATTTTAATGTCCCGGCTATGTGCCTCTTCAAGAAGCTTTTCAAAGTCAGCTAGAGTTCCGTATTCTTCGTGAATGCTGAAATAGTCACTAATATCATATCCGTTGTCGCGCTGCGGAGATTTATAAATTGGTGTCAGCCAGACGACGTCCACACCTAATTCTTTTAAATAATCAAGCTTGGCAATAATTCCAGGAATGTCTCCAACCCCATTTCCTGTCGTATCGTTAAAGCTTTTTGGATAAATTTGATATACTACTGATTTTTTCCACCATGGTTGTTTCATTAGAATCACACCTGTTTTAGTTTTTTAGAAATTGGGTTTTTAGCTGTTAAAAAGAAGGACCTGAGCTTCATAGGGACGCAGCTTAATTGTTCTGTTAATTTGTATATCTTTATAATTCCCAATCAGTGCCTCAAATTTCTTTTCCTGAATGTATGCAGGGGGTTCTACTTCAGGGTTTCCTCCATAGAAGTTGCACAAGACAAGAAGGGTCGGATTGCCCAATGTTCTTGTATAAGCGTACACTTCAGGATGTTGATCAAGTATTAGGTTATACCTGCCGTAAACAATAATTTCATTTTTCTTTCTAAGTTCAATAAGCTTTTTATAGTAATGAAAAACAGAATCAGGGTCTTTCATGGCCTTTTCCACATTAATGTCTTTATAGTTAGGGTTTACTTTTATCCAGGGGGTTCCATCCGAAAAACCTCCGTGCTCGGAAGAATCCCATTGCATCGGCGTCCGGGCGTTGTCACGCCCTTTTGCGTATATGCTTTCAAGGGCCTTATCCTCTGTCCAGCCATCGTTAAGTGCTTCTTTATAAAAATTAAGTGTTTCTATATCCCTGTACTCTTCAATGCTTGAGAAACAAACATTCGTCATTCCAATTTCTTCGCCCTGATAAACATAAGGAGTTCCCTTCATCATATGAAGCAATGTTGCGAGCATCTTAGCCGACTTTTCCCTATACTCTCCGTCATTGCCGAATCTTGAAACAGAGCGGGGCTGGTCGTGATTATTAAAGTAAAGGCTGTTCCAGCCAGCTTTATCCAGCTCATTTTGCCATTTTGTCAGGTTTAGTTTTAAGTCACACAGATCAAGGGGTTTAAGATCCCATTTGCCGTTTGGCCCGTTGTCCAGGCTAACATGTTCAAATTGGAAGACCATATTTAACTCATTTCGTGATTCCCCTGTATATTGCCTGGCCCACTCAGGAGTCACACCGGGCATTTCGCCAACAGTCATAACATTAAACTTCGCTAACGCCTTTTCATTCATCTCCCGCAGGTATTCATGAATTCTGGGGCCGTTTCGATAATACTTGCTTCCAGAAGCATATTTCTTTCCAGGCTTTGGTTCATCATCAGGAAGTCCCTCTACTTTGGAAATAAAGTTGACCACATCCATTCTGAATCCATCAATGCCTTTTTCCAGCCACCAAGTCATCATGTCGTATATTTCATTTCTAAGTTTCGGATTATCCCAATTTAAATCTGGCTGTTTCTTTGAAAACAGATGCAAATAATATTCTCCTGTTTTATCATCAAGTTTCCAGGCGGATCCCCCGAAATTGCTTCCCCAGTTATTCGGCTCTTTTCCATTCCTTCCTTCGCGCCATATATAATAATCCCTGAATGGATTGTCTTTGGATTTCCTGGACTCTGCAAACCAGATATGTTCGTCTGAACTATGGTTCACCACCAGATCCATAATGAGTTTAATCTCTCTCTTATGCATCTCTCCGAGAAGTTCTTCCCAATCTTCCATTGTTCCAAACTCACTCATAATATCCTGATAATCGCTTATATCATAGCCATTATCATCATTTGGCGATTTATATACTGGAGAAAGCCAGACCACATCAATCCCTAGCTCTTTCAAATAATCCAGCCTGGAGATGATACCCTGCAAATCTCCTATTCCATCTCCATTGCTATCCATGAAGCTCCGCGGGTATATCTGGTAAACTACACTTTCTTTCCACCATTGCTTCTTCATATGGCGACCTCCGATTTTTAACATTTGTGTGCATGCCCCAAGAAATGGCGATACCATGGAATCATAGAACCCCATGGCATCAATCTTTCTATTCTGCTTTTTTAAATTTAGAGAAGGCTAAGGTCAATACAAACGGTACGACAAGTGCAATACCCATTCCGATAAAGAAAGAACCCCAATTTTCCGCAAAGATAGAGAAGAATGCCGGCAAGCCTCCTACACCTATCGACGGTGCCTTAACTCCATTAATAGTGATGAAGATTCCTGCAATTGCTGACCCAATAATCGCTGCAAAGAACGGGTACTTAAAGCGAAGATTTACGCCAAACATTGCCGGTTCTGTTACGCCCAGCCACGCTGATACTGAAGAAGTTAGCGCAAGCCCTTTCAGTTTTTCGTTCCCTTTGCTTAACAGCATCATGGCAAAAGCGGCGGAACCCTGAGCTATATTAGACAATGCAACCATCGGCCATAAAAACGTGCCGCCAATGCTGCCGATTAACTGCAGATCAACTGCCAGGAACGTATGATGCATACCAGTGATAACGAGAGGGGCATATAATCCACCGTAAATCAAGCCTCCAAGGGCTGGAACAGCATCAAAGATTCCGACAACCCCATTTGTAATCCAGCTGCCGATCATGAATGTGATCGGTCCAATAGCAATAAAAGAAAGAAACCCAGTGATCAGTAAAGCGATCGGCGCGACAGTTAGAAGCTGAAAAGCATCAGGGATTCTTTTTCTCAGAAATACTTCTATCTTAGCCAATACGTATGAAGCAAATAATACAGGCAATACCTGCCCCTGATAACCTACCTTTTCTATTTCTAACCCGAATAAGTTCCACTTCGGAACTTCTTCAGCAGAACCATAGCCCCATGCATTTAAAAGATCCGGATGCACTAGCATTAAACCTAGCACAATACCAAGAAGAGGACTTCCGCCAAACCGGTTTACAGCACTCCATCCAATCAAACCGGGAAGGAATACGAAAGCAGTATTGGCAATCAGGTTAATGATGCCAGCCAGATCAGCCCAGTTAGTATAAACTTCAACAAAAGACTTATCATCAAAGAAAATATCCGGTGCTGTCATAATATTGTTTATCCCCATCAGCAAACCGGCTGTTACGATAGCTGGAAGGATTGGAATAAAAATATCTGCGAGTGTTTTAATGCCGCGCTGCAATGGATTTAAGTTCTCAGCAGCAGCACTTTTTGTTTCTTCTTTTGATGATTCGCCTATTCCAGTTGCTTCTGTCATTTCTTTATACACTTTATCAACAAGGCCTTGTCCAATGACAACCTGGAATTGTCCATTTGTGGAAAAGGAACCTTTCACTACATCTATATTTTCGAGTTTTTCTTTATTGACCTTCCCCTCATCTTTTAAGGCAAAACGCAGACGTGTAACACAATGAGTAGCCGCTGCGATATTATCCTTGCCCCCGATAGCTTCTACAATTTGCTCTGCTGACTCTTTATTCGTAGCCATTCTTCGCTCTCCTCCTGTTACCGTTTTCATATTATAGAAAAAAACAGTTATAAGGTTTTTATTTATTGTTCTCGCCATTTACAACTCTATCCAATTTAGCAAACCAACTTGTATATACATGAACTGTTTACGCTTTCATTTTATCTTGTATATACATGTTAGTCAACCATTTTTTCATTTCTCTCTTTTCTATACCCATTCACTCGCTTCGAAAGCCAGAAAATAAAAAACCGGCTTCGAGACTATTGTCTGCAAAGCCGGTTCTAAACCACTTGAATAGGTTATTTCCTTTTATCATTGTCATCATCTTTTGTGAGTTCACGGGTAGATTTCTTAAATTCTTTTAATGTCTCCCCGAACGCTCTTCCTATTTCAGGAAGTTTCTTGGGTCCAAAAATAATCAGAGCCAAAACCAGGATTAGAATTAAACCTGGAATACCGATGTTTGATAACATGCTGAACACTCCTTATATATCATATCGCTTGAGGCAGTAGTAATCATGTTCATTGTCCATTATAGTTGATTGATAAAAAAAATCATAGCATGAGTGCTATGATTTCATGTTTTTTGACTATTTGAAGGCTCTATCAAGTTCATCCAGCACTTCACCAATTTTGCGGTCATGAATCACTTTATCAGCATAAATATCGAAATCCGTAGGTTCCATATTAATAATCACAAGTTTTGCTCCTTTTTGTTTGGCTATCAGCGGAAACTGATTTGCAGGTGTTACAGTCAAGGATGATCCCAGAACAATAAAAAGTTCTGCTTTTTCTGTTTCATCTGCTGCGAAATCTAAGGCCTCCTCAGGGAGCATTTCCCCAAACAGAACCACTGAAGGACGGAGCACACCCCCGCAACGGCATTGGAATTGACCATGCAAATACCCCTCGCTCGGGAACTCTTTTTTACATTTCCGGCAATGGAGTGTCTGCAGATTCCCATGGAGCTCTGATATTTTTTCACTTCCCGCGAGTCCATGAAATCCATCCACGTTCTGGGTAATAATGCTCTTAATAATACCTCTCTTTTCCCAATCTGCAAGAATATAGTGCCCTTGATGGGGATTACACTCCTTAAGCCCGATTACCCTGTGCCGATAAAATTCTATAAATTCGTTCACATTTTCATTCAATGCTTTTGTACTGGCTATTTTCCCAGGATCTTTCCCATTCCATAATCCATTATTGGCAGACCTGAAATCAGGCAGTCCGCTTTCTGTCGACATTCCTGCTCCAGTCAATATTACTGTATAATTTGATTCTTTCAGCCATTTCTCAAGCATAGATATCAGCTCCCAATAAGGTTTTGTCACAGGTTAAATTTGATTTCCATTTATTTCTCCCCATGAAATGTTTATGTCATGTCAGGTATGCGGTAAATACTAGATTATAACTGTTTATGCGAATTATCAATATAGGAGTGATAGCTATGCCTGAAATAGAAACCAAAGTTTATAAGGACGGCTATAAAAAATTTTCATCCAGGGCTAAACGTTATGCGGACGATCCTGAAAAAACAAAAGGACTTTTAAGAAAGGCTACACTTAAAGCAGATAAAAACCAATCTTCATTAAGTGATATATGGGAAAAGTTTCAGCTTCTGATCGATTTAGTAAAGTCATGGTCTAAAGGCGATTACCGGCATATTTCAAAAAAATCGATTATCTTTATTATTGCTTCCATACTATACTTTGTTTCCCCAATAGACCTTGTTCCTGACTTTTTAATAGGAATGGGAATCTTAGATGATGTAGCAGTCCTTGGTTTTGCCGTTAGCCAAATTACAGGTGAACTTGAAAAATTCAGAATTTGGAAAGAGAGCAGGACGATTGGAATGAAATAATTATTTTCTGTGCATTTTAATATTATTTGCTATAATAATGATGGAAAGTATTTATGCTGTCAAAATTAAATAGCAAGAAATGTAGGGGAACCGGTATGCCGGTTGAGACTTCATCATTAAGATGCTGACCCTTTGAACCTGATCTGGCTCATACCAGCGTAGGGAACATATTCTTAAACATACTAAATGTTTTTTATATGCGCCCTGGTTTATACCGGGGCGTTTTTATTTTTCAGGGCAGACTATCATTAACTTTCCTTATTACATAACGTTTTTTAGGAGGAGTACTTATGAAAAAGTGGATTGCAGCTATCTGTTCGCTGCTGCTTCTTTCAGGCTGTGCCGGCAATGGACCGGATAATCAGACTGGAAGCGAAGATTCAGACAGCAAACAAGATTTGAAAAAAGTTACTGTTGTACTGGATTGGACACCTAATACCAATCATACCGGCTTATATGCCGCAAAGGACAAAGGATATTTTAAAGAAGAAGGGCTCGATGTAGAAATTATAATGCCAGGTGAAGCAGGTGCAGATCAATTGACTGCATCAGGCAAGGCTGATTTTGGTGTCAGCTATCAGGAAAGCATCACGGAAGCACGTGTACAGGGCGTTCCCCTTGTATCGATAGCAGCTGTTATTCAGCATAATACTTCCGGTTTTGCATCCCCTGCCGAAAAAAACATTAAATCGCCGAAAGACTTTGAAGGAAAAACTTATGGCGGCTGGGGGGCACCTGTAGAAAAATCGGTAATAGACTCCCTAATGAAGAAGGAAAACGCTAATATTGATAAGGTCTCAATTGTTAATATGGGGGATGCTGACTTTTTTACAGCTGTTAAAAGAGATATAGACTTCGCATGGATTTATTATGGATGGACAGGTGTAGAAGCAGAACTTCGGGGGGAAAAGATTAATATGGTCTACCTTACCGACTACTCAGAAAAACTGGATTACTACACGCCCGTTCTCGCAACCAGCGAAAAAATGATTGCAGATGATCCGGATACTGTCAAAGCATTTGTAAAAGCAGCAGCAAGGGGATATGAATTTGCAATCGATCAACCTGGCGAAGCAGCAGATATTTTGTTAAAGAATGCTCCGGATCTGGACAGCGAATTGGTCAAAAAAAGCCAGGAATGGCTATCCCCCCGCTATCAGGATGATGCTTCAAGATGGGGTGAACAAAAGCTTGAAGTCTGGGAAAACTATGCAGACTGGATGCATGAAAATGGTCTTTTAGATAAAGAATTAGATGCAGGCAAAGCATTTACTAATGACTTCCTGCCGGAATAAGGAGAGTTCAAATATGGCAAACGCACTTGTAAGCATTCAGATCATACCGAAAACAAAAGATGGGGAAAATGTTATACCTTACGTTGATGAAGCAATTAGTGTCATTCAGCAATCCGGTGTTAAGTACGAAGTGCATCCCCTCGAAACAACGATGGAAGGCGATTTAGACCATTTATTGAAAATCATAGCTGATATGAACAGAAAAATGATTGAAAGAGGAAGCAGCAATGTAATCTCACAGGTAAAGGTTCTATATCAGCCGGACGGTATTGAAATGAGTGATTTAACGGAGAAATATCGTCCATGATAAATTTGTTCAGAAAAGGATGGAGGCCGGCTGCGGTTCTCCTTCTTTTATTCATTGCTTGGGAAATGGCAGTAAATCTGGCAGAAGTCCCTGCATGGCTCCTGCCTCCGCCAACAGAAATCGTTCTGGAAGCGATTTCGGGCTGGGAGGGCTTCAGCCACCACCTTCAATCGACAGTCATGCTTTCCCTATTGGGATTTGCCATTGGCACCGTCATAGGTTTAATCACAGCCGTTATACTGCACTTATTGCCTTTTATAAGGGAGTCGGTTTACCCTCTCCTCATACTTTCACAAAATGTGCCTATAATTGTTCTGGCTCCTTTGCTGGTTGTTTGGTTTGGTTTCGGGATACTTCCAAAGCTGATTGTCATCACGCTGGTTTGCTTCTTCCCCATTACTGTTGCTGCATTGGACGGCTTTCGCCAGACACCCGGAGAACTTAGGCATTATATGCTGATGGCAGGGGCCAGCAAAGGACAGCTGTTTTGGAAGCTGGAGCTTCCCTATTCCCTTCCCTCTCTATTTTCAGGGCTAAAAATCTCCGCAACCTATAGTGTGATGGGTGCTGTAATATCCGAATGGCTCGGAGCTAAAGAAGGAATAGGTGTTTATATGACTCTGGCATCTTCTTCATTTCGGACAGACCGTGTTTTTGTTGCCATTTTTGCGATTATGCTGTTAAGCTTGCTGTTTTTTGGAGGAATTTTACTGGCTGAACGTTTGCTGATTAAATGGAAGTCACGGGAGAGTGCCAGGAAATGATACAATTATCCGTTAATCATTTAACCAAAAGTTTTGATACTAATCAGGTTTTAGACAATTTGAGTTTTCATGTAAATGAAGGGGAATTTGTTTCGATTTTAGGTCCTTCAGGGAGCGGAAAGAGCACCATTTTCAACCTGATTGGCGGGATGCTTCTGCCGGACGAAGGCTCCATAACGCTTGAGAATGTGAAAATCAACGGCAAACGCGGTTCAATAAGCTATATGCCTCAGACACCTTCCCTGATGCCCTGGAGAACCATTCTTCAAAACGTTCTGCTTGGACAGGAGCTAATGGGTAAAACCGATTCGGAAGCGGCCAGAAAGATGCTTCAAAAAGCTGGTCTCGGCGGCTATGAAAATGCATACCCCCATGAATTGTCAGGGGGAATGAAGCAAAGGGCTGCCTTTATCCGGGCATTATTAAGCCCGCAGCCTATCATTTTGCTGGATGAACCTTTTTCAGCTTTAGATGAGCTTACCCGCCACGATATGCAAAAGTGGCTTCTCGATATTTGGAATGAGCATAAGCCGACAATTCTGTTTGTAACCCACAATATCGAAGAAGCCATTTACCTCTCTGATCGAATTTTAGTACTGAGCAGCAAGCCTGCTAAAGTAATTAAAGAATATAAGGTACCCTTTAACAGGCCAAGAATGGAGGAACTTTATCTCAATGAAAATTTCCTTGCCTGCAAAAGAAGCATCCATCATGCGCTGAAAAATCATTAGGAGGCAACAGCATGGATAAGTATATTGATGCCCATATTCATCTTGATAAGTACAGCAATATTGAATTAGAGAAAATGTTTCATGAGTTGCCGTTTCAGCTTTCACTTGTTACAGTTTCAAGCGATTTAGCATCCTGCAAAAGAAATCTTGCTCTTGCAGAAATTTATTCCTTTGTTAAACCTGCCTTCGGTTTTCACCCTGAACAGGTTCTGCCCAGTGATCATGAAATTTCAGAGCTTTTCAGCTGGATAAAGATTCACATAGAACAAATGGCTGCTGTTGGCGAGGTTGGCCTTCCATACTATTTAAGGTCTGAAGGGAGAAAGCAGCTTGGGGGATATATTGAACTTCTCGAAGAATTCATTAAGCTCGCTAAAAAGTGGGATAAGCCCATTGCCCTCCATGCAATTTATGATGATGCACCGATTGTGTGCAATTTATTGGAAAAGCATTCGATTAAAAAAGCTCATTTTCACTGGTTTAAAGGTGACAGCGCAGCGGCAAGCAGGCTGATTGCCAATGGCTATTACATCTCCTTTACTCCAGATATCGTGTACGAAAAAGAAATACAGGACCTTGTACGGGATTACCCGCTGGATAAATTGATGGCAGAAACGGATGGTCCATGGGAATTCGAAGGCCCTTTTAAAAACAAGCCTACCCATCCAGCCATGATGGCCCATTCCATCAGTGCCCTTGCTGAACTAAAAGAATTAGCTTTCAGCAGCGCTCTTAAGAAGCTGTATGATAATACAAAAAGCTTCTATAATATTGATTAATCAGCCTTATAGTCTTTTGCCATAAGGCTGTTTTTTTATTCAGATTAGATAAAAAATACTAGATAAATATAATCATTTCGCACCATTCCTAATTTTGGAAATATAGGTTAATCTTATATTGGACAATACGTTTAGGAGGTATGTAATGAAAAGGTATATTTTCTTGTTATTGACTATTTTACTAGTCTTCTCAGGCAATGTTTCTGCAGAAACCAAAAGCCGTTCTGCTGATTTGACTGAGAAAGATTTCATGAAAGCCGTATTAAAGGCTGATGAGTTTAAGGAATTTAAATCCTCCATTTTAAAAGATGCAGCCGCCAAGCCAAGAGCTCTTGTTGATGAAAAAGGAAAACAATATGGCTGGACAGTTCAATATGAAATAGAATACAAAGAAAAAAATGTTTTCTTAGATAGTAAAGCCCTCGTAAATTTCTCGTCACTTCTATCATTTTCTTATGAGTCCGACGGAAAAGGATTAAAAGTCCGGCTCGTCGATTACAGCAGGTTAATTGAGGATCAGGCTTTTTATGTAAAAGACCTGAAGTCAAATGAAGAAACCAAAATAGATATATCGAAAGACAGCATCTTTACTGATTATTTGACAGAGGTAGAAAGGAAGAAAACGCATTTGATTGAAGAAGCAGCAGTAAGCAATGCTGTCTCTTCCGATAAAATCACTGCAGCAGCCGAGTTATGCTACTACTGTACAAAATATGAATGGCGCGGCGGATACCCTTGCTCATCCGCAAATACTGAGCCTGAAGTTTCAGTGTCTTCCCAACTAAAAGAAAGCGGACTAAATCCAGATTCGGTAATCATTGACTGTTATGTACCCCGCCATAAAGTATGTGTTAGCGGGGAATGGAGAACATATTGCCCTATTCAATAAGAAAAGCGGAGCGCTTATGCTTATCATCGACATTCATAAGCCGATGACGCCTGAGCTGGACAGTTATAAAACCGGCTAAGCAGATGCTTAGCCGGTTTTATTATCCCTTAGTACCTGATGCGATATTTGATCCTTCTATAAAGTGCTTCTGGAAGAAGAAGAATAGCAGTACAACTGGCAGGAGGACCATGACTGACATGGCCATCAGGTAATGCCATTGTGTCTGAACTGTTCCCTTGAAGGTCTGAAGCCCGATTTGCAGTGTGTACAGACTTTCATCATTTATATACAATAATGGTCCGAGAAGATCATTCCATGCCCCATTAAACGAAAAAATGGCCACTGTAATAAGAGCCGGCTTCGTCAGAGGCAGCATAATATGCCACCAGATCTGCAGATGATTCGCACCGTCAAGCACTGCCGCCTCTATTAGTTCATTAGGAATGGACATCATAAACTGGCGCAATAGGAAGATGAAAAAGGCACTCCCCAAAAAAGCTGGAACAATCAGCGGCAGGTACGTATTTACCCAGCCAAGCTTCGAAAATAAAATGTATTGAGGCACCATCGTGACAAACCCTGGGATCAGCATGGTTGATAACACAACTATAAACAAAGCATTTCTTCCTTTAAAACGGATTTTCGCAAACGCATATGCAACGAGTGAATTGACAAGAACACTTCCAGCCATTCCACAGAGGGCAATAAATAACGTATTCATTGCCCAGCGGGTAAACGGCGCTGTTTTCCATGCTTCAACATAATTGGAAAAATGGAATTCCTTTGGCACAAAGGTAGGCGGATATTGCGCAATCTCAGCAGGAGATTTCAATGATGTCGAAATCATCCACCACAGGGGAGATAATACCAGTACACTTCCCGCTAATAAAACGATAAAAATAATCGTCTGCTTTAAATTATCTTTGAATTTTTTTGTCTCATAAAACTTCGGTGCTGCGGCAGTTCTCATTTATTATCTCCCCCCTCATAATGGACCCATTTTTTGCCGAGTTTCATATTAATGATTGTCAGTACCATTACGACAATAAACAGCAGCCAGGCCATTGCAGATGCATAGCCCATGTCAAACACTTCAAACGCGTTATTCCACATATGCAGATTGTAGAATAGGAGTGAATTTCCTGGTCCTCCGCTTCCGTTTTCTGTCATGACATATGCTTCTTGAAAGATCTGGAAGGCACCAATGGTACTAGTCAGCACATCGAAGAAAATGATTGGTGAAATCATTGGCAGGGTGATATAAAAGAATTTCTGCATAACACCTGCCCCATCAAGATCCGCTGCTTCATACAGTGAAGCTGAAACTCCCTGCAGACTTGCAAGGTAAAGCAGCATTCCGCCTCCGACACTCCACATTTTCATCAAAAGCAAAGCTGGTTTCGTCCATTCAGGATCAAACAGCCAGGCTGGCCCTTCAATCCCAATCCATGCAAGGAACGTATTTACCAATCCTGTCGAAGGACTTAGCAGCTGCATCCACAAAAAGTAAACCGCAACACCCGAGAGGATAGCAGGCAGATAATAAAGTGTGCGGAAGAATTTCATGCCCCTTACTTTCTGATTTAAAAGAACCGACAGAAAAATCGCCCCTGCAGTAGTCAGCGGGACAGAAAATAAAACGTAATAAAGGGTATTCCATAAAGACGTTTTAAAAAGATCATCGATTGTAAACATGCGTTTAAAATTATCAAGGCCGATAAAATTCATCCTTGAAGTAATATTATAATCTGTAAAACTGGCAAATAAGGAAAATAAAAGCGGACCAAGTGTCAGTCCAAGGAAACCAATTATCCACGGGCTGATGAATAGATATCCAAAGATATTTTCTCTTGTTTGGCGGGACATCCGTCTGCGTGATGTCTTTTCTTTTTTTTCCGCAAGACCCGCTCCCCGGCGAGCAATCGTTGTATCATATGATTTCAACCCATACACCTTCTTTTATTTATTTTTAAAGAGAGAAGGAGGCCCCTTCTCTCTTTTGTTCTATTTTCTCTTTAGTTTTTCAACATCTTTCTCTGCTTTTGCCAGCGCTTTTTCTGGCTTCGTTTTTCCTAGCAGCACACTGTCTATATGCGGATTGATGCGGTTTTGGTAATCAGGATACTTTACTGGAACCGGAAACAATTGCGTTTGATCCAGGTTTTTCACCGAAGCTTCATATACGTACTTATCATCGCCCTTTAGTTCATTAACAACTGCTTCTGCAGCTTCTTTGTTTGCGACATTATCATAGTTTTTCATAGCCCAGTATTTTTGTGCCTCCGGGCCAGCTAAATACTTGATAAATTTCATAGCTTCCTCAGGATGTTTGGCTCCTTTCGGTATTTCAGCTACGAAACCGCCGCCATCGCTCCAATTCCCCGAACCTTTTTCAAATGCAGGAATTGGAGCTACACCAAAGTTCATATCCTCTCCGTAGTCACGAATCTGTGTGTAAAACGTGCCGATATCAACCCACATTGCCACTTTGCCTGCTATGAATGGATTTGACTGCTCACTGCCAAATTCAGCTTCAAAAGATTGAACTGTCTTCTCACCAAGACGCTCTTTCCATCCCAGCAGCCATTGAAGCGCTTCCTGCTTTTTAGGTGTATTGATATAAAGTTCTCCATCTTGAATGAATCCTTTTCCGCCGTCAGCGCTTGTCATCCAGCTGGCCGCACCAATGCTGCCCCATAGCGGATAAAAGCCAACTCTCTCATATCGGTCTCCATCCTTTATATCAAGCTTTGCGGCGTACTCCTCCAGTTCCGCCCATGTTGCTGGCGGCTTTTCCGGATCAAGTCCAGCTTCTTTAAAAGCATCTTTATTGTAAAATAGCAATCTTGTATCTGTATTGAATGGAACTGCATAAGGTTTGTCCCCGTACATTACCGTTTCCCATAAATGAGGATAAAATTGATTTTTGAAGGATTCATTGATATACTTGCTCAGATCTTCTGATTGGGCGTTTTCAGCTCGCTGGGCGACTGAATTAATATCGTTTATAATAACATCAGCCGGGTTTCCCGCTGCGACGGATGCCAGGTTCTTTGTCCAAATATCTCCCCAGGGCAAATATGTATGCTTTACAAAAACCTCATCCTGTGAATTGTTAAAATCCTCTATGATTTTTTCTATGATCGGACGCCTCGTTTCCGAACCCCAGAAGCTCCAAAAATCAACAATTACTTTTCCATCCTTCGTTTTTTCTGCCTGAACACTTTCCTCACCAGAACAGCCTGCCAAGGTGCCAATAAGCAGGATGGCGGAAATGATAAAGATTAATCCCTTTTTCATGATGCTCCCCCTAAATCATATTTAATCTTCAGCTTTAAGCTTGTGCCTAACCCCTGCGCAAAGGAAAAATACTGGCCAGCAAATAAATTAATTAACAACTAAGATAGTACTACCCTGATATTTGGGGATAAAACATTATTTTGAAAAAATTCTCGTAATATGTAAATTTTCAGGGCTTTACGCCTAATAAAAAAAGACCCCTAAAAAGGAGTCTGAATTAAGGAGTTTTTTGAATACTGTGCGCAATGGCTTCCAAATACTCAATGAATATGGCACCTTCTTCAGAGGGAACTGCATACATTATCTCACTGTCCATTGACTTGAAATATACTTCACCACGCTCGTTCCAGACTTTCACCTTTACAGATTCTTTGCCTTTCATAATAAATTGGATATCATATAATGGTTTGGAGTCGATGACGGCCTCTGCAGGCATTGCCGAATTTATGGCAGTTCTTGCCGTGCTTTCCCACTTTTCATCTTTTACAGTCGCGGTTTCAGCAGAATACGTTCCATCAGCAGAGAAGGAATTCTCAGTTTCTGATAGAGCAATAGCTGTTTGACTGATAAAACTATCTCCAAGCATATCTGCACTGCTGCTGCCCCCTGTCGTTGAATCCTCAGAAAAAATAATGAAAGCGAACATAATACAAGCAGCCATTACTGCGGCAGCAGATAAAAATTTAGGAAAAATATTTTTCTTTCTTTTTGGCCTATCCTCTATACCACTCCATATTTTTTGCAGGCTATCCTGTTTTTGCTTTTGCGATCGCGGAATACGGTCTAATTCACGAAAAGAATTATCGAATCCGAATGAGCTCTTCATGGATTTCCCCCCTTTTCTGCAATTCTTTTTTTAGTGCTGCGAGTGCCCTGGAAGTGGTGATTTTAACTTTGTTTTCGTTCCAATTCAAGATTTCGGCCGTTTCTTTGATTGAAAACTCCTTTATTTTTCTCAAAATCAGCACTTCTTGATAGCTTAATTTCAAATGTCGGATTGCTTCATATAAGAGTGTAACTTTTTCACCCTTAATCATAATCTCGGTTGGAGTCTCTTCATCTGATTGGAGCTGGAATTTTTCAATTGAGAAAAATTTGAATCTGTTTTTTTTACGCAGATAATCAATGGCTACATTTCTTGATATTCGGACCAGCCATGTAAAGATCTGGGATTCCCCATTAAATTGGCTCATGTATTTATAAGCTTTAATAAAGGTGTCCTGTGTCAGATCTTCGGCGACTTCCTTATCATTCACGAGAAGAAATATGTATCCATAAATTCGATCGCTGTATTCGCTGTATATATCTTCAAAAGCTTCTGCCGATATTCTCTCCATTTTGGCGCCCCCTCGCGTATTATTAGACGAATGAAAAATAAAAAAGAAACACTATTCCAATATTTATGTAAAATAATCAAATCAAATTTCATGCAGGTCAAAATACAAATTCTGTTCATTTATCCTATTTTTCCTAAATGTTCTGATTCCTTTGTATTAATTAAGACGAATTCCGAAGAAAGAGTCCTTTTCACTGTAACCATTCTTCCAGCCAGAATTCATAAGTAATACAAAGAAAGTTACACTTCAAAATACCCATTTTCATATAATTTACTTGCTATTTTCCTATTGGATTGACGAAAGGCATCTTTTAAAGTTCCCCCTCTTTTTATTCATTTTATCATTCTGGAAAAATACTGCCTCCCTCCTTTTTCTTATTTTTTCCAAAAATTATTATTATTCCAATATTTCCGGGTAAAAATGATTCCTTTCATCTAGATATAACCAGGTTAAGTTGATTCTTTAAGACTGTAACCTTATGAATGCTCTAAAACCTTCTAGCTATTTTATTCATTCCCCAGCAATAAACTTCATTTTTCGACAATCTCCAGCTGATTATTCAGCTAAAGTTCTTGTTAGCGGAAGGGTTTTCCATTTTTGGAAGAAACCCTTAGGAGGTGATCGAGTTCATTTTGCCGGAAAACACTATTTAAGGAATTAAACAAAACAAGGAGGGAATTTTTTGAAAAGAAAAAGAAAATCATTGAATCGCATTCTTTATGTGATGCTGACAGCTTTTTTGATTTTGCCCCTGATGTTCCCAGGCATGGGATCAGCTGAAAGTAAAAGCTCTCCGCATACCTCAGTTAAGCAAGCTGCACCTCAGACAGCAAAAAGCAAAATAAACAGCTCATTGCTGAAACAATTTGATAAAAAAGATAAAGTAACATTCCTGATAAAATTTAAAGAACAAGCTGATACTTCAGCAGCAGCCAAGAAAGCTCAAAAAGCGGCTGCATCCCAAAAACTGACAGCCTCTAAATCCAAGTACATGAAACGCTCTGCAGTCCTATCCTCACTAAGATCTACAGCTATTGAAACTCAAGGCCAAGTCACAAATTTCCTTCAACAGCAGGAAAAAGACGGCAAGGCAAAAGATGTTCAATCCTTCTACATCGTCAACGCCATTGCAGTAACAGCTACAAAGGACATTATGGAAAAAATCGCCATGTTTCCTGAAGTAGAAAAAATCCTTCCAAACGAAACCAGACAGCTTCATAAGCCAGTAAAGGAAGCCGAAAAAGCTCTCAAAACACAAGCAGAAACAAGTTCAATCGAGTGGAATATTGACCGTGTCGGTGCTCCTGCAGTATGGGAAATGGGAATCGACGGATCGGGTACTGTCGTTGCATCCATTGATACAGGTGTTCAGTGGAACCACCCGGCGTTAAAAGAAAAATACCGGGGCTATAACCCAGCACAACCTGATTCACCAACGCATGAATTCAGCTGGTTTGATGCCACTGCAGGCCAGGCAGCACCATATGATGATCAGGGACATGGTACCCACGTAACTGGAACAATGGTGGGTTCCGAGCCAAATGGAGCCAATCAGATCGGGGTTGCACCTGGTGCGAAATGGATTGCAGTAAAAGCCTTCACTGCAAGCGGCGGAACTGACATAGATCTGCTTGAAGCAGGTGAATGGATTCTAGCTCCAAAGGATGCTGAAGGAAACCCGCATCCTGAAAAAGCTCCGGATGTTGTCAACAATTCATGGGGCGGCGGACCTGGGCTGGATGAGTGGTATCGTCCAATGGTTCAGGCATGGAGGGCAGCTGAAATTTTCCCAGAGTTCTCTGCCGGAAACACAACTTTGTTTAATCCAGGCGGACCTGGTTCCGTTGCAACACCGGCTAACTACCCGGAATCATTCGCAACTGGTGCGACAGACATTAATAATGGTTTAGGCAGCTTCTCATTGCTGGGACCATCACCATACGATGAAATTAAACCTGATGTATCCGCACCCGGGGTCAACATTCGTTCCTCAGTTCCCGGAAGCGGATATGAAGGCGGCTGGAATGGAACTTCCATGGCTGGCCCGCATGTTTCTGCGGTTGCCGCGCTGCTCCGCCAGGTTGATTCAAGTCTGACTGTTGAAGAGATGGAGGAAATTTTACTGACTACCTCTACTCCATTGACAAATGGTACTTATCCTGAGACACCAAATAATGGTTTTGGATATGGGCTCGTCAATGCCTTCGATGCGGTTTCTTCCGTACTGACCGGTCTTGGAAAAATTAAAGGCCAGGTTGCAAAAGAAGGAGATGACTCAGAAGCTCCCGCAGCCAATCACGAAGCACCTCAGGAAACATATGCAGGAATGGATCTGGCACTTGAATTGACGGCATCAGATAATGTAAGCGTCACAAGAGTTGATCTTGAATACTTAAAAGCTGACGGCAGCTGGGCAGCCATTGAGGCCGAAAGAACAGCTGGAAACTATAAAGATGGTACTTACCAGGCAGTGATTCCTGGAGAAGACATCGCCGAGCCTTCAGTTACTTATAAATGGAAGGTCAATGATTTTGGCGGAAATCTAACTGAAACTGACTCCTATGAAGTTGCAGTAAGACCTGGAATCAGCATCGGCTATTCTCAGGACTTTGAAGCACAGCCGGTCGGCTGGACTTCATATGGAGCGGAAAACAGCTGGGAGTGGGGTACCCCATCTTCAGGTCCTGGCAATGCAGCATCCGGAGAAAAAGTATATGCAACTAAACTTGACGGCAACTATGCAAATAGAGCAAACATGAATCTTCAGATGCCTCCTATTGACCTGCCGGAAGGCAATGCCTACCTTCAGTTCAAGCAATGGCACGAGCTTGAAAACCGTTATGATTACGGCCATGTATTCGTTTCAACTGACATGGAAAACTGGGAACAGGTTCTTCGAGTAAATGGTAATACAACAGAGTGGGTTAATGCAGAAGTGGATCTAAGTGCGTATTCAGGACAAAGAATTTATGTAGCATTCAATGTGACTACAGATGGATCAGTACAGAAGCAAGGCTGGTATATCGATGATGTTCAATTATCTGATACTCCAGTTGAACCTGCAGGTAAAGCTCAGCTTGGCATCAGCAAAGATAAACCTTCTGCAGAATTAAAGAAAGAAAAGGTAAATCCGGATAGCATTGTTCCTAAAAAGGATACTCCTGCAAAAGATGATGATAAACAGCAGCAGCCTGCGCCTGTGCTGCTTCCGCTTACTGCCGAAGTAAGTGTGCTGGAATCAGGCAGGTCCGTATTTACCAATCCTCAAAATGGAACGTTTGAAATGACACATGCTTCTGGAGATTTCACTGTAAAAGCGGAAGCTTACGGTTATCGTTCTCAAACGCAAAGCGTAAATATCCCGCAGGATGGAGAAGCGACTGCAAACTTCGTCCTTGAGGAAATACCAAAAGGCACAGTCACAGGTGTTGTGACAAATGAAGCAACTGGGGAGCCTGTTGCGAACACTTCACTACTTTTAATAGAAGATGCAGCAGTACAGCCAGTAACAACTAATGAAAATGGTGAATATACAATCACAGCCTACGAAGGCACATACACTTTAAAAGCTATGGCACCTTCCTACTACAGCAAGGAGCAGAGCATCACAATCGAAGGCGGCTCTTCTTTAGAGCAAAATATTGAGCTAAAGCCATTTATCGGATACCCGGGTGAAATCGGATATGATGATGGTACAGCTGAAAATGCACGTGCATTCTACGATGCCGGCAACGGCTGGGCAGTTAAGATGTCCCTTGCATCCGGCCATGACAGTGCGATGGTTACTGGCGGCTTATTCCGCTTCTGGGATACCAGCTGGCCGACTCCGGGCGGAACAGACTTCAAAGTGGAAGTATATGATGCAAGCGGACCAGATGGGGCACCTGGCAAAAAGCTGGCAGGTCCATTTGAAGCAACAGCCTTAAGAAACGGTGAATGGACACATGTAGATCTTAGTGACGAAGGAATCGTTACAAATGGCGACTTCTATCTGGTATATATCCAATCAGCACCAAACCCTAATGCTCCTGGTCTTGGTACAGATGAGGATGGAGAAAATGCAGGACGCAGCTGGCAGCTTGTAGGCGGTGCATGGTCTCCTGCTCCAGAGGATGAAGGAAACTATATGATCCGTGCCACAGTGAACTATGAAGTAACTGCACCAGTCATCACTTCTCCGGCTGACGGAGCCTTCACAAACCAAGGGAAGGTTACAGTTGAAGGTACTTCGGCTCCTACAACTACTGTAAAAGTATTTAATAATGGAGAGGAAGTCGCATCAGCAGAAACAACTGAAGAAGGTACATTCTCAAGTGAAGTTTCACTTTCTGAAGGGGAAAATACTCTTACAGCGAAGGCAGCTACAGAGTCTGGGTCTACTGATGCCTCTGAATCTGTAAAAGTAATATATGACAAAACAAAGCCGGAATTGACAATATCAAGTCCTGCAGATAAATCCAAAACAAATAAAGAAACAGTCACTGTTAAAGGAACCGTTTCAGATGATAACCTTGATTGGGTTAAAGTAAACGGCCAGGCAGCAAAGATTACAGATGGTGAATACTCTCTTCGCATCCTGCTGGATGAAGGTGAAAACACCATTACGGTAACAGCACAGGATAAAGCGAAGAACACCGAAGAAAAAACGATCACGGTCGAAGCTAAGTATACCGCTCCAGCCATAGAAAATCTTCTTCCTGCAGAAGACAAGGAACTTAAAAAAGGCGAATCGGTAAAAATCGAATTTGATAGTGAACCAGGGTTAAAAGCGACGTTTGCCATCAGAATGCCTTTAACAAATGCAGGGGGACAGGTGAATAACGCTACTGAGCTTCCAATGATGGAAACTTCCCCAGGCCATTATGTCGGCTACTATACTGCCACTTCAAATGTAAAGGCACCTGGTGCCGAAATTGAAGTGAAAGTAACGGATAACTACGGCAATGAAACTCGCAAGACAGCAGAGGGCAAACTGTGGATTAATGCGAAAAAGAATTAATAATCAGATGAAAAGGCGGGCCATTTTTATTAAGGCCCGCCTTTTTGCACTTATTGATTTAATAATTTTCTTTTTTTAGTTATTAAGCCATTAAACTCTTTATCCAATTCCGCATATTTGCTGTCACCCGGAACAAGCAGACTGAGTTCTCCCAGTATCACACTGATGCGGTTATCAATAACCATAATTTGCTCTTTCATGGAGTCATGGTCTTTTTCCTGTTTGGAATTCCTGGATTTAATCTGATATTCCCTCAGGTCCATTTCAAATCTGGTAATTTTATTATCTTTAAATACAAGTAACCTTGAGCTTAACTTCTCCAAAAAGTATAGATCATGAGAAATAATGATGAGCGTCCCTGAAAATTCTTTGAGTGTTTTTTCAAATTGTTCCCTGCTCGGCAAATCCAAATGATTCGTCGGCTCATCTAGTATTAGCACATCATATTCTTTTAAAAGCATATCTGTAAGCTTGACCCTAATTCGCTCTCCCATACTAAGCTGTTCAATCGGCTGATTTAACTTCGCTTCCTTCATCCCCAAATTCGCTAACAGGGTCCTTGCCTTGTAAATCATTTCACGATCGGTGAGATCAAGTGCCTCAACGGCATTTTTGGTTAAGGGCAAATCATTGATATCCTGATTTAAATAAGCAATCTTTAAAGTGCTGCTGACCCAAAGTTCTCCATCAGAAGGCGGTACTTCATCTAAAAGCATTCGGATAAATGTGGTCTTGCCTGCCCCGTTTGCTCCAAGAATCCCTATTTTTTCACCGTGCTTGATATAAAATTGGCTATCCTCGAAAAGAGTCCGATCGCCAAAGCTTTTTGAAAGGTTTTTAGCTTCAATGATTCTCTTCCCTCTTTTGCCTGACGCATCAAATTGAAAATGTACTTTCCCCTCTTCTTCCGGCTTCTCAACTTTATTTTTATCCAGCTCCTGCTGAAGTCTTTTCATTTTTGACTTAATCTGCTGATCCATCTTTTTGGCTTTCACTCTGTGATATTCTTTAAATCCCATCTGCCTATTCTCAGAAGGACTTCCGCCTTTAGTTGATTCCCTGTGAGCTTTTTCAGACCACTTTTTTAAATTGGACATCTGATTTTCGATTCTTTCGATCTCTTTCTGCTGTACATTAAATTGATGTAGCTGATCATCAAAGTTTTTCTGTTTTTGCTCCCGGTATGCTGTGTAATTACCCTGATAAATGGTGAGAATGCCTTCCTGTAATTCGAAAATTTTCCCGACTGCCTGATCAAGGAAATGACGGTCATGGGAAATGATCAGAACCGGGCCGCTGAAATTGCAGATTTCGCTAATTAGCCATTCGATGCCCTGTAAGTCCAAATGATTAGTAGGTTCATCCAAAATCAGCATATCCGGGTTAGATGACCAGACTTTAGCTAAAGAAAGCTTCAGTCTTTCACCGCCGCTCAAAGAATCAAGTCTATCCGGCTCCCATTCATGGAGTTTTGAAAGGCCTAGTTTGCTTGCCTGCTGAAGAATCTCTTCATCTGGAGATTGGTTGAAATCGCGAATTTCACTGACAGAATAGTCTGCCGACTGATGCAGGTAGCCAATTCTGCATGGCTCCTTCATCCGCTCGATAGTGCCTTTATCCGCTTGAATACTGCCGAACAAAATATCGGCCAGTGTAGTTTTACCTGTGCCATTTAAGCCAACAAGGCCGATGCGGTCCTGCTGATAAATATCGAAGTCCAAATTAGAAAACACCGTTTTATCACCGAATGACTTTTGAAGACCCCTGGCCATGAGAATCGGCAGGTTATTATTGTTCTGATTGCTGATTATACGTTTATTTGCACACATAAAAAAACCTCCCCATACCCGGAGAGGATTGTGCACCCATCATTGGAAATGGTGCAAATACATAATAAACATGCGCCTAAATAAAATTTGATCCGCTTACAGACAAATATAGTAACCATCAGTTCCGATAAGGGATGACTAAAAAAGGGCACACTAATCCTATGTTCTCCGGGTTAAACTTTTTAAATGTAAAAAGATACCAGAAAAAATAAGATTATAACTTCATGCCCCTAAATCATCCTTTCAAACTCTTTGATTGTAGTATATAAGCTTCTGGCTTTTATTGTCAATAGGCAAATGATCAGCAGCTTTAATGCAAGTATCTGCCTGCTTGTCATTAATCAATCCTGATATGCTTGTTGGTTAGCTCCTTAAGCATATTTAATATCGTTGCTCTTTCCTCCAGGTTAAAACCGCTTACCCACTCTGAAACAAGCTTGTACTCGCTTTTATGCATTTCCCGCTGAAGTCCACCCTCCAATATCGAGTATATTTCCCTCATCGTATTTTCCCGATCCTGAGTTTTAAGTTCATCCATTTTGCAAACCTCCCATTTTCGTTTATGCTGCTTCTTTTCCCTATTTGGCTTATTAGGAAACACGAGTTTGCAATTAGTGAATTTGCTGACTGATTTCAGGTTTTTGTATGCGGAGACGGATTTTTATGCGCGGGTATTTGTTTGTATTGCGCGGGATTTTTCCTTTTGCGCGCACTTTTTTTTTTGCGCGGAGACAGACTCTTTGCGAGTGGATATTTTCATTTTCAAGCGGAATTTGCCGTGGCTTCTCACACTCACATCCAAAGGTATGTATGCATATAAAAGAAAAGCAGGTCCCCCTGCTTTTCTTTTAATCTATTACCACTTAAAGCAAGAAGCACCTACGATGATCAACAGGATGAACAGAACAACGATTAGCGCAAAACCGCCGCCGTATCCAGCTCCGCCATATCCAGCTCCACCATATCCACAGCCGCCATATCCGTAGCCATACATTATAGAATCCCCTCCCTTACTAATAAACTCTGTCTCCATGTTTAATTATTAGAATCCGCCATAACCCCAAGAAGCACCGATAATAATCAGTAAAATAAACAAAACAACTAAAAGGGCGAAACCGCCGCCGTATCCACATCCGTCTGACATAGTCAATTACCTCCTTTGTTTGATTCAATATATCCTATTCAATTCACCCAATTTGTGCGATAGACGAATACACAGTTTTCATCGCAAAAAAGAAGCCTTCCGTGTGAAGGCTTCTGCTTTTTGCTGATATAACAGTATTTCCAGACTATCTTCCTTGAAAAAATAGGCAATTTTATTATTTTTTATGAGCTAGAGTGGCTTGGATTCCTTTAGCGGATTGGACGGGTTCTTTTTCTTTAATTTCCTCAGTCAGCTGTTCCAGGCTTTGCCGGACGTTTCCTTTGCCAGAAAAATTTTGGAGAAGCTCCTTCACGTCTATGCCAGACGAAGCTTTCAGGCTTTCCTGCATCGTGGACATCAGGTTGGTGGCATAGCCAGTTACTTTATTGGCCCCGCCATTATTGCTGTCACTTCCTGTATCTACCACTGTAATCTTATCAATATTTGATAGCGGGCTTGCAAGCTGCTTCGCATATTCCGGAAGCATGTTAATGACCATATCCATCATGGCCGCCTGGCCATACTGTTCAAACGCTTCAGCGATTTTCCTCTTTGCCTCCGCTTCCGCCAGTCCTTTGAGGCGGATGATTTCGGCTTCTGATTCACCTTGAGCGCGCTGTGAATCAGCCTTCGCCATTCCATCTGCCCTAACTCTTTCAGCTTCGGCACGGGCCTGTGATTCAATCCGATATTGGTTTGCATCCGCTTCGGCAATCTGCTTTTTCTTTTCAGCCTCTGCTGCCTGCTCAACAGCGTACCTGTCTGCATCAGCTTTCTTTTTCACTTCGGAATCATATTGGCGTTCTCTTCTTAAGATTTCTTTTTCTTCAAGCTCAATTTGCTTTTGGCGTTCAATGATCCTGATCTGCATTTCATGCTCCGTAACTTCTTGCTTTGCCCTGGCCGTTTCAAGGTCATATGCCTGGTCAGCCCGGGCTTTGGCAATATCCTGCTCCCTTCTGTAATCAGCCATTTTCATTTGATTTTCCTTCTCAGCTTCTGCTATCTCTGTCGCTCTTTCAAGTTCTGCCTTTTGGGCATCCTTGGCTGCTTCCGCCCGTTTTATCCGGGTTTCCTTTTCAGCTTCAGCTGTGGCAATATCCGCATCCCGCTTAACCTGAGCAATTCTTGGCCTTCCCAGTGAGTCCAGGTAGCCATTTTTGTCGCGGACATCTTTGATTGTGAAAGAAACGATGATCAGGCCCATTTTAGCCAAATCCTGTGATGCAACCCTTTGAACCTCCTGGGAAAATTTATCCCTATTTTTGTATATTTCTTCGACTGTCATAGAACCCAGAATTGACCGTAAATGCCCCTCTAGAACTTCTTTCGCTTCATTTTCACGATCTTCCTTTGATTTACCAAGGAATTGTTCTGCAGCAGTAGCAATTTCTCCAATACTCCCGCCGATTTTTATGATTGCAGTACCATCTGCCATGACAGGGACTCCCTGTTCGGTATATACTTCCGGAGTGGTAACCTCCAGTTTGCTTGAAAGGAGACTCAATGGCTCTGCCTGCTGAAAGACCGGCAATACAAATGTTCCTCCGCCTCTAATTATTTTTATCTTATTTCCGGATTCGTCCACATGGACATTTTTGCTGCCCAAATAACTTCCTGTTACGATTAACGCTTCATCTGGCCCTGCAGTCCGATATTTTGTAATGAACACACCAAGAAGCGCAATTAGCAAAAATGCTGCAATTCCAATTACAACCCAAATCATTAGCATTATATGTCCCCCTGTCTATAATTCTTTATAATCGATAACTTTAATAACTCCATTTTCCACTTCAACGATCAGCACATTGCTGCCTTCTGCTATAAACGTATTTTCATAGCTTAGGGCAGGCTTGGAAATTCTCCCGCTTATATTTTCAATCAAAACCTCACCGAAACCGTTCTCCGGTATAGGTATTAATACCGTACCTAATCTTCCCCTTAAGGATTCATCTGTGTAAACGAGAGATTCTTCAGCAGATGATAATGGAATAAGAACAAAGATATTCAGCAGTACATCCAGCAGTCCTGCAATTCCAGCTCCTATCAAGAGAATGACCACGCTATTAAGAGAGGTTGCCGTTTCAAAGATATAGCCTGCAGCGGAAAGAAAAGTGATAAATGCAAGAATCAGTACAGGATTTAGAAAACTTCCCTCCCCAATTCCGTCAGCAATATCTCCAAAAAACACATACAAAATAATTAAGATGCCCGAAAAAATAAGTGTGAAGAGATATATTGTCTGAATAGGAAAACCAAATAGTTCCATTACATCACCCTATCCATATTTTATTGTCCATCTATTCTATCCCATGCCTCCTTTCCCTTTTCCCTTAACGGATTAATTTATATACGGACAAAAACCTGTAATTGTTTCATTTTTCGCAGTTTTTTCCATATTCATACTTCTATCTGTTCAGCTTGTCTAACTTTGAGCCCATTTTTGTCATTTTCATCTCTATTTCTGCATACCTTATTTTGGGACTAAAATTCGCCACTGGGGATTAAATGCCGAAAATTGGTGGAATAGACGAATATATCTAGTTAGCGGAGGGATAGGGAACATGACAAGATCTGAATTGCATATGGGGAAGCCAAAGAGCAAATTTATGCTGATGTCAATTGTCCTATTGGGCTTTTTTGCTGCTGTCTTTACAGCATTATATTTTTATTCTCAAAGCCTCATTAATATAGAAGCCCCTAAAAAAGAACTAGGTGAGAAAATTATTATCCAGCTTCCTTCCGGAAAGAGTGTATTTACATATGAGAACCTGGTTGTTAAAGAAGAAGGAAAGCTTTTTTATAAGGGCGAAAGAAATACTCTGGATCTGACTGGCGGTACTATTGTTTATGAAGAATGGGAATAAACAGAGATAAGATACTCTGCTCCTTATCCCGGGGCAGAGTCATTTTATTTTGAAGAAATCCACTGGCAGTTGACAAAATGTTTTTAAATCCTTTAAGATGAGCAAAAAATGGCGAGGAGAAATGACTTTGAAGGTAATGAAAAATGTTTTTTTTACAGCTTTGGCTACAGTTATTTCATTTTTCGGCATAAAAAAAATGACAAGCACCACTCACAAAATGAAAAAAATCGGACATCGGGGAGCAGCCGGCTACTGTCCTGAAAATACATTCCCTTCATATGACCGTGCGATCGAAATGGGTGCAGATTATCTGGAAATTGATGTCCAATTAAGCAAGGATGGAAAGATTGTTGTGATTCACGATTCACTTGTCGACCGCACAACTGACCATAAAGGCAAGGTGTCCGATTTTACCTTTGACGAGCTCAGAAAGATGGATGCCGGAAGCTGGTTTTCCCAAAAATTCCGCGGTGCCTGCATCCCTTCTTTCGAAGAGGTTTTAGACAAATATGCAGATCGCGTCGGGCTTTTAATTGAATTAAAAAAACCTTCCCTGTACCCTGGCATTGAAAAAATGATTGCAGAGGAACTAAAGAAAAGAAATTTTCACACAAAAGGGGACGACCATATTATTGTTCAGTCATTCGAAACCGAATCAATGAAAAGATTCCATGAATTGGTGCCGGAAATCCCTGTCGCCATCTTAATTAACTATCCGCCTGACACTGTTGAGATTAAAAATATTGCTGAATATGCCAGTTACCTGAACCCAAAATGGACTGTGGTTAATAAACGCGTGATCGATCTGATTCACTCAAATCACATGAAAGCAATCGCCTGGACTGTGCGTTCCAGGAAAGAGGCAGAAAAGTTGAAGCATTATCCACTGGATGGGATTGTTGCCGATTATCTAGATCTTATTGAATAACAAAAGATGCAGACCAATAATGGTCTGCATCCTTTATTTTGAAAGATAAGGAAGTATAAAATTCCGAAGGCCGACAACTGTCTGTACAAACAGCCTCCCCCCTCGGGGTGAGGCCCCAGGACATGCGAGGACGTGGCGTTCTTAGTCTGCGTTCCTTCGCGGGCAAGGCGCTTCCGCTTTTCTTATAGCACCGCCTGTTTTCTCCCAGATTCCAGGAGCAGCTTCAGGGTTTCCAAATCACTTTCAGCCGGAAGAGCAAATGGCTTTTGATAAGCTTCCGGCCCCTTTCCGGTAATAAAAATCCAGTCACTCTCCCCGGCTTCCCGCCATGCCTTCTGAATAGCCAAAGTACGGTCGGGAATCACTTCCCCCTTACCGCATCCAAATTCTTTATTCAGCCGATGCAATTGGCTTATCATCTCATCCTCAGATTCATCGTTTAAATCATCAGCCGTTAAGTAAAATTTATGGCAGTATTTTGCAGATGCCTTAATCATGTCCATGCGCTTAGATTGATCTCTTCCTCCGCGGAATCCATAAATTTGAAAGATTCTTTCCGCTCCCTGTTGCCTCGCTGCTTCCAGGCAATATTCAAACGCATCCACAGTATGGGCATAATCCACAACGAACTTAGCTCCTGAAGGGTGGATTATAGTTTCAAAACGGCCCGGGATGCCCGGGAATCCAGCCAGGGCCTTAATAATATCTGCAGTGTCTATCCCCAGATCAACGCCTGTCAAAAAAGCCATTGCTGCATTATAGACATTATGGTGTCCCGGAAGAGGAAATTCAATTTCAAAAGACTGACCTTTCATCTCCAAAATAAATACTGTTCTCCCATTAATAGCAACGTCTTTTATTGAACAGCACTGATCATCACCAAGCAAAATCAAAGGAATCTTTTCTTTTTGCAGGTCCTCTGCCATTTTTTCTCCCCATGAATTATAGAGATTTATAACTCCTTTACCGCCGTCTTTTAGTAAGGTGAAGATTTTCTTTTTATCAAGAAAATACTGATCCATATTTTCATGATAATCAAGATGGTCATGAGCCAGATTAGTAAATAGTCCGTAATCTAATTCCAGACCTTCTGTTCTCGATTGTTCCAGCGCATGTGAAGAAATCTCCATAACGACAAACTCATCAAGGCTTTTACTCAGCATTTTTTGGATCTGTAAAGCATCTGGTGTAGTATTGCTGGTCTTATATTCCCTGTTATTAATAATATTGGATACAGTTCCCAAGAGGGAACATGTCCTGCCTGCAGTCTCCAAGATATGCTTTAAAATATAGGCAGTGGTCGTTTTCCCATTTGTTCCTGTTATGCCAATTATTTTATGTTTCCTTGATGGACGATCATAAAAACAGCTTGCCAGCTTCCCCAAACTGGGTCTGCTATCCGTTACTTTTATATAGGGCACATTCAATTCAAGGGCTTCTTCACCCACCACGGCAGCCGCCCCATTTTCAACAGCTTGTCCAATAAAATGATGTCCATCTGTCTGAAAGCCTTTAATCGCAACAAAAAGGCTTCCTTTCCTCACTTTGCGTGAATCCATTTCAATCCCTCTAATTTCAGGATCGTTTGTAAAAACATCCATCTCCCCACTATCCTTTAGGCACTTAATAACCTGGGATAATTTCATATTTCTGTCTCCTTTAATGTTTAAACATCAAGTAATTTGGTGTATAAGTCTATATTCATTATCTTTTGTTTTCCCATATTTACAGGAAATATGCCTCTAAAGGACACAAATAACGGGGGGGATCGGAAAATCGTCTTAATATACTAGAATTGAGGATAAATTTGGGTGAATGCTTCTGGAAAATAAGCGATTCACCCTATTGAAATACCAGCTTACTTGCGTTTTAGACTATAGACAATGGCCGCTTTGCAAACTGGGATAAATACTTCACATTCAACCGGCTGTGCTGTGAAATAAGATAAGCATCCCTTGTAGCACCTGGTTTCCTTAACGTATTAAGGGCTCTTATCATCCCTGCTTCACTTTCCATGCCAACCCCATGCCCAAAGAACATCCCTCCGCCCAAATATACGGAATTCTCACCTGTCCAAACTGGATGACCATAATCAGGATTATAAAAATAAACCACATCACCAGGTATGAAATTCCTGCCTCTTTTTGTAACAATCGATAGATCATGGTCATAATTCCAGTCCCAAACAAGAAGCCCCTGAAATAGTGTATTGAAGCGGCTGACAGAGATGGAGTCCAAGACAGCTTTATAAAAAATCAGCACAATGGCTGTCGTACATTCAAAAGCATATTCCCAGCTGTTCGTAAACACATCCATAATCGCATCTGACGGTAAAACGGATGGATCGAGCAGGTATCCATATTTTGTCCCTCTCCATATGCGCGGATTGAAACGCGATGTGTTAAAGGGTGCAAATTCAACTCGGCTGGCATAAAGCTGCCTGGCTGCTTTGATGATGTTCTCCCTTAGAAGGATATCAAACAGCAGTTCATGCATTGAATCATATTGATGAGTCTCCGGACTGCTCTCCAGGGCAAGATAAATTTCACGCTGAACACCAAAAAAGCTGGAAACCCCCGGTTTATTTTGATTATTCGAAAGGATAATCATTGTCTTCCCCCCTTCAAATGAACTTATAGTAGCTTATGGTTTCTTTTGCAGGAGGGTTCCTTCAATATTTTTCTTCTCTTTTTCTACTCTTCGGAAAATGGAAGCGTTATTTATTATCGGAAAATATCTTTTTTTCTGAAATAGACTTGCTTTTCCTTTCATTTTACTTGTACAATATTCCACATATTCATAAGTTTCAGACTTTAACAATAATTCATTTTCAACAGGAGGCTTGTTTCATGGTGACTTTTTTAGGATCGATTGTTTTGCTAGTGGCAGGATACGCCACTTATTCGAAAGTAGTAGAGAAAATCTTTGGTATAAATGATAACATTCCTACACCGGCTTACACAGAAAATGACGGAATGGACTATGTTCCAATGAGCTGGTGGAAAGGCAGCCTGATCCAATTATTGAATATTGCAGGACTGGGTCCGATTTTCGGTGCTATCATGGGGGCTTTATATGGACCAGTTGCTTTTATCTGGATAGTGGCCGGTTCCATTTTTGCCGGCGCCGTTCACGATTATTTTTCAGGGATGCTCTCTTTGAGGCATAAAGGCGAGCAATTTCCCTCTATTGTTGGCAGATATTTAGGAAAACCGGCCAAAACAGCCATTAATATATTTTCTATTCTCTTAATGGTACTGGTTGCCGCTGCATTTACTGCTGGACCGGCACAGCTTATTTCCAGCATAACACCATTAAGTTTTATGGCTTCATTGTTCATTATTTTTGCTTACTTCATCCTGGCAGCTGTGTTGCCTGTAAACCGGATTATCGGAAAAATTTATCCTTTTCTCGGAGCTATTTTAATTTTTATGGCTGTATCCATTGCAGTCGCATTGCTATTCAGCGAAAAACCCATACCGAATGTAACGCTTTCTAACTTTCATCCCGGAGAGCTTCCTATCTGGCCTTTACTGATGGTCACCATTTCCTGCGGTGCCATTTCTGGATTTCATTCAACACAAAGTCCGATTGTCTCACGCACGCTGAAAAAGGAAAGCGACGGTAGAAAGGTTTTCTATGGAGCAATGATTGGAGAAGGAATAATCGCTTTAATATGGGCTGCAGCGGGCATGACCTTTTTCGGGGGAACAGGAGGTCTTCAGGAAGCTTTAGCAGCAGGAGGCCCAGCTGGAGTCGTTAATGAAATTTCGAGCAGCCTCCTAGGTACATTCGGAGGGATACTTGCTATCTTAGGCGTTATTATCCTTCCGATTACAACCGGTGATACAGCTCTCCGCTCTTCAAGAATGATGCTGGCTGAATCGCTGTCCTCTTTTATGAAGACGGATGGCAGATGGAAGGTTGTCATCACCACCTTACCAGTGGCTCTTCCAACTTTATACCTTGCAACAATCGATTACTCTTTCTTATGGAGATATGTTGGATGGACAAATCAGGTTACAGCTGCAGTCATGCTTTGGACCGCCACGATGTATCTCTTGAAAAATAAGAAATTCCACTGGATTTGCGGTGTGCCTGCCTTGTTTATGACAGGTGTAGTATCGACGTATATCTTCTATGCACCTGAAGGCTTTCAGATGGATTATCAATTGTCGATGATCATCGGTTCAGTCATTACGCTTGCTATTGCAGTATGGTATGTTTACCAGATAATAAAACATAGACAGCTTGGCAAAAATAGTACCAGCTTAACAGCAGCCTAACTGTAAATGCACCTCATTCACAAGAATGAAGGTGCATTTTTTTATTTGCTGAAATCCTTCAGACCAATACCCTTTTTTCAAATTTAGTTGCTGTCTGTCTTTCTATTCTGTTAGTCCTGCACTCTGGATATCTGGCCCGTTGCGTTTTACTCTTCATGAAGCGGGTAATGAATACTAACAGTTAAAGGAGGTTTTACAATGTCAGATAATACAACTCAGAAAAAAATAATTCTATAGAACAAGAAAAAAAGAAAGAAAACAACAAAGATATCGAGCCCCAAAGAGAGCCGGAAAAACCTCAGGAAGAGAAGCCGAATTAAGGAGGATGTCTAAAATGGCTGACAAAAACATTCAGGATGGAAAGATGGATAACCCCGAGCAATATAAAACCGAAAAAGAAAGTTTATTTGACAAGTATGAAAGTGAGAAGAATGTAGATCCTATTCCAGTGGAAGACTTAAAACAAGAAAAAGAAGAAGAAAAAAACGGCTCAAACATAAAGAGCAGTTCTTCTACAGAGGAAAAGTACAAAGCTGACTTTGAAACAATCAAAAAGAAAAAGCTGTTTGGCGATAAATATGACGATGGAACAAGGACATAAGAAAGGCTGGATACTATGAGTCAGAATAACCTAAAGGAAAAAATCATAAATATACTGGAAAACAGCAAAATAGGCATCCTTTCTACCTTGAAGAACAACAAACCCTATTCCCGCTACATGACATTTTTTAACGATAATCTTACCTTGTTTACACCCACCAGCATTCAGACAGATAAAGCAGATGAAATTAAAGCCAACCCAAACGTTCATATCTTAGCAGGATATGAAGGTGAAGGGTTTGGTGATTCCTATGTAGAAATTGAAGGAACAGCTTCTATTAATGATTCGGATGATTTAAAAGAAAAACTATGGAATGAAAATATGGAACCCTGGTTCGATGGTCCGAACGATTCCAATTTAATTGTTCTTGAAATTAAACCGGTTAAAATAACGCTGATGAACACAAAGGAAAATTCACCAAAAACACTTGATTTATAAACCAAGACGCCTGGCATCTAATGACGTGCCAGGCGTCTTGTATTGTATCTTCCATAATTTTAGCCAGGAGCGTATTTTCTTGAATGCTTTATTTTATTATCTTATTAAAATCTCTATAGTGACTCAAATAGTAATCTGCTCCTGGAGTATTATTCTGAAAGAGGCAAGTTTTAATGCCAAGCTCCTTTGCCGGCAAAATGTCTATTTCCCTATCTCCAATTGCTATATCCACTTTATGCTTCTCGTGCAGAAATTCATATGAAGCGGTGTGAGGCTTGCGGGGATAGCCGTCGTCACCTGCTACCATATCGTTAAAGTATCCATCCAAATTATGGAACTCCAATATAGATAGAACATCATCTCTTTCCTTGTGAGTCATAATAACATTCTTATCAGCCTGCTTTAATACATGCTCAACCTCAGGAAAAGGCGTTAAATCTTTGGGCCGCAACTGTCTCGCCATGTTCCTGATTGCTTTAATTTGTTCATCATTTAAGCCGAAATGTTCAAATGCATCACTGAATGAAACCTTTAACTGCCAAAAAATCTCTTCTCCCGAGATCTTTTCATCTCCCATTACTTCCCTGACAATCGCTGTATAGGCTGGGTATGTATCAAACAAAGTGCCGTCAAAATCCCAAAGTAAATTCAACAGGCAAAGCTCCCTTCTAAATCCTTTTTCTCCCCTTTATTTTAGTAATTATACATGCAGCTAATCTATTAAACTGCTTTTCCATTGTAATTAAATTACTTTGACAAACCTATAGCACAATGCTAATTTAATAGCTATAAGACTAAAAAAATCTTGCCCTGATAAAAAATAGGGAGAATTTTCAAAGGATGAATTTGAATGAACAAAGAGATTATTAAGCTAATCAGAAAAAGCTATAACATGACACAGCGTGATTTCGCAAGAGTTGTCAGCTGCAGCTTCTCTCTAATAGCTCTGGTTGAGGTAGGCAAGAGAAGAGTAACAGCTGATCTTGAAAATAAAATTAAAATTGCTTTTGACCTCGATGACCAGCAGATGCAATCACTCACTTCCCTTGTTTCAGAAATCAGCAAAGGTGTTCCCCCCTTCATGTAAAGACAGATGCGGCTGTTTAAAGACCTTCCCTTCAGATGATACCGATCACAAATTAGCACCCGGCAATTAAAATAGGCATTTGCCGTGTCTCTCCGCCCACTTATGCATACCTTATAAGGAGTTATAGGATTTTTGCATAAAAGGAGAGTGCCCAATGTATCCATATGGCTATTATCAAGGTTATCTTCCTCAGCCAGCAGCCCACTTCACCCCTGAATATGATTATCAGCAGTACGAACAATATGATGACAGACAGCCCCAGCAGCTCGAAAGAAGGGTTACAGCTTTGGAAAGGCAAAATCAGGAGCAATCCCGAGAGATTACCCGGCTGAACAGGCAGCTGGTAAATTTGACTGACCAGGTTAAAATGCTGAACCAGACCGTTGACCGCCATACACGAAGGCTTAATCGGCTGAACCAAAGGCTAAGGGCAGTTGAGAATAGACTTAACATCCCTTTTACTCCTTTTGACGGGGAATTCTAAGGGAGAACTTTGTGCTTACTGCCGTGAGCCCTAGGAATAACAACTTTGCCCCAATCTCATAGTGATTGGGGCTTTAATTTACCTATTGGTTTATACGCAAACTTTGTAATTACTGTCCGGCCAGTGTTAGGGCATCTTCTGTTTAGCTAAACCTGGCTATTCGCTCGTAAACCTCTTTTAAGTTGGAGCATCCTAATTTATGAACCTCCTCGATCAAACGGCACCATAAGAGAGCAGTAAGCTTTGCATCTCCCAGGGCATGATGGCGGTCTTTAACAGGGATGCTATAAAATTCACAAAGGTCTTCTAATCTCCAGAATGATTTATTATGATCAGCTATCCTGTAAAGGAAGGAAGTATCTAATATCCTATACTTGAATGGCGTACGGAATAGCTTCCAGCAGCTGTGCTGCATAAAGCTTTTCTCGTGGTTCGCATGATGGGCCACAAGCGGCATATCCTTTACAAATTCAAGGAAACTAATCAATACTTCCGAGAGAGGAGGGGCTTTTTCTAAATCAGCCTCAGATAAACCCGTCAGCTCCTTAATTTCGTTTGAAAGTGGCTTTTCAAATCGGGCGAGTGAATAAAAACTGTCTTCACTGACTTTCCCTTTAATAATTTTAACCGCACCAATCGATATAATCTGATCCCCTTTATCCGGATAAAACCCAGTTGTTTCAATATCAAAGACAGCCACATTCAAATTTCCGAATGGAATAGCCATTGAATCGGTATTCTCCAATTCCCTCTGCATTTGCCTTATAAATGCCATTTGCTGTGGATTTTGACCATTCATCCCACCAAACATATTAGTTTGAAGTTTTCCTTGAATACCTCTGACAAATTGGACAAAAGGATAGAATCCCATTAACCTGCACCCTTTTCAATGGCCCTGATTACAAATTGATGAAGCTTTTTGCCATCCTTTAAAATATTTTTCAATTCATTTCTTTCAGATTTTGATAAGGATTTCAGCTGAATGTAATGGGTATCATCATAGGTATCTGTTTGCCTGTAAGATTGAAGTCTCCATTTTAACAAAGCGGCAAAATTACTTTCATATTTACCCATTTCCTCATCATAGCCATTCATTTTTTTGAGCTTACCCATTCGGGCAATAGTGGATGTCTCCAATATCCCTTCTTTGACAGCAAGAATTCTAACCGCATTTACATAAGGTATAAATGCTGCATATTTTAGATCCAGCTCTCCTTGATGGCTCCCCTTTTCCTCTGTCAGAAGCTGGCCAAATGGACCAACTGATTTTTTTATATGCATACTGGTCTCCATCATCCTGGTCAGCAAATGAGGGCTTTTTTGAATGTTCGTGTGGATACTGGACTTCAATTCACCTATATATTCCTCCTGGCCCGCAAGAACTCTGCTGTCATAGAAAATGTGGAGATTTCTTATCGTCTGCAGACTCTCCTCCTGCATCCATGCTTGAATCTGTCTTTTCCATTTAGAAAGCGACTTGCACCACAGCGGATTTGAACTCATCACATTCCCTTCGCAATAGGGATATCCAGCTGCATGCAGACCTTTTGAAATTTCCTCCCCCAGCTGCAAAAAATACGCTTCTGCTTCTGCCTCACCCGGTTCAAACACCAAGCCATGGTCCTGGTCACTCAGAAAGCCCTGTTCCATTCTCCCGCCGCTTCCCATCGTAAACCAGGCAAACTTCCATGAAGGTGATCTTTCTATTTTCAATCGCTCCAAAGCTATGCTAATAACAGCATTCATGATAAGGTCGTGAAATTCATTCAGGGCACTGGTATCATAGCGATATATTATCTGTTCCTCTTTCCACTTTTTCAGGGATTGATAAGAATTAAATGATGATTCCATCCAGGCACTTCCTTTAAAGAAAGCTCGAGTCCTGCTTATGAGCTTAAACTTTTGTTTTCCTCAGCCATGAAGACTTCCGGATATCCGTAGCTTCCATGTTCACTTAAATCTAATCCCATAATTTCTTCTTCTTCTGTTACCCGAAGTCCTCCCAATACTTTCTTGGCAGCTGCCAAAATAATGAAGGATACAGCAAATGCATAAAGACCGGATACAGCTACACCCATGAACTGGACTCCCAGCTGTTCAAAACCGCCTCCATAAAACAATCCTGGCTTTCCGACTGCTGCCAATTCAGGTGTCGCAAAGAATCCAGTGGATAATGTTCCCCAAACCCCAGCTGCACCGTGAACAGATAGGGCAAAGATGGGATCATCGATTTTCCTCTTTTCAAAGAATCGCACACTGTAGAATACCAGTATTCCTGCTACAAACCCTATGACAACAGCCGCCCAAGTATCCACAAATGCACAGGAAGCTGTAATAGCGACCAAGCCCGCAAGAGCACCATTAAGCATTGTCGGCACATCGGATTTCCCCATAACCACCCAGGAAATAATCAGTGCTGATACTGCGCCTGCTCCCGCAGCAAGATTTGTATTAAGAGCTACAAATCCAAAGAACCCATCGTCAACAGTCAATGTACTCCCAGCGTTAAAACCGAACCAGCCAACCCACAGGATCAGCACACCCAAGGCTGTATATACTTGGTTATGACCATAGATATTGTTAGCCGAACCGTCCTTGTTAAACTTTCCAATTCGGGGCTTAAGTAAAATAGTAGCGGCCAAGGCTGCCATAGCACCTGTTAAGTGAACAACTGTTGAACCGGCAAAGTCCTGCTTGCCGTGTTCTGCAAGCCAGCCCCCTCCCCAAATCCAATGGGCAACAACAGGATATACAATTGCGGAAAATAATACGGTGAAAATGAGGTAAACGGATAGTTTTGCACGTTCAGCAAATCCGCCGAGTGCAATCGTGATGGCAATACCGGCAAATGCCAGCTGGAATACGAAGAATACCGAAGATGATAAGCCCATTCCCTCAAGTTCAGCACCTGAGTAAAAGAAATTGGTAAGCCCGACCAGGATATTTGCGTTACCGCCAAATATGAAGCCAAAGCCCACTGCCCAAAACACTAATGATGATAGACCAAAGGTAAAGATCGTTTTTCCTGCAATATGCCCCGCATTTTTCATCCTGGTAGAACCTGCTTCCAGCATAATAAAACCGCCAAGCATAAAAATGACTAAAATTGCTCCCAGCATAACCCACAGACTGTTCATTAAAAATGTGGCATCCAATTGTCATTCCTCCCTGTTATTTTTTTGATGTAAGAATTAATATAAATTTAATGTTATATTATCTAACATCATTTAATTTAATCCTTATTTTACTCTAAATTTTATAGAAGTCAATCTGTTTTTAGAAAATTTATAATTTTTGTGTTATATAATCTGACATGAATTTTATTATCAGATTATAACGATTGGCAATTTTATAGTTGCATCTGTTTTTCATTAATCGGATAAGTTAAAAACGAGCATTAATTTGCTCAAATAATCGTGGGGAGTGATGTATCATGGCAAGAAACAAACTATTGGTACCCGGTGCAGGAAATGTATTGGATCAAATGAAACAGGAAATCGCCAATGAGTTTGGAGTTCAGCTTGGTGCTGATACGACCGCACGAGCAAACGGTTCTGTCGGCGGGGAGATGACAAAGCGCCTTGTCGCAATGGCAGAACAGCAGCTTAAAAACCAGCAAAATCAGTAGAGGATGTTTTTTTGCTGGACTTAACCGGCCCTGCCCATGGGCCGGTTAATAAAAAAATGGTTTCACTCAAAAGCTTAATTACCGAACGGAGGCATACTTATGACCAACAAAAATGATAACCGCGAAAGAAAAAACAAATATCCTAAAAACCAAAAACAGGATACGGAATTCTCAAGAGAGGCAGATATCAGAAGCGAAATGACAAAAAAAGATCTGCAAAAATAAAAAGTCTCACACAAAAAAGGCACGTCACTTGACTGCCTTTTTTTGGGTGGTTGTTATTCATTCTTAATTTAACCAAAATACTTCTGATTACGGGTTATTTTCCCTGGAGTAATCACCCTACTTAATCGTGATACAAAAACTCCTGCCTCAAAAACAATTGCAAATAACACTGTCCCAAAAGCAAGATGGATAACGGCCCAGGATATTTCAATGTAACTTATAATGGTAAGAATTCCGATAATGATTTGGATTAAAACAAGCAAGGAGGCAGCCATGAGCCGATTCTGCAACCCAGCCTCCCATTTATTTTTAAATGAAAGATACGTAAGAATAAATATGTAAAATGCCACAACTCCAGCCAGAATCCTATGTCCGGTCTGGACCATTGCAGGAATAGATACAGGCATAAAACCATTTGCACATTCAAGCCATCCGCATGACAATCCGAATGATTCATGCTTAATATAAGCACCAAGGAATAAAGTAAGAAGCGTCACAATCAGCAATCCGTTAAATTTATTTTGCAAACTATTATCTTTTCCGAATACAGCAAGTGATCGCTGTTCATCAGCATTTCGCCAGATCCAGATCAGTGCGGCCAGGAAAAGCATAGCTACGATTAGGTGAACAGAGACAACTACAGCAGGCAAATCCATCCAAACCACAGCAGCCCCCAGTAAAATTTGAATTATTAAAAGCACCATCAGTACCTTAGAAACTTTATCAAGTTCTCGCACCGGATTTGATTTTTGAATACTAAAATACAACATTGCCGTCATTATTCCAAGTGCTGCACCGATAACCCTGTGAGCAAATTCAATTAAGGTATCTCCTTCTAATATCGGGATTACCAGACCATTGCATAAAGGCCATTCCGGCCCGCATCCCATGCCTGACTCCGAAGATGCCACATACCCGCCGAATACAATCAGAAAATAGGTAAGGACAATTGTTAAAAATGCCAGCCGATTTACCTTCAAAGCACACACCCCTTTTATTGCAGCATTTACAATTTTGCAATCAGTTTATCAAAAGCAGGACAAACTTTCGGTGATATGAATCACAAATTTAAGCGGGCCCTAATGCAATTTTCAACATAAGAAAAAAAAAAAAAAAACGCCAGAGTTCCCCCTGGCGCAGCTATGCATGTCATTTATTTTGAATAAGTACGGCTATAAAGGGTGACATCCTCTAGTTTAGAACGATTAGGTTCATAGCCTATCCCAGGCCTTTCAGGCACGAATATAAATCCATCTTCCATAGTGACTTCAGGATCGATGATATCTTCCTTCCAGTAGTGGGATGATGGCGCTGTATCTCCAGGAAGCGTAAAATTGGACAGCGAAGTAATGGCAATATTGTGCGCACGGCCTATTCCAGCTTCAAGCATTCCGCCACACCACATCGGAATGTTATGATCTTCGCAAAGGTCGTGAATTCTTCTGGACTCTGTCAGTCCTCCAACACGGCCGATTTTAAGATTTATGATTCTGCAGCTTCCAAGCTCAATCGCTTTTCTTGCATCCTCAAAGGTATGTATACTTTCATCAAGGCAAATTGGCGTTTTCAGATGACTTTGAAGCTTGGCATGGTCGATAATATCATCATGATCTAGAGGCTGTTCAATCATCATAAGATTAAACTCCTCCATCCTTTGAAGATGATCAATATCATTAAGTGTATAGGCGCAATTGGCATCAGCCATAAGCTGTATTTCAGGAAATTGGGCACGAATGGATTTTAAAATATGCACATCCCAGCCGGGCTTGATTTTCACCTTAATCCGCCGGTAACCTTCATTTACATAACCTTCAATTTGCTTGAGCATCTTTACTTCCGACTCCTGTATGCCCACACTTACGCCCACTTCTATTTTTTCCTTTACTCCGCCTAAAGCTTTTGCGAGAGAAATCCCCTTCTCCCGGGCATAAAGGTCCCAGACAGCACCCTCTAGCGCTGCTTTGGCATTAAAGTTTCCCCTGATAGGCCTGAATGCCTCTGAAACATCATCAGGGTGCCGGATTTCTGATGCAAAAAGGATCGGTATTAAATGATCACTCATTATATGCCAATTTGTTTTAACTGTTTCTTCATTGTATATCGGCTCCATAATGGAAACCGATTCAGCCCAGCCTGACTCGCCGCTTTTTGATTTTACTTCTACCAGAATAAAGTCCTTATCCACTTCCGTTCCGACACTTGTTGTAAATGGATTCAGCAGCTCCATTTTGACGTGCCTTAAAACGATGCTTTTAATGTCCATCTTCCCATTCTCCTAGCAGTATCCCTTTTCTTTTTCCAAGAGATATAAGTATTGGTTTTCCGCGGTTATGTCCCTTATCAGATCCGTTACAATCCAGCCTTTGCTGAAATAATGAACGAATACTTCTTTCGTGCTCTCCCTCCATTTCAAAGCCAATTCAAAATCCCGCTTTTTTATATCTTGAAAATTCCCCGGAACCGGGATAAGAATTTTTTCATTTTCATGAAACAACTGTGTATTATCAGGAAAATAAAAGCCATCCGCCATACCTGTTTCCAATGCCATCGGCAGAACCTCTTCAGACCATTGACGTTCAGGACATTCCCCTTTAATTCGCCACTCCACTACAAATCGGTCTGATGGTATGCCTGCATTCATATGGTCTGACATTTCACCATAAGCATTTTCAATATATTGAGTGCATACCGCACCGAGTTTATGCAGATTGAGATTGGCATTAACCGTTTCAAGCGGGTCATATGTCCACGAAATAAGATCATAGCCTTTCTCAAGCGCTGTCTTTTTTTGAGCATGTTTCAGCTTTTCTCCAATCCCGAACGCCCGGTACTCCTCGTGAACCCCAAGGCTGTGAGAGCAAAGATATACCTTTGTGCCGTCAAAGCCAGGAAAGCTGTATTGAAATCCAATCAGTTCCTCTTCAAGGAAAGCACCTAACACAAACCCGCCATTTTTAACCGTTGCCACCGTATGATTAACCGGCACCGCTTCTTCCGCACTCCATATGCGGGTTTCAAGTTCGTATACAGCTTCAAGATCCTTAACTGTGTGAAGGTTTTTAATTGCCAGTGATGTTAATTCTTCTTGCTTCATAAACCTTCCCCCTTCCTACATATCCAAAGTTCCCAGTCCTCTATGCTGCTTTTTTTATGAATGCTATAAAGTTTCTAAAAAATAATATGTGCCACAGTTGCTACAATTGGCAGTGTTATAATAGTACGCAGAAGGAAAATTAGAATTAAATCCTTAATGCTGACAGGCAGATTTGAACCTAATAGCAGGCCGCCCATTTCAGACATATATACCAGCTGTGTTACAGAGACACAGGCAATAATAAATCTTGTCATTTCACTTTCAATGCCGCTGCCGATGACAGCTGGAAGGAACATATCTGCAAATCCAACCACCATTGTCTGGGCTGCTTCAGCTGCCTCCGGAATTTGCATCAGGGCTAGGATCGGTTCAAACGGCTTGCCAAGAATAGTAAATGCAGGGGTAAATTCAGCTATTACCAAGGCAACCGTTCCAATCGCCATAACAATTGGCAGTACTCCCATCCACATGTCCAAAACATTTTCAACACCTTCTTTTACAACAGCGGCTGCACTATTATTTGTACGCGCTTTCTTAATAGCATTATTTAATCCCCATTTAACAGGTGTAGTGTGTGTAGGGATATTCGTTTCCGCCTTGAGCTCTGTCCCTTCATAAGCTGTATCCGCTTTCCTTGATAAAGGCGGTATTCGAGGCATTACTATAGCTGCCACCAGACCAGCCAGAATAATCGTTAAATAATAATGAATGAAGTATTGCTCTAAGTTTAAATATTGAATAATTACAATTGTAAAAGTAATGGAAACAACTGAGAAGGTTGTTGCCACCACTGCTGCCTCACGCTTTGTGTAATACCCTTCTTCGTATTGTTTTGTCGTTAACAGGACTCCAATTGTCCCGTCACCTACCCATGATGCCAGACAATCAAGCGAAGAACGCCCCGGCAGCTTAAAAACTGGCCTCATAACTTTGATCAATAATGCACCAAAAAATTCGAGGAGACCGAAATTTAATAGAAGCGGCAGCAATAATCCTGCCAGAAGAAATGTAGTAAATAGTATAGGAATTAAATCATAGATTAAGAGCGCACCCGTATTCTCTGAATATATCGGTTCCAAACCGAACTCAAATAATGTAATAATAGCAAAAACTGTTCCAAATAAACGGGCCGCCACCCAAAACTTGCTCACATTCAGTAATTTGTTCAGATATGGACTGTCCAAGATAAAGCCCGGTTTAAAAATTACTGCTATCAGTGAGCCAATTACTGAAAGAGCCATGATCAAAACTGTAATTGAAGGTATGGAATCTCCCAGTAAACCATTAATTTGATTTGCTAAATAAGCAACGGGGATGGTAATTCCATCAGCTCCTTGAATCGGTACCATAAATAGTAAAACCCCGATTAGAGAAGGAATTAAAAACTTTAAATAGTCCCCGGTTGTGTAGGATGGCCTTTCCTCCTGCTGAATCATCTTCTTTGATAAACTGCTCATTCATTTTGCCCCCTTTATTTCTTGTATTAACTCCCCTGCTGTTCAAACTTACTCAAAAAACCGCTCTTGTTCAGCATATAAGATTTCCAGTTCCTGCTGTCTTTTTGCAATTCTTTCATGATCCCGTTCATCGATACCTGCAATCAGTACCTCCAGTAAACTAATTACGGAAGCTGCCGAATGATGTCCTGAATCCATAAGCTCATCCGTAGTAAGCGTAACTGCTGCCAACTGCCCGATAGGCGACAGCTGGCGGTCTGTTATGGCAATAATCCCGGAATCTTGCCTTTCAGCAAAAGAAGCAAGCTTTAACGCTTCTTTCCGATAGCGAGGAAAAGAAAAAATGACAACGGCCGATTGATCTGTTAAATCACACACATCCTCAGAAAGAAAACCGTTAGGGCTTGAGATATAAACATTTCCCCTTATTTGTTTAAGTGTGTAATAAAACCAGTATGCTGCGGCAAAAGAGCTGCCAAAACCACCAACATAAACCCTGTCTGCACGGATTAATGCATCAATCGCTTTCCAGATTTCCCTTTCATCAACCTGATCAAGCAATTGCCGAAGTATCTTCCTCTCCTGATCAATGACTCTCCTAAACAGATTCTCTTTCGCAGCATTTTCTATGGAAGAGTCATCTTCAAAATAATCCATCTGTTTCCCGGCAAGCCACTCTTTTCTAATTCGATCCTGCATTTGGGAATAACCGCTGAACCCAAGTGCATACGCAAGACGGATGACCGTTGTCTCACTGACTCCTGCATTTTTCCCAACTTGAAATGCTGTTAATAGAACAGCTTCATCAGCATGCTCCATAATAAATTCAGCAGCTTTCCTCTGTCCTGGCGAGAGTGAGGAATAGCTTTCTTTAATCAACTGGCTCATTGTCTTCTTATCCATGCCGGCTCCTCATGAATAGTGAAGGAAAAACTTCTTATGCAAAGTATAAAGCATGAAATGCTTCTCTAACAAGAAGAATTTCCACTATTCAAAATTATTTTTATCAATATCTATTTTTTAGAAATCTATTCTTTTACATGAAGGGAATCCTTCTTTAAGAGAATTTTAAAGGATGAAATACTTCTTTAGCAAGAGAAAAATGTATTTTTAGTAAAAGTAATTTATTTTTATGCATTTAATCCATAAAGAAACTCTAAGGCATTTCTTTATAGATGTATGACTTGGGAAAATATAAGAGAAATTCCTTAGATATTCATAAAAGATTAAAAAAACATTTTACGCAAACGGTTGCATCATTTTTCTACCCGTGTTATTTTAAGATAATAATAAAGCTAAATAGTATTTTCACAGAATAAATTCATTCATATATCGAAATTTTTTTCGTCAAATTATGAAAATACTTTTTTAGACCATTTAATGAAAGCCCATACAATAAGGGAGAGAAGAACGATGAAAAAACTATTTTCTTTTGATTTCTGGCAAAAGTTTGGGAAAGCATTACTTGTTGTAGTGGCCGTAATGCCAGCTGCAGGTATTATGATTTCACTTGGAAAGCTTGTTGGCATGACGGGTACTGACATAGCATTTGTGCAAGCGATTGCACGAGTACTGGAGGATATCGGATGGGCCATTATTACAAATCTTCATATCTTATTCGCAGTAGCAATTGGCGGTTCCTGGGCTAAGGAACGTGCAGGCGGAGCGTTTGCAGCTCTTATTGCTTTCATTCTGATTAATAGAATCACAGGCGCCATATTCGGAGTAAAGTCCGACATGTTAGGTAATCCTGAGGCCGCGGTAAAATCCCTGTTTGGACAAGACCTTATTGTCCCGGACTATTTCACTTCTGTTTTAAGCGCACCAGCATTGAATATGGGAGTATTCGTCGGGATTATCTCAGGTTTTCTTGGAGCCAATTTATTTAACAAGTATTATAACTATGATAAATTGCCAAATTCACTTTCCTTTTTCAATGGAAAGCGCTTTGTTCCCTTCACTGTAATTGTCGGCTCTGTTGCAGCTGCGTTGGTCTTATCGATTGTGTGGCCATTTATTCAAGGATTATTAAATGATTTCGGACAATGGATTGCTACATCACGAAATACGGCGCCTGTTATTGCTCCATTTGTTTTTGGTGCACTGGAACGATTGCTTCTTCCATTTGGATTGCATCATATGCTGACTGTCCCAATTAATTACACGGAGCTTGGCGGAACTTACAAAATCCTGACAGGCTCTAATGCAGGTTCAACGGTGGCTGGACAAGATCCGCTATGGCTTGCATGGATTGCTGACCTAAATAACTTTTTGACTGCAGGAGATACAGAAAGCTACAAGCAGCTGCTGAATGATGTTACTCCTGCCCGTTTCAAAGTAGGCCAAATGATTCTATCCGCTGCTGCCCTGCTGGGAATTGCGCTTGCAATGTACCGCAATGTAGATCATGAAAAAAAGAAGAAATACAAATCGATGTTCTTATCTGCTGGTTTGGCAGTATTCCTGACTGGAGTAACTGAACCAATCGAATTTATGTTCATGTTTGCTGCTCCTCTTCTTTATATCGTGTATGCAGTTATGACAGGTCTGGCCTTTGCAATTGTTGATATTATAAATATCCGTGTCCATTCTTTCGGCATCATTGAATTGATTACAAGAACACCAATGATTTTAAAAGCTGGCTTATGGCTGGATCTTGTAAACTTTGTAATTGCCTGTCTAATATTCTTCGGGTTAAACTTTGGTGTTGCCAATTTTATGATCCGAAAATTCAACTTCCCTACACCAGGACGTAATGGAAACTATATTGAAGAAGAAAATATCGCTGCATCATCGGATACTTCAGTCAAGAAGAATTCACTAGCCCCAGTGTTAATTGAATTATTAGGCGGAAAAGAAAATATTGAAGATGTTGATGCCTGCATGACCCGCTTGCGTGTCACAGTAAAGGACACTTCATCAGTTGCTGGTGAACAGGACTGGAAGAGGAATGGAGCTTTAGGTCTTATCGTTAAAGACAAAGGCGTTCAGGCAATTTATGGGCCCAAAGCAGATGTCCTTAAATCTGATATACAGGACTTGCTGGGAGCTTAACAATGAAATTATTAACTCTAAACTGCCACTCATGGCAGGAGGATCAGCAGCTGGAAAAAATAAAAATTCTTGCTGAGGCAATTAAAGAGAACCTCTATGATGTCATCGCTCTGCAGGAAGTCAGCCAGCATATCAAAGCCCCTTTGATAGACGGCCATATCAGAGAAGATAATTATGCACTGTTGTTAATTGAAGAATTGAGAAAAATAGGTGTGAAAGATTACGTTTTTAAATGGGATTTTTCACATATTGGCTACGATATATATGAAGAAGGTCTTGCAATCATAACAAGGCATGAAATAAAAGAAGATCAATCATTTTTCATTACAAAAAACCGAGACCAGAAACACTGGAAGACACGGAAAATAGTTGGTATTAAATTACTTCATCAAGATAAGCCTATCTCCTTCTATTCTTGTCATCTCGGCTGGTGGCACGATCAAGAAGAGTCCTATAGATTCCAGGTTGAATCTCTACTTTCAAAAGTCCCAAAGGATGAATCCGCCATTTTAATGGGAGATTTCAACAGCTCCGCTTATGTCCGCAATGAAGGTTATGACTTTCTGACAGGCAATGGGCTCTACGACACTTATGAATTAGCTTCCAGGAAGGATTCTGGTGTTACTGTTAGAGGAAAGATTGCCGGCTGGGAGAACAATAAACATGATATGCGGATTGATTTAATTCTTTCGGCTCAGCCTATACAGCCGAAATATTCTCGGGTTATTTTTAACGGCATACACAAACCCATCATTTCAGATCATTATGGCGTTGAAATTGAAATATAGGCAAAAGTCCCTGACAACTCTGTCAGGGACTCTTTTTACACTTTTAGCTTGTAGATGGGCTCAGGATGGAAGGCCTGAAAGAGCTCACCTGTTGGTTCGAAACCAACTTTCTCATAAACACGAATACCTGGCTCATTCTCCTTGATGACTGATATGTAGATTTCATTACAAGCATACAGCTCTTTCATTTCCTTTATCACAAGTTTTATAGCCGGTATACCGTACCCTTTTAAGACAAAATAGCCTCCCTGCTTAAATAAAACAGGGAGACTTTCGCAGTATTATTTCTTCCGTTTCTTTGTCAATCTGCCTAATAGGAAAGCTCCTGCAGCCACACCAATCACAGTATTGGTTTTCTTAGTAAATACCTGCTTGGCAACAAGGTTTAAATTCTGCGGCCTTTCAGCCAGACGCCTCATGAAGTAGCCGTACCAGTCATTCCCAAAAGGTACATAGGTACAGAAATTATAGCCTTCACCAGCAAGCTTCAGCTGCATATCCTTGCGGAAGCCATAAAGCATTTGAAATTCAAATTTCTCTTTAGGGATATTGTTAGCCCTTACAAAATCTTTTATATGATTAATTACTTTATGGTCATGTGTTGCAATAGATGTAAATTTGCCATTCAGCAAATGCCATTCTATTAATTTTATAAAGTTAGCATCGATGTCACTTTTGTCCTGATAAGCTATTTCCTCAGGCTCCTTATAAGCCCCTTTTACAATTCGCAAGCGGAAATCCTTATATTTCATTAAATCTTCTTCAGCACTCAGGAAATAGGCTTGAATAACTGTACCTATGTTATTATATTCTTTAGATAATTCATCCAGTATATCAAAGGAAGGCTGCAAACGCTTAGAGTCTTCCATATCCATATTCACAAAAATACCATAATGGCTTGCTCTCTCTACTATCTCCCTAACATTTTCAAGACAGAAAGAGAAGTCGATATCCAGGCCTAATTGGGAAGGCTTTAAAGATATATGTGCATCCACCTGATTTTCATGAATGGCTTCTATCACTTCAATTATTTGTTTCTTCGCTTCTGCCGCCTCTTCTTTTTTATATACAAATTCCCCGAGGTTATCGACAGTACAAGAGATGCCATGAGCGTTAAGCTCTTTTATGCTTTGAATTGCTTCATCTAAATTTGTTCCCGCAACTACACTCTGCGCTCCCAATTTCAACCCATATTTCTTTGCAGCGCTATTCAGAAATTCGTTTTGGGAAAGGCCGATAAACAGATCTTTCAACATAGAAATATCCCCTAACTCTTGTAATTTCACAATGAAATTATAGCATAGATTTTTAATAAAAATTATTTTGTGAATTTTTATATTTTAACGATTCCCTATCACTGTTTCGTTAAAACATTGCAGGGGTTCCCACTTTAAAAGCAACCCCCTGTAAACAAAAAAAGTGCCTGGCTATCGGCAGCCAGACACTTTAAGTATGATTCCGACTGGGTTCGAACCAGCGACCTCTACCCTGTCAAAGTGGCAAACAGTCACGGAAGCAATAGTGACTGTCGGTACTGCTGTCCTTCCTTCTACATGACAATCACTCCTTTCACTGCATAAGAAAAGCCACCCTCTAAAGGGCAGCTTATTTTGGCCATTGATAATGTTTAGCTTGTTAGCTATCCTCGATTCCCCTTGTTGTAGGATCATATAAGGCATTCCACACACTCACCATTATTAGCAGTAAAACATACGGATTAGAAAATACTCCGTCAACAAATTAAAAACTAATCCCCAAGTATTGAGGTCCTGTGCAGTTCAGCACCCCTCCAATGTTATAATTTGATGTAGGTAGGTCAGGAGGAGTCCTGGCTTTTTTGTATTTACAAATCATTTTTTATTTTTTTCAGGTATCCTGGAATAATTGACTTATTTCCACAGTTACTGCAATATACTCCGTCAACCCCTTTGATAAAGTAAGTTTCCATGATGTATTGCGGGATTGGCCGAGGCACACCACATTCAGAACAAAACAATAAATAGCTTGTTTTTTTCTCGGTCATATCTCTTCCCCCCTATAAATAGCATTAACTCCTATTAATATAGTTCGGGAAGTGCTTACCTTTTCCTGTTGGAAAGAACGCAAATCTAGATCTTTATCATATGTTTCAATTTATTATTTCCTACTAGCTCTCGATTAAGTATAATTATCTAAATTAACTATAAAGGATGGAACGTTATGTTCAAAAAACTCTTTGGAAAAAACTTTACAGCTGCTGAATTCTGGATTTGGTTTGAAAAGAATTCACAAGACTATTATCAGTTGAAAGAAGAAAAGTTAAATTCATTGTTCTACAAACTAGATAAACAGTTATCTAAGATAAATGAGGATATAGCTTTTGAATTTAGTGCTGATTTAATCGATGGAAAGAGAGAGTTTATTATAAGCGCTGATGGTATCCTGTCTGCCTTTACAGATGTCATTGACCTAGTTGAAAAAGCACCGAAACTTGACGGCTTTAAAATAATTGCTTTTCGCCCCAAAAGTGATGTTGATGATATTTCGACTATCGAGTACGAGGATATTAGTTTAGGGCCTGATGATGTATTTTTCACTTACCGAAAAAATGGTGACACGTTAGACATTGTTCTATATCTCAAAGGTTACGATTCTGATTTTGAAGAGTGGGAAAACGCAGCCTTTATATTATTAGACACTATAATTGGAGAGTATGATGTTGCTACTAAAATAGGAAGTATTGATATGCTACCTTATAAAGGAAGTCCTAAATTAAAACCTATTTTAGAATTACCCTCATTAATAGATAGGGAAGTATCGGGGATAAGCTTTTAAAGCTTTCCTTTTTTTTTGCACCCAATTTAACTTTTCTTATTTTCTGTTTGTTATTAACTTCAGATGATATTACAATTCCTAAAAAATGTTATAATTCGAGATAACTACTCCCTAATTGAGGTGATTTCTAATTGTCAAATACAACTCAACTCTATTTAAATATTTTTAGTGCATCTTGTTTTACCATATTAACATTTATGCATTTTATAGATGTTTGGACAGCCAGTTCAACTACAGAAGTGCTATTCTTCATTGCTATGGTCACCACCCTCTTAGGAACCGGTTTTGAACTACACCGATATCTAAATAAAAAATAAGTGATGGAAACTTACCTGATGGCAAATTGGGTCAAATGTAAACAACTGTAATTAATTGAAACTTTTCAAAATATCTACCGTAAACTAACTAACGAAATAAGGAAGAATGGATATGCATTGGAGAAAATACTTTATTCACTTTTATTCCAGCCCTTTTAATATTTATAGTTTCGTTATTTCTTTGTCACCTATGGTGATCGAAGAGCTAAAAAAATTTCTTATACACTGGAAAAAAGAAATGCGTATGAGAGATTTGTGGATTGAACATGAGCATGAATTTGTCTTTTGCAATGAGAACGGAAAACACTATTATCCCACTACCCCTACTACCTGGTAGAAACGATTTACTGACCGGGCTGGTGTCCGATTTATCAGGTTACATGATCTGCGACACACATCAGCAACCCTATTAATAAATCAGGGTGTTCACGCAAAAATCATTTCAAAGAGACTTGGTCATTCAAATATCCGTATAACCATGGATAAATATGGACATTTTTTACAAACTGCAGAACAGGGAGCAGCTAACAAATTAGACTCACTTTTTAAACGGCATAAAAATAGCATTTAAAAATTCCGTCAACAATTGGGGTTTACTCTATATTTTTAAGAATATAGAAAAAGCCTAGAACCATTGAGGCTCTAGGCTTTTAACTGATGATTCCGACTGGGTTCGAACCAGCGACCTCTACCCTGTCAAGGTAGCGCTCTCCCAGCTGAGCTACGGAATCGTTATGATATTCCCTGTATTGGGGACAATATAAAATATACTTCTTTCTAACATAAAAGTCAATACCTATATTTCATCCATAAACTATAAGGTTATCAGCTTGGAAACTAGATTACATTCCCATTACAAATTCTGCATTTATGCCTTAAAGGTATCTTTTTAAGAGTATATGCTTTATAATGCCCTCTATATGATTCTTTTGTTAGCTGAATCAAATCATACAGGGTTACGGAAGGAGAAATATTAATGAAAAAACTAATGTATCCCTTTTTACTAGTATTAATATCTGCCGTTTTAGCTGCTTGTGGAGCTGATGATGAAAGCAAGAGTGCAGATAAAAAAGAGGAAGCGAAAACAGCTGAAACCGACCAGCAGGACCAGCAGAAGCAAATGGAAGAAATGCAAAAGAAAATGGACAAACAAAAGCTTGATGAAGAAAAGACTGTTGCAATCGTTAATGACCAGGAAATCCTTGGCCGCGAGTATAACAGCGTGCTTACTTCATCACAAATGATGTATCAGCAAATGGGACAAGACCCTACTACCAAAGATGCTGCAGATAAAATCAAGGAGCAGACACTCGACAGTCTAGTCGGCCAGACACTTCTTCTCCAAGAGGCAGACAAAAAAGGCTACAAAGCTTCTGATGAAGAAGTCAAAAAGCAGCTGGAAGAAACAAAAGGACAATTCAAGGACGACAAGGAATTCGAAACAGCAATGAAACAGGCTGGCCTTAACCCTGACTCATTAGAGAAGGAAATTGCCAACAATATTAAATATACGAAATATATTAATGGCGAGATTAAACCAGGGGAAGTTACAGATGCTGAAATTCAGAAATTCTATGATGAATATGCCAGCCAGGGTGGTGCTGAAGGACAGGAGCCGCCTAAATTGGAGGAAGTAAAGCCTCAGATCAAGCAGCAGCTCGAACAGCAAAAACAGCAGGATATGCTGGTTAAGCATGTAGAAGAATTGAAGAAAAGTGCAAAAATTGATATTAAGGTATAAGTATCTTTAAAACAGTTCCCATTTGGGAGCTGTTTTTATGTGTTAGAGTATTAATAAAAGTGCTATTCCCCATACTGGCTTATGAATACTCAATAAGTTTCTTCCTTTTCTTTCCCTTGAGAATTTATTTAATTACGGTAATATTTATTGGGGAGGATACAACATGATTAAACACACAACATTCATTCAAATAATTGCAGGTTATTTTATTCTCACTCTCGGTGTCTCATTAATTATCTTATCCAATCTCGGTGCAGGTGCCTGGGACACTGTTTATGTTGGCCTTTTTAATAAGTTCGGTCTGACAATCGGAACATGGTCATTTCTGGTAACAGCATCCCTTATATTCTTCAATGCTCTGCTGACCTGGGAAAAGCCCCAGTTTAAATCATTTATTGGAACCATTTTAGCGAGTGTGGGGATCGATTTTTGGATGGAGCTTGTTTTCAGCGGCATCACAGTTACAAGCTTTTCCCTTCAGATCCTTGCCTTCATCACAGGTGTCTCATTTCTGGGCTTCGGGGTATCTATATATATCCGTCCGCAATTATTCAGCGGCCCAATTGATGGATTAATGATCGCAACTGCCAAAAGGCTAAATATCAGCATTAAGACCGCACGTATAATTAATGAATTATTGGCATTGGCCATTGGCCTTATTTTAGGCGGTCCAGTTGGATTAGGCACATTGTTCGTTGCCGTCTTTTTAGGCTATGCCATACAATACGGCACTGTTTTGCTTAATCACTTGAAAAACAAGGGTTTAAAGATTATTTAAAAGACTTCACTTGTGAAGTCTTTTTTTATACGAACAAATTTTCGCATTCTACTTGATAAGGAACACGTGTTCGTGTATAATGTAAATAAAAGTAAGGGGGGATTTCTCTATGAAAGGAATTCTTTATCGAGCTATGGAAGAGAGAAAGCCTGTGGAAATCATTTATCTCTCCAAACGGAATTCATTTACACAAAGAAGAATATTAATAAAAGAACTTCGGGGCAGCACGATTTTAGCCTATTGTTTATATAGAAAACAAATGCGCATTTTCAACTTGAACCATATCATGTCCATTTTGCCCGAAAAGAAAGCTCGCCAGATCAGCTAAAAGGAGCCTTCTTTCAAAATATTTCATTATATTCATCAAAGCCTGTATTTCACATGGAAGTACGGCTTTTTATTATGCTCCTTTCTTTCTCCGATTATCTGGTCCTCATTCGGGTATATACTCTCTAACCGGGATTTGGCCCTTAAATAATTTAAGCTAAAGAAAGGAAGGATTTTATGAAAAGCTACTCATTGATTGCTGCTTTGTTTTCAGCAACCCTTATACTGGCAGGCTGTAATCAGAATGAAGAGCAAATTGTAGAGGATGAAGACAAGAATAATCCTTCTACGGAAGAACAGCGGGCGGAAACAGAGGAAGCTCCGGAAGATAACAAAAAGATCACTGAAGAAGTTGGTTTAGGAGACACACGGGATCTTTTCACAAAGGCTTATGGGGAAAATAAAAATAATGATGAAATTGCCCGCTTCAATGGAGACAGTATGCTGGTAGAGTTTCAAACGCATCGGGCAGTAAATGTTGAGCTGCAATTTGAAGATATGGAAAAAGATATGAGTAATGAAGAGGTTCTTGCTTTTGTCGAAAAACGCATTCCGAAAGATGCTGAAGAGGTTAACAGATTTAAAGAAGATAACAATGAGCGTGAAATCATTGAATATAAAAGCGAACTATTAAAAGAAACCCTCAGTGATGAAGTATATGAAGGAGATGAACCCGGTACATTCTCTGTGTTATTAACCAGCAGCGAAGATGATTATGTTAATGCCACCCTTTCAATCGGCCATAGCGATCAGGGATCCTGACAGGCTATAAGCTGCAGAAGCAAAAAGGAAGGATCTCATCATGTGAGCATCCTTCCTTCTTTAATTATTATGCTGTTTGCGGCTTTGCCTGATCGTCTTTTTTAATGAAGACCTGCAATGCAATCAACAGGATAAAAATAACTAATCCTACTATATCAGTAACCCCTTCAGGGTAGATAAGCAATAGTCCCCCTGCAATTCCCAGCAGTCTTTCAAAAATATTCAATTTACGCAGCCAGTAGCCAATTACCCCAGCGCCGATTGCCATCATACCTGCCAAAGCAGTGAATACTACCCAGATTAAATAATACCAGGTTGTATCAATCATCAATAACTCCGGTGAAAGGACAAACATGTATGGAATAATAAAAGCCCCGATGGCAAGCTTTGATGCTGTTACTCCTGTCTTTATCGGATCTCCGCCGGATACACCAGCAGCCGCAAATGCTGCAAGAGCAACTGGAGGTGTGACATCTGCCACAATACCGAAGTAGAACACAAATAAGTGAGCAGATAAATCAGGTACGCCCAGAAGGATGATTGCTGGGGCAGCTATAGTTGATGTAATAACATAGTTTGCAGTTGTTGGTGATCCCATTCCAAGGATAATCGCTGCAACCATTGTCAGCATCAAAGTCGGGATCAACAGTCCGCCTGAAAGATCAAGGAGGCCATTCGCCATCTTTAATCCAAGACCTGTCTTTACAACTACCCCAACAATAATACCTGCCGCAGCAGTTGCTGCAGCAACGCCCAAAGCCGTGCGTGCACCATCAACTAAAGCATCGATAGCATCTCTGAATCCAATGCGCGTTTCCTTGCTAATCATACTTACTGCAACCGTAATTACAATTGACCAAAGAGCTGCACGTATTACACTCATTCCGCTCATTAGCAGGATGATAACTGCCAAAATCGGCAGCAGCAGATAAATCTTCTTCAATACTTCCTTACGGTTAGGCATCTCTTCATCTTTCAGCCCTCTAAGTCCTACACGTTTTGCTTCGAAGTGAGTCATTATCCAGACCCCGGCAAAATATAGAAGGGCTGGAATAGCAGCTGCCTTGGCAATATCCCAGTATGTAATGCCGCCGCCAATAAACTCAACCATCAGGAATGCAGCAGCACCCATGATTGGAGGCATAATCTGGCCGCCGGTTGATGCAGTCGCTTCAACTGCGCCGGCGAATTCTTTCTTGTAGCCCAGCTTTTTCATCATTGGGATGGTAAAAGAGCCTGAAGTTACTACGTTAGCTACAGAACTACCGCTGATTGTTCCCTGTAGAGCACTTGAGAAAATGGCAACCTTCGCCGGTCCGCCAGTTCTCTTTCCGGCGATGGAAACAGCCAAATCATTAAAATACTGCCCTACACCTGTTTTTACAAGGAATGAACCAAATAACAAGAATAGGAATATAAACGTAGCAGATACGCCTAATGGGGTACCTAGGATTCCCTCAGTCGTAAAGAACATGGTCTGCACCAATCTTTCTAAATCAAGACCGCGGTGCGCCAAAAATGCCGGCATATATGGCCCGAACATAGCATAAGCAAGAAAAATGACGGCAATAATGGTTATTGGAAGTCCAACCGCTCGCCTGGTCGCTTCCAGTACCAGAAGAACTGCAATTAGTCCTACATAAAAATCAATCTCGGTCAGACGGCCAGCCCTCATGACAATTTCATCAATAAAAAGCGGCCAATAAGCTCCTACCGCAATACCCAGTATAGCTAAAATGATATCGTACCAGGCAACTTTATGCTTTCGTCCCCTGTCTTTCTTCCTTGCAGGGAATAACAGAAATATTAGGGCTAATGCAAAACCTAAATGAATCGAACGCTGCAGCTGGGCTGTAAGCATCCCGAAAACCCCTGTATATAAATGGAACAGTGAAAATGCTAAAAGCCCAAAAAAGACGATCCAGCCTAATACTCCTCCTAATTTCCTTGTACCAGCCTCTGGATCGTATTTTTCCAGCAATTTCTGCTGCTCCTCAAGAGATAATGTTTCCCCTTTATTTTCCAAGGATATTCACTCCTTTCAACACCTCGAATAAGTTTATTTTTTTTGCCTTTATCCGTACCCATGTGCCAGGTTCGATATAATCTGTAAGGACATATTCTTCGCCTTGCAAGATCATTCTGTGATTCGCTCTGACCTTACCCAGCCTTAAGTCAAATGAAGGAAAAAACCTTTTCATATTCTTAATATAATATTTGCCGTCCTTTTGTTCAAATGTTTCTCCATCTGAAGCATTCTCAGGCATGCCGATGGCAAAATCCTCATACATGAGTTCAAACAATTTAATCCTTCCATCCTCGGTTATAGTATAGCTTTCTACAACATCTGTAAGGTGGATGGAATGTGTATACTTTATCTTAAAGGTTCTGTCCTCTTTAATCAGGAAATAAGCAATCACCTTTCCTTTGTTTTGATACTCAAAAACAACTGCCTGCTTAATGGGTATGAAGAACATGATTGCGATGGTTAAGATTACGAGGAGTGCCAGGACCGCTTTTTTATTCCCTGGCTTATTAAAGTTCATGGAACCTCCACCTAAAAAATATTGTCATCTTTTACAATTGATTGCCATTTCAATTAAAAATTAATTGACCGGCGCAATCACCTTAAAAGGTTTTACAGCCGGCCAAATTTCATCATTGGATTATGTTATTGAAAGATTATTCAGCTTTAAAGCCTTTTTCGTCAAAGTACTTTTTAGCACCAGGGTGCAGTTCAATGCCAGTACCTTTGACAGCATTTTCAGCCTTAATCATTTTTCCTTTGGCATGTGTAACTTTGTCAAGGTTCTCAAAGATTGCTTTTGTAACATCGTAAACTACATCGTCTGAAAGGTCATTAGAAACAACAAGCATTGCCTGTACTGCTACTGTTGGCACAGCTTCTGCAAGCTTATATGTTCCAGATGGCACTTCATCCTGTACATAGTAAGGATATTTTTCGATTAATGCATCGATTTTATCCTGTTCAATCGGAACGATCACAACATCTTCAGTTGCAGAAAGTCCTTCAACAGCACCTGTTGGAGTTCCTGCTGTAACGAATGCTGCATCAATATTGCCATCCTGTATTCCGGCAGTTGACTCATCAAAAGAAAGATCCTGCTTTTGAATGTCATCCAATTTGATTCCGTGTACTTCAAGAATCTGTTCTGCATTCGCAGCAGTTCCTGAACCAGGAGCTCCTATTGAAACTTTTTTGCCTTTTAAGTCTTCAACAGATTTAATGCCAGATTTTGCAGTAGTAACGATCTGGATCGTTTCCGGATAAAGCGTGCCGATCGCACTCACATTATCCACTGCTGCACCTTCAAACATTAATTTTCCTTCTTGTGCATATGAAGCAATATCTGTTTGAGAGAAAGCAATCTCAGCATTGCCATCTTTCAGTGTGTTCATGTTCTCTGCAGATGCACCTGAAACTTCAGCATTTGTATCAATGCCTGTAGCATCAGAAATAATCTCAGCGAATGATCCGCCCAGCGGATAGTATGTACCGCCTGTTCCACCAGTCACGATGCTCATGAATTTAGGCTTGTCTGCGCCGCCGCCTTCTCCATCGCCGCCGCCTTCATCTTTTCCGCCGCCGCAGGCTGCTAGAACCATAGAAAGCGCTAACAGCAGAGCTGTGGCTAGGAATATACTTCTCTTTTTCATCCTATTTCCCCCTTATAAAGATTAGATTTTATCAATTATATACTAACATAAACCTTATCTGAATTGTCAAATGATCCCTCCTTGCTTTTAAAATTGCTGTTAATTGTCTTTTTGCACGCTGATTCACCCTATCTGTTAATTTTATCCAAAATAAAGCGGCATGACCCATGAATGAGAATGCATGTAAAAAGCAATTCCTATATATATATGATAAAATCTCATTGTAAACTCTTACATAACATAACAGAACTATACGGAGGAACAAAAATGATGGATTACCCTAGAGGATCAATACAAGATATTGCAATCGAGAGCAAGGAACTGGGTGAAGAGGTCGAGCTGCTCATTTATTTGCCCGCATCCTTCTCACCTTTATATAAATACACTGTTGTCATAGCCCAGGATGGCAAAGATTACTTCCAGCTTGGCAGAGTCGGGCGCATCGCGGATGAATTACTAAAAGAAAAAGAAATTGAAAATATCATCATTGTTGGTGTCCCTTATAAAAACGTCAAAGACAGATGGAAGAAATATCATCCGGACGGCGAACAGCATAATGCTTATATTCGTTTCCTTGCACACGAGCTGGTTCCATATCTTGACCGAGAATTCCCTACTTATCAAATGGGGATGGGACGTGCCCTTATGGGAGACTCACTTGCGGCAACTGTTTCATTAATGGCGGCCCTGCAATACCCTAATACTTTTGGGAGGTTAATTCTTCAATCACCTTATGTTGACACCTCCGTTACAGAGGCAGTGCAGGAATTTACGCAGGCCCACCTTCTTAATATTTATCACGTTATCGGGAAAGGCGAAACATCTGTAAAGACCACAGGGGGTGAAGAGAAAGATTTTCTTACTCCAAATCGGGAGCTTTCCAGTTTATTTAAGCAGAAACAATTCCCTTACTTCTATGATGAATTTGATGGAAATCATACATGGACCTACTGGCAGCCTGATTTAAAAAGGGCGCTAAAGTCTATGTTTTAACTTTGATGTGTAAAAAGACCTATTCATTCGCTATAAAAAGATTATCTTGACATACTGTTTTTTATTATGAAAAAAGGTATAATTATATAATGAATTTAGAAAATTTGCTATAATAGACCAACCAAGTGTTTTTCATTTCATTTTAGCCTGCCAGTTATAAAAAATACTGAACATGGAGGTTGTTGTATGAACACTAATTACGGCATAGTTATTTTCCCGTCAAAAAAATTGCAGGATTTGGCCAATTCTTATAGAAAGCGGTATGATCCGCATTATGCTTTAATTCCTCCGCATGTAACATTAAGATCACGCTTTGAAGCATCTGAAGAAGAAATAAAACAGCTGACGGAAACACTTCATGGAATAGCGAAGAAACACGAGCCATTTCATATAAATGCTACAAAAATCAGCTCTTTCCAGCCTGTCAACAATGTCATTTATTTTAAAATTGAGCCTTCAGCCCAGCTCGAAGAGTTACATATTGAACTGAATGATCATATTAGCGGCGATACACCTGAATATAATTTTGTTCCCCATATTACCATCGGACAAAAACTCTCCAATGATGAACATTCCGATGTATATGGGAGCTTAAGAATGCAGCCTGTTAATCACGAAGAGGTTGTGGATCGTTTTCATCTTCTATATCAGCTGGAAAACGGCTCATGGACCGTTTATGAAACATTCAGGCTAGGAAAGGAATAGTGAAAAGTGGAAGTAAGAATAGTCTCATCTGAACAAGAATTGCACGATGCCTTCTCAGTAAGGAAACAAGTTTTTATCAACGAGCAAAATGTTCCTGAAGAAGAGGAAATCGATCAGTTCGAAGACGAAGCAGTCCATTTTGTACTATATAATAATGGCATGCCTGCAGGTGCCGGAAGATTTCGCACTGTTGACGGCAATGGCAAAGTGGAAAGAATATGCGTTCTGAAGGAGAACCGTCAGAGCGGCTCAGGAAAAGCAATAATGGATAAAATCGAAGAGCATGCTAAGAAACAAGGCTTGCCTGCCTTAAAATTAAATGCACAGACGCAGGCTATCCCTTTTTATGAAAAGCTCGGCTATCAGGTAATCTCGGAAGAATTCATGGATGCCGGGATTCCCCACCGTACAATGAAAAAAACGATATAGCGGAAAAGCTTCTGCCAGGATGGCAGGAGCTTTTTTGTATGCAATAATTTGGGGCATTCTGCAAACACTATTCCAGATACAGCATTTTAAGGAGTGGTTTGAATGGAATATTTGCATATCGTAAGTGTACTTGTGATAGGATATTTTTTCTTATTTATTATGGCAAAACTCCTGGGCAAAACACAGATCACACAGATTACTCCTTTTGATTTCATCTCGGCCATCGTGTTAGGCGAGCTGGTGGGAAATGCCCTATATGATCAGGAGACTGGAATCCCCGAAATATTCTTTGCTGTTGCAGTATGGGGGATTCTCATTTACACAACAGAAATCCTTACCCAAAAATTTAAACGGGCACGCAAGCTTCTTGAAGGTGAACCCTCTATTGTTATAAAAAAAGGAAAAATCGTCTATGAAGAACTGAAGAAAAATCATCTCGACCTTAATCAGCTCCAGCACCTCCTCCGTTCAAAGGATGTCTTTTCAATCAGGGAATGCGAATATGCCATTCTTGAAACAGATGGAACGGTCAGTGCATTAAAAAAAACACTTTACTCGACCCCAACCATTGGAGATTTAAAACTCCCAATAATTAATATCGAGCTGCCAGTAACTTTAATTTTAGACGGGGAAGTGATTTGGGATAATCTCAAAAGCATCAATTGGGACGAAACAAAGCTTATTAATGAAATTAAAAACAATGGCGCCAATAATGTCAAAGATGTCTTATACGCAGAGTGGAAAAAAGGAGAGGCTTTGCACGTGCAAACGTACTGAGCCTCTCCTTCTTTTCTTATATGCATTCACTAATATAGCGGCCTTTACCCGTCAGCTCTCCGTATGTTTCTTCTGCCTTTTTTCTGGTGCTCCGTGTTTGGTTGTCCGCCCGCTGCTGAGGATTTGATTTGGTTAGCCTTCTTTGAATATTAAGAGGAAGCTCATGACGGAAATCTTTTGAATTGGATTGTGCCGATATTTTGGAAACTGGAACGAAATGAAATGGATCATATTTTGTGCCAATCTCTCTTTCTGCATACTGACTATACTGATATGAAGGTACAGGTAAAATGTAGCCCATGAATGCTCCCCTCTCTATTCTCTATGTATGTAATTATTAAAGGTATACGAAACAATCTTTACTTTTATGTACCCGTTTACATAAAATTATAAACAGAAAAGCACTTTAGAATCCTTTACCGGTTTGTTATGATAAAATTTGTCTTGTTATAAGGATGATAAATAATTTAAACTCGGCAATTTATAAAAATGGGGTATTTTTTATGAAGACAGCAATTTTACATAATAAAGCAGTGAATCTGGAACAATTGAATCGAGAAAGTTTTCAGCATATTTATGAAGAAGGCAAAAAAGGAAAGCTGCATTGCCCTGATTGCGGAGCTTCTGTCCGTTTGTATTTAGGAATTATGGATGAGCCTCATTTTTATCATATTCAGCAAAGCAGCAGGATTTGCAAGGATATAATAATGAAACAAGAATCAGCTAAGATTGAAACTGAAGAATATATAGAAAGAAACGGCTTTAAAGTTCCTGTTTCAAGGCCCATTGCTTCTGCTGCTGTAAAAGAAATCGAATCAGCCTTTAAAAAAGCTCAGCCGGCAAAAAATATCCCCCCTTATATCCAGGAAAGCACTCACAATCCTAGTTTCCCTGATGAATACCTAAAGTCCCTATCACAAGCAGGAGTCTTTTTGGATGAACAGCAGGCAGCGGCTGTCTCACATATTGATGGGCCTCTGCTCGTTCTTGCAGGAGCAGGGAGCGGCAAGACCCGAGTTTTAACAACCAGGACTGCTTTTATGCTCCGCGAGAAAGATATCGATCCTAAATCAATAATGCTCGTTACTTTTACAGCTAAGGCTGCGGCTGAAATGAAGGAGCGCCTTACCCAATATCCCGGAATGGATTCACGAAAAGTCAGGCAAATCGTTTCCGGCACTTTTCACAGCTTGTTTTACCGGATTCTCTCCTTCCACAATCCGGAAAAATGGTCTTCCGGCAAACTCCTTAATAAAGAATGGCAGCGGGAACAGATCATTAAGGAATCCAGCAAAGACTTAAAGCTCGATGAAAAGGAATTTGCCTTTGACCTTGCCCTCCAGCAAATTAGCTATTGGAAAAACTCTCTTACCGTACCTGGGAGGGTTCATCCAAAGAATGATTGGGAGGAACAGACCGCGATTCTTTATGAAAGGTATGAACAAACAAAATTAAGAAGAGAATTATTTGATTTTGATGATATGCTGACAGGCTGCCATGCTCTTTTTCATGAAAAGCCTGAAATTCTTGAACAATATCAAAATCGCTTTCATTATTTTCTGATCGATGAGTTCCAGGATATTAATAATGTTCAATATGAGCTTATGAAAATGCTGTCCGATAAAACAAAGAATGTCTGTGCAGTGGGTGACGATGATCAATCTATTTATGCTTTCAGAGGAAGCGATCCCCAATATCTTTTAGATTTCGAGAAAGATTTCCCTGGTGCTAAAGTTATAACATTGAATCAGAATTACCGCTCTGCTCACGAAATCGTATCAGCAGCGAACCAAATCATTTCTTTAAATAAACATAGACGTGTCAAAAGCATGAATGCCCAATTTTCTGGCGGGCAGCACCCTTTCCTCTTTTTTCCTTTTGATGAGGAAGAAGAAGCAACGATGATTATGACTGATATTCAGGAAAAAATTGAAGAAGGATATGAGCCGCGGGATTTTGCAGTATTATTCCGCACCCATACTGGCAGCAGGGCCATTTTTGAAAGGCTGGCCAATTCCAGCCTTCCGTTTAAATTGGATCAGGATGCCGAATCATTTTATGATCGGTTTATTGTTCGGAGCATGCTTGCTTTTCTAAAGTTATCATTAAATGAGGATGACCAGAATGCCTTGAAAGATATGCTCCCTTCTCTATTTGTTAAACAATCAGTCCTTCAGGATATTAAGGCAGAAAGCATCTTGCAGGATTGCTCAATGCTGGAGTGCCTAAAGTTTATAAAAACAGGATTTGCTTTTCAGGAAAGCAAGTTAAAAAAAGTGATCCCTGTTACCAGATCAATCTCAGGACTTAGTCCCATCACTGCAATTGAAACTGTTGAAAAAGAACTGGGCTTCCAGGACTTTATAAAAAAACGCGGCAATGAAGGTAATAAAATGGATAAAGGCTCTGATGATATAAAAGATTTGAAGGTCGCTGCGCGCAACTTTCAATCTCTTCATGAGTTTCTGGAGCACACTGAACATATGAGAGCCATGAACAAAGAAATCAAGCGCCTCAGCAGGAATAATGATAATGCCATTACATTAAGCACTATCCACCGTTCAAAGGGGCTTGAATATAATGTGGTATATGTTGCCGGTGCAGTTGAAGGAAACCTCCCGCATGATCATGCACTGGAAGCTTACCGTTCAGGTGAGTCTGCGCCGCTGGAGGAAGAACGAAGGTTAATGTACGTTGCCGTTACAAGGGCAAGGAAGGACTTATACATTTCTGTGCCGGAAAAAAGGCGGGGACGGAAGGCATATGCCTCAAGGTTCCTTGCCCCCATTACAAGAAGCGGCAGGAATAAAGGCGGAAAATAAACAGAAGACCTGGCTGCAACCCGGCCAGGCCCTTCTGTTATTTTTTATTCATCATCTGGGAAATTGTATTAAAGTCAAGCTGCTTTCCATCAGCAACAATCGATTTCACAATCTTATCTTCCATATCCTTGGAAACGGGTTTATTAGCAATTTGCGAAACTCTTTTGATTACATTTCGTACTGTTTTTTCATCTTTAAAATTTGCATTCTGCAATGAGCCGGCCAGTTCCAATACATCCTTCATATTTACGCCTGTTTTCTTTTCAAGGTTTTTAAAAAAGTTGTTATCCATCCTGCTCAATCACGCTCCTTCATTTACTCCTTTATATCTTATGAAGGTGGGCGAAAAACGTGAAATGTATTAAAAATTTATGTACTGATACGCAAAAAAGCCAACACAAAACCTGTTGCCGGTTCTGAGTCAGCCTTTGTGAATCTAATTGTAGAAACTTGCGCCGACGATAATGAGTAAAATGAATAGGACGACGATTAGAACAAACGTATTCCCATAGCCCCCGCCATATCCGCAGCCTCCATAGCCATAGCCCATGCCTCTCACCTCACTTGGATTTCTTCCTACAACATATGTGAAAATAAAGCAGGGGTATGGGCAAGCTCCCAAGGCAGGCTTGGTTTATTCAGTCAGATTGAAATAAGAGGCTTGTTTTTAAATAACTTGAAGGCATTCTTGTGTATTTACCATATCATTTACCCTTTTGGCTTGAAAATTAGTGCACCGATAAAACCGAAAATTATCGCAGCTGAAATACCGGAGCTGGTTACTTCGAACATTCCGGTCAATACGCCGACAAGCCCGTGCTGATCAGCTTCCTGAAGGGCTCCATGGACGAGGGAATTGCCAAAGCTTGTTATAGGGATTGTCGCTCCGGCCCCCGCAAAGTCCGCAAGCGGTTCATAAAGGCCAACACCATCAAGAACAGCTCCCAATACAACCAAAAGACTTAATGTATGGCCAGGTGTTAACTTAAAAACATCAAATAATATTTGTCCAAATACGCAAAATAGGCCTCCAATTACAAAAGCCCAAAAAAACATAGGCAGCATACAAATATTCCTCCTTTTAACATCCTCTTTAAGTCATTTCGATTGAAACTGCATGTGCAATACAGGGGATGCTTTCACTCTGCTGGAATGTCAATGGTGATAATAAAGCGCCCGTCGCGACAACAAGGATTCTTCTGTAAGTCCCTTGTTTCATTTGATTCAAAAGGTGTCCGTACAAAACAGCAGCCGAGCACCCTGCGCCGCTTCCTCCAGACTGGACTGGCTGATCATCTTTATAAATCATTAATCCGCAATCTTTAAATTTCTCTCTATCTATGTTCAATCCATTATTTTTGAGCAGTTCATAAGCTGTTTCCTGGCCTATTCTCCCAAGATCCCCTGTGACAATCAGATCGTAATGAGATGGATCCAGCTGCATGTCTTTGAAGTGTGCAGTAATGGTATCTGCTGCTGCCGGCGCCATAGCTCCTCCCATATTAAAAGGATCTGTCAGACCCATGTCGATTACTTTGCCGATTGTAGCAGAAGTGGTAACCGGCAAATTCGCACCAGCTGCGTTTGCTGAGACCAGTGCCGCACCTGCACCAGTTACTGTCCACTGTGCTGTTGGAGGCTTTTGGCCTCCGTATTCTGTCGGGTATCTGAATTGTTTTTCAACAGCCGCATTATGGCTGGAAGCTCCTGTCAAAACGTGATCAGCACCACGGTAATTAACAATGAAGGATGCCAGCGCAAGTCCTTCCATTGAAGTTGAACAAGCTCCGAAAACCCCGAAATATGGGATTTGTATCGTTCTTGCACTTAAACTTGAAGGTGTTATCTGATTGATTAAATCCCCGGCAATATAAAATTGTACATCCTCCTTTTGGACATTTGCCTTATTTAAGGCAGTCTGTCCCGCCTCTTCCAAAAGGATCCGATGTGCTTTCTCATAAGAGTCTTCACCCATCCACAAATCATCATGCAGAACATCAAAATCCTCTGACAGATTGCCGTTTGCCTCAAATGGCCCGCCGGAAACACCTGCAGCTGCAATTACCGGACGGTTTTGAAAGACCCAGGATTGTTTTCCCTTTAGCATTAAATAACCCCCCAAATAATTAATAGCGTTTTAATTAGGGCCACGACGAAAGCCGAAAACACACCAAAAAGAATAACCGACCCTGCAAGCTTGAACATGTTTCCCCCTACACCCAGGACAAAGCCTTCCGTTCGATGCTCAATAGCAGCTGAAATTACAGCATTTCCAAATCCCGTTACAGGAACTGCACTGCCTGCTCCGCCGAACTGGCCCAAACGGTCATAAACGCCAAAACCTGTCAGCAGCATGGAGATAAAGATCATGGTAGCAACAGTTGGATTTCCGGCTGTCTGTTCGGTAAAGTTAAAAAAGTAGATATAAAAATAAGTTATTGCCTGTCCAACAACACAGATGAGACCTCCCACCCAGAAAGCACGAATGCAATTTTTCAGGACTGGGCGCTTCAGCTCATGCTTTTGCTCAAGCTTCTCATATTGCTGCTGTTCCGGTGTTTTTGTTTTTTTACTCATGCCGCTGCTCCCTTCCTATGTCATTTCATTTTTAAGCTTTATGATTTTATCAAGTTTCTTTTTAGCCTTTTTGTCTGTAAAATTGGGATCTTTCATTTTTTCCTGGAGCTCTACTGCCTCAATAAAGATTTTATAATCGCTTGAAACAATGAAGTTCTCATCAGGGTATTTCTCCTCAAGCATTTTTGTCATTTTCTTTTCAATTTTTTTCATGTGGAATCGCTGCAAATGCTTCACTTTGTAAGCAACTAGAGTATCCCCATTGCTCTTTACCACTGCAACATCATAAAGTTCTTTCATTTTTTCGACGTCATGTTCAATGTTTTCAACTAAATCCAAATTTCCCTTTGTATTTTTATCAATTAATACAGCAGGGGGATTAGTCGTTTTGAGCAGCGCAAGGTCGCTCTCTGTCACCTTTCCATCTCCGCTGCAGCCTGATAATAAGATCAGTGAAAATGCAATAAACGATAAAAGTTTTTTCATAATAGTCCCTTCCTATGTAGAATCTTTAATTATATTGTCCTCGAATAGTTTTGGATTTATGAATATTACTTCCCATCCTATTTTTCCCAGAAGAAAACAATAAAAAAAAGCCGGGACCTCCGGCTATTGAGCTTTCTTCGTTTTTTTTCCGCAGCCGCACCCCTTTTTCTTTTTCTTGCTGACCGGCTGTGTTTTTTCCGCGTGCTGATCCTTATGATTCTTTAACATCATTGAGGCCCTCCATTAACAATAATTTTCCTCTTTTTAATTTATGCTGAGCCTCAAAGCTTGTGTAAAACAAACGCCCACATGCTGGAACAAATAGCTATAAGCAAATTAATTAATTAATTTTTGCACCAGAGATTCTATAATAGCTGCAAGTCCGGCAACTGCTAAAATCAGCAGCACCGGAGCTGCCAATGATGCATAGAAGTAATATAACAAATATAAAAAAACCGCACTCCACACACCAGTACACCAGTAACAGCTTAAAAGTTCTCCCAAGAAACCTCGCAATTTTCCATCTTTCACAACCAAAAAAACTTCAATTTCGCCGTTTTCATCCTTTTCTTCAACCTCTTCCAAAAAAGGCTTGCGCAAAAACTCGGTAATTTTATCAAATACAATCAGTCTGGTCAGCCTGAAGCTTGCAAGAGCAAAAATCAGCAGTTCCATAGGTGTTATGTCCATTTTTTTCACCTCCAATGTAAAAAAATAGCCTATTTTTTCAAAAAACAAGGCGTTTGTCCGTAACCCATAGGGCACTTCGGCAATATGTTAGTAGTGTAGACCACAAGAAACAAACAAGGAGGAAAACAAAAATGGGTTGTGGAAAAAAAGACGACTTCAAAGGCAAAAGCTGTGTATGTGAAGTAGTTCGTGCTATAAAAGATATTCAAGATAACGCAGAAGATGTGTGCGAATGCCCTTCAAACTGTTTCCTGGAGCCGCTTGGAGCGATATCACCTTCAAACAGAAAGCGCCATAAGCGTCCGGATACACGCGTATTCACACTAAAAACTGCGGACGGTTCACCATTCCATGCATTCTTTACAGGAAATGACTGTGCATGTGTTTCGATCTTTTTTAGAGTAGAAGAAGTATTCGATAACTGCTGCGCGGTGCTTCGTGTACTGGAGCCGGTTAACAGAAAAGAAGGCCCTGACAAGACAGTAAACCTTGCAGATGACTGCTGCATCGACTTAAGAAAGGTTTGCGAAGTTGACTACTTCCGCAGTACAAATGACTGTGTTACCGTTGATTTAACATGTTTCTGCGCTGTTCAATGTATTGCAGATGTTGACCTGGATATCTGTGAAGACTAATTAAATGCAGCCAGCCGACCATTCGGCTGGCTATTTTTTTGGCCGATTTCCGCCAGAGTTTAGTTTTACCTTCTTAGTCCAATCATTTTAACTGTATTTAAAGATTGAAGATTTAATTGCTCAATTGTATCATCGAACAACTTAATCTCGATCCATTCTTCATTTTTTGAAACCAGAAATCCCCTTATTGCCTTCTCGCCGGTTTCAAATATACAGGGTATAGGCGGAAGCTGTTTAGGAAAATCAATTAAGTAATCCAGGCGCTCAAGAGTGTCCATTTCCTTAAAGCTTTTTACACGATTGAAAGCCGGCTTTCTTTTTTCCGACGTAAACGCAAAGGATGCACTTTCTTTTTTCTCTTCCCTGCCTGCTTCGAATTCTTCAATAGCTTCCTTCACCTTTATTTCGGTCATATTTTCGTTCTTTTCTTCGGGCATCGCCTGTTCATTTATTTTGTCTGCGGGTTCCGGTACACTTTCTTTTTGTTCCAGTTTACGATCCAGCTCTGCTTTTCTGCTGGAGTAGACTGTTTGCATCCTGGTTTCTGGAAATTGAAAACTCGGCTGCTGTATATAAAATAATGGTTCCTTCACTTTTTTCTCAGCCATTTTTTGCCCACCTCCGCTAATCTTATTGTTCGTCGTATTATATGTATGCAGAAGATGGGCTTTCGTTTCTGATGGAAATAAAAAAAGCCCGCTCACATTGGAGCAGGCAATTTCTATTACAGAATATGATAACCGGAATCTACGTGAATATTTTCACCCGTTATTCCTCGGGACAGGCTGCTGAATAAGAATAAAGCTGTATCCCCTACTTCTTCCGGTGTTGTTGTTTTACGTAGAGGAGCCCGTTCTTCAATTTCTTTCAGGATAGAATTGAACTCGCTGATTCCTTTTGCAGAAAGAGTCCTGATTGGACCTGCTGAAATGGAATTGACCCGAATTCCATCTTTACCGAGGTCGTTTGCCAAATATTTGACACTTGCGTCAAGGGAGGCTTTTGCTACACCCATAACATTATAATTTTTCACAACCTTTTCACCGCCAAGGTATGTGAGAGTCACAATGCTTCCGCCTTCTGTCATTAAGCCTTTTGCTTCCTTGGCAACGGCAGTCAATGAATAAGAGCTGATATTGTGAGCTAAAAGAAACCCGTCTCTTGTGGTGTTCATATATTCTCCCTGAAGTTCTTCTTTATGGGCAAAGGCGATGCAGTGGGCAATTCCATGAATTACACCAGCTTCCTCCTTAATCGTGCCAAAGCATTTCGCGATGTCTTCATCACTTGTTACATCACAAGGAAGAACTAATGAATGTGCATCCTCCAATGATTCAGCCAGTTCACGCACACTTTTCTCAAGTCTTTCTCCCGCATATGTAAAAATTAAACGGGCACCAGCATCATGAAGGGATTTGGCAATTCCCCATGCAATACTTCTTTTATTTGCCACACCCATTACAACGAATGTTTTGCCATTTAGTGAAAGAGTCATTTTAAAATCCTCCTGATTTATTATTACATGTTATTAGTACCTAGTACTAATTGTACATCAATTTACCTGAAAAGAAAAGCCGAAAAAATCCTGCTATTAAAGCAGAACTTTTTCGGCAAGAAAGATGCCGGAGAGCCCTAACACCATTCACAAAATTCAAGTTCCCTTTTTAATTCATCAACGTACTCCTTAGATCCCGTAACAATCAGCCGGTCATTAACATGCAGTTCAGTATCCCCGTGCGGAACAATAGAATCCTTTCCTCTAAATATACGTACGAATATTACATCCCCTGTAAACGGGAATCGCCGAAGCATCATGCCTTCAAACTGCTCATTCTTTAATCGGATCTCGTATAAAGCTGTTTCCTGGTTCGTTAAAATGTTTACCACACTTGGTGATTCGATTAAAGCACGAAGCAGCGCCTTAGACGAAAGAATGGTTGAAAACAGCTCAATATCATGTTCCCGTAATGTTTCTTCCATATCAGGGCTTTCCATCCGGCAAATGACACGATCCACTCCTTTTTCTTTAAAAGCAATAGATAATGTGGCATTTGTCTCTTCATCCCCTGTCGAGATTACTACAATATCTGACTCAACTGCTTCTGTACCTTCAAAATTTTCAATATCAAATTCATCAACTTCAATGATATCAAACAAAGAATCAGCTATCTGCTTTTCCGCCTTTTCCTGCTTTTTATGATACAAAGCTGGTTCGTAAAGGGATGATTTAAGTTCATTATAGATCGGCATCGTCATTTGATTAGCACCAATGAACGATACTTTTAGCTTTTTCTCTTCGGCCGCTTCCATAGGGAATAGCTTTTTAAAGACCACAGGAGTAAATATACTCGTTATGACAGCGACTAAAATCAAGGTTCCGCTCATTTCGGCGGTAATGACATCCATTCTTTCACCAATAGTTGCTGCAGCAATAACAAGGGAAAGAGTTGACGTTAATAAAAACCCTGAAGCAATAACAGTTTTAATGTCATACCATCTTTTTAAAATATAGATTGGTAAAAGTTTTGAAAGCAGCAGTGCAATCAGCAGCAATGGAATAAGCATTAGCAATTTAGGATCTCCAAACAATGTCCATACGTCGAGATCCACCCCTACCATCACAAAGAAAATAGGGATGAGGAATCCATATCCAAAGGAATCCAGTTTATGGATCATTTCCTGATTTGGCGCCAGCAATGATACGAGCACTCCGGCCAGGAAAGCACCTAATATATTCTCTGCCCCAACTGTTTCTGATAACGCCACCAGGAAAATGATCAGTGCAAATACTGCTCTTGTTCCAATCTGAACAGTCCCAGTAGACATCGCTTCAAGAAAATTAAGGTTTTTGAACCTTCTGCCTAGGAAATACAGCAGTACTCCTACGCCAAATAGGACGAGAAGCAGCCAGGTATTCCCTCCGCCTGTGTCATTTAAAGAAACAAACACAGCCAGAAGAATCATCGTAGCCAAATCAGCAATAACGGCAATCAGCAGAATGATTTGGCCTATGCCTGTTTTCATTAAATGGGCTTCCTTAAGTGTTGGAACCACTACTCCCAGAGAAATGGTCGAAATAATTAATGTCATTAAAAAGGCATTATCAATGAATCCTGCCCAGACAAATAAATACGATAGGCCTAATGAAACCAAAAATATTCCTATAAATACAATAGAAGACACAGCAAAAGAGTTTGGCTCAAGCTTCCCGCTTGGGAGCTTTACTCTCTTCTTTGCCGAAGAGAAAGCTGTAAAGTCAATTTCCAGACCGCTCAAGAACATTAGAAATATAAATCCAAGAGTCGAAAGAGTTTCCAGCCACATATCCTCATGCACGATATCAAAGCCGCTTTTACCGATAATCAAACCTATAAGAATCTCTGCCACCACTACAGGGATGAAATTAATTTTCAGCCGGTGCAGCAAAATGGGCGTGATAAAAGCAGCCAATATCACAATGACCAGCGAAGCTACCGATGCTCCATGTTCCATAAAATAACCCCCTTAACCTGTTAAGTAGCTCATAAATAATGTCGCCATTCCAAAATAAATTAAAATACTGATTAGATCATTAATAGTTGTAATAAATGGACCTGAGGCTACAGCCGGGTCAATTTTCATCCTGTGCATTAGCAATGGGATCAGCGCACCGGCAAGGGTGGCTACTATCAACGTAAACAAAATTGAAACGCCAACTAAAACACCAAGAAAGAAATTCCCTTTCCAGAAGTAAACAATGAAAGTTACAAGAACGCCGCAAATTCCGCCATTAATTAACCCAGTCCCGGCTTCCCTTATCACCAGTTTCCACTTATTTTCTTTCTCCAGGTCACCTGTAGCAATACCCCGGACAGCAACAGCCAATGCCTGAGTCCCTGTATTTCCTGCCATCCCTGCAATAAGAGGAATGAAAACAGCCAGAATGGCAACCTTATCCAGGGTATCCTCAAATCTTCCGATAAGGCTTGCAGTTAACATACCCAAAAACAGCAGGATGATAAGCCAGGGGAGCCGTTTACGCGCTGCAGAAACTGGATTCCTGTCAATATGATCCATATCCGATACAGCAGCCAATTTGGAATAATCATCAGATGCTTCTTCTTCCATGACATCCATGACATCATCAACTGTAATAATACCCAGCAAATGGTTTTGAAAATCCACAACAGGTACGGCGAGGAAGTTATAGTCCTTAATTTTTCTTGCGACTTCTTCCTGATCTTCGCCAACTGATACGGAAACTACCCTGTCATTTGTAATTTCCGAAATCATCGTATCATCATCACTTACTATTAAATCCCTCAATGAAATAACGCCAATAAGTTTTTTTTCGTCATTTACAACGTACACATAATAAATGGTTTCCGCTCTTGGCGCTTCATTTTTCAGGATATACATAGCAGAACGAACCGTCTGATTGGCTGACAGTGAGACAAATTCCGTCGTCATGATACTTCCTGCTGTATATTCTTCGTAATGAAGCAAATCCTTAATTTCTTTTGCCGATTCATCATCCATAATTGTCAAATAGCTGACAACCTGGTCTTTATCCAGTTCATTTAAAACATCAACCGCATCATCGGCATACATTTCTGAAAGCATATCCGCCGCATAGTGGGGGTTCATCTCAGCAAGGACATCTTTATAATCTTCTTCCTCAATCTCCAGATTTTCAAATAGAGCTGCCATTTCTTCCGGAGAGAGATAAAGATAAATTTTCGCCCGGATTTCCTCATCCAGATCTTTAAAAAATGAAGCCTGATCATAAGGGTGCATATCAAGAAATTCATTCCTGAAGATATCAATTTCTTCATTTTGTAAAGATTGGATTAAAAGGCTGGTATTGATGTGGGAATCTGTCCTTTCCACTGTGTGATCTTCCATAGAGATTACCTCCTCTCATACAATGAAATCATCCTTCTGAAATTCATCCCCAGCATAGGGACCTGAGATAAATGGGAACAATTTCATTCTTGCTGTGGAACTGATATTGCCAGCGGTATTTTTGTTAAACACGAACCACGAGCTTCTTGCCCGTTAAAAAACGTCACAGGAAAACGTACTTCACTATACTAGCAAATCTTTGTTTTTTTGTCGTCTCTGAACATTCATAACTTCAAATGAACGGTTATGTACTTTTCATAATTTTAATTTTCCCATTCCTTAAACTTAAAACCGTTAAAGCTTTCTCTGCAGGCTGAAAATAAACGTCATGATAAATATTATGAAAATTGATATCATAACAGTAGAACTATTAAAGGAGCCTATATATGAGACTTGATATTATTGGTGATATTCACGGCTGCTTTGCTGAATTTAAAGAACTGACTTTGAAAATGGGCTATAGTTGGAAGAGGGGATTTCCTGTCCACCCTAGTAATAGAAAACTCGCCTTTGTTGGAGACTTAACAGACAGAGGACCAGAATCTCTGGCAGTCATCGACGCAGTATATAACCTTGCCGCAAATGACCTGGCGTACTATGTCCCGGGCAATCATTGCAATAAACTATACCGCTACTTTCTAGGGAATAAAGTTCAAATTACACATGGCCTGGAAACCACAGCAGCTGAATACGAGCGGCTGGACCCGCAATCACAGATGGAAATTAAACGTAAATTTATGGAATTATATGAAAGCGCACCGCTATACCATGTACTTGACAACAATAAACTGGTAATCGCCCATGCTGGAATTAAGGAAAGCTACATTGGGAAGCATTCATCCAAAGTTAAAACCTTTGTTCTTTATGGAGATATAACTGGAGAAAAAAATCCTGACGGGACCCCCGTGAGACGGGATTGGGCTAAACTGTATGAGGGTAAGCCAGCGGTCGTCTATGGGCATACTCCTGTAAAGGAAGTCAGGAAAATCAATAACACCTATAATATTGATACAGGTGCTGTTTTTGGAAATAAATTAACTGCAATTAGATATCCGGAAATGGAATTAATGTCTGTCCAATCAGGCATGCCTTATGCAGAAGAGAAGTTTAGGAAGATTTAATCCAAAAAGCCGGCAAATGCCGGCTTTTACAATAGACAATTCATATCTTCTGGGAGCTCCTGTTCAAACATGAGGGTTCTGTGCAGAAAGGGATGATAGAAGGAAAGGCTGCAGCAGTGCAGTGCCTGCCTCCTGATTAACTGTCTTGTGCCTCCATACAATTCATCACCTGCAAGAGGATAACCAAGCCATGCCAAATGGACTCTGATCTGATGAGTTCTGCCAGTTTCAAGCTTTAATTTTACATGTGTAAATTCTTTGCGCCGGCTGATTACCTGATAATGAGTACATGCATATTGTCCTGCCTCACTAACTTCCCGCTCAATAATACTGTCTTTTTTTCTCGCAATCGGCTGTTCTATAGTACCCGCATCCCGGCTGATTGTCCCTTCTGCAAAGGCTTCATACGTCCGCTGGATTTTACGGAAGCGCTGCTGCTGGCTAAACAAATGATGCACGTGCCTGTGTTTCGCAATTAAAACCAAGCCAGAGGTATCTCGATCGAGTCGAGTCACGATATGCGCAGCAGACTTTAAGCCTATTCGCTGATAGTATCCAATCAGCCGATTAGCCAAACTTCCCGAAGGATGTTCTCTGGAAGGAATGGTACTCACACCTGCCGGTTTATTTACTATAAGAAGATAAGCATCTTCGTAAAGAATATCAATGGGCAAGTCTTCCCCCTTCATACCTTTACTGGGAACTTCTTCAGGGAAACCAACCTGAAGAATATCTCCTTCCTTTAGCTCATAGCGGACATTGACTTCCTGATTGTTCACTTTAATGAAGCCCCCGGCAAATTTTATGTCAGTGAGTGCAGTTTTTGAAATATCATTTTCTTTTAAAAATCCCCTGATTAACGAGCCCGCCTGCGGGGCAGTAATTTTCCATTGTAATTCAAAACGCTCCATGAGCTATAGGCTCCTGTTCTGTTAGAAGTAACGGGCTTATTAAAATAAGCGATTCTAAATAGTGCAGGGTTTCTTTTTCAATCAGCAACAAAGGAATCGTGAACCCTTTTCCAGAATGGGAATGGCCTGAACCTGGCAAAACGGATTTTTTCATCCGCCACTCTGAATTGTATTGATTTTACATCTTTATGAAGAAGAGTCAAATGATCAATAGTAATTTGAAAATCCGGCTCATTCACAGGCTTCAGCATGCATGTATGGTGTGCCGGCAGTACGAGCGGAGAGCCCACTGTACGGAATACCTTGTTATTAATGGAAGCCATTTCAGCAAGCTGGATGGCAGGCAAGGAAGGATGCAGAATGGCACCCCCCAGCGCCTTATTATAAGCTGTACTACCTGATGGAGTAGAAACACAAAGACCATCTCCCCGGAACCGTTCAAAATGCTGGCCGCGTATTTCCACATCCATTACTAATGTACCTTCCACCGCTTTGACTGTCGATTCATTCAATGCAAGATAACGGGTTTCTTTGCCTCCATGCTGGTAGCGGATAATCACTTCCAGGAGCGGATATTCAATCACCTGATACGGGGTTTTGGCAATTGCAATGACAAGCTTTTCGATTTCCTCCGGAACCCAGTCTGCATAAAACCCGAGATGCCCTGTATGTATACCCACAAACGCGGTCTTGTCCAGACGGCTGCTGTATCGGTGAAAGGCATAAAGCAAGGTGCCATCCCCGCCTACCGATATGACTATATCAGGCTCTTCTTCATCATATGTAAGCTCGAAGTCCAATAAATAGGTTCTCATTTTGTGCATGAGTGTATTAGATTTTGAATCTCCTTTTGAGGTAATGGCAAATTTCATCTTATCCAAGCTCCTCTTTTATACGTTAGTTTTCTCCCTTTTGCTGTTTTTCCTTTTTCCTTGTAAAGAATGCCTGGGCATCCTGAATCTCACCGCGAATGAGTGACATTTCTTCATCAAGCCTGAAAGCAGCCTCTGCCGCTCTCTGGAGCCTCATCTGGATATCTTCAGGGAATTGGCCCTTATATTTATAATTTAAGGAATGTTCAACCGTGGCCCAGAAATTCATGGCAAGCGTTCTAATTTGAATCTCTGCCAGGATTTTCTTCTCTCCTTTTATTGTCTGAACAGGATATCGGATCACGACATGGTAAGAGCGGTAACCGCTTGCTTTTTTATGAGATATGTAATCTCTTTCTTCAACTATTTCAAAATCATTTCTTTGTCTTAATAGTTCAACCACTCTCTTAATATCATCTACAAATTGGCACATCATTCTAACACCGGCAATATCCTGCATTTCAGATTCCAATTTGTCGAGAGGAATGCCTTTTTGGTTTGCCTTATCAAGAATGCTTGCAATAGGCTTTACCCTCCCAGTAACAAATTCAATCGGGGAATGAGTAGAATCCATTTCAAATTGGCTTCTCATGCCTTTTAGCTTTATTTTTAATTCTTCGACGGCCTGTTTATATGGCGCCAAAAATAAATCCCAATGCTTCACCTGCAACACCACCAAATATCCGAAGTTAGAAAAGCGCAAGCGCCTCGTTCACCCCCGACTTCGAGAGGGGGCAACACAGCCTATCTCTTTATCCAAGTTTTTCGTTATTGAAACATTTAATTAAAATAAGTTCTCTACTTTTTCTACCATTTCATTTCCATAATTGCTGTTCCCACGGATATTTTCTACTAAATCTCCTAATTCCTCATGAAAGCCTGCCAGTTCAATGCGAGCATGATTACGATCTGAAGCAAATACACGCATCTGGCCATCCAGTGCCTTTTTTAGTTCCGGCCAGACTATTTCCGGAAGCGATATATATGTATAATCATCATTTTGTTCTGCTATGTAAATAAATGAAAGGTTGTCGGAATCAGCCAATATTTGCTGCATGGCAGTTAAGCCTGAGACTGTTCCAGCTTCTATCCCTAAAATTAATTCATTTTCAATCCATTCTGCATTTACAACTGTAAGTTTCTGTTTCATTTTTCTACCTCCATTGTCACTACCTATTCTATCGCAGATTTTATGGACAGTAAAACCCCTGATTCAATTTTCACTGCCCACAGTCCTGCACCCCGAAAGTTCAGTTAAACATGCAAACTCCCCTGATGACTTTATCACAATAATAAAAAAAACTTCAAAGATTGAAGTCCATGCTGATTAAGGAGATAATACAGGAAATTACTTATAGCTGAGGTGTAGTGGCTTGTCTAACAAAAATATTGAAATTGAATTTAAAAACATGGTCAACAGAGAAGAATTTTCCTCATTAATAGATTTTTTTAATATAAGAAGCGAGGATTTTTCCGAACAGGAGAATCATTACTTCGATACACCGGATTTTTTATTGAAGGCTAAAGGAAGTGCCTTAAGGATTAGGGAGAAAAACGGCTCATTTGAATTGACTCTTAAACAGCCTCACCCTGAAGGGCTATTGGAAACCAATGAGAATCTTACTGAGTCCGAAGCTGCAGAGATGATCCGGACTGGGAAAATCCCGGCTGAGCTGATAATAAGATCCATAAAAGAGCTGGGCATAGAGACAGATAAACTTCAATACTTTGGCACTCTCGCAACAAAACGTGCCGAAAAGGAATACATGAAAGGATTGGCTGTTCTTGATCACAGCCGATATTTAAATAAGGAAGATTTTGAGTTAGAATATGAAGTGGATAACAGGAATGAAGGTGAATTGACATTTCTTAATTTGCTCAAACAGCTTAACATTCCTGTCAGGAAGACCGAAAATAAAATTAAGAGGTTTTATAACGAAAAATACAGACAGCAAAAGGATTAACAGAAGTACACCTTTTGCCAAGGAGCAATACAATGAACGTAAATCAGTTAAAAATATTAATGGAGCTGCAGGCACTGCAAGGTTTTAATAGTTCTACACAAACGAATACTTCAAACCCTCTGTTTCAAGAGCTATTGGCCGGGTTAGTTACGGAAAGTCCCGGTTCATCACATCAAGTCACAGGAGGACTAGGAGCAATTGCGTCTCTGGAACCTTATATTAGTTCTTTACAAACAGATACCCTTGCAGCTGCAGCTCTTCCACCCCTTAAACTAACCAAATTTGCCGAAACTTCCAAAAGTGATTTTGATGATTTGATTCAAAAAGCCTCAGATTTGTTTAATGTACCTGTTAACCTGATTAAGTCAGTCATTAAACAGGAATCAAATTTTAATCCGAATGCAGTCAGTCATGCAGGTGCTTCCGGGCTTATGCAGCTGATGCCCGATACAGCCAAGGGGCTTGGCGTTGAAAATATCTTCGACCCTGAAGAGAACATTTTTGCCGGAGTCAAATATTTACGGCAAATGATGGACAGGTATGGTGAAAATGTTGAACTTGCACTGGCTGCCTATAATGCCGGACCTGGAAATGTAGATAAATACGGGGGAGTCCCCCCTTTTAGAGAAACACTGAATTACATAAAGAAAGTGACCTCTTCCTTTATGGCTTAAGGCTAATTTCCGCCGCCCGAATTTACCGGGCGGCTTTTTCATATCCTTTTCTGTGAATGTTTCGGATTGACGGCATGTGCTTAATCCATACTATAAGAAAAGCGCAAGCGCCTTGCCCATGAAGGAACGCAGACTAAGAACGCCACGTCCTGCCAAAAGCTACTGCTTTCAGTCATACGATTATCGCTGCCACAGCTTACCTGTCCTGTGGCAACGTCTGCATGACCCCCATCCTGGGTGCCTCACCTCGAGGTGGCAGGCTGATTGCTCCAGACAGTTATCTGCTTGAGAATTTATACATATTCTTTTAAAAAAAGAATCAAAGAGCGGGCGAAAGGGCTCAGTAAGCTATTTGTTTGAGATATAAATCCCTCATTGATAGAATATAAAGAGATCACATCACTCAATATTAAATAGGAAGTTTTTTTTCAAACGAATTAACTCATAAAAGGAGTTTTAAATATGGCCGAGAAAATGCACACTCCCTTCGACGCTATTGGTGAGGAAAAGCTTCACCAGCTAATTGACGCTTTTTACCGGCGCGTAGGACAACATCCTGATCTCGTTCCTATTTTTCCAGATGACCTGACAGAGACAGCCAGAATACAAAAGCAGTTTATGACCCAGTATTTAGGGGGACCTCCTTTATATACTTCAGAACACGGACATCCGATGCTTCGTGCTCGGCACATGCCTTTTCCCATAACGGAAACGCGGGCAAAGGCCTGGCTTTCATGCATGAATGAAGCAATGGACGAAATTAGGCTGGATGGGCGCTTGAGAGAAGACTTTTTTGCAAGGCTTGTGCTCACAGCCCAGCATATGATCAATACACCTGAAAACGGCGTGAAAGGTGAAAGCTCGTGAATAAGCCAGAATCGAATGCAAACAAGCTTACATCTCCACATTGCCACGGCAGTGAAAAAAAGCCAATAGAAGTCTATATGTTTGTTGATCCCCTTTGCCCAGAATGCTGGGCTTTGGAGCCAATTTTAAAAAAGCTCCTGATTGAATATGGCCGCTATTTTTCCATAAAGCACGTATTAAGCGGCAGGCTGGCAACGTTAAATATGGGTAAAAGGCAAAACTACGAAAACATTGCTGATTTGTGGGAGAAAACAGCAAGCCGCTCTGGAATGTCCTGTGACGGGAACGTCTGGTTCGAAAATCCGATTTCTTCTCCACACCTTGCTTCAGTTGCCATTAAAGCCGCTGAATTGCAAGGGAGAAAAGCAGGCATCAGATTTTTACGCAAGCTTCAGGAGGTCTTATTTCTTGAAAAGCAGAATGTGTCTAATTTTGAAGTATTAAAGGATTGTGCTAAGGAAGTCGGCCTGGATGTCGTAGAATTTGTTTCTGATATTCATTCAGATAGTGCAGCAAAGGCTTTCCAATGTGATTTAAAAATCACTTCTGAAATGGATGTTCAAGAAATACCCACTCTTGTCTTTTTTAATGAAAATATAGAAGATGAAGGCATCAAAGTCACCGGTTATTATCCCTATGAAATTTATGAACAGATTTTGGAGGAAATGCTTCCTGCTAAACCTGAGCGTGCTGCTTTGCCGCCACTGGAATATTTCTTAAAATACTTTAAGCTAGTGGCCAGCAAGGAAATCTCCGTTGTATATAATATGTCAGACAGCGAAGTGAACAGGGAAATGAAAAAGCTTCAGCTAAAGCAAATAGCTGAATATGTACCTGCAAAATACGGTAATTTCTGGAGATATTCAGGGTAATGTAAAGCTGTGCAAAATGCACAGCTTTATTTTTTTCAATGAAAAAACCATGCATTTCATACGCACGGCTTTTTCGGGTTTTATACGAACAAAGGGGATGGGAGAAATTTTTCACGTCACAAACAAAAGGGGTAAATGTTTGTATGTGATTAACTTCACATCTGTAATATATCATGAGGTAACAGAAAATGACAATAAGTTTGTGCCTTATTTCACAATATTGTCAAAATCAAGTCATGACTGTCTGGACAACCGCATAAAATAATAGGGATGAAATCTTGCCAAGGAGGAGAATGCAATATGAAAAAACTGCCTGTATTATTGATGCTGATGCTCATCTTGCTCTCCTTTATTTTAAATATTTTCGGATTGATGAAGCTTATCCCCATTTTCATCACTTCACCTATTCTTTTTATTTCTCTCCTGATTCTATTTTTATATTTGAATGACCGAAGGCGATTTAAGGGATTTTGAACAATACTTAAAAGGTGCCAGACAAACGCCTGGCACCTTTTTATGAACTGCTTCTTAGCACGCAGCCTGCCCCTCGAGGTGCCTGGGGCAAGGCACTTTCGCTTAAGAAAGCAAGCTTTCCATTTCGTTAAGCTTTTCCTCAAATACTTTGCAGGCATCTTCAATCGGCTTGCTGCTCGTCATATCAACACCAGCTTTCTTAAGCACCTCTATTGGATAATCTGAGCTGCCGGATTTCAGGAATTCAATGTATCTGTCAACTGCAGGCTGACCTTCCTGAAGAATTTGCTTGCTTAATGCAGTTGCCGCACTGAAGCCTGTTGCATACTGATAAACATAATAATTATAGTAGAAATGCGGGATTCTGGACCATTCCAGGCCGATTTCTTCATCAATAACGATGTCTTCTTCCCCAAAATACTTCTTATTGAGCTCATAATATTCTTTTGTCAATGAATCTGCGGTTAAAGCTTCATTGTTTTGCGCCTTTTTATGGATGAGATGTTCAAACTCTGCAAACATTGTCTGGCGGAAAACAGTTCCCCTAAAGCCTTCAAGATAATGATTCAGAAGATACAAACGCTTCTTATCATCATCTATTGTTTTGAGCAGATAATCATTTAAGAGGGCTTCATTACATGTGGATGCAACCTCTGCAACAAAAATTGAATAATTTCCATATGGATATGGCTGATATTTTCTTGTGTAATAGCTGTGAACAGAATGCCCAAACTCGTGAGCAAGGGTAAATAGATTGTTTACATTGTCCTGCCAGTTCATCAGTATATATGGATTTGTGCCATATGTTCCCGATGAATAGGCACCGCTTCTTTTGCCCTTATTCTCATGAACATCTACCCAGCGATTTTCAAAGCCCTCTTTTAGAATATTTAAGTAGTCCCCACCAAGCGGCTTCAGTCCTTTTAAGATTAGATCTTTTGCTTCTTTGTATGGGATTTCCATTTTTACTTCCTTCACCAAAGGAGTGTAAAGATCATACATATGAAGCTCCTCGACCCCAAGAACCTTTTTACGGAGTTTGACATATCGGTGAAGTAAGTGCAGGTTATCGTTAATGGTATTGACTAAATTTTCATAAACACTTTCAGGAATATTGTTCGCAGCAAGAGCAGCATGTCGTGCAGATTCATAATTGCGGATCTTTGCATTGAAATTATCCTTTTTAATATTTCCGCTTAGAGTGCTTGCGAAAGTATTGCGGAACTTCCCATAAGTCTCATATACCGCTTTGAATGCATCATGACGGACACGCTGCTCATCACTTTCGAGAAAACGGATGAATCTTCCATGAGTAATTTCAACATCTTCGCCATTTTCATCCTTAATGGACGGAAACTCCAAATCAGCATTATTCAGCATGCCAAATGTATTGCTTGAAGCCCCAAGCACCTCGGAAGCCTGGGCAAGGAGGGATTCCTGCTCAGCAGATAATACATGAGGCCTTTGGAGATTAATTTCCTCAAGGGAGTGCTTATATAATTGCAGCTCCGTTTTTTCCTCTAAAAAACCTGCAATCTTCGCTTCATCCTCAGCAAGCAATTCAGGTACAATATACGCGAGAACACTTGCAGCTTCTGAATATAAATTTTTAATTTTGTCATCCATGCTCTGATAAAATGAGTTTGTTGTATCCTGGTCATAACGCATATGGGCATATGTATAAAGCTTCCCAAGGCGCGAGAGTATATGATCCTGAAACTGCAGCGCTTCATATAATGTTTCAGCACTTTCCCCAAGCCTGCCTTGATACTTGCCTGCATTAGGGATTAGCTTTTGCACTTCATTATATTCCTTGTCCCAATCTTCATCAGAAGGAAAAATATCCTCCAAACGCCAGGTATCTTCTGGTGAAATCTCATTCCTTGCCGGCAGTTTCTTCACAGTAGTCTCATTAGCCATTCATTCATCCTCCATTCAAAAGTCCCATTACACTATCTTCTCTTTCAAGAAACAAATTCCTTCTTTTCAAATAGCGAATGTGCAAATCTTAGATTATTTTATGTTAAATAGATCATTTTCATTAATTGACCTGCAAAGTGCTTTGCGTGATACTCCTATAAAAATCCTCCTCTCTTTGGAGAAGACAGAAGCAATTATCAGGCTCTCCACATGACGCAGTTCTTTTATATAGACCGTTTCCTGTCTGTTTAACAATGTTGAGGTTAATAAGGATATCCAGATATTCTTTAACTGCCAAGACTTCGGATCCGGTTTGAATGAGTGGAATAGACCTGACCCTAATATCATTATTCTTTACCCTATTGCGAAAGGCTGCAACCATCCGATCATGAGAAAAAGGTCTTTCTTTGCCGATGACATCCATGTACAAGTAGGTTTGCCACTGTATGGGCGGCGTCTCTATAAAAGGAGAATGACGGACAGGAAGGCCGATTTCAGGTGGGAGTGAAGCAGGAGCAATTGAGCGGGAGTATAAATCCTGAAGAAAGATATTTTTATAAGCACTGCTACTTTGAGCCAGGAAATTCTTTACTTTTCGAATTTCCTTTTTCCATTCACTTATGTTAAATTCATTTTTAAAATACGGATCAAATAAAAAATCTGGATCAGCATGGAAGATTGTTTTCACATCGTAATGCGCATAGGCATTTCTGACAGTTAGGGGATGGATTTGGCTGACATTGATAAAGGAATTTGTATTGGGGCAAAATGAAGGGATTACCCATTTGCCAGAAGGGGTTTGCCGAAGAAAAAAGTACTGGAAGCCAGATAAAGAAATTTTTGTTTTCCCAATGCGCTTAATATTTTTTCCTGCAAGTATCCATATTGGAACTATACCTGTCTGAAAATATGCTTCTGACCGTTTTTTAAATAACTCCTCTGAGATGATTGAACATTGATATTCAAGAGCATAATTTACACCTTCATAATGGACACCTATATCTGGCCGCTGGCAAATGTCCGGATAGTATGGCTCCAGAATTGGATCTAACCCTTTTTTCTTTAGCCATTGAAACAAAAGCAGCTTTCCAGAAATATGGTATTCAGACTCCCTTTCATAGCTTTCTGGACATTCAGAACCCTTTTTGTGGCTAAAATGCGGGATTCTCTTATTACCGATCTTCATAATTACTTCCTCTTTGCATTCTGGGCAAAAAAAAGTGTGCTTTTCCCTATACTGTTGTAAATCCGGGATACTCTGTGAACCTAAAAGACTTATTTGAATCCCTTTCTCTGTTGCAGCAACTAACAAATGATCATCTCCTTTCTATGCTAAATGTTCTTTATTAAATTGCTAAATTCCTTTATAACCCTGAAATTCTTTTTGAGATTTTTTGTGCAGCCAAATGCCTATGTTCATCGCTGCAATAAAACAGTGTCAGACACGAACGCTTAAACAAATTAAAGCCGATTTCAAAAATGAAATCGGCTTTGCTTTACTATTTAAAGTGTTTTCTAAGATTTTCAAAAACATCATTTTCTATAATCAATTTACCGTACTCCATTACACGGTGAATAGTTGTGCTCGTTTCGTGCCCGTACTCCAGAAGAATGCTTAGCATATTATCTATGTCATCCTCTTCAAAAAGCTCTTCAGGGAACTCTGCGAATAAATAATACTTCCCCTCAAAGGAATATAACTTTGTAGTAATGGAATCAAGAATTGACCGCTTTGATAATGAAATAACGTCTTCAAAATCTTTAAATGATAATAAGAACTCAAGATCGCCTTCATATCCAGGCTCATCTTCATCGGATTTACGGAAATGATGATCGAGCATTTCCTCAATATGTTCATCCACAGGCAAATCTTTCACTTTTTCATCCGGGACAGGAAGTTCAAACTTCTGACCATCCTTTGAAAGCTGGGCCTTTGTTACAAGAACCTCCAGACCCTTATCCAATGCCTGAACCTGAATCCATAAAGGTCCTTCAACAAGAAATTCTTCCTCCTGATGGACTTCATCCATCATTTCCCAAAAGAGTTCCTCACTCCGCTCACGATTGTACCAAATCTCTTCACGGTCAAAGCCTCTTTCTTCTATATCAAGATAAGAAATATAAAATTTAACTGTATGATCATTAATACGTTCGATTTCCATGCAGCAACTCTCCCTTCTGGCTATGATTGAAGGGACTAAATACCCCCAGCAGTCATGTGTTATCCATTTACCCGTAAACCAATTGGTTAATCCCCGATTTAATTGAAGGTAAACTGTATTTTGTACCTTGTACTTTTATTTTATGACAAATTGAGCATAAAGGGAATTAAAAAGTCGTATGTTTAGAAAAACCGTTAAATGCCTATATTGTCGCAAGGTTTCATTCTTATCTAATCTGACTGTAACTATATATTCTCTTATTATATCCATTTTCCTTGTTCTTTTTCACATAACAGACAAAAAGACCTTCTTCTGTTAACAGAAAGAAGGCCTCTTAATTATAAGTATAATTGAGTGAGTTTGTTCATTAACAATCTGGTCTTGAGCTGATGTTCAGTTTTAAATCAAACCAGTTTTAGTTAACCATGCGCTGTGCTTCTCGCAACTGGTAGGTCCGAACTTTTCTTGGAAGGAAACGTCTTATTTCGTCTTCATTATATCCAACCTGCAAACGTTTTTCATCAAGAATGATCGGACGGCGAAGCAGCCCAGGGTTTTCCTTGATCAACTCAAATAAGTCTTGGAGAGGCATTGATTCAAGGTTTACATCAAGCTTTTGAAATGTCTTTGAGCGAGTAGAAATAATTTCATCGGTTCCATCTTCAGTCATGCGCAGAATTTCTTTAATTTCATCAATTGATAGCGGTTCTGAAAAGATATTTCTTTCTTTATAGGCAATCTCATGTTCTTCTAACCATGACTTAGCTTTCCTGCAAGATGTACAACTTGGTGAAGTGTATAATGTGACCATTTTACAAATTCACACTCCTTAAATTAGACATATATGAAACAATCTGAGATTTATATTTGTTTAATCAAATATTTCTAGAGTCTTCTAGATTAAAATTACTTTAATCAAGGAATTTATATTATTTATTATACACCAAACAATATCTATTTGGTATAACTTTTTATAAATATGATAAAAGTATTAAACATTTATTAAACAAATGGATTAAGAATTAGAATCTACTTAATAAGACGAATGAACAAGCAAAAAGTTTCATTTTTTTATATTATTTTTGCTATAATTTCTTCCATAAAGCTTCTTAAGCATTTAGCTCAAGGGAATTTTATGTATTAAATTCTTTTATTTATACTAAATTATTCTATATTTACCCATATGAATTTTGATTAAACCTAAAATAGATAATATTATTTTCTCAATTAATAAATGAAAATGAAAACACAGCCATTTACAAAAATGGCTGTGTTTTCCCAATTCTTAAAGATCCTCCAATACATCCGTCCCATTTTTATTTTCCTCAAAGGTCAGGACCTCTTCTACAGGCTGATAGGACTTCCCATAGAAATGTGCATCTCTGTATGTGTGTATCATTTCATATGTTTTCTTCATGGCTTCATAAATCATTTCTTCACTTTCATTCTCAGGAGACCAATATAGAATTTCCATTGAATTGATTTCATTGGTTGCAAGAGACCGGCGGCTGTATCCAATTGATTGCGCATGCTCAAACCCTTCTCTTTTATAGAACCGAAGGCGCTTTTCTGTATCCGTGTCTTCATAATCAACCGGCTCAACTTCCAAAATGATCGGCTTGCCTTTATCCTTCAGCTTTTGAAGTAATTTATGGCCAAGTCCCTGTCCTCTGGATTCCTTCGAAACAAACAAATAATCAATAAACACAAAGTTATCCAGTTCCACATACATAAGAACATGGTATGGACCTTCGTCTTTATGATAAATGTCTGACCGTTCCTTTAATAAGGTTTCCATGTGTTCTCTGGATTTCATTTCTTCAATAGGGAAATATTGATTCAGTTTTTCATACCAATGCATGGATCTTCTCCTTTTTTTGCTCACAAACGATAAACCGTTAATAGAGCATGAATATTTATTCCAGCATGATAAGCTCCCAGCTTTCCTTTCCACTCACTTCTAAGTTTAAGCCTTATATACTATTTCCAATCAGATAAAGTATTTGTGGAATTACCCCTTTTAATACTGGAAAATTTCGAATAAAATAAGATTAGGGATGTTTATACACTAATCACAGGAAACTGTGAAAAGAAAGATGGAGGTTTATCATGGTTGGTTACATAACTGATTTAACAATTGTTGCGCTGCTCATAATTGGATTTACTGCCTTATTAGGTGTACTAACTAATGGTATTGGAGAAAAGGTATTTGGCGGTAAAAATAAATCCGAATTCGTGGATCAATCTGCAAGGGTGCAGACTGGATGGAAAAGCGTAGGCGGAAAGAAAAAGCGGTAACCTATGCCTCTATACTATGATACCGTATTCAAGATTGGTGTCAAATGATATGTAACTTAATTAATTGATAAACAAAGCCAGAAGGAGGCCAAAAAAATCGGCCTCTTTCTGGCTTTTATGGTGTATAATCCACTTTTGGTGTATACGAATTACCCGCATTCCATAAAAGGAATTCATTAATTCCCTGTTCGTTCAGTGCCTTTATTTGAGCTTCAACCTCGGCCCTTCCATACTTCTTATAATTTCCGGCTCCTAAATATGAAGCAGTAAAATCCTGCAGCCACGGTCTTGAAACAGGTGGACTATCCAACTCTTCCAACTTCCTATTCTCAAGTTTTGCATATTCAGAAACCAGCTTATAAGGTTCCAGATCTGGTTTGGCAATTCCGAAATAGGAAGTCCAGTGGCTTGGATAAATCATAGAAGAAATTACGTCTACATGTTCTGAGATTTTAGAAAAATTCTGACCAATTCCCGGAGCTTCAGGAAGGGTAGCCGTGTAGCCAAAAATATCAACTGATACCTTTACTCCATATGGCTCAAGCTGCTTCCTTGCATACTCAACAAAGTCTGTAACCGCGCTTACACGCTTTTGAACATTTTCAATCTTAAGATCTTCATATTCACCCATACTGTATTTCAAAGAGCTGTCGCGGTGTTCAAAGCCTTCAGGAAACCGGACATAATCAAATTGAATTTCCTGAAATCCCATTTTTGCAGCTTCAATTGCAATTCCCACATTGTAATCCCAAACTTCTTTTAAAAATGGATTTACAAATGATTCACCTCTGCCATTCTTCCATACTGTATTTCCTTCTTTATAAGACCATTCCGGCTTTTTATTTGCAAGGACAGAATCTTTGAAAACAACTACCCGGGCAATCGGATAAATTTGCTTCTCTTCCATGACTTTCATGATTTTTTTTGTATCCTTTATGTAAGGTTTTCCAATCTCTTTATATGGTGAACTGTCTTCAGGAATATAAGTAAGATTTCCCCAATCATCCTTAATATCGATTACCATCGCATTCAAATCGGTATCTTCCATCAATTTTACCAAGGTATTAAACTTTGTGCCGCCTGCAGAATGTCCGGTGACATATACCCCTCTAACAGCATCAGGATATTGAAAATGATAGCCGGAATCAAATTGGAATCGGCTTATTTTTTCTGGCAATGCCTTTACAAGCGAAACATGTTCCCTTTGCGGGTTTCGGCCTGGTTCCTGGTGTTCCTGTTCTTTTGCCTCCCCCGGCTGGACAGAAATGAATAGACCTGATACTAACATTAAGGCAGCAGCTAAATGTACTGGCTTTTTCAAATGTGTGATGCCCCCTTTATTTAAGTTCTGCTTGTTGTTACCCATTATAAAATTATTTCAATGAATTAAGAACTATCTATATACTAAATTATCTTAATAACTGTTCTTTAAACCAATAATATTTAAAAAATATTAAAATACAGTATAGTTAAATGAATTGACGGAAAAATATAAATAATCGAAAATTCTAATAGTAATATTCTAGAAAATGTTGTATTATATACTAAAGCTTACGTTAGCGAATAAACGTGTTAAAGAGATATTTCCAATATCTACATATATGACTGAGCCATTTACATCTTGGTAACTCCTTTTTATTATATAAAAGGATTAACATAAGTTTAGCAAACACTGACTTTTCCAGGATGTAAAAAACGATCTCAGTTGAGATCGTTTTTTGTTATTTGGCATATTGAGCTTTTAATTCGTTATACTCTTTTTCAGAACAGTAAACAAAATGTCCCGGAGTAATTTCACGCATTTCCAGCTTTTCATTGTCAGCATAATTGTGAACTGCTGTATCATATGATTTTCTTCTGCGGGAACGTTCCGTTTCCGGATCCGGAAGCGGAATAGCTGACAGCAGTGATTGAGTGTAAGGGTGCATCGGGTTTTTATATAAATCTTCTGCTGGCGCAAGCTCTACCAGTTTACCGAAATACATTACACCAATACGATCACTGATGTACTTAACCATCGATAAGTCATGAGCGATAAACAAGTATGTCAATCCTTTTTCACGCTGCAGTTTTTTCATAAGGTTTACTACCTGAGCCTGGATAGAAACGTCCAATGCAGAAATTGGCTCATCGGCAATAATGAAATCAGGGTCAACCGCAAGCGCGCGGGCAATCCCGATACGCTGTCTCTGTCCGCCAGAGAATTCATGAGGGTAACGGTTAGCATGCTCTTTGTTCAGACCAACTGTTTCCAAAAGCTCATAAACCCGCTCCATACGTTCCTTTTTGCTCTTTGCCAAACCGTGAATATCGATGCCTTCAGCAATAATATCGGCAACAGTCATACGCGGATTTAAGGAAGCATAAGGATCCTGGAAAATCATTTGCATTTTCCGGTTAAACTTTTTTAGTTCTTTTGCAGACTTTTTACCATGAACATCTTCACCTTCAAAAAGAACTTGACCGTCTGTTGCATCGTATAATCTGATAATGGTTCGACCAGTAGTTGATTTACCGCAGCCAGATTCACCTACAAGTCCAAGGGTCTCTCCCTTATAAATATCAAAAGTAATTCCATCAACTGCTTTCACCATATTGGGACGGCCTACATTAAAATGCTGTTTTAAATTTTTAATTTCGAGCAATTTTTCTGCCATTATTATTTTCCCTCCTTCACTAATACAGGCTTTTCAAATGTGGAGGATAATTGGCGCATACGTCTTTTTACAGCTTCCGGCGGCTCAACCTGTGGAGCATCCGGGTGAAGAAGCCAGGTTTTTGCAAAATGTGTTTCTGAAATCTGGAACATCGGCGGCTCTTCTTCAAAGTCAATTGCAAGTGCATATTGATTTCTGGCGGCAAATGCGTCTCCCTTTGGTGGATTTGTCAGATCCGGAGGAGTTCCAGGTATCGCAGCTAATTCAGCTTTATCATCATTTTCTAAGCTTGGCATTGATGCCAGCAATCCCCATGTATAAGGATGACGAGGGTCATAGAAAATTTCATCCACAGTGCCCATTTCAACAATCTGGCCAGCATACATTACAGCTACACGGTCCGCAACATTTGCAACAACACCCAGGTCGTGCGTGATAAAGATAATGGATGTATCCATTTTATTTTGAAGATCTTTCATAAGCTCCAGGATTTGCGCCTGAATAGTAACGTCAAGAGCTGTTGTCGGCTCATCAGCGATAAGCAGCTTTGGATTGGCTGCAAGAGCAATCGCAATCATTGCACGCTGTCTCATACCGCCGGAGAATTCATGAGGATATTGATTAACTCTTTTCTCAGGCATCGGAATACCAACAAGTCTCAGTAATTCAATTGCTCTGTTTTTGCCATCAGTCTTCGTCATATTTTGATGTTTAATCAGCACTTCCATTATCTGATTTCCAACTCTCATCGTTGGATTCAATGACGTCATCGGATCCTGGAAAATCATACTGATTTCCTTGCCGCGGATTTTTTCCATTTGTTTTTCTGTTTTTGGTACGATGTCTTCACCATTTAACAGGATTTGCCCGCCTGAAATTCGGCCTGGCGGCATAGGTATTAACTTCATAATAGACTGGGAAGTAACACTTTTGCCTGAACCTGATTCACCAACAATCGCAAGCGTCTCTCCCTTATGAAGGTCAAAGCTGACTCCCCGGACTGCTTTTACTGTACCTCCATATGTTTGGAATGAGACTTCTAAATTTTTTACTTCAAGTAATTTTTCCATGTTCTCACTCCTTTATTTACGCATTCTTGGATCTAGTGCATCACGCAGGCCATCGCCAACTACGTTAAAAGCAAAAATCGTTAAACAGATAAACGTAGCAGGGAAGAATAAGCGCCATGGGTAGTAACGCATAGCCGGCAATCCATCATTGGCCATTGTTCCCCAGCTCGCTATAGGCGGTGTTAAACCAAGTCCAATAAAGCTTAAGAATGCTTCAGTAAAAATAGCAGAAGGGATCGTTAGCGTCATTGTGACTAGTATAGGTCCCATTGAATTTGGAATTAAGTGTTTGCCCATAATTCTGCTTGTATTTGCACCAAGTGTTTTGGCTGCCAGTACATATTCCTGATTTTTAAGAGATAACACCTGACCGCGTACAATACGGGACATATTGATCCATCCTGTAATAGACATTGCAATGATCATAGTAGACAATCCCTGTCCAAGCACAACCATTAACAAGATTACTAATAATAAGTACGGTACACCATATAAAATATCGGCAAAGCGCATCATACCCTCGTCTGTGCGTCCGCCCTTATAACCGGCAATACCGCCCCAAAGCACACCAATAATTAAATCAATTACAGCTGCAGCAACTCCAATGAAGATGGAAATTCGTGCACCTTCCCATGTACGGGCAAATACATCACGGCCAAGATCATCTGTACCAAACCAATGTTCAGAAGAAGGCGGCTGGTTCTTGTTGCTCAGATCATTTGATGCATAATCATATGGAGTCATATATGGTCCAAAGATTGCCATGAAGATTAGCAGTCCTAATAATACTAATCCAAACAGGGCAAGCTTGTTTTTTCGAAATCGAATAAATACATCTTTCCAGAAAGAAAGACTGGGTTTTGAAATTTTTTCAGCTTCACCAAGCTGTGTTCCGACTAATTTGAACTTATCTTTCGAAATCTGCATAATTACTCTCCTTTCTTCCCGCCAGCAAGTTTGATGCGTGGGTCGATGATTCCGTATGCAATGTCAACAAGGAGAATAGATACAAGCAACAGAATACTGTAGAAAACTGTTACACCCATAATTACCGTATAGTCACGATTATTGATACTTGTTACAAAGTGTGCACCAAGTCCAGGAATACCGAAGATTCTTTCAATAACGAAACTTCCAGTTAAAATACCTGCCGTTAATGGTCCCATATAAGTTACAACAGGCAATAGTGCATTACGGATCGTATGTTTTACTGTAATTACTCCCCTGCTTAAACCTTTTGATTTAGCAGTCTTAATATAATCATTCGCCAGAACTTCAAGCATACTGGAACGAGTTAACCGGGCTATAAATGCCATCGGTGTGGAAGCTAGTGCAACGGCTGGAAGAACGCTGTGCATAAATGATTCCCATCGTGCTACAGGGAAAATACCCATTTTTATTGCCAGGAAATATTGCAGGAATGATGCCATGATAAAGGAAGGAACAGAGATACCTAATACAGCAACAATCATCGCTGTGTAATCCGGCCATCTATTGTGTTTTAATGCCGCAATGATTCCTAATAGAACTCCTACTGCAACGGCGATAAAAATGGCTTCCATTCCGAGAAGAAATGAAACAGGGAAACCTTCATTAATCAGGTCGTTTACAGTTTGGCTTTTATATTTAAATGATGGTCCAAAATCCCAGTTGACAATTCGAACGAGATACTCCCAATACTGTGCATACCATGGCTTGTCCAGCCCAAAGTGGGCATTCAGGTTTGCTTCAATTTCGGGAGGAAGTTTTTTCTCAGATGCAAAAGGGTTTCCGGGTGCAATGCGCATGAAGAAAAACGTTGCTGTAACAATCATCCAAAGAGACAGAAGCATGTACACCAAGCGTTTTCCAATATATTTCGCCATTGTCAAACACCTCCAATTTATTACAATGCCTTAATCAGAAACGAAGGTATATGGGATTGAGCATCCCATATACCTTTCGTAAAGTTTAGCTATGTTTATTCGAAGTATGCCCACTTATATTGGACATCACCTAGACCGGATACTGCAACATCTTTAAGGTTCTCAGCCTGTACCCAGTTGTTAGTATAGAAATAGATTGGAGCTACTGGCATATCTTCCATGAAGATTGCTTCAGCATCCTTCAATAACTGCTGGCGAGCTTCAGGGTCAGTTTCTGTTGCAGATTTAGCAAGCAGATCCTGGAACTCTTTGCTTTCCCATCCAGTATTGTTGTTACCGCCATCAGCGTCACGGTACATTTCTAAGAAGTTGATTGCATCGTTAAAGTCACCCAACCAGCCCATACGCGCTACCTGGTAATCCATTTGGTTTACATTATCAAGGAATACATTCCACTCAGCGTTATCAAGTGTTACTTCTACGCCAAGGTTCTGCTTCCACATATCCTGGATTGCCTGAGCAATCTTTTGGTGTGCCTCTGAAGTATTGTAAGAAAGAGTTACTGCTGGTAGTTCAGAAGCATCTTTCAATCCAAGCTCTTAAAGACCTTTTTGTAAATATTCTTTAGCTTTTTCTACATCGTTATCAGGGAAATAACCCTTTTCGTTTTCTTCAAACATTGAAGGTGGAACAATTGCCATTGCAGGAAGCTGTTCACCCTGAAGGATGTTATCAATAAGCTCCTGACGGTTGAGAGCATGTGCAAAAGCCTTACGGATATTGACATTATTAAATGGTTCTACAGTTGTATTAAACTTGTAATTGTAAATACCTGCGATTGGCTGAGTAACTAAGCGGCCTTCGTCTTTAAGAGCCTGCATAGCGTCAGTTGGAAGGGCACCTGTTGGAGCTCCAGCCCAATCTAGTTCACCGTTGTCAAACATTGATAATTCAGTATTAGGATCATTGATCATGATCATTTCAATGCTGTCCAGCTTAACTGTTTCAGCATCCCAGTATGTTTCGCTCTTTTCAAGAACGATCTTGTCACTGTGAGCCCATTCAACTAAATGGAAAGGACCGTTAGTAGTGAAATTTTCACCAGCGTCAGTTGCCCAATCTGGGTTGGCTTCAGCAATCTTGCTGTTGACTGGCAGATAAGTATAGAAAGCTGTTAATTCTTCAAAATATGGCGTTGGATTTACTAATTTAACTTCTAGTGTTTTCTCATCGATAGCTTTAACACCAACTGCATCCTTTTCACCTTTGCCTGTGTTGAATGCTTCAGCGCCTTCAAGGTAGTAAAGCTGGTATGCATAAGTTGAGTTGTTGGCAGGATCTAATGCCCATTTCCAAGCATATTCAAAGTCTTGAGCGATTACAGGATCGCCATTTGACCATTTCGCATCGCGAATTGTGAATGTATAAGTTTTTCCGTCTTCAGAAACTTTAATGTCTTCTGCCATTGCTTTTTCAGGCTTACCATCTTGATTGATGCGAGTAAGACCTTCTAATACGTTACGAAGTACAGTTCCAGAAGTCGAATCTTCTGCAAGTCCTGGATTTAATGATGGTGGTTCAGTGTTGATGTTTACTCTTAACTCCTGCGGTACATCAGACTTTCCGCCGTCGTCTCCGCCTTTTTCGCCGCCGTTAGCATTGTCTCCGCCGCCGTTACATGCAGCAAGGAACATGCTTAGCACAAGCAGCATGCTAAAAAAGATCGATAATCTTTTGTTCACGGTATAACCCCCTATTAAATTTCCTCAAACAATATCCTTACGCTTGCCTTTCACAAAAAACACAACTGTGCGCCCCAGATATATTGCTCAAATAGTCTGTTAATTCAATTTAAAAAATTTGCAGACTATTTAGAAGGCAACAAAAAAAGCAAGTTTATATTCTCTTAAAGATAGATTATCCTTATATTCTGATAATTCAGATTAAAAGGAGTAATCTATAAGATGTAAGCTATAAACTTACTCATTATGCACCATACTCTCGCTATCTGGAGTGATATAGTTTTGTTGTAAATGTAACAAAAACGTAAAGATTATGTTTGTTACGTTTATTATAAATAGTTTAAAAACTTATTGCAAGTGGCTTTTTGTACATGCAATCCAATCGAGTATGACATTTTTCGTCAAAAAGTCTTATAAATTAAGAATTTTTGAGATTTAAAAAAATTTTTCTTTTTAAGATTTTTTGCTATTTTAATAGGAATCATCACCCATATATTGTCAAATGCAGCCTTGAAATAGAGGCTATCGCTGACTTTTATTTTTCCCTTTATTAACTTGATTTTTGTATCCGGATAGTTTAACTTATTATATAATACAAATATAAATTAATTATCTAGTCGGCAATGAAAAAAGAGTAGTACATTTACTGAGGGTTTAACAGAGAGTCTGTGGCAGGTGCAAACAGGCAGCCCGGTAAATCGAATGGACTTTTGAGCTTCTGAATTTTTCAGGCGCTTCCCTGCGTTATCGGGGACCTATGCATTATTCTGCATAGGGCAGAGTGACTCAGTATTTGAGTAATTAGGGTGGCAACGCGGACCATTCGTCCCTATTTTAAAGGGATGAATGGTTCTTTTTTATGCTTTTTTTATGCTTATAGCACAAAAATTCCCCTTCACCGCCTGTCAATTCATGATCTTTTAAGCCGATTAAAGGAGGAAAAACATGAAAACTATATTTTCCGGCATCCAGCCCAGCGGTACAATTACCCTTGGGAATTACATCGGTGCCATGAAACAATTTGTTGAACTGCAGAATGACTACAATTGCTATTTTTGCATTGTTGACCAGCATGCAATAACAGTACCCCAGGACAGACTGGAATTAAGAAAAAACATCCGAAGCCTTGCTGCACTATATTTGGCTGTTGGGATTGATCCTGAGAAATCCACCCTATTCATTCAGTCGGAAGTTCCGGCCCATGCTCAGGCAGGATGGATGATGCAATGTGTTTCTTACATCGGTGAGCTCGAACGCATGACCCAATTCAAAGACAAATCAGAAGGTAAAGATGCCGTATCTGCAGGACTGCTGACCTATCCCCCTTTGATGGCTGCCGATATCCTTCTATACAATACTGACTTGGTTCCGGTTGGAGAGGATCAAAAGCAGCACCTGGAATTAACTCGCGATCTTGCAGAAAGATTCAATAAGAAATACAACGATATCTTCACCATTCCTGATGTAAGAATCGCCAAAGCAGGCGCTAGGGTTATGTCTCTTCAGGATCCATTAAAGAAAATGAGCAAGTCTGATCCCAATAAAAAGTCATTTATATCATTATTAGATGATCCTAAACAAATTGAAAAGAAAATAAAAAGTGCTGTAACAGATTCTGAAGGCATTGTTAAGTATGATAAGGAAAACAAACCTGGAGTATCCAATCTCCTTTCCATTTACTCAATTCTTACAGGGAAAACTGTTGCGGAAATCGAAAAAGAATACGAAGGCAAAGGATATGGAGATTTTAAAGCCGGCCTGTCAGATGTTGTTGTTGGAGCAATTAAGCCAATTCAGGATAAATATTATGCGCTAATGGAATCGGAAGAACTTGATCTTGTACTTGATCAGGGAGCTGAAAAAGCGAATAAGGCTGCATACAAAATGATTAAAAAAATGGAAAGTGCCATGGGACTCGGCCGTAAGAGAAAATAAAAAACAGCCTTTTGGCTGTTTTTTTATTTTTTCTAATTCACTTTTGGACCATGCTCCATTTCCCACATCTTCTCAAAAAACGGCTGTCCTTTAATTAAATTTTCACAAAACTTCTCGTGTTTAACTGACCAGCCGTATTTACTTTCATCGTAAAGTTCATACCATGCCTCTTCAAAGTTCATTGACTGTATTTTCGAATAGCGTTCCGGGCTCCACTCCGTATACCAATAACGGATCTCAGCATCATTTTTGGAAGAGTGAAGCTGATCCAGCGCCATAAACAGCAGCTGTTTAAGCTGTCTTTCTTTTCTCGTCAGGCCTGCCATCAAATCCGGAGATGGAGAAAGGATATGAAATTCCTTTAATGCTGTTTGATCATTAAACGAATAGGCTGCCGTTTCCTGATTTTCAAGCATTTCATATGCCAGCTGCTCCTGCCGCGGGATAAGTCTGCTTTTTCTGATAGGGATATTGTAGCCGATCGTATCGACTGCCAATATGCCTGTCCCGTCTGAAACAACAAAACAATACTCCAATTGAATGCGTTCATGATTTTTCCTTAAGTAAGCTTTTTGATAAATATCATCTAGCAGTTGTTGTGGCAGCTCAGAAAGATCATTTTCAATATAATTAAAAAGAACCGGGTCAATCTTTAACAGCGGAACCTGATCAAGCAGTTCTACGCCATCATCTTTTCTCCATTCATGAAAATGGCATACATTGTATCCATTCTCCTCTCCTTCAAACCAATTCACCCAAACATCATGAAGATACAACATTTTTCAACCCCCACTTCAACAAACTATTTGTCACTCAGTATGGGCAGTAGGCCGTAAATTTATTCCTATATTGCACTCGCAATCCATTTTTTGTAATAAATTTTGTAATGGCATTGCTGAATAAATACCTTCCCTTTATTCATTCACACTTGAATAAGGAAAATATATGCTTAAAGTTATAATAATAATACCGATCGGAAGCAAATAACATTCTGGACGCGAGATAATAAAATAGAGATATTCTTTGAAGGTATGTCCAGTTGTAAGCAAATTTAAATACCCTATTACACTGACTCCTCCTGAAACAGAAATCCCAAAACCAGTTAAAAGCCAAAATGCCCTAAATAACATTTTCTTTACTATATGCGTGAGTCCCAAAAGGTCTTAATGCTGCCATAAACTCACCCCAGTCTTTTTTTACATGTATATGAAGGAAGCTGTTCGGATATGTACAAGCTATTAGCCTGAAAAAAACAAAAAAACGCCTGAAATAGGCGTTTCTTAACTATCTGTTGGATTTAGGATTGAAGGCATCTTTTAAGCCTTCTCCAATGAAGTTGATCGATAGGATTGTAAATGTTAAAACCGCAGCTGGCGGAATCCATATCCACCACTTACTGGTTAAAACATCCGGACTTCTTGCTTCCTGAAGCATATTCCCCCACGTAGGAATGTTGATCGGAACACCGAATCCCAAGAAGCTTAGGCCTGTTTCAGCTACAATCATCGCTGCCAGTGTAATGGTCGCCTGAACGATAATGGTTGACATTACATTCGGCAGCAAGTGTTTAAAAATGGTCTTTGGTGCAGAGCATCCGATGGAAACCGCACTCATAATATATTCATTTTCCTTCTCAGCCATGACCTTGCTTCGCACAAGACGGGCAGTTCCTGTCCAGCTGAGTACACTTATTACGAATATAAGGGTTCCTGTACTTGATTCGATAAAAATTGATTTTAATACGATAACAAATAGCAGGAATGGGAAGTTCATCATAAAGTCTGTAAATCTCATTAGGGCATTATCGACCCAGCCGCCAAAATACCCCGCAGTAGCACCAACAAGAGTACCAATAGTAATAACAGCTAGCGTGATAGAGAATGCAAGCAAGAGTGAAGTCTTGCCGCCGTGCAGAGTTCTGGCAAAGACGTCTCTGCCTGACTTGTCAGTGCCAAAGTAGTGTTCAGCAGATGGTTCTTTACTCATTTGTGTTAAATTGATCTTAGCTGTCTCCTCAACTGGCATAGTTAGCGGCTCAGCCAATATGGACATTGCACAGACTAGCAGCAGGAAGACCAGACTGACCATTGCTACTTTATTGCGCAAAAACTTGCGGCGGGCGAGAGCCCATGGTGATTGACTCTTCGGAGGTTTAACAGGTTCTGCTAAACCTGGCGAAGTTTGCTGTGATATTGATGGTTCCATACTCCCACCTACCTAACTTAAACGAATACGCGGATCTACTAGACCATATAGTAAATCTGCAACTAAATTTCCAATCAGGGTCAAAATAGTCAGCATCATGGCAATGGCCATCATGACAGAATAATCACGTGCATTAACTGATTCTACGAATAAATAACCGATGCCAGGGTATGTGAAAATGGTTTCTGTGATAATTGCCCCTCCAAAAAGATTGGCAATATCGAATCCAAGTAATGTAACAATAGGTATGATTGAGTTTCTTAGAATGTGCTTATTATAAATCGCAGATTCTTTCGTACCTTTAGCTCTTGCTGTACGAACATAATCCTTGCGAGAGCTTTCGATCATATCATTTCTCAAGAACTGTGTGTAAGCGGCTGTAGCCATGGCTCCCAGGACAATAGCCGGCAATACTGTATGTTTTGCTTTACTTAAATAATATTCCAGTGTTCCCGCTTCTACCCCGCTGCCGATACTTCCACTGGCTGGAACCCATCCAAGATTGATGGCAAAAATATAAATGGCAACCAAAGCTGCAACAAAGCTGGGAATTGCAAGTGCTAGATAGTTAAAGGCTGATATTAAATAATCTCCCATGCTATAGGCAAATCGCCCAGAGTATCTTCCCATTAAAAAGGCTAATAAATAAGTAATTAAAAGAGCTGATATTCCTAAAATGATCGTGTTCGGCAAACGGTCACCAATTAATTCCATAACCGGGCGCTTATGAACAAATGAATCTCCAAAATCTCCTTGGACCACACCACTCATCCAGCGGACATACTGCACAGGAATAGGATCATTCAATCCCATCTGCTCACGCATTTCTTCAATATACTCCGGATCTGAGTTTAATGGGTCAATTTTTCCAGATAGGGCATCACCAGGCATAAGCTTTGCGAGGGTGAAAACCACTACTGAGATAAGGAAAATTATTGGAATCATACCTATGAGTCGTCGAATTGTGTACTGTAGCATTTCCATTCCCCTTACCAAACAAAAATTTATTCGCTGGTTAAACTTGTATTCCTTGGGAGAACAAAATCCCCCCAAGGAATACAGGTTCCTTTTATCCTATTACTCTACAATGTGCCACTTGTGGAACTCATCAGTTCCAAATGGAGTTACTTTCACTCCGCCAACACGCTTGTTGATCGCCCATGGATCTACACGCTGCTCGAAGAAAATGATCGGCAATTCTTCGTTAACAAGCTTTTGCCATTCGTTGTAGACTTCCTGACGGTGTTCAGTTACATCTTTACTAGCATCTTCAGGGAAAGTTACCCCTTTCTTGATTAGCTCATCAGACTTTTCACTGTACCATCTCCACATGTTCCACTTGTCAGTGGATAACCAGATTCCAGCTGGATCTGGATCATTAGCAAGTCCCCAAGCACCCATGAATGTTTCAACAGATGGGTCATCTGCTTCAATAGTGTCATAGAATAGGTTGAAATCTTTTAATGAACCGCCGTTTAGCTTAGCATTTAAGCCAACTTCCTGCCAGGATTGAAGGATGAATTGAGCACGTGCTTCTGAAGTTTCAGCGCCTGCCATTGCATCAAAATTAATTGTAAATGGCTTGCCTTCTGGATCTTCACGGAAGCCGTCGCCGTCTTTATCTACATAGCCTGCTTCGTCAAGTAATTTCTTTGCTTTCTCTGGATCATACTCATACTGATTGAGTTCTGAATCATCAATTTTTGCCCAAGATACTGATGGGAAAGGAGTGTTTAATGGTTTTCCTAATCCGTTTGCAAAGCCATCGATAAATGCCTGACGGTCAATTGCGTGTGCCATGGCATGGCGAAGGGATTTGTTCTGGAATTTCTTGTTATCAGAAACTACTACACCTTTTTTAGTGTCATAATGACCCCAGTCAAAAGCGATATAGCTGTAAGACATGGCATCTGCTTCTACTGGATTTACATTGTCAAGAGCTTTAATAGCTTCCCACTGATCTTTTGGAGCTTCAATAACATCGATTTCTCCGTTTTGCACTAAACCTTGCGCAAGAGAACCATCAATAATTTTGTAAACTACACCATCCAATTTAGCTGGTCCTTGCCAGTAATCATCAAAACGCTCAAATTCAATCATTTCACCAGGTACGATGTTTTTCACTTTAAAAGGCCCTACACCGATTGGAGTTTTACGGATTTGATCTGAGTCCGGAAGCTCTTTAGAAGAAATATCCCCGTAATGGTGCTTTGGCTCAGGATAAACCCAAATATTTTCCAATAAGTTAACAGAAGGCTCAGTTACTGTCACTTCAATTGTATAATCATCAACTACCTTGATCCCTTCAATTGACTCAGCTTTTCCGTCTTTATATTCTTGAGCACCTTTGATCATTGCTACGTTAGCAAAACGTGCACCTTCATAAGTTGGATCAGCAATTAAATACCATGCAAATTCCATATCTTCTGCTGTTAATTCTTCACCATCATGCCATTTAACTCCTTGCTTAAGCTTGAAAGTTAATTTAGTATTGTCTTCAGATAACTCATAATCTGCCAGATTCGGTTCAGATATAAGCTCATCATTTACTTTGAGCAAGCCTTCATGCATAAACTGAAGGGCATTGACATCATCTTCACCCTCGTAATAAGCATAAGATAAAACACCTTTAAATGGCTGAGTGTAACCGAATGTTACTGTTCCACCCTCTTGAGCTTCTCCTGATGCTTTCCCATCATCTTTTGGTTCCTTTTCAGTGCTGGCTTTCTCTCCGCCGCCAGAACATGCTGCCAGGAATACAGACATGACCAGCAGAAGTGATAGCAGCCAAAATGCTGATTTCTTCATTAGTTTCCCCCCGAAAAATATTTTTTGACAAAGCCTTATTTATATAAGTGACAAGCGACTCTATGCCCAGGCTTCACCTCCTTTAAGTGCGGTTTTACACTTTGGCACTCCGGCATTGCATGCGCGCAGCGCGGATGGAAGGTACATCCTTTTGGAGGATCAATCGGGCTTGGCACATCCCCCTCTAAAATAATTCTTTCCTTTTTCTTGCGCGGATCCGGTTCTGGGATCGCAGAGATTAGAGCTTGAGTATAAGGATGCAAAGGCTCTGCATAGAGGCTGTCCTTTTCAGCGACTTCTACAAGGCCACCAAGATACATAACCCCAATCCGGTCACTCATATGTTTAACTACACTCAAATCGTGGGCTATAAATAAGAAAGTAAGATCAAATTCATCCTGAAGCTCTTTCAGCAGATTCAATACCTGAGATTGGACCGATACATCCAGGGCGGAAACAGGCTCATCCGCAATAATGAGCTTTGGTCTTAAAGCCAGTGCCCTTGCGATTCCGATACGCTGTCTTTGCCCGCCGGAAAACTCATGCGGGTATTTATAGTAAGCATCTTCAGGCAGCCCAACTTTCGCAAGAAGATCCATTACTTCCGGCTTAAGTTCTTTTTCGGATTTGCTGTTATAGTTCCTGATGGGCTCTGACACAAGATGCCCAACCATCATCGTGGGATTTAATGATGCATAAGGATCCTGGAAAACCATCTGGAAGTCCTGGCGGATTTTCCTTAGACTGGTTCCTCTTACATTTGTGATATCCTGTCCGTCAAATATGATTTGTCCGTCTGTTGGTTCTAGAAGTCTGAGGATCGTTCTGCCTGCGGTTGATTTTCCGCAGCCTGATTCCCCCACCAGCCCCAGCGTCTCCCCTTTCTTAATTTCAAAGGAAATATCGTCGACAGCCTTAACGACCGCCACAGTCTTTCTAAGGATTCCGCCTTTTATTGGATAGTAAGTCTTTAAGTTCTTAACCTCTAAAAGCACTTCATTGCTGCTTTTATCCTTTTTTAAAACAGCTGTGTTATTATGCTCTGTACTCATCATGCGTTCACCTCTTGTTTCGGCTGGCTTGTCTCGTAAAGCAGACAGGCAACCTCATGTCCTGCTTCATTTTCTGCCAATCGAGGTGTAACAGTCAGGCATTCAGGCATTGCCTTAGGGCAGCGCGCCGCAAATTTGCACCCTGTTTTAGGCATATTTTTTAATGAAGGCACAATTCCTTTTATTGTGCTAAGCTTTTCCACTTCTTCATCCATTTTCGGAATAGCTCCCATCAGGAGCTGAGTATAAGGATGTTTTGGATTGTGAAATAAGGAATCTACATCAGTCCGTTCTGCTATCTTTCCTGCATACATAACAATGACCTCATCACACATCTCGGCCACAACACCCAGGTCATGAGTAATCAGAATGACGGACATATCGTTGACTTCCTGGATTTCTTTTAAAAGCTCAAGAATTTGGGCTTGTACAGTAACATCCAGAGCAGTTGTCGGCTCATCGGCTATCAATAGCTTCGGCTGGCAGGCAATGGCGATGGCGATCATGACCCTTTGCCTCATACCTCCTGAAAGCTGATGCGGATATTCATCTACAATTTTTTCAGGCCTTGAAATTCCCACACTTTTTAGAAGTGCGATACTCTTAAGCCGCGCTTCTTTTTTGGAGATTTTCATATGATTGAATAATACTTCCTGCAGCTGGAACCCAATAGAAAAAACAGGATTTAAAGAAGTCATAGGCTCCTGGAAAATCATTGCGATGTCTTTTCCCCTGATTTTATTAATCTCTGAATCTGTCATCTTCTCCAAATGAATACCGTCAAAGATGATTTCTCCATTTCGGATTTGGCCAATTCCTTTAGGCAGGAGCTTCATGACAGAGAGGCTCATTACAGATTTACCGCAGCCCGACTCTCCTACGATTCCAACTATTTGTCTAGGCTTAACTCTAAAAGAAACATTATCAACTGCATTATAGTATGTACCATCTATGGAAAAAGCCGTTTCTAAATTCTTCACCTCTAGTAATGGTGCGTCTTTATGTTGACGGGGATTTGCGCTCATAGGACACCTCTTACCTTTTCGAATTATTCTGTTAATTCATTCTATTTGTCTAAAATATTATTACAAAGTTATTACAATTGCAAGATTTTTTTAAAATTTGTTAAGATTCATTTTTCTCAACTAAAAAAAAAGCCCACATTTTAGGGCTTTAAAGCGATTACGACTCCAGTTTATATAAAGTTTGATCCACAAAATATTCGGATGGCGCACTAAAAGATAGTTTTGTAGAAAAACTTTTTTTCTCTCTAAATCCCCTTACAATTTCGTAGCCAGCAGCATAACCAATTAATGGAGGGTAGGGTCTTTCACCATACAGTATCTTCTGATGAAGCCTCTCATTCTTTTTTAATTTCAGATGAGTTTTAATCAATTTATCCCAGAAATTCCTGATTTCATCTTTTGAGTATCTGCTGCACCAGGATCCTCTGAATTTCTTGCCACAGTGAATTTCTACCGCATGTTCGGCAAGCCCTTCCAATATGATGGAATCTAGCAGCGTAAATTCTTCAAGCGTTTTTTTCTGTGAGTTAATTCTGCAAGCATGGTGATATTCATGCACAAATAAAGCCTCTATTTCGTCCTCTTCTATATCAGAAGGAAGAAACAGAAAGAGCATATTCGCAAATGAAACTCCCGATTTTCCGGAATGCTGCGAAAAAGGGCCTCCTCCTGCCGACGGGAATATATAAACATCAATATTAGGACCGCCCCACTTCTTCCTATACTTTAAGTATATTTTTTCTGCTAGATTCCATGTTTCTTTTTCTTTTAATTCCTTAAAATCATTCCTGCTGAACCGGTCAGGTTTATACATGCCGAAATCCATTAAGTATTCGTATATTTTTTGGGGGTTATGATCATTAAAGGGTCCTGTAAGTTTTTCACATATTTTAAGCGGTTCATTAAAACTTTCTTCGAGCCATAAATCTGTTTTGACTATCCCATTTTCCCACCTCCATTTATTCGATAGTTAATAAATTTTATGTATGCGGCAGCATTTTGTTCTTCAAAATAAAAAGCCGATTCAAAGGAGGTTCATCTTCCATTGAATCGGCTCTGGTTTAGTTTTTATTCATATCTTTTAAAGACGATGGTTGCATTGTGGCCGCCAAAGCCAAGGGAATTGCTCATTGCAGCTGTTATTTCTTTTTCCCTTGCCTTATTTGGAACATAATCCAGATCACATTCAGGATCCGGGTTTTCAAGATTAATGGTCGGCGGCAGGATCCCTTCCTTCATAGCCAGAACTGTGAAAATGGCTTCAATTCCGCCTGCAGCTCCCAGAAGATGTCCCGTCATGGATTTAGTCGAGCTTACTGCCAATTTATAAGCATGCTCCCCGAACACCTCTTTTATTGCCAATGTTTCAAATTTATCATTATAATCTGTACTTGTACCATGGGCATTAATATAATCAATATCTTCCGGCTTTAAGCCGCCGTCTTCAATCGCCATTTTCATGGCTCTTGCTCCGCCTTCTCCGCCTGGAGCAGGTGCAGTGATATGATAAGCATCCCCGGTAGCGCCATAGCCGACGATTTCAGCATAAATTTTTGCGCCGCGGGCAAGTGCATGCTCCAATTCTTCAAGTACGACAATCCCTGCACCTTCTCCAATAACAAATCCATCACGATTTTGATCAAATGGACGGCTTGCTGTTTTTGGATCTGGATTGGTTGAAAGCGCAGTGTTGGCACAAAATCCAGCCACAGACATTTTTGTGATTGGCGCTTCTGCTCCCCCGGAGATCATCGCATCGGCATCGCCGCGCTGAATAACCTTAAAGGCATCGCCAATTGAGTTTGTACCAGTGGCACATGCAGTTACAGTGCAAGAGTTAAACCCTTTCGCCCCTAAGTAAATGGAGACCTGACCCGTTGCCATATCCGGAATCATCATTGGAACGAAGAAGGGGCTCACCCTTCTGTACCCGCGTTTCATAAATGTCTCATATTGATTTTCAAAAGTTTCCATACCGCCAATGCCTGAACCAATCCAAACACCGATCCGATGCGCATTTTCATCTGTGATCTGAAGGTTCGCATCCTTTACAGCCATAAAGGCTGAAGCAACAGCATAGTGTGTGAAGCGGTCCATTTTTCTGGCATCTTTTTTGTCAATATATTCTTCGGGATTGAAATCCTTTACCTCAGCAGCTACCTTAGCCGGATATTCATCTGCATTTAATCTAGTCAGAGGACCAACACCCGAAACCCCTGATTTAATATTGTTCCATGTCGTCTCTGTATTATTTCCAAGCGGTGTTACAGCTCCGATGCCTGTAACGACAACTCTTCTTTTATTCATTTTGATGCAGCTCCTTTTAAATTATCATCATATTTAAAATGAGGTATCTTATCTTCCCCATCTCATCGCAATGGCTCCCCAAGTTAGCCCTCCGCCGAAGCCGACCATCACGAGCAAATCATCATCTTTAATTTTACCCGCTTCCAGTTCTTCCACCAATGCAATTGGAATAGATGAGGCAGAAGTATTTCCGTATTTATCCACTGTTTTCGACATCTTCTCAACCGGGAGTTCCAATCTTTGGCGGGAAGCTTCCATAATGCGGATATTCGCCTGATGAGGAATTAGGAAATCTACATCTTCTTTGGATAATCCAGCCTTATCAAGTACGTTGATGCAGCTTTCACCCATTTGGCGAACCGCAAATTTGAACACTTCGCGTCCATTCATAATGATATATTCATCCTGATATAGGTGTTTTGCTCCTGTACCATCTGCACCTAATTCAAAGGATAATATTCCTCTGCCATCTGAGACTGGCCCGATTACAGCTGCACCTGCTCCGTCTCCAAATAATACGGCTGTATTACGATCATTCCAGTCTGTAACTTTTGAAAGCTTTTCAACACCTACTACTAATACATGTTTGTATGTCCCTGTTTCAATAAACTGTTTTGCCGTTATGATACCATACATAAAACCTGCACATGCAGCGCTAATATCCATTGCCGCCGCCTTGCTTGCTTTTAATCGTTCCTGAAGCATGCATGCAACAGATGGAAATGGATGATCCGGTGTAACCGTTGCAACTAAAATAAGATCTAAATCCTCTGCTTCAATGCCTGCATTTTCCAAGGCTTTAAGTGCTGACTCATAGGCCATATCAGATGTATCTATGCTATCGTCCGCTATTCTTCTTTCCTCAATTCCAGTCCTGGTCCGAATCCATTCATCAGAAGTATCAACTATTTTCTCCAAATCTGCATTTGTTACCACTTTTTCAGGAAGATATCTTCCGATTCCTATAATACCAGCATTCATGGAGTCCCACTCCCTTTCATATTTACAAACCCATAAGCATTCTCTATTTTAATATTATTATCAATTATTATGACTTGGTACTAATTTTATCAAAAGTATATATAATAACGCAACACTTTTTACCGTCCTTTACTTATTACTGCACAAATGTCTATACCCAGTTAACTTTTCTTCATATGCTGTTGTATAGGCATCTGAAAGGAGGAGAATGACATATGTTTGATAAGGATGATAAAGTCAAAAAAAATACAGAAGACCCTTTAAGCCATTTTCTTTTTGGTGATAGAGTAAGAAGATATGAGTCAGATGAAGTTGAAAAAGAATTCGAAAAAAGTGAAGAAGCTCAGGGAAAAGGTGACTGGCTTTTTGGGGACAGGAGCAGTAATGCACATGAAGCCGATGAATGGCTGCTTGGCGGAAGAAGCAGAAAAAGCGATGAAAAGGAAGATCCCCCTAATGAAAACGGAAAAAATATCCTGAATAACATCAACTTTGAGGAACTAATGGGCAACATTGATACACTCATGACTTCTGCTCATCATTTAAAGCCATTGCTGAAAAAAGCAGGGCCTTTGCTGGAGATGTTTTTGAAGAAGTAGGTGCAGGGCAAACCTTATCCGTTTACTTTAGAATATATCCTTTTTTTAGCTGGTCCATCACCGGATAGATTTAAAGATTTTAATATCCTATATGCTGTATGCCTGGATTCGAGATTTAAATAATCCCGGCATTCTTTATTTGTTATCTTTGAATTAAAAAGCAAAAGATAATCTGTTAGTGCTTCCATATGACTCGTTCTTGAAATCATTTTACATTTAAGACAACACCATTTTCCGTCTTTCCTCACAACAGCAAAAGATTTGCAGGAATCACATTGAACACCTCTTAGTAAATCCTTTCGATTAATTCCGTAAGTATTTAAAATATCATTATCAAGAGGACTATTTTTGCAAATAATCTTTTCATTCAGTCTATTTATGTCGTTTGGCCATAGTATTTGTTTGTTATATTTTGATTTGGCATCCGTAAATCTATCAATTATTTTTTCAGTATGAACAACTCTTTTCAAAATAGAGCTATTTTCTTTCTCTGTTTTCAGATAGGTAGCAGGATTAGCAATAACGACAAAATACTCTATTGGCACTTCTGGAAACTTCTCTTTCAACAGCCATTCTTTAAATTGGGACACTTGACACAATACCTGCGAAACTGGATTAGGAATCACTTTTTCCTTCTGGCCGTGTGTTTGAATTACTTGATCAGATATTGGTTCAAAATATAGGGTTCCAGAATAATTTTTGACTTCAATTATTCCTGCGAAGAATGGAGTAATAAGCAGGGAATCAATTTGAAAAGGAGTATGAAGGATAAGTCGAAGATCATTATAAATTCTAAAATCTTTACCTGGGAGAAAACTCAAATAATAATCCAGCTGCTTCTCTCCATTAAAACCTAATAGCCCATTTCTATAATCTACTTCTATTTCTGACCTTTTCCTGTGGTAATCAGGCAATCTGCGCAGCAGCGCCTCCAGCTGTAATATTCTTAACGGCTTGGATCTAGGCTTCATTAACATAGCAAACCTCCTTTGGAACATTATCTCCAAAGTTATGAATTCGGTATGGATATTGAATAATCCTTTGTTTTATATGTAGATTTTAGTACCTATTCTCTTTTCTATCATGAATTACTTAAATTTTGAGGATGGCCCTTACCGTTTTGGCGCGGGCTCTTTGGATTTGCGCGCGGTTTCTTCCCATTTTGGCGCGGACTCCTGCCTCTTGCGCGCGGATTTTCTTGGCTTACGCGCTCTCGGCTCCTTTTCGCGCGGGCTCTTTGGGTTTGCGCGCGGTTTCTTCCTATTTTGGCGCGGACTACTGCCTTTTGCGCGCGGGTCTTCTTGGTTTACGGGATCACGGCTCCTTTTCGCGCGGGCTCTTTGGGTTTGCGCGCGGTTTCTTTCTATTTTGGCGCGGATTCCTGCCTTTTGCGCGCGGATCTTCTTGGTTTACGCGCACACGCCTCCTTTTCTCGCGGGCCCTTTGGATTTGCGCGCGGTTTCTTCCTATTTCGGCGCGGACTTTTTTGTCTAACACGCCAACCTTTTTTCTCAGCTGTCCTTTCTCACGATCCCAAACAAAAAACCAGCCTAAAGGCTGGTTCACTCACTCTCTTTCAAAGCATCCGCTTTACCCATTTCGTAGGCTTCGTTCATGACTTTGGTGAATAGGTTCATGAATGGCTGGATCATTTCCATGGATAGTTCAATGCCTGCTTCGTCAAGCTGCTGTTTGGCTTCTGGCAGGTATTTCATGGCGATTTGCATGAATTCCATATTTTTTTCGTTTAGCTGCATCATGTAGTACCTCCTATGTATAAAAATTACTCGTTGGGCAGTTTGCCTGTTTTTTTGTAATTCTCAATGGCAGCGTTTAGTTCTTTTTTGAATTCTTCGTCGACGTCAGGGCTGAATTTCCCAAGTGAAATAACTTCATCCTCGAAATCAAAGGTTAGATTTCCTGATTCCAATTCGCCTTCGTTGAATTTTTTTGCCACTAGTTCATACAAAACATCGACATGCTGAACCGTACTGGTCAGGACGACTGATTCACCCAGATCAGACTGGTCGGAAATATAGCCGATGGCGTAGAGCCCTTCCTCTTTTAGTTTCTCGATGACAGGAACATTATACCCATCTCCAGCTGGATAGACAACATCTGTCTTATTGGCAATCATTTTGTCCAAGAGAGCTATGGCTTTATTATCATTGTCCCAGTTGCCGACATATTGGATTTGCACGTTTATACCTTCATCAATTTCGCTTACACCTTGATAAAAACCTTCTACCTCCGGCTGCCATTCAAAAGCTGCGAGTATTCCTATGTTATTGGTTTTCGTCATATGGCCAGCAACCATGCCGCCAAAGAATCCCATTGCATAGGCTTCAAAATTCAAGCTGGTGGTGTTGTCATTTTTGGCATCGCCATTAAAGCTGACAAAATGAATGTCAGGGTATTTTTTTGAAATGTTATTAAAGTATCCCGCGTATTCATTGCCATGTCCAAAAATCAGGTTTACACCTTTTTGATCAAACTCTTTAACAGCTCTTTCAACCACCATCTCAGAATTCATGCCCTCTTTATAATAAACCTCCACATTATAATGGGATTGAATCTTTAACATGCCTTTATAGCCTTTCGTCCCCCATACCTGATCATTGACGGTATCGGGCACTAATAATCCAGCTTTTTCAAGTTTTCCTGTAGACATCGATTGTCTGCAGGAGGCCAATAAAAGAAGGCACAAAAGAAGGATCCCGAATTTCACTAATGTCTTATGCATCTCCTCTTTCTCCGCCTCTCTGTCTTTCACTTCATACTAATGGTATGACCGGTTTATTTTACCAGACTAATTCAATTCTACCTTGTCTGTATGTTAATTGAAAAGTCTTTTTTCTAGTTTACAAACCATCCGGGATCTCTATAGAAAGAATATGGCTTCTTTGCTTCTCAAGACCTTCGGAGTATTTCACGGAACACACAATCGCTTTTTCAATAACTTTTCCTTTTGCCAGATTGGGACTGTCCCAATTATTATTATAGTCAAGTGAAAGGTAATCTGCACATTTTTGCCAATGCCCAGTGACGCTGCTCATTAAAAGGCAGGATTCTCCTAAAAGCTTATCTGAACAATTCGATAAGAAACAGATAAGATCCTCAATGAAAATAGCGTCATGTATCCATTCCCTTTCATTTATCTTTACTCGTTTTATATTAGCAAGAGCCTGGTGAAAACTAAATTCCTTTGGCTGCCAGGGACCGTATATAACAGGCAGGTAAAAGCATGAAACTGAAATATTGTTTTCTCTAAGGATGTCAATAGCATCTTCCAAGCGGCTGTGTGTTCTGCTGATGTCTTTAAGCCACTGAATAGGGAGAAGGAATGCAATTTTCACTTGCAGGTCCTTGAATTCATCCAAATTTTTTATAAGAAATCCCTCAATAAGCTCCTTCTCCCTTAAAGAGGCAAGCTCATTCTTTATATATAAATCGTATATATCTATAAAAATTACATCATTTTTTATTATTTCTCTTTTAGAATTAATCCATGATGAATAGTTTTTTTCATAGAAGTTGGCATTCCGTCCGATTGCCAGGCGTTTTTCGTTGATTAAAGCATCTTCTTTTTCCTTATTATAATGAATTCCATCTATCTCACAGCCCTGTTCAAGCAGGTGCTTGCACAGACTGAATCCTATAAATTCAAACGTCCCTACTATTACTGCCCTGTCCATTTTCAGTCCTCCTTAGAAGCATATTAATGTATACTATGCTTCAGGGATTGTCTTTATTTCTTTGCGGAATGGCAGCTGTTTTTATAGAACTTTTTCATATTTTCTAAAGAAGTTAGTCATTTGAGAAGACATTCGCTGTTTTTTATCTGGAAGGGTATAAAACACAGAGATAGGGCTATTTTCATTTTCCCATTGTATTGATCGTTTCTTTAAATAATCTGATTGCTTGTAAGCTCTTCCGCCCGCCAGTACCTGAATGATTCTGACTGGCACTTTAAGGCCCGTTGTAAGGTTTTTTTCATGCCTGCTGAGCAGATCCGCTATTTTATCCGATTCTATTTCATATGAAACTGCCAGTTCTTTTAATAGTTTCTTGTAAAAAAACTTATGCTCTTTTTCCTGCTCGAGATGGTGCTTTAGTGAAAGGATGGGATTGATTAATACAGCTGAACGGATTAAATCGCTCATTTCATGCAATAATCTAAGGGCTACCAATGCTCCCATGCCCTCAGCAATAATATGGATCTTTTCGTTAATAATTTCCGTTCGCAGAATATGTTCATACAAGCATTTAGCCTTATCAACAGCCTGGTCGTTCCCCCAGTGCCTCCCGTAAAGATTTGAATAAAAAATCGTATAGCCATCTTCCCTGAGCTTCTTAATTAATGAATATTTCCCTTCATTTTGAGTCCAAAAACTGCAGTTTCTGTCAACAAAGTGCCGATCATCCCCAATAATCAGGATACCGAAACCACTAGGTTTATCTGGGTAATGAATCATGCACCATTCTGTATCCAGCTGGAAGTTCCGGCTTTCCATAGTAAAACTCCTTTGCAAGTTTGTTCATAATAATGTATGTGAGTAAAATTAAAATGAATGGGGGATTTGCCTAGTTTTAGACAAGTTCAATATGAAGCAGGCTGTATCCAATCAGAGAGTTGAAAAGTACATGTATAGGATGTAAAAATAAATTTATTTCTTTAATAGCTTATGCTAATATGAAAAGGGATTAATTATGTTAGAGGTGAAATAGATGAGATTCTTTTGGACATTCTTCTGGACTTTCCTTCTTGTTCAAATGTTAACGTACGTAGTTTCTTCAATGCTAGGAGCGCCATACGATTTTGTAACCGGCTCCATTCTGGCGGTTGGGACAAGTGTTTTAATTTTTGTTGTCGCTTCCATCATTCCTGAAGGTCCTGTTGAGAAAGAAGGACTTCATTAATCTGCTGCTTATGCAGGAAATGAAAAGAGTCATCCTGATTGATTCAGGATGATTCTTTTCATTTGTTCCCTATTTTACCAGCAGTTCCATTTTGCCGTTATCTGCGGATATGACAACTTCACTGTAATCCTTAATTTCACCTGCGATTATTTTGCGGGCGAGTGCTGTTTCAACGTTCCTTTGGATAAAGCGCTTGAGCGGCCTGGCTCCATAGACGGGATCAAATCCGTTTTCTGCAATATATTCTTTGGCATTATCATTTATACTCAACTTAATATGCTGATCGGATAATCTTGCTTGAAGCTGAGTAATTAATTTTAAAACGATACTCTTTATTTCATTAAGAGCCAAAGGCTTAAACAGAATAATTTCGTCCACTCTGTTCAGAAACTCTGGACGGAAATGGCTCCGCAGCTGTCCAAGGACAGTTTCTCTTGTTTCTTCAGATATATCTTCTTCACCAGAAGAACGTTCCAAAAGAAAATGGGAGCCGATATTGGAAGTCATAATGATAACCGTATTTTTAAAATCAACCGTACGGCCCTGTGAGTCAGTGATTCTTCCATCATCAAGCATCTGCAGAAGGATATTGAATACTTCAGGATGGGCTTTTTCAATTTCATCAAGCAGGATTACTGAGTATGGCTTCCTTCTGACAGCTTCTGTCAGCTGACCGCCTTCCTCATATCCTACATACCCCGGAGGAGCACCAATCAATCTTGATACAGCATGTTTTTCCATATATTCGGACATATCAATTCGGATTATTTGTTCTTCACTATCGAATAGTGACTGTGCAAGTGCCTTTGCCAATTCTGTTTTTCCTACCCCAGTAGGGCCCAGGAAGATGAAGGAGCCAATAGGGCGGTTAGGATCTTTAATTCCTGCCCTTGCCCTAAGGACAGCATCTGACACAAGCTGGACAGCTTCATCCTGGCCAATCACTCTTTCGTGAAGAATGCTTTCAAGACGAAGCAGCTTTTCGCGTTCTCCTTCAACAAGTTTAACTACTGGAATACCTGTCCACCTTGCCACAATGCCGGCAATTTCTTCTTCTGTTACTTCCTCTCTCAGCAGCCTTTCCCCTTGATTCTCGTTAACAGCACTTTCAAGATCTTTCAACTCCCTTTCCAAAGAAGGGATTCTTCCATGGCGCAGTTCTGCAGCTTTATTCAAGTCATAATTATTTTCTGCTTCTTCCAGTTCACGGCGTATTTTCTCAAGCTGCTCCCGTTTTTCCTGAACTTTCTGGATTCCTTCTTTTTCAAGCTGCCATTTTGCTTTCATGCTGTTAGCCTGGTCTTTTAATTCAGCCAGTTCCTTTTGCAGGTCTGCAAGCCTCTGCTTGCTTCCTTCATCACTCTCTTTTCGTAAAGCTGCTTCTTCTATCTCAAGCTGCATGACTCTTCTTGTAACTTCATCCAACTCCGATGGCATTGAATCGATTTCCGTCCTGATCATGGCACAAGCTTCGTCAACCAGGTCAATCGCTTTATCAGGAAGGAACCGGTCAGTAATATATCTGTCTGACAAGGTTGCGGCAGCCACTATAGCCCGATCGTGGATATTGACTCCATGATGGATTTCAAAGCGCTCCTTCAGCCCTCTGAGAATTGAGATTGTATCCTCTACATCCGGCTCCTGCACTAATACCTGCTGAAAACGCCGTTCCAGGGCTGGATCCTTTTCGATATATTTGCGGTGTTCCTCAAGAGTGGTAGCTCCTATACAGTGCAATTCACCTCTTGCAAGCATAGGCTTCAGCATATTCCCTGCATCCATTGCTCCTTCTGTCTTGCCCGCTCCAACAATGGTATGAAGTTCATCAATAAAAAGAAGAATTCTGCCTTCGCTTTTCTTAACCTCATTTAATACAGCTTTCAGTCTTTCCTCGAATTCCCCCCGGAATTTGGCTCCAGCAATTAAAGCGCTCATATCAAGGGCAAAAATGGTTTTATCCTTAAGGCCCTCAGGCACATCTTTACGTACTATTCTTTGTGCCAATCCTTCGACAATAGCTGTCTTTCCTACCCCAGGTTCGCCTATTAAAACTGGATTATTTTTGGTTTTCCTTGAAAGGATGCGAATGACATGCCTGATTTCACTATCCCGGCCAATTACAGGATCAACTTTCCCCTGTTTCACCTCTGCAACAAGATCTCTTCCATATTTTTTTAAAGCCTCATATGTTGATTCCGGATTTTGCGATGTCACCCTCTGATTCCCCCTAATCTCCTTAATCGCCTGCTCCACTTTTTCTTTATTGATTCCGTAAGCCTTTAAAACTGCTGCCGTTTCGGTTTCCGCTGCTGCAGCAGCCATGAAAACATGCTCAACTGACATGAATTCATCCTGATAGATCTTCATATAATTTTCTGCTTCCGCCAGCAGCCGCTGCAGCTTACCGGATATATACAATTTTCCTTGATCCATTCCTGAACCGGACACCTGCGGTTTTTTCCTCAGTGCTTCCTTCATTTTATTATTAAAAGAATTAGCCGGAATCTGCATTTTTGACAGTAATAATGATATCAGGCTGTTTTCCTGTCCCGTTAAAGCCAGGAATAAATGTGCTTCATCCACTTCCTGATGCTGCTCGCGTATTGCTATGGACTGTGCATTTAATAACCCTTCCTGAAGCCGCTCTGTCATCCGATTTAAATCCACTGTGCAACCTCCTATTTGACCTTTTTTGACCTTTAATTTTATTATAATCCAATCTTTTCATATGTAAAGTTTCCAGCAGTTTATTCTCAGTCTAAAAAGCCATCCGCAATTGGGATGGCTACTTTGTTTATGCTATTTCCCCATCTTCTTTATCATTAATCAAAATCAAGGCTTTCTTTTATACGTCCAAAGCCGGTTATGATTGGATGTTTCCGGAAATTGATCCCCGGCTCTCATTTTAAGCATTTGAGGATTATTGACGTTACTTCCCGTTTCGCCAATTTCTATATAAATTCCATTATTAGGCGCTTTCTGGCCAGGCTTGAATTGTCTGTTTTGCCCCATGCTGAATACCTCCTTTAATCGTAAATCACTTATTATTATTTCCACTCTTGCATCTCTCATGAGGGAAACTATTGGCATCGCACAAAAGCAATGAAAAGGATATCACTTTACTCTGATGCCTTTTTTATAGTTAAATGGGTGGTATGAGATTTGATTATGGAGGATTTACTTGTGACTGATTTTCTAACATTGCTTAAATACTTGTTTTTGGGATTATTTCAGGGATTTACAGAGCCTATTCCCATTTCATCGAGCGGGCATCTGGAGATTGCCCAGCATTTTTTCGGGCTTGACATCAAAGGCCTTAGCTTTGCCCTCCTTGTAAATACAGCCTCATTATTAGCTGTGCTGCTTATATACAGGGAAGATATTATGAGACTCATCCGAAACGGCCTTGCATACATTACAACCAAAGATAAACAGGCGGAATCAGACTTTCGATTTATCATTTACTTGATTATTGGAACCATTCCTGCAGGTGTCATCGGCATTTTGCTCGAGGATTTTATCGATATGCACCTTGCAAATATAAAAACAGTTGGGATTACTCTTATCGTGACAGGACTTGCACTGTGGCTGATCCGCAATTTACGCGGACGGAAAAATGATGCTGAATTATCTTATAAGGATGCAATTATTGTAGGACTTGCACAGGCAGTTGCCCTGATACCGGGAATCAGCCGTTCCGGTGCCACTATTGTAGCGGCAATGGGGCTGGGGATGAAACAGGAAACAGCTCTAAGGTTCTCTTTCCTTTTATATATCCCCGTAAGCGCCGGCGGAATGATTCTTGGTTTTAATGACATTTTAACGGATCCCAATTTATCTGAATATGCGATTCCCTATACAATTGCCTTTGTTGCTTCACTAGTTGCATCTTACTTCTCTTTAGTATGGTTTATGAATATTATGGCTAAAGGAAACCTGAAGTATTTTGCGATTTATTGTTTTATTGTTGGACCGCTGGTTTATTTCCTATCTTAATGAAAAAGCCTTCTCTGTGCTGAGAAGGCTTTTTCATTATAATATCTCTGAAAGAATGGCTTTTTGAACATGAAGCCTGTTCCCAGCCTGCTGAAAGACAGCGGAATTATTTCCATCAATGACCTCCGCTGTAACTTCCTCACCGCGATGGGCAGGCAGGCAATGCAAAAAGACGTAATCTTTTTTGGCTTTTTGGACAAGATATTCATTAACCTGATAATCAGCAAAGTCTTTCAGCCTCTGTTCATTCTCATCTTCCTGTCCCATGCTCGTCCAGACATCTGTATAGATGGCATCGGCATTAGCAACCGCTTCTTCAGGGTTAGATGTTATCTTTACCTTTGAACCGCTTTGTTCGGCAAACTCTTGTGATTGCTGGAGAACAAAATTATCTGGCTCATACCCTATAGGACAGGCAATCGTGATATTTACCCCCATCTTGGCAGAAGCAATCATTAAAGAATGGGCCACATTATTGCCATCGCCTACATATACCAGGTTTTGGCCTTTTAACTCCCCATTTTTCTCTTCAATTGTAAGGAGATCGGCAAGAGCCTGGCACGGATGATAAAGATCGGTCAAGCCGTTAATGACCGGAATGTCCGCATGATGAGCCAGTTCCTGGATCTTTGCATGGGAGAATGTGCGGATCATAATCGCATCAACATACTGTGAAAGCACTTTAGCTGTATCCGCAATGCTTTCTCCTCTTCCAAGCTGCAGGTCCTGGCTGTTTAAATATAAGGCATGGCCCCCAAGCTGCAGCATACCTGCTTCAAAGGAAACTCTTGTGCGTGTAGATGACTTTTCAAAAATCATGCCAAGAATTTTGCCTTTTAGGATGGGAGTTTCTGCACCCTGCAGATGAGCTTCTTTTAATTGCTTTGCTTTTTCCAGCAGCCCCTTAATTTCCTCTGATGAAAAGTCTGCAAGTGTTAGAAAATCTTTTCCTTTTATATTTATACCCTTATCCGCAGCCTGAATTGAAATCATAAGACGCCCACTTCCTTTTCTCCAGTATTATTTTTAATGCCCTGCCAATCTTCAATGGATTTAACATCCCAATCGCCTGCAGACATTGATTTTAATAATGCAATAAGCGTTTCTTTTTCACTGAAAGTCAAAATTCTGTTTTTGGTTCCCATTTCTCTCATTCTCTTATCTTCTTCACTTATGCCAGGATTATATAAGGCGAAGGTTTCCTGGACATTCCAATCCATATTGCCTTGAGTCAGAAAAACAGGTACTACTTTAGCCTTATTAATATAATGAGTTAGTTCTTCTGTTTCTGGAGAGTTTGCAATTACGACACATTTGCCTTTAGCATCATTTAAACCAGCATGGAAAGACTTTCTGATTGCCGCCTCAAAATTTGGTGCGAGTGAAATGGCCTCTCCTGTTGATTTCATTTCAGGACCTACTTTGCTGTCCAATCCCTTTAAAGCATAATTAGAGAAAACCGGGAATTTCACACATACAAATGGGAGTTTTGCAGCATCCGGAATTTCATCTTTCGACAAACTATATTTCCCAAGCAATATTTTTGTCGCAATCCCCACTAGCTGTACGCCTGTTACCTTGCTGATAATTGGTACAGTTCTGCTTGCACGAGGGTTTATTTCAAGAATAAATACTTCTTCGCCGTTAACGATATACTGAATATTCATGAGTCCTTTATACCGGAGCTTTTGCACAATGGCTTTTGCATAGGCTAGCATTTTATTCTGGACATTTTCTGAAAGATTTTGCGGCGGGAGAACGGACATGCTGTCGCCAGAGTGAACACCCGTTTTTTCAATATGCTCCATAATTGCAGGTGCACAGATATGATTTCCGTCTGCTGCCAGATCAAGCTCAGCTTCTGAAGCATGCACGAATTGATCAATTAAAATCGGATAAGGGACATCACCTTTCGCTAAATAACCCTCCAGCTCAGATGATGAAGAAATACGTTCCATCCCTCTCCCTCCTATAACATAGGATGGGCGGACAAGGATCGGGAATCCAATGTTTTCGGCTGCTTCTTTTAGCTCTTCTTCTGAGTGGACAACATCACCTTTTATCCGCGGAATATTCAAATCATCCAGCAGCTGATAAAATAGCTTCCGGTCCTCTAATGCATCTATGGTATTTGAGTCAGTTCCAAGCAGGGTAACACCATAATTTTCAAGTGCGGATGCCAGATTCAGAGCTGTCTGCCCGCCAAGCTGCACAATGACTTCTGAAATCCCTTCTGCTTCAATAACATTTAAGATATCCTCAAGAATTAGCGGTTCAAAATAAAGCCTGTCAGCGGTTGTATAATCCGTACTTACCGTTTCAGGGTTATTATTGATCATGATTGTTTCAACGCCTTCATCCCTCAGAGCAAATACTCCCTGAACGGAGCAATAATCAAATTCAATGCCCTGGCCAATTCTGATGGGGCCGCTTCCAATAATCAGGACTTTCCTCTTATCACTCTTTACTTGTTCATTTTCGCCAAAATAACTGGAGTAATAATAATTAGATTGTGCTTCAAACTCAGCTGCGCATGTGTCAACCATTTTATAGGCAGGCAGAATGCCAGCCTTTTTGCGTTTGTCCCTGACTGCTTTTTCCGAAACTTTCCATTCCAATGCAAGAAACTTATCACTAAAGCCCTTTTCCTTAAATAGCTGCAGCTCTTCTTTTGTTGCTTCATCAAGTGTTAAAGCAGAGATTTGCCTTTCCAGCTTTACCATTTCATTGAGTATATTGAGATAGAAATAATCAATTTTTGTGATAGAGTGTAAAGCTTGCAATGAGTAATTTCTCCGGAGTAATTCAATTACGGTAAAGAATCTTTCATCAGTCTGCTTTAACAGCAGTTCCTCAAGTGAGGTAACCGATTTAGCTGATAAGCCAGGTGATTTCAAATCATTCACCTTCACTTCAAGTGAATGGATTGCCTTTAAGAGAGCCCGTTCGAGATTCCGGTCAATCCCCATTACTTCTCCGGTTGCTTTCATCTGCGTTCCGAGTTTGCGGTCCGCAGAAGGAAATTTATCAAATGGCCATTTTGGAAACTTAACGATGACATAATCCAGGGCTGGTTCAAAGCTTGCAAAAGTATCTCCTGTTACAGGGTTGATAATTTCCGATAAGGTATACCCGACGGCAAGCTTTGCAGCCATTCTGGCAATTGGATAGCCTGTTGCTTTGGAAGCAAGGGCAGATGACCTGCTGACTCGAGGATTGACTTCAATTAGGTAATAATTCTTACTATGAGGATCAAGGGCAAACTGAATGTTGCACCCTCCAATAATGCCAAGCTCGGATATGATCTTGATAGAAGCTGTTCTCAGCATCTGATACTCATCATCTGTTAAGGTTTGTGAAGGTGCGACAACAATTGAGTCACCGGTATGAACTCCTACAGGATCAATGTTTTCCATATTGCATATAGTGATGCACGTATTCTGTGAATCCCGCATGACCTCGTATTCTACTTCCTTAAATCCTGCTATGCTTTTTTCAACCAGGCATTGGCTGATCGCACTCTCTTTTAAACCGCCCTGCACCAAAGATGTCAGTTCATCAAAATCTCCTGCTATACCTCCTCCTGTTCCGCCAAGAGTATAAGCTGGACGGACGATAATAGGAAATCCAATTTCGCGGGCAAATTGGATGGCTTCATTTACTTCATGGACAATGATGCTTTCGGGAACAGGTTCGTTAAGCTCGTTCATCAGCTTACGAAAAGCTTCCCGGTCTTCGCCTTTCTTAATGGATTCAATGCTGCTGCCCAAAAGCTTCACTCCATAATGTTCAAGCACACCTGATTCACTCAGTTTAAAAGCAAGATTTAAACCTGTCTGGCCTCCCAGTGTGGCAAGCAGGCCATCGGGACGTTCTATCTTTATAATCTTCTCAAGGCTGTCAGCTGTCATCGGCTCAAAGTAGACTTTGTCTGCAAAAGCTTTGTCAGACATAATGGTAGCCGGATTGTTATTAACAAGGATAACCTTATAGCCTTCTTCCTTTAATGCTGCGCAGGCCTGTGTTCCTGCGTAGTCAAATTCTGCTGCCTGCCCGATGACAATCGGGCCGGAGCCGATTACTAATATGGATTGGATGCTGGTGTCTTTAGGCATAAGCGAAAACTCTCCTATTCTCCTCTTGAATCATGTTCATAAACTCATCAAAAATATAATCACCATCCGCAGGTCCCGGATGGGCTTCCGGATGGAATTGGACCGTATGGATTGGCAGGACCTTATGCATTAGTCCCTCAATTGACTGGTCATGCAGGTTTACATAGCGGGTTTTAAACCCGGTATCTTTTATGCTTTCTTCATCAACCACATAGCTATGATTTTGTGATGACATAAATACTGTGCCCTTCTTCATGTCCGCAATCGGGTGGTTGGCACCCCTATGGCCGAAGGACAGTTTTTTTGTGTTGCCGCCAAATGCTAAAGCAGCCAGTTGGTGGCCAAGACAAATTCCCAATGCCGGATACTGCTCCAGCACCTTTTTTAATTCCGGAAGGATGCTTTTTAATTCTTTAGGATCTCCAGGCCCGTTTGAAAGCACTACACCGTCTGGATTTAGTTTTTTAATCTGTTCAAAGCTTGTATTGTAAGGAACAGATGTAACCTTGCACGCTCTTTTCAGCAATGAATCCACAATTGATTTTTTAGCGCCAAAATCGATGACAACTATATGAATGCTTCCCTCTCCACAGCACTCCATTGTTTGCGAAGATACTTTGCAAACTTTTTTATCCTTTCGAAGCAGCAATCCGCCGGGGGCAGTTTCCGAAGAAGACATTTTTGCCGGCATGCTTCCTTCTGAACGGATTTTCTTTACAATTGATCGGGTATCCATATGCCCTAATAATGGAATATTCCATTTCTGAAGGTATTCCTGAAGCGAATAAGCCGATTTGTAATGCGAAGGATTTCTGCTTCCTTCATAAACAATAACCCCTGCCACATGAGGTTTCTTACTCTCAAAATCAGACTCATTTATTCCGTAATTTCCGATTAAAGGATAGGTAAACACAATAATTTGGTCCTTATAAGAGGGATCTGTCAATACTTCCTGGTAGCCTGTCATTCCTGTAAAAAAAACGATTTCCCCTTCTACATCCTTTTCAGGCTGATCCGTCAGCCATTGGCCTTTATAGGAATGGCCGCTATTTAAATGAAGGTATCCTTCCATTATCAACACCCCAAAGCTATCTGTATATTTATATAACCTAGTTAATTTTTATTCATACACTTGAAAAATAATACAGCTTAAACAGCTGATTTTGAAAATTCCTTTAGTGTGGATTGCAGAATTTGCACCGCCTCATTTATTTCAGATTTTGATGCTGTCAGCGGAGGCAGCAGCCGCAAAACATTTTCCCCAGCAGGCAATGCAAGCAAGCAATTGGCTCTTAATTCCTTTAACAAAGATGGAAGGGGGATATCTAATTCAATACCGACCATTAAACCAAGATAGCGAATCTCCTTAACAGCTTCAATCTGTTCAAGCGATTCAGCCAATTTGTCAGCAAGATATGCACTCTTTTCCTGAACGCCTTGTAAAAAATCATCATCAAATATTGTCTTCATTGTAGCAATAGCTGCTGCAATGCTGATCGGGTTCCCGCCGAATGTTGATCCATGGCTTCCTGGTCCAAATACTTCTTCCAATGCTTTTTTTCCAATCACTGCGCCTATTGGCAATCCGCTTCCCAGGCCTTTAGCTGCGGTTACGATATCGGGCGTAAGGTCAAAATGCTGAAATCCAAAGGCTTTACCCGTTCTGCCAATGCCGGTCTGAATTTCATCTACAATCAGGAGCGCCCCATATTCTTTGCAAAGCTGCTCAGTTTTTGTAAGAAACTCCTGATTCCCAATGTGAATCCCGCCTTCACCCTGTACAATTTCCAGCATTACAGCCGCTGTTTCCGCGTCAATCTCTTCCTCCAATGCATTAATATCATTAAAAGGAACATACTTAAAAGTCTCAAGCATGGAACCATAGCCTTTTTTAATTTTTTCCTGGCCCGTTGCAGCCATTGTGGCAAAGGTTCTCCCGTGGAATGATTGCTGAAAAGTAATGATTTTTTTCCTTCCTGAAGCTTTTCTTGCAAGCTTAATCGCTGCTTCATTTGCTTCTGCTCCGCTGTTGGCAAAGAATACAAGGTCCATGCCCGCAGCTTCAGAGAGAGTCTTTGCTGCAGCCTCCTGCTGATCCTGTATATATAAATTGGAAACATGCCAGAATTTATTCAGCTGTTCATTGATTGATTTTTGTACAGCTGCTGGACGGTGACCAAGATTGCAGACTCCAATCCCTGAGGTGAAGTCCAAATAGCGCTTCTTATTTTTATCAAAAAGATAACTTCCTTCTGCTTTTTCCGGCTCCACTTCCCACCGGGCATACGTTGGAAATAGATTACTCAAGTTAAGACCTCCTTCTTGGCAGATATATTCGTACCGTTCCATATGCCTTCCTCATAAAACTTTTCTTTTCCTGATACAATCATTACGCTATTTAGCCCTTTGCTGATTAGGTTCAAGGCAGAGGTAACCTTTGGAATCATTCCGCCTGTAATTTTTTTATCGTTAATATGCTGTTCAATTTCATCCGCGTCAAGCTGAGGAGAGAGGTTGCCGTCAATGAATATTCCCTTTACATCCGTTACAAAGATGCAATGTTCAGCTTTAATGGCATTGGCAACGGCTGCCGCCGCATAGTCGGCATTGATATTCAATTTCATCCCGCCTTCTGCAGCTGCAATAGGAGTAATGACAGGGACCAGGTCTTCATTAAATAACATTTCCAGTACCGACTGATTAACTGCCGTTATTTCACCAACCAGTCCAAGCTCATCCTGATTGATAAATTCTGCCTTTAGCAACCCCGCATCACTGCCATTTACGCCAAACCCTCTCAATCCATGCAGTTCGATCATTGAGGTAAGCTTGCGGTTGGATTGTCCTGACAAGACCATCTCTGCTACCTCCAGAACTTCCGGAGTCGTTTTTCTTAGCCCATTGACAAATTCATGAGGGATATTAAAAAGTTCCAGCATGCTGTTAATTGCCGGCCCTCCACCGTGAACAAAAACAATCTGGTATTCTTCCTTCTTCAACTCTAAAAGACTATCAAAGAAAGCGTCTCCCAGCTCTTCCATTACACTGCCTCCGCACTTAATGACAATACTTTTCAAATGGCATCCCCCTCAGGTACGATAGCTTGCATTGATTTTGACATAATCATAGGATAAGTCACATCCCCAGGCCTTCCCTTTTCCTGCTCCCTGGTGAAGATTCACAGTAATCTGAATGGCGGCATTTGATAAGTACTCTTTTGCTTCTTCTTCAGAAAATGCCAGTGGAACACTATTTTTCAGCATGACTATAGGTCCGATTGCGATATCTACCGAAGACGGATCAATAGCTGGCTGGCTCTGTCCGATTGCCCCGATAATTCTGCCCCAATTGGCATCCGCTCCATATATAGCAGTCTTAACAAGGTTCGAGCCGACAATCTGTTTAGCAATCATTCTGGCATCGTCATCCGACTTTGTCCCTGATACCTCCACTTCTATCAGCTTTGTTGCTCCCTCACCATCTTTTGCAATCTGTTTGGCAAGACTTTCACTCGTTTGAGAAAGCATCTGTATAAATACATCCCAATCTGGATGGTTCGGCGAAAGTTTATTTATACCGCTGGTTCCATTGGCCATGACCAATACCATATCATTTGTTGAGGTATCTCCATCAACGGTTATCTGATTGAATGTTCGATCGGTAACCTGTTTCAATGCAAATTGCAAATCTCCGCAGTCTATATTTGCATCTGTTGTGATAAACGCAAGCATGGTTGCCATATTGGGATGAATCATTCCAGACCCCTTTGCCGAGCCGCCCATTGTAACGGTTTTCCCATCGATTACTGCCGAATAGCAGCACTTCTTCATCACTAAATCCGTTGTTAATATAGCTGTTTGAAAATCCTCTGAGTGTAATGCCTCATTGCCTGGCTTCAGCATCTTAATGCCCTCTTCTATCTTATCCATCTGCATATATTCTCCAATGACACCAGTAGAGGCAACCGCCACATGCTGTTCCTTTAAATTGAATTTATCTGCAGCTGATTTTCTCATTTGATAAGCATCCTTTAGCCCCTGGTCCCCTGTACAGGCATTGGCACATGCACTATTTACTATAACAGCCTGAATGAGGCCTTCTGCTGCAATGCTTTCCTGAGTAACTTTTAAAGGGGCAGCCTGAAAATGGCTTGTTGTATAGACAGCTGCACATTGTGCAGGAGTATCGCTTAATATAATTCCCAGGTCCTTTTTTGAATAGCGCAGCCCTGCATGGACGCCAGCTGCGGTAAAGCCTTTCGGTGTTATGATGCTTCCTGTCGGCAGTTCGGTTACTTCAGTTTGAGATACTAATTGCATTTATCTTTCCTCCTTATGGATAGAGCGGTACAAATCCGAGACCTGCTTTTTCATCCAATCTGCTCATAATATTGGCATTTTGTACAGCCTGCCCGGCTGCTCCCTTCATTAAATTATCAATCACTGAAACTATTGTCAGTCTGCCCGTTCTGGAATCCACATGAACACCTATATCGCAAAAATTAGAGCCTGCCACCTCTTTTACGGAAGGAAAAGAATTTTCAGGACGAATTCGAATAAACGGCTGTTTTTCATAAACTGATTGATAAAGTTCAAGAATTTGAGAAGAAGTGTATTCTTTTGTCAGCTGAACATAGCTGGTTGTCATAATGCCTCTTGTGATAGGAAGAAGATGGGTCGTGAATGTAATCGGCTTTAGAGCGGAATTCCATTTCATCAGCTGCTGTTCGATCTCAGGTGTATGCTGGTGCTGGTTTACCTTATAAACACGCAGGTTTTCATTAGCTTCTGCATAGCTTGTTGATCTTGAAAGTGCCCGTCCTGCCCCTGACACACCGGACTTTGCATCGACCACAATGCTATCGGGCTTTATTAAATTTTCTTTTACAACTGGTGCAAGACTTAACAGAGCAGCTGTTGGATAGCACCCAGGATTAGATATGATTTCTGCGGAAGCTATTTCGTCATGATGCCACTCAGAAAGCCCATATACTGCTTTTTCTACCAGAGATTCGTTAGCAGGAGTGTGTTTATACCACTCCAGATAGGCTTGAGCTGGGATTCGAAGATCACCGGAAAGGTCAATTACCTTTATATTCTTGCCTGAAAAATTTTCAGCAAGTTTCCCTGATACTCCAGATGGTGTTGCCAGAAAAACAATATCAGACTGGTCTGCTATTTGAGCTGGATCAATCCCCTGTAAGTTCTTGTCAATGATTTCATATAGATGGGGATATTCATTCCAAATGGGCAGATCTTCTTTCGTTGAATGAATCGATTTAATATTAAATTCTGGATGCTGTTTAAGGATACGGAGCAATTCCGCACCCCCATATCCGGTTGTTCCGATGATTGAAACGTTCATAATTGCTCCTTCCACACTTAATTGTATATTTAATCATTTATATACATATTTATGAATTTATGTTTCTCTTATTATAGAAACTGAAAGAAAAAATTGCAACCTATTTTACTGAAGTTTTAAAGATTTCTAATATTTATTTATACTCAGCACAGCTATTTCTGGATAAATTAAAAAACCGGCCTGGTCAGGCCGGTCTTTAATTATGAATGGCAAGTAATAACATGAAAAAGAATATGGCTGCATTTGCAATTTCATATATCCCAATTTTTTTAGGTGTAAATGATTTCCCATAAAATGCAATGGACCGAAAAAGGCTGGGAAGAAACGCTGCAGATACAATCCATCCACCTGCCAGCAGCCAGAGGATCGGTACCGCAGCATGAAAGATCCACGAAATCCATTTGAAGGAAATGTTTTTCTTTTCCCTGATCATTGATTTTACATAGAAGGTGCTTCCGGCAAAAAATGAAATGGAAGCTGCAAATACTGTCCAGGCCAGCGGTGTAATTTCCCCATGCGGCAAATAGCTGCTCGCAAGGCCTGCTATGGAAAAGGCACTAATGGCACTAAAGTCGTTACCCAATGCCCTATCTCTGTTATTAGACGAATAGCGTGCATTAATGATAAAAAAAGGAATCATAAGAAGTCCAAATATGAAAATCGACGGCCTTACCAGTAAAGGGAATAATAGCAGTAAAATAGCCGGAACCAAATAAATAATAGCCCACTTTGCATAAAAAGCCATCCTTTTTCTTTTAAATAGGAGAAGGCCAGGATAAGTAGCCAGATATAATAATATCCATCCTAAAAAAAACGGGATATGAGACCAAATAATATCAGATGCCGCCGCCCCGAGCCAAAATGGCAGGATCAGCATTGCCCAGGCTCCATGCTGTTTTGGCATAAATAACTTCATCCTTAATACCTCCCCGCTGCTTTCTGCCAATAATATATAATTTTCCGCGTAAATAATAAGTGAAGATTATCACTGGTAAACAAATCGCCACAAAACGTTCAACTTTTAGAGAATTATTAAAAACAGCCCCAAAAAAAAATGGACTGTTTTGTTTAATCTTATTTCTTTTTCTTACTTTCGCTCACTAAATACTCAATAATCCACTCAGTGCCTTTGGGATCACGGATGCTGAAAAACGGAGTTTCCAAATCTGCAGCCTTGTGCTTAATCACTTTATCTTCCCAGCAGAAGAGTGCACAGATATTTGTCAGTTCCTCTATAAGGTACCTATCTTCATCACTTCTGAGCATGAGTGCTTTAGGGTATGAAGCCTTTTTATGACCTTCAATAAGCACTACATCAGGCTGCAGCTGCACGGCAATATTAATTTGCTCCTCCAGGCTCCAGCTTTTCTTCTCAGCTTGTAAAAGCAGTCTGCCTCCACCCTCAACAATTGAAGCGGCTGCTCCTGATTCAATATGATTGCTGGAATCCTTTCCTTCTGGGGTTTCGGGTTTGCCGCCATGACCATGATGCTTAATGGTAACGACAGAAAGTCCCTTCCCTTTTAATCCGGAAATTATTTTGTTAACCAATGTTGTTTTTCCACTGTTTTGATAGCCGGATACCTGAAAAATAACAGGTTCCTTTACCATGGCCATTCGCTTCCTTCATGGTCCTCAAGCAATAGCACCTCAACAATGTCGCCCATGCCATAGCCTCTAGTTCCGCCGGGCAGAATCATTAGTGAATTCGCGCCGGCGAGACTCATCACAATGTTTGATTTATCCACTCCGCTTGGCGCCGCAACCAGTCTGCCTCCTGAATAATTCACAGCTGTCCGGACAAATCGTGTAAATGGATTTGCTTTTGGAAACTCAGCCACGAGCTCTGCTGTTTCTTTTCTTAAATGCGGCTTCTCAGAGAACAGCATTTTCCGGATAATCGGTCTTGCAAAAAGCTCAAATCCGACATAGCAGGCAGAAGGATTTCCGGAAAGTCCAAACAAAAGCTTCCCTTCATGCTGGGCAACTGTAGTCACACTTCCGGGCCGCATTGCAACTTTATTGAAAAGGACCTCTGCCCCAAGCTTTTCGTAAATGCCCGGCAGATAATCAAAATCGCCTACAGATACACCGCCAGTAGTAATCAGTATATCCACGCTGTTCAATGCTTCTTTCACAGCATCGAAACATGTATCAAATTCATCAGGGAGCTTTCCATAATAAATAACTTCCGCCCCAGCCCTTTCAATTTGGGCTGTTATCATATGGGCATTGCTGTTTCTGATTTTCCCTGGCTGCAGCGGTTCGTGTACTTCCAATAGCTCTGTGCCTGTTGCAAATAATCCGATAACAGGCTTCTTTGCAACCGGTACTTCGGCATAGCCAAAGGTAGCAAGAATAGCCTGAATTCCCGGGTTGATTTTTGTCCCCTTCTTGACCAGTGAATCTCCTTTTTTCGCATCTTCGCCCTTGAAGGAAACATTGTCTCCACTATTATAGGAGCGTTTAATGGACATAAAATTCTTACCGTCTTCTTCATATGCTTTTGCCAGCTCGAGCATTACTACGGCATCACATTCTTCAGGCATTTGCGCACCAGTCATAATTCTCACAGCCTGGAATGGACCAATGTTTTTGGAAGTTACATGCCCTGCGCCAATATGATCTACTACCTCAAATACTGTGGGATTTTCCATTGAAGCTTCCTTTGTATCTGCTGAACGAACAGCAAATCCATCATATGGTGATCGGTCAAAATGAGGGACATCATGGGTCGCTTTTAAGTCTTCTGCAAGAAAACGACCGTTGCTTTCATTAATGGATATGTATTCTGCACTTCCTTTTAATTGATAGGCCATGATTTTTTTTACTGCTTCCCCAACAGGAATGGGAGTTCTTTTTTCCAGCATTATATCAGCTCCTATGTACTTTTCTTAACGCTTTTTCTATTTCAATTATTATAAACGTACATGAAAACTTATAACATGACAATCATCACACTTTCAGTTTCATATGTGCATGGTTTTACCCAAAGGCCGTTTTCCAAGGTTTGTTGCTTTTTCTATATTATTTACTGAGTTGATTGTAGCGGAAGGTGCGAGATCCTCGAAAATGCACTCGCATTTTCTTCGTGCGGTGTTTACTCAAGGGAGCTTACTCAATGTCCTGCGGGAGTAGCGGGACAGGTGAGACCCCGCAGACGCGGAGCGTTGAGGAGGCTCACCGCCCGCCCCGCGGAAAGCGAGCAGCCTGGAGCGGAAATCAACGGACAACATTGATAGGCAAAGAACAACAATTTATGCGAAAATAGCCTACCCAAAAAACTTTATAAAAAGCCTGCAAGTGTGATGCCCGTCACCAAATTAAAAAGGAAATTCGTTTATTCTTTAGATAGTTCACAAGATAAAAGGAGGAAAATTCAATGACCATACATCTTACAGAAGACCGTCTGGTAAAAGATATTGTAAATGAATTTCCAAAGACAAGTGATGTTTTTAAACGTCATCGCATTGATTTTTGCTGCGGTGGAAATATTCCGCTGGTGCGTGCAGTTTCTGATCAGTCTGCAGATATGGAGGTTCTGATAAAAGAATTGAACGAGGTTATTCAGAAGGAAAACCAAACCGATGATTTAGAGGTTTGGACAGACAGTGCATCAGAAGACATTATTGAACATGTGATCAATCGATATCATCGTCCTCTTGAGGAGGAACTATCGCTATTAAGCCCTTATGTAACAAAGGTTTCAAGAGTCCATGGAGAAAGCCATGAGGAGCTTTTAAAAGTCCACCAATTATTCTTTGAGCTGAAGCATGAGCTTCTTGAACATACTTCTAAAGAGGAAGAGTCAGTTTTTCCAATGCTCCTGAAGCTTGAAGATCCTCAGGTTGAAAATCGCAAAGAAATCATCAGCTATATCCGGGAGCTTGAGAAAGAGCATGATCATGCAGGTTCAATTTTAAAGGAATTAAGAGAAATTACATCTGATTATACTCCACCTTCAGATGCATGCGGATCGTACCGTCTAGTGTATAAGCGGCTGGAAGATCTGGAAAGCCAAACCTTCATGCATGTTCACCTTGAGAATAACATTCTTTTTCCAAGATATTTATAAACATTACGATCTGCAGCCAATAACGGCTGCAGTTTTTTTGCAGTCTGAACGACAAAATAAAAAGCCTGCCCGCCTATGTCCATTTCTCGTGACAAAGCAAAGCATGCTTTTTTTATCCTCCAATATAGGACATTTCAATTTTTTTCCTGCTGGCAATGGTCTCTTCAGTCCGTTCGTCTGAATATCTGTCTTTTCTGCCGTTCCAAATATTAACAATCCGATCAGTAATTTCTTCATCCGTGGCGCCTTTTCTCATAAATCCCTTCAGATCATGTCCTTCTCCATTAAATAGGCATGTAAAAATTTGGCCGTTTGCTGACAATCTTGAACGTGTGCAGCTTGAACAGAAAGATTCAGAAACAGATGTAATAAACCCAACATCTACATCAGTATCCTTATAACGGTATCGCTTGGCAACCTCTCCGAAATAATCCGGATCTACCGGTTCCAATAAATAATGTTCCTTTAAAGTGTCATAAATTTCTTTTTTGGTAACAACCTCGTCCATCTTCCAGCCGTTTGTACTGCCGACATCCATGTATTCAATAAAGCGGAGCTGTAAGCCGTTATCTTTGCAGAACTTAGCCATCGGGACAATTTCAGAATCATTCAGGCCTTTTTTAACAACCATATTAAGCTTGACGCCAAGCCCTGCTTCTTTTGCTGCCTCGATTCCTTTAAGAACTGGTTTGACACCCACATTGCGTCCGTTTATTTTTCCAAACAGCTCATCATCCAAACTGTCCAGACTGATGTTAACCCTCACCAGCCCTGCTTCCTTTAAATCTTTCGCATGTTTGGGCAGCAATACACCATTTGTGGTAAGACCTATATCTTTTAAGCCCTCAATGTCTGAAAGCATTTTTACAAGTTTAGGCATATCCTTTCTCATAAGAGGTTCTCCGCCTGTTAACCTGATCTTCTCCACGCCAAGGCTTACAAAAATTTTAGCCAGCCGTTCAATTTCTTCATAGCTCAGAAGTTCATTTTTTGGAAGGAAAGCGAAATCCGGGCCGAAGACTTCTGCCGGCATGCAGTATTGACAGCGGAAATTACAGCGGTCAATGACAGAAATACGAAGATCTCTTAAAGGTCTATTCAATTTATCTTTAACGATTGTTTTAGCCATTTCGTTCAACTCCATATAAAGAGTGACTTAAATAAGCTTTCTATACAGATGTATATTTTAGCCTTTCCCTTAAAATAACAGAAATAACCCGGTATCTCAAATTAAGGGCTTCTACTATTAGAACATACAATCGTTTCAATGTTAATAGGGAATTGTTTATATAATAACAAAGACACACCATTTCAATAGAAAATGCCACAATAAAGACACAAAAGCCGGCAATGTTTTCACTATACAAATGATATTATTGTGAAAAAAGACAGTTGTTTTATGAAGGAGGATTAATATGGCTCGCACAGCCATTAAACCGACACATTCCATTGAGATTAAAGAGCTTCTTCATTTTGCAGACCGGCGTATGAAAACCTCCAAAGGGGCTTACATTTTTCAGGAAGGTATGGATGCTGCTGAACTTTATATTATACTTTCAGGCAAGATACAAATCAGCAAGATAACAGCTGATGGCAGAGAACTTACCTTCAGGTTATGCGGAGAAAATGAAATTATTGGCGAGCTTACCCTATTTACCAGTAACCCTAAATATTTATTGAATGCTTTAGTTCTTGAAGCTGGCGAAGTAGCTGTGATAAAAAAAGATGTCCTGGAAAAGGAGATATTTAAAAATAGCACATTGGCTTATGAATTTATGAAATGGATGAGCGACCACTTTCGTAATACTCAGACCAAATTTAGAGATCTCGTCCTTAACGGAAAAAAAGGTGCCCTGTATTCAACCCTTATCAGAATGACTAACAGCTATGGCATAAAAGTTAAGGATGGCATACTCATTGATCTGCCCCTTACGAATCAAGAGCTTGGGAATTTCTGCGGCACATCCAGGGAAAGCACCAACCGGATACTGGGTGAACTGAAAAAAGACAGCATCATTACCATTCTAAATGGAAAAATCACAGTCAAAGATCTTGAATATTTAAAAAATGAAATAGGCTGTGAAAACTGCCCTGCCGTATATTGCAGCATCGAGTAGGAGTGCATCCGAACGGCACTCCCTTTCTTTTATGATTTTGCCGCTTTCTTTCTAAGTGCCTTTGGAATATAAACACAAAACGGCTCGCTTTCCATATAATCCCCTGTCATGGCAAATGCCCGTGACCTGGATCCCCCGCATACATAACGGAACTCGCATTGTCCGCATTTCCCTTTATATTTATCAGGATTTCTGAGGTCTTTAAAAATTGGCGATTCCCTGTATATTTCAGCAAGTGGCTGTTCCCTTACATTCCCTGCTTTAACAGGCAGAAGCCCGCTAGGATAAACATCCCCAATATGTGAAATGAAAACAAATCCATTTCCGTCATTCACACCTTTAGGAGCCCTGCCTAAACCATCTATAGAACCCGTTAGCCCTTGCTGTGTAAGTGCATCGAGATATTGAATGTCCTCATTCTGAGCCTTCGCTTCCTTCATTTTTTGCTGAATGACCACTCGGCGGTAATGCTGGGCAGCTGTTGTCTTGATATCGAAAGTAACTTTTTTGCTTAAGTTATACAGCCATGTAAATACCATCTCATGTTCAACCGGAGAAATCATATCTGTTTCCTGCCCTCTCCCTGTTGGGACGAGGAAGAACACACTCCAAAGAACACATTTGAGTTCTTCTACAACTTTAGCCATTTCCTCAAGATAATCGATATTATAACGCGAAATAACTGTATTAATCTGGACTGGAATTTCAAGCTCGTGCAAATATTTAATCCTTTCGATCGTTAAATCAAAGGAACCGGCAGTACCTCTAAAATGGTCATGGATTTCCGCTTTTGGCCCATCAAGGCTGAAAGCCCATCGAGCTAAGCCGACCTCTTTGGCTTTTTCAATAGCTTCTTTTGTTACATTCGGTGTCGCACTGGGCGTCATTGACACACGCACGCCTTTTTTTACAGCATATTCGGCAATGTCGAATACATCCTGCCTCATTAATGGATCACCACCCGTAAAAACAAGCATAGGGTTGTTCATTTCCTTGATTTGGTCAATCAAATACTTCCCTTCATCAAAGGAAAGCTCTCGCGGATCTCTCCTGTATTGCGCTTCCGCACGGCAATGCAGACATTTTAGCTGGCATGCCCTTGTTAATTCCCATATCACAATAAAAGGGTCTTTATTAAAATCTCTATCAAATCCCATTTGAGATGCCTCCTTAACAGCCACAGGTCCTGGATGTTTCATCAACGCAATTTTGTCTTTCCATCGTTAGTATAGGATAATCGGCATGTTAAATAAGTGAACTACCTCACATACAATGCTCATTTTCAAAGAATTTACAGAGATGTGTTCAAAGGAATTAAAGCAAGGGCATAAAAAAACAGCAGGAAAATAATCCTGCTGTTTTTAAGATTCAATCTTATTGTACGCCAAGTGCAATTTTTGCATAGCGGGACATTCTGTCTTTAGACCAAGGCGGGTTCCAGACAATGTTCACTTCAGTGTCCTTTACTTCGGGAATATCAGCCAATGCTGACTTTACTTGCTCAACAATTGTTCCTGCCAAAGGACACCCCATGGAAGTAAGAGTCATATCTACCACGGCTTTACCTTCCTCTTCCATTTTCACCTCATATACTAAGCCTAAGTTCACAATATCTATCCCCAGCTCCGGGTCAACAACAAGTTCAAGTGCACCCATGATGCTGTCTTTTAAATCCTGGTCCATTTCTGCAGCACTCCTTCATTATTTACTTTATCTTTATCTTAACAAATATTTAAATGAATTGAAAAAATGTTGGTTATAGATGTTCCCCAAACCATTTAACCGTTTCCAGCAGCCCTTCCCTGCTTACTTTGTGCCCCGCCTGTTCATCTGATATAAACATGAGGTTTTCAGGTGAGTCACTATATAAGGGCTGGATGGTCTCATAAAATTGGTATGTATAGGAATAAGGAACAACCGGGTCTTTTTTGCCATGCCAGAACATAAGTGGCCTTCCTCCAAGTTTTTCAGGCTGAAGACTTAGATCCCGCTCCCTTAAAGTCCCCAGCAGATCTGCTAGTTCTTCGCTGGAAAGCGGAATTTTAATATTATTCTTCTTCAATTCATCCAGCTGAAGCTGAGCAAATTTTTCATAATACGGCATACCCATAAGGCTTACTGCAGCTTTGACCCACTCATACTGGGTCAAGGCGCCCAAAGTGACTATTCCTCCCATGGAGGTGCCCACAAGCCCTATTCTTCCCTTGTCGATCAGATCTGCATCCTCATAGACATCCCTGATTATGTTCAATTCCGCAATTGTATTTAGAACAATATCCCATAGCCTGAAATTTAAATCGCTGCCTGATAAACCTTCAGATCTTTCCCCATGAAGCAAGGTGTCTGGAAGCACCACCCTGAACCCTTTTTCAGCTAGCAGATAGGCATAATGCAGATTATGTTCTTTGGCACTCGTAAAGCCATGAACGAAAATAATAAAAGGCAAGCGTTCCCCTTTTACTTCCTGTCTGGCCAGTTCAAGAACAGGAATTTCTTTGATATGCTTATGTTCAATAACAACCACAGTTCTTCCTCCTAAATCTGTTAGGGCACAAGTGAATTTTTTTACAAAATTATAATAATATTGATAACATATATGTATAAAATGATTTTGTAAAAGCTTACGCTCTTGTTTTGATGTAAATTCTTTCTATATTTTCAGTTTAACATGTAGACTTTTTTTTTCCAAAACCTTTACACTTAAAAGAAAAGCGGGGCATACTTCAAGATAAGCAATTGGCTGCAGTGCGTAAACTGCAGTTAAATTCTTATAAAAAAGTGCTGAGCGCTTAGAAGGAGATCTTATGGCAGAAAAACATTTAATTGCACTGGACCTTGATGGAACATTATTAAAAGATGACAAAACCATCTCAGCTAAAACTAAAATGATTATTCAAAAGGCACGCGAACAAGGACATGAAGTGATGATTGCCACCGGAAGGCCATTTCGCTCCAGCGAAATTTATTATCGTGAAATGGGATTGACTACGCCAATTGTCAATTTCAATGGTGCTTACATACATCATCCTAAAGATCATAATTGGGGAGTTTATCATACACCTCTGCAAATGAACGTTGCAAAGGAAATTGTAGAAGCCGTTAATAGCTATACAGTTCATAATATTGTAGCAGAAGTTATAGATGATGTTTACCTGCATTACCATGATGAAAAGCTTCTGGATATCTTCGGTTTTGGCGATCCCAAAATTACGACTGGAGATTTACGCAATTATCTTAATGATAATCCGACAAGCATGCTGATCCACACAGATGAAGAACATGTAAAAACAATTAGAGCCCATCTTTCCGAAGTCCATGCCGAAGTGATTGATCACCGTCGCTGGGCGGCTCCATGGCATGTCATTGAAATCGTAAAAACAGGGCTGAATAAAGCTGTTGGCCTCCAAAAAGCAGCTGATTACTTCCAAATACCGCCTGAGCGGATCATAGCTTTCGGTGATGAAGACAATGATCTTGAAATGCTTGAATATGCAGGCTACGGGATTGCCATGGGCAATGCTATTGACCAGGTGAAAAATATTGCCAATGAAGTCACCTTAACCAACGAGGAGGATGGAATCGGAATCTATTTAAATGAATTATTAAACCTTAAAGCACTATAAGCAAATGACCAAAAGAAATTTAATGGCAACCAGTCCTTTAAATTCCCTTTTTAAATCATTCCTTTAGAGCATACTAAGGGATGGAGCAGCACAATGCTGCTTTAAACTCTTTCATGGAGGAGATTCGAATGGGTAAACGTAATAAATCAAAACGCTTCGTACAACAGGGTGTTGATACTGTTAGTAAGCATGATGAACGTATCCCGTACCACATGACCTATGCAGAGGCGGAAGCCCAAAAATTAGCTAATGTGAAAGAATCATCCCTCGGAGGAATATAACGATGGGAAACAGATTATTTCAGGAAGCCAGAAAATATGTGGAAATAGCTAAAAGTTCTGCAGGCGAAGAAACTGTTTCCCGTGCGAAAAATGCTTTAAGTTCCGCGTTTGCCAATTCCACGGCGGCTGAACAGGCACAGCTGCGGGAGATGCAGCAGGAGCTTGAGCAATATTCGCAGAATCGCTAAAAAGAAGCTGGCAGCCTCGATGGCTGCCAGCTTCTTTTTTACCTCCTTTCCAGGATAACAGGAAAGGGATTTATAATATGTCCGTCATTATGGCTTTTTTCATATAAATGCAAAATCACTGATCCGTTTTCAGGCAATTTATCAGCAGGAATGCTTACTTTTATATTATAGTTCTCCCAGTTATTTGAAAGAGCTGATACTCCCTTTTCAGGCAGCAGTTCATTATGGCCATCTTCAACTGTATACCATAGCTTTCCGTTTTTTGGACGCCCTTCAATTGATACTGAATATAAGCCATTCTCTCCAGTAACCTTAACATGGCGAAAGGCAGGATTTTGTCCTGGGATATAGACAGAGGCTTCTGATTCCGCTTTGGTCTCCAGTTCTTTGCCATTTAAGTTTGATGCCAAAAGCCTGGCTTTTACAATGTACTCCCCTTCCTTTACTCTTTTGCCATTGTGCCGATAATCCCACTGCTCTTTCCACACCTTGAATTCATCCGGTTTGACGGCAATGGTCTGTATAGCTTGTAAAAATGCTTTACCTTCTGAAGAGGAATATACCATTTCGCCATTTTGATTTAATATATTTACTTCGTAAAATTGGGAAGTCCTAAACTCAAAGCTTAGCGGGTAATTGGCAGTATTCCTCAGAAGCAATTCTATCTCCATTGTTTCCGTTCCTGCTTGAGGCATTACTTTAAAATCAAATGGCATTTCCTTTTTAGAAGCTTCAAAACTTTGCAAAGGCATAGTGAAGATAATCAGAGCAGCAGCAGTCAAAAGCCGAAGCATCCTTCATCCCTCCATTTATTTAATCCCTGCGGAAGAAACCATAAACACCAGCGGTTTGGACAATATTTGTAAAGGCATTCGGATCTACTTCTTTAATAATTCTTTCAAGGTCGAATAACTCATAACGGGTGATGACAATCATCATCATTTCCTTGTTTTCATTTGTAAAAGCCCCCTTTGCCGGAATGGTTGTAATTCCCCTGACCAGATGGTCATGGATGGCTTTTTTCATTTCTTCCGATTTTTTCGTTATAATTAATGCTGTCAGTTTCTCATGTCTTGTATGAATGGCATCAATGACCCTGGTTGAGGCATAAAGGGTAACAAGAGTGTATAAAGCTTTTTCCCATCCATACAAAAAGCCAGCTGTTATTATAATAATGGCGTTAAGTGTGAAAAAATATGTACCGACAGGCTTGTCTTTCATTCGGGACAATACCATTGCGATGATATCCATTCCTCCTGTAGAAGCCCCCCATTTCAGTGTTATCCCTACGCCAACAGCCGCAATCACACCTCCAAAAACGGCATTAAGCAAAATATCTTTTGAAACATGAATTACCGGTATGATTTCCAAGAAAAATGACATTAAGAATACGCTTAGAAAACTGTAAATAGTAAAAGACCTTCCAACCTTCTTCCAGGCTAAAATGGTTACAGGAATATTTAGAATGAACAGCAGAATTCCTGTTGATCCAAAATCCCCAAGAATGCTTGATAATAGCTGTGCCACACCTGTAAAACCGCTCGCATATACATTGGCAGGTATCAGAAAAAAATTCATCGCAATTGCGTTCAATATCGCGCCAATCAAAACAATAAATACTTTCTTAGTTTCTAACCAAACCATTTTTTACCCCCTGAATTTTTTTATTATTTTCTTTACCCAGTAAAGTGAATCTTCAATCAGCGGGGGATTTTTCCCCGCTGATTGTTAGTTGAGGCACACAGCACAAGGAAGGCTTCGTCAGCATAATCATCGACCAAAAGCTGCAGCTTATGGGAGGAAGCGGGTCACAAATACGTTTTCACAGCATACGGGCAGTTTGCCCCCCGCTTATATCCCTTCTATTCCTTTGATTTCTGAAAGTAAGAGTCTTACTGCCCGTTAGACTTGCGAAAAGTGTCATTTTCAACACAATTCATTGTTTTTTCTCCTTGATTTCTATAAACTTAATTCATATAGTTTGAAAGCAGGTGAAAGAAAATGTCAGTAAAAATTTTAGCTGACAGTGCGTGTGATCTGCCGCTAAGCTTCTATGAAGAAAATGGCGTCACACTTTTCCCATTAAAGGTTCAACTGAATGATACAGAATATGAAGATTTAGTCACCATAGAACCTAAGGATGTTTATGATGCTATCCGTGAGGGCCAGGTGCCTAAAACATCTCAGGTATCCCCTCTCCATTTTGAGGAAACGTTCATGAAGATGGCAGAACAAAATGAAGACGGCATTTATGTTTCTTTTTCCTCCGGACTCTCAGGTACATACCAGACCGCTGTAATGATTTTGGAGCAAGTAAAAGAGAAATACCCGGATTTCAAATTATCCATTATCGATTCTAAGGCGGCTTCATTGGGATATGGATTAATCGTTAAGGCAGCGGCTGCTAACGCACAATCAGGCGCATCCAAGGAAGACATACAGCAAGATATCGAACTTCGATGCCGGCACCTCGAGAGTTTATTCACTGTAAATGATCTCGAATACCTGGCAAAAGGCGGCCGTGTTTCTAAAGCTTCCGCATTTCTAGGCGGACTTTTGAACATTAAACCTCTGCTAACTGTAGAAGATGGCAAACTTGTACCGATTGAGAAACTGCGCGGCAAGAAAAAGCTTCTTCGCCGCATCATTGAGCTGATGAAAGAAAATGGGACTTCGTTTGAGAATCAGACGGTCGGCATCAGCCATGCTGATGATGAAGACACAGCTCTTGAAATGCAAAAATTAATCCTGGAAGAGCTAAAAGCCAAAGAAGTCTATATTACATCCATAGGCTCTGCAATCGGGTCCCATACGGGTCCAGGAACAATTGCGATTTTCTACCAAAAGCAAATATAAACCTAGTGAAGAATACATACTCCATTTCATTCTGACAGACAATATGATTGTACTTCAGTAATATTCTGAAGGATAAACCTCTCAGTGTGAAAGGAGTATTATTATTATGCCGCATACTTCCGATAATGATAAAAAAGCAAAAGACAATAATGCGCTTCTTCACGAAAAAAATATGATGCGCGAGAAAAACCGCAAAGCCGGGAAAAACCAATATTCCAAAAAGACAGATCATCTATAATAATAAAACGGGCAAGCATTGGCTTGTCCGTTTTTAGATTGTGAATTAGTCTTTCTTTATATATGTCCATCCATCTTCCTGATAAACCTTGCCTTCCTTCATAAGCCTTCCCAAGGCCCTTTTAAAAGAAGCTTTGCTTAGCTGAAAACGCTCCTGTATATCTTCTGGCGCGCTTTTATCGCCAAATGGCATCGCACCATTGCGGCTTTCAAGATAAGATAGGATTTTTTCGGAATCATCGTCCAATACCTCATGTTTTCTGGGTATAAGGGAAACATTCACTGTTCCGTCCTCTTTCACATCAACAATCCGTCCCTCAACTTTTTCGCCAAGACGGGGCTCCCTTTTGCGCTGGGATTCATGGATAAAGCCTTTAAAGCCCTCAGCTGTATAAATCCAGCTCCCAACCTTTGCAGTTCTATATATATGTCCGTGAATATTCTTATTAAAATCACTTTTGGCTGCCTTTATTGAAATATCTGTAATGACAGGATCAGTAGCCATTTTTACATAAATTCTGTTATTCTTATTCACCCGGAGTGTAATGTATAACCTATCCCCTTCAATCGGCCAGACGGCTTCATGTACAGGCAAATCTTCCTCACCGAGGAGCATGTCCTTCTGAATGCCGATGTTGATAAATACACCGATGCCGGGCTTTACATCACTTACATGCGCCCATCCATATGTACCAGCCTGAACTTCCGGAATCACAGTTGTTGCTGCAATTCTTCCCTGAGAGTCCATATAAAGAAAAGCCTCGACTTCCTGTCCTTCCTCCAGCTTTTCATCTGTCTCGTTCTGATGAAGAAGAACATCTTCCTCTCCATCCGTCAAAAAATAGCCAAAAGCCGCTTCCCTTGAAACAATCAGTTTAGCAGCACGGCCTAAATTCTCTTCTAAAGCCATCCCTTTTCCTCCTTCTTAGTTTCCAGTAAACAAATATTCATTATATTAAATCTTTCCCAATTAAGATCACATAACTCCTAAAGTTGTTTGAACTGCTATATTTTACTATAATAAGGACAAGAAGTGAAACTTAAAATGTTATCTCCAAGGAGGCTGTCATGTCTAAAGAAAGCTCATTTGATATTGTATCCAAAGTTGACTTTTCTGAAGTAACCAATGCCATTAATATTGCCATGAAGGAAATCTCCACCCGTTATGACTTTAAAGGCAGCAAAAGTGATATAAAGCTCGATAAAGAAGAGCTCGTGCTTCTATCTGATGATGAATTTAAAATGGAACAGCTTAAAGATGTTTTATTGAGTAAATTGATAAAAAGGGGCATACCTGTAAAAAATCTTGATTACAGCAAGATTGAGGGGGCATCAGGCGGAACTGTACGCCAAAGAGCAAAGCTTGTCCAGGGAATTGATAAAGACAATGCCAAGAAGATCAATACCCTTATTAAAAACAGCGGTTTAAAGGTGAAGAGCCAGGTTCAGGATGATCAGGTCCGAGTAACCGGCAAAAACCGCGATGACCTGCAGAAGATTATTGCTGCTGTTAAAGAGGCAGATTTGACTGTTGATGTTCAATTCGTAAATTATCGGTAATTTTAAGCAAACGGAGAAAATCCGTTTGCTTTTATAATTTTTCAGAAAAACCAGCTTGCTTTAAATGAATTTATTTGCTGATTTTTTAATTTTCACCGTTTGAGAAAGAATGCTAAGGGTTATTTTACAAATTTATACATCATTAATTCATCTGCATAAGACCCATCGCTTCTTTTAATATGTTTAATTTTGCGTCCTTCCTCCTGAAATCCAAATCGCTTGTACAGATGGATTGCTCTTTGGTTATACGAAAAGACTTCCAGGCATACTTTTTCAAGACCCGGTTCCTCTTGCGCCCACTTCAAAAATTGCTCCATCATTTTGCTTCCCAGTCCCTGGTTACAATGCTTCTTCTGTATTGTAATCCCGAAATAACCCAGATGGTTTACCTTTTTGCTTTTTGAACGCCGAAAGTTCAGCATTCCAATCACTTCATTGTCAACTTCCGCTAATAAAATAAGATCTCCAGTTCTTATGCTCTGCTCAATCCACGCTTCCTCTTCTTCAATTGTTAAATTAAACTCATCCGCCTCAGTCATTAAAAAATCAGTTTCTCCAAATGCTTTCCGGCAATGCGCCAAAATGGCTTCTGCATCACTTTTGTCAGCTGATCGAATCTCCAAATCCTGTTCCACCACCCTTTTTTAAATCCATTATATAAGAGCAATGCAAATAATTTCCATGTTTTTTTACCATAATAAAATGGAATTAAAAGAGTATTAATGATTTGGAGGGATTTCGTAATGTCTAATACTCAAAACAATCCAAAGGAATTTCCGCCTCAGCATCAGGATCATCAGCCCGGCACAGAGGCGCCAATGCAGCCTGAGCCCCAAACTGTTGATCCAAATTATAAAGGGTCCGATAAATTAAAAGGAAAAGTTGTTTTAATAACAGGCGGAGACAGCGGCATCGGAAAATCAGCCGCCATTTATTTTGCCAGAGAAGGAGCCAGCGTGGCGATTGTCTATCTGGAAGAACATGAAGACGCAGAAAAGACTAAAGAGGCCATTCAGGCTGAAGGACAGGTCTGTCTGCTGATCTCCGGAGATCTCGGAAGCGAAACATTCTGTAAGGATGCAGTCAGGAAAACACTTGATAAATTTGGGCAAATCGATGTACTGGTTAATAATGCAGCCGAGCAGCATCCTCAAAAAAGCCTGCTCGATATCACTGCTGAACAGCTTGAAAAAACATTCCGAACAAACATCTTTTCATTCTTCCATCTGACAAAAGCAGTACTTCCTCACCTTAAAAAAGGGAGCTCAATTATCAATACTGCTTCGATAACAGCTTATGAAGGCAACGAGCAGCTAATCGACTATTCTTCAACAAAAGGAGCGATTGTCTCCTTTACACGCTCATTGGCCAAATCGCTGGCTGGACAGGGAATTCGCGTAAATGGAGTTGCTCCTGGACCTATTTGGACACCGCTTATTCCATCTACATTCACAGCGGATAAGGTATCAAAATTTGGATCAAATACCCCAATAGGCAGAGCAGGACAGCCTTATGAATTAGCTCCGGCTTATGTCTATCTTGCCAGTGATGATTCATCTTATGTGAGCGGCCAGATGATTCATGTCAATGGGGGCACTATTGTAAACGGGTAGAGTGAAACTTCAATCAGAAAGGGTTCAACTAACCCCTCTGATTGTTAGTTGAACCAATCTGGCCTATACGGGCAGTTTGACTCCCAATGATCTCTTATGAATCCTCTGGAGTCTTCCATTGGTGAGTCTTACTGACCGTTAGACGGCGATAAAAAAGGGAAGCCTGCATCAGGCTTCCCTTTTTTACGATACAATCTGTGGTTCTTCAGTTTTCGGACTGCTGCATGAGCAGCGTTTTACAATTTTATGGGGAATAATAATGCGCTTTACAGGCTCCCGCGGGTTTTCAATTCTGTATATAAGGCTTCGGGCAGATTCAAATCCCAAATCGAATATATTGATATCGACAGAAGTTAGAGGAGGTCTGGACATTTCAGCCAGAAGCACATTATTAAAGCTGATGATAGACATATCTTCAGGAACTTTTATACCCATTTCATCCAGAGTATTCAGGACACCCAATGCCATTAAATCGTCGGCAACCACAAGGGCGGTTGGAGGTTTTGTCAGGGAAATGAGTTCTCTGACAGCTTCCTGGCCTCCTTCTTTTAAGAATTCTTCATGAACAATATACTCATTTACCAGTTCAATTCCAGCATCCCTTAATGCTTTTTCATAGCCGAGCAGACGTTCAACTGTAACAGTTAGATTCAAGTTTCCGCCGACAAACGCAATTTGCTTATGGCCCAGCTTAATCAAATATTCCGTTACTTCTTTGGCTGCACGGAAATTATTATTATCCACGTAAGTGATTTCTTCTTCGTCCGAAAAAGGCTTGCCAATAACAACAAATGGGAAATCCCTATCTTTTAAGAAGGCCAGAACTTTATCCTCCACTTTTGAATACAGCAATATCACTCCATCTACCCGGCCGCCCTGTACCATTTGGACAACACCTTCATAGATCTCATCATCTGTTTTCCCGGTTGTCATATGGAGAGCATAATGCCTTTCATGGGCTCCCTCGCTCAGACCCCTAAGGACAGTTGGAAAGAAGGGGTTCTGAAATACAACATCCGTAGAACTGGGCATTATCAGCCCAATTGCGCGGGTTGATTGGCTTGCAAGGCTTCGGGCAATAAAATTCGGATGATATCCTAACTGTTCCATTGCTTCCCTGACTTTTTGCTTAGTTTTCTCGCTGATGCGAGGATTGTTGGCAATTACCCTTGAAACAGTAGAAGGCGCAACTTTTGCCATCTTTGCTACATCTTTAATTGTGACTGCCAATAGAATCACCCTCTCCGTGAGGTCTCTGTTATTAATATTATAATCAAAACAGGTTTGATTTTCTTTCCTTTTTTAAACAGTTAACAGGAATAGGAAGAAGGGGAGGCTCTAATGCCAAAATTACTCGGATTTCTTCTGTTTTGACCGCTTCCATAAAAGATAGATAAAAATCATAAAGGCTGAATAAACTGCTGCAAGTGCTGCAATCAGCGGAATATTCAATCCCGATTTTTCTGCCAGAACATATACTTCAGCCTCTTCCCGGTCAATGATCATCTCATATTTTCCGTCTTTATCTCGGATGAGATCATCAGCAATCATGCCGCGAAGCTCTTTTCCTTCTTCTAATTGAGTGGAATCAAGTACCGCTTTCTGTGACTTTGTTGAATTATTGATCACAATAACCGTTGTTTCATCTTCGTAATTCCGTTTATAAACGGCAAAACCGTCCTTTTCCTCCAGCAGTTCCATGTCGCCCCTTGTTAAAGATGGCAGCATTTGCCTAACTTCCCCAAGTTTTGCGATATAATCAATCAGTTCTTTATCTGTACGGAAATCCATTTGCCTGCGGTTGTCAGGGTCCTCACCGCCATCCATAGCTATTTCACTTCCATAATAGACAATTGGAATCCCAGGTGTGGTATACATGTATGTTAAGGCAAGTTTCCACCTTGGACCCGGATGATGATTTTTTGTGATAGCATCCCGAGTGAACCTGACAGTATCATGATTATCCATGAAGCTTCCCATTAGATAGGGATTTTCATAAAATGCCTTATTTCGGTCCCAGTTTGCAAAAAGCCAGCTTAACGATTTGTCAGGCTCTGCAAAGGCAGTTCTTAAATGATCATTTAAAGGATAATCAACAAAGCCGTCTATTCCTGTTTTTTCATATTCAGCAATATATTTTGGATCATCCGACCATACTTCCCCCAGCAAATAAAAGTCTTCTTTGACTGACTTTACATTTTTGGCGAATTCGGTCCAGAATGATTTTGGAACATGCTTTACAGTATCAATACGATATCCATCAATATCCGTTTCTTCGATCCACCACTTTGCTGCATCAATTAAATAGTTTTGTACCTCAGGGTTTTCCTGCTTTAAATCAGGGAGTCCATAAATCCAGCCATTTTCAATCTCAGATTGATTCGTCCAGTTGATGATATCTTGTTTTTCATGGAACCAGTCCTTTTTCCCGGGGTCATTAACCCATTCGTGATTGGTGCCCACATGATTTACAACAAAGTCCAAAATCACTTTCATGTCTCTTTTGTGAGCTTCTTGGACTAACTGCTTGAATTCATCCATTGTGCCAAAGTGCTCTTCCGTGTTATAAAAATCTTTAATCCAATAACCGTGATAGCCCTTCTCTTCATTATCAAAAACAGGAGTCAGCCAAATTGCGGTAAACCCCATATCTTTAATATAATCCAGGCGTTCTGTAATCCCCTTAAAATCTCCGCCATGATAAGCTTTTGGGTCCTGAACATCGACTTTAAAGTCATTGTTGGGATCTCCATTGCTAAATCGGTCAACCATTAAGAAATAAAATGTTTCATCTTGCCATTTACGCTCTTCTTTTTCAGCTGCTCCTGCCGGCAGGGCATAAAAAAGAAGAAACGGGATTAAGATGAAGGTTATGATTCCTTTATTCATCGCCGCTCCTCCTTCATTTTTCAAGCCGCTGAGAGACTGCAATCCAGTTCAGTTCGCAGACTGCAGCGGCCAGTAAAGTTTCAGCCCTTTAAGATTAGCCTTTTGTTCCCCCTGCCGTCAAACCAGATACAAAGTATTTTTGGAACATAAGGAACAGTGCAGCAATCGGAATGGCAATTAAAACAGAGCCAGCAGCAAACTTTGTAAATTCATTTCCAAATTGCTTCGCAACCATTTCATACAATCCTACAGCCATTGTGAACTTTTCATCTGTTCTTAATAAAATTCTTGCAAGGATAAAATCCCCAAAAGGAGCTATGAATGAAAATAGCGCAACTACCGCAACAATTGGTTTTGCCAGCGGCATAACAATTTGCCAGAAGACACGCAGATGGCTCGCACCATCCATTTTCGCAGATTCATCAAGTTCTTTTGGAATCGTATCGAGATAACCCTTCATCAGCCAGGTATTCATTGGAATCTGTCCGCCGACATACACAAGGATTAATCCAAGATGTGTATCAATTAAACCTGTTCTTGTCGCTAATACAAATATGGCAATCAGCGCTGCAAAGTTGGGTATCATTTGCAGTATCAGGAAAGTTAATAATCCATTTTTCCTTCCGATAAAGCGGTAACGGGAAAATGAGTACGCAGTGAAGGATACTGTAATAACCGTTAAAATCATGGTCAATGTACTTATTTTCAAAGAATTCCAGTACCATTTAACATAATTGGATTTATCTGAATCAAAAAGGTATTTGTAATGGTCTAATGTCGGATTTTCAGGAAACATTGTGGATCCCGACAAACTTTGGCCTGGATTTAAGGAAGAACCCACTACCCACAAAAGCGGATAAATCACAATAAAGCTCATCAAGGTAATGATTACATAGGAAAAAGTCAGCCGGATAATTTTATTTTTCTTCATGCTCATAGCTACATCAAATCCTCTTCTTGGAATGATTTTGTTCTTCTAAACTGCCATAGGGCTACCGTGATGACTATGAGTGATAGGATCATGGTAACTGCAGCGGCTTTGCCGTATTGGGCAGAAGTCATTGTCAGTTTATAAATCCAGGATATAAGAATATCCGAACCGCCGGCATTTTGGCCCGGAATGGCCGGTCCCCCGCCATTAAACAAGAAGATAACATTAAAGTTGTTGAAGTTGAATGTATACTGAGTAATGATAATGGGTGCCGTTGCAAAAAGAACCAGCGGCAGAGTGATTTTTGTGAATTTCTGCAGGATCGTTGCACCATCCACTGTTGCAGCTTCATAAAGCTCATCCGGAATGGACTGCAGCACACCTGTTGTCATAGCAAAAATGAACGGGAATCCAAGCCATGACTGAATGAAAATTAATGCTAAACGTGTCCAATTTTCCTCTGTCATCCATGGAACAGGACCGATGCCAATTGCATCCAGAATCGTTTTATTAATCACACCAAATGTCTCATTGAACATCCCTGAGAAAATCAGGATCGATATAAATGCAGGAACTGCCCAAGGGAGAATGAAAATTGTTCGGATAATCGCTTTCCCTTTAAGATCCTTCTGGTTAACGAGAATTGCCAGGAAAATACCCAGAGCTACCTGCAAAGAGGTAGCTACAAAAGTCCAGACTATTGTCCAGCCCATTACGCCAAAGAAGGTTTTTCTCCATAAATCCAGCTTGAAGATATCGATAAAATTCTGAATGCCAACCCAATCTACCAGTTTTGCAGGCGGAGAATGATATAGATCATAGTTTGTAAATGCAAGAAGAACTACGAATAAGATATGAAAAATAACTACGAAAACTAAGAGAAAAAATCCTGGTGATATCATTAAATATGGAAAACCATTATCAAGGAGATTGTGGTACTGTTCCCTGACACTGTTTAATTTCAGCCCCAAATCACGTTTTTTTCCATTATTATATGCATCATAAATATTGAAAGCATATATGATAAGTCCCAATGCTGTTACAATCAGTGCGATAATTCCATCGATCAGGAGAAAAATTGAGTGGTCCAGAACTGGAATTTCCCCCAGTGTAATAAGTCCCCAGAATCCCCAATTTAGTGTGTCATAGAATGCTGCAAAGAACGAAACAGTAAGAATTAAGAATATGGCACCTTTCACGAATTGTTTATTATAAAACTGTCCAAATCCAGGCAGGATGGATAATAGAGCAGCATTTCTTCCATGATTGGATGTCATTTTTTTTGTTTCCATATGGCTGTGGCCTCCCCTTTCTTTATAGGAGAAAGTATTTTCTATTATTATAATTCATTTCCAAAATAATAGCGGCTGTTTTTGTGCAAACGGTTGCTTTAAAGAGGAACAGGAAAGCGGCTTCTGCCGCTTCTATTTAAAGATATGAATGTATTAATTCTGAAGTTGATTAACTGTCTAGCTCCAGACAACAGCGGCTCTTGGAGCTAAGCCAAGCGGGCTCCTTCTGCTTTTTTTGGCATTATATAAAAATGATGGGCAATACCTCCTGGGAGGTACCGCCCTTTGTCTGTCAAGATTTACTTGGCAGGGTGATTTGTTTCGATATTTGTTTTAATCGTTTTTACTGCATCGTCAAGTGCTGCCTTTGGTTCAGCTTTTCCTGTTGCAATCGTTTGAAGTGCAGAGGCCATTGGTCCCCAGACTTCAGCCATTTCAGGAATGTTTGGCATTGGAACAGCATATTGAGATTGCTCTGCGACTGCTTTTGCAGCTTCATTATCTGCAATTACAGGATCTTCAATAAGAGATTTTACAGGAGGGATTTCCTGAGTTGTCTCGAAACGGATTTTTGAGTTTTCTTCATTTGTAATATGCTCAACAAATTTTGTTGCCCAATAAGGGTTTTTAGTGAATGCAGTTACATGCCAGCCTTTAACACCCATGAATGTTTTAACAGGCTCACCGTTAGGAAGCTTTGGCATTACAGAAACTCCAACATCAATTCCTGCATCCTTCATGCCTTGAAGTGCCCATGGACCATTCATAACAGAAGCAGCTTTTCCTTCATTGAATAAGCCATCCATTGCTGCTCCGCCGCTTTCCCCGATGATTCCTTTAGGGAATAAGCCCTCACTGTACCATTTTTGAATGAACTCAGCACCTTCAACAGCGCCTTCGTTGTTTAAGCCTACATCTTCACGGTCTAATGCACCGTCATTTTCCTTGAAAACATATCCGCCCATGCCAGCAATAGGTCCGTGTGCGAAATAGAAGTTATCGAATAGAGCCAGGAATCCGTACTGTCCGCCAGCCGTCAATTCTTTAGCTTGAGTGTAAAGCTCATCCATTGTTTCAGGAGCTTTTTCCATTAATGCTTTATTATAGATGAAAACTGGTGTTTCAGTTGCTTTTGGAAGACCATATAATTTTCCGTCAAACATTTGAGCAGTGATGGATGATTCTGTGAAAGTATCAAGAACACTGTCTTCTACCTGGATTTCCTGAAGAAGACCTTCAGTTACAACCTGGCCAATCTGGTCATGAGGAAGTGTAACAACGTCAGGTGCATTTCCCGCAGGTCCATCAAGTCTTAATTGGTCACGGATCTTATCTGCCATGCCCAACTCTTTAAATTCAACTTTAATTCCATATTCTTTTTCAAAAGACTCAATGGCAGGCTTTAAAGCTATGCCTTTATCTGTGTCTTCCCAAACTACTAATTTTTCCGGTTTTGGCTCTTCAGCCTGGTTTTCGCTTGTGCCGTTATCTTTATCTGTGTTTTCCGGCTGTGCCTCACGCTGAGGACCGCAAGCTGCCAGCATTCCGATCACTAATACCAGCATCATAAAGAAAGATAGTGACTTTTTCATGATATTGCCCCCTTTAAATAAATCTGTTGAGTAATGCAAAAAGTACAACCGTTTGCACAAAAGTGTAAACGCTTTTATCTATTTCTAAAAAATATGAGCGTTCACTTAAACTATTACCCAATGAAACCGCTTAATGAAAACGATTGCACAATTTCTAATTTTTATTATACAAGGTTTTTGGGCTTTTACAACTACTTTTTTCTAAATATTTTTAAGCGAAAATTAATTTCAAAAGATTGATACTCATTTCTCTACTATATTTTCATTTCTTTCATATGGTATAATGCAAGCGATTGCACTTTGAAAGGGGAATTTCAATGGAAAAAGCAGCTATCATACATTATCCTGCTGATCATTATGTTTATCCCATCAGCAAGAAAACCTTACATATTAGACTGCAAACAAAGAAAGAAGATGTTTCTGAAGTCACTTTAATACACGGTGATCAATATCTTTGGGCAGATGGAAAATGGCAGTATGAAAAAACGGAAATGAAGAAATCCGGATCTGATGGCATTCATGATTATTGGCATGTATATATTGACCCGCCACATAGAAGATCCAGATACGGCTTTCAATTAAAGTCTGGTGAAGAAAAATTAATTTTGACCGAAAAAGGTTTTTACGAGGAGGCTCCTTCTGATTCAGGTTATTATTTCAACTTTCCTTATCTGCATCCTGAAGAAGTATTTAAAGCTCCTTCCTGGGTGAAGGATACAGTCTGGTATCAGATTTTCCCAGAAAGATTTGCTAACGGGAATCGCGGCAATGACCCCGAAGGAGTTCTTCCCTGGGGCAGTGAACAGCCTTCTAAGGATAACTTTTTTGGCGGTGATTTTGAAGGTGTCATTGAACATCTTGATTATCTTCACGAGCTTGGCATCACCGGCATCTATTTCACGCCTGTTTTTAAGGCATTTTCCAACCATAAATATGATACAATAGATTATCTGGAAATTGATCCCCAGTTCGGTTCAAAGGATACATTAAAAAGACTGGTTGAAGAATGCCATAAGCGGGATATTAGAGTGATGCTCGATGCTGTTTTCAACCATAGCGGATACTATTTTCCCCCTTTCCAGGATGTGCTTGAGAAAGGAGAAAAATCAAGATATAAAGATTGGTTCCATCCTCATAGTTTCCCGCTAAAAGGCGGGGAGTATCCTAATTATGAGACCTTCGCTTTTGTTGAGCAAATGCCAAAGCTGAATACACATAATCCAGAGGTAAAAAATTATTTGCTCAAAGTGGCCAGTTACTGGATTGAAGAATTTGATATCGACGGCTGGCGGCTGGATGTGGCCAATGAAGTTGACCATCAGTTCTGGCGTGAATTCAGACAGACTGTTAAACGAATTAAACCAGATCTCTATATTTTAGGGGAAATCTGGCACAATTCTATGCCCTGGCTGCGCGGAGACCAGTTCGATGCTGTCATGAATTATCCTTTTACCACGAACTTGCTTAATTTAATTGCAAAAAAATCCATTACCGGAACTGAATTCGCCAACAATATGACCGCTGAAATCCACAGCTACCCGGCCAATGTCTATGAAGCTGCATTCAATCTGGTTGGAAGCCATGATACACCCAGAATTTTAACGGAATGCGAAGAGGATAAAGACAGGGTAAAACTTATTTATACACTTTTATTTACCTTTATGGGTTCACCATGCATATATTATGGTGATGAAATTGGGCTAAGCGGTGAAATGGATCCCGGCTGCAGAAAATGCATGGAATGGGATGAGGAAAAACAGGATCGTGATTTACATTCTCATATTCAAAGGCTGATTAAGCTGCGGAAAGAGGAAAAGCTGCTGGCAAATGATGGCCATTTTGAATTTATTCAAACTGATTCTAATGTAGTTGCCTACCGCAAATACGATGACTTTAAAACAATCATCGTGCTCGCCAATCCTGCGGATGAAAATGCGGAAGTTACTTTGCCTTATCCGCTGAAAGGTGTAAAAGTTACTAATATGCTTACAGACGAAGAATTTGCAGCAGAAGCGGAGAACCTTAAAGTTCAGCTTGATGGGTTTGGGTTTGAAATCCTGTCCTTCCCCGCCAGCTTCAATAAATAGGAAACCTGATTGAAGTAAGGAAAGTTCTTAAGGGCAAGACCTTAAGGCTTTTCTTTTTTCGTTTTTAATTGTCGTCGGCCCCTCCTATTTACATGAAAATTTATTTACAAACAGGGAGAATAACCATGACTAAGAACCAGAAAAAATTGACATTATTTGCATTAACCTGGCCGATCTTTATAGAAATATTGCTTCACATGCTTATGGGGAATGCTGATACGCTTATGCTCTCGCAATATTCGGATGAATCCGTAGCTGCAGTTGGTGTGGCAAATCAGATCCTTTCTCTCGTGATCGTCATGTTTGGATTTGTTGCAACTGGGACGTCCATCCTTATTGCTCAAAATTTAGGCGCAAAAAATAATAAAACAGCTGCTGAAATTTCAATTGTCTCCTTAGGGGCAAACCTTGTATTTGGAATCATCTTAAGTATCCTTCTATATGTATCTGGCAAACCGCTGCTCCGGATGATGGATTTGCCGGTGGAACTTTTAAGCCAGGCAAACGCCTATTTGGTCATCGTTGGCGGCTTATCCTTTGTCCAGGCATTAATTATGACAATTGGAGCCATCATCAGAAGTTATGGGTTTACCAGAGATGTTATGTACATTACCATCGGCATGAACATATTAAATGTTATAGGCAATTACTTATTCATTTTTGGCCCATTCGGCTTTCCTGTATTGGGTGTAGAAGGAGTGGCGATATCCACTGTCATCAGCAGATTGATCGGATTTGCTGCTGCTGTCGCTGTCCTGCTTAGAAGAACAGAAAAAGCGCTTCCGTTCCGCTTACTTTTCCGCTTTCCAAAAAAACATATCAAAAATCTTTTAAGAATCGGGATCCCTTCAGCAGGTGAACATTTATCCTATAATGGGTCGCAGATGGTCATTACCATTTTCATCGCTGCTCTGGGTACAGAAGCTCTGACTGCAAAAGTTTATGCACAAAATATTATGATGTTCATTTTCCTTTTCAGTGTTGCCATCAGCCAGGGCACTCAAATCTTGATAGGCCATATGGTAGGTGGAAAGGATTATGAGGCAGCCTATAAAAGGTGCATGAAAAGTCTGCGCCTTGCCATCATGATTTCGTTCGGAACAGCCGTTATTTTCTCCTTATTCTCAGAAGAATTGATGGGCATATTCACTTCTAATCCAGACATCATAAAGATTGGCAGTGTTCTCATTCTTCTAACCATACTCCTGGAGCCCGGCAGATCGTTTAATTTGGTCGTCATTAACTCCCTCCGCGCAGCCGGCGATGTAAAATTCCCCGTTTATATGGGGATCCTGTCCATGTGGGGTGTAAGCGTCACCCTTTCCTATGTTCTTGGAATTCATTTTGGACTGGGACTTGCCGGCATTTGGATCGCTTTTATTGCCGATGAATGGCTTAGAGGATTACTCATGTTATGGCGCTGGAGATCCAGAGTCTGGGTTAACAAATCGTTTGTGTCATCAAAAGCAGTCTAAATAAGAAAAGCGGAAGCGCCTTGCTCACTGAGGAACGCAGACTAAATACGCCACGTCCTCCCAAAAGCTACCGCTTTCGGCCGTGCGATGTATCGCTGCGGCAGCTTTCCTTATCCTGCGGCAGCGTCTGCATGACCCCCATAATGAAAGCGGCAGTTAAGACTGCCGCTGTTTTTTCATTCTAAAATATTTATATTATAGTCTTTAAACCAAATATGAATCTGTGCAAGATGTGCTAACAGCTGAGGACCAGTCATAAGCTGCCCAAACCATGGTTCCTGGAATGAGTCACCGCCCGATTCTATTATATTCTTCAGCTGGCTGTAATCAAAGAATTCATACAGAGCGGATGACCGGTCTTCCAGGTATCCAGTGAGCATCTTTTGGACTGCTCCCGTATATTCCGGATTATGCGTTTTAGGGTACGGGCTTTTCTTTCTGTATAAGACTTCATTCGGCAGTATGCCTTCGAGTGCTTTGCGCAGGATTCCTTTTTCGCGGTTTCCATGCATTTTGATCTCCCACGGAATATTCCATACATATTCCACCAATCGATGATCGGCAAAAGGCACCCGGACTTCAAGGCTCGCCCCCATGCTCATTCTGTCCTTACGGTCCAAAAGGGTCGTCATAAAGTAAATCATATTAATATAGAAAAGTTCTCTCCTGCTTGCGTCTTCCTTGCTTTCCCCGTCTAAGGCAGGGGTTTCAGAGATTGCCTGAAGATATTTTTCCATGGCATAGTCATGGATATTTAATTTCTTCCTCCAATCTTCTTTCAATAGCCCCTGTCTGGCTTCGAGCGACCTCATCCACGGGAAGCCCTTGCGCTTTAAGTCTTCCTCTCTATGGAACCATGGATAGCCGCCAAATATTTCATCCGCGCATTCACCTGATAAGCTTACAACAAAATCCTTTTTTATTTCCCTGCAAAACCATAGCAGGGAGGAATCGACATCAGCCATGCCCGGAAGATCCCTTACATGCACGGATTCGATTAAATCCTCTGCCAGCTTCTGCTGGGTGATTATACAGCTGTTATGTCTCGTATTAAAGGACTGGGAAATTTTTCGGATAAATGCTCCATCCGAATTGGGCTGAAACTCATTTGCCTTGAAAAACTCTTCATTTCCCTCATAATCTATCGAATAAGTGTTCAATTGGCCTTTTCCATCTCTTTCGTAAGCTTTTGCCGCAATAGCGGTAATCGCACTCGAATCCACACCGCCGGAAAGGAACGTGCATAAAGGGACATCCGAGACCAGCTGCCTTGTTACAGCATCCGTAAATAATTCTCTCACTCGTTCAGCAGTTTCCTCAACATTATCCCCATGATGCGCACTTTTTACATTCCAATAACGCCATACCTTCAGTCCATTTCTCGAAAAGGTCAGCGCATGTGCAGGCCTTAATTCATCAATGCCTCTGAAAACTCCTGACCCTGGGGATCTTGATGGCCCCAGTCCAAAAACTTCTGCCAGACCTTCCCTGCCGATTTCAGCCTTAACATCAGGATGGGCCAAAATAGCCTTCAATTCAGATCCGAATATAATGCCCTGCTTCGTTTCTCTATAAAATAAAGGTTTTACCCCTAAACGGTCCCTGCCTATAAATAATTGTTCTTTCTTCTCATCCCATACAGCGAAAGCATAGATGCCATTCAAAAATTGAAGGCAATTTTCTCCCCATTCTATATAAGAAGTCAGCAAAACCTCAGTGTCAGAATGGCCATCAAACGAATATCCTTTTATAAGGAGTTCTTTACGGAGATCCTCCGTATTATAAAGCTCTCCATTATAGCAAATAGTATAGCGGTTTTGATGTTTTTCCCTAGTCATTGGCTGTTTTCCGCCTGCCGGGTCTACAACAATTAACCTTTTATGGCCGAATCCAGCATGCACATCTGTCCATATGTTTGTTTCATCTGGACCCCGCTTTGCCAGCGTATCCGCCATTTTTCCAATTGCTGCCGTTTCTTTTCTCATATCTTTTTGGAAATCAATCCAGCCGGTAATTCCACACATTTTACATCATCCTTTCAAAGCGGAATCGCATGGGCACATTTTTCATGATGCTATTGTATGCACAGCCTAGAAAAAAGTTAATTGTCCACATACAAGCGGTTATAAAAATCGCCAAAACTGTCTAAAAAGAAGTTGAGGAAGTTAATGGAGGTTTTATATGAATAGACAGCAGCGAACAAAGCTTATTGAATATCAATCCCGTGCTTTTACAGAAGGCACTGTAGAGTATATTAATGAACAATGGGTTTTTTTCGACCATGAAACAGATGAAGCATCATTATTGGATGAATTCCTCCATCAGGAAATGGAAATATTTCGCTTTAAACGGTGGAAGAAAGGCATTTTATTTGAGGATGGCAAAGTGGCCTTTGATGATGAAATATTCCACTTAAAGAATCAGGACTCGATCCGCATCCGAAAACATCTTGTTTTCTCCCTCGAGAGATTACTGGAGGAAATGAATGATGATGCCTTTTACCAGTTCGTAACCACTTTAAATTCCATGCAATTTTCGGTTTATGACTGTATTTATTGCTATAATCAGCTGGCATTTTTCAATGATAAAGACAGAAAAAGCGGTGTGAATTTTATCGTTTTTGATAATCAGGATCATATTTGCAATGTGCAGCACCATTTTTGCTATTATGAAAAAATGAGTGATCGGTTTGAATTTACCTTAAACAGCGGAAAAAGAATGGTTATTGAAAAGATTTCTTCATAAGAAATACGGAAGCGCCTTGACCACGAAGGAAAGCAGACTAAGAACGCCACGTCCTCCCAAAAGCTAACGCTTTCGGTCGTGCGAAGTATCGCTTCCGTAGCTTTCCTTGTCCTGTGGCAACGTCTGCATGACCTGCATCCTGCGGGCCTCAGGCATAAGACGGTTCCTGAAAGAAGGTGTTCTTCCTTCTGAAAGGAAACGGCTTATGACCCCGAGTCCCTATGAGCCGAAACAACACAAGCTTGTGATCTCGAGGGGGTAGGCAGATTGCACTAGTTCGACGTTCAAAATCTTATACTTTTTTCATAAAAAAACAGCAGCCTGCCTTTAATGGCGGTGCTGCTGTTTCTTTATTCTAGCTGTGCGTTTGGGCATATTTAGATAAGCCTTCCTCAAACTCACTGGTCATAAGCGGCTTATGAATATAGAAGCCTTGTGCATAATGGCATTTCAATTCTTTTAACAGCTCAATCTGCTCCTGTGTTTCCACCCCTTCTGCCACGACTTTAACAGCAAGTCCGTGTCCCATGGTGATGATGGCTTTTACAATGGCAACATCGGATGTGTTTAATCGCAGATTATTAATAAAAGACCGATCGATCTTTAATGTATTGATTGGAAGGTCCTTTAAATAACTTAGGGAAGAATAGCCTGTGCCAAAATCATCAATTGATACTTTGACTCCTATATTCTGCAGCGACTGCATGACTTGTATACTGTGCTCAACATTTCTCAGCATCGTGCTCTCCGTCAGCTCCAATGTTAAATATTGCGGCTCCATACCGGAAAGTTCCAATGCCATCTTAACTTCTTGAAGAAATCCTGGCTGCTGGAATTGATAGGCCGATACATTCACAGAGATGGAAAGCGATTTATAGCCAAGCATTTGCCAACGTTTATTCTGTTTACAAGCCGACCGCAATACCCAGCCGCCGATATCCTTAATGAGACCTGTCTCTTCTGCAAGAGGAATAAATTCACCGGGTGAAACAAGTCCAAGTTTTGGATGATTCCAGCGGATTAGGGCTTCGCTCCCGTATAAATTGCCAGTGTCAAGATCAATTAAGGGCTGATAGCATAGAAAGAATTCATTTTTCTGCAAAGCTTTTCTTAAGTAGCTTTCAAGCTCAAGTCTGACCATTGCCTGCTGATTCATTTCCATTGAGAAAAAGGTGACCCTGTTTCCTCCCTGCTGCTTGGAGCGATTTGTGGCAATATCCGCATTTTTCAGCAGCAAATGCTCATCGGCCCCATCATCTGGATGCAGGCTCGCACCAATGCTGGCAGTGACAATAAACTCCTGATTCGACTGAGATATAGGATGCGATATTTCATCTAATATCTTTTTGGAGACATTCATAACCTTCTCGATAGTTGCTTCCCTTGATAATACTAAAGTAAACTTATCACCGCTGAACCTTCCCAAATAAGAACCCGATGGCAAAACCCTTTCTATTCTTTCGGAAATTTCCTTTAACACCATATCCCCAGCAAAGTGACCCAGACTATCATTTATGATTTTAAATCGGTCGATATCAATAGAAAGAACGGCAATTTTCTTCTGTTTTTTTCTGGCTCTCTTTAATTGCATTTCCAATTGTTCTGTAAACTTCATTCTGTTTGGCAGCCCCGTATCCCGGTCAAAAAAAGCCAGTTCTGTTATCTTCTCTTCAATCTTTTTCTGTTCTGTAATATTTCTGCCAATTCCATAAATACCTACACATTCCCCATTAACAGTAATCGGAATATTTTTGAGCTGAAAAAGATTGGTTTCGCCAGATTTTGTATTGATATAAACGTTATAATATTGCTCTTTCCCTCTTAACGCCCGGTAAAAGTGCATTCTGACCCTTGGCACATCCGCATCACACACATATGAAAGAGCTGTTTTTCCGATTATTTCATCCTGCATGAACCCAAAAGTTTTCTCGAATGCAGGGTTAATACTTGTGAAATTCCCCTTCAAATCGGTTGAATAAACAAAATCTGCATTATTATCAAATAGAGATTTATAATATTGTTCAGACATTTTCAGACTGCTGTTTAATGCATTAATATCATCCTGAGAAGCATGCATTAAATGAGTCAAAGAAGTAATCGTTTTAAATTGGGCCGTCTTTTCATAAGAATATAGTTTTGGCTGATTCTTTTTTGATTCAGCAACATTTTCTGATAGAGCAAGATATGTAAGAGAATGTCCGACCATCTGCGGCACTCTGCCTTTTCGGAAAGAAATTTCCCCGTATGAAAAGAACCCATTCGCCGGGGCTATCCCCTGGAACATCTCCAGTTCTTTTTCCGTAAAATCTCTTGCAAACTGTTTTCGTGCCATACAATTGTATATAAATATGCTTTCAGGAGCTAACTGGTCAAGCTCTTTTAATTCCTGTAAAGACCGTTCAATGATGTCTTCCAGATTAGCATAAGCAAACGTGAGTGTGTCTCCTTCTTCAACCTTCCTGTTTACTTTAATAGCACCATTTCCGAGTAGTTTTATAATAAAAACAGAAACTTTTTCCCCGCGGTACTTTAACAGGAAAGGGAATTCAGTACCTGATTCCGGTAAATCCTTAATAAAAGCCTCACCCAAATAGTGCTTTAGAATATTTAAGGGCTTCTTATGATCTAAGGAATAGATGATAGATCCTTCGGCCTTTGTAACAGTAAAGCTTTTTCCAATCTCCTGCCACTGATAATTTGCAAACGGACGGACTGAAAGATGGCCGCTTTGAAGCGCAACTGCTGCAAGCCCATCGCTGGTGAGTCCATCTTGAGTAAAAGCTAAGCCCTCCTGAAATAAGCCATTATCTCCCGCAAGGCCCCCTGAAATCACTATATCTGGATGGGTTTCATTAATCCCCTCCAGCAAGGCTGTGGAATCTACATCAAATCCAGCAGGGAAAATAATTACAGCTTCTGTATTGAAGATAGCAAGTTCCCGTGCTAAGGTCTTGCCCATTTCATAACTATTCTTAAAATCAGTCCTGTTAAACAGGAAAGATTTTAATTCTGTTTTTTCAAAGACAGTAAAGCAGATCACTGTTTGTTTTTCCGTAATCCGGCCTTCATGAATTTCACCAGAAGTCGAACAGCCTGCTATTTGTGCAAATGGAAGCTTGTCTGCCAGTTCTTTTTGAAGTTTCGCGATATTTAGACTTTCAGGGTTTCCTGTAAAAACCTGCACCAGCAAATTAGGATATTCATCTAATTCGTTCAAGTCTATAAACCTATTCAGCTGGCTGGTATTCTTATATAAACATGAAATCGTCTTTGCCATAAAAACCCACCATCACAGTAAGATCATTAGAAAAATGCCAGTTACCCGCTAAAGGAACGCTCCTTATACAGCAGAGACTCCCATTTCTAATTTTTTATCATAGAGTTAGTTATATTTTTAAATTACCATATTTAGTGAAGTCATGACATGACAAAATTAGAAAAAGCTGCCTTTTTGGCAGCTTTCTCAAAAAATATCTTTATTTACGTCATAAATGTTAATGGCAATTTAACAAAGCCTAAATATAAAACCAGAATTAAAGCAACAACAAACTGCCCCCATAAAATAGATGTCTTTTTCCCTTTAACAGTTCGGATAATAATCATTTCAAACATAGCTATTACCCAAATGCCTACCAGGGACTTCAGCACATAAAGAAGGTCAATGCTGTTAAGGCTGCTTAAAATCCAAACCCCTGTTCCAATAATCAGCAAATAGAACAGTCTCAAGATCATGTGAACGACTTTTAAACCTTTTTGCTTGCCGCTTTTATGCATCATAAGGGCAATAATAAATAAAACTAGTGCCAAAAACCAAGTTGTTATATGGGCATGTATCATTCCAGTGCCTCCTATAGTAAAATTCGATACCATCATACCATATTGGCATAGAAAATCCTAAAATTATGGTGCTGCTAAGATCATTTAAGAACAACTTTGTGAACTATTTAAGGCAATATGTGATATTTTTCATGGACACTCTGAAAATATAAATTAATACGTAATGGCCTGTGATTTTGTACACAGGCCACCTGTTTATTTTTCTATACAATTTGTTAGAGTTCCTATTTTTTCAACTGTAATTTCCACTTTATCTCCCGGCTGAAGAAAGCGTGGAGGCTTGAAGCCTTTGCCTACACCTGCGGGAGTTCCAGTAGCAATAATATCTCCCGGCTCAAGGGTCATGCCTTTTGACAGGACCGAGATGATTTCTTCGATTGGGAAGATAAAGTTTTCAGTATTTGAACTTTGTCTCAATTCTCCGTTTACCTTTGTTTGAATATCAAGCTGATTCGGGTTTTCAATTGCAGATGAATGGACGATCCATGGACCCATCGGGCATGTGGCATCCAGGCTTTTTCCGATAAAAAATTGCTTATGGCGTGACTGCAGATCCCTTGCTGTCACATCATTAATAATGGTATAGCCAAAGATGTGATCCAATGCTTCTTCTTTGGGGATAGCCCGTCCTTTTTTTCCGATTACAACGGCAAGCTCTCCTTCATAATCCAGCTCTGCTGTAACATTATGATGATTTAATACCGTTTCATTATGGCCTATTACCGTTGTTGGCGATTTCGTAAATACCATTATATGCTCAGGAATGTCTTCTTTGCTTCCCATCTCAATTGCATGCTCGGCATAATTCTTGCCTACACAAAAGATATTCTTATCGGGACGGGGAATCGGGGCCTCCAATGCAACAGAAGCGAGCGGCCGGAAGAGTTCTTCCCTGCCGGGATTGCTGCTTAGCCAATCTTTTAATCTATGTACCTTCTCAATGAACTTATCTCCTAAGGCAATACATTCCTTCAAAGTCGCTGGCAAATCACTTTTGCCTTCCATTTTTACTAAAGCTGCATTTAGCGGAACAACCTTTGTGCCGGTTCCGTCCAATAAACCTGCCACACTTCCGCTGCCATCCTTAAAAGTAACAAACTTCATTCCCATCACCTCATTTTATTTTTCACTTTTTTAGTATAATATAAATTTTCAGATTTTTGGACTATTTATAAGTGAACCCAAATATTAACCCTTTCTCTTCCAACTAGGGATTTTCAAATAGGTGAAGCTCCTCCAAAGCCATTCAACCGGTCCATAATAATAGCGGGCAGCCCAGAAGCGGCTGATTATTACCTGAAAAGCGAAAATGAAAATAACCAGAAGTGTCCCCCAAAAAACAGATACCTTTCCATAGAAACCTAATCCATAACTATAAAAAATAAAAGTCGAGATAATAGACTGGAAAAGATAATTTGAGAGCGAAAGTTTCCCAACATATGAGAGCGGCAGCAGGAATCCGGGACCTTGACCATTTTTTATCATCACTGCTATCCCTAAACCATAAGCAATAGCCAGCAGCGGGCCTCCAAATATATCCTGCACGTAATCCAGTCCCAGATTGCTTTCCATCATGTATGGCAGCAATTTAAACAATACCCCTGCAGCCAAAGAGACCAGCATTATTTTCGTGAGGAATGCACGATTTTTTTCCGGTTCCTCCAGCCATTTCAGCTTGGCAGCTCCTCCTCCTATTAAAAATAAAGGAAAAATAGAGGCAATCATGATAGGCAGTGAAGCAAGATTATTAACTCCTGACCAGTCCTCTGCCCGCTGTACGGTAACCTCAGTAAAGCTTCCATTTTGATAGACCTGTAAAGAAGCTAATGCCGCTTGAGGGTCATAGATTGATAGCTCATCAGCAGGAACAAACAGAACAGTTGCAAAAAACAAAAGGGAAAATAACAGATTGGGAATGATGTAAAGCAATATTCCGATCAAAAGCATATTTCTTCCGGACATCTTTACAAACAGTAAAAACATAAAGCCAAAGATTGCATAATTAATTAGAATATCCCCATGCCATATGAGAAAAGCGTGAATGATGCCTAACAGCAGCAGAAGGGAAAATCTCCTTGCAGCCATTACTCCAAATCCAAGGCCTTTAGCCAGTGCACTCTCCCTCAGAATGACTAATCCGTAACCGAACAGCATGGAAAATAATGGATAAAAGCTGGCCTGCACAAAGATATCAATAAAAGCATAGGCTGCTTTATCTGCCGGGCTGTCCCACCATTCAAAAGGATCAATGTATAGATATGGCGAATGGAAAGAAAGCATATTAACCAAAAAGATCCCGAGGATGGCAAATCCCCTCATAATATCCAGCGAAATGATCCGATCCTTCTCCAGCACCGGACTGACTTGCCTGTCCATAAAACGCCTCCTTCTTTGGAAAGAAAATCTAACCTTAATGATAGAGAGCAGAATTCTAATTGTCCAGAAAAGAAATGCGGAAGCTCCTTGCCCACGAAGGAACGAGAGACTAAGGGGGCAGGCTGCTTGTGCTAGACAGCTATCATCATTCTTTTTGAAAAAAAAGACCCCAGCAAATGCTGTAGTCCCGGCTTTCAGTTAATTAACAAAACGGCCTGTTTTCCCTTTCAACTCCCAGTAATCATTCCGAAGATGGATTTTTTGGATTTTCCCCGAAGCTGTTTTCGGCAGCTCTTCGACAAAAGTCACTCCCGTTACAGCTTTAAAGTGGGCAAGTTTCTCCCTGGTAAAACTGATAATTTCCTGCTCAGTCAGTGTTTTCCCGTTTCGCAGCACGATGAACGCGTGCGGCGTTTCCCCCCACTTTTCATGAGGTACAGCTATAACGGCTGCTTCCAGTATTGCAGGATGCTCGTATAAAGCCCCTTCAATTTCGATGGATGAGATGTTTTCACCGCCGCTGATAATGATATCCTTTTTACGGTCTACGATATCGATATTTCCGTATTCATCTACATTTGCCATATCACCGGTATGAAGCCAGCCGCCTCGAATAGCTTCCATTGTTGCCTCTTCATTTTTCCAATAGCCTTTCATCACTCCGTTGCTGCGGACAACGACTTCACCGATTTCCAGGCCATTATGGGCCACTTCTTCACCCTGTTCATTAATTACCCTGACTTCACAGCCTATCATCTGGTGTCCTGCCTTTGCTTTCATCCGGTACTGCTGAGCAAGTGGAAGTTCTTTAAGATGAGATCGAATCGTCGATACAGTGCTTAATGGAGATGATTCAGTCATTCCATATACCTGTATGAACTCCCATCCAAGCTCCTTTTCTACTCTTGTTACAAAAGCTGGCGGTGGGGCGGAACCAGCTATAACAACTCTGACATCTTGTTCAACAGCCGGAACAAATTGTTCATAATGCTGCATCAGCGAATTCAGGACTGTAGGAGCCATATGCATGACGGATACTTTATGTTTTTGCACTTCATCAAAAATCCTTTCCGGAGTCGCTTTTCTTATACACACCTGAGAAGCTCCATTTGCCGTGTAATAAAAAGGAGAGCCCCATCCATTCACATGGAACATCGGGAGGACATGAAGCAATACATCCTGATCACTGACCCTTAAATGATGCATAGTTGACAATGCATGCAGGTAATTGTTGCGATGGGTCAGCATGACACCTTTTGGATTGCCTGTTGTACCGCTGGTATATAGAAGGCTGCACACATCATTTTCATCGAGGACTTCCCTCTGATATGGACTGCTGTCCTGGCTGCTGAGCCATGAATCATAATCACTCTCTTCAGTCTCTTCCTCTTTATAATGCACGAAGATTTTTTTCACAGTTTTCAGCTGATCTTTCACGGGAAGTATAAGGTGATAAAGATCCTGGTCTACAAATAGAATTTTGGATTCACTGTGATTTAATATATACAGATAATCTTCCGGCTTCAGCCGTATATTTAGAGGGACGATAATTCCTCCCAGCTGAAAAATGCCATAAAAGCCCTCCAGCATTTCGACGGAATTTGGTGCAAGAAAAGCCACCCTGTCCCCTTTTTCAATCCCTGAAGCCTTTAAGCCATGGGAGAGCTGATTAACTCTCGTATTCAATTCCTCATATGTAAAAACTCGATCATCTGCAAAAATGGCTTTCTTTGAACCGTAAAGAGACACAGCACGATCTAAAAACTGCGTTACTATTAATGGGACATTCATCTTATGGCCACCTCACTGAAAATTTAGTGAATTCTATATTTTCTATATTATCATAAAAAATATGACAGTTTCACCTGAATTTTGTCTGTTATATAACATTTGCAGGCCTTCTTATTAAACGCATTTCAGATATTTGGGCTAATTAATCACAATCAGCTAGCAGGCACATACGATATACAAGAAATCATTTTAAAGGGTGTTATGTATGCCAGCTATTGTCGGAGTCGCACAGGTCATATCAATCGGAAGCAGTTCTGTCTTCAACATTGGGGATGTCTATAAAATCATGCCTGTTTCTAACGCTAAGACCTTTTCAGGCGCTGGATCGTTTAACACAGGGGATGGCCTGAATGTCTACAATCACCGGAGCACAACAAACACTTATGATTGTGATGGCGTGGATCAGGGCAATTATTTCAATGCTTAAACGGGTGATCTTATGAATTTTTATATACAGCAATCCATTCATATTAATTTTATTAAGATAGGCGGGATTTCAAACTCTTCCGTCATGCAGATTGGAAGTGCAGGCATAATAAAGCCAGCGTCTTATTTGTATAATACTGGCGGCTTTACTGAGCCTGCACCTGAAGCGGAATTGCCAACGCCGGCGGGGCCAGCAGGGGGGAGTGTTTTGCTGGCACCTTCTGTCCCTTTGACTGGAGCGCAGAAACGTTAAGTTCATTTTTAATAAAGCGAGGTGGTGCGCTTGAATCAGCAATTAAATACCTATCTTCAGCAATTGCATGCTTTTGTGGAGGCACAGGAAAAACGAATACGCAGCCTGGAAGCAGCGGTCAAAAAACTTCAGGAAGAGACTGAAGTTCTGAAAAACCGCCCGCCGATGCAGGTCGATCGGATTGAATATAAATTCGACCAGCTTAAGGTAGAGTCTCTTGAAGGAACTTTAAATATTGGCTTAAATCCTTCTGAGCTGCAAAACATTGAAGATTTTGCCGTAGATAACAAAAACATCAAAGCACCTATTTCGCCTAAGAATCAAATGAAGAGAACAATGGAAATTGAAGATGCCATCTATCAATATTTAGAACGGGAACTTCCTGACATTACAGCTTCTGTACAGAAGAAGTTAAATGTCAGTGTGGATGATTCCTATATTGCATTTATCAAAGAGGATATCAAAAAGCAGCTGCCTAACAGGATTGACTTCTATATTAAACAGCAGCAGGCTTCAAATCGATCAGGGCAGGAAAATGATAACGCAGAAATTATTGAGCTTATTAAAAAGGAAATTTACAATGGAGTCCATGCCTTTATCTCGCATTTGCCGGAGAATATGAAAGGGATGAATAACGAATGAATTATCAGGTATATAACAGAGATTTGTGTGTTGGCAGCATAAGAGTGCTCGGTGTATCCAGTTCATCTGTTTTAATGGTGGGAGATACGCAAACGATCCAGCTGGCAGCCACCTTTGATACACCACCAGAATCACTTCTGATTGGGCCGTTTGTGCCTCTGACACCGGAGTAAGCTGCTATGCTGCAAAGAACTTCATCCGTTGACAGAATCAATATTGACACCATCGCCTTTTCTTCTGTATTTGAAATTGGGGACTCCTGTTTTATTAAAGGATTCTCCAGAGCAATTGCCGATCAGCGTGAAGCTGAATATTTCAACGCAAAGGAAGGGAATTTTTCAGTCTATCCCGTATTCAGTGAACCCATTCCTTTAATCCCAATTGAAGAAGACATAACCATGCAGACAACACAGCTCAATCCGATCATTAGGGTTCAAAACATTGATATTATCGGGGTTTCCTCATCATCTGTCGTTCATATCGGCAACAGCGGAAATATTTCAATGGAAGCCCGGGTCAAGCATATCCGTCAGGTTTATCCCAAAACGGCGCTTCTTAAGGATGAAAATTTTTCATAAAGGATGTTTTACATGCCAGCTATAATCGGACCGGTACAAATCATCAATGTCGGCGGGGGGATTGTGCAATTTGGGGACTCCCTTTATATCTCTCCAAAAAGCAATTCAAAATCAACGACCGGACAGGGTGCCGCAAATACGGGCGGCTTAGTCATTACAAACAATGGCCTGAGTGCCAGCAATGTACTGGATACCAGTCTGGTTGATCAGCCAAATGTCGGCAATAACTAATCCATTATCAGAAATTCAGGACGATAGCACATTTGTTATCGTCCTTTTGATTTCCTGTCATTGGACTTTTTGGCTTTCGTTAACTTGGTTGAAGGCTGCTTCCTGATCCATTTCAAATATTTTCGGATTTTATCATCCTGCTGCAATAACTCTATTGAATTCAGCCTTACAGCTAGCTCTGCATTCGTATATAAAGCGTGAATCTGCTTATGGCAGGGTATGCATAATTTCGCGGTGGGCAGGAAGGTGCCTCCCATTTCTTTCGGCGTTAAATGATGGACTGTTATATCAATATCCTCCCGCAGGCATAATTCGCAGGTTCCCGCCTCTATTTGCCTTTTTCCCATTGCAAGCCTCCTTTATATTTAAATTACCCTTTATATTGGGGCGGCAGTAAATTTATATTCTCGTTTTTGCGCGCGGTGATGTTTCCTTTGCGCGCGGGAATTCACTGGTTGTGCGCGGCTTTTCGGCTATTACGCGCAATACCATTCCTAGTAACGCACAAAAAACCGGCAAGTTCTCTTGCCGGCTTTCCCTATAACTTAAGTGTATGAGCCCCGTCAAAGAAGAATAGGTATCTTTCATTGACTTCTCTCTTTAATATTTGTTCCAATGCTCTGGTGTACATATCAATTTGAACTTTGTACCTGTTTTCGAGAACGGGTTTGGCTTCAGCAAAGCCTCCCTTAAACCGGCCGCTGATTCCATCCGTTTTATAATCCAGAAGCACCAGGCCCTGCTCATCTTCAATTACACAGTCCACAATCCCCTGGATGAGAACCGTTTCATCTTCTCCCTTCCAATCTGAATAGATTTCCCGGGCTGGAAAAGATAGACTGAATGGGATTTCTCTTCGTACCGATTTAGCCTGAACGATTCTTTGTCCCAGTTTGGTTTCGAAAAACTGTACAATCAGCTGTGGTTCAATGCTGGCATGCTGCTCTTCTGTCAGCAATTCGTTTTGAAGCATCTCTGCCATTTTGGAAGATATTGTTTCCACAGTTGCAGGCCTGCTGAAATCAATATGCTGCATGACAGCATGCATAGCAGTACCCCGTTCAGCTGGAGAAAGAGATTTTTCTTGCATGAATCGAGGCCTGCCAAGCAGGGGTTTATTGATTTTACGGATTAATTCAGTTCCGCTGTCTTCTTCAGAAAAAATCTCCCGCTGCCGCTTCACTTCCGAAACGGATTGTTTAGATCTAGCTTGAGCAGCCTGCTTAAAGGAATATTTCCAGGAAAGCTGTTCCTCAACTTTATCCTTATAAGCCGATTCAGCCGGAACAGGTTTTCCTTCATAAACCAATTGCAGCAAATCCGTTTCGCCCTCATTGGCTTCTTCTGAAAGAACTGCAGCTTCTTCGCTTTTGATTATGGTTATATTCCAGCAGGAAGGGTGTTCAAGTATTTCTGCAGGAACGAGAGGATGAACCGGCCCTTCTCCTCTCAATGCCTCACAATCTCTATGTCTGACAAGCGATGGACCAATCCAGTCCAGGTAACTGTTTGCAGAAGCCCTGTCATACTCATTCAGGAGCCACTCTTTATGCTCCGATGCCTGCAGCCACTGATTTAATTTTTTATCTGCACTTTTGACGGACGATACCAGGAAAAGCTTTTCCTTCGCCCTTGTTAAAGCAACATATAGGACCCGCATTTCTTCAGCAAGCATTTCCATTTTCTTTTTTCGTTTAAAAGCAATCTGCGGCAAAGAGGGGTAAGAAATTCTCTTCTCGGCATTTACATATTTTGCAGCGAATCCAAATTCCTTATCAAGCAAGTATGGCTTTTTCAGATCCATCGTATTAAAATTGCGGGCAAGCCCTGCAATGAAAACGAAAGGAAATTCCAGCCCTTTGCTGCTGTGGATCGTCATAAGACGGACAACATCTTCCTGCTCACCCAAAGCACGGGCAGCGCCAAGATCATCGCCTCTGTCCCGCATTCGTTCAATAAACCTTAAGAAGCGGAATAATCCTCTGAATGATGTTGCTTCATACTGTCTTGCTCTATCGTACAATGCGCGAAGGTTTGCCTGCCTCTGCTTTCCGCCCGGCATGCCGCCGACGAAATCATAAAATCTGGTTTCTCTATACAGATGCCAAATCAGTTCGGAAAGCGAACCCTGGCGGGCCATCACACGCCAATCTTTAAGCTGGTCAAAAAACGGCCGCACTTTCTCATATAATTCTTCTGTTTCCAGGGTTGGGTCATTCCGGCAAAAAGAAGTCAATGCTTCATAGAAAGACCCTCTTTTATTATGGATTCTGATTTGTGCAAGCTCTTCTTCTGTCAGCCCCAAAATAGGAGATCTTAGAACTGATGCCAGCGGAATATCCTGATACGGATTATCAATCACTTTTAGAAGTGACATCATAATCGCTACTTCCGTTGCTTCAAAATAGCCGCTGGAGAGATTGGCATAAACAGGGATTCCCTGCTGTTTGAACTCCTCCATTATTTGCGGAGCCCATGTCATGGAACGAAGCAGGATGACAATATCCCTGTACTTGGCAGGCCGCCCGGATTCGGTCTTTGTGTTGTAAACTTCTTTCCGATTCCCAATGATTTCTTTTATTTTCGACGCCATAAATCTGGCTTCGAGCTGTGACTGGGCTAACTCTTCGCTGTCAAAACCCTCATCCATTGATTCAGGCTCAGGTTCGTTTTTTTCATTTCCTTCAAGATCAATAATGGCTATTTCCACAGGGTGTTCCTGACTCTCTGAATAAGGTGCTCCTTTAATAAGCTCAGCTGCCTGATCATACTCAATTTCACCAACAGATGTCCCCATAATTTGCTTAAAAATATAGTTGGTCCCGTGGAGGACTTCTTTACGGCTTCTGAAATTTCGCGCCAGATCAATTCTAAGGCCTGTCTCTTCTCCGTCCCGTCCGAACCGGGTGTACTTACTCAAAAACAGATTAGGCTCTGCAAGGCGGAAACGGTAGATCGACTGCTTTACATCGCCTACCATGAAAAGATTCCCGTTTTCTTCTGAATCTGCTGTTACCAGCTGCAAAATAGCTTCCTGCACCATGTTGGTATCCTGATACTCATCAACCAGGACTTCTTTGAACTGATTTCTGCAGGCAAGAGCTGCTTCTGATGGCAATAGCCTTCCCTCTTCATCTGATGATGAAAGAATTTCAAGGCAATAATGCTCAAGATCGGCAAAGTCAACCAGCCCTTTTTCAGTTTTAACCTGGTCAAAGCGAATTGAGAATTCTTTAACTAACGAAACAAGCGATTCTATATGGGGCTTCATTTCCGCCATGTCACGCATGAAGCTTTCCTGTTTGCGGAAAAACAGTTCTTCCTGCAGGCCGGTTATGATTTTCTTGGCCTGGTCCCTGAGTTTCTTTGCCTTTTCAACCAGCCCTTCATCATAATCATTGCCTTTACACGTTTTGGCTCTGCCAAAAGACCATGATTGCATCGCTTCATATAGCATCGGCCACGAATCGTTTTTCGCTTCGATTAGAGTATTGACAACGTGCAGATCTGCGATAAAGTTTTCTGCTCTCGGAGCCGGTCCTCCAGGAAGCTTGGTCAGCTCCAGCCCATATTCCAGCAGCTGCCTGGCCCCTTTCAGCTGAAGATCTATATCCTCCAAAAGGGAACGGACAAATGGAAGCTTTTCAAGACTTTCAACACCGTCCACGTTATACATCTCAACAATTGAATCAAGATATTGATCAGGTGAAGGGTTGGAGCGGGCAAAATCGTATAAGTCCCTTATTATATCCTGAAGGGCAGTGTCACTTCTGTCATTTGTAAAAGTATCCACAAGTGCAAAGAATGCTTCGTTTCCCTCTTTACCGTATTCCTCTTCAAAAAGCTCCTCGAGTACTTCATCCCTTAAGAGCTGTGCTTCTGTTTCATCAGCGATTCGAAATCCGGGATCAATATCGGTCATGTAGTAATATTTACGGATCATCTCTAAGCAAAATGAATGCAAAGTCGAGATGGATGCCCTGTTTAATAAGCTTACCTGCTTTCTGAGGTGAGCAGACTTCGGATCGGCATTAATCGCTTTTTCAAGCGCCTCGCCGATTCTGTGCCTCATTTCGGCAGCTGAGGCATTTGTGAAGGTCACAACAAGGAGTTCATCGACATTAATAAGATCTTCATCAGCGATAATCTTATTGATAATCCTTTCAACCAAAACAGCCGTTTTCCCTGAACCGGCTGCAGCAGCCACCAGAATATCCTGTCCCTTGGCCATAATTGCTTTCCACTGGTCATCAGTCCAGGTTGCATCTTCCGGCTTAGGCGGTATGGCCATTTTCATCGCCCTCCACCTCCTTCTTGATGATTTCAATCATGTCTTCTTTTGGCTTAGGCACAAATAACCTGTAATCATTGGTTTCGAGCGATTCGTCAAATTGGCATACAGATTTATAGGCACAAAATGTACATGGTGTTTTTTCCTTCATTTTATATGGGGCAATTTTAACATCGCCCTCTGTAATCATATTGCCAGTATTCCTATACATCTTTCTTACGTAGCGGCGCAAATAATCAAACTCCTGCTTGCTTGCCACTTTTGATCGCTTTGAAAGTGTCCCGTCTTTTTTAAATCCGGCTGAGATAATGGATGAATCGCCTGTCTCAATTGTCTGGTCCATTAACCTGATGACATTTTCATCTCCCAGCAGCAGGCCATTCATTTTAAATTTCTTATAGAGTTCCTGCTCGATATCCTCTAATGTCAGCATTTTTGAAGTGCTGACGATTGGATTATGGACATGGAAATAAAGGACTCCTGCCGGATCGGCTTCAGTCCCGATCAAAGAATTGGAATGGGCAATAATGATGTCCAGATACGTGAGCATCTGCAGAGCAATCCCATAATATACCTCACTGACATTCAAATCCTTGGAGCTGGATTTATAGTCAATTACCCGTAAAAATGTCCCGTTTGTATCCTGAGCCTTGTCTACTCTGTCAATTCTTCCGACAAGCTCCATTTTAGTCCCATTTTTAAGAGGAAAAACAAGCGAAGGGAGTTCTCCTTTTGGTCCAAACCCCAATTCCAGCCCCACTGGCGAGAATCCGCTTGATTTGGCATGCTCACTGATAACATAGGAAGCCCTGCTGATGATTTGCTCAAGCTTTCTCTTAATATAGTGATGTCTGTTCGAGCTTAAAAGAATTTCATTTTGCAGTTTAGGAGCAAGCATTTCAACTGCTTCTTTTGCAAGGATTTCACACTGTTCCCTTGTCATATCTGTCCATGAAAGCTTCTGGGTCATAACTGTTTCTGCGATAAATTTTAAAGCTGCATGGAATAAATCCCCGATATCCGGAGCTTCTAAGCGGTATACCTGTCTTTCCCGCAGCCTTAGTCCATGCTGTGCAAAATGGGAAAATGGACAGCTATGGAATAATTCCATCCTGGAAACACTCGCCTGAATATGATCACCATACAATTCTTTACTGATGTCTGCGCCAAGCTGAAGTGTCCGGTTTTCATAATTCAGGCTGGAAAGAACCTTTAATGCCGGCCTTCTCCAATGCTCATTGTTAAGATAGCAGTTATAAACATCCCACCACAGGTCATAAATTGGATAGCTGCGTTTTTTCAGCTGAAGCTGTGAAGTCAAATACGAAAGTGCAGTATTTAGATTATCCGCATATTCCAGCTGCTCCGTTTCCGGCAGTTCTGCCGGATCCGACATGAAGGAATGCTGCCTGCAATCAGGGAATAAATCTCCCAATCTCTTAATATAAGGAGAAGGCATAAGTGCTTTACCTTCTTCATTTGCCAGCGGGTAACTGATAAAAAGTTTTTCTGATGGAGTAACAAACGCTTTATAGGCTATAAATTCTTCATCAAGAAGTCGTGTACGGCTTCCTGGCGCCAGTTTCATTCCGTTTGTGTTCAGAATTTCTCTGTCATCATCCGCCAGCACACCGTCCTCTGAGAATTTGGCAGGTATTACTCCTTCATTCAGACCAATGACAAAGGCAGCTTTAATATCAGTTAGCCTTGACCTTTCCAAATCGGCCGCCATGACCTGATCGATGGCAGGCGGAACAAGTGTAAATCGAAGCGACTCCAGACCGGCATCCAGAACGGAAGCAAAGCGCTTTAGCGTCACTTCTTCTTCACCAAGCATTTCTACATACTGATCGAGAAGCTCCATAATGGCATTCCATGCTTGTCCATGCTCCCTTGATTTAACAAGGTTCCCTTTTTCCTCTTCAGCTGATTTCCACTTTTCAATCTTCACAGGCACATCCAATTCTTCCAGGTATAAAAATAAAGCTTCACAATATCCGCGGCCATCAGCAGCTTTTTTTAAGCGCCTGTGCAGCCTTAATATTGGGCCTGTAATCATTTCGCGCAAATCACTTAACTCATCTTCTATTCTCTTCTCGGAATCTGTCTGGGCAACCGCTTCAAACTCCAGCCCCCTGATTCTCCTGTATATCCATCTTTTCTTCTTCGTCCATTTGTCTCCTTGAATTCCATAGGCAAGAACATAGTTCTCAAGTCTGTCCATTTGCTCACGAAGCTTGCCGGCGTTTAATTTGGACGGAAAAATCAGTTCCGTTTTTACTGCTCTGAAGATCGGTTCATACCGCCAATTCCCATTGATGATTTCAAGAGTTGACCTAATTAACTCCACAAGCGGATGATTCAGCATAGTTCTTTTTTGGTCAATAAAAAATGGGATTTCATAGTCATGGAACACTGTTTCAATCATGTCATGATAATCCTGTCCGTTTCTTGCAAGTACTGCAATATCACGATAGCGATAGCCATCTGTGCGAACAAGCTTATTTATTTTTCTGGCAACGCCCTCGATTTCAGCCCTCCTGTTGACAGCCTGTCCGATGTGAATGTCTGCTTCCCCCAGAAATGCCTCAGCAGGCCTGCTGTCAAAATGTGCCTCAAGGTGCCTAAGAGAAGGGCTGCACCACCTTTTTTGCTCAGTAATGACCATTTCTTCAATACCCAATCTGTTGCGGGAAGCCATTTCTTTGATTGTCTGATAGTTTTCTCCGGCCATTCTGAATAAATGAAGTTCTTCAGTTGCACTATGTTTAAACTGCTTGTCAAGTGTCAGTGTAATAGTGACGTTTTTACACTGCTTCATCAGCTGTTCAACAATCGAATATTCCTGTGATGTAAAGCTGTAAAAGCCATCTATATAAACCTCGGCATTTTTTAGATACTCTGAATGGGAGGCCTTTTCAGCAAGAAGGCGGAAGTAGTCTTCTGAATCAGTATATTTGCCTGCAAGGGATTCTTCAAAATTTTTATAGATTAACTCAAGGTCATGAAGCTTGTCCTGAAGTGCCTTGTTCGATTTTCCTGTTCCTGAGAGCTGCTGCTGCCTTTCAGCCAGTTCATCGGGTGCTACACAATAACGTTTGAATTCAGTCATCATTTGTTCAATTTGCTGAATAAAACCATTTTTATCGGCAGCCCTCTGAAAAAGCTTCAGCTCATCCTTTTTATCTTCGATGATCTTGCGGATAAGCATGCTGATGCCAACACTGTTAAGATGATATCTGCTCATGCCTCCTGTTTCCTGAAGAATTCTCCAGGCAAGGCGCGTGAAAGAATATACCTGGCTGCGTATCATTCCGCCAAGGCCGGGCGTGGTAATTAATTTATATTCTGAAAGGAACGTCATTTGTTCCGGAACTAAATAAATGATTGGATCTCCATCCGGGTTAAGCCGCAGTTCATCGCGGATTTCATTTAGGCAGTATTCCGTTTTGCCGCTTCCGGACCGGCCTATCAATAAACGTACGGTCATATTTTTCCTCCTTAAAAAAACTCTCACTCTATCATTATTTTATCATATAAGCTGTTCAATTTTTCGAATGGGGTTCTTCAAAATTGTGGAAATGACAACTTACCTATACGAGGTTTTGTGCATAAAGTATATCGGCAGGTGATAAGGATGATTTCAAAACAGATCCTGATTGCAACTTCAGTCATTTTGACAGTTACAGGAGTTTTTGTGGCCAGCAATATTTATACACTAATCCCTATTTACGGGGATATTGCTGACTCTTTTCAGGTAAATGAAAATTATATTGTTGGCGGTGGAAGCCTGTTTGCATTTTTTTATGCAGCCGGCCTGCTATTCTTTGGCCCTGCTTCCGATACCTTTGGCAGGCGCAGAATTATTATTACAGGTTTGTTTGCTTCTGCTTTGTCCACTTGTGCTGTAGGGCTTTCTCCTAATGTAGAGGCTCTCTATATAACCAGGTCGATTCAGGGGCTGACTCTTGGGAGCTTTGCTCCTGTTGCCTTCGCTTATACCTTTGATCTTTTCAGGCAGAGGGGCCGCACCCTGCTGCTTGTTTTTATCAATACAGGATTCCTTGTCGCCGGCATTCTTGGACAGCTGATCAGTTCGACAATTACTTTTTATTTTAAATGGAACTATGCTTTTTATTTCTTTGCGTTTTGCTATTTTATTCTTTTCCTTGTATCGTATAAAATACTTCCAGGCACTTCTCCTCCTTCCAAATCAGGGGTTTCCGTTATTTCTATTATGAAAAAACTATTAATGAAGGGAAGCCTGCTCCAAAGCTATGCTATTACCTTTACTTTGCTGTTTGCCTTTGTAGCTTTTTACGATGCAATAGGAAGGAATTTCGAGGGAACCATGGAGGAGCTGTTCACATTAAGAGCTGTGGGACTAATCGGGGCGCTGCTGTCTCTCTTTACGGGAAAATTAATTGAGCGGATTGGTGCCCATTCGACATTAAAGCTTGGTTTACTTTTAGGGATTTTCAGCATTATTAATATGTTTTTCTTCAGCAGCACTATTGCCTTAATGGCAATTTCCATTATGTTTGTGGCTTCCATATCCCTTCTTGTTCCCACTGTTATCACACTGATTGGCATGATTGCAGGGGCTGACCGTGCAAAAGCGCTTTCTCTCTATTCTTTTTTTCTATTAACCGGAGCAAGCCTTGCCCCGCCGGCAGTTATGATTCTTGAATATTATTATGTACTGTATCTGCTTCTTGCCTTTTTCCTGACGAATATCATTCTTAGCTATTACTTGTCAAAAGAATTTACTTTTGTCAGTCAGCCAGAATAAATCTTATAAAGCGCGGAATTATTCCGCGCTTCTTCACTCTTTCCACTCCTTTCTCAGGAGCCCGTATAGATACATATCATGCCGTTTTCCATCGCGCTCAAGAAACTCTCTATAGCAGCCTTCTCTCTGGAATCCAAGACTTTCATAAAGAGTTTTTGCTCTAGTATTATAGGAAAATACAGAAAGCTGAAGCCTATACAGATTCAGCTCCATAAAAGCATAGCGAATCAGGCATTGCATGGCTTCCTTTCCATACCCTTTACCCCATTCGGCTTCATCTGCAATGGCAATGGTGATCCAGCTTGTTCTGTGTGGCCATAGAATGCCGTTTAGCTCCGCATATCCTATCAGTTCATTTGCTTCTTTTAACCTAAGCGAAAATCTGAAGGTGTTTTGCGGACATTCATCAAGCCATTTCTTAATTTCCATTTCCTGTTTGGGTTTTACCGGCAGAGCATCCAGGTTTCGCATGATTTTTTCGTCTGCATGCCACTGGATTATCTTTTTAATATCATCCTCAATAAACGATCCCAGAATGATCCTCTTTCCAGACAATATCGTACTGCTTATCACTTTCTTCACCTCCGGAAAAATCAATTCTGCAGGATGGGATCCGCTTATTGGATAAATAAAGAGCCCCCGAAGGAACTCTTTATTCGTACGTTTCCACAAATATTGTGGCTCCCATCCCGCCTCCGACACATAGAGAAGCTATTCCTTTATGGCCGCCTCTTCTCTTTAATTCATGAACGAGACCCACAACAAGGCGCGCACCGGTACATCCAATAGGGTGTCCCAGACTGATTCCGCTTCCATTTACATTTACTTTGTCCCGGTTTAAGCCTAACTCTTTCTCAACCGCCAAATATTGGGCTGCAAAAGCCTCATTTATCTCAATCAAGTCTGCATCATCAAGCGACCAGCTTACATTAGCAAGACCTTTTTGTACTGCCGGCACAGGCCCTATTCCCATTACTTTTGGATCTACTCCTGCCACGGAGAAGCCAGCAATCTTTGCCAGAGGCTTCAGTCCCTTGTCCAGAGCCAGATCTTCCGGCATCAGGACAAGTGCTGCTCCGCCGTCATTCAGGCTTGATGCATTTCCTGCTGTAACAGAGCCACCCTTTCTGAAGACAGGGCTCAAGCTTCGCAGCTTTTCGGCTGTTAAATCTGCCCGCGGGTTTTCATCTTTTGTAACGGTTACTTCTCCTTTCCTGCTTTTCACAGTAATTGGAACGATCTGCGAATCAAAGTAACCGTTTTCAATTGCATGCAAGGCTCTCCTGTGGCTGAGCAAGGCTGCTTCATCTTGTTCTTCTCTTGTAATGGCATGCATTTCTGCCAGGTTTTCTGCCGTTTCCCCCATCATAATATGATGGATTGGATCTTCGAGAATTTCCCATACGGTATCGGTTACCTGCCCATGCTGCATGCGGGCGCCCCAGCGATGCTGTTTTAATACATAAGGGCTGGAGCTCATGGCTTCAACTCCTCCAGCAATCACGATATCTGACATCCCTGACTGAATCTGCAGTGCTGCAGACATAATTGCCTGCATACCGGATGCACACTGCCTCTGGACTGTGAACCCTGTTGTTGTATCGTCAAAGCCTGCAAGCAAAGCTGCTGTTCTTGCTGTATTCGGTTCATCTGTACGCTGAATGCAGTGTCCCAATATCACTTCATCCACCTCATTGCTCTGCAGGCCGCTTCTCCCGGCAGCTTCTTTTAATACAGGCACAATCAAATCCGTCGGCAGCAGATCCTTAAACGCTCCTCCAAACGTGCCAACCGGTGTTCTGACTGCTGATGTTATGACAACATTTCTCATCTTTTCCACCTCATTAATCTTCTGATTATCGAGCACAGGCTCGAAGTCAGTTCATTACATCATGATGCCGCCATCTACATGAAGGACCGTGCCATTCACATAATCCGACTCATCGGAAGCCAGAAACAGGTATGCATTCGCAATATCTTCCGGTTTTCCAAGTCTGCCCAGGGGAACCATGCCCTGCATTTGGCCAATAACCTTTTCCGGTACTTTTGCTGTCATACCGGTTGAGATGAATCCTGGGGCAACGGCATTTACGTTGATTCCTTTTCTGCCGAGTTCTTTTGCCCATGTTTTGGTCATCCCCAATACACCCGCTTTGGCTGCCGCATAGTTTGTCTGTCCGACATTCCCATAGACTCCCGATACAGAGGACGTATTGATTATTTTTCCGCTTCCCTGTTCCAGCATGAATGGAAGGACTGCTTGTGTACAATGAAAGACACCTGTCAGATTCACGTCCATAACCGCCTGAAAATCATCTGCAGCAAGCTTTGCCAGCATCCCGTCCCTCGTAATTCCTGCATTATTGATCAGGATGTCAATTTTTCCAAATGCCGCTTTTACAGCTTCCGCCATACTGTCTATGCTTTGCCTGTCCGAGACATTAACCTGAAAAAACTCAACCTGAAGACCTTTTTCCTTCAGCTCTTGTGCCCTGGTAATTCCCATGTCTGCATCATAATCAGCCATAGCTACCACCGCTCCTTCACCTGCAAACTTTTCGGCAGCAGCCAGACCAATTCCATTCGCCGCACCTGTAATAATGGCGACTTTATCCTTCAGCCTCATCAATTGCACCTCCGTGATATATTTAAATATTCCGACATTGGATTCTGGAACAGATCCTTTGCGTTTACTCAGGCTATTATTCGACAAAGCCTGCAGTTTCTCCTTTGTCCCCTGCAATATAATCTCATGGTTAAAAAGCTTTCCCGGTCTTCCAGGGAACTGATGGTAATTTTTTGAATCGGTTTAGCCGCTGTAAAAAAAGGCTAAGAAATATAAAACAAAAGACAGCAAAATTGAAAGGAGCATTTATCATGAAAGTTGTTTATGGCTTGATGGCTCAAAACGGAGATGCCCAGGAGCTGTTATGGGATTTGGGATTTTGGGAAAGTGAAGAAACGGCAAAGGAATATTTAAATGCCGAAATGGCCAATACACGCGGAGTTACCGTAGAACCCATTACAATTAATGACGCTATCCCAATTCCCCCAGAAGAAATGGAAGAAGAAAAAATGGTTGCCTGCTCCCTTTGCGGAATTGAATACAATCGTGAAGATGTCAATATGACTGATTATGATGAAGACGTATGTGTAAACTGTGAACCTGAATATAGGAATAATCCTAATTTGCATGTTATCTGAGATGTCTTGCCTGCAAATTAGAAAAGCGCAAGAGCCTTGCCCACCCCCGACACCTCGAGGGGAGGCGCTGCGAAAGCTAGACAGTAAAATAAAAGGGACTCGAATAATTAGTATTATCGAGTCCCTTTTTTCACAAGATAAGTTAGTTTAGAATGACGCATCCATTTCATCAAGCGGCCAATAGCGCAGGTTTACTTTTCCTACAACCTGGCCGGCTGAAATAAATCCAAAATGTCTGCTGTCCCAGCTTCCGAGGCGATTATCTCCCATAACAAATAGTTTTCCCTCTGGAACCGTTTCAGTGCCCGTCATCTCCAGGAGTGTAAAATCACCTGTCAGTTTGCCGCCCAATGTTTCTTTCCGGTATTTCTCCAAGTATGGCTCATCCACTTTTTTACTATTTATAAATAGTTCATCATTGCGGTATTCGATTTCATCCCCTGGCATCCCTATAATTCTTTTTACAAAATCCTCTTCATCATTATGATGAAAAACAATTACGTCAAAGCGCTCTAAGTCGCTGACCTGGTAACCGATTTTATTCACAATCAGTTTATTTCCATCCTGAAGAGTGGGCATCATGGATTCACCTTCCACAACATAATTGGAGAAGAAAAAAGTCCGTATAAAAGCAAAGATAATGATGCCAATTGCAAAAGCCTTCAGCCATTCCGCTCCTTCTTTTCTCAATCCTTCCTTCACATTTCATCTCCCCCAATGCTTATGCATTCATTGCTTTTTATTCCCGCGATCTTTTTCTACGCTCATATTCATCTTTATTTCAATGATTTTGCCGACATACCAAAGAATGAAAATGACCAATGCAACAATGGCTGTCCGAATTGGCTGTGTTACTAATGATTTGATATCATATCCGACAAAGCTTATTGTAAAAATCATCACTATTTTGCCACTCAGGACTGCCAGCATATATTGAGCCATGCTGATATTCGAAAGCCCTGCGACAATATTTACGACTGCCGAAGGAGTAAACGGAAAACAGAGCAGGATGAACAATGGTCCAAACCCATGCTTTTCCACCCATTTCATAAGCCTCTGTACCTGCTTATGCTTCTTCAAAAAACGGAGTATTCGTTTCTGGCCATATTTCCTGACCAGCAGGAAAACGAGCAGCGCTCCTGCGACCGCGCCGAGCCAGGAGTATAAGAAACCCAGCCAGAGACCAAATGCACTCGCATTTGCCATAACAAACAAAACCAGGGGCAGAAAAGGCAAAAATGCTTCTAGCATTGGAAGCAGAATACCGGGGAGCGGTCCAAATGAACGATATTCCCGAATTAAATCCATTATATTATCCAATGTTAACCAATCTTTGAACAGTTCAAAATCCATTTAATATCTCCTTGTCCAATATGCAGCAAAGTCCTATTCGTTCGATTATCATTAAAGGGAAGTTTCCCCTAGTTTTACCACTTACCCTTTTATTGTACACCTAATCCGCCAAAAACTGTGTTTCTACCTTTTTATTTCGAAAGAAACTCATGGATAGCCGCTTTGTTTGCCTCTTTATCAATGCCTAAAACAGCAGCACCATTAATTCTCTGGTTTTCAAATGTTCCATCAACAGGAACACGAAGAGTCTCTACATTCCTGTTATCCTTAGATAAGAAATCTTTCCCGATATAAAGAATATCTCCCGTATCCATATTAGTATTTACAAATGGAGTTACTACCCCGATTAGTTTCGGAAGCTTTGTAATGGTCTGAAGGCTTGTAAACTGGCTTGCTACTTCTTTCATTACCTTCTGCTGGCGTTCTACTCTTCCAAAATCCCCTACGGCATCCTGCCTAAACCTGACATACCCAAGGAGATGCTCTCCATCAAGGCGCTGCAGACCCGGTTCCAGAGTAACACCGATATTGGCAGACATTCTTTTTTCTACATCAATTTCTACCCCTCTTGGAAAAGCTTCATCAATTAAATGAACAAAGCCTTCGAAATCAACAATTGAGTAATATTTAATATCTATATCAAAGTTTTCCTTAATCGTTTGCCTTAATAACTCAGGACCACCATAAGCAAGAGCTGAATTTATTCTGTTTTGCCCATGGCCCGGTATGTCCACGTACATATCTCTCATAAAAGAAATAAGTTTATATGTTCCCTTTTCAGGATGATATTGGGCAACCATGATGGTATCTGCCCTTGATTTCTCTTTTCCCCTTGCGTCACTTCCAAGGATCAGAATATTCGTTCCTCCATATTTATCTTTTTCACCGTTAAATTCAAACTCTTCTGTCTGTATATTTGCCTCTCCCTCTGTCTGGGAAACACCTTGCTTGAACTGAAAATACGAATAGCCAAGGGTTCCTGCAATCAAGAGAAACAGAATCAGGAGGACGGACTTCCATTTTTTTTTCTTTTTCTTCTTTTCATGTCTATCTGATCTCATAAGAATAAGTCCTTTCTTTGCAGTTAAATTATCATTCTGCCGCGGGTATGAAAATACCTTCACCTATATTCGACTTCGGTTTCCATAAAAAAGTTTCGATATCACTGCTGGTATATCCTGTATACCCTTATACTTTGCAGATGAATGGGTTTCGTTGCAACTTATTTTAAATAGTTTCTTTACCCTATATGAAAACTGATTTCATTGATATATCGGCGATTTTGATGTTACTTTACAGCTCTATTAGAAAAAGCTCCTTGCCCACCCCCGAAAAGCACAAGTCGAGCCTCACAGAAAGGCGTCCTTTGCCTTTTGGGAGGATTGCCCGAAATGTAGAGGCGACTGCCCAGGGACGACAGGCATAAGACGGTTCCTGTAAGAAGGCGTCCTTCCTTCTGGAAGGAAACGGCTTATGACCCCGAGTCCCTAGGAGCCGAAACAAGACAAGCTTGTGACCTCGAGGGGGTAGGCTGCTTGCGCTAGACAGCTCTCGAAGTACAAAGGTATAAATTTTGATATTATCAAAAAACCGCAAACCCAAAGGCCTGCGGTAACTTTTTTATAGATATTCATTAAACCAGCCGGCAATGTAATTCAGGCGGCTGATTCTTAAATTCGGTTTTCCGCTTCTGGAAAGCTCATGGTTGGCTTCAGGGAACCGCACAAATTTTGCTGTTTTCTTCCGATGCTTTAAGGCTATGAATAATTGCTCTGCCTGCTCAATTGGACAGCGATAATCCTTTTCGCTGTGCAAAATCAGCAGAGGTGTATTCATATCATTCACATAAGCAAGCGGGGAATGTTTCCAAAGCTTTTCTATATCATTCAAATCACTCTTGATTTGCCAATCAGTAAAATAGTAGCCGATATCACTTACTCCATAAAAGCTGATCCAGTTGGAGATGGATCGCTGAGTGACTGCCGCCTTAAATCGGCTGGTGTGTCCAATAATCCAGTTGGTCATAAACCCGCCATAGCTTCCTCCCGTTACGCCAAGCCGGTCTTTATCGATAAAATCGAAGTTTTCCAGCGCATAATCGACTGCATCCATAATATCTTCATAATCCTTGCCCCCGTAATCTCCTCTTACAGCATCTACAAAATGCTGGCCATATCCATGGCTTCCCCGTGGATTGATAAATAAGACCGCATAGCCTTTTGCTGCGAGACATTGAAATTCGTGAAAATATGAATTGGCATACATGGCATGAGGGCCGCCATGGATTTCGAGCACAAGCGGTACTTTTTCGCCCTCTTTCAGATGGGCTGGTTTCATGATCCAGCCATGCAGATCCCAATCATCTGAAGATTTAAACTGAATTGGCTCCGCATCTGCCAACTCTACACCTTTCAGGAACTCTTCATTCACATTTGTCAGCTGTTTTAATTCCCCTGTTGGGACATCAAGCAAAAATAAATCCCCTGGATATGACGGCTTGCTAATGGCTACAACAGCTTTATTGACGCTTCCTCCTGTTGTCAATCCATATACATGCTGCTGATCCAGCAGCGCAGGATATAATTCCCCATCTAAAGAGCCATAATAAACAACTGTATTACCATGGTCAGTTGCCAGGAAATAAAAGCTTCTGCTGTCCTCTGCCCAAAGAATTCCCGGTGTTACTGTACCCTGCTGGAAATCCCCGATGGCATAATCACCAGCCAATATATCTGATTCTGCAGTAAGGCACTGCAGATTTCCAAATTCGAGATTATACACCCAGACCTTTGTATGCGTAGCATTTTCGTATTCCCTTTCATGCCCGAACAATCCTATGTATTTTCCATCCGGCGACCATGTGGCGCTTCCAAAATAACCTTTTCCATTTGTAATCCTTTTCATGTCTTTTGTTTCAAGATGGATAATATAGACATCGCTTAGAAAAGAGAAATCTTTGTCTTCACTTAAATCTGCCGTAACAGCAATCCATTTTCCATCTGGTGACCAGTCTTGCAATTGGTAGTCATGTTCTCCGGATGTCAGCTGCTCCATTCCGCCAGTTTCAATATCTATTAATGCAACCTGGCTGTACCTTCCGCTCCAAAAACCCTGGGCGTCTGATTTGTGCTTCATTTTTTCAATTTCAAGAGGAAGGGGCCTGTCTGTCTGTTTTTCCTGATTTTCCTTTGTTTCTGCATCTTCTCCAGGCTTTACTGAAAGATTGAAAACAATCTTCTTCCCATCAGGTGACCAAACAGGCTTTGAAGCGCCATTTGCACAGTGTGTCAGCTGTTTGGCTTCTCCTCCTGCTTTGCTCATCACATAAATCTGTGATTTTCCGTCTCTGTCGGATACAAATGCGATTGACTCCCCATCAGGAGACCAGCGGGGCGAATGATTACGATGTTTGCCGTAAGTCCATTGAACCGGCATATTGCCTTTAATGGTATTTAAGTAAAAAATATTTGAACTATATGTATTTTCCTCATCAAGCATTCTGGTCTCAACAAAAGCTAAGTCATTTCCATTCAAGGATAGCTGCGGATCAGCTACTGATTTTAACTGATAAAGGTCTTCCGGTTTAATTGTATTTTTTTGCGTCATTTATTCCATCCTTTCTAACTGTGCTGTCCTCTTTATTTCGACATCAGAAATAAAATCCCTTCTCAATACGCTGCCGGCTGAAACTTTTTTTAATTATTGGAAATGATGAAGAATAACAGCGTTTCGACAAATATAGGCTCTTGCAAGAAAAAACATTCCTTTGTAAAATTAAATGAGAACACTTGTTCTGTAACACTAACAGGATACTATTGATTAAGGGAGCAGAAAAAACATGACCAGAATTCCTGAGGAAGACCGTAATATCATGGAACAGGCTATTTATTTGCCAATGGTGCTAACCATTTTAAATCGCGACTCCATCGTCATTAATAAAAGCCCGTTTAAACTAAAACAGCCTTATCTTGATTTGGTTGAAGAAACAATGAAGGTCATTCAAAGTGAACTCTCTGAGGTAAAACGCTATATGAATAAACACCAGCTTAAGGTACAGGAAATAAAGAGAGATGAGGCATTTACTATGTTCATGTTCCTTTACAAAGGATATGAGGAGCATCATAATTACTTTAACCCCCGCATCCGCAATAAAGTCCAGGAGCTGATGACATATTATCTTATTAAAAAACCTATGCCCAGGCCAGGAAAAAATCTGAAGGCAAATTAATATTTGGAATAAGAAAAGCCTGCAGCTAATAATGTAATATACACACGAAAAACAGAAGCATGAAATTCCGCATGCTTCTTATTTATCCTTTCCCTTCTCTATTGGTAGGCTCCAGTTCTCTCCGAAGCATTCATTATTTTGGAACCATTCACAAAGTACAATGCCTTTCTCTCTGAATCCTCTATCCTCCTTATCAATGTCGTTTTTAGTAAAGCTGTTCTGAGCACCTGATTATTAAGCGTAGTATAAGATACTGGAATAATGAAGCTTTGCTTATTCTTAAAAACCACTTGAGTATGTGCGTTTTCCGCTCGCTTGAAATAATTGATATGATCCAATGCAATCCAGATGCATTCAGGATTGTTTGGAGAAGCCGTCGGGAAAAAATAAATGAAATTTGTGGGGTCTATCGTTATTGGAGCTTTATGGGTAATGCCGGTTAATTGGCGTGTACCCTCTTTTCTGCCTTCATAGCTTGATCCAAAATATTTGCAGCTGCTTTTAATTATATCGATCGGCTTAAAAGGGGAAGTCACCTCATCATCAAGCTCCCAGATTTGCGAATAAACTTTCAGCCCATAAGCGAGGGGTTTGATAATCATTGTATTTGGATTGACTTCATACTCCTCGATCATTTGGGTATTATGGCTCATATGTTTTCATCTCCTATCTATTTTCGCTCTCGCTTTTCCATATTAACACCAATTTATCTAAAAATTACTAATTTATTTAATAGTTTCTAATTTGTTCACAATTTCGACATTCTGAAAATATTTTCTTAAAATTTAAAAAACTTAGTTGAATATTTAGAGGCAATTCCATATAATATTAAAAAGCTCAGGGGTGATTTCCATGAAGGAAAAATCATACACCGAATTGATGAAAACCAGTGGGATAAAACGGAAAAACCATAAGGATTCTTTTGTTCTTGACCTTTATATTGATATGCTTGTTACCGAGATTCTGCTGAATACTGAAAAAGAAAAGCTGATGAATAAAATAGACGCAGCAATTGATGAAAGAAATAAACCGTCATTTATGCATTTATCAAAGCAGTACAAAGAACTTTCCAAACGTTTTGGCACTTAGTAAACCAGTTTGCCCCCGCCAATCGGCGGGGTATTTTATTTTTAATAAGGCAGGAGAAAATTATTGGACAGCAGGCATTTATTTTTAATGGGCGGAAGCCCTCCATTCGGGCAAAGGCTTGGAAAAAAGTTTACGGAGCTGGCTTGTGGAGCGGCTGGCAAAATAGCTATACTCTTTTTGGAAAGGGAAGGCTGGGAAGGCTATATGAATAAGTATACTTCCGGCTTAACTCAAAATGGCGCAAGGAATTTCTGTTATCTGCCTCTTTCCCCTGCACCACCAGAATCTTTTCTTCAAGAATTGGTGTCCTGTACCGGGGTCATCATTGGAGGCGGTGAAACGGAAAAATACAGAAGTTATATTGTTGATACTGAAGTGGGAGAATACATTGGCAAGATGTACAAGAACGGTATTCCTGTAGCAGTTTTTTCGGCAGGTGCCCTAATTATCCCGGAGCATTGCATAATTCCCCCTATTGATACATCTGAAAAACAGCATCTCTTTCTGAAAGGTATCGGGTTAATCAGGGATTGTGTCATTAGTGTCCATTTCACTAAATGGAATGAAGGGGAAAATTTAAAGAGGGCAGCGGGGAAAACCAATGTCACGGCTGGTTATGGAATTGATGATGATGCAGGCATTTATTTTTATAATGAAATTCAGACTGATAGTGAAGGCGGCATACATATTTATAAGAATGAAATATAAAAAAGCAAGCCACATGGCCTGCTTTTTTCTCATATTATTGTCAAATCAGTCTGCCGCCTGCTTCCGTTCTTTTTGCCTCTGTTCCATTTCAAATTCTTCGAGCATGGAAATACGCTCCAGCATGGTTGGATGTCCATACCGGAATATTTTTACGAGAAGCGGCGGATTAACCTGGCTTAAACCGGCACGTGTCAGCTCCTGAAATGTTTCTATTGCTGCTTTTGAGTCCGTCGTCATTTCGATGGCATAGCGGTCTGCCCTTGTTTCCTGATACCGTGAAACAAAATTGGATAGAGGACTTGAAATAAAAAGCAGCATCGAAAGAATCATCAAAAACAGCGGCAGGGACCGAATATCATTTACCGCAGGAATTTTAAGCGCCCGTCCCCATTTATCGACTGCTTTCTCCATTATTTTGGCTGTCAAATAAAGGCCCAGCAGGGAAAGCAGCAAGTAACCGCCAATTCCGATATATATATGCTTTTCCACGTAATGGGCCATTTCATGTGCCATTATAAACAGGATCTGATCTTCAGTTAATTTATTCAGGGTTGTGTCCCATAGAACAATTCTTGAATTTGATCCGATACCAGTCACATATGCATTCAGCGCATTTGTTTTCTCTGCCATATCGACTTCAAAGACATGTTCCGCCGGTATTTTAGCCTGATTTGCCAAATCCAGAATTTTCGTTTCAAGTTCCTTGTTTTTCAAAGGATAGAAATCATTATAAAGAGGGTCAATGACAACAGGCTGCAGGAACATCATAAATAAGGTAAATGGAACAGACAATAACCAGGCATAAAGCCACCATCTCTTCCTGCTCTTATTAATCAGCCAGTACAATACAGACACTATGAGAACCATCATTCCATAATTAACCCAAAAATCAATGAGTTCATCCTTCATCCATCCGCTGAAGCTCTGTGTCGAGATATTATACGTTTTTGAAAGTGAAAAGCTGATATAGCTTAATGGCATAGTAGCAATAAACGCGAAAAAAGAAAGCCAAATCAAATAAATCGCCGTTTGCAGGAATTTATAAGGTGCAGTCTGTTCAGCCCACTTCTTAAAAGCCTTCGATAAGCCAAATAAGAGAATGAATAAATAGAAAATCCATTCAAAAGGTGTAGAAATAAAAAACAGCAGGTTTCTTATTTTAGAATATTCCTCACTGAGCATCAGTTCCCTGCCGTTCAGGAAAGTTGCCGGATCTGCCCGTGAGCCTTCATACTCAAAGGGCAGACTGCTGTCAGCAAAATAGAATAAATACCAATAAAAAAATAAACCGTATACAAAAAAGGCCAGCGCCCCGTAAAAGCCTAATTTCCGCGCCATCTGATCCCCCCTTATGGTACAACCTTTCTATATTTAGTTTAGTATAAAAATCTGGAATTAGAACTATTTTGATGGGACAATCCAAGTTATTAGCCTTTCACAGGAGTTCTATTGAAAAAGCCGGTTCTAGAAGGAACCGGCTAAAGAACATCAATAATAATCTTTTCTAAAATAAGAAAGAATATACAGATAACACAGCAATCGATCCTAATACAACAACAATCACATTTGCACCTAAAAAGGCTGCTAGAAAAGCAGCAGCTGCCCCGAGCAGCCCAAACCAAATATCTTCATTTATAAACAGGATGCCTGGAAAAATAAGTGCCCCTAAGGTCGCATACGGCACATTCTTTAATATCCCCTGAACGAACCCGGGAAGCTCCTTCCCCTTAAAAAGCACAAAAGGCAGCAGTCTTGGGATATACGTAACTGCTGCCATCCCAACAATCATCCACACGATATGGCTACTCATGCCCCTGCCCCCTGTGCCTGTTTTTTGCATTTTCAATCCATTCTACTATTACAGCTGACAAAAGCGTGGCCAGCACAATTGCCCAGCCAGTCGATAGCGTATTAGTCAAAGTGAAAATTGTGTTAAAACACGCTGCCAGTGCCGCAAGAAAAACAACTTTTGCACTCTTTTTCATAGACGGAACGAGAAGGCCGACAAACATGGCATAAAGAGCAACAGACATGCTTTCCTGCAAGGTTTGCGGAAGGCTCCCACCAATTAGGTGCCCAAGCCCTGAGCAAAAGACCCAGCTTAAATAGGAAACCGAGATAAGCCCAAGCATATAACCGCTTGTTACCTTTTCTTCACGTACTGCTGCAACTGAGAAAGTTTCGTCCGTAATCCCAAAAGATAAAATTACCTTGTTAGCAGCCTGTTCATCATCCCACTTTTCATTAAGAGAGGTTGACATTAAGAAGTGCCTGATATTCACGATAAAAGTTGTCAAAACAATTTCAAATATGCCCGTTCCCAATGAAAGAAGGCTCAGGGATATGTACTGTGCTGCCCCTGCAAATACGAGCAAACTCATTAAAGCTGTTTCACCAATTGAAAGACCAGTTGTTTTGGCGAGCAGCCCAAATGTTAAAGCGATGGGTGCATATCCTATCGCGATGCTGATTCCCGACTGCACCCCTTTCCTATACTCCCCGGAAGGCTTGCCGACTGCAAGTTCTGCCATAATGCTCACCGCCTTAAAAAATATAATACCAGCCTGAAAATTATACTATAATAGACTTAATATTAAAGCATGATGCGCTGGTATAGTATATTATACATTCGTGCGTTATATTACACAATAAACCTGGAGGATATAATGGAGAATATTCAAAAAAGTATTGGGGAAAACCTAAGGAATATTCGAAAAACAAGAGGATACAGCCTGGATGCAGCGGCAGAAATAACCGGGGTCAGCAAGGCGATGCTGGGACAGATTGAGCGGGGGGAATCCAACCCGACTGTCACCACGCTTTGGAAAATCGCGAGCGGCCTTCAAGTTTCATTTTCCTCACTTATTCATGAGGAACCATCAGATGTCCAACTCATAGAATTGAAGACTCTAACTCCAATAATGGAGAGCATGGGCGATTACAGGGTTTATCCCGTGTTCCCTTTTGACCCCCGCAAGAAATTCGAGATCTTCACAGTCGAAATTGAATCGGGCTGCCAGCATACATCTGATAAACATAATGAGGGTGTTGAAGAATATATCACTGTCATGTCCGGAACTCTTGAAATAGAGATCGGAGACCAGCGAATCACTGTCCGCTCCGGCAATTCAATAAAATTCTCAGCAAATAAAGCGCATACGTATAAAAATATCGGAGCCGAACTGATTCGCTACCAGGCAGTCATGTATTATCCATGAAAAAGTTGGCATATCGCTTCGGGCGGTATGTTTTTTTACTGGAATATTTCCAAAACAAACAAGCCGGACAAAGCCAAAAGCCTTTTGTCCGGTCTCCCTTTAGATTAATACAGCCTTGTCACTGCTCATTTTCTCTCCACGGATTTTTTGGAATTCTTCAAGCAGTTTTTCGACGGTCAAATCTTTCTTTTGGTCTTCATTTGTTTCAAAAATGATCTGGCCCTTGTCCATCATGATCAGCCTATTTCCCAGGTCAAGTGCCTGCTGCATATTGTGGGTCACCATTAATGTAGTAAGTTTATATGTTTCCACAATCTCTTTCGTAAGGCTGGTAATCAATTCTGCACGAGCCGGGTCCAAGGCAGCGGTATGTTCGTCTAAAAGCAATATTTTAGGCTCTGTAAAAGTCGCCATCAACAGGGATAATGCCTGCCTCTCCCCGCCTGACAGCAGTCCAACTTTTGCTGAAAGCCTGTTTTCCAATCCAAGATGCAGCATTTCCAGCTTTTCCTGGAAAAAGTCGCGTCGTTTCTTGGAAACTCCTTTGCGAAGGCCACGTGCCATAGTTCTCGAATAAGCAATGGCAAGATTTTCTTCTATGGTCATGGAAGGGGCTGTTCCTGCCATCGGATCCTGGAAGACACGTCCGATCAGCCTGGATCTTTTATGTTCTTTCACAAGAGTGACATCAGTGCCATCAACCAGCACTTCTCCTATATCAGGAATCAATTTGCCGGAAATCATATTCATAAGAGTAGATTTTCCCGCTCCATTACTGCCAATAACCGTCATGAAGTCGCCTGGCTTTAAATGAAGATCGATTCTGTGAAGTGCTGTTTTTTCGTCTGGAGTTCCCTCATTAAACACTTTATGAATCTGATTTAATTGCAGCAAGATGTTCACCACTTTTCCCGTAGGCATTAGTTTTTTTCGCTTCCGCTAATCTCCGCCGCTTTCTCTGCTTTTCTTTTTGCTGCTGAATAAGCTTTGGCAGAATCAGCGCACCAATCACGATTACTGCTGTGATTAGCTTCATATCTCCTGTTTCAAGAAATTCAACTCTCAATGCAAGAGTGACTATAATACGATATAAAATGGCTCCTCCAATGACAGCCAGTGTTGCTCGGACAATAGTTTTTGCGCCAAAGATTGCTTCTCCAATGATTACGGATGCAAGTCCTATGATAATCATCCCGATTCCCATTCCGACGTCACTGAATCCGTTATACTGTGCCACTAATGCTCCAGAAAAAGCTACAAGTGCATTTGAAATGCCCAAGCCAGCTATCTTCAGGATATCTGTATCAGCTGAAAAGCTTCGGATCATCGTCTCATTGTCGCCTGTTGCACGTATAGCCAGACCAATATCTGTCTTTAAGAAAAGATCAATCAATACTTTCGCAGCAAAGGCTAATATTAGCATTAAAATCAGAATCCCCCAGGTCTTTGGGATGAAACCCATTCCCAATGCCCCAAACAGGCTTTGAATAGCCTGATCAATCCCAAGTCCCTGCCAGAATGCTGTAAGCTTTGTGATAGCCGTTTCCTCAGACAGCAGTGGAACATTTGACTTGCCCATAATCCGGAGATTGATAGAGTACAATGCGATCATCATTAATATTCCGGACAAGAGGGCATTAATTTTTCCTTTTGTATGAAGAAGGCCTGTAAGGCAGCCTGCTGCAAACCCCGCAAGCAATGCTGTCATTGTTGCCAAAAATGGATTGTATCCTCCTACTATCATGACAGCTGCTACAGATGCGCCCGTTACAAAGCTTCCATCCACCGTCAGATCGGGAAAATCCAGTATTCTGAATGATAGGTAAACCCCCAATGCCATTAAGGCATAAATTGCTCCTGCCTCAATGGAACCAAAGATCGCTGTTGGCATAGTAATCTCCCTTTCTATTAGAAAAGCGCAAACGCTGGTGGGTTATTTACAGGTATTACTCCACAAACTCAGCAAGATCGCTCCATTCCTCTTTTAAGTCAATGCCCATTTCTTCTGCAGCCTTTTTATTGATTACCAGCTTTAGATTCTGCGGATATTGGACAGGAAGTTCGGATGGCTTCTTGCCGTCTTTTAAAATTTTTGCAGCCATTTCCCCAGCTTCATATCCGATATCTTCATAGTCAAATCCGTAAGCAGCAAAGCCCCCGCGTTTAACAGAGTCCAGTTCTCCCACGAAAAGCGGGATGTCATTGTCGTTTGAAACCTGAATGACAGATTCCAAAGCGGAAACAACAGTATTATCCGTAATAATATAGATGGCATCAGCTTTTCCGACAAGAGATTCTGCAGCCTGTTTCACTTCGGAAGAATTGGATACGGTTGCTTCAGCCAATTTCATATCTGTACTTGAAAGAGCTTCCCTCACCTTTTCAATCTGCACCTCTGAATTTTGTTCTCCAGAATTGTAAATAACACCCACTGTGCCTGCCTCAAACTGTTCATTTATAAATTTAACCATGTTGGGTATCGCATCAGGATGCGTATCTGTTGTACCTGTTATATTTCCTTCAGGAGAATCCATTGATTTTACTAATTGCGCACCCACTGGATCGGTTACTGAAGTAAATACAATTGGTATATCCTTTGTTGCATTCAGTGCACTTAATGCACTGGGGGTAGAGTTGGCAAAGATCAGGTCTACTCCATCTCCGGCAAAATTATTGGCAATGGATTGATTATTATTCTGGTCCCCTTGTGCAATCTGAACATCGTAGCTTGCTTCAATACCAGAATCCTCCAATGCCTTCTTAAAGCCCTCGAGTGCCGCATCTAACGAGGGATGCTCGACAATCTGCGTAACTCCTATATTAAATGATTCTTCCTTTTCTTTATCAGAAGAGCCTGCATCTCCATTTGTACTTTCACTCCCGCAGCCGCTTAGAAGCAAAGTTCCCATAAGACCTGCAGCAGCTATTGCTTTAAATGATTTTATTCTCTCTAACATACTAGATGATCCCCCTTTTATCTCTATCTTTTCACTTCAGCACTTTTATGCTTTTATGCTTTTATTCACTAAATTATATAGTTAATAGCGACACTATTCAAGATATTTTTTAATAATTTTCTAAAAATTTATTATTTTAATAGAAAGGACACAGCCAAATATTGCCGTGTCCCATTACCCGCTTATTCATTTTATTTCCCTTTAAACTCCGGTTTTCTTTTTTCAGCAAATGCTGCAAGAGCTTCAACTCTATCTTCTGTTGGGATAATTACTTCATATGCCTTCCTTTCAATCTGCAGCCCAGTCTGCAAATCGACACCCATGCCATGTTTTACAGCAAATTTAGCCTGCTGCAGGGCAAGCGGGCCGTTATTAAGCATTTGTCCGGCAAATTCAAAGCAATCATTTAAGAGATTATCTTTTTCAGTCACTTTTGTAAGGATGCCGTATTCAAGCGCTTTTTCAGAAGTAAGCCTTTTAGCCGTCAAAATTAATTCCAGGGCTTTGGCCTGGCCTATCAATCTTGGAAGTCTTTGAGTGCCGCCTGCCCCTGGTATTATGGCCAAACTTGTTTCTGTAAGTCCCATTAAAGTGCCTGAAACGGCGATGCGGAAATCGCAGGATAGAGCTAACTCCATCCCGCCCCCGAAGGCAAAACCGTTAATAGCAGCAATAGTAGGCTGCGGAAGCTGATCAACCAGTGAGAATACCTCACCTATTTTATATATATTTCTGCGGACTTGCTCTTCTGATAGTGTCCTGCGCTCTTTTAAGTCTGCACCAACACTGAATGCTTTTTCTCCAGCCCCTGTAAAAATCACTGCACGCACATCAGGGCTGGTGCGCAGCTTTTCAACTGATTCCTGAAGCTCCGATAAAGTATCAAAATTAAAAGCATTCAATGCATCAGGGCGGTTAATCGTTACGACCGCAATATGACCTTTTGTTTCGACTGCAATAGAACTCATATGTATCTCTCCTCTTTCAAGTACTATCTAATAATTCGATGAATTTCGTGAAAACCCTTTCAAATTTAGTCAATTTGAAATTGGAATAGAAAAGGACAGACACATCCCATGCCTGTCCATAAAAACCTATTTAGTCTGTAGAACCTGATTCTTCAATGCTCTCCTCAAAATTTTACCAGTTGTGTTCTTTGGCAGCTCTTCTAAAAACTCGATCGATGACGGCACTTTATATTTAGCCAGATGCTCAGCACAGTATGCAAGCAGCAGTTCTTCTGTCAGCTGAGGATTTTTAGTTACAACATAGCATCTCACCGCTTCACCCAGATTTGGGTCAGGCACACCCAATACAGCAACTTCAACTACATCCTCGTGATTATAGAGCACCTCTTCAACTTCCCGCGGGTACACATTATATCCGCCGACTAAAATAAGGTCCTTTTTACGGTCAACGATATAAAAATAACCTTCCTCATCCCTTTTTGCGAGGTCTCCTGTATAAAGCCAGCCATCGCGAATAGTTGCCGCGGTTTCTTCCGGCAGCTTGTAGTAGCCTTTCATCACGTTGGGCCCGCGCACAATCAGTTCACCTACTTCGCCAACGGAAACTTCCTCTCCCAGTTCATTTACGACCTTATTCTCAACGTTCATAATGGATTGCCCGATTGAGCCTGCTTTCCGCGGCTTATCAAGCGGATTGAAGCAGGTAACCGGAGAAGCTTCTGAAAGACCATATCCTTCTGAGACAATGACATTGAATTTTTTTTCAAAGCCATGAAGAAGTGCAACAGGCATGGCAGCACCGCCCGAAATGCAAAGCCTTAACGATTTCAGATCTTCCGTATTTCCATCATCAAACTGAAGAAGGAAATTGTACATGGTCGGAACGCCGGCAAAAACAGTAGGTTCATATTTTTTAGCGAGTCTAAATATTTCTTTCGGGCTGAATTTTGGATCTATTAAAATAGTAGCCCCATTCATCAGCGGTGCATTGAGAGCAACCGTTAAACAGAAGACATGAAACATAGGCAAAGTAGTGATAACCCGGTCATTTTCGTTCATGTGCAAATAGTCGCTGACATCCTTTGCATTGCAGTAGAGGTTTTTATGTGTCAGCATGGCACCCTTCGGCTTGCCTGTCGTACCGGATGTATATAGGATAACGGCTGTTTCATCATCTTTGAGCTCAGGGCCTTTAAAATCCAAATCTCCTGAAGCTATCACTTGTGTAAACGATTTCATTTTTGAGAAAGCTGATAATGCAGACGGATCCGCTTTTGAAGCCTGTCCCTGCGGGGTTTCACAAATAATAAAGTTCTCCACTCTTGGAAGAGCCTGATGCATCTTCTCAATCAAAGGCACTAACAGGTCAAGCGTAACAAGCGCTTTTACATCACCATTATTAACAATGTAGCCAATTTCATCCGGTGTATAAATTGGGTTGATCGGTATAACAGTTGCTCCAAGCCGCAGTGCTCCATGCAGGCCGATGACAAAATGCGGCGAATTCCCAAGTAAAAGAGCAATATGATCTCCTTTTTTCACTCCCAGCTTTGAGAGCCCATCCGCAAATTTAGTCACAGCACCATCAAGCTCCCCATATGTACTGGACTGGTCCATAAAATAATAGGCAGTCTTATTGCCCATTTTGATCGCCGTTTCATGCAGCTGCTCTGTTAAATTCATTTACACTCCCCCTGTAATGAATGAATAGTCATTCATTTTTATTAAATAAATTTTCTAAATATATTATATTGAAAGAAAGTTTTGTATTCAAGTAGGAAAGCGAATTGTTCACAATTTCTTTTTTATAGAGGACTGCCTTTCGCAAAACTTTATATAAATATAAGAAAAGCCGGCATAATGCCAGCTTTCCAATAAATGATCCCATTAATAAACCAGGTTGATAAATTCGGTCTTTGTCACATTTCCGAAGTAATGCTTAATGTCCACTCCTTCAAGGGCATTTTCAATCTCTGACTTTTCATAGCGAATTCCTGTAAGCTTGCTTTCAATTTCGCTTACATCTCCAACCCCAAAGAAGTCTCCGTAAATTTTACATTCCTCAATTTTCCCTTTTGTGACGTTAAGTCTAATATCAATTTGCCCCACTGGGAAACGATGCGAGTGCTGAAGATCAAATTTGGGTGATTTTCCATAATTCCAATCCCAGTTTTGATAGCGCTCCTTGGACAGCAGATGAATTTTTCCCCAATCATCATTCGTAAGCCTGTACTCTGCAATTTCATCTAAATCACCAAAAATATTCTTAAGCAGCAAAGTGCGAAATTCTTGAATTGTGATTTTTTTATCCAGGAACTCTGAGATATTAGCAACACGGCTTCGAATAGACTTAATGCCTTTCGATTCAATTTTATCTTTCTTTACCTTTAATGCCGAAACGACATTTTCTATTTCGGAATCAAACAAGAGGGTACCATGGCTAAACATTCTGCCTTTGGTAGAAAACTGGGCATTCCCGGATATCTTTCTGCCTTCTGCCATCAGGTCATTTCGCCCGCTCAATTCAGCATTAACACCAAGCTTCTGCAAAGCTTCTACAACCGGCTCGGTAAACTTTTGGAAGTTGTGGAAGCTTTCTCCATCATCTTTTGTGATAAAGCTGAAGTTGAGATTGCCTAAATCATGATAAACAGCCCCGCCGCCAGAAAGCCTTCTGACCACATGGATACCATTGTTCTCGACATATTCAGTATTAATCTCTTCAACTGTATTCTGGTTTTTTCCAATAATAATGGAAGGTTCATTAATATAAAAAAGCAAATAGGTTTCTTCAATATCAAGATTCTTTAGTGCATATTCCTCAATAGCAAGGTTAATTCTGGGATCTGTGATTCCCTGGTTGTCAATAAAAAGCATCTGTTTTCCTCCTCAAAAAGTATGGGACCATTGATAATCCGCAATAGAAATAGGACCGGTATATTTTGTTGAAGCCTCTTCCTTCAGCTTTCGCAGTTCACCATAATGAGGCAAATGAGTCAGCAGCAAATTTTTCACCTTTGCTTTGCTGGCCAATGTTCCAGCATCCAAGCTTGTCATATGCCCAGCATTTTTTCCATTTTGATGACCGTAAAAATTGCATTCGCAAACTAATAAATCAGCATTTTCGCTAAATGCTGCCAGCTCTTCTTTATATGACGTATCAGCCATATAAATAAGCGTTTTGCCGTCTGCTTCAATTCTCATTGCATAGCAAGGCACAGGGTGATTAGTCTTTAAAAAGCGAATTTGAAACGGCCCTGCAAAGAGAGTGCCATCAGGATCATAGCAGACTCCTTTTGTGATATCCTTGTATGTAAATTTGGCAAATTCATACTGATCAAGAGAATGACCATAGATCGGGAGGGTATCTGTTTTCCTGCCTAAAAAACTCTGAATGAGCCTGGCATGCTGCAGAACCCCTATATCCGCAATGTGATCTGGATGGTAATGCGAGATAATCACTGCATCCAATTCTTCTGGCTGAAAAAAATTCTGCATTTTTGAAAGTACGCCGCTTCCGCAGTCGATCAGCAAATGAAACCCATCATGCTCCAGCAAATACCCTGAACTCGCCCCATCAGCTTTAGGATAACCGCCCCAGCTCCCAATTACAGTTAACTTCATCACGTTTCCTCCTTATTAATAAAGCGTAAGTTCCTACGCTATGACTGATAACCAAACTCTCAGGGAAAGGCCCATCTTTACTATGTCCAATATACTCGATTATGCCTATTTTTTCACTTTTTTAATATTGTATTGAAACAGATGTTGACACAAAGATACTGTTATAATACAATCGACTTAAATAATCAAATTATTTAGAACAATATCACAAATTATCTCAAATTAGGAGGCTTCAACATGATTCAAAACATTATGGAGTTTTTCAGAAACCTGCCGGCAAAACAATGTTCAGAATGCGGGAAGTCGATCGACGAGCAGCATGAATGCTACGGAAACAAGTGTGATAAATGCATGGGAATAACAGATTTATAGAATAATATATTAAAAGCCAGCCCTGTGGGCTGGCTTTGTTTTTTGCTTATAATCAATCAGCCTTCCCTGCAGCAGCTGCAAATCTTTTCTTGTGCATTGCAGTAAAGTAAACAAAAGTTCCTGCAATGAACAGGGCAGCGAAACTCAATAGAATGACTGCATTCTCCCACATGAAATCAAAATTCCCGCTAGAAATGACAGCCTTTAGTCCGGAAACGGAATAGGTCATAGGCAAGTATGAACTGATTGGCTGAAGTGCATTAGGAATCAGCTCAAGCGGGAAAGTACCAGCACTTGTTGTCAGCTGGAGAATTAATATGATAATTGCAGCAAACCTGCCAGGATCACCCATTACGGTGACAAAAAATTGAATAAGCGCGATGAACGTAATGCTGGTTATGATGGTAAACAGAAGAAACAAAGGTACACTCTTCACTTCCAGGCCAAGTCCCAGCAATAGAATCAAGGCTGCAATGAGACCCTGAATAATGCCTATTCCAGCAAGAATCCCAAACTTGCTTGCAAACCAGCTAAATCCTGACCGTGGAACACCAGCCGGTTCACGAAGCGGGAATACAATAGAAAGAAGCAGAGCACCTACGAAAAGGCCAAGAGACAGAAAATAAGGCGCGAACCCAGTACCATAGTTAGGAACTTCTGTTATCTTCTCGTTATCTATTTCTACCGGATTTGCCATCATATTATAAGTTTTATCGCTGGCATTTACAGATGAGGCATTTTCAGCGCCATCCGCTAATTTATTTGCTAACTCAGCAGATCCTTCATAGATTTGTGCATTACCTTCGGCTACTTTGCCTGCGCCATCTTCAAGCTGCTTTGTGCCATCTGCAAATGCAGCTGAACCTTGGGTCAGTTTGCCAAGACCTCCTGACAAATCTGCTGCACCGCCTGCTAGCCTGTCTGCTCCGGCTTGGGCTTCACCAAATTTCTGAGCAAATGTTTCCATTCCAGCACCGAAATCTTTATGTCCCTGTACAAGCTGCTGAGAACCAGTTTCCAGATCGGATGCCCCTTGGGCAAGCTGATTTATTCCCTGCTGGAGCTGCAGCTGTCCTTCATTTAGCTGCCCCATTTTTTGGGATAATTCGGCTCCTCCCGCAGATAGTTTACCAGCTGACTCAGCAAGCTGGGCTGATCCAGCCTTCAGCTGGGCAAGCACAGTCTGAAGCTCAGCTTTTTCAGGAGATCCATCAGGAAGCTGCGATATAAAGCCCTGCAGCTTTTGCTCTAAAAGAGCAGTGCCTCCACTGAGTTTTTGTGCCTCCGTTTGCCATTGTTCCAGAGATGAAGATAAGGTTTTCGCTCCATTTTCCACCTGCTCGGTTCCATCAATCATAACAGGAAGTTTTTCCTTTATTGTAACAATCCCTGCTTTTGTTTGTGTAACACCTGCTGACAGCTTTTGACTTCCAGATTCCAGCTGATCAGAAGCTTTACTTAATTCTGATTGGCCTTCAGCTAATTTCCCTAAACCTTCTGAAAGGGATTTAGCTCCTTCTGTCATTTCTTCTGAACCTTTTCTTGCTGAGCTTACACCATTATTGAACTCAATGGATTTATCGGCTAAAAGCGCCAGCTTCTCATGCAGCGTGTCAGAACCATCCTTTAAATCTGCAGCTCCTTCACTGATTTGAAGGGCCCCATCACTTGCCTGTCCAATGCCATCTGCCAGTTCCCCTACCTTATCGAACATCGTTTCAGCATATGTTTCAGTCACTTTTTCTGACAGAGACGCTTTAATTTTTTCTACAGCTGTTCCGCCAATTTGAGCTGATAAAAAATTGTAGCTCTCATTGGGAACGTAAATCAGGTTCATTTTCTGCGGATTGTCTTCCAGGAGAGTGGTTGCATTCTTGGAAAAATCCTTAGGGATTTCAACAAGCATATAATATTGCTGATCATTTAGATCTTTATATGCTTCCTCTTTATCAACAAATTGAAAATTAAAGTCCTTGCTTTCCTTTAATTTATCAACAAGATCATCGCCCAGATGCAATTCATTATCTTCAAATGCAGCACCTGCATCCTCATTAACGATAGCAACAGGCAGATCATCTAAATGATCGTATGGATCCCAAAATGCCCAAAGAAACATTCCGCTGTATAAAATAGGAATAAACACTACTGCGATAATAGGAATCAGCAGTTTTTTGTTTTTTAAGATTGCTGAAAACTCCTTCAAGAAAAGTTTGTTTCTCACCGTAAATCCCTCCGTAATAACTTAATGACTAATTTCCCCATTCGGTCATTTCTCTGAAAAAATAGAGGACTATCTAGTTCGATAATCCTTTCATAATGTATTGTTCAAACAGCATAGCTATTTTTTCTTTTTCCAAAGGTTCATGACGCTGCTCCCAATCAAATATGAGAGCAATATAAAGCTTCAGCATCACAAAAGATGTCAGTTCCGGATCGCATTTCCGGATTTCTCCTTTTTCAATCGCTTGTGTGACTTTGTCTTTTAAATAACTTAATATCGCATCCTCTACTTTCCCAATTACATCTGTAACAGCAGGAGTTCCCATTTCCTTTGCTTCCTGGAAAAGCTTGATTGTCAGCTGATGCTTCATGCGGAATTCAAGTATTTTATACAAACCCCGATGAACATTTTTATGAAAGGGCAAAGAAGGATCAAGCGCTTCATCAGCTGCGCTTTTCATTTCCATAATGAGCGTATGGATAATTTCATCAAACAGCTCTTCTTTATTTTTAAAGAAATTATAAATAGTGCCTTTTCCAACATTTGCAAGCTTTGCAACTTGATCCATAGTGGTTGCTTTATATCCAAATAGAGAAAATGATTTAGTGGCAGCCTCAATAATTTGCTGTTTCCGATCTGCTGACATGAACTCACCTCTTTAGAAAATGACTAAATGAACAATTTGGTCATTAGTACAAAAAGAAATTTACCATACTCTAAATGAAAAAGCAAGCTGAAATGATCCAATATAAAAAGCTGTCACACACGGACAGCTTTTTGCTTGTTGCTTTGCAAGTATTCAACTGCATTTCGAACTGCCTCTTCTGCCTGATCTATGCAGTCAGGAACGCCAAGACCTTCAAATGAACTTCCTGCCAGAAAAATGCCCGGCAGCTTTTCCTGTGCCTGTTTCTTTGCCAGCCCGACGCGTTCTTTATGTCCTACAGTATACTGCGGCATTGAATCCTTCCATCTTGTTACATAAACAAAGTCCGGATTCATTTTAATATTCATTGTTTTATTTAAATCATCAAGTACAACTTTAACAATTTGGTCATCTGACAGATCCACCACTGCTTCATCACCGGCTTTGCCAACGTAACAGCGCAGAAGCACTTTTCCTTTTGGGGTCGAATGAGGCCATTTCTTATGTGTCCAGGTACATGCAGTAATGGTGTAATCACTATGGCGTGAAACAACAAAACCGGTTCCGTCAATATCCCTCTCAATCGCTTGCTCAGGAAAAGCCAGCGCTACAGTTGCCACAGAAGTGGAAGGCATGTCTTTGAACTGCCCAAAAAGTCCCCAGCCAGAGAAAATGCTGCACAGAGCATGGTGGGGAACAGCCATAACCATGCAATCTGCCTGAAGGTTTTCTCCGCCATTCATTTCAACTGTATAGCTTCTGCCAGTCTTCTTGATCGATTCAATTCGATGGCCTTTTAATACAGTTCCAGGTTCAAGCTTGCTCTCTAGGGCATCGACAAGCGATTGAAGCCCCGATTTGAAAGTAAGGAACATCCCTTCTTTGCTTTTGCGGTTTGCGGCTTGTTTCGGGTGAGAGCCTGTGGACTTTTTCATTCCCAGAATTAAACTTCTATACTTCTGCTCAACCTGATAAAACTGCGGGAAGGTGGCCATAAGGCTTAATTGATCAATATCGCCAGCATAAATGCCAGAAAGAAGCGGTTCAATCAAATTATCGACAACTTCGTCACCAAGCCTTCTCCTGAAAAAGGCACCCAGTGACTGATCATTGGAAGAAGCGGAGCGCGGCAGCACAAAATCTGCCGCAGCTCTTGCCTTCCCTGCGGGAGAGAATAAGCCGGTTGTAATAAAGGGAGCAATTTGTGTAGGAATGCCCATGATTGATCCGCCCGGCATTGGAAATAGGCGCTGTCTTACAAGAACATAGGACTTACCGGATGTATTTCTCACAAGCTCTTTTTCCAGCCCTGCTTCATTGGCAAGCCGGGACGCACTTTGTTTACGGGCCAGAAAGGAATCTGGTCCTCTTTCGATCACAAAACCGTCTCGTGTTATTGTTTGAATCTTGCCGCCAAGACGATGTGAAGCTTCTATGAGCTTTACATCCAGGGCCATTCCTTTTTCTTTGGCTTCCTTCTGCAGATAGTAAGCTGCAGCAAGACCAGTAATTCCCCCTCCGGCAACAACAACTTTCTGTCTCTCTCCCTGCACGGTAAATCGCCTTCTTTTCTAATTTTTTGCTTATCTATTCAGCAACTTAAAAATGGCATCAGACATCGCATCAATAAACTCTGGCTGTGAATTTGGCATTTCTGGACGGTAATAGCTTGCACCAAGCTCATCAGTGACAACTTTGCATTCATAGTCATTGTCGTACAGCACTTCAAGATGATCTGAAACAAAGCCGACAGGAGCATACACAAATGCCTTGTAGCTCTTGTTTTCATAAAGGTCCCTTGTCAAATCCTGCACATCAGGACCAAGCCATGGTTCAGGTGTGTTTCCTGCACTTTGCCAGCCAACGGCATAGTTTTTGACGCCAGCCTGTACGGCAATCAGGTCAGCTGTTTCCTGCAGCTGATGCGGATATGGATCCCCTGATTGCAGAATCTTTTCCGGCAAACTGTGTGCAGAAACAATTAACACAGCTGAATCTTTTTCTTCAGCAGGCATTTTATCGAATGTTTCCTTTACACGATCAGCCCAATATTTGATAAACTTAGGCTCTTTATACCAGCTTTCAACTGATTTTATAACAGGACCGCCAAGCTTTTCAGCCTCTTCTTTGGCTCTGCCGTTATATGATTTTACACTAAAGGTTGAGAAATGAGGTGCAAGAACAATGCTGACAGCCTCTTCAATCCCATCCTCATGCATTTGTCTAACTGCATCTTCTACGAAAGGTTCAATATGTTTTAATCCTAAATACATTTTGAATTCATAATCGTCCTGAATTTCATTTAAATGCTGTTCAAGTTTTTCAGCCTGATCTTTAGTAATTTCTGCAAGCGGTGATATTCCGCCAATCGCTTCATATCTGCTTCTTAAATCTTCAAGCATTTCCTCAGAAGGCTTTCTTCCCCTGCGGATATGTGTATAGTAACGCTCAATGTCTTCTTCCTTATAGGGAGTTCCATAAGCCATTACAAGTAAACCAACTGTCTTTTTACCCATGTCTTCCACCTCAAATAGTTTTGTATCCAGTCCTTATTGTGCCAAAAATTAAATTGATTACCAAAACTAATGCTCAAGCAATGTGCCAATCGGTTTACCAGACATTGCTCAAAGCTGTCCTAAAGGTTACTTGTTTAGTTTGGAAGCAGAGTACTCATGAATAAAAGCAGTTAATTTCTTTAATGTGTCCGGATTAACCTCCGGGAAAACACCATGCCCAAGATTAAATATATAACCAGGCTGGGCCATTCCCTGATCGAGAATAGCTTTTGCTTTTTCCTCTATAACCTCCCATGGTGCAAGGAGAATAGCCGGATCAAGATTGCCCTGGACTGTTTTGGTGATGCCTTTTGCCCTTGCTTCCTGAATCGGAAGTCTCCAATCCAGCCCAACTACATCAAGCGGCAGATCATGCCACTCCAATGCCAGGTGGCTTGCGCCTACACCGAACATGATCAGCGGAACATTCTCTTCTTTTAAGGCAGAGAAAATACGATTCATTACAGGCTTAATAAAATAGCGGTAATCCTCCACATTTAAGGCGCCAACCCATGAATCGAAAATCTGGATAGCTTTCGCACCTGCTTTGACCTGGGATTTCACATATGTAATAGTCATTTCCCCAAGTTTATCCATTAAAGCAAACCAGGCTTTAGGTTCTGCATACATGAATGCTTTCGTTTTGTTGTAATTCTTAGATGGTCCGCCTTCAATCATATAGCTGGCAATAGTAAATGGAGCCCCTGCAAAACCGATTAGAGGCACAGTCAACTGCTCTTGAGTAAGAAGCTTAATAGTCTCCAGGACATATGGAACGTCCTCTTCCGGATTGATTTCCCCAAGCTTTTCTACATCCGCTATGGAACGGATAGGATTTGAAATAACAGGGCCGATTCCTGATTTAATTTCCACATCAACCCCCAGGGCAGGAAGAGGTGACATAATATCTTTATAAAGAATGGCAGCATCATTGTTATATTGCTCTACTGGCAGCCTAGTAACATAGGCACAAAGCTCAGGCTGGTGTGTAATTTCAAATAGGGAGTATTTTTCTTTTATCGCTCTATATTCCGGCTGCGAACGGCCAGCCTGGCGCATATACCAAACAGGAACATAATCTGTCTGTTCCCCCCTCGCTGCCTTCAGAAATGTATCGTTAAATGAGTTCGTCATTAAATTTTATCCACCTTTCAAGACTTGTCTGCGTATTATTGTAATATATATATACCAAAATTAGAAATCGCCAGTATCTATCCTTTATGACTATATCCTTTTTTCTCTGTTTTTGTATAGATTTGAAGGACAAATGTCAAAAAATTGACGTTTTTAACTATCTAAATAAGGGAAAATTAAAGATTGTAAGGATATTAGCTCATAAAATTTTTCAATTAATGAATGAAATGTTTAACAGCATGATATTTTCACTGAAATGACTTTCAAAAAACACTATAAACTTTTCCAATTGGAGTGAGAAAAAATGAAGATATATATGGCAAGAGGAACTTACGATTTTTTGAAAAAAATTGAAAAAAAGCACTCCAATGAAAACATGGTTGCAATGCAGAATACTGAGAGTGCCTTATTAATCCATGAAACAGCAGGAGCCTCCATCTTTAAAGAACCTCGTTCCTATGAAGTAATTGATTCTTCCGGTACATTCAATGATGCAGGATTTGCAGTTCTGAATAATATACCTGTTACAGATGAAGGCAGGCCGCTTTTTGAGCACCGGTTTAAAAACAGGGCAGGACTTATTGAAAATGAACCGGGATTTACGGCCATCCGGGTTCTGCGGCCACTTGAATCAAACACATATATCATTCTAACACTATGGAAGGATGAAAAATCCTTTAAGAACTGGCAGAATTCCAAAGCATATGAAAAAGCACATGAAAAACGCGGGACGGAAAGCGGCATCGATAAGACACCGAATATATTCTCCAGCCCTTCATATGTGACCCAATATTATATCCCTGAAGAAGAGAAATAAGAAAAGCGGAAGCGCCTTGCCCACCCCCGACAAGCACAAGACGAGCCTTCCGGAAAGGCGTCCTTTGCCTTTTTGGGAGGATTGGCTTGTGACCTCGAGGGGGTAGGCGCTGGAGCTAGACAATTATCTAACTTAAGAATTCATACATTCTTTTAATTTAATAAAGGATGAGCTGCAGCAGCTCATCCTTCTCTATGCCTGTCTTTTAATTATGCCATTTCGATTGGCATAAACTGCTGCCTGAGTACGGTCAGTCACACCCAGTTTACTGAGGATATTGCTTACGTGTGTTTTGACTGTTTTGATGCCAATGAACAATTCCTCACTGATTTCCTGGTTTGTCATCCCTTCCCCAATGCAGAGCAGAACATCAAACTCCCTTTCAGTTAAATCATCGTGAGGCTTTTTTTCTTTTTCTCTAAAACGGCTTACCATTTTCCCCGCAACCTTTGATTCAATAACGGACTCTCCTTGTGCAGCTTTCTTAATTGCATTCACAACCTCGGCAGCATTTGCTGTTTTAAGCATATAGCTGAACGCACCCGCTTCAATTGCCGGGAAAACTTGTTCATCATCGTAATAGCTGGTTATGATTATAATTTTGCACCCAGGATAGCTTTTTAAAATCTCCCTTGTGGCTTCAATTCCGTTCCCATTTTCCATCAGCAGATCCATCAGAACGATTTCCGGCCGTTCATTGAGTACAAGCTTTACAGCTTCATTTCCGCTTTCTGCTTCCCCAATTACCTTTATTCCAGCTTCCGTTGCCAAATAAGATATAATGCCTTTTCTTACCATTTCATGATCATCCACTACAGCAACACTGATCATTTCAGCCTCTCCCCTTTTGCCGGAATTTTAATATCTATATAGGTTCCTTCATTTTTCTTAGAACGTATTTTGAATATTCCTCCAACTTCTTCACAGCGTTCCCTCATTGTCTTCAGCCCATAGGAGGTGATCCTCTCTTTATGAGGATTAAAGCCTTTTCCATTATCAGCAATAAAAAGATAAATGTAATCTTCTTCTTCCGTTAAGGTTATTTTTATATTCCCTGCATCAGCATGGCGGAGTACATTGGATAGGGCTTCCTGCACAATCCGAAACAAATGCTCTTCCGCTGCTTTTGAAAGATTTTCAATCTCATCAATGCTTGCATTAAAATCGATGTTTGTCTTTGCCTTTAACTCCTGTATCAGCTTAATAATTCCATCGCATAGCCTGTCATCACTCAGCTGCACGGGTCTCAAATGGAGAAGAAGCGCCCTCATTTCCCCCTGCGCTTTAGCAGCGATTTGAGAGATTTCATTTAACTGCTCTCTTGCTTTGTCGCTATCTAAATCGAAAACTCTTAGGGCAGCTGAAGACATCATACTCAAAGCGAAAAGCTGCTGGCTCACTACATCATGCAGATCCCTTGCCAGGCGCTGTCTCTCTTCCATCACAGCAGCTGAATGGGCTGTTTGTGCCAGGATAGACTTTTCATCAGCTAGCCGCTGCATGGAAAAAACCTGCTCCTGGATATTTTCCGCCAGCTGATTCAGTTCATCTGAAATTAACCCTATCTCATCTTTTTCATAGGATTCCATCCGATCAGCATACTTGCCGCTCCTTAATGTTGAAACAAATAATAAAATATCACCGAGCCTGCCTTTAATTAAGTAGCTGCCCTTAAGTCCAAAGTAGGCTCCTGTAAGAAGTAAAATGGTTAAAGCATACAAAAAAAGCGAGAAGGTGCTCTTTATCGTCATTGGCGATTCAGGATTATAAAATAGATACACCTGTAATCCGACAAAAAAGATTAATGAACTTATAATGGCCATCATAATAAAACTCTGTACAAACCAATACCTGATCCCGGTTTTTCTCATCATATACCCCTATACTTTATCGATCCGGATGGATCCAATTTTTACTTGTACAGCGATTCTCAGCTTTCTTGATGCTTCATCGTAACCGGGCGACTTATATTGAAGACTGCGGTTAATGTCACCTGTCTTTTGATCAAAAATGCGAATGTCCCCTATATTAATATTTGACTGGATCATCACGGGAATGTTTTCAGGTATGATCATTTTTACATCCCCAATCCACCCTCTTACAATGACAGATGTCTCTTTCTCCGGGATGAAGGCCTTGCTGAAATCAATAAAATAATCACCGATCATTGTATATAAATCCATTGGCTCCAGAGACCAATTTGGCTGTTTAAAATCCACATCGCCAATCGAAAAACCTCTTATATTTTTAAGCGGCTGCGGGCTTTCGTATTTTGATATATTAATAACCTTCTTCTCCGCTGCACCCTTGTTTTTTTCATATATATCCGCTGGGAAATCCTGTTCAAAATGAATCTTCAAACGATCTCGTTTCAATAAAATATTAATGCCGAAAAAAATAAGGAACAGGGGCCAAAGTTTCCATATTTCCATAAACCTAAATTCAGTTACTTCAAAACGATCAAGGATTAATAGAAAAGAAAATACTATTAGAAATAACCCGGGAAACATTCCGCTCCGGCTTTTCTTCAACATGTATGACAGCAGGTAATGGAGTCCTGCAGCCAATAAAATAAAGGGGTAAATTACGACAAATACCTCTTTTATTTCCAAGGAAATGACACCTATGTTCATAAGGAGAAGCAAAACTCCAACTGCTGATAAAGTTACCGCGAAGATGATCTGATTAACTGACCTGTATCTCATAGGCGTTCCCTTCCTTCTTTTCTCCTATTCTTGTATTCGCTAAAATAGAAACCTTTTCCTTCAATATATTCATTTTATCACTCAGCTGTTTTACCGAAACATTCCGCAGAGTGGTTCAGCCTCCGCCTCCGGACGGATGCAATTCATATCACCATTTATTTCTTCCCATCATATTCTGTACTACATTCCAAATCGGGTGATTCGCCTAAATCGGCGCTTCTCTATGGAATTATGAAAGGGGGAAAATAGATGGGAGTTGAACTTACAGCCATCCATTGGATTTATGTTCTTTTTATTCTGTTAATTATTGGTTTCATGATTATGCGGAGAGATACAACCCTTGTCTGTATTGCAGGCATCTTTTTAATTGCCATAACGGCTACCGGCTCCTTAAGCAGTTCAGTCAGCAGTATTTTTACCAGTTTTATTTTTGCCATTACAGAACTCCTTTCCACCATACTGGTCATTTCGATAATTGTCGCCATGAGCCGGACACTGACCATAACTGGAATCAATGATGTCATGATCTCTCCTTTTACCAAATTAATCAGGACACCAGCGCTCGCCTATTGGACTATTGGGATTTTGATGATGGTCATCTCATGGTTTTTTTGGCCATCTCCTGCAGTTGCATTAATGGGAGCAGTACTTCTCCCAGTAGCCATCCGGGTTGGATTGCCTGCTTTGGGCGTGGCAAACGCCTACAAAAGAGAGTTATTGAAAGCAGATTTTTAAGGGGCCACAAATTAAGACACTCTTCGGTCAACACACTTTTTGCATTTGCAACATTCTAAATATGCTAATATGAACTTAAAAATGTTTTATTTTGTAGGTTTAGGAGGAGAATAATAAATGAACGAATCAAAAAGTCAGCAAATCATTCACTGCCCTCAATGCGGGGAAAATAAAGTGAAGGGTACAGCTTCTGCATTTAAAAGTATATTAGCATTAGGAATTTTCACTTGTGTAACGATCATCGGACTACCTATCGGAATTATTTTAATCATTTCTGCCTTTGTAATGAAACACTCTAAAAAGAGACTCACTTTTCATTGCCAGGAATGCAAACATGAATTTAAAGTGAACACCAATACATATGATGATTATTTAAAGGCAATTGGTCAATGAAAGTAGTAATCCAAACAATCCTGAATGTGGAAGGTAACCGCGGATTTAGAAACGGTGAATTTTTTGTACAAGATAGTGAATTTAAGAAAGACCCCGATTTTGCAGTGGCTGTTGTGGCATATGAGTGGATCCAGCAGCAGAAATGTGAAAACGGTCAAAGGAATACTATTATAGAGAAAGTGGCCTGGAATGAGGAAAACGATATAACGCAGATAGTCAGAGAGATTGAGCCGGTTTTACCGGAAGATGATTTGCCATTTTAAGCCCTTCAGTATGAAGGTCTTTTTATTATTCACAAATTCGACACAAGGACTTTTCTCCTATCAGCTGAATTAATTAGCTAAAGGGAGGGATATAGTTGAAGACTAAGAATAATATTAATCCGCATTGTCATGTCTGTATGGAAGAATTTAAGATGGGCGTAGATGTAGTAATGGATGGAACCTTCAAGGGGATTATACATGCAGCTTGTAACTATCTGCCGCCAGGTGAGATTGAAGATCGAGGAAAATTTGAGGATGTTGTCATGAGGAACCAAAGGTGGTTTAACCAATTTAATCATGTTATAATGCACTGAAATTAAAGCCCCTCTCGAGTGAGAAGGGCTTTTATTTTTATACTTCTTTTGCTATTTCACTTCTATTAGGAGCAAGTGGCGGTTGTTCTAACCATTTATTTTGTACCATAATATTAAACCATTTCTTTGTTACTATAAGGTTTTTTAGAATTGTACTTTCATAAGCGGTCACAAGGTCTGTTCGCATGGCTGATGCTAAACCTGCCCCATGATAGTTTTGAGCAGCTTGAAACAAGAAACCAATATGATACAACATTAACTTATCGGAGAAAGGAGAGTCCGTTGATGTTGTCACTTCTGTTTCCCAAGATTTTGGAACGGGTAAGTTATCCGCTTGCATGATTTTTGAAAATGATTTTATTTGACCATCAGATGTTTTCTCTGTATCGGTTAAAAACTTTCTTACCTCTTTTGTTTGAGCGACTTGACTGAATGCAATAGAAAGGGTTTTAGCCATTATGCTTTTTTTAAGGTTAAAAGATATACTTATGATTTCTGTCGCTGCTAATTTTCTACCCTTTCCGAAAAATCCATCTGTGAAATCTTGACTGGAAACAAATTCAGGGTTTTTAGCAGGATAAAATAAAGGATCTCTCTGGAAATTTCCTTTTTCAAGCAATAACTCAATTGTTTGGTGATACATCTTTTTTGCATCGTTATTGCAGGAATCGTAAAAATCCCTTAAGTCTTTTCTAACAGAAACAGCTAATGCAGTGCTGTGTCCTAGCAAGCCATGTAACGTCATGATATGTAAATAATTCAAGCAAAATATATCCGTGAACAATCTCTGTTTACCTTTGAAGAGGTCAGAATCATTAAATCCAATTGGAACGGGAAACCCTTCACTCTGTATAAAGGATACGATTTGTTGCTTTTGTTTTCCGAATGTCTTAATAGCATCCTCAAAAATGGCTTTAATTTGCTCGTCATCAATAATTGAAACCATATATCTATTAACAACATCTGTCATTGTACCGTTCACATATTCTCCCCATAGTGTACCTATCTCGGAAGATGTGAGCTTTAATTTATTATTTTCCATATTATCACCTCTTGAATATCATTTACCAATTCAGTAGGTGTTATAAATATTGAAAAAGTTAATGGGAGGATATAGATGAGGTAAAAATATTATTAAAGCCCCTCTCCATCGAGAAGGGCTTTTTATGTATTTTTTTATAATTCGGGAACACAATAATACAAAATGTTTCCGAGGTGAGTAAATGGATAAACTCTTTGGTTGGTTAAGAAAAGACACTGACAGTAATTCAGAGCAATTAGAGACCACACCAGAAGAAGAATATGACTTTGATTTTTATGATGTAATACATAATTTCGAAAGAAATGCCCCTCTTAAGTGAGAAGGGCTTCTTATGCTTATTTTACTCGAAGTACCTGTCCAACATATATCGTGTAATTGTCATCAAGGTTATTCCAATCTTTAATTTGCTGCACAGTGCTTCCATAAGTTCTGCTTAAAGAGTAAACAGTATCACCAGATACAACAGTGTGGTAAACAGCTGAGTTCTTTTTAGGAAGATTGAAGCTCTTCACAATTCCATTCACATGGCCGCGGGCAAGATTTTCAATAAAGGTACTTGATTTTAATTTAGCTGCATCATTATCATTGTCGATAAATCCATTTTCAGTTAACAACGCAGGCATATTTGATTCCCGAAGGACATGGAAGTTTGCCTGCTTTTTACCACGGTCATTAAAATCAACCAGCTTTATTACTTCAGCATGTATGTTATTTTGATATGTGGTGGTAGGTGCCCCAATACCTGGATAAACATAATCTTCATATCCAGTTCCCCCACCAGCATTAATGTGGACGGATAGATAGAAATCAGTTCCCCATGCATTGGCAGCATTCGTGCGCTCAGATAAGGATACAGTTTGATCTCCAGTCCGGCTCATCCGGATTAAAACATTATCATATTCAAGGGTCAGAATATCTTTAATACGTGTGGCAATTTGAAGTGTTAAATTCTTTTCTTGTAGTCCGTTTCCAATTGCACCTGGATCTGTTCCGCCGTGTCCTGGGTCAATAAATACTTTTACCATGTTTAATCACCTCTAATATTATTTTTATTCCCGTTTATATTTAACTGCTTGTACTCCTGTCCTTCATTCCTACATGACAATCACCCCTTTCAAGACATAAGAAAAGCCACCCCTGAAGGGCAGCTTATTTTGGCCATTGATATCGTTTAGCTTGTTGACTATCCTCGATACCCCTTGTTGTTGGATCATTTAAGGCATTCCAAACACTTACCACAATCAAAAACAAAACATAAGGATTTGAAATTGCACCAGTTAACAAATTAAAAACAGAACCCCAAGTAGTGAGGTCCTGTGCCGTCAAACCAAAATATCCGAGTATTGGAGCAAAGAATGCGAGAAATAGCTGTGAGAGAAACACAGGATTTTTAAATCGTATTTTCCAATTAATCATTTTAATTTCCTCCTTATGCTTTAAATACCTCAAATACAATTGCTATACTACCACCCACAATGGCGACAATTGTAGCTGTAATTAGAGCAGTAGTAATAGTACGCTTAAGCCACTTGGTATCCTCTTTTATCTCCTTTAAATCACCCTGGATATTCTGAATGGACTGATCTTGCAGCAATGTCTTATCCTGCAATCGGCGAATATCACCTTTCATATCCTCTATATCTTTTCTAACTGACTCTTGCCAAATATCCAATGTGCCCGCCTCCTGTGTCACCCACAATCCCCCCTTGAAGGCAAAATAAAAAGCCCTATTAGGCTTCTTTCTTTTCTTCTATTATTTTTATTAGCGCATCTTGCTGAGCAAGCAATACAGCATTCTCTCTCTCAAGTTTTGCAATTCTTGATGTTAATGTGTCGACAATTAAATCCATGTCAATTGGCAGCTGGTTTGGATCCACTCATTTCACCTCCTTCATTAAGTCTCGCCTCTAGTTCGGCAATTTTTGTTTCTAACTCATTAACCCTTTCCTGCAGGTTCTCCGGTTTAGACTCCTCCGGATTAGGACGTTTCACTACGGGATTCAACTTTACCATCATCAATCACCTCGATTACTCTAGGCTCGATGTAAACGAAATCTCCACTGTATGAGCCATCAGGCATCGTTTTCACAGTAATTAGCCGATGGAATAGCTTGCCGTCCTGGTCGTAGAATGCGAGGGTGTCCCCGCCCAGGTACGTCACTAATAGCCGGTAGTCATAGCCCTCACCGTCTTCAACGATGTACAAGTCGTGAAGGACTGGCATTGTGCTATCGTAGTACAAGTCAAACTCAACCGCCGGAAGGGCGAAGGAATCGAGTGTTCCCTCTCCTACCTTAACGGCTTCATTCGTATAATCAAGTTCAAAACCGGTCATAAAACGGCGGTTCTGAATAGTAATACGTTCAATCATTTAAACGCCTCCAGTCGGTTTAAGGTTCGAAGACAATCATTACGCGGCACTTGATTGAGTACGCAGTGGTCGACGCAACGACGCGTGTCAAGTACACCCGGAATCCGGACATCGACTGATTATATACAGCAGGCGTGAATCGGTATGAGTTGTTATCGTACATCGTTACTTGGACGTGGAAAATGTTTTCCGCGCCACTAAAGTTGTAATCGAAATAGGACAGGTTCTCACCAGAGGCTATGTTGACAGTAAGCTCGTCGATGTAAATAACGCTGTTTGCGTTCTGCACACCGTGGATGGACTCTATGTCACTGTCGATTTGGACACCCGCTGCCCAATAGTACTGATTGTTATCTGCACGAAGTAATGGCCTAGGTAAGTACGACTTATCCGTATAGAAAGCAGAGTAGGTCGTGCCGTCTGTGTCAGTATCTAACCGCATCATCTGTTTATCCGCGCCATTTCCGGTACCTCGGTACTGCCATACTTCGAATCCGAAGCGTTTGTTGGAAGCACTCGGGGTACTGTTATCTCGACCAGTGACAATCGATACACCCGACCAATACGTAGGGTTAGAGGTACCCCCGCCTGTTGTGTAGTTATTAATGGCGATAGACGGGATAAGACCGTCCGTATTGCCGTCCTTAGTAGCCCTCATTATTAAGCGACCGCGGTCGACGCCTGCGATATTTGTACCGTATATCTCCGTTCTCTCAAGGTCCTTACTTGCCCTGTACCAAGACCTTGATGTTGTGCCGTCGCTTTCCATGAATCCTAACCTCAACTCGTCGCGGAAACTGTGGATACCAAGACTTAGTGTTCCGTTGCCGGTGTCACGCTCGTCTCGGATGATCCCCACGCCAGCTCCGTTCACCTGGTCGTCGAAAATCCAGAAACCTAGCTTATTAATCGCAGCTATCTTGTTTCCGTTTCGGAATGCTTCTATCTCCCCGTTGTTAATGATAACTTTACTTCCGAGCCCATCATCAGTTTCAAGCCTTACACCTGTTAATTCACCGGCTGTAACCTTGCCAAGATTAGCGACAATCGCGGATAAATTCGATACGTCGATGTGATTCGCTTTGATGACGTTAGCTTCGATTTGCGTTGTGCTATCAACGATATTTGGACCTTGCGGACCCGTTGGTCCCGTAGGTCCTTGGGGGCCTTTAGCTGCCGCTGGACTAAAGTAGAGGTCGTAAATGTGAGGACTCATAGAACTAACCGTGCCGAACGAACTGTCTACCGATAGAGTGCGTCCCGAAGAGGTAGCGACTGTCCTCACTAGGTTTCCGTTATGGTAATACCGAACTTCCGTGTTATCGTAGACAACCGAAAACACATCTCCCACCGCAAACGGTGTAGCTGTCCCTCTTGAGGTTCCACTCTCATAGAAACTGAATGTCCCCGCACTTCTTAGGTAGAATGCGAAATCTAGGCTAGTGTAGCTGGCATCCGTCGCCGGGTCAGAGTTGAGGCCAATCATAATGTTATTTGAATTGACTCCAGCCTTAAACGTTAGAAAAGCTCCTCCAGTGTAACTCTCAGTTGAATACGCCTGCGAGTCCCATGTAGAACTTCCCGTTAATTTTGACAGCCTTCCCTGAGAATCAACTGTTACAGTACCTGTTGTGTTCCAACTTAAAACGAATCCAGGGAGTCCTTGTGGCCCCTGTGGACCTTGAGCCCCGGTATCCCCTTTGTCCCCTTTCATCAGCACCCAATTGTAATCAGCTGGGTTAGTCGAATCTGCTGCAGTGTAATCGGTGTAAGTACCGATATACGTTTTTCCTACTGAAGAGGTAGTACTGAAACCTGCTGTCCCTGTTGAATTAGTGGCCCAAGCTGTATGGAAGTATGGAGTCCTCCCATCAGCCCCAGCAGGACCAGGCAAACCTTGTTCCCCATCAGCTCCCTTTATCAGAGTCCAGGCATATTTAGTCGGATCTGTCGAATCAGAAGCAATATGATCTACATAGATACCAATATACAATTTATTAGTGGAATCACTTACTGAAAATCCCGTTTGGCCATCTGCACTATTTGCATAGGCAACATGAGTGTAAGAAGAAAGACCATCAGCTCCCTTTGGTCCCTGAATACCTTGGTCTCCCTTGGGACCTTGCAGCCCTTGTAGACCTTGAGGGCCTGGATCTCCCTTTTCTCCTTTAACTAACTGCCAAGTATATTTTGATGGTTCACTAGAGTCAGCTGCAGAAAAATCAGTATAGGTTCCAATATACGTTCTGCCAGTTGCATCTGTCGTACTAAACCCTGATGTACCAGTAGCATTGTTAGCCCAGGCGGTATGAAAATAGGGGGTTTTACCATCTGCCCCCTTAGGGCCGGGAAGTCCTTGTGCACCGTCGGCTCCCTTCATAAGTGTCCAATTATACATACCGGGATCAGTAGAATCATCAGGGATGTTATCAACATAAATCCCAATGTATTCCTTGTTAGTTGAATCAGAAACCGAGAATCCGACCGTTCCGTCACTGCTGTTGGCGTAAGCGATGTGGGTATAAGATGATACTCCGTCTTCACCTGGTGGCCCTTGAATTCCCTTGTCTCCTTGTGGACCTTGTAGCCCCTGTAATCCTTGTGGACCCTGTTCCCCTTTAGGACCTTGAGGGCCTTGTGGTCCAGCCGGGCCTTGCTCGCCGTCCTGTCCATCATATAAATCAACAATGGTAAATTGACCTGTTTGAATCACTTCTCCCTGGAAACCTATGTCCACAAAAAATGTTGCTTTTGTGTCCACATCTGCAGACGCAACTGTGATAGACTTTCCTGCGCGCGCAAAAGCCATATCCCGTACACCAGATTTGTCATGTTTCGTCCAGCTGTATGAATATAGATTTCCGCCTTGGTCTACCTCTGTGCCGGTTAGAAAAACACGAGACGTTAATGTCGTAGTACCGGCTCCATTCTTAAAGACATCACCTGCAGTAGATTCGACATTAACCACAAGTAACCTCGCCAGCCTGCGCTGTATCTCCAGCTGCATGGAACTCCATAGAGCGTGAATATCTTCCTCACTATATTCAATGAAATCACCCAGGACAAACTTCTTCTTCGATGGATCACTAATTGATCGTTCCTGGCTATGCACTCGGGCATCAAGGTAAATCGGAGGCTCAAATTTTGAATCCTTAACGCGAATGGAATCACCAAAACGAACTTTTTTGTTCTTAAGGCCAGGTACATTCTCAAGATCAGCTGCTTCTGCCCTGTACTCTATGATGGCGTTAATACGCTTCTCAAGTTCATTCTCTGTTAACGTTGTCAACAGCTCCTCAGTCATTTCTTGATTATTCGACTGAGGCTCATAAGTTTCTATGATGTGTGACCGCTGACCCGTAGAAGGATCCACACGTCCCCACCGTTGCCATGCATCAGAATCGGAAACGGTTACTTCTAATCGAGTTCCATCCTCACGCTCAGGTCCAATACCTACAAGGGCTGTGATGATACTGTCCGTGTCCTCGATGCGTTCAATGCCAATTAAATCATGGCCGAACTCGACTTCACGCCCCCGCCATTCACCTATTCTCTTCACCATGTCAACATACAATTCGATTAGAACGGACTTCAATACGGAACTGCAGTTCCAAGTTAAATTCAGCCGAAATTATCTGTAAAAGCGAGTAAGGATCTGTATGTTTTTCAATATCAATCGTTCGTGTTCCTAATCCTTCAAGCCTGCCTGCCCGCCATTCAGTACCTCCGACTGCTAGCGATACAAGCGTAGATAGTGATTGTGACGAACGCTTACCAGGAGAAATTACTTTTGCTTTCCGGAGTTCTAAATACGATGCATTTGACTTGATATCTACGAATTGACCACCTTGTCCACTACGATATTTTCTGTCATTGATAATAATAAACTCTAGATATCTGCCATCTTCATCGGGGATGACTATTCGGTTTCTTTTGCCTAAATGAGTAGAGAACAGCTCGTCTCCAAAAGTAATGAAGTCATATGTTTCTGTCGTATCCTTTAACGATTTGCGATGGACGTCATTCCAAAACTCTCCTATATCAATGACGGACAGAATTTTATCTGTTAAACCGTCCACTACATGAATCATTTGAACCTCTCCTTAAAGGTGACAGACGCATTAAATGCCCCTTGAGGTAATAACGTTAAAAGGTTTTTACCTTTATTGAGCACAAAGTATCGAGCCCCAAACGCTTTAAGATCTGTGCGATCGATTCCGTTTATTAAAATGTCTCTGGTTTCATGGTTGAATGTGATTACATCCCCCGGGTAGGCAATGTATGGCGTTTGATCAATTGCAACCTGTGATAAACTGTATGCACGAATATAGTCGATGCGATTTGTATGCGGAGATGGAGTGGTTCCATGTTTTTCGATAAATATCCCAACATATTTCAGTTGACCTCGATGTGCGTCGTTAACTGTCGTCCACGTTTGGGTTAACTGATTCACATGTGTACCGTCCCCCAGAACACGTGCCACATAAAATTGGAAGGTGTCACCCGTCCTTCTTAGCCTTAAGTAGACCGGGAAGTTCTCCCACTCGTACCGGTAATTACGAGAACTGACAGCATAATTAATGAAGTCCCCAACGTAAGGACCTACACGTCCTTCTGCTGATTTGCGATGCATCGAAGTAATAATGTCAACAGCGTTCATCATCGCGATGTTCCGTAACTGATCATCAAATAACGAGAATCCTACACGACCTGTTTCCGGAATACCTGACAATAACTGACCTCGCAACTCGACTTCGAAGTCTGCAGTTAAAGGTACCTCTTTGTAAACATAAGGGCCATGATATGAGGAACCGGTGCCGTAGGAAGGTGCAGTAATCCCGGCTCCATCGTAGCCTATCGTTCCTTCTGTTGCTCCCATTCCAGGAACCACTGGCTGCCAAGTGCCGATTGTTGATCCGTCCTCGAAAAGTAATGATGTACGAGTATCGACCGGAGTGGCTGTAACCTCTGTCGGTTCGCCTATTAACATATATTCCTCTACACCTTTTTGAACCATTGCAAAAGTGATTTTCTGCAACACTTCCAGGTTTATTATCGGGGGAGTCTCCGCAGAACCACTGTTTGTGATAATACCGTCCTCAGGAAAGGGATCTGTTTTTTCTTCGCCGTATTTGTATGGATCTGGACAGACAAAAGTAATGATCCCTTGCCCGATATGAAGGGCATCTTCTATATCAAAAGAACCGTCTACCACAGCATAATAAGTTCGGTTCGGTCTTTTATCAAATATCAAAGGAGCAGGCTTTTCAGTAAGCAACCACTCTGCAAGTTCCTCTTCCAAATCACTGAGTTCAGCATCATTTATCCCTTGGAAAAATACTGGCTGTTGAATAACCCTGACTAAGGTGTCAGTACTCTCCAAATGGGCACCTGGCATCCCGGGTATGGTTAGTAAATTCCTTGAGACAGGGGCAAATACTGATTCCTTTCTGCCTTCGTCCTCACAAAAAAGGAACGATTTTCTGGTCCCGTTAAAAGAAAAAGAAAAAGCCAAAGAAATCACCCCTTAGAAAACTTTCTAATTCTGTTTTGGTTAAATTCTTGTAATTCTGTCACATCATCGACAACCATTTCAGCCAGTACTCTCCTATCCGGAGTAACCATTTGGATGATCATAGGTTGTCTTGTACCCATGGTGGATGCAATGCCTCTTCCAATAGCACCTAGTGTTTCCTCGTTTAACGGGAGCGCTGCTTCCGGCCCTGCTTCACCGGCGCCTTGTAGCATGTTCCCGCTCATACCAAAAATGGTTGGTTGAGTAAATATAGCACCCTTTGCATTCCACTTAATACCGATTTTCGGGACTCTTGGTGGATTTAATCCAAAGTCGCCTGAAATCGTAAATTTAGGTAGTTTCGGCATTTTTATTTGCGGAATTGATAGCTTCATACCTGTGAAAAATCCTTTAATATCGGAAACAATCCCACTAATTTTTTCTTTTGCCGATTGAATGGGGGAGAGGATTTTATCCTTAGCTTGATTCATAACCCTGGATGCTCCATCTCGCAAACTATTAAATTTGCTAATCGCTCCATCCTTCAGTTCATTGGCTTTATTCACAAATTTTGTTTTCAACTCCTGTCCTTTCCTCACAGCATCTACAGTTAATTCAACAACTTTTCTCACAGCCTTCACCTTTAATTCATCTACTTTTTCCACCGCCCCATCCTTCATGTTGTTAAACCATTTTACAAAGTCCTTCGCTAATTTCGAGGTTGTTTTTGATATCCAAGAAGTGAACTGATCCCATTTCTTGCTTAACCAGTCCGAAATTTCGCCCCAATTTTTAACAGCATACACAATCCCAATAATGGCAGCTACTACTGCCGCAGCAATTGCAATGATAGGAAGAATAGTAGTCATCAGTGCTCCTACACTAATTCCTGCAGCTCCTGCGGTAGTTGCAATGGCAGTAAATATTGGGGCTAACACTGCTCCTACTGCCACTAAAGCTCCGATGGCGGTAGTAGCTATGACAATTCCTTTCGTAAGTTCAGGATTTTCACTGGCCCATTCAATAATTTTTGTTGTGAACTGTGTAACATCTGTTACAAGAGGACGCAAAGTATCTCCCAACTCTTTCAGTGCCATTTGATGTTCAACCTCAGCTTCATTTGCTTCTATAAGGGCTTTATTCGATTGCTGATAAGATTCATAAAAGCTTTTTACCCCTGTATCTGACAGAGTTTGCAAAACATAATCCGTCTCTGATCCATTCTTTTTAGCTTTTGCCAATCCTTCATTAAATGTTTCAAGGGACATTCCGCTTCGCTCTAATAGCTCAGCAAACGAACCTGCTGCTTCACCAACCGCAAAAGTCTCTTGAATACCATCTGCAATACCTTCAGTTGATAATGTGTCAGAGAATTGGACGTATGCACCGTTAACGTACTCAATCGCTTCCGCTAATTGATTATCATCGAATCCTGTCGCCATAAGGTTAGATACGGTTTCTACTGCTGCACCTGTATCTCCGCTTACTGCAGCAACTTTTTTAAATGATTCCTCAATTTTTTCACCGGTAAAACCCCATGTTTCAGCATTGGACTGTAATCTTGACAATTCAGTACTTAACTCTTTTGTACTTTCTGCAAGACCAGCGACAGCTGCAGCTGGGAGGGCTCCAGCTAAAGCCTGTGCTCCTCTACCCAACATACCTAATTTACTTTCAGCTCCTTCAGCACTTTCCTCCACATCATCCAATCCCCTGGAAAAACGTGTCATTTCGGAACGCGCTTGGTTCAGACGAGTTTCTAACTGCATAACTTCTACAGAATTTTCTCCGTAAGCACGACGGGTTGCCTCTAGTTGTTGCTCTAAATTATCGACTGCTCTCCTGGCCATATTCATCTGTTGGGTGTATTGTTCCTGGGCAAGTGCAGCCCGATCAGCCTCACTAGCATTTTCTCCTAGTTGAGCCCTCTGCAATTCAAAAGCACTGGTTAACCGTCTTTGTTCAGCTTCAAGTGTATTGCCATCATCCTTTAGCTTATTAAGCTCATCTTGCACTTCCCGGGCAGCAATGGCTTCATCTGTCAGACCAGCATTAACACGCTCCATTGCCTGCTCCAATTTGGTATGGGCATTTTCTGCAGTAAGCAATTTATTGTATAGCTTCTGCAGATCTTCTGCCGTTGCGCTCGAATCGTTTGACATGGCTTCAAATTCCTCACGGAGCATTCGCACCTTTTCGCTTGAAGCTGTCATCTGTGTTTGAAGCTTCTGCTTTTCAGCTCGAAGCTTCTCAGTTTGGGATGCGTTTTTTCTCATGGATTGAATCTGATTTGTATATTCTTTGGCTGCAGTCTGCATGACCATATTGATTTGTTTAAGCGTTTGAGCGTACTGCACTTGCCCATTCATCCGGAAATTCAGTACAACGTCTCTTTGGCGTTCTGCCATGTATCTCACCTCCCATTAAAGAAATGGCGTTTGATCAAGTGTGTAAATAATCGACGGTTTATCTTTCACTAATGCATCTGGATTTGTGTATTTCAGGTGCATAATGAATTGCTTTAGCAAATGATTAGGAGTTATGTTGAAAAAATCGTCCATAGGCAATCCTAAAATCGTATTCCCGACATAAAAATAAAAATCCCAATCCAGTTCGGATTGAGATTTCGCTTTATCGGTGAATACGTTCTTTACTTTTTTTCGGTTTTAATTTTCTCCATATCACTTTTCTGGAAATTTTGATTACTGAAGATATCAAGGACCTTTTGAAAAATACCAGGTAGATCAGAAAGTGGAATAGAAGTTTCAATTTCTCTTGGGGTACAATCTGTACCACCTGCTTTTACCATGGCATAGATTAAGGCATTCATCAGTCTGATTTCGGTCTTACCTAGTGTTAGCTGCTTTTTCTGCAGCATCCTGTTGATATCTTTTTCAAACACATGATATGGCTTACCGTAAGCTTCTTCAACAAGAGGAAAACTTTTAAATGTAAAAATAACAGGAAACGAAACACCCTGGATGTTAATGGTGTCTCGATTGATATTGACGTTTACTAAATCACTAAGCTTTGCCACTTACAATCACACTCCAGTTGGGAATAGAGTTTCTAATTGAGACTGATCTGCTACAACTTGCGCCATAAACTCTTCAGCAGTAATGCCAGTCGCACTATCACGAGCAGAATTAAAGTCAACCTTTGTAACTTTATTAAATAATAACGGTGAAGCAGTCATGACCAATTGCTGTGTGGGTATGGTCGATTCTTCAGTAGCCGATGTATAAGACTCCTGTGGTGGTGTTACCTGGACTCGAGGGTACCAACGAGCGATTTTAGATCCGTCATTCAAGGGAGCAATAAAGCCTACCGCAAAATAAGGCAGTTCCTTAACATCTGAAGTTTCAAATACAATTCCTTTTGTGGCCAGGTAACCCATAATCTTATCTGTTACTTCAACCGGGAGAGCCGTGTGATCTAAAGTCAAGGTAAACGTGGAGTTCTTAGTAGCATTGACAAACAACATATTTGAGGCCCATTTTGTAGCCGTTGTTGGATTCCCCTGTATTCCAATGGTTTCAATGGTTGGTAAACTATAAATTTCTGTATCATAGGTTGGTATTGCCCCAGCTGTATCTTTTCCACCTGTCATCGTTGCAATATATAAGTTCTCCACACCAACCGGATAAAGCATTTCTTTTGCTTTTACCATCGTTCTCATCCTTTCTTATCCAAATATTCTTTGAGCCATAATGTCAATAAGTCTTTCCTGTTCCTCATCGACTGTGTTCCGGACAAAATGTTGCCCTTTGACTCTTCCTTTTCCGCTGGCTTTTTTATGGCCGTGTTCAACCATGTACCAGTAGTAAGCATCTTTTTCAAACTGGACGGAAACATAATCATTTTTAATAACTATCTTCAGACTGTCCCTCAAGTGCTTCTTGTTTTTAGAAGAAGTTTTTATCCTGCTTTCCAATTGACTAACAAAGTATTCAGCAGCTTGCACCAGTTCATCCTTTTCAACTGACTGATTAACATCAATCATCGTTCTTAAATCATCCAACGCCTGGGCAAAGCCATTGTTATTATTGGTCATTAATTCACACACCTCACATTTGTAATGAATTGCGTGATGGTGCTGTCATTTTCATCATATGGGTAGCCTTCAAAACGACTATATTCTACTTGGTATTTATTAAAGACCGCTTTCAATGGTTCGTAATCAGCTTCTGTGCCATTAGTAATTAAGGCAATTTGATACAGAGGCATGGATTTGAGAACCTTTGAGGATGACCGCTTTTGAGCCTCATTAACAAATTCATAAATGATATAAGGATAAACCGCAGTTGTTGGTGCGTCATCCCTATAAACTGTGATGCCGGACTCCTTCATGATGGAACGCAGCTGCTGGAGATTAACCTGCATAAGATAAATTCAACTCCATCAAACGCTCATCTTCTTTCGTATAGATGCGTTCAATATTATACTTTTTTCCTCTGATCTCAATGCGATAGTCTTTTTGATTATCTTCTATCGCTCTATCCAACCGAACTTCAATTTTTCTCACCACTTCATTAACATCTCGTTCGGCAAATATTTTGTCTGTTGAGGTTACTCCCAGATTTCTATATTTGATTTCACGATCTAATGGATAACCCATTACAACCCGGTCAGTGGCCGGATCAATGGTCTCACCAAGCTTCAGAAGGTTTGCTGTCCATTTTAATTGATTAGTTCGTCTCGGCATCCGAATACAGCTCCTGTGTTACCAATGTGGTATCAGTTTCTTGAGAAGTGGTGTCCATATCTGAATAATTCTCCTGGACAAAGAAAGGAGTTAAAGCATCAAGCGCCTCTCCGAGTTCCTTCTCGGAAACCCGGTACTCATAAAAGATTCCAGCAACCATAATCACCAAATACTCCACCTGACGGCCAAGAGCATTTTGAACATATGTCTTGGCTTGTTCCAAATAAAAAGAAAGCATGGAATCATCCATGCCCTCTTCCCAATGAATATGCTTTTTTAATTTTTGGATCAGTTCATCCATAGTTTTTACCCGCCAACAGGAGCAGTCGCGCCGACTTCATAACGGTAAACAGCTGGTTCAAATGGTGAGTATACAAGCTGACCGTCAAGCAAGTTGTAAATCTTGAATCCAACACGATTTGTATCTGCATATTTTTCAACCAGCTTTTGAATTTCCATAGCCCCGATAACATCTTGAATCTTGAAAGCTTTGAAATCTCCAAAATAAAATACTGGCTTAGTTGGATCCGTTCCGTCTGCAGCATCTGTGAAGTCAACTTTGTGCCCCAACAATTTGTAGCTTACTCCTTCAGTGCCAGAATCGTATAGAAGGGGACGACCTTGAGCATCGAGCAAACCTTCTAGAGCTGTAACAGCTGCGCCATTAATAATCCACATTGCCTTTTTCCGAACTTCAGTAGTAACTTGACCTTTCATTTTCACAAGCTCTGAATAAAGCTTGTTTGCAAGGCCCGCCTGCGACAAGTCAACTGGTGCAGATTCATAATAGGCAACAGCCTTTTTAGCTAATGCCCCAGGGTTTTCATTTCCTGCATCATTTCCATTGAACATGTAATTTGTTTCTTTTCTAACATATGCCTTTTGCAGCTCTTCGATTACAATGTCTTCAACTTTGAATCCTGGATCAGACATGTTAATGATTTTCTTGGAGATAGTTGCAAGAGCATCAAATTCAGCTGGTGATAAGAATACTTCATCAAATTCAATTTCTGTCTCAGGAATAGGATTCGGACCAATATGTCTTTCTGTTTTAGTCACATTCGCATTTGCTTTACGGACCAGCACCGGATATTTAACATTTCCATTTGTTTTTACACGTGTTCCATATTTTCGAAGCAGATTTTCTTCCTGAGCATACGAAATGATTTCATTAACAACCACTTCAGGAATCAAAACAGAACCATTTTGAGTTTGCACCCCTAACGCACGCGCTTCTGATTCAGTGATTTGACCTACCACGAATTTTGCGAATGCAGATCTTTGCTCCAGCTGTTTTCTTGCTGTGGACTTGTGACCACGGGTGGACAGGCCAGCTGAAATCTGAGACATGATTTCAGTTCGTCGTTCAGAGCTTAAAACATTTACAGCTGAACGCTGACCTTCCTCTTCACCTTCTTCATCTCCAGACCCTTCCCCGGATCCTTCTTCGCCATCTTGGTCACCGCTGCGGCCTTCCTCTCCTTCGCCTTCCCCTTCACCATCCTGAAGGTTTGCAAGAGCATCGGCAATAGCTTGCGCTTCATCCGCAAGATCCTGGACTTCTTGTTGCACAGTTTCCAAATCCTCAGCACGAACTTCATTTTTTTCCAACTTAGTGCGCAGCTCAGTAAGACGCTTTTTGTTTCTTTTTTGCATGGCAAGTAATTGTTTTTTATTCATTCTCCAAAACTCCCTTTATTTGATTTAATATTTTGATCCGCTGTTCTACGGTTTTATCTACCTCTTTGCTTCTAACCAAAGTTACCTCAGTATCTTCATATGCCGGTATCGACACGACTGAAATTTCATAGAGTTCAACCTCATGAATTGTCCTCAATGCCGGCTCCACTGAATAATCCCAGGTCTCTTCAGTAGCAAAGAAACCGAAGGAACACTGATTTATATCTCCCCTGGACATGCTCTCTGCTAAATCTTTGGCAAGAGATGTATTCGGCAGCTCTACTTCAAACTTCAGCCCTCTGTCGTCCTCTGACAGCCTCAGTGTACCGCTTTTGGTTCTTCCTAAGACATTGTTCCAGTCATGGTTAAACAATGCCCGTATATCGCTGTTTGTTGAGATAGACTTGCTAAAGGCTCCAGGCATAATCACTTCCTCAAAATAATCACCGATGCTTGTCTTTGAATTAAATACTGCAGCGTAACCACTAATAACAGCCGGCTGATCATTTACCGCATCCCTTGTCCTAAAATTGGTGATGTCAATTGTCCTCAGTTCCCTTTTCTTTGTCATTTCCATCACCCCCCTTCAAGCTATCATCTGTAGCATTTTTCTCTCCGATTTTAGATAGATCATTAGAAATATAGACTGCCTGGGTTTCTGGAGTATTTTGCTTAGGGAATCCCAGCATGTCGGCCACATTGTCAGGAGATGTGATCCCGGTCCGAACGATGTTATAACCAATGTTCGTCTTAGTGCTGTAGGGAACAAAATCAAGAATATTAATCTTGAATTTAATTCGCTTTTCGGAATTGGGACCAAAAAAAAGAAGACTTAAATGGTCTTCAAAATTTTTCATTATTGGTTTTACAGCCTTGTTATGGAGATACATCATGGCTTTCTCTAAATCAGATTTTGTTAAAGAAATATAAGTATCGACATTGACACCTAGAAATTTGCCCAGATCTTTCTTATACACATTCAGATAAGCTAAAATTTTATCATCTTCAATTGTGCTTTTCATAGTATCGATGGAATAACCCTTACCCAGAGGGATCATTTTCACAGACCTTGATTCGTCGATAGCTTCTAGTTGGTCAAGGATGGCTTTTATTAATTTCGACTGCGCTGCGTTCTGTGGGTTGATATGAGCATCCAGTTTAAGCAGGAAGGCTAGTAAACCACCTTTAGAGTATTTGTCCGTCAAAACCTTTTCGGCGCTCATAACACCCTCCAGAGTGTTCTTGCCAAGCTGTAAAAGTCCAACTCCTTTAAGATGATCCGTACCGATGTTTTTAATATGACGAATCATAAAGGCTGGAATCTCGGTACTACCAATCTTATAATGCTCTATCAATCTCTCATCTAACTCAGTATATACATTAGCTGCCAGATGCAGCTGAGTTGCATCCAATACTGGGAACACTTCACCTTGTAGCAGATATGAATTGGTCATGAGCTTGATAAACTCCGAGCTTGTCAAATAATGATTAGGTTTTTTAAGAACTCTCAGGGCAGGATCGTTTCTTATCTCGTTTCCTTCCAGATCTTCCACAACAATTTCAGCCAGCATCATCTGATTGCTAATATCCTGCAGCAATTCATAAACGTCACTTGATTCTAGGATATTATCATCACTAACATACCGGCCACCGTAACGAATAGTACTCGAGTAAATATCCTCAAACCATCCGCGCTTCTCAGCTTGCTTGTAAAGAAAATTTGAAAAACTGTCGCGTAATCCCAATTGCTCACCGCCTTTCTATACATAAAAAGAGTCCTTTCGTTAAGGACTCTTAATTAATGAATACATTATTTTGGTTACGATAATTTTCTATATGATTTTGTATAATACGTATCAATTTATTATAATCATCGGCTAATCCTCTATGTTCTTCGTAAGTTATTTCTTCATGAAAATTACAGAATTGAATTGTATCGTCAATTTGCTTGATGACATCAGCAACATCTTTATGAATTAGATGAAACTTTTCATAAATCATTGGCCTAATTTTATCTTGATAAATATTAATCTCAAACTCAACTTGAGAGCCACCAACAAAAGTGACCAGCAAATCCTCACCATCAATTTTGATTATTTGATTATAGATGAGTAAGGTTTCGATTGCTTCTTTTCTTTTCTCTTTGCTCTCTTCTCGTGCAATTTCTTTTGTTAATAAGTCATGTTGCGATTTTCTTGTAAAGTACCCTCCAATATACGCACCTCCAAGACCTGATAAAACAGGTAATAGCGCATTTAAGAAAGCGAGAATATCTTTCATATTTACCATCCTATCCAGTTTTATATATTTATATTAACATTTTTTTACTGAATAGTACTTAATGCATTCTATATGCTGTTATCTATAAATCTCACTAATCAGATCATCCATTCCATTTTCATCTATGTCATCCATGAGCATCATGGTTTCTTTATGAGCAACTAAAAAAGCAACAAATCCATCAATTTTCTTTTTGGACTGTCGCTTACTCGGAGCCTTCATGCCATTCATATTTGTAATTACTACCACATTGAGAGCACAGTATACAAATAAAGGATTATCCGTATACAATCTTTGCTCATAAATGATTCTTTCAGCATCATCAACCATGGCATTCATAACCGTTGGGTATTGATTAACCGCCAGACACTCTATTCCAAGATTTTCACACTTCTCAATAAGCTTCTGGGACATGGCTGGATCATAGTTAATCTGCTGAACATCATACAATTCCATACAATCTGTTATATATTCAAGTACCTGGTCTTGATCAATCATCTTCCCATCACAGAATTGAACAAAACCGCGCTCTGCTAAATCTGTATAAGGTACGTTATCCTCTTTTTCCCTATGCTCAATGTCTGCATTCGGAATAAAGTACATTTGTTTTACCTTTAAGATTGACTTCCCATCATCATCATGCAATGGAAAATTCAAACTAACACAAGTTAAGTCGGTTGTTTTCGATAAATCCAAACCTAAATAGCAAGTTTCCCCAGTCAGATCACCAAGATCCTCCACAAGAACATGTTCAACCTGATCTTGTTCAAAGAAATTATCTGCACCATTCACAAAAACATTTAGGTGCTTGGATAAAAACTCCGCCTTCTTATGAGCAGAACGTGCAGCTGTAATAAATTCTGTCTCCAAAGCTTTCATAGAAACAGAAACACCGATGTTAGGATTGACCATGGCCCAGACTTTTCGGTCTGTCCAATCATATCCTTTATTCGGTTCGTAAATCATGACAAAGTTTGAATCGTTGTCATCATTTTTCAAAACTTCTTTGGCTTCCCGATACACACGCATCCCCACTGATGAGGACCCTTTACCAGCAGTTGAAATATTAAACATGATGGGCTCATCACGAGCAACCTGGGCTGACTTGAAGTTGTCGTATTGATCCATATTTTCTTGTTTATGAAGCTCATCGTTTAAAACAAAGTGAGGGTTTGAACCCTCGATAGAATCAATATTTTTAGACATAACTATAAATTGATTCTGATATGCTAACTCTTCATGAATATAGTCATAGGTTACGGATGATATAGTCCCTTTTGGCCCTTTATAAATACGAGATGCATTCATTAGTGCATCATGATTAAGAATGGTAGAAGCAAATGGCTTAGCTGCAAATTGCGCTTGATTAAAATCACTGGCACAGCAATAACAATCAGCTCCTAGAACACCTTCACCAAACATGGAATATCCCAGGGCTCCTACAGCAACCAAAGTTTTACCATTTTTCTTTGGTATCTGTATGTAACATTCCCGGGTTACACGAACCACTTTGCCTTCATTCTTGTGGACCCAACCATAAATCCAAGAGTAGGCGAACTTCTCCCAATCTTCCAGAATAAATGGCTTCCCAGCTAAGTCGCCTTTAGTATGCCTGACAAAGGTTTCCACCCAATCCATCATTTCATTGGCTCGATCTACATCAAACCAAATATCTTTTCGCTTTTTCCATTTGTACCACCGATCTATCATTTTCTTAATAGTATCAGGATATTTCTTTGGATTCTTTCTTACCTTCTTCGCAAAAATATCAGCGTAATTTATTCCGCGTTCAATCATTTTACATTCCGCCATTTTTTCCGATGGGCTGTAAGGTCATCCTCCACTTGCTCCGGCTTTTTCAACTCTTCATCTTTTCGAACAGATGAACCTCCAGTGATAAGTTTACCAGGCTTAGATTTATTGGTGAGGCCAAGCAAATCTAAGGCTTTTGTTTTCTTATCAGCCCAGGTCTCTACCTGCTGCGCAAGAGGATGCTTTGAGTTGTTTGTGGCCCCGGCTTTATTCGTATGCCTCTGCGTTGCTGGGTACCCTTTTTCTTTCCACTGCAAAAACATCGTCATATAAATTTCATAGATATCAAGATAGGATTCTATCAACGGATCCAGGGTTAGGGTGTAAATTTCGGCATCACGCATGATCTTCAAAATCCGCTGCTTCTCTGCTTCCGTTTTTTCAGCGACGATTTTTTGACGTTCCTTTTTTGTGGCCATTTTTTACACCCCCCCTTTATTTATTAAAATTTTCATCCAACGATAAATTTTCCGCCCATGCTACCCTATCTTCCCACTGGCCCGCATTTAAAATTTGGCAGGGGGGGCTTGAAAATATTTTGGAAAAACCGGCTGAGCTTTTTCCTTATCTTTATTTTCTTCAATGATGTGACATTGAGGACAAAGTAGCATGAGATTGTTTTCATCCAGCCTAAGTGTTGGATCCTTTTTAATCTCAATGATGTGATGAACATGAGCTCGCCTGCCATGTACGAATCGGCCACACCGTTGGCAACAGCCACGTTCTCTTTCATAAATAAAAGACCTGGTATCTTTCCAGGCCTTTGAATTATAAAACTGTTTATTGTCATGATGGTAAATCTGTTTCTTCTTTTGCTTCTTCTTTATGTACTTCCTTGACCTCTTGTGGTCATCGCAGTATGCGCCACGACTTATCTTGTTCCTGCAACCGTTGAAATCACAGTACTTCATTCAGCATCAGACAATACTTTAATAATGTCATCTTTCTTCTTAACTTCTGCTGGAATATCAACCTTATGATCAGCTGCATATGCACGCAGTTCCTTAATAGTCATATCTGTTATATTTACTGCAGTAGCATCTGGATCCTTAATGTTATTCACTCCTGTGATCATACTTTTCGGATTAACAGACACTTCAAAATCTGGTTCCTGGACAGCTGGTACAAATAGCGTTTTCTTTTCTTCCGTGTCCCAGTATTCAGTTCCCTGTGCAGATTTTCTAATCTCAACTCTCATTATTAATTCCTCCTTAGTATTTTAACCCACGAATCTGCGTTCTAGATAAATGAACAGCAAATTTCAAATCGCCTATCTTCTTTCTCAATAAAAAAAGCATCCGTTTACGGATGCTTCTAGTTACCTATAAATTCATCATTATTTCTCTTGCATTTTCTTCACCGTCAAACCATTTATCTATTAGTTCTTCAGTATTCATTATAAATAAATCCCTGACAAACTGCCCTTCCAAATTATCCTCACTTGGTAAAAAATAATCTTTAACAGTATATTGGACTTTTTTATGTTGCGCATGAAAGGAGACAATAGGTAACCTTAAAACAGTCTCACCTATTTTTTCTCTATCTAATTTTGAAAATAACATTTTCCATAATCACCACCTTCCTACCTAATAATTCTACATTAGGTAGGAATTACCTCCATTAATGTCGAAAGTACTAGAAAAAAGGAGGTGAAAATATGGTTAAGAAAAAAGAACCACCTGTTCATACTGTACCTAATAGCAATGGTGGCTGGGATAATAAACAAGGTGGAGAAACAATAAGTCATCACAGAACGAAGCAGCGTGCTATAGATGAAGGTAAAAAAGAAGCTAAGAGAGACCAAACAGAACATCGTATCCATAATAAAGATGGAAAAATTGGTCAATCTAACAGCTATGGAAACGATCCACATCCTCCTAAAGGTTAAGGAACAATCAGGGCAACCTCTTATATTAAAGGAGGTGTCCTTTATTTAATATTAATAGTAAAGGAAGACGACACTTCCAAACAAAGTACTTTCTTAATATATTTCATTAATATCATATTAGCATGACTTAACCAAAACATCCTGCCACAATCCTGCCAAAAGTCTGCCATTTATTACTCTATATCACCATATTTATTTATTATATTTTTTTTCCCTTCCTGATAGCTCTCTTCACTAATTATGTTATTCTCTTTTAATTGTCTTAGAGAATCATATAATCTTAAATGGTAAGCTGAGGAAAGATCATCAGTAGGATAATCTGTATAGTCATCGTCTATTTCATCTATTAGTGCAAAATATTTTTGTTTTAATAAAGTGTAGAAATTTTTTTCAACCAAAGTCTCTAATTCGTCAATTGTAAAACCCAGTATTATCTTTTCATTATTATTAGCAATAGCCAGTTTTCGCCTTTTACCTTCCGCATTAATCCAAGGGCTTTTGTTTCTTCCTCTACTAAAGGTCTTAAAAGAGCTGAAGATGCCTACATTTGCCTTTTTAGAACGTAATAGTTCTACTAAATCAGTAACTTCTCTGACCCCAATTGAGTCTTTATGGTTTTTGGATTCACCTACCATCCTCAAACCAATATTCCTAAATACAAATGGAGGAACCATACCATCAATAAAATTGACAATATGGTCTATTTGATTATCTCCTTTAAAAACATTTGGTTCGACATATCCAATCACAAACCTTCCATAAACAAATGTCATTAAATCTTCTAAAGCGTCGCCTTTTTCCTTCCTTGTACCTCTATCTAAAGTAGTCCGGACCTTATCAATTAATTGAAGATAATAACCTATTTCTTGGTCGGAAATAGGTGTCCAAATTTCATCATCTGCAGCACTCATCATATATTTATTAAAAGAAATAGTATCCTTCATAGAGATGCCTCAAAAATTTCATTAGGAAGATTTTTTTTTACAAAAGCTACCCTTATATTTTGCGTATTCAGTTTTGAATCACAATGAGGACAAGTAAATTTCTCACTAACAATAAAATCCCTTAGCTCTTTTTTATTTATAAATTCAAATCCGTGCACTAACTCCGGATCATCATTTGAGCAGAATATATAAAACCTTGCTTCTAGTACTGATTCATGAGCTAGAAGTGATAAAATGGTCTCCATCAATGGGAGAGGTATCTTAGTTTTACGAGATAAAAAATGAGGTGATGCAGTAGCATCAGGCTTGAGAATCGTCAACTCCTCGTCCAAAATCCTCAAGATCCGTGAAGAGAGAGATAGATTCAATTTCCTCTTTATATTTATTAAGTTTTCGTAAAACATTATCAACTACCTCCTTCCCAGTACTTGATGTAGTATATTTTTTCAATGAAAAGTATTTATCTAATTTCTTAATTATATAAGGATATTCCTTTTCTTCTTCAATATGAATTAAGCCTACATTTAAGACTTCTCCATGTTCCCACATTAAGCTTATAATATCTGCAGCTTCAGCATGACTTAAAGCTTTTCCTCGAGTATTTGCTTTAAATTGTGTTAAGCCTCTATCGGTCTGTTGCAGAAAGATTTTAAATGGTATTTCCTTTGTTACCCTTCCATGAATTACAACCATTTCACTATCGTAAATATTTTCAAGAGCTCTTTTTATTCTTAATATTGAATCTTGACGATCAAGATCAGGGTCAAATTTTTTAAGGCTTTTTAATAAATCCGGAATATGTTTTTTTGTAAAAACTTCACTTTTTTCTTCTATTATAGGGTTATTATGGTAAAAATATTCCTCAGATATCTTTGCTAAAGCATTCACAACCCATTCAGGCTCTTTTAATGTAAAACCAAGTACATTTTCTCTGAAAAAATGCAAAATAATCCAAGTAACATCATCGATATCCCGTCGCTTACTTTCACCGTATATTGAGGCTAAACCTGCCGTAGGGTGCATAAATAATATAACTGATTTAAGGTTAAAATCAACAATAAGATAAGCAAGGTAAACGTGGTTTCTCAATTCCATTTGTCCGTCAAGTTTTTTCACCTGAACCTGGGAAGGAGCAGCAATCGTAAGTAGTACCTGGTTTTTACTTTCAATTTTCGAAACATTAACTAACCTTATTTTATTTAATTCTTCAGGACTAATATCATAAAGAGGTGTTAGCAGCTTTTCACACTTATTATAAATTGTTTCAACTGAACAATCCTGTAAAAAGTCTTCCTCTTCTGCTTCATATATAAAAAGTGAGTTATTTCCCTCTAGTTCAACATGACCTAACCATTCCATAAAGTTGGAGAATGGAATCTGACCGAACATCAAGTCTCTTATGATATTTTCTCTAAAGACTATATTATTTCTTGCACGTTGTACATTAAATTTCTGATGTAAGATAGATAGTCTATTTGAATCAGCTCTCTGTAAAAAATAATCAATGTTCTTTCTTTGCTGATCTGATAATTCATTATAATTTCCAATCATTTTATTTCCCCCTATCAAATTATTATTACGCTCCATGGTTTAGATAGGTTTAGTTTACAATATCTTCTATAATTTTACACCACTAATTACCCATATCTTATATTGTGTGTAATTCACTTAAATGCTGAATCCCTTGTTACTCATACATTTAAAGCACTTCTCTAAAATGAATTACACATGAGTAAAATGAAGGTAATCTTGTAATAAATGAAATAAAAAAAGCACTGCAGCTAAACAACACTGAGTGCTCTTAAATCCTAAAAGACTTTATTGCCTGGTTCATCATGTCATCGCTAATACCAATGTAACGAAGGGTGAAAGCTGGATCAGAGTGGTTAAGTATCTTCTGTAGTAATGCAACATCTCCTGTTTTTTTATATAAATGATAACCAAATGTCTTTCTCATTGTATGTGTGCCAATGTCATCTAAACCTACATAATCTGCTGCATGCCGAAGAATTTTATAAGCCATACTTCTGCTGATAGGTCTATTTAGACCCTTTCTGCTTTTGAAAAGAAATTCATGATCTTCTTTCCCCTCAATATACCACTTGAATTCTTTTTGAAGCTGAGTGGTCATATCAATTCGCTTTTTCTTTTTGGTCTTTATTTCAATAATATTAAAATATGATTTTTTCACATCATTCACTCTTAGCTGCAAAATATCCGAAATTCTTAGCCCAGAATTAATACCTGTTACAAATAGCATGTAGTTTCTATCTGATTGTTCCTTTAAGAACTTCTTCATGTATAAAATCATATCTGGATCGCGAATAGGTTGTACAAAATTCATGCCCAAGTCACCGCCCGTTCTTCGTAAACCTCTAATCTTAGTGCGAATGCAAGCTTATAAAAAGCCTTGGATTTGTGGCGCTGATACGTCCTCTCACTCATATGAAGCTCATTAAACACCTGGTAATCATAAATATCATCTTCCGTCATATAACGCCTAATTATAATTGCTCTCTCTTTATAAGCAAGACGATTTACAGCCATGGAAATTCTCTTTATATATTCACTTCTTGCTCTTTCATATTCAGCATTCTTTATTGCTGCATCTTCAGTGGATGAATGGAATTGATTTGTGCGGGCTGGAAGTTCCAATGAGAAATGTTGTGTGACTTTGGGCAATTGATTCAATTCCTGTGTTAATAGCATAATCCGATACTTTTCCAAAGCATCTTCCACATTCCTTTTTGTTTCTTCGCGATTAATTTCGGCTAAATGAAAATCTAATTGTTCCCTCATTCTCTAACCCCCTGATTATTGATAAAAATATAAAAGGGCACCAAATAACGTCTATGCGTCATTTAGTGCCCTCCACTTTTTGGTTAGGCGCAATATTCTATTTTCCCTAATTTAACTTGTTCTGCTATTAAACATCCTTTACACCTTCCGTTTCACCGTCGTTTCGAGACGATCAACCTTCCCTCCAAGGGATACAATAAGGGTTTCACCGTAATCTGGGAGGTCATGTACTATAAGTCGGCCGTCTTTTACAACGTACATTTTAGTATTATTCATTAAATCGATTTCAGCTGTGCTTCTTTCTATATTTGATTTCACCATGATCCCTCCCAATGGGTTATAATATATTTGGGTGGCCGGGAGAAGTCCTGGCTTTTTTTATTTTCCGTATCGAGCTTCTGTGCCTTTTTTGCTTCTCCATCTATAATCCATTCCTGAATTGGCTAAAGTGGTATCGGACTTCTTAACTTTCTTTGCTGGTCGAATAGGATGCTTCTTGATGTATGCCTGGCGCTCTTCCTCTGTCATAAACCAGACCTCGACTTTGCCGATCATCATTAATCAACTCCCTCTATCTTGTGTTCCCTTACTAAAATCTCTCCAATGTCATTTCTTCCATAAAACTAGTAAAATATATCTATTTAACTAACATGAAAATACAGGTATACTATCTAACTGTTGGAAAAATAATAGGAGGTTGAGATTATGAAAAAACTACTAATTGTATTTTCGGCACTGGTGGTATTATTAAGCTTCAACACTGCAGCTAGTGCAAACACGATTATTGACAAGTCCGAAATCAATATGAAGCCTAATACATATTCAGTCATGACAACAAGAGCAATCACTGTCCCTGATGGTGCTTGGTTAGGTGTATACGTTGATGATAAAGGGGTCAGCGATTGGCAACATGAGTGGTTGACTTGGGAAGTTTATTCCCCTGATACGAAACAAGTAATTAACTTGCCAGATTCAGGTGACTACAACAATGTTATTGGTGTACCAGCTGGTAGATATATTTTAAAACTCAGTTGCTGGTACAAAAATGGCGATCTTCTTACCCGCAGCTACGGCTGCAGTGCAACTGGCATATTAAGCTCACAATATAAGTAATTTCGGAAGAGACACTCACTCATGGGTTGTCTCTTTTGCTTTTCTAAGAAGTATACAGAACTATCATTTTGTTTCGCTAAATGATCGAACTATACATTAACCTTTAATGCTTTCTCACATTTTTTATTGCACCAATAACATAATGCAGTATCTTCTCTGTTCTTTTTGTAAAGAGTAACTACTTGTTTTTTGCATTGAGGACATTCCTGTTTATCGTATTTCATTTTCATTCCTCCTTAATTCGCTTTTTTCTCTTTTGTTTCATTCCACCCCCGGCCATCCAGCCACCGTTCAATACTGGCTACAAAGATATCTAATCCACCGCACATACCTTTTATGTCAATGTGTAGGGCGTACCCAGAGAAGCCTGGCCCCTGATAAAAACAAACGCCCTTATATTTCTCATGCTTCCTGATCAGTAGTCGTTCCTTCCCTCTGAAGAACTCCATCTTCTCGCCCTGTCTTAGATCAATTATTTGATCTTCCAGGGCGAAGGAGAATATATCTAATTGCTTCATTCCCTCACCGCCTGGGGGACTTAAAAATTTTCTTTTCCAAGAATCTACCAAAATTTGATTGTAACGTATCTCTTATAGATCTATACTTTTTACTAAAAGGAGAATTTTATGGAAAACCTGAAAGATATAAAATTAACTAAACATAATACCCCCTATTTCACAGATCTAAATGTTAAGCTACCCAGATTTTGTCCTCATTGTTCTCAGGCAATTTCTGCACAAACTATTGAATTTTATAAATTAAGGTACACATCTAAAAAGGATTTAAATTTATTCCTGCATTTATGCCCTGATTGTTCTAGGTTCTTTATGACTCTTCACCTAAGAAATTCTGACTCTGATAAAACACTAGAATTTGTATCTGTATATCCTAATCTTAGAAAGGCAAATTTCCATCAACTAATTGAAGAGATTTCTCCAAGATTTGTAGATGTTTACAACCAGGCCTATACAGCTGAACAACAAAATAACTTTGAGGTTGCTGGTGCAGGTTATCGCTTATCTTTAGAGATTTTAATAAAGGATTATGCAATTAACAGTCTTAAAAAAAATCCTGAAGAAGTTAAAAAGAAAAAGTTAGCAGATGCTATAAGAGATTATTTGGATGACCAAGAAGCGCTAACATCTGCTGATGTTGTTAGAATACTGGGCAATGATTATGTTCATTACGAGCAAAAATATGAAGAAGTTGGTTTCCCTGATCTGAAATGGTATTTAGAAATGTTTATCAAAAAGATCGAGTCAAAACTTCTCTTTCTTAATCCTCCTGTTCGCACACGTCAGCTTGAGAAGAGAAATTAATAGATATTTTAGTATTGGCTAATTCATCTTTAAATGAATTAGCCTCTTTTAATAACTCGTTTATCCTGTTTAACGACTTTATTAATTTTGTTTATCCTTTCAGCACACCAGCTGATACAAATAAATACCTCCAAGCCCTTGCTAATCTTTCCTTACGACGACGGGCAAGTGATCTTCCCAACCGTCTTTTCCGTTTAATTTTGTTTGCCATCTGATACACCTGCCTCCTCATTTCTTGACTGAAGCTCCCTTGCTGCAGCATAACGATCTTTCATTCTGGCACATTCATCTTTTGCAATATCATAAAGTTGCTGATTAGTAGCCTTTGATAAATCCATGTCAGCACACCCTCTTTACATCCCTTTCACTTATCTTAAAAATGCTGTGATTTTCTTGGCATTCAACCGAACAATATAAAACTTCAGCAGTTGTCACGAGAAACGATTTCCCACAACATGAACACTGGCTATTTTTCCCCATTGAGTTACCTCACTACAGATTTGTTAATGGTTTACTCTCCTTTTAAGCCTGTCTTCCGTCTGTCAATGTGATTTTGTCTGGCAAGATGGATGAGAGCAAGCAAGACTTCATCGGGATCCCTTTCAAAATATTCACCTATCCAAGTAATGCTAAATTCTCTATCCCATAAATCCTTTAGAACAGTGAGTTCAGCATCATCCCAAATAAAGTCTAGCTCTTCAAGGACAATCACTGTTTTCCTCCTGGCTTCCCTTAGAAGAGATTCCTTGTGAAAACCCATCAACTCACTTCTTTCACGAGTCTTGCACTTTCAAGTTCTGCTTTTCTCATGGAAATTCTTTGGCAAAACTTCTCAAAACTTTTATCCTGTACAGGTGCTGGCCCACAGTTAGGGCAGTTATGATAGACAATTGAGAAACTGCCAACCTCATGAATAACTTGTGTGCCATTGCATAAATTACACATGTGTTTTTGCTCCCTTCTTCAATCGCCAATCAGCGCCTTCAGTTTCTAATAAAAATTCATCTGCCTGACCTATAAGCCTGCTGGCAGCTGCATAGCCTATCTTTTCGGCAAGGCTTCCTCGATCTTCGTTTGAATTAAACACAATTGGTTTCTGAGACCTGTATCGTTCATTGATGATGGTGTAATACATTCTTTCTCGCGGTTCAGTCCAGTTCACTTTTCCGATATCATCCCAGATAAGGACGTCTGCATTTAGAACGTTTCTGAGCAGTTGGTTATAAGATTCACCTTCATCACTCATCATTTTTGCCTGCATTAATTGCTCCATGAACATAACATCAGATACGATCACAACATTGAATCCATCTTTGATTAGCCTCTTAGCTAATGAAACTTGTAAATGCGTTTTTCCTATCCCGAAGTTATTGTGTTTTTGTTTAACCGCAGATCTTTCGGAAGATGGTAGCTCCTTTAGCCTTTGTTCGCCGAAAACAGCAACAAACCCGAAATTCCAAGGGGGAATAATTTTCTTTTTGCGCCCTTCATTGTCTTTTTCGATTTTAAAAAGCTTAAGATAATCAAAAGTTGATTGATACATAGATTCTTGAACTTTAGATAAACGCTGGTAGTTTTCGAAATTTGCATTTGTAAACTCATCAGGAATCATTGAGTTTTTAAATCGTCTTTTCCATGCGTTTTTTTCTCGGCAATCACATGGCCTAGCAACGTCATAGCCATCTTCATTCTTGTAAAGAATAAACTCCGTGTCATTACAGGCTGAGCAATTATAATTATCCTCCCCATGCTCTCCTTGCTGCTTCTGCTTCTCTGATGGCCTGTTCTGCATTTTTTGGTGCAGGTCTGCCAAAACCTGATCCATGCTTGTAAACCTTTGATCGCCTCTCATTATTCGCATCCCCTTCACCTTGATTTTTCATGAAATTATCGAGTATATACCCAACACAATAGCCGAGACTGTTAATACGATCTCGATGATGTTTAGGCTCAAAAGTGTCAAACCTTTGTTTAAGCAGTGAAAGAGATTCCTCCAGAGGAACGGTCGAAAGAATTTCAGCAGCAGCATCCTCATCTTTTGGAGAGTGAGCAAATCCATGACCTCTTAGAGATATAAATTGATTAATGAGCTCGGCTCTATTAGCTGCAGCTATTTCTTCTTCTTTTTCTTTTTCTTCTTCTTTTTCTTCTTCTTCTTCTTTTTCTTGTCCACTTATCGTGGACGTATCGTCAAAACCTTGATTTAATAAGGTTTCACTTTTTTTACCATTTTTATCAGTACGTATCGTGAACGAATCGTAAATGAATTTGATTTCTTCCTTTTCGATTCGTTCACCTACAAATGAGATAAGGGAAATATCCTTCACATTTTTAAGTTCAGCCCTCACACAATCGAGTACTGGTTTTCCGCCTCGATTGAAGTTGTAGCGCCCCCAATTTTTGATAGCAATTTCCCTTGTTTCAGCGTTATAGAGGACCAATTTATGGTGATTAATAAACCGATCTAGAAGGGCATTGACGCTTTCTGGGGAATACCCCATATCAAATGCCATTTGTTTTTTTGTAATTTGGTAGATTCCAATTTGAGTAGTATTAGAGTTAGTCAGCAGGTAAAGGAAAAAGTATTTATCTTCTGCTGTCATTTCCTCGACCACTTTAGGATCATCCCAAAAATCGGTGTGAATCATTCTGAACTTAGCCATATCCTTATCCTCCTTTTAGTCTTTCGCAAACAGCCAATCCATCCTCAACTTTTAATAATTTGTAATCTGGATAGCGAGTTAAATATTTCCGCACCTGGGCTAAAAAAATATGCTCTGAGAGCACTTGCTCTTTTTCTAACAGCCAGTTAGGAATCAGCACTTTGGACTGATTGTTAAATGAACCAATCATTGTTCAATAAAAATGTGAACATCATGATTTTTACTTTCTGGAAGACTCTCTTTGATCTCACGAGCTACTTCCCGGCATTCAGATACACTGTCAGCAGGAATAAACGCCCAGTGAACTGTGTGAAAGTTCTCATTTACCTGGATAGAAAAATCAACTGAAAAAAGCATAACTTGTCCATCCTTTGCATAGATTCAAATAAGTTTTCTCGGCAAGCCTGAATCTTGCCGAGTGAATTAGCATGTGCTAATATGAAATCAAATCATTAATTTATGTGTCTTATTTGGCAGTGAGCTGTGGTGAGCTTTCTGCTTTTTTCTTTTTGTTTAATTGTTTGAATCCTGTCTGCTCATACATTTCTAGTAAACTACTTAGAACATTATCTGCGTTAAATTGCTTTGGATATTGCAAATGAAGCTCAGCTAATGACTTTGCCTGCAAACCCATTTCAATATACTTTTCCCTCTTACTCACTGGCCTTTTTCCTTTCGGCATCCGTGAAATCCCCAATCAAAATTCCCATTATTACTAAAAATTGAGTCCCGAGTATCATTGCAAATACATAACCTAAATCCACTGCTTATCCCTCCTTTGAGATTTTGAATTTAGCAGCCCAATCTATTTTTACACCATGGCTTTTTAGCTTGCTGATCAATTGATCTAATTTCTGTTTTTTAGTTAAAACCATACTATCCATCCTCCAATTATCGGCATTAGTTGCTGAATTAAATTAATTCCATCAAGACCATACATAAATGCAACAGCTACTTCTGGTGATTGAGTGTTTGTCATCCATGCCTGGAACAGTGACATTGTTGGTTCTTTTCTATCAGATTCGTATTTTGATATGTCAGACTGATTGATAAATAATTTTTCTGCTAACTCCTCCTGGCTAAATCCTGCCCGGGTCCGACACGCCTTTAATATCGCGCCGAATTTCATATGTAATTGATCACCTCCTTATATTCCAAAATGGAATACTTATTAAAGGAAAATCTTGCTAATATTTAATTAAGAAATCTTCCTTGGGTTCCAGTTTTCAATAAAGTTAATTACTGATAACATCTCATTAGGGTGTAACTCTTTGTAGCTGCTGACATTGTATTTCAGTTTTATATCCCGGTAGATTGCTGAAAATAGTTCTGAAGATTCCTGTTTATTCCTTGCAAGTTTATTAACCCTTTGAGTTACACCTATTCGCAGCCGTTTCTGTTCACCAGGAAGAAGTGTTTGGATGCTCATTTCGAATTGGCCACCTTTTCACTTCTTGCATCCTTTTGCTGATCAGAAAGACTTCTGAGAAGTCCAGGCAATAAATATTTGTTTACTGCCTGGGCCAACCTATCAGCAGGAACTTTGATCATGTAAAATCGCCTCCTTAATAATGTTTATGCGGTTTTGATTGTCCGTTATTGCTAAAAAACATTGGATTTGCGTCGCTTTATTTAACCTGTAGTTAAATTCGAGGAT